>NZ_JACIDS010000001.1 GCF_014196455.1 Kaistia hirudinis
GACTTCGCGCGTCTCCGCCGGCTGATGACCACGCCGGTGCTGATTGACCTCCGCAATGTCTACCGCCGCGAGGAAATCGCCCGCCACGGCTTCCGTTATGCTTCCGTCGGCAGGCCGGGGGAGGATATGCCTCACGCGGAACGCGACCCCGCTTCTGAAGCTGCACAGTGAGGCCGAGACCCATGCGCTATCTGATCACCGGCACGGCCGGCTTCATCGGCTTCCATCTCGCGCGGCGCCTGCTGGACGAGGGGCACTTCGTGGTCGGCTTCGACGCGATGACGCGCTATTACGATGTCGCGCTCAAGGAGCGGCGGCATGCGATCCTCGCGCAATCCAACGGCTTTCGGCCGGTGATCGCGCGGCTCGAGGATCGCGCGGCGCTGGATGCGGCGGCGGCGCTCGCGGAGCCTGACGTGATCGTGCACCTCGCCGCGCAGGCTGGCGTGCGCTACAGCCTCGAAAATCCGCAGGCTTATGTCGATTCCAACCTGGTCGGCTCGTTCAACGTGCTCGAGCTCGCGCGTGCGATCCAGCCGCAGCATCTGCTTCTGGCCTCGACCTCCTCGGTCTATGGCGCCAACGCCAAGATCCCCTTCGCCGAGCTCGACCGCGCCGACGAGCCGTTGACGCTCTACGCCGCCTCCAAAAAGGCGATGGAGCTGATGGCGCATTCCTATGCCCATCTCTTCCGTGTGCCGACGACGGCGTTCCGCTTCTTCACGGTGTACGGGCCGTTCGGGCGGCCCGACATGGCGCTGTTCAAGTTCGTCGCGGCGATCCTGAAGGGTGAGCCGATCGACATCTATGGCGAAGGGCGGATGAGCCGCGACTTCACCTATGTCGACGACCTCGTCGAAGGGATCGTGCGCCTCGCCGCGCTGCCGCCTTCGGAAGCGAACCGCGTGGCGGCGATCGACACGCTGTCGCATGAGGGGCCGTATCGCACCGTCAATATCGGTGGCGGCCAGCCGGTCGAACTGATCCGCTTCGTCGAGACGGTCGAGGCGGCGGTCGGGCGCCCGGCGATCCGCAACATGCTGCCGATGCAGGCGGGGGACGTGCCGCGCACCTTCGCCGCACCGGATCTGATCGAAGCGCTGACCGGCTACAAGCCGCAGACGCCGATCGAGGCCGGCGTCGCGCGCTTCGTCGAATGGTATCGCGGCTATTACGGCGCCTGAAACGAAAGAGGGCCGCGCAAGGCGGCCCTCAAAGTGTCGTCGAGATTTCGCCGCGCTTTACGAACGCGAATAAGCGAAGAACGGCATGCTCGAGGTCAGGTTGCGCGGCAGGCGCTGCGCGATCAGGAACGCCACGACGGCGGTGATGATCTTGTCGCCCATGTTCTGCACGAGGTTCGAGAGCGCGACCGACTGGATCAGGTTCTGGCCGATGGCGAGCAGATAGGCCGTCGCGAAGTCGGTGCCCGAGCCGGTGACGCCGCCGAACATGTAGACGATGATCGGGATCGAGACGATGGTCGAGATCACGCAGATGATCGCGCCCGCGACGATGGTCTTCCACAGATTGGCGAACCAGCCATAGCGGGCGAGGACGCCGGCCGTCAGGCCGATGACCAGCGCGACCGGGAAGAACGCGGCCGCGACCGGATCGAACAGCAGGCCCCAGAGGAGGTTGGCGAGCGTGCCGACGATCGCCGCCGCGATCGGGCCGACGAGGATCGCGACCAGCACGGTGCCGATCGAATCCAGGAAAAGCGGCAGCTTCACCCAGGCGACGATCTGACCCACGACGATATTGATGACGATGGCCGCGGCCATCAGGACGAGTGTTCTGTTATCGAACTTCATGGCATTCCCCAGCACTTAGAAGGTGTCGTTGTGTCGAGCTTGCCGGCCTGACGCCGGTCTGGTTGGCCGGGGGGCGAGCGCAGAACCCGGCGAAGCGGCGCGAGGCGAGCTCGTCACCGCTGCCTGCGAAGGCGAAAAGGATCGGGAGCGCCGTGGCGCTCATGCGGGCGAGCCGGAGACGGATGCCGTCAGCATCGCCATGAATTTCTCGCGCGAAGCGGTATCGACCACGGTCGCGTTCACGGGCTTGCCGGCATGCAGCTTGCGGTCGACGATGGTCTGGCCGAGCGCCGGGCCCTCGCCATTGACGACCTCGACATAGGCCTCGCTCGATTTGGTGACGATGGACGGGTCGATCGCGATCGCCATCGTGATCGGGTCGGGCAGGTCGATGCCCGGCAGGCCCGAGATCTTGGTCGAGAACTCGACGAGACAGCGCTGGATATCGACGCAGAAGGCACCGAGCTTGCCCCCGATCCGCTTGAGTTCATCCGTATCGGACGGCTCGACCACGGCGTGGCGGCAGGAAATTTCCCAGCCGCACATCACGATCGGCATGCCCGACTGGAACACCATACGCGCCGCATCGGGGTCCGCGTAGATATTGAATTCCGAAGCCGGCGTCACATTGCCGGGTCCGTCGCCAATTCCGCCCATGATCACGCAATGCTTGACCGCCTTGGCGAAAGCCGGCTCGCGGGCGAGCGCGACGGCGATATTGGTGAGAGGGCCGAGCGTGACGAGCGTGATCTCACCGGGACGCGCCAGCACCGCCTCGATCATCTTGTCGATCGCGTGGCCTTCGTCCGGAACGCGGCCCGAAAGCGGCAGGCCGATATCGCCCATGCCGTCGATGCCGTGCACGTTCTCGGCGTGGAACGGGCCGCGGATCAGCGGAACGGCGAGGCCGGCATAGACGGGCACGTGCTCCGCGTCGCAGATCTCGCGGGTATAGAGGCAGTTCTGCAGCGCCTTTTCGAGCGAGCAATTTCCGGCGACGACCGAGATGCCGGCGATCTCGATGCCCGGCTGCTTGAACGCGATCACGAGGGCGACGGCATCGTCCGAGCCGGTGTCGGTGTCGATCCAAAGCGTCTTGGCGGGGGCGTTCAGCGGCATTCAGGCGGTCTCCCGGGAAGGACTGGTTGTTGTTGTTGCGGATGGCGTCGGCGCGGCCGGATCGAGCAGGCCCTCGGCCTTGAGCTCGTCCCAGAGCGCAGCCGGCACGGGCTCGTCGAGCGCCGCGAGGTTGCGGGCGATCTCGGCCGGCTTGACGGCGCCGAGGACCAGTGTCGAGACCGCCGGATGGCCGAGCACGAACTGCACCGCGGCGCGCGGCAGCGGCACGCCATGGCGCGCGCACACGACCTCGATCCGGGCGACATGCGCCATGATCTCGGGGCTCGCCGCCTCGTAATTGTAGCGCGCGCCGGGAACGGCGCCGGTGGCGAGGATGCCGGAATTGAAGATGCCGCCCAGCATGACGCCGACGCCCTTTTCGAGCGCGAGCGGCAGCAAGGTCGGCAAGGCCGGCTGCTCGAGCAGCGAATAGCGGCCGGCGAGCAGCACGGCGTCGAAATCGGCGTCGCGCAGGAAGCGCTCGCAGTATTCATGGTCGTCGAGCCCGAGCCCGATCGCGCGGACGACGCCCGCAGAACGAAGCTCGTCGAGGGCGCGATAGCCGCTCTCGATCACCTCGCGATAGCGGATCTCGACCATGTCCTCGCCCTGCGACCAGGGGTCGATGTCGTGCACGAGCAGGATGTCGATCCGGTCGGTGCCGAGGCGCAGCAGCGACTGCTCGAAGGACCGCATGACGCCGTCATAGGAATAATCGAAGCGCGGGCGGTGTGGCAGGCTGCCGACAAAGCCGCGCGCGAGCGGGGGGGCCGGCTCGTCGAAGCGCGCTGCGGCTGGGGTCATGACGCGGCCGATCTTGGTCGAGATCACCACGCTCTCGCGCGGAACCGCGCGCAGCGCCGTACCGACGCGGTGTTCGGCGAGGCCATTGCCGTAATGCGGCGAGGTATCGACCAGATTGATCCCGGCGGCGAAGGCCGCCTCGACGGTCTCGATAGCTGTGCGCTCGTCGAGCTTCTCGAAGAAATCGCCGAGCGGGGCTGAGCCGAAGCCGACGCGCGAGACGCTGATGCCGCTTCTCCCAAGCGGAACTGAGGCGAGGCGGCCGCTCATGCCGGCTGCCTGAACTGGAGGTAGAAGGCATAGCGCTGCGAGAGCACGAAGGCCGGCTTGTCGATGCCGAGCGCCAGCGCGGCGCGATAGGGGAAGTTCGAATCCGACAGCATCTCGCGGCCGATCGCCACGAAGTCGGCCTTGCCCTCCGCGATCACGGCGTCGGCCTGAAGGCCCTCGGTGATGCCGCCTACGGCCATGGTGGCGATGCCGGCCTCGCGGCGGATGCGATCGGCGAAACCGATCTGGAAGCCCGGGCCTTCCTTGATATGGCCGGGATTGGTGCGCACCAGCACGCCGCCGGCCGAGCAGTCGATCACGTCGACGCCAGTCTCCTTCAGCGCCGCGGCGAGCGGCACCGTGTCATCGAGCGTTAGTCCGGCGCCTTCGATGCGGTCGATGCAGGACGCGCGGTAGAAGAGCGGCATCGCCTCGGGGATCGCCGCGCGGACGGCACGCGCCACTTCGAGCGAGAAGCGCATCCGGTTTTCCGGCGTGCCGCCATAGGCGTCGGTGCGCTGGTTCGAGACCGGCGAGACGAAGGAATGCAGCAGATAGCCATGCGCGCCATGGATCTCGACGAAGTCGAAACCGGCGGCGACGGCGCGCTTCGCCGCGGCGACGAAGGCTGCCGTGATTCCGGCGATCTCCTCGATGCTCAGCGCATGCGGAACCGGCCAGTCCTCGTGATAGGGGATCGCCGAGGGCGCGACGGTCTGCCAGGCGCGCGGATCACCCGCCGGAATGGCCCAGCCGCCGTCCCAGGGCGGCGTCGAGCTGGCCTTGCGGCCGGCATGGCTCAGCTGGATGCCGATCGCCGCACCCTCGCGGTGATAACTCGCGACGATGCGGGCGAGGCCCGCGACATGGGCATCGTCCCAGATGCCGAGGCAGTCGGGCGTGATCCGGCCCTCGGGCAGGATGCCGGTCGCTTCGACGAGAGCACCACCGACGCCGCCCAGCGCGAAGCGGCCGTGATGCTCGATATGCCAGTCCGTGACGTGGCCGCCCACGGCCGCATATTGGCACATGGGCGACACGAGGATCCGGTTCCGGAACGTGACGCCCCTGAGTGTCAGGGGCGTGAAGAGATTTACCATAACGTGTATTCCGTAACCGGTTCGGCGATCAAAGCTCGGCGAGCAGCGAGGTGTCGAAGAGATCCTTGTTCGCCTTCACGCCGATCTTTTCGAGCGACGCGATATTCTTTTCGATCGATTCGTCATCGATCGTAAAGACGCCTTTCGGATTCTGCATCAGCGGGATCTGGATCTTGGAATGGTACTCTGCGGCGCCCGGCGTGTAGCCATTGCCCTTGTACCAGCTGTTCTCGAATTCCTTGGTGTACTTGAGCGGGTCGGCGAAGTCGTCGTTCCAGCCCTTGCGGCTGGCGCGCAGGAACGCGACGACGTCCTTGCGCCGGTTCTTGAGCGTATCTTCCGTGACGGTCACGAAATCCTGCCCGAACGGCATGCCGGAATCGTAGAACAGGATGAACGACGCCTTCTTGCCGGAGGTCTCCTCGACGATGAACGGCAGAGACGTCATGAAATCGATGACGGCGTCGACCTGGCCGGTGGCGAGCGGCGTCGGATCGAAGGCGTACGGGACGATCTTGACCTGATCCTCAGCGACGCCATTGAGGCCGAGCAGCACCTTGAACGTGCCGAGCGAGAGCGGCGGGCAGGCAACCGTCTTGCCGACGAGGTCCTTGATCGACTTGATGCCGGTCGCCTCGAGGCTGATCACGCTGTCCGGGCTCTTCTGGAACTGCGCGCCGACGATCTTGAACGGAGCGCCCTTCTCGGAGACGGCGCTGGCCGTTTCGATCAGCGAGGTCAGCGCGATGTCGGCCTTGCCGGTGAGCAGCGAGGCCTGCGGGATGACGTCCGGGCCGCCGGGGATATAGTTCACCTTGAGGCCTTCGGCCGTGTAGTAGCCCTTGTCGAGCGCGATGAAATAGCCCGAGAATTCCGGATCGTTGATCCAGATCGACTGGAAGTTGAGCGGCGTGCCGGCGGCGCGCGCGACACCGAGCGGCAGGGTGGCGGCAGCGAGGCCGGCGAGCGCGGCCTTGCCGAAGCCGCGGCGGGTGAGCGTCGATTTCATAGGGAAGCTCCTTCTGGTCGGCCGGGCGTTGGCGCCGTCGCGGGCGTGCGCTGGCCTTGATTGGTTCGGGTCCGGGCCGCTGCGAACTGCGCGGTGTCGCCATGGCGGGCAGGGAGGGGCCCGCGCTCCGGCAACGGTGTGCAGCCCGGGATGGCCCGGTATTGACCTGTCAACCGCTGGCGGCTCGACCCGAATTTCCGGTCAATCGAAACCGTATCACGGCATAGTAACAGCGAGGCGTTGCAGTTCAATGCCGGCATTGGACGTCCACCCGAAGATCATGTTTATGTATTGAGCATGTATTGCTCATTTGTTGTTCAGATTTGTCCTGCCTGTTCGCGATGCAGCGGGCAGGCTGTCCCTGCGCTCATGACGGGTCTCCGAAAAGATGCTCGATCTCGATGAAAGCGCCGCCCGGCGTGCGGCAATAGATCGAGCGGCCGCCGGGGAATTCGATCGCGCGGCCGAGCACGGTGCCGCCATGGGCGACGACCCGTTCGACGACCGCATCGAAATCATCGACATGGAAGGCGACATGGCCGGCTCCCGGCCGCCAGGGCAGGGCATCGCCCGCCGGGCGCGTATCGTCCGCGGCATGGAAGGCGATCAGTTCGAGGATGAGCGGATAGCCCTCGGCGCGCATCTGCGTGAAATCGGCGGAGAGGCCCTCCTTGCCGGTCAGCGACGCGATGTCGTCGGCAAGGCCGCGTTCGATGAACATCGGTTCAAAGCCGAAGACGGCGCCGAAGAAGGTGATCGCCGGGTCGATCTCGGCGACGGTGAGCGAGGCGTGGTGCCAGTGAATGCCGCGGGTCATCGGCGCACGACCTTTCGTTCGATGAGGCCGACCGCCTCATAGGCGGCGACCGAAATGAGGATCGAGATCAGCGCGCCGGCCCAGATCATGTCGTAGTCGAGGCCGCCGCGCGAGACGTTGAGCAGATTGCCGAGGCCGGTGCCGGTGAGCAGCCATTCGGCGACCATCACGCCGAGCAAGGCCTGCGGCGCGACGAGGCGGGCGGCGGCGAAGAGGTGGCCGATCGAATAGGGCACGGCGACGAAGACGAGGTTCTTGAGCCGGCCGCCGCCATAGGTCGCGACGAGGTCGCTTGCCGCGCGCGGCACGGTGGTGAAGCCTTGTTGCAGCAGGACATAGGCCGGGAAGAAGACGACGAGCACGGCCATGAAGACGGAGGCCGTGACGCCGCGGCCGAAGACCAGCGTGACGATCGGCACAACCGCGACGAGCGGCATGTTCTGTGCCACCATCGCGACCGGCATCAGCGCGCGGGCGAGCGCGGGCGCGAGCAGCGACAGCGCGGCGAGCACGAAGGCGAAGGCGAGACCGGCGAGGAGGCCGAGCGCCGCGACCGGCAGCGTCTGGCCGAGCGCGAGGCCAAGAGCATGACGGGCGGCGCTCGCCTGCCGGCCCTCGAACAGGAACAGGATCGTCTGGACCGGGCCGGGCGCGATGATCGGGCTCACCTTGGTCAGCGTCACCATCAGCCACCACAGCAGGAACGGCAGGGCGAGCGCGACCAGGGCAAAGGCGATGCGCCGCAGCCTTCCGCCCGAGGAGACCGCGATCGCGGCCGGCGAGACAGCGGAGAGCGTCACGGCGGAGGTCGAGGCGGCGAGGCGGCGGGCCGGCAGCAGGAACAGCGCATAGCCCGCGAGCGCGATGAGGCTCGCGGCGAGGCCGATGCCCCAGAGCCGGGCCGGATTGCCCTGCGGCAGGGCGGAGAGCAGGAAGGCGCCGAAGCCCCAGCGCGTGCCGGAGCCGAATTCGCCGAGCACCGCGCCGAGCACGGCGAGCGGCGCGGCGACGCGAAAGCCGGCGAAGAGCGAGGGCAGGGCACCGCGGAAGCGCACATGCAGCATCAGCTTCGTCTCGCCGCCGCCATAGGCCGCGACGAGATCGGCAAGGCGCGGATCGACCTGGCGGAGGCCCAGCAGCGTCGCCGACATCGCGGGGAAATAGACCATCAGCGCGGCGAGGATGGTCTGCGGCCAGTCGCCGTTGAAGAAGAGCACCAGCAGCGGCCCGACCACGATCGCCGGCATGGCGAAGAGTGCGATGTTCACGCCGCGAAAGGCGAGTTCGAGGCTGGGCGAGAGACAGAAGAGGAGGGCGGCCAGCATCGCCGCGGCGCAGCCGAAGACGAAGCCGATCGTGGCCGTGCGGACCGTGGCGAGGCCATGCAGCCAGTAGAGTTCGCGGTCGGCGAAGGCTTGAGCGAGGATACGCGAGGGCGCCGGGAACATGGCGACGCCCCAGCTCGTCTGGCTGCCGAGGAACTCCCAGATCGCGAGGACGACGAGGACGCCGAAGACGATGCGGGCGTTCTCGCGCGTAGCCCCGCTCATGCCGCCGCTCCCGGGCCGTGCAAGGCGGCCGTCAGCGTGTCGCAGAGCGCGTGGAATTCGGGCGACGAGAAGAGGTCCGGCGTGCGGGGGCGGGCGAAGGGAACCTTGATGATCTCGGCGATGCGGCCGGGCTTTGCATGCATCACCACGACCTCGTCGGCGAGGAAGACGGCCTCGTCTATGCCATGCGTGACGAGAAGGGTCGTGGTCTGCCGCGCCGCCCAGATCCGCTGCAGTTCGAGGTTCATCTGGCGGCGCAGGATCTGGTCGAGCGCGCCGAAGGGCTCGTCGAGCAGGAGGACGGACGGGTCGGAGACGAGCGAGCGGGCAATGGCGACACGCTGGCGCATGCCGCCCGAAAGCTGGCTCGGCAGCGCGTCCTCATAGCCCTTGAGACCGACGAGATCGATCAGCGCACGGATCTTCTCGTTGTTCGGCTTGATCGGCCGGCCGAGAATCTGCAGCGGGAAGGCGACATTGGCGAAGACGTTGCGCCAGGGCAGCAGCGCCGGATCCTGGAAGGCGATGCCGAGCTCGCCTTCTTTCCGAAACTGCTCGGGATGCTTCGAGCGGATCAGGATCGCGCCATCGTCCGGCTGTTCGAGCCCAGCGACCATGCGCAGCAGCGTGGACTTGCCGCAGCCGGAGGGGCCGATGAGCGCGACGAAGGAGCCGCGCGTCACCTTCAGCGAGATCGGCGCCAGCGCGACGACGGGACCGCGCGGCGTCGGGAAGGTTTTCCCCGCCTGGTCGATGATCAGGTCGACAGCGGCTTCGGGTGGCGTCGGGGATGTATTGATCGTCATGTAGGTCATGGCTGTGCCAGAAACGCCTTGGCGGCCTCCCCATGTTCCGCGCGCAGCCGGGCGAGGTCGACACCGATCGGCGCGCCGTTCTCGACGCGCCAGTCGCCCGCGATCATGACGCGGTCGGCGGCATGCGCGCCGCACAACACCAGGGCGGCGATCGGATCGCCGGAGCCGGAAAAGCGCAACTCGTCGAGCGTGAAGAGCGCGAAATCCGCCTGCTTGCCGACCGCGATCTTGCCGATATCCGAGCGGCCGACGAGCGCCGCCGAGCCCTCGGTCGCCCAGCGCAGCGCGTCGAGATGCGTCACCGTCTCCGCATCATAGCGCAGGCGTCCGATCATCAGCGCGTGGCGGACCTCCTCCATCATGTTGGAGGCATCGTTGGAGGCCGAGCCGTCGACGCCGAGCCCGACGATCGCGCCGGCGGCCTCCAGCTCCTTGGTGCGGCAGATACCGGAGGCGAGCACCATGTTCGACGTCGCGCAATGGCAGACGCCGACGCGGTGCCGGCCGAGCCGCACCACCTCGCCATCGTCGAAATGGATGCCATGCGCCAGCCAGACGCGCTCGTTCAGCCAGCCGACGGATTCGAGATAGTCGAGCGGGCGCATGCCGAAGCGCGACAGGCAGAAATCGTTCTCGTCCTCGGTCTCGCCGAGATGGGTATGGAGCCGGCAATCATGCTTCGCCGCGAGGTCCGCCGCTGCGCACATCATGTCCCGCGTCACGTTGAACGGCGCGCAGGGCGCGAGCGCGACCGTGGTCATCGCTCCGTCCGAGCGGTCGTGATAGCGGCCGATGACGCGCTCGCAATCGGCGATTACCGCGTCGTCATCCTGCATCAGCCGCTCGTCGGCGACGCCGCCGCTCTTGGTGCCCATATTGATGACGCCGCGCGTCAGCGCGATGCGCATGCCGAGCCGCGCGGCCTCCTCCGCCTCGATGTCGACGGCGTCGGGCATGTCGGCCGGGAAGACGAAGAGATGGTCGGAGGCCGTGGTGCAGCCGGACATCAGGAGTTCCGTCAGCGCGGCACGGACCGCGAGGCGGAAGCGGTCGCGGTTGAGATAGGAGCCCCAGCGCGGATAGAGCGCCTTCAGCCAGGGGAAGAGTTCCTTGTTGATCGCGGCCGGATGGGCGCGCGTCAGCGTCTGGAAGAAATGGTGATGCGTGTTGACGAGACCCGGGAGGATCACATGCCGCGACGCCTCGAACACCGTGTCGTGGATGGGGTCGGGAGCGCCGGCGCCGACCAGCTCCATGATGCGCCCGCCTTTCACGACGATGCCGCGCTCGGCGCCCGTCGCGAGGACGGCGATGGGGTCCTTAAGCCAGAGGCGCATGTCGCTCACCGTTCAGTGCAGTGCCCCATAGATTCGCGCCGTCATCCCGGCGAAAGCCGGGATCCATCCAGCCTGAGGCGGCCGGGTGGACACATGACGGCAACGCGCCAGGCAGCACGGCTGCATGGATCCCGGCTTTCGCCTGGATGACGGCAGTATCGCGGAAAAGGCAGTACCGCCCGCCCATCACTTCTCCGCCTCCGGATCCCAGCCGAGCACCGCCTTCACTTCGAGGAACTCGCGCAGGCCGTGTTCGCCGAGTTCGCGGCCATTGCCGGATTGCTTGTAGCCGCCGAAGGGGGCTTCGAAATCGAACCAGGGATTGTTGATGAAGATGCGGCCGGCGCGGATCTTTGTCGCTGTGGCGCGGGCGTGACCCAAATCGCGCGAATAGACATAGCCGGCGAGGCCGTAGAGCGTGTCGTTGGCGAGGCGAACAGCCTCGTCCTCGTCGTCATAGGTGAGGATGGAGAGCACCGGCCCGAAGATCTCCTCGCGGGCGATCCGCATGTCCGGCGTGACGTCGGCGAAGATGGTCGGGCGCACGAAATAGCCGCGGTTGAACTCCTGCGGCCGCCCCGGACCGCCATAAGCGAGCGTCGCGCCCTCGGCGATGCCAGCCTCGATCATGCCCTGCACCTTCGCGAACTGCGCCGCGCCGGCGACGGGGCCGGTCGTCGTCTCGTCGAGGGTCGGGTCGCCGACGATCATGGTTTCGGCCACGGCCTTCGCCCGCGCGATCACCTCGTCATGCTGGCTGCGATGCACCAGCATGCGCGTTGGCGCGATGCAGGACTGGCCGGAATTGATGAAGCAGCGCTTCACGCCGTCGGTCACGGCGAGGTCGAGATCCGCGTCGGGCAGCACGATGTTGGCCGATTTGCCGCCGAGCTCCTGATGCACGCGCTTGACCGTATCGGCGGCGTCCTTGGCGATCTGGACGCCGGCGCGGGTCGACCCGGTGAAGGAGATCATGTCGATATCGGGATGACGCGACATGGCCGCGCCGACTTCGGGTCCGGTGCCGTTGACGAGGTTGAACACACCCTTCGGCACGCCGGCCTCGTGCAGCACTTCGGCAAGCAGGAAGGCGGAGAGCGGCGAGAGTTCCGAAGGTTTCAGCACGACCGTGCAGCCGGCGGCGAGGGCGGGCGCGAGCTTGGTGACGATCTGGTTGAGCGGCCAGTTCCACGGCGTGATCAGGCCGCAGACGCCGATCGGCTCCAGCAGGATGCGCGACTGGCCGTGGGCCTGTTCGAAGTCGAAGGCCGCGAGAACCTTGGCGAAGCTCTCGAAATAGACAATCGAGGAATCGGTCTGAAGCGCCCAGGAAAGCCATTTCGGCGAGCCCATCTCGGCGGTGACGGCAGCGGCGAGTTCCGCCTGCCGCGCCTTGAAGACCGCGACGATGCGCGCGAACAGGGCGAGCCGCTCTTCCTTGCTCGTTGCGGAAAAGGCCGGAAAGGCGCGCCGTGCGGCGGCCACGGCACGGTCGACATCGGCGGCCGAGCCGAGGCTGATCCGGCCGGCCGGTTCTTCGGTCGCGGGGTTGATCACGTCATGCGGACGAGGCACTGCCGGAGGAACGAGGGCGCCGTCGATATAGAAGAGGGTGGTGTCAGCCAAGCTTCTGTCCTCTTACGCGTCGGGCGCCGGCACGCGCGCCAGATTCGCCGCGGCGCGGGTGATTGCCGCGTCCTGGTGGGGCTGGAGGTCCTGCCACGCCATGCCGGCGATCAAGGGTTGGAACGGGTCGTCAACGGTGCCTCTCTCGCCGGACAGCGCCTCGACGAGGGCCATGGCGAGGAAGGGGACCGAGGGGCGGTGATAGCCGCCCTCATGCGTGACGAGGACGCGCCCGCCGCACAGCGTATCGGCAGCGCCGAGAATGCCCGTCGTCATCGCGGCGAAGGTCTGCCCGTCGAGCATCATGCGCGCCTGCGGATCATAGGCGCCAGCATCGAAGCCCGAGGCGATGATGATGAAATCGGGCTTGAAGCGATCGAGCGCCGGCAGCACGACGCGGTCCATCACTGCGAGATAGGCGCCGATGCCGGAGCCGGGCGGCAGGGGAACGTTGAGATTGGCGCCTTCGCCCGCACCGGCGCCGATGGTCTCGACCGCGCCGGAATTGGCCGGATAGCAATTGTCCTGGTGGATCGAGATGGTCAGGACCGACGGGTCGTCGAAGAAGATGCTCTCCGCGCCATTGCCGTGATGCACGTCCCAATCGACGATCGCCACACGGGCAAGGCCATGGGCGGCCTGTGCGTGGCGCGCGGCGAGCGCGCCATGATTGAAAATGCAGAAGCCATAGCCATGCGCCGCGACGGCGTGGTGGCCCGGCGGGCGGACGAGCGCATAGGCATTGGCGACCTTGCCCGCGACGATCGCATCGACCGCCTCCAGCATGCCGCCCGCCGCCAGCGCTGCGATTTCATAGCCGCCGGGGCCGAAGGGCGTGTCGCCGCCGAGCGCGCCGAGGCAGGCGTCGCCGCCATCGCCGGCGCTCATTTGCTTCAGCTTCGCGAGATAGGCCGGTGCATGGACGCGCGCAAGTTCGGTTTCGCTGGCCTCGCGCGGTTTGATCAGGGTCAGCTTCTCGGTGAGACCGGCGACGTCGAGCAGGTTCTTGATCCGCCGCTTGCTCGCCGGGCTTTCCGACGCCTCGTCGGGCTCGACCACGCCGCGGCCGGATTTCAGGAATCCGGCCAGCGCCGTGGTGTCGTGCCACATCAGCAGTTCATGCCAGACGAGGCCGGTCGCCCGCTTCATGCCGTGACGCCGTAGTGCTTGGCGGTGGCATCCAATGCCTCGCGGGTGATGTCGAAGATCTCGTCCATTTGGGCCTTCGTGGTGATCAGCGGCGGCATGAGGCTCATCGTGTCGCCATTGGCGCGCAGCGCCAGCCCGCGCTTCAGCGCCTCGGCGCTGCAGAAATCGCCGATATGGGCCTCATAGGCATAGGCCTCGCGGGACGCCTTGTCCTTGACGATCTCGAGGCCGCCCATCAGGCCGACATAGCGGATATCGCCGATCAGCGGATGATCGGCGAAGGCGTCGAGCTTGGCCTGGAAATAGGGCGCCAGTTCCTTGCCGGCATTTTCGACGATGCCTTCCTCGTCGAGGATGCGGATGTTCTCGAGCGCGACGGCGCAGCAGGCGGGATGGCCGGAATAGGTGTAGCCGTGATCCCAGGCGCCGCCCTGGTCGATCAGCACGTCGGCGACGCGGTCCGAGATGATCGTGCCGGACAGCGGCAGATAGCCGGAGGTGATGGCCTTGCCGACCTGCATGATGTCCGGCTCGATGCCATATTTGTAGCAGCCGAACCACTCGCCGGTGCGGCCGAAGCCCATCACGACCTCGTCGACGATCAGCAGGATGTCGTATTTCTTGCAGATGCGCTGGATCTCGGGCCAGTAGGTCATGGGCGGGCAGATCGCGCCGCCCGCGCTCTGCGCCGGCTCGGCGACGAAGGCCGCGATATTGTCCGCGCCGATTTCCAGGATCTTGTCCTCCAGCCAGGAGGCGGCGAGCACGCCGAACGCGTCCGCATCCATGCCGAAGCCATTGCGGTACTGATAGGCCGTCTTGATGTGGGTGACGTTGGAGAGCGGCAGGTCGCCGCCGGCCTTGTGCATCGGCCAGATGCCGGAAAGGCTGGCCGCCATATGCGAGGACCCGTGATAGGCGAGCTCGCGCGCGATGAAGATGCGCTTTTCCGGCTTGCCGAGCAGGTCCCAGTAGCGGCGCGCCAGACGCGTGCCGGTCTCGTTGGCCTCGGAGCCGGAGGACTGGAAGAAGACGTGGTTGAGATGGCCGGGGAGCATGGAGGTCAGCTTCTCGGCGAGGCTGATCGCGGCGCGGTGCGTCGTCTTGAAGAAGGACTGGCAGTAAGAGAGTTCCAGCATCTGCGCGGCCGCGGCGTCGACCAGCTCCTTGCGGCCATAGCCGATGTTCACATTGCCGAGGCCGGAGAGCCCGTCGATCAGCCGCTCGCCATCCGTGTCCCAGACATAGATCCCCTCGGCATGCGCCGCGACGCGCGCACCGGTCTGGCGCAGGCTCGCATGATCGGTGGAGGGGTGCAGGTAATGCGCCCGGTCGAGCACCTGCCAGCTCTGCGTGTCCAGCTCCTTGAAGGCCATCGTCGTTTCCATCCGTCCATGTCGTTGGCGCGACGCCATCCGGTCACTTCTCCCGAAGCGTCGGGCGAAGAAAGGAGGTTCGCATTCCACTCGACTAGACCGCGCCGACCGCCCGGCGGCCATTGCTGCGCTGGCGCAAAAACATGGCAGCGCGTGCGGCTCCTCCTTCAGTGGAGCCGTTCGCTGCGATACTGGCCCGGCGCGATGCCGAACTGCTTCCGGAAGGCGCGGCTGAAATGGGAGAAATCCTTGAATCCGCAATCGAAAGCGATCGTGGCGATCGGCAGGCCGCGCTTCAGCGGATCGGCCAGCGCGCGGCGGATCCGGTCGAGTCGCTGCGCCTGGATGAAGCGGGCGAGCGGCTGCTCCTCGGCCTCGAACAGCTCATAGAGCCGGCGGAGGGAGATGCCGAGTTCGGCGGCCACGGAGCGGGGCGAGAGCGCCGCATCGTCGAGCCGGGCAAGGATATGCGCCTTGATGCGCTCGACCTGCGCGAGGCTGCTCGCGGAGACGCATTCCGTATCGGCGCCGATGAGCGCGGTGGCGAGCAGTTCCATGACATGCGCCTCCAGCCGGCCGGCGAGCGCGGGCCGGATCTCCTCAGGCTGTTCGCAGAGGCCGCAGGCGAGGTCGAGGATGAAGCGGCCCGGCAGGCTGCGCGCATCGACCGGCACGGCGATCAGCCGGTCGACATGCGGCACGAGCTCGCGCAGCGCCGCGCGAGGCACCTTCAGCGAGATCTGCCGATAATGCCCGGAAAAGCGCATCCGGTAAGGCCGGCGGCTGTCGTAGAGCACCATGGAGCGCGGCGTGGTGATCAGCTCGCGCCCGTCCTGCTCGAAGGCGCATTCCCCCTCGATCTGGATCGTCATCTCGTACCAGCGATCATCGCTGCCGCGAATCTCCGCGTCGGTGCGGGAGACCTCCAGGCTCGTCGAGACGATATCGGCGAGCGTCACCTCGCCGATCTGCAGCGAGCCGACGCGGCCATAGAAGCCCTCGAAGCTCGGTCGGGACAGGCGCGTCGGCGGAAAGAGGCTGTTGGTCGCCTCGCGCCAATAGTCGAGCCGCTCGCGCGCCGGCACCGCGTCGGTGGATAGTTCCCGCCAGCCGAAGCCCATCACCGTCATGCGAGCAACTCCTCAGCTTGCGAGAATGTCCGATCCCTCGAAGAGGTCCTCGGGGGCGAAGTCGGTCTTGATCAACTCGTCCTCGCGAAGATAGCGGATCACGGTCTCGAGCATGGTCCGGTTCTTTGCGAGACCAACAGGCCAATAGTCGGTCCCCAGCTCGCGCTCCGCCTCGAGCAGCGATTCGAGCGCCCAGGGCAGCATGGTGGAGAGCGCCACCTGGTCGAACAATTTCGCCCGGGCGATTTTCTGCGCCGCGGCGAAGGCATCGAACACGGCTTTCGCCAATCCGGGATTCGATTTCGCCAATGGCCGCTTGATGGCGAGAATATGCATGGGCGGGAAGATGCCCGTCTTGCGGTAATAGTCGAGCTCGACGCTCTTCGGCTCGTCGAACAGGCGGCGGACATTGTCCGATGGCCAGGTGCTCGGCGCGCGGGCCGTATAGAGCGCGTCGATCTCGCCGGAGGCGAGCAGTTGCGCGAGGCTCTTGTCCGTCCGGTGCTCGATCGTGAACTTGCGCGGATAGAGCTGGGGATGCTCGTCGCCGGAGCGCGGGGCTTCGAGGCCGCCGGTCACATAGATCGGCGCGGTCCGCGGAAGTCCATGGAATTCCTCGAAGATTCCGCGATGCCAGACGGCAGCCGCCATGTCGAACACCATCAGCCCGACCCGCTTGCCCGCGAGATCGGCCGGCTTCTCGATGCCGGCATGGGCATTCACGAAGACGGAGGAGAAGCGGAAATGGCGCGAGGGGAAGAGCGGGACGGCGAGATAGGGCCGCTCCGGCATTTCCAGCGTGCGCAGATAGGTGGCGAGCGGGAACTCGCAGATGTCGAAGACATGGTCCTTGAGCTGGCGGTTGAAGAGCGCCTGCACGCCCATCAGTTCGATCTCGTGATCGAAGCCGGCAATGGTGACCTCGCCATTGGCGAGCGGGCGGGTCCGATCGCTGTCGCTGACGCCGATCTTGAGCTTAAGTCCTGACATATGCTTCACTTTTTCTGGTCGGCGGAAATCTGCGCCATCAGCACGTCGAGCAGTTCCGGCAGCGCCAGCGGCGTGGCATTGGCCCCGCCGCGCGCATAGATGCCGGTCGCATGCGTGATATCGACGCCGAGCCGCGACGCCAGCCGTCCGATCGCGTCCTTGCAGTCATCGAGCGTCGGCAGGCAGCGGATCGCCTCGGCCTTGGGCAGGTGGTCGTTGGCGCCGATGAGGGCCATGCGCTCCGCGCCGACCTTGCGGCTGGACGCGACATTGTTGATCGCCCGCTCGCCCTTGCCGATGACGAAGGAGCGATGGGTCAGTCCCGGCGCGACCCAGGCGATGACGTCGTCGTAATAGGGCCGGATGCGCGTCACCACATCGGCGACGGCCTTCGCCATCTCGTTGTGCATCAACACATAATGCCGCTTTTCCTCGTCGCCCCAGCGCCAGCGCGTGGCGGATACGGCCGTGGCGGTGGAATCGTCGCGCCAGGGCGAGACGGCATTGCCGCGTTTCTCGAACAGACCGGGATCGTCATAGGCCGTCGCCGGCGAGGGCAGGCCGTTATAGCTGACGATATGCTCATAGGGCACGACCGACATCGGCTCGGAGATCACCATGCGGTGCACGAGCACGCCGGCATCGTTCATGAGCGGCGCGATGTTCAAGACGTCCTGCGAGAATTCGGGCTCCAGCCGCGCCATCAGTTCCTGCGGCAGGTCGAGGCGGGCGATCGGGCGAAAGCCCGAATCCGCGAGGCGCTGGTTGATCGCCTTGTGTTCGGATGAAAAGGGATAGGGCTTGGTCTTCGTGCAGGGCATGAAGAGCAGGACGCGCCGCTTCGCCTTTGGCAGATCCGGTACATAGTCGTTGCGCACGAAGTCGAGCCAGGCCGCGATTCGCGGCTGGGTGAGCGAGTCGACATTGTCCTGCGGGCTGTAGAGGCAAAGTTCCGGATCGAGCACGAAGGGGCTCTGGATCTTCTCGGCGGATTCCTGGATGCGCTGCGCGCGGTCTGTGACGGTGACCATGATGCTCGCTAGTCTGGGTTTCAGGCGACCTTCTCGGCCCGCTTCGCGCGGTTCGCCTCGAAAGTGGAGGTGTCGAGCTCGACCACGTCATAGCTCTTGAGGGCGGGCAGATAGCCGGCGGCATCGTCCAGGAAGAGCTGGCGCGTGATGCCGAAGGCGATGCGATCGGTCGAGAATTTGAGCTGCGAGATGCCCGCGGCGCCGCCGAGGCTCGGCATGGCGCCGAAGGTGTGAGAGTAGATCCGCGCCAGATAGGGCGCCTCGCCGGGAGCCTTCTCGGTGAACTGGAAGGCATCGGTGAGATAGGGGTACTTGCCGAGCAGGGGGCTCTCCTCGCCGGCGGGCGCCGTGTAGCGATCCTGCCAGAGCGCGATCTTGTCGGCGAAGCGGGCGAGTTCGGGTCGCGTCGAAAGATCGACCGAGAAGCCGGTTCCGACGATCAGGAAGTCGTAATGCGCGCTCATCTGCGGCGTCGCCAGGCGGATGCGCCCGCCATCCATGGCGAGGCTCTCGATCGGGCTGCCGAGATGCAGATCGAACGTGCCGAAGCGCGCGCAGCGGTCGAAGGTCTCCTGCGGCGGCGGCTGGTTCATGGCGAGGAAGGTCGTCATGAAGCTCCATTTCTGGGCATCCGACAGATCCACAAAATGGCGCATGAAGCCGGCGAATTCGATCCAGCGATTCGGGTTCACCGCCGGCAGACGGCGCCGGCGGGCGAAGACGTCGACGATCGCGCCATGTTCCAGCGCGCAGGCGGCGTTATCGAACGCCGAGGCGCCGGCGCCGATCACGGCGACCCGCTTGCCACGCAGCGCCTCGAAATCGATGGCGTCGGCCGTGTGCGCATAGCGCTCGCGCGGCAACGCCTGCGTGATGATCTGCGGCATCAGCCAGCGCCCCGAGCCCTCGATGCCGGTGGCGAGCACGACATTACGCGCGAGGATGCGCTCGGCCTTGCCGGCGATCGTCACATGCAGGGCCAGGATTCCGTCCGCCAGCGGCTCGATATCGGTGACGTTCGCGTCGCTCGTGGTCTCGATGCCGATCGTGCGCTGCAGCCAGACGACGTAGTCGTGCCACTCCTCGCGGCCGATCTTGTGCAGGTTCGCCCAGGCCTCGGGACCGTATTTCGCCTCGTACCAGGCCCGCACCGAGAGCGCCGCCGTGCCGAGTTCCGGGCCGGAGACGTGTTTCGGCGTGCGGAGCGTCGCCATGCGGGCGAAGCTGCGCCACGGGCCGGCCGATCCGGCTGCGCTGCGGTCGAAGATGCGGAAATTGGTCACGCGCTCGCGCAGCAGGCGGAAGGCGACCGCGAGGCCATTCTGCCCGCCGCCGACAATCGCGACGTCGAGCACCGGCTCGCCTTCGAAGCGGCGCGGCGCCACCCATTCGCGGGCGGGATAGTTCACGCAGTCGAGCTCGAACCGCGCGCGTTCGGCGAGTTCGTCGAGGGCCCGGGATTGCGTCGTCATGTCATTCACTCCACGCGATGGATGAACCTCGAAACGCGCCGCCCCGCGCCGCGCACCATTTGCGACGCCATCGGGGGCGTGGTTTCGGGGGAGGGGCCGATCCGGTTTTCCGGTCGATCGGTCGCTCCCGGGATTAAGCAAACTGCGTACCAGTTCTGCGCCGCAGCATAGCGGTGCGCCGCAGCCGGTCGTGTCCAAAGCCTAAGCAGGTGGTGCCCATAATTCAGCCGGTCGCGGACAGGGCAGGCACCCGGCCCGCGCGGAGAAAGGCCTCGAGCGAACGCTGCAGCAGCGCCGGTTCGAGATCGCGCAGGATCACCACCAGTTCGAGGCCGTCGGGTGCGCTGTCCGCCGGCAGATGTTCCGGACGGTGGACGATGTGGCGGACCGACTGGACGAGCACGGGACGTCCGTCGCCGCCGGAAAGCGTCAGCGTTCCCTTGAGGCGTAGCAGCTTGCCGCCATGCCGATGCGCCAGCAGCGACAGCCACGTCGCGAAGGCCTGCCAGTCCACGGGACCCGCGATCCGCAACACGCCGGAGCGGATCGCGTCGTGGCGTGGTGCGGCCGGCGCCGCGATGAAGCTGCGGCCGGGCTGCGGCCGGCCGGGGGCTTCGGGAAAGGCCGTTCGGTCGAAGGGATCCAGCAAGCCGTCATCGACGACGATTTGGCTGAGCGGGTTCAGTCCGGTGACGCGTCGCATGATCGCGTCCGGGGAGGCCGCCGGCGCGAGATCGGCCTTCGACAGCACGATCAGATCGGCGCAGACGATCTGCGAGAGCGCCTCCGGGCTGATCGCCTCGATGGGCGTTTCATCCTCGACCAGGTCGATCAGCGTGACGACGCGGCCGGGGCGAAAGCGCGGCTTCAGCCGGCGATCGAGCGCCAGCGTCGCGACGAGGCCGGCCGGATCGGCGATGCCCGAGGTCTCGATGAGAACGCGCGAGAACGGCGGAATTTCGTCGCTCGCCCGGCGCTCGGCGAGATCGATCAGCGCGTCGCGGACGCTGCCATCGACGACGCAGCAGATGCAGCCGTTGCCGACGACGCGCGCCGATCCGCCGGAAAGCGCGATCAGGCGCTGGTCCAGCGGCAGCGCGGCGAATTCGTTGACGAGGATGGCGGTGTCGCGAAGGCAGCCGCCTTCGACCAGCCGGCGGATCAGCGTCGTCTTTCCGGAACCGAGGAAGCCGGTGAGGATGTCGACGGCGATGAGCGGCGCGGCGTCGCTCATCGCCGCTCCAGAGCGGCGAGGCAATCCTCGGACAGAGGGTCAGGTGCCTTGCGCCCAAGCGCGTCGACCGCGAGCCAGAGCGCGCCGAGATCAGCGGCGAGCGTCGTGCGCCCGGTCGGCCCGGTGACGCGGAAGCCCTGGCCCCAGGCGGCGATCGCGACGCCGGAGCCGCTGGCTGCCCGCGCCGCCTCCCGCGCGAGCGCGACACGGCCGGCGGCCGGCCGTGCGGGCAGGGCCGGGCCCGTGCTCCAGTGGATATCCGTGAAGGAGCCGCAGAGGCCGCACATCGCCGCCGCGCCCGATCAGGGCCGGGGACCGGGCGTGCCCTTGGGATAGCGCGTCAGGAAGTCCTTCGCGATTGCCTCGAAGGTCGTGAACTTGACGCCGGGATGGCTGGAAATATGGCCGAACAGGCGCTCATGCATCGCCAGAACCTGCGGGCGGCCCGAGACGTCCGGATGGATGGTGATCGTGAAGACGGCATAGTCGTATTCGCGATAGATCCAGTCGAACTGGTCGCGCCAGAGCTCCTCGATGTCGCGCGGGTTGACGAAGCCGTGGCTGTTCGGCGCCGCCTTCATGAACATCATGGGCGGCAGGTCGTCGATGTACCAGGAGGCCGGAATCTCGACGAGCGGCGTCTCGGTGCCGCGGTTCATCGGCTTCATCCAGCTCTGCGCCGGCGCGCCGTAATCGATCTTCGACCAGCTCTCGCCCGTGCGGGCATAGTAGGGGAAGAAGTCGTTATGCATCAGCGAGTGGTCATAGATGATGCCGCGCTCGATCAGCATCTCGATCGTCGTGTTGGAGAACTCCCACCACGGCGCGACATAGCCCGAGGGCTTGCGGCCCTGCAGCTTCTCGATCAGCGCGATCGACTTGTCGAGAACGGCCGCTTCCTGCTCCCGCGTCATCATCAGCGGGTTTTCGTGGCTGTAGCCATGCATGCCGATCTCGTGACCGGCTGCGGCGACGGCTGCCATCTCGTCCGGGAACGTCTCGATCGAGTGGCCGGGGATGAACCAGGTCGTCTTGATGCCGAAGCGATCGAACATCCTCAGCAGGCGCGGCGTGCCGACTTCGCCGGCGAAGACGCCGCGCGAGATGTCGCAAGGGCTGTCCTCGCCGCCATAGGAGCCGAGCCAGCCCGCAACCGCGTCCACATCGATGCCATAGGCGACGAAGATTTCCTTAGCCATGCTTTCCTCTTGCTGTTTGCGATCCGGCGATGCGGATCGCCTCAAGCTGATGCAAGGACCTTGCCCCAGCCCGCGATGGGCGCCCAGGCGTCCGTGATCTTCAGGGCTTCGCGGAAGGTGATCGCGATCGAATCGACGATCGGCATGCCGAGCTCGGCCTCCATTTCCTCGACGAGTTCGGTCGCGTTGAAATTGGTGCAGACGACGGCGATGCAGTCCGGCTTGCCGGCCGCCGCCTCGCGAAGGATGCGGCGGATATCGTCGGGGGAGGCGGCGCCGATGCCGACATTCTCGCGGATGCCGAGTTGCGCCCGGCCCGTGACGGTGAGGCCCTGGCGCCCATATTCGCGCGCGATGTCGGCGGCGACGTCGCTCGTATAGGGCAGGGCGAGGCCGATCTTCGTCCAGCCGAATTCGGCGAAGGTCTTGTAGAAGGCAATCGTCGAGGTCGAGACGGTGAGACCGGTCTGGTTGCGGATCGCGTCGCACAGCATGTGGTCGTTCTCGAGCCCGCGCCAGCTCGCGGAGGTGCCGTTCCAGACGATCGCGTCGATCGGCGCATCGGCGAGGAGACGCGCGCCGGCGAGCATGGGCTCGAGCTGGAACTGCGCTTCCGAGCTGCCTTCCAGCGCCAGATGCGTCACGCGGATACGCGAGAAATGATGCGTCACGCGGCCGTCGAACGGCCGGTTCATCGCGTAGGTCAGCGGCTCCAGCCAGATGTTCGAAGACGGCGTGACATGGCCGATGCGGACGGTCTTCATGGGGTCACCAGCGGTTCGAGTTCAGGGAAGCCGGCGGTGAGCCGGCCCTGGAAGAAGACGAGCGGAACACCGGGGCGTGCCGACAGCGCGACCACTTCACCGATCATGATCCGGTGGTCGCCGCCGTCGAAGACGTGCCGCGTCTCGCATTCGAGATGGGCCAGCGCGCCGGGCAGAAGCAGCAGGCCGCGCGGCGAGACGATCATCGGCTCTCCGCCCTCGAAGGCCTCGAGCGTGTTCCGCGCGAAGTGCTTGGCATCGTCCAGCTGCTCGGCGGCGAGGATGTTGATGGCGAAGCGGCCGGCTGCCTCGAAGATATCGCGCGACCGCGCTCTGTCCTTAAGGCACCACAGGACGAGCGGCGGCTCCAGCGAGACGGAGGCGAAGGAATTGATCGTCATGCCGGCGAAGGTCTCGCCGAAACGGGTCGTCACCACGGCGACGCCGGTCGCGAACAGCGAGCAGGCGCGGCGGAATTCGGCCAGGTCGAAGGTATCGCTCATGCGCGGGCCCTCCCTTCCATTGAGAGATAGCGCGCGACGGGCAGCGGTTCGCCCCGCGACGCGTCGGCAAACGCGACGACATGCGGTTCGAGCCGGGCGGCGAGCGCGCGGGCATCGGCAAGGCTGACGGCAAGGCGATCCACGGCCTCGGCGACCCGCTCGCGCAGCGAGGCCGGGCTGACCGTGGTGAGGCGCCGATCGGCGACGACGTGGCGGCCACTGGCGAAAACATCCGTGATCGCAGCGGAATCGGCCGTCGTGACGATCTGGTTCAGGGGATTGGTCAAAGGCATGAAATCGATGTGGGAGAGATCGAAAAGGGTGAGATCGGCGCTGGCGCCGATGGCCATGCGCCCGCCTTGCGGCAGGCCGAGCAGGTCCGCGCTCCCCGACGTCGCAAGGCGGAGCGTTTCGGCTGAAGCGAGCCAGTTTTCGCGCGGCGCATCGAAGATCTGCGAGGCGTAGGAGGCGAGGCGTACCGCCTGGACCATGGAGAGCGCGTCGGACGAGTTCGCGCCATCGGTTGCGAGACCAACGCGGATGCCGCGATCCAGCATCGGCGGGACATGCGCGACGCCGGACCCCAGGCGGAAATTGCTCGCCGGAATATGCGCGATCGCGCAGTCGTGCGCTGCGAGGATGTCGAGATCATTGCCGTCGAGCCAGACCGCGTGGGCGGCGATGAAGCCGGGGCGGAGTACGCCGAGATCGGCGAGGCGGCGAACCGGCGAGACGCCCCAGAGCTTCCGCGCCGTCGTCGCCTGCAGGCGCGATTCCGCGATGTGCATGTGGATCGGGAGATCGTAGCGCTCGGCAAGCGCCACGCACTGCATGAGAAATTCCTCGGAGCAGTGATGCGGGATCGTCGGCGCGATGGCGAGCGAGATGCCGGGCGGCAGCTGGTCGCGCGCCGCAAAGATCGCATCCATGGCGGCGATCGTCTCCGCACCGCCGCCGAGGGAGAAGCGGCCGACCGTCTCGCGGAGGTCGTCGGGGAGGGCGTCGAGAAGGCCGGGGATCGCCTGGAACAGGTTGAGATCGGCCACCATCGGCGCGAGCACGGCCTTCATGCCGGCATCGGCATAGCCGCGCGCGACCGCCATGAAACCTTCGAGCGTGGGGCGCGGGAACTCATAGACGAGGTCGAAGCAGGCCGTGCAGCCCTTCGAGAGCATGTCCAGCGCGCCGAGCAGCGTCGAGAGATAAATCGTCTCCGGATCGCGCGCGCCGCCAAGCCAGGGGCCGTTGGTGAGCGAGGCTTCCAGCGTCCAGCGCTCGGCGACGCCCTTGACCAGATTGGCATGGCCATGGGTGTGCGCATTGACGAAGGCCGGCAGGATCAGCCTGTCCCACGTGTCGAAACGCTCGACGTCCGGACCCGCAATCGTGCCCGCTGCGTCGATCGCGGCGATGCGGCCGTCCTCGATCAGGATGTCGCGGCGGGTCGCCTCGCCGGTCGCAGGATCGGCGACGAGACCGCCGGCGAGGAGCAGGGCGCTCATGATGCGGCCTCCGCCGGATGGGTCGCCATCCAGTGCCGCGCGACCTCTGACCGTCCGGCGAACCAGACATCGTCATGGCTCACAGCCAGATCGAGGAAGCGCTGCACCGCCTCGAAGCGCGAGGGCTGGCCCGAGATGCGGCCGTGCAGGCTCACGGTCATCATGCGCGGATGGCGCGCGCCCTCGGCATGCAGCACGCGGAACGCCGCGGCGAGATGGTTGTAGAAATCGTCCGCCGTGCCGAGCTTGGCGGTGGCGAGGCGGTTGTCGTTGTGGGTGAAGGAGTGCGGCACGACGAGATGCGGTCGGCCCACGACCTCGACCCAATAGGGCAGGTCATCGGCATAGGAATCGGCATCGTAGAGGAAGCCGCCATGCTCGACGAGCAGCCGCCGCGTCCCCTCGCTGGAGGAATAGCGGCTTTGCCAGCCGAGCGGCGGGCGCCCCACGGCCGCCTCGATGCCGCGAAACGCGGCGGCGATGACGCCGCGCTCTTCGCCCTCGCTCATGCGGTAGTGGCGGACGAAACGGTCGCCATGGCAGCAAAGATCGATATTGCCCTCGCGAATGGCTGCCGCGATCTCGCCATTGCGGGCAAGCGCCTGCGCGCAGGCATTGATCGTCAGCGGAACACCGCGCTCGGCAAAGAGATCGTGCAGCCGCCAGAAGCCGACGCGGGAGCCATATTCGAACAGCGTCTCGGCGACGAAATCGCGCCGTCCGGCCTCGACCTCGCCGGGGATCGCGTCGGTGAGCGCGGCTTCGCTTGCCGGATCGCCGTCGGGGATGGAGGGCTCGGCGCCTTCCTCGAGATTGAGCACGACGACCAGAGCCAGCCGCGCGCCGCCGGGCCATTGCGGGTCCGGCGGGGTGCGGCCGTAGCCGACGAAGTCGCGTGTGCCGTCCCGGATGATCATCGGAAGCGCAGCTTGGTGAGATCGCCGAGCTGTTCGGCGACGGCGATCAGTTGTGCTTCCGAACGCGGCGATCCGATCAGCGACAGCCCGACCGGGCAGCCGTCGACAGAGGTCGCCGGGATCGCGATCTGCGGCAGGCGCGTCAGGCTGGCGACGCAGGTCAGCGCCAGCGTCTTCTCGCGGAACGCGATCTGCGCCGAGACCGGCGCGTCGCGGCGCGGCGGCAGGTCATGCGCGGTCGGGATGATGATCACGCCGTCATCGCCGAGGAGGTCGAGCAGTCGGTCGGTCAGCGCCTCGCGCCGCGGCACGGCGGTGGCGACCGCCTCGGGCTTGACGGTGGATGCGAGCTTGATGCGCTCGTCGACCGCTTGCGAGAGCGTGCGGCCCGGTGTCGTTCCCCAGCCGCCCAGCGTCGACCAGAGGTCGTGCAGCTGCAGCGGACGGAAGGTGTCGAGCCAGAATTCGACGCCCTCGTCATAGAGGGTGATCTCCTTCGCCTCGCCGATCGCTCGCGCGATCGGCAGGAGCGCCTGGCCGATCGCGTCCTCGGGGATTTCGAAGGCGTCACGTGCCAGCAGGAAGCGCGGCGGCTTCGGCTTGCGGGCCGGACCGAAATAGCATTCGGCGACCCGGCGCAGCGTCTTCGGGTCGTTCGCCAGCCAGCCGACCGTATCGAAGCTCGGCGCCATCGCCATGACGCCGGCTGCCGACAAACGGCCATAGGTCGTCCTAAGGCCATAAATGCCGCAGAAGCTCGCCGGGACACGGATCGAGCCGCCCGTATCGGTCCCGAGCGCGAAATCGCAAAGTCCCGCCGCGACGGCCGAGGCCGAGCCGCTCGACGAGCCGCCCGGCACGCGGTCCGGCGCCTTGGGATTGATCGGGATGCCGAAATGCGGGTTCATGCCGAACATCCCGCAGGCGACCTCGTCGGTATTCGTCTTGCCGATCATGGTCGCGCCGGCCGCGAGCGGCACCAGCACCGAGGGCGCGGTCGCGACGGCTATTGCGCCGTCGCGGAGCTGGTCGGGATTGCCCCAGGCTGAGCGGTAGCCCGCAATGTCGAAGAGGTCCTTGACCGCGAAGGAGAGGTCCGCGAGCTGTCCGGCCTCGGTGAGCCGGAGCGGCGTGCGACCGTGATCGACGAAGGCGAGGCGGCGGATGTCGTCCGCGCTCGGGGCGTTGGCGGCGTCCATCCCGGCTTACTCGGCCGCCGGGCGCAGGCTTGCGCCCTCGGGGAGGGAATAGGTCGCCATGAAGTCGTCGACGAACCCTTTCACGCCGTCCCAGTCGAAGAAGCGGAACGAATTACCGCGCGTGACGAAGGTCGGGCCCGAATAGAACATTTCATATTGCAGGTGCCGCGAGCCGAATTCGGAGCCGATCGCGTCCCAGGCGAGCTTCATGAACTTGACGCGGCCTTCGGAATCCGTCGCGACGGAGCGCTGCGTCTTCTCGATGATGGCAAGGGTCTCCGGCGTCTCGAAATCTGCAAAAGAGGAGGGGACCATGATCATGCCGCCGCCCGAGAGCGTGCGGATCGCCTCGGCGATCTCCGGATAGGTCGTCTGGGCGATTACCTGCGCGGTGCAGAGAATGGTGCGGTTCGGCACGAAATAGCCGTTGAAGTGCTCGCCGGCCGCCTCCATGGCGATGATGAGCGCCTCGATATTATTCACCTTGGCGGCGAGCAGGCCGAGCGTCTCGCGGACCTGCGGATAGTTGATGATGTTGTTGATCTCTGCGATCTTGCGGGCGAGGCCCAGCAGGAAGCGCAGCTTCACCATCAACCGGATGATGCACTGGTAGTTCTGGTAGACGTGGGCGCGGGTCTCGTGCCACTGCGCCTGCGCCATCTTCAGGTCTTTGTTGACGAAGACATGGTCCCACGGGATCTTCACGTCGTCGAAATAGATGACGGCATCGTTCTCGTCGAAGCGCGTCGAGAGCGGATAGTCGAAGGCCGACGTCGCCGCCTGCTCATAGGAGCGGCGCGACATCAGCGTCAGCCCGCGCGTGCCGATCGGCAGCACGGCCGTGAAGGCATAGGCCTCGTCGCCGGCCTGCAGCGCGTTGAACCCCGAGACCAGGATCTCATTCGCCATGATGCCGCTCGTCGCCAGCATCTTGGCGCCGCGGATCGTGATGCCTTCGGCGTCTTCGTCGACGATGGAGGCGACGAGATGCGGATCGGGCTGGCCGCTGGCGGACTTGGCCTTGTCCGACTGCGGGTTGATGATGACGTAGGAGAGGTAGAGGTCGTTGTCGCGGGCATAGTCGAAATAGGATTCGACGGCCGCGGCGCGGGCCGGGTCATTGTCGCGGAAGGCCGGCAGGCCCATGCGGAAGCCGGCCAGCGTCGAGGCGACGTGGTCCGGCGAGCGGCCGACCATGCCGCAGGTCAGCGCGGCCCAGCGCTCCAGCGCCTGGCGCCGCTCGACCAGTTCGCGATGATTGCGCGGCAACTGCCAGGCGCGGCTGACGCGATCCCCCGTCTTCGGCGAGACGAAGGTCATCTGCTCGATGTTTTCGGGCGCTGCCTGGAAATCGTAGAATGATCCGGCGGTCGCGACGGCGTGCGCGAAGGCCGGGTCGGTGGTCACGTCAGCGACCTTGCGACCATCGATATAGATGGTGCGGCCGTCCTTGAGGCTTTCGATATGCTGCTTGCCGGTCTTTACCATGGCGGATCCTGCTTTCCGAGCTGGATGCCGACGCCAGGCTTCTTGCCCTTCGCAATCGGGGAAGATGTTGAGACGGTAGGGGAAGGGCCCTGAAGGCTGGCAGCGTCTCCCGTCTTCGGGTCCGATGCTGCACTGCGAAGGCTAGTCTTGCGGCGCATCCGCCGTCAAGTCCCGCCGACGCGTCGCGTCATATAGGCCTGCGTGAATGCCGTAGGCGTCAAGCATGGCGGCAAGCCAAGATCAAGCGAAAGGCTCAGCACATCGGGCGTTTCGACGCCGGCGGCTTCCGTGAGCGCGGTGTCGGTGAAGAATTCCGCCGTCAGCTTGTCGGCGGAGAGCACGCCGCGGGCGAGTGCCAGCACGCGATCGGCCCGGCGCGCCACGAAATCCATGTCGTGGCAGACCAGCAGGACGAGCGTGCCGCGCGCCTTCTCCTCGGCGATGATCGTCTCGAGACGCTGCATCGCCGCCTTGTCGAGGCCGCGCTGCGGCTCGTCGAGCAGCAGGATCGGCGGCTGCATGGCGAGCACGGAGCCGACGGCGACGAGACGGCGGGCCGAGGCGTCGATATCGAGCGGATGCTCGTCGCCGGAATCCGGCAGCCCGATCCGCTGCAGCACCTCGGCGATGCGCTTGTCCAGCGCCTCGCCCGAAAGGCCCTGCTGCTTGGGGCCGAAGGCGATCTCGCCGCGGATCGTCGCATTGAAGATCTGCTGCTCGGGCGCCTGGAACACCGTGCCGATATGCTGGGCGAGCTCGTGCACGGGCGTGTCGCTGGTCGAAAGCCCATCGACGACGACGCGGCCCTCGGCCGGCTGGTAGAGGCCGTTCAGAAGGCGCAGCAGCGTGCTCTTGCCGGCGCCATTGCGCCCGACGATGGCGACGACCTCGCCCTTCGACGCGGAGAAATCGATCCCGGAGAGGACCGGCGAGCCCTCGACATAGGCGAAGGTGACGTTTTCAACCGCGAGCATGCTGAACTCCCAGGGACGCGCGCGCCTCGGCGAGCGTGAGCGGCAGCGCCTTGTCGCCCGGCCAGGCGCCGGCGTCGCGCAGGCCCGCCATCGCTGCGGCGATCGACGTCATGCCGAGCGCCTCGATGCAGCGCGGATCATTCAGGACCTCGCCGGCCGTGCCATCGGCGACGATCCGGCCGCCGTCGAGCAGCAGGAAGCGGTTCGCCAGCGCCAGCGAGGGCCGGAGCGCCACTTCGAGGACGATGATCGTGAGGCCGCCGGGCAGCTTGTCGATCTGCGCAATCAGGTCGTCGCGCGATTCCGGATCGAGATTGGAGGTCGGCTCGTCGAGCACGAGCACGCGGGGATGCATGGCGAGCGCCGCCGCGATCGACAGGCGCTGCTGTTCACCACCCGAGAGCGTGAACGGATCGCGGTTCGCCAGATGGGCGAGGTTGCAGACGACCATCGCCTCGTCGACGCGCCGACGCACCTCCGCTTCGGGCAGTGCGAGATTGCACGGGCCGAAGGCGATTTCCTCATAGACCGTGAAGGCGCAGCCGGAGAGCTGCTGCGACGGCACCTGGCCGACGAACTGGATCGCCGCGGCACGCTCGGCGACGTCCCATTCGCTCCAGTTGCGGCCTTCCATCGCAACGAAGCCGCTTTCTGCCTTGAGCGCGCCATCGGGCAGATGTCCGGCCAGCCAGCGGGCGAGCGTCGTCTTGCCGGCGGCGTTGGGGGCGAGGATGGCAACCCGCTCGCCCTCGCCGATGACCAGCGAGAGGCCGTCGAGGATCGGCGCCTTGGCCAGCGGATAGCGGAAGCGGAGGTCGTGAACTTCGATCAGAGGCGCCACAGCAATGGCAATCCCAGTTGGAGCACGGCAAGGAGGAGCAGGAGGCGACGCACCCAGATCTGGAGCGTCGAATCCGGCGGCGCGTTGATCACGGTGCGATGCGGCTTGGCGCGGAAGGCCCGTCCGGACAGCACCGAGGCGCGGTGATCGAGATCCGACAGCGCCAGCGTGATCAGCGGCACGAGCAGGACCGGCAGCGCCGCCGCCCGGGCTTTCCACGAGCCGGTCAGGTTGAGACCCCGCACGCGCTGGGCATCGCGGATGCCGCGGGCGCGTTCCGTGAACGGTTCGATCAGGAGGAGGGGGCTCGCGATGAGATAGCCGATGCCGGCCGGCACGCCGCGCTGGTCCAGCGCCTTCAGCATGTCGGCGGGATGCGTCGTCGTGACGAAGAGCAGCGTCGCCATCAGCATGCAGGCGACGCGCATGAAGACGCGCAGCCCGTAGTCGAGGCCGGAGGCGCTGATCTGCACCGGGCCGAGCGCGGCGAAATCCTGCCGGTCGATGAGCAGGCCGTGCACGACGGTGAGCGCGATCCCGATCGGCACCATGGTGATCAGCAGCCGCTTCAGCGCCTTCTTGCCGACGCCGGTCACCAGCGCGACGGCGATCGCCGCCAGCGTCAGCGTCGCCGTGCCCTCGGTCGGCAGCACGATGGCCGCCGAGAGCATCCAGAGCAGCAGGCAGAGGCTCGTCAGGGGATTGGCGCGATGGAGGAAGCTCTCGCCCGCCGTATAGAGCAGCGAGGGCTTGTCCGATTTCTTCTTCGTGAGGCTCGCCATGAGGATCAGGCGCGCCGACGGACGACGAGCTCGTCCCAGGTCGAGATCGGGCAAGGCTCGCGGCCGAAGGTCAGGTCGGTGAGCTCCATCAGCACGATCTCGCAGGTCGTGCGCACCAGGCAGCCCGACAGCATGTGGCCGCCGAACATGTCGCCATTCTCGTCCGAGCAGGAAATGTGCACATGGGCGCCCGCCGCCTCGACCGTCCCGATCATGGAGACGATCTCGAAAAGCCCCTCGCGCAGCGCGCCGACGGGCCGCGCCGCATAGCGGATCATCGCATGGGTGAGGCTGCCGACCACGGTCACGATCGCCGCGGCGGGAAGGTTGTTCGCGGCGACGAAGGCCTGCAGCGTGTCGAGGACATCCTCGCCGGGCTTCAGCCGCATGGCGAAGAAGCGACCGCCGCTCGGGATGGCCTCGGGAACGATGATGGTCGGCGCTGCGTCTGTCATGCCGGCGTTGTCCACATGATCGGAGTTTCTGTATGCAGTTATCGGTTCTATGAATAAGCCCGGTCAAGCCAGCGCATTGCGGAAATAGCGGTCGGCTGATGCTCGGCGAATGGGCAGGCCGAGGGGCAGCTTCCTGCATTACGATCGGCCTCGCGCATACAAACACCGGATGCTCCGCATGTCACGAGATCACGCGCAGGCGATATCGGCCGGCGATGACCTGTTCACCGCTCGCTCGCTCATCATCAGCGCCCCGGACGGGCTGCCGATCGCGGTCCGCGACCATGGCGGTCCCGGGCCGGCGGTTCTTATGATCCATGGCTGGAGCTGCAATCAGGATTTCTGGGCGCCGCAAATCCGGCCGCTGTCGGAGCATTTCCGTCTGGTGACGCTCGATCTGCCGGGTCATGGCGCTGCGCACGCCGGTGCCGGTGACCGGGCCTGGTCGATCGCCGGCTATGGCGGCGATGTGGTCGCGGTCGCCGATTCGCTCGGCATCGAGCGGCTGGCTCTCATGGGGCATTCGATGGGCGGCGCCGTCGCCGTCGAGGCGGCGCTGCAGCTTGGCGACCGCTGCCGCCTGCTGATGGGCGTCGACACGTTCAACGAGGCGGCCTTTTATGGCCGCCGGCCGACGGGTGAGATCCGCGAGCGCTGCGCGTCGTTCGATGGCGATTTTGGCGCGACCATACGCGGCATGGTGCGGGCCATCACCGACGAATCGGCCGACCCGGCGATTGTTCAGTGGATCGGCGACGCCATGGCGGCGATGCCGCGCCCGGTCGCGGTCGCCGTGCTCGAAGCGCTGCTCGCCTGGGATATCGAGGATCGCTGGCACGGGTTGGCCGTCCCCGCCGTCACGATCAATTCGGCCTTGCTCGCCGCGCGCAACGAACTGCTGGAGCTTCCCGATCTCGAGCTGCACCACGTCGCTGCGGCCGGGCATTTCCCGATGCTGGAACAGCCGGACGCCTTCAACGCGCTGGCGCTCGCGATCCTGAGCCAGCGCCTCGCGTGACGGGGCTCAGACGGGCTGCGTGAAGGCGGGCGGCAGGGAGGAGATGAAGTCGGCCATGTCGTCGCCGAGCAGGTTCACATGCTCGCTCGCGGCCCGGAACGCCGTCTCGGCATCGGCGCGCTCGATTGCCTCCAGAATGCGCTCATGCTCGCCGATCGTCGCGGCCATGCGGCCCGGCTGATGCGTCACGTGCCGGCGATAGCCGGCGACGCGTCGGCGCAGCGCGCGCGTCTGTCCGGCCAGGAAATGCGTATGCGCGGCGTCGTAGAGCGCGTCGTGGAACTCGTGATTGATCGCGTAGAAGCGCTCGGGATCCTGCGAGTCGAGCGCCTGGACGAGCTTGGCGTGGATCGCGCGGAGATTCGCCTTTTCCGTCAGCGTGGCGCGACGGGCGGCGAGCTTGGCGCAGAGGCCTTCCAGCGCAGCCATCATCTCGAACATTTCGAGCAGGATCGGAATGGTGATCGTCGCGACGGTGACGCCCTGGCGTCCGCGCACCTCGACGAGCCCGGTGGCGGTCAGCGCCTTCAGCGCCTCGCGAACGGGCGTGCGCGAGACGTTGAACTGCGCCGCGATCTCCGCCTCGTCGAGCCGGGCGCCAGGCGGGAGCTTGCCCGAGACGATCTGTTCCTCGAGCGCATTGCGCAGATCGTCCGAAAGCGTGCCGCTCCTGGATCGCAGGGCGGGTTCCTCGTCCTTGACCGCCAGTTGATCGCGTTCGCGCGCGCTCATCGCCATTCCCCAGATCGCCTTCTTCGGCAGAAACCGTCAGCCTGAGCCGATGCCCGGTATACAACGGCCAGTGTATTCGCAGGACTGCCGCACGTATGCAACGAGAAGCGCTGCGGATTCAATTGCGGTAGCTCGGATCCGTCCGGTCGAGCAGGCGGATGAAGGCGGGCCATTCGCGCGTTCCCGGCGCGCGGATATCGCCGTGATGCTCGTTGAATTGCCGCGCCGCCTTGTCGGTGACGGCTTCGGCGGGCAGGGCGAAATGCGCGCCGCCGGCAACGCCGGTCTGCGCCAGAAGCTGCACCCGCGCGGCCTTCTCGAAATAGTACATGAGGATGAAGGCTTCCTGGATCGTGCGGCCCGTGGTCAGGACGCCGTGATTGCGCAGGATCAGCGTGTTGTGCGGGCCGATATCGTCGATCAGGCGCTGGCGCTCGTCGGTATCGATCGCGACGCCCTCATAGTCGTGCACGCCCATATGGCCCTGATAGCGCATGGCGAACTGGCTGACCGGCAGCAGGCCTTCCTCCAACGCCGAGATGGCGGTCGCCGCTTCGGAATGGGTGTGCAGCACGCAGAGCGCGTCCTCGCGGCCGGAATGGATCGCCGAATGGATCACGAAGCCGGCCTGGTTCACCTCATGGTCGCTCGGCTCGACCTTGTTGCCGTCAAGGTCGATCTTCACGAAGCAGGAGGCATTGATCTCCGAGAAGAAGAGGCCATAGGGGTTGATCAGGAAATGATGCTCGGGCCCCGGCAGGCGGACGGAGATGTGATTGTAGATCAGATCGTCCATGCCGAAATGCGCGATCAGGCGGAAGCAGGCGGCGAGCTGGATGCGCAGCGCCGCCTCGTCCCTTGTCCCGACATCGAGCGCCGGATCGGTGTTGTTCGGGAAGGACGCCATCTTCATCTCCACCATACGAGCTTGCGGTCCAGCGCGACCAGCACGCCATAGAGCGCGAGGCTGCCGAGCGAGGCGACGAACACCGCCGCCCAGACCGTCAGAGAATCGACCTGTGCGGTCGCCTGATAAATGACCTGCCCGATCCCGCTATAGGCACCCATCATCTCCGCCACGATGACGGCGATCGTGCTGCGGGCCAGACCGACGCGAAGGCCGGTGACCAGCGCCGGCATGCCGGCAGGCAATTGCAGGCGCCACAATATGCCGAGTCGGCTGGCGCCGAAGGAGCGCAGCAGATTGATCGATTCGGCCTCGGGGCGCTTCAAGCCGGACAGCAGGTTGAGCAGCACGACGAAGACGACGGCGAGCGCGCCGATCGCGATCTTGGAGCTCATGCCGAGGCCGAACCAGAGCAGCACCAGCGGCACGAAGGCGATCGACGGCACCGCATTGATGACCATGGCGAGCGGCATCAGCATTACCTCCAGCACCGGCAGGAGGATCATGGCGACGGCGAGCAGAATTCCGAGGACCGATCCGATCAGGAAGCCGCCGACGGCCTCGACCAGCGTGACATAGAGTTCGCCGCCGAAGAAGCCGATGCGGCCGAGAGCGGTCGCGAGGATCTCCGCCGGCTTCGGCAGGATATAGGCGGGGACGTCGAGCGCCGTGGTCCCGAACTGCCACAGGAGCAGCAGGGCCAGCAGGGCGGCCGCGACGGGGAGGGCGCTGCGAAGCGCGTTCAATCCGGACGCCACCAGACAAACCTCCGTTCGAGAAGGGCGAGGGCGCCATAAAGCAGCGTGCCGAGCGCGCCGCAGGCGATGATGAGGACCCAGACACGCGGGATCAGCTCGAAATAGAGCGCCTGCAACAGCATCACGCCGAGGCCGACCGTATCGCCGAACCATTCGCCGACGACGGCGCCGGCAAGGCTGAGCGCCACGGCGAGCTTCATGCCGATCAGGATGTTCGGCGCGGCGGTCGGCAGCAGCAGCTTGCGAAACAGCGTCAGCCGCGAGGCGCCGAAGCTTTTCATCAGCGCGATGCGCTGCGGATCGGCCTGTTCGAGCCCGCGCAACGTGTTCACGGCGACGGGGAAGAAGGCGAGATAGAGCGCGATCACGACCTTGGCCAAAATCGTATTGCCGAACCAGATCACGACGATCGCGCCGAAGGCGATGACCGGAACGGTCTGCAGCGCGACGAAGATCGGGAAAAAGGCGCGTTCGAGCGTCTTGGATGCGGCGAAGGCGATCCCGAAGGTGATGCCGAGCAGCGAGCCGGCGAGGAAGCCGAGCACGGTTTCAACCAGCGTGCGCCAGAAGCCGGCCGCGAGATCGGGCCAGACCGAGACGCCGTCCGCGATCACGGCCGGGAGCGGCGGCAGATAGCGCGGCGGGATGGAGAAGAGCGGCACGCAGACGAGCCACAGCGCCGCGACGATCAGCACCGCGGCATAGGGCGAGCGGACGGCGGACTGAAGGCTCATGGGCGCATCGTCGCGCTGGCGAAGGTCTTCAGGCTCTCTTCCTCGACGACGGCGAGGAGCTTCTTCTTCACTTCCATGAATTCCGGTGTCGTCACCACGGAGACGTCGCGCGGGCGCGGCAGCGTGATGGTTTCCTGGCACTTGATGGTACCGGGACGCGCCGTCATGACAACGACCTTGTCGCCGAGGAAGATCGCCTCGTCGATGTCATGGGTGATGAAGAGCACGGTGCGGCGGTGCTTCTCCCAGATGTCGAGCAGCCAGCGCTGCATCATGGAGCGCGTCAAAGCGTCCAGTGCGCCGAAGGGCTCGTCGAGCAGGATCAGGTCGCGCTCGAACAGGAAGGTGCGCATCAGCGCGACGCGCTGGCGCATGCCGCCGGACAATTGATGCGGATAGTGCTGCTCGAAGCCCTTGAGCCCGAATTCGGGGAACAGCGCCTCGGCCTTCTGCCGGGCGAGCCGCTTCGGCATGCCTTCGACTTCCAGCGCGAGCGTCGCGTTGTCGAGCACGGTGCGCCAGGGAAAGAGCAGGTCGCGCTGCGGCATGAACGAGACCTTGCCGAGCAGCGCGCCATCCTGCTGGGCCTTGCCCTTGACGAGGATCGAGCCGTCGGAATCCGACGGCAGCAGGCCGGCGATCATGTTGAAGAGCGTGGACTTGCCGCAGCCCGACGGCCCGATCAGCGTGACGAACTCGCCCGGCTGGATGGCGAGATCGACATTGCGGACGGCGACCGTCTGCTTGTCGCCTTCGCCGAAGCGCTTCCAGACATTGACCAGTTCCATATAGGGCTGCCCGGGCATCGTGGCCCCGGCCTGAGCTTGCGCCAGATCGGCCATCCGCTCTCCTCGCTTGCTGCAACTTTGCTTCGCGACCGAACTCGGCGACCCGCCGCGATCGTCTGCGGTGGGTCGCCGGCTTTTCGGCCGCTGTGGGGCTTGGCCGAAAACTACATCTTCTTGTCTTCGGCCGGGACCTTCGCCCAGAACGAGGTGTCGAAAGCTCCCTTGATGTCGACGGGCGTCTTCATCGCGCCGAACTTGATCAGATCGTCCTGCACCTTGCCGATCGAGACGAGGTCGATCGCGCCGAGGCCTTCGGACGTGCCGAGCTTGGCCACCATCAGACGCTCGATCTCGTTGAGCATCAGCTCCTGATGCTTGCGCTCGAGGCCGGGGCCCGACGCCATGACGATGTCGACGGCTTCGTCCTTGTGCTCAAATGCGTATTTCCAGCCCTTGAGCGTCGCGTTCAGGAAGGCCTGAACCTGCTCGGGCTTCTCGGCGATCATCTTCTCGGAGGTGACGATCGCGTCCTGCTGCGTGGTCACGCCGGAATCGTCGGGCATGAACAGCTTGATGTTGTCGATGCCCTGCTCCTTCAGCGTGTTCAGCTCGTTGTAGAGCGTGACCGTCGCGACATCGAACTGCTTGTCGATGAAGGGCTGCATGGAGAAGGGCTGCGAGACGATGTTGACGTCGGCCTGCGGCACGCCTTCGGCGGCGAGGACGGAATAGAGCGTGTATTGCGGGCCGACCATCCAGGTCGCGACCTTCTTGCCCTTGAAGTCCTTGACCGAATTGATGCCGGATTCGGTGTAGGCGACATAGGCGAAGGGCGTCATCTGCTGCGACATGGCGATCGCCTTGAGCGGCAGCTTCTTCTCGCGCGAATAGAGCACGCCCTCGGTGCCGGAGGCGACGCCGAACGTGTCGGCGCCGGAGGCGACAAGCGTCTCGACATTGATGTTGGGGCCGCCCGGATTGACCGTGACGTCGAGCCCGGCGTCCTTGTAGAAGCCCTTGGCCTTGGCAACATAGACGCCGGCGAACTGCGCCTGCGGCAGCCATTTGAGGCGAACGGAAACCGGTTCGGCAGCGCCGGCAGGCGCTGTCGCAGACAATGCGGCTGCCACGGCGAAGAGGCCTGCGGCGAGTCCATGCTTGAAGAACGTCATGTCCGACACTCCGATTGGTGTATGCAGAAAACGCTCAGCAATATGCATGCCAGACGGTCGGCAACGCTTGGAACGGTCGATCCCTCTATAAGGACTCCGCCGATCGATAGCCTTGAGCCCGTCTCGCGTGGAACGCACCGCTTCTGGGCGGTCGCCGCTCACATTATGGGCACTGAATATCCAGAATGTCATTTATTGTATACGCGGAACGGGCGGCGGGGACTCGCGGCCGATCGAAGCCGGATGAAGACATGACCGAGCAGGATCTCTGGGCAGCGGAATTCACGGATCTGGCGCCGCGTCTCGACAGCGGCGAGGTGACCTCCGTTGCGTTGACGCACCTCATGATCGACCGGGTCGCCCGCTATGATGACGGCCTGCATTCCTATGTGGCGATCGAGCCCGAACAGGCGCTCGCCGAGGCGGCGCGGGCCGATGCGGAAATCGCCGCAGGCCTCCGTAGAAGCCCGGTGCACGGCATCCCGGTCGCCGTGAAGGACGTCTTCTTCACGACCGACATCAAGACCGGCCTCGGCTCGTCGATCTTCGAGGACTGGCAGGCCCCGCACGAATCGACCCCGACGCAGCGCCTGCGCGATGCCGGCGCGATCATGCTCGGCAAGCTGACGGCGACCGAGGGCGTCTACGCGCAGCACCATCCGACGATCACCGAGCCGATCAATCCGTTCGGCGATGCGCATTGGACGGGCAATTCGTCGAGCGGCTCCGGCGTCGCCGTCACGTCGGGCCTCGCCTATGGCTCGCTCGGCACCGATACGGGCGGCTCGATCCGCCTTCCGTCGGCCTGCTGCGGGCTGACGGGGATCAAGCCGACATGGGGCCGCGTTTCGCGGCATGGCGTCTTCCCGCTGGCCGAATCGCTCGATCATGTCGGGCCGATGGCGCGTTCGGCGCGGGATGCGGCGGCGCTGCTCGGCGTCATCGCCGGGCCCGACCCGAACGATCCCACCGCCGCGCCGGTCGCCGTGCCGGATTATCTCGCCGAGATCGAGGGCGGTGTCGCCGGCCTCACGATCGGCATCGACTGGGCCTTCATGCGGTCCAGGGCGGACGACGAGGTTCTCGCCGCGATCGCCGGTGTCGTCGAGGTCATGCAGCAGCTCGGCGCCCGCTTCGTCGATGTGAGCTTCCCGGATGTGCGCGCCATTCTCTATGGCTGGCACACGCAATGCGCGATCGAGGCGGCGATCGCCCATCGCGACAGCTTCCCGTCACGGCGCGCCGAATATGGCGAACGGCTCGCGGCACTGCTCGATTTCGGCAGCCAGGTGACGGCTTTCGAACTCGCCGAGGCGCTGAAATCCCGGCGCGAATTCAATGGCGCGGTCGCGCTGATGTTCGAGCCGATCGACCTGCTTCTGGTGCCTACTCTGCCCGTTGCCGGGCCGACGCTCGCCTATATGAGCACGCTCGGACCCGATCCGGATGGGATTCTCGCCGTGGGGCCGTTCAATGCGCCCTTCGATGTGTGCGGCTATCCGACGATCACGGTTCCCTGTGCGAAAAGCAGCCAAGGCATTCCCGTTGCCGCGCAATTCGTCGGCAGGCCGTTCGCCGAGGCGCTGATCTGCCGTGTCGCCCATGCCTATCAGACGGTGACGGACTGGCATCGCCGCCGTCCGGTGCTTTGAGGAGAGATCCGATGTCGAGCCAACCCGCCCCGAAGCCGGCCGCGATCGACATGGCGGACATGCCGGTCCAACTCCCTTCGGCGCCGGCCGGCGCCGCCGAGGCCCGTGCGCGCTTCTTCAATTCCGGCAATGCGTTCAACGTGAAGCTGCCGCCCGTGCCGGCGACGCGCTTCCTCGACGAGCCTGAGCGTGCGCTTGGGTCCGGCGTGACCGCCTTTCATCCCTGCGACCAGTCGGCGGCAATCGACTCGTCCTTTCCGGCGACGACGCCGCTCATGCTGGCGCGCTACGCCTCGATCGCGCCGGGTGATACGCTCACTGCCGATTTCCGGGCGACCGGCGCGATCTGGTACGTGATCCGCGGCTCCGGCTCGGTGACGACGGGTGATGAACGCTTCGTCTTCGGTCCCGGTGATGTCTTCCTGACGCCGGGCGGCGTGTCCACGGCGCTCTCCGCTGGCGACGGCGGCGCGGTGCTCTGGGTCGTGACCAACGAACCGCAGCTCGCCTTCGATTCGCTCCGTCCGGCGGAACCGGCCGCGGCGCCCGTCGATGCCGTGCACTATCCGGCGGCCGAGATCGCGGCGCAGCTGCAAAAGGTCGTCGAGGCGTCGCAGAACGCCACCACGTCCGGCATCGCGCTCATCTTCTCCTCCGACCGGCAGGAGGCGGCCCGCAACATCCTGCCGACGCTGACCCTGTCGCTGAACACGGTTCCGGCCGGCGAGCAGCAGCGCGCGCACCGGCACAATTCGGCGGCGATCACGCTGATCCTCAAGGGCGATCATTGCTATTCGATGGTCGGCGGCCAGCGTTGCGACTGGTCGCCCTATGCGACGCTGGTGACGCCGGCGACCGAGCCGCATTCGCATCACAATGACAGCGGCGAACGTGCCATGTTCCTGATCGTTCAGGATGGCGGCCTCCATTATCACGCCCGTACCATGGGCTTTGCATTTCTGGATTGAGCGACCGTGACCACGCGACTGATCATCGACACCGATACCGCCGGCGACGACTGCTTCTCGCTGCTGCTCGGCCTCCTGCATCCCAATGCCAGCCTTGAGGCGGTGACGATCTGCAATGGCAATGTCGCCTTCGACCTGCAGGTCGAGAACGCGCTGCACACGATCGAGGTCGCGGGGCGGGGCGGGGAGGTGCCGGTCTATCTCGGCAGCGCCCGCCCGCTGATGGGCCGCTGGCGCGCCGCGAGCTATCACGGCTCCAACGGCATGAGCGAGATGGTGTTCGAGAAGGCGAAGCAGCGCCCCGAGGCGAAGCACGCCATCGACGCCATCATCGACCTCGTCATGGCCAATCCCGGCGAGATATCGATCATCGCGCAGGCGCCGCTGACCAATATCGCGCTCGCCTATTTGAAGGAGCCGCGCATCGCCAAGGCGCTGAAGCAGCTCTGGATCATGGGCGGCACCGACAATGCGGTCGGCAATGTCACCCCCGCGGCCGAGTTCAATTTCTACGTCGATCCCGAGGCGGCGAAGATCGTGCTGGAAGCCGGCTTCAACGTCACGCTCTCGACCTGGACGCTGACGCTCTCCTCCGGCTTCTTCCATGCCGACACGATCGAGCGGATCGCCGGTCTCGGCACGAAGCTGTCGCAATTCTACATGGACGTGTCGCAGACGCCGATGAAGACGGCGAAAGAGCGCTATGGCGCGATCATGAACACGCATCCGGATTCGCTGACCACCGCCATGGCGATCGACGAGGATTTGATCCTCGAAAGCGCCGAGGTGGTCGTCGAGATGGAGGTCGGGGGCGAGACGACCCGCGGCTTCTCCGCCGTCTATCCGGCCGGCATGGTCGAGGGCTGGGAGAAGAAGACGCCCAATGCCCGCATCGTGCGCAAGGCCGACACGGCCGGCTTCGCCGACATGCTGATTTCGGTGCTCAAATGACCAAGCGACAGATTCATCTCGGCCTGTTCATCCTCGGAACGGGCAGCCATATCGCTGGCTGGCGCTATCCCGGCGCCTTCGACAGTTTTCAGGACTTGAGCCAGATCCAGGAGATCGGGCGGATCGCCGAGCGCGGCAAGTTCGACCTGATCTTCATGGGCGACAATCTCTATGCCGACCCGGCCGCGCATCCCTCCTATACGGCCCGGCTCGAGCCGCTCACCATGCTCTCGGCGCTCTCGGTCACGACCAAGCATATCGGCCTCGGCGCGACCGCGTCGACGACCTATGGCGACCCCTTCAGCACGGCGCGCGCCTTCGCCTCGCTCGATCATATCTCGAATGGTCGCGCCGCCTGGAACGCGGTGACGACGTCGAACGCGGTGACCGGCGCCAATTTCGGCCGCGCGCATCCGGACCATGCGCTCCGCTACGAGATCGCCGAGGAGTTCGTCGGCGTCGTGAAGCAGCTCTGGGATTGCTGGGACGACGACGCCATCGTCGCGGACCGCGCGAGCGGGCTCTATATCGATCCCGCCAAGGTCCATGCGCTGAACCATGACGGCAAATGGTTCCAGGTGAAGGGGCCGCTCAATATCGGCCGCTCGCCGCAGGGCCAGCCGATCGTGCTGCAGGCCGGTGGCTCGGCGCCCGGCCAGCGCCTCGCGGCCCGCACCGCCGATGTCGTCTTCTCCGTCGTGCAGGATTTCGACGAAGCGCAGAAGCAATATGCGTCGTTCAAGGCTCTGCTGCCCGAATTCGGCCGGCAGGCCGAGCATGTCACCGTCCTGCCCGGCGTGATGCCGGTCGTCGGTCGCACCGACCGCGAGGCCTTCGACAAGCTGAAGACGTTGCAAAGCTTCGTTTCGTCGACGAACGCGGTCGCGATGCTCTCCGACCGCTTCGGCAAGGATATGAGCGTCTATGATCTCGACGGCCCGATCCCGGACGATCTGAAGCCGTCCGACGCCTATCATGCCTTTGCTAGCGTCATGCTGGCCAAGGCGCGGCGCGAGAACATGACGCTGCGCGATCTCTACAATCTGACTGCCGCGGCGCGCGGGCACTGGGTCCTGTGCGGCTCGGCCGAGACCGTCGCCGATACGCTGCAGCACTGGTTCGAGAACGGCGCCGCCGACGGCTTCAACATCATGCCTCCCTATTTCCCGGGCGGTTTCGACGATTTCGTCGATCTGGTCGTGCCGATCCTGCAGGAGCGCGGCCTGTTTCGCGCCGATTATGAGGGCACGACGCTCCGCGATCATCTCGGCCTCGCCCGTCCGGAGCCGAAGCGATGACGACGGACACCGCAAGCTGGTCGGAACTGCCGTTCCTGTCGGGCCGGCTGCTGCATTATGGCGGCGCGTTTCAGGAGGCCCGCTCGACGGCCGCTATCCCTGTCGTCAGCCCCGCCAGCGGCGCGCAGTTTGGCGCGGTGCCGCTCGCCGGAGCCGACGATGTCGCGGCGGCGATGGATGCCGCTTCGGCGGCGGCGCCGGCCTGGGGCGCGCTGGATGCGCTTGATCGTGGCCGGCATCTGCGGGCGCTGGCCGAGATCGTGCGCAGCCGCATCGGCGAACTCGCGACCTTCGAATCCGCGATCACGGGGCGGCCGATCCGCGAGATGCGTGCGCAGATGGGCCGCATTCCCGAATGGCTCGACTATTTCGGCGGTATCGCCGCGGGCCTCGAGGGCGAATCCAATCGCCTCCGCGGCGGCTTCCTCTCTTATACGGCCTATGAGCCGCATGGCGTCTGCGCGCTGCTGACGCCGTGGAACCATCCGATCCTCATCCTCGTCAAGAAGCTCGCCGCCGCGCTCGCTGCCGGCAACACCGTTGTGGTGAAGCCGTCCGAGCTTGCCCCGGCGACGCCGCTGCTGCTGGCAGAATGGTGCCGCGAGGCGGGGATTCCAGCGGGTGTCGTCAATGTCGTCACCGGCGACGGCTCGACCGGCTCGCTCGTCTGCAACGCGCCGGCGGTGCGCCATATCGACCTGACCGGCGGCACGGCCACGGGCCGCAAGGTCGCGGCTGCTGCCGCCGCGCGTCTCGTGCCGTGCACGCTGGAGCTCGGCGGCAAGACGCCGGTCGTGATCTTCGAGGACAGCGACGTCGAGGAGGCGGCGGCCGGCGCCGTCTTCGCCGCCTTTGTTGCGGCGGGGCAGACCTGCGTTTCCGCCAGCCGCTTCATCGTCGCGCAGGCGATCTATGAGCCGTTCCTCGAAGCCTTCGTGCGGCGCGTCCAGGCGCTGCGGCAGGGCGATCCGGCCGACGTCGCGACCGATATCGGCCCGGTGATCTCGGCCGCCTCGCGTGACCGCTGCCTCGCCTATATCGCGACGGCGAAGGCGGAAGGCGCCCGGCTCGTCGCGGGCGGCGGCGTGCCGTCGCTGCCGGCGCCGTTCTCGGGCGGCAACTATGTCGAGCCGACGGTCTTCGCCGATGTCGCGCCGTCGATGACGCTGTTCCGTGAGGAGGTGTTCGGCCCGATCGCGGCGGTGACGCCGTTCTCCGGCGAGGCCGAGGCGCTCGCCATCGCCAATGACACGCCCTATGCCCTCGGCGCTTCGATCTGGACGCGCGATGTCGCGCGCGCGCATCGGATGGCCGGCAAGGTGCGCGCCGGCATGATCTGGGTGAACGATCATCACAAGAACGATCCGCGCTCGATCTGGGGCGGATTCGGCGACAGCGGCTATGGCACCGAGAATGGCTGGGACGCGCTCCGCTCGTACCAGAGGAAGCGCAATGTGCTGGTCTCGACGGCGGAGCGGTTCGACGACTGGTTCGCCGGTGGCAAGCGTTATGGATAGGCGAGACGACGTGCAGCAGATCAAGATCCGCCTTCTCTGGCATCCGCAGCCGCAATTCGCCGGCTACCTGATCGCCGAGCATGAGGGGCTGGCGCGCGATGCCGGGCTCGACCTCAAATGCGTGCCGCTCGATTTCGCCAAGGGCCCGATCGCCGCGCTGCTCGACGGCGACGTCGATTTCGCCGTAGCGAGCCCGTCGCACATGCTGGAAAGCGGCCGTTCGGACGAACTGGTCTTCCTGCTCGCGATCCAGCAGGAGAGCGCGCTGGTCTATCCGGCGCGGCGCAGCGCCGGCATTGCGCGGCCGGCTGATCTCGCCGGCCATCGCATCGGCGTCTGGCCGGGCCGCGAGGATCTCGAACTCACCTTCATGCTGAAGCGCGCCGGCCTCGCGCTCGACGCCTATGAGCGGATTGCGGTGGGCGACACAGTCGCCGCCATGATCGAGGGGCGCGTCGACTGCGCGCAGATGACGACCTATCACGAGATCCATCATCTGGAGCACGCTGCCGGATCGCTCGACGATTTCGTCCTCTTCCGCGCCGCCGACTATGGCGCATCGTTGCTCAAGGACGGGCTCATCGCCCGGCGCGATTTCGTCGCCGCCAACCCGCACATCGTTCAGGCCGTGGTCAATGCGGCGCTGACGGGCTGGACCAAGGCCTTCCACGATCTCGAGGCGGCGATCGCGCTCTGCTGCCGGCTGCGGCCCGATATGGCGCGGCTCGAACAGGAGGGCCAGCTTGCCGATATCCGCGCGCTCGCGCTGGCCGGCGCGACGCTGACGCAGGGGCTCGGCTATCCCGATCTGAAGCATGTCCGCCAGGCGCTGGTCGCGATGGCGGAAGTCGAAGGGCATGCGCCGGCGGAAGAGGGTCTGGTCGACGATCGCTTCTGGCGCGCCGCGCCGGAGGCTGTGCGGAGCGCGGCTTGGGGATGAAACCGGGTGCGGGCATGAAGGCGGACGCGGTCGTCGTCGGGGCCGGGGTGGTGGGCGCGGCCGTTGCGCGCGCGCTCGCCGTTTCGGGCCGCCGCGTCGTCATCGTCGAGCAGGGCGTGCCCGGCGGCGCGGTCTCCGGCGCGAGCCTCGCCTGCATCGGCACGCATATGATGGATGAGGACGAACTGCCGCTCCTCAAATGGTGCTGCGACGAATGGGCGGCTTTCGCCAGCGTCGCGCCCGATTTCGAATATTCCCGCTGTGGCCAGTTGCGCTTCCTGAAGCAGGAGAGCGAGCGCCGATCCGCCGATGAATGGATCGGCATCGAGACGGCCGCAGGCCTCTCGCCGACCCTGCTCGACCCGGACGCCGTGCGCCGCATCGAGCCGGAGCTGACCGGTCCGATCCATGCCGCGACCTGGTCGCCCAATTCGGCCGTGGTCAATCCCTTCCTCGCCGTGCGGCGCCTGCTCGAGGCGGCGCAGGCGGCGGGTGCAACGCTGGTCAGCCGCCGTCCGGTTACCGCCCTCCGCCTTGCCGGCGGCCGGATCGCCGGAGTCGAGACCGCCGAAGGTCCGATCGAGGCGGGGATCGTCGTCCTGGCCGGCGGGCCCTGGACCGCGAAGCTCGCCGCGACGGCCGGTGTCGACCTCCCGATCGTGCCGCGCAAGGCGCAGTGCCTCGCCACGGTCTCCGTCCCACCTTCGATCCGCACCGTCGTCGGCGCCTGCAAGGCGGAGGGCGGCGTCGATGCCGGCTATACGCAGATCCAGCAGGCGATGAGTGGCCAAATCCTGTTCAACACCGTCCTTGAAGGCGGCGTCACGGCGGCCGGCAGCCCGGACGACATTCCCGAGGTCGACCGCGCCTTCATCCGCGATTCGGTTGCGACGCTGCTCTTCCTCTTCCCGGCGTTCGTGCAGATCGACCTGCTACGCTCCTGGGTGCGCTACGAGGCAGTGACGCCGGATGACCGCTTCCTGACCGGGCCCGCCGGACCGGATGGGCTTTTCATCGCCGCTGGCGATGGCGGCACCGGCTTCGTCCGCTCGCTCGGCATGGCGCGCATCATTGCCGACTTTGTTGGCGGCCGCGAAAGCCCGTTCCGGCGCGATCTTTATGACCCGGCGCGGTTCGACATGAAGGCGGCGGCATGAGTACGCTGGTCACTATCGATCTCGACGGCCGCGCGGTCGAGGCGGAGGCGGGGCGCCCGCTCGGCGCGCTGCTCCATCGCGAGCTGAACGCCGTGCTGCGCCATACGGCCAAGGACGGCGCGCCGCGCGGTGTCTTCTGCGGCATGGGTGTGTGTTTCGATTGCCTGGTCCGTGTCGATGGGCGCGAGGGCGTGCGCGCCTGCGTCACGCCGATCCGCGCCGGCATGCGCGTCGAGACGGTGCGCTCATGAGGCGGATCGACACGGATCTTCTCGTCGTCGGCGGCGGCCCGGCGGGCCTCGAAGCCGCGCGGGCTGCGGCGGAAGCGGGCATTGCCGTCGACCTCGTCGACGCCGGATTCCGGCCGGGCGGACAGTATTGGATGCAGGATCCGACCGGCGCGCCGCCGCTCTCCGCACAGGGGAGCAAGGGCGCTGCGGCGATCGCGAAGGCGCAGGCGACCGGCGTCGCGTTCCATTCCGGCGCCGAGGTGTTCGCAGCTTTTCCGGATCGCCGGGTGCTGGCCAACGCCGCCGACGGCCCGATCGAGTTCACGCCGCGCGCCATCATCGTCGCGACCGGCGCGCATGACCGCGCGATGCCGTTTCCGGGCTGGACCTTGCCGGGCGTCATGACGCCCGGCGCCGGCCAGCGCCTCGCCAAGCTCGGCGGAACGAGCGCCGGTGAGCGGGTCGTGCTGGCCGGCAGCGGTCCGTTCCTGATGGCGGTTGCCGAGACGCTGGTGAAGCTCGGCAAGCCGCCGGTCGCGCTGATCGAGGCCCGGCCGACGGACTCGGCGATCATCGCCCATCTCGCCCGCCATCCCGGCCGCTGGCGCGAGGCGGCGCGATTGCTGGCGGGGGCTCGCGCCATTCCCGAGCGCCGTAGCGGCTGGATCGTCACCGAGGCGATCGGTAGCGAGCGCGTCACGGCGGTTCGTATCGCGCCGGTCGATCGGAGCGGGCGAATCGATCGCGCGCGTTCCGAGACCATCGGCGGGATCGATGCGCTGCTGGTTGGCTGGGGCTTCCGGCCGATGATCGAGCTGACCGCGCTGCTGCGCTGCCGCCACGAGCATGACCCCGCTCTCGGCGGCTGGCATTGCGTCACCGACCGGGCGAGCGGACGAACCTCGGTCGAAGGCGTCTATGCCGCCGGCGAAGTGACGGGCATTGCCGGCGCCGTTCCGGCCCGGCTCTCGGGGCGCCTCGCGGGACTTTCCGCCGCGGCCGATCTCGGCGCCGATACCGCCGGCGACGAGGGCGAGCGTGCGAGCCTCGCGGAACAACTCGCCCGCGCACGGGCCTTCTCCGATGGGCTCGGACGGCTCTATGCGCCGCCTGCCGACCTCGTGACGCTCGCTCGAGACGACACGGTCGTCTGCCGCTGCGAGGAAATCACGCGCGCCGACATCGCTGCCGCCTTTGCCGACGGAACCGACGCCGTCGCAGGTGCCAAGATCTGGACGCGGGCCGGGATGGGCCGTTGCCAGGGCCGCATCTGCGGCGCGGCCGTCGCCGCGATCGCCGCCGCCGAGACCGGCATCACGCCGCGCGAGGCCGGGTTCAATCCGCCGCGCATTCCGCTGCGCCCGGTGCCGCTCTCGGTCGTGCTGGAGACAACACGGGACGGGCAGGAATGACGGACGCCGTCTCGCTTCAGCTCAAATGGCTGCATCAGGCCCAGTTCGCCGGGTATTATGTGGCCGAGGACGCCGGCTACTATGCGGAGGTCGGCCTGGACGTCGATATCCGCGTCGGCGGGCCGGGCGTCGACCCGGAGGTCGCCGTCGCGACGGGCGAAGCGGATTTCGCGCAGGGTGGGGGCATCGAAAGCGTTCTCGCGGCGCGTGCCGCAGGCCTGCCGGTGGTGGCGATCGCCGCGCTGTTCCAGAAGATCGATGTCGTCTACGTCGCCCGGCGCGGCTCCGGCATCCGGTCGCTGGAGGACTTCGCGGGCCGGCGGTTGAGCACGTGGTACACGGGCGTGCATCTCATCCTGCGTGCGATGCTGCGGCGCGCCGGCGTGGACCTCGCGACGGTCGACGAGGTCATGCAGGCGGCCAGCATGCAGCCCTTTGTCGATGGCGAGGTCGCCGTCGCCGCGGCCACGTTCTACAATCAGCTGCCGAAGCTTGAAGCGTCCGGCATCGACGATCTCGTCGCGTTCGATCCGGCCGATTTCGGCATCGTCATCCCGCGCGATCCCATCATCGCCGCGGACCGCACCGTGCAGGAGAGGCCCGATGTCGTCGGCCGTTTTCTGACGGCGAGCCTGCGCGGATGGCTGAGGTCCTTCGAACGGCAGGACGAGGCGGTCGCCGCCGTCCTGCGCCGCAGCCCCGATCTCGATCCCGTCCATCAGGCCGTCATGATCCGCGAGGTCGCCGCGCTGGCCCGTCTTGGCGACGGGGAGGCGAGGGGGATCGGCTATATCGATCCCGCCCGCGTGCGGGACGCCGAGCGCTTCCTGTTCGAGCACGGCCAGCTTTCCCGCTCCGTCCCGCCGGAGGAAGCCAGCACGATGGCGTTCTGGCGCGATGTCCGCACGATCGGATCAGATCGATGAAGCGGGCTCACCTACCCCTCACGAGCCGCCGGATCCATGCGAGCACTTCGCACGACTCAGCCGGCCCGACCCATTGCCACAACAGGAGAATTTCATGGATCTGCGTCTGACCGGGAAGAAGGTCCTCATCACCGGCGCTTCGCAGGGGATCGGGGCGGGTCTTGCCAAGGCGTTCGCCGAAGAGGGCTGCACGCTGGCGCTGACGGCGCGCAATGCGGAGAAGCTCGCCGCCATCCGGACCGACATTCTTGCCGACGCCCCTGACCTCACCGTCGATCTGCATCCTCTGGACCTGACCGAGGCCGGCGCCGCCGAGCGGCTCGCCGATGCGGTTGGCGACGTCGACATCCTGGTCAACAATGCCGGCGTCATTCCCTCGGGCTCGCTGTTCGACATCGACGAGGCGAAGTGGCGCGCCGGCTGGGAGCTGAAGGTCTTCGGCTATATCAATCTGTGCCGGCTCTATTATCCGCGCATGAAGGCGGCGGGCGGCGGCGTCATCATCAACAATATCGGCAATGGCGGCGAGGTCACCGACCCGCGCTACATCGCCGGCGCCGTCGGCAATGCGAGCCTAATGCATTTCACCCGCGCGCTGGGCGGCTCCAGCCTCGACGACAAGATCCGCGTCGTCGGCGTCAATCCGGGGCCGGTCAACACGGACCGCATCTACAACATGCTCAAGAAGCGGGCGAAGGATCTGCTCGGCGACGAGAATCGCTTTGGCGAACTGGAGAGCACCTATCCGCTCGGCCGGCCGGCGCATGTGCATGAGGTGACCGACCTCATCGTCTTCCTCGCCTCCTATCGTGCCGGCTACATCACCGGCACGATCGTGACCGTCGACGGCGGAATCGCCTCGCGCCGCTCGATCATCTGAGGCGGGCAGGGGCCTTCACGCTGCCCCTCACGGTCACCATATAAGCGCGCAGGACACGGGCGGCCGCGAGACGGCTTGCCCTTTTGCCTTCTCCCGCCTATAAGGCGCGCATTCCACACGTGGGGCTCGGGCTCCGGCGGCGCTTTGTCGTTGTTCGGATCCCTCCGGTGCCAGACATCCGATCTGGCTATCCCACGGAGGCACAACCGGTAAAGGACGACCCTTACTATGGCACTTCCCGATTACTCCATGCGCCAGCTGCTCGAGGCCGGCGTTCACTTCGGTCACCAGAAGCACCGCTGGAACCCGAAGATGGCCCCGTATCTCTACGGCGTCCGCAACAACATCCACATCATCGACCTCGCCCAGACGGTGCCGATGCTGCACCGTGCGCTGCAGGCGGTGAGCGATACGGTCGCCGGCGGTGGCCGCGTCCTGTTCGTGGGCACCAAGCGTCAGGCGGCCGAGCCGGTTGCCGATGCGGCCCGTCGTTGCGCGCAGTACTATGTCAATTCCCGCTGGCTCGGTGGCATGCTGACCAACTGGAAGACGATCTCGCATTCGATCCAGCGCCTGCGCCACCTCGACGAGCTGCTCTCGTCGGACGTCCAGGGCCTGACGAAGAAGGAGCGCCTGACGCTGTCGCGCGAGCGCGACAAGCTCGAGAACGCTCTCGGCGGCATCAAGGACATGGGCGGCATTCCCGACCTTCTCTTCGTGATCGACACGAACAAGGAGGCGCTCGCCATCCAGGAGGCGCGCCGCCTGCACATTCCGGTCGCGGCGATCATCGATTCGAATTCGGATCCGGACGGCATCACCTATCCGATCCCCGGCAATGACGACGCCGGCCGCGCGCTGACGCTCTATGGCGATCTGATCGCCCGCGCCGCGCTCGACGGCATCTCGCGTGCCGCCGGCCAGTCGGGCCTCGATATCGGCGCCCAGGAAGAGATCTACGAAGAGGCTCTTCCGGTCGTCGAGGAAACGACGGCCGCCGCCTGAGGCCCTGATCGGCCGCTCCTGAAAGCGGCCGTTCCGCAATGTTGAAGGAAGTGCAGCCGGGTGCCCTGTCGCCCGGCTGTTCGTTCAAGAGAGAGAGATGAGGCACACGATGGCCATTTCCGCTGCGATGGTGAAGGACCTGCGCGAGAAGACCGGCGCGGGCATGATGGATTGCAAGGCGGCGCTGACGGAGACGTCGGGCGACGTGGAGGCGGCGGTCGACTGGCTGCGCACCAAGGGCCTTGCCAAGGCTGCGAAGAAGGCCGGCCGCGTTGCGGCTGAGGGCCTGGTCGGCGTCGCCGCCGGCAACGGCAAGGCCGTTGTGGTCGAGCTGAACTCCGAAACCGATTTCGTCGCGCGCAACGCCGAGTTCCAGCAGCTCGTCGCCAGCGTCGCCCAGGCGGCGCTTGGTACCGAGGGCACGCTCGAGGCCGTTTCCGCCGCTGCCCATCCGACCTCCGGCAAGTCGGTCGCCGACACGATCACCGAGGCCGTCGCGACCATCGGCGAGAACATGAATCTGCGCCGCGTGGCGAACATCACCGTCTCCGACGGCGTCGTCGCGACCTATGTCCACTCGGCGACCGCGCCGGGCCTCGGCAAGATCGGCGTCCTCGTCGGTCTCGAGTCGACGGGCGACAAGGAGAAGCTGATGGCGCTCGGCCGTCAGGTCGCCATGCACATCGCCGCGACGAACCCGCTGGCGGTCAGCGCCGAAGAGCTCGATCCTGCCGTGGTGGCGCGCGAGCGCGCCGTCTATGCCGAGCAGGCGCGCGAGTCGGGCAAGCCCGAGGCGATCATCGAGAAGATGGTCGAGGGTCGCGTCCGCAAGTTCTATGAGGAAGTCGTCCTTCTCTCGCAGGGCTTCGTGATCAATCCCGACCTGACGGTCGAGAAGGCGCTCAAGGCTGCCGAGGCTGATGTCGGCGCGCCGATCAAGCTCACGGCCTTCGCGGTCTTCCGCCTCGGCGAGGGTGTCGAGAAGGAAGAGACGGACTTCGCCGCCGAGGTCGCTGCGGCCGCCGGCAAGAAGTAGTCTGCGAACAACCTGTTCGGTCACGAATCTCCATCGGGCGCCGGGATGACATTCCGGCGCCCTTCGTGTATCCGGAGACGCCCTTTTCGGAAATGCAGGAGACCCTCATGGCGGCGCCCGCCCTCTATCGTCGTGTGCTGCTCAAGGTTTCCGGCGAGGCGTTATTGGGTTCCCAGCCCTTCGGTATCGACGAGGCGGTCATCGACCGCATCGCGCGCGAGATCGGCGAGGCGGTGGCCCTCGGCGTCGAGGTCGGCCTGGTGGTCGGCGGCGGCAATATCTTCCGCGGCATGTCGATCGCCAAGGCGGGCGGCAATCGCGTCGCCGGCGACCATATGGGCATGCTGGCGACCGTCATGAACGCGATCGGCCTGCACGAGGGCCTCGAGCGCCGCGGCATTTCCTCGCGCATCTTCTCGGCGGTTCCCATGCCCACGATCTGCGAGACCTTTTCGCAGCAGCGGGCCGAGCGAGCCTTGAAGCGCGGCCGCGTCGCGATCTTCGCGGGCGGCACCGGCAATCCGTTCTTCACGACGGATTCGGGTGCGGCGCTCCGCGCCGCCGAGATGGGCTGCGACGCCCTCTTCAAGGGCACCAATGTCGACGGCGTCTATTCTGCCGATCCGAAGAAGGACCCGAACGCCGTCCGCTTTGACCGTGTCTCGTACAAGGAAGTGCTGTCGCTCGGCCTCCAGGTCATGGACGCTGCCGCGGTCGCGCTTGCCCGTGATAATCATATTCCGCTAATCGTGTTCTCGATCAAAGAACCCGGTGCATTCGTCGATGTCCTGCGCGGACATGGCCGGGCCACGATCATAGCCGACGCATAGAGCCTGCCCGCCCGGTTCGGGGCGCACGAAAATGCCCTGGGGCGCAAGAAGAAGAGGATGCCATGAACCTGGACGATATCAGCCGCCGCATGAACGGCGCCGTGACGGCATTCAAGGGCGAACTGGCCGGTCTGCGCACCGGCCGCGCCTCGGCGTCGATGCTCGATCCCGTGACCGTCAACGTCTACGGCTCCACCATGCCGCTCAACCAGCTGGCCACGGTCAATGTGCCGGAGCCGCGCATGATCACCGTGCAGGTCTGGGACCGCGGTACCGCCCAGGCGGTGGAGAAGGCGATCCGCGAATCGAGCCTCGGGCTCAATCCGATCGTCGAGGGCGCCGTCTTCCGCATTCCGATCCCGGAGCTCAATACGGAGCGCCGCAAGGAATTCGTGAAGGTCGCGCACAAATACGCGGAGAACGCGCGCGTTGCCGTCCGTCATGTGCGCCGCGACGGGATCGATTCTCTCAAGAAGAGCGAAGCCGACGGGATGGGCGAGGACGAATCGCGCCGTCTTTCCGAGCGCATCCAGAAGCTGACGGACGAGACGATCGCAGAGATCGATTCGGTCCTGGCCGCTAAGGAGGCCGAGATCCTTCAGGTCTGAAGTCCATAGGACGGAGCGCGTGAACTCGAAAGCGGACGAATTGGGCGCCGGGATCGCCACGGCACCGTCCGGTGTCGCGAAAGCGGCGCTGAAGGTGCCGCGGCACGTCGCCATCATCATGGACGGCAATGGCCGGTGGGCGCAGGGCAGGGGCCTTTCGCGCACCGAGGGCCATCGCCGCGGCATGGAATCCGTCCGCGCGGTCGTCGAGGCCTCGCGCGAATTCGGCGTCTCCTTCCTGACGCTGTTCTCCTTCTCCTCCGAAAACTGGTCGCGTCCGCCGCTCGAGGTGCAGTTCCTGTTCGGCCTGCTGCGCCTCTTCATCCAGCGCGACCTCGCCGATCTCCATCGCAACAATGTCCGCGTCCGCGTCATCGGCAATCGCGAGGCGCTCACGGCCGATATCCGCTCGCTTCTCGTGCAGGCCGAGACGCTGACCGAGGCCAATACCGGCCTCTGCCTGGTCATCGCGTTCAACTATGGCGCCCGTGACGAGATCACCCGGGCGGTGCGCCGGATCGCGGCCGATGTCGCGGCCGGCACGCTGAAGGCCGACGCGGTGGACGAGGCGGCGATCGCCGCGCGGCTCGATACCGCCTTCATGCCGGATCCCGATCTCGTCATTCGCACCAGCGGCGAGATGCGGCTGTCCAATTTCCTGCTCTGGCAGGCGGCCTATGCGGAACTTCTGTTCATGCCGCTGTTCTGGCCGGATTTCGATCGCGCGGCCTTTGTCGAGGCGCTCGAGCACTTTTCCAACCGCAGCCGGCGCTTCGGCGGCATCGCCGCCCGGAGGGAGGCTTGAACAATCCCGATCCTGATTCGGGACCCGCCGCTTCCGGACCGCTGACGCGGCGCGTGGGCAGCGACCTGATCCTTCGGGTCGGCTCCTCTCTGGTTCTCATTCCCGTCGCGCTCGGCGCGGCCTGGTGGGGTGGCTGGCCGGCTTATCTGCTCGTCGGCGTCGTCGCCGTGCTCTTTTTTCTGGAATGGGCGCTCGTCGTCGGCTCGTCCGATGCCCTGTTCACGGGCGATCCGCGCGTTCTGGCCCCTGCCGCCTTCGTGGCCGCATCGGTGATCATCACCGGGCAGATCTCGCCATTTTCCGGTATCATCCTGACGTTGCTCGCCGGCGTTGTCGGCGCGTCCATCGGCCGCTCGCCCTGGCTCGGCGGCGGCGCTTTCTACGCCGCCCTGTTCGGCGTCGCGCTCACCGCGATCCGCCGTGATCCCGTCGATGGTCTCTCGGCCATCGTCGTGCTCCTGGTCGCCGTCTGGGCGGCCGATAGCTGCGCCTATTTCGCCGGCCGGCTGATCGGCGGGCCCAAGCTCTGGCCGCGCGTCTCGCCGAAGAAAACCTGGTCGGGCGCGATCGGCGGGCTGGTCGGCGGCGTGGGCTTTGCCCTGCTGGCCGCCTTCCTCCTCGGCGTCCGACCGAGCGTCGGCCTCGTGATGCTGCTGATCGTGCTCGTGCTCGTCTCGCAGGCCGGGGATCTCGCCGAATCGGCGCTGAAGCGCCGTTTCGGCCGCAAGGATTCGAGTTCGATCATTCCGGGCCATGGCGGCGTGCTCGACCGGGTCGACGGCCTCGCCGCAGCGGGCGTCGTCGCCTTCCTCGTCGGCTGGGCCCATCAGGGCGCCGAGGCGATCGGCGGGGGTATTCTATCTTGGTGAGAAGTCCGGCCAATGCCGAGATGATGCGCCGGCGCAAGGCGCCGAGGACGATCTCGATCTTCGGCGCGACCGGTTCGGTCGGGGCGAGCACGGCCGACGTCATCCTGCAGCGCCAGGACGAATTCATCGTCGAGGTCGTGACGGCGAAGAGCCGCGTGGCCGAGCTTGCGGCCGTCGCAAGGCGGCTCGGCGCACGGCTCGCCGTGCTGGACGACCCGTCCGGGCTGGCGGCGCTGCGGGCGGCGCTATCGGGCAGCGGCATCGAGGCGGCCGCGGGACCGGCCGCGATCCTGGAAGCGGCGCGCCGGCCGGTCGATCTGGTCGTGGCCGCGATTGTCGGCGCGGCGGGCCTCGCGCCGACGCTCGCCTCGATTGAGGCCGGAGCCGATATCGCGCTCGCCAACAAGGAATGCCTGGTCTGCGCGGGTGAACTCTTCATGGCGACCGCGCGTCGCCACGGCGCGCAGATCCTGCCGGTCGATTCCGAGCACAACGCCATCTTCCAGGCGCTCGAAGCCGACAATGTGCGCGCGGTTGAAGGCATCACGATCACCGCCTCGGGCGGCCCGTTCCGGGAATGGACGGCCGAGGCGATGCGCTCCGTCACCATCGCCGATGCGCTCAAGCATCCGCGCTGGACGATGGGGCCGAAGATCACGATCGATTCGGCGACGATGATGAACAAGGGCCTCGAGATCATCGAGGCGCATCATCTCTTCGAAGTCGAATCGTCCCGCCTGCACGTGCTGGTTCATCCCCAGTCGGTGGTGCATGGCTTCGTCACTTACGCCGACGGTTCGGTCGTGGCGCATCTCGGCGCCGCCGACATGCGCATTCCGATCGCCCATTGCCTCGGCTGGCCCGGGCGCGGCGCGGTCGCAACGCCGCGTCTCGATCTCGCCATGGTCGGAAGCCTCACCTTCGAAAAGCCGGATTTCGAGCGTTTTCCTTCGCTTACGCTTGCTCGCAACGCTTTGGAAACCGGTGGCTGGGCAACCAATATATTGAACGCGGCCAACGAGGTTGCGGTCGATTCGTTCCTGAGCGGCGCGATCGCCTTCCTCGGGATCGCGGCCACGGTGTCCGAGGTGCTCGACGCAGCAGCCTCGGCCTTCGGCGGTCAGGCGGTCGAATCGGTCGAAGCGGCCCTCGCGATGGACGCGGAAGGCCGCCGGCTGGCGCGTGAAGCGATCGGGCGCAGGCACGGCGTCCGCACGGATTGATGCCGGCTCCGGCCGGGCAATGAGGAGGGGCAGTCGCTCATGGAGATCATCGGCCAGATCGGTCATTTCGGGACGGGGACGCTCGGTTACATCATCCCGTTCCTCTTCGTGCTGACCCTGGTGGTGTTCTTCCACGAGCTTGGCCATTTCCTCGTCGCCCGCTGGTGCGGCGTGCGCGTCAAGGCGTTCTCGATCGGCTTTGGTCCGGAGATCGTCGGCTTCAACGATCGGCACGGCACGCGCTGGAAGATCTCGGCCCTGCCGCTCGGCGGCTATGTCCGCTTCTTCGGCGACGAGGATGCGGCGAGCACGCCGGACCGCGACGCGCTCGAGGCGATGAGCGAGGAGGAGCGGCGCTCGTCCTTCTTCGGCAAGAGCGTCTGGCAGCGCGCGGCCATCGTCGCGGCCGGCCCGATCGCCAATTTCCTGCTCGCGATCGTCATCTTCGCCGCGATCTTCGCGCTCTATGGACGCGAGATCACGTCGGCGCGGGTCGACCAGGTCGTCGCCGGCAGCGCGGCCGAGCAGGCCGGGCTCCAGTCCGGTGATGTCGTGCTCGCCATCGACGGCACCACGATCGAGAGCTTCAACGATCTGCAGCGCGTCGTTTCCGTCAATGCGGACACGCCGCTCACTGTGCTCGTCGAGCGTGGCGGCCAGAAGCTGACGCTGACGGCCACCCCGCAGCGCAAGGAAGTCACCGACCGATTCGGCAATGTTCACCGCGTCGGCCAGCTCGGCATTTCGCGCAACGGCTCGGCCGCCGACGTGAAGGTCCAGCGCTTCTCAGTGCCGGAGGCCGTGTGGCTCGGCGCGCGCGAAACCTGGTTCGTGGTCGACCGGACCTTCTCCTATATCGGCGGGCTCTTTGCGGGCCGGGAATCGACCGACGAGCTCGGCGGCATGATTCGCGTCGCCCAGGTCTCGGGGCAGGTCGCGACGCTCGGCTTCGTGGCGCTGGTCAATCTGGCCGCCGTGCTGTCGGTCAGCATCGGCCTGCTCAACCTCTTCCCGATTCCCATGCTCGATGGCGGGCATCTGATGTTCTATGCCGTCGAGGCGCTGCGCGGTCGCCCGCTGAGCGCCCGGGCGCAGGACATCGGCTTCCGCATCGGCCTCGCGGCCGTCGTCATGTTGATGATCTTCACAACATGGAACGATATCATACACTTGACGTCGCTCTGAGCCGGGCTCGGGGCGTTCGTCCACCTTCCGTAGCGTCACGCGTCACCAGGCGTGGCGGTATGGCAACGGAAGGTTAAATTCCTGCGTGGCATGCTCCGGCTCGGCTTGCGAGGCCGGGGAAAGCCTGCCACAAAGCGATATGTCAGTCGGCCTTTTGGGGGCGAATCCGCCTCGGGGAATAAAAGGCTGGGAAGTCGGAATCGGGAAGGGCGTTTGAACCCAATGAATTTCCTCAAGACTTTCACTCGGGGTGTCGTCCGCGCGGCGGTTGTCTCGGCCGCAGCGCTCCTGATCTTCGGCCAGGTTTCGGTCATGGCGCCGGGCGCGGCTCATGCTGCGGTGGTCTCTTCGATCGTCGTGCAGGGCGGCCAGCGTCTCGATGCCGAGACGGTCAAGAATTACATCACGATCCAGCCGGGCAAGAATTTCGGCCCGAACGAGATCAACGAGTCGATCAAGGCGCTCTACGCGACGGGCCTCTTCTCCGACGTCAAGATCGCGCAGCGTGGCAACGCGCTCGTCGTGACGGTGTCCGAGAATAATGTCGTCGGCAGCGTGCGCTTCGAGGGCAACAAGAAGCTCAAGGACGACATGCTCGAGGCGGTCGTCGAGACCAAGCCGCGCTCCGTCCTCAGCCAGGCGAAGCTCGACGCCGATGTCGAGCGCCTGAAGGAGACCTACAAGCGCAACGGTCGCGCCGAGGCGCAGATCGAGGTCCAGACGATTCCGCGTGAGAACGGCCGTACCGACGTGATCTTCAAGATCACGGAAGGCTCGCGCACCGGCATTTCCTCGATCACCTTCGTTGGCAACAAGGCCTTCTCGTCCGGTCGCCTGCGCGACGTGATGACGATCAAGCGCACCGATTTCACGAGCTGGCTGTCGAAGCGCGACCAGTTCGACGACGCGAAGCTGCAGGCTGACGAGGAGATGATCCGTCGTCTCTACCTGCGCAACGGCTATGCCGACTTCCGCATCGTCAACACCGATGTGCAGTTCAACGAAGAGAAGAACCGCTACAACATCACCATCACGCTCGACGAAGGCCCGCGCTACACCTTCGGCAGCGTCGCCGTCGACTCCTCGGTCGCCAGCATCAACGGCCCGAGCCTGATGCCCTATGTGCTGACCAAGTCCGGCAAGGTGTTCAACGCCGACCTCGTCCAGAAGTCGACCGAGAAGCTCAGCCTCGCGCTGCTCAGCCAGGGCCATTCCTTCGCCCAGGTTCGTCCGCGCGGCGATCGTGACTACACGACGCACACCATCAACGTGACCTATCTGGTCGACGAGGGCCCGCGGCTCTATGTCGAGCGGATCGACATTCGCGGCAACACGCGGACGCGTGACTATGTCATCCGGCGCGAGTTCTCGATGTCTGAGGGTGACGCCTATAACAAGGCGCTCATCGACCAGGCTGAGCGCCGGCTGAAGAATCTCGGCTACTTCAAGACGGTCAACATCGCGACCCAGCCGGGCAGCACGCCCGACCGCGTGATCGTCGTCGTCAATGTCGAGGATCAGTCGACCGGTTCGTTCTCGGTCGGCGGCGGCTACACGACGGACAATGGCGGCGGCTTCATCGCCACGGTTGCGCTGACGGAGAAGAACTTCCTCGGTCGCGGCCAGTTCCTGAAGGTCTCGGTCGGTGGCGGTGCCTCGGACCGTACGTTCAACGTGTCGTGGACCGAGCCCTTCTTCCTCGGCCGGCGCATGTCCTTCGGCTTCGACGCCCTGTACAATCAGGCGGAGCAGACCGACTACCGTCCGTACAACCAGAACAACTGGGGTGGTACGCTGCGTCTCGGCCTGCCGATCACCGACGAGTGGAACGTCCAGTTCAACTACAAGCTCGCTCAGCGTGACGTGACGTCGTGGGGCTCGCAGTACATCGCGGATTGGGGCGCGTTCGCCCAGCTCTATCCGATCGGTTCCTGGATCAACTCGTCCGTCGGCTACGTCCTGACCTACACGACGATCGACAACTACCAGAACCCGCGCAACGGCACGTTCGTGCAGTTGGCCCAGGACTTCGCGGGCCTCGGTGGCGACGGCAAGTTCGTCCGCTCGACCGTCGATGCGCGCTACTACAAGGAGATCATGCCGGACTCCAACATGGTCGGCTTGATCAAGGCCGGCGCGGGTAACATCACCGGTCTCGACGGGCAGGATGTCCAGGTTCTGGACAACTTCTACCGCGGCGGCGAGACGATCCGTGGCTTCGCGTCCTACGGTTATGGCGCGCGCTACATGGGTAACGCGTCGAACTATGCCATCGGTGGTACGACCTACTACAATGTGACGGCGGAACTGCAGTTCCCGCTGCCGCTGATGCCGGAGGAATTCGGTCTGCGCGGCGCGATCTTCGCGGATGCCGGTACGCTGTTTGGGTATGACGGCCTGCAGAACCTGAACATCGAGGACAGCTCGATGATCCGCTCCTCGGTCGGTGCCTCGATCATCTGGAACTCGCCGTTCGGTATCCTGCGCGGCGACTTCGGCGAGGCGCTCACCAAGGCCAGCTACGACCAGACGCAGGTCTTCCGCTTCAGCGCTGGCACGCAGTTCTGATCTTCCCTATAGAATGCAGAAGCGGGACCGCCGGGATTTCCGGCGGTCCTTCGTTTGTGGGTATGGCGTTCTTCATCGGATAGCGTGATGGCAGATCCCGTCTTCTTCGCGCCGGAAGGTTCGCTGAGCCTCGACGATCTCGTCGCTCTCACGGGCGCCCGTATCGCCTCGGCCGGCGATGGCTCATTGCGCATCGGCGGCGTCGCGCCGCTGGACGAAGCCGGGGCCGGCGACGTGACCTTCGTCGAGGGGCCGCGCTATCTTCCTCTTCTGGCCGCGACGCAGGCGGCAGCCTGCTTCGTCGTGCCGCGTCATGTCGCGTCCGTTCCGGCCGGCGTGATCGCGCTGGAGACCGCCAAGCCGCATGACGCCTATGTCGCCGTCCTGCGGCGGCTCTATCCGGCGGCGCTCAGCCCTGCTCCCCTGTTTTCGCCCGGCATCTCGCCGGCGGCGCATATCCATCCCGAGGCGCGGCTCGAAGACGGCGTGACCGTCGAGCCGGGCGCTGTCGTCGGGGCAGGCGCCGAGATCGGGCGCGGAACCATCCTCGCGCCTGGTTGCGTGATCGGACCTGGCGTGCGGATCGGCCGTGACTGCCGGATCGGGGCGGGCGCGACGGTGACGCATGCGCTCCTCGGCAACCGCGTGTTCCTGCATCCGGGCGTGCGGATCGGTCAGGACGGCTTCGGCTATCTGATGAGCGCGCGCGGTCACCAGAAGGTGCCGCAGGTCGGACGGGTGGTGATCCAGGACGATGTCGAGATCGGCGCCAACACGACGGTCGACCGCGGCGCCAACCGCGATACGGTCATCGGAGAAGGCACGAAGATCGACAACCAGGTCCAGATCGGCCACAACGTCGTCATCGGGCGGCACTGCGTGATCGTCTCGCAGGTCGGCATTTCCGGCAGCGCCACGCTCGGGGATTTCGTGGTCATCGGCGGGCAGGCCGGTGTCATCGGCCATGCCCGCGTCGGCAATGGCGGGCAGGTCGCGGCAACGTCGAGCGTCAAGGACGACGTGCCGCCGGGTGGGCGCTATGGCGGGACGCCGGCGCGGCCGATCAAGGAATGGTATCGCGAGGAGCTCGCGTTGCGCCGGCTGGCGCTGCGTGAATTGAAGTCCGCCCCCCGCGACGAAGAGGAGAGCTGAAGCTCATGGACGAGGCACCCGAGAGCCTTGGGCGCAAGAGCCTTGCGAGCGCGGATATCGCGCGCATTCTTGAGCTCCTGCCGCATCGCTATCCGTTCCTGCTCGTCGACAGGATCATCGAGATCGACGGCGACGAATCGGCGATCGGCATCAAGAACGTCACGTTCAACGAGCCGCATTTCCAGGGGCATTTTCCGGGCAAGCCGGTGATGCCGGGCGTGCTGATCATCGAGGGCATGGCGCAGACGGCCGGGGCGATCTGCCTCGCGGCGCGCGCCGGCAAGCCGCAGCTCGTCTATTTCCTGACGATCGACAATTGCAAGTTCCGCAAACCGGTCGAGCCCGGCGACGTGCTCGAATATCACGTGCGCAAGCTCAAGAACCGCGGCAATCTCTGGCGCTTCCAGAGCGAGGCCAAGGTGGCGGGCGTCAAGGTAGCCGAAGCCGAGATCAGCGCCATGCTGGTGGGGCAGTAACGGAGTTTCATGACAACGATCCATCCCACCGCCGTCGTCGAGGACGGCGCGCGTCTCGGTGCCGACGTCGAGGTCGGGCCGTTCACTTTCGTCGGCCGCGATGTGTCGCTCGGCGATGGTGTCGTGCTGAAGAACCATGTCTCGATCGCCGGCCGCACCACGATCGGTGCCCGCACGACGATCAGCCCGTTCGCCTCGATCGGCGGCACGCCGCAGTCGGTTCACTACAAGGGCCAGCCCGGCTCGATCGTCATCGGCGAAAGCTGCGTCATCCGCGAGAATGTCACGGTGAATTTCGGGCTGGTCGGCCCGGATCCCGTGACGCGCATCGGCGATCGCTGCTTCCTGATGACCGGCGTCCATGTCGCGCATGACTGCACGCTGGGCAACGAGGTCATCCTCGCGAATTGCGCGACGATGGGCGGCCACGTCACGATCGGCAACAATGTCTTCATGGGCGGTCTCTGCGCGCTGCATCAGTTCGTGCGCATCGGCGACCACGCGATCGTCGGCGGCCTCTGCCCGGTCTGGCACGACGTCATTCCCTTCGGCGCGCTGCGCGAGGGATTGGAGGGCCTCGGCGGCCTCAATATCATCGGCATGAAGCGCCGCGGCTTCGGGCGGCCGGCGATCCATGCGCTGCGCGCGGCCTATCGCGACCTCTTCTTCACCGAGGGTCAGTTCGCCGAGCGCGTGGAGCGCGTGGCCGAACGCTATGCGGATGACCAGAACGTCATGCACATCGTCACCTTCATCCGTGAGCGTGGCAAGCGTCGCATCACCATGCCGCATGCCGCCAGCGGAGCCGATGTCGGCGAGGAGTAGGGCCGTGCCCGCGGCCGCCGATGCCACGCCGCTGGCGCTGGTTTGCGGCGGCGGCTCGTTTCCGATGGCGGTCGCCGACTCCGCGTTGCGCGACGGCCGCCCGGTCGTGCTGTTCGCCATTCGCGGCTTTGCCGATCCGGATTCGGTGCAGCGCTATGATCATGAATGGATCCATCTCGGCGCGGTCGAGAAGCTGATCTCGTTGCTGCGGCGCCGCGGCTGCCACGACATCGTCATCGTCGGCAATGTCCTTCGCCCACATTGGTGGCAGATCCGCCTCGACTTGATGACGATCCGCCTGCTGCCGCGCATTCTCGCCGCCATGCGCGGCGGGGACGACCACATGCTGTCGCGGCTCGCCGAGTTCGTCGAGGAGCAGGGCTTCGCGCTGATGGGCGCGCATGAGGTCGCGCCGGATCTGCTGGTGCCGGCCGGTGTCCTCGGCAGCGTGCAGCCCCGGCCGGCGGATCTCGAGGATGCGCGAATCGGGCTCGATGTCGTGCGTACGCTCGGCCCCTTCGATGTCGGGCAGGGCGTCGTGGTGGCGCGGCGCCACGTCCAGGCCGTCGAAGCGGCGGAGGGGACGGACTGGATGCTCGAGCGCTGCGCGCTGCTGCGCCAGCGCGGCCGCGTCAAGCTGCCGGATCGTGCCGGCGTGCTGGTGAAGGCGCCGAAGCCGGGGCAGGACCGGCGCGTCGACCTGCCGTCGATCGGCCGTCTCACGGTCGAGATGGCCGCCAAGGCCGGCCTCGCCGGTATCGCGGTCGAGCCGGGCGGCGTCATGGCGGTCGGCATGGCGGAGATGGTCCGCGAGGCGGATCGTCTCGGGCTCTTCATTTACGGTATCGCGGAATGACGGCGGGCGAGGCGCGTCCGCTCCGCGTCTTCCTCGTCGCGGGGGAGGAATCGGGCGACGCACTGGCGGCGCCCCTGATGCACGCGCTGGCGGCGCGGAAGGGTGGCGCGCGCTTCGTCGGGGTCGGTGGCGACCGGATGCGCGCGGCGGGGCTCGAATCGCTCTTTCCGATGGAAGACCTGACGGCGATGGGGTTCGCCGCTGTCATCGGCAAGCTGCCGACGATCCTGCGCCGCATGCGGCAGACCGTCGAGGCGATCATCGCCGATCCGCCAGATGTCGTGGTGCTGGTCGATTCGCCCGATTTCACCCACCGCGTCGCGGCCCGCCTGCGCGCGCGGCGGCCCGATATCCCGATCGTCAAATATGTCGCGCCGACCGTCTGGGCCTGGCGCTCCGGCCGCGCCCGCGCGCTGGCGCCGATCGTCGACCATGTGCTGGCCCTGCTGCCATTCGAGCCCAAGGTGATGGCGGATCTCGGCGGCCCTCCGACGCGCTATGTCGGCCATTCGCTCTCCGAGGAGCGCGCCGAGCTGCGGCCCTCGGCGGAGGAGGCGGAACGGCGGCGGGCGTCTCCGCCCCTGCTGCTGGTCCTGCCTGGCAGTCGTGGCCAGGAAATCCGGATGATGGCGCCGCTCTTCGGCAAGGCGCTGGCGATCCTGGCGGATCGCGGACACCGCTTCGAACTCGTGCTGCCGACGCCGCCGCGCCTCAAGGGCCGGATCGAGACGCTGACCGCGGACTGGACGGTGAAGCCGCGCATCGTGACGGATCCGGCGGTGAAGCGCGCAGCCTTCCGCTCGGCCTATGCGGCGCTCGCCGCCTCCGGAACGGTCACGCTCGAACTCGCGCTCGCCCGCATCCCCATGGTCGGCGCCTATCGCCTGCCGAACTGGGAGGCGATCATCGCCTGGTTCGCGCTGAAAACGCGTACGATCCTGCTCGCCAACATCGTGCTGGGCAAGCAGGTGATCCCCGAGGTGATGCAGCTCGACTGCACGCCGGAGCGCCTCGCCGATGCGCTGGAGCCGATCCTGCGCGAGGGCCCGGCGCGTGAGGCGCAGTTCGCGGCGTTCGATGAGATCGAGCGCGTCCTGGATACGGGCGGGCGCACCAGCGCGGAGATCGCCGCCGAAGTGGTCGAGGCCGCCGCGGCCGGGCGAAACAGGCCGGCGCGGCTCTCCTGACGCCGGCGCGGCCTGTCGCATAGCCGTCTTACTAGCTGGCTATGATCCGGCGGTGCAGGGTCCGTCACTTGATCGCGGGCGGGCCGACGGATCATCGCGATGACAAGTTCCTCCCTCACCGTTCAAGCCCCGGCGGGACGTCCCGTCTCGGGCGTGATCTGGCTCTATCGTTTCGAGGCGTCGGGCCACGCGCAGTCCATGCCGCTCGATGCGCCGTTCGACCTGTTCGATCCCGACGACAGCTTTCTGTGGCTGCATCTCGATCTGGTCGATCGGCTCGCGCGCGGCTGGATCGAGAAATTGTCGGGCCTGCCGGCGGCGGCGCGGCAGACGCTGCTCGCGACCGACGAGCATCCCTCGCTCGAGTGCGACGACGAGGCGCTCTGGGGCGTCTTCGTCGACACGATCGAGGATCCGGAGGATGACAGCCTGCGTGCCGCGCCGATGCGTTTCGTGCTCGGCGACGGCTTCCTGGTGACGGGGCGGCGGCATCCGGTGCGCTCGGCCGCGCTGATGCGCCAGCGCCTCGACCGCGGCCATCTGGTGCGCGGGCCCGTGGCGCTGTTCGAGCTCATGATCTCGCAGGTGCTCGGCGCGATCGCGGAGATGCTGCGGGAACTGCGGACGGAAGCGGATTCGATCGAGGATCGGGTGCTCGATGATCGCGTGCACGACGAATCGCGTCGCCTGGCACCGCTGCGCCGCACGGCGGTGCGCCTGCGGCGCCAGCTCGCCGGCTTTCGCGGCATCTTGAGGCACTTCGCCGAGGACCACGCCGACAAGCCCCGCCATGCCGGTTCGCGCGAGGCCGCTGAGCGGCTGTCGCGGCGGATCGAGGAACTGGACCAGGAGGTGCTGGAGGTGCAGGACCGCGCGCGTTTCCTGCAGGACGAGATCGCGGCGAAGCTTGCCAACACGACCAACCGCCACCTCTATGTGCTGTCGATCCTGACCGCGATGCTGATGCCGGCGACGCTCGTCACCGGCATATTCGGCATGAATACGAGCGATCTCTGGCTCGAGAAGGGCGGTCACGGCACGCTGATCGCCATCTTCATCGCGGTCGGCGCGTCCGGCGGTGTGCTGTACCTGCTGCGCCGGCTCGGCTTCTTCGACTGACGAAAAAGGCGACGCGCGACGCGTCGCCTTGTTTCATGTTCGGGTCAGGGAAGGACCGCGCGCCTCAGCGCTTGGTCGCGTCCTTGAGCTTCACGCTATCGTCGCGCAGCTCGTACCACATGGCGTTGAGGATCGCGAAAGCGCAGGCGAGGCTGAGGCCGAGGATCCAGGAAAAGTACCACATCGTCGTCTTCTCCGATCAATAGGCGTTGGGGTTGCGGCCGAGGCTCTCGGTCGTGACCTTGCCGCGCATCACGCGATACACGAAGGCCGTGTAGGCGAGGATGATCGGCAGGAAGATGACGACGCAGATCAGCATGATCCACAGCGTCAGGTGCGAGGACGAGGCGTCCCAGACCGTGAGGCTCTTGGCCGGATCGAGCGAGGACGGCAGCAGGAACGGGAACAGGGAGAGACCCGCCGTCGAGATGATGCCGATGATGGCAATCGCCGTGCCGAAGAAGGACGCCCAGGCCGCACGGGCCGAGAAGCCGATGATCGCGATCAGGCTGCCGAGGAAGCCGAGCACCGGCGCGATGATCATCCAGCCATACTTGTCATAGTTCAGCATCCAGGCGCCGGCCTGCATCTCGACCGTCTTGCCGATCGGGTTGGACGGTCCGACCGTATCCTGCACGCTGGTGACGACATAGCCGGGCAGCGCCTTGGCGACCCAGAGGCCGGCGAGCGCGAACAGCACGATCGTCACCACCGAGGCGATCCGGCCATAGGAGCGGGCGCGGGCTGCGATCGGTCCGACGGTCTTCAGCGTCAGCATGGAAGCGCCATGGGCGACCAGCATGGAGACGCTGACGAGGCCGGAGAGCAGGGCGAAGGGCGTCAGCAGGCCGAAGAACGAGCCGTGATAGGACGGCCGCAGCACGTCGTCGAGCGTGAAGGGCACGCCGAGCAGCACATTGCCGACGGCGACGCCGAAGATCAGCGCGGGGACGAAGCCGCCGATGAAGAGGCCGAGATCCCAGAGCCCGCGCCAGCGCGGGTCAGCGATCTTGGAGCGGTATTTGAAGCCGACCGGCCGCAGGATGATGCCGAACAGCACCACGATCATCGCCAGATAGAATCCGGAGAAGGAGGTGGCGTAGAGCGCCGGCCAGGCGGCGAAGATCGCGCCGCCGCCGAGGATCAGCCAGACCTGGTTGCCTTCCCAGACCGGGCCGACAACGTTGATCACGATGCGCCGTTCATCGTCGTTGCGGGCGACGAAGGGCAGGAGGGCGCCGACGCCGAGGTCGAAGCCGTCCATCACCGCGAAACCGATCAGCAGCACGCCGAGCAGCAGCCACCAGATCAGGCGAAGGATCTCATAATCGAGAGGAATGCTCATCCGTGTCGTTCCTTCAGAGCTCGGGCTGTGCGGCAGCGGCCATGGGCAGCACCTTCGCGCCACCGATCGGGTCCTCGAGCGGATCGCGCTCGGCCGGCCCCTTCTTGATGGTGTGCAGGAGCAGGAAGACCTCGATCACCGCCAGCGTCGAATAGACGATGACGAAGAAGGCGAGGCTGATGATGAGGTCGGTCACCGTCAGGCTGGACGCCGCATAGAAAGTCGGCAGCACGCCTTCGATGATCCAGGGTTGACGCCCGAACTCGGCGATCAGCCAGCCCATCTCGACCGCGATCCAGGGCAGCGGCAGCGTCGCCAGCGCTCCCCAGAGCATCCAGCGCCACTTTCCGAGTTCGTGGCGGGACGCCACCCAGAACGCGACGGCGAAGAAGGCGATGAAGTAGAAGCCGATCGCGACCATGATGCGGAAGCCCCAGAAGAGCACCCACACTTCCGGAATGGTCTCGTTCGCGGCCTGCTGGATCTGTTCCTCGGTCGCGTTCTCCACATCCGGCCGGATCTTCTTCAGGAGAAGGCCATAGCCGAGGTTCTTCCAGTTCGCGTCAAACAGCGAACGCGCCTCAGCGTCGTTCTTGTCGGCGCGAACCTTCTGCAGCGCGGCATAGGCGATCATGCCGCTCTTGATGCGCTCCTTGGCATTCTCATAGAGGTTCATGATGCCGTCGACCGGCGTATCGAGCGAACGCGTCGCGATGATGCCGAGCAGATACGGAATCTGCAGCTCGTACGTGTTCCGCCGTTGCGCCTGATCGGGGATGGCGATCACGTTGATCGCAGCCGGCGCCGGTTCGGTGTGCCACATGGATTCCATGCCGGCCACCTTCATCTTCTGGTTCTCGGTCGCGAGATAGCCGCTCTCATCGCCGAGTACGACGGCGGAGAGCGCGCCGGCAAGGCCGAAGCTCGCGGCGACCACCATGGACCGCTTGGCGAATTCGGCATGACGGCCCCTGAGCAGGAACCAGGCGCTGACGCCCATCACGAAGACGGCGCCGGTCACGTAGCCGGCGCTGACGGTGTGCACGAACTTGGCCTGCGCGACGGTATTGAAGAGGATATCGCTGAAATTGGCGATCTCCATCCGCATCGTCTCGGGGTTGAAGGTCGCGCCGACCGGGTTCTGCATCCAGCCATTGGCGATCAGGATCCAGAGCGCCGAGAAATTGGCGCCGAAGGCCACCAGCCAGGTCACGATCAGATGGCCGACCTTGGAGAGGCGGTCCCAGCCGAAGAAGAACAGGCCGACGAAGGTCGCCTCCAGGAAGAAGGCCATCAGGCCCTCGATGGCGAGGGGCGCGCCGAAGATGTCGCCGACGTAGTGGCTATAGTAGGCCCAGTCCATTCCGAACTGGAACTCCATCACCACGCCGGTCGCCACGCCCATGGCGAAGTTGATTCCGAACAGAGTCCCCCAGAACATCGTCATGCGCCGCCAGATTTCCCGGCCGGTCATGACGTAGACGCTCTCCATAATCGCCAAAAGGAACGAAAGGCCGAGCGTTAAAGGGACAAAGAGAAAATGATACATCGCTGTCGCGGCGAATTGCAGCCGCGCCAGTGTCACCACGTCCATATCTATCATGGTCCACCTTTGAGTCGCGTCGGACTTTAGAATCCGTCTTCATAAGGCCGCTGACCTTGACCGAAATCAATGGTGCCAAAGTGCCCATGCGGTGGATTGGCGCAGCGCAGCATCGGCTGTTCCGCACATCGTTAGCCACACGTTGAATTGCGGAGGGCGGGCGGTCATTCTGACGACAAGCTCGGCCGCGGAGGAGCGCGCATGGATTCGGTGCTGAAGGCGTGGGGGCGGTTGACGAACCGTTCGCCGGTGCTGGCATTCGTCGACTGGTGCCTGCGCGGCATCGGCCAGGTGATGTTCCAGGACAATCCGCTGACCGGCGCGATCTTCCTCGCCGCAATCGCCTGGGGATCGATTGCGGCCGGCGCGCCGGCCGTGCTGATCGGGGGCGTGGTCGCCGTCGTCGCGGCAACGCTGGCCGCGCTGTGGCTGCGCGTCGACGGCGCGGCGCTCCGGTCGGGACTCTTCGGCTACAATGCCGTTTTGGTCGGCCTGGCGCTTCCGACCTTCCTGCCCGCCGGGCGGCTTCTGTGGCTTTATGTCCTGCTCGGCGCTGTTGTCTCCGTGGTCGCGACCCGCGCGACCGCCGAAGCGGGCAAGCCCTTCGCGGTGGCCGCGCTGACCTTTCCCTTCGTGCTGGTCACCTGGCTCATGCTGCTCGCGAGCCACGGCTTCTCCGCCGTGTCAGCGCCGCTCGCCGTCGAGCCCGCCGTGCTGCCGATCGCCGAGAGCAATCCGCTGGACGCCATCGCCTTCCTCGGCGCCGTGCTGAAGAGCATCTCGCAGGTCTTCCTCAAGGCGAGCTTCGTCGCGGCGATCCTGTTCGTGATCGGGCTTGCGGTGAACTCCGTCGCCGCTGCGCTCTTCGCCGTGGCCGGCGCGATCGTCGCCGTCGCCTTCGCCCATCTCTTCGGCGCGGAGAGCGAACTGGTGACCGGCGGTCTCTTCGGCTTCAGCCCGGTGCTGACGGCGGTGGCGCTCGGCACGGTGTTCTATCGGCCGAGCGGACGCGTCGCGCTCTATGCGCTGGTCGGAACCTTGTTCACCGTCGTGGCCCAGGCGGCGACCAATGCCGCGCTGGCGCCCATCGGCATACCCAGCCTGACGGCGCCCTTCGTGCTGACGACCTGGCTGTTCCTCCTGCCGCGCCAGAGCTTCGAGACGGGCAAGGGCTGAGCCGCGCTCACGGCTCCGGCTCTTCCTTGCCGGCCTCGGGCTTCGTCAGCGCAAACGCCACGGGCACGATGACCGCGGCGACGATGCCGGCCGCGAAGCCGTTATTATAGAGGTTGAGCCCGCCGTGCAGGAAGCCGACGCTGAGCGCGGCGGAGGAGTGGACGAAGCCGGCGATAATGCCCCAATGCCAGCCGAAGCGACCGGCGATCGGCGCGAGCGTGGTGCCGAACAGCGCGGCGAGCACGATCGCCGGATCCGCCGCGCCCCAGGGTTTCAGCATCGAGCCGAGGAAGACGCCGGCCATGATCGGCACGATGTTGAAGGCGTGCTTGCCATAGGCCGAGAAGCCGACGACGGTCAGGATCGCGCCGATGGTCGGGCCGTTGATGTCGCCGCCGACGATGAGGACATAGGCCGTGGCGATCGTGCCGGTGGAGGCCATGTTGACGAGCGCCGCCGCAAAGCCCTGTTTCTCGGTGAAGTCGCAGGGCGCCTGGCCGCTCAGATGCCAGATCGGGCGCAGCCGGGCGATTGCGCTGCGATCGAGCGCCACGGCGAGCGCGACCATCAGCGCGAACAGCACGAAGAGTGCCATGCCGAGCAGCAGATTGTTGCCCGCGCTCCAGACGAAGACCGGATCCGGCACGAAGCCATAGGATTTGTAGATGGCGACGACGAGCGTGCCGACGATGCCGGCGGTGAAGCCCATATTGTAGAGGCTGAAGCCCATATGCGCCCGGAACAGCTGGGCGGCGGCGGGAACGAGGATGAAGCCGATCAGGAGCGTCGTGGCGATGGCGAGCGGGATCGCAACCGCGTTGGAGATCGTCGTCGAGAACAGGATTTCCGTGAAGATCGGCGCCAGCGCCGCGCCGAAGAAGGCCGTGTTGATGTGATCGGCGAAAGGTTCGCGCTTGAAGCGGCAATAGAGATAGACGCCCGCGACAATGAACCAGACGTTCAGGAGGTTCTTGCCGAACAGGCCGAAGCCGAGCACCAGGAAGAGACAGGCCGTCGCCGCGCCGCCGATCTTCGCGCCGGAAAGGCGATAGATCGCTGCGGCGATCAGCGTCAGCACGCCGGCGTTCAGAAAGGCTCCGCCGATCCCGCCGATGCCGATATAGTCCGTCACAAGCGTGTCGCGAACGATCATGATCGCGCCGAGGCCGCGCAGCGATGCCGCCGGTCCGTCGACGACAAGGCCGAAGAGGGTGAAGAGCCCCGCGATCGCCGCGATCGTCATCAGCCGCCGGCCGTCGGAGACGGCAGGGGCGGGGTGCAATGGCTGTCGATCCGGCATGGCGTACTCGTGCTTTGGTCTCGATGCGAGGTGAGGAGCGGAGATTGAGTTCTGTCAATACCCTCCGGCCCGATGCGGGCCATGGGATAACCGCGGCGCCCTTCGGCGTGCGCATGCGCTCGCCCCGGAACAAGGTCCATCCCGCCCGATGAGCTCCGTCGAATTCGATCCGCGCGCTTCGGCGGATTCCCTCCGGCCCGAGGCCAAGGCCTGGCTGTCCGCGCAGCGCAAGGCGGCCGGTCGCTGGCTCACGGTCTCGATGCTGCTGCCCCTTTTGGGCGGCGTGCTGATCGCGGCGCAGGCGCTGACACTCGCCGGCATATTGGCCGGCGTGATCGCGGGTGGACGCTCGCCGTCGGATGAGGGCGGCGCAATCCTGATTCTTCTGGCGGTCATCGTTGCGCGGGCCGCGCTCGCCCTCGTCGGTGAGCGGGTTGCCGCCCGCGCGGCCGAGGACATCAAGCTCGCGGTCCGGCAGAGCCTGTTCGCGGCGCTGATGGCCCGCACGCCGGAATGGATGCGCGCGCGCAGTTCTGGCGAGCTCACCAGCGGCATGGTTGACCAGGTCGAGGCGCTGGACGGCTATTTCGCGCGCTTCACGCCGGCCATGGTCGCCGCCTCGGTGCTACCGCTGGTCTTCGCGATCGGCCTGATGACGGTCGACTGGGTCGTCGGCGTGATCTTTCTCGTCTCGGCGCCGCTGATCCCGCTATTCATGGCGCTCGTTGGCTGGGGGGCCGAATCGGCGAGCCGCCGCCATCTCGGCGCGATGTCTCGCCTCTCCGGCCTGTTCGCCGACCGGCTGCGTGGCCTTGTCGTGCTGAAACTGTTTGGCCGGGCGGAGGACGAGGTCGGGCGCGTTCAGATAGCGACCGAGGATCTCGCCGCCCGCACCATGGCCGTGCTCAAGATCGCGTTCCTGTCCTCGGCCGTGCTCGAGTTCTTCGCCGCGCTCGGCGTCGCCGGCGTCGCGGTCTATGTCGGCCTGACCTTCCTCGGCGACATTCCGCTCCGCTCCGTGCCGCTCGGCCTCGAGGCCGGGCTGTTCTGCCTCTTGATGGCGCCCGAGGTCTATCTGCCGCTCCGCACACTCGCCGCGCATTATCACGACCGCGCCTCGGCGCGGGCCGCCGTCGCCAGCCTCGATGCCGTCTTCGATGGCCTGCCCGAGGCCGCGCCGCTGCCGGTCATGGCCGCCCGGCGCGCCGTCGTGCCCGTGCGGGCGGCGTCCGTCGTGATCCGCGGTCTGACGGTGACGGCCGAGGGGCGCGGCAAGGTGCTCGACGGCATCGATCTCGACATTACGCCCGGCGAGCGGATCGCGATCCTCGGCGCCAGCGGCATCGGCAAGTCGACGCTGCTCGAGGCGATCGGCCGCTTCCGCTCCTTCGAGGGCGATATCCGCATCGACGATGCGCCGGTCGGCGCGATCGACGAGGGTTCCTTCCGCGGCCGCGTCGCGCTGCTGGTTCAGCGCCCCCGACTGTTCCACGGCACGATCGCCGGCAATGTCCGCCTCGCCCGTCCCGACGCGAGCGACGCCGACATCCGCCGCGCCGCCGCGCTGGCCCATGTCACCGATTTCGCCGACCGCCTGCCGGACGGGCTCGAGACGGCCGTGGGCGAGCGGGGCAGGGGCATTTCCGGCGGCGAGGCGCAGCGCGTGGCGCTGGCGCGCATCTTCCTTTCCGATCCCGGACTCGTGCTGCTCGACGAGCCGACGGCCCATCTCGATGTCGGTACCGAAGCGCTGGTCGCCGATTCGATCCTCGATTTCGCCGCCGGGCGCACGCTGATCGTCGCGACCCATTCGGCGGCGCTGGCCCGGCGCATGGACCGCATCTACCGGATCGCCGGGGGCAAGCTGCTGCCCGTGCCGCATCGTCCGCCGGGATCGGTTCCGACGCGCGCCGGCATGGGAGACGCGCCATGAGGTTCTTCGTCGAATTGCTGCGCGGGCGCACGCGCAAGCTTCTGCTGGCGCTCGCTTTGAGCGTGGCAACGTTGCTCACCGGCATGGCGCTGCTCGGCGTCTCCGGCTGGTTCCTGACCGCGACCTATCTCGCGGGGATCGGCGCGCTGTTCAACATCTTCATTCCCTCGTCGATGGTGCGCGGCTCCTCCTTCCTGCGCATCCTGTCGCGCTATGGCGAGCGGGTGAGCGGACATGCGGCGACGCTCGCCATCCTCTCCGACCTCCGCGTGCTCGTCTTCTCGCGGCTCATCCCCCTGGTACCGATCCGCGATGCCGCCGCGCGCACCGGAGACTTCGTCGCGCGCCTGACCGGCGACATCGATACGCTCGACATGGTGGTGCTGCAGCTGGTGCTGCCGGTCGCCGCCGCGCTGGTCGCCGCGCTCGGCCTCGGCGTCGTGCTGGCCTTCGTCCTGCCCGAGGCCATCATTCCCGCGATTGGCGGCCTGCTGGCGACGACATTGCTCGTCCCGTTCGTGCTGTCGCGGCTCGGCCAGGCGGCGGGCACCGAAGCCGTCGGACGTTCGGCGCATCTGCGCACACTGGCGCTCGACGGCGCTGATGGGCATGGCGACATCGTCGCGCTCGGCATCGCGCCGCTCGTCTCCGGCGAGTTCGACAAGGCTGCCAGGGATTTGCGCGCTGCCCGGCTGCGGCAGGCCCGCTGGACGGCGCTGGGTCCGGCCGCGATGCAGCTCGGCCTCGGCCTCACCATGGCGGCGGTGCTGTGGATCGGGCTCGGCGCCCATGCCACCGGCAGGATCAGCGGCCCCATGCTGGTCAGCATGGTCCTCCTGATCCTCGCCACCTTCGAAGCCAGCGGCCCCGTTCTGCGCGGTGCCGGCCGTCTCGGCGCCGCTCGCGCCGCCGCCCGCCGCCTTTCGGCGATCCTGCAGGCGGAGCCTGCCGTCGACGAGCCGCGTGTTCCGGCCGTTCTGCCCGCGAGCGGAGCGCTTTCGGCTGGTCATGTCGGTTTCCGCTATGGCGACCGGCCGGTCCTCACCGATGTCTCGCTCACCATCGAGGCCGGCGAGCGCATCGCCATCCTCGGCGAGAGCGGCTCGGGCAAGTCGACGCTGCTGGCGCTTCTGATCCGCCTTGCCGATCCGGGGGAGGGCGCCATCCGCCTCGGCGGCATCAATATTCGCGATGTCGCGACATCGGAACTGCATGGCCGCATCGCGCTGCTGACGCAGGATACGCCCGTCTTCATCGGCACGATCCGCGACAACCTCAGGATCGGCGCGCCGGACGCCGATGATGCGACGCTCTATGGCGCGCTGGCCCGCGCCCGGCTCGACGAGTTCGTCCGCCGCCTGCCGCTCGGGCTCGACACCTGGCTGGGCGAGGCCGGCGCGACGCTCTCGGCCGGCCAGGCGCGCCGGCTTTGCCTTGCGCGCACGCTGCTGGCGCCCGCGGCGATCCTGCTGCTGGACGAGCCCACGGCAGGCCTCGATCCTGATATCGAGGCGGATCTGCTGGCCGATATTCTCACGGCGACGTCGGGGCGCTCGGTGGTGCTCGCGACGCACGCCGCGCTGCCGGAGGGTGCGTTCGACCGGGTCTATCGCATGGATGCAGGCCGGCTCGCCGCCGCTTGAGGCGCGCCGTCCCGGCCGCGCTCAGGGAGCGGCGACCGCGAGCGGCTCATGCGATGCGAGGATGCGGGCAAATAGCGCGCGGAGATCGCAGGCGCATCCGTCCGGTCCGAGGCTGCGCTGGAAGACGCGGGAACCCTCGACCAGCAGGAAGAGCTGATCCGCCAGCATCTGCGGCTCGGACAGGCCGGACGCGAGGCACAGCGCCGTCAGCCGTTCGCGATGCTTGCGCTTCGTCTGCTCGATGACGCGGCGGCCCGGATGATCTGGATCGCTGATCTGGATCGCCGCATTCACCAGCGCGCAGCCACCGTCGCGCCAGCGGCTCTTCTGGTTGCAGATCTCGTCCATCCAGGCGTTGATCTGCGCCAGCGCATCGCCGGGATATTGGCGGTCGAGGTCGTCCCAGAAGCGCTCACCCTCGGCGGCGAGGCCGCTCAGATATTCCGCGACCAGCAGCTCCTTCGATTCGAAGTGCCGATAGAGCGTCATCTTGTTGGTGCCGGCCGTCTCGGCGATCGTCTCGACGCCGACGCCCTGGATGCCGAACCGATAGAACAGGTCGCGCGCCGCGATGAGAATCCTCTGGCGCGGCGGGAGGCTGCTGTCGATGGCCTCGGTCGGGTGAACGGTCTGTTCAACTGCCGCGCTGCGCACGCCCTTGAATCCTTCTGCTGCCCCGTCGATATTCAATAATGTTACCGTACGGTACCGTTTGTAGGTGCCGTCAACGTAAAGATAGTGAAGGAAAGCGGCATGACCAACATTCTTTTTGTGACGTCGAGTCCTCGCGGCGAGGCGTCCCATTCGACCCGGGTGGCCGAGAAAGCGATCGAGCAGCTTCTCGCGTCCGATCCCGGGGCGACGTTGGTGCGCCGCGATCTCGCGCGGGAGCCGCTGCCGCATGTCGGCGAGGCGTTTCTGGGCGCCGTGTTCACGCCGGACGCGGCGCGTTCGGAAGAGCAGCAGGCGCTGGTCGCGCGCTCGGATGCGCTGATCGACGAACTCTTCGCGGCCGACGTCATCGTCATCGCCTCAGCGATGATCAATTTCACCGTTCCTTCGACGCTGAAGAGCTGGTTCGACTATATCGCCCGCTCAGGCAAGACATTCAGCTATGGCGAGAACGGACCCGTCGGTCTCGTGACCGGCAAGCGCGTGGTCCTGGTGGAGGCCAAGGGCGGCATCTATTCGCAGGGCCCGATGAAGGCCCATGACTATCAGCAGCCTTACCTCCGCTTCATGCTCGGCTTCCTCGGCCTCACCGACGTCGAGGTGATCGATGTCGAGGGCGTGGCGTTCGGCCCTGAAGCGGCCGAACGCGCCGTGACGGCGGCGGTCGAGCGTGCCGATAATGCGGCCCGCGCCATCAGCGAGACGCGCGTCGCCGCGTGAGCCGGGCAGGCCGGCCTTACTGGCCGGCCTGCACTTCGAGCGAGATCAGGTTCGGCAGCGTGCGCGGATCGCTCTCCGCGGCCGCGATGATCGCGAGCAGCGGCACGGGCGTGGCGGGTGCTGCCGTGAACGTCAGCTTTCCGGGCGTGCGGATGAAGGTCTGAAGCGCCGGGGCCAGCTTCTGCTGGAAGGTCGGGTTCTTCAGCACCAGCATCAGCGTCAGCGGGAGCGCGCCAGCGACGTCCTCGCGGAACTTCTCCGGCGTCTGGTTCTTCTTCTTCGCTTCCATGGCCACGGCGCGGTCGACGACCGAGCTGTCCTGCACGGTGACCTTGGCGCGGGAGAAGAGGAGGTTCGGCAGCGCGGACTCGATGGTCTGCGGTGCTTCGATCGTCGCGCGCTTGAGGCCGGTCAGCGCGACATCCGCATTGATCGTGCCGACATCCTTCACCGTGAGCTTGAAATCCGACAGGTTCAAGCTCTCGTCGGCCTCGCGCCAATGCAGCTTGAAGCCGTAATCCGCCATCAGCCGGTCATAGCCGAGGCCCTCGATCAGCTTGCGGGCCTGCGGGTCGTCGACCAGCGACAGATCCAGATTGAGGCCGCGGAGGTCCAGCCCGACATTGGTGGGGACCGGGCCGATATAGTCCGAGAGGTCGAGACGGGCGCGGTCGAGCGCGCCGAGCTTCTTGCCGCCCTGGACGAGATCGAGATTGACGGCTTCGGCGAAGCCCATGGTCGGCGCGAGCGTCAGCGGATCGACCTCGATGTCGGATTCGGCCGCCTTGATCGCCGAGCGGATCCTGTCGATCGACGGGAAGACGAAGCCGCCCACGGCGATCCGCTCCGCCCCGAACGAGCCCTTGTCGCCGACGGCGACGTCGAGATCGCCGACGCCGATCTCGCCGAGACCATCGGACGAGAAATCGGTCAGGTGGAAGTCGCCGAGATGGAACCGCTCGATTTCAGGCGCGACCACGTCGAGGTCGCTCAGGCGGGAGGAGCCGATGCCGAACGAATAGATGATGTCCGGCACCATATCGAGCGCGAGCGCGCCCAGCGCCTTCTCGTCCATATCCGGATTGGCGATGATCTGGTCGATCGCGGGCGTGAACGGCTTCGAGGGCTGGCGCGTCTTGAGATTCTCGGTCTCGAAGGAGCCGATGCGGATCTCGACGCCGGGAATGACGAAGCTCCAGTTGCGATAGGTCTCGAGCGCCACGGCCGTGCGCCATTTGCCGTCGCCGACGCCGCCGACATAGCGGTCGGGATCGAGGACATCCATGATGGCGTTGACGTTGTAGCCACGCCCCTCGATCTTCTCGACCTTCATCTTGACGAGACCATCGGGAGAGGGCGTCTCCTGGGTCAGCGGACCCATCGACACCATGTCCACCACCCCATCCTTCATGCCGCTCATCTGAATGGCGTCGATGGTGGTGTGGGTCTTCTCGCCCTGCATTTCGGTGTCATAGACGAAGTTCCGGCCCTCCGAGGGGCCCGAGGAGGCCTTCAGCGCGACGGACATCACCTTGATCCAGGACGCGACCGGCTTCGCGGTGTCGATCACGACGCCGGCGAAGCTCGGGACCGAAACGTCCTTGTAGGACAGCGAGCCGAAGCGCATGTCGAACCGGATCGGGCTGCTGGTGACGGCGGCACTGCCCTCCGTCGACACCTCGGCCTTGACCGGAGGCTTGCCGGAAGCGACGACGCGGGCGTCGTGAATGTCCAGTTCCTGGAACGCGAACGCGCCGTCGGGGCTCTGGTTGAAACCCTTGACGTCGATTCGGTCGAAGGTGACCTCCAGCTTGCCGCCGGGGATCGCGGTGACATTCTCCGTGCGGATGCTCAGATTGCGGATCGTCGCCGTCTGCGTCGCCGCGTCATAGCTGAGCTCGCCGAAGCCGGCGACCCAGTTCGGGGTCGCGTCCAGCGAGGAAATCCAGCCCCGGATCGTCGTCTCGACCGGCTCCTCGGCCAGCGCATGACCGGCGGGGAAAACGGCGCATCCGAAGAGGATGACGGCGGCGGTGCGCGTGCGCAGTGCAGGGCGGATCATGGTCTTTCCTTCACTTCCTCGGCGGCGAGCCGATTATCCAGACGCGAAAGCCCGGATCGGTTGGATCCGGGCTTCCGAAGAGTCGATTGCGATCAGTTGTTGGCGGCGACGCCGATGCCGAGCAGCTTCAGCACGCCGTTCGGGCTCGCCAGCGCCGTCTTGCCGACTTCGGTCAGCAGCACGGGCGTCGCCGGCGCGAACTTCACCGTGATCGACTTCGGGTCCTTCAGATAGGCGCTGACCGCGGCCGACACCTCGCTCTGGAACGCCTCGTCCGTGATGTTGACCTGGCTGAAGGCGAGCGGCAGGAAGCCGGGAACCATGGCGGCGAGATCCTCGCGCTTGGCGCCGAGCTGCTTGGCCTGCATGTCGAGCGCGCGGTTGGTCAGGCCGGCATCGTCGAAGCGGACCTCCGCGACCTCGAGCGTCGCCGTCGGCGCCAGCTCGTGCAACTGATCGGCGTTCTGCAGCTTCTCGCGCGGCACGCCGCCGAAGGTGCCGCTGATCGACAGCTTGCCCATGTCCTTGCCGTCGAGCGTGATGCCGTTGATCGTCAGCGCGCTCTTGGCGGCGTCATAGCTGCCCGCGATCCCGACATTCAGAGACAGGCTGTCATAGCCGAGATCGGTGATCGTGCTCGAGCCCTGGCCGCTGGCCTTCAGGACGCTGCCGGGAACATTGATGCCGGCGACCGTGAGCTTGCCCTCGTTCGGCGCGCCGTCGACGACATTGCCGAGATCGACCGCGAACGAATCCACCGTGACCGGATCGGGCGCGTTGGGCGCAGCCACCGAAATCCCGTCGATCTCGAAATGCGAGAACGGCGTGATCTTGGCGGTCGAATGCACCTCGGTCGGATCGGGGACGACCGCGTCCTTCGAGATGCCGGTCTTCCAGCTGATCGTCTGCTCGCCATCGACGATCTTGCCATTGTCGAAGGAGATGCTGGCCGCGGTGAAGCCGCCCGGCGTGCGCTCGACCGGGCTCGCGATCACCACCGACGGCACGGTGGCGTCGGAGCCTTCGCGCGACACCTTGAGATTGGTGATGACGACGTCGTCGCCATTCGCCGAAGCCGAATCGAAGCTCGCCTTCGCGCCACCCTTGGCCTGCAGCGCCGCGACGACGCTGTTGGCGATCTTGGTGGCATCGGGCGCCGCGAAGGCAGTCGTCGACAGGAGCAGCGTCGAGACGAGCACCAGGCCGCGAGCGCCGGAAAGCGAAACGTTCATTATGTCCTCCGAGGAACAGGTGTGCGTCGGCCGGACGCCGAGGCTTTTGTGGGCGGCATTGTGTCGTGAGTTCATGGCGAGAGCAAGAATGACCGCCCGCCCCCTGTGACGCACGTCACCGGCAGGCAAGCGCGCGGCGGTCGCGCGGCATTTGCAATCCGGCCCGCCGGGCCTAATCTCGGCTGACGGGAATGGGGTCTCCCGAGCGTTTCCTCTACGGAAAGCTGAACCGCCGGTTCCGGCTGATGGCTCCTGTTCACAACCCTCTTGCGGGGGCGTGGCAGGAACTTGTCCGGCTTCCGGCTGCGCAGCGCTCATGACCGGACCCGCTCGCGGATCGATCCTGGAGATTCCCATGTTCTTTGCCTTCATCGTGTTCGTCGGCGCCGGCCTTGGCGGCGTCCTGCGCTACGCGACCAACCTTGCCGCCATCCGCCTGCTCGGCGAGGCGTTCCCGTTCGGCACCTTCCTGATCAACGTCGCCGGCTCCTTCGTCATGGGGCTGATCGCCGCGGCTGCGGTGGCGCGAATCGGCTTTTTCGGCCAGCCGGAATGGCGGCTCTTCCTCACCACCGGCGTTCTCGGCGGCTTCACGACCTTCTCCGCCTTCTCGCTCGATGCCGCCTATCTCTGGGACCGGGATGAATTCGGCCTCGCGATTCTCTATGTGGGGGGCTCGGTCGCGGTTTCCCTGGCAGCGGTGTCTGCGGGACTTTGGCTCGTCAGGAGCCTCCCCGGGTGATATGACGCGCGATCCAAGGCAGGACGGAGCAGGATGGCGAGCGTCGTCACCAAGACAGTGACCCCGGACGAGACGGATATGCGGCTGGACCGGTGGTTCAAGCAGCATTATCCGGGGCTTTCTTTCGGTCATCTTCAGAAGCTGCTCCGTTCGGGTCAGGTGCGGGTCGATGGCGGCCGAGCCAAGACGTCCGACCGCGTCTCGGCGGGGCAGGTGGTTCGCATTCCGCCGCTCGGCGTCGACGAGGCCGGCGGCTCGCCGCATGTCGCCCGTCCGGCCGGCGCGCGCGGCGGCACGGCCGACACGCTGATGGCCATGTGCCTCTACGAGGACGACCACGTCTTCGTGTTCAACAAACCCTGGGGTCTCGCCGTTCAGGGCGGCTCGGGCCTGACGACCCATGTCGACGGCATGCTCGAGGCGCTCCGGGACACCAAGGGCCAGAAGCCGCGCCTCGTGCATCGTCTCGATCGCGAGACCAGCGGCGTGCTCGTCGTGGCGCGCACGCGCCTCGCGGCCTCCAAGCTCGCCGCCAGCTTCCGCGCCCGCACGACCAAGAAGGTCTACTGGGCGCTGGTGAAGGGCGTGCCGCGTCCCTCGCAGGGCCGGGTTTCGACCTGGCTCGCGCGCGAGGAAAGCACCGAGAAGATGAAGATCGCCCGCCATGGCGACGACGATGCGAGCCATGCGGTCTCGCTGTATTCGGTCGTCGACAATGCCGGCCCCAATCTCGCCTGGCTGACCATGCGGCCGGTGACCGGGCGCACGCATCAGCTGCGCGCGCATGCGGCCCATATCGGCCATCCGATCATCGGCGATTCCAAGTATTTCGAGGCGGACACCAACTGGGAATTCCCCGGCGGCATCCAGAACAAGCTGCATCTCCACGCCCGGCGGATCGTGATCCCGCATCCAGCCGGCGGCACGCTGGACGTGAGCGCGCCGCTGCCGCCGCACATGCTCCAGAGCTGGAACCTGCTCGGCTTCGACACCGACCTCGGCGATACGAACGAGCCCGACGACGAATGAACGGCGTTTTCGACGATCCGGCGGGCGAGGAGCCGCGCGATCCGATGCGGTCGGCTGCGCAGCCGCGCCCCTTGCCGAAGCGATTCTACAAGACCGCCGACTATGCGGCGGAGGGCGATGGCTTCGTCGTGCGGCTCGACGGCAAGACGGTGCGCACGCCGGCCAAACTGCTGCTGCGCGTCGACCGCGAGGCGGTTGCCGCGGCGCTTGCGGCCGAGTGGGCGGCGCAGGGCACGCTGATCGATCCCGCGACCATGCCGCTGACGCGTCTCGTCAATTCCGCCATCGACGGCGTTGCCCGCGATCCGGGGCCGGTGCGGGACGAGATCCTGCGCTATGCCGAAAGCGATCTGCTCTGCTATCGCGCGCCGGGTCCGGCGCGGCTCGTCGAGCAGCAGGACGCGCTATGGACGCCGCTGGTCGAATGGATGCATGAGCGCTTCGGCGCGCGCTTCCTGCTCGCCGAGGGCATCGTGCATGTGCCGCAGTTCCCGGAGACGATCGCGGCCGTCGATGCGGCGCTCGGCGATCCCGATCCGCTGGCGCTCGCCGCGCTCTCGACGGTCAACACGCTGACCGGATCCGCGATCCTGACGCTGGCGCTCCTGCACGGACGGTTGAACGCCGAAGAGGTCTGGCGCGCGGCCCATGTCGACGAGGATTTCGAGCTCGAGCTCTGGGGCGACGACAAGGAAGCGGCAGCGCGCCGCGAGGCGCGCTGGCAGGAGATGCAGGCGGCCGCGCTGGTGCTGGCCGCCTGAGGGGCCTTACTGCGCGGGGACGGTGGCCTGCTTGGCCAGCGTGCCATAGGCGACGATCGGCTTGCCGTCGTGCTGGCCGACCCAGCCCCAGATGAAGCCATCGCCGGACTTGATCAGCGTGACATTGCCGTCGAGACAACCCTTGCCGGTCGCCGCATCGACGCCGCCCTGCGTGATCGTCTCGGCGAAGAAGCTGGTGTCGCCCTTCGTCCCGACCTTGGCGAGCTTGCCGGCGCAGGACTGGTCGGGATAGCTCGTCTCGATCGTCTTGCCGGAGAAGGTGATGCTCATCGGGAAGGCCTTGGCATGCCCGACCTGGACGAAGGTTCCGGTCCAGACGCCGTCCTGCGGCCCGGGTTTGGCGGCCTTCTTGGCCTTCTTGGCGGGCTTCGCCGGCGGCGCCGCTTCGTCGCTGGTGGCTGCCGGAGCGGCGGCATCCGGAGCGGGCGCTGCATCTTCCGCGAACGCGACCGACCCGTATCCGATGAGGGCGGACGCGAGAAGGGCGCCGCCGAGCAGGCGTGAGAACTTCATGACCGATGGTCTCCCGTTGCGCCGCCCCCCGGCGCGCGCCCGACTTTGTTAGCACGCCAGTTGTGGCGTTCTCAGGGCACGTTGCGCGCGCGTCCGCCACGCTTCACGCTTCAACGCGCCGGGCGGGCCTGCTAAGTCTCAAGCCAGCGAAATTGCACCGGAGGCGACGTCGTGAAGGACATCCTGGCGGAGCTCGAAGAGCGGCGGGCCGAGGCGCGCCTCGGCGGCGGCGAGAAGCGCATCGCCGCCCAGCACGCGAAGTCGAAGCTCACCGCGCGCGAGCGGCTCGAAGTGCTGCTCGACGAGGGCTCCTTCGAGGAGTTCGACATGTTCGTCGAGCACCGGGCGACCGATTTCGGCATGGAGAAGACCAAGATCGCCGGCGACGGCGTCGTGACGGGCTGGGGCACGATCAACGGCCGCACGGTCTTCGTCTTCGCCAAGGATTTCACGGTGTTCGGCGGCTCGCTCTCCGAGGCGCATGCCGGGAAGATCACCAAGATCCAGGATATGGCGCTGAAGAACCGCGCGCCGATCATCGGCCTGTTCGATGCCGGCGGCGCCCGCATCCAGGAGGGCGTCGCGGCGCTCGGCGGCTATGGCGAGGTGTTTCAGCGCAATGTGCTCGCCTCCGGCGTGATCCCGCAGATCTCCGTGATCATGGGCCCCTGCGCCGGCGGCGACGTCTATTCCCCTGCCATGACCGACTTCATCTTCATGGTCCGCCATTCCAGCTACATGTTCGTCACCGGCCCCGACGTCGTGAAGACCGTCACCAACGAGACCGTGACGGCCGAGGAACTCGGCGGGGCGAGCGTGCACACGACGCGCTCGTCGATCGCCGACGGCGCCTATGACAATGACGTCGAGACGCTGACCGAGATGCGCCGGCTGATCGATCTCCTGCCGATGAACAATCGCGCCGAGATCCCCGAGCTCGAGACGAGCGATCCGGCCGAGCGGCTGGAGATGTCGCTGGACACGCTCGTTCCCGACAATCCGAACAAGCCCTACGACATCAAGGAACTGATCACCAAGACGGTCGACGAGGGCGATTTCTTCGAGATCCAGGCGGCCTTCGCGCGCAACATCATCACCGGCTTCGGCCGGATCGAGGGGCGCACCGTCGGCATCGTCGCCAACCAGCCCATGGTGCTGGCCGGCGTGCTCGATAGCGACGCCTCGCGCAAGGCCGCCCGCTTCGTGCGCTTCTGCGACGCCTTCGGCATCCCGATCGTCACCTTTGTCGATGTGCCGGGCTTCCTCCCCGGCACGGCGCAGGAATATGGCGGCCTGATCAAGCACGGCGCCAAGCTGCTCTTTGCCTATGGCGAGGCGACGGTGCCGAAGATCACCGTAATCACGCGCAAGGCCTATGGCGGCGCCTATGACGTCATGGCGTCGAAGCATCTGCGCGGCGACGTGAACTATGCCTGGCCCTCGGCGCAGATCGCCGTGATGGGCGCCAAGGGCGCGGTCGAGATCATCTTCCGCGCCTCGAACGGCGACAAGGAAGAACTCGCCGCCCGCACAAAGGAATATGAAGACCGTTTCCTCTCGCCCTTCGTCGCCGCCGAGCGCGGCTATATCGACGAGGTGATCATGCCCCACTCGACCCGCAAGCGCGTCGCGCGAGCGCTCCGCCTGCTCCGCAACAAGGAGCTGGATAACCCCTGGAAAAAGCACGACAATATTCCGCTGTGAGGGGGAGTGAGCGAGTGGTCGCGGCTTCCTTTCTTTCACCTCCCCCTAAGGGGGAGGTCGACGGCCGAAGGCCGGCGGGAGAGGGTTTAGGGAAGCCTCAGAACAAGGCGCTGACCCGCCTTTTCCGCTTCGGATGGTTCCCTAAACCCTCTCCCGGCGCTTCGCGCCGACCTCTCCCTCAGGGAGAGGTGAAGGGGCAGAAGTCTGATCGTTCGCACCGGTAGCGCCAGCTACGCGCCGGCCGGCGGGGTTCCTCTCGCGACCGCCAACTGGGCCGCGAAGGCGCGCTGATAGGCGGGGCGGGCTTCGCCGCGGGCGACATAGGCGGCAAGGCTTGGAAACTCGTCCAGCAGTCCGGACCGCCGGAGCCGCAGCAGCACCGAGACCATCAGAAGATCGCCGGCGCTGAACACACCGTCGAGCCAGTCGGCCTCGCCGAGCCGGGCCGCGAGTTCGCGCAGACGGTCACGGACGCGATCCTTGACGATCGGCAGGCGTTCCTTGTTCCAGGGCTTGTCGTTCTCGAGGAGCCTCGCATTGACGAGTTCCAGGATCGGCGGCTCGACTGTGCTCAGCGCCGCGAACATCCAGGCGATCGCGCGCGCCCGCGCATTGGCATCGTCCGGCAGCAGCCCGGCATGGCGCTCGGCGAGGTGAAGCACGATCGCGCCCGACTCGAACAGGACGAGATCGCCGTCCTCATAGGTCGGAATCTGTCCGAAGGGGTGCAGCGCGCGATGCGCCGGCTGCTTCATCGCGGCGAAGGAAACCAGCCGAACCGCATAGGGCTGCCCGACTTCCTCGAGCGCCCAGCGAACCCGCGTATCCCGCGCCAGCCCCTGACCGCCGTCGGGCGAGCGTTCGAAGGCGGTGATCGTGGGGATCGGTGTAGAGGACATGGGATGCCTCGGTTCGGATGATGACCCTCAAACGGGTCTACCGCCCATCTGGCCGGAAGCCTAACGCTACTGCGAGGACAACGGAACAGGCGCGGAATCGATCCGCCTCAAGGGGATTGCCGCGATGATGGATCGCTGCTTGTCCCGCTCTGCTTCACGGTAACAGGATGACGGGAACATGTAGGCGCCGCGCCAGCCCTGCGAGCTTCAGGTCGGCGGTGACGACGCTCGTGCTCAGCCGCTGGGCGAGGGCGACATAGACGCAATCATATACCGGGTGTCGTTGGTCGCAGGCAATACGAAGCGCCTCCGTGAGCAGACTGTTCGATGCAGGAACGATCTCGATCGTTGCCAGCGCTGCCGCAAGAAGCTCGATCGCGGAGGCCGTATTCATTTCGCCGGCGCGAACATAGCGCCAGAGTGCGTTGGCGACTTCGACCGCGATGATGTCCGGCGCCACCGCATCGTGCGCTTCGATCGCGGCGACGGCCGCCCCGCTGGCACTGCTCTGGACCGCCGCGCGCATCAGCGCGCTCGCATCAAAGACGGCCATGGTCCGTATCGCGGTCCTCGCGGATGATCGCCACCGGATCGAGAGTGATCGGCCCGACGCGCTTGCGGATTGCATCGAGCCTCGCCAGAGCCTCCGCTTTCCCGTCGGCGGCGTAGCCCTCGATCAGGTCACGCATGGCCTGCTCGGCCGACTTGCCCTCGGCCTTGGCCTTCGCCTTGAAGCGTTCCGCGATGTCGTCGTCGATGTTGCGCACCAGCATCTGGGCCATGGCTTGCTCCGTGTCGTCCGTCCCATGCTATCACAATGATAGCATGGTGATGTCGTGTGAGCATCACAAGGCGGGAGGTTGGGACTTCGGACGGGGGAACCCGTTCTCCAAAGCTGGCTGCCAATGGCCGGGCAACCCTCCAGATGTCATTGCCGCGCTTGACCCGGCAATCCGGTCTTTCTCTTCGTGTCATCGCTGGCCCGCGCACAACCCGAAGTCTGGATTGCCGGGTCAAGCCCGGCAATGACAGGTTGAGAGGTTAAGGCGCGGGCGAGACCCATGTTCGGCCGTCTGAGGCGTCCGGCCCCTACGGCCCATCAATGAACGCCACCAGATCCTTGTTATACGTCGCCGGGTCCTGCCAGTGCGCGAAGTGGCTCAAGTTTGGCAGGATGAGGAGCTTGGCGTTCGGGATCAGCTTGGCGAGTTCTTCCGTGTGCTCCGGCTTGATGCCTTCGTCATACTGGCCATCGGCGATGACGGTCGGCGTCGTGATCTTGGCGAGCTGTTCGGCCTTATAGTCCGGCTGGCTGTACCAGAGCGCGACCAGCGCGTTGACGAAGGCCTCGTAGTCCTTCGGCGTCGGCGAGATCTTCTCGTAATCCTTGCCGGCCTTCTCGATATAGGCGCCGAAGACGGGGTCCTTGTCGACATTCGGCTTGACGCCGGAGACGTTGTAATTGGCACCGAAGGCCCAGAGCTTGGAGAGCCGCTCGGGGTGGTTGATCGCGATGTCGAGGCCGGTGATGCCGCCGTCGCTCCAGCCGACCAGCGCCACCTTGTCGATCTTCAGATGGTCGAGCACGGCGAGCGCATCGGACGCGAAGAGGTCATAGCTGAACGGCTTGTCGCCCTTGGTCGAGCGGCCATGACCGCGCGTATCGATGACGATCACCTCGTGCTTGTCGGTGAGCGCGGGAACCTGGTTGCCCCAATAATCGGAATTGCCGAGCCCGCCATGCAGCAGCAGCACCGGCGAGCCCTTGCCTTCGCCAAAAGTCGCGTACCAGATCTTGGCGCCGTCGACGTCGAGCGTGCCGGTCTGGTCCGGCTTCGGCAGCGGCTTCGGATCGGGCAGGGTCTTCCAGATCTCCTCGCCAAAGGCCGGCGCACCAGCGGTCGCGACGTTCGCGACAATGCCGATGGCCAGCGCCGCAAGGGCGGTACGCCAGCTTCTGGTCAGATCATGCATGCTCATGCTGTCACCTCATCCCCATCGGTCCGGTCGAGCCGGCCCCGGAGATGAGCCTACGACGGCCACGGCGGCGTGCAAGGCGATCCGTTCCAACGCGACGCCCCGGCGGAGACCAATGTTCTCCGCGGGGTGCGGCGGGCGAGGCGCTGTTCAGCCGGCCGTGTCGCCGGCCCAGCGGCGCACATCCTGCCGCTCGGTGGCGGGCAGGCGGTCCAGCAGCGTTGCGATCGCTGTGCCGCCGATCGTGAGGTCCGGCGCGATCTCGGCGAGCGGCACCAGCACGAAGGCGCGCTCCGCCATGCGCGGATGCGGTACGATCAGGCCCGGCTCGTCGATCGTCGCTGCGCCGTAGAGCAGAAGGTCGATGTCGAGCGTGCGCGGGCCCCAGCGCACCAGCCGTTGGCGGCCATGGCGCTTCTCGATGGCGAGGCAGAGGTCGAGCAGGGCGCGGGCCGAAAGCGTCGTCTCGATGGCGACGCAGGCATTGAGATAGGGCCCCTGCGGCACGGGACCCCAAGGCGGCGTCTCATAGAGCGGGGAGACGCGCGTCACACGCACCCCGGCGGCGGCGCGAAGATCGTCGATCGCCGTGGCGAGTGTCGCGGCGCGGTCGCCGAGATTGCCGCCGAGTCCGAGAAAGGCCTCGTTCACGTGCGGCCCCGCTCGATTTCCACCGCGACGAGGCCGCTGGCGAGCGGGATCGGCGCACCCGGCTTCGCGACGCGGACGGTGATCCGCTGGACGAGCGGGAAACCGTCGAGGACATCGCTCGCGATGGCTTCGGCGAGCGCCTCGATTAGCTTGAAGCGGCGCTGTGTCACGATCGCCTCGGTCGTCGCGACCACTTCGCCATAATGAACTGAATCTTCCATCGCGTCGCTCGCGCCAGCCCGCGACAGGTCGAGTTCGAGCACGAGCGAGACCACGAAGCGCTGGCCGAGCGCTTCCTCCTCGGCGAAGAGGCCGTGACGGGCGAAGAAGTGCAGGTCGCTGATCAGGATGCGGTCGGTCATGGCGTGGATACCTGCTGGTCGCGGGAGGCAAGGATCGCATCGGTCAGCGCCAGCGCGTCGCGATGCGCGGCGACGTCATGCACGCGGACGATGGCCGCACCGCGCTCGGCGGCGATGACGTTGGTAGCGATCGTGCCGTAGATCCGGTCCTTCGGCTCGCGGCCGGTGAGCGCGCCGATGAAGCGCTTGCGCGATGTGCCGATCACGATCGGGAAGCCGAGCGCGACGAGCACATCGAGCCGGTCGAGGATGACGAGGTTCTCGCCCTCGTCCTTGCCGAAGCCGATGCCGGGATCGAGCAGGATGCGGTGATCGGGAATGCCGGCGGCGCGGGCGATGGCGATCGAGCGGTCGAAGAAGCGCTTCAGCGCGTCGAGGATGGACGCCGCGCCGTAGCGCGCCTCCTTCTCCCAATGCCCGGCGATCACGGCGGCGCCATGCGCTGCCGCAACGCGCGCGATCTCCGGCTCGCGCTGCAGGCCCCAGACGTCGTTGACGATCCGCGCTCCAGCCGAAAGGGCGGCGTCGGCGACGGCCGCCTTGTAGGTATCGACCGAGATCAGCGCACCCGGTTCGGTACCGAGTGCGCGGATGACCTCCAGCACGCGGGCGCTCTCCGTCGCCGCATCCACCTCGGCCGCGCCCGGCCGGGTCGATTCGCCGCCGATATCGATGATGTCGGCGCCCTCGGCCAGCATGGCGCGGCCGCGCGCCACGGCGGCGTCACGTTCCGCATGGTCGCCGCCGTCGGAGAAGCTGTCCGGCGTGACGTTCAAGATGCCCATGATGAGCGTGCGGCCGGCGGCAGCGCGCGCGAGATGGTCGATGTCGAGACTGGCCAAGGCGTCGTCCGATTCGGTCGGGAGGCTGACGGCGTCTAGAGCACCGAGAAGACCTGGCCGGTCAATGCGCCCTCGACGCTCTTCGAGAAGGCGAGCGCCGCGCGGGCGGCCGGCACCGGCTCGTGGCCGCGGAAGAACGGAGCGTAGCCGCCCATGGATTCGAGCAGCACGCCGGGGCTGACGGCGTTGATGCGCTGACCGCGCGGCAGCTCGATCGACGCCGCCTTCACGAAGGAATCGACGGCGCCGTTCACCATCGAGGCGGAGGTGCCCTTGCGGATCGGGTCATGCGCCAGCACGCCGGTGGTCAGCGTGAACGAGCCGCCCTCGCTCACGAAATCCTTGCCGATCAGCACGAGATTGACCTGGCCCATCAGCTTGTCGGCGATGCCGATCGCATAATCCTCCGCCGTCATTTCGACGAGCGGCGCGAACTTGACCTTGCCGGCGGCGCTGACCACGGCATCGCAGGTGCCGACCTCTTCGAAGGTGGCGCGGATCGAGGCGGGATCGCGAATGTCGATGCGGACATCGCCGGTGCGGCCGGCGCGGATGATGTCGTGACGGGCGCCGAGTTCGGCAGCAATGGCCGTGCCGAGAACGCCCGAGGCGCCGACGAGCAGGATCTTCATGTGAGGGGAACTCCGATGTGCGGATGAGGAAAGGTGACCGCGATCATAGCCAAGCTGGGCGGCAGGACTAGGGTCGCGCGCAAATCCGCCGCGTCAGGCGGAAAAATTCGGGAGAGAAACCATGCGCCACCCCGTTCTGATTTCGACGATCGCGGTCTGTGCCGCCTTGCTGTCCGCCGGCCAGGCGCGTGCTGCCTGCTTCGAGACGATCGGCTGCACGGACAGCGAGAAGATGTCGCTGTCGAGCCTCCGGACGCTGTCGTGCGACAGCCTCTGGACGGCGCGCAACACGATCTATCACGAGAATGGCTATTGCTTTCGCACGGCGCGGGGCAAGGCGAATTTCTCCAATGATGGTTGCGTCACCTCGAACCAGTCGGCGATCCGGCTCAACAGCTATGAGCGCGCCAATGTCCAGGCGATCACGAAGGTCGAGCGGGAGAAGGGGTGTCACTGACATCGTTGGGCCGTGGCTCCGGCTTCGGCGGGATCGGCGCCGCAGGGCCGTCGAGGAAGTCGACCATGGCCTTGTTGAAGGCTGTCGGATCCTGAAGCAGGCCGGCATGGCCGACATTGGGCAGGATCACGAGCTGGGCTCCGGGAATGAGCTTCGCCATCTCGCGCGTATGCTCCGGCCGGATCGCTTCCTCGCGCTCGCCATCGGCGATCACCGTGGGAACATGGATCGCGCGGAGCTCGGCGTGGCTGAAATTCGGCTCCGTCTCCCACATCTCGTTCACTTCGCGCACGGTCTCGGCGTGCTCGTCGAGCAGTTCGCTGGCGCTCGCCTGCAGGGGCGCCAGCACCGAGGGGACGGGGGAGGGCGCAAGCCCCGCGACATTGTAGTTGGCGCCATAGGCGAAGAGCTTCGAGATCCGGTCCGGGTGATGGATGGCGATGTCGAGCCCGATGATGCCGCCATCGCTCCAGCCGACGATCGCCGCCTGCCGGATCTTGAGATGGTCCATCAGCGCCAGCACGTCGGATGACATCACGTCATAGCCGATCGGCTCGTTGCCGCGCGTGCTGCGGCCCTGGCCGCGGCTGTCGGCGACAATGACCTCGTGATGGCCGACGAGCGCCGGGATCTGGTTGCGCCAGTCGCGCGAGGAACCGAGGCCGCCATGCAGCAGGATGACCGGCGCGCCGCCATGCGGGTTGAAGATGGCGTACCACATCTTGATGCCGTTCAGATTGGCATAGCCGCTGCGGTCGGGCTTCTTGAAGAAACGGGGTTCGTTGATCGCGGGCCCGACGATGGTGATGCCGACGGCCGCCAGCGCGACGCCGGCGAGCGCGAGCCAGCGGGCGAACAGGCGGACGGTGCGGGTCGTCGTTGCGCTGAACTGCATCACGGGAATCATCGGCCGCCATGGCGCTGCCCTACAAGCTGGGGCAGGACGCTGCCGCCGGCAAGGGCCGCTTCGCTCGGTCGCAGGTCTGGCGGCGAATCATGGCGGATGCAGGGTGAAGAGGGCGGCGCCGGAACTCGACCGGCGCCGCACCAGCGCGTCAGCGAATGCCGGCGTCGATCAGATCGACCAGCCCGTCGATGCTGTCCGGCGTGACGACGCCGGCGCCCGTATTGAGCGAGAGGCCCGGCATCTTGTACTTGGCCGACATCACGCACTGCACGACCGGCATGAAGCCCTGCAGATAGAGCAGTTGGTCCAGGGTCGCCGTCACATAGCCGGACTTCAGGCCGTCGATCGTCGCCGGTCCGAGGTCGATGCCGCCGACGATGATGTCGCCCGGCTGCTTGCCGGCGCTCTTCAGCACCTGGCCCATGATGCCGGTGATGCCGCCATGCTGCGTGCCGATCGCCTTCAGGTTCGGGTGCGCCTGGATATAGGCCGCCAGAACCGGGACGCCGAGCGAGGTGTCGGAATTGACCTCCTGCGTGATCTCGAGCCGGTCGACCTTGAGGCCGGCCTTTTCGAGCGTATCGGCCAGGCCCTTTTCGGACTGGCCGCGCTCGGCCTGGCTGAAGACGCCATAGACCATCGCCTCGTCGCCGGACTTGAGACCCTTGGCCAGCATCGCCTCGGCCGTCAGCTTGCCGCCGGCATAGAGGTCGACGCCGGCATAGCCGAGGCCCTTGGCGCCGAACTCCTGCTGCAGGTCCGTCATCGGCGAATTGCCGACCGTGACGATGATGCCCTGGTCCACGGCGCTCTTGACGAGGTCATGGAAGGCGGCGCTGCCGGGATGGCCCATGATCTCGATGCAGGCGGGCTTGGCGGCGACCGCTTCCTTGAACTGGTTGATCATGGTCTCGGGCGCCCAGGCCGAGAACTGCTCGCGCAGATCGACGCCGAGCGCCTTGGCGGCCTGTGCCGCGCCGGTCTGGCGGGCGAGCGTCGCTCCGTCGCCGGCATTGCCGCCCATCTGCATGTACATGACGAGGCCTGCGCCCGGCATGTCCTCGGCCGATGCCGCGCCGAGCGAAAGTCCAAGGGCCGCCGCGGCGATCCCTCCCAAGAGAATGGCCTTTGCGCGCATGATCGATTCCTCCCTCCGTTCATGCTTGCACCTGCGGCCGATCGGCTTTGCCGAAGTTCTGGCGCAGGCTATTCGGCGGCTTTCGCCCTCCCGAATTTCGCGCTGAAGCCGAGGCGCGCCAGGAAGGCGGCGCGGCGCTGCGGCTCCTCGACATAGAGATAGAAGACGATGGCGATGAGGAAGATGAGCCCCTGCACGGTCCGCACCCAGGCGCCGGTGAGGCCCGAGGCGACCAGACCCGCCTCCAGCATGCCGATGATGAAACAGCCGAAGATCGTGCCGATGATCGTCGCCCGGCCGCCGAAGATCGATGTGCCGCCGATCAGCACCGAGGCGATGGCCGTCAGCAGATAGCCCTGGCCCTGATTGCCGAAGAAGTTCTTGTTTTCGAGCGTCAGGAAGATCGCGGCGAGACCGGCGAGCCCGCCCATCAGCGTGAACAGACGGATCTTCTCGCGGTCCACGTCGATGCCGACGACCCGCGAGACTTCGTTCGAATCGCCGATGAACAGGATGTGCTCGCCGAAGCGATGGCGCGTCAGGATCGTCCAGAGGAAGAAGGCGATCAGCGCTGTCCAGACGGCCTGGAGCGAGATCTGGTTGAGCCAGATCGGGGCGTTCGGGCCGAAATCGATTCGTCCGACCAGAACCTGCCAGACGCTCGATTCCTCGGCGCCGCGCAACGCATAGGACTTGCCGCCCGAGAGCACCGTCGCCATGCCGGCCCAGAAGAACTGCGTGCCCAGCGTCGCGATGAAGGAGGGGATGCCCACCTTGGCGACAAGGAGGCCGTTGACGAAGCCGACCAGCAGACCGGCGGCGAGGGCGGCGACGACCGCGATCCAGCCGAGCTGGTATTCCTTGAAGAGCAAGGCGAAGACGAAGCCGGAGAAGGCGATGATCGCGGGGAAGGAGAGGTCGATCTCGCCCGCGCCGATGACGAAGGTCAGCCCGAGCGCCAGCAGGATCAGCGGCGGCAGCGTCGACAGGAACGTCGTGTAGATGAAGGGCGACAGGAACACGCCCGGCGCCGTGAACATGAATAGGCCGAGGATGCAGGCGAAGACGAGGATGATCGGCAGGCCCTCGATTCTGCGGATGAGGCCGGTCGCCATGGTCACTTCGCCTTCTGCAGATCGATCAGGAATTCGGTCAGGTCGGCGACCGACATGTCGCGCGGCGCGATCTCCGCGACGACGCTGCCGCGGTCCAGCACGATCAGCCGGTCGGCGACCTCGTGCACATGGGCGAGGTTGTGCTCGATATAGACGCAGGCGCGGCCGGAATCCTTGATCCGCCGGACGAAGTCGAGGACCTTCCGGACTTCCTTGACGGCGAGGGCGACCGTCGGCTCGTCGAGCACGATCAGGTCGGAATTGTAATGCATCGCCCGGCCGATCGCGATGCCCTGGCGCTCGCCGCCCGAGAGCTGGGCGACCGTCGAATCGACGGTAATGCCGACCCCGCGGAAGCCGATCGAGCGCAGCAGCACCTCTTCGGCGATCTTCTTTTCCCGCTTGATGTCGATATAGCCGAAGCGGTTGGTGATCTGCCGGCCGACGAAGAAATTGCGCCAGAGCGGCTGTTTGTCGGCGAGCGACTTGTCCTGGTAGACGGTCTCGATCGCGAGGTCGTGCGCCATGCGGACCGAATAGTCGGCGAGATCGACTTCGCGGTCGCGGATGAAGATCTTGCCGGCGGTGGGCGCGAGCACGCCGGTCATGACCTTGATCAGGGTCGATTTGCCCGCGCCATTGTCGCCGATCAGGCCGACGATCTCGTTGCGCCCGATCGCGAGGCTGATGTCGCGGAGCGCATGCACGGAGCCGAAATATTTCTGCACGCCCTCGAGGCGTACGATGTCGCGGAAGCCGGGCTCGGCCACGGCTTCCGTCGCTGACGTCTCATCCAATCGCCTCTCCTCCCCGAGAAAGCGCCTGACGGACCGATGTGATGCGAAGTTGGCGCGGTCTTGCTGCCGCACGCCGCGGACCCGGCCGTTGGTCCCTTCTCCTCCCGGCCTTGTTCTTGGCAAGAGAATCGTACGACGAATGATCCGCTGTCAAGGGCAGACGGGCGTTTCCTCAGCCAAGGATTGCTGGCGCATCGGGGGCGTCGTAGAAGCGTTACAGACGGGACGAAGTGGCGCTGATGTTCGACAAGATTCTGATCGCCAACCGGGGCGAGATAGCCTGCCGGATCATTCGTACGGCGCGGCGCATGGGGATCGGAACGGTCGCCGTATTCTCGGATGCGGATCGCGACGCGCTGCATGTCGAGATGGCGGACGAGGCGGTCCATATCGGTCCGGCGCCGGCCGCGCAGTCCTATCTGGTCATCGACGCGATCGTCGCGGCCGCCCGGCAGACGGGCGCGCAGGCGATCCATCCCGGCTATGGCTTCCTGTCGGAGCGCACGGCCTTCGCCGAGGCGCTGGCGGCGGCCGGCATCGTCTTCATCGGCCCGAACGCCGCGGCGATCGCGGCGATGGGCGACAAGATCGAATCGAAGAAAGCCGCGGCGGCGGCGGGCGTCTCTACCGTTCCGGGCCATCTCGGCGTCATCGAGACCGAGGACGAGGCGGCAAGGATTGCGGCCGAGATCGGCTATCCCGTCATGATCAAGGCCTCGGCCGGCGGCGGCGGCAAGGGCATGCGCATCGCCCGCGACGACGCCTCTGCCCGCGAGGGCTTCCGCATGGCGCGCTCCGAGGCGCGCTCCTCGTTCGGCGATGATCGCGTCTTCATCGAGAAGTTCATCGTCGAGCCGCGCCATATCGAGATCCAGCTTCTCGCCGACAAGCACGGCAATGCCGTCTATCTCGGCGAGCGCGAATGCTCGATCCAACGCCGCAACCAGAAGGTCATCGAGGAAGCGCCGTCGCCGCTGCTCGACGCGGCGACGCGCCGCGCCATGGGCGAGCAGGCGGTCGCACTCGCGCGGGCCGTCGGCTACGATTCGGCCGGCACGGTCGAGTTCGTGGCGGGGCAGGACAAGAGCTTCTTCTTCCTCGAGATGAACACCCGCCTCCAGGTCGAGCACCCCGTGACGGAGCTCGTCACCGGGCTCGACCTCGTCGAGCAGATGATCCGTGTCGCGGCGGGCGAAAAGCTCTCCTTCACGCAGGCGGATGTCCGCCTCGACGGATGGGCGATCGAGAGCCGCGTCTATGCCGAGGATCCCTATCGCGAGTTCCTGCCCTCGATCGGACGCCTGACCCGCTACCAGCCACCGGCCGAGCGCAAGGAAGGCGGCGTCACGGTCCGCAATGACACCGGCGTCGTCGAAGGATCGGAGATCTCGATCTATTACGACCCGATGATCGCCAAGCTCTGCACCCACGCGCCGACGCGCGAAGCGGCGACGGCAGCCATGGGCGAGGCTCTGGACGCCTTCGTGATCGACGGCATCCAGCACAACATTCCCTTCCTCTCCGCGCTCGTGTCGCATCCGCGCTGGGCCGAGGGACGGCTCTCGACGGCCTTCATTGCCGATGAGTTCCCTGAGGGCTTCAAGGGCGCGGTCGCCACACCGGCCGAGATGCGCAAGCTCGCCGTCGCGGCCCTCGCGATGGAAATCGTGCGCAAGGACCGGCTCGATCGGCTGCCCGGGCGGTTGGCCCCGCATGGCCGCCGCTGGCGGCGCGATTGGGTGGTGAAGCTCGGCCGCGAGGAGATCGCCATCAGCGCCGAGGTCGATGCCGTCGCGCCGCTCTCGGTGCGGGTCGGCTTCGACGGCGCGGATCCGACGCTCGAGGTTCGCTCATCCTGGCGGCCCGGCGAGCCGGTCTGGGTGGGAGCGGTCGGCGATGATGCGTTCACGGTCCAGGTCCGCCGCAGCGGGACGTCGGACCGGCTGGTCCATCGCGGCGTCGACGTCGTCGCGCGCGTTCTCGGCACGCGCGTGGCCGAACTCGACCGCGTCATGCCCGAGAAGCGGGTGGCCGATACCTCGAAGTTCCTGCTCTGCCCGATGCCGGGCCTGGTCGTGTCGATCGCCGTGACCGAGGGCCAGCAGGTTAAGGCCGGCGAGACGCTCGCGATCGTCGAGGCGATGAAGATGGAGAACGTGCTCCGCGCGGAGCGCGACCTGACGGTGGCCGAGGTGAAGGCCAAGCCGGGCGACAGCCTCGCGGTCGACGCGGTGATCATGCGCTTCGCCTGAAGCGCGCTGACGCGGCGGACGGCGAAGCCTCAGTCAGCCTCGACGAGGCTGTCTTCCTTTACATTCATGAGGTTGCCGCGCCATTCGAAACCGCTGCCCGAGACGGCGGCGACCCAGAGGAAGGGCAGGGCCACGTCGCGCAGGATCCAGGCGAGCACCTGTTTCGGCGTCGATGTCCAGCCGAGGCTGATGGCGAGCGCCACCTCGGAACCGTACCAGGCGACGGCGAGGAGAGCCGCGGACCAGAGCGGGATCACGTCGAACAGGCCGAGCGCGAGCGCGACCAGCAGCGGGAAGAAGCCGCCGACGATCAGTTCGAACGAGAAGAAGACCGGGAAGGTGACGCGGCGCAGCCGGGCCCAGCGCAGCTGCCGCGACCAGACGGCGCGGAAGGTGCGCCGGCCGAGCGGCTGCGGGAACGGGAGCTCGACGAGGCGGACATGGCGGCCCGCGCCGCGGATGACCTTGGTCGCCGCCGCATCCTCGGCCGCCTCGGCGCCGAGCGCTTCGATGCCGCCATTGTCGTCCAGATATTCGCGCCGCCAGAGCATCGATTTGCCCTGCGCGAAGCCGTTGCCGATCGCGTCGGCCGCCAGCTGCCAGCGGGCCTGGAAGGTGTTCAGGAAGGCGCACTCGACCTCGGAGGCGATGCCGTCCGGCTCGCTGCCGAGCGGCGGCGAGCAGACGAGGCCGGTGGTCGGCGACCAGCGGCTGAGCATGCGGATGAGATAATCGTGCGGCATCAGCACATTGCTGTCTGCCATGACGATCCAGTCATGCCGCGCCGTCTTCCAGCCCTTCACCAGATTGTTGAGCTTGGGATTGATGCTGACGCGGTCGTCGCCGACGAGGAGGCGGGCGGGAACCTGCGGATATTCGGCCATGAGCTTCTCGACCACCGGAACGATCGGGTCGTCGCCATTCGCCACGCAGAAGACGAGTTCATATTCGGGATAATCGAGTTCGAAGCCGGAGCGCAGCGTGCGCTCGATCGAATTCTCGAGCCCGCAGACGGGCCGCAGGATGGAGATCGCCGGGGTCACGGCCGGCTTGGCGTAGAGCTTGCCGACGGCGATGCGACCCCGCAGGATGACGATCGCGATCGTCACGAACTGGATGAATGCCGTCGCGGCGCAGAAGGCGATGCCGGCCCAGGCCAGAATGTTCATCGGGAGGTTTCCCGTTCGGCGGCAGGGCAGGGAGACATGTCGGGGCGGCTCATCGCTTCCATGGGCTTCGCACTGGCCAACGATTCGATCCGGGATACGGTCACTCTTCCCATCCTCGTGGCGGACGCACATGTCCATACTATGACAGCGCGCTGGAGCTTGACGCCGCGACCCAACCCGCGCAAGCCCGCGCAGTGTACCACCAAACCGAAACCTGCGGAGTGTTGCCGATGACACCGGCCGTGCTGCTCGACCTCGACGGCACCCTGACCGATCCCTATCCGGGGATCAGTGCGTCCATTCTCTATGCGCTCGAGCGGCTCGGATATCCGCCTGCCGACGAGCAAACCCTGCGCGCTGCGGTTGGTCCGCCGCTCGAGGGGGCGTTCGCGACGATGCTCGGCGGCGATGCCGTTCTCGCCAAGGAGGCCCTGCGCCTTTATCGCGAGCGCTATGCGCCGATCGGCATCTACGAGAACCGCGTCTTCGACGGCATTCCGCAGATGCTGACGGATCTGCGTGCGGCCGGCCTGCGACTTTATATCGCCAGCTCGAAGCCGCGCGCCTTCTGTGAGTCGATCGCCTCGCATTTCGGTTTTGCCGACCAGCTCGACCGAATCTACGGCTCAGAATTCGACGGAAGGCTGGTCGCCAAGGCCGATCTGATCGGCCATCTGCTCGCCGAGGAGCGCGTCGATCCGCTGCGCAGCGTCATGGTCGGCGACCGGCGGCATGACGTGGAAGGCGCCCGCGCCAACGGGCTGCGCGTCATCGGCGTTTCCTGGGGCTATGGCAGTCCCGAGGAGTTCGCGGCCTTCCCGCCCGATGCGATGGTGGACGATGTCGCGGCGCTGGCCGGCGAGGTCCTGCGGCAATTGGAGCGGCGGCCGTGAGCGGACGGGTCGGTGTGCATATCCGCGTCACCGGCACGGTCCAGGGCGTCGGCTATCGCGCCTTCGTCGAACGGGAGGCCGTTGCGCGCGGCCTCTCCGGCTGGGTGCGGAACCGGCGCGACGGCAGCGTCGAGGCGGTGCTGAGCGGCGAGAGCGCGGTGGTCGAGGCCATGATCGCCGCCTGCCTCGCCGGGCCGCGTCTGGCGCGCGTCGAGCGTGTCGAGCGCATCGCGGTGGTCGAGCCGCTCGACGGCCCGTTTCTGGTGGCGCCGAGTTTCTGAAGTCGGCTCAGGCGGATGCCGTCGGCCCGAAATGCTCTTCGAATTCGGCCCGCAGGACCGAATCGAGCTCGGGCATCGCGACGATCCGGCCGAGGTCCGAAAGGCTCGTCACGCCGTGGCCGCGTATGCCGCAGGGCACGATGCCGTCGAAATGGGAGAGCTCCGGCTCGAGATTGATCGAGACGCCGTGAAAGCTCACCCAGCGCCGGACACGGATGCCGATCGCCGCGATCTTGTCTTCGACATCCACTCCCCGGTCGGGCCGTCGTACCCAGACGCCGACGCGATCCTCGCGCCGCTCGCCGGTCACGTTGAAATGGCCAAGCGTCTTGATGACCCAATCCTCGAGCGTCGCGACGAAGCGGCGCACGTCGCGCCCGCGTCGTCCGAGGTCGAGCATCACATAGGCCACGCGCTGGCCGGGGCCGTGATAGGTGTACTGGCCGCCGCGCCCCGTCGTATGGACGGGGAAGCGGGCAGGGGCGAGCAGGTCTTCCGCGCTCGCGCTGGTTCCGGCCGTATAGAGCGGCGGATGCTCGACGAGCCAGACGCGCTCCCGCGCCGTGCCGGCGCTGATCGCCGCGACGCGCGATTCCATTTCGGCGACGGCATCCGGGTATTCGACGAGGCCCTCGGCGATCACCCATTCGACCGGTTCGCTTCCCGGAGCCGGGTGCATGGCATGGCCGAGGGAGGCCCGGTCGAGGGCTGCGGTTTCCATTGAATTCCTGCCTGGACGTGGTGCGATCCGGCTTCCGTCGGAGCCTTGGGGTGACCGGGGGAATATCGGCAGCGCAGGCGCCGGCTGCAAGAAGCGTCTTTCCTGTTCGCTCGTCCACAGCTTGCGCTTGCCACCACCGGATCCATTTGCTACATCCCCGCCCGTTCGCCGGATCGGACTGCGGTCGTGGCGGAATTGGTAGACGCGCAGCGTTGAGGTCGCTGTGCCGCAAGGCGTGGAAGTTCGAGTCTTCTCGACCGCACCAAACCGGTGAACATGATGATGACGGCGGCCCTCGGGCCGCCGTTCTCGTTTTCAGGCGTGCGATCGGCATGTTGCGCCGCCGCAATGATCGGCCGCCCCGCGATACGCATCGCCGCCCGATTCCTGTTTTCGCTTTACGGCGCCAAGCGCTGACGACTAAAGCTCGGCCGTCTGCCTCCCCCACATCGTCCGCCCCCACCCAAGCGGAGGTCTCATGTCGGATCCGACGACGATCGAGCCCGAACTCCGCCCCGAGGCGGAGCCGATTCCGTTGCGCGACGCCAATGACAATCTCTCAGCCGCGTTCATGGACGCGCTGGAGCGGGCGATCGAGCAGCGCGACGCGGAGGCGGCGCGCCGCCTGACGGACGATCTGCACGAGGCGGACCTCGGCGCCATCCTCGAACAGCTCGCTTCCGAACAGCGCCCCGCGCTGATCGAACTCCTCGGCGATTCGTTCGACTTCACGGCGCTGACCGAGCTCGACGAGACGACCCGCGTCGAGATTCTCGAGGATCTGTCGCCCGAGACCGTCGCCGACGGCGTGCGCGACCTCGATTCGGACGACGCGGTCTACATTCTCGAGGATCTCGACCAGGAAGAGCGCGAGGAGATTCTCGCGCAGATTCCCTCGGTCGAGCGCATCGCGCTCAAGCGCAGCCTCGATTATCCCGAGGACAGCGCCGGCCGGCGCATGCAGACCGAGTTCATTGCCATCGCGCCGTTCTGGACGGTCGGGCAGACAGGCGACTATCTGCGCGAGGCCGAGGAACTGCCGGAGGCGTTCCACGAGGTCTTCGTCGTCGATCCATCCTATCGCCTGCTCGGGCGCGTCGGGCTCGACCGGCTGCTGCGCGCCAAGCGGACGCAGCGGATCGAGGAACTCGTCGATGAATCGCCGCAGCTCGTCCATGCGACCGACGAACTCGAATCGGTCGCGCGGCTCTTCCAGCGCTATAATCTGATCTCGGCCGCCGTCGTCGACGAATCGGGCCGCCTGGTCGGCCTGATGACCATCGACGACGTGGTCGACGTGATCGAGGAGGAGGCCGACCGCGACATCAAGCGCCTCGCGGGCGTCGGCGACGAGGAGATGTCCGACCGCCTCTGGGACATCATCAAGAGCCGCCTGCCGTGGCTCTGCATCAATCTCGTCACCGCCATTCTCGCCTCCGCCGTGATCGGCCTGTTCCAGGGCGAATTGCAGCGCATGGTGGCGCTGGCCGTGCTGATGCCCATCGTCGCCAGCCAGGGCGGCAATGCCGGCACGCAGACCATGACGGTCGCGGTGCGCGCGCTCGCCACGCGGGCGCTCGGGCCGCACAATGCAATGCGCGTCGTCGGGCGCGAATTGCTGGTCGGGCTGCTCAACGGCGTGTTTTTCGCCGTGATCGTGGCCGTCATGGCGATCCTGCGCTTCGGGATCGTCGATCTCGGCGTGGTCATCGCTGCGGCGATGATCATCAACCTGATCGCCGCCTCGCTCGGCGGCATCCTGATTCCGCTGGCCCTCAACAAGCTGAAGGCCGATCCCGCCGTCGCGTCGGGCGCCTTCGTGACGACGATCACCGATCTCGTCGGCTTCTTCTCCTTCCTCGGATTCGCGGCCCTGTGGTTCGGTTGAGCCAGCTATGCCGGGCGGCGGCCCAAGCTTCGCGCCATGTTTCCCGGACGGACAAAATGTGACCGTGTTTTGATGGTCGACAATCGACTTCTCCGCCAAAAGCGTTAGACGGGGAGCGGGGATTGTGCGGCGCACGCATCGCGCGCCGAACCGAAAGGCAAGTCGGGATTGTCGCAGGGATCGTCGAGCGGAGCCATCAGGACGGGGGTTGTCGGCCTCGGCTATTTCGGCTCGTTCCATGCGCGTCACCACGCGGCCAATCCGAAAGCCTATCTGGTTGCCGTCGCCGACGCCGATGCCGAGCGGGCGAGCGCCACGGCCGCTGCCCATGGCGCCGAGGCGTTTGCCGATCATCGCGCGCTAATCGGGCGCGTCGACGCCGTCTCCATCACGGTCCCGACCTCGCTGCATCATGAAGTCGCCGGCGACTTTCTCGATGCCGGCATTCATGTGCTGATCGAGAAGCCGATCGCCGACACGCCCGAGGCCGCGCGCGATCTGATCGCCCGCGCGGCCGCCAGCGGCGCCGTGCTGCAGGTCGGCCATATCGAGCGCTTCTCGCCGGTCTTCGCCGCGCTCCGCGAGCGCGCCGTGCAGCCGCTCTCGGTCGAGTGCACGCGCATCGGACCCTGGCGGGGCAGGGCGATCGACGTCGACGTCGTGCTCGACCTGATGATCCACGATATCGACCTCGTGCTCACCCTCGTCGGTGCGCCGGTCGAATCTGTCTCGGCCGTCGGCTCGCCAGTTCTGGCGCCAACCAATGACTATGCCCATGCGCAACTGCGCTTCGCCAATGGCGCCACGGCGCATCTGTCCGCCAGCCGCGTCGCGGAGCGGACCGAGCGCGTGATCCGCGTGGTCGAGCCCGCGCGCCACTGGACGGCCGATCTCGCGCAGCGCACCGTCGCCTCCTACGACCGGGGCAACGGCGTCGATTCGCGCCAGGAGATCACCGTGCCCGCCAGCGACAATCTGGCACTCGAAATCGATTCCTTCCTCGACGCCGTCGCGAAGCATTCGCGGCCCGTCGTCGACGGGCAGGCGGGGCTCGATGCCCTCGTGGTCGCCAAGGCGATCCTGGACCGCATCGCGCTCGCCCCGACCGGCGCCGTCATCTCACCCGGAGGTTCTCTCTGATGTCGTCCCAGCCCCGTCCGGCCGTCACCGTTGCGCCGGGCCGTGTCGCCTTCTTCGACCTTCAGCGCCAGCAGCGCCGCATCCATGACGATGTCCGCGCACGCATGGACGCCGTGCTCAATCATGGCCAGTTCATCCTCGGCCCGGAGGTCGAGCAGCTCGAGCAAAAGCTCGCCGCCTACGCCGCCGTGCCGCACGCGATCGGCGTCTCCAGCGGGCGCGACGCGCTGATGATCGGGCTGATGGCGCTCGGCATCGGACCGGGCGATGCGGTGTTCGTCCCCGCCTTCACCTTCGCCGCGACGGCGGGTGCCGTCTGCTCTGTGCAGGCGACGCCGGTCTTCGTCGATGTCGATCCCGACACGTTCAACATGGATCCGGCCGATCTCGAGCGCGCCGTGGCCGAGGTGCTGGCCGCAGGCGAGCTGAAGCCCCGCGCGGTCATGCCGGTCGATCTCTACGGCCTGCCGGCGGATTACGAGGCGATCGGCGCGATCGCGGTCCGTCACGGGCTCACCGTGTTCTCAGACGCGGCGCAGAGCTTCGGCGGCCGCGCGGGCAACAGCCGCGTCGGCGGCATGGCCACGATCTCGGCGACGAGCTTCTATCCGACCAAGCCGCTCGGCTGCTATGGCGATGGCGGCGCGATCCTCACCGACGACGACGCGATTGCCGACGCGGTGCGCACGCTCCGCTCGCATGGGCGCCAGGGCACGGGCGACGTGGCCGTTCGCAACGGCATCACCGGCCGCCTCGACACGCTGCAGGCGGCGATCCTGCTCGCCAAGCTCACCATTTTCGACGACGAGCTCATCCGCCGCGACGAGATCGCCAAGGCCTATGACGCCGCCTTCAAGGGCGTGCTCGGCGTCCAGAAGCGTCCCGCCGGCACGCTCAGCGCCAATGCGCTCTACACGGTCACCTTCGACGGCCGCGACCGTCTCAAGGCGGAGCTCGACGCGAACGGGATCGGCAATGCGCTGTTCTATCGCCTCGCGCTGCACCAGCACCCGGCGTTCGCCGAGGCGCCGAAGCGTCCGCTGCCGGTCTCCGAGCGTCTGGCGAACACCGTTCTCAGCCTGCCGATGAACCCGGATCTGACCAATGACGAGGTCGCGCGGGTGATCGAAGTGGTGCGCAATTTCGTCGGTTGATATTGTCGCAATCCTAACGCTGGCTCCGGATCGGTCTACTCAACGGGCGGTTTAGCCCTTAGGTTCGCTCCGTGTCGCGATCGCAGCGCTTGCGGCGCCGTCGCAACCGGAGCCAATCGCGCGTGCGCCTTGATGTACCGACATTGCTGGTCGTTCTGGCCGGCCTGACGCTGATGCTCGCCATGGGCATGCTGGTGCAGTCGCGCCGGTCGGCCAATGCGCGCTACATGCTGAATCTGGCCCTGGCGCTGCTCCTCGTTGGCCCGTCCTTTCTGCTCGTCGCTCTGCGCGGCCTGATTCCGGACTGGATATCGATCGTCGTCGCCAATGCCGGCATATTGGCAGGGCTCGGCATGTGCTGGAACGGGTTCCGCGCGTTCAACCACCGCAGGTCCCGGCCCGCCGCGGTGATCGTTCCGCCGGTGCTTTGGCTCCTCGCGTGCCTGCATCCCGACTTCTACGCGTCGTTCCCGCTGCGCACCGCGGCGGGCTGGACCGGCATCACGCTCTTCGCCTTCGGTCTCAGCTATGAGATCTGGATCCGCGGCGCGGACCGCTTGCCGGCACGGCGTCCGATCGGCGTGCTCTGCCTCGCCGCATCGTTCGTGGCCGCCGGCGAGGTCGTGTTCGCCCTGTTGAACAGGCATCAGGTTTCGGCCCGACTCAGCGACGGCTGGCTCTCGCTGCCGGTCCTGTTCTCGATCTATTGTCTGTTCGGCGCGACCGTCCTCTCCCTCGTCATGACGCAGCAGCGGACGGTGCACAGGCTCCGCCGGCAGGCCTCCCAGGATGCGCTGACGGGGCTGCTCAATCGCGGCGCGTTCGTCGAGGCGGCATCGGCCCAGCTCAAGACGGCCACGCTGACCGATTCGGATATCGGCCTGCTGCTGTTCGATCTCGACCGCTTCAAGGAGGTCAATGACAGCCACGGCCATGCCGCCGGCGACGCCGTGCTGGTCGCCTTCGCCGAAATCCTGCGGCGGTCGTTGCGCCAGACCGACGTCATCGGCCGGATCGGCGGCGAGGAGTTCGCGGCTCTGCTGACCGGCGTGGATGCCCGGCGCGCAAACCTCATCGCCGAGGGCATCCGCCTCGAACTGGCCCGCCTGGCGATCGATCACGCGGGAACCGCGATCGCGACGACGGTGAGCGTCGGGCTCACCATTGCGCGGGCGCGGGAGACCGGCCTGACGAGCCTCATGGAGCGGACCGACGGTGCGCTCTACATGGCCAAGCGCGGCGGCCGCGATCGGGTCGAGACCGCACCGGCCTGACCGGGGGACGCGCGTCGGATCGGGCCGCCTCTGCGGATCGCGCGCTTGACGGGGAGACGCCGGCCGTCGGACAGTCCCGCCCTCATGTCAGGCGGAGTCCCCAATGTCCCAGTTCATTCAGGCGCATGGCGCGTCCATCCCCGCGATCGGTCTCGGGACCTGGATGCTGAACGGACCGGCCTGCACCGATGCGGTCGAGGCCGCGATCGGCTTCGGCTATCGCCATATCGACACCGCGATCGGCTACAGCAACGAGAGCGAAGTCGGGGAGGGCATCCGCCGCTCGGGCATTGCGCGCGATGATCTCTTTCTCACGACCAAGATCCCGCCGGAACAGCTCGCGCGTGATGACATGATGCGCGCGGCCGAAGGCAGCCTGACGCGCCTCGGAGTCGATCAGGTCGATCTCCTGCTGATCCACTGGCCGAGCAAGAGCCTCAGCGCGACCGAGACCATCCGTTCGTTGAACGCGGTCAAGGAGCGCGGCCTGACGCGCCATATCGGCGTCTCCAATTATACGATCCGCCTGCTCGACGAGGCCTGGGCCGCGACCAGTGCGCCCATCGTTGCGAACCAGTGCGAGCATCACCCCTATCTCGACCAGCCGGCGCTGCGCGCGGCCACGGCGGCGCATGGCACGGCCTTCGTCGCCTATTGCCCGCTCGGCCAGGCGGAGGTGCTGGACGAGCCCGTGATCCAGGACATTGCCGGCCGGTTCGGCCGCACGCCGGCGCAGATCGTGCTGCGCTGGCAGGTGCAGAAGGGCTGCGTCGCGATTCCGAAGAGTTCCCATCCGGCGCGCATCCGCCAGAATCTCGACATTTTCGGCTTCGAGCTCTCGGGCGACGATGTCGCCGCGATCGATGCGCTCGGCAGCACGCAGCGCCGCATCTGCGATTTCGCATCGATCGCGCCCGACTGGGACGCCTGAGGCGCGGCAGCGGCAGGGCGCGCCGATGTTCTTCTATCTCGCCAAGATCCTCTGGTTCATCGCCCAGCCTTCGGCGGCGTTGCTCCTGCTGCTCTTCGCCGGGCTGCTGCTGATCGGCCTTGGCCGCGTGCCGTTCGGCGGGGCGGCGGTGCTCATCGCCACCGCCGGCCTGCTCGTCTGCGGCTTCACGCAACTCGGCGTGCTGCTGCTCCTGCCGCTCGAGCAGCGCTTTCCGCCGCCAGATCTCAAGGGACCCGTGACGGGGATCATCGTGCTCGGCGGCGGCATCGACCAGCACAATAGCCGCATCCGCGGCGGCTTCGCGCTCACCGATGCCGGCGACCGCCTGACCGAGGCGGCGATCCTGGCGCGCCGTTATCCGGAAGCGCGGCTGGTGTTCACCGGCGGCTCGGCCGACCTGCAGCCCGACGGCACGACCGAAGCGGGTGCTGCGGCCGGCTTCTTCCGCGCGATCGGAATTGCGGATGAGCGCATCATGCTCGAGTCTGCGAGCCGCGACACGGCGGAGAATGCGCGCCTGACGAAGGCGAAGGTCGATCCGAAGCCGGGCGAAACCTGGCTGCTCGTCACCTCGGCCTGGCACATGCCGCGCTCTGTCGGCTGCTTCCGCGCCGCCGGCTGGGACGTCGTGCCCTATCCGGTCGACTACCGCACCTATGGCTGGAACCAGCTCGGCTTGCTGTCGGCGCGTCCTTCGCTCGGCCTGACGCAGGTCGATCTCGCGGTGAAGGAGTGGATCGGGCTCGTCGCCTATCGCCTGGCCGGCCGCACCGACGCGCTCTTTCCCGCGCCCTGAACGCGGCCCGTCAAGCCGGCGTGTCGGCTACCGGCTCGGCGATGCCCGCGGCGAGCGGGCCGCCGATGCGATAGACGCCCTTGAAGGTCGCGGGATCGACCGGCTTGCCCTTGCGCAGGATGCTGGCGCGGCCCTGACCGGCGAGCTTGACCGCGACGCGGCGGATCGACGGCATCAGCCGCGCCCATGCCTTCTCATCCGTTCCGGCGAGGGCGCGGGCGAGTTCCGTGGGGTCGAGGCTCTTGTCCGCGGGGAGGGCGGCGAGCCGCTCCAGCAGCGCGGCTGCAATCGCGGGGTCTTTCGGGATCATTGCTGTGCCTTTCGTGCCGCCTCGATCACCGCCTTGGCCGAAGGCGACAGGAACTGGCGATAAAGCTGGACGGAGAAGATCAGGGCAGTCGCCAGCATCAACACCCAGCCATTGATGAACCAGCCGAGATAGCCGACCGCGAAGAAGAAGGCGCGGAGACCGTGGTTGAAATGGCGCCCGGCCGTGATGGTGAAGAGCGCGGCGCGGTCGGCCGCGGCGATCGCCTCCGCCTCGCCGGCATGCGCAGCCGTGGGCGTCGCGCCGACCAGGATCGAGGCGTAGTTGAACAGGCGATAGGACCAGCCGAACTGGAAGAAGGCGTAGCCGAAGATGAGGATAAGCCCGATCGCCTTCACCTCGAACAGCCCGCGCGGCACGGTCTGTTCCATCGAGAGGTCGTTGAGGACGCCGAAGATGCGATCCGTGGCGTTGAGCAGCGCGAAGGCGCCGCCGATGGCCAGCAGGGATGTCGAGGCGAAGAAGGCCGTGCCGTTCTGCAGCCCGCTCATGATGCTGGTGTCGATCATGCGCAGGTCGCGCCGCGCCATGACGCGCATCCATTGTCGCCGCTGGTGGTCCATGGCCGAGGACAGAGATCGTCCCGTGCCGCTCAGCCGGCCGATCACATAGGCATAGCCGGCCCACAGGGCGAGGAAGAACAGGACCGCGACGATATCCAGCGTCGACATGGCGATGCTCATGGTGCGCCTCCCGGCGATCCGGACGAGCAGGGCCTCATGGGCGCCGGACGAACAGGCGCGCGAGGGGCCGGCGGAAGACCACGGCGATCAGCACGACGATGAGCGCGAGAGCGCCGAGCACCGGCGAATGCAGCATCATGCCGGCGGCCGTCAGAACCAGCGCCCCGATCACGCCGAGGGTCGCGATCTTGCTGGCGGCGGCCTCGACCGCGGGGATGATTTCCTTGCCCATCCCGCCTTGATAGGTCAGCTTGCACCCCGCCCACAATCGTCTCTGTGGAAAAAAGCCATCACACCTTTGACGGCGTCGGTTCCGGGGCGGAGGGTCTCGCCATGCCGCTGCACATGATCAAGCTCTGCGTCGGGGTCGAGAGCGTCGAGGAAATCGTCGACTGGATCGCGCAGGACCTCGCCCACAAGCGCGCGCTCGGCCTGCCGGCCGAGGATACGCATGTCACGCGCATGTTCCCGAAGCGGGCGGAGGAACTGCTGGACGGCGGCTCGCTCTACTGGGTGGTGAAGGGCCAGGTGCAGTGCCGGCAGCGCATCACGGATCTGCGCGCCGTCACCGGCGCGGACGGCATCGAGCGCTGCGAGATCGTGTTCGACCCCGAGGTCATCCTCACCGAATGGCAGCCGAAGCGCCCGTTCCAGGGCTGGCGCTACCTCGCCCCCAAGGACGCCCCCCGCGACCTCGCCGACATAGGCGGACAGGGCGGCGACGAACTCCCGGCAACGCTCAAGGCCGAACTCGCGGAACTCGGGCTTCTGTGAGCCTCACGCGGCGATGTTGTCGATCAGGCGCGTGCGGCCGAGCCAGGCGGCGGCGAGGAGGCGGAGGGGTTCGGCCTTGAGGTCGGCGACCTCGGCGAGCGTTTCGGCATTGCGCAGCGCGAGATAATCGGGGCGGAAGCCGGCTTCCTTCAGACTGTCGATGCCGGCGGCGAGTACCGCATCCGGGGCGTCGCCGGCGCGGATCGCTGACGCGACCTGGCGCAGCGTCGCATTGAGGCGCACGGCTGTCGCCCGCTCCTCGGCCGAGAGATAGGCGTTGCGCGAGGAGAGGGCGAGCCCGTCCGCCTCACGCATGGTCGGCACGCCGACGATCTCGGTCGGCAGGCGAAGGTCCGCGACCATGCGGCGGACGACGAGCAACTGCTGATAGTCCTTCTCGCCGAACATCGCGAAATCCGGAAAGCCGGCGAGCAGCAGCTTGGCGACGACGGTCGCGACACCGGCGAAGAAGTGCGGGCGGAAGTCGGTTTCGAGGCCCTTCGCCGGCCCGTCGAGCGAGATCGTGGTGGCATAGCCCGGCGGATACATCTCGGCAGCGTTCGGCGCGAAGACGGCCTCGACGCCGAGCGCGGCGAGCTTCTCGACGTCGCTCGTCTCGGTGCGCGGATAGGCGGCGAAATCCTCGTTCGGCGCGAATTGCGCCGGATTGACGAAGATCGTGACGACGATGCGCTCGGCGCGCTGGCGTCCGGCCTCGACGAGGGCGAGATGGCCGGCATGCAGCGCGCCCATGGTCGGGACCATGGCGACGCGCAGGCCCTGCGTGTGCCAGGAGGCTGTCGTCGCGCGGAGATCGGCGATGGTGCGGAAGATTGCGGGCGCGCTCGTCATGGTGTTCGTCTCATGTTCAGGCGGGGCAGCATGTTCTGGCCTATTGCGGGGTCCTTCGCCAGACCCCATTAGAGGTCAGCCGCAATGCCGAAGGGCGAGCGGAGATCGCCATCGGAGACCGCCTTGGGCCTCACTGCACCCTTCATCGCCGCGTTCCTGCTGGCTCTCGTGCTGGTCTATCTCTTCGCTCGCCCGAAAGGGCCGGACGCGATGAAGCAGATGCTGCGGCGCGCGGGGGGCGGGGCGCTGATCGCGACCGGCGTGGTGATGACGGCGACGGGACGCGCCGTGGCCGGCGTGCCGCTGATCGCCGCCGGGCTCTATCTGTGGAAGCCGGCGATCCTGGAGCGGGGATCGGTCATCGCCGATGGCCGCGTCCGCACGGGGCGTTTCGCCGGGCGGCCGCTGGACAGCCTCGACGGCCGGGAACTCGCGACGCTGTGGCGCGATCTCGGCTCACGTCCGCAGGATCGAGCCGTCCTCGAAGCTCATCTCGACCGCCGAATACCCGGCTGGCGTGAACACTTCCAGCGTGATGCGGCAGGCGGGCCGGGTCGCGCGGCGCGCCCGGGCACCATGACAGATCAGCAGGCCTACGAGATCCTTGGCCTTTCGGCTGGCGCTACCGAGGCCGAGATCCAGGCGGCCTATCGTCGGCTTATGAAGCGCGTTCATCCCGACCAGGGGGGATCGACGTTTCTCGCCGCCCAGATCAACGAGGCTAAGGAAAGACTCCTCGGCGGACATCGGTAACTCCCGTACGCAATACAAAAGGGAGATGTTTATCGGGCCTTCGCCGACAACTCAGTCGGCGATGGCCAGGCAGTTCACGGAGCGCTTCTTCAGATAGTCACAGGCGGCGCGGGCCTTGTCCTTGTTGGCAAAGCCCACGAAACGGGCGCGGTAGAACGTATCGCCGCCCTTGGCCACGGCCTCGACCGAGGGATTGGCGGAGGCCAGCGCCTTGCCGCCCTTGGCGCGGGCCTGGTCGAGCAGCGAGCGGGCGCCGTCCTCGGTCGGTGCGGCGGCGATCTGGACCTTCCAGCCCGATGCCGTGGCGCGGGCCGTCGGCATGGCGGTGCTGTCATCCGTATCGCCCTGGGCGATCGTCTGGCCTTCCTCGCCCTCTTCGGACGGATCATTCTGGGCGAGGCCGCCGGCAGCCGACGCGGTCATCACGGCGGGACGGGCGACCTGCTTGCCGGTCGGGCCCTGCTGGAAGACCATGCGCGGTCCGTCATTCTGGCTCGCTGCTGCGGCCGGGGCATAGGCGACCGCCTGCGGCGCGGGCTCGGTGATTTCGGCCATGTCGTCGCTCGGGCCGGCGTTCTGCGTCATGACGGCGCGGGCCTGCGGGCCGGGACGGGTGCGCGGGGCAGGGGCCAGCGAAGCGGTCTCGATCGCATCGGGCTCCTCGACGGCCGGCGCTGCCGCCACGGCGGCCGGGGCGGGCGCAGGGGCCGGCGTCGGCAGCGGCGCGTCGGCTTCCTTGGCCGGGGCCAGCTTGGCGAACAGCGAGCCACCCTTGGCCGGGCCGGCATAGGCGACGGGCATGTACTTGTTGATCAGGCCGACCATCTGCTTGTCGCGCGAGGCGCCCGAGCTGCCGCCCATGACGGACGCGACGATGTAGCGATTGTCGCGCTTGACCGAGGAGACGAGGTTGAAGCCCGAGGCGCGCGTGTAGCCGGTCTTGATGCCGTCGACGCCCTCGACGCGGCCGAGCAGCTTGTTGTGGTTGCCGATCGTCTGGCCGCGATAGACGAAGGCTTTGGTCGAGAAATAGCGGTAATAGGTGGGGTAACGAGCCTGCAGGGCGCGGCCGAGCGTCGCCATGTCGCGCGCCGTCGTCCACTGGTTCGGATTGGGCAAGCCGGAGGCGTTGCGGAACGTCGTGCGCGACATGCCGATCGAGCGGGCCGTCTGCGTCATGCGGTTCGCGAAGGCGACTTCCGATCCGGCGATGTTCTCCGCGATCACCACGGCCGCGTCATTCGCCGAGCGCGTGATCAGGCCGAGCATCGCGTCGCGGACCGAAACGGTCGAGCCCGGCTTCAGGCCGAGCTTGGTCGGCGCCTGGCGCGAGGCAAACTGCGAGACCTTGAGCTGGGAATCGAGCGTGAACCGGCCGCTCTGCAGTTCGCCAAACAGCAGATAGAGCGTCATCATCTTGGTGAGCGAGGCGGGATGGCGCAGGCCGTCGGGGTCGCTGGCGTAGAGAACCTTGCCCGTCTTGGCATCGACGACGATCGCCGACTGGGGTGCCGCCTCGGCTGTGCTCGCTGCTGTCGCCGTAAGGGCGCCGGCAACCACAACCGCAGCACACAGACCGCGGGACGACCGTCCGAAAAGGCGGCCGATCGGGCTCAAAGCCTTCAACATGTCGACCAATATCTCCCGTCTCGCGACGCCGACGCTCTCGCATCGGCGGTGCCCGCAACATAACAATATCGTGACCGGAGCTTTTTTGGGGCGAGGTGCCGGAAAAATATGCGCCGCCTTCATATGACGGCGGTCTCCCGGCCTCGGCTCGCCCCGCAAGACCACGACGCCTGGTGCGCCGCAATCTCCCGATCAGGGCCTCACGCTAGGCAAACGACGTTACGAAACGGTAAAGGTCGCGGTAACCGGCAATCGGAATTCCAGACAGGACAAGGAGATGGGCCGTTTTCCGCCGATTGTGCAACGCAGCAATTTTTGTTGACTTTTATGCTGCGATGCCTAAATATCATTCACGAACGGACCCGCGATCGGGCAGTGTCCGTCTGCGGAGGTTGAGATGATCAACGGTTTCGAAAGCGTGCAGAAGGCGTCGAAGGACAATCTCGATCTGACCATGAAGAGCGTGGACGCGCTCGGCAAGGGCATGCAGGCGATGGCCGTCGAGGCAGCGGACTATTCGAAGAAGAGCTTCGAGTCGGGCACGGCCGCGCTCGAGAAGCTGATGGCCGCGAAGAGCATCGAGGCGGCGGTCGAGGTGCAGAGCGCCTATGTGAAGTCCGCTTACGAGGGCTATGTCGGCGAGATGACGAAGCTCGGCGCGATGATGACCGAGTTCGCCAAGGACGCCTACAAGCCGTTCGAAGGCATGTTCGGCAAGTTCCCGAAGTAACATTTTTCGGCGAGGCAGCGCCTGGCGCTGCCCCCCGAAGATCGCAAAGCCCGGCAAAGCCGGGCTTTTTTGTTGCCTACGCGCCGTGTTCCGGGGCCGCAGCTCAGAGGGCGAGCTCGCGGCGCCAGGGCGGGTCGGCGCCCGGACGCGAGCAGGTGATCGCGGCGACGCGGTTGGCGAAATCCAGCGCGTCCTTCAGCGCATCATGGCCGATCGTGCGCAGCGCGCTGCTCTTGAGCAGGCCCTTTTCGGCAAGGCGCGCCAGCAGGCCGCCGGTGAAGCTGTCGCCTGCGCCGACCGTATCGGCGATCTTGACCGGCACGACCGGGCTGAACACGGAGCCGCTGCGCGAATAGGCCGTAACGCCGGCGCCGCCGCGCGTGACCACGACCAGCCCGGCGCCGCCGGCGAGCCAGCCGGCCGCGATCTCTTCCGTCGCTTCGCCGGGATGCAGCCAGTCGAGATCCGCGCCGGAGATCTTCACGATGTCGGCCGAATGGGCAAAGCGCTTGACGCGCGCCTCGAAGGCCGGCCGGTCGGTGATCAGCGTCGGGCGGACATTGGGATCGTAGCAGATGACCCGCTTGCCGCGGTTCTGCATCATCACGGCCTCGAGCCGGCTGGCGAAAGGCTCGGTCGCCAGCGTGAACGAGCCGAAATGCAGCGCCTGCACCTCGTCGCCGATCGGCGCGTGCTGCGCCGGATCATGCAGGCGTCCGGCCGTGTTCTCGTCGAAGAAGGCGTATTGCGGCTCGTCATGCGCGAGGCTGACGAAGGCGAGCGTCGTCGGACGCGCCGAGCGCCCGGCATATTTGAGGCTGACGCCGCTGCGTTCGAGCTCGGCTGCCAGCATCTCGCCGAAGAAGTCGGTCGAGATGCCGCCGAGGAAGCCCGACGGCGCGCCGAGGCGCCCGGTCGTCAGCGCGACATTATAGGGCGAGCCGCCCACCTTGGGGTGGTAGCTGTCGCGACCCTCGACATCCTTGACCGGCAGGAAATCGATCAATGCCTCGCCGCAGCTCACGATCATGGAGAAGGTCCTTTCGACGCACCTTCAAGCCATCTATCGGAACGCCATGCCGCCGCCAAGGGGCAATGGTTGCGGGTTGCGGAGGGATCGCTGGGTCGGCATTCTCACCGCGCCGATGTGACTTCCTGTGAGTGGAGTTCTGAACCTCAGGTCCTGAACCCGCCGCGGATCCAATCCGCCGTCATCCCGGCGGACGCCGGGATCCATTCAGCCTGAGGCGGCTCATTGTCTGGCGTCTCGGCTGCATGGATCCCGGGTCAAGCCCGGGATGACGCCGGAGTATGGGGCCGGTCCTTGAACTGACGCCAGCAGAGGCGTTCTCTAGGAGAGGCGAAGAGAAGCCTCCGGGCCGCTCGAACGCGCTCCGACCTTTCCCGCCTGCCACCTCGCGTCGCACTCGCAGATCCGTTACTCCCTTCGGCGCGCCTTTCGCCTATAAAGGCGCGGCCGGCGCCCTGCCGGCTGCAAGGGACCGATCCGGCAGCAATGACATCCGACGTGACGCTCTGGGGCGCGCTGATCGCGGGCCTGCTCTCCTTCGTTTCGCCCTGCGTCCTGCCGCTGGTTCCGCCCTATCTTTGCTATGTCACGGGCTTGACGCTCGAAGAGGTGACGGACGGCCTCGCCGAGCGGCGGGTGCGCCGGATCGTGATCAGCTCCTCGGCCGCCTTCGTGCTCGGCTTCACCACGGTGTTCGTGCTGCTCGGCGCGACGGCCTCGGTCTTCGGCCGGCTCGTGGCGCGCTATCAGGACATCTTCGCGATCGTCGCCGGCCTCGTGATCATCGTCATGGGGCTGCATTTCCTCGGGTTGTTCCGCTTCGGCTTCCTGCAGCGCGAGGCGCGCATCCGCGTCGACAACCAGCCGGCCGGCCTCCTCGGCGCCTATGTGCTCGGCCTCGCCTTCGCCTTTGGCTGGACGCCCTGTATCGGCCCGGTACTGGCCGCGATCCTCGCGGTCGCCGGTTCGACCGAGACGGTGGGCCGCGGCGCCGGCTTGCTCGCGATCTATTCGCTCGGCCTCGGCATCCCGTTCATGATCGCCGCCGCCTTCGCCGAGACCTTCATCACCCATATGCGCCGCTTCCGCCGCCATATGCCGAAGGTCGAGAAGGTGATGGGCGGCTTCCTGGTCCTGACCGGCGTTCTGTTCCTCACCGGCCAGATGACGCGGATCTCCTTCTTCCTGCTCGAGATGTTCCCGGCGCTGCAGCAGATCGGCTGAGCCGTCTTGACCGGGCTGCCTCCGATCGCGCAATCCTTCAGCCCGATCGAAGGCCGGAGGGATGGCGCCATGGCAAATCGAAGCTCGCTCGCGGTCGTGCTCGCCGCCGGGGAGGGGACGCGCATGCGCTCTTCCCTGCCCAAGGTCATGCATCCCGTCGCCGGCCTGCCGATGATCGGCCATGTGCTCGCCTCGGCGCGCGCCGCCGGGATCGAGCGCTTCGCGGCCGTGGTCGGGCCGGGCGCCGACGCGGTGGCGAGCTTCGTCGCCAAGCGGGCGCCGGGCACAGCGCTGTTCGAGCAGACCGAGCGGCGCGGGACCGCCCATGCGGTGCTCGCCGCGCGCGCCGCGCTCGACGAGGGCGCCGACGATGTCCTCGTGCTCTATGGCGACACGCCGCTGGTCCGCGCCGAAACGTTGGCCCGGCTGCGCGCGGAACTCGCCAAGGGCGCGGCCATCGTCGTGCTCGGCTTCCGTCCGGCCGATCCGACCGGCTATGGCCGCCTGATCGAGCGGGACGGCCGTCTTGTCGCGATCCGCGAGGAGAAGGATGCGAGCACGGACGAGAAGGCGATCGGCTTCTGCAATGCCGGGCTGATGGCGTTCGCGGGCGCGGGCCTGGTCGACCTTCTCACGGCGATCGGCAACGACAATGCCAAGGGCGAATTCTACCTGACCGACGCCGTGGAGATCGCCAACGCGCGCGGCCTGCCGGTCATCGCCATCGAGGCGGATGCGGAGGAGGTGGCGGGGGTCAATACGCGCATCGAGCTCGCCGCCGTCGAGGCGGTCTGGCAGAAGCGCGCGCGCCGGGCGGCGATGCTCGCCGGCGTCAGCCTGATTGCGCCGGAAACGGTGTTCTTCTCGCATGACACGGCGTTGGAGGCCGATGTGACGATCGAGCCGAATGTCGTGTTCGGGCCCGGCGTCACCGTGGAGCGCGGCGCGGTGATCCACGCTTTTTCGCATCTTGAAGGCGCGCGCGTCGCCTCGGGCGCCAATGTCGGCCCGTTCGCGCGGCTCCGGCCGGGAACGGCGCTTGCCGAAGGAGCGAAGGTCGGCAATTTCGTCGAGGTGAAGAACGCCGCGATCGGCGCCGGCGCCAAGGTCAGCCATCTGACTTATATCGGCGACGCCAAGGTCGGCGCGGACGCCAATATCGGCGCTGGCACGATCACCTGCAATTATGACGGCTTCGACAAGGCGCTGACCGTCATCGGCGCCGGCGCCTTCATCGGCTCGAACAGCGCGCTCGTCGCCCCCGTCACGATCGGCGACGGGGCCTTCGTCGGCTCGGGCAGCGTCATCACCGACGATGTCGCCCCGGACGCCCTCGCGCTCGGCCGCGCCCGCCAGGTGGAAAAGCCCGGCTGGGCCACGAACTTCCGCGCCCTGAAGGCGACGATGAAACGGACGCGGGTTTGATGCGGCGCGTAACCAATCGAAACGCGACGTGATTTCCGCGTCTTGCGGCGGGGCGTTAAGCATCGTCGCGTAGAATCGGGGTGCGGAACGGGGAACGGATCGGCATGTGCGGCATCATCGGCATTCTCGGCCTGACACCGGTGGCGCCGCTGCTCGTCGATGCGCTGAAGCGGCTCGAATATCGCGGTTACGATTCGGCGGGCATCGCGACGCTGGAGCGGGGCTCGCTCGAGCGGCTGCGCGCCGAGGGCAAGCTGCGCAATCTGGAAGCAAAGCTCGCCGCCGCGCCGCGTCTCGGCATTTCAGGCATCGGGCATACGCGCTGGGCGACGCATGGCGCGCCGTCGGAGCGCAATGCGCATCCGCACGCGACCGAGCGCCTCGCCGTCGTCCATAACGGCATCATCGAGAATTTCCGCGAGCTACGCACCGAGCTGGAAGCGGCCGGCCGGCGCTTTTCGTCCGACACCGACACCGAGGTCGTGGCGCATCTCGTCACGGTCCTGATGGAGGCCGGCGCCACGCCGCACGAGGCGGTCGCCGCGACGCTGCCGCGCCTCACGGGAGCCTTCGCGCTCGCCTTCCTGTTCGAGGGCGAAGACGATCTCATCATCGGCGCGCGCCGCGGCAGCCCGCTCGCGGTCGGTTATGGCGCGGGCGAGATGTTCCTCGGGTCGGACGCGATCGCGCTCGGGCCGTTCACGGACGAGATCGCCTATCTCGACGATGGCGACCATGTCGTGCTGACGCGGTCCGGCGCCCAGGTGTTCGACGAGGCCGGCAAGGCCGTCGAGCGCACCGTGACGCGCTCGCAGGGCACGACCTATGTCGTCGACAAGGGCAATCACCGCCATTTCATGGTGAAGGAGATCCACGAGCAGCCGGAAGTGGTCGGCCATGCGCTGGCGCATTATCTGGATCTCGCCAGGGGCGAGGCGCGCCTTCCCGAAGGCCTCGATTTCGCGAAAGCGGACCGCCTCGCGATCACCGCCTGCGGCACGGCCTATTATGCCGGCTTCGTCGCGAAATACTGGTTCGAGCGGCTGGCGCGGCTCCCGGTCGACATCGATATCGCCTCCGAGTTCCGCTATCGCGAGCAGCCGCTGTCGAAGGACGGGATCACCATGGTGATCTCGCAATCCGGCGAGACGGCCGACACGCTCGCCTCGCTGCGCTATGCCCGCTCCGAGGGCCAGAGAATCGCCGCCGTGGTCAATGTGCGGGAATCGACGATCGCTCGCGAGGCGGATGTCGTGCTGCCGCTGCTCGCCGGGCCGGAGATCGGCGTCGCCTCGACCAAGGCCTTCACAGCGCAGCTCGCCGTTCTGGCCGCGACGGCGATCGGCGCCGGCAAGGCGCGGGGCGTGCTGTCGGGGACCGAGGAAGCGAGTCTCGTCCGGGCCTTCTCCGAGGTTCCTCGCCTGATGCACGAGGCGCTGAAGCTCGAGCCGCAGATCGAGGCGCTGGCGCGCGAGCTCTCCAAGGTGCGGCACTGCCTGTATCTCGGCCGCGGCACCTCCTATCCGATCGCGCTCGAAGGCGCGCTGAAGCTCAAGGAGATTTCCTATATCCACGCCGAGGGTTATGCGGCGGGCGAACTGAAACACGGGCCGATCGCGCTCATCGACGAGGAGATGCCCGTCGTCGTCATCGCGCCGCATGACCGCCTGTTCGAGAAGACCGTCTCCAACATGCAGGAAGTCGCGGCGCGCGGCGGGCGCATCATCCTGATCACCGATCCGGCCGGCCGCGACGCCGCCGCGATCGATACGGTCGAGACGATCGTGCTGCCCGCCATGCCGGCCGCCGTCACGCCGCTCGTCTACGCGATCCCCGTCCAGCTGCTCGCCTACCACACGGCCGTGATCATGGGCACGGATGTCGACCAGCCGCGCAACCTCGCCAAGTCCGTGACGGTGGAGTAGGGCGGTTCAGGCCGCGCTTTCGAGATCGAATTCGGCCGAAATCCGCGTCCAGGGCACGAAGATCCGCCCATCGGCGTCGCGCTCGATCAGGGCGGCGCCGAGCAAGGCCGTCACGTCGGCATGCACGGCGCGGTAGTCGCGGCCCAGCGCCTGCGACAGCGCCCGGATCGAACTCGGTCCTCTTTGCCGAAGGGTGCGCAGGACAGCCCAGCGATTGGACGTCAGCGTGCTGAGCAGGCCCTCGACGCTCTCGAACGCAAACACAGGCCCGTGCTCGCTCCGCTCGCCCCGATCGAGCGCCCGTGCCATGTCGAGCGTGTCGGCCGCGAACCGGTCAAGGCTCTCGATCGTCAGCTTCATCTCGCTCATGTCCAAGCTCCCGTCTCACATCGCGCCAGAAATCGGCGAGAAGTGTCTCGAAGTCGCGGAAGGCATAGGGCTCCTCGACATTGCGATAGTGCCGATGGTCGCCTTTGCCGGCCTCGTTGTCATAGCCCACGATCCGCTCGCCGGGCCTGCCATAGAAGAGCGAATATTTGAGCCCGTGGGGACGCTCCGCCGTCGCCAGCGGCAGGCGCCAGATCTTGATCTCCACGATCGCGCCGCCATCGAGGAACAGCTTGCGATGCTCGATGCGGACCGCTCTCATATGGCGATCCTGACATATGTCGGCAAGAGCATCAATCCTGCCTCCTATTCGGGCGATTCGTTTCCGGTCAAGCGCTGGTCATCCTTCCTCGACGCGTCATAATGCGGTGCGATCATCGCTGGATGACGAGGGAGGCGGCATGAGTCTCGACGGCCCCGAGTTTCCTCCGGTATTCGAGTCGCGGCGCGGTCGCTTCGCGAAGAGGTTGCGCAACTATTTCCTGACCGGCCTCGTGATCGCGGCGCCGATCTCGATCACGATTTATTTGACCTGGGCGCTGATCAAGTGGATCGACGGCTGGGTGAAGCCGGTGATCCCGCGCGAATATACGCCCGATTCCTATCTGCCCTTCTCAGTGCCCGGCTTTGGCGTTCTGGTCGCGGTCATCGGGCTGACGCTGCTCGGCTTCCTGACGGCGAATTTCGTCGGCCGCAGCATTGTCGGCCTCTCGGAGCAGCTGGTCGGCCGCACGCCGCTGGTGCGCAATCTCTACAGCGCGCTGAAGCAGCTGTTCGAGACGGTGCTCTCCAGCAAGGGCAAGTCGTTCCACAAGACCGCGCTCATGGAATTCCCGCGCAAGGGCGTGTGGTGCATCGTCTTCGTCGCGACGGAGACCAAGGGCGAGATCCGCCAGCGCCTCGGCGAGGATGGCGAGGAATGGGTCACGGTGTTCCTGCCGCCGAGCCCCGCGCCGACGGCCGGCTTCATGATGTTCGTGAAGCGCAGCGAGCTGATCGAGCTCGACATGTCGATCGAGGACGGCGCCAAGCTCGTCATCTCGGCCGGCCTCGTCGCGCCGGAGTATCCGCCGGTTCCGAAGATCAAGGGCACGGGGCACGAGGCCGCCGTGCCGGACGAGCATCCTCAGGCCGGGTAGCCGAAACGGACCGGCGTTCTGGCTCGTTGGCCGCGAACGAATCCGCAGCCACTGTCATTGCCGGGCTCGACCCGGCAATCCAGCCTTCCTTCGGGACGGGCGGCAACGCTGGATCGCCGGGTCAAGCCCGGCGATGACAACGGAGGGCGTGTCGGAGGGCGCGACGCTTCTGGCGCGGCTGAAGAGATACCCGCCTCCGCCGGCTGACGCCTTCCCGATTGAGCCTTACGCCGCCTCGATCATGGCGAGGCGCTTGTCGACATAGGCACCGCAATTCTCGATCAGCGGCTCGACCTGGCCTTCGAAGAAATGGTTGGCGCCGGGCATGATCTGCTGCTCGACGATGATGCCCTTCTGCGTCTTCAGCTTGTCGACCAGCGTCTGGACATCCTTCGGCGGCGCGACCTTGTCCTGGTCGCCATGGATGATCAGGCCGGAGGAGGGGCAGGGCGCGAGGAACGAGAAGTCGTAGAGGTTCGCCTGCGGCGCGATCGAGATGAAGCCCTCGATCTCCGGGCGGCGCATCAGAAGCTGCATGCCGATCCAGGCGCCGAAGGAGAAGCCCGCGACCCAGCAGGCGCGCGCGTCGGGATGAACGGTCTGCGCCCAGTCGAGCGCCGAGGCGGCATCGGACAATTCGCCCTCGCCATGGTCGAACTCGCCCTGACTGCGGCCGACGCCGCGGAAATTGAAGCGCAGCACGGCGAAGCCGCGCTTCGCGAACATGTAGAAGAGCTGGTAGGTGATCGCGTTATTCATCGTTCCGCCAAATTGCGGATGCGGATGAAGGATGATCGCGATCGGTCCGTTCTTCGCTTTGGCAGGCTGGAAGCGGCCCTCGATGCGGCCCGCGGGACCGGTGAAAATGATTTCGGGCATGAACGGCTACCAACCTCTCGACAGCTGCCGAAACCCGCCTTATGGCCAGCCAGAGCCGAACTTGACTCTGAACCTCAGGGTTTCTAGAACAGTTTAGAATAGTTCGAAATCGACGGATGCTTCCGCCGGGAAGCCGGCCTTTTAGCATGAGGCGGGGTGCCGATTTCAAGCATAATGCGATGGCGGCGCCTCGCGATGGAGTTCGTGATTGGCGAGCGAGCGGATCTATCTCGACTATAATGCGGGCGCGCCGCTCCGGATGGAGGCGCGCGACGCATTGATCGAGGCGCTCTCCGCCCGTGGCAATGCGTCTTCCGTGCATGCCGAGGGACGCGCGCAGCGGGCCCGGATCGAGCGGGCGCGGCGGCAGGTGGGCGCCCTTGTCGGCGCGAGCGCCGAGAATGTCGTCTTCACCAGCGGCGGGACCGAGGCCAACGCCACCGTGCTTTCGCCGCGGATGCGTCTCGGGGCCACCGAGATCGCGATCGACCGGCTGCTGGTCGGCGCGAGCGAGCATCCCTCCGTGCTGGCGGGCGGGCGGTTTGCCGAGGACCAGATCATCCGCATTCCGGTCGATGGCGACGGCGTCATTGATCTGGAGGCGCTAGGCGCCGAACTTTCGGCAATTGCCAAGGCCGGCGAGCGGGCGCTCGTCTCGCTCATGCTGGCCAATAACGAGACTGGCACAATCCAGCCCGTCGCGGCGGTCGCGGCGCTCGCGCGCTCCTTCGGCGCGCTGGTGCATACCGATGCGATCCAGGCGGCGGGCCGCATTCCGATCGATATCGGCGCGCTCGGCGTCGATCTGCTCACGCTCTCGGCGCACAAGATTGGCGGGCCGCAGGGCGCCGGCGCGATCGTGTTCGGCGGCGATCTCGTGCGTCCGCTGCCGCTCGTCACGGGCGGCGGCCAGGAGAAGCGTCACCGCGCGGGAACCGAGAATGTCGCGGCCATCGTGGCCTTCGGGGCTGCGGCGGAAGCGGCGGTCGCGGATCTCGCCCGGGCCGAGGAATGGCGCGGCTGGCGCGATCGCATTGCGGCTTCGGCTGCGCCGGCGATCGTGGTGGGCGCAGGCGCCGAGCGGCTGCCGCAGACGCTGTGCCTCGCGGCCGAGGGCTTCTCGGCCGAGACGCTGGTGATCGCGCTCGACCTCGAAGGCGTGGCGATTTCGGCCGGTTCCGCCTGTTCGTCGGGCAAGGTCGGCGTCTCGCATGTCATGAAGGCCATGAATCTGGCGGATTCGGTCGCGAAATCGGCGGTGCGTGTCTCATTCGGCTGGGAAACGGGCGAAAAAGACATACTTAAGTTTACCGAAGCGTGGAGACGTGTCATGGAGCGGCGCGCGCCGGCCGTGACACGGGCTGCGTGATGCTCAACCCGCGGTCCTTGAAACCGCTGTGGATGGAGTAGGAAATGGCTGCGGTTCAGGAGACGGTCGATCAGGTTCGCCGGATCGACGTCGACCAGTATAAATATGGCTTCGTGACGGATATCGAGTCCGACCGGGCGCCCAAGGGGCTCTCGGAGGACATTGTCCGTTACATCTCGGCTCGCAAGAACGAGCCCGAATGGATGCTGGAGTGGCGGCTCGACGCCTATCGTCGCTGGCTGACCATGAACGAGCCCACCTGGGCCCGCGTCCATTACCCGAAGATCGATTTCGACGATCTCTATTATTATTCGGCGCCGAAGAGCACCAAGGGACCGAAGTCGCTCGACGAGGTCGATCCGGAGTTGCTGGCGACCTATGAGAAGCTCGGCATTCCGCTGCGCGAGCGCGAGATCCTGGCCGGCGTCGAAGGCGCCTCGGATCGCCGCGTCGCCGTCGATGCCGTGTTCGACAGCGTCTCCGTGGTCACCACCTTCAAGGAAGAGCTGAAGAAGGCCGGCGTCATCTTCTGTTCGATGTCCGAGGCGGTGCGCGAATATCCCGAGCTCGTGCGGAAATATCTCGGCTCCGTCGTCCCGGTGACCGACAATTTCTACGCGACGCTGAATTCGGCCGTCTTCTCGGATGGGTCCTTCGTCTACGTGCCGGAGGGCGTCCGCTGCCCGATGGAGCTCTCGACCTATTTCCGCATCAACGAGAAGAACACGGGCCAGTTCGAGCGCACGCTGATCATCGCGGAGAAGGGCGCTTATGTGTCCTATCTCGAAGGCTGCACGGCGCCGATGCGCGACGAGAACCAGCTGCATGCAGCGGTCGTCGAGCTGGTCGCGCTGGAGGACGCCGAGATCAAGTACTCGACGGTCCAGAACTGGTATCCGGGCGACAAGGACGGCAAGGGCGGCATCTACAACTTCGTGACCAAGCGTGGCGATTGCCGCGGCGCGCGCTCGAAGATCTCGTGGACGCAGGTCGAGACCGGCTCGGCGATCACCTGGAAGTACCCGTCCTGCATCCTGCGCGGCGACGACAGTCAGGGCGAATTCTATTCGATCGCGGTCTCGAACGGCTATCAGCAGGTCGATAGCGGCACCAAGATGATCCATCTCGGCAAGCGTACGAAGAGCCGGATCATTTCGAAGGGCATCGCTGCCGGCCGCTCGGACAACACCTATCGCGGCCTCGTCTCGGCGCATCGCAAGGCCAGCGGCGCGCGGAACTTCACGAACTGCGACTCGCTGCTCATCGGCGATAAATGCGGCGCGCACACCGTGCCGTATATCGAATCGAAGAATGCGAGCGCGGTGTTCGAGCACGAGGCGACGACGTCCAAGATCGCCGACGACCAGCTCTTCTACTGCATGCAGCGCGGCCTCTCCTCGGAGGAAGCCGTGGCGCTGATCGTGAACGGCTTCGTCAAGGACGTCATCCAGCAATTGCCGATGGAGTTCGCCGTCGAGGCCCAGAAGCTGATCTCGATCAGCCTCGAGGGTTCGGTCGGCTAATTCGTCCAAGACGCACAGCGCACACTAGCGGCACCGGGACGACGGCGCGGGAAACGAGCGACGGACCGGCGCGCAAGATACGGAAAAGAAGAAGATGCTGAAGATCAAGAACCTCCATGCTTCGGTCGGTGATCGCCAGATCCTGCGCGGCGTCGACCTCGAAGTGCCGACCGGCGAGGTGCACGCGATCATGGGGCCGAACGGCTCCGGCAAGTCGACGCTGTCCTATGTCCTCGCCGGCCGCGACGGCTATGACATCACCGAAGGCGAGATCCTGTTCGACGGCGAGGAGATCCTCGACAAGCCGGCCGAGGAGCGCGCCGCGCTCGGCATCTTCCTCGCCTTCCAGTATCCGCTGGAGATCCCCGGCGTCGCGACCATGACCTTCCTCAAGGCCGCGCTCAATGCGCAGCGCAAGGCGCGCGGCGAGGCCGAGCTGACGACGCCCGATTTCATGCGCCGCGTGAAGGGCGCCGCCGAGAAGCTGAACGTCACGCAGGAAATGCTGCGCCGGCCGCTCAATGTCGGCTTCTCGGGCGGCGAGAAGAAGCGTAACGAGATCCTGCAGATGGCGTTGCTGGAGCCCAAGCTTGCCATCCTCGACGAGACGGATTCCGGCCTCGACATCGATGCGCTGCGCGTCGTCTCGGACGGCGTCAATGCGCTGCGCTCGCCCAAGCGCTCCATGCTGGTCATCACGCACTACCAGCGCCTGCTCGACCATATCGTGCCGGATGTCGTGCATGTCATGTCGGCCGGCCGCATCGTGCGCTCCGGCGGGCCGGAGCTGGCGCTCGAACTCGAGGCCAAGGGCTATGCCGACTATGTCGGCGCGGCGGCCTGAGGCGGGAGTGGCAGCCATGAACGCCGAGCCGCGCATCCTGCGCACCCAGGCCGAAGACACCTTCGCCGCGGAATATCAGGCCGCGCGCGCCCGCCTGCCGGGCGGGCCGGGCATGGCCGCCGCGCGCGACGCCGCCTTTGCAGCCTTCCAGGCGGCGGGCCTGCCGCATCGCCGCGTCGAGACCTGGCGCTATACGGACCTCCGCGCGCTCGTCCGCGCCGTGCCGCCGCTCGCCGGCGAGGCGCCGTCCGATGGAGCCGAATTCGCCGATCCGCTGCCCGGCCTCGACCGCGCGCGCCTCGTTATCGTCGATGGCGTCTACCGGCCGGAGCTGTCGGATCTTTCCGGCCTCGACGGCGTCGCGGTGCAGCCGATGGCCGCGCTGATGGAGGCCGACGATCCGCGCATCGGCACCGCGTTCGCCAGGATCGACGACCCGATGGTGTCGCTCAATGCGGCGCTGATGTCCGGCGGCGTCGCGATCGACGTGCCGGCGGGCGTCGCGATCGCGCGGGCGATCGAGATCGCGCATGTGACGACCTCCGCCGTCGGCGCCTATGTCCGCAACGCCGTGCGCGTCGGCGAGGGCGCCTCGGTGCGGATCATCGAGAGCCATGTCGGCCGCGCCGGCAGCGCGTACCAGGCCAATATCGTCACCGAGGCGAGCGTCGCCGACCGCGCCAAGGTCGTCTGGGCCAAGCTGCAGGCCGAGGGCGACGCCGCACTCCATATCGGCTCGCTCGCCGTCACGATCGGCCGCGAGGCGAATTTCGATCATCTCGTGCTGATGACCGGCGCCGCGATCGCGCGCGCACAGAGCTTCGTCACCTTCGCCGGCGAGCAGGCCCGCGCGGGCCTCTTCGGCGCGACCATGATCGGCGGCAAGCAGCATGCCGACATCCTGCTCAGCGTCGATCACGCCGTGCCGAACGGCTCCAGCCGCGAGCGCTTCAAGGCGGTGATGGACGGGCGTGCCGACGGCATCTTCCAGGGCCGCATCATCGTGCGCCCCGGCGCGCAGAAGACCGACGCCCGCATGATGACGCAGGGCCTGCTCCTCTCCGAGGAGGCGACCTTCGCCGCCAAGCCGGAACTCGAGATCTTCGCGGACGACGTGCAATGCGCCCATGGCGCGACGTCGGGCGAGGTCGACGAGGACCTGCTGTTCTATCTCATCTCGCGCGGCATCCCGAAGGCCGAGGCCGAAACGCTGCTCGTCACCGCCTTCCTCGCCGAAGCCATCGAAGGCTTGGGCGACGAGGCGATCGGCGAAGCGTTCGAGAAGGTGGCCGTGGATTGGCTCGCGCGGCGGGGTAATTCCGCGAATGGGACTGTTTGACGATGTCCATCCGGCGCGTTGTCATTTCGGGACTTAGGGGATTTTTGTCTCCTCGGCGCGCCGTCACCACGTCGACCCTAAGTCGCAATGACTTGGGTATTCTGTTTGCTTTCAGCGTCGCGTTGGTCGCTGTTGCGGCCGTCATTTCTCGCTGGAGTGTAGCTCGTATCGGCCCCGTCTACTCGTTCGAGTCATCGGGAGAACCATTAGCGACAATTGTCTATTTTATCATCTATGGACTGGCGTATGCCGTATTCGTTTTTGTCATGGCATCGTTTTTGTTGGCATTCCTGAAGATCGTGAAGATAAATCCTAATATATACGAATATATTGCGTCACTTTCATTTTCATCTTTAATATTCGCCATTCTTACATCGCTAAGCGTTTTAGGAATATTTGTATTATCGAGAATCGATGAAGGATTCGTCGATGGATACAAGAACTTTGCAATGAATATTTCTGGTGTTGCTCCACTTGGGTTTTTGACAAACTCTATCATTGATCTCAGTTTTTCTAAATTTTATATTGTTGGATTTCTCGTAATTGGCTCCCTGGCAGCGACGGCCTTCACGATGTATTGGGCTAACAAGGTAATCGAATTGATCATTTCTGGAGCGCGTCTCTTGATTGGAGGTGCTTGATGATCTCGATCGACGGATCAAGTGCCCCCTACGACGTCCACGCCATCCGCCGGGATTTTCCGATCCTGGCGCGGACCGTCTATGGCAAGCCGCTGGTCTATCTCGACAATGGCGCCTCGGCGCAGAAGCCGCGGGCGATGCTCGATGCGGTGATGAAGGCCTATACGGAGGAGTATGCCAACGTCCATCGCGGGCTGCATTTCCTCTCGAACGCTGCGACCGAGGCCTATGAGGATGCGCGCGAGGCCGTGCGCGCCTTTCTGAATGCCGGCTCGGTCGACGAGGTGATCTTCACCAAATCCTCGACCGAGGCGATCAACCTCGTCGCGTCCTCGCTCGGCCAGGACATCGGGGAAGGGGACGAGATCATCGTCTCGATCCTCGAGCATCATTCCAACATCGTGCCGTGGAATTTCCTGCGCGAGCGCAAGGGCGCGGTGATCAGATGGGCGCCGATCGCCGAGGACGGCACGTTCCTGCTCGATGAATTCGAGAAGCTGATCACGCCGCGCACCAAGATCGTCGCGATCACGCATATGTCCAACGTCACGGGCACGGTCGTGCCGGTCAAGGACGTGATCCGCATCGCGCATGCGCATGGCATCAAGGTTCTGGTCGATGGCAGCCAGGCGGCCGTGCATATGCCCGTCGATGTCCGTGACCTCGATGCCGATTTCTACGCGATCACCGGTCACAAGCTCTATGGCCCGACCGGCATCGGCGTGCTCTACGGCAAGAAGGCGCTCCTCTCGGCAATGCCGCCGTTTCTGGGCGGCGGCGAGATGATCCGCGACGTGACGGAGGATTTCGTCACCTATGCCGAGCCGCCGCACCGCTTCGAGGCCGGCACGCCGCCGATCGTCGAGGCGATCGGCCTCGGCGCGTCGCTGCGCTATGTGGAGGCGATCGGCCGCGAGAAGATCGCCGCGCATGAGGCGAGCCTGCTCGCTCATGCCACGGAGCGGCTTTCGGCGATCAACAGCCTCCGGATCTTCGGGACGACGAAGGACAAGGGGGCTATCATCGCCTTCGAGATGGAGGGCGCCCATGCGCATGACGTCTCGACCATCATCGATCGCGAAGGCGTTGCCGTGCGCGCCGGGACCCATTGCGCGCAGCCCCTGCTGACGCGCTTCGGCGTCACGTCGACCTGCCGCGCCTCCTTCGGTCTCTACAACACGCATGAAGAGGTCGACCGCCTCGCCGATGCGCTGATCAAAGCGCGCGCCTTCTTTGCCTGAGGAAAGACCATGTCCGACGACACGCTGATCGGGGACGACGCCGCCAAGCCCGCCGAAGACGCGGCCCATCCGGCGGATGGCGCGGAGCTGCCGCTGGCCGCCCCCTCGACGATTCCGCCGGAGGAACTCGAGCAGCTGACGGCCGACATCATCGCGGCTCTCAAGACGGTCTATGACCCGGAAATCCCGGCCGACATCTATGAGCTCGGCCTGATCTACAAGGTCGACATCGACGACGGCCGCAATGTCGCGATCGACATGACGCTGACGGCGCCGGGCTGTCCCGTTGCCGGCGAAATGCCGGGCTGGGTCGAGAACGCCGTCGGCGCCATCCCCGGCATCGGCCGCGTCGACGTCAACATGACCTTCGATCCGCCCTGGTCGCAGGACCGCATGTCGGACGAGGCGCGCGTCGCGCTCGACTGGTACTGAGGCTTCGATGGGGCGCTCGGTTCCGCCGATCACCGGCGTGCTCGAAACGGCGATCTATGTCGCGGATGTGCCGCGCGCGGCCGCCTTCTACGAGGACGTTCTCGGCCTGTCGCGCCTCCTCGGCGACGATCGCCTCGTGGCGCTCAATGCCGGGCCGGCGAGCGTGCTGCTGATCTTTCTCCAGGGCGGCACGCCGAACGACATCGTGCTTCCCGGCGGCAGGATCCCGGCGCATGACGGCTCCGGTCCCTATCATTTCGCGCTCCGCATTCCGGCCAGCGCGCTCGACGACTGGCGCAACCATCTGAAGCAGCGGCGCGTCGCGATCACCGCTGAAATGGCCTGGCCGCAAGGCGGGCACAGCCTCTACCTCAATGACCCGGACGGCCATGTCGTGGAACTGGCGACGCCGGGGATTTGGTCGAACGATTCCTAAGTAGGCGTCATGCCTTGCCGAAGGGCCGGGGATGCACGATCTTAGGGTGAAGATGCGTCGTTCGGCGCGTGCATAGGTCTGGTCCTTCACCTCTCCCACAGGGAGAGGTCGACACACGCAGTGTGGCGGGTGAGGGGTTGGGGAATTCTCCGGAGAGGGCCGTAACCCCTCACCCGGACCTGCGGTCCGACCTCTCCCTCTGGGAGAGGTGAAAGGGCCGCTTGGCCGAGGGACTAGCCGACGGCGCTTGCGCCGAACCAGGAGACACTGCCATGGGCGCTCGTCCGCGCTTTGCCGTCATGTCGCTCACCGAGGCCGCCGCCGAGCGGATCCGGGAGATCGTCGAGGATTCCGATCGGCCGGTGCTGGGCCTGCGCATCGGCGTCAAGAAGGGCGGCTGCGCCGGCATGGAATACACCATGAAGCCGGTCGAGGAGGCCGATCCCAAGGACGAGCGCATCGAGGCGAATGGCGCGGCGGTGTTCGTCGACCCCTCGGCCGTGCTGTTCCTGCTCGGTACCGTCATGGATTTCGAGACGACCAAGCTGCGCTCCGGCTTCGTGTTCAAGAACCCGAACGAGGTCTCGGCCTGCGGCTGCGGCGAATCCGTGATGCTGAAGCCGGCCGACATGGCCGCCGCGTCAAACGCGGCGGGGTAATCGCGCCCCCGCCGCTTGGGCGCATGCGCCTCAGCGCCGCGCGACTGCCTCCATGATCAGCGAGCGGTGCGCGCCAACGCCGGCCATGACGCCGGCGGCCGAGGCGAGGGTCGCATTGTGCATCGGGCTCGAAGCGTCGCCGGCCGCGAAGACGCCGGGAACGCTGGTCTCCTTCATCGGATCGACCTTGATCATCAGCCCCATCGGGCCGTCTTCGAACGCGCAGCCGAGCTGATCGGCGAGCGGGCTCGCCATATGGATCGTCGGCGCCGTGAACAGCGCATCGACGCGAACCACCCTTCCATCCGCGAGGCGCACCGCCTCGAGATTGGGCGCGTCCCCGACAAGCGCTGTGACGGGGCTGCGCTCGATCGCGACGCCGCGCGCCTCCAGAAGGGTTCGCTGCTCGGCGTCCGGCTCGAAGATGGACTGGGTGAACAGCGTCACGGCGCCCCAATCGACGACGAGGGCGGCTTGGTGCGCCGCATGCGGGCCATTCGCGAGAACGCCGAGGCTGCGACCCTCGCCGATCTCATAGCCGTGACAATAGGGGCAGTGTAGCACCGTGCGGCCCCAGCGCTCGGCAAGCCCGGGAATAGGTGGCAACTCGTCGCGCAGGCCCGTTGCCAGCACGAGCAGGCGCCCCTTCTCCTGTCCGCCGCCGCGCAGCGTGAGGAGAAAGCCGCCCTCCACGCGCTCCGCCTTGATCGCCTCGTCGTCGATGAACGTCACGGTCGAGTAGGCGGCCAGCTGGCGCCGCGCCTCGTCGCGGATCGCGGCGGGGGTGCGGCCGTCCTGGCCGAGAAAGCCATGGGACGCCACGGCGAAGCGGTTGCGCGGCAGGCCGGAGTCGATGACCAGGACCTTGCGCCGCGCGCGGGCCAGCTGCATCGCCGCGGACAGGCCGGCGAAGCTGCCGCCGACGATAATGACGTCATGTTGCATGAGGGCATTCTCCTTATCCGGCGCGCCGGGACGCAATGTCCCGCGTGCCATGTCATGTATCTTCATAAGTTCCATATTGCGGTGACGGTCGCTGATATGCAACTCGTATTGTTGCGAGATAGGGCGCGGTGCCCGTCTTGGGGCATTGGAAGGCAGGGCATCATGCGCAGCGACAGTCGGCTTTCCCGGATGCTGCATGTGCTGATCCACATGGCGGATCACGAAGGGCCGATGACCTCCGAAGGCATCGCTCTGATGCTCGGCACCAATCCGGTCGTCGTGCGGCGAACCATGGGCGGCCTGCGCGAAAGCGGCTATGTGCGCTCGGAGAAGGGGCATGGCGGGGGCTGGACGCTGGCGCGGCCGCTGGACCAGATCACGCTGCTCGACGTTTACCGCGCCGTCGGCGAGCCCTCGCTCTTCGCCATCGGTCCTTCCGACGACGATCCGCGCTGCCTGGTCGAGCAGGCGGTGAATGCGGCGCTGGACGAGGCGCTGCAGGCGGCGCGGTCGCTCCTGCTCGCGCGCTTCGGCGCGATCTCGATCGCCGATGTTGCCGACGACTTCCGCGAAAGGGCGGCGCGGCTGATCGGCGGGGTTGGTCCTGCCAGCCAAACGGGGTAGGAGCGGGGCTTCACCATCGACTCGCGCAGGAGGGCCGGCTCGGCGGGCCGGTTTGGAGCCATGACGTCACTGTTCGATCGCCTGAAGCGCGATGCCGCGCCGGAATGGGCCGCCTATGTCGAGCATCCCTTCGTGCGCGGCCTCGGCGACGGCTCGCTGCCGGCCGAGAGCTTCCGGCACTATCTGGTGCAGGACTATCTGTTCCTGATCGAATTCGCCCGCGCCTATGCGATCGGCGTCTACAAGGCGCCGAACCTGATGGAGATGCGGAAGGCCGCCGCCGGTGTCGAGGCCATCCTTGCCGAGACCAATCTCCATCTGACGCTCTGCGCCGGCTGGGGGCTCGACGCCGCCGCCATCGAAGCGGCACCGGCTGCCCGCGCGACGATCGCCTATACGCGCTTCGTGCAAGAGGCGGGCCTCCGCGGTGATCTGCTCGACCTCGTGGTCGGCCTCTCGCCCTGCGTGGTCGGCTATGCGGAGATCGGGACGGCGCTGGCTTCGCGCGCACCGCGCCTCGCCGATGACAACCATCCCTATGCGGCATGGATCCGCGAATATGCCGGCGAAGCCTATCAGGCGATCGCCGCGGAAAGCCTCGACCAGATCGAGCGGCTGGCGCGCGACTATCTGACCGAGGCGCGCTATCCTCGCCTTCTGGAGATCTTCCGTCAGGCCGTGCGGCTGGAAGCGGAGTTCTGGCAGATGGGACTGACGCTGGCGGATTGAGGCGGACGATGAGCGCGGACCGGGAATTCCTCGAGGAACTGTTCGAGCCGGTCGGCCGCGTCGGCTTCCGCCGCATGTTCGGCGGGCTCGGCATTTTTCGCGACGGGCTGATGTTCGGCCTCGTCGCCGGGGAGGTCCTGCACTTCAAGGCAGACGAGGCGGGCCGGTCGGCGTTCGAGGCGGAGGGCTGCGCGCCCTTCAGCTACGACACCAAGGATGGTCGGCGCACGCTGACCAGCTATTGGCGCGTGCCGGAGCGGCTGTTCGACGAGCCAGACGAATTCCGCGTCTGGGCGCTACGGGCGGTGGATGTCGCGATTCGTGCCGATGCCGGCAAATCCAGCCGCGCGGGCAAGAAAAAGCCCGCCGGAACCGCGTCCGGCGGGCTCATTCAGGATTGAACGAGGCCGTGGGGCCTCAGTTGTTGCAGATGACGGGGCCGCCAACAGTGGTGCTGGCCTGCTGGCAGGAGCCCGTCTGGCCCTGCTGATAGACCGACTGACAGCCGGCCAGCCCCAGCAGCGAGACCAACAAGACGACAGCGACGCGCATTTCCAACCCCCGGGGCCTGATAATCGATGTGCGGACTCTAGTCGGTCGACCGTGCAGTGTCGAGCCGCAACGCGCTCACACCGCCGCCGTCGTCGGTTGAGGTGAAGCGAAGGTGACGATCGCCGGATAGTCCGGCTTGCCGGAGCCGAGCAGCGGCAGGCGCTCGATCGCGACGATCCGCTTCGGCATGGCGAGCTCGGAGAAGCCGCGCTGGCGGGCGGCCTGCTGGAAATCGGCCAGCACCGCGCCGGGGCGCTCGCTCACCAGCACGATCTCCTCGCCGCGCCGTTCGCTCGGCACCGCCACCGCCGCAGAGGCATGGTTCGGCCACAGTGTCGCCGCGACATCCTCGATCGCGCCGAGCGAGACCATCTCGCCGCCGACCTTGGCGAAGCGTTTCGCGCGGCCGGCGATGGTCACGAAGCCGGATGGGTCGATCGTCACGATGTCGCCGGTGTCGTACCAACCCTCCGGCGGGGGCTCGAGCACCCCCGGCGCGGCGGCGCGGTAATAGCCGCGCATGACGTTCGGGCCGCGCACGACGAGACGTCCGCCTTCGGTGATTCCCTCGACCGGTTCGAGGCGATGGTCGATGCCCGGCAGCAATTTCCCGACCGAGCCCGGACGGTTCGCCATTGGCGTGTTGATGGCGAGAACGGGCGACGTCTCCGTCGCGCCATATCCCTCCAGGATACGAATACCGAACTTCTCCGCATAGATGCGCCGCGTCTCCGGCTTCAGACGTTCGGCACCGGCGAAGATGTAGCGGATCGAATAGAAGTCATAGGGATGCGCCATCCGGGCGTAGCCCGAGAGAAACGTGTCGGTGCCGAACAAGATCGTGGCGTTCACGTCATAGGCGATCTCCGGCACGATGCGGTAATGCAGCGGGGAGGGGTAGAGCATCTGCCGGACGCCGGACATCAGCGGCAACAGGCAGCCGGCCGTCAGTCCGAATGCATGGAACAGGGGGAGGGCGTTCAGCACGACATCTTCGCGCGAGAAGTCGATCACGCTGGAGATCTGCTGCCGGTTGGCCTGGATCGCGCGATGGCTGAGCGAGACGCCCTTGGGCAGGCCCTCGGAGCCGGAGGTGAACAGCACGGCCGCCTCGTCCTCGGCGTCCTGCCGGCGGGAAAAGAGCAGCCGGCTCATGAAGAGCGGCGCCAGTCCGCCGAGCATGGCGAGCAGCTTGCGCCCCGTCCCGATCTCGCCGCGAATGTCCTCAAGGAAGACGATTTCGCTGTTCTGCGAGAGGGTTGCAATGATTGGTTGAAGTCGTGCCTGATCGACGAAGCGACGCGATGTCAGCACGAGACGCACCTCGGCGGCCGCCTGCGCGGCCTGGATCGACGCTGCGCCGGCAGAGAAATTGAGCATGGCCGGGATGCGGCCGGTCACCTGAAGGGCGAAGAAGGTGACGACCGAGACATTGGCGTTCGGCAGCAGCAGCCCGATCCGCTCGCCCTTGCGGCTCCGCCGCGCAATCGACACCCCCAGCGCAAAGGCGCCGCGCAAAATGGCGGTATAGCCGATCGGCGTGCGCGTGATGTCTTCGAGAACCGGCAGCGATCCATGCATATGCCGCGCATGGACCAGCGAATCGAAGAGGGGTTCCACGGGCGGGCTGGTCTCGAACACCATGTCGGTCATGATGTCCTGCAGATGCGCTCCGGCCTCGGCCCGCCGCTTCCGGCCGACAAGGCCCGGCGTCAGCCCGATCGAGCGTTTCGGCAGCACCGCCAAGTGCATCTCCGGGAACAGACGGCGATGCACCTTGCCCTTGAGGCGCGAGAAGATCGAATACTGCGCGCCGGCCACCCGCACCGGGATGACGGGAACGTCGGCGAGCGCCGCGATCATGGCCGGGCCGTCATAGACCTTCATCAGCGCGCCGGTGACGGTGATGCGTCCTTCCGGGAAAATGACGAGGCGACGACCCTCTTTCACCAGCTTGACCATGCGCCGCACGGTGAAGGGGCTGGTCGGGTCCACCGGAACGAGGTCGAAGAACAGGAAAGCAGGCTTCACCCACCAGCGCTCGGCAATGAAGGTGTTGATCGCAAAGACCGGCCGGCCCGGCAGCAGGCAGCCGATCAGGATGGCGTCGATGAACGAGGTGTGGTTGACGACGACGACCGCGGCGTCATCGCCCTCGCCATAGTTCTCGATATCCTTCACACGGGCGCGAAACAGCAGGCGGAGAATGACGCCGCCGAGCGACTTGATCGCCTCGTCGGGGACGAACTTCAGGCAGACGAATGCCGCGCCGATATTGGCGATGCCGATCACGACGAGCAATTGCAGCGTCGTGACGCCGGCCGCCAGCAGCGCGGCGGCGAGCACCGTTCCCGCCACCATGGTGCCGGCATTCATGATGTTGTTGCCGGCGATCGCCGACGAGCGTTCCTGCGGCTCGGCCCGCGACTGGAGCATCGCGTAGAGCGGCACGGTGAAGATGCCGCCGCCGAACGCCACGCCGATCAGGTCGATCACGACCCGCCATCCCGCGACGCTGCCCAGGAAGTCCGTCAGGCCGATCGCGACGCCTTCGTTCGCGGCGCCAAGCAGGACCGAGGCATGCGAGAGGTCGAACAGGAAGGCGGCCATGATCAGCGCGCCAATCGGCGTATGGCGTGCGGAAATGTGGCCGGCCAGGACCTTGGACGCAGCAGCGGAGCCGAGCGCGATACCGACGACGAAGGCACCGACGAGCAGATTGGCGACGATCTCGTCGACCTTCAGCGTCGATTTGGCGAAATCCGGGAAGACCGACATCACGATGAGCCCGATCATCCAGAACCAGGAGATGCCGAGCACGGCGAGGAAGACGGATTTCCGGCGGCGCACGGCCGCGAAGGCAAGCTTGTTGGCGCCGATGAAATCGAAGCGGAAGGGCGGGGCGCCCGGCGCGGGCGGCGCGGAGGGGACCAGGAACGCGGCGCCGGCGCCGATCAGCGCAGCCGCGAACAGGCCGGCGACGGTCAGCCAGCTGCCGCCCAGGCTGACGGTCAGTCCGCCGAACAGAGTTCCGGCCAGGATCGCGACGAAGGTCGAGCCCTCGAACAGCGCATTGGCGGCGACGAGACGTTCACGCGCCACGAATTGCGGCAGGATCGAATATTTCGCCGGGCCGAAGATCGTCGACTGGACCGAATAGAGGAACATGCCGAGCAGGGCGAGCGGGGCGGAGTGGGTGAGGATCGCCGCCGAAGAGAGGAAGGCGAGCACGATCTCGAGCAGCCGCGTCCAGCGCACGACCAGCTTCTTGTCGACCGCGTCACAGAGACGGCCGGAAATGCCCGACAGCAGGAAGGAGGGCAGCATGAACACGGCGCCGCCGAGCGTGATCGCCACCTGAGGCGACAGGCCGAACAGGCCGGCACCGCCATAGGCGACCATGAAGCCGAAGGCGCTTTTCAGCGCATTGTCGGCAAAGGCGCCGAACCATTGCACGACGAAGAGCGGCAGGAAGCCGGGCGTTGCGAGAAGCGACGGAGCGTCATCGGGCTTTCCGGCTTGATCGATGGCATGCATGGCTGTTCCCCGTTCGACCAGCTGTCATTCGACTCTTATCTGAACGACGTTCAATTGGCTATATCCGTTTTGAACATCGTTCAATATATGTTATTGCACACGCAGACGTTGATGAGCGACGAGCGTGGCCAGACGAAACGATCATTCCGCGGCAGAGTTGAAGCAGCTTGCGCTGGCGGCTGCCCGGACCATCGCGTCGGAGGAGGGGCTGCGCGGCGTGACGGTCCGCCGCGTCGCGGAGCGCATCGGCTATGCGCCTGGCACGATCTACAATCTCTTCGCCAATCTCGACGATCTCATCGTTCAGGTGAATGGCGAGACCCTGCGGGGGCTCGGTGCCGCGCTGGCGCAGGTCGGAGGCGGCGATCCTTCGACGCGGGCGCGCCGGATGACGGATGCCTATTTCGACTACGTCGAGCTCGCGCCGCGGCTCTGGGCGATGCTGTTTGATCACCGTCTGCCGGACGGTGTCGGCTTGCCCGACTGGTACCGGCAGGAATTGGATCGGCTGATCGGCGATGCTGCAAGACGTCTTGGTCCGGCGCTCGGCGATCGTTCTCCCGCGGATGCCCGCCGAGCGGTGGTCGCAATATGGGCCTCGCTGCATGGTATCGCGACGCTCTCCGTATCGAAGAAGCTTGGCCTCGTGGCTGATGTGCCTGCCCGGGAACTCGGGCATTTCATCGTCGCCAGCATAGTATCCGGGGCCGCGACAGATGGACGTCTCAATTCATCTGATATTGTGCAATCATATAGTAAAATCTAACGTCGTATGAAGCGGGCGGCAGTGGTCCGGATTGGCGTTCCGGTGAGGAGGCATGGGTGCAGACTTCGGAGATTGTTTCTTGGCTTAGCCGGACCAGTTTCTTTAATGGATTGGACGCTGACGAACTGACACGCTTGGCGCAGATTTCGCGCGTATCCACGCTTCCGCCCGAGTCGCTCCTGTTTTCCCAGGGCGACGATTCCGACGGCCTCTATTGTGTGACCGCCGGCATCGTCCGCATCTTCCTGACGGCGGAGGACAGCCGGGAGCTGACCATCCAGCTGTTCGAGGAGGGCGAGGTGATCGGCGAGATCGCGCTGATCGACGGCCTGCCGCGAAGCGCCGGCGCAGCCACGCTGACCGAAACGAAGCTCATCTTCGTGCCGCGGCAGCCCTTCCTCAATCTGCTCGACATTTCCTCGCGCCTGCAGCGCCAGATCCTGCTCAGCCTTTGCGAACGGCTCCGGCAGACCAATGACCAGGTCAACCGCGCCGTCTTCCATGACCTCCGCCATCGCCTCCTGGTGCTGCTGCGGCAACTGGCGCTGATCCATGGTCGCATCGAGCGGGATGTCGCGGTCGTCGAACTCGATCTGACGCAGGGTTCCTTGGCGCAGATGCTCGGCGCGAGCCGCGAGGCCGTGAACAAGCAGATCCGGGCGCTCACCAAGGAAGGGCGGCTTTCGATCGAAGGCCACCACATCATCATCCACCGCTCAGCCAAGGAGCCGTAGGCCGCGTCCTGAGGCGGGCGCCGCCGCTAGGCCGTGAGGCGCTTGCGCATGACCAGCAGATCCATGCTGTAATCGTCGCCGAGGTCGAGCGGGAGGATGTCGCTCGCCGAATAGCCGGAGCTACGGAAGAGATCCGCCCCGTGCAGCGGCGCGAAGGCCGACAGGATTCCGACACGGCTCTTGCGGGCGCTCGTCTCGGTGATCGCGAGGAGGCTTCGCCCCACGCCGCGCCGGGCGAAGCGCGGATCGACATAGAAGCAAACGGCGCAAGGCAGTTCGCGTCCCTGCGCGGTCGGGATGCGGCTCCAGCCGCCCGAGCCGATCACCTCATTGCCCTTGGTCGCGACGAAGAAGGTGGGCAGCGAGCAGAGATGGAGCGTCTGCCGGAGATGGCGCTCCACGTAACGCTTGATCTTGCCGGCGCCGTAGATGTCACGGCCGGTGGCGCAGAGCGCGCCAACCTGCATCTCGGCGAGACGCGGAAAGTCGGCCTTGGTGGCGTTGCGGATCGCGATGCCGGACAGGCCGTAATAGGCCGCGACCGTGCGCGCATAGTGGTCGAAATCTGAGAACTCTATTTCCATGGGATCTAAAGAAATCCAGACGAATCAAAGAACATCCGGATTCTAATCCGACCGGGCCGTCCTGTTGAGTGAACTCGTTCACAGGGCGGCCCGTGGAAACGTGTCTTGCCCGCTATCCCCTGATGCGCGGGACCGCGCGGATGAGGCCAGCCGTCGAAGCGTCGCGGGTATCGGGCGACGTCTTGCCCTCAACCATGGGCAGAAGCTGGGTCGCGAGCTGCTTGCCGAGCTCGACGCCCCACTGGTCGAAGGAATCGATGCCCCAGATCGCGCCCTGCACGAAGACGGTGTGCTCATAGAGCGCGATGAGGCGTCCGAGCGTGAAGGGATCGAGCAGGCGGTAGAGGATCGTGTTGGTCGGCCGGTTGCCGGGGAAGGTCTTGTGCGGGGCGAGCCGCTCGACTTCGGCCGGGGCCTTGCCTTCGGCCGCGAGTTCGGCCCGCGCCTCGTCGGTCGTGCGGCCGCGCATTAGCGCCTCGGTCTGAGCGAAGCAGTTCGCCAGCAGCAGATGATGATGCACGTCGTCGGCCTCGTGCGGCGTCGCCGCGACGAGGAAATCCGCCGGGATCACGTCGGTGCCCTGATGCAGCAGCTGGTAGAAGGCATGCTGCCCGTTGGTGCCGGGTTCGCCCCAGACCAGCGGACCCGTCTGCTGGGTCACGGCGGAGCCGTCGAGCGTGACGCGCTTGCCGTTCGATTCCATGTCGAGCTGCTGGAGATAGGCGGCGAAGCGCAGGAGGCGCTGGTCATAGGGCAGCACGGCCTTGGCCGGGAAGCCGAGGACGTTGCGGTTCCAGATGCCGACGAGGCCGAGGATGACCGGCAGGTTGCGGTCGAGCGGCGTGTCGCGGAAATGCACGTCCATGGCGTGGCCGCCGGCTAGGAAGGAGCGGAAATCCTTGGCGCCGATCGCGATCATCACGGGCAGGCCGATGGCCGACCAGACGGAATAGCGCCCGCCGACCCAGTCCCAGAAGCCGAAGGCGCGCTTCACGTCGATGCCGAAGGCCGCGACCTTGTCGAGTGCCGTCGACATGGCGGCGAAATGCGCGCCGACTGCGGCCTCGCCGAGAGCATCGACGATCCAGCGGCGGGCTGTCGCCGCGTTCGTCATGGTCTCGATGGTCGTGAACGTCTTGGACGCCACGAGGAAGAGCGTCGTCGCCGGGTTGAGGCCCGCGATGGTGTCGTGAATATGCGCGCCATCGACATTCGAGACGAAATGGAGGCGCGGGCCGTCGTGATAGGGGCTGAGTGCGCGCGTCACCATGGCCGGACCGAGATCCGAGCCGCCAATGCCGATATTGACGACGTCGGTGAAGGCGCCGCCGGTGCCGGCGATCGCGCCGCTGCGGATCCCTTCCGCGAAATCGGTCATCGCTTCGAGGACGGACTGAACCTCGTCGACGACGTTGACGCCGTCGAGCATGAAGGTGGCGTCCTTTGGCGCGCGGAGCGCCACATGGAGAACGGCGCGGTTCTCGGTGACGTTGATTCGCTCGCAGGCGAACATGCTGTCGCGATGCGACTCCACCTCGGCTGCCCGTGCGAGGCCGAGAAGCGCGACGAGCGTCTGCGCGTCGAGGCGGTTCTTGGAATAGTCGAGCAGCAGGCCGTCGACTTCGAGCGACAGCCGCGAGAAGCGCGACGGGTCCGCCGCGAACATCTCCCGCATCGTCCGTGATTCGACACGATCGCGCTCGACCTTCAGAGCAGCGAACGCGCGCGCAACTTCGGCCGCCGCTGCGGCGGTTCGGACGATTGTCATAGCGGTCATCCTTCGAAACGGGAGAGGCCCTCGAAGGAAATACGCTGCCTGTCCCGTGGCGGCAAGGCACCAGCGGCGGCGGCGCCAAGGTGTTCGTAGTGGCCTGGTTGACGCGGACTGTCGAAATCCCTTGGAAAGGCGAGGGCGTTCGACCATTGTCCGGGCGGAGGAGACGAACGTTGCAGAATAAAGCCGACACAGAACTCGTCCGACGGCAAAACCGTGGACTGGTCCTCCAGACGCTTCGCCGCGTCGGACCGCTGGCGCGGGTGGAACTGGGACGAACGACCGGTCTCAGCCCGGCGACGATCTCCGCCATTACCGCCGATCTGATCTCCGAACACCTGATCGTCACCGCCTCGATCGACGAGAAGGCCGAGCGGCCGACGGGGAGGGGGCGGCCACGCGTGGCGCTGGCGCTGAACGCCGATGCGGCCTTCGTCCTCGGCGTGAAGGTGTCGCTCAATTCGGTGACGCTGATTCTCTGCGACTATGGTGGACATCTGCGCGATCGCACGCGCCTCGCCATTCCGACGACGGGCCCGGAGGCGAAGGAGTTCGTGCCGCGCCTTGCCGAAGCGATCCGCGGCTATCTCGATGAGCGCGGCGTCCCGCACCGCAAGCTGCCGGAGATTCCGATCGCCGTGCCGGGCGTGGTCGACGAGACTACCGGACGCCTGATCTGGAGCCCGACCGTCTCGGTCGAGGTCGGCGCGATCCCCGGACCGCTCTCCGAGGCGCTGGGCATACCCGTCTCGGTGACCAACGACGTCAACATGATGGGCCAGGCTCTCAATTCGCGCGATCCGCGGCGCTATGGCGGCACGTTCGCCGTGATCTTCATCGCCTATGGCGTCGGCATGGGCCTCTATATCGGCGGTCGGCTGTTCTCCGGCGCCTTCGGCTCCGGCGCCGAGTTCGGCCATACCAATCATATTCCCGGCGGCGCGCTCTGCCGCTGCGGCCGGCGCGGCTGCGTCGAGGCCTATGTCGCCGATTATGCGATCTACCGGGCCGTCACCAATCTGCCGCCGGATGCCCCGCCCGCCGATATCGATCCGGACGCCGCCACCATGCGGGCGCTGGAGGAGCGGGCCCGCGGCGGCGATGGGCGGATTGCGGCGGCCTATCACCAGGCCGGCCTCGCCCTTGGCTATGGCCTCTCACGCCTGCTCGCTCTGATCAATCCGGAACGCGTCGCCTTCACGGGGCGTGGCCTCGCGGCGTTCGACCTGATGGAGAAGGGCTTCCACACCGGCCTGGAGGAAGGGCTGGTGGCGGAGATCGGACGCATGACGGAGATCGAGGTGCTTTCGCCGGAAGACGATCTCGTCGACGTCGGCATTCTGGCCGGCGCGTTGCAGCGCCTCGATCGCGACATCTTCGCGAGCGCCGATCACGAGCCAGTGCCGGGCCTTCGCCGTCCGGTCGCCCGCCCCACGTCGCGGCTCGGCGCGGACGTCTGACGGAAGCGCCTCAGCGCAGCCAGTCCGCGAGGCGGCGGCTGGCCTCGTCGATGTCCTTGGTCGAACCGGCGAACGAGAAGCGGATATAGGCGTCGCCTCCGGTCGGGTCGAAATCCATGCCCGGCGTCGCCGCCACGCCTGCTTCGTTCAGCATGCGCCGGGCGAATTCGCCGGAATCATTGGTGAAGCGGCGGACCGAGGCATAGACGTAGAAGGCGCCGTCGACGGGAAAGAACTCGTCGAAGCCGATCGCGGGCAGACGGTCGAGCAGCAGCCGGCGGTTCGCGGCATAGCCGTCCTTGATGCGCTCCAACTCGTCGGTCGTCTCGAAGGCGGCGAGCGCAGCCTTCTGCGACAGGTCGGGCGCGGAGATGTAGAGGTTCTGTCCCAGCCGTTCGACGGCGCGGACCATCGTCTCCGGCACGACCATCCAGCCGATCCGCCAGCCGGTCATGCAGTAATATTTCGAGAACGAGTTGATGACGAACGCTTCCTGCGACGTGGCGAGCGCCGTCGCCGCGACGCCGTCATAGACGAGGCCATGATAGATCTCGTCGGAGATGAAGCGGATGCCCAGTTCCTCGGTGGCGGCGATGAGCGTGGCCAGCGCATTCGGCGTCATCATGGTGCCCGTGGGATTGGCCGGGCTCGCGACGATCAGGCCGGCGAGCGGCTTCTCGCTATGCGCTGCCTCGACGAGCTCCGGCGTGATCGCGTGGCGATCCTCGGCGCGGGTCCGCAGTTCGACCACTTCGAGATCCAGCGCCCGCAGGATGTTGGCATAGGCCGGATATCCCGGCGCGGCGATCGCGACGCGGTCGCCAGCATCGAAGGCGGCCAGGAAGGTGAGGTTGAAGCCGCCGGAGGATCCCGTCGTCACCGCGACCCGCGCCGGATCGACCTCGATGCCGTGACGCTCGCCATAGTGACGGGCGATCCGCTCGCGCAGCGGCCGCCAGCCCAGCGCCTCGGTATAGGCGATGCGCCCGCCCTGGAGCGAGGCGATCGCCGCTTCGCGGATCGCGCGGGGCGTCGGCGCGCCGGGCTCGCCGACTTCCATATGGAGGATGCGCCGACCGGCGGCCTCCAGCGCATTCGCCGCCGAGAGGACATCCATCGCCAGAAACGGTGCAACGGCGCTGCGACGGGACGGGGGCCGGAGGCTGATGGGCATGGCTTCGCGCGATCCTCGGACTGGTCTTGCTGCGTGTACGACTTGCAATCGCCCGAATTGACGGGCATCGCTGCGTTTCCACGTTTCCTGGCGCCGTTCCTTACAGGTCGGATGCGACGGACGAAAGGAAGGAATGCACCATGACGAACGTGCGAGGGCACACGCGTCGCATGGCGAAGGGCCTCGCGCTCGCAACGATGTTTGCCGCCAGCCTGCTGGCGACCGGCGGCGCGCATGCGCAGGGAAAGGTCCTGATTCGCGACGCGGAGACGGAAGCGCTCCTGCAGGACTATGTGCTGCCGATCTTCAAGGTCGCCGGCGTCCGGTCCTCGGCGGTCGAGCTCTATATTCTTCAGGATCCGTCCTTCAACGCCTTCGTCGCGAGCGGGCAGAAGATCGTCGTCAACACCGGTGCGGTCATCGATTCCAAGACACCGAACGAGCTCATCGGTGTCCTCGCGCATGAGACCGGGCATCTCGCGGGTGGCCATCAGGTCCAGTTGCGGCAGCAGGCCGAGACGGCGCAGCGTCTCGCAATGCTGGGCGGCATTGCGGGCATCGGTGCTGCCGTGGCCGGTGCGGCGGCTGGCTCGCCGGATGCGGCGCGTGCCGGCGGAGGGATTGCGGCAGGCGTCGGCGAGGCGGCGCGGCGATCGCTGCTTGCCTACAAGCGCTCCGAGGAAATGGCTGCCGATCAGTCCGCGCTCAACTATCTGCAGCAGACCGGCCAATCGGCGAAGGGGATGATGCGCACCTTCCAGCGCTTCGCCGACAACACGCTGTTCGCCGAGAGCCGCGCCAATCCCTATCTGCAGAGCCATCCCTTGCCGACCGAGCGCCTCAACCTGATCGAGCGCTCGGCCAAGGCCAGCCCCTATTACGACAAGAAGGACCCGGCAGCGCTGCAGGCTCGGCACGACATGGTCCGCGCGAAGCTCGTCGCCTTCACCGGCGGCGCGTCCGACGTCATGCGCCGCTATCCGCCGAGCGACGCCTCCATGCCGGCGCGCTATGCGCGCGCCATTTCAGCCTATCGCAATGGCGACGAGCGCACGGCGCTGAAGCTGCTTGATCAGATGCTCGCGGATCAGCCCAAGAACCCGTATTTCTGGGAGCTCAAGGGGCAGATCCTGCTGGAGGGCGGACGTGGACGCGAGGCGGCGGAGCCGCTGCGCAAGGCCGTCTCCTTGGCGCCGAAATCGGGGCTGCTCCGCATCATGCTCGGCCAGACCCTGGTCGAAGCCGGCGATCCGAAATCGGTGGCGGAGGCGATCAAGAACCTCAAGATCGGCCTGCAGGCCGATCCCGATGTCGGCATCGGCTATCGCAGCCTTGCCCGTGCCTATGCGATGAGCGGCGACATTCCGATGGCGGATCTGGCCACGGCGCAAGGCGAATTCATCGAAGGCGAATATAAGGCCGCGAAGATGCATGCCGCGCGTGCGCAGGCGGCCATGAAGCGCGGCTCACCCGGCTGGCTGAAGGCCGATGATATACTTTCCTTCAGTCCGCCCACGCCGAAGTGATCGGCCCGGGCGGGCAATTCCCTGCCGGCGGGCTTGATCGCACGCCGGTTTGACGTACCAACATCCCAGCGGATCAACTGAACGACGGACCCTTGGCGCCCATGAAAGCAATCCCAGCAATGATCCGATCGAAGGCCGGCCTGCGGGCCGCCGTCCTTGGTGTCCTGGCGCTCGTCGTCGCCCTGCCGGCTTTTGCGGCGTCGGCGTCGTTCGATCAGGGACAGAAGGACGAGATCGGCACGATCGTCAAAGACTACCTCATGGAGCACCCCGAGGTGATCCGTGACGCGATGCAGGAGCTCGATCGTCGCGACCGCGCGGCGGAGGCCGATGCGCGCAAGTCGAACATCACCAAGAACGCCGACCTCCTGTTCAATTCGAAGCGCCAGGTCGTGCTCGGCAATCCGCAGGGCGACGTCACGCTGGTCGAGTTCTTCGACTACAATTGCGGCTACTGCAAACGCGCCCATGCCGACCTGACCCGCCTTCTCGACGAGGACAAGAACCTCAAGGTGGTGCTCAAGGAGTTCCCGGTGCTCGGACCCGGCTCCGAAGAGGCGGCCCAGGTTGCCGTCGTCGTGCATGAGATGGCGCCGGACAAATATCGCGCCTTCCACGACGAGCTGCTGATGAGCCGCGGCGAGGTCAATGGCGCCCGGGCCATCGCGGTCGCCGGCGATCTCGGCCTCGACACGGCGGCCATCAAGGCGCGGCTCAAGGAGCCGGAAATCGCGGCAACGATCAACGAATCGTACGCCTTGGCCCAGTCTCTGGGGATCAACGGCACGCCGACTTATGTCGTCCAGAACGAGCTCGTCGTGGGCGCGGTCGGCTACGATACGCTGAAGAGCAAGATCCAGTCGGTGCGCGACTGCGGCGCCACCTCCTGCTGATCGCAGCCCGGCAGTTGTGAAGGAGCCCTGCAGCTTGCGCTGCGGGGCTTTTCCTTTATCCGCCGAGACCCTATAACCGGCCAGCTCCGGCTCAGGGCCGGGGCGCACGCGAGGCCCGCAATCGGTCATCGATGACGATATCCATTCTCGTTCTGAACGGCCCCAACCTCAACATGCTCGGCAAGCGCGAGCCGGGGATCTATGGGGCCAAGACCCTCGCGCAGATCGGCGACGAGACGACGGCCTTCGGCGAGAGCCTCGGGCTCTCCGTCGATTTCCGTCAGTCCAATCACGAGGGCGTGCTGGTCGACTGGATCCACGAGGCGCTCGGGCGTCATCGCGGCATCATCATCAATCCGGGCGCCTACACCCACACCTCCGTGGCGTTGCAGGACGCGATCCGGGCCGTCGGCCTGCCGACGATCGAAGTGCATCTGTCGAACGTCTTCGCCCGTGAAGCGTTTCGGCATCATTCCTATATTTCACCGGTGGCAGTGGGCGTCATCTGCGGGTTCGGACCGCAGGGATACACGCTTGCCCTCGAGGCGCTGAAGCCGCACGTCGCCTGATCGTGGCCGCGCCTTTGAAAGAGAGACAGAACGCAATGACCGACAAGACTTCGAGCATCGACCAGGAACTGATCCGCCAGTTGGCCATGCTGCTGACGGAAACGGACCTCACCGAAATCGAAGTCGAGCATGCCGACCTCCGCATCCGCGTGGCGCGCAACCTGACGGTCGCGCCCACGGCCGTGCAGGTCGCCGCCGCTCCGGCTACTGTAATTGCCGCGCCGGCCGTGGCTGTGTCGGCCGAGGCGAGTGCCGCGGGTCATCCGGGCGTCGTGAATTCGCCGATGGTCGGCACGGCCTATCGATCCCCAGAACCTGGGACCAAAGCGTTCATCGAGGTCGGCCAGACAGTCCGCGAGGGCCAGACGCTGCTGATCGTCGAGGCGATGAAGACCATGAACCAGATCCCGTCGCCGCGCGCCGGCACGGTCAAGGCGATCATGGTGACGGATGGGCAGCCGGTCGAATACGGCGAACCGCTGCTGATCATCGAATGAGCGCGGCAAAGCCGATGTTCAACAAGATCCTCATCGCCAATCGCGGCGAAATCGCCCTGCGCATCCTGCGCGCCTGCAAGGAGCTCGGCATCGAGACCGTTGCGGTCCATTCGACCGCCGATGCCGACGCCATGCATGTGCGCCTCGCCGATGAGAGCGTGTGCATCGGTCCGCCGCCGGCCCGGGACAGCTATCTCAACATTCCCTCGCTGCTCGCGGCCTGCGAGATCACCGGTGCCGACGCGATCCATCCGGGCTACGGCTTCCTGTCGGAGAATGCGCGCTTCGCCGAGATTCTCGAGGCGCACAACATCACCTTCATCGGGCCGAGCTCCGAGCACATCCGCATCATGGGCGACAAGATCGAGGCGAAGCGCACCGCGCAGCGGCTTGGCATTCCGGTCGTGCCCGGTTCGGAGGGCGCGCTCAAGGATGAGGCCGACGCGCTCCGCCAGGCGGCCGCGATCGGCTATCCGGTGCTGATCAAGGCGTCGTCCGGCGGCGGTGGTCGGGGCATGAAGGTCGCCCGCTCGGCGGCTGAGCTGCCGATTGCCTATGGAACCGCCCGTTCCGAGGCGAAGGCCGCCTTCGGCGACGACGCGGTCTATATGGAGAAGTATCTCGAGAAGCCGCGGCACATCGAGATCCAGGTTCTCGGCGATGGCAAGGGCTATGCCGTGCATCTCGGCGAGCGCGACTGCTCGCTGCAGCGACGGCACCAGAAGGTCTGGGAGGAGGCGGGTTCGCCCGCGCTCAACGAGGCCGATCGCAACCGGATCGGCGCCGTTTGCGCCAAGGCCGTTGCCGATCTCGGCTATTCCGGCGCGGGAACGATCGAGTTCCTCTACGAGAATGGCGAGTTCTATTTCATCGAGATGAACACGCGTCTCCAGGTCGAGCATCCGGTGACGGAGGCCATCACGGGCATCGACCTCGTGAACGAGCAGATCCGCGTCGCCTCGGGCAGCGGCCTGTCGTTCCGCCAGGAGGACGTGAAGTTCGAGGGGCACGCGATCGAGTGCCGCATCAACGCCGAGGACCCGCACACTTTCGCGCCGTCGCCCGGCACGATCACCTATTTCCATCCGCCGGGCGGTCTTGGGGTGCGCGTCGATTCGGGCGTCTATCAGGGCTATCGGATCCCGCCCTATTACGACAGCCTGATCGGCAAGCTGATCGTCCACGGCCGCACGCGTGTCGAATGCATGATGCGCCTTCGCCGCGCGCTGGACGAGTTTGTCGTCGACGGCATCAAGACGACGATTCCGCTGTTCCGCGAACTGGTCGACGACAAGGACATCGCCGACGGCGCTTACGACATCCACTGGCTCGAAAAGAAGCTGGCGGTTTCGCACTGATCTCTACCCGGGCGGCTTTCGCCCGGCACGAAGTCATGGCAGATTTTGCAGGTCCAGTGGGGGCTGGGCGAGCAGGAACAGCCATGGCTGGTTGCCGGCAAGCGTTGGGTCGATGACGAGCAAGTACGATTTCGCGTCCCAGATCACGCCGCAGGTGCTGCTGAAAGCCTATGCCTGCGGCATTTTTCCGATGTCCGATTCGGCGAACGATCCGGGCCTCTACTGGATCGAGCCGGAGAAGCGGGGGATCTTCCCGCTCGACGCATTTCACGTTCCAAGACGCCTCGCGCGGGCCATGCGCCACATGCCCTTCGAAATCCGGATCGATACGGATTTCGACGGCGTGATCGCGGGTTGCGCCGGTCATTTCACATCGGCCTATCGCGACAAGACGTGGATCAACGACCGCATCCGCCAGCTCTACCGCCAGCTTTTCGCGCTCGGGCACTGCCACACCGTTGAGGCCTGGCAGGACGGTCGCCTCGTCGGCGGGCTCTATGGCGTGCGCCTCAAGGGGGCGTTTTTCGGCGAAAGCATGTTCAGCCACGCGACCGACGCGTCCAAGGTGGCGCTGGTCTATCTCGTCGCGCGGCTGAAGGCGGGCGGCTTCCGCCTTCTGGATGCGCAGTTCACGACCGAGCATCTGGCCCAGTTCGGCGTGGCCGAGATCGACCGCGCCGATTATCACCGGCGTCTCGAGGACGCGCTGACCGTGGACGGCGACTTTTACTTGCTGGACGGTTTGCTGACGGTCGACGAGGTCTTGCAGCTGGCGAGCCAGACGTCATAGACGGCGTGGTCGACGGCGTGCAGGCCGGGGCTGTCCGCGAACATCCAGCCCGTGAAGATCCGGCGAACCTTCCGCTGCAGCGTGATCTCGTCCACCTCGACGAAGGCGTCGGTGCGCGGCGGATCGGTCGGGGGCCGCGAATAGCACACGCGCGGCGTCACCTGAAGGGCGCCGAACTGCACCGTCTCGTCCATATAGACGTCGAAGGTGATGATGCGGCCGGTGATCTTGTCGAGACCGGCGAACTCGGCCACGGGATTGGTGATCCGCTCGGCGCTCGCCTGCTGGATGCCGGCGGCGGCGAAGAGCGCCGCAACCGCCATCGTCCGGAGGAAGGGCCGCAGATACGAGCTTTTCATGGATCGAAACCGATGGTGGCTGGTCAGCGTGGACGGGCTGCTTAACACGGGATTCCGGCGACGAAAAGGCGCGTGGCGCGTACCATTTCCGTCTGCGCGATTGCCGCGCATGCCGCCTCTCCCTATCATCGCCCGATCTGCCGCCGGATTCCGGAACGCCGCGTCATCGCGACCGCGGATGGATCGGTGTCAGGCACCGTTGCTGCTTCGCGCTGCGGTGCCACGCGGCGGATTCCGGCCCCACGCGGTGCGCCAGACCGAGCGTCACCCATCAGAACGGATCCGTCCGCGATCCGAAGGAAAAATGGAAACGTCCTCATATGGGCGACCGCTGTTCGGCGTGATGCTCAAGGTGCTGTCGACCCTCGCCTTCACGGCGATGGCGACGCAGATCAAATTCGTCTCCGACCGGTATCCGGCGGGCGAGGTCGCGTTTTTCCGCTCGGCCTTCGCGCTCATTCCCGTGCTCGGATGGGTCGCCTGGCGCGGCTTCCTGCCCGATGTCTTCGTGACGCCGCGCATCGGCGGGCATCTGCTGCGCTCCATCGCCGGCGCCACGTCGATGTTCTTCGGCTTCTCGGCACTGGCGCGCCTGCCGCTGTCGGATGCGACGGCGATCGGCTATGCGGCGCCGTTGATGACGGTGGTGCTCGCGGCCGTGCTGCTCAGCGAGCCGGTGCGCGCCTATCGCTGGACGGCCGTGGTGATCGGTTTCGTTGGCGTCCTGGTCATTCTTTCCGATTATGTCGGTCCTGACGCAGGCCCGCATCGCAGCACCCTCGGCGCGATCTTTTCGCTGCTCGGCGCGTTTTTCGGCGCGCTCGCCGCGACGCAGACCCGGCGCCTGACCTGGTCCGAGCAGCCGGCGACGATCGTCGTCTATTTCTCGATCTTCACCGCGCTGTTCATGCTGGCGACGATGCCGTTCGGATGGATCATGCCGCGCCTCGAGGACATGCCGCTGCTTGTGGGCTGCGGCGTCGCCGGCGGGATCGGGCAGGTCCTGCTGACGCAGAGCTATCGCTATGGCGAGGCCTCTCTGGTGGCGCCGTTCGAATATGTCTCGATGCTGTGGGCGATCGTCGTCGGCTATTTCCTGTTCTCGAACCTGCCGACGGCGACGATGCTGCTCGGCTCGCTGATCGTGATCGGTTCGGGCATGTTCGTGATCTTCCGCGAGCATCGTCTCGGCCTCAAGCGCAGCCGGGAAGAGGCGGCGAAAATTCCAGCGGCGGATATCTAACGAACGCGTGTCCGGTCGCATTGTCTCCACGCGGACCGGTCCCCACTTCGCTCCACGACCATTCAGTTTGGAAGGACGCGCATGACGGCGATTGCAGTGACCATAGCGGGCTCCGATTCGGGCGGCGGCGCCGGCATCCAGGCCGATCTGAAGACGTTCTCGGCGCTCGGCGTCTATGGCGCCTCGGTCATCGCTGCGCTGACGGCGCAGAACACGCTCGGCGTCACGGGGATCCATGATGTCCCGGCTGCGTTCGTCACGGCGCAGATCGATGCCGTCTTCTCCGATCTCCCCGTCAATGCCGTGAAGATCGGCATGCTCGCCAATCCGGAGGTGATCCGCGCCGTGGCGGCGGGGCTCGACCGCTTCGAGCAGAAGGCGGTGGTGCTCGATCCCGTCATGGTCGCGACCAGCGGCGACGTATTGCTGCGCGAGGAAGCCATCGCGACGCTGATCGGGGATCTCTTTCCCCGCGCGCTGCTGGTGACGCCGAACCTTCGGGAAGCCGCCCGCATTCTGGACGGCGAGCCGGCAGTGAGCGAGGCCGAGATGGAGCGTCAGGGCGAGGCCATCGTCGCGCTCGGCGCGGCTGCCGTGCTGATCAAGGGCGGGCACGGCTCAGGGTCCGAGGCGTCGGATGTGCTGGTCACCCGCGCGGGCGAGCGGCGCTGGTTCCGGTCGCGGCGCATCGACACGGTCAACACGCACGGCACGGGCTGCACGCTGTCGTCGGCGATCGCGGCGGGGCTGGCGCTCGGGCGACCGTTGGACGAGGCGGTGGGGGAGGCGAAGGCCTATCTCTCGGCCGCCATCGCCGCATCCGACCGGTTAAGGATCGGCCGCGGGCACGGACCGGTGCACCATTTCCACGCCTGGTGGTAGTTTCCAACGAAAACGGGCCGAACCTTGCGGTCCGGCCCGTAATCTTGCGGCGATGACCCTGAGGGTCGATCAGCCCTTATAGGCGTGGAAGGTCTGCTGCTGCTCGCCGAGGCCGGCGATGCCGAGACGGACCACGTCGCCGTCCTTGAGATAGGTCGGCGGCTTCATGCCCATGCCGACGCCGGGCGGCGTGCCGGTGGTGATGACGTCGCCGGGATCGAGCTGCAGGAACTGGCTGATATAGCTCACCAGATGGGCGACACCGAAGATCATCGTCTTGGTGTTGCCGGTCTGGCAGCGCTTGCCGTTCACGTCGAGGAACATGTCGAGGTTCTGGACGTCGGCGATCTCGTCGGGCGTGACCAGCCACGGGCCGAGCGGACCGAAGGTCGGCGAACCCTTGCCCTTCATCCACTGGCCGCCGCGCTCCGTCTGGAAGGCGCGCTCGGACACGTCGTGGCAGACCGCGAAGCCCGCGACATAGGACAGCGCGTCCGCCTCGGAGACATAGAGGGCTGTCTTGCCGATGACGATCGCGAGCTCGACTTCCCAGTCGGTCTTCGTCGAGGCCTTCGGGATCGTGACCGGATCGTTCGGCCCGATCATCGAGTTCGGCGTCTTGTTGAAGAGGATCGGCTCCGACGGGATCGGCGAATTGGTCTCATGCGCATGGTCGACATAGTTGAGGCCGACGGCGATGAAGTTGCCGGTGCGGCTCACGACCGGACCGATGCGCCCGCCGGGCGCGACAGCCGGCAGCGTGGCCGGGTCGACCTTGGCGATCTTCTCGATCGCGCCGGCCTTGAGCGTTTCCGGGGTAATATCCGAAACGACGCTCGAGAGGTCGCGGATCGTGCCGTCCTTGTCGAGGAGGCCCGGCTTCTCCGCGCCCGCAGCGCCGAAGCGAAGGAGTTTCATTGCTTTTTCTCCGTGTTGGCGGCCGGGATAATCGTCGAGCGTATCCATCGATGCAAGGGGCGATAGGCCTTGTTCGCGCACAGCTTTCTCGCCGTGGAGGAAAGGCTGGAGCGTATTAGGTCAGTACTATTGACCTATCAGGCGACAAGTGGCATGGCTTGGCGGTCATGGAGCGGGAGGAGGTCCGAGCATGAACCAGATCCTGGCACTGCTCGGCTTTGCGCTCGTGACGGCGTTCACGCCCGGCCCCAACAATACGATGGTGATGGCGTCGGGGGCGAACTGGGGCTTCATGCGCAGCGCTCCGCATGTCCTTGGAATCGGCATCGGTTTCCCGGCGATGCTGCTTGCCGTGGGTTTCGGCCTCGGTGCGGTGTTCGAGGCGTTCCCGATCGTGCATATCGTTCTGCGGTATGTCGCCTTCGCCTATCTTGTCTTCCTCGCCTGGAAGCTGGCCCGTTCCGGCCGGCCTGATGCAGCGGGCGTGCGGACCGGCAAGCCGCTGACCTTTTTCCAGGCCGCTCTGTTTCAATGGGTCAATCCGAAGGCCTGGGTGATGGCGGTCGGGGCGCTTGCGCTCTTCGGAGAACCGAGCGCCGTCGGTGCCGCGCCCATGCTGATGCTGGCGCTGATCTTCGTCCTGGCGGGCTGGTCGTCGGCTGCGACATGGTGTCTGTTCGGGACGGCCATCGCGCGCTTCATCGATACCGGCCGACGGGCGGCGATCTTCAACGGTGCAATGGCGATCCTGCTCGTCGTGTCGATGCTGCCGTCGCTCCTGTAGCGCCAGCACGCACGGGGCATGTCACAAATCTGTTGTTCGGCTGGGCTAAGCGAATTCTAATCATAGCGCAGCCGAGGACGAATCAAGATCATGTCGGGCGCCGACGCTCCACGTCACCTGAGAGCGCTATTTCTCTCGGACATCCATCTCGGGACCCGAGGCAGCCAGGCTGAACTTCTGCTGGACTTCCTCAAGTGGCATGACGCCGAGACGATATACCTTGTGGGGGATATCGTCGACGGATGGCGCCTGAAGAAGAGCTGGTATTGGCCGCAGACGCATAACGACGTTGTGCAGAAACTTCTGCGCAAGGGCCGCAAGGGCGCCCGCCTGATCTATCTTCCGGGCAATCACGACGAATTCCTGCGCGACTATCTCGGCACGCATCTTGGCGGCGTCGAGGTGGTCGACCGGATCGTGCACGAGACGGCCGATGGGAAGCGTCTGCTCGTCATCCATGGCGACCAGTTCGATGTCGTCGTCCGCCACGCCAAATGGCTCGCGCTGCTCGGCGACAATGCCTATGAGCTCGCCTTGGCGCTCAACACGGTCGTCAGCCGCATTCGCCGCAAGCTCGGCTTCGACTATTGGTCGCTCTCGGCCTGGGCCAAGCTCAAGGTGAAGAACGCCGTCAACTTCATCGGTGCCTTCGAGCAGGCGCTGGTGACCGAGGCCCGCCGGGTCGGCGCCGATGGCGTCGTCTGCGGCCATATCCACCACGCCGCCATCCATGACGAGTTCGGGCTGCGCTACGTCAACACGGGCGACTGGGTCGAGAGCTGCACCGCTATTGCGGAGCATCATGACGGGCGGATGGAGATCGTCCGCTGGTCGACGATCCAGCGTCAGCCTGAGCTTGCCATTGACGATACGGAAATCGACCAGGTTGCCGCATGAAGCGCATTCTGATCGCGAGTGACGCCTGGCATCCCCAGATCAACGGCGTCGTGCGCACGCTGGAACGGCTGGACCGGCATCTGCCGGAACTCGGCTGGGCCACCATCATGCTCACACCGGACGGTTTTCTGACCTTTCCGTGCCCGACCTATCCCGAGATTCGGCTTGCGGTCACGACGCCTGGCGACATCGCGCGGCGCCTGGACGCGATCAACCCGGACCACGTGCATATCGCGACGGAAGGCCCGCTTGGCTTCGCCGTGCGGCGCTGGTGCATCAAAAGGCGGCGGATCTTCACGACGAGCTATCACACGCGCTTCCCCGAGTATCTCGCGGCGCGGCTGCCGATCCCCGTCGGCTGGACCTACGCCCTTCTGCGTGCGTTCCACAATGCCGGTGCGGGCTGCATGGTCGCGACGCCGTCGATCGAGGACGAACTCAAGGCGCGCGGCTTCCATAATTTGATGCGCTGGTCGCGCGGGGTCGACGCCGACATGTTCCGTCCCGGCCGCAATCGCAATGCGCTCGATCTGCCCAGGCCGATCTGGCTCTATGTCGGGCGTGTTTCGGTCGAGAAGAATATCGGGGCCTTCCTCGACCTCGATCTGCCGGGCAGCAAGGTCGTGGTCGGCGACGGGCCGGCGCTCGAGGGCCTGAGGCGCGCGCATCCCGACGTGACGTTCCTGGGCGCCAAGATCGACGATGAACTCGCGGATATCTATTCGGCCAGCGATTGCTTCGTCTTCCCGAGCCGCACCGATACATTCGGAGTCGTGATGCTGGAGGCCATGGCGTCTGGGCTTCCGGTGGCCGCCTATCCGGTCGCCGGGCCGCAGGACGTGGTCGGCGGGACGGGCGCCGGCGTGCTCGACGAAGACCTTCGCGCCGCCGCGCTCAAGGCGCTGGAAATCCCGCGCGAGACCTGCCGCGACGTCGCATTACGCAGTTCCTGGCAGGCGGCGACGCGGCAGTTTCTGGACAATGTCACGGGTATCCATGGCTGGGGGCCGGCGCAGCCATCGGCCTCATGCGGTCTGCCGAGCGGGCGGGACTTGTCTCTCATCGGTACGACTGATAGCCGGTAAGCATGGCTCCGGATTTTGCAGATGTTGAAGCGGCGGCGCGCCGCCTCGAGGGGATGGCGTTTCGCACGCCGATCCTGACCAGCCCCGTTCTCGATGCGGCGACGGGCGGGCGCATCCTGCTCAAATGCGAGAATCTGCAGCGGACGGGGTCGTTCAAGTTTCGCGGCGCCTTCAATGCCGTATCGGCAATCTCGGCAGAAAAGCTGGCCAACGGCGTCGTCGCCTGCTCCTCCGGCAATCACGCCCAGGGTGTTGCGGCGGCGGCAACGCTGCTCGGCGCGCCCTCGACGATCGTCATGCCGGCGGATGCGCCGCAATTGAAGATCGAGGGGACACGCCGCTTGGGCGGACGCGTCGTCCTCTACGATCGCGCTCGCGAGGATCGCGACGCGATCGCAGCGGAGATCGTGGCGGAGACCGGCGGAACCTTCGTTCATCCCTTCGATGACCCGCGCGTGATCGCCGGGCAGGGGACCGTCGGACTGGAAATCGCCGATCATTGCGATCGGGTCGGCCTTCGGCCCGATGCCGTGTTGGTGCCTTGCAGCGGTGGCGGCTTCTCGTCCGGCGTCAATCTGGCGGTCAGCACGCGCCTCCCCGGTGCCCGTGTTTATGTCGCCGAGCCGGAGGGCTTCGACGACTATGCCCGCTCCCTCAGCGCCGGCTCCCGGCAGCGGAACGAACGTCTTTCCGGCTCGCTCTGCGACGCGCTGCAGGCGCCGACGCCCGGCGCAATTACCTTCGCCATCAATCAGCGGCTCGACGCCGGCGCCGTCGCGGCGTCCGATGCGGAAGCGCTTTCGGCGATGGCCTTCGCCTTCATCCATCTGAAGCTGGTGGTCGAGCCGGGCGGCGCCGTCGGGCTTGCGGCGCTGCTGTCGGGCCGGTTCGACGCCCGCGGGAAATGCGTCGTGGTGGTGCTTTCCGGCGGCAATGTCGATCCGGCCGTCATGACGCAGGCACTGGCTTTCCCTGCCGCAGCGGAGCGCGTATAGGGAAGTCTCGTCTCGGCGGCTCCACGTTCGCGTGTTCCGGGTTTTTGCCGCGGCCGGCCCTTCGTCTCGCATCTCCCCGCTCCAGCCGTTCCCACGGCCTCGCCGCGTTGCCAAAATGTCCGCCGCCCCACGCCATTTCGCATCCCGACTCTCGTTCTTCTACGCGGCGTCGTTCGTGGTGGGCGGCATCATCACGCCCTATCTGCCGGTCTGGCTGAAGCTGCGGGGGTTCACGCCCGAGCTGATCTCCGCCTGTCTCGCCTTTCCGTTGCTGGCGCGCCTGGTCTTTACGCCGATCGGCAGCTGGATGGCGGATCGGGCGCCGAATCGACGCTTTGCCATCATCCTGTTCGCGTTCGGCGCGCTGGTCCTGTTCGTTCCGGCCGCCTTCCTCGACGCCCGTCTCGGCATTCTGGTGCTCACGGGCCTGGCCGTAACGGTCGCCTCGCTGGTGCAGCCGACGACGGATGCGCTGGCGCTCACCGGCTATCGCCGCTTCGGCCTCGATTATGGTCGCATGCGGGTCTGGGGCTCGATCAGCTTCGTGGTGGTCAGCCTCGGGGCTGGCGCCATTATCGGCCATTTCGGCGAACCGATCCTGACGGAACTGCTGGTCGGTGCCTTCATGATCGCGGCCGTTTCGGCGTTTGCCTTGCCGGTCACGCCGCCAATGGAACGGGCGCTGGACGACGCGTCCAAGGTCAAGACGGTTTCAAAGTCGGCCTGGCGGATCCTGACCAAACGGAGCTTCATCGCGATCGCGCTCTCCACCAGCCTCATCCAGGCGAGCCACGGCGTCTTCTACGGTTTCGGCTCGATCCATTGGGCGAGCCTCGGCTTTTCCGGCGACCAGCTCGGCATTTTGTGGGCGACGGGCGTTGTCGCCGAGATCCTGATGCTGCGCTTCTCCGGGCGCTTCCGCCGGATCGGTGCGGAGGGGTTCATCATCCTCGGGGCCGTCGGCGCCGTTGTGCGCTGGTCGCTGTTCCCGGTGATCACCGATTTCGCGCCGTCGCTGGCGCTCCAGGTGCTGCACGGCCTGACCTTCGCGGCGACCTTTGTCGGGATGCAGATGGGCATCGCGCGTGACGTGGACGAAGAGCGGACGGCATCGGCGCAAGGCGTGTGTCAGGTCGTCAGCGGCGTCCTGCTGGCGGTCACCACGCTGATGGCCGGACCGCTCTACGCGCGGATCGGAATCGATTCGGCCTGGACCATGGTCGTGCCGGCCGTTCTGGGCTTGCTCGTCGTCTGGCTGCTCAGCCGGCGCGTCAGCCCCAAAGGGCAGAGGTCGGCGGGCTGACCAGGCTGCCCGGGTAGGCGAGGGCGTCGTCGCGATCACGCGCCAGCAGCAGCGGGCCGTCCAGATCGACGAAGTCGGCATCCTGCGCCAGCAGCACGGCAGGCGCCATGGCGAGCGACGTGCCGACCATGCAGCCGACCATCACGCCCATCCCCGCCTGCTTCGCCGCCTTGACGAGCAGCAGCGCCTCGGTCAGCCCACCCGCCTTGTCGAGCTTCACATTCACCGCGTCATAGCGCCCGGCGAGGTCGGCGAGATCCGTGGCGACATGCAGGCTCTCGTCGGCGCAGATGGCGATCGGGCGATCGACGGTTGTGAGCAATTGGTCGTGCCCGGCTGGCAGCGGCTGCTCGATCAGCTCGACGCCCGCGGCGACGCAGGCGCGCATCGCGTTGTCGAAGCTCGCTTCCGTCCAGGCCTCGTTGGCGTCGACGACGAGCCGTGCCTGCGGCGCGCCGCGGCGAACGGCGGCGATCCGCTCAGCGTCGCCTTCGCCGCCGAGCTTGACCTTGAGCAGCAGCCGATCTCTCGCCTTGGCAGCAGCCGCCTCCATCTCGGCGGGCGTGCCAAGGCTCAGCGTATAGGCGGTGACAAGCGGCTTCGGATCGAGCCCGAGTCTTGCAGCGACCGATATTCCGGAACGCTTGGCCTCGAGGTCCCAGAGGGCACAGTCGATCGCGTTGCGGGCCGCTCCGGCCGGCATGGCCGCGCAAAGCGCCTCGCGGTCCATTCCGGCAGCGATGGCGGCGCCCATCGCCTCGATCGCGGCGACGACACCCTCGACCGTCTCGCCATAGCGCGGATAGGGAACGCATTCGCCGCGCCCCCGCAGGACGCCTTCGGTGATCGTCGCGACGACCACCGTGGCCTCCGTGCGGGCGCCCCGCGAAATCACGAAGCGTCCGGCAATCGGCCAACGCTCGACGGTGACGGTCAGGGCAGGGGCCATGTTCAGCCCGAACTGCCGAACAGGCTGGAGATTTTGGCGACGATCGGCGCGACGCCAGTCCGGATCGGATCGACCGCGGGCAGATCATATTCCGCCGTGGTGCGCGCGAGCACGTCCCGGGCTTCGTCGTTGCCGAGGCTCGCCGTGTTGATGGCGATTCCGACGCAGCGAATGGCCGGGTTCGTCAGCTTGCCGCAGGCGACCGTCAGGTCGATCACCTCACGGATCGACGGGAGCGGATGCTTGACGCCGCGCATATGGGTTCGCGTCGGCTCGTGACAGACCACGAAGGCATCCGGCTGTGCGCCATGCAGCAGCCCGAGCGAGACGCCGGCGAACGACGGATGAAAGAGTGAACCCTGACCCTCGACCAGATCCCAATGGGACGGGTCGGCCGCCGGCGCGATCCATTCCACGGCACCGGAGATGAAATCGGCGACGACGGCATCGATTGCGACGCCGCGCCCGGAAATGAAGACGCCCGTCTGGCCAGTCGCGCGGAAATCCGCGTCGAAGCCTGCGGCGCGCATCTCCTTTTCGAGCGCGAGCGCTGTGTACTTCTTGCCGACCGAGCAATCCGTGCCGACGGTGAGCAGGCGCATGCCCGGGCGCTTGGTGCCCTTGCCCGTGGCGAAACGCTCCGAGCTGTGGCGGACATCGTGCAGCGCGGCTCCGGTGCGCCGCGCCGCGTCGCGGATGGCGGGGTTGTCGGCCAGGCGCGAATGCAGGCCGCTCGCGACGTCGAGACCGGCATCGAGCGCCTCGACGATCGTCGCGACCCAATGATCCGGCAGAACGCCGCCGGCGTTCACCGCGCCGACAATCATCGTGCGCACCCCGGCGGCCTTCGCCTCCGCGATCGACATGTCGGGGATTCCGGCATCGGCCTTGCAGCCCGGAAGCCGCAATTGCCCCAGGCACCACTCCGGACGCCAGTCAACGATACCCAATGCCGTCTTCGCTGCGAGCGAATCCGGAACGTCACCCAAAAACAACAGATAGGGCCTGACGATCTCCACAGTGGCTGTTCCTTCGGCGAGAGGCTTGCCCGGCCGTTCGGGCTCATGCACTAACAAGTGTGAACCGGGAGATTAGGAGGCCCCCGACGGCGCCGCAAGGTCTGCCGCTAATTGCCTCCCGAGGGGTGGAACAGGACCGAGGTCAGTCTTTGTCGGCGACGGAAGCGGCCAGCCTTGATCTCGTTGAAGACGGCGGCGCGCTCCGGCTCATTCCGCGCGGCCGCTGGATGCTGCACGAGGCCGACAGGCTGGAGCAGGTGATCGACGAAGCGGTCGCCAGCATTACGAGCCCCGTCACCATTGATCTCGAAGAGCTCGACCAGGTCGACACCTCCGGCGCCTGGCTGATCACGCGCTTCAGCCGTGACCTCGACGCCAAGGGTGTCCATGTCGAACTGTCCGGCGGCAGCCCGAATGTTCATCGCCTGCTCGACGCGGTGCATTCCGCCGAGCAGGAAAAGGCGCCGAAGCGGCAGCATGTGAGCGTCGGGCGCGATCTCGTCGAGGGCATCGGCCGCTCGATGTATGATTCCGCGGGCGATCTCGAGGCCGGCCTCAGCATTCTCGGCAGCGTCACGCGGGGGTTTCTGCGCGCCGTCGTGAAGCCCGCGCGTTTCCGCATCACGTCGATCGTCTTTCACGTCGACCGGGCCGGCCTCAGGGCCGTGCCGATCATTTCGCTGATGTCGCTTCTCATCGGGGCGATCATCGCGCAGCAGAGCGCGTTCCAACTCCGCCCCTTCGGCGCCGAGGTCTATGTGGTGGACCTCGTCGGCGTGCTGGTGCTGCGCGAGCTCGGCGTGTTGCTGACGGCGATCATGATCGCCGGCCGTTCGGGCAGCGCGTTCACCGCCGAAATCGGTTCGATGAAGATGCGCGAGGAAATAGACGCGCTCAAAGTGATCGGACTCGACCCGAACGAGGTGCTGGTGCTGCCGCGCATCCTGGCCCTCATCATCGCCCTGCCGCTGCTGACCTTCATCGCCGATCTCTCGGCGCTGATCGGCGGCGGGCTGGTGTCCTGGATCTATGTCGGCCTGCCGCCATCGGCCTTCATCATGCGCCTCCGCGATGCCGTGGCGCTCAACACGCTGTTCGTCGGCCTGATCAAGGCGCCGTTCATGGCGCTGATCATCGGCATCATCGCGGCCAATGAGGGCTTCCGCGTCCAGGGCAGCGCCGAGTCGCTCGGCGCTCGCACGACGTCGTCGGTGGTCAAGGCGATCTTCATGGTGATCGTCGTCGACGGCATCTTCGCCATCTATTTCAGCGCAGTGAGTTACTGATCATGGCGGTGCGCGGCAGCAAGACGGCGGCAGAGCGGGATGTGGTGATCCGCGGACGCGGCATCACCGTCGGCTTCGAGGACCGCCTGATTCTCGAAAATCTCGATATCGACGTCTATCGCGGCGAGATTCTGGGGATCGTGGGCGCGTCCGGCACGGGCAAGTCGGTCCTGCTGCGCACCATCCTCGGCCTGCAGGCGAAGCAGAGCGGTTCGGTCGAGATCCTCGGCACGCCCTATGACGATGCGGATGAACGCACCCGGCGCCTGATCGACCAGCGCCTCGGGGTCCTGTTCCAGCAGGGCGCTCTCTTCTCCTCGCTGACGGTGCTCCAGAACGTCGAACTGCCGATGCGCGAGCATCTGAAGCTGTCGCCGCGGCTGATGGAGGAACTGGCCCGGCTGAAGATCGATCTCGTCGGTCTGGCGACCGAGGCTGCCGAGAGGCTGCCGTCCGAACTCTCCGGCGGCATGATCAAGCGCGCGAGTCTCGCGCGGGCCCTCGCGCTCGATCCGGACATTGTTTTTCTCGACGAGCCGACCTCGGGGCTGGATCCCATCGGCGCGGCCGAGTTCGATCAGCTCATCGCGACTCTGCGCGACACTTTGGGGCTGACGGTGTTCATGGTAACCCATGATCTCGACAGTCTTTATACCGTTTGCGATCGAATCGCGGTGTTGGGCGACCGCCATGTCCTGATCGAGGGCACGGTGGCCGATATGCTGGCTTTCGATCATCCCTGGGTTCAGAAATATTTCCATGGCGTTCGGGCGCGCCGATTGGAAGCTTAGTCGGGACGGGCATGGAAACGCGTGCAAACTACGCGACGATCGGCATCTTCACCCTCGGGGTGATCATTGCCTGCTTCGCTTTCGTCTACTGGCTCGCGCGCTATGACGAGAGCGGCGCGCGCAAGCCGATGCGCATCCTCATTCCCGGGTCCGTCACCGGTCTCGCCACCGGCAGCCAGGTGCTCTTCAACGGCATCCGGATCGGCGACGTCACGCGCCTTCGGATCAACGACCAGGATCCGAACGAGGTCGAGGCGATGGTCTCCGTCGACCCGAGCCAGCCGATCAAGAAGGACACCAAGGTTTCCATCGGAATCCAGGGCCTGACCGGCATCGCGTCGATCGAATTCATCGGTGGTTCTGCTTCCGCGCCCAATATCTTCACGCAGGAAGACGTGCCGACGCTCACCGCGCAGCCCGGTGGCCTGCAGGACCTGATGGCCAGCGCGCAGAACCTGCTCAACAAGGTCAATACGGCCGTCGATCGGGTCAACAGCGTGCTCGATACGGCCGAGCCGACGATCAAGACGTCGCTCACCAATGTCCAGAACTTCACGGACGCACTCGCCGCCAATTCGGCCGGCGTGAACGACTTCATGAGCAATGTCGGCGATCTCTCGAAAAAGGTCGGCGCTCTCTCGGGCGATCTTCAGGGGCTCGTCGCCAAGGCCGACAAGATCGTCGCGGCGGTCGACCCGCAGAAGGTCTCCGATACGCTCGCCCATATCGATCAGATCTCGGGCAAGATCGCCGAGACTTCCGACCAGTTCCCCGCGATCGTCACCAATGTGAAGCAGGTCTCGGAACAGCTCGGCACGGCGCTCACCTCGGCACAGAAGGTCATCGACGCTGTGCCGACCGACAAGCTGCAGAGCGCGATGGAGAATATCGCGACGGTCGCGACGCGCGTCCAGGAAGCGACGGTGGACATCGACAAGATGGTCGCGACGGCGCGCACGGCGCTGGACGACGCGCGCGATTTCACGAACTTCATCCATAGCAAGCAGCCCGAGTTCAACACGATCGTCGCGAACACGGATTCGCTGATGGGGCGGCTCAATACCGCCTCGGCGCGGCTCGACGGGCTGCTGGGCAGCGCGCAGAACATGCTCGAGAGCCCGGATGGCAAGGGTTTCTTCCAGGAAGCGACCGCCGCCGCCCACTCGATCCGCGTGATCGCCGAGGCGTTCCAGGGCAGGGCAGGCCAGATCGCCGACAACCTTGCCAATTTCACGGGCAATGGCCTGCGCAATGTCGACGGTCTGGTGAACCAGCTGCAGCGGACCACGTCGAAGTTTGACCAGACGTTGAATTCCATCCAGAACAATCCGCAGGGCTTCGTATTCGGAAACTCGACCGTCAGGGAATACAATCGGAAGTGAGATGATGGGACAGGTCCGCACGATGATCGCCACGAATGCACGATCCGCCCGTCGCCTTGGCCCGGTGGCCTTGGCGCTCTGCGGGCTTCTGCTCCTGTCCGGATGCGTCGGCTCGCTGTTCACCAGTCCGCCGCCGGCCACCTATGATCTGACCGGCCCGGCGGATCTGAGGGGTATCAAGGGTGGCAGCACCGCGCAGATTCTCGTTCCTGCGCCCTCCGCCCTCAAGGTTCTCGACAGCCAGCGCATCGTCGTGCGGCGCGGGTCGCTGGTCGCCTACTATCCGAACGCCCAGTACGCCGACACGCTGCCGCGCGTCGTCCAGGCCCGCATCATCGAGGCGTTCGAGCGCACCAAGCAGGCGCGCGCCGTCGGACGCCCGGGCGAGGGGCTCTCGATCGATTATCAGTTGCTGAGCGACATCCGCATCTTCGGCTATGAGGTCGATGCGTCGGGCAGCGGCACTGCCGTGGTCGAGATCTCCGCGCGCATGATGAACGACCGCAATGGCCGTGTCGTCGCCTTCCGCGTGTTCCGCGGCGAGGCCCCGGTGGCGGCTGATGACGCCAGCGCCGTCGTCGCCGGACTGAATGCGGCGCTCGACGATGTGCTGCGTCAGATGGTGGCCTGGTCGCTCGGCAAGACCTGAACCCCGCCCGTGCTTTCGCCTGATCAGGCGACGTCGCGCGCGACGCCTGCGATTGGCATCGATTCCGAGACCACGCAGTTGCGGCCGGCGCGCTTGGCCGCATAGAGGCACGCATCGGCCCGCTCGATCATCGATTGCGGCGTATCCCCGGCCCGATGGGTCGCGATCCCGACCGAGATCGTGATGTGCCCAAGCGGCTCATCCGTCGAACGCTTGACCAGTTCGCGCGTCATCACGGCCTGTCTTATGCGCTCGCCGACTTTGACGGCCTGTGTCTCGGTGGTGTCGCGCAGGATGATCGCAAACTCCTCGCCGCCATAGCGGCAGGCGATGTCGAGGCTCTTGATGCTCTGCTTGGCGGATTGCGCGACGAGCCGGAGCACCTGATCGCCGGTCTGGTGGCCGTAGCGATCGTTGAACTGCTTGAAATGATCAATATCCGTCAGGATCAAGGAAAGCGGCACAACCTGCTCGCCGGCTTCATCGACCGCCCGCTGGATGGCGAGGTCGAAATGCCTTCGCACCGAAAGCGTCGTCAGCGGGTCGCAGATGGACTCGTAGCGGATCGATTCGATATTGGTGCGCAGCGCGCTGAACTGGGCGTTGGACCGTGCGAGCCGGGCTTCGAGGGCGCGTTTGCGATCCTCGATCCGCTGCGTGGCTTCGATGAGCTCATGCAAGGCGGCGGCCGAGCCGCCTTTCGACGCGCCGCTGCCGAGATAGGCGACGGTGTTGGCGAGCTGCGCGCCATATTGCGCCGTCTCGGCGAGAATCTGCTCGATTCCCTCGGACAGAGCCGCGATTTCGCGTGAGGCGGTGCCGCCGATTTCCTCGATACGATCGCCGATATGCTCGGAAGAGAGGAAGACCTCGTGCAGTCTCTGGACATCGTCGAGCGTAATGCGCCCTTTCGCCTCCAGAACCGCGTTCACAGCGCGATTGAGCGAGCGATTGAAGCCGGCCGAATAGGCATACCAAAACTCGAAATTGCGCGGCGTCGCCGGCAATTCGTGTGTCTTGAGATGGTCTAGTGCCGCTTCGGCAATGCCGATCGTCCTGCGATGCTCACGTCGCTTGGTCATCCCGCACCCCGGGCAGCCCCCGCTCCCGCCTGCTCGATCCCCGTCATGGTACAATCTATGCGCGATTAGTCTAAGCAGATGTTAAAGTCTTGCGGCGGATTCTGATCAAATCACCTCAGATTCGATCGCGGCGCCATCATGGACGCAATTCCGCCGAGCATGGCCGGGGGCAGCCATTGTTGAGACAACGAAGCGCTTTGCTCGAAGCGGAGGTGCTTTGCGGGCATGGAAGCGCAATCGCATCGAGGCGATCGGTTCCGATCCATGCCGGAAGGCGGGACTCAGCTGGACGGGGCGCGAACCGGTCGCAGCAGGAACTGCGGCACGTGATCGCCGAGTCCGACCACAGGCTCGTCATCGGAGTCACGGCGCGAGCCGCGCGCCGGCTTGGGCGGCCGCGCTGGAGCCTGTCGGGAGTCGGCTTCGCGGAGCGGAGGCTTCGCTTGCGGAGCCGGCTTGGCGCTCGCCGCGCGCGGGGCAGGTGCCCTCGGCTCGCGGGGGGCTTCTTCCGCCTTGGCTGTCTCAGGCTTGGCTTCCGACCGTGCACCCTCAGACCGGGCGCCCTCGGACCGAGCACCCTTGGCCGGCCGGCGGCGACGCGACGAACGATCCTCGTCGCCGGCGCTATCGGAAGCGGACTGAGCATCGACGCCGACGCCTTCGATCCATTTGACGCCGTCACCGGTCAGCTTGTCGATCGCCGAGAGGTACTTCTGGTCAGCCGGACCGACCAGCGTGATGGCGGTGCCGGAGCGGCCGGCGCGTCCCGTGCGGCCGATGCGATGCACATAGTCGTCGGCATGCGTCGGGATATCGAAATTATAGACGTGCGAGACGTCCGGAATATCGAGGCCGCGCGCCGCCACGTCGCTGGCGACGAGCAGGGTCAGGCGGTTGTTCTTGAAGGCATCCAGCGTCGCCATACGGGCGCGCTGGTCCATGTCGCCATGCAGCGCGCCGACGGAGAAGCCGTGCTTCTCGAGCGAGCGGGCGAGAACGGCAACCTCGCGCTTGCGATTGCAGAAGATGATCGCGTTCTTGAGATCGGTCGCGCTACGGATCAGCTCGCGCAGGACGACCCGCTTGTCGGCGGATTCGCGGCCCGTATGAACGAAGAGCTGCGTCACCGTCTTGGCGGTCGTCGCCGGGCGGGCGACTTCGACGCGGATCGGATTCGACAGGAACATGTCGGCGAGATGCTGGATCTCGGGCGGCATGGTGGCGGAGAAGAACAGGGTCTGCCGCGTGAAAGGCAGCAGCTTCACGATCCGCTCGATGTCGGGAATGAAGCCCATGTCGAGCATGCGGTCGGCTTCGTCGATGACGAGGATCTCGACGCCGCTGGTGAGCAGCTTGCCGCGTTCGCAATGATCGAGCAGGCGGCCGGGCGTCGCGATCAGGACGTCGACGCCGCGATCGAGCTTCTTCTCCTGGTCGCCGAACGAAACGCCACCGATGAGCAGGGCGACGTTGAGCTTGTGGTTCTGGCCGTATTTGTTGAAGTTCTCTTCAACCTGCGCCGCCAGTTCGCGCGTCGGCTCCAGGATCAGCGTTCGCGGCATGCGCGCCCGGGCCCGACCCTGCTCGAGCAGCGTGATCATCGGCAGGACAAAGCCCGCCGTCTTGCCCGTACCGGTCTGCGCGATGCCGAGAACATCACGGCGCTGCAGAACATGCGGGATCGCCCCCGCCTGGATCGGCGTGGGAACGGTATAGCCGCTTGCCTCAACGGCAGCGAGCACCTTGGGGCTAAGCCCTAGCGATGAGAAGGTCATATCCAAGAAGATCTGGGCCCGGGGGGCTGCGTGGGTCGCCGTGCGGGCGGGTCACCATCGATGAATGACAAGCGCAGATACGGGCATTCAGGCCGATTTGTCAAATCTTTCAAGCAATTTCGGTAAATGTCCGGGCGATTTTGGTGCCGACTAGTTGCTCGCGGGCCCGAAACGATAGCTGCCGTCGTCTTCGACGATGAGTTCGTAGCTCGCCGGATCGTCGCCGGAAGGGTGGGCGATGGCGACAAACACGGTCAGGCCGTTCTCGAGATCGGTGGTGAAATCGGAAACGGCGAGCTTCTGGGCCGCGACCTCGGCGATTTCGATGCTTCGTTCGAGGCTCGGCGTGCCGTCCGCGCCGAGGACGAGCCACTGCACGAAGAGATGCGATGTGCCATCGCCGCTTCGCGACAGGACCACACGGTAGAGCCCCTTCTTGCCATCCTTTTCCCAGCTGCCGGGCACGCGGATTTCGCGGATGGAGGGATCGATCGCGGCGACGTTGTCGGCGAGCGGATCGGCGAAGGCAGGGGCGGCGGCGAAGGCGAGCACGAGGGCGAGAAGGGCCGGCTTGGCGAAGGCGTGGGGCATGGCGCACTCCTGAAGGCGGGGCCGGCCGTTCGCCGGCCCAAAGCCTCTATCGCCCCGCCGGGCCGGCTGGCAAGGCCGGCGGCAGGCTTCAGGCACCGGCAGGCGCGGGCTGCGGTGTTGCTTCCGCGGCGGGGCCGGAATGCGCGACGCAGCTGATGAGAAGCAGCGTCTCGGAGAGGGCGCCGTCGATCAGATAGGCCATTTCCTGCAACGCGCCCTCGGCATCGCGCGCCACGATCCGCTCGAAAACCTTGGCGTGGTCGGCGACCGGATCGCCGCCGGGACGGGCCGGGGCCACCGCTTCCTGCAGCGCGAGCGACCATTGCAGCGTCACCTGGATCGCCGGCCACATCGCGGCCAGCACATCATTCTCGCTGCAGGCGATCATCCTCTCGTGGAAGTCGAGCACCGCCTGCTGCCAGCCGGCATCCGCCGGTCCGCGCGTTGCCATGTTCGACATCGCCTCGGCGAGACCGGCCAGTCCGGCGTCGTCGCGCCGCCGGGCCGCGAGTGCCGCGGCGCTGGGCTCGACGACCTTGCGCACCTCGAACAGGCTGCGGACAAAGGCGGGCGTACAATTGGATTCGAGGTGCCAGGCGAGCACGTCGGGATCCAGAAGCCGCCAGCTCGAGCGCTCATTGATGCGCGTGCCGACCTTGGGCAGCGAATTGACGAGGCCCTTCGCGGCCAGCGTCCGGACCGCCTCGCGATAGGCGCCGCGCGAGACGCCGAGGGCTGTGCTGGCCGCGTCCTCGGTCGGCAGGATCGATCCCGGCGGATAGGTGCCGCCGATGATCTCAGTTGCCAGCCGATGGGTGACGGCGCCGTGCGAGCGCGAGCGGCTGGTCAGGAACGGGCTGCGGATCGGTGCGATCCGCACGGTGCCGGCATCAGGCAGCCGGTCGTCGCCCATCATGACCGTCGCGGAGAGCCGTCCGGACGGCTCGCCCTGCAGCGCGCGGACGAGGCTCGCCGGGGCGGCGGGATGGAGATCGCCGAGCGATCGGCGCCGCTCGTCGACATAGTGCACGATCGACCCGGCGCTGGTGGTCACGCTGTCGACGATGCCGGCGAAGTGCAGCGCGCCATGCGTCATGCCGGACCAGAGCGAGAGCGCGACATCGACGCCGCAATGGGCGAGGCCGCTATAGAAGGCGAGCGTGTCGTCGAGCAGCAGGTCGCACTCGGCGCCGATGCAGAGCGTCGGCGGAAAGAAGCTGAGATCCGCGCCGACCGGTGTTAGCTTCTGTCGCTCAGTGGGCGGGACATGCGGCGCATAGAGGTTCCAGAACCACCGCATCTGCGTTTCGCCGAGCCCGAACCTCCCGTCGCCGTAGAGCTTGTGCGAGGAGAGGTTCATCTGCGGCGAATAGGCGCCGTAGATCGAGATGAAGCCGGCAAGACCGGCCGCGATCTCCGGGCCGGCGGAGAGGAGCGCCATGGCCATGACATTGGCGCCGGCCGAGTCTCCGGCGAGGAAGATCGTGCGGCCATCGCCCTGATGCTCGCGGACCACCGTGCTGACCACCGCGGCGGTCTGCTGGATCGCCGCCGGATAGGGATGCTCGGGCGCCAGCGCATAGTCGACCGAGATCACCTGGCTTCCCGTCGCGGCGGCCAGCCAGCGACAGATATGGTCATGCGTATCGACACTCCCGATCACCCAGCCACCGCCATGGGCGAACACCAGGACGGAGCGATAGGCGCGCGGGGTATAGACGCGGGTCCGCACCGGTCCGCGCTCGGCAGCGAAGACCTGCTGCGACACGGACATCGGATGCGTCCGTGCGTCCAGCGCGACCAGGCGGGCGAACTCGTCGAACCAGATCCGCGAGGCTTCGATGTCGAAGACGCCCTCGGGGACCAGATGCTGTTGCATCGACTGGATCTGTTCGAGCTTCGCCGCCAGGTCACGCGCGACTGCGCCCGAAGTCTGTCCGCGCGAGCGGCTATCGAGCAGGAGCGCCATTGTTCAGTCTCCGAATTTCATGGCGGGGTCAGCGACGGGCCTTGAAGCGCCGGCTGCGCTGAGCCTGGTCCCAGGCGACGGCCGCGACGAGGATCACACCGATGAAGATGTTCTGATAGAGCGGATTGACGTTGACCACGGCGAGGCCGTTGTTCAGCACGGCGAAGAGCAGGACGCCGAGCGCGGTGCCGCCGATCGTTCCCGTGCCGCCGAACAGGCTCGTGCCGCCGATGATGATCGCGGTGAGGACCTGGAAGGTGAGGGAGGAACTGCCCGCCGATGGCGAGGCGGTGCTGGTCCGAGCCATGAAGAAGATGCCGGCCAGCGCGGTGACGCCGCCCGAAAGCGCATAGAGCTTCAGATCGAGCGCATTGACGCGCACGCCATTGGCGAGCGCCGCCGCCCGGTTTCCGCCGGTGATGCGCGTCTCGTAGCCGAAGCGCGTATGCTCCAGCAGGATGTGGAACACGATGCCGAAGATGACCGCGTAGCAGACGAGATAGGGCACGCCGAAGAGCTTGCCCTGGCCGATGGCGTTGAAGGCGTCGGGAAACCCGAAAAGGTTGGTACCGCCGGTATAGACCGTGATCGCGCCGCCGGCGGCGAAGAACATGCCGAGCGTGGCGATGAGGGGCGGGACCTTCAGATAGACGATGACGGCGCCATTGATCGCGCCGAGCACCGCACCGGCCGCGACCGCGAGGATGATCGCGAGCGGCCATGGCACGCCGGCCAGGATCAGCGCGCCGGCGACGATGCCGCCGAAGGCATAGAGGGCGCCGATCGAGAAATCGAGGCCACCGCCGACGAGGATCATCGTCGAGGTGCAGGCGACGATGAAATAGAGCGCGCCCGAACGCAGGATCTCGATGATGTTTCCCTGGCTCAGGAAGACAGGATTCAGCGTCTGGAACACGATCGCGACGATGATCACGACGAGGGCGAGGCCAGCCTGCTGTCCCGCGGAGAGGATCGCGCGCCACTTGCCGCCATCCTCGTCGCGCGCCGCACGCGCGGCCGGCGTCCCGGCGAGCTTGTTCTCAATGGTCATCGCGCCGCACTCCGGTGATCAGGCTGATGATGTCGCTCTTGTTCGTCTCGGAGACCTTGCGCACGCCCGCGGTCTGGCCGAGCCGCATGACATGGATGCGGTCGGCGACCTCGAAGACGAACCCCATGTCGTGGCTGACGCAGATGACGGCGGCGCCGCGGCTCCGGAGCGAGCGGATAAGATCGGCGGCATGGGCGGTCTCGCGCACGCCGAGCGCGGCCGTAGGCTCGTCGAGCAGCACGACCGAGGCGCCGGCCCGCATGCCGCGGGCGATGGCAACGATCTGGCGCTGGCCGCCGGAGAGCATGCCGATCGGCGTGCGGACGGATTTCACGGTGACGCCGAGATCATCGAGCAGGTGCCGGGTGTCGGCCTCCATCCGGCGCTTGTCGACGAAGGGGCCGCGCGTCGGCAACTGGCCGATGAACATGTTGGTCGCGACGTCCAGGCATTCGACGAGCGCGAGATCCTGGAAGACCGTGGCGATGCCGGCATTGCGAGCATCGGCGGGGCTGCGCAGATGGCGCTCGACGCCATCCACCGAGATCGTTCCCGAGTCGGGATGATGCACGCCGCTGATCACCTTGATCAGGGTCGATTTGCCGGCGCCGTTGTCGCCGACGATGGCGAGGATTTCGCCGGGCTCGACCGACAGGTTCACGTGCGAGAGCGCGTGAACCTGTCCGAAGGACTTCGAGATGTCCTTCAAGTGAAGCCCGGCGGTCCTCGCATGAGCCGGAAGCGCATGCGAGGCGTTGGTCACTTGGCGAGTTCCTGGTCGAGCGTCTCGGCGGTGATGAAGGTGATGCCGGTGTCGACGCTCTTCGGCACGGCTTCGCCCTTCGACAGCGCGATGATCTTCTCGACGGCGCCCGACGCCATGCCGCAGAAATTCTGCTTGCTGGTGCCATAGAGCGTGCCGTCCTTGAGGCCGGCCACGACTTCCGGCGTCACGTCGTTGACGACGCCGACGACCTTGCCGGTCAGGCCCTTCTCCTTGATGGCGGTGGTGATGCCGGCGACTGCATTGCCTTCCCAAGAGAGCACGACATTGACGTCCGGATGCGCCGTGAGCGTCCGGCTGACGACGTCGGTCGTCTGCGTCGGATCGCCGGCATCATAGGCTTCGGCCACCAGCGTGACATTGCCGAGCGCGGGCAGCGCCTTGACGAAGCCGTCGACGAAGACGCGGTGCACGCCGCTCGGCTGGTTGCCGAGGATAATGACGTTCTGCGGGCCGCCGCGCTTGGCGATGTTCTCGGCGACGACCTTGCCCTGGTTGGCGTAGTCCGTGCCCAGCACGATGTCCTGGACGCTGGTCGTGTCGCCGGTATTCATGGTCGCCACATACATGCCGGCAGCCTTCGCTTCCTTCATCAGCGGCTCATACATGGCCGAGCTGAAGGGAACGAGGATCAGGCCGTCCGCGCCGGTGGCGATATATTGCGAGATGCGGTCGAGCACGAACTGCTCGTCCATCTGCAGGCCGGTCGGGCCGGACGTCACGCCCTCGATGCCCGCCTTCTTCACGGCTTCGTTGAAGCACTTGTCCGCTTCCTGGAACACCGGATAGGCCGGCAGCGGGTTGGCGAAGGCGATCTTCTTGACCGGACGCAGGTCGTCGGCTGAGGCGGCACCGGCCGACAGCGCAAGCATCATCGCGGCGACAGACGTCGCCAATACGCGCAGTTTCATGATTTTCCTCCCGTCGGCGATCTCCTCCCGCCGAACGGATCGAATTATCGAGGGGAATCGAAACGCGTCAATGCGGTGACCCCATCTACTCCAACCATAGGCCGCAAAAATTGCTAATCGGATGGCCCATCGCACTGAAATGGGCCGGAAATGACCTGTATTGTCGGAGTATTGGTTCACCAGCTTGCTGCCGGGAGGCGCAAAGCGAGCCGGTCCCGCACCGGCATAAAGCCTTCCGGGCGGATCGACGGGCGCGTCTCGGACAGCGCTGAACGCGACCGGTCGCCATCGGCCGGCGTGTGGAAGCGGGGGCGTGGAGATGGAGCGCGAATAGGGCTTGCCCGGCCGTTGTGGCAGGACCGCCGAGCCGACGCAGCAGCGTAAGCCGCTGCCGGTTCCCCGCCGAGGGGCAGCGCAAAACGCTGCCCTTCACCTGAGGGCGGAAGAATGAAGACCGGGCGGCGCGGCGCTTGGCCTCAGATGTCCAGTTCTTCCGCGAAGGCGGCGTTGTCCTGGATGAAGCGGAAGCGCTCCTCGGGCTTGTTGCCCATCAACTGCTCGACCGTATCGCGGGTGAGCTCGATCTCGCCGTCGATGATGTCGACGCGGAGCAGCATGCGCTTCGCGGGATCCATCGTCGTTTCCTTGAGCTGTGACGGCAGCATTTCGCCGAGGCCCTTGAAGCGACCGATCTCGATCTTGCCCTTGCCGGTGAATTCCTTCTGCAGCAATTCGTCCTTGTGCGCGTCGTCGCGGGCATAGAGAGTCTTGCCGCCCTGGCTGATGCGGTAGAGCGGCGGGACGGCGAGGAAGAGGTGGCCGGAGCGGATCATCTCCGGCATCTCGCGATAGAAGAAGGTGATGAGCAGCGACGCGATATGGGCGCCGTCGACATCGGCGTCCGTCATGATGATGACCTTGTCGTAGCGAAGGTCGTCATTGCGATAGTTGTTGCGCGTGCCGACGCCCAGCGCCTGCATCAGGTCGGCGAGCTGTTGGTTCTGGGCCAGCTTCTCGCGTCCGGCATTGGCGACGTTGAGGATCTTGCCGCGGAGCGGCAGCACGGCCTGGCTCGCCCGGCTGCGGGCCTGCTTGGCGGAGCCGCCTGCGGAATCGCCCTCGACGATGAAGATCTCGCTGCCCTGCGCCGCGGATTGGCTGCAATCCGCCAGCTTGCCGGGCAGGCGCAGCTTGCGCACGGCCGTCTTGCGGCTGACTTCCTTTTCCTGCCGGCGGCGAAGTCGTTCCTCGGCCCGCTCAATCACCCAGTCAAGCAGCCGCGTAGCTTCCTGCGGCGAGGCGGCGAGCCAATGGTCGAACGGGTCGCCGATCGCTTTCTCGACGATGCGGGTCGCCTCGCCCGAGGCGAGGCGGTCCTTGGTCTGGCCGACGAATTCGGGTTCGCGGACGAAGACGGACAGCATCGCCGCGCAGGATGTCATCACGTCCTCGGCGGTGATCGCGGCGGCGCGCTTGTTGCCGGTCAGTTCGGCATAGGCCTTGAGGCCGCGGAGCAGGGCTGTGCGCAGGCCCTGTTCATGGGTGCCGCCATCCGGCGTGGGGACCGTGTTGCAGTAGGAGCGGACATAGCCGTCGCCGGGGAACCAGGCGACGGCCCATTCGGCCGCGCCGTGGCCGGACTGCTTGTCGGTCCGGCCTGAGAAAATCTGCGACGTCACGAGATTTTCGCCGGTCAGGGCGTCGGCGAGATAGTCCTTGAGGCCGCCGGGGAAATGGAACTCGGCCTCGGCCGGCGTATTGGCGTCGCCCTCGAGCAGTTCGGCGTCGCAATTCCAGCGGATCTTCACGCCGCCGAACAGATAGGCCTTGGAACGGGCCATGGCGAAGATGCGCGACGGCTTGAAATGCGCGCTCTTGCCGAAGATGTCCGGGTCGGGACGAAAGCGGGTGCGCGTTCCGCGGCGATTATGGACTTCGCCGACCGCGACGAGGGCCGATGTCGGCTTGCCGCGCGAAAAAGTCTGTCGATACAGGCGCTTGCCGCGCGCGACCTCGACTTCGAGGCTCTCCGAGAGCGCATTGACGACGGAGACGCCGACGCCGTGCAGGCCGCCCGAGGTCTCGTAGACCTTCGAATCGAACTTTCCGCCCGAATGCAGCGTCGTCATGATGACTTCGAGGGCGGACTTGTCCTTGAACTTGGGATGCGGGTCGACCGGAATGCCGCGGCCATTGTCGTTGACCGTCAGATAACCGTCCTTCTCGAGATAGACCTCGATGAAGGTCGCATGTCCGGCGACGGCCTCGTCCATCGAATTGTCGATGACTTCGGCAAAGAGATGATGGAGCGCCTTCTCGTCCGTTCCGCCGATATACATGCCGGGACGGCGGCGGACGGGCTCGAGCCCTTCGAGAACCTCGATATCGGCGGCGGAATAGTCGGACTCGGCGGACGAATTCGTCGGGCTGGCGGGGGCAGGGCGGCGCGGGCGCGGGGCGCGCTCCTCGATGTCCTCGATGCGCGTGGCTGCCTGGCCGAACAGGTCCTTGGTGTCGTCCATCGTCGCTCCATTCCGGTCGGGGCCGCAGAGATGAGGCGTGGGCGCCGTCGAATCAAGCACGAATCTTGCCACGAGCCGCGCCGCCGCACGAGGGCATGGCCCGTGATCGCCCGCAGGCCGCCAATGGCGACGGCCCGGGCATGGATCGGGCGCCCCTCGGAAAATGTGGCCGGCCACCTCTCGCGCTTGTGTCGTCTCCGCAACAGTGTGGCCGCAACTCAACCGAGTCCGGTCCGCCCGGGCTCACCTGCCGCCTTTCAGCCATAAACAGAAACGAGCGTCGCAATCATCCGGGGGCGGATAGGATCGACCTTGCAGAGTATCGGCGACTTTTTTCATTGGCGTTCCATTGCGTGCGCGACCGATACGGTGGCCGCACAGATGGCAGCAGCGGGCGGCCCAGCTTTCGCCAGAAACGTGGTCCATTTTCCGAGACATCGGGTCACGGGTCGCGAAGTAGGGCTGCAGTCTGCAGTGCGTGCCTGGATGAGTTGGACTCCGCTCGCCCTCGACAGGGTGAGGTCTTCGATTTCGAAATGGCGGGCTATGCGTATTCGTGACGCGTTCGGCGGTTTGGCCCTCATTGGCCTCGGGGTGATCTGCTCCGCCTCGACCTTCTTTCCGCGCGATGCCGCCGCGCTCGACGCCAAGACTCTCGACAAGAACGCGACCCCGGTCGAGGCTTTCCGCTTCGGCTTCAACGCCTACAAGCAGGGCGACAAGACCGCCGCGGTCGAGGCGCTGACCTATGCCGCCGAGAAAGGGCATGCCGCCGCGCAGTGGAAGCTCGGGCGGATGTATGCCGAGGGCGACGGGCTCGCCAAGGACGACATGAAGGCGTTCGAGCTCTTCAGCGAAGTCGCCGATGCCCATGCCGACGACAATCCCAACGCCGCCTCGGCCCGGTTCGTGTCGAATGCCTTCGTGGCGCTCGGCCGCTATTATCGCGACGGCATACCGAACAGCGCGGTGACGCCCGATTTCGGCCGCGCCCGGCAGATGTTCTCCTATGCGGCATCGTATTTCGGCGATTCCGATGCGCAGCTCAATCTCGCCCGCATGTTCTATGAAGGGCAGGGCGGCGAGCGCGACCCGCGGCAGGCGGTCCGCTGGGCCAAGCTCGCGGCGAACAAGGGCAATGTCGGCGCGCAGGCGCTGCTCGGCCATATGCTGTTCGAAGGCGAGGGCGTCTCGCGCGAACCGGTGATCGGCCTCATGTTCCTGACCGTGGCGCGCGATCGCTCCCAGCCGCTCGATCCCTGGATCCAGGAGATGCAGGAGCAGGCGTTCTCGCTCGCGACCGAGACCGAGCGGCGCACGGCGCTCGCCATGGCCGACGACTGGCTGAACAAGAACGTCAAGGCGGGCCCCTGAGGCGCCGCGAGCCAGATCTGTCGCCGCCGCAGCACATAGGCGGGGGATTGCACTGCATCGAGGCACTGCGCGGCTTGATAGGGTGAACCCCTTCGGGCGATGATCGTCGTCCGCCCTCCCGGAGCGCGCCGCCGATGCGGCGGCATGACCGGCCGAGCGGCCGCGTGGAGGAGCATCGGATGGCCCCCGTCGCCGCAAAGCGATGGCGATCGAGCATGGAACGGCCGATGGCGCGCCGGTCCCGATCGAGGGCAGCGACGGCCAAGGCCGCGTCATGAGCCGCTGGCGCCTCTATCTCATTCCCTGCCTCGTGGTTGCGACGCTGCTGACCGGCGTGGCGCTGGTGCTCAATCTGCGCCGGGTCGAGGCCGAGCTCGCGGCGCAGGTCGACGCCATCCTCGTCGCCGACGGCCAATCCTGGGCCAGCGCCGAGGTCAGCGGCCGCACGGCGACGATCATGGGAACCGCGCCCACCCTCATCGCGCAGCGATTCGCGCTCGAATCGGCCGATCGCGTCTGGGGCGTCGCGCGCGTCGTGGATGGCAGCGGACTGCTGCCGCTGCAGCCGCGCTATTTTTGGACCGCGACCAAGCGGGGGGACCGGCTGGAGATCACCGGCTTCGTGCCGTCCGAGGACGAGCGCGTCGCGATCATCGCGACCGCGAAGCGCCTGCTGCCGGCTCTTCAGATCGATGACAAGACGCAGCTGGCGCGCGGCCAGCCGGTCGATTTCCTGCCCATCGTCCAATATGCGATCGCGCGCATGACGGAGCTCGCCGAGGGATCGGTCTCGGTGAACGGGCCGGCGCTGACGATCGACGGTACCGCCCGCAACGAGGAGGAATTCGCCTCCGCCGCCCATGCCCTCTCCGTCGCGCTGCCGGCGAGCGCGTCGCTGCATTCGATCCGCATCCTGCCGCCGCGGACGGAGCGCTTCGCCTGGCGGCTCGATTTCGACGGCCGAAATGCGGTCATGACCGGCTTCGTGCCGTCGGACCGCGCCCGCGCCGATGTCGAGGCGGCGCTCCGCGCGACGATCCCGGATATCGTGTTCGACGATCGGGCCGTGCTCGCCTCCGGCGCGCCGGAGAGCTTCGCCTCGGCCGCCACCTTCGCCGCCTATCAGCTGGCGCATCTCAGCGAGGGCTGGGCCAGCCTGGACGGGACAGTGCTGAGCATGGAGGGCAAGGCGCGCAGCGTGGCGGATTACGAGCAGGCGCTGGCCGAGATCGATGCGCGCGAGGGCCGCACCGGCAACAGCATCGAGTTCGGATCGATCGATATCGTCCCGGCCGCCGTCGACCCCTATGTCTGGCGCGCCGAGCGCTCGCCGACCGCCCTGACGCTGAGCGGCTATGTGCCGAATGCGGAGGTGCGGGCGAGCGTCCTCGCCAAGGCGTCCACGCTGTTCGCCGGCCTTCCGATCGTGGATCACCTGCGAGTCGCGGAAGGCGACCCCAAGATGGACTGGATCGGCGCCATCAGCTTCGCCCTCGAACAGCTCTCGCGCCTCGGCAAGGGCTCCGTCGCGCTGACGGGCCGCCAATACGATGTCGCGGGCGAGGCGCTGTCGACGCCGGATTTCCACCTGATCGAGACCGAGCTGGCCAAGACGCTGCCCGCCAGCATGGAGCTGCGCCATAAATCGGTCGCGCCCGCGCCGATCTCGCCCTACCTCTTCTCCGCCGTCCGCAGCACGGACCGGCTGACTTTCGCTGGCTATGTGCCGACCGATGACGCGGCGCGCGCGATCGTCGCGCTCGCCGAGCCGAAGTTCCAGGACGAGAAGATCGACATCCGTCTCGAACTCGCCGGTGGCGTGCCGGATCAATTCGTCGATGCGGTCGGCGCCGGTCTGCAGGCGGTGAGCCGGCTCAATGGCGGGCGGATCGACCTCGTCGATACCCGCCTCTCGGTGTCCGGCGTCGCCGTCTCCGAACCGGCGCGGGCCGCCATCGAGGCGGGCCTTCGCCGGGGCCTTCCGGACGGGTACGACCTCGCGACGTCGATGACCGTCGCGATCAGCGGTGAACCCCTTTCGGGCGCCGAATGCCAGGCCGCGCTCCGCGCCGAGCTGGCGCAGGACCAGATCGCCTTCGACGGCACCAAGGCGAATGTGCTCGAGGACAGCTACGGCCTGATCGACCGGCTCGCGGCCATCATGCAGCGCTGCCCGGCCGCGACCATCGAGGTGGCCGGCCATACGGATTCGTCCGGCAGCCCGCGGCGCAACCAGTCGCTGAGCGAGGAGCGGGCGCGGGCCGTCGTTGATCTGCTCGTTGCCGATGGCGTGCGCCGCGAGCGGCTCGACACGATCGGCTATGGACAATCGCGGCCGATCGCGTCGAACTCGACGAATGCCGGCCGGGCGCAGAACCGGCGCATCGAATTCAACATCGTGGGACAATAGGGGCGGCCTTGGCCTATCTGATCGTCCAGTACTGGCACTATCTGGCGGCTTCGGCGGCCTGCGGCGTGCTGGTCGGCTGGTGGGCCCAGGGCACGCGTCGCAGCCGCCGGACCGAGCCGGGAGACGAGCTCCCATGATCCAGCACGCCGTCGAACTCTGGGTCGCGATCGCCGCCTGCTTCCTGCTCGGAAGCCTGGTCGGCTCGCTGCTGCATCGCACGATCGCGCTCACCGGCGCGGCGCGGTGGCAGGCCCATCTCGTTCACGGCGTCGATCGGGCCATTCGCGTCATGGAATGGCGCGTGATGCCGTGGCGCACCGGCGGGCCCGTACCGCTGCCGCGCGTCGCGTCGATCCCGCCGCCGGATTTCAGCCATGCCGAGCCCGTTCCGGTGGCGCCGCCGCAGATCTGGGAAGATACCGGACTGCCGGTCGGGGCTCCGAGCCTCGAACCCGTCGTGGCGCGCTCGGTGTTCGACGATGAAAGGCTGCGCGAGGCCGTCGACCGGGGCGATGCCGCCGGCACACGGCCCGTCGTGCTGGCCGGTCCGCGCCATGGCAGCCCGGACGAGCTGACGGCCATACGCGGCCTCGGCAAGCGCCACGCCGCGCGGCTCGCCGCGATCGGCATCTATCATTTCAGCCAGATCGCCGCCTGGACTCCGCAGGAGGTCGCCTGGATCGGGGCCTTCCTCGATATTGGCGACGCCGTGCGCGAGCGCGACTGGGTCGGGCAGGCGACGCGCGTCGCGGGTTCCGACGATCCGGAGGCCGCGATCCGCACGCCGCCGAAAAAGCCGCCGAAGCAGCGCGCCAAGCGCGGCAAGGGCAAGAAGCAGGCGGAGGAGGTGTCGGCCGATCCGGCAGCCGAGCCGACAGAGGCTGGGACGGCCGAGACATCGACCGGCGCGTCGAAGGCGGACGGCGAGTCCGTCTGACGCGCTGCCGTTTCAGCCGGCGACGCGCGCGAGGAAATCCGTGATCCGTGCCGCGACGGGGCCGTCGAGTTCCGGCGCGTGGCCCTGGCCCTCGACCTCGAAGGATTCGAGCTTCGGATGCGCCGCGCTCATGGCGGCGACCGTCTCGCGACTCAAAAGGTGAGAGCAGGCGCCGCGGACGACCAGCACCGGGGCAGCGGCAAGGCTCGCAAAGGCCGGCGAGAGGTCGACCGGCGGCGCATCCGCCTTGATCTCGCTGAAGCCGGCGGCGACGTTCGGATCATAGTCGGCAACGGGCAGCCCGTCCTGCTCGGCAAAGATCAGATGCGCCTGCCGCAGCCAGTCGTCCGGCCCGAAGGCGGGGAATTCGTCGCCGAGCGATTCGGCGAGCTGGTCGGCCGCATCGCGCCAGCTTGCGGGCGGACGCGCCTTGCCGAGCCGCGCGCCGATGCGCCGGAGGCCCGCCGTGTCGATGACGCTGCCGATATCGTTGAGCACAGCCGCGCCGACCGCCGCGGGCGCCATGCCTCCGATCACCATGGTGACGATGCCGCCGCGCGAGGTCCCGATGAAGGCGGCACGCGCGATGCCGCGATCTGCCATGCCTTCGAGCACGTCCTGCGCCTCGACGACCGGGAGATAGCTCTTCCCCGTCGGGTCGCGATCCGAGCGGCCGCGACCGCGCAGATCGAAGGCGATCACGCGCCGGCCCTCGGCCCGAAGCCGCAGCGCCAAGGCGTAAAAATCCCGGACGGTGCGAGTCAGGCCCGGAAGGCAGACAGCCGGGAGGAGGGCAGGGTTGTCGCCGCGATAGTCCTCGCCATGGAGGCGCAGGCCGTCGCGGCTCTGGAAGAAGAACGACTCAGATTCCATTCCCGGGCCGCCGTCAGCCCGGCCGGCCGCGGTGGAGGTCCTGGTTGATCACCAGGGCCGGCTCGCCGAGCCGTGCGCGATAGACCTGCAGGTTCTCCGTGCAGCGCTGGACGTAGTTGCGCGTCTCGGTGAAGGGGATGCGCTCGATCCAGTCGATCGCGTCGACATTGGGATCGCGCGGGTCGCCATACTGCGCCACCCACTGCATCACGCGGCTCTTGCCGGCATTATAGGCGGCGAACGACATGATGTAGGAGCCGTTGAAGTCGCCGACGAGGTCCGCGAGATGGGCAGCGCCCAGCGTCGCGTTGTAGCCGGGATCGGAGGTCAGGCGCTTCGCGTTGAACGGCACGCCGGTCGACTTCGCGACCATCTTCGCCGTCGCGGGCATCAGCTGCAGCAGGCCGAGCGCGCCGGCGCGCGAAACCGCTGCCGGGTTGAAGGCGCTTTCCTGGCGGGCGATCGCATAGACGATCGACTTCTCGATGCTGGTCGTCTTCACGGAGCGCGGGATCGCGGCGATCGGGAAGGCGAGCGTCTCCACCGGCAGGCCGCGGACATAGGCCTTCTTGCCGATCTGCAGCGCGATCTGGTGCTTGCCGCTCTTCTCCGCCATCTGCGCCAGCAGCGCGATCTCGGACGGGTTGGTCAGCGTGTCGGCGAGCTGCATGTAGAATGCCTGCGCGCGGTCGTCATAGCCTGCCGCCGAGAAGCGCTGGATCGCCTGGACCATCTCGCGGCTGGCGAAGCGCTTCTTCGTCGCGCCATCGGCCTCCGGCGGCTTCGACAGCGCGAGCTGCTTCATGCCGAGCTTCGCCGCGGCGAGCTGGCCGTAGAAGGTGGTCGGATAGGCGGCGGCGAGACGGTACTGCGCGACGGCCTCGGCCTTGTCGCCCATCGCCTCGGCGGAGCGGCCGAGCCAATATTCGGCGCGCGACTGGCTGAGCGGCATGGTCGACACCGCCTGGATCGCCGCGAAATGGCGGCGTGCCGTGGCGGGGTCGTTCAGGAAGCGCAGCGCGTACCAGCCGGCATGGAATTCGGCGTCGGCCTGGTTGCTGCTCGATTCGGCGGCGTGCTCCGCGACGAGCTTGTAGGCCGTGCGGGGATCGCGGAGGTCGAGCAGTTCGCGCGAAAGCACGCGCCGCTCGATCCACCACGCATCGGGATCGACCAGCTTGCTCGGCTCGCGCGGCGCCTGCAGCATGACCTTGGCGGCGTCCTGATAACGCTCGGCGCGGCGCAGGAACTGCGTCTTCGAATAGAGATAGCCGGGATCCTTCTGCAGCCGGCCCGGCACCTTTGTCAGCAGCGCGGCTGCGTTCTTGTCGCGGCGGATGACCGCCGCGCGCGCCGCGGCCAGCTGGCGCGTGTCGGCATCGAGCAGCTTGGAGACGGCGAGACCCTCGGTCGCGTCGTCGTCATAGAAGAACTTGTCCATGCGGGCCTTGTGGTCCGCCGGCGTCAGAAGATTGCCGAACTGCTGCAGGATCTGCTGCTCGTTCGCATCGGAGAAGGAATCCTTGCGCCAGCGCGGACGCAGCAGCGCGGCGGCTTCCTTGGTCTTGCCGGCCTGGACCAGTGCGCCGGTCAGGAGGATCAGCCCCTCCGAGGAGCCCGGATCGGTGCCGGAGAAGGCGGAGATGATCGTCTGCGGATCGGCGTTCATCCGCTTCAGCGCCTGTTCGGCGCGGCGGCGCAGCATCGATTGCCCCGGCCAGTCGGCCAGCTCTTGCGCGGTCTGCGTGATTTCCGTGACGGTGACGTCGGGACTGCCGCTCTGCGCGACCAGCCACTGGATGATGTGCCGGTTGGTCTGGTCGGGCATCATGCGCCCGATCGCCGCCGCCTTGCCGACCTGGCCGTCGTCGATGAGCTTCAGCGCCGCCTCGAGGCCGAGCTGGCTCGGGGAGAGCGAGGTCAGGAGGTCGTTGGCTGGCGCCGCCGCGCTGGCGCGCTGGACCGATTCCGGCTTGCTGACGGGCGTGATCGCCGCCGTCACCATGTCGTCGTCGCCCTGGCGCGACGGATTGGGCCGCGGCTTGGGGGCGGCAAAGGCGTCGCTGACCGGGCCGAATGCGATCAGCGCACCGAGCGCCGCCCGCAGGATCCGGTTCCGCCGTCGCTTGTCGCCAAAATACTGCGCCATCGTTCCGCTCTTCCTCTTTGCCGGTCGGCGGGCGAAATCATGGTCGCTCAACCATACAGCAGCCATGATCGCCGTCACAGTCCGGTTCGTGGACGTCGTCCGCCAAGCGTACGGGGTCCATGGTGAACAAAGGCTTGACGCCCGGTCTCCCGCCCGAGGACCCGGTCCTTGCCCTGCCACGAAGCTGAGACTATGTTCCCGGCCCGAGGTAAGACGCGACACGATCGCGGCACCTCGCCGTCTCCGCTCTATCGGGACGGAATCAGGCCAATTGACGGCAATGGGACGGAAGCGGGTCATGTTCAGGGGTTCGATCACGGCGATGGTCACGCCGATGAGCGCGGCGGGCGTCGACGAGGCCCGGCTTCGCGCCTTCGTGGATTGGCAGATCGCCGAGGGCACGCACGGCCTTGTGCCGGTCGGCACCACGGGCGAAAGCCCGACGCTGAGCCATGACGAGCACAAGCGCGTGGTCGAGATCACGATCGAGGTCGCGGCCGGCCGCGTCCCCGTGATCGCCGGTGCCGGCTCGAACAACACGCTCGAGGCGATCGACCTCGCCCGCCACGCGGAGCACGCGGGCGCGGACGCCGTGCTCGTCGTCACGCCCTATTACAACAAGCCGAACCAGGAAGGGCTCTACCAGCACTTCAAGGCGATCAACGACGCCATCGGCATCCCGATCATCATCTACAACATCCCGCCGCGCTCGGTGATCGACATGAGCGTCGAGACGATGGCGCGGCTGTTCGAGCTGCCGAACATCATCGGCGTCAAGGACGCCACGGCCAAGCTCGACCGCGTCAGCCTGCAGCGCCACGCCATGGGCCCGGAGTTCCTCCAGCTCTCGGGCGAGGACGGCACGGCGCTCGCTTTCAATGCGCATGGCGGCCATGGCTGCATTTCCGTGACCTCGAATGTCGCGCCGAAGCTGTGCTCGGAGTTCCAGGAAGCGTGCCTGTCCGGCGACTACGCCAAGGCGCTCGCCTACCAGGACCGCCTGATGCCGCTGCACAACGCGCTGTTCATCGAGCCTAACCCCACCGGCGTGAAATACGCGCTCTCGCTGCTCGACCGTGTCGAGGATCGCGTGCGCCTGCCGCTGGTGTCGATCTCCGAGACCACCCGTTCCGCGATCCGCGCCGCCATGGTGCATGCGGGGCTGGTCAACTGACCGGAACACCGCAATGACCGCCGCCCCGGACAGCGCGCGCTACAAGCTGGCGGCCGACAATCGCCGCGCCCGGTTCGACTTCGAGATCGGACAGACCTTCGAGGCCGGCATCCAGCTGACCGGCACGGAGATCAAGTCGCTGCGTGGCGGCCGCTCGACGATCAGCGACTCCTATGCGGCGGAGCGGGGTGGCGAGGTCTGGCTCTACAACGCCTATATCCCGGAATATCTCGAGGCCAACCGCTTCAACCACGAGACGCGCCGCCCGCGTAAGCTGCTGCTGCACAAGAAGGAGATCGGCCGCCTCGCCGTCGCCGTGCAGCGCGAGGGGATGACGATCGTCCCGCTCAAGATCTATTTCAACGCCAAGGGGCGGGCGAAGGTCGAGATCGCGCTCGCGCGCGGCAAGAAGCTGCACGACAAGCGCGCGACCGAAAAAGAGCGGGACTGGAACCGCGAGAAGAGCCGTCTGCTGCGCGACCGCGGCTGAACGCGTCTTCCAGGCATCCCCGGAACAATCCACCTACCGGATCGGCCCGCCGCCGTTCAGCTCCGCGCGCCGTCGCGTGGGGGCGATCGCTATGGCTGCCTCTGTCACCACCGCCTCAAGCTGGATCGACCTTTGGCCAGTTCGAAGTTCACCGCCGTCGGGATCGTGTCGTGGCAGGGCTGGCCTGGCTAACCGGCCTTCCTGCGGCATGCGTCGAGATGGTCAGAGAGTCTGGATTGCCGGGTCAAGCCCGGCAATGACACCGGCTGGACGTGTGAAGAGCTAAGAGGCCTCAGGGACGATTGCCTCTCAGGGAGGCAGAAGTGCAGAGCGGCCCATCCATCGCCCATGCGATTTGTGCTTGGAGGACGACGTCCCGTGCGGGTCCGGACCGCCATGGCCGCGATGAGTCTCCAGCCACGGTTCCCGCGCCGCGGACGAAAAAAGGCCCGCCTCGCGGCGGGCCTTCAGGCTTTTCCCAGGGGTGGGTTCAGGAAGTCAGGTCGAGTTCTTGATTACCAGGAACGCTTGAGCCAGAGCACGCCCGACCAAGCGTCGCCGTCGGCGATCGACCCTTCGCCTTCGACCTTGTTGTAGGAGCCCTCGAGCAGGACATCGAGGCCCTTGACCGGCGTCCAGCCAACACCGGCGATGCCGCGCCACGCATCGAGCGAGTCGGCGCCATGCCAGGCTCCGTCGCCGCTATAGGAGGCGTAGCCTGCCGAGATCGCCGACCAGACGGACGGGGTCCAGACATGCTTGTAGGACGCACCGACACTCCAGCTGGTGCCCTCGGCGACCGCAGCGATCGTCTGCGTCGTGTATCCGGAGAGGCCGGCCACCGAGGTGCCGCCAGCGATACCCGTGAACGAGTTCGCGTTGTCGCCATAGGCGGCGGCGATCACGAACTTGTCGCCAGCGGAGAAGCTGTCGAGCGCGAACTCGACATTGCCGCCGACGGCCCAGCCCTGCTGCGAAGTGTAGGTCAGCGGATCGGCCGCCGAGCCCGTGCCCGTACGGTCGAGCGCGATCTCGGTGTAGGCGGCGGCGATCTTCGTCGAGAAGATGCCCGAGGAATAGCTCACCGCGCCGATGACGCTCGGGATGTTATCCGAACCGCCCTGGTAGTAGACTTTCGACACGCCAACGGGCGGCGTCGTGCCCGTCGCATACAGCGTCGTGCTGCTCTGCAGGCCGTCGGTGTTGCCGGTCGAACCACGGTCGCGCTGGTCTTCGACCGAGAGCGCGAGGCCGAAGCCGTTGACAGCGTAGTTCAGCTGGATCTGGTCGGCCGTCGTGTCCGAGCCGAAGAAGCCCGTGTCGTTGTAGCCACGGCCGAAATCGAACAGCGAGGTGAAGTAACCAGCCTTGATCGGTCCGAGCTGCAGGTAGGCGCTGTCGATATAGGCGGTCTTGGTGACGGCGTTGGCGGCCTGCGTCAGCGACTCGCTGAACGAGCCGGTGTTGCCCGTCTGGGCGCGCATGTCGATGAAGCCGGTCAGGTTACCGAACTCGGTGACCGAGGACGCGGTCAGCTGGATCGACACTTCGGTGTAGAAGTTCGACCACTGCGAATTCGGATAAGCGCTGTTGTAGTCACCGTAATCGGTGTTGCCGACCGAGGTGCCGAACTTCACATAGCCGCCGACCTTGATGCAGGTGTCGGTGCCGGGCGAATAGTAGAAGCCCGCGCCGAAAGCGTCGCAAACCTTCACATAGTCGACCGGCTCGGCGACCGTGAGATCCGCCGCGTGAGCGCCGCCGACCGCGAACATGGCTGCCGCCGAGCCGAAAAGCAGTTTCCTTAGAAGCATGGTGGTTCTCCGGTTCTTAGGGGCCAGACTTGCTTTCCTCCCCCGTCGCTGATGCGCCGGAAAAGCGTCCGTCTGACCGCTGTCGTTGCGGGTCGGCGTCCAGCCCCCCGGCAAACAAATTGGTATCGCCGTTCGCCGGAGTCGTGAAGCGGCGATACCGGGCGGTAAGCTGTTTATAAGGGTGAGTTACCAAATAGCTACAGATGGCGAATGTTGATACGGGCAAAATCGCCATTAAATCATTTAATATCAGTAGGTTGCATTAAATCTCACGGAAATGTTACCAGTCGGTACAAGCGACGAAAATGTCACGCATTCTGCGTCAATGTTGCGGTATTTTTCCGGAGGTTTCTGGATTGTGGCGCGCGTCAGGCGCCAATGTGGCGCCGCACCGAGGCGAACACGTCGCGGAACATGTCCGGCGTCAGGACGCCTGTGTTCGTGTTGTAGCGGGAGCAGTGATAGCTGTCGAAAACGGTCAGGCCGTCGATCTCATGGATCGCGCCATGGCCGAAGCGATGGGCTGCCATGCGCCGGCCGAGCGCGACGATCAGCGAATCATGCGCGATCTTGCCGAGCGCGACGACAGCCGTGAGGCGGGGCATGGCGGCGATGGTCTCGCCGAGGAAAGGCCGGCAAGTCCGGATCTCTTCCGTCGTCGGCTTGTTCTCCGGCGGAACGCAGCGCACGGCATTGGTGATGGCGGCGTCGACGAGTTCCAGCCCGTCATCCGGGCGCGCCTCGAAGCGGCCGCGGGCAAAGCCGAACGCGATGAGCGTTCCATAGAGAAGGTCACCGGCGTAGTCGCCGGTGAAGGGGCGTCCGGTGCGGTTGGCGCCCCTGAGCCCCGGCGCGAGGCCGACGATCAGCAGGCGCGCGTCGGCAGCACCGAAGGAGGGGACGGGCGCATTGTGCCAGCCGGGCTCGCGCTCGCGCCAATGCTCGCGAAAGCCGACCAGACGCGGGCAGAGCGGACAGTCGCGATCGGGGCCGATCGAGGCGAGACTCATAGGGATAGGCGGCTGGGGCGCGCTCGCGTCAGACTTCCTCGTCGAACTCGTCCTCGAAGCTCGCCGGTGCCTGCTGGCGCTCGGCCGCGCGATGCGCGCGCTCGCTCGGGTCACGGCCGACCTTGGACTGCAGCGTGACGATGTCGATGAAGTGGTCGGCCTGGCGGCGCAGCTCGTCGGCGATCATCGGCGGCTGCGTGGCGAGCGTCGAGACGACGGACACCTTGCGGCCCTTGCGCTGAACCGCCTCGACCAGGGAACGGAAATCGCCGTCGCCCGAGAAGAGCACGATGTGATCGACATGATCCGCGAGCTCCATCACGTCGATCGCGAGCTCGATGTCCATGTTGCCCTTGATCTTGCGGCGGCCGGTCGAATCGAAGAACTCCTTGGTCGGCTTGGTCACGACCGAGTAGCCATTGTAGTCGAGCCAGTCGATCAGCGGGCGGATCGAGGAATATTCCTGATCTTCTGACAGGGCGGTATAATAATACGCCCGCAGCAAATAGCCTCTGGACTGGAATTCCGCCAGGAGCTTCTTGTAGTCTATATCGAAGGCGAGCGACTTGGCTGTCGCGTAGAGATTGGCACCGTCAATGAAAAGTGCAATCTTCTCTCTGGATTCGAGCATAATATTTAGTGTCCAACTGGGTTGGCGTGTCTGCACTTCTGCGGTGCAGCGCGTGGGGATCCGAACCGGCAACTTTGAATCAATATCGTGGGAAACGGGCCCTCGCAAACGTTTCGCTAAGACTTGCGGCGAAATGGTAAACTGCCGGGAAAACGGGTGACGTAAAGTGCGGTGATATCGGATCTGCCTTGCTTTCTCCCCATACGCCGCTTATGTGTCCCCGCTCGAACCCCGTCAGGATCCGTTGAGGAGACCCCATGGCACGCGTGACCGTGGAAGATTGCGTCGACAAGGTCGACAATCGCTTCGAACTCGTCCTGCTCGCCGCGCATCGCGCCCGTATGATCGCCAGCGGCTCGCAGCTGACCATTCATCGCGACAATGACAAGAACCCCGTCGTTGCACTGCGCGAGATCGCCGACGAGACGATCGCCCCGGACGATCTCAAGGAAGATCTCATCCACTCGCTGCAGAAATATGTCGAGGTGGACGAGCCCGAGCAGGATCTGGCGATGCTGGCCGCCGGCGACGAGGACGTTGCCGAGGACAATGGCGTCGCTTTCGACCGCATGTCGGAAGAGGAACTGCTGCGCGGCCTCGAGAGCATGGTTCCGCCCGACAAGCAGGACGATTTCTAAGGCGTTCCGAGCGCCGGTTCCGCGCGAGGCTGCCATCGTAGACGACAGAAGGCGCGCTTATATTGGTTGAGTGTGGCCGGGATCAGTCCCGGCTCCGTATCGCCCGGAAGCCGCGCCCATGATGCGCCAGTACGAGCTCCTCGAGCGGGTCCAGCGGTATAATCCGCAGGCCGACGAGGGGTTGCTCAACAAGGCCTATGTCTATGCCATGCAGAAGCATGGCACGCAGAAGCGCGCCAATGGCGACCCCTATTTCTCGCATCCGCTCGAAGTCGCGGCGATCCTGACGGATCTCAAGCTCGACGATTCGACCATCGCGGTTGCGCTGCTGCACGACACGATCGAGGATACCGACGCGACGCGGTCCGAGATCGACGGCATGTTCGGCGAGGATATCGGCCGCCTCGTCGAGGGCCTCACCAAGATCAAGCGCCTCGACCTCGTTTCCAAGCGGGCGGCGCAGGCCGAGAATTTCCGCAAGCTGCTTCTCGCCATCTCCGAGGATGTGCGCGTCCTGCTGGTCAAGCTGGCGGACCGGCTGCACAATATGCGCACCCTCCATTTCATGCCGGAGGAGAAGCGCGGCCGCATCGCGGAAGAAACGCTCGAGATCTATGCCCCGCTCGCCGGGCGCATGGGCATGCACGACATGCGCGAGGAACTCGAGGAGCTGGCCTTCAAGGTGGTCAATCCCGAGGCTCATCGCGCCATCACCGATCGCCTCGCCGAGATCCGCGTCAAGAATCGCGGCTTGATCGAGGAGATCGAGAAGGATCTCGGCGACAAGTTCACCAAGAACGGCATGGAAGCGAAGGTCTATGGCCGCGAGAAGCGACCCTATTCGATCTTCCGCAAGATGGAGCGCAAGGCCGTCTCCTTCGAGCAGCTTTCGGATATCATCGGCTTTCGCGTGATCGTCGAAAAGCTCTCGGATTGCTACGCGGCGCTCGGCATCGTGCACACGACCTGGCCGACCGTGCCGGGGCGTTTCAAGGACTATATCTCGACGCCGAAGCAGAACGATTACCGTTCGATCCATACGACGGTGGTCGGTCCCGGCCGCCAGCGCGTCGAGCTGCAGATCCGCACGCGCGACATGGACGACGTCGCCGAATACGGCATCGCGGCGCATGCGCTCTACAAGGACAAGGTCGGCGGTCGCCGTTCGGACGAGAGCCGCGCCTATACCTGGCTCCGCCGTACGGTCGAGATGCTCGCCGAGGGCGACACGCCGGAGGAGTTCCTCGAGAACACCAAGCTCGAGCTCTTCCACGACCAGGTGTTCTGCTTCACGCCCAAGGGCCGGCTCATCGCGCTGCCGCGCGGCGCGACGCCGATCGACTTCGCCTATGCGGTCCATACCGACATCGGCGACACCTGCGTCGGCTGCAAGCTGAACGGGCGCATGATGCCGCTGACCACGGAGCTGAAGAACGGCGACGAGGTCGAGATCATCACCGCCAAGGGGCAGGTGCCGCCGCCCGCCTGGGAATCGATCGCCGTCACCGGCAAGGCGCGTGCCTCGATTCGCCGCGCCGCGCGCACCGCGATCCGCAAGCAATATGCCGGCCTCGGCCGCAAGATCGTCGAGCGCGCCTTCGAGCGGGCAGGGCGTGAATTCTCCGAGGAGAAGCTGAAGGGCGCGCTGTCGCGCCTCGCGCAGCAGAATGTCGAGGACATGCTCGCCTCGGTCGGGCGCGGCGAGATCCCGTCGGCGAATGTGCTGAAGGCGGTCTATCCCGACCACAAGGAAGAGCGCGCGGCGGTGCCCAAGGGCGGCAATGGCGCCGGCGAGGCGGGCTGGTTCGGCCTCAAGCAGGGCTCGGGCATGATGTTCCGCGTGCCCGGCGAGGCGCCCGACGCGCATGCCATCCCGATCCGCGGCCTGCATGGCGATGTGCCGGTGCGCTTCGCGCCCGAGGGCGGCGCGGTGCCGGGCGACCGGATCGTCGGTATTCTGGCGCCGGGCGAGGGGATCACGATCTATCCGATCCAGTCGCCGAGCCTCAAGGAATTCGACGATCAGCCCGAGCGCTGGCTCGACGTGCGCTGGGATATCGACGCGGCCAATCGCGAGCGCTTCCCGGCGCAGATCGAGGTGATCGCCATCAACGAGCCGGGCACGCTCGCCCAGATCGCCCAGGTGATCGCCGACAATGACGGCAACATCTCCAACCTGAAGATCGTGAAGAGCGCGCCCGATTTTTCGCAGTTGTCGATCGACCTCGAAGTGTGGGACTTGAAGCATCTGAACCGCCTTCTCGGCGATTTGCGCGAGCGCCACGTGGTCTCCTCGGCCAACCGCGTCAACGCATGAGCGCGCCAGGCCAGAATCGAAGCGAAGCGATGAACCAGTCCGAAGTCCTCGACATCTTCCGTCAGTCCGGCGCCCTGCTCGAGGGCCATTTCATCCTGACGTCGGGCCTCCGCAGCCCGATCTTTCTGCAGAAGGCGCGCGTCTTCATGCATCCGGACCGGACGGAGCGGCTCTGCAAGGCGCTGGCCGACAAGATCCGCGCGAGCGGCATCACCTTCGACGCGATCGTGTCGCCGGCGATCGGCGGCCTCATCCCGGGTTACGAGACCGCGCGCCATCTCGGCGTGCCCGCGATGTGGGTCGAGCGCGAGAACGGCGTCTTCCGCCTGCGCCGCTTCGAGATGAAGCCGGGCACGCGCGTGCTCGTGGTCGAGGACATCATCTCGACCGGCCTTTCCTGCCGCGAGACGATCGAGGCGCTGAAGCCGCTCGGCGCGGAGGTCGTCGCCGTCGCCTGCCTGATCGACCGCTCCGCCGGCGAGGCCGATGCGGGCGCGCCGCTCATCGCGCTCACCGAATATAAGGTGCCGGCCTATCCGGCCGACCAGCTTCCGCCCGAATTGGCCGCCATACCGCCGGTCAAGCCGGGTAGTCGCACCATGGCCTGAACCGGCCAGCACACGATCCGATGCTCTTCCGTCGCCGCAAGCCCCTCCGCTTCCATGAGAAGTTCAGCCACGTGATGTGGCCGCGGCGCGGCTTCAAGCGGGCCGTGCGCTATCATTCGAAGCGGCTGATGCGCATGTCCGGCAGCCCGCATTCGGTCGCGGCGGGCTTCGCGGTCGGCGTCGCGCTTTCTATGACGCCCTTTGTCGGCTTTCACTATCTGCTGTGCTTCGTCGCCGCCTATCTGGTCCGTGGCAATGTGCTGGCCGCCGTGCTCGGCACCACGATCGGCAATCCGCTGACCTTTCCGATCATCTGGCTCACGACCTATGAGACCGGCGGCCTCGTGCTCGGCTGGTTCGGCCGGCGGCCCGAAGCGTTGAGCTTCCGGCAGATCTCGCACGGCCTCCTCAGCGATTCCGCCCATTCCATCTGGCCGATCTTCGAGCCGATGCTGATCGGTTCGATTCCGGTTGCGCTGGTGACGGCGACGATTTCCTATATCGCCGTCTACTATGCGACGGACGCCTTCCGCACCGCGCGGCGCGAGCGTGTCGCGATCCGCAGGCGCGAACTGCACGGCAACCGTTCCTGAGAGGAGGATTTCATGAGCGCCGCCCGCAACCTCAGGCTCGGTGTCAACATCGATCATGTCGCCACCATCCGCAACGCGCGCGGCGGTGATCATCCCGAGCCGCTGCGCGCGGCGCGGATTGCGGCGGAGGCGGGCGCCGACGGCATCACGGCGCATCTGCGCGAGGACCGGCGCCATATCGGCGACGCCGATATTGCACGGCTGCGCGAACAGATCGCCCTGCCGCTCAATTTCGAAATGGCCGCGACCCGCGAAATGGTCTCGATCGCGCTGCGTCACCGGCCGCATGCGGCCTGCATCGTGCCGGAGCGGCGCGAGGAGCGCACGACCGAGGGCGGGCTCGACGCCGCCGGCCAGTTCAACGCGCTCGCCCCCATGGTGCGCGAGCTTTCCGTCGCCGGCATTCGTGTCTCGCTGTTCATCGCCGCCGACCGGGAGCAGTTCGACGCCGCGCGGGCGCTCGGCGCGCCGGTGGTCGAAATCCACACCGGCTCCTATTGCGAGGCGTTCCACTCCGGCCCCGGCGCCTTCGAGTTCGAGCGGATGCGCATCGTCGAGGCCGCCGCCTATGGCGCCTCGATCGGGCTCGAGGTCCATGCCGGCCATGGCCTCTCCTACGATACGGTGAAGCCGATCGCCGCGATCCCGGAGATCCGCGAGCTCAATATCGGCCATTTCCTGATCGGCGAGGCGATCTTCATCGGCCTCGACGCCTCGATCCGCAAGATGCGGCAGCTGATGGACGAGGCGCGCGCCCCGGCGGTCGTGCAGCCGGAGTGAAAACGTGAAGCCAGTCCGGCCGGTGATTCAGGCCTTACTGGCGGGAGGCACATGCTCTGCCGTCACCCCGGCGAAAGCCGGGGTCCATTCAGCCGAGGCGGTGGTCGTTTGCATCCCGGCCAATTGGAACCAGACGTGACTTGGCTTTATTCTAGCTCCCAAGGCCGCGGCTGTATGGATCCCGGCTTTCGCCGGGATGACGCCTTCATCGGTAGTTCGGCGTTCCGGTTGCGCCAAATCGCAACAGTCAGTCGGCTTTTGGCGGTTGCCAAGGCGTCTTCATGGCGAGGATTCGACAATTGATCATCGGCCTCGGCAGCGATCTCATCGACATTCGCCGCATCGAGCAGACGCTGGAGCGGCATGGCGCGCGCTTTACGGAGCGGGTGTTCACCGAGATCGAGCGGGCGAAGTCCGACCGGCGCAAGCAGCGCGCGGCGTCCTATGCGAAGCGCTTCGCCGCCAAGGAGGCCTGCGCCAAGGCGCTTGGCACCGGTCTCAACCAGGGCGTGTTCTGGCGCGACATGGGCGTCGTCAATCTGCCGAGCGGCCAGCCGACCATGGCGCTGACCGGCGGCGCGGCCGAGCGGCTCGCGGCCATCCTGCCGCCGGGCCATGTCGGGGTCGTCCACCTCACCATCACCGACGACTATCCGCTCGCCCAGGCCTTCGTCGTGATCGAGGCGCTACCGCGCTAGTTGAATTCCCCGGCAAAGGAGACGGCCGTCACAATCGCCGCAGCGCCGCGTTGCGCCGCAGCGGGCGACCCGTTATGAACCATTTCACACTGGTCGAGCCGGCCGCGCGGCGGTTTTTGAGGATCATTGGAAGGACCCATGAGCGTGGCGAGCGAGAAGTACAAGTCTGAGCGCGGCGGAACGGGCGAAACCGTCAAGATCGTCGTCCAGGCGCTGCTCCTCGCATTGATCGTGCGGACCTTCCTTTTCCAGCCGTTTAACATTCCATCAGGCTCGATGAAGGCAACGCTGCTGGTCGGCGATTACATCTTCGTTTCGAAATACGCCTACGGCTACAGCAAGTATTCTCTGCCGCTCTCGCCCGATCTCTTCACGGGCCGCATCTGGGCGAGCAAGCCGGTGCGCGGCGATGTCGCCGTCTTCCGCCTGCCGCGCGATCCGAGCGTCGATTACATCAAGCGCGTGATCGGTCTGCCGGGCGACAAGGTGCAGATGATCGACGGCGTGCTCTACCTCAACGGTCAGGCCGTGAAGAAGGAGCGCGTCGAAGACTACGTCACGACGGACGAGTTCGGCGCCGAGGTGCATGCCGCGCGTTATCGCGAGACGCTCCCCGACTACAAGCTGCCCGACGGCACGATCCAGAAGGGCATCTCCTATGACGTGCTCGACCTCGATCCGCATTCCTTCTCGGACAATACGCCCGTCTTCGAGGTTCCCCCGGACAGCTATTTCATGATGGGCGACAACCGGGACAATTCGATGGACAGCCGCGTGCTCGGCGCCGTCGGCTATGTTCCGTTCGAGAATTTCGTCGGCCGCGCCGAACTGGTGTTCTTCTCCGTCAAGGAGGGCGACCCCGCCTGGCAGTTCTGGCGCTGGCCCTGGACGGTCCGCTTTGACCGTCTCTTCACCAGAATCAACGGATCGGGATGAACGAACTCCTCCGTCCCCTCGAAGACCGCCTCGGACACAGCTTCACCAAGCCTTTGCTTCTGTCGCGCGCGCTGACTCATGCCAGCGCCGTCGCGGAAGACAAGCTCTCGCCCGGCGAGAGCTATCAGCGGCTCGAGTTTCTCGGCGACCGCGTGCTGGCGCTCGTGATCGCCGACATGCTGCTCGATGCCTTTCCCGATGCGGATGAGGGAGAGCTGGCGCGCCGCCTGAACGGGCTCGTGCGCAATGAGAGCTGCGCCGAAGTCGCGCTCGGCATCGGGCTCGACGCCTGGATCCGGCTCGGCGGCGGCGAACAGCAATCGGGCGGACGCAAGAAGGCCGCGATTCTCGGCGATGTCTGCGAGGCGGTGATCGGCGCGCTGTTCCTGGATGGCGGGCTCGATGTCGCCAGCGGCTTCATCGGGCGGCACTGGCGCGAGCGTATGCTCAACTGGGCCGCGCCGCTGCGCGATGCCAAGACGACGCTGCAGGAATGGGCGCAGGGCAGGGGCCTCGCGGCGCCCCGCTACGAGATTGTCGACCGGAGCGGGCCGGACCACGCGCCGAACTTCGTCGTCGAGGTCTCGACCACGGGCATGCATTCGGTGCTCGGCAAGGGACGTTCTCGGCGCGAGGCCGAGCAAGCCGCGGCGAGCGCGATGCTGATCGCCGCAGGCGTATGGAAGGCGGGAAATGGTGTCTGAGGAACGCGCAATGGATGAGCCGCAGGGCGAGGAATCGACGCCGACGCGCTGCGGCTTCGTTGCGCTCATCGGCGCGCCGAACGCGGGCAAGTCGACGCTTCTCAACCGGCTGGTCGGAACCAAGATCTCGATCGTCACGCACAAGGTGCAGACGACGCGCGCCATCATGCGCGGCATCGCGATCGAAGGCGCCTCGCAGATCATCTTCGTCGATACGCCCGGCATTTTCCGTCCGAAGCGGCGGCTCGACCGCGCCATGGTCGATACGGCCTGGGGCGGAGCGAAGGATGCGGATCTCGTTGCGCTGCTCGTCGATGCGGAGCGCGGGCTCGGCGATGACGTGAACGGCATCCTCGGCAAGCTGGCCGATGTGCACCAGCCGAAGATCCTGATCCTGAACAAGATCGACCAGGTCCGGCACGAGACGCTGCTGGAAATGGTCGCCAAGGCCAATGATCGCGTGAAGTTCGAGCGCACCTTCCTGATCTCTGCGCTCTCCGGCGACGGCTGCCCGGATTTTCTCTCCTATCTCGCCGGCGCCGTGCCGCCCGGGCCGTGGCTCTATCCCGAGGACCAGGTCTCCGACCTGCCGCTGCGCGCGCTCGCCGCGGAGATCACGCGCGAGAAGCTGTTCCTGCGCCTGCATGACGAGCTGCCCTATGCCTCGACGGTCGAGACCGAGCAGTGGAAGGATCTTCCCGACGGCTCCGCCCGGATCGAGCAGACGATCTATGTCGAGCGCGAGAGCCAGAAGCGGATCGTGATCGGCCACAAGGGCGAGACGATCAAGGCGATCTCCATGGCGGCGCGGGCCGACATCCAGGAGATGGCCGAAAAGCCGGTCCACCTCTTCCTGTTCGTCAAGGTGCGCGAGAACTGGGCCGACGATCCCGAGCGCTATCGCGAGATGGGCATCGAGTTCCCGCGCTAAGGCCTGACGGCGCCCGCCCGTTCGGCGAGCGCACTGGTCGATGTGCCGATGAAGGTCAGCAGCGTCGCCGCGAAGAAATCGGCGATGTTGTCGTCGAGCGCCGCGAAGTTGCCGATGTCGCCGGTGTCTCCGTCCGATGCCAGCAAGCCGTCGTTCTGGGCGGCCCGCAGTGTTTCCCGCACATGGGCGCGCGAGACGCCGAAGCGGCGCGACAGCGCCGCGATCGAGGGCGGTGGCGTCGCTTCGCGTGCGGCGAGATAGGTCATCAGCAGGATCGGGATGCCCGCATTGCGCTCGGCGAGCGGCTTGAGCGCCGGGGCATGGTCGAGCAGACGGAAGCCCTGTCGGAACATCGCGATATAGGCGCGCGCCATGTAGCAGACGAAGATAGGATCTTCCTCGAGCGCGGAGCCGGCCGCCTCGATCGCCGGCTCGATCACGGCGGCAATGCGGATCTGCGCGCGCCAGCGGTCGCGGACCATGCGCATCATGCTTTCGGTGGGAACCAGCGGCCGCGCTCTCCCGTCGCCAGTTGGCGGTGCGGGATCGAGATAGCCGGCCCAGCGCAGCGCCGCGAGCATCGCCTTGGCCCGCCCGCGGCTGCACACCGCGCCTTCCTCGCAGAAGGCGAGGAGCCGGCTCGGCAGCAAGCCGTTGCCGTTTGGATCCGGATCGACATGAAAGCCGAGCGCCGCCGTCAGGAAGAGAAAGCGGCCCCGATCGTTCATGACGAGGTTCAGCACGGGCATCGCGCGGAAGCCATCGACGATGCCACGAATGGCGAGCATCCGCGCCTCATCGAAGCGGGGATGCCTGCGAATCATATCGATGGCGGCCGCGACCTCATCCGGACGCGACCAGTCCGGCAGGCGCGCCGCCGGGGCCCGCGCCGGCAGGTCCGATTGCATTTCAATAGTCAGGCTCATCGCACCCCCCTGCGAACGGCCAGATTTCGCCACTACGCGGCAACCGCCCCGTCCCCTAGACAAGAGGCGGGTGGCAGGGGCAGGGCCGAACAGGCGGACCAACCCCGCAACATCGTAACGAGACGGGATATCCCGATTATAGCGAGCGAGGATGTGACTCGGCACGGCGTCGCATGGCTACCAAGTTCAGGTTGCATCAGTCTCCGGATTTGATCGCGGCAAGCAGCGCCGCCTTGGTCGCGCCGTCGATGGCGGTCCAGGGAATGCCGGCGAGCGCGGCGTGGAGCCCCCAGAGCGCGTTCAGGCTGGTGCGCTTCGGGTCGCGGTGCTTGAGCCTGCGATAGGCGTCGACGGCGCCGATCCGGCGCAAATCCGCCTCGGTGCGGATATCCACCTCCGCGAGCCAGGCTGCCGTCTTCGGGCCGATGCCCGCGAGCGTTCCGACCGGACGGGTCTCGGCGCCTGCGCCCATGGTGTCAGAGCTCGGGTTCGTCGAGATGCGAGGGCAGGTCGCCGTCGAAGCCCTTGGCCGCGAGACGGCGGCTGCCGACCCAGATGTTCTGGTCGGCCGGGAAGCGGTCTGGCTCGTCGAGCGAGGCGAGCGTCACGTCGAGATAACGGTCGTCATTCGTCATCGTCATGATGAGCGGCGTGCCGCAATCGGCGCAGAAATGGCGCCGTCCCGTCGTCGAGGATTCGTGGATCGCGGGCGTGCCGGCCGTGAGTTCGAAGGCGGACGCATCGAAGCTCGCCCAGGTGAGGAAAAGGCTGCCGCCGGCGAGCTGGCAGAGGCGGCAGTGGCAATGGCTGACGACGCGCGGCGGCGCGCTGATCCGGTAATGGATGCGGCCGCAGAGGCAGCCGCCCGTGAGCGGCTCGAACGTTTCGCTCACAGCGCGAGCTCCACATGGACCGGCACGTGGTCGGACGGCTTCTCCCAGCCGCGGACATATTTGTCGATGCCGACGCCCTTGAGCCGGTCCGCCGCCTGCGGCGACAGCAGGAGATGATCGATGCGGATGCCGTTGTTCTTCTGGAAGGCGCCGGCCTGATAATCCCAGAAGGTATAGAGATCGCCGGCGTCGGTCGTGGCGCGTAGCGCATCGGTCAGGCCGAGCGATTCGATCGCGCGGAACGCCGCGCGGGTCTCGGGCTGGTACAGCGCATCGCCGAGCCAGAGCGAGGGATCCTTGGCGTCGCGCGACTCGGGAATGACGTTGTAGTCGCCGGCGAGCACCATCGGGTCCTCGAGCAGCAGCTGCTCGGCGGCCCAGATACGGAAACGCTCCATCCACGCCAGCTTGTAGCTGAACTTCTCCGTGCCGATCGGATTGCCGTTCGGCAGATAGAGCGAGACGACGCGGAGCGCCCCGCTCGGGACCGAGAAGACGCCCTCGATGAAGCGGGCCTGCTCGTCGGCCGCATCGCCCGGCAGGCCGCGATTGATCTCGTCGAAGGGCAGCTTGGACAGCAGCGCGACGCCGTTGAAGCCCTTCTGGCCGTGCACGGCGACATTGTAGCCGAGATCCTCGAAGGCGCTCGTCGGGAAGCCCTCGTCGACCGTCTTGATCTCCTGCAGCCCGACAATGTCGGGCGAGGCTTCCTTGAGCCAGGCGAGCGCCGTCTCGATGCGCGCCTTGACGCCGTTGATGTTCCATGTCGCGATCTTCATGGCGGCGAGACTAGTGCGTTTTCGGGGCGAGTGGAAACCGGATTGCGCCCGGATTGGCGGTGCCGGTGGAAAGCCCACGCATTCCTTCGGCAGACGTCCGCAACGCCATGCTCCGGTCCTTCTGCGCGCGCTTCGCGGGGCTCGGTGGATCGTGCTGCGGCGGATTGGAGATTGAGTCGCCGCCGCCGGTCGAATAGAGCAACGGCGGAACGCCCGGAATCGTCCGGCGAGCGGACGAGGTGGCAGGGATGGACGCGCAGCAGGGTAGCCCGACGGGGCGCGCCCTTCTCCAGGGCAGGTCGCGGCGCATCGCGGTCCTCGTCGTCCTCATCGCCTTCTTCATGGACATTCTGGACGGGACGATCGTCAATGTCGCGATTCCCGCGATCCAGGGCTCGATCGGCGCCGACTTCGCCTCGGTCCAGTGGATCGTCGCCGGCTATGCGCTGACCTTCGCGCTGTTCCTGATCCCGGGCGGCCGGCTCGGCGACATCTACGGCTACAAGACCATGTTCCTGATCGGCATGGCCGGCTTCACGATCGCCTCGGCGTTTTGCGGCTTCTCGACCACGGCCAATGGGCTCGTCTTCGCGCGCCTGTTCCAGGGCGCCGCGGCGGCGATCATGGTGCCGCAGATCATGTCGACCATCCAGATCCTCTATGTCGACCCCAAGGAGCGGCAGCACATCTCCGCCTTCTATGGCGCGATTGCCGGGCTCGCCAGCGTGCTCGGGCCGATCATCGGCGCGTTGCTCGTGGCCGGCAGCCTGTTCGGGCTCGGCTGGCGCATGATCTTCCTCGTCAATGTGCCCGTCGGCATCTTCGCGCTCGTCGCTGCCTGGTTCGCGCTGCCCTCGGCCAAGTCGCCGCATCCGCTGAAGCTCGACCTGCTCGGCACGGCGCTGGCGCTCATCGCCATGTCGATGCTGGCCTTCCCGCTGATCCAGGGGCGCGAATTCGGCTGGCCGACCTGGGGCTTCGTCATGATCGCGCTCTCCGTGCCGATGTTCGTGCTCTTCGCCTGGAGCCAGCGCCGGCGCGACGCGATCGACGGCTCGCCGCTCGTGGTGCCCAGCCTCTTCGGCTATCGCTCCTTCCTCGTCGGCATCCTGATCTGCGGCACCTTCTTCGGCGTCGTCGGCGGCTTCTTCCTGACGCAGTCGCTCTACATGCAGCTCGGCATGGGCTTCAGCGTTATGGAGGCCGGCCTGACCGGCATTCCGTTCTCGCTCGGCGTCTCGGTCGCCGCAGGCCTTTCGGGCCCCATTCTCGTCCCGCGCTTCGGCCGCCTCGTGCTGACGGTCGGCGCGTTCACGCTGGCCGCGGCGCTCGTCGCACTCGGCCTGACGGCCGGGCATTTCGGCAAGGCGATCACGCCCTGGGAGCTGATCCCGTCCCTGATCCTCGGCGGCATCGGCATGGGCCTCATCGTCGCGCCGGTGTTCAATTTCGTGCTGGTCGACGTCCCGGTCCGCCATGCAGGCTCCGCCTCGGGCGTGGTCAGCGCTATGGGCCAGGTCGGCACGGCGCTTGGCGTCGCGATCACCGGCGTCGTGTTCTTCGGCCGCCTCGCGGTGACCGACAACGACTATGTCAGCGCCTTCCAGTGGGGCACCGGCTTTGCCGCGCTCGCGATGGTCGGCATCGGCCTGCTGACGTTCCTGCTGCCGCGCTATGCACGCCCGCAGGAGGGCGCCGCGCTGCATTAGGGTGCGTCGGCATACGCAGTCGGTTCGCCACTGCGGACCCGTCCTGTCATTGCCGGGCTTGACCCGGCAATCCAGTCTCGCAGTCCGATCCTGATGCACGTTCGACCAAGTCTGGGTGGCCGGGTCGCGCCCGGCCACGACAGTCCTGAGACGCCGCAATCCTGCCAAAACGACAGAAGTCCATGCACTTTGTGGACAACCTTGGCCCTTGGAGCGGGCGTCTGTCCTTCCTAAGTGTCCTCCTGTCGGCACAGAAGCCGGCGACCAGGAGAGGAACGATCCATGCCGACAAGAATTTCCGACGCGACCTGGAAGGGCGATCTCAAGGCCGGCAAGGGCTCCGTCAAGCTCGGGAGTGGCGCCTATGAGGGGCAGTACAATTTCTCCTCGCGCTTCGAGGAAGGGGTGGGGACGAATCCCGAGGAGCTGATCGCGGCGGCGCATGCGGCCTGCTTCTCGATGGCGCTTGCCGCCGGGCTTTCCGGCGCCGGCCATACGGTCGACAGCGTCCATACGAGCGCGAAGGTCAAGGTCGAGCCGGTCGGCGGCGGCTTCGAGATCACCTCGATCACCCTCGTGACCGAGGCCAAGGTGTCGGGCATCGACAAGGCGGCGTTCGACACGATCGCAGCCGCGACCAAGGAAGGCTGCCCGGTCTCCAAGGCTTTGAAGGCGGTTCCGATCAGTCTCGACGCCAAGCTGGTCTGACCCGACCCCATCTCCCCAAACCGAAATCAAGGGCGGCCTCGGGCCGCCCTTTTTTGTTTCCCCGATCAGGATGTCGAAAATACTCAACCGATCGGTTGACTGTTCCATCCCTCCTCTCTATTCTCAACCACATGGTTGATGATCAAGACATGGCGCTCGACGCCACCTTCCACGCTCTTTCGGATCGAACCCGCCGCGCCATGCTGCGCGGCCTCGCCGAAGGCCCCCGGACCGTCGGCGAACTGGCCGCGCCCTTCGCCATGTCGCTGGCCGCAGCGTCCAAGCACATCAAGGTGCTGGAGGGGGCAGGGCTGATCGAGCGGGCCGTGAAGGGGCGCGTGCATCTGTGCCGCCTTTCGGCCGAGCCGATGCATGCCGGCGCCGAATGGCTGCGCCACTACGAGAAGTTCTGGAATGCCCGTCTCGATGCCCTGGAAGCGGCGCTGGCGGAAGAGGACGAAACCAAGGGAAGCAGGAGGACGTGATGCTCGATCGGAATCAGGAATTCGGCACACTGACGGATGGGAGGACGCTGCGCCTGGAGCGGCTGCTGCCCGGCCCCATCGAACGGGTCTGGTCATATCTCACCGATCCGGCCAAGCGGCGCCTCTGGCTGGCGGCGGGCGACACGATCGCGGCGGATGGCGCCCGCGTCGCCTTCGTCTGGAACAACGCGCATCTGAGCCGGGCCGACGATCTGCCGCCGCCCGAATATGCCGGCGCGAACCAGGAGCACAGCCTGGTCTGCACGGTGACGGACTATGACCCGCCGCACCGGCTTTCCTTCACCTGGGGCGAAGCCAAGGCGGACGCGTCGGAGGTGACGTTCGAGCTGGAGCCCGCCGGGGACCGCGTGCGCTTCATTCTGACGCATAGCCGCCTGCCGGATCCGGGCTTCCGCCTCAGCGTGTCCTCCGGCTGGCATGCCCATGTGGCGATGCTGGTGGCCGAACTGGAGGGCGAGCCGGCGGAGAGCTTCTGGTCGCTGCACAAGCGCCTCAAGGCCGACTATGCGGCACGGATCGGCGACATGCCGATGTGACAGGCCGGACAGGCGGGGCGCCTTGACCCGGCGCCCCGCCTGACGGACAGTCGCGCCCCAAATGGGGACCGATATGACCGCCGAGCCGGATTACGACGCCGTCGCCTACGACCTTCCGGAGCCGATCGCGACCGAGGCCTTCACCGATCCGGTGAAGGCGGTGCGGCGCCTCGAGGAGATCTATGACGCGCACACGGCGCATCTGCGCGATCGCTTCGATGCGCTACTGCATGGCACGCTGCCGAAGGGCAGGGTACGTGCCACCTATCCGGAGATCGGCATCCGTACGAGCAGCTACGCCCATATCGATTCCCGCCTCGCCTATGGCCATGTCTCTGGCCCTGGCGAGTATGCGACCACGATCACCCAGCCAAGCCTCTTTCGCAGCTATCTGACGGAGCAGATCCGCCTGCTGCTGCGCAATCACGGCGTTCCGGTCTCGGTCGGCCCGTCCGACCTGCCGATCCCGCTGCATTTCGCGTTCCCGAACGGCGTCCATGTCGAGGGCGAGCTCGCGGCGCGGATCGAGCGTCCCCTGCGCGACATGTTCGACGTGCCCGACCTCGCCGTGACCGACGACGCCATCGTCAACGGCACCTATGTGACGCCGCCCGGCACGCCCATGCCGCTCGCCCCGTTCACGGCGCCGCGCATCGACTATTCGCTCTTCCGCCTCGCGCATTACACCGCGACGGATGCCGAGCATTTCCAGAACTTCGTGCTGTTCACCAACTACCAGTTCTATATCGACGAGTTCTGCGCCCGCGCGCGCCGCCTGATGGCCGAGGGGGGCGGGGGCTATGACGCCTTCGTCGAGCCGGGCAATCTCGTGACGCCCGCCGGTTCCGTCGAGCCGACGACCGGCCGCGCGCCGCCGCGCCTGCCGCAGATGCCGGCCTATCATCTGAAGCGCGGCTCCAGCGCCGGCATCACCATGGTGAATATCGGCGTCGGTCCGTCCAATGCGAAGACGATCACCGACCATATCGCCGTGCTGCGCCCGCATGCCTGGCTGATGCTCGGCCATTGCGCGGGGCTGCGGAACAGCCAGAAGCTCGGCGACTATGTGCTGGCGCATGGCTATGTTCGCGAGGATCACGTGCTCGACGCCGATCTTCCGGCCTGGATCCCGATCCCGCCGCTCGCCGAGGTGCAGGTGGCGCTGGAGGATGCGGTCGAGGAGGTGACCGGGCTCGAGGGCTATGATCTGAAGCGCATCATGCGTACGGGCACGGTCGCCACGATCGACAATCGCAACTGGGAGCTTCGCGATCATCGCGAGCCGGTGCAGCGCTTCTCGCAGTCGCGCGCCGTGGCGCTCGACATGGAATCGGCGACGATCGCGGCCAATGGCTTCCGCTTCCGCGTGCCCTACGGGACGCTGCTCTGCGTCTCCGACAAGCCGCTGCATGGCGAATTGAAGCTGCCCGGCATGGCATCGGAGTTTTATCGCACGCAGGTGAACCAGCATCTGGAGATCGGCATCCGCGCGCTCGAAATGCTCCGCGAGATGGCGCCGGAGCGGCTGCATTCCCGCAAGCTGCGCAGCTTCACCGAGACCGCATTCCAATAGCCGGCCGGCAACGAACGACCGGCGCGGCGGCCGTTGAGGAGCGGCCGCTTCGAACAATCATCGAAACGGGAGGAAGACCATGGGCTCGCTTTACGGCACGGCGCTCGATGAACTGAAGGGCGTCTTCGAGCGGATCGACGATGCCGCCGTCGACAAGGCGCTCGACATGATCGCCGAGGCCAAGACGATCGTCGTGTTCGGCGGCGGGCGCGAGCGGCTGCAGATCATGGGCTTCGCCATGCGGCTCTATCACATGGGCCTCAGGGTCGCGGTCGAGGGCGACATGACCACCCCGCCGGTCGGCAAGGGCGATCTTTTCATCGTCACCTGCGGTCCCGGCGAGATATCCACGGCGCTGGCGCTGATGGACGTCGCCAAGCGGGCCGGCGCGCGCATCCTCTTCATCACGGCGCAGCCCAAGGGCCGCGGCGCGGCCTATGCCGATTTCGTGCTGACGCTGCCGGCGCAGACCATGGCCGACGACCAGGGCGAGTGGAAGAGCTCGGTCCTGCCGATGGGCTCACTGTTCGAGGGCGCGCTGTTCGTGCTGTTCGAGGTGATGATCCTCAAGCTGCGCGACAAGCTGGCGATTTCGCCCGAAACCATGCGGGCGAACCACACCAATCTCGAATAGGGTTGGTTGGATCGCTTCCTGCCTTGTCGGAATCGGGCGTCGATGACCAACCCGCCCAGCAAAGCTCCGTCATCCCGGGCTCTTGACCCGGGATCCATTCAGCTGCGCTGCTGGTTGTCTGAACTCCCCATGCTCCGGCTGCATGGATCCCGGATCAAGTCCGGGATGACGGCGAAGTTGGTCGTGCCGTCGGTGCTTCCAATCAAAGGAGGAAAGGCTCTAGATCGCGAACGAGGTCCCGCAGCCGCAGGAGGAGGTGGCGAGCGGGTTCTTGATCTGGAACGACTGGCCGATCAGGTCGTCGACATAGTCGATCTCGGAGCCGTCCATGAACGGGATCGAGACCTGGTCGATCAGCACCGTCGCGCCGTCGCGGGTCAGCACGAGATCGTCCTCGGCGCGGCTCGCGTCGAGGTCGAAGCCGTATTGGAAGCCGGAGCAGCCGCCGCCGGACACGGAAATGCGCAGCGCCGTGCCGGACGGCTCCTTGGACAGGATGCGTGCGATGCGCTTGGCAGCGCGCTCGGAAATCGTGATCGCCATGGTCATGAGGACATCCCGATGAACCGCTAGGATGCTGGTTCGTTCAAGGATAGTTAGGATTGCAGCGCCGGGTGGTCAACCCGTGCGGGTCAGGCGAGGCGGCACATGGAAGGTTCGATCGGCTTCGGGGGCGAGCGCGCGGCCTTTGCCGTACAGCCGGGCGAGAGCCGGGGCCGCCTTTATCCCGAGCCGGGCAGCCCGACGCGCACGCCCTATCAGCGCGACCGCGACCGCATCATCCATTCGACGGCCTTCCGCCGGCTGAAGGACAAGACGCAGGTCTTTCTCTATGACGAGGGGGACCATTACCGTACCCGCCTCACCCACACGATCGAGGTGGCGCAGATCGCCCGCGCGCTGGCCCGCGCCCTGCGGCTCGACGAGGACCTCGCCGAGGCGGTGGCGCTGGCGCATGATCTCGGCCACACGCCGTTCGGCCATGCCGGCGAGCGGGCGCTGGATGCGGTCATGGCTGATTATGGCGGCTTCGACCACAATGCGCAGAGCCTGCGCGTCGTCACCAAGCTCGAGCGGCGCTATCCCGATTTCGACGGGCTGAACCTCTCCTGGGAGACGCTCGAAGGGCTCGTGAAGCACAACGGACCGCTGGTGGGCGCGAACGGGCAGGGCATCGGCGTCTATGCCGGTCGCCCGTTGCCGGTCGCGCTGACGGCCTATGCGGAGCTGCAGGATCTGGAACTCGCCAGCTATTCCTCCGCCGAGGCGCAGGCCGCCGCGATCGCCGACGACATCGCTTATGACGCGCACGACATCGACGACGGCATGCGGGCCGGCCTGCTCACCGCGGAAGGGCTGCGCGAGGTGCCGTTCCTGCGCGACATCATGCTGGCGATCGAGGATGAGCATCCCGGCCTTCAGCCGCCGCGCCTCGTCAATGAGGTCGTGCGGCGGGTGATCACGCGCATGATCGAGGACGTGATCCGCGAGTCGCTCGCCCGCATCGCGGCGCTGGCGCCGACAAGCGCCGACGATATCCGCCATGCCGGACGGCAGGTGATCGCCTTCTCCGACGCGCTGGCGCTGGCCGATCGCGAAGTGAAGTCGTATCTCAAGAAAAACGTCTATCGCCATGAACGCGTTATGAAAGTCATGCGATCGGCAGAGGATGTGGTGCGCCAGCTCTTCGTGCGCTATTGGAGCGATCCGGGGGCGCTGCCCGAGGGCTGGCGCGCCGACGCCAATGCGCTCGACGAGCCGCGCCGCGCCCGGGCGATCGCCGACTTCCTGGCCGGCATGACCGACCGCTATGCACTGCGCGAATATCAGCGTCTGTTTGACGCCTCCACCGATTTGGGATAGCGCCACGCATCCACCGAACCATTGCCAGACCCGCTCGACCGAGACCGTCCGACCATGAACATCTTCCGCGATTTCACTGCGCGCGTGACTTCCGCCGTCGAGCTCGTGCTCGCCGCCCGCGGCACGGAGGGTGCCGATCTTTCGCGCATCGTCGTGGAGCCGCCGCGCGATGCCGCGCATGGCGACCTCGCAACCAATGCCGCGATGGTGCTCGCCAAGCCGCTCGGTCTGAAGCCGCGCGACCTCGCCGAGGCGATCGCGGGGCGCCTGCGCGATGACGGCGCCGTTGCCTCCGTCGACGTTGCGGGCCCGGGCTTCATCAACATCGTGCTGACGGGCGCCTATCGCGCCGAGGCGCTCCGCGCCCTGATCGCGGCCGGTCCTGCGTATGGCACCGGCGATATCGGCAGCAGCCTCAAGGTCAATGTCGAATATGTCTCGGCCAATCCGACCGGCCCGATGCATGTCGGCCATTGTCGCGGCGCGGTGGTGGGCGATGCGCTCGCCAATCTGCTGATTGCGGCCGGCTACGACGTCACCAAGGAATATTACATCAACGACGCCGGCGGGCAGGTCGACGTGCTCGCCCGCTCCGCGTTCCTGCGCTATCGCGAGGCGCTCGGCGAGGATGTCGGCGCCATCCCCGAGGGCCTCTATCCCGGCGACTATCTGGTCCCGGTCGGCGTGGCGCTGGCGACCGAATATGGCGCGGGCCTGCTGGCGAAGAGCGAGGCCGAATGGCTGCCGATCGTGCGCCAGTTCGCGATCGACGCCATGATGGCGATGATCCAGGACGATCTCGCGCTGCTCAATGTGCGCCACGACGTGTTCTTCTCCGAGCGCTCGCTCGCCGGCCCCGATGGCGGCAAGATCGCCTCGACGATCGAGGACATGGAGAAGAAGGGCTTCGTCTATCGCGGCACGCTGCCCCCGCCCAAGGGCCAGCTTCCCGACGATTGGGAGGATCGCGAGCAGCTCCTTTTCCGCGCCACCGATGTCGGCGACGACATCGACCGGCCGCTGATGAAGTCGGACGGCAGCTACACGTATTTCGCCGGCGACGTCGCCTATATGAAGGACAAGTTCGACCGCGGCTTCCGGCGCATGATCTATGTGCTCGGCGCCGATCACGGCGGCTATGTGAAGCGCCTTCAGGCGGTGGGGCGCGCGATTTCGGGCGGCTCTGCCTCGATCGAGGTGCTGCTGTGCCAGCTGGTCAAGCTCTACCGCGCCGGCGAGCCGGTGCGCATGTCGAAGCGCTCGGGCGATTTCGTGACTTTGCGCGACGTCGTGGAAGAGGTTGGCCGCGACGCGGTGCGCTTCATGATGCTCTATCGCAAGAGCGACGCGCCGCTCGATTTCGATTTCCAGAAGGTCACGGAGCAGTCGAAGGACAATCCGGTCTTCTATGTGCAGTACGGCCATGCCCGCGCCGCATCGATCCTGCGCAATGCCGAGATCGAGCTTCCGGGCCGCGATCTGTCGGCGGAAAAGCTGGCGTCGTCGGATCTGACGCTGCTCGATGATTCGGGCGAGCTGGCGCTTCTGCGCCGCCTTGCAGAATTCCCGCGTATCGTCGAATCAGCGGCAGAGGCCAGCGAGCCGCACCGCGTTGCATTTTACCTTTACGAACTGGCAGCCGAGTTCCATCAGCAGTGGAACCGGGGCAAGGATCTGCCGCAATTACGGTTTATTAATCTTGAAGAACCAGAGTTGACCGCATCCAGACTGGCCCTTGTTCATGCCACAAAGCTGGTGCTCTCATCCGGTTTGTCGATACTGGGCGTCAGCGCGCCCGAGGAGATGCGCTAGGCATCTTCTCACTGATTTGAGTACCGACCGGTGTCTGGATCGGCCGAAAGTGGAGTGCGATGGCAGATCGCTACGAGAAGTCTTTCACGCGCAAGCCGAATCCTTCGGATCCGGCTTCTTCGCGATCGCCATCGTCGGACGATCCCCTGGCTGAGCTGGCCCGTATCGTGTCCGGCAACCAGAGCTTCGATGATCTCGTCGGGCGTCCCGCCGCTTCGGCGCAGCCGGCGCCCCGTCAGGCGGCTCCCGCTGCGCCAGCGCAGCGCGCGCCCTCGCGCGATTTTTCGTTCGATCTCGAATCCGAACTGCTGAACGACCTGCAATCCTCCTTCGATCCGAATGCGCGGGTCGCGCCGCCGCGTGCGCAAGAACCCCGCATGCAGGAGCCTCGCATGCAGGAGCCGCCCCGCATGCAAGAGCCGCGCATGCAGGAGCCGCCGCTTCGGCAGGCCCCGCCGGCCGCACCGCCACGCCAGGCGCAGGCTTTCGACGATATGCGCCTTCGCGGCGCCGCTCCGCCGCCGCCCCAGCAGCCGGCGCAGCCCGCCAATTGGGGTGCATCCCGCGCGCCCGCGCCGGCGGAAGAAGATCCCTATGCCGGCACGGCCTATTCGTCCGGCGACTACGATCGTCCCGCCGATCCGTTCGCGGCCAAGCGCGGCGCCGCGCCCGTCCGTGCGCCGGCGGCCCCGCCCGCGCCGGAGCCGGCAGCAGCCGGCGGCTATGACGACGACTATTATTACGATGATGCGGCCGAGCAGCCCTATGACGAGGGCGATTATTCCGAGGAGAATTTCTCGGAATATGACGGCTATGGCGCGCAACCGCCGCGCCGCTCGCGCAAGCTCCTGATCGGCGCCGCGATCGTGCTCGCCGTGCTGCTCGCCGGCGGCCTGGTCGCGCTCGCGCTCAAGGACAATGGCACGCTGACGACGGCGAGCGCGCCGCAGGTCATCGACGCCGATCCCAACCCGACCAAGGTCCAGCCGACCGTGCAGCCGACCGATTCGGACGGCCAGCAGAACAAGGTCATCTTCGATCGCGCCAATCCGGACACCGCGCCTCAGGAGCAGCTCGTGCTCCCCGACGACGGCGCCGTCGACTCCGCGCCAGCTTCGAACGAGTCGGCCGGCAGCCGCGAGATTTCGCGCATCATTCTCCCCGGCGCGCCGGGCGACAATTCCACCGAACCGGCCGTGCCGGGCGCTTCGTCCGGTGAGACCGATCAGTCGGCCGACGGCGATTCGGTGCCGCGCAAGGTGCGCACCGTCGTGATCAAGCCGGATGGGACGATCGTCTCCAGCCAGGCCCGCGCCAAGGGCGCGCCGGATACCGCGCCGGATGTCCCTGCGGCGCCTGCCGCCGACGCAGCGCCCGCCGCCGATGCTGCCCCGTCGGCTGCGGCTGCACCCGCCGCCGACAGCGGCGCCGCCGCTGCGCCCGAGCCGGTCCTGCCCGACGTCGTTCCGCCGACGCCGGCTCGCGAGCCCTCGGCGCAGGTTGCCGAGGCTCCTGCGGCCAGTTCCGCAGCGCCGGTGAAGGATAACTCGCAGCTGGAGCCGCCGGCCGCGGCGCCCGCGCCCAAGGTGGCGGCCCGCCCTGCCGCGACGCAGGCTGCGCCGTCCTCCGGCGGCTTCGTGGTGCAGGTCACCTCGCAGCGCAGCGAGGATCAGGCGGTGGCGGCGTTCCGCGCGCTGCAGCGCAAATATCCGAGCATTCTCGGCAATCGCGCGCCGGATATTGCGCGCGCCGATCTCGGGGCGAAGGGCGTCTATTATCGCGTCCGCGTTGGACCGACGGCCACCCGCGACGAGTCGATCTCGATCTGCGAGGCGCTGAAGGCCGCCGGCGGCGACTGTATCGTCCAGAAGAACTGAGCGCGCGGCTCTCCGCGCGCCCCTCTCCAGACCGCAACATCCGACGGATCCGGACACTCATGACAGCCAAGGCGTTCATCTCCGGCTGTGCCGGAACTGCACTGACCGATGACGAGATCGCCTTCTTCCGCGACGAGCGGCCCTGGGGGCTCATCCTCTTCAAGCGCAATATCGGAACGGCTGAGGCGGTCTGCGATCTCGTCGCCGCCTTCCGCGATGCGCTTGGCGATCCGGACCGGCCTGTCCTGATCGACCAGGAGGGCGGCCGCGTCCAGCGGATCGGGCCGCCGCTCTGGCCGAACCGGCCCGCCGCGAAATTCTCCGGCGATCTCTATGCCGAAGATCAGGCCGCCGGCCGCCGCATGGCCTGGCTGCAGGGGCGCCTCATCGCCTCCGACCTCGCCGATCTCGGCATCACCGTCGATTGCATTCCCGTTCTGGACGTATCCACGCCGCACACCCATGCGGCGATCGGCAACCGCGCCTATTCGCATGATGCCGATGCCGTGACGGCGCTCGGCCTCGCAGCGGCCGAGGGACTGATGGCCGGCGGGGTGCTGCCCGTCATGAAGCACATGCCCGGGCATGGCCGCGCGACGCTCGACAGCCATCTGGCGCTGCCCGAGGTGGATGCGGCGCTTTCGACGCTCAAGCATTCGGATTTCGTGCCGTTCCGCGCCTTGGCGGCGCTGCCCATGGGCATGACGGCGCATATCGTGTTCCACGCGATCGATCCCGGCCGCCCGGCAACGACGTCGCGGATCGTGGTCGACGAGATCATTCGCGGCCATATCGGCTTCGACGGGCTGCTGATGAGCGACGACCTCTCGATGAAGGCGCTCGGCGGCGATTATTCGAGCCGCGCCGCCGCGGTGCTCGATGCCGGCTGCGACATTGTCCTGCACTGCAACGGCCTCATGGACGAGATGCGCGCCGTGGCCGATGCCGTGCCCGAACTGTCGGGTCGCTCGGCGGAGCGCGCCGCGACGGCGCTTGCGGCGCGCAAGCCCGCCCACCCCCTCGACCGCGAGGCGGCGGAGGCGGAATATGCGACGCTGGCGGATCGGGCGGGCTGGCCGCCGGCCGCGAGCTGAACGGATCGGGGATGGCCGAGGGCAAGGACGGCCTGATCGCGGAATGGGAAGGCGCGGAGCGGCGGGCCAACCGGCCCGACGACGAGACGCTGCATGTCGATGTCGACGGCTTCGAAGGCCCGCTCGACCTGCTGCTCTCGCTGGCCCGCACGCAGAAGGTCGATCTCGCGCGCATCTCGATCCTCGCGCTCGCGGATCAATATCTCGCCTATATAGAGAAGCTGCGCGAACTGCGGCTCGAACTCGCCGCCGACTATCTCGTGATGGCGGCCTGGCTCGCCTATCTCAAATCGCGCCTGCTGCTGCCGGAGCCGGCGGCCGCGGAGGGACCGAGCGGCGAGGAGATGGCCGCCGCGCTCGCCTTCCGCCTGCAGCGGCTGGAGGCGATGCGCGATGCGGCCGCGCGGCTCGTCAATCGCGACCGGCTCGGGCGCGACGTCTATCCGCGCGGCGCGCCTGAGCCGGTGGAGATTTCTTCGAAGACGGCCTATAGCGCGACGCTCTACGACCTGCTCATGGCCTATGCCGCCCAGCGGCAGCGCCAGATGGTCTCGATCGTTCATGTCCGCAAGCGTCAGGTCTGGTCGCTCGCCGACGGGCGCGAGATCCTGACGCGCATGATCGGCCGCCTTGCGGAGTGGACGCCGATGGAAGTCTTCCTTTCGCCCTATCTGGTGACGCCGGAGATGCGGGCGACCGTGCTCGCCTCGTCCTTCGGGGCGAGCCTTGAACTGGTGCGCGAGGGCAGGGTGCTGGTGCGCCAGTCGGGCGCCTTCGCGCCGCTCTATCTGCGTGATCCGGGCGCGGAGGGCGCCGATGACTGACGACAGCAACATCACCTCGCTGGCACCCGAGAGCCGCCGCTTCGCGCTCCGCCTCGTCGAGGCGCTGCTGTTCGCGAGCGGCGAGCCGCTGGCGGCATCGGACATCGCCTCCCGCCTGCCCGAGGGCAGCGACGTGGATGCGCTGCTGGCGGAGCTGGAGCACGCCTATTCGGCGCGTGGCGTCAATCTGGTGCGCGTCGCCGGCAAATGGCTTTTTCGCACCGCGCCGGATCTCTCCTTCCTCCTGAAGCGCGACTTGACCGAGGCGCGGCGCCTGTCGCGGCCGGCGCTCGAAACGCTCGCCATCATCGCCTATCACCAGCCGGTGACGCGCGCCGAGATCGAGGAGGTGCGCGGCGTCTCCATCTCGAAGGGCACGATCGACGTCCTGATGGAGCAGGGCTGGGTGCGCATGCGCGGACGCCGCCGCGCGCCGGGCCGGCCGGTCACCTATGGCACCACGGAGGCGTTCCTGGTGCATTTCGGCCTCGACGCGATCGGCGACCTGCCGGGCCTCGAGGAACTGCGCGGCGCGGGCCTCCTCGACGGGCGCATCCCGCCCGGCTTTGCCGTCCCCGAGCCGCATGACGGCCCCGATCTGACGGCGGACGAGGATCCGCTCGATCCGGGCGACCTGCTCCCGTCCGGTCTTGGCGAGGAGCAGTGAGCATTTTGGTCGATTTTCGCGCCCGCTGCCGCTAAACGCTTGGCCATGGCCAGCATCCAATCCCCCGAGCAATCCGCTACCCTCGAGCGCACCTCCTGGGGCCGCCGTGGCACGGCCGGCGTCACCATCGCCGCGCGGCTCGGCTTCGAGGGCATTGTTCACCACTATGGCGAGTCGCTCTCGCTGAAGGGCATCGACCTCGTCGTCGAGCCGGGCGAGATCGTCAGTCTGCTCGGACGCTCCGGTTGCGGCAAGACGACGCTGCTGCGCGTCGCGGCCGGGCTCGAGCGGCCCTCGGGCGGCCGCGTGCTGGTCAATGGGCGGGAAATCTCGGGGCCCGGCACCTTCGTGCCGCCGGAAAAGCGCGGCGTCGGGCTGATGTTCCAGGATTTCGCGCTGTTCCCGCATATGACGATCCTCAAGAACGTCACCTACGGGCTCGCCGACCTGCCGCGCGCGGAAGCTGAGCGGCAGGCGCATCACGCGCTGGCCCGTGTCGGCCTCGAAGGCTTTGCCGCTGCCTATCCGCATGAGCTTTCCGGCGGCGAGCAGCAGCGCGTCGCGCTTGCCCGCGCCATTGCGCCGCGGCCGAGCGTGCTGCTGATGGACGAGCCGTTCTCAGGCCTCGACAAGCGCCTCCGCGATCATGTTCGCGACGAGACGCTGGCGATCATCCGCGAGACGCGCGCAACCTGCATCATCGTCACGCACGATCCCGAAGAGGCGATGCGGATGAGCGACCGCATCGCGCTGATGCGGCAGGGCAAGCTGCTGCAGGTCGGCACGGCGCGCGATCTCTATGAGCGGCCGAGCAATCTGTACGCTGCGCGATTCTTCTCCGAACTCAACGAGTTCGACACGCTCGCCCGTGGCGGGGAAGCGGTGACGCCGATCGGAACCGTGCCGGCGCCCGGCCGGGCCGAGGGCAGCGCGCTGACGGTCGCCGTCCGTCCGCAGGGCATCCGATTCGCCGCGGAAGGCGTGCCGGGCCGCGTCGTTTCGCATCGTTTTCTCGGCGAAGTCGATCTCGCGGAAGTCGCCGTCGAGAGCTGCGATGCGCCGATCCGGCTGCGCCTGCGCGGTGGAACGCCGGTGCGGGCGGGCGAAAGCGTGGCGATCGCCGTCGACCCGCGCGACGTGCTCATATTTGATAAAGCCTTAGAATAGCCCTACATGCGGTCAAGGGTCGGTTGAAGTGCCGTGTCCGCTCTGCGATAGTCCGCGGCTACCGGCGAGAACGCGTTTTCTGGAGACTGTTCGATGGGTTCCTTCAGCATTTGGCACTGGCTTATCGTGCTGGTGATCGTCCTGCTCCTCTTCGGCAAGGGCAAGATCTCGGACGTCATGGGCGACATGGCCAAGGGTGTTAAGAGTTTCAAGAAGGGCCTCGCCGACGACGACGAGACGCCCGTGAAGCCTGCCGGCTCGACGATCGATCACAAGCCCGCCGACGTCGTTTCGACCAGCGAAGAGAAGACCCGCGCCAGCTAAGGCGCATATCGGGAACGGGACGTGAAGTGATGACCGCTGCCTCCTCGGTGGCGGTTTCGTTCGTGTGATCCGGCGGGGATCGATGTTCGATATCGGTTGGTCCGAAATACTGGTCATCGTGGTTGTGGCGATCGTGGTCGTCGGTCCGAAGGACCTGCCGCCCATGCTGCGCGCAGCCGGACGCATGGTCGCGAAGATGCGGCGCACGGCGGGCGAGTTCCAGAGCCAGTTCAACGAGGCGCTGCGCGAGGCTGAACTCGACGGCGTCAAAGAGTCGATCGACCAGATTCGCGGCCTCAATCCGCTGAACGACATCAAGAAGTCGCTGGATCCGATCCAGGCCGCGCTGTCGAGCCCGACACCGATCGCCAAGCCGGCGCCGGAACCGGTGCCGCCGCCCGCGGGTCAGGACGCGCAGCCGGTGAGCGACGGGGATATCTCGCCCGCCGCGCCGCCGGCCCTTGCGTCACCCGACAGCACCGCCGCTCCGATCGAAACGGCGCCGCTGGCGTCCGCGCCTGAGGCTGTGCCCGTGCCGGTCGCGGCCGGCGCTGCCGACGAAGCCGCGCCGGCGAAGCGCGCGAGCCGTCGCAAGGCGGTCCCGGCCGGAGGCGCCGAGGCTGCGACCGACGCTGCCGAGGCCATCAAGGATGCCGATGCGCCGGTGAAGAAGCCGCGGGCGCCGCGCAAGAAGCCTGTTGCCGTTTCGGCCGAGGCCGGCGAGCCGGTCGTGGACGCCCCCGAGACCGTGCCGGCCGCCGAGGCGACCACGACGCCGGAAGGGCGCAGCGCATGAGCGAGAAGAAGATCGAAGAGGACGAGGTCGAAGCGAGCCGCATGCCGCTCATCGATCACCTGATCGAGCTGCGCCAGCGGCTGATGTGGGCGATCGGCGCGATCCTGGTCGCCTTTCTTGTCTGCTTCTATTTCGCGGGCACGATCTACAACATCCTGGTGATCCCCTATGAATGGGCGGTCGGTCCGACCCAGGATGTGAAGCTCATCTACACGGCGCCGCAGGAGTATTTCCTGACGCAGATGAAGCTCGCCCTGTTCGGCGCCGTCTTCATCGCCTTCCCCGTGATCGCCTCGCAGATCTACAAATTCGCTGCGCCCGGCCTCTACAAGCATGAGCGCGCGGCCTTCATCCCCTATCTGATCGCGACGCCGATCCTGTTCTGCATGGGCGCGGCGCTGGTCTATTTCCTGATCCTGCCGCTGGCCCTGCACTTCTTCCTGTCGTTCCAGCAGACGGGCGGCGAGGGCAAGGCCTCGATCGAGGCGCTGTTCAAGGTCAATGAGTATCTCGGCCTGATCATGACGCTGATCCTGGCTTTCGGCACGGTGTTCCAGCTTCCGGTCGTGCTGACGCTGCTCGGCCGCGCGGGTATCGTGACGTCGGAGATGCTGCGGTCGAAGCGGCGCTATGCGATCGTCATCGCCTTCATCATCGCCGCGGTGCTGACGCCGCCGGACATGATCAGCCAGATCTCGCTCGCCGTTCCCGCCCTGCTGCTTTACGAGCTCTCCATCATCTCGGTCGGCATGGTCGAGAAAAAGAGGGCTGCGAAAGCGGCTGCGGAATCGACCGACATCGCCGAGACGTGAGCGGGCGGGCGCGCATTCGCCTTTGCCCGCGCGGGAACTTCGCCCTAGATGGATGGCATGATGGACGTCATGGCCAAGGACCTGATCGACGCTGACGCTGCCGGGACCGCCGCGAGCGCGCCCATGGTCGATCCGTTCGGCCGCTCCATCCGGTATCTCCGCGTCTCGGTCACCGATCGCTGCGATTTCCGCTGCGTCTATTGCATGGCCGAGGACATGCAGTTCCTGCCGAAGCGCGATCTGCTGTCGCTCGAGGAACTGGACCGGCTCTGCACCGTCTTCATCGAAAAGGGCGTCAAGAAGCTGCGCCTCACCGGCGGCGAGCCGCTGGTCCGGCGGAACATCATGAGCCTGGTGCGCTCGCTCTCGCGCCATATCGAGGCGGGCCGGCTCGAGGAGCTGACGCTGACGACGAATGGCTCGCAGCTGGCGCGTTACGCCGGCGAGCTCGCCGATGCCGGCGTGAAGCGGATCAATGTCTCGCTGGATACGCTCGATCCCGAGCGGTTCCGCGCGCTGACGCGGCGCGGCGATCTCGCCGTCGTCCTGGCCGGCATCGACGCGGCGCAGAAGGCCGGGATCGCGATCAAGATCAACGCCGTGGCGCTCAAGGGCGTCAATGAGGACGAGATCGACGACCTCATCCGCTTTTCGCACGGGCGCGGCATGGATCTGACGCTGATCGAGACCATGCCGCTCGGCGAGATCGATGGCGACCGCACCGAGCAATATCTGCCGCTCTCGCTCGTCCGCCGCCGGCTGGAAGAGACATGGACGCTCGCCGCCAGCGGCCACCGCACGGGCGGGCCGGCGCGCTATTTCACCGTCGCCGAGACCGGCGGGCGGATCGGCTTCATCACGCCGCTGACCCATAATTTCTGCGAGAGCTGCAACCGCGTCCGTGTCACCTGCACCGGCACGCTGTTCATGTGCCTCGGCCAGGAGGATGCGCGCGACCTCCGCGCGCCGCTCCGCGCCTCCGAGGGCAACGAGTTGCTCGCTGCCGCCATCGACGAGGCGATCGCGCGCAAGCCCAAGGGGCATGACTTCATCATCGATCGCGACCACCAGCGCCCGGCGCTCGGTCGTCATATGAGCGTGACCGGCGGATAGACGCGCCGTTCTTCACCGCCATGACGCAGCTTGGGTTCGCCCGGCGCTGCGACGGACCGTGCCTATCGCGCCTGCTTGGCCGCATAGAGCGCGCGGTCGGCCTGAACCCAGAGGTCCGCAATGTCTTCGGCATCCCCGGGAAGGCTGGCATGGCCGGCGCTTGCTCCGACGCGCACGCGCGTTCCGTCGATCAGATAGGGCTCGCCGGAAAGCGTCGCGACCAGCCGCTCGGCGAGTGCCTGCGTCGCCGTCGGGTCGAGGCCCTGCGCCACGATCATGAACTCGTCGCCGCCGATGCGCGCGACCCGATCTGCCGGGCGAACCGCGCGGGACAGGCGCGCGCCGACCTCCTCGAGCAGACGATCGCCGGCGATGTGGCCATAGGTGTCGTTGATCAGCTTGAAGCCATCGAGATCGACGCAAAGGATGGTGAGGCGGTCGCTCGCCTCGGTGCAGATCGACTTCAGGGCCTGATCCAGACCGTGCCGGTTCAGCAGCCCGGTCAGCGGATCATGGCGTGCGAGGCGGGCATTGCTCCATTCGGACACCAGCGTATCGACCACGAGGCCGTGAAAATTGCGCAGGATCATCCAGACGCCCAAGAGAAAGGGCGGGGCCATGGGGATCAGCAGCAGCAGGCCCGGATAGCCGGAGAAGGGCGTTCCCGCGACGAGCGGGACGAGGCAGAGCAGAACCAGGAGGAAAGCGAGCCGCGGCGCGGCGAAATTGATCGCCGTGATCGCGCTGAGGCTTCCCAGAATCTGCGCTGTCCAGAGGACCATCAGGACGGGATCGCCGGTCGTCATGGCGACGAAGCTCTGCACGCCATGCATCGCGCACCACGCCATGGCGCACCAGAGCGAGGCCTCGATCTGCATCGGGCGACCGGCGCGGCGCGCCTGATCGACCCGGTGAATGACCGCGATGCGGATCGCAAGCACGATCACGGCGGTGCCGGTTACGGCAAGGATCGCCGGTTCCGGCCTGCGCACCAGCGTCAGCACGGCCACCATGACCCAGTTGAGCATGCCGATGAGCACGGATGTCGAGGAGACCGCGAGCTGTCCCAGCAGCGGGCCGCGCGCCTCGTCCGGGACATCGCTGCGTGCGGTCGTCAGCCAGTCGATGAAGGAGCCGGGGCGGGGCAGGGCGGCGACGGGACGACTGGCCATCGGAAACTCGCGAACGCGCAATCCAGGGCTCACCTGCCCCAATATTCATAACAAGTATGTCGCAATGCATATCACATGGTGCACTGCACAATATCCGGTCGATTTCAAAAGATCGTGGAGTGTTGCATGGCCGTTGCAGCTTGATTGTTGCCTCTGGATTGTTCAATCTGATGGTGTCGTGACCATTCTGTCCGACCCGGCTCCGCGCCGTCCCGCCGCATCCAGCCTTCGTATCGCCCGTGAGCGCCAATCTCAAAGGCATCGCCATGATGTTGCTGGCGGGCCTTGCCTATATTGCCAACGACACACTCATCAAGCTGGCCAGCGATCACCTGCCGACCGGCGAGATCATCTTCATCCGCGGCTCGTTCGGCGTCGCCATCATGGTCGGGCTGGTCATTGCGACCGGCGCCTGGCGGCAACTGCGCTGGCTGGGCGACCGGCACGTTCTGGCCCGCTCGATCAGCGACATGGCGGCGACGATTCTCTATCTCGTCGCGCTGTTCAACATGCCGATCGCCGATATTTCGGCGACGTACCAGATCGTCCCGCTGATGACGACCGCGGCCGCCGCACTCTTCCTCGGCGAGCGGGTCGGCTGGCGGCGGTGGATCGCGATCGCCATGGGCTTCGTCGGCGTCATCATCATCATGCGGCCTGGCGGCAGCGGCTTCGACGTCTTCTTCCTCGTTGCCCTCGCCTCCATGGCGCTGATCACGCTGCGCGATCTCGTCACCCGCCGTCTCGATGCCGCGGCGCCGACGCTGCTCGTCGTCACCGGCGCGACCGTCGGCGTCTGGCTGCTCGGCATCGTCATGACGTTCAACGAGACCTGGGTTCCGCCGACCGTGCATGACTGGTCGGTCCTGACGATCGCGGGCGCGCTGCTCGTCTCGGGCCATGGCTTCATGGTGCTGGCGATGCGCCATGGCGCCGTCGCGGTGGTGGCGCCGTTCCGCTATGCGGTCGTCGTCTATGCGATCCTGATTGGCTATTTCGTCTGGGGCGACGTGCCCGACGCCTATATGCTGACGGGCACCGCCATCGTCGTCGCCACCGGGCTCTATTCCTTCCGCCGCGAACAGCGCCTGGCCGCCGCGCAACGCCGTCAGGCCGCGCTGGCGGGCGAGGGGATCTGACGGCCCGGGGAGCTGTCGTATCCTGCTGGATTCGGGCGTCGATCAACACCCTGCCCAAATAGAGTTCCGTCATCCCGGGCTCTTGACCCGGGATCCATTCAGCTGTGCCGCTGATTATCCAGACTCCCGACGATCCGGCTGCATGGATCCCGGATCAAGTCCGGGATGACGCCGGAGCTGGTGGCGCGGTCGGCACTTCAATCGAATATGGAAGCCCCTTGGCCCCGGCGTTGCGTCCGATTCGGCCGCCTAGGCGGCCTTGGCGGCGAGCGCCTGGTCGGCGGTCAGTGCCGTTTCCGGCGTGCCGGAGACGATGAGTTCCAGCACCTCGGCCTCGTTGGTATGCGCGATGTAGCGGTCGCCGACATTCTGGCCGCGCTTCATCACCATGATGCGGTCTCCGACCTCGAAGATGTCGGTCAGGCGGTGCGAGATGATGATCTGCGCGACGCCGTGCTGCTTGAGCTCCGCCATCGTCTCCAGCAGCCTTTCGGTCGCCATGACGGAAAGGTTGGCGGTCGGCTCGTCCAGCACCACGACGCGCGGATCGAACGAGATCGCGCGGGCAATCGCCACGGATTGCTGGCGTCCGCCCGACAGGCTCTCGACCTTCTGGAACACGGAGTTCACGTCGACCTTGAGCCGCTTCAGCACGGAATCCGCCTCGGCATACATGCGGCGCCGGTCGACGAACAGGCCGCGGCGCGGCCAGCGGCCGAGGAAGATGTTCTGCGCGATGTCCATGTTCCCGCAGAGTGCGAAGTCCTGGTAGATCATCTCGATGCCGTGGACGCGGCTCTCATGCGGGCTCTTGAAATGCGTCGGCTGGCCGTCGACCAGCACGTCGCCGCTGTCGCGCTGATAGGCGCCCGTCATCACCTTCATCAGCGTCGATTTGCCGGCGGAATTGTCGCCGACCACGCCGAGGATCTCGCCGGGCGCGAGACGCAGGTTCACGTCCCTCAGGGCCTGCACCGGCCCGAAGGCTTTCGAGATGTTCTTCATCTCGATGAGGAGGGGGGCTTTCTCAGGCATGATTGGCTCCGGACTTGCGACGCGCCAGGAAGAAATGTCGGATCGAGCCGAGGACGTCGTTCTGGCGCAGCCAGATGTCGCCGACCACGGCCACCATCAGGATGAGGCCGATGAAGACGTTCACCCAGTGCTGCGGCATGACGAGCGACTGGCCGTTGCCGAGGATGATCTGCAGCGACAGCAACGCGCGGATCAGCGCGATCACGGCGGCGCCGGCCAGCGCCCCGATGATCGTGCCATAGCCGCCGAAGATCGAGCCGCCGCCGATGATCACGGCCGCGATGGCGTCGAGCTCGCGCAGCTGCCCGGCCGACGGGTTGAACGAGCGCAGGAAGGCGACATAGATCACGCCGGCGCAGGCGGCGCAGAGCGCCGAGAAGACGAGGCTGATCGCCCGCACGCGGCCCGCATTGATGCCGGCATATTCCGCGGCGCGGCGGTTGCCGCCCGTCGCATAGATCATCTGACCGAACGGCGTCTTGGCGAGCACGATGCCGGCGATGATCGCGACCAGCACCATGAAGATGGTCTGCACGCTCACCGCCGCCGCGAGGTCGTAGAGCAGCGTGTCGCGCGTCGGCGCGATGCCGAGATAGGTCAGGATGTCGATCAGCTTGCGCCCGAGCAGGTTGAAGCTCTCGGGGAAGGCCGAAAGCTGGCGGCCCGCCGTCATCCAAGCGCCGATGCCGCGCGCCATGTAGAACATGCCGAGTGTCGCGACGAAGGCGGGCAGGCCAAAGCCGACCGTCAGCGCGGCGTTGACCACGCCGGCGGCGGCGCCTGCCAGCAATGCGAGGAAGACCGCGGTCCAGGGATCGAAGCCGAGCTGCTTCATGAAGAAGGCGCAGGTCGCCGCCGAAAGCGCGAGGACCGAGCCGACCGAGAGGTCGATGTCGCCATTGGCGATGACATAGGTCATGCCGATCGCGAGCAGCCCGACCTCGGTGAAGGACAGCATCAGGTTGAAGGTGTTGTCGATCGAGCCCCAGAAATCGGGGCGCAGATAGAGACCGACCACCCAGAGCACCACGGCGAGGACGATGGCGGCGGCATCCCGGCGGGCGAAGAAACGCCCGAGGGGGCCGCGCGCGCGCATCGAGCGGTCCGAGGCCGAGGAGCCCTTGGTCTGGGCGCCTTCGATCGCCACGCCGCCGACCTCGATCACCGGTGGCAGGGGGCGTCCGCGCAGCCGGGCCCAGAGGCGCGGGAAGACGTTGCGGCGGATGATCCAGGGCTCGATCAGCACGGCGATCAGCAGGATCAGGCCGAGGAAGGCCGGCACCGCGCCGGGCGGCAGCTGGGCCATGCCCTGCACCTGCATCTCGACGCCGCCCACCTTCATGGTGCGCGTCATCGGGATGCCCTCGCGCAGCACCTTGTCGATCAGCGTGACGAGGATGGCGCCGAGCGCGCCGCCGAGCAGGCGCCCGCGTCCGCCGAGGATCGAGGCGCCGCCGACGATCACCGCCGCGATGACGATGAGCTCGGCGCCCTGGCCATATTGCGAGGTGATGCCCTTGTCCTGCGCCACGGCCATCAGGCCGGCGAGCGTCGCCGAAAGCGCGGAGAGCACATAGCCGCGGATGCGCACGCGCCGCGTCGGGATGCCGGCATAGCTCGCCGCCATCTCGTTGCCGCCGGTCGCATAGGTCTCGTAGCCCCAGCGCGTCTTGGCGAGCACGAACATGCCGACGATGGTGACGAGGATGAAGATGATGATCTGGTTGTTGAAGCCGAGCGCGTTGGTCTCGCCGATGGAGAAGAACCAGGCGCCGTTCTGCGTCGCCTTCTCGCCATAGGAGATCGTCTTGCCGCCGGTGAGCCCGAGCACCAGGCCGCGACCGATGAACAGCATGGTCAGCGTGGTGATGAAGGACGGCACGCGCAGCACCGTGACGAAGATGCCGTTGATCAGGCCGACGGCGACGCCCGCCACGATGGCGGCGAGAAGCGACGGCACGATGCCGAGATCGTAATAGGACGTCGAGAAGGCGATCGAGAACACCGTCGCGACGAGGCCGTAGGTCGAGCCGACCGACAGGTCGAGGTCCTTGTTGACGATGACGAAGGTCATGCCCGCGGCCATGACGCCGAACCGCGCCGTATCGCGCAGGACCGCCGAGAAGGCGTCCGGCTGGCCGAAGAACTTCGGATTGATGAAGATGCCGGCGATATAGAGCAGCGCCATGAACAGGAGGAGGCCGACCTCCCAGCCGCCGATCAGCTCCAACGGGAGCCGGCGACGCGCGGGCGAGGCGGAAAGGCTGGTTGCGGACATGGGCTCTGTCGCTCGATCCGGAATGTGCGATGCCGATGCTGCGCCGCAGTCATCCCCGCGGCATGCGCCGGGGACCCAGACTTCATCGGCATGAAGACGGCCGGATTGCCGGGGCGAGCCCGGCAATCACAGGACGAGGGGCGCCGGACTGACCACCCGCGCTTGAGGCGCGGGTGGTCAGGGAGCCTCAGTTCTCGAAGCGCTTGCCGACGAGGTCGACCGTGTCCTTCGTCACGAGCTGGGCGCTCGTGTCGAGATTGGCGGCAGAGATGCCGCGGTCGATCTGCAGGTAGAGCTGCGCGACGGGCCAGAAGCCCTGCAGGAAGGGCTGCTGGCCGAGCGAGCCGGTCAGCGCGCCGGTGCGGATCTGCTCCTGCTGCTTCGGACCGAGGTCGAAGCCGAAGGCGCAGACCTTGCCGTTGAGCTTGAGCTGGGCGACGGCGTCGCCGAGAGCCGGCGTCACGAAGCCATTCGCCGCGAAGGCGCCGACGACGTCGCCGCGCGACTCGATCAGCGAGACGATCGAGTTGACGATGTCGTCCTTGTTGACGTCGATGCCGATATTCTCCGGACCCGCGTCGACCTTGAAGTCGTTCAGCTTGCCGGCGGCGTTGAGCGCCTTGACGGTGGCCTCGAAGGCGGCCGTGACGCGGCGGTTCACTTCCTCATTGCCGAGCGTGGTCGTCGACGGGAAGATGATCGAGCCGCCCTTGGCGCCCGAGTCGAGGATGCACTTGGCGAGCGCTTCGCCGCCGATGCCCGCGGCCGAGGACTGCTGGCCGGTATGGCTGATCTGCGAGCGGTTCGCGATCGCCGGGTCGAACGAGTTGGTCGTCGCGACCGGGATGCCGTTGGCGAAGGCCTTCTTGACGATGTCGTCATAGGCGCCCGACTGCGGCGTCGTCAGGATCAGGCCGTCGATCGTCGGATCGTTGATGACCTGGTTGAGGATCTCGATCTCACGCGGAATGTCGTCGACCGGCGCTTCCGAGCCGAGCTTGATCAGGTTGATGCCGAAGGCATTGGCGGCGACCTGCGCGCCGACATAGGTCGGGTCGAAGAAGCCGTTACCGGCGGTGTGGGTGATGATGGCGAAGGTCAGCTTGCCATCCTTGGAGTGGAAATCCTTCGTTCCCGGCGCTTCCTTGGCCGCTTCGTCGAAGGTGTAGCCGCCGACGGCCTTGTCCAGCGTGCCGGACTGCGCGAAGGCGTAGGTGCCCACAAGCGAGACCGCCGCGCCGAGCGCGAGCGTCTTCAACAGGCGTTTCATGACGATCCTCCCGAAATCGTTTTATCCCGGAACTCTCTCCCAAGATCCGAGTGAGGGCAGCATATTCAACGGTATTGCCCCCTGCAATGCTTCATTTGAGGTTCGAAGGAACGATTCTGATGGCCGCTCCTCAGAATCCGGCAATGTTATCCTCAGCCAGGGCGACGGATATGCCTCGGCTGATCATGCCGCGGTGCAGCTTGGAGCTATCGTATACTATTGCATCGCAATATCGCGGTGCAGCATGTCATGCCGCGAGCGACTGCGCCTTGAGCGCCCCGGCCGCCTCCGCGATCGATGCGAGCTGATCCGCATCGTCGAGATTGGCGAGGAACGGCGCCATCGGCCCGGTCTCGGCGATGCCGGCGAGGCGCACCGCCTCGTGCAGCACGCGGATCGGCGAGATCGCGTCGCGCAGGTCCTCGAGCGGCAGGAAGGCGGCGCGGATCCGTTCCGCCTCGTCCAGCCGCAGTGACTTGAGGGCCGCGAGCAGCGCCGACGACAGATGTGGCGCCACGCAGACCGAGCCGGAGGTGAAGGAGGCGAGGCCGAACTTCCGGAAATGCACGATCGCCGGCCGCTCGCCGATGCCGCTGACGATCCGCTCGCCGCTGCCGACCGCGTCGAGGATCGCCGAGAGTGTCGCGTCGACCGTCGGGTCCTTGCGCACGATCGCGTATTTCACGGCCGTGATGACGCCGTCGCGGAAGAGCGCGGCGATGTCGGCCGGGTCGAGGAAGCCCTCGCTCTTCACATAGGCAATGAGCGGGCGGCCATAGCGCTCGGCGAGGCGGCGCAATCCGGTGGCGACGCCGCGCGGCACGGCCGGGAAGGTGAGGGGGAGCAGCATGGCCGTCGGAAAGGCGCGCTCGCGCAGGATGTCGACCTGGTCGCAGGCCTTGCCGAAATCCGCGCCGATCGAGGGGACGATCCAGGCGGAGGGCGACGCGACCGCCTCGAGCACGTCGCAGAGCGTGCCATATTCGCCGACGCCCATATTGTAGAGATTGGCGTTGCCGCCGAACATGAAGGACGAGACGCCGCCGCCATGCAGCCAGGCGACGAGGCGCCGCGTCTCGTCCGCGCTGATCGCCCCATCCGCTTGGCGCGGCAGCGGCGGCACGGCGAGCACCGAGCGCGCGAGATCCGCGGGTGTGACGGCGTCAGTCTTCATCGATTGTCCCTCCCGAGGACGTCGCGCGCCGGCTGCGGCGCGCGCCATTTGGACCATCCCAGGCGTGCCGGGGCAAGAGCCAGGCGGAAAAGACTGCGGGCGGGCTGACCTCCGCTAGAGGCGGAGCGCGCCGATCGCGCTGCCGGCGGCGCTCAGGGGCGCGCGGCCCGAGAGCACCGCGGCGGCGGCCTTCAGCGCGGCGATGTAGCGCTCGCGGTTGCGGGCGGCGTCAGTGCGCGATGCGACGATGCAGAGCGTGGCGATGCAGGTCCGGCCCATGCCGGCGACGGGCACGGCGAAGCAATGGGTGAAGCTGTCGACCGTGCTGTCCATCGTGAAGAAGCCATCCTGCGTCGCCGCGCGGATCTGGGCGATGAAGGCTTCCGGCGCGAGATGCGTGCGGTCCGGCAGCGTGAAGTCCTCCGGCGGGACGAGCGCGCGGATCTCGGCGTCGGAGAGATCGCCGAGCAGCAGCCGGCTCGACGCGGTCCACGGCAGCGGCACGGGCTGGCCGATATCCGACGAGATGCGGAAGGGGCGGGCGGATTCGCGCATGCGCACGACGACATATTTGTCGCCGTCGAGCATGCAGAACTGCGCGGTCTCATGCGTTTCGCTGGCCAAGGCGTCGAGAACGCGCTCGCATTCGCGCGTAAAATCGTAGCGCTCCTCATAGGCATGGCCGAGGAAATAGAGCTTGCGGCCGAGGAAGACGCGGCCTTCCTCGTCGACGGTCTCGAGCACGCCCTGCCGCAGCAGCAGGCCGACCAGCTCATAGACCGAGGAACGGGGCGCACCGAGCTGCGCGGCGATCTCGTTGGGATTGGCGGGCTCGCGTTTCAGCTTGAGATATTCGAGGATCGCGAAGGCGCGATCGAGGCCACGCGCCCGCTTGGTGACCTGCTCGCCGTCCAATGTGTCTGCCATTATTCCGCCTGTAAGCGACCCTTGGACCGCCGTCCCGCACCCCTTGCAAGGCGCCTGATTGGGTCTATAGTCCGCGTGTCCGCTATTGTGTCCTATGGTCCATTATAGCGGACATCAAGCGGCGACGGCAAGGCGCCGACACAGAGGGGAATTTCCATGAAGCGTATTGTCTCGAAATCCATGCTGGTAAGGGCCGTCATGGCGGGTGCAGCCGTGGTCGCGGTTTCCCTGACGGCCAGCGGCAGCGCCAACGCGCTCTCCAACTGCATCAAGGGTGACCGCAAGGCACCTTACAGCGTCGGCTGGGCGAACATCTATTCCGTGCCGACCTGGATGAAGCAGACCGAAGGCACGATTACCGCCGAGGTGGACGAGCTCAAGAAAGCCGGTCTCGTCAAGGACCTGATGATCACGGACGCGCAGGGCAATGCGCAGACGCAGATCCAGCAGATCCAGTCGATGATCGACGCCAATCTCGACGCCATCATCGTCGAGGCCGGTTCGTCGACCGCGCTCGACCGCGTCATCTCGGATGCCTGCGCCAAGGGCATCGCCGTCGTCAATTTCGACAGCCTCGTCGACACCAACAACCTGACCGCCAAGATCAACACCGACTCCAACGAGTGGGGTTCGTCGGCCGCCAAGTGGCTGATCGAGAAGCTCGGCGGCAAGGGCAAGATCATCGTCATGAACGGCCCGGCCGGCATCTCGGTCAGCGATGATCGCCGCAAGGGCGCGCAGCCGGTGCTCGACGCCAATCCCGATATCAAGATCATCACCGAGACCAACACAGAATATAACGTCGCCCCCGCCCAGGAGGCCATGACCAGCCTGCTCTTCGCCAATCCGGAGATCGACGGCATCCTCTCGCTCGGCGGCGCTCTGTCGGCCGGCTCCGTGCTCGCCTTCGACCGCCAGGGCCGCGAGCAGGTTCCGATCACGGGCGAGAATGCGCGCCAGTTCCTGGAGCTGTGGAAGGAGAAGGGCCTCAAGTCCTGGGCGACGATGCAGCCGAACTGGCTCGGCGCCCTGTCGGTCTATGCGGCCGTCCAGGCCCTCGAAGGCAAGGACGTTCCCGCCTTCGTCAAGGTTCCGCTGCCGGTGATCGACGATTCGAACATTGACGGCTACCTCGCCAAGGCCGGCGACTTCCCGGCGGACGGCTATATCTACTCGCCCTACGACAAGGCGCTGTTCGACAAGCTGCTCGCGCAGTAAGCCGAAGCCTGGGCGAGAGGTGAACTGATGGATCAGGCGACGCCCTTGATCGAGGCGCGGGCTGTATCGAAGGCCTTCTTCGGCAATCCCGTGCTCAAGGGCGTCGGCATCGCGCTCCGCCCCGGCCGCGTCCATGCGCTGCTCGGCGAGAACGGCGCCGGCAAGTCGACGCTGATCAACTTGCTGTCCGGCGCGCTGCAGCCGGACGATGGCGAGATCCTGATCGACGGCAAGCCCGTCGCCCGCCTCACGCCGGCCAGCGCGCGCGCTGCCGGCATTGCCGTGGTGCAGCAGGAACTGAGCCTCGCCGCGGAGCTGTCGATCGCCGAGAATATCGGCCTCGGCGCGGCCCCGCGGCGCTTCGGCATGATCGATTATGGCGCGCTCAGCCGTCGCGCCGCCGAGATCTGCGGCCTCGTCGGCATTACCGAGCCGCTCGATCTGCCGGTTGGTGAATTGTCGCTCGGCCGCCGGCAGATGGTCGAGATCGCGAAGGCGCTCTTTCGCCAGCCGCGCATCCTCATTCTCGACGAGCCGACCTCGTCGCTTTCGGCGCATGAGGTGGCGATCCTCTCGGGCCTCGTGCGCACGCTAGCGGCGCGGGGCATTGCCATTCTCTATATCTCGCACCGGCTGAACGAGGTTCAGTCGCTCTGCTCGCATGTCACGGTGCTGAAGGACGGCGTGGTCACCGCCGACCAGTCGCTCGCCGAAGTGGACGCCGAGGGGCTCGTGCGGCTGATGGTCGGCCGCGACCCCGGCGAAGTCTTCCCGCCGCGCGGCACGCCCTCGGGCGGCGAGGAACTGATCGACATCGAGGGCTTTTCGGCCGGCATGGTGCATGACGTTTCGCTGCGCGCCCGCGCCGGCGAGATCGTCGGCATTGGCGGGCTGGTGGGGCAGGGGCAGGAAGACTTCATGCTCGGCCTCTATGGCGCGATCGATGCGAGCGCGCGCCGCGCCATGATCGGCGGCCGGCCCGGCCCCTTCGCCCATGTGCGCGCGGCCAATGCCGCGGGCCTTGCCTATGTGCCGGCCGACCGCAAGAAGGAAGGCCTCGTCCTGCCGCATTCGATCGCGTCGAACCTGCTGCTGCCCTCGCTCGGCACGCTGATGAAGCATGGCATGCGCGACCGCGCCGCCGAGGCCGGGCTCGTCGCGCGCCTCGCCGAGCGGCTGACGATCAAGGGCGACACGTCGCGCGCCGTCCAGGCGCTGTCGGGCGGCAACCAGCAGAAGGTGGCGCTCGCCAAATGGCTGCCGCTCGTGCCGCGCGTGCTGCTGCTCAACGATCCGACGCGCGGCGTCGATGTCGGCACCAAGCGGGAAATCTATCACATGCTCCGCAGCTTCGCGGATGAGGGCAAGCTGATCCTCCTGATCTCCTCCGACACGCCGGAACTGGTGCATCTGTGCGACCGTGTCGTCGTCTTCCGCGAGGGCGCCGTCGCGGCGGAGCTGCCGCGTGAGGCGATCTCGGAGGAGGCGATCGTCGGCGCGGCGATGGGGCTCGGGGCGAAGGACCGCGCGGCATGAGCATGGCAGAGGGCATGGGTTCGCTCTATTTCGCGATCCAGAGGCGGCGCAATCGCGGCCTCGTCGGACTTTATCTCGTGGTCGGCGCGTTTCTCGTCGTCTACGCCTTCATGTTCCCCGGCCTGTTGACGATCGGCGGCTTCTCGAAATTCTCGCAGAACTGGTTCCCGCTCGCCCTCGTCACCATGGCGCAGGCGCTGCTGATGCTGAATGGCGGCATCTCGCTGGCGATCGGCCCGCTGGTGAGCCTCGGGGCGGTGGTCGCCGCGCTCACGATGGAGGGGCCGGCCGGCGTGCTCGGCGGCCTCGTGGCCGTCGTCATCGTCGGGCTCGGGATCGGCGCGATCACGGGCGCGATCGTCGCCTATATGCGCCTGCCCGCGATCATCGTGACGCTCGCCGGCTCGTTCATCATCACCGGCATCGCGCTCATCCTGCTGCCGCGCCCCGGCGGCTTCGTGCCGGACTGGCTGTCGCAGCTTCTCGCAGGCCACACGCCCGTCGCCTTCGGCATTCTGATCCTCGTCGTCATCGGCTGGAAGCTCTTCCTGGCGACCCCGCTCGGCACCGGCATCTACGCCGTCGGCGACAATCCCGTCGGCGCGTTCCGCTCGGGCGTGCCGGTCGAGCGGGTGCGGATCGTCTCCTTCGCACTGTCCGGCCTGCTCGCCGCGCTCGCCGGCCTCTTCGTCGCGGCGCAGACCGGATCCGGTGATCCCGTCATCGGCAATCCGTTCACGCTCAATTCGATCGCGGGCGCCGTGCTCGGCGGCGTCGGCTTCCTCGGCGGCAAGGGCGCGATGCGCGGCGCCATCTGCGGCTCGCTGCTGCTCTCCGTCATGATCAACGTCATGTTCTTCATCGGCTTTCCGCCGGTCGCCCAATATGTCGCGCAAGGCGTCATCATCGTCGGCGCCGTGGCGATCCCCGAATTCGCGCGCCGCTGGAGGAAGGCATGAAGGGCGCCTCGTTCACCGAGCGGCTGCTGCGCAATCCGCCGCTGCTCACCTTCCTGCTCGTGGCGCTGGTGTGGATCGTCGCCTCGCTGACGCTGCGCGGCTTCGGCGCCTATGGGCATCTGCGCTACATCCTCGAGCTCTCGGCCGTCATCGGCATCGTCGCGGCCGGACAGACGCTGGTGATCCTGCTCGGCGGCATCGATCTTTCCGTCGGCGCGGTGATCACGGTGACGGCGATCCTGCTGCCGCTGATCTCTCCGGACTGGGACCCGACCGGCCTCGTCGGCATCGCCCTCGCGCTCCTCATCGCCGCGGCCATCGGCTTCATGAACGGCGTCGGGCAGGCCTTCCTCAAGGTGCCGGCGATCATCATGACGCTCGCCATGGCGACCTTCCTGCAGGGGCTCTTGATCCTCGTCGCGGGCGGCAGCGCCGTCTCGGTGACCAACAAGGCGGTGATCCTGCTCGGCTCCGCCCGGCCGGCCGGCGTTCCGGCCGGCATCATCCTGTGGATCGTCGTCTCGTTCGTCGTCCTGCTCCTGATCCATCGCCTGCCGATCGGCGCGCGGCTGCTCGCGCTCGGCGCCAATCCGCTCGCCGCGCGGCTCTCCGGCGTGGACGTCAACCGCAACAGCCTGATCGGCTATACGCTCTCCGGCTTCTTCGCGGGCCTTGCCGGCATGCTGCTCCTCGGCATGAACCGCCAGGGCTATGTCGGCATCGGCGATCCCTATCTGATGACGTCGATCGCTGCCGTCGTGCTCGGCGGCACGTCGATCCTCGGCGGGCGCGGCACCTATGCCGGCACGATCCCCGGCGCGATCCTGCTCGTCACCACGACGGCGCTGATCACCGTCGTCAATGCCTCGGCCGGCTGGCGCTCCGTCATGTTCGGCTCGCTCATCCTGGCCCTGCTGCTCGTCTCGGGGCGCGAGGCGCGGCGCTGAGGCGCCGCACCGTCGCGTTCCGCATGACGGCGGCGGGCAAAAGGGTGTAGGACGGCCGCGCCGCGATCCGGCGGCTCAACAGGATCCTGCGAAAATGACCGATACGCTCGTCCGCGGCGCCCGCATCATCGACGGAACGGGCGCGCCCTGGTTTCGCGGCGACGTGGCGATTTCGGGCGGTCGCATCGCAGCGATCGGACATGATCTGCCGGCCGGAGACGCGGCAGTCATCGATGCCGCCGACCGCTATCTGGCGCCGGGCTTCATCGACGCGCATTGCCATGACGACCTCATCTTCCTGCGCGAGGGCGATCGGCGCGAGAAGGCGGCGCAGGGCGTGACCAGCATCGTCGTCGGCAATTGTTCCTTCTCGCTCTATCCCGCCAATCCGGATTCGCGCGACTTGCTGCGCCAGCATTTCTCCGGCCTCCTTGGCGAGACGCATGACGACGAAATCTTCGCGGACTTCGCCGCCTATCGTCACCGTCTGCTCGAACAGGGCATCGCGCTCAATCTCGTTTCGCTCGTCGGCCATGCCGGGCTGCGCCTCGCCGTGATGGGCTATGACCGCCGCCCCGCCGGCGCGGCGGAGATCGAGGCGATGTGCGCGCTGCTCGCCGAGCAGCTGGCCGCGGGCGCCGCCGGGCTGTCGCTCGGGCTGGTCTATCCGCCGAGCGCCTTTGCCGACGAGGCGGAGATGCTGGCGCTCGGCCGTACGGTCGCGCGCTACGGCAAGGTGCTCGCCGCGCATGTGCGCAGTTATGAGGCCGGCCTCATGGACGCGATCGACGAGTTCGGCGCGGTGGTGAAGGGTGCCGGCGTCGCGGGCCTGCTGTCGCATCTCCAATCGGCCGGCCGGCCGAACTGGGGCAATCTCCCGGCCGCCATCGAACGGCTGGAGGCGATGCGGACCGAGGGCATCGACATCTCCTTCGACATGTATCCCTATCCCGCCGGTTCGACCTGGCTGGCGCAGTTGCTTCCGGCCGCCGTGTTCGACGGCGGCATTGCCGCGGCCAAGGCGCGGCTGCAGGACGCCGAGACCCGCGCGGTGCTGCAGCGCTGGGTGGAGGAGGGCGGTCCCGAATATCCCGGCCAGAGCAAGGTCGCGCTGATCGGCTGGGGCAATGTCCGCCTCTCGGCGGTGGGCAGCGCCGAGATGAAGTCGCTCGAGGGCCTCTCGATGAGCGCGGCGGCCGAGCGGCTCGGCATCGCGCCCTTCGAGCTGATGGCCCGGCTGATCGACGCCGATGACGGCCAGACCGGCATCATCCTGTTCCAGCTCGACGAGGAGGATCTGCGCATCGCCTGCTGCAACCGGCTGCACATGGTCGGCTCGGACGGCCTGCCACGGCCGGGCACGCGGCCGCATCCGCGCGCCTTCGGCACCTTTCCGCGCGTCGCCGGGCCGCTCCGGCGCGAGAAGCACTGGTTCTCGATCGAGGACGCCGTGCGGCGCATGACCTCGATCGCGGCGCAGCGTTTCGGCCTCAACGATCGCGGCCTGGTGCGCCCCGGCATGGCGGCCGACCTCGTCCTGTTCGAGGATGCCATCAACGACACCGCGACCTTCGACGATCCGGCGCAGCTGCCGACCGGCATCGATCATGTCTTCGTCAATGGCGAGGCCGTCATCGCGGATGGCGTGCAGACCGGGCTGCGGCCGGGCCGCGTGCTGTAACGATCGCGGTCGACCGCGGCGGGCCGGCATGGCAAGGTCCGCCGGCATTGCAACTGCCCAGGAGACCATCATGACCGATCTCGGCCTTCGCCCGCTGCTGCCGCTGCGCTTCCAGCTCGCCGAATGCCCGGTCTATGACGACCGCGCCGGGCGGCTGCTGTTCTGCGACATCCTCGCCGGCGCGATCCATGCGGTCGAGATCGCGAGCGGCGCGCATGCCTCCTGGAGCTTCCCCTCGCTCGTCGCCTCCTATGGGCTTTGCGAGTCGGGCCGCTTCGTCGTCGCGCTCAAGGACAGCGTCGTCCTGTTCGATCCGGTGAGCGGGGAGAGCACCCATCTCGCCGATGTCGAGGCCGACAAGCCGACGACGCGGCTCAATGACGGCAAGGTGGGGCCGGATGGCGCCTTCTGGGTCGGCTCGATCAACGAGGCGCCGGACAAGGCGGCGATCGGCGGGCTCTACCGGATCGACGCCGCCGGACGCGTCGAGCAGAAGGTCGACGGCATCAAGGCCTCGAACGGCCTCGCCTGGACCGCCGACGGGCGGACCATGTTCCACACCGACACGCGCGGCGTCTGGATCGATCGCTGGGATTTCGATCCCGCGAGCGGCGCGATCTCCAATCGCACCCGCATCGCGACGCCTGACGACGCGGTCGGCCGTCCGGATGGCGGCGCGACCGATGTTGACGGCTTCTACTGGAGCGCCGGTATTTCGGCGGCTAAGCTGAACCGCTGGTCGCGCGACGGCGCGCTGGTCGAGAGCTTCGACGTCCCCGCCGCCGCGCCGACCATGCCGGCCTTCGGCGGCCCGGACGGCACGACGCTTTTCGTGACCAGCCTCCGCGAAGGGCGCAGCGCCGAGCAGCTCGAGAAATACCCGCTGACGGGCAGCGTCTTCACCGGCCAGGCGAGCGTCGCCGGCGTCCCGGCGTTTCGGTTCCGGGACCGGTAGAGCGGTTGATGTCTCGTCGGCCCCGGGCGCCGATGATTAGGCCGCCCAAGCAAAGCGCCGTCATCCCGGCGGAAGCCGGGATCCATTCAGCCGTGCTGCTGCTCACTATCTGAACTCCCGATGCTCCGGCCGCATGGATCCCGGCTTCCGCCGGGATGACGTCTGAGTCTGGGGTGTCGGTACGGCATCATGCGCGCATGCGATTGCGCCCGCGGCGTGCGATCCCAAGACCGCCGCCTTAGCGCTCCACTGCCTTAAATTCAGTCGGGACAATAAAAAAGGGCAAGGCGTTGAGCCTTGCCCTTCTCAGTTCGCGTCCTAACCCCTCAAGCCGAGCTTTTCGCCCGATTGGCTTGTCGAACTCATTATATGAGCCCGGCGGCAGCAGCCTTACGGCGCGCCAGAGGGGGCTTCCTCCCAAGACTCAGACCGCGATGCCTTTGGCGGAACCGTGCTTGTTTGCCGGTTCCTTCTTATGGGGTCGGACGTTATCCAAAGGCGGAAGACTTGTCATCAATTTGTGCAGGCCCAGCACATTTTTTTTGCGTCAGTGTGACTGACCTTAGTGCGCGGTACTGTTCTCTAGACTGCCGGCGGAATGGTCGACGTTGACTTGGGGCTGCTTTTCGCCCGTGCCGAGGGGCGGTCCGCCCTTGTGTTTTCGATCGTCTATGGCTTGATGGCGGCCCGAATCGACTCGACGCCGGGCCTCGGGCCCGGATCTCTTGCGGAGTTTCCTTCCGATGCGTCTTTCCCGCTATTTTCTGCCCATCCTGCGCGAGACCCCGAAAGAGGCGGAGATCGTTTCGCACCGGCTGATGCTCCGCGCCGGGCTGATCCGCCAGCAGAGCGCCGGCATCTATTCCTGGCTGCCGCTCGGCAAGAAGGTGCTCGGCAAGATCGAGCAGATCGTGCGCGAGGAGCAGAACCGGGCAGGGGCGATCGAGATCCTGATGCCGACGCTGCAATCGGCGGAGCTGTGGCGCGAAAGCGGGCGCTATGACGATTACGGCAAGGAGATGCTGCGCATCGAGGACCGGCAGGAGCGCGAGATGCTCTACGGCCCGACGAACGAAGAGATGGTCACCGACATCTTCCGTTCCTATGTGCGCTCCTACAAGGAGCTGCCGCTCAACCTCTACCATATCCAGTGGAAGTTCCGCGACGAGCTGCGCCCCCGCTTCGGCGTGATGCGTGGCCGCGAATTCCTGATGAAGGACGCCTATTCCTTCGACCTCGACGAGGCGGCGGCGCGGCGCGCCTATAACCGCATGTTCGTCGCCTACCTCAGGACTTTCGACCGGCTCGGCGTCAAGGCGATCCCGATGCGCGCCGATTCGGGCCCCATCGGCGGCGACGCGACGCATGAGTTCATCGTGCTGGCCTCGACCGGCGAGAGTGCCGTGTTCCTGGACAAGGCCGCGCTCGAGACCCCGGTGCCCGGCGCCGATACGGATTTCGACGGCGACCTGACGCCGATCGTCGCCGCCTGGACGGCGAAATATGCCGCGACGGAAGAAATGCACGACGCCGCCGCGTTCGGCGCGCTGCCGGAGGATCGCCGCCTCGAGGCGCGCGGCATCGAGGTCGGGCAGGTCTTCTATTTCGGCACGAAGTATTCGGCGCCGATGGGCGCCAAGGTGACCGGCCCGGACGGGCAGGAGCATGCCGTGCATATGGGCTCCTACGGCATCGGCGTGTCGCGCCTCGTCGCCGCGATCATCGAGGCGAGCCACGACGAAGCCGGCATCGTCTGGCCGGAAGGCGTCGCGCCGTTCGATGTCGGCCTCGTCAATCTGAAGGTCGGCGACGCCGCCACCGACGCCGCCTGCGCGGGGCTCTATGAACGCCTCTCCAATGCCGGAATCGACGTCCTATATGACGATGTCGACCAGCGCGCGGGTGCGAAGTTCGCGACGATGGATCTGATCGGCCTGCCCTGGCAGCTGATCGTCGGCCCGAAGGGGCTGGCGAATGGCGAGGTGGAGCTGAAACGGCGCGCGACGGGCGAGCGGGAAACGCTTACACTCGACGCGGCGGTGAATCGCTTGATCGGCGCCTGACTGCCGGTCGGCGGCAGAGGCGCGAATAGCGCGCCGCGAAGAGGATGCGCATGGCGACGACAGGTACGGCTGAGCCGACCGGCACCAAACCCTTCTCGCCCTTCGAATGGATGATCGCCGGGCGCTATCTGCGTGCCCGGCGGCGCGAGACATTCATTTCGATCATCTCGCTGTTCTCCTTCCTCGGCATCCTGCTCGGCGTCGCGACGCTGATCGTCGTTATGTCGGTGATGAACGGCTTCCGCACTGAGCTGATCGGCAAGATCCTCGGCGTCAACGGCCACATCATCCTGCAGCCGATCGACACGCCGCTGACCGATTTCGCCGATGTCGCGAGCCGCATCGCCATGGTGAAGGGCGTCAAGGCAGCGATCCCCTTCGTCGAAGGCCAGGTGCTCGCCTCGGGCTCGAACGCCTCGACCGGCGCGCTGGTGCGCGGCGTCCGGGCGGAGGATTTCCCGAGCCTGCCGGGCGTTTCCAACAATATCCGCCAGGGTACGCTCGAGGGCTTCGACAATTCGGGCGGCGTCGCGATCGGCTCGCGCCTCGCGACGCAGCTCGGCCTGACGATCGGTGACAAGATCACCCTGGTCTCGCCGCGCGGCGCGGTTACGCCGATGGGCGTCACGCCACGGGTGAAGGCCTATCCGGTCGTCGCGATCTTCGAGATCGGCATGTCGGAATATGATTCCTCCTTCGTGTTCATGCCGTTCAGCGAGGCGCAGCTCTATTTCAACCTCGACGATCGCGCTTCGGCGATCGAGCTCTATCTCGACAATCCCGAGGCAACGGGCACGCTCCGGCCGCAGATCGAGGAGGCGGCGGGCCGGCAGGTGCTGCTGACCGACTGGCGCCAGCGCAACATGACCTTCTTCTCCGCGCTCGAGGTCGAGCGCAACATGATGTTCATGATCCTGACGCTGATCGTCCTGGTCGCGGCGCTCAACATCATCTCCGGCCTCACCATGCTGGTGAAGGACAAGAGCCACGACATCGCGATCCTCCGCACCATGGGCGCGACGCGCGGCGCGATCCTGCGCATCTTCTTCATCACCGGCGCGGCGATCGGCACGGTCGGCACGTTCTGCGGCGTGATCCTCGGCATGATCATCTGCTGGAACGTCGAATCGATCCGCCAGTTCGTCTCCTGGCTGACGCGGACCGAACTCTTCTCGCCGGAGCTCTATTTCCTCTCGAAGCTGCCGGCCGAGGTCAATCCCGGGGAGCTCGTCTCCATCGTGCTGATGGCGCTGATCCTCTCCTATCTCGCGACGATCTATCCGGCCTGGCGCGCTGCCCGGCTCGATCCGGTGGAGGCGCTGCGCTACGAATGAGCGAGCTGGTCGTCGAGCAATATGAAGCCTATGCGGCGCTGGCGCGGCCCTCGGTCCTGCGCCTTGCTTCCATCGAGCGCCGCTTCAAGGAAGGGGCGGGCGAGCTCTCGATCCTGAAGGGTGCGGACCTCGCGGTCTATTCGGGCGAGATCGTCGCGCTCGTCGCGCCGTCCGGCGCCGGCAAGTCGACGCTGCTGCATGTTGCGGGCCTCCTCGAGAAGCCCGATGCCGGCGAGGTGCTGATCGATGAGAAGCCGGTCGGCGATGCCGGCGACGCCGAGCGGACGGCGATCCGCCGCACGCAGATCGGCTTCGTCTACCAGTTCCATCATCTTCTGCCCGAATTCTCGGCGCTCGAGAACGTGATGATGCCGCAGCTGATCCGCGGCCTCTCGAAGGCCGAGGCCTCGAAGCGCGCCGAGGAGCTGCTCTCCTATATGCGCCTCGCCGAGCGCAAGCATCACCGCCCGTCCGAGCTTTCCGGCGGCGAGCAGCAGCGCGTCGCGATCGCCCGCGCCGTCGCCAACGCGCCGCGTATCCTCCTCGCCGACGAGCCGACCGGCAATCTCGACCCGACGACGGCGCATTACGTCTTCGACGCGCTCTCGGCCCTCGTCCGCGCCTCGGGCCTCGCCGCGCTGATCGTCACCCACAACATGGACCTCGCCGCCCGCATGGACCGCCGCATCACGCTGGAAGCGGGCAGGGTGGTGGAACTCTGAGCGTGTCGCTCAGGCAACGCGCGTCGGCAATGAGGCGATCTTCAACAGCTCGTTCTGCCGCCCAGATTGACACCCCCAGACTGCCCTCATAGCTATCCCTGGTTGCATTCCGGGGGTAGGAAATGGTTGGGGCGCAGGCGCCCAGCTCGGGGCGTCCGCTTTGGGTCGTCGTCGCGCTGGGTGTGTTTTTTTTGGCGATCTATGCACAGACGGTCGCCTATCTGTATGCAGAATTTCCGCACAATTATTCGTGGACCGAACTCATGCTCAACTATCAGGGCGGGTTCGTGAAGCGGTCCGGCTTAGGCGAATTGGCCTACCAGATGAGGGATACTCTGAATCCTCGAGATCTGATCGTCTCGATCCTGTTCGGCGCCTATGCGGCGAGCGTTCTGCTGATCGTCTTCGGCCTGGGCGTGGGAAGGGACTTCGCCTCGTGGCTGTTTCTGTTCTCTCCGGCAGGCCTTCTCTTTCCGGTCTATGAGCAGGGTGCTTTCGGTCGCAAGGATGTCTTCATCCTATGCGCCAGCGCCATTGCCCTCGTGGCGATATGGCAGTCGCACTCGTTCTGGCGCTCATTGGCGATCAGTCTGATCGTATTTCTCGTTGCCGGAATATTGATCGAGGCGGCATGGTTCTATTTTCCGCTCGTCGTGGCCGCCTTGTTGACGCGGCACTCTGACGAGCGTGCAGCGGTCCGGATATCCGGTTTGGCCGTGGCGGCTTGCGTCGCCGTCCTCGCGATGGCCGTCATGTACAAGTTCGGAACCGCCGATACGGAGCGCATCGCGTCATCCTGGCGGGCCGTCAATCCCGACGCCTATGCGACGCAGGGCGCACTCTGCTGCCTCGGCGTCAATTTCGATCAGGCGTTCGGCATCATGTGGGCGTCGCATGGGCTGCAGTCCATGCCGCGAAACTCCTACATCGTCGGGATGATCTTGGCGCTCGTCCCGATCGCCGTGCTCCTGGCCAAAACACGGTTCCGCCGAATCGATTGGCTCACCGCCGCTGCCTGGGTCGCGGGGGTATTGGCTGCGCTTGTCCCCTTTGTCGTTGCCGCGGATTGGGGGAGATACATCTATCTCTTCTCAACCGCGCTCTTCCTGGCGGCGTGGGTCGGGCTCGGCCCAAGGGCGGCGTCCAAGCCCGGAATGGTCTCGACGATCGTGATGATCGCGCTGGTCATCGTGTTTGCGACGTCATGGCGGATGCTGCTTTGGCAGGAGCGTGGGAACAGTGCGCTGAAGCCGGGCCCATTGGTCTCGGCGATCGGAATGAAACTGGATTGATTGGCCCTTCCGGGCGGCATGGCCGCTCGGGAGGCTTGCGAGTTTGGATGGCGGATGGTTTCCGTCCCGCCGGGCGAGGTCTGGCTGGCCGAAACGATCCGCGATTCGTGCAGATCTGGTCTCGTGGTTCGCCCGATATCGGAACGCCGTTCCTGATGGGCTGGCGCATCACGCCGGGACCGGGCAAGGTGCTCGAGCTCTGAGCGGGCACCCTTGAGAGGAAACGCGATGGCGCTTTCGACCGAAGAGAAACTGCTGATCGAGACGCGCGTCGCCAATGAGGCTCCGAACGCGGCTGCTGCCTATCTGCTGTGGTTCTTCCTCGGCTGGGTCTCGGCGCATCGCTTCTATCTCGGCCGGCCCGGCACGGCGATCCTGCAGATCCTGTCCTATTTCATCATCATCGGCTTCGTCTGGTGGCTGATCGACGTCTTCCTTATCCCCGGCATGATCCGCGCCCGCCAGCAGCAGCTGCGCGAGCAATATGCCCGGACGGGGCTTTGACGGGCGCAGGCCCGCGCAGCGTCGCCGCTTTGCCCGAAGGCGCAATTCCTATCTAGCCGGCGACGCGATATCGGAACGCCATTCCTGTCTCGCCGCGTCCGCCCTTGCTACCGTGCAAAAAACAACCCCCGGAAGTGCATGCGCCTTCCGGTTCCCCGCACGGAGCTGCCATGCGACGCCTTTCTCTTCTGACGGCCGCGGCGTTTGTCGCGCTCGGTCTCGCCTCCGCCTCGGCCGCCGAGCCCGACAAGATCCTCAACGCCTCCTATGACGTTTCGCGCGAGCTCTTCGTCGCCGTGAACAAGGCCTTCGTCGAGGCGCATCAGAAGGCGGGCGGCCAGGCGATCAAGATCGATCAGTCGCATGCCGGCTCCTCCAAGCAGGCGCGCGCGATCCTCGAGGGCCTCAAGGCCGATGTCGTGACCTTCAACCAGTTCACCGATGTGCAGACGCTGGCCGACAAGGGCTTCGTCGCGGCGGATTGGCAGAAGAAGTTCCCGAACGACGCCTCGCCCTATTATTCGCTGCCGGTCTTCCTCGTCCGCGCCGGCAATCCGAAGGGCATCAAGGATTGGAACGACCTCGTCCGCGACGACGTCAAGATCGTGCTGCCCAACCCCAAGACCTCCGGCAATGCGCGCTATTCCTATCTCGCGGCCACGGCCTATGCGAAGGAGGCGTTCGGCAATGACGACGCGAAGGTCGAGGCCTTCGTGAAGAAGCTGCTCTCCAATGTGCCGGTGTTCGATACGGGCGGCCGCGCGGCGACGACGACCTTCGTCGAGCGCGAGGTCGGCGACGTGCTGCTCACCTTCGAGGCCGAGACATCCGGCATCCGCAAGGAATTCGGTGCCGACAAGTTCGATGTCGTCGTGCCCTCCGTCAGCCTGCTGGCCGATTTCCCCGTCGCCGTCGTCGAGAAGGTGACCGAGAAGCGCGGCTCGACCAAGATCGCGACCGACTATCTCAACTTCCTCTATACGCCCGAAGGGCAGACCATCCTCGCCGAGAACGGCAACCGCGTTCGCGATCCGGCCGTGGCGGAAAAGTTCGCCGACAAGTTCCCCAAGGTCCGCCTCGTCACGGTGGATGAGGTGTTCGGCGGCTGGGCGGCGGTCAACAAGCAGCAGTTCGGCGCCGACGGGGTGCTCGATCGCCTCCTCGCCGGCTCGTGAGCGCCGTTGCCGCGGCGCCGGGCGGCCGACACATAGGGCCGCACAGGGTGAAGGATGGAGGCCGGGTTCTGCCCGGCCTTCGGCTTTCGCTTGGCCTGACGCTCTTCTATGCCGGCCTCATCATCTGCCTGCCGCTCGCCATGCTGATCATCGTCGGCGCGCGGCTCGGCCCCGCCGAATATTGGGCGGTGGTCAGCTCGCCCCGCGCGGTGGCGAGCTATCGCGTCACGCTGCTCTCCGCCTTCGCCGCGACCGCCTTCAACGCCGTCTATGGCTTCCTGCTCGCCTGGGCGCTGGTGCGTTATGAATTCCCCGGCCGCCGCCTGCTCGATGCGATCGTCGACCTGCCCTTCGCGCTGCCCACGGCGGTCGCCGGCATCGCGCTCTCCGGCCTCTTCGCGAAAAATGGCTGGTTCGGCGCGCCGCTCGGCGCGATCGGCATCAAGGTCGCCTATACGCCGCTCGGCATCGCGATCGCCATGGCCTTCACCAGCCTGCCCTTCGTCGTGCGCACGCTCCAGCCTGTGCTGGAAGAGCTCGACGGCGCGATCGAGGAGGCGGCGGCGACGCTCGGCGCGCGGCCGCTGCAGATCTTCCGCCGCGTCGTGCTGCCGGTCGTCGTCCCGGCGCTGCTGGCCGGCGTCTCGCTCGCCTTCGCGCGCTCGCTCGGCGAATTCGGCGCGGTGATCTTCATCGCCGGCAACCAGCCCTTCGTCTCGGAGATCACGGCGCTCGTCGCCTATATCCGCGTCGAGGAATATGACTATCCGGCCGCCGCCGCGATCGCGACCGTGATGCTCGCCACCGCCTTCGTGCTGCTCGTCGCGATCAATGCCCTGCAGGCCTATGCCCGCCGCCACGAGGCCTTGCGATGAAGGGCGGCGCCGGCGGACGGCGTCTCGTGCTCGCCATCGTGCTGGTGCTGACGCTCTTCGTCGTCATCGCGCCGGTCTCGGTCGTACTCGTTGAGGGGCTCAGCCGCGGCGTCGGCGCCTTTTTCGGCGCGCTCGGCGAGGAGGATACGCTCGCCGCGATCCGCCTTTCGATCGTGACCGCGCTGGTCGTCGTGCCCATCAACACGCTGTTCGGCATCGCCGCCGCCTGGTCGATTGCCAAGTTCACCTTTCCGGGCCGCAAGCTGCTGCTCTCGGTGATCGAGCTGCCCTTCTCGGTCTCGCCGATCGTCGCCGGCATCGCCTATCTCTTCGTCTATGGCGGGCAGGGGCTGCTGGGCCCCTTCCTGGAAGAGCACGACATCAAGATCATGTTCGCGCTGCCGGGCATCATCCTCGCCTCGACCTTCGTCACCGCGCCTTTCGTCGCGCGCGAGCTGATCCCGCTGATGCAGCTCCAGGGCAATGACGACGAGGAGGCGGCGGCGACGCTCGGCGCGCGCGGCTTCCAGATCTTCCGCCGCGTGACACTGCCCAATATCCGCTGGGGCCTCGTCTACGGCATCATCCTCTGCAATGCGCGCGTGCTCGGCGAATTCGGCGCGGTCTCGATCGTCTCCGGCACGATCCGCGGCGAAACCAACACGCTGCCGCTGCAGATCGAGCTGCTCTACCACGACTACAACACCGCCGGAGCCTTCGCCGCCGCCTCGGTCCTCACCCTCGTCGCGCTGCTGACGCTCGCGGCGAAGGTGGCGCTGGAGGCGAAGGTTGGGCGCGGGCAGGCGGGGCGGTGAGGGGCCGGGGCTGTTGTCTCCCGTCAGTCCGGCGAACGACTTCCGGTCCCTCCTTCAGAGTATGCGCCTTCTGACGCGCATATCGATGCCCACTTTGCGCGACTGGTGAGTGCCAATGGGAAGATGGGTCGACAACGACATTCGCCTGCTGCTGCAAGAGCCTCCCATGGTGCCTATATTGCCTGTTTGTATAGGGCTCGCGAGTTCCCGCCTAACCGTGGACGGAAGTGCGGCTGATCGGCTGGGAGCATGGCAAACACCGTGATGCTATTTGAAGGCGGCACCTACAGCCTATGGGGCAGGGTATGCATCATACAGGGTGCGACAACGGCGCGGTGCGCGACGGCAACGGCCGCATGGAAATGCAACGGTATTGTGCGTACAAACGGAGAACGCCACTTGTCGGTAACTGTTGGAGGGATATTCTCCGGTCCAATTAAACAGGGGAGAATCGAAATGGCCGAACGAAAGTCCGCATTGAAGAGAGCGCCCGATCGTCCCGAATTGACAGAGCTGATGGCGCAGGCAAAGGGACTAGTCGTAACGGACGAGCAACTTCGCGCCCAGAGGGCCAGCTTCGTCTATGGCAACGCCCCGAAGGGGTCTCGGATTACCAAGGATTCGGCGGCAAAGGCTGTCGATAGAATTAGACTAGAACCTACCGCATAGATTGCATAAGATGGGCCTCCTCGGAGGCCCATCTTATGTTCGTCTTGGAGCGAGAAGACCCCGATCTGTTTGATCGGGTATCCGAACAGAATTTGCTTCGTCAGTATGATCTCATGACGAACTGCATAGAGCTGGGCCTTAAGCAAGGTCCGAGATCGTTTGATAAATACATGCTGTGGTCATTGAACCACGCTGCGGTGGCCAATATATGCCAGCATGGCGGTCGCTTCAGAAAAGAGCCAATCTATGTAGGCGATCATATACCACCTCATTTTAGAGAGGTGGATGATTGGATGGACCGATTTATAGCTACTGCTCAAGAAAACTGGACTATTTGGACGGCGACCGAGTTGGCCGCTTATGGTCTATGGCGGCTGAATTGGATCCATCCCTTCGTGGAGGGCAATGGCCGAACGGCTCGCGCCGTCTGCTATTTTCTGTTCTGCGTAAGATACGGAGCAATTCTAGGCGGGTCTAAAACGCTGCCAGAACGAATCAAAGAAGATAGGTCCGGATACGAAAAGGCATTGCAGTCCGCGGATGAAGCCTGGGACAACAGACACTTGGATTTCACTGCGGTCGAGGCATATCTCGCTCCTCTTATTCAAGCGCAACTTGCTGATGCTATCGCGGAGTCGCGAGCCTTCCGTTTTGATCCTAGACTTTAGTGGTTCAATCTCGGCGTAGGAATCGGGGGCGCCATCGGTTCGATTCTGCATAAGGCCGCCACGACGACAGAAGCGGTTCGAACAGTATGGCTTAGTCAAGAGAGTCCGATGGTGCTGTCGCATTGCTAGGGGCAACCCGAAGACCGTGTCGAAGTGGACGAAGCGTGCCTCGGATAGTTGAAGCCTCGCAAGGGTCGAACAACCCGACCTCGACGGTGCTGACGATTGACGGCGAGGCGGTGATCGTTGTCTTCATATGGTAGCCGCTGCCCCCCGTTCGATGATAATCTTTGGGCCGTAACCCAACGATCCCAACTCTGGCGCGATCTTCGCCGCATCGGAGCCTGTAGAACCGCAGGACTAGCCGCATCCTTGATGTCGAAGGCGCAGCGCCTGGCGAAACCCGCCTCGAGAGCTGCACCATTCGCCATTTTCACATCGACGTCGCAGGGATGCAGAAGGCGTAAGGAAAGCTACATCGTGTCGGCGGCATCGGCTGCGCTTCGAGTTTTGTCTTCGCTCAATTCGTCGACAAGGCCGCCACTGAGACGTGCCGTTCCTTCCTCGACGCGCTGGTCGCCGCGGTTGCTAGGCAATTGACATTGTGTTGACTGACAGCGGCATTCAGTTTGCGGACCGGGCGAAGAACCGGGTGGTCACGACGGCTAGGAGGCTTCAACGCCGGCTGACTAATTCCAAGCATCCATGGACGAATGGATCGGTGGAGCGGACGTCCACGAGTCGACTGTGCAGCGCTTTCACTAAAAGTGCCGCGACTAGTTCCGCACCCATCTTCGATGGAGTCATCGGCGCCGACAATTTCGCTCGCCCGTCAATCCCCAGATTTTCCCGCCCTGCGAACTCATGTGCAGGCAATAACCGACCGAGCCTGAATGGCTCAGGCTCGCCCCACTCGCCAGGCCGGGACTGAACTTCTAGATCCCAACATTCCGACCCACTCCCCGAAATCCGGTAGTGTCTCAGTTTGAAATTTGCCCTCTGATCTGATACTCAGGTGCAGGTTCGGGGGGATGCAATGGATAGTATATCTGTTGCGGGAGAGTCGGTTGCCGCTGCGACTGCGTTGGCGGGGTTGATTCTCGTGTACCTCGGCGGCCTGGCAAGCAGCTACGGCGCCTATCAGCCTCAAGAGAAGAAGTCCGTACGTTCCGGCTTTCGAACGCGCGCGTGGGTAGCCTTCGCGGGCCTTGTTCTGTCGCTTGGAGCGGCCGCTCTAGGCGTCGTGGGCAAATGGCTTCCGAACGAGTGCGTGGCCGACATATCCACAATTCTACTCCTGGTTTCCTTCATGTGGGGCGCCGGAATTGCTCTGTTGACAACGTTGGAGATACGCTGATGGCTCTGACGTTAGAAGCTGAGCAGCGCATGACGGACGTTGGCGTCGTTGCCTTCTACGCGGGTGATGCAGAGAGTTGGCTGGCGACCGTGCGCGCAACGAAAAAGTTCGTGAAGCGGAACTTCCCTCCGCAGGCGTTCATTCGTAGAGATGACGTGGCGAAGGCGCTGATACCGATTCTGGAGGTTCACGAAGCCTTCAGGGATTTTCGCAATGCTGAGAAGCTGCGAGGAAAATTCTGGATTAAGGACTTCGCTGACCTACTTATTGATCGCACTTGGGACAATCTCGACGCGGAGAACGAAAATGGCGAAAACGGAACAGAATCTTAAGGCGTCCGAAGAGTTTATCCGCAATGTGCTCGCCAAGAATTTTCGGCAGACGCTGAGAGCAGAGGAATTGCGCGCCGCCGCAATTAAACTCTGCGATGCTCTGCCTGCAACTGACGCGTCGGACAATGCCAAGGTAGCCGCCTAGGCAGCCACCTTCTTGTACGGTCCGCGCTTGCCCGGCTTCGGCGCCCGCGCGTCGATCAGGTTGGCGATGTCTTCCATGCTCCAGAGCCGATCGGCAACGCCAGCCGCCATAGCCGGCGACAGCTTGTGCGCCTTGTGCTGGCGGGCGAAGTTGTACCAGACGAAGTAGAGCGACAGCGCGTGAATGTGGTTGTCGATCTTTTTCGAGAAGGCATTCGTCAGTCGCGTGAAGCGGCGCATGGACATGCGCATCGTGAGGTTGGCGCGCTCGACATGCGACGTGCTGACATGCGCCTTGTCCGGGTCGCCTGAGATCCGTTCCTTGCGGGCGCCGACGCATTCGGCAGGGCTGTACTTGCGCTCTGGCGTCGAGGTCGAGGGCTCGCCGTACAGCTTGACCAGCATCGCGTAATCGACGGCGCCCGGCTCAAAGGCGCCCGCAACGGCGTCCAGATAGGCCTTGTGGCCGTCCGTCGTCAGCTGGACGCGGCTGGCAAGGCGGCTCGCCAGATCGTCCATGAAGTAGCTCGCCGTCTCGGCATCGCGGTCGCCAACCATCCACGACAGGATGAGCTTGCTTTCGGGATCGATCGCCGTCCACGTCCAGACATTCCCGGCGCCGTCCGGAGCGGCCTTGGCGTCCGCGACGTTCTTCTCTTTGGCGTAGCAGAACGACCAGATTTCATCGCACTGGACGCGGCGGGCCTTCACGTCGCGAACGGTCTCGAAATGGAAGGCTGCACAAGCCTCGCCCGCGTCCACAAGCAGCTTGGACACCGTGTTGATGCTCACGTCCGCAACGCGGGAGATCGACCGCATGGACGATCCCTCGCAGAGCATCTGGAGGATTTGGACGCGCTTTTGGAGGGGCAACTTGTTCATGCCCCCAACATATGAACTTTTATGCTTAGCGTCAAGCAATGAGTTTGAGTTTGCGCAGATGCGGCCTCCTGCCGTTCGGGTTTCCGGTCGATTTCGTCCATCCGCGTACCGAACGGGCGCTCTTTTGTCTACGCCCATCGCTGTTAATTGACATCATTGCGGGCGGCAGCTACGGAAATCGCACGGAAACTCGTGCGAGGCCAAGAGAATGCCGCTCAGCAAAGAAGTCAGACGGTTGGAACGATCGTGGCAAAATGAAACTGCTTGGCCCAAGCGGCTTGATTGGGTGGAAATCGAAAACATCCGCGGCTGGAACGGGCAGCGCATTAGGTTCCCGTTTCCAATCGTAGCGATCGCAGGAGAAAACGGATCAGGAAAGTCAACGATCATACAGGCGTGTGCAGCCGCCTATCAAAAGCAACAGAGCAAAGGGTCCGTGAAGCAGAAGGGCACAAAGTACGCATCTGATTTTTTCCCTAACACATTCTGGGATCAAATCACGGACGCGTCTGTGCGGTTTGGATACACCGAAGGGAAGGTGTCGAAAGAAGGAAGCATCAGGAAGCATACCGAACGATGGAAAGGGAACGTCGAACGGCCTATCCGCCCCGTCCAATTTTTGGACCTCAGTCGCATCGTCCCTATTGGCGGTCGAGTTGGATACGCAAAGATTGCAAAGAGCGCGCACATAGAGGCCTCGGCGCAAATGTTCGACGAGTCGCGTTTAGGGCGTCTGTCAAACATTCTTGGTCATAGATACGACCAAGCTAAAATGGCGCTTGCTGACACCGATCCAGACAGACCAATTCCAGTGCTGCGGCGCGCTAGTGCAGGCTATTCTGGATACCATCAAGGGCAAGGCGAAACGACAATCGCCGAATTGATCCAGACTGATTTGCCGAAATACAGCTTAGTGCTTATCGATGAAATCGAGTCGTCGCTTCACCCTCGGGCGCAACGCCGGCTCATTCGCGATCTAGCCACGGTGTGCCGTGAGCGAGAATTGCAAATCATCCTAACGACGCACTCCCCATACATTCTGGAAGAGCTACCCAAGGAAGCGCGGCTTCAGATATTCGAACAAGATGGCACTCGACAGGCCATGATCGGGGTTAGCCCTGAATTTGCGCTCAGCCGCATGGACGACGTGCAACATCCAGAATGTGAGCTGTACGTCGAGGACGAGGCAGCCAAAACTCTTGTCACAGAAATGCTTTCTCAGCGTGACCCGGATCTTAGCGCACGAGTTACCGTCATTCCATATGGCGCCGCGTCGGTTGGCTATCAGCTGGGGCAGATGGTCGCCAAGAAGCGCTTCCCACGTCCGGTAGGCGTGTTCCTTGATGGGGACTGCGCAGTTGGCGAAGGCTGCTGTGTGCTGCCTGGAGATGACGCTCCAGAGCGCGTGATCTTCGAAGACTTAGCGCGGATTGGGTGGGGGGACCTTTGGATCCGACTTATTCGAGATACGTCGGTCGTCTCTGATGCATGCAATGCAAGCCTTCCGCTTTCAGACCATCATGACTGGATCCCAGAGGCAGCTAAGAGGCTGATGATTGGCGGTAATATCCTTTGGCACGCAATGTGCGCGGAATGGGTGAAGAGGTGTCTTAAAAAGGATGATTACCAGCGGATCAAGGGATACGTAGATGACAGGCTAAGCGACTACGCCTAGTTCACTTAGCCCACCGCTTCTCGGCTGCCTTCTTCGCGATTTCCGCGCGCCGCTCAGGCGTCATGTTTGCGGCGCGGGCGGCGCCGCCCTTCTTGCCAAGGGCCTTGGCGGCAGGGTCCTTCCCGTCATCGGCTGGAGCGGTATCCTCTTCCTCGCCCGTAGCGATCCTCGCCACCATGATCGCCGCGCCGATAACGTCGGCCGGCCTCTTCTCGCCTTTCGGTCCCTTGGGCATAGAACGGTACCTCTCCCTCTCCTAGACAGCGTGGGCACGATCGCAGGGCAGCGCCAGCGCACGCAACACACGACAGCCCATGTAGGATGCGCAGAGGCGAGACGCGAACGCCAAGACCGTTGCAGGCCTCGCATTCCAGATATCCAGCCCCTTCGCATCGCGGGCAATCGCGCATGCCAGTCTAGCCCCATGCTTGACGGTAAGCATAGGGGCTATCGGGCTAGGGCGGATCGGGGCTGAAATTCAAACTGAGACACTACCCGAAATCCCCGGCGCTTGACGCATAGAACAAAACGTGAACATATGGGGATATCGCTGTGATTTGAGGGGATAACGTCCATGTCGGTCCTGCTTCGCGATGCTGCTGCGCTCATCGTTCTCGGCTCCTTCGTCGCCACCGTCACGCTCTGGTCGGACCTGATCGCCCGGCTCGTCTGAGAGGCGCGCTTTCTCCACAAGCGACGCTGCACCGCGCGGCGGGCGTGGCCTGGGGCGTAGACTTGAGGCCCCTCCGGGCCGAAGAATGCCGCCAGGCGGCGTGTTCGAGTCGGCCGCCTTCAGCGGGAGACGCGGGCGATGATGGGAGCGGCGGAACGGGCCGGGATTGCCGAGAAGGTCGGCTTCGTGCATCTGCGCGTTCATTCGGCCTATTCGCTGCTCGAAGGCGCGCTGCCGCTCAAGAAGCTCATCAAGCTGGCCGTTGCCGATGCGCAGCCGGCGCTGGCGCTGACCGATACGGGCAATCTGTTCGGCGCGCTCGAATTCTCCGAGAAGATGGTCGAGATCGGCATCCAGCCGATCATCGGCTGCCAGCTGGCCGTCGGCTTTGATGACGGCTTCGATCCCTCGCGGCGCAGCGGTCCGGCGCCGCGGCCCTTGTCGGATCTCGTGCTGCTCGCCGCGAGCGAGGCCGGATACTGGAACCTCGTGCGCCTCGTCTCGCAGGCCTTCATGGAGAGCGAGTCGACCGAGCGGCCGAACATCCCGTTCTCGGCCTTCGAGAAAGGGCATGAGGGCCTGATCGTGCTCACCGGCGGCGGCAATGGCCCGGTCGACCAGGCGGTGCGGGCCGGGCAGGGCGCGGTTGCCGGCGCGCGGCTCGAAAGGCTGGCGCGTCTCTTCGGCGACCGCCTCTATGTCGAGCTGCAGCGCCACGGCACGATCGAGGAGCAGCAGGCCGAAAGCGAGATGGTATCGCTCGCCTATCGCATGGGCCTGCCGCTGGTGGCGACCAATGAGGCGTTCTTCCCGGCGCGCAGCGATTACGAGGCGCATGACGCGCTGATCGCGATCGCCGAGGGCGCGGTGATTGCGGAGGAGAAGCGCCGCCGCCTGACGGCCGAGCATTATTTCAAGACGCGCGCCGAGATGGTGTCGCTGTTCAAGGACCTGCCCGAGGCGACGGCGAGCACGGTCGAGATCGCGCTGCGCTGCCACTATCGGCCGGTGAAGATCAAGCCGATCCTGCCGCGCTTCGCCGGCGCCGACGCCGATCCCGCCGAGGCGGAGAAGGCGGAGACGGAGGCGCTGAAGGATACGGCGCGCAAGGGTCTGGCGCTGCGGCTGGAGCGCCACGGCCTGGCGCCCGGCCTCAGCCAGCAGGACTATGCCGACCGGCTCGAATTCGAGCTCTCGATCATCGAGAAGATGAAGTTCCCCGGCTATTTCCTCATCGTCGCGGACTTCATCCAGTGGGCGAAATCGCAGGGGATTCCGGTCGGGCCGGGCCGCGGCTCGGGCGCGGGCTCGCTCGTCGCCTGGTCGCTCACCATCACCGATCTCGATCCGATGCGCTTCGCATTGCTCTTCGAGCGCTTCCTCAATCCCGAGCGCGTCTCGATGCCGGATTTCGACATCGATTTCTGCCAGGACCGGCGCGACGAGGTCATCGACTACGTCCAGCAGAAATATGGCCGCGAGCAGGTCGCGCAGATCATCACCTTCGGAACGCTGCAGGCGCGCGCGGTGCTGCGCGATGTCGGCCGCGTCCTGCAGATGCCCTATGGCCAGGTCGACCGGCTCTGCAAGATGGTGCCGCAGAACCCGGCCAATCCGGTCACGCTCGACAAGGCGATCGAGGACGAGCCGCGCCTGCGCGCCGCCCGCGACGAGGACCCGACCGTCGAGCGGCTGCTCGACATGGCGCAGAAGCTCGAGGGCCTCTATCGCCACGCCTCGACGCATGCCGCCGGCATCGTGATCGGCGACCGCCGGCTCGACGCGCTGGTGCCGCTCTATCGCGATCCGCGCTCCAACATGCCGGTCACCCAGTTCAACATGAAATGGGTCGAGAGCGCGGGGCTGGTGAAGTTCGACTTCCTGGGCCTCAAGACGCTGACCGTGCTGGAGACGGCGGTGAAGCTCGTCGCCAAGCGCGGCATCGCGATCGATCTCTCGGCGCTGCCGCTCGACGATCGGGCGAGCTACGAGATGCTCCAGCGCGGCGAGACGGTCGGCGTGTTCCAGCTGGAAAGCCAGGGCATGCGCAAGGCGCTGATCGGCATGCGCCCGGACCGCTTCGAGGACATCATCGCCCTCGTCGCGCTCTATCGTCCCGGCCCGATGGACAACATCCCCGTCTATAATGCGCGCAAGCATGGCGAGGAGAAGCCGGATTACCTCGATCCCAGCATCGAGGGCGTGCTGAAGGAGACGCACGGCGTCATCATCTACCAGGAACAGGTGATGCAGATCGCGCAGATCCTGTCCGGCTATTCGCTCGGCGAGGCGGATCTTCTGCGCCGCGCCATGGGCAAGAAGATCAAGGCCGAGATGGACGCGCAGCGCGTGCGCTTCGTCGAGGGCGCCGTGTCGCGCGGCCTGCCCAAGGACAGGGCCGACATGATCTTCGATCTTCTGGCGAAGTTCGCGGATTACGGCTTCAACAAGAGCCACGCGGCGGCCTATGCGCTGGTCGCCTATCAGACGGCCTATCTCAAGGCGAACTATCCGACCGAGTTCCTGGCGGCGTCGATGACGCTCGACATGGGCAATACCGACAAGATCAACGATTTCCGCCGCGAGGCGATGCGGCTCGGCATCAAGGTCGATCTGCCGTCGGTGAACCGCTCCGGCGCGGTGTTCGATGTGGAGGACGGGCGCATCCTCTATTCGCTGGCCGCCGTGAAGGGCGTCGGCGCGCAGGCGGTGGAGCATCTCGTCGAGGCGCGCGCGGGCAGGCCGTTCCGCGATCTCTCCGAATTCGCCGCGCGCATCAACCCGAAGATCCTCAACAAGCGCACGCTCGAAAGCCTGATCGCGGCCGGCGCGCTGGACGAGCTCGACAAGGACCGCGCGCGCATCACCGCCGGCATCGAGCGGATCATGGGCATCGGCAACCGTCTGGTCGAGGACCAGACGGCGGGCCAGGACGGGTTCAATTTCGGCGGCGCGGCGGGCGTCGAGAAGCTGGTCCTGCCGGCGGTCGATCCCTGGCTGCCGGCCGAGCGGCTGCAGCGCGAGCATGCGGTCGTCGGCTTCTATCTCTCGGCCCATCCGCTCGACGAGTACCAGCCGGTGCTCAAGAAGCTCCGCGTCCAGAGCTGGGCGGATTTCTCCGAGGCCGTGCATCGCGGCGCCGCCGCCGGCCGCCTCGCCGGCACGGTGACGTCGCGCCAGGAGCGCAAGACCAAGACCGGCAACCGCATGGGCATCGTGCAATTCTCCGATCCCACGGGCCAGTTCGAGGCGATCCTCTTTTCCGAGGCGCTGAACGAGTTCCGCGACCTGCTGGAGCCCGGGCAGTCGGTCATGGTCCAGGTCGCGGCCGAGGATAGGCCGGAAGGCATCAGCCTCCGCATCGCCTCGGTGAAGCCGCTCGACCAGGTCGATGCCGGCCTCAAGCAGCTCCGCGTCTTCCTGCGCGGCGAGGAACCGCTCCGCAGCATCGAACGCCAGCTTTCACGCGGCGGCGACGGCGACGTGTCGCTCGTCCTGCTGCTGGAGGAGGGCCGGCGCGAGGTCGAAGTGCAACTCCCCGGCCGCTACCAGCTCTCCCCGCAGATCGCGAGCGCGCTCCGGACGGTCGGCGGCATCGTGCAGGTGGAGCTGGTCTGAGGGCAGGGGCTGTCTGCCTACCGTGGCTGCTATCGCATCTGCGATGCAGAGGCTGCGGCCCTTCCTTCACCTCCCCCTAAGGGGGAGACCGACGGCCGCAGGCTGGCGGGAGAGGGTTTAGGGAAGGCTCAGAACAAGGCGCTGATCCGTCGCGGCAGAAGCTGATAGCCCGTAAACCCTCACCCGGCGCTTCGCGCCGACCTCTCCCTCAGGGAGAGGTGAAGAGGGGAGGACGCGCGCAGTCCGCTCTGACTGTTTCGCTGTATCCCGCTCTATGTGCCGATGTCAGTTTCAGCCGTGTCGATCCGCAGGCCGCTCTCACGCCGCACCGCCGTCATCCCGGCGAGTGCCGGGGTCCATACAGCCTGAGGCGATAGACGGCTTGCGCCCCGGCTGAATGGATGCCGGCTTCCGCCGGCATGACGGCATTTTGTCCTGAAACGCCGTCGCCGTTTCCAGCCAACCAGACCCCTCCCCGAAACCGCTTCGCGGTTTTGACCCTCCCTCAAGGGGAGGGTTCAAGGAAAGGGGCGTTCGCTGCGGCTCGGCTTTGCCTTGCCGTCATCGCAACGCCACCGCCGTCATTCCGGCGGAAGCCGGGATCCATACAGCGTGAGGCGATAGACGGCTTGCGCCCCGGCTGAATGGATGCCAGCTCCGCCCTGGATGCCGGCATTTTGTGCTGACGCGCCGTCGCCGTTTCCAGCCAACCAGACCCCTCCCCAAAACCGCTATGCGGTTTTGACCCTCAATCAAGGGGAGGGTTCAAGGCGAGGGGCGTTCGCTGCAGCTCGGCTTTGCTTTGCCGTCATCGCAACGCCACCGCCGTCATCCCGGCGGAAGCCGGGATCCATGCAGCCTGAGGCGACAGACGGCTTGCGCCCCGGCGGAATGGATGCCGGCTTCCGCCTGCATGACGGCATTTTGTCCTGAGACGTCGTCGCCGTTTCCAGCCGACCAGACCCCTCCCCAAAACCGCTTTGCGGTTTTGACCCTCAATCAAGGGGAGGGTTCAAGGCGAGGGGCGTTCGCTGCAGCTCGGCTTTGCTTTGCCGTCATCGCAACCCCTCCGGCGTCATCCCGGCGGAAGCCGGGATCCATGCAGCCTGAGGCGACAGACGGCTTGCGCCCCGGCGGAATGGATGCCGGCTTCCGCCTGCATGACGGCATTTTGTCCTGAGACGTCGTCGCCGTTTCCAGCCGACCAGACCCCTCCCCAAAACCGCTTTGCGGTTTTGACCCTCCCTCAAGGGGAGGGTTCAAGGAAAGGGGCGTTCGCCGCGGCGCGGCTTTGCTTTGCCGTCATCGCAACCCCTCCGGCGTCATCCCGGCGAAAGCCGGGATCCATGCAGCCTGAGGCGATAGACGACTTGCGCCCCGGCTGAATGGATGCCGGCTTTCGCCGGCATGACGGCGTCATTTGGGGTTGGCCGGAGTTCTACGCCCGGAACCTGCATACGCCCATTTAGTCTCGCCGGCCTCCGTTCGGGACCGGGAACTGGGCTGTGCAGGCCGGCCCGCCGAGCGGTCTCGGCCCCTGCGGCGGCGCCTCTCGGTCCGCTATCCGGTCGCCCCCGCATCCCCCGCTCAATAATGCGATGGCAACAGTTCGGCGAAGGCGTACAGGCCGAGGGGGATGTAGAGGAGCGTTGCGGCGATCTGGATGGGGCGGGGGCTGGCGAAGGCGATGAGCGGCAGCAGGCAGAGGGCGAAGTTCAGTGCCTCCGCCAGCGTCAGGACGTCCATGTTCCAGAACAGGGCGTTGGCGAGGATGGCGAGGGCGTTGAACGCCGCGATGGGGATGAGCGCCCAGCGCCCGTCCGCCTCGAAATGCCGGCGAAGGTTCGTGCCCTCCTCGATTTCGGCCGGCGGCAGGACGAGGGCGGCGGCGAGGAAGAGCGCCAGCACGAGCGCGACGATCAGCAGGAAGTTCGGGAAGGTCCAGCTCCGCATGGCGGTCGCCAGTTCCTCCATGCTCCACCAGAAGGCGAGCTGCTGGAGGAAAATGAAGAGGGCCCAGGCCATCGGAACCCAGTCGAGGATGGCGCGCCTGCGGGCGCGGAACACCGCGACGGCCGAGGCGAGGAGCCTTGCGACACCGAGGCCGAGGATCATCGAGAAGACGGTCGATATCCAGCGGAACGTATCCAAGCGGTCGGCTCCCCATGCGCGGCGGGGCAAGCATAGCGGATCGGGAAGGCGGGCGGCAGTCGCCCGCGCGCCCTCCGCGCGGGGCGTCGTTCGTAGCGCATTGGAGCCGCGCAGGCGGCCCGGCTCCCGCTTTTCGCATCGGAGCCATCCTGAAAACCGGATTCCCCTTTGCGGCCTGATGCTCTAGTAGGGGGCGCCGAACCCGGCGGACGGAAACTCCATGCGCGTCGACCTTTTCGATTTCGAGCTCCCCGAGGAGCGGATCGCGCTGCGCCCCGCGCGGCCGCGCGATGCCGCGCGCCTGCTCGTCGTGCGCCCCGGCGCTGCGCCCGAAGATCGCATCGTCCGCGATCTGCCGGATCTGCTCGGCCCCGGCGATGCGCTCGTCTTCAACGATACGCGCGTCATCCCGGCCCAGCTCTTCGGCGAGCGCGTGCGCGACGGCGTCGCCGCGCGCATCGGCGTCACGCTGCATCTGCGCGAGAGCGGCAGCCGCTGGCGCGCCTTCGTGCGGCCGGCGAAGAAGATCGCGGCCGGCGAGCGGATCCTGTTCGGCGAGAGCGCCGATCGCGCCTGCCTGCTGGCCGGGCTCGCTGCCACCGTGACCGAGAAGGGCGAGGCCGGCGAGGTCGTGCTCGACTTCGACCTTTCGGGTCCCGCGCTCGACGAGGCGATCGCCAGCGTCGGCCATATTCCGCTGCCGCCCTATATCGCCTCGAAGCGCGCGGAGGATGGCGAGGATCGGCGCGACTACCAGACCATCTATGCCCGCGAGGATGGCGCCGTCGCCGCGCCGACCGCCGGGCTGCATTTCACGCCGGAGCTGTTCGCGCGGCTCGACGCGCTCGACGTCTCCCGCCATTTCGTGACGCTGCATGTCGGGGCAGGGACCTTCCTGCCGGTGAAGGCCGACGATACAGCCGAGCACAAGATGCATGCCGAGCGCGGCGAGGTGACCGCCGAGACGGCCGAGGCGCTGAATGCGGTGCGCGCGCGGGGCGGGCGGGTCGTGGCGGTCGGGACGACGTCGCTGCGCCTCCTCGAAAGTGCGACGGGCGAGGACCGGGTCATCCGCCCGTTCCATGATGCGACGCGCATCTTCATCACGCCCGGCTATCGCTTCCGCGCCGTCGACGCGCTGATGACGAATTTCCATCTGCCGCGCTCGACCCTCTTCATGCTCGTCTCCGCCTTTTCGGGGCTCGAGACGATGCGCGCGGCCTATGCGCATGCGATCGCGACCGGCTATCGCTTCTATTCCTACGGCGATGCGTCGCTGCTGTTTCCCGAGAGTGCCGAATGACCGAGAAATTCACTTTCACGCTGCACGCCACCGACGGCATGGCGCGCCGCGGCACGGTCTCGATGCCGCGGGGCGATATCCGCACGCCGGCCTTCATGCCGGTCGGCACGGCGGGAACGGTCAAGGCGATGTATCCGGGCCAGGTGCGCGAGCTCGGCTCCGACATCATCCTCGGCAACACCTATCACCTGATGCTGCGCCCCGGCGCGGAGCGGGTGGCCAAGCTCGGCGGGCTGCATGTCTTCGCCAACTGGCCGCATCCGATCCTGACCGATTCCGGCGGCTTCCAGGTCATGTCGCTGGCGCAGCTCAGAAAGCTCGACGAGAACGGCGTTACCTTCCAGAGCCATATCGACGGCCGCCGCTACGAGCTGACGCCGGAGCGCTCGATCGAGATCCAGGGCCTGCTCGACAGCGACATCCAGATGCAGCTCGACGAATGCGTCGCGCTGCCCTCCTCGGAAGCGGAGATCGAGCGGGCGATGCGCCTGTCGCTGCGCTGGGCGGAGCGTTCCAAGGCGGCGTTCGGCGAGCAGCCGGGCAAGGCCGTCTTCGGCATCGTGCAGGGCGGCGATGTTCCGCGCCTCCGCATTGCCTCTGCCGAGGCCCTGCGCGACATGGACTTCAAGGGCTATTCGATTGGCGGCCTCGCGGTCGGCGAGCCACAGCATGTCATGCTGGAGATCCTGTCGATCACTACGCCAGTGCTTCCCGCCGAGAAGCCGCGCTATCTGATGGGCGTCGGCACGCCGGACGACATCCTCGAATCGGTCGCGCGCGGCGTCGACATGTTCGATTGCGTCATGCCGACCCGTGCCGGAAGGCATGGCCTCGCCTTCACTCGCTTCGGCAAGGTCAATCTGAAGAATGCCCGCCATGCCGAGGATCACCGTCCGCTCGACGAGGCATCCGACTGTCCGGCCAGCCGCGACTATTCGCGCGCCTATCTGCATCACCTGTTCAAGGCGAACGAGACGCTGGCGGCGATGCTGCTCACCTGGAACAACCTCGCCTATTACCAGCAGCTGATGGCCGGCATACGCGGCGCGATCGACGAGCGCCGGTTCGAGGATTTCCGCCTCGCCACCAAGGCCGGCTGGGCGCGCGGCGACATCGCGCCGCTCTGAGACGTGTCGATTTCGCCAATGGCGGCGCGCGGGCGAGATTGGCGGCGACCGGCGCGAGGCCCTATAAGGGGCGCGACCGGCGCAGTGAAGGAGTGACCCGATGAAGGCTCTGTTCGTGCAGATCAAATGCGAGCTCGGCCGCGCCTATGACGTCGCGTCCGCCATCGCCGATGCGGAGATCGCCTCGGAGATCTATTCGACAGCCGGCGAGTTCGACCTTCTCGTGAAGTTCTATCTCGAAGACCATGTCGATCCAGGACATTTCGTGACCGCGTCGGTGCAGCGCTTCGACGGAATCCGCGATACGCGCACCATCATGACGTTCCGCGCCTTCTAGAAGCCTCTCGAAAGAGCCCGTTCCAGCCGTTCGAAACCGCCTTCCGGCGGGATGCCGATGCGGATGCGTGTCGGGTCCTCGGCGAAGATCCGCGTCCAGATCCCCTGCCGCGCAAGGGCGAGGTGCAGCGCTGCAGCGTCCTGCGTGATCACCGAGCGGAAGAGATCCGTCCCTTCGATCGTGACGTAACCAACTGATTGCAAAAGCGAATCGAGACGCGCACGTTCCGTCGCGAGCCGCGTCCGCGTCGCCGCCTGCCAGGCCGTATCGGCGAGCGCCAGCCGGCCGGCCGCGATCGCGGGACCCGAGACCGGCCAGTCGCCGAGCAGCCTTTCAAGCGGTCCCAGCAACTCCCTGTCTCCGATCACGAAGCCGAGTCGTAGTCCGGCCAGCCCATAGAACTTGCCGAATGAGCGCAGGACGATGGTCCGCGGGCCGATCATCGGCACGACGCTCGCCTCCGGCGCGAGGTCGCAGAAGGCCTCGTCGACGATCAGTGTGTGCCGTTCGCCGATGCTCGCCAGCGTCTCCGGCGCGACGGTTCGGCCGTCGGGATTGTTCGGGTTGGCGAGGACGATAATGCTAGCTGCATCAATCGCTTGACTGAGATCCGCAACGCGCTTGAACGCGTGTCCCGCCGCGTCCCAGGCCTCGGCATGGCCGGAATAGGTCGGCGACAGGATCGCGACGGGCCCGCGCGGGAACAGGAGCGGAATCAGCCGCAGCGCAAGATCGCTGCCGGGAACGGGGAGCACCACCGCATCCGCGGGCGCCGCATAGGCACGCCGCGCCACCGCGAGCAAGTCGCGGAGCGCCGCCGGATCGGGCAGGCGGAGGAGGTCGTCGGGTGCGAAAGGCGGCAGCGGGAAGGCGTGCGGATTGATCCCGGTCGAAAGATCGAGCCAGTCGTCCAGTGGGATGCCATGGAGCCGCGCCGCATCGACCAGTCCGCCGCCATGCCGCGGCTGCGGGCCGGGGGCAGGCGATGATCGATCCGCCATGGTCTGGCTCACGGGAGGGAGATTGGAGGCCTCGCCCGGAATCGAACCGGGATGCAAGGATTTGCAGTCCTCTGCGTAACCATTCCGCCACGAGGCCCTCGGGCTGCGGATGTAGAGGGAAGGGGCGCCCTGAGGCAAGTCTTTTCTCGCGTCGTCCCCAGGCTGCACAGATGAAAGCGGGCTGCGTCGCCGCAGCGCGGCGCTCGCGTCTTGTCACCCCGCGGACAGACCGGTAAGGATCAGGAAAACTCGTTTCCGACGTGAGGTTTCCGAGCATGGTCGATTTCGCCACGGCGCGCACCACGATGGTGGACTGCCAGATCCGCACGGTGGACGTGACCGACTATGACGTCCTCGACGCCTTCTCCGCCGTGCCGCGCGAGGCCTTCGTTCCCGAGGCTCTGAAGCCGCTGGCCTATATCGACGGCGACCTGCTGCTGACCGGCCCCGGCGAAACGCCGCGCTATCTGACGGAAGCCGGTCCGCTCGCCAAGCTCGTCCAGCTCGCCGACATCCTGCCGCAGGACAAGGTGCTCGTCGTGGGCACCGCCACCGGCTATTCGGCGGCGATTCTCTCGCGGCTCGCCGCTTCGGTGACGGCGCTCGAGGAGAATGCCGCGCTCGCCGAACGCGCGCGCGCCATCCTGCCGGAACTCGGCGTCTCGAATGTCGAAATCGTCACCGGACCGCTGGCGGCCGGCTGGAAAGCCGGGGCGCCTTACGACGTGATCGTGCTCGAAGGCGCGATCGACGTGCTGCCGGATGCGCTGGCCGCGCAACTCGCCGAGGGCGGGCGAATCGTTACCGTCGTCGGCTCGCGCGGCCTAGCCGCAAAGGGCACGATCTACACGCGTTCCGGTGGCTCCGTGAGCGGTCGCCCTGCGTTCAACACCCATGTGCAGCCCTTGCCGGGCTTCGCGGCGCCGGCCGGGTTCGTGTTCTAATTAGCGCGTAAAATCAAAGTGATAGCGTTTCGGGCCTACGGCGTATCGTATCGCCCTATGTGGCTTTAGGGCCGCATCGAACACTTTATCAACGGTTTCATGGGTCGTGCCATTTGACGGTCATGGCCCCCTGCGTATCTTAATCGCGTTAGGTTCGGTGGTGGACGTCCGGTAGGGGGGCGTCGCCTCGCAACGTCGAGGTTTGACATTGTCTTTTTCCCGGGTCTTCTTGACTTCTGCGGCCTTCGCCGCGGTTCTGGTGGCCGCCCCTGCCGTTCGCGCGGATACGCTGAATGAAGCGCTCGCGCTGACCTACAGCAATAATCCGACGCTGAACGCGCAGCGCGCGGCCTTGCGTGCGACCGATGAAGGCGTGCCGCAGGCCCTGTCGGGCTATCGGCCCGTTGTTTCGGGCACGGCGTCGATCGGCTATTCGTCCCTCAACACGTCTGCGGGTGCGGTCAATCTGAACCCTCGGTCGGTCGGCATCACGGTCGAGCAGCCTCTGTTCCGGGGCTTTCAGACCCAGAACAATGTGAAGCAGGCGGAGTCGTCGGTTCTGGCCGGCCGTGAAGTGCTCCGCTCGACCGAGCAGGATGTCTTCCTCGACGCCGTGTCCGCCTACACCAATGTGTTGCAGACGCAGGCGATCCTGAAGCTGCGCGAGCAGAACATCACCTTCCTGCAGGAGCAGCAGCGCGCCGCGGCTGATCGCCTGAAGGTCGGCGAGGGCACGCGCACCGATCTGGCGCAGACCGAGGCAAGCCTCAGCGAAGGCCAGACGAATTACGACGTCGCCGTCGCCAATCTCAATTCGGCCAACGCGACCTATCTGCAGATCATCGGCGTCAAGCCGAAGAATCTCGTGATTCCGACTTTCAGCAATCGCGTTCTGCCGAAGTCGGTTGATGCTGCCATCCAGGTTGGCCAGAAGAACCACCCGGCCATTCTGGCTGCCGGCTACAATGTCGATACGGCCGCCTTCAACGTGAAGTCGATCGAGGGCCAGCTCCTGCCCAGCGTTTCGCTGCAGGGTTCGGCATCGCACTCGGACGAAACGTCGACCGGTAATTCCTGGGCCAATTCGGCGACGATCACCGCGCAGATGACGGTTCCGATCTACGAGGGCGGCGTCGTCTACTCGCAGGCCCGGCAGGCCAAGGAAATCCTCGGCCAGCGTCGCATCCAGCTCGACAGCACGCGCGATCAGGTCCGCTCCGCGGTCGATTCGGCCTGGGGGCAGCTTCAGGCGGCGACCGCCGCGATCGTGTCGGCGCAGGCGCAGATCAAGGCTGCCGAACTCGCTCTTTCGGGCGTGATCGAGGAGCAGAAGGTCGGCCAGCGCACCACGCTCGACGTGCTCAATCAGCAGCAGACGCTGATCCAGGCGCGCGAGACGCTGGTCATCGCCCAGCGCTCGCAGATCGTTGCGGCCTACACTCTGCTTTCCGCGATGGGCGGGCTGTCTTCGAGCAAGCTCGGCCTCAAGGTCGCCACCTACAAGCCCCAGCAGCATTACAACGCCGTCCGCGACAAGTGGATTGGCCTGCGTACGCCCGACGGACGCTGAGTCGCGAGAGGCTTCGGGGGAAATCCGGTTCCACGGCTTTCCCCCGGCAGCGAATTCGCTACTCTGACGCGGAATCGCGCGGAAGTCGTGCGATTCGAACGCGTTGTGAGTTTCGGGGTGGCAATGGCCAAGCTCAGTCAGGCGCAAGAGCCGTCGATGGAAGAGATCCTTGCTTCGATCCGGCGGATCATAACGGAAGACGATTCCGAGCACGCTGCTTCGGTGCCGCCGCCTGCCGCGCCGAACCTCTCGACCGAGGCGATCGACGCACTTTTTGCCGTGCGCCCCTCCGAGCCACCGCTGGCGAGCCGTCCCGAGACCCGGGTGCCCGAAACGAGAGCAGCGGTCGCCGCCGCGCCATCTTCGCCGCCGTCGCGCCCGGCTGCCCCTCTGACTGCGGCTGTTCAGCCTCGGACGCCGGCGACCGTGCGGGTCGAGCCGGCCCCGTCGCGCGCTGAGCATCGCTCCGTCGCGACACCGCCCCCGGCTTCGGTCCGCCACGAGGAGCCGGCACCGGCGCGTCCGTTGCTGTCGCCGGGGGCCGATGCGGCGATCCATGCGGCGTTCGGCAGTCTTTCCGGGGCCGCGCCCGCGGCGCCCGGATCGGCGCGCACGCTCGAGGACATCACCAAGGAACTGCTACGGCCGATGCTGAAGGCCTGGCTCGATTCGAACCTGCCGCCTCTGGTCGAGCGGCTGGTGCGCGACGAGATCGAGCGGGTTTCGCGCGGTCGTTGATCGCGATCGACGCGTAAACGCCGTCGGCGCTTCGCGAGACCGCGTGTGCATGCCTTCCGTGCGGCCGTTGATCCCTTCAAAATGCTGCCGGTCGTCTGCGCAGGCCGCTCGCGGGGCGCTTCCCGCCGCGCCCGTCGGCGCGATGCCGGTTCACCCGGTCATCGCCGGTTGACTTGGCTTCGGCCATCCGATTTACAGCAGCCAACCATATTCTTATCCGGAAACGGTCATGCTCGAGAAGAACTACGACGCCGCCAGCGTCGAGCCGCGCATTTTCGACAGCTGGGGCGAGGCCGGGGTGTTCAAGGCCGGCGCGGGCGCCGCGCCCGGTGCCGAGACGTATGCCATCGTCATCCCGCCGCCGAATGTCACCGGCTCGCTCCATATGGGCCACGCGCTCAATAACACGCTGCAGGACGTGCTGGTCCGCTTCGAGCGCATGCGCGGCAAGGACGTGCTCTGGCAGATCGGCCTCGATCATGCCGGCATCGCCACGCAGATGGTCGTCGAGCGGCAGATGGCCGAACGTCAGGAGCCGAACCGGCGCGTGATCGGCCGCGAGGCCTTCGTCGACAAGGTCTGGAGCTGGAAGGCCGAGTCCGGCGGCACGATCGTCGGTCAGCTGAAGCGCCTCGGCGCCTCGGCCGATTGGTCGCGCGAGCGCTTCACCATGGATGAGGGCCTGTCGCGCGCCGTCCTCAAGGTGTTCGTCCAGCTCTATCGCGAAGGGCTGATCTACAAGGACAAACGCCTCGTCAATTGGGACCCGAAATTCGAGACCGCGATCTCGGATCTTGAGGTCATCCAGGTCGAGACGAAGGGTCATCTCTGGCATTTCCGCTATCCGCTGGCGGATGGGGTGACCTATGAGCATCCTTACAAGTTCGATCCGGACGGCGCGAAGACCGACTGGAAGCCGTCGGACGGCGAGCCGGACGGCTATGAGACGCGCGACTATATCGTCGTCGCGACGACGCGCCCGGAGACCATGCTCGGCGACACGGCGGTCGCGGTCCATCCGCAGGACCCGCGCTATCACGCGCTCGTCGGCAAGCATGCCGTGCTGCCGCCGGTCGGCCGCCGCATTCCGATCGTCGCCGACGACTATTCCGATCCCGAGAAGGGCACCGGCGCGGTCAAGATCACGCCGGCGCACGACTTCAACGATTTCGAAGTCGGACGTCGTCACGATCTCGATGCGATCAGCATTCTCGACAAGCGCGCGGCCGTCACGATCCTCGACAATGAGGCGTTCCTCGCTTCCGCCGAGTCGAACGCTGCCCGCCAGGCGCTCTGGCAGCAGCTCGAGGGGCTCGACCGCTTCGAGGCGCGTGCGCTGATCGTCAAGGTGATGGAGGAAGGCGGCTTCCTCGATCGTATCGAGGCGCACACGCATATGGTCCCGCATGGGGACCGTGGCGGCGTGCCGATCGAGCCGGCCCTGACCGACCAGTGGTATGTCGATGCAAAGACGCTCGCCGAGCCGGCGATCGCCTCGGTGCGCGAGGGCCGCAGCGTCTTCTTCCCGCGCAATTGGGAGAAGACCTATTTCGAGTGGATGGAGAACATCCAGCCCTGGTGCATCTCGCGCCAGCTGTGGTGGGGCCATCAGATCCCGGCCTGGTACGGGCCGGACGGCAAGTACTTCGTCGCGGAGACGGAGGAAGAGGCCGTCGCCGAGGCGCTCGCCTATTACGTCGTCGAAGGCTTCATCGACGACGAGAAGGCGCGGGCCTATGCGGCCGATCCGATCGCGCGCGGCGATTTCATCGTTCGCGACGAGGATGTGCTCGATACTTGGTTCTCCTCCGCCCTGTGGCCGTTCTCGACGCTCGGCTGGCCCGATGCGACGCCGGAGCTCGCGCGCTATTATCCGACCAGCGTGCTCCTGACCGGCTTCGACATCATCTTCTTCTGGGTCGCCCGGATGATGATGATGGGCTTGCATTTCATGAAGGACGCGGACGGCAACCCGGTCGAGCCCTTCAAGGACATCTATATCCACGCCCTCGTCCGCGACGAGAAGGGCGCCAAGATGTCGAAGTCCAAGGGCAACGTCATTGATCCGCTGGAGCTGATCGACCAGTATGGCGCCGACGCGCTGCGCTTCACGCTGGCCGCGATGGCGGCGCAGGGGCGCGACATCAAGCTCGCCACCAGCCGTGTCGAGGGCTACCGCAACTTCACGACCAAGCTGTGGAATGCCGCGCGCTTCGCCGAGATGAACGGTGCGGTGCGCGTTGCCGGCTTCGACCCGTCCGCGGCCGAGGAGCGCCTCAACCGCTGGATCGCGACGGAGACGACGCGCACGGCGCGCGCCGTGACCGAGGCGATCGAAGCCTATCGCTTCAACGATGCGGCCGGCGCGATCTATCGCTTCGTCTGGAACACGTTCTGCGACTGGTACCTCGAACTGGTGAAGCCGGTGCTGAACGGCGGATCCGAGGCAGCGATCGCCGAGACCCGTGCGACGATCGCCTGGACGCTCGACCAGATCGTCACGCTGCTGCACCCGTTCATGCCCTTCATCACCGAGGAGCTGTGGGGCCGCACGGGCGAGACGGGACCGGCGCGCGAGACGCTGCTGGCGCTAACGCGCTGGCCAGCGCTCACCTTCGAGGACGAGGAGGCCGCCGCCGAGATCAACTGGCTGGTCGATCTGATCTCGTCCGTCCGCTCGGTGCGTTCCGAAGTCAATGTGCCGCCGGGGGCCATGGTGCCGCTGGTCGTGGTCGGCGCATCGGACGTGACGCGCGCGCGGCTCGCGACGCATGACGCGCTGGTTCGCCGTCTTGCCCGCGCCGAGGCGATCACCCACGCCGAGACGCCGCCCAAGGGCGCCGTGCAGGCCGTGCTGGGCGAGGCGACGATCGCCCTGCCGCTCGCCGGCGTCATCGATATCGCGGCCGAGCGTGCGCGCCTCGCCAAGGAGCGCGACAAGGCGGTCAAGGAATCCGCCAAGATCGAGGCTAAGCTCGGCAACGAGCAATTCGTCAGCCGGGCTCCGGAAGAGGTCATCGAGGAGCAGCGCGAGCGGCTCGCCGAGGCGAAGGAACTGACGGCCAAGTTCGAGGCGGCGCTGGAGCGGCTGAAGGACTAGAATTCCGCCAAACCAGCGCCGGATGGAGGGGCGGCGAGGGTGTTCTGTCGCTGCGCCTCCCGGAGGCCGCCATGCCGAGCCAGAGTGAGCAAGGAGAGACGTTCCGGCAGTTGCATCGGAAGTCTCAACCGCTTGTCGTGCCCAATGCCTATGACGCCGGCACGGCGCGGCTTCTCGCTGGTCTCGGCTTCGAGGCGCTGGCGACGACCAGTTCGGGACTGGCCTTCTCGCTCGGCCGCTCTGATGGCGTGAATGCCGTCAGCCGTGACGAGACGATCGCAAACGCGCGCAGCATCTGCGCCGCGTCGGCTCTGCCCGTCACCGCTGATCTGGAACGCTGCTTTTCGGAGCAGCCGGAGGGCATCGCCGAGACGATCCGGCTCGCCGCGGAGGCCGGGCTGGTGGGCGGGTCGATCGAGGATGCGACTGGCGATCCCGCGGCGCCTATCTATGATCTTTCGCGCGCCGTCGAGCGGGTTCACGCCGCGGTCGAGGCCGCGCGGGCGCTGCCTTTCGCCTTCACTTTGACGGCGCGGGCCGAGAATTTCCTGCACGGACGCGCCGATCTCGACGACACGCTGCGCCGGCTCCAGGCGTTCGAACGGGCCGGCGCCGATGTGCTCTATGCGCCGCTGGTGCCCTCCGACGCGATCGGCCTCGTGGTGTCCTCCCTGACCAGGCCGGTCAATGTGCTCGTCAGTTCCGGCAATGCCGATCTGACCTATGACGAACTCGCTGCTTTAGGCGTCGCCAGAATCAGCATTGGCGGCGCGCTGGCGCGCGTTGCGCTCAGCGCGGTCACGCGAGCCGCACAGGAGATCAGAACGTCCGGAACCTTCTCCTATGGGAAGGGACTGAAGCCCTTTCCGTTCTGATCGATCGGCCGGCGGTCCGATCTCCGGATCCGCGACATCGCATTCACTGGAAACCAAAAGAAGAGGGGCGCCGTGAGGCGCCCCTGGATAGTCTTGAGACCTGCGAGCAGCGCTCAGCGCCGCTTCGACACCGGCACGTAGTCGCGACGGTCGGCGCCGCTGTAGAGCTGGCGCGGGCGGCCGATGCGCTGGCCCGGATCCTCGACCATTTCCTTCCACTGCGCGATCCAGCCCACGGTGCGGGCGAGGGCGAAGAGGACGGTGAACATGGTCGTCGGGAAGCCGAGCGCCTTCAGCGTGATGCCCGAATAGAAATCGATGTTCGGGTAGAGCTTCTTCTCGACGAAATATTCGTCGTGCAGCGCGATGCGCTCCAGCTCGAGCGCGACCTCGAGGATCGGATCATCGGTGATGCCGAGCTCGGTGAGCACCTCGTGGCAGGTCCGCTGCATGATCTTGGCGCGCGGATCGTAGTTCTTGTAGACGCGATGACCGAAGCCCATCAGGCGGAACGGATCGTTCTTGTCCTTGGCGCGGGCGATGTATTCCGGGATCTTGTCGACCGAGCCGATCTCCTGCAGCATGTTCAGCGCCGCCTCATTGGCGCCGCCATGGGCAGGGCCCCAGAGGCAGGCAATGCCGGCCGCGATGCAGGCGAACGGGTTGGCGCCCGACGAGCCGGCGAGACGCACCGTCGAGGTCGAGGCGTTCTGCTCGTGGTCGGCGTGCAGGATGAAGATGCGGTCCATCGCGCGGGCGAGGATCGGATTGACCTTGTACTCCTCGGCCGGCACGGCGAAGCACATGCGCAGGAAGTTCGAGGCGTAGTCGAGCGAATTCAGCGGATAAACGAAGGGCTGGCCCACATGGTATTTGTAGGCCATGGCCGCGATCGTCGGCATCTTCGCGATCAGGCGAAGGCTCGCGACCATCCGCTGGTGCGGGTCCGAGATGTCTGTGGAGTCGTGGTAGAAGGCGGAAAGCGCGCCGACCACGCCGACCATGATGGCCATCGGATGCGCGTCGCGCCGGAAGCCGGTGTAGAAGCGCGACATCTGCTCGTGGACCATGGTGTGATAGGTCACCCGCTGGTCGAAGTCGGCCTTCTGGGCCGCGGTCGGCAGTTCGCCGTAGAGCAGCAGGTAGCAGGTCTCGAGGAAGTCGCCATGCTCGGCGAGCTGCTCGATAGGATAGCCGCGATAGAGAAGGATGCCTTCATCGCCGTCGATGAAGGTGATCTTCGAGTCGCAGGCGCCCGTCGAGGTGAAGCCAGGATCGTAGGTGAAGCGACCGGTCTTGGCGTAGAGCGAGCCGATATCGATGACTTCGGGACCGATGGTCCCTTCCTTGATCCCGAAATCCCAGGACTGATCACCGATGGTGAGCGTCGCCTTCTTGTCGGTCATACGGCCAACCCCTTGTGACAAAAGCGAAACAGCGGTCGCGTGATAACCCGCGGGTCGACCTTCACAACGGCCCGACGGCGCTGTTGAGGAATGGATTTGCACCTGCCTATCCGATTTATTGCAGCGCGGCAAGCAGGGCAGGGCAGGGGCTTTCATAAGGGGTTCGAACGAAATCGATCAGACCCTGACGACCCGTTCTCGAGCACCTCTGCCGCGCCCTACGCAGTGAGGCGCGCGAGATTCCCGTGAATCCGGCTTCCATGCTGCAGGGCGTCATGCTAATGACCCGCGCCAACCTCATTCTTAGTCCCGCGACTCGTCGAAGGCCTCATAGACCTTCGGCCGGTCCTTTGCATTCTTGAGGAACTGGCATGGCCGAGATCATCGAACTTTCGACAGGTCGCGAAGCGCTCACCTTCGACGACGTCCTCCTCCAGCCGGGCCATTCCATGGTCATGCCGGGCGAGGTGGATATCCGCACGCGGCTGACGCGGAGCATTGAGCTCAACATCCCGATCATTTCCTCGGCGATGGACACCGTGACCGAGGCGCGCCTCGCCATCGCGATGGCGCAGGCCGGCGGCCTCGGCGTCATCCATCGCAATCTCTCGCCCGAGCAGCAGGCGGAAGAGGTTCGTCAGGTCAAGAAGTTCGAATCGGGCATGGTGATCAATCCGGTCACGATCGGCCCGGATGCGACGCTCGCCGAGGCGCTGGCGCTGATGAAGGCGCATCGCATCTCCGGCATCCCCGTCGTCGAGAACGGCAACAGCGGCACGCCGGGGCGCCTCGTCGGCATCCTCACCAATCGCGACGTCCGCTTCGCTTCGAACCCCGACCAGCGCGTCTATGAGCTGATGACACGCGAGAATCTCGTCGCAGTGCGCGATGGCGCGAGCCAGGAGGAGGCGAAGCGCCTCCTGCACAAGCACCGGATTGAGAAGCTGCTCGTCGTCGACGACGCCTATCGCTGCGTCGGGCTGATCACCGTCAAGGACATGGAGAAGTCGCAGCTCAACCCCAATGCCGCCAAGGACGAGCAGGGGCGCCTTCGCGTCGCCGCGGCGACGACGGTGGGTGACAACGGGATCGAGCGCTCCGAGCGCCTGATCGATGCCGGCGTCGATCTTCTGGTGGTCGACACCGCTCACGGCCATTCCCAGCGCGTGCTCGATGCCGTCGAGCGCGTCAAGAAGCTCTCCAACCGCGTGCAGATCATCGCGGGCAATGTGGCGACCGCCGAGGGCACGCGCGCGCTCATCGGCGCCGGCGCGGATGCGGTCAAGATCGGCATCGGGCCGGGATCGATCTGCACGACCCGCGTGGTAGCCGGCGTCGGCGTGCCGCAGCTCACGGCGATCATGGAGGCCGTGAACGTGGCGGATCAGGCCGATGTTCCGGTCATTGCCGATGGCGGCATCAAATATTCCGGCGATCTGGCGAAGGCGCTGGCGGCCGGCGCGCGCTGCGCGATGATCGGTTCGCTGCTGGCCGGCACCGAGGAAAGCCCCGGCGAGGTCTATCTCCACCAGGGCCGCTCGTTCAAAGCCTATCGCGGCATGGGTTCGGTCGGCGCGATGGCGCGCGGATCGGCGGACCGCTATTTCCAGGCCGAGGTGCGCGATACGCTGAAGCTCGTGCCGGAAGGCATTGAGGGCCAGGTGCCGTATAAGGGGCCGGTGTCGGGTGTCCTGCACCAGCTCACGGGCGGTCTTCGCGCGGCGATGGGTTATGTCGGCGCCGAGAATCTCGAAGCCTTCCGCGAGCGTTCGCGTTTCATCCGCATTTCGACGGCTGGCCTTCGGGAAAGCCACACGCACGATGTCACCATCACCCGCGAAAGCCCGAACTATCCGGGCGCCAGCTGAGGTCGCATGCTCAAGACAGCCATACTCTGGCCCGCAATCGCGCAGGCGGCACTGATCGTCGTCGCCTACGCCTATCTCTTCCGCGCCCGGCTCGGCGCCATCGGGCGCGGCGCGGTCACCTCCACGGACTTCGCGCCGGGCGACGAGCCGCCGGAATCGGCGGCGGGCCGGCGCCACATCGCCAATCAGTTCGAGCTGCCGGCCCTCTTCTTTGCCGTCATCACCTATCTCTTCCTGATCGATGGCGTGTCGTTCCTGGAGGTCGTGCTCGCCTGGATCTTCGTCGCGACGCGCGTTCTCCATACGATCGGCAGTCTCCTTGGCCCGCTGGTGCTGCGGCATGTCGCTTTCGCTGCCGGGTTCTTCGTGCTCGTCGCACTCTGGGTGGACCTCGCGATCCGCATTCTGTAATGCCTGCGGCTCGGGAGCCTGGGAGCATCGTCCATGGATCTGTCGCTTCTCGCCGTCGCGGCGCGGCTTGTCGTCGGTCTGATGTTTGTCGTCATCGGCCTGCGGCTGCTGCTCGGCCGCTCGCTCGTCGCGGCGCTGCTGGCGACCAAGCGCATCCCGGCGCCTGCCTTCGTGGCGCTCGCGGGCGGCGTGATCGAGATCCTGCTCGGCCTTCTGATGATCGCCGGCGTCATGCCCGCCTATGTGGCAATCGCCATGGCGGTCTTCGTCGTCGTGGCGACCATCATGGTGCATGATTTCTGGCACCTGAAGGGCCAGCGCCGCGCGCTCGAAATCAATACGGTGCTGACGCATATGCTGGTAGTGGGCGGGCTGCTGTGCATGGCGGCCTATCCGTGGTGAGCCCTTTCCTGCTCGGAGGCGTCCTGCCGTGATTCCCGTCGCCCGCATTTCCGCGGCCATCGAAGTCCTCGACGACATCATCGGTCGTCGCCGTCCCGCGGCCGACGCGCTCAAGGATTGGGGCCTGTCGCACCGCTTTGCCGGATCGAAGGACCGTCGCGCCATTGGCGATCTCGTCTTCGACGCGCTCCGCCACAAGAGCTCGTCCGGCTTCGCGGCCGGTGGCGAGGACGGGCGGGCGATGGTGCTCGGCTTGCTCCGCCTGCACCGCGGACTGTCGGTGGCAGAGGTCGAGGCGCGCATTGCGGGCGATCGTTTCGCGCCCGCGCCGCTCAGCGCCGAAGAGCGCGCCGCGCTTTCGGAGGATCGGATCGCGTCGGCGCCGCAATGGGTGCAGGGCGACTATCCCGAATGGCTGGCGCCCAATCTGAGCCGTGTCTTCGGCGATAGCGTCGTCGAGGAGATGCAGGCGCTTGCCGAGTCGGCCCCGCTGGACCTTCGCGTCAACACGCTGAAGGCCGAGCCGGACCATGCGGCGCGCGAACTCGCTTCCGAACTCGGGCGTCAGGCGGAGCGTCCGGCGCTCTCGCCGCTCTGCCTTCGCCTGCCGCTCGAGCCCGAGCGCGGCGAGCCGCATATCGCATCGACGGAAACCTTCCTTCGCGGCCATATCGAGATCCAGGATCTCGGCAGCCAGCTCGCCTCGGAATTCGCGGGAGCGCGTGCCGGCATGCAGGTGCTGGATCTTTGCGCCGGCGGCGGCGGCAAGACGCTGGCGCTTGCGGCGGCCATGGGCAATCACGGCCAGATCTTCGCCCATGATTCCGATCGTCGTCGTCTTGCACCGATTCACGACCGTCTGGCGCGGGCAGGGGTCCGCAACGTCCAGGTACGCACGCCGCGTCCTGCGACCGATGTGCTCGACGATCTCGAACACCGCATGGATCTCGTCCTCGTCGATGCGCCCTGCACCGGCACGGGAACCTGGCGCCGCAACCCCGACGCCAAATGGCGGATCCGGCCGAGCAGCCTTGCCGATCGTAATCGCGACCAGGATCTCGTCCTCGAGACGGCGGCGCGCTACGTCAAGACGAGCGGCCGGCTCGTCTACATCACCTGCTCGGTGCTCGAGGAGGAGAACTCCGACCGCGTCTCGGCCTTCCTCGCCGCGCATTCCGGATTCGAGCCAGTGCCGCCCGGCGAGATCGTCGACGCCTTCGAGCGCGAGGCGATGATCACGGTCGGTGCCGCGGTGCGCCGGCTCGATCTCGGCCTGATGATGACGCCGCGGATGTCGGGCACGGACGGCTTCTTCGTTTCCGTCCTCAAGCGGCGGGTCTGACCGGCCCGGCTGTGACCCGCGTCACCGGGCAGCACCCCTTCGCCTCGACAGCGCGGTTGGGCGCCGATAGAACGGGCGCGCTTCCATTGCCAATTTCAAGGAGTTGCAATTCATGCGCGGCCTCGTCCGACTGATCGTCCTTCTCGTCGTCATCGTCGGCGGCTACTGGGCCTATTACGTGTTCGCCGCGGCCGATCCCAACGACAAGTTCGGCGTCATGATCAACGAGAACCTGCCGCTCTCGGCGCGCGAATATGCCTGCAAGACGCTGAAGGACCGCTTCGGCGACATCAACGCCCCGAAGGGCTGCGGCGAGTTCGCCGCCTGGGCGCCGAAGCCCGTCACCCCGGCCGCCGACACGGCGACCCCGGCCGCCAACTGAGCGAGGGCAGGGGCGCGGCTTCAACCGGGACGTCTGTCTCGCCAGGCGAGGCGCCCCGCCCTTCCTTGACTTCCGCGCTTGCGAGCGCCTTCCGATCGAGGCGGGACACAGCCGGGCCGCCCGCCTCGCAACCTCCGCGTCACGGGGGTATTGCCCGGGGCGATCGTTTGACGTGACGACCAGCGGCATTGCGATTCCGGCCGCAATCCCTTAACGGGAGGCCTTTCCTCCCAAGGCCGGACCCCATTCGATGCACGACACCATCCTCATCGTCGATTTCGGCTCCCAGGTCACGCAGCTCATCGCGCGTCGGCTCCGCGAGACGGGCGTCTATTGCGAGATCCACCCGTTCCAGAAGGCGGCGGAAGCGTTCGAGCGGCTGCGTCCGAAGGGCGTCATCCTCTCCGGCAGCCCGGCCAGCACGGCCGATATCGAAGCGCCCTCCGCTCCCGATCAGATCTTCGCCGCCGGCGTGCCCGTCCTCGGCATCTGCTATGGCGAGCAGACCATGAGCGCGCAGCTCGGCGGCAAGGTCGAGATCGGCCATCACCGCGAGTTCGGCCGCGCCTTCGTCGAGATCAAGCGCGCGTCGCCCTTGTTCGAAGGCGTCTGGGAACCGGGTACGCGCCATCAGGTCTGGATGAGCCATGGCGACAAGATCACGGCGATCCCCGACGGCTTCGAGGTCATCGCCGTGTCGGATGGCGCCCCCTTTGCGGCGATCGCCGACGAGAAGCGCCGCCTCTATGGCGTCCAGTTCCACCCTGAGGTGCTGCATACGCCCGATGGCGGCAAGCTGCTCGCCAATTTCGTGCACCGCGTCGTCGGCCTGACCTCCGACTGGACCATGTCGGCCTATCGCGAGGAGATGATCGCGAAGATCAGGGCGCAGGTTGGCAAGGGCCGCGTGCTGTGCGCTCTGTCCGGCGGCGTCGATTCCGCGGTCGCTGCCGTGCTGATCCATGAGGCGATCGGTGACCAGCTCACTTGCGTCTATGTCGATCACGGCCTGATGCGTCTTGGCGAGAGCGAGCAGGTCGTCTCGCTCTTCCGCGAGCACTTCAACATCCCGCTCGTCCATGTCGATGCGGCCGACCTCTTCATCGGCGAGCTTGAGGGCGTTTCCGACCCCGAGACGAAGCGGAAGATCATCGGCCGCCTGTTCATCGAGGTGTTCGAGCGCGAGGCGAAGAAGATCGCCGCCGACGGGCGCGGCGCGCCGGAATTCCTGGCGCAGGGCACGCTTTATCCCGACGTCATCGAGAGCGTTTCCTTCTCGGGCGGCCCCTCGGTCACGATCAAGTCGCACCACAATGTCGGCGGCCTGCCGGCGCGCATGAATATGAAGCTGGTGGAGCCGCTGCGCGAGCTCTTCAAGGACGAGGTGAGGGCGCTCGGCCGCGAACTCGGCCTGCCCGATTTCTTCGTCGGCCGCCACCCGTTCCCGGGCCCCGGCCTCGCGATCCGCTGCCCCGGCGGCATCACCCGCGACAAGCTCGATATCCTCAGGAAGGCCGACGCGATCTATCTCGACGAGATCCGCAAGGCCGGCCTCTACGACACGATCTGGCAGGCCTTCGCCGTGCTGCTTCCGGTCCAGACCGTGGGCGTGATGGGCGACGGACGCACCTACGACTTCGTCTGCGCGCTGCGCGCCGTCACCTCCGTCGACGGCATGACCGCCGACTTCTACCACTTCGACATGAGCTTCCTGGCGGACGCCGCGACGCGCATCATCAACGAAGTCAAAGGCATCAACCGCGTCGTCTACGACGTGACCAGCAAGCCGCCCGGGACGATCGAGTGGGAATGATTTTTGCCCATCCGGGCGTATCCAAAAACACGCTATGATGCGACATAAGTGACTGAAATATATAAATAAAGATCTCAGAATCTTTCGGCGTCTATCGCTGGGTTAGCCTCCGGAATGACGGTATGGCTGACGGTATGGCGCATCTTGTCTCAGTCCAAAATCGCATATACCGTCAGGGCCAAGAGAGCTTCTGACGGTATATTTTTTGGCGTAACGCGCTGTAAAAACAGGCAAAATATCCGATCAGAAGGGCCACTTATGGCCTGACGGTATAATTGGGCGCTCTCCGGCATGTTTTGACCAATCTGGAGGGTGTGGATGTTGACCGACGCCGCCATTAAGGCTCTGAAACCGAAAGATAAATTATACAAGATCGTGGACCGTGACGGTATGTATGTCGTGGTCCAACCCTCGGGCGCGATCGTGTTTCGCCTGGACTACCGGCTGAACGGCCGCCGGGAGACGTTGACGCTGGGGCGCTACGGTCCCGCTGGGCTTTCCCTGGCTCGGGCGCGTGAGAAGGTGGTCGATGCCCGCCGGGCCATTTCGGAAGGCCGCTCGCCGGCGCAGGAGAAGCAGCGCGAGAAGCGCCGCCTCCAGGAGGCCAAGAGCTTCGGCCAGTTCGGTGAGCGCTGGCTTCAGGAAGCGCGAATGGCGGACAGCACGCGCGCCATGCGTCGATCAATCTTCGAGCGCGACATTCTTCCAGCGTTTCGCAACCGGCTGCTGCCGGAGATCCTGCCGGAGGATTTGCGCGGGCTGTGCGCGAAGGTGAAGGAGCGTGGAGCTCCGGCAACGGCGGTCCACGTCAGGGACATCGTGAAGCTCGTGTTCGCCTTCGCTATCCTGCACGGCGAGAAGGTCGCTAATCCGGCTGACGAAGTTGGCCCGGCGTCGATCGCGACCTTCGTGCCGAAGGACCGATCCCTGTCTCCGGCGGAGATCCGCATCATGCTCGGCCAGATCGAGCATGTGGCGACGCTGCCGACGATTCGGCTCGGGATAAAGCTGATCCTGCTGTCGATGGTACGAAAGAGTGAATTGCAGGACGCGGTTTGGGATGAGGTCGATTTCGAGAACGCCGTCTGGTCGATTCCCAAGGAGCGAATGAAGCGCTCGAAAGCGCACAACGTCTATCTGTCTCAGCAGATGCTCGACATCTTCATCGCTCTCAAGACCTGCGCCGGCAATTCCAAATACGTCCTGCCGTCGCGCTATGACGCCGACGCGCCTATGTCGCGGGCGACGTTCAACCGGATCACCACGGCGGTGGTGGAGCGGGCCAAGAAGGAAGGGCTGCCGCTGGAGTCCTTTACGGTTCACGATCTCCGGCGCACCGGCTCGACCCTGCTGAACGAGCTGGGCTTCAACAGCGACTGGATCGAGAAGTGTCTGGCGCATGAGGACGGGCGATCCTCACGGGGCATCTACAACAAGGCGGAATACGAGCATCAGCGCCGGCATATGATGCAGGAATGGTCCAACCTGGTCGACGCCTGGGTTGCCGGCCAAAAATACACGCCGACCCTCTATCCGCCGACGATGGACCTGCTTACGCCCGAGCCGGATGTTTGATGGGGCGGGTCTTGCGGAGCTGGACGTCCGGAATGGGCGCGCGCTTCACCGCCTTGGCGCGTGAAGCTCGGCGCCGTTCTTCTAACCAGGCTTCGACCTCGGACAGATCCCAGACCACGCAGCGGGACGTGAGATAGAAGCGCTGGGGAAATTCGCCGCGCTGTTCCATGTCATAGATCGTGGTGTCGGCGAGAGGGACCATTTCCCGGAGTTCATGCCGCCGGATGGTCCGCGTCACGGCAGTTTGTGCCTGTGGCTTCATCTGAAAGTCCTTCTTCCATCTGCTTGGATGGATAGAAGGCGATAGACGACGCTGAATGGAAGCTAGAATTGATGGTAGTAGAACTGCATCGCGTTCTAGCGTGCAAATCGGACGGGTAGCGCTTGATCCCGCGTTCTCGTCAATTCAGGCGGGGTGGATGATCTTGGTTTCAATTAATGCGTGCAGGTGGTCACGCAAACGGGACGGGATATGACCGCCAACGACGAGGACGCCTGCTTCCATGTTTTTTTCGAGCGCATGGCCGGTCAGATTCGCGCTCGTCAGGAAAGCCATGGCATCGTCGGCGACGGCGACCTTCGCGTGAACCCGGCCGTTGGTGAAAGGGTGTGGGCGATCCGTCCAGGCATACAATTTGGCTGATGGAACGGCGCCTCTCATCGTCGCTACCGGATCGACGAGGAGGCTACCGCCCTGGGTCAGGGAGGCCTCGACGAGAATCCTCACCTCGACTCCTCGAAGGGCCGCTGCGTTGATCGCGGCTATGACCGAGGGAACGTCATAGGCAACGAAGCTTACGATGAAGAGCTCTTTGGTAGCCTGCTGGATGACATCCAGAAGCACCTGTTCGGTACGGCGCGGCGCGACGAATGGTGTCATTGGCCCGGTCCAGACCAATTCGACGGCGCAGTCTCGTTGCGTGCGCTCTCGAGCATGGGCGGCGCCCATCAGCATCCCAGCGACGAGCTCTCCTGATAACTTCGCGGCCTGCCACGTCCCGATGAGCGACGCCAATGCCGCCCGGGCTGCCGGCGTACCGACGACTTTTTGGAGGTCTTGTTCTCGCCCCGGCGGCAGACCGTCTCGCAGCCGTGACGCTATCGCGTCGATTTTCGAGGGCGGCAGCAAGGCCACGAGTTCGGTGACTGCATCCAGGAGCGGTTCCATCAGCTCCCCCGGAAGAACGCGGCGTTTGGATTTTCGAGCGTCGGAACCACCAACGCACGGTCCAAATGCCGATTTCCCCGTTCGCAAGACGTTTCCGACACGAAGGAGCAAGCGTGGCAAGCGGCTCCATGCAGCGATTGATCTTTACTGGGATCGTGTTCGGAGCACAGGGGATCGGAGGCGCAGACATGCGCTCGATCCAGTGCCTGGCGAAGCAGCCTTCCGAGATTTTCGGGCTTGCCCAATTCAACGAGACCACCGAGCGTTCCATCGGAATCGGCCGCCGCCGTGTAGATCAGGAAGCCGGCCTGGTCCTTCCCTCCTTCCACCTCCGCGTATATCCGTTCGCGGATGCTGGCGGCATTGTACCCACATTCGAGGGCCAACTCCCTGACCAGCATATGCGCCAGGGTATGGAGCATGACGTATCGCGCTCCGGGATAGCCCTCTCGCGGATCGAGATTCCGCTTTTGACGCCATCCACGATGACCAACGCGCAAGCGCGCATCGACCTCTTTGACCGCATCCTCATCGGCCCAGGCTTTCAGAGCATTGGCATCGAAGCGGATGAAAATGCCTTCGCCGTGAACCTGCGTCGCCGGCGCCCAATCGGGAGCCGAACGCCCCAGCGGAGCGCGAGGCGCCGCATCGTCACCCGATCCTTCGTCCGGGGACTCGACGCGGGTGAAACCGAGCAAGGCATTCACCTCGCGCAGCCGCTCCAGAAGCAGGACGCGCGTGATCGCGGTCTCGAAGCCTTTCGGAACCCCGACCTTTTTGCTCATGAAATGCGGGTAGTCGGTCGGCGGATCGTCGGCCGTAAGAACTTGCCACTCCGGCTCCTTGAGGTCGCTCGGGCCGATGTCCGCGCCTCCGTTCCGGTGGGCTTCGATGGCGGCCCAAATCTGCTCGCTGGTGAACTGCTCGATGCCGGGGAGCTGAGCCGTTTTCTTCAGCGTCTTGACCACGAAACCGACCTCATCGGCCGAGGAAACGTCCTCGAAGAAGGTCCAGCCGTCGCCGACGAGCTGCGCCAAGGGGCTGCCCGTTTGAGGAATGGCGAGGACCGACAACGTGACTGGGAACCAGCCATTGGTCGCGCCGAGCAGGATCGCCCGCGGATCTTCAGGGCAGTCATCGTCGAAACGATCGATGTGGGGATGCCGCCCGCGACATGCTGGCAGGTTGTCTCTACCGGCCTGACCGAAGGCTTGGGCCATGTTCTTCGATGCGCCACAAGCATCGCATTTGACCCAGAGATTCTCGGTTTGCAGCGATGCGCCGCTTTCGAAGAACCGCAGCGTCCCACGGCAATTGGATGGGCCACCGTGAACGAACCAATGCCACGAGAAATCGTCCAAGTGTCCTGCGCGGCAGGCCATCAGGAAACGAGCCGGCACGGCATCGGCGTCTCGGGCTTTTTGATCGTTGTTCGATCCGCGACATCCCTCATGGACAAAGCGCGTCAATTCCGGCCGGTAGCGGTTTTCTTTCAGCTTGAACAAGCCGGCGTCGAACGGCGACAGCAAACCGCATTTCACGCAACGCAGCCATCGGGGAAACGGCTTCACCGGAACACCGATCAGCGCTGCGGGCGAAAACGGATCGACGACATCCCGGTCGCCGAGCGGCGGCATACGCAGAGATTCCACTTGGGGGCCGAGAACGCTTCGGACGTTCGCCAGCAGCCGCGCCTCCTGGATGGGCTGGCATCGATCCCTTTCCCAGCGATCGATACCCATGGTGACGACCGAGAGGTTGGGTAGATCGATCAAAGCGCCGGGGCCGTAAGTCCACAAAAGCTGGCTTGGACGGATTTCGCCTACGGGCGTTTTGCTCATGCTTCACCCCCATCGGCCGGAGCGACGCGGGCTCGCCATGCAGGATCATTCGTCGAGCGCGAGTCTTCCATCACCAACCTCACGCCGGGCTCGACCTCCCGCATCGACATCGGAACGGTCCAATCCGTCCAAGGCTTCACGCCCGGCGTTTCCAGCAGGGGATAGGCCGTCGGGCCAGCCCCGTATTTCTGATAGACGAGCGTGCGACCTCCGACGCCGGCCTCTTTGGCCCAATCGTCGGCGCGATGCTTCAGCTCTTGTTCGGTGAGCGCCTTCTTCGCCGAGTCCTCCGTGACCTCCCAGGTTCGTTCGGACACGAGGCCGATCGTCGTCGTCATCTCCGGCCGACTCGGGCTGTTCATCGCGCCCGCGCCCGTATTCGGCGCGAAGGGATCGTAGGTATTCCGCATGATCGACAGCATGGCCCCCGTGAGGCCGCGATCCAGCGCTCGCGGAGAGAATGGCGTCACGGATTGAGCTTCGACGTGTTGATAGAAGGTCGCGTGGTAGTGCTCGAACGTCTCGTAGTGGGAGAGGTCGCGCGGGCGTGCCCAGGTGAGCACGGTGGCGACCAAGCCCGGCGGCGAGCGCCCGACGCGACTGGTTGCCTGGATATACTCCGCCGTTCCTTTCGGCTGGCCATTGACGACCATCACGCCGAGACGGTTCACGTCCACCCCGACCGACAGCATGTTGGTGGCCAAGACGACGTCGATCGGGCGCGGATCGCCGGGAGCCCGGTTCTCGACCCATACGCCCGTCTTGGGGTCGAGCGACCCATTGAACGGTATTTCGAGCTGATCGAGGTAGCGCGGGATGTCGTGGCTGGAGACGCGAGAGGTGAGTTCCCGGACGTCATCGACGCGACGTTGCGACAGCCCCGGGCGATCGACCAAGCTCATGTTCACGCGGAAAGAGCGGGTTTGCACGTCGTCCTCGGCGAGGCGTTTCATTCCGCCCAACTCGCGTAGTGAATTGAAGTAACCGACGAGCGTCAGGTAGGGGTCGGCGACCGGACCGAAGCGATCGAAGAGGGCTTGTGCGGCGGTGAGGAAGGCCGTGTAGGTTCGGATCAAAACGGCGGGCCGGGAACTGCCGGGCGCGCAGATACCCATGTAGCGGCGGCCAGGCTTCTCATCGATGGCGCGCTGAACCGAAAAGAAATTGTCCTCGACGTCGAGGCCGGTGGGCGGAAAGACCGATATGCGCCGCATGAATACATTGCGCACCTGATCTTCGGCACGTCGAACGGTCGCGGTCGATGCAACGACCTTCGGCCGAACTTTCGTGTCGCCGAGAAGCCAAGAACTCAGCTCGTCGACGGCGCTCTCGTAGAGGCCGACCATGGTGCCGAGCGGCCCGCTGATGAGGTGAAACTCGTCCTGGATGATGAGATCGGGAGGCCGGACGGCGGCGCGCACCGGCTTCACCCTCGCGGCGGAATGAGCGCCACGCGCGCGATGCCCGGTGCCGCAATCGTGTCCCGGCCAGAGTAAGCCGTGACGCTCGCATTCTTCATCGACCCGGCCGAAAAGAGTTCGTACCTCCGGCCGCCAGGCCATCATGGCGAACTTGTCGACGGTGGCGATCATCATGGTCGGCGGGCGATGATAGATTTCCTCGTCGACCACCTTTACGGGCAGGCCGGGATGCGGGCGGCCGCTGGAGCCGGCCCGCGAAAATTCGCAGGCGCCGAGTTTGTCGCCGCAATGGATGAGGGTTCGGCCGACTATCCGGTCGACCTCGATGTCGCGGCCCGCCGAGATTTCGGAACCGCACCAGGGGCAGCTCGTCAATTGCGCCGGCGAAGCGATACCGGATCTGTTCCGATCGCCGTTCCGTAGCGCCTCGATCGCTTGGTGGGCATCATCGGTTCGGCCCGGCGTCACCCGATTGCCAACCCACAGCCCCAGCGAGAAGGGCTCCTTGCCCCAGAGCTTCTCGTCGGCGCGACGGATCACTTCCATTGCGCATAAGAGGGCCGCAGCGCGCTGAAACTGTTGCAGGGTCAGCAGGCGCAGCGTGTACCGCATGATGACGGCCAGACCACGGGAGGCATCGAGGCCGCCGAGGTCGTCCTTCAATCGGCGCATCGCCATGGCGAAGGCCGCCACGCCCAAATAGGCTTCGGTCTTGCCGCCGCCCGTCGGGAACCAGAGGAGATCGGCGAAGGCTTCCGCAGGCTTCGTCCGATCGAGATGCGCCGGATCGGCGAGGGACGGCACCGACAACAGGAGGAAGGCTAACTGGAACGGGCGCCAAGACCGATTCCTCGGGATGTCGACCTGCGCGACGTCGGCCGTCTCGCCGCGCCTGCGTTTGAGCGCATAGAGGCTCCGCACACGCTGGAGCGCCATCGACCTGTTGGCGAAGCGGAACGCCGATAGCGCCGCACCGTCGGAAAAGAGCGTGTCCATTCCCTCGCGCAGGCGGCGCAAGGTCTCTTCGCAGCGGGCGATCACGTCCTGCCCAGGATCATCGAAACCCGTGATCTCGGCTTTCAGCCGCGTCCTCTGTTCACCGATCCAGACGGCATAGTCGTCGACCAGGCACGACAGGGCATCGCGCAATTGCTGCGGCTCCATCTCCGCGAGGCGGCCCATGTCGAGCCACCCTTCATTGACCATCAGGCGCATGGCCGGGCGGTCGTCCGGGTCGAGGCCCGGCGTTTCGGTGACGGCGACCTCATAGCGCGGGATGATTTCCGTGCGGAGGTGTGAAGCCTTCGCGGAATCACCCGGCGTCGCGTCGGCATGGACGGAGACGCCGTGGCCCACGGCGAACTCCAGCCGGTTACGATAGATCAGGGCTAGGCGATCGCGCTCCGGGTCATCGACGACGATTTCGTTGGAAGGGCGCCGTCTGAAGATCGACGGATCTGCCGCGCTTTCCGGCGCGGCCACAGAGATTTCCGGCTGAAATAGCCAAGCGCGATCCTTGTTGTCGTCGGGCTCCAGTTGGCCGTTCACGAGGAACAGGGTGACGAGGCGCTCCCCTTGGGCGTTCGTTCGGATCGTCCCTTGAAGCCGGACTTCGGGCTGGTCCCGATCCGGCGTCGCGGGGCGTATCGGCCCGTCCTTCAGCGGCAGGGAAACCACCCCACCGCACGGGATGCGCCGCCACACCCTGACCTTGGTTTCCTCCTCCCGGCCGGTTGCCCGGTTCTTGCGGGTCTTGATGACATCGTGCTCATCGCTCGGGACGCGCTCGTAGCGTCCCCAACGGACATCAGCGGCCAGCGACTCCATGCCCGGCGCGACGCAGAAGGTGAGCCCCATGCTCGACGGCATGAGCGACTGATTGTTCGTGGTGTCAATTTCGTCGAGGGCGTCGTCTTCCGGCTCCACCCGACCGGAGACGCTGGCGAACTCGGCGCCGGGTTCGTGGACGGGCGCCGCCCGCTCATCCTCGATGTCGCGAATTTCATCCGCGCCGGCCGCAGGCTCGATGGCGACGGTATCCGTGTCGCCCGGCCGTCGAGGCGCGAGCTTGCCGACAAGGTAGCGGTCACGGACGCTCATGTCCTTGATAAGCTCGTGCGGCCCGCCGGCCGGGCCGAGAAGATCGTCGCGGACGGCTATTTCGAGCAGATCGCGCACATAGGCGACGTCCTGGACGAGCGGAACATCGGCGATCGAAATGCCGTCCAGTGCGAAAATGCCCGTCAGATCTTCCGGCCGGAGCCGCGCGATCGGGCCGGTCGGCAGCGTCAAGCCGAGGCCGGACACAGTGCCCGACGCGCGGAACGTATGCACATGATCGAAATAGATCGTAGTGGTGTCGAGATCACCGCGGATACGCAAAATCCGTCCGGCCCATGTCAGCGTGCCATCGGCTTCGGCAGCGACGATCCAGTGCCCTTCATCGACCGCCGAAAAGGTCGAACGCTCGCCGTTCAATCGAGCTACGCAAGGGCCGAGCCTAGTCGGTTCTTTGGCCAGCCAACTCTGCACGTCTGGATCAGTGGTCAAGGTCATGCGTCGCCCCCGAATGAATCTCTACAGCTCGACGCGCGAGAAGTGTGGATAGATGCGGTAGAATTTCTTGAAGACCGTGATGGGATCTTCGCCCATGTCGGATTTGGGTAGTTTGAAGGCCATCTTCGCCCCAACTTCGTCGTTCGACTCCATCGTCAATCGCTCCAGCGTCGAAAGGGCGGGCAGGTCGAGACGATGGGGGGCATCCGGCGTGGAATTGAATTCCCACCCCTTCACGAGATCTCCAACAACGGCATCATCGGCAGCGCAAACTACGAGTGCTGCCGTCACCATTGCTTGGCCGTCTTTGTAGTACGTGGCCAGCGCCCACACGATCTGCCGATCACGGAAGTTGAGCGCTTCCTTTTCGACCGCCAGCTTGAGAACGCGGAGCACGCTAAAGCCGAAGCGCTTTTGCGTCATATCCTCAGCGGATAGCCCACTCGGGAAGAGCTGCCCAACCCGCTCCTTGAAACGAGCAAGTCGCCATTCCTGTACGGTTGGCTTTTCCTTGCGATCGCCCGAGGCCGCACCGTCAATCTCGACAGAGACCTCATTGGCCTCCGGCTTCCCGAGAGACTCAGGGTTTGCGTTGAGCGTTACCCGAAGCACGCTGCCGAGCGGAACGGCGCCGATCGTCCGCGCGAAGCGTTCGATCTGCGTGGTGATGCCCCTCGGCTCGGTGTAGTCGAACCACACGATCGCGGGCACCTCGAAATCGATCCCGTCCAGGTAATCTTCGAGCGTTTTATGGACGCATTCGATCGACGCGACCGGGCGATTGAAGAGCTGGCGCTTGTGGACTTCCTCCTCGGTCTCGACGCAGGTCATCCGTTCGAGGCCGAGCCGGGCATGGACCAATCTGAAGTCTTCCAGAAAGGGGCCGCCGAGACCGACATAGTGGTATTTCTCCAGCGATAACGCTGGAGCCAACCGCATCAGTAGTGAGAGGAACAGTTCCCGATCGACGGCCTTGTTGGGCCTCAGCCGGTAGGGAAGCGAAGATCCGGCGCTCATGTCTCAGCCGTCCTGCTTCTGGGCCTTGGCGAGTGTCAGCTCGAAGCATTTCTCACCCACGATTCCCGGCTTTTCGTCGTCGATGTCGAACAGCATCTTGGAGACGAGCCGAATTTCCTCGGCGGGACGTGAGAACACGACCTTCCTCGACGACGGTGTTTTGCCCGGTGGTTCGGGTAGCACCTTCGCCTTTTGCGGATTGAACTCAATTTGGCTGTCGCTCTTCTTGATGGTGCTGCGCGCAGCGACCGATGCGATCGCCTTCCCCAAAGAGAGCGGCTTCGCATCCTCCCAGTAGTTCGACTGATCGGCGCGCGGGTGGTTCTTCCACTGGTTGGTGTAGGAAATCCAGACCCGCATACCCTCCTTCATCTTCACCAGAGACTCGAGCCAGACGTTCGATGAGGTGTCGAGCGCGCGCTTGGTCGTCGTCACCGGCAACTTGTCGGCGCGCTTGGACCGGAACTCGACGATGCCGGTGAGGATGGCGAACTGCGGATGGTACAGCGGAATGCCATCGCCCCAGCCGGTGAGGCGGCTCTTGTCGCCGACGATCACCGCGCGGTCGTTGCAGAGGACCGTCCAGCCAGCGGTCGCCGACGAGCGATCGCGCTCGAAGCCCGAGTCGTCATCATCGTCGTTGCCGAGGCTGCGTCCGGTGTTCAAGCCGACCGTGATCGAAACCAGCACGTCGTCGATGGTCTTCTGAAAAACGAACGGCGCCGGCCCATCGTCGCGCTCCGACACCAGCACCTCGACGAGCACCGGCTCCACGGGTTTACCGTTGAGATCGACCTTAAGGCCCCACTGGAGGAACATCGTGAAATGTTCGGCAATGGCCGTGCGGACTTCGTTTTCGAATGCCTCGTTGGCGAAGTGTCTGGAGACGCCCTCGTATAGTTCATCCACACGGATCACTGTGCCGGGCTCGGCGAGCTTCTCGCTGGCTTCCGTCGGCTCGTTGATCGGTAGTGGGTCCCATCCCTTGGCTTCAAGCCAGGCAGAAGTGATCGGCACCTCGAAGGTGTCGTCGCCATAACGGGTCCGCACCAGCGCCTCGCGGCCCATCTTGAAGATGGCGCGTTTCATGCCGACGCCATACATGCCGATGGTCTCGGTCTCGGAGTCACGTTCGTCGTCTGGTTCGCGGCCCATCTTGAAGGCGTAGTTCTTGGCGACCTCGCGCGGGATGCCTCCGCAATTGTCTTCGATCGAGAAGTGGTCGGCGGCGAGTTCAATCTTCACGAAATGCTGCGCGTAATCGACATTGCCGCCGTCCGCCAACCGGAGCGCACCATCGAGACAATTGTCGAGAAGATCGAGGATCGCGTCGGCGAGATTGATGTCGCGCGTCAGCATCGACACGAAGAACCGTTTGGTCGGGCTGGCCTGCGCCTGATCGTTGGTGGGTTTCGTCATTGGCAGGCTCTCTCTTTGAGACGTGCGAATACGTTGAGATCAGTCGCGATGTCAGTGGTTTCAGTCATCGACGGCCTCCGCTTTGACGGCGCCGGGATTGAACAGATCGCCAACATCTCTGATTGAGCGCTTCCTGCCAGACGCAGATTTCTTTTCTGCTTTGTGTGAACCCGCTTTTACCTCTTGCGCGTGGCGCTGGCGGTTCAGCTCTGACAACCGCCTCAGCACTTCTGCGCGTGCCGCCTCCGAGATGGTGAAGCGGACACGATCGCTCTCTGGAAGGTATGGAACTTCATGGAAACCATGCTGTAGATCAAGATCGTTCCAGCCGTAAGCGCTTACGACAGCGGCATCCATTGCTATGCGCAGATCACGAAAGGTACCTATTTCTTGATCACGTTCAGTGGGATTGTGAAATATGTTGTAAGCAGCGGTAATTCCAATCTGCCGAGATGTCAGAATATCTTTTCTGAAATTGTGATATTCTTTTCCAATCGAGTCGACATCACTATTATGTCCAATAATAAACGGAAAAGTTTCAAATGAATCGGTCAGGGTGTATCGAAGGGTATCTCCGAGACTTGAGCTTGCCTGTCGTGCCCACGAATCGTGGATTGAGCTTTGCAAGCAGGCAAAGTCCTGCCAATTCTCCACATTCAAAATTCCAAGAGAGTGTTGGAATATCTGAAGTGAATCCACCTGAGAAATAGCAAGATATTTTGTGTGTAAGCACAAAACAAAGGTCGATTTGTTCTTGCGAATTGCCTTATAAAGTGCTGGCCGCTTATCTCCATGATGCCACCAATAAATGCGATGGGCATCGCGCCGAACCGTATCGCGCTGAGGTTTGACCAGATCCCGTACTATCTTCAAAGGCTCCGGGTATTTTTCTTCGCATTCCGAGAGGGAGCGATCTCGAAAATCAATTGCCCAACGACTGGCCTCTTGCGTTGGGTTGGTATTTATATCGCTGCCGCCAATATATCGTAGGATAACGTCGGAATTATTCGGATTTATCTGAATGAGATTGGCAGCTTCCTCCCCGGAGAGGACGAAACCATTTCCAACCAGCACGGAGCCTTGGAAGCTGCGCCCTTTGTTCGCAAGTAATGGCTTCGGATCTGTCCATCCTGATTGAACTTCAAGTGATGACGAAATTCCGGCGACGCTAGTTTCGTCGAGAAGAAATCCACCTTGCCAGGCGTCCTTTTGGACGACTACCAGTGCGGTAACTACTGCGGCGCTACCTGGCCAACGAAAGGATGAGCGCGCATAGCGAATATGATGTGAACCGTCGGCGATAATGCTGGCTAGACCTGTTCTGCCGGTGTCCCCTTCGCCGATGGACTTGGTGGCAATGAGGCCAAAAGCCCCGCCGGGTCGCGTGATTTGATTAGCTCTAAGAAAGAAAAAGGCGCACAAATCCGCGTTCAAGCTGGCATGGGGCCAAGTTGTCGTGAATGCACGCAAGCTGCCATCACCAAGGGCAGCTCTCATCCGCCGACCGCCTAGGAATGGTGGATTGCCAATAATGGCATCAAATCCACTTTCATCGCCCAAAAAAACCTCCGGGAATTCGAGTGGCCAATGGATGGGGCGTCGTGCAGCCCTGTCGGGTGCGTCGTTTGCAAGGTCAGCCGTTGCCTGCCGCAGCAAGCGAATCCTGGCATTTGCATCGCCGCCTGCGGCCTCGTCGGCCATGGTCGCCAGTGTCGTAATTCTTACGGAGCGATCATCGGTCAGGACGAGACCAATAAGGGCGTCGGCGATCAGCCCCGGCAGAGCGAGTTCGCTACGCGATTGAGCGTCGAGCGCTGCCATCGCCTCGACATCGCCGATGTCGCGGATGGGAATCGAGCGAAGCTGGCTGCGAAGCGCGAGCGCCTTGTCGACGGCCGACCGGATCGTCCGGCCGAAAAGGCGAAGCTGCGCCTTGCCCTTTGGCTTCATTTCCAGCTCAATGAGTTGGCCGAGATCGTGGATGCCGAGCAGGCTATCGCCGCTGCGCAGGCTGTGATCCAGGAAGCCGAAAGGTCGCCCCTTGGCGAGCGTCGTCAGCCATAGCGACAGCTTGGCGAGTTCGACCGCGAGCGGGTTTTTGTCGACGCCGTATAGGCAGCGTTCGGCGATCAGGCGGCGCGCGAGGATGGCGCGCTCCTCGGTGTCGCGCGCCAGCGGCTCGAAACCGGCCGTGTCATCCACAGGACGGATGCGGCCTTCGTCGTCGATCCGCCCGCCCGCCGCTTCCATGTTGGACCAGGCTTCGACAAGTCGGTCGGCGAGCCAGCGGCAAGCCTGCACGAGGAACGCGCCCGATCCCATCGCGGGATCGCAGACCTTGAGGTCGAGGAGTTCGTCGGCGCTCTTGAGCTTCCAATCCTCGCGCGCCGCGCCTTCGGCCGGGCCGCGATAGACGATCGGCGTCAGCGTTTCTTCGACGATCTTCTCGGTCAGGCTCTTGGGTGTGTAGTGTGTCCCGCTCTCGCGCCGGTCGGCGCCGAGGACGACGACGAAAGCGCCGGCGTGATGGACCAGAGGGTATCCCCACGGGTCCGTCCGCAAGAGTTCGGCAAAGGGTAGGATGCGGTCGCGCAGGGCCACATCACCACGGCAGACGGTGAGCAACCGTGCCGCCACGCGCTCGTCCGGTTCCCGGCCGATGGCGTTGCGAATGGCGGGCTCGGAACGCTCGCTCCGCTCCTTCAGGAGATCGACGATCCTGGCGGCGCCGTCGAGGCGCGCGGACTCGATCTCACCGAGCGCGACGCGCGCATTCTTGGCCTTGGTCGATCCGTCGAGTTCGAGCGTCACGTCATCGACGCGCTGGACCGTGCGTTCGAGGAGTCCCTCATAGACGTGACCGATCTGTTCCACGTCGAGCGCGCGGTAGGACAGCGTGCGGCCCTCGAAGGTCTGGATCGCTTCCAGCAGGAGCAAGACCGTCCGGTCGTCGATCGGCAGGGGCTCGGCGGGATCGCTCCGCCAGTTCGTGCCCTTCTTGCGGCCTTCGAGGAAAGGATAGCGATCCGGGTCGAAGAGCGAGCCGCCCATCGCCGGCAGTCGCAGCAGCGAATGGTCGATACCGCCATAGACGCCACGGAACAGGGCGAGCAGCCGCGACCATGCCGAGCGGCGGCGTTCGAGTATCTCCTCGGTGTCGGCGCGCAACTGCATCCGCAGGCTGGAGAGCGCGTAGAAGGCGTCGTAGCGGGGATCGCCGAGAAGGAGCAGGCCGCGCTCTTCCGCCGCCAGCAGGAAGACGAGCCGCATCATGACCGTGAGGCCGGCCTCGTAGAGTTCCTTAGGATCGACGTCGTGCAGCAGGTCCCGGTTGCGGTCCTGGTCGGCGCGGTCGAGGGATTGGACCAGCACTTCCACCGCGCGACGGACCTGTTCGCCGAGCGCGTCGGTCACGTCATCCTGATGCTTCAGCGACCGCTCGAACAGCGCCGGCAGCCTTTCGGCTTCGGGGCCGAAGAAGCGACGAACCCCGAGCAGGCTGACGAAGGCGCGGAGCGTTTCGGGCTCTTGGCCCCAGAGGCGGGCATACCAACTGGCGAAGCTCGCGACCGCGCCGGCTGGCGCATGAACGAGCATCCAGCGTTCGCCGTTGGTTACGAGACCGATCGGGCATCCGACGGCGCGAAGCAGCGACACCATGCGGTCGCCCGGAGTCGTCGCCAGCCCGTCATAATTCCGGGTGGCGTCGAGATCGGTGTCGGGATCGTAGAGCTGGACGAGCAACAGCGGGGCGTCGTCTTGGGTCGGATTGACGATCGCGAGGTCGGGCGCGATCGTGACGCCGTGCTCGGGCAGCGACACCTTCAGCCGCTCCGGCAAAGTCGCCGCCTGGCGCAAAACCTGATCGTCGACCTCCAGGGCGCTCTGGAGAACCTCGTCGATCCACGCCGAATGGATCGCCGTCAGGTCAGCATCGACCGCATCGACCGCATCGCGCCATTCGTCATAGGCAGCGCGCAGCCGCTGCGGGCGGCCGGAAATCAAGGCTTCCAATCCCTGGGGAAGCACGTCGCGCAGCACGGGCACCGCGAGGAACGGTCCCGACACCTCGATGAGGTTGAGCCAGTCGTGGTTGGTGCTCATCAAGGCTGCCCCTTCGTCAAGGACTCGGGCACGAGCAGGATGACCGCGACGGGAAAAGTGTGGTCCCGGACATTGGAATACCTGTTCTCGATGGCGCGCACCTCTTGCTCCCGTTCCAGCGGAATACGGGCGAGGCGCGCTTCGAGAGCCGCGTGATCGCGTCGGAGCTGGGTGCGCTCGTCCTCGGAGAAGAGCGAGAGCTGTTGCGGCTCGCGGTCGGCGACGAGTTCGGCCCGCAGGGCCTTGTCGAGATCGTCGAGCACCTGCCGGATATCGTCGCTCTCCCGTTCCTTACGGGTGTCGATCGAATTGGACAGGAAGCGCAGGCGGTCCTTGGAGCGTGCATCGACCGATCCCAACACTGAGTCACGCTGCTTATCGAAGCGCGTGCGCAGCGCCGCGAAGGTCGTATCAGGCAAGACGGCGGGGGAGGAATCCTGGAGCCATCGACGCACCTCTGTCACGCGGTCTTCGCGGCGGAAGCCGGTGTCACGCAGATAACCGCCGGCCTCGGTGAGTTCCTCGTGCAGGCGATGATGGCTGCCGCCGGTGATGACCAATCGAGAAACCACGATGACGGCAGGGCCTTCGATCTGGCCGTCGGGTAAAGACCGGGCGGAGACGCGGTGAATCTTCTTCACGTCGTCCCGCGCCCAGATTTCGGCGCGCAACAGGCGCAGGCTCATCTGGACGAGAGGGTGATTGAGATGCACCAGGACGACGTCATCGCGCCCCTTCGCCACATCATGGTCGAACGTGATGGGGCGGACCTTCTTCGTATAGGGATGCTCCAGACCTTCCAGGCACCGCGTCCATGAACCGGACAGCGCCGGCATGGTGAAGACGGTTCCATCTGGAGCCCCCGGCAGAGACGTGGCCCCGAGGTCCGGTTTGTCCGAAAGACGCAGTGCCGCTCTCACGGCTCGTTCGATGTGATCGGGCGTGAGATTTTGCTCGCGCTTGGTCTCGGCGAGGCGTTCGTGCAGCTTCGCGACCCGATCCCGGAGATCGCGTTCGGCTCTGACGAAGCGCCGCGATTTTTCCATGCGGGCTTCGGCCAGCCGGGTATCCAGGTCGCGCCGACGCCCCTCGATCAGGTCCGGGAGCTGTGGGGCGATGACCGGGTTGACGCTCCCCATGTCGGCCCGCATGGCGTCGAGCTTCCGAAGCGCTCGCAGGATGTCCTGTCCGTGATCGCCTTCGTCATCAACCGGATGCCAAATGACCACCTCGCTGGAGCGTTGGCCGTGACGGTCGATGCGCCCGTTCCGCTGCTCCATCACGTTAGGATTGTATGGAATTTCCAGATGGATCATCAGGTGGCAGTGGTTCTGAAGGTCGATGCCTTCGGATGCCGCGTCGGTCGCCAGCAGGATTCTGACTGGCGATTCCGAAGGGTTGGCCTGGAACGCCGCCTTCACGGCCTCACGTTCATCGTGATCCATGCCGCCATAGATCAACGCCAGCCGATCGCCGCCGAAGCCGTGCGACACGAGCGTCTCTTGCATCCACTGCTGCGTCGTCCGGTATTCGGTGAACAGGATGACCCGCTCATTCGTCCATTCGCCGCCCTCCTGGAGATGCTCGACCAGCCACTCCAATATCGCGCGCGCCTTAGAATCCGCCCTGCGTGATGCTTGCTGCGCCCAGGAGCGCAGGCGTTCCAGCATCCGCCGCTCTTGCTCACTGGGCGGCCGGATGTGTTTGCCGGCTTCGCTGAGCGCGTCGTCTTCCGCCGCCTCGCGCAATGCGTCGTCGGCATAGTCTTCTTCGGCCTTCGATATGGCGCGGCGAAGGATGCGATCATCCAGCTTGCGCCTGGTCTGGTCGGCCGACGAACGACCTTCGATCGTCGCAATGTGCTTTTCCAGCGTCGCCGCGAACGCGGCGGGCGACGATGCGAGGCGCTTGCGCAGCAATTGGTGGACGAAGCGATCGACCGCTCGGGCGCCCCCCTCGCCATTCTCGCGTGACGATATGTAATCGCCGAGAAGATGCCGGATCTGCCTCTCGTCATCTTCATACTTGATGGGGAGCCCTTCGAGACGCCGCACCGGGTAAAGTCGCTTGCCGTTCGCATCCACCAAGTCGCTTTTCAGCCGCCGCACCATGACCCGAGCGCGCTGGGGCTCGCTTGGCAGTACGTTTCGGGCGAAGCGTTGGTCGTCGAGCAGTTCGAGCAGAGCGGTGAACGACTCGGTGTAGCCGTCATGGGGCGTGGCGGTGAGAAACAGCTTGTGCTGGAAATGCGGCGCGAGCAGTCGCACCAAACGGGTTCGGAGGCTCTCGACCGCATAGTGCCCGACCGTGGGCGCGATGTTGTGCGCTTCGTCGATGACCAGCAGATCGAATTTTCGAGGATGGGTGACGGTGGGCGGCAGCGCGTCCCGGAACAGGCGCAGCCCTTCGCCTTGCTTCACCCAATCCATCGACGTGATGAGGAGAGGAAACGACGTCCACGGATTGGCGTGCAGGCCGCGTTCACGGCGTAGGCGCTTGACGAACTCGGTATCGACGATGCGGAAGTCGAGACCGAATTTCTCCTGCATCTCCGTGCGCCACTTCTCCTGAAGGGACGCTGGGCACAACACCAACACAGTGCGGGCACGATGGCGCAGGAGCATTTCCTGGATCACCAGGCCGGCTTCGATCGTCTTTCCGAGGCCGACGTCATCCGCGATGAGCAGGCTGGTACGGGCCATGTCGATGGCTCGCACCAATGGATCGAGCTGGAAGTCCTCGATGCTGACGCCGCTGCGGAAAGGAGCCTGAAGATAGGCCCTGTCGGCGTTGGTGGCGGCGCCCCATCGGACGGCATCAAGGAACGCCTGTAGGGAGGCCGGATCGTCCAAGCCGGTGATGCGCGGCAGGCCGGCTCGCTCAATGACGTGCGCGCCGGGCTCCAACTCCCAAAGGACTTCGATTTCCTCCCCGAGGGCGTCTTCGTCGATCGACGTCAATCGGATGAGGTGACGTTTGGGAACGCCCGGCGCGGTCGATCCACCATCGACCTCCGATACGATCCATTGCCGTCGGCGTGCTTCGACCAACTGACCGGGCTCTGGAATCGTGTGATGAGCGATCTGAGCCGCCGCGCTGCTCGCATTCCCGACGATCATTGCAGCCCGCCCCCACCTCGAACGACGTTTTCGATGCGTTCGGCCGCTTCGCCGGCGCGCTCATGCGCCCATACGCGAATGACACGCCAACCCGAAGCACTGAGGCGTCGATCGGTATCCGCATCTCGGGCGCGATTGGCTTCGATTTTATCACGCCAAAATTGCGCGTTGCTCTTCGGCCAGGAGGCGTGCTCCGGGCATCCATGCCAGAAGCAGCCATCGACGAAGACGGCGACCCTGATGCGGGGAAACACGATGTCGGCGACGCGCCTCGGCTTGGTCAGCAGCGGGACTTGCAAACGATAGCGTAGCCCTCGGGCATGCAGTTCCTTGCGCAGCGAGAGTTCGGCGTCGGTGCCCTTCTGCCGCACTCGAGCCATGCGAAGGCTCGCCTCATGCGACGAGGGACTTACGCGCGACATCCGCGGTGCCTCCCTTCGCCTGATCCTTCTGCGTTCCAACACCGAGATGCGTCACGATGCTCTGTCCGATCGCCTCGCCGAGAGCGACAGGGACCGCATTGCCGATCATCCGGCCCAACGCTTTGAAATGGGTGGGGCCATCATCTGCCACGAAGGCGTACTTCTTCGGAAAACCTTGCAGGATCGCCCCCTCCCGCAAGGAGATCGCTCGATCCTGCTCGGGATGACCGAAGCGGCCGTTGCCGAAACCATAGAATTGCGTGGTGATCGTCGGAGACGGATCTTCCCAAGTCATGCGCCCATAGACGCCCGGATAGGTGCGGCCCGTTTCTCGCCGATGGCATTCGGCGACCAGCCGCTCGGGCCAATCACGCCAAGTCCCGCCGGGACGGGAAGCTCGAATACGCTCCAGGTTCAAATCCGAAAGTCTGGATGAAACATGGAAGGCGTCGTCGTCGTGGACGCTTCCCGCTCCGATGGCGGGCAATTTTCCGATCGCGTCTTTGACGGTTCGCGGTTTCTTGTGGGTCGGCGAGATCAGCTCGATGGGGCCAATCAGGCTCGCCAGGATGACCATACGCCGTCTGGTCTGAGGCAGCCCGTATTGGGTGCAATCCACGACGTTCTTCCAGACTTTATAGCCCAGCCGTTGGAGGGTGGCGACGAAGTCGTCGAAGACGGCATGCTTTTCGACCAGGGGCACGTTCTCCATGGTCACGATGTCTGGGCGAACGGATTTAATGAGGCGCGCGAATTGATAGAGCAGGGGCCAGCGCGGGCTGGTGAGGGTGTCGTAGCGCTGGGAGTAGGTCGAGAACGGTTGGCATGGGGCGCAGCCAGCGAGAATCCTTATCTTCGCATCGCCATACAGCTTGTTCAGATCTGACGGTTTTACGCTCTTGATGTCCTTGGTGAGGAAGCGCGCGCCGTTATTGGCCTCGTATGGGTAGCGGCACGCCGTATCGACATCGATCCCCGCGACGACCGGGACGCCTGCTCGGATCAGGCCATGCGTCAAACCGCCAGCACCACAAAACAGGTCGATACACGCCACCTCGCTCATTTCTTCCCCCTCGTGGCGCGCTTCTCCAGTTCTTGCGCATCCCTCACAGAATGTTCGTCGCCCTCGTCAGATGCTTTTCCGGCCCTCACCCATGTATCGACTTCGTCCGACTTGAATTTCCAAAGTCTCCCGACCTTGTGGGCAGGCATTTCTCTTTTTGCTATCCAGCCATAGATCGTATCTTTACTTACCCCCAGGTAGCTGGCGATTTCCTCGACGGACATCCAGCGATCAGACATAAACCGCCCTTTCTCCGATCGAAGCGGGTCGTGCAGATTATTCCACGGATGCGGGGACGAGTAAACCCGATTTAGTCCGGTTTAGCCTGATTTGCCCGGTTTTGACCGCTTCCGGGGGCGTTGCCGGCGGATGGTTTCTTCCTGCTGCTCGCGCTCGACCGAGGCGCCGCACGATCTGCTACTTTCAGTCACCGGAGATGGAAGGTCGTAGGCCGCGCTGAACGGAGCGTCCTTCAGGCGTGATAATCTGACGGTGATGTAGCGCGCAGGTCAACGAATCCGGAGAAAAGAGGGCTTCACGATCGAGTTGCGCCGTTGAGAAGTCGATCGGGTAATCCCGGCTCGGGTCGTCCTGATCCCCCTATATAGGGGGATTGCCCAACTAACGATCAACCTCCTCTATCTCCTGCTGGGCATGCCCCGCGCGGACACCGCGTGACGGAAGAAGGGGTATTTTATGATTGAGGACATCCAATGCCTCCAGCGGAACAGTGTCGCCGATAGTCAAACGGGGGACTCGGCCCTCGCTGAAATCTATCGAACTCACGCGCCCGGGCTGCTGCGTTTCCTAGCTCGCCACGCCGAGCGGCAGGACCTTGGTGATCTCGTCAACGAAAGCTTTGTTCGTTTTGCCACTGCCCCGGCCAAATGTGCCAGCAAGGTGGAGAACCCTGGAGCCTATCTCCAGCGCATTGCCAGAAACTTGTTGCGAGATCGTGCCAGAATAGCCGTGCGGCGCTCGTTCGCCCGCCATGTCTCAGTCGACGACGTTCCAATTGCAGGCGACGACCCGGTGGCGCAGCTCGAGGCTCGCGACCAGATCGACCGAGTGCAGAAGGCCTTGAGCCGTTTCAATCCCAAAACACGAGCGGTATTTCTGGCGCGTCGGCTCGATGGACTCAGCCACAAAGAAATCGCTGCGCGGACTGGATTGAGCGGAAAGGGGGTTGAATACCATATGGCCAAGGCGATCCGCCCTCTTGATCGGATACGAAGGCATGGCTGAGATTAGATAAATTTGGTAATCTTCTCCGGCGAGTTCAGGAGAAAGGCGATACGTGGGACGTCGTGTAGATCATGCCAGACTGAAGGATTTCGAGGAAGTCCATAAGGCCTGCGCTAAGGTCATCACGACCGGGCAGCTGTCGTCCGTGATCGACGCCGCGATCCGTCAATTTGGGTTTCGTTGGTTCGCGCTCGTGCATGATGGTCATTTGTACAAGCAGCGGCCTGAGCAACTAATGATTACAAACTACCCGGCATCGTGGGTGGACGAGGTGATCAGCGACCGACTGTACATGCATGATCCCGTCCATATCGCGAGCGCGCGTAGCGCCTTTGGGTTGTGTTGGGAACGTATTGCCGATGTCATCGCTCCGACCCGTCGGCAGCTATCGGTTCTGACGCGAGGACGTGATCATGGACTGGTTTCTGGTTTTACAATCCCGTTTCGGATACCCGGCGAACGAGGGGCATTCTTCACCGTTGCTCGAAAAAGGGACAGACCGTTTTCGAATGTGGAAATGATGACCGCACAGCTCGTCGCCGGAGTAGCGTTTCAGAGAGGGCGGGAGCTGGTCGGGGGGATAGAGGTGACGATACCCTCGGTGTCTCTCAGCCCTCGGCAAGTCCAATGCCTCGAATTAATCGCCGAGGGAAAAACAGATTGGGAAATCGGGACGATTCTTGGTCTTAGCCAAAATACGATCCATGAATATATCGAGGAAGCCCGCCGCCGATACCAGGTGAAAACGCGGAGCCAATTGGTGCTCGCCGCTGCCCGTGATGGGAAAATCAGCTTCAATCATATAAAATGAGATTTTGCGCACGTTTTCGGTTGTCACGCGACGATCATGGCCGCGTTGCCGCTGACTGCGTAGCCTAAGCACATGGTAAAGTTGCGTTTGGCAATCCCTCTGCCTGGAGGGATTGCCGAAGCCGTGCGCAAGCTACTCTATTCCCACCAAATTTCGCCGATTCCGCGCCGGCGATGGCTATCGAGGAATGGAAGTAGGAGTTAAAGCCATGTCTGCACACGACCAAGTCATCCAAGATGTCTATGCCCGTGAGGTCGTCATGGCGCGCGTTGGGCATCTGATACGCAGGAAACAACAGGAAATCGAGCGCATCACGCGTATCCTGCGCAATTCAGTGCCTTTTGAAGAAGCGACTGCTCCAGTTGAAGGAAAGATACAAAAGATCGTTCTTATTGGCCCCTATGCTCGGCGTACCTGGTACGAGGATCGAGCCTCGCTCTACTTCTCGGATTACGAATTCTGGGTCATTGTAAACCACCCGCACTTTGCGAGCGATGTCCACTGGTCCGAGGTCAAGGCCGTCCTCGATTGTGAACTCGGGAATCGTTGCGCCGTATCCCTGACAGTATTTTCGAAGGCCGACATCAAGAGCGCGAAGGCGGCAAGAGACCATTTCGTTCTCGATCGGCTTGAAGCTGGGATCGTTCTCTTCAAGATGTCGCGGGATGCCCCGTTGCTGGATACATCAGCACGTACCGCTGCAATCGACCCCAGTGCTCGCGAAGCCTGATCGCGCAGGATCGCTCGACGGGAGTCTGCGTCGCTGCCCCTGATGATCGAACCAGTTTTCTTCCGGCGCGTCGGTGTTGGGGCAACGGGTCGCGTTGGCGGCGGGCAGAACGCTCGGCGATCGTGCGTGCAGCGATCGAAACGAGATGCAACATCTCATGATCGAATTCCGCCAAATCCGATATTTCCTTTCAGCGGCCGAACACGGGAGTTTTCGCAAGGCAGCTTTGGCCCTTGGTATCCAAGAGTCGGCGGTTAGTCGCCGAATCCGAGATCTCGAAGACCATCTTGGCGCTTCTCTCTTTCAACGGCACAGCGGCGGCGTCTTCTTGACATTGGCCGGACAGCAGTTCCTGCGCCGCGCGCGTAAGGCGCTTCGGCAAATTGGCCAAGGCGCCAAGGACGTCGCGGCGATCGGCCGTTCCGAAGACGGCTGCATCAAGGTGGGTATCTTCTCCTCGCTCGCCTCTGGCTTTCTCTCGGACCTGCTGCGGGCGTTCGACAAGGCTCATGCGCGCGTGCGGATCGAGTTTATCGACGGCGATCCGGCGGACCACGTGGCGGCAATCCGGCAGTTTCGGCTCGACGTGGCATTCATCACAGGAACGTCAGAGTGGTCTGACTGCGAGACCGACCAATTATGGTCGGAACGGGTATTTGTCGTCCTCCCATGCGATCATCCCCATTGCGGTAAGCGGGAACTCAACTGGCATGACTTGGCGGGCGAACGGTTCATTGTGAGCGATTCAGCGCCCGGACCCGAGATTCACGATTACCTTGTTCAACGCCTCGCGGATCTCGGCCATCACCCTGAAATACACGCACAGTGCGTTGGTAGGGACAATCTCCTGTCGCTTGTCGCGGTGGGTCGAGGCTTGACGCTTACCAGTGAGGCAACAACGGTCGCCCAAATCCCCGGTATCACCTACCGGCCTGTCGCGAACGAGCTTCTTCCATTTTGCGCGGTGTGGTCGCCGCGGAACGATAATCCCGCATGTCGGCGATTGCTCAGCCTCGCGCGGTCAATGGCTCGGATGAATTGTGGGGCGAGGTCAGCCCCCTTCCAGCTTTGAATTTCCTGCAGGACGCTTTGCCTTCGCAAAGCCTCGATCTGTCGCAATGAATCGCTCCAGCATGGGAACGATCAGGCGCACCGGATCGGTCGCGGGCTGTCCCGTCTCACGGCCGAGAATTTCCGCATAGGCGGTGAGATCGCGATGGAGGCCAGCAGGCAGTTCCACCGTGATCTTGACGGGCTTGTCGTCGACGATCGGCCCCAATTTCAACTTCGCCATGTCAGCCTCCGTAGGGTTCGAGAACGAGGTCGCGCGTGACGATGACGCGAACGGGGAATCCGGTGACGGTGAGAACGCGCAGATGTGCCTGCCCAAGGCGCGGCTCCAGACCGCCGGTGAGCGGCTGATCGGCGAGCAGCGCGTCGAGATACATCGGCGTTTCGGGAACGCGGACGCGATGCCGGTGCGTCGAAACGCATCCATGCAGGTAGGTCAGCGTTTCGCCGTCATTGAGCCAGCGGCATTCGGGCATGAAGGCTTCGATGAGGCGCAGAAGCCGGTCGGTGCGGTCGGTGAAGCCACCCAGAGCCTCGTGCGGATCGAGGCCCCTCTGTTCACGGCCCTCATAGAGCCAGCTTTCTGCACGGGCGGCATCCTCGGCCGGCGGCAGGTAGGTGAAGGTGAGGAAGTAGCTGGACTCGAAATGCGCTCCAGCTTCCTCGAAACCGGCCTTGCGCTCGGCGTCGACCAACGCCGATGCGGCATCCGGAAAATGGCTGTCGGGATAGTGGTTCGAGGGATGGCGCTGCGCTTCCACGAAAATCGCCCAGCCTGAGCCGAGACGACGGAAGGCGTTGTTGAGCCGGCCAGCGACCGCGACCAGCTCCGCCGCGACTGCGGAATCCAGGTCGGGACCGCGAAAGCGCGCCGAGCGCTGGAAGCTCCCGTCCTTGTTGAGCACGAGACCTGAGCCGACCAGCGCCACCCAGGGCAGAAAGTCGGCGAGCCGGCTGTTACGATCGCGATATTCGGCGAGGTTCATCATCGGCGCGTCCTCGTCAGACCGTGAGGTGCGCGGGAATGCGCAGGTGACGGCGGCCGACATCGACGAAGAGCGGATCGCGCTTGGCCGCCCACACCGCCGCGAAGTGGCCGATGGCCCAGATCGCAAGACCGACCAGCCAGAGCCGCAGGCCGAGGCCGACGGCGCCAGCGAGTGTTCCGTTCATGATCGCGATGGCGCGCGGTGCGCCGCCGAGCAGGATCGGCTCGGTCAGTGCCCGATGGACCGGCACGGTGAAGCCCGGCACGTCGTCGGCCGCGTCCGCCATCAGACCAGCGCCCCGCCGCCAAACGAGAAGAAGGAGAGGAAGAAGCTCGATGCGGCAAAGGCGATCGACAGACCAAACACGATCTGGATCAGCCGGCGGAAGCCGCCCGACGTGTCGCCGAAGGCCAGCGTCAGTCCGGTGGTGATAATGATGATGACGGCGACGATCTTGGCGACCGGACCTTCGATCGATTGAAGGATTTGCTGGAGCGGCTGCTCCCACGGCATTGATGAGCCGGAGGCATGGGCGGGCGCCGCCACGCTCACGGAGAGCATGGCGACGGACAGGGTCACGACGACGCGATGGCGCGCGCGGAGCAGACGTTGGATCACGGGGTTTCTCCTTCGGGGCTGGGGCTGAGAAAGGCCGCGCCGTCGTCCTCGGAAGCCCAGGCGCTGACGGCGGGCGTGACGCGGTAATCACCGTCCGGGCCGAGGCCTTCGACGCGCGTGAGCTCGGAGAGGCGACGGGCGGAGCCGCGGCCAGAAAGGACGGCCACGAGGTCGATCGTCTCGGCGATCAGGGCGCGCGGCCCGCTCGCCCGCGCCCTCGCGCACGGCTTCGAGGATACGGGCCTTGGTGACGCGGCCGAGATAGTTGCCGACCGTCGGCCTCCAGCCCGCCGCCACCATGTCGAGGCCGGTGGCTCGCGCCAGCCGGTCGGCCTGCGAGAGGCGCACGTCCAGCCCATGTTGGCTGACGCCCGATCCGCTGTAGGGATTGGGTCGCTCGAACAGGGCGTTCACGCCGTAGCTGACGCAATGGGCGAGCAGATCGAGGCGCGTGCCGGGGTCGAGCAGGGAGAGCCAGTCCCACAGGGCCTGGTCGTCGTCGGGAACGTGATCGCCCCAGCGCTCGTGTCGCTCGGCGACCTCGCGCGCGGGCGTGCTGTCCTTCAACTCCTCGGATTGTGCCGAGAAGAAGATATGATTGACGCGGGCCTCGAGGCAGCCGGCCGGTGCGGTGCGCCGGAAGGTGTCGCTGACCAGCTTGTGCAGCAGCATGGTCATGGCGACGTCGGGATGTTCCGCAACCGCGTTGCGCAGAGCGAGGGTGCGATGCGCGGTCAGCTCGATGACGAGGCGCTCGGGCAACGGCTTGATGCCGTCCTCCTCATCGTCCTCCGGCTCCGCGGGCTGGCCGCCGATGGTGATGACGGCGCGTTGAACGGCGGGCGCGGCCTGCTGGCCAGCTTCACCGTCAACCTCCTGCGCATCTTTGCCTTCGGTCTCGACGGGACGTTCATCCTCGGGACGGACATAGCCGCGATCCACCGACAGCGAGCCGTCGGCATCGAGGCTGATGAAGACGCCGGCGACGGCGATGTCGGCCGGATCGTAGATCGTCGGGCGCTGCTCGAAGGCGTCGAGGGCCTGTTCGATCTCGCCGAGACGTGCGTCGATCTCGTCCGGCAACTCGTCGGCTTCGGCATATTCGGCTTCGAGCCGGTCGTATTCGTCGCGCAGCGCTTCGCGGGTGGCGCTCTCCTCCTCGGTCAGGCCGACCGTGACGCCAGCCAGTTCGCGAAGCCCATGCTGGTGGCCGTAGGGAAAGCTCAAGGCGGCCTCGACCCATTTCCAGCCTCCGCTCGCGATCTCGTCGGCAACGATCTTCAGCTTCTCGGCCACCAGGCGGTCGAGCAGGGCCGGATCTTGCAGCCATCCGCCATCGTCCGACTGGAACAGGTCGCGCAGCACGATGCCGCCGGCCGCCTCATAAGCCTCGACGCCGATGAAGACGGCCCTTTTGTCGGAGGCGCGTACCGAGGTCTCGGTCAGCATCCGGCGGATCTGATAGGGCTCCTTCTGCCAGCTATCCTTGACTGCCTCCCAGACCTGTTCCTGACGGGCATGGTCCGAGCTGACGGTGAAGGCCATGAGCTGTTCGAGCGTCATGCCATCCTCGGCATAGATCTCGAGCAAAGTCGGCGAGACGGACGCGAGGCGCAGGCGCTGCTTCACGACATTGATGCCGACGAAGAAGGCGGCGGCGATGGCTTCCTCGGTCATGCCCTTGTCGCGCATGGCCTGGAAGGCGCGGAACTGGTCGAGCGGATGCAGCGGCGCGCGCTCCATGTTCTCGACCAGCGAGACCTCGTCGACCAGGATGTCGCTGTTGGCGTCGCCGACGACGCAGGGCACCGGCGCGGTCTTGGCCAGGCGCTTCTGCTTCGCGAGCAGTTCGAGGGCACGATAGCGGCGGCCACCGGCGGGCACCTCGAACATGCCGCTCTCGGCGCCATCGGCGTCGAGGACGGGACGGACATGGAGGCTCTGGATGAGACCGCGCCGGGCGATGGACTCGGCCAGCTCCTCGATCGAGACGCCGGCCTTGACGCGCCGAACATTGGACTGGCTCAGCACCAGCTTGTTGAAGGGGATGTCGCGCGCCGACGACAGGGTGATCTTCTGAATGGCAGTCGCCATGTTCGTTACTCCGCGACGGGCGGCCGGGAGCCTCTCTCTCGACCTCCAACCCGTCACGAAGCGAAGCGCCGCCCTCTCACTCTCGGAGGGCAGCGCCAGGCGGGCGGAAAGGCGTAAAGCCGGCAGCCCGCTTCTCCGCCTTTCCGGTTTTCAGGATCGTCACGCCGCCTGCCGCTGGTCGTCGGCCGCATCGACATCGGCGCCCGGCTGGAACCCCAGGAGCCAGTCGGCCGCCTTGCTGGCCTGGGAAGCGGCGCGGACGATGGCGCGATTGTCCTCGCGCAGCACCTCGAGCCAGGAGCCGATATAGTCGGCATGGCGGACGGTGGGCGTGATGCCGAGCGAGGCGCAGCAGAAAGCCGCGTTGATCTCGGCGACCAGCTCCTCGAAGGCGTATTTCTTCGAGCCGAAGGAACCCGAGAAATCGCGGTTCAGGCGCGAGGGGTGGCCCGTGGCGTGCCCGAGCTCGTGCAGGGCCGTGCGGTGCCAGTTGATCGGCTCGAAATACGCCTGCGGCGGCGGCACCTGCACATAGTCATGCGACGGGACATAGAAAGCGCGGTCGCCGCCGATGCGGAAGTCGATGCCGGTCGCCCGGATCAGGGCCTCGACCTGCGGTTTGATGAGTCCGGGCGGCGGCGGTGGAGCCACAATGGCGACATCCTCCGGTAGGCCGTCACATTGCGCCGCATTGAACACCGTGAACCGTTTGAGGAACGGGATCGCGGCGGCTTCCTCGCCGGTCTCGCGGGCGCGGCGCTTCTCGTCCTCTGGCGTGAAACGGTCGGCATAGACGACGGTGGTGCCGCGTTCGCCCCGTCGGACATTGCCACCGAGCGACAGGGCCTGGCGGAAGGTGAGCCAGCTCTGGCCGGGAAAGCCGTGCTGGATCACCGCGCCCCAGAGGATCAGCACATTGATCCCCGAATAATGCCGCCCGGTCGCGGCGTTCCTCGGCATGGCGAGGGGCGCCTTGGCCGTGGCCGTGCCCCAGGGCTGGACCCAGGGGAAGCGGCCTGCCTCCAGCTCGGCGATGATCTTGCTGGTAATGTCGTCGTATAGGCTCGCCCGGTCGGCGCCGGCACGCCCGTTGCGGTCATTCCTGAACATCGCGGTTCTCCGCGACGGGCGCCGGAGACCTCTTCTCCAGCCCTCAACCCGTCACGGAAAACCCGGTCCGCACTCTCACTCTACTGGGGGCGTTGCGGGGCTCTCCCCGCAGAAGGGGTCGGCCGAGACCCTGGCTCGGCCGCAGGGGAAGGCTTTCCCCGTATCCGCCTGTTCTCCTGGGCTTCCTTGAAAACTGTCAGAAACTCGCATATGTTTCCGACAGGAGAAAGACGATGACGCGGCTGACCGAACAGATTCTGTCACATGCGACGGGCCTGCCCGAAGGCGCTCCTGTGTCCGCCAAGAGCCTGCTGCACCTCGGAAATCGGGCGGCCGTGGATCAGGCGTTGTCGCGCCTGACGGAGCGTGGGCAGCTCATCCGCGCCGGTCGCGGCGTCTATCTGCGTCCTATTGCCAGCCGGTTCGGCACGCGCACGCCTTCGGTCGAGCAGGCCGTCGAAGCCCTTGCAACCCAAAGGGGAGAGATCATCGTCTCGAACGGCGCCGCCGCGGCGAACGCCCTTGGCTTGACGACGCAGGTGCCCGTCCGCTCGGTTTATCTGACCTCCGGGCGCAGCCGAAAGATGCACCTCGGCAAGCAGGTCGTGGAATTGCGGCACGCGCCGCGCTGGCAATTGGCCTTGGCCAACCGGCCGGCAGGAGAGGCCGTGCGGGCGCTGGCCTGGCTCGGCCCGGAGAAAGCAGAAACGGCGCTCAAGACGTTGAAGCGGAAGATGCCGCCCGGCGTGTTCGGCGAACTGGTCGCCGCCGCGCCGCAGCTTCCGACATGGCTCGCGCAGAGCGTCGGAAAGGCGGCGTATGGCTGACGTCTTTCTCCAGCTTTCGGCCGAGGACCGGCGCGACGCGCTGGGTGTCGCGGCCGATCGTTCGGGCCGTCCCACCCATCTGCTCGAAAAGGATGTGTGGGTGGTGTGGGCGCTGGCGACCCTCTACGCCGCGCCGCTCGGCGAACATTTGGTGTTCAAGGGCGGTACGTCGCTGTCGAAAGCCTATCAGGTCATTCGCCGGTTTTCGGAGGACGTGGATCTGACCTACGACATTCGGGCGATCGCGCCCGATCTTGTCGGGGACAATGGCGAGGGGCTACCGAAAACTCGAAGCGAGGAAAAACGCTGGTCCAGCGAGGTCCGTCGGCGGTTGCCGGCCTGGGTCGCGGAAACCGTGCAGCCCGTGATCGCGAACGCGCTGGCCGCCGAAGGTCTGGCGGCGGCCATCCGCGTCGAGGATGACAGGCTCTTCATCGACTATGAGGCGACCGCGGCCGGGTCAGGCTATGTCGCGCCCAGCGTCATGCTGGAGTTCGGCGCCCGCTCGACAGGCGAACCGGCGAGCCTGCGCGATGTCTCCTGCGACGCTGCCGGCCAGATCGACGGACTGGTATTCCCGACGGCGCGGCCGCGGGTCATGCACGCGGAGCGGACCTTCTGGGAGAAGGCGACCGCCATCCACGTCTTCTGCCTCCAGGAGCGACTACGCGGCGACCGCTTCGCGCGACACTGGCACGATGTCGTCCGGCTGGATGAAGCCGGCTTCGCGGAAGCTGCTTTCGCCGATCGCGAACTGGCCAACGCTGTCGCTCGGCACAAGTCGATGTTCTTCGCGGAGAAGGCCGCCGACCGCACGCCGATCGACTATGCAGCGGCCGTCAGCGGCGGCCTGCAGCTCGTGCCGGTCGGCTATGGCGCGAAGGCGCTGAAAGACGACTATGCCCGCATGGTCGAGGATGGGCTGCTCTTCGATGACGCAGAGCCGTTCGAGGCGCTCATGGCGCGATTTGCAGATATAGCCGCGCGAGCCAATCGCGTGGCCAGATGAGATTGGGGATGGGGGGATATGGGTGAGGGTGACGAAGGGCGAAAATTCCAGTTTCTGCGGAACGGCGACGCTGAACCTTCAGATCTTGATTGGAACAAGGGGGCCGAGAGCGCTCGTCAGGCCATTTCGGAGGCGATGAGCGCCAAGAACATCGCATTCCTGCTCGGCGCTGGATGCTCGTCTTTGATGAAGGACGACAAAGAGCTTGGCATTTCCACGATGGCGCCTTTGGCGGAGGAGTTTTGCGGGGAAACGCTCAATGCACGCGCAGCAGGATTCTATGACGATCCACCGGCAGTAGGCGGGGCGCCTGCGCCTTGGCGGCTGACCAAGGGCGAACTCGACTATCTCGATGCGCTCGGGATCGACTTAGCGAAGGATTACAGTCGTAACCTGGAACGCTTGATGGAGGTGTTGTTCGCGCAGCGGTTCGTGCTGCGCCATAGCGAGAACGCTGCTCTTCACCCCAATCGGGCGGTGCTCGATGGCATCATCAAAAAGGTCCAGGATTTCCTCTGGACCCGTGTCACCAAGGGGAGATTTGCCACGGATGGCGACACCACCGTGCGCGACCTCTACGAGCGGTTTTACAAGAAGCTGGTCTTGCGGGATCGGTCCTTGCCCCGGCCGTGGGTGTTCACGACCAACTACGATCATTTCAGCGAACTGGCGATGGACCGCCTCGGCATTCCATATGCCAACGGCTTTTCCGGCGTGGTGGAACGCCGCTTCAATCCGGCCAGTTTTCGCTATGCCTTAGCCGAGCAGCTCGACGTCGCCAGCCGCAAATGGACCGCGGTCGACGCCTTCGTCTATCTCTGCAAATTGCATGGTTCGGTCACTTGGACCGAGGACGATCATGGCCTCTTCCCGATCAGGGAAGTCTGGCCGCCAGCGTCCGCGAACCAGATGATGATCTATCCGACGCCAGCGAAGCAGAACTCTTCGCTCGGTTCGCCCTACGCGGATCTCTTCCGGGAATTTCAGTCGCGGATCGTGCGGGAGCAAAGCGTTCTCATCACGGCAGGCTACGCCTTCGGCGACGAGCACCTGAACAACATCATCTATCAGGCTCTGACGATCCCGACCTTCCGCCTGGTGATCTTTGCGGCGCCCGACACGGACGGAGAGATCGCCAAGCTGCGGGCGCTGCGCGATCCACGGATATGGATCATCGGTGGCGACGGCCCTGAAGCGGGGACGAGGGCGCACTACTTCAACATGGTCGTCGAGCATTTCATGCCGCAGCGCCCCAGTGACCGGATCGACGATGCCGTTCGCAAGGTGTTGTCCGATTTGGCGCCGAAGAAGGACGACGAAATGAAGGATGCCGAGGCATGAGCCACGACGATCGCAAACGCGCGATCGGCAAAGTGGTCTCGGTCGCGGCCGACCGCTTTGTCGTCGAGATGCACGCCGGCACCGACAATTTCACGGTCGTCGGTTTCGATGACGTTCACTATGTGGCGCGGCTGGGATCATTCCTGATGATCCCGTCGCAGTCGGAATATGTAGTGGTCGAGGTTGTCGGCCTGCGTGAACGCGATGCCAGCACCCCCTCAGACAGGGGCGATTTCGACCGGGCCGGCTCTTCCAAATATCTGGACGTGGTGCCTGTCGGCATGTTGCCGATGCGCGGCGGCGCGTTCCGCTTCGGCGTGTCGGTTTTCCCGTCCCTCTATGCGGACGCACTCTATGCCCTGGACGGCGAACTCGATCGCATCTTCGAGACCGAGGCGGCCGTCGAGCTGTCAGTCGGCCCGGACGGCGGTGTCTGTCAACCAGAAGGGGCCACGCGCTACCGGGTTCTGCCAATCGGCAAGTCTGTGGTGTTCGAGGACTATGAGGTCAAAGTCCGTCTGAACGAGTTCTTCGGTGGCCACGTTGCCGTCCTGGGTAACACCGGCAGCGGCAAGTCATGCACGGTCGCCTCGGTATTGCAGTCTCTTTTCGACAAGCCGGACGAACATCACGCCCGCGGAGCGACGTTCATCGTCTTCGACGTGAATGGCGAGTATCACGAGGCGCTTGCTCCTTTGGCAAAAGACGGCGGCATCGGCATCCATCGCGTAATCCTTGATGGGACGACCGCCGGCTTTCGGATGCCGCACTGGTTCCTGGAAATGGCAGAATGGGAACTGCTTTTGCAGGCGAGTGAGCGAACGCAACTGCCAGTCCTTCGGACGGCGTTAGGCCTGACAAGTCTCTTTCATGCCAACACGCCAGACGCTCTGGCGCTGCGCGAGCACTTTGTCGCCACTTGCATCATCGAGTGCTTTCGAGGTGCGGATGGCGACTCCCCAGTATCGAAATTTCAGCGCGTCGTTTCCCTTCTTCAGAAATATCCGACGACCGATCTGAATATGGCGTTGCTGAACCGCTTTAGTCCGAATTTTCAGTACGGAAATTTTTCCGGCAACAACCAAGCGGCATTTCTGGATGAAGTAAGGAAGAAGCTTCGGGAGGATGCACCCTTACCGGCCTACAATCGGACGCCGTTCTCTTTCGATGAGCTGCACGAATGTCTGGACTTCGCGATCCTTTATGAGGAGGCCCACGGCAACCGCCAAATCCGAGATTACTGCTCGTCCATGGTCACGCGGCTCAGATCTCTCCAGGAGAGGACCGAGTATGCCTTTCTACGTCACGAAGGAGCTGACGTTGGCGCGGCTGTAAGCGATCTGGAATTCTTGACCAACATCGTTGGTCTGGAAAGGGGTGTTGGCGAAGCGTTCACCAAACGCAATCAAGTCATTATCATTGATCTGAATTCCGTCGAAGATGAAATCGTTGAGCTGGTCAGTGCGGTCATCGCACGCATGCTTTTTCGGTTCCTTCGCCATGCGGAACCAAGAAACCGCTTCCCGATACACCTGCTCCTCGAAGAGGCTCATAGGTATGTTGCCTCTACACCCTCCCGGTTTTCCATCGACGCAACCAAGATATTCGAGCGCATCGCCAAGGAAGGGCGCAAGTACGGCATGTTCGTACTCCTGGCGTCCCAACGCCCGAGCGAGCTGTCCAAAACGGTTCTCAGCCAGTGCTCCAACTTCCTGGTTCACCGCATCCAGAATCCCGACGATCTCTCCCAAATTCGCCAGATGACGCCGTTCATTTCGGAGTCGGTCCTGAAGCGGTTGCCGTCATTGCCTCGGCAGCACGCGCTGGTGTTCGGAACCTCGGTCAATTTGCCCACGACCTTCAAGGTGCGGGAGGCATCGCCGCGGCCGCGCAGCGACGATACCGCCGTGGTTGATTTGTGGTTCCACGAAGAAGGTCGAGCCGCTGACATTCGCCTCGCCCCGGCCGATGCCGCTGCGGCTGGCGGGGAGCCGATGGCAGCAAACGAAGCGCCGGGCGATGACATCTTCTGACCATCTGGAGACCCTGGCGCAGACATTGGAAGCTACGGGAGATTACCGGGTCATCCGGCGTCTCAAGCCGCGCTCTCGCACCATTCCGCCTCCCGGCACGCCGTTGCGCCTTGGCCTGGTGGTCGATGTGGAGACCACGGGGCTCGATCCTCAGCGCGACGAGATCATCGAGCTGGCCATGACGCCATTCAACTACGGTTTGGATGGCATTATTTTCAGCGTGGGCGACAGCTTCCAAGGGCTGCGTCAGCCGAGTGAGCCGATCACGCCGGAAATCACCGCGATCACCGGCATCACGAATGAACTGGTGGCCGGCCAGGTCATCGATCCCGCCGAGGTCGCCAAATTCGCGGCGCCGGCCTCGCTTGTCATCGCGCACAACGCGGCGTTCGATCGCCGCTTCCTTGAACGCTTTTGCGATGTGTTCTCGACGAAGCCCTGGGCCTGCTCGTTCAGCCAGATCGACTGGGCAGCGGAAGGATTCGAGGGCGCGAAGCTCGCCTATCTCGCTCAGACCGCCGGCTTCTTCTATGACCGCCACCGCGCGATGCACGATTGTCTTGCGACGATCGAGCTGCTGGCGATGCGGTTGCCCCGATCCGGTGTTACGGGCCTTAGCCGCCTACTGGATGGCGCTCGTACTGTCGCCTGGCGCATCTGGGCGGAGAACTCGCCCTTCGACCTCAAGGATGTTCTCAAGGCGCGAGGATACCGCTGGAACGGCGATCCCGGCCCGCAGCCCCGCGCTTGGTATATCGACGTTCCCGAAGCCCAGCGCGAGGCCGAGCTGCGGTTCTTGAGAACGGAGATCTATCGGTATGAGGCCGACCCTCCCGTCCGGCGGATCGATGCCTATGATCGGTTTTCAGATCGCATCTAAGCGCTACCAAAGGTCGGGCTAACGCTTGCTCTGGTGGTATCCGTTGCCGCCCTCGACGTTTCCGACCGCCTTCAATAAATCTCCGATGGAGCGTCCGCCGATCCGGCAGGTGGCCACCACACGGTCGTAGGACTTATGGTTGGCGACGCACTCCGCGTTTCGGCCCATGGCAAGTCTTTCCAGCGCGGCCTTGGCAGCAGGGCCGGTGGGGGAGTGGAGTTCGGGCGCGTAGAAATCCTCCAGCCGGATCTCCACCCAGTTGGCTGGCCCTTGGCCCACGGCCAGGCACAGGGAGTCGCCGTCGCCGACATAGACCACAGGACCGGAGAAGTGTGCGCCCCGGTGGAGATAGGGCGGCATCGGGCCGCGGTCGGGAATGGCCTTGCAGGGATCGGCCTTGGCCGCGGTCGCCGTCGTCAGCGCAGCCAGCAACGCCAGGCCGATTACGATGCGCATAGTCGTTTCTCATTTCCACTTTATGGGGCGCCGGAGGCTCATGCCGCTGCTTTCAGGCGCTTCTTGGCGAGCATTGCGCGGACGAACTTGTCCCCTTTCGCCATAGGTATTTCCTCGTATCCTGCGTAAACGGCACTTTTCTTCATGTCTATAGAGGGGCGCGGTGAAGATATGGCATCCTCCTCGGACAATATTGACGCAAAGGACATCCGGAGCTTGGCGACGGACCTTCAGGCCTTGGCGGACTTCCTGCCCGTCTTTCGGCAGCCAGGGTTCCAGGCGGGGACATGGGCTGGCGGCGCAGAGACCGAACCGGGTGTTATCCAGATGCCGTATGTTTCCTACGATCCGGTCGTCGATTCCTTCCGCAAGGTCGCCTATGAGCATGGCTGGGTGAAGAAGGATTTTGCCTGGTCGGCATGGATGCAGTCCGACGAAGCAAGGTCCCTGCGGGCCGGGACCGCCATCCGCAGCGCTACGTCGGACCAACTCGGGCAGCTGCTGACGGTTTGCATCCGGCAGGACCGCTTCGTTGAAGGCGTCCTAATGGGTGCGTTTGAATCGGGGCTGATCCTGCGCATTGTCGAACGCGCCGCTGTACTTGCCGCGGCAGCCTGACGGCTTCCCAAAGTGACAATCGCTTGCCTTAGTGATAGCGTCACAGCGCAAAATCGGCGGAATGCACGGATCGAGTCGAATTGTTTCCTGCATCCCGTGCTTGACGATAGTCCCCGAAAGTTCGGTTTTTTGGGGTATCCCGAAAAAATCCAGCAATTTCAAAAGCCGGCCATTTTGGCGGAATGGCTGACGGTATATCGCGATCAAAAATATTTTTAACGGCGTGATTTCAAGGTGTTATGGCAGCCATTGATAATAGAGTGGGAATGACGGGAAGTACAATAACGTGGAATAGGGTATTGAAGAATACCAACTCCGAAATGCCTATGCGGTAGCAACCGATAGTTATCGGTCCGCCATGTCGGCACGGCTGCAGGTAAGCCGAAGTGGATGGTAAGCGGACGGTTTTCTCGCGCGCAGATAACAACCTTGGGCAGTATCGCACCCTCTGCCAGTCAAAGAGATCCGGGCGCCAGCGCTATTGGCTGTTCGCTACCAATAGGGAGCGTCAAATGCCGTCTTGATTTCCAGAGAGGGCTTCGAACGCATGCATCTGCAATTTCCAAAGCTCAAGGAGCCTTTACGTCCGGGCGAGGCTCCACTCAGCCCGGCAGGCCGAATTGCTGGCGCAGGATCTTGTCGAACATCCGCGCGGGCATGAGGCGACGTAACAGGCTGACCTGCTTCGCGACTTTGCCGACCGGATAGCGGAGCTGCTGGCGCTGTGCCGTGGCCGCCTGGAGCACAGCATCGGCCACCTCTTCCGGCGAAACCGCCGTCAGCAGGGCCTTCTTGTAGAAGTCATGCACCCAGGCACGGCCGGCATCGTAGTCCGCCATCTTCGTGTCGGGCTCCAGCGCGCTCTGGTCGAAGTTGCCTTTCAACGTGCCGGGTTCGATCAATGACACGCGGACATTGAAAGCGCGGACTTCGTGATCGAGCGACTCCGAGTAGCCTTCGAGGGCGAACTTGCTCCCGGCGTAATGTGCCGAATACGGCGCCGGCAAGAAGCCTAGCGCGCTGCTCAGGTTGATAATCCGTCCCTGCCTACGCGCCCGCATCGACGGCAACACGGCGTTGACGACCCGGACGACACCGAACAGATTGACGTCGAACAGGCGCTGCACCTGCGCGGCCGAGGACTCCTCGGCGCCGCCGAACATGCCCAGACCGGCATTGTTGACGAGAACATCGATGCGCCCCGTGCGTTCGAGGACGGTCGAGACGAGGGACGCCACCGAGGCTTCGTCCGTAACGTCGCACGCCAGCATCGAAACCTGACCCAGGCGGTCCGCGTTCGGCTTGCGGCTGGTGCCAAAGACGGTGAAGCCGGCGCGCACCAACCCCTCGGCGCTTGCTCGACCGATCCCGGACGATGCGCCCGTCACGAGGGCGGTTTTCTGGGAATTTGAGGGCATGCCTGCCGATCCTTTCGATGAAGAAGCGTATTCACGATCGCATCATTCGATATGGGCGGCAGACACGCGCCGCGGCGCCAATTGGAGCCCGGGCGAAAGCCGCGCCGCCGTCATTTCAGCGTTACGACGACTTTCCCTTTCGACCGTCCGGTGTCGATGTAGGTCAGCGCCTCATTGGTCGCTTCGAACGGGAAGACCCGGTCCATGATCGGACGGATGATCCCGGCCTCGATCAGCGATGTAATCTCGCCCAACTGCCTACCGTCCGCCCGCATGAACAGGAAGGAATAGCCGACGTTCCGGGCCTTGGCCTTCCTTCGGATGCCAGAGCTGAGAAGACGCATGACCTGACGCAGGAACCAGATCAGTCCCTGTTGCCGGGCGAACTGCGGGTCCGGCGGGCCGGAGATGGAGATCAGTTTGCCACCCGGCTTCAGAACGCTCAGGGACTTTTGGAGCGTGTCGCCGTCCAGGCTGTTGAGGACGACATCATAGCCAGACAGGACCTTGTCGAACCCCTGCTTCTTGTAGTCGATGACGACATCGGCGCCGAGGCTTTTGACGAGCTCGACATTGGCTGTACTTGTCGTGGTGGCGACAGTCGCTCCGAGATGCTTGGCCAATTGAATGGCGAATGTCCCGACTCCGCCCGAGCCGGCGTGGATGAGGACCTTCTGCCCTTTGCGCAGGCCCGCTCGCTCTACCAATGCCTGCCAGGCCGTCAAACCCACCAGGGGAACGGCGGCGGCCTCCGCCATGGTCAGATTTTTCGGCTTCAGTGCAAGGTCGGCCTCATTCACCGAGATCGCTTCCGCGAAGGTCCCGACGTGGCCATCGCGCGGACGGGCGTAGACCTCGTCACCCGGCTTGAAGCGGCGGACCTTCGATCCCACCCTGACCACGATTCCCGCCATGTCGTGTCCAAGGATGAACGGCGGGCGATACGGAAGGAGAGGTTTGAAAGCTCCGTCTCGGATCTTGGAATCCAGAGGATTGAGCCCGGCGGCACGGATCTCGACCAGGACATCGTCATCCCGCAATACCGGTTCCGGCATGTCGCCGAAGCGAAGGGTGCCACCTTTTTTGTACTTGTCGAGGATGAAGGCCTTCATGATCATTCACTCTCCAGGTAACTGCTGACGCCCACCTCCGATGGGAGATTGGCCGCGAGACTGTGCTCAGACTGCCGTCCGATAGCGCGCTGCTGCGTGCTCCTGGCCCGTGTTCGGCAGCATGGCCTGACGTGCTGCCTGAAAGGCGTTCCACTGCTCCACATCGGGCAGCGGCGGGATCGTGACCGGCTCGCGACGGTCGAAGCCAGCCAGCGCCGCATCGACGAGTTCATCGACCTCCATCACACCGGTCATGGTGTTGACGTCGGCGCCCGCGTGCTCCCAGATCTCGGTGCGCGTGGCGGCGGGAAGCACCGCCTGGACGTAGACGCCCTTCGGGCCGAGTTCGACGCTGAGCCCCTGCGACAGGAACAGCGCGAACGCCTTGGTCGCGCCATAGACGGTCATGGCGAATTCAGGTGCCAGTCCAACCACGGAGCCGATGTTGATGATCGCCCCTTCGCCAGCCTGCACGAAGCGAGGCGCAACGGCACTGGCGAGCCGCAGCATGGCGGTGGTGTTGAGGGCGACAAGCCGGGCGACATCGTCCGTGGATTGCTCGATGAAACTGCCGCCAAGGGCCGTTCCGGCATTGTTGATGAGGATGCCGATGCGCGTATCGTCGCGCAGCCGCGTCTCCACCACAGCGAGATCGGCGGCCTCCGTCAGATCGGCCTGGATGATGTCGACCGCCACGCCGCTCTCCTGACGCAGGCGCGTGGCAAGTGCCTCCATGCGCCTCCGGTCTCGCGCAACCAGCACGAGGTCGTGGCCGCGCCGTGCGAAGCGATCTGCATATGTGGCGCCGATGCCGGTGGAGGCTCCGGTGATAAGGACTGAGGGATTGGCGGCCATGGGATTGCTCTCGGCTCTGTTGAAACCTATATTCATGATCGTCATCATGATTGCGTAAATATGATGGCTATCATGATTGTGTCAATGGGGCCGGTGGAGAAATTCGAGATGAAGGTCAGCCGCGAGCAGATGGCGGAGAATCGGCGGCGTATACTGGACGTCGCCAGCAGGCTGTTCCGCGAGAAGGGGTTCGACGCCGTCAGCGTGGCCGAAGTGATGAAGGCTGCCGGCCTCACGCACGGCGGCTTCTACGGACATTTCAGTTCGAAGGATGACCTCGTCGCCGAGACCATTAGCTATGTTCTGTCCCGCGATGGAGATGGAGGCGTCGATCTTCGTGCGTACATGGATGAATATCTTGCGCCTCGACATCGGGACAATGCTGCCGCCGGCTGCCCCACGGCAGGCCTCGCTGCCGATATCCGTCATCAAACACCGGCTGCCCGAGCAGCCATGACGGCTGGGCTGCGGTCGCAAATCGAGCGTTTGGCGAAAGCTCTGCCAAATATCGATGCGGCGGACAGGCGTAGCGCGGCAATCGGAACCTGGGCTGCGATGGTAGGGGCGGTGATCCTTGCGCGCGCGGTCGACGACACCGAGCTCTCGGATGAGGTTCTGGAACAGACGCGCGTCTGGATCGAAGCTGCAATAGGCTCAGCGTCTGCCCGATAAGTGCCGATGCGCCCCGCGGAGCGATCCGGCCCTTGCACGGGTCTCAGGCGTCTTGGCGACCGCCATGATCTTGCCGGCGCTGACAGTACTTTTGGCCGTGATTTCGGTTCGGGCGACACGGCCGCCGGATTGTTCTCCGAATTTGCGTCGTTTCGATCTTTGCCATGCTCAATTTCCTGGGCTGCTGAGGTGATTGAGGACGATGGATGATGAAACGAGTAGGCAGTCCGGATTGAGGGGAGGCATTTTCGGCCGTGGTGTACACATCGGCGAGTCGGGCCTTATCGATGTAGGTCTCGCCATTGACCGCAGTCGCTCCAAAGCGGCCATTACAGGGTGACAGCGCCGGCCGAAAGATCAGCCGGCACTGCAGTCATTCTTTCCGTCAGCCGTCGGTCGATAGGGTGACTGCCTTCCAATCCTCAATCTCATCTTGCAGGCGCTCAATCCTGGCCGACACAAACTTCAGAGCGTCGCTTCCAAGCAGAAGCTGCGGCGGTGGATTGTCCGAAGCGATCAGTGCCAGGACGGCCGCTGCCAACCTGGCGGGGTCCCCGAGTTGATGGCCGCTCTTTTCCTGACGCGCCTGACGAATGGGATCGAACAGATGATCGTAGTCGGCAATCGACCTGTCGGTTCGAACCATCGAACGTCCCGCCCAGTCCGTCCGGAAAGACCCGGGGCAGAGCGCTGTCACGTGAACTCCGAAAGGAGCCATCTCCGAACGCATGACTTCGGATATGCCCTGAAGCGCGAATTTGCTGCCGCAGTAATAGGCGATCCCGGGCAAGGTGATCATTCCGCCCATGGACGTCACGTTGACGATGAAGCCACTACGCCGTGAGCGAAAACGGGGTAGGAACGCCTTGGCGACTGAAACGGCACCGAAGACATTGACGTCGAACTGCCGTCGCATTTCTTCGAGAGGCGACTCTTCAAGCACGCCCTCATGGCCGTATCCGGCGTTGTTGATGAGAACATCGACCGGGCCGTGTTCGTCTTCGACTTGTTCGGCGATACCCGCGATTCGATCGAAATCGGTGACGTCATGAAGCACCGCATGGGCGCTCGGCAGAAGCTCCTTGAGCCGTACTCTGGACGCTTCCGAGCGGACTGTGCCAATCACCGTATGCCCAGCGGCAACCGCAGCCTTCCCGATCGCGAGACCAAAGCCGGAATTCGCGCCGGTTATAAAGAGGGTTTTCTTGGTCATATCTGCTACCTCGTATTGCTGACCATCGATTTGACCGATATTCTTCATCCGGTTCAAATTCGACGCCAATTCGTCTGAAGCTCTTGCCATTTCCTATGACAATGCAGCGAAACAAGGAGAGGCGGCGGGAGTTGCTCGACCTCGCCGGGTCGCTGGCGCCCCGGCAGGGATACAATTCGACCGGACTTCGCGACGTCCGGCTCCTCAGGACGGAAGCTGTTCTGACGGATGTCCCCGTCCTCTACAAAGCCGGTGCGGTCTTCGTGTTGCAGGGCCGAAAGCAGGGCGTGCTGGGTGGCGAAGCCTATGTTTACGATGAAGACCACTACCTCGCGGTGGCGGTCCCCGCTCCCTTCCGCATGGAGTCTGCAGCGAGCCCTGAAAAGCCGCTTCTGGCTGTTTATGTCGAGTTCGACATGACTCTCGTTGCGGAGATCGTGTCAGCACTCGAAAGCCAGCAAACAAACATCGCGACCCAGGCAAAGAGCCTGATATCCAGCCGGATGGAGCCTGAGATTGAAGATGTCGTCCTGCGCTTATTGAAGGCGCTCATGAGCCCTGCGGAAACGACGGTACTTGGAAAAAGCATCCTGCGGGAACTGCATTACCGGATCCTCGTCGGTCCACAGGGATCAGCAATGGTCGCCGCGCTAAGCCAGAAGGGGATGTCCGGACGGACTACGCAAAGTCTCGCCCGCCTGAGCGAAAGCTTCTGCTCCGAGATTTCGATAGCGGCTCTAGCCGGTGATGCAGGTATGAGCGTCCCTTCCTATCACGCGCATTTCAAGGCGCTGACGGGAACCAGTCCGATGCAGTATGTGAAAGCGATGCGCCTTCATCAGGCGAGGGTCCTGCTGGCCCGGCAAGACCGAACAATCGCCGAAGTCGCCCTCTCGGTAGGCTATGTCAGTCCCGCCCAGTTCAGCCGTGACTTCAAACGACATTTCCGCCGTACGGCAGCGGAAGAGGTGAGATGGGTTCGCCAACATCTCGGCGAGATACGCTCCGACCAATGAAGCCAAGTCAGCCGTTGGCGTATTGCGGCCATCCCTGTGAGCATGGCGGATTTCAAACTTCGCAACTGCGGCATGGTCGAGGCGCGGCCTCAACAGCGCTAGCCCCCGAGATCCCGCCAAATGATATTGAAGGCTGTCCCCCAAGCCGGCCTAGGCCTCGGGGTTGAGGTTGAGGGCCGCCCTGGCAGTCGCGAGAGGCTGCTCGAACCATCCGACGGCGTTACGCACCCGATTGAGATCCAGATGCGCTGCGCCGGTAACAATCGAACTTGAGCCTTATCCCGCCGTTACGCTGCAGCAGGCGCACGAATTCTATGCCAACGCTGGCGCTTCTAGTCGCTCAGCGAACTCAAACCTCCATGTGCGGCGGAGTTCGGCCGCTTTGTGCCGGCGGTTGTCTGACGCCTCCGAACGTTGCAGGTTTGGCATCGGAATTGGTCGCCCGTTGTCGTCGAGAGCAACAGCGTCTCTTTTCGTCGTCCTCAAGACGTCGCATCTCGTTGCAGGCGCACTGTCCGTCGCGACGAAATCACCCTTTATGATCTTATCTTGAGCCCCGAAGGCCCGTTACCCGAATTTTGGACTTCCAGTGATCGAAGAACATCCGTCAGCACGTCAGGCCGGGTTCTTCTTCAACATCGTGCCGCCTATCGCTATTGCACTCTGCTCGTCGGCGGCAAACCGTACGGAGAAGCCGAGCGCGTTGCTGACCGCAGTCGCCGCGGTCCGGGTGGCGCTGTTGAACGGGGAGGCGCCCTCGATCACGATCAGCCCGAGGCAATACTGCCTCATTCGGTCCTTTATCCGCTTGAAGAAGAGTGCTTTTCCCTTTCGCTCCTCGGGTGTCTCGTGATCGTGATCATGCGCGGCATGATCGGCAATCAGCACGAACGGTTCCTGTCTATTCAGTAGAGCTTCGAGTTGGGCGTTTCTCTCAAATACCTCGCCGACGGAAGAGTTCTTCTCCTCGTGCTCACGCAGGAAGACGAGGGGAAACTGGGAAACGTCCAGGAGCATTATTGTTGCCTTTCGTTGATGTGCGACAATTCAGTGTGACCGCCGGCCCGAAGCGTCGTCGTTTGGTCGCTCGCGCTCACCCAGATCTACCGCGAGTAACTGCTGGCTGGCGTCGGGGCGGTCCTAAGGTTTCGGATAGCTTCGGCCCCTCTGCGGCGCTCTCAATAAAGGTTCTTCTTGTAGTCCTTGGCCATCTCACGCTCGACAAGACCGGGAACGGACATGGCGAGGCCAGCAAGCTTGGCTCCGACGCCCTTGCTCAATTTCAAATGGCCTGCGGCGATCCTGCCGGCGTTCAAGCCCGGCGGCGCGCTGGCTGCCGGCCAAGCGTTCGCGCGCGCCAGGGCCTGGCTTTCCCGCCGATCGATGCTGATGTCGGTGACCACTGTCACAAGTTCAGGCACCTTGTCGTTGACGGAGAACTTCTCGCGCTCTGCAAGCTCATCCGTGATACGGGCCGTACCCCTGACGATCATCAGGTGAAATGAGCCAGGAACGACCAAGGCTGCGGCGACGCGCGGTTGATCAACGATGTTGCGGAAGCTGTCTGTCCGACGATTGCCCGGTCGGTCGGCAAACCGGAGCGAGGCATGGTCCAACTGGACCATCAAGCCGGCGGGATCCCCCTTTGGGCTCAAATCGGCGTGCGCGTGCGGATCGCACGTCGCCAGCCCTATGAAGCGGCAATGCTCCGCGAAGCGTTCTGGAGCGTGGCGATCATGATTGTCCGGCGTGTGCGACCAAAAATCTGACCGGATCAACGCCTTGCCGCAGTGAATATAGCATTCCTCGACGGTGACCCAGACTTCGGAACCCTCGCTTGCGATGACCCGGCCATTGACCCGCATCAATTCGTTGAGGGATGGCACCATGAAGATCGATCCGAATGCGGAGCCGGGCACCAAGAGCTCTGGAGGATCCAGCGCGTCGACTGGCAACCGAAGCGTGGCGTTGTCGCCTCCCGCCCAGCCTGCAGCCCCACCACCGAGCAGAATGTCGATGTCGTCTCCAGTCGCGATCGATGCGATCATGATGGTGGATGCGGCAAGCCAGGACTTCGCTCCGGCGTCGAGTTGGTGAATGGTCTTCGCCAACACGATTCCTGGTGGAGCACCAAAGCGTGCTTCAAGTTGCTTGCGACTCGTAAGGTCAGTCATTTTCTTAAGCCTGATAGGAATGTCGCCAGAACGTCAGTATATCCTCGCGCAGAAGGTTACTAATTCTTGCCGGTGGCAGAGGTCTGTACGCCTTGTAAGTCTTTCAGCACCTCATTCGCCCATTCCTTGCCAAGCTGGATGGCGTCGTCTTGGCTTGAGGCATCGTACCTGCCGAATGGTCCATGGCGTTTGGCGCCATGCGCGCGAAGCAACTCATCAACCACATCGCTGCCGCGCGAGTAATTGTCATAGCTACTGTCCCCCAGACCGAACATCGCATAGCGAAGTCCACGAAGGTCGGGTTTCGCATCCATGAGCGCTGTTGCGAAAGGCACAGCGCCGCTCGGCAGTTCACCCTCACCATGGGTCGAGCACACAACAAGATGAAAGTCGTCACGCGAGAGTTCGGCCGGATCAACGTCGCTCATATCGCGTATAAATACTGTATATCGGCCGTTGATCGCTTCTGCGATCTCAAAAGAGATCAGTTCGGCATTGCCACTTTCAGTTCCAAAAAGGATCATGATATTCATTTCAAATAATCGTTTGCGAGTAGATGCGAACCGGTAGCCGCTTCGGCGACCGTGTGAATGAGTTCGATGTCCGCAAGTTTTCGTCGAACGCGCTTTTCAGCGGCGCGAGCCCGTTCGAACCGGTCGATCCGGCGCCATCCGGCGAAGTCAGTCGTGCGTCCGCTTGGGAGGGCGCTGCGGCCTGGGCGGGGGCTGGCGATCAACCCTTCGCGCAGATCCCGCGTGATTTCCGAGGCAAGCTGCTTTGCCAGGGTCCGTTGCAGCGGGATGGTGCCTTGTGGGCCCGTTTTCAGCCATCCGGTCAGGTAAACGCGGGAAGGAAGTGCACTACGCGGCTGGGGCTCGAAACCGATGGCCGTGACGACCGTACCGACTGCAATGTCCTTGGTTTCGCCGGAACGGCTACGGATGCGAAGACCTTCGACCCGCTTCTCTCCTAAGACGCGTTCGACGTCGCATTCCATGTGGAGATTGATGGCGAGGTCCGTTGGTCCGTCTCGTTCGACAAGAAGAGTGCGGAGAGCGTCGACCGCCAATGACTGCCCGGCCTCGACGTCTCCAGTCAGCAGTCGGAATTCTGGCCGTTGCAGGCTACCGAGTTCACGGAGCATGGCGGCGTCCCAACGTGCCTGTACCGCGCTTGACCGTGCAATCAGATGTATTTCCATGACCGGCTTCGGGAGGATGTGCCCCAGAACCGCGTCGTCCATATCGGACCCGTGCCACTCGTCCGTCCCCTTCGACAAGAGTCGAAGAAGGTCGATGGCCACGTTCCCGGCTCCGACGATCGCCACGTGCGGCGAAACCACAGGCGGGTCTGCAAACGCTTCCGGATGCGAGTTCAAAGCTCGGGTCAACCGCCCGGCACCTAAGATGCCTTCAAGCGTGTCCCCCTCGACGCCGAGATGCCGATCTTGAGGAGTGCCGGTCGCTAGAACAACGATATCGAATATCTCGGTCAGCTGGTCGAGATGAAAGTCTCGGCCAAGTTCGAGGCCTCCGATGAAGGCAACATTAGTGCTGTGAAACAGCCGCTCGAACTGCTGCTGAACCGCCTTAGTGCCCTGATGGTCGGCAGCGACGCCATAGCGTAACAAGCCGAAGGGAGTCGGGAGGCGGTCGACGACCGTGATCTTGGCGAAAGGGAGTTTCTTCCGAAGTGCCTGGGCGGCATAGCAGCCCGCCGGGCCGGCTCCGACAATGACGATCGACAGAGTACTCGTGAGGCTTCCGCCAACGGGATCAACGGCGGCAGAACGCTCTTCATAGTCTTCACGCGTTGCTTCGGCCATTGTCGTCGCTTTCCTCGCGGGTCCTTTGAAGCCGTGCCGAGGTCGTTCGACCATCGGCTGACCACACGAGGATATAGACAAAGCGGGAGTGGCGGCATTACGAAGTAGCGACAGATTATTATCGTATCACGCCAAAGCGAAGAGTTGTTGATGCCTCTCCTTCGCCATCCTTCGCCAGAACCCGGTTGGGTCGACCCCGACGATGTGCCCCGCCCAGTCGTAACCTACGGCATCGCCGCCGAAGCGTTGGGCAGCTTCGAATTGGACCCGCACCAGCATGCCAAGAGCCAGCTCATTCTCGTTCAACGTGGGGCGCTGAGCTGCGCGACAGAAAACGGGTTGTGGATCGTGCCGCCGCGTAGTGCGATCTGGATACCGGGCGGCACCGTTCACGCGATCAAAGTGACGGGCGAACTGGAGGGCTACGGCGCCTTTGTCGCTCTTGCGGATGGCACCATCTTGCCGGCGAAATGTTGTTCGATCGCGGTGACTCCGCTCCTGCGGGAGTTGTTGATCCGAGCAGCAAGTTTGCCGCTTCTCTATGAAGAGGGCGGTGCGAACTCTCGTATGCTGGCGGTTCTGCTCGATGAACTCGCATCTGCCAAGATCGACGCACTGCACCTCCCGATGCCGACTGATCCTCGGTTGCGCAGGATCATCGACGTAATCATGGAGACGCCGGCCGATCGGGGAACGCTGGATGAATGGGCCAGGCGAACCGGCATGAGCGGACGAACGCTGGAACGGTTGATGAGCCGAGAGACTGGGATGAGTTTCGGGCGCTGGCGTCAGCAGCTTGCCGTTATGCTCGCAGTGAAATGGTTGGCGGGCGGCGCTTCAATCCAACAGGTCGCGGCGAACCTCGGCTACGAGAGCGTGCCCAGCTTCGCAACGATGTTTAAGAAGGCGGCCGGCATCTCGCCGGGGCGATACATGGCGGAGCGATGATTGGGCTCGGGGACACCGAGATTGGGTGTTTCATGAAGCCTGAGGCGGCGCATGCAGCGACGACGATTTGGGCGTGAGTTCAGGATCGAGGCTGTTCGCCTGATCAGGGAAAGCGGGGTGAGCGTCGCTCAGGCGCCTTGTGATCCGGAGGTCTATGAGAACGTGTTGTGCGGATGGGTGAAGGCGTTTGCCGGCGATCCAGGGCAAGCCGTTGTCGGGCAGGGTCAGATGAAGCCCGAGCAGCTGGAGATCGAGCGGCAGCGGCGTCAGGTGGCCAAGCTGAACGCGGAGCGCGACATCCCAAAAAAGGGCCGCAGCCCACTTGCGAGGGAAGGGCTACCAAGTTCGCCTTCATCGCGAGGCACCGGAGCATCTGGCCGGTGGCATGGCTTTGCGAAGCGCTGGATGTCACCCGCTTCGGGTTCCATGCTTGGCTGACGCGCTCGCCGAGCCAGCGCTCCGTGAACGACGAGGTGGTTGGCACCAAGGTCTATGCGCGCTTCAAGGCCAGCGACCGAACCTGTGGCGCTCGCCGAGTCTGGCGCGATGTCCGGATGACAGCCCAACTCGTCACCGACGCGCTCGTCATGGCGATCTGGCGGCGCGGCAAGCCCGATGCGCAGCTGCATCACTCGGATCAGGACAGCCAATAGACCAGCCAGCACTCCCAGGAATTACTGGCCGAGAACGGGGTCACTTGCTCGATGAGCGGATCCGGCAACGTCTGGGACAGTGCCGCGATGGAGAGATTCTTCTCATGCCCGAAAGCCGAACGGATCAGGGGCGAGATTTACCGGACCCGTGACGCGGCCAGGGCCGATGAGTTCGACTGCATTGGACGGGTCCACAACACGGTCCGCCGCCACTCGACCACCGGCGATCTCGGCCCGGTCCGAGTTCGAAAATGACGCCGGGTGAGAACAATTGTTTGCTTGGACTTCTGTCGATAGCTGTCAGTCTGTAATGATCGTAGCCGTCTTCATCAGTGACGGTCTTCGCCGATACTGCTCGCGAGACGAGCCGCGAAGCTACGGCAATGCTGTTCACGCCTGTATTGATACCGTCAGAGGATCATCTATGGCGGAGGCTGCCCGTTCCGCCCGTTCAGTCCAACTCCTGGACGTCGCCGCCCGATACAGTGAGCACCTGCCCGCTGATCCAGTTCGATGCCGGAGCGCACAAGAAGAGGGCGGCATTGGCGATGTCTTCAGGTTGACCCAGGCGTCCAAGTGGCGTGTGTCGCAACATCGCCAACTCTGTCTCCGGGGTGAGGACTTTCGCCAACGCGTCCGTCCTGACAGCGCCTGGTGCGATGGCGTTGACCCGAATGCCCAGGGGGCCAAGGTCGAATGCCATGTTCCGCGTCAGGTGATTCACCGCAGCCTTCGACGAGCCGTACGAGGTCATGCGCGCGTTCTTGTTCTCTCCCGCCATCGAGGAAATGTTCAGGATGGCGCCGTGGCCTGCCTCGCTCATATGTGGTGCTACCAACTGCGACAGCCGGAACAGCGAGAAGACGTTAAGCTCGAACGCCCGACGGAAATCGTGCATGGGCATGCCAAAGGGCTTGGGTCCCCCGCCGCCCGCGTTGTTGACCAACACCGTTAGGCTGCCAAACGAGCCGACCGCCGCCTGCACCGCGGCCCCAAGATCGCTGTCGTTGGTGACGTCGCAACCGATGGCAATCGCGCGGCCTCCGGCCTCGAGGATTTCTGAAGCGACGCTTCCGGCCCGGCCGTCGTCAATGTCGCTCACCGCTACGGCCGCCCCGGCCGCGGCGAATGTCAGCGCGATAGATCGTCCGATCCCGGCGGCCGCGCCGGTGACCAGTGCTACTTCGCCATCCAATCGGAAGAGCCGTTGATCTGGCATTGAAAGCTCCGTCGAAGACGTTCAGCTAGTTCGGACTCGATTTCAGATACTCGGCCATCGCTCGAAATGCGGGCAGGGAGGTCGGATCGATGAGGGGATTCTCCGCCCGAGGGTAGGATGCAAAGCGTACCAGCACCATGTCGGCCGATGGGTCCACGTAGATCGTCTGCCCATGGACACCTCTGGCCGCGAAAACGCCTTCCTGGCCAGGGTAGATCCACCACATGCTGCTGTAACGGCCACCCAGCAACGCCGGATAGTTGGTGCCGAACTTGCTCGCGTCGCCGCCTTCGCGGATGCTCCGAACGGCCTCGGCCGGAAACAGCCGCTCGCCCCCCACGACACCTTCATTGAGCATCAAGAGCCCAAGGCGTCCCAGGTCGCGAAGTCCTGCACTCAGTCCGCCTCCTGCGAACGGCACGCCGGTTCCGTCTACCGTCATGTAGGCGTCCTGCTCGGCACCTATCGGCTGCCACAGTCGCTCCGACGCCAATTCGGTCACTGACTTGCCGGAGACGCGCGACACGATCCAACCCAGCATATCGGCGTCGATCGTCTTGTAGTGGAATGCAGCCCCGTGTTGGCCCTGCGCTTCTACCGTGGGAAGATAGTCCCAGTATCCAGAAGGTCCTTGGAAGTGCTCTGCCTTCGGAAGTGGGCTCACGGCTGCGGAATACCGCCAGATGTCCGCATCGGGATCGGAATAGTCCTCTGAGAATTTGAGCCCGGTCGTCATGTTCATGACCTGACGGACGGTTGCCGATCCGTATCCCTTCCCCTTGACCTCGGGGATAATGTCGGACACGAGCGCGGAATCGTTCAGCTTTCCCTCGGCGACCAGGATTGAAGCGAGAAGTCCTGTCACAGATTTCGTCATCGACATTGCGGCATGCTTCCCGTCAGGGTTCAGGCAGCCGAGATATCGTTCATAGACGACGCGCCCCTTGTGAAGGATCAGCAGACCATCCGTATAGTTAGCGTAGAGTGACTCCTCCCAGGTCATCGTCTTGTCGCTGTCGATCGGCTTGAACGTCAGCGCGTCGATCGCCTGTCGCTCGTTCGCGAATTGATAGGGCGGAGGATATTCCAGGGGACGTGGCGCGCCGAGGCCGCGACTGATCTCCTCCGTCGGCAGAAGCTCGCGCAGATGGCAGACCGACCAGCGGAGTTTTGGAAAACTGAAATAAACCGACTCAGGTTGTGTGATGATCCGGTCGCGGGGAGGCGGAAACCCCTTCATCCAGCCCATGACGGCAGGATCCGACTCCTGCGCCGAGAGAGGGGCCGTTTGCGCGGCAGCCGGTACTGCAAGCAGCGACACGGCTGCAAGGCCGGCGCCAAGTGCGGTCGGGGAGGCCACAAATCGCCGGAGAACAGAGCGCAAAACTGTCATGGGCGCACCTGAGAGCTCGTGGGACGGGCATTACACTCATCGCCAATCGTCTCGGAGACGGTATGGCGCTAGCGCATCGGTCGCCGTCCGGTTCGAACCCACAGTTGGTCTAGGCACCGAGCTGGTACGGCTGCGCTTTCTCGATCAATTCTCTGCCTTGGCCGAAGCAATCGGGATGCGTCAGAGACGCTCGAGCTGTTTTAGCTTTCCCGTGATTTGCTCACTTACGATGAGTTTTCTAGCATATTTGCCAACCGGGCGTGCGTCTAAAAACGCCCCGATTGGCAGCCGGCGTTCGCATCGACGTTAGCGCTCGTCGTCTTCGCTCCTGCGCTCGCTGATGCGAGTTCCGTGCCCGACGAAGCCTGCCGATATATCCGGCAGTATGCATGCCAGGGCGTACGGCCTGCTCCTGACTGCTAAGTAGTCTAGTGATGTATATATTTCACATAATCTGTAATGAAAGAAAATTAATCGTAAAAAGTTCACGCGATCAGGTAATTTATGGTATCTAAGATGGTGTGCTTGCCTGAGAGATATTACTCTCATCTGGATATGGAATTCTTGGGGTGGAGAAGTATTAGCGTGGGAGTGAGAGCCTCGGCTGTATCGCCAGAGGTCACGACATCGACGCCGACGTCGTCACGATCGCGCGGCCGGTAGCGGTGCCGAGCCGACGAGGCTCAGCGTTCGCAGCACTTCGCGGGGTGCGGGCTTGCGCCAGACGGTCTGGAAGCACTCGACGACATTCTCGGCCGTAACGGCGAGGCCGGGGAGGGCGACCCAGTCCGGCGTCAGGCGGCCGAGCAGGGCGCTGACGGTGACGGAGGCGGCCGTTTCGCCCTGACGGAAGGGTTGCTGGGCGGCGATCGCGACCAGCGAACGGGTTGCGGCGAGGCCGATGGCGGCATTCTGACCGAGATCCACCGTCACCATCGGAATCTTGCGGCCTAGCGTCGCGAGGACGCCGGCAGCCGCGATCGAGGGCGTGTCCCAGACCACGAAGAGGCCGGCGAGATCCGGGTGATCCTCGAACAGACTGCGCGTAACGCGGCCCGCCTCCGCGAGGGACGGAAAACGGCGGACGCGCAGTTGCACATCCGGACGGTTGATCCGCATCCATTTCACGAAGGCGATCTCGCGCTCATTGGTCGCGAAGAAATCGGCCTCATAGCCGAGCACGCCGACTTCGCTTCCATCAGGCACATGCGGCGACAGGCATTCGGCCGCGATCTTGCCGAGGCCAAAATTATCGGCCGAGACGAGCGAGGTGTAATCCTTGCCGGGCAGAAGGCCTGTCGGCACGTTGTCAAGCAGCACCAGCTTGATGCCGGCTGCGGCGACGCGGGCGTGGGCGGCGGCAACCTTGGCGTTGGCGACGGGCAGCGAAATGATTGCGTCGGGGGCCTCCGCGATCAGCCGGTCGAGCGCTTCGATCTGGACCTCGGGCGTGAAGGCGCAGTCGACGACGTCGATAACGGCGACGCCGCAATCGCCGAGCATGCCGATAAGGCCGGAGAGCTGCTGCTTGGTCCAGTCGCTCGCCAGTGTATGCAAAACGATCGCGACGCGCAGGCCGCGCGCCCGCGCCCGGGCCATATCCTCCGGCAGCAGCAGAACCCGTTCGGGGGCCGACGCGCGCTCTCCATGCGGGCCGAGTCCAGAAATCGCCATTCCATCCTCCTCACGCACCCGGCGGCCGGACCGTGCGCTCCTCCGTGGCTCTCCTCCGCGCGATATCGTCCTTCATCCGCTGGAACAGAGGATGCGCCTGCGGCCGGCCGGCCATGATCCAGTCTCGCAGGATCGACGGCGCGAACAGTCCTTCCGCCGCGACAATGGCCGCGCCCACGAGGCCGGCCGAACTGCCCATCTGGGAGCGGATGACTTGCAGGTCGCGGCTCACCATGGGGTGGCAGGCGCCATAGATTGCCTCGCGCGCTGAGGCGAGCAGGATGTCGTTGGTCTGCGCGATCGAGCCGGAAAGAACGATCAGGGCTGGATTCAGCATATTGGCCAGCGTCGCGACCACCTGGCCGATCAGCCGGCCGCTCTGCGAGAGAATCTCGATCGCCGCCGCATCGCCGATCTGCGCCGCCTGCGCCACTTCGAGCGCCGTGATCTCGCCGCCGCGGCGCAGGTGCTCGGCGAGGATCGGGCTGGTGCCGCGCTCGGCGGCAAGCCGGCCTTCCTGCGCGATATGGTCCGAGCCCGCCATCGCCTCGAGCGTGCCGACGCCACCGGCCGATGACACCGGGACGGAGCCGATGAGGCCGACCGCGCCTTGGGCGCCGCGAAACAGCCGGCCGTCGCTGCCGAGACCCGCGCCGATGCGCTTGCCGACCTTCACGAACAGCATCGTTCGATGGCCGCTTCCGGCCCCGGCATGGAGTTCGCCCATCGTCATCGTCTCGACGCTGGAGCGCAGCCACACCGGGGCATCGAAGGCTTCGACCAGCGTCTCAACGAGCGGGAAGCTATCCCAGCCGGGCAGGACCACGGGCGTGGTGCCCAGGAACAGTGCCTCGCCGCCATCGGGCACGGCTCCCGGCACGGAAATCGAGATGCCGTAGAGCGGCGGATTGCCCTGCCGCTCCAAGATCCAGCGGAACAGCGTGATCAGCCGCTCGGCAAGGGCGGCAACTGGCTGGGTGAGCTCGCTCGCCTCGTGATGCTCCATGAGCAGGGCGCCGCCGAGATCGGCGATTCCGACGCCGAGCGCCGTCTGGTCAAGTGTCGCGACGAGGATCCGGCCGCGATCGGCGCTGAAGCGCACCAGGCGGGGCGCCCGGCCGCCGGTTGCCGCGCCCAGTTCGCTCTCGTCCACGAGCCCGAGCTCGGAGAGCGTGCCGAGCCGATCGGCGACGACCGCGCGTCCGAGCTCGCTCTGGCGCTCGATCTCCTGGCGTGTGGTCGCCTGCTCGGAACGGACCAGATTGAGGATTTCGACGAGGCTCGGGGAGGCTGTCTCGGATACGCGCGGACGGCCTTTCCGGCGCGGACGGGCAGCGGCTTCCGCAATGGCCGTCCTCGACATGTCTCGTCCTCTCTGGCGCCGTCGCGATCGCCTCTTTCATAAGGCTGCCCGTTTCGACTGGCAACGTCGCTCTTATGTCGTAAATCTGCAAAAGATACGGCACATATGGTCTTAAATGATTGACATCGATTTTTTAGCGCCCTAAGAGGTCGTTAAGGATCGCGGCAAGCACTGGGAGGAGATGCCGATGTCGAGCTTCAAGCTCGCCTATCATGCGAATTGCTGGGGAAGCCTCGGCGGAGACGCGGTCGGCGTCACGTCGATCACGAACCTCGCCTATCGCACCTTCGGCGACATACGCCGCGCCTTCGCCGACATCGCCACGGCCGGGTATGAGGGCGTCGAGCTTTTCGACGGCAATCTGCTCGATTTCAGCGCTGCCGAGATGCGCGGCCTGCTCGCGGATAACGGGCTTACGCTCGTCGCGACCTATGCCGGCGGCAATTTCATTTTCGACGATATCCTGCCCGAAGAGCTGGCCCGCATCGTCCGCGCGGCGGACCGGGCTGCCGAGCTTGGCGCGCCGCATCTCGTTGTCGGTGGCGGCGCCAAGCGCTTCGACGGCATCCGCGAGGCAGACTATCCGCGGCTTGCCGCGGCGCTCGACCGCGTGAAGGAGATCGCAGAGGCGCGCGGCCTCACCGCCCATTACCACCCGCATCTTTCGACCATCGTCGAAGGGCCGGCCGAAGTGCGCAAGATCTTCGCCCTGACCGGCATCGACTTCTGCCCGGACACGGCGCACCTCGCCGCGGCCGGCGGCGATCCGGCTGCGCTGATCCGCGAGCATGCGGCGCGCATCTCCTACGTGCATCTCAAGGGCTTCCAGAAGGAGCCCTTCGCCTTCACCCCCCTCGACCGTGGCGATGTGCCGACGGACTCGATCATCGCTGCGCTGCGCGAAATCGGCTTCGAGGGCTGGGTGTGCACCGAACTCGATTCCTGGGCCGACCCGCTGGAGGGCGCGAAGGCCAGCAGGAGCTATCTCGAATCGGCCTGAAGGCCGCGACCGGGGCGCAGCCCCAATTCCGGGAGGATTGACGATGATCTCCAGACGAACCCTGTTGGGCTCGGCCGCCGCGCTGACGCTCGCTCTCGCCTATGCCGGCCCGGCGCTCGCCGATCCGGATCAGGCCCTCGCCGACCTGCAGAAGACGGTTCTGTCGAAGGGCCCCTCGGGCGAGGCGCCGTCGCCGGCGTCGAGCGTCGTGCTGACGGATGACGAACTCGCCAGGATCAAGGGCATGAACGCGACGGCCGCCATCGTCATGCATTACGGTGGCAATGACTGGTCGCGCGCCCAGATCAACGGCCTGCAGAAGCAGTTCGCCGATATGGGCATCAAGGTGCTCGCTGTCACCGATGCCGGCTTCAAGCCCGAGAAGCAGGTCTCCGACATCGAGACGATCATGGCGCAGAAGCCGAACATCATCGTCTCGATCCCGACCGACCCGACCGCGACCGCCGCCGCGTACAAGGCTGCCGCTGCCGCTGGAACCAAGCTCGTCTTCATGGACAACGTGCCGACGGGTTTCGTGGCCGGCAAGGACTATGTGTCCGTGGTTTCGGCCGACAATTACGGCAACGGCGTCGCCTCGGCGCACCTGATGGCCAAGGCGCTCGGCGGCAAGGGCGATATCGGCGTCATATTCCACGCGGCCGACTTCTTCGTCACCAAGCAGCGCTACGACGCCTTCAAGGCGACGATCGCCTCCGACTATCCGGACATCAAGATCGTTGCGGAGCAGGGCATCGGCGGTCCGGATTTCTCGGGCGATGCAGAGAAGGCCGCCTCGGCCATCCTCACCTCCAACCCGAACGTCAAGGGCATCTGGGCGGTCTGGGACGTTCCGGCCGAGGGCGTGATCTCGGCGGCGCGCGTCGCCGGCCGCGACGACCTCGTCATCACCACGATCGACCTCGGAGAAAACGTCGCGATCTCCATGGCGCAGAACGGCTTCGTGAAGGGCCTCGGCGCGCAGCGTCCCTATGATGCCGGCGTCGTGGAAGCGAAGCTCGCCGGTTACGGCCTGCTCGGCAAGGAGGCCCCGGCCTTCGTCGCGCTGCCGGCCCTCCCGGTCACGCGGGACACGCTGCTCGATGGCTGGAAGGCGGTCTATTCGACCGACGCGACCGACAACATCAAGAAGAGCCTCGGCCAGTAAGGCCGGGAAGCACGGGGCGCTGCGCGCGCCCCGTGCGACAGGACCAAGGCCCGACCCGCGCCAACCTCCGGCCTCGGCCGGCGGACGAAGGCTGCTCGCCGAAGCCGCTCGCTCTCAGGAGAAAACCGATGACCAAAGTGATGAACGTCGCCATGATCGGCGGCGGGTTCATGGGCAAGGCGCATGCGATGGCCTATGCCTCGATGCCGATGTTCTTCTGGCCGGCCCCGGCCATTCCCCACCGCAAGGTCGTTGTCGACGTGAGCGATGGTATGGCCGAGGAAGCGCGCCGCCGCTTCGGCTTCGAGGAGGCGTCCTCGGACTGGCGCGCCGTCGTCAACCGCCCGGATATCGACGTCGTCGACATCTGCACGCCCAACAATGTGCATGCGGAGATCGCCATTGCAGCGGCCAAGGCCGGCAAGCACATCATCTGCGAGAAGCCGCTCTCCCGCACGGTGGAAGAGGCGCGGGCGATGGTCGAGGCGGTCGAGGCCGCCGGCGTCATCCATATGGTCGCCTTCAACTATCGCCGCACGCCTGCCGTGGCGCTTGCCAAGAAGTTCATCGAGGAGGGCCGGATCGGCCGCATCCTGAACTTCCGCGGCACCTATCTCCAGGACTGGTCCGCCGATCCCGACTCGCCGCTCTCCTGGCGCTTCCAGAAGAAGATCGCCGGCTCCGGTTCCGTGGGCGACATCGGCACGCATGTCGTCGATCTCGCCCATTACCTGGTCGGGCCGATCGCCGAGGTGATCGCCATGACGCCGACCTACAACAAGACCCGCCCGCTGCAGCAGGGCGGCGTCGACAAGCTGGGCGCGGCCGAGAAGTCCGCCGATGCCGAGCGCGGCGAGGTCGATGTGGACGACGAGCTCGTTTCGATGCTGCGGTTCAAGGGCGGCGCCATCGGCAGCCTCGAGGCGACCCGCAATGCCTATGGCCGCAACAACTTCATCACGCTGGAAATCCACGGCACCAAGGGCTCGATCCACTTCAACTACGAGCGCCGCGACGAGCTGCAGGTGATGTTCGCCGACGATCCGGCGGATGCGCGCGGCTTCCGCACCATCTACACCGGGCCGGCGCATCCCTATGGTGCCGGCCTCTGGCCGATACCGGGCCTCGGCATCGGCTATTCGGAGACCAAGATCGTCGAGTGCTATGACTTCTTCTCCGCCATCGCGAAGAAGCAGCAGCCGAGCCCGAATTTCGCCGACGGCCTGCTGACCGAACTCGTCGCCGACGCGTTCCTGCGCTCGGGTCAGAGCGGCGTCTGGGAGAAGGTTGGATGAGTGCCACTGCCGCCGCCGTTCGCATGACAGGCATCTCCAAGGCCTTCGGGGGCGTGCGCGCGCTGGATGGCGTGAGCCTCGAAGTGCTTCCGGGCGAGGTCCATGCGCTGCTCGGCGGCAATGGCGCCGGCAAGTCGACGATCCTCAAGATCCTGAACGGGGTCCATCGCCCCGATCAGGGGACGATCGAGGTCGGTGGCGTGCCGCTGACGACGCATACGCCGGAGGCCTCGCGGGCCGCCGGCATTGCCATGAACTATCAGGAGATGAGCCTGGTCCCGACCCTGACGGTGGCCCAGAACATCTTCCTGACGCGCGAATGGCGCGACGGCGCCGGCCTGATCGACGACGAGGAGGCTGAGCGCCGCGCTGCCGAGATCTTCGCGATGCTTGAGGTCTTCGTGGATCCGAAGGCGCTCGTCGCCGATCTCGGGGCCGGCCAGAAGCAGCTGACCGAGATCGCCAAGGCGATTTCGCAGGATGCGAAGGTGCTCGTGCTCGACGAGCCCTCGACGGCGCTCGCCGTGTCCGACGTCGAGCGGCTGTTCGTCTTCCTGCGCAAGCTGAAGGCGAAGGGCGTCGCGATCATCTATGTCAGCCATCGCATGGACGAGATCGCGCGCATTGCCGACCGCGCGACCATCCTGCGCGACGGCCGCCATGTCATCACGGCGCCGCTGTCGGAGCTGCCGATCGATACGATGATCGAACACATCGTCGGCAGGCGCTCCAAAGGCCTGTCCGACGTGGAGCGGACGCAGGCCGCGAAGGGCGAGGTGCTGCTCCAGCTGAAGGACGTCAGCGGCGTCCACAAGCCTGAACACGTTTCGCTGACGCTGCATCGCGGCGAGGTGCTCGGCCTCGCCGGCCTGCTCGGCTCCGGCCGCTCGTCGCTGGCGCGCGTCATGGCCGGGATCGAGCCGATCGCCGCCGGCGAGATCTCGATCAAGGGTCGCAGCATCGTCATCCGCAAGCCCAGCGACGCGATCGCGGCTGGCGTCGCGCTCGTGCCGGAAGCGCGGGCGACCCAGGGCATCATTCCGGCTCACTCCGTCGCCTCCAACATGATCCTCGCCGTCATCGGCCGTCTGTCCAAAGCGGGCTTTGTCGAAACGAAAGCGGCGAACGATCTGACCGATGCGCAGATTGCGCGGCTCAAGGTGAAGACGGCCAGCCGCGAGCACGCGGTCGCCACGCTTTCCGGCGGCAACCAGCAGAAGGTGGTGATCGGCAAGTGGCTCGCCACCGATCCGGACATCCTCATTCTCGACGAGCCGACGGCCGGCATCGACATCGGCTCCAAGTCCGAGATCATCCGCCTGGTGCGCGATCTGGCCGCGGCGGGGAAGGGGATCATCATGATCTCGTCCGAGCTATCGGAACTGCTGACCGCCTGCGACCGCATTCTCGTCATGGCGGATGGGCGCGTGCACCAGGACCTGCCGCGCGAGGCGCTGGACGATCCGGACGTTCCCGTCGACGACCAGGCGCATCGTCTTCAGGCGGCCGAGCAGCGGCTGCAGATCGAAATCCAGAAGGCCCTTGCGGTTCAGGAGATCTAAATGGCTAGCGCCTTCTTCGCCAACTGGCGTCAGAACATCATCTATATCGGCTTCGTGGTCATCTTCATCGTCTTCGCGGCGACGCTGGCCGACAAGGGGTTCCTCAACCCCAATAATCTGCTCAATATCGTCCGGCAGACAGCGATGATTGCGGTGATGGCCATCGCCATGACCTTCGTGCTGTCGGCCGGTGAGATCGACCTCTCGGTCGGCGCGGTCGCCGGCCTCTCCACCGTCACCGTCGCCATGGCGATCGCCGTGGGCGGGCCGTTCGTCGGCGTGATCGCCGGCCTCGCTACGGGCCTTGCCGTCGGCATGTTCAATGGCTGGCTGACGACGCGCATCGGCATTCCGTCCTTCCTGACCACGCTCGCGATGATGGGCATCGCCAAGGGTGTCGCGATGTGGATCTCCGCGACGGCGGCCGTGCCGATCCTTTCGCCCGGCTATTCCTGGCTGTTCGGCGGCGGCAATGTCGGACCCGTGCCGGTCCTGCTGCTGTGGATGGTGATCCTGGGTGCGATCGGCCACATCGTGCTGCGCCGGACCGGTTTCGGCCGGCGGGTGCTGGCGACCGGCGGCGGCGAGACCGCGGCCCGCTATTCGGGCATCGATACCAAGGCGATCAAGTTCAAGGTGCTCGTCATTTCGTCCTGCGCCGCGGCGCTGGCCGGGATGCTCTATGCGGGCCGCCTGCAGTCCGGCCGCTTCCAGCTCGGCGAAGGCGACGAGCTTTCGGTCATCGCGGCGGCGGTTCTGGGCGGCACGAGCCTGTTCGGCGGCCGCGGAACTGTGATCGGGACCATTGTCGGCGCGCTGATGATCGGCCTCATCAACAACGGCCTGATCCTGATGGGGCTCGAATTCAGCCAGCAGCTGATCGCTCGTGGCGGGATCATCATTCTCGCCGTGGCGCTCAGCCAGAAGCGAGCCTGACCGAGGATCGCGGCGGGCTCAGCCTTTTACGGCGCCCGCCGTCATCGAGCGGCCGATCTGGCGATACATGACGAGGCCGAGCAGCAGCGGCGGCAGTGTCGCGAGGATCATGACCGCTGCTGCGACGCCCCAGCGCACGCCGCCGCCGGAGGCAGCGAAGAAGAAGGATGCGCCGACCGAGATCGGCGTCGCCCTGCTCGTGGTCAGCATCAGGCCGAACAGGAACTCGTTCCAGGAATAGATGAAGGCGAGCACCGACGAGGCCGCCACCACATTGAGCGACATCGGCAGCACGACATGCAGGATCAGCCTGAACGTGCCGGCGCCATCGACCCGGGCCGCCTCCTCGATCTCGATCGGGAGTTCGGCGATCGCCGAGGTGAACAGTACCAGCACCAGCGGCACGTTGATGAGGCAGAAGATCAGCGACAGTCCGAGCCGCGTGTCGAGCAGGCCGACCTGCTGGTACATGAGATAGATCGGGATCGCGAAGATGATCAGCGGCACGGCGCGCAGATTGACCGCGAGCGGCAGCAGCCAGCGCCGCCCGGTGCCGAAGCGCGCCATCGCATAGGCGGCGGGGAAGGCGAGGGCGATGGCGAGCGCCGAGCCGAGCGTCGAGGCGACGAGGCTGTTCATCAGGAAGTGCAGGATGTCGAAGCGATCAGCCATGCCGAAGATGGCGGCATAGTTGTCGAGCGTCGGGTTCTCGATCACCAGCGAAGCGTTGGACGAGATCTCCGCCTCGCTCTTCAGCGAGGTCACCAGCGTCGCGATCACCGGGAAGTTGAGAATGAGGACGGCGAGGCCGAACACCAGCCAGCGCAGTGCCTGAATCGCCGGACGTCTCATGTCGCGACCTTCCGGGCGGTGAAGTGGTTGATGATCCAGAGCACGACGAAGGAGGCCGCCAGCAGCAGCATCGAGGCGGCGACGGCGAGACCGATATCGCCCACCTTGAAGAAGGCCTGGTAGATATAAATGCTCATCGAGGTGGTGGAGCCGCCGGCCCCTGAGCCGACCAGCGTGTAGAGATTGTCGAACACGCGGAAGGAATCGATGAAGCGGATGAAGGCGGTGATGCCGATCGCCGGCAGCATTAGCGGCAGGTCGACATTGAGGAACAGGCGAAGCCCTGTTGCCCCGTCAAGCGACGCTGCCTCGCGGACATCGGGCGAGATCGCCGCATAGGCCGAGTGCAGGATCAGCAGCGCGAAGGGCGTCCACTGCAGCGTCTCGATCACGACGAGCGTGGTGAAGACCCACTGGCGACCGAGAAAGGCGGGGAAGTCGCCATACCATTCGAGCAGGTAATAGGGCACGGCGCCGACGAATTCGTGCAGGATCAGCCGGTACATCAGGCCCACCAGCGCGGGCGCCACCATCATCGGCAGCATCAGCAGGGCGATGAGCCAGGGCCGCGCCGCAAAGAGCGGCGCGAGGAAGATTGCGAGGATCAGGCCGACCACCACCTGGATGGAGGCGACGATCAGGCCGAAGCGCAGCGAGAACCAAGCCGCGCCCCAGAATTCGGGATCCGCCAGCGCCTTGGCGTAGTTGCCGAGCCCGGTGATCTCCGGCGCGCGGATATTCTCGAAGCCGACGCGCGAGACCGAATAGACGAGATCGACTACCAGCGGGAAGCCGAGCAGCGCGATCAGGAAGGCGGTGAGGGGAGCGAGGAGGACGCGCCCTTCGAAGATGGTCTGCCGCTCCATGCGGTGTCGTCCTCGGCGAGATCGGCCACGGTCAGGCATTCCCCGGCGCCGCGTACGGCGCCGGGGGGCTCAGATTGCCGGATCGCGCCGCAGCGCGAAACCGGCCATTGCCACGAGATCGCGTTTCCGCGCCTTACGGCTTCAGCAGCTCGGTCATGCCGGCCTTGGTAGCCGCGAGCGCCTCGTCGAGCGACTTCTCGCCGGACCAGTACGCCGTGAATTCCTTAGCCTGGAGCTCATAGACCTGCAGCGCCTTCGCCGCCGTGCCGCCGGTCATGACGAAGCCGTAGGAGCCCGCGAATTCGCCGAGCTTCTTGAGGTCCGGCCGCTCCTTGACGACGCCGGCCACCACCGTCTCCGTCAGCGCCGGCGAGCCGCCGCCGAGGGCGTAGATCGTCATCGCCTCGGGCGTCGCCAGCCAGTCGAGGAACTTCTTCGCCTCGTCCTTGTGGGTCGAGGCCTTGTTCAGGCCGAGGCCGAGACCGTGAATATGCGTGAAGCGGCCGGCAGGCCCGGTCGGCGGAGCCACCGTGCCGATCTTGCCGGCGACGGCGGGCGTCTTTTCCTTGTTGTCGAGATCGGCGAAGGCGGCGTTCCATTGCAGCATGGTCGCGGCCTGCCCGGCGCCGAAGGCGGCATTGGCCTCGGCGAACTCGTAGGTGGTCGAGTCCTTCGGCGACGCGCCCTCGTCATAGAGCTTCTTGTAGATCTCGAGCGCGGTGCGATAGGCGGGGCTGTCGACGGTGATCGTGCCGCTCGCGTCCATCCAGTCGCCGCCCTGCGCCTTGGCGGCGGAGTGCCAGACCATCATGTTGAACAGCAGATTCTTCATCTGCAGCACGGCGCCGTAGCGCGTCGGGCTCTCCTTGTTGATGGACTTGGTGAAGAACAGCGCGGTGGCCATCCAGTCTTCCCAGGTCCAGCTGTCCGGATCCTTCGGCTCCATGGTCTTGCCGAGATATTTCTGCGAGATCTCGCCATAGGCCTTCTTCCATTCGGCGTCGGAGAGGAGCTTCTCCATGAGGTCCGAGCGGTAATACATGAAGTGCAGCGAGAGATCGGTCGGGATGCCGTACTGCTTGCCGTCATACTGCATCGTGGCCAGCACCTTGTCGGAGAAGGTGTCCTTGGCCGAGGCCGGCAGCGTCAGCGGCTCCATGAAGGGCGCGTATCGGCCGAGCGCGTAGGTCGCGAGCAGGTTGACGTCGAAATCGGTGGAGCCGGCCGCCAGATCCGCCGCGAGCTTGTCGAAAAAGCCGTCGCGGTTGAAGAAGATCAGCTTGACCTTGTCGGCCTCGGCCGCCTTGGCGTTGTAGGCCTCGGCGACCTTGCGCAGGCCCGCCTCTTCCGGACCGCCCGGCCAGCCGAGCACGGTCACTTCGGCCTGCGCCATCGGCAGGCCCATGGCGGCGAACACGGCCGCACCCATCAGCATAGATTTCAGTCGCGTCATTTTTTCGTTCCCCTGGATTTCGACATCCGACGGGCGTGGTCGGCGACGCCGATCACGCCGGCATTCCTCCCGAGCATCGCCGCGCGAAGCTCGGGTCTCATCAACGGCGGTTGGCCCGCCAGCCGAAGTTCAAGGCGCTCGCGATAGCCCTCCGCAAGGCCGACGCCGCCGCCGATCACCACGATGTCGGGATCGAACAGCAGCTGGATATTGCCGATCAGGCCGGCGACCAGATCGGCCGACCGATCGATGATCCCGACGGCCCAGGCCTCGCCGCGTGCGGCGGCGAGGAAGATCGCGGGCGCATCCGCATCGATGCCGACGGCCTTGACGGCGGCGGCCATGGCGCGGCCGCTCGCCACGCTTTCGATCGGCCCGCCGTCGCCGGAGGGGCGGAGCCGGGTCAGGCCGGCGCTGCCGGCAACGCCGGAACGTCCGATGCGCAGCGCACCGCCCAGCACGACACCGCCGCCGATGCCCGTGGAAATCGTGAGGAAGACAAGGTCGCGTCCCACGCCCCCGCCGTAGCGATATTCACCCCAGGCAGCCGCCTGGGCGTCGTTGAGGAGGGCCACTTCGGTGCCGAGCCGCGTTGCGAGCGCGTCGGCCAAGGGGAAGCCGGCGGGCACGGGCAGGGTTTCAGGGTTCAATGCGGTCCAGCGGCCGCCGTCCACGACGCCGGTGACGCAACCGCCCACGGCGCCGTACCGTCCGCGCCAGGGTTCGGCCAGGGCGGCGACCCGGTCGCACCAGGCCTCGGCGCCGTCACCGCGCAGCGTCTCCTCGCTTCGGGTCTCGATCACGCGCCCGCCCACGACGAGCGCCACGAGCGTCTTGCTGCCGCCGAGATCGAAGGCGAGCGTCGGAGTTTCGTCCTCGCCCGCCTTCACCGCTTCGATCGCGTCGGCGAACCAGGTGGTGATGTGCTCGGGCCGGGTGATGGCCGAGCCGACGACGACGCCATGCGCGCCGAGCCGGATCGCCTCCGCCGCCTGGTCTGGCACACGGATGCGGCCTTCGGCGATGACGGGATGGCCGAGCGCGACGGCCGCGGCAAGCAGGTCGAAATCGGGTTCGGTGGGCTCCGGTCCGCCGGTATAGCCGGACATGGTCGTGCCCACGAGATCGACGCCGAACGCGATCGCGGCCCGCGCCTCCTCGATCGTCGAGATATCGGCCATGGCGAGCTTGCCATGCGCATGCACCAGCGCGCAGAGCTCCGCCGCCGGTACAGGGCGGACCCGGTCGGTGGCGTCGAAGGCGATGATGTCGGCGCCGGCCTCGGCCAGCGCGATGACGTCCTCCACGAGCGGCGTGATCCGAACCGGCGACGTATCCATGTCGCGCTTGATGAGGCCGATGATCGGCGCGTCCGTCGCCGTGCGGACAGCTCTCAGATTGGCGACGCCTTCGATGCGGAGGCCTTTTGCCCCGCTTGCCAGCGCAGCGAGCGCGAAGCCGACCACGCTTTCGGGATGGTCCAGCGGCCCGCCGGGGACCGGCTGGCAAGAGACGATGAGCGAAGAGGCGAAACGCTGGAGACAGGCCTGCACGGAATTCCTCGCTGCGGATGAGACCACACCCAAACCGTAGCGACGAAGGAACCAGTTAGCAACCAGTCAGATGCAGGTCAGCCGAAAATCGCCAACTGGTTTTCAACAGGTATCATTCGACATCCTGGGACCGTAGCTCCACGAGGAAGTCGTAGCGTGTGCCGCAATAGAGCGTGCGCGTGAATTCGATCGGCGTTCCGTCGCGCGTGAAGCAGCGTCGCTCCGCCACCAGCAGCGGTGCGCCGGGTTCGAGATTGAGCAGCAGGCTGTCTTCAGGACTGGCGATCGCGGCCCTGAGGCGCTGCAGCGCGCGTACCGGCCGCCGGTCGAGGCGCGTCAACACCTCATAGAGCGAGCCCGTGACCTCGGCCGGATCGCTCAGCACCTCCGCGGGCACGACCGCATGCTCGATCGCCATCGGCTTGCCGTCGCCGGTCCTCAGGCGCTTCAGCCGGCAGACCTTGGCGCCGACCGAGAGATTGAGCGCCATGATCTCCGCCGGGGAGGCGGGGGCGACTTCCTTGGCGATCCAGATCATGCCCGGCTCGATGCCGCGCGAGCGCATGTCCTCGGAGAAGGAGGTGAGGGCGGAGAGCGGCTTTTCCACCCGCTCGGCCACCGCCGTCCGCGCACCGTGTCGCCGCAGCAGGATGCCGTCATGGACGAGGCTCTCGATCGCCTTGCGAACGGATGTGCGGGAGATATCGATCGCCTCCGCGAGATCGCGCTCGCCGGGCAGGACATCGCCGGCCGAAAGAATGTCCTCGGTGACCGCCTGCCGCAGCGCCTGCGCCAGATCGCGATAGATGACGCCATCGGTCTGGCGGGCGAGCGCATGCCGGAGAAAATCGATCAGAGGGGGCGGGGCAGCGGTCGTTTCCAGCATGGAAGCCATCTCGTCGGACGTCGATCCTTCGGCGGCTTTACCAGTTCGGCGGCCCGCGCGAAACCGGATCGACATCCGCGCCGCGGTCGATGTGCATCGGGACGAGACGGGCGGCGCGCACGTGTAGCGGCGCCCGGCGCGGGCGTCAGTCGGTCGGCGTCTCCGCCAGAATGCCGGTCTGGACGGCCACGCGGCGGTAGGCTGCCCCGGCGGTGAAGCCACCGTCGATGACGAAATCCTCGCCCGTGATGAAGGCGGAGGCGTCCGAGGCGAGGAACAGCACCAGTTCGGCGATCTCGCCCGGCTTGCCGCTGCGGCGCATCGGCGTCATCTCGATCATCGGCTTCAAGTGTGGGCTGGCGGCGTTGAGGCCGGTGACAACGAGGCCCGGACAAACCGCGTTGACGCGGATGCCCTTGCTGACCAGCTCCATGGCGGCACTGCGGGTCAGGCCGCGCAAGCCCCATTTCGAGGCGGTGTAAGCCGGGTCGTAGTGGCCGGAGAAGGCGCTGTTCGACGATATGTTGACGATCGAACCGCCGCCGCTCTCTTCCATGAGGTCGGCCACCGCCTGGATGCCGAGGAACGCACCGGTCAGATTGACCTTCAGCACCCTCTCCCAATCGTCGAGGGCGGTCTTCGCGACGATGGTGCGATTGATGATCCCGGCATTGTTCACCAGGATGTCGAGCCGGCCGAGCCAGTCGCGCGCCAGGGCGACGCAGCCGGCCCAGCTCTCCGGGCTGGTAACGTCATGGCGATAGAAGCGCACCTGCCGGCCGGCGTCCGTGAGCGCCTTGGCCAAAGCCTCGCCTTCCGCCTCGAGCACGTCGGCGATGATGACCGCCGCGCCCTTGTCGGAGAGGAGACGGACTTCGGCCTCGCCCTGTCCGCGTGCGCCGCCCGTGACGATCGCGACCCGCCCCTGGAGATCGGTCATGCTCTGCTCCTTGCATCGAAAGTGGCAGGCAAAAGCCCGCATCGTCCATCGCCGGCGAGCGTCTCGTCCGTCAGGCGGAGCTCTCGCCGGTCGTGCCGGGTCGTCGGTTCGCTGACTGCGTCGCGGCCTTAGGAGGCGCGGCGGAAGCCGACCAGCGTCTCGTCCGCGACGTCGGGAAGATTGACGACGATGTTGTCGGGCGTGCGGGTCGTCAGCCAGACCAGCTCTTCGGTGGTCGACATGTTCACTTCGACATGCGGCCAGAAGGGCGGCACGAAGATGAAGTCGCCTTCCTCCATGTCGAGATATTCAGAGAAGTTCTCGCCGTAATAGATGCGCGCCTTGCCCTTCAGCACATAGCCGCCGGTCTCGGCCTCGCCATGGTGATGAGGGTACGAGCGATAGCCCGGCTCATTGGAAACCTTGCCGAACCAGATCTTGGTCGCCGGGGTGTGCTGCGGACCGACGCCGCTGACGCGCACGCAGCCGCCGGACTGGGTCGTCTGCTTATCTTCGTGGCCCTTGCGCGTGATGACGGGCATAACCTGGGACATGTCTTCCTCCTGCTGAAATCGGGCCTCTTCGTGATGGGCCCGGATGCTGATGGCTCAGTCCGGCACGACGGCCAGGACCTGGATTTCCACCTTGGCGCGGTCTTCCATGAGCGCGACGACCTGAACCGCCGCCATGGGCGGGAAATGGCGGCCGATGATCGAGCGGTAGACCGCGCCGATCTCCTTCATCCGCGATTTGTAGGCGTCGCGGTCCGTGAAGTACCAGGTCATCTGGATGATGTGCTCGGGCTTCGCGTCCGCATGCTCCAGCACCGTGACAATGTTGATCAGCGTCTGGCGCACCTGGTCGACGAAGTCGTCCGAATGAAACTGACAGTTCTCGTCCCAGCCGACCTGTCCGCCGACCTGTACGATGCGCCCGCGCGCGGAGATGCCGTTGGCATAGCCGACGGGCTTCGCCCAATGGTCGGGCTGGATGATTTCATGCTTCATCGAGGGGCTCCAGGTAGCGGGAAAGACCGGCCCGGACATCGTGCGGCCAGGGATGAGACTTGTGGTTGTCGAGCGAGGTGGCGACGATGCGCTGCTTCACGGTCCAGATGACATCGCCGCGCACGCGGACGACCGTCTCCAGATCGAGCGACGAGCGACCCATCGCGCGGACATGGACCTCGAAATCGAGCACGTCGCCATAGGTGGACGGCAGCTTGAATTCGAGATTCAGCGTCACGGTCGGCAGGCCGATGCGCCGCTCGACCAGCAGTTCCTTCCAGCTGATGCCGACGGAGGCGAACATGGCTTCGTTCACGTCGACCAGCATCGAGAGATAGGCGGGGTGATAGGCGATCCCGGTGATGTCGCAATCGCCGAAGCGCAGGGGTTTTGAGATCGTGAAGGGCATCGCGTTTGCTTTCGGTTCTGCGTCCTAGCCGGCCATCACTTCGCCGCCGGCGACGACGATGGACTGGCCGGTGATGGCATCGGACGCGGGAAGGACGAGCCAGAGGACGCTGCTCGCAACCTCCTCGGGCGTGACGAGACGGCCCTGCGGATTGGCCTTGGTGAATTCCGCCAGCGCCTCGGCCTCCGTCCGGCCGGTCTTCTCGACGATTGTCGCGATCGAGTTGCGGATGATCGGCGTGTCGGTGAAGCCGGGGCAGACCGCGTTGACGGTGACGCCCTTGCGCGCAAGCTCGAGCGCCAGCGCGCGCGTCAGGCCGACGACGCCGTGCTTGGCGGCGCAATAGGCCGTCACATAGGCATAGCCGGTCAATCCGGCAGTCGAGGCGATGTTGACGATCCGCGCGCCGGCGCCGAAGGCCTTCAGATCGGGGAGGACCGCCTGCGTGACGTTGAAGACGCCGCCGAGATCGACCGCCATGACATGCGACCACATTTCATGGGTCGTCTTCTCGAAGGGCGCGCTCGGCGCTTCGCCGGCATTGTTGATCAGGACCGAGACCGGTCCGAAGCGCTCGCGCGCCGCTGCGAGCCCAGTGGCGATCGCCTCGGCATCCGTGACGTCGAAACCGGCGGCGACATGCGTGTTCGCCGCGCCGAGCTCTTCGGCCAGCGCCTCCAGCGGCTCACGCCGCCGTCCGGCGATCGTCACGCGGAGACCCTCAGCGACAAGGGCACGGGCGACCGCGGCGCCGATGCCGCTGCCGGCGCCGGTCACCAGCGCATGCCGGCCGTTGAGGGAGGGAAGTGCGGGCATGGCCGGCCTCACTTCGCCGCGGCAGGGGCCACGTTCGCGCGGGCGAGATTGGCCTCGTACTGGTACTTGCCGGCGCGGTACTGCTTCGGCCACGGCACCGAGGTCAACCCGATCTTGGCCGCCTCATGCAGAGCCCAGGCGGGATCGGCGAGATGCGGGCGCGCAACGGCGCACAGATCCGCGCGGCCGGCGGCGATGATCGAATTGGCGTGGTCGGCCTCCGAGATCGCGCCGACGGCGATGGTCGGGATGCGGATCTCGTTGCGGATCTTGTCGGCAAAGGGCGTCTGGAACAGACGGCCATAGACGGGCTTCTCTTCCTTCCAGACCTGGCCCGACGAGCAGTCGATCAGATCCGCGCCCGCCGCCTTGAACATCTCGGCGAAGATCGCCGCATCGTCCGGCGTGTTGCCTCCCTCGAACCAGTCATGGCAGGAGAGGCGCACAGAGATCGGCCGATCCTCCGGCCAGGCGGCACGCACGGCGCGGAAGACCTCGAGCGGGAAGCGCGCGCGGTTCTCATGGCTGCCGCCATATTCATCCTCGCGCCGGTTGGTCAGCGGCGACAGGAAGCTCGACAGCAGATAGCCGTGGGCGCAATGGAGTTCGAGCCAGTCGACACCGGCCTCGGCCGCCCGCTTCGTCGCGGCGACGAAATCGGCGGTGACGCGGTCCATGTCGGCGCGGTCCATCGCCTTCGGGACCTGGCTGTTCTTGAGATAGGGCAGGGCGGAGGCGGAGAGGAGCGGCCATCCACCGCTCTCCAGCGGCTGGTCGATGCCGTCCCAGGCGAGCTTGGTCGCGCCCTTGCGGCCCGCATGGCCGAGCTGCATGCCGACCTTGGCGTCGCCGGCGCCATGCACGAAATCGACGAGACGCTTCCAGCCTTCCGCCTGCGCATCGTTCCAGATGCCGAGGCAGCCGGGCGTGATGCGCGCGTCGGGCGAGACACAGGTCATCTCCGCGAAGACAAGCCCGGCACCGCCGAGCGCGCGGCTGCCGAGATGCACCATATGGAAGTCGTCGATCAGGCCGTCCGTCGCCGAGTACATCGCCATTGGCGAGACGACGATGCGGTTCGGCAGCGTCACGCCGCGCACCGTATAGGGCGTGAACATGGGCGGCGTGCAGCGCTCGTTCTCGCGCGCGTCGAGGCCCGACTTGCGGGCGAACCAGCGCTCATAGCCTTCGAGCCAGGTCTTGTCGCGCAGGCGCAGATTCTCGTGGCTGATGCGCTGCGAGCGCGTCAGCATGGAATACATGAACTGCTCGGGCTCCAGCGTATCGGCATAGCGCTCGCCGACCACCTCGAACCACTCCATTGCGTTGCGCGCCGCATTCTGAATGCGCGCGACATCGACGCGGCGGATTTCCTCATAGGTCGCGAGCACGGAGGGGATCGTGTCCTTGCCGTGCCCGGCCTTGTTGAACTGGTTCGCGAGCTCAATCGCGTCGTCGATGGCGAGCTTGGTGCCCGAGCCGATCGCGAAATGGGCGGTATGGGCGGCATCGCCCATCAGCACGACATGCGAATTGCCGTTGAAATGGCTCCACTTGCCGCAGATGAGGCGCTGGAAATTGAGCCAGGCCGAGCCGCGGAGATGCCGCGCATTGGTCATCAGCGACGCGCCGTCCAGAACCTCCGCGAAGAGGTTCTCGCAGAAGGCGATCGACTGGTCCTGGCTCATCTCGCCGAGGCCATGCGCCTCATAGGCGGCTTCCGTCGTCTCGACGATGAAGGTCGAAGTCTTGTCGTCGAACTTGTAGATATGCGCCTGGAACCAGCCGTGATCCGTCTTGCGGAAATCGAAGGTGAACGCGTCGAACGACTTGTTGGTGCCGAGCCAGATATAGCGGTTCGGACGCACGACGAGATCTGGCTGGAACACGTCGGCATAGCGGTTGCGGATCTTGGAGCCGAGGCCGTCTGAGGCGATGACGAGGTCGGCGTCCGGGAAATCGGCGTCGCTGTCGACCTCGGTCTCGAACTTCAGTTCAACGCCGAGCGCTTCGCAGCGCGCCTGCAGGATGTTGAGCAGCTTCTTGCGGCCGATGCCGACGAAGCCATGGCCGGTCGTGCGCTGGCGGGTGCCCTTGAAGAGCACCTCGATATCGTCCCAATGGTTGAAGGCGGTCTCGATCTCGGCCGCGCTTTCCGGATCCCAGGCGCGCATCGACGTCATGGTCGCGTCGGAGAAGACGACGCCCCAGCCGAATGTGTCATAGGGGCGGTTGCGCTCGACCACCGTCACGGAATGCTCCGGATGGAGCTTCTTCATCAGGAGCCCGAAATAGAGCCCGGCCGGACCGCCGCCGATACAGACGATGCGCATGGTGGTCTCTCCTAATGAGACACTGGCGTCCGCCAGATGCTTTAAGCTTAAAGTAATTGGCTGGACGGCCGCCCGTCAAGCCGAATTATGCCGCTTTTCGTAACCGGTGCGCCGTTCGCAGTGGCCGGAGGACTCCCCGCGCCGGATGCGCGGGGAGGGGGCCCGAAAGCTCAGGCGGCGACCGACTGGCGGGCCGCTACCGGGCGGCGGATGCCGCGGGCTTCGAGGATCGGCAGCACGGTGTCGCGGAAATACGGGAACTCTTCCGCGTAATCGACGAAGGAGAGCGTCGTGCCGCTGAAGCCGGCTTCGTGGAGCGCGATCAGGCCTTCGGCGACCTGCTCAGGCGTTCCGATGAGCGGGAAACCGCCATGGCCGGCCGCCATCCGGTCGCGGATGAGGGCGAGCAGGTCGTGCGGGAAGGAGTGCGCATGGGCGAACTGGAGCTTGACCAGATTGTCCACGGCCGCCCAATCGGCGTTGTCCTGCACGAAGTATTTCAGATAGTCGCGCGCCTCCTTCTCCGTCGGGCGGCAGACGACATGCGAGAAGGTGAGGACGCCGAGCGGGCGGCCGGCCGCCTGGCTCTGCGCCTTGATCTGGCCGATCTCTTCCTTTGAGCGATCGAGGTCGATGGCCGGCGTGAACAGGAAATCGGCATTGCGCACGGCGAATTCGCGGCCCTGCGGGGAGCCGGCGGCGTTGAGGATCGGCACCTTGCGCGAGGGGCGCGGATCGCCCAGCACCTGCTTCAGCTTGAAGAACCGGCCGTCGAAATCAAAGGCCTCCTCGCGCTGCCAGAGCGCCTTGACGATCTCGAACCACTCTTCGGAATAGGCGTAGCGGGTCTCGTGGTCGCTCGGCAGCGTCAGCCCCAGCGCTTCATATTCCGGGCTGTTCCAGCCGGCCACGATGTTGAGTCCGATGCGGCCCTTGCTGATCTGGTCGACCGTGGCAATCTGCTTGGCGACGACGACGGGATGGTTGGCGGCGGTGTGGATCGTGGCGAAGACGTTGATGTTGCTGGTATGAGCAAGCAGACCGGTCGCCCATGTCATGGTCTCGAGGACGCCACCATGGAAATTCGTTTCGCCGCCATAACCGATCCAGCGCGCGATCGGCAGCATGAAGTCGATGCCCGCATCGTCGAGCAGGCGGGCGAGCTTCAGGTTGTTGTCCCAGGAATTGTCCCAGCGCTCCGGTATCTTCGTCACCGACATGCCGCTCGAGCAATTCGAGGCGAAGGTGCCGAGCAAAAACTGCCCGGCGGCGAACATGGAGTTCTCCGTCATCATGGTGTCCCTGCGTATTGTTAGAATTTACGATAGAAAGTTTATTTGAAGTTTGAAGCTTGTCAATGGCTGTCGGCGCGCGCGCCGATGAGAATGGGGACTGCAGCGATGAACTCGTCGGGGAGCGATCAGGGGGGCGGGGCAGGCGGGCTCGACCGCAGCTGGCATCTGGCGCGCACGCCGGTCGAGGTCGATGTCGCTGAGCTGGAATATGCGCTGATGCGGGCCTATGAGGCCTTCGGGCGCTGGCAGGCGGAGTGCCTCGCCTGCGTCAGTGAACTCGCGGCCAGCGGGCCCGAGAACGCCATGCTGCACATCATCCGCATGCATGACCGGCCGAAGACGATCAAGGATCTGGCGCGCCTCTCCAATCGCGATGACGTGCCCAACATGCAGTACAGCCTGCGCAAGCTGCTGGGGGCGGGGCTCATCGAGCGGCAGGGAAGCGGCCGCTCGGGCGTGACCTATTCGGTCACCGAAAAGGGCCGCGCGGTCACCGACCACTATGCCGATGTGCGCGCCGCGCTCCTGATCAAGGCGGTGCAGCACGTGCCCGATCTCGGGCTCAGGCTGCGCGAGGCGACCGATACGCTGGAACTGCTGACCGGCATCTATGAGCAGGTGGCGCGCGGGGCGGCGACCCATCGCGCCTTCCCTCGGAAACAGACGCCGAAGTGAGCCGGAGCCGCCACGCGGCCCCGGCCTTTTGCCGCGCGCCTCAGGCCGCGAGGCGTGCGAGATAGGCGTCGGCCTCTTCCGGCACGGCGAGCCAGGGGAAGAAATCGGTCGGATCGTCGAAGCCGTTGGCGATCCGCTTCGCCAGGACCGGGATGGCCTGCGCTGCGCCGAAGATGTTGAGGACATGCGGCGGCGGGGGCATCAGAAGGGCATTGGTCCAGCCGACGACAAACTGCGCATAGGCCCAATAGGTCTCGAACGTCTCGACCATGAAGGCCTCGTCGAACGCCTTGTCGCCATGCTCGAGGATGGCGTCGAGATAGACCTTGGCCGCCTTGGAGGCATTGTTGGAGCCCTGCCCAGTGATCGGGTCGTTCAGGCAGACCGCGTCGGCGAGGCCGAGCACGATCGCGCCGGAGGGCAGCCGGCCGACGGGCTTGCGCACTGTGGGGGCGAAGGCGCCGGCGAGGCGGCCATTGTCGTCCGTCAGCGCGATGTCGGCGCAGCGCTCCGCCTCCCAGGGCAGGAACGTCTTGAGGATGGTCTTCGAGACCTCCAGATGCTGCTCCGGCGTGGTCGCGTCCTTCCAGCAATCCATCGGTCCGCCCGGAATGCCTTCGAACACCATGATGTCGCAGGCGCCGGTGGTCGTGAGGGCCGGGAAGTTGAAATATTCGCCGACGCCGGGAATGAGGTTGAAGTTCACGGCGGAATGGCCGGGGCGGGGCGTCATGCCCGTTACATAGGTCAGCGCCAGAGCGCGCTGCGGCTTGTCGAAGGGCGAGCGGGTCGCGTCACGCTCGAACAGCTTGGCGATCTCGCCCTTGCCGGCCGCGACGATCACGAGATCGCTGGCGCCGGCATAGGCTTCGAGATCGGCGATGCCGGCGTCATGGATGACGAGTTCGCCGCCGCGGCGCGTGAATTCCTCCATCCAGCGCGGGATCTTCACGCGCTGGTCGACGGAAAGCGCCGGCTTGTCGAGCAGGCCGTTCCAACTGATCGCCTTGGCGGGCGTGCCATCGGGCATCGGGACGGAGAAGTCGATCGAATCCACCGTCGGGCAGGTGTCGTCCCAGAAGGCGAGGCCGAGATCGCGCTCGTTCTGGAGCGCGGTGTCGAACATGCACTGACTGGAGAGAACGCGGCCGGCGGCGATCTCCTCCGCCGTCCGGTTCTGCACGACGCGCACACGATGTCCGGCGTCCAGCAGGCCGCAGGCGAGCTGGAGGCCGGACTGGCCGCCGCCGATGATGGTGAAGTTCCGCGAAGCGCTCATGATCGGATTCCCTGGCTTGGCTTCCGGACTCTGTGTTCCTGGAAGCGATTGATGTCTGGAAGGCTGGTGACGTCGGCTGGTCAGGCGGAGAGCAGCGGGATGGCGGCGTCGGCGCGCTCGGGGCCCATGGCGGTGTAGCCGCCATCGACGCAGAGATCGGTGCCGGTGATGAAAGAGGCGCCATCGGACAGCAGGAAGGCGATCGCCTCCGCGACCTCCGAGGGGCTGCCGGTGCGCCCGAGCATGTGGAACGGCTTGGCCACGGCATCGGCCTTGGCGCGCGTGTCCTTGGTCAGCTCGACCATGACATTGGACCAGGTCCAGCCGGGCGAGACGGCGTTGACGCGAATGCCCTCGGGCGCGAGGTCCATCGCCTGGCTGCGCGTTAATTGCAGGATGGCCGCCTTGGAGACGGGGTAGACCCAGCGCCCGGTCTGCGCCACGCGGGACGAGATCGAGCCGAAATTGACGATCGCGCCCTTGTTGGCGGCGAGATGCGGCCGTGCCGCCTGCATCAGCATGATCGAGGAGACGATGTTGACGTCGAGCGCCTTCAGCCAGTCGGCGCGCGTCGTCTCGGCGCCATTGTCGAGATAGGTACAGGCGACGTTGACGAGATAATCGAGCCGGCCGGTCGTCTTGACCGTCTCCGCGACTAGCGCCGCGATGTCGGCGTCGCTCGTGATGTCGGTCCGGATGAAGCGGGCGCCGAGCCGTTCGGCCGCAGCCGATCCGGCTTCCGCCGCGATATCGGCGATGACGACATTGACGCCATATTTGGCCAGCACCTCGGCGGTGCCTTGGCCGATCAACGTGGCGCCGCCCGAGATGATGGCGGTCTTGCCTTGGAGTCCGAGCATGTGGGGCCTCTGGATTCGGGTTGGTTTCTTGGGCAGGTCGCTGCCCATCGTCGGGCTGGCTGTTCTTGTGACGGCTCAGGCGGAGGCGGCGAGCGCGGGCGGCGCGAAGGCGGCGAGGAAGCTGCCATTGCCATAGACGAGGGGCGCGCCGTCGCCCTCGTTGGAGCGCGTGTGCAGCACATGGCCGATGAGGATCAGATGCGTACCGAAGGCCTTGGGCTCGGCCAGTTCGCACTCGAAGCTGCATTCGGCGTCGGCCAGGATGGGCAGGCCCGACGCCCCCTCGATCCAGCGGCCATGAGCGAAGCGCTCGTCGCGGGCGAGGCCGTGCCGTCCGGCGAAGGTTTCTGCGACGCGCTGGTGGCCGGACGAGAGCACGTTGACGGCGAAATGGCGCGCGTCCTGGAGTGCGCGGGCGACTGAGCTCTGCAGGTTCACGCAGGCGATGAGCGAGGGCGGCTCGGTCGACAGCGAACAGACGGCGGTCGCCGTCAATCCGCAGCGCACGCCTTCGGCATCGCGGGCGGTTATGATCGTCACTCCGCCGGCGAGCTTGCGCATGCCGGCGCGAAACTGGTCGCGATCCATCGCTTTGTCCCTCTGGAGTGAATGGATTTCCCATTCATTTTATGGTTCAATTAATTCGGATGGTCGGACCGAAGCGGCTTCGCCGGCAATCCGAATTGCGCGGCCGATTGTCCAGATCCGGCAAAAGAACCGCGAGAATCCCGTATCGCCATCGGAGACTGCGGGGTGCGCCATGGAGAGCCTTCAGTCCGTCCCGCTTGAACCCTTCCGCCTCGTCGACACGCACGACACGGACGAGGCGCGGGAAGCGATCGGCCGGATTTTCTGTCCCCATTTCCTGGTGCCGCGCGCCGACCGCGCGCAGTTCCACGCCCGCCACAATGCGGCGGTCCAGCCGGGCTATTCGGTGAATTTCGTATCCTATGGCGCCGAGGTGGAGATCGATCCCGGCGAGCTGTCGCGCTTTTTCCTGCTCCAGATTCCGGTGCGCGGCGGCGCTGAGGTGCGCTGCGGCGGGCGGACGACCCTGGCGGAGGCCGGCCAGCGCGCCTCGATCCTGTCGCCGACGCTGGCGAGCCGCATGGTGTGGGGCGAGGGCTGCGAGAAGCTCATCGTGCTGCTGTTGCGCGAGACCGTCGAGCAGCTCTATGCGGCGCTGACCCATCGCCCGGCCGACGTCATCGAATTCGAGCCGGGCTTTGACCTGACATCGCCGGTCGGGCGGGGCGTGTTGCAGCATGTGCAGCTTCTGCTGCATGCGGCCGAGCAGGGCGACGCGCTGCCGGATGCCTACCGGGTGATGCTGCGCGACGGCCTGTCGACGCTGCTCCTGACGAGCCTCGCCCATAGCCGCTCAGTCGCCCTCGCTCGGCCCGAGGCGGACGGCGGTCCGCGCGCGGTCCAGCGGGCGATGCAGTTCATCGAGGCGGCTTATGCGAGGCCCTTCTCGGCTGCCGATGTGGCGGAGGCTGCCGGCGTGTCGCTGCGCGCCCTTCAGGATGCCTTCCGCAAGGCGCGCGACGAGAGCCTCTGGCAGGCGGTGCAGGGCGTCCGCCTGGAGAAGCTGCGGGCCAGTCTGATGCAGGCGGGCGAGACGGCGAGCGTCGCCGATGCCGTCTATGCCGCGGGCCTTGGTCATCTCGGGCGGGCGGCTGCGGCCTATCAGACGCGCTTTGGCGAAAGCCCGTCGCAGACCTTGCGGCGGGCGCAGCGGCGCTGAAGGCGCCTTATCGGATCAGAGCGCGGGGCTGCGCGGATCCCAGAGCTTCACGGCGCAATCGGCCTCATAGGCCATGCCGCGGGGATAGCTGATCAGCTCCAGCTGCAGGCCCCAGGGCGACTGGAAATAGAGGATCGACTGCCCGGCATTCGGGCCGGCGGTGATCGGGATCGGTCCGAGCCGTGTCTCGATGCCCTGTGCGTCGAGATAGGCCTTCGCCGCCTCGATGTCGTGCACGTAGAGCGCGACGTGGAAGGCGCCGATGTCGCTGTTCTTCGCCTCGATCTGGCGCTGGTCGGGCGCCTCATATTCGAACAGCTCGAGATTGGAGCCGTGCCCGATGCGGATAAGGGCGCAGCGCTTGATCCGGGCGCGCGGATGCACGCCGAGCGCCGCCGTCATGAACGTGCCCTCGCCATCCTCGATCGGCCCGAAGGTGTAGCCGTGACGGCAGCCGAGGACATCGACGAAGAAGGCGAGCGCCGCGTCGAGATCGGGCACGGTGATGCCGGCATGGTCCTGCCCGACGAGGCCGGGCAGGCCGGACGGCGCGGCGGTATCAGACATGGATGTTCTCCAGTTCGCGGCCGGCGGGCACGCGTGAATCGAGCCAGTGCGGATCGATGTCGGGCAGCGGGATCGCGTCGATCAGCAGGCGCGTATAATCCGAGCCGGGATTGGCGAAGATCCGCTCGCACGGGCCTTCCTCCACCACCCTGCCGAGCCGCATCACATAGACGCGGTCGCAAACGGCGCGGATGACGGAGAGGTCGTGGCTGATGAAGGCCATGGCGAGGCCCATCTCGCGCGAGAGGTCCTTCAGGAGGCGCAGCACCTGCGCCTGCGTCGACACGTCCAGCCCGGAGACGATCTCGTCGGCGAGGACAAAGTCGGGTTCGAGCAATGCGGCGCGCGCAATGCCGATGCGCTGGCGCTGTCCGCCCGAGAGTTCATGCGGATAGCGGTCGAGGACCAGTTCCGGGAGGGAGACGCGGGCGAGCGTCGCGTGCGCCCGTTCCTCCGCCGCCCGCTGGTTCGGCGCGACGCCATGCAGAAGTAGCGGCGCGGTGAGGATGGTGCGGATCGTGTGGCGCGGATTGAGCGAGGCCATCGGATCCTGAAAGATCATCTGCATGCGGCGCCGCACGGCGCGCATGCGCTCCGGCGAGGCGGCGGTGATGTCCTCGCCGCCAAAACGGATCGAGCCGGCCGACACGGGCACGAGGCGCAGCAGAGCGCGGCCGAGCGTCGTCTTGCCCGAGCCGGACTCGCCGACAATGCCGACCGTCTCGCCGCGGCGGATGCTGACATCAACGCCGTGCAGCACGCGGGTGCCCGGCGATTTCGCCAGCAATCCGTGGCGCCGGCCATAGGTCACTTCAAGCCCGCGGGCATCGAGCAGAATGTCGGTCATGGCGCACCCTTGGCGGCGGTGCCCGCCAGTTCGGCCCGCAACTGGCGGAAGATCGCTTCGGGCACGGGCTCGAGCCCCTGGCCGGGCCGGTCATAACGGGGACCGGCCGCGATCAGCGCCTTGGTATAGGCATGCTGCGGCCGCTCGATCACGTCGGCCGTCGTTCCCGCCTCGATGACCTTGCCGGCATAGAGCAGCGTGACGCTGTCGCAGACCTTGGCGACGACGCCGAGATCATGCGTGACGAAGATCACGGCGGTGCCGTGGCGCTCCTGCATGCGCCGCATCAGGCGAAGGATCTCCTTCTGCACGGTCACATCAAGAGCCGTGGTGGGCTCGTCGGCGACCACGAGCTTGGGGCCCGGCGCGAAGGCTGCGGCGATCAGGATGCGCTGGCGCATGCCGCCGGAGAGCTGGTGCGGATAGGATCGCAGCACGCGGTCGGGCTCGCGGATCTGCACCTCTTCGAGCAGTTCGATCGCGCGCGCGTGGAGAGCGGTGCCGCGAAGGCCGAGCTTCATGCGCAGCCCGTCGGTCAACTGCGCCTCGATGGTGCGGGCGGGATTGAGGGCCGTCTGCGGATCCTGCGGGATGAGCGTGATGTCGCGCCCGCGCATCGCCCGGAGTTCGCCGGACGGCATCGTCAGCAGATCGCGTCCCTCGAAGCGCAGCCAGCCGCCGGTGATGCGGATCGTCTCCGGCAGTATGCCGAGCAGAGCCTTGGCGATGGTGGACTTGCCGGCGCCGGATTCGCCGACGAGGCCGCGCACTTCGCCGCGTTCGAGCGTGAGGCTCACGTCGCGCAGCACGGGCGTGCCGCCTTCACGAACCGACGAGGCGGACAGGGCTTCGATGGAGACCAGAGGAGGGGTCATCGGCGCATCACCGGATCGAGGGCATTGCGGAGGCCATTGCCGAGGAGGTTGAAGGCGAGCACGGTGGCGAAGAGCGTGACGAGCGGGAACACCAGCACCCACCAGCTCTCATGCAGCACCTGCCGTCCCTGTGCGACCATGCCGCCCCATGTCGGCGCGTCGCTGGAAATGGAGAGGCCGACGAAGGACAGGATCGCCTCGACAATCACGGCGATGCCCATTTCGAGGCTGAGCAGGGCGATGATCACCGGTGCCACATTGGGCAGGATCTCGCGCCACAGGATGTGCCGCCGCGAGAAGCCGATGGCCTCCGCTGCCGTCACATAGTCGAGGCTGCTTTGGGCGAGCGTCTCCGCCCGGACCACGCGGCTGAAGCGAGTCCAGTCGATGATCGCGATGGCGATGATGACCGAATGGAGCCCTGCGCCCATCACGGCGACGAGCAGCACGGAGAGCAGGACCGGCGGGAACGACATCCAGATATCGACCAGCCGGGAGACGATGCGGTCCGTCCAGCCGCGATACCAGCCGGAGGCGAGGCCGAGCAGCGAGCCGATCAGGCCGGCGAGACTCGCCGCGACCAGCGACACGGTGAGCGCGATGCGCGCACCGAAGATGATGCGCGAGAGCACGTCGCGGCCGAGGTCGTCTGTCCCGAGATAATAGCCGGGCTCATAGCCTTCGAAGCCGATCGGCGGCAGCGAGGCCATCATCAGGTCCTGTTCGAGCGGATCCTTCGGCGCGATCCAGGGTGCGAAGATCGCGACCAGGGCGAGCGCGATCAGAAACCCGCCGGCCCAGACCACGCGCGGCTCGCGCAGGAGCGGGCGGAGGCTGCGGAAGCGCCGGTTTACGACGGTCACGGGAGCGGACACGGCAACGTCAGCCATGGAGTTGCCTCGGATTGAGCCGGTCGGCGATGAGGTCCACCGCGATGTTGATGACGATGAACAGCGCACCGAACACGAGCACGATGCCCTGGATCAGCGGCAGGTCGCGGTTGATGACGGCGTCGATCGCCATATTGCCGATGCCGGGATAGGCGAAGATCCGCTCCACGATCACCGTGCCGCCGATCATGAAGGTGAACTGCACGCCGGTCAGCGTCAGCGTCGGGCCGACGGCATTGCGCAGCGCCTCCTGCAGCACGAGCCGCGTTTCCGACATGCCCTTGAGGCGCGCCAGCAGCACATAGTCCTGCACCATCGCCTCGCCGAGGGCCTCTTTCAAAGTGCGCGCGATCACCGCGGCGAGCGGCAGGCCGAGCGCCAGGGTCGGCATGACGAGATGGGCGAGAACATCGCCGACATCGGTCCAGTTGAACCGCGCCAGACTCTCCAGCAGGTAGAACGGCGTGTAGAAATCGGTCGAAAGCGCGGGGTCAAGCCGTCCGGACAGCGGGAAGATCGGCCAGAGCACGCCGACGAGCAGGACGAGGGCGAGTGCCCAGACGAAATCCGGCACGGCGAGGAAGAGGCCGTTGACGAAATCCATCACCGCTTCGAGCGGCGTGCGGCGCAGGAGGACGCCCGCCACGGCGACGATGCCGCCGGCGAGAATGCCGAAGACGAGCGCGGCGAAGGTCAATTCCAGCGTCGCCGGCAGGCGCTCGCCGATGAGCTGCAAGACGCCGCGGCGCAGCGAGATCGACGTGCCGAAATCGAGATGCAGCAAATCGCGGAGCCAGAGGAAGAACTGCTCGGCCAGCGGCAGGTCGAGCCCGTAATGGGCGCGCAGCGCGGCGATGTCGGCTGGCGTCGCGCTCGGCGAGATCATCATGGCGACGGGGTCTCCGGGGACGACCCGGAGCAGAACGAAGACCACGAGGCCGACGCCGAGAAGCGTGAGCACGGCCATGGCCAGCCGGTTGAAGACGGAGGTCAGCGTCATCGCTTGCCCTGCATTGCCTCGGCGGAAGGCCTCATCGGCCGCCCGGACATCGCATCAGGCGGGAGGGGCGGGCGCATGACCCGCCCCGCGCCGCGCTTCAGGACTTGGAGATGAGCGTCGGCTGCAGCGCGCTCGACGTATTCGGCGTCACCTTCAGCGTCGACTTGTAGAGGATCGGCTGAACATACTGGAGCAGCGGGATCACATAGCCCTGCTCGGCGATGTATTTGTCGACCGCCTTCCAGCCGGCGATCCGCTTGGCCTCGTCGGGCTCGGCCCAGAGCGGCCCGATCAGCGCATCCACATCGTCGCTCTTCCAGGCGGAGTGCGGCGACTTGGAGAACATGGCAAAGCCGGTGGACGTCGTCGGATCGCCGATCGCGTCGCCCCAGTTGTAGAACGCCGCCGGGGCGAGCTTGTGCGACATGCGCAGCTCGAAATGCTTGGCGATGTCGTAGACCTCGATCTCGGCCTCGATACCGACCTTGCGCCACATGCCGACGATCGCCTGGATCATTTCATAATCCTTGGGCTTCAGCCCGCGCGTCGTCTGGATCGTGAACTTGACCGGCTTTTCGGTACTGTAGCCCGAGGCGGAGAGGAGCTCGACGGCCTTCTTCGGGTCGTAGCCGACCTTGATCGAGGCGTCATAGGCTTCGTATTCGGGGGCTTCGAGCGTATCGATCGGCACGCCATAGCCGCGCAGCAGCTTCTTGACGATGCCGGCCTTGTCGATCGCATGATGCGCGGCGAGGCGGACATTCTTGTCCAGCATCGGCTCGACATTGGTGATGAAGAGCATGCCGATGTCGGAGATCGGCGGGGAGACCCCGGCGAGGCCTTCCTTCTTCCGCAGGCGGTCATATTCCTCATAGGGAACTTCGAGCGTCACGTCGGACGAGCCGGACTCGATCTCGGCCACGCGGCTGGTCGGATCGGTCACGAACTTGAACACGACGGTGTCGAAGGCCGGCTTGCCGCCGAAATAGTTCGGGTTGGCCTTGAGACGGAGGAAGGAGTTTCCTTCGTAAGCGTCGAACATATACGGGCCGGTGCCGATCGGCTTGGCCTCGAAGCCCGCCGCGCCGACCTTGGTGTAATAGGCCTTGGGCAGGACATAGCCGGTCAGGAACGCCATCCACTTGAAGATGGTCGGGTCGAAGCTCTTGACGTCGCCGGTGATGCGCTGGCCGTCGATGGTGAAATTGCCGATGCTCGCCCAGACATTGGCGACCGGATTGCCCGTGGCCGGATCGCCGGCGCGCTCGAGCGACCAGACGACATCCTCGGGCGTCAGCGGCGTACCGTCATGCCAGGTCACGCCGGAGCGCACATCCATCCAGACCTTGGTCTTGTCGTCGTTCCAGCCCCAGGCCGTCAGCAGGCCGGGCTCGAAGGACAGGTCCGGCTTCTGGCCGATATACTGATCGAAGATCGACCGGTAGATCGCCTGGATCGCCGGATTGACCGCGGAAGGACCGGTCGTGCCGTCGAAGGACGGCAGGTTGGCGTTGAAGGCGATCGTGAGCGTGGAGCTCTCGGCCGCGGACACGGCGAGGCGGCCACTAAGGAGTCCGGAAATGAATGCGGCTGCGCCAAGCCCGAGGGCCTGGCGACGATTGAGTTCGACCATGACGAGTCTCCGTAGTTCCCTGTTCGCCGGCTTTTCCGGCAGGCACATTCATGCGCATTAGTTGAAGCTTAAAATAAGCAGGTGGTGCCGACAAGCGTGAAATGCGGCCACTGGCGAAATTCGGCGCGGCTGCATCGGCGTTGGGCAAATGCCTGATTCAGAGGCGGGATTTTTCATATGCATGCGCATTTGCATGGCAAGCGAACCATCCTTCGCGATCCTGAACAGGGCCGCAAAATCCCTTGACAAACGGCAGTGATCCGAAAATATGTAAATGCATATAATAACGCTTCCAGTGTCGAAAAAAGGGGACCACCATGGCCGAGCGATCATTCGCCCGAGAGGTCGAGGACCTGAAGCTGGGTGCAGGCGAGATCTTCAGCGGCGAGGGCATCCTCGCCATCACGAAGGCGCTGCTTCAGTCGGGCGTTTCCTATGTCGGCGGCTATCAGGGCTCGCCGATCTCGCATCTGATGGACGTGCTCGCCGACGCGCGGGACGTGATGGCGGATCTCGGCGTTCACTTCGAGACCTCCGCCTCCGAAGCGGCGGCCGCGGCGATGCTGTCGGCGTCTGTGCTTTATCCCGTGCGCGGCGCCGTGACCTGGAAGTCGACGGCCGGAACCAATGTCGCGTCGGATGCGCTGTCCAATCTGGCCTCGGGCGGCGTCACCGGCGGCGCGCTCGTCATCATCGGCGAGGATTATGGCGAGGGCTCCTCCATCATGCAGGAGCGCAGCCACGCCTATGCGATGAAATCGCAGATGTGGCTGCTGACGCCGCGCCCGAACCTCGCCTCGATCGTCGATGCGGTGGAGAAGGGCTTCGAACTGTCGGAGGCGTCGAACACCCCCGTGATGCTGCAGGTCGGCATCCGGTCCTGCCATGTGCATGGTCAGTTCGAGGCCAAGGACAATCAGAAGCCGAAATTCACGCTGAAGGAGGCGCTGGAGAATCCGCGGCGCGATCTCGGCCGCATCGTGCTCCCGCCCGCCTCGTTCCAGCACGAGAAGGAGAAGCTCGAGCAGCGCTGGCCGGCCGCGGTCGATTATGTGAAGGCCGCGAAGCTGAACGAGTTCTTCGGTCCCGAGACCGGCGACGTCGGCATCATCCTGCAGGGCGGCGTCTACAATGGCGCGATGCGCGCGTTGCAGCAGCTCGGCCTCGCCGACATCTACGGCAATTGCCGCGTTCCGCTCTATGTGATGAACGTCTCCTACCCGATGATCGACGACGAGGTCATCGCCTTTGCCGCGGGCAAAAAGGCGGTGCTGATGGTCGAGGAGGGGGCGCCCGAATATATCGAGCAGGCGCTGCATACGCTGTTCCGCCGGCGCGACATCCAGACCCGCGTGTCCGGCAAGGACGTGCTCCCGCTCGGCGGGGAATATACCGCGCCGGTGCTGGCGAAGGGTTTTGCGGCCTTCTTCGATGCGCATGCGCCGGCGCTTCGCGGCAACCGACCGCCGATCCCCGATCCCTCCGAAGTGCTCGCCGATGCGCGCGTGAAGGCGCTCGCCGAAGTCGTGCCGCCGCGGCCGGCGGGCTTCTGCACCGGCTGCCCCGAACGGCCCATCTTCGCCGCCATGAAGCTGGTCGAGAAGGAACTCGGGCCGCATCACGTGGCGGCCGATATCGGCTGCCATCTGTTCTCGATCCTGCCGCCCTTCAATATCGGCGGCACGACCATGGGCTACGGCCTCGGGCCGGCCTCCGCATCCGCGTTCAATGTCGAGGCGGACAAGCGCTCCATCTCGGTGATGGGCGATGGCGGCTTCTGGCACAACGGCCTCGCGACCTCCGTCGGCAATGCGGTCTTCAATCAGCAGGACGGCGTCACGCTGATCGTCGACAATTTCTATTCGGCGGCGACCGGCGGGCAGGACATCATGTCGTCGCGCGCCGAGAACCCGCGCCGCAAGACCAACAATTCCATCGTCAGCGCGGTGAAGGGCATAGGCGCGACCTGGGTGCGCCAGATCGACCGCACCTATGACGTGGCGAAGATGCGCGACACGCTGAAGGAGGCGCTGACCAGCACCGAGAAGGGGCCGAAGATCATCGTCGCCTCGTCGGAATGCATGCTGAACAAGCAGCGCCGTGTGAAGCCGCTTTTCGCCAAGGCGGTTAAGGACGGCAAGCGCATGGTGCGCGAGCGCTTCGGTGTCGACGAGGATGTCTGCACGGGCGATCACGCCTGCATCCGCCTCTCCGGCTGCCCGTCGCTCTCGGTCAAGCACACCGACGATCCGCTCAAGGACGATCCCGTGGCGGCGATCGACAATTCCTGCGTCGGCTGCGGCAATTGCGGCGAGGTCTCGGAAGCGGCGGTGCTGTGCCCGTCCTTCTACCGCGCCGACATCATCCACAATCCGACCCGTTGGGACCGGTTGCTGCACCGCATGCGCGGCGCCGTGATCGGCTGGCTGCAGGCCCGCCGGCAGCGCCAGCGTCTTGTCTTCGCGGACTGAGGAGCGCGACATGCTGAACGAACCGACCATCACCGCCGGATCGGCCGAGCTTGCCGCCGAGAAGCCGATCACCGTCGCCATCCTCGCCATGGGCGGGCAGGGCGGCGGCGTGCTCGCCGACTGGATCGTCGCGCTCGCCGAAGAGCAGGGCTGGGTGGCGCAGTCCACCTCGGTGCCGGGCGTCGCGCAGCGCACCGGCGCGACGATCTATTATCTCGAACTCATCAAGGCGCGCCCTGGGGCGCGGCCCGTGCTGGCGCTAATGCCGACGCCGGGCGACGTCGATCTCGTCGTGGCGGCGGAGCTGATGGAGGCCGGGCGCTCCGTGTTGCGCGGCCTCGTGACGCCGGATCGCACCATGCTGATCGCCTCGACGCATCGCTCCTATGCGGTGGGCGAGAAGGAGAAGCCGGGCAACGGCATCGGCAATCCGCTCGTCGTCGTCGACGCCACCGAATTCGCGGCCAAGAAAACGATCGCCTTCGACATGGAGACGCTCGCGACGAAGAATGGCAGCGTCGTCTCCGCCTCGCTGTTCGGCGCGATCGCCGCTTCCGGCCGGCTGCCTTTCGAAAAGGCCGCCTTCGAGGCGACGATCAAAGCCGGCGGCAAGGGCATCGAGCCGAGCCTCAAGGCGTTCAACGCCGCCTTCGAGCGGGCGCGGAAGGGCGAGAACGACAAGCTCTCCGACACGCCGGCGAAGCGCCTGGACCCGCTCCCCGATTCCGCGGGCCATCCGAAGCTGGATGGCGTGCTCGAGCGAATCCGGACCGAGTTTCCGCCGGAGGCGCAGGCCATGCTCTATGCCGGCGCCAAGAAGCTTACCGACTTTCAGGACGTCGCCTATGCCGACGCCTATCTCGACCGCATGGCCGCTCTGCTGCGTGCCGATACCGTTGCCGGCGGCGAAGGCCACGACTACGCCTTCACCGTCGAGGCAGCCAAATATCTCGCCGTCGCCATGGCCTATGACGACGTGATTCACGTCGCCGACCTGAAGATCCGCGGCTCCCGCTTCGACCGGGTGCGTCGCGAGGTCGGAGCCAAGGCGGATCAGCTCGTCTACACGACAGAGTTCATGCATCCGCGCATGGAAGAGGTCTGCGGCACCTTGCCGAAGGGGCTGGGCCAATGGATCGAGAATCGGCCGGCCGTGTTCCAGTGGCTGGACCGCCGCGTCAACAAGGGGCGCCGCGTCCGCACCGGCACGCTCGGCTGGTTCCTCGGGCTCTATGTGCTGTCCTCGTTCCGGGGATTGCGCCCGCGCAGCCTTCGTCATGCCCGCGAAATGGCGCATTGCGAGGCCTGGCTCGATACCGCGCTCGCGACGCTCGGCGTGAATTATGATCTTGCGGTCGAGGTGATCGCCTGCCGGCGGCTCGTGAAGGGCTATTCCGACACGCACGCCCGCGGCCTGTCGAAATTTGACCGCGTCCTCTCCAGTCTGCCGCTTCTCGTTGGACGCGAGGATGGCGCCGCCTGGCTCCGGCGGCTGCGTCAGGCGGCGCTGCTGGACGAAAACGGGATCGCGCTCGACGGGGCGCTCAAGACGGTCGCGACCCTCTAGGGGGGCGCGGCCGGCGGTGATCTTACGGTTCGTCCGAGCGGACGTTGCGCAGGATCTTCTGCAGGATCGCGACGAGGAAGCGTTGTTCCTCGTCGGAGACGTCGGCGAACATCTCGTTCAGATGCGCGAACATCATCGGCCAGATCCGGTCGAAGACGGCGCGGCCTTCGGGCGTGATCGAGATGTCGCGGATGCGCATATCGTCCGCACGCGACTGGCGCTGGACGAAGCCCTGCTCCTCGAGCGCATCGATCGTGCGGCTCAGCGTGGACTGCTCCGTCACGGCATAGACGGCGAGCTCGTTCACGGTGAGCGAGGAGAACATCGACAGGACGGCGAGCGCCCGCATCTTCGGCGTGGTCACGCCCATGGCGCGCAGTTCAGCCGCCAGGCCGCCGTTCCAGCGCGCCATGACGCGGTTCATGAGATAGGGCGCGAAATTGTTCAGCCCGATCTCGCCGAGGCTCTGCATGCGCGTGCCGGCGGGCGGCGGCTCCGGCAGGGGCGTCGTGGCAGGGATCTTCGAACGCGCGCGCGTCTTCAACAGGACGATCTCCTCAAGAACCTTCGTTCCGCTGCGCGCGTTCCCACATCTAGAGCGACGATCCCAGCAGGAATCCGGACCCGCCGCCGAGGCCGGGGCCGGGGTGGGTCGATGCGCCGATGTGATACAGCCCCGCAATGTGGGTCCTGTGGTTAGACGGCCTCTTCAGCGGGCGCCAGAGGAAAAATTGGTCCAGCCCGCAGAAGCCGCCATAGGGATCGCCGCCGACCAGATTGACGTTCATGGCTTCAAGATCGGCCGGCGAATAGACGCGTCGGCTCAGGATCGTGTCGCGGAAACCCTCGATATGGCCGGCGAGGATCGTCTCGATCCGGTCGGCGAAGGCTTCGCGCAGCCCATCCGTCCACCGGCCGTCGGGGGGAATGGCAAGTTCGCCCGCCGCATCGCCCTTGATGTGGCGTGGCGTGTCGGGGATCTGCAGCCAGAGCAGGCCGCTGCCTTCCGGCGCGCGGCTTGGATCGAAGCTGGCGGGCTGGCCGACGCAGATGGTCGGCACGGCAGGCAACTGCCCGCGCTCAGCCTCGTTGGCCGAACGCGAGACGCCGTCGAGCCCGGGCGTCAGATGCAGCAACGCGATCTTGCCGAGCTCCGCGCCGGCCTTCCAGGCCGGCGGCGCGCTCAGGGCGTAGTGGATCTGCATGTTGCCCTTGCCGTAGCGATAGGATTTGACGCCCTCGTCGACTTCAGCCGGAAGCGGCGTCGGCCAATCGCCGAGCAGCCGTTCATAGAGCTGGTTCGGCGTCACCGAGGCGATGACGCCCTTGCCCGCCTTGAGCACCTGGCCATCGGCGAGCCTGACGCCGGCGGCGCGCCCTGCGCCGTCGGGCACGATCGCGGCGACATCGGCCTCTGTCATGATCGCGCCGCCCTGGTCGCGGATCAACCGCTCGAACGCCGCGAGCAGATTGCGGGCGCCGCCTTTGACGATCGGGCAGCCGGCCATCTCGATCGCGAAGCCGATGACCTTTGTCATCTCGGCGGAATAGGCGCTCTCCGGCCCGAGGCCGCAATGCAGCGCCCAGGGCGCGAACAGCGCACGCATCTCCTCGGAGCGATAGGTTGTCTCCAGATAGCCGCGCGCGGGGGCGAGCGCCTCGCCGAAGAAGGCGGCGAGTCCCTTAAGCCCGCGCTTCCAGGCCTCCTTCGCGACGAGCTTGAGCGTCGCTGCGGTCCAGAGCTCGCCGCCGAGCAGGCCGAAGACGAAGCCGGCATTGCCGCCGAAACGGCCCATCTCGCGCTCGAAGGCCGTGCCGTCGCCGGCGGCAAGGGCGTCGAAATGCGCGATGTTGCGGGCGCGGTCCATGCTGAGGATCGCGTGGCTCCCATCGGGGCGGAGTACGCCCGTCGGCGTCGGGCAATGGGCGAACTCGAGCCCGCGCGCCTCGAGGTCCTTGCCGAGCGCCGCATAGGCCGGCGAGGTGATGAACAGCACCATGGTGGTGGCCATCACATCGTGCACGAAGCCGGGGCGGGTGATCTCTTCGGTGCGGAGGCAGCCGCCGATCACCGGGTTGCGTTCGAGCAGCAGGACCTTGCGGCCCTTCTTGCCGAGCATGGCGGCGGCCACGAGGGCATTGATGCCGCTGCCGATGATGATGTGGTCATAGGCTGTCGTCGGAGCGTTCACGCGCGGACCTCCCCTTGGCTGGCAGCGAGCGGGGCTGACGGCATCGGCCCGAAGGGCAGGCGGGATGACCGGCAGCATCCGCGGCAGGTTCAGGCTGATCGAGGCAGGGCGCCGCGCCGTTCCCGAGGGAAGTAGCGCGCCGCTGTTCTGCCCTATTGATCAGGCCAGCAGCGCCAGCGCGCGGACCGGCGAGCCGGTGCCCTGCACGAACTTCAGCGGCGCGGCGATCAGGATCGCCCCCTTCGGCGGCAGCTTGTCGAGATGGCTGAGGCTCGCGAGGCCATAGCGATTGGCCTTGTGCATCAGATTGTGGGCCGGGAAGGGCGGGTTCATGCCGCCGGCCGCACCGGCGTCGGTGCCGATCGTCTCCTGGCCCCAGCCGATGATGCCCTTGCCGATCAGGTACTCGATTGCCTCTGCGGTCGGTCCCGGCGAATGCGGGCCGTTCTCATCGGCGTTCAGGAAGGCCTCGGTCGAGCCGTTGCGCTTGTACCAGTCGGTGCGGAGCAACACCCAGGTGCCGGGTTCGATGGCGCCGTGCTCGGCTTCCCATTCCTTGATGCTCTCGACGGTGAGCAGGTAGTCCGGGTTTGCCGCCGCTTCCTTCGAACGGTCGATGACATTGACCGGCGCGACGAAGTTCTGCGGCGGGATGGTGTCGGTCGTGTTTTCGGGCAGGTCCTTGCCGGTGATCCAGTGGCAGGGCGCGTCGAAATGCGTGCCGGTATGCTCGCCGAGTTCCAGCCAGTTCCAGGCCCAGAACGGGCCGTCCTGGTCATAGGCCGAGATCTTGTGCACCTTCACATTCGGCGTGTTGTTGCCGAACTGCGGCGGCAGATAAAGTACCGGGGTCTCCGGTCCCAGCGGCGCGGTGAGATCCACGACCTTGATGGATCCGGCGACGAGACCGGCGGCGAGCGCTGCGAGAGCGGTTTGATCGGACATACGAGGTTCCCTTCGGCTTATTCTTGGCGGCCGTCCGGGCGCTCAGCGCATGCCGGCCATCCTGATGCACGCAGGAAGCCTAGATCATAAAATATGAGCCTGCAACTATCTGTGATGGCCGGCGCGAAGGCGGCTGGCGATGCCCCATCCAACGCCGATACTCCTTAAAAACAGCCATATCGCGCCAAAGATCGAGGCAGTGCGCCGGCAGGGCGGCGTGTGTGCCCAGACCGCTCTTGTGCCGATAACGGCCTGAATATATGCATTCAAAGATATAATCACATAATCCGCTTCCAGGGGTCGACATGGATCATTTTGACGCCGTCGTCATCGGTGCCGGTCATAACGGGCTCGCCGCCGCCATCGATTTAACCTTTAAGGGATGGCGTGTCGCGGTGGTGGAGCGCGCGGCCGTGCCGGGCGGCGCGGTGAAGACGCAGGAGGTCACGGAGCCGGGCTTCCGCCACGACCTCTGCGCGATGAACCTCTCCATGTTCGCGGGCTCGGCATTCCACGCGACCTATAAGGATGTGCTGGCCGAGCACGGCCTCGCCTTCGTCCCGGCGCCGCATTGCTTCGCCAGCGTCTTTCCCGACGGAACCCATCTGGGCGTCGGGACGGATGTCGCCGCGACGCTTGCCGGCATAAGGGCCCTGTCGGACGAGGATGCCGGCGCCTGGCAGGCGATGCTGGACGATTTCGGCCGCAAGGCGCCGCACATCTTCGGCCTGCTCGGGTCGCCTATGCCCTCGGCGGCCGCCCTCAAGGTGGTCTGGAAGGCCTGGCGGGCCGGCGGCTGGCCCATGCTCTATGACCTCGGCCGGCTGCTGCTGTCCTCGCCGCGCGAATTCCTCGACGATCATTTTGCCAGCGAGAAGCTGAAGGCGACCTTGGCCGCCTGGGGGCTGCATCTCGACTTTGCCCCGGATGTCGCGGGCGGCGCGCTGTTCCCCTATCTCGAATCGATGACCAACCAGCTCTTTGGCATGGTGATCGGCAAGGGCGGCGCCGACACGATCATTCGCGCCATGACCGCGCTGTTCGCGGCGAAGGGCGGAACGTTGCTGCTGGATGCGCCCGTGGCCGCCATCGAGATGACCGGCGGCAAGGCGAGCGGCGTTCGCCTCGCCGATGGCCGCGTCCTCGCGGCGCGGCGCGCCGTCATCTCCAACGTCAATCCGCGCGTGACCTTCGAGCGGCTGGTCCCGGCCGCGGCGGGCGCGGCCGATTATCGCCGGGCGCTCGGCAAATTCCGACCCGGGCCGGCGGCGATGATGATCCATCTGGCGATGGACGACCTGCCGGATTGGAGCGCTGGCGCCGCGCTTCGGGACTACGCCTATGTCCATATCGCACCCGACATGGCGATGATGAACCGCGTCTATTCCGAGGCGATGTCCGGCTTGCTGCCGGTCGAGCCGGCTCTGGTTGTCGGCCAGCCGACCACCCTCGACCCCAGCCGCGCGCCCGCGGGCAAGCATGTGCTGTGGGTGCAGGTGCGCGTCCTGCCCGCGCAGATCCGCGGCGACGCGGCCGGCGTGATCACGGCAACGAACTGGGACGAAGCGAAGGAGGCCTATGCCGACCGCGCGCTGGCGATCATCGAGCGCTATGCGCCGGGAACGCGCGCCAAGGTGCGGAGCCGTGCCGTCCTTTCGCCGGCCGATCTGGAAGCGGAGAATCCGAGCCTCATCGGCGGCGACAGCCTGTCGGGCTCGCATCATCTGGCGCAGAACTTCCTGTTCCGGCCTGTCGCCGGCCATTCGCGCTACAAGACGCCGGTGCCCAATCTCTATGTCTGCGGCGCGGGTACCTGGCCGGGGGCCGGCACCGGCGCCGGCTCGGGCTACATGCTCGCGAAGATGCTCGCGCGCTGAGCGGACGAGGGCCGGCGCCGGAATGCCTTGCCAGTCGCTTGAAACATGAAGTATCTCCGGCCCGTCGAAACATGATCGGCGCGATGCCCGATTGCAGGACAGGTGAATGTCGGTCGATCTGGAAGCCATCGTCAGTGATACGCAGGACGGCAAGAAGCAGGAGCTTCGGCTGTGGCTGCGGGTGCTCTCGACTTCCAAGCTGATCTCGCAGGAAATCCGCCGCCGGCTGCGCCGCGAGTTCGACGCGACGCTGCCGCAGTTCGATATCCTGTCGCAGCTATATCGCGAGAAAGACGGGCTGCGGCTGGGCGAACTCTCCCGCCGCGCCATGGTCACCAATGGCAATGTCACCGGCCTGGTCGAGCGCCTCGAGCAGGACGGGTATGTCGCGCGCGAGCGCCTCGATGACGACCGCCGCGTTACCGTCGCGATGCTGACCGACAAGGGCCGTCGCACCTTCGCCGCGATGGCCGAAGCGCATGAGCAATGGTTGCGCGACATGCTGGCCGATGTCGATCCGATCGTCGTCTCGGGCCTGCTCACCCATATGGGCCAGGTCAAGCAATCCGTCCGCAATCACCTTAGCGGCGAAGGCGACGACTGATCGCGATCGTGTCGTTCGGACGGCAAAACGTCGGCTGATTTCGGCGGGTCTTCAGGGCTGCGCCGGGCAACTTCGACGCGCTCGCAGGTGCCTCCCGATCTCTTCCTCTCGTTTGACCGGTGCACGACCGTCAATTGCTGTTGTTCATCTCTTGGGCGTGATCATAATGGGGTCAAAAGAGGGGACCATCGATGAGAATGACGAAACGGAACTATCGCGTCCTGCCGCTGGCTTTCGCCGCGAGCATGGCAACGGTCTGGGGCGCGTTCGCGCAGGAGGCCGGCACGCTGGTCGTGGATACGGCGTTCCAGCTGAAGACGGCGGACCCGGCACGCGAGTTCGAGCCGACGGCCAATCTCGTGCTGCATCCCGTCTATGAGACGCTGATCACCTTCAAGGGCAGCGACCTGACGAAGCTGGAGCCCTCGCTGGCGAGCGTTCCGACGATCAGCTCCGACGCGAAGACCTTCACCTTCGAGCTCAATCCGGCGGCGAAGTTCTCCGACGGCTCGCCGGTGACGGTCGATGACGTGATCTTCTCGTTCAACCGCGTGAAGAATGTGAAGGGCAGCCCGTCCTTCCTGCTCGACGGCGTGACCGTCGCGAAGGGCTCGAAGGACGGCGAGATCGTCCTCACCACCGAGCAGCCCGATCCCGGCCTCCCGTACAAGCTCGCCAATCCGGCACTCGGCATCGTCAATGCGAAGGTCGTGAAGGCGAACCAGGGCTCGGCCGACGAGGGCGCCGACAAGACCGACCGTGCCGACACCTTCTTCGCGACGGCCTCCGCCGGCTCGGGCCCGTATGTGCTCGACAAGTTCGACATGGCCGCCGAGGTCGTGCTGAAGAAGAACGACGCCTATTGGGGCGCGAAGCCGAATTACGACCAGATCGTCGTGCGCAATGTCGACACCAGCGCGCAGCAGATGAACGTCATGCGCGGCGACAGCCAGATCGCGCTCGATCTGCGTCCCGACCAGCTCGACGCGATCAAGGACACGGCCTACACGCTGTCCGTCCCGGGCGCGGATGTCGTGTTCATGTTCACGAACTCCAACCCCGAGATCTCGAAGGTCGCCGCCAATCGCGACTTCCAGCAGGCCGTGCGCCTCGCGATCGACTATGACGGGCTGCTCGAAATCGCCGGCGAGGGCGCGGCGCGGCCGGGCTCGATCATCCCGACGATGTTCGCCGGCGCGCTGCCGACGGCCGAAGGTCCCAAGCGCGATGTCGAGGGCGCCAAGGCGGCGCTCGCCAAGAGCGGCATCAAGGATCCGGTGATCGAGCTGACCTATGTCTCCGACATCACCAAGAACGGCATCTCCTTCGCCGATGTCGCGGCGAAGATGCAGGCCGACCTCAAGGAAGTCGGCATCACCGCCGACCTGAAGCCCTCGCCGGTCTCGACCTTCCTCGACAATTATCGCGCCGGCACGCTGCCGATGACGATCGTGTGGTGGGGTCCGGACTTCCCCGATCCGAGCGACTATCTGCTGTTTGGACCCGGCGAGAAGGTTGGCCTCCGCGCCGGCTGGAAGGAAGGCACCGCGCCCGAAGTCGCTGAGATCGCCAAGAAGGCGGCGGTCGAGATCGACCAGACGAAGCGCACCGCGCTCTATGACGAGTGGCAGAAGAAGCTGAACGAGCAGGGGCCGTTCACGTCCCTGTTCCAGCCCGCCTTCTCCATGGCGAGCTCGAAGACGCTTGAGCCGGTCGAATACAACGCGATGTGGACGATCGACCTGACGGCGATCGCGCCGGCCAAGCAATAGGATCGTCGCGTCCGGCAATGACATATCTTCGGAAGTCCTGGTATGCGTTGCCGAACCTCCTGCGTTTCGTGGTGCGCCGGCTCTTCGTCGGCGCGCTGCTGTGCCTCGGCATCACCTTCGTCTCCTTCGCACTGACGCAGGTGGTGCCTGGCGATCCGGTCTCCGCCAATCTCGGTGATCGGGCGGCGAGCGATCCCGAGATCGTCGCCGCGTTCCGTGCGCGCTATGGTCTCGACCAGCCGATCCCGCAGCAATACGCGCTCTATCTGGAACGGCTCGTCCATGGCGATCTCGGCGAATCGCAGCAGACCCATCGCCCGGTGACGACGGATCTGTCGCAATATCTCCCGGCGACGATCGAGCTCGCATCGGCGGCCATGATCCTGGCGCTCGTCATCGGCATATCGCTCGGCGTGCTGGCGGCGATCGCCCGCGACCGCTGGCCCGATCAGATCATCCGCGTCATTTCGCTCGCCGGCGTCTCGGTGCCGACCTTCTGGCTGGCGTTGGTCACTTTCTATGTCTTCTTCTTCAAGCTCGGCATTGCGCCCGGTGTCGGCCGCCTCAATCCGGGCGGCAAGGCGCCGCCTTCCATCACCAACATGTTCACGATCGACGCGCTGCTGGCGGGGCAGTGGGCGACCTTCGGCATTGCGCTCAGCCATATCGTGCTGCCGGCGGCGGTGCTCGCGATCTACACGATCGGCTCGATCACCCGCTTCACGCGCGCGGCCATGCTCGAATCGCTCAGTCAGGATTATGTGCGCGCGGCCCGCGCCAAGGGTCTGCCGACCCGAACCGTCATCCTCCGCCATGCGCTGCGGCCGGCTCTCGCCGCAATCGTGACCGTGGCCGGTATGGCCTTCGGCCGCATGCTCTCCGGGACGGTGCTGGTCGAATCCGTATTCTCGTGGCCCGGCATCGGCCAATACGCCTATAAGAGCGCGCTGGCGCTCGACCTCCGCGCGATCATGGGCGTCAGTCTCGTCGTCGCGGTGATCTATATCCTCGTCAACATGGCGGTTGACCTGATCTACGCCTTCATCGACCCGCGGATTCGCCTCGGATGAGTGACGCGGCTCCCCTTGTCGAGGATGTGCCGGCGCGGCCGCGACGCCGCCTGATGCGCCGCTCGGCCTGGACGCAGCCGCTCGGCCTCGTCGGCGCGGCGCTGCTCGTCATCATCGTGCTCCTGGCGATCTTTGCGCCCTGGCTGACGGCGCATGGGCCGATCGACCAGGTCGGGCGTCGCTTCATGGCGCCCTCGGCCGAGCACTGGTTCGGAACCGACCAGATCGGCCGCGACGTCTTCGCCCGCGTCATCTATGGCGCGCGGGTCTCGCTGCCCTATGCGCTGCAGCTCGTGATCATGGCGAGCGTCATCGGCACGCTGCTCGGTGCCATCGCCGGCTATTTCGGTGGCTGGATCGACGGCTTCATCATGCGCGCCGCCGATCTGGTGATGGCATTTCCCGACATCATCCTCGCCATGGCGGTGGTGGCCGCGCTCGGGCCAGGCCTCTTCAACGCGGTTCTGGCTGTCGTGGTCGTTAGCTGGCCGATCTATGCCCGCGTCGTGCGCTCGATGATCCTCACCATTCGCGACGAGCCCTATGTGCAGTCGAGTCGGCTGCTCGGCGTCTCCACGGCGCGCGCGCTTTGGGTCGATGTGCGGCCGAACGTGATGGGGCCGCTCGTCGTGCTGGCGGCGCTCGAGTTCGGCCATGCCGTGCTGATCCTCGCCGGCCTTTCCTTCCTCGGCCTCGGCGCGCAGCCTCCGGCGCCCGAATGGGGCTCCATGGTCTCGGAAGGCTCGAAATATTTCGACAAATGGTGGCTGTCGGTGTTTCCGGGTCTCGCCATCCTCCTGGTCGTGCTCGCCGCGAATTTCCTCGGCGATACGCTGCGTGACGCGCTCGATCCGCGCACGGCGAAGGCGTTCCGATAATGGCCGAGCGGCAACCCCTTCTCGCCATCGAGGGGCTGACCATCAGCCTGCCGACCGCCGATGGCGGACGGGCGAGCGCGGTGCGCGGCGTCGATCTCTCCATCGGCGAGGGCGAGATCGTCGGCCTTGCCGGCGAGAGCGGCAGCGGCAAGACGCTGTCGGCGCTCGCCGTGCTCGGGCTGCTCCCCGGGGGTGCCAAGACCGGCGGCATGATCCACTTCGCCGGGCGTGAGCTCTCCGCCGCCGATGGCCGCGCGCAGGCGGAACTGCGCGGCAAGGACGTCGCCATGGTGTTCCAGGACCCGATGACGGCGCTGCATCCGATGCTATCCGTCGGCCGGCAGATGACCGAACATCTCGTCTTTCACCGCAAGATCGGGCGCGCCGAGGCGGACAAGATCGCGATCGACATGCTGGAGCGGGTGCGCATCCCCAACCCGCGCGCGGCCATGGCGCGCTTTCCGCATCAGTTCTCCGGCGGCATGCGCCAGCGTATCGCCATCGCCTCGGCGCTGGTGACCGGGCCGAAGCTGCTGATCGCGGACGAGCCGACCACGGCGCTCGACGTGACGGTGCAGGCCGGAATCCTTCGCCTCATCGAGCAATTGCGGCGCGAGCTGAAGCTCTCGGTCTTGCTGATCACGCATGATCTCGGCGTGATGTCGGCGCTCGCCGATCGCGTCTATGTCATGTATGCCGGCCGCGTCGTCGAGCGCGGCGCGCGAGCCGAGGTTCTGGCTCGGCCGCGCCATCCCTATACACGCGGGCTGCTCGACGCGTTGCCGCATGGCAGCCCGTCCGATCATCCGCTCACCGCGCTGCCAGGCTCGCCGCCGGCAATCGGGCGCTTTCCGGCCGGCTGTGCGTTCCATCCGCGCTGCCGCTTTGCCGAGGATATCTGCCGCGCGGATATCCCGGAGCTGCGCGACGTCCAGCCCGGCCGCGCCATCGCCTGTCCCGTCGATCCGTTGTCGGCGGTGCCGGCATGAGCTTGCTGTCGATCCGCGACCTCGTCGTGTCCTATCGCGGCCATTCCGGCGGCACGGTAACGGCCGTCGCCGGCTGCAACCTCGATGTCGAGGCGGGCCAGATCGTGGCGCTGGTCGGCGAATCCGGCTGCGGCAAGTCCTCGCTCGGCAAGACGGCCGTCGGCCTGATCCATCCCGCGGGCGGCTCGGTCACCTTCGACGGCGAGCGCGTCGTGCCGCTCGGCCGCAAGGCGCGGCCGGCGCCGCAGCGGCGTCTGCAGATGGTGTTCCAGGATCCGTTTTCCTCGCTCAACCCGCGTCGCAAGATCGGTGACCTCATCGCCGACGGGATCAGGGTTTCCGAGGGGCATGGCGGCCGGCGCTTTTCCGTCGGCGAATGCCTTGAACGCGTTGGGCTTTCAGCGGGGATTGCCGATCGCTTTCCGCATCAGTTCTCCGGCGGCCAGCGCCAGCGCATCGCGATTGCCCGCGCGCTGGCGGCCGACCCGCGCTGCATCGTCGCCGACGAGCCGATCTCGGCGCTGGATGCCTCGGCGCAGGCCTCGATCGCCAATCTTCTCGTCGAGCTGGTCGAGGAGCTGGATGTCGGTCTGCTCTTCATCTCGCACGACCTTTCGATCGTCCGCCGCATCGCCGATGTCACCGCGGTGATGTATCTCGGCAAGATCGTCGAGATGGCGCCGAGCGAGGCCCTCTGGCAGCGGCCATTGCATCCCTATTCCGCCGGGCTGATCGGCGCGATCACCGAGCCGGACGGGGAGGGCAGGCTGCCCGCCGACCTGCCCGGCGACGTGCCCGACCCCGCCGCGCCGCCGTCCGGCTGCCGGTTTCATCCGCGTTGCCCGATTGCGCTCGAACGCTGCTCGGTCGAGGAGCCGGCATGGCGGCTGCTCGCGCCCGGACGCACCGTCGCCTGCCATCGCGCCGAAGCCGCATTGACCTGAACCATCTATAGACGAGAGACGCATGATGACCCGCACCCAGCAGCGCATGCAGCGCTTCCAAGCCCTGATCGCCGACGCCGCCGATCTCGTCTTCTTCCATATCGGCACCGATCTCGACTATCTCACTGGAATCCATCGCGATATTCCGAACTATGGCCGCGTGCTGCATCCCGGCGCCTGGCTCGAAGGCGCCTGGCTCTCGGCAGATCGGGGACCGATCCTGACACTGCCGCGAATGACGGCGGAGCTAGGCGGCAAGGGCGGCATCGAGGGATTCGAAATCCGCGTGCTCGGCGATTGGGACGATCCGGCCGTGATGGCGAAAGGCATCATCGACGAGATGAAGCTGCCACCTTCGCCGCGGATCGCCGTCAGCGAGAATGCCGAGGCGGAATCGCTGATCCAGCTGCAGAAATTGATCCCGGATGCGTGCTTCGTCTCGGCGACGGCGCTGCTGCGGAAGCTCCGCGTCATCAAGGATGCCGACGAGATCGCGACCATGCGCGCGGCCGGCGTCATCACCGAGGCGGCGCTGACCGACGCCATCGCCACGTTCAAGCTCGGCATGACCGAGCTCGATGTCGTCTCCGAGCTTGATTATCAGATGAAACGGCACGGCTCGCTCGGGCCGTCGTTCACAACCTCACTGTATAATACCGGTACAAATCATCCGATGGTGCTCGGCCAGCCGCTGAAGACCTGGCCGCGCAAGCTCAATCCGCCAGTTTCCGTGCTGCTCGACTTCGGTGCGGTGCATGACGGCATGTGCTACGACTATGGCCGCACGGTTTCGTTCGGCGCGCCGAGCGCGGAACAGATCAAGGTGCATCGCCTGATCATGGATTCGCAGGCGGCCGGCATTGCGGCGCTGAAGGCCGACCGGGCGACCTGCGCCGAGGTCGACAAGGCGGCGCGCGACGTGATCGCAAGTGCCGGTTATGACAAGGCTTTCCGCCATCGCCTCGGCCATTCCATCGGTGCCGACGTGCATGAGCCGCCCTTCCTGACCAAGGGCAGCGACACCGTCGTGCAGGAAGGCATGATCTTCACGGTCGAGCCGAGCATCCTGCAGGACGGCAGTTTCTCGGCCCGGGTCGAGGATTGCGTCGTCGTGCGGCCGGAGGGTGGCGAGAAGCTGACCAACGGCTTCCAGGACCTGATCGTCGTCGAGTGAGGGCGTGGCGCCGGCGGGTCAGAGCGGCTCGCCGACGCCCTTCCAGCTCTTGCCGCGGAAGAAGACGAGCGGCGTCCCGTCCGGGTTGACCGCCGTCGCCCGGACGCCGCCAATGGCGATGACGATGTTGCCGCGCTCGATGAACTCGTCGACGGCGCAGTCGAACACGCCGAGCGCCGCCTTCAGAACCGGCGCGCCGGTGGCGAGCGTGGTCCATTCGCCCTCCGCGAAACGGTCGGCACCCGATACGCCGGTCCGGCCGCCGAAGGCATCGGCGAGGGCGGCGGCTTCGGCCGGCAGATAGTTGATCGCGAAGTGGCGGCGCGAGACGATGCCGGCGAGCGCGCTGGTCTTGCGGTCGATCGAGACGATCATCGTCGCCGGGTCGGCCGTGACATGGCTGGCCGAAAGACCGAGGAAGCCGACCGGACCTTCGTCGCTGTCGGCGGTGACGACGGTCATGCCGGTGGCGCGCATGCCGAGGGTGCGCCAGAAGGTCTTCATGTCGATGCCGGTGGTCTCGCTCATCTCGGTCTCCGGGGATTGGATCGGGTGCGGACCTTACCAGACGACGGGATGGGTTGCGCCGGTCTGCACGTTGACGAAGCCCTGGGGAATAGCATCACTCGGGGCGACGAGCGCCCAGGCCCAGGGCGCGCAGGTCAGCGTCGCGAACTGGAGGCGTTCGGGGAAGCCCGGCCACCAGCGCGGCGAGAAGGTCGGCTCGTAGAGCCACTCGATCGCATTCGCCTCGGCGTAGAAGGCCTCCATCTCCGCATCCAGCGCCTCGGCGCTGCGATGCGTCATCAGCCCGCCGATCTCGTAGCGGACCTCGGCCTTGACGGTGCCGCCCGAGGCGAGGACCCAGCCGCCCTGCGTTTCGCGCATGCGATTGGCGACCAGCGCCATGGCGGCATCGGAGGAGCCGACGATCCACAGATTGTGCTGGTCATGGGCGACGGTGCAGCCGACGGCGGTATCCGGCGTCTTCGGCCCGCAGCCGAGCCAGAACATCTTCGCGACCCGCGCCGCGCCGGTATGGCGGTCGATGATCGCGAACTTGGTGATGTTGCGGTCCGTGTCGCGCTGCACCGCGCCGTTTTCGACCGGCAGCTCGGTGGTGATGAAGTCCGGCGCCCAATGGAACGGCCGCAGCAGGGCGGCCTTGGCGACCGGCCCGTCATGCAGGATCGCGAAATCGGCTGCCGTGATCGTGCGCGGGATGTTGACCGACTGCCGCGCCCAGTCCGGCCAGGTGATCTCAGGCAGCGCGCCGACATAGCGCCCGCTTTTCGCCGCAGGCTGACCGTCCGCCCAGACCTCGACGATCGAGATCTTCGCGACGTCGTCCATCAGCACGATGTCGGCGAAGCGGCCGGGCGCGATCAGGCCGACATGGGGCGTCAGGCGCATATGGCGCGCCGGATTGATAGTCACGCACTGGATCGCCTTTTCCGGCGACAGCCCGGCCGCGATCGCGGTGCGGACATTGTGGTCGGTGCCGCCGAGCTTCAGCGTATCGGAGGCCGTGCGGTCGTCGGTCGCGAAGGCGACCTGCGACCAGTCGGTGAGGCCGCGCTCCAGCAGGCCCTTGACGATATCGGGCATGGAATGGACGCGGATCTCGAGGAAGAGGCCGTGCCGAATCTTGTCCCACGCCTCTTCGGCGGTCCAGGATTCATGGTCCGAAGCAAGGCCCGCCGCCGCGAAGGCATTGATGTTGGGGAGATCGCGGATACCGGCCGCATGACCTTCCACGACGCCGCGCGCGGCGATCGTCGCCTCGATCATGCCCCAGAGCCGGTCATGGCTCGGATTGTCGGCGTTGCAGACGGCCGGCCAGTCCATGACCTCGTCGAGGCCGGCGACCATGGCGTTCGCCATGAAGGTCGCCTGCTCGTCATGGCCGAAATATCCGCCGCCGCCTTCATAGGCGGTCGGCGGCACGGCCGAGCCGGGCAGGGGGAAGATCTTCATTGGCGAGCCGGCGGCGCGCGCTGTCAGCCAGAATTCGAGGTTTCGCGGCCCGTTGACGTTCGAATATTCGTGGCTCGCCTCGCAGGCCCAGGTGCAGCCACGCGGAATGACCAGCGCCGCCTCATATTCCGGCGTCACATGGCTCGATTCGATGTGCTTGTGGACCTCGCCGAAGCCGGGCACCGCCGAGAGGTTTGGCCGCTCGACGATCTCCGCCGCCGTGCCGGGATAGCTGCCGCGCGGGCCGACAAAGGCGATGCGCCGTCCGGCGATGACGATCTCGGCATCCTCCATCCAGCTGCCGGTTCCAGCCTCGAACAGCCGGCCGACGCGCAGTATGCGGTCGGCGGGGCGCCGGCCAAGGGCGACGAGCAGCAGGTTCTGCCGGACCGCGACATCGTCGCGGGCATTCAGCAGGAGGTCGTCTGGAAGCGGGGACCGGGTCATGGGAGCGGGCCTTGTCGTGGATCGGCGAGAAAGGTGCGGGGTCTCGTTAATGAAGGGGACGCCTAGGCGGGCTTCGGCTGAAGAGCGGGCGCGTTCACGGCGTGGCAGACCGAGAGGATGCGCGCGCCTTCAGGCCCCTCGGCGGAGAAACCATGCTGCACGGCGGAGTCGAAATAGAGGCTGTCGCCCTCGCCGAGGATGACCGGCTCATGCGCGGCCATCTCGAAGATGACGGCGCCCTTGAGCACGAGGACATATTCCTGGCCGCGATGCTCCGAGCGGACCCGCGTGTCGCTGTCGTCGCGAAACGGGATGTCGATGATCATCGGCTGCATCGTCTTGCCGGAGAGCGCGGCGGCGACATCCTCGTAGCTCCCCATCTCGTTGACATAGCTCGGACCTTCCCCCTTGCGCGTGATGCCGCGCGCGCCGGTGCCGAGGGCTTCTCGCGGGCTGACGAGTAGGGCGCTGATGTCGATCTTGAGCCCCTCCGCGAGGCGAACCAGCACGGAATAGGCGGGAGCCGAGACGCCGTTCTCGATCTTCGACAGGGAGGAGATCGAGACGCCGGTGAGACGCGACACGTCGGCGAGCGTCCAGCGGCGCTCGCGGCGCAGGCCCGCCAGCATGTCACCGACCGGATTGATCCTGCGCTGCGGCTCGCCCATGCCAGTCAGACCTCCACGACCGGTCCCTTGCGGGTGGTGATGAGGTGGTATTGCTCGGGCTCGCGATGGCGCGCGAAATCGAAGATCGTGCGGCGATAGAGCGAGGCCATGTCGAGATCGATGCGCGCTGTGATCACCTCGTCGCCCGTCGTCAGTGCCTGTGCCGCGATCTGGCCGGAGGGGGCGACGATCATCGAGTCGCCGATCATCCGCGAGCCTTCCTCATTGCCGCATTTCGCGGCGGCACCCAGCCACATCGAGTTCTGATAGGCGCCAGCCTGCAGCGAGAGCTGGTTGTGGAACGAGGTCAGGTTGTCGAAGTCGAAATCGCCGGTGTGATCGTCGGGCGTGTTGTAGCCGATGAAGCCCACCTCGGCGCCCTGCAGCGAGAGCATGCGATAGGCCTCGGGCCAGCGGCGGTCGTTGCAGATCAGCGCGCCCGCGATGCCGTAGTCGGTCCGGGCGACCGGAAAGCCGAGATTGCCGGGCTCGAAATAGCGCTTTTCGAGATGATGCAGCGTGCGGCCCGGGATCGGCTCGGCGGTGCCGGGGAGGTGCACCTTGCGATATTTGAGGATGATCTTGCCGGCGCGGTCGACGACGATCGCGGTGTTGAAGAAGTGTCCGGCCTCTATCTCCGCATATCCGAGATAGAAGCCGACGCCGAGCCGCGCAGCCTCCGCGAACAGGGGCGCCGTGTCGGCATTCGGCATTTCCGTCTCGTAGAAGGACTGCCGCTCGTCTTCGCCGAGGATCCAGCGCGGGAAGAAGGTGGTCAGCGCCAGCTCCGGGAAGACGACGAAGGCGGCGCCGCGGGCATGGGCCTCGCGGAGCAATTCGATCTGCCGGGCGACCACGGCGGCGCGGCTGTCGCTGCGGGCGATCGGCCCCATCTGGGCCACGGCGAGGACATAGCGTCTGTCGGTCATCGGCGTTGCTCCTGGCGTCGGGCGGTGCTGCTGATCAGGCGGATCGCGCGGCGAAGGCCTTGGAAAAGAGGCGCCTTGTATTGGCGCTGCATTGCGCCGCGAGGCTGCCGACATCGGTGCCGCGCAGCTTGGCCAGAAGCTGCGCCGTCAGAACGATATTGGCCGGCTCGTTGCGGGTCTCCTGCAGCGGCGCCGGGGCGAGCGAGGGCGAATCCGTTTCCAGCAGCAGCCGATCGGCGGGGAGGGCGGCAGCGATCTCGCGCTGGAGATCATTGCCCGGATAGGTGAGCAGCCCGCCGAAGCCGAAATAACCGCCGAGCGCGAGCGTCGTCTCCGCGAGAAGCGGACCGCCCGAGAAGGCATGCACCACGAAGGGGAAGGGGGCTTTCGCATGCGCTTCGCGCAGCATGCCGGCCATCGCCTCGTCCTCGCGGACGGAGTGGATGACGAGCGGCAGCTGGGTGCGCTGCGCGGCCTCGATATGGGCCGCGAAGACGGCCGTCTGGGCCGGCCAGGCCGCATTGCCATAGACGCGGTCGAGCCCGGCTTCACCGATGCCGACCACCTTCGGGTGATGCGTCAGCGCGATGATCTCGTCGGCCGTGACATCGTGCTCCTCATCGGCGAGATGGGGCAACGTCCCGACCGTGCAGAAGACGTTGTCATAGGCCTCCGCGACGGCGATGACGCGCGCCGAATCCCGCACGCGGATGCCGATCGTCACATAGGCCTCGACGCCCACCGCGGCGGCGCGCGCCATCACCGCGTCGCGGTCCTCAGCGAATTCATCGAAGTCGAGATGCAGATGGCTGTCGATGATCATGGCGTGTCTCTATTCGGCGCGGTTGCGCTGGAAGGGCCGGCCGAGGGCGGCGGGGTCGCGACCCTTGCCGGCAAAGCCGATCAGCACCACGATGGTGAGGATGTAGGGGAGCATGACCAGGAACTGATAGGGGATGCCGCTGCCGAAGCCCTGCCCGCGCAGCTGGAACGCATCGGCGCCGCCGAACAGCGCGGCTGCCGCCGCGATGCCCCATGGATTGCGCCGGCCGAGCAGCAGGATCGCCAGCGCGATATAGCCGCGTCCGGCGGTCATGTTGTCGAGGAAGAGGCCGGTGGCGCTCAGCGACAGGAAGGCGCCGCCGAGACCGGCGATGAGCCCGGAGGCGACGAGGCAGAGCGTGCGCACGCGGGCGACGGAGATGCCGAGCGTCTCGGCCGCTTCCGGATGCTCGCCGACGGCGGTGATCGCCATGCCGGCCGACATGCGCGACATCACGATCCAGCTGAGCGGGATCAGCACGAAGGCGGCATAGACGAGCACGCCCTGCTGGAAGAAGAGCGGGCCGAGGATCGGGATATCGGCGAGGATCGGGATGTTCACCGGCGGGAAGGGCGTGACGCGCGGCGCGTCGGTGCCGGGGCCGAAGATCGCGCGGAAGGCATAGCTCGTCGCGCCGATCATCATCAAATTGATCGCGATGCCGACCACGACCTGGTTGCTGGTGAGCTTCACCGTATAGAAGGCGAGCACCAGCCCGATGACGGCGCCCGCGCTCATGCCGAGCGCCACGCCGAGCCAGAGGCTGCCGCTCGCATAGGCCGTGGCAAAGCCGGTGAAGGCGCCGGCGAGCATCATGCCTTCGAGGGCGATGTTGAGCACGCCCGCGCGCTCCGCGAACATGCCGCCGAGCGCCGCCAGCATGATGGGGATGGCGAGACGCGTCGTCGCCTGCAGGAAGCCCTGCATGACCGGGTCGGTGACGAAAGCGATCGGGTCCATGGCTATTTCGCCCCCCGCCGCGCGAGGAAGAGATCGACGGCGCCGCGGCCGATGACGAAGAGCACGACCAGCCCCTGGATGATCGTCGTCAGCGTGCTCGGCACGCCCGAGGCGGTCTGCATCGTGCTGCCGCCGACCTGGAGGCCGGCGAACAGGATCGCCGCGGCGAGGACGCCGAACGGGCTCGTCTGGCCGAGCAGGGCGACGATGATGCCGGTGTAACCGAAGCCGGGCGAGAGGTTCTCGATCATGCGTCGCTGCACGCCGACGACCTCCATATAGCCGGCGAGGCCGGCCAGCACGCCGCTGACCACGAAGGCGGAGAGCGTCAGGAGGCGGACATTGTAGCCGGCATTGAGCGCGGCGCGGGCGTTGAGGCCGACGACGCGCAGCTTGAAGCCCCAGCTCGTATGCCAGAGCGCGATATGGGCGAGCACGACGGCGGCGAGCGCCAGCAGGAAACCCAGATGCAGTCGCGTGCCAGCGATGAGCGCCGGGAAGCGCGCATTGGCGGAAAGACGCTCGGTCTGCGGCAGATAGCCGGCCGCCTCCTGCAAGGGGCCGCGCAGCAGATAGGACACGAACAGGATGGCGATATAGTTGAGCATGATCGTGGTGATCAGCTCGTTGGCGCCGAAGCGCAGCTTGAGCACGCCGGCGAGCAGCGACCAGAGCGCGCCGACAAACGCCGCCGTGACGATCATGGCCGGGATCAGCAGCGGCGCGGGCAGGGTGGGGATGGCGAGGCCGACCCAGGCGGCGGCCGTCGCGCCGAGGAAGAGCTGCCCTTCCGCGCCGAGATTGAACGTGCCGCCGCGGAACGCGATCGCGATGGCGAGGCCTGTGAAGGTGAGCGGGATGGCGCGCAGCAGCGTCTCGCCTAGGCTGTTCCACGAGCCGAAGGCGCCGTCGAGGAGCGCGGCATAGGCGGTGACAGGGCTCGCGCCCCAGGCGAGGATCAGCACCGCGCCGACGGCGAGCGCCAGCACGACGGCGAGGAGGCTGGAGACGAACTCCGAGCGCCCGGCCAGCGCCGAGGACGGGGAGGGGCCTGCGGCTTCGCTGGAACTCATGCCGCCTGCCCCGTCATCATGGCGCCGAGGCGCTCGAGCGTGACCTCGGCGCGGCTCATCGCGCCGACGATGCGGCCGGCGAACATGACGACGATGCGGTCCGACAGCGCCAGCACCTCGTCGAGTTCGGTGGAAACCAGCACGATGGCGGCACCCTTTTCCCGTTCGGCCAGAAGCTGGCGATGCACGAAGGCGGTGGCGCCGAGATCGAGGCCGCGCGTCGGCTGCACGGCGACGATGACGCGCGGGTCATGCGCCAGCGCGCGGCCGAGCACGACCTTCTGCTGATTGCCGCCGGAAAGCGTCATCACGCCCTGCTCCGGCCCGGTGCAGCGCACGTCATTGGCGGCGATCAGCCGCGTCGCGAAGGCGCGGATCGCCCGATGCGCGAGGAAGCCGCGCCGCGCCAGCGGCGGGCGATCGATCGAATCGAGCACGGCATTGTCGGCGATCGACATGTCGACCAGCGCCGTATGGTGCCGGTCCTCGGGGATATGCGCGAGGCCGAGCGCGATCCGCCTGCCGGGGCCGCTGCGGCTGACATCGACGGGCCCGCTCGGCGACGCCATGATCACGGCGCCGGCGGCGGGCGCCTGGAGACCCGCGAGGATTTCGGCCAGTTGCTGCTGGCCATTGCCGTCGACGCCCGCGACGCCGACGATCTCGCCGGAGCGCGCGGCGAGCGAGACATCGGAGAGCCGGGTGACGCCGAGCTCATCGCGCAGGCTGACGCCGCGCGTCTCGATCGCGACCTGGCCCGGCGTGTGCGCGCCGTCGACCGTGGGGAGGACCAGGTCCTCGCCGATCATCAGTCGCGCGAGCTCGGCCGGATTCGTATCGGCGGTCGGCTTGGTCGCGACGAGGCGGCCATGGCGCAGCACGCTGACGCGGTGGCTGAGCGCCATGACCTCGCCGAGCTTATGGCTGATGAAGACGATCGCCGTGCCCGCCTCGGCCAGCATGCGCAGCACGCGAAAGAGGCCGTCGACCTCCTGCGGCGCCAGCACGGCCGTCGGCTCGTCGAGCACGAGGATGCGCGCCCCGCGATAGAGCGCCTTCACGATCTCGACGCGCTGCCGGCTGGCGACGGAGAGCGAGCCGACCAGCGCATGCGGATCGACCTGGAGGCCGTAGCGCGCGCCGATCTCCTCGAGGTCGCGCGCGACCTTGGCGAGATCCGGGAAGACGCGGCCGGCCTTGGCGATGCCGACACAGACATTCTGCGCCACGGTCAGCGTCGAGATCAGCATGAAGTGCTGGTGCACCATGCCGATGCCCTCGGCCGCGGCATCGAGCGGGGAGGCGAGGCGGACGGGCCGGCCGTCGATCCGGATCGTGCCTTCCTGCGGGATGATCAGGCCGGCGACGACGCGCATCAGCGTCGTCTTGCCGGCGCCGTTCTCGCCGAGCAGGGCATGGATTTCGCCGCGGCCGACCGAGAAGTCGACCGCGTCATTGGCGGTGAAGGAGCCGAAACGGACCGTGATGCCGCTGAGATCCAGCGGCGCCGGCCCGTCTCCGATCGCGGAGGTCAAGGGCTACTTGACCATCGACGTGTCGTGCGGAACCACGAACTGGCCGTCCTTGATCGCCTGGAACTTGGCGTCGACAGCCGTCAGCACCTTGGGGTCGACCTTGGCGTCGAGGCCGTGGAACGGCGCGAGGCGGATCGAGCCTTCCTTGATGCCGTAGGACCAGGCCTTGCTCTCCCACTTGCCCTCCTGCACCGACTTGGCGGCGTCGGTGACGAGCGGGCCGAGATCCCAGAGCACGGAGGTGAGCACGACCTTCGGGCCGAGATGGTTCTGGTCCGAGACCGCTCCGATGACGAGCACGTCCTTCTCGACGGCCGCATCGATCACGCCGACCGACTGGGCGGAGAGCACGTCGGCGCCCTGCTCGACCTGCGCGATCGCCGCTTCCTTGGCCTTGGGCGGGTCGAACCACGAGCCGAGCCAGGAGAGCTTCACGTCGATCTTCGGGTTGATCTCCTGCGCGCCGGCGACCCAGGCATGGTAGTTCGCCAGCATGTTCGGCGCGGGATTGCCGCCGACCCAGCCGATGACGCCCGACTTGCTGGCGCCGGCCGAGAGCATGCCGGTCAGATAGGCGCCCTGGTAATCGGGATTGTCATAGGTGCCGACATTGGGCGCCAGATGCTGCGCCGTGCCGGCCATGAACTTCACGTCCGGAAAATCCTCGGCCACGGCGAGCGCCGCGTCGCCGAACGAGAAGGAATGGGCGAAGATCAGCCCGTAGCCGCGCGAGGCATAGTCGCGCAGCACGCGCTCGGCGTCCGCGTCGGTCACGTTCTCGGTATAGGCGACGTCGATGCCGAGATTCTTGGCGGCCGCCTCGAGGCCGGCATAGCCGCCCGCGTTCCAGTCATTGTCGCTGATCGGGCCGGGCAGGATCATCGCGACCTTGAGCGCGTCGGCGGCGAGCGCCGGGCCGGCCAGCGGCGCCGCGATTGCGCCGAGCGCCAGCGCCGCCAGCAGCCGAAGGCGGCCACGCATGGAAATCATGACGCGATCAGTGCTCATCCGGGAAATCCTTCCATCTCGGTGGGGGCGCGGCTGGTGGCCGCCGTCTGATTCGGGGTGCCCGGGACAATTTACGTCCCCAGCCCACCCCGGTTCAGCCGCCAAATTGGCCTCGCGCGCCGCCTCTGTCCACGAGAATTTTCGAGAAGGAAAAATCGGCGCGAAGGCGACAACCGATGCGCGTTTTGTGTGCCGGCTCAGTGCAATTTCGAGGCTTTCTGCCGTCTTTTCGCGCGAGAAGCGGCCATCCTGTTCGCTTGCGAAACGCGTCGATGCGCGAACAGCCGCGACGGGTGGCGTGAGCGACGGTCGAGTGGCTCGCAGCGCCGGCGATCAACGTCACGCGGGTACGCTGCTCCCGACCAAGACGCGCGGGGCCGGGCTGATACGTCTTACCGTTCGATGCGTCGATGGGTTCGCGGCGTCGGTCCAGCAATCGCGGAACGGCGCAGGGTCGGTGGATGCCGGAAACAGGCGACGTTCGCCTGCGCGCCGTCAGGCAGACTTTTCGGGAGGAGAGGCGGGCGCGGCGGTCGGGGTCGCTGGCGCCGCATCCGCGTCCGCCGCGGTGGTGGCGTCTGCTCCGAAGGTGCAGGCCGGGCCGGTGCAGATGAGGGCGGCGTCGCCGTCCATCCATTCGAGGATGGGGGCCGGTGCCGTCTTCTGCTTCGTCTCTTCAGCCATATCGGGCTTCTCCGCCGCTGTCGTCCGATTGAACCGGGCGCCGCGTCACTCTAGATGAGGGATCGACCCATTTCCCGCAAGGCGCGCCGTCGCCGAAAGGCTTTCCATGAAGATCGACATCTGGTCGGACATCTATTGCCCGTTCTGCGGCCTCGGCCATCACCGGCTGCTTGAGGCGCTGAAGCGCTTTCCCCATGCCGACCAGGTCGAGATCGTCCATCACTCGTTCCAGCTCGATCCGGGTCTGCCGGAGGGCAAGGCCATGGGCGCGCGCGATTATCTGACGCGGGCCAAGGGCGTGCCGGCCGCCCAGTTCGATGCGACGGGCCGCAATATCGAGCAGACGGCCGCGGCCGAGGGCCTCGCGCCCTATCACGTGGTGGAGAACAACGTCGCCAACACGCTGACTGCCCACGCCTTCCTCGCCTTCGCCACCGAGAAGGGCAAGGGCACTGCGGCGTGGCAGCGCGTGCTGGACGCCTATTTCGGCGCTCGGGCGCCGATGTGGACCGTCGAGGATCTCCTGCCGATCGCCGCGGAAATCGGCCTCGACGAGGCCGAGACGCGGGCCGCGCTCGCCTCGGGCCGCTATCAGAAGATCGCGCAGGCCGATCACGAAGCCGCGGTGGCGATGGGTGCGCGCGGCGTGCCCTTCTTCGTGTTCGACGAGCGCTTCGGCGTTGTCGGCGCGCAGCCGACCGAGCAGCTTCTCGCCGCGCTGAACAAGGCCTGGAGCGAGCGTCAGGCCGCCTGAAGGGGCGTCTCCGTCACGGCTCGTCCGGCCCGAACAGGCGCGTGCGACGCAGGATCGCCTTCTCGATTTCGAGGATCACCATCAGCGCCACGCCGGCGCCGATGATGACGAGGCCGTCGACCAGCGCGACCGGTCGCGTCTGGAAGAGGGCCTGCATCAGCGGCAGATAGGTGAAGGCGAACTGCGCCAGGACGACGACGACGAGGGCGGCCAGCACCGCCGGGGTGCCGAACAGGCCGCGGATCGTGAACGACGTCATGTGCAGGTAGCGCACGCTGAAGAGATAGGAGATCTCGAACACGACGATGGCGTTGACCACCATCGTCCGGGCCGTGTCGAGCGGCAGGCCCTTGCCGAGCGCAAAGAAGAAGATCGCGAGGCCGCCGGCGGCGAACAGCACGGAGACCAGCAGGATCCGCCAGACGAGGAAGGGCGAGAGCAAAGGCGCGGCGGCGGGACGCGGCTGGCGCCGCATCACGTCGGGCTCGGGCGGTTCGAAGGCGAGCGCGAGCCCGAGCGTGACGCTCGTGATGAGGTTGATCCAGAGGATCTGGGCAGCCGCCATCGGCATGGTGAAACCCAGCAGGATCGCTGTCACGACGGTCAGGACCTCGCCGCCATTCGTCGGCAGCGTCCAGGAGATGACCTTGCGGATATTGTCATAGACCGTGCGCCCCTCATGCACGGCCGCGACGATGGAGACGAAGTTCTCGTCGAGCAGCACCATCTCCGAGGCTTCCTTCGCCGCCTCGGTGCCCTTGCGGCCCATGGCGATGCCGACATCGGCCTGCTTGAGCGCCGGTGCGTCGTTCACGCCGTCGCCGGTCATGGCGACGATGGCGCCGTCGGCCTGCAAGGCGCGGACGATGCGCAGCTTGTGCTCCGGGCTGGTGCGGGCAAACACCGAGGTGGCTTCGGCGAGCGCGGTCAGCTGGTCGTCGGGCGTCGCGTCGATCTCCGCGCCGACCACAACCCGGCCGGCATCGGCGAGCCCCAGCTGCGCCGCGATGGCCGATGCAGTCGCCGCGTGGTCACCCGTGATCATCTTCACCGCGATGCCGGCCGAATGGCACTCGGCGATCGCCTGGATGACCTCCGCGCGCGGCGGATCGATGAATCCGACCAGGCCGAGGAAGGTGAGGCCGTGCTCGACATCGGCCTGCGTGAGGCGCTCGCAGGCGGCGCCCGTCGGCAGGGCCGCGAAGCCGAGGATGCGCTCGCCTTCCGCCGCGGCGAGTGCGATCTCCCGTGTCCATTGGTCGATGTCGAGCGGCGCGTCACCGCTTGCCGTCGCCTCGTAGGCGCACATGGCGAGCACCCGTTCGGGTGCGCCCTTGACGAAGACCATGGTGGTGCCGTTGGCGGCCGTGTGCCGGCTCGCCATGTAGCGATACTGCGCGTCGAACGGGATTTCGTCGGAGCGGGGCCATTCGGCGCGGACATGCTCCGCGTCCAGCCCGGCCTTCATGGCGAGCGCGACGAGCGCGCCCTCCATTGGATCGCCGTTCACCACATGGCCGCCGCCCTGTGGCTTCAGATGCGCGTCATTGCAGAGCAGGGCGCAACGCAGGAGCGGCCCGGCCGCGTCGAGCGCCACCACGTCGTCGCCGCCGGCGGTGGTGAGCGTGCCGGCCGGGTCATAGCCGGATCCGGAGGCGAGCAGTGTGTAGCCTGCCGTGACGATGCGGCGGGCCGTCATTTCGTTGCGGGTCAGCGTGCCCGTCTTGTCGGAACAGATGACCGAGGTCGCGCCCAGCGTCTCGACGGCGGGGAGCCGGCGGATGATGGCATTGCGCCGCGCCATGCGCTGCACGCCGATCGCCAGCGTGATCGTGATCACGGCGGGGAGACCTTCGGGGATGGCGCCGACCGCCAGCGCCACCACCGCGATCAGCGCTTCGGTCCAGTCATGGTCGCGCACGAATACCGCGAAAGCGAAGACCAGCAGCGCGCCGCCGAAGGCCACCCAGGTGAAACGCCGGCCGAAGCGGTTCATCTGGCGCAGCAGCGGCGTCGTCATCTGCTCGACGCTCTCGATCAGGTGGCTGATCCGGCCGATCTCGGTGCGCCCGCCGGTCGCCACGACGACGCCCCTGCCTTGTCCGGCCGCGACCAGGGTTCCGGAAAAGGCCATGGAGACACGGTCGCCGAGCGGCGCATCCCGCGCGACGGGCGCCTCGTGCTTCTGCGCCGAGACGGATTCGCCGGTGAGCATCGCCTCGTCGACCAGCAGGCCGCGGGCGCGGACGAGGCGGATATCGGCCGGCACGCGGTCGCCGGCCTCGACCAGCACCACGTCGCCGGGAACGAGTTCCGCCACCGGCAGGCTGGTCCGCGTTCCGTCGCGCCAGACGGCCGCATGCGGCGCGATCATCTTGCGGATCGCGCCGAGCGCCTTCTCGGCCTTGCCCTCCTGCGCGAAGCCGACGATCGCGTTGATGAGAACAACAGCGATAATGACGGCTGCGTCGATCTGGTGGCCGAGCACGCCGGCCGCGACGGCCGAGACGAGCAGGAAATAGATCAGCGTGTTGTTGAACTGGGCGAGGAACCGCAACAGCGGATGGCGGCTCGCCGCCTCGGGCAGCGCGTTCGGTCCGAACCGCGCCCGGCGGCGGGCCGCTTCGTCCGTCGAGAGCCCCTCGGTCCTCGTTTCGAGGCGCTGGAAGATGTCGTCGGCGGCAAGCGAATGCCACGCGGGCTCGCGTTCGTCGGCGCGCGCCCCGGGGGCCTGGGTCGGTTGTGCGTCCATCTCGGCGTGTATTGGACGGCACGCGGCCGGTCGATGCAACCTTTAAGGCGGGCTTATCGCTCCCCTATCCGCGCGGAATGGCCCCGCGGTCAACCGAAGCTCAGCTGCACCTTGATCGAGCGGTCCTTGTCGGCGGCAAGATCGAAGGCCTCGACCGCGCGTTCGAGCGGCAAGATGGCCGAGAGGAGGGGCGTCACGTCGACGAGACCCTCGGAGATGAAGCGCACGGCGGTGGCGAATTCGGGATGGAAGCGGAAGCTGCCGCGCATCTCGATCTCCTTGCCGACGAGGCCGGAGATCGGCAGCGCGACCTCGCCGCCCTGGCCGACCTGCACCAGCACGCCTTGCGGGCGCAGCACGGGGAGGGCGGCGAGGATGGCGGCCGGACTGCCCGAGGCCTCGAACGCGACGTCGAACTCTCCCTTATTGGCGGCGTAAGGCGCGAGCGCATCGGGATCGGCCGAGAGGTTGAAGGCATGGTCGGCGCCGATGGCGCGCGCCTTGGCGAGCGGCGCCTCGCGAATATCGGTGACGATGATCTCGCCTGCGCCGGCGCGCCGGGCCGCGATGACGAGGAGGAGCCCGATCGGGCCGGACCCGGTCACGAGGATGCGCTTGCCGAGCAGCGAGCCGGCGCGCGAGACGGCATGCAGGCAGACCGCGAGCGGCTCGGCGAAGGCCGCCTGCTCCAGCGAGACATGGTCGGGGATCGGGACGGCCTGGGCGGCCATGCAGACGATCCGCTCGGCGAAGCCGCCCTGCACATGCGGCGTCCGCATGGCGCTGCCATAGAAGCGCATGTCGAGGCATTGCTGCGGCAATCCGGCGAGGCAATAGCGGCAATGGCCGCAGGGCAGGCTCGGATTGACCGCCACCTTCTGTCCGGGCGAAAGACCGCTGACGCCGGCGCCGATCTCGGAGACCGTCCCGGCAAGCTCGTGGCCGAGAACCATCGGCTCCTTGAGACGCACCGTGCCGAAGCCTCCATGCAGATAGTAGTGCAGGTCGGAGCCGCAGATGCCGCCATTGGTGATCTTGACCGCGACCTGCCCGGGGCCGGCGGGGCTAAGCGCGCGCCGTTCCACGCGGAGGTCGCGCGGCGCGTGGATCACCGCCGCGCGCACCTCGTCCGAAGCCTGAACCGTCATGCGATATCCTCCCCGCCGCTTTCCTCGGTCCGCACCAGGGCGAGCGCTGGAACGCTGCGCCGGGCGGTTCGGCAGGACAATGCCACCACCACCCGGCTGAGGACATGCCCAATCGGCGGCCGGCGACGACTTTCGCGCTGGTCAGCGCGCGGTGCTGCCGCTAATCATCGCTGCTCGGCAGGCGCGGCCCCGGATCTCGGGAGGAGGGCGGCGCCCGGCTCACGATCAACAGGAAGGCGGCGCCGGAGCCGCCCGGGGGAGGATGGCATGGCGACGAAACTCTTCGATCTGACCGGGCGCACGGCGCTGATCACCGGCTCCAGCCGCGGCATCGGCTTCGCGATCGCGCGCGGTCTCGCGGAGGCGGGCGCGCATGTCGTGCTGAACAGCCGTGACGGCGCGGCGGTCGATGCGGCGCGCGACGCGCTGCGGCTCGACGAACTCTCCGCGTCGGGCTTCGCCTTCGACGTGACGGATCCCGAGGCTGTGGGCGCGGCGGTGGACGAGATCGAGCAGCGCGTCGGCCCGATCGACATCCTCGTCAACAATGCCGGCCTGCAGAAGCGCATGCCGCTGGTCGATTTCCCGCTCGACGACTGGAAGCGCGTGCTCGAAACCAATATCGACGCGCCGTTCATCGTCGGGCAGGCCGTGGCGCGGCGCATGATCCCGCGCGGGCGCGGCAAGATCATCAATATCTGTTCGGTGACGAGCGAGCTCGGCCGGGCGACGATCGCGCCCTATACCGCCTCGAAGGGCGCCGTGAAGATGCTGACCAAGGCGATGTGCGCCGAATGGGCCAAGCACGGGCTCAACGTCAACGGCATCGGTCCTGGCTGGTTCAAGACCGAGCTGAACAAGGCGCTGGTCGAGAGCGAGAGCTTCCACGCCTGGCTCGTGCAGCGCGCGCCGATGGCCCGCTGGGGCGAGCTCGAGGAACTGGCCGGCGCGGCGATCTTCCTCGCCTCGGACGCGGCCAGCTATGTCAACGGCCACATCCTCTATGTCGATGGCGGCGTGACCGCGGTCGTCTGACGACGCGATCGGCCCGGACGGAATGATCGAACGGCGCTGAGGGGCCGTTCGATTGCCGCTGTAGCAAATCATTCGCGATGTAGCGCTCCATATGGAATGGATTTGTTGATTTGCCGGTTCATTGGAACGGCATGCGTCGATGGAATCCACGCGGCGGACGATACTCGCTTCCGAAATCGGGAAACATCGGCCTGCGGCACAAGCGGGCGATGGAAGGAGACGGTGGGATGACGGATACGGTGAATTTCGGACGCGGCGGGCTGAGCCGCCGGCGCTTCCTCCTGGCGAGCGCCGCCGGCGCGGCGCTGCCGCTCGTCGGCAAGGCGGGCGCGGCCTTCGCGGCCGACAAGCCGCTGGCGGGCCAGTCGCTGAACCTCTTGATCATCCAGTCGCATGCCGTCACCGGCAAGAAGCTCGCCGAGGATTTCGAGGCGGCGACGGGCGCCAAGGTCAATGTGACGATCGTCCCCTATGACCAGGTGGGCGCCAAGGCGACGCTCGACGTCCAGTCCGGCGTCAACGAGTTCGACGTGCTCGACTACTGGTACACCAATATCGGCCAGCTCGCCGAGGACGGCATTGCGGAAGACGTGACCGCATGGATCGAGCGCGACAAGGAGCAGATCCAGCCGGACGACTACATCCCGCTGATCTACGACACCTACACGCTCTACGACGGCAAGCGTTACGGCCTGCCCTATGACGGCGACTCGCATCTCCTGTTCTACAACAAGGAGATTCTCGACCGGAACGGCGTCGCCGTCCCGACGACCTGGGACGAATACCAGGCGGCGATCAAGAAGATCACCGAAGCCGAAGCGAAGAACGGCATCTATGGCGCGGCCGTGCTCGGTGGCAAGGCGCCGATCATCATCGGTTCCAGCTACGCCAACCGTCTCGCCGGCTTCGGCGGCACGTTCCTGAACGAGGATGGCAGCTCGGCGCTCGACAAGCCGGCGGCGCTCGAGGCCGCGAAGGCCCTCGTCGCGACCAATCCCTATGCGCTCCCGACCCCGCTCGAGACGCGCTTCGAGGAAGGCCTCCCGGCGTTCCTCGGCGGCAAGGTCGGCTTCATCGAGTTCTGGAGCGATCTCGGCGTCTATGCGCAGGACCCGAAGGGTTCCAAGATCGTCGACAAGTGGGGCGTGACGCGCATCCCGGTCGGCGGCAGCAACAAGGATCCGCGCCTCGCCCTCAACGCCGGCTTCGCCTTCGCCGTCTCCTCGGGCTCGAAGAAGAAGGAAGCGGCCTGGGAGCTGATCAAGTTCGCCGCCAGCCCGAAGTATCAGGAAGAGCTGATCACGCTGACCGGCTCGGGTATCGATCCGGACCGCAAGTCGCTGCTCTACTCCGAGAAGTACAAGGCCTTCGCGCCGCAGGTGCAGGCGGCGCTCGCCGGCGCTCTGGAGAACGCGCTGCCCTGGCCGACCACGCCGGCAACGCCGAAGCTGCAGCAGGCGCTGGCCGACGAACTCGCCCTGGCGCTCGCCGGGACGAAGACGCCGGAGCAGGCCATCGCCGACGCCCACGCCGCCTGGCAGCAGATCATCGGCTCGTAAGCCGCGTCAGACACGAAAATCCCGCCCGCTTCCCAGCGGGCGGGTTTGCCATTTGAGACGGTTCGTGGTGCGGGAGTATCGATTGAGCAGCATATCGTTCAGCGAGGCAGCCTTGCGCCCATCCGTTTCGAGCCGCGCAGAGACGCGCGTGCCATCCGAGCTGCGCCGCTTCTACAAGGCGCTGTGGGTGGCGCCGCTCGTTTTCGCGCTCATCGTCACGACGCTCTATCCGACGATCTTCCTGATCGCGCTCGCGACGACCAAGAGCACGCTCGGCAAGCCATTCCGCTCGTTCGTCGGCCTCAAGAACATCACCGGCTCGCTCACCGATGCCGCGTTCCAGCTGACCGTGGTCAAGGGCGTCGCCTTCGCCTTCGCCTCGGCCATTGTCGAGATCGTCGTCGGCTTCGCGCTCGCCTGCCTGTTCGTCGCGTTGATGAAGGCCGGCCGCTATCTGCTCATCGTCGTGCTGCTGCCCTTGATGACGCCGCCGGTTATGGTCGGCGTCGCCTGGAAGCTGATCCTCGCGCCTTCGGGCGGCCTGCTGAACGGCGTGCTCATGAATATGGGCATCACCGACGCGCCGATCTCGTTCCTGGCGACGCCCGTGCCGGCCTGGCTCTCGATCGGCATCGCCGACCTCTGGCAATGGGTGCCCTTCGTCACGATCCTCTGCTTCGCCGCGCTGGTCAGCCTGCCGGAGGGCGTGCACGAGGCCTCGCTGATCGACGGCGCCGGCCCGTGGCAGCGTCTGCGCCACATCACGCTGCCGCTCGTCGCCGCGCCGCTCGCCTCGATCTTCCTCCTGAAGCTGATCATCGGCTTCAAGCTGTTCGATCTCGTCTATGTCCTCACCTTCGGCGGGCCGGGCCTGACGACGACCACGGCGACCTTCTCGATCTGGCGCCTGGCGCTCGAGCAGTTCGACGTCGGCAAGGCGGCGGCGCAGACGCTGATCTATGCGATCGTCATCGGCATCGTGACGATTCCCGTCGTGCGGCTGCATCGCTGGGCTTCGGAGCATTATTCATGACCCGCCCCTCGACCCGCGCCCTGCAGATCCTCGCGGCGGCGGTCGCCGTCACCTTCTTCCTGCTGCCGCTCGCCTATCTCCTGTCGGTCTCGTTCAAGCGCAAGGACGACGTGCTGAGCGGGAATTTCCTGCCGACCGACCCGACGCTCGCCAACTGGCCGGCGGCGTTCGAATCGACCTCGCTGACGACGTTCATCTTCAATTCCGTGGTGATCTCCGTCTTCGCGGGGCTTGTGACCATCGCCATCACCCTGCCGGCCTCCTATGCGATGATCCGCCTCGGCATCGGCAAGAAGGCGCTGCCGCAGGTGACGCTGGCGAGCTATGTCGCGCCGCCGATCGTCGGCCTGATCCCGTTCTTCTTCCTGCTCAAGACGGTCGGTCTGCTCAACACCTATCCCGGCCTGATCCTGATCTATGGCTTCCTGAACATTCCCGTCGCGTTCTGGCTGCTGACGCCGTTCCTGCGCCGCGTGCCGGCCGAGATCGAGGAGGCGGCGGCGCTCGATGGCGCGGGGCGGCTGCGGACGCTCGTCTCCGTCGTCGCGCCGATGATCGCGCCGGGCATCGCGGCGACCACGATCATCGTCGTCATCCTGACCTTCAACGAGTTCCTGCTCGCTTCCGGACTGACGCTCTCCGACGGCATGCGCACGCTGACCGTCGGCATCTCGCTGTTCCAGGGCGACCGTCTGGTCAATTTCGGCCAGATGGCCGCCGCTTCGCTCGCCGGCATCCTGCCGATCTATGTCATCGCGCTCCTGATGCAGAAGCACCTCGTCCAGGGGCTTGCGCATGGCGGCGTAAAATGATGACAAGACGCGATCGGGAGGCTCCATGTCCGCAGTCGTGAATTTTGCAAAAGGTGAGGGCGCCTATCGCGTCCTGTCCCAGGCCGACATCATCGCCGAGATCGCGGCGCTGCCCGGCGTCGCCGGGATCCTCGGCGGCAAGCCGTCGGAATGGTCGATCCGCGATGTCGCCGATGGCTATATCAATGCGGTCTTCATCATCGACGGGCCGGATGGCGGCGTCTGCGCCAAGCAGGGCCTGCCCTATGTGCGCTATCATGGCGAGAGCTGGCCGCTCGACGAGACGCGCGCCTTCTATGAGGCGAGCTATATGCGCCGCCTCGAGCCGGTGGTCGGCAGACTGGCGCCGAAGCTGCTGCATTTCGATCCGGTGCTGCAGTTCATCGTCATGGAGAAGCTCTCTCCCCATGTCGTGCTGCGCGGCGCGCTGATCGAGGGGCGGACCTTCCCGAAGGTTGCGTCCGATATCGGCCGCTATATCGCCGCCGCCTCGTTCCACACCTCGGATCTCGGCGTGCCGTTCGAGCGCAAGTTCGATGATATCGCGCTGTTCTCGGGCAACAAGTCGCTGCTGCGCATCAGCGTCGACCTGATCTTCACCGATCCCTATGTCGAGGTGTGGCGCAACCGCTTCGTGCCGGAGCTTTCGGCCTGGGCAAAGGCGTTCCGCGAGGACACTGAGCTCAAGACCGCCGTCGCGATCCGGCGCAACGCTTTCCTGTCGAACCGGCAGGCGCTGCTGCATGGCGACCTGCATTCGGGCTCGGTCATGGTCACGGAGGAGGACAGCCGCGTCATCGACGGCGAGTTCTCGACCTTCGGTCCGATCGGCTTCGATCTCGGCGCCTTCGTCGCCAATCTCGTGATCAACTGGTATGGCCAGGCGGGCTATGCGCGCGACGAGGCGGAGCGTGCCGCGCACCGCATTTGGCTGCTGGACCAGATCGCCGTGCTCTGGAACGCCTTCCGGGCCGAGTTCATCCGCATCTGGGAAGCCAATCCCGACGCCGGCGGCGACGGCTATCCGGCCGCGCATTTCGCCGACCCGGCCGGGCGTGCGCGCCTCGCGACGATCCGCGAGCAGTATGTCGCCGACATCTTCGAGGATCTCGTCGCCTTCGCCGCGATCAAGATCATCCGCCGCATTCTCTCTTATGCGCAGGTCGCCGATTTCCTGGTGATCGAGGATACGCAGCGTCGTGCCGAGGTTCAGGCCAACGCCCTCGCATTTGCGCGCGCCGTGCTGAAGGATCCGGCGCGGTTCCGCGATTTCGGCGCCTTCCTGGACGCGATCCCGCGCTTTGAGGGCACGCCGCTCGATCCGGCGCTCGCCCGCTGAGAGGACACGCCTGAACGATGGCCGCCAAGCTCACCTTCGCGCCCGATGTGGTCCTGCTCGACATCGAGGGTACGATCGCCTCGCAGCCCTATGTGACGGCCGTGCTCTACAGCTATCTGCGCGACAATCTGCCGGGCTATGTCGCGGCGCGCCGGGACGATCCGGTCGTTCAGGAGATCCTGAGCGACACGCAGGCGCTGGCGGGCGACGATCGCGATCCGGTCGAGACGCTGCTCGGCTGGCTGGCCGAGGATCGCAAGGCACCGCCGCTCAAGAAGATCCAGGGCATGGTCTGGGTCGACGGGTTCGAGACCGGTCGCCTCAAGGGGCACATGTATGATGACGCGCTCGCTGCGCTGAAGCGCTGGCACGCGGCCGGCGTGCCGCTCTGGATCTTCTCGTCCGGCTCGGTCCTGTCGCAGACCTTGTTCTTCGCCAACCAGCCGGAGCCGACGGGCGATATCCGCTTCCTGTTCTCCGGCCATTTCGACACCGACATCGGCGCCAAGGTCGAGACGCCGTCCTATGGCAGGATCGCCGCCGCGATCGGCGTCGACCCGGCGAAGCTGCTGTTCTTCTCCGACAATCCCCGCGAACTGGTCGCCGCCACGGCGGCGGGCCTGCCGGTCGTCCATGTCGTCCGCGCGGAAGAAGGCACGGCATCCGATCCGCGCTTCCCGGAGATCGCCTCCTTCGCGGAGGTGGAGCTTTCCAATTGGCCGAAGGCGGCGTAGCGCTCCCGCCCGTCGTTCTCGATCGCGCGCGCATGCGTGCGGAGATCGAGGCGGATCCCCATTTCGACGCCGTCGTCATCGGCGGCGGCATAACGGGGGCGGGGACGTTTCGCGATCTCGCGCTTCAGGGGCTCCGCGTGCTGCTGGTCGAGCGCGCGGATTTCGCGAGCGGCGCCAGCGGCGCGCTGACCCGCATCGCCCATGGCGGCTTCCGCTATCTTGAGCGCGGCGAGATCGCGCTGGTGCGCGATTCGGTGATCGAGCGCGACCGCCTTGTTGCCAATGCGCCGCATGCCGTCCGTCCGATCTCCGTCGTGCTGCCCTTGTCCTCCTGGTTCGGCGGCCTGCTCGGCGCGCCGCTGCGCTTTCTGAAGCTGGACAGGCGCAAGGGCGGCCTGCCCGGCATCGTGCCGATGGCGATCGGCCGCCGTCTCTATGATGCGCTGGCCGGGAAGGCCCACGCTCTGCCGGCCGGCCGGATCCTGACGGGGCAGGGGCTCGCGGCGCGATTCCCCTATCTCGCGGGACGCTGGGCCGGGGCGCTGGAACTTGGTGAGGCGCGCATCCTCATGCCCGAGCGCGTCGCCGTCGAACTGATCGAGGACGGCGTCGCCGCCGGATCGCGCGCCGCGGCGCTGAACTATTGCGCCGTGACGGGGGTGGAGGACGGGCGGATCGTCCTGCACGACGCGCTCGACGGGGTGACTCGCTCGGTTCACGCCGAGGTCGTGGTCAATGCCGCCGGCGCACATGCGGACAGCGTCGCCGCCCTCTTCGGCGTTGAGGACAAGATGACCGGCGGCGTCGCCGGCGTGCATCTGGTCCTCGAAGCGCCCCGGCTGGCCGCTGCGCTGGGCGACGATCTGCTGTTCTTCGAGGATGCCAATCCCGATCCCGCGAAGCGCCGGCTGAATATCGGCTACCGCTTGGCCGAGAACCGCGTGTTACTCGGCACGACCGAATCGGATTGCCCCGATCCGGATGCGGCGCGGCTGACGGACGAGGATGTCCGCTATCTCAGGGGCGCACTGGCCGCCGCACTGCCGGGGCTCGGTGTCGCCGAGGCACCGGTAGTCGGCCACCTCGTCGGCGTGCGGCCGCTGGTGCGGTCGGACGCCGAGAGCCTTGCCAGCCGCAGCCGCGATCATGCCGTCTTCGTCCACCGCACGCCGCTGCCGCTCGTCACGATCATCGGCGGCAAATGGACGACCTTCCGCCGGATGGCCGAGGACGCCGCCGATTCGGTCCTCGGCATTCTCGGCCGGACGCGGCGCGTGTCGACGCGCGAGCGGGCCATCGGCGGCGGCGTGGGCTATCCCCGCACCGCAGCGGACCGCGAAGCCTTTGTCGACGGCCTGGCGCAGGACGGAATCAGCAGGCAGGTCGCCGCAGAGCTCTTCGCTCGATATGGAACGCGCGCGCGGGACATCGCCGCCTGGGTCCGCGCCCATGCGGGCGAATCGGGAAAGGCCGGAACGCGCCTTTCGGCGGGCGAGATCGCGTTTTTTCGCGCCGCCGAGATGGCTGTTTCCGACGCCGATGTGATCAAGCGGCGGAGCGACGCCTGGCAGACGCTGCCGGCCGATCCGGCAGATGCCCGGCAATAGGGCAGGGAACGCCTCGGTTTCGGGCTTCGAATCAAGCTCTCCCTGGAACTCTCCGAGTTTTCGAGGCGGCTCCCGTGCCGCGCTTTTGGTCTCTTTGAGCGCTGGCAGCAGGCATTCACTGCGCAAATACGCGCATTGCGCCGCAATATCGGTGATTCAGCTTCGGATTCACGCGGGCCGCGGGATCTGTTCCGGAAACAGACGCGCGGGATCTGGGAGAATCCGCCCGGTTGATTGAAGGGTGGAGAAGAATACAGCGGGAGTCCGTAGGATTTATGGTTAGCGAATGGTTTCCATTCTGAATCTCTATTTGAAATGAATTGCGTAAGATCCGCCCGCCAGACTTTTGCCACGAAGCGAACAACTTTGGCCCCTGGAGACACTGCTGCACTTTCGCAACAGTGCAGGTTCAAGTGCTTAGGGCGCAGCGAACCAACTTGCCCGAGCCGGCGTTTGGAGTATGTTCGCCCTGAAGCCGATCGCTCGGGGGTGCAACGGCTAGATTGTCGGGTTTTTCAAGGAGATCCCCAATGAAGAGCATTTTCCTCGCAGGCGTGGCCGTTGTGGCCCTCACGGGCGCCGCCGCTGCTGCTGACCTCACCTACGAGCCGGCTCCGGCTCCCGTGGTCGTCTCGCCGGTGTTCGACTGGACCGGCTTCTACGCTGGTGTGCATGCCGGCGGCGGCTGGGGCAACTACGACGCCTCCTGGAACGGCTACACGGGCCTGCTCGACAAGTCGTCGGGTGCTCTCGGTGGCGCGCAGGTCGGCTACAACTATCAGATCAATCAGTTCGTGATCGGTGCTCAGGCTGACATCGCCTACACGAGCCTGTCCGACTCGATGACGGTCTATCAGGGCCTGAACCCGATCGGCCCGGGCCTCCTGAGCGCCGGCGTCAAGGCTGAGAGCAACTGGCTCGGCACCGTCACGGCTCGCGCCGGTTATGCGGCCGACACCTGGCTGTTCTACGCCAAGGGCGGTTTCGCCTACGGCCAGATCGAGGGCACGTTCAACGTGACCACCCCGGCTGCGACCATCCAGAGCTCGACCTCCAACTGGGCTGGCGGCTGGACTGTCGGCGGCGGCGTGGAGAAGGCGTTCACGAAGAACCTCACGGGCTTCCTCGAGTACGACTACGTCAGCCTCGGCAGCGTGAACTTCAGCACGCCGCTCGGTGGTTCGGCCAACGTCGACTACACGACCAACATCGTGAAGGCCGGTGTGAACTACAAGTTCTAATCCGACTGCGAGATCTCCTTGGAATGGCCCGGCTCTGCCGGGCCATTCTTTTTTTGGGCTGTGGAATCCGGAACGCTTCAGCCCGTGCCGCGTTGTCGTGACGTCCTGGTTCAAGGGAGGAACGACCATGAACGGCACTAATCCAAGGCCCGCAGACGGTATCATCGCGCATCAAGCTGCTGTCGCGGATGCGGTGCCGGTGCAGACGATGCGGGTCGACTGGATGACCGGTGCCGAGATCGCGGCTTTGCGGGCCCAGCGCGGCTGGAGCCAGATCGATCTCGCTTTCGCGGCCGGGATGCTACCCGATCATCTGAGAGCCATCGAAGCCGGCGTCGAACCGACGGTGGCCGAGCGGCAGGCGCTCGCCGCAGCGCTCGATCTCGAAGATCATGCCCCGATGAGCTGAGGCGCGAACTGACCCTTAGGGATATGATGCCTAGTGCGTCGCGGCTCGTGGCAACGCCACGGGCGCAGTGGCGTAGATGTGCATTGCCTCGGGCGCGGTGCGTGGACGGTCGATCTTCGCGCGCGTCTTTGCGGCGGAGCGCTCGACGGAATAGGCGCCCCATAGCAGGCCGTAGATCAGGAAAAGATGCCGCCAGTGATCATTGTCGATCACATTGTGGATGAAGAGCTGTCCGATAAAGACAGCGTAGACGCACTGGATGAACGGCGTCCAGGCGCGCTTCAGGAACACCAGCGGCGTCGCGATCACGAGCGTCAAGATGGCGAGCGCGATATAGGCGAAGCCGCCGAGCCAGCCATAGACCGTGAATCCCTTCAGCCACATATTGTGCTCGTCCTCGCCCATGGTGAGGCCGAACTGGAACGGTCCGATGCCGAGCGGATGCTCCTGGATCAGGAAGAGGCCGATGAGATGGCGCTCGAAACGTCCGAGGCGTGATGCGTCATAGTCCTGCAGCAGCTTGAAGCGCTGGACGAAGACCTCCTGCACCGCCGGGATCGAAACCGCGACGACGAGGATGAGCGCCACGAAGAGCACGCCGGCGGACAGTGCCGCGAGCATTCTGAGGCGCTTGCTCGAACGGTGCTCGGTGATGAACACCAGCAGCACCATGACGGCGAGCGACAGAATTGCCATGCCCCAGGCGCCGCGCGAGAACGAGAGAAAGATGCCGGCGAGCAGGATCAGCGCGCCAAGCATGCTCCAACCGGAACGCAGGATCGAGCGCGTCAGGATCGAGCGGGCGAGCACGACGAAGGGCAGGATCAGGAACGGCCCGAAGACATTCGGATCCTTGAACGGTCCCTTGGCCCGCTCATAGAGCGTGAACATCGAGGCGCCGGGAATCGCGCCGAAATAGCCGAGAATGCCGATCAGCGCGCAGACGATCGCCGAGGCGATATACGCGCGCTCGATGGTGCGGAGGCGCCGCGCCGTGTCGGCCTGCAGGATCGCGCAGTAGAAAATGGCGGAAATGACCAGAAACGCCGTGGTGGCAAGATAGGTCGTCGGCTTGGCGAAGGCGGTCAGCTGGGTGAAGGAGAGCAGCCCGCCGGCGACATAGAGCATCATCAGCGCGATAAGCGGCGTCATGGCGCGCGTGAGCTTCAGGCCGAAGAAGAGCCAGACGAGCACGACGAGGCAGAGCAGCAGGTCCGATGGCGCCGGCTCGATCATCACGAAACCGGAAAGGAAGACGAGCGTCGCGATCGTCGCCCGCGCGATCGCTGCGCCATTGAGGCCACGCGGCGCGGATGCGGCGGCGCTCAATAGGCATTCTCCGAGCGGATCAGCCGCAGCGGCGTCACCAGGATGATGTAGAGGTCGAAGAGCAGCGACCAGCGCTCGATATAGTGCAGGTCGCATTCGACCCGGCGCTGGATCTTCTCCGGCACGTCGATCTCGCCGCGCCAGCCATTGATCTGCGCCCAGCCCGTGATGCCGGGCTTGACGCGGTGGCGCGCGAAATAGCCGTCGACGACCTCTTCCCACAGCCGATCGGCGGTGTGCGCATTCACGGCATGGGGGCGGGGACCGACCAGCGAGAGTTCGCCGCGCAGCACATTGAAGAGCTGCGGCAGTTCATCGATCGAGGAGCGGCGGATGAAGCGCCCGACGCGCGTCACGCGCGGATCATCCCGCGTCACCGCAACCTTCGCCGTGGGATCGGTCAGGTGGTGATACATCGAGCGGAACTTCAGGACCTCGATCACCTCGTTGTTGAAGCCGAAACGCCGCTGGCGGAACAGGATCGGCCCCGGGCTGTCGAGGCGGATGGCGATGGCGGCACCGAACATCAGCGGCGAGAGCAGGATCAGGGCGAGCGTGCCGACGACGATGTCGAAGCACCGCTTGGCAAGCGCGTCCCAGCCGGAAATCGGCCGGTCGAGCAGGTCGAGGAAGGGTACTTCGCCGACATAGGAATAGGCGCGCGGCGCGAGCCGCAGCCGGCTACCGAGCGCGGAGAGGCGGATATCGGCGGGCAGGACGAAGAGCTGGCGCAGGATTCCGGCCAGCCGCTCTTCCGCACTTGTCGGAAACGCGACGAGGAGCAGGTCGATCCGCGCCACGCGGGCGAAGGCGACCAGTTCGGCGATCGTGCCGAGCTTGGCGTGCCCCGCGATCTCGTCGGGCGAGCGCGCATCGGCGCGATCATCGAAGATGCCACAGATCCGGATGCCCGAGGTCGGATCGCGCTCGAGCGCCTCGATCAGCTTTGCCGCATCCGCGCCGCCGCCGACGATCACGGCGCGACGCTCGAGCCGGCCGCTGCGGGACCAGCGTGCGATCAGCCGTGCGAGGAAGGCGCGGGAGACAAGGAAATAGACGATGCCGACGATGGCGTAGGCGACCAGCCATTGCCGCGCGCCGGACGAATCGACGCCGAGGAGAAAGCCCACGGCCGCGGCGAGCAACATGGTCAGCGCCCAGCCGAGGAGGAGGCGCGCCAGCGCCGCAACCGGATCGCGCAGCGCCGCGAGATCATAGCCGCGCTGCGAGCGGGCGAGCAGGGTCGCAAACACCGGCGCTGCGATCGCGCCGAGATAGGCCAGGCGATAGGCGAAGGGGCTGGCGCTGGTGAGCAGCGAGAGCAGCACGCCGAGGAGGATGAGCGCGACGAGATCGACCGCCCAGACGCCGCTCCCGAGCACCAAGGGGGAAATCGGGCGATCCGACAGACGCGCCGCCGCCAGACGCGCCCTTTCAGGAAGCGCATCGGCGGAGCGGATCTCCAGCCTCGGGGTCATGCGAGCGGTCATGCCATCGGGTCGGTCTTCTCAATCGCGACGGACCCTAGCGTGGCGCGGCTAACAAAGCTTTGCGGCGATTGAATAAAGTCGCTGACCGATTCGGCGGGTATCCCGGGCCGGCGGGGGCGGTCGCCGCCGATGTCGGTTCGTCAGGGCGTCTCGGGCCGCGGCAGAACCTTCCGCCCGCGCGCCAGCCCATAGGCCTCCGTCACGTTGCGCGCCATGGCCTCGACGGAGAAGCGGGGCCGGATGCTTTCGCGGAGCGCCGCGGCCTCGGCCTCGGCCGTTGCGGGATCGTCCAGCAGGCGGCGCATCTCAGTTGCCAGAGCTTCGGCCGACCCGGGCGGGACCAGGCGCGTGCGCTGTTCGGCGAAGATCTCGGGAATGCCGCCGACATCGGTCGCGACCAGAGGACGATCGGCGCCGATCGCCTCGAGGACGATATAGGGCATCGATTCGGCGCGCGACGGGACGACGACGATCCGCGCCATCGCGAAGGCCTTGCGCGCCGGCATGGCGGCATGGAAGCGCGTCGTTGCGGCGAGGCCGAGTTCGGCCGTCTGCCGCTGGTAGCGCTCCGTGTCCGGACCGTCGCCGACCATGAGCGCGCGCGGCGCGATGCCGGTTTCGTCCCGGATCCTCGCGAGCGCGGCGAGGAAGAGGTCGGGCCCCTTCAGGTCGCGCATCATGCCGATATAGAGGAAGTCGGCCGCTTCGGCCTCCGTCTCGACGGGAACGAACTCCGCATCGCGGATGCCGTTCGAGGCGATGACGAAGGGGCGCCGCGGCGTCCCGACCTTGGCGCGGAAGGCCTCGGCCTCGAAGGCCGAGACGAAGACGAAGGCGTCGGTGAAGCGTTCCAGCGCGCGTTCGAGGAGGAAGAACACTTTCCCGGACCGGCTCGCCACGTCGTAGTGGAGGCTGCCGCCATGCGGACAATAGAGGCGCGCGGCCGAAGAGCCTGTGAGGCGGAGCAGGGCGCCGATCACGCGGCCATACGCGCCGCCCTTGGCGCCGTGCGTATGGATGATGTCCGGCCGCAGGGCCTTCATCTGTCGATAGAGGCGGAGAAAGGCGGTCAGGTCGGAGGGCGAGATCTGCCGCCGCATCGGCACGCGGTGGAGGCCGAGCGCCAGCTGCGGCTCGATCGCGCGAAACAGCGCCTCCTCATGCGCGCCGCCGGTCGAGGAATCACAGACGATGCCGACCAGCGCGCCGTCGGCGACCTGCATCTCCACCAGATCGCGCACATGGCGGAAGATGCCGCCTACCGGCGAGCGGAAGCAATGAACGATCCGGGGCCGGTTGGCTCCATCGACGAGGGCGTCGCCGGCACCGACCATGACCTAGAAGAACCGCTCGCGGACGTTGATCGTGTCGCCGGGGAGGACGGGCTGCGTCGGTAGCAGGCGGACCGTCGTGACCTTTCCATTGATCTGGCGCGTGACGTCGACGTCGCCGCGCTGGGCGCGCGGGGTGAAGCCGCCGGCGATCGCGACGGCGGTCTGCACCGTCATGCCGCTGACGAAGGGATACTGGCCGGCGCTGGCGACCTCGCCCATGATGAAGAACGGCCGGTAGCGGTCGATCTCGACCGAGACGTCGGGATCGCGCAGGAAGCGGCCGGATTTGAGCTTGGCGGCGACCTCGCCTTCGAGCTCCTGCGTCGTGCGGCCCCGCGCCGCGACCGCGCCGATGAGCGGCATCGAGATATAGCCGGCCTGGTCGATCAGATAGGTGTTGGAGAGGTCGGTCTGCCCGAACACCACGACGCGCAGCCGGTCGCCGCTGTCGAGTCGGTATGGGCCCACAAGCGTCTTGTAGGTCGTCGCATCGGGCGGCGGATAGGACGACTGGCAGGCGCTGAGGAAGAGCGTCCCGATGATCATGGCGACGAGGCAGACGAGGCGCATCGGAGGACGATTCCAGGCTGCGGTGAATATGGTGCGATGGTCGGGGCTTATGGTTAATGCGCGGTAAAGTCGAGGCTGCCGCGAGCCGTTGAATCGCAGATTCTTAAAGGTTGAGCGGCAGGATTAACGGGTCGGTTACCTTAAGTTTCGATCATCGGCGCGTCTCCAGCGGGATTCGCCGGCACGATGAGCGAGAATAGCGTTTCAAGGATCGATGCGGGAAGGGCGGAGGATGTCGAGCTCGACACCCGCCTGCTGTTCCGCGCTCTGCTCCGGTCGCTGCGATATCTGGTGCCGCTGATCGTGCTGGCGGCGCTTGCCGTCTTCATCGGCCTCGGCTTCCTGACCCCGCGCTACACCTCGCAATCGATGGTGCTGATCGAGCCGGGTGAATCGCAGCTGACCCAGGCGACGAGCGGCAGCGACGAGGTGCGGTCGCTGCTCGATTCGGAAGGCGTCGCGAGCCAGGTGCAGCTGATCGCCTCGCGCGACATCGTCGCGAACGTCGTGGAATCGCTCAATCTTTCGGCGCTGCCGGAGTTCGACCGGCCGACTTTTGCCGAGCGGATCCAGGCCTTCCTCGCACGCTTCGGCCTCGGCGGGGCGACCAATCCGGCGACGACGGAGGAGCGGGTTCTTCAGCGCTTCTCCGATGCCTTGCAGGTCTATTCGGTCGACAAGACCCGCGTCATCACGATCGCCTTTTCCTCGTCCGATCCCGCGCTTTCGGCCCGCGTCGCCAATGCCGTCGCCGATGCCTATCTCGCGCTCGATCGCGAGGCGAAGCGCAAGACGACCGCGGACGCGAGCCGCTGGCTGGAGACTCAGATCGACGATTTGCGGCTGCGGGTGTCCGAATCCGAGGCCAAGGTCGAATCGTTCCGTGCCGAGCACGGCCTGTTCATGGGCGGGCAGAACGGCACGCAGTCGCTGCCGCAGCAAAGGCTCGACGACCTCAACGCCGAATTCGCACGGCTGGAGGCGGCGCGCGCCAGCGCCGACGCCAATGCCGCCGCGATCCGCAATGGCCTCAGGGCCGGCAATCTCGATCTGCCGGAAGTGCTCGATTCGGCGCTGATCCAGCGCCTCCGCGAACAGCAGGTCGCGCTCCGCGCGCAGATCGCCCAGCTGTCGGCGACGCTCGGCGGCAATCATCCACGCATCCGGGAATTGAACGCCCAGCTTGGCGATCTCGATACGCAGATCCGTCGCGAGGCCGAGCGCGTGCTCAAGAGCTTCGAAGGCCAGGTCGATACGGCGAAGGCGCGCGAGAACGAGATCCTCGCGGATCTGAAGCGCACGCAGTCGCAGACTGCGCAGTCGAACGACGCCGAGGTCCAGCTGCGGGCGTTGCAGCGCGAGGCGACATCGCAGCGCGATCTGCTGGAGAGCTATCTGCGCCGCTATCGCGAGGCGACGTCGCGCCAGGATGGCGATTATGTTCAGGCGGATGCCCGCGTGATCTCGCGCGCCGCCGTGCCGATCGAGCCGTCCTTCCCGCGCAAGGTGCCGATGACGGCGGCCGTGACCGTGGCCCTGCTGCTGCTCTCGATCACCTTCGTCGTGCTGCGCGAACTGATGAGCGGACGCGCGCTGCGCCCGATCGGGCCGGTTTCGGTCGTGCCCCCGACGCGGCCGGAATCGTCGGCATGGGCGGAAGGCGGCGACGTCGTTCGCCTGATGCCGGCGGAGCCGACGCCGCCGCCCAGCATGGCGAGCGAGGTCCCGGATCGGTTGCGGCCGCTGATCGATCGGCTTGGCGAGATCGAGGCCCGCCGCATCGTCGTGTGCCCGGCCGAGGTCGGCACGGCCGGACGTCCGCTCGCCGCCGTGACGCTGGCGCGGCAGCTCTCCCGCCGCGGCCGGCGCGTGGTGCTGCTCGATCTGCATGACGACGGCGCCGACGGCGCTGCGATGGCGGGCGAGGACGAGAAGCTTCCCGGCTATGCCGAATTGTTCGGCGGTTCTGCGACGTTCGCGCAGACGATCTTCCGCGATCGCTATTCGCGCGCCCACATCATTCCCCGTGGTCGCGGCACGCTTGCTGAGGGCTACGCCGCGACGGCCCGTTTCGGAACCATCCTCGACGCGCTCGATCACACCTATGAGCATGTCGTCATCGATACGGACGGGGCGTGCGGCGACAAGCTGGCGGGCGAGGCGGCGGCCGTCGTGCTCGTCGTCGAAGAGACGACCAGCGAGAAGGTGCGCGCGGAGGCGATCGAGCGGTTCCGCGCGGCTGGCAAGGCGGAGATCCTCGTGCTGGTCGCCAAGGCCGAGGCGCCCGGGGAAACGGGCCCATCCGCCGCCGTGGCGTGATCAGTCCGCTGTCTGATCGCTCGCAGGGCTTTCCTGGCCGCGGATGCGGCGCCGGATGGCCTTGGCGAGGCGAAACAGGCGCTCGTTGGAACGGATCCGCTGCTCCAGCCGATCTGCCATGCGGATCATGGCGAGGCCGGCGCGGCCGCGCAGCGTAACCGGCAGGATCAGGCGAACCTGCGGTTCGGCGGTCTGGAGCCACGACCATTTGTAACGGTCGTCGCCGCGGCCGAGGTCGAACGCCGTGAGGCCGGCTGCGCAGGCATGCGCGGTCAGGTCATGCAGCAGGAGTTCCCCCGGCGTGATCCGGCGCCAGACATCGTCGCTGACCGACAGGAAATAGCCGCTGAGCCGCCCACCAGCCTCGCCGCCGCCGAAGATCGCGCGGATGCTGCCATCGAACTCGATCGCATAGAGGTCCAGCAGGGCCTCGTGCTGCCGCCAGCGACGCGCGATCAAGGCGTGAAAGAAGGCCGGCACGCCCGGCTCGGCGAAGCTGTCGTCGATGCCCATGCGCGCGAACCACGCCGCCTTTTCGGCGCGGAATTGCGCGAAGAGCGCCAAGGCATCGGCCTCGCTCTCGGCCCGGCGGAAGCGATAGCCGCCGACCGGAGCGAGCGCGTTCACCTGGCTCCGATGCTTCTTGGCCTTGCGGCCGCGCCGCTCGGGACCGAGCGTCGTCGCAAGGTCGGCGGCCAGATCCAGGCGGCCGAGCGGGAGGCGAGCAGGCTTTGCATCGGGATGATGCGCCAATGGCACGTCGGCGCCGTTCCACTGGAGGGGCAGGGCGTCGAGGTCGATCAGGTCGATCGCGGTCGGCGCGGCCCGGAGCGCGTCCCGCAAGGCTTTCGCGAGGGCGACGGGGTCTTCCACCCCCCCGCGGCAATCGGCGTCCGTCAGGGGCATGCGGATATTCGCATGCTCGCCGCCGGGATAGCGCGCGATCCGGAGTGGGCCGATGCGTTCGACCCCGAGCGGCAGGATCATGGCCAGGCGACCCGCGGTGCGGATGGCAAGGATCACCGGCTCGATCGCCTGTTCGCGTGCGATGCTCTCAGCCCATGCGGCCGTCCAGCCGAACTGCTGATAGACGGAGGCATCGGCCCGCGCGGCCATGGCGCGCCATTCCCGCTCGATTGCCGCGCCGTCGCGCAGCACGGAAACCGTGAGCGGCCCGTCGGACATCGCGTCGCGTCGCGGCTGTTCCCCCACGTGAAAAGCGTCCTCGATGCGCAGCATGTGTCCCGTCTCGTTTCGGGGACCCTATCAACCTAGTGTAAACGCGATCTTCGTATTGCCTTTGCGGGGTGCTTGCGCAGCGGCAGACGGGCATCCGCAATGGGGCGAGACGCATGCCGATGACGGAGACCAGGACATGCGCCTCCAGGCGCTGAGGCGCTTCGTCATCCGCTCGGGTCTCGAAGGGCTGCATGCCGGCCGCACGCCTGCGCTGTTCGGGCGCTGGACGCGCGGATGCGGCGCGATCCTGATGTTTCACCACGTCCGCCCAGCCGCGGACGCGCGCTTCCGCCCGAATTCGCATCTCGAAGTCACGCCGGAATTTCTCGAACGCGTCATTCATCACGTGCGCGAGCGCGGCATGGATATCGTCGATCTCGACGAGGCGGCGGCGCGCCTGTCCGATCCGGAGCATGCACGCCGCTTCGTGGTGCTCACCTTCGACGACGGCTACCGCAACAATCTCGTGCACGCCTATCCTGTGCTGAAACGCGCGGGCGCGCCCTTCACCATCTATGTCGCGACCGGATTCGTTGATGGCACCGCCACGCCCTGGTGGGACGTCGCGTCGGCCATCGTGGCGGGGAGCCGCAGCATCCGTGTCGCGATCGACGGCACGACGATCGAGCGGCGCGTCGAGAACGTGGCGGAGAAACAGCGCGCGGTAGATGCGCTGATCGCGGCGCTGATCCGCGTGCCGGAGGACGAGCAGCGGCGCGCCGTCGTCGCCGCGGCCGTGGCGCATGGCGTCGATATCGCCGCGCTGGTTCGCGCTTCGATGATGAGCTGGGACGAGATTCGCGCTCTCGCAGCCGACCCGCTCGCCACCATCGGCGCGCATACGATCGGGCATTACGCGCTGTCGCGGCTCGATGGCCAGCGCGCACGGGCCGAAATGGCGGCGAGCGCCGAGCGCATCGCGGCGATGGCGGGCATCCGGCCCCGCCATTTCGCCTATCCCTATGGCTCGCCGGAAACCGTGGGCGCGCGCGATGTCGCGCTGGCGCGCGAACTCGGCTTCGCGACGGCGGTCACGACCCGCCGCGGTGTGCTCGTCCCCGCCCATGCGCGGCATCTGCACGCACTGCCGCGCATTTCGGTCAATGGCGACTATCAGCAGCTCCGCATACTCGACCTGCTGCTGTCGGGCGTTCCCTATGCGATCGAGCGGCGGATCAACCGCCTTCGCGGCCGGGCGTCGGCTTCTGCATCCAGCGGATGATGAGGCCGGCCGGCGGGACCCAGGCGAGGCCGGCCAGCGCATAGAAGAACCACAGCCAGGCGCCGGGGATGTTCTGGATCGGAATGGTGATCACGACGAGCGAATAGACGATCACGAAGCCGACCAGGATGATCATTCCGATGAATTTGCGCAGCCGCTCGGGCATTGCCGGCTCCTCCTTGCGTTCGCGTGACGCAATAACCCTTCGCGCGGCGGGCGGCAAATCGGTTTCGGCGGTTCGCCTGCGACGAGGTGCCGATTGTCGGATGACGGGCAGGGCGCTATGTCGCCAGCGGGGCGCAGCGAGGTAAGGGCATCATGGCGGATCAGGCTTCGATGGCAGGCGCCGGCGTCGGCACACGGGATCGGCGGCGCGACAGGGCGCTCATTCGTGCGTGGCTGCTGGCCGTCATCATCATGATCGTCGCCATGATCGTCGTCGGCGGGGCGACCCGCCTGACGGATTCGGGCCTTTCCATCACGGAGTGGAGGCCGATCCACGGCGTGATTCCGCCGCTCAACGAGGCGGAGTGGCAGGAAGAATTCGTCAAATACCAGCAGATCCCGCAATATCAGCAGCTCAACAAGGGCATGAGCCTCGACGCTTTCAAGAGCATCTTCTGGTGGGAGTGGGCGCATCGCCTGCTGGGCCGGCTGATCGGCGTCGTGTTCTTCGTGCCCTTCGTCCTGCTCTGGCTGACGGGACGGATCGAGCGGCGGCTTCTCGCCCCGCTCGCCGGGCTGTTCGTGCTCGGCGGGCTGCAGGGCGCGGTCGGCTGGTGGATGGTGGCGAGCGGGCTTGTCAACCGCGTCGACGTCTCGCAATACCGCCTCGCGACCCATCTCCTGCTCGCCTGCTTCATCCTGGCCGCGACGGTCTGGATCCGGCGCGGCCTCGCGCCGGCGGATGGCGATCCGCGCGCGAAGGTGTTGCCGCTCAAGGGGATGGCGACGTTTCTTGTCGTGGTCGTCTTCTTCCAGATATTCCTCGGCGGGCTCGTCGCCGGCCTCGATGCGGGTTTCACCTACAACACCTGGCCGCTCATGGACGGATCGCTGATCCCGGCCGGCGTCTATGAGTACGAGCCGGCGTGGCGCAGCGTCTTCGAGGATGTGATGACGGTGCAGTTCGATCACCGCATCGTCGCCTATCTGCTGTTCGTCGGCGCCGCGGTCCACGCCTGGCAGGCGATCCGCCTCGCGCCGGGGAGCCGCGCGACCCGCCGTGCGCTGCATCTGCTGGTGCTCGTGCTGGCGCAGGCCGCACTCGGCATCACGACGCTGCTGATGGTGGTGCCGATCGACGTCGCGCTGGCGCACCAGTTCGGCGCGGCGATCGTGCTCATCGCCGCGGTGTCGCATCGCCGGGCCCTGTCCGATCCGATCCCGGTCGAGGGCTGACGCTCCGACCGAACCCGGTGGCAAGCCGGGTCCGTTCGGGCTGCGAAGGAACCGCGCCTATTGATAGGTGGCGACGCGGAGGTCCGTGAACTCCCAGATATTCTGCTGGGATTGCTCGGATTCGGAATAAAGGCCGATCGCGCTGCCGCCCTTCGGCGGCTGCCCGCGGAAATCCGTGATCTTGGTGCCGTTCAGAAACAGCGTGCCCGTGTTCCCGCGCAGCGCCAGTTCCATCACGTCCTGATCCCCGGGCTTCACCTGGACGGCCGCATTGGCCGCCAGCGGGTAGATCGGAGTCCAGCCGCTGGCGAGGTGCCGCCAGATGCCGACCTTACCGTCGGTCTTGATCGCCGCCATGTAGTATTTGTCGCTGTTCTCGTACCAGAAGATCATGCCGCCGGTGCCAGCCGGCGCGTCCTTGACTTCCGGAACCTTGAACGTGACGCAGGCGAAGACATTGTCGAAGATGAACGCCGGGTTTACCCAGTACATGATGCCGTTCAGGGGGGCCTTGAGAAAGGCCTTGCCGTCCTGGGCATAGGCGCCGTCGGAATTGGCTCCCCAGGAGGGATCCGGCGGCGAGAATTTCTCCTCGAACTCCACATTGGTTCCCTGGCACGCCGCGGCGGCGAAGCCGCAGCTTGCGAGCAGGACAGAAGCAGCAATTGAAAGGGATTTCCACATCGCCATTACCTGCCGTTCTTGTAGGAGGCCTGACGTCCAATAGAGCTATCACCCTGTTCTGGGGGCGGCAATGGCGCGGCATGCATGAGACATTGCCTTCCCGGCGCCGTTGCAGGCATATCGGCGCCATGCGCGTGCTGCTCGTGAAGCTCTCCTCCCTCGGCGACGTGGTGCACAGCTACCCGGCGATCACCGATGCCGCGGCGGCTTTGCCCGGTCTTGAGATCGACTGGCTGGTCGACGAGGCCTTCGCGCCGCTCGCGCGCCTGCACCCGGCTGTCCGCCGCGTGATCGCGCTGCCCATTCGACGGCTGAAGAAGAAGCCGGTCGAGACTTGGCCCGTGCTGAAGGAACGCCTCGCCGAATTGCGCCGCGAGCGCTACGACATCGTCATCGATGCGCAGGGGCTGCTGAAGAGCGCCATCGCCGGCCGGCTCGCACGGGCCGGCGTCCGGCACGGCTTTGCCCGCGGCAGTGCGCGCGAGGGCGCGGCGACGCTTCTCTATGGCGCCCGCCATGAGATCCCCGAGACGGAACACATGGCGGTGCGCATCCGCCGCCTCTTCGCCGCGTCGCTCGGCTATGCGATGCCGCTGGCGCCGCCGGACGCCGGGCTTCGCGCTGCGGTCTCGGCGCGCGCGGACGAGTCGGCGCGGCCTTATGTCGTGCTGGTCCATGGCACCAGCTGGAAGACCAAGACCTGGACGCGCGCCGCGTGGCGGCAGCTGGCGTCCGATCTCGATGCAAGGGGGCTCGACGCCGTCCTGTTCGCCCATGGCGCCGAAGAGACGGCGCGGGTGGCCGAACTCGCGGACGGGCAGGGCAATGTGCGCGTGCTGCCGCCGCTGTCGGTCGAGGCGCTCGTCCCGGTCCTGGCGGGGGCGCGCGCCGTCGTGACGGTCGATACCGGCCTCGGCCATCTGGCGGCCGCCTATGGCCTGCCGACGGTCGGGCTCTATGGGCCGACCAATCCGGGCCTCACAGGGCTGGTCGGGCCGCACGTCGCCGAGATCGTCGCGCATCGCCCCTGCGCGCCGTGCGAAAAGGCGCGCTGCGCGATCAAGCCGGATTTCGGCGAGGGACCGCCCTGCATGGCGGACCATGGCGCGCCCACCGTGCTGGAGCGCCTGGAAGCGATGATGGCCGAAGAGGTCAGCCCGTCTTCGCGGTCGCCTTCGTGACGAGCGCGGTGGTGGAGCGGCCGGGAATGATCTCGGCGAGGACGAGCCGCCCGCCATGCGCGATCACGAAATCGGCGCCGACGACCTCCTCGGGCTTATAATCCGCGCCCTTGACGAGAATGTCGGGCTTCAGCGCCTCGATCAGCTGCAACGGCGTGTCCTCGTCGAACAGCACCACGAGATCGACGGCGCGGAGCGCGCCCATGACGCAGGCCCGCGCTTCTTCGTCCTGCAACGGCCGGCTCTCGCCCTTGAGACGGCGGACCGAGGCGTCGGTGTTGAGGCCGACGACGAGGCGGTCGCCCTCATGGGCCGATGCCTCGATCAAGGCGATATGGCCGGGATGGAGCAGGTCGAAGCAGCCATTGGTGAAGACCACGCGCTCGCCGCGCGCCTTCCAGCCTTCGACGATGGTGACGGCCTGTTCGCGCGTCGCGAGCGCGCCGGCCGGGAACGGTCCGATATCGGCCCGCGCCAGCGATTCGAGCAGTTCGGCTCGCGTCACGACGGCTGTGCCGAGCTTGCTGACGGCGATCGCCGCGGCCTTGTTGGCGACCACGACGCCGCTCTCGACGGGAAGCCCCGACGCGAGCGCCACGGCGAGGGCGGCCAGCGCCGTATCGCCGGCGCCGGACACGTCGAACACCTCGCGCGCTTCCGCTGGAACATGCGTGACGGCGCCGCCCTGGCGCCAGAGCGTCATGCCCTTCTCGGCGCGGGTGACCAGCACGTCGCCGCCGAACTGGCGCGCTGCGGCGCTCGCGGCAATGGCGGCCTGCTCGTCGGTCTCGTCCGCGAGGCCGGTCGCCTCCAGCAACTCCCGCCGGTTCGGCGTCACAAGCGTCGCGCCGCGATAGGCTTCGAACGTCCGGCGCTTCGGATCGACGATGACCGGAATGCCGCGCGCCTTCGCCGCCTGGATCAACGCCGCGATCACGGAATCGGTCAGCACGCCCTTGGCATAGTCGGAGAGGACCAGGATATCGGCGTTGGCGACTGCTTGCGTACCGGACGCGATGATCGCTGTCTCTATGTCGGGCAGCGGATAGCTGGCGCTCTCGGCGTCGATGCGCACGATCTGCTGCCGCCCGCTCATGACGCGCGTCTTGGTCACGGTCGGCCGGCCCGTATCGGTGACGAGGCCGGAAAGGTCGACCGCGGGATGATCGGCGAGGACCTTGCGCAGCTCATCCGCCTCGGCGTCGGCGCCGACAATGCCGACGAGGTTGACCGAGGCGCCGAGCGCGGCCGCATTGGCGGCGACATTGGCCGCGCCGCCCGCCACGATCCGCACCGCGCCGTGCAGCAGCACGGGCACCGGGGCCTCGGGCGAGATGCGGTTCACCGATCCCGTGATGTAACGGTCGATCATCACATCGCCGATGACCGCGATGCGTCCGGGTTCCGTCTTATGCAGCATGCTTCAAGCGCCTTTCGCCGCGGCGGAGGGTGCACGCGCCGCGCCGTCCGTCAAGATGGGGTCAGACGCCGCCCGCCGCGAGATGGGCGACGTAGCGGGCGACGCCGTCCTCGAGCGACAGGAAATCGGCGTTGTAGCCGGCCCCGCGCAGCTTCGAGAGGTCGGCTTCGGTGAAGTACTGGTACGAGCCCTGCAGCTTCTCCGGCATGTCGACATAGCGGATCGCCGGCTCCTTCCCGAGCGCGCGGAAGACCGCGCTCGCGAGATCGGCGAAGGAGCGGGCCTTGCCGGTGCCGACATTGAACAGGCCGTTGACGGAGGGGCTCGCCAGCAGCCAGCGCACGACGCCGACGCAATCGGCGACATGCACGAAGTCGCGGAGCTGGCCGCCATCGGCGTAATCCGGGATATGCGACTTGAACAGCGTCACCGTTTCGCCGCTGGCCGCGATCGGGAAGACCTTGTTGATGACCGAGCGCATGTCGTCCTTGTGCGTCTCGTTCGGGCCGTAGACGTTGAAGAACTTGAGGCCCGCCCATTGCGGCGGCAGCGGCCGGCCGGCCCTCGCATCGTCGATGATGCGGCGGTCGACGACCAGCTTGCTCCAGCCATAGGCGTTGAGCGGGCGAAGGCGCGCGAGATGCTCCGGCGACTGGTCGTCGACGAAGCCATGCTCGCCGCCGCCATAGGTCGCCGCCGACGAGGCATAGACGAAGCGGATGTCGTGTTCGGCGCAGAAGGCGAAGAGGTCCAGCGTCGTGCGGATGTTGCGCGCGACGATCAGGTCGACATCGGCCTCTGTGGTCGCCGAGATCGCGCCCATATGCACGATCGCCTCGACGCGGCGGTGATGGGTGCCGAGCCAGTCCCCGACGTCCTCGGGCCGCAGGATGTCATCGAGCAGTGTCGGCGCGAGGTTCTTCCACTTTGCGCCCGTGCCGAACCAGTCCGAGACGACCACGCGCCAGCCATCATCGGCGAGCGCCGCGGCGATATTGGACCCGATGAAGCCGGCGCCGCCGGTCACCAGGATCGTGTCTCGGCCCGATCTGCCGCTTATCGTCATGAATTCCTCGGCGTTCTCTGTCGGTTCAGGCGTGGGCCACGGGGTGTCCTGCCGCGAGCACGCGCTGCATGGCTGCGAACACGGTATCGGGTGCGATGCCTTCGAAGCAGGCGAGCGTACCGAGCGGGCAGGTCCGCTGGAAGCAGGGGCGGCAGGAAAGATCGAGCGAGACGACTTCCGCGAGCGGCGCGGTCGGCGGCGTCATCTTTTCCGAACTCGAGCCATAGAGCACGACCAGCGGCCGATCGAGCGCGCCGGCGACATGCATGAGGCCCGAATCATTGCTGACGACGACATCGGAAGCGGCCAGAAGCGCTGCCGCCTCGATGAGGCTGGTGCGGCCGGCGAGATCCTCGACCGGCACGCCGGCCTTCGCCGCGATCTCCGCCGTGATGTCGCGATCCTTGGGGCCGCCGAAGAGGCGCACGCCGAAGCCGGCGTCGCTGGCGAGCCTCGCAAGCGCTGCAAATTTCGCGGCCGGCCAGCGCTTGGCCGGGCCATATTCGGCGCCGGGCGCCAGCGAGACAACCGGGCGGCCCGTGACGAGGCCGAGCTTCTGCTCGATCGCGGCGGCCGCAATGGGTGGCGCATTCAAAAGGGGGCGCGGCGAGCGTTCGGCCGAGGAGATCGCGCCGTCATCGCGTCCGAGGGCGACGAAGCGGTCGATGGTGCGCGCGGTCTTGCGCTCGCTGTCACGGCGTGGGCGGGTCAGAAGGATGCTCCGGCCCTCGGCGGCATAGCCGATGCGCTCGGGAATGCCGGCCGCGAAGGGCGCGACGGCGGCCTTGAAGGCGCGCGGCAGGATGATGGCGGTGCCATAGCCCTTGGGGCGGAGGCTCCGGCCGAGCTTCCAGCGGCCGGTAAGGCCGAGTTCGCCATGGCCGAACTCGGATGGGATGGCGTCGCGCACGCCCTCGATCAGCGTCGCGATCGGCAGGGCCGAGGGCGGCGCGAGCATATCGATCGGGCGGTTCGGATAGCGCTGGCGGAGGACGGCCACGAGGCTCGACGCCATGACCATATCGCCGACCCAGGAGGGACCAACGATGAGGATCGGCGAGGTGAGGTCCGGCGCACGCATGGCCACGTCATGGCCGCAGCCGCTGCGTGCGTCAAGGCTCGTCCCCGGCGCTCGCCTTATGCGCGGAGCGGGCGATGCGGCTCCGAGGGCTCGATGTCGGGGCCGGGCGGCTGTGGCGGTCCGCCCTTCGGATCGGTCGCCGGCAGTTCCTGAGGCTCGTTCTGCGGCAGCTCTTCCGGCGTCTGCGGCGGAATATCCGGAGCCGGCATGGGCGGCGCCGGCTGCGGCTGCGGATCGTGCATCGGCGGCATCGGGTCGCCGGGCTTCGGTGTGTTCGACATGGTCTGGTCCTTTCCGGTTCGAAAGGCCAACGGTCGAACGGAGGTGAGGTTCCTCGCCTTTCAGCCTTCCTCGCCCGGTGCGTTCAGCGGCGGCGGAGCCGCCGGTCGCCCGAAGAGGAGGCGCTGATAGAGCAGGCCGATGCCGATCAGCACGATGCCGAGACCCATGAAGGACAGCGCGCGCCAGACGCCCTCGAGGTTCGCCATGTCGAGCAGGAAGACCTTGAGCACGGTCAGCAGGATCAGTCCGGCCGAGGCGATGCGGGCGGCCTTCCAGTCGAACAGCAGCCCGGCGAGCAGCAAGGCGAGGCCGAAGACGAGCCAGGCGGCCGAGTAGGTATAGGATTCGGCCGAGCCGATCACATCGGCGGAGAGGTCCGGATTGACCGCGAACAGGAAGCGGATCTCCAGCGAGATCGCCGCGAAGGCCAGCGCGAAGGCGATGACGCCCGTCGCCATGCGCAGGCCGCGGCGGAGGGAATCGCCGGCCGGCACCGGCTGGATCGCAACGAGCGCCGCGAGGATCGCGGGCAGCGCATAGGCGAGGAAGATCTCGTTGAAGACAGGCCCACCGCGCACCGGAACCCCGGTGACGATCGGGTTGACCGCGAAGCCGAGCGCGAAGACGGCGATGGCGAGGCCGGCGATGCGCGCGACGACGGCGCCCGCCGAGAAGACGGGGCTCTGGCGGAGGCGCGACAGACGCGAGAGGCCGAGCGCAAAGGCGAAGGCGGCGGCCGTGTTGAGGCCCTGTTCGCTCAGGGCCGTCTCTGCGCGCGTCAGATCGCCGGCGAAGACGACCGCCCGGATCTCGAAGATCACCAGCAAGGCCGCCATGATCACGGCGAGCGCTTCGGCGCCGTAAGCCGCGCGATCCGTCTGAACGCGCCGCAGCAGCACCGATGCGGCCGCGAAGGCTGCGGCGGGGATGCCGTAGCCGAGCAGCACCGAGAGATAGACGCCCGGCCCGGAGCGCGTGCCGAAAATATAGGGGTCCCAGGCGACGCGGGCGAGGACGAGCAGGGCCAGCACGCCGACCGCATAGCGCAGCGCGGGGATCGGCCGGCGGAGCTGCACCCAGGCGGCGCCGAGGCTCGCCAGCGCGAAGGCCGTCGTCAGCATCCCGCCTTCGAGCGCCATGGTCAGCGCCAGCGCCAGCGCACCGACGCCGGCCGCCGCGAAGATCCCCGTCGGCAGCGTCGCGTCGCTTTCTCCCGCCGCCTCACGCGCCGCGAAACGTTCCGTGAGCACCGCGAAGATGGCGGCGAGCGCGAGGGCGATGGCGGCGAAGCCGATATTGGACACGAAGCCGGTGATGCGCAGATAGGCGACGACGAGGATCAGGAGCGGCGCGAGCGCCGCGGTTCCGGCATGGATCGGCCGTGCCGCGGTCACCGTGCTGCGGGCGCCCTCCAGCTTGGCGACGCCGAGGCCGAGGATCGCGGCGGCAGCAGCCGCGGCGACCAGTGCGAAATTGGTGATCGTCTGCGGCAGCGGGAAATAGGCCGTCATCGCATCGGCGATATAGGTGCGTGGTTCGAGCGCGGCGGCCTGTTGCGCCGGCCAGAGATAGAGCAGGGCGACGGCGAGGCCGGCCGCGATGGTGGACGCGGTAGCGACCGCGTCATAGCGCCAGGCAATGACGAGCAGCAGCGCGCCCGCCGCCAGCGCGGAGCCGAGGCTGGCAGGATCGAAACCATGCGCCGTGGCGCCGGCCGCGAAGAGAACGGCGAGGCCGGCGAGACAGCTGCCGGCGAGGCGGTCGATCATGGTCTCATCCGCCGCACGGTGCACGTCGACGACGAGGAACAGCGCCGCCAGCGCCAGAAGGGCGAGGGCATAGACGCCATCGGCATAGGCGCTGCCACCGGCGAGGAGCATCACCAGGCCCCAGGCGATCGCGGCGAGCGACGCGGCGATGGCGAGCCAGCGCCAGCGGCGCAGCCGCGCCAGGCCATAGGCGGTCGCCGTCACGAAGACGAGATAGACCATCAGCATCGGCAGGTTGGGTTCGCTCGACGCGACCAGGACCGGCGCGACGAAGGCACCGATGAGGCCGAGCCCCGAGAGCCACGGGCCATGCACGGCAGCCGCCGCCATCGTGCCGAGGCCGATCACGGCCATCAGCGCGAAGGCCGCCGTGGGCCCGATCAGGCCATAGAGCGCATAGGCGGCATAGGCGGTCGCGAACAGGCCGACCGTGCCGGCGGCCGTGACGATGCCGGGAATATTGGCGGATGGGATGGCGGAGAAAGCGGTGACCCGCTCCGAGCGGCGCAGCCATTCGCCACCGGCGAGCAGCGCCAGCGAGAACAGCGCGCCGAAGGCGATGCGCACCTCCGGCCCGATCCAGCCGGCATCGATCGAATAGCGCACGAGGAAGATGGCGCCGAGCGCCAGCGCCAATCCGCCGACCCAGACAGCCCAGCGCGTGCCGAGCCGCTGCTCCAGGCTTTCGCGCGGACGCTGCGGGCTGGGAATATGCGGCGGTCCGGGAATCGGCGGCAGCTCGGGCAGGGGCGGGGGCTCCGGCAGGAGTTGCTCGTCTTCCTCGGGCGCGGGCGGCGGCGGAGGCACCGGTTCAGGCTCGGCGCCGCGATCTTCGGGCAGGACCGGCCCCTCATGGGCCTCCGGGAACGGCGTCGACTGGACAATGATCGTGTCGCGGGGGCGAGGCTGTGATTCCAGCGCCACGATGCGCCCTTCGAGCGCCGCGATACGGCGCCGGGCGCCGATGACCATGATGAACGCCGCCACGGTCATGACCGGGAGGGCGACGAGAGCGAGGATGCCGAGCGCAATAAGTCCGTCCATGCCGGCCTTGTAGCATGGTGCCGGTGCCGAGACTGTGATCGACATCGCCGGTGCAGGCGGCATTCGTCGCAGTTGCCGTCGGCCCGCCTTCCCTGTATCCCGCAGCCTGCGGGGCGCTTGTTTCGACGATGGGCAGTGGCGTGAGCAGCAGCGAGGCAATTGCGGTTGGAGATGGCGGCTTCCTGGGCCGCCTTGCCTCGACCATCGAAGCGCTGGTCGACGGGATCGCCCGATCCCGCGCGGCGAGCCTTGCCGTCATCGTCCTCGTCGCGCTGCTCTGCTACCTGCCGGGATTCTCGACGCTGCCGCCCGTGGACCGCGACGAGCCGCGCTTCGCGCAGGCGACGCACCAGATGGTCGAGACGGGCAATTATTTCGACATCCGCTTCCAGCAGGAGGCGCGCTACAAGAAGCCGATCGGCATCTACTGGCTGCAGTCGGCCGCGGTCTGGCTGACCGGAACGGCGCCCAATCCGCCGATCTGGGTCTATCGGCTGCCCTCGCTCGCGAGCGCGATCGCCGCGGCGCTGTTGACCTGGTGGCTCGCCATGGCCTTCGGCCGGCCGCGCCTTGCGCTGCTCGCCGGCACCATGATCGCGACGACGGTGTTGATGGGCGTCGAGGCCCGTCTCGCCAAGACCGACATGACCTTGCTCGCCACCGTGACGGCGGCGCATGGCGCGCTGGCGCGAGCCTGGCTCGCCGACACGACACGGCGGCGGATCGGCCTCGCGCTCATCTTCTGGGCGGCGATCGGCGCGGCGATCCTGATCAAGGGACCGGTCGGGCCCGCGGCGATCCTGTGCCCGCTGATCGTGCTGTCGCTGGCGCGCGGCTCGTTCAGCTGGTTCCGCAGCCTGATGCCAGTCAGCGGTCTCGTGTTGACGCTGCTCATCGTGCTGCCCTGGTTCATCGCCATCGGCATTGCGAGCGGCGGCGCGTTCTATTCGGAGGCGCTCGGCAAGGATCTGTTCCAGAAGGTCGCGAGCGCGCAGGAAACGCATGGCGCGCCGCCCGGCGCCTATCTCGTCTCGTTCTTCTTCACCGTGTGGCCCGTCGCGGCTTTCCTGGCCATGGGCTTCTCCTCGGTGATGGATCGCCTGCGCCAGCCGCTCGTGCTCTATGCGGCGGCGAGCGTGGTGCCCTATTGGCTGGCGATCGAGGCGGTTCCGACCAAGCTGCCGCATTACATCCTGCCACTGCTGCCACTCCTCGTCATCGCGACGATCGACGCGATCGAGGCGGGCGGCATCAACAACCGCAAGCCCGGCTGGGTCACGCGCTTCTTCGCCACCGGGCCTGTCGTGCTGCCGGTGATGCTGCTGGTCGCGGCGATCGTGGTGCCGATCCTGCTGCACGAGCCGCCGTTGCTGCTGGCGCTAGCGCTCCTCGCCGCCGCCATAGCGATCGGCTTCGTCGCGTGGCGGCTCTTCGCGCATTCGGTGGTGGCGAGTCTCGTCTTCGCGGGGCTTACCGCTATGGTGGCCTATTGGGGCGCGTTTGGCGCGGCCTTGCCGTCCCTGCAGGCGACGCGCATCAGCGAGCGCCTCGTTGAGGCCGGCCGCGCCGCTGCAGCCTGTCCCGATCCCAAATTCGCCAGCGCGGGCTTCGACGAGCCGAGCCTGGTACTGGTCGCCGGAACCGACACGCTGCTCGGCGATGGCGAGCGCGCCGCGAATTTCCTCGCCACCGCGCCCTGCGGCGCCGCCTTCATCGAGGGGCGGCAGCTCGCGACCTTCAATGGCCGCGCCGATGATCTCGGCCTTGTCGTCGAGCAGAAGGCGCTCGTCTCCGGCTACAACATCAATGGCGGCCGCAAGCTCGACATCCGCGTCTTCGTCTCGAAGGGCAAGGCGCCGTGAGGGAGCCGGCGCGGGGTCTGATCGCGCGATACAGGCGCAACATCGATTCGATCGTCGCGCGCTGCCATCGCGTGAAGGCGCGGCAGATGGTGCGCTCGGGCCCGTCCCGGTCGGAGCTGCTCTTCCTCGCGGCCTTTCTCGGCGTGGTGGTGCTGCTGGTCGGCCTCGCCTTCGACCGCGTCGCCGTGGAGCGCTCGCGGACCGTACCGGGCGTGGTCGACGGCTTCTTCGGCTTCATCTCGGAGATGGGCAAGTCGCAGTGGGAGCTCTTTCCGGCCGGAATCCTCGTGCTGATCCTGCTCGCGGGCTGCTGGAACATCGTGCCGCCGATGGTCCGCGTCTTCTGGGCGCAGTTCGGCGCCTTCGCCTTCTTCCTGTTCGCCTCGATCGGCGGAGCCGGTATCTTCGTCAACATCGTCAAGCAGTTCATCGGCCGCGGCCGGCCAATGACGTTCGAACTGTTCGGGCCGTTCACGCTCGAGCCGTTCCGCTTCGTCTATGATTTCCAGAGCTTTCCGTCGGGCCATTCGGCCACCGGCGGCGCGTTGATCGCATTCGGCTTTCTCGTGCTGCGGCGCTGGCGGCTCGGCCTTCTGCTCTTCGGTCTTGCCATCGCGGCGAGCCGCGTCGTCGTGGGCGCGCACTACCCGTCCGACATTCTGGCGGGGCTTCTGGTCGGCTACACCTTCAGCATCTGGCTCGCCTATCGCTTCGCCCGTTACGGCTGGGCCTTTTCGCTGGACCCGGCCGGCATTATAAGGGCCCGCGTCGCGGGCCTCCGGCGCGGGTTCTCCCGCCCCGGGCGCGCGACGATTGTCCTGGCCGGATTGGCCGACGCCCTGATCGGGCGTCCGGTCTGGCTTCCGGAGCTGAAGCCGATCGGAGCTGCTGCGAGTGCCGAATCCAAATTCGACCGGAATCGCGCGAACGATGAGTGACGCCAGCGCGAATGATCGGCGCGGCTCGGTCTCGGTCGTGATCCCCTGCAAGAACGAAGCGGAGAATCTGGGCGAGCTGATCGCCGAGATCGAGGCGGCGCTGTCGGGACGCGATTTCGAGATCATCGTCGTCGACGACGGCTCCGATGACGGCACGGGCGCCGCGGTCGCCGCGCTGATGAACGATCGCACGTGGCTGCGCATGGTCCGTCATGCGGCATCCTGCGGCCAGAGCGCGGCGGTGCGCACGGGGCTGCTGCATGCGCGCAACGACATCGTCGTGACGACCGACGGCGACGGGCAGAACGATCCCGCCTTCATGCCGGCACTCATCGACAAGCTCCAGGCCGGCGGCGCGCGGGTCGCGCTCGCTGCCGGGCAGCGCCTGAAGCGGACGGATTCCGGCGCCAAGCGGCTCGCCTCGCGCATGGCCAACCGGCTGCGCGGCGCGATCCTCAAGGATGGCACGCGCGATTCCGGCTGCGGCCTCAAGGCCATCCGGCGCGAGGTCTTCCTGCTCTTCCCCTATTTCGACGGGTGGCATCGCTACCTGCCGGCGCTCGCGATCCGCGAGGGCTACGGCGTCACGCATCTCGATGTCGTCGACCGCAACCGGCGGCACGGCGCATCGAAATACGGCATCTGGGACCGCGCGCTCGTCGGCGCGCTGGACCTGATCGGCGTGTGGTGGCTGCTCAAGCGTCGCAAGCGCATTCCGAACGCGACGGAGGTTCGCATCGATGGCTGACTGGATCGCTCATATCGGCGACTGGTTTCACGCGGTCTTCGTCCAGCAGTTCGACCTGTGGGTGCTGCTGGGCTTCGTCGCGCAGGCGCTGTTCACCATGCGCTTCCTTGTCCAGTGGCTGGCGAGCGAGCGGGCGCGGCGCTCGGTCGTGCCGGCCTCGTTCTGGACCTTCTCGATCCTCGGCGGCACGCTGCTGCTGATCTATGCGATCAAGCGCAAGGATCCGGTGTTCATCGCCGGCCAGGCGGCGGGACTTTTCATCTATTTCCGCAATGTCTGGTTCATCGTCAACGAGCGGCGCCAGCACCGCTCGGCGGACTGATCCTCAGACCGTCGCCGCGGCGACCGTAAAGGCCTGGTCCAGATCGGCGATCAGGTCTTCGGCGTCCTCGAGGCCCGCATGCAGGCGGATGAGCGCGGCGGGCGGCGGCGGGGCCATGACGCTGCGCTGCAGGCCTGCCGGAATGGCGAGGCTCTCGAAGCCGCCCCAGGAATAGCCAAGGCCGAACAGGCGCAGCGCGTTGAGGAAGGCCGTGGTGCGTGCGGCGCTCCAGCCGCGCATCACGACGCCGAACAGCCCGCTCGCGCCGCTCATGTCGCGCCGCCAGAGCGCGTGGCCGGGATCCTCCGGCAGCGCCGGATAGAGCACGCGCTCGACCTCGGGCCGCGCCTCGAGGTGGCGCGCGAGCTTGAGAGCCGTCTCCTCATGGCGCGGCAGGCGCACGGCCATGGTTCTGAGCCCGCGCAGCGTCAGATAGATGTCGTCCGGGCCGACGCAGAGGCCGAGTTCCTCATGCGTCGCATGCAGCGCGGCCCAGGTTTCGGCATTGGCCGCAACGGTCCCGATCATGACGTCGGAATGGCCGGCGAGATATTTCGTCCCGGCGACCACGGCAAGGTCGACGCCGGCATCGAGCGGGCGATAGAGCAGGGGCGTCGCCCAGGTATTGTCGGCGACGACCTTGGCGCCGCGCGCATGCGCGATGGCGACGACGTGCGGGATGTCGGTCATCTCGAAGGTGAGCGAACCGGGGCTCTCGACATAGACGGCGCGCGTGCGCTCCGTGAAGAGGCCCGGCAGCGCATCGAGATCCATCGGATCAAAGAAGGTCGCTTCGACGCCGAAGCGCGCGAGCACGCCGGTCGCGGCGTGCCGGCCCGGTCCATAGACATTGTCGGCGACGAGCAGATGGTCGCCCGCCGACAGGACCGACATCAGCGCCGTCGCGACGGCCGAGAGACCCGATGGGCAGAGCACGACGCCTGCGGCGCCCTCGAGATCGGCGAGCGCATCTTCGAGCGCTTCGCTCGTCGGGGTGCCGCGGCGGCCATAGACATAGCGCTGGCCGCCGGGGCGCATCGCCGCGACATCCTCGAACAGGACGGTCGATGCATGCACGACGGGCGGGTTGACGAAGGGGCCTGTAAGCTCGGGGTTGCGTCCGCTACGGATGAGGCGTGTCGCCGGCTTCAAGTTCGCGGCGTCGTCATGGTCATGCATGCTGGCATCCGATGCGGGCTGGTCCGGCACGCCCCGATTGTGCGTCGCGGCGGGGCCGGCAGGCTTTGCGCCTCTTGACCGAGGTCCCATAATAGCCTGTGATACGTTCGTCAAACGTCGCGATCGTCTGTCTTGTATGCAACGGCGCGCCAAAGATCAAAACGAATAAGCGGCCCGAAGGTCACGGAAGTTCCACCGGAATTCTCGTTAACGGGCCTGGCGGGGTATTTTATTCGATGGCGGCGCAGAGATGTGCTGCTTCTGTTCGAATACTATAACGGAAAGAGGGGATAACATGCGGCGGACGATCGTTTCGGCTGTCACTGGAATTACACTTGCATTGGCCGGCCTTTCCTTTGCTTCGGCGGGAACGCTCGAAGACGTGAAGGCCAAAGGATTTGTGCAGTGCGGTGTCAACCCGAGCCTGATCGGCTTCGGCGTCCCCGACGAAAAGGGCGTCTGGAGCGGGCTCGACGTCGATTTCTGCCGCGCCGTCGCCTCGGCGATCTTCGGTGACCCGACCAAGGTGAAGTACACGCCCCTGAACGCCAAGGAGCGTTTCACGGCGCTGCAGTCCGGCGAGATCGATCTGCTCTCGCGCAATACGACCTGGACCATGTCGCGCGACACGTCGCTCGGCCTGATGTTCGTCGGCGTCACCTATTATGACGGCCAGGGCTTCATGGTGCGCAAGTCGCTCGGCGTCTCATCGGCGCTTGAGCTGTCCGGCGCCAAGGTCTGCGCGCAGACCGGCACGACGACGGAACTCAATCTGGCGGATTATTTCCGCTCGCACAACATGCCCTACGAGGTCGTCGCGTTCGAGAAGAACGAGGAAGTGCTGCAGGCTTATGAGGCCGGCCGCTGCGACGCCTATACGACCGATGCCTCCGGCCTCTATGCCGAGCGCCTCAAGCTGACCAATCCCGACGACCACATGATCCTGCCCGAGATCATCTCCAAGGAGCCGCTCGGCCCGGCAGTGCGCCAGGGCGACGACAAGTGGTTCAATGTCGTGAAGTGGACGCTGTTCGCGCTGCTCGACGCCGAGGAGCTCGGCATCACCAAGGCGAATGTCGACGAGAAGAAGACCTCCGACAATCCCGAGATCAAGCGCCTGCTCGGCACGGAGGGCGATTTCGGCACCGGCGTCGGCCTGACCAATGACTGGGCCTACAACATCATCAAGCAGGTCGGCAATTACGGCGAGATCTTCGACGCCAATGTCGGTCCGTCGACCAAGCTCGGCATCGCCCGCGGCCTCAATAATCTCTGGTCGAAGGGCGGCATCCAGTACGCGCCGCCGATCCGCTAGAGGCTCGACGACGCAGCGCCGCCGGCTTGGGCCGGCGGCGGCCCGCATGGGCGAGAAGGGCCCGATAGAGGTCCTGCCCGAACGATAAAGCTGCAGACTGGCCGGCTCTGCGCCGGACGATGAGGGGACATGGCATCCGGTCCATCCGGCGGCACCTCTTCCCCGAGGGGCGTGCTCGCCGTCATCAACAATCCGACGTTTCGCGGCGTCATTGTTCAGCTCGTGTTCGTCGCCGTCCTGGCCTGGTTCGTCTGGGACGTGATCGACAACACGGCGCGCAACCTCCAGCGCGCGAACATCGCCGCCGGCTATGGCTTCCTCAACAGGACGGCCGGCTTCGGCATCGTCCAGACGCTGATCGACTATGCCGAGACGTCGAGCTACGGCCGCGCCGTGCTCGTCGGCCTGCTCAACACGCTGCTCGTGGCCGGCCTCGGCATCGTGGTCGCCACCGCGCTCGGCTTTCTCGTCGGCATAGCGCGCCTCTCGCGCAACTGGCTGATCGCGAAGATCGCGACGGCCTATGTCGAGATCATCCGCAACATCCCGCTGCTGCTGCAGCTGTTCTTTTGGTATTTCGCGGTGCTCCGTGCCGTGCCCGGCATGCGCGAGAAATGGACCTTCCTCGGCGTGTTCCATCTGAACATCGCCGGGCTGCACGTTCCCCGCCTCGCATTCGGCGACGGCTCGATCTTCATCCTGGCGGCCATTCCCGTCGCCATCGCGATCTCGGTTTTCGTGGCGCATTGGGGCAAGGGGCGGCTCGACCGGACCGGCCGGAAACCGCCGGTCGGCTGGATTTCCGCCGCGCTCATCGTCGGCCTGCCGATCCTCGTCTTCTTCATCGCCGGGCGTCCGATCACGTTCGACGTGCCCGTCTTCAACGAGACCGGACCGATCCTCCGGCGCGGGTTCCAGAGCGGGACCGGCATGACCATCATTCCGGAATTCGTCGGGCTGGTGCTGGCGCTGTCGATCTATACCGCCGCCTATATCGCCGAGGTCGTCCGCGCTGGTATCGAGGCGGTCAGCCACGGCCAGAGCGAGGCGGCGGCCTCGCTCGGCCTCAAGCCGGGCCAAACCCTGCGTTTCGTCGTGATTCCGCAGGCGCTGCGGGTGATCATCCCGCCGCTCACCAACCAATATCTCAACCTGACGAAGAATTCGTCGCTGGCCGTCGCTGTGGCCTATCCCGATCTCGTCTCGGTCGGCGGCACGGTGCTCAACCAGACCGGCCAGGCGGTGGAAATGGTCAGCATCTGGATGCTGTTCTATCTCGGCCTCAGCCTGCTGACGTCGATGGTGATGAATTACTGGAACCGGCGCGTCGCGCTGGTCGAGCGGTAGGGAGGGGCCATGAGCACGACCTCTTCCGCGTTTGTCCGGGGCAGCTTCATCGAGTCGCGCCGCCCGCCGCGGACCTCCGTCGGCGTCATCGGCTGGGCGCGCGCGAACCTGTTCTCGAGCCTGCCCAACAGCATCCTCACGCTCGTCGCCGCGGCCTTCATCGTCTGGGCGCTGACGCCGCTGGTGCGCTTCACCATCATCGACGCGGTCTGGTCGGGCGAGGATCGGGCGGTCTGCGCCAAGGCGACGGGCGCCTGCTGGGCCTATGTGAAGGCCTATCTGCCGCAATTCATCTATGGCCGCTATCCGATCGACCAGCGCTGGCGCGTCGATATCGTCTATGCCCTGCTGGCGCTCGCCCTCGTGCCGATGCTGATCCCGCGGGCGCCGCTGAAACGGCTCAATGCCGCCTTCCTGCTCTTCGCCTATCCGCTGATCGCCTTCGTCCTGCTGACGGGCGGCCATATCGGCTTCCGGGGCGGATGGCTGCCGGCGTGGATCGTGGCGCCATCGCCGCTGCGCTTCTTCGCGGAATATGCGCTGGTCGCGATGGTGCTTCTGCTGGTCGTCGGCCTGCTGGCGCGGATCGCCGGGCACCCCGTGGCCGGATCGGGACGCGCCGCCGGCATCGTGCTCGGCGCCATCGGGCTGCTGTTGCTGGTGGTGGCCGCCGATTTCGGGCTCGAGCCGGTCGAAACGTCGAACTGGGGCGGCCTTCTGGTGACGCTCGTCGTCGCGGTCACGGGCATGGTGGCGTCGCTGCCGCTCGGCGTGCTGCTGGCGCTTGGGCGGCGCTCGTCCATGCCGATCATCCGTCTCGCCTCGGTGATCTTCATCGAGGTCTGGCGGGGCGTGCCGCTGATCACGGTGCTGTTCATGGCCTCCGTGATGCTGCCGCTCTTCCTCCCCGACGGGGTGACCTTCGACAAGCTGCTGCGCGCGCTGATCGGCGTCGCGCTGTTCAACGCGGCCTATATGGCGGAGACGATCCGCGGCGGCCTGCAGGCGATCCCCCGCGGCCAGTATGAGGCCGGCATGGCGGTCGGCCTCGGCTATTGGCAGCGCATGCGCCTCATCGTGCTGCCGCAGGCGCTGCGCCTCGTCATTCCCGGCATCGTCGGCTCGTTCATCTCGCTGTTCAAGGATACGACGCTGGTCTCGATCATCGGTCTGTTCGATTTCCTCGGCCAGATCCAGGCCTCCGCCAATGACGCGAAATGGGCGTCGCCGGTCACCGGCGTGACAGGATATGTCTTCGCCGCCACCGTATTTTGGGCTTTCTGTTTCGCAATGTCGCGCTACGCTGCCTATACCGAGCGGCGGCTCAACCGCGGCCGGAGGCGCTAGGGAGAACGTGCTTATGTCAGACGTCGCCATTGCGGTCGAAGCTGCCGCGAAGCCGAGGGCCCTGTCGCCCACCGAGACCGCGGTCGAGCTGATCGACGTCAACAAATGGTATGGCGATTTTCATGTGCTGCGCGACATCAACCTCAAGGTGATGAAGGGCGAGCGCATCGTCGTGGCCGGGCCGTCGGGTTCGGGCAAATCGACCATGATCCGCTGCATCAACCGGCTCGAAGAGCACCAGACCGGCAAGATCATCGTCGACGGCACTGAGCTGACCAATGATCTGCGCCGCATCGACGTCGTCCGGCGCGAGGTCGGCATGGTGTTCCAGCACTTCAACCTGTTCCCGCATCTGACCATCCTCGAGAACTGCACGCTGGCGCCGATCCATGTGCGCAAGATGCCGAAGCGCGAGGCCGAGGACGTCGCGATGCACTATCTGAAGCGCGTCAAGATTCCCGAGCAGGCGGCGAAATATCCCGGCCAGCTCTCGGGCGGTCAGCAGCAGCGCGTCGCCATCGCCCGCTCGCTGTGCATGAACCCGCGCGTCATGCTGTTCGACGAGCCGACCTCGGCACTCGATCCGGAGATGATCAAGGAAGTGCTCGACGTCATGGTCGGCCTCGCCATGGAAGGCATGACCATGATCTGCGTCACGCATGAAATGGGCTTCGCGCGCCAGGTTGCGGATCGCGTCGTGTTCATGGATGGCGGCCAGATCGTCGAGCAGAACGATCCGGTGAGCTTCTTCGAGAACCCGCAGCACGAGCGGACCAAGCTGTTCCTGAGCCAGATCCTCTCGTGAGCCTTACCGCTCAGTAGCCGTCATAGCCGGGCGGCGGCGGGACGCGGCGGGGGTCGTCGTAGATGGGCTCGCCCCATTCCGGCACTCCGCGGCGGCCGACCCGCTCCTGGTCGATCACCACCACCTCATTGCCGGCGCGATCGACCTCGATGCGCCGGATCAGCGTGCCCCGGCGATTGGTGATGTCGATGGTCATCGAGCCGTCGCGATGGCGGCGCGTCGTTTCGATATAGCGGCCGCGCTTCACGACGATCGGCGCCATCGGGTCACGCTGCGGCGCCGCGCGCTTTGGCGGTGCGGGGGCGATGGGCGCTGCCTGCGCGGTCGCGGCGGGCGGTTCCGCAGCCCTCTTCGGCGGCTGAGCCACGCCCGGCGGCGCCGCGGCCGCGTCCTTGCCGCCGGGCGCGGGCGCGGGCTTCGTGGCGACCTTGGGCGGGACATAGGGCTTCGGCCCGTCGACGGCCGGGGCTGCCGGGACGACGGCGGGCGCCGGAGCCTGTGCGGTGGCTGCGGGAGGCGTTGCGGGTGCTGCCGCTGCGGCGGGCGCGGCCGGCGTCTCCGCCTGCTGGGTCGCGTTGGATGCCGGCGGCGGGGCATTGGCCGCCTGTTCGGCGGCGCGCAGCGACTTCATCGCATTGGCGACGGATTTCCGCGCGCTGCGGATATCGCCGCCCGTGTCCTCGGCCTGCTGCAGCGACGCCTGCGCGGCCTCCAGCGCCTTCCGCGATGCCTCGAGCCGCGCCTCCGCCGATTGCGAGGACGCCGTGGCCGGATCCGCCTGCCCGAATGCCGGCGTCATGAAGCTCGGCGTCATGGCGAGCGCGGCCAGAGTCAGCGCGGCCGAGGCGAGGAGCGCGGGCAGACGGGTCATTCGAGATCCTTTCGGCGACAGCCATGCCGGGAGAAGCCGCTGCGCATGCAGATGGCGCGCAAATGCGGCGAGCCTGTGGGCATGAGAGCAGGGCGCGGCTGAACCGCGCCTGAACGGCCGGGGCGGCGGGATCTCGGCTGGGTCTACACCCGCTCCAGGGAGCGATGTGGCGGCGGCGGAAGCGAGATCCGGATCGGGTCGCCGGCGCGAACGGGGCCGCCCTGCACCACGATGCCCATGATGCCGGCCTTGCGAACGAGCCGGCCCTCCGCATCGCGATCGAGCACGGCGGCCGTCAGCCCCTTCTGGAAGGCGTCGAGCTGGACGCAGGGATTGCGCAGGCCCGTCACCTGGACGACGGCGACGTCGCCGAGATGCAGGCAGGTTCCCTGCGGCAGGTGGATCAGGTCGATGCCCTCTGTCGTCACATTCTCGCCGATCGAGCCGGCGCTGACGTGGAAGCCGCCGGCGCGCAGCTCCTCCAGCAACTCCGCTGCGACCAGATGGACCTGGCGCAGATTGGGCTGCGTCGGATCGACGGCGACCCGCGAGCGGTGCTTCACATGCACGCCCATATGCGCATCGCCCTCGACGCCGAGGCCGGCGATCAGCCTGATCTCGTCGCGGACTGCCTTGCTGAAGGCGTGCGACGGGCTGGCGCTGACGGAGACGACCCGCACGGTCATTTGCCTGCGCCGGCCGGGCCGGTGGCGATCGGCAACTCGGCGCGCCCGCCCCATTCGGCCCAGGAGCCGTCATAGAGGCCGACCGGCTTGCCGCCGGCGACATCGAGCGCCAGGGTGAGCACGGCCGCCGTGACGCCCGAGCCGCAGCTGGTGACGACGGGCTGCGCCGGATCGACGCCAGCCGCCGCAAAGGCGGCGCGGATCTCCTCGGGCGACTTCAGGCGGCCGTCGCGGATCACCTCGGCGATCGGCAGGTTGAAGCTTCCCGGAATATGGCCGGAGCGGAGGCCCGCGCGCGGTTCCGGCGCCTCGCCGCGAAAGCGCTCGCCGGCGCGGGCATCGACGATCTGCGCCTCGGCCGAGGCTGTCAGCGCCAGCACCTGATCGGCGTTCCGCACGGCATCCCGGTCGAGCCGGGCATGGAACGTCTTCGGTGCCGGGCTCGGCGTGCCGGCCTCGAGCGGACGGCCCTCGGCCCGCCACTTCGGCAAGCCGCCATCGAGAACGACGACGGAGCGCGCGCCGAAGGTGCGGAACGTCCACCAGGCGCGCGCCGCGGAGAACAGGCCTGCGCCGTCATAGACGACGATCGTCTGTTCGTCGGAGATGCCGAGCGCCCCCGCTTCGCGGGCGAAGGTCGCCTCGTCCGGCAGCATATGCGGCAGGCCGGTCGAGAGGTCCGCGATGCGGTCGATGTCGAAGAAGACGGCGCCGGGAATGTGGCCGGCACGATATTCGGCGATCGCGTCGCGCGCCTGCGCCGGGAGGTACCAGGAGGCGTCGACAATGGCGATCGACGGATCGCCGAGGCGATCGGCCAGCCACTCCGTCGACACGAGGCGTTCCGGGTGTGCGGTCATGATTCCTGTCCGGATGAAATCGGGCGGTTCAGGCGAAGCGGATGCGGATGCGCCGGTTCTGCTTGCCCTTGTTCTCGATCTTGGCCACGGCGAGCGCGCCGATCTCGGCTGTCGATTGCACATGCATGCCGCCGCAGGGCTGCAAATCGATATCGCCGATCCGCACGAGGCGGACACGGCCGCTGCCCATGGGCGGCTTGACGCTCATCGTCTTGACGAGGCCGGGATTGGCGAGGAGCTCGTCGTCGGTGATCCACTCCGTCGAGACGGCGTGATCGGCGGTGACCAGTGCGTTGAGCTGCGCGTCGATCTCCTCCTTGGACGGCACGGCGCCGTCGATGTCGAAATCGAGATGGCCTTCCTCGGCGCCGATGCGCCCGCCCGTCACGGGAAAGGGCACGGCAACGGTCAAGAGGTGCAGGCCGGTATGGATGCGCATATGGCGGTGCCGCGTCGGCCAGTCGATATGCGCGACGAGGGCTTCGCCCACCTCGGGCACGGCCGCGCCATCGGCGGGCACATGCACGATCTGCGATTTGTCGGTGCCATAGATCGCGGTCGCGATCGGAATCGTCGAGCCGTCGGCGCGCTCCAGGAAGCCGGTATCGCCCGGCTGGCCGCCGCCGGTTGCGTAGAACACCGTGCGGTCGAGCACGATGCCGCCCGTCTCGGTCACCGCCACCACCCTCGCATCCGCGGCCGAAAGATAGGGATCGTCGCGGAAGAGGAGGGCGGTTTCGGTCATGATCAGGTCTCGTATGGAACTGAGAGTTCGGCCTTGCGCTCCAGCCAGGCCGGAACTGGAAGTCCTTTCTCGCGCAGGAACGCCGGATTGAAAAGCTTCGACTGATAGCGCGAGCCATAATCGCAGAGGATCGTCACGATCGTATGGCCGGGGCCGAGCTTCTCGGCGAGGCGGATCGCGCCGGCGATGTTGATGCCCGACGAGCCGCCGAGCACCATGCCCTCATGCTCGGCGAGGTCGAACACGATGTCGAGCGCCTCGGAATCCGGGATCTGGAACGCGGCATCGACCGGCGCGCCTTCGAGGTTCGCCGTGATCCGGCCCTGGCCGATGCCCTCGGTGATCGAGCTGCCCTCGGCCTTGAGCTCGCCGCTCGTATAATAGCTGTAGAGCGCGGCGCCGAAGGGGTCGGCGAGCGCGATGGCGACGTCCTTGCTGCGCTCCTTCAGCGCGATGCCGATACCGGCCAGCGTGCCGCCGGAGCCGACCGAGGCGACGAAGCCGTCGATCCGGCCGCCCGTCTGCGCCCAGATCTCGGGACCGGTGGTCTCGATATGCGCCTGCCGGTTGGCGATATTGTCGAACTGGTTGGCCCAGATCGCGCCGCTCGGCTCGGTGAGGGCCAGTTGCTCGGCGAGACGGCCGGAGAGCTTCACATAATTGTTCGGGTCGCGGTACGGCACGGCCGGCACCTCGACCAGCGTGGCGCCGCCGAGGCGGAGCGCATCCTTCTTTTCCTGCGACTGCGTATCTGGAATGACGATGACGGTGCGGAAGCCGAGCGCGCTCGCGACGAGCGCAAGGCCGATGCCCGTATTGCCAGCCGTGCCCTCGACGATGGTGCCGCCGGGCCGCAGCGTCCCGCGCGCGATGGCGTCGCGAATGATGAAGAGCGCGGCGCGATCCTTGACCGACTGGCCGGGATTCATGAACTCCGCCTTGCCGAGGATTTCGCAGCCCGTGCGCTCCGAGGCGCGGCGTAGGCGGATCAGCGGCGTGTTGCCGATGGCGTCGACAACGGAGGGAAGGATGGTCATGGGAACGGCTCGCCCGGGAAGGAGGAGATGATCCGAGCAAACTGCTGCAACCGATCGGGCGCGGCAAAGCACCGACGTATCGGCGAAGCGGCCCAATCGGAAATCAATTTCCAACAGAGGCCGAAGTCAGCAAGTTTGTTTCACTCGTCCGCCTTGAGGCTTGCGAAGGCGTCGAGGGCGCGGCGGCGGCTTTCCTGAAGGTCGACGATCGGCGCCGGATAGCCGCGCGCGTGGCCGCCGGCCGTGAGCCGCGCGATCTCGCTCGCCGGGAGGGCGGCGAGCTCCGGCACATGAGCGCGGATATAGTCGGCGCGGGGATCGAATTTCTCGGCCTGCAGCACCGGGTTGAAGACGCGGAAATAGGGCGCGGCATCGGCGCCCGAGCCGGCGACCCATTGCCAGGACGCGGCATTGCTCGCCGCATCGGCATCGACCAGCGTGTCCCAGAACCACGCCTCGCCGATCCGCCAGTCGATCAGGAGGTTCTTGATCAGGAACGAGGCGACGATCATCCGCACGCGATTGTGCATCCAGCCGGTGTGCCAGAGCTGCCGCATCCCGGCATCGACGATCGGGATGCCGGTGCGCCCCTGCTGCCACGCGGCAAGGTCCGCCGCGTCCGGCTCCCGCCACGGGAACGCATCGAAGCGCGGCTGGAAATTGCGGTCCGGCAGGTCCGGAAAATGGAACAGGAGATGCCAGGAGAATTCGCGCCAGCCGAGCTCCGACAGGAACTTGTCGATATTGCGCCGGCCCATCGTCTCCTGCCGTCCGGCGACTCCGGCGGCGTGCCAGAGCTGGAACGGGCTGACCTCGCCGAAGCGCAGATGCGGCGACAGGCGGGAGGTCGCGTCGATGTCGGGGCGGTCGCGCTGTCCGGCGTAATGCGGCAGGCCTTCGTCCTGGAACTGCGCCAGCCGCGCCTGCGCGCCGCGCTCGCCGGGTTGCCAGCTTTCGCGCAGGCCCGCGGCCCAATCCGGCTTGGTCGGCAGCAGGGCCCAGTCCGCGAGGTCGTCGGAGGCGGCGCCATCGGCGGGGGGCGGCCAGTCATGCGGGGCGGGGAGGGGTGGGCGGGGCTCGCCGCGCGCCAGACAGGCGCGCCAGAACGGGGTGAAGACCCGATAGGGCTGTCCTGCCCCCGTCGTGACGGTCCAGGGCTCGAACAACAGGCCCGCCTGATGGCTCTCGACGGCGATGCCCTGCCCGCGGAGCGTGGTCTTGAGCGTGGCGTCGACGGCGCGTTCCGCTGCGCCATAGCGGCGGTTCCAGTCCACCGCGTTCGCGCCGATCTCCTGGATGAGCGCCGGCAGGATGTCGCCCGCCCGGCCGCGGCGCAGGATCAGGCGGTAGCCATGCGCGGCGAGATCGTTCGAGAGCGCCGCGAGGGAATGGTGCAGCCACCAGCGCGACGCGCCGCCGAGCGGCCGGGTGCCCTCGCTTTCCTCGTCGAGGATATAGACGAGGGCCAGACGCCCGCCGCGCTCGATCGCGGCGGTGAGCGCGGGATTGTCGGCAAGGCGCAGATCCTCGCGAAACCAGACGAGGCTCGTGGCGGATTGGTCGGCGGAGGACGTGCTCATCCGAGGCGAGCTAGCGCTCGGCGCATCACCCGGCAAGGGGGACCGTCCGGTCTCTTCGCCGGATCACTCGGCCGCCGCGAGGCGCGGCGAGCCGCGTTCGAGCCTTGCCCAGGCCGGGCGCTCGAACAGGAACTTGAGCGGCGTGCCGCGCACGAGCTGGAAGATGACGATTGGCACGACCGAGGCGACTGCCGTGACGATGAGCGAGATCGTGCCGATATCGGTGATGATCCCGGTCTTCAGCAGCAGGGTGCGCGTCACCGCCATGGGCAGGAAGAAGGCGAGGTAGATGACGATCGAGTTCTGCCCGCAATAGCGCAGCGGCGCCATGATATCCGCCTTGGACAGCAGCGCCGAGATGGTGATGACCGCGACCGCGCCGACCATGCCGAGGGCGAGGCTGACGAAGGGCAGCTCCGAATAGCCGCCAAAGACCAGTACGCCTTCGAGCAGCGCCCACACCGCGAGGCCCGCGCCGGCGAGCCAGGGTTTCGCGAGCACCGTGGCGGCGATGCGGAAGATCTGCGGCGCGAAGATATAGCCCGAATAGAAATAGACGAAGCGGGCGGCGAACTCGTCGGGCAGGACCCAGCCCGTCTCGATATTGGCGATCTCCAGCGCCGCCGCGACGAGCCAGACGATCGGCCAGGGCACGCGGCGGAGCAGCTTCACGGTGACGAAGAAGACCGGCAGCAGATAGATGAACCAGAGCGTGCCGAAGGGATCGACGAAGGCGAGCGCGAACTGGCGCAGCGTCTCGGCGGCGCCATCCTCGGCGACCATGCCCGGCGCCTTGAAGGCGAACTGGATGACGAGCCAGAGCACGTAGAAATAGGCGAAATGCACGACCTTGCGGTCGGCATAGGTGCGCCAGTCGCGATCGATCACCTGGGCGAGGAAGAGGCCGGAGATCATGAAGAAATCCGGCATGCGGAAGGGCTTGGCGAAGGCGACGAGATAATGCATCCAGCCTTCGGCGCCCGCGGCCTTCTCGACGCCGAGCGTCGAATGCATCATCACGACCATGATGATGCAGAAGCCCTTGGCATAGTCGATCCAGTCGACGCGCGCTTTCTTCGTGGCCGGCGGCATGACGCCTCCCTCCGTGGACGGAAGCGCAAATTACCGCCCCTTCGGAAGGCCCCGGTTAATCCGATCGCAGAAAATCGGCCCTATCGGCGGGCCAATCCGTTCAGCGCTGGGGAACCAGCAGCTTCGCCGCGCAGTCCTTCTCGACGGCGACGGCGATCAGCGCGTTGCGCTCGCCGCGTGCAAGCGCGAGGGACTGATCATATTCAGACGTCCGCGAGCCGAAGCCGGTGAAGAAGAACAGCACCGGATTCTGGGCGCGCTGCAGCCCGGCGAGCGTCGAGCTGTCATTGCCGATCGGCCCGTTCAGCTGGCGGATCTTGAAGGCGATCTGCTCGCAGGAGAGCTTGCGATAGGGAGCCGGATTGACCGCGGTCACCGGGACGTCCTGCGCCGCGGCGACGGATGCCGTCGCGGTGAGCGCGAGAATGGAAAGCAGGATCCGTCTCATCGGCCTTCTCCAACAATTATGGCGGCGTTCCCAGGGAGCGCCGCCCTGATATGCACCGGAGCTCTGCGGGCGCAAAGCTCCGGCATCATGCATCAGCGACCGCCGCTCTGGCAGTCTTCGATGTTCTGCGAGCCGCCGGGGCCGCAGGAATTCGGCGGGTTGTCCAGCGCCTGGATGGCCGGCGAATTCGGATTGTCGGTTGCCTGGCAACCGGCGATGCCGAAAAGGCTCGCCATGAGGCACATAGAAAGCAATGCCGTCCGCATGACTGTTCTCCTGAGTGCTCAGCGGCGACCGCTGTTGCAATCCTCGATATCGGCAGAGCCGCCCGATCCGCAAGAGTTCGGCGGGTTGTCCATCGCCTGCATCGCGCCCGAATTCGACCCGCCGGACTGGCAAGCCGAAAGGCCCGCCATGCTCGAAATCAAAGCCAGCGAGAGAAAGAAAATCCGCATGGTGGTGCTCCTCAGCCTTCCCCAGATCCCAGTCTGAACACAGCGGCGTTAGCCGTCATTGTCCGAAGTCAAATCCTCAAGCCGGCGGCCCTCGTCGAGCGGGCCGTGGCGCACCATGCCCCGCGCCGTCGCCCATTCGCGGAAGGCGGTCCTGAGCGCCTCGGGGCGCGACAGCGCGCGGCCATCCTCGCCAATGAATCGGTCGAGCGCGGCCAGCAGATCCGGCGGCATCCGCACGCCCACGAGCGTCGCGTGGCCGCGTGGCCGTCCCCTGGATCTGCGATCGTCGGTCTGTTCACTCATGGAATAAGCGTTAACAGAAAATCGCCCGCCCCGCAACGCCCCGCACACGTCAGGCGGCGGGGGCGAGGCGATATTCCGTGCGCTGGCGATAGGTCTCGCCCGGGTTCAGCCGGGCCGAGGGGAAGGCCGGACGGTTGGGATTGTCGGGGAAGCGCATCGGCTCGAGGCAGAGCCCCGCATTGGGAAAATGCAGCGTGCCGCCGAGATCCGCCGCGCCCGGCGCGAGGCCGGCGCCGTCATAGAGCACGATGCCGGGCTCGGTGGTCACGACGTCGAGCGCGAGGCTCCCGTCCGGCGCCGCGAGGCGCGCCGCCGGGGCGAGACCCGGCCCGTCGCGATCGATCACAAGATAGCAGTCATAGGCAAAGTCGGTCCCGAAGCGCGGATCGCCGATCACCCGCGCGTCGCGGAAATCATAGGGCGTACCGGCCACCGGCTCGATCGTGCCCTTGGGGTTCATGTCGTCGCCGAAGGGCACGTAGCGGCTGGCGAAGAAGCGCAGGAGATGATCGCGCGTCGAGACGCCGGGCGTCAGCGTCCAGTAGGAATGCTGCGCCAGACTGACGAGCGTCGGCGCGTCGGTCGTCGCCGCGATCTCGACCGAGAAGGTCGCCGGCGGAGCGAGCCGATAGGTGAGCGCGACATCGAGGCGCCCCGGATAGCCGTCATCGCCATCCGGCGAGACGAGCCCGAGCGTGACGAAGTCCGCGCCGTGGTCGCGGATCTCCCAGACCTTGCGCGAGAATCCGGTGGCGCCGCCATGGAGATGGATGCCGGCGGCGTTCAGCGAGAGCTGATGGATCTTGCCGTCGATGACGACGCGGCCGCCATCGATGCGGCTCGCATGGCGCCCGACCGTCACGCCGAGATAGCGCGGATTGTCGAGATAGCCCTCAATGCCGTCGAAGCCGAGCACGACGCGTCGGCGCCTGCCATCGGCAAGCGGCACGACGAAGTCGCGCAGCGCCGCGCCGAAGGTGAGCACCGACGCGGTCGCGCCGGCCGCGTTCGAAAGGCTGATCTCATGGACCACCGTGCCGTCCGGCAGGCGGGCGAATTCCCGGATCGTCACGGGGAAATCCTCATCGCAAATGTCGGATTGGCGGCTACCAGAGGGTATAGCCGCCGTCGATCACATAGGCTGCGCCCGTGACATAGGTCGCGGCGGGGCTGGCCAGATAGACGGCGAGCGGTCCGATCTCCGGCGGATTGCCGGCGCGGCCCATCGGCACGGCGGAGACGAAGGTCTGGATGACTTCCGGCCGCTTCTCGTTCCAGGCGCGGTTGGCATCCGTCATGAACAGACCGGGGCAGATCGCGTTGACGGTGATGCCATGCGGCGCCCAGTCGGCGGCGGCGCAGCGCGTGAAATGCAGCACGGCGGCCTTGCCGGCCTCGTAATGGCGGCCACCGATGCCGCGATTGGCGATGAGCGCGCTGATCGAGGCGATGTTGATGATGCGCCCGCCCTGGCCGCGCTTCAGCATCGCGCCGCCGATCGCCTTGGTGGCGACGAAGCAACTGGTGATGTTGAGGTCCATCAGGTGGCGCCAGTCGGCGAGCGTCTCGTCCTCGATCGGCACGTTGAGATCGCGGTTGCCGACATTGTTGATCAGGATGTCGATCGGGCCGAAATCGGCGAGGATGGTCGCGCAGGCCCTCTCGCATTCTTCGGGATCAGCCATGTCCGCCTTGAGGCTGAAGGCCTGCCGGCCGAGCGCCTTGATGTCGGCGACGGTGGCGTCCAGCGTCTCCTGCGTGCGGCCGGTGATCACGATGTCCGCGCCGGCAGCGGCCAGCGCGAGCGCCATCTCGCGGCCGAGGCCACGGCTGGCGCCCGTCACGAGCGCGCGCTTGCCCTCAAGACCAAACCATTCCTGCAAGCCCATGGAGGCCTCCTCTGCGTTCGAGTTTCTTGGAGCCGGCGCGGGGAGCGCCGGTCGCTATTTGACCGCGCCCACCGTGAGGCCGCTGACGAGATAGCGTTGCAGCACGGCGAAGATGACGGCGACCGGAAGCGAGGCGACAAGCGTTGCCGCCATGACCTGCTCCCACTGGATCTGGTAGCGGCCGCCGACGAGCGAGAACACCTGGAACGTAAGCGTGTTGTGCTCCGGCGAGCGCAGCAGCGTCATGGCCAGCACGAATTCGTTCCAGCAATAGATGAAGACGAAGACGGCCGTGATGCCGATGGCGGGCGTGGCGAGCGGCAGGAAGACGAGGCGCAGCCTCTGGAAGGCCGAGGCGCCGTCGAGCTTGGCGGCCTCTTCGAGCTCGCGCGGGATCGTCTGGAAATAGGCCTGCAGCATCCAGACCGAGAAGGCGAGGTTGAACGCGACATAGGCGAGCACCAGCGCCGGCAGTTTGTCGACCATGCCCATCTTCGCCATCAGGCGGAAGATGCCGAGCACGAGCACGATCGGCGAAAGCATCTGCGTGACCAGCAGGAACTGGCGGAAGAGCTTCAGCCCGCGAAATTCCATGCGCGCCGCCGCATAGGCGGCGGGGATGGCGACCACGAGGCAGATGGCGGTGGCCGCGAGGCTGACCCAGGTCGAATTGAACACGGCCGGGCCGATGCGCGCCGCCTCCCACATGGCGGAGAAATTCTGCCAGTGGAGTTCGGTGGGCAGCCAGGTCGGCGGATAGACGAGCACTTCGAGCGGCGGCTTCAGCGCCGTCGAGAGCATCACCGCGAAGGGAAACAGGATGATGATGATCAGCGGCGACAGCGCAAGCCAGAGCAGGAGCGATTTGCGGAGCTTGTTTTCCATCAGTTCCTCCGCTCGTTGCGCATGGCGAGCATCGCATAGGTGATCGTGAGAGCGAGCAGGATCAGGAACATGACGACGGACAGCGCCGACGCCATGCCGAGCTCGCCATAGCGGAAGGCGAGCTTGTAGAGCCAGGTCACCAGGATGTCGGTCGAATTGGCCGGGTCGCCCTGCGTCATCACCCAGATCAGCGGGAACGAGTTGAAGACGTAGATGAAGTTGAGCACCAGCACGATGTTCAGGAACGGCTTCAGCAGCGGCATGGTGAGATAGCGGAAGCGCTGCCAGGCGCTGGCGCCGTCGATCCGCGCTGCCTCGAAGATATCGGAGGGGAGCGAGGAGAGGCCGCCGAGGAAGACCGTGACCGTGAAGGGGATCGAGACGAGGATGCCGACCGCGATCTCGATCGGGAAGGCGGTGCCGGCGGTCGCGAGCCACTCGATTGGCGATTGCAGCATGCCGAACTGGTAGAGCGTCGCGTTGACCATGCCGGACTGGCCGTTCAGCGACCATCGCCAGACGATCGCCATCATGGTGAGCGAGACCGCCCAGGGCAGCATGATGATGATGCGCGCGATCTGGCGGCCGAAGAACTTCTCGTTGAGGATCAGCGCGACCGGCACGGACAGGACGATCGTGCCGACGACGACGCCGAAGGTCCAGATCAGCGTGCGGACCAGCATGCCGACGAAGAGCTGGTGCGAGAACAGGCGGCTGTAATTGTTGAAGTCGTTGAACGTCGTGGTCACGCCGAAGCGGTTCACGCTGTGCACCGACATGTTCGCGAGATCATAGATCGGGTAGCCGATGATCCAGAACGCGAACAGGATCGCGGGCAGGATCAGCATATAGGGCGCAGTCTTGCTCCCCATCCCGTTCGCCGACGGATTGGCAGCTCCGCTCAAATTATAGTCCTCGCGATCTTCTGACGCCGATCAACATCCAGGCCGACCGGTGGCGCTCGGTGCGCCGACTGGCCGCGCATGGCTCGAAGGGATGCCCAGGGCGCTTCCTGCAGACAATCATCGGGGCGTTGGGCCCGGACGATGGATGTGACCCGGTTGGTTCCGGCTGCACATTATCTTCCACGCCGGCCGTGACCGGCGTGGACTGTTGCGGTGCCCGGCGGTTTTCGCGGACGGGTGAACCGTCCGCGAGCCCGCGCGGGGCAGCGATTACTGCTGCAGCAGGCCGTCGATCGTGGCGGCGGCTTCCTTCAGCGCCGGCTCAGGCTGGGACTGGCCGGTATAGGTCTTCTGCAGGGCGGCGATGATCGCGTCGACCATCTGCTCCCAGTTGGCGACGGCCGGAGCGAAATGCGCATAGGCCAGCATGTCGGTGAAGGCCTTCAGCTGCGGATCATCCGCGAACGCCTTGGCCTCTTCCTTCATGACCGGCAGGAAGCCCTCGGCCTTCGAGAACTTGATGCGCCATTCCGGCGTGAACACCGTCTCCGTCAGGAACTTCATCGCCAGCTCCTTGTTGGGGCTGGACTTGAAGACCATCAGCGTGTCGGTGACGCCATAGGTCGCCTTGGTCGTGCCTTCCGGGATCGGGGCGATGCCGTAGTTCAGCGTCGGCGCCTCGTCCTTGATCTGGCCGCGCAGCCACGGACCGGTCAGGATCATGCCGACGCGGCCCTGCTTGAACAGGCGCTCGATGTCCTGGCGGTTCAGGCCCGTCGGATCCGGCTCGGTCAGGCCGTCGTCGATCATGCTCTTATAGAGCGTGAGGGCTGCGACGGCCTCGGGGCTGGCGACGCCGGACTTGCCGTCCTTGATGATCTCGCCGCCATGGGTCCACAGCGAATAGTACCAGTAGGCGTCGGTCTCGATTTCCTTGCCCTGCAGCGCGAAGCCGTAGCTGTCGCCGCCGAGCGCCTTGATCTTCTTCGCCGTGTCGACCACGCCGTCCCAGTTGGCCGGCGGCTCGTTCACGCCGGCCTTCGCCAGCAGGTCCTTGTTGTAGTACATGGCGCGGGCCGAGGCCGCGATGGGCAGGCCGTAGAGCTTGCCGTCCAGCGTCGAGGGCGCCAGGAAGGCGTCGATGAAGCCAGCCTTGAATTCCGGCGTGATGTAGGAATCCATCGGCTCGGCGATGTCGTTCTTGACGTAGTCGAGCAGCCAGCGCGTGCCGATCATCGAGATGTCGGGCGCGGTGCCGCCGGCGATGTCGGTCGTCAGGCGCTGCTGGAGGTTATCCCACTGGATGACCTCGATCTTCACCTCGTCGCCGGGATGCTTGGACATGTAGTCCTTGGCCATCTCCTCGAAGAGGCCCTGCGTCGCGGCGCTGTAGTAGCCCAGCACGACGCGGATGGTCGCGGCGTCCGACGCCGTCGACATCCCGACCAGCGCGGCGGCGCCGGCCAGCAAACTCAGAACCCTGCGTGTTCCCGTCTTGTGCATCATACCACTCCTGCTGGCATTCATCGCGTGAATGCTCTTTGAAACAGATGTGCGCCGCCGGGACGATCTCCCGGCGTCCCTGCGAGCCGCACCACAATGGTTTGCGGTGCCCGCCGCGGCGGACTCCGAAATGTCGGATGGTCTCCCTCGCTTCACCGCATCGGACCCCTGGCCCGAGCGCGATGCCTTCCCTCTTCCGGGCAGCGTTGCTCGCCGCTCACACCTCGATCATGAAACCGCGCGCAGGCCTCTGCCAAGCGTTATTTTTGATTTTCGCATCATTTGTTTGTGGAAGCCGCGCAACGAAGCGGTTGGCTGGACAGGAATTGATCCAAAAAACAAAATCAGGGCAGCCAATGCCGCATTCGTCATCGCCCGGCCTCGGCAGGGCGATGACGTTTGACTGCCGGGACCGCCTCGGCCCGCCTCGCTGCCGTCAGTCGGCGCGAGGATGCCACCAGTTTCCGCCGACCACCATGCCCTCGGCGAAGATGCGCTCGGACGCGGTGACCGTCTCGCCGATCGCGTCGACGAGCGGGAACGCGCCCTCGCGGATCGACAGCACGCTCGCATCGCCGACCGCGCCGACCTTCAGCGTGCCGAGCTCCGGACGGCGCAGCGCCTTGGCGGCCTTGACCGTGGAGGAGGCGACGATGTCAGCGAGCGGCATGCCGAGCGCGAGGAACTTGGACAGTGTCGTGACCTGATCGAAGGCCGGGCCGTGAATGCTCATCGCATGCACGTCGGAGGAGATGACGTCGGGTTGGAAGCCCTGCGCCAGCATCGCGCGGCCGGACTTCCAGCCGAAGGAGCCCATGCCGTGGCCGATGTCGAAGATCACGCCGCGCTCGCGCGCCGCGATGACCTCCGGCCGGATCTTGCCGTCGCCCGAGACGGGCGCGTTCGGGAAGGGGCGGAAAGCGTGCGTCAGCACGTCGCCGGGCCGCAGCCGGTCCACCACCTCGCCATAAGTGGGCGGCGGCTCGTCGATATGGACCATCACGGGCAGGCCGGTCTGGTCGCCGACATCGAGCGCCACGTCGAGCGGCGCGATGCCCGAGGGGCCGCTGGCGTTGCGGCCGATGCGCACCTTGATGCCGATGATCACGTCGCGATTGGCGTCGGCGACCTCCGCCGCGTCGCGGGCGGCGAGCAGGCGCTGGTCATGGCCTTCGCCGACGGAGATGCGCGGCGAGAAGGCATAGATGCCCGCGAATGAGACGTGCAGATAGACGAGGATGCGGATCGCCGACGGCTCGATCACATGCTTGCGGAAGCCGGGGAAGTTGCCCGGGCCGGCGCTGCCGGTGTCGACGCAGGTCGTGACCGCGGTCTGGCGCGCATAAGCCTCGGGATCGACGCCGAGCGAAGTGCCGCCCCAATAGACATGGGTGTGGAGGTCGATCAGTCCGGGCGTGACCAGCTTGCCCGAAACGTCCTGCACCGCGGCGGCGCTGGAGGCGAGGTTTTCGCCGATCGCGGCGACCTGGCGATTGCGGAAGGCGACGTCGACGACGGCGTCTAGACCCTGCGACGGGTCGATGACGCGGCCGTTCGTCAGAACGAGATCGTATGTCATGATGCCTCGATAACGATGCGCAGGCTCCTCGCGCACCCGCCCGGCATCATGCGTCGGCGCCTTCCGATCGCCAAGGCCATTCTTTCATTTTTGGTTCATTTCGCACGCGTCAATCCGACAGCGACTTGGTCGTGTCCGCGTCGCGATAGGTCGTGAATTGCTGCTTGATTCGGCGCAGCTTCTCGAGCGCCGCCGGACGGGCGCTCACCGCCGCGCCATAGGCGAGCATGTCGAGCACGGCGAGAAAGCCGTAGCGCATCGGCGTCGGCCCGCGCACGTCGAGCACGTCGGCGACATCGGGCGTCAGCGCCACGTCGACGGCTGCCGCGAGCGGCGAACGTGGGACGGTGAGGGCGATGGTGCCCGCGCCATAGCTGGCGGCGATCTTCACCGTGCGGATCAGTTCCGGATTGGTGCCGCTCAGTGAGGAACACAGGATGACGTCGTCGCGGCCGACCGTGGCGGCCAGCATCATCTGCATCTGGTGGTCCGAGGAGGTGCTGACGCGCAACCCGAGGCGGAAGAGGCGGTTATGCGCCTCCTCGACCAGCCAGCTCGAAACGCCGCCGCTGCCGAAGGCATAGATCATCTGGCTGCGGCCGATCATGTCGATCGCGCGCTGCAATGCGCCGAGATCGATCGTCTGCTGCGCCCGCAGGATCGCGTCCTGGGCCCGCATGACGACGCGCTCCGAGACCTCGGCGAGCGTCGCCGGCGGCGTCGGCGGCTCGAGATAGGGCAGGCCGATGCGCATCGACCCCATGACCTTGAGCTTCAGGTCACGCAGCCCCTCGCAGCCGAGCAGGCGAGCGAAGCGGGTGATGGTCGGCGCGGAGACGCCGAGCCAGGGGACGAGTTCCTCGACCGGCTTTTCCACGAACAGGCGGGGATAGCCGAGAATGGCCTCGGCGATCCTGCGATGCGAGCGCGAGAGCTGCGGCGCCCGGTCCACGATCACGGCCAGGATATCGTTCGCGGGATAGTCCGCAGCGGTCGCCTGGGCGGACCCGAGCTCGCCGTCCTGCGTTCCCGATAGGCCCGTGTCGTCCTCGCCCTGCATGGGAGGTTCCGAAGCTGGAAGTTTCATTTTCTGATCAAATCGCGCCTCAGAATGACACAGGTTGGCGGGCCGCGAAACGATCGATCACATCTCCTCGTGCGTCAGCTCGTTCGCCATCAGCCGGTTGCCGGCCATCAGGCCGCCATCGACCGGCAGCATGGCGCCGGTGACGAAGGAGGCGTCGTCCGAGGCGAGGAAGGTGATCGCCTTCGCGACCTCGCGCGGCTCCGCGACGCGGCGCAGCGGATACCATTTCAGCAGCGTCTCGAAGGTTTCCGGCTTGTTCTTCACGCGCTCGGCCCAGGCGGGCGTACGCACCGTGCCGGGGCAGACGATGTTGGCGCGGATGTTGAACGCGCCATATTCGGTCGCCATGAAGCGGGTATAGCTGACCAGCGCCGCCTTGGCCGCGCTATAGGCCGGCTGGCCGAGCGTGGCGAGGCCGTTGACCGAGCCGACGACCACGATCGAACCGGAACGGCGCGCCTTCATGCCGTCGATCGCCGTCGCGATCGTATGGAACTGACCGGCGACATTGTCGGCGATATCGTCGCGCCAGGCTTCCGGACTGGTCTTGGCCAGCGTCGCCGGGCGTCCGCCAATATTGGCATTGGCAACGACGATATCGATCGGACCGGCCTGCTCGACCGCGGCATCGACGGCCGCGCGCAGCGCCTCGAGGTTTCCGATATCGGCCGGCGCGGCAAAGACCGGCCAGCCGGCGCGCGCCAGCGCGTCTGTGCGGGCGAGCACATCCTCCGCCTTCACGTCGCAGAGGATCACCTTCGCCCCCTCGGCGAGGAAATCCTCGACGATGGCCGTGCCGATGCCGCCGACCGCCCCGGTCACCAGGGCGACCTTGCCTTCAAGACGCTTCATTATCGATGCTCCGATCAATCGAGACTGGCAAAGGCCCGGCCGATCCATTCGAGATTGGACCGGCGCACATGGCCATAATTGTAGAAGGCGAAATCGCTGAGCCCCGCCGCCGAGAGGCCGTGGATCGCAGCGGTGAAGCCGCCTTCATCGGCAAAATCCGGCGGGCCGGGCCGCAGGATCGCGCGCAGCTTCGCCTCATTGCCGAGCCGGCGGCGTACCTCGCCGAAATCAGCGATCACCGCGGCCACGCTCGGCTCATAGAGGCAGAGCTCGATCCCGTACGCCGCCGCGGCGAGCGCGACGAGATCGCTGCCCTCATACCAGGCGGCCGCGCTCGGGCGCTGGACGGAGGGGATGACGAAGAGTTCCGCATCGGGCCGCACTGCCGCCCGGATCTCGGCGACGAGCGAGGTCACGACATCGCAGCGCCAGCGCAGGAAGGCGCCGAGCTCGGCATCCTGCACGAGATCGGCCTCCAACCAGGCGCGGCCGATTGCGGGCGGCGTATCGCAGGACGCGGCGAGATAGGCCGTCACCCGCGCCCCGACGCGCTGGCGCAGCCCTTCGGCATCGATGCCGGCGGCCGTCGCGCCCGCGCGGCAATGGTCGCAGAAGCAGAGGCCGAGGTTGAAATCGAGCCACGGATTGGCGCCGACCAGCGCGAATTCGTGATGATAGCCGTGCTGATAGGGCAGCCAGCCTGGCGTTTCGAGCGAGAGGCCACGGATCGGATAGCGGTCCGCGATATCGGCCGAGAGTGCGACGGCATAGGCGCGTGCATCGGGATGAGCCGGGCAGAGGCTGTAGAGATACGGATCGCCGAAGGCGTTGCGCACCACCGCCTCGGGATGCAACTGGCCGAGCCGGCTGTTGTGCATCAGCACGGTCCAGGCGTTGACGGCGATGTCGTCGCGCGCGGCGAAGACGCCGAACGGATCGCCATCCGCCGCGACGGCGCTCACCGCCGGCCGGATGCGGCCATAGCGCTCCGGCGTGACGTGGCAATGCACCGTGCCGTCCTCGGGGAAATAGACGTGTCCGCTGCGTCCATGCGGGCGGAGGAACTTGCCGGCGTGATAGCTCGCCGCGATCGAAAGCGTGTCGAGCGACAGGCGCTTCATATCGGCGACAAAGGCGTCAGGCTCCTCCTCGGCAAGGTCCCAGGCATAGGCATAGAGGGCGCGATAGCGTCCGTCGCTCGTCATTGTCCCCGCTTTCGATGTCGTTGCTCGACGTCGGTCTTCTGTTTGAGGGCGCGATGATAGCGAAAGGCGGCGTCCCCGGAAGGGGCGAATTGACTGTCGGGCGCTCGGCCGGAGGAATAGGATGCAGGCGGGATCGAGGGGCGCTTGGGAGGAGTGACTGCGATGCCTGCTGACGTGATGTTCCAGGGCCGGGTTCCCGAGCTCTATGATCGGCTGATGGTTCCCCTGATCTTCGAAATCTACGCGCAGGATGTCGCCGCGCGCGTCGCGGCGCTCAAGCCGCGCGACGTGGTCGAGATCGCGGCCGGCACGGGCGCGGTCACGCGCGAACTGGCGAAGAGCCTCGGTCCGGATACGCGCGTCACGGTCACGGATCTCAGCGAGCCCATGCTCGAGGTGGCGCAATCGCGCCAGGCGCCCGACAGCCGGTTTCGCTGGCAGGCGGCCGATGCGATGGCGCTGCCCTTTGCCGATGACAGCTTCGATGTCGCCGTGTGCCAGTTCGGCGTCATGCTGATGCCCGACAGGGCCGCGGCCTATGGCGCGGCGCGGCGTGTCCTGCGGCCGGGCGGGCACTATCTCTTCGCCGTCTGGGACATGATCGAGCGAAACGCCTTCGCCGCCGCCGTCGAGGCGGCGCTGGCCGACATCTTCCCGGGCGCGCCGGTCGATTTCCTGCGCCGTCTGCCGCATGGCTATTACGACGCCGCCGTCATCAAGGCGGAACTCGCGGGCAGCGGCTTCGCGGACATCGCGATCGATACCGTTGCCAGGACGTCCCGGGCCGATACGGCGCTCGCCGCCGCCACGGCCTACTGCCAGGGAACGCCGATTCGGGGGGAGGTCGAGGCGCGCTCGCCGGGATCGCTCGCCGCCGTCACCGAACGCGTGGCGGCAGCGTTTGCCGCGCGATTCGGCGACGGTCCGATCGAGGGGCCGATCAGCGCTCTGATCGTCTCTGGCCGCAAAGCGGGCTGAGCATCGCTGCGGCTGCAAGCTGCGGCGCGGCAAGGGCGACGCGGCGGCTTTCCGCCCGCCCATGGCCGAGACATCCACAGGCGCCGATATTTGCTCTTTGCAAGCCGATGCCGCCTTTGCTATAGGGGCGCCGCGGCACCAAACGCGCCGTTCCGCGATAGCTCAGTTGGTAGAGCAGGTGACTGTTAATCACCGGGTCGTTGGTTCGAGTCCAACTCGCGGAGCCAGTTTCTTCAAGGGCCCGGATCGGAAACGATCCGGGCCCTTGGACTTTCGGGGTGGCGTCCCCCGGATGGTTGGCCTTCTCCGCGCTGCGCATTCAGGCGCGAGACTGACGCCGCGGGCGAGGGCGAGCGCATGGCACCTACCCAGGCGGCAAACGGTCGTCATGCTGCGAGGATTCTTCGATCGGCCCGCGCATTCGGCCGCGTTTGTGCCCGGAAGGCGCCGGCGGAGACCTGAAAGGGCGACATTGATGGTCGTCCGGGCTCCCGCACCAAAACCTTGATATCTCGAACGAAGCTAAAATTGTAACGGAAGCGTTAAAGCTCTCGTTAACGCCCTAAACATTGCATTTTAATCGATTCTTGCACGTAGCGTCGAAATGCGGTTCTTCGTCTTCAAGACTGAAGGCCGGGAAGTGGATAGAAGCCAGCCTTCGATCGCAATTGCAATGCCTCCGATCTTGTCATGTTCAACGCGGCCGCAAGCTGCGATCGGAGAATGCTGCGATTTTGTACCGTAATCCGACGCCTCGTTTCTTTTACGAAAGCCGAGAACGCCGGAAGTGTTCTGTCCAATCATGAAAAGCCGGGGGGCTTATTGGCTATTTAGATTTGTGACGAGGAAACACAATGACGACCTGCATCAATACAGATGCGGAGACCGCAAGAGCCGTTCGCATCGGCCTGGACACTTCAAAGGACGCAGTCGGTTCGCGCACAACGCGCCCGGCTCTGCGTTGGGCCATCGCGGCGGTGGCCTGCTTCATCGCCGCGCCCGCCCTGGCACTGCCCTTCGCGCCGATGCCTGACGTGCCGCGCGACATCTGCGGCATCGAGATTCCGCCGGCGCGCTATGACCGCCCCGCGAAGCTTCCGCTCGATGGCCCGCATTATGTCTCGGCGGATGCGGTAGCCCGTGAATGCGTGGGGTCAGGCGAACACGACGCCGTCGGCTGCACGACCATGACCGGACTGCGGGACTCGAAAGGGTTTCATGCGCTGGCCGCACGCGTCGTGATCGCCGCACGTCCCGTCGCTGGAACCGCCTCCGCCTGCACCCCCGCCAAGTGGCGCGCGTCGATCCTCCGGCACGAGCGTGCCCATCTCGCCGGCTGGCCGCAGAACCACCCGCGATAGACGATCGAAGACCCCGACAAAGGAGGCGCGCCCCGACAAGGTCGCGACGCCGCGCTTTCGAAGTCTCGACGCACCTTCCGGCGCAAGGCGCGGCTCCGCTCCCGAAAGCGGAGCGCGGCAACCCCACGCAGCTGAATCCCCCGAACCGTCCGTGTTCGCTCCCGCCGCGCCATGGCGGGCGATCCGCGCGTTCGCGCCCATGCCCGACGCGCAAAGCCGCCCCGTCGCGCCCTTTTGCAGTTGACGGCGCGGCCTTCTGCGTCCATTCCCGCTGCATCGGCGACGGAAGGTCGTGTGGAGAGCGAACGGATCATGAACGGATCGTCTGCGAAGGGGTCGGAAACTCCCGGCGCGGGGCTGGACGTGCGCCGGCGGCGCACCCATTTCAGAGCCTGGCATCGCGGCATGCGCGAGACGGACCTGATCCTCGGCCGCTTTGCGGATGCCGAAATCGCCAACCTCACCGATGACGAGATGGATGCGTTCGAGGCACTGCTCGACGAACTCGATCGCGACATCCTGGCCTGGCTGACCGGCGAGGCTTCCGTGCCGGAGGAGGTGGCGACGCCGCTTTTCCTCAAGCTCGCCGCCTTCACCGGGGCGACGCTCCGCTAGTTCCGTCCATCGGCGCCTCTCCTGCGCCAGCCGTGCCTCTGGTTGAAACGCCCCCACCGATGATCCGCTTCGACACCATCCTCTCCCGCCGCGCCACCGTGCTCTCCGGCGTGCCCGACGGCTATGACGGCAAGGTCGTCGCGGATATCGCGGCTCTGGCCGCGCGCGAGGGCAGGGGCGCCGTGCTCGTCGTCGCGCGCGACGGCAACCGCATGGCCGATCTCGAACAGGCGATCCGCTTCTTCGCGCCAGCGCTGGCGACGATCTCGTTCCCGGCCTGGGATTGCATGCCCTATGACCGCGTCTCGCCCAACAGCGCGGTGGTCTCGCGCCGCATGGCCGCGCTGGCGACGCTCGCCCGCTATCAGCCGAAGCAGGGCCAGGCGCTGGTCGTCCTGACCACGGTGAATGCCGTCGTCCAACGCGTGCCGAAGCGCACGATGATCGCGCGGCAAAGCCTGTCGCTCGCCAGCGGCAACCAGCTGGCGATGGAAACGCTCATCCGTTGGCTCGAGGACAATGGCTTCCTGCGCACATCGACCGTGCGCGAGGCCGGCGAATATGCCGTGCGCGGCGGCATCGTCGATCTGTTCGCGGCCGGGCAAAGCGAGCCGGTGCGCGTCGATTTCTTCGGCGATACGGTCGATTCGATCCGCACCTTCGATGCCGAGAGCCAGCGCACGCTGGCGCAGCAGAAGCGGCTCGATCTCGTGCCGATGAGCGAGGTGATCCTCTCGCCGGATTCGATTGCCTCGTTCCGCAAGGGCTATGTCGCGCTGTTCGGTGCATCGGACCGCGAGGACCTGCTCTACCAGTCGGTCAGCGAGGGACGCCGCTATACCGGCGTCGAGCACTGGCTGCCGCTCTTCGTCGACGGCCTCGACACACTGTTCGATTATCTCCCCGACGCGCCGGTGGTCACCGATCATCTGGTCGAGGAGGCGCTGGCCGAGCGGCTCGCCGATATCAAGGATCACTACGACGCGCGCCGCGAGGCGATGGGCAAGCCGCAGGGCGGGCCGCCCTATCGCCCGCTGCCGCCCGAGCAGCTTTACCTGTCGCGCGAGGAATGGGGCCGGCGCGAGGGCAGCGCCACGCTGATCCGCCTGACGCCATTCGCCGAGCCGGACGACACCGCGGTGATCGACCTCGGCGCGCGGCATGGCCGCACCTTCGCCGCCGAGCGCACGGCCGGCAATGTCAACGTCTTCGACGCCGTGATCCAGCACATGGCGGGGCTGCGCGAGAAGAAGCGCGTGGTCATTGCGAGCTGGAGCGAGGGCGCGCGTGACCGCCTGGCGCAGGTGATGGCCGATCACGGCCTGAAGCGCGTCGAGCAGGTCACGAGCTGGCCGCAGGCGCAGAAGCTGGACAAGGGCGTCGTCGCGCTCGCCGTGCTGGGGCTCGAAGCCGGCTTCGATGCGCCCGATATCACCGTCATCGGCGAGCAGGACATTCTGGGCGATCGCCTGGTGCGTCCGCGCAAGCGCTCCAAGAAGGCGTCGGACTTCCTCAGCGAGGTCGCCGGGCTTTCGGAAGGCGATCTCGTCGTCCATGTCGATCACGGCATCGGCCGCTTCGCGGGCCTCAAGACCATCACCGCGGCCGGCGCGCCGCGCGACTGTCTCGAAATCCTCTATGCGGGCGGTGACCGGCTCTATCTCCCGGTCGAGAATATCGAGCTCCTGTCGCGCTATGGCTCGGAGGATACCGAGGCCGCGCTCGACAAGCTCGGCGGCGTCGCCTGGCAGGCGCGTAAATCCCGCCTCAAGAAGCGCATCCGCGACATGGCGGGGCAACTGATCAAGATCGCGGCCGCGCGCGCCATGCGCCATGCCGAGCCGATCGCGCCGCCGGAAGGGCTCTATGACGAGTTCGCGGCCCGCTTCCCCTATGAGGAAACCGAGGACCAGCTCTCGGCGATCGAGGCCGTCATTCACGATCTCGGCGCTGGCACGCCAATGGACCGGCTCATCTGCGGTGATGTCGGCTTCGGCAAGACCGAGGTGGCGCTCCGCGCCGCCTTCGTTGCGGTGATGAGCGGCAAGCAGGTCGCGGTCGTGGTGCCGACGACGCTGCTCTCGCGCCAGCATTTCAAGACCTTCTCGAACCGCTTCGCCGGCTTCCCGATCCGCGTCGAACAGGCCTCGCGCCTTGTCAGCGCCAAGGAGCTGGCCGAGACCAAGAAGGGCCTCAAGGAAGGGCAGGTCGATATCGTCGTGGGCACGCATGCCCTGCTCGGCAAGGGCATCGAGTTCAAGGATCTCGGCCTCCTGATCATCGACGAGGAGCAGCATTTCGGCGTCAAGCACAAGGAGCGCCTCAAGGAGCTGCGCGCCGACGTGCATGTGCTGACGCTCTCGGCGACGCCGATCCCGCGCACGCTGCAACTGGCGCTCACCGGGGTGCGCGAACTCTCGCTGATCACCACGCCGCCGGTCGACCGCATGGCGGTCCGCACCTTCATCTCGCCCTTCGACGCGCTCACTGTGCGCGAGGCGCTGCTGCGCGAGCGCTATCGCGGCGGCCAGAGCTTCTATGTCTGCCCGCGCGTCTCCGATCTCGCCGAGCGCAAGGAGTTCCTGGAGAGCTTCGTGCCGGAGGTGAAGGTCGCGATCGCGCATGGCCAGATGCCGCCGACCGAGCTCGACGACATCATGAACGCCTTCTATGACGGCGCCTATGACGTGCTGCTGTCGACGACGATCGTCGAATCCGGCCTCGATATCCCGACCGCCAACACGCTGATCGTGTACCGCGCCGACATGTTCGGCCTGGCGCAGCTCTACCAGCTGCGCGGCCGCGTCGGCCGCTCCAAGACGCGCGCCTATGCGCTGTTCACCGTGCCGGCCGACAAGCGCCTGACGGGGACGGCCGAACGCCGCCTCAAGGTGCTGCAATCGCTGGATACGCTCGGCGCTGGCTTCCAGCTGGCGAGCCACGACCTCGATATCCGCGGCGCCGGCAATCTGCTCGGCGAGGAACAGTCCGGCCATATCAAGGAAGTCGGCTACGAGCTCTATCAGCAGATGCTGGAAGAGGCGGTCGCGCAGCTTCGCCAGGGCGGGGACGATGAGGAGGCCGATGATGGCCGCTGGTCGCCGCAGATCACCGTCGGCACGCCGATCATGCTGCCCGAGACCTATGTGCCGGATCTGCAGCTGCGCCTCGGCCTCTATCGCCGCCTCGGCGATCTCGAGGACCCGGGCCAGATCGATTCCTTCGGCGCGGAACTGATCGACCGCTTCGGACCGCTGCCGTCCGAGGTCGAGCACCTCCTGAAGATCGTCTACATCAAGGCGCTCTGCCGCAAGGCCAATGTCGAGAAGGTCGACGCCGGCCCGAAGGGCATGGTCATCGCGTTCCGCAATTCCACCTTCGCGAACCCGGCCGGCCTCATCCGCTATATCGGCGAGCAGGGGAGCCTCGCAAAGGTGCGTCCGGACCAGAAGATCGTGCTGATCCGCGACTGGGAAGACCCGGAAAAGCGCCTCAAGGGCACCGCCGTGGTGATGACCCAGCTCGCGCGGCTGGCGGACGAGGCAAACAAGAAAGCGGCGTGAGGCGCACACCTTCTTGAGCCCTCCCCTTGAGGGAGGGCCGAAGGCGCGGAGCGGCTTCGGGGAGGGGCTCGCTTCGGCGGAAGCCGAAGCGTTCTTTGCCGCCGATCGTCGCGATCAGCTCCGCCACCGCCGCGTGTCATTGCCGGGCTCGACCCGGCAATCCAGCCTTGCCGCCACTGCCCGGGGAGGCCTGGATTGCCGGGTCGAGCCCGGCGATGACAGAGTCGGGTGGCGGCTGACGGAGTTCGAGACCCCGGTGCCGCTATCCGATGCCCTCAGCGCCGCTTGAACACCGGCGCCCGCTTCTCCTTGAAGGCGGCGCGGCCTTCCCTGGCGTCTTCGGTTGCGAAGCAGATCGTCTGCAGGTCGCGCTCATATTCGATCGCCTTGTCGAGCGGCATCGAATGGGCGGCCTGGAGGTTGAGCTTCGCCGTCTCGGCGGCGATCGGCGCGCGGCTGGCGATGGCATCGGCGATCGTGCGGGCGCGAGCGAGAAGTTCGGCCTGCGGCACGACGTCGGAGACGAGGCCCCAGGCGAGCGCCTTTTCGGCGGGGATCGGGTCGCCGGTCATGAGCATCAGCGCCGCATTGGACGCGCCGATCGAATGGCTCAGGAAGGCCGCCATGCCGCCGCCGCCGATCCAGCCGAGCTTGATCTCCGGCGCCGCGAACTGCGCATTGTCCGAGGCGATGCGGATATCGCAGCTCATCGCCGTCTCGAGCCCGCCGCCGAAGGCATAGCCGTTGACCGCCGCGATGGTCGGCTTCAGCAGCTTGCGGATCGCGTCGCAATAATCCGAGCGATTGCGGAACTGCCAGGGTGTCTCGTAGGTGTCGAGTTCCTTGATGTCGGAGCCCGCGCAGAACGAGCGCTCGCCCGCGCCGGTGACGATCACGACGCGGATCGTGTCGCTGTCATTGCATTCCTCGACGGCCGCCACGATCGCCTTCGCCATTTCGGGCGTGACGGCGTTCAGCTTTTGCGGGCGGTTGAGCGTGATGGTGGCGACGGCGCCATCGACCTCGAAGCGGATATCCTCGGTCATGACGCTCAGTCCTTCGCCTGCGCGACCGCGCCGTCGGCGATCAGCTTGTCGATGGTCCCGTCGTCATAGCCTGCCTCTTCCAGCACGGCGCGGGTGTCCTGGCCGGCCACGGGCGCGCCGCGCTCGACGACCGACGGCGTCTTGGAGAACTTGATCGCGAAGCCCGGCGTCTTCACATGGCCTTCCGTCGGATGGTCATATTCGACGAAGGTGCCGTTGTGCTTGATCTGCTCGTCCTCGACGAGGTCGGCATAGCCATAGACGGGCCCGCACCAGATGTCGGCGGCGCGCAGCAGCTCGAGCCATTCGGCCGAGGTCTTGGTCTTCAGCCGGTCGCGCGTCTTGGCGAAGATCTCGTCGCGCTTGGTCCAGGTGTCGACCTCGTCGTCCATGGTCAGGAAGGACGGCTCGCCGATCACCTCGCCGAGCGTCGCGAGCTTCGGGAACGAGACGATGATGAAGCCGTCCGAGGTCGCGAAGGCGCCATAGGGCGCGCGGATATAGACATGGGCGTGCGGCTCGGCGGAGCGGACCTGCGGCTTGCCGGCGACCGTGAAGACGGAGAGCTCCTGCATCTGGATCGTGGTGATCGCGTCCAGCATGTTGACCTGCACGAGCTGGCCCTCGCCGGTGCGCTCGCGGTGCAGCAGCGCGGCCAGCGCGCCCTCGAAGGCGGTGTAGGCGGTGATCGCATCGACGAGATACTGGCCCGCGGCATTCGGCGGCTCGCCGGCGCGTCCGGCCGAGAGCATCGCGCCCGACATGCCCTGCAGCACGAGATCCTGGCCGGGGCGGTCGCGATAGGGCCCGTCCTCGCCATAGCCCGAAATCGAGACGTAGACGAGCTTCGGGTTGATCTTGGAGAGGCTCTCATAATCGACGCCGAGGCGCTTGGCGACGCCGGGGCGATAGTTCTGCAAGAAGACGTCGGCCGTCTTCACCAGCTCCATCAGGACGGCCTTGCCCTCCGGGTTCTTCAGATCGACGGCGAGCGAGCGCTTGTTGCGGTTCAAGGACAGGAACGAGACGTTGACCTTGTTGCCGCGCGCGCCGCCGGCCGCGACATGCCGCTGCCACTCGCCCGTCAGCGGCTCCACCTTGACCACATCCGCGCCGAGATCGCCGAGGCGCTGCGCCGCGAACGGCCCTGCCATCGCGATCGAACAGTCGAGGACGCGGTACCCACTCAGAATGCCCATTTCGGCCAACCTTGCATTGTGCTTACACCCGATGGAAGCGCTATCAGGAATCATGCGTGAGCGCTAACATAATTCGCGCCAAGCGAATTGTCTCGGGGAAGGCTGTGGCAGAAGAGGGGATGTGAAGAGGGGAGGCGGGCGGCCAGGTAAGCCCGACGCCTCGACCCGGAGCGCGGAGAAGCTCCCGCAGCCCAGAGGGTCGGCTCCCAGGCCCGTCCAGATGCCGTCATCCCGGCGGAAGCCGGGATCCATTCAGCCTGAGGCGTCTCGTCGTCATGTGCCTCGGCTGCATGGATCCCGGATCAAGTCCGGGATGACGCCGGAGAACGGGGCGACGCCGGCGAATCGAGGCTCAGCCGCTCTCCCGGACGATCAGTTCGAAGCCGACATCGATGGTCTTCGGACCGTCCTCGCGCCGCGTGCCGGCGGCGTCGGACATGAGGTCGAGCAGCAGGCGGCCGGCCTCGGCGCCGATGCGGCGCGTCGGCACGGCGATGGTCGTGAGCGAGGGGATGATGTGCCGGGCGAACTCGAAATCGCCGAAGCCGGTGATGGCGAAGCGGCCGGGAACCGCGATGCCGCGGCGCATGGCGGCGAGCAGCACGCCGGCGGCGGTGATGTCGCTCGACAGCACGATCGCGTCGGCGTCGGGATGCTCCCTCTCGACGCGCTCCAGCACCGCGCCGCCGTCCTCCATCGTCAAGGCGAGGTCGCTGCAATCGACGAGACGCGGCGTCTCGTCCGGCCAGATCCGCTCGGACGCCGCAACGAAGCCGTCACGGCGCATGCGCGCGCGGCTGTCGCCGGCCCGCAGCACGCCGGCGAAGACGAGGCGGCGGCGGCCCGTCTCGGCGAGGTGGCGCACGATCGCATCCATCGCATCGGTATTGGAGAAGCCGATCTGCCGGTCGATCGGGCGGCGGGAGAGGTCCCAGCCCTCGACGACCGGGATGCCGGCCCGTTTCATGAGCGAGACGGCGCCGCGCGTATGCCGCGTTCCGACGATGAAGAGCCCGTCCGGGCGGCGGCCGAGCAGCGAGCGGATCAGGTCCTCCTCGCGGTCCAGCCGATAATCGGTATTGCCGACGAAGAGCTGGTACCCCTTGGCAACGACGACGTCGGAAAGCGACTGGATCGTCTCGGCGAAGACCGAGGTTGAGAGCGTCGGGATGATCGCCGCCACGGTCATGCTGCGCGAGGAGGCGAGGACGCTGGCCGCGAGATTGTGGACATAATGCGTCTTGCGGATCGCGGCGGTGATGAGCTCCAGCGTTTCGGGCGCCACGGTGCGCGGCTCGCGCAGCGCGCGCGAAACGGTCTGCATCGAGACGCCGGCCTCGGCTGCGACGTCCGCCATGGTGACGCCGGCGCGCCGCGCCCGCGCCTTGCGCCGCGGGGCCTTGGTCTCGCTCACGGCGCGACGAGCCGCACGCACATCGGCGTGCCGATGGCGAGGCGGCTGTCGGTCCGCGTCAGCCGGCCGGTGGTTGGATCGCGGCGGAAGAGGACGATCGAGTCGCCGTTCTGGTTGGCGACGAGCAGGCTGTTGCCGCTCGGGGTCAGCGCGAAATTGCGCGGCGTCGCGCCGCCGGTCGGCACCTGCTCGATCAAGGTGAGGGCACGGCTCGCGGCATCGACGGCGAAGACGCTGATCGAATCATGGCCGCGATTGGACGCATAGACGAAGGCGCCATCGGGCGCGACGTGGATGTCGGCGGCGTGGCTTTGCACACCCTCCGGGATCGCCGGAACGAGCGAGAGGAGACGCAGTTCATTGCCCTCGATCCCGACCGAGGCCGTGGTGGAGGTGAGTTCGTTGCTGACAAAGAAGGAGCGGCCATCGGGATGGAACGCGACATGGCGCGGCCCGGAGCCCGGCGGCATGGCGAGGCGGGCGCGCTCCGTCAGCGTCCCGTCCTCGCCGAGCGCGAGCAGGGTGATCGTGTCCGTGCCGAGATCGGCGGCGATCCAGTGGCGTCCATCCGGGGCGGGGACGATGCAATGCGCGTGGCTGCGCTCCTGCCGCTCGGGATCGGGGCCCGTTCCGACGAAGCGGAGCGAGGAGACCGCCGGCGCCAGGCTGCCATCGGCGCGGATCGGGAAGACGGCGAGCGACTGGTCCGGACCGCCTTCGCCCATGGAATAATCGGCGACGAGCAGATGCCGTCCATCGGGGCTGACATGGCTATAGGCGGCAATGCTGCCGAGCGTCGTCTGCTTGTTGAGATAGGTGAGGGCGCCGCTTGCCGGATCGATGCGATAGGCGGAGACGGTGCCCTCGCGCCAGGAGGCGACCTCCGAGGTGGCGTAGAGCGTCCGCCCCGCCGCGTCGAACGACAGGAAGGTTGGGTTGTCGATGTCGGTGCTCTCGGCGAGCGGTGCGAATGTGCCGGCGTCCTCGACGAAGCGATAGACCGAAAGGCCGGTGCCGCGCGCACCTTGGAAATAGGGCGCCTCGCGATTGAGCGAGCCGATGAAGAGGGTGAGCGGCGACGGCAAGTTGGCGTTCCCTAGGAGCTTTTCTGACGTTAACGCTATCAGAGCCCCAGGGCGAAAAGAAGCGTCCCGCAGGGTCGTTCGCTCGGGAGCCTTAGCGTCGCGGACGTTCCGCTTGCCACGTCGCAACGCGATCCGTTACCACCATATAAGGAGAGTGCACGGAGACACCACGCGCGATGCCCTCCATCCGTTTCGGCAAGAGAAGCGTTCGACTGCCCGAAAGTCGCCTGCTGCGGATCGGGATCGGCGGAGCCTTCATTGCCGGCGGCGTGTTCTCCTTCCTGCCGGTGCTCGGCATCTGGATGCTCCCCCTCGGCTTCATCGTTCTTTCGCATGATTTTCCGCGGATCCGCCGCATCCGCCGCCAATGGCAGGTGAAGCTGTCGCGCAAATGGGCGCGGCTGCGCGGCAAGGCTGTGACGAAGCCGGGTTGAACCGTGGCCGTTCTGCCCTTGCGCCCTCCTTGCGAACACTCTAGCGTCGCTTACGGCGTTGGTTCCCCCGTTCAGATCGAAGGGGCGGGGGATGAAATGGGAATCCGGTGCGGAGGTCTCCCCGAAAGGGAGGCGCCAAGGCCGGAGCTGCCCCCGCAACTGTAGACGGCGAGCGACCTCGTATCGGGCCACTGGGCAACCGGGAAGGCGACGAGGGAGCGGTGACCCGCAAGCCAGGAGACCAGCCTGCGCCTCGCTTTGGACTGCCGTCGGTGGGACGGCAAAGGAGACGACATGACTGAGTTCCGTTCTGCTGCCCTTCCCGCATCCGGATCGATCGCCCGATCCCCGAGCCGCGTCGCGGCCGGGCTCGCGGCCATCATCCTCGGGCTGGTGCTCTATATCGGCACCGGATTCGCGGCGCCGAGCTTCATCCACAATGCGACGCACGATACCCGGCACGCCTTCGGGCTGCCCTGCCACTAGAACGCCGGGGTCATCATGCTGAAATCCATCATCGTCAGCGCCTTCGGCGCGGGCCTCCTCGCGGGCGCGCTCCTGACGGCCGTCCAGTTCGTCACCACCGAGCCGCTGATCCTGGCGGGCGAGGTCTATGAGAAGGCCGCCGATGCCGCGCCGGCGCCGGCCGCCACGCATGAGCATGCCGATGCGAGCGCGCCCGCCGAGGCCGAGCATCATCATGAGGAAGGTGCCTGGGAGCCGGCCGACGGCTTCGAGCGCTCCGCCTATACACTCATCGCCAATCTCCTGATGGGTGTCGCCGTCTCGGCCGTCCTCCTCGGCGCGATGACGCTGCGCGGTGGACGCATCGACGCGAAGACGGGGCTCCTCTGGGGCGTCGCAGGCTTTTTTGCTGCCTCGCTGCTGCCCTCGCTCGGGCTGTCGCCGGAGCTGCCGGGCACGGCCGCGGCGGAGATCGGCAGCCGCCAGATGTGGTGGCTCGGCACGGTCGGAGCTTCGGCCGCGGGCCTCGCGCTGGTGCTGCTCGCCAAGCCCTGGTGGAGCAAGGCGCTCGGCCTCCTCCTCGCCATCGTGCCGCATGTGATCGGCGCGCCGGAGCCGCCGACGCTGGAGGCTGCCTATCCGGCCGTACTCGGCGCCGAGTTCGTCGTGGCCTCGCTGGTCGTCAGCGCGCTGCTCTGGTCGGTCTCTGGCCTTTCCGCCGGCTGGCTGTTCAATCGGCTGTCCGGGCGTGCCTGACGGCGACACAGACCGAAGCGGCGGGCGAACAGCGCTCGTGCTCGGCGGCGCGCGCTCCGGCAAGAGCCGCTTCGCCGAGCAACTCGTGCTCTCCGCCCGCCTGCCGACGCTCTATGTGGCGACGGCCGAGGCGCGCGACGGCGAAATGAGCGAGCGGATCGCGCAGCATCGCGCGCGCCGCGACGCTTCATGGACCACCCGCGAGCAGCCGCTCGATCTCGTCGGCGCGCTGGCCGGCGCGGAGGGACGCGCGGTCCTCGTGGATTGCCTGACGCTCTGGCTTTCCAACCTGCTCGAAGCGGGCCGCGACCCCGTCGCCGAAGGCGAGCGGCTCGCCGCGGCGCTCGGTGCCATGGCCACGCCCGTCGTGCTCGTTTCGAACGAAGTCGGCTCCGGCATCGTGCCGATGAACGCGCTCGCGCGGCGCTTCGCCGACGAGCAGGGCCGTCTCAACCAGCGGATCGCGCGCGCGGTCCGCAACGTCTTCTTCGTCGCGGCCGGGCAGCCCTTGCGCCTCAAGCCGCGCACCGAACCGGAGTATTCGCTTTGACCGCCCGCATCCCCGCCACCATCGTCACCGGCTTTCTCGGCGCCGGCAAGACGACGCTGATCCGCAATCTGATCGCCCGCGCCGATGGCAAGCGGATCGCGCTGATCGTCAACGAGTTCGGCGATCTCGGCTTCGACGGCTCGCTGCTGTCCGATTGCGGCGAGGATGCATGCCAGCCGGATACGGTGGTCGAGCTGACCAATGGCTGCATCTGCTGCACGGTCGCCGATGATTTCCTGCCGACGATCGAGATGCTGCTCGCGCGCGATCCAGCGCCGGATCATATCGTGATCGAGACCTCGGGCCTCGCTCTGCCGCAGCCGCTGGTGCGCGCCTTCACCTGGCCGACCGTGCGCCATCGCACCACCATCGACGGCGTCGTGACGGTCGTCGATGCGGCCGCGGTCGCGGAGGGGCGCTTCGCGCATGACGAGGCGGCGGTGGCGGCCCAGCGCGCGGCCGATCCCTCGCTCGACCACGAGGACCCGATCGAGGAACTGTTCGAGGACCAGCTCTCCTGCGCCGATCTGATCGTGCTGTCGAAGGCCGATCTCATCGATGCGAAGCAGCTCGCCGAAGTCGAGGCGATCGTGCGCCGCGATGCCCGCGCGGCGGCGAAGAGCGTCATCGGCACGCCGGAGGGCCTGCCGACCGAGATCGTGCTCGGCGTCGGTGCAGCCGCCGAGACCGAGGCCGATATCCGCAAGAGCCATCACGATCTCGAAGGCGAGGAGCACGACCATGACGATTTCGTCAGCTTCGTGCTCGAGCTTCCCGAGGCGGCCTCGCTCGAGGCGCTGGCCGCATCCGTGCGTAATGCCATGGGCGAGCCGGGCGTCCTGCGCATCAAGGGCCGCGCCCGCGTCGCCGGCAAGGCCGTGCCGGCCGTCGTCCAGGCGGTCGGGCCGCGCGTCGACACCTATTTTGCGCCGGGCACGGATGCCGGACGGTTGGTCGTGATCGGCGAGAAGCATATCGACCGCGCCGCGATCGAAGCGCGTTTCAGGGCCTGAGGCCATGCATCTCGTTGCCGGCGAAACGGAGCGGATCGACGACGGCGCCACCGCCGTCGATCTCGATCAATCGCCCGGCGACATCGTCATCCTCTCGGCGGCCGATTCCGAGCTCGCCGCCTTTGCCGCCGCCGAGGCGCGCGCGGGGGCGGGGCCGAGCCTTCGCCTCGCCAACTGGACCAGGCTGCAGCATCCCTATTCCGTCGATCTCTACATCGAGAAGACGCTGGCGAAGTCGAAGCTCGTTTGCCTGCGCATGATGGGCGGCACGGGCTATTGGCCCTATGGCCTCGAGGCGATCCGCGCGCTGGCGCGCGGTGGCGGGCCGCAATTGCTGGTCGTGCCCGGCGAGGATCGCTGGGATCCGGCGCTCGCGCCCTATTCGACCGTCGATCCCGACGCGGGGCGGCATTTCTGGCGCTGCTGCGTCGAGGCGGGGCCGGACAATATCGGCCGCGCCCTCGGCCTCGCCCGTCATCTCGTCGGCGCCGGCGCGGCGCCGGACGAACCCGAGCGGCTGCCCGAAATCGGATTCTGGCTGCCGGGTCGCGGCGTGATCGATCGCGATGCGGCGCTTGCCGCGGTTCGTGACCGTCCCTACGCACCGATCGTCTTCTATCGCGCGCTCATCGAGGGCGGCTCGACCGGGCCGGTCGATACGATGGCCGCTGCGCTCGACCGCGAGGGGTTCGGCGCCGTCGGCATCTTCGTCACCAGCCTGAAGAAGGGCGAGGTGGCGGATGGGCTCGCCGCTTTCCTCGCCGCGGCGCCGCCCGCCGTGGTGCTCAACGGCACCGCCTTTGCGCTCTCGAAGCCCGGCCGGAAGCACGAGCCGACCGTGCTCGACGCGCCGGGCCGCCCGGTGTTGCAGATCGTCTTCGCGGGCACCAGCCGCGCCGCATGGCAGGAATCGAAACGCGGCCTGCCGCCGCGCGACCTGATCATGAATGTGGCCCTGCCCGAGGTGGATGGCCGCATCCTGAGCCGTGCCGTCTCGTTCAAGGAAGAACTCGCCCGCGACGGCGCGACGGACAGCCGGATCATCGCCTATCGCGCCGACGAGGACCGCATCGCCTTCGTGGCCGCGCTCGCCGCCAACTGGGCCCGGCTCGGCCGCAAACCGGCACCGGAGCGCCGGATCGCGCTGATCCTCTCCAACTATCCAGGCCACGACGCCCGCATCGGCAATGGCGTCGGGCTCGACACGCCGGAAAGCACGACGCGCATCGCCGCCGCCATGGCATCGGCCGGCTATCATCTGCCGGGCTTCCCGCAAACCGGCGCGGCGTTGATGGATGTGCTGCTCGGGAGGGGGGATGCCGCGGTCTCGTCCCCTCTCCCGCGAAGCGGGGGAGGGTTGGGGAGGGGGCCTGCAGCCGAAGCGTCCGAGGCGGGAGCCGTTGCATCCGATTCGGCGTCATCCCGGCGAAAGCCGGGATCCATGCAGCCTGAGGCGGTTTATCACCCTGCGCCTCAGCTGAATGGATCCCGGGTCGAGCCCGGGATGACGGCAGAGGATGGGGGAGGCGAAACAACACTCTCCCTCGCCGCCTACCGCGCCTTTTACGACGCCCTGCCGCCCGCCATTCGCGCCGCGCTGGCGGAACGCTGGGGCGCGCCGGAGGACGATCCGCACTGCGTCGACGGCGCCTTCCGCCTGCCAATCCATCGTTTCGGTCATGTCGTCGTCGGCATCCAGCCGGGGCGGGGCTATGCGATCGACCCGAAAGCGACCTATCACGACGCGGACCTCGTGCCGCCGCATCATTATCTCGCCTTCCATGCCTGGCTGCGGCAATCGTTCCGCGCCGATGCCGTGGTTCAGGTCGGCAAGCATGGCAATCTCGAATGGCTGCCGGGCAAGGCACTCGGCCTTTCCGCCGAATGCTGGCCGGAAGTGGCGCTCGGCCCGACGCCGCTCGTCTATCCCTTCATCGTCAATGATCCCGGCGAGGGCGCACAGGCGAAGCGCCGCGCGGCGGCCGTGATCATCGACCACCTGATGCCCGCGCTGACCCGTGCCGGGCCACAGGACGCCTTCGCCGAGATCGAGACGCTGATCGACGAATATCATCTCGCCGCCGGCGTCGATCCCAAGCGGCGCGACCATATCGAGGGCGAGATCCTGGCGCTGGCGGCGCGCTACGGCATCGACCGCGACCTCGCCATCGGCAGCGACGATCCCGACCGGGCGCTCCGCGCAATCGACGCGCATCTCTGCGACATCAAGGAGTTGCAGATCCGCGACGGGCTGCACCTCTTCGGCGTCAGCCCGCAAGGCGCGGCGCGGATCGACACGCTGCTCGCCATCGCCCGCATTCCGCGCACGGGCGGACGGGCGGAGGATGCATCGCTCACCCGCGCGATCGCCTCCGATCTCGGCTTGACCGGCTTCGACCCGCTCGCCGCCGATCTCGGCGCGGACTGGCACGGGGAGCGGCCGGCAGCGCTGGCGGGGCTCGGCGACGGGGCATGGCGGACGCAGGGCGACACCGTCGAGCGGATCGAGGCACTGGCGCGGGAGTGGGTGGGGTCAGCCCTTCTCCCTTCTCCCCCGTGGGGGAGGATCGGGGAGGGGGGAGCCGTCCCGAACGGAGACACCTCGGCCTCTTCACCTCTCCCAGAGGGAGAGGTCGGCCCGCAGGGCCGGGTGAGGGGTTACGGCCTCACCGGAGAATTCCCTAACCCCTCACCCGCCGGCCTTCGGCCGTCGACCTCTCCCTCCGGGAGAGGTGATGAGGCCTTTCCGCCTCCGCCCGGCCCCGCCACCGCGCCGATCCTTGACTGGATCGCCACCGACCTCGCCCCAGCGCTCGATCGTTCCGGCGCGGATGAGATCGCCGGCGTGCTCGGCGCGCTGGATGGCCGTTTCGTACCGCCGGGCCCCTCCGGCGCGCCGTCGCGGGGGCGGGCCGACGTGCTGCCGACGGGCCGGAACTTCTACGCCGTCGATACGCGCGCGATCCCGACCGAGGCCGCTTGGCGGCTGGGGCGCGCCGCGGCGGAAGCGCTGGTGATGCGCTATCTCCAGGACGAGGGCGAATGGCCGCGCTCGGTCGCCATCTCCGCCTGGGGTACGGCGAACATGCGCACTGGTGGCGACGACATCGCGCAGGTTCTGGCGCTGATCGGCGCCGAACCCGTCTGGGAGCCGGGAACGGGCCGCGTCACCGGCTTCCGCGTCCTGACGCTCGCCGAGCTGAAGCGGCCACGGGTCGATGTGACCTTGCGGATCTCCGGCCTTTTCCGCGACGCCTTTCCCGAGCAGATCGACCTGATCGATTCCGCCATCCGCGCCATTGCCGAGCGCGAGGAAGACGAGAGCGCCAATCCGCTCGCCGCCGCTCGCCGCCGCGATCTCCACGCCGCCCGCATCTTCGGCGCGGCGCCTGGAGCCTATGGCAGCGGATTGCAGACGCTGGTCGATCATTCGATCTGGTCCGACAAGCGCGAACTCGCCACAGCCTTCCAGGCCGCCAGCGCCTATCGCTATGGTGCCGGCGTCGATGGCGTCGCGGCGGAAGAGGCGCTGTCCGCCCGCCTCGCCTCGATCGACGTCGTCGTCCAGAACCAGGACAATCGCGAGCACGACATTCTCGACAGCGACGAGTACTGGCAGTTCCAGGGCGGCCTCGCCGCATCGGTCGAGCAGGCCCGTGGTTCGGCGCCGCGACTCTATTTCGGCGACCATGCCCGCGCCGAGACGCCCATCGTCCGTCCGCTCACCGAGGAGATCGGGCGGGTCGTGCGCGGCCGGGCGACCAACCCGAAATGGATCGCCGGCTGCATGCGCCATGGCTATCGCGGCGCCAGCGAGATGGCATCGACCGTCGACTTCCTGTTCGGCTATGCCGCGACCACCCATGCCGTCGGCGATCATCATTTCGATGCGCTCTATGACGCCTATCTCGGCGACGAGCGCGTCCGCGCCTTCATCGGTTTCGCCAATGGCGGCGCGCTGGCGACGATGGCGGAGCGTTTTGCCGAGGCGATCGAGCGCGACCTGTGGTCGCCGCGCCGCAACAGCGTACACCAGCATCTGGCTGAACTGAGCCGCAACCGGCCGCAGTCATGGAAGGACATGGAATGACGGATATGCCGAGCGAGGACGAGATCAACGCCCGCCACGCCGAGAAAATGAAGAAGATCAAGGCGGCACGCGACAAGATCCTCGCGACCAAGACGGTCGAGAAGGGGCTTCTGATTGTCCATACCGGCAAGGGAAAGGGGAAATCCACGGCCGCCTTCGGGATGATCTTCCGTTCGCTCGGCTATGGCTTTCCCGTTGCTGTCGTTCAGTTCGTCAAAGGCTCGTGGGAAACGGGTGAAAGACTGGCGCTCGAGCGCTTCGGCGATCTCGTCACGATCAACCGGCTCGGCGAGGGCTTCACCTGGGAAACTCAGGACCGCGCACGCGACATGGCCGCCGCCCGGCAGGCCTGGGAGACCGCCAAGTCATTGATTCGGCAGGGAGATCATCACATCGTCTTGCTGGACGAACTCAATATCGTGCTGCGCTATGACTATCTTCCGCTCGACGAGGTCATCACCTTCCTGAGGGAAGAAAAACCGCATGATCTCCATGTCATCATCACAGGCCGCAATGCGCCCGATCAATTGATCGAGATCGCGGATCTCGTCACGGAAATGGAAATGATCAAGCATCCGTTCCGTTCGGGCGTCAAAGCGCAGAAGGGCATCGAGTTCTAGTCAAACCATGGCTACGCCCGCCATCATGTTCCAGGGAACGGGGTCGAATGTCGGCAAGTCGACGCTCGTCGCCGGTCTGGCGCGGCTGCTTTACCGGCGCGGACTGAAAGTCGCGCCGTTCAAGCCGCAGAACATGTCGAACAATGCGGCGGTGACCATCGATGGCGGCGAGATCGGCCGGGCGCAAGCATTGCAGGCCCGAGCGGCGTATATGCCGCCGAGCGTGCACATGAATCCGGTCCTCTTGAAGCCGGAGAGCGAAACGGGATCCCAGGTCATCGTGCAGGGGCGACGTTTCGCGACGATGCGCGCGCGCGAATACGGCTCCCGCAAGCGCGAATTGCTTCCCGCCGTGCTGGAAAGCTTCGCCATCATCTCGAAAGACGCCGATATCATCCTCGTGGAAGGCGCTGGCAGTCCGGCCGAGGTCAATTTGCGCGCCGGCGATATCGCCAATATGGGCTTCGCCGAGGCCGCCGATCTGCCCGTCGTCCTGATCGGCGACATCGATCGCGGCGGCGTCATCGCGAGCCTCGTCGGCACACATACCGTGCTCGCCGAGCTGGATCGACGCCGCATCAAAGGCTTCATTATCAATAAGATGCGCGGCGATCCTCGCCTGTTTGATGAGGCGCTGCCGCTGATCCAATCGGCGACGTCCTGGCGTCCGCTCGGCGTCGTGCCGCATTTCGCCGATGCCGCGCGCCTGCCCGCCGAGGACACGGTCGGCCTCGCCAGCGGTCCCGCACGGCAAGGCGGGGTTCGTATCGCCGTCCCGATGCTGCCGCGCATCGCCAATTTCGACGACCTCGATCCGCTCCGCCAAGAGCCGGGCGTCGAGATGGTGCTGGTGGCGGCAGGCGAGCCGATCCCCGTCTGCGATCTCATCCTGCTGCCCGGTTCCAAATCGACCATCGCCGATCTCGCCTTCCTGCGGCAGCAGGGCTGGGACATCGACATCGTCGCGCATCGCCGCCGCGGCGGAGCGATCGTCGGTCTCTGTGGCGGCTATCAGATGCTGGGGCGCTCGATCGGGGATCCGGGCGCCATCGAAGGCGTGGCCGGTCGGGTCCCCGGGCTCGGCCTGCTGGATGTCGATACGATCCTCTCGGCCGACAAGCGCACCCAACCCTTCATCGGCACGGAGGCGGCGTCAGGCCTCGCCGTCGCCGGCTACGAAATCCATCTCGGTCGCAGCGACGGGCCGGACCATGCGCGTCCGTGGCTCGTCGGATCCGAGGGCGGGGAGGGTGCGATCTCGCCCGATGGGCGGGTCCGCGGCTCCTATGTCCACGGCGTCTTTGCGTCCGATGCGTTCCGTCGGCCGTTTCTGGAAGGCCTCGGCGGCGAGGCTTCGGATTTCGCCTATGAAGCGGCGGTCGAAGCGGCCCTCGACGGTCTTGCCGACCATCTCGCGGCGCATCTCGACATCGAAGCGATCCTCAGGATAGCCGCCAGAGGCTGATGATGACGATGAGGACCCCACCGAGGATGCCCGCGACCTGAAGCACGCGGAGCGCCCGGCGAAGGTCGCTCATGGATGCGTCATGGCGGGCGGAATCGTTCAGGAACGGATCGTCGACCACGAGTTCGCCATAGCGGCGCGGCCCGGCGAGCGCGATGTCGAGCGCGCCGGCCATGGCGGCCTCGGGCCAGCCGGCATTGGGCGAGCGGTGCTTGCCGGCATCATCCAGCATCACGAGCATGGAACGCTTGATCGTTCCGCCGACGAAGGGCGCGGCCATGGCGATCAGGAATCCCGAGAGGCGGCTTGCCGGCAGGTTGACGAGGTCGTCGAGGCGCGCGGCGGCCCAGCCGAAGGCGAGATGGCGCGGCGATTTGTGGCCGATCATCGAGTCGGCCGTGTTGATCATCTTGTAGGCGAAGAGGCCCGGCAGGCCGAGCAGGGCGAACCAGAGCGCCGGCGCGACCAGACCGTCGGAGAAGTTCTCGGCCGTCGATTCGATCGCGGCCCGCGCCACGCCGGCCTCGTCGAGCTTGTCCGGATCCCGGCCGACGATACGGGAAACGGCCACCCGCGCCTCGCGCAATCCGCCCGCCGCGAAGGCGCGGCGAACCTCGTCGACATGGTCATAGAGGCTGCGCCCGGCGAGGAAGACCGCCGCGACGAGGACGACGAGCGTGTAGCCGAGCGGCGTCGCGAGCAGCAGCCGCTCGACAAGCCGGCCGGCACCGAGCGCAAGCAGGACGATGAGCACCAGGGCGAGCGCGCCAAGCCAGCACCGCGCGCGCTCCCGGCCAGCCTCGGGCGGGGCGGCGTTCAAGCTGCGGTCGAGCCTGCCGATGAGCGCGCCGAACCAGGTCACCGGATGCGGGAGCCGACGCCAAAGCCAATCGGGATCGCCGATCACCGCATCGACCGCCAGCGCTGCGAGCAGCAGCCAGAGCCGGATATCGAAGGAGAGAAGCGTCATGGCCCGCCTGCCTCCATATCGGCCTGTCGATGGTCCCGACGCATGGCGTCTCCGTGCGCTTTTCGCAACGCTTCTGAACTAGCCGTTCGCGCGCGGCTGGCCAAGACGCCCCCGGCCGACGTCCGCCAGTTGTCAACCGGCGCCGATCGCGGTCATATCGCCGACCTGAGGTCCTGCGGTCCTTTGCAAAGAGAGAAAAGAAAAGACATGAAGGGAATAATCCTCGCGGGGGGAAGTGGCACGCGGCTGCATCCGATGACGCTGGTCACGTCGAAGCAGCTGATGCCGATCTACGACAAGCCGATGATCTACTATCCGCTGACGACGCTGATGCTGGCGGGTATTCGCGATATCCTGATCATCTCGACGCCGCTCGACCTGCCGGCGTTCCAGCGGTTGCTCGGTGATGGCTCCGCCTGGGGCCTTTCGATCAGCTATCGCGTGCAGCCGAGCCCCGACGGGCTCGCGCAGGCCTTCATCATCGGCGCCGATTTCGTCGCCGGCTCGCGCTCCTGTCTCGTCCTCGGCGACAACATCTTCTACGGCCACGGCCTGCCCGAGCTGCTGGCGGCGGCGACGAACCGTGCCGAGGGCGCGACGGTCTTCGCCTATCATGTCACGGATCCCGAGCGTTACGGTGTGGTCGAGTTCGATGCTTCGATGCACGCGGTGTCGATCGAGGAAAAACCCAAGGCGCCACGCTCCAACTGGGCGGTGACCGGGCTCTATTTCTACGACGAGGCGGTCGTCGACATCGCCGCCGATCTCAAGCCGTCGGCGCGAGGCGAGCTCGAAATCACCGACGTCAACCGGGCCTATCTGGAGCGGGGCGCACTCTCCGTCGAGCTGATGGGCCGCGGCTATGCCTGGCTCGATACCGGCACGCCGGACAGCCTGATCGAGGCGGCGGAGTTCGTGCGCACGCTGGAAAAGCGCCAGGGCTTCAAGATCGCCTGTCCCGAGGAGGTCGCGTGGCGGCTCGGCTTCATCGACGATGCCCAGCTGGAGCAGCGCGCCGTATTGCTCGGAAAGAGCAGCTACGGCCAGTATCTGCGCCGCCTGGTCGCCGACGGCGTCCGTTAAAGCGACCGTCGACGAGCCTTTTGCTGCATCGTGATCTTGCGCGCGCAGGAAATGCCTGTCGAAATAGGTTCGACAGGCTGGAGGCTCGTGCCATGACGATTGCCGCGACACTGGAGAAGCTCACTCTCTTCGAAGGTTTCTCACCCGCCGACATCGAGACGCTCGCGAACCGCGCCCATATCCGCTCCTTTCCGGCCGGCGACGCGCTGATCCGTCAGGGCGATCTCGATGCCTGCATGTTCGTCCTTCTGAGTGGCAAGGCCCGCGTGACGTTTCACGCGCCCGGCGGCTCGCGCGAGGTCGCGGTCGTCGGCAAGGGCGACATTGTCGGCGAGATATCGGTCCTCACCGGCTCGGCGCGCACTGCGACGGTGACGGCGATCGAACCGGTCTCAGCCATCGAGATCGACAAGCCGGCCTTCTCCGATGCGATCGCCGGCCGCAAGCCCTTGCTGGAGCACATCGCGTCCATTGTCGAACAGCGCCGCGCGGAACTCGCCCATGTGCGGCAGGAGGCGGAACATGCCGAAGCGACGAGCAGCGGCAGCTTCCTCGAGCGGTTGACCCGGCTCTTCAGCTGAGGTGGACCCACACACTGCGGTCCCGGAGGGGACTAAGGGGGCGCAGTGTCAAGGCGAATGAAGATGGCTTCATCGGGATCAGCCATGCCTGGCAGAACGATGCGGGGTACGTTGCGTGTCTCCAGCAATCGGTATCCGTCTGGATTGTAGCCAACTTGCCGGATGAAGTAGCGCACATCCTGATTGAAGCGGTTGTCCCAGTCGCCGATTCGCTTGGTGGTGGGCGAATCGAAGACCCATCCGGCATTGATGATTTCCCGATCGACACCGCGGGCGACGAGTTCCTCGGTCAGCGCCCCGATGGCGCGTCGCTCCTCCATGTGATTGTAGAGCTCCATCGTCGAGTAGGCGCCCATCGCAGCGAGCACGGCGCCGGCGGCGATGCGTGACGCATGGCGCGGTAGGACCGGTGTCCGGGGCGCCGACGGACTGTCCCGGGCGACGATGAGGATGACGAGCCATGGGATCAGCGGCAGCACATAGCGATCCCAGACCGGATCGGCGATGAAGATGGACGCCACCATCGCCAGGAAGCCGAAGAGACCGAAGAAGCCGGCTCGGCGTTGGAACGTATCCATCTTGGCGTGAAGGAAGAGCGACACGGTGCGCTGTCCCACCAGCACGACCAGAAGGGTGCCGCCGATCGTGGAGAAAAAGGTGAGCGTGACCCTGACCCAGCGTGGGATCTCGATCCCGTCGGCGCCGATCCCGAAGCCCCTCCCGCCCCAAGTGTTCCACCATGTCGGCATCATATCGTTGGCCTCGATCAGGATCCAACCCCAACCGAAGCCAACGGCCAATACGAGAATCACGGCGGCCCAGGCGAGGCGACGCCCCAAGACTGAGAGGGAGTCGCAGGAGACCCACAGGCTGAGCGGGAGCAGGCACAGGCCGAGGTAGAGCGTGAGGTTCTTGGCGACGAAAGCGAGCTTCGTCAGCAGCCATTCCGGGTTCGTGAGGCGGTTCTGCGCGTCGTAGAGCTGCGAACCGAAACTGCCCGAGATGCCGCCTGTGGCGGTCAGCCAGCGCTGATAGGCGAACTGGATGATGAAGAACGCAATTGCGGGCAGGATCGCCAATCCGATGTGCCGGGGTGTCCTTGGCCCCGACAGGATGGCCGCCACCGCAAAGGCGATCGGTATGGCGAATCCAGTCTGACGCGACAGCAGTGCGGCAGCGGCAAGGAGCCAGCCGAGCGCCGCCATCAGCTTCGAGTCACGCTTCAATGCGGCGATCAGGAAGAAGACCGAGGCCGTCTGGGCGGTCATGTAAGGCACGTCGGACATGAAGCCATAGGCGTGCAGAAGGAAGAGCGGAAACGCCATCGTCGAGAGGGCGGCTATGGCGGCTGTCGATCGGCGAGCCCCCAGCGAGGTCGCAATCAGATAAGTCAGGGCGAGGCAGAGATATGCCGCCACGAGCGTCGAAATGCGCAGCGACTCGTAACTGAAGCCCAGCAACCAAGCGAATGCTCCGCCCCATAGCACATTGGTCAGCAGATTGGTCGCAACCCAATTGTCGAGCTTGAGTGAGCCGGTCTCGACGAGCGTCCGCGTCGTCAAGGCGTAGGCCCAATCATCGTTCTGTGCGAAATTGCCCGTGTATCCGATGATGAGGAGCAGAACGAGCCAGGCACCCAGCAGAAACGAAAGGCCTGTCAATTCACTGCGCTGGAGCAGGGTCGCCTCCTGAGGAAGTTGAATGCGGGGGATGAGCGCCAGGCGCCGATCGTTCCGCACTGTCCTTCGAAACACGCCGGAGGCTCAAGCCAAAATCAACCCCGGACTGGCATCATTCTGCGGGATGCGGTGTACGTCGTGCCTGCATCGGGGAGTTCGGCGAAAATCCGATCTCGCCTCTCACTGCGTCGAAGAGAATCCGGTAGTAGCGGAAGACCACGCCGCCGGAATTGAACCCCTTAACGGAGCCGTGCGGCGGGGCATAGCGATAGCGGTCGATCCAGACGCGCGAACCGGCCTTGACGGTCAGTTTCATCACGCCCGGGACTTCGGTCGTCACAATCGCGCCGTTTGGCACCTGATGGCCGAGTTGATGTCGCCCGGTCTCGGGCGTCTCGAAACTGCCGTTTCCTGCGCCCGTGTCGAACACTGTTGCGAAACAGCCCGGCCGGCCCCCGTCGACGGAAAAGCAGGCGGGGATGCTCTTGGTGTTCCAGGCCGTGAGGCCATCGGGTTGCGGACGGTCGGCTGGCGCGAAGGGGGCGCGCGCATAGCCCTGGGTGTTCTCAGGCGTGAGCCCGACGTCGAGATGCGGCGAAACACCGGGTTCGGCGAAGTCGTTGGCGACAACGATGAACCCGGAGGCCAAATTGCCGGGGAGCCGTGCCAACGGGTTGAACACCGCGAACGGGCCATAGGCGACGCCCATCACCCCCATCTGGGTCGGTGCCCAGCCGGGACATTTCGGTTTCTCCGGCTTGCAGGTGACGGATTGGACAACCTGAATCGCGATCGGCTTCAGCGTCGCGACATGCGGCTCCGCGCCGGGAAACGCGACGATGGCGTAGCCGAGCACCCCGCTCAGGACATTGCCGCTGCTATAAGAATAGGTGAGGCGGGTGTTGGTCAGCCGGACGGCCGGGCCGACGGCCTCGGCCCGAATGCGGAGGCCGGTCGATCCCGTATCGAGCAACACGTCGGCGGGCGGCCCGCCGCCAGCCTCGACGGCGATGAAATTGTGGAAGCCGCTGTCTCCGGGGCGCGCCTTCAGAGGGATCGTGGCGGTCTCGGGGGCCACCGGTTGCGATGGCGCATCGGCGCGTGCGTCCGTCGCCCAAGCGGCGATACCGGCCAGGGCGATCGACGTCAGGATGCCCGCCGCGCGAGAGACCATTTCAGACGAGCCCGCTCTTGGACGGCTCCTCCGCCATTGCGACAGACCGGCCATCGGGTATTCCGCCCGCGTCACGGCCCTCCTCGGGCCTGATCAACCGCGAAACGCCATCGCAGTGACGGACTGGCGTTCGACGCGGTTTCTGAAGGGGAGTTGGTGAGCCCGATGGGATTCGAACCCATGACCCCATGATTAAAAGTCACGTGCTCTACCGGCTGAGCTACGGGCTCACGCGAGACGGCACCGGTGATTGCGGCCGCCACGAATTGGCCGGGACCCTAGTGGCAAGGGCAGGGACCGTCAAGCACGCCCGGCCCGAAGCACACACCCCGTCGCATCCGGCGTCATCCACCGGTTCGCGTCGTGCGCGCGCCTATCGAATCGGCGGCGCGTACTGGATGCCGCCGCGGCTCCAGAGCTGGTTCAGGCCGCGCGGGATGCCGAGCTTCGAATCGACGCCGAGGTTGCGCTCATAGATCTCGCCGTAGTTTCCGACCTTGGCGACGACATTGATCGCCCAATCGTTGGATAGCCCGAGCTTGGTGCCGAAATCGCCGTCCGTGCCGACGAGGCGCGCGACCTCCGGCTTCTTCGAGGCCCTGGCCTCGTCGATTCGGTCGGAGGCGACGCCGAGCTCCGCGGCGTTGATCAGCGCGAATGCCACCCACTGCACGATCAGCCGCCACTGCGGATCATCCGCGCGCACGGCCGGTCCGAGCGGCTCCTTGGAAATGACATCGGGGAGGATGATGCTCTCTGCCGGATCGGGCAGGCCGGCCTTTTCGGCGTAGAGCTGGGAGACGTCCGAGGTGACGACGTCGCATTTGCCGGATTTGTAGTTCTCGGCGGTCTCGGCCACCGTCGCGGAGGCGACCTCCGTGTATTTCATGTTGTTGGTCGTGAAAAAGTCGATGAAGTTCGGTTCCGTCGTCGTCCCGGTCTGGACGCAGACCGTCGCACCATCGAGATCGAGGGCCGAGGTCTTGCCACTCGCGCGGCGGACCATGAAGCCCTGACCGTCATAGTACGTGACAGCGGCGAAATTGATGCCGAGATCCGCCTCGCGGCCGAGCGTCCAGGTCGAATTGCGCGACAGCAGGTCGATCTTGCCGGACTTCAGCGCGTCGAAACGATCCGTTGCCGAAAGCGGAACATAGGTGACCTTGTCGGGATCGCCGAGCACAGCCGTCGCGACGGCACGGCAGAAGTCGACGTCGAAACCTGCCCATTTCCCGTTGTCGTCCGCCAGACCAAAGCCGAGCAGGCCCTGGTTGACGCCGCAGTTCAGCGTGCCGCGCTGCTTGACCGTGTCGAGGGTCGCGGCGCCGGCCGTGCCGGCCGCGAGCATGAGCGCGAGGCCGACGCCACGCGCCAGCAACTGGGTCGGTCGAGACGACATGGACGATTCTCCCGGATCGGCTTCTGGCTGAGGCGGCCGAGCAGCGGCCGCCCATATTGGGGCGGTGCTAGAGTTTGGCGCGCTGCTGCACGACGACCTTGGTGCCGACCGGCACGCGGTCGAACAGATCCATGACATCGGCATTCACCATGCGGAAGCAGCCCGACGAGACGGCATGGCCGATCGTCTGCGGCTGGTTCGTGCCGTGGATGCGGTAGACGGTGTCGCCGAGATAGAGCGCGCGCGCGCCGAGCGGATTGCCTTCGCCGCCGGCCATGAAACGGGGCAGATAGGGCTGACGCTGGATCATCTCGGGCGGCGGACGCCAGTCCGGCCATTCCTGCTTGCGCGAGATCTTCAGCAGGCCCGACCACTGGAAGCCGTCGCGACCGACGCCGACGCCGTAGCGGATCGCGCGGTTGTCCGGCAGTACGTAGTAGAGGAAACGCTCATCGGTATTGATGATGATCGTCCCCGGCTTTTCGTTCGTCCGGTAATAGACCGGCTGGGGGCGGAATTCCGGAGGCAGGAGCGAATCCTGCGCGCTCGGAACATAGCCGGGCTGGTCTTGAATCGGCAGCGGTGCGCGCGAATCGCCGGACTGGGCGGCGAGCGCCGATGCCGACAGGGCCACCGCAAAGACGGACGCTAGCGCCACCTTCGTGAACATCTTACGCAAGGGCTTCCTCTCGACTGACACGATCGATACCTCGCATTTGAGCCGCGGCCAGGGCTCGCCCTGCCGCGGCATGCCTCATTGCGCCGGCGCGGGGGCCGGTGCAGGGGTTGCCGGTGCCGCAGCGGTACGGGCCGCCGGCTTCGCGCCGCCCTCGGGGCAGCGCACGAAGACCATGGTTCCGTAGCGCGCCGCGACCGTCGGATCGACCCAGCCCGCGACGAGTACGCCATTCTCGAACGACATCACCTGGCGGTCCTTGAGCCCGCCCGGCGGCTGGTTCGGCGGCCCGATATAGACGCGGCCGCCGGCGCTGCGCACGAAGAGTTCGGACGGCGTCGATTGATCGGCGAGATACATCATCACGCCGCCATTCGGGCCCTTGGTGATGATGTAGGGGTTCGAACAGAACCGCCGCGCCTCTTCCGTCGTGCGCTGAAGGTCCTTCTCCTCGCGGAACGAGCCGAGGCCCCATTTGCCGACGAGATCATCGGAGGTGATCGGCGGAAGCGGCGGGCCGGCCGGCGTCAGCTCGGGGCCGGTCATGCTCGGCGACGTGCAGCCCGCCAGATAGAGGGCGGAGAGAAGCGCGGCCGAGACCACGAGCGTCCGCAGGGGGCCTTGCGCAGGGCGAAATGCCCGCGGCATGCGTGCTGCCGTTTCCATCCCTGTTCCTCCTTGGCGGCGACGCCCGATCCCCCCTGACGCGCCATGTCGCCGCATGATGGAGAGACGAGGCGCGAAAGGCAACTGTGCGGACCAGTCGATGCAGCGCGGGCCTCGCCGTGATAGGCTCCCGCCATGGAGACGACGGAACTCGTGCTGTTCGATACGCCGATCGGTGCCTGCGCTCTGGCCTGGTCGCGGGATCGGTTGCGTGGCGTGCAACTGCCGGAGCGGGACGCGTCGGCAACGGCGGACCGAATCGCCGCGCGATTTCCGGACGGAATATGGGCTGAGCCATCCGCCGCGGCGCGCGATGTCGTCGCTGAGATCGTGGAACTGCTCGGTGGGGCGCCGAAGTCCCTCCTGGACATCCCGATCGACGAAGCGTCGCTTTCCGAGTTCGATCGTGCGGTCTATGGCGCGACGCGGCGTGTCCTGCCGGGCCGCACCTCGACCTATGGCGCCATCGCGGCCGAGATCGGCTCGCCCGGCGAGGCACGCGCGGTCGGGCAGTCGCTCGGCCGCAATCCGTTTCCGATCGTCGTGCCGTGCCACCGTGTGCTCGCCGCCGGCCGCAGGGCAGGCGGGTTCTCCGGTGCCGGGGGCGTCACGACGAAGCTGCGCATGCTGACGATCGAGCGCGCGAAGACCGACATAGAGCCGAGCCTCTTCGATCTCGGCGGCTTTCCGCTGGCCGCGCCTCCGCCGAGATCCTGACGGAGGCTTACTTCTGCGGCGCCGGGAATTGCTGCTGGATCGCGTCCATGCCCTCTTCCGTCACCCGCCAGACGGGCGTGCCGACGGGCACGGTGAAGATATCGAGGAGGACGGCGTTTACCGATCCGCTGTTGACGCCGGACATCGGCATGCCGGACGGCATGTAGTAGCACTGCCCGGCGACGGCCCGTTGCGGCGCCTGACCCTTCAGATAGAGCGTCATCTCGCCTTCGAGCACGCAGGTCGTGCCGCCGGCGTCATGGAAATGGATCGGGGCGCGGGTGCCGGGCGCGCGAATCGTCCGGTTCACGATGGTTTCGCGGCCCTGGCCGTCGGGCGCGCGCAGGATGAGCTTCGATTCGAGTGAGCGCGTCGGCTTGCCGGGGAGGGCGGCCGGATCGACGGTGGCCATCTGGTCGTGGTCGTGCATGGCCTGCTGGTCCGGCGCCGGTGCCATGTCCTCTGCGCCGGCGCGGTTTGCGAACAGCCCCAGTAAGGCGATTGCGAGCGCGGCCTTGCCGCAAGCTCCAGACGATCGGTGCATGCTGTGATCCCCCCCTGCGCTGAAGCCCTCCGCTTCTGCGCGCCGACCCGACTATACGGGCCAGGCGTCGAACGGCGACGCCCTCTGGAGCGATCTCCACAAATTGTCCGATTGCGTGCGGCTGATTCCGAGTCGCGTCCCGCAGGCGCGGGAAGTGGCAAAACTCGGCGGGTTCGTGGGAATGGCGCGCCCTAGGGGAATCGAACCCCTCTCTCCACCGTGAAAGGGTGGCGTCCTGACCGATAGACGAAGGGCGCGGCGGCGCGGTTTATAGATGCGATCTGCGGCGGGCACAAGGGCGCCCGCCGTCGTCCACAGGAAGCTGTCGCGCGATCACACTTCTCACCACTTGCCGGTGTTCGGCATCGATGCCCAGGGCTCCTGCGGCGGCAGCGCGTCGCCGGCCTGGATCAACTCGATCGAGATGTTGTCGGGCGAGCGGATGAAGGCCATGTGACCGTCGCGCGGCGGGCGATTAATGGTGACGCCAGCCTTCATGAGACGGTCGCAGGTCGCATAGATGTCGTCGACCCGATAGGCGAGGTGGCCGAAATTGCGGCCCTCGCCATACACTTCCGGATCCCAATTATAGGTCAGCTCGACCTGCGCGCTCTCGTCGCCGGGCGCGGCCAGGAAGATGAGCGTGTAGCGGCCCTTCTCATTCTCAATCCGGCGAACTTCTTTCAGTCCGAATTTTCCACAGTAAAAGTCGAGCGATTCGTCGACGTTCGTGACGCGGACCATGGTGTGGAGATACTTCATGGCTGGATCGCCTCCCTCTGATTCTGTTGGCGTTTCGCATGGCGGGCCTCAAAGGCACCGCAGGCGGGATGGGGACCATAGGCCGGCTGGCCGGTGCGGCCAAGCTCTGCCGGGATGGGAACCTCTCGTTAGCGGAAATCCGCGGTTGTGTCGTCTTGGTCACTGGTCATGAGTGGCTTGGGTGCTATTGTCCGGCTGAGGAATCGGTCGTGGAACCACCGTTCGGTGGGAAGGGGCTCGCGACCCGTCACAATAGAGGCCGCGCTGCGGCCACTCTGGGGGCCAGCATATGGGGTCCAAGAATAGCGTCGGGCCATCGCCGTCCGCCGCGGACAACGAAGATGGAGGCGGCCTCGATCTGATCGAGGTTGCTGGTGCCATCAAGTGGTTCGACGCGTCGAAAGGGTATGGGTTCATCGTTCCCGACGATGGTACGCCCGACGTGCTGCTGCACGTGACCTGCCTTCGTCGCGATGGCTATCAGACGGCCTATGAGGGCGCGCGCATCCTGTGCGAGGCCTCGAAAGGCACGCGTGGTCTGCAGGCGTTCCGCATCCTGTCGATGGATGAATCGACAGCCGTGCATCCGGCGCAGGCCGGGCCGCCACGCACGCATTCCGCCGTGACGCCGACCAGCGGCCTCGAGCGGTGCGTGGTCAAGTGGTTCAACCGCGTGAAGGGCTACGGCTTCGTCTCGCGCGGCGAGGGGACCGAAGACATCTTCGTCCATATGGAGACATTGCGCCGCTACGGCATGATGGAACTTCGTCCCGGCCAGACGGTGCTCGTGCGGTTCGGACCCGGCGACAAGGGCCTGATGGCCGCCGAGATTCGTCCCGACGGATCGGCGGGCGGTCTGCCGGGCTCGCATTGAGCGCCTTTCGCTTGCGTGACATCGCCCGGCTTCCAGCGCGTCTGGCGGCTTTCTCGTTTCTGATTCTGGCTGCGTGGTTGCCCTTGGCGGTTCACGCGGCGGAACGGGCGCGCGAACTCACCATCGAGACGACCAGCGGTCCGCACCGATTCTCGGTCGAGTGGGCGACCACCGATGCCGAGCGCGAGCGCGGGCTCATGTTCCGCAAGAGCATGGCCGCGGATCACGGCATGATGTTCGACTTCGGCGACGAGGAGCCGGTGGCGTTCTGGATGAAGAACACGCCGCTGTCGCTCGACATGCTCTTCATTGCCGATGACGGTACCGTGAAGCGGATCGCGCATCGTGCGAAGCCCTATTCGCTCGACGTGATCCCGAGCGGCGCGGCTGTGCGCTACGTGTTCGAGATCGTCGGCGGTACGGCGGACAAGCTTGGCATCGCGCCGGGCGCTAAGGTCGTATTCGGCACCTCGCACTAGCGCCGGTCTTCACTTGCGACTTCGGGGCGCCTTGCGAGGCGGGCTGCTTTTCGTATAAGTCAGCGCTGTCGCGGAGAGCGGGGCATAGCGCAGTCTGGTAGCGCATCTGGTTTGGGACCAGAGGGTCGCAAGTTCGAATCTTGCTGCCCCGACCACGACATCGGGCAATGGAAGGGAATGGACCGCAAGCATGGTCGCACGCATCTTCAAGCCGGCAAAGACGGCGATGCAGTCGGGCAAGGCGAAGGCCGATCGTTGGATGCTGACCTTTGAGCCCGAGAGCCCGATCACGGTCGAGCCGCTGATGGGCTACAACGCCACCGGCGACATGAACCGCCAGATCAAGCTGTCCTTCGAGACGAAGGAAGAAGCGGTCGCCTATGCGGAAAAGAACGGCATCCCCTATCGGGTGTTCGAGCCGCATCTCGATAGCCGCAAGAAGATTTCCTATTCCGACAATTTCAAGTTCGGCCGCGCCCAGCCCTGGACGCATTGAGCCTCGCGGATCGGCGCCGATCTTTCGGCCTCGCCTGATCGCGAACGGACGTGATTTGTCTGCCGTCCTTTGCTAGAGCGGGAACGGCGACGCCTTGTGGCCCCGTAGCTCAACCGGATAGAGCACCCGCCTTCTAAGCGGGTGGTTGCGTGTTCGAGTCACGCCGGGGTCACCAAACCTCCCAATTCACCGCGAATTTGCCGAGCGCTCAGGCGCGGCGGTTCTCCGACCGGAAGCGGCTTGGCGATACGCCTTCCCTGCGACGGAACATGCGCGAGAAGTAATAGGGATCATCGAAGCCGACGGCGCGGGCGATCGCCTCGACAGGCGTGTCCGTCGTCGCCAGGAGTTCCTTGGCCCGGTCCATCCGCACGCGCAGCTGGAAGCTCTTCGGCGAGACGGCATGGGACGCGATCATGCGCCGCCGCAGCGTCGCTTCTGACATGCCGAAGCGGGCGGCGAGCGCGCCAAAATCGAGCGGGCCGAGTGCCTCCGAGCGGATCGTCGCCGCGATCTCTTCCGGCGAACTCCCGATCCCGGCGGATGGTCGCTCGTTTGCGCGGCTGCAGGCGACGATGAGCTCATGGACCAGCGCGGCGGCCGCAGCCGCATAGGACGGCCGCAACTCGATCAGTTCATCGCGGATGCGCCGGAACCGCGCCGAGAACGGGGCCGCATCGGCGAGCGTGACGGCCGGACGCCGCCGATCGAGAAAGCCGGAAGCCGCGAGATCCTCGACCAGCCGTCCCTCGAAGAGCAGCCAGTGCTCATGCCATGACGATCCAGGGTCGGGGCCGTATCCGTGCCGCTCCCCCGGAAACAGGAAGAACAGGGACGGGGCCTCGATTCGGACACGCCCGCCGGCTTCGGTCTCGAGCCAGCCCGCGCCGCTGTCGACCAGAACGGCCGCGTGGCAGCCGAGGCGGCGGCCCTTGAGGCGCGTCAGAACATGCTGCGTGCCGGCGCCGGTGCAGGCGAGCGCGCGCGAGAGCGGATCGGCCGCCGGCGTGCGGAAGACGGCGAGTGGTTTTGCGCGCGGCGCGGGCCTGCCATCATTGAGCGAAAAGTCCATCTGCCCGCTTCGTCCATGGCTGCGCGTCCACGGCAATGCTTAATCCCTGCCGTGATGCAACGGAAGGGAGGAGCCAGACCGATGCACGAATCGTCGAAAACCCGGATCGATAGGGACGAAGATGACGCAATGCCCTTGCTACGCGCGTCGGGCCGTTCGCTGGATCGCTCACCGCGCCGGATGGGCTCTCTCACGCCCAGCGATCCGCGCGCGCCAAAGGATGTGCTCGTCGATCGCTACCGAGAGCACGGCTATCTCTGGCTCAAGGGTCTCTTGCCGCGCGACGATGTGCTGGCGTTTCGTGCCTATGTCTTCGCGGCCTTTGCCGATACGGGGCTGCTCGCGCCCGGGTCCGATCCGGCAATCGGCCTTGCCGGGGGCGCGGAGAATGCCGATCTGGCGCGGCGGCGCACCATGGAGCTCGTCCGCTCGGCGGCGTTCGAGGCGTTCTGCCTGTCGCCGCCGCTCTGGCGCCTGCTCGACGGGTTCCTCGGCGGCATGTCCTATCTGCACAAGCGCAAGCTGCTGCGCATGACCAAGCCCGGCCAGGCGTTCTCGACCCCGGCGCATTATGACCTCGTCTATCTGCGCGGTGGCACCGACCGCATCGTCACGGCATGGATCCCGATCGGCGACACGCCGGCTGCCATGGGCGGGCTCTGCTATCTCGAAGGCTCGCATGCCGAGGGACGACGGCTCGAAGCGGCGTTTGCGGCGGAGAATGCCGAACTGAGCGCGCAGGAGCGCATCAGCGCCTATAACAGCAAGATGGGCGAGGGCGGCTGGATATCGAAGGATCTGGTGGCGATGGCCGACCGCTTCGATACGCGCTGGCTGATCGCCGATTACGAGGCGGGCGACGTGATACTGCACAGCCCCTATATGATCCACGCCGCGACGGCGAACGACGATCCGGAAGGGCGTATTCGCCTCTCCTGTGACATTCGCTACCAGAATGTCCGCGACGAGATCGATGCGCGCTGGTCCAATCACTGGAGCTTCGACGACATGCTCTAAGCGGCTGCGACCCTGTCGCCTCCGGCCGCGACAGGGTGTAAGGGTGCGCTCATCCTGCTGGCCGCCCTGCCCGAGAGAGCCCGTCAATGAGCCTTGCGCCCAATGCCCATGTTTCCGCCGGCAATGTCATGTTCGGCAATGATCTGCCGCTGACGCTGATTGCCGGCCCGTGCCAGCTCGAGAGCCGCGACCATGCGTTCGACATGGCCGGCCGTCTCAAGGAGATCACCAGCCGCCTCGGCATCGGGCTCGTCTACAAGACGTCATTCGACAAGGCGAACCGCACGTCGATCGCCGGCCGGCGAGGCATGGGCCTCGATGCGGCCTTGCCGATCTTCGCCGACATCAAGGGCGAATTCGATGTGCCGGTGCTGACCGATGTGCATGAGCGGGAGCAATGCGCGATCGTCGCCGATGTCGTCGACATCCTCCAGATCCCCGCCTTCCTGTCGCGCCAGACCGATCTCCTGATCGCGGCGGCGGAGACGGGCCGCGTCGTGAACGTGAAGAAGGGCCAGTTCCTCGCCCCCTGGGACATGAAGAACGTGCTCACCAAGATCACGGAGAGCGGCAATCCGAACGTGCTGCTGACCGAGCGTGGCGCGTCCTTCGGCTATAACACCCTCGTCTCCGACATGCGCGCGCTGCCGATCATGGCGGCGATGGGCGCACCGGTCGTCTTTGACGCGACCCATTCGGTGCAGCAGCCGGGCGGGCAGGGGGCCTCGACTGGCGGACAGCGGGAGTTCGTCGCCGTGCTGGCGCGGGCGGCGGTCGCCGTCGGCGTGGCAGCGGTCTTCATCGAGACGCACCAGGATCCTGACCATGCGCCGTCGGACGGGCCGAACATGGTGCCGATCGACCAGATGGAAGCGCTGCTGGAGCGGCTGATGGCCTTCGACCGGATCGCTAAGGCGGGTTGAAGCCCCGCCAAAGGCGCGTTCACGACAACGTCACGGCTGAGGCGGCATAGCTTCGGCCGTCGTGCAGCCACTTCCAGAACGGCCGGAGCCGCGATAGAAGCGGCCAGACCGCCCTTCCTTCCGAGCCACAGCCGAAACGAGGACTCCCATGACCGCGATTATCGACATCACAGCCCGCCAGATCCTCGACAGCCGCGGCAATCCGACCGTCGAGGTGGATGTCCGGCTCGAAGACGGCTCCTTCGGCCGCGCGGCGGTTCCCTCGGGCGCCTCGACGGGCGCGCATGAGGCCGTCGAGCTCCGCGACGGCGAGAAGTCGGTCTATCAGGGCAAAGGCGTGCTCAAGGCCGTCGAGGCCGTGAATGGCGAGATCTTCGATGCCATCGGCGGCATGGAGGCCGAAGAGCAGAGCCTGATCGACACGACGATGATCGAGCTCGATGGCACGCCGAACAAGGCGCGCCTCGGCGCCAACGCGATCCTCGGCGTCTCGCTGGCCGTTGCGAAGGCTTCGGCGGAAGCCGCCGGCCTGCCGCTTTATCGCTATGTCGGCGGCGTGAATGCCAAGGTCCTGCCGGTCCCGATGATGAACATCATCAATGGCGGCGTTCATGCCGACAATCCGATCGACTTCCAGGAATTCATGATCCTGCCGGTCGGCGCGCCGACGCTGGCGGAGGCTGTCCGCTGGGGCTCCGAGGTGTTCCACACGCTGAAGAAGGCGCTGAAGGACGCGGGCCACAACACCAATGTCGGCGACGAGGGCGGCTTCGCCCCGAACCTGCCGTCCGCCGTCGCGGCGCTCGATTTCGTCGCCAAGGCGATCGAGAAGGCCGGCTACAAGGTCGGCGAGGACATCTATCTCGGCCTCGACTGCGCCTCGACCGAGTTCTTCAAGGACGGCAAGTACGTCTATGAGGGCGAGGGCGTCGTGCGCACGATCGACGAGCAGATCGCCTATCTCGCCGACCTCACCGCGAAGTTCCCGATCATCTCGATCGAGGACGGCATGAGCGAGGACGACTGGACCGGCTGGAAGGGCCTGACCGACGCGATCGGCAACAAGGTCCAGCTCGTCGGCGACGATCTCTTCGTGACCAACACCAAGCGCCTGTCGCAGGGCATCAAGACGGGTACGGCCAATTCGATCCTGGTCAAGGTCAACCAGATCGGCTCGCTTACTGAGACGCTCGACGCGGTCGCGATGGCCCACAAGGCGGCCTATACCGCCGTAATGTCGCATCGCTCGGGCGAGACCGAGGACTCGACCATCGCCGATCTCGCGGTCGCGACGAATTGCGGCCAGATCAAGACCGGCTCGCTCGCCCGCTCGGACCGGACCGCGAAGTACAACCAGCTGATCCGTATCGAGGAAGAACTCGGCGTCCAGGCCGTCTATGCGGGCCGCGACATCCTGAAGGGCTGATTCGCCCGTGAAAGGTGGCCGGCCCCGTTTTTGGGGGCGCCGGCTACCCTATGCCCTGTATCCCAAATGGGAAAAATTGCACAGGACGGCCATCGCCCACCGCAACTATTGCGGTGGTTCCGGTGCATGATGCGCGTTTTGTCAGGCCTCCAATGAAATTTATCGTTGTCGGCGCGATCGTCAGCGAGCCAAACTACCCGAAGCTTCGGATGACGGCTCGTTGGACAGGCAAGACCGCCCTGGCGCGGTGATGACTGGATCGGCCGGACCGCCCGCCGGAGCGCAGCAGCGGGACGGGAATGGACGGGGCGGCTCTCAAGATCGGCTCGAGAATTCGGGAGGCACGCCGCCAGCGCAATCTGACGCTGCAGCGCGTTTCATCGAAATCAGGGCTTTCCATCGGGTTTCTCTCGCAGGTCGAGCGCGACATCACGCGTCCCTCGCTGAGTTCGCTCGTGACGATTGCGCGCTCGCTCGATGTGCCGGTGAGCGCCTTCCTGCATCGCCCCGACCTTCCCAATGCGGTGTCGCGGGCCGAGGGCCGCAGTGCGCATTCGGCCGGGCCCGGGGGCCTGCATCTCGAACAGCTTTCGACGACCTTCCCGGGACAGCTGCTGAATGCCGTCAAGCTGGACGTGCCACCGCATTATCGCGGCGCCGGCCGGCCGTTCGAGGGCGAGCAGGTGGTCTATGTGCTCAAGGGGACGGTCCGCTACCTCCTGGACGGAACGATCTACGAACTGGAGGCAGGCGACGCCTTCCATTTCAGCCTGAACCGGCCCTATGAGATCAGCAATCCGACGGATCAACCCTCGGAGGTTCTGACGGTTGGGACCGAGCCGCACAATGCCGGTCTGGTCGACGGCCACCAGGCCGGAGAGCCCAAACACATGAACGGGGACTGACCGGAGGCGTCAGTCCTCGGCCCGGAACGTGAGCCCATGCCCGACGGCGTCGCGGCCGAAGCGTCCGCGCAGCCTGTCGATTGCCGCTTCCGCAGCGGCTCGCTTGGCCGCTGCGGGATCGACGAGATCATCAGGATCGGCGAGCGCGGGATCGGCGAAATTGGACAGCGAGACGCCGATCAGCCGATAGGCCGTGCCGTCGAGTTCGGCCTCGAGCAGGTCTTCGGCCACGCGAAAGATCCTGTCTGCGAGGCGCGTCGGGTCGGCGAGCTGGCGATTGCGGGTGCGGATGCGGAAATCGTCGGACTTCATCTTGAGCGTAACGGTCCAGGCCGCGAGGTCGGCGCGCTTCAGCCGCGCCGCCGCCTTCTCGCAGAGCCGGCGGAGGATCGGCCGCAGATGGTCACGGTCGCGATAGTCCTTGTCGAATGTCGTCTCGGCGCCAATCGACTTCGCCTCATGACGCGGATCGACGGCGCGGCGGTCGTCGGCGCGGGCGAGGCGGGCGAGCCGCAGACCCATTGCGCCATAGCGGCGGGCGAGGTCCCCCTCATCGGTTTGCTGGATCTGGCCGACCGAGCGGATGCCGTCTTCGGCCAGCTTCCGCTCCATCGCCTTGCCGACGCCCCAGATCTTCGAGACGGGCAGGGCCGCGAGGAAGGGCAGGGCCTCGGCACGCCCGATCACGGAGAAGCCGCGGGGCTTGTCGAGATCGGAGGCGATCTTGGCCAGGAACTTGTTGAAGGAAAGGCCGACCGAGACGGTGACGCCCACCTCCTGCTCGATCCGGCGCGCGAACCGGGCGAGCGTCAGCGCGGGCGGGGCGCGGTGCAGCCGTTCGGTGCCGGAGAGATCCATGAACGCCTCGTCGATCGACAGAGGCTCGACCAGCGGCGTCAGCTCGCCCATTAGGGCGCGGATCTCGCGGCCGACGGCGACGTATTTCTCCATGTTCGGGCGGATGACGGTCGCCTCGGGGCAGAGTTCGAGCGCCTTGAACATCGGCATGGCGGAGCGCACGCCCTTGATCCGCGCGATGTAGCAGGCCGTCGAGACGACGCCGCGCCGCCCGCCGCCGATGATCAGCGGCTTGTCGACGAGACTCGGATCGTCGCGCTTCTCGATTGCTGCATAGAAGGCGTCGCAGTCGACATGGGCGATCGAGAGCGCCGACAATTCGTCGTGACGCAGGATGCGGGGGCTGCCGCAACGCGCGCAGCGCCTGGCCGCCGGCGGCGCCGGAGCGAGGCAGTCACGACAGAAGGCGAAGGCGTCGGTCATCGCGCGGCGATCCGGCCAGGGGCGTCGACGGTTCGATCGGCCACATCCGTCTTAGCGCGTCGGCCGGCCGAGGTGAAGGCGCGCGCGGTCCGCCAGAGGCGGGCGCGTGTGACGCTGCGCTCGGCTCAGGTTGCGGCGCGGCGAGCGGCGGTGATATAGCGGGCCGGACTCCCGGATAAGGCTTAAAGCGCCAAGCTCGAAGGATCCCGCCATGAGCGTCGATATCGCCACCGTCAAGCGCGTCGCGCATCTCGCGCGCATCGCCATCACGGAGGAGGAGGCGGCTTCGTTCCAGAACGAGCTCAACACGATTCTCGGCTTCGTGGAGCAGCTGGGCGAACTCGACGTTTCCGAGGTCGAGCCGATGACCTCGGTGGTGGAGCAGACGATGAAGATGCGCGCGGATGTCGTCACCGACGGCTTCTATTCGGCCAAGGTCGTGGCCAATGCGCCGGCCTCGGACGACGAGTTCTTCGTCGTGCCGAAGGTGGTCGAGTGACCGGACGCCCCTCTTCGAACATCGAGACAGACATGACGCGCGCATCGGATCTCACCAGCCTGACCATTGCCGAAATTCGCGACGGCCTTGCCGCGCGCGCCTTCTCGGCCACCGAGCTCACCAAGGCCTATCTCGCCGCGATGGAAGCCGCGCGCGCACTGAACGCCTATATCGTCGAGACGCCCGAGAAGGCGCTCGCCATGGCGGCCGCATCGGACGAGAGCATTGCGCGTGGCGAGCAGCGCCCGCTCGAAGGCGTGCCGATCGGCGTGAAGGACCTCTTCGCGACGGAAGGCGTGCACACGCAGGCCGCCTCGCATGTGCTCGACGGCTTCAAGCCGCCTTATGAATCGACCGTCACCGCCAATCTGTGGCAGGACGGCGCCGTCATGCTCGGCAAGCTCAACATGGACGAGTTCGCCATGGGCTCGTCGAACGAGACGTCCTATTACGGGCCGGTCGTGAACCCGTGGAAGCGCGAGGGTTCCAATCTCGAACTCGTTCCCGGCGGTTCGTCCGGTGGTTCGGCTGCTGCCGTCGCGGCGCATATCTGCGCCGGCGCGACCGCGACCGACACGGGCGGCTCCATCCGTCAGCCGGCGGCCTTCACCGGCACGGTCGGCATCAAGCCGACCTATGGCCGCTGCTCGCGCTGGGGCACGGTGGCTTTCGCGTCCTCGCTCGACCAGGCCGGCCCGATCGCGCGCACCGTCCGCGACGCCGCGATCCTGCTGAAATCGATGGCCTCCGTCGACGAGAAGGACACCACCTCCGTCGACCTGCCGGTCGGCGACTACGAGGGTGCGGTCGGCCGTTCCGTGAAGGGCCTGCGCATCGGCATCCCGAAGGAATACCGCATCGACGGCATGCCGGCCGAGATCGAGGCGCTCTGGCAGCAGGGCATCGACTGGCTCAAGGATGCCGGCGCGGAGATCGTCGACATCACGCTGCCGCACACGAAATACGCCCTGCCGGCCTACTACATCGTGGCACCGGCTGAGGCGTCGTCCAATCTCGCGCGCTATGACGGCGTGCGCTACGGGCTGCGCGTGCCCGGCGACGACATCGTCTCGCTCTATGAGAACACCCGCGCCGCCGGCTTCGGCGCCGAGGTGAAGCGCCGCATCCTGATCGGCACCTATGTGCTCTCGGCCGGCTATTACGACGCCTACTACGTCCGCGCGCAGAAGGTCCGCACGCTGATCAAGCGCGACTTCGATCTGGCCTTCGAGGCCGGCGTCGATGCGATCCTGACGCCGGCGACGCCGTCGGCGGCCTTCGGCCTGAAGGAGATGGCGCTCGCCTCGCCGGTCGAGATGTATCTGAACGACGTCTTCACCGTGACGGTAAACATGGCCGGCCTGCCGGGCATCGCCGTTCCCGCCGGGCTTGGCGCGGGCGGTTTGCCGCTCGGCCTGCAGCTGATCGGCCGCCCGTTCGGCGAGGAGACGCTGTTCTCGCTCAGCGAGGTCATTGAGCAGGCCGCCGGCCGGTTTGAACCCGCGCGATGGTGGTGAGCTGACATGGCTCGCGCCCCCGAGGACTGCCACTCCAAGCAGGACATCCGCGTGGAGATCGACCGGCTCGATCGTGAGCTGGTCGAGAAGCTGGCCGAACGGTTCGCCTATGTGCGTCGCATGGCGGAACTGAAGAGCGATCCGAGCGAGGCCCTGGTACCGGGCCGGATCGGCGAAGTGCTGGACCGCGTCGCAGCCACGGCCCGCGCCGCCGGTTTCGACGAGGAGCTGGCCCGCGAACTCTGGGCGCGCCTCATCGACTGGAACGTCGCGTTCGAGCGCGACACGATCGCAAGGCGGCTCGGCACGGACTGACGCATCGTTGCGGTTCAGGCGCTGCCGCGGCTGCGGCTCGCCTGGTCCCTCAGGATTTCGGACGCCTCGCTCGCGATCACCGTCTCCTCGTCCGTCGGCAGCACGAAGACGCTGACCCGGCTGTCGGATGCGTGAATGCGCCGGGCATTGGCCGCATTGGCCTGATCGTCGATCGCGACGCCGACCCAGGCGAGGCTCTTGCACACGGCCGCCCGCAGGGCCGGCTGATGTTCGCCGATGCCGGCGGTGAAGACGATGCCGTCGAGCCCGCCGAGGCTCGTCGCCTTGGCCGCTACTTCCTGCGCGATCGCGCCGGCGAAATAGGCCATCGCCTCGACCGCCGCGGGTTCCGTGCTCTCCGAAAGTACCCGCGCATCCGCACTGATGCCGGAGAGGCCGATGAGCCCGCAGCGGTGATAGAGGAAATCCTCGAGGTCCGGGACCGACATCTGCTTGGCTTGGAGCAGGTAGAGCAGCACGCCTGGGTCGAGCGCGCCGCTGCGCGTCGCCATTGGGATGCCGTCGAGCGTCGAGAAGCCCATGCTGCAGCTCTGGCTGACGCCGCCATCCAGGGCGCAGAGGCTGGCGCCGCTGCCGAGATGGGCGACGACGACGCGTCCCTTGGCGATCTCCGGCGCTTCGCGCGCGAGCGCGCCGGCGATGAACTTGTAGGAGAGGCCATGGAAGCCGTAGCGCTTCAGGCCTTCGTCATAGAGGTCCCGGGGGATCGGCAATCGCCGTTCGATCGGGCTCTGGCTGCGATGGAAGGCCGTGTCGAACGAGGCGATCTGCGGGAGATTCGGCCAGATCTTCCGGAACGCCTCGATAAGGCGGACGGCGCGCGGCTGATGCAGCGGCGCCAGATGCGATAGCGACGCGATGCCGGCGAGCACGTCATCATCGATGAGCGTCGGACCGGCGAAGCGATCGCCGCCATGCACGACGCGATGCCCTGCGCCGATGAAGTGATCCGACGCGAAGTGCTTCACCAGAACGTCGACCGTCTCGCGGATCAGGTCGTGCAAATCCTCCTGCAGCTCCGAACGCAGCGCGACGTCGAATTGCTCGCCGCCTTCGCTGATGTGGAGCATCAGCGGGGTCTGGCGCAGGTCGATCATGCCGCTGCCGATCCGGCGCGGCGATTCGTGCGCCTCTGCGAACAGGCCGAGCTTGATCGTGGAGGAGCCGGGGTTGAGCGTCAGGAGGAGGTTCTGGTTCATGGATCCCGCTGTTCTGGCTGGTGTCCCGTCGCGGCGGCGCGGGCCGACATCGCCCGGTTGTGGCGCACCCGAAGCGGAGCATAGCGCGGAATTGCGTTTTGCCGCTGACAGGGATCAAATCGCCCCGGCCCGGATCGGCTCCCTGTCGCATTGACCTGCCGCAAGGCCCGAGCCCGTTCGGTGTGGGAATTAATATGGCGCCCTTGCTTCTCCCGTCATGGGGAGTGATCGTCGTCGCGTTCTGCCCGCTTGGTGGCGACGCAGGTCTGGAGGTTCACGTGAAGGTTCAAGATATCATGACGTCGCCGGTCCTGAGCGTCCGTCCGACGACGTCCATCGTCGATGCCGCGCAGCTGATGCTGGCGCACCGCATCAGCGGACTGCCCGTCATCGATGACAGCGGCGCGCTCGTCGGCGTGGTCACGGAAGGCGACTTCTTGAAGCGCACGGAACTCGGGACGGAGCCCAAGCGCTCGGGCTGGCTGCACGTCTTCCTCAGCGCCGGCAGGGCTGCGGACGAATATGTCCATTCGCATGGCCGCCGCGTCGAAGATGTCATGACGCGCGATATCGTGGTGACGCCGAGCAGCGCCTCGCTGGAGGAAGTGGTCGAGGCCATGGGCCGCCGCCACATCAAGCGCCTGCCGGTGGTTGACGGAGGGCAGTTGGTCGGCATCGTCTCGCGCTCCGACATCCTGAAGGCACTCGCCAACCGCCTCGCGACCGCCAGCGCGCCCGATGCGAGCGACGAATCGCTGCGGAAGGCCATCGTCGCCGAGCTCGGCGGCCAGTTCTGGAGCGGCAACGGCTTGATTCGCGTCGATGTCGAAGGGGGCAAGGCGACCCTGAGCGGGACGATCTTCGACGAGCGGGAGCGCGATGCAGCCCGCGTCTGTGCGGAGAATGTTCCCGGCGTCCAGGCAGTCGAAGACCAGCTCGTCTGCGTCGAGCCGATCTCCGGCGTCATCATCATGCCGCCGCAGCAGCGCGAGACCTAGGAGCGAGCCATCATGCGGGCGATGGTGCTCCACGCGATCGGCGAACCGCTGGTACTCGAGGAGCGTGCCACGCCCGTGCCGGGCGCCGGCGAGATCATGGTCCGCGTGGAGGCCTGCGCCGTCTGCCGGACGGATCTGCACGTGGTCGACGGCGATCTGACCGAGCCGCATCTCCCGCTCATCCCGGGCCACGAGATCGTGGGTATCGTCGAGGCAGTCGGCCCCGGCGTCGAGGCCGTTCAGGCCGGACGGCGTGTCGGCATCCCCTGGCTCGGCCACACCTGCGGCCACTGCCCCTATTGTGCCTCCGGCGCCGAGAACCTCTGCGACACGCCGCAGTTCACCGGCTATTCCCGCGACGGCGGCTTTGCGACACACGTGGTTGCCGACGCGGCCTTCGCCTTTCCGCTCGACCATTTCGACGATCCGGTCGCGGCAGCGCCGCTGATGTGCGCCGGCCTCATCGGCTGGCGTTCGCTGCGATTTGCGGGCGAGGCGAAGCGGATCGGCTTCTATGGATTCGGCGCGGCGGCGCATATCCTGGCTCAGGTCTGCGTGTGGCAGGGGCGGTCCGTCTATGCTTTCACGCGCGAGGGCGACGCTGCCGCGCAGGCGATGGCCCGCTCGCTCGGCGCGGTCTGGGCCGGCAGCTCGGACGAATTGCCGCCGGAGCAGCTAGACGCGGCGATCCTGTTCGCCCCCGTCGGTTCGCTCATCCCGGCCGCACTTCGCGCCGTACGCAAGGGCGGCACGGTCGTGTGCGGCGGCATCCATATGAGCCCGATCCCGAGCTTTCCCTACGATATCCTGTGGGGCGAGCGGCGGATCGTGTCGGTGGCCAATCTGACGCGCGCGGATGCGCACGAATTCCTCGAACTCGCACCACGCGCCGGGGTGCGCACGACGACGACCGTCTATCCGCTCGAGCGCGCGAATGAGGCGCTGGCGGATCTGCGCGCAGGGCGCTTTCAGGGCGCGGCGGTCCTGGTGCCGTAACGGGCTTTCAGTGACGCAGGAAGGCGGGGTGGTGGAGCCGCCGCCCGCTCGATACGGCGAAGGCGAAGCGCTTGATGATCTCGGCGAGCGTCAGATAGCCGGCGCTGATCAGGACGATCGCGCCGAGCAGGGGTAGCGGTAATGAGACGAAGCCGAAGAACGCGCCGATCCCGCTGAGCGCGATGCCCAGCGAAACCGCCAGCGCGCCGAGCGAGGTGGCCGTCAGGATCGGATGGGCGCGGCTCTTCCAGAACGGCTTGGCCGTCCGGATCACGAAGATCACCAGGATCTGCGTCAGGATCGATTCGACGAACCAGGCCGTCTGGAAGACTGGGGCCGACGCCTTGAAGACGAATATCAGCACGGCGAAGGTCGTCAGGTCGAACAGCGACGACAGCGGCCCCATGACCAGCGTGAAATGCAGCGCCTGGCCCATGTCCCATTTCTTCGGCGTCGCCAGTTCCTCTTCGTCGGCGCGATCGAACGGAATGCCAATTTCTGAAAGGTCGTAGAGCAGATTGTTCAGGAGGATCTGCAACGGCGCCAGCGGCAGGAACGGCAGGACCAGCGAGGCGAGGGCGGTCGAGAGCATGTTGCCGAAGTTCGAGCTCGTGCCCATGCGGACATATTTCATGATGTTCGCGAAGGTGCGCCGCCCCTCGGCGACGCCATCGGCGATGACCTGGAGGTCGGTCGCGAGCAGGATGATGTCCGCGGCCTCCCGCGCGACGTCGGTGCCGCCCTCGACGGAAAGGCCGACGTCGGCGGCGTGAATCGCGGGGGCATCGTTGATGCCGTCGCCGAGGAAGCCGGTCGTGTGTCCGCGCCGCCGCAGCGCCAGCACGATGCGGCGCTTCTGGTCGGGGGAGACGCGCACGAAGAGGTCGGTGTCGACAACGCGGCTGGCGAGCGCCGCATCGGTCATCGCCTCGATTTCCTCGCCCGTGAGCATGCCTTTCGCAGGAATATCAAGGCTTTGCACGAGGTGCGCGACAACGGGGGCTGCGTCGCCGGAGATGATCTTGAGCGCGATGCCGGCCTTGCGCAGCGAGACGATGGCATCTTTGGCCGAGGCCTTGGGCGGGTCGAGGAACACGCCGCAGCCGGCGAAGACGAGGTCGTGCTCGTCCGCTTCGGCGAGACGGCTTATGGTCGGATCGATCGGGCGATAGGCGACGGCGAGCAGCCGAAATCCCTCGCTTCCCTTCTGCTCGAACATCGCCGCGATCCGGCTGCGACCGGCCTCATCCAGGGGAACGATTGCGCCGTTCCGCTCGACATGGGTGCAGCAGGCGAGAATCGCCTCGGGAGCCCCCTTGGTCACCAGTTCGGCCTTGCCGTCGCGCAGCGTCATGACCGAGGCGCGGCGCCGGTCGAAGTCGAAGGGGAGGTCGCAGCCTTTCGCCCAATTCTCGTCGCCCAAGCCGCCATTGGCGAGAATCGCATCGTCGAGCGCGCTGCGCATCCCGCCGATGAGAGCGCTGTTGCGGCGGAGGAGCTCTTCGACCCGCTGGCTCGATTGTCCGTCCGCGTCGATCCGGTCGACGAGCGCGATCCGCGCTTCGGTGAGCGTGCCGGTCTTGTCGGTGCAGAGAATGTCCATCGAACCGAGGTCGTGGATGGCGGAGAGGCGCTTCACCACCACCTTCTTCTTCGACATGCGCTCCGCGCCGCGCGCCAGCGTGACCGTGACCACCATGGGCAGCAGCTCGGGCGTCAGGCCTACGGCGAGCGCGACCGCGAACAGGAAGCTCTCGACCGAGAGTCCGTGCCGCCAGAGCTGCGTCAGCAGCACGAACAGCACCAAGAAGCCGGTGAGGCGCAGGATCAGCATGCCGAGCGAGTGCAGCCCGGTCTCGAACGCCGTCGGCGGCTCGCGCTCCTGGAGCGAGGCGGCGATGGCACCGAAGCGGGTGGCGGGTCCCGTGGCCGAGACGAGGAGGTCCGCCTCGCCGCCCACGACGCTCGTGCCGGAGTACAGCACGCGGTCGTGATCGGATGCGGCCGCCTCGCGCTTCTCGACCGCATAGGTCTCGCCGGTCAGCACGGCCTCGTTGACGAGCAGTTGCTGCGCCACCAGCACCAGACCATCCGCCGGAACGAGGTCGCCGGAGGCCAGATGCACGACATCGCCCTTCACGACATCCTGAACGGGGATCGCAAGCCATGCCCCGTCGCGGCGCACGGTCGCGGTGACCGCGACGGAGCGCTTGAGCGCGTCGACGGCCTTCTCGGCCTTTTGCTCCTGCACGAGGTCGAGCACGATCGACATCAGCACGATGACGACGATGACGACGAAGCTCTGCCAGTCGCCGGTCACGCCGGAAATGAAGGCAGCGATGAGCAGGATCGCGACGAGCGGATCGGCGAGCCGGCGCAGTGCCTTGGCGGCCAGCGTGCGGCGGATGCTCGTGACGGGAAGGTTGGGCCCGTTGCGCTTCAGCCGCGCCGCGGCCTCATCGCCGGAGAGCCCGTCGCGGCGGCTGCCGAGGAGCTTGAATGCCTCGTCGATGCTCGCCTTGAAGATTGGATCGTGCCCTGCGGTCCCGGCCATACCGTTCACCCTCCGTCCGCGGCAATGCTAAGGCAGCATTGCGATGGGTGCACGACATGCGGAGGCGCCTGCGCGAATTGGCCTCGCCCTCAACGCCGTGCTATGGGCGTCGCGCGGGAGGATCCGCCGCCAAGCGGCGCTTCGGAAGAGCATGATGAGAGAGCGGTACTTCAAGGGCCCGGTTTTCGCCGTCGCCCCGATGATGGACTGGACCGATCGTCACTGCCGGTATTTTCACCGGCAGTTGAGCCGTCATGCGCTGCTCTATACCGAGATGGTCGTGGCCGATGCGGTGATCCATGGCAACCGCGAGAAGCTGCTGGGCTTCGATCCCGCCGAGCATCCGCTGGCCCTGCAGATCGGCGGCTCGGAGCCGGAGAAGCTGGCTGCCGCGGCGCGGATCGGCGCTTCGTGGGGCTATGGCGAGATCAATCTCAATGTCGGTTGCCCTTCCGACCGGGTGCAGTCCGGCGCGTTCGGCGCCTGCCTGATGCTCGAACCAGGCCTCGTCGCGGATTGCGTCGATGCGATGAAGCAGGCGGTCGATATTCCCGTGACGGTCAAATGCCGCATCGGCGTCGACGAGCAGGATCCCGAGGTCGCCCTCGACGCGCTTTCCGATCGCGTGCTGGCGGCCGGCGCCGATGCACTGTGGGTGCATGCCCGCAAGGCCTGGCTCAAGGGGCTCTCGCCGAAGGAGAACCGCGAGATTCCGCCGCTCGACTATGACCGCGTCCATCGTCTCAAGGCCCGGCTCCCGGATGTCTTCGTCGGCATCAATGGCGGGCTGAAGTCGATCGACGACGCCAAGGCGCAGCTCGCCCATGTCGACGGCGTCATGCTCGGCCGCGCCGCCTATCAGACGCCCGGCATCCTGGCCGAGGTCGACGCGGCGATCTATGGCGATGGCGCGTCGCTCATCGACGAGCGCTCCGCCGCCGAGGCGATGATGCCCTATCTCGAGGCCATGGCGCGGCGCGGCGAGCCGGTCCATCGCGCGACGCGGCACATGCTCGGCCTCTTCCATGGCCGGCCCGGCGCCCGGCGCTACCGGCAGATCCTTTCGACGGAAGCCGCGCGCCGGGATGCAGGGCCGGAGATCCTCGCGCGAGCGCTTTTCGAGATCGACCGAACCGAGGCCGCGGCGGCCTGACGCCCCTTTCGCAGCCGGGGAATGCCGGCTATTGAGGGATGCTGACATCGTCAGCGTACCCCCTTTCCTTCGGACGCTCTGTCATGACAATCCGCGGCTTCACGATCGACGGCTTCCTCCTTGCGCTCGTCGCGATCGTGGCGCTCGCCATCGCATTCCCCGGACCGGGGGCGACCGGCGGCATCCTGCATATGAACGAAGTCGCGACCTATGGCGTCGCGGTGATCTTCTTCCTCTACGGCCTGACGCTCGCGCCGGAGAAGATGAAGGCCGGCATCAAGCACTGGCGCCTGCATATCAGCGTGCAGCTCTGCACCTTCGTGCTGTTCCCAATCGTCGTCCTGGTGCTCGGAACGCCGTTCAAGAGCATGCTGCCGCTGCCGGTCTGGATCGGCTTCTTCTATATCGCCGCGCTCCCTTCGACGGTGTCCTCCTCGGTCGCGATGACCTCGCTCGCCCATGGCAATGTCCCGGCGGCGATCTTCAACGCGACGATCTCGAGCCTCATCGGCGTGTTCGCGACGCCCGTGCTGATGGCGTGGTTCCTCGCGACGAGCGGCACCTCGATGCCGCTGCTGCCGGTGATCCTCAAGATCGTGCTGCTCGTGTTGCTGCCGATCATCGTCGGCCAGGTCGCGCGGCACTGGCTGGCCGGCTGGGCGCACCGCAACAACAAGCGCATCAAGCTGGCCGATCGCGCCATCATCCTGGCGATCGTCTACAATTCATTCTCGGATTCGATGGTCGAGGGCGTGTGGGCCGGACATGACGCGATCCTGATCGTCCAGATCGTCGTCGGCGTGATCGCGCTGTTCTACATCATCTATTGGCTGATGCTGATCCCGTGCAAGCTGATGCACTTCAATCGGCAGGATACGATCGCGTGCCTCTTCTGCGCCTCGAAGAAATCGCTCGCGACCGGCGTTCCGCTGGCGCCGATCATCTTCGGCAATGATCCGGCGCTCGGCCTGATCATCGCGCCGATCATGCTCTATCATTTCTGCCAGCTCGTGATCGTCAGCGTGATCGCCAACCGCTATGCGCGGATCGCGATCGCCGAGGGGCACACCTAAGCGAGCCTGTCAGCCCGGCAGGGGCTGCGCGTCGGCTGCGGCGCGGCGTTCGGGGAGTTCGCGCATGATCTGCGCGCGCTCCGCGTCGGACATGGTGGACCAGCGGCCGATCTCGGTCAGCCTGCGGCCGCAGCCGCTGCAGAGCCGAGTCGCCGGGTCGATCGCGCAGAGCTTGATGCAGGGCGAGATCATCAATGGAACGCCGCCAGGGCGAGGAGCGCGGCGAGGGCGGTCGCCTGCGCGGCGGCGCCGAGTATGTCGCCCGTACGCCCGCCGATCCGGCGACGGCTCCAATCCGCGACCGTGACGGTGGCGAGCGCGGCTGCGGCGATCGTTATCAGCGACGCGAAGATGCCGGCGGCCAGCGAACCGGCGACGAGGCCGATCACCAGCGCCGACAGCAGCGCGGTTCCGAGCGCATCCGGTCCCGGTGCGCCGAGCGTGGCGGCGAGACCATCGGCGCGCGCCGGCGGCTCCTTGGCCCAGACCCAGACGATCGCGGCGCGGCCGAGCGCTTCGGCCGCGATGAGGGCGAAGGCGGCGCGCCAGGGCGAGGCCGGCAGATAGGCCGCGAGCAGCGCCGTGCGCAGGCCGACGGAGATGATGAGCGCGAGCACGCCATAGGTGCCGATTCGGCTGTCGCGCATGATCTCGAGCCGCCGCTCGACGGTACGCCCGCCGGCGAGCCCGTCGAAACTATCGGCGAGGCCATCCTCATGCAGCGCGCCGGTGAGCAGGATGCCGGCCGCCACGGCCAGCAGCGCGGCGGCGAGGGGCGGGAGGCCGAGCGCATTGGCGATCAGGAGCACCAGCCCGGCGGCGAGGCCGAGGAGCGCCCCGACGAGGGGGAAGGCGCGGGCGGCGCGGCTGAAATCGGGCGCTCCGGCATCGGCGGCGCCGCGAAAGAAGGAGGCGGGCAGGGTCGTCAGGAAGCTCGCCGCGGCGGCAGAATCCTGCCAGATCGTGCTTCGGTACTCATCGGGCATGCTGTTTCGAACCGTCCGTTCCCGCGAAACCGTGAAGGGATCGCCATGCGGGAATGCTTGCGATCATATGGGCGAGGTTTATAGATCGCCCGCGGCCGGCCGACCAGCGACAGCGCCTCGAAGCCATCCCGCGCGACGCCAGATCCTGCTGAAGGCCTCCCCATGCTCCCCTCCGCCACCGGACTTCCCTTCGACGATATTCGCGCGCTCATCGCCGCCATGCCCTCGGCAGACGCGGCGGCGGTCGCGGCGGTTCGGGCGCGCGAGGCGCAGCTCACCAAGCCGGCGGGCTCGCTCGGCCGGATGGAAGGGCTGGCGGAATGGCTCAGCGCCTGGCAGGGGCGGGAAGTGCCCGAGGTGCGGCGTCCGCTCGTCGCGATCTTCGCCGGCAATCATGGCGTCACGCGCCATGGCATCTCCGCCTTCCCGAGTTCGGTGACGCAGCAGATGGTCGAGAATTTCGCGGCCGGCGGCGCGGCGATCAACCAGATCTGCATCGCCTATGATCTCGGGCTCAAAGTGTTCGATCTCGCGCTCGATCTGCCGACCGGGGACATCACCGTGGAACCCGCGCTTGACGAGGCGGCCTGCGCCGCCACCATGGCGTTCGGCATGGAGGCGACGGCCGGCGGCATCGATCTGCTCGTGCTCGGCGAGATGGGCATCGGCAACACGACCGTCGCGGCGGCTGTCGCGGCCGGGCTCTTCGGTGGGCCGGCTACCGATTGGGTCGGTCCGGGCACCGGGCTCGACGCCGAGGGCGTGGCGCACAAGGCGGCGATCGTGCAGCAGGCACTCGCCTGCCATGCCGGCCATCTCGACGATCCGCTCGAAGTGCTGCGCCGTCTCGGCGGCCGCGAGCTCGCAGCGATCGCTGGCGCGATCCTCGCCGCGCGCATGAGCCGGATCCCCGTGCTGATCGACGGCTATGTCGCCACGGCCGCCGCGGCGGTGCTGTGGCGGCTCGATCATCATGCGCTGGATCATTGCCAGTTCGGCCATCTCTCGGCCGAGCCGGCGCATGGCCTCTTGCTGGCGAAGCTCGGCCGCAAGCCGCTGCTCGATCTCGGCATGCGCCTCGGCGAAGGCAGCGGCGCGGCGCTGGCCGCGGGCCTCGTCAAGGCCGCGGCGCAGATCCACGCCGGCATGGCGACCTTCGCCCAGGCGGGCGTTTCCGGGCGGAGCGAATAGCCGGTCTCAGGCCGTCTTGCGCCAGCGCGAACGCGGCTTGGCGTCGTCTTCGAGGATCGGCGCCAGCGGCTCCATCACGCGCGAGCGCGGGAAGCAGGCGATCGCCTCGGTGCCCTCGCGCAGCTTCGAGCGCAGCTCGAACGTGCCGTCATGCATTTCCATCATGGCCTGCACGATCGGCAGGCCGAGGCCCGTGCCCTGCTCGGCGCTCTTGATGGCGATGGCGCCCTGGCCGAAGGCGGAGAGCACGATCGGGATCTCCTCCTCGGGAATGCCGGGGCCATTGTCGCGCACGGAGACATATTCGCCGCCGCCGGCCGTCCAGCCGACGCGGATCTCGATCTCGCCGCCGGACTGGGTGAACTTGATCGCGTTGGAGAGCAGGTTGAGGACGATCTGGCGCACGGCGCGCTCGTCGGCCCAGATGCGGGGCAGGTCGGGCTCGACCTTGCGCGTGATCGAGAGGTCCTTCTTGCCGGCACGCAGCCGCATCAGGTTCTCGCAATCCTCGACGACATGGACCAGCGTGACCGGCTCCTCATTCAGCTCGTAGCGGCCGGCCTCGATCCGGGAGAGATCGAGGATCTCGTTGATCAGGTCGAGCAGATGCTGTCCGCTCGCATGCACGTCGCCGGCATATTCGCGATAGGTTGCGTTCTGCATCGGGCCCAGCACTTCGTTCTTCATCACCTCCGAAAAGCCGAGGATCGCGTTGAGCGGCGTGCGCAGCTCATGGCTCATGGTGGCGAGGAAGCGCGACTTGGCGAGATTGGCTTCCTCGGCCCGGCGCCGCGCCTCGTCGGAGATGGCCTTTTCCGTGCCGAGTTCGGCGATCAGCAGATCCTTTTCGGCGCGGTAGCGCATCATGCCAACGGTGGCCGATTGCAGGCGTTGCGACAGCGTCAGGAAGAAGATTTCGCTGCCGATCGAGAGGAAGCTGAGCGCGAGATAGAGCACGTCCTGGCGCAGCGCGAACAGCGCGACCATGGTCAGCGCGATCGGCGCGGTGCCGGCGACGGCGCCGGCCGGCAGGCTGGACGCGAACATGGTGCCGACAGCGAGGATCGTCAGCATGGTCGCGAACTGGAAGATCTCGATGCCGGGCGCATGCACGACCGAGGTGGCGAGCAACAGCCCGATCCATGTCAGCCCGTAGAAGAACTCCGATGCGACGAAGATGCGTGTCCAGCGCTTGACGTCGCCGCGCTCGGCGGTGGAACGCAGGAAGCGACGGCAGAGCCAGGCGCCGGTGGCATGCACCAGCAGGGTGACCACCGCCCAGATGGCGATGGGGATCGGCTTGAGCCAGACGGTGGCGACGAGCGCCACGAGGACCACGAGCAGGGGAACGGCATAGACGGCCGAGAGGCGGATGCCGGCATAATGGCGCAGCAATTCCTGATCGAAGGCCGGGCTGGTGCCGCCGGCCGACGTCAGGCGTTCGCGCAGGTCCCGCACCGTGCGCGCGGCCGCGCGCCGGCGCTCGGCCCGCTCGTGGTTCATCGTGCTCTTGTCTTCGGCCGTGGTGGCCGGTCCGGCCTGCATGGACCCGTGCTTTCCAGGGGGTGGGCGCCAGGGGTGGGCGTTAGGAGTGTCGAGCCTAGCGCATGATGGTTTAAGCCCCCTTTCGATCGGCTGGTTAACGAGCCCCTTCGCAATCACCGCGCATTTCCGGCATTCCGGACGCGGGTTTGCCGGCGCAGCAAGGCCTCAGGATTGACAGCCAGACCCGAGTTGATCCATGAAGGAGAGAAATTAATTCCAATCTCGGCCGTGAATGTGGGCTCAATTAGAATGAAATCCCACAGAAGCGGCGAGATCGATAGCGGAGTTTCGCAATGATCGACCGCCTCGACAGAAAAATCCTCCAGATCCTGCAGGAGGACGCAACGATTCCCGTGGCCGAGATCGGCCGCAGGGTCGGGCTTTCGACGACGCCGTGCTGGCGCCGGATCCAGAAGCTGGAAGAGGACGGCGTCATCCTACGCCGCGTCGCGATCCTCGATCCGCGCAAGGTGAACGCCAAGGTGACGGTGTTCGTCTCGATCACGACCAGCCAGCACAATGAGGAATGGCTGAAGCGCTTCGCCGAAGTGATCCGCGATTTCCCGGAAGTGGTCGAGTTCTACCGCATGAGCGGGCAGGTGGATTATCTGCTGCGCGTCGTCGTGCCGGACATCGAGGCCTATGACGCCTTCTACAAGCGCCTGATCTCGAAGATCGACATCGGGGACGTCTCCTCCGCCTTCGCGATGGAGCAGATCAAGTTCGCGACGACGCTGCCGCTCAATTATGTGCCGCTCGAAAAGGACAAGGGCGTCGTCTAGCCGGTAGTTGGGGCGCTAGCCGGTCTTGGGCGCCGACGACGCGGGGTGGATGTGCCGCGTCATGCGCCTCTCGATGATGTCGATGACGCGCCGCAGTGTCTCGACCAGGGCGAGATAGAGCACGGCCGCCCAGAGATAGACCTGGAAATCGAATGAGCGCGAGAAGGCGAGCCGCGTCTCGCCCATCAGGTCGAACACGGTCACGATCGCCGCGACCGACGAGCCCTTGATCATCAGGACGATCTCGTTGCCGAGCGGCCGGAGCGCGATCCGGAAGGCCTGCGTCAGGATGATGTGCCGCAGCACAGCGAGCCGTCCGAGGCCGAGCGAGGCGGCGGCCTCCCATTGGCCGCGCGGCACGGCGCGGATCGCGCCGCGATAGATTTCAGCCTGATAGGCGGCGGTGTTCAAGGTGAAGGTGAGGACGCAGCAGAAGAAGGCGTCGCGAAACAGCCACCAGAGGCCGATCGCCTGCAGCTCGGGGCGGAACTGGCCGGCGCCGTAATAGACGAGGAAGGTCTGGGCGAGCAGCGGCGTTCCGCGCACCGCATAGACATAGGCATAGGACACCCAGCGCAGCGGCGCGATCCGGCTCATCCGGGCGAAGGCGATGGGCAGCGCCAGCATCCCGCCGAGGACGATGGACAGCGTCACCAGCTCGATCGTAACGACGAGCCCGCCCAGCATGCGCGGACCGTAGGTGGCGAGCAGTTCCCAGTTCATGCCGGCCTCCCGACGCCGCGGTTCGACCAGCGCTCGACCGCCGCGATGCCGATGGAGGATACCATCGACATCAGCAGATAGATCAGGCAGGCGACGCCGAAGAAGAAGAACGGCTCCTTGGTCACGCGCACCGCGATCCCCGTCATCCGCAGCAGATCGTCGATCGCGATCACCGAGACGAGCGAGGTATCCTTGAGCAGCGCGAGCCAGAGATTGGCGAGGCCCGGCAGGGCGAGGCGTATCAGCTGCGGGAAGATGACGAGGCGGAACGTCGTCTGTCGCCGGAGGCCGAGCGCATAGGCGGCCTCATATTGCCCGCGCGACATGTTGCCGAAGGCGCCGAGAAAGACTTCCGACGCATAGGCCGAGAACACGACGCCGAGCGCCACCATGCCGGCGATAAAGCCGTTGACCTCGACCTGGCTGCCGGGCGCGACGAGGCCAGCGAGGTCCTTCAGGAGGATCTGTCCGCCGAAATAGACGATGAAGATCGTCAGCAGCTCGGGAAGGCCGCGGAACACCGTCGCATAGGCGTGGCCGAGGCCGCGCACCAGCTTCAGCTGGCTGCGGCGGGCGAAGGCGACCAGGAGGCCGAGCGCCAGTCCGAAGGGCAGGGTGGCAAGCGCCAGGCGGATCGTGAGGGACGCGCCGGCGAGGAGATCATCACCCCACCCGTCAGGCCCGAAACTCAGGAGTCGCAGTAGATCCAACCGGCACAGTCCCCGACGAGAATTCCGGACGAGCCGGTCATCGGCTCGTCCGGCTGGTCATGCCGCTCAGTCTTTCCAGATCGAATAGGGGAAGTACTTCGCGTTGATCTTGTCGTAGGTGCCGTCGGCCTTGATCTCGTCGATCGCCTTGGAGATCTGGTCGCGCAGGTCGCCATCTTCCTTGCGCACGGCCGCGCCGACGCCGCCGCCGAGCGGAATATCCGCGCCGACGACCTCGCAGCAGGCGCCGTCATTGGTCTTCAGCCAGTCGGCGATCTGGACCTTGTCGACCAGCAGCGCGTCGATGCGCCCGGCGACCAGATCAAGGTTCACTTCGTCCTGCGTCGGATAGAATTTGAGTTCGAACCCGGGGTACTTGGCCTCGAGATAGCCGGACTGGATGGTCGAGGACTGCGCGCCGATCGTCTTGCCCTTGAGCGCCTCGGCCGAGATGTCGGTGATGCCGGAGTTCTTCGGCGCCACGAAGGCCGAGGGCGTGTTGTAATAGGGCCGGGAGAAGCTCACGATCTTTTCGCGCTCTTCGGTCACGGACATCGAGCTGAAGATCGCATCGAACTTGCCGGCCTGAAGCGCCGGAATGATGCCGTCCCAGTCCTGCGCGACGAAGGTGCAGGTCGCCTTCATCTTGTCGCAGACGGCCTTGGCGATATCGACATCGAAGCCGCCGAGCTTCTGGTCGGAATCGATGAAGTTGAAGGGAGGATAGGCACCCTCGACGCCAATGCGGATCGTCGTCCAATCCTTGGCATAGGCACTTGCCGTCGCCGCGACGACGATCAAGGCCGAAAGTGCAACGCGCCTCAGTGAAACCATGAAACACCTCTCATAGCGGCGTGAGCCTGCCTACTCGACGGGCCGCGACAGCACTGCTGTGCTCAACCCGGTCGAACGCGCCCCTTTGCCCAATCTATAGGCCCGCCGCATGAGTCAACACAGAAGCACGTCTTCCGCAAGCCACCGCTCGGCCGCCGCGAAATCTTCCGGCGTGTTGACGTTGAGGAACGGATCCGGCTTGCCGGCGGCAACGGGAAAGTCAACGACCGTGAAGCCGGTGGTTGAGAGAAAGCCGCGCACGCCGTGGCTCTTGGCGGTGCTCCGCCACTCGGCGAGCCGCTCGGAAAGACCGACGGGCCACAGCGCGACGACGGGATGATCCCGGTCACCGGATGCCGCGATGATCACGCCGCCATCCGCGCCGCGACTGCCGGCGCGCAATCGTGCGACGAGATCACGCGGCAGGAAGGGCGTGTCGACCGGGACCGAGAGAAGATAGTCGGGCCGCGGCGTGAGGCTTTCGGCCCAGATCAGGCCGGCCAGCACGCCGCCGAGCGGGCCGGTGTCGGGTTCATCGTCCGGGATGATGGGCCATGCGAGCGGCCCGAAGCGCGACGGATCGCCATTCGCATTGAGCGCCAGATGATCGACCTGCGGCGCGAGGATGCCGGCGATCCGGGCGAACATGGGCTGTCCGCCGAAGGGAAGCTGGGCCTTTTCCTGCCCCATGCGACGGGAGAAGCCTCCCGCGAGGATCACGCCAGCCGTCGTCATCGTCTCCAGCGTCGATTGAGGAGCATGAGCGCTCCGCCTGCCACCAGCCCCCAGAATGCCGCGCCTATCCCGAAAAAGGAAAGCCCCGATGCGGCGGTGACGAAGGTGACCATGGCCGCGTCGCGGTCGGTCGGCGAGGAAACCGCGCCGGCCAGCGCGCCGCCAAAGGCGCCGAAGAGGGCGAGGCCGGTCGCGGCCTGGATCAGGACGGGCGGCGCGATGGTCATCAGCGCGGCGGCCGTCGTCGCGCCGAGCCCGAGGATGACATAGGTGATCGAGCCGGAAACCGACGCGATCCAGCGCCGGCTCGGATGAGGGTGCGCGTCCGGCCCGGCGCAGAGCGCTGCCGTGATGGCGGCGAGGTTGAGCGTGTGGCCCGCGAAGGGCGCGACGAGGATGCTGGCAATGCCGGTGCCGACGAAGATCGGCCGCAGCGGCGGGTCGTAGCCATTGATCTTGAGGACGGCGATGCCCGGCAGGTTCTGCGACGCCATCGTGACGATGAAGAGCGGGATGGCGATCGAGATGACGGCCTGCACCGAGAGCGAGGGCACGACGAAGGTGATGTAGGGCGCAAGGCTCGGCAGCGTGTGGCCGCCCGGCGGCATATGCAGCGCGATGGTGAGAATGGCGGTCGCGACGGCGGCGGGCACGGCCCAGATCTTCTTGATCCGCCCGACGATGGCCCAGGCGAGGATGACGGGCAGCGCGAGGAGGGGCTCGGCAGCCACCGCCTTGGCGGGGGCGAGGCAGAGCCCGAGCAGGATGCCGGCCAGCATCGCGCTCGCCAGCACCGTCGGGATCGAGGCCACCAGCCGCCCGAACGGCTTGATCAGGCCCGTGGCGATGATCAGCACGCCCGTGACCATGTAGGCGCCGATCGCAGCGGGAAAGCCGCCATCCACCATGCCCGTCGCGGCGAGGAGAACCGATCCCGGCGTCGACCAGGCGATGATGATCGGCATGCGGTAACGCCGGCTCAGGATCACCGAGAGCAGCGCCTGCCCGACGCAGATGGCCAGCAATCCCGACGCGGCCTGCTCCCGCGTCGCGCCGACCGCCATGGAGCCCTGCAGGACGACCGTGAACACGCCGGCGAAGCCGACAAAGGCGGCGATGATGCCGGCCATGATCGGCTGAAGATCATGGCCACGGGCAAGACCCGCGAGATCGGGATCGGAACCGGCAGACTGGTCCATGCGGGAATCCATTGGTAAGAGCGCCCCGAATTGTTAGATTGGATCCAATCGACGGGCAAGGGTTCGGCGAGCCGATGCCGGATGAGCCTTTGTCGCGGCGTTGGCGATGGCGGCCGGAGGCCGGGGAGGGGAGGCGGGCGTGAGCGCGGTTGCGGCGGATCTGGCGGGGCTGGTGCGGGCCGTTGGCGCGCCCCGGTACCGGACCGCGACGGAATATGTCGAGGCGACGCTGAAGGCGGCGATCCTGTCCGGAGCGCTGGCGCCGGGAACCCCGCTGCGTCAGGAGGAGCTCGCCTCGGCCTTCGCCATGAGCCGCATGCCGATCCGCGAGGCGCTCCGGCAGCTCGAGGCGCAGGCGCTGGTCGATTTCGAACCGCACAAGGGCGCCGTTGTCGTGCAGATCACGCTGCTCGAATCGCTCGACAATTACGCGATCCGCAGCGCGCTCGAACCGCAGGCGCTGAAGCTGTCGCTGCCGCATCTGACCGAGGCGGATTTCGAGATCGCCGAGGACATCCTGCAGGAGATCGACGGCGAGGGCGATGTCGGGCGCATGGGCGAACTCAACCGGCGCTTCCACATGACCCTCTACGCCCAGGCCGGGCTGCCGCGGCTAATCGCGCTGACCGAGCAGCACCTGGCCGCCGCGGATCGATATCTCCGCTTTCACCTCGCGGCGGCGGGCGACATGGGGCAGGACGAGCATCGGCGCCTGCTCGCCGCATGCCGGGCGCGCGACGAGGGCGAGGCGCTGGCGGTGCTCGCCGCGCATCACCATCGCGCGATGGAGGCGACCCGCGCCTTCTTCGCCGCGCGCGGGCAGTGATTTCGTCGCGTCATGCCGGGAACGCATGACGGGCTTCTCCGTTGGGTTTTCATACGGCGCATCGCGCCGAAACCACGGAGAACGATCATGAAGAAGATACTGGCTCTGGGCGTGATGCTTGCGGCGACGGTTCCCTTCGCCGTGGGGCCTGCGAACGCGGTGACGTCGAGCTCGGCCCGGCAGATCTGCATCAAGGCGGCGGCCAAGCAGCATGGCGACCTGCAGGGCAATGTCCAGGTTCGCAAGGTGTCGAAGCAGGGCTCGGGCTATCAGGTGAACCTTCAGGTGAAGGGCGTCGAGTCCAACTGCATGGTCACCGGCGGCGGCAAGGTGCGCTACATCAACTGATCGAGCCCGACCGGGCATTTCAGGAGCGGGCGGCGCGAACCGTCCGCTCCCGATTTCGTTTGGATCGCCGCATCGTCAGGCGGCGACGTCGAGGCCCTTGGCAAGCTCGAGGGCCTGCCGCTCGAACAGGCGGCGATAGATCCCGCCATCGCGCTTGACCAGCACCTCGTGCGTGCCCTCCTCGGCGATCGTGCCGCGCTCGAACACGAGCAGCCGGTCCATCGAGCGCACCGTCGACAGGCGGTGCGCGATCACGATGGCCGTGCGGCCCTGCATCAGCCGCTCCATCGCCTCCTGGATCGCCGCCTCGGACTCCGAGTCGAGGCTCGATGTGGCCTCGTCCAGGATCAGCACCGGCGCATCGGCCAGGAAGGCGCGGGCCAGAGCGACGCGCTGACGCTCGCCGCCCGACAGCTTCACGCCGCGCTCGCCCACCAGGGTCTGGTAGCCCTTCGGCAGGCGCAGGATGAAATCATGCGCATTGGCGAGTTCCGCCGCCGCGATGATCTCCTTCATGGACGCGCCGGGGCGCGCATAGGCGATGTTCTCCGCCAGAGAGCGGTGGAACAGGATCGGCTCCTGCTGCACGATCGCGATCTCCGATCGAAGGGACGACTGCGTGACATGCGCGATATCCTGGCCGTCGATCAGGATCCGACCGCTGTTCACGTCGTAAAGCCGCTGGATCAGCTTCACGAACGTCGTCTTGCCGGAGCCCGAATGCCCGACGAGGCCGACCTTCTCACCTGCCGCAATCGTGACGCTGAATTCGCGATAGAGCGGCGTCGCGTGGCCCGCATAGTGGAACGTCACATCCTCGAAGCGGATCTCGCCGGCACCGATCGTCATCGGACGCGCGTCGGCCTTGTCCTCGATGCCGAGCGGCTGCTCGCTGAGCGCCACAAGCTCCTCCATGTCGTTCACCGAGCGCTGGAGATTGCGCACATGCATGCCGACATCGAGCAGATAGCCCTCAAGCACGAAGAACGAGGTCAGCACGAAGGTGACGTCGCCGGGCGAGGCCTGGCCATGCCACCACAGCCACAGGACGAGGCCGATCACCGCGCCGCGCATCAGCACGACCATGGCGTTCTGCGCCGTGCCGTTATAGGTGCCGCGCGTCCAGGTGCGGCGGGTGCGGGAGCGCCATTTGCGGACGATCCCGGCAAGCCGCGCATCCTCCCGCGCCTCGGCGCCGAACGCCTTCACGACCGCATTGCAGCCGACCGCATCGGCGAGCGCGCCGCCGAGCTTGGTGTCCCATGCATTGGCGAGGCTCGCCGCCGGCGCGACGTAGAACAGCGACAGCGAGATGGTCACGGCGATATAGATCACCGAACCGATCGCCACGATCACGCCCATCATCGGCCAATAGACGCCGAGCAGCACGGTCGTGCCCACCAGCACGACTACCGACGGGAGCAGCGCCAGGATCATGGTGTCGTTCAGCTGGTCGAGCGCCCACATGCCGCGCGTGATCTTGCGCACGGTCGATCCGGCGAAGCTGTTCGCCTGCCAGTTTGTCGAGAAGCGCTGCACGCGGAAGAATGCCTCCTCCGCGACGCGCGACATGATGCCGAGCGTCAGGCGGATGATGCCCATGAAGCCGAGATGGCGGCCGATCACCATGAACACGCTGAGCGCCATGGCGATGGCGAAGGCCTGCAGCGCCTTGTCGAGCGCGGCGGCGCGATCGGTGCTGCCGGATGAGGCGAGCGCGTCGACGAGCCGTCCCGCATAGAGCGGCAGCAGCACATGGGCCAGAGTTTCGAGCAGCATGGCGCTCGCGACGAACACGGCGATGCCCTTCTGCCGCCGCCAATGGCGGAAGGTGAAGGCAAAGACGCGGGCGAAGGGGCCGGAAAGCCAGCGGCGGGGGCGCCGCGGCGAAAAAGAGAGAGACATGACGGGATTCCGGCGCCACGGGGGTGCCGGCCTTCTTGTGAAGAAATGCGACAGGCGGACGGCGCAAAGGAAGCGCGGCGTCACGCGGCGATCGGCTTGATGGGTTGAAACAGTGAAGGCGTTGAACGGGCCGGGCTGTCTGCCGGCCGGGTGACGCCGCTAGTCCTGCCTAGTGCCCGAGGCGCACCCGCATGAGGAAGCTGCAAACAGCTGCGACGGTGGAACCTGCCATGCATGCCTCCCTGGAAGGACGTTACTGATCGTTCGTTTGTAGCCGAATCGTCGGCCCATGCCAAGAGACCGCCGCGGCAGAACGCCGCGTCGGCTCTTCTTGGCAGGCATGTCGTGGCCGATCGGACACAGTCCGGTCGGCCAGATTCCGGAGAGAACGGGGCCCGGCGTGCCGGGCCCCTGAGGCTCAGCCGGCGGTCGCGGGGCTCGCCGCGTTCAGCGCGCGGGCCGCTTCCTGGGCGAAGCAGAGGTCGAGCACGCGCTGCACCTCGGCCGCGCGACGGAAGCTCGGATCGCCATTGACGCCGGTGTTGCAGGCCTGGACGAACCGCTCATACGTCGTCGGTACGGGCGGGCAGGGGACGTCCTTCCAGACCTGCGTGTCGATATCGGCGCCCGTGCAGCTGCGCAGCGACGAGGCCTTGCCGTCGGTCTTGACCTCGATGGCGCCGGCCGTACCGAACAGGCGCAGCGTCAGGTCGTTGGCGTGGCCGGTGGCGAAGCGCGTCGCGGTGATCGTGCCGAGCGCGCCATTGGCGAGCTCCGCCGTCATCACCACGCTGTCATTGGCGTCGAGCTTGTAGTCGCCGATCCGGTCGCCTTCGGCCTTGTGGAAGGTGCGGAGGCGGCTGTCGACATTGGCGACCGCGCTGTCCGCGCCATAGGTCGCGAAGTCGACGATATGGACGCCGACATCGCCCAGCACGCCCTTGGAGCCATGCTCCTCGGACAGGCGCCAGAGCCAGCGCGATTCGGTGCGCCAGTCGCCCCACTGCTTGCCGACGAGCCAACTCTGCAGATAGGACGCCTCGAAATGGCGGACCTCGCCGATCGCCCCTGCGACGACCAGCTCGCGCGCCTTCTGGAGCGCGGGCGAGTTGCGGTAGGTGAAGTTGACCATATTGATCAATCCCTTCGCCTCGGCCGTTTCAGCCATTTCGAGGGCGAGGGGATAATCGGTCGCGAGCGGCTTCTCGCAGAAGACGTGCTTGCCGGCGGCGAGCAGGCGCATCGTCGTCGGGTAATGGACCGCGTCCGGCGTCACATTCGCCACGGCGTCGAATTCGCCCCAGGCGATCGCCGATTCGATATCGGCGAAGAGGTTGGTGATGCCGAACTGCTTGCCGAACGCCTCGCGGCGCGTGGCATCGGTCTCGATGGCGGCGACGACCGAGGCGCCGGGGGCGGCGCGGAAGGACTCCGCGTGATTGACCGCCATGGAGCCGGTGCCGAGGATGAGGATCCTGACCATGATTGGTGCTTTCTTCCCGTTCCCTGGTCCTAGCGGAAGCCCGCCTCGCCTGCCTTGTGCAGCGTGCCGCCCTTGATCGTCAGCGGCCCGTTCGGCGCCTTGTCGGCCGGCGTGTTCGGCGCATTGGCGATGCCGGCCCAGGCCGGAGCAGGGTTGTAGGCCCACTTCACCGCGTTCTTCAGCACCTGCTTGACGTCGGCATTGTAGTAGATCGGGTAGGTCTCGTGGCCGGGCGAGAAATAGAACACCTTGCCGCCGCCGCGCGTCCACGTCAGGCCGGAGCGGAACACCTCGCCGCCCTCATACCAGGTGACGAAAACCGTCTCCTGCGGCTCCGGAACCGTGAAGGGCTCGCCATACATCTCGGTCTGCTCGATCTCGAAATAGTCCGAGAGACCCTGCGTGATCGGATGGTTGCGGTTGATCACCCAGACGCGCTCCTTCTCGCCGGCTTCGCGCCACTTGAGCGAGCAGGGGGTGCCCATCAGGCGCTTGAAGACCTTCGAGAAGTGGCCGGAATGGAGGACGATGAGGCCCATGCCCTCCCAGACGCGATTGACGACGCGCTCGACGATCTCGTCCGAGACCTGGCCATGCGCCTTGTGACCCCACCAGACGAGAACGTCGGTTTCCGCGAGGCGAGCGGCGCTCAGGCCATGCTCGGGCTCCTGCAGCGTGGCGGTCGAGGGCTGGAGAACCGGATCCTCGTCGAGGCCCTTGGCGATCGCCGTATGCATGCCCTCGGGATAGATCGAGCGAACGGTCTCGTTCTCGTGCTCGTGAACGTTTTCGCCCCAGACGACGACGCGGATGGTCATGGCGATGGCTCCCTTCGAAGTTTCGGATTTCCTGCCCGCGCCCTTGGATATCGCGGCGCGGAGAGCATGTGGGCGGGCGTGCTCCGGCGGGACACTGTCCCATCCAAAGCGCTTTGGAAGATCGACGCCATATCTATAGCGGCGATCCCATCGGGTGCAATACGGACAGGGGAAAACGGCGGAACAGGGGCGTTTGAGGCATCGGCGCCTTGACTTCGTGTTCCGGCGGATTCTATATGCGGCCACCCGGCGACGGGTCAGGGCGGTTAGCTCAGCGGGAGAGCATTCGCTTCACACGCGAAGGGTCACTGGTTCAATCCCAGTACCGCCCACCATTTCCTTCTTCCCGATATCGATTGATCCGAGCACGGGCTGCGCACAGCGCAGCGACGGCACGATTACGCCCCCCTCCGATTCGGGCGATGCGCTCGGGGAAGCGTCTTATGCGCTCAGGGCAGCGTCTTGGCGGCCACCCAGAGTTCCTCCATCTCGTCGAGCGAGGCATCCGCGGCGGTCCGTCCCTCAGCGGCCAGGCTCGATTCGATATGGGCGAAGCGGCGCATGAATTTCTGGTTGGTGCCGCGGAGCGCCGCGTCGGGATCGACGCCGAGATGACGCGCGAGATTGGCGACGACGAAGAGCAGGTCGCCGACCTCGTCCTGCAGGCGGGCGGCCGACGGCTCCGGCGCGGCGAGCTCCGCCTCGACCTCGCCGATCTCCTCGCGCATCTTGTCGAGCACGGCCTTCGGGTCGTTCCAGTCGAAGCCGACCGTCGAGGCCTTCTTCTGCAGGGCGATCGCGCGCGCCATCGGAGGCAGGCCGGCCGAAACCCGATCGAGCCGGCCAGCGCCTGATTCGGGCGGCAGGCCGGCTGCGGCGCGCCGCTCGGCCCGCTCGCGCTTCTCCTCCGCCTTGATCGCCTCCCAGAAGCCCTTGGCCGAGCCGGCGCTGCGAGCTTCCGCGCTGCCGAACACATGCGGATGGCGGCGAATCATCTTGGTCGTGATCGCCTCGACCACCTCGGGGAAGGCGAAGGCACCCTCTTCCTCGGCGAGGCGCGCGTGATAGACGACCTGCAACAGCAGATCGCCAAGTTCTTCGCGCAGATCGATGCGGTCGCCGCGGTCGATCGCGTCGGCAACCTCATAGGCTTCCTCGATCGTATAGGGCGCGATCGTCTCGAAACTCTGCTCGATATCCCAGGGACAGCCGCTGTTCGGATCGCGCAGCGCGGCCATGATCTCGATCAGGCGCTGAATGTCCTTCGACGGCTTCATGACGTGCTCCGGATGTCGTGCGGAAGGGCGCGCCGCGACTTGCACGGCATTTGTCGGTTCACCTATAGTCGCGGCGAGCAAAACGGAAGTGGGGCCACACCGTGATGTCGGTCATACGATCGCGTGTCCTGGCGTTTCTCTCTGCGTTGGCACTGGCACTGATTGCCGGGCCCTCATTTGCAGCTGCCGGTGATCCTCCGGCTGCCGCGCCCGCTTCGGTCATCACTACGGCGAGCGCCGCGCAAGCGCCCGCGGCAACCAGCCTCGCGCAGGCGCCGGCGAAGAAGCCTGCGCAGACCGCGGCCAAGACGCCGAAGAAGCCGAAGGTCGCGCCCGACGCGCAGCCGACCAAGGCCGCCAGCGTCTATCTCTTCCGCGGCTTCATGGGCGTGTTCTCGCTCGGCATGGATGAGCTCCAGACCAAGCTGAATGCGCAGGGCGTCAAGACGAAGCTGCTGCCGCACACCGGGTGGGCGGGCGTGGTCAACGAAATCGTGGCCGAGGCCAAGTCCCGGCCCAAGGGGCGCTATCCGATCGTCATCGTCGGCCATTCGCTCGGCGCCAATGCCGCGCTCATGCTGGCCTATCGGCTCGGCGAACAGGGCGTGCCGGTCAATCTGGTGATCACGATCGATCCGACGGTGCCGCGCCCGGTCTCGCCGACGGTCGGGCGCTATTTCAATATCTATCAGGCCAATAACGGGATAGGTGTAGCCATCGACCCGGCCGGCATCTCGCCGAAGCGCGTCGAGAACTACAACACCTGGGATCACGCGAACCTGACCAAGCCCGACGTCACCCATTTCACGCTCGACAAGAACAACGACATCCAGAAGCAGATGTACACGCTGATCATGCAGGCGCTGAAGCGTTGATGCCGCGTAATCGAGGCGGCGCATGATTCGATCCTCCGCTGCGGCGCATGCCGGGCGCATCGTCGTAACGGGGGCCAGCGGTCATCTCGGTGGCTGGATCGTGGCGATTCTGCGCGAGCGGGGTTTTGCCGTCCGCGGGACGGCCGGCCCCGGCGAAGATCTGGCCGTGGTTCGGGAGCGCCTTGCCGCCGGCGGCGTGGATGTCGGCCATCTCGATCTCTGCAGCCTCGACCTCCTGTCCGACGATGATCTCGGCCCGCTGATGGCAGGCGCGGACGCGCTCATTCATGTCGCGGCCCCCATTCCGCTGCACCTGCCCGAGGCGTCGCCGTCCATGCTGAAAGCGGCGCGCGAGGGGACGCGGCGCATTCTGGATGCTGCGGCCAAGGCCGGAACGCGGCGGGTGGTTGCGACGTCCTCGATCATGGCCGCCGTCTACGGGCCGCACAGCGACCGCGGCAACGTTCTCACGGAACAGGACTGGTCGGCGCCCGCCGAGGAGCCGATGACGGCCTATGCGGTGGCCAAGACCGAGGCCGAGCGCGAGGCCTGGCGCGTCGCCGACGCGCTTGCGCTCGATTTCACCTCGATCAATCCCGGCGTGCTGCTCGGGCCCGGCCTGACCGGCACGGTCTCGGCCTCGCTCAACGTGTTCCAGGAAGCACTGGCCGGCCGCGCCACGATCGCGCCGCGCGTATTGCTGCCCGTTGCCGATGTCCGCGACGTCGCGCGGCTGCATGTCGACGCGCTCTCCGCCGATGCCTCGATCGGCGAGCGGATCTTCTGCGTATCCGAGCAGATCTGGCTGATCGACCTGATCGAGATGATCCGCGCCGCCGAGCCGGGTCTCTCGGCGCTTCCGGTGCCGCGGCTGCTCAAGGACGAGCTGGCGCGCAAGATCGCCGATTCGTTCTCGATGCTGCGGTATCTGCGCTACGACATCGGGGAGGGGCGTCCGATCGCGCGCGACAAGGCGACGAGCCTGCTCGGAGCCGCATGGCGTCCGCTCGACGCCACCGTCAGCGAGACGATCGGGTATCTGCGCAGCGTCAACGCGGCGCTCCGGCCGGCCGAGGTGGTCGGCTAGGCCGCGCGGGCGTTGGCGAGTTCGCGCCGCAGCGCGTCGCCGAAATCATAGGTGTCGACCTCGATCGCGTGGCGGGGCGTGCGCTCGAAATTCCAGTGCGGCGCGGCCAGTTCCGCGGCGATGCGGCTGTCGAGGTCGGCCGGACGGTCGAGCCGGCCCGCGATCTGGAGCGCAACGATCCGGGCCTGCAATTCGGCATAGGGCCAGATGCAGCCGATCGGCTGGAAGAGACCGATGAAGTCGAGCGTCGGATAGCCCGCCGGCATCATCTTGAGATAGAGCGGCACATCGAGCGCGCCGTCGAAATCGAACATCCCCGGATCGAAAAACGGGAACGAAATCCGGTAGCCGGTCGCGAAGATCACGGCATCGAATGGCTCCGCGCCGCCATTGGCGAAATGCACGACATTGCCCTCGAACCGCTCGATGCCGACGCGGGGATGCACGCGGCCGTGCCGGATCAGATAGAGCAACTCCGAGTTCAGCGTCGGGTGCATCTCCAGCACGCGGCGCGACGGCTCCTGCAGCCCGTAGCGCGCATAGGGGCCGATCAGTACCTTGAGCAGACGGTCGAGCAGGCGCTGTCGCAGCCATTTCGGCATACGGCGGAGCTTCCGATAGGCCACATCCACCGGCAGCCCGAACACGACCTTCGGCACGATGTGATAGCCGCGCCGCATGCTGATCGCGGTGAAGACGGAGACGCGCGAGGTTTCGACCGCGATGTCGCAGGCGGAGTTTCCACCGCCGACCACGAGCACGCGCTTGTCCCGATAGGGCTCGGCGCGGCGATAGTCGTGCGCATGCGACAGCTCGCCATCGAAGGTGCCGGGATAGTCCGGCCAGTTCGGCTTCCAGTGATGGCCCGAGCAGACGATCAGCCGGTCGACGATCTCCTCCACCGGCCCTTCGGGCGTGGTGAGCGCGAGGCGCCAGCGCCCGTCGCCTTCCGGCGTGGCGCGGTCGAGGCGGGTGTTGAAACGGATATGCTTCTCGAGCCCGAAATGCTCCGCATAGCCTTTGAAATAATCGAGCAGCTGGCGGTGCGACGGGAAATCCGGATAGGTCCGCGGCATCGGATAGTCGGAATATTGCGACAGCCGCTTCGAGGAGATGATGTGCGTCGTCTCATAGACGCTGGCATGGCCGGTCGTGTCGCGGAACACCCAGTTGCCGCCGACCTCGCCTTGCGTCTCGACGGCGAAGAGATTGTCGCAGCCGGCTTCGAGCAGCGTCTTGATCGCCGTCAGGCCGGACGGTCCGGCGCCGATCACCGCGATGCGTGGCTTCTGCATGATTCCGATATCCCAGGAGAAGAAGGTCCGCGCTTGCTGGTCTGGACTCTATCGGGCCGAGCGGCGCGATAGAAGGCGCAAGCTGTCGCGCTCCCCAACTGCGCCGGCCTGTCCACATCCATGATGACGTCTCCTCGTGACGGAGGTCCGCATAGAAAATGGGACGTGGCGCACAGATCTGAGATTCTGTGCTAGTGTCCTCGGCTAATTAAAAAGGCATAAAGCCAAGAAGGACCGGCAGGTTCCGCTGTTTCTTCGGGAGGGAAGATGACGTCAACATCGAACGCCAAGCTGTCGCTTGGCGCGCTGACCGCAATGGTGGTTGGATCGATGGTCGGGGCGGGGATTTTCAACCTTCCCGGCCGCTTCGGAACGGCCACGGGACCCTTCGGCGCGATCATCGCCTGGGCGATTGCCGGCACCGGCATGTACATGCTGGCGCGCGTGTTCCAGGCGCTCGCGGAAAAGAAACCCGACATCGACAATGGCGTCTTCGCCTATGCCAAGGCCGGCTTCGGCGACTATATGGGCTTCCTGTCGGCCTTCGGATACTGGCTCGGCAGCTGCCTCGGCAACGTCTTCTACTGGGTCCTGATCGGGTCGACGCTCGGCAATTTCTTCCCCGAGGTCTTCGGCGACGGCAGCACGGCCACGGCGATCATCGTCTCGCTGATCGGCATCTGGCTGTTCCATTTCATGATCCTGCGCGGCGTCGAGCAGGCGGCCTTCATCAACTCCATCGTCACCATCGCCAAGATCGTGCCGATCATCGTCGCGATCCTCGCCTTCGTCTTCTTCTTCAACTACACGCAGTTTTCGGAGAATTTCTTCGGCGGCGTCGGCATGCCGGAGAAGACGCTCGTCGCCCAGGTGCGTGACACGATGCTAATCACCGTGTTCGTCTTCCTCGGCATCGAGGGCGCCAGCGTCTATTCGCGCTTCGCCAAGAAGCGCTCCGACGTCGGCACGGCCACCATCCTCGGCTTCGTCGGCGTGACCGGCCTGATGGTGGCGATCACGCTGCTGCCCTATGCGTCGATGCCGCGCGCCACGATCGCCGGCGTCAACAACCCGTCGCTGGCCGGCGTGCTCGAAGTGGTCGTCGGCCATTGGGGCGCGGTGCTGATCAAGATCGGCGTGCTGATCTCCGTGCTCGGCGCCTATCTCGCCTGGTCGCTGATCTGCGCCGAGGTGCTGTCCGCCGCCGCCAAGTCGCGCGACATGCCGAAGCTCTTCGCCGCGATGAACGGCAACCGCGTGCCGGCCAACGCGCTCTGGCTCACCAATATCATCGTCTCGCTGTTCGTGATCTCGACCTACTGGTCCGCTGACGCGTTCAACTTCATGCTCGACATGACGAGCGTGACGGCGCTGCTGCCATACCTTCTGGTCGCCGGCTATGGCGTGCTCGTCGCGCGCCGCGGCGAGGGCTACGAGACGACGCCGAACGAGCGCACGCGCGACCTGATCTTCTCCTGGATCGCGGTGATCTACACGATCGTCATGTTCCTCGCGGCCGGCCTCGAAAAGGTCCTGCTGCTCGCCGTGCTGTTCATTCCCGGTACGGCCATCCTCTATGTCTGGGCGCGGCGCGAGCAGAACGCCCGGCTCTTCACCCCGACCGAACTCATCATCTTCGGCGTCACGCTGGTCGCCGGGCTTGCCGGTATCATCGGCCTGCTGACCGGCGCGATCACCGTCTGAAAAGAAGGCTGCACAATATGGCGATGGAAACTTCCTTCGGCGTTCATTCCGAGGTCGGCCAGCTCCGCAAGGTGATGGTCTGCGCACCGGGCCGCGCGCATCAGCGCCTGACGCCCAGCAATTGCGATGCGCTGCTGTTCGACGACGTGCTCTGGGTCGAGAACGCCAAGCGCGACCATTTCGACTTCATGACCAAGATGCGCGACCGCGGCGTCGATGTCGTCGAGATGCATAATCTCCTGACCGAGACGGTCGCGATCCCGGAGGCCAAGGCCTGGATTCTCGACAATCAGGTCATCGCCAACAAGATCGGGCTCGGCCTCGTCGACGAGGTGCGCTCCTATCTGGAGGGGCTCTCGAATCGCGAATTGGCCGAGACGTTGATCGGCGGCCTCTCGACGGAGGAATTCCCCGAGACGATCGGGGGCGAGATGCTGGAGTTGGTGCGCGACGCGGCCGGCGTGAACGAATATCTGCTGCCGCCGCTGCCCAACACGCTCTACACCCGCGACACGACCTGCTGGATCTATGGCGGCGTGACGCTGAACCCGCTCTACTGGCCGGCGCGCCATGAGGAGACGATCCTCACCACGTCGATCTACAAGTTCCATCCCGACTTTGCCGGCAAGGTGAATGTCTGGTGGGGCGACCCCACCAAGGACTGGGACCTCGCGACGCTGGAAGGCGGCGACGTGATGCCGATCGGCAAGGGCAATGTCCTCATCGGCATGAGCGAGCGCACCTCGCGCCAGGCGATCAGCCAGGCCGCCGCGGCGCTGTTCGCCAAGGGCGCCGCCGAGCGCGTGATCGTCGCCGCGATGCCGAAGCTGCGCGCCGCCATGCATCTCGACACGGTGTTCACCTTCGCCGACCGCGACTGCGTGCTGCTCTATCCCGACATCGTCAACGGCATCGAGGCCTTCTCCTACCGTCCGGACGGGAAGGGCGGCGTCGAACTGCACAAGGACAAGGGCACCTTCGTGGAGACCGTCCGCGACGCGCTCGGCCTCAAGAAGATGCGCGTCGTGGAAACCGGCGGCAACGCCTATATGCGCGAGCGCACGCAGTGGGATTCGGGCGCGAACCTCGTCTGCGCCTCGCCCGGCGTCGTCTTCGCCTATGACCGCAACACCTACACCAACACGCTGCTGCGGAAGGAAGGCATCGAGGTCGTCACCATCACCGGCGCCGAACTCGGCCGCGGCCGTGGCGGTGGACATTGCATGACCTGCCCGATCATCCGCGACGCGGTCGACTACTGACCGCCGACGGACGTCTGGACGGACCCGCGTCCGATCCCTATCCGGCACGATGGAGGCGGACCGAATGGCTGAGACCGATCGTCCGCCTCTTTCATATTGGGAGGCCCTAGTTCCGATCGCCGTGCTGATCGGGCTGGTGGGCCTGTCCTACTACCTCTTCGGCGACGCCGGCATGGCGGGGCCGAACCAGGTCGCGCTCGTCGTCGCCACCATGGTGGCCGTGCTGGTGACGCGGCGCCACGGCTTCACGCTCGACGAACTCGGCGAAGCCGCGGTCGCCTCCGTCGCCACCGGCATCGGCGCCATCTTCATCCTGTTTGCCGTCGGCGCGCTGATCGGCACCTGGGCCATGAGCGGCACGCTCGCCGCCATGGTCTATTACGGCCTCACGATCCTCTCGCCGGACTATTTCTACGTGACCGCGGCGCTCATCTGCTCCGTCGTCTCGTTCGGCATCGGCAGTTCCTGGACCGTTGCCGGGACGATCGGCATCGGCTTGATGGGGATCTCGGCCAATATGGGCCTCGATCCGGCGATCACCGCCGGCGCGATCATCTCGGGCGCCTATCTCGGCGATACGACCTCGCCGCTGTCCGATTCGGCCAACCTCGCCGCAGGCGTCGCCGAAGCCAACCTCTACCGCCATCTCGGCGAGACCTTCGCCACGTCGATCGTCGCGCTGCTCATCGCGCTCGGCTTCTTCTGGTTCCTCGGCCAGAGCGGCGCCACCATCGATGTCGCGCCGAAGCTCGCCCTGATCGATCGCTTCTTCCACATCTCGCCGGTGCTCTTCATCCCGCTCGCGATCGTGGTCGCGCTGGCGCTGTTCCGCCTGCCGCCCTTCACGACGATCTTCATCGGTGCGCTGGCCGGCGGCATCGTCGCGGTGGTGCTGGCGCCGGAACGGGTCACCGCCTTTGCCGACCCCGCGGGCGAGGTGCCGGCCTGGATCGGCTTGACCAAGGGCGTCTGGCTCGCGCTTGCGCGCGGCTATGTCTCCTCGACCGGCGACGCCGGCCTCGACCTGCTGTCGACGCGCGGCGGGATGAGCAGCATGCTCGAGACGGTCTGGCTGGTGATCACCGCGCTGGCGTTCGGCGGCGTCGCTGAACGGACGGGCATCCTGAACCGCCTGACGCAGCCGATCGTTGCCGCGGCCAGGTCGACGGGCAGCCTCGTCGCCGCCCTGGTCGCAACCGTGTTCGCGACCAATATCGCGACGGCCGACCAGTATCTCGCCGTCGTGCTGCCCGGCCGCATGTTCAAGCAGGCCTTCGCGCATCGCGGCCTCGCGCCGGTCGTCCTTTCCCGCTCGGTCGGTGCTTCGGCCACGCCGAGTTCGGCTCTGGTCCCCTGGAACAGCTGCGGCGCCTACATGGCCGCGACGCTCGGCGTCGCGACGCTGAGCTATGCGCCCTATGCGATCTTCAACATCGCCAGCCCGCTGCTGACCATCGCCGGCGGATATCTCGGCTTCCGCCTCTTGCGCGGCACCGCCGCCACGACGAAGGTGCCGGACGCGTCCTGAGGGCGCAGCAGTCATCCCATTATCGAGGCAGGGCCGGAATGCGTCGCTGGATCATGCGCATGGTGAGGCGGGTCGTCGCGATCGCCGTGATCATTCTCGTCACCATCCTCGGCGTCCGGGTGTGGGACATCGAAGGCGGACCGCCGCTCGAACTGTGGCACACCTATGTGCCACGCGAGATGAGCCGCGAGGCGATGAAGAAGGCCGATTGGCAGAGCTATGTCGCGGCCGAGGATGCGCTGTTCGACGATGTCGCGCTCAAGGTCGAGGGCCAGATTCCCGCGTCAGCGCGCGTCGCCAGCAATCGCTATTTCACCGGCAGCCCGCTCAATCCTGGCCGTTTCGCGCAGAACTGGAACCGCTCCTTCGTGCTGATGCCGGAGGGGACGCCGCGCGGCGCCGTGGTGCTGCTGCATGGGCTTACCGATGCGCCCTATAGCCTGCGGCACATCGCAGAGGACTATCAGCGGCAGGGCTATGTGGCGGTCGGCATTCGCCTTCCGGGGCACGGCACGGTTCCGGCCGGTTTGACGGAGGTTCAATGGGCTGATTGGGCGGCCGCGGTCCGGATCGCCGTGGCGGAGGCGCGGCGGCTCGCCGGCGAGGGCAAGCCATTGCACCTTGTCGGCTATTCAAATGGCGGCGCGCTGGCGATGATGTATGCGCTGGACGCGATCGAAGATCCGAAGCTCGCCCGGCCGGACCGGATCGTGCTGATGTCGCCGATGATCGGGGTGACGCGGTTCGCGCGCTTCGCCGGCCTCGCGGGGCTGCCAGCCCTGCTGCCGGCCTTCGCCAAGGCGGCCTGGCTCGGCATCGTACCGGAGTTCAACCCGTTCAAATACAACTCATTCCCCGTCAATGCCGCGCGGCAGTCCTTCCTGCTCTCCGATGCGCTGCAGAAGCGGCTGGCGCGCTTTTCGAGCGAGGGCAAGCTGGCGGCGCTGGCGCCGGTCCTCACCTTCCAGTCTGCGCTTGATCACACCGTCAGCACGCGCGCCATCGTCACGGCGCTCTATGACCAGCTCCCCGCCAATGGCAGCGAACTCGTGCTGTTCGACCTCAACCGGTCGTCGCGCGCGAGCCCGCTCTTCACGCCGGCCGCCAACCGCCAGGCGGCCTCCGTGCTGACACCGGCCCCGCGCCGCTACCGCGTCAGCATCTTGACGGACCAGGGGCAGGGGAGCCGGGACGTCGTGGAGCGCAGCACGCGCGCCGGGGAGACGCAGGAGATCGTGGCGCCGACCGGCCTCGTCTATCCCGCGGACGTCTTCTCGCTGTCGCATGTCGCGATACCGTTTCCGGTCACCGACGGGCTCTACGGCACGGACCCCGACCCGAAGGATGATTTCGGCATCCAGCTCGGCGCGGCGGCGGAACGCGGCGAGCGCGGCGCGCTGGTCGTCGGGGCGGATACGCTGATGCGCATGTCGTCCAACCCGTTCTATCCCTACATGATCGGCCGCATCGACGCGGCGATCACGGGCGCGCCGGATTCGCCGCCCGGCGCCACGGCAGCGCCGCCGGCCGCGCCGAGCGATCTCGCGGAGCCCGATCTGCCGGACCTGCCGGACGCCATCCAGAGCCCCTGAGGCCGGTCGGAGGCCTCAGCGTGTCATGAAGCCGATCGCCAGCGCATTGGCGATGTCGATGAAGAAGGCCGAGACCAGCGGCAGGATGATGAAGGCAATCGGCGAGGGGCCGTGCGTCTTCGTCACCGCCGTCATATTGGCGATTGCGGTCGGCGTCGCGCCGAGGCTGATGCCGCTGAAGCCGGCGGCGATCACGGCCGCGTCGTAGTCGCGCCCCATGGCGGGGAACACCACGAACAGCATGTAGATCACCGCGACCACCGTCTGCAGGCCGATCACCAGCACCAGCGACGGTCCGAGCCCGCCCAGCGTCCACAGCTGCATGCTCATCAGCGACATGGCGAGGAAGATGTTCAGCGACAGGTCGGAGACGAGCGCCAGCCCGCGCGTGCGCGTCGGCCAGGCGAGGCGCGGCAGGATCCGCGGCACCGTGTTGGTGAGCAGGATCGCGGCGAGCATGCAGGCGACGAAGAGCGGCAGCTTGATGCCGAGCCCGGAGATGATCTCGTCGATGCCATAGCCCAGCAGCACCGCGATATTGAGCACCAGGATGGTGCGCATCAGGCTCAGATGATCGATGTCGTCGCCATGGGACGTCCCGGTCTTGGGAAGCCCGACGATCGACGCCTCGCTGGCGCGGCCGGACAGATGGAAGCGCTTGATGAGGACGCCGGCGACCGGGCCGCCGACGAGGCTCGCCACGATGAGGCCGAGCGTCGCCGAGGCGATGCCGACTTCCATCGCATTGGAGTGGCCGAACCGGTTGGCGAGCACGGGCGCCCAGGCGACCGTGGTGCCGTGCCCGCCGATCAGCGAGATCGAGCCGAGCAGCGGGCCGATCCCCTCGGGGAGACCGAGCACCGCCGTACTGCCGACGGCCACGACGTTCTGGATCACCAGATAGGCGAGGGTGAGGGCGAGCAGGATCACCAGTGGCCAGCCGCCGGCCTTGAGGTCATCGAGCCGCGCGTTCAGCCCGATGCCGGTGAAGAAATAGAGCAGCAGCAGATCGCGCGCGCCAAGGTCGAAGGCGATCGCGACGCCGAAGACGCGAAAGGCGAGAAGGGTCGCCAGCGCAGCGATCAGCCCGCCCGTCACCGCCTCGGGAATGTTCCAGCGCCTCAGCGGCGCCACGATCCGGTTCACGCCGGAACCGATGAAGAAGACGACGATGGCGATGGTCAGGCTCAGGAAGCCCGGGACGGCGATGTTCTGCAAGCGGTGGGACCTCTCGTCTCAGAAGGAGCCGAACATCGAGCCGAGCACGATGACGCCGGCGAGCGCAATGAGGGCACCGACTATCCCAACCATCACGATATCGAAATAGCTCTTCCCATGGGTCGAGCCGCAGACCGCCAGCAATGTGACGACGGCGCCATTGTGCGGCAGGCTGTCCAGCGTGCCGGCGCCGATCACGGCGACGCGGTGGAGGAGGGCAGGGTCGATGCCCTGCTCGGCCGCGAGCTTCATATAGGTCGCGCCCAACGCGTCGAGCGCGATGGTGAGGCCACCCGAGGCCGAACCGGTCAGCGCCGAGAGGATGTTCGTCGCGATCGCCAGCGAGACCAGCGGTCCGCCCTCGATCGAGAGCACCCATTCGCGGACCAAGGCGAAGGCCGGAAGAGCAGCGACCACCGCGCCGAAGCCGACGAGGCTGGCGACGCTGATCGCCGGCAGGACCGAAGCATTGGCGCCGGCATCGATCGAGGAGCGCGGCGTAGCGAGACGCCGGCCGCTGACGGCGAGCAGCGTCAGGATGGCGGCGAAGAGCGCCACGATCACCGACCAGACGCCGCCGACCGCGGCGATCGACGTGTTGCCCCATTCGGGCGTGGCGAGGAAGGCGGTGTCGAGCCGCGGCAGCACGCCGAAGCTCATCACGAGATTGACGATCACGACGACGACGAGGGGGAGGGCGGCGGGAATGATCGCGGGCAGCGAGGCGCTGACCGCGCCGTGGCTGATCTCGGCCGGATCGAATTCCCGCGCCGTGGTGGCGCGCTCGCGCACGATCGGATCATTGGCCGCCTGCGCGGCCGCGTCGCTCGGGCCGTCGCCGAAGCCCTCGCCGGCACGCCGGGCGCCCGCCTCGGCGCGGGCCAGCCACCACAGGCCGAAGCCGAGCATGATTACGGAGGCGATGATGCCAAGACCGGGCGCGGCGAAGGGCGTCGTGCCGAAGAAGGGCATCGGAATCGCGTTCTGGATCGCCGGCGTGCCGGGCAGCGCCGACATGGTGAAGGTCGAGGTGCCCAGCGCGATGGCGGCCGGCATCAGCCGGCGCGGAATGCCTGCGGCGCGGAACAGCGCCGTCGCCATGGGGGCGAGCACGAAGAAGGCGACGAACAGGCTGACGCCGCCATAGGTCACGATTGCGCCGGCGAGGACGACGGCGAGGATCGCCCGCTTCTCGCCGAGCTTCTCGACCATGAAATTGGCGATCGAGGTCACCGAGCCCGTGTCCTCCATCAGCTTCCCGAACAGGGCGCCGAGCAGGAAGATCGGGAAGAACTGCGCCAGGAACTGCGCGGCGCTGAGCATGAAGGTCTGCGTCCAGTGCGCGAGCAGCGGCTCGCCGGACAGCAGCGCGGCGATGAGCGCCGCGATCGGCGCGAGCAGCAGGATCGACCAGCCGCGGAAGGCGAGCCAGATGAGGAGGCCGAGCCCGAGAAGAATGCCGAAGAGACCCATGCTCAGCTCTCCGTGACGAGGAAGTCGATATCGGCCGTGGAGCGCTGGCCGAGGTCGTCGCCGTGCTCGGCAAGGAAGGCGTCGGCGCTGCGGCGGCCCTCCTCCTTCAGCATGGTCAGGAACGCCCATTCCGCGTTCAGCTTGGACGAGGCGCCGAGCTCCACCATCATCTCTGTCATGATGCGGTGGGTGCGGACCTTGGCCCAGCGCGCGCCTTCGCCGGAGCCGGGATCGGCGACCTGCTTCAGCAGCGCGATCATCCGAAGCTCCTTCATCAGGGTCGCATTGAACGATATCTCGTTGAGCCGGTTGAGGATTTCAGACGCGGTCTTCGGCGTTTCCGGTCGGATGCGAGGATTGATCTGGACGAGGATCGTGTCGGGCACATCGCTTTCGCGCACCAGCGGCGTGATCGTCGGATTGCCGGCGAAGCCACCGTCCCAATAGGGCTCGCCGTCGATCTCCACGGCCTGGAACATGGTCGGCAGGCAGGCCGAGGCCAGCAGGACGTCTGGCGTGATCTCGCCATTGCGGAAGATACGGCCACGGCCGGTATGGACATTGGTCGCCGTGACGAACAGGCGGACGGGCGAGCCAGCAAGCCGCTCGAAGTCGATCTGCTCGGCGAGAATCGTCCGGAGCGGGTTCTTGCCGCTCGGATTGAGGTCATAGGGTGAGAACAGCCGTGTCATCATGTCGATGGCGATGTAGGCGGGCGACGTGTCGAGCGTCCAACGGCCGAGCAGCACGTCGAGCGGGCTGCGCTGGAACGGGCTGAAGCGGGCCGCTTCGGCGACCGTGGTCCAATAGCGGTCGAGCGCCGCGCGCGCGCCTTCGCGTCCGCCCGCCGCATAGCCATCGGCGAGGACGGCCGCGTTCATGGCGCCGGCCGACGTGCCGGATATGGCGGCGATGACGAGGCCTTCCTCCTCGAGCAGGCGATCGAGCACGCCCCAGGTGAAGGCGCCGTGCGAACCGCCGCCTTGCAGGGCGAGGTCGATCGGAAGCGGCGCCTCTGCGCTCCAGCTTCTCGTCTTGCCTTTAGTCATGGCTGCTCGCTCCGTTCTCGGAATAGGGGTCGCGCGTTGCGCGCGGAAGGGGGACGCCGGGCGGGAATGGGAGGGCCGTCCGGCCGCGGCCGCGAGGACGCAACGTCGCAGCCGCTGGTCGAGCCGGGGAAAGGCGCGTGCCGGATTGGTTGCGGTGATTGCGGGCCGATTGCCGCCGCTGTAATCTCGACGTCCAAGTATTTGGCAAAAGGACCGGCGAAATGGGCAGTATCAAGCCCGATTTCGGTAGGACATTGAGCAGTGCGCCGAACGCACTCCGCCCTCTCGTCTTCTCGACCGAGCAATTGCCGACTGGCGAACAGTGGGACGCCTGGCGCGCATTCATGGGCGAGGCCATCGAACTCGATATATCTTCCGCGCCGTCGAGCCCGTTTATCGCGGAGCACGCTCTCTGGGATTTCGGCCGTTTTGCGCTGACCCGGGCTGTTCTGCCAGCCGGAGGGCCGGTTCGCTCCTGGCGGCATCTGCGGCGTCAGCCGCTCGATCACTGGTGCCTGGTGCTCGTTCCGCGCCTCGATGGCGGCGCGCCGCGGCTTTACCTCCGCTCGCTCGCCGATCTGTTCGAGGCGCATGGCAATGACAGCCGCGTCATCAGCCTCTATCTGCCGCGCGACAGTCTCGGACGAATCGCGGCCCAGCTCGACCCGGTCACCGGGGAGCTGATTCGGACGACGATGATCGATCTGCTCAGCGATTATCTGCTGAGCCTCGAGCAGCGGCTGGCGAGCTGCGAGATGTCCGATGTCTCCGCGATCGTGCGGGCGACCGAGGCGATCATGATCGCGTGCCTGTCGGCCGGCGGCGCCGAGGAGATCGCGCATGCCCGTGACGGGACCACGCTTTCGCTGGTCGAGCGGGCACGGCGGATCATAAGACGGGACTTCTTCTCGCAGGAGCTTTCCCCGGACGTTCTGGCGCGTTCGCTCGGCATTTCGCGCTCGGGTCTCTATCGCGCCTTCGAGCCCTATGGTGGCGTGCGCCAGGTGATCCAGGAGGAGCGGCTTGCCGCGGCCCATGTGGCGCTGGCCGATCCGGAGCGGACCGAGTCGATCGTGCAGATCGCGGAACGCTGCGGTTTCGGCGATGCCTCCGGCTTCAGCCGGGCGTTCCGCCGGCAATTCGGCTACAGCCCGAGCCAGGTGCGGGCCGGCGGTGCGGCGGGCCATCGCGCCGGCATTCCGGCTCTGTCGACGCGGTCCGGCGATGGGTGCCTCGGTCAGGTCCTTCGCCGGCTTCACGCCTGACATCAGCTGCTCCCTGCCAGATACATCGCAATCGAGAATGCAAGGACCAGGCCGAGGAAGATCGCGCCGGCGATCGGCCATTCGCGAAGGCGCGCCTCGGTCCGCTCGATCGCGACCGAAGCCGCGCCGGCGAGACGGCCGACCGGGCGGAGGAGGGCGAGGATGTCGCCCGGCGGGATGCGCGGCGGGTTCGGCAGAAGGCGTCGTCCGCCGATCGCCAGCAGGCCGCCGATCGCGAGGGGCCAGATGCCGTCGAACAGCGTCGACGGCGAGACGGCGTCGGAGAGCGGATAACCGGTCGCGGGCGTCAGCAGGATCCAGGGCGCCAGCACCGCGAGCGCGGCGACGCCCCACCAGACGAGTCGGAGCGTGAGCGGCGCGAGCGCCTCGCCGGCATCCGTCCGCGCCGTGCCGCGCAGCACGGTGAGGAAGCGGATCATCAGGACGGTGGACGCGATCGCCGAGAGCTTGCCGAGCGTGCCGACGAGGCCATAGCCGAGGGCATCCTTGACGGCGAGCTTGGCGAGCGCGCCGCCGGTAAGCGGCAGGCCGGCAATGCCGAGCGCGACGAAGGCCGCCGGAATGAACACGGGCCAGATGCGCCAGCGCCCCGTCGCGGCGACGACGCCGATCGCGAGGAAGAGGCCGCCTTTCGCGAAGAGATGGTGCACGGCATAGAAGGTCGCCTCGGCCGGGGCGCTGGCCCGGCCGGCGGCGAGACCCATGCCGAGCACGGCGGCGATGACGCCCATCTGGCTGATGCTGGAATAGGCGAGGATGGCCTTGGGGTTGGTCTGGGTGAGGCCGACCAGCACGCCATAGAAGGCCGAGATCATGCCGATGACGGTCAGGAGCTCGCCCCAGGGCACGGATCCCGAATCGAAGGGCAGGAAGCGCGCCAGGCCGATGACGCCGGCCTTGACCGCGGCGCCGGACAGCGCGGCGACGGCCGGGATCGGCGTCGCGCGATAGGAAAGCGGCATCCACAGGTGCAGCGGCACCTGCGCCATCTTGGTGCCGAAGCCGAGGATGAGGAACAGCAGCGTCCAGTCGCGCCACGGCGAGAAGGGCAAGCCCTGCACGACATCGGCAATGGCGAGGCTGCCGCCTGGCGAGGCATTGGCGAGCAGTACGAAGGCGATCAGCAGGAACGCCTCGCCGAGCACCGCGAAGCCGACATAGATCGCGCCGGCGCGGCGGACCGACGAATTGCCCTCCAGCACGACGAGGCCATAGGCGGCGAGGCTGACCAGCGAAAACAGGAGGTAGAACGAGACGACGTCGTCGGCGACGAACACGCCGAGGCTGCCGGCGAGCGTGAACAGCCACCAGAGGCCGGCGCGGCGCAGCATCGAGCCACCCTGCCAGTAAGCCGGTGCATAGAGCGCCGCCGCGGTCCAGAGCAGCGCCGCGGCGCCCATGAGCATGGCGCCAGAGGCGTCGAGGGCGAGCGTCAGGCGGAACGGGCCGGGCATGACGAAGCGGGCGCCATTGCCGAGCAGGGCGACAGCGAGCGCGGGCAGCGGCGCGATGGCGAGCAGCGTGCCGATGCGCGCACGGGCGGCGGGGAAGGAAAGGCCGACCGCCAGCACGAGCGGAAAGAGGAGGGCGAGCGCCAGCAGCAGGCCCGCGCCATTGGTGGCGTCACCCGAGAGAAGCGAACCGCTCATGGTGCGAGCCCTCCGGGAACCAGCAATCCGGCCTCGGCGCCACGGCCGATGCCGAGAAGCGGCGCCGGCTCGAGCGGCACGAAGCCGATCAGCAGCGCCATGATCGCCAGCGCCAGCGCGACCAGCTCGCGCCGCCGCGAGACGGGGCCCTTGACCTTGATGCGCGCCAGCGGCCGGGCCATGGCCGGGACCAGGACGCGGAAGACATAGCCGGCCGCGAGCAGGCCGCCGCAGAGGATGACTGCTGCCCACCACCATTGGCCTTCGCCAACGGAAGCGTTCAGCATCAGCCATTTGGCCGAGAAGCCGCCGCTCGGTGGCAGGCCCATCAGGGACATGCCGCCGAGGCCGAAGGCGATGAAGGTGATCGGGATGACGCGGCCGGCCCCCGCGAGGCCGGAGATGCGATCATGGCCGAAGGCGTCGTAGACGAGGCCGGCGGCGAGGAACATCGCGGCCTTGGCGAAGGCATGCGAGGCAAGCTGCAGGATGCCGCCGGTCCAGGCGATCGAGGCGAAGGCGGGCGTCGCCTCGGAGCCGGTCGCGAGCGGGAACATCAGGAACAGATAGCCGATCTGCGCGACGGTCGAATAGGCGATGAGCAGCTTCAGCCGCGCCTGGCAGATCGCGATCACGCTGCCGAACAGGATGGCGAGCGCGCCGAGGCCGGCGAGCATCTGCGCGCCGAGCCCGGTCGCCTCTGCCGGCAGGATGTCGAACCAGAGCCGCAGGATGATGAAGAACGAGCCCTTCACCACGAGGGCCGACAGCACGGCGCTGGCCGCGGCCGGCGCGCCGGCATGGGCGGCCGGCAGCCAGATATGCAGCGGGAACAGCGCCGTCTTGGCGAGCAGGCCGACCGTCATCAGCGCGATGGCGATGAAGAGCAGCGGCTCGACCCGCGCCACCGACTTCAGCAGCGCGATGTCGAGCGTGCCATAGCCGGAATAGATCAGCGCGACGCCGAGCAGATACATGACCGAGCCGAGCAGCGCGAACAGGAGATAGCGCAGCGCCGCGCGCATCGTCTCGGCCTTGCCGTCGAGGCAGACGAGCGGCACGGCGGTGAAGGTCACGAGCTCGATGGCGACGAAGAGGTTGAAGAGGTCGTCGCCGAGGAAGATCAGGTTGAGCGCGCCGGAAATGCCGAGCAACAGCGTCCAGAAGACGGTCGGCGCGCGCTTCTCGGGCGCGTCCGGATCGTAGCCGAACTGGCCCTTGGCGAAGATGCCGACGGCGCCGATGACGATCGCCGTCAGCACGATCAGCACGACCGAGAGCCCGTCGGCCCGCAGCGCCAATCCGAGCGGCGGTCGCCAGCCGCCGACGAGATAGATCACCGCGCTGCCGGTTCCGGTGAGTTCGGTCAGGATGGCGAGCGCGATGGCGGCGCCGATGGCGAGCGTCGTCAGCGCGACCAGCTCGGTGCGCCGCGATCCGAGCGTCCAGATCAGCAGGATGCCGATGATCGGCACGAGAATCGCGAGGACGAGCAGGAAGCCGCCGGGCGTCGTATCGGCCGGGAAGGGGAGGGCGAGAGGCGTGGTCATGACGCCGCGTCTCCCTGCCCCGGGGTTCCCGTCTCGCCCTTCGGCGGCACGGACGCAGCCTGGCCGGGCTGGCCGGCATCGGTCGCGGCCGAGGAGAGGCGCTGCACCAGGGTGACGGCGAGGGCGGTGGCGGAGAAGGCGACGACGATACCGGTGATCACGAGGGCCTGCGGGACGGGGTCGCCGCCAAAGCCGGCGGCCGCGCCGCGGCGCGCGATCACGCCGAAGACGAGGAAGACGCCGGCGCCGACGAGATTGAAGGCGAGGATCTTGCGGATCGGCTTCGGATCCAGCACGAGGCCGAACAGGCCGATGCCGACAAGCGCCGCGCCGCAGAGGCCGTAGAGCGTGGCCGTGTCGAAGGTGGCGCCGGTCATGGGCGGTCCCCCTCCAGCGGCGGGCCGGCGAGCAGCATGCCCAGCATGGCAGCGATCGAGATCAGCAGGCCTGCCTCGATCGCGAGGATCAGCGGCTTGGCGAGACCATCGGGATAGGCGAGGAACGCGCCGGCGAAGTGAAAGCCGGACACGCCGATCGCGATGAAGATCGCCGGTCCGACGACGAGCGCGATGCGCAGGCGGCGGCTGGAGAGCGCGGGCGCCGAGCGGAGGCCCGCCATCATGACAAGCATCCACATGGCCGCAAGGATGGTCGCGCCCTGGAATTTGCCGCCCGGTTCGTCGGCGCCGACCCAGGTGATGTAGATGCCGATGACGATGCCGAGCGGCACCAGCCATTGCGCCAGCAGGAGCAGCGGCGCGGGAACATCGGCGGACGCGACCCGCGGCCGTGCGCCCCAGGCGCCGTCCGGCGTGAGCGACCAGACGCCGATCAGCGCGAGCAGCACCACGACCGTCTCGAGGAAGGTGTCGAAGGCGCGATAGGCCATCAGCACGGCGGTGATCGGGTTGCCGACGCCGGTCGAAGCGAGATGCTCGGCGGCGAGCGGGGCCAGCGTCGGCGCCACGGCCGGCGGGAAGACGACCAGCGCCCCGAGGAACAGCGCGACGGCGCCTGCCAGCACGCCGACGAGGACGCGGAAGGGGACGCTCGGCACCGCGTTCATGGCGTCGCCGGCACTGGCGAGACCGCGGGCGCGCAGCAGCATGACGCCGGTGGCCCCGCCGCCGACGGCGATCTCTGTCAGACCGACATCCGGCGCTTCGATGCGCAGCCAGACGAGCGAGAGCAGCAGGCCGAAGGCCATGAAGCCGATGATCGCCGCGAACACGTCGCGCACGACGATCATCCAGATCGCGAGGCCGATCATGGTGACGACGAGCAGCGTGTCGAAGAAGGCGGTTTCGGTCATGGCCGCTCCTCACGGCGCAGCACCCGCGCCACGAGCTGCGCGCCGGTCGCCCCGGCGAACTGCACGAGCAGCCAGATGAACAAGAGCTTGAGCGCGTCGAACACGCCCGCGCATTGCGGCAACAGGCCGAGCACGATGAAGCCGAGGCCGAGATTGTCGGCCTTCGTCAGGGCATGCAGGCGCGATAGCGAATCGGGAAAACGGATGATTCCGACCGTTCCGGCCACGAAGAAGACGAGCCCGAGCGTGACGGCGGCGACGGTGAAGAGATCGGCGAGGAGACTCACGATTCGGGCCCTCCGATCTCTCCCTCGCGGCCCGAATCGAGCGCGCTCAGCGAGAAGGCGATCGCGGCGAAGGCGGCGAGGAGCGCCAGCGTCAGCGCGATGTCGATGAAGGCGAAGCGGCCGCCGGCAAAGGCGAGCAGCAGGCAGGCGCCCACGCTGCCGCTGCCCAGAAGCTGCACCGCCATCAGCCGGTCGGCGCGCGATGGCCCCCGCAGCACACGGACGAGCCCGATGGCGACGCCGAGCAGCACGACGAAGGCGGCGATGTTGAGGAACGCGGTCATGATCCGGCCAACCGCTCTTTCTGCGCCTCGAGTCCGAGCGCGGCCATCAGGCGCGTCTCGTCATCGGCCAACTGTGCGGCGGCATCGATGTCGGTATCGAGACAATGCAACTCCATGGCGCCGTCGGCGGTCTCGCCGGTCGGCAATGTGCCGGGCGCCATCGAGGCGAGGTCGGCGAAGAGCGTGCGCGCCGGGCCGGGTGGCAGGGTCGGCGTGAACTGCGCCATGCCGGGCTTCAGGGGAAGTGACGGCGAGAAGGCGCGATGGGCGATGTCGAAGCCGGCCAGCACCGACTGGCGCAGGAAGCGGACGGCATAGGAAAGCAGCGCGCCGGCACGCGGCGTGGTGAGCGTTTCAGGCGCCAGCGAGCGGCTGGCGAGCGCTCCGAGGAAGGCCGCGAGAAGCCCCACGGGCACATCTGCGAGCCGCGCGTCGGTCAGAACGAGCCAGACGAGGAACAGCACGGCGGCGCGCACGAAGGGGAATCGCCGGCTGGCGGGAACAGCGTTCGTCATCGCGTCCTCCATGACGGGGACGCCGCCAGCGTGCTGCGGCGCGATACGGCCTTCGAGCCGGCCGACGGGTTCGAAGAGGTGGTCAAATCCTGCATGTCGAACCGTCCGTCCGGTGGATCTTCAGGGCTCAGTCCGGCGAAGCCGCATGCCGATGGGCGTCCGATATCTGCTCCGATCGACGCCCCGCAAGTGACTGAAGATGTCACGCAGGGAGGGGCGTCATCTAGGGTTTATCGATATGATGGACGTTGACAAGCGCCGGTTCCGATCGACACTCAATTGGGACGTGGCGCCAAACCATGAGACGCCATGCTCGTTACATTTCGATGTACTGACGATAGCATGCCCGCGCGTCGCTCTGTTTGCAATGCGGCAAGAGATTGTAATGAATACCAGAATCGGGTTTCTGCTGCTGCGCGGGGGCTGGCGGCGGACAAGACCTGCGAATCGAAAAGATGGCCGGGTGCTCGCACTGTGCGGGCCGAAACCGGGATCAGAGGATGAGACCTGACATGCACAGCCCGACGTCTCGTGCGCGCAGCAAGGGGGCGCTGGTCGCCGTGGCGGCGTTCGTTGCGATGGTTCCGCTGCTTGCGGCCTGCCAGCGGCAGGACGAGCAGCCGAAGGCCGATGCGCGGCCGGTTCGCACCGTGCTGGTCGCCGAGGCCGACAGCGGCGATACGGTCGTCCTCACCGGCAATGTCCAGGCCCAGAACGAGGCCGCGATGGCGTTCCGCATTTCGGGCCGCATGATCGAGCGGCCCGTCAATGTCGGCGACCGCGTGACGGCCGGCCAGGTGCTGGCCAAGCTCGACCCTGTCAATGAACTCAATGCGCTGCGCTCGGCGCAGGCCGCGCTGGCCGCCGCCGAAGGCCAGCTCGTCACGGCGCAGAACGCGTTCGACCGTCAGGATCACCTGCTGGGCAACGGCTTCACGACGCGCGCCAACCACGACCAGGCGCGCCAGGCGCTGCTCGCCGCGCGCTCGCAGCTCGATGATGCCGAGGCGCAGCTGGAGATCGCGCGCGACCGCGTTGCCTTCACCGAACTGAAGGCCGATGTCGACGGCACGATCACCGCCCGCGGCGCCGAGCCGGGCGAGGTGGTGCAGGCCGGGCAGATGATCGTGCAGCTCGCACGGCAGGACGGCCGCGACGCCGTCTTCGACGTGCCGGCGCAGGTGCTGCGCTCCGCGCCGCCGGATTCGGAGATCGTGATTCGCCTGACCGACGATCCGACCGTCAGCGCCATCGGCCGCGTACGCGAGATCGCGCCGCAGGCCGACGCCGCGACGCGGACCTTCCCGGTGCGCGTCGGCATCAACAATCCGCCCGAGGCGATGCGTCTCGGCTCGACCGTCACGGGCACGCTGAAGCTCGACAGCGGCCCGGTGATGTCGCTGCCGGCGAGCGCGCTGACGACGGCCAATGATCGTCCGGCGGTGTTCGTCGTCGATCCGGCGGCCGAGACGGTATCGCTCCGCAATATCGAGATCGCACGCCACGACCCGGCGACCGTGATCGTGGCCAGCGGCCTCGCCAGCGGCGAGATCGTCGTGACGGCCGGCGTGCAGGCGCTGCATCCGGGCCAGAAGGTGCGTCTGGTCGGCGGTGCCTCATGAACGGCTTCAACATCTCGGCCTGGGCGCTGAAGCATCGCTCTTTCGTCATCTACTGGATGATCGCCTTCGTCGTCGCGGGCGGTGCGGCCTTCGTCAATCTCGGCCGCAACGAGGACCCTGCGATCACGATCAAGACCATGATCGTGCATGCGGTGTGGCCGGGCGCGACGATCGACGACACGCTCTCGCAATTGACCGAACGGCTGGAGCGCAAGATCCAGGAGATCCCCGAGGTCGACAATATCCGCAGCCAGACCAGCGCCGGCGAGACGACGCTGTTCGTGACGCTGAAGGACGAGGTCACCTCGAAGGAGACCCCGGATGTCTGGTACGAGGTCCGAAAGGGCATCGGCGACATCACCTTCACCCTGCCGCAGGGTGTGATCGGGCCGTTCTTCAACGATGATTTCGGCGACACCTACGGCATCATCTACGGTTTCACCGCCGACGGCTTCACGCAGCGCGAACTGCGCGACTATGTCGAGGATGTGCGCTCCAAGCTGCTGCACGTGCCCGACGTTTCCAAGATCGAGATCATCGGCGCGCAGGACGAGAAGATCTATGTCGAGTTCTCGACCGAGCAGCTCGCCGGCCTCGGCATAGACCGCCAGGCGCTGATCGCCGCGCTGCGCGCGCAGAACGCGGTCGCGCCCTCCGGCGTGCTGGAGACGGGCGACGAGCGCATCGCGCTCCGCGTCACCGGCGCGTTCAATTCCGAGCAGGACCTGCTGGACCTCAACTTCGTTTCGAACGGGCGGCTTATCCGTCTTCGGGACATCGCCGAGGTGCATCGCGGCTTCTCCGATCCGCCGCAGCCCATGTTCCGCGTCAATGGCAAGCCGGCGATCGGCCTCGGCATCTCGATGCGCGACGGTGGCGACGTGCTGGCGCTCGGCACCAATATTCGCAAGGCGATGGCCGAGATCACCGCCAACCTGCCGCTCGGCATCGAGCCGAGCATCGTGGCGGACCAGGCGGTCGTGGTGGACCACGCGATCGGCGATTTCACCGCCTCGCTCTGGCAGGCGATCGGCATCATCGCCGTCGTCTCCTTCGTGGCGCTGGGCGTGCGCGCTGGCACGGTGGTGGCGCTCGCCATCCCGCTGTCGCTCGCCATGGTCTTCGTGGTGATGCAGATCAAGGGCATCGACCTGCAGCGCATCTCGCTCGGCGCGCTGATCATCGCGCTGTCGCTGCTCGTCGACGACGCCATGACCATGGTCGATTCCATGACATCGCGGCTCGCGAGCGGCGAGACCAAGGAGAAGGCGGCGTCGGAAACCTTCCGAACATTGGCCTTGCCCATGCTGACGGGAACGCTCGTCACGGCCGCCGGCTTCGTGCCGATCGGCTTCGCGCAGAGCTCGGCCGGCGAATACACCTTCTCGATCTTCGCCGTGGTCGGCATCGCGCTCGTCGTCTCCTGGCTCGGCGCCGTCCTGTTCGCGCCGCTCGTCAGCGCGGCGCTGCTCAAGGCGCCGAAGGAGCCGAAAAAGGCCGATGCCAAGCCGGGTGCCGTGCTCGGCGCGTTCCGTGCGGTCCTGGTTGGTGCCATGCGCGCCCGCTGGATCACGATCGGCGTCGCGATCGCCGCCTTTGTCGGCGCGCTGCTCCTGCTGCCGCATGTGCCGCGCCAGTTCTTCCCGGCCTCCGACCGGCCGGAGCTGCTGGTCGACCTTCGCCTCAAGCAGAATGCCTCGGTCTTCGCGACCAGCGACGTGTCGGGCAAGCTCGATGCGATCCTCGGCTCCGATCCGGATGTCGAGCGCTGGAGCACCTATGTCGGCCGCGGCGCGATCCGCTTCTACCTGCCGCTCAATGTCGAGCTGCCCAACAGCTTCTTCGCGCAGTCGGTCGTCATCGCCAAGGATGTCGATGCGCGCATCCGCCTGCAGGCGAAGCTCGAGAAGCTGCTGGCCGAGGATTTCCCGGAGACGATCTCGCGCGTCTCACCGCTCGAGCTCGGACCGCCGGTCGGCTGGCCGGTGCAGTATCGCGTCAGCGGGCCGGATGTGAACCAGGTCCGCGACATCTCGCTCGATCTCGGTCGGATTCTCTCCAGCGATCCCGACGCGCTGCGGGTCAACTTCAACTGGATGGAACCTTCGCGCATGGTCCGCGTGAAGATCGACCAGGATCAGGCGCGCCTGCTCGGCCTTTCCTCCGCGACGCTGGCGCAGGTGCTGAATTCCGTCGTCAGCGGGACGCGGGTGACGCAGCTGCGCGACGATATCTATCTCGTCGACGTGATTGCCCGCGCGACGGACGAACAGCGCGTTTCGCTGGCCAATCTTCGCACGCTGCAGGTGCCGCTCCAGAACGGCAGGACCGTGCCGCTCAGCCAGCTCGCCAGCTTCGATTTCGGCCAGGAGTATCCGATCATCTGGCGGCGCGACCGCGTGCCGACGCTGACGGTTCAGGCCGATGTCGCGCCGGGCGGCTCGCCCGAGGCGGTCGTCGACGCGCTGGCGCCGCAGGTCGCGAAGCTTCAGGCTTCGCTCCCGGCGGGCTATCAGATCGTGGTCGGCGGCACGGTGGAGGAAAGCGCCTCCTCGCAAGCCTCCGTCATGGCGGTCGTGCCCTTCATGATCTTCCTGATGGTCTCGATCCTCATGGCGCAGCTCCAGAGCTTCAAGCGTCTGGCGCTGGTGCTCGCGGTGGTCCCGATGGGGTTGATCGGCGTCGTCGGCGCGCTGTTCCTGTTCAACCGCCCGCTTGGCTTTGTCGCCATCCTCGGCATCCTGTCGCTGCTCGGCCTGATCGCGAAAAACGCGGTCATCCTGCTCGAGCAGATCGAAACGGAGCGGGGAAAAGGTCTCGCGCCCTGGGATGCGGTCGTGGAAGCGACGGTTTCGCGCTTCCGCCCGATCATGCTAACGGCGATCTCGACCGTGCTCGGCATGATCCCGATCGCCTTCACCATCTTCTGGGGCCCGATGGCGTTCGCGATCATGGGCGGCTTACTGGTGGCGACGATCCTGACGCTGGTCTACCTGCCCTCGCTCTATGTCGTGTTCTATCGCGTGCGCGAGGGCGAGAGCGGCAAGCCGGAAGCCGGCGTGCCGGCCGTCGAGCCGGCCAAGCCCGCCGAGCCGCTGACACCGTCGCCGGCCTGAGAGACCGGCGCGGCGCGCCGCCGCTCTGGCGGGCGGCGTGCCGGCATGCGAAGAGGCGAGGGGGCGTCGTCGCCCGGATCACGGGGCTTGAGGCATGAGCGAACAGGACCGCGCAGTGGAAGCGGGCGAGTGGGCGCGATGGCGGCGACATTTCGCGCTGGCGCTCGCGCTCATCGGCGTCGGAATTGGGCTCGCGCTCGTCTGGTGGACCTCGTCGAGCCTGCTCGTGCTGTTCGCCGGCGTGCTGTTCGCCGCCTTCCTCGACGCGATGACGCGGGCTCTTCGCCCCGTTCTGCCGATCCCGCGCGCCTTGCGCCTGTCGATCGTCATTGCGGCGCTGACGTTCCTGTCCTTCTGGGGCCTGCTGCGCGGTGCGCTCGGCCTGCCGGCGCAGGTGCGCAGCCTGATCGTGATCATGGAGCAGCAGCTCGCCTATCTGCAGCAGCGCCTGATCGCCTATGGCATCGACTTCCTCGGCACGGATGAGCCGCCGACGCTGTCGAGCCTGATCCCGGAGCACAGCCAGCTCTTCGGGCACGCCCAGTTCGCCGTGGGCACGGCATCGAGCCTGCTCGCGAGCACGATCATCATCATCTTCGTCGGGCTGATGCTCGCCTTCGATCCCAAGGCCTATCGCGAAAGCATCGTCGTGTTCGTGCCGCTCGACCGGCGCGCGCGCGTGCGCGCCGTGATGGACGAGATGGGCAAGTCGCTGCGCCTGTGGCTGATCGCCCAGGCTGTCCGCATGCTGATCATGGGCGTCGCGACCTGGTTCGCGCTCTACCTGCTCGGCCTGCCGGGCGCCATCGTGCTCGGGCTTCAGGCCGGGCTGCTCAATTTCATCCCCTATCTCGGTCCGATTCTCGCCGGCGTACCGATCGGCCTCGTCGCCATGCCGCTCGGCCTGCCGATGTTCCTGTGGGCGGTCGGCATCTACACGGTGATCCAGACGATCGAGGGCTATGTGATCGGCCCCCTGATCCAGCGCTCCGCGGCGCATATCCCGCCCGCCTGGACCCTGATCGGCATCGTCCTCTTCGGCGCGCTCTTCGGCACGCTCGGCATCGCGCTCTGCATGCCGCTGATGGCCATCGGCCGCATCGCCGCCATGCGCCTCTATGTCGAGGACTGGCTGGGGGATCGGGCACAGGGCAGGGTCATCGCGGGCTGAGCCGACGGGCGCCGGCCGTCCTGGGTCTCGGCGGTCGAGCTCGTAACGCCATCGCCCCACACTCCGCCGTCATCCCGGGCTTGACCCGGGATCCGTACAGCCGAAGCGCAAGACGATCGGACGCCTCAGGCTGAATGGATGCCGGCGTCCGCCGGCATGACGCCGGATTGGATGGAGGTGAGGGCTCGAAGTCGAGGCCGAGATTGCCGAGATCGACGCCGGCGCAGTTTGGTGCTCCATCCGTCGATAGTCGCCGCAGGGGAACGAAGCGCGGGGGGGGGGGGGGGGGGGGGGGGGGGGGGGGGGGGGGGGGGGGGGGGGGGGGCGGGCGCCCCCCCCCCCCCCCCCCCCCCCCCCCCCCCCCCCCCCCCCCCCCCCCCCCCCCGCCCCCCCCCCCCCCCCCCCCCCCCCCCCCCGCCCCCGCCCCCCCCCCCCCCCCCCCCCCCCCCCCCCCCCCGCCTGCCGCGCCTCAGTTCCGCGTGCCGCCCTGGATGATCATGATGGGCGCCGAGAGGACCGAGCCGAGCACCTGTCCGGTGCCGACGGCCGTTGCGGCCAACTGGTCGCCGCCGTTATGGCGGTCTCCGGCCGAGAGCCCCCCGTCGTCGATCAGGCCCGCGCCCAGAAGGCGCACCACCTCCGGACTGGTCGCGAACTGGCTGTGGTTCAGGTTGTCGCCGTCCTCGATCTTGGAGAGGTCGATGACGGTGAACCCGGTGGCCGACTTGAGCTGCGTGCGGTAGCTCTCCTGCGTGAGATCCACCGCGCCGACGCGCGTCACGCGGCCGGCGATCAGACGTGACACGCGGAGCGCGCGATCGTTCGCCGAGACGAACACCGTGAAATGCGGCCGCTTCGGGCCGAGATCGGCGACCTGCTTGCGGAAGACGTCGAGGTCGAGATCGGGCGAGGCCAGGATGACGTCGCGGACCTTGGCGGGGACGCGGCCACGATGCAGCGCAATGTCGCGCAGCGCTTCCATGGCGACCCAGCTTCCCATCGAATGGGCCATGATGATGACCTCGTCGACCTTGGGACTGGAGGCCGCCGCCTCGATGACCTGCGCGAGTTCGCCGCGCGAGAAGGTCGCGCTCTCGCGGTCGTAATTATAGTCGAGGAGGCTGCCGCGCGAGGGCCATGAGAACAGGACCGGCGCCATGCCTGCATCGGTGTCGTTCACGATCTGCGCGAAGCGGAAGACGGAGGCGTCGAAGGGCGTGTTGAAGCCATGCACGAAGATCAGCACGCGGCGGGAGCGCGAGACATGCGTGTTGAACCAGTTGCGGGCCGCGGAGGGCGAGAGCGCATCGATCGATGTCGTGGTGAAGTAGCGCTCGGGGTCCGCCGGGGCACGCGGGGGCCATTCGACATTGCCCTTGACGTGGACAGGCGGAATCGAGACGACGATGTTGGAGATCGACAGCGCATCGCCGCGCTCGCCGGTGAAGAAGTCCGCGCCGGAAGCATCCTTCGCGCGGGTGGTGGCGACGAGCATATCCACCTTGGTTGCGCCGGGTGCAGGGACCTCGACCGGTACCAGCAGTCCTTCGGGCCGCGATGCGCAGGCGGTGAGGCTCGCTGCGGTGGCGATCACGAGGACGGCGGCCCGCAAGGCCGGCATGAGCGCAAGTCGGGACCAGATCGAGCGTGTGGGCATGCGAAGTTCCGGCGGGCGGCAGGATGTCCGTCTCACTCCTCTCTTACACGTCGCCCTCGTCATGTTGAAGACCGGTCGCCTGCCGGCCGCCGGAGTCAGACCGGACGCGACTGAAACAAGAAGAAGCAAAGGGAAAATCGCATGACCGAGGCCTATCCGTTCGTGATGTTCATGGCGCTGGTCGCGCTGTTCAGCCCGCTGGCGGCGCTGTCGGCTTTCATGCAGGTGGTTGGCCATTTCACGCGCGGCGACCAGCGCCGCCTGGCGGCCGGACTGTTCGTCAATGTCGCGATCTTCGTCCTGGCCGCCGTGTGGCTCGGCGAGCCGCTGCTGCGCCTCCTCGGCGTCTCGACGGCCGCTCTGACCGTCACCGGCGGCATCGCGATCCTGCTCGCCGGCGTGCCGATGATGCAGGGCGCCGGCGAGGTGGCGCCGGAGCAGGCGGCGGCGGTGAAGGAAACCGAGGGCCGCGAGAGCGGGCAGGGCTGGCAGAGCATCATGTTCACGCCGGTCACCTTTCCGCTGACCATCGGCGGGACCAGCTTCGGCATGATCGTCGCCTTCTCGTCGAACGCCGAGGGCGTGGCGGACCAGATCGGCTACACGCTGGCCGGCATCGGCTATGGCGCCGTCGCGGCGCTGACGCTGATCGCAGCCGGCCATGTCCATCGGCGCGTGTCGGCGCGGGCCCGCATGATCCTCGCCCGCATCGCCGGAATCCTGCTCACGGCGATCGGCGTCACGCTGCTCGCCGATGGCGGAACGCGGCTGGTCGTGGCGACGCTCGCCAGCCTGCGCGGCGCCTGACGACGTTTTGATGGAACGATAAAGGTAATCCAATCAGCGGCTTGCGTACGGAGGCTCGGAAAACTGCCTCTGAATTCATCGTGATCATCGTCAAATCAGTGCTTGTCGACAATCTGGACACAGGATAGTTTGCGCATCGGACAGGGAGTTTCCGATGGCGAAGGGCATTCACGACTACTGGGACGAGTTCATGGCGGCGGTGGCCGAGCCGGATCAGCCGCGGGCCGCATTCGCGGTGATCGAGAAGATCACCAAGGAAACGATCGGCACCAAGCTCTTCACCGCGATGACCTATGACGCGGCCGCCGGCCAGGCCCGCCGCTCCTATTCCGACAACGAGACGGCCTATCCCACCGGCGGCTTGAAGCCGATGTCGATCGGCAAGTGGTCGGAAACGGTGATCGAGCGCAAGCAGCCCTATGTCTCGGTGACCATCGCGCAGATCGCCGAGGTGTTCGCTGACTGGCCGCTGATCCAGTCGCTCGGCTGCGAGTCCGGCTGCAACATCCCCGTGGTCGTCGCCGGCGAGGTGATCGGCACGCTGAACCTGCTCGACGTCGCCGGCTACTACACGCCCGAGCGCGTCGCCGAGGCGATGAAGCTCGCGCCCTATGCGGCGATCGCCTTCATGGCCGCCGACCGGGTCGCCGGGAAGGCCTGAGCGCTTCGAGAGGACGGAACAGAAGAATGGCTGAGACGACGCTCAGAGTGGCGACGGATGTGGGCGGGACCTTCACCGACCTCGTCTATTTCGAGACGGATCGGACCACCGGCCGCCAGACGATCCGCACCGCGAAATCCGACACCACGCCGCCGAACTTCGAGGCCGGTGTTCTCAACGTGCTCGCCAAGGGCGAGGTCGATATCCGCGCGGTGGATTTCTTCGCGCATGGCACGACCGTGGTGATCAACGCGCTGACCGAGCGCAAGGGCGCGAAGACGGCGCTGATCACGACCGAGGGCTTCCGCGACGTGCTGGAGATCGCGCGGGGCAACCGGCCGGACTTCTTCAACCTGATGTATGAGAAGCCGGCTCCCTTCGTGGCGCGGCATCTGCGGCGCGAGGTACCCGGCCGCATCTCCTATCGCGGCGAGGAGAAAGTGCCGGTCGATCTCTCGGTGCTGCCGGCGATCCTCGATGATTTTCGCGCCGAGGGTGTCCAGGCAGTCGCCGTCTGCCTGCTGCATGCCTATGCCAACCCGGCGCATGAGGCGGCGGTCGCGGCGGAGGTGAAGCGGCTCTGGCCCGAGGTCTCGGTCGTCGCCTCGTACCAGATCACCCGCGAATGGCGTGAATATGAGCGGTCCAACACGACCGTGCTCTCCGCCTATGTCCAGCCGGTCGCCGAGCGCTACCTCTCGCGCATCGAGGAGGGGCTGAACGCCGAGGGCTACAAGGGCCGCCTCTACATCATGCAGTCGAATTGCGGCGTCGACTCGCTGCGCTCGACCAAGGCGATCCCGATCACCATGGTCGAATCCGGCCCGGCTTCGGGCTTCTGGGGCGCGGCGGAACTAGGCCGCATCATCGGCGAGCCGAATGTGCTGGCGCTCGATATCGGCGGCACGACGGCGAAATGCTCGCTGATCGAGAACGGCCACGTCAACATCAAGACCGACTACTGGATCGAGCGCAGCCGCAAGTCGTCCGGCTATCCGATCATGGTTCCGGTGGTCGATCTGGTCGAGATCGGCAATGGCGGCGGCTCGATCGCCCGCGTCGACGAATTCGGCAAGCTGCATGTCGGCCCGCAATCAGCCGGCGCCTCGCCGGGCCCCGCCGCCTATGGCCGCGGCGGTACGCAGCCGACCACGACCGACGCCAATCTCGTGCTCGGCCGCATCAATCGCGACTATTTCTGCGGCGGCGAGGTGATCGCCGACATGGCGGCCGTCGAGAACGCGCTGGCCCCGCTCGCCGAGAAGCTCGGCGTCGGCCTGGTCGAGGCGGCGCGCGGCATCGTGCGCATCGCCAATTCCAACATGGTCAACGCGCTCAAGCTGGTCTCGCTCAACCGCGGCCATGACCCGCGCGACTTCACGCTGGTCGTCTTCGGCGGCGGCGGCGCGATGCATGGCGTGGCGCTCGGCCAGGAACTCGGCGTCAAGAAGGTGGTCGTGCCGCGCGGCGCGCCGGTGTTCTCGGCCTGGGGCATGATGATGTCCGACCTTCGCCGCGATTATTTCGTGACGAAGCTGATCGACGAGACCGACGCCGCAGCGCTCGATGCGCTCGTCGGCGAGGCGACGGCGCATGCCGCGGGGCAGTTCGGCGCCGAGGGCGTCGCGGCCGACCAGGTGCGCTTCAAGCCGCTGGTGAAGTGCCGCTACCAGAACCAGGAGCACTCCGTCGAGGTGCCGATCGAACCGGGCCCGGTCGACGCCGCCAAGATGGCGGCCATGGTCTCGGCGTTCCACGAGATCTATGAGCGCGAATACACCTATCGCCTCACGGCCCCGATCGAGATCGTCGGGCTGCACCTCATCGCCTCGGCCGAGGTCGGCAAGCTCGAGATCGTCGCCCTGCCGAAGACCGGGGCGCGGCTCGAAGACGCGATCAAGGGCCGCCGCAGCGTCGACTATGCGACCGAGGGCGTGCACGAGGCGACGATCTACAATGCCGAGAAGCTGGAGCCCGGCATGAGCTTCGCCGGTCCCGCGATCATCGAGGACCCCGGCACCACCATCGTGGTCCATCCGGGAAACCGCGTCTCCATCGACGATTTCGGCAACACCCATATCGAGATCAAGGGCTGAGGGCGATGAGCGACACGACCTACGATCCGGTCACGCTGGACATCATCCAGAACGCGCTGGAAGCGGTGGCGGACGAGATGTTCGCCGCGCAGCGCAAGACCTCGATGAGCGCGATCATCTATGAGGTGCTCGACCTCGGCACCGGCATCTGCGACGGCAAGGGCGAGATCGCGTCCTCCGGCGCCGGCATTCCGGCCTTTGTCGGCGTGCTCGACAAGGCGGTGAAGGGCATTCTTGCCAAACACCCGATCGAGACGATCAAGCCCGGCGACATGTTCGCCTCGAACGATCCCTATTGGGGCGGCGTCACCCATCTCAACGACATGATCCTGGCGCTGCCGGTCTTCTCGGAAGGCCGAATCATCGCCTGGACCGCGAATATCGCGCATTGGAACGATGTCGGCGGCATGGTGCCCGGCTCGATGTCGTCGGACGCGACGTCGATCTTCCAGGAAGGCGTGCGCATTCCGGCGGTGAAGCTGTTCGATGCTGGCGTCGCCAACCAGGCCGTCTTCGACATCCTCTATATCAATTCGCGCCTGCCGGATTATCTGCGCGGCGATCTGTGGGCCGGTATTGCCGGCGTGCGGATCGGCGAGCGGCGCATCCTTGAGCTGGTCGAGAAGTACGGGACAGACACCTTCGAGGCTGCGCTCGACGACTTCATGGAACTCGGCGAGCGGCGTGCCCGCGCGGCGCTGAAGACGCTGCCCAAGGGCGTCTATCATTTCGCCGAGGAGCAGGACGACGGCGCGATCTACAAGGTCACGATCGAGATCAAGGACGACGAGTTCGTCATCGATCTGCGCGACAATCCCAAGCAGTCCGGCTCCAAGAATTCGAGCCGCGAGGGCGTCGAGATCTCCGCGCAGCTCGCCTTCAAAGCGGTGACGGATACGCAGGCGCCCGGCAATGGCGGCTTCTTCCGCCCGCTCCGCGTCATCACCAAGCCCGGCACCATCTTCCACGTCGAGGAGCCCGGCGCGCTCGGCTATTATTCGGAAGTCGAGATCCGGCTGTTCGACCTGCTGCTGCGCTGCCTGGCGCCGCATCTGCCGGGGCTCGTGCCGGCCGGCAATTTCGCCTCGATCTGCGGCACGGTCGTCGGCGGGCCGCATCCCGACCATGGCCGCCACTACACGATCGTTGAGCCGCAGCTCGGCGGCTGGGGTGCCCAGCAGGGCAGGGACGGCAACAGCGCCATCTTCTCCGGCTTCCATGGCGACACGTTCAACTGCCCGGCCGAGGTGGCCGAGGCGCGCTACGGCCTCACCGTCGACCAGATGGCGCTCAACCCGGAATCGGGCGGCGAGGGCGAATGGCGCGGCGGCAAGGGCATCGAGGTGCATTACCGCGTCCGCGCCGACAACAACTTCCTCTCGGTCGGCTATACGCGCTCGCGCATCCCGCCATGGGGCGTCGCGGGCGGTCTCGATGGCACGCCGAACTATGTCGAGGTGCTGCGGCCGGGCAAGGCGACCGAGCATTATTCGTTCGGCACCGACATCCCGCTGAACACGGATGACGTCGTGCGCATCGTCACCGGCAATGGCGGCGGCTTCGGCGACCCGAAGCAGCGCTCGCGGGCCGCGATCGAGAACGATCTCAAGAACGGCTACCTCACGGCGGAACGCGCTGCCGAGATCTACGGCCATGTGAGCGGCAAGGAAGGAACCTCGGCGTGAGCCCCATTCTCTTCACCGGCGGACGCTTCCTCGATCCTTCGCAGGACGCGCTCATCGACGGCCTCGATGTCCTCGTGGAGGACGGCCGCATCGTCGAGGTTTCCGAGCATCCGATCCATGCGGCGGCGGCAGAGCGCATCGACCTGCGCGGCAAGACGCTGATGCCGGGCCTGATCGACTGCCATCTGCATGTCGTCTCGACCACCGTCGACGGCTGGGCCAATACGCTGGCGCCGTCTTCGCTGATCGCGCTCAAGGCCGGCCGGATCATGGAGACGATCCTGCAGCGCGGCTTCACGACGGTGCGCGACTGCTGCGGCGCCGATCTCGGTCTCGTCATGGCGATCGAGCAGGGCGTCGTCGATGGTCCGCGCCTGATCATCTCCGGGAAGGGTCTGACGCAGACGGGCGGGCATTGCGACCAGCGCGTCCGCACCGACGACCGGACCCAGGTGATGGAAGAGCGGCTCGGCAATCTCGGCCGTATCGTCGACGGCGTCGACAATTGCCGCCTCGCCGCCCGCGAGGAACTGCGCAAGGGTGCCAAGTTCGTCAAGATCATGGCCAATGGCGGCGTGGCCTCGCCGACCGATCCGATCCACTCGATCCAGTACTCCCGCGAGGAGATCAAGGCGATCGTGGATGAGGCGGAGAACGCAGGCACCTATGTCTCGGCGCATGTCTATACGGACAAGGCGATCCGCCGCGCCGTCGAGTGCGGCGTCCATTCGCTCGAACATTGCAACCTGATCCAGCCGGAGACGGCGCGGCTCGCCGCCAAGGCCGGCGCGATCGCGGTGCCGACGCTCGTGGCCTATGAGGGGCTGGCGCTTGAGGGCGAGCGGTTCGGCCTCTCGAAGGAAGCCGCCGCGAAGATCGAGACGGTGCGCAAGGCCGGCCTCGAGTCGCTCTCGATCATGCGCGACGCCGGCCTGCCGATGGCCTTCGGCTCGGACCTCCTGGGCGAATTGCAGAAGTACCACACGATGGAGTTCGAGATCCTCGCCCGCGTCCTGCCGACGGCGGAGATCATCCGCTCGGCGACGCTGATCGGCGCAAAGCTCTGCAAGCTCGAAGGCGAGATCGGCGTGATCGCGCCGGGCGCGCAGGCCGACCTCCTCGTCGTGGACGGCGATCCCTATGCCGACATCACGCTTCTCGCCGACGACGGCGCGCATATGTCCGCGATCATGCGCGGCGGGCGCTTCTACAAGAACCGGTTGAACTGAGGCGGCCGCGGCCGCCCCCAAGGACAAGAGCCGCAGAGCGGCCTTCCAGACATATCGGCCCGGGCCCATGCCGGGGCTGCGGGACCATAGCGGAGCTGATCCATGACGATGAAATCGAGACTGACCCTGCTCGCGGCCGGCGTTGCCGCGCTTTCGATGGGGGCGATGGCCGCAGAGGCGGCCGACTACAAGGTCGCCTATCTCGCCGCGTCGAGCCAGAACGGCTTCAACCAGGCGATCTGGGAAGGCGTCCAGAAGGCGGCCAAGGCCCGCGGCGTCGAGGTCGAGATCTTCAACGGCGAATTCGACGCGACCAAGCAGTATGCGCAGATCGAGGACATCGTCGCCGGCGGCAAGTTCCAGGGCATCGTGATCACGCCGAACGATTCCGTCGGCATCGCGACCGCCGTCGAGGAAGCGACCAAGGCGGGCGTCAAGGTCGCGACCACGCTGTTCCCGATCGGGCCGAAGCTCGACGTGCTGGAGCCGCAGGTGCCGGGCCTCGTCACCACCGTCGCCTCCAACCCGGCGATCGGCGCCAAGGCGCAGGCCGACGCGGTCGTCGACTTCTGCAAGGACAAGGATCCCTGCAAGGTCGTGATCATCATCGGCCAGAAGATCTACCCGTTCGATAATCTGCGCTACGAGACCTATCTGAAGACGCTCGGCGAGAACAAGAACATCCAGATCGTCGCCACGGTCGAGGGCAATTACGATCCCGACAAGGCGATGGCCGGCATGCAGGACGTGCTGCAGGCCAACAAGGACATCAATGTCGTTCTCTCCAACGCCGACCAGCATCTCGTCGGCGCCGAGATCGCGCTCGAGGACGCCGGTCTCGATGTTCCCTCGCTGTTCCTGATCGGCGGCGGTGCGAACCAGATCGCCATCGACGCGATCAAGGCCGGCAAGTGGGATGCGACGCTGGCGCAGCTTCCGATGAGCGAGGGCGAATACGCGCTGAACGGCGTCGTCGACGCGCTTGAAGGCAAGCCGACGCGGGCCTTCACCGACGAGATGAAGCTCGGCACGGTCCCGCCGATCATCACCAAGAAGGTCCTCGACGAGCACCCCGACTACAAGCCCGAGTGGCAGGGCTGATCGCACGAAACGAACCCTCTCCCGGACACCTGGGGGAGGGTTTTTTCGTCGGACCCGTTCCGGCGACGTACCAGACGAGGTTAGGCCATGTCCGAGGAGGCCGTCCGGCTCGCCGGCATCGAGAAGAGCTTCGGCAGCGCGAAGATCCTGAACGACATCTCGCTCACCTTCATGACGGGCGAGGTGCATGCGCTGATCGGCGAGAACGGGGCTGGCAAATCGAGCCTCGGCAAGATCGTCGGCGGCTATTATTCCTTCGACGCCGGGACGCTCACCGTCTTCGGCAAGCCCGTCGGGCAATGGACGCCGCGCGCCGCGCTGACCAGCGGCATCGCGATGATCCACCAGGAGCTTCAGCTCGTTCCCGAGCTGACCGTCGCGCAGAACGTCTTCCTTGGCATGGAAGCGAACCGGGCCGGGGTGCTCTCGGGCGGCGAGCATGAGCGCTTCCGCGCGCTCGACCAGCGCTGCGGCTTCGGCCTCGATCCCGGCCGGATCGTCGCGGATCTGCGCATCGCCGAGCGGCAGAAGGTGGAGATTCTCCGCGCCATCGCCCGCGACGCGCGCGTCATCATCATGGACGAGCCGACCTCCTCGCTCACGGCGGACGAGGCGGAACGCCTGCATCACGTCATTCGCTGGCTGCGCGACGATGGCCGCACCGTGATCTACGTGACGCATTTCCTCGACCATGTGCTGGCGACCGCCGATCGCGTCACGATCATGCGCGACGGCCGCATCGTGCGCACCGGCGGCATTGCCGGAGAGACGAAGGAAAGCCTCATCGAGGCCATGCTGGGCGAGCCCGCCGACGTCGCCTTCCCGCCACTGCCACCCCCGCCGCCGATCGAGACGAAGCCGCTGCTGGAGGTGATCGGCCTGTCGAGCGACACCGGGCTCAGCGACATCTCGATCGATGTGCGTCCGGGCGAAATCGTCGGCCTGATCGGCCTGGTCGGGTCTGGCCGCAGCGAACTCGCCCGCGCGATCTTCGGCGCCGATCCTTCGCGCGGCACCGTGCGCATCGCCGGTGCGGACTATGCGAATCGCACCCCGCGCAATTCCGTGGCGCACGGCCTCGCCTTCGTGCCGGAGGATCGCCGCAAGCAGGGGCTCGACCTCGTTCAGGCGGTGCGTCCCAACATGTCGCTGCCGCATCTTGGCCTCGTCTCGCGGCTCGGCGTGCTCCGCCCCGGGGAGGAGCGGCGGCGGACGGCGGAGATGATCCGCCATTTCAACATCGTGCCCGGCCAAATCGACGGGGAGGTCGCCTATTACTCGGGCGGCAACCAGCAGAAGGTGCTGCTGTCGAAATGGGTCTATGGCGCGCCGAAGGTCGTCATCCTCGACGAGCCGAGCCGCGGCGTCGATATCGGCGCCCGCCGCCGCATCCATGATTTCGTCGTGGAACTCGCGCGCGGCGGCGCGGCCGTCATCCTGATCTCCTCGGAGCTCGAGGAAGTGATCAGCCTTTCCCATCGCGGCTATCTGATGCGCGAGGGCCGGATCATCGAATGCGTCGACTGCCGGACCCTCGGCGTCGAGGACGCGCTCTTTCGCCTGTTCAATGTCCAACGCGGCGCCGAAGCCGGCCCGCGCACGGAGGTCCGCTCTTGACCGAAACGTCCATGCCGGCGCGCCAGACCGCCCGCATTCCCGCCGGCCGCCGGGCCATCGCCTTCCTGCAGAAATACGGCATCCTCATCATCATCGCGATCCTGATGGCGGGCTTGTCGTTCCTCTCCGATTCGTTCCTGACGCCGCGCAACCTGCTCAACATCCTCAATCAGAGCGCGCCGCTCGCCATCATCGCCTCCGCGCTGACCCTGGTGATCATCGGCGGCGGGTTCGACCTTTCCGCCGGCGCGATCTTCGGCGTCGCGAGCGTCTCGGCGGCCTGGATCGCCGTCAATATCGACCCCAATCTCGGACTCGTCGTCGGTCCGCTCGTCGGGCTGGTGCTCGGCGTCGTGAACGGGCTGATCATCACCGGCTTCAACGTCCATTCCTTCCTGGCGACGCTCGCCTCCAGCATGGTGTTTCGCGGCATCGCAATCCTGATCACCGGTGGCGCGCTCATCCCCGTCCGCATGCCGGAATTCGCCTGGCTCGGGCGCGGCAAGATCGGCATGGTCAACGTCGCCGTCATCGTCTTCCTCGTCTTCGCCTTTGCGATGATGTTCCTGCTCAACCGCACGACCTTCGGTCGCCGCGTCTTCGCCGTCGGCGGCAATGAGGAGGCGGCGATCCTCTCGGGCGTGCGCACCAACCTCGTCAAGATCGCTACCTTCGGCCTGACCGGCTTCGCCGCGGGCCTTGCCGGCGTCATCGCGGTATCGCGCATCTCCATGGGCCAGCCGCAGGCGGGTGTCGGCATGGAACTCGATGCGATCGCCGCCGTGATCCTCGGCGGCACGTCGATCTATGGCGGCAAGGGCGCGGTCTGGCGCTCGATCGCCGGCGTGCTGCTGCTCGCGCTGATCGGCAACGGCTTCAACATCCTGAACGTCAATCCGTTCTTCAAGGACCTGACGACGGGCCTGATCATCGTGGTCGCCGTGGCGCTCTCGGCCGGCCGCAAGCGCCGCTGAGCTCCGGCCACACCCGGAAAATAGAGAAGGCCCGGCGGATGTCTCCGCCGGGCCTTTTTGCTTTGCTGAGGGGAAGGCGCGCCCTGATCGGCGCGCCGCAGCCGCTTACCAGGAGCGCTTCAGCCAGAGGACGCCGGACCAGGCGTTGCCGTCCTGGATCGAGCCTTCGCCGGTGACGCTGTTGTAGGAACCTTCGGCGAGGACATCGAGGCCCTTGACCGGGGTCCAGCCGGCGCCGAGGACGCCGCGCCAGGCCTGGAGGGAGTCATTGCCGCGCCAGGTGCCGTCACCATCATACTCGGCATAGCCCGCCGTCGCCGCCATGTAGACCGACGACGTGAAGGCGTGCTTGTACGACGCGAAGGCGCTCCAGCTGGTGCCGGGAGCGATCGCGGCGAGGTAGTTCTTGGTGTAACTGGAGAGACCAGCGACCGACGTGCCACCGGCGATGCCCGTGAACGAGTTCGCGTTGTCGCCGTACGAACCGGAGATCTGGAACTTGTCGCCCTTCGAGATGCTGTCGAGCGCGAGTTCGATGCTGCCGCCGATCGCCCAGCCGGCCTCGGAGGTGTAGGAGAGCAGCGTGGACGGAGCGCCGCCCGGCGGCGTGTAGGGCGACGACGAACGATCGAGCGCGATATTGGTATAGGCCGCAGCGATCTTGGTCGAGAAGATGCCCGAGGCGTAGCTGACGGCGCCGATGACGTTCGGGATATTGTCCGAACCGCCCTCGTAATAGGTCTTGCCGTTATTGTCGGTGACGATGCCGCCGGTATTGCCGAGCGAGCCACGATCGCGCTGGTCTTCGACCGAGAGCGACAGGCCGATGCCGTTCACGGCATAGGTCAGCGTGACCTGGTCGGTCTTGGTGTCGGAGGCGAAGGCGCCGGTGTCGTTGTAGCCCTGGCCGAAGTCGAACAGCGAGTCGAGGTAACCGGCCTTGAGCGGGCCGAGCTGCAGGTAAGCGGTCTGCAGATAGGCCGACTTGGTGACGGCGTTCGCCGCCTGCGTCAGCGACTCGGTGAAGCCGCCGGTGTTGCCGCTCTGAGCGCGGACTTCGAGGAAGCCGGTCAGATTGCCGTATTCGGTGACCGAGGAGGCGGTAAGCTGGATCGACACTTCGGTGTAGAAGTTGGTCCAGTTCGAATTCGGGTAGGCCGAGTTGTAGGTGCCGTAGTCGGTATCACCGACCGACGTGCCGAACTTCACATAGCCGCCGACCTTGATGCAGGTGTCGGTGCCGGGCGAATAGTAGAAGCCGGCGCCGAAGGCGTCGCAGACCTTCACGTAGTCGACCGGTTCGGCGACCGTGAGATCCGCCGCATGGGCGCCGCCAGCCACGACGAGCGCGGCAGCGGTACCGAGAAGCAGAGTGTTGAAGCGCATATCTGACCTCCAGTTGCGGTAGCTGAAGGCGAGCAGCAGACACCGTCCGTCGGCGCGGCAGCGCCGTCGGCGGGCGTCTTCAATGCCCCCAACCCCGTAAGCTCTTCTTTGCCCCCACGTGTGTGGGGGCAGCATTCGCCACGACCCCTCGCGGCGAATGGCGGCAACTTATCTGACTCCGTCGGTCTGTCCCGGTCCAAAATGCGCTGCAGCAAATTGTAACGGCTTTATGAAAAAGCCACGTGGCGGTTTTGGCACAGCACCCGGCTACGAGTACCTGCAACGCCTACAACTGAATCTGAATTGACGCGTTCGGTCGTTATATCGAACAGATCGCTCGGCCGTTTTACTTAGGCCTGATGCTTTGCCGGCATAGCCGACTACGGGGCGCTATCCGGCCTTTTCGGAGGGCAGGCGAGGGCGTTCCTCCGTCGATTTGACGAAATCTACGGTGCCGGGCAGCCACATTCGACGCAAGCCACACGTCCCTACCTTTGAAATCCTCCATTTTGGGTTGTGACTAGATTGATCTGTATTGTTTGAATTTCCTCATTCTTCAGGAAACAGACTTAACATCATTCTTGGTCATACCGTTTCCAGCCGGCGAAAACGCTCACGCTGCGACGAGAAAACGCTTGCTGGCGATTGGAACTGGCGCTAAAAAGGCATTGTTGCGATGCGAAGTGCATGTTGCACTGCACAAAGAGGCGCCGACTGCGGGGGTCGCCATGTATTTTGATGATTCAGCTCGTGTATTGGTTGGCGAGCGACCTGGTGCTTACGAAGCCAGCTTCAGTGCCGAAAGCAGTCGCGGCGTACTTCTCGCCCGCTCCAAGGCGGCGAACGAATCCCGGATCAAGCGGGCCATCGACGTCGTCGGCGCGGCCTCCCTGCTCCTCTTCTTCCTCCCCGTGATGCTTCTGATCGCGCTCGCCGTCCGCATCGAGACGCGTGGGCCGGCGCTCTTCCGCCAGCAGCGCTACGGCACCGATCGCTGCGTCTTCCTTTTGCTCAAGTTCCGCTCGATGACGGTGCAGGAGACCGAAGGGGCCTTCCGTCAGGTATCGAGTGGCGACGAACGGATCACCCGCGTCGGCGCGTTCCTCCGCCGCACCAGCCTCGACGAGTTGCCTCAGCTGATCAACGTCCTCAAGGGCGACATGTCGCTCGTGGGACCGCGGCCGCATGCGGTAGCCATGGACGATGCCTTCGGCCGGATTCTCCCGAACTACAATGACCGCCATCTGGTGCGCCCGGGGATCACGGGCCTTGCGCAGATCGAGGGTTTCCGCGGCCCGACCGACGGCATGGAGAAAATCCGGATGCGGCTGCGCTGTGACCGGGCCTATATCCGCCGCTGGTCGCCGCTCTACGACATCAAGATCCTGCTGCAGACACCGCTGCGGCTGCTGAATCCGAATGCATTCTGATATCCGGTTGGCGGGATTCTCCTTCCTCTCGAACTCCATCCTGCGCGGCGATCCGGCGATGCCGGAGCGCTGCCAGCCTTGTGGTTCGGCGGTTCGGTCGGGATCCCGGAGCTCAAGCGGTCCGTCTCGCTGGGCGAGGCGGAAAAAGTCATGTTTCATGAGCAGGGCGATTCATGGGACACTCGAATTCCGGATCGTTGCGACTCCGCAGCGCTCTCGTGCCCGGGCAGGCGCAGGAATTCGTGAAACTGGAATTTTTGGGGTGCTGGGGGCGATAAGGGGAAGAGTCGGAGAACGGATCGTCTCGTGATGGAATTCCCAGCAACCGAAGTTAAGGCCTGATCGTGCGCCGAAGCAGTCTGGCGGGCCTTCACGGCATCATCTTCGTCCTCCTCGTCCTCCTCCTCCTTCTCGCGCCCGTTCCCGTGGGCAGCAACCGGCCGTTCTTCTGGGAGGCGAACGCCGTAGCGGTGTCGGCGATGGCCTTCGTCTATCTGAGCTCCGTTGCTCGGCAGCCCGACAGGCTTCGGCTGCCGCTGGCCGAGTTCAAGTGGCCGTTGATTCTCGGCTTGCTCTCCACCGTCTGGATGCTGGTTCAGATCGTTCCGCTTCCGGTGGAACTGTTCGCGCCGCAGATCTGGACCGATGCCGGCATGGCCCTCGAGGCCGACGTCTGGCGTCGCATCAGCCTCGACACGGCGGCGACCAGCCTGATGCTGCTCAACTATATTACCTACGGCTTCCTGTTCTTCCTCTGCGCCCAAATCACGGTCAACGACGTCCGCGCCCATCGTTTCATGCAGGCGCTGTTCGCGATCATCACGGTCCACGCGGGCGTCGGGATCTTCCTGCTGTTCCAGCTCGGCGACACGCTGCTCTTCCTGCCGAAGTGGACCTATCAGGGCGTGGCGACGGGATTCTTCGTCAATCGCAATTCGTTCGCGACCTTCCTCGCCTTCGGCCTCGCGATCGGCTCTTCGCTGCTCGTGAATGCGATCATCCCGCGCCAGCGGGGCGGCCAGAACCGGCCGCTGCGCGAGATCTTCCGCCTGGACAACGCGCTCATCGCGGTGGCCGGCTATGGTGCCGGATTGGCGGTGATCGGTTCGGCGCTGGTGCTCTCCGCCTCACGCATGGGCGCCTTTGTCGGCCTGATCGGGCTCATCATGCCCGTGTTGCTCGGCGTCGTCCGGGCCCCGAGCCGGCGGCGGAGCGGACTTGCGATCGTCGTCGTTATTCTCCTGGTCGTTCTGCTCTTGCTCCTGCTTTCCGGCGGTGCGCTGACGGAGCGCTTCGGCAGCCAGGAAGCTCAGCAGGACCTCCGCTGGCCGCTCTTCGTCCAGACGATCGGCATGATCCTGCATCGCCCGTTCAGCGGTTTCGGCGGCGGCACATTCGAGGACGCGTTCGCGATCTATCATCGCCTGCCGCTGAGCGCCGACGTCGTCTGGGACAGGGCGCACAATCTCTATCTGGAGCTGTTCGCCGATCTCGGCGTGTTCGCGCTCGGCGTTCTGGCCGCCTCGGGATACGTCGTCTGGCGCATCGCGCGCGGGCTCTACCGGCGCACGCCGAGCGCTGCGCCGGTCGCCGCGGTCACCGTCGCGACCATTGCAGCGGTTCACTCGCTGGTCGATTTCAGCCTGCAGATTCAGGCTGTGGTGTTCATCTTCGTCGCGGTACTGGCCGCCGGCTACGCCCAGGTGGTCGGGGATTATGACGCCGATCGCCAGGAGCGCCTTGAAGTTGCGCGGCCGAGGCCCGCGAAGGCCGGCGAGGCCGGGCCCTTTGTCGCGGGAGGGTCTGCCCAGCCGCCGGTTTCGGGAGTGCACGCAGGCTCGCATTTGGCGCATAGTAACGGGGGAGTCGCCTTCGGCGACGCAAGGCTGTGAGCGGAGCGATGGGCGCGACTTCCCTTCTTTCACGTCTCTCGGCAGCCCTTTCGGGCGTGCGCGCGGCCGCGCCCGCCGCTGGCACTCGTCCCACGCTTGCCCTCCCGGATCGCGATCAGGTCCTCTACGTGATCGGCGACATTCATGGCTGCCTGCGGCAGCTCGAGGCGCTGGAAAGCCTGATCGTCGAGCGCGCGAGCCATATCGCTGATCGCGAGCATGTCATCGTCCTCGTCGGCGATCTGGTCGATCGGGGCCCGCAATCCGCGTCGGTCATCGATCGTGCAATGGCCCTGCTCGGCGGCAATGTTCGCCGCATCGTGCTCGCGGGCAATCATGAAGAGGCCATGCTCGATTCGATCGAGAGCGCGACCGCTGCCGCGGACTGGCTCTCCTTCGGCGGGCACGAGACGCTGAAATCCTACGGCGCCGACGAGATTCCGCGTGTCGATTCGCGCGCCGGCTTCCGCAAGTTCCAGCGCATGATGGAGTTTCTCGTGCCGCCGGAGCACATCGAATGGCTGCGGGCGCTGCCCAAGGCGGTCCGCTGGCGCGACTATTTCATCACGCATGCGGGTGTCCGCCCTGGCCTTGATCTCGACGAACAGTCGCAGCGGGACCTGCAATGGATCCGCGAGCCGTTTCTTTCGAGCGACGAGGATTTCGGCGCCGTCGTCGTCCACGGACATACGCCGTCCGAGACGCCGATGCGTTATGCGAACCGGATCTCCGTCGACACGGGATGCTTCATGGGCGGCCGTCTTTCGGCCGCGATGCTGGACCGCGACAGCGTCGGTTTCCTTTCTGTCTCCTAGCCCGCTGGCTGGCTGTCTCGAACCTGGATTGAGTGCGTCATGGAAATGCAGCGAATGAAGCGGGATGGAGAAGGCGCAGCCGAACGGGCGAGCGCGGACGATCAGTCCTGGACCAGCGGTCGCGAGACCGCCGCTCCCTTCGCCGACGAGGTCGTCCAGCCGCGCGAGGCCAGCGGCGGCCTCGACCTGCGCTCGATCATCGGACTCATCCGCCGGCAGATCAAACTGATCATCGCCACGATTCTGGTCGTCAACGGCATTGCCGCGCTCATCATCTTCCAGCTGACGCCGATCTATACGGCGACGGCGCTGGTGATGGTCGATCCGCGCCAGAAGGACATTCTCGATCCGGAAGGGCAGGTGTCTCTGCTTCCCAATGATTCCGGACGCGTCGAGAGCGAGGTCGGCATTCTGCGCTCGCCCGCCGTGATGGTCGGCGTCGTGCGCGATCTCGACCTCACCAACGATCCCAGCTTCGTGCCGCGCCCGGGCTGGCAGAGCCGGCTCAAGGAGATGATCGGCGCCAAGGAGACCCCACCCACAGCGGAGGCGGTCGCCAACACGGTTCTGGCCAATCTGCGCAACACGGTCGCGATCGCGCGCCAGGGCCTGACCTATCTGATCGAGATTTCGGCCAAGTCGACCGATCCGCAGAAGGCCGCGACGATCGCCAACAGCGTCGCCGACAACTACATCAAGGCCCAGATCGACGCGAAGATCGAGACCGCGGATATCGCGCAGCAGAAGATTCTCAGCCGGCTGGATGCCGCTGTCGCCTCAGTCCGCGCGGCCGAGGACAAGATCGATCGGTTTGTCGACGACAATCTCTCCGCGATCCACGATACGGCGACCCTCGACGATATCGCCTCGTTCCAGCGCGACATCGACTCGCAGCAGGCACGGCGGCTGGATCTCGCCAAGAACGCCGGGCAGCTGGACCAGCTGCGTCGCAGCGGCGATTGGGACCAGTTGATCGCCTCCGTGCAGTCCGATCAGCTGAAGGCGCTCAATGCGAGCCGCGAGAGCATCGAATCGCAGCTGAACGCCGACAGTTCCGACGAAGCCAAGGCGGTCAGGCTGCGCGAGCAGCTCTCCGAACTCGACAAGCGCCTGAACCTCGAAGCGCTGACGGCGGTGAGCCAGCTACGTGCGGATGTCGACGCCGCCCAGCAGCAGGAGAACGACCTCAAGCAGAAGCGCCGCGACAAGATCATCTCCAGCCTGCCCAAGGACGTGGTCGTGCGCCTCTACGAGGTGCAGAAGGAGGCGGATTCGAGCCGCTCCGTGTATGAGCGCATGCTCAACAGCTCCAAGGCTGTCGAAGCGCAGAAGGAACTGCAGGTCGCCGACAGCCGCGTCGTCTCCAAGGCGCTGCCGCCGTCGAGCCCGAGCTTCCCCAATACGCGCATGCTGTTCCTGCTCTGCGGTATCGCGTCGATCGGCCTCGGCCTCGGCCTCGCCTTCCTGCGCGAGAACTATGTCGGCGGCTTCGTCGACGAGGCGCAGACGGAATCGGTTCTCGGCGTGCCGGCGCTGTCGTCGCTGCCGAGCCTCGAACAGAACGCCGGCTGGAAGGCGGACGGAGCGATCCCCGCGAACGAAATCATCCTGCATCCGATCTCGCCCTATAGCGAGGCGGTGCGCCGCGTCCGGCTCGGCGTCGATCTCGGACGCCGTCGGCGGGCCGTCGGCGCGCAGACCATCCTCATCAGCTCGGCGGTTCCCAACGAGGGCAAGACGCAGACGGCGGTGTCGCTCGCCCGCGCCTTCGCCCTGTCCGGCAAGAAGACGCTGCTCATCGACTGCGATCTCCGCCGTCCGACCGTGCACAAGTCGCTCGGCATCGAGGCGCGCCCCGGCTTCATCGACTATCTGTCGGGTGCCGCCGGCGAGGATGCGCTCAACGATCTCGTCAGCGTCGATCCGGCGACCGGGCTCAGCATGATCGTCGGCGCGACCGGCAGCCGTTCGGCCACGGACTCGCTGCTCGATTCCGCGCGACTCGAGCGGCTTCTGGAGCTGGCGCAGGGCTGGTTCGACTTCATCGTGATCGACTCCTCGCCGCTGCTTCCCGTCATCGATGCGCGCCTGCTGCTGCGCTACGCGACCGCGACGGTGCTCGTGGTGCGCTGGGCCCAGACGTCGCAGCAGGAGGTCCGCGCCGCGCTCTCTGACCTCGGCCGCGTCAATTATCGCAACGTCCCGGTCTTCGTCGTCCTCAACCAGGTCGAGGTTGGCTCGTTCGGCTACGGCTATCGCGGCCGCTACAAGTCCTACTACGCCGAGGCAACCGGATGATGGCTGAAGCGACCCGGCGCCCGCGGCGCAGGGGCCGGACGAAGCACATCCTGCGGGGCCTTCAGGTCCTCGCCGGTGTGACGATGGTCCTGGCCGCCTTCCTCGGCTGGCGTGAGTCACGGCCGTTTACGTTGCAGCTGCAACCCGCCGAGGTCCGGCAACAGTTCTTTCTCGGGACGGAGCGGCGTCCCGCGCGTTTCTATGAGCTTGAGAGCCGGTTTGCCCGCAAGGCGCGCGTGGATGCCTGCCTCGACGCTTGGTCCACCGACGGTCAGGTCGGAACGGCGGAAGAGCGGTTGAATGCCTGCATCAACGTCGTGCGGCGCAATCTCACCATCGCGCCGGCCGGCTCGAATGACTGGCTGGTGGCCGCGATCCTGTCGAATATCGCGGGCAATCTCCCCGATACCGAGCGCTATCTGAAGCGCTCGCTGGCCACCGGACCGACCGAACAATGGATCGCCAAGCGTCGCGGCCCTCTGCTGTTCGACCTGCGCGACCAACTCGATGACGAGCTCAAGGCGCAGATCGACGTGCAGCTCGGGCTGATGTTGCGGACGGAAGAGGGCGTGAACAGCATCGCGCAGATCTATATCCGCGATCCCGCTTTCCGCGAGCGGATCGTGCATGTCGCCGAGACCGTCGAGCCGGTCTATCAGCAGCGCTTCCTGAACAAGGTCTATGAATGGGCGGCGCAGATCAATCCCGCGCCGGCCCAGTAGCCCGAACCCGGGGCAGGGCGAGCCGGCAGGACATTCCGCCATCCGGCTGATCAGCGACGCCTGGATAGGGCCTGGCCGGGCGTGACCCGGCCAAGGCGCCTTCCTGAGCCTTAGACATCGACAGCAAGTCTGGATTGCCGGGTCGAGCCCGGCAATGACAGGCGCCGGGCATGAAGGCCGAAGGTCGATCGACCCTCGGCCAGGTCCGCCCGGATTGCGGCCTCAGTCGCGGGGCGGGCCCTTGCGCTTGCGCGGGGCGGCGCCGTCGGAGAGCGGCTTGCCGGCGCGGGGCTTGTCGGTTCGCGGTCCATCGGTGCGACGCGGCGCACGCGGCGGCGGCGCCTCCGCCCGATCGATGCGGATATCCTCGTCGCCATTGGCCGCGAGCGCGATCTCGAACCGATCGACCGCGTCCTCATTGACCTCGAACAGCGTCTCGCGATCGAAGATCCGGATCGCGCCGACGTCTTCGCGCGTCACCTGTCCGCGGCGGCAGATCAGCGGCAGCAGCCATTTCGGGTCGGCGTTCTTCTGCCGGCCGATGGGGAGGCGGAACCAGCCCGCCGAACCGCCGCCTTCGCCATCCCGCCTCGGGCGCGGCTTGCGCTCCTTGTGCGGCGCACCGCCTTCGCCGGGCGCGCCTTCGGCCGCCGGCTCGCGGCGTCGGTCGGGCCGGATCCGCTCGTTGCGGTGCGTCTCGGCCCGCTCGCGGGCGCGTGTCTCGCGGGAGTTGCGTCCGTCGGGGATCGGGCCAGGGTCGAACAGATCTTCCGGTGCGGGAAGGCGCGAACGATCAAGTCGGAGGAGGGCGATCGCAAGGCCGTCCGGGCCGAGCTTCTCGACGAGGTCGCTGGCGAGGCGCGCTTCCTCATCCGTCGGCGGCTCCGCCGCGAGCACGCTGTCGAGAAGGCGCTGACGATCGCGCTCGCGAATCGCTTCCGCCGAAGGGGCCGAAACCCATTCGGCATCCACGCCGGCGGCGTCGAGCAGGCGCTGCGCCTTGTGGCGGAGCTTGTAAGGCACGATCAGGGCGCTGACGCCCTTGCGGCCGGCGCGGCCCGTGCGGCCGCTGCGATGCAGCAGCGTCTCGTGATTCTGCGGCAGGTCGGCATGCACGACGAGGCCGAGATCCGGCAGGTCGAGGCCGCGTGCCGCGACATCGGTCGCGACGCAGACCTGTACGCGCCCGTCTCGCAGCATCTGCATGGCGGAGTTGCGCTCGTTCTGGCTGAGTTCGCCGGAGAGGGCGACGACGGCGAAGCCGCGCTCGATCAGCGCGCCGTGCAGGCGGCGGACCGCCTCGCGCGTCGCGCAGAAGACCATGGCCTGCGGCGCGTCCGAGAGGCGCAGAATGTTGACGAGCGCCGGCTCGACCTCGTTCTGCGCGATGCGATAGGCGCGATAGGCGATGTCGCGATGCGGCTGGCTCTGGTCAATCGTATCGATCCGGAACGCGTCGCGCTGGTAGCGCTTGGCGAGGCGGACGATCTCGCGCGGGAGCGTCGCGGAGAAGAGCAGCGTCTGCCGCTCGGCCGGGGACGCCTCGAGAATGAACTCGAGATCCTCGCGAAAGCCGAGATCGAGCATCTCGTCGGCCTCGTCGAGCACGACGGCCCTGAGCTTCGAGATGTCGAGGCGGCCGCGCTCCAGATGGTCGCGCAGGCGGCCGGGCGTGCCGACGACGATATGGGCGCCGGCCGAGAGCGCGCGCTGTTCGCGCCGCACATCGGTTCCGCCGACGCTGGAGACGATTCGCGCGCCGGCAGCTTCATAGAGCCAGGCGAGTTCGCGCTGGACCTGCAGGGCGAGCTCGCGCGTCGGCGCGATGACCAGCGCCATAGGCTCGGCGGCGGGCGGCAGCGTTCCTTCCTCGCCGAGCAGCGTGGAGGCGAGCGCGAGGCCATAGGCGACGGTCTTGCCCGATCCGGTCTGCGCGGACACGAGAAGGTCGCGACCTTCGGCTTCGGGGGTGAGCACCGCGGACTGGACCGAGGTGAGCGTGGCGTAGCCGCGCGCTTCGAGCGCGCCGGCAATGGCGGGGTATCGGATGACTTGGCTCATGAACTGGAGTCGCAAAAGGCGGGCCACCATGCGGGCGGCCTGCGGGGCATGGCTGCGTCATAGCGCCGATGCGCCGCCACGCCAAGCGTTGTGCGAAAATGGCTGCCATTCGGCCAGGGAATGGGTCGTGGCAACGCCGCGTTAATCGTCTTCGGGCATCGTTCCTAAACCATGTCGATGCGCGTGCCCCAAGCCAGATGAAGACCCGCCACCGCAAGAATTCACGGCTTCGTCACATCCTCCTGCCGCTGGGGTCGTTGGCGGTCATGGGCTATTTCGGCTACCACTCCTTCAATGGCGATTACGGCATCTGGTCGCGTGACCGGATGCAGCGCGAGGCCATTGGGCTGGAAGCTGAACTCGCCTCGCTGAAGAAGCAGCGCGTGGCTCTGGACCGGCGGGTTTCGCTCCTGCGGCCGACCAGTCTCGATCCCGATATGATCGACGAACGCGCGCGCCGGAATCTGAATGTGCTGCACCCCGATGAGATCGTGATCGATCTCGCTGCGTCGCAACCGACCGCAGAGCAGCAGACAATGCCGCAGAGCAGCAATTAACCGAAATTCGGTTCATCTAACGTTTTTGCTTAGAAGTCATGTAGTTGGCGCATGGCTCCGATGTCGTCCGTGCACCTTGGAATGCAATTCGGCTTGAGCTAACGTCGCCGCACATAACTGGGAAACGCCCTGGAGATGAACGTATGGCCGTAGCCAAATCGCAGGTCGGCAGCAAAGCCGCGTCGACCGAAGGACGCAAGGTCGCGGCCTCACGAGCGGCGAAATCGCCGGCGACGTCAAAGTCGTCGGCCTCGAAATCTGCCGGAGGCGCGAAGGCCGCGATCGCCGATTTCACCAAGGAGCAGGAGCTCGCCGCCTATCGCGAGATGCTGCTGATCCGCCGCTTCGAGGAGAAGGCGGGCCAGATGTACGGCATGGGCCTGATCCATGGCTTCTGCCACCTCTATATCGGCCAGGAAGCGGTCGTCGTCGGCATGCAGATGGCGATTCGCACCGGTGAGGACCAGGTCATCACCGGCTACCGCGACCACGGCCATATGCTGGCGGCCGGCATGGACGCCAATGGCGTGATGGCGGAACTGACCGGGCGGCGCGATGGTTATTCGCGCGGCAAGGGCGGCTCGATGCACATGTTCTCCATCGAGAAGCAGTTCTTCGGCGGCCATGGCATCGTCGGCGCGCAGGTGTCGCTCGGCACCGGCCTCGCCTTCGCCAACCGCTACCGCAAGAACGATCTCGTCTCGCTGACCTATTTCGGCGACGGCGCGGCCAATCAGGGCCAGGTCTACGAGAGCTTCAACATGGCGGAGCTGTGGAAGCTCCCCGTGGTCTACATCATCGAGAACAATCGCTATGCGATGGGCACCTCGGTGGTCCGCTCCTCGGCGCAGACCGATTTCTCGAAGCGCGGCGCCTCCTTCAACATCCCCGGCGAGCAGGTCGACGGCATGGACGTGCGGGCCGTCAAGGCGGCCGGCGAGCGGGCCGTCGCGTGGTGCCGGGCCGGGAAGGGCCCCTACATCCTCGAGATGCAGACCTACCGCTACCGCGGCCACTCCATGTCCGACCCGGCCAAGTACCGCTCGAAGGACGAGGTGCAGAAGATGCGCACCGAGCACGATCCGATCGAGCAGGTCCGCGCGCGCCTCATCGACAAGAAGTGGGCGAGCGAGGACGATCTGAAGGCGATCGACGCGCAGGTTCGCGACATCGTCAACCACTCGGCCGATTTCGCACAGAACAGCCCCGAGCCGGATGCCGCCGAGCTCTGGACGGATATCGTACGGTAACAGGGCGGGAAATTACGATGCCGATCGACATTCTGATGCCCGCCCTTTCCCCGACCATGGAGGAGGGCACGCTCTCCAAATGGCTCAAGAAAGAGGGCGATCCGATCAAGTCCGGCGACGTGATCGCCGAGATCGAGACCGACAAGGCGACCATGGAGGTCGAGGCGGTCGATGAGGGGACGCTCGCCAAGGTTCTGGTGCCCGAGGGCACCGAGAACGTGAAGGTGAACACCCCGATCGCGATCCTCGCCGCCGAAGGCGAGGACGTCTCCAAGGCGGCCGCCGGCGGCGCCGCGGCGCCTGCTCCGGCCGCGGCTCCGGCTCCTGCGGCTGAACCCGCGCCCGTCGCTGCGCCGGCACCTGCCGCGCCGGCCGTTGCTGCCGCCCCGGTTGCCGTGACCGTCGCATCCGACCCGGCCATTCCGGCCGGCACGGAATTCGTGGCCATGACGGTGCGCGAGGCGCTCCGCGACGCGATGGCCGAGGAGATGCGCCGCGATCCGGACGTCTTCGTCATCGGCGAAGAGGTTGCGGAGTATCAGGGCGCCTACAAGATCACGCAGGGCCTGCTGCAGGAATTCAGCGCGGACCGCGTCATCGACACGCCGATCACCGAGCACGGCTTTGCCGGTCTCGCCGTCGGCGCGGCGCTCGCGGGCCTGAAGCCGATCGTCGAGTTCATGACCTTCAACTTCGCCATGCAGGCGATGGACCAGATCATCAATTCGGCGGCGAAGACGCATTACATGTCGGGCGGTCAGCTCGGCGCCTCGATCGTGTTCCGCGGCCCGAACGGCGCCGCGGCCCGCGTCGGCGCCCAGCACAGCCAGGACTATGCCGCCTGGTACAGCCAGATCCCGGGTCTCAAGGTGATCATGCCGTACAGCGCGGCCGACGCCAAAGGCCTGCTGAAGGCGGCGATCCGCGATCCGAACCCGATCGTGTTCCTCGAGAACGAGATCCTCTACGGCCACTCCTTCGAAGTGCCGAAGCTCGATGATTTCGTGCTGCCGATCGGCAAGGCGCGCATCCACAAGACCGGCAAGGACGTCACCATCGTGTCCTTCGGCATCGGCATGACCTATGTCGTGAAGGCGGTCGAGGAACTGGCCAAGGACGGCATCGACGCCGAGGTGATCGACCTCCGCACGCTGCGCCCGCTCGACATCGATACGGTGATCGAATCGGTGAAGAAGACCGGTCGTTGCGTCACGGTGGAAGAGGGCTGGCCGCAGGGTTCGATCGGTTCCGAGATCGCCGCGCAGCTGATGGAGAAGGCGTTCGACTATCTCGATGCGCCGGTGCTCAAGGTCACGGGCAAGGACGTTCCGATGCCCTATGCCGGCAATCTCGAAAAGCTCGCTCTGCCGAATGTCGGCGAAGTGATCGCGGCGGTCAAAGCCGTCACCTATCGCTAGGGGGAAGCGATGCCCATCAACATCCTGATGCCCGCGCTTTCGCCGACCATGGAAGAGGGCAACCTCGCCAAGTGGCATGTGAAAGAGGGTGACAAGGTCAAGTCCGGCGACGTGATCGCCGAGATCGAGACCGACAAGGCGACGATGGAAGTCGAATCCATCGACGAGGGCACGGTCGGCAAGATCGTGGTGCCCGAGGGCACCGAAGGCGTGAAGGTCAATGCGCTGATCGCCGTGCTGCTTGCCGATGGCGAGAGCGCGAGCGCGCTCGGCGATGCCCCGGCGCCCGCTGCCAAGCCCGCGGCGGCGCCTGCGCCTGCTGCGGCTCCCGCACAAGCCGCTCCGGCGGCAGCTCCGGCTCCGGCCGTTGCCGCTCCCGCCGCGGCGCCTGCGCCTGCTGCGGCTCCCGCTGCTGCCGGCGAGCGTCTCTTCGCCTCGCCGCTGGCGCGCCGCCTCGCCAAGGAAGCCGGCATCGACATCGCCAAGGTCGCCGGCACCGGCCCGCATGGCCGCATCATCCAGGCCGACATCGAGGCCGCCAAGGCCGGCGGTGGCGCTGCCAAGGCCGCCCCGGCTGCGGCTGCTGCACCGGCCCCGGCAGCGGCGCCCGCCGCTGCCGCTCCGGCCGGCGCCAGCGACGCGCAGACGCTCAAGCTCTTCGCCGACGGCGCCTACGAGCTCGTCCCGCATGACAATATGCGCAAGACGATCGCCCGCCGGCTGACCGAATCGAAGCAGACCGTCCCGCATTTCTACGTCACGGTCGATTGCGAGCTCGACGCGCTCTTGGCGCTGCGCGAGCAGATCAACGGCGCCGCGCCGAAGGACAAGGACGGCATGCCGGCCTACAAGGTCTCGGTCAACGACATGGTGATCAAGGCCATGGCGCTGGCGCTGAAGAAGACCCCCGCCGCGAACGCCTCGTGGACGGGCGAAGCGATGATCCTGCACAAGGTCGTCGATGTCGGCGTCGCCGTCTCGATCCCCGGCGGGCTGATCACGCCGATCGTGCGGAACGCGGACAAGAAGACGCTGTCCACCATCTCGAACGAGATGAAGGACCTCGCCAAGCGGGCCCGCGAGCGCAAGCTGAAGCCCGAGGAATACCAGGGCGGCACGACCTCGGTCTCCAATCTCGGCATGTTCGGCGTCAAGGACTTCGCGGCGATCATCAACCCGCCGCATGCGACGATCCTCGCGGTCGGCGCGGGCATCCAGAAGCCGGTCGTCAAGGGCGGCGAGATCAAGATCGCGACCGTCATGTCGGTCACGCTCTCGACCGACCACCGCGTCGTCGACGGCGCGCTGGGCGCTGAGCTGCTGCAGGCGTTCAAGGGCTATATCGAGAAGCCGATGGGGATGCTCGTCTGATCGACCGGCGGCCTTGATCTGGCGCAAGGCCGCCGCGTCGGCTATCGGCATGTTCGGCGCGCAACGCGCAATACGGAGTCTTGATTATGGTCCACACGCCGCACGAACTCGCCGAGGATTTTCCGGGCGAGCATGAGAAGATCGCCAAGCTCAAGGCCGAGAACGCGCATTTCGCGAAGCTGGTCGACGAGTATCACGAGATCAACCGCGCCGTTCACCGCGCGGAGACGGATGTCGAGCCGACGGACGACGTCCACATGATCGACATGCGCAAGCAGCGCATGAAGCTCAAGGACGAGATCGCCGCTCTGCTGCGGGCGTGATCCATGCCGTCCCGGCTTCGGCCGGGACGGTCACCAAGTGCAGCCGAAGGAAGAATCCAGGCGCCGGCTGCCAGCCTCGCGCCCGAACGATGCGAGGGAGGCCGGCCATGGCCAACGGCTACGACGTCATCATCATCGGCTCCGGCCCCGGCGGCTATGTCGCGGCGATCCGTGCTGCGCAGCTCGGTCTCAAGACGGCGGTCGTCGAATCGAAGCATCTCGGCGGCATCTGCCTGAACTGGGGCTGCATTCCGACCAAGGCGCTGCTGCGCTCGGCGGAAATCTATCATTATTTCGAGCATGCCGCGGATTACGGCCTCTCGGCCGAGAAGATCGGCTTCGACCCCGCCGCGATCACCAAGCGCTCGCGCGGTGTCGCCGGCCAGCTCAACCAGGGCGTCACCGGCCTTTTGAAGAAGAACAAGGTCGACGTGATCTGGGGCATCGCTGAGATCACCGCGCCCGGCAAGGTCACCGTCAAGCCCGCCGCCGCCGAGGCCTATGGCAAGCCGAACACGCCGCCCAAGGGCGCGCTGCCGGCCGGCAATTACGAGGCGAAGAACATCATCGTCGCGACGGGCGCCCGTCCGCGCGCGCTGCCGGGCATCGAGCCGGACGGCAAGCTGATCTGGACCTATTTCGAGGCCATGGTGCCCGAGACGCTGCCGAAGAAGCTGCTCGTCATGGGCTCCGGCGCGATCGGCATCGAGTTCGCGTCGTTCTATCACACCATGGGCGCCGACGTGACCGTGGTCGAGGTGCTGCCGCAGATCCTCCCCGTCGAGGACGAGGAGATCGCAGCCCATGCCCGCAAGCGCTTCGAGAAGCAGGGCATCAAGATCCTGACCGGCGCCAAGGTAACGAAGGTCGTGAAGGGCGCCAATTCGGTGACGGCGACGATCGACACCGGCGACGGCAAGACGCAGGAGATCACGGCCGACAAGCTGATCTCGGCGGTCGGCGTGGTCGGCAATATCGAAGGCCTCGGCCTCGAGAAGCTCGGCGTCAAGACGGATCGCGGCTGCGTCGTCATTGATGGCCTCGGCCGCACCAATGTTCCCGGCATCTTCGCGATCGGCGACGTCGCCGGCCCGCCCATGCTGGCCCACAAGGCCGAGCATGAGGGCGTGATCTGCGTCGAGGGCATCGCCGGGCTGCATCCGCATGCGATGGACAAGGCGAAGATTCCGGGCTGCACCTATTGCAACCCGCAGATCGCCTCCGTCGGCCTCACCGAGAAGAAGGCGCGCGAGGCGGGCTACGACATCCGCGTCGGCAAGTTCCCGTTCATCGGCAATGGCAAAGCCATTGCGCTCGGCGAGCCGGAAGGCCTCGTCAAGACGATCTTCGACAAGAAGACCGGCCAGCTTCTCGGTGCGCATCTGGTTGGCGCCGAAGTGACCGAACTGATCCAGGGCTTCGTGATCGCGATGAACCTGGAGACGACGGAAGAGGAGCTGATCCACTCCGTGTTCCCGCATCCGACGCTGTCCGAGACCATGCATGAGAGCGTCATGGCGGCCTATGGACGGGCGATCCACATCTGAGCCAGCGTGCCGGCTCCCGGGCCGGCACCGCTCGACCGCGATTTGACAGTCATCGACGCCGCGAAGGAGCGGTCGCATGGAACTCAAATCCATCCTGATCTGGATCGTCATCGGCTTGCTGGCCGGCTGGATCGCCAGCCTCGTGGTCGGCGGCGGCGGCCTCATCCGCAACGTCATTGTCGGCCTGATCGGCGCGGTAGTCGGCGGATTCCTGGTTCGCTATTTCGATATTCCGGTCAATCTCGGCAGCGACTTCGTCAACCAGGTCGTCGTCGCGGCCGTTGGCGCCGTGGTTGTCGTACTGGTGGCCCGGCTGCTCGCATGAGAGCCATGCGCCAGGGGGACTGGCGGGCGGCAGATTCGCAGACCATATTGGCGGGAACGGATCGGGAGGCTCACCAATGACCGGCGTCGGGATCTTCGCAACCATCATCATCGGCATCCTGGCCGGCTGGATCGCGTCGCGCAGCCTGGGGCGCTCCCACGGGCTGATCGTGAACCTGATCGTCGGCCTGATCGGCTCGTGGATCGGCGCCATCCTGGTTTCGAGCTTCAATCTCGCGCCGCAGCCCGGCTTCATCTCCTCGCTCGTCGTCTCGACGGTGGGCGCGATCGTCCTTCTCTTCCTGCTTGGCCTCTTCCGCCGGGCCTGATCGAAAAGAAACCTGCTCATGGTCGTCGTTCTCGACACGCTCAACGCCAAGGCGGAGCGCCCGCGCCACCCCGAGAAGGCGAAGCGCCCGGAAACGCCGCTGCTGCGCAAGCCGGAATGGATCCGCGTTCGCGCGCCGGGCTCGCCCGTCTATCGCGAGACGCAGGACATCGTGAAGAAGAACGGCCTCGTCACGGTGTGCGAGGAGGCCGGCTGCCCGAATATCGGCGAGTGCTGGTCGAAGAAGCACGCGACCTTCATGATCATGGGCGACACGTGCACCCGCGCCTGCGCCTTCTGCAATGTGCGCACGGGCATGCCCGAGGCGCTGGATCGCGCCGAGCCGGAGAAGGTCGCCGAAGCCGTGGCGAAGCTCGGGCTCGAGCATGTGGTCATCACCTCGGTCGACCGTGACGACCTCGCCGATGGCGGCGCGCAGCATTTTGCCGACGTGATCCTCGCGATCCGCAAGGCCGCGCCCGGCACCACGATCGAGATTCTGACGCCGGATTTTCTGCGCAAGCCCGGCGCACTCGAAATCGTGGTCGCGGCCAAGCCTGACGTCTTCAACCACAATCTCGAAACCGTCCCGTCGAAGTATCTGACGGTCCGTCCGGGTGCGCGCTATTTCCACTCCATCCGCCTGCTGCAGCGGGTCAAGGAGCTGGATCCGACGATGTTCACCAAGTCCGGCATCATGGTCGGGCTCGGCGAGGAGCGGAACGAAGTTCTCCAGCTCATGGACGACCTCCGCGTCGGCGACGTCGATTTCCTGACGATCGGCCAGTATCTGCAGCCGAGCCGCAAGCATCACCCCGTCATCCGTTTCGTGACGCCGGACGAGTTTAAGTCCTTCGAGACGATCGCCTATGCGAAGGGCTTCCTGCTCGTCTCGTCGAGCCCGCTGACGCGCTCGTCGCACCATGCCGGCGAGGATTTCGCGCGGCTCAAGGCGGCGCGTGGTGCCGGGCGAGGCGTCTGAGGGCGAATGCCGCATTATTCGACCGAGCGGATGGTTCGCCATTCGGCAGAGGAGATGTTCGCGCTCGTCGCGGATGTCGAGAAATATCCCGAATTCGTCCCGCTCTGCGAGCGGCTCGTCGTGCGCAGCCGCCGCGTGGATGGATCGCGCGAAGTTCTGATCGCCGACATGACCGTCGCCTACAAGATCGTGCGCGAGACCTTCACGACGCGCGTCATTATCGACCCGCAGACCAATACGATCCGCGCGGACTATCTCGACGGCCCGTTCAAGCATCTCGAAAATGTCTGGACGTTCGTGCCCACGGAGCCGGGCCGCAGCGCCGTACGGTTCTGGATCGACTATGAATTCCGCTCGCGCGCGCTGTCGATGCTGATGGGCAGCGTGTTCGACAAGGCCTTCCGCAAATTCGCCGAAGCCTTCGAGAAGCGCGCCGACGCGATCTATCCGGTTGCGCCCGCTTTGGGCGGCTGAGCAGCCATCACCGACAGGCTGAATTCGCCACAATCCGGCTGCGCGGCGCGCGCCGTGCGTCCTACTCGCGCGAGCGCCGCGGGCGGCGGTGGTTTGTGTCGGTCAAACATACTATGATATCGCCGTGAGTGACGAGACAGGGCAGGGCGGAGCGCGCGGTATGCGGGGGCGGGCGGATACGACGCGGAAGCTGGCCGTCGCGGGTCGTGATCGGCCGGGCAGCCTTTCCGACCGCGTTGCCGCCGCGATCGGGCGCCGGATCGTGACGGGCCATTATGGTCCCGGCGACACGCTGCCGACCGAACCGAAGCTGCAGCATGAATTCGGCGTTTCGCGAACGGCTGTCCGCGAGGCCGTGCGGCTTCTCTCCGCCAAGGGGCTGACGGTTTCGCGGCCCAAGATCGGCACGCGGGTCCGTCCGCGCGCCGAATGGAACATGCTGGATTCCGACGTGCTCAGCTGGCAGCTCGACCAGCGGCCGAGCGACGAATTCATCCAGTCGCTGTTCGAGATGCGCGAGATCATCGAGCCCGCCGCCGCGGCCCGCGCCGCCGAGCGCGCGACGCCGGAGGAGATCGAGGCGCTACGCGTCGCGCTCGACGGCATCCAGGATCGCGAGCGCGGCAGTTCCGACCAGATCCGCGCCGACCTCGCCTTTCACATGACGGTGCTGGAGGCCTCGCACAATCCGATGCTGCGCTCCGTGGGCAGCCTGATCGAATCCGGCCTCGTCCTGTCCTTCTCGCTCGGCTGGCGCAACGTCATGGGCGACGACGCCATCGTGCACCATCGCGACGTCTATGAAGCGGTGCGCAGCCGCGACCCCGAGCAGGCCTATATCGCCATGCGGCGGCTGTTGCGCAACGCCAAGGGCAATGTGTTGGATTCGATCTGGATCGGCGACCACGGGGCGGCGGAGCCCGCGGACGAGGTTCGCTGACCGGCCCACATCAATCAATCAATCGCCGTGGCAGAGGCCCGGCAGAAGCAATGAGGAGGAAACGCATGCGTCTGATGCAGATCAGGAACGAGACCGGCCAGCGCGCCGTCGTGGCGACCCTGGGCGACCGTTCGGCGACGGTGCCGGGCTTCGCGACCGTCTATGAGCTCGCCCGCGCGGCGATCCGCGAGAAGCGCGGCATCGAGACCGTCGTCGCGGCTGCCGGCCATGGCGAGACGGTGGACCGCGCCGCCCTGCTGGCGTCGGACCGCGTGCTGGCGCCGATCGATCATCCCGATCCCGCGCATCTGCTGATCACCGGCACGGGCCTCACCCATCTCGGCTCGGCCTCGGCGCGCGACGCGATGCACAAGTCCGTTGCCGCCGAAGAGGCGACGCTGACGGATTCGATGAAGATGTTCCGTATGGGGCTCGAAGGTGGCAAGCCGGCGGCTGGCGCCGTCGGCGTGCAGCCCGAATGGTTCTACAAGGGCGATGGCGCGCTGCTCGTCGGCCCCGGCGCACCGCTGGTCGCGCCGTCCTTCGCGCAGGATGGCGGCGAGGAGCCCGAGATCGCCGGCATCTATGTCGTCGGCGACAATGGCCAGCCCTATCGTGTCGGCTTCTCGCTCGCCAATGAGTTCTCTGACCACGTGATGGAGCGGGTGAACTATCTCTATCTCGCCCATTCCAAGCTGCGCCCGTGCTCGGCCGGACCGGAACTGCTCGTCGGCGCGCTGCCGGACGATGTCCGCGGTCGCTCGCGCGTGCTGCGCGGCGGCAAGGCGATCTTCGACGAGCCCTTCCTCTCCGGCGAAGCGAACATGTCGCACACGATCGCCAATCTTGAGCACCACCACTTCAAATACGCCTTCTTCCGCCGGCCGGGACAGGTTCACGTCCACACCTTCGGCACGGCGACCCTCTCCATCGCGGCGGGAATCAAGACGGAGCCCGGCGACGTGTTCGAGATCGAGAGCGAGGCCTTCGGCCTGCCGCTCCGCAACGCGCTCGCCTATGCCGCCGAAGAGCCGGTCGCGGTCGCTCAATTGTAAACACGTTCTGCGCCGATGAGGCTCGATCCGGAATTGCGGGTTGGCCTCGCCGGACCATAGGGCTAGAACGGGGTCGGGTTCCGACCCCGTTTCTGTCCGGACCAGATCCGCCGTATGGCGGCATTCCTTCAAATCCTCGGACTGTCAGGGATTTCGCGATGAGCGCGCTCCATAAGAACTATATCGGCGGCGAATGGGTGGGGGGCGACGCCAAGCCCAACATCAACCCGTCGAACACCAATGAGGTCGTCGGCGAATTCGCCCAGGCGACCGCTGCCGACGCCAAGGCTGCGATCGACGCAGCTGCCGACGCCTTCAAGACCTGGTCGCTGTCGGGCATCCAGCAGCGCCACGACATCCTGAAGGGCACCGGCGATGAAATCCTCGCCCGCAAGGAGGAGATCGGCCGCCTCCTGTCGCGCGAGGAGGGCAAGACGCTCCCCGAGGGCATCGGCGAGACGATCCGCGCGGCGCAGATCTTCCACTTCTTCGCCGGCGAAACGCTGCGCCTGGCCGGTGAGATCCTGCCGAGCGTGCGCCCTGGGATCGACGTCTCGATCACCCGCGAGCCGATCGGCGTCGTCGGTCTGATCACGCCGTGGAACTTCCCGATCGCGATCCCCGCCTGGAAGATGGCGCCGGCCATCGCCTATGGCAACACGGTCGTGATCAAGCCGGCTGACCTTGTGCCGGCCTGCACCTGGACGATCGTCGACATCCTCGTGCGCAACGGCCTGCCGAAGGGCGTGGTCAATCTGGTCATGGGCCGTGGTTCGGTCGTCGGCCAGGCGATCCTCGAATCGCCGAAGGTCACCGCCGTGTCGTTCACCGGCTCGGTCGGCACCGGCAAGAAGGTTGCCGAGGCTTCGATCGCCCTCATGCGCAAGTTCCAGCTCGAGATGGGCGGCAAGAACCCGACCATCGTTCTGGACGACGCCGATCTCAAGGTTGCCGTCGAGTCGACTGCCAACAGCGCCTTCTTCTCGACCGGCCAGCGCTGCACGGCTTCTTCGCGCCTGATCGTGACCGAGAAGATCCACGACCAGTATGTCGAGGCGCTCACCAAGCGCATCCAGGATCTCGTCGTCGACGACGCTGTCAAGCAGGGCACCCATATCGGCCCGGTCGTCGACCAGAGCCAGCTGGACCAGGACGAGCGCTACATCCAGATCGCCAAGGACGAGGGCGGCACGCTCGCCGTCGGCGGCCAGCGGATCGAGCGCGAGAATCCCGGCTTCTTCCTGCAGCCGGCGCTGTTCACCGGCACGACGCCGGACATGCGCATCAACAAGGAAGAGGTCTTCGGCCCGGTCGCCAGCGTGATCAAGGTCAAGGACTACGAGGAAGCGCTCGCCGTTGCCAATGACACGCCGTTCGGCCTGTCGGCCGGCATCGTGACGACGTCACTGAAATACGCCTCGCACTTCAAGCGCAATGCCGAGGCCGGCATGGTGATGGTCAACCTGCCGACGGCAGGCGTCGACTACCACGTGCCGTTCGGCGGCCGGAAGGGCTCGTCCTACGGCCCGCGCGAGCAGGGCAAGTATGCGGCGGAGTTCTTCACGACCGTGAAGACGGCCTATACGCAGCCGTAAAGGTTTGCAATCAGAGACGTGTCATGGCCGGGGTTGTTCCCGGTCGTGACGCGCCTCGCGCTTAGCCTTTTTGGCTAGCAGCAGAACCGGCGAGGCAATCCATGGCTCGGCTGCATTGGATTGAAGCTCCGGCCGCCGGTCGATTGGCGATCATGGCCCGGCCGCGCGCCAACGACTGGTTGGAAGACGACATTGCCGATTGGCGACGGTCTGGCCTGCACGAGATTGTAAGTCTTCTCGATTCCTCCGAAGTCACTGAACTCGGTCTTCAGGATGAGGCCCAGCTCTGCAGGTCGGCGGGGCTCGAGTTCTTGTCCTTCCCTATTCCCGATCGCGGCCTGCCCGAGTCGCTGCGCGGCGCTACCGAGCTCAGCGAACGGATCGCCAACTCCATCTCGATGGGTCGCTCGGTGGCGATTCACTGTCGGGCCGGCATAGGTCGCTCATCGCTTGTCGCGGCGTGCGCCCTTATCTGCGTTGGCGCTGACGGCGACAAGGCATTGGCGCTCGTCAAAGCGGCGCGCGGTGTTCCCGTGCCTGACACAGATGAACAGCGCGAATGGGTGTTGACCTTTGCAAAGGCCCGTTGAGCAGCGCAGGTACCTTAAGCGCCGTTCTCAGTTCGCCACGCCGTCGAGCACCAGAATATCCTCGCGGCCGAAATTGACCGTGATCGGCTGGCCGCGCTCGGGCGGGGCGGCGTTGGGGCGGTTGAAGGTATCGAGCGAGACGGCGCTGTCCTTGAAGCGGACGCGGATGCGCACGACCGAGCCGAGGAAATGCACCTCGTCGATGGTGCCTTCCAGATTGTTGCTGGAGCCATTGGCACGGCCGATCGACAGCGCCTCGGGGCGGAGCGCCACGGCGAGCGCGTCGCCTGTGCCGGCGCCCTTGAGGCCGCGGCTCGTCACGATCTCCTGCCCGTCGACCAGGATGCGGCCTTCGGCGCTGTCCGACACCTTGCCGTTCAGGATATTCAGCGTGCCGATGAAGGACGCGACGAAGCGGGTCTTCGGATAATTGTAGATCTCGAACGGCGTGCCGAGCTGCTCGATATTGCCCTCGCTCATGACGCAGATGCGGTCCGACATGGACAGCGCCTCTTCCTGGTCATGCGTCACGAAGATCGTCGTAATGCCGAGCTGGCGCTGGACGGCGCGGATCTCGTCGCGCAGCGAGACGCGGATCTTGGCGTCGAGCGCGGAGAGCGGCTCGTCGAGCAGCAGAATCTGCGGCTTGATGGCGAGCGCGCGGGCGAGAGCGACGCGCTGCTGCTGGCCGCCGGAGAGCTGGTAGGGATAGCGATCGGCCACCTGCGGCAGCTTGATGAGATCGAGCATCTCCTTGACGCGGCTCGCGATCTCCGACGCGCTCTTGTGCGCGACCTTGAGGCCGAAGGCGATGTTGTCGGCCACCGTCATGTTCGGGAACAGGGCATAGGCCTGGAACACCATGCCGATATTGCGCTGGTGCGGCTTGAGGCCCGTCACGTCCTTGCCGTCGATGCGGATCGTGCCGCTCGTCGGAGTCTCGAAGCCGGCGATCATCCGGAGGATCGTCGTCTTGCCGCAGCCGCTCGGCCCCAGCAGCGTGACGAACTCGCCGCGCTCGACGGCGAGGTCCACGCCCTTGACGGTCGTCAGCGTGCCGAAGGTCTTGGTAATGCGCTCGATCGAGAGGAAAGCCATGGTCGTCCTTGGGTCTTCCTTGAGGCGTCAGCGCTTCTGGCCGGGCGCGAAACTGGCGACGATCTGAATGAGGCCCATGCAGGCCCAGGTGATGGCGAAGGCTATCACGGCGAGCGCAGCCGGCTCATAGGCGCGATTGGCGCCGATCAGCTGCATATACGGCCCGAAGGCCGGCCGGTTGAGCAGGCTCGCCATGGTGAACTCGCCGATGACGATCGCGAAGGTCAGGAAGGCGCCGGAGAGGACGCCGACGCGAATGTTGGGCAGGATGACCTGAATGAGGATTCGCGGCCAGGAACTGCCAAGGCTCTGCGCCGCTTCCGTCAGCGTGCGGATGTCGATCGTCCGGAGCGCCGTGTCGACCGAGCGATACATATAAGGCAACGACAGCGTCACATAGGCGAAGATGAGCAGGAGGTCGGTGCTGCGCGCGCTGCCCGTCATCGGCAGCCAGGACGAGGAATTATACATCCTCAAATAGCCGAACACGATGACGATGGCGGGCACGACCAGCGGCAGCAGCGTCATGAACTCGACGACGGGCCGAAGGCGCGGCAGCTTCAATTGGACCAGATAGGCGGTCGGCACGACCAGCGCGATGCCGACGATGATCGTGAGTACCGCGATGATCGCCGAATAGGAGAAGCTCGCCTGGAAGTTCGGATCGGCGAGGACGACCTGATACGCCTTGAAGGAATAGATGCCGCGCTGCATGCGCAGCGAGAATTCGAAGGTCGCGATCAGCGGTACCAGGAAATAGACGGCACCGAAGATGAAGCCGAACCAGGGAAAGAAGCGGGTCGATTTCATCGGATCCACCGGGCGCTGCGGGAGGCGAGCCAGATATAGGCGCCGTTGGAGACGCCGGTGATGACGATCATGCCGAGCGCCAGCGCATAGCCGAGATTGGGATCGTGCAGCGCGTCGCCGCGGATCTGCGCATAGAGCAGGATCGTGACGAGGTTGAACGACGATCCGGTCAGCGCATAGGCCGTGGCGATGGCGCCGAAGGCATTGGCGAACAGCAGCAGGAAGGCGCCGAGGAGGCTCGGCCACAGGATCGGCAGGGCGATCATGCGCCAGTACTGAAAGCCCGTCGCGCCGAGGATCGACGCCGCTTCGCGCCATTCACGCTTCAGCCCGTCGAGGGCCGGCGAGACCACCAGCACCATCAGCGGGATCTGGAAATAGAGATAGGTCAGCGTCAGCCCGAGAAAGGAGAGAAGGTTGAAGCCGCCGCGATAGATGTTGATGTCGAACAGCGTGACGAGCAGCGCGGTCACGAGGCCGGTCCGGCCCAGCGTCGCCATGAACGCGAAGGCGAGTGGTACGCCGGCGAACTGCGAGGCGACGCCCGAAAATGTCATCAGCGTCGGGCGGACCCAGCGTGGCAGGCCGCCGAGGATCGTCGCCAGCGCCAGGAAGAAGCCGATCAGCACGCCGCCGAATGCCGATGCCGCGCTGATCTGCAGGCTGAGCGTATAGGAGCGGATGATCGCGGGCTGGCCGAGATTGAGGACGTTCTGGAAGGTGAAGTTGCCGCTCGCGTCCTGGAAGGCGCCGACGATGAGATAGGCCGCCGGCAGCAGCAGGAACATTAGCGAGAAGATGATGAACGGCAGGATGCCCAGCCAGGACCAGCTCATCCGTTTCTCGCGCGCGGCGCTTGCCGGCAGGGCGGTTGTGCTCATGAACGTCCTTGGCGAGGCTGTCCGGTTGGGGCTCCGGTGACTAACGCGCCGGAAGGGAAGGGGGCGCCGGCCGGAAAGGCCGACGCCCGATCGCGATTGCGCCTAACCGGCGACGTCTACTTGGCGACGTCGGCGCCGACGACTTCGCTCCACTTCTTGGCGATCACTTCCTTGGCCGCGGCCTGCTGGTCGAGCGTCGGGAAGATCGCCGGAGCATAGGCCTCGGCGGCCGGCAGCTTGGCGAGCAGGTCGGCCGGGATCTTGCCTTCCTTGGCGAGCGCATTGAAGCGGATCGGGTGGCAATAGCCCTTCAGCCAGCCGAGCTGGCCTTCGTCCGAATAGAGATATTCCATCCAGAGCTTGGCGGCGTTCGGATGCGGCGCGAAAGCGCTGATCGCCTGGACATAGACGCCGGCGACGACGCCCGTCTTCGGGATGACGACGTCAGCCGGCGGGTTGCCGGCGAGAACGTCACGCCACGACAGGGCGTTGTAGTCCCAGGCGATGATGATCGGCGTCGAGCCCTGCGCCAGCGAGGCGGACTTGCCGGTGACGGGCACGAAATTGCCCTTCTTGTTCAGCTCGGCGAAGAACTTGAGGCCCTCTTCACCCGCCTTGGCGATATCGCCCTTGGAGGCCGAGAGGCCGGCGGCGAACACGCCCTGGATCGCCTGGTTGGCCGTCTGCGGCGCGCCGGCGAGGGCGACCGAATTGGCATATTCCGGCGACAGCAGGTCGGACCAGTCGGTCGGGACGGTCTTGACGAGGTCCTTGTTCACCAGGAACGACATCACGCCGTAATAGTCGCCGTACCAATAGCCTTCGGCGTCCTTGGCGCTGTCCGGGATCGAGTCCCAGGTCGCGACCTTGTAGGGCTGGATCAGGCCTTCGGCCTTGGCGGCCGGGCCGAAGGAGAGGCCGACATCGATGACGTCGGGCGCCTGCGGGCCGGTATTGCCCTTGTTGGCCTTGATCGCCTCGATCTCGTCGGCCGAGCCGGCGTCGGGATTGAGCTCGTTGACTTCGATGCCGTACTTCGCCTTGAAGCCGGCGATGACGTCGCCATAGCCGCACCAGTCATGCGGCAGGGCGATGGTGGTCAGCGTGCCCTCTTTCTTGGCCGCCGCGATGAGATCGTCCATGCTGTCGGCGAGGACCATGCTGGTCGACGCGCAGATGGCAAGTGCCGATACCGACAAACGCACCCAGTTCTTCGTCATTCTTCTGTCTCCCATCGGCGATTTCCGCCCGACGCTTCCCGGCCGCAACATCCGGCCCCCCGGCGATGATAAGCCGTCTAGCCGACACTATCATCGCTCTTTGAAGTTTGGATGTCATGCGGAAGCGTTGCTGCGCCTCGTGCCTGTGGATGGAGACCTCTCGACAAGGTTGACGGCATGATCCGGCTGGGCTAGTAGAACGCCCGCCGAACCGAAGCGCCTCTGCCCGTCGCCAGCGACTCGCCAGAACGCCCGCTTCGCGGTTTGGGGAATAGTTTAATGGTAGAACAGCGGACTCTGACTCCGCTAGTCTTGGTTCGAATCCAGGTTCCCCAGCCAACTTATTTGGCAATCATTTCAAAGAGTTGCCTATTTCTCAGCGCTGCGGTCGCCGTCGTCGGTCCAGAGGCCGTCTTCTGATCGGCGGACCGCTGGCACGCGGCACGTTCGGCGAACTCATGGGGCTTCCCGAGGTCGCCGCCTATGCGCGGTTCATCGCCGAACATGCCGCTACGCGCCTCGCTGGGCGGGCGTAGACGGCAAGCAATGCAGCAGAAGTCGCCGCGGCGCTATCGGCGTGCGGCGCGGATGAGCGTGGCGGCGGCCAGCAGGATGGCGGACGCGGCGATCCCGGCCGTCACGACGCCGGCTGGCGTCCAGCGGGCGCTGCCCTGCGCCGTGATGTGCTTGCCCACGCGCACGTCCCAGATCGCCTTCATTTCTTCCGGGTGATAGGGCGTCGCGCTCTGCTGGTCATCAGGCTGGTTCGACATGTCGGCATCGTCCTCCGCGTTTCCGCCTCACCGGGGAATCCCGTGACGATCAGGCCTAGCGTCGCGTCCTGCAAGCTCCTAGCGCGTCAGTCGCCGTCCACCACCGCCTCGGCCTCGATCTCCACCTCATAGGGGCCGACCAGCTCGCTGATCTCGAGCAGCGTGTTGGCCGGGCGGATCGCGCCGAAATACCGGCCATGGACGCGCGAGGCCGGCTCCCACTGGTTCGCGTCCTTGAGATAGACGCGCGTGCGGATGACGTCTTCTAGGCTGCCACCGAGCGCGGCGATGCTCGCGGTGATCTTGTCGAGGATGTAGGTCGTCTGGCCCGCGACATCGCCGGGGCAGACGGTCGAGCCATCGGTGTGGGTCGCTGTCGTGCCGCTGACGAGGATGCGATTGCCGGTGCGCATAGCGCGGGAATAGCCGGCGATCGGCTCCCAGATGCTGCCGGAATCGACGCGGAGACGCCCCGGCCGGCCGGGAACCGGTTGCGCCGTATAGATTTGCGGCAGCGCGGCGAGGTGGTGGCTGAGATCACCTGAGGCGGTGAGGAAGGGGGGCTTGCGATATTCATCGCCGCAATCGCCGGGGACGGCGCGCGACTGCGCGAAGGCCGCGTCGAGCGCCGCGCGGTCGGCCTCGTCGAAGGCGAAGCCGAACGCCTTCAGATTGTCGGCGCGATGCTCGCGCTCGCCGAGCCGGGCTCCAATGATGACGGCGGCCACCGCCGGATGATCGAGGACCCAGCGCGTCGCGACATTGGAAACGGAAACGCCGTGCTTGCGCGCGATCCCGGCGGCCGCGCCGAGGATCGCCTGCAGCGCGTCCCAGCCGCCGATCGTGTCGATGAAGCGGCGATATTTCATCTTGCTCCAGTCGCCCACCGCCGGCGGCTCCGCGGCGCCGAGCCAGCGCTCGGAGAGCCAGCCGCCGCCCATCGTGCCATAGGCGAGCAGGCGGATGCCGCTCTCCAGGCAGAAGGCGCTGAGCGCGCCAGCGGCGCGCCGGTCGAGCAGCGAGAACGAGACCTGGTTGGTCGCGATTGTGACGCCGTTCTTCGCGACGAGCCGCAGATGATCGGTGTTGAAATTGGTCAGCCCGAGATGGCGGATAACGCCTTCGCGGCGGAGTTCCTCGAGCTCCGCCAGCGCGTCCAGATAGGCCGGATGCTCGAAGCTCCACCAGTGGAACTGCATCAGGTCGACGCTGTCGACGCCGAGCCGGTCGAGGCTCTTCTGTACCCCGGCGCGGACCACGTCGCGCGTCATCGGCCCCGGCTCAGGACACCATTTGGTCGAGACGAACGGCGTCAGCCCTTCGGCCGCCGCCTTCTTCAGGAAGCGGCCGGTGATCAGCTCGGCGCTGCCATAATGGTCGGCCATGTCGAAGGCGTCGAAGCCGGCCTTCGCATAGGCGAGCATCGCCGCCGCCGCCGCATCCTGATCGACCGTCTTCCCGTCACGCTCCATGTCGGCGATCTGCCAGAGCCCCGTCGCGATGCGGGGCAGTTCGAAGCCGGCGGGAACGGCGATGCGGGGCGGGGCTGGGACGATGGTCAAGGCGGGTTCTTTCAGTTCATCGGTGCGCCGTGATGTCGTTGGGCGCAGCGCACTTCTCCCTCTCCCGCTTGCGGGGGAGGGCCGGGGAGGGGGCTCACGTGCGACACCCGGCGAAAGAGAAGAAGAACCCCCTCTCCAACTCTCCCCCGCTTCGCGGGAGAGAGAGCTCGCCGGGCCGCTTCCGCGATGTTGTTCTACTTCGCGATCGACGCCTTGACCTTGTCGATATCGGCCGTCGACATCTGGCCGACGGTCGTCACCTCGCCGTTCTGGATGCGCCAGAGGCGGAAGGGGCCGGTGATGTCGCCGACATCGTCGAAGGTGACCGGGCCGATGACGCCTTCATACTTGATCGGCTTGCCGTCCTTGATCAGCTGGAGCGCCTTGGCGAACTCGTCCTTGCCGGCATGGATCACCGTGCCGTTCGGATCGAGCACCTTGCGGATCGAGGCGAGGATGGCGGCGCTGTCGCCCTTGCCGGCTTCGGCGATGGCGAGACCGACGATGGCGCCGGCATCATATGAGCGGTCGGCGGCGGGGCTGGCCGGATCGAGGCCGGAGAAGGCCTTGTATTCCTTGTTGAAATACTCGGTCGATGCCGTCGCGTCGGTGCCCGATGAGGTGCCGAAGGCGTCGTTCAGATATTCCGGGCCGACATTCTTGATGAACTCGGCGCTGTTCATGCCGTCATTCAGCAGGAACTTCTGCGGGCCGCCCTGCGAGATCCAGGTGCGGGCGATCGTGGCGCCATCCACCGGCGTCGAGACGAGATAGAGCGCCTCGGGCGAGGAGGCGAGGGCGGCCGTGACTTCCGACTGGTAGGACGACTGCTTCTCGTTATAGGGCGTGACCGAGGTGATCTCTCCGCCGAGCGCCTTGTAGGCCGACGAGAACTCGTTGACCATGTTGACGCCGAAGTCGTTGTTCACATTGATGATCGCGACCTTCTTGATGCCCTGGTCGATCGCGAACTTCGCCGCGGCGATGCCCTGCAGCGCATCCGACGTGATGGTGCGGAAGAAGACGCCATTGGTCTTGCCGTCGCGGCCGAGCTTGGTCAGCGTCGGCGAGGAGGAGGCGGGCGAGACCTGCGGGATCTTGGCCGGCGCGGTCACCGAGGTCAGGATCGGGATCGAGACGGAGGAGATGATGCCGCCGATGATCACCGGCACCTTCTTCACCTGAACAAGCTGCGTGGCGACGTCGACCGCCACCGTGCCCTGGCTCTGCGAATCGCGCGTATCGGTGACGATCTTGCAGCCCGCGACGCCGCCGGCGTCGTTCAGGTCGCGGAACGCCATCTCGACCGACTTCGCGCCCGCCTGGCCATATTCGCCGGCGGGGCCGGTCAGCTCCATGACGAGACCGACGGTGATGTCGCAATCAGCGGCACGGGCCGCCCCGGCGGCAGTCAGGGCGATGGCGCTGCCGAGAAGTGCGGCGCGCAGCATGCGGATCGATGTCATTGGAAACTCCCTGCCCCTCATGTCGCGGGCTTTGACCCCGGTTGTTCTGTCTCGGGCGCCTGCAGCCAGGTTTCCTGCAGATGCCGCCACACCACGCCGCGCGGGGCGCTGTCCTCCTTAAGGAAGAACGCCATGGATTGCCGCCGCGTGATGCGGCCGTCACGATACTGTCGCTCGACATAGATGAGCAAGACGGCGTCCTCGCCGACATGGATCGGCTCGATATCCTCGACCGCGATCTCGAAGCGGGTGGTCATCGAGCCGCGCGCCGCGCCGATCCATGCGACGATCGCCGCGTTACCCAGCATCGCGCCGCCCGGCGTCGTCAGGCGGAAGGCGGGATGGGTGGTGCGCAGCCAGAGCGCGAATTCCGCCTCATCGGCCGTGCCGAGGAACCAGCGAACGAAGAAATCGTGCGACGCCTCGATCTCGCGGATCGCCGCCGCGACGAGGGGATGGGTGCTGCCGGCTCCGGTCATGACACGGCGTTCAGATTGTATTTCATGATCGAGCCGTGGCGGCCGGTGCGGTCGCGCTCCAGCGTGTAGACATCGCCCTCCGGTCCCTGCCGCTTCGCGATCACCGCGTCGATCGCGGCGCGGTCCTCATCCGTCAGGCGCAGCGCGCCGATGGCGAGGTTGCGGACGAGGTGGCTGCGGTTGCGGGCGCCCACGATAACGGCGGCGACGCCCGTCCGGTCGAGCACATGGCGGCTCGCGACCGTCGCGATATCGACGCCGTGGCGCGCGGCGACGGCGGCGAGCGCGGCGAGCAATTCTTGGAACAGGGCCCAGCCGCCGAAATCGTCGATGATCAGCTTGTATTTGGTCAGCGAGCGGTTCTCGAGCTCGCCCTTGGGTTCGGGGACGCCCAGCCACCGCTCGCCGAGAAAGCCGCCCGCGACCGAGCCGTAGCAGAGGAGGTCGATGCCGTTCGCCTGGCAGAGCTCCACGAGGCCGTTCTCCGGCCGATGGTCGAGCACGGAATATTGCACCTGCAGGGTGCGCAGCGGGACCCCGGCCGCGAGGAATTCCTTGACGCGCGGCACATCGAAATTCGTGCCGGAGACGTAGCGGATCTTGCCTTCGCGGCGGAGTTCGTCGAGCCAGACGGCGACGTCGACATAGGCCGGCGCGTCATAATCCCACCAGTGGAACTGGACGAGATCGAGCCGCTCCATGCCGAGGCGCTGCAGCGATTGGTCGATGATCGCGGCGACGTCGCGCTTGGTGATGCGGTTCAATATGGCGAGGTCGGGCACGCATTTGGTGTGGACATGGATGCGCTCGAGCGCCGCCTTGCCATGCGTGCGGCCGAACTCGGCCCGGAAGGCGCCGATCATTGCCTCGACGCCGGTATAGATATCGGCGCAATCGAAGGTGACGATGCCGGCCTCTGCGAAGGCCGCCATGTCGGCAATCGCGCTGTCGCGGTCGATCGCGCCATGGCCGCCGGCAAGCTGCCAGCCGCCGCGGATCACGCGCGAGATCGTATAGTCGGGCGCTAGGTCGAAGGTTTCCATCGGGAAGGCTCTATTCGGATGTCGGCAGGGGAACGGCCGTCGTCGCGGCGTGGGAGAAGCGGCGCTTGCCGAGACGGGTGATTCTGAGGCGCGAGGGGCAGTTCGGGTCGGGACAGGCGATCTCGGCGTCGCTCGTCATCCAGTCGTTGCGGTGAGTCGGCCGCTGCTTGGCCGCGAGGAGGGGCAGCACCGAGGCGAGCGAATAGATCGAGATGCCCTGTCCCGGCGGCAGATGCAGCATCTCGCCGCGAAGCTCGAAATGATCGCCGACCACGGCGCCGCAATAGAGCTTCGCGCCGGGCGGCGCCACCACCTCGACCCGGAGGTCGTAGAGCTCGAAATGATCGTCGGATGGCTCCGCCATCGCTGCCTCGTCGCGTCGGATGGCCTGCCCTCTTGAGACTTGGGTCAAGCCATGTAGAACAAACCGTCCGGGCGGCGGCAGGAGCCGGCGCGCCCGCCTCTGGTCTGGCCCACGCATGCTCGAAGTGCAATCGGTTTCCAAGTCTTTCGACGGTTTCCGCGCCGTCGACGACGTGTCGTTCAGCGTCGCGCGCGGGTCGATCGTCGGGCTGATCGGGCCGAACGGCGCGGGCAAGACGACGACGTTCAACCTGATCGCCGGGACGCTGACGCCATCCGCGGGCAGCGTGCGCATCGACGGCCGCGCCGTCGAGCACGAGCCGGCGCACCGGCGCATCGCGGCGGGCCTCGCACGCACCTTCCAGATCCCGAAGCCCTTCGGCGAGATGTCGGTGCTCGAAAATGTCCTCGTCGCCGCGCAGGACCAGGCCGGCGAGCGCATCGCGCCGAACCTCTTCGCACGCGGCGCCGTGCGGCGGCGGGAGAAGGCCAACATCGAGCGCGCCCGCGACATCGTCGCCTTCGTCGATCTCGGCAAGGTCGAGCGGCTGCCCGCGAAATCGCTCTCCGGCGGCCAGCGCAAGCTGCTCGAACTCGCGCGTGTCCTCATGGCGAAGCCGAAGCTGATCCTGCTCGACGAGCCGGCCGCCGGCGTCAATCCGGCACTGCTTGAGACGATCATGGAGCGGATCGAGACGATCAATGCTGACGGCGTCACCTTCCTGATCATCGAGCACAATATGGATCTCGTCGGGCGCCTCTGCGGCGAGGTCATCGTCATGGCCGAGGGGCGGGTCCTCGGGCGCGGCGCGCCGTCCGAGATGGCGCGCGATCCGCGCGTGATCGAGGCCTATCTCGGCGGGGCGCCGGCATGAGCGTGTCGCCCGTTCTCCTCGCCGAGGATGTCGAGGCCGGCTATGAGCCGGGCCTGCCGATCGTCAAGGGCGCCTCGATCCATGTCGGCCGCGGCGAGATCGTCGTGGTGCTCGGCCCCAATGGCGCCGGCAAATCGACGCTGATCAAGGCGATCGCCGGCCTCGTGCCGGTCTCGCGCGGGCACATCGCGCTGAATGGCGAGGCGATCACGCATCGTCCGGCTCATTTGATGGTCAGGCTGGGCCTCGCCTTCGTTCCGCAGACGGAAAACATCTTTGCGACCATGACGATCGAGGAGAATCTTCAACTGGCGGGTCATGTCGCGCCGGCGGCGGAAAGAACGAGCCGCATCGAGGCGATGTTCGCGCTGTTCCCCGACCTCGCCAACCGACGCCGCCTCGCGGCTGGCCGTCTCTCGGGCGGGCAGCGCCAGATGCTTGCCGTCGCGCGCGCACTGATGATCGAGCCCTCGGTGCTGATGCTGGACGAGCCCTCCGCAGGTCTCTCGCCCAAGCTCGTCGGCGAGGTGTTCGCCAAGCTCGCCGAGATCCGCAAGACCGGCGTCACCATCCTGCTGGTCGAGCAAAACGCCCGCGCCGCGCTCGCCATCGCCGACCGGGCCTACATCCTCGCCGATGGCCGCAACCGGCATGAGGGCTCGGCCGCGGCGCTTGCCGCCGATCCGGATATCGCCGCGCATTATCTCGGCCTCGGCGGCGCGGATGGTCCGATGCGGGGGATTGCGCCATGAGCCTGCAATTCCTCGCCGACGGGCTCTTTGCCGGCGCGCTGATCGGGCTCGGCGCGGTCGGGCTGACGCTGACCTATTCGATCCTGCGCTTCTCGAACTTCACCCATGGCGATTTCATCTCCTGGGGCGCCTATCTGACGCTTGCCATCGTCGGCGGGATCGCCGGCGTGATCGCGCCGGCCGGCCGCTTCATGCCATTCTCCTTTGGCTGGCCGCTGATCGTCGCCGGCCTTCTCGCCATGGCGCTGACCGGGCTTCTGGCGCTCTTGCTCGACTCCGCGCTGTTCAAGCCGCTGCGCCGCACCGGCCATGGCATCGTCATGGTGATCGCGAGCTTCGGCGCCTCGCTGGCGCTGCGCGCGCTGCTCGAATTCCTGTTCACGTCCGAGCCGGCCTATTTCAGCCGTGCGATCCAGATTGCCGTGCCGCTCGGCCTCGGCATCCGCGTGACGCCGGACCAGATGGCGATGATGGGCCTCGCGCTCGTCGTGGTGATCGCGATGCATCTCCTGCTGACGCGCACCCATATCGGCCGCTCGATGCGGGCGGTGAGCGAGAACCCGGCGCTGGCGCGGGTCGTCGGCATCGACGTCGCCGCGGTCATCCGCGCCACCTGGCTGATCGGCGGGGCGCTTGCGTGCGTCTCCGGCATCATGCTCGGCATCACCGTGCAGATCCGCCCGCAAATGGGCTTCGACCTGCTGCTGCCGCTCTTCGCCGCCGCCATTCTCGGCGGCATTGGTAGCGTCTGGGGCGCCATCCTCGGCGGGCTGATCGTCGGCATCGCCGAGGCGGCCGCCGTGCAATGGGTCGGCGCCGAGTTCCGCTCGGCCGTCGCCTTCGTGCTGCTGATCGCCGTCCTGCTCATCCGCCCGCGCGGTCTGTTCGGAGTGCGCGAGGGATGATCGATCTCGTCGGCTACGGCGCCTTCTTCCTCGTCAACGCGCTGATCTTCGGCGTGATCTGTCTTGGCCTCAATCTGCAATGGGGCCAGACGGGCCTCTTCAATGTCGGCGTCGCAGGCTTCGTCGCCATCGGCGCCTACGCCTCGGCGATCCTCACGACGCCGGAAACGGCGGATCGGATCGGCGGCTTCGATTGGCCGATCCTCGCCGGCTGGCTTGCCGCCATGCTGCTGGCCGGTGGCGCGGCGGCGCTGATCGGGCTCGCGACCTTGCGGCTCCGCGCCGACTATCTTGCCATGACGACCTTCGGCATCGCGGTGACGATCCAGGTCGTCGCGCTGAACGCCACGGGGCTGACCGGCGGGCCGTTCGGCATCGCGTTCATCCCGCGGCCCTTCGCCGGCCTCGCCGAGACGCCGATCGCGTTCAACGCCGCCAATCTGGCGCTCACCGGCGCGGTGACGCTCGGCCTGTTCCTGCTGCTCGAAATGCTGACGCGCAGCCCGTTCGGGCGCGTGCTGCGCGCGATCCGCGAGGACGAGGCCGCGGCCGCCTCGCTCGGCAAGAGCGTCAATTTCTACCGCCTGCAGGCCTTCGCGCTCGGCGGCGCGATCATGGGGCTTGCCGGCGCCATGCAGGCGCATTTCATCGGCTTCATCGCACCCGACAATTATCTCTCGATCCTGACCTTCCAGGCCTGGGCGATGCTGATCGTCGGCGGCTCCGGCAATAATCGCGGCGCGCTGATCGGTGCCGTGGTCGTCTGGGCGCTGTGGAGCCTGTCGAGCCTTGCCGTCGGCTCCTTCGTCGCGCCGGCCTTTCAGGCCCGCGCCGCGGCGTTGCAGATCGTGGCGATCGGCGTCGCGCTGGCGGCAATCCTGATCATCCGCCCGCGCGGCCTGATCGGCGAACGCGCTATCGTCTCGCGCGATGTCGAGGCCATGGCAGGGGAAGCGGGAACGGACTAGGCGGTCAGGGACTGAGACTTGTCCCGGCCGGCGCCCGCGCGAAACCCTTGCTCGCCGCCAGCATGGCCCGCGTATAGTCCTCCGTGACCGAGCCGTCGCGGAGCGCGGCTGCCGTCGTCGTCTCGACCATTCGGCCGCCGCGCATGACGATCAGCCGCTCGCAGAGATGCGCGACGACGGCGAGATCGTGGCTGACCAGCATATAGGAGAGGCCGAGATCGCGCCGGAGCTGCTCCAGCAGGTTCAGGATCTCCGCCTGCACCGAGGCGTCGAGCGCCGAGGTCGGCTCGTCGAGCAGAACGATGCGGGGCCGCAGGATCAGCGCGCGCGCAATGGCGATGCGCTGACGCTGGCCGCCCGAAAGCTGGTGCGGGTAGCGGAAGCGATAGGACGGTCCGAGCCCGACTTCGTCGAGCGCGGCGAGGATGCGCGGCTGCGGATCGGCGACGCGGTGGATCGCCAGCGGTTCGGCGAGGATCTGGTCGACCGTGTGGCGCGGGTGCAGCGAGGCATAGGGGTCCTGGAACACCATCTGCACCGCGCTGTAGAAGGCGAGGCCGCGCGGCATGGCGAGGGGCGTGCCATCGAGCAGGATCGTTCCGCCCGCCGGCTTGTTGAGGCCGGTCACCGCGCGCAGCACGGTGGATTTGCCGGAGCCCGATTCCCCGACGAGGCCGAGCGACTCGCCCGCCTGAAGCGCGAAGGAGAAATCCTCGACCGCCGCGATAGTGAGCCGGCCAACGCCGAACCGCACCGACAGATTGCGCGCTTCGAGGATCGCCCCGGCCATGGTCAACGCGCCCAGTCGGGATCGCGGGTGAGCACCGGCAGCGGGTGTCGGTCGCCGGAGAGCTTCGGCACGCAGCCCATCAGGCCGCGCGTATAGGGATGCTGCGCCTGGTCGAGGTTTCCCGACGAAAGCTCCTCGACGATCCGGCCGGCATACATGACCAGGATGCGGTCGCAGAACGAGGCGACCATTTCGAGATCGTGACTGATCAGGATCAGCCCCATGCCGCGCTCGGCGACGAGCTGGTCGAGGATGCGTAGCACCTCGATCCGCACCGTGACGTCGAGGGCGGAGGTAGGCTCGTCGGCGATCAGGAGATCCGGCCCCGTGATCAGCATCATCGCGATCATCACGCGCTGGCCCATGCCGCCGGAAACCTCGTGCGGATAGAGCGCCATCACCCGGTCCGGCTGGCTGATCTTCACGGCGTCGAGCATGGCGCGCGCCGCCTCGCGCGCCTCCGCTTGCGACACGCGTTTATGGGCGCGATAGGCTTCGACGATCTGCTGGCCGACGGTCATGACGGGATTCAGCGAATAGCTCGGATCCTGCATCACCATGGTCATGCGGCTGCCGCGCAGGCTCCGACGGAGTCGTGGCGGTGCTTCCATGAGGTCGATGCCGTCGAAGGCGAGGCGCTTCGCCGTGACGATGCCAGGCTTGGCGGTCAGGCCGAGAATGGCGCGGCCGGTCTGCGACTTGCCCGATCCGCTCTCGCCGACAATGCCGAGCCGTTCATGGCCGAGCGTGAACGAGACGCCGCGCACCGCCTCCAGCATGCCCTGCGCGAGCGGGAAGCGGACATGAAGGTCCTCGACCTCGAGCAGCGACGGCTTCATCGCGACGACCTCGGGTCGAGCGCGTCGCGCAGGCCATCGCCGAGCAGGTTGAAGCCGAGGCTGACGACGAAGATCGCGACGCCCGGAACGGCGGCAACCCACCAGTGATCGATGAGGAAGCGCCGCCCCTGCGCGATCATCGTGCCCCATTCGGGCGTCGGCGGCTGCGCGCCGAGGCCGAGGAAGCCGAGGCCGGCGGCGGTCAGGATGATGCCGGCCATGTCGAGCGTCACGCGGACGGTGACCGAGGAGAGGCAGAGCGGGACGATGTGCTTGAGCAGAATGCGCGCGGAGGAACCGCCCTGGAGGCGGACGGCGTGGATGAAATTGCTGTTTCGGATGGTCATGGTCTCGGCGCGCGCCAGCCGCGCATAGGGCGGCCAGGCGGTAATGGCGATGGCGATGATCGCATTCTCGATCCCCGGCCCGAGCGCCGCGACGAAGGCGAGCGCGAGGACGAGGCGCGGAAAGGCGAGGAAGATGTCGGTGATCCGCATCAGGATGCGGTCGCTCCAGCTGCCGAAATAACCCGAGACCGTGCCGATAGCGAGCCCGATCGGCGTTGCGATCACGCTGACGAGCACGACCACGGCGAGCGTCAGGCGCGAGCCATAGAGGAGGCGCGAATAGATGTCGCGCGCCTGGTCGTCCGTGCCGAGCCAGAACACCGGCCCCGGCGGCAGGAGCCGTTGCGTCCTGAGATCGCCGCTTTCGATCGGCGAATGGGTGGCGAGCAGCGGCGCGAAGATCGCGACGAGGACGAGCAGCACGACGATGACGAGCCCGGCCATCGCGGTCGGGTTGCGGGCGAGGCGGCGGAAGACTTGATAGAAATGGCCGAGGCGCGCCTGCAGCCGCGATTGCGGCTCGGCCGTCGTCAGCCACGCCGCGAGCGATGGCGAAGCGCCCGCCATCAGCGCGTCCTCGGATCGAGCAGGCGGTAGAGCAGGTCGGACAGGAGGTTCAGCGTCACGAAGGCGGCGCCAACGATCAGCGTGCCGCCGAGCACGGCGTTCATGTCGGCGTTCTGCAGCGAGGAGGTGATGTAGGAGCCGATGCCCGGCCAGGCGAAGACCGTCTCGGTCAGCACCGATCCTTCGAGCAGCGTCGCATAGGAGAGCACGATGACGGTGAGAAGCGGCACCGCCGCGTTCCGCAGCGCATGGCGCCAGACGACGCGTGCCTCGGAAAGGCCCTTGATCCGCGCCGTGACGACATATTCCTGCGCGAGCTCGTTCAGCACGAGGGCGCGCGTCATCCGGCTGATATAGGCGAGCGAGAAATAGCCGAGCAGGGCGGCCGGCAGGATGATGTGCGAGAATGCGTTCCAGAACACGTCCATCTGCCCCTGCATCAGGCTGTCGACCAGCAGCAGGCCGGTCGTCGGCGTGACCAGATAGTCATAGGCGATGTCGAGCCGGCCCGGCCCGCCGACCCAGCCCAGATGCGCATAGAACAGCAGCAGAGCCATCAGCCCGAGCCAGAAGATCGGTACGGAATAGCCGACAAGCCCGACGATGCGCACGATCTGGTCCATCAACGTGCCGGAGCGCACGGCGGCGAAAACGCCGAGCGGCACGCCGATCAGCGTTCCGATCAGCGTTCCGAGCGTCGCGAGCTCGATCGTCGCGGGGAAATAGCGGCGGATATCCTCGATCACCGGATTGGTGGTGAGCACGGAGCGGCCGAAATCGCCGGTGATCGCCTTCATGAAATAGATGCGGAACTGCTCGATCAGCGGCAGGTCGAGCCCCATCTCGGCGCGCACACGGTCATAGACCGCCCCCGACGCGCGATCGCCGACCACGGCGAGCACGGGATCGATCGGAACCACGCGGCCGATGACGAATGTCACGACGAGGAGGCCGAACAGCGTGATCGCCAGTGTCAGCAGGAAATCCGCAAGACCGCCGGCGAGCCCGAGCGCGGCCCGCGCGCCGCGCCGCGTCCGGTCATGGTCAGCGGCCGGGGCCTCGAGGTTCACTCCTTGCTCGCGCCCGTCACGAGGTTGTTGTCGAAGGACGGGCCCATGACGAAGTCCTTCACATTGTTCCGCAGCGCGGCGACCTCGGTGCGCTGGAACAGGATCACGAAGGGTCCGGTCTCCATCACCTCGCGCTGCATCGCCTCATAGAGCGCGGCGCGCTTCTGCGGATCGCGCTCCAGGATCGCAGCCTCGACCTCCGGCCCGAGCTTCGGCGTCTCCCAGGCATTGCGCCAGGCGAGTGTCTTCGCCGTGGCATTGTCGGCATTGTTCGGGTTGGACGCGAAGGTCTGCGCATTGCTGTGCGGATCCTGATAATCCGCGCCCCAATCGCCGATATAGATGTCGTGCGTGCGCGAGCGATATTTGGTCAGCGTCTGCTTGCCGTCGCCGGGAATGATCTCGACCTTGACGCCGCCCTTGGCGAAATTCGCCTGGATCGCCTCGGCGATGCCCGTCACCGGCTGGGTCGAGCGCACATCCATCGTCACGGTGAAGCCGTCGGGATAGCCCGCCTTGGCGAGCAGCGCCTTGGCTTTCTCCGGATCGAAGGTGAAGGGCGTGTCGTTGACCGCGCCGAGGAAGCCCTTCGGCAGGAAGGCCTGATGCACGGCGCCGAGATGGTTCATGATCGTGTCGCCGATCGCGCCATAGTCGACCAGATATTTGAGGGCCTGGCGGACCTCCGGCTTGGCGAGGATCGGGTTCTTCTGGTTGAGCCCGAGATAATAGAGCGTGCCCTTGGGAGAGCTCTGGATCCGGATTTCCGGGTTCTTCGCGACGGCGTCGATATCCTCCGGGCCGAGATTGCGGGCGATGTCGATATCGCCCATTTCCAGCAGGATGCGCTGCGTCGCCTGTTCCGGCAGATGGCGGTAGATCACGCGGGCGAGCGGGGCAGGGGTGCCGGAATAGTTCGGGTTGCGTTCCAGCACGACCACTTCATTGGCGCGCCAGTCGCGGATGGCGAAAGGTCCCGAGCCGGCATAATGCGTCTTCAGCCAGCCATAGCCGAGATCGCCATCGGCCTCGTGCTCCAGCACCAGCTTCTTGTCGACGATCGAGGCGACCGAGGAGGTGAGGGCGTAGAGCGCGAAGCTCGGCGCATAGGGACGGTCCATCGTGAAGTCGACGGTGTATTCGCCCGTCGCCTTGATGGCGTCCTTCACATTATCCTTGGTGATGCCGAACTGGTTGAGGATGAAGGCCGGCGACTTGTCGAGCAGCACCGCACGCTGCAGCGAGAAGGCCACATCCTCCGCCGTGATCGGATTGCCGGAGGCGAACTTCCGCCCCTCGCGGATCTTGAACGCGATCGTCTTGCCGTCGTCCGACACCGTCCAGCTTTCCGCCACGACGCCGAAAATCTTCGACACGTCCTGCAGGTCGTAGCCGATCAGCCGCTCATAGGTGTTGCCCGCAATCTCGGATGTCGAGAACTCGAACAGCTCGGCCGGATCGAGCGAGATGATGTCGTCGATCTGCCAGGCCTGGACGAGCGTATCCTTGGGCGTCGCAGCCAGAACCGGTCCGGCCAAGGCGGCGACGAGACCGGCGGCGACCAGCGCGGCCGCCGCGCGGTTCCTGAAAGCGCTGAATCGCATGATCCATCCCCGTTCGAACAAACAGTGACGGAAGTGTGCCTCTCCGCCGGGGCGGCGTCCACACGCAAGATGCAGCCGGGGAGGGCACCCATTCGCCCCTCTCCCCGGCCGTAACTATTCGGGCCGAAGCGCCGGGAGCTTACCAGCGCTGGTGAACGTGCGGCGCGATCCGCTCCTGATAGATGGCCCGGACCTTCTCCATCGTCGCAGGAGAGAGCGGCGCGAGCGCGCTCGCCGCCGCATTGTCCTTCGCCTGGGCCGGGTTCTTCGCGCCCGGGATCACCACCGAGACAGCCGACTCCATGAGGATCCAGCGCAGCGCGACCTGCGCCATCGTCACGCCGCCGGGCACGATCGAACGCAGCGCCTCGACGGCGTCGAGTGCCACGTCATAGGGAACGCCGGAGAACGTCTCGCCGACGTCGAAGGCCTCGCCATGGCGGTTGAAGTTGCGGTGATCGTCGGCCGCGAAATGCGACGCCGCGGTCAGCTTGCCGGTGAGGAGCCCGCTGGCGAGCGGCACGCGCACGATGATCGCGACATCCTTTCGCTGCGCCTCGCCGAAGAAGAGCTGCGACGGCCGCTGGCGGAACATGTTGTAGATGATCTGCACCGAGGCGACGTTCGGATATTCGAGCGCCTTCAGCCCTTCCTCGACCTTCTCGACCGAGACGCCGTAGTAGCGGATCTTGCCGGCCGTCACGAGATCGTCCATCGCGGCGAAGATCTCGGGCCGGTAATAGGCGTCGATCGGCGGGGTGTGCAATTGCACCAGATCGAGCGCGTCGACGCCCAGATTGACGAGGCTGCGATCGATGAAGGCTTCGAGGTTCTTGCGGTTGTAGCCGTCCGAGACATGCGGCGACAGGCGGCGGCCGGCCTTGGTGGCGATGATCGGCCGCTCGCCGCCGCGCTCCTTCAGCGTGTCGCGGATGATCCGCTCCGAACGCCCGTCGCCATAGACGTCGGCCGTGTCGATGAAGTTCATGCCGGCATCCAGCGCGGCGTTGAGGGCGGCCTTGGCATCCCCTTCATCGACACTGCCCCATGCACCGCCGATGGCCCAGGCGCCGAAGCCGATTTCCGAAACCTGCCAGCCGGTGCGTCCGAAGCGGCGTTTGCTGATCGTCACGATCTCTTTCCTCTCCATGTGTCGTTCCGACCGGGCCGGCGCACTGTCAACACCGGCCCGGCGCGTTCATTCAGTAGCGGGCCGGGGCGGCCGGTTTGTTGCCGAGGATGGCGTCGATCCGCTCCATCACGTCGGGGGTCAGCTTGTCGCGGCCGTCGAGCGCGGAGAGATTGTCTTCGAGCTGCGACAGGCGCGAGGCGCCGAGGATGACCGTCGAGACATTGGGATTGGCGAGACACCACAGCAGCGCGAGGTGATGCAGCGGCAGGCCGATCTCGGCCGCAAGCGCCCCGAGCTTTTCCACGATCTCCAGCTTCCGGCGGCCTTCCTCGCTCTGCCAGATCTCCTTGAGCCATTCATAGCCCGGCAGGTCGAGGCGGCTGCCTTTCGGAATGCCCTTGGCATATTTGCCAGTCAGGATGCCGGAGGCGAGCGGCGACCAGATCGTGGTGCCGAGGCCGATCAGCGGGTAGAGCGGCAGATAATCGCCCTCGACCTTCTGGCGCTCGAAGAGATTGTACTGCGGCTGTTCCATCGTCGGCGGCGTCAGGCCGAGCGAGCGCGCGACGCCCCAGGCCTCGGTGATCTGCTGCGCCGACCACTCGGAGGTGCCCCAGTAGAGCACCTTGCCCTGCGCGACCAGGTCGTGCATCGCGCGCACGGTCTCCTCGATCGGCGTGTCGATGTCGGGCCGGTGGCAGAAATAGAGGTCGAGATAATCGACCTTGAGCCGCTTCAGCGCCGCGTGGCAGGCATCGGTCACATGCTTGCGGCTGAGGCCGCGCTGCGTCGGCTTGGAGCCGCCCCAGAACACCTTGCTCGACACGACGAAGCTGTCGCGGCTCCAGGCGAGCGCGGCCAGCGCCTCGCCCATCAGCGCCTCGGAGACGCCGGCCTCGTAACCCTCGGCATTGTCGAAGAAATTGATGCCCGCGTCATAGGCGCGCTTCATCATCGCCATCGCGTCGCCCTGGTCGACCTGCTTGCCGAAGGTCACCCAGGAACCGAGCGAAAGCTCACTGACCTGCAGGCCCGAACGGCCCAAACGACGATATTGCATGTGCCCTGTTCCTTCGTTGCGACGGGGGGTCCGCTGCTGCGGCGAGGCCGGCCACGGACTATTCCCGCCCTATCATCTCCTGGCGCGACGCGGCGACGCTCGCCTTCGGCGATACCCCGGCCTTGCCCGATGACGGGTCTATACCCCTGTTTGCCCGAATATGCCGCAGCCTTGCTCAAACTCTCGTGAGCCGCGTCCACAGCGCTTCGCGCTTGAACTTCGGGCGAAGCTGTCGCAGCCTCCGCGGGATGGCTGGGGGACCTACGGATGGTGGCGGCGCTCAAGTCGTGGAAATCGCGCCATCCCGTGCTGTTCGAGCTCTCGATCTCGATCCTGCTCGGCATCCTGATCGAGCTCGCGCTGCTGTCTTTCCAGCCGCCGACGCTGCTGGTCGTGCGCCGCGTCGCCGACGATACCGCCGACCGCATGATCCGCCTCGCGGAGCGCACGACGGATCGTCTCACGGCCTCGCCTGCTTTCACCTTCATCGATATCGATGACACGACATGGACCGACTGGGGCTGGCCGCTGGTGACACCGCGCGGCAAGATCGAGGCGCTGCTGGAGCGCGTGGCCCGCTCGGAGCCGCTCGCGATCCTGCTCGACGTCGATCTCGCCTTCCCCGGCGACGCCGACCAGGAAGCCACGCTTCGGCGGTTCCTGGCGACGTATGATCCGGCGGCGCCGCAGCTTTTGCTCGTGCGCTCGCTGATCGACGATCCCGGCGCGGCGTTGCCCGTGCCGCGGCCGACGCCCTATGACGAGGCGGTGAAGGGCAAGGCGAACATCCTCTTCACCTCGCCGCTGTTCGAGCGTGACGGCGACGGCAATGTGCGGCGCTGGCGCCTGTTCGCCGAGGCCTGCGCGCAGGATAAGCCGCTCGTCATCCCCTCGATGCATCTCGCGGCCGCGATGATCGCGCGCCAGGCGATCCACGGTGCGCCACCGGGCGACCCGGCGCCCGCGCTCGATCGCATGCGCACCGGCCTCGCGCCATTCCTCCCGGCCAACTGCAGCGGACATGAAGCCGAGCGCGAGGGCGTCATCGACGATTGGCCAGCGGCGATCCCGATCGCTGTCGCGCATGACGACGTCAGCAAGCGCGTCATCTATCGCGTTCCCTGGAAGACCGGCGCGGTCGGGCTGGGCCCGATGGTCGAGAGCCCGACGGGCGGGGAGACGCAGCTCGTCGCCGTGCGTCCGGCACGCCTCGCGCTCGCGGCCGACGGGGCGGCGCCGCTGCCCGGCCTCAAGGGGCGGATCGTCGTGATCGGCGGCAGCTTTGCCGGCAGCGGCGACTGGCACGACACGCCGATCGGCCGCATGCCGGGCTCGCTGATGATCGTCAATGCCGTCGAGGCGCTGACGCAGAACGGCACGCCGCGCGAACCCTCGCCGATGGAGCAGATCACGATCAGCCTGACCATCATCGTGCTCGCCTCGCTGCTGACCTCGTTCCTGCGCCCCTCCGTCGCCGCCTGGGCGCTCGCCTTCGGTATCTTCGTGCTGATGGTCGTCTCGATCAGCCGCTTCAAATCCGGCGTCATGCTCGATCTGGCCGTGCCGGCCGTCGGCGCCGTGCTGCACGATCTCGGCGAGGCCGTCCTCAAGGTGGTGCGGGAGGTGCGGGCGCAGGGATGGCGCTGGATCCTGAAACCGCATGAGCATTCGCCGGCCATTGTAGCGGGGGCGGGCCATAGCGATATTCATGCCGATATCCAGCACGATGTCGGTTCGTCTGCCGGGGAGGGTGGTACGAAATGATGCGATGGATCACCGCGATTGTGCTCCTTGCCGCCGCGCCTTTTGCGGCGCTGGCGAGCGGCAAGCCGGTCGAGATCGGCTATGTCGAGAGCTTCGACCGCCCAGCCGACGCCTATGTCATCGTGAGCGACGGCGTGGCGAAGAAGGTCGCGATCCTCGCGCCGATCCTGAATGGCGACGTGATCGAGGTGAAGGACCCCGCCGCCAGCATCACGCTTCGCCTGGTCGGACGCGATGATCCGATGATCATCTCCGCCGCCAATCAGGGCACGCCCGTCACGACCGAGGTGCCGCAGAAGAGCTTCTGGTCGGGCCTGTTCGACTGGACCAGCGCCTCCGTCGAGGTCTTCGACGAGGAACAGCGCGAGCAGGTCTCGGCCTCGATCCGCGGCGACGACGAGAAAGAGCTTTCCGTACCGCTTCTGGCCAGCCCGCAGACGCTGGTCGCAGGCAAGCGGGCGCTCGCTATCGGATGGCCCTCGCCGCGTACCGTCGAGATCCGGATTCTCAAGAAGGGTGGGCAGGTCGTCGCAGAAGGACGTCCTTCGGGCGGGCTCTGGCTGACGCCCGCGATCGACTGGAAGGTCGGCACTTATCGGATCGAAATTGCGGCCGGGGGCGATACGGTGCGCCAGACGCTCCAGTTCATCGGCCCCAAGAAGGCGCCCAAGCTGCCGGCGGAACTCTCCGATCCCGCCGCGCCGGCGCCACTTCGCGCCAGCGCGACGGCGGCTTTCTATGCCGCCAGCGACCCCGCTTATGTGCTTGAGGCGCTGCAATATGTGGCGCCGGACGCGCGCACGTCGCGGCCGGCCAAGCTGCTGACGCTCGCCCTGATCGACGGCAAGCGCCCCGCGCCGCCGCCGGCTCCGTGAACCGTCAGAGCCTGGCCGGGCCGCTCTCGCCAACGACGGCGAAGGGCGCCCAGACCGCCGGATGCGCGTAGGCGCCGGATGGCGCGTCGATGAGTTCGACCATCGCACGTCGGATCGCCTCGGCCCGGCCGAGCGTGGGGTCGGCCTTCATATGCGAGAAGGCCGAGGTGGTGATCAGCACCGCCGCGTCGGTGCGCACCGGCCAGTGCGAGACGAGCAGGGCCCGCGCGCCGGCATAGAGAAAGGCACTGGCGAGCCCGGACATCGCCTCGCCGCCGAGGCTCAACCCGGCGGCGGTGTTGCAGGCCGACAGCACGACCCAATCTGCATCGAGCTTCATCGACGCGATCAGGCTGGCGCGCAGCAGCCCGTCATCCTGCGCCGTCGGCGCGCTGGGCGGCGTCATCACGAGCGCGGGTTCCGAGATCGTGCCGTCCTGGCTCGCCATCTCGCCGGCCAGCAGGCCATGCGTTGCGAAATGCACGATCCGGTAGTCGCCGAGATGCGCGGCGAGCACGGCCGGCACGGTCGCCTGCTCGCCGGTGTGAACGCTGTCCGCCGGCCCGTCGACGCTTTTGGCCACGCAGGCGAGTTCGAGCGCCGTCTCAGGCAGCGGGCAAAGCGCCCGGACGGCCTCGACGTCGGCGAGTTCGCCGCCGCCGCGGAAGACGCTGTCGATCCGCGCCGCGCCGGCCGCGACCAAAGTCGCATTGGCCGCCGCCGGCGCGCCGATGCTCGGGCAGGCCGAGGCGACCTGTGGCTCGGCGCAGTCGAGCCCGCCGACCAGAGCCGGGTCGCCGAAGCCGATATAGGGGTTGGGCGCGCGGCTCCCCGCAGCGGCGTGAGCCGCGCGCAGCGCTGCGGCGGATGGCAGGACCGCGACGGCATTCGAGCGTGCGAGGAAGGCGACCTTGGCGAAGGCCTCTCCTTTCGGGAATTTGGTGGGCTGCGGCGCGGTGACCAGCACCTGGAAGGGCAGGCTCGCCAGCGGATCGGGCGCGACGACGAGCAGCGTCTTGCCGGCCAGCATCGGCGCAAGCTCGCCGAACAGTTCGTCATAGAGGTGGTAGGCGAGATCCGCGTCGAAGGGCAGATCCTTGCCGTCCGGCTCGGCGCCGACGAGCTGGAGGCAGCCGGCCCGGCCGTCCTTCGTCGCCCATTGGCCGACATCGAGCCCACAGCGCAGCGCCTGCACCGCGCCGGTCAGCTTGGTCTGGCCGATCGAACCGGCGCGCCACCGGGCGCCCTCCCGCGTGATGACGAAGGTGAAGTTCGCCTCGCCGTTTCCCCCGCCGAACGGCGCGAGCAGAACGAGCGCTTCATCGGGGCCGAGCAACCCCTGCGCTTCGGCGACCGTGAGCGGCTTCGGGTCGGCGAGGCGGGCATAGTCGGGAAAGCCCTTCTCGATCTCCGCGCTGATCTGCGTGATGCGCGCCGCCATCGCCGCGAATTGCTCGCGTCCTGCCGCCTCCTTGGCGAGGTCCCGCCGTTCGGCCGGCTGCGAGAACGCCGCGGTCAGAGCAGCCTCGAGCGCGCGGTGCTGGCCGGCGAGGTCCTGACGCTCGCGGATGAGAGCGGCGAGGGCGCTATTCCCGACCGCAAAGCGCGCCGTCGTCAGCGCCAGCGCCTCGGCCGCCTTGCCGCGATGCACCTGCTGCGCGGCCTGGAATGCCTCGTCCATCAGCGCGGCGGAGGCTGCCGGATCGGTGGGTGCGAGGCGGCTTGCGGCATTCAGGAAGCCGAGGATCGTGCGGGCGACCTCACGCTCGTCGACGGCCGCGCCGCGCGCATTCGGGCCGGCCTTCTGCAATTCGCGATGCGCGAGATAGGTGGCGAGAGCGGCGCGCAGATAAGTGAGCGCCTTGGCATTGTCGTTCCGCCCCAGTTCCACCCAGCCGATATTGTTCGCCGCATGCGCGGTCTGAGGATTATCGGCGCCGTAGCGGTCCGTCGTCTGTTTCAGCACTGTCTCCAGCGCCGGCGCCGCCTCGTCATAGCGCTGCATAAGGCCGAGCAGCACGCCGGCATTGCTGAGCGCCAGATTGGTGTTCGGATGGTCGGGGCCGAAATATTTCGTGTCGAGCTCATAGGCCTGCCGGAAATAGTCCAGCGCCTTCTCGTAATTGCCGGAGAACTGATAGGCATTGCCGAGATTGACGAGCGCGTCCGCGGTCGACTGCCGGTCATAAGCGCTCTTGCCGCGCTGGAAGATCTTGAGGATCCGCTCCAGGATGGGCAATCCCTTCTCGGTCTGGCCCGTCTTCAAATAGAGGACGGCCAGGGAGTTCAGCGCTTCCGCCGTGGCCGGATCGTTCTTGCCGGCGTCGCGTTCGGTGATCGCGAGCGAGCGCTGGAGCAGCGGCTCGGCCTCGGCGAAGCGGCCCTGCATCATGTAGAGCTCGGCGAGCGACGAGAACGGCAGCGGGCTCGGATTGCCGCGCTTGCCGCTGGCCGATTCCGCTTCGACGATCAGCTGCTTGAACGCCGTCTCGGCCGCATCGAACTGGCCCGCCCGCATCAGATTGCGGGCCTTCAGCGCCGCGATGATCGGCAGAGCGTTGCGGCCGCGCTTTCCGAGCGCGTTGGTAAGCTCCGTTGCGCGATCGAGCGCCGCATTGGATTCGTCGAGCCGGCCGGCATCGGAGAGATCCATGGCCTGATAGATCAGCGCCTTCGCGTCCTCCGACGCGATGGGCGTGACGCGCCCGACGATCGGGGGCGAGGCCGGCTGCGGCAGCGTCGGCGCGGCGCCTTCCGCCGGCCGGCAGAAGGCGACCACGAGCACGGTTGCGAGGAGCAGTCCCGAAACGAGCCGCATGCACACCTCCCTGCCAACGGGCGCGCCATCGGCTGCACGCGAAGGCCCCGTCCGGATTGCGCCACGCAAGCTTCGCCTGCCGGCGGGCCGTGTCAAGCGGCCGGATCGGACCATGCCGGCGGAGGCCGAACCCTCCTGAAACGGCGAAGGGTCGCCCGCCGGAAAGCGGACGACCCTTCGGACCCGTAAATGGTGGACTTCAGGCGAGGTCGATCGACCGCTGCTCCTTGATGCTTCTCTCCGCCGCCAGCACGATGCGCAGGCTGTTCACCGCCGCATCCATCGACTCCGAGAGATCGAGGTTTTCCTGGATCGCCTTCAGGAAGAAGGCCTGCTCGCGGTCGCACAATTCCTGATGGCCGGGCTCGTCCTCCATCGAGATGATCTCGTCCTTCTTGACGAAATTCTTGTCGGGGCCGACCTCGGCATAATGGATCTTGAGCGCGTCCGTCTTCACGTGACGGTCGATATCGGCGGAATCCGAGACTTCCTCGGTCGTGTCCTTGCCGCTCTCGGCCTGTCCTGCGACGATCGAGACGGCGCCCTTGGGGCCGACGACGTCCTTCACGAAATAGGCGATCTCGCTCATCATCGGGCCCCAGCCCGCCTCGTACCAGCCGACCGAGCCGTCATCGAAGGTGACATGCAGATGGCCGTAGTTCTGCTGCGCGGCCTCGGCCCAGAGCTTGGCGCCGATGCCGTGCACGCGCACCGGCTTGGCGCCCGTCAGCTGGCACATCACGTCGACATAATGGACGCCGCAATCGACGATCGGGATCAGCGAGTCGATCAGGTTCTTGTGCCAGGTCCAGGCCGGGCCGTTGCTCTGCTGGTTCAGATTGAGCCGCATGACGAGCGGCTTGCCGAGGCCCTTGCCGAGCTCGATGAACTTTATCCAGGAGGGGTGGACGCGAAGGATATAGCCGAGCACGAGCTTGCGGTTCTTCGCCCGCGCCAGCGCGACGATTTCCTCGGCGTCCTCGATATTGGTGGCGATCGGCTTTTCCATGAAGACATGGGCGCCGGCATTCATCGCCTTGATGGCATATTGCGCATGCGTGTCGGGATAGGAGTTGATCGAGACCGCATCGGGCTTGGTGGCCGCGAGCGCCTCGTCGAAATCCTCGAACAGCGGGTAGCCCGCGAGTTCGGCCGGGATCTTGCGGCTCTTCATGGTCGGGCTCATCAGGCCGACGATCTCGAAGCCGGGATTGCGGTGATAGGCGCTCGCATGCGACGCGCCCATATTGCCGAGGCCGACGACGAGAATCTTCACGGGTGCGGGCATTGGTTCCTCCTCACATTTCTCGTGGCGGGCGGCTCTGAAGCCGCCACGTGCGGTCAATATCTGGCGGCGGGGCAGGGGTTCGGCGAAGCCGTCGAAGTCGACGCGCCATCCCCGACCCGGCCGAAGCCGTCATCCCGGCGAAAGCCGGGATCCATCCAGCTGAAGCGGCAGACGGCTCGGCTGCATGGACCCCGGCTTTCGCCGGGGTGACGCCAGTTTGGATGGGGCCGATCCTTGCGCCATTCCAAGCCTGCGCAGGATCGGCGCCATTCCGCGCGCCTGGTCTACTTCACGGCCTGGTCGAACATGTGCGCCTTGATCTTCTCGACATCGACCTTCTGGAACGCGTCCGTCAGCTTGTAGCCGTCGGCATCGGCCTGGACCTCGGCCTTGTCATAGGCGTTGGCGGGCGCGATTAGCTCGTTCGTGCAGACGTCCTCGGCCTTGATCTGCGTCGAGACCTGGCCGAGCTTGTAGACGACGTCGAAGAAGTCCTGCCAGCTCGACATGTCGTGCCAGCCCCAGCCGCCGCGCTTCTCCATGTCGCCGCGGAAGACGTTGATCTGCTCAAGGATGGAGGAGGTGCCGAGTTCCGGGCCGAGATTGGTGGCGAGCGTGGGGAACTGCTCGAACACCGCCTCGACGGCCGCGCGCGGGTTCAGATAGCCGAACTGCAGGCCCATCGCCCAACCCTTGAGATACTTCTCGAGGAAGGCCTTCTTGTCCGGGTCTTCGAGATCCGCCGCGCGCACGACGAAGGTGTTGGCCGGCAGCTTCGAATGCTGGACGCCGAGCCAGTATTCGAAGTCGAGGCCCTTGGCGATCCATTCGGCGCGCAGGCCCTCCCAGGAAAGCGCGGCGTCGCCCTGGCCCGCCTGCAGCGCGGTCGCCCAGGTCGGCCAGCCGGCTTCGACATAGTTGATCTTCTTTACGTCGACGCCCTGCGCGAACAGCATGGGGTCGACGATCGACTGCCAGGCAGCGGAGCCGAGCAGGATGGTCTTGCCTTCGAGCGTCTTCAGATCGTTCGTGCCCTGGCCCTTGCGGAAGGCGAGGGAGAAGGTGTCGCGTGCACCCATATGGAACACGGACTTGAGCTTCATCCCGTTCTGCAGCGCGAAGGAGAACACGCCCGGCGAGGGGAAGCCCATGTCGGCCTGACCGACGTCGACGAACTTGACCGTCGCGGTGCCGTCGGACGGACCGGGCTGCATTTCGACGTCGAGGCCTTCGAAATAGCCCTGCTTCTTGCCGGCCCAGAACGGGAAGTCATCAAGGACTTCCAGCGTGCCGCGCGGCGAAATCCAGGTGAAGGATTTGTCATAGCCCGCCGCCTCGGCGCGGCCGGCAAAGCCGGCGCCACCGAGCACGGTCGCCGTGATGGCGCCGCTCGCCGAGACCTGGAGGAACGTTCTGCGGCTCATGCCGCCCGTCAACGGTCGCTTGTTCATGGCAGTCACCCCTCTGATTGTCGTCTTGTCTTTTGACGTTCTTGCCTTCAGCCGGCCACGTTGCGCGGCCGGAAGTCCCTGTGTTTTCTTGAGGTTATGCTTCCCAGCTCGCCCACTTCTTGCCGATCCAGAAGAAGAGGACATAGATGAGGATACCGAGGATCGAGAGCAGCAGAACCACGGCGAAGAACTGCGGCATCTGGATCATCGACGAATAGGACGTCAGGCGGTTGCCGAGTCCGAAGCCGCCGCCGACCATCTCGGCGCCGACGGCTGTCAGCAGGCCGAAGATCGAGCCGATCATCAGCCCGACCAGGATCATCGGCAGCGCCATGGGGGCGCGGATCTTCCAGAAGATCTGCAGCGTCGAGGCGCCATAGGAGCGGGCGAGGGCGATCTTGCCGCGGTCGACGCGACGAAAGCCGGTGGCCGCGTTGATCATCACCATCGGGCCGGCGGCGAGCGCCACCGCAATGATGCGCGGCGTATAGCCGAAGCCGAAGCGCAGGATGAGAAGCGGCACCAGCGCCAGCATCGGCGTCGTGACCAGCAGCAGGATGTAGGGCGTCACCACCTTCTCGACGAAGGGGAACTGCGTGATCACGGCGGCCATGACCAGCCCGATGACCGCGCCGATCGCAAAGCCCGAGAGCAATTCGACCAGCGTGTAGCCGAGATGCGGCAGGATCAGATGGAAATCGGTCACGAACGCCATGGCGACGGCGCTCGGCGTCGGCAGCACATAGGCGGGCACGTTGAAGAAACGGATCAGGAATTCCGCGCCGCCGATGACGATGATGGCGACGAGGATGATCGCGAGCACCTCGCGGGCCGACTTGATGCCGGGTCCGCTGGAAAAGGCCGAGAGATTGGTGATCCCCACCTCGGACCCGTCGCCCGACTTGGCGCTGCTGAACTCGGGAATGGCGTCGTCGCTCACGCGTCTGCCCTCAATGCGTCGGTGCGGGGATGGCGTCGGGAAGCGCCTGGAGCGCGGCGTAGCGGCTCTTCTGCTCGCCGACGATCTCGCGCTTGATGGCGTTCTGGAGGTCGAACACCTCCTTGGTCGCCATGATCTCCATGGAGCGCGGACGCGGGAACGGGACCTCATAGATATTGGCGACGCGGCCCGGACGCGGCGAGAGCACGACGACCCGGTCCGACAGGAAAATTGCTTCCTCGATCGAATGGGTGATCAGGACGATCGTCGTGCGCGTGTCCATCCAGATCTCTTCGACCAGATGGTTCATCTCCTCGCGCGTGAAGCTGTCGAGCGCGCCGAAGGGCTCGTCCATCAGCAGCACAGACGGCTTGAAGGAGAGGGCACGGACCAGCGCGGCGCGCTGCTGCATGCCGCCCGAGAGTTCGCGCGGGAAGCGCCCGCCGAAACCGTCGAGGCCGACCCGCGAGACCAGGCTCGCGATCCATTCCCGATCCGGCTTCTCGCGCTTGATCTCGAAGGGGAAGTGGATGTTGGAATCGAGATTGCGCCAGGGCAGCAGGTTCGCCTCCTGGAACACCATGCCGATCGCCGGGTTGGGGCCGGTGATCGCCTTGCCGTCGAGCAGGACTTCGCCGCCGGTGAGGCCGTGCAGGCCGGACATGGACCACAGCAGCGTGGTCTTGCCGCAGCCGGACGGGCCGACGATCGAGACGATCTCGCCGGGCATGACATCGAGCGAGCAGCGGTCCAGCGCCAGCAGGTCGCCCGAGCGCGTCTCATAGACCTTGGTGGCCCCCCGGACGCGCAGTTTCGGCATGGTCGAACCCAGCCCCGTCATGCAGGCCTCGCTTTCGAGCAAGCGTGCCGCACGGGCACGCCGCAGTCCAATCGATGTCGCGTTTCACAAATCTGTAATTAACCTACAAGCCGAGTCAAGCGCCCTCATCCATTGCTATTGTATGCATCGAAGCTGCTGATTTTTTGCGCGAATTGCTGCTTGCGAGGCTTGTAAGTTTCCGACATCCTCGGAGCGATAGCGGCCTGTGCCACCGGTTCTTCCGGCCTGGCCGGATGGCGATTGCAGAAGGAGGTTCGGGTTATGGAAGAGACTTCCGACCCATCAGCCGACATGTCTGCGCCCGCCGCTCCGCGCAGTCGCGGCAGGCGGCCGAAGACGGCCTCGCGCAGCAGTGCGGCGAAGCCGATCCCCGACATTATTTCCCGCGTGAAGGACCGCTACGACCAGCTCCGCCCGGCCGAGCGAAGGGTGGCGGATGCAGTGCTCGCCGATGTCGGCTTCTGCGTCGATGCCTCGAATGCCGACATTGCGCGCCTCGCGGGGGTGAGCGAACCCTCCGTCACGCGCTTCTGCCGCGCGATTGGCTGCGAGGGCGTGCGCGACTTCAAGGTGAAGCTCGCGCAGAGCGTGGTGGTCGGCCGCCTCTATCTCGAGGCAGGGCCGCAGCCGGCGCCGACCGAGAACGGCTCGCCGCTCTGGGACGTGGTCTTCCGCGAGGCGCGCAATGCGCTCGCCGCGGTCGAGCGCCAGATCGATCCGGCGCTCGTGGTGCGCGCGGCCGATCTGATCGCCGAGGCGCATCAGGTGGCGGTGTTCGGCCTCGGCGGCAGCTCGACCTCGCTCGCGACCGAGACGCAGAACCGCCTCTTTCGCTATGGCGTCGTCGTCTCCGCCTATTCCGATCCCTACGCGATGCGGATGACGGCCTCGACACTGAAGCCGAACGACGTAGTGATCGCGATCTCGGCGACGGGCCGCACCCGCGAGGTCGTCGAGGCGGTCGAACTCGCCCGCCATTATGGCGCCCAGGCGATCGCCATCACCGCGCCGGACTCCGACCTCGCGCGCAGCGCCGACCTCGCGCTCGCCGTCGACGTCCCCGAATATCCCGACACGCTCAAGCCAACCGCCTCGCGTTTCGCCTTCCTCGCGCTCGTCGATCTCGTCGCCGTCGCGGTCGGCTATCGCCTCGAACCCTCGGCGCGCGAGACGCTGCGCCGGATCAAATACAACGTGCTCAATCACCGCCAGGGCAAGGTTCTCGAACCGCTCGGCGACTGAGGAGCGCGCGCCATCGGCCGGCGCCTCCACGCCGTCCGGCAGACTGGAAAGGCAGGGAAATGCACGACACTGCACCGGCAACGGATGCGGCGAGCTGGATGGCCGCGCTCGCCGATGCCCTCGCGAGGCGCGACACGGATGGCGTGCTCGCCCTCTTCGTTGAGGATTGCTACTGGCGCGATTTCGTCGCCTTCTCCTGGAACGTGAAGACCTTCGCAGGCAAGGACACGATCCGCGGCTTCCTCGACGCAACGATCGCGACGACCGCGCCCACGGCCTGGCGGATCACTACGGTCACGACCAAGGCCGATGGCACCGTCGAAGCCTGGTTCACCTTCGAGACCAAGGTCGGACGCGGCGAGGGGATCGTCCGTCTCGAGGACGGCAAGGCCCGCACCATCCTGACGACGCTGACCGAATTGAAGGGCTTCGAGAAGCCGCTCGGCGCCCGCCGTCCGAAGGGCGTGCGCCATGGCGCGAACCGCAGTCGCGAAACCTGGACGGAACAGCGGGCCCGCGAGGAAGCCGCGCTCGGCAGCACGGTCGATCCCTATGTGCTGATCATCGGCGGCGGGCAGGGTGGCATCATGCTCGGCGCCCGGCTCAAGATGCTGGGCGTGCCGACCATCATCGTCGAGAAGAACGCCCGGGCGGGCGATAGCTGGCGCAACCGCTATCGCTCGCTCGTGCTGCACGACCCGGTCTGGTACGACCATCTGCCCTATCTGCCCTTCCCGGAGAACTGGCCGGTCTTCACGCCCAAGGACAAGATGGGCGACTGGCTGGAGGCCTATGTGAGCCTGATGGAGCTCACCTACTGGACCGCGACTGAGGCCGTGACGGCGCGCTTCGACGAGAGCGAAAAGCGCTGGACGGTCGAGCTCGTCCGCGATGGCAAGCCGGTGACCATCCGTCCGGCACAGCTCGTCTTCGCCACCGGCGCCTATGGTCCGCCGAAGCGTCTCGCGCTGCCGGGCGCGGAAGACTTCCAGGGCGAGTTGATCCATTCCAGCGACTATGCCGAGGCCGCGCCCTATGCGGGCAAGCGCGCCGTCGTCATCGGCGCCGCCAGCTCGGCGCATGACGTCGCCGTCGATCTCTGGGAGGGCGGCGCGGACGTCACCATGGTGCAGCGTTCGCCGACCACAGTGGTGCGGTCCGAGACGCTGATGGAGCTCGCCTTCGACATCTATTCGCAGGCGGCGACCGAGAGTGGGCTCACCGTCGACAAGGCCGATCTCCTTGCCATGGCGACGCCGTTCGCGCTGCAGCCGCCGGCCCAGCGCGCGCTCTATGACCGGATCCGCGCCCGCGACGCGGATTTCTACGCCAAGCTCGCCGCGACCGGATTCCTGGTGGATTTCGGCGAGGACGAGACCGGGCTGATGATGAAGGCCTATCGCACCGGTTCCGGCTATTATGTCGATGTCGGCTGCTCGCAGCTGATCATCGAAGGCGCCATCAAGGTGAAGAGCGGCGTCGCGATCGAGCAGCTGACGCCGACCGGGATCCGCTTCGCCGATGGGAGCGAGATCGCGGCCGACGTGATCATCCAGTCCACAGGCTTCCATTCGATGCACGAGGTCGTCGCCAGGATCGTGAACCGCGAGATCGCGGATCGGATCGCACCTGCTGGGGTCTCGGCTCGGGCATGCGCGGCGATCCTGGCCCCTGGCATGGGGAATTGCGCAACATGTACAAGCCGACGGTGCAGGAGGCGCTCTGGTTCCAGGGCGGCAATCTCGCCTTGCAGCGCCAGTTCTCGAAATTCGTCGCGCTGCAACTCAAGGCGCGCATGGAAGGCATCGAAACGCCCGTCTATGGAGGGCCGAAATGATCGACGCCGTTGCGCTGACACAGGCTCTGGTCCGCATCGATACGCGCAACCCGCCGGGCGGCGAGGCCGATGCCGCGAGCATCCTCGCCGACATCCTTTCCGATGCGGGCTTCGCCATCCGCGTCGAGGCCTTCGGTCCCGGGCGCATCAACCTCGTCGCGCGGATCGGCGGGGAGGGGCCGGCGACGCTCTTCACCGGCCATCTCGATACCGTCCCGCTCGGCGCGGCGCCCTGGAGCGTCGATCCGTTCGGCGGCGAGATCCGCGACGGCCGCCTCTATGGGCGCGGCTCGACCGACATGAAGGCGGGCGTCGCCGCCATGGTCGCGGCGGCGCTCGCGGAAGCCGACAGGATCCGCGAGACCGGCGCGCTTGTGCTGGCGCTCACCGGCGGCGAGGAGACCGGCTCGGAGGGCGCGAAACATCTGGTGGAGGCGGGCGGGCTCGGCGCGATCCGCGCCATCGTCGTCGGCGAACCGACCTCGAACCGCTTCCTCGCGGGCCACAAGGGTGCGCTGTGGCTGCGCGGCTGCTGCGCCGGCGTGACGGCCCATGGCTCGACGCCGCATCTCGGCGAGAACGCGATCTACAAGGCGGCGCGCAGCGTGCTGAAGCTCGAAAGCTTCGATTTCGGCATGGCGCCGCATGCCGTGATGGGCAGCCCGACTCTCAACGTCGGCACGATCGCCGGCGGGCTGAATGTCAACTCCGTGCCCGACCAGGCCGAGTTCACCGTCGACATCCGTTCGATCCCTGGCATGACGCACGACGCCGTCCGCGCCGCCATTGCCCGCGCGACCGGCGATGACGCGGCGATCGAGCCGATCGTCGACCTGCCGGCCGTCTGGTCGGATCCTTCCGGCGCAGTGATGGCCGAGATGGCCGCCGCCTTCGAAGCGACGACGGGACGGCGCGCCGATGCTGTCAGCGCCAACTACTTCACCGACGCCTCGGTCTTCACCCCGGCCTTCGGCGGACCGCCAACCCTGATCTGCGGCCCGGGCGAGGCCGATCTCGCGCACAAGACCGACGAATATTGCGAGACCGCCAAGATCACCGAAAGCGTCGCAATCTACCGCGCGATCCTGGCGGGCGCCAAAGCGGCTCGGTGACGGGACGGGGAGGGCGCTCCTCCCCCTCCACCCGCGTCGCCGCTACGGAGCGATACGGCGCTCAGGCGTCGACGGAGCTGTCCGTTGCGGCGCTTTCGGTGATGTAGGCGCGCCAGCCGCCGAGTTCGGTGATCTCGCGCGCGCCGACGATCGCATAGGGCTCGCACAGGAAGCCGCTGGCGCTCGTGCCGTCGTCGAGCGTGATCTTGCCGACGCCGAGCGGCGCGGGGATCGCGTTGACGAAGGCGGCGAAGGCGGCCGGCGGCAGGCCCCAGACTTCGACCTCCAGGCCGCCGCCGCGATAAGCGGGGTCGCGCACCAGGCCGGGCTTGGGCGGTACCGTGTCCGGCAGGACATAGAGCCGGTAGCCGGGCGCGGTGTGGCAGGTCTTCAGATGGACGCCGCCGCCGTCGATCAACTGGTGGTTGAGCGGCATGCCGGTCAGATGCGCGCCGACCACGACGATCGGGATCAGGCCCGTCGTCGACGGCGTTAGCGCGCTTGCCGTTGGCAGCGCCGCCTGCCGGTCTCGGCCCATGCCGAAGGGCGCGGCGCGATGCAGGCGGTCGCCGAGCGCGGCGAGCGCGGAATCGGCAAAGGCCGGCCCGACCAGCGTGACGCCGGCCGGCAGCTCGTCCTTGCGGAAGCCGGCGGGGACGGCGATCGCGGCGCAATCGAGCAGGTTCACGAAATTGGTGTAGCGGCCGAGATTGGAGTTGAGCGTCACCGGATCGGCGCGCATCGCCTCGACCGTGTAGATGGTCGGCGCGGTCGGCAGCAGCATGACATCCATCTTCGCCCACTCGGCGGCCGTGCGCTGGCGCAGTTCCTCGAGCTCATAGAGGCCGCGGAAGGCGTCGACGGCGCTGTAGCGCGCGGCGCCCGCCACGATGCCGCGCACGGTCGGGTCCATCTCGTCGGCATGGTCGGCGAAAAAGCTCTCGATCGCGGCGAGGCGCTCGGCGACGAAGGGCCCACCATAGAGCAACTGGGCGCATTCGCGGAACGGCGCATAGTCGATCGGCACGGGAATGCCGCCGATCCCTTCGAGCCGCAGGATCGCCGCGTCGTAGAGCCGCTCGACCTCGGCATCGCCGTAGAATTCACGCTCGGACCCGGCCAGCACGCCGAAGCGGAAGCGGTCATGCGGCAGCGAGGCCGGCTGCATGGTGCGGGAATAGGGATCGGCGGGGTCATAGCCCTCGGCGACGCGGCGCACGAGGTCGGCGTCGCCCGCCGTCGGCGCCAGGACGGTGATGCAGTCGAGGCTGCGGCAGGCGGGCACGAGGCCGAAGCTCGATAGCAGCCCGCGCGACGGCTTCACGCCGACGAGATTGTTGAACGCAGCCGGAATGCGGCCCGAGCCCGCTGTATCGGTGCCGAGCGCGAAGGCGACCTGGCCCGATGCGACGGCAACCGCAGAGCCGGAGGACGAGCCGCCGGAGACATAGCGCTCGTCGAACACCGAGCGCGGCGCGCCATAGGGCGAGCGCGTGCCGTTGAGGCCGGTGGCGAACTGGTCGAGATTGGTCTTGCCTACCAGGAGCGCGCCGGCCGCCTTGAGCCGCGCGACGACATAGGCGTCCTCCTCGGCGTCATAGGCAAAGGCCGGGCAGGCGGCCGTCGTCGGCAGGCCGGCGCAGTCGATATTGTCCTTCACCGCGAAGGGGATGCCCCAGAGCGGCTGGTCCTCGCCGGGCACGCCGGCGGCAACCAGGGCGCGCGCCGCCTCGCGCAGCGCGGTATCGCCAACGCGGTTGATCCAGACGGCACTGTCCGGCCAGGCGGCGATCCGCGCGATCACCGCCTCCACGACATCGATGGGGGAGAAAGCTCCACGGCGGTAGCCGTCCTTGAGCGTCGCGATGTCGAGAATGGTCGGCAGCATGGGGCACTCCTTCAGTCCGCCGGCCATGACGCAAGATCGAGGCCATGAGGGCCGGCCGGATGGGGCGCCGGCGCAGGTTCGGCGCGGCGCGAGATTGGTCCAAGAGCCGATTGCATACAATTCCAAATCCACATGGCGAACGACCGTCCTGGGGATAAGGTTCCCGGATCGGTCGCGCGGGCGGGATGGCACGGCTCCTCCCTCAGGCGCGGCGCTGCCGCTGGTCAGGAATGCGCCAGACTGCCGCCGGGATAGTCAGCAGGGCAATAAGATGTGTGGGGGAAGCGCTCAGCCCGAACCCGGCTCCGGCTTGGCGGAGGCATACATGCCCGTCGTGCGGAACTCCGTCGGGCTGGTGCCGTAGACGCGGCGGAACGCCTTGGCGAAATAGTTCGGGTCGTCGAAGCCGACGAGCGATGCCGCATCCTTCACGGAGATCGTCGCGTCGCTGACGAGGAGAGTCGCCGCGCGCCGCATCCGCTCCTGCGCCACGAACTCGGCCGGCGGGACGCCCTCGTTCTCGGTGAAGATGCGGGTGAAATGCGCCCGGCTGAAGCCGGCGAAATCGGCGAGGTCGGCGACCGTCAGCGGCTTGTCGAGATGGGCGAGGATGTGCTGCACCACGCGGCGGTGAATTGTCTCATCGCCCTCCGATGCGGGGTGCGAGCCGAACACGTCGTCGAACAGCGCCATCGCCGCCTCATAGGCGATGGCCGAGGCCGCGCCGGGCGTTTCGCCCTCGCCCTCGATATAGCGCAGCGCGCAGCGGGCGAGCTGTTCCGTGGTCTCGGGACGCAGCTGGAGCACCGGACCCGTGGCGGCGAGGATGGTGCGGTGGATCCGCAGCGCCTCCTGCCCATACATCGAGATCCAGAAATACTCCCACCGCCCGCCGGCCTCGACCCAGTATCGGTGGTTGTGCGGCACGATGACCAGCATCGTCTCGCCCGCCTTGACGCGATAGCGCCGCCGCTCATAGCGCAGGTGCCCCGCGCCGGCGACCGTATGCTGCAGGACGGTGAAGGCGGTCTGGCCGCGTTTCAGCCCGTCCCAGTCATAACCGTCTGAGCTGATTTCATAGCCGCAGCTGGTCGGCATGGCGTGCAGCCGGTGGCGCCCGCGGGGCAGGGACAGCGTCTTCATCACCGAGGCGTGGCGTGCCAGCCTCTCCAGCACAGAATTACCCATGAAAGCACAAAATCGCTCTGTTCCGCGGCGTCTGCCCCGCGGATAACTAATGCCACGAACGACCGCGGTTGGCGATGTCCTACCGCGGACGGGCCTGGAGGAGGCCCTGGCCTGCGGCTTTCCGGAGAGACCGGGAGCCGGGGTCGACGGCGCGCGGCAGACGCGCCCCAGCAGGCGCTCCGCGAGCGAGGATCGAGGATCGAATGTCAGGATTGAAGATCGCCATCATCGGCGCCGGCAGCGTCGGCTTCACCAAGAAGCTGGTGACTGACATCATCTGCGTGCCGGAGCTCCGCGAGGCGGAGTTCGCGCTGACCGATGTCAGCGAGCACAACCTCTCGATGGTGAAGCAGATCCTCGACCGGATCGTCGAGGCCAATCGGCTGCCGACCCGCATCACTGCGACGACGGACCGCCGCCGCGCGCTCGAGGGCGCCAACTACATCATCTCCTGCGTCCGCGTCGGCGGCCTCGAGGCTTATGCCGACGACATCCGCATCCCGCTCAAATACGGCGTCGACCAGTGCGTGGGCGATACGATCTGCGCCGGCGGCATTCTCTACGGCCAGCGCAACATCCCGGTCATTCTCGATTTCTGCCGCGACATCAACGAGGTCGCCGCGCCCGGTGCCAAGTTCCTGAACTACGCCAACCCGATGGCGATGAACACCTGGGCGGCGATCGAATATGGCAAGGTCGATACGATCGGCCTCTGCCACGGCGTACAGCATGGCGGCGAACAGATTGCGACCGTGCTCGGCGCGGGGCCGGGGGAACTCGACTTCATCTGCTCCGGCATCAACCACCAGACCTGGTTCGTCGACGTCCGCCTGAAGGGCCGCAAGGTCGGCAAGGATGAGCTCGTCGCGGCCTTCGAGGCGCATCCCGTCTATTCGAGCCAAGAGAAGGTCCGCATCGATGTCCTGAAGCGCTTCGGCGTCTATTCGACGGAGTCGAACGGCCATCTCTCCGAATATCTGCCCTGGTACCGCAAGCGTCCCGACGAGATCGAGCGCTGGATCGACATGTCGGACTGGATCCATGGCGAGACGGGCGGCTATCTGCGCTATTCGACGGAATCGCGGAACTGGTTCGAGACCGATTTCCCGCGCTTCCTCGAGGAGGCCGGACGCCCGATCGACGCTTCCAAGCGCTCCAGCGAGCATGCGAGCCATATTCTCGAGGCGCTGGAGACGGGCCGGGTCTATCGCGGCCATTTCAACGTCAAGAACAATGGCGTGATCACGAATCTGCCGGCCGATGCGATCATCGAGTCGCCCGGCTTCGTCGATCGCTTCGGCCTCAACATGGTGGCGGGGATCACGCTTCCCGAGGCCTGCGCGGCGACCTGCATCGCCTCGATTAACGTCCAGCGCATGTCGGTCCATGCGGCGATCGCGGGCGACCTCGACCTGCTCAAGCTCGCCGTGCTGCACGATCCGCTGGTCGGCGCGATCTGTTCGCCGGACGAGGTCTGGCAGATGGTCGACGAGATGGTGGTCGCCCAGGCGCGCTGGCTGCCGCAATACGCCCATGCGCTGGAGGGCGCGAAGCAGCGCCTCTCCGAAGGGCGGGTCAAGACGCGCGAGTGGCGCGGCGCGGCGCGGCGCGACGTGCGCTCCGTGGATGTGGTGCGGGCCGAGACGGCGGAAAAGCGCGCCCGCGAACTCGATATCGCCGCAAGGCCGTCACTCTAGGTCTGAACTCGAGTCCTGCGGCACGGCCGGTGGAGGGCCTGCCGCCTTGGAGAGCGGATCCCGGCGCAGGGAGAAGGCGTCGGCGATCGGCGAATTAGAAGCAGGGAGAAGCGCAGCGGGGCGAGCCTCGCCGCGGTCAAGGGAGGAATGATGAGAACCTATGCGATGGCCCTCGGAGGAGCAGGCCTGCTCCTCAGCGCGTCCGTGGTCGCGGCGTTCGCCGCGGGAACGGAGAAACCGACCCTTCCGCCCGATCCGCCCAAATTCGAGGCGCAGGGCCAGGTCGATTATGTCAGCCAGGCCGACATCTTCGAATTCAAGGCGCTGCCCGACTATCACGAGCCCGACTGGGTGACGAAGAACTTCGTCGACGCCGGCAAGTTGCCGCCGGTCAAGGACCGCCTCCCGAAGGAGCCGCTGGTCTACAAGAAGGGCAACATGGTCGACGGCCTCGGCGTCTATGGCGATACGCTGCGCCACGTCATCGGCGGCCGTCCGGAAGGTTGGAACTATATCGGCGGCCAGACGCAGGGCTGGGGCGGCATCGATATTGGCCTCTCGGAGTGCCTGACGCGCTCGGGTCCGCTGTTCGAGATCAAGCCGAGCGAGCTGCAGCCGCTGCCCAATCTCGCCAAGAGCTGGGAATGGTCGAAGGACGGCCACCAGCTGACCATGCATCTCGTCGAAGGCGCCAAATGGTCCGACGGCGTGCCGTTCACGTCCGAAGACGTGATGTTCTACTGGAACGACAACGTCAACGACCCGAACGTCACGCCGCTCAACGGCGCCAAGCCCGGCACGTTCGGCGAGGGAACGACGCTCGAGGCCAAGGACGACTACACGATCGTGTGGACGTTCAAGCAGCCCTTCGCCAAGCAGTATCTCTACCAGATGGCCTATGGCACCTTCTGCCCCGGCCCGGCGCATATCCTGAAGCCGCAGCACCCGAAATATTCGAAGAACACCTACGACCAGTACAAGAACGCCTTCCCGCCGGAATACATGAACATTCCGACGATGGGCGCCTGGGTGCCGGTCGAATATCGTCCTGACGACATCATCGTCATGCGCCGCAATCCCTATTACTGGAAGGTCGACGAGGCGGGCAATCAGCTGCCCTATCTCAACGAGATGCACTACAAGCTCTCTACCTGGGCCGACCGCGACGTTCAGGCCGTGGCGGGATCGGGTGACTTCTCGAACCTCGAGCAGCCGGAAAGCTTCGTCGAGGCGCTGAAGCGCTCCGCCAATCCTGCGGCGCCGGCGCGCCTCGAATTCGGCCCGCGCATCATCGGCTATTCGCTCTATCCGAACCTCTCGGCCAATGGCTGGGGCGAGCCGGACGAGCGCGGCCAGGCCGTGCGCGAGCTCAATCGCAATGAGCACTTCCGCAAGGCGATCACGGAAGCGGTCGACCGTCAGCGGCTTGGGGAGTCCCTCGTCAAGGGACCGTTCACGACCATCTATCCGGGCGGCCTCTATTCGGGCACGGCCTATTACGACAAGGCGTCGACGGCCTATTATCCGTTCAACCTCGAAAGCGCCAAGGCGGAGCTCGCCGAGGCCGGTCTCAAGGACACGGATGGCGACGGCATCGTGAACTTCCCGGCCGGCACCGCCGGCGGCAAGAATGTCGAGGTCACGCTCCTCGTCAACGGCGACTACCAGACCGACAAGAGCCTGGGCGACGGCATCGTGGCGATGATGGAGCCGCTCGGCATCCGCGTCATCCTCAACACCGTCGACGGCAAGCAGCGCGACGCGTTGCAGCAGGCCGGCAAGTTCGACTGGATGGTCTTCCGCAACCAGGAAGAAATGACCTCGGTCGTGCAGAAGACCGTGAACCTCGCTCCGGTCGGCCCGAAGACCAGCTGGTTCCACCGCGCCGGCAAGGACGACCAGCTCGATCTGCTGCCGTTCGAGCAGGAGCTCGTGGACGTCGTGAACAAGTTCATCAATTCGGGCGACGGCGACGAGCAGCGCGAGCTGATGAAGCAGTACCAGAAGCTCTACACCGAGAATGTCTACGGCATCGGCCTGACGCAGTATCCCGGCGCGCTCATCATCAACAAGCGCTTCGCGAACGTGCCGAAGGGGACGCCGATCAATCTCTTCAACTGGGCCGAGGATTCGGTCATCCGCGAGCGGATGTACGTTCCGACCGACAAGCAGGGCAATTACGAGCTGCATGCGCAGACCTTGCCCGGCGCTCCCGGTTCCGCCGGTCCGATCAAGTAGCGGACGAGCGATCACAGTGCGGGCGGCGGCGACGCCGCCCGCACACCCCGACCGAAACGAAGAGGACGATCGGGCCATGCTGCGTTATCTGGCAATGCGGATCCTGTCCGCGATCCCCGTGATGATCGTGCTGAGCGTCGTGACCTTCGCCATCATCCAGGCGCCGCCCGGCGACTATGGCGATTACATCCGCTCGCAGCTGATGAATCAGGGCGGGGCCTCGGCCTCCGTCGCCGAGGCGCAGGCGGATGCCTACCGCAAGGCGCACGGCCTCGATAAGCCGATCATCGTCCAGTATTTCAACTGGGTGGGCGGGATCATCACCCGCGGCGATTTCGGCGACAGCCTCTTCTACAACAAGCCCGTCTCGACCGTGGTCGCCGAACGCCTCCCGCGCACCTTGCTGCTCGCGCTGGTCTGCCACATCCTGGCGTCGCTGATCGGCATCACCTTCGGCATCATCGCGGCGACGCGGCAATATAGCTGGGTCGATTCGACCCTCGCTTTCGTCTCCTTCCTCGGCACGACGATCCCGCGCTTCCTGATCGCGATCGTCATCGTCTACATCCTCGCCTTCAAGATGAACGTGCAGGAGATCGGCTCGTTCTTCTCGCCGCAATTCGGCGGCGCGCCCTGGTCATGGGCGAAGTTCGTCGATCTCGTGAAGCATGTCTGGCCCGTGGTCGCGATCGCGACGTTCGGCGGTCTCGCCTACAATATGCGCGTGATGCGGGCGAACCTGCTCGACACGCTCAACGCCCAATATGTCGAGACGGCGCGGGCCAAGGGCCTCCGGGAATCCGCGGTGATCATGCGCCATGCCGTGCCCAATGCACTGCATCCGCTCGTCATGTATCAGGGCGTGGTGCTGCCCTACATGCTGACCGGCGAGATCGAGGTCGCGATCGTCTTCTCGCTCGCCACCGTCGGGCCGGCGATCGTCGGCTCGATGGCGGTCGGCGACGTCTATGTGACGGCGACCTTCATGATGGTCCTGGCGGCGACGCTGATCGTCGGCAACATCATCGCCGACATGCTGCTGGCGCTGCTCGATCCGCGGGTCCGCCTCGGGGGAGCGATGGCATGACCGATATCGCCGGCAAGATCCCCCCGGAAGCGGAAACGGCGCCCGTCGTCGTGCAGGCCCGCTTCGCGCATGGCAATGAAGGCTATCTGGCGCTGGTGTGGCGGCGGTTCCGCCGTTCTGTGATCGGCATGATCGGCCTCGTCATGGTCGTCGGCCTGATCCTGATGGCGGTGTTCGCGGACTTCGTCGCCCCGGTCAATCCGAAGGAGAACGGCGTCGGCTTCGCCCCGCCCGAGACGATCTCCTTCCGCACCGCCGATGGCAGCTTCTCCTTCGTTCCGCGCATCTACCCCGTGGTCGAGACCGGCGAATTCGATCCGGTGACGTTCCAGCCGCTGACGGGGCCGGACTATGCCAATCCGCATGTGCTCGGCCTGTTCGTGACCGGCTTCGAATATCGCCTGTTCGGGCTGATCCCGGCGAACCGGCATCTCTTCGGGTCGGTCGACGGCAGCTCGGTGCATCTGCTCGGCACCGACAAGTTCGGCCGCGATATCCTGTCTCGCGCCATCGTCGGTTCGCGCATCTCGCTGACGATCGCGCTCATCGTGGTGTTCATCACGACCAGCGTCGGCACGACGATCGGCATCACGTCGGGCTATCTCGGCGGGCGGACGGACAGCTGGGTGCAGCGCTTCGTCGATCTCGTGCTCGCCTTCCCGCAACTGCCGCTCTATCTGGCGCTGACCTCGCTCATCCCGATCACGGCGCCCTCCAACCTCTTCCTCGCCTTCGTCATCGCGGTGATGGCGGCGCTCGGCTGGGCGCAGCTGTCGCGTGAGGTGCGCGGCAAGACGCTGGCGCTGGCGCGGGTCGATTATGTGCGCGCGGCCATGGCGATCGGCGCGGGCGACGGGCGCATCATCTTCCGCCATATCCTGCCGAACGTGCTCTCGCATGTGATCGTCTCGGTGACTCTGGCGATCCCGGCGATCGTGCTGCTCGAATCCTTTCTCGGCTTTCTCGGCTTCGCGGTGAAGCCGCCGCTGATCTCCTGGGGCCTGATGCTGCAGGACACCGGCTCCTTCTCCGTGATCGGCTCCTATCCGTGGATCCTTTCCCCCGTCGCCTTCGTGCTCGTCACAGTTTTCGCTTTCAACGCGCTGGGCGATGGTCTGCGCGATGCGATCGACCCTTATTGAGGCGCCGGACATGAGCGAGACCATGCATTCCTTCGCGCCCGCCGAACGCCACGATCTGAACCTGCACGGCCGCAAGCTGCTGCTCGACGCGCGCGGGATCGGCGTCGATTTCAAGGTGGAGGGCGGCAAGGTGGCGGCGGTGAAGGACGTCTCCTTCCAGCTCCATCGCGGCGAGACGATCGCCATCGTCGGGGAATCCGGCTCGGGCAAATCGGTCACGGCGCGCACGCTGATGGGGCTGCTCTCGAAGCGCGCCACGATCGCCAAGGGCGCGCGGATCGAGTTCGAGGGGAAGAATATCCTCGAATTCAGCGAAGCGCAGATGCGCAACCTGCGGGGAAACCGCTTCTCGATGATCTTCCAGGAGCCGATGAGCTCGCTGAACCCGGTCTATTCGATCGGCAAGCAGATCACCGAGGTCATCCACCTGCACAACCGGGTCAACCGCGCCGAGGCGATCAGGCGGGCGCGCGACCTTCTGGAGGAAGTGCAGATCCCGGAGCCGGAGGCGCGGCTGCGCCAGTTTCCGCACCAGCTCTCCGGCGGCCAGCGCCAGCGCGTCATGATCGCCATGGCGCTTGCCAATCAGCCCGACGTGCTGATCGCCGACGAGCCGACGACGGCGCTCGACGTGACGGTGCAGGCGCAGATCCTGAACCTGATCAAGAATTTGCAGGCCCGCCACGGCATGGCGGTGATCCTGATCACCCACGACCTGACGATCGTCCGCCAGTTCTCGGATTATGTCTATGTGATGCAGGCCGGGGAGGTGAAGGAGCACAACACCACCGAGGCGCTGTTCACCAATCCGCGCCATGCCTATACGCGGCACCTCCTGGCGTCCGAGCCGAAGGGCACCGCCAATCCGCTGCCCGAGAACACGCCGGTGATCCTCGAAGGCAAGGACGTCCGCGTCTCCTTCACGCTGAAGCGGGGCGGCATGTTCCGCCCGGATTATTTCGATCTCGTCGCGGTCGACAGTTTGAGCCTCGATCTGCGCCGCCACGAGACGCTCGGCCTCGTGGGCGAGAGCGGTTCCGGCAAGACGACCTTCGGCCAGGCGCTGATCCGTCTCGTCTCGATGCAGGGCGGCGAAGTCACCTTCGACGGCGAGCGCATTGATCAGAAGAGCCGCCAGGAGATGCGACCGCTCCGCTCGCGCATGCAGATCGTGTTCCAGGACCCGTTCGCCTCGCTCAATCCGCGCATGTCGATCGGCCAGATCATCGAGGAGGGGCTGATCGTCAATGCGATCGGCGACGGGCGCAAGGACCGCCTCGAACGCGTCAAGCAGGCGCTGCGCGATGCCGGCATGCCCGACACGATCCTCTCGCGCTTTCCGCATGAGTTCTCGGGCGGCCAGCGCCAGCGCATCGCCATTGCCCGCGCCATCGCGCTGGAGCCGGAATTCATCCTGCTCGACGAACCGACATCGGCGCTCGACCTCTCGGTGCAGGCGCAGATCATCGACCTCTTGCGCAAGCTGCAGGACGAGAAGGGCCTCTCCTACCTGTTCATCTCGCACGATCTCAAGGTCGTGCGGGCGCTCTGCCATCGCGTGATCGTCATGCAGCGCGGGCAGATCGTCGAGCAGGGCCCCGTCGCCGACGTCCTGAGTCGGCCCCAGCACGACTATACCGCCCGCCTCGTGCGGGCCGCCTTTGAAATCGCCGCGTAGGCCCTCCCGACCCGCGGCACAAACGACCGGAGCGTTCCATGTCTCATCCCAAGATCACCTTCATCGGCGCCGGATCGTCGGTGTTCATGAAGAACATCGTCGGCGACATCCTGCAGCGGCCCGCGCTCGCCGGCGCCACGATCGCGCTGATGGACATCAATCCCGAGCGCCTCGAAATGAGCGCCGTCATCGCCAACAAGCTGGTCTCGACGCTCGGCCTGCCGGCGAAGGTGGAGACCTACTCCAACCAGCGCCGGGCGCTGGAAGGCGCGGATTTCGTCGTCGTCTGCTTCCAGATCGGCGGTTATGAGCCGGCGACGGTGACGGATTTCGAGGTGCCGAAGAAGTTTGGCCTCCGCCACACCATCGCCGACACGCTCGGCGTCGGCGGCATCATGCGCGGCCTGCGCACGGTCCCGCATCTGTGGAAGATCTGCGAGGACATGCTCGCCGTCTGCCCGCAGGCGATCCTGCTGCAATATGTGAACCCGATGGCGATCAACACCTGGGCGATCGCGGAGAAATTCCCGACCATCCGCCAGGTCGGCCTCTGCCACTCGGTGCAGGGCACGGCGCATGAGCTCGCCGATGATCTCGACATTCCCTATGGCGAGATCCGCTACCGCGCCGCCGGCATCAACCACATGGCGTTCTATCTCTCCTTCGAGCACCGCCAGGCCGACGGCACCTATCGCGACCTCTATCCCGACCTGCTCGCAGCGTACCGCGAGGGCAGGGCGCCCAAGCCCGGCTGGAACCCGCGCTGCCCCAACAAGGTGCGCTACGAGATGCTGACGCGGCTCGGCTATTTCGTCACCGAGAGCTCGGAGCATTTCGCAGAATATACGCCCTATTTCATCAAGGACGGGCGCGAGGACCTGATCGAGAAGTTCGGCATTCCACTCGACGAATATCCCAAGCGCTGCGTCGAGCAGATCGCCCGCTGGCAGCAGACGGCGGACGATTATCGCAAGGCCGACCGGATCGAGGTCGCGGCGAGCCACGAATACGCCTCGTCGATCGTCAACTCGGTCTGGACGGGCGAACCGTCCGTCATCTACGGCAATGTCCGCAATAGCGGGCTGATCTCCTCGCTGCCCGAGGGCTGCGCCGTGGAGGTGCCCTGCCTCGTCGATGCGTCGGGCATCCAGCCGACCCGGATCGGCGCGCTGCCGCCGCAGCTGGCCGCGCTGATGCGCACCAACATCAATGTGCAGGAACTCACCGTCGCCGCGCTGATGACCGAGAACCGCGATCACATCTATCACGCCGCCATGCTCGATCCGCACACGGCGGCCGAACTAGACCTCGACCAGATCTGGACCCTGGTCGACGACCTGATCGCGGCCCATGGCGACTGGTTGCCGGCCTGGGCACGCGGCGCCGGACGCCGGGCCGCAGCCTGACCGCGCGACCCGGACGGCCCCGGCCTTTCCTCCCGGGTCGGGGCTGCCCGCGGGACCATGGCGCGGCCTCTTTGCCGCGGGGCTTTGCCGCGATCGAAAATTGACGGCTTTTCGCCGCTCCGCCTATCCTCGCAGAAGCGCGCCGCGGATCGACCCCGGCGCGGCTCCAGCCGGCTCCTTTTCTCGCGTTCCTCGGCGGCTATGTCGACACGCTCGGCTTCCTGAGCCTGCATGGCCTGTTCACCGCGCATGTGACCGGGAATTTCGTCACCATCGGCGCCGCGCTGGCGCTCGGCTCGTCCGGCATCCTGACGAAGCTGCTGGCGCTGCCGGTCTTCTGCATCGTGGTGATCGCGACGCGGCTCGTCGGCCGCTGGATGGAGCAGCACAAGCTTCCGGACCTCAGGATCCTGCTCTGGGCCGAGATCCTGCTGCTCGCCCTCGGCGCGGTCCTGGCGCTCCGTTTCGGCCCGTTCCCGAATTCGGACGCGCCGCCGGCCATGCTGTTCGGCATGGTGCTCGTCTCGGCGATGGCGATCCAGAACGCGGTCCACCGAACCCATATGGCGAGCGACGCGCCGAGCACGCTGATGACCGGCAGCACGACGCAGATCCTGGTCGATCTCGTCGATCTGCTGCATGGCGCGGCGCCGGAAACGCGGCCGGCGCTCCGCGCGCGGGCACTGCGCCTGTCGCGCAGCCTCGGCGCCTTCGCGCTCGGCTGCGGCATCGCGGCCGGGGCCTATGTCGCGGTCGGGAACGGCGGCTTCGTCCTGCCGCCGCTCGTCGCGTTCCTCGCCTGGCTCGCGACCGAATCGGTCCGCCGGAACGCCAAGCCCGCCTGATCCGCGGCCGCGATCCGGCGCCGGCCTATTGCGGCGTCGCGTACCAGGTCGACAGCGTGTAGCCGTTCACAGACTGCGTCTTGGGATGATCGACGCGGGTCCAGCGCGCGACCCATTGGTCGGGCAGATAGTAGAGCGGCACGACATAGTGGCCGGAGATCAGCACGCGATCGAGCGCGCGCACGGCGGCGACGAAGTCTTCCTGGGAACGCGCCGCCACGACGGCAGCGATCATGGCGTCGATCGCCGGACTCCTCGCGCCGACATAGTTGAAAGATGACGGCACGTCGGCTGAGCTTGTCGACCAACGGTTCCCCTGTTCGCTGCCCGGCGAGAGGGTGGCCGGCCAATACGTCATGATCATATCGAAATCAAAATCGGCGACGCGACGCTGGTATTGCACGGAATCGACGGTTCGAACGGTTGCCTTGATACCGATGCGAGCGAGGGAGCGGATATATGCTAGGGCAACGCGCTCCTGCGTACGGTCCTGGAGCAAGATTTCGAAGCTGAGCGGCTCTCCCGTTTTTGCATCGACGAGCTGGTTGCCGTTCAGCTTGTAGCCCGCCTGCTCGAGGAGATTGAGCGCCGCACGCATCACCTTGCGGTCGCCGCCGCTCCCGTCCGAGACAGTCGGCTTGTAGGTACCGTCCATCACGTCCGGCTCGACCGCGTCCGGGAAGGGCGCAAGCAGCTTCTTCTCGGTGTCGGAGGCGGGGACGCCCAGCGCCGAAAGCACCGAATTCTGAAAGAAGGAGCCGTTGCGGCTATAGGCGCCCGAAAACAGGTTCTTGTTGACCCATTCGAAGTCGAACAGCATGGCGAGCGCCCCGCGCACCCGCACATCGGCGAATTGCGGGCGGCGCGTGTTCATAGCGAAACCCGTCATGCCCTTCGGCAAACCGTTATTAACGGTCTCCTTAACGACACGTCCGTCCTGCGCGGCAGGAAAATCGTAGCCGTCGAGCCATGTCGCAGGATCACTCTCCGGATTGACGTCGTACAATCCCTTCTTGAACGCCTCGAACATGGCGTTGCGATCGCGGTAATAGTCGACGCGAATCTCGTCGAAATTGTCGAAGCCACGCTTCACCGGCAGATCCTTGCCCCAATAGTTCGGATCGCGCTTCAGCACGAAGCGTTGCCCGGGATCGATCTGCGCCATCACATAGGGCCCGGTACCGATCATAGGTTTGAGGGTAGACTGGTCGAAGGTCTCCGGATCGATGGCATGCTTCGGCAGGATTGGCATCAGCCCCATCAGGAGCGGTAGCTCTCGATTATCACCGTTCTCGAAAGTGAACTTCACTCCGCGATCGCCAAACTTTTCGGCCTTGGTAACCAGCTTGTACCATTCGCCGTTTGGCTTTGGGCGGCCTTTGTCACGGAGAATCTGCCAGGAGAAAATCACGTCTTCCGGGGTTACGGGCTGGCCGTCCGAGAAATGCGCCTTGGGATTGATTGTGAAGGCGACGGAGCTACGGTCGTCCGGCATGTCGACGCTGTCAGCGAGCAGGCCGTAGAGCGAAAACGCCTCATCGCGATTGCGCGTCAGCAGGCTCTCGAACACATTGTTGCCGAGTGACGCGTCCCAGATACCGCGTGACGTCGTCGTGAGGCTCTTCACGATAAACGGGTTGAGGCTGTCATAGGTGCCGACGAAGGCATAGGTGATCGTGCCGCCCTTCGGCGCGTTCGGATCGGCATAGGGCAAATGGTCGAAGCCGTCGGGCAGGGCAGGCTCGCCATGCATGGCGATCGCATGCTTGGGTTCGCCATAGGCGGAGGGGGCGGAAAGACCGATTCCCGCTGCGGCGAGAAGCGCGGCGAGGGCAAGCCCCGACCGTCTGACGAGATGCGGCATTGACGATTCCCTCCCCGGCTGCGATTCGTCGCAGGGAAGCGCAGCAATGCGGCGGAATCAACGGCCCTTGGTGCTGGAAATCGCGCCGGGGCCACGCTATTCATGCGCCGCTGGCGAGCGGTCACCGTGTCGCCTCAATTGATCTTCATCCAGCCTCCGAGCGTTGCCGGGGCCGAAGTGACGGCTGTGGCAGCACAATCCGGATAAACGCGACTGTCGGCGACACGCCGAGCAAATGATGAACGCGAGGACAAGCGCGATGCCGCATCTTTGGAATTCTCGTCTGGTCCGGGCGCCGCAGCTCGCGGCCGCCGCGCTCTTCGTCGCGCTCACCGCGACGTCGGCGTTCGCCCAGCAGGACGCGCCGGCTGCCGATGCAGCGCCGGCCGCCGACCAGGCCGCTCCGGCTGCCGCCGCTGCCCCGGCAGCGGGCGGTGCCACGCCGCCGGCCTGGATCAAGGAATGCGCGCAGGACCAGCAGTCCAAGAAGAAGCTCTGCATCACCTCGCAGGAGCTGCGCGCCGAGACGAACCAGTTCATCTCCTCCCTGCAGATCCGCAAGCTCGAAGGCGAGCCCAAGATGGCGCTGACCGCCATCGTGCTCACCGGCCAGCTGATCCAGCCGGGCCTTCTGATCCAGGTCGATCAGAACAAGGCGATCCCGCTCAAATACGTCATCTGCGACCCGTCGGTCTGCTACGCGCAGGGCGAAATCGACGACGCCTTTATCGCTTCGCTCAAGAAGGGCAAGCGCATTGCGGCGATCACGATGAACCCGCAGGGCAAGCCGATGGTGTTCCCGTTCCCGCTGACGGGCTTCACCAAGACCTTCGACGGCGAGGGTCTCGATCGCGCGGCCGGCGCCGCCAAGCGCAACGAGCTGCAGGAGGCCGTGCAGAAGCGCGCCGCCGAGCGCAACAAGGCGCTGATCGACCAGCAGAACAAGGAGCGTGAGGCCAACCCGCAGTAAGCGGCGCGGTCAAGCGCGAAGAAACGAGGGCGGTGCCGCGGCGCCGCCCTTTTTCATGTCTGGATGCTTTTCGCGAGAAGGCCGGTCAGGGCCGAGGCGGGATCAGTTCAGCCCGCGACCGCGCGCCACATAGAGATCGCCGTCGCGGCCGTCAAAATAATCGCCGAGCTGCGGGTGGCGCAGCGGCTCCTCGGACGTGTCGGCGACGAGGTTCTGCTCCGAGACATAGGCGACATATTCGCTTTCGTCGTTTTCGGCGAGCAGGTGATAGAAGGGCTGGTCCTTGGAGGGGCGCATATCCTCGGGGATCGACAGCCACCATTCCTCGGTATTGGCGAAGACGGGATCGACGTCGAAGATCACGCCGCGAAACGGGAACACGCGGTGACGGACAATCTGTCCGATCCTGAACTTTGCGCTGCGGATTTCGCCCATGGCTCCTGGTCTTCTGGCTCCCGGTCTTTCCTCGACGGGTTCGGCAAAGCGCACGATCCGGCCGGGCTGTCAACCGGGAAGCCCCCTCAGAGATGCGGCGCGAGGGCCTGGCGCATCGCGGCGCGCTTGAGGGCCGGGACGCGGTCGAGCGCGAACAGGCCGATGCCGCGAGCGAGCTGGACCGGCAGCAGCGAGGTCAAGAGCGTGCGATTGAGCGCGTCGACGGCGCTGGTGCGCAGCGTCACGTCGCCCGTGCGCCGGCGGTCATAGGCGGCGAGCGCATCGGCGGCGCCGGGATCGCGGGGATGGTCGGCGATCACGGCCGCGAAGACGGCGGCATCGCGAAGGCCGAGATTGAGCCCCTGCGCGCCGATCGGCGGGAAGACATGCGCGGCCTCGCCGATCAGCGCGATGCGATGCGCCGCGAATTTGCGCGCCTGCAGCCCGCTGAGCGGGAAGACCTGGCGCTTGCCGTCGATCGTCATCCGGCCGACCAGATAATGCGCGCGGCGCTCGAATTCACGCGCCAGCGCCGCGTCGTCGAGGCCGGCGAGCCGCTCCGCCTCGGCCGGCGTCTCAACGCAGACGATCGCCGAATGGCGGCCGGGGAGGGGGACGAGCGTGAACGGCCCCGTCGGGGTGTGAAACTCGGTCGAGACGTCGTCATGGGAAAGCTCATGCGCCGTGTTCACGACCAGCGCCGATTGCGGATAGCTCCACACGCGCGTGCCGATGCCCGCCGCCATGCGCGCCGGAGAATTGCGGCCGTCGGCGGCGCCGATGAGGCGGGCGGTCACGATGGCGCCATCGGCGGTGACGACGCGGACCGCATCCGCCTCCGGCTCGATCGAGGCGGCCGTGCCTTCGATGCGGTGGACGCCCGCTGCCGCTGCGGCCTCTTCCAGAGCGGCGACCAGCGCCGCATGGGGCACGTTGTAGCCGAAGGCGTCGCGGCCGATCTCGCTCGCATGGAACTCGACCAGCGGCGCGCGGATCAGGCGGCGCGTGGCGTCGACGAGGCGCATGGTGCGCAGCGGCGCCGAGTCCGCGGCGACGCGGTCGAAGACGCCGGCTTCCTTCAGGATGTCGACCGAGACGCCGAGCATGGCGATGGTGCGGCGATCGCGCGGCTCCGCAGGCGGGGCGAGCAGCGCCGTCGCCGCGCCGGCCTTGCGCGCCAGGATCGCCGCCACCAGCCCGGCCGGGCCGGCGCCGATCACCAGCACGTCGAAATCCGCTCCGGCGGGAAGTGTCTCTGACATGATGTGCGCGTCGCCTCGTTTGCCCTGCCTCATAACTGGTCCGCAGGCGGCCCGCTGGCAATGCCGATCTGTGTCGCACGCGTCCGCGCGGCGCGGAGTTTCCTTGCCAGCCTCGCAAAGCTTCCGTATCGAGGGACCAACGGGGAAACGCGGAGGGACTTCATGCCGCAGCGGCGGGGCTGGCCGCGGACGGAAAGCTGGGCGGTGCATCTTCTCACCGCCAGCGGCGCAGCCTTCGCGCTGCTCGCCACGCTTTCCGTCTTCGATAGCGACTGGACGGCGGCCTTCGCCTGGCTCGGCGCCGCGCTCTTCGTCGACGGCATCGACGGGCCGCTCGCCCGCCGCTTCGCCGTCGAGGAGCGCGTGCCCTGGTTCGACGGCGCGATCCTCGATCTCGTCATCGACTACGCGACCTATGTCTTCATTCCCGCGCTGATTCTCGCCCGCGCCGACATCATGCCGCCGCTGCTCGCCGTTCCGGCCGCGGTTGCGGTCGCCATCGTCGGGGCGATCTATTTCGCCGATACGCGCATGAAGACGGCGGATTACGGCTTTCGCGGCTTTCCGGCCGTGTGGAACGCCGTCGTCTTCGTGCTCGTCGTCTTCGGCCCGCCGCCGGTGATCGGCGCGGCGCTGATCGCGCTCTTCCTCGTGCTCACCTTCACGCCGGTCGAGTTCATCCATCCCTTCCGCGTGCGCAAGGCCCGCCCGCTGACCATGGCCGTGACCTTCGCCTGGGGCGTATTCGCGCTGCTCTCGGTCGTCTGGCATCTCGATCCGCCGCCGATCGTCCTGATCGGCCTCGCGATCACCTCGGCCTATCTTGCGTCCATCGGCGCCTTTCTACAGGCTGCCCGTCGTGCCGCGCGTTAAAGTCCCGCTCCCCACACCGATCATGGATCGCCGATGAACCTCGAGATCTTTCTGACCGCCAATGCCTGGGCCTCGCTGCTGACGCTGACGGCGATGGAGATCGTGCTCGGCATCGACAATATCGTGTTCATCTCGGTTCTGGTCAGCCGCCTGCCCAAGGAAAGCGCCAAGCGGGCGCGGCAGATCGGCCTCAGCCTGGCGCTGGTGTTCCGCATCGCGCTGCTGATGGTGCTGTCCTGGCTGATCGGGCTGACGGAACCCGTCGTCTCGGCGCTGGGCTTCGAGCTTTCCTGGCGCGACCTGATCCTGCTCGCGGGCGGACTCTTCCTGATCTACAAGGCGACGCACGAGATCCACCAGGGCGTCGAGGGCAATGGCGAGCACGAGACGAGCGCCGTCAAGGCGTCGTTCTCGGCCATCGTCGCGCAGATCATCGTCATCGACATGGTGTTTTCGGTCGATTCGATCATCACGGCGATCGGCATGGCCGAGCATCTGGAGATCATGGTGCTCGCCGTCGTCATCGCCATGGGCGTGATGTACATCGCCTCCGGCTCGATCGCGGCCTTCATCGAACGTCACCCGACGACCAAGATGCTGGCGCTCGCCTTCCTGCTGATGATCGGCGTCGCGCTCGTTGCCGATGCGCTCGGCTTCCATATCCCGCGCGGCTACATCTACTCGGCCATGGCCTTCTCGGCCTTCGTCGAAATCCTCAACGTCGCCGCGAAGCGCGGCCGCAAAACCCACTGACGGGCGGCCCCCGCGCCTTGCGTCGCCTCTTCCTTCGGGGGGGGGCGGCGGCCGGTTTTGCTGAATCGCTAGCCGTTCTGCCCATTGCGGCGGCAGCCGTCTGTCGGTATAGTTTGCATCGATTCAAAAACTGGCGATCCGTGTCCGGCGGACACGCGCCCCGACCGCGTTGGCGGTCGCCTCCGCCTCGTGACGGTATCGTATGGCCCTTTCATTCGCGTCTGCGCGCCTCATTATGGGGCTGTTCTTCTTCTATTCCTTCTCGATCTCCAGCTGGCTTATCCGCATCCCGGACATACAGCAGAGCCTCAAGCTCGAGCCGGCCATGCTGTCGGTCTGCCTGATCGGCATCCCCGTCGGCCTCGTCATCTCGATGGCGTTCTCCGGCGTGGTCGTCGAGCGGTTCGGGCCGCGCAACGCGTTCCGCTATGGCTTCTGGTTCCTGGCCGCGGCGCTGCTCCTGCCGGGCCTCGCCTCGCATGCGCTCTGGCTGTTCTTCGCGCTCGTCCTGCTCGGCCTGACCATGGGCCCGGTCGAGGTCGGCGTGAATGTCGCGGCGGATCGCATCGGCGTCGCGCTGGGTCGGACGATCATGTCGCGCTGCCATGGCTTCTGGAGCCTCGGGCTGATGGCCGGCGGCGCGCTCGGTTCGCTCGCCGCCGCCTATGGGCTGGAGCCGCACATCCATATGGCGCTGGTCGCGCTGTTCGTCCTGGTCTCCTCGCAGATCCTCGCCGCCCGTCTCCCCGATGCTCTGTCCGATAACGGCGCCGAAGCGACGGCCGAGAAGGCGCCGGTCTTCGTGCTGCCGCCGCGCAACATCGTTCTGCTCTGCCTGTTCGGCTTCGGCATGCTGATGGTCGAGGGCGCGATCACGGACTGGAGCGCGATCTATCTGCGCGACGTCTTCGGGGCCGTGCCGCCGGTTACCGGCTTCGCCTTTACGACGTTCGGCCTCGTCATGGCAGCCGGCCGCCTCGGCGGCGATTATCTGTCGATGCGCTTCGGGCCGGTCACCATGGCGCGCGTGTGCTGCGCCTTCGGCCTTGCCGGCCTCGCCATGATGATCTTCGCGACCAGCACCGCCATGGTCATCGCGGGTGCCGCCGCCGCCGGTTTCGGCGTTTCCATCATCTTCCCGCTGGCCGTGACGGCTGCGGCGGGCCGCGGCGGTTCGGCTGCGGTCAATGTCGCGGCGCTGTCGCTGCTCTCCTTCACCGGCTTCCTGATCGGCCCGCCGATCATCGGCTTCGTGACCGAGGTATTCGGCCTGCGCGTCGGCATGGGCTTCCTGCTGCTGCCGGCGCTGATGAGCCTGGTCCTCGCCGGCGAAGTGCGCGTGCGCGCCCGCCGGCTCGACGACGCAGCGCTGGGTGCCGTGGGGAGTGAGGCGGCGTAAGGCTCTTCGTGCACGGGAACCCGACTTCCTTCACCTCTCCCAGAGGGAGAGGTCGACGGCCAAAGGCCGGCGGGTGAGGGGTTACGGACGTCTCAGGATAGGGCGCTGATCCATCCCGGCAGATTCTGATGGTTCCCTAACCCCTCACCCGGCCCTGCGGGCCGACCTCTCCCTCAGGGAGAGGTGAAAGGGGGGCGCAGTCCCTTAGCGGACAGAACGCCCCGCCAACCGACCCTAACCTCCATTCGCGGCGAATTCGCTGAGCGTGCCCGCCCCGTCGAAATAGGTGCGGACATGGTCGAAGAAGGCTGCGGGGGCGAAGCGGAGGCCTGCGCCGCTGCGCACGATCACCGCGAAACGGTTGAGCGGCAGGGCGCGATCGGCGATCGGGCGGAAGATGACCTCGCCCGAGCCGATCTCGCGCTCAATGCCGAGCGGCGTCAGGAAGGCGGCATAGCGTCCCGAGCGCGCGAGCTCGAACAGCATGCGCACCGAATTCGATTCGACGAGCGCATGCGGTGGCTCGGGGAGGCGTGCGAGGTACGGCTCGATCACCTGGCGAATCGAGAGGCTCCGCGCCGGCATGGCGCAGGCATGCTGGAAGCAATCCGCGAAGTGCGGCTCGGCCAGCGCCGCCAGCGGATGGTCCGGCCGCATCACGACGCCGATCGGCAGGTCACGCCGCACCGCGACGTCGATGTCGCGCAGTGGCCGCGTGACGAAGGTGAAGCCGATGTCGACGGCGGCATTGGCCAGCAGGTCGATCACATCGCCCGACGCGGCAATGCGCGATTCGACCTGAAGGCGCGGATAGCGCACGCCGAATTCGGCGATTAGGCGCGGCAGGATCGTCAGCCCGACGCTCTCCACCGTCGCGATGCGCACTGTTCCCGATCTGAGCCCCGCCAGGAGATCGAGTTCCGAAACGGCGGATTCGAGCGGGCGGACCAGATCGCGCGCATGGCGCAGCAACACCTCTCCGGCCGGCGTGAGCCGCAGCCGCTTCGATTCCCGCGAGAACAGGAGCATGCCGAGCGAATCTTCGAGATGCCCGATCTGCCGTGCAACGGCGGAGGAGGCGACATTCAGCCGCCGCGCGGTCTCGCGCATGGAGAGTGTCTCGGCCACCGAGACGAAGTAGAGCAGCGAGGGGGTGTGAAACAGGCGGGCGAGTGAGGTGGCCGAAAGGGCGGACCGTGGGTGCGTACCCTCCATCGTCGCTCTCCATTGCTGCCGATCAGGCAGCGCGCTGCTCTTGAAACTGTGGTTTTCGACGCATCCTTGGCGTCCTAGCATGTTCTTCGCAGAGGAGGCGTGGCATTTTGCTGCCAATCCGTGCAGCAGGGCGCCGAAGTTTGAGTTTGATTAAGCCTTGGGCATTTTCTAGTTTTGAATTGGTCGAGCCGATGGGCCGGCTCCGCAAGCGAGTACGATATGGGCCGCCTCACCACACATGTTCTGGATACCGCCGCCGGGCGTCCGGCGTCCGGCCTCGTCATCGAGCTGTACCGGCTCGACAAGGAGCCGGTCTATGTGCGCTCCGTGACGACCAATGACGATGGCCGCGCCGATGGCCCGCTGCTCGAAGGCGATGCGTTCGCGCCCGGCGTTTATGAGCTGCGCTTCCATGCCGGCGCCTATCTGAAGCAGTCCTCGCTGGCACTGCCGGATCCGCCCTTCCTGGAGGTGGTGCCGGTTCGCTTCGGCATCGCGGATGCGTCGCAGCACTATCACGTCCCGTTGCTGCTCTCCCCCTATGGCTATTCAACCTATCGCGGCAGCTGAGCACCCCATGCGCGAAACCATACGCTTCGTCCGCCGCGGCCAGATCGTCGAGATCAGCAATTTCGATCCGATGACGACCTTGCTCGATCATCTGCGTCTGGCGGAAGGTGCGACCGGCACCAAGGAGGGCTGCGGGGAGGGGGACTGCGGCGCCTGCACGGTCGCGATCGGCCGCACGGTGAAGGACCGCGTCGTCTACGAGCCGGTGAATGCCTGCATCCAGCTGCTCGGCATGGTCGACGGCGCGGAGATCGTCGCGGTGGAGGACCTCGCCGAGGGCAGCGCGCTGCATCCCGTGCAGTCCGCGATGGTCGAGAAGCATGGCTCGCAATGCGGCTTCTGCACGCCCGGCTTCGTGATGAGCCTGTTCACGCTCTACCAGTCGACGGAGGGGCCGGTCACGCGCTCCACCATCAATGACTGGATCGCAGGAAACCTCTGCCGCTGCACGGGCTATCGCCCGATCGTCGAGGCGGCGGTGGCGGCCTGTTCGGGCGAGCGGGCCGACAGGTTCCGCACCGCCAATGCCGACACGGCCGGCATCCTTTCGTTCCTCAATGACGAGCGCGACGTGTTCATCGGCGATGACCAGCGCTTCTTCGCGGCACCCGCCTCGATCGACGGCCTCGCCGCGCTCTATGAGCAGCATCCCTCGGCGGTCATCGTGTCGGGCGCGACGGATGTGGGCCTCTGGATCACCAAGCAGCTCCGCGACATTCCGAAGATCATCCATATCGGCCGCGTGCCGGGCCTCGACGGCATCGAGGATACGGGCCGGGAACTGCTGATCGGCGCGGCGGCGACCTATGCCGATGTCGAGCCCTATGCCCGCGCGATCGATCCCGATCTTGGCGAACTCTTCCGCCGCATCGGCTCGAAGCAGGTGCGTGCCTCCGGCACTGTCGGCGGCAACGTCGCCAATGGCTCGCCGATTGGCGACACGCCGCCGGCGCTGATCGCGCTCGGCGCGACGCTGGAGCTGCGGCGCGGGACCCGCTCGCGCGTCATGCCGGTCGAGGAGTTCTATATCGACTATGGCAAGCAGAACCGCGCCAGCGGCGAGTTCGTCACCGGGCTGATGATCCCGCACCTCAAGGAGGGGCAGGTCTTTCGCTGCTACAAGGTGACGAAGCGGTTCGACCAGGACATTTCCTCGGTCATGGGCGCCTTCTCCTTCACGCTCGCGGCCGACGGGACGGTGCGCGAGGCGCGCATCGCCTATGGCGGCATGGCCGGCATCCCGAAGCGCGCCAAGGGCGCGGAAAGCGCGCTGCTCGGCGCCTCGATCCGCGATTCCGCCGTCTGGTCGAAGGCGTTCGCGGCGCTGAAGGAGGATTTCACGCCGATGAGCGACCATCGCGCCAGCGCCGCCTATCGCGCCGAAACCGCGCATGCGCTGCTCGGCAAGGCGCTGCTCGAGGCAGCCGGCGCTCCGACCAGCCGCACCCGCCTCATCGGCCGTAGGGAGGCGCTCCATGCCGCCGAGTGACACCATGATCCCCGAGGCCGAGCTCACGGTCGTCCGGAAGCCCCTGCCGCATGACAGCGCCCCGCGCCATGTCACCGGCAGCGCCGCCTATATCGACGATATCCGCGAGATGGCGGGCACGCTGCATCTGGCGCCCGGCTATGCGCCGATCGCCGCCGGCCGCATCATCGATCTCGACCTTGCCGCGGTCCGCGCCGCGCCGGGCGTCGTCGCCGTGCTCACGGCCGAGGACATTCCCGGCGCCAATGACATCTCGCCGAAGCTGATTGGCGACGATCCGGCGCTCGCCACCGGCGAGATCCGCTTCCACGGCCAGGTCGTGTTCGTCGTGGTCGCCGAGACGCGCGACCAGGCCCGACGCGCTGCGAAGAAGGCGAAGTTCAAGACCGAGGCGACGGCGCCCGTCATCGATGTCGACCAGGCCAGCGACACGGTGCTGCCGGATTATGCCTTCACGCGCGGCGATCCCGACGCGGCCGTCGCCGGCGCGCCGGTCAGCTTCAGCGATACGTTCCGCATCGGCGGGCAGGAGCATTTCTATCTCGAAGGCCAGATCTCCATGGCCATTCCGGGCGAGGCGGGCGAAATGCTCGTCTATGCCTCGACCCAGCATCCGAGCGAGGTGCAGCACCTCGTCTCGCACGCGCTGCATATCCCTTCGAGCGCGGTGACGGTCGAGATCCGTCGGATGGGTGGCGGCTTCGGCGGCAAGGAGAGTCAGGCCTCGCAATGGGCCGTGCTCGCGGCGCTGGCGGCCTGGAAGACCGGCCAGCCCTGCAAGATGCGGCTCGACCGCGAGGACGACATGATCATGACCGGCAAGCGGCATGATTTCCGCGTCGATTATTCCGTCGGCCATGACGAGAACGGCCTGCTCAAGGGCGTCGACGTCGCGCTGCACGCCCGCTGCGGCCATTCGGAAGACCTGTCCATGGGCGTCGTCGACCGGACGATGTTCCATGCCGACAATTCCTATTTCTATCCCGAATGCCGCGTGCTGACGCGGCGCCACCGCACCAACACCGTCTCCAATACGGCGTTTCGCGGCTTCGGCGGCCCGCAGGGCATGGTGTTCGCCGAGCGGATGATGGACCAGATCGCCTATCGCCTCGGCAAGGATCCGCTCGATGTGCGCAAGGCGAATTTCTACGCGCCCGGCCGCGACCTGACGCCGTTCGGCCAGCAGGTCACCGACAATCTGCTGCATGAGCTGGTCGGCGAACTGGAGGTGAAGAGCGACTATCGCGCCCGCCGCGCCGAGATCAGCGCCTGGAACGCGGAGAGCCGCATCCTGAAGCGCGGCCTCGCGCTGACGCCGGTCAAGTTCGGCATCTCCTTCACGCTGATGCCGCTCAACCAGGCCGGCGCGCTGGTCCATCTCTATCGCGACGGCTCGCTGCATCTGAACCATGGCGGCACCGAGATGGGGCAGGGGCTCTTTCTCAAGGTGGCGCAGGTGGTCGCCGAGGAATTCGGCGTCGATATCGGCAAGGTCGCGATCACGGCGACGCGCACCGACAAGGTGCCCAACACCTCGCCGACCGCCGCCTCGACCGGCACGGACCTGAACGCCATGGCGGCGCTCAATGCCTGCGGCCAGATCAAGGATCGGCTCTACGCCTTCATCGAGGAGAAGTGGCAGGTCCGCCGCAACCAGGTGAAGTTCCGCGAGGGCCAGGTCTTCCTCGGCAACCGCGCCATGCCGCTCGCCGAGCTGGTCAACGCCGCCTATATGGAGCGCGTGCAGCTTTCGGCCGCCGGCTTCTACAAGACGCCGAAGATCGCCTGGAACCGCGACAAGGCGGAGGGGCGGCCCTTCTTCTATTTCGCCTATGGCGCCTCGTGCTCCGAGGTCACGATCGACACCATGACCGGCGAGATGAAGGTCGACCGGGTCGACGTGCTGCATGATGTCGGCAAGTCGATCAATCCGGCGATCGATATCGGCCAGATCGAGGGCGGCTTCGTGCAGGGCATGGGCTGGCTGACGACAGAGGAGCTGGTCTGGGACGCGCAGGGGCGGCTCCGCACGCATGCGCCCTCGACCTACAAGATCCCCGCCGCCTCGGACATTCCCGAGCATTTCCGCGTCGAGCTGTACGAATCCGATGGCGCGCGCGAGAAGACGATCTATCGTTCGAAGGCGGTCGGCGAGCCGCCGCTGATGCTGCCGATCTCGGTCTGGTGCGCGATCGCCAATGCGGTCGCGGCGGTGCGTCCCGGCGGCGTGCCGAAGCTCGATGCGCCGGCGACGCCGGAAGCGATCATGAAGGCGGTCCGAGCCATGCTGGCGGGAGACTAGGCATATGCGCCTCTGGCAGCGCCTGCTCGATGCCCTCGACGCCCATGGCAAGGTCGCCATGGCGAGCGTCGTCGGCATGCAGGGCTCGACGCCCCGCGAGACGGGCGCGCGGGTGGTGGCGCTGCCGGACGGTTCGTTCTTCGGCACGATCGGCGGCGGCACGCTCGAATGGCGCGCGCTGGCCGATCTGCAGGCGCTGCTCGCCCGCCCCGGCGGCAAGCCGTTCCAGACGCGCTCGGTCGCGCTCGGCCCGGATCTCGGCCAGTGCTGCGGCGGGCGCGTCGAACTCGCCTATGAGCTGTTCGACGCCGCGCAGCGCGAGACGATCGCCCGCCTCGCCGCGTTCGAGGCCGAAGGGCCGTTCCGCACCACGGCCGGCATCGACGGCAGCGGACCGCTCGAGCGTGTCCGCGATGATTCGGGAAGCGTGGCGATCGGCGCTGTCCGGCTCCGCGCGGATCGGCTGGAGGAGGGCTTCGGCGAGGCGCCGCGGCGGCTGTTCCTGTTCGGCGCCGGCCATGTCGGCCGCGCGCTGGTGCTCGCCCTCGCGCCGCTGCCCTTCGCGGTCACCTGGGTCGATCCGCGCCCCGACGCCTTCCCGGCGCGCGTGCCCGGCAATGTCACCTGCATCGAGACCGCCGATCCGCCTTCCGTGCTGGACGCGGCCGGGGCAGGGGATTTCGTGCTCGTCATGACGCATCATCACGGCCTCGATCTTGCAATCACCGATGCCGCGCTCCGCCGTCCCGGCATTGCCTATCTCGGCGTGATCGGCAGCACTTCGAAGCGCGCGCGCTTCCGCCGCCTGCTCGGCGAGGCGGGCCATGCGGCGGATGATGTCGCGCGCATGATCATGCCGATCGGCGTGGCCGGCATCCGCTCGAAACTCCCCGCGGCCATCGCGCTCGCCGTCGCAGCGGACTTGCTCATGCGCGACGAGGCTGCTCAGAGTGTCGAAGCCGACAACGCCGGGACGCTCGACACACGTTCCGCCCGGACTCGAAAGGCCGTCTGACGTGCAACAGAGCCAATCCGCAGGGCGTTCCAGGCCCGATACGGCACCCCTGCTGGAGGCGGTCGGCATCACCAAGCGCTTCGGCGCGTTTACCGCGAACGACCATGTCGATTTCGCCATCCGCAAGGGCGAGATCCATGCCCTGCTCGGCGAGAACGGTGCGGGTAAATCGACGCTGGTGAAGATCATCTATGGCTCGCTGCAGCCGACCGAAGGCGAACTGCGCTGGAAGGGCGAGCCGGTCGTCATCCCGAGCCCGTCCGCCGCACGGCGGCTCGGCATCGGCATGGTGTTCCAGCATTTCTCGCTGTTCGAGGCGCTGACCGTCACCGAGAACATCGCGCTCGCCCTGTCGGGCCGGCACAACATGGTGGAGCTCGCCCGCGAGATCAGCAAGGTCTCGGCGGAGTATGGCCTGCCGCTCAATCCGTCCTCGCGCATCGTCGATCTCTCCGTCGGCGAGCGCCAGCGCGTCGAGATCGTGCGCTGCCTGCTGCAGAACCCCGAACTGCTGATCATGGACGAGCCGACCTCGGTGCTGACGCCGCAGGAGGCCGACGATCTGTTCGTCACGCTCGACAAGCTGATCGCCAAGGGCTGCGCGGTGCTCTACATCAGCCACCGCCTCGAAGAGGTGAAGCAGATCTGCCATCACGCGACGATCCTGCGGCTCGGCAAGGTCGTCGGCGAATGCGATCCGCAGAAGGAGACGGCCGCGCGGCTCGCCAGCCTGATGGTCGGAACCGAGGTGCATGCGCTCCAGACCGATACGCCCGTGCCGGTCGCGTCCAAGTCGCGCTTTGTCGTGCGCGGCCTCTCCCTGCCTGAGCCGGGGCCGTTCGCGGTCGCGCTCAAGGATATCCAGCTGGATGTCCGCGCGGGCGAGATCGTCGGCATTGCCGGCATCGCCGGCAACGGCCAGGGCGAATTGTTCGAGGCGCTCTCCGGCGAGCGACTCGCGGGCAGCGCCGACACAGTCATCATCGACGGTCATCCGGCCGGCCGGCTCGGCATCACGGCACGGCGCCGGCTCGGCGCAGCCTTCGTGCCGGAGGAGCGCAACGGCCATGGCGCGGTGCCGCGCCTCGCGCTGTCCGAGAATGTGCTGCTGACGCGCCATGCCACGGGCGACCAGTTGCTGCGGGCCGGCGTGATCGATTTCGGCGGCATGCGCACGCTCGCCGAGCGGATCGGCCGCTCCTTCGATGTGCGCAAGTCCAAGACGGATCCCGATGCCGGCTCGCTCTCGGGCGGCAATCTGCAGAAATTCATCGTCGGGCGGGAGATCGACCGGCAGCCGGGCGTGCTGATCGTCAGCCAGCCGACCTGGGGCGTCGATGCCGGCGCCGCGGCGCTCATCCGCCAGGCGCTGGTCGATCTGGCGCGGTCGGGCTCGGCCGTGATCGTGATCAGCCAGGATCTCGACGAAATCTTCTCGATCGCCGACCGCATCGCAGTCATCTCGCGCGGCCATCTGAGCGAGCCGGTTCCGGCACGCCAGACGAGTCGCGAGGAGATCGGCCTGAAGATGGGCGGCCTCGGCGAGGGAATCCGCACGGCGGTCAACGCCGGCGGGAAGGGGGAGGGGCCGCATGCGCATCATTCTTGAGCGGAGGGCCGATCCGAGCAAGGCGATGCAGTTTGCTTCGCCAATCCTCGCGATCGTGCTGTCCGTCATCGCCTTTTTCGTGATCTTCGTCGTGTCGGGCATCGACCCGCTCAAGGCGCTGGAGGTCTATTTCATCGAGCCGCTGACGGCGATGTGGTCGATCGAGGACCTGATCGCCAAGGCGACGCCGATCATCCTCGTCGCGATCGGCCTCTGCTTCTGCTTCCGCGCGGGCGTCTGGAACATCGGTGCCGAGGGCCAGCTCGTGGCCGGCGCGATCGCCGGCTCCTTCGTGCCGATCTTCTTCCCCGATGCGAGCGGTCCTTTGGTCCTGCCGGCCATGCTGGTGCTCGGCATGCTGGGCGGCATGGTCTATGCCGCCATCCCCGCCGTGCTGAAGACGCGCTTCGGCACCAATGAGATCCTGACCAGCCTGATGCTGGTCTATGTCGCGCAGCTCTTTCTCGACTGGCTGGCGCGCGGGCCCTGGCGCAATCCGGCCGGGCATAATTTCCCGGACAGCCGGACCTTCACCGACGGGCAGCTCATGCCCACGCTTCCGGGAACCGAGATCTTCCTCTCCTTCCCGGCCGCGATCCTGATCGCGATCGCGGCGTGGTTCGTCATGCGCTACACGCGCTTCGGCTTCCAGATCCGCGTGCTCGGCCAGGCGCCGCGCGCCGGCCTCTTCGCCGGTTTCAGCCATCCGCGCATGGTGATGGCGAGCTTCCTGATCTCGGGCGCGCTCGCCGGCCTTGCCGGCATCTGCGAGGCGGCCGGCCCGATCGGGCAGCTGCGCACCTCGGTTTCGCCCGGCTATGGCTTCACGGCCATCATCGTGGCCTTTCTCGGTCGCCTGAACCCAGTCGGCGCGGTCTTCGCCGGCCTGCTGCTCGGCCTCTCCTACATGGGCGGGGAGGGCGCGCAGATCGCGCTCGGCGTCTCCAGCCAGACGACGCGCGTGTTCCAGGGCATCCTGCTGTTCTTCGTTCTGGTCTGCGACACCTTCATCATCTACCGGCCGAGGCTGGCGCATGCGCCGGCCCGGGCGGCCCATCCGGCAGCGAGGTGACGGCGCCATGCTCGAGAGCATTCTCCTCACCGTCATCACCGCGGCGACGCCGCTGATCTTCGCGGCAATCGGCGAACTGGTCGCCGAACGCTCCGGCGTCCTCAATCTCGGCGTCGAGGGCATGATGGCGATGGGCGCCGTCGCCGGCTTTGCAGCCGCCCATGTCACCGGCAATCCGATGATCGGCGTGCTCGCGGCGATCGTCGCGGGCGTGGTCATGGCCGCGCTGTTCGGCATCGTGACGCTGGTCTTCGTCGCCAACCAGGTTGCGTCCGGCCTCGCGTTGACGCTGTTCGGCCTCGGCCTTTCCGGCCTGATCGGCGATTCCTTCGTCGGAATTCCCGGCGTCAGCGTGCCGAGCCTCAACATTCCCGGCCTCACCGACCTGCCGATTGTCGGCCGCGTGATCTTCGGGCTCGATCCGCTGACCTATCTCGCCATCGCGCTGACGATTGGCGTCTCCTGGTTCCTGTTCCGCACCCGCGGCGGCCTCGTGCTGCGCGCCGTCGGCGACAGCCATGGCTCGGCGCATACGCTCGGCTATGACGTGATCCGCGTCCGCTTTCTGGCCGTGCTGTTCGGCGGCGCCTGCGCCGGCGTCGGCGGCGCCTATCTCTCGCTGGTCTATACGCCGCAATGGACGGAGGCGATGACCGCCGGCCGCGGCTGGATCGCGCTGGCGCTGGTCGTGTTCGGCACCTGGCTGCCGCTCCGCGTCTTCATCGGCGCGATCGTGTTCGGCGGCGTCTCGATCCTGCAATTGCATGCCCAGGCCTTCGGCATCGGCATTCCCTCGCAGTTCCTGTCGGCGCTGCCTTACCTCACGACCATCGTCGTCCTGGTGATCATTTCGCGCAATCGCGTCCTGGTCAGCACCAACACACCGGCCGCGCTCGGCCAATCCTTCGTTCCCGACCGGTAAGCAGCAGCCGTCGGAACCCAAACGCAATCGATGATCCAAACGGGAGAACGCACATGAAGAAAGTCCTTTCGGCAGCGGTGGCGGTGATCGCGCTCGCCGCCGGCATGAGCGCGGCGGAAGCCGCCGACAAGCTCAAGGCGTGCTGGGTCTATGTCGGCCCGCACAATGACGGCGGCTACAGCGAAGGCCACGATAAGGGCCGCCTCTACGCGCAGGAGAAGCTCGGCGACAAGATCGAGACGACCTATGTCGAGAACGTCGCCGAGGGTCCGGACGCCGAGCGCGCGATCGAGCGTCTCGCCCGCTCGGGCTGCAAGATCATCTTCACCACCTCCTTCGGCTTCATGGACCCGACCATCAAGGTCGCCGCGAAGTTCCCGGACGTGAAGTTCGAGCACGCCACCGGCTTCAAGACCGCGCCGAATGTCGGCACCTATAATTCGCGGTTCTACGAAGGCCGCTACATCCAGGGCCAGATCGCGGCGAAGCAGTCCAAGGCCGGCGTCGCCGGCTACATCGTCTCCTTCCCGATCCCCGAGGTCGTGATGGGCATCGACGCCTTCATGCTCGGCGCGCAGTCCGTCAACCCGGACTTCAAGGTCAAGATCATCTGGGTGAACTCCTGGTTCGACCCCGCCAAGGAAGCCGACGCCGCCAAGGCGCTGTTCGACCAGGGCGTCGACATCATCACGCAGCACACCGACTCGCCGGCGCCGCTCCAGATCGCGCAGGAGCGCGGCCTGCATGGCTTCGGCCAGGCGCATGACATGATCCAGTTCGCGCCCAAGGCCCAGTACACGGCGATCGTCGACACCTGGGGTCCGTATTACGAGAAGCGCATCAACGCGGTCCTCGACGGCACCTGGAAGCCGGAGCAGAGCTGGGACGGCCTCAAGGACGGCATCATGCAGATGGCGCCCTACACCAACCTTCCCGACGACGTCGTCGCCATGGCGAAGAAGACCCAGGCCGACATCGAGTCGGGCGCGCTGCATCCCTTCAAGGGCCCGATCGTCAAGCAGGACGGCACCGAGGTCATCCCGGCCGGCCAGAACCTCGACGACGGCACCCTGCTCGGCCTGAACTGGTACGTGAAGGGCATCGACGACAAGCTGCCGCAGTAAAGGCAGCGGCGTTTCGCCAATGGCGGCGTCCGGGCGACGCCGCCGACACACTCTGACGGTCGGCGCCGCGGGGCGCCGGCTGCGACCAATTCCCGGGGGCTGCACCACACATGTCCGCATTCATCGTCGAATGGCTCAATCTCCTGATCCGTTGGGGCCATATGATCGCGGGCATTGGCTGGATCGGCACCTCGTTCTACTTCATCGCGCTGGATCTGAGCCTGAAGAAGCGCGAGAAGATGACGCCCGGCGTCTATGGGACGGCCTGGGAGGTCCATGGCGGCGGCTTCTATCACGTCGAGAAATACCTCGTCGCGCCGCCGGCGCTGCCCGATGATCTGATCTGGTACAAATGGGAGGCCTATCTCACCTGGGTCTCCGGCTTCTTTCTGCTCTGCGTCCAGTATTACTGGAACGCCAACACGTTCCTGATCGACAAATCGGTCCTCGAACTCGTCCCCTCGCAGGCGATCGTCATATCGGTCCTGTCGCTGATCGGCGGCTGGGTGATCTATGACCGGCTGTGCAAGTCGCCGATTGGCAGGAATACGCCGCTGCTGGCGGTCTGCGTCTTCGCGCTCATCGTCGGCGCGGCCTATATGTTCACGCATGTCTTCTCGGGCCGCGGCGCGCTGATCCATGTCGGCGCCTTTGTCGGCACGATCATGGCCGTCAATGTGTTCGGCGTGATCATTCCGAACCAGAAGAAGATCGTCGCCTCGCTCCTGAAACACGAGGCGCCGGATCCGCGCCTCGGCGCGATCGGTAAGCAACGCTCGGTTCACAACAACTATCTGACGCTGCCCGTCTTGCTGATGATGGTCAGCAATCACTATCCGTTTCTGTCGAGTCATCCGCAGAGCTGGCTGATCGTCGCCTTCATCCTGATTCTCGGCGGATCGATACGGCACTTCATCAACCGCCACGAGGCGCATGACCCGATCTTCAACTATGTCTGGGCGGTCCCGATCGCACTCGTCGCCCTCGGCGCGTTGCTCTATCTGACCGCACCGAAAGAGCAGGAGATCGATCCGAGCCTCCAGGTCAGCGACGCGCAAGTCCTTGCTTTGACTGCGAAACATTGCGCCATGTGCCATTCGGCCAAGCCGACCCATGACGGTTTCGAAGCCCCGCCGAAGGGCGTGATCCTGACCTCGACCGACCAGCTGGCCGCCCACAAGGACCAGATCATCGCCCAGGCGGTCCAGGGCAATACCATGCCGCTCGGCAACGAGACCCACATGACCGCCGATGAACGCAAGGAGCTTGGCGCCTGGCTGCAAAGCCATTAGAAGCTCTTGGAACGCCGGAAGCCCTTGGACTCGCTTGAGTTCCGGGGCTTCGGCCAAACCACTTGGACCTCTGCGCCTTCGTGACAGCATGCCGAACCCGCCGCTCACGCTCGACGATGTGAACCGTATGGACGAGGCGGGTTTCGTCGCGTCCTTCGGCGATATTGCCGAGCATTCTCCGTGGGTTGCGCGATCGGCCTTCGCCTTCGCGCCCTTCGCCGATCACGCCGCGCTGGTCGCTGCCTTCCACCGAGCGCTGCGGGAAATGGACCATGCCGGCCAGCTCGCTCTGCTGCGCGAGCACCCCGATCTCGCCGGCAAGGCCGCGATCGCGGGCGAACTCGCGCCCGAATCCTACAATGAGCAGTCCGGCGCCGGCCTCGACCGGATGACGGCCGAAGAATATGCGCTCTTCACCGATCTCAACACCCGCTACCGCGCCCGGCACGGCATCCCGTTCATCCGCGCGGTGAAGGGCTCGACCAAGGCGCAGATCATCGCCGCGTTCCAGGAGCGGCTTCCGAACGCGCCGGAGGTCGAGTTCCAGACCGCGCTCGGCCAGGTCGAGCGTATCCTGCGTTTCCGGCTCGAGGACCGTGTCGCGTCATGAGCGCGGCAGCCACTATTCCGTCCACGAGAGAGCTCGGCGAGCGCGCGCAGCGCATGATCGACGCTCTGGCCGCCATCTCGGCCGACCCGGATCGGCTGACCCGTCTCTACCTGACCCCCGAACACCGCCGCGCCGCTGATCTGGTCGGCGAATGGATGACCGCCGCCGGGCTCGCCACCCGGCTCGATGCGGCCGGGACGATGCGCGGCGCGCTGCCGCCCGGGCGCTCGGGGAAGAGCGCCAACAAGGCGCTCCTGATCGGATCGCATATCGACACAGTGATCGATGCCGGCCGCTATGACGGCAATCTCGGCGTGGTCGCGGGCATTCTGGCGGTCGAAGTCCTCAAGGCGCGCGGGATCCAGCTTCCCTTCGGTCTCGAAATCCTCGCCTTCGGCGACGAGGAGGGCGTCCGCTTCCCTGTTACACTGACGTCTTCGGCCGTCGCGGCTGGCACGTTCGATCCCGCGACGCTCGATGCAGCCGACGAGGCCGGAACGACGCTCGGCGAGGCGCTGAAGGCCTTTGGAACCGATCCGGCGCGCCTCTCGGGCGAGGCCTATGACCGGCCCGGCGTGCTCGGCTATCTCGAAGTCCATATCGAGCAGGGGCCGGTGCTGGAGGCGTCCAACGAGCCGCTCGGCGTCGTCAGCGCCATTGCCAGCCAGAGCCGGCATCGGGTGCGCATCCGCGGCGAAGCCGGCCATGCCGGCACCGTGCCGATGGCCATGCGCCATGACGCGCTCACCGCGGCCGCCGAGATCATCCTCGAAATCGAGGCGACGGCGCGCAAGGGCAAGAAGCACTCGCTGGTGGCGACGGTCGGCCATGTCGAGGTGATGCCGGGCGCATCCAACGTCATTCCGGCCGATGTCCGTTTCTCCGTCGATGTCCGCGCCGCCGACGACGCCGCGCGCAAGGCCGCCGTCGAGACGATCAGCAATTTCGCGCGCAAGATCGACCGCCGCCGCCATGTCGTCGTCGGTTTCGAAACGGTGATGGAGAAGCCGGTCGCGCGCTGCGCCCCGCGGCTGCAGAAGGCGATCGGCGCCGCCGTTTCCGCCGTCCAGGGCAAACCGGCGCGCAGCCTGATGTCCGGCGCCGGCCATGACGGCCAGTCCATGGTGCAACTGACCGATTTCGGCATGATCTTCGTGCGCTGCCGGGCCGGGATCAGCCACAATCCGCTCGAATCGGTGACGATCGACGATATGGGCGCCGCCGTGGAGGCGCTCGTCGGCACGATCGTCGAGCTCGCGCGGCAGGAAAGCGGCCCGTCATGATCCATGCGGCGGTCGAGGCGAATTTCGAGCGCGAGGTGGCCTTCCTGAAGGCGCTGATCCGCCTGCCGGGCGATAATCCGCCCGGTGATTGCGCGCCGCTCGCCGAAGACGTCGCCGCGCTCCTGGAGCAACTCGGCCTCGCGCCTGAGATCGATCCGGTGCCCGAACCCTTTGCGCGCCAGCATGGCATGCGCAGCGTCGCCAATCTCGTGGTGCGGCGGCAGTTCGGCGAGGGCAGGGGGCCGGTGATCGTCCTGAACGCGCATGGCGATGCCGTGCCGCCGGGCGAAGGCTGGTCGACGGATCCCTATGGCGCCGAGGAGCGGCGCGGGGCGATCTATGGCCGTGGCGCGGCCGTGTCGAAGTCCGACTTCGCGACCTATGCCTTTGCGCTCCTCGTGCTCGAATCGGCGGACAGGCCGCTCGACGGCGCCGTGGAGCTGCATTTCACCTTCGACGAGGAGGCGGGCGGCTTCGTCGGGCCGAAATGGCTGCTGTCGCATCGCGACCAGCGCATCGACTACGCGATCACGGCCGGCTTCTCCTATGCGATCGCGACGGCGCATAGCGGCGTCCTGCATCTCGAAGTCATTGTTCGCGGCCGCCAGGCCCATGCGACGGCGGTGGATTCGGGCGCCGATGCACTCGAGGCGACGGTTCCGATCCTGGCGGCGATCTATGCCGAGCGCCGCCGGCTCGCCGGCATCGTCTCGGCGGAACCCGGCATCGGTTCGCCGCAGATCACGGTTGGCCTGATCTCGGGCGGAACCAACGCCAATGTCGTGCCGGAGCGCATCGCAATCCGGATCGACCGCCGTATCCTTCCCGAAGAGGATGGCGAGGCGGTCGAGGCGGAGCTGGTTCGTCTGATCGAGGCGGCCGGCGTCACGCTGCCCGGCATCGAGATCGAATGCCGGCGCATTCTGCTCGCCGAACCGCTGCGGCCCTTGCCAGGCGTCGAACGGCTGGTCGAGGCCATCCGGGGGTCCGCCGAGGCGGTTCTGGGAACGCCGGTCGCAGTGACGGGCGTGCCGCTCTATACCGACGCCCGGCACTATGCAGCCGCTGGCGTGCCGACCGTCCTCTATGGCGCGGGGCCGCGCTCGATCGCCGAATCCAACGCCTATTCTGCTGATGAGCACATCCGCCTTGCCGATTTGAAGGCGGCGACGGAGATCGTCGCCTCTGCGCTGGTGGATCTACTGTCAGTCTGACGCGGCGAGAGCACGGCGCGGCGCGAGGGCCTGCCCCTCGACATGGATGCGCCAGGTGAGCAGCGCGGCATTCAGCAGGCCGAAGACGATCGCGACCACCGGCAGATCGAGCAGCAGCGGCACCAGAACGATCTCCGCTTCGACCACCAGATAGTTCGGGTGCTCCACCCAGCGATAGGGGCCGCGGCGTCGGAGGGGCGTTCCCGGCGTCGTGATGATGCGCGTCGTCCAGTACGGGCCGAGGCTGCGGATCACCCAGAACCGCGCCATCTGCAGCAGCAACAGGACGCCGAGCCCGATCCAGGGCACCGAGGATGTGGGTGCGGCGAGGACAGCGATCGCCACGAACCAGGCGCTGTGCAGCAGAATGAAGAGCGGATAGTGCCTGCGCCCGATTTCGGTGCCGCCGGCGGCGAGCAGGCGGGCGGTGTTGCGGCGTGCATAGACGAGCTCGGCAAGGCGCTGAACCGCGAGAATGCCGATCAGCGCATAGACCCGGCCGAGCGTCATGGTCTCGCCCCCTGCGCCGCCACGTCGATGCACTGGAACGCGGCCGTGAAGCCGGGGCCGAGCGCCGTCAGGAGCAGCGGGCCGCTCGCTCCGGACCGTAGCAGATCGTCGAGGACGAAGAGGACCGTCGGCGCCGACATGTTCCCGAAATCGCGCAGCACGCGCCGTTCGGATGTCAGGCCCGCGGCGGGAAGACCGAAGACGCTCTCCAGCTCGGTGATCACCTTGGCGCCGCCCGGATGGCAGCAAGGCCGGCCCACGGTTGCGCGAGTCAGGCCGCAATCCGCGAGAAAGCGATCGAGCACGACCGGATAGTCGCGCGCGACGATATCGGGAATGCTCTGGTGGAAGATCACGTCGAGGCCGCCAGCGTCGACATCCCAGCCCATCACGTTGAGCGTGTCCGGCCAGCAATGCTCGCCGCTCGAGCCAATGGTACAGCCCGCCCCGCCGGCATCCAGCCCGCTGGAGATCACCGCTGCGGCGGCGCCATCGCCGAACAGCGCGCAGGCGACGAGGTTGCTCTTGGTCAGGCGATCGAGACGGAAGGCGAGCGAGCACAATTCCACGACGATGAGCAGCACATTGAGGCCGGGACTCGTGCGGGCCATCTGGGCCGCGCGCGAAAGGCCGAGCACGCCGCCGGCGCAGCCATAGCCGAAGACCGGCAGGCGCATCACATTCGAGCGGAACGGAATGCGGTTGAGGAGCCGGGCATCGATGCTCGGCGTCGCAATGCCGGTGGAGCTGACGAACAGGATCAGGTCGATCTCGTCTGCCTCCATGGCCGCCGCATCGAGGGCGCGGCGCGCGGCATCTTCGGCGAGCGCGGTCGCGTGCTCGACATAGAGGCGGGATTTCTCCTTGAAATCGGCCGGCTGCATGAACCATTCGAGCGGCTGGCAGGAATAGCGATGCTCGATCTCCGCATTGTCGAAGACCGGCTCGAGCCGGGAGAAGAAGGGCATGCGATCCGCGAACAGCGCGCGTGACGCATCGCGAACCTCCGATTGCACGAGACGATGTGGCGGCGTCGCGGTCGCGAGCGAGCGGAGCGTGACGACGGGCTGGGTCTGGCGCGAGGCGGCGCCGAGGGGCGCCGCCGATACAATGTCGATCCGATCAAGCATCTGACTTGCTGGGCTCCGGCGCTATTCCGGCTTGCCGGCGAGTGCATTCGCCAGATCGCCATACTGCTCGCAGCTGCGATTGCCGCAGAGCTTCTCGATGGTCGACAGCTCGAGCTTGGCCTCCTCGACACGGCCAGCCGAAACATAGCCCTCGCCGAGATATTCGCGCGTGTTGAGATTGTTCGGGTCGATCGCGAGAGCCTGCTTGTAGTAGCCGATGCCGACATCGACATCGCCCATCTTGCGATGACTGTAGCCGATATAGGTCAGCACGATCGCGTCATTCTTGTTCTGCACGGCGTCGAGGACGGCGAGCGCATTCTCGTAGTAGCCGGCGAGAGCGAGGGCGCGGCCCTGTTCGAGGAGTTGCTTGTCATCGAGGCTGCCGGAATTGGCCTTCACGCAGCGTTGCAGCGGCTTGCTCCAGACCCAGCCCTTGTTGCAGACCTGCTGCGGCGGCATCGAGCTGCCACCGGAGCCGCCGCCGCTTCCGCCGCCGCTGCCGCTGGCCGCCCAGGCCGGTGCCATGGCACCGAGGCAGATCAGGGCGAGGGCGGTTCGCTTCACCCAGGATGTCGTGATAGTCATGGTGTTCTCTCCTGATACGCCTTCGCGACGATGCGAAGTCGCAGGATGAACAGCGTTCGGGGCCGACCTATTCGCTCGTCAGATGATCACGTCGGGTAACGAAGAGGTGAGAAGCGGCCTGCGGGTGCACCTGCCTGCACTCTGGCGCTTCGGGCTCGTCCTTTCGAGGAGGCGCGAAACCGCCGAAGAGCTCGTGCAGGCAACCTGTCTGCGCGCGCTTGAGCGCGCGGACCAGTACCAGCCGGGCACGCGGCTCGACCGCTGGCTGTTCTCCATCCTGCACTCCATCTGGATCAACGAGCTGCGCGCGCGGCGCATCCGGCTCGGGGAAGGGGAGGTCGATGCGGAGACCGCGCTCGTCTTCGACGGCGCGCATGCGATCGAAACGAATATTCTCGCTAGCCAGGTGTTAGCGCGGATCGGACGGCTGCCGGATGCGCAGCGCGAGACGGTGCTGCTGGTCTATGGCGAAGGCTATTCCTATCGCGAGGCGGCGGACCTGCTCGGCGTGCCGATCGGAACGATCATGAGCCGGCTCGCCAGTGCGCGGGAGCGGCTCGCCGAAGAGGGCGCGAGGCCTGGAGCGTGAGATGAGCGAGCGGCATCCATCCGAAGACGCGGAGCAATTGGTCGCGCTGCTTGATGGCGAGCTGGAGGCCGGTTCTGCCGCCATCCTAGCCGAGCGCCTCCCTGACGATGCGGATCTGCGCGCGCGCCTCGCGACGCTGGACAGAGGCGGGGAGGGCGTGCGGCCCGCCTTCGACCTGCTGCTGGACGACGCGCCGATCGCCCGCCTCGACGCGATGCTCGACGGGGCAATCGCCGCGACGCAGAAGCCCTCGCCCGCCGCCCCGGCGCGGAGCCGACCCGCCTGGGGCTGGCTGAGCGGCCTTCTGGCGCCGGCGGCTGCCGCGCTGGCGGCTGGTCTGGTGGGGCTGTGGCTCGGCGTCGCCGTCCTGGGTGGTCCCGCGCACGAGGAGGAGGGGGGCTGGCTCGCGGCCGTGGCGAGCTATTGGGCGCTCACCACGCCCGACACGCTGGCGATCGCCCCCACGCCTGACCATCTCGCCAAGGGCCTCGCGCTGGCCTCGGACCGCCTTGGCATAACGCTCTCGCCCGCCGCGATCGCCCTGCCCGATGCCGATTTTCGCGGCGCGACGGTATTCGATTATGATGGCAAGCCTCTGGTTCAACTTGCCTATTTGGACGCTGACGGCACGCCCTTCGCCTATTGCGTGATCCGCGCCGCGGAGAGCGGGGCGGTCCAGCCGACGGCCGGCACCATGGGCGGCTTCAATGTCGTGCATTGGTCGGCCGGCGACGGCGTGGAGCGCATGCTGATCGGGCGCGTTCCGGGCGCGGTGCTGGAGCGCTACGCCGCGCTCCTGTCCGAACGCGCCGGCTGAGGCTCCGGAAGGGCCGGGTCGCGCGCTTCGAAGCGGGCCTTCATCCGGACCGGCAGATGGCGCTCGACGAGGCCGCGCGACCAGCGCCGCGCCGGGGTTTCCACGAAGGTGTAGGTGAAGGACGCGATGGCGACGACCGCCGCGAGGAAGCCGATCGTGACGAGATCGCCCTGCCAGTGCGCCTGTCCGATCAGCGTGGCCCTCTGACCGTCGACAATCTGGGACGTCGTCAGCGTGACGCCCAGGGTCCGCTCGAGCGTATGGATCGTCATCATCAGCACGCGCAGCACCGGCACATGCACCATGTAGATCGAATAGGACAGCACGCCGAGCCGCAGCGCCGGGCGTGAGCGGAGGAGGGCGCTGACCGCCCCGCCCTCAGCCGAGAAGATCAGCACGGCCAGCAGAAACACCGCCGGCCCGAGCAGCGAAAGCGTGCTCGTCCCCACGACCGAGACGAAGACCGCAACGAGGATGACGCAGCCTATCTCCACGCCCGTCCAGGAGGTCCGCGACACAGGCGGGCCGCCGTCGACGCCTATGAAACGCTGGTAAAGCGCATAGCCGATCACGCCGGCGCTGAAGCCGCCGATTGCGCGGATCAGCCCGAAATCATAGGTCGCGTCCATGTTGCGCGGGCTGACGAAGCCGAGAATGATTGGCGCCGCCAGCGCCACCAGCGCGAGGAGCCTGACGAGACGGCTAGCGGGCAGGGCGCTCGCCACCAGCGCAAACAGGAGATAGGTCCACAGCTCGGCGCTGACGCTCCAGCTCGGGAAATTCCACGTCAGCGACCGATCGATGCCCGTCGCCTGCAGCATCAGCAGATTGACGACGAGCGAGCCGATGCCGCGATCCTGCGTCGAGAACGGCACGGAGCCCGGCGCCAGACGGTGCAGGACGAAGGGCAGGCATTCGAGGGCCACGAGGAAGGCGAGCGTCGCGAGGTGCAGCGGATAGAGCCGACCGAGGCGCAGCAGCATGAAGCGCCCTGTTCCGAACCCCTCCCGAAGATCGCGCGCATAGTTCGCGGCGATCACGAAGCCGCTGAGAACGAAGAAGAAATCGACGAAGAGATAGGCGTTTCGCACGATGCCGAGCATGCGAAAATGGCTGTAGGCTTCGAGGTGGAACAGCGCGACCATGGTCGCGCAAAATCCACGCCAGCCGTCAAGCGCGGCGAAATGCCGATTGCAGGAGGCGAATGCGCGCACGGCCTTCGTCTCTCGGAGCGATCGCAGCCGCAGATGGCGAGCCCCCGCCACCCGTTGGGCCGATCCCGGAACGGTGGCGGCAGACTAGGCGCGAGGCATTAAGGAAGCCTCGCCGTGATCTTCACACGACAGTGCCGTGGAGATCATAGGCATCGGCGCTTTCGATGCGCGCGGTGACGAACTCGCCGGCGCGGATCGGCCGGCGGCTGGTCAGATGGATGCTGCCGTCGATCTCCGGCGCATCCCAGGCAGCGCGACCCTTGGCCCTGAGACCGCTCGTCTCGTCGACGAGGACCTGGACACGGCGGCCGACGCGCCTTGCCAGCTGCTTCGCGCTGATCGCCTGCTGGCGCTGCATGAAGCGATGCCAGCGCTGTTCCTTGACCTCGTCCGGCACGATTCCCGCCAGCTCATTCGCCGGCGCGCCGTCGACGGGCTCGAACTTGAAGCAGCCGACGCGGTCGAGCTTCACCTCGTCCAGCCAATCCAGGAGGAACTCGAAATCCTCGTCGGTCTCGCCGGGGAAGCCGACGATGAAGGTCGAGCGGATGGCGAGGTCGGGGCAGATCTCGCGCCAGCGGCGGATGCGCTCCGCGGTCTTCTCCTGATGCGCCGGGCGGCGCATGGCCTTCAGAACAGACGGGCTCGCATGCTGGAACGGGATATCGATATAGGGCAGCACCTTGCCCTCGGCCATCAGCTCGACCACGGCATCGACGTGAGGGTAGGGGTAGACATAGTGCAGGCGGACCCAGACGCCGAGTTCGCCGAGCGCGGCGGAGAGATCGAGGAACTTCGCCTTGACCTCGCGGTCACGCCACGGGCTCGCGGCATATTTGATATCGACGCCATAGGCGCTCGTATCCTGCGAGATGACGAGCAGTTCCTTGACGCCGGCCTTCACCAGCCGCTCGGCCTCCCGAAGCACGTCGCCGGCCGGCCGGCTGACGAGATCGCCGCGCAGCTTCGGGATGATGCAGAAGGAGCAGCGGTTGTTGCAGCCTTCGGAAATCTTCAGATAGGCGTAGTGGCGCGGCGTCAGCTTGATGCCCTGCGGCGGCACCAGGTCGACGAAGGGATCGTGCGCCGGCGGAACCGCCTGATGCACGGCGCCGAGCACGCTCTCATATTGCTGCGGACCGGTGATCGCGAGAACGTTCGGGAAGATGTCGCGGATCTGGTCGGGCTCGGCGCCCATGCAGCCGGTCACGATGACCTTGCCGTTCTCCTTCATCGCCGTGCCGATCGCTTCGAGCGACTCCGCCTTGGCGCTGTCCAGGAAGCCGCAAGTGTTGACGATGACGACGTCGGCACCGTCGTGATGGCGCGACAGCTCATAGCCCTCGGCGCGCAGATGCGTGAGGATCCGCTCGGAATCGACGAGCGCCTTGGGGCAGCCGAGGCTGACGAAGGAAATGCGCGGGGCTTCGCCGGCAGGCGCGTCACGGTTCATGCGGGACATCCGAGGACAGAGGGCGCGGCAAACCAGCGGGTCGCCGTCTGATCGTCCGGCATGCCGGACGGACGCGGCTTATCTGTAGGAGCACTTGCCGGCTGTCAATGGATAAGCACACCGGACGAGGGCAGGGCGCTCGCCCCACCCTGCTCCCGGAGCGACCTGGACACCGCCCGGCCCTCGCCGCCTGTTGCGGCCGAGCCGCGAGCCGGATGCGCCCGCCGACCAGAGTCGCGCCCCAAGTCCCGGCCGACAGCAGCGATACGCCGCGCGACGTCTGGGCTTCATTCGGCAGACCAAGCGTTCAGCCGAGACCACGACGCATGACCGCCAAAGGCGATCCACCGGGCAGCCGGTCGAGATGTGCCGCGATCGTCGACCCGAGTGGAATCGACGGCGAGGCGTCAGACCGGGATGAGACGCGCGGCTGGCGTCAGGCCATGCCGGCGATGGAACGCGCGATGTCAGATCGTGATGGCGGTGACCGGAGGCCAGCAATCGCATCTGTATTCAACGATGACTGCGGCATCGACCACTTCATCGGTCGTCGACATAACCGGGCCGGGGAGAGGCGGCCCGCCACGTTGACCGGACGCCGACAGTGACAGCGTCCCACATCAGCATATCCGTGATTCGCATAAGATAGATTATGGAACCTAATCGCATGGGTGCGAGGCCGGCTGGCCTCGCGGTTCAGAAACCCTGCTGGACCGTACGGACGGTGTTGCCAACGGCTCCCGTCGTCCAGTTCCACACCGTGCCGGCAGCGCGCTCCGTCGCACCAAGAAGGCCCTGGTGATGCACCGGCTCGTTGGCCGGCGGTGCCTGCACGTTGGCGACGTCGTCGACCGGCATCGGCGGCACCGGACCGTTCGGCGCGGCGCTCTGGATCGCCGGCGCGGCCGGCACCGGGTTTGCAGCCGGAACGACATAGGACGGCGCTGCCGGTTCGCGCAGGACGCCGAGATCGGCCGGCGGTGCGCCGGTCTGTACGATGGCCGGCTCCGCGGCGCGAACCGCCGGCTCGGCGGCGCGGACGACGGGCCGAGGCTGGACCGGCGCACTCTGCGCGGCGACACTCGGACGGACCGGACGCGGCTGCGGCTTCGGCGGAATAGGCTGCTCGGACGTGTCGAGCGCGGCTTCGCTGCGCGGCGCGCTGGCCGGTGCGGCAGCCGGCGCGACCGGCGCCTCGGGCGTCGACCTCTGCGACATGTCGATCTGCCGGACGTTGTCGGCCACAGGCATGGGGGCCGTGCGGGCGGTCATGGGCGCCGACACATTGGTCGCCGGGGCGCTCGTCAAGGCAGGCCCGGCGATCAGCCAGGCACCCACGAGCGCAGCGGCCGCCGCAGCAGCATAAAGGGCGTAGCGGGCAGGGCCCCCTGCCCCTTCGGTGGGCTCATCGACAAGACGTTCTGCGATCAGGGCGCCAGCCATTGTCCGGTCCTCGGATTCGTTGCGTCGGATACCAAGATGACGCGCCAATCCGGCTCAACTTCGACGTGACTAAGGCAATTCGGCGCAGTTTGTGGCCGAATATTGCGCGTCCTGTGCTTCAGATATCCTTGCGCGCCAGTTGCGTGCGCTCGAACAGCAGCACGATGACCAGCGAGATGGCGAAGGGCACGAGCAGGTAGAGCAGACGGAATACGATCAGCGCCGCGAGGACGTCGTTCGGGTTGAGCTCGGGCATGGCGGCCAGGAACGTCACCTCGAGCACGCCGAGCCCGCCCGGCGCATGCGACAGCAGCGCCAGCGTGAAGGACGCCAGGAAGACGCCGAGAACGATCAGGTAGCCGGGATTATGCTCGACCGGCAGCGCGAAATAGATGATCGCGGCGGCGCTGCACAGCTCCAGCGGGCCAGCGAGCAACTGACGGGCGACGATCGGCAGCCGGGGGTACTGGACGTGGAACTTGCGCCAATGGAACGGCGGAAAGTGGCGCCAGGAGCCGAGGACATAGAGGGCGACCAGCCCCAGCAACACGAGCCCGATGGCGACGCTCAGCCACGCCGGCATGTCGATCAGGCGCGAGATGATACGGGGGCCCACCACCATGACGACGGCCGATGTCAGCACCGTGCCGAGCGCGAAGGTGAACGAGCAGAAGACGATCAGCAGCCCGATCTGCTGAGGCGTCAGGCCCTTCGTCGTATAGGCGCGGTAGCGCACGACGGCGCCCGACAGGACCGAGGCGCCGATATTGTGCGAAAGCGCATAGGTCGTGAACGAGCAGACCGAAATGAACAGCCAGGAGATCTTCTTGCCGCCGATATGGGCGAGGGCGATTCGGTCGTACCAAGCCAGCGCGCCATAGGCGCACAGCGTCGCCACGATCGACAGGATCCAGTTGTGCAGGCTGATCGCCGCGAGGCTGTCAGCCACTTCCGCGAAGGAAATGCGTCTGAATTCGCGGTAGAGGATGAACCCCGACACGACAACCGCAACGATGCCGAAAATCGACCAGGCGGCATTGCGGATCTTCATCGGGTGGCGTCCTCCTTTGCTGGTCCGCGGCGCGGGTGCCGCGCGACTGGAGGCGCGAGAGTGGCACGGCGCGAACGACGATGCCAAGGTAACAATCGCGTCAAATTGACGAAATTCATGCTTCGTGATCGCTCAGAGCGTCACGTCGATCGTCATGCCGTCATAGGCCGGAGCCACATCGGCGCCGAGCCGCTCGACAAGGGTGCGATAGTCGAGGTCGCCATGCATATGGGTGAGCACGGTACGGCGCGGCGCGAGACGTTCCCTCCAGGCGAGGGTTTCGTCGAGGCTGAAATGGCTTGGATGCGGCCGGTAGCGGAGCGCGTCGACGATCCACAGATCGAGCCCGCTCACCGCGGCCAGCGATTCCGGCGGGATGTCGCTGACATCGCTCGAATAGGCGAAGTCGCCGATGCGGAAGCCGAGGCTGTCGATATCGCCATGGATCTGGCGGAACGGCAGGATATCGATCCGCCCGCCCGGACCGCCGATCGAGAAGCCCTGCCCCGCCTCGATCCGCTGCCGGCCGACGATCGGCGGATAATTGCCGCCCGGCGGCGTGCGGAAGCAATAGGCGAACGCTTCTTCCAGCCGCTCCTGCGTGAAGTCGTCGGAATAGACCGGCACGAGGCGGCGGCTCTCGAGCCAGAAGGCGCGGAGATCATCGATCCCATGCGTGTGATCGGCATGGGCGTGCGTGTAGAGCACGGCATCCACCCGGTCGACGCGGGCGTCGAGCAACTGGTTGCGGAGGTCCGGCCCGGTGTCGACCAGGATCCGCGTCGGGTAGGGCGCATCGTTGCGGAAACCGTCGATCAGGATCGACGAGCGGGTGCGGCGGTTCTTCGGCTCGGAAGGGTCACAGGCGCCCCAGTCATTGCCGATGCGCGGGACGCCCGGGGAGGCGCCGCAGCCGAGGATCGTGATGCGCAGCCGCTCCGCCGCGCCATCCCTGCCCTGCCCGTCAGCCATGGAGAGCCCCCTCGCCCGCAAAGGCCGCGGCAGGCACCTTGGTAAAGAGGCGGCGGAAGTTCGCCGTGGTGACCTCGCCGATTCGCTCGCCGAGGCCCGTCACTTCGCCGAGCACGCGGGCCGTGTCCGCCACGAAGGCCGGCTCGTTGCGCCCGCCGCGATGCGGGATCGGCGCGAGATAGGGCGCGTCGGTCTCGACCAGAAGGCGATCTGCCGGCACCGCCTTGGCGATCTCGCGGATCTGCTCGGCATTGCGGAAGGTCAGGATTCCGGAGAACGAGACGTAGCAGCCGAGCGCCGCGCCGGCGCGGGCAAGCTCCGGACCGGATGAGAAGCAGTGCAGGATGGCCGGGAAGGCCCCCTGCCCCATCTCGTCCTCAAGGAGGGCGATCATGTCGTCATCGGCATTGCGAGCGTGGATGACGAGCGGAAGACCGGTGATCCGGGCCGCTGCGATATGCTGGCGGAGGCCGATCGCCTGCACGGCCTTGTGCTCGGCGCCGTAAAAATAGTCGAGCCCGGCCTCGCCGATCGCGACCACCTTGGGGTGGCACGCGAGTTCGACGAGCTGCTCGCTCGTCACGTCCGGCTCTTCATGGGCGCTGTTGGGATGGACGCCGACCGAGCAATAGATGCTGGCGTGCGACTCCGCGATCGCCAGGACACGCGGAAACGTGGCAAGGCGCGTCGAGATGGTGACCATCAGGCCGACGCCTGCCAGCCGCGCGCGCTCGAGCAGCGCTTCGCGATCGACGTCGAAATCGGCAAAATCGAGATGACAGTGGCTGTCTACAAGCATCGCAGGACAAGGAGCTAATACGGCCGCCTTATCAATTCTGCGGCACGCTTCAGCGCCAGTGAGTAGCCGCTTCCGCTCCTCCTGTCGACCTTTCTGGACAGGTCGGAGCGCCGCACCGTAAACTTCAGCGGCCTTGCTGCGCGCGACTCGGAACGGCCTTGCACTCCATCGAAAAATCCCTGTTCAAGCTGGTGCCGAAGCGTATCTCGGAAGCCATCATGCTGCGGCGGCTCGGAACCGCGCTGCCGACCATGGCGACGTCGACGCCTTCGCTCGTTTTCGAGCATGGCGGACAGCGCAGCCGTCATCGCCATCAGGTCGATTTCGCCCGCGACGGCGACCGGCTCCTGATCGTGCTGGATCGCGATCGGCTGGCCTCGGATTGGGAACTCTACTACATGACGTGGCGTCGGCTGCCGACGCTCGTCCGCATCCTGTCCCGCGCCTCCCGCGAGTTGACGCCCGTCAGCGGCAATATTTCCGACGGCGGCGGCAACCTGCCCGACGAGCTCGCCTTCTGCTCCGATGAACCGCTGGCCTTCCTCGTCCCCGATCCCGCTTTCATGACCGAGCACTTCTACCAACCCTTCCGAGAGCTGGCGGACAGCCAGCCGGCGCGCTGGCATCAGCGCCGGGACACGCTGCTCTGGCGCGGCTCGATCTCCGGCGAGGGGCTGACGATCACGCATGCCATGGACGTCGATGATCCCGCTCTGAAGCAGCGCGTGCGGCTCTGCCTGGCGCTGCGGGGCCTCGCCGATGTCGATGTGAAGCTCTTGGCCTCGGCGCGCGACAAGGCGGAACAGCAGGCGACGGCGGCGGTGGAAGCGCACGGGCTTCTCGGCGCGCCGATCGCTCCGTCGCGCTGGATCGACGTCAAATTCGCGCTCGATATCGACGGGCCGACCAACAGCTGGGCCAATTTCTATACGCGCATGCTGCTCGGCTGCTGCGTGCTCAAGGTCGCGTCACCAAGCGGCTTCCGGCAGTGGTATTACGACGATCTCGTCGCCTGGACGCATTACGTGCCGGTGGCGGCCGATCTTTCCGACCTGATCGAGAAGGTCGAGTGGTGCCGCACCCATGATCTCGCCTGCCGCGACATCGCGAGCGCCGGCCAGGAATTTGCCCTGCGCCGGACGCCCGAATCGGAAACAGTCGCGACCGTCGAACGCCTCAACGAGCGTTTCGGAGCGCGGTAGACGCGGCCTCAGCTGGTCGCGGCTTCCGGTTCCTGATAGCGCGGGAAGACGCCGGTCGGCGTCGGCAGCACCGTACCGCCGACGAGCCGGCCGGATGGACCGAGCGCGTCGAAGGCACGCCGATCGGCCGGAACGGCGAGCAGGTCGAGCAGCTTCGCCGCGGAGCCGGGCATGGCCGGCTGCGACAGGATCGCCACCTGCCGGATCAGTTCCGCCGTCACGTAGAGCACCGTCGCCATGCGGACCGGATCGGTCTTGCGCAGGCGCCAGGGCTCCTCCTTCGCGAAGTAGCGGTTCGCCTCCGCAACGAGGTTCCAGACGGCATTGAGCGCGAGGTGGATCTGCTGCGCGTCGAAGGCCTGCCGGCAGAGCGGCAGCAGCCCGTCGGCGGCAGCGAGGATCGCCTCGTCGTCGGCCGAGAGCGCGCCCGGCTCCGGCAGGATCCCGTCGAGGTTCTTCCCGATCATCGACAGCGAGCGCTGCGCCAGATTGCCGAGATCGTTGGCGAGATCGGCATTGATGCGGTTGACGATCGCCTCGTGGCTGTAATTGCCGTCCTGACCGAACGGCACCTCGCGCAGGAAGAAGAAGCGCACCGGATCGACGCCATAGGCCTCGACGATCGAGAACGGATCGACGACGTTGCCGACCGATTTCGACATCTTCTCGCCGCGGTTGAACAGAAATCCGTGGGCGAAAACGCGCTTCGGCGGCTCGAGCCCCGCGGAGAACAGGAAGGCCGGCCAATAGACCGCGTGGAAGCGGACGATGTCCTTGCCGATCACATGCAGATCCGCAGGCCAATAGCGACGGAAGCTCTCGCTTTCGACATCCGGATAGCCGACGCCCGTGATGTAGTTGGTCAGCGCGTCGACCCAGACATACATGACGTGCTTGGGGTCGCCGGGCACCGGAATGCCCCAGTCGAAGGTCGTGCGCGAGATCGAGAGATCCTTGAGGCCGCCCTTGACGAAGCTCACCACCTCATTGCGGCGCTCGTCCGGACCGATGAACTCGGGATGCGCCTCGTAGTGAGCGAGCAGGCGGTCCTGATAGGCGGAGAGGCGGAAGAAATAGCTCTCCTCCTCCACCCATTCGACCGGGGTGCCCTGCGCGCCATAGCGCACGCCATCGGCGCGCAGCTCGGTCTCGCTCTCCGCGTAATAGGCCTCGTCGCGAACCGAATACCAGCCGGCATAGCTGCCCTTGTAGATATCGCCGGCCGCCAGCATGCGCTCCCAGATCGCCTGGGAGGCGCGATAATGGCGTGGCTCGCTGGTGCGGATGAAGTCGTCGTTGGAGCAATCGAGCAGCCCGGCCATCGCCTGGAAGCGTGGGACGTTCCGATCCGCGAGCTCGCGCGCCGTGATCCCGGCGCGCGCCGCCGTCTGCACCATCTTGATGCCGTGCTCGTCCGTTCCCGTGAGGAAATGGACGTCATAGCCGTCGAGGCGCTTGAAGCGCGCGAGCGCGTCGGTCGCCAGCACCTCATAGGCGTGGCCGATATGGGGTTCGCCGTTCGGATAGGCGATCGCCGTCGTGATGTAGAATTTCCGTGCCGTCATAGGCCGCTCGTCTTTCTTGAAGTCCGCACCATGCCGAAGCCGGACCGGCAGAGCCGATCCCTCTCGAGACGTCACATTCGGGTTGCGCGGGCGAGCATGGTCAGTGTCGATAGCACGAATTGTTTGCGGTCGAGGTTGAGCGCTTCGACCTCGGCCGAAGCGACGCGGACCTTTTCCCACACCTCCGCCCAGCTCGCAAGCGGGACGGCCGCCGCCGCGGGGGGCAGAATCCCGAGTTCCGGCGGCTCGGCCTCTCCCCTCGCCCGCCGCGCCAGCCAGTCGAAAACCAGGTCCTGGAAACCCTCGAACGCCTCGTCGGCGCCGCGCTGGCCCACGAGGTCGCCGAGCGCATGCGCGGCCGCGGCATTGAGCGTCGGCACGCTGGCGATCGCGCTCGAAAAGGCGCGGCCTATGGCGGCCATGTCCTCGTCCAGGAAGCGGATCGCACGGCGGAGGCTTCCCCGCCCCGCTTCCGCCGCGAAACGGCGCAGCTCGGCCGAGGCATCCGCATGTTCAGTCAATGCCGTCTCGATCGCGTCCACCGAAAGTGGCGCGAGGTCGAGCCGGCGGCAGCGCGAGCGGATGGTGGGCAGCAATCGCCCCGGAGAATGGGAGAGGACGAGGAACAGCGAGCGCTTCGGCGGTTCTTCAAGAATCTTCAGCAACGCATTGGCAGCGTTGACATTCATGTCATCGGCCGAATCGACGATGGCGATACGCCAGCCGGCCTCGCCCGCCGTCGAACCGAAGAAGGGGATCGTACGCCGCACCTCGTCGATCGAGAGCGAAGCGAGGAAGCGCTTGTTCTTCTCGTCATAGGGACGCGACAGCGTGAGGATGTTGGGATGCGAGCCGGCGGCGATCTTCCGCGCTACGGCCGTCTCCGGCGACACCGCCAGCGTCGCGGCATCGGGTGCGCGCGCGGGATCGGGATGCGTCAGCGCGAAGCGGGCGAAGCGATAGGCGAGCGTCGCCTTGCCTATGCCCTTGGGCCCGCCGATCAGCCAGGCATGGTGCATGCGGCCGCCGCGATAGGCCTCGACGAGCAGGCGTTCAACATCGCTGCCGCCATACCAGTCGTTCTGCGCCTCCGGCAGCGCCCAGCCGTCGATCGCGTCCGGCGCGAGAGCTTCGGGTGCTTCCGCCATCAGACCGTCTCCGCCGTTGGCAGCAGCCGAACCTCGACCGCCTTCCAGATGTCGGCCGCGACGTCGTCCTCCGGCCGGGAGGCGTCGATCACGACGCAGCGGCCGGGATCGCGACGCGCGATCTCGAGGAAGGCCTGACGCCGCTTTTCGTGACGGTCGAGCGTCTCGCGCTCAAACCGGTCGGCGACATCCCCCTCCCCGCGCCGCCGCGTGGCGCGCCCGAGCCCGATCTCGACCGGCAGGTCCAGGATGATCGTGAGGTTCGGGCGAACCGCGCCCACGGCCAGATGCTCAAGCGCCGCAAGCAGCTTCTCGTCGACGCCATCGCTGCCCTGATAGGCGCGGGTTGAATCGAAGAAGCGATCCGACAGCACCCACTCCCCGCGCTCCAGCGCCGGGCGGATAACGCGATCGACATGATCCGCCCGCGCCGCCGCGAAGAGGATGCTCTCGCCCTCGACGCCGAGGCCGATCGCCTTGCCCGAGAGGAGAAAATCGCGGATGCGCTCGGCCGTCTCCGTCCCGCCCGGCTCGCGCGTCACCACCACGTTCGCGCCGCGCTTGCGCAGCGCCTCGGCGAGCCGGCGGATCTGCGTCGACTTGCCGGCGCCCTCGCCGCCTTCGAATGTCACGAACTGTGCCTTCACAACCGGTGCCTCACAGCCAGCCGATGAGCAACTGGCCCACCGCATCGATGGCCCGCTGGCTCATGCTGCCGACGCCGACCGCTTCGGTCGTGAACACCGGCTTTTCGAACACCTTGTCGTCGTCGGTCCAGACGCGGATCACGCCGACCTGCTGATCCTTTTTCACGGGCGCGACCAGCGGCCCCGTATAGATCGCGCGGGCCCGAATGGGCGCGCGCACGCCCTTTTCGATCAGCACATCAAACGGCTCATGCGTGGCGAGCGGCACGGTGCCCTTGATGCCGCCGAAGACGCGGGCGTTCGCGACCGGATCGCCGGCGGCGAAGAAGCGCACGCGCTCGAAGCCGCTGCCGGCGTAGCCGAGCAGCCGCTTCGCCTCATCCGTCCGGTCCTTCTCACTCGGCAGGCCCGCCACCACCAGCGTCGTTCGATGGCCGTCCTGGACCGCGGATAGCGTCATGCCGAAGCCCGCTTCCGGCGTCGAGCCCGTCGAGAGGCCATCGACGCCGAGCCCTGCCCCGAGCAGTGGATTGCGGTTGCGCTGATAGATCTTGTTCCAGGTGAAATCCGGTTCGGCGTAGATCTTGTAGAGTTCGGGATGGTGGGTGATCAGATAGTCGGCGATCGTCGCGAGATCCCGCGCCGTCGCCTTCTGTGCCGGATCGCCGAGGCCGGTCACATTGGCGAAGGTGCTGCCCGCCAGACGCAGCGCGCTCGCCTTGTCGTTCATCCGCCGTACGAAAGCCGCTTCGGAGCCGGCAATGCCCTCGGCGAGGATGAGGCAGGCGTCATTGCCGGCCTGGACGATGGCGCCGCGCAGAAGGTCCGAGACGGGAACGGAGGATTTCAACGCCGCGAACATCGTCGCGCTGCCGGAAGGCGCCCCGCCCGTCCGCCAGGCGTTCTCGCTCACCGGAAAGGTCTGATCGAGCGAGATCTCGCCGGCCGCGATCGCATCGAAGACCACCGCCATCGTCATCATCTTGACCATGGCCGCCGGATCGAACGGGATGTCGTCGCCCTTGCGATAAAGCACCGCGCCGGAATCCTCGTCGATCAGGATGGCGTAAGGCGCCTTGCTGTCATAGCCCGCGGCGAGCGCCGGCAGCGCGCTCGCCGTCAAGACGGCGAGAGACACAGCGAGGCGGCGAAAGGCAGGACCGATCGAAGGCATTGTGCGACCCGGGCACCGCATCGGCGGCGGAGCGACTATAGCTACCAGTTCGCCCGCAAGCGGATCAATGGCGGGCCGGGACACCGGCCCGCTTCCCGTCAGCGCGTCATCACGAAAGCGCCGCGTGCACCCGCATCGGCGACGGCCTTGAGGGCCTCGTCGCTCTGGGTCGTCGGCGGCAGGACGAGACGCACGGCCTGCATGCTGCGGCCGTTGATCGAAATCGGCAGCACGCGCACATGACCGAGCGATGCGAGCTTCGTGCCCATCGCGGCCGCATTGTCGGCGCTGGCGAAGACGCCGACCTGAATCTCGACGAGATCGGCGCTGCGTTCGGCGGCGCGCCGGGCGATCGCCTCGTTGAGCGCGAGCTGCAGCTTGTCGCGGCGCGGAGCGGCCATGGTCTCGGCGGCGATCTGGGCCGGCGAGAGCAGCGCGTCCTCGGCATAGGAGGAACGCGCCGACCGCGGCGTCTGGCTCGAATACCCGTCGCCGGTCGCAGCGTTCGCTTCCGGCGCGTAGCCCACGGGCTCGGACAGCGTGTAAGTGCCGAGGAGCCGCTCGCCATAGTTCGAGCCATTGGCCGGAGCCGCATCGCCGGCCGCGGAGGCCTGAACGACCGTCGGCTGGGCAATGGCGGCGGGCGCGACATCGTTGCGCGCCACGGCAATGGCCGCAGGCGCGGCCTGGCGGGCGGGCGCGACGTCGAGCGACGCCGCCTGGATCTCGTAATTGTAAGGGTCGATGGCCAGACCGCCATCGACGCCGGGGCGCGAGCGCGGGATCGGCACCATCGCGAGGACGACGGAGGGCTGCGAAGTCGGCGCTTGCAGCTTCGGCCGCGCCGACGGCGACTGCAGCGCGATCATGGTGTCGGCAGCCGGCATGCGGCGGAGCGCCGGCGTCGGGACGCCCGTGCGCGGCGGCACATAGCTCGCCAGCAGCATCTGTCGGTCATGGCCTTCCATCCGGGCCGGGCCGACATATTCGACCTTCACCTTGGCCGAGCCGTGATGCCGGACGTCGAGCAGTTCGGCGGCGGTGGCCGAGAGGTCGATGATGCGGTCGCGCTCATACGGTCCGCGATCATTGACGCGGACGATGATCGAGCTGCCATTCTTGACGTTGGTGACGCGCGCATAGCTCGGCAGCGGCATGGTCGGATGCGCAGCCGAGAGCGTGTCCATGTCATAGACTTCGCCATTGGCGGTGTACCGGCCATGGAAGGCCATGCCGTACCACGAGGCGTAGCCGACCGCCGTGTAGCGCTTGTCTTCCTTCGGCGTATAGACGCGGCCCTTCACGGTATAGGACTTGCCGACCATGTAGCGGCCGCCGCCCTGCGGAACCGGCTGGCCATATTCGACCACGCGCGGGCTGGCCTTCACGCCATACTTGCTCTCGGGAAAATATTCCGAAGACCGCTTGGTCGGGGCCGGCGGCTTGTTCGCGCAGGACGCGAGAAGCACCGCTGCGGAAAGCAAAAGAGCCGATTGGACCGCCCGCTTGCGGGCAGACGATCCGACGCGCTTGGTACGCATGACTGAAATTGCGCTCGTCCCCATCTTGCATCCTCGATAGCAGCAAGCGGCCAACCTGTCGACCGATCGCCGCTTCTGCGGCCAGAGCGTCCGGTCTGCGCAACACTCCGCTGCTGGCGGATCGCGAGGCCCGATACCCCAGAACCATAGACGTCCCCGGCACTTGAAGAAGCGTTAATGCGCCCTTGCCCGAACCCATCAATTCCCGACAATCCCGTCGACCAATCATTATTGGTTAGCGCTTCGTCACCACGAGGCCGCGCCTTGTCGTGCGACCCGGTGCGACCCGGTCGGCGCCGATCGGACGGGATGCCATCATCATGACCGCTCGATTTCGATGCGCCGACCGACCGCGAGGACGATTGCTAAGAGCATCATGCCGCCGGCGAGCAGGAAGGTCAGCCGCATCCCTGCGGCGATGGCCGAAGCGCTCGCGCTGGTGATGTCTCCGGTCCCGACGCCGAAGGCGAAGACAGCGCACATCAGCGAAGCGCCTGCAATCAGGCCGACATTGCGCGACAGGTTCAGCGCTCCCGAAACCGTGCCGCGCCGCTCCTTCGGGATATCGGTGAGCGCCGCCGTATTGTTGGCAGCCTGGAACAGCTGATAGCCCGGCGTGAGCACGATGATGGCCAGCACATAGCCGGCGACGCCGATCAGGTTCGGCAGAAACGCCAGCAGGAAGGCGCCCACGGCCAGCAGGACGAGGCCGAGGGCGAGCACGCGGCTCGTGCCTCCCGCATCGACCAGCCGGCCGGACGGAACGCCGCTGACGATCGAGATCACGGGGCCGACCGCCATCACGAAGCCGACCTCCGTCGCCGTCAGGCCGAGGGCGATGCCGAGATAGAACGGCCCAACGACGAGCGTCGTCATCATGACCGCCGCGACCAGCAGGTTGACGCCGAGATTGGTCGCAAGCGCCCGGTTCATCGTGGACCACGGATTTGCACGCGACGTCGCTCTCGCGGCAGGGGCGCCCGGCAGCAGCGCTACCGCCAGGACGAGGGCCAGAACCGCCAGCGGCACCTGCACCCAGAAGACGCCGCGCCAGCCCGTCATTGGGATCAGCAGTCCGCCCAGCGACGGGCCGAGTGCCGTCCCCAGCGCCGAGACGGTCCCGAGCAGGCCCATCGCCCGACCGACACGCGCCTCGCTCGCCGTCTGCCGCATCAGCGCCATGGCGAGCGTCATCAGGAACGCAGCGCCGATGCCCTGCAGCGCCCGCGCTCCGATCAGCAGCCACAGGCTCGGCGCGACGGCGCAGAGCAGCGAGGCGACGGTGAACAGGGCGAGGCCAGCCACGAGCATGGGCTTCAATCCGTGACGGTCGCCGAGCCGGCCGGCGACCAGGACCGAGACCGTCAGCGCGGCGAGATAGGCGACGACGACCGTCTCCACCTCATGAAACGGCGCCGAAAACGCCTCGGCCAGCGCCGGGAGCGCGATATTGGCGATGCTCGTGCCGAGCGATGCCAGCCCCATCGACAGAGCCAGCGCGATCGTGATTGCTATTCGTGTCCTCGCGGATGCAAGCGCTTCCGTCTGTTCCATGCCTTGCCCTCTTGTCGAAATGTCCATTTGCGCGCAGGCTGCCACTTCAAGCCAACTTGAGGTCAAGCATGAAATTTCTGGACATCGGCGAGGTCGCGGCAGCAAGCGGGATCAAGCCGTCGGCGCTGCGCTACTACGAGGAAGCAGGGCTGATCGCGTCGGTCTCCCGGCATGGACTGCGCCGGCAATTTCCGCCCGAGGTGCTGTTGCAGCTCAAGCTGATCGCGATGGGCAAGTCGGCGGGCTTCTCGCTCGACGAGATCGGCGGGATGTTCGCCAGCAACGGGTTGCCGGACCTACCGCGCGAGGCGATTCACGCCAAGGCCGATGAGATCGATCGGAAGATCCGCGAGTTGACGGCGCTCCGCGACACGCTGCGCCACGTCGCCGACTGCCCTGCCCCCTCGCACATGGAATGCCCGACCTTCCGGCGCCTTGTCGACGTTGCCGGCAAGCGCGGCGGACGGCGCAGGAAGGCTCAAACGCCGACATGAATGGGCCGCGATACGTAAAGCAGCCGCCTTTGGTCACCCCCAGCCGGATGACAGAATGAGAGCCGCTCTCCCCCCGGCGATTTGACATTCAAAACCTCGTCGCCATAATGACTGACGGTCAGTCATTATGGGATTTGAAATGCCGCCGCGTCGTGCAAGCCACCCGGATCGAGCCGGCGAGATCATCGCCAGTGCGGCCCGGCTGTTTCGGGAAAAAGGGGTGAGAGCGGTCTCGATCGACGAGATCGTCCAGGGTGCCGGCATCGCCAAAGGCACCTTCTACCTCTACTTCAAGACCAAGGATGAGCTGCTGGCGAAGCTGGCAGGGGCCGTGGTGCTGCAGATCGCCCAGGCAGCGGAGCTAGCTGGACGAGGCCAGGGGACCGCGCTCGATCGGTTCGCTGCGGCGGTCGTCGCGATGCAGCACGTCGATCGGGCCGAGCAATATCTCGTGGATGCGCTCAATCATCCTGAGAACAGCGCGCTACACGATCTCGCCAACATCGCGCTCGTCCGTCAGGTCGCGCCCGTCCTTGCCGCGATCGTCGAGCAAGGCAAGATCGAGGGTGTCTTCGATGTCGAGGACGAGCTGGCCACCCTCGAATTCCTGCTGGCCGGTCAGGCTGCGCTCCTCGGCGGCGGACGATTCAACTGGTCGCCCGAAGAGCATGCAGTGCGGCTGCGTGCCACGATGATCATCGTCGAGCGCGCTCTAGGCGCGCCGAAGGGCGCCCTTCTGCAACGCCTTGCGAGCCTCGGATGAGCACGATCCATCGCAATGAACGGGCGATCATCGCCCGCTTCGATCGACCTTGGACCTTCTTCATTGTTTCGGCCATCGGTCCATGGACGGCCTGGCTGATCGCGGCGTGGTACAGTCGGCAACCCCTCCCCGACAGGACGAGCCTGTTGCTCGTCAGCCTTTTCGCCGGGATCGGATTGGCGCTGCCCATGCTGGTCGCCTGGATGCTGATCCGACGCGACGACGTGCTGCGGCAGGACCTGCGCCGTCGCCTTTCGCTCCAGGGGCTGGCATGGCCAAACATCCTCCTGGGCGCGGGGATCATGCTGGGCAGCATCTGGCTCGCGCAGCTCATCTCGCTGGCGTTGGGCTACAGCGCGGATCAGTTTCGTCTCGCCCGTTCGGCCTCGTTCAGCGCCGGCATTCTCATTGGCTGGGTGCCGCTGCTATTGGCGCCGGTGGTCGAGGAAATCAGTTGGCACGGCTATGGCACCGATTCCCTGCGCCGCGGCCTGAACCTGCTCTGGACCTCGATCGTCTTCAGCATCTATTGGGCGCTGTGGCATGTCCCGCTCGCTTTCATCGAGGGGTATTATCAGGCTAATCTGGTCGAGACCGGCTCGCTGCACACGATCAACTTCATCGTCAGCCTCATTCCCTTCGTGCTGCTGATGAACTGGCTCTATTACCGCTCGGGCCGCAGCATCTGGGTTGCCGTAGCCTTTCACCTCGCCGCCAACGTCTCCAACGAGGCGTTTCAGACCCATCCCGACAGCAAGATCATCCAGACCGCATTGCTGGTGGCGCTCAGCCTGGCGCTGATCCTGCGCGATCCGGCTTTCTTTTTCGGCCGGGATCCGGACATCCACCACCAACCCAGAAAGGTCCTCCGATGAGCACCATCGTGATCGAAAAATACGTCGACGAGATCTGCGTCGAACAGCTGGACCTCCCGGTTCGGCCGCTGCAACTCCTGGCCAGGCTGTTGCCGAAGCAGGCGTGGCGCCAGCTGGAGCGCCGTGGCCTCGACGTCGAAGCGCTCTTGAATGACGCCGTCCCCCATTCGGGCAACCAGTGGCTCGAGGTGAAGGAAAAGGACGCGCGCAAACGCGTCCGTATCCTGCGCCGAGACTGAGCGATCCATGGTTTGGCGATCGGTTGGGCCCGAGACTCCAGATGGCGGGAAATTGCCACCTTCCCACGCCCGACTTCGTGCCGAAAGGCACGCGGCGATGATGGGCCGCTCTGTCACGGCTCACTCAGGGCGGCGGTCGCTTTCGGACGACCGCGGCCCTGAGTCCGGCCGACTAGCGGCAGCCTGCGCGGCTCAGCATGTCGTCGACGAGGATGGGTGTGGCGGCGGTCTTGCCCCATCTCCCCTTCTCCGCACGCGACAGCGCGGCAAGCGCCGCCGTGCTGGAAATGCCGAGTGGCCGGGCGCAGGTGACGCCCGGCAGCCCACGCCGTTGGGCCTCGGTCACGAGCAGGCCGGCGGTTTCCCCGACGCCCGCCAGATAAGCCGTTGCCGCGTTGCGGGCGGCATTGTCCTTGGGCGAGCGTTGGATCAGGTCCACCACCTGCGCGACCGAGATCGCGCCGTTTGGGGTCGAGGGGACGGCTTGGGCCGGCAAGGCGAGGCCGAGGGAGAGTGCAAGGAGCGCATTGCGCATGGCGTTCATCGGGGAGCTCCATTATCGTAAAACAACAATTCAAGCTTATCTGGTGGCCAAAAATTATTGTCAAACGATAATTTTCGGAGCATAACTCCGGGCGAGATGGCAGGAGAAAGACACATGCAGACCCAAGGCAGCTTCGCCCTTGCCGGTGAAGCGGGTTCGGAAGCGGCCATGGCGTTGTCGCCGCAGACGCGCCTGGCGTTCCGCGCGCTGGGCGTTCTGGCGACGGCGCTGGCGGCGCTCCTGCCGGCACTGGCGATCGGCTACTGGCTGTTCGGTTCGCAGACCCTGGCCTACGATGCAGGTCTCCGGATCGTGGCGATCGCCACGGCGCTGCTGCATCTCCTGCCCTTGAGCTGGGGCCTGTTGCGGCTGCGCGTCTGTCTCGCCCAGTTCGCGGCGGGCCGACCGTTCGGCGCCGAGGGCATAGCCGGGCTGCGCGATTTCGCCATCGGCACCGGGCTGAGCGCATTGGCGAAACCGTTGGCCGGCATGCTGTTCGTGCTGGCGCTCAGTTGGAATCCCGGCCCGAAGCGGATCGCCATCGAGATCAGCTCGGACGTGATGATCCTGGCGCTGTTTGCGGGCGTCGTGGCGGCATTGGCCTGGGCCATGCGGCGCGCTGCCCTGATCGCCGAAGAAAACAGCCAGTTCGTCTGATCGCCATGCCCATCAAAGTGAACCTTGCGGTGATGCTGGCGCGACGCAATGTGAAATCCAAAGAGCTGGCCGAATATATCGGGATCACCGAGGCCAATCTCAGCCTGCTCAGGCAGAGCAAGGTCAAAGGCATTCGCTTCGACACATTGGAGGCCATCTGCCGTTATCTCGACTGTCAGCCGGGCGATCTTCTCGAGTATGAGCGGGATAGCGAAGCAACCGGATCACCGAACGAGTAGAGCGCAGCCTGCGGGTGGGATATCGATGGCAGCCGACAGCATCCGGCCCGGCGCGCGGTCGGCCGACGCTCTGCGACGCGAACGACCTCAGCGCCCCCTCTCCCGCTCCGCCAACTCTGCCGACCGCCAGGCCTCCCAACGCCGAAGGAGCGGGCCGCGTGCTTCGCCGATCGGCTCCTCCAGAAGCTCGGCAGCGTCCATTCGGTCGGTGCGGAAATGGCGGAAGGCCTGGCGCTGCTCGCACCAGGCAATCAGGACGCGTTTCGTATCCGAATAGCCGAGCACGACCGGCCACACGGTACGCTCCGTCCGGGTGCCGTTCTCGGCGCGGTACAGAAGGCGCAGCTTCAGTCTCCTGCGGATGGCGTCGCGCAGGCTCGCGGTCGTGACCGCCTCCTTGATCGCATCGAGGGGCGGCTCGACGGCTGTGCTCGGGTCCGCGATGAACGGCCTCAACTGGGCGGGCACGGCCGCCGTCACCTTGGCGAGAACGTCCCGGGCAGCAGGAGACAGCAGCGGATCACCGCGTCCGGCGACCCACTGTGCGCCGAGGACGATGGCCTCCAATTCCGTCGGTGTCAGCATCAGCGGCGGCATGTCGTAATCGGCGGCCAGCAGGTAGCCGAGGCCGGCCTCGCCCGTGATCGGCACCCGCTGCGCCATCAGGTCCGCGACATCGCGGTAGACGGTCCGCGTCGAGACCTCGAGTTCGGCGGCCAGCGCGGCGCCTGTCACGGGCCGCGTCGATCGGCGCAGGATCTGGATGATCTGGAAGAGGCGGTCGGCGCGACGCATCGGCTCCTGACTCCTGCTGACAGAACGCTGTCAACAGCGATGTGCGACAAGCCTTGCCGACACAAGCCCAAACCCATCGCGCACAGGACCCCGATCGATGAAGTTCGCTTCCACACGCCTGATCGCCGCCGACATCAAGGCGATGGTCGCCTTCTACGAGATGGTGACAGGCCAAGCCGCCGATTGGCTCGCGCCGCAGTTCGCCGAGATCGTGACACCTGCCGCGACACTGGCCATCGGCAGCGCCGAGACGGCCGCGATCTTCAGTCCGGGAAGCGCGGAGCCGGGCGCGAACCGTACGGCGATCCTCGAATTCATGGTCCCCGACGTGGATGCCGTGTTTGACCGTCTGAAGGACAAGGTCGAGCTGGTGCATGAGCCCAAGCTGCTGCCCTGGGGCAACCGCTCCTTCCAGTGTCGCGACCCCGAAGGAACCATCGTCAGCCTGTTCATGCCCGCCACCGAGGCAGCAAAGGCGCGCTTCGGATCGCGATAGGATCGTTGCCAGCGGGGAATGTCCCAAGGTGATGGGACAGATCGAGCCCCCAGAGAACATCACGGCACGGATCGAATAGCCGTGAGCCGCGTCCGTCTGATCCTGGCCCTCGCGCGCAGTCCGTCAACGTTTCTTGAATTGCATGCGAGAGCAGGAACAGCGCGATCCGGTAAGATCAAAACTCCAGCACGACGGGCACGCCGCGCATGAACGTCGTCAGGCGGTGTGCGATGCTCAGCGCGGCGAAGCTGTTCTGGAGATCGGACGCGGTTTCTTTGAAATGAACCCAGCCTTCATTGTGGATCGGCAGGATGGCCGCCGACGGAAAGGCTGCCGCGACCTCGAGAACATCATTGCTGTTCATGGTCATATGGAACGAGCCGCGCGGCTCCGCGGAACCGGCAAAGGGCACGACGATCCGGGGCGAATAGCGCCGTGCGACGTCGCGCGTGCCTTCATACCAAACGGTATCGCCCGAGACGTAGAGCGTGTCACCCGGCTCGTCCGTTCCGATCAGAAAGCCGATCACATCGCCTGAAATCGGTTCGATGCCGACCGGCCCGTGACGTGCGGGCGTTGCCGTGACGAACAGCCGCCCGCCATCCGGACGCTCCAGAACATGCGTTTGGAAAGGCGCCAGCCCCATCGCATTGCCCTTCAGCCGCTCGGCTCCGACCGAGGTCGTATAGGTGACGGGAACCTTGGGGAGCAGGGTCCGGCCCGTGCGATCCAGATTGTCGAGATGCTGGTCATGGCTCAACAGGACCGCATCGAGCCGGCCGATGTCATCGATCGAAAGAGCCGGACCGGTGAGCTTCTCGAAGTGAACCGGCGCCTTCTGATAGAGGCCGGGCGGGTCGAAGGTCGGATCGGTCAGAAGCCGAAAGCCGTTGATTTCGATCAACAGCGTGGGACCGCCAATCAGCGTGAGGGTCGCCATTCTCTTTGCCATCGCAGAGCTTCTCCCATGCATCGAAGACCAGGACCCCTGGATAGCGGATGGTCGGCTATGCGAAAATTCGCTATATGATCTCAATGGCTGATCGTTTTCGCACAGATCCGGATTGGGATGACCTGCGCGTCTTCTGCGCGCTCGCCCGCCATGGCAGCTTGTCGGCAACGGCGCGGGCGCTGTCGGTCAATCACGCCACGATCGCCCGGCGCGTCGCCGCGCTTGAAAAGACCATGGGCGAGAAGCTCGTGGAGCGACGGGCCGACGGCTATGTCCTGACGGACAATGGCCGGCGCGTGCTCGAGATTGCGACGACGATGGAGACCGCAGCGTCGGCGCTGGCAGGCGGTCTGGAGGGGAATGCGCCGGCGGGGCTTGTCCGGGTTGCTGCGACGCCCAGTCTGGCCCAGTGCTTTCTCATCCGACGGCTTGGCGGCTTCGCTGCCGCCCATCCCCGCATCGACATCGAAATCTCGACAGCCATGCGATCGGTCAGCCTGGATCGGCACGAAGCCGATATCGCCTTGCGCCTCGCCCAGCCGCTCGATGGCGATTTGCTGGCAAGAACGCTGTTCGCCATCGGCTCCGCGTTCTATGGGACAGCGAACTGGGCGCGACGTATCGCTGGCGGCGAACCTCCGGTCTTTGTCGGCTTTGACGAGGCCAATGCCCATCTGCCGGAAGCCGTTTGGCTGGGCCGCCAGTTCCCCCGCGCGCGCCTTTCGATGCGAACCGGCAGTCAGATCTCCCAAGCTGAAGCCGCATGCTCCGGTTGCGGCATAGCACTTCTGCCGCATTTCCTAGGCCGCACCGCGACGGGTCTGGTGCGGTGTGACCTGGGTTTGACACCTCCGTCGCGGACCCTGTGCCTGGTGGTGAGACGCAGCGATAGACGTACCCCGGCAATTCAACTGGTCGCGGACTTTCTGTCAGCCTGTTTCTCAGAAGAGCGGTCCTTGTTCGAAGGCGCATGACAAGGATCGCCGGAGCGATCGAAAGCGCATTCTTGCGCCTGACGTGCCGAGACAACGCTATGCGGTAGTCGCTGGCTTTCGGCGGCGTTTGCGTATCTGACGGCGGCCCTATCGGATCCAGCCCGTGAGTTGCCGTTGCCACCGAGCGTTCGCGCTGCCAAAACCGCAAGATCGGTCGAGCCAGTCATATCCGGGGGCGCCTAGATGGCACTGCCACGGAGGACGGGATGATAAAGACGGCGCTTCAAAACTACCATGCCCGGATGCAAAGGGTGCTGGATCACATCGACCGGCATCTGGACGACAATCTGGATCTGGATACGTTGAGCGGCGTCGCGGCCTTATCAAAATTCCACTTTCACCGGCAGTTTACGGCAACCTTCGGGGTGTCCTTGCATCGCTATGTCCAGCTCGCCCGCATGAAGCGCGCGTCATACCGGCTGGCTTACAGGGACGCGCAGAGCGTCACCGAGATAGCGATGGAGGCCGGTTATGACGCACCGGATGCCTTTGCCCGCGCCTTTCGGCAACGGTTCGGGAATTTGCCTTCGTCATTCAGGAAAGCGCCCGATTGGGAACCGTGGCTTGCGGCCTTCGGGCCTCTCAACAACGCGAGAAGCAAGCTCATGCAGACTATCTTTAACACCGACGACGTGACGATCCGTGACGTGCCTTCGATTCCGGTGGCGATCATGGAACATCACGGCGATCCGGCGACGATCGGCACGACAATTCAGCGGTTTATCGCCTGGCGGAAGGCCAATGGACTGTCACCGAAGACCAACCCGACCTTCAATGTCTTCCATTCCGACCCCCGCACCAAGTGGCCGACCGAATACCGCATGGACCTTTGCGTAGGCATGGATCGGCCCATCGAGGCGAAGGGCGAGCGGATCGAAACCGGCATTATCCCCGGCGGACGCTGTGCGGTGCTGCGCGTCGGCGGCAACACCGACAATCTGGAAGCTGCTGCTCTGTATCTCTATCGCGATTGGCTGCCCGCCAGCGGCGAGGAAACGCGCGACTTCCCACTCTATTGCCAGCGGCTCGTTCTCTTTCCAGAGGTGCCGGAGCATGAGGCGGTCGCGGAGTTGTTTCTACCGCTGAAATAGACGGGTTCAACGGCGGCTCGTTCAGTACGCCATTCGCCGGAATCGGACGGGCCGCCGTCCACCCACCTCCGGTCGTCCGTTGCCTGCAAAGCGAACGCCCGAAACGGTCGAGTCGCAATCGGCGCCCTTTCAGACATACAAGTAAGCGGGCGATCGCGTGGACTCGGCGGCCTGCTAGGCCGCACGGTGTCATGCGGCGATCGGGGGGAATATTGGCCTATCGGCGAGAAATTATTCGCCCCAAAGGCGATTCTGGGAAATATGGCGGGCCACGCCCGACGAAGTTGAGCACTACGTCTACGCTATAGCCCTCTAACGCCGCATTTCCTTTTTCGCCTTCGATCAGTCCATTGTGCGGCCATAGCCTCCCTCAGGCGCCCGCCGTGATGTCGCGACGCATAGCGAGAGGTCAAATGTTTGGCGACCGGCAGTATCTGGTCGTGGGAAATACGCGGCATCCGACCGCCGGCGACGACGCCGCGCCCGACGATATGGCTGGTCTGGCGCATGTCACGGTCTTGGCCGCCCCTAAGGAGAGGGCTGCTCATACGACTGACGGAACGACTGCTTCCCGCTCCAGCGCCGCCGCGACCGAGGGGCGAACATCGATCCGCCGCATGTAGGCTGCAACGCTCGGCCAGCGCTTTAAGTCGATCCCGAAGCCTTTCATCCAACCGAGGACCGTGTAGAGGTAAGCGTCCGCCACAGTGAAGCGGTCGCCGATTAGGTAACTGTGCGTCGTGAGATGGATTTCGATGAGGTCGAGGCGCCGTGACAACTTCGTCTTCAAGAGGGCTTGCATGGCTTCCGGCAGATCTTTGTTGAAGAGCGGGCTCGATCCGGCGTGAATCTCGCTGGTGGTGAAGTTGAGCCACTCCTGAAGCCGCACACGCTCCAATGTGCCATTCGCCGGGGCAAGACCCGAATCCGGATAGAGGTCCGCCAAATACTGAACGATCGCCGGCCCCTCCGTCAGTACGTCCCCGGCGTCGAGCACGAGCGCTGCCACATAGCCTTTCGGGTTGATCGTCAGGAAATCGCCACCCTCCGACGTGCGCTTCGTCCGGTTGTCGACCCGGACAAGATCGTAAGGCAGCCCCAGTTCCTGAAGTACGATATGCGGCGAGAGCGAACATGTGGCGGGGGCGAAATAGAGTTTCATGGGAAGGGTTCCGCGATTGATGGATGTTACGGCGGATATTGACGCACGTTCAGGAATAAGGAAAATTACTGCAAAAGAACTATGATATAAGAACAGCTACTATGAACTTCACTCAGCTCCGCAGTCTGATCTCCGTTGCCGAAACGGGCAGCTTCACCGCCGCCGCGACGCGCGTCGGCGTCACGCAATCCGGCATGAGCCAGGCGCTGGCGGCGTTGGAGGAAAGCCTGGGCGTGAAGCTGCTGACACGCCAGCGGCATGGCGTCGAACTCACCGCGTTCGGAGAGCGGGCGCTGCACCATGCCCGTGCCGCATTCGCGCATCTGGAGGCGATCCGAAAAGAAGCGGCGGAGGCGACGGGCGAGGAAGCCGGATCGGTGCGGATCGCGGCTTTTCCCGGCGTCTTCGCCACAGTGTTGCCACCACTTTTGCGGCGTTTCCGCACTCTCCATCCGGACATTGAGCTGGTTGCGCTCGAAACGGACGATCGGGAGGTCGAGGCTTGGCTAGAGGCCGGGTCCATCGATCTCGGCGTCGTCCTCAACCCGTCGCCAGACAGCGATGCCGTTCCGATCGGGGAGGACGCATGGGTCGCCGTGCTGCCGGTGGCGCACCGTCTTGCACGGCGTGGTAAATTGTCCTTTGCGGACCTAGCGGCCGAACCCTTTGTGCTCGCGACCGGCGGGTGTCATGTCCATGCGCGAACGCTTGCCGAAGCAGCAGGTCTGTCACTTGCGGACGTGCGGATGGAAGTACGGGATTGGACCAGCGCGATTGCGCTGGTGAGAGAAGGTGTCGGCGTCAGTCTCGTCCCAGAATCGACCCTGGCTGAGAAATCGAAAGGCTTACGGACAGCGCAACTTGATCCGTCGCTGTGTCGACGTTTTGGCTTGATGGCCTCGCCGGCACGGATGCGCTCGCGAGCGGCAAACCTCTTGATCGAACTGGCGCGGAAACAAGATAACGATCTATCGGGACGAATGCGCAGCCCTTAGGCGCTCGGGGCGTTTGCGTAGCCATCGCGCAGGATATCGCACCATTGCGTAGAATCGGCGGCGTGGCGGAAGGGGTGGGATTCGAACCCACGGTGGGCTTGCACCCACGGCGGTTTTCAAGACCGCTGCCTTAAACCACTCGGCCACCCTTCCGTGCCTTGATTTCGTTGGAGTTTCAGGTCCGGCCCGCGCCTGTCGAACAGGGCTCGCTGCCGGATTGCCAACGAACGGCGCTCAGCCTTCGGGCTTTACCGCGCGGCGGATCGCGGCGTCAACACGGGTTGGCGGGAACAACGCCGATCGACGCAGATTGTGGATTGAATGGCCGGCATGCTGGCTGCGCCTGCATCGCCGCTGAACGTCGGAACAATGACGGCAGCATCGATGAGCGCTGTCCGATGACCGTTGATGCATCGGCTCAGAGGGAGCCGGGCGCAGCGCACCTGGCGCCAAGGAGGGCTCGAGATCTTCTCGCGGATCGCCGGAAAGTGGTTCGGGAATGGAGTTCGCGCGAGCCACGGAACGGCATCCGCGTCGGCGCCGCAGATCTCACGGGAGATCCAACGCGGCCCTCGCGCGGCCACGCAAGCCAATGCCGGCAATCGCTGCCGGTTCTTCAACGCGCGCCAGAGGCGTCGGGTGTCAGTTCGAACGGGCGCGCCGCGGACCGGCGGCCTTCCGCGCCTTGGGCTTTGCGGCCGGCAAGGGCTCCTGGTTCGATTCCATCTCAAGCCGCGCTGCGCGAAGCCGCTCGGTCTTGGAGACGCGTTCCGCGACTTCCTTGTCGATGATCTCGCGCGCCGCCCGCGACGTCTGATCGTCCTTGGCATCGCGCCGCCCCGAGGTGGCCTTGGGCAGGCCGGCAACCGTCGGCTTCATTGCGATCTCCCTTTGATAACGAAAAGGCCGGGAACTGGCCCGGCCTTCGTAAGCGCATCAGCAGTCAGTGCCAGTACATCCGTGGTCAAAAACCAGATGCGCTGTGGCGTCAGGCCGCCTGCAGGTTCTCAGCGGACGACTTGCCGCTCTTCCTGTCGGCCACGACGTCGAAGCTCAGCTTCTGGCCTTCGACGATGGTGTGCATTCCGGCGCGTTCCACGGCCGAGATATGGACGAAGACATCCGTCGCACCATTCTCGGGCTGGATGAATCCGTAGCCCTTGGCCGCGTTAAAGAACTTCACGGTTCCGATGGTCATGACGATTTTCCTTTCAAATCGACACAGTTGTTCGCCGATCAGCCGCATGCCGATCGCTTGAACTTCGAAATTGAATTGAAGATCGTCTGGGCGCTAGGCGCGAAAACAATGTTCGTCCACAAGATCGATTTAGAGACACTATCCGAAAATTGTGTTCAACACAAGGCCAGTTCGTGTCAGGCGTCTTGTTCTGCTTGCGCGCGAGAGGCCGCGCGCCAAATCGTCGGCCGCGAACAGCGCATGGGACTGGCTTGGATCCTCGCGCGCAGGACGGAGCACGAGCGGTGAACGGTGCGTCGCCGACGACAACAGATAGGCATTGGGCGGCAGGTGTCCTATCTCAGAGCCACCTATCGGAACACAGTGATCGGCCATGGCAAAGAAGCACATCGGTTTCCTCTCGTTCGGGCATTGGTCGCCCTCCCCCAATTCCGGCACGCGCTCGGCGGCGGATGCGCTGCTGCAGTCGATCGATCTCGCGGTCGCGGCCGAGGAGCTCGGGGCGGATGGCGCTTATTTCCGCGTCCATCATTTCGCGCGTCAGCTCGCCTCACCCTTCCCGCTTCTGGCCGCCGTCGGCGCGAAGACCAGCCGGATCGAGATCGGCACGGCGGTCATCGACATGCGCTACGAAAACCCGCTCTACATGGCCGAGGATGCCGGTTCGGCCGACCTCATTGCCGGCGGACGGCTTCAGCTCGGCATCAGCCGCGGTTCGCCGGAACAGGTCATCGATGGCTGGCGCTATTTCGGCTACCAGCCGCCGGAGGGCGAGACCGATTCCGACATGGCGCGGCGGCATGCGGAGGTCTTCCTCGACGTGCTCAAGGGCAATGGCTTCGCCCAGCCCAATCCGCGGCCGATGTTCCCCAATCCGCCGGGCCTGCTGCGCCTCGAGCCGCATTCGGCAGGGCTTCGCGAGCGCATCTGGTGGGGCGCCGGCTCCAACGCCACCGCCGCCTGGGCCGCCAAGATCGGCATGAACCTGCAGAGCTCGACGCTGAAGGACGACGAGAGCGGCCTGCCGTTCCACATCCAGCAGGCCGACCAGATCCGCGCTTTCCGGGCGGCCTGGAAGGAGGCGGGGCACGAGCGTGAGCCGCGCGTCTCGGTGAGCCGTAGCATCTTCGCGCTCGTCGACGATCGCGACCGCGCCTATTTCGGCCGCGGCGGCAAGGAAGAGGACCAGATCGGCTATATCGACGAGAACACGCGCGCCATCTTCGGCCGCAGCTATGCCGCCGAGCTGGATGCGCTGGTCGAGGAACTCGCCAAGGACGAGGCGATCGCCGAGGCCGATACGCTGCTGCTGACCGTGCCGAACCAGCTCGGCGTCGAATACAACGCCCATGTGATCGAAGCGATCCTGAAGCACGTCGCGCCGGCGCTCGGCTGGCGCTGAACGGCCCTCGGCTCAAGCAAAAGCCGCGAAGCGCAGGCAGCGCTTCGCGGCTTTTTCATTTGTAATTCAAAAGACTTGGCTCAGGCCTTGCCGCGGTCCGACACATTGGTCAGCCAGAGCACGAGCATGGTCACGAGCGCGCCGGAAAGCAGATAGGCGCCGGACGCGATCAGGCCGAACTGGCTCGAGAGGATCAGCGCGACGAGCGGCGCGAAGCCTGCGCCGAACAGCCAGGCGAGGTCCGTCGTGATTGCGGAGCCGGTGTAGCGGTAGGCACGCGAGAAGCGTGAGGCGACGGAGCCGGAGGACTGGCCGAAGGCGAGCCCGAGCAGGATGAAGCCGAGGATCATGAAGGTGAGCTCGCCGGCGAAGCCGGCATCGAGCAGCTGCGGCGCGAAGCCCGAGAAGGCCGCGATGGCGATGGCCGATCCGCCGAGCAGGCGCCGACGGCCGATGCGGTCGGCGAGAATGCCGGACGCCACGATGGCGAAGAGACCGAACACCGCCGAGATCGCCTCGATGACGAGGAAGCGCGCGGGTCCCTCCCGCGTGAACAGAAAGACCCAGGAGAGCGGGAACACCGTCACCATGTGGAACATGGCGAAGCTGACCAGCGGCACGAACGCGCCGATCACGACATTCTTGCCTTCGGCCCTGAGCGTGGGCAGCACGCGGCTCGGCTGCAGTTCCTGCTGCTCGTAGATCTGGCGATAGCTCGGCGTCTGCACCATGCGCAGGCGCGAGAACAACGCCACGACATTGATCGCGAAGGCGACGAAGAACGGGTAACGCCAGCCCCAGTCGAAGAAATCCTCCGCCGAGAGATTGCCGACGAAGAAGGCGAAGAGCGCGCTGGCGACGATGAGCCCGACCGGCGCGCCGAGCTGCGGCAGCATGGCGTACCAGCCGCGGCGGCCTTCCGGCGCGTTGAGCGCGAGCAGGGAGGCGAGGCCGTCCCAAGTGCCGCCGAGGGCCAGGCCCTGCCCGATGCGGGCGAGCGCCAGCAGCCAGATCGCCGCGACGCCGATATCGTCATAGCCCGGCAGGAAGGCGATCGCGACGGTCGAGGTTCCGAGCAGCACCAGCGCCGAGGTCATCTTGGCGCCGCGGCCATGGGTGCGGTCGACCGCCATGAACAGGGCGGTGCCGAAGGGACGCGCGACAAAAGCCAGCGCGAAGATCGCGAAAGATAAAAGCGTTCCGGTCAGCGGATCGTGATGGGTGAAGACAAGTCTTGGGAAGACGATCACCGAGGCGATCGCGTAGACGAAGAAGTCGAAGAATTCCGATGCGCGCCCGATAATCACGCCAACGACGATTTCGCCCGGGCTGACCTCGCCATGTCCCGCGGAACTCGTGCGCCCATTGTCAAATGTTGCCGTCACGTGCGCCATCGCTCTTTTGTACCGACGTCCTATTGTGATCCAAAAACAGCGTCGCCGCCACGCGGACGGACAACCCGCGTCTTTTGCCCCGGGATTGTGCGCTGCGGCATTGGACAAATTGTCCACTACCGTTCCTGCTGCGGCGCAGCTAGCTGCATCGTCACAGGATGAGATCGGAGAGCCCCCACCTTGCGACGATTCCGTATTTTCGCCCTTTTGCCTGTGCTTTTCGCGCTGGGCGGGTGCAATTTCGTGGTCCTGAGGCCGTCGGGCGATATCGCGCTGCAGCAACGCGATCTGCTTGTCGTGTCGACGCTGCTGATGCTCCTGATCATCATTCCGGTGATGGCGCTGACCGCGTTCTTCGCGTGGAAGTATCGTCAGTCCAACAAGGCGGCGGATTACCGGCCCGATTGGGATCACTCGACGCAGCTCGAGCTGGTGATCTGGGCGGCGCCGCTGCTGATCATCATCTGCCTCGGCGCGCTCACCTGGATGGGCACGCATCTGCTCGACCCCTATCGCCCGCTCGACCGTCTCGCCCGCGAGCAGCCATTGACGAAATCGGAGCCGCCGCTCGAGGTCGAGGTCGTGGCGCTCGATTGGAAGTGGCTGTTCATCTACCCGCAATACGGCGTCGCCACGGTCAACGAGCTCGCCGCGCCGCTCGATCGGGCCATCGACTTCCGCATCACCTCCTCCGCGGTGATGAACTCGTTCTACATCCCCGCGCTCGCCGGTCAGATCTATGCCATGCCCGGCATGCAGACGAAGCTGCACGCCGTCATCAACAAGCCGGGCACCTTCGAGGGCTTCTCCGCCAACTATTCCGGCGCCGGCTTCTCGGGCATGCGCTTTGCCTTCCTCGGCCTTTCCAATGCCGATTTCGACAAGTGGATCGGCGAGGCCAAGGCGAGCGGCGGCAATCTGCAGCGTGCCGATTATCTGGAGCTGGAGCGGCCGAGCGAGAACGTTCCGGTGCAGCGCTTCGGCAGCGTGGAACCGGCGCTGTTCAGCGCGATCCTCAACATGTGTGTCGAGCCGGGCAAGATGTGCATGGCGGAGATGGCCTCGATCGACGCCCAGGGCGGGCTCGGCCTCGAGGGCGTCAACAATGTGCTGCCGCGCGCCCTCGCCTATGACAAGTACACGCGGCGCGGTGCCGTCTTCGGACCCGAGCCGACCTTTGTCGCCGGCATCTGCACGATCGAGGAGCTCGAGGCGGCCAAGGCGCCGAGCCTCGCGAGGATCGGGGTGCCCGACCTGTCGCCGCTGACCGGCGCCGGGCTGACGCCGCCTGCCTATACGACCATACGCGCGCCCTCGATGTCGTTGATCGACGCGCTGCGCCCCACGAACTCCTGAACCGGGCAGAACCGATATGTTCGACAACCCTGCCGTCCTGAAGGCGATCTTCGGCCGCCTGACGCTCGACCAGCTGCCGCTGCATGAGCCGATCGTCGTCGCCACCTTCCTCGTGGTCGCGCTCGGCGGCATCGCCGTCGTGGGTGCGATCACCTATTTCCGGCTCTGGGGCTATCTGTGGCGCGAGTGGTTCACCTCGGTCGACCACAAGAAGATCGGCATCATGTACATGGCGCTGGCCACCATCATGCTGCTGCGCGGCTTCGCCGACGCCATCATGATGCGCCTGCAGCAGTCCCTCGCCTTCAACGGCTCCGAGGGCTATCTGAACGCGCACCACTACGACCAGATCTTCACGGCGCATGGCGTGATCATGATCTTCTTCGTGGCGATGCCCTTCGTCACGGGCCTCATGAACTATGTCGTCCCGCTGCAGATCGGCGCGCGCGACGTCTCGTTCCCGTTCCTGAACAATTTCAGCTTCTGGATGACGGCCGGCGGCGTCGTGCTCGTCATGATGTCGCTGTTCATCGGCGAGTTCGCCCAGACCGGCTGGCTCGCCTACCCGCCCCTCTCCGGCATTGCCTACAGTCCGAACAGCGGCGTCGACTATTACATCTGGGCGCTGCAGATAGCGGGCGTCGGGACGACCCTATCCGGCATCAATCTGATCGCGACCATCGTGAAGATGCGCGCGCCCGGCATGACGCTGATGCGGATGCCCGTGTTCACCTGGACGTCGCTCTGCACCAATGTGCTGATCGTCGCCGCCTTCCCCGTGCTCACCGCCGTCCTCGTGCTGCTTTCGCTCGACCGCTATGTCGGGACGAACTTCTTCACGAACGATTTCGGCGGCAGCCCGATGATGTATGTGAACTTCATCTGGATCTGGGGCCACCCCGAAGTCTACATCCTCATCCTGCCAGTGTTCGGCGTCTTCTCCGAGGTCACCTCGACCTTCGCGGGCAAGCGGCTGTTCGGTTATACGTCGATGGTCTACGCCACCGTCGTCATCACGGTGCTGTCCTATCTCGTCTGGCTGCACCACTTCTTCACGATGGGGTCCGGCGCCAGCGTGAACTCGTTCTTCGGCATCACCACCATGATCATCTCGATCCCGACGGGCGCGAAGATGTTCAACTGGCTGTTCACGATGTATCGGGGCCGCATCCGCTTCGAGCTGCCGATGATGTGGACGATCGCCTTCATGCTGACCTTCGTCATCGGCGGCATGACCGGCGTGCTGCTGGCGGTGCCGCCGGCCGATTTCATCCTGCACAACTCGCTGTTCCTGATCGCCCATTTCCATAATGTGATCATCGGCGGCGTCGTGTTCGGCATCTTCGCGGGCATCAACTTCTGGTTCCCGAAGGCGTTCGGCTTCAAGCTCGACGACTTCTGGGGGAAGGTGTCGTTCTGGTTCTGGGTGATCGGCTTCTACGTCGCCTTCATGCCGCTCTATGCCCTCGGGCTGATGGGCGTCACGCGGCGCCTGCGCGTGTTCGAGGATCCCTCGCTGCAGATCTGGTTCGTCATCGCCGCCTTCGGCGCGTTCCTGATCCTGCTCGGCATCGTCGCCTTCCTGGTGCAGATCGCCGTCTCGATCCGCAACCGCGAGAAGCTGCGCGATACGACGGGCGACCCCTGGAACGCCCGCACGCTCGAATGGGCGACGTCGTCGCCGCCGCCGGCCTATAATTTCGCCTTCACGCCGGTCGTGCACGATCTCGACGCCTGGTGGGACATGAAGGAGAACGGCTACAAGCGGCCGCTCGAAGGCTTCAAGCCGATCCACATGCCGAGCAACACCGGGACCGGCGTCATCATCGCCGTGCTCAGCGTCGCCACCGGCTTCGGCCTCGTCTGGTACATGTGGTGGCTCGCGGCGCTCGGCTTCGTCGGCATCCTCGCCGTGGCGATCGCCCACACCTTCAACTACCACCGCTCGTTCAACATCCCCGCGGAGGAAGTCGCCCGGACCGAAGCGGCCCGCACGCGTCTTCTGGCTGGCCAGGCATGACCATGACGACGACACTCGACACGCCCGGGACGGCCCGCGTCTACCACCTGCCGGAAGAGCACGAGCACGCCGAGGGCAGCAGCACCTCGCTCGGCTTCTGGCTCTATCTGATGAGCGATTGCCTCATCTTCGCGATGCTGTTCGGCGCCTATGGCGTGCTCGGCGGCAATTATGCCGCCGGCCCGTCGCCGAAGGACCTGTTCGACCTGCCGCTGGTGGCGGTCAATACGTCCATGCTGCTCCTCTCCTCGATCACCTATGGCTTCGCCATGCTGGCGATGCAGAAGAAGCTGAAGGGCGCGACGCTCGCCTGGCTGGCGATCACCGGCCTCTTCGGCCTCGCCTTCCTCTCGATCGAGATCTACGAATTCTCGCACATGATCCATGAGGGGGCGACGCCGCAGCGCTCGGCCTTCCTGTCGGCGTTCTTCACGCTCGTCGGCACGCACGGCCTGCATGTGACCTTCGGCACGCTCTGGCTGGTGACGCTGATGGTTCAGGTCGGCCGCTTCGGCCTGATCGCGGCTAATCGCCGGCGGCTCATGTGCCTCTCCATGTTCTGGCACTTCCTGGACGTCATCTGGATCGGCGTCTTCACGATCGTCTATCTGATGGGGATGCTGCGATGAGCTCCGAATCCCACGCCCTGCACGGCCATGACGCGCATGACGACCATGATGGCGCCGCAGAGCACGGCTCGCTAAAGAGCTACATGATCGGCTTCGTGCTGTCGGTCATCCTGACGGCGATCCCGTTCTGGCTGGTGATGTCCGGCGCGATCGCCGACCGGCAGGTTACCGCGATCGTCATCATGATCTTCGCGGTGGTGCAGATCGTCGTACACATGGTGTACTTCCTGCACATGAACGCCAAGTCGGAGGGCGGCTGGACCATGATGGCGCTGATCTTCACGATCATCCTCGTCGCGATCGCGCTGACCGGCTCGCTCTGGGTCATGTATCATCTGAACGCGAACATGATGCCGAGCCACGAGATGTTGAACCAGCTGCCATGACGGGCGCTGCCGCCGGGGCAGGGCCTGCGCGGCGTGAGGGGACGGGGACGACATCCCCCCTCCCCGCGCCAGACGCGCCTGCGCGGCGTTCGCTGCGCACGCTGGTCGTTCTCGGCCTCCTCGCGACACTCGGCATCGTCGTCCTCACGTCTCTCGGTATCTGGCAAGTCGAGCGGCGCGCCTGGAAGCTCGACCTGATCGCGCGGATCGATAGCCGCATCCATGCCGAGCCCGTTCCGGCGCCCGGCCCTGCCGATTGGCCGGCCGTCACGCGCGAGCGGGACGAATATCGCCGAGTCCGCCTTGCCGGCCATTTCCTCGACGGCCGACAAACGCTGGTTCAGGCGGTGACGGAGCGCGGCGGCGGATATTGGGTGCTGACGCCGCTCGCGACGGATGACGGCTTCACGGTGCTCGTCAATCGCGGCTTCGTGCCCGAGGGGGAGCGCCAGGCCGCGAGCGCTCCCGGCACCCAGCCTGATGGCCGCGTGCAGGTGACGGGCCTGCTGCGGATGACCGAACCGAAAGGCGGCTTCCTGCGCTCCAACGATCCCGCAGCCGGCCGCTGGTATTCGCGCGACGTTGCGGCGATCGCGGCCACCAGGGACCTCGCGGACACCGCGCCCTATTTCGTCGATGCGGATGCCGTCAGCTCGCCTGGAGGTGACGCGGGTCCGGTGGGCGGGCTGACGGTCGTCACGCTGCCCAACAACCACCTCGTCTATGCGCTGACCTGGTTCGCCCTCGCGATCATGCTGGCAGGGGCAGCCGTCTGGGTCGCGCGCGACGAGTGGCGAAGCCGGCGCGGCGGCGGGCGCTGAGGCGGGCGACAGATCGTCGCGAGACGGTGGCGATGATCATGCGCGCCCTATATCCAGCCCTGTGTCGGTGGATCGCGCCGTCTTGAATCAGTGCCCTGCCCCTCTGCTTGACGCCTGCCGTCGGCTCGACATGCATCATTTGCGCGCCGCGGCGATCGTACCGCCGGCCAAGGCGTGGTGAAGTGAGACACCACGGCTCCCTCGTCCGGGCACGGTCCGTGCCCCGGTGGGCGAAAGAGAGAATTTCGTGAGCACCCGGATTCAGGAACCCGATTCGACCAACAAGAAGAACCTGATGCTGCTGATCCAGCTTCGCTGGCTCGCAGTCTTCGGGCAGGTCGCGACGATCCTGTTCGTGCATCTGTGGTTTGACATCGAGCTTCCCCTCTTCCCGATGGGCGTCGTGCTCGCCTTTCTCGTCGCGCTGAACATGGTCAGCCTTCTGCGACATCGCTCATCGGAGGACGTGACCAATTCCGAGCTGCTGCTCGAATTGCTGCTCGACGTGGGCGCGCTGACCGTCCAGCTCTATCTCTCCGGCGGTGCGACCAACCCGTTCATTTCGCTCTATCTCCTGCAGGTGACGCTCGGCGCCGTGCTGCTCGACGCCTGGTCGGTCTGGGCGCTTGTCGTCGTGGCGAGCGGCGCCTTCGTCTGGCTCACCATGAGCTATCGCCCGCTCGGGCTGCCTCCGGCCTCCGTCGAGGCGGGTCTGTTCAGCCTGCATATCCAGGGCATGTTCGTCTGCTTCGTGCTGTCGGCGGCCCTGCTCGTCGTCTTCGTGACGCGGGTCCAGCGCAATCTGAAGGCGCGCGACACGCATCTCGCGGAGCTGCGCCAGCGCTCGGCCGAGGAAGACCATGTCGTGCGCCTCGGCCTCCTCGCCTCCGGCGCGGCGCATGAGCTCGGGACGCCGCTCTCGACGCTCTCGGTCATCTTGAGCGACTGGCAGCGCATGCCCGCCTTCGAGCGCGATCCCGAGATCGCCGGCGAACTCGCCGAGATGCAGGGCCAGCTCGAGCGCTGCAAGGCGATCGTCTCCGGCATCCTCATGTCGTCCGGCGACGCGCGCGGCGAAGGCACGATGCTGACGACGATGGCGACCTTTCTCGAGGATGTCGTCGAGGAATGGCGCGAAAGCCGCTCGCCGGCCGTGCTCGACTTCATCAATCTCGTCACGCCGGACGAGCCGATCGTCTCGGACACCGCGCTGAAGCAGGTGATCTTCAACGTGCTCGACAATGCGCTGGAGGCCTCGCCCCGTTGGGTCGGCGTGGCCGCCAGCCGTCACGACGGCGAGATCACCATCGCCGTGACCGATGCGGGCCCGGGCTTCGCGCCCGGCATGCTGGACGAATTCGGCAAGCCTTACCGATCGACCAAGCAACGCCCCGGAGGCGGCCTCGGCCTGTTCCTGGTGGTCAATGTCATCCGCAAGCTCGGCGGCCGTGTCGGCGCCGAGAACCGGACCGATGGCGGCGCCTCCGTGACGCTGTCGCTGCCGGTCGCCGCCCTCGCCCTTGGAGAGCAAGATGGACGCTGAAAAGAGCCTCATCATCGTCGAGGACGATGCCACCTTCGCGCGTGCGCTGAGCCGCTCCTTCGAGCGCCGCGGCTTCGCCGTGCAGCAGAGCGACAGCGTCGAAGGCGTTCGCGCTGCGCTGGCGCGGGCCACGCCCGAATATGCGGTGGTCGACCTCAAGCTCAGCACCGGCTCGGGGCTCGAATGCGTGCGGCTGCTGCACGAGCACGCGCCCGACATGCGCATCGTCGTGCTGACCGGCTTCGCCAGCATCGCGACCGCCGTGGAGGCGATCAAGCTCGGCGCATGTCACTATCTGCCGAAGCCGTCCAACACCAACGACATCCTCGCCGCCTTCGAGCGCGCGGATGGCGACGCCTCGGTGCCGCTCTCGCAGCGCCCGACCTCGCTCAAGAATCTCGAATGGGAACGCATCCACGAGACGCTGGTCGAGACCGACTTCAACATCTCCGAATCGGCCCGCCGCCTCGGCATGCACCGCCGCACGCTGGCGCGGAAGCTGGAGAAGCGCCGGGTGAATTGAGGGCTCCGGCGGACGCAGAGAACCGTCTGCCGCAGGCGCCGTCACATCGATGATTTGGAAAAATGGTCGGAGTGGCGGGATTTGAACCCACGACCCCCTGTCCCCCAGACAGGTGCGCTAACCAGGCTGCGCTACACTCCGGACCGTTGCGACCCGCCTTGGGCGGGGCTTGTCGAACCGGGAACCGAAGCCCCCGCGACGCGCCGTCGTTAGCATGATCGACGCGTCCTTGTCACCGCCAAATCGTGCGTCAGCGCGACTGGTCCAGAAGACGTTTGCACTCCAGAAGCTCGATCAGCACGGCTTCCAGCGTCTGAACGTCCTCCCGGCTCGGCCCGCTCGCGGCGGCGGACGGCGTCGCGCGGGACGGCATGGCGGGCTGATGCGGCTCGGGTTCGTCGGCGAGCATGCCGAATCGCGGATTGCGCCGCTCCTCGAGCGCGGGCGGCTGATGGGCCTCGGCCCGGGCAACCGGCGGCGCGGCGCGCTCGACCGGCTGCGGCGTGACGGGCGCATGCGGCGGCGGCAGATAGGTCTCGAAGCTGTCCGGCTCGTCGGGCGGCGCCGCGGGGAAATTCGACACGTTGGGCACGGCAGGCTCGGGCGCGCTGCGGCGGCCGGGGCTTGCCGGGCGCTCCACGGGCATCTCGACCCGCGGCTCACGCCGCGCTTCGAACACCGGCTCGCGCCGTGCGCCGCGGAGCGGCGGCGGCTCGGCGACGGGCGGAAGTGCCTCATCCTCCTCGTCGCCCTCGAAGGCGAAATCCGGATCGGAGGGCTCATCGACCGGCGCGGGATCGAGCGGCCCGTCGCGGCCGAAGGACGCGACGTGGCGCAGGCCCTGCTCCTTGAGGATCCGCTGCACGCCCTTGATCGTGTAGCCCTCGCCATAGAGCAGGCGGCGGATGCCCCGCAGAAGCTCGACATCCTCGGGGCGGTAATAGCGCCGCCCGCCGCCGCGCTTCATTGGCCGGATCTGCTGGAAGCGAGTCTCCCAGAAGCGCAGCACGTGTTGCGGCAGGTCGAGTTCCTCGGCCACCTCGCTGATCGTGCGGAACGCATCGGGCCCCTTGGACACGGGAGATCCCTCCGACATTCAGTGGTTGCCCGGATGCGCGGGGCCGCGCTCGCCGGGCACCGTCTTCAATCGTCGGCCTCGTCGGAGCCATTCGGCACGCTGGTGCCGTTGATGCGCTGCTTGAGGACGTTGCTGGGCTTGAAGACCATGACACGACGCGGCGAGATCGGCACCTCTTCACCCGTCTTCGGGTTACGGCCGATGCGCTCGCCCTTGGAGCGAACCAGGAACGAACCGAATGAGGAGAGCTTGACCGCCTCTCCGCGGACTATGCAATCGCTGATTTCATCGAGAACGAGTTCTACCAGGTCTGCGGACTCCGTCCGCGACAGGCCGACTTTCTGGTAGACCGCCTCGCAAAGGTCGGCACGCGTAACCGTCTTGCCTGCCATGGTGTTGTTTTCCAGTCTGTTTCCTTCGGCAAAGCGAACCCTGCTCCCCGCAAACGAACCTATTGCGGGTCCCGTCAGCGGTCAACGACCTTCATCGTAAGGCACGGTTTTGCTTGGCGATTCCCTACCAGCGCAGCAGCGCCGAGCCCCAGGTGAAGCCGCCGCCCATGGCTTCGAGCATCACGAGATCGCCGCGCTTCAGCCTTCCGTCCTCGTTTGCCACCGAAAGAGCGAGCGGGATCGAGGCGGCCGAGGTGTTGCCGTGATCGGCCACGGTGCGCACGACCTTCTCGCTCGCGATGCCGAGCTTCCTGGCGCTGCCGTCGATAATGCGGATATTCGCCTGATGCGGCACGAACCAGTCGAGGTCCTCGGCGCCATAGCCGGTGGCGCGGAACGCGTCCTCGATGACGTCGGTGATCATGCCGACCGCATATTTGAAGACCTCGCGGCCCTCCATGCGCAGATGGCCCACCGTCCCCGTCGAGGACGGGCCGCCATCGACATAGAGCTTCTCGCGATGTCGCCCGTCCGAGCGCAGATGCGTCGTCAGGATGCCCCTGTCCTCGCGCGTGCCGCTTTCCACCGCGGCGCCGAGGATCACGGCGCCGGCGCCGTCGCCGAACAGCACGCAGGTCGTGCGGTCGGTCCAGTCGAGGATGCGCGAGAACGTCTCGGCCCCGATCACCAGGATCCGCTTCGCCTGGCTGGCGCGGATATAGGCGTCCGCCGTCGACAGCGCGAAGACGAAGCCCGAGCAGACCGCGTGCAGATCGAAGGCGGCGCCATGCTCCATGCCGAGCTTCTTCTGCACGGTGACGGCGGTCGAGGGAAAGGTGTCGTCCGGCGTCGCCGTGGCGACGAGGATCAGGTCGATATCGCCGATGGTGAGACCGGCATCCTTCAGCGCGGCGGTCGCCGCCGCCGTCGCGAGGTCCGAGGTGAGCTCGCCTTCGGCGGCGATGTGCCGGGCATGGATGCCAGTACGCTGAACGATCCACTCGTCGGAGGTATCAACCAACCCGCAAAGCTCGTGATTCGTCAGGCGGCGCTCCGGCAAATAGCTGCCACAGCCCAGGACGACCGATCTTATGAAGCTCACAATGCACCTTCGTCCGTGACCTCTGCGATCTCACGCGCAAATCCAGCGCGATGATAATCGGTCAGGTCCTGTTCAATCTTACCGAGCAGACCGTTGCGGGCCATGCTGTAGCCCACTTCGACGGCATTGGCGAAGCCGACGGCATCGGTTCCGCCATGGCTCTTGATCACAATGCCGTTCAGCCCGAGCAGAACCGCGCCGTTCGAAGCGCGCGGGTCGAGCTTCTGCCGCAGTTCCTGGAACGCGCCGCGCGCGAAGAAATAGCCGATCCGGCCAAGCAGGGTGCGCCCGAGCGCATCGCGCAAATATGAGCCGATCTGCCGCGCCGTGCCTTCGGCGGTCTTGAGCGCGATATTGCCGGCGAAGGCCTCGGTCACGACGACGTCGACCGTGCCGCGCCCGATATCGTCGCCCTCGACGAAGCCGACATAGTCGAGCTGCTTGAGGTTCGCCTCCTTGAGGAGTTGGCCGGCGACGCGCACCTCCTCGAGGCCCTTCATCTCCTCGACGCCGATATTGAGCAGGCCGACGGTCGGCCGCTCGACATCGAGCAGAGCGCGCGCCATGGCGCCGCCCATCATGGCGAAATCGATCAGTTGCTGGGCATCGGCATTGATGGTCGCCCCGACATCCAGCACGACGCTCTCGCCGCGCAGCGTCGGCCAGAGCGCGGCGAGCGCGGGCCGCTCGATGCCGGCCATGGTGCGCAGGCAGAACTTGGACATCGCCATCAGCGCGCCGGTATTGCCGGCCGAGATCGCGACGTCGGCCTCGTCCTTCTTGACCGCCTCGAGGGCGCGCCACATGGACGACTTCCAGCGCCCCTTGCGGAGCGCCTGGCTCGGCTTGTCGTCCATCTGGACCGTGACGTCGCAATGGCTGAAGCTGGAGCTGGCCTTGAGGCGCGGGTACCCGTCCAGCAACGGCACCACCTTCGACTCCTCGCCGAAGAGATGGAAGCGGACATCCGGTCGCCGCACGAGGGCGATGTCGGCACCGGCCAGGACCGTGGACGGCCCGTGGTCGCCGCCCATCGCGTCGATCGCAATTCTAACCATTCGATCCCTTCGACATCGCCCAATGCCGCCTGGCCTTCCGCCGTCGGCCCGGCCGTCACGGCCGCAAAATAGCGGCTTCGAACCACTCTAGAAACGGCTTTCGCCGCTTCCGGTCAGCTTATTTGTCCTTGAGGCGGGCAAGATTGGCGAAAGGAGAATCCTTTCGGGCCTCTCCTGCTGCAAATTCATCACTCAGTGCGGCTCCTTTGGCGCGCGGATAGGGATCCAGCGCCAGCGCCAGCTGTTCCACAATCAGCGGCCCCAGATCAAGCACCGGCCCTTCCAGGTCGTCCGGCGGATCTTCCTCGTCGAACTGAACGATCACCTCCGCCTCGGCAACCGTGCGCGGCTCGACCTTGCGCGCATGGGGCGGCAGAAATGTGAGGTGAAACGGCTCGTCGATCGACTGGGCGACGGGTTCGAGCGTGACGACGCAGGCCTGCACGACCTCGGCGCGGAGCTGCGCCTTCACCTCGATGCCGGCGTTGGACCAGCGCGAAACCGCGACGCTCACCGAAAGCGCGTTGACGGCGACGATATCGAGAAACGCCGCGATGGCCAGGCGCTCGCCTTCGCTGGTCGCAATCTCCTCGCGAACCGGGTCGTGACCGAGCCGGCGCGTGTCGAACGGGCGGTGGAAATCTGGAAAATCACTCATGCGGCCACCTGCCTACCACTCCGATCGGGTGGAGGAAACTCCAACCGGCCGGCGAAGAACTGCTCGACCGGCTGATTCGCGAGGGCCGCCGCCGCGGTGCGGGCATAGGACGCAAGGGCTGCGCCGGCCTCGTCCGCCTCCGCGCCGGGAAAGACATTGCGGGCGATCGCGTCGGCGAGCTCGCCGGGATGGGGATCCGCCAGCGCCGAATCATAGGCGCCGACGCGGCCATAAAAGGCCTGCGCCATCTTCTTCAGCCGCTTCGGCACGCCGATATCGCTGACGCCCATCTCTCGCAGATTGCGGTCCATATCCTTGAGAAAGGCGTCAAATACGTCCTGGCCGAGCTGGCGCTGCTCCTCTGTGGCCGTCTTCATGCGGTTCAGGAACAGGAAGGCGTGCAGCACGATCATGTCGAAGCGCCCATCCAGCGTGTCGGGCACGCCAAAATCGCGATAGAGCGCAGGCTCTCGCGCCTGCGCCACGATCGCGCCGTAAAGCGTATATGCAATGCTGGCATTGTTGCGGCGACGTGCGAACAGGCGCTGGAACATTCGGCCTCCTATCCGGGCGGACATCGAAAGCGGGGACACCGCGATTCCGACGGGTGGTTCCTTCAACGGGACGAGGAACGTTGCCACGAGCCCTAGCGCACGCTAGGGAGATTGCCAACCCGGGAGTGGTTCAGGAGAATGCAATGCGATTTGGCGTGACCGCCCCCCCTTCGGTCAATGTCGGAGCCAGGCGCCCTGCCGGCGTCGCCATGCTCGTCCTTGCCGCCGTCGCTTCGATTTCCGGCTGCGGTTCCAGCGGCGTCATGGGCACCAACGGCATCGTGAAGACCAATGTCGTCGGTGGCCTCAACGAGACCTATCATTCCGGCTTCGTCATGCCGGAGAACGGCCTCGACCAGGTTCCGATCGGCGCGAGCCGCGACCAGGTCCAGATCGTGCTCGGATCGCCGTCCACGACGGCCGATTTCGGCGGCGAGGTCTGGTACTACATCAGCCAGACGCGCCAGCGCACGGCGCTGTTCACGAAGCAGAAGATCGTCCAGCAGCAGGTGCTCGCCATCTATTTCGACAAGAAGGGCACCGTCGAGCGCATCGCCAATTACGGCCTGAAGGACGGCAAGGTCTTCGACTTCATCGCGCAGACGACACCGACAGGCGGCAAGGACCAGGGCTTCCTGGAGCAGGTGCTCACCGGCGCGCTCAATGTCGGCAGCCCGCTCGGCGGCTGACGCGAGGCTCCTATCGCTTCCATGAAAAAGGGCCGCCGGATCACTCCGGCGGCCCTTTCCGCTTCGGGGCGGCGTTCTCGCCTCAGTGATGCGCGAGCACCGCGAGCAGCAGCAGCGCGACGATATTGGTGATCTTGATCGCCGGGTTGACCGCCGGACCGGCGGTGTCCTTGTAGGGATCGCCGACCGTATCACCGGTCACCGAAGCCTTGTGCGCGTCCGAGCCCTTGTAATGGGTCTGGCCGTTGGCGTCGGTGAAGCCGTCCTCGAACGACTTCTTGGCATTGTCCCATGCGCCGCCGCCCGAGGTCATCGAGATCGCGACGAAGAGGCCGGTGACGATGACGCCGAGCAGCATGGCGCCGACGGCCGAGAACGCCTCGCTCTTGCCCGCGATCCAGTAGATCACGAAATAGACGACGATCGGCGCCAGCACCGGCAGCAGCGACGGGACGATCATTTCGCGGATCGCCGCCTTGGTCAGCAGGTCGACGGCCTTGCCGTAATCCGGCTTCTCCGTGCCCTGCATGATGCCCGGCTTCTCGCGAAACTGCCGGCGCACTTCCTCCACGATCGCGCCCGCGGCGCGGCCGACGGCGGTCATGGTGATGCCGCCGAAGATGTAGGGGATGAGGCCGCCGAGCAGCAGCCCGACCACCACATAGGGGTTGGACAGCGTGAAGTCCGGCACGATGCCCTTGAAGTACTGGAACGCCGTCGCCCCTTCCTTGTTTGCCTCAGCGATGAAGTAGGAGAGATCGTAGTTGTAGGCGGCGAACAGCACGAGGGCGCCGAGACCGGCGGAGCCGATCGCATAGCCCTTGGTCACGGCCTTGGTGGTGTTGCCGACCGCATCGAGCGCATCGGTGGACTTGCGCACCTCCTTGGGCAGGCCGGCCATTTCGGCGATGCCGCCGGCATTGTCGGTGACAGGGCCGAAGGCGTCGAGCGCCACGACCATGCCGGCGAGGCCGAGCATCGTCGACACCGCGATCGCCGTGCCAAAGAGGCCGGCGAGCGAATAGGTGACGATGATGCCGGCCACGATGACGATGGTCGGCATCGCCGTCGCCTCGAGCGAGACGGCGAGGCCCTGGATCACGTTCGTGCCGTGGCCGGTGACCGAGGCCTGGCTGATCGAGCGGACCGGGCGGTAGCCGATGCCGGTATAATACTCCGTGATCCAGACGATCGCGCCGGTGACGACCAGGCCGGCAAGGCCGCAATAGAACAGGTTGATGCCGGTGATCGACTTGCCGGCGACCGTGCCGATCTCACCCCAGCCGGTGAGCAGTTGGGTCGCGACGGCAAGGCCGATGACGGAGAGCAGCGCCGAGGCGATGAAGCCCTTGTAGAGCGCGCCCATGATCGACTGGTTGGCGCCGAGCTTCACGAAGAAGGTTCCGGCGATCGAGGTCAGGATGCAGGCCGCGCCGATGCCCATCGGAAACAGCATGATGCTCGGCAGGGCCGGCGAGCTGGCGAAGAAGATCGCCGCCAGTACCATGGTGGCGACCAGCGTCACCGCATAGGTCTCGAACAGGTCGGCTGCCATGCCGGCGCAGTCACCGACATTGTCGCCGACATTGTCGGCGATCGTGGCCGGGTTGCGGGGATCATCCTCCGGAATGCCGGCCTCGACCTTGCCGACAAGATCGCCGCCGACATCGGCGCCCTTGGTGAAGATGCCGCCGCCGAGGCGGGCGAAGATCGAGATCAGCGAGGCGCCGAAACCGAGCGCGACCAGCGCGTCGATCACGCCGCGGTCGTTCGGCGCATAGCCGGCGAACGAGGTCAGCACGAGATAGTAGACGGCGACGCCGAGGAGCGCGAGGCCGGCCACGAGCATACCGGTGATGGCGCCGGACTTGAAAGCGATCTCGAGCCCCTCCCCGAGGCTCTTGGTCGCCGCCTGGGCCGTGCGCACATTGGCGCGGACCGAGACGTTCATGCCGACGAAGCCGGCGATGCCCGACAGGATCGCGCCGATGGCGAAGCCGATCGCGACGGGAATCGAAAGAAGCAGCGCGACGATGACGAAGATGACGACGCCCACCACGGCGATCGTCGTGTATTGACGCTTCAGATAGGCGCTCGCGCCCTCACGGATCGCCGCGGCGATCTCCTGCATGCGCGCCGAACCGGCGTCCGCGGCGAGCACTGATCGCGTCGCCCATGCGCCATAGGCGAGCGCGAGCAGTGCGCAGAGAATTATCAGATAGATCACGTCGTCTTTCCTCCCGTTGCCGGCCAGGGCACACCGAGATTCAGCGTCGCCGCGCCGGCCGGGCCGCGCGGCGGGAAAAGCGATCGACCTCCCTGCTTTTCCCCCAGCTGAGATGAGTTGAGAACGCATTCGCGAATCGGTCAAGCGGATGCTGAAACCGCCTGACTTTTCGGTTTGCCGCTGCACGCCGTCTCCCGCTATTGTTGTATCGCCTCGCTGGGACGAGGCATCGATCGTTCCAGCCGGGAATTGGACATGCCGTCGCTTCGTTTGCTCGCCGCGCTCCTGGTCATCGCGACCTTCGTCACGCCGGCGGCGGCTCGCACTGACCTCATATCGAGGAATGCCTGCGCGTCCGGCGCGCCATGTCGTCCGCTCAAGGCCATGCGCCCGTCCGGTTCGTTGTCTGCGGCCCCAATCCCTCCGGCGGCCGACGCGCTGTCGCGCGATGCCAACGAACTGCGGCTCGCCGAGATCGAGGCGCAGATTGCCCGGAGGCCGCAGGATGAGTTCCTGCTTGTCGAGCGTGCCGGTCTGTCAATGGCCCTTGGACGCGTCGCAGATGGGCTCGCCGACTATGACGCAGCGATCAAGCTCAATCCGGCGATACCGGATTTCTATGCCTTTCGCGGGCTGGCGCGCTGGGATGGCGGCAGGCTGGAGGCGGCAGCGGAAGATTTCGGGGCGCTGATCAAGATCAATCCCCGCAACCCATGGGCTTATGGCAATCGCGGCGACATCGAGAGAACGCTCGGCCATCGCGCCGCGGCCTATGAGGATTACAGTGCTGCGATCGAGATCGAGCCGCGCGACTCAAAGAGCTACTTCGGACGCGCCGATGTGCTCTTCAGCGCCCGATTCTACGCTCAGGCAGCAGAAGACTATGGCGCCTCCATCGCGCTGGATTCGTCCGACTTTGCAGCCTACTACAACCGCGCGCTCTGCTATCGGAACCTCGGGCGATTTGCGGAAGCGGCATCCGATCTCGAGGCGGCGCGCAGGCTGGCCGGCGATGATCCTCGCGTGCTGGAAATCCAGGCGCGCAACGCGATCGATCTCGACGATCTGGACGCGGCACTCGTAATCGCCATGGCGCAACTGGATGTGCCCGGCCGCGCGGCCGATGGCTATCTGACGATCGGGCTCGTGCGCATCAAACAGCGCGACTTCGATTCGGCTGTCGAAGCCCTGAAGTATGCCCGCTCGCTCGGTCTCGATTCTTCGGAACTCTTTCTCGCGCTCGGCACGGCATTCGACAATCAGAACCGCCTGGACGAGGCGATCGAGGCCTATGGCAAGGCCGCCGAGGCCGAGCCCCTCGACAGGCGGCCGGTTCGCTGGCGCGGAGAAGCCCAACTGCAGATGGACCGATACGGCCTGGCACTCGTCGATTTCAACCGTCTGATCCGGGACGATCCGACGGACGCCGCGGCTCTGCGCAAACGCGCCGCCACCCTGCTGAGGTTGAACCAGACCCAAGATGCGCTCGCCGACGCCACGGCGTCTATCGTCCTCGATCCCGATTCGTATGAGGGACGGCTCATCCATGGGATGACCCTGCTCGGCGTCGACCGCTATTCCGATGCACTCGCCGCACTCGACCGCGCCCTCGCGATCCGTCCCGACAGCGCCTTTGCCATCTATCAGCGCGCCATCGCCCAGGACCTCCTGGATGACCAGCCGGCCGCGCTCGCCGGCTACGACCGTGCGCTGCAGGCGGATCCGGATCTCGTCGATGCCTATGCGGACCGATGCGATCTCAAGTCCCGCATGGGGCGCCTCGACGACGCCCTTGCCGATTGCGGCAAGGCACTCGAGCGCGACCCGCAGAGCTTCAACGCTCTCGTTGCACGCGCCGATAACCGGGTGCGCCGCGAAGAATATGCAGCGGCGATCGACGACTTTAGCGCGGCACTGCGCATCCGACTCAATGCCACAACGCTCGCCGATCGCTGCAAGGCGTATCGCGGCGCAAACGAGTTGGAACTCTCCCTGGCCGATTGCACGATGGCGATCTGGATAGATCCGCATCTGGCGGCGGCTTACGCGCAACGCGGACGAACGCTCCTCTCGCTCGATCGCTACCCAGCCTCGATCATCGATTTCGATCGCGCCCTCGCGATCGCGCCGGATGATTGGTGGTCCCAGTATTACCGGGCGCGCGCGCTCGATTTGAATGGCGATCGCGACGCAGCCCTCGCCGGATTCAATCACGTCATCGAGTTGAACCCCGAGGCGGCGCAGCCCTATGCCCAACGATGCAACCTTCGCGACCGCATGGGTGAGACCGATCTAGCGATCCAAGACTGCGACCGGGCACTCCTGGCCAACCCAGAATTGACGACAGCACTGGATTTCCGCGGGCAGATTTTTGTCAACGAAGGCCGATACGACGACGCCCTGAAGGACTTCACGGCTGTGATCGATATCAAGGGCGATACGGATGCATATCTGGCTCGCTGCGATGCCTACAAGCAGATGGGAGACGCGGAGACCGCGCGCGCCGATTGTCGAAAAGCCGTCGAGATCAGCCCGAATGACGCAAATGCCCACGAGGCTATGGCGGACGTTCTCGTGGATCTCGGCCTCTACAGCTCCGCGACCGACGAATACGGGGCTGCAATCGAGCTTAGCCCAGGGCGTGCCAGCCTGTTCGTCGCTCGAGCCGATGCGTTCATCAGAACAGGGCGCCCGGATAGGGCGGCCGACGACGCACGCAGTGTCATCAGCATCGACCCCGACAATGCGATGGCTCACAACAATCTAGGAGTTGCTCTCGAAAGGCAGGGCAGTATCGACGAGGCATTCGAGGAGTATCAGAAGGCCATCCGGCTTGATCCGAGCGATGCACTGCCGCTCATGAATCGGGCCGACATCTACCGACAGCGCGGCCAGTTCGACCTCGCACTGGTCGACCTCAACCGCGCGGTGAGCTTAAATTCCGAGAATCCCGACCTGCTGCTGTCACGAGCTTGGGTTTTCCGACTGAAGGGTCAGTTCGATGTGGCCCTCGCGGACGCTGATCGCGCCCTTTCTATCGATAAGCGCCAGGCGTGGGGCCATTTCGAGCGCGGCGCTGCTCTGGAAGGCCTGGGCCGGAATGGCGATGCTGTAACCGCGTACGAACAGGCTATTCTGATCGATCCAGACTACGTGCCTGCGATCCGCAACCGCGGCGGTCTCCTCGGCCGCCTCGGCAATTTCACGGCCGCTCTTGCGGATCTGGATCTGGCAATAGCCAAGGATCCCGAGGATGGGACGGCCCTCCTATTTCGCTGCCGCGTGCGGAACAGCATAGGTCGCAATACTGAAGCGCTTGCCGACTGCGACAATGCCCTGAGGATCGATCCCGGTCGGGCTGAGACACACTATGGACGCGCGCTCGTGCTATTTGATCTTGGCCGAGCCCAGGATGCCTTGAAGAGCATTGATCGTGGAATTTTATTATGGCCGGACGATCCGGAACCACGAATAGCGCGGTTTCTCTGGAGCGTAATTCTAATAGACTGGAACACAGCCGGCCTCGACTTCATCCATCTTCTGGCTGTGCGAACAGGAAGCGTCCGGAGAGATTGAACGGCAGAATTCCCGTTAACATGGTCCGCGTCTTCCACCGCAACGCCGCCACAGCGAGAACGAGACGGCGGGGCGAGCAAACTGAGGACTCTGCGTTTTCCCGATCATGACAGGCGGGATTTCACGTTGGCGCGTCGGTCGAGCGGCTGGCGCGGGGCAGCGTCGCCCCCCTTTTGCGAACGGACGCTTCTTCCCGCTAGTCTTGCGGAGATTCTCGTCCTGCGTGTTCCTGGTCCGATCGGAAAAGTGACTGATGCGAAGCCTGCCGATGTTCGCGATCCTCCTGGCCCTGATCGCGCCGGCGGCTGCCGAGCCGGTCGCCGGTGCGAGCGCTGATTCTCTGGTCGCGCCTGCAGAAACGCCGTCCGACGCCAAGCGCCTGATCGAGAGCGGCAGCGCGGCATTCGAGCGCGAAGAGTTCGACGCGGCCCTCGCTGATCTCGACCGCGCGATCGCCATCGACCCGTCCAATGCGACAGCCCTCGCCCTGCGCGGGTCCGTCTATCGCGCGCTCGCGCGCTATGACGAGGCGATGGCGGATTTTGATGCGGCGATCGATCTTGATCCCACGCGCGCCACCGCCTTTGCCGGTCGCTGCGATACCTACCGCCGGATGGATCGACCCAATACGGCTGTGCCCGACTGCGCCCAGGCGCTCATCCTCGACCCCATGAATCCGGATGCCCTGCTGGCCAGGGGACGACTCGCACTCGATCTCGACGACAGCTATTCGGCGATCCGCTATTTCACGGTGGTGATAGAGAAGGACGATCGCAATCGTGTTGCGTTTTTCGACCGGTGCGGCGCCTACAACAGCCAGAAGAATGTGGAGCGGGCTGTTGCGGACTGCAGCCGCGCCATCGAACTCGCGCCACGCTGGGCTGAGGCCTATGCGCGCCGCGCCAATGTCTATCTCGACGACAATCAGCTCGACGCGGCCATTGCCGATTACTCGAAGGCCATCGCGCTTGATCCGCGCTCGGCCAGCTACAGGATCGATCGCGGGCATACGCGCATTCTGGCAGGGCGCTACGCGCTCGCCGCCTCGGATTGCGAGGCCGCCTTGCGGCTCGATCCGGAGAGCGCCCTAGCGTTCAACAATCTGGGCTTCGTCCGGGAGCGGCAGGACCGCCCGGACGAGGCGCTGCGTCTCTATGCCCACGCGGCGGAGATCGATCGCGGCAATCTTCTGCCGCGATACAACCGGATTGACCTGCTCAAATCGCTGGGACGAAATGAGGAGGCCATGGACCTCCTCGATGCGCTGATCGCGGATGCGCCGGAGGAATCCGACGCCTATGCCGGGCGGGCCGAACTCAATCTGACGCTGGGACAGACACTGGATGCGCTGAGCGATGCGGGCAAGGCGATCGCGCTCGACCCTCGCAATGCCTGGGCGCACAATATCGAGGGCATGACGCAGGAGCGCGAGGGGCGAACCGACGCGGCGCTGGCCGCCTATGGGCGCGCGATCGACATCGATCCGGACTATCAGTCGGCCCGGCGCCAGCGCGCGCAGATCCTGCTCGATCGCGGCGACGCCGAGGCCGCCATCGCCGACCTCGACGCGGTAATCGAGGGCAAGGATCCGAGTTCCGCGACGCTGCTGCTGCGGTGCCGCGCGCGCATGCAGATGGGCGCCCTGCCCGAAGCGCTCGACGATTGCGACCGTGCGCTGGAACTCAATGATTCGAATGCGCGGATCTACGAGCAGCGCGGACAGGTTCAGGTCCGCCTCAACGACGATGCCGGCGCACTGGCGGATTACGACGCGGCCATCAGGCTGGACCGGCAGTCGGCCGTCGCCTATCGCGGACGGGCCTGGGTGCTCATGGCATTGGAGCGCAGTCCGGAAGGGCTGTTGAGCTTCGACCGGGCGGTGGCGCTCGATCCGAACGACTACGAAACGCGAGTCGGCCGACTGTTCTGGAACATCTATCTGCTGGACTGGTTCGGCACGGCGTTCGACGCGTCGCGCGTCATCGCGCTGACGGCACGCCGGAACTGAGCCCCCTCACGCCATCCGCCGCGACCGGAGCAGCGCCGTCCAGGCGAGAGCGGCAAGGCAGAGGATGGCGACGGGGAAGATGATCGCGTTGATGAAGCCCCAGCCCGGGCCGTTGAACAGGACGCCGGCGCCGAAGGAGCTGGCCGCGGAGGTGGCGAAGACGAGGAAGTCGTTCAGGCCCTGCACCTTGCCCTTTTCCTGCGGCAGATAGGTCTCCGTCAGCATGGCCGTCGCGCCCATGAAGCCGAAATTCCAGCCGACGCCGAGAAGGATCAGTGCGCCCCAGAAATGGGCGAGCGAGATGCCGGTGATCGACACCACAGCGCAGAGCGACAGCAGCGCCAGCCCGGCGATGACGACCCGGTCCTTGCCGAAGCGCGCGATCAGGCGGCCGGTGAAGAAGCTCGGCGCGAACATGGCAAGCACGTGCCACTGGATCCCCAGCGCCGCGTCGTCCTGCGTCAGCCCGCAGCCGACCATGGCGAGCGGCGCGGCCGTCATGACGAGGCTCATCAGCGCATAGGACGACATCCCGCAGAGCACGGCGGCGAGGAAGCGCGGCTGCCGGGCAATCTCGCTGAGCGAACGCGCCGGTCGCCGATCGGCCGCCACGGATTGCGCGTGACTGATCGGCCGCAGCAGTGACACGACGGCGGCATTGCCGACGGCGAGGAAGGAAATCGCCAGGAAGGCGCCGGCGAAGGGGATCGGCGCGAAGAGGTCGCGCGTCAGGATCGCCGTCTGCGGGCCGATGATCGCCGCCAGCACGCCGCCGCCCATCACGAGACCGAGGGCGCGGCTCCGCGCCACCTCGCTGCCGCCATCGACAGCCGCAAAGCGATATTGCTGGACAAAGGCGGCCGTGCAGCCGGTCAGCAGGCAGCCGAAGGCGAACAGCAGGAAGGAGCCGTGCAGGATCGCGATGCAGGTGACCACGCCGCCCAGCATGGCCGGCACCGAGCCGATGATGAAGCCGGCGCGCCGGCCGACCCGGGCCATCAGCGTCGCGGCGGGGATGGTCGACAGCGCGGAGCCGAGCGTCAGCGCCGTGGCCGGGATGGTGGCCAGCGACTTGTCCTCGGCGAGCAGATAGGAACCGACGAGGCCCGCGAACACGATCGCGATCGGCATCAGCGAGCCGCCAAAGGCGGTGGCGGCGGTCAGGATGATGGCGTTGCGCCGGACGGTGCGGTCGATCTCGACGCCCGTCGCGCCCGGATTGCCCTCGGACAGCTTCGACACTTTACGATCCCCAAGAGCATTTTCGAGCGAAGTGTGGGAACCGTTCGCATGAAGAAAATGCGTCGAAACAAGAACCATGGCGTTTCCCCGGTGAACCGGAGTTCGCCGGAGAGGCCCTAGAAGTGGTCGTGCGAGACGCGACCCATCGAAATCGGACGTCCCGCGCCGTCAATGGCGCGGGGCGCATCCATGCCGTCGACGATGCGTCCGATCACCGTGAGAGGAATATTCGCCTCTCGGGCTTCGTCCTGGAATGCATCGAATCGCGCCGGCGGCACCGATGCTAGAATTTCATAGTCGTCGCCGCCCGTCAGCACGCTTGTGAGCGCCGTGTCGTCGCGGCGGACCAGTTCGCGCGCTGCCGCCGAGAGCGGGACGGACGTCGCGTCGATCTCGGCGCTCAGACCGGAAGCGCGGGTCATGTGGGCGAGGTCGCCCATGAGCCCGTCCGAAATGTCGAGCGCCGCATGGGCGTGGCGGCCGATCGCAGCGGCGAGAACCGTGCGCGGCTGCGGATGGAGATAGCGATCCAGAAGATGATCGGCGCCCTCGGCCGGCGGGGCGATCGTGCCGAGCCGGAGGCGCAGGCCCAGCGCCGCGTCACCGATCGTGCCGGTCACGACGAGCAGGTCCCCTGCCCGCGCGCCGCTGCGGCGGACCATGCGGCCCGTCGGAACCTTGCCAATGGCGGTGATCGAGAGCGTCAGCCCGCCCGGCGCGCGGACAGTATCGCCGCCGAGCAGCGCGATCCCGTAGCGGGCCTGGTCCTCGCCGAGCGCCGCGGAGAACGCCTCCATCCATTCGACCGTCCAGTCGGAGGGCAGCGCCAGGCCGAGCAGATAGCCGATCGGCTCCGCGCCCTTGGCCGCGAGGTCGGAGAGATTGACGCGCAGCGCCTTGCGGGCGATCGACGCCGGCGGGTCGTCGGCGAAGAAATGGATCCCCGCGGCGACCATGTCCTTGGTCAGGACGAGGTCATGGCCGGGCGGGGGCGTGAAGGATGCGGCGTCGTCGGTCAGTCCGAAGGCGGCAGGGTCGTCGGCCAGCGGTCGGAGGAAGCGGCCGATCAGCTCGAACTCGCCGGGCCGCCGGACCTCCCCGGACATGCTCAGCCGCCTCCCGAAGGAGCCGGCGATCCCTCGAACTCGTCGGGGCGAAGGCGGCGCGCGGCCGTGTCCAGCACGCCGTTCACCATGCGGATCTCGTCGCCCATGCCGAAGAACGCGCGGGCAACGTCGACATATTCGGTGATGATGACGCGCGCCGGCACATCCTTGCGGCCGACGAGCTCATAGGTGCCGCAGCGCAGGATCGCGCGCAGCGTCACGTCGATGCGCGTCAGCGGCCAGTCGGAGGTCAGCGAGGTATGGATCGCCGGGTCGAGATTGCGCTGCTCGCGCACCACGCCGGCGATGATGTCGCGGAAGAAACCGGCATCGGCGTTGCGATACTGCTCGCCGTCGAGCTCCTTGCCGAGGCGCAGGTTCTCGAATTCGGCGACGACCTCGGTCAGCGAGGCGCCGCCGACATCCATCTGGTACAGCGCCTGGACAGCGGCGAGGCGGGCCGCGCCGCGCTGGTTGGCGGGTCGGGTGGCGCGGTCGGTCGGCGCCCGGTCGGCAACCACCTCAGATACCGAATTTCTTGCGGAGCTCGACCATTGCGAGCGCGGCCTCGGCGGCGGCTCCGCCCTTGTTCTTCTCGGCGACGCGAGCGCGCGCATAGGCCTGCGCGTCGTTCTCGACGGTGAGGATGCCATTGCCGACGGCGAGCGATTCGATCACGGCCATGTCCATGATCGCGCGGGCCGATTCGTTCGCGACGGTGTCGTAATGCGTGGTCTCGCCGCGGATGACGCAGCCGAGCACGACGAAGCCGTCATAATCCGCCTCGCCGTCTTCCATAGCCGCCAGCGCCATCGACATGGCAGCCGGAATTTCGAGCACGCCGGGAACCGAGACGCGATCGAACGTCGCTCCGGCCTTCTCCAGCGCGAGGCGCGCGCCGAGGAAAAGCTCGTCGGAGATATCCTCGTAGAATCGTGCGTCGATAACGAGAAGATGGGGAGCGTCGGTCATTTCGGGGGCTCTTCTATCGGTACTGCGCGGTGTCCGAACGGGCGGCAGGTGAACCACGCGCATCCCCCGCTGTAAAGGAAAAAGAGCGTCACGCCCTGCATGCCTGCCGCGCACAGCAACATGGCTCCGATCGCGCATGGCGCGCCGGCCTGCCCAAGCGGGGCCGGCAGCGGCGGAAATGTCGCGATGGCGCGGCGCGCCCGCTCAGGCCGCCTCGGTCAGCCGCGCGACATAGCGGGCCATCTGATCGACCTCGAGATGCACGCGGTCGCCGGCCTGGCGGCTGCCCCAGGTCGTGACGTCGGCGGTCAGCGTGTGCGGGATCAGGAGGACCGAGAAGCGGTCGCCCTCGACCCAGTTCACCGTCAGCGAGGTGCCGTCGAGCGCGACCGAGCCTTTGGTGGCGATGAATTTCGCCAGCCGATGCGGCGCCTCGAAGACGAAGCGCGTCGTCTCGCCGAGATCCTCGCGCGAGACGATCGTCGCGACGCCATCGACGTGACCTGAAACCATGTGACCGCCGAGCTCATCACCGAGCTTCAGCGAGCGCTCGAGATTGATGCGCGTCCCGGGCTCCCACTTGCCGACTTCGGTCAGGTCGAGCGTCTCGGGCGCCGCCTCGACATCGAACAGAACGCGGCCATCCGCCTGCGGGGCGAGCGAGATCACGGTGAGGCATACGCCGGCGCAGGCGATCGACGCGCCGATGGCGATCGTCGCGGCGTCATAGGCGCTGTCGATGGTGATGCGGTTCACGTCATTGCGCCGCTCCACGGCGGTCACGCGGCCGACATCGGTGATGATTCCAGTGAACATTGCTCAGCTCTTTCTCTCGAAGCGAACCATCCGGTCCTCGCCGAGAAGCGCCTCGTCGGCGATCTCGTAGCGGGGATTGCGATCGATCATGGAGAGCGCCGCGCCGGCGAGCGCGCGCACCCCGTCCGGCCCGACCACGACCGGCGCGCGATAGAGCACGACGGCGTCGGCGAACCCCTGTGTCACCAGCGAGGCGGCCACCCGGGCGCCGCCCTCCACGAGAAGATTGTTGATGCCGCGCTCGGCCAGGAAGCGCAGCACGGCGCCGAGGTCGAGCCCGCCGCTGCCGGTGCCGATCCTGTGAACGCTCGCGCCGGCCGCTTCGAGGACCGCGCAGCGGGCTGCGTCCGCCCCCTCCCCGACCATGACCCAGAGCGGCGCCTCGCGCGCCGTGGCGACGAGCGCGCTCGCCTCCGGCAACTGCGCCTGGCGGTCGAGCACGACACGGACCGGCGAGAGATGGGATAGGCCGGGAATGCGCACCATGAGGCGCGGATCATTGGCGAGCGCCGTGCCGATGCCGATCAGCGAGGCATCCGCCTCGATGCGCAGGCGCTGGAGATGATCGAAGGCTTCAGGGCCCGAGACCAGCATGCGCTCGCCGCTCCGCCGGCCGATCATGCCATCGGCCGAGACGGCGAGCTTCAGCGTGACATGGGGTCGCCCGACGGCGACGCGCATCAGATAGCCGGCATGGACGCGCCGCGCCTCCTCGCCGAGCACGCCGGCCGTCACCTCGATGCCGGCCTCGCGAAGGCGCGCGAAGGTAGCCCGCGTATGACCAGGCCGGGGATCCTCGAGCGCCGCAACCAGGCGGCGTATGCCGCTCGCGACGATGGCGTCGGAATCGGAAGTTCCGTCGGCGTGGCGGATCGGCGGTTCGAGGCTCGCATAGAGCGTGGCCCCCCGCGCGGCCTCGCCCGCCATGGCGAGCGCGGCCTGCACGGCATGCTCGGCTCCGCCGGGGCCGGTGGTGCCGCGGCCGACAATGATCGGCGCCTGCCCCTGCCAGCGGACGACGAGCGCGCCCACGGCGGGCGCCGGACGGCTGCGCCCGAGCGCGCGACGGCCGAAGCGGATGGCCGCGGCCATCAGCCTCCGATCGAGTTCGGGATCCGCAGCCTGCCGCTGGTCCAGCGCCATGGGCCTCTCCTGACGATCTCGCCGCTCGCCCGACCGCGGGACTGCGATTCGGTCGCCATGCGTCCTACCGGACGCGTGGCGATCTAACTCTTTGTTTTCGCATCGGATTGATCCGAAAACCGGATCCCACTTTTCGGTCCGATGCTCTAAACCTTGCCGGCCAGCTGTTCCTGGCCCGAGAGCTCGTCCAACACCGCCGAGAAATCCTTGGCCTCGCGGAAATTGCGATAGACCGAGGCGAAGCGGACATAGGCGACGTCGTCGAGGCCCTTCAGCCCCTCCATAACGAGCACGCCGATCTGCTCCGACGGGATCTCGTTCTCGCCGAGGCTCTCGAGCTGGCGCACCACGCCATTGACCATGCGCTCGACGCGCTCGGGATCGACCGGCCGCTTGCGCAGCGCGACCTGGACCGAGCGCATCAGCTTGTCGCGATCGAAGGGAACGCGCCGCCCGCTCTTCTTCAGCACGATGATCTCGCGCAGCTGGATGCGTTCGAAGGTCGTGAAACGGCCACCGCAATCCGCGCAGACGCGACGGCGCCGGATGGACGTGTTGTCCTCCGACGGCCGCGAGTCCTTCACCTGCGTGTCATCGCTTCCGCAATAGGGGCAGCGCATGGCGGCGCCCCTAGCTGTAGATCGGGAAGCGCGCCGTCAGGGCGTGAACACGCTCCTTGACCGACGCCTCGACGAGCGGCGCCGCGCCGTCCTCGGACTGCGACACCGCGCCGAGCACCTCGGCGATCAGCCGGCCGACCTCCTGGAACTCGGCGACGCCGAAGCCGCGCGTCGTGGCGGCCGGGGTGCCGAGGCGGATGCCGGAGGTCACGAACGGCTTCTCCGGATCATAGGGGATGCCGTTCTTGTTGCAGGTGAGGCCGGCGCGCACGAGCGCCTTCTCCGAGACATTGCCCTTGACGCGCTTCGGACGGAGATCGACCAGCATCAGGTGGTTGTCGGTGCCGCCCGAAACGATGTCGAAGCCCGAGCCCTTCAGCGTTTCCGCAAGCGCACGCGCGTTTTCGACGACGTTCTTCGCGTAGATCTTGAAGTCGGGACGCAGCGCCTCGCCGAAGGCGACGGCCTTGGCGGCGATGACATGCATCAGCGGACCGCCCTGGAGACCCGGGAAGACGGCCGAGTTGATCTTCTTCGCGATCGCCTCGTCATTGGTCAGGATCATGCCGCCGCGCGGGCCGCGCAGCGACTTGTGCGTCGTGGTGGTCACGACATGGGCGTGCGGCAGCGGCGAGGGATGCTGCCCACCGGCGACGAGGCCGGCGAAATGCGCCATGTCGACCATCAGATAGGCGCCGACCGAATCGGCGATCTCGCGGAAGCGCTTGAAATCCCAGATCCGCGAATAGGCCGTGCCGCCCGCGATGATCAGCTTCGGCTTCTCGCGCTCGGCGATCGCGGCGATCTCGGCGTAGTCGAGCAACTGGTCCTCGCGGCGCACGCCATAGGGCGCCACCTTGAACCACTTGCCGGACATGTTGACCTGCGAGCCATGGGTCAGGTGACCGCCGGCGGAGAGGTCGAGGCCCATGAAGGTGTCGCCCGGCTGCAGCAGCGCCAGGAAGACGGCCTGGTTCATCTGGCTGCCGGAATTGGGCTGCACATTGGCGAACTCGCAGCCGAACAGCTTCTTGGCGCGCTCGATGGCGAGCGTCTCGGCGATGTCGACGAACTCGCAGCCGCCATAATAGCGCTTGCCCGGATAGCCCTCGGCATACTTGTTCGTCATGACCGAGCCCTGCGCCTCGAGCACGGCGCGGGAGACGATGTTCTCCGACGCGATCAGCTCGATCTCGTGCTGCTGGCGACCGAGCTCCTTGGCGATCGCATCGGCGATCTCCGGGTCTGCTTCGGCGAGGCTGCGGTTGAAAAAGGCTGCGGTCGACGAGGTCATCGTCGCGCTATCCGTCACGGACATGGGCATCCATCCTGCTGAGAGCGCCGGGTCGGGAGCACCGGACTCGGAACCAGCGCGAAGTACCACATATGGTGGCGCCAAGCCAACCGGCTACGAGCAGCCCAGCAGGATCCGAGCGGCCGAATCCGGCCGCCCGTGCCTCATGCCGAAGTCACTGCTGCAAGGCGAGCTGGCCGGCGCCGTCGCGATTGTAGATGTCGTTGCGGAAATGCACGGTCCCGTCGGTCATGGCCCAGGCCGTGATGTATTGCAGGAACACCGGCATTTCCGGCTTCAGATTGACGTCCACCTGCTCGCCGGTCTTGAAGATCTCGTCGATGCGGGAACGCGGGAACTCCGGATTGTCGCGCAGCAGCCAGCCGATGACCTGGCGGATGTTCTGCACGCGGATGCAGCCCGACGAATCGAAGCGCTGCTCATGGCCGAAAATGTCCTTGAGCGGCGTGTCGTGCATATAAACCTGCTCGTCATTGTGGAACGAGAGGCGCACGGTACCGAGCGAATTGAAGTCACCCGGATCCTGGCGGAACATGTAGCCCTTGGTCGCCTGGTCGGTGTTCCAGTCGATCGAGGTGGACGGGACTTCCTGGCCGGACTGATCGTAGATGCGGATGTGCTTCTTCGTCAGATATTCCGGCTCCTTCTGCATCAGCGGGATCAGGTCCTTGCGGATGATCGAGGCCGGCACGGTCCAGTTCGGATTGAAGCTGATGCGATAGATCTTCGAATTGAGGATCGGCGTCTCGCGATCGATCTTGCCGACGACGGCCGTATGGCGCGACACGACGCGGCCATTCTCGACCACCTCGATCGCGGCGGCCGGAATGTTGACCATCACATAGCGGTCGGGCAGCGAGGCGGAGGCGGTTCGCACGCGGCTCAAATTGGTCTGGAGCTGGCCGAGGCGGATATCGGCCGACACATTCATCATCTGAACGGTCGAGCCGCCGACGACGCCATCGGCCGGCAGGCCATGGCGCGCCTGGAAGCGGCGCACCGCGGCGTCGACATAGGAATCGAAGGTCTGCGACGTCGGAATGCCGGGCGCGAGATCGCCGGTGACGGTGAGGCGCTGGCGCAGCACCGGAACCTGGGGGTCCTTCTTGCCGAGCGAGAGCTTCAGATCCGGCGACAGCACCGGCCAGCCGCCGCGCGCGACGATGTCGGAATATTGCGTGATCGCCAGCTCGATCGCCTGGGCCGTGGCGGGGGAGAGGATCGGCTCGGTCGTACGCACCGAGGCCGCGCCGCTCGACGCCGCGTCGAAGCCGTCCGACCAAGCGCCCTGCTGGTTCTGCAGCATCTGCAGGACCGGATCGTCGCTGGTACCGGCGAAGGCCGCCGTCGAGAGCACCGTCGAAGCGGCGGCGCCGCCAAGCAGCGCCCGCATCACCGCGCGCCGCGAAACGCCACGACGGGAGGAAGAGTTCTCAGCAGTACGGCTCATCGCGTCCTGATTCCGATTGAATTGTTCGCACAGAGACCGGGCCAAACCGCCCTCGCCTCCCAGACCCGCCCAATACGCGGCGGAATTGCCCTAACGCGCACCGACCGGCATCGGCAAGACACATCGCTCTCACGATCCCGGCACTTGGACGCATGATCCATGCCAGTATGGCGCTTTGATGTCGGGGCAGGACCGCGTCGACGCCGGGCGACGGGCGTTCGCGTCGCGACGTCGGAACGAGAAAAGCCCCGGCGGGGGCCGGGGCTCTTTGGCGCAGGGGTGGGTTGGTCGAGGAACGGTCGGCTTAGAGCCGGTAGAGGATCTGGTCGGTCCAGAAGCGCTCGAGGCGCTGGAGGGACTTGTTGAGGCGCTGGAAATCGTCGATTGCGATGCCGCCGACCTGCTGGATCGACTTGATGTGGCGCTCATAGAGGCGGCTGACGATGTCCGCGATCTCCTGGCCCTTCGGCGTCAGGCTGACGCGGACCGAGCGGCGGTCCATTCGCGAGCGCTGGTGATGGATATAGCCCATCTCGACCAGCTTCTTCAGATTGTAGGAAACGTTGGAGCCGAGATAGTAGCCGCGGGTGCGCAGTTCACCGGCGGTCAGTTCCGCGTCGCCGATGTTGAACAGCAGCAGCGCCTGCACCGAGTTGACGTCCGAGCGGCCGGAACGGTCGAACTCGTCCTTGATCACGTCGAGCAGACGACGATGAAGACGTTCGACAAGCGTCAGGGCTTCCATGTAAAGCGGCTTCAATTCCGGAGCGGCGGTCGGTTGAGCCTGCGAATCCACTGCCCGTTTCGCGGTGTTCATCTTCAAAACCCTTCTGTTGCCTGTGCGGTGTTCTTCCCGCCTCGTGTAGGGCCAACTTAGAGGGGCCGTTTGAAAATCACCTTAAGCAGCAGCCTTAACGCGGGCTTACCTTGCATTTCAGATTTCGAAACGAATCTTATCGTTAAAGAGTCGCTATCCGCCGGGGCGAAAGGCAGGGCCATCGTCCGCCGAGGCGGCGGATTTCCGCGAAATCAGTGCCGCTCGTCCGCGCCGCTCAGGCGGCCTTCGCGGCGTAACGCTTCTCCAGGATCACCAGCGCGGCGAAGCCGGCGAGCGAGGCGACGTGGAAAAGGACGATGATCAGGTCGAGCCCGAAGGTCTGCTCGAAGACCGTGTGCAGCGCGATCTCGAAGACCGCGGCATAGATCCACAGCACATTGCCCCAGGAGACGCGCATCCAAAGGCCCACGGCGGCGACGAGATCGACGACGGCGAGATGGATGGTGACGAACTGCCACTGCGTCGTCATCGTCTCGAGCGACCAGCCGGGCTCATCGAAGACGCCGGCGATATAGATCCATTGGCGCAGGCCCAGCAGCATGAGCACCGCCGCGATGCCGCGCAGATAGACGGTGATCGCGAGCGCATAGGGATTGTCGGGCTCGTTCGGGAGCTGGGTGATGCCGGTATCGATCATTCGAGCTCCAGATCCCCGTCGGCGGGGGTGACGAAATGCGCCTCGACCGCCCTTGCATCGACCTCGGCGAGGCCCGCTGGGCGCCAGCGCGGCTGGCGGTCCTTGTCGACCAGGGCCGCCCGCACGCCCTCATAGAAGTCGTGTCCGGTCAGAATATGGCTGGCGATGCGGTAGTCGAGACGGATGCAGTCGTCAAACGACAGCTCCCGCGCCGCCCGCACCTGGCGCAGCGTGACCTTGAGGCTGGTGGGGGATTTCGTGCGGATGTCCGCCGCCGCCTTCTCGGCGAAGAGGGCATGCGGACCCTCCGCCGCATCGAGCCGCGCGAGGATCGCTTCGACGCCGCCGGTCGCGAAGATGCGCTCGATCTCCGCATCGACGGCGTCGAGCGTTTCAGGCGCGATGCTCTGCGGCACATAGGGCGCGAGAACGGCGTCCACGTCGCCGGTCGACGCCAGCGCCTCGACGATCGCGTCGAAGTCACCGGCGGGCGCGGCATGGGTCGCGATGCCGGCATGGAGCGAATCGCCACGCGCGAGCCGCGCCGAAGCGAGCGCACAATACACGCCGATCTCGTGCGGCAGGCGCGCGAGCGCATGGCTGACGCCGACATCGGGGAAGAAGCCGATGCCGGTCTCCGGCATGGAGAAGACGGCGTCCTCCGCGAAGACGCGATGCGAGCCATGCACCGAGATGCCGGCGCCGCCGCCCATCACATAGCCATGCACGAGCGCGACATAGGGCTTCGGAAAATGCCGAACCGCGGCGTTGAGGCGGTATTCGTCGCGGAAGAAGGTGGTGAGCGGCGTGCCGTCGCGGCCGACATCATAGGCGCGGCGCACATCGCCGCCGGCGCAAAAGGCGCGGCCCTTGCCGCGCACGACCACCGCGGCGACCGCATCGTCGTGCTGCCATTCGCGCAGCTTCTCCGCGAGCGCGACGACCATCGCCTCCGTCAGCGCGTTGAGCGCGGCGGGTCGGTCGAGCGTCACGAGGCCGATCCGGCCACGCCGCTCGAAAAGGATCTCCGCATCTGCGCTCATCAAGTACTCCCTGTCCAAGGCCGCCCGATCCTAGGCAGGCGCGCCGAGTCGGCAAGGGTCGATCGGCAGTTGGTGCATTGATGAGACGTCCTGCGCACGCCGTTGCGCTGGATACTGGCGAGCGGCGCGCCAGTCCGGTATCATCTTCAACGCCATGTCCACACAAACGACGAACGGATCATCCGACGCCGCCCTTGAAAGCGCGTCGCGCCGAAACATGCACCCTCCCCCAATCGACGCTTGCTTCATCCCGACGGACCCTGCCTGCCGGGGGGAATCATGATCTGGGCCGATCTTCTGATCATCGCCGCCCTTATCGCCTTCAACGCGTTCTTTGCGCTTTCCGAGATCGCCGTCGTGTCGGCGCGTCCCGCCCGCCTGCAGGGCATGGCGAACGACAATGTCCGCGGCGCTGCCGCGGCGGTCCGCCTCGCTGAGGATCCGACGGGCTTCCTGTCGGCGGTGCAGATCGGCATCACGCTGGTCGCCATCCTCTCCGGCGCGTTCGGCGAGGCACAGCTCGCCGATCCGCTGAGGGCTTTCCTGCTCGAGGTGTTCCCCAGCCTCGGCCGCAACGCCAACACGATCGCGACGGTCGTCGTGGTCTTCGGCCTCGCCTATTTCTCGCTGATCTGCGGCGAGCTGGTGCCGAAGCGTCTGGCACTCACCAATCCCGAGCGCGTCGCCTGCTTCGTGGCCGGGCCCGTGGGCCTCGTCGCGCGGGTTGCCGCGCCGATCGTCTGGTTCCTGCGCCTCAGCACCGAGGCCATCCTCCGCCTGCTCGGCCGCAGCGTGAACGACGAGCGTGCCGTGACGGAAGAGGAAGTGAAGACGATGATCGCCGAGGGCACCGAGGCGGGCGTCTTCCATCAGGCCGAGCGCGAGATGATCGAGGGCGTCATCCGCGTCGCCGATCGCTCGGTGCGCTCGATCATGGTCGCGCGGCCGGATGTCGTCTGGATCGATTCCGACGATCCGCCGGATGAGGTCTTCCGGACGATCGTCGATTCGGGTCATTCGCGCTTCCCGGTCAGCCGCGGCGAGGTCGATGCCGTGCTCGGCATCGTCCATGCGAAGGACCTGTTCCAGCAGATGCGCAGCGGCGTGCCGATCGATCTCGCTCCGGCGATCCGCGAGCCGCTCTATGTCGACGAGCGCATGCCGATCCTGCGCATGCTGGATCGCTTCAAGACGTCGAACGTCCATATGGCGATCGTGCTCGACGAGTATGGCAGCTTCCAGGGCGTCGTGACGCCGATGGACATCCTCACCGCCATCGCCGGCGATATGCCGGAGCGGGCGGAGGACGAGGAGCCCGACGCGATCCAGCGCGACGATGGCTCCTGGCTCATCGACGGCAGCGCGCCGATCGATGTCGTGGAACGCACCCTCGGCCTCAAGGCCATGACGCAGGACGATGATTTCGCGACGGTGGCCGGCTTCATGCTCCACCATTTCGGCCACATCCCGGATCCGGGCGAATCCTTCGCCTATGAAGGCTGGCGCTTCGAAGTGGTCGACCTCGACGGCCGGCGCATCGATAAGGTGCTGGCCGAACGGCTCGAGCCGATCCCGGTATCGTGATCGCGAGGGCGCAGGCGTCCGGGAGTAGGACGTTCTGCGCCCTTGCCACATGGGCCGGTGGTGCTAACGTCCGCCGGCCGCGAGACGAGGAATTTTCATGACTGCCCATACGCCCTCCCCCAAATTCGACCTCAAGGGCGTGCTCGGCGGCGTCAGACCGCGCCGCAACCGCCGCGCAGACTGGTCGCGCCGTCTGGTGCGCGAAGTCGTGCTGACGGTCGACGACCTGATCTGGCCGATCTTCCTGATCGACGGCGACAATTACCGCGAGGATGTCAGCTCGATGCCGGGCGTCGAACGCCTGTCGGTCGATCTCGCCGTGCGCGAGGCCGAGCGGGCGGCTGGCCTCGGCATTCCCGCCATCGCGCTCTTCCCCTTCACCGAGCCGGCGCTGCGCGACCCCACCGGCTCGGAATCGCTGAACGCGGACAATCTGGTGTGCCGCGCCGTGCGCGCGATCAAGAAGGCCGTGCCGGAGATCGGCATCATCTGCGATGTCGCGCTCGACCCCTATACCAGCCACGGCCATGACGGCGTGCTGTCCGGCGAGACCATCCTGAACGACGAGAGCGTCGCGCTGCTGGTCCGCCAGGCGCTCAACCAGGCGGCCGCCGGCGCCGACGTCATCGCGCCGTCCGACATGATGGACGGGCGCGTCGGCGCGATCCGCGAAGCGCTGGATCATGCCGGCTTCCTCGACACGCAGATCATGGCCTATTCGGCCAAATACGCGTCCGCCTTCTACGGCCCGTTCCGCGACGCCATCGGCACGTCGAAGACGCTCATCGGCGACAAGCGCACCTATCAGATGGACTATGGCAATACGGACGAGGCGCTGCGCGAGGTCGAGCTCGACATCGCCGAGGGCGCCGACATGGTCATGGTGAAGCCCGGCCTGCCCTATCTCGACGTGGTCCGCCGCGTGAAGGACGCCTTCTCGATGCCGACGTTCGTCTACCAGGTGTCAGGCGAATACGCGATGATCCGCGCGGCCGAGCGCAATGGCTGGATCGACGGCGAGCGCGCCATGCTGGAGAGCCTCTACGCATTCAAGCGCGCCGGCGCCGACGGCGTCCTCACCTATTTCGCGCCCTTCGTTGCGCCGCTCCTGAAGCGCTAGGCCCGCGAGGACAGAGGCGGCCGGCAGGAAATGATGTCGGCCCGCGCAATCCTCACCCTGCTGTCGCTCCTCACCGCTCTCGTCCTGGCCGGATGCAGCCCGGTAGACCGCCAGCAGGCCGGGGTCTGCGTCGCCGTCGCAACTGCGATCGGGCCCGAAAACCGCGCGATCACCGTCCAGTCCGTCGCGCCGCTCGACGGCATCCCGCATGCCCTCCGCGTCGAATTCTCGGCCGCCGGTGATCCCGCCCCGCATTTCGCGGACTGCGTCTTCGCGGGCGGCGTGCTCGATGCCGGCCGCGGCGAGGTGATCGCCGTGCGGGGCGATCGCGGCGTCCTCGACGACAGGGAGATGGCGAATCTGCGCCGGTGGTTCCTCGACCAGCCGGGCGCCATCGCCGCCGCGATCGAAGAGACGAATTTCAGGGCCGAACGGTTCTCCCTCCTTCCGGTCGCGCCGCCGAAATGGCTCGGCTTCGCGCTCCAGCAGGCGACTAACACGCTCAACGTTGCGGCATTCTATGTGCCGCTCGCCCTCGCCTTCGCGCTCATCTACGGCCTGATCGGCCGCATCAACCTCGCCTTCGGCGAGATCGCCATGATCGGCGCCTATGGTGCCGTGTTCGGGATCGAGACGGCGATCCTGTCCGGCCTGGCCGGTCTTGTTCCGGCGATCCTGCTCGCCTTCACCACGGCGGTCGCGCTGGCGGCGCTGACGGGCTGGCTGGTCGGGCGCGTGGTAGTCACCCCGCTCGCCGAGGCGCCACCGCGCCCCTTCATCGTCGCGACGGTCGGCCTGGCCCTCGTCCTCTCAGAAGGCGTCCGCCTCGCCCAGGGCGCGCGCGAGGTCTGGCTGCAGCCCATGCTGGAGACGCCGATCGAGATCACCGGCGGGGAATTCCCGGTCGTGGTGACGCTGATGCGGGTCCTCATCATCGCCGGCGCGCTTCTCGTGCTGCCGCTCGTGCTTCTGCTCATGCGGCGCTCGGGCTTCGGCCGGGCCTGGCGCGCAGTGGCCGACGACCGGCTGATGGCGCGCCTTTGCGGCGTGGACCCGCTGGCGGTCACCGCGGCGACCTTCGTGCTCGCCTCGTCGCTTGCCGCGGCCGGCGGGGCGGTGCTGGCGCTTTCCTATGGCGGAACGTCGTATTCGCTCGGCTTCATGATCGGGCTCAAGGCGCTGTTCGCAAGCCTCGTCGGCGGGGCCGGTTCGCTGCTCGGCGCTGTGCTCGGCGGCCTCCTGATCGCCGCGATGGAGACAGGATGGACGGCCTATTTCGGCAGTACGAACCGCGATATCGTCGTCCTCGCCGTGATCACGATCCTGTTCGTGCTGCGCCCGAACGGGCTCCTCGGCCGCGGGCGTGCGGTCGAGGAAGGGCGGACAACGCGCCTTTCCTGATGGGAATTCCTGACCGATGGACCAGCCGCTCCCCCCGATCCCGACCCTCGACGACATACGCGACGCCGCAAAGCTGATCGCCGGCGAGGTCCTGCGCACGCCGATCCTGCCCGCGCCGCGCCTCTCGAAGCTCACCGGCGCGCATATCGCCGTCAAATACGAGAACCTGCAGGTCACGGCGTCGTTCAAGGAGCGCGGCGCGCTGGTGAAGCTACTCTCGCTCGATGCCGCGGAGCGCCGGGCCGGCGTCGTCGCGATGTCCGCCGGCAATCATGCGCAGGCCGTCGCCTATCACGCCGCGCGGCTCGGCATCCCCGCGACGATCGTCATGCCGAAGACGACGCCCTTCGTGAAGGTCGAGGCGACGCGCTCGTTCGGCGCCCGCGTCCTCGTCGAGGGCGACACGCTGGTCGAATGCCATGCCATCGCCTCCGGTATCGCGGACACAACCGGTGCCGTCTGGGTGCACCCCTATGACGATCCGCACGTCATCCGTGGTCAGGGCACGATCGCGCTTGAGATGCTGGAGGACGGGCCGCCGCTCGACGTTCTGCTTGTGCCGATCGGCGGCGGCGGATTGATCTCGGGCATCGCGATCGCCACGCGGGCGCTGTCGCCGGATACCGAGATCATCGGCGTCGAGACGGAGCTCTATCCCTCGATGCGCGCGGCGCTGGACGGAACCGAGGCGCGCTGCGGCGGCAATACGCTGGCCGAGGGCATCGCGGTCAAGGAGGTCGGCCGCTTGACGCGGGAAATCGTGCGCACGCATGTCGACGATGTCGTGCTGGTGCCGGAGAGTGCGATCGAGCGGGCTGTGAACGCCTATCTGACGCTGCAGAAGACCATGGCCGAAGGCGCCGGTGCCGCAGGGCTCGCCGCCCTCCTCGCCGATCCCGATCGCTTTGCCGGGCGAAGCGTCGGACTGGTGCTGTGCGGTGGCAATATCGATCCGCGACTCGCCGCCTCGATCATGGTGCGCGAGCTGGCGCGCTCGGAGCACATTGTCGGGGTGCGCATCGTCATCCCCGATCGGCCCGGCGTGCTCGGCGACATTGCTGCGACGATCGGCGCGAAGGGCGGCAACATCCTTGAAGTGCTGCACCACCGCACGCTGCTCTCGGTCCCGGCCAAGGGCGCCAGCGTTGACGTCACGATCGAGACCCATGGCCACGACCATGCGGCTGAAATCGTGGCCGCGCTGGAGGAACGCGGCTACGCCGTCCGCCGTCTCGATGGTCCGGAGGCCTGAAGCGTTCCGGTCCCAGCCTCAGAACGGCGTGGCGCCCGGCAGGCAGGCCGTCCGCTCGAACAACCAGAGCGGCGCGCCGCCGACCGCGCCCATCACACGGCCAGTCCAGACCGGATCGCGACTAAGCCGGGCGAGCAGGTCGGCCTCGAAGGCCGTTCCCGGTAAGAAGTCGGTGCGGCCAGGCATGGCTGGATCCGGAATGAGCACCAGATCGGCATTGCCGACGAGGGCATCGACCTCGCTGGCGGTTCGCGCCAAGGGCGAGGTGCTGTAGTCGACGTTGATTCCGCGCAAGGCAAGTTCGAGCAGGATCGCCTCGGGCGGGAATGGCTCGGGATTGGTCGTGAGCAGCCTCGGATTGCGCCCGCTGCAGATTGAGCCGGGACTCTGCGTTGCGCCGAATTTGGCAATCTCGTCCGCGGTTCGCGTCAGCAGCGACCGGAGTTCCGATGCCGAGGCCGGCAGCCCCGAAAAAGTGGTTACGATCGGCCGCGTCGCCAGCAGAACCAGCGCAAGGGCGGCCAGCGCCAGTGTCACGTTGCGGCTCGGCCAGATCTGGCGCGCCACCGCACCGACCCGCGCCATGGCCCCGGCAAGGACGAGGACGAAGGGGCAATAGAAGAAACTGCCCTGAAAGGGTGTCTTCTCCGCCGACGTCGCCATGGCGATGTAGAGGACGACAAGGGTCAGATAGAGCGCATGGGCAATCTGGCGCTCACGGCTGGGACCAGCGCGGGACAGGAGAAACAGGTCGGCCGCGATGACCGGGATCGCGATCCAGTTGAACGGTTTGAGCGCAGCGCGCCCGCCTTGGTCGAACGAATGGTAGAGCGCATGAAACAAGAAGCCTCCATCCGTCCGCCAGATGTCCTTGTTGCCGACCAACGCCTGGTAGATGTACCGGGCCGTAGGTTGTCCCCATACGATCGCAAAGGGCGCAAGCAGCACGACATACGTCGCGGCAGGCAGGAGCGCGCCACGGAGTACACGAACAAAAGGGACGCCCGTCGCACGGGCCTGCACAAGCGCGGTCATTGCGACCGCGATCCCGATCCCGGGGATCACCAAGATAACGCCGCTCGGCTTGACGATCGTCGCCGCGACGCAGAGCGCAGCAACCCCGATCCGCCGCCAGCGAGATGATGTCAGCAGGTCCGTCGCTGCGATCGCAATGAGCGCGAGCGCAAAGACGAGACCAGCCGCCATGTCGGGTCGGAACTCGGTGATCATCACGTGGCTGATCGGGACGAAAAGCAGGATCGCGACGAGCAGAAACCGCGCGGGAAGGCTGACGAGCGGCCGGCTCATCACGGCAAGCGCGGCGATGAAGAGCGCCAGGATCCAGCCATTGGCGAGATAGGCCGACTGAACTTCGTGTCCGAACAGCGTAAAGCCCAACATAGCTGTTAGCGTGCTCGCCGGGGCGTGGGGCGGGTTGGCGAGGATGCCGTCGGCAAACGAGCCGAACCCGCCCGGCATGTCGAAGGTCAGTCGTCGAACGGCGTCGAGCAGATAGACGACATCGTCATAGCGCGGGACGGTCGAAAGGCGGGAACGCAGTGCACTGAACGCTATGTTCCGTTCGAACACGAAAGCAAAGAGGCCGACGAGGCCGATCCCGAACGCGACGCGGCGCCAGATGCCCACCCGTGGCGGTGCCTCGGCCGAGGCCACGCTGGCACCGGTGAGGCTGGCGACCAGAAGGGGCATGTGGACGGAGGGAGCGCCGGGCGCAGACAAAGCCGTCCCGTACGCTGACCGGATCATTTCGCGGACCATCGTCAATTCAATCTATTCAAGAGGCCACGAGCGGCCCTGGGCGAAGCCCACAGCCCGTCGGGACATCGGCTGAGGCTCCCCGATCGGCCGTCTCGGGAAGACCCGAGACCGGCACCGCGCCAGGGCAACGACGCTCTTCTAAGGCAAGATATGTGGGTAAAATTCCCACGTCAATCTGATGCGCGCAATAAACCGCGCGCGCCGTCGCAGAGCCGCGAGCGGTTCGCGTCCGCGCTTCCTTCAGAGGATTGCTGCCGACCGTGATTGGCGGCCCGCCCTGTTTGTCTTGCGGCTAGGGCGTGTTTCGCTGCCCAGCGGCGGCGCCCGGTAAGCAGGCCGTCCGCTCGAACAACCAGAGCGGCGCGCCATCTACCGTTCCGACAATCAGTCCGGACCAGGTTGGATCGGTCTGGAGGTCGTGGAGGACGTCGCCGCCGAAAACGCTGCCCGGGAGCTTCTGGCCGAGCCCCGGCATGGATGGGTCGGGCGCGAGCACGATATCGGCACCGTCAATCGTCTGCTGGATCGCCTCGCGCGTTCGCAGGAGGTAGACGCTGTCGAACCTGGCGATATGGCCACGCACGGCCAGCTCGAACAGCACGCTTTCCGGCGTCAGCGGCGCCGGATACGTCGCGCTCAGCACAGGCATCCGGTCCGGACAGCCCGGCCCGATGGTGCGGCGGGACAGGAAGTCGGCCGTGCGGTCTGCCACGCTCTGGAGGAGGACCGGCAACTGCGGCGCGAAGGCCGGCACAGGCGTATAGCTAGATCCGAGCGGGCGTGAGAATGCGAGCGCGGCGACGAGACACGCCAGGACCGCGTCGGCCCCCCAGGACGGCAGGAGCATCGCCCGCAGCGTGACGAGGACGCGCACCATCGCGAGGGCCACCGCCAGTAGATATGGCAGATAGAAGAAGCTGCCCTGGAACAGCGTCTTCTCAGCCGACAGGGCCATGGCGGCATAGAGCATCGCGATGGTGAGGTAGAGCGCGAAGGGCGCGATGCGCTCCGCGCGGGGCCGATATCGCACCAGCAGGCAGATATCGGCGCAGATCAGCGCGAATCCGAGCCCGTTGAAGGGCCGCAGCGCCAGCGTGCCGCCATATCCGGAATAGTGGAAGGTCCAGTGGTAGTAGCGGCTGCCTTCGGTACGCCAGACATCGGCATTGCTGACAAGAGCCTGGTAGATGTAGGCGATGGTCTGCCCGCCCCAGACGAGCGCGAACGGGACCATCAGCACAACATAGGCGACGATCGGCAACAGGGCCCGCCGCAGCAGCGCGCCGATCGGTGAGCAGCCGATCCATGCCCGCAGCGCGAGTGAGAACACGAAGGCAAGGCCGAGGCCCGGGATGACGATGACGATGGCGCTCGGCTTCACGATCGTGGCCGCCACGGCCACGGCGGCGACAGCGATCCGGCGGCCGACGCTGGCCCGGCTGAGATCCACCGAGACGATGGCAACGAGCGCGATGGCGAAGATCAGCCCCGCCGCCAGATCCGGCCGAAACTCCGTGATCATGGCGTGGCTTGCCGGCGCGAAGAGCATCGCGGCGACGAACAGCAGGCGCGCCGGGATCGTGGCCAGTGGCCGGCTGACATACGCCATCACACCGATATAGAGGGCGAGGATCCAGCCATTGGCGAGATAGGCGGACAGCGGCGTGGGCCCGAACAGCGCGAAACCCAGCATCCCCGTCAGCGTGGTCACGGGTGCGTGCGGCGGCCCGTGGACGAAGCCGGATACGAACGTTCCGACGCCGTTTGCGAGTTCGAAGTTCAACCGCCGGATCGCGTCGAGCAGATAGGTCGTGTCGTCATAGCTCGGCGTGGTCGAAAGCCGCGAGTGATTCAGGCTGAAGGTGATGTTGCGCTGCAGGACCAGCGCGAACAGCGCGACCAATCCGGCTACGAAGACGGCCTGCCGGGCCAGACGCTGTTCGCCGAGACATCGTAGGACCTTCGACGACGACCGCTCGGTCGAGCGCTGCAAGGCCGGCTCGTTCGATGAAGAAGATGCCGTCACGCCACGTCCTTGCCCTCTCAGGAAGGGCTCGACACCGGCCCTCCGCCCCCATGACCTACGCCGTCTGCGACCCGCGATGCGTCTGAACAGCACAGGATTGAATATACGTCAGAGGCCCCACCCGGCTCAAAGTGAAGTCAGAAAGGTTACGGGATCGGACATTGTCCACAGGTCGGCCCATCCCACTCTGCGCGACCCGCCCTTGCGACAGGGCTCCCGGCATTGCAGCGGCGCGGTTGACGCACCATTTTCTCGCTGTGACGGTTTCATGGAGATCACGATGGCGCAGCGCGACGCGGTCTATTACGGCGAAGAGGTCTTCGATCCCGCGCGGGAGCCGGAACTCTTTTCGGGCGTGCTGTCGAAGCGCGTTCTCGCCTTCATCGTCGACGTGATCCTGCTCGGCGTGTTCGAACTCCTGGCGGTGCTCGTCGTCTTCGCGCTCGGCATCTTCACGCTCGGCTTCGCCTGGCTGCTCTTCGCCCTGCCCTTCTTCGCGATCGTCGCCGTTCTCTACGTCGCGCTCACGCTCGGCGGTCCGAAGGCGGCGACGCCCGGAATGCGGCTCGCCGGCGTCACGATCCGCTTCATAAATGGCGAGCGGATCGGCTTTTTCTTCGCCGCCGCCCACGTCATTCTCTACTGGGTTCTGCTCTCGTTCCTGACGCCGCTGGTGCTGATCGTGGGTCTCCTCTCCAATCGCAAGCGTCTCCTGCACGACATGCTGATCGGTACGATCGTGCTCAATGCCGATCCGCTCGTCCGCACAAGGCGGTGATCTGCTCTTTTCCCTTCCGATCCGACGCGACGGCGTATTATCGTCAGGGCTTCGGTGAAGCGCGTCGGCTGCAGGAGCGATGACTCATCACTCGACCGATACCCCGCAGTTCTTCCTGACGGCCCCCTCGCCGTGCCCCTATCTGCCGGGGCAGATGGAGCGCAAGGTCTTCACGCATCTCGTCGGCGGCCGGGCCTCCACGCTCAACGAGGTGCTGACGCAGGGCGGCTTCCGCCGCAGCCAGAACATCGCCTATCGGCCGGCCTGCGAAACCTGCAAGGCCTGCATCTCGGTCCGCGTCCCCGTCGAGCGCTTCCGCATGACGAAGAGCTTCCGCCGCGTTATCGACGGCAACCGGGACGTAATCGGAACGCGGGTCGAGGCCGCGCCGACCTCGGAGCAATATTCGCTCTTCCGCGGCTATCTCGACGCGCGGCACGCCGAAGGCGGCATGGCCGACATGTCGGTGCTCGACTACGCCATGATGGTCGAGGACACGCATGTCGAGACGATGCTGGTCGAATATCGCTTCCGCGGCCCGGACACCGCGTTCACGGGCCAGGGCGAGGGGCCGCTCATCGGGACAGCGCTGACCGACGTGCTCTCGGATGGCCTGTCGATGGTCTATTCGTTCTACGAGCCGGACATGCCCGACCGCTCGCTCGGAACGATGATGATCCTCGACCATATCGCCCGCGCGCGCCGGATGGGGCTGCCCTACGTGTATCTCGGCTATTGGGTGAAGGGCTCGCGCAAGATGGGCTACAAGGCCCGCTTCCGCCCACAGGAACACCTCACCGGCCAGGGCTGGGAGCCGGCGGCCGACGTCGAGTGAAGCCTCGCCTCAGCGTAACAGGCCAGCGATCTGCCGGCGGAGGCGGCTCGTCTCTCGGCGCGCCTTCTGAAGGATCGACAATCGCGGACGGGCTGCCTGCGCCGGTGTCTGCAAGGGCACCTCGGACATTGCGTCCGGCACCGGCATAGTGGCGTCGGCGATCGGCGGAGGATCGAGCTCGGGCAGGGTTTCGACGACCGCTTCGGCCTCGACAGCCTGTCCGAGATCCATGAAAAGGTCGGCCGGGCCGGAAGCGTCGACATCCTTGACGGGGTGATGCAGCCGGCCGCGTTCCGGGAACAGCTCCGGCGCCTCGTGGAAATACTGGAAGCTGAAAGGCGGCCTGTAGCCGAAATGCGGCGAGAGCTGCGTCGGACCGGTTGGCGGACGATAGTGCCGCCCCTCCCACCCGTTAGGCACGAACGCGCCGCTGCCGCCGAGATCGACGACCGACAAGCCGTGATGCGCCGCGATCGTCGGATAAAGCGCCTCGGTATGCCCGGCCCAGTCGCCTTGCTCGACCGCATTTGCATAGACTTCGAGGAAGCGGCGCGAGAAGCGCGCGACCGGATGGAACGATGCGAGATGCGTCGCCGGGTCGGTCTCCGGTGGCGTCTCGAGGGTCCGCCAGTGCCACCAGTCCGGATCATCGGTGCGCGAGCGCAGATGGGTCGCGACATAGTCGCCCGGCAGCGCGGCGACGGAGCGGAAGAAATCGCCCCAATGGCCCGAGAAGTCGACGTCATATTCGACGAACCAGACGTGCTCGAGGCCGCGCAGCGGCCCCAGCATCGCCGGAAAGCTGAACCGGTCCGCCGAGCCCGTCCAGATGCCGTAGCGTTCGGCATAGGAGGCACGGCGCGGCAGAACGGCGGCACCATCCGATGGCCGGACGACGATGTCGGGCACGCAGCCCTCGGGCACCGTCGCGTCGTCATGCGGAAGGCTGTAGGCGAGATAGACCGACATCATCGTGCCGGCTTCTGCTTTCAGGCGGTCGATGTGCGCGCCGATGCGTGGCGACCAGCGATGGGCCAGAACCATCGCCGCCTGCTCCCCGCCGAAAGTGCGCGGGGCATCGAAGGAAGCCAGCAATCCCGTCACGGCAGCGTCGGTGTACCGAAGCTGTTCGATTTCGGGAACTTCTCGGGCGGCAGGCGCCCGGCCTGGCCCCGTTCCGCGATGAAGTCTTTCAGTTCCTCCATAGAGCGGGTGAACGAGCGTCCGGACGAATCGACCCATATCAGTCCGTCCGCCTTGGCGAAGACGCGCATATCGGCCGGCCCGCCGTCGCGATAGCGCTGCAGCCGAACGCCCTTGCCGCGCGTCATCTCCGGCACCTGCTCGAGCGGGAAGATCAGGAACTTCCGGTTCTGGCCGATGATGGCGACCATGTCGCCCTTCGCCTCGACGCAGAGCCGCGCCTCGTCGGGCGCCTCGACATTGAGGACCTGCTTGCCCTTGCGCGTGTTGGCGACCAGCTCCGCTTCCGGAACGACGAAGCCGCGCCCGTCGGTCGCCGCGAGCAGCAACTTGCGCTCCGGCCGGTGGACGAAGACCGAGACGATGTCCGTCTCATTGTCCATGTCGACCATGAGACGGATGGGCTCGCCATGGCCGCGGCCGCCCGGCAGCTTGTCGGCCGCGAGCGTGAAGAACTTGCCGCCGGTGGAGAAGACCAGGATCTTGTCCGTCGTCTCCGCATGCAGGGCGAATTTGAGCTGGTCGTCCGTCTTGAAGGTCAGCGTCGAGAGATCGGCCTGATGGCCCTTCAGCGCGCGGATCCAGCCCTTTTCGGACACGATGACGGTGATCGGCTCGCGCTCGATCATCGACTGCTCGATGTCGACGGCATCGTGGGTCGGCGCCTCGGCGAAGGTGGTGCGGCGCTTGCCGAGCGGCGTGTCGGGTCCGAAGGTCTTGCGAACCTCGCCGATCTGCCACGCGATCGTCTGCCACTGCTTCGGCTCGGACTCCATCAGAGCCTCGATCTGCGCCTGCTCTTCGGTGAGCGCGGCGTGCTCGCGGCGGAGTTCCATCTCTTCGAGCTTGCGCAGCGAGCGCAGGCGCATGTTCAGGATCGACTCGGCCTGAAGGTCGGTCAGCTCGAAGACCCGCATCAATTCGGCCTTCGGCTCATCCTCCTCGCGGATGATGCGGATCACCTCGTCGAGGTTGAGGAAGGCGATGATGTAGCCGCCGAGCACCTCGAGGCGGTGACGGATCTGCCCGAGGCGGAAGCGCGAGCGGCGCAGCAGCACTTCGCGGCGATGGTCGAGCCACTCCCGCAGCACCTCGCCGAGGCTCATCACCTTCGGGACGATGCCCTTGGAGAGCACGTTCATGTTGAGCGAGATGCGACTCTCGAGGTCCGAGAGCTTGAACAGCGATTCCATCAGCAGCGCCGCGTCGACCGTGCGGGCGCGCGGCTCCAGCACGACGCGGATATCCTCCGCCGACTCGTCGCGCACATCGGCCAGCAGCGGCACGCGCCGCGTCTGCACGAGTTCGGCAAGCTTCTCGATCAGGCGCGATTTCTGCACCTGATAGGGAATCTCGGTCACCACGATCACATAGGTGCCGCGGCCTTGGTCCTCGACATGCCAGCGCGAGCGGACGCGAAAGCCGCCGCGGCCGGTGCGATAGGCCTCGGTGATCGCGGCGTGGTCGTCGACGATGATGCCGCCGGTCGGAAAATCGGGGCCGCGAACGATGGCTGCCAGTTCCTCGACCGACATCTCCGGCTTCTTGATCAGCGCGAGCGCGGCGTCGCAGAGCTCGGCGACATTGTGCGGCGGGATCGACGTCGCCATGCCGACCGCGATGCCGGAGGAGCCATTCGCCAGCAGATTCGGGAAATTGCCCGGGAGGACGATCGGCTCCTTGTCCTCGCCGTCATAGGTCTCGCGGAAATCGACCGCGTCCTCGTCGAGCCCTTCCAGCAGAAGGGCCGCGACCTCGGTCATGCGCGCTTCGGTGTAGCGCATGGCCGCCGCGCCATCGCCGTCGACATTGCCGAAATTGCCCTGGCCGTCGACGAGCGGATAGCGGACGGCGAATTCCTGCGCGAGGCGGACCAGCGCGTCATAGACCGACTGGTCGCCATGCGGGTGGTATTTGCCGATGACGTCGCCGACCACGCGCGCGCACTTCTTGAACCCGGAATTGGGATCGAGCTTGAGCTGGCGCATCGCATGCAGGATGCGCCGATGCACCGGCTTCAGCCCGTCGCGCGCATCCGGCAGCGCGCGGTGCATGATGGTCGAGAGCGCATAGGCGAGATAGCGCTTCTCCAGCGCTTCACGCAGGTTGATGCCCTCGACGTCACCGCCGGGCGGAGGAATCACCTCTTTTCCCATACCCTATCCGACTAAACGCCGGAGAGCAGGGTTTCAAGGCGTTGCGACGGCCTCACTCTTCCGCGAGCGGCGCGCGGGCGCGGAACGCTTCGGCGCGGCGGCATCCTTCTTGGGCGCCTTGGCTGGCTTGGCGGCCTTGGCGGACACAGGCTCGGATGATTTCGCGCTGCGCTTGCGCGCGGCCGGCGCAGCGGCGGAAACGACGTCTTCATGCACGATGCGCGTGCCGAGCACCTTCAGGCATTCGCGCATGAAGGCGGCGAGCGCGGTCCAGCCCTTGGCCGAGACCATCGTGCCGTCGACATAGGCCTCGGTGGGCGAGAGGTCGATATAGGTGCCGCCGGCGAGCGTCACTTCCGGCTCGCAGGCGCCGAGCGCCGCGACCTTCTTGCCGCGCACCACGCCGTCCACCGCGATCAGGATCTGCACGCCGTGGCAGATCGTGAAGATCGGCTTCTGCGCCTCGTGGAAATGGCGAACCAGCGCCTGCACGCGCTTGTCGGTGCGGATATATTCCGGCCCACGGCCGCCGGCGCAGTAGACGGCGTCGTAATCCGCCGGATCGACCTTGCCGAAGCTCTTGTTGATGACGAAGTTGTGCCCGAGCTTCTCGGTATAGGTCTGGTCGCCCTCGAAATCGTGCAGCGAGGTCCGCAAGATGTCGCCGGCCTTCTTGTCCGGGCAGACGACGTGGACCGTATGCCCGACCGCCTCCATGCCCTGCTGGAACACGAAGATCTCGTATTCCTCGGTGAAATCGCCGACGAGCATCAATATCTTCTTGGACGCCATGTCCGTCTCCTCCCGGTGAACTGCCTCTGCGCCGCCATCATTCGCGGTCTGTGGGTCCGATGATCATGTTCATCTTCGTCGCGGGAGACAATAGGCAGACATGAGGGCGCCTGCCGCTTTCGCAGCGGCAGGCATTGTGCCGATCAGGCGGGCTTGTGATGCGCGTGCCAGTGCCAGGCGATGTCGATGCGGCGGGTGATCCAGGCCTTGTCCTTGGAAGCGACGTAGTCGACGAAGCGCTCCAGCGCCTTGATGCGCCCGGGGCGGCCGACGAGGCGGCAATGGAGCCCGATATTCATCATCTTCGGCGCGCCCTCGGCCCCCTCCTCGTAGAGCACGTCGAAGGCGTCCTTGAGATAATTGAAGAACTGGTCGCCCGCATTGAAGCCCTGCGGCGTCGCAAAGCGCATGTCGTTGGTGTCGAGCGTATAGGGGATGATCAGATGCGGGCCATGCGGGCCCGCGATCCAATAGGGCAGGTCATCGGCATAGCTGTCCGATGTGTAGAGGAAACCGCCCTCCTCCATCAGGATCTTCAGCGTATTGTCGGACGGCTTGCCCTGGTAGAAGCCGAGCGGGCGCGAGCCGGCGACCTCGGTGTGCAGGCGGATCGCCTCATGAATGTGGCGACGCTCCTCCTCCTCCGGGAAATCCTTGTATTCGAGCCAGCGGAGGCCATGGCTGGCGAGTTCCCAGTCGGCTTCCTTCATGGCCGCGACGGCCTCGGGATTGCGCGCCATGGCGAGCGTCACGCCATAGCAGGTCACCGGGATCTTGCGGCTCGCGAACAGCCGCCACAGGCGCCAGAAACCGGCGCGCGAACCATATTCGTAGATCGATTCCATGTTGAGATTGCGCTGCCCCGGCCAGGGCTGCGCGCCGACGATCTCCGACAGCAGCGATTCCGACGCCTTGTCGCCATCGAGGATGCTGCTCTCGCCACCCTCCTCGTAATTGACCACGAACTGCACGGCCACATGAGCGCCGCCGGGCCATTTCGGATCGGGCGTGGTGCGGCCATAGCCGATGAGGTCGCGCGGATAGGGTGTCGTCATCGAAAGTCTCTCTCGCGAGGCCTTCCTCAAGAAGGCTGTTCGGTGCGGAGAGTGCCGCAGGCGGACGCCAGCGGGCAAGCGTCAAGCATGCGCATCGCGCTGCATGTTTTCGCAATCCCGCGTGCACGACCCGCTAACCTTTACGTGACGTTAACCTTCGTGGATCAAGTTTTAATCAAATGAGTTCTGAACGCTGACCCGCCGCCGAGGAGCCTTAGCCGATGTCCGCCGTCCATGCCTTCGAAAGCGCAACCCTTCCCGCCGACGATCCGCGCTTCATCGCCGCGCTCGATCTGCAGATCGCGCAGATGCGCCGCGTTCTCGACCTGATGGCGCCCGTCTCGGATTCGGAAGCGCTGCGCTCGCTGCGCGACGCCTTCCCGGATGCGCCGTTCGAGGAGCGTGCCCGCGCCGTCGCCGGCGCCTGAAACGCCTAGGGCGAGGGAGAGTTCTCGCTCGCCCGGCGTTCGGCCTCGGCATAGCGATGCCAGAGGCGCCAGCCGAAGGGCAGCGCGGCGAGATATAAAATGGCCCCCGCGGCAAGCACGTGCCACGGGTAGGACAGAAGCAGCGCCGCCACGACCACCACCACGACGAACAGCGGCAGCACCGCGTCACGCGGCACGCGCGAGCCGAACTTCTTGCCGGACCATGTCGGCAGGCTGCTGACCATGAACAGGCCGATCACGATCGTATAGACGAGGACGATCGGCAGCGTCGCAACGCCGACCGGCACTTCGAGCTTGTCGAGATAGAGCGGCAGCAGCACGACCAGCGCGCCGGCGGGCGCCGGGATGCCGGTAAAGAAATTCGCGTGCCAGTCCGGTTTCGGACCGTCGATCGAGACGTTGAAGCGCGCGAGGCGCAGCGCCGCGCAAATGGCGAAGATGAGCGCCGCGATCCAGCCGAAGGAACGCGCGCCGTCGAGAATCCACACATAGAGCATCATCGCCGGCGCGACGCCGAAATTGACGAAATCGGCAAGCGAATCGAGCTCCGCGCCAAAGCGGGACGTCGAGCGCAGCAGGCGCGCCACGCGTCCGTCGATGGCATCGAGCACGGCGGCGAGCACGATCATGCCGATCGCCTCGCCATAGCGCCCCTCGATCGACATGCGGATCGCCGTCAGCCCGGCGCAGAGGCCGAGCAGCGTGATGAGGTTGGGCAGGATCATCCGGATCGGGATCTGCCGCACCTGTCGCAGGCGCGGCCTCCGGACATTGTCGTCGTCCGGATCGAAGGGCGGAAAGAGCGTTTCCATCACTCGATCCTGACGGCTGGATCCGCCAGGCCGCCACCGAAGCGCGCCAGCGTCGTCTCACCGGCGATCGCGATCTGCCCGACGGCGACGATCGGCTCCGCCCCTTCGGGCAGATAGACGTCAAGCCGCGAGCCGAAGCGGATCAGGCCGAAGCGCTGGCCGACGGAAAGCTGTTCCGCCTCGCGGCTGAAGCAGACGATGCGGCGCGCGACGAGGCCGGCGATCTGCACGACGGCGACCGTGCCGTGCTGGCTGTCGAGCACGAGGCCGTTGCGCTCGTTGAACTCGCTGGCCTTGTCGAGCTCGGCATTCAGAAACTTGCCGGGCTTATAGGCGATGCGGCGGATCCGTCCCGAAACCGGCGCCCGGTTCACGTGGCAATTGAAGACATTCATGAAGACGGAGATTCGGAGGCGCGGCGCCGGCCCGAGCTCAAGCTCCGGCGGCGGCACGGCCGGTCCGACCTGCGACACGCGACCATCGGCAGGCGAGATCACCAGCGAGGGATCGAGCGGGGTGACGCGCGGCGGATCACGGAAGAAATAGATGCACCACGCCGTGACGACGAGGCCGAGCCAAAAGAGCGGCCCCCAGAGCCAGCCGAGGAACAGCGAGAGAAAGGCGAGAATCGCGATGAAGGGGTATCCCTCGCGATGGATCGGAACCAGGGACGCCCTGATCGATTTGAGCACCGAATCCATGCCCTACCTCTTGTCGCAACGCACACTGAGGCGCTCATAAAACACGGATGGGGCGCCCTGTGAAGCGCCCCAGCGGTGGCAGATCGTCATGCCGGGAGCGCGGCGTCCTCCGCCTTCGTCCCGCGCCGCACGATGCCGAGATCGTCTTCGTCCTCGACTTTCCTGAGCCGCTCCGCGGCCTCCGCCGCCTCGCGCTGGCGATTCCACATCGAGGCATAGAGCGCGCCGCGCGCCATCAGTTCCTCGTGCCGGCCGCGCTCGACGATCCGCCCGGCTTCGAGCACCAGGATCTGGTCGGCATGGACGACGGTCGACAGGCGATGCGCGATGACGAGCGTGGTCCGCCCGCTCGAGACGCGATCGAGCGCGCCCTGGATCTCGCGTTCGGTATGCGTGTCGAGCGCCGAGGTCGCCTCGTCCAGGATCAGGATCGGCGGCGCCTTGAGGATCGTCCGCGCGATCGCGACGCGCTGCTTCTCGCCGCCGGAGAGCTTCAGTCCGCGCTCGCCGACCTCGGTCTCGAAACCATCCGGCAATTGCTCGATGAAGCCCGCGATCTGCGCCATCCGCGCCGCCTCGCGCATCTCGGCCTCGCTCGCGCTCGGCCGGCCATAGCGGATGTTGTAGGCGATCGTATCGTTGAACAGCACGGTGTCCTGCGGGACCATGCCGATCGCCGCGCGGACGCTGTTCTGCTGCACGTCGCGAATGTCGTGGCCGTCGATGGTGATACGGCCGCCGGTCGCGTCATAGAAGCGGAAGAGCAGGCGCGAGATGGTCGACTTGCCGGCGCCCGAGGGACCGACGATCGCCACGGTGTGGCCCGCGGGCACGTCGAACGAGATACCCTTCAGGATCGGCCGCGCGGCGTCATAATGGAAGGCGACGTCCTCGAAGCGCAGCGCGCCCGGACCGGCTGGCAGCGCTGGCGCGCCCGGCTTGTCGCGGACTTCCTCGCCTTCGTCCAGCAGGTCGAACATCGCCTCGACATCGGCGAGGCCCTGCTTCAGCTCGCGATAGATCATGCCGATGAAGTTCAGCGGGAAGGAAAGCTGGATGAGCAGCGCATTGATCATGACGAAATCGCCGAGCGTCTGCTCGCCGCGCAGGATCGCGAGGCCGGAGAGCACCATGCAGGTCGTCATGCCGATGGTGAAGATCACCGTCTGGCCGATGTTCAGCCAGGCGAGCGACGTCCAGGTCTTGATCGAGGCGGCCTCGTAGCGCGCGAGCGAACGATCGTAGCGCTCGGCCTCCAAATCCTCATTGCCGAAATATTTCACCGTCTCGTAGTTGAGCAGCGAGTCGACGGCCTTCGAATTCGCCTCCGTGTCGGAAGCGTTCATCTCGCGGCGGAGCGCGATGCGCCAGTTCGAGGCGACGATGGTGAACCAGACATAGGCGACGACCGTCGCGACGATCACGCCGAGATAGGTGAAGTTGAACTGCCAGGCGATGATCGCTGCGGCGAGCAGGAACTCCAGCACGGTCGGCACGGTGTTGAGGATGATGTGGTCGACGATCGAATCGACCCCCTTCATCCCGTGATCCATGGTGCGCGACAGACCGCCGGTGCGCCGCTGCAGATGGAAGCGCAGCGACAGGCGATGCATGTGCACGAAGGCGCGATGGCCGAGCTGGCGGATCGCATGCTCGCTGACGCGCGCGAACAGCGCATCGCGGAGCTGGTTGAAGAGGTTGAGCAGGATGCGGCCGCCGCCATAGGCGATGACCAGCAGGATCGGCACGGTCAGCACCGTGGCGATCCCCGCGCTCGTGTCGGCGCCACGCGCCGCCGTCAGCGAGTCGGCGGCCCATTTGTACGCATAGGGCACCATGACCGTGACGAGCTTCGCCGCGACGAGCACGACCAGCGCCAGGGCGACGCGCATCTTGAGGTCGGGGCGATCGCTCGGCCAGATGAACGGCCAGAGCCGCTTGAGCGTGGCGAAGGCGGCGCGCTCGTCAGTCGCCTTGGGCCGGGGCGGCGCAGCGCCTGTGGTGGCCGTGGAGGCGGGTTCGGCCGGACCCGGCACGGCGCCGTTTGCTGCGCTCATTCTTGTAACACTCCCGTAGGCGGTCCCGAGGCATGGCACCCCGGAAATGCAGACACCCGCCCCACGCAAGCGTGGAGCGGGTCAGGGCCGGGCGGCCCGACTCCGATCGGACCTTGCAGATAGGGAGTGACGGTCAGTTCGTCCAGCGGGCATCGCCCGCCGGCAGCACGAAGATCTGGCCGGGATAGATCCAGTGCGGATCGCGGATCTGGTCCGTGTTCGCCTCATAGATCGTCGAGAAGCGGACGCCCTTACCGTAGAGGCGCCGCGAGATCGTCCACAGATTGTCGCCACGACGGATGATGACGTTCTGCGGTCCGGGCATGGTGCCGGCGGCGCTCACACCGGCGCTGCCGCCGCCTTCCGTCGTCACGGGCGCCAGGATCGCGACATCGGCGCTCTGCTCGAACGGCACCTCGGCGCGGACGACCACATTGCCGGTGTCCTTGTCGATCTGGTCGGCGCGGACCGTATGCTGGCCCGGCTTGATCTCGTGCTTCTTCTCCAACAGCCAGCGGCCGCCCTCGCCGGTCGCAACATCGCCGACCGGCACGCCATCGACATAGATGCGCACGGTGCCGCCGGTCGCAGCCGAGCCGGCGATATAGATGGTGCCGTTCTCGAATTCGACGGCATCGACGGTAACCTTTGGCGCGACGGCCGGCTGGGCAGCCGCTTCGGTATTGGCAGACGGCGTGGCGCCAGCGGTCGCGGCGGCAGGTGCGGTCGCGGTGTCACCCGAGGTCGATGCGGCCGCGTCAGGCGCCGACGCGGTCTTGTTCTCGGCTGTCGTGGCATCCGGCGCTGCCGGCGTGGACTTGTTGTCGGCGGCGGCCGCAGCGTCCTGGCCCGCAGGCGCGGTGCCAGCGGCAGGCTGCGACGCCTGCGCAGCGTCGGTCGATCCCGGCGCGGCCTTGTCGGCCGCAGCGGCACCCTGCGGCGCTCCGTCGGCGGAATTCGGCGACGGCTCGGCAGTCGCGACCTGCTGGTCCTGCGACTTCGCGACGCCCGGCGTGGTCTTGTCGCCGCCCGGCACCTGCATCACGCGGCTCGGCGCATCCGGCGCGTTCAGCACGACGAGCGCATCGCCCTTGCCTGGCTCGGGCACTTCAACCGCGACGCGCTGCTCGGAAAGAGCCTGCGTCTTGCCGTCGGGCGAGGTGGTACGGATCGAGAGGTCGTGCGTTCCGGGCGGCAGCGGCTTGTCGACCACGATGGCCCATTCGCCGCGCTCATTCGCCTCGCCCTTGCCGACGGTGCTCGAGCCGTCGAGCACCTCGACTGTGGCCTTGGGCGCCGCGAGACCGGCGACAACCGCTTCGCCCGTCGGCTCGACACGCACGACATCGAAGCTCGGCGCTTCGGAGGCGGCAGAAGCCGCGGCCTGACCGTCGGCGGGTGCGGCACCAGCACCGGCAGCGGCTTCCTTGCCGGCCGTGCCCTGCCCTTCGGCATTCTTGGCAGCAGCGGCGTCGCCAGCGGCAGCATCCGCGCCGGTCTTCGGCTCGCTCGTCGCGCCCGGCGCGGCGGCGGTCTTGTCTTCGGCAGCGCCCTTGTCTTCGGCAGCGCCCTTGGCCGCGTCAGCCGCAGCCTTCGGCGCTTCGGCGCCAGCGGCATCCGTCTGAGCCGCCTCGGATTTGCCGGCTTCGGCCGACCCGCTCTTGGCGGCGTCCGGCGCCGCGGCGGTCTCTTTTCCGGCATCTTCCTTGTGGATGGGCCCTGCGGTCACCGCGTAGTAAAGGCCGAGGATCAGCGCAACCAGAGCGATCACGCCGGCAATGCGGCCGGACGTGCGTGGACCCGGCGGTGTCTGGTCAGCCATCGATGTTCGAACCTTGCCAAGAACGGGCGATCAGCCCGTTGCCCGATCGGGCGGTTGCAGCGCAGCCGGTGCGGAAACCCGCCCCTTTGCGCGAAACTCTATACGAGTATTCCGCGACGCGACAAGGCTCGGAAATGGTTGATTCCCCCGACAAATCGTCCCGCCCTCGGCGCTTGACGCCCCGCGGCCGCGATGCGAGGACAATTCGATGGCCAACATTTCCACGATCTGTGTCTATTGCGGTTCCTCCTCGGGCGGCGACCCGGTCTATGCCGAGGCGGCCGAGGCGCTCGGCCGTGCCATGGGCGCGGCCGGCATCGGCCTCGTCTATGGCGGCGGCTCCATCGGACTGATGGGCATCGTCGCCCGCTCCGTGATGGCGGCCGGCGGCCACGTGACGGGAATCATCCCGCAATTCCTGAAAGAGCGCGAAGTGATGCTGGAGACGGCGCACGAGCTGCACGTCACCGGCGACATGCATGAGCGCAAGCGCGCCATGTTCGATCGCGCTGACGCTTTCGTCGCGCTTCCCGGCGGCATCGGCACGCTGGAAGAGCTGGTCGAGATCATGACCTGGGCCCAGCTCGGCCAGCATCGCAAGCCCGTGCTGATGGCCAATATCAACGGCTTCTGGGATCCACTCGTCGCCCTGCTGCGTCACATGGGCGACGAGGGCTTCATCCGCTCGGGATATGAGGTGAGCTATCTCGTCGCGGAACGGATCGCCGATGTCGTGCCGATGCTGCGATCTGCGGCGGCCGCTGTGCCGTCACGGCCGAAGCCGGCTGCAGCGGAATCGATCCCGATCGCCGATCTCTGAGCGGGGGCGGCGCGGGCCGTGTGCGGACCGCGCCGCGAGAGCTCAGGCTCCGGTGTCGAGCAGCAGGCGCGGCATCGGCCCGGGCGGCGGCGCGGCTAGGTCGACGCCGTGGATCGCGTTCACCTCCGAGCGGAACCACGTCGTGAAGGGGTCGGTTCCTGCGCCGAACTTCGCGAAAGCGCCGGCCGGATCGTCGCCCTCCAGTGTGACGACCACGAAATCGCCCATCGGCGTATGCTGATGGAACGTTCGTTCGCGCACGCCCAGTCGCTTCCGGCTGGCCGTGAATTCGGCTTTCTTGTCGCCGTTCAGATGTCCAATGAAGCTCTCGAAATGCGCCAGCTGACCTGACGCGATCGGGATAGCGATAGCCATCATAGCCATTTGCATCCTCCCACTCCGAGCGGCCTCCCTGGGCCCTCGGAGCGGAGAATTATACGCTTGCATACAATCCTGCGAAAGCGGCGATCAGGCCGGCTGGACGCCGGCCCGGACGAGCTTGAACACGATCGAATCGATCAGCGCCTCGAACGAGGCATCGACGACGTTCTCGGAGACGCCGACGGTCGACCAGCTCGCGCCGGTGCCGTCGCGACTCTCGATGAGAACGCGCGTCACCGCCTCGGTGCCGCCGTTCAGGATGCGCACCTTGTAGTCGATCAGTTCGAGGTCGGCGATGACGTCCTGATAGACGCCGAGATCCTTGCGCAGCGCCCGATCGAGCGCGTTGACCGGACCGTTGCCCTCGCCGACGGTGAGCAGCCGCTCGCCGCCGACACGCAGCTTCACCACCGCCTCCGACTCGGAGAAGTGGCGCCGCCGTCCCTCGGCATCGAAGCGCCGCTCGACGGTGACGTGGAAGCTCTCGACCGTGAAATACTCCGGCACGGTACCGAGCGTGCGCCGGGCGAGCAGTTCGAACGAGGCGTCGGCGCCCTCATAGGAATAGCCGACCGCCTCGCGCTCCTTGACCGCGCTCAGCAGCGTCTCGAGCCGGGTATCCGCCTTGTCGACGGCGATGCCGAGGCGGGACAGCTCCGCCAGCAGGTTGGACCGTCCGGCCTGGTCCGAGACGAGGACACGGCGGCTGTTGCCGACCGACTCCGGCGGGACATGCTCGTAGGTGCTCGGGTCCTTGACGATCGCCGAGGCGTGAATGCCCGCTTTGGTCGCAAAGGCCGAGGCGCCGACATAGGGCGCCTGCCGGTTCGGAGCCCGGTTGACGATCTCGTCGAAGCGATGCGACAGCGCCGTCAGGCCCTTGAGCGCCTCCAGCGACACGCCGATCTCGAAGCGCTCGGCATAGAACGGCTTCAGCAGCAGCGTCGGGATGATCGAGACGAGGTTCGCATTGCCGCAGCGCTCGCCGATGCCGTTGAGCGTGCCCTGGATCTGGCGTACGCCGCCGCGCACGGCCGCCAGCGAATTGGCGACGGCCTGCTCCGTGTCGTTATGGGCGTGGATGCCGAGATGCCCGCCGGGGACGACCTCCGTCACGGCGCGCACGATCGCTTCCACCTCGGCAGGCTGGCTGCCGCCATTCGTGTCGCAGAGCACGACCCAGCGGGCGCCGGCCTCATAGGCGGTGCGCGCACAGGCGAGCGCATAATCCGGATTGGCCTTGTAGCCGTCGAAGAAGTGCTCGCAATCGACGAGCGCCTCCTTGCCCGCCTCGATCGCGGCGTGCACGGACAGGCGGATGCCTTCGAGGTTCTCCTCGGTGCTGGTGCCGAGCGCGAGGCGGACCTGATGGTCCCAGCTCTTCGCAACATAGCAGATCGCATCCGACTGGGCGCCGATCAGCGCGGCGATGCCCGGATCGTTGGAGACCGAGACGCCGGCGCGCTTGGTCATGCCGAACGCGGTGAACTTCGCCCGCTTGGTGCGCCGCTCGGTGAAGAGGCGGTTGTCGGTCGGGTTCGCACCGGGATAGCCGCCCTCGACATAATCGAGGCCGAGCTCGTCCAGCAGGCCGGCGATCAGGACCTTGTCCTCGACCGAGAAGTCGACGCCATTGGTCTGCGCGCCGTCGCGCAGCGTGGTGTCAAACAGAGTGAGGCGCTCGCGTGTCACGGAGTGTCCTCCCCGGCCGTTCGCACTTCCCACGTCGTCCAGAACTCGCCGGTCGCCTCGTCCTTGCCGTCAATAATCATCAGCCCCATCCCGTCGAGCGTCTTGCGAATGCTGTCGGCCTTGGCGAAGTCGCGCGCGCGGCGAGCTTCGATGCGGTCCTGGATCAGCTGTTCGATGAGCGTTTCGTCGAGCTTGGCGGCGGTCATTTGGTTCTTTCTCTTGCGCGCCCAAGTGAGGCGCGGAATGGAAGGCGACGGTCATACTCCCCCGGCCCCGCCAGACCAAAGGTTTTTTGCACCGATGGCGTGAACGCGCCATTTTGGCGCCTGTCGACTCCGCACGATTCCCGGTCCGGCGCCCCTTGCCTTTTGATAAGGCGACAATAGTTTCCACCACGGGCCGGCACTCCACCCCCGCCGCCGGCCCGGGTGACGACGAGCGGCACGACGCTTCGCCACGCCATTGCCTGGAAGCGACCATGCCTGCCCGCCTGCTGCCCGATCGTATCCTCCTGCCTTTGATCGTCGCCTGCGCGCTGTTTATGGAGAACCTCGATTCGACGGTTCTTTCGACGGCGCTGCCCACCATCGCCAAGGATTTTGGCGTCAGCCCGATCAATATGAAGCTGGCGCTGACGTCCTATCTGCTGACGATCGCCGTCTTCATCCCGGCGTCCGGATGGCTCGCGGACCGCTTCGGCGCGCGGACGGTGTTCCGGCTCGCCATCGTCCTGTTCACGGCCGGCTCGATTTGTTCCGGCCTCTCCCATTCCATCGGCGAAATCGTCGCCTCGCGCGTGCTGCAGGGCATTGGCGGCGCGATGATGGTGCCGGTTGGCCGCCTCGTGATCCTCAAATCCGTCTCGAAGGCCGAGCTCGTCGGCGCACTCGCCTGGCTCACCGTGCCGGCGCTGATCGGCCCCGTGGTCGGCCCGCCGCTCGGCGGCTTCATCACGACCTATTTCGACTGGCGCTGGATCTTCTGGATCAATGTGCCGATCGGCATTCTCGGTCTCTTCCTCGCGACGCTCTATATTCCCGACGTGCGCGGCGAGGAGCGCGTGGCCTTCGATTATCTCGGCTTCGTGCTGTCGAGCCTCGGCATCGCCGGCTTCGTCACCGGCTCGACCTCGCTCGGCCTCAATCTGATGCCCTGGCCCTATGTGCTGGCGATCCTGTTCTCCGGCGCGGCCCTCCTGATCCTCTACGTCCTTCACAGCCGGCGCATCGACAATCCGATCCTGGACCTTTCCCTGTTTCGCATCCCGAGCTTTGCGGCCAGCGTCATCGGCGGGCTGCTCTTCCGGACCGGCATCGGCGCCCTGCCCTTCCTGCTGCCGCTGATGTTGCAGCTCGGCTTCGGCCTGACGCCGTTCCAGTCCGGCTCGATCACCTTCGTCTCGGCGATCGGCGCCATCGCGATGAAGTTCGTGGCGCCGCCGCTGCTGCGCCGCTTCGGCTTCCGCAGCGTTTTGATCGCGAATTCGTTCATCGCCGCGATCTTCATCGCCATGCCGGCGCTGTTCGACGTCGGCACGCCGCTCGCCGCCATGACGGTGCTGCTCTTCATCGGCGGCTTCTTCCGCTCGCTGCAATTCACCAGTGCCAATGCGCTCGCCTTTGCGGACGTGCCGCAGAACCGCATGAGCCGGGCGACGAGCCTCACCAGCGTCTTCCAGCAGCTCTCGATGTCCATCGGCGTGTCGATTGGCGCCATCTCGCTGGAACTCACGCTGCATTCGACCGGCGGCCAGATCGAAGTCGCCACCTTCCACCCGGCCTTCATCGTCATCGGGCTGATCTCGATGAGCGCGGCGATCTTCTTCATCCGCATGCCCGCCAGCGCCGGCGAGGAAATGTCCGGCCGCGGCAGGCGCCCGCCGCTGGCGCCAGATCCCGTCACGGCCATGCGCGAGCGCGCCTGATTGCGCACAGTTTGTCGGCATCCGACCAATTTGCCGCCGTCTGCCTAAGCTGAAGTCATTCCAGACATGAGGCGGCGGCCGGATCCCCGGACGGTTCGCGGCTGGCACCAGACTTGCTGATCACTCCCGGCCTGAAAAGGAGACCGGGAATGAGAGTGACCCAGGAGCCGCTCCTGCGGAAGTTCTGGTATTGCGTGATGCCGATGTCGGCGCTCGCCGACAAGCCGATCGGGATGAAGCTGCTCGGCGAGCCCATCGTGCTGTGGAAGGATGCAAGCGGGGCGCCGCGCGCGGTCAAGGACCGCTGCCTCCACCGCACCGCCAAGCTGTCGCTCGGCACCGTCGAGGACGGCAACATCGTCTGCCCGTATCACGGCTGGGCGTTCGACGGCGGCGGCGCCTGCGTCAAGGTTCCGCAGGATGTCGTCGAGAAGCCGCATCCCTTCGGCGTCGCCGGCTATCGCTGCGTCGAGCGGTACAATCACGTCTGGGTGGCGCTCGAGGAGCCTTTCCACGACATCCCGGTGATCCCCGAATTCGGCGCGCCCGGCTATCGCCAGGTGATCGAGTTCTGCGACGACTGGAACTGCGCGCCGCTGCGTATCATGGAGAACGCGTTCGACAACGCGCACTTTGCCTTCGTCCATAAGGGCAGCTTCGGCGATACCGATCCAATCCCCCCGCCCTTCACGCTTGACGAGATGGAAGACGGCTTCGTCATGCGTACCGAAGTGCCGGTGCGCAATCCGGAAGGGATGCGCGACGCGATCGGCATGACCACGGAGCGCACGGTGCGCCGCACCGCGAACCGTTTCTTCGTGCCCTTCTTCCGGACCGGCAAGATCACCTATCCGAACGGGCTCGAGAACATCCTCTGCACCGCCGCCACGCCGATGGACGAGGCGCGCACGCGCTTCGTGCAATGGGTGATCCGCAACGACACCGAGGAGCAGGTGCCGTCCGAGAAGGTCATCGCCTTCGACAAGCGGGTCAGCGAGGAGGACAAGCTCATCCTCGAATCCACCGACGAGAACGTGCCGCTCGACGCGTCCGAAGGGCGCGAGCTGCATATGACGTGCGACCGTCCGGGCATGATGATGCGCGTCAAGATCAGGGAGCTGCTGCGCCCGCGTCCGGGCCAGTCGTCGGCGGCATGAGCGCAGCCCTCGCTCAGGAGTCCGGCGGCCATTTGCCGGCGATTTCGATCGCGGGCGTGTCGATGGTGTTCGACTCGCCGAGCGGCCCCGTCACCGCGCTCAAGGGGATCGATCTTGCGATCCCGAAGAATCGCTTCGTCTCGATCGTGGGGCGGAGCGGCTGCGGCAAGTCCACGCTGCTGCGCCTCATCTGCGGGCTGGTCCGGCCGACGGTGGGCCAGGTCACGGTCGACGGCATGACCCCCGACCTCTACCAGCGCGACCGCCGCTTCGGCTTCGTGTTCCAGGAAGCGACGCTGCTGCCCTGGCGCACGGCGCTCGAAAATGTCGCGCTGCCGATGAAGATCCAGAAGGTCGTGCAGCCGGCGCGGCGCGAGGAGCGGGCGCGGGAGCTGCTGAAGCTCGTACGCCTCCAGGGCTTCGAGGGCCATTATCCCAGCCAGCTCTCCGGCGGCATGCGCCAGCGCGTCTCGATCGCCCGCGCGCTCAGCTACGATCCCGAGATCCTGCTGATGGACGAGCCCTTCGGCGCGCTCGACGAGTTCACCCGCCAGGAGATGAACGAGGAGCTGGTGCGCCTCTGGCAGGAGCAGAACCGCACTATCGTCTTCGTCACCCACAATCTCGCGGAGGCGCTCTACCTCTCCGACATCGTCGTCGTGATGGCGCCGCATCCCGGCCGCGTGCGCGCGGTGATCGAGGTCGACCTGCCGCGGCCGCGCCGGGCGGCGATCCGGCAGGGCGGCGATTTCATCGCGCGTCTCGCCCGTCTCGAGGAGGTCATCAGCCATGACTGAAGCGACCGGCGAAGCGGCGAGCGAGGTGCTCGCACCGTCCCCCGGCAAGGGACCCGGCCGGCTGCGGACCCTGCTCTCGGCCTATGCCCCCGCCATTCTCGTCTTCCTCGCTGTGGGTTTCGCATGGGAGGCGGCCGTCGCCTTCTTCAGGATCCCGAAATTCCTGCTGCCCGCACCGAGCGTCGTCATCCAGCGGATCATCGCCGACGCCGAGCCGCTGGCGCAGAACGTCTTCGTCACCATGCAGGCGGCGGTGGCGGGGCTCATCCTCGGCACGATCATCGCGCTCGCTTTTGCGCTCATCTTCCTGATGTCGCGCATCCTGGAGCGGGCGCTTTTCCCCTGGGCGATCATCGTGCAGACGGTGCCGATCCTAGCCATCGCGCCGCTTTTGACGATCTGGCTCGGCTTCGGCATCGCGCCGAAAATCGCTGTCTCCGCCATCATCACGATCTTCCCGATCCTCGTGAACACGGTGCGCGGTCTTCGCTCGGTCAACCGGCAGGTGTTCGAGCTGATGCGCGTGATCGGCGCCTCGCCCGGCCAGACCTTCCGCGAGGTGCGCGTCTTCGCGGCGATGCCCTACACCTTCGCGGGCCTGCGCATCAGCGCCGGCGGCGCCGTGATCGGCGCGATCGTCGCCGAGTTCACCGGCGCCAATCTCGGCATCGGCACCGTGATCGTGAATGCCGGCTACCGCCAGGACGCCACCATGCTGTTCTCGGCGATCTTCTGCTCCTGCGTGGCGACGATCGCCCTCTTCTACGTCGTGGTCGCGCTGGAGCGGCTCTGCCTGTTCTGGCCCGACGCGCGCCTCGAAAGCTGACGCTTCCCCTCCCCTTCCTCCCCACAAGAAACCAAGGGAACACATGATGAAGCCAAACGTCCGAAACCTCGTCCGATCGGCGGCTGCCGCGGCGCTTGCCGGCGTGGTCGCGCTCTCGGCTGGCCACGCCTCGGCCGCCGACAAGGTGTCGCTACGCCTCGCCTGGCTGCTCAACGTCCAGGGCGCCGGCTATGTCATGGCGAAGGAAAAGGGCTTCTACGCCGATGCCGGCCTCGACGTCGACATCCTGCCGGGCGGCCCGAACATCAACTCGACGGCGCTCGTCGCGACCGGCGCCAACACCTTCGGCACCAATGATTCCGGCCAGGTGATCTTCGGCAAGGCCGAGGGCATGGACCTCGTCATCGTCGCCGCCTGCTTCCAGAAATATCCCGGCGGCGTCCTCTCGCTCGAGAAGACGGGCATCAAGACGCCGAAGGACCTCGAAGGCAAGACGCTCGCCTACAACGAGGGCGGCCCCTGGGCGTTCACGCAGGCCATGCTCGCCAAGGAAGGCGTCGACATGTCCAAGGTGAAGGCGGTCGTCGCCATGGGCAACGAGATCCTGATGAACGGCAATGTCGACGCCAAGACGGCCTTCATCGTCAACGAGCCGATCTCGGTCGAGCTCGCCGGCTTCAAGACCGCGACGCTCGCCCCGGCGGATTACGGCGTCAACGCCTATGCCGAAGCGATCTTCACGGCCAAGGACTTCGCCGAGAAGAACCCGGATGTCGTGAAGCGCTTCGTCGCCGCCACCGTGAAGGGCTGGGACTATGCGCTCGCCCATCAGGACGAGGCCGTCGCGGCCGTGCTCAAGCTCGGCGAACAGCTCGATCCGGAGCAGCAGAAGCGCCAGCTCGCGCTGCAGAAGGACTTCATCGTCTCGCCCTTCACCGAGAAGAACGGCACCTGCGCGTTCAGCGGCGACACGATCAAGGAGACGCAGGACGTCCTGCTGAAGTATGGCGGCCTCAAGGCCCCGATCGCGATCGACGAGGTCTATTCGACGGCGTTCCTGCCCAAGAAGGACTGAGCCGCGGCCACCGGGTGGGTCGCCGTTCCAGTGCGGCGACCCGCCTCAGGCCGGCTTCCGAGCCCGCTCGCTGGCCAGCTGAACGACGGGCAGCTGCGGTGCCTCCAGCCCGGCGAACGGATCGGCCCAGGCCGGAATGGCCTGAAGCCGGTCGTACCACGCCTGCAAGGCCGGAAATTCCTCGAGCGGCAGGCCAGCGACATCGTTGTAGGGCAGAAACGTCGCCATGCGGAAATCCGCATAGGAGAGGCCGCTTCGCAGCAGGAAGTCGCGGCCCGACAGTTCCGACTCCAGCATGACGGCCGACTGGCGGAACTGGGCGATCCCCTCCTCGACCTTGGCCGCGTCGACCGGCCCGAAGCCGTAGCGCTGCTTGGTGCCGAACTCGAAACTCACCTTGTCGCAGGCAGCGACGAAGCGGCCTTGGCCCCAGCTCAGCCAGCGGATCATGTCCGGCTCCTCGTCGTCGGTACGCCAGAATCCGGTCCCGGAGAGCCGCGACAGGCGGCAGGCGATGGCGTCGGCCTCCCAGAGCGCGCCCGTCGGCTCTTCCAGGATGGGAAGCAATTGGCTCGGGTTCAGCATCCGGAACTTTTCCGCCTGGTCCGGCGCGAACGGGGAGGCAAACGAAAAGGCAACCGGCGAGCCCAGATGCCGGGCGACCGCCACGGCGAGCCGCGGATTGGGATTGCGACTGAAATACAGTCTCATGGCGTCCGTTCCCCCAGCGATGAACTCGACGCTCAGCAGGCTGCCCCCATGACGTGGTTTATTCAACCGTCCGGGTATCCAAGACAGCAGGATGGCAGATCGGACGCCCAGGCCGACGGCATCGCACCTCAGGGCTGCCAGCCGCTCCCGTCCTCACCCGCATCGCCCGGCTCCGCGTCCGCGTCGACATCCGCCTTGCGGCCTTTGAAGCCCTTGGCCAGCACGAACAGCTCGACCGAGCCGGCGCGGCTTGCCGGCGGCTTGATGTGGTGCACGGTCGCGAAGTTCTGCTTCAGCGTCGTGAGCAGGCTACCCTCGGCGCCGCCGCGAAACACCTTCGACAGGAAGTGGCCGCCGGGCCGCAGCACGTTGAGCGCGAAATCGGCGCCGACCTCGGCGAGGTAGATCGTGCGCAGATGGTCGGTCTGCTGGTGGCCGGTGGTCGGCGCGGCCATGTCGGAGAGCACCACGTCCGCCGGACCGCCGAGCGCCTGTTCGAGCAGGGCCGGGGCGTCCTCGTCGAGGAAATCCTTGATGAACAGCTTCACGCCGGGAAGCTCGTCCATTTCGAGATAGTCGATCGCGACCACGCGCGGATCGGCGTCGGTCGAGCCCACGCGCTGCACGGCGACCTGCGACCAGCCGCCCGGCGCGGCGCCGAGATCGACCACGCGCTTGCCCGGCGCCAGAATGTGATGCTTGTCGTCGATCTCGATCAGCTTGTAGGCGGCGCGCGAGCGATAGCCCTCGCGCTTGGAGCGCGCGACATAGGGATCGTTCAGCTGCCGTTCCAGCCAGCGCTGCGACGAGGCGGTGCGCCCGCGTGCGGTCTTGACCCGGACCGTGAGCTCGCGCCCGCCTGATCCCTTGACTGGTCCCTTCATGCCGGACGTTCCGTTCTCGGTGTCTGCGGACGGCGCCAGACGCCGTCCTCCGTCATCATTTCAACCAGGATGCCTTCGCGCAGGCCCCGGTCCGCCACGCGCAGCCGCTCGCAGGGCCAGCGCCGCCGGATCGCCTCGAGGATCGCGCAGCCGGCGAGCACGAGGTCGGCGCGCTCGCGTCCGATGCAGGGATTGGCGATGCGCGCCTGGTAATCCATGCCGGTGACGAGCGTCATCATCCGGTCGACCTCCCCGGCCGACATCCAGGTGCCGTCGACCTTGCGCCGATCATAGCGCGGCAGCCCGAGATGGACGCCCGCCAGCGTGGTCACCGTACCGGACGTGCCGAGCATGTGCAGCTTGCCGGCCGAGACCGCCGTATCGAGCGCGGCGGCGTCGGGAAAGGCGAGCAGCATGTCGGCGACTTCCGCGACCATCGCCTCGAACACATCCGGCGTCACCATCTCGCCGCCATGGCGCTCGGAGAGCGTCACCACGCCGACGGGCAGCGACGCCCAGGTGCGGATCCGATCCGACATGCGCCGCCGGTGGCGCTCGGCCGGCCGCGTCAGGTCGACCCAGACCAGTTCCGACGAGCCGCCGCCAATATCGAACAGCAGCGCTCCATTGGTGGTCGGGTCGATCAGCGACGCGCAGCCAGAGACGGCGAGCCGTGCCTCGGTCTCGCGCGAGACGATTTCGAGCGACAGGCCCGTTTCGCGCCGGACCCGGTCGAGGAAGGTGCGGCCATTGTCCGCGAGGCGGCACGCCTCGGTCGCGACGAGGCGCGTGCGGCGCACGCCGCGATCCTTGAGCTTGGCGGAGCAGATGCGCAGCGCCTCGACGGCGCGCTCCATGGCCGCTTCCCCCAGACGACCGGATGAGCCGACGCCCTCGCCGAGCCTCACGATGCGCGAAAAGGCATCGACGACGCGAAACCCGCGCTCGCGCGGCTGCGCGATCAGCAGGCGGCAATTATTGGTGCCGAGGTCGAGCGCCGCATAGAGGCCGTCACGGCCACCGGACCGCATCGTGACCGGGTTCGATACGGCGGAGTTCGGTCGCGGCGCGGCCGCGGGGGCCGCCTTCTGCGCCGCCGGCCTTGCGTCCTCGGCCCGTCCCGCCGGGGGACGCGGCTGGCCGGGCGCGAACACGGGTCCGCGCTTCTTGCTGCGGCGCCGTCCCTTGCGCTTGCCGCCGCCGGGCGCACCGCCCTCAGGCGGACGCGCAGCTACGCCCTTCCCGACAAGGTCCGCCCGGTCCACGGGCGGTCCTGTGACGGGCGCACCCGAATCCGCGCGGTGCGGATCCTCGCCCGATATGGTCAATGTTCGATCCTCGGCCGCGCAGGCTCAAACCACGAGAAAGGCTCGGCGCGCAGCTCATCACGAGTGCCTTAGTTGGCTCCAAGTGTAAGCATGCGAACCACCCCGCACAAGGCGCATGCGGACATGCCCCGCCGGCCGTGGCCGCAGGGTTTCGAGAGAAGAGGTCGCGCGGGGCGGCCGAGTGCCTGCGCGCGGGCGGCGCGCCGGCTGAAGATGATGGATGAGGTGCCCGAGCCGCCCGCTTGAGGCAGCCGGCGCCCCACGCCGACGAGATCTGCGACCGGTACCGATGGACCGTGGGTGTTTCGTTGCTGGGTCACCCGGCGGCAAGTCCCACGCCAGCCTCCTCCTTACGGAAGAAGCCGAACGCCCGCCGCTGGCCCGCGTGTACGGACCCGGCGCATCGGAGTTCCGGCCGCCCTTTGGAGCGAGGCTCGTGACCCCTCGCCCCCAAGGCCCGCCGAGCCCCACCCGCAAACGGAACGACCGGTTCGCCCTCTTCGGTGGGTGGGGATGAGGCAAGTATGCGCCCGGCGAGAGGGGGCGGGGATAGATTATTTTCCCGCGAGGCAGAAAGCCTGGCGTGCGCAAGCGGCTTCCGCCGCCCGACCGAGTGCGAAGCCACCCACAGGCGCTCCCCACCGTTGACGAGCGCTGTCCCGAAGGCGCTAGACTGGAATCATTCCAGGTCTTGGCGGAGATCGGCGGCCCATCATGAAGACGATCTCGCGGCGGGCGCTGGCGCTGGCCGCCATCCCGGCCCTCTCGCTCGTCATCGGCCTCGTGCTCTATTTCGCGGGCCTTGCCGACGCGGCCGGGTGGGCCTGGACCGCCGGCATCGTGCCGGTGCTCGCCTATCTGCTGTGGACCATCGTCACCAGCCTCGCCAAGGGCGACATCGGCCTCGATATCATCGCGGCGCTGGCCATGGGCGGGGCGATCGTCGGCGGCGAGCCGCTGGCCGGCGTGGTCGTCGCTATGATGTATGCCGGCGGCGGCGCGCTGGAGGATTTCGCGCAGGGCCGGGCACAGGCGGAGATGACCGCCCTGCTCGCCCGCGTGCCCCGCGCCGCCATGGTGTATCGCGCCGGCGAGCTGGTCTCCGAGCCGATCGAGAAGCTGGCGCCGGGCGATCGCATCCTCATCCGCCCCGGCGATGTCGTGCCCGCCGACGGCGCAATTGCCGGCGGGCCGGCCGTGCTGGACGAATCGGCGCTGACGGGGGAGTCGCTGCCGGTGACACGGGCGGACGGGGCGCAGGCGCTCAGCGGCGTGACCAATAGCGGCGCGGCCTTCGACCTGATCGTCACCAAGAGCGCCGCCGACAGCACCTATGCCCAGATCACGCGGCTGGTCGAATCGGCCCGCCGCTCCAAGGCGCCGATGGCCCGCCTCGCCGACCGCTATGCGCTCGGCTTCCTCGCCGCCACGCTCGCGATCGCCGGGGCGGCCTGGGTTCTTTCCGGCGAGCCGCTGCGTGCCCTCGCCGTGCTGGTCGTCGCAACCCCCTGCCCGCTCATCCTCGCCGTTCCGGTGGCGATCGTCGCCGGCATGTCGCGCTGCGCCGGGCGGGGCATCATGATCAAGACGGCGCGCACGCTCGAAATGCTGCCGCGCGTGAAGACCCTGCTCGTCGACAAGACCGGCACGGTGACCGAAGGCCATCCCGGGATCGAGCGTGTCGAGCCCGCCGGAGGACGCGACGAGGGCGAGCTGATCCGCATCGCCGGCTCGCTGGCGCAGGCCTCCCAGCACGTCATCTCCGAGGCGCTGGTCGAGGCCGCCCATCGCCGCGCGATCGCGCTGGTGCCGCCGCAGGACGCCGCGGAGCAGCCCGGCGAGGGTGTGTTCGGCACGGTCGAGGGGCATGTGGTGAAGATCGGCCGCCACGCCTTCACGGCGGGGCGGCACGGCAGCGACGGCGACGTCGCCCCGCTGCCGCCCGGCGTCACCGCCCTCTCCGTCTCCATCGACGGCGCGCCGGCCGGCCGCATCCTCTTCGCCGACCGGCTCCGTGACGAGGCGCCCGCGACGCTCGCGGCGATGCGCGAGCGGGGAATCGACCGCATCGTCCTGCTGACCGGCGACCGCGCGGATGTCGCGGAGGGGATCGGCGCGCGGCTCGGCGTCGAGAAGGTGATCGCCGACGCGTCGCCGGAGGACAAGGTCGCCGCCGCCATGGCGGAGAAGAAGCTGGCGCCGACGATGATGATCGGCGACGGCATCAATGATGCGCCGGTGCTCGCCTATGCCGATGTCGGCGTGGCCCTCGGTGCCCGCGGCGCGGTCGCAGCGTCCGAGGCCGCGGACATGATCGTCATGGTCGATCGGCTCGACCGCGTCGCCGAGGCGCTGGCCATCGCCGGACGCGCCCGGCGCATCGCGCTCCAAAGCGTCTTCGCCGGCATCGGCTTGTCGGTCCTCGGCATGATCGCCGCGGCGCTCGGCTATCTGCCGCCGGTGGCCGGCGCGCTGGCACAGGAGGCGATCGACCTCGCTGTGATCCTGAACGCGCTGCGCGCCCTGCGCGGCGGCCGCTGAGGCGCGTTTCGCCCGACACGGCGTTTGGCGTATCAAGGACCTATGGATACGGATCTCGCCCTGCGTCTGCTGCTGTCGCTCGCCATCGGCCTCGTGGTCGGCCTCGAGCGCGGCTGGCGCGAGCGCACCGCCGAGCCCGGCAGCCGGACCGCGGGCCTCCGCACCTATATGCTGATCGGGCTCCTTGGCGGCGTCTTCGCCGCGCTCGGTCGCGTGCTGCAATCGCCGATCCTGATCGGGATCGGCTTTCTCGGCTTCATCGTCGTTTTCGCCTGGTTCAAGCGCGCGGAATCGCGGGCGGACGAGGATTTCAGCGTCACCGGCACGATCGCCGCGATGCTGGTGTTCGCGCTCGGCGCGCTCGCCATTCTCGGCGACGCGGAACTCGCCGCAGCCGGGGCGATCGTGACGGCGGCCGTGCTGGCGAGCCGCGAGAGCCTGCATGCCTTCATCGCCGAGATCACCTGGGTCGAGCTCCGCGCCACGCTGCTTCTGCTCGGCATGGCGCTGATCGTGCTGCCGATCCTGCCGGACCACGCCTATGGCCCCGGCGGCTCGCTCAATCCGCGCGAGATCTGGATGTTCAGCATCCTCATCGCCGGTCTCTCCTATGCCGGCTATGCCGCTATGCGCATCATCGGCCCCTCCAAGGGCATCGTCGTGACCGGGCTGACGGGCGGCCTCGTCTCGTCGACGGCCGTCGCCGTGGCCTTCGCGCGTCGCGCCGCAACGGGAGAGGATGCGCGGCTGCTTTCGGCCGGTGCCGCGATCGCGGGCGCCGTCTCGCTCAGCCGCGTCACCGTGGTGGTCAGCCTTGTCGAACCGACGCTCGTGCCGTATCTGGCGCCGCCCGCCATCGCCGCTGCCGCGATCTTTCTGGCGCCCGCGCTGTGGTGGGCGCTGAAGAAGGGCCCCGCGGGCGAAGGCGGCATGAAGCTCGGCAATCCGTTCGAGCTGACCCCCGTGCTCGGCTTCGCGGCCCTGCTCGGCGCCATCGGCTTCCTGAGCGGCTGGCTCAGCGCCAATTTCGGCGCGAGCGGCCTGTTTCCGCTCGCCGCGATCTCCGGCCTCGTCGATGTCGATGCGATCTCGCTGTCGACGGCGCGCCAGGCAAGCCAGGGGCTGGACCTCTCCACGGCGGCGACGGCGATCCTGATCGCGCTCGGCGTCAACGCCACCGCGCGGGCCGTCTATGCCGCGATCATCGACCATGGCGCGTTCGCGATCCGCCTCGGCCTTGTCTCGGCGGCGGCCATTCTGGTTGGCGGCGCGGTAACCCTCGCGATCGGCTGAGCATCGCGGCGCTGGTCCGACGGACGCGGCTGGCGCATAGTCTATCCGCGACCCCCGACCGGCCGCAGGAGAGCTGGCGTGCTCAAGCGATTGTCGTCTGCCCCGCCTTCGCTCGGTGTCGAACGCGAGATTAAATTCGCGCTCGATGCACGGGCGGCCGGGCGTCTGCGCGGCGACCCGCTGCTCGCCGATATCGCGCCCACATCGCGGCGTCAGGTCTCGCAATATTGGGACACCGAGGATCGGGCGCTGCGCGCCGCCGGGCTGTCGCTACGGCTGCGGCACTTCGACGACAGGACCATGCAGACGATCAAGCGCGAGGCCGACCTCGCCGCCGGCCTGCTCGCGCGCGTCGAGGACGAGATACCGCTCGACGGCACGACGCCAGACCTCGACGCCCTCGCCCGCCATGTCACGCCGGAATTCCTGGCGGCAGTCTCGAACCGCTTGCAACCCCTCTTCGATGTCGATGTCGAGCGCACGCAATGGCGCTTGCAGCGGGTCGGCAGCGTGCTGCAGTTCGACCTCGACGAGGGCGTGATCCATGCGGGAGAGCGCGAGCAGGCCGTGCTCGAACTCGAGATCGAGCTCGCCGAGGGCGGTGCCGCGCCGCTATTCGAGGTGGCGCGCGAACTCGGGCGGCGCATCCCGCTGACCCTCGTCTTCTGCACCAAGTCGGATCGCGGCTACAGCCTCGTCGGGGGCGCGCCCTGCACGCCGCGACGCCCGCAATCAGTGCCCCTCGGGCCGGCAGCGACGCGCGCCGACGCCTTCCGCGTCACCGCGATGGCGGCGGTACGCGCCTTCGCCATCCATGCCGCGACCTTCACCGAGCAGGCCGAGGCGGAGACCGTCCACGCCATGCGCGTGGCGCTGCGCCGGCTGCGCACGCTGATCCGCTTCGATGCGGACCTCTTTTCGGCGCGGGAAGCGCGGGCGCTGCGCCGCGAGATCGGCTGGATCTTCACCCGGCTCGGCGCGGCGCGGGATCTCGACATCCTGATGGCCGAGACGGCCGCCTGGCCGCCCTCGACGCTTTCCGACCACGCGCTTGCGCAGTTGCGCCGCGCCCGCCATGTCGCCTATCACGCCGTGGCCGAGGCGCTGGCCGCCCCGCGCTATCGCCGCGGCCTGCTCAATTTCGTGGCGCTGGTCGAATGCGGCGCCTGGGCCAGCCGCCCCGCAGCGACGAAGCCGGCGCGCGAAGGCGCCGACGCGGCGCTTGCGCGGCAATGGCGCGCGATCCATGACGCCGGACGGCCGTCGAAGCTCTCCGAAAAGCGCCGTCACAAGCTCCGAATTCACGCGAAGCGGCTCCGCTATGCCACTGATTTCTATAAGACGCTCTATGACGACGATCGCGCGGCCAAGCGCAGCGCCGCCCTGATTTCCGCGACGACGGCGCTGCAGGATCTTCTCGGCCTGCTCAACGACCGCGCGATGATGAAGGCGCTCATCGCCGAGCGGCTGCCGTCGATCGCGCGGCGGAGCCTGCCGCCGCCGACCGGGCGGAACGAGGCGGAACTGCTGGCCGAGGCCGACGAGGCCTATCGCCGGCTGCGCGGCCGGAAGCCGTTCTGGGACTGAGCCCGAGCCGACCGGGACGTTTCTTCCGCGTCAGGGAATGGCGGCCGATGCCTTGGCGGCGCGGGCCGCCGCCACCAGCACGGCGACCGCGCAGGAGGCGAGCCGCGTCAGCTCCGAATCGGCCCGGCTGGTCAGGATGATCGGCACGCGCGCGCCGAGAATGATGCCGGCGGCATCGGCGCCCGCGAGGAAGGAGAGGCTCTTCGCCAGCATGTTGCCGGCCTCGAGGTCGGGGACGACCAAGACGTTGGCGCGGCCCGCGACGGGCGATGTGATGTGCTTGATCTCGGCCGCTTCGACATTGATCGCATTGTCGAGCGCGAGCGGCCCGTCGATCAGCGCGCCGGTGATCTGGCCGCGATCGGCCATCTTGCACAATGCTGCGGCCTCGATCGTCGACGGCACTTTCGGATTGACCGTCTCCATCGCGCTCAGGATCGCGACCCGCACCTCCTCGACGCCGAGCGCATGGGCGAGGTCGATCGCGTTCTGGACGATGTCGACCTTCTCCTCCAGCGTCGGCGCGATGTTGACGGCGGCATCCGTGATGATGAGCGCGTCGTCGTGGCCCGGCACGTCCATGATGAAGCAATGGCTGATGCGGCGCGCGGTGCGCACGCCCGTGTCGCGCGCGACGACGGCGCCCATCAGTTCGTCGGTGTGCAGGCTGCCCTTCATCAGGCCATCGGCGCGGCCGGCGCGCACCAGCGCCACCGCCTTGTCCGCCGAATCGTGGCTGTGCTCCGATGCCACGATCTCGAAGCCGGCGAGGTCGAGCCCAGCGCGCGCCGCGACATCCATGAGACGCGCGGGCGGCCCGACGAGGATCGGCACGATCAGGCAGAGCTTCGCCGCCTGGATGGCGCTTTCCAGCGAGACCGCGTCGCAGGGATGGGCAACGGCGACGCGAAGCGGCTTCAGCGCCTTGGCGGCGGCGACGAGCTGCTCGTATTTGCGATGGTCGGAGCGCTGCGGCGCGGGCATGTCGGGCATCGGGACGTTCCTTGCTGCCGGTCGAGCGTGCCGAAGTCGCGCGCCACAAGCAATGCTAACGGCGCCCCTGCCACAGGGTTTGACATGGCGCAACGGCCTGCGGCGAAGAGAACCGGCATGAGTTTTCTTTTCACATGTGAATTGCAATCCGCGCCGAAATTCTGATTAAGATCGTCGCGACCGGGATGGCGAGAGGAGACCGAGCAATCGGGCTCGCGGTCCCGGAGGGGGAGGAGCATTTCGCGGCCGTTTCAGGCCTTGCGATGTTAGCGCTCATCCTGCTCGCATAGGAGGGTCGCCCGGGCTGTCATCCGACACCCGCAAGCGACGTCAAAGGGAGAGAGACATGAAGGTCAAAGCACTTCTGATCGCAGCCGGCGTCGGCCTCGGCATGCTGTCGAGCACCGCATTCGCCAAGGGTCCGGAGGTCGTCAGCGGCCCCGGCTATGAAGAAGCCTGCTTCAAGCCGTGGAATGCGGAAACGAAGTTCTTCAAGTGGCCGGCCAAGCCCGGCCCGTACAAGATCGCCCTGGTCAACGGCTTCGTGGCCAATGTCTGGCGCATCCAGATGATCCAGACCGCCAAGGCCTATGCGGCCCTGCCGGAAGTGGCCAAGGAGCTCAAGGAGTTCAAGGTCGTCTCCGTCGGCACCGACATGGCCGCCCAGCTCGGCGCCGTCGAGGACTTCATCAACCAGGGCTTCGACGCCGTCCTGATCGACCCGAACACGCCCACCGGCTGGGATCGCGTCATCCGCCTCGCCAACCAGAAGGGCACCGTCCTCGTCGGCTTCGACAACGGCATCGAGTCGAAGGACATCCCGGCGGTCGCGCAGGACCAGATCGACCTCGGCAAGATCTCCGGCGAGTGGATCGTCAAGAACGTCGGCAACAAGGGCAAGCTGCTCGAAGTGCGCGGCGTTGCGGGCACCTCGGTCGACAATGAGCGTCACCAGGGCTTCCGCCAGGTCGTCGAAGCGCCCGGCAACTCGTTCGAAGTCGTCGAAGTCGTCGGCAACTGGGCACCGGGCGACTCGCAGAAGGCGACCGCCGACGCGATCGCCGCGCATGGCAAGTTCGACGGCATCTTCACGCAGGGCGGCTCCAACGGCACCGTCCAGGCCTTCCTCGATGCGGGTCAGCCGCTCGTTCCGATGGCCGGCGAAGGCGAGAACCTGTTCCGCGTCCAGATGGCCGAGCTGCAGGACAAGGGCCTGAAGGGCCTCTCCTACGGCCAGTCGCCTGCCCAGGTCGCGATCGCCATGAAGGCGGCCATCGCCGCGCTCCAGGGCCATCCGATCCCGCAGCTGACCTCGGTTCCGAACCCGGTCGTCGACTACACGACCCAGAAGGCCGGCGAGGACTACTTCCCCGAGCTGAAGGGCGACTTCTTCGCCGCGAATGCGTTCCCGCCCTGCGACATCAAGTTCACGGCGCCGCAGATCATGTCGCAGTCGGGCGACAACACGAAGTAATCCGTCTCGGATACCGCCATTGCACCGCCGGCTGACGCCGGCGGTGTCCCTTCGTCGCGGAACATCATGCCGGGAACGTCCGCAATGACCATTGCCACCACCGCGCCGCGCCTCAAGCTCTCGGGCATCTCGAAAGCCTATGGCGGCGTGCGCGCCCTCACCGACGTCGAATTCTCTGCCGCGCCCGGCTCTATCCATGCCGTTCTCGGCGAGAACGGCGCGGGCAAATCGACCCTCATCAAGATCATTTCCGGCGTGGTCGTGCCCGATCAGGGCACCATCACCTTCGAAGGCCAGAACGTTCGCTTCGCGACGCCCAAGGATGCCAATAATGTCGGCATCGTCTCGGTCTTCCAGGAACTCTCCGTGCTGCCGGACCTTTCGGTGGCTGACAACATCTCGATCGTCGGCCCGCCGAAGCGGATGGGCCTCATCGATCAGCGCGCGCAGCGCCGCCGCGCCGAGGAGCTTCTCGCCCGTGTCGGCTGCGAGGACATCAACCCGCTCGAGCGCGTGCGCAACCTGCCGCTGTCGCGCCGGCAGATGGTCGAGATCGCCAAGGCGCTGGGCCGCGATCCGAAGCTGCTCATCCTCGACGAGGCGACCTCCGCCCTCACCGCCTCGGATGTCGAGCGCGTCTACGAGATCCTGCACAAGCTTCGCCGCGACGGGCTGACGCTGCTCTACATCTCGCACCGCATGCACGAGATCCAGGAACTCGCCGACACGATCTCCGTGTTCCGCAACGGCCGCTACGTCTCGAGCTTCGCCACCGGCGACAAGACCGAGGACGAGGTCGTGCAGATGATGATCGGCCGCGAGGTCACGAGCGTCTATCCGCCGAAGCCCGTCCGCACCGCGCCGGTCAAGCCTGCCCTCGAAGTGAAGAACCTTTCCTGGACGGACCGGCTGAAGAACATCTCCTTCGGCGTCGGCCCCGGCGAGATCGTCGGCCTCGGCGGTCTCGACGGCCAGGGCCAGCGCGAACTGCTGCTGGCGCTGTTCGGCGTGCTGAAGAGCGTCGAAGGCCAGGTGACGGTGAATGGCCGCAACGCCAAGGTCTCGAGCCCGCGCGCCGCGACGCGGTCCTCCGTCGGCATGGCGCTGATCCCCGAGGACCGCAAGACCGAGGGCCTGATGCTGCCCATGTCGATCGGCGACAACATCTCGCTGACGATCCTCGGACGCATCGCGAAGGGCTTCGTGATCGATCGCTCGGAAGAGGCGAAGCGCATCGCCGAGATGATCCAGAAGATGCAGATCAAGATCGGCGCCGTCGGCGACGCCGTCGGTACGCTCTCGGGCGGCAACCAGCAGAAGGTCGTCATCGCCAAATGGCTGCTGACCGGCGCCAAGATCCTGCTGCTCAACGATCCGACGCGCGGCATCGATGTCGGCACCAAGCAGGAGATCTATCGCCTGTTGCGGAACCTCGCCGACGCCGGCACTGCGATCGTGCTCTATTCGACCGATTATGACGAGCTCATCGGCTGCTGCGACCGCGTGCTGATGCTCTATGACGGCTCGATCGTGCGCACGCTCGAAGGCGACGCGATCTCCGAAACCAACATCCTCGCCAGTTCGTTCAACTTGTCCGTCGGGGCAAAGACCTCCGGACGGGAGCCCGTCTCCGCATGAAAGACCTGAAGCTTCGCATCACGCAGAATATCGGCCCGATCCTGGCGCTGATCCTGTTCCTGATCCTCTACGTCTTCTATTCGAGCCTGCATCCGCGCGGCTTCACCTCAGACCTGTTCGTCCAGAACTCGAACGAGGCGCTGACGCTGATCCTGCTCGGCATGGCGCAGACGCTGCCCGTGCTGCTCGGCGGCATCGACCTGTCGGTCGGCCCGCTGATGACGCTGGTCAACTCGCTCGCCTCGCACCTCGTCTCCGGCTCGGCGGTCGAGATCGTCGCCGGCATGATCGCCTGCCTCGTGGTCGGCGCGCTCGGCGGCCTGCTGAACGGCCTGATCGTCGTCTATGGCCGGCTGCAGCCGATCGTGGTGACGCTGGCGACCGGCGCCGTCTTCTCCGGCATCGCGCTGTTCCTCCGCCCGACGCCGGGCGGCACGGTCGACCCGGACCTCAACTGGGTCGCGACCAACGCGCTCGCCGAACTGCCGGCCACCTATGGCTGGTGGCCCAATGGCTCGCCCGCCTGGTTCCAGTTCATCCAGGGCATCCCGATGCCGATCATCATCCTCGTCGTGATCGTGCTCGTGGTCTGGATCCCGTTCCGTCGCTCCGAGACGGGCCGCGCCTGCTATGCGGTCGGCTCGAATGAGGGCGCGGCCTATATGTCGGGCGTCAAGATCGAGCGGGCCAAGCTCGCGGCCTATACGCTGGGCGGCCTCTTCGCGGGCCTCGCCGGGCTCTATTTCGCGATCCAGACGGGCAGCGGCAATGCCGATCCGATCCAGGCCGGCACCTATACGCTGAACTCGATCGCCGCCGTGGTGATCGGCGGAACCTCGCTCTTCGGCGGCGCCGGCGGCGTCATCGGCACGATCTTCGGCGTCGCGGTGCTGCGCTCGATCACCTTCTGCTTCCGCGTCGTCGATTCCGACTCGGCGATCGGCTTCCTCGCCAATCCGCTGCTGCAGCCGATGTTCGAGGGCCTGATCCTCCTGCTCGCCGTTTCGATCGGCGCGGCCGGAATATTCCGCATGAAGAACCGTCTCTCGATATTCAGGTAGGCACCGTGGCAAACACTTCGCTTTCCGCGGTCGTCCGCTCGATCGACAAGCCCCTGCTCTTCGCGGGCGCCTTCATCATCGCGATCCTCGTCGTCGGTTCCGTCTATACGATGGTCACCGCCGGCACGCTGACGCTGCTCTCGCCGACCTATCTGCTGCTGCAATTGAAGGTCGCGTCGTTCCTCGGCATCGTCGCCTGCGGCATGATGCTGGTCGTGCTGCTCGGCCATATCGACCTGTCGGTGCCGTGGACCATGGCGGCATCGGCCATGATCGCGGCCGCCGTCGGGGGTCCCTGGGCCATGCCGATCGGCCTCGGCGTCGGGCTGCTGATCGGCATCGTCAACGGCATCGGCGTCGCGTATCTGCGCGTGCCGTCGATGATCTTCACGCTCGGCGTCAATGTCGTGCTGCGCGGGCTGATGGTCATGCTGACCGGCGGCTTCTCGCCGTCGAGCCAGCCGACCGATCTGATGCTGTTCCTGTCGAAGAACGACGTGCTCGGCGTGCCGAACCCGGTCATCATCTGGGCGCTGGTCTGCTTCGCCGTCGCCTTCATGCTGAAGCGCACGCCGCTCGGCCGCTACATCTATGCGATCGGCAACCGCGAGTCGGCCGTCTATCTCTCCGGCATCAACACCCGCCTCGTGCTGGTGGCGAGCTTCGCGCTCTGCTCGATGCTGGCGGCGCTCGCCGGCATGCTGCTCGCCGGCTATTCCTCGAAGGCCTTCCAGGCGATGGGCGATCCCTATCTCCTGCCGGCCATCGCGGCGGTCGTCATCGGCGGCACCAACATTCTCGGCGGCTCCGGCAAATTGTCGGGCACGGTGGTGGGCACGATCCTGATCGTCTTGCTGCAGAGCGTGCTCTCGGTGATGCAGATGCCCGAGGCCGGGCGGCAGATCATCTATGGCGTCGTGATCATCGCCATGCTGCTCGCCTATGGCCGCGGCGGCCGCTTGAGGCTGTGAGGCGGCGCGGGAAAGCGAGGAGAAGGATGGCGCGGCGGGCGCAGCTGCCGCGCCGTTCCTTCACCTCTCCCAGAGGGAGAGGTCGGACCGGAGGTCCGGGTGAGGGGTTACGGCCCTTTCCGGAGAATTCCCTAACCCCTCACCCGCCGGCTTCGCCGTCGACCTCTCCCTATGGGAGAGGTGAACGATCGAGCCGCCACCCGCCCCTACTCCACCTCCACCACGCGATCCGAATCCAGCACCGCCTGGACGAAGTCCGGCAGCGTCAGCCCGGCCTTCACCTTGGCGTCGAGGCTCGCCTCGGCAGCCTTGACGGCTTCGAGGCGGGCGATGACCTCGCCGGCGCGGCGACGCGGGATCACCACCACGCCGTCCTCGTCGCCCACGATGATGTCACCGGAGGCGACCGGCACGCCGCCGACGACGATCGGCAGGCCGACCGTCCCGGGGCCGCTCCGTGCCGGGGAATTCGGCGTCAGCCCGGCCGCGAAGGTCGGCAGGCCGACGGCGCGAATGCCGACGAGATCGCGGATCAGCCCGTCGGTGACGAAGGCAGTGACGCCGCGGTTCTTCGCCATGCCGAGCAGCAGATCGCCCGTCACCGCGGTCGCCGTGAAGCCATCCGTCGCCGCGACGAGCACGTCGCCGGGACCGGAGATGGCGAGCGCGCCGAACAGCGCCAGATTGTCGGCCGGCCCGCAATCGCAGGTCACCGCCACGCCGAGCACCGGCCCGGCGAGGGGGATCATCGGCTTGATGCGATAATCGAGCCCGCCGCGCCCGCCCATGGTGTCGACGACGAAGCCGGTCGGAACGCCGGCCAGCGCCGCCAGTTCGGCTGCATCCGGCCGATCGAACTTCCGGCGGATCGTCAGCACCGGCGGGTCCTTGATCATCGTATCCTCCCTCGTCGGCCGACGCTTTCGATCGGCGCGCCGGCTCCACTCCCTTGCGTTTCCTTATTGCCGATCGCACGCGGATTGGCGAGGCTCCGGGCATGAGCGAGCGCTGGAAGAAACAGGCCTTCTCGATCGCCGACATGCGGCGGCTGGCGAAGCGTGCCCTGCCCCGCCCCGTGTTCGATTTCGCGGATGGCGCGGCCGAGGACGAGGTGACGCTCGCCCGCAACGAGGCGGCGTTCGGCGACTGGAGCTTCGTGCCCCGCCCGCTCGATGGTCCGGCGACGCGCGACCTCTCGGTCGAGCTCTTCGGCCAGCGTCTCGCTTTGCCCGTGATGATCGGCCCGACCGGGCTCTCGGGCCTCTTCGCCGTCGATGGCGAGCGCGCGGCGGCCCGCGCCGCTGCCGCCGCCGGCACCGCCTTCTGTCTCTCGCACGCCTCCGTCTGCACCATCGAGCAACTGGCAGAAACCGGCATCGCGCCGCGCTGGATGCAGATCTTCGTCTATCGCGAGCGCGCGTTCACGCAGTGGTTCGTCGAGCGCGCCGCGGCGTCGGACTATGACGCGCTGGTGCTGACCGTCGACAACCAGCTTCTCGGCAACCGCGAACGGGACCTCCGCAACGGCTTCACGATCCCGCCGACTTTCTCGCTGCCCGACATGGTGGCGATGCTCGGCAAGCTGCCCTGGCTGCTCGCCATGCGGCGCGAACTGCCCAAGATCACCTTCGCCAACTATATCCGCCCCGGCGAGGCGGCCGACCTCGCCTCGCTTTCGAAACGCATGGCCGGACTGCTCGATCCCGGCCTCTCCTGGCGCGATGTCGACTGGCTGCGCGGGCTCTGGACGAAGCCGCTGATCCTCAAGGGCATCTTGAGCCCGATCGAGGCGCGGCGCGCGGTCGAGGCCGGCGTGGACGGCATCATCGTCTCCAACCATGGCGGGCGCCAGCTCGACGGCGCGATCTCCGCGCTCGATGCGCTGCCGGCCATCGTCGAGGCGGTGGATGGCCGCATTCCCGTGCTGCTGGATGGCGGTGTGCGACGGGGCGGCGACGTCGTCAAGGCGCTCTGCCTCGGCGCCGCCTGCTGCCTGATCGGCCGGCCGCAGCTCTTCGGTCTCGCGGTCGGCGGCGAAGCCGGCGTCGCCCATGTGCTCGACATCTACCGCCGCGAGATCGACCGAACCATGGGCCTCCTCGGGGCCGCCCGCATCGCCGACCTCGAACGCGGCCATCTCGTGAAACAATAGAAACGACAAGAGGGACAGGACATGCCCGAGTTTCCCATCATCGACAGCCACGTCCATCTCTATGACGTGCAGCGCCTTTCCTATGGCTGGCTCGCCAATGTGCCGAAGATCGACCGCAGCTTCGATCTCGCCGATTTCGACGCGGCGCGCGGCCCCGTCGATGTCGAGAAGCTGGTCTTCGCCGAGGTCGCCGTCGATCCGGGCCTCCACATCGACGAGGCCGAATTCATCCAGCACATGGCCGATGCCGACCCGCGCCTCGCCGCCTCCGTCGCGCACGCGCCGCTCGAGAAAGGCGCGCGCGTCGAGGCCGACCTCGAGAAGCTCGCCGCCCTGCCGACCGTGCGCGGCATTCGCCGCCTGATCGAGACCGAACGCGATCCGTCCTTCGTGCTGGCGCCGGGCTTCCTCGAAGGGCTGCGCCTGCTGCCGAAATTCGGCTTCACCTTCGATATCTGCGTCAAGCACTGGGCGCTGACCTATGGCATCGAGCTCGCCCGCCGCTGCCCGGAGGTTTCCTTCGTGCTCGACCATATCGGCAAGCCCGACATCAAGAACGGCCTCCGCGAGCCCTGGTGGAGCCAGATGGTGGAGCTCGCCGCGCTGCCGAATGTCGTCTGCAAGATCTCCGGCGTGATCACCGAGGCCGACCACCAGACCTGGAAGGCCGAGGACGTGAAGCCCTATGTCGCGCACGCGATCGAGGTCTTCGGCTTCGACCGCGTCATGTATGGCAGCGACTGGACCGTCTCCGAGCTGACCCACCGCTATCCCGACTGGGTCGCGATCCTCGACGACGTCGTCGCAGGCGCCAGCGAGAGCGAGCGGAGGAAGCTCTATCGGGATACCGTGACGCGGGTTTACCGGCTGTAGGAGAGCGGGACGCCAGCGCGTCTACCGGCCTCCGACTGAAGCCCGCAGGGCAGGCAAGGCGCCCGAGCCGTCCCCTCTCCCGCGAAGCGGGGGAGTCAGGGAGGGGGCTGCAGCCGTGACGCCAGGGCGTCACCGCATGGCGACCCGCACGATGGCACGCCGACCCGGACGCTCGCCGCGATCGCCCCACGCACTGCCGTCATCCCGGGCTCGACCCGGGATGCCTGCAGCCGAAGCGCCAGACGCGGAAACGCCTCAGGCTGGATGGATCCCGACTTGCGTCGGGATGACGGAGATTTCGCGGTTAGGAGCGTGCTCCACGCCGGACCCGAATCCTCTCCCCTTGCGGGGAGGGAGAAGAGGGCGCCCTCGCCTCAGCGCTTCACTTCCCAGGTCGTGACAATCTCGCCCGTCCCCGGATCCTTGGCGTCCTTGAGCGCGATGCCCATCGCGTCGAGTTCGTTCCGGATACGGTCGGCCTCGGCGAAGTTCTTCGCCTTGCGGGCATCGAGGCGGGCAGTGATGAGGTCTTCAACCGCGCCGATATTGATGCCCTGCTCAGTTGCGCTGCTCGTCTGCTCGCGTTCTTCAATCGCAGCAAAGGCGCTCTCAAGACTCAACTCGATATCGCGCTGGTGATCAATCGCGACCTTCGCAGCATCGTCAACTAGATCGTCGAAGCCGAGCAACTTCAGCGAGGCCGCGAGTTGGCCACCAGCTTCTATCGCACGGGCGCGATTTGAATAGTTGCGAGCGTCGCGCACCAGCTGCCAGACTGCAGCGAGGGCAGCAGGCGTATTGAGATCATCAGCGAGAGCACTCACAACGTCGTCCGAAGGGTACGTGGGGACAGCGAGCCGGATCCCCCTGCGAAGCCCCTCGATCTCGGCCGCTGACTCCATCAGCCCCTTCTCGGTCCAATCAATCGGCTGGCGATAATGCGCCTTCAGCATGTTCAGCCGGGCGATTGAACCCGGATAGCTCCAGTTCTTCAGCCGATCGAGAACCTCCCTGATCGTCACGAAATTCCCGAGGCTCTTGCTCATCTTCTCGCCTTCGACTTGCAGGAAGCCGTTGTGCATCCAGATCGAGGCCATGCGGGGGGAGTTGAAGGCGCAGCAGGATTGGGCGATTTCGTTTTCGTGGTGCGGGAAGACGAGGTCGATGCCGCCGCCATGGATATCGAATGTGTTCTTCGTCGGGTCGTCGCAATTGAGCCCGCCGCCGAAGGGCTCCAGCAGCTTCGCCATCGACATGGCCGAGCATTCGATATGCCAGCCGGGCCGGCCCCTGCCCGCGATGCCGGCCGGTGACGGCCAGCCGGGCTCGTTGTCGGCGGACGGCTTCCACAGCACGAAATCGGTCGCGTCGCGCTTATAGGGCGCCACGTCGACGCGCGCGCCGGCGATCATCTCGTCGAGCGAGCGGCGCGCCAGCGCGCCATAGCGCGGCAGCACGCCATCGAGCGCGTCCATCGCCGCCGGCGAGAACAGCACATGCCCTTCCGCGACATAGGCGACGCCGCGCTGCACCAGCCGCTCGATCATCGCCTTCATGCCGTCGATGTGCTCGGTCGCGCGCGGCTGCTCGCTCGGCGGCAGGCAGCCGAGCGCCGTCACGTCGGCCTGGAACTGCGTGTTGGTCTTCTCGGTGACGCGGCGGATGGCCTCGTTGAGCGGCAGATCGGGATAATCGACCGCGGCGCGCGCGTTGATCTTGTCGTCCACGTCCGTGATGTTGCGGACATAGGTGACGTGATCCGGCCCGTAGAGATGGCGCAGCAGGCGGAAGAGCACGTCGAAGACGATGACGGGCCGCGCATTGCCGATATGGGCGAAGTCATAGACCGTGGGGCCGCAGACATACATGCGCACATGCGGCTTGCCGTCGGCGTCGTGGAAGAGCGGCTTGAGCTCGTCCTTTTCCTTCGTCAGCGTGTTGTAAAGGCGAAGCGTCATCGTCGACCCCGAAGTGAGGAACCCATCAGGCGGGGCGCACTTCTCGGGATGGATCGGGCCGAGACGGAGCGCCCGGCCAGCTTGCGCTAACCGGCCAGGACGTCGCGACAGAGGCAGAGAAGGGCGCGTCGGCAAGCCATCATGCGGGGGTGATCGCCGATTTCCACAGCGCGGTCAAGACACTGTGAACTGTGACCGGATCGTGGCCGATACTTCCAATTTTAATCAAATCGCAATCAATCCGAACGATATCTGAATGCGTGTTTCAGGGCTCGTTCAGCGCCGAAAAGCGAGAGTTCGAGCGGGTCCTGTCGACAAGTTGGAGTATCAAGTCATGGCCACGCGTTCCTTTCTGGTCGTTACCCTGTTCGCCACAATCTTCGGCATCGGCATGGCCGAGCTGGTCCGCCCCTCCCTGCATCGCGATCTGGCCGATGGACGCAATTCGATGCTGGGCCTGTGCCTGAAGAGCGGCATCGGCTGCGGCGTCGTTCCCGGCGGGCCGGTTCGCAACCTCTGAGCCTCGCGCGGGCGCGGTCGATGTTGTAGGAGAGGTCGAGCCGCCAGATCGCGCGGCGACCTTTCAGACGGCAGGCAGAACATGACCGAAAGAGGCCGGACGGACGCCGATCTCGACCAGAGCGCCCTCTACTACCACCAGTTCCCGGAGCCCGGTAAACTCGAGATCCGCGCGACCAAGCCGCTGGGCAACCAGCGCGATCTGGCACTCGCTTATTCCCCCGGCGTCGCCGCGCCCTGCCTCGCCATCGCGGACGATCCTGCCAAGGCCTTCGACTATACGTCCCGCGGCAACCTCGTCGCCGTGATCTCCAATGGCACGGCGGTGCTCGGCCTCGGCGCGATCGGCGCGCTGGCCGGCAAGCCGGTCATGGAAGGCAAGGCCGTCCTGTTCAAGAAGTTCGCCGGCATCGATGTATTCGACATCGAAGTCGACGAGCGCGAGATCGACAAGTTCGTCGATGTGGTGGCGGCGCTGGAGCCGACGTTCGGCGGCATCAATCTCGAAGACATCAAGGCGCCCGAGTGCTTCGACATCGAGACGAAGCTCCGCGCACGCATGAAGATCCCGGTCTTCCACGACGACCAGCACGGCACGGCGATCATCGTCGGCGCCGCGGTCACCAATGCGCTCGGCATCAAGAACAAGCCGATCGAGGAGGCGAAGATCGTCGCCTCCGGCGCGGGTGCGGCCGCCCTCGCCTGCCTCAACATGCTCGTCTCGCTCGGCGCGAAGCTCGAAAACATCACCGTCTGCGACATCGAGGGCGTGGTCTATGAGGGCCGCACCACGCTGATGGACCGCTGGAAATCCGCCTTCGCGCGGAAGACCGACAAGCGGACGCTCGGCGAGGTCATCGACGGCGCGGACATCTTCCTCGGCCTCTCGGCGGCCGGCGTGCTGAAGGCCGACATGGTCCAGCGCATGGCGGATCATCCGCTGATCCTCGCGCTCGCCAACCCGACGCCGGAGATCATGCCCGAGATCGCGCGCGCGGCGCGGCCGGACGCGATGATCTGCACCGGCCGTTCCGACTTCCCCAATCAAGTCAATAACGTCCTCTGCTTTCCTTACATCTTCCGCGGCGCGCTCGATGTCGGCGCGACGACGATCAACGAGGAGATGAAGCATGCGGCGGTGCGCGCCATCGCGGCGCTCGCCCAGGAGGAGCCGTCGGATGTCGTGGCGCAGGCCTATGGCGGCGTCGAGCGAACCTTCGGACCGGATTTCCTGATCCCCTCGCCTTTCGACCAGCGGCTGATCCTGCGCATCGCGCCGGCCGTGGCGAAGGCGGCGATGGAATCGGGCGTCGCGACGCGCCCGATCGCCGATTTCGACGCCTATATGGACCGCCTGACGCGTTTCGTCTTCAAGTCGGGCCTCGTGATGAAGCCGCTCGTCGCGGCGGCGAAGAAGGACGTGAAGCGCGTCATCTATGCCGATGGCGAGGATGAGCGCGTGCTCCGCGCCGCGCAGGTCGCGATCGAGGACGGCCTCGCCGCCCCGATCCTCGTCGGCCGTCCCTCGGTCATCGCGACGCGGTTGAAGCGCTTCGGCCTCAAGATCCGGCCCGATGCCGATTTCGAGGTGATCAATCCCGAGGACGATCCGCGCTATCGCGACTATGTCGACCTTCTGCTCGAAAAGGTCGGCCGGCGCGGCGTCACGCCCGACGCCGCGCGCACCATGGTGCGCACCTCGACGACGGCGATTGCGGCACTCGCGCTGGAGCGCGGCGAGGCCGATGCGATGCTGTGCGGGCTCGAGGGGCAGTTCCGCACCCATTTCAAGATGATCCGCGAGGTCATTGGCCTGCGACCCGGCAGCCGGCGCTTTGCGGCGATGAGCCTGCTCATCTCCTCGGAGTCGACGACCTTCCTCACGGATACCTATGTGAATGTCGATCCGTCGGCGGACGAGATCGCGGAGCTGACCTGCCTTGCCGCGGACCAGGTCCGCCGCTTCGGCATCGTGCCCAAGGCGGCGCTGCTGTCGCATTCGAACTTCGGCTCGCACGACACGCCGTCGAGCCGCAAGATGCGCGACGCGGTCGAGCTGCTGTGGCAGCGGGCGCCGGAGCTCGAGGTCGATGGCGAGATGCATGGCGACTCGGCGCTGTCCGAGACGCTGCGCCAGCGCGCCATGCCGAAATCGCGGCTGACGGGTGAAGCGAACCTGCTGATCTTCCCGAATATCGACGCGGCCAACATCACGCTCAACGTCGTCAAGGTGATGACCGATGCGCTGCATGTCGGCCCGATCCTGCTCGGCGCGGCCAAGCCGGCGCATATTCTCACCCCCTCCGTCACGTCGCGCGGCGTCGCCAACATGACGACGCTGGCCGCCGTCGAGGCACAGGCGAGCTGAGGAGCAGCGCGGCATGACGGCTCGCGACGACAGCACGGCGAGCGATCCGCATGCCGTGTCGCTCTATCTGAGCGACATCCACAATTTCTTCCAGACGCCGGAGCTCGACCCCTTCCTCGGCGAGAACCTGGAAGATTCCGGCATCGAGCAGTTGATGGACACGCTGAAGGCGCGGCCCGGCCTCGCGGCCCGCGTCACGCGGATCGTGATCCATCTGCCGGAAGCGAAGATCGAGCCCGGCCTGATCGGCAAGACGCGGGCGGCGATCATCGCCTATTGCAACGCGCAGATCCGCGTCTGCCAGCAGCGCAAGCGCGACATCCATCTGCAGGCCCGCCGGGCGCTGCCGATCGGCTTCGTGTTCTGGACGGTCTGCTTCGTGCTCTCGCTGTTCTTCGAGCAGGTGCTCGGCTCCGAGACGGCGCTCGGCCGCGTCTTCAGCGAGGGCTTCATCATCGCCGGCTGGGTCGGCCTCTGGCATCCGGCGGAGCTGCTGCTCTACGAATGGCGCCCCTATGCGCGCTCGATCCGCCTCTATGAGCAGATCCGCACCATGGACGTCGCGATCGTGTCGTGGGCGGAGAAAAGCGCAGTGGCGGGCTGAACCACACGAGGCCGGCAGCGACGATGAACGTGAAACACCATCTCGGCTTCGATAGCGAACAGGCGGTGTTGCGCACGTCGATCGCCGTGACCACGGTTGTCGCCGGGTTCGGCATCGCCTTTGGCATCCTGTCGGGATCGTTCTCGATCGCCTTCGACGGCATCTATTCGCTCGCCGATGCGAGCATGAGCGTGCTGGCGCTGGTCGTCTCCAGGCTCATCGCGCTGTCCGCCGATAGCTCGCAAATGTCGGGCAAGCTGCGCGACCGGTTCACCATGGGCTTCTGGCATCTGGAACCCATCGTGCTCAGCCTGAACGTCACGCTGCTGATGGGTGTCTCGATCTATGCGCTCGTCAATGCGATCGGCAGCCTGCTGGCCGGCGGGCGCGTGCTGGAGTTCGATTTCGCGATCCTCTACGCCGTCGTGACGCTCATCACCTGCGCGACGATGGCGATCCTGGAAACACGCGCGGGCAAAAGGCTGCGGTCCGATTTCGTGAAGCTCGACGCGAAGTCCTGGGTGATGTCGGGTAGCATCACGGCGGCCCTGCTGATCGCGTTCTGCTTCGGCTATGCCGTCGAGGGCACGCGGCACGCCTGGATCGCGCCCTATATCGATCCCGCCGTCCTCGCCATCGTCTGCGTCGTGATCATTCCGCTCCCCATCGCCACGCTGAAGCGGTCCCTGTCGGATATCCTGCTCGTCACGCCGCAATCCCTGAAGCGGCATGTCGACGAGGTCGCGGCCGCGACCGTCGCGAGGCACGGCTTCCTGTCCTATCGCGCCTATCTCGCGCGCGTCGGGCGGTTCAAGCAGATCGAGCTCTATTTCATCGTCGCGGCGGACACGCCGGCGCGGAATATCGGCGACTGGGACCGGATCCGCGATGAGATCGGCGAGGCCATCGGCGGCGAGGGCAATGATCGCTGGCTGACGATCGTCTTCACCGGCGACATCGAGTGGGCCAGCTGATCACAGGCAGCAGCGCCGCGCGCGGGCGCCCCGCCCGTCAGCTGGCGGCGCGGGCGTCCGGGAATTCCACGTGGAAGGCGGTTTCGTGCTTCTCGGGAACGCGGATGGAGATGCGGGTGGTCCCGTCCTCCTCGTCGTGCCGCTCCATAACCTCGCCGAGCTCGTAGAGGCGATGCAGCTTCGATAGCGCGGCGTCGGCAAGCCTGACCTCGAAGGTCAAGCGGTCCTTGTTCAGCCGGTCCTCGATGAGCTGCAGCAGCGCCGGGATGCCCTCGCCGGTGAGCGCCGAGATGGGGACGATCGCCGGACGGCCCTTCTCCGCCGTCAGGCGGTCCATCGGGCGCGCGTCGGGCGGCAGCAGGTCGATCTTGTTCCAGACCTCGATGAGCCGTTCGCTGTCGCCGATCTCGATGCCGAGTTGCTCCAGCACCTTCATCACGTCCTCGGACTGCGCCTCGCTGTCCTCATGCGCGATGTCGCGCACATGCAGGATGAGCGACGCCTCAACCACCTCTTCGAGCGTGGCACGGAAGGCAGCGACGAGATGCGTCGGCAGGTCCGAGATGAAGCCCACCGTGTCGGACAGGATGACCTCGGTGCCGTGTGGCAGGACGAGCCGGCGCAGCGTCGGATCGAGCGTCGCGAAGAGCAGGTCCTTGGCGAGGATGCCGGCATTGGTCAGCGTATTGAACAGCGTCGACTTGCCGGCATTGGTGTAGCCGACCAGCGCGACGATGGGATGCGGCACCTTGCGGCGGCTCTCGCGCTGCAGGCGACGCGTGCGGACGACGGTTTCGAGCTCATGCTCGATGCGCGAGATGCGCTCCTGCAGCGCGCGCCGGTCCGCCTCGATCTGCGTCTCGCCGGGGCCGCCGAGAAAGCCGAAGCCGCCGCGCTGGCGCTCAAGGTGGGTCCAGGAGCGGACGAGCCGGCTCTTCTGATAATTGAGATGGGCGAGTTCGACCTGAAGGCGGCCTTCGCGGGTCTGCGCGCGCTCGCCGAAGATTTCCAGGATCAGGCCGGTGCGGTCGATGACCTTGGCATTCCAGGCCTTTTCGAGATTGCGCTGCTGCACGGGCGACAGAGCGTGATCGACGACCACGAGACCTGCCCCGCGCTCGGCCACGATCGCGGCGATCTCGTCGACCTTGCCGCTACCGAACAACGTCGCCGGCCGCGGCGCGGAAAGCGGTACCGTTTCGGCGCCGACAATGTCGAGGTCGATCGCGGCCGCGAGGCCGACGGCCTCGTCGAGCCGCGCCTTGCCGCCACGCTCGTTCAGGCGGGCATCTGCCGAACCTCGCCGATGGCGCGCGCTGCGCAACGGCACGAGGACGAGCGCCTTGTCGGCATCCCGCTCCACGGCCTCGTCTTCGGTGTCCGGATGCTCGGCGTCATCCGGAAACTCCGTTTCCTCGATCATCAGGCTCCCGATCGGTCGCCGTCTTCGCCGGGCTCAAAGAGCTGGACCGGCGCGCCCGGCATGATCGTCGAGATCGCGTGCTTGTAGACGAGCTGCGAATGTCCGTCGCGCCGCAGGAGGACGCAGAAATTGTCGAACCAGGTGACGATGCCCTGCAGCTTCACGCCGTTGACCAGGAAGATCGTCAGCGGGGTCTTGCTCTTACGGACATGGTTCAGGAACGTGTCTTGAAGGTTCTGTGCGCGGTCCGCCATTCGTGTCTCTCACGCCTCGACTTTGTTGGGGACGACAGTCCCGACGGTCGCGCAGGTCGCGACCTGCGAAACAGTTTGCCCGCTTAATGGGCGCACGTCACCCCGGAAATGCAATGCAGCACTGATTTTGCAGTGCAGTATGGCGTCTCAGCCATGCGACCAGCGCGGCGCACGCTCGGCGGAATCGTGAAATGCCTTGCGCAATGCGGTCGCGACGCTGCCGGGCGCGCCATTGCCGATCACCTGATCGTCGATCTTGACGACCGGCGTCACGATGGTCGTGGCGCCCGTGATGAAGGCCTCACGCGCACGCTTCGCCTCCTCCACGCTGAACTTGCGCTCCTCGACCTTGACGCCGAGTCGCGCGGCGACCTCCATCAGAACCGTGCGCGTGATGCCGCGCAGGATCCCATGCTCGGCCGGCCGCGTCACGAGCGTCCCGTCCGCCGTCACGATCCAGGCATTGGTCGAAGAACCCTCGGTGACGTTGCCATCCGCGTCGTAGAGCCAGGCCTCATACACCCCCGCATCACGCGCGGCCTGCTTGGCGAGCACGTTGGGCAGCAGGCCGACCGTCTTGATGTCGACGCGGTCCCAGCGATTGTCGGGCAGCGTGATGACGGCGATCCCCGTCTCGGCCGAATGGTCATGGACGCTGCGCGGCACCGACTTCGCCGTCACGACGAGCGCCGGCTCGGTCTCCGGCGAAGGGAACGGATGGTTGCGCGGCGCGACGCCGCGCGTGATCTGGAGATAGACGAGCCCGTCGCGCACATGGTTGCGGCGCACGACCTCGCGCAGCACGACGCCGAGCGCGGCGCGGCTCATCGGCATGCGGATGCGAAGTTCGGCGAGCGAGCGAATCAGGCGGTCGATGTGGCGGCGCTCGTCGGTGAGGAAACCGTCCCGGATCTCGCACACCTCATAGACGCCATCGGCGAACTGATAGCCGCGATCCTCGACATGGACGGCAGCTTCGGCGTGGCGGACATAGCGGCCGTTGACATAGGCGATACGGGACATGATGAGGCCTGAGAGCGGAGTGGAATAGTGCGGGCGAAGCATAGCCGCGTTCGCGCGGTTTTGCGAAGCGCCCGGGATGACGCCGGCGTGCCGGATGCCGATCAGCCGACGCCGAGCGACTTGAGCTTGCGGTGAAGTGCCGAGCGCTCCATGCCGACGAATTCCGCCGTGCGCGAGATGTTGCCGCCGAAGCGGTTCACCTGCGCCGTAAGATATTCGCGCTCGAAGATCTCGCGCGCATCGCGCAGCGGCAGCGACATCAAATGCTCGCCGCCCCGATTGGGCGTCGTCGGCAGCAATTCGCCGACCTCCGGAGGCAGCATATCGGCCGTGATGAGCTGGTTCTCGTCGCCGCGCGCCAGTATCAGCAGCCGTTCGATATTGTTGCGCAGCTGGCGGATATTGCCCGGCCAGTCATGCGCCTGGAGCACGGCCAGCGCATCGTCGCCGACCTTGCGCACCGGCAGCCCGGTGGTCACCGAGATCTGCTGGATGAAGTGCTGCACCAGCGAGGGAATGTCGTCGCGGCGTTCGGCCAGAGCCGGCACGCGGAGCGGCACCACCGACAGGCGGTGGAAGAGATCCTCGCGGAAGCTGCCCTCCTGGATCTCCCGCTCGAGGTCACGCGCGGTCGAGGAGATGATGCGCACATCGACATTGACGCGGGTCGTGCCGCCGACGCGCAGGAAGTTCTGCTCGATCAGGACGCGCAGGATCTTGCCCTGCGTCTCGCGCGGCATGTCAGCGACTTCGTCGAGATAGAGCGTGCCGCCATGCGCCTCTTCGAGCGCGCCGATCTTGCGCGGACCGCCATCGACATTCTCGGTGCCGAACAGCTCGTGCTCCATCCGGTCCGGCGTGATCGCCGCGGCATTGAGGACGATGAAGGGACCGGACGCGCGATGCGACGCCTCGTGGATCGTGCGCGCCACCGTTTCCTTGCCGGCGCCGGACGAGCCCGAGATCATGATGCGGCTGTTGGTGGGCGCGACGCGCTCGATCGTCTGGCGGAGATGGTTCATCGCCACCGACGAGCCGATCAGCGCCGAGGTATCGCCCGCCCGCTGGCGCAGTTCCTTCACCTCGCGGCGAAGCTTCGAGGCTTCGAGCGCGCGCTCGGCGACGAGCACCAGCCGATCGGCCTTGAACGGCTTCTCGATATAGTCATAGGCGCCGCGTTTGATGGCGGAGACCGCCGTCTCGACATTGCCGTGACCGGAGATCATGACCACGGGCACGTCGGGATATTGCGCCTTGATCGTGTCGAGCAGGGTGAGGCCGTCAATGCGGCTGCCGGTCAGCCAGATGTCGAGAAATACCAGATTGGGCCGGCGCATCTCGATCTCGGCCAGCGCCTTGTCCGTGTCGCCGGCGGTGCGGGTGCCGTGGCCTTCATCCTCCAGGATGCCGGCAACCAGTCCGCGGATATCGGCTTCGTCGTCAATGATCAAAATATCAGAAGGCATGGTTCTGCTTCTTCAGTTTGGCGCCGTAGCGGCAGCTTCCGGCACGACGGTCCGATCAGCCGGATCGGCGATCGGCTCGACGCGCGGTAGCGAAATGCGGATCATGGCGCCCCTCCCTCCGGCCGCCACGGCGGGTGAATCGAGGAGTTCCAGCGTTCCGCCGTGCTCCTCGATGATCTTGCTGACGATGGCGAGACCGAGCCCCGTGCCCTTCTCGCGCGTCGTCATATAGGGCTCCAGCAGCCGGTGGCGATTCTCCACCGGCAGGCCGATGCCCGTATCGATGACCTCGATGATGTTGCGCTCGCCCTCGACCCGGCCGAGCACGGTGATGCTGGCGCCGGCTTGATCTTCGGGCGGCAGCGCCGCGATCGCCTCCGTCGCGTTCTTCACGACATTGGTGAACACCTGCGACACCAGCCGAGGATCGAACTGCCCCATCATGGGCTCATAGGGCAAGTCCGTGCGGAAAGTGATTTCCGGATGCGCGACTTCCTGCAGGAACACCGCCTCGCGCACGGCCTCGCCGAGATTGCGCTTCTCCATGGTCGGCTTCGGCATACGGGCGAAGGACGAGAACTCGTCCACCATGCGCCCGATATCGCCGACCTGCCGGATGATCGTGTCCGTGCACTGGTCGAACACGTCCTTGCCCTCGGTCACGGTCTTGCCGAAACGGCGTTTCAGCCGCTCGGCGGAGAGCTGGATCGGGGTCAGCGGGTTCTTGATCTCATGCGCGATGCGCCGCGCGACGTCGGCCCAGGCGGAGCTCCGCTGGGCGGCCACGAGGTCGGTGATGTCGTCGAGCGTGATGACGTAGCCGTGCTGGCTCGATTCCGCCGCCTCGGTCGTGACGCGGACATTGATGATGCGCTCGCGCCCGTCGCGCACGATCGTCACCTGATCGCGGTGCTCGGCGCGATAGGCATCGCCGAGCGTCGCTTCCATGACGCCGTGGAGCTCCGGCGCGACTTCGAAGATCGACCGGCCGACAATGTCGCCGGAGCCGAGCACGCGCAGCGCGCCGCGATTGATGATCGTGACCGTGCCCTGCGCATCCGTGCCGATGACGCCGGCGCTGACGCCGGCGAGCACCGCTTCCGAGAAGCGGCGGCGCGCGTCGATCTGGGCGCTCGCGGCCATCAGCTCGGCGCGCTGGCTGCGCAGCTCCGCCGTCATGGTGTTGAAGGTCGCGCCGAGCGCGCCGAGATCGCCATCCGCGCTGCGGAACGGCACGGTGACCTCGAGATTGCCGCGGCCGATCTCGTCGGCCGCATCAATGAGGCGGCGGATCGGCGAGACGAGGCGGTTGGCAAGGCCGATGCCGAGCCAGATCGCCGAGAGTAGGAGAACGAGGGCGAGGCCGAGATACAGCACGCCAAACGCGATCTGGACGCCGAGGCGCGTCGCGGCGAGGCTCTTATATTCGTCGACGCTGGCGCTCGTTTTGGCGATATAGGCGAGGACCTTGGGATCGATCTCGCGGGCGATGTAGAGGAACACATCGTTGTAATTGTCGAGGCGAACCACGCCGCCGATGACATTGGTTTGCCCCGGCGGGATCAGCACCGGCTGGCTCCCCGGCTTCGCCGCCTGATCCATGGCGTCTTGGGGCGGGGGCGGAAAATCGGCCGAGAACTGGTAGTCGGACTGGGCGATCATCTCGCCATTCGGCTTCACCAGATAGACGCCGGGCACGCCGCGCAGCGCCGCGATCGAGTTCATGAACTTCTGGAACTGGTCCGGATCATTGACGAGCAGCGTCTGCGCGCGCTCGAAATCCGTCTTGAGGCTCATGATGTCGACCTTGAGCGCACGCGTATGGTCGTCCGCATAGGCCTGGGCGATCTGCAGCGAGGTGTCGACGATCGAGCGCGTTCGCTCCGAGAACCAGTGGTCGAGCCCCCGGTTGAGCGTCACCGACGCGACGATCGCCATGATGATCGCAGGCACCACCGCGACGATCGAGAACAGGCCGACAATGCGGATATGCAGCCGCGCTGCGGCACGGCCGCGCCTCCGGGCGCGTATCAGCACGCCGACCTCGATCGCGGTTTCCACGACCAGCAGCGCCGTGAGCAGGCCGTTCACGACCAGCGCCCAGAAGACGACCTGCTCCGTCGGCTCGATGGGCGTGAGACCCATCAGGAGGAAGAGCGAGGCGCCGGCGCTCGACAGGGCGAGCACCACGGTCACGTAGCCGGCACCGCGCACGGTCAGGCGCCGGCGCTTCGGCTCCTGCTCGGTAGAGATCGGGGCTTGGGTATCTGCGACGGCCGTCACGAAAGGTGCCCTCTCGTCCGGCGCGTCACGGTTGGTCTCGAATCCGACATGCGCCGAAGCTGAGACCGAATTGCAACATCATTGTGGCGAAGCGGCAACAGCCGCCTCACTTATCCTCAGCGCGAAGACCGGATCACCTGCACGTCCAGGTCCCGGATCTTCTTGCGCAGCGTGTTGCGGTTGACGCCGAGCAGCTCGGCCGCCTTGATCTGGTTGCCGCGCGTGGCCGCAAGCGCCGTGCTGATCAGCGGATACTCCACCTCGCGCAGGATGCGGTGATAGAGCCCCGGTGGGGGGAGATTGTCGCCGAAGCCGTGGAAATAGGCCGCCAGATGGCGCTCCATCGAACCGGCGAGCGTGTCCTCCATCGCCGATTCCGGCGCGGCGAGGCTCACCGCCGGCTGGTCGAGCTCGGTGTCGATGATGTTTTCGGTGATCGAGTCCTGCGGATAGAGCGCCGCCAGACGGCGAATGAGGTTCTCGAGCTCGCGCACATTGCCGGGCCAGCGATAGCGCTTCAGCCGTTCGATCGCGGACGGCTCGATCTGCTTGTGCGGCAGGCCTTCCTTTTCGACGAGCGCGAAGAAGTGGCGCACGAGATCCGGAATATCCTCCGAGCGCTCGCGCAGCGGCGGCAGGCGAATCGGCACGACATTCAGGCGGAAGAACAGATCCTCGCGGAACATGCCCTGGTTGATGAGGATCCGGAGATCCTTGTTGGTCGCTGCGATGATGCGCACATCGGTCTTGATCGGCGTGCGACCGCCGACCGTCGTATATTCGCCCTGCTGCAGGACGCGCAGCAGCCGCGTCTGCGCCTCCATCGGCATGTCGCCGATCTCGTCGAGGAAGAGCGTGCCGCCCTCGGCCTGCTCGAAGCGGCCGGCCGAGCGCGCCTGCGCGCCGGTGAAGGCGCCCTTCTCATGGCCGAACAGCTCGCTTTCGATCAGATCGCGCGGGATCGCCGCCATGTTGATGGCGACGAAGGGTCCGGTGCGGCGCTTGCCATAATCGTGCAGCGCGCGGGCGACCAGTTCCTTGCCCGTGCCGGATTCGCCGGAGATCATGACCGTCAGGTCGGTCTGCATCAGCCGCGCGAGAACGCGATAGATGTCCTGCATCGCCGGCGAGCGGCCGACGAGCGGAATATTGTCGCTGCCCTCGTCGACATGGCTCTCCTGCCGGCGCAGCTTCGGCTCGGCGAGCGCGCGCCCGACGATCGAGATCAGCTCCTTCAGGTCGAACGGCTTCGGCAGATATTCGTAGGCGCCCTTCTCCGAAGCGCGGATCGCCGTCATGAAGGTGTTCTGCGCGCTCATCACGATGATCGGCAGTTCCGGCCGCGCCCGCTTGATGCGCGGGATCAGGTCGAAGGCGTTCTCATCGGGCATGACGACGTCGGTGATGACGAGATCGCCCTCCCCCTGGCTGACCCAACGCCAGAGCGTGGCCGCGTTGGACGTCAGGCGGACCTCATAGCCCGCGCGCGAGAGCGCCTGGTTCAGGACCGTACGGATCGCCGCGTCGTCGTCGGCGACCAGAATGTTGCCGATCGGCATGTCACTCATCCTTGTCGGTGGGGAGCGCGCCCGGATAGGCCGGCATCAGCACGCGGAATGTCGTTCTGTTCTGTTGCGACTCGCATTCGATCACGCCGCCATGGTCGCCGATGATCTTGGCGACCAGCGCGAGGCCGAGGCCCGTGCCATTGGTCTTGGTCGTGACGAAGGGATCGAACAGATGCGGGAGGATCTCGGGCGGCACGCCGGGGCCGTTGTCGCGCACGGAGAATTCGAGCGGCAGCGTGACGCGATTGGCCGAGCCCGGAACCGAGAGACGGATGCCGGGCCGAAACGCCGTCGTCAGAAGGATCTCGCCGTCGATATCGTCACCGATGGCCTCGGCGGCATTCTTGACCAGATTGAGGAAGACCTGGATCAGCTGGTCGCGGTTGGCGAAGACCGGCGGCAGCGACGGATCATATTCCTCGATGATGCGGATGTTGCGGGCAAAGCCGGATTGGGCGAGCCGCTTCACATGCTCGAGCACCACATGGATGTTGACGGGCTCACGCTCGATCGGCCGCTCGTCGGAGAAGACTTCCATGCGGTCGACCAGCTTCACGATGCGATCGGCCTCGTCGGTGATCAGCCGCGTCAGCGCGCGGTCATTGTCGTCGACCGAGGATTCGAGCAGCTGCGCGGCGCCGCGAATGCCCGAGAGCGGGTTCTTGATCTCATGCGCCAGCATCGCGGCGAGGCCGGTGACGGAGCGCGCCGCGCCGCGATGGGTCAGCTGGCGATCGATCTTCTCCGCCATGGTGCGCTCCTGCAGCATGACGACGACGGCGTTGGGGCGCTCCAGGATCGGCGAGGCATAGATGTCGACGATCCGTTCGGAGCCATTGCGCGGCGTTCCGACATCGACGCGATATTCATTCACCGCCGAGCCGCGCATGCGCACCTGCTCGATCAAAGCGAGCAGCGGGCTGCCGAAGGGCACGAAATTGGCCAGCGGCTGCCGGCGCAGCATCGCAATCGACACCTGGAAGAAATCCTCGGCGGCGCTGTTCGCCTCGCTGACATGGCCGTCGGCATCGACGAGGAGCACCGGATGCGGCAGTGCGTCGAGCAACAGCGCGGCGCTGTTTTCGGTCGCCTTGCGTGCCGCGGGTGTGGGTACGCTCATGCCGCCCTCCGGAGCGACTCGGCGCTCAAATGGTTGCCGAGCAGCGCGACGACCCGCGCCGGACGCTTCTCGGTCAGGATCGCCAGCCGTGCCGCCTCGTCGAGGCTTCCGGCCGGCAGGCGTTCGATGGTCCAGGCGAGATGCTTGCGGGCCTGGCGCACGCCGACGATCGGCCCGTAGAGCTCCACCATCTCCTCGAACTGCGCGATGAGCAGTTCGACAAGCGCGTCGCCCGTCGGCGCCTCCGGCATCGTCCCGGTCCGGCAATAGGCCGCGACATGGCCGGGCAGCCATGGACGGCCATAGGCGCCGCGGCCGATCATGACGCCGTCAGCGCCGGAGCGCGCGAGCGCCGTCGCGGCGTCCTCGACCGATTCGATGTCGCCATTCACGATCAGCGGAATCGAGATCGCCTCCCGGACGGCGCGCACCTTCGACCAGTCTGCCGAGCCCTTGTAGAACTGGCAGCGCGTGCGGCCATGGACCGTGACCATCGCGACCCCGGCGGCCTCGGCGCGGCGGGCGAGTTCCGGCGCATTGATGGAGGCATCGTCCCAGCCGAGCCGCATCTTGAGCGTCACGGTGACCGGGCTCGCGGCGATCGTCGCCTCGATCAGCGTCAACGCATGGTCGAGATCGCGCATCAGCGCCGAGCCGGAATAGCCCGTCGTGACCCGCTTGGCGGGGCAGCCCATATTGATGTCGATGATATCCGCGCCGGAATCGGCTGCGGCGCGGGCGCCCTCGGCCATCCAGTGCGCCTCGCGCCCGGCGAGTTGCACGACATGAAGCGCATTGCCCGTTGCCTCGGCGCGGAGCAGCGTCTCCGGGCTGCCGATGGCAAGCTCTTCGCTCGCCACCATTTCGGACACCACGAGCCCGGCACCGGCATCGGCGGCGATGCGCCGGAACGGACGATCCGACACGCCGGACATCGGCGCGAGGATCACGCGATTGCCGATCTCGACATCCCCGATGCGCAGCGGCTGCGCCAGCTGGCGCAGCAGGGTTGAGTTTTCGATCAATTGACTACCGAATAGGCATGGCTATGGCTGCCCACATATTAGTCAGGGATTGCGGCGCGGCAAGAGTCTTGTTGCACGCCCAGCCGAAATCTCCGATCCATGCGCGGCAAGCGGTCCAGATACACAGGCACGACGGAAGCAAGCCATGCCAAAAGCCGATCCCGAACGTGTCGTCGCGCTCATTGTCGCGGCCGGACGGGGTGTGCGCGCGGGCGGCGGAATACCGAAGCAGTATAGGGCCGTCGCAGGCAAGGCCATAATCCGGCACACGGCGGAACGATTTGCCGCGCATCCGCGGATCGATGCCGTGGCCGTGGTCATCCATCCCGACGACCGCGCGCTCTATGACGAGGCCCTGGCCGGCCTCGAAGGGCTCGCCGCGCCGGTCGCCGGCGGCGCCAGCCGGCAGGAATCGGTTCTCGCCGGGCTCGAGGCGCTCGCTGGCTTGTCGCCCGACCGGGTGCTGATTCACGATGCAGTGCGCCCCTTCGCCTCGCATGGGCTGATCGACCGCGTCATCGATGCGCTCGACGAGGCCGAAGCCGCGCTGGCCGCCTCGCCGGTCACGGACACACTGAAGCGCGGCGCGGAAGACATCGTCGCCGACACGGTGCCGCGCGAAGGCCTGTTCGCCGCGGAAACACCGCAGGGCTTTCGTTTCGCCGCGATCCTCGATGCGCACAGGCGCGCGGCCGAAGCGGGCATCCCCGTCACCGACGATGCCAGCATCGCCGAATGGGCGGGGATCGCGGTCCGCCTGGTTCCGGGCGAGCGCGGCAATGCGAAGCTCACCACGCCGGAGGATATCGCCATGGCCGAGGAGCGGCTGAATCCGTCGCTGCCGCGCGAGACGCGGGTCGGCACCGGCTATGACGTGCATCCCTTCACCGATGGCGATGCCGTCTGGCTCGGCGGTATCCGCATTCCCTATGGCAAGCGCCTCGCGGGCCATTCGGACGCCGACGTCGCGCTGCACGCTCTAACAGACGCGGTGCTCGGCGCGATCGCGGAAGGCGATATTGGCACGCATTTCCCGCCTTCAGACCCGCAGTGGCGCGGCGCCTCGTCCGACCGCTTCCTGGCGCATGCGGTCAAGCTGCTGCGCGCGCGCGGCGGGCGGATCCTCAATCTCGACCTCGCCATCGTCGCGGAAGGACCGAAGGTCGGCCCGCACCGGGACGCGATGCGCGCCCGCATCGCGGAGATCGCCGGGGTCGGCATCGGCCGCGTCGCGGTCAAGGCGACGACGAACGAGAAGCTCGGCTTTGTCGGCCGCGGCGAGGGCATCGCCGCAATTGGCACGGCGAGCGTGAGCCTGCCCGCCTCGGAGGATGAATCATGACCGACCTGACGCCGCTGCTGCCCGCCGCCGAGGCGCTGATCCGGCGCTGCACCGCGTCGGGACTGATGATCGCGACGGCCGAATCCTGCACCGGCGGGCTGATCGCCGGAACGCTGACCGAGGTGTCCGGCTCGTCATCCGTCGTCGATCGCGGCTTCGTCACCTATTCGAACGCAGCCAAGACGGCGATGCTCGGCGTGCCCGCGGACCTCATCGAGCAGGTCGGCGCGGTCAGCCGCGAGGTCGCGCTCGCGATGGTGGAAGGCGCCCTCGTCCGCTCGCAGGCGGATCTCGCCGTCGCCGTGACCGGGATCGCCGGCCCCAATGGCGGATCGGCCGAGAAGCCGGTCGGCCTCGTCCATTTCGGCGTCATCCGCAAGGGGCGTAGCGCCCGGCACGCCGTGCATGTCTTCGCCGGTCTCGACCGCTCGGGTGTCCGCCGCGCGACGATCGAGAGGGCGCTGGCCCTGCTCGCGGAAGAGGCCGGCTGACGCCGCCTCAGAGCCCGCCGCGCACCATCAGAGCGCCGGCGATCGAGAGCCGCTCGGCCGGCAGATCCCCTGCCCCTTCCGCCTCTCCAGCCTGGCGATACCAGTAGCGCGCATTCCAGTCGTCGCCCTCGGCGCGATGCAGATGCGCATGCACCCAGGCCGAGGCACGGTCCTCACCGTGCTGGACGAGCTCATGCGCGCCGTTCCAGTCGCCCTTCTCGGCGAGAAACAACGCCCGCAGCGGCGCCGGCCAGTGTCTGGGCGGCTCCTGGGCGGCCAGCGCATCCGAAAAGACGTCCGTGGCGGCTTGCTTGGTGTCGGGCATCGGTTCCTCCCGTTGCTGCCGCAAACCTTGCGCTTCCAGCGCGGGGTCGCTATCTCAATCGCGTCCCATAGGAGCGTGGATGTCAAGTTCGACTGAGGCCCGGTGAACCCTGCCCGTGATGGGCAGGGAAGAAAGCCCGCGATGCAACGCGTCGCGGCCCGCTTTGTTGCGGCTTTCTGCTACCGGATTTCCGACGGACATCATGAACATCTCACGATGCGAGCAGCGCGTGCTGCACGCCTTGGCCCAGGGCGGCCAGATCAACCATATCCGTGACACGAAGGGCGCCATCGTCGCCGTCGACTGCATGACGCGCGACGGCTTTCGGCTGGTCGACGGAACGATCGAACTCTTCAAGCGCCTGAAACGGCGGCGCCTCATCGCATCCCGCGGCGGCGCGCCCTACCGGATCACCCGCCTCGGCCTCGAGGCGGTCCGCGCACAACTCGACAACCGTTGACGAATAACGAGGGCGGCCGGATGACGGCCGCCCTCGGCAAGAAGATCGCCATCCGCCACGCCGATACCCGCCAGGGGCCCGACGGGCCAAAGCCTAGGGCGAATCGAGGATTTCGCGGAGGCGCAGGGCGAGTTCGCGCGCCGTATAGGGCTTCTTGAGCCAGCTCTCGTCCTGCGACAGTTCCCGGCCGGCGATGCTCGGTTCGGCATAGCCGGAGGTGAAGAGCACCTTGATGTCCGGCCGCATTTTCCGCGCCTCGCGCGCGAGCTCGTCGCCCGTCATGCCGCCCGGCATGATGACATCCGTGAAGAGCAGGCGGATCCGCGGCAGCGCGCGCAGCAATTCCAGCGCTTCCGCGCCGGTGCCGGCCTCGACTACCTCGTAGCCATTGTTCTGCAGCCGCGCGACGGCAACCCGGCGCACGCGCACATCGTCCTCGACCACGAGGATCAGTTCGTCGCCGCCCGGCAGCGCCTCGGGCTCCGCACCCGCCTGGCCGGCCGGCCCCGCCTTCTGCACGCCGGTGCTGGGCAGGAACAGCCGCACGCTGGTCCCCTGCCCCGGCTCGCTATAGAGTTGGACGTGGCCGCCCGACTGCTTGACGAAGCCATAGACCATGCTGAGGCCGAGACCGGTTCCCGAGCTGACGCCCTTGGTCGTGAAGAAGGGCTCGAAGGCGCGCTGCTTGACCTCCGCGGTCATGCCGCTGCCGGTGTCGGTCACCGAGACCAGCACGAAGGAGCCGCTGCGCACGCCCGGATACATTTCCGCATAGTCCCGGTCGAGCACGCTGCGCGAAACCTCGACCGTCAGCCGACCGCCCCTCGGCATCGCGTCGCGGGCGTTCAGGACCAGGTTGAGCAGGGCATTCTGCAGCTGCGAGCCGTCGATCAGCGCGAGATGCGAGCTTCCCGTCACCACGGTGCGCAATTCGACCGTCTCGCCGAGCGTCCGCCGCAGCAGGCCGGCGAAATTGGTGACGAGCTGCGCGACGTCGGTCGGCTTCGGATTGAGCGGCTGGCGGCGCCCGAAAGCGAGAAGCTGGCCCGTGAGCTTGGCGCCGTCGTCGGCCGCATCCTGCGCCTCGCGGAGCAGTTCGAGGATCTGGGGATCGGCCACGCGGCTCTCGATCATCTCCAGATTGCCGCTGATGACGGTCAGCAGATTGTTGAAGTCATGCGCGATGCCGCCCGTGAGCTGCCCGACCGCCTCCATCTTCTGCGACTGGCGGAGCTCCTCCTCCATGCGGTGGCGGCTGGTCAGGTCGCGGATGAAGCCGGTGAAGATGCGCCGGCCCTGCGAGATCGCCTCGCCGACCGCGAGCTCCATCGGGAAGGTCGAGCCGTCCTTCTTGCGCCCCGTGACGACGCGGCCATAGCCGATGATCCGCCGCTCGCCGGTGGTGAGGTAGCGATGGATATACTCGTCATGCCGTTCGCGATCGGGCGAGGGCATGAGAATGCGGACATTCTTGCCGCAGACTTCGGGGGCGCGGAAGCCGAACAGCCGTTCCGCAGCAACGCTGAAGGATGTCACGGTGCCGCTGTCGTCGACGACGATCATCGCCTCCGGCACGGTCTCGAGAATGGAGCGCAGATGCGCCTCGCGGCTCGCAAGATCGGCCTGCGCCTCGCGCAGACTGGAAATGTCGCTGTTCGTCTCGAGAAAGGCTGGCTGTTCGCCGTCCGCGACCGGCAGGGGAAGCCATCGACTCGCGACCCAGATTTCGCCACCGTCGCGATGGTGGTGGAGCAATTCGCCTTCCCAGGCGCCGAATTCCCGGACGGCGTCGAAAATGGCTTGCGGCGGCTCCGGATAGACGGTCGACAACAACTCGTCGACGTTTCGGCCCAAGGCCTCATCGCGCTTCCAGCCATAGAGCAGCTCGGCGCCGCTCGACCAGGCGCGGATACGCCCCTCGCGGCCATGAATGACGATGTTGGCGCCATCGAGAAGGCGGGCTACCTCATCGACGAGCGGACGGCCAGCATCAGCTGGCGCGGCTCTCTCGGACACGGCGCGTCACCTCTTCAAGCGTCAGTTCGGCCAAACCGCCTGATGGGTGTAGGCGGCGGAAGGGTTATGGTCCGCTTCGACTTCGCCTGCAAGGGTCGTCAACTTGTCGCTCTTGCGCACGATGATCGCGTGCCGGCCGCTCGGCGAAATGACGCCGCGGCTGGTCAGACGCGTCATGATGCGGGACACGGTCTCGATGGTGAGGCCGAGATAGTCGGCCATGTCCAGCCGCGTCATCGGCACCTCGACGACGCGCAGCGCCTGCCCGTCGCGATCGAGGCGCCGGGAGATCAGGAGGAGGAAGCTGCACACCCGCTCCTCGGCGCTCTTGCGGGCGAGAAGGACCATCTGGTCCTGCGCCGCGGCCATCTCGTCGCAAAGCCGCGCGAAGAGCTGGGGACGAAGCTCCGGGGAGCGGTTGATCTCCTCCTGGAAGCGCTGGCGCGCGAAGCGGCGAACCTGGATGCGGGTGACCGCTTCGGCGGTATAGAGGTAGCGATCCTTCAGCGAGACGCCGATCAGGTCGCCTGGATACATGAAGCCCGTGATGACGCGCCGGCCATCGCCGAGGATCTTGTAGATGCGCAGCACGCCCTCGACGACCTCGAAGACATGATCGGCCTCGTCGCCTTCCCAGAACACCGCCGTGCCGGCCTCGAACTTCTCGATGGGCTGGCGGCTGAACAGCCCCTGGAGCGTCGGACGCTCGGCCTCGCAGGGGACCTGCCGGACGAAGTGGTTGACCGCAGCGATCGAATCTTGGGACAGCATGATGGGGCTCCACATCGGGTCGCGATGCAGCCATTTGTGGTCCTCCGCGTGACGACAGATCGATGCGCGTGTTAGCGTGAGTGCCAATTTGTGACGGACTGTAACAAGGCGTGCCGGAACGACCCGGCCAGATACGGCGCATGAGCGACGCAGCTGAACGCACGGAGCACATCCTGGTGGTCGATGACGACCCCAGGATCCGCCAGATGCTCGTGCGTTATTTCGAAGGGGAATCGTATCGCGTGACCGCCGTCGCCGACGGCAAGGCCATGCGCGAGGCGCTGCGCGAGCGTGCGATCGACGCGATCCTGCTCGATCTCGTGCTTGGCGGCGGCGAAGACGGGCTCGAACTCGCGCGCGAAGTGCGCAGCCGTTCCGATGTGCCGATCATCATGCTCACCGGGCGCGACGACGTCGTCGATCGCATTGTCGGCCTGGAGATAGGCGCCGACGACTACATCGCCAAGCCGTTTCACCTGCGCGAAGTGCTCGCGCGGCTGCGCACCATCCTCCGGCGTCGCCGTCCCCGTCCCCTAGCCGAGCCAGAGGCGCGGCCCGGCGACGTGATCCAGTTCGATGGCTGGCGGCTCGATGTCGGCCGGCGCGAACTGCACGACGCCGCCGGCGAGGCGATCGCGCTCACCACGGGCGAGTTCGACATCCTGATGGTGCTCGCGCGCCAGCCGGGCCATGTCTTCTCGCGCGAGACGCTCATGGACCTCACGCGCAGCCGCTCTCTCGAGGCGTTCGACCGCACGATCGACGCGCAGATCGCGCGGCTGCGCAAGAAGATCGAGCGCGATCCGGCCAATCCGAAGCTCGTCAAATCGGTGCGCGGGATCGGGTATGTGTTCACCGGACAGGCCGACGACTGAGGCCGAACTATCGGGGCGCTGACGCCGACCGCGCCGGCGGGGCGCCGCCGCTGTCCGGCAGCCTGACCTTGGGCGTCGCCCGCAGCAGGAAGTTCACCTCCTCGGGGGCCGCATCGGCCGACAGGGTCTGCTCGGAATCGTCGGCGAAATGGATGTGGATCGACGGGCAGCCAGCCTGCCGCGCGCAGTCGGCAACATAGCGAAAGAGCTCCTGCCCCACGCCCACGTCGTCCGCGGCGCTCGCGACGACGAAACAGGGAACTTCCAGCGCGTCGTGCCGCAGAAAATGCCCCGGCCGCACGATAATCGCGAGGCCCTGGACGTAGCCGCGCGTATTGGAGACGACGGCGATCTCGCCAGCGCCGTGCCACCGCGAGCGCAGACAGCGATCGCGCCACCCCTCCAGATCGAGGCCCGGCTCGGACAGCCGCGCAAGCACAAAGGCGCCCTCGATCTGTTCCTCCGCGATGGGATGAGTTTCATACGCCTTGGCCATGTGCCGTTCCCTCGCCGCTGCGCCGCGATCCGGTGTCTGTTTCGTTGCCGACTTCCCGCATGGGCAGGCGCCGGGGCATGATGGGCGCTCTCGGCGCCGCTCGCTCTAGATGCTGCGGCTGTGCCGGCCGGCGCTGCGATCGAGATAGCGATCGAAGACGGCGCAGACCGAGCGCACGAATGGCCGTCCCCGCTCCGTCACCGACACACGTCCGTCACGCAGCACCACCAGCCCGTCATCCACGAACGCCCGCAGATTCTGGATCTCCGTGTCGAACGCTCCTTCCCGCAGCCCGAAGCGGGCGGCGATCTCGCCGAGATCGACCCGGAAGCTGCACATCAACGTTTCGATGATGGTCCTGCGCATCCGGTCGTCGTCCGAGACAGCGATGCCGCGCGCGACGGGCAGGCGTCCTTCCGCCAGCGCGTCGCGCCATTCGGGGATCCGCGTCGCATTCTGGATATAGCCGCCATCGAGCCGGCCGATGGACGAAGCGCCGAGTCCGACCAGCGCCTCGGCCTCGTCGGTCGTATAGCCCTGGAAATTGCGATGCAGACGCCCATCGCCAGACGAAACCGCGAGCTGGTCCTCGCGCGATGCGAAATGATCGAGCCCGATCTGGACGTAGCCCGCCTCGACGATCAGCGCCGCCGCGACGGACTGCTGGGTGAAGCGCTCCGCCGCATCCGGAAGGGACGCATCGGCGATGAGCTTCTGGGCCGGCTTCATCCAAGGCACATGCGCATAGCCGAAGAGCGCGAAACGATCGGCGCGGAGCGGCAGCACATCGGCGATCGTGCGGGCGATCGTCTCGGTCGTCTGGTGCGGCAGGCCATACATCAGGTCGAGATTGATCGAGTCGACTCCGGCCTTGCGGAGGCGTTCGACAGCGCGTTCCGTCAGCGCGAAGGGCTGGATCCGGTTGATCGCCGCCTGAACGCGCGGATCGAGGTCCTGGACGCCGAGGCTGGCCCGGTTGAGGCCGTTCGCCACCGCGACGTCGACCCATTCGCCTTCGAGGACGCGCGGATCGATCTCCGCGGCGATCTCGCAAGCCGCGTCGATCGAGAACTGGCGGCGGAGGGCCACGAGGATGCGTTCGAGATCACGAGGGGACAGCGCATTGGGCGTGCCACCGCCGAAATGGATCGACGAAACGCGCGCGGCATGGCCGATGGCGTGGCGCACCAACGCCATCTCGCCGAGTAGCGCATCGACATAGTCCGAGAGCGCGCTGGAGCGGTTGGTCACCTGCGTATTGCAGCCGCAGTACCAGCACAGCTGCTTGCAGAACGGGATGTGGAGATAGAGCGAGATCGGTTTGTCACGGTCTATGGCGGCAAGCCAGTTCCGATAATCGCCCTCACCTATGCCGGCGTGGAAATGCGGCGCGGTCGGATAGCTCGTGTAACGCGGCACGCGCGCATCATATTTTTCGAGGAGGACCGCATCGGGCGCAGGGCTCCAACGGATGCAATCGCTCTTCAATTCGCAGGCCGCCTTCATATCAAATACCTCGTGAGGACATCGATATGCTTGGCGATTACGGGAATTTTGCCTTGATCCGGATCAAGCGGCCGATGTTTGCCACCGTTCGCGCTCTGCGACGACAGGCGGCAAGACGCGCGGCTAAGGCTGCCGACCGTCCTGACGGGCCCGGAAGATGAAGGTCCTGGAGATGTAGTAGTTAAGCACGAGCGTGACGCACATCGCGACGAAGATGCGCCCGCAATCCCAATAGAACCCGGCAGGCGTCACCAGCGCCGCCACCGTCACCACGACATAGCGCACGGGCAGCAGGAAGGCGCAGTTGAGCGCGAACTGAAGGAAACTGCGCCAGGTCGGCCGGACCCCGAAGGTCCAGAACGCCTGGGCGAGATAGCCGATCCCGAGCCCTGCGGACCAGCCAGCCGCCAGCGCGATGGGCAAGGCCGCGCCGAAATAGAGCGCCGTCGTGGTGCCGAGAAAATCGATGCCGGCGCCCATGGCACTGACGATCACGAACCGCAGCGCCCGTACCCACCGTCGAACGAAGGCGATCAAGGACGTTCCGCCAGATCGAACCTGTCCATTCCACCCCGCCCTACCAATCGTGCCGGCACCGCGACGCTTTCAATCACGATTCGAATCCATCCGATGACGCTCGAAATTCAGCGTCTCCTCGACGATGAAGCGGGGGCGACGCTTGCTCTCCATATAGATCTTGCCGATGTATTCGCCGATGACGCCGATCGACAGCAACTGAATGCCGCCGAGAAAATAGAGCGGAATGACGGTCGACGCCCATCCCGGCACGGCGAAATTCAGCGAGTGCGACACCAACGCCCAAGCGGCCAGTAGGAATGAGAGAGCCGAGATCACGAGCCCGGCGATGCTGATCCAGCGCAGCGGGCGCGTCGAGAACGACGTGATGCCGTCGATGGCGAGGCCAAGCATCCGGCGGAGCGGATATTTCGATTCGCCGGCGAGGCGGGGCTTGCGGTCATATTCGACCTTGGCCGTCCTGAAGCCCAACTGCGGAATGATGCCGCGCAGGAAGAGGTTCACCTCGCCGAATTCGCGCAGCGCCTCGACGGCGCGTCGGCTCATCAATCGATAGTCGGCGTGGTTGAAGATGATGTCGACGCCGAGAGCGTGCAGAAGCCGATAATAGCCCTCGGCGGTGAGGCGCTTGAACTGCGTGTCCGAATCGCGCGCGCCCCGAACGCCATAGACGATGTCGGCGCCCTCGCGGTTCGCCTCGATCATCCCGCGGATCGCGCCGAGATCGTCCTGCAGATCGGCGTCGATCGTGATCGTCAGATCGCCTGGCGCGGTCAGGATGCCGGCGAGCACGGCGTTCTGGTGGCCCCGGTTCCCGGAGAGCTTCAGGCCCGACAAGAGGCGATCGCCGCGCGCCAGCTGGGCAATGAGGGACCAGGTGCGGTCGCGCGAGCCGTCATCGATGAATAGGATCCGGCTTTCCTCGGCGACCAACCGCTCGGCGATCAGATCCTGCAACAGGGATTTCAGCGCTGACGACGCCGCCGGCAGAACCTCTTCCTCATTGTAGCAGGGCACGATGATGGTCAGAGCCGGCGGCGGCTGGCCGGACCCTCCCTGAAACGGATTGCCCTCTCCAGATAGATCAGGTTTCACGTCATCCCGCGCCACAACGCCCACCACGCACAACCCCGACAAGATTCCCCGTTGCCTCATACTACAGAAGCGAGCGGCGAACAGTATGCGGGTGAGTGGTGCCGAGGCCGATCGATATGCATCGGCCGCATTGAAGAGCTGGTGCGGAGCGAATGGCCCTGGATCAGGAAATGACCATCGCGCCAGCGGCGAGCGTGGTGCCGATGATGCTGCCGAACATCAGAGCGATAATAAGAGCGAATGTCGTGCGCATGATCATGACCCCAAGTCTCGCGCGTCAATCCAAGTCTCGCGCTTCGTGAGAAGAGGTGTAGACCCGCTCGCAACCTTCGGCAGTGAACGCCGTCACCATGATTTCGCCACACGCCTTAAGCGTCCGTATCGACGGAACCTGCGCTTGCGCTCGGCCGTTCCAGACGAGAGGATCGATGTCCGGTGAAGCCGATCGTGACGGTGCCTGGGCAGGGCTCCCGTCGCGTCACCCTGGAGAAGAGCCATGACCGATCGATCGCGGCTGTTTCCGTGCCTTCGCTATCGCAACCCACGCCCGGCCATCGATTTCCTCGTGGCTGCGTTCGGATTCGCGATCCATTCCATTCACGAGGGTCCCGACGGCACCATCGCGCATGCGGAACTGCGCTTCGGCAATGGGTTGCTGATGCTCGGCGGATTCGATGCCGATGCCGTCGCCGCCGGGCGCACCGTGACAGGCGGCGCCGGCAGCATCTATGTCTGCGTACCCTATGTCGACGCGCATCACGACAAGGCAGCTGCCGCCGGCGCCGTGATCGCACGGCCGCCGGAGGACACGCCCTACGGTTCGAGGGAATATTCCTGCCGCGATATCGAGGGCTATGAGTGGCACTTCGGCAGCTACGATCCGCTCGCCGCCGACGAAAGCTGAGCAACTGCCTCAGCGATCGAGGCCGGCGACGAGAAGGTATTTCTTCTCGACGAACTCGTCGATGCCGTGATGCGAGCCCTCGCGGCCGTTGCCGCTCTCCTTCACGCCGCCGAAGGGCGCAAGTTCCGTCGAGATCAGGCCGGAATTGATGCCGACCATGCCGTATTCCAGCTGCTCGCCGACGCGGAAGATCCGGCCGATGTCGCGCGAATAGAAATAGGCGGCGAGGCCGAATTCCGTATCGTTGGCCGCGTGGATCACTTCCGCCTCGGTTTCGAAGCGGAAGACGGGCGCGATCGGCCCGAACGTCTCTTCGCGCGCCAGGATCATGTCGGCGCGGGCGCCCGCGAGCACCGTCGGCTCGAAGAACGAGCCGCCGAGCGCATGGCGATGTCCGCCGAGCACCACGCGCCCGCCCTTGGCGATGGCGTCCTTGAGGTGCTCCTCGACCTTGGCGATCGCCTTGTCGTTGATCAACGGGCCCTGCGTCACGCCATCGGCCGTGCCGTCGCCGACCTTCAGCTTCGCGACGGCGGCGGTGAGCTTCTCGACGAAGGCGTCGTAGATCCCGGACTGCGCATAGAGGCGGTTAGCGCAGACGCAGGTCTGGCCCATGTTGCGGAATTTCGAGACCATCGCGCCCTCGACCGCCGCATCGAGATCGGCGTCGTCGAACACGATGAACGGCGCATTGCCGCCGAGTTCCAGCGCGACCTTCTTCACCGTGCCGGCCGCCTGGCGCATCAGCGTCTTGCCGACCTCGGTCGAGCCGGTGAAATTCACGAGACGGATGGCGGGATGCGAGGTCAGCACGCCGCCGATCGCCCGCGACTCGCCGGTGACGACGTTGAAGACGCCCTTGGGGATCCCTGCCCGGTCGGCGAGTTCGGCAAGCGCCAAAGCCGTGAGCGGCGTCTCGCCAGCCGGCTTGAGCACCACCGTGCAGCCCGCCGCCAGCGCCGGTGCCGCCTTGCGCGTGATCATGGCCGCCGGGAAATTCCAGGGCGTGATGGCGCCGACCACGCCGGTCGGCTGGCGCAGCACGAGGATGCGCGCATCGGCGCGGTGGCTCGGCAGCGTCTCGCCGGCGATCCGCTTCGCCTCCTCGGCGTAAAACTCGATATAGGACGCGGCATAATCGATCTCGCCAAGCGCTTCGGCGAGCGGCTTACCCTGCTCGGACGTGAGGATCAGCGCGAGATCGTCGCGATGCGCCATGATCCGCTCATACCACTGGCGGATCAGCTTGGAGCGCTCCTTGGCCGTCTTCGCGCCCCAGGGCTTGAACGCGGCGGCGGCGGCATCCACGGCCTTGGTCGTCTCGTCCGCGCCGAAGCGGGGCACGCGCCCGATTACCGCGCCGCTCGCCGGATTGGTGACGTCGATCTCGCCCTCGCCGACCCAGGCGCCATCGACATAGCAGCGCGACTTGAGCAGCGTTGGATCGACGAGGTTCAGTTCGGTAACGACGGCTTTGTCCATGGCGGGTTCCTCGATCTGGTCCGGGCGCGGGTCAGCCTTCGGGCACGACCGTGCATCGGCGCTGTAGATAGCGTGCCGCGCCGGCCGGCGCCACCGAAGGCGGCGCTAAAGCGCCTGATGCGCGAGGAGGTCCGGAAGTTCCATGATGGAGGCGATCACGTGGTCGGCATGCGGCGCCATCGCCTCTTCCGACAGATAGCCGCTGGTCACGCCGATCGCGAGGACGCCGGCCGCGCGCGCGGCGTCGAGATCGTGCATCGTGTCGCCGATCAGCGCAGCCTCGGCCGGGCCAACGCCGAAACGGTCAAGAAACGCATGGATCTGGCCGGGATCGGGCTTCCGGCCATGGCCGGAATCGTAGCCGATGATCGCGTCGAACAGATGATCGAGGCCGAGCTTCTCGGCCTGGGCCCGCGCACCGGATTCGGTGTCGTTGGTGATGATGCCGAGCAGATAGCCCTCGGCCTTGAGCAGTGTCAGCAGGCTGTGCGGATCGCCGATCGGCGCGACCGAGGCGAGCGCGCCGGCGTTGAACAGCGCCGAAAGCCGCACGGCGAGCGCCTCGGGATCGTCGTCGCCGAGCGCCGGGGCGAACTCGACCGCGATGTCGTCGACGGTGCTGCCCACGAATGGCGAGGTCGGCATGATCGTGGCGCTCGCGCGATCGAAATGCAGGATGCCGGCGAGCCGCGTGTGCAAACCATCATCGTCGCCAGCCAAAGTCGCCAGGACGGACGCCGCGGCGCCGTTCCATGTCAGCGCGAAATCGACCAGCGTCCCGTCCTTGTCGAACAGCAGCGCGCGCAAAGCCATGTCAGATCACCGCCTCGATCAGGAAGGGGCCACGCCGCCCGAGCGCGGCCTTGAACAGATCGCGAAAGGCCTCGGCGGTCTCGGCCCGCGCCGCCTCGACGCCCATGCCGCGCGCCAGGCTGACCCAATCCAGCGCCGGCGCGTCGATGTCGAGCATGCGCTCGGCGTTGCGGCCAAAATGCCCCGCCCCGACATTCTGCATCTCAAGGCGCAGGATCGCGTAGGCGCGGTTCGAATAGATCACTGTCACCACGTCGAGCCCTTCGCGCGCCTGCGTCCACAGCCCCTGCACCGTGTACATCGCGCTGCCATCCGCCTGCAGGGCGACGACCTTGCGATCCGGACACGCGATCGCGGCGCCGGTCGCCATCGGGATGCCATTGCCGATCGCGCCGCCGGGGATCATCAGATAGTCGTGCGGCGCCGCCGAGGCGGAGAGCGACCAGAAGCTGCGCCCCGATGTCAGACCCTCGTCGGCGAGAATGGCATTCTCGGGCAGCAGCGCGGCGACGACGCGCGTGATCGCGTCGTCGGTGAGCGGTCCCGCGAGCCCCTCGATCAAGGCCGGCGGGGCGGCGACGGGCACGGCAGCCGCCTGCGCCGGCGCATCGAGCGCCTCGGCGAGCGCCGCCAGCGCCCCGGCTTCGTCCTCGCCGACGGCGGCCAGCGTCTCGACGCGGCAGGATTCGGGCAGGATGCGGCTCGGCTTGCCGGGATAGGCGAAGAAGGCCACGGGCTCCTGCCCGCCGACCAGGATCATCACATCGAGATCCTTCAGCGCGGCAAGCGCCAGATCGATCGGATAGGGGATGCGCTCGAGCGGCACCCTGCCCCGGCCCCGTGCCGTTCGGGCGCTCAGGACTTCGCCGAACAGGCGCGCACCGGTCGCCGCGGCGATGCGGCCGGCCGTCTCCAGCGCGGCGCCATAGGACGACCGGCCGGCGAGGACGATACCGGCCCGCGTACCATGCGCACGCAAGGCGGCGGCGACACGTTCGATCGTCGGGGCATCGGGAAGCGGCGGCACCGGCCACGCGATCGGCGTGACGGGCGCGGCCTCGACGGGCCCCCAAGCGGAATCGGCCGGCAGGATCATGGTCGAGACGCCCCTCCCCGTCTCGGCCGCGCGAATCGCCGCCTCGGCGGTCGCGCCGACGCTCTCCGGTCCGCTCGCCCGGCCGACCCAGTGCGACATCGGCCGCGCGAGGCTCTCTATGTCGGTGGTCAGCGGCGCATCGAAGGCGAGGTGATGGCTCGCATGGTCGCCGACGACCGTGACGATCGGCGTGTGCGCGCGGCGGGCATTGTGCAGATTGGCGAGGCCGTTCGCGAGACCCGGTCCGGTATGCAGCAGCACGGCGGCTGGCTTCTCGGCCATGCGGCCATAGCCATCGGCCGCCCCGGTCGCGACACCCTCGAACAGGCCGAGCACGCAGCGCATGGCGGGCTTTCGATCCAGCGCCGCCACGAAATGCATCTCCGACGTGCCGGGATTGGCGAAGGTGACGTCGATCCCGTTGGCGAGAAGCACATCGCAAAGCCTGTCGGCACCGTTCATGTCGTCCGTCCTTCGAGGGTGGCAGCGGCAAACTATCGGCCCCCGAGGGCAAGTCAACGCGGCGCCGCGCGCTTCAGATTCGCGGCGGCTCCGCGGCGTCGAGAATGCGGAAGCTCGCCTGACGGCGCCCCTGCCAATGATCAATGCCCAGCATGCCGGCAAAATGGAGCGGCAGGCCGCGGCGCTCCAGCATGGCCCGGCCGAGATCGGTGTCCGCAGCGCGGAACGCGATCGCCTTCAAATTGTGGTCTCCGGTCGACAGCGAGGCGCGGACATGGCCGTTGCCGACCACCTCCGCATAGGCGATGCGGTGGGAGGGCAAGGCGAAGACCGGCTCCGGGTGACCGGCGCCGAAGGGCCCGGCCCGCTCGATCGAATCGATCAGTTCCGCCGTCGCCGCGCGCCCCGTCAGCGCCCCGTCGATCCGCAGCACATGCTCCTCGCGCGCCGCGCGCGAGGCTTCGGCCGCATTCGCCTCGAGGAAGGCGCGAAAATCGCCGAGCCGCGACATCTCGATGGTGAGTCCCGCCGCCATCGCGTGCCCGCCGCCCTTGACGAGCAGGCCCTCGGCGACGGCGCGGCGCACCAGCGCTCCGAGATCGACGCCGGAGACCGAGCGGCCCGACCCCGTCCCCGTCCCGTTGGCGTGGAAGGCGATGGCGAAGGCGGGCCGCCGGAAGCGCTCCTTGAGACGCGCCGCGATCAGGCCGACGATACCCGGATGCCAGCGCGGATTGGCGGTTACCAGAACGGCCGGGCCTTCCGAGCTGCCGATCTCCGCATCCGCCTCGGCGACAGCCTCCTCCAGCATCGCGGTCTCGATCGCCTGGCGCTGGCGGTTCAGATCGTCGAGCGTCGCCGCGACGATCTCGGCCTCGGCTTCATCGTCGAGCGATAGAAGCTTCGCGCCGAGCGCCGCGTCGCCAATGCGCCCGCCGGCATTGATGCGGGGGCCGAGCAGGAAACCGAGATGATAGGGCGAGAGCGGACCATCGACGCGGGCGAGGCGCGCCAGCACCGCGAGCCCCGGATTGCCGGCCTGGCGCAGGATCGCCAGTCCGCGCACGACGAAGGCCCGGTTCAACCCGACGAGCGGGACGACATCGCAGACCGTACCGAGCGCCACGAGATCGAGCCACTGCATCAGATCGGGTTCGCGCCGCGCCTCGCCATACCAGCCGCGCCGCCGCAATTCGCGGTTCACCGCGACGATCGCCATGAAGGTCACCCCGACGGCGGCCAGATAGCCGAGACCGGAGAGATCGTCCGGACGATTGGGATTGACCAGCGCGCGGGATGGCGGCCGCTCTTCCGACATCTGGTGATGGTCGAGCACCACGACATCGCAGCCGAGCGACTCGGCGAGGGCGAGCGATTCGAAGCTGGTCGAGCCGCAGTCGACGGTCACGATCAGCCGCGCGCCCTCGGCGATCAGGCTGCGGATCGCTTCCGGATTGGGGCCGTAGCCCTCGAAGATGCGGTCGGGAATATAGATGCGCGCCTCGATGCCCTGCGCGCGCAGGAACCGCGCCAGGAGCGCCGAGGACGAGGCGCCGTCGACGTCGTAGTCGCCGAAGATCGCGACGCTTTCGCCGGCGGTCACGGCGTCGGCGATGCGCGCCGCGGCGGCGTCCATGTCGGTCAGCGTCGAGGGATCGGGCATGAGCGCACGGAGGCTCGGCGCGAGAAAGCCGGCCGCATCCTCGATCGCCACGCCCCGTCCCGCCATGACGCGGGCGACGAGTTCGGAAATGCCGTCGCGCTGCGCCATCGCGCTGGCCGCAAGCGACCCCGCCTCGTCGAGCCGTTCCGTCCAGACGCGGCCGGTCAGCGAATGCTCGACACCCAGGAAGCGCCGCCGCGCGGGACCGGCTTCCGTCACAGTCTCAGCCGGGAAGGTCGAATTTGGAATGATCGCGATGCGTCGCCTTGATCCAGCGGATCGTGCCGGTGGAGGAGCGCATCACCACCGTATCGGTGGTGATCTCGCCGGAACGGGCGAAACGGACGCCGGCCAGCAGATTGCCATCGGTCACGCCCGTCGCGGCGAAGAGCACGTCGCCGCGCGCCATCTCGCGGTGCGTGTATTTCCGGTCGACATCCTTGATGCCCATGGCGAGCGCGCGGGCGCGCTGCGACTCGGACTGGATCATGAGACGGCCCTGCATCTCGCCGCCCGTGCAGCGCAGCGCCGCCGCCGCGAGGACGCCTTCCGGTGCGCCGCCGCTGCCGAGATAGATATCAATGCCGGTCTCGTCCGGATTGGCGACATGGATCACGCCCGCGACGTCGCCATCGCCGATCAGGCGGACAGCCGCGCCGGTCTCGCGGACGGCCTCGATCAGCGCCGCATGGCGCGGCCGGTCGAGGATGCAGACGGTGATCTCATTGACGGGCACGCCCTTGGCCTTGGCAAGCGCCGTGATGTTCTCGGCCGGCGAGCGGTCGAGATCGACCGTACCCGGCGGATAGCCGGGCCCGATGGCGATCTTCTGCATGTAGATGTCGGGGGCGTTGAGCAGGCTGCCGGCTTCTGCGATCGCGATCACGGCGAGCGAATTCGGCTGGTTCTTGGCGCAGATCGTCGTGCCTTCGAGCGGGTCGAGCGCGACATCGACCTGCGGACCGGCACCATTGCCCACGGTCTCGCCGATGAAGAGCATCGGCGCCTGATCCCGCTCGCCTTCGCCGATGACGACCGTGCCCTGGATCGGAAGGCGGTTGAGTTCCTTGCGCATCGCATCGACGGCCGCCTGGTCCGCGGCTCTCTCGTCGCCGCGGCCGCGCCACCTGGCCGCCGCGACGGCGGCTCGCTCGGTAACCCGGACGATCTCCATCGTGAGGATGCGGTCGAGCCCCGCCTTCTTCTCCACCGTGATCGCCATGACGCGGCCCCGCCCTATGCCAGTTGTTCTATCCGTATCATCTGCGGATGCTCGGCGATGTGTCCATCTGTCGAAATCCGCTCCAACGCCGCCTTCACCTGCGCTTCGGTCGTATCATAGGTGATGAGGATGACGGGTTGCGGCTCGAGCGGCTGCGGATGATCCGGCGCATCGGCCTTCGGCGCACGCCGGCGCTGCACGATGGATTCGAGCGAGATGCCCTGTTCCGCCATCCGCGTGGTGATCGCGGCGAGCGCGCCGGGCCGATCGAAGACCGCGAGGCGGAGATAATAGCCGCCGGCATGCGACTGGATGGTCGCCCGCTGGTAGGGCCGCATAGCCGAGGCCGGACGGCCGAACGTGCCGACAACATCGCCGCGCGCGATATCGGCGATATCGCTCACCACCGAGGACGCCGTGGCATCGCCGCCGGCACCCGGACCCGCGAGCACGAGGCGACCGACGAAATCGGCCTCCACGGCAACCGCATTGGTCACGCCGTCGACGCGCGCGATGGGCGAGGATTTCGGCAACATGGTCGGGTGGACGCGCTGCTCGATGCCGCTCTCGGAACGGGTCGCGACGCCGAGCAGCTTGATGCGATAGCCGAGCTCGTCCGCAGCCTCGATATCCGCCGTGGTGATCGAGCGGATGCCTTCGACATAGATCGCGCCGGCGTCGATCTCGGTACCGAAGGCGATCGCGGTCAGGATCGACAGCTTGTGCGCGGTGTCGAAGCCGTCGACATCGAAGGTCGGGTCCGCCTCGGCATAGCCGAGCCGCTGCGCATCGGCGAGGCAGGCGTCGAAGGACAGGCCCTCGCGCTCCATCCGCGTCAGGATGTAATTGCAGGTGCCGTTCAGGATGCCATAGATCCGCGTCACCGCATTGCCGGCGAGCGACTCGCGCAGCACCTTGATGATCGGAATGCCGCCGGCGGCCGCGGCCTCGAAGTTCAGCGAGACGCCGCGGCTTTCGGCCAGAGCGGCGAGCTCCGCGCCATGATGGGCGAGCAGCGCCTTGTTGGCCGTGACCACATGCTTGCCAGCCTCGAGCGCCGCACGAACGGCGGCGTTCGCCGCGCCCTCTGCGCCACCGATCAGCTCGACGAAGACGTCGATATCAGCCGACTGGGCGAGTGCGATCGGATCGTCGAACCAGGCGAAGCGGGAGACGTCGACGCCGCGATCGCGGCTGCGATCGCGCGCCGATACGGCCACGATCTCGACCGTTCGTCCGGAGCGCGCCGAGAGTTCTGCGCCATGACGATCGACGAGTCGCACCAGCGACGCGCCGACCGTGCCGAGGCCGGCAACACCGAGCCTGAGAGAAGAAACCATAAGCCGCCCCTAGGGGGCCCGGTGCGAGACGGGAGGGCCTCTACCGCCGGGCGCTGCTGATCGGGACGACGTTGTGCAATGTTTTGTCGGCCGATTCAAGGAAGCGGCGGATGTTGCGCGCAGCCTGGCGAATACGCTGCTCGTTTTCGACCAACGCGATGCGGACATAGTCGTCGCCATGCTCGCCGAAGCCGACGCCCGGCGCGACCGCGACATCGGCCTTCTCGATCAGCAGCTTGGAGAATTCGAGGCTGCCGAGCGCCTTGAACTCTTCGGGGATCGGCACCCAGGCGAACATCGACGCCTTCGGTGCCGGGATCTGCCAGCCGGCGCGCGAGAAGCTCTCGACCATCACGTCGCGGCGGTGCTTGTAGGTCGCGCGCATCTCCGCGATGCAATCCTGCGGGCCGTTGAGCGCCGCCGTCGCCGCCACCTGGATCGGCGTGTAGGCGCCGTAGTCGAGATAGGACTTCACGCGGCCGAGCGCGGCGATCAGCCGCTCGTTGCCGACCGCGAATCCCATGCGCCAGCCGGCCATGGAGAAGGTCTTCGACATCGAGGTGAACTCGACCGCGACATCCATCGCGCCCGGCACCTGCAGGACCGACGGAGGCGGATCGCCCTCGAAATAGATCTCCGAGTAAGCGAGATCGGACAGGATGAAGAGCTCATGCCGGCGCGCGAAGGAGACGACGTCGCGATAGAAATCGAGATCGGCGACATGCGCCGTCGGGTTCGACGGGTAGCACAGCACGACGGCGAGCGGCTTCGGGATGGAGTGCATCACGGCACGCTCCATCGCGCGGAAGAACTCCGGCCCCGGCTCGACCGGCACGGAACGGATCACGCCGCCGGCCATCAGGAAGCCGAAGGCATGGATCGGATAGCTCGGATTCGGCACGAGCACGACATCGCCCGGCGCCGTGATGGCCTGCGCCATATTGGCGAAGCCTTCCTTGGAACCGATCGTGGCGACGATCTGCGTGTTCGGATCGAGCTTCACGCCGAAGCGGCGGTCGTAGTACGCCGCCTGCGCCTTGCGCAGGCCATTGATGCCGCGCGAGGCGGAATAGCCGTGCACATCCGGGCGCGCGGCAGTCTCGGCGAGCTTCTGAACGATGTGCTGCGGCGTCGGCAGGTCGGGATTGCCCATGCCGAGGTCGATGATGTCGGCGCCGGCGGCCCGAGCGCTCGCCTTAAGCCGGTTAACCTGCTCGAAGACGTATTGCGGCAGACGCCGCACGCTGTGGAACTCGCTCATGGCTCGGAACCTGTTGTTTTCGTTTCCTCGGACGCGTCACATCCCGTGGCGCGCGCAGCGCATTTAGCACTCGAACGGTGGCGAGACGAGGCCTCTATTGCGGGCATTTCGTGGCGTCGGCCGCCGTGCCCGAATCGCACCCCGACTGAATCTCCTGGATCGTCTTCTCGCCATGCGTCTTGGCGAGGTTCTCGAGGTCCTGCGCCGACGCTGCACTTTGCTGCTGCGCCGTGGCGCCGACGGCCGCGCTGGTCTGCTTCGCCTTCGCCTCGAGCGCGGCCTTGGCCTGTTCCTGCTGCTCGGGCGTCAGAGCCTTGCCGACCGGCTGCTTGCCGGCCTCGTTGATGTTCGGAAAGCCGCCCTGCTGAAGATTCGGATCGGATGAGAAATCCAGCGTCCGCGACACGGTCGAACAACCGGCGACCAGCGAAAGGGCCAGCGTCAAGCCAATGATGGCAGCGGAGCGGCATCGCAACGTTCCAGACTGAGACATCCGCTTCGCCACTCTCCGCCCTCAGGGTAAGCATCTCGTAAACACACGAGCCATATGCCACGAGAGCCGAAGCTATTACACTCCCCGTGTTGGGGAAAGCCGGACGCATCCGATCCGGCTCGCGAGATTGGGAGCGAGAATGCCGGCGAATGGCGGGGCCGATCAGAATAGCGGCGCAATCCCCTTCTTCGTGAAGGACCCGGAACTCCTGGCGAAGAACATCGCCTTGATCATCGAGGGCGCGACTCGCGCCGCGCGGGCCTTCCTGAAGCCGCGCGAAGAAGGCGCGGTTTCGACCGATCTCGCCGACGAGATCGCGCAGATCGTCCGCACGCTCTCCAAGGTGATCGAATACTGGCGCTCCGAGCCAGCCCGCGCCGTCGAGGCACAGAGCAAGCTTTACGGCCGCTATTTCGCGCTCTGGACGGCGATGATGCAGCGCATGTCCGGCCTCAGCGTGAAGCCGATCGCCGAGCCGGAGGCCCGCGACAAGCGCTTTCGCGATCCGCAGTGGAGCGAGAGCATCTATTTCGACTTCTTCAAGCAGATCTACCTGATCACGGTCCAATGGGCCGAGGAGATGGTCGACAAGGCCGACGGGCTCGACCCGCACACCCAGCTGCAGGCCCGATTCTATGTCCGCCAGATTGCCAACGCGATCTCGCCGTCGAATTTCCCGCTCACCAATCCGGAGGTGATGCGCGACACGGTCGATTCGAGCGCCGAGAACCTGGTGCGCGGCGTCAACATGCTGGCCGACGACATCACGGCCGGCGACGGCGAATTGCGCATTCGCCAGTCCGACCTCTCCGCTTTCGAGATCGGCCGCAATCTCGCGCTGACGCCGGGCAAGGTCGTGCACCAGAACGACGTCTGCCAGTTGATCCAGTACAAGCCGACCACCGAGACGGTGCTGAAGCGGCCGCTGCTGATCGTGCCGCCCTGGATCAACAAGTTCTACATCCTCGACCTGACGCCCGAGAAATCCTTCATCAAATGGGCGGTCGAGCAGGGCCATACCGTGTTCGTCGTGTCCTGGGTCAATCCGGACGAGCGGCAGGCGGAGAAGGCGTTCGAGAATTACATGCGCGAGGGTATCCTCGCCTCGCTCGACGTGATCCAGAAGATCACGCGCGAGGATGAGGTGAACGCGATCGGCTATTGCGTCGGCGGGACGCTGCTGTCCTTCACCCTCGCCTATATGGCGGCCACGGGCGACACGCGCATCGCCGCCACCACGCTGTTCGCGACGCAGGTGGATTTCACGTTCGCCGGCGACCTCAAGGTGTTCATCGACGAGAGCCAGGTCGAGGCGATCGAGAAGAAGATGAGCGTGCGCGGCTATCTCGAAGGGAGGAACATGGCCGCCTCCTTCAACATGCTGCGCTCCAACGAGCTGATCTGGTCCTATGTCGTGAACAATTATTTCCGCGGCAAGGAACCGATCCCGTTCGACCTGCTCTATTGGAATTCAGACGCCACGCGAATGCCGGCCGCCAACCACTCGTTTTATTTGAGGAATTGCTATCTCGACAACAAGCTCTCCAAGGGAGAGCTGTCGGTCGGCGACACGAAGATCTCGCTCGGGGACGTCAAGATCCCGATCTACAATCTCGCCGCCCGCGAGGATCACATCGCGCCGCCGCGCTCGGTCTTCTACGGGTCGAGCTTCTTCGGCGGCGACGTGACCTTCGTACTCTCCGGCTCGGGCCACATCGCCGGCGTCGTCAATCCGCCCGCGCGGCGCAAATATCAGTACTGGACCGGTCCGGCGCCGAAGGGCGACGGATTCGAGGCCTGGGTCGACAAGGCCGACGAGCATCCGGGCTCCTGGTGGCCGCACTGGCAGGCCTGGATCGAAAAGCAGGATAATCGCCGCGTGAAGGCGCGCGTTCCGGGCGGTCGGCGGGTCAAGACGATCGAGGATGCGCCGGGCAGCTACGTCAAGGTCATGTCTTGAGCCGACCGCTGCGGATCGCGCTCGTTTGCGGGCGCGCCCTCCCCGTCTCGCTCTATGGCGGCACAGAACGCGTCGTCGAATGGCTGGCGCGCGAGTTGCTGCGCCGCGGCCATGCCGTGACGCTGGTCGGACCCAAGGGCACCTATCTGCCCGGCGTGCGCGTCGTCATGGCGAGCGATGCCGTCAGCGCCGCGGCGAACCTGCCCGCCGATATCGACATTGTGCATGCGCATGGCTGGACCGGCGCCCGCTTCGCCGTCCCCTCGCTCTGGACGATGCATGGCAACGCCCCCGGCTATGGCTTCGAGGGCAACTGGAACTTCATCTCGGCCGATCACGCGGCCCGGCACGGCCGCAGGACCTTCGTCTATAACGGCATCCCGCCGGAGGACGTCTATTTCTCGGCGGAGAAGAGCGACCGACACCTGTTCTTCTCGCGCATCAACCGCGCCGGCAAGAACGTGACGCAGGCGATCGATCTGGCGCGCCGCTTCAAGCTGAAGCTGGATCTGGCCGGCGGCGCCCGCATCGAGCTACTGACGCGCAGCGCCGTCCGACGCGAGGGCGTGTTCTTCCGCTCCTTCGGCGAGCAGTTCCGCTTCCACGGCATGGTCGGCGGGTGGGAGAAGGCGCGGCTCTTCGCGCAGGCCCGCTCGCTGCTGTTTCCGATTCGCTGGGACGAGCCGTTCGGCCTGGTGGTGATTGAGGCGCTGCTCGCCGGCACGCCGGTGATCGCAGCCGCCCGCGGCGCGGTGCCGGAACTGCTCACGCCTGAAGTCGGTTTCCTGTGCGAAAGCACGGACGACTATGGCCGCGCTTTCGCGGAGGTCGGCGCGATCGATCCGGCGCGGTGCCGCGACTATGCGGCGTCCAACTTCTCGGCGGCGCAGATGGCCGAGGGCTATCTGGCGCTCTATCGGCGCATTCTCGACGGCGAAACGCTCGATTGAAGGTCCGGGGCGCTGGACGCGCCCCGGAGCACCGTCGATGCCTCAGGCAAGCGCCTGCTGCAGATCGGCGATGATGTCTTCCTTGTCCTCGATGCCGACCGAGAGGCGAACGACATCCGGCCCGGCCCCCGCCGCGATCTTCTGCGCGTCGGTGAGCTGGCGATGCGTCGTGGACGCCGGGTGGATCACCAGCGAACGCGTGTCGCCGATATTGGCGAGATGCGAGAACAGCTTGACCGACGAAACGAGCTTCACGCCCGCGTCATAGCCGCCGGCGAGCCCGAAGGTGAGAACCGCACCGGCGCCCTTGGGCACATAGTGGCGCCCGAGATTGTAGTAGCGGTCGCCCGGCAGGCCGGCATAGCTGACCCACGACACCGCGGGATGATCGGCCAGGAATTCGGCGACCGCCTTCGCATTGTCGGAGTGCTTCTGCATGCGCAGCGGCAGCGTCTCGATGCCGTTCAGGATCAGGAACGAGTTGAAGGGCGAGATGGCCGGGCCGAGATCGCGGAGACCGAGGACGCGCGCGGCGATTGCGAAGGCGAAATTGCCGAAGGTCTCGCCGAGGACCATGCCGTTATATTCCGGCAGCGGCTGCGACAGCTTCGGATAGCGCCCCTCGCGCAGCCAGTTGAACCGGCCGCCGTCGACGAGGATGCCGCCGATCGAATTGCCGTGCCCGCCGAGGAACTTGGTGAGCGAATGCACGACGATATCGGCGCCATGCTCGATCGGGCGGCAGAGATAGGGCGTCGCCAGCGTATTGTCGACGATCAGCGGCACGCCGGCGCGCTTGGCCACGGCAGCGATGGCCGCGATGTCGGTGACGATGCCGCCCGGATTGGCGATCGATTCGATGAAGATCGCCTTGGTCTTTGGCGTGATCGCGCGCTCGAACGAGGCGATGTCGTCCGGATCGGCCCAGACGACGTTCCAGCCGAAGCTCTTGAACGAATTGTTGAACTGGTTGATCGAGCCGCCATAGAGCTTGTTGGAGGCGACGAACTCGTCGCCCGGCGACAGGAGCGTGTGGAAGACGAGCAACTGCGCGGCGTGGCCCGAGGCCGTCGCCAGCGCTGCGGTGCCACCTTCGAGCGCTGCGACACGCTCCTCCAGCACGCCGGTCGTCGGGTTGGTGATGCGCGTATAGATGTTGCCGAAGGCCTGCAGGCCGAACAGCGACGCGGCGTGCTCCGCGTCCTCGAAGACGAACGACGTCGTCTGGTAGATGGGGGTCGCCCGCGCGCCCGTCGTCGGATCGGGCTGCGCGCCGGCGTGAACCGCCTGCGTCGCGAACCCCGGAAGCCTCTCGTCGGTCATTTCATCCTCCCAGCTTTCTGTGCCGTTACCTATCGATATCGCGACCGTCGACAGGGCAGCAAAGCAAATCGTTCCGCAAGCGGCGGCCGTGGAGGTAGAAAATGCTGCGTGGGGTCGGTCGGCGCGGAGTTCAGGCGCCGAGGAGGCGCGGCCGCTCGATCGCCGGGCAGCGGTTCATGACCACGTCGATGCCCGCCGCCTCGAGGCTGGCCGCGGCCGCGTCGTTGCGAATGCCGAGCTGCAGCCAGACGACCTTGGGCAGCGGCGCGAGCTGCAGGACCTCCTCCGCGAGCGCGGGGATCGCATCGGAATTGCGGAATACGTCGACCATGTCGATCGGCACGGGCACATCGGCAAGGCGGGCATAGACCTGCCGGCCGAACAGCGCCTGTCCGGCGAGACCCGGATGGATCGGATAGGTCTCGTAGCCGCAGCGCGTCAGATAGCCGAGCACGCCATGGCTCGGCCGCGAGGCGTTGGCGCTGGCGCCGACGACGGCGATCGTGCGCACGCTCGTCAGGATGCCGCTGAGATAGGCGTCGTCATAATGGTCGTGGTTCATCGGAACCTTCCTGTCAGACGCCCGGCACGATGACGGCGGTGACCGCCCAGTGATCCTCGACCTTGCCGTAGCAGACGGAAACGGCCTGGAAGGCGAGCGACGAATCATTGGCGCCATAGCCGACCTTGCCCGACGGCAGGACGACCGAATACCAGTCCTCGTCGCTCTGCTCGGCCGAATTGTCCTCGACCGACCCTTCCAGGAACGGGACGATCGTGCCGGCCGGAAGCGTCTCCAGCACCGGCGAAGAAGTCGTCGGCTTCTCGTGGAACGCCGTCTGCTCGGACAGGATCCAGAGATTGCCGGGCGGAACATCCGCCGCCGTCGCGATGTCGAGCGCCTTCTGACGGTCGAAGATCGCCTCGGCCGGCGAGCACAGCGCGTTTTCGGCCGTCGGCGACTTTCCGATCGTCTTCGGCTGCAGCGCCATGCCGAAGAGATCGACGATGAGGCTATCGAGATCCTCGCGGGAATAATCCGTATCCGCCGATGTCGTCAGCGCGGCGGCCTGGTCGAGACGCTCGTCGCCGGGGCGCTTGTCGGGATTGGCGAGCGCCGGCGACGCCTTCTCCTCCGGAAAACCGATCAGCGGCGTATAGATCTTGAGATCGGGCGCGACGGCGGCCTTCAGCGTGGCGACATCGTTCGAATCGACGGCGTCCTGCAGCGACTGGATGAATGTCTTCAGTTCCGGATCATTGGCGCCCGCGGCGTCATAGGTCACGGTCAAGGGCTGATAGGGCTTGGGATCGGCTGCTGCGGCAGTGGCCCCGAAGGCGAGCAGGGGTGCCAGGGCAAGGACGAAAGTGCAGGAACGGATCATGACGCGAGCTCGGGTGGAGGAAGCTGGAGACGGCCTTGGCCGTCGAGAGACGTGAAGGGGTTGTGCGCGACCTCCCAGAGGTGGCCGTCGGGATCGGAGAAATAGCCCGAATAACCGCCCCAGAAGACCTTGGAGGCCGGCTTCACGATGCGCGCGCCCGAGCGCTCCGCATGGGCCAGCGCCGCATCGACCTCGGCATCGCTCTCGACATTGTGCGCGAGCGTCACGGCGCGGAAGCCGTCCCCCGCCGGGGCGACCGTCGCATCATCTGCCAGATTTTCGCGGTTGAAGAGCGCCAGGACCACACCACCCAGATCGAAGAAGGCGATCGAATCGCGGCTGGCCGACGAGGCCCGCCAGCCGAGCGCTTCGTAGAAGGCGCGCGACTTCTGAACATTCGCCACCCCGAGTGTGACGATGTTGAGGCGCGGCGCGAGTCCTGTGGCAGCCATGGAAACCTCCGTTCGCGGGCGGCGCAGCATATCCGATCGGACCGCCCGGTACAGGGCGTAGGACGGTCCGACCGCGCCCAGCATGGACCGGAATTGTCGCAGGCGATGCGGTATTATGATACCACTCTTCACAAGCCACTGTTTTTATTGGATTTACGATCGATCGAGAGCGGAATATCAACTTGACGCGAGGGGGCGTGGCGGTTACAAGCCGCTCCAAAGTCCGGTCCTCGGTCCGGATGCTTCCGCCCCTCACCTTCCGCCCCGGAGCGCTCGTCGCTTCAGGGCTAACGGAAACGAGTTTCGCAATGAGCACCATTTCCACCAAGCCGGCGGACGTCGAGAAGAAGTGGATTCTGATCGACGCCGAAGGCCTTGTCGTCGGCCGGCTCGCCTCCATCGTGGCGAACCGTCTGCGCGGCAAGCACAAGGCCTCCTTCACGCCGCATGTCGATGATGGCGACAACGTCATCATCATCAATGCCGAGAAGGCCGTCTTCACCGGCGCCAAGTACTCCGACAAGGTCTACTACTGGCACACCGGCTATATCGGCGGCATCAAGCAGCGCACCGCGCGCCAGATCTTCGAGGGCCGCTTCCCGGAGCGCGTCATCGAGAAGGCCGTCGAGCGCATGCTCCCCGAAGGCCCGCTCGGCCGTCGCCAGTTCGGCAATCTCCGCGTTTACGCCGGCACGAGCCACCCGCATGAAGCCCAGCAGCCCGAAGTCCTCGACGTCGCCGCGCTGAACCCGAAGAACAAGAGGATTGCCTGAACATGGCTGATCTCCAGTCCCTCCAGGGCCTCGTCGCGGCTTCGGCCGAGGACGCCGCTCCCGTCCATGTCCAGAAGCTCGATGCGCAGGGCCGTGCCTATGCGACCGGCAAGCGCAAGGACGCGATCGCCCGCGTCTGGATCCGTCCGGGCACCGGCAAGATCGTCGTGAACGACAAGGACTTCTCGGCTTATTTCGCGCGCCCCGTCCTTCAGATGCTCGTCCGCCAGCCGATCGGCGTCGCCAATCGCAATGGCCAGTACGACATCCACGCGACGGTCGCCGGCGGCGGTCTCTCGGGTCAGGCCGGCGCGCTGCGTCACGGCATCTCGAAGGCGCTCACCTATTACGAGCCGGAGCTGCGCGGCGCCCTCAAGAAGGGCGGCTTCCTGACGCGCGACAGCCGCGTCGTCGAGCGCAAGAAGTACGGCCGCGCCAAGGCCCGCCGTTCGTTCCAGTTCTCGAAGCGCTGATCGCGTCTCAACCACGCTGTTCGGAAAGGGCGCTTCGGGAAACCGGGCGCCCTTTTCTTTTGATCCGTCACAACCACTTGATGATCCGCATGCGAGGCTCGCCGCTCAATCGGCGCACGCATGGCTTACGGAGGCGTACATGGTATCCAAGGTCTTCATCGACGGCGAAGCCGGCACGACCGGGCTGCAGATCCGCCAGCGCCTCGAGGGCCGGCACGACATCGAGTTGCTTTCGATTGCGCCGGAGCGGCGCAAGGAAGCCGCGGCGCGCGCCGAGATCATCAATTCCGCCGACGCGGTCATCCTCTGCCTTCCCGACGACGCCGCGCGCGAAGCGGTCGCGCTCGTCGCGAACGACCATGTGAAGGTCATCGACGCCTCGACGGCGCACCGCGTGTCGCCCGGCTGGGCCTATGGCTTTGCCGAGCTTGCCAAGGGCCAGCGCGAGGCAATCGCGGCGGCAAATCGGATCGGCAATCCCGGCTGCTACGCCACCGGCGCGATCGCGCTGCTGCGCCCGCTGGTCGATGCCGGCCTCCTTCCGCCCGACGAGCCGATCGTCGTCAACGGCGTCTCGGGCTATTCCGGCGGCGGCAAGGGGCTGATCGCCGAGTTCGAGCAGCAAGACGTTCCGGCGGGCACGCATGATGCGTTCCGCCCCTATGGCCTGACGCTCCAGCACAAGCACCTGCCGGAAATCCGCGCCTATGCCGGCCTCGCCGAGGCGCCGCTGTTCATGCCGTCCGTCGGCCGCTTTGCGCAGGGCATGATCATCGAGGTGCCGCTGCATCTGCACCGCCTGCCGGGCCGACCGGGCGTGGTCGATCTCGAACACGCCTATCTCGCCCACTACGAGGGCGAGCACTTCATCGAGGTGGTCAGCCCGCGCGACGCCGCCGTGCTGAAGGAGGCGCGCGCAGGCGCCGCCGGCTATCAGAGCCTCGTCGACCCGGAAAGCCTCAACGGCACGAACCGGCTCCGCGTGATGGTGGTCGGCAACGAGCGGACCGGGCAGGCGATTGCGATCGCGATCCTCGACAATCTCGGCAAGGGCGCCTCGGGCGCCGCCGTCCAGAACCTCAACCTCGCGCTCGGCCTCGACGAGTCCGCAGGGCTCTGAGCCTCCGGCTCTCCCGATTCGGTCATAGGCCCCGCGCCGGATCGGGAGTAGCTTCGTTGTCGCCCGCGCCAACGGGAAACGACAACGAAGGAGAGGAACGATCATGTCCGAAGGGGTACGGCTGCACCCGGCCATCGATGGCGGCATCCGCCAGGGCTCCGATACATTCGCAGGCGGTACGCTCGTCTGCCATTGCCTCGACAAGCCGGTTAAGGTGCGGATCGAAGGGCAGGTCGTGCACAATCACGCCTGCGGCTGCACCAAGTGCTGGAAGCCCGAAGGCGCGACCTTCTCGATCGTCGCCGTCGCGCCAACTGACAAGGTGAAGGTAACCGAGAACGGCGACAAGCTCGCCGTCGTCGATCCCAGCGCCCTCATCCAGCGCCATGCCTGCAAGGTCTGCGGCGTGCACATGCACGGCCCCGTCGAGCGCGACCACGCCTTCAAGGGCCTGACCTTCGTCCACACCGAGCTTTCGCGCGAGACCGGCTGGCAGGCGCCGCAATTCGCCGCCTTCGTCTCGTCCGTCATCGAAGGCGGGGTTCATCCGAGCCGGATGGGCGCCATCCGCGGCCGCATCCGCGAGATCGGCCTCGAACCCTATGACTGCCTCTCCCCGCCCCTCATGGACGCCCTCGCCACCTTCGCGGCACGGAAGTCAGGCGTGTTGAAGGATTAGCGACAGCAGTTCGACCGCCGGCCTTGGCCGGATAGAAGGTCCTCGTTGGCCCCGCTGGTCGGTCTGCGACCGCTCTGCCCGCTTCATGAAGGCGTCATCCCGGCGAAAGCCGGGATCCATCCAACAGCGGTGCAGGGACAGGTGTGCTCACGCGAGGCATTGCAGCCCCGGACTGCATGGACTCCGGCGTCCTCCGTGGTGACGGCAGCGGGTCGATCGCCTGCGGCCTGCCATTTGTCCATTGGACTCACACCGCCTGACCAGCGCACCAGCCGGATGCCCAGGCCCATTGGAAATTATAGCCGCCGAGCCAGCCGGTGACGTCGACCACCTCGCCGATGAAATGGAGGCCCGGCACCGCCTTGGCCTCCATCGTCTTCGAGTCGAGCGCGCGCGTATCGACGCCGCCGAGCGTCACTTCCGCCGTGCGATAGCCTTCCGGGCCGGCGGGACGAACCTCCCAATGGTTCACTGCCGCATCGACGGCGTGCAGCGCCTTGTCGGAGAAATCGGCCATGCGCCGGTCGGCGCCATGGCTTTCGGCGACGAGCAGCGCGAGGCGGCGGGGCAGATGCTCGGCGAGAAGCGTGCCGAGGCTCTGGCGTCCCCGCTCAGTCCGCGCGCGGCGCAGCGTCTCGCAGAGGTCGGCACCGGGCGCCATCGCAATCTCGATCGTACCGCCTTCACGCCAATAGGACGAGATCTGCAGGATTGCGGGCCCGCTCAACCCGCGATGCGTGAACAGCATCGCCTCGTCGAAGCGCGTCTTGCCGCTTTTGACGGATGCGTCGACCGAAACGCCGGCGAGCGGTTGCAGGCGCTCCAGAAGATCGGGCGCCAGCGTGAGCGGCACCAATCCTGGTCGCGTCGCCACGATCGGCAGACCGAATTGCCGCGCGATGTCGTGACCGAGGCCGGTCGCGCCCATTTTGGGGATCGACAGCCCGCCGCTCGCCACGACGAGCGACCGGCACATGATCGTCCCGCCGGAGGTCTCGACCGCGAAGCCCTCATCCGTCTTCGCGACCGACACCACCGCGGTCTGCAGACGCAGCTCGGCACCGACGGCCTGCATCTCGGCCAGCAGCATATCGACGATCTGCCGCGCCGACCCGTCACAGAAAAGCTGGCCGAGCGTCTTCTCGTGCCAGGCGATGCCATGGCGTTCGACCAGCGCGATGAAATCCTTCGGCTGGTAGCGGCTGAGTGCGGAGATGCAGAAATGCGGATTGTCTGAGAGGAAGTTCTTCGGCGCGGCGTTCAGATTGGTGAAATTGCAGCGCCCGCCGCCCGAGATGCGGATCTTTTCGCCCGCCGCCTTGGCGTGATCGACGACCAGAACGCGGCGGCCGCGCTTTCCCGCCTCGATCGCGCACATCAGCCCGGCAGCGCCGGCGCCGATCACGACGACGTCGAACGCCGCGCCCTTCATGGGCGCGCGCCGAAGATCGTCGCGATCTCGGCCTCGCCGAGCAGGCGGTATGCGCCGGGCTCGAGGTCCGCCGGTAGGTCGAGCGCGCCGACGCGATCGCGATGCAGCGCGGTCACATGATTGCCGAGCGCCGCGAACATGCGCCGAACCTGATGATAGCGGCCCTCGTCGAGCACGACGAACGCCTCCTTCGGTCCCAGAACCTCCATGGCGACGGGCAGCAGCGGCTTGTCCTCGCCTTCCAGCATCAGCGTCCCGGCGCCCAGGATCGCCGCCTCGTTGCCGGCGAGCGGCCGATCGAGCACGACGTGGTAGCGCTTCGGCACATGGCTTTTCGGCGAGATGATCCGGTGCAGCAGCGCGCCGTCATCGGTCATCAGCAACAGGCCGGAGGTTTCCTTGTCCAGCCGCCCGACGGTCGAGATCGCCGGATCGCGACGGCGCCAGCGGTCGGGCAGCAGCGAATAGACGAGCGCGCCCTGCTCCTTGTGCGAGCAGGTGACGCCGAGCGGCTTGTTGAGCATGAGCACGAGCAGGCCCGGCGGCGGATCCAGCGGAACGCCGGCGACCGTCATGCGCTGCGCGAGGTCAGCCTTCACATAGACCCGCTGATCGGGATCGCGCTCCGCCTCGCCGTCGAGCACGACGCGGCCGGACTGGATCAGGCCCTGCACCTCCTTGCGCGAGCCATAGCCGAGATTGGCGAGCAGACGGTCGAGCCGCAGCGTCGGGATCGTCTTGCTCATCGAACGGCCTCGTAAATCTTGTAGCCGCCCTGCTCGGCGACGAGCCGGACGCGGGCGAAGGAGCGGCGCAGCGTCTCCTCATAGGGAAGATGGCGATTGGCGACCAGCCAGAGCGAGCCGCCTTTTCGAAGGCTCGTCGCCGCCTCCTCGATGAAGGCGCGGCCGAGCGCCCGGTCCTCAGCGCCACCATCATGGAAGGGCGGGTTGGTGACGATGAAATCAAGGCCGGCCGGCACGGCGCCGCCCTTGCGGATATCGGCCCAGACGAACCGGGCCCGGGGATCGACGACGTTGTGCTCGGCGCAAGCCACCGCGCGACGATCGATGTCGATCAGCGTCAGCTCTGTCACGCCCGGCGCCATCAGCACGGCGCGCGAGAGAAATCCGATACCGCAGCCGAAATCGGCGCCGCGCCCCGCCGGCACCGGCAGCGTGTCGATGAGCAGACGCGTGCCGGGGTCCATCCGGTCGAACGCGAAGACGCCGGGCTGCGACCAGAGACCGAAATCGGGCAGGATGCGCGGCGCTCCCTCCTCGAGAGCCTCGTTGATTCCGCTGAGCTTTTCCGGTCGCGTCGCGGTGCAGATGCGGTGATGACGCTTGGAGACCTCGTTCGCCGCGACGCCGAAGGCGGCCAACTCGCCAGCGAGGCGCGCGCCGCCCTTGTCCTTGGGCGCCAGCGCGATCAGCTCGCCGCCGGGTTGGAGGGCGCGCAAGGCTGCCGCCAGCGCAGAGCGGCGCTCGACGGTGCCGGGCGGTGCCAGCATGACCAGCGAGGCGACCGTTCCCTGCTCCTTCTCCAGCACCTGGGAGCCGGGGATGAGCGGCGAGAACTGCACCGCGCCGGTCGGCACGGTTGCGAGTTCGGCGGGCGGCGTCCCGTAGACGCCATGGATTTCCGGGCTTTTCATGGGAGACGTTCCTAATGCGGCCGCCGCGCTGGCGAAAGGGCCGACCGCTGCTAGTCTCGCCTCCCGAGGAGAATCAGAAGCCGCAATGCGTCCCGAGATCCTGAATCCGCTTTTCCGGCCGGTGACGAGCCTGCCCGGCGTCGGGCCGAAGACCGGCGAGACGATCGGCCGCCTGCTTGGGACCGAGGAAGAGGCGCGAGTCGTCGATCTCCTGTTCCATCTGCCCGTCGGGCTGATCGACCGGCGGAACCAGCCGGGGATCGCGCTTTCGCCGGAGGGGGCGATCGTCACGCTGGAGGTGCGGATCGACCGCCACCAGCCCTCCCCGCCTGGCAACCGCAAGGTGCCCTATCGCGTCTATGCCCATGACGATACAGGGGAAATCGCGCTCGTCTTCTTCCATGCCGAGCGCGCCTTCCTGGAGCGGACCATGCCGGTCGGCGAGACACGTTTCGTTTCGGGGCGGGTCGAGTGGTTCAACGGTCGCCCGCAGATGGTCCATCCGGACCATGTCGTCGATCGCGAGGCCTTCGACCAACTGCCCAAGGTCGAGCCCGTCTACCCGATGACCGCGGGGCTCGCCCGCAAGACGCTCGCCAAGGCGATCTCCGGCGCGCTGGCGAGCTGCCCGGACCTTCCGGAATGGCTCGATCCCGCGCTTTTTCGCCAGGAGAAATGGCCGACCTTCAAGGATGCCCTGACGCGGGCGCACCATCCGGCCGAGCCGGCGGAGCTCGATCCGGCCGGTCCGGCGATCGCGCGGCTTGCCTATGACGAATTACTCGCCAACCAGCTGGCGCTCGCGCTGACGCGGGCAAACCTCCGCCGGACCGCCGGCAAGACGCGGATCGGCGACGGTCGGATGCGGCGGGCGATCGCGGACGCCCTGCCCTTCAGCCTGACGATGAGTCAGCAGGCCGCCATTGGCGAAATCGAACACGATCTCGCCTCCGACGATCGCATGCTCCGCCTGCTCCAGGGCGATGTCGGCTCGGGCAAGACGCTGGTCGGCCTGATGGCGGCCGCCATCGTGATCGAGAGCGGGGCGCAGGCGGCGATGATGGCGCCAACCGAACTCCTCGCCCGCCAGCACGCCAAGACGATCGCCCCGCTCGCCGCAGCGGCCGGGATGAGCATGGCGATCCTGACCGGCCGCGAGAAGGGCCGCGAGCGCGACACGGTGCTCGCCGGTCTCGCCGACGGGACGATCGATCTCGTGGTCGGAACACATGCGGTGTTTCAGGAGGGCGTCGCGTTCCGCGACCTCGGCCTCGCGATCGTCGACGAGCAGCACCGCTTCGGCGTGCATCAGCGCCTGGCGCTGGCCGGCAAGGGCGCGGCGGTGGATGTGCTGGTCATGACGGCGACACCGATCCCGCGCACGCTGGTGCTGACGGCGTTCGGCGACATGGATGTTTCCCGCCTCACGGAGAAGCCGGCCGGCCGTCGGCCGATCGAGACGCGCACCATTCCGCTCGAGCGGCTCGGCGAGGTGGTCGAGCGCATCGGCCAGGCGGTCCGCGGCGGCGCGCAGGCCTATTGGGTCTGCCCGCTGGTCGAGGAGTCGGAAGAAGTCGACGCGGCGGCGGCGGCCGAGCGCTTCGGCGCGCTGCAGAAATCGCTCGGACCCCTGGTCGGGCTGGTGCATGGGCGAATGAAGGCGGCGGAGAAGGACGAGGCGATGCGCCGCTTCCAGAGCGGAGAAACGCGCGTCCTCGTCGCCACCACGGTGATCGAGGTCGGCGTCGACGTTCCGGATGCCACCATCATGGTCATCGAGCATGCCGAGCGCTTCGGCCTCGCGCAGTTGCACCAGCTGCGCGGACGGGTTGGCCGCGGCTCGAAGCCCTCGACCTGCCTGCTGCTCTATCGCGGGCCGCTCGGCAAGGTCGCGCATGACCGCCTCGCCATCTTGCGCGAAAGCGAGGACGGCTTCCGCATCGCGGAGGAGGATCTGCGCCTGCGCGGTGAGGGCGAGCTGCTCGGCACGCGCCAGTCCGGCATGCCGGGCTTCACCATTGCGCGCTTCGAGCATCACCAGCGGCTGCTCGAAATCGCGCGCAGCGATGCGCGCCTGCTCGTCGAGACCGATCCGGCCCTGCGCACGGAACGCGGCGCCGCTTTGCGCCTGCTGCTCTATCTTTTCCGCCGCGACGCCGCGATCCGGCTGCTTCGGGCCGGATGAGCGCCTCGCTTCCGTCACCCAGAGGCGATAACGAGGAGATGCGCCCACCTCTCCCTCCGCGACCCGCCATGCACCCCAATCCGCTCCTGAACCGACTGATGCAGCGCATTCGCTCGCTGGCGCGTTCCAGCGAGCCCTCGTTCATCGTCGTCGCCGCAGTCATCGGCGTGATGTCCGGGGCGATCGTCGCGCTGATCGGCTCGCTGACGCAGGCCATGCACGTCCTGCTCTTCGCCATTCCGCTGGACGAGCGCCTGTCAGCCGTTTCGATGCTGGAACCGACCTGGCGTTACGCGGTCCCGCTGGCCGGCGGGCTTCTGCTCGGCGTCATCCTCTATATCTTCCGCAAGCCGCGCCCGCCGATCGTCGACCCGATCGAGGCCAATGCGCTGCATGGCGGACGCATGTCGCTGAAGGACAGCCTGCGCGTCGGGCTGGAGAACATCGTCTCCAACGGCTTCGGCGCCTCCGTCGGCCTCGAGGCCGGCTATACGCAGGTGTCGAGCGGCGTCGCCTCGGCGATCGGCATGCGGCTCGGCCTGCGCCGTCCCGATCTGCGCCTCGTCGTCGGCTGCGGCTCGGCAGCGGCGATCGCCGCCGCCTTCGGCGCACCGCTGGCCGGCGCCTTCTACGGGTTCGAACTGATCATCGGCGTCTATTCGATCGCGACCGTCGCGCCGGTGATGACGGCGGCGCTCTGCGGCTATCTGACGGCCCGCAGCCTCGGCATGACGCCGCATGCGGTCTCGATCCCCGGCGCGTTCCATGTCGAGGCCGCCGACTATGTGCCCTATCTGCTGCTCGGGATCCTGCTCGGCCTCGTCGCCATCGGCATCATGCGCCTCATGACTCTGGTCGAGCGCGGCTTCCAGAAAAGCGGCCTGCCCCGCTTCGCGCGGCCGGCCATCGGCGGAGTCGCCGTCGGCCTGCTCGCGCTCGCCACGCCGCAATCCCTCTCCGCCGGCCATGGCGCGCTCTATCTCAACCTCGCGGCCGAGAGCTCCATCGGCGTGCTGGTGCTGGTCATCCTCGCCAAAGTCGCGGCAAGCGCGGTATCGATTGGCTCCGGCTTTCGCGGCGGCATGTTCTTCGCCTCGCTGTTCCTGGGCGTGCTCTGCGGCAAGCTGTTCGCACTGGTCGTTGCGACGCTCGCCCCGGAACACGCGATCGACCCGACCGTCACGGCCATCGTGGGCATGAGCGCGCTCTCCGTCGGCGTGATTGGCGGCCCGCTGACCATGACCTTCCTGGCGCTGGAGGCGACGGGCGACCTGGGACTGACAGGGATCGTCCTCGCCGCCTCCATCCTCTCGGCGCTCACCGTGCGCCGGCTCTTCGGCTATTCCTTCTCGACCTGGCGGCTGCACCTGCGCGGCGAGACCATCCGCAGCGCGCATGATGTCGGCCTGCTGCGCGACCTCACGGTCGGCCGCATGATGCGGACGGATGTCCGCACAGTGCTATCGACGCTGCGCCTCGATGCCTTCCGCAGCCTGTTTCCGCTCGGCTCGACGCAGCGCGTCGTCGTCGTCGATCCGGATGCGCACTATTTCGGCATCGTCGTGGTCGCCGAAGCGCATGCGCGGCGCGGCGCCGAGGACGAGACCGTCGCCGAACTCAGCCGCTATGGCACGGATATGCTGCTGCCGCAGATGGATGCGCGCGAGGCAGCGACCTTGTTCGACAAGGCGGAAAGCGAGGAGCTGGTGGTCGTCGACGACCCGCAGAGCCGCCGCGTGATCGGTCTCTTGACCGAAACCCATTTGCTGCGCCGCTATGCCGAGGAACTCGACCGCTCCCGTCGCGATCTCGCCGGCGAAGTCTGAGAGGCGCTGCCGGCGCCTCCGCGCGGGTGACGACGGCGGCCACAACGTTAGCCCACCTGCCCGCGCTCGGGCACGGCGAAGGTGCGGCCCACAACCTCCGGCTACATCTTCATTGTATGCAAATCTTATAAGTTGTATCATTCATTCCCTCAATCATGGAGGGAATGCGCATGGCCGCCGATCTGAAGCCGCTGGTGCCCGAGTTCCGCAAGAAGGTTGAGGCGCTCATCGCCAACTGCGCCAAGCGCGGGATCGAGATGCGGCCGAACGAGGCGCTGCGCGACCCCTGGCGCCAGGCGCGGTTGTGGCGGCAGAGCAGCGCGATCCAGGAGATCGCCGTCGCCGTCGAAAAACTCCAGAGCGAAGGGGCGCCATACCTGGCAGGTATCCTGACCGCGGTCGGACCGCAGCATGGTCCCCACGTCACCAATTCGCTGCCCGGCTTCAGCTGGCACCAGTGGGGCGAGGCCTGCGACTGCTTCTGGGTGGTCGACGGCCATGCCGAGTGGAGCACCACGAAGAAGATCAATGGCCAGAATGGCTATCAGGTCTATGCGGCGGAAGCCGGACAGCTCGGTCTCGACGCCGGCGGCCTCTGGTCCAAATTCAAGGACTGGCCGCATGTGCAGTTCCAGACTGCAGCCTCCCCGCGCAAGCTCTTCAGCGTCGCGCAGATCGACGCGAAGATGAAAGAGCGCTGGGGCACCACGCCGCCGAAGGACTGAGACGCCGGAAGGCCGCCCCGCAGGGCGACCGGCATTCGGCACTCGCCGTGGTGACGACAGGACGCGGTGAGAGTGTGGGATGACGATCAAGGCCGGATCGTCCCGGGCGGCCCTCATCGAGGGCGGCATACGGCGCCGGCAGAAGCAGGCGCTCATCCGGACCTGTGGCCGGCAACTCCAGAGCGGATCCGGCCGCGCAAGGCGGCCGGATCCGAATGCGTCACGCCGCGTCGGCGGCGACCTTCATCGAGATGATCTTGTCGGGGTCCTGGACGGGCTCGCCTCGCTTGATCTTGTCGATGTTGTCCATGCCTTCGACGACCTTGCCCCAGACGGTGTACTGGCCATCGAGGAAGCGGGCATCGCCGAAGCAGAGGAAGAACTGGCTGTCGCCCGAATCCGGGTTCTGCGCGCGCGCCATCGAGGCGGTGCCGCGCACATGCGGCTCGCGCGAGAATTCGGCCTTGAGCTTCTTGCCCGAGCCGCCCATGCCGGTGCCGGTCGGATCGCCGGTCTGGGCCATGAAGCCCTCGATCACGCGATGGAAGACGATGCCGTCATAGAAGCCCTGGCGGGCCAGTTCCTTGATGCGGGCGACATGGCCGGGCGCCAGGTCCGGGCGCAGCTCGATGATCGCCGTGCCCTTGGTCGTTTCCAGGATGAGCGTGTTCTCTGGGTCCTTGATATCGGCCACGGGGGTCTCCTTTTTCAGATGGGTTGGTTTGGATCGGGCGCCGGCGTCACTTCTTGACGTCGGCGGCGACCTGCATCTTCACGATCTTGTCGGGGTTGGACGGCGGCTCGCCGCGCTTGATCTTGTCGACATATTCCATGCCGCTGACCACCTCGCCCCAGACCGTGTACTGGCCGTCGAGGAAGCCGCCATCGGCGAACATGATGAAGAACTGCGAATTCGCCGAATCCGGATCCTGCGCGCGGGCCATGCCGAGCGTGCCGCGGGCAAAATGCGCCTTCGAGAATTCGGCCGGAATATCGGGCAGGTTGGAGCCGCCGGTGCCGGTGCCGGTCGGATCGCCGGTCTGGGCCATGAAGCCGTCGATCACGCGGTGGAACACGATGCCGTCATAGAAGCCCTCGCGGGTGAGCTTCTTGATCTGCGCCACATGCTTGGGCGCGAGGTCGGGGCGCAGCTTGATCACGACGCGCCCATCCTTGAGATCGAGATAGATCGTGTTCTCGGGATCGAGCTTCTCGTTCGCAGCCTGCGCAGGCATCGCGACGAAGAGGAAGGCGGCGAGCGCCGCCATCAGGCCAAGGAATCGGGTCAAGGATCTCTCCGGAGTCTGGCTGGCCGCGGGAAGCGCGGCGGGCTCAGGAAGCGAATTTTTGTGTCAGCTTTCGGGCGACATGGGGCGGGACGAAGGGCGAGACGTCACCGCCGAGCCGCGCGATCTGGCGCACCAGCGTCGCCGTGATCGGCCGCGTCTGCGGCGAGGCCGGCAGGAAGACGGTGCGGATGGAGGGGGCGAGCTGGCCGTTCATGCCGGCGAGCTGCATCTCATAGTCGAAGTCGGTTCCATCGCGCAGGCCCCGGATCAGCAGCGTCGCGCCATGGGTGCGGGCAGCATCGACCGTGAGCCCTTCGAAGGCGACGACATCGATCCGCTCGGCGGCGCCGGGCTCGCTCGCCGCGGCCTCACGGATCATCGCGACGCGTTCCTCAAAGGTGAACAGCGGCGTCTTGCCAGGATGAACGCCGATCGCCACGATCAGACGGTCAGCGATGGCCAGGGCGGAATGCACCATCTCGACATGGCCGTTGGTCGGCGGATCGAAAGATCCGGGGAAGAAGGCGATGCGAGTCATGCCGGATGTAAACGCCGTATCGCGAAAGTGTTACCGGACGCCGGTTGGAATCTTGGGGGAACCAACTGGCAGGAAAGGCATTGATTAACCACCTGAACAAGTAGTGGACGGCGCGTTGTGATGCCGTTCATAGCCGTTAAAGCAGTTTGTGTCCAAGTTCAATCCGAACAAGACACGGAGTTCGGTCATGACCACGTGGTTTCATGCAGCGATCCTGGCGACTGGTGTCGTAGCGACGGCCGCGGTCGGACTGGCCAGCGCGAGCGCCTACAAGGACGAGCACTTCCCGCTGGCCCAGAAGACCGACCGTCTGGCCTATGTCGCGAGCAGCGCCGCCTCGAATGAAATAACCATCGAGAAACGTATCGACGGTATCTCGATCCTGACCCGCGTACCGACACCGGTCGCGGACTGACCTCAAGACCCCACCCCCTCGACCTCCAAGCGCCGGCCTCTGGCCGGCGCTTTTTTATTGGCACCGCCATCCTTCGGATGCCCATAAGCCTGAAAGCGTGTGCTTTCGCATGCCGGTCTTCGAAGCAGCCCGCCTAGTCTTCGAAGCGCCCGGCGCCTTCCCGATCGCGCTCATAGTGCCGTGCCAGCTCGAATGGCGGCAGCCAGGATTCCCGGCGGATAGTCCAGTTCTCATAGGTGGGCGCAAGCTGGTTCGGGGCATCGAGCGAACCGAGATTGACCTCGATCTCGTCATCGGAACGCGAGAACACCGAGGAGCCGCAGCGAGGGCAGAAGAACCGACCTGCATAATCCCGCGTCTCGCCGGCGATCGTCACCGCATCCTCAGGGAAGATCGCCGAAGCGTGGAACAGCGCCCCATGATGCTTGCGGCAATCGAGACAATGGCAGAGACCGACCCGATAGGGGCGTCCGGATGCCACAACGCGGACGTTGCCGCACACGCAGCCGCCTTCGAATCGATCCACGCCCCTACCCTTCCGCGCCCGCCTCGCCCTCGGTCTCCGCCTCGCTCAGCCGATCGACCGACACGACCTTCTCGCCCTCGTTGGTATCGAAGACGATCACGCCCTGCGAGCCGCGGCTGACGATGCGGACCGGCTTGTCGCCACCCACCGGCATGCGGATCGTCTGGCCACCATCGGTGACCAGCATGATCTGGTCGCTATCCTCGACCGGGAACGACGCGACGAGGCGGCCATTGCGCTCATTGACCGCCATGGCGACGATGCCCTTGCCGCCGCGATTGGTGATCCGGTACTCGAACGACGAGGTCCGCTTGCCGTAGCCATTCTCGGAAATCGTGAGCACGAACTGCTCGGCGAGGCTCATGGCGATGTAGCGATCCTGCGGCAACTGCTCGTTGCCGCTGACGGCCTCGGCATCGCTCTCGACGCCGGCTTCCTCTGTCTCGGCCTCGCCGCGCACCGCACGGCTCATCTTGAGATAGGCCGAGCGTTCGTCGCCGGAGGCATCGAAATGGCGCAGGATCGCCATCGAGATGACCTCGTCGCCCTCAGCGAGCTGGATACCACGCACGCCCGTCGAATCGCGGCCCTTGAAGACGCGCACGTCGGTGGTCGCGAAGCGGATGCACTGGCCGGCCGCCGTGGTCAGCAGCACGTCGTCGCTTTCCGAGCAGAGCTGGACGTCGACGATCGCGTCGCCCTCCTCGTCGAACTTCATCGCAATCTTGCCATTGCGGTTGACGTTGACGAAGTCGGACAGCTTGTTGCGGCGGACCGTGCCGCGCGTCGTCGCGAACATGACGTCGAGCGTCGACCAGCTCTCCTCGTCCTCGGGCAGGAGGAGGATCGAGGTGATGCGCTCGCCATCCTGCAGCGGCAGCAGGTTGTTCAAGAACTTGCCGCGGGCCTGCGGCGCCGCGAGCGGCAGCCGCCAGACCTTCATCTTGTAGGCGATGCCGCGCGAGGAGAAGAACACGACAGGCGTGTGGGTGTTTGTCACGAAGAGGCGCGTGACGAAATCCTCCTCCTTCGTCGCCATGCCGGCGCGGCCCTTGCCGCCGCGATGCTGGGCGCGATAGGTCGCGAGCGGCACGCGCTTGATGTAGCCCTCATGGCTGACCGTGACGACCATGTCCTCGCGCTGGATCAGGTCCTCGTCCTCGAAATCGGCACCGCCGTCGAGGATCTCGGTCTTGCGCGGGGTCGCGAACTCGTCGCGCACGGCGACCAGCTCGTCATGGATGATCGCGACGATGCGGGCGCGGGAGCGCAGGATCTCGAGATAATCGGCGATCTCGATGCCGAGCTTTGTGAGCTCGTCCGCGATTTCCTCGCGTCCGAGCGCGGTCAGACGCTGCAGGCGCAGATCGAGGATCGCGCGCGCCTGCGTATCGGAGAGCTGGTAGGTGCCATCCGCCGCCAGCTTGTGCCGCGGATCGTCGATCAGCGCGACGAGCGGGGCGATATCGGCCGCCGGCCAGTGCCGCGCCATCAACTGCTCGCGCGCGGTGCCCGGATCGGGCGCATGGCGGATCAGATAGATGACCTCGTCGATATTGGCGACGGCGATGCCGAGGCCGACCAACACATGCGCGCGGTCGCGCGCCTTGTTGAGCAGGAAGCGGGTGCGCCGCGCGACCACTTCCTCGCGGAAGTTCACGAAGGCCTGGATCAGGTCCTTCAGATTCATCAGCTGCGGACGGCCGCCCGTGAGCGCGACCATGTTGACGCCAAACGACGTCTGCAGCGGCGAGAAGCGGTACACCTGGTTCAGGACGACATCGGCGACGGCATCGCGCTTCAGCTCGATCACGACGCGCATGCCCTGGCGGTCGCTCTCGTCGCGGATGTCGGCGATGCCCTCGATGCGCTTGTCGCGAACCAGCTCCGCGATCTTCTCGATCATCGTCGCCTTGTTCACCTGATACGGGATCTCGGTGATGATGAGCGCCTCGCGCTCCTTGCGGATCGTCTCGACCGCCACCTTGCCACGCATCAGGATCGAGCCGCGGCCTTCCGAATACGCCGCACGAATGCCGGCGCGTCCGAGAATGAGGCCACCGGTCGGGAAATCCGGCCCCGGAATGATCTCCATCAGATCCTCGATCGAGATCGACGGATCCTTCAGATAGGCGATGCAGCCGTCGATCACCTCGCCGAGATTGTGCGAGGGGATGTTGGTCGCCATGCCGACGGCGATGCCGCCCGCGCCATTGACGAGGAGGTTCGGGAACCGCGCCGGGAGGACGACGGGCTCGCGCTCGGAGCCGTCATAGTTCTCCTGGAAGTCGACCGTGTCCTTGTCGATATCGTCGAGCAGCGAGCGAGACGACTTCGCGAGGCGCACCTCGGTGTATCGCATCGCGGCCGGGCTATCGCCGTCGACCGAGCCGAAATTGCCCTGGCCGTCGACCAGCATGACGCGCATGGAAAAATCCTGCGCCATGCGGACGAGTGCGAAATAGACCGACTGGTCGCCATGCGGATGGTACTTACCGATGACATCGCCGACGACGCGGGCCGATTTGCGATACGGCTTGTTCCAGTCGTAGCCGTTCTCGTTCATCGAATGCAGGATGCGGCGGTGAACGGGCTTCAGCCCGTCGCGCGCATCGGGCAGCGCGCGGCTCACGATCACGCTCATCGCGTAATCGAGATAGCTCCGCTTCATCTCTTCGGTGATCGAGATGCCTTCAAACTCAGGGGGCCGGCCGTCACCCGCACCATCGGGGCGAGGCGGCTCGTTGATATCGGACAAGGGGTGTTCCGGAATCAGTTTCGATTGGTCGCCATCATAAGGATGGCATTGTGGCGGTTCAAGGAAACCCGGCGGCCGACGCCCTCAAAGGGTCGCAAATCGGCTTCTTTCCGCGCTTTTCCCGCCGGCGAAAGACCCCGGCGCTGCGCATGCGACCGGACAAGTGGCAATTTGCGCTATCCGATGTGATCGTCCTCCACGATAAAGTCCCACGCTCGCTGCCGACAGGTGAGCGATTCGCCTTTGACGATGCGCGCCACCGATGCTCTTTTCCTCCCCTGAATTCATCTTTCTTTTCCTGCCGGCAACTCTTGCCGTCACGTTCCTTGTCGGGCGCTATTCCGACCAGGGCGCGAAGCTCTTTCTCATCCTCGCATCCGCGGTTTTCTATATCGTCTCGGGCCCGGAGGACCTCGTCGTCCTCGCCCTCGCCCTCGTCGCGAATTTCTCGCTCGCCCTCGCGATCGAACGTGGCCATTACACGCGGCTCCTGCTCACGATCGGCATCACGCTCGACGTTCTGATCCTCGGCTATTTCAAATATTTCGACTTCGTCACCGATACGATCAACTCGGCGTTCGGCCATGAGGTGTCGCATGGCGAGTTCCGCCATCTGCCGCTTGCCATCTCCTTCTTTACGTTCCAGCAGATCGCGTTCCTGGTCGACGTGGCGCGGAAGCGCATCCGCCGGCCAAACCTCGTCAACTACATCTTCTTCCTGTTCTTCTTCCCGCATCTGATCGCCGGTCCGATCACCAGCTATCTGCCAATCAGCCGGCAGATCGAGCTGAAGCGCGTCTTCACACCACGCGTGCGCAATCTCTGCTTCGGCCTGGCGCTGTTTTCTGTCGGTTTCGCCAAGAAGGTTACGCTCGCCGATCCGCTGGGCGCCTACATCATCCCGTTCTTCGACAAGCAGTCGGAACTCGGCTTCCTCACGGCCTGGCTCGCCGCCTTCGCCTATTCGTTCCAGATCTATTTTGATTTCTCGGGCTATAGCGACATGGCCATCGGCCTCGGCATGATGTTCAACATCCGCCTGCCGCTCAATTTCGCCTCGCCCTACAAATCCTTCTCGATCCAGGAATTCTGGCGGCGCTGGCACATCACATTGTCGAACTGGCTGCGGAACTATCTCTACATTCCGCTTGGCGGAAACCGGCATGGCACCGGCCGAACCTATGCCAATCTGATCCTGACCATGGTGATCGGCGGCATCTGGCACGGCGCGGGCTGGGGCTTCGTGCTCTGGGGCCTGGCGCATGGCGTCGGGCTCGCCGTCAATCGCTGGTATGGACGCTCCGGCCTGCCGAGCCTGCCGCGCTGGTTCGCCTGGCTGCTGACCTTCCTGTTCGTCACCGCCGTCTGGGTTCTTTTCCGGTCGACGACCCTCGCCGGCGCGCTCACCCAGCTTCAGGTCATGGCCAACCCGCTCACCGCCCTGACGGACAGCTATCGCCCGTTTGCACGCCCGGCCGAACTCAACCGCATGCTCGTCCTCGTCGGCATTTCCGGCGCGATCGCGTTGCTCGGACCGCCGGCCTACCGGATCGCCCGGGCGACGATCGGCCCGAACCATGGACTGGCGCTGCGAACCGCGCTCTATTGCGGCGCCCTGTTCGCTCTGGCCCTGATCGGCCTCACAGGCGGAACATCGAAGAATGCCTTCATCTATTTCCGCTTCTAGCAGCCGGCAGGCGATCCGCGACGGCCTGACGACGCGGGCACGGCGCGCCATCGCGATGATGGCGCTCGGCGCCGTGCTGGCCCTGCTGGCCTATGCGGGCCTCGTCGTCCTCCAGATGGGAAGCTGGGCAGGCGCCGAATGGTGGCTGAGGGACATCACCGAGCTCCGCCGGATGCTCTACAAGGAGCGTCTGGCCGCCCTGCCGCCGGACCAGCCCAAAGTGGTGATGTTCGCCGGCTCCGCCTCTCTTTTCGGTGCCAACACCCCGGTCATCGCCGAAGAATCCGGACTTCCCTTCCTGAATTTCGGCCAGCATGCCGGCCTCGACATCGATCTCATCGCCCTCAGCGCGAGCGATTTCATCCAGGCCGGCGACAAGGTAGTGGCGCCCTTTGAATTCGAGCTCTATGCCCGCGACAAGCCGTCAGAGCTCACGCCCGCGAATTTTCTCGCGATCTATTATCGCTACGCCGCGCCGCTTCCGCTGGCGCGAGATATCGAAATTCTCAAGGCGACTTCACCGTTTCGCATTTTCGAGGGCCTCAAGGACGCGCTGCGCTATCGCCTGTCCGGCGTTCGATCTTATCCGGTGCGCGAGGGAGAAGCGCTTCGGCAGGCGTGGCATGAGGAATCTGCGGATCCCGAGGCAGCCCCTCAATGGCCCTACAGCATTTCGTCTGTCTCACCGGACGGAGATCTGATCGTACCGGAGAACACGCCCGCCTCCCGGCTCGCCGGCCTCTCGAAGCTGACGACCCCCAATAGTGCAAGCATCTCGCCGTTCGCGCTGCGCCAGCTCACCGGCTGGCAACGCTTCATCGATGCGCGCGGCGCCCATTTGTACATGACCTGGCCCGTCATCGTGGAGGACGACCACGGCACGATCTTCACGCCGGAATACTGGCAGACCCTGATCGACCTCGCGCGCCGCGCCGACGCGGAGGGATTCCCGATCCATTGCGACCCGATCTCCATGATCGTGCCACGCCAATATCGCTACGACACGGTCTATCATGTGAACGTCAAGGGTCAGTTCCTCTATTCGAAGGCGCTTGGCGCCTGCATCAGGAGCATCGCCGATGAGCCGTTCGATTTCGCGCATGCCGACCCCGAGGAACTGGCCAAACGCGCCCGCGAACGGGTCGACAGCCTGCGCCAGCCCGTCGCCCCGTTCCTGCTGCCCTATGAGCGAAACCTCGATCGCCTCGCCACCCTCGCCGCAACGCTCGCCGCGGACAAGGCCGCGAACGGCGCCTTCCCGGCAGAGCTTTCCTCGGGCTCCGACCTGCCGGACATCTGGTATCGCAGCGACGGGCGCGACTACAAACTGCTGATCGAGGACCCGGAAGAGTGCTACACGGTGGCGATGGCCATGCCGGAGCGTGCCGATCCGGTCCGCAGCAAGGATGGCCGTTGCGCCGCCTATGGCTATTGGAGCGCAGGCGCGAAAGACTGGTAGCGGCCGCGACGGGCCTGCGGGGAGCCGTGAATGGCCGACTATCTGCTGAACGCGCTGGTGACGCTGTTCGTGACGATGGATCCGATTGGACTCGCGCCGATCTTCGTCGGGCTGACGCGCGGCATGTCGCCGGACCAGCGGCGCAGCACGGCGATCCGGGCCACGACCACCGCGGCGGCCATCCTGTTCGCGTTCGCGCTGGGCGGCCAGGGCCTGCTCGGCTTCCTCGGCATTTCGCTGCCGGCCTTCCGCATCGCCGGCGGCCTGCTTCTGTTCTGGATCGCCTTCGAGATGGTGTTCGAGCGCCGCACCAAGCGGAAGCAGGCGAGCGCCGACCGCGTGATCGAGGAAGACGTCTTCACGCGCGACGACGTGCACCACCTCGCGGTGTTTCCCCTCGCCATACCGCTGATCTCGGGACCGGGCGCCATCTCGGCCACGATCCTGACCGCCTCCTCCGCGCCGGGCTTCGTCGGCCTGCTGGGGCTGCTGGCGATCATCCTGCTGCTCATCGGCAGCTGCCTTGCCGTCTTTCTGCTGGCGGGCCCGCTCGACCGGGCGCTCGGCGATACCGGCCGCATGGTGCTGACGCGGCTGCTCGGCGTGCTGCTCTCCGCCCTCTCGGTGCAGTTCGTCGCCGACGGCGTCGTCGCGATCGCGCGGACCGTGTCCGCCCCGTGATGGTGCATGCGTGCGGTGTTATGATGCGCCTGCCGCCGGACCTCGGCGGCCGGAGGAAAAGATCATGTTCATCGCACGTTGGCAGATCGACGCCCGTTTCGGCTACAAGCAGCAGGCGATCGAGTTGATGCGCGAGTGGGAGCGCGAGATCGGTCCGAAGGCAGGGATCGATCCGAGCCGCTCGACGGTGGTGACCGGATCGATCGGCGCGCTCGAGGCGACGATCGAGAACAATATCAGCGTCGAAAGCCTCGCCGAGCTCGAAGGCTTCTTCCAGAAGATCGGCAACATCCCCGCCCATGCGGAATGGGGCAAGAAGCTTGAGCCGCACGTCGTGTCGGGGACGTCGCGCTGGAACATCTTCCGCGTGATCCCGCACAGCTGAGCGACCCGCGCAGCGCCGCGTTCACGCTCCCGGCACGGCTGCCGTCCCGAAGACGACCTCATGCATGATGCGGCCGGGCGCAAGCGTGAACGCGCCTGCAATGCCGAGCGCAGCGACGAAAAGGATGAGCATCGCACGCTGGTGCGCTGCCACGCGGTGGCGGCGGGCGTGCAACACTGCGCCCGGCAGCGCCAGCAGGGTCACGATCGAAAGGATATGGATGGGGCTCCAGTCGCCCCATGTCCGGATCGAATGGATGAGGAAGGACGAGCCGGCGACGACAACCATCAGCGCCACCCAGGCCCAGCCGAAGGCGCGATGCGGGATCGTGCCCTTGGGCGCCGCGATCTGCACCGCACCGAGCACGAAAGCCGCCATGGCCGCAAAGGCATGGATGCGGATCGCCAGCGGGGCCGCGAGCAGCGGCTCGAGGCTCACGCCGGCTCGGCCGCGCTGGTTGCAACGGCGATGCGCTCGGCCACCGCGCCGGCGATGCGCTCCAGCACCTCGTTCCATTCGCCCTCGCGCTTCTGCAGGAAGAGGCGCGCCGTCGGATACCAGGGCGAATCCTCCCTGCCCTCCATCCAGCGCCATTCCGGCGAGCGCTTGAGCGCCACGAAGAGCGGGCGCCCGAGCGCGCCGGCGAGATGCGTCACGGCCGAGTCGATCGACACGATCAGATCGAGATTGGCCATGACCGCGGCCGTGTCCATGAAGGAATCCGGGCCGGTCGCGAAATCCTCCGGCAGCGTCTCGACCCGCATGCCCTCCGGCAGGCTCTCGAGTTGCTCGGTGCCATGGCCCTTCTGCAGGCTGACCAGCGTGACGCCGGGTAGCTTCGCCAGCGGGGCGAAGGCGGCGAGCGGCACGGACCGGACGCTGTCGACGCGCGCATTGGGATTGCCCTGCCAGGCGATGCCGATGCGGAAGCCGCTGCCGGGCAGGCGGTCCTTCCAGGCCTCGACCTTCGCCGGATCGGCGAAGAGATAGGGCACGCCGCCGGGGCGGATGTCGCCGCCGGCATGCAGCGCATTGGGCAGGCTCATCAGCGGCACATGTGCATCATGCAGCGGCACCTTCTCGGAGCGCGCCACCACGGTGACGTTGCCGAGCGTCGCGAGCAGCGCGCGCAGCGACTGCGGCACTTCGAGGATGATCTTGCCGCCGCGCCCCTGCAGCAGTTTCACGAAGCGGCAGAACTGGATGGTATCGCCGAGCCCCTGCTCCGCATGGACGAGCAGCGTACGGCCGAAGATCTCCGAACCGTCCCATTCGGGCGTCGTGAATTCGCGCTTCTCCCAGCCGCCCATGGTGCGGCGCTTCTCGAAATCCGGCCAGCCCTCCTGGAAGCGGCCGAGCGAGAGGAGCAGCGTGCCACGGCCGTAGACGGCCTCGTTCGAACCGGGCTCGGCGCGCAAAGCGGCCTGATAATCGGCGAGCGCCTCTTCCTGGCGGCCGACGACGCGCAACGCATTGGCGCGGTCGGTGCGCGCGCCGGCATAGCCCGGCGCAAGCGCCAGCGCCCTGTCATAGGCGGCGATCGCCTCCTCGTAGCGATCGAGCTCGTAGAGCGCATTGCCGCGCAGCGCGTGATATTCCGCGCTCGCGCCCGGCTTGCCGGCGCCGCGATCGAGCGTCGCCAGCGCATCGGCGGGGCGGCCGGCGACGATCTCCGCGCTGGCACGGCTGACCAGGATGCCGACATCGTCGGGGCGGAGCGCCAGAGCGCGATCAAAGCTCGCCAGCGCATCCTCCGTGCGACCCAGATCCTGCAGCGCCACGGCGCGGCTGATCCAGATTTCCGGGAAGGCGGCGCCGGTATTGATCGCGCGGTCATAGACCGCGATCGCGTCGAGCTGGCGGCCGAGATTGCGCAGCAGGCGGCCCTTATTGTGCAGGAAGGCGACGTGACGCGGCGCGATCGACAGCGCGCGATCGAAGCTCGCCAGCGCCTCCTCGCTCCGTCCCATCTCCTGCAGGCGGATGCCGCGATTATTATAGGCTTCGGCAAAGTTCGCCCGCGCGGCGATGGCGCGGTCATAGCTCGCCAGCGCCTCGTCGTTGCGCCCCAGCGCCTCCAGCGCCGTGCCGCGATTGAACCAGCCCTCGGCGAAGACGGGCTTGGCGGCCAGCGCCTTGTCATAGGCCGCGACGGCATCGGCGAAACGGCCGAGTGCCTGCAGGCTCGTCGCCTTGGCGCTCAGCACCTCGGCAACGCCGCCCTTCAGCGCGATGGCCTTGTCAAAGCTCTCGACGGCCTGCTTGTGCTGCCCGAGCCCGGCCAGGATCAGCGCCATCAGATAGCGCGCATCGAAGACGTTCGGCTTGGCGGACAGTACGAGGCGGCAGGCGCGCTCGGCTTCCGCGAGGCGCCCGGCATTATAGGCCGCGACGGCGTTCGCGAAGGTCGCCTGCAAGGACGACGGGGTGTTCATGCTTGGCGCTCCCTGCCCCTCATGCGGGAATTTCCTGCGTCTTAGACAGTCGCCCGTTGGAGATCAATCGTTCGCGCGGCCCGCGGCCCACACGGGCCGCCAGATCGGACCATGGCGCGATCGACCAATGCGACGTGGCCGCGCCCGAGGGCGAGGTCAGCACGAAGAGGCGGCTCGCGCCGATCCGCTCCGCCTGCTCGCCATAGGGGATCGCCGCCGTCGGCCGGCCGAGCGCGAGGCTCGCCGCGCGCTTCGAGGTGAAGGCCAGCCAGAGCGGGGCAAAAGCGGCGATCTTGGCATGCAGAGCAGCCGCATCGACACGCGCCAGATCGATCGCCTCGTCCTGCCCGACATGCTCCTTGGCGACATCCGTCAGGCCGAGCCCGAACGCCGTCACGTCCGCAAATTCCGTCGGATCAAGCCGCCGCGGCGTCAGGCCGATCGCATGAAGTGTCGGCCAGAACCTGTTGCCGGGCTTGCCGTAATAGGCGCCGACGCGCGCCGACCACGCCCCCGCTCCCGTCCCGCAGAACACGATGTCGAGACCGGGCACAAGGACATCGGGGAGGATGGGCATGGAGGCGAGCGGCCCGCGCCTAGAACGGGATGTCGTCGTCGAGATCGCCGCCGAAGGAGCTCGATGCCGGCGCCGGCTGGCGTCCGGCTCCGCCGCGCGGGCTCTCCATCGGGCTCGAACGGCCGAAATTGCCGCCGGCGCTGCTGCCATAATCGTCGCCCTCGCCCGGACCGCCGCGGCCATCGAGCAGCGTCAGCTCACCACGGAAACGCTGCAGCACGATCTCGGTCGTGTATTTCTCCTGGCCCGACTGGTCCTGCCATTTGCGGGTCTGGAGCTGGCCCTCGACATAGACCTTCGAGCCCTTCTTCAGATATTGCTCGGCGATCTTCGCGAGGTTCTCGTTGAAGATGACGACGCGGTGCCACTCGGTCTTTTCCTTGCGCTCCCCGCTCGCCTTGTCGCGCCAGCTCTCCGACGTCGCGATGTTCAGATTGACGATCGGATCGCCCGACTGCGAGCGGCGCACCTCCGGGTCGCGGCCGAGATTTCCAACCAGAATGACCTTGTTGACGCTGCCGGCCATGATGACTTCCTTCTATCGTCTTTGTCCCAGAATAGACCGAAACGGCCGGGCCAGCCCGGCGCATTGTGGCTTGTCCACACGCAAAGACCAGCCTGTTCACTTTTCGTTCTAGACAATGACAGGCGTTCTGGCAACATGATCCCGTGGAATCGCGGATGCGGACCCGGCAGGCGCGATCACGGGCGGCACGGTTCTTGTTTCGGCGGGTCGATTGCCTAAATTTGCTTGTCGGCCGGGCGCCGGCCCCTCCTCCGACGGATAGGTTCTCATGGTTCACGATGTCGATGCACCACGGCCGGGTGCCAGCGCGGGCAAGTTCATTTCGATCCGCGGCGCGCGCGAGCACAATCTCAAGAACATCGACCTCGACATTCCGCGCGACCAGCTCGTCGTCCTGACCGGGCTCTCCGGTTCCGGCAAGTCCTCGCTCGCCTTCGACACGATCTATGCCGAGGGCCAGCGCCGCTATGTCGAGAGCCTCTCGGCCTATGCGCGCCAGTTCCTCGAGATGATGCAGAAGCCGGATGTCGACCAGATCGACGGCCTCTCGCCGGCGATCTCGATCGAGCAGAAGACCACGTCGAAGAACCCGCGCTCGACCGTCGGCACGGTCACGGAGATCTACGACTATATGCGCCTGCTCTTCGCGCGGGTCGGCATTCCCTATTCGCCCGCGACCGGCCTGCCGATCGAGAGCCAGACCGTCAGCCAGATGGTCGACCGCGTTCTCGCTCTGCCCGAGGGCACGCGGCTCTATCTGCTGGCGCCGATGATCCGTGGCCGCAAGGGCGAATACCGCAAGGAACTGGCCGAACTGCAGAAGAAGGGCTTCCAGCGCATCAAGCTGGACGGCGTGTTCTTCGAGATCGACGAGGCGCCGGCCCTCGACAAGAAGCTGAAGCACGACATCGACGTGGTCGTCGACCGCATCGTGGTGCGCGGCGACATCGCGGCGCGGCTCGCGGATTCGTTCCAGACGGCGCTGGAGCTCGCCGAGGGCATCGCCGTCGCGGAGTTCGCCGATGAGAAGGATGAGAAGGGCAATGAGCGCCGCATCCTGTTCTCGGAGAAGTTCGCCTGCCCCGTCTCCGGCTTCACCATCGCCGAGATCGAGCCGCGGCTGTTCTCGTTCAACAATCCCTTCGGCGCCTGCCCGGAATGCGACGGCCTCGGATCCGAGAAGAAGATCGATCCGGACCTCGTCGTCCCCGATGGCTCGCTGACGCTGAAGCAGGGCGCCGTGGCGCCCTGGGCCAAATCGTCCTCGCCCTATTATGCGCAGACGCTGGAGGCGCTCGGTCGCCATTTCGGCTTCGAGATGTCCGATGCCTGGGACGAGATTCCCGAGGCCGGGCGCAACGCGATCCTGTTCGGCACCGGCCGCCAGGAGATCGAGTTCGTCTATAATGACGGCACGCGCGCCTACAAGACGAAGAAGAGCTTCGAGGGCGTCGTCACCAATCTGGAGCGGCGCTGGCGCGAGACGGAATCGAACTGGGCGCGCGAGGAGATCGAGCGCTATCAGGGGTCGACACCGTGCAAGGCCTGCGGCGGCGCGCGGCTGAAGCCCGAGGCGCTCGCGGTCAAGATCGCCGGCAAGCACATCGCGCAGATCTCCGAAATGTCGATCCGCAATGCCGCGACGTGGTTCGAGGCGCTGCCGGCGGAGCTCAACGACAAGCAGAACGAGATCGCGGTGCGGATCCTCAAGGAGATCCGCGAGCGGCTCTCCTTCCTGGTCGATGTCGGGCTCGACTATCTGATGCTGTCGCGCAATTCCGGCACGCTGTCCGGTGGCGAAAGCCAGCGCATCCGCCTGGCCTCGCAAATCGGCTCCGGGCTGACCGGCGTGCTCTACGTTCTGGACGAACCTTCGATCGGCCTGCACCAGCGCGACAATGAGCGTCTCCTCGAGACGCTGCGGCACCTCCGCGATATCGGCAATACCGTGCTCGTCGTCGAGCATGACGAGGATGCGATCCTGACGGCCGACTATGTCGTCGATGTCGGCCCGGCGGCGGGCGTCCATGGCGGCGAGATCGTCGCCAAGGGCACGCCGGCCGAGATCATGGCCAATCCCGCCTCGCTGACCGGACGCTATCTCTCCGGCGACCTCGTCGTCGACGTGCCGTCCAAGCGGCGGACGATTTCGAAGACCAAGAAGATCCGCGTCGTGGGCGCGCGCGGCAACAATCTGAAGAATGTCACGGCCGATATCCCGCTCGGCACCTTCACCTGCGTCACCGGCGTCTCCGGCGGCGGCAAGTCGACCTTCCTGATCGACACGCTCTATGCGGCGGTCGCGCGGCGGCTCAATGGCGCGCACATCCATCCGGCAGAGCATGACCGGATCGAGGGTCTCGAGTTCATCGACAAGATCATCGATATCGACCAGTCGCCGATCGGGCGCACGCCGCGCTCCAATCCGGCGACCTACACCGGTGCGTTCACGCCGATCCGCGAATGGTTCGCCGGCCTGCCGGAGGCGAAGGCGCGCGGCTACGGCCCGGGCCGCTTCTCGTTCAACGTGAAGGGCGGCCGCTGCGAGGCGTGTCAGGGCGACGGCGTCATCAAGATCGAGATGCACTTCCTGCCGGATGTCTACGTCACCTGCGAGGTCTGCAAGGGCAAGCGCTACAGCCGCGAGACGCTGGACGTGAAGTTCAAGGGCAAGTCGATCGCCGACGTGCTCGACATGAATGTCGAGGAGGCGCGGGACTTCTTCCAGGCCGTGCCGGCGATCCGCGACAAGATGGAGACGCTGGACGAGGTCGGGCTCGGCTATGTGAAGGTCGGACAGCAGGCGACGACGCTGTCGGGCGGCGAGGCGCAGCGCGTCAAGCTCGCCAAGGAACTGTCGCGCCGCGCCACGGGCAAGACGCTCTACATTCTCGACGAGCCGACCACGGGGCTGCATTTCCACGACGTGGCGAAGCTGCTGGAGGTGCTCCATTCGCTGGTCGACCAGGGCAATACGGTCGTGGTGATCGAGCACAATCTCGAGGTGATCAAGACCGCGGACTGGATCATCGATCTCGGCCCCGAAGGCGGCGACGGCGGCGGCGAAATCGTCGCGACCGGCCGTCCGGAGGATATCGTCAAGGTCGAGGGGAGCTATACCGGCCGCTTCCTGAAGGGCGTCCTCAACCGCCGCCCCCCGCGCAAGAGCGAAGCCGCCGCCTGAGGAAGGGCGGCGAGGGCTTCGGGCTACCTGTTCCGGAAGGGGGCGGCGTGCGCGCCGCAGCACTTGCTGTGCGCCTGCCGCTTCATGGACCGAGCGCGCTGGCCCGCGCTCGGCTGCACCGACAGTCCGTCCCCGCACACGGCCGTCAGAACCAGAAACGCCGCTTACGCCTCGGCGCAGTCGTCATCGCCGATTGCAGTTCGCCGAACTCGTCCGGAGCGTTGGCGGGCACCGGGAAGGAGAAGCCGCAGGTGAGCGCCTTTTCGTCCTTCAGCGTCGCGACCACATCCGGCCTCGGGATGAAAGTCAGCCCACCCGACGCGACCGAGGCATCGACCGACAATCCGAATGCGATCCCCGCTCTGTTCTTTGGATCATGGGCCCATCCATTGACCCATCTGAGACCCGTGAGCGACGTCGTCACGGATTCGACATAGCAATAGCTCGGCCGATCGGCCTGCCAGCCAAGCGCCTGGACCGCCTCGCCGATCGCGCGGGCGAGACGAATCGAAACGATCTCCACCCTGCGCAGCGTGAGCGGAAAGCCGCCCGGCGCGGAAAGGGTGGAGAGGCCAGGCAGGCGCCAGACACCGGGCAGAGGCGGATCCTCGGCCTGGGCCGCGAGTGCGCCCCGCGCGGCTGCAGCCGGCTTGTCGTCGAGTTGCCCGAGCCAGTGCAGCGCGGCGAGCTGGAAGCGCAGATTGAACAGCACGTCCTGATGGTGGATCTGATAGGGCACCATCGCTTCGCAGCGAACCAGCTGTGCGGAGAGCCCGTCCAGTGCCTTCGCCTGGCGCATGGACTGCGACCGTCGATCGCGGCGCATCAGACCCCAGGCCGAGTCGCCCCGCGCCGTCCGACCAAATTCCAGGGCCTCGGAAGATATCGCCGTCGCCAGGCTGTCCACCGTGGGATCGGCGTGGATGCGGCTCGCGCCTGCCGCGGCGAAGGCGCGGAGCGATGCGGTCCGCGCGCCCATGGCGTCGCCGGCGAACGCCCTGGCGAAGGCAAGGCTGTTGAGCGCACCCGAAAAGTCCGGCTCGCACGCGACGGCCTTCTCGGACAGGCGCAATCGTTCACCGAGCGGCACGCTGTCGCCGAACACGCCGATATACCAAGCGATATCGCGCGCCAGCAGCGCGCGGCGATGGCGCTCGGATGGGTGCTCGGCAATCGCGCTCTCGATCGCCCGCGAGAGCGTCACCCGTGCTTCCTCGCTGCTCAGCGTCTCGTGGGTTCCGCGCATCACCACGCCGGACAGATTGCCCGCGAGACGGCTGAAGGCGCTGGTGGTCGGGCCCAGGATGCGCGTCGCGCGCGCCAGGAGCCAGATGTCGGCCAGAGCGCGCTGTGCGGTCGTCAGCTCGACATAGTTCGGCAGCAATTCCTGCGGTCGCCTAACGCGGTCGAAACGCTGGCGGAGCTCGCGCGCATAGTCCTCATTGTCCGACAGGATCAGGACGTGGCCGGCGCCTTCGGCCAGCAGCCGCTGGATCGCGAATTCAACAAAGGCCCGCGGCGTGTACTTCTCCACCGGCAGGAACTGCCGCCAGTCTCCCTCGACGATGTCGCCGGCGCGCACGTGAATCGCAGCATACGGGCCGATGGAGAAGCCCGCATTGATCATCGCGATGACGCGCGCGACGTCCGGGCTCCAGCCGATCCGCTCCGATGCGGCACGGAAACGACGACCGGTGGTGAGGTGGCTCTCGTCCCGAAAGCCGAGAGTCGACGCATACTCCACCACATCGATCATCGTGTTTCGGCTGGCCCGAGCCAGGTGCCGCCGCGCATCCGCGAGCGACTGCTCCGTCGGGTCCGGGAGTACCTCGCGGCTATCCAGTTCGTCGATGGCGATGGCGTGCGCCGCGAGGAAATCGGAGGAGAACAGCTCTTCCGCCGCCCCGGGGATGCTCGGACCGCCCGGCCAGGCGAACCGAAACTCCGCGTCGAGAGCCGAGGCAAGCGCCATCGCATTGATAATCGCGTTCAGGCGGCCGCCGAGCCCGTCCCAACGCCGGGCAACAACCGCCGGGCGCGGCAACGCTTCAAGATGCGAGAGCGACAAGAGCGACATGAGGGTTTGGGACTCGATACATGGCCGCCCGTTGTCGCCGAGCGGCCTCACAGCGGCCACCGCCGATCGCGCAATCGCGTCGTGCGGTGCTCACACGTGCCGCGGCTGTTGGCTGCACATGATCCGAGGCGCGGCGCAACAACCGCTCCCCGAAACCGAAACTCAGAGACATACATGTCTCCCCTGGCGCGTTTCGCTCACACCAAGACATCTGGCGCACGTCCGACTTTGCGCGACGCACGTCATCGGATGCGGACCACAACGATCCGCATTCCGGTCAGGCCTGGTGAAGATCGTCCCGTGCCGTTCGACCCAAGATGAGCGGCCTCGCCAAAAACGGCGGGCCGCCTGCTGCTACCTTGCGCCGAGGCCCATGCCCCAAATGAGCCGCCGCGCAAGAGCCTGCTCGCGTACATCCCGAAGCAGCCTCTGCGAGTCAGAATAGCGTCCGATTTCGTGGTCGACAATCCCACAGATTCCGGTGCCGACAGACTGCATTCATCAAAGTCGCGCGATCAGCGTTGAATTGACGGCATCGCGGGACCGATAGTCACGGGATCATGACCATGGATTCGCCTTCAAAATCACCGCCTTCGGACAACGCAGCGCAACTCGCCTCGCCGTCCTATCGCCTGCCCGCGCTCGACACTGATTTTCTGCTCGGCGATTCGATGCGCGGGGTTCGTTTCCTGCTCGAATATGCGAAGGCCGAAGAGGTTTTGCGCGCGCACCACATCCGCTCGACAATCGTCGTATTCGGATCGGCGCGGAGCGCGGAGAATGCCGGCGGGAATCGCGGGCGCTGGTATGCGGAGGCGCGGGCCGTCGGACGGATCGTCTCGGAACGCGGCGGCGCGCTGCAGAACCATTCCGGCTTTCGCGACAATGTGATCGCGACCGGCGGCGGCCCCGGCATCATGGAGGCGGCCAATCGCGGCGCGCGCGAGGCCGGCGCGCCGTCGATCGGCTTCAACATCACGCTGCCGCACGAGCAGGAGCCCAACGCCTGGACGACGCCGGATCTCACCTTCCGCTTCCACTATTTCGCGATGCGCAAGATGCATCTCGCCATGCGCGCCAACGCCCTCATCGTCTTCCCGGGCGGGTTCGGCACCTTCGACGAATTGTTCGAGCTGGTCACGCTGCGCCAGACCGGCAAGGCGCCGCCGATCCCGATCGTTCTGGTCGACCGCGCCTATTGGGATCGCGTCGTCGGATTCGAGACGCTGGTCGAGGAAGGCATGATCGGCCGGCAAGACCTCGACCTGTTCGCCTATGCCGACAACGCGGAAGGCGTCTGGGACGAGCTGGTGGCCGGCGGTGTCGGGCGACATCGCGGCGAACATGACGATCCGCTCGCCGCGGGTCCCGGCTGAGGGCGCCTGTCGGCGCCCCTCCCGTCGGTCAGACCGCTATCAGTAGCCCGCCTGGCGGCGATACTGCTCGGCCGTCGCGGCCGCCTGCGAGGCGGGAACGAGGACGTAGCCGCGCTGCGACATGCAGGATTCGGAGGCGCGAAGGGCTGCGTTGGTCGCTTCCGTCATCGGCGGAACTCCGCACGCGGCGCTATCGGCGACGAACTGATCGGCGAGGGCCGGATTGGCGCGCCCGCTCTGGCCGTCCGTCCGCACCCAGCGCAGAGGCTCCTCGCGCGCCATCGGCGCGGACGGCGCGGCAACCTGCACGGGCGGACTGGTCTGGCAGCCGGCGAGGGTCACGAGGGCTGCGAGGGCGAAGAGGGAAGCGCGTGGGGTCATCATCCAATCACAATCTCAAACATCGAATAAGGTTCCTGCCGATATGTCGGCGGCGAGTCCAGAAGTAATTCTAACAATTGTGACCCGATCCCGCGACAGGGCGCCGTCCTTTGTCGCTTAGACGTGGCGGTAAAGCCGCACTTTCATCATTCGCCCGGCGGCTTGTATGCGCCTTTCGACAAGGCGGTGATCAAACACCCTGCCCCAGTTGGCGCATCAGGCCCGCCTCGTCGAAGACGTGCCAATGCTCGGCGATCCATCCGTCGGCGACGCGATAGAGATCGAAGAAGGCGATATCGATCGCGCGGCCGCTCGCCGGCAGCGGCCCGAATGGACCGGCCTGCGTGCCACTGAGGCGGGATCTGACCGCCACCCTATCCCCGGCGGCCACGATTTCGATCGGCTCGAACCGCCCGTCGGGAAAAGCCAGCCAGAGCGCCGCCAGCTTGGCGGCGACGCCTTCCGGCCCCGTGTCGTCGCCGGCCGGGTCGTGATCGCGGAATTCGGCGGCGAGGAAGCGTTCAGCGCCCTCGCCAGAAGGCCCGCACAGCACGCTCGCGAAGAAGGCGGCGAGCAGCTCCGCATTAGCGCTTGCCGCCAGACTGTCCGCGAAGATGCTCGGCCCCTCCGCCATGGCGCCGTCCCTAATGCGCGTGGGCGCCGCCGGTCAGTTCCGACATGCCGGTGATCACGTCCTCGACGGCCGCGACGCTGGTCGTCTTCGGATCGATATTGTCGGCGACCACCTTGCCCCGCCGCATGACGACGATGCGGTCCACCACCTGGAAGACATGGTGGATGTTGTGCGCGATGAAGATGCACGAATGCCCGGAATCGCGCGCATTGCGGACGAAGGAGAGCACGCCCTGCGTCTCCGCGACGCCCAGATTGTTGGTCGGTTCGTCGAGGATGATCAGGTCGCTGTCGAAATACATCGCGCGCGCAATGGCGACCGCCTGCCGCTCGCCGCCGGAGAGCGAGCCGATCGGCGTTGTCGGCGGGATGTTCTTCGAGATGCCGACCTGCTTCAGCAGATCGCGCGCCACGCGATTCATCTCGTCCTGATCCATGCGGTTCAGGAAGCGCGGCCCCTTGATCGGCTCGCGGCCGAGAAAGAGGTTGCGGGCGATCGAGAGCTGCGTGACCAGCGCCGAGTCCTGGTAGATGGTCTCGATGCCGGCGGCGATGGCGTCGCTGGTCGAATGGAAATCCACCTTCTTGCCGCGGACATGGATGGCGCCGCTGGTCAGCGGCACCGCGCCCGAAAGCACCTTGATCAGCGTCGACTTGCCGGCGCCATTGTCGCCGAGCAGGCCGACGATCTCGTTGTGATTGACCTGGAAATCCACGCCGTCGAGCGCCGTGACGCGGCCATAGGACTTCCGGATCTTCTCCATCTTGATCAGAGGTTCGACCATATCCGTCACGTCCCCGCCTGATGCCGGCGTTCGAGCCAGGAGTGCAGCGCCATCATGCCGAGGATGATCGCACCGATGAAGATGTTGTAGGCGAGGCCCGGCACGCCGATCAGCACGATGCCGTTGCGCATGATGCGCAGGATCAGGATGCCGAGCACGGTGCCGATGATCGTGCCGCGGCCGCCCGTGAGCGCCGTGCCGCCGATCACCACCATGGCGATGACCTCGAGCTCATAGCCCGTGCCGCTGTTCGGATTGGCGGCTGAGGTACGGATCGAGGAGATGATGCCGGCGAGCGCGGCCATGGTCGAGGACAGCATGAAGAGGCCGACCTTCACGCGGTCGACCTGCACGCCGCGCGCCCGTGCAGCGCCGGGATTGCCGCCGGCCGCCTGGATCCAGTTGCCGGTCCGCGTCTTGGTCAGCAGATAGCCGAGGATGATGACCGCGGCGATGAACCAGAACAGCGAGGCATAAATGCGGAAGGGGCCGACATAGAAATCGCCCACCAGAATGGTTGCGAGCCAGTTGCCATCCGCCTTCCAGGTCCGCTGCGGGAAGCCATCGGTGACGAACAGCGCGGTGCCGCGCACGACGAGCAGCATGCCGAGCGTGACGAGGAAGGACGGGATCTTCAGCCGCGTGACGAACCAGCCATTCACATAGCCGATGATCGCCGCAACGATGAGCGCGACCACGAAGGCGAGCGGCAGCGAGACGACGCCGGCGTTGAACAGCGTCCACATCAGCACCGGCGAGAAGCCGAACAGCGAGCCGACGGACAGATCGAACTCTCCCGACGTCATCAGCAGCGTCATGGCGAGCGCGATGAGGCCGAGCTCGACCGTGAAGGCGAGTGTGTTGGAGATGTTCAGCGGCGACAGGAAATCGGGGTTTATCGACCAGAAGACGGCGACCTCGACGACCAGCAGGACGAAGGGGCCGAATTCGGGCTTGGCGACCAGGCGTTGAATCAGGGATCGATGTTCCACGGTGGACCCGCATCATGTTGGAAATGATCGACGCGCCGCGCATCCGCGATCGGGCGCGAATGGAGCGAACGGACGAGAGGCGCAGCGGCGAGGCCGCCGCGCCGGTCGATCTGCGGGTTACTTGCCGGACAGGATGTTGTCGTAGACCTGCGCGGTGTCCTTCTCGTAGAGCGCGCCGGTGATGACGTTGAAGCCCGGAGGAATGCCGCTGGCCGCCATATTGGCGAGCGACAATGCGACATAGCTCGTCGCCTGCGGGTCCTGCCACTGCGCGGCGTTCACATAGCCGTTCAGCACTTCCTGCGTGGTGTCGAGCGAGTTGCCCCAGCCAACGACCGGGATTTCGCCCGGCTTGACGCCGACCTGGTCGAACACGCGCTTGATCGAGCCGGTGACGAGGTCGCCGAGGCCGATGATCGCGTTGATCTTCTGGCGGTTGGTGGTGAGGTAGTCGACCATGCGGTTGATCACCTCGGCCTGGTCGAGCGTAGCTTCGGTCACCTCATAGGTGATGCCGAGCGGCTCGAACACGCTCTTGATGCCCTCTTCTTCCTGCACGCCATAGGTGGCGCCCGGAATCTCGACCGGCATCCAGACGTGATCGCCCTTCTTCACCAGGCCCTTGTCGACGAGGTACTGCGCCCAGTTGCGGCCGAAGACCACGTTGTTGCCGCCGACATAGGCGTTGAACGACGCCTTCGGGTCCGGCGTGTTGAAGTTGATGATCGGAATCTTGGCCACGTTGGCTTCCTTGGCGATCTCGATCAGGCTGCCCGGATCCGGGCTGGTGGTCACGATGCCATCGGCCTTGGCGGCGATGGCGGCGCGGACGGCCTCCTGCTGCGAGGCGACGTCGCCATTGTGGAACGAGGTGTTCACCGTGTTGCCGGTGTCGCTCGCCCACTGCTTGGCGCCCGCGAGGAAATAGGTCCAGACCGGATCGGCCGGACCGCCATGCGAAACCCAGTAGAACGTCTTGGCTTCGGCCGCGATCGGCATGGCAATGGCCAGCACGGCAGCGGACAAAGCGAGAGTCAGCTTCTTGAACACGTCAGACGCCTCCCATTTGATCTTTTCTTTGCGCCGGCGTCGTCCCCCTCGGGCGCAGAGCGGCTGAGACGCGCTGCACCGGACGATCTTCCGGTTCTTCCTCCCGGACCGGCATCAAGGTGCCGGCCACGAGGGCAGACTGACACAAGCGGAACGCGCACTCAACGCCGCTTCGGTCGACTATCGAAGAATTTCAATCGATTTATGGAATTGAATCGTATGATGATTTCGTTATCGCGACCGCGCCGCGCATCGCGGCCGATCAGCCGCTCAGTCCGCCCTCTTCCTTCCAGACCGAAAGCGGCTTGATGTCCGGCGGCTGCGCATTGGCGCGCACCCAGCTGTCGACCACCCAGACCTCGCCCGTCGCCGTGTCGCGGATGGTCGCTGTGTGATGCGGATAGCGGCCATCGACGAGGAAGCCGCGCCGCTCGATCCGGCCGACGGTGTGATAGCGCAACCAGCCGCGGCTCGCGGCGAGCTTCAGCAGCGTGGTGGCGTTCTCCGCCTCATCGACGCAGTCGATCTCGGAGGGCGGCGTGAAGAGCTGGTAGACATCCTTGGCGCCATCCGCCGAGGTTCCGGTCTGCGCGCCCGCGATGCGCTCGAACCACTGGTCAGCACGGCTGATCGCCGCCCGTTCGGCAGCGGCGCTCTTCGCCCCGCTGGCCAGGATGCGCTTCAACGTCTGCATGTCGGACGCGGAGAAGCGGACGAGCGAGCGCAGCGAACAGCCATAGCCATGGCAATAGCGCACCGTCGCCGGCGCGGCGCCCGATCGTTCGGCCGAGAAGGCGGGCGCGACGGGCGCGGCGCTCATCCCGGCAAAGGCGAGGGCCAACGCCAGACCCATGGCGCCCCCACGTCGCGACACGCGGCTTGTTGTCGTCATGGCCTCCTCCCAGCCTTGATCAGGGATCATCCCCCTGCCGAGAGGGCCTCATTTTCGCCGCAGACGTCAATGTTGCGACGCACCAAATCGCAGTCCTGCCATGCTGCTCTGCATCAAGCGCATCGCTGCCATGCGATTTTTCGGTCTCCTCATGAAATGCCCCCTCTCCTATCTTCGCATCATCAAGAGCGTTCGAAATCAGAAGAGCAGCCGCTCTTCTCCGGTTAGATAAGTTGAAGGAAGACGATCATGGCCCTGAACCTCATGGCTAACTACAAGAACTGGCGCAAGTACCGCGAGACGTACAACGAGCTGAGCCGCCTGACGGCTCGCGAGCTGAGCGACCTCGGCATCAACCGCGCCGATATCGGCCAGATTGCCAAGCAGTCGGCTGGTTACTAAGCGAATTCATATTCGCCCCGGACGAACCTCCTCCCTCGTCCCGGCGATCTGGCGGAAAGCGAACCTCCTCCCTCGCTGACCGCCCCTTAAGAGAAACGCCCGTCGACCTCCTCCCCGACGGGCGTTTTTCTTTGTCTGCGCATGGTTGCCGCCGCGCGGCACGCGCCATAATGTCCGCGCCATGATGAAACCGATCCATATCGTCGGCGGCGGACTCGCCGGCTCCGAAGCTGCCTGGCAGATTGCGCGCCGCGGCGTTCCCGTCGTCCTGCATGAAATGCGCCCCGTGCGCGGGACCGAGGCGCACAAGACAGAGAGCCTCGCCGAGCTCGTCTGCTCCAATTCCTTCCGCTCCGATGATGCCGAGGCCAATGCCGTCGGCCTGCTGCATGCCGAGATGCGCATGGCGGATTCGCTGATCATGCGCATGGGCGACAGCCATCAGGTGCCGGCCGGCGGCGCGCTCGCCGTGGACCGCGACGGCTTCGCGGCGGCGGTGACGGCGGCGCTCGAAGCCCATCCGCTGGTTTCGATCGAGCGCGGCGAGGTTGCCGGCCTGCCGCCGGAAGAATGGGACAGCGTCATCGTCGCGACCGGCCCGCTGACCTCGGCGGCGCTCGCCGATTCGATCCGCGCGCTCACGGGCGAGGAATCGCTCGCCTTCTTCGACGCCATCGCGCCGATCGTGCATTTCGATTCGATCGATCGCTCGATCGCCTGGTTCCAGTCGCGCTACGACAAGCCGGGGCCGGGCGGCACGGGCGCCGACTATCTGAACTGCCCGATGACGGAGGCGGAATATAACGCCTTCGTCGATGCGCTGCTTGCCGGCGACAAGACCGAGTTCAAGGACTGGGAAGCCTCGACGCCCTATTTCGACGGCTGCCTGCCGATCGAGGTCATGGCGGAGCGCGGCCGCGAGACGCTGCGGCACGGGCCGATGAAGCCGGTCGGGCTCACCAATCCGAACAATCCGACCGTCAAGGCCTATGCAATCGTCCAACTGCGCCAGGACAATGCGCTCGGCACGCTCTACAATATGGTCGGCTTCCAGACGAAGCTGAAATATGGCGCGCAGACCGCGATCTTCCGAATGATCCCGGGTCTGCAGAACGCTGAATTCGCCCGGCTCGGCGGCCTGCATCGCAACACCTTCCTGAACTCGCCGAAACTGCTCGATCCGTCGCTGCGCCTCAAGGCCATGCCGCGGCTGCGCTTCGCCGGCCAGATCACCGGCTGCGAGGGCTATGTCGAATCGGCCTCGGTCGGCCTGCTCGCCGGACGCTTCGCGGCGGCGGAACGGCTCGGCGAAGCGGTCTCGCTGCCACCGCCGACGACGGCTTTCGGCGCGCTGCTCGGCCATATCACCGGCGGACACATCGTTGCCGAGGACGGGCCGACGCGCTCGTTCCAGCCGATGAACGTCAATTTCGGCCTGTTTCCGCCCATCGAGGTGCCGAAGGAGCCGGGCAAGCGGCTGCGCGGCGCCGAGAAGACGCTGGCCAAGAAGAAGGCCCTCACCGGCCGGGCGCGCGCCGATGCGGCCGCGTGGCTCGGGCTGCCGGTGGCCGAGGCCGCAGAATAGGCCGCTGGACGGGACGGAGCCTCGTCCCGCCAGTCCCCCTACCTCACGGAACTACCGCGCGCCCACGTGGGCGCGCAGATGCCGGACCGGACGCGTGTGCTTCCGGCATGTCATCGCCAAGATGGCGCAAGTCGATCTGTCGTGAAATGGCAAGTCGGCATTGAATTGCGGCCGTCAGGCCGATGAAAATCTTCATGGGCTTTGGCTGGTTGCCGTGAGCCCGGTCAACCCGTACACTCGAATTGTCGCGCCCCACAGCGGCGCCCTGTTTCGAGGGTCTCGCATGAGCCATGCCGGACGGGTGAATTCATGAATCGCGTCTTCAAGCTCGTGCTGATCAAGCCGTCGCATTATGACGACGACGGCTATGTCATTCGCTGGTTCCGCTCGATGATCCCGTCCAATTCGCTGGCGAGCCTCTACGGCCTTGCGCGCGATGCCGACGAACGACATGTGCTCGGCGAGGACGTATCCATCGAGATCTCGGCGATCGACGAGACCAATACCCGCGTCGACGTTCCCGCGCTGATCAAATCCTTCAAGGACAATGGCAATTTCGGCATGGTCGGGCTGGTCGGCGTGCAGTCGAACCAGTATCCGCGCGCCCTCGACCTGGCGCGCCCCTTCCGCGATGCGGGCATCCCCGTCGTGATGGGCGGGTTCCACGTGTCCGGCTGCCTCGCCATGCTGCCCGACAAGAACGTCGACCTGCAGAAGGCGGAAGACCTCGGCGTCAGCCTCTTCGCCGGCGAGGCGGAGGATCGGCTCGACCGCGTCCTGGTCGACGCGGCGCGCGGCACGCTGGAGCCGCTCTACAACTATATGAACGACCTGCCGAGCATCGAGGGCACCCCACCGCCCTTCCTGCCGGCGAGCTATGTGACGAAGACGCTTGGCGGCAACACTTCGTTCGACGCCGGGCGCGGCTGCCCGTTCCAGTGCTCCTTCTGCACCATCATCAATGTGCAGGGACGCAAGTCGCGGCGCCGTTCGCCGGACGACATCGAGAAGCTGATCCGCGACAACCTCGCCCAGGGCATCCATAACTACTTCATCACGGACGACAATTTCGCCCGCAACCGCGATTGGGAGATCATCCTCGACCGCATCATCCAGATGCGGGAGCAGGAGGGCCTGTGGATCGGCCTCATGGTCCAGGTCGACACGCTCTGCCACAAGATCCCGAACTTCATCGAGAAGTGCAAGCGCGCCGGCGTCAGCCGCGTCTTCATCGGGCTCGAAAACATCAATCCCGACAATCTGATGGGCGCCAAGAAGCGCCAGAACAAGATCACGGAATATCGCTCGATGCTGCTCGCCTGGAAGGGGCAGGGCATCATCACCTATGCGGGCTATATTCTCGGCTTCCCAGCCGACACCGCCGAGAGCATCCGTCGCGATATCCAGATCGTACAGCGCGAGCTGCCGCTCGACATCCTCGAATTCTTCTTCCTGACTCCCCTCCCCGGCTCCGAGGATCACCAGACCCTGTTCCGCAAGGGCGTCGCCATGGATGCCGACCTCAACAAATATGATCTCGAGCACGCGGTCACGGCGCATCCCAAGATGAGCCAGACCGAATGGGAGGAGATCTACAAGGAAGCCTGGTCGCTCTATTATACGCCCGAGCACATGCTGACGGTGCTGAAGCGCGCCGCCGCGACGGGCGTGCGCACCAAGAGCATCGGCAAGCTGCTGATCTGGTTCTCGACCTCGGTCGCGATCGAAAAGGTGCATCCGCTGCAGGGCGGCGTGATCCGCTTCCGCAACCGGCATGACCGGCGGCCGAACATGCCGGTCGAATCCCCGCTCCTCTTCTATCCGCGCGAGGCGTGGAACCTGGTGGCGAAGACCACGAAGCTGGTCTTCCTGCTCTGGCGGCTGGAGCGCCAGCGCCGCGCGATCGAGGCCGATCCGAACCGCAAGAGCTACACCGACGCCGCGCTCACGCCGGTCTCGGAAGGCGACGAGGAGACGCTCGAACTGTTCACGCAGAACGACGCCGCCAAGCACGCCGTCCAGCACGCGCACCGCATCGACGAGCTGACGCACCGCGTGGCGTGAGGAATGGCCCGCGAGCGCGCTTGGGGCTGGGCTCGGAGGTTGCCGGCTCTACAATGGCGTCATCCCGGCGAAAGCCGGGATCCATGCAGCCGTGCAGTCTGACGCGCCTGGCCGTTTCGCCAGCACGATACTCTTCGCCGCGCCGTTCCAACGCATGATATCCCGCGCCTCAGGCTGTATGGACCCCGACTTGCGTCGGGGTGACGCCGGAGTGTGGTGGGTCGCCGGTGGGATACTATGACGGCTCCAAGAGGCGGCCTCCGCCCATGCCGCGTCAGTCCTACACCCGCCCCCGCCGTGCGGCGCGCCAGAGAAGCCATTGGCTGCGCCAGGGCGCGAGGTCCGTCATGTCCTTGAGCGGGTCGTGGCTCGAGCGCTCCATGCGGGCCAGCAGCGGCTCCACGAGCGCGAGCGGCAGGAAGGCCGGCAGCACGATGCGGTCTGCCGCGTCGAGCCGGCGCCGCGCCTCGGCGAGATGGCCGCGCGCGACGGCGCGCAGATCCGCGAGCAGCGTGCGCAGCCCCGGCGTCACCCGGCCGGCGAAGATATCCTCGGCCGACACGCCGGCCGCCTGCATCATGTCGCCGGGCAGATAGAGCTGCTGGCGCTGCGCATGGGTCGGCAAGGCCCGGAGCAGCCCGACGATCGCCAGCGCGACGCCGGCATGGCCGGCCGCATCGGCGGTGCCGGGGTCTTTCCCGCCGGCCAGGATCATCGCCGCGAACTGGATCAGGACCGAGTTCGTCTCGCCGGCATAGCCTTCGAGATCGGCGAGGCTGGGCATCGGATCATTGTAGAGATCGAAGATGCGCGCCTCGATCAGGTGGTCGAGCGCGGTGGCCGGCAGCCCGTTGAGCGACAGCGTCTCGATGATCGCCGCGGCGACGGGATTGCCGGCCGCATCGCCCGCCGCCTTGCCGTCCAGCACGTCGCGCCACCATTGCAGGCGAATCTCGCCGGGCATCGGGCTCGAGACGAGTTCGCGTACGCGGGCGATTTCGAGATTGAAGGCGTGCAGCGCGAAGAGATGCCGGCGGGCCGGCTCGGGCGCGAACAGATCGGCGAGGAAGCGGTCGCGATCATGCCGGCGAACCTCCTCGGCGCAGAAGGCGAAGGCGTCCATCGGGTGGTCTCCTGCCTCAGCGAATCGCGATCAAGGCTGCCGCGACGGGGCGGCCCTCGGCGAGCAGGATATTATAGGTGCGAATTGCCGGCCGGGTCCCCATGACTTCGAGCCCGATGCCGACCTCGCGCAGACTCGCCCGCAGCCCGGCCGGAAGCGCCGCGATGTCGCTGCCCGTGCCGATGACGAGCACGTCGATCGCATCCGACTGGTCGAACACGGCGGCGAGCGAATCGCGGTCGATGTCGGCCGCCGTTGCCGCGTCCCAGCCATGGATGCCGCTCGGCAGGCAGAGCAGCGAGCCCGGATGGGTCATCTCCGAGAAGCGGAAGCCATAATCGCCATAGGCGTCGATCGGCACCTGCTGCGGCAGATGCTGATCGCGCACGACGAGTGGCGGCCGCCTGAAGAAGGCCATGACGGATCAGGCCTTCTGCGCGCCCTTGGTCGGGGACTTCGTGTCGTCCGTCTTCTTGTCGTTCATCGAATCGGTCCGAAGGCCGAAATAGATGAGGATCGGCGCGGCAACGCATACCGACGACAGGATGGCCGCGATCACGCCGAAGATCATGGCGAGCGTGAAGGCCTGGATGACCTCGCCGCCGAAGAAATAGAGCGAGAACAGCGCCAACAGCGTCGTCACCGTGGTGATGACGGTACGGCCAAGCATGTCGTTGATGGCGCGATCGATCAGGTCGGCCAGCGATATCTTCTTGTATTTTCGCAGTGTTTCGCGAATTCGGTCATAGACCACGACCGTGTCGTTCAGCGAATAGCCGACCGTCGTCAGGATGGCGGCAAGCGAGGTCAGGTTGAACTCGTGCTGCGTGACGACATAGAAGCCGAAGGTCACGATCACGACATTGGCGGCCGAGATGATCGAGCCGACCGCGAACTGCCACTCGAAGCGGAACCAGACATAGATCGCGATCGCCACGAAGGTGACGATCATCGCGAGCGCGCCGTTCCAGGCGAGCTCGCCCGACACGCGTGGCCCGACGATGTCGATACGGCGGAACTCCGCCTGGCCGTCGAGCGCGGTCCGGACCTTGCTGATCGCCTCCTGCTGCGCGGCTTCGCCGCCGGTCTGCTGGCCGATGCGGATCAGCACCGAATTATCGGCGCCGATCGTCTGCACCTGCACGTCGCCGAGGCCGAGGCCATTCAGCTCGCCGCGCAGCTTGCCGAGGTCCGGCTGCTGGTCCTTGGTCTGGATCTCGATGACCGTGCCGCCAAGGAAATCGATGCCGTAATTCGGACCGATGGCGATGAACAGCACGATCGACAGCGCCGAGAGCAGCGCCGCGATCGGGAACGTCCAGCGCCGCATGCGCATGAACGGGATGGTGGTGTTATCCGGGACGAGGCGAAGATGGCGCATCCTGGAGATCTCCTCTTCAGCGCTCTAGAGCGTGATCTTGGTCGGACGGCGCCAGCGCACCCACATCGCGACCATGAGGCGCGTGAAGGTGAAGGCGGTGAACATGGTGGTCGCAACGCCGATCGCGTGGGTCACGGCGAAGCCGCGGATCGGACCGGAGCCGAGATAGAACAGCACAATCGCCGCAATGAGCGTCGTGACGTTCGCATCGAGGATGGTGCCGAGAGCGCGGTGGAAGCCGGAGTCTATCGATGCGATTGCGGATCTGCCCGATCGGAACTCCTCGCGTATGCGCTCATAGATCAGCACGTTGGAATCCACCGCCGTACCGACCGTGATGATGACGCCGGCGATGCCGGGCAGCGACAGCGTGGCGCCGAGCAGCGTCACGATCGAGAAGATCAGGATCACGTTCACGAGCACGGCGATATTGGCGATCCAGCCGAGCATGCCATAGGTCGCCACCATGAAGGCGCAGACCGCCGCGGTCGCGATGATCGACGCGATCTTGCCGGCGCGGATCGAATCGGCGCCCAGGCCGGGTCCGATCGAGCGCTCCTCGACGATGGTCAGCTTGGCCGGCAGCGAGCCGGCACGGAGCAGGATGGCGAGGTCGTTCGCCGTCTGCAGCGTGAAACTGCCGGAAATCTGGCCGGAACCGCCGAGGATGGGCTCGCGGATCACCGGCGCCGAGATCACCTTGTCGTCGAGCACGATGGCGAAGGCGCGGTTGACGTTCTTCTGCGTGACGTCGCCGAAGGTGCGCGCGCCGCCCGTCGTCAGGCGGAAGGAGACCACCGGCTCGTTGGAGCGCTGGTCGAAGGTCGCCTGCGCGTCGGTCAGGTCCTCGCCCGTCAGCAGCGGCGCTTCCTCGAGCACATAGCTCGGGCCGCCGGCCTCGTTGGACGGCAGGACGATCGTGCCGGGCTTGCGGGCCTGGTCGGCGCTCTGTCCCGGCGCCACGGTCGCATCGACGAGATGGAAGGTGAGCTGCGCGGTCTGGCCGACGAGCGATTTCAGCCGCTCGGGATCGCCGAGGCCGGGCGCCTCGACGAGGATGCGGTCCGCGCCCTGGCGCTGGATCGACGGCTCGGTCGTGCCGAGCTGGTCGATACGGCGGGCGATGACCTCGATCGACTGATCGACGATCGAGCGCACGCGCTGGTCGAGACCGGCCTGCGTATAGGTCATCTGGACGAGGCCGTCATTGGCGACGGAAAGATCGAACTCGTTGACCGGCGTGCCGCCGAGAATCGAGTTCGACAATGGATTGCGCAGCGGTTCGAGACGCTTGCGGACGAGATCGAGCTGCGAGAGATCGCGAACGCGCAGCTGCACGCCCTGGCCCTGCACGCCGAGGCCGGAATAGCCGATGCGCGGGTCTTCCAGCATCGCCTTGCGGATCTCGCTCACGAGCGTGCGCAGGCGCTTCTGGACATAGTCCTGCTTGTCGACCTCATAGAGCAGATAGGCACCGCCCTGCAGGTCGAGTCCGAGGACGAGCTGGCGCTTGGGCACCCAGCTCGGCCAGGAATCGACGGTTTCCTTCGAGAAAAGATTGGGCAGGGCGATGAGGATCCCGACAAGCACCGTGCCGAGGATCGCCACCATCTTCCAACGCGTAAATTGGAGCATGGAAACCGCTTCTTCCGTGAGGTCCGGCCGTTGAAGCGGCCGTTATTGTGAGAAGGATTATTCGCCTTCCTTGACGGGCTCGCCCTTCGCCCGGACGTCGGCGATCGAGCCGCGCGAGACGCGGACGCGGACATTGTCGCCCACTTCCAGCAGCAGCTCGCTGTCGTCGACGACCTTGGCGATCTTGCCGATCAGGCCGCCCGTCATCACGATCGTGTCACCGCGGCGCACGTTCTTGATCATCTCCTGGTGCTGCTTCGCCTTCTGGCGCTGCGGGCGGATCATGAGGAACCACATGATCGCGAACACGAAGATGAACGGCACGAACTGAATCAGCATGTCCACGCCGCCCGGAGAAGAAGCACCGGCGGCCTGGGCGAAAGCTTGCGTCACGAACATCTCTAATCCCTATGAACTGCGACCCGAGGGGTGGCTTGATGAAGCGCATCGACCGGCGCCGGTCCTCACATAGGGCGAGACAGCGGCCTTCGAAACGGCGCGGACTATAGCGGCGCCGGCCCCCTTTGCAAATGGCGCGTCAAGCGTGATACCGCATGCCTCCCGCCCCCGACTTCCGCGCAGCGAAAAAGAGGACCGCGATCGTGACGGCCGAAACCGACTGGAAGCCCCTCGCCGACCGGCTGGACCGCCTCATCGCGCTCATCGAGCGCGCGGTGCCGCCGGCCCGCCCGCCGCTCGATGTGGACGTCGCCGACGCCTTCGTCTGGCACGCCGCCAGCGGCACGCTTCTGCCGGTCAGGAAGGTCAACCGCGTCGACATGCTGCTGCTGAAGGGCATCGACCGGGTCCGCAACATTCTCGTCGACAATACGGACCGCTTCGCGCGCGGCCTGCCGGCCAATAATGTGCTGCTGTGGGGCGCGCGCGGCATGGGCAAGAGCTCGCTCGTCAAGGCGGCGCATGCCAGCGCCAATGCCGATCCGGCGGCGCTGCCGGGCGGCCATCCGCTGAAGCTCGTCGAGATCCACCGCGAGGACATCGACAGCTTGCCGGAGCTGATGGTGCAGCTGCGCGATCTCGACCGGCGCTTCATCCTGTTCTGTGACGATCTGTCCTTCGACAATGACGACACGTCCTACAAGTCACTCAAGGCGGCGCTGGACGGCGGCGTCGAGGGGCGGCCGGACAATATCGTCTTCTATGCGACGTCGAACCGGCGCCACCTGCTGCCGCGCGACATGATGGAGAACGAGCGCTCCACCGCGATCAATCCGCATGAGGCGGTCGAGGAGAAAGTGTCGCTGTCCGACCGCTTCGGCCTCTGGCTCGGCTTCCACAAATGCAGCCAGGACGACTATCTCGCGATGGTGCACGGCTATGCCGAGCATTTCGGCCTGAGCGTCGACCAGGCGCAACTCGACGCCGAGGCGCTCGAATGGTCGACGACCCGCGGCGCCCGCTCCGGCCGCGTCGCCTGGCAGTTCATCGTGGACCTCGCCGGACGGCTGGGCGCCCCGCTCGCACGCTGAAAAGCATTCGGGCGAAGCGCTGGTGCGCTTCGCCCGAATCCATTGTCCATATAAGGCCGCCGTCGATCAGCTCTGCAGGTAATCCAGCGGATTGACCGGGCGCGAGCCGCGGCGGAGTTCGAAGTGGAGCTGCGGCGCGCTGACCGAACCCGTGGCGCCGGCCCGCGAGATGATCTGGCCGCGGCGGACCGTGTCGCCGCGCTTCACCAGGATCTGGCTGTTGTGGGCATAGGCCGAAACCCAGCCATCGGCATGGCGGATGAGCACGAGCTGGCCGTAGCCTTCGAGCTCGTTGCCGGCATAGATGACCGTGCCGGCCTCGACCGCCTTGATCGACGTGCCTTCGGGCACGGCGAGGTTGATGCCGTCATTCTTGTCGCCGGTCGGCGAGGTGCCGAACGAGCCGATGATGCGACCGCGCACCGGCCAGCGGAAGGTGGTGCCGTTGGTCGAACCCGGATCGGCCGCCGCATCGGCGCTCGTGTTGCCGCTCGCCGGCGCATAGGCCGCGGCCTGCGTGCCGGCAGCCGGAGCGCCGGCCATTTCCTTGGCCGCATCGGCCGCACCGCCGCCTGAGGCGGGCGCGATGGACGCGGTGGTCTCCGGGCCGTCCTTGGACGCGCCGGCCGTGGACTGGTCGGCAGCGAGCTTGCCGTCGCCGGTGTTCTCGCCCTTGGCCTGCTCCTCGCGCCGCGCCGGATCCGGAAGCGTCGCAACCGGAGCACCCTGCGTATGGCCGGGGATCTTCAGCTTCTGCCCGACCTGCAGCGCATTGTTCGACGCCATGTCATTGGCGGCGGCAAGCTGGGTCGGCGTCACATTATAGAGGCGCGCGATCGACGAGATCGTCTGGCCGGGCGTGACCATATGCACGCCGCCGAGCGGCGCAGCCTCGCCGGAATTGGCAGCCGCGGTCGCGGCGGTCTTCGTCTCCTGCGCGACGGCACCGGAGGCGGCGGCGAAGGTCGGGATCGTGACCCGCATGCCGGCGACGACCTGCGACGGGTCGGAGATGCCATTAGCCTTGGCGAGTTCCTTGACCGGCACGCCATAGCGGCGCGACAGCGAGGAGAGCGTCTCGCCCGGGCCGAGCGTCACGACGCTGCCACCCTGGGCGTTCCACGTCCCCTTGCCCACCGCGCTCTGGGCCGCGGATGCCACGGCGGTGGAGGCCTGCGCACCGGCCGCTGATGCGGCGGCACTGGCGGCAGGCGCCACGCCCGGCAGCAGAGGCTGCGAGGAGGGCGGCGGCAGGGCGGAACTCTGGATCGGCGGGGAGTAGGGAACCGGCTGCGGCGGCATCGGCTGTGCGCCGCCGATCGCTGCCTTCTGCCCGGTCGTACTGCCCGTAATCATGGGCAGCCCGAACTTGGAAGCATCGCTGCCGCAGGCGGCCAGCAGACCCGCCATCAGGGAAATCGCAGCAACCTGACTGAGGGTCCGGGTCCGAAGAGAAATAACGCTGTTACGCATCAAAGCCACTCGCGACACCACAAAACTAATTGAAGCGAGTAGACAGCAGTAACGTTTATAAACGCTTAAGCGGCTCAGATTGCCGTTCGGAATTCGAAGGAATTGCCTGAACATGGCGCATTGCCGCTCTTTCGCGGCCGCGCTCTCTTCAGAGCGTCTGCGCCTTTCCGGCGATCAGCGGCAGCAGGCGAACCTCGCAGATCGGGCTCGCGCGCAGCTGGCGGTCGACGCGGTCGAATCGCGTCAGCATCTGCACGCCGTCGGCCGGACCGATCGGCATGACGAGGATGCCATTGGTCGTGAGCTGCTCGACGAAGGGGGCCGGCACCTTCTCCGCCGAGGCGGTGCAGACGATGCGATCGAACGGCGCCTTGCCCGGCCAGCCGGCGGTGCCGTCGGCGAAGATCGGCGTGACGTTCTCGACGCGGATCGACAGGAGGCGCGACTGCGCCGCGCCGACCAGCGTGCGGAAGCGATCCAGCGTGTAGACGCGCCGCGCCAGGCGCGACATCACCGCCGCGAGATAGCCGGTCCCCGTCCCGATTTCGAGCACGCGGTCGCGCTCGGTGAGATCGAGCGAGGCAAGCAGGCGGGCGACGACGAGCGGGGGCGTGGAGAGCTGGCCGCAGGCGATCGGCTGCGGCCGTTCGGCGAAGAGCGGGCCATGCCGCGTGTCGCCGTCGAGGAAGATGGCGCGGGGAACGGACTCGATGGCGCCGAGAATGCGCCGATCCATGATGCCGAGCTGCCGCGCACGAAGCAGGAACTCGGCGATCGCGATCATTTCGCGATCACCGGCATCATGATGCAACGGGTCGAACCGAACCGCTCCGAGTGCCATACGCTACACGCCCTCGTTCCGTGAAGCGCAGTCATGCACCCATCCTGGTAAACGGGTTGTTAGCCGTCGCCTCAGCCGAAGAGCGCATTGAGGCCGTGCGCCTCGTCATAGGCCGTCATGTCGAGGCGGAGCGGCGTGACGGAGATCGCGCCCGCACCGATCGCATGGACGTCCGTCCCCTGCGCATGTTCCTCGACCACGCGCTGATGGCGCAGCCAGAAATAGGGATTGCCGCGGCCGTCCGAGCGCTCGTCGACCGTCAGGCCATGGCTCACCATGCCCTGCGCCGTCACCATGACGCCGGTGACGTCGCCGGGCGCGCGGTTCGGGAAGTTCACATTGTAGAGAACACCCGGCGCCGGAGGCAGGGTGAGCAGCTTGGTGATGATGCCGGGGGCGTGGGTCGCGGCCGTCTCCCAGGGGATGACGCGGCGCGCATCGGCATAGGCGAAGGCCTGGCTGAGCGCGATCGAGCGGATGCCGAGCAGCGTGCCCTCGATCGCGCCCGCGACCGTGCCGGAATAGGTGACGTCGTCGGCAGCGTTCTGGCCGGAATTGACGCCGGACAGGATGAGATCCGGCTTGCCGCCCAGCACCTTGTGCACGGCCATGATCACGCAATCGGTCGGCGTCCCGCGCACGGCAAAGTGCCGCTCGTCGATCTCGCGCAGGCGCAGCGGCTCGTTCAGCGTCAGCGAATGGGCGAGGCCGGACTGGTCGGTCTCGGGCGCCACGACCCAGACATCGTCGGAAATCGTCCGGGCGATCTGCTCCAGCACCTTGAGGCCGGGAGCATGAATGCCGTCATCATTGGTCAGGAGAATGCGCATCGTCGCCTGCTTCTTCCTTTCACCTCTCCCTGAGGGAGAGGTCGGCGCGCCGCGCCGGGTGAGGGTTTACGGACTATCCGGAGGGTTCCCTAACCCCTCTCCCGCCGGCCCGCGGCCGGATCATTCTATCTCTCTCCGAGCGGAGGCCTTGATGAAGGCGTCATCCCGGGCTTGACCCGGGATCCATTCAGCCGAAGCGTAAGACGTGAAGGCCTCGGCTGAATGGATCCCGGCTTTCGCCGGGATGACGCCAATCGCCACCGTTTACACGTTCACCGCGGCAACGCGCTGACAGTGCGGCGTTACGCCGAAACCTTCTCCAGCCCGCCCATATAGTTCTTCAGCGCCGACGGCACCGTGACGCTGCCGTCGGCGTTCTGATAGGTCTCCATCACCGCGATCAGGCAGCGGCCGACCGCCGTGCCGGAGCCGTTCAGGGTGTGGACGAAGCGGGTCCCCTTCCCTTCCACGGGGCGATAGCGCGCATCCATGCGCCGGGCCTGGAAATCGCCGCAGACCGACACCGAGGAAATCTCGCGATAGGCCTTCTGGCCGGGCAGCCAGACCTCGATGTCATAGGTCTTCTGCGAGCCGAAGCCCATGTCGCCGGTGCACAAGGTCACGACGCGGTAATGCAGGTCGAGCTTCTTCAGCACGGCCTCGGCGCAGGAAAGCATGCGCTCATGCTCGCCGATCGACGTCTCGGGCGTCGTGATCGAGACGAGCTCCACCTTGTCGAACTGATGCTGGCGCAGCATGCCGCGGGTATCGCGCCCGGCCGAGCCCGCCTCGGAGCGGAAGCACGGCGTCAGCGCGGTGAAGCGCAGTGGCAGTTCCTTCTCATCGAGGATGCTCTCGCGAACGAGGTTCGTGAGCGGGACCTCGGCCGTTGGGATGAGCCAACGCCCAACTGAGATCGTCTTTGTGTCGGCGACATCAAACAATACGGACGCTATGTCGTCATTGATCAAAGGGCGCCCAGACAGCAGCTCAGCCATCCGTCCGAGCACTTCGCCCGTGGCAGGAAGAGAAACGCGATTGTCGCCCAACGTGCCGCTTAGCAGGGATTCATAGTCTGAGCCGGTGACACGAGCCGCAAGGAATAGGTCTTCCTCGAACTTCGGCAACTGCCCGGTCCCGAACAGCGCGTCATCGCGCACCAGCAATGGCGGCTGGACCTCGGTGTAACCGTGCTCTTCCGTGTGCAGGTCGAGCATGAACTGGCCGAGCGCGCGCTCCATGCGGGCGAGCTGGCCCTTGAGGACGACAAAGCGGCTGCCGGACATCTTCGCGGCGCGCTCGAAATCCATCAGCTTCTCGGCGACGCCGATCTCGAAATGCTCCTTGGTGTCGAAATCGTAGAGGCGCTTCTGGCCCGAGATCAGCTTCTCGACATTGTCCTTCTCGTCGCGGCCGACCGGCACATCGTCGAGCGGCACGTTCGGGATCGTGGCGAGGAGATCGTTCAACTCCTTGTCGAGCCGGCGCTCCTCTTCCTCGGCATGGGCGAGGAACTCCTTGATCTCGCCGACCTCGGCCATCAGCCGGGCGGCGGTCTCCTCGTCCTTGGCGGCCTTGGCCTTGCCGATCTCCTTCGAGGCGGCGTTGCGCCGCTCCTGCGCGGCCTGCACCTTCTGCACATGCGCGCGCCGCTCCTCGTCGAGCCCCAGCAGCACCTCGGCGGCCGGCTGCGCGCTGCGATGCATCAGCGCGCGATCGAGCGCAGCCGGGTTCTCGCGGATCCATTTGATATCGAGCATGATGGCGTCTTCGCTTCTCGTCGGAACGGCGGAAAGAGCGATAGTGGCGAAAGCGGGCCGGATCAACCGTCAAGACGGCGCGGCGGCAACCTCGCGCCGCCTTGCCGGAGGCGGGCGATGCGCGTAGAGCCCTTTGTGCAAGCGACAGGACCATCATGACCGACACGACGCCCTGGCCGACGGAAATTCGCCTCTCGCCCGACAAGCGCACACTTTCGGTCCGCTTCGAGGATGGCCGCGCCTATGCGCTCGAAGCCGAATATCTGCGCGTCGTCAGCCCCTCCGCCGAGGTGCAGGGCCACGCGCCGGCGCAGCGCCAGACGGTTCCCGGCAAGCGCGCGATCACGATCAGCAAGATCGATCCGGTCGGCAACTATGCCGTCCGCCTGCATTTCGACGACGGTCACCATACGGGCCTTTATTCCTGGCGCTATCTCGACGAGATCGGCCGCGACCATGACCGGCTGTGGCAGCGCTATCTGGACGAGATCGCCGAGAAGGGCCTGAGCCGCGATCCGCATTGAGGGCCCTTCGGCGGAACCCTGCGGCGGCACGGCGGGTTGACCACGTGGAGCCGCGAGACCGGAGACGCCGCATGACCGTCCATCTGACCCATCCCGAGCGCGTCCTCTATGCCGACGCGGCGATCACCAAGGCCGATCTCGCCGCCTATCTGGAACAGGTTGCGCCGGTGATGCTGCCCCATCTCGCGCGGCGCGTCGTGAGCCTGGTGCGCTGCCCCGAGGGCGCCGCCAAGGCCTGTTTCTTCCAGAAGCACGCCTCCGCCGGCATGCCCCATGCGCTGCACACCACCCCGGTGACCGAGAAGGACGGCGAGGCGGAGGACTATCTCTTCATCGATTCCGCCGACGGCCTCGTGGCCGCAGCGCAGATCGGTACGCTCGAATTCCACATCTGGGGCTCGCATGTCGAGACGATCGAACAACCCGATCGTGTGGTCTTCGACCTCGATCCGGACCCTAGCGTCGCCTTCGAGTCCGTCAAGAGCGCGGCGATCGATATCCGCGATGCGCTGCAGGCACTCGGTCTCGAGAGCTTCCCGCTGCTCACCGGCGGCAAGGGTATCCATGTCGTCGTGCCGATCGAGCCCGAGGCGGAATGGCCGCGCATCAAGGCCTTCGCCGGCACCCTCGCCCGGCGCTTCGCCGAGGACGAGCCGGATCGCTTCGTCGCGACGATGAGCAAGGCGCAGCGGACGGGGAAAATTTTCATCGACCATTTCCGCAACGAGCGCGGATCGACGGCGATCGTGCCGCTTTCGCCGCGCGCCCGCCCCGGCGCGCCGCTGGCCTGGTCGGTGGATTGGGACGCCCTCCCCGATTTCGACGCAGCCAACACCGTCACGATCGGCAATGTCGGCGAACACGATCCCGGCGCGAGCTGGCAGCGCTATTTCGGCATGCGCCAGCGCCTCAGCGACGCCGTGTTCGAGGCCCTCGGCGTCGAGGCGTAAGACGGCTCGGGATCAGAAGCCGTAGCGGGCCATCAGCAACACCTCATGCGCGCTCTGCGAGGATTGCGGCAGGCCGTTGGAGGTGTTCACGTAATCCCGCGCGCCGTAATAATTGAACGCATACTGCGCGAGGAACGACAGATCCTTGGTCGCCGACCAGACGACATTGGCGCCGGCATTGAAATTGTTGCCGCCCGAGGCGCCATAGGTGAGCTGCGCGGTGGCGTCGTTGAGGTCGAAGCGGCCATAGCCGGCGAAGAGCGCCGAGTTCAGCACCGGCGACCAATTGTGCAGATATTGCGCCGTCACGTTCCAGCCGGTCACGCGCGAAAGACTGCCGCCGAAACCGAGATAGGCGTCGGGCGGCGTGAAGTCGCCGCTCGGATTGACGAGGCCGAGATAGCTGGTGGCGCCATCGACATAGGCGGTCTGGAAATAGAGCGAATCCCCCTCCGTGATCATCGGGAGATTGACCATCACGCCCGCCTGCAGCGCATAGCCCCAGGTTTCGGGCGACGACGTCATCCAGGGCACGTCGCCATTGACCGCGACGCGGTGCAGCGCGCCGGAGACCTGGAACTTGCCCCACTCGGCCTTCTGCCCGAGGGCGGCGACGAAATCGGGCGTCCGCGAATCCTGGCCGAAGACGGCGCCGGAATAGGCGTCGGCCGCGGCGATGCCGCCCCCGCGATAATTGCCCTGCTCGGCCGCGATCGTGGCGCTCCACCCCTCGCGCATCGCCAGCGTATAGGCCGCCACGGGCAGCTTGGTGCTGTCGCCGGTGATGGCCGGATCGGTCCCCATGACATTCGCGTTCTTGTAGAAGTCGAAGAACGAATGCCGGAAGCCGACGGTGAGGCCCGACCAGTCGATATAGAGCGTCTGCGGCTTGACCTGCAGCTCGGGCGGCCCGCCCGCGAAGGCATCGGCGCTGCGATACTGGAAGCGCACGTCGGCCACGCCCCGCAGCGGGCCGAGCGGCCCGGTGTCGGTCGTCGTGTTCAGCGTGAGGCCGAGCGTTCCGATGCCATAGAACCGGTCGGCGTCGGCGGGATAATCGGTGTATTCATTGTAGTAGCCTTCGGCCCAGAGATAGCCGCCGGGATCGATGCAGGTCTTGAGCGCATCGACCCAGATCTGGTGCTTGCCGCCCGCCGGACAGCCGACCGCGCCGGTTGCCGGCATCGTCTCCGCGAGCGCGCCACCGCCGAGGGGGGCCGCCAGCATCATGGCAGCGGCCGTCCACCGCACCGAAACCTTCGCGCAAGTCATGGCTCCCCCCTCTGCTTTTTCTGATCAGTTGGATTCGGATTCGCTTGCCGACCGCTTCGCGACTTCGCTCAGGACGGCGCGGAACGCGCCGGCGGCGGTATCTGTGTCCAGCGTCCCCTCGACCACATAGTCCAGTGCGCCGAGCGCCGGCAGGCCGGCCTCCTTCGGCATCTCGTCGAGCGTGGGCCGATGGAAGCTCCGGCCGATCGCCATCACGCCGAGCCCTGCCTTGGCCGCAGCCAGCTTGCCGAGCAGATTGCTGCATTCGGCGACTTCCACCCACTGACGCCGGGCGGAAAGAAGCGCGGCCTCGGCGATGCCGCGCGTAATGCTCGGCTTCAGATAGGAGATGAGCGGCACCGGCTTGGCGGGATCGATCTGCACCGACGAACTGCCGATCCACACCAGCTGTTCGCGCCAGAGCGGCACGCCGCTGCCGGCGTCGTGCCGCTTGCCGAGGATGATGTCGACTTCATGCGCGCGCAGCACGTCGCGCAGATGCTCGTTGCGACCGGTGATGAACTTCAGCCCGAAATCGGGGAACTGCATCCGGAAGATGCCGAGCACCTCCGGCAGCCGGGTGGTCGCGAACTCGTCCTCGATGCCGACCTTGAGGATGCCTTTCAGTCCCGGCCGGGACAGGCGCAGGCGCGCCTCCTCGGAAACCGCCAGGATCGACCGGGCGTAGATCAGCATGGCCTCGCCATCGGGCGTGAGGTTCACCTGCCGGGTCGTGCGGCCCACCAGCCTCCGATTGACGCGCTTTTCGAGGCGCGCGATGCGCTGGCTGATCGTCGATTGAGAGCATCCGATCTCGGCGGCCGCCTGGCTGAAGCTGCGCCGGGTCGCCACCACGTCAAAGGCCCGCAACTCGTCGATATCGACGAGACTTCCATGCTCCTGCATTGCCAACGCCCATGCAATTCCGTGATTCCTCGATCTTTATGCCTCACGGGCGGCGCGACTGACCAGCCTTAATGCCAAAAACCGGCCAGTTATCGCCAAATATGCGCGCATTAAGAGCAATATATCCCAGATGGGAATATATAATATTAGCCATTACTCAAAAGCCCGGCATCGACTACGATCCGAGACGCAGGGCAAGTGGTATGCCGTGCACCCGTGTGGCTGAGCCGTGCCTGCGCCGGCGCTTCGCGACGGCGAGGGTTGCGGATCGCATATGCGGTCAATTATCCGCGCATCGACCCGCCACGATGGCCGAACCGGCTCCACAACAAATCCGTGTCATCAGGGCTTGTCGCGCGCAAAATCGCATGCGTATGATCTTCGTGTTCAAAATTCATACTCAGGATCTGCCGTGAAAAGCCTCATTGCGACACTCGCCCGGAGCGCCGCCTGTCTGATCGTCGGGACCGCGCCGGCGTTTGCCCATTTCCAGGAAATCATCCCCTCGGCCGACGTGCTGCCAAAAGGCGGGAACGTGGCGCTGGACCTCGTCTTCACCCATCCCTTCGAGGGCGGCCCCGTGATGGACATGAAGCGGCCCGTGCAGGTCGGCGTCCTCTCCGGCGGCAAGCGGACCGATCTCGCGGCGGCGCTGGTCGAGAAGCCGGTGGCCGGCAGCATGGCCTGGACGCTGACGCACGAGATCGCCGAGCCGGGCGCCGAGATCTTCTATGTCGAGCCGCAACCCTATTTCGAGCCGGCCGAGAACAAGCTGATCGTCCATTATGCCAAGGTCGTGGTCGACGGCTTCGCCTCGGGCGAAGGCTGGGACGAACTGGTCGGCCTGCCCGTCGAAATCCAGCCTTTGACCCGGCCGACGGGCCTTTGGACCGGCAATCTCTTCTCCGGCGTCGTGCTCAAGGACGGAAAGCCCGTCCCCTTCGCCGAGATCGAGGTCGAGTTCGTCAATGAGGGCAAGGTGCAGGCGCCGAACGACGCCTTCGTCACCCAGGTGATCAAGGCCGATGCGAACGGCACCTTCTCCTATGCGATGCCGCGCGGCGGATGGTGGGGCTTCGCGGCCCTCGTCGAAAGCGACACGCCCGGCAAGGCGCCGGACGGCAAGGATGTCCCGATCGAGCAAGGCGGGCTCATCTGGGTCAAGGCGACCGACATGCCCACGGCACCCTGAAGGCGGATCATGGCCCATATTCCCGATGGCATCCTTTCCGCGCCGGTCCTGATCGGGGGCGGTGTCATCGCTGCGGCGGGAGTCGGGCTCGGGCTGCGCCACCTCGATGACCGCCTCATCCCCCGCGCCGGCATCCTTGCCGCCGCAATCTTCGTCGGCTCGCTGATCTCGGTGCCCGTCGGGCCGTCGAGCGTGCATCTGCTGCTGACCGGCCTGATGGGCATCATGCTCGGCGTCGTCACCTTCCCCGCGGTGCTGGTTGTGTTGCTGCTGCAGACGCTGCTGTTCGGCTTCGGCGGGCTGACGACGCTTGGCGTCAATACGGTCAACATCGCGCTGCCGGGCGTGGTGTTCGCGGCGCTGCTCGGGCCGGCTATCCGCGATGCCGGCAACGCGACGAAGCGGGCCGTGCTGGCGGGCCTTGTCGGCGCGCTCTCGGTCGCCGGAACCGGCCTGCTGGTCGCCGCCTCGCTCGCCCTCTCGTCGTCGGATTATACCCCCGTCGCCAGCGTGCTGATCGCCACCTATGTGCCGCTGATGATTGGCGAGGCCTTTATTACCGCCGCGATCGTCGGCTTCCTGGCGCGTGTGCAGCCCGACGCCCTGCGGCCGGCCGCATCATGAGACGGCTTCTCGCGGCGCTGGCCGTCGTGTTCGCACTGGCCTCGCCGGCCGAGGCCCACAAGCTCAAGGTCTTTGCCACGGTCGAGGATCATGCGATCCGCGGCTATGCCTTCTTCATCGGCGGCGGGCGCCCCGATGGCAGCTCATGGATCGCGAAGGACGCGGCCGGTGCTCAGATCGCCTCTGGGACGACGGACGCCGAGGGCCGCTTCGCCTTCGCCGTCCCCGCAGCCGTCACCTCCGATGTGATCGTCACGGTCGATACGCACGAGGCCCATATCGCCTCAGCAACGATAGCGGCGGCCCGCTTGACGGATGCACCGGCCGAGCCCGTGCCCCCGACGACGGCGACGTCCGCTTCGCCGGCGCCAGCACAGGACAACGCCAGGACCGAGGCGCTGGTGAGATCCGCGGTCCAGAAGGAGGTCGAGCCGGTGCTCGAGCGTCTGGAGGCGATGGATTCGCGGCTGCGCTACACCGATATCCTCTCCGGCATCTTCCTGATCATCGGCCTCGTCGGCATCGGCCTCTGGGCACGGGGGAGACGCCGGTGATCGCACGGGCCGATCCGCGGATTCGTGTCGTGTCGGCCCTTCTGGCCGTCGCGGCCGTGTCGCAGCTCCGGACCCTCCCCGTCTCCGCCGCCGCCTTCGCCCTCGCCATCCTCCTCGTGATCATAGCTGGAGCCGATCGGCGCCTCTGGCGGCGGATGCTGCATGTTGAAGGCTTCATGCTGCTTCTGTTCGTCACGCTGCCCTTCACCATGCAGGGACCCGTCGTCGCCACGCTCGGCCCCCTGGCGGCCAGCAGCACGGGCATGGAACGGGCCGCGCTCATCGCGCTCAAGGTCTCGGCCTCCGTGCTGACGCTCTCCGCCCTGATCGGCGACATTGATCCGGCGCGGCTCGGCGCCACGCTGCATGCGCTGCGCGTACCCGAGCGTTTCAACCGGCTTTTCGTCATGACGGCCCGCTATGTTTCGCTGATCCGTGACGAAGCGCGGCGGCTCAGCGAATCGATGCGCGCCCGGGGCTTCCGGCCCGGCTCCAACCGGCACACCTGGCGCAGCTATGGCCATCTGGTCGGCATGGTCCTCGTCCGCGCGCTCGACCGCGCCGAACGCGTCGAGGAAGCGATGCTGTGCCGCGGCTATGCCGGGCGTTATCCCTATGCTGTGCTCCCTGCCCTGCTTCGCCGCGACTGGATGCTGTTCGCCAGCGTGGTCGCCTGCGGCATCCTCATTCTGGCGATGGACCGGCTATGACCGCGCTGATCGAGCTTCGCGACGTCACCATCGCCCGCGCCGGCGCAACCGTGCTCTCGGGCGTCGACCTCACGCTCGAGCGCGGCGAAAGGCTGGCGCTGATCGGGCCGAACGGCGCCGGCAAGACGACCTTGCTGCGCAGCATTGTCGGGCTCGAACCCGCCGGCGGCGGCAGCATCCGCCTGTTCGGCGAGGAATGCTCGACGGAGCGCCAGTTCCGCAAGGCGCGGCCGCGCATCGGCTTTCTCTTCCAGGACAGCGACGATCAGCTCTTCTGCCCAACCGTGATCGAGGACGTCGCCTTCGGTCCGCTCAACATGGGCTGCACGATGGCCGAGGCGCGTGAGCGCGGCATCGCGGCCCTCGAAGGCCTCGGCATCGGCCACCTCGCCGAACGAATCAGTCACCGCCTTTCAGGCGGCGAGAAGCGGCTCGTCTGCCTCGCGGGCCTCTTTGCGATGCAGCCGGACGTGCTGATGCTCGACGAGCCGACCAATGGCGTGGATGTGGATAACGGTCTGCGCCTGCGCCAGGCGCTGCATGATTTTCCCGGTGCCATGGTGCTCGTCTCGCACGACACGGAGTTCGTCGACGAGCTCGCGACGCGCGCGATGGTCGTCCGCCGCGGACGGCTGATTGCGGCGGAAATCCACGAGCATGCTCATGTTCACCGCCATCGCCACGTGCATCTGGCCTCCGACTAGACTCCTTTGATCGACGGGCCCGATCGCCCCGCCGGGAACAGCGCGCGGCCCCCGCACGTCCATTCTTCGCCGGCTAGCCAATCATCGGCACGGATTTATCTACAATCCCGATATTTAACCTCTCTGGGTTGCTAGGGGTGGTATCGGGCCGCAACTTGCTGTTATCAATTTAGGCAGTCCGGCAACGCGAGTGGCACTTCATTGCCGTGATTGCCGGGAGCTGTCTTGGCTGAGGAAACCGCGCATGCATTTTACTCCAAGGGAAACCGATAAGCTTTTGATCTACATGCTGGCGCAGATCGCGCAAAAGCGTAAGGACCAAGGGCTGAAGCTGAACCATCCGGAGACCGTGTCGCTCATTTCCGTGGCCGCCCTCGAAGGCGCGCGGGCCGGGAAGACGGTGGAAGAGGTCATGGAACTCGCGAGCAAGGCGATCACGCGGGACGACGTCATGGAGGGCGTCGCCGAGATGATCCCCTATGTGCAGGTTGAAGCCGTGTTCACGGACGGCAGCCGTCTCGTCACCGTTCACGATCCCATCAAGTAACCGCAGATTCGGGGCCAGTATGAGCGCAGATCAGAAGAAGGCACCCGTCGGGGGTCTCGTCCTCGGCAAGGGCGACATCGAGATCAATGCCGGCTATGCGACGACGACTCTGAAGGTTCGCAATACCGGCGATCGGCCGATCCAGGTCGGCTCGCACTACCATTTCTTCGAGGTGAACGCGGCTCTCGAATTCGACCGCGCGCAGGCCTTCGGCAAGCGGCTCAACATTCCCGCGACCACGGCGCTGCGCTTCGAGCCCGGCGACGAGAAGGAGGTTGTGCTGGTCCCCTATCAGGGCAAGCAGCGCGTCCTCGGCTTCAACAGCCTAGTCGATGGCTGGGTGGGTGACGAGAGCTACAACGACTACCGGCCCCGTCTGGCGGACGCGCTCGAGCGCGTGAACCGCTACGGGTTCAAGAACAAGTCGTAGTTAGCCACCTCAACAAATTCGGGAATGGAGCTCTGAGATGGCAAAGATCTCGAGGCAGCAATATTCGGACCTCTATGGGCCGACGACGGGCGACAAGATCCGCCTCGGCGACACGGATCTCTACATCGAGATCGAGAAGGACCTGCGCGTCTATGGCGAAGAGGCCGTCTATGGCGGCGGCAAGACGCTGCGCGACGGCATGGGCTATGACAACGAGCTCACCAGCGCTGCCGGCGCGCCGGATCTGGTGATCACGAACGTCACCATCCTCGACGCGGTCCAGGGCGTCATCAAGGCCGATGTCGGCATCAAGAACGGCCTCGTCTGCGGCATCGGCAAGGCCGGCAACCCGTCGACCATGTCGGGCGTCACGCCGGGCCTCGCGCTCGGGCCGGGCACCGACGCCATCTCGGGCGAGCACCTGATCCTGACCGCGGGCGGCATCGACGCGCACGTCCACTACATCTCGCCCCAGCAGGCGCAGGCGGCGCTGTCGAACGGCATCACCACCGTGTTCGGCGGCGGCATCGGCCCGTCCGACGGCACCAACGGCACGACGATCACGCCGGGGACGTGGAACATCGAGATGATGCTCCGCTCCTTCGACGGCTGGCCGGTGAATGCCGGCGTGCTCGGCAAGGGCAATGGTTCGGCGCCGCTTCCGCTCGAAGAGCAGATCATTGCCGGCGCGGCGGGTCTCAAGATCCACGAGGACTGGGGCTCGACGCCGGGCGCGATCCGCAATGCGCTCACCGTCGCGGACAATTACGACATCCAGGTCTGCATCCATACGGACACGCTGAACGAGGCGGGCTTCGTCGAGAACACGATTGCCGCCTTCGAAGGCCGGACGATCCACACCTACCACACGGAAGGCGCCGGCGGCGGCCACGCCCCGGACATTATCCGCGTGGCAGGCCTCTCCAACGTCCTGCCGAGCTCGACCAATCCGACCCTGCCCTACGGGATCAACTCGCAGGCCGAATTGTTCGACATGACGATGATCTGTCACAATCTCTCACCGAAGATCCCGACGGACGTCGCCTTCGCCGAGAGCCGCGTCCGTGCGGAGACGATCGCGGCGGAGAACGTGCTGCACGATCTCGGCGCGATCTCGATCCTCTCGAGCGACAGCCAGGCCATGGGCCGCATCGGCGAGAACTGGATGCGCACCATCCAGACGGCCGATCTGATGAAGCAGCGCGCGGGCGCCTATGCCGGCGATACCTCGGGCAACGACAACCAGCGCGTCCTGCGCTTCGTCGCCAAGGTGACGATCAATCCGGCGATCGCGCAGGGCGTCAGCCACGTGATCGGCTCGATCGAGGTCGGCAAGATGGCCGATCTGGTGCTCTGGGAGCCGGCCTTCTTCGGCGCCAAGCCGAAGATGATCATCAAGGGCGGCATGATCTCCTGGGCGCTGATGGGCGATCCGAACGCCTCGCTGCCGACCCCGCAGCCGGTCATGTACCGGCCGATGTTCGCCGCGCAGGGCTCGGCTCTTGCCAAGACGCGCGTGACGTTCACCTCGCATGCCGCCTTCGAGGACGGCATCGTCGATCGCTACGAGCTGAAGTCCCAGGTCGTGCCGGTCTATGGCACGCGGACGGCCACCAAGGCATCGATGGTCCGAAATTCCGCGATGCCCCGGATCGAGGTCAATCCCGAGACCTTCGCCGTCACCGTCGACGGCAAGCACGCCACGATCGAGCCGGCGAAGCGCGTGCCGCTGAGCCAGCTCTATTTCTTCAGCTGAAGCACCACATCGCCGCCGCGGGGCTCCCCTCCGCGGCGGCGCGATGGCGTCGGGGCCGATGGACATAGTCGATATCCTGTTGGTGGCATTGGGAGGCGGGATCGGCTCCCTGCTGCGCTGGCAAATCGGCCGGATCATCGACCGGCATATCGGCTCGGCCTTCAAGGTCAGCACCTTCTTCATCAATGTCTCCGGTGCCTTCGTCATCGCCTATGTGTCGGCCTCGTTGGCGATCGGTTGGCAGCATCGTTTTGGCGACGTCATCTCCTCGCTGGTCCTTACCGGTGTCCTCGGCGGATACACGACGTTCAGCACCATGCAGCTCGATGCCGTGCAGACGGCGGGTGCGAACCGGCATGTACTCGCGATCGTCTATCTCGCGACTTCGGTCGGCGGCGGCCTTCTGGCCGCAGCCGCCGGCGTCGCGCTGGCGCGGGCATAGGAGGCGTCGATGTGGCAGGCGCCGGTCATCGTTTTCGTGGGAGGTGGGCTCGGGGCCGTCACGCGCGAGTTTCTCGTGCTCGTGCTGGGCAGTTACAGCAGCGCGTTTCCGGTCGACATCTTCGCGGCGAACATCCTCGCGTCGTTTTTGCTCGGACTCGTCTTCGGTCTCCACCAGGCGCATCGTGCGTCGGACCATGTCGCACTTCTGATCTCGACCGGGTTCTGCGGCGGCATGTCGACCTTCTCGACCTTCATCTTCGGAGCCTTTTCGGAAATGACGAGACCCGGCCAGCTGGGGCTTTCGCTCCTCTACATCATCGCCAGTCTCGTCGTCGGCTACAGCGTTACATGGCTTGGACTTCGCACCGCGGCGCAATTGCGTCGCGCCTGAAGTCCGGGCGTTCGGAGGCACATCATGATTCTCGTCGAAACCAAGCTCGGTAACCTCAGCGACCCCGTCTGGCGCGAGCGCGCCGCGCACGCCCGGCTGGACCCTCTGGTTCTGGAGCAGTGGGAGGCTCCGAAGAACCGGTTGCGCAAGGCCAGCGAGGGCGGGATCGAGCTCGCGATCTCGCTGCCGCGCTCGGAGCATCTGCACGACGGCGACGTGCTCCATTTCGACGCCGCGAACAACATCATCGTCGCGGCGCGGATCGCGTTGAAAGAGGTGCTCGTCATCGAGCTGGAGGGCCTCGAATCGCTGTCTCCGGCCGAAATCCTGCGCACCTGCTTCGAGCTCGGCCACGGCCTCGGCAACCAGCATTGGCCCGCGGTGATCAAGGGCACGACGGTCTATGTGCCGCTCTCCGTCGACCAGAAGGTCATGGCCTCGGTCATGCGCACCCATGCCTATCAGCATGTGACCACCCGCTTCGCACCTGGCGAGGAAATCGCAGCCAAGCTCGACGCCAAGGAGGTTCGGCTGCTCTTCGCCGGCGCCGACGCGACGCCGCACCACCATCTCGGCGATCACGCGCGCGGGACCCATACGCATAGCCACGAGCATGGCGCGGCGCACGATCACACGCATGTCCACGACCATGATCACGACCACCATCATGACCATGATCACGGTCACTCGCATTCCCACAGCCATTCCCATTCCACGGTGAAATGATGCCCGGCGGCGGGAGCACAAAGCGCGGCGCGCCATCGGGGATGGCGCATCTCGCGAGGCTGTTGCAGTTCTCGGATTCGACGCTGCCAATCGGCTCGTTCGCCTTTTCGAACGGGCTCGAATCCGCACTGCAGACCGGCGTGGTCTCGAACGCGGACAGTCTGCTGCGCTATGTCGAGCTGATCCTGCGCCAGACGTCGCGGATGGACGGCATCGCCCTGCTCCACGCCCACCGCGCCGCGCTTTCCGGCGATTATGACGGCATTCTCGAAGCCGACCAGGAGATCTTCTGCCGTCGCGTCGGCGAGGAGCAGCAATTGATGCTGACACGGGTCGGCAAGAAGTTCGCCGAACTGGTCCTGAAGATCTCCCCTTCACCGGTGCTGGAACGCTGGCTCGGCGACATCAAGGCCGGCAACACGCCCGGCTGCTATCCCGTCGGCCAGGCGATCGCTCTCGCGCATATGGGCGCGGACGAGCGCGAGGCCTTCGTCATGCACCAATATGGCGTCGCCTCGATGATCCTCTCGGCGGCGCTCCGTCTGATGCGGATCGACCATCTCGATACGCAGCGCATCCTGTTCACGGCGCAGGGACGCGTCGAAGGCGACTATTCCGCCGTGCGCGAACTGACGCTCGACGAGATGGCGTCCTTCGCGCCGGTCTTCGACGTCCTCGTCGCGCATCACACCACCACCCATGTCCGCCTGTTCATGAACTGAACGGGACATCGGCAAAGGAAACGGCCCATGAAGAAGATCACCCGTATCGGCATCGGCGGCCCCGTCGGCTCCGGCAAGACCGCCGTCATCGAGACCATCACCCCCCGCCTGATCGATCTCGGCATCAAGCCGCTGATCATCACCAATGACGTGGTGACGACGGAGGACGCGAAGCAGGTTCGCCGTACGCTGAACGGCATCCTGATCGAGGAGAAGATCGTCGGCGTCGAGACCGGTGCCTGTCCGCACACGGCCGTGCGCGAGGATCCGTCGATGAACATCGCCGCGGTCGAGGAGCTCGAGGAGAAATATCCCGACAGCGACGTGATCCTGATCGAATCCGGCGGCGACAATCTCACGCTGACCTTCAGCCCGGCGCTCGCGGACTTCTACATCTACGTGATCGACGTCGCCGCGGGCGACAAGATCCCGCGCAAGAACGGCGCCGGCGTCTGCCAGTCCGACATCCTCGTGATCAACAAGAAGGATCTCGCGCCCTATGTCGGCGCCAGCCTCGAGGTCATGGACCGCGATTCGAAGCTGATGCGCGGCAAGAAGCCGTTCCTGTTCACCAACTGCAAGACCGGCGAAGGCATCGACGAGCTCATCCGTCTGATCCTCGACATGGCGCTGTTCGACGTGAAGGTGAACGAGCCCGCACCGGCGAGCGCCTGAGCCCATGTCGCTTCACGAGCAGCTCGGCCGCCTGGATGCGGCGCGTGAGGTCAGCGGCTTCAAGAGCGAGCCGGCGCAGATGCGCGCGGCTGCGCCCGGCAAGGTCGGCGAGCTTCGGCTCGGCTTCTCGCTCCGCGGCGGGCGTTCGGTGCTGCACGACCTCTATCGCGTGGCACCCCTGCTGGTGCAGCAGGCGCTCTATTTCGACGAGGCGATGCCGGAGCTGCCGATCTGCCCGATCATTTCGGTCGGCGGCGGCATCCTGCAGGGCGACCGCTACAAGATCGACATCAAGGTGGAAGCCGGCGCCTCGGCGCAGGTCACCACCCAGAGCGCGAACCGCGTCCACCAGATGGATGCCAACTACGCCTCGCAGCACCAGACCGTGACCGTCGAGAGCGGGGCCTATCTCGAATATCTGCCCGACTTCACGATCCTCTATCGCGACTCCCGCTTCATCAACCAGACCGACATCGTCATCGCCGCGGACGCGACGCTGATCTATGGCGAGATGATCCTTGCCGGACGCAAGCATCATCATGCCGACGAGCGGTTCGGCTTCGACCTCCTGTCTATGGCCGTCACGGCTCGGCGGCCGGATGGGAAGAAGCTGTTCACGGAGAAGCTCCTGATCGAGAAGGGCGATCCGACCATCGACGATCCGGCCGTGATGAAGGGTTTCGACGCCTTCGCCAACGTCCTCTGCCTCACGCCGCCGGACGTGGCGACGCGGATCAAGGAGCGGTTCGGCACGAATTTCCCGGATGAGGCGCCGCGCGCGATTTCCGGCGTCAGCCGCCTGCCCAACGGCGCGGGGCTGATGCTGCGGGCCGTCGGCGTCGAGAGCTACGACGTGCGACGCGAGGTGCGACGCTTCTGGCAGATCGTCCGCGAAGAGGCTCGCGGTCGAACGCTCCCGCAAGAATTCCTTTGGCGCTGACGGAAAGACCAAAGCCATGGCCGAGCAGAAAAGCAATGTCCTGACGGAATCCCTCAAGGGAACGAGCCAGGTGTTCTTCATGGAGAACCCGATCACCGGCGTTCTCTTCTTTGTCGCCATGGCCTATGCGTCCTACGTGTCCGGCGTCTGGGCGACCACGATCGGCGCCGCGATCGGCGTCGTCGTCGCGACGCTGACGGCGCGGCTGCTCGATTGCGACGAGAAATCGGTCGCGTCCGGCCTGTTCGGCTTCAACGGCGTTCTCGTCGGCGCGGCGCTGCCGACCTTCATCGCAGCCTCGCCCCAGCTCTGGGTCTATGTCGTGGTGGGCGCCGCCGCGAGCACGGTGATCACCGCCGCGTTCAGCGCGACGCTGACGGCGAAATGGGGCATTCCCGGCTCGACCGGCCCGTTCGTGCTCACCGGCTGGCTGATGGTCGCGGGCGCGTATTCCTTCGGCGGGCTGCATGTCACCGGCGACACGCCGAAGCTCGCCAGCGATTATGTGCAGGGCCTCGTCGCCATTCCTGCGCCGCTTGAACTCGTGCAGATCTTCTTCCGCAATATCGGGCAGGTCTATCTGCTGGGCAGTGAGATCTCCGGCGCGATTATCCTTGTCGGCATCTTCATCGCCTCGGTGCCGGCCGGCATCGCCGCCGCCATCGGCTCGCTGATCGCCATGATCGTGTCGATCGGCATGGGCGCCGATCCCGCCATTGTGAGCCAGGGCCTCTACGGCTTCAGCCCCGTCCTGACGGCGATAGCCGTCGGCGTGATCTTCCTGAAAACCTCGCCGCGCGTCGCGATCTATGCTGCGCTCGCCACCGTGGTGACCGTATTTGTCCAGGGTGCGCTGGACGTCATGGTATCGCCGGCCGGTATACCATCGTTCACCGCTCCTTATGTGTTGACGATGTACCTTTTCATTGCGCCGAAGAAGCTTCTGGCGCCGCATCCGCACAAGCCGGTTGCCGGCCATATGGTCGACAAAGCCAGTGCAAAGGCTCACGCGGCGGCCAGCTAGGGCCGCGGTACCGACCGAGACCGCCGGCCGGAGACCGTCCGGCGGCTCATTCCTGACACATGCTTCACGCGGCATCCCCGGGGGCTCGGGCTGAACCGAAGTCGGGGGAGAGATCAAGGGAAGTCCGATGCAAAACATCAATGCCGGCGATACCGCCTTCGTCCTGATGTGTACCGCGCTGGTATGCATGATGACCCCAGCCCTGGCGCTCTTCTATGGAGGGCTCGTGCGGCAGCGCGACATGCTGTCGGTCATGATCCAGAACTTCGTCTGCATTGGCGTCGTCGGCCTGATCTGGGTCTTCGGCGGCTTCAGCCTGGCGTTCGGCCCCGACATCGGCGGCGTGATCGGCAATATCGTGCCCTATTTCGGCATGTATCAGGTCGGCATCGAACCCAACCCGACTTATGCGCCGAACGTGCCGTTCATGCTGGTCTTCGCCTATCAGATGATGTTCGCCATCATCACGCCGGCGCTGATGACCGGCGCCTTTGTCGGCCGCTTCCGCTTCGGCGCCTATCTGTTCTTCATCGCGCTGTGGACCATTCTCGTCTACCTGCCGGCCGCGCACTGGATCTGGGGCGGCGGTTTCCTGGCGAAGCTTGGCGTCGTCGACTTCGCCGGCGGTATCGTCATCCACACCGCGGCGGGCTTCTCGGCTCTGGCGACGGCGAAATATCTCGGGAAGCGCAAGATGCCGGCCGGCGAGTCGGAATCCTCGCCTGCAAGCCTGCCGCTGGTTGCGCTCGGCGCGGGGCTGCTCTGGTTCGGCTGGTTCGGCTTCAACGCCGGCGGCGCCTATGCCGCCGATGCGCTCGCCGCCTATGCCTTCACCAACACCATGCTGGCCGGCTCGATCGCCATGCTGGTCTGGATGTTCTGGGAATGGCGCGAGAGCGGCCGCACGACCTTCTCGGGCGTGCTGGTCGGCGCCGTCGCGGGCCTCGCGACGATCACGCCGGCCTCCGGCTATGTCGAACCCATGGCGGCCCTCGCCATCGGCGCGATCGGCGCCACCGCCTGCTACCACGCCAAGCATGTGCAGAAGGCGCTCGGCGTCGACGACACGCTTGAGGTCTGGCGCGCCCATGGCGTCGGCGGCATGACCGGCGCGCTGCTGATCGGCATTCTGGCGAGCTCGAGCATCAACAAGGTGGCGGCGAGCGCCGGTCAGTTCGGCGTCCAATTGCTGGCTGTCGTCATCGTCGCCGTCTACGCGTCGGTGGTCACCTTCATCCTGCTGAAGATCCTCGATATGCTCGGCATCCTGCGCGTCTCGCCCGACGTGCAGTTGAAGGGCCTCGACGAGGTGCAGGTCGGCGAAAGCGCCTATCATCTCTGGGGCATGGATCGCACGCTGCCGAAATAGCCTCGCGCATCGCGGGCGCCGTATGGTCAGCCCGCCGGTCCGCCGGTTCGAATGAGAGCACGCCCGGTCTCGATGAGGCCGGGCGTGCTTTCTGTCTTCTGTTCATCCGCATGCGGCCTGGCGGGGCCAAGCGCCGACGCATCGGAACCAAGCCTGGAGAGTGACGGCCGAGGCCCGGCCGTGCGCGGTGGTCATGGACATTACGCTCGCGATCTTCATCCTCGTCTATCTGGCCATGGCCGTCGGGCACCTCCCCGGCTTTCGCCTGGACCGGACCGGCGCGGCCGTCGTCGGCGCGATGATCCTGATCGCCTCGGGCCGGATTTCGCCCGCCGACGCCTGGGCCGCCGTCGACTATCGGACCGTCGGCCTGCTGTTCGGGCTGATGGTCGTGTCGGCCGCCTTCATGGTCTCCGGCTTCTATGACCGCGTCGCACAGAAGGTCGGCGACATTGACGTCGGGCCGAAGACGCTGCTCGCCATCCTCATCGCCGTCTCGGGCGTCATGGCCGCCTTGCTGAACAAGGACGTTGTCGCCGTCGCCATGACGCCGATCTTCTGCTCCATCTGCCTGCAGCGCCGGCTCAATCCCCTGCCCTTCCTGCTCGGCTTCTGCTTCGCGGCCAATTTCGCATCCGCGGCGACCATCATCGGCAGCCCGCAGAACATGATCGTGGCCGAGACGCTGCATCTTTCCTTCATGGGCTTCATGGCGGCGGCGGCACCGCCCGCCCTGCTCAGCCTGCCCGTGGTCTGGGGCGTCATCGTCCTCTGCTATCGCGGAAGATGGGCGCTCACCGAAGTGCCGCAGGCTCCGAAGGCCGGCCCGGTGCCGGCCGACACTCCGGCGATTGCGTTCAACGCCGGCGAGACGATCAAGACGGCCATCGTCGCCCTCGCGGTGGTCGCTGCGTTCATCTTCACGGATCGCCCCCATATGCTGATCGCGCTCGCCGGCGCCAGCGTCCTGCTCATCAGCCGCCGTCTCTCCTCGGGCAAGCTGCTGCACCACGTGGACGGCGATCTCCTGCTGCTGCTGTTCGGCCTGTTCGTCGTCAATGCGGCCCTCACCGCGACCGGCCTCCCCGAGCAGGTGCTGGCGCTGTTACGCGGCATCGGCCTCGACCTGCATGACCCGATCTCGATGCTGGGCGTCATGGCGATCCTCAGCAACATCGTCGGCAACAACCCCGCCGTCATGCTGGTCGCGCCCTTCATCGGCGGCGCCCATCGGCCGGAGGCGCTCGGCGCGGCCATCGCGCTCGGCACCGCGCTCTCGTCCAGCGCCGTGATCTTCGGCAGCCTCGTCGGCATCATCGTCTCGGAGGAATGCCGCAAACGCGGCATCGCGCTGAGCTTCGGCGAGTTCGCGCGCGCAGGCTTGCCGACCTCCCTCATCTGCCTCGCCATGGGCGCGCTCTGGATCCTGCAGCTCCACTGAAAGGCGGCTGAGGCGCACGCCTCTGCCCGGCCTTCGGCCGGTCAATCGCGACGGCCAATATGCGGCAGGTAGGTCTGGATCACATAGATGAACAGCGCCGTCGACCAGCCGATCATCAGGATGCCGCTCGTCGCCGTGAGCGGCGCCATCAGGCGGGTCGCGGCATCGGCTTTGACGTCACCCAGACCGAGCGTCACAACAGGCTGACGATGATGATGCCGCCGATGGTCAGCAGCGTGTTCGAAACCGCATAGGGGATCGTGTAGCCGAGCGCCGGAACCTGGCTCTTCGCCCGATCGGACAGGAGGCCCAGCGCCGCGGTCGATGTGCTGGCGCCTGCACAACAGCCGAGCACCAGCGCATCGTCGAAGCGAAAGACATATTTGCCCAGCAGCAGGCCCAAAGTGACCGGCACGCTCGTGACGATCATGCCCCACAGGAAGAGACTCAATCCGACCTGCTGCACACCCGCAACGAAGCTCGGCCCCGCGGTGATGCCGGTCACGCCGATGAACAGATTGAGCCCGACGACATTCATGAACCAGATCACCTGCCGCGGGACATTGCCGAAGGTGGGATGAACCGAACGCTGCCATCCGGCCGCAATGCCGGCGAAGAGCACGCCGCCGGCCATGGACAGCGTCAGCGGCACGCTTCCCAGCATCAGGACGGGCACGCCGATCAAGGCGCCGATCGCGATCATGAGGAAGACGACGAACACGTCCGTCTCGTCATCGGAAAAATCGGCCCGGCCAATGGCTCCGATCGACGAGCGGATGCGCTGAGGCCTGCCGACCAGCGTCAGGACATCGCCGCGATGGATGGCAGTCTGCGGCAGGATCGGGATGTCGTCGCCCATCGCGCCGCGGCGGATCCGCGTCAGGAAGATGCCATGCGTGGGCTCGAGCTTCGCCAGCTCCGCCAGCGTCTTGCCATCGAAGGCACGCTTGGTGACGACAACGTCGACGCCGCCCATCGGGACGGCGAGCAGCTCCCGATCCTCGACCTCCTCCGCCCCGACTGCGAACATTTGGCGAAGGCTGCCGCGCGTTCCGGCAACGCTGACGATGTCGCCGGTCATCAGCACCGTCGTCTCGTGCGCCGCGATGACCTGCTCGCCGCGGCGGATCTGGTCGAAGAAGCAGCGGCTGTGCACCTCGCTCGCCTCCACCTCCCCGACCTGCCGGCCGATCTGGGGCGAATCGTCGAGCAGGCGATAGGTCCGCATGATGTAGTGATGCCAGGAATTGCCGGACCCGTGACCGGTTCCACCCATGCGCTTCTCATAGGCGCGGCAGACTCCCGGCAGGTCGATCCGCAGCAGCCAGGGCCCGACCTGCGAAATGATCAGGATCGGGCCGATGGTCCCGAAGATGTAGGTCATGGCGAAGGCGGTCGACAGCGAACCGACCATGGACCGTGTCGCATCCGCCGAAAGGCCGAGATTCTGGATGGCGCTGGTCGAAAGGCCAAGAGCCGAAGAGGCCGTCGCTGAGCCGGCGAACAATCCCGCGCTATAGCCCACGTCATATCCAGCGAGGCGCGCCACGACATAGGCGGTGCCCAAGGTCATGACGCACACGACCACGGCAAACAGCGCCTGCAGCGCGCCATCCTGAGCAACGCCGCGGACGAATTGCGGACCGACCCGATAGCCTATCGCGAAGAGGAAGAGCAGGAAGAAGACGGTCGCGACATTGTGCGAGATCTCGATATCGAGTTGCCCGATCACGATGCCGACGATGAGCGTCGTCGCCACCGTTCCGACACTGATTCCGCGATATTTGAACGTCCCGAGCGGATAGCCGATGGCGACGGTCAGAAAGAGCGCAATCGCGGGATGCTCCCGCAAGGCCGTCACAAGCCAGTCCCACATACTCCGACAACTCATGCTCTGTTCAGGGGATCGATCCGCAGGGTACCGCCCCGCCAGGCCTGAAATCCACCCCTGTTTGCGCCGGATGCGCGCATTGGTAGCCGCGCCGCGGGCGCGGCACTCACCAGGGCACGGCGTGTCTCTCGCGGTCGGCTTAGCGGAACCCGCTGCTCGCCGGCGTGACGCCGATCCGCACACATGGTTCCGCGACACGGCAACGGCGGTCGCCAGTCCGGAGCACTGAGCCACCGGCGAGAGCAGCGCGGCAAGCTCAGCGCAGCCGCGGCTGGCGGATCGCCTTAGGTCGAACGAAAAGGGCCCGGCGCTGGTGCGCCGGGCCCTTGTCTCGCGCTCGAACGGCGCGGTTCAGGTGTGGCGGATTTCGGTGCCGAGGACCTTGAGGCATTCGCGGATGAAGGCGGCGAGCGCGGTCCAGCCCTTGGCCGAGACCATCGTGCCGTCGACATAGGCGTCGGTCGGCGACAGGTCGATATAGGTGCCGCCGGCCAGCGCGACTTCAGGCTCGCAGGCGCCGAGCGCCGCGACCTTCTTGCCGCGCACCACGCCGTCGACCGCGATCAGGATCTGCACGCCGTGGCAGATGGTGAAGATCGGCTTCTGTGTCTCGTGGAAGTGACGCACGATCGCCTGCACGCGCTTGTCGGTGCGGATATATTCCGGACCGCGGCCGCCGGCGCAGTAGACGGCGTCATACTGGTCGAGCTGGCGCTCGGCCTCCGAGAAGGTCTTGTTGATGTCGGCATAGTGGCCGAGCTTCTCGGTGTAGGTCTGGTCGCCCTCGAAATCATGCAGCGACGTCTTGATCCGGTCGCCCGCCTTCTTGTCCGGGCAGACCACGTGAACCGTGTGGCCGACCGCCTCCATCGCCTGCTGATAGACGAAGATCTCGTATTCCTCGGTGAACTCACCGGTCAGCATCAGAATTTTCTTGCCGGGCATAGTCCTGTCCTTCGCGTCTGGAGAGGGTGTGGGCGGGCCTGGCCCGCCCACTTCGTGCGAACTAGAACGGAGAATCGGGGAAGTAGAACTCCGCGGCGTTCGCCTGCGTGATCAGCGGCGCATCGAGCTTGACCGTGCCGCGCACCGGGGCGTGGCCGACCAGATTGGCGACCGTCATGTAGATGGCGGTCTTGATCATGGACGGCGGATAGGGCGTCTCGACCGGCGTCATGGCATCGCCGTCGATCACCTTCTTGACGATGTCCTTCATGCCGTTGCCGCCGAGGGCGAACTTGATGTCGGTGCGGCCGGATTCCTTCACCGCCTCGAGGACGCCGAGCAGCATGTCGTCGTCATTGGCCCAGACCGCGTCGATCTGCGGATACTTGGCGAGGTAGTCCTGCATCAGCTTGAAGGCTTCGTCGCTGTTCCAGTTGGCGTACTGGATATCGAGGATCTTGAGGTCCGAGCCGGCGATGCCGTCCTGGAAGCCCTTGATGCGCTCGTCGTCGATGACCGTCGGGATGCCGCGCAGCACGACGAGGTTGCCCTTGCCGCCGAGCTTCTCGACCAGGAACTTCGCCGTATTCTTGCCGACCGCGATGTTGTCGCCGGCGACATAGAGATCCTGGATCGCCGGATCGTTGAGGCCGCGATCGACGACCGTAATGAAGGCGCCGCTATCCTTGACCGCCTTGACCGGCATGGTCAGCTCTTCCGATGTCTGCGGCAGGATCACCAGGGCGTCGAGCTTGCGCCCGGCGGAAAGGTCTTCGAGGGCGCTGACCTGCGCGGTGGCCGAAGGCGACGTCTTGACGATCACCTCGACGTCCGGGAAGGCGGCGTTGATTTCCTTGGCCGCCGCCTGGGCGTGATAGACGACGCCCGCCGTCCAGCCATGGTCGGCCGCGGGGATCGAGACGGCGACCGTCTTCTTGTCGGCAGCGGCGGCCGAGCCGGCCATGAGCAGGGTTCCGATCGCCACGGCGGCGATCCACTTCGTACGGGTCATTGAATTCCTCCCAATGATTGGACCGATCGAGAACGACACCCGCGTGGTCCGGACGCGGGGCTATTTCGAGAAGCGCTGGATGAGCATCGCGATGATGATGATGACGCCCTGGACGGCGGCGACGAGGTACTCGGAGACGAAGTCCGAGAGCACCATCAGATTGGCGATCAGCTCGAGGATGACGGCGCCGGCGACGGTGCCCCAGATGTGGCCCTTGCCGCCGCGCAGCGCCGTGCCGCCGATGACGACCGCCGTGATGACCTGCAGCTCCCACAGGACACCGGTGGTCGGCGTGGCCGCGCCGAGACGCGGCACATAGCAGATGGCCGCGATCGCGACGCAGGCGCCCTGCACCACATAGGCGATGGTACGGGTGCGAACGATCGAGATGCCGGAATAGCGCGCAACGTCTTCATTGGCGCCGGCCGCGGCGCATTTGCGGCCATATTTCGTCTTGTAGAGGATGAAGGAGGCGATCGCCGCGACGGCGAGCGACACCAGGATCGGGATCGGGATACCGCCGACCGTGCCGAAATAGACGGGGCGGTAGGCCTCGCGCAGCGTGCGGTCGATCGGGATCGTGCCGCCATCCGACATATAGGTAATGAGGGCGCGGAAGATGCCCATCGTGCCCAGCGTCGCGATGAAGGGCTCGATCTTGCCGACCGTGACGATCACGCCATTGGCGAGGCCGCAGGCGAGGCCGGTCATGAGCGCGACGACCATGCCGGCCGGAATGGCCCAGGCTCCCCAACTGGGCGCCATAGCGTTCATGAACAGGATGGTGATGCCGGTGATGAAGGCCGCCATCGAACCGACGGACAGATCGAGGCCCCCGGACGAGATCACGAAGGTCGCGCCGACGGCGATGATCGCGATGAAGGCGCTGCGCGTGATGACATTGCTGAGATTGGTCACCGACAGGAAATCGGGATTGACCAGGAAGCCGATGACCAGCAGGGCGGCGAGCGCCAGGAACGGCCCGGCATCGGCCCAGCTGAAGGCGAAGTCGCGCGGGCGGCGGGACGGGGCGGATTGGGTGACGGTACTCATGCTCTTCCTCCCACGGCCGCTTGGCCGCCTTCTGTGTCGGCGGTCGCGAACAGCGCGATATTGGTTTCGGTCATCTGCTCGCCGGAGACTTCGCCATTGATCCGGCCCTGGCGCATGATCAGGATCCGGTCGCAAAGGCCGATCAGCTCCTGCATTTCGGACGAGATGACGATGCAGGCCTTGCCCTGGCCGACGAGCTTGCGGATGAAGGTGTAGATCTGCGCCTTGTTGGCGATGTCGATCCCGCGGGTCGGCTCGTCGATGATCACCACCGACGGGTCGGTCAGCAGGATTTTCGCGAGCAGCAGCTTCTGCTGGTTGCCGCCGGAAAGCTGGCCGGCGGTGACCTTGAGGCTCTTGAGGCGGATGTCGTATTGCGCGACCGCTTCGGCGAGCGCGGCGGTTTCCCGGCGCTTGCGGAGATAAAGTCCGGGATGGAACCGTCCGAGCGCCGAGAGCGTCAGGTTCGGCGCCAGCCGCTCCTGCAGCAGGAGCCCCTTGGCCTTCCGATCCTCCGTCAGATAGCCAATTCCGGCATCGATGGCCTCGCGCTGCGAGCGGATGTGCAGCGGCACGCCGTTCAGTTCGATCCGCGCGCTGGCGGGGCGGAGGCCGACCAGACCCTCGAACAGTTCGGTTCGGCCGGCGCCGACCATGCCGGCGAGCCCGAGGATCTCGCCCTTGTGCGCGGTGAACGAGACGTCCTCGACATAGCCCGGCACGGTCGCGTTCATCACGCGCAGCATGGGCTCGCCGGGCTTCGCGTCGCTCTTCGGCGGATAGAGCGCGGAGAGTTCGCGCCCGACCATGAGCTCGGCCATATCCATCTGGCTGAGCGTCCGGCCGGGATAGGTGCCGACCATCTTGCCGTCGCGCAGCACGGTGACCTTGTCGGCCAGCCGCTGCACTTCGTCGAGCCGGTGGCTGATATAGAGGACGCCGATATTGCGCTCCTTGAGGCGCAGCACGATGTCGAGCAGACGCTCGACCTCGTTCCCCGTCAGGACCGCGGTCGGCTCGTCGAAGATCACCAGCTTGTAGTCGTCGAGCAGCGCGCGCGCGATCTGGACCAGCTGCCGGTCGGCGAGGGCGACATCGCGCACCAGCCGGTTTGGCGAAACATGGCAGCCGAGTTCGGCAAGCTTGTCCGCCGCGATCTGCTGCATCCGCCGGTCGTCGACCACGCCGTTCCGCGTCAGCTCGCGGCCGAGGAACAGATTCTCGGCCACGGTCAGCCCGTCGGCGAGGAGGATTTCCTGGTGCACCAGCACGATGCCCGCATCCTGGGCCTCATGCGGCGTCGCGAAGCTCACGGCATGTCCCTCGATCTCGAGGCTGCCGGCGCTCGGATCGACATAGCCGGAGATGAGGCGCATCAGCGTCGACTTGCCGGCGCCGTTCTCGCCGATGATCGCGTGGATCTCGCCGGCCTCGATCTCGATCGACACGTTCGAGAGCACAGTCACCGGCCCGTATTGCTTGGACAGGCCCCGCGTGCGCAGGAGGCAAGCTCCGGAAGCAGCCTTGGATGTGGCGTTCGCGTCGCGCGGCACCATGCGTTCCCTATCCAGATTATCTGCCATTGCGAAGGGCGCCGGGTTCACTCGAATGCCGGCAGCAGCCGGTCACGCGAATGCTCGATATGCGCGCGCATGGCCTTCGCCGCCGCATCGGGATCGCCGAGCGCGAAGGCGTCGAGCAATGCCTGATGCTCGTCGAGGGCTTCTTCCGTCACGCGCCAATGGAACAGGAGGCGGAAGATGTGAAAATGCGTGTGCTGGAAGCTGAGCATTTCCCGGATGAGCTGATTGCCGGCGAAATCCATGATCTTGTCGTGGAAGACGGCGTCCAGGCGCGCGAAGGTCGAATAATGGACGTGGTCGTCATTGCTCTCGCGGCCGGCCATGACGCCGGCGGCCTCGCGCAGCACGGCGAGCTTGGCCTCGTCCATGGCGGCCGCGGCCTTCGCCGCGCCGTTCGGCTCAAGCAGCAGGCGCAGCTCATAGAGTTCGTCGAAACGGCGCCGGGTGATCTGCGGCGCGGCGCGATAGCCGACCAGATGCGTCTTCTGCACCAGGCCCTCGCCTTCGAGCCGTCCTAGCGCTTCGCGGATCGGGGTCTGCGAGACGTTGAACTCCTTGACCAGGCTGTCGACCGTGATCCGCGCCCCGGGCGGGATCTTCAGCGACATGAGCTGGTTGAAAATCGCCTCATAGACGTCGTCCGCCAGACCGTTGGCGCGCACGATCGTCGTGCTTCCAGAAGTTGTGTCCGTAGGCCGCGTAGCGCTCATTTCCCGGCGTCTTTTCCTCTTGACATGCTGCGGTTGTAGCAAGATGTTGCGACCGATGCAATACGATATCCTATAGGATTTGATATAGGGGTCGATCGTGAAGATCACCGAACAGGCTGCGATGGCTCTGGCCACGCAGCTCCTCATCCAGCGTAACGCATTGACGAATAACGCACCGGTGCAGGCGCGGCATTTGGTCGATGCCGAGATGAAGGGCCACCCTTCGCACGGGCTGCAGCGTCTGCCGCGCTTGCTGACCCGCATCGAGCGCGGTCTCGTCGATCCGAGGACGTCAGGACGAAGCCATTGGCGCTCTGCCTCGGTCCTGGAGGTCGATGGCCTGCGGGGGCTCGGTCCGGTTGTGGCGATGGCGGCGATCGAGCGTCTGCAGGAGCGCGCGGCGACGTCCGGCATTGCCCTCGCCGCGATCAGCAACAACAATCATCTCGGCATGCTCGCTTCCTATGTGGAGAGCATCGCCGCCGAGGGACGGATCGGCATCGCCATATCGTCGAGCGAGGCGCTGGTTCATCCCTATGGCGGCACCCGCGCCATGCTCGGCACCAATCCGATCGCCATCGCCGTTCCGACGGCCGGGCGGCCCCTGGTGCTCGATCTGGCGACCAGTACCGTCTCGATGGGCAAGATCCATCATCATGCCGCCATCGGACGGCCCATTCCCGAGGGCTGGGCGCGCGATGCCGAGGGGCGGCCGACGACCGACGCAGTCCGAGCGAAAGGCGGCGCCATCGCCCCCTTCGGCGGCGCCAAGGGCTATGGGCTCGGCATCGCCGTCGAGCTTCTCGTGGCCGCGCTCACCGGAGCGGATCTCGCGCCGGACATCCGCGGAACGCTGGATGCCGAGGCCGTCTGCAACAAGGGCGACGTCCTGATCGTCATCGATACGGCGCGGTCGCCGGACCTTGCGCTGCGCCTCTCAGCCTATCTCGACGCCGTCCGCGCCTCCCCGCCCGCCGAGCCCGGCCATCCCGTCTCCGTCCCCGGGGACGGAGCCGCCCGGCGCAGGGAGGCCACGCTGCAGGCCGGATTCGAGATCGATCCGGGCCTTCTCGACGAGCTCACCGCTCTCTCTCGCACCCCATCCTCTGTTCTCGAAGGACAAACATAGTGAGCCTGTTCGCTGCCCTGCGGCTTCCGCGCGAAATCCTGTTCGGCAAAGGGCAGCGCCATGCGCTCCCGACCGTGGCGGCACGGCTGGGCCGCCGGGCCCTGATCTGCACCGACTCGCGCTTCGCCGCGACCGACGTGTTCGCCGAGCTCGTGGCCGGCCTGAACGATGCCGGCGTGGCCGTTCTGGTGCATGACCGCGTCCTGCCCGACGTGCCGCGCGATACGGTCGGCGTCTGCGTCGAGGAGGCAAGGACCTTCGCGCCGGACATGGTCATCGGGATCGGCGGCGGCAGCTGCCTCGACATGGCGAAATGCGCGGCGCTTCTACTCAGCCATGGCGGCGCGCTGCCGGACTATTACGGCGAGTTCAAAGTTCCGGGGCCGACGCTCCCCGTAATCGCCGTGCCGACGACGGCCGGGACCGGCTCGGAGGTGACGCCGGTGGCCGTGATCTCGGATCCCGATCGCACGCTCAAGGTCGGCATTTCCAGCCCGCACCTGATCGCGGCCGTGGCGATCTGCGATCCCGAGCTGACGGCGAGCTGCCCGCCCGGCCTGACGGCCATCGCCGGCGCCGACGCCCTGACGCACGCCATCGAGGCCTTCACCGCAGGCCGCCGCGATGGCAGCCATGAACTCGCCCAGCAGCATGTCTTCGTCGGCAAGAGCGACCTGACCGACCATTTTGCCCTCCTGGCGATCAAGCTGCTCGGCCGCAGCCTCGAGCGCGCCTATCGCGACGGCAGCGACGAGGATGCGCGCGCCGATGTCATGATGGGCGCCCTGACGGCCGGCTGCGCCTTCGGCACCGCCGGCACCGCCGCGGCTCACGCCGTCCAATATCCCGCCGGTGCGCTGACCCATACGCCGCACGGGCTCGGCGTCGCGACCATGCTGCCCTATGTCATGAGCTACAATCGTTCTGCCGCCCTGCCGGAAATGGCCCGGGTCGCCGTCGCGCTGGGATTGGGCGGCAACGGGCAGACCGAAGAGCAGATGGCCGACGCCGCGATCGCGGAGGTCAGTCGAATCTTCGCGGCGATCCGCATCACCCCGACGCTCGCCGGCCTCGGCCTTGCCGCGGACAAGCTCGACTGGACCTCCGAGCAGGCGCTCGGCATCGGCCGGCTGATCAAGAACAACCCCCGCAGTCTCGATCCCGCCTCGATGCGGCGCCTCGTCCAGGCGGCCTATGACGGCGACCTCGCGGCGGCAGCCCAGTAACCTTCAGGAACGATCCGATGAACGCCCTTCAGCAGACCAGCCGCCCGCAGCCCATCGCGCCCGATCTTGGCGCCTGTTCGCGCGGCCTCTATATCGACGGCACCTGGCGGCCGGCGGCCGGCGGCCGAACGATCCCCGTGACCGACCCCTCGACCGAGGCCGTCCTTGCCACCGTGCCCGACGCCACGCTGGAAGACGCAGCCTCGGCCGTGGAAGCGGCCGCGAAGGCGGCGGAAGGCTGGCGCAGCACGGCGCCCCGCAAGCGGTCCGAAATCCTCCGCCGCTGCTTCGAACTGATGATCGAGCGCTCGGAGATGCTGGCTACGCTGATCTCGATGGAGAACGGCAAGGCACTGCGCGATGCGCGCGGCGAGGTCGCCTATGCGGCCGAGTTCTTCCGCTGGAACGCCGAGGAGGCCGTGCGCATCACCGGCGAGTTCGGCATCGCACCGGCCGGAACCAACCGCATCGTCGTCGACTACCAGCCGATCGGCATCTGCCTGCTGATCACGCCGTGGAACTTCCCGGCCGCGATGGCGACCCGCAAGATCGCGCCCGCGCTCGCCGCCGGTTGCACGGTCATCCTCAAGCCCGCCACCGAGACGCCGCTCACGGCCTATGCGCTGGCGGCGATCTATGAGGAGGCCGGCGTTCCGCCCGGCGTCGTCAATGTGCTGACGACCACCAGCCCCGGCCCGATGACGGCGGCGATCCTGGCCGATCCGCGCGTCCGCAAGCTCTCCTTCACCGGCTCGACCGGCGTCGGCCGCGCCCTGCTGGCGGAAGCCTCGAAGCACGTCATCTCCTGCTCGATGGAGCTCGGCGGCAATGCGCCCTTCCTCGTCTTCGACGATGCCGATCTCGAGGCGGCCTTGGACGGCGCGATGATCGCCAAGATGCGCAATGCCGGCGAAGCCTGCACCGCGGCAAACCGGATCTATGTCCAGTCCGGCATTTATGACGCCTTCGCCGAGGGCCTCAGCCGCCGGATGGCGGCGATGCGCGTCGGCAATGGTGCGGATGCGACGACCGAATGCGGGCCGATGATCACGCGCAAGGCCGTCGACAAGATCGACCGCCTCGTCAAGGACGCGACGGCGCGCGGCGCTCGTGTTCTCTGCGGCGGCGCGGTCCCCGCGGGCGAGGGCTTCTATTATCCGCCGACCGTTCTGGCCGATGTGCCGGGCGAGGCAGAGATGGCGCATGAGGAGATCTTCGGCCCGGTCGCGCCGCTCTCGCGCTTCGACAGCGAGAGCGACGTCATCGCCCGCGCCAACAACACCGAATATGGCCTCGCCGCCTATATCTTCACGCGGGATCTCGCCCGCGGGATGCGGGTTGCATCAAAGATCGAGGCTGGCATGATCGCCCTCAATCGCGGCCTGGTCTCGGATCCGGCCGCACCGTTCGGCGGCGTCAAGCAGAGCGGCCTCGGGCGAGAGGGCGGCCAGCACCATGGCATCGCCGAATTCATGGAGGCGAAATATATCGCCGCGAACTTCTGAAGGAGGCGAGACCGTGGCGATCGATCCGTTCCGAATTCGTGACCACGTCGCCGACTTCGACGATATCGTCGCCGATATCAGGACACGCAGCGAAACGGCGCGCGCCGGCCTTCCTATGGAAGCCGACATCGCCTATGGCAGCGACCCGACCGAGACGCTGGATCTCTTCTTTCCGGCCGGGCCGCGCGCCGATCTCCCGGTGCATATCTTCATCCATGGCGGCTATTGGCGCATGTTTTCGAAGCGCGACTATTCCTATATCGCGCAGACGGTAACGCGTGCCGGCGCTATCGCCGTGATCGTCGACTATGCGCTGATGCCCGCCGTGCGCATGGCGACGATCGTCGACCAGGTCCGGCGGGCGAAGCGCTGGGTGATCGATACCATCGCCGAACATGGCGGCGACCCGCGCCGCCTGACAGTCAGCGGGCACTCGGCCGGCGCGCATCTGGCGACCTTCCTGTTCCACGCGTCGGATGCGCCGTCCGGCATGCGCGCAGCGCTGCTGCTCGGCGGGCTTTATGAACTCGCCCCGCTGCAGAATTCCTTCCTCCGTCCGGAGATCGGCATCACCGACGCGGAAGTCGCCGCGTTCTCGCCGGCGACCCACCGGCACGACCGGTCGACTGCCGTGTCGGTGCTGGTCGGCGCCGAGGAGACGGAACCGTTCCACCGCCAGGCCGACGCCTTCGCCAGCCTGCTGCGCAGCCAGCGCTGCCCGGTCTCGCGGTACGACCTGCCACGGCAAAACCACATGAGCAGCATCCGCGATCTCGGCGTCCCCGGCACGGAAGCGGCAGTGAGACTGACGGCGCTGCTGGCGGGCGTTTGAGATTTGGGAGTAAAATCAGACAAATAATGAGGATGTCCGGAAAGCGTTCGTTTTCTGAACAGATAGAATTGGCTTCTGACCCGATTCCCCGGCGGGAACGCGACATTGCAACACGACGGCGGCATTGATCTCCGCCGTTATTGGCGGTGGCCCCAGCCTCGTGACCGCGGCAACCGCAGCAGCATCCGAGGTCAGCGAGGCGTCGGCCATGGCTGAGATTCCCGGCCTTGGCCTTCTTTGAACACGTCGCCGGGCGATGCCTTATCCATAAACCCGTCGGTTGATTTGAAGTCGCGCCTTCACTTCGCCGCGTCGGATGCGCCGAGTTCGGTGTCGACCTCATCTTCAAACGCGCGCTTCTTGCTCGCGACAAAGCGCCTGTAGCCCTCCGGATCGATCCAAGCCTTCACGCCTTCCGTCTCCGCGCGCTTCCGCTTTCCTGCGAAGTCGTAATACTCGTTGTGCTCTGCCAGCCAGATATCCGGCTTTATCATCTCGAGCTCATGAAGCGTGTTGCGGTAGTCGTCCGTGATGCCGGGGTAGGAGGGGTCTTTGGCGACGCGGTAGCCCGGGTTGAATCCGGCGCCGTCCGGAAATGCCACCACATAGGAGTCGCCGCCGGCCACCACATTCGCGATCCAGGTGGTGGACCCACGGGTGTGACCCGGGGTGCTGTAGGCCGTCAGGAGCACGTCGCCCAGCTTGACGGTATCGCCATCACGCAGGACGCGGTCCACCTTCACGCTTTCAAAGGCCAGATCATCGCCATATTTGAAGTCATCGCGGTCGCCGCTCTCCATTGCTGCGACATCGTCCTTCATCACGGCCAATTGGGCTCCCGTCAGCCTCTTCATGAAGGCCAGGGCCCCGGCATGATCGATATGGGCGTGGGCGTTGATGATGATCTTGATATCCTCCGGCTTGAAGCCGAGCTTTCGGATCGAATCCACGATCATCGGTCCCGATGACGGCATGCCCGTGTTCATCAGGATGTGGCCCTGCGAGGTCGTGAACAGGAAAACGCCCAGTCCCTCGGTACCCACGAAGTAGAGCGGTCCCACGATCCTCACTGGCTCAGTCGGCTCTTCCCATTTCAGCGACTTGCTGGCGTAGGAGATGAAGAGTTTGTTGTCTGTTGCGAGTTGCTCCCGGGTCACCTGGTTCGGCGGCAGCGTCTGAGCGATTGCGAGCCCGGCGCAATTCAACAGAAGCATCGCAACCATGCTTGCTCGAAGTCGGTCGTACATCGTGTTCTTTCCGATACCTGGAGTGATCATCCATTCTTCGGCAGCCTGGACCGGGCCAAGAGAAGCACTGGGTGCCTGCTCTCCATCGACCGAGCCTTGAAGCTCACCATGCAGTCGTGAGGCGGACCTGAAAGATGTCGGCGCTCTCGCGTTGTTCGGCGACCTCGGCCGCGAGCGGATGCCAGATATGTTGATAGCTCGGGATCAGGCGTACGGCGGGGGTGATGGCAAAATTGTAGAACACCTCAATGCCGCTCTCGTCGTAGGCAATGGCTTCCCCGCCTGAGATTGTCGCGATGCTATTCTTTAGCTTGTCGCTGATCTTGTCGTAGTAATAGCCAATGCCGAAGCTGTCATATTCCCGGCTATCGAGCAGGCCGTAGGCGAACAGCGCGACGCTGGCATCTTGGGTAATCGGGTTCGTTTCTTGGGGGGCATAGCCCAGGCGCGCAAACACGCCGATGCCGCGGATCTGTTCGCCGGTCTTGCGCTTGCGCGCCACGGTTGCCGCATCGTCCTTGAGGTACAAATACTGCGAGATGGTGGCGAGGGCGAACCAACTCTCGTCCTTGAAATTGGTCGGCAGCCCCTCGTTCGAGGCCAAGCCGAGCAGGCTCCCGATCGCCTGCGCTCCTTGAGCGCCCGAAGCCAGAGCGCCGAATGGCGAATCCAGATTGATCTTCGGCTTGTTCGACCAGTTGTAGACCGGCGAGAAGACGCCAGGCAGACCGCCTATGTCATAGGATATCATCGAGGTCAGATAGATGTTGACACTCGAGAACGTATCGGAGTCGGCGAGGCGGTCCGCCTTGGTGTCGGGATCCAGCACGCCGCCGACGACGGCAAATCTCGGGCTGAAAGACCACACGCCGAGCGCCCCCAAGGCTGTCGGATCGAAGAAGTTCGCCGTGATCGGGTTCTTGTTAAAATTGAAGTTGGCGAAGTGATACCTGAAAGCATCGCCGAACACGGTCTGGTCGGGAAGGATGACGGTGCCAATCTTACCGACGACGACGCGGGCCTGCTTGCTGAGGGCCTGCACCAGGAAATATTCCGATGGCAGGAAGCTGTTGTATTCCAGCGGATCCGGCAGCACGAGACCGGTATACTGCGGAACGACCGTGCCGGCGGTGAATGTCGACTCCGGGTCATCGCCGAGTCGCGACTGCGCGCTGAGGTGAATAAGACCGCCGGACCACCAGCCGGCGCGGCCGGTGTCGATGTTGACCGAGAGCTGCGTGTTCTGAACGAAGGCCTCACCCGTCTTGAGGCCGCCCCAAACGATGTTCTGATAATAGCTGGTGGAGTAGAGATCGAAGAAGAAGCCCTTGCGCGCCAGCTCGGTGCGGGTGCCACCCCAGTCCCCGAGCAGCTGAGTGCGCTCCGTGATGTCGCCGACCACCGTGCCCGGCAGACCGAATACCGGTCCGTCGTTGAAAAACGCGACGAGGCCCGGCGCCAGATTGACGAGCGAGATCTTGTCCGTCGGCACCGGGCCCCATGGCGCGGAGGGCGCCGGCTCGGTCGACGTCGAAGCCGTCTCGGTCTTGCCCTCGGTCTTGTGCTTCGCCGCGATCTCCACACCCGCCCCTGAGGCGTTCTCGGCATCGATATGGCCAAACTGAAGCAGACCGTCATTGGCGAAAGCGGCATTAGCCGTCAAAAGAACGACCGCAACGCTGGCTTGGCGCAGCAGGCCGGAGATCTTGACGCGCTTTTCCTCAGCACGGGATTGCGGATTTGCGTCTGCGGACGCACAGGAACCAGATCTCCAGCTCGACACAGCCAACCACTCCTCTTGCGGCGCAGCGGAAGGGACTCGGCGGCTCGGCCACCGGCTTCCGGCGGTCGCAACGTCTGTGAATTGTCGGACAGGGATAAGGGGAGCGTCGGCCAAACAAGGGAGACAAGCGGCCAAATCGCTGCATCGCAGCATCGGGTCCGCGCCGGCGGTTCTCCCCGTAAGGCCACAAATCACGCGACGGCCGTCGCGATCGATTGCCGGCGTGCCGTCGCAAGTGGCTCAAGGCTCGGCAAGTGCCTTGATTGAAGAGGCTTCGGCGAAGCCGCAGAACTAGGCGCGGACGGAGGTCCTGAACTCGTTGGGTGTCGTCTTTGTCCAGCGCTTGAACGCGTAGCGAAACGCCGCGGGGTCACTGAAGCCCAGCAGGAACGCGATGTTTTCCACGGTCAGGCGGGTGTCGCGCAGATATCTAATGGCCGTCTGTTCGCGCAGATCGTCGATCAGCTCACGATACGAGGTATTCTCTTCCTGCAGCCGTCGCCGTAGCGTCCGCGTGCTGAGGCCGAGCTCGCCGGCCAAGGCATCGGCGTCCGGCGGGGATTCGAGCTTCGCGAGCAGCGCTTGGCGGGCCCTGCCGGCGACGCCCGTGTTCTGTTTCATCTCGGTCAACAATTGATCGCAGATGCGGGCGACCTGAGCGTAGGTGACCGAATTGCCCAGAACCGGTTTCTTGTCGAGCCATTCGGCCTGATACGATAGTCTGTTTTGCGGCTGGTCGTACAAGACCTCGCAGCCGAACTTTTCGGCGAGGCGGGCGTCCGAGGAGGGCCTTTGAGACGTCAATTGGACTTGGCTCAGGCGGAAGTCCGAACCCATGACATCGCGGTGCACGCAAAGAAGCGCGCTGAACTGCAATTCAACAATGAAATTGTGCAGTTCCGTGTCGAGAGATTTGAACGGAAGCACCGTTATGCACCACATCGCCGTCGCATTGCGCTCCTCAAACGTAACGGCCAAGAGTGGAGCGGCCAATTGATAGTATTGAAGTCCAAAGGCGACAGTCTGTCGGAAATCGATCCCGCTCAGCAGCGCGAGGCCGTAGATCCCGAAGGTCGAAACGTGAAATTCTGAACCGGCGTCGAAAGCAAAGCTGGGATTTTGGCTGAGCTTCAGCGCGTTCCTGTAGGACTGGAAGATCTGATTGGCCGATACCCTGGTCTGTGGCGACGTCAGTTCGGCTTCCGAGATGCGGATGTCCTCCAGCGCCGCGTGCAGCGGAACGCCTTCCGCCTTCAGACAATCGACGATCTTGCCGATCTTGAAGACGGAATAGACTTTCTCGTCCGGACCAATTTCAAACATGCCTTCTCCATCGGAGATGATTGGCCGCAATTCGCCGGATGTTGGCCGCCACAGGGCTCCCCTCCTCTACCGCGTTTGGTCATGTTCAGCCACGGGCCGCGTTGCTGCCGGCAGCAGCTGCGTGCGCCGCGCGGCTCCGCCATCTGCCATTTGCGATCATCGCAAGTCCCAGATCGTGACGCTGAATACTGATCCGTATGATGGGGTGAGCGATGACACTGATGCGTCCAGCCAAGGACGATAGATTTCTCCTATCAGCTGATCGGTCGTTGGCATCGCTGTGCAGTCCGGATGCGATCTCCGCTTCGACGCATGCCGTGAACACGAGGGTGGCGGAGGCACTGGCGGCGATCACGCTGCCTGACGGGCTGCCCGCGATGCGCGAGGCTTATGCCCGTGGCGAACTCGGCCTTCCCGCCTCGCCCAAATCGCCCCGCGCCCGGACGACGACGATCGAGGGGCCGGCCGGCCCGATCGGTCTGCGCATCCTGGTGCCCGACGAGGTGCGAGGCGTCTATCTTCACATCCATGGCGGAGGCTGGATCGTCGGCAGCAACGATACCTGGGACGAGCAGCTGGAATATTTCGGCCGGGAGGCCGGTATGGTCGCGGTCAGCCTCGACTATCGCCTGGCCCCCGAGCATCCCGCACCCGCAGCCATCGACGATTGCGTGGCCGTCGCGTCCTGGCTGATCGAGCATGCCGAGCGGGAATTCGGCACGTCTTGGCTGTCGATCGGCGGCGAGTCCGCCGGGTCCAATCTCGCCGTCCTGACGCTGCTTCGGCTTCGGGACGCCGGGAAAGGCGACGCCTTCAGGGCAGCGAGCCTGCTGTACGGCGTCTTCGATCTGTCACTCACCCCCAGCGTGTTTCTGGTCAAGGGCGCACCGTTCATCAGCCTGGAGGCGATGCGGCGGTTCACGGGAGCGTTCGCCGGTGATGTGGACCTGAAGGATCCCGCCATCTCGCCGCTCTATGCCGACCTGCACGACCTGTCCCCGGCGCTGTTCAGCGTCGGATCGGTCGATCCCCTGCTGGACGACAGCTTGTTCATGTTCATGCGCTGGCAGGCGGCAGGCAACCTCGCGCAGCTGGCGGTCTATCCCGGCGGCACGCACGGCTTCAACACGCTCAACGGGGAGCTCGCCGCTGTGGGCAATCGGGGGGTCGCGACGTTCCTGAAGGCGATGCGGACCGAGGCGGCGAGCTGATCGCGGAAGGCGGCGATCAGCTGCCGCTGGCCTTCGCAATCGCAGATCCCGGCGGCCTGAGCGGTAGGCGACCCAATTGCCCAGCACCGGCGTCTTCTCGAGCCATAAGGCCGGGAACGGCAGCCTGTTCTTTGGCGGCCCGCCCAGGACGTTGCAGTCGAACTGTTCGCCAAGCCGCGCACCGGGGAACGTGTGTTGAGTTTGGCCGGATTGAGCCACCGGCCGCTCCGGCTGCCGGCCGCCGTCGCGCAGCGCGGCGCCCCAGCCATTCACGACAATCGCAAATCACAGATCGATGAAGCTGATGGCTCAACCATGGAGATGACAGTGGAGAGAATCGGAAGGGCTCTGATGAGCATGCAGGGCGCCTTGAGGGAAGCGTTCGGCAGTCGTTGGCGGCTGCTGCTGTTTCAGGGTGTGGCGATGCTGATACGCGGCGGCCTGGTGATCGCCGTGCCGGTGGTAGCGAAGATACCCATCGATTTCATGATGGGCTGGCTGTTCCTGATTGGCGGCGTCATCGGCTTGTCCGCGATCCTGTCGACCTACGACGTGCCTGCATTTCGGTGGATCCTGGTGACGGCTGTCCTGTCGGTTGCGGCGGGCATCTTGCTGCTGACGCGCCCGTTGGAGGGAGCCGCGTCGCTGACGATCGTTCTCGTTGTATTGTTCGCCGTCGAGGGTTTCGGTCAGATCGTGACGTCGATCGCCTATCGCAAAGTGATCGCGTTCTCGTGGATATGGATGCTGGTCAGCGGCATCATTGACGTGGCCATGGCTGCGATCATTCTCGCCCTCTGGCCGATCAGCGCGATCTGGATGCTCTGTGTGTTCGTGGGTATCAATCTGTTCACGTCCGGCGCGGCGATCGTGACGGCGGCGCTGGCCGTCCGCTCCTTCGCCGGGGTCGCCGTGCCGGTGCCTGCACCCGCGCGCTTGACGTGACGATGGCGGCGGAAGTGCCCGGGGGATACGCAAGTCCGGTCGGCATGGATGAAGGGCGGCCGCCCCCCTCGACATCCAGATGGTCCCAGGGAAACAGGGCATCGACCGCGACACGTCACGCCGGTCACGAATTCCGCTTCGAGATCGACTCGATCAACTCGCTGACGCCCGACAATCACGGCGGCAACATGGATCTGCCGGACAGGGCCCCGGCAGCGTCACCTATCTGCCCGCCCGCTCCCCCGGCGCGCGGCTGTTCATCGGCGATGCCCATGCCTGCCAGGGCGACGGCGAAGTGTGCGGTGTCGCTGTTGAGTGCGCGACCGCGACGACCATTCGCGTCGATCTCATCAAGGGATGGACCATCGATCGGCCGCGGCTCGAGACCGAATCCCTCCTGATGGCCATCAGCAGCGCGAGGCCACTCGAGGATGCCACCCGGATTACCTATCGCGAACTCATCCGCTGGATGGTCGCGGACTATGGCTTCGAAAAATGGGACGCCTACATGCTGCTCAGCCAATGCGGCATAGCGCGGCTCGGCAACTTCGTCGATCCAAAGTACTCCGTCGGCGCTGCCGTCAAGAAGGCCATTCTCGCGTGAAATGCGAGAGCGCGTGACGCTGGTCCTGCTGCCTCACCCTCACGGGCACCGAGCGACACGGCCAGCGATGGCGCTCTGTTCCCCTCCCCTGGATTGCCGGCAGCTGGAGTTTTCCCGCTTGGATCACGATGGCGCGCCAGGAGCGCCACTGGGCTTATGCAGCTCGATCGGGACGTCGTATCCGATCGCGTTGTGGGGTCTGACCTCGTTGTAGTCTCTTCTCCAAGCCTCCAGCCCTTCGCGGGCGTCTGCGAGTCCACAAACGGCGGGCGTTGAGGCATTCCGCCCTGAGCTCGCTGTTGAACACCTCGATAAAGCCGTTGTCGGTCGGAATCGGCCGGGACAACCTCACGCCCAACCACGTCTGGGACGGGACCGCCGCAAGCCGCGGAAGTGGCCAGTGAAATCGCGCCCTCAAAGACAAAACGTATAACAATATCAATGGGTTAGTTAGTGGCGGAGAGGAAGGGATTCGAACCCTCGAGACGGTTTTAAGCCGTCTACTCCCTTAGCAGGGGAGCGCCTTCGGCCACTCGGCCACCTCTCCGCCGCCCGAGATATCTGACCGAACCGCGTCGAACAAGCGGTTTCTCCGCCCTTCCAGAACTTTCGCCTCCCACCCGCCGCCGGTTCGGGCCGCCGGTCGCCGTGGCGGCAATGGCCCGGCGGCGTCATAGTGGCGGCGGGGATTCGGCCGGCCGCGGGGGCTCTGATGCAGGAAGTTGCTTTGATCGTCGTGTGCCTTGCGATCGGCGTTGTGCTGCGCTGGAGCGGGCGGCTGCCGGAGGGAGCCAACAAGGTGCTGGGCGGCTGGGTGATCAATGTCGCCCTGCCCGCGGCAGCGCTCGACAGCGTGCATGGCCTCACCGTCGACCGGGGCTGGTGGCTCGCCGCCGCGACGCCCTGGCTCGGGATCCTGCTCGCGATCATCGTGCTGGTCCCGCTCTGCCGCATGCTCGGCTGGTCGCGCCAGAGGACCGGCGCCCTGCTCCTCGGCGCGGGCTGGGGCAACACCTCCTTCGTCGGGCTGCCGATGATCGCCGCGTTCGCCGGCGCGCAATGGCTCGGCCTCGGCATCGTCATCGACCTGTTCGGCTCCTATCTCGCGCTATCGACCCTCGGCCTTATCATCGCGGCCGTGGCGAGCGAGGGACGGCTCGACTGGCACGAGGTAGCCCGGCGCATCGTCACCTTCCCGCCCTTCATCGCGATCATCCTGGCGCTCGCCCTCAATGACCTTCCGCGCCCCGAATGGATCAGCCAGATCTTCCATTCGCTCTCCGCCACGCTGACGCCCGTCGCACTGGCTGCGGTCGGCTATGCGCTGCGCCTCGATCGCATCGGCGGGCATGTGGCGCCGCTCGCCGTCGGGCTCGCCTTCCGCCTCCTCGTGGCGCCGCTCGCGATCGTCCTGCTCTACCTGCTGCTCGGGCAGGCGGGCGATGCGACCGCCAAGATCGCCATGCTGGAGATGGCCATGCCGCCCATGCTCGGCGCGAGCATCATCGCGCTCGACCATGATCTCGAGCCCGACCTCGGCGCGCTGCTCATCGGGCTCGGCGTTCCGCTCTCGATGGTCACGATCTGGGCATGGTGGAGCTTCATCGCGAAGCTGTAATGCCCGATGACGATCAAGTCATCCCAAATCGATCATCATCTTGTACAATCTATAATTGATACAGATCGACAGTCATGCGGGAATGTGGCCCACAATAGAACGATTCTGAACTATCACCCTATAAGTTGACATCCATAATCAACTATGTTTCTGGTCTGCCTCCTTCAAGATCGGAGACAGAACATGATCCGGAACACGCTCCTCGGCACCGCCGCTCTCGTTGCGGCCCTTGCGGCCAGCGCCGCCTCGGCAGCCGAGGTCAATGTGTATACGACGCGCGAGCCCGGTCTCATCCAGCCGCTGCTCGATTCTTTCACGGCCAAGACGGGCACCAAGGTCAACACGGTCTTCCTGAAGGACGGTCTCGCCGAGCGCGTTGCGAGCGAAGGCACGAGTTCGCCGGCCGATATCCTGATGACGGTCGATGCCGGCAATCTGGTCGATCTCGTAGAGAAGGGCGTCACGCAGCCGATCGAGTCGACCGTGCTGGTCGAGGCGGTTCCCGCCCAGCTGCGCGATCCCGGCAATCAGTGGTTCGGCCTCTCCTACCGTGCCCGCGTCGTCTATGCGGCCAAGGATCTCGACATCAGCGAGATCACCTATGAGGGCCTCGCCGATCCGAAGTGGAAGGGCAAGATCTGCATCCGCTCGGGCCAGCATCCCTATAATACGGCGCTGTTCGCGGCCTATCTCGCGCATCACGGCGCGGCCGATACCGAAAAGTGGCTGACCGGCCTCAAGGACAATCTGGCGCGCAAGGCCGGCGGCGGCGACCGCGACGGCGCACGCGACATCATGGGCGGCATCTGCGATCTCGCGGTGGCCAATTCCTACTATGTCGGCCTGATGCGCTCCGGCAAGGGCGGCGAGGATCAGGTGAAGTGGGGCGAGGCGATCAAGGTCGTGCTGCCGACCTTCGAGGGCGGCGGTACGCAGGTGAACATTTCGGGCGCCGCGCTGGCCAAGAATGCGCCGAACAAGGCCGAGGCCGTGCAGTTGCTCGAATATCTCGTCTCCGATGACGCGCAGAAGATCTATGCCGAGGCGAACTACGAGTACCCGGTCAAGGCCGGCATCGCCGCCGACCCGCTCATCGCTTCGCTCGGCACGCTCAAGATCGACGACAAGCCACTGACGGAGATTATCGAGAACCGCAAGCAGGCGAGCGAACTGGCCGAGAAGGTCGGGTTCGACAACTGATCCAAGGAACGGGCGGGGATCACTCCCCGCCCCTCCTCCACGCGATGCAGCTCGCCTCCGCCCGCCACACGGCAGGATCAAGACCCGCCCGCGCCGCCAGCCCCTGGCGGCGCGCTGCCATGCTTGTCGCCGCGCTGGTCGCCCTGCCCGTCCTCGGCCTTGCCTCGCAGGCGATCGGCGGCTCGTCGGGCCTTTGGCCTCACCTCGTCGCCAATGTGCTGCCCGTCGCGCTTCGCGATACGCTGATTCTGCTGGCCGGTGTCGCGCTCGTCGCGGGGCTGCTCGGCGTCAGCCTGGCCCGGCTGGTGACGGCCTATGATTTCGTGGGCCGCGGCGTGCTCGAATGGGCGCTGCTGCTGCCGCTGGCGGTGCCGACCTACATCATCGCCTATGCCTATCTGGATCTCCTGCACCCCGTCGGCGCATTTCAGGGCGCCATCCGCGCGCTGCTCGGCTATGCCAGCCCGCGGGACTTCCGGCTGCCCGATATCCGCTCCATGCCGGGCTGCATCGTGCTGCTCGGGCTCGTGCTCTATCCCTATGTGTACCTCACGACGCGGGTGATGCTCCTCACCCAATCGGGCAATCTCATCGATGCGGCGCGCACGCTCGGCGGTTCTCCGCGCGCCGTGTTCTGGCGGGTGACCCTCCCCCTCGCCCGCCCGGCGGTCGCCGTCGGCGTCAGCCTTGCGCTGATGGAAGCTCTCAACGATATCGGCGCTTCGGAATTCCTCGGCGTGCGGACGCTCACGGTCTCGATCTACACGACCTGGGTGACGCGCAGCGACCTGCCCGGCGCGACGCAGATCGCCCTGCTGCTGCTCTTCCTCGTCATCGCGCTGGTCTCGTTCGAGCGCTGGGCGCGGCGACGGCAATCCTTCTCGGCGACGGGCGGACGCAACCGGCCGGCACCGACGATCCGCATCGGCGGCGCCGGGGGCATCGCGCTCTTGCTGCTTGGCAGCCTGCCCGTGCTGCTCGGCTTCGTGGTCCCCGCCGCGCATCTTGTCCGGGAAGCCTGGCGGCGTATCGCCTTCGCCGGGATCTCGCCCCGGCTTGCGGGCGAAGCGGTGAGCACGCTCACCTTTGCCGGGACCGCGACGCTGGTGACGCTGCTGCTCGGCCTCGTCGTCGCGTATGCGAGTCGCCTTGCGCCAGGACGCGGCACGTCCTGGGCGCAGCGTCTCGCGACCATGGGCTATGCGGCGCCGGGAACCGTCGTGGCGATCGGCGTCCTCGTCGTGCTCGGCGCCTTCGACCAGTTGATCGACCGGACGGCGCAGCACTGGCTCGGCGTCTCGACGGGGCTCCTGCTGATGGGCTCGGGTGCGGCGCTCGTCTATGCCTATGTCGTGCGCTTCATGGCGATCTCGACCGGCAGCATCGAGGCCGGCCTCGCGCGCATTCCGCGCTCGCTGGATCATGCCTCGCGGACGCTTGGCCGTACGACGCGGCGCACGCTCGTCGAGATCCACCTGCCGCTCTCGAAGGCCGCGCTGGCGGCGGGCGCGCTGCTGGTGTTCGTCGACTGCGTCAAGGAACTGCCGGCGACGCTGCTGCTGCGTCCGCTCAATGTCGAGACCTTCGCGACGCATCTCTATGGCGAGGCGGCACGCGGCACCTATGAGGAAGCGTCGATCGCCGCGCTTGCTATCGTCGCCGTGGGATTGCTGCCAGTGATCGTGCTCGCGCGGGTCGGCCGCACCCGCATGCCGAAGCAGCGCAGCGCGTCGTGACGCAAGGTCGACGCGCCGCCCTTGTCCGGGCGGCGCAAACCGATCAGGCGGCGTCGGCGTGGATGAGCTGCATGATGCCTTCGCTCATCGCGCCATAGTCGCGCGTATTGGTGATCTCGCCGCTGATCCGGTAGTCGTTCATGACGACGATGCGGTCGGCCAGCGTGATCATTTCCGGCATGTCGGAAGTGATGAGCAGGATCGGCGTCCCCGCCTCAGAGAGATCGCGCAGGAGCTGGTGCAGATAGGCCTTGCTCTTGATGTCGATGCCGACGGTCGGCTCGTCGACGATCAGGAGCTGCGTGCCCGCGGCGAGCCATTTGGCGACGGAGATCTTCTGCTGGTTGCCGCCTGAGAGATTGCCGACCGTCTGCTCGAGCGACGGCGTCTTGACCTCAAGCTTGTTGATGAACGGCAGCACCTTGGTGCGGACCGTCCGGTCGGTCAGGAATCCGAGGCGGCTCGCGAGCTTGCGCCAGACTGCGATGCCGGCATTCTCCAGGACCGAATGCATGAGGATGAGCCCCTCCTGCTTGCGGTCCTCGCTGACATAGCCGAGCCGGTGCTGGTGGATCGCCTCGGAGACGCTGGCGATCCGGACCGGCTTGCCGCCCAGCTTCATCGTGCCGGCCGTGATGGCGAAGGCGCCCATGATCGACTTGGCGAGCTCGGTGCGGCCGGCGCCGACGAGGCCGTAGAGCCCGACGATTTCGCCGTCGCGCACCGTGAGGTTCACGTCGCGATGGCCGATCGCGGTCGAGACGCCGGAAAGCTCCAGCACCGCCGGCTTGCCGATCGAATCGCGCTCCGGCCATTCGGGGATCTGCTCGCTGCGGCCAATCATCAGGCGGACGAGGTCCTGCCGCCCGACGCCGGCCATGGAGCGGCTCTCGCAGGCATTGTTGCCATCGCGCAGCACCGTCACCGTGTCGCAGATCGCCACGACCTCTTCCAGCTTGTGGCTGACGAAGATGATGCTGGCGCCATCGTCGCGCAGGCGGCGGAGCAGGCCGAACAGCACGTCGGCCTCATGCGGCGAGAGCGACGCCGTCGGCTCGTCGAGAAGGAGCACCTTGGAGCGCTGCGACAGCGCCTTGGCGATCTCCACGAGCTGCATCTTGGCGACGGAAAGCTGCGACACCGGCGTCGACGGATCGATGTCGAGATCGAGCATCTTCAGCCAGCGCCGCGCCTCGGCATTGATCGTCGCATAGTCGATGCGCTTCAGGGGATGGGCCGAGTTCGCTTCGAGTGCGATGTTCTCGCCGACCGAGAAGCGCGGGATGAGGTTGCGCTCCTGCGGGACGAAGCCGATGCCGGCGCCCATCGCATCGCGCGCGCCGGAGAAGCGTACGTTCTTGCCGTCGAGAAACAGCTCGCCGCCATCCGGGCGATAGACGCCCGTGATGATCTTGATGAGCGTCGACTTGCCGGCACCGTTCTCGCCGAGCAGCGCGTGGATCGACCCCTTGGTGAGGGTGATCGACACATTCTCCAGCGCCTTGACGCCCGGGAAATACTTGCTGACGCCGCGCGCCTCGAAGACCACCTCGGCCATGCTCAGCTCCTCTTCAGCGAACGCTGGACGCGCACTTCGCGCCAGCGATTGACCCCGACCGCCCAGAGGATCAGGCCGCCGAGCACGACCTGCACCAGGAAGGGATCGATATGGAACAGCACGAGGGCCTGCGTGATGATCGCGACGATCGCGACGCCGAGCAGCGTCGCGGTCACGCTGACATGGCCGCCGGACAGTACGGCGCCGCCGATCACCGGCGCGGCGAAGGAGAGGATCAGCCAATCATCGCCAATGGTGGGCTGGCCGATCTGCAGGCGGGCGACAAGCGCGATGCCGGCGAGTGCGGCGAGAACGCCCGAAATCGCATGGGCCGCGATGACGGTCCGCGGCACGGAAATGCCCGAGAGTGCCGAGGCGTGCTCATTGCCGCCCACAGCGAGGATCTGGCGGCCGAGCGACAGGCGGTTCAGCAGGTACCAGGTCGCGACGAAGACGATCGCGCAGGGAATGAGCAGCCAGGGCAACGGCCCCAGGAAGGTCGTGTTGCCGAAGGCCTTCACGCTTTCCGGCACACCATAGAAGGGCTGCGCGCGGGTGATGCCGAGATTGATGCCCTTGAAGATCGACAGGCTCGCCAGCGTGATGACGAAGGCGGAGATCCCGGTCCAGGCGATAAAGAAGCCGTTCAGCACGCCGCCGATCAGGCCGATGCAGATCGCGAGGATCGCGGCGAGCGGGGCCGGCACGCCCCAGACCTCCATGAGACCCGCGAACGAAATCGCCGCCAGGCCGCCAATGGCGCCGACCGAGAGGTTCATCTGACCGATCGCGATGATGATCATCTGCGAGAAGGCGATGAGCCCGTTGATGCAGAGCGCGAGCAGCAGCACCTGGACGTTCAGCGGCGACAGAAAGGACGGGCTGAACGCGGCCATGCCGATGACGGCGACGAGGGTAACGAGCAGCGGGCCGAACCAGTCGGCGCGGACGAGACGATCCATCTCAGGCCACCTTCAGATGCGCGAGGTAGGAACGCCGCGCCTTGTCGACGAGGACGGCGAACAGCAGCAGCACGCCGAGGCAGGCCTGCACCCAGAACTCGCCGACGCGCAGCAGCAGCAGGCCATTGGTCAGCATGGTGACCAGGATGGCGCCGAGGAAGGTGCCGAGCGGCGAGGCGCGGCCGCCCGAAAGCAGCGTTCCGCCGAGAACCGGTCCGAGGAAGGCCGGCAGCAGCCAGTCCTGGCCGAGCTGTCCTGCCATGGACGGGATCGCGGCGCCGTTGCGCGCCATGACGAGCAGGGCCGTGAGCGCGGCGAGCGAGCCCGACAGCATATGGCAGAGGATGATCGTACGGCCGACCGGCACGCCCGACAGCGCTGCCGCCTCGGGCTTCGCGCCGGCGGCGAGCATCTCGCGGCCCACCACGGTGTAGCGATACATGATCGAGAGAAGCACGCCGACAAGGGCGGCGACGATCAGCAGCGGCGACACGAAACCGAAGAGACGCGCGGTGCCGAAGGCGGAGAAGATCGGCGGCAGGCCGCGGAAGGATTCAGCGCGGGTCAGGAACACCATGGCGCCGAAGAAGATGCTCATCGTCGCGAGCGTGATGATGAAGCTGTGCAGCCCGGAGCGCACCACGGCGAAGCCGTTGATGAAGCCGAGGCCGGCGCCCAGCGCCAGGCCGAGCAGGATCGCCAACGGCCAGGGCAGGCCGAGCACCTGGATCAGGAAGCCGCAGAACATCGCGCCGCAGACGCCGATCGCGCCGACGGCGAGGTTGAGCCCGCCGGTGACGATGACGACCATCATCGCGAAACCGATCATCACGTTCACGGCCGCGACGCGGCCGAGCGCGAACAGGTTGAACGGGGAGAAGAAGTTCTTGGCGAGCAGCGCGAAGATCAACCCGAACACGACGATCAGGCAGATCAGCCCGAACTCGTTGGTCAGATAGAAGCGCGGATTGCCGCTCACCCTGCCGCCGGACGGGCTCGCGGGGGTCGGCGTCGCGGAGTGACTGTCGATGGACATTCTCGGGGGCTTCCACCGTCGCTCGGGGGATCTGTCCCGAAGAGGGGCTCCGGGATCATAGGGACGGCGGGCCGATTGGCCCGCCGCGTGGTCTCACATATCAGGATTTGCGACTTACTGCGCGCAGTCGAGATAGGTCTTCTCGAAGTTGGCGAAGAGGTCCTTGGTGATGCCCTGCATGGCCGTCACATAGGTGTCGACCTGCGCGGCATCGACGAAGACGGTGCCCGAATCGATGAACTTCGTCGTCAGCGCGTTGCTCTTGAACGGCGCATCCGCCTTCACCTTGCAGCCGGTGCGCAGCTTGTCGGCCGCGAACGAACCGATATAGCCCTGGCCATAGGGGTTCTGGAGCATGGTGCCGTCGACATAGCCGTCCTTGATGGCCTTCAGCACGACCTCGTCATGGTCGATGCCGACCATCTTGATACGCTTGTCGCCGATCTTGCGCAGCGCGTTCGAGGCGACCACGGCCGGCACCCAGGCCGTCGTGATGATGCCGTCGACTTCGCCGGCATGGGCCGCGAGATAGGCGTTGATCTTCTCTTCCGCCGGCTCCGGAGCATCGATGTCGGCGATGACCTGCACGACCTCGGCGCCCTCTTCCTTCGCGGCCTTCTCGACGGCGTCGATACGGAGCTGCGTGTTCGGGTCGACGAGGAAGCCGGTGAAGTGCGCAATGCGCTTCTTGCCGCCCATCGCCTTCAAGAGTTCCTTGGTGCCGAGATAGGCCGAGTGGCCCGTGTCGGTGCCGAGGCAGAAGGCTGCCGGTGACGGATCCTTGAGGCAGCCCGCGAGCGCGATCACCGGCGCGCCGGCCGAGGTGAGCTCGTTGGCCGTCGAGACCGAACCGACCGGATCGCCCGGGAAGATCAGGAACGCGTTGTAGCCCTGCGTCAGCAGGCTCTCGAGCAGCTCGTTCTGCGCGCTGAGCTCCCACTTCGGCGGGACCTTGTAGTCGGCGGCGGCGAGACCGAAGTCCTTCGCGGCGTCCTTGCCGGCCTGCTCCCAGGCGGTGAAATAGGGGTGCGGTCCGCCCGGAACCAGGGCGACCTGCGTGTCCGAGGCGAAGGCGGAGCCCGCCAGCAGCATCGTGGCCGCCGCGGCAAGGGCAATTTTCTTGGAAATCGACATCTGAGGCATTCCTCCCGAGCGAGTGATTGTCACGCGAGCGTTCCAGCTCCCGGCTTGCGTAACCGACAAGGACCCTAGTATACAAGAATATGTAACGCAACAGGCTTCCCAACCGCGAGCGTCCTGCCGACCGACATGACTGCTGCGACCGCCACCCCCACCGCGAAAGCCGAAACCGACCCGCTCGGCTTCGATTTCGTGCTCGATCGGCGGCACCCCGTGGCCGACCAGATCTATGATTCCCTGAAGGCGGCGATCGTCCAGGTGAAACTGCTGCCGCGCACGTCGATCAGCGAGAGCCGGATGTGCCGGCACTTCGGCGTATCGCGCACCCCGGTCCGGGCCGCAATCCTGCGCCTTTCGGAAGAAGGTCTGATAGACGTCTATCCACAACAGGGCAGCTATGTCGCGCCGATCCGCCTCGCGGATATCCATGACGGCCACTTCATCCGCAAGTCGCTGGAACTCTCGATTCTGACCGAAGCCGCCGCGCGCTGGACTCCGGAGATGAGCCGGCAGGCCCGCGACATCGTTGCACGCGGCGAGGCGGCAATTCAGGCCGGCGACGTCGAGGCGTTCCACGTCGCAGACGAAGATTTTCATCACGCCTTCACGGGCTTTGCGGATCGACCCGGCGTGTGGCCCGCCATTCTGCAGGCCAAGACCCGCCTCTCCCGCTTCATCCGCCTGATCAGCCACATCATCAGCAATGCCGAACGCCTGCCGGTCGTCATCGACGAGCATCTGGCCGTGCTCGATGCGCTCGACCGCGGCGACGCCGAAGAAGCGAGGGCGCGGCTCGACTATCACCTCGACAAGATCTTCAAGCTCTTCGACCAGGTGCCCGACCCGTATCGGCCCTATCTCACGGACTGAACCCCACATGCGAGGGCCGGCCATGCCCCCTCGTTCCGAGACGATCCCTCGCCCGACGGGCCATGCGCGCGCCGCGCAGTGGGATCCAGCCCAAAGGAGGACATCATGAGCGCCCATCAGACGATCGCCCTGGTTACGGGGGCGGCGGGCGGCATCGGTGCGTCGATCGCCCGCAAGCTGGCCGACCTCGGCTGCCGCGTCCTCCTCGTCGACATCGCGCCCGAGCCGCTCGAAAAGCTCGCGGCGGAACTGCCGGGCGGCGCGGAAGCGGTCGTGCTCGATCTCTCCGACACCGCCGCCGTCGAGGCCGCCATCGAACAGCTCACGACCCGCTTCGGCGGGATCGACGTGCTGGTCAACAATGCCGGCATCCTCTCCAACAACAAGATCGCCACGACCTCGATGGATGAGTGGCATCGCGTGACCGCGATCAATGTCGACGCTGCCTTCGTGCTGTCGCGCGGCGTGCTGCCCGGCATGCGCGCGAAGCGCTGGGGCCGGATCGTGAATATCTCGTCCTACGCGGCGAAGTCCGGCGGCCTGACCGCGGGCACGGCCTATTCCGTGTCCAAGGCCTCCATGATCGGGCTCACCTTCTCGATCGCCCGCGAGACGGCGGCCGAGGGCATCACCGCCAATGCAATCGCGCCGGCCTATGTGATGTCGCGCATGATCTCGGAGCAGCTGACCGAGGAACAGCGCCAGCGCCAGCTCGCCCAGATCCCGGTCGGCCGCTTCTGCGAGCCGGAAGAGGTCGCCCATGCGGTCGGCTTTCTCGTCTCGCCGCTGGCCGGCTTCATCACCGGCGAGGTCATCGATATGAATGGTGGCCTGCACTTCGACTGAAGCCGCCGCGGCCCGCCCGCATGACGCCCTGACGCCCCATCGCAGCCGAGCCCATGACCGACCATCTCGACAACGCTCACCTCGCCGCCCTCCCCGCCTCCATCGACCGTCCGCTCTATGACCGGGCGGCGATCACGCCGGGCATCGTTCATCTCGGTCTCGGCGCGTTCCATCGCGGGCATCAGGCCGTGGCGGTCGACGATTGCCTCGCCGCCGGCGCGACCGACTGGGGCATCGTGGCAGCATCGCTGCGCAGCCCCGACACGCGCGACGCGCTGAAGCCCCAGGACGGGCTCTACACGGTCGTCGATCGCGATTCGGACGGCGACCGGTTCCGCGTGATCGGCGCCATCCTCGATGTGCTCGTCGCCCCCGAGGATCCGGCCGCGCTGGTGCGGCGCATGGCCGATCCTGCGACGCGGATCGTCTCGCTCACCGTCACCGAGAAGGGCTATACGCGCCGCTCGGACGGGACGCTGGACGAGGATCATCCCGACATCCGGCACGATCTCGCCAACCTCTCGGCGCCGCGCTCGACGCTCGGCTTTCTCGCTGCGGCGCTGGAAGCCCGCCGGGCTGCCGGCATCGCGCCGTTCACGCTCCTGTCCTGCGACAACCTCCCGGCGAATGGCGCGACGCTGAAGGGCCTGCTCACCCGTTTCGCCGCGCTGCGCTCCGACGCGTTCGGCGCCTATGTCCGCGATCACGTCGCCTGCCCGTCCACCATGGTCGACCGCATCGTGCCGGCGACGACCGATGGCGATCGCGATCTCGTCGCCGCGGCGCTCGGCGTGCGCGACGCCTGGCCGATCGTGACGGAGCCCTATTTCTCCTGGGTGATCGAGGACGATTTCCCGCTCGGCCGGCCGGACATTCGCACCCCCGGCGTCGTGTTCGTCGAGGACGTCGCTCCTTTTGAGCTGATGAAGCTGCGCCTCCTCAACGGCGCCCATTCCGCCCTCGCCTATTCGGGGCTGCTGCTCGGCCACGACAATGTCGCCGCCGCGTTCCACGATCCCGACGCGCGCGCCTATGTCGATGTGCTGTGGTCCGAGAGCGCGGCGACGCTGCCGGATGCCGGTCTCGACAGCGACGAGTATTGCCGCCGTCTCGCGATCCGCTTCGGCAATCGGGCGCTGCGGCACAAGCTCGACCAGATCGGGACGGACGGATCGGAGAAGCTGCCGCAGCGCATCGCGATGCCCCTCGCCGAGAACCTCGCCGCCGGCCGCCCGGCGCGCGCCGAGGCGGCCGCGATCGCCTTCTGGATCGCGGCGCTGGAGCGGCGCGGCGCGGGCGCCTTCGCCTTCACCGATCCGAGGCTCGACCGCCTGACGGCCCTTGCCGTCAATCCGGACGCGGAGGCCGCGGCCGGAGATATCCTTGCTCTGCTCGGACTCGGCACTCAGCTCGAAGCCGCGCGCGCCCTCGTCGCCCCGACACTCCGGGACATCCGCAGCGATGGTGTCCGCGAGGTCATGAGGCGGCTGGTCCGCGGAGGCTGATCGCCGTTCAGTGGACGGCGAAGGCCTCGTGGAAGTGAACCTCGCCCTTGGGCTCGCCGTCATGGAAGGCGAGCCGCTGCAGATAGGGCGGCGGCACGTCGCCGAGGCGCAGCTCCGGATCATGCACGAAGCCGAACCGGCCGTAATAGGCGGGATCGCCGACCAGCACGCAGCCGGCAGCGCCGCGCTCGTGGATCTGCCGCAGGCCCTCGCGCATCAGCGCGCTGCCGATTCCCGCGCGCTGCCGGTCAGGCCGCACCGAGATCGGGCCGATTCCGAACCAGTCGCCCACGGCCGCGTCGATATGCACAGGAGAGAACGCGACATGGCCGACGATCTCTCCCTTCTCTGTTGCGACGAGCGACAGGGCGAGCGCGCCCGCGTCCCGCAGCGCATCGATGATCGCGGCCTCCGTGCCGGCGCTGACCGGCGCGCTGGCGAAGGCCGTGTTGGTCAACGCCCGGATCACAGCGGCGTCCTGCGGCGTTTCGGGGCGTATCGTGAGCATGGCGGCGTTCCTCTCCCGGGCGTGCGTCTTCGGAAAAAGCCTCGTCTCACCCGGGCTGCCCCTTGTCCAGCGAAGGCGCTCTCAGCGCCGTCACGGGACCTTTCCCACGACTAGACATACGCAGTCGTATACCAATTGGAACCGAAAAGGCGTTGCGTCCGGACCACCCCTCCTTAGTCTGGAACGAAACTAAGATAAGCCAGGAAACGACAGGAACGGGCATGGAGCTCTCGGCGATTGCGGCCGTCATTCAGCACACCAACGTCTCGCCGACCGCGACGGACGGCGACATTCGCCGCCTGTGCGAGGATGCGCGCGAGTTCGCCTTCAACGGCGTGATGGTGCAGCCCTGCTGGATCGGTCTCTGCCGCAGCCTGCTGCAAGGCACGTCGATCAAGGTCTGCTCGGCGATGGCCTATCCGATGGGCGGCTCGCTGACGCGCAGCAAGGTGGCCGAGATGCGCCATCTCGTCGAGGAAGGCGTCGACGAGGTCGATTTCATGCCCAATCTCGGGCTGCTGCTCTCCGGCGAGGAAGCTGGCTTCATCGACGAGATCCAGCAGATCGTCGCGGCAGCCGCGGGACGGCCTGTCAAGGCGATGCTGGAGCTTGAGACCTTGTCGCCGGATGAGCGGCGCGCCGCGGTGCTCGCCGCCGAGGCTGCCGGCTGCACCTATGTCAAGAATTCGTCCGGCTGGGGCATCGGCGGCAAGGCGACGGCCGAGCTGATCCGCTTCATGTCGGCGACCGCCACATCCGCCAAGGTCAAGGCCTCCGGCGGCATTCGCTCGAAGCAGGATGCCGAGGACATCCTGGCGGCGGGCGCGGTGCTGCTCGGCACGAGCGCCGGCCCGGCCATCATGCGCGGAGGAGCCGGCAACAGGGCCTATTGATAGGCCGCCCGGGTCTCCTGAGGAGAGGCTCGGACAGACGGAAGGAGAGTGCGTTGAGGGGGGAGCCATGCGCAGCGTCGAGACAATCGAAATCCGACCTATGAACGCGGCGCACCAGACCGGTACGCCGATCTACAAGCAGGTCGCGATGCACATCATTTCGGAGATTTCGGCGCATGAGGCGAAGGCCGGCGCGCGCCTGCCCTCCGAAGACGCGCTGTCGGAACTCTTCGGCGTGACGCGCACCACCGTGCGCCGCTCCATCGGCGATCTCGTGCAGAAGGGCCTGCTCACCAAGGTCCATGGCGGCGGCACCTTCTTCCGCGGCACCTCGGTGATCGAGCAGCCGCTGGCCAGCTCGTTCATCTCGTTCTCCGAGGCGCTCGACGACCTCAACCTCAATTTCGAGACCAGCGTCATCGAGGCGCGCCGCATCAACCGCCCGAGCGAGACCGTCCGCACGCGGCTGGAGCAGGATGGCCCGGTTCACTTCCTGCGTCGCCTGCGCAGCGTCGACGAGCGGCCGGTCATGCTGGTCGACACCTATGTGCCGGTGCGGGAATTTCCCAACCTGCTCGATCATGACTTCAGCCACTGCCGGCTGTTCGCGGTCTTCGCCAAGGACTATGGCGTCGAGGTCTCGCACGGCACGCGCACCTTTTCCGCCATCGCCGCGACAGCGGAGATCGCGCGCTTTCTGGGCGTCAGCGTGAGCGACCCCCTGCTCTACGCCGAACAGACGGCGCGCCGCTCCGACGAGCGCCCGGTCGAGATTTCCAACATCTGGTTCTCCGGCCGCCACTTCAAACTCATTGCCAATCTTTCCCGTCCCAAGAACGAATAGGCCCCACGACCGATGATCACGGTTCCCCACGCCGATATCGTCGTCTTCGCAAGCTATCTGGTCGGCCACTCCGTGGTCGTCGATCGCTTTCCCGACGGCGGACAGACACTCACCGGACGGGACTATGCCAAGGGTCCCGGCGGCAAAGGCTCCAACCAGGCGATCCAGGCCGCGCGCATGGGCGCGTCGGTCTCGATCATCGCCTCGATCGGCCGCGACTCCGACGGCGACGAGGCGATGGCGCTCTGGGAGGGCGAAGGCGTCCGCACGGCCGACGTCGTGCGCAGCGCCGACGTGCCGACCGGCGTCGGCTTCATCCAGATCAATGCCGAGGGCGAGAACACCATCGTCATCGACCTCGGCGCGACCGGGCTGATGACGCCTTCTTTCATCCGCGCCAATGCCGCGGCCGCCAAGGGCGCCAAGATTGTCATGGCGCAGAGCGAGTTCCCTGCAGCCGGCGCGCTCGAGGCGATGGCCGTCGGGCGCGAGATCGGCGCGCTCACGATCCTCAATCCGGCGCCGATGGACGCGTTCCTCTGCGAGGCCGACCTCTCCAATGTCGATCTGATCACGCCGAACGAGGGCGAGGCCGAGGCGCTGGTGCATGGCGGCTCCGTCGAAGCCAATGGCCGCGCGCTGGCTGCCCGGGTTCGCAAGGCGGCCGTGATCACGGCCGGCTCGGACGGCGCCTACTGGTTCCTGCCCGACGGCACGAGCGGTCACGCCCCGGCGCGGCGCGTCGATGTCGTCGACACGACCGGCGCGGGCGATGCGTTCAACGGCATTCTCGCCGCGGGTCTGGTGCGCGGGCTGCCGCTCGACGAGGCGATCCGCCTCGCCAGCCAGGGCGCCAGCCTCGCGTGCACCAAGCGCGAGGTGATTCCGAGCCTTCCCTATCACGCCGATCTGATGGAGGCCGCCCGATGAGCGCCGTTTCCGGAGCGAGCCGCCCGCAATCCCCGTCGGCCCTGCGCAAGGGCTTTGCGCGCCTGCTGCGTTCGCGCGAGCTCGGTGTGTTCGTGCCGCTGCTGCTGATCTCGATCTTCTTCGCCTATCAGTCGCCGGTCTTCCTGACCGAGCAGAACCTGCTCAACCTGCTCCGGCAGATCTCGCTGCTCGGCGTGATGGCCATCGGCGCCACCTTCGTGCTGATCGCCTCGGAGGTCGACCTGTCGGTCGGCTCCGTCTACGGCCTCTCCGGCATCGTGACCGGCCTGCTGATCACCAGCGGCGTTTCCGACTATGCAGCGCTCGGCGCGATCCTGGTGCTCGGCTTCCTGATCGGCACGGCCAACGGCCTCGTCACGGTCTATGGACGTATCCCGTCCTTCATCGCGACGCTCGGCTCGCTCTATCTGATCCGCGGCCTGACGCTCGTGATCACGGGCGGCCAGCCGGTGACGCTCGAATTCGACGCCAATGCCGATTTCCTGCGCTACATCGCCCAGGGGATCGTCTTCGGGAAGGTGTCGATGCAGGTGGTGATCCTCGCGGTCGCGGCGATCATCGGCTATGTGCTGCTGCACCGCTCGCGCTTCGGCTTCGAGATCTTCGCGGTCGGCGGCAATGAGAAGGCTGCGCAGGTCATCGGTATCCGGACGGGCAAGGTGAAGATCCTCGCCTTCGGCATCGCGAGCCTGACCGGCGCACTCTGCGGCGCCGTCAATTTCGGCTTCATCGAAAGTGTCCAGCCGACCAATGGCCAGGGCCTGGAGCTCGACGTCATCGCGGCCGTCATCATCGGCGGCACGCGCCTCGGCGGCGGCCAGGGCTCGATCCTCGGCACGCTGCTCGGCGTGCTGCTGATCGGCGTGCTGCGCAACGGCCTCGTCCTGCTCGGCGTCTCGGCCTTCTGGCAGACGGCAACGATCGGCGCCGTGGTGATCCTGGCTGCGCTCGCAAGCGCCACACTCAATCGCAAGCGCGCCTGACGCGCCCCGCGCAATCTCGCATGACGGTGCGGCCGGGGATATGCCCCGCTGCACCGGGAAGGATTGTCGCCCGGGGGTGGTCTGCGGGCGGCTTTGGTAGCGGCCTGACCGCTGAGGGAGGAAGCAATGACGTTTCTGAAACACATGGCCGCGCTGGCGGCCGGACTTTCGATGATCGCGCTCGCTGGCGCCGCCTCGGCCGAGGAGTTCAAGCTCTCGCCCGAGATCGCGCAGCACGCGAAGGATGGCAAGAAGCTGGTCTTCGCCATCTCCTACCATGACCCGTCGGTGGCCTTTGCCGGCCCGATCCGCGATGGCGTTGCCAAGGCGGCTGCCGATCTCGGCGTCGAGGCGAGCTTCGTCGGTCCCGTCGGCGGCGGCGCCGAGAAGCAGATCGCCGAGCTCGAGACGATCATCGAGAAGGGCGTGGACGGCCTCGCCATCTCGTCGGCCTCGACCGACGCGCTCGCCCCGCTGATCAACAAGACGCTGGCCAAGGGCATCCCGGTCATCGCCTTCAACACCGACAATCCGAAGTCGGACCGCCTGACCTTCATCGGCCAGGACCTCGTCCTTTCGGGCAAGACGGTCGGCGAGCAGCTCGTCAAGTACATGGGCGAGAAGGGCAAGATCGTCATCACCTCGCTCGACACCGCCGCCCAGTGGAGCCTCGACCGCGAGAAGGGCGCCCGCGAGACGCTCGCCAAGTATCCCGGCATCGAGATCGTGAACGTGGTCAACACGGGCACCGAGTCGCAGCAGATCTATGGCGCGATCGAGAACACCTTCGCCGCCAATCCCGACCTGACCGGCATGATCTCGCTGGAGTGCTGCTCCTTCCCGCAGATCGGCCTCTACCTGAAGCGCAACCCGCGTTCGGGTGAGTTCGCGGCCGTCGGCTTCGACCTGCTGCCGCAGACGTTGCAGCTGATCAAGGAAGGCCATCTCGACTCGACGATCAGCCAGAACCCCTATGCCCAGGGCTACAAGTCCGTCGAAGTGCTGACCGACATCGTCAAGAACGGCAAGATGCCGCCGAAGATGATCGACACCGGCGCTGAGATCGTCGACAAGACCAACGTCGACCAGTACATCGGCAAGTAAGGCGGGACTGGTCCCATGACGCCTGCGATCCATCTGAAGAACATCGGCAAGCGCTACGGCAACCTCTGGGTGCTGCGCCATGCCGACTTCCGCGTCGACCCGGGAACCGCCCATGCGCTCCTGGGCGAGAACGGCGCCGGCAAGTCGACGCTGATCAAGATCATCGCGGGCGTCCACGCCCCTTCCGAGGGGACGATCCAGATCGGCGAGGCAGACAATGTCTCCCTCGCCGATGCGGGCGACGCGATGGCCCGCGGCATCGCCGTGGTGCATCAGGAGCTCGATCTTTTCGACAATCTGACCGTCGCCGAGAACATCGCGCTCGACAGCCATCGCAAGGGCTTCTTCAAGCCGGCGCGCGCGCAGATGGTCGCCGAGGCGACGCGCGTGCTCGCCCTGCTCGGCGAGACCAGCCTGACGCCGGACACGCCGCTCGGCCAGCTCACCACATCCGACAAGCAGAAGGTGGCGATCGCCAAGGCGCTCGGCCGTGACGCGAAGCTGATCGTGTTCGACGAGCCGACCTCCTCGCTGAACGGCCATGACGCCGACCAGCTGATGGAGCTGATCCTCCAGATCAAGGCGCGCAGCATCGCCATCGTCTATGTCAGCCACAAGATGACAGAGATCATGCGGATCGCCGATCAGGTCACGGTGCTGCGCGACGGCGCGGTCGCGCTCTGCGCGCCGGTCACCGACATCGACCACACGCAGATCAGCACGGCGATGCTCGGCCGCCCGGCCGGCGAGATCTTCCCCGAGCGCCCGAGCGCGCCGACGGACGGCGAACTCGCGCTCTCGGTCAAAGGCCTTGCCGGGCGCAATGTCGCCGGCGTCGACTTCGAGGCGCGCAAGGGCGAGGTTCTGGCGCTGGCCGGCCGGCCGGATTCCGGCTCGTCGGAGACGCTGCGCCTGCTCTTCGGGCTGAACGCGCAATCGGCCGGCACGATCAGCCTCGCCGGCGCGCCCTATCGCGTCCGCAACAGCCGCGATGCCGTCGAAGCGGGCGTCGGCTACATCGCTGCCGACCGGCTGCGCGAAGGCATCATGCCGCTGCAGGACGTACTGACCAATGTCGGCTCGGTGATCCATCTTCATTTCGGCGAAGGCGGCGAGAGCCTCCGCACCAAATCGCTGAAGGCCATTGCCGACCTCAACGTCAAGGCCCGCTCGCCGGACCTGCCGATCACGGCGCTGTCCGGCGGCAACCAGCAGAAGGCGCTGCTGGCGCGCTGGATCGCGGCCAAGCCCAAGCTGCTGTTGCTCGACGATCCGACCCGCGGCGTCGATGTCGGCGCGAAGCAGGAGATCTATCGCCTGATCCGCAAGCTCGCGGCCGGCGGCACGACGGTGATCTACACCTCGTCCGAGACGCACGAACTGACCGAGCTGGCCGACCGGATCCTGTTGTTCCGCGACGGCTCGATCGTCGAGACCTTCTCCACGGTCGACGCCGAGACGCTCGACCACCGCATCGCATCCTGACGACACCCCACGGGAGGACAGACATGAAACGCCACGGCATCCTCAACGCCGAACTCTCCGGTGCCATCGCCGCGCTCGGCCATGGCGACATCCTGATCGTCTGCGACGCCGGCTTCCCGATTCCGGCGAGCGCCAAGCGGGTCGATCTCGCCCTCGTCCAGGGCATCCCGACCATCGAGCAGGTTCTGGAAGCCGTCGTCTCCGAGTTTATCCCCGAGAAGATCGTCTTCGCCGAGGAGATGAAGGCCAACAATCCCCCGCTCGCGCGCACGGTCGAGCGCATTTTCGGCGCGGATGACCTTGCCACCGTCAGCCATGCTGAGATGCTGTCGGAGATGGGCGGGCGCGCCAAGGTGATCGTGCGCACTGGCGACTTCAATCCGTGGGGCAATATCGCGCTCGTCTCGGGCGTCGATGCGCCGCGCTGGTTCGATCGTGCCGAGGTCGTGACGCCGCCCGACTATCAGAAGCGCATTGCGCGCATGAAGCGGAGCTGAGCGGCTCCCCAAAACGAAGAGAGGGACGACATGGCGGGCGAGACCAAGGCAGGGGCTGACTGGGCCTATCCGGCGGAGCTTTCACCGGAGGCGAACGCGGCGATGGCGTTCATTGCCACGCTGGCCGACGGCCTGCCGCCCCTCTCCGAGCTCGATTCGGAGGAGGCCAAGCGCCTTACCAACCCACTTTCGGCCGCCTACAGCCAGAGCGCGTTGAAGGGCCTCGCCACGATCACGCGGACGACGCTGCCGCTCGCCGGCGGCGCCATGCCGGTTCACGTCATCGACGCCGCGCCGGGCACGCCGCAGCCGCTGTTCATCTTTGTTCATGGCGGCGGCTGGGTGCTGCTGCGCCCCGACGCCTTCGACCATGTCTGCGAGGATATTGCGGTCGCGCTGGGCTGCAAGGTGGTGAGCCTCGACTATCCGGTCGCCCCGCAGGCGCCCTGCCCCAAGCCGCTCGACGCCTGCGTCGAGGCGGTTCGCTATCTGAAGGCGCATGGCGTGCCTGGCCTCGCCATCGAAGGGGCGACCTATATCGGCGGCGATTCGGCCGGCGCCAATCTCTCCCTCGGCACGCTGCTGCGCCTCAAGGGCGACGCGGCCTCGCCCGATGCCGGCGTCCTGTTCTATGGCGTCTTCGACGATGACCACACGACGCGCTCGCATCAGGTCTACGGCGACGGCCGCTTCTATCTCTCTACCGCCGATATGGACTGGTTCTGGCGCTACTACACGGAGGGCGTGCCGGAAGCCGCGCTCGCCGAGGCGCGTCTGCTGCACGCGGATCTCGCGGGCCTGCCGCCGCTGTTCCTGGCCGCGGCCGAACTCGATCCGCTGCGGGACGACACGACGAACCTCGCCGACCGGCTGGAAGCGGCGGGCGTCGCACACGAACTTCACCTGATCGCGGGAGGGCTGCATGGCTGCATCAACTTCGCGAGCTACTATCCATCTGTCGCGGCGACCCATGCCGCCATCGCCCGCTTCCTCGGCCGGTCCTGAGGCCGAGGCTCAGAACGCGCGCTCGGCCCGGCGCCAGTTCGCCGGGCTGGCGCCGAGATGGCGCTTGAACTCGCGGCTGAAGTGGAAGACGTCCGAGAAGCCGCACGCGACGCCGATTTCGCCGACGGTGAGGTCGGTGTCGGCAAGCAGGTTCTGCGCCTTCAGCAGCCGCTCATGCATCAGCCAGCGATGCGGCGAGGTGTTGAGGTGCTGGGCGAACAGGCGCCGCAGATGCGTGGCGCTGACGCCGGCAATGTCTTCCAGCGCCTCGGCCGGCCAGGGCGCCGTCAGGTCCTCGCGCATCGCCTGCATCACCCGCGCCACGAGGCGCGGCATCTCCGCCGTCGGCCCCCTGCCCGACCCGGCAAGGAGCACGAAGAGCGACGCCACGAGCTGATTGAGCTCGAGGTCGAGCGTCGGCTCGCGGCGGGCGAGCGTCGCGAAGAGACGCTGGAACCAGGCCTCGAGCCGGACAGTGTCTCCGGCATCGCGGACATGTTCGTTTTCCCCAAAGATCGCCAAACGCATTGCGCCCGTGCCCGGGCCGTCGAGCCGTAGCCACAGCACTTCCCATGGCTTGGCCGAATCCGCGCGGTGGGCATGCGGCATCTCGTTAGCGAGCCAGGCGACCTGACCGGGCCCGACGCCGAAAACACGGCCGGAAATCTCAACCTCTCCATAGCCCGACCGGCAATAGAGGATGTCCTGACCGACATGGCGGCCGCGCGTCAGCGCGGCGCCTGGCGCGGCCTGGAGATGGCCGGCCCTGAGCACGGAATAGGCCGCCGACACATGCCCGCTGCGCGGGGCATGGCTCAGGGACCGCATGGGCATCGGTTCGTCATTCATGTCTGTTTTGTACAAACAACCGTGCGCCGCGTCTATTCCGGAACGACACGGATTGCGCGATGATCGCCCATATTGGGGGAACAGAGACCGACCCCACCGGTCGGCCCACCGAGGAACGCACGCAAGATGCTCACGCACGAACAGTACCAGCGCTATCAGAATGACGGCTATGTGATCATTCCGGGCCTGCTCAATCGCGAAGAGACCGCGCATTTCCGCGACACGGCGCGCGAGGATCTGCGCCGCCAGGCCGAGGCCGGCGAGACGATGCGCAAGGGCGACAAGGCCGGCAACACGACGCTGCTGAAGATGTGGTACGAAGCGGCCGACGACGTCTATGGCTATGTCGCGCGCGACGAGCGGCTGGTGAACGTCGCCCGCCAGATCATCGGCAAGGACACCTATCTCTACAGCCACAAGATGACCATGAAGGAGCCCCGCGAAGGTGGCGCCTGGGAATGGCATCAGGATTACGGCTACTGGTACCAGAACAAGTGCCTGGCCCCGGAGATGCTGTCGATCTGGATCTCGCTTGACAAGTCGGTCAAGGAAAACGGCTGCCTGCAGGTCCTCCCCGGCTCGCACAAGCTCGGCCGCCTGGACCATATCCGCGTCGACGGCCAGACCGTGGTGGACGAGGAATATCTGAACGCGGCGCTGCAGCGCTTCCCGCTGCTCTATGTCGAGATGGAGCCCGGCGACGCGCTGATCTTCGACTGCAACCTGCTGCACCGCTCGGACGCCAACACCTCCGACATGCCGCGCTGGGGCTATATCGCCTCCTATAACGCCGTCGAGAACGAGCCCTTCCGCAAGGTGCGCGACTACGGCCACTTCCAGGTCATGAAGCAGGTTCCGGCCGGCACGCTGCTGACGGCGAAGGCCAAAGTCCCGGCATGATCGCGCACGAGGACCAGCCGGCCCTCGTTCTGCACGCACTCGGCGAAACGCCGCGGATCGAGCGGGTGAGCATCTCACCGCCCGGCCGCGGCGAAGTGCTGGTGCGGATCATGGCGAGCGGCGTCTGCCACACCGATATCGGCTATGTGCAATATGCCCGCACGACGCCCGTCGTCCTCGGCCACGAGGGCGCGGGCGTCGTCGCGGCGCTTGGCGAAGGCGTCAGCCATGTCGCCATTGGCGACCATGTGGCGATCAACTGGCAGGCCAAATGCGGCGTTTGCCGCAACTGCGTCTCGGGCCGCCGGCAGTTCTGCGAAGGCGTTCTCGGCACGAGCGAGCCGCGCGTCCATCTGGACGGCAAGCCGCTCGCAGTCATGCTGAACGCCGGGACGTTCTGCCCCTATGCGGTCGTGCCGGCGTCCGGCGCGGTGCCGATCCGCAAGGACATGCCCTTCGCCGTCGCCGCCCTGCTCGGCTGCGCGGTGGCGACCGGCGTCGGCGCGGCGATGTTCAGCGCCAAGGTGCAGGCGGGCGACGATGTCGTCATCATCGGCTGCGGCGGCGTCGGCCTCAACACGCTCCAGGGCGCACGCCTCGCCAATGCGCGGGTGATCGTGGCGGTCGACCGCGATCCGGAAAAGCTCGCCCTCGCCGCCCGTCTCGGCGCGACACATGTCGTCGACAGCGCGAAGGAACCGGTTTTCGATGCGGTGATGCAGGCGACGGACGGCCGCGGCGCGGATCATGTGTTCGAACTGGTAGGACGCACCGATCTCATGGTCGAGGGCCTCGGCCTGCTCGCACGCGGGGGACGGCTGACGCTCGTCGGCGCGGCGGGACGCCAGGACGAGATGACGTTCAAGCCGCGCGGCTTCATGAGCAAGCAGCAGACGATCTGCGGCTGCATCTATGGCGACGTCCAGCCGGAGCGCGATCTGCCCCTGCTCGCGGACTGGTATGCCGATGGTCGTCTCGAACTCGACGCTCTGCACACGGACACCATTGAACTCAAGGACTTGCCGGCGATGTTTGAACCGGGATATCGCCCGCATGGCATTCGCACCGTGGTATCGCTCGAGGGCCTCGCATGACCGCCTACGCTCTGGAGACGCTGTTTCCGCGCGAGATCGAGGCCCGCCTCGCCGCGAACCCGATCCTCGTCCTGCCCTTCGGCACGATCGAGTGGCATAGCCACCATCTGCCGGTCGGCCTCGACGGGATCGTCGGCGCGCGGCTCGGTCGCGAGATCGCCGAGCGCGCCGATGCCGTTCTGGCGCCGACGTCCTATTGGGCGGTCGGCGGCGTGCCGTTCCCACATACACTCAACCTGCCGATCGGCCTGGTCGAGCCGCTGATCGAGACGGTCTATGCCCAGTTCGCCGGCATGGGCTTCAAGGTCGTCGTCGGCTTCACCGGCCATTTCGGCCTCGAGCAGACGCTCGCGCTGAAGCGCGCCGCGCTGGCGGTGATGCGCCGGAGCGAGGCGACCATCCTGCCGCTGACCGAATATGACCCGGTGACGGATCTCTATACGGGCGACCATGCCGGTATCGGCGAGGCGTCGCTGCTCTGGGCCGAACGGCCCGATCTCGTCCGCCTCGATGCGGTCGCGGCAAGCGAAAAGCTGGAAGGCGTGATCGGCGAGGATCCGCGCGGCAAGGCCAGCCTCGCCTATGGCGAGCAGCTCGCGACCGCGATCGGCGAGCGCTCTGCCGCGACGGCGCGGCGCGTTCTCGCCGAGATCGGCACGCCGAAGCGAGACGCATATCTTGCCGCGCTCGCCGCCGGGGTCGAGGCGCTGGAACTGACGCAGACGCTGCGCGGACGGCTGCCGAAGTCCTCGGTTCCGCCGATTGCCACGCCGGATTATCTCGACCACTGCGCCGCCCTCGTCGAGGGCGATTATGAGCGGGCCGAGACTCTCGCGCGCGCCAAGGTGGAGAGCTTCCGCGCCCTATCGGTCTGACGGACCAGATGCGTTGCGGGCTGCGAGGCCCGCGACCTCGAGGAACCGGGTGATCATGGCATTGACCTGGTCCGGCACCTCGAGCTGGCAGAAATGTCCCGACCCGACGACGCGGCCATAGTGCAGATGCGGCACGAGCGTACCGAGCCGCGTCATGTCGGACCGCGGGCTCGGTTCGTCGGCCGCGATGTAGAGGCTGGGTGCCGTCTGACGGCGCCCTGCCTCGCCGGGATCGAAGTCGCGCAGTCCGGTAAACGCCGAGATCATCATGTGCTGCGGCGCCAACGTCATGCGGCGCAGGATGTCGGCGCGACGCGCGGCGTCGTCGCTGTCGACGAAGAGCACGCGCGCGGCATAATCCGCCAGCGCCTCCGCATAGCCCGGCCCTTTCAGCGTCTCGATGAAGGTCGTCATGATCGCGCGGGCCGCATCCGTCACGGCGGTCGATGAATCGAGCTGCACCGTGCCGGCGACGCGTTCGGGATATCGCACGGCCAGATCGAAGGCGATGATGCCGCCCATGCTGTGACCGATCACGATCGACCGGTCGAGCCCGAGCGCCTCCGCCATCCAGGCCACATCATCGGTGAATGCCGAGATCGGATAGTCCTGAACCGGCTTGTCGCTCGCGCCATGACCGCGCAGATCCGGCGCGAGGACGGTGTGGCCACGGGCAGCGAAATAATCGAACTGGGGCGAGAGATAGGAGTGATCGCAGCACCAGCCATGCACGAGGATGACCGGCAGTCCCGATCCGCCGTGCTTCAATCGATAGGCGAGTTCGACGCCATCGCGCACCAGTCTGTCCACGGCCTGCCCCTCCCCCGCAATGGCCTGAGCATCGATCGCTCCTTTCTTGCGCGCAAGGGGTCTGCGATCGGCGCCGAAGCGGCGAGAGCCGTCCGCCGACCGAGGTCGGGCCTATTCCTCCGGCACGAGCTCCCAACCGGGACCCGGATTGAAGCTGCGGATGCGCGAGCCGAGGTTCGCCGTCTGTGGCCCCAGATCGGACTGATAGACATTGCCGCGCTGGTCGCAGAGGAATGTCATGATGCCCGAGGCGCCCCACTCCGCCGGATAGGCCAGCATCGCGTAGCCGGCCAGCAGACGGCCGTTGACCACATAGTCATAGGCGCCGCCCGGCGCGTCCGGGCCCTGCCGGGTAAGGATGCGATAGTGATAGCCGTGATAGGTGCCCGGCTCACCGGCCTCGCCCGGCTCGACTGCCGCCTGGGCGATGCGATCGCCAAGGGGGCTCATGTCGGTCTGGTCCTCCGGTTCCCAATAGAGCCCGTCATGCGAGCCCGGAGTCGACAGGAAGCGCTTGGCATATTGCTGCACCGGCTCATCGTCGTGAAGCGACCCGAAATACTCCTGCTGCGCCGCCACGAAATCGGCGCAGGCCGCGATCGCCAGGAGCTCGTTGCGCCCGACATTGCGATCGATGACCGCCTGCTGCCCGGCGGCGACGTCGAAGGCCCAGCCATCCTTGCCCTGCTTCAGCGGCACCGGAAACTCCCACCCGCCCTTGCCGAAAGTGAGCAGCTTCTGCCCGTCCGTCCCGTTGACGACGGCGCTGCCGTTGCTCGCCAGGGCCAGGAAATCCTCTAGCCGCTGCTTGTCGACGTCGGGATCGCCCGACGCAAAGAGGCTACGTCCGCCCGCACCGAAAATCAGGTCGAGCCGACCTTCGCCCGGATGGCGCGCCGCATCCACCAGCGCGGTGGAGGCAGCCTCGGGCGAGGGGAAGACCTGCTGCGCCGCGGCGCCACCGAACGAGCCCGCAAGGAGGGCCAGCGCCAAGATCGAAGTCCGAATATCCGACATCATGTCCTCCCGATCTCAGCGCCTGCGACCGCCGCCGCCACCACGGTTCATCCCGCCACCACCGCCGCCGCGTGGTGCGCGGTTGACGCTCTGGCGGCTCGCTGCGCCGCGATTGGCATAGGCCGGCGAGCCGCCGCCGCGTCGGACATCACTGAATGCCGTCGGATTGGGTGCCTTCTTGACCTGAGGCCGCGCCGCCGGCTGCTTGACCTTGGGCGCCGGCCGGGCCTCGGCCGGTCTCTTGGCGACCGGGTTCTTCGCCTGCGGGGTGGGCCGCTTGCCCGCATCAGGCCGCTTGGCCACCTCGGGACGCTTGCCTGCCTCGGGACGCTTGGCTCCGGCGGCTCCGCGATCGATGGCATTGCCACGATCGATTCCGGCCGGTCCCTTCAGGTCACCCCGCTGTCCGGCATTCTGGCCGATGTTCTGGCCGCCGAGATTCTGGCCCTTGCCAGGCGCTCCGGCCGGGCGTTTCACGCCCTCCCCACCGGGGCGCTTGCGCTCGACCTTGTCGGCGAGGCCCGGCTTGCTGCCCTGTCCCGGACGGTAGCGGTCATTGTCCGGACGCCAGGGGCGCGTATTGCCATTGCCGATATTGCCGTTGCCGATATTGACGCGGTCACCGCCGCCGATCGTGATGTCGTTGCCGATATTCACATTGCCCGGCGGGCGATAGCCCGGATAGCCCGGCCCGTATCCGGGATAGCCGGGCCAGCGCGGTGGATAGACCCAGCCACGGCCCCAATCCCAGGCATTGTCGATCGCCACGCCGACAGCGACGCCAACGCCAAAGCCGATCGCCCCACTGACCCAGCCGGGCGTGCCGTCATAATAGACGGTGGCCGGATCATAGGTCGGGACATAGATGACTTCGGGGTCCGTCGGCTCGATGACGATATAGCTGCTGCTACCCTGCTGCTGGACCGTGACGGTCTGCTGCGGGCTGGATTTGAGCGAGCCGCCCTTCTCCGCTTCCGCCCTCAGTTCCTGGATGACATTCGCAACGTCTTCCGGCTGATTGACGAAGGCGTCGCCGAGATCCGTCGTCGCGTCCAGATCCTCGTTCAGCTTCTGGATTACATCGGGGAAGCGGACCAGCGCCTTGACGGTCGGGTCCCAGCCCTGTTTGTCGGCGCCCGAGAAGTCGTCCTTCTTGACGGCCGCCTCGTTCTTGTCGAGCCAGCGGGCGGCCTGGACGATGTCGATCGGATAGGCGCAGGCCGGCAGAAGCTGCGCGAGCAGCGCATCGGGATAGAGCGCGAACGGCGCCAGCAGCTTGCGCAGTTCCTCATTCGTGAAGGCTTCGTCGGCCGGCGCCGCCTCGAGCGCATCCGCCGGCGCCGCGACCTCTGCCGCTGCAGGCTTCGGCTCCGCCTGTGCCGCCGCATGCTGCGGCAGCGCGAGCAGCAGGAGCGCAAGGGCCAGCAGCGCGATCCCCATCCAGCCCGGCCCGTCGATCAGGGAGCCTCGTGCTGAGGCCTTCGTTCGGCTCATTTGGATCCTCCCCAGGCCATTGGCTGCGCTGAAACAAAATGCGGAGCATGAGCCGGTGATATTACCGCAGAATCAGCACCAGCAGAGTCACATATCGACCTTCGTCACCAGATTGCTTGACCCCGATCAATTGTCAGAAGGTGAAGGCGCACAGGCGCCGTCCGGAATTCATATGGTTACTTTATCTTTCCAACGAACAGGGCCGCCCACGAAGAGCGGCCCCGGTACGCGTCGCTCGATTGTGACTAGCGGGCGTCCGAAAGTTGCTCCGCGATCGGCAGCAGGCGCAGGAACTCGGCGCGATAGCCGCCCTTGTCGGTGCCGACCGCACCGGCCGCCAGCGAGCGGATCGCATCCCAACTCATCGTGCCCGCATAGTTCGATCCCTTGAGCTTCTGGCCGAATGCCGCGACTGCCGCGGCGAAGCGCGCATCCGCATCGGCCGCATCGATCGTGGGAACGACCAGCGCCTGCAGGATCGGCGTCTCGATCAGCTGGCTCGCGTCGGAACCCGGCAGCTTGTAACGGATCTTGAGGAAGCCGAGCTCGCCGGCCCGGTCCCCGTCCGCTTCCGGCGCGGGCTTGGCGGCCGGATAGCGCAGCGCATCCATCGCCTCCACGCCCTTGCCGGCCGGCGTGATCTCATAGAGGGCCGTCACCGTATGGCCGGCGCCGATGTCGCCCGCATCGACCTTGTCATTGTTGAAGTCCTCGCGGGCGAGGCTCCGCGTCTCATATCCGATGAGCCGATATTCCGAGACCAGCGCCGGATTGAACTCGAGCTGGATCTTCACATCCTTGGCGATCATGTCGAGCGTGCCGCCGGCTTCCTCGACGAGGACTTTCCGCGCCTCGGCATAGCTGTCGATATAGCTCGTATTGCCATTGCCGTTCTGCGCCAGCGCCTGCATGAGCGCGTCGTCGAGATTGCCGCGGCCGAAGCCGAGCACCGAGAGCGTGATGCCGTCGTCGCGCTTCCTCCGGATGAAATCCTTGAGCGCGTCCGGATCGGCAATGCCGACATTGAAATCGCCATCCGTCGCGAGGATCACGCGGTTTACCGCGCCATCCTGCTTCGACTGTTCGGCGAGGCGGTAGGCGAGCTCGATGCCCTCGGCGCCGGCCGTGGCGCCGCCCGCATCGAGGCTGTCGAGCGCTGAAAGGATCTTCGCCTTGTCGCTCGCCTTGGTCGGCTCGAGCACCACGCCGGCCGAGCCGGCATAGGCCACGATCGCGACCGTATCCTCTGCGCCGAGCTTTTCCGCGAGCAGCGCGAAGGAGCGCTTCAGAAGCGGCAGCTTGTCGGGTTCGTCCATCGAGCCGGAGGTGTCGATCAGGAAGACGAGATGCTCCGCCTTCCGCGCGGCTGCCGGCGGCTCGTAGCCCTTGATGCCGATCCTCAAGAGCTCCGTCCTGGCGTTCCAGGGCGTGGGAAAGGCCGCGAGGCTGACGCTGAACGGCACGTCGGCCTTGGTCGGCGCCGGATAGTCATAGGGGAAATAGTTCAGCATCTCCTCGATGCGCACGGCATCGGGCGGCGGCAGGATGCCATTGGAGAGCGAGGCGCGCACATAGCTGTAGGAAGCCGTGTCGACATCGATCGAGAAGGTCGAGACGGGATCACTCGCGACGGATTTGAGCGGCGACTCGTCGAACGACTTGAAGCGATCGCCGGAAGGCTCCGACGTGAGGCCCGAGACCTTGTTCCGTTCCATGACGGCGCCCGCAGGTGGCGGCGCGGCCTCCTGCGCGGCATAGAGATCGGCCGCCGACTCCATCGCGGCCACCGCCGCTACAGGCGGCGCCGGCGCGGGGGCTGGCGGTGCCGCGCGGGCAGCCATCTCCTTCCGCACCGCGAGCTGAGCCGGCTTTGCGGCGGGCTGTGATGGCGGTGCGAGCGACTGCGGCACCGGAGCCGGCGCTTCCCGATCGGCGGCAATCTCGACGCGAGGGCCCCCACCGGTCGTCGAGTGGAGCTGATAGGCGAGCGGCAGGGCGATCAGCGCCAGGGCGGTGCCTGCGAGGGGTAGTCTCTTTTCCATGATCCGGTTTCCTGTTGCGAGGAGTGCGGATCTGAGACGATCGACGAAAGACGATCCTTGGCCGGCGCTCTCACTTTCCTGCGCGGCGGCGAAGGCGGCCATCGCCGCGGACACCGCGGCGCGGCGTGCAGCCGGATCGGGATCCGGCGCGCGGAGGCCGGCGAGCGTATTCAGGCGGTCTTGGTCTGGCCCGGTCATCAGAGGAGCCCTCTCAATGTCTTGCGCGCCTCGTGCACGTGCCAGGAAACGGTGACTTCGCGGCATTCGAGAATGGCGGCCGCGTCGGCGTGGCTGAGGCCCTCGGCGTAGACCAGCAGCACGGCATCACGCTGCTTCTCCGGCAGGCTGCGGACAGCGCGCCACAGATCGGCCAGCGCTACGACCGCCTCCTGCTCCGCCGGCTCGTCGCCGGCCACGACCTCGGCCAGAGCACGGGCATTGCGGACGGCTCGTGCGCGGATGCGTTGCTGATCACGGACCGCATTAAGCGTCACGCGATAGAGCCAGGTGGAGAAGCTCGACCGCCCGTCGAAGGAGCGGATCGCCTCGGCGAGCTTCAGGCAGACCTCCTGCGCGGTGTCCTCGGCATCGGCCCGGCTGCCGCACCACTTGAACGCCGTCGCGAAGATGAAGCCGTACTCCGCCTCGACCAGTTGCGCGAAGGCGCGCCCGTCGCCGGCCCGCGCCCGCAGGGCCAGCGCCGCGCGGGCACCCGCCGCATTCGGCGGGTCGGCCGGAATCGTCGATCCGGTGGCAATGGTCACGATGGGCGGTTCCCCCGAGGCGGCTCAGTCATGAGACGCGGCGAACGAGCCGAACCTTGGGCGGTGATGGAAGTTTTTTGAGGTCAGGACCGCGAAATCGGGATCCGGACACCGGGAATTTGCTGCATTGCAGCATCCATTGTGCAGAACAATATTGAAGGGGTGCGCCTACAATATCAACGCAATGACGGCCCAGATGATTGCGCCCCAAGCAGCAAGAGACACAACTATAGCGGCCAGCCAAACATATCGCTTGTACCGGCGCTCTGCTAACTCGGAATCGACGCCGTCACGGTAAAACAGGCGCCAGATGATCGGAGCAAGAACCGACGGCAACGATTATTCTCCAAGATCTCCTCGAACCGGCATCGTCCTTAGCAGATTTCTAGTCGCGGTGACCAGTGCTAGATGATGCAACCGAGCGCGCAAGGCCCTCGGACGGACAAAATGGCTCGATTTCATGCGCCGCAACATCGGGAGATCCGGCTCGCCTGGATCCGATAAATGCGCCATCCGCGACAGGAGGCGCCCTGCCCGGGCGCTCGACCGCCGATCCTTGCTGTGAATCAAGGTGACGCCACCGGGCCTTGTAGACACTGCGGGGAACAGGGGAGATGGCAGTGACAGCGCGGTTCGGCTTCTGGGCTGCAGTAGCGGCCTGCTTCTTCGCTCTCGCCTATGGCGTGCCGCAGGTTCTGCAGGTCGCCGGATGGCTGACATTCCCGGTCGACGAGATTCTGATCTTCGCCCCGTCGCTCGCGCTCGCCCCCAGCTTCGTGCTCGCAAATGTCGGCCTCTACGAAAGCACTGCGACAGGACGCCGCGTCTTCGCGCTCGCCGCCCTGGCCCTGGCGCTGCACTACGCCGTTCTCGTCAGCATCGTCTATGTGGTGCAGCTCGGGGTCGTCATCCCGGCCCGTCTCGCCGGAGGGAACCCGGTATCGGCCCTGTTCGGATGCTGCGGCAGCGGCATGCCGCTCACCGCGGTCGACCTGCTCGGCTACACCCTGATGAGCGTCTCGACGCTCTTCGCCGCCGGCGCGATCGTCGGCAACAGGCCTCTACGCTGGGCGCTCGTCGCCAACGGCCTGCTCGCGCCGTTCCTCATCCTGCAGCTTGCCTGGCCCGGCCTGATCTGGATCGGGGCGCTGTGGCTCGTGACCTTCCCCCTCGCCATGGGGCTTCTCGCCGCCCATCTCCGCCGCACCGGCGGCTGACGAGATCGCGGGTGCCCGCGCCGCCCGCCGTTCTGCGCGGCGCTTGCGGATTTCGCGCACGAACTGCGTGATCTCGCGGCGGTTCTGGAACAGCGGCAGCTTCCGTGGCGGCTCCCGCTGCTCGAGGGCGAGCCCGACCTCCTCAATGGCGTGCTGCTCGTTCAGGCGGCGGACGATCAGATCGACCGGACCGACGGCGATCCTGTCACCGACCTCCAGATCACCGCCAAAGGCCGCCACCAGCAGTTCACCGACGGTGCGCCCCGACTTTTCGCCCGAGACGACGAAGCCATAGACCGCGGCGAGGTCGGCCATGCGCGCGCCGGGCGGCAGAACGAAGTCGCCGAACAGCGCGGCGCTGTCCGCATTTTCGACGGGCCGGGCGAAGAGCTGATCGAGCAGGCGGACATGCTCCGTCGCCGTGACGATATAGACCCGATCGCCTTCGCGCAGCGGCCCCGCGACCTCGTAGCGGATCGAACGGCCGTCGCGGACGATCATCGACGGCCGCGCCCAGCGCGGGATGCGCCGGCCGCGGCCGACGGCGCTGTCGCCCGTCACGCGATAGGCCACGACCTCGTGGTCGCCCTTGCCAGGGAGTTCCAGTTCGATGCGTTCCACCGGTCCGCTGCGGGCCGGAACGACGACGCCGAGCCAGCGCGCCACCGGCCCGATCGTCCAGCCCTGGAGGATCAGCGAACAGAGCACGACGATGAACGCCGCATTGAAGATCTCCTGCCCATTGGTGATGCCGCCGATCATCGGCAGGATCGCGAGCAGGATCGAGACCGCGCCGCGGAGGCCGACCCAGGCGACGAACGCCGTCTCGTTCCGCGAGAAGCCGAACGGGATCAGGCTGAGCCAGACCGCCGCCGGCCGCGCCAGAAAGATCAGCACGAACGCGACGATGAGCGCCGGAACGAGCACGGTGCCGAATTCGCTCGGGGTCGCGAGCAGTCCCAAAGTCAGGAACATGGCGATCTGCGACAGCCAGCTCAGCCCCGGCAGGACGCGGCGAAGTGCTGCGGCGTTCTTGAGGCGCGCATTGCCGCAGATCAGACCGGCGACATAGACCGCCAGGAAGCCGGAGGCGTTGGCGAGGCCGGTCGTGGCGAACAGCACCAGCATCAACGCCGCGAGCAGGATCGGGTAGAGCGCCGGCTCGAGCTCGAGCCGATTCATAATGCGCGCCATCACGAAGCCGCCGACCAGACCGAACATCAGACCGAGACCGATCTGGATGAAGAAGTCCCGCAGCAGCGCAACGATCGGCTGGCCCTCGCCGGCGGCGGCGGTGGCCATGGCGACGAGCGACAGGGTCAGGAAGATCGCCATCGGATCGTTCGACCCGGATTCGATCTCGAGCGTCGAACGGACTCGATCCCTGAGCGTGATCCCGCCGACGCGCAGCAGGAAGAACACCGCGGCCGCGTCGGTCGATGCCACGATCGTGCCGAGCAGCATGCCCTTGGTTCCGGACCAGCCAAAGGCGAACATGGCTGCGACGCCGACGATGCCGGCCGTGACCAGCACGCCAAACGTCGCCAGCGACAGCGCCGGCAGAGCCGCGGTCTTGAAAGAAGAGAGACGAGTCTCGAATCCGCTCTCGAACAGGATCACGGCCAGCGCGAGCGAGCCGATGAAATAGGCGACGCGGCCATCATCGAACCGAATGCCGAGACCATCCTCGCCGGCGACGAGGCCGATGAGCAGGAAGATGAGAAGCAGCGGGGCGCCGAAGCGGGTCGAGAGGAACGAGGTGACCACGGCGGCCGCGACCAAGAGGGAACCCACCAGAATGGCGAGGTTCATGCTCTCGATCATATGTCTTGGTCTCCAGGCCGATGGACTCGCTCGGGCACCGGCATAACACCCGGTCAATTCGACGAAATTGGATCGGCCGCGTGCTCAGATTAAGACGGACCGATTTCGAAGCAGTGAACGACGTCTCATGGTGTGCATAGCACACCGCCGACGATCGGACCCGGCGCACCGGTGGTCTCGGGAAAGCTGGAGGGCAGGCCGGCGACATGGCGGGCCGCCAGATACGCAAAAGCCTGCGCCTCCATAAAGTCGACCGACCAGCCGAGACGGTCGGCCGTGATGATCTCCGCGCCGCTCGCCTCCGCCAGCCGGGCGAGGATCGCGGGATTGTGCGCCCCGCCCCCGCAGACGACGATCCGCTCGGCCCCGCCGGCGAGCGCCACGCCGCGCGCGATCGCCTCCGCGGTGAAGGCCGCCAGCGTCGCCGCGGCATCGGCTGTCGAAAGCCGCGCGACCGGCGCGCGCGAAAAGGCGTCACGGTCGAGCGATTTGGGCGGCGGCAGCTCGAACCAGGGATCGGTGATCAGCTCGGCCAGAACCTGCCGTTCCACGGTGCCCGCGCTCGAAAGGACGCCATCGCGATCCATCGGCGCGCCGGTCCGTTCGCGCACGAGATCATCAATGAGCGCGTTGCCGGGGCCCGTATCGAAGGCGATCAGCCCGCCATCGGCGGCGACTCGCGTGACATTCGCGACTCCGCCGATGTTCACCACCGCCACATCCCCGTCGAGCCCGGCCGCGCGCACCAGCGCACCATGATAGATCGGAACCAGCGGCGCCCCCTGCCCGCCCGCCGCGACATCGGCCGCGCGGAAATCGTAGACGACCGGAATGCCGAGCCGGGCGGCGAGCGCCGCGCCGTCGCCGATCTGCACCGTCAGCCGGCGGGCCGGCGCATGAAAGACGGTCTGGCCGTGAAAGCCGACGAGGCCGACCCGCGGCGCGTCGACATCCTCGCGTGCGAGCAGCGTCTCCACCGCCTCGGCATGCGCCTCGGTCACGATCCGCTCGGCCTCGCCAAGCGGGCCGGAGCGGTCGTTCCGGTCCTGGATGTGCGTGGCGGCGGCGAGCGCGGCTCGCAGCACCGCGCGCTCCGCTTCGCTATAGGGGCGGAAGCATGTCGGCCCGAAGGCCTCGACATCCTCGCCGTCGGTCGCGATCAGCGCCGCATCGACTCCGTCCATCGACGTCCCGCTCATCAGACCGGCGACCACCATCCTCGTCATGACGAATCCGCTCCTGCAGCCTGCCTCCCGCGTAATCGACAAAGTCGCACGTGACAAACGCATTCCGCTTCGCTATATGCCGCGCATGATCCTCTCTGCCCGCACCTTCTTTTTCGGCTGGTATTTTGGCTATCCGTTGCCGAAGGCGGAGGTAGGGACGCGCTCTCAGTAGAGACAAGCCAAAAAGATCCCGAAGCCGCCGAACCTTCTCCGGCGGCTTTTTTGTTGCCGCCGGCCGGGCCAAACCCAAAGGAAACCCGAACGTGCCCAACACCACCGACGACCTGCGCATCCGCGAAATCAAGGAACTGACGCCCCCTTCGGAGGTGATGGCCGAGTTCGTCCGCTCCGAGGCGGCCAGCCGCACCGTCAGTGGCGCGCGCGCCGCCGTGCACGATATCCTGCGCGGCCAGAGCGACCGCCTCGCCGTCGTGATAGGCCCCTGCTCGATCCATGATCCGGAAGCCGCGCTCGACTACGCCCACCGCCTGGCGGCGGAGCGGCAGCGCCTCTCGGGATCGCTCGAGATCATCATGCGCGTCTATTTCGAGAAGCCGCGCACCACGGTCGGCTGGAAGGGCCTGATCAACGATCCGAACCTCGACGGCAGCTTCGAGATCAACAAGGGCCTGCGCCTGGCGCGCAAGGTCCTGCTCGCCGTGAACGATCTCGGCCTGCCCGCCGGCTGCGAATTCCTCGACATGACGACGCCGCAATATTTCGCCGATCTCGTCGGCTGGGGCGCCATCGGCGCGCGCACGACGGAGAGCCAGGTGCATCGCGAGCTCGCCTCGGGCCTCTCCTGCCCGGTCGGCTTCAAGAACGGCACCGACGGTAATGTGAAGATCGCAGTCGACGCGGTCCAGTCGGCCTCGCAGCCGCATCATTTCCTGGCCGTGACCAAGCAGGGCCGTTCCGCGATCGCGGCGACGACCGGCAACGAGGACTGCCACATCATCCTGCGCGGCGGCAAGGCGCCGAACTATGATGCGGCCAGCGTCGAAGCCGCTGCGGCAGAACTCGCCAAGGGCGGTCTCGCGCCCTACGTGATGATCGATGCGAGCCATGCGAACAGCTCGAAGAAACCCGAGAACCAGCCCCAGGTGATCGACGCCATCGCGGCGCAGATCGAGGCCGGCGACGACCGCATCATGGGCGTCATGGTCGAGAGCAATCTCGTGGCCGGCCGCCAGGATCTCGTTCCGGGCAAGCCCCTCGTCTACGGCCAGAGCATCACCGATGGCTGCATCGACTGGGACACCTCGGTCGCCGTGCTCGACCGCCTCGCGGCGGCCGTAGAGGCCCGGCGGCGCGTGCTCGGCGGGAAATCGACCGCCGCCGCCTGACGCGGCGCTTCCCGACCCTCGATCCGAAGGCGGCGCTCGCGCCGCCTTCTTCCTTTCCGGATGAAACTTCGCATCCCGGCTGCTAAACAGCGGCCGAAACCGCCGTTGCCAAGGAAATTGCCGTCATGACCGCCCTCAAATCCGAGCTCATGCAGATCCTGACCGAGCGCGGTTTCATCCACCAGTGCTCCGACACGGCGTCACTCGACCAGCGTTTCGCGAGCGAGACGGTCACCGGCTATATCGGCTTCGACGCCACGGCGAAGAGCCTGCATGTCGGCTCGCTGATGCAGATCATGATGCTGCGCTGGATGCAGAAGACCGGCCATCGGCCGATCGCGCTGATGGGTGGCGGCACCACGCGCATCGGCGACCCCTCGTTCAAGGACGAGGCCCGCAAACTGCTCACCGACGACGCCATCGCCGAGAACCTCGCCGGCATCCGCCAGGTCTTCGCCAATTATCTCGATTTCGACGGCGGCGCTCATCCGGCCATCATGGCCAACAATGCCGACTGGCTGAACGATCTCAAATATATCGACTTCCTGCGCGATGTCGGCCGCCACTTCTCGATCAACCGCATGCTGTCCTTCGACAGCGTCAAGCTGCGCCTCGATCGCGAACAGTCACTGTCCTTCCTCGAATTCAACTACATGATCCTGCAGGGCTACGACTTCGTCGAGCTCTACAAGCGCCATGACTGCATCCTGCAGATGGGCGGCTCGGACCAGTGGGGCAACATCGTCAACGGCATCGAGCTCGGCCACCGCATGCTCGACAGGCAGTTCTTCGCGCTGACGACGCCGCTGCTGACGACGTCTTCCGGCGCCAAGATGGGCAAGACGGCCTCGGGCGCCGTCTGGCTCAACGAGGAAATGCTGTCGTCGTTTGAGTTCTGGCAGTTCTGGCGCAACACCGAGGATGGCGACGTCGAGCGGTTCCTGAAGCTCTACACCGAGCTGCCGATGGGCGAGATCGCCCGCCTCGCCGCGCTGCAGGGCTCCGAGATCAACGACGCCAAGAAGATCCTCGCGACCGAGGTCACGGCGCTGGCCCGCGGCCGCGCGGCAGCGGAAGCGGCGGCGGAGACCGCACGGCGGACCTTCGAGGAAGGCGCGCTCGCCGAGGATCTGCCGACGGTCGAGGTGCCCTCCTCCGAGTTCGGCGCGGGGATCGGCGTGCTCAGCCTCTTCGTGCGCGCCGGCCTCGTCGCGTCCAATGGCGAGGCACGCCGGCAGGTCAAGGGCGGCGGCCTGCGCGTCAACGACGCCGCGGTCACCGACGAAAAGGCGATCATCGGCGCTGGCGACCTGACCCCTGAAGGCGTGGTCAAGCTCTCCCTCGGCCGGAAGAAGCACATCCTGGTCCGGCCTGCCTGAGACGAAACCGCAGGTCGCTCTGGCGAAGCCACGAACGATCAGATCAGCCGTGCGATCTCGTCGGCGGCGTCGAGGTAGCGCATGGGATTGACGGCCTGGCCGTTGATCCGGATCTCGTAGTGGAGATGCGGCCCTGTGGAGCGGCCCGTCGAGCCGATCCGCCCGACCTTCGCGCCCGGCTCGACATGGTCGCCGACCACGACGTCGATCGCGCTCAGATGGCCGTAGCGCGTCACGATCCCGTTGCCGAGATCGACGTCCACCATATTGCCATAGCCGCCGTCCCAGCCGGCCGCGACGACCGTGCCTGCCGCGACCGCACGGGCCGGTGCGCCGCGCTGGGCGCGGAAGTCGACGCCCGTATGCATCGCGGGCCGCCCGAGAAACGGATCGTTGCGGGGGCCGAACCCGCTGGTGATCTCGGCGCTCACGACCGGCCGCGCCAGCGGCAGGCGCTGCGCCGCCGCGCGGATGCGGCCCAGCCGGTCCAGATCGCTCGCCAGCGATCCGAGCTCGGCATCGAAGCGGTCGTCGGGGTCGAGATTGCCGGAGAGCGGCACGAACGGACCACCGACATTGTTCGCGGCGCTCTTCCCAGGCTTGTAGCCGAGACGGGCGAGGATCGTCGCCAGCCGGTCCGCGCGGCCAGCGACCTTCGCGCCGAGCGCGTCGATCACCTGCTGCTGTTGGCTTTCCATGTCCCGAATTTGGCTCTCGACCTGATCGAGCGCCGCGGGCGGTGCGCCGGCGGCGGAGGAGGATGCGGCCGAGGCGAGCATCGCAACGGGACGCGAGACGGGCGCGGCCGAGGCCTGGGGACCGCCGGCAGACCCCGTCGGGGGCTTGGCGATCGGCTTCGGCGGCGGCACGTCGAAGCCCGCCCGCCGCGCGGCCTCGGCGAGGCGCGCCACCATCTGCTGCCGCTCGTCGAGCGTCTGCTGCATGTCGAGCAGCCGGTCGACCTTCTCCGACACGGTCGCATGGTCGACGGCGCGGCGCGAATTCAGCCGGTCGATCTCCGTTCGCAGCGCCGCGATGCGGTCCTCGTAGCTCTCCAGCAGCTGCTCGTTCTGGCTGCTCGACGCGCCGACCACATCGTCGCGAAAGACGAGATAGGCCGTCGCGCCGAAATAGAGCGCCGAGAAGGCGAGCAGCGCGCCGCCCGCGACCAACAGCGTCCGCGGCGTCAGATGGATCGTCTGGATATCGTCGCCACGCGCCAGCAGGATGAGGGTCGGGGTCTTCGTGCGGCGCTTGGGCTTTGGGGCGGCATCGGGCCGCCTCGGGGCCGTGTGACGGGTGGTCGACATCGATCGGACCTCGGCCTGGCTCATACGCTGCATGGGCTTCGCGGTCGCGACGGCGACCTCGATCTCGGCCGATTAGAAATTGGTAAGGTTAATCAAATGTTGACGCGCGACATCACAGCGGCCGGACCAGGGGGCGATAGAAGCCTGGCGTGAGACCGGCTTCGGTTCGGGCGGCGTCATTGAAAGGCGGTTTCAGCGGGCCGCGGAAGTGCTTGATGACGAGACGGCGGAAGGTCGGCTCCGGCGGCAGTCCGTGGCGGTCGCAGAGGAAGCGGAACCATTTGCAGCCGAAGGCGACGTGGCGCCGCTCGTCGCGATAGATCACGTCGAGAATGGCGGCGCTCTCTTCGTCCCCGACCTCGCGCATTTTCTCGATCAGCGGCGGGGTCACATCGAGCCCGCGCGCCTCCAGCACCAGCGGCAATATGGCGAGGCGCGCGAGGAGGTCGTGGCCGGTCTCCTGCGTCGCCTCCCAGAGCCCGTCATGGGCCGGCAGGGCGCCATAGCTGGAGCCCATCGCCTCGAGCCGTCGCGCCAGCAGGGAAAAGTGCTTCGCCTCCTCGAGCCCGACCTGCACCCAATTGTCGTAGAAGGACCGCGGCATGGCCACATCGCGAAAGCGACCGACCAGATCCCAGGTCAGGTCGACCGCATTGAGCTCGATGTGGCAGAGCGAGTGCACCATCGACAGGCGCCCGTGGGGCGAGCCCGTCGACCGCTTCGGCAGATCGCGTGGCGGAACCAGGACCGGACGTTCCGGCCGACCCGGCCGCTGCGGCATGGCGCCGTCGGAGGCGCCGGTCGCGAGCGAGAGGCGCCGTCCGAACCAGGCCTTCGCGGTCCAGAGCGCGAGGTCCACCTTCTCGTCGAGATCGGCGGTCGCGACGATCCGCGCCGCCGCCGCGACCAGGCTGTTGGGTGTGGCCTCGCCCATCGGCTCAGAGCTTCCGTGCCGCCGCGAGGACCGCCTCGGCGTGGCCGGCGACTCTCACCTTGGGCCAGACTTCGGCGATCTTGCCGTCCCTGTCGATGAGGAACGTCGTCCGCGCGACGCCCATATAGGCGCGGCCATACATCGACTTCTCCTGCCACACGCCATAGGCCTCAATCGCCTGACGCTCCGGGTCGGCGGCAAGGCGGACCGTCAGCGCATGCTTCTTGCGGAACTTGCCGTGACGATCGACCGAATCGGGCGAGATGCCGATCACCAGCGTGTCGGCCGCCGCGAAATCATCCTGCTTGGCGGAAAAATCCAGAGCCTCGGTGGTGCAGCCGGACGTGTCGTCCTTGGGATAGAAATAGAGCACGACCTTCTTTCCTAGGAGGGCCGCGAGGGAAACGACACCCCCATCATCGGTCGGGAGTTCGAATTGCGGGGCCTTGGAGCCGATTGCGGGGTATGACATGCGCCTTCCTTTCGTCGCGTTTGGCTGTCTTGAGAAGAGAAATCCGTAGGCAATTTTCAAGGGGGCTGGCGGAAGGTTCGTTTCCGGGTTCCAATCCAGCTGCGGCATACCGGCCGGCAGCCGGTCCCGCAGCGTGTCGTGTTCAATTGGTCCGCCGTCGCGGACGACCCTGTGAAGGTGCAGCCGGCTGACAATGCGTCTGGACGAGTTCCCATCGGCCCGGGCTCACCGGCCGCTGTATGAGCGTGCCCCGAAAAGGCGGCGGCGCTGGTACAGCCTCGTCCTGCGCGCGCTCGGCATTGTCATGCTGCTGCTGATCGTGCTCACCGGGGCGGCGGCGCTTCTGATTGCCTCGGGGCCCGTCGAACTCAACGTCGTTCGTGATCGCGTCGTCGCGACGGTCCAGGCCCGCCTCGGTCCCGGATATGCGGTCAAGGTCGCCGGCGCCTCGATCGATGTCGATCCCGTGCTCGGCCTGGTGGCCGAGATCGACGAAGTCACGGTCCGCGATGATTCGAATGCCGTCGTGGCGCGCATCCCCGCGACCCGCCTCGCCATTGACCCGCTCTCCTTCCTCAAGCTGCGCGTCGATATCCGCACGGTCGAGATATCGAACCCCGAAATTTCGCTGGTGCGCGGCAAGAACGGCCGGATTTATCTCGGCAATGCCGATACGGTGCCACGCCCGCAGGCCCAGGGAGCTACGCCGGCCAGCGATCCCGCGCAGGCGGCCGCCGACAAGGAATTCGACCGCACCGACGGCGGATTTCCGAACCTCGTCACGGCCCTCCGCATCCTCAATGGCGCGCTCGACCCGGTTATCGACGCGGCGTTCGAGCGCAATTTCGAGCGCTTTGCCGTCGATGCCGGCACGATCCAGATCTGGGATGCGCGCAAGCTGCAGCAGCGCACCTTCCCGCATACGGATCTGTCGCTCACCGTGGACGCGGCTACGCGCGACATCAAGTCCTCCTTCACCACGTCCGGCTATGCCGGGCGCTGGGGCATCCTCGCCGAGCGTTCGGTTGATCCTGCCACGCAGGATCGCACGTTCTCCCTCTCGTTCTCCCAATTGACGCTTGCCGACTTCGAACCGAATTTCGGCCGTCCCGAAAGCCTGCTGACCTCCGATATTCCACTCTATGGACGGGCGACGGTGCGGCTTTCCGTCGACGGAGTGGTCCGCGACGCGCAGGCGCGTTTCGATTTCGGCGCCGGCACCATGGTCTCCGGCTTCGGCAAGGACACGATCCTGCTCGACGAAGCGACCGTGCGCCTGCATTGGGATGTCGCGCGCCGTGTCCTGGTCGTGAACCCGTCGACCTTCTTCTTCGGTGACACGCGCGCCATGTTCACCGGCGAGATCCGCCCGCTCGCCGACCCCTCGGACGGGCGCTACGCCTATTCCTTCGAGAGCCGCGGTCCGATCCTCGCCGCGCGCGACGCCAACGCGCCGCCGATCATGGCCGATCGGATTTCGCTCTCCGGCACGGCCGATTTTCCGGCCAAGCGAATCGACATCAACGAGGCGGCGATCTCGTCGGCGGCGGGCTCGGTCGCCGCCGCGGGCTCGCTCGGCCTTGATGGGCCGACGCCCTCGCTCTCGCTCGCCGCCTCGTTCACGCCGATGTCGCTCGAGACGCTGAAGCAGATGTGGCCTCCGATCCTGGCCGGTCCGGCGCGGAAGTGGTTCATGGAGCATGTCGAGGGCGGGCGCGTCGCCGCCGGCCGCTTCGTCGCTGCGGTTCCGGCGGGCGTGCTGTGGACAGGCGAACGCGTGACCCTACCCGAGGACTATATGCGCCTCGACGCCCGGCTCGAGGACGTTTCGTTCACGACCATCGGCACCGTCCCGCCGATCACCAATGCGAGCGGCAACGCCGTCGTCGCCGGATCGACCTTCGGCATCGACCTCGAATCCGGCCAGATCGCGGCCCCGTCGGGCAAGACGGTGAAGCTGACCGCCGGTGCCTTTGCCGTGCCCAACACGGCGCTGCCCCAGCCCAACGCCCAGATCGAGCTGCAGGGCGAGGGCGATATCGGCGCGATGGCGGAGATCGCCAATTCCGAGCCGCTGCGGGCCATGGATCGGCAGAAGCTCGATCCAACCGCGCAGTCGGGCAACGCCACCTTCAACCTGTCGATCAAACTCCCCCTGAAGCCGGGATTGCTGCCCAGCGATGTGGACTGGCGCGTATCGCTCCAGACCCAAGGTTTCGCGAGCGCCGTTCCGATCGAGGGCAAGACGATCAAGAATGGCGATTTCGCGCTGAACGTCGATGCCCGGGAGATCACGATCAAGGGCAAGGCCTCGATCAACGGCGTCCCGGCTTCGATCGATCTGGTCCAGCCGCTCGGCGAAGGCGAGGCGGATGGCGAGGGTGGCCGGCGCCAGGTCCGGCTCGTGCTCGACGCCGACGCACGCAAGCGCCTCGGCATCGGGCTCGACAATGTGCTCGGGGGCACGGTCGGCGCCATCGTCAACGAGCTCTCCGACGGCCGGAAGGGCCAGCATTACGAGCTCGACCTCAAGCAGGCGCGGCTCGTGCTGCAGGCGGTCGGATGGTCGAAGGGCGTCGGCGTGCCGGCAAAGCTCTCCTTCGACATGCTTCCGGTCGATGACGGCTATCTGATCGACAACATGGTCGCGACCGGAGACGGTTTCGGCTTGAAGGGCAAGGCCAAGCTCGATTCGAAGTTCGGCCTCGTTTCCGCCAATCTCGAACGTCTCGCGCTGCGCAAGGGCGACCAGATCTCGGTCGACCTGCAGCGCAAGGGCAATGGCTATGCGATCGTCGCGCGTGGCAGTTCGTTCGACGCGCGCGGCCTGATCACGGCCTACAAGTCACGCGGCGGCGGTTCGGATGACGGCGGCGCGGATTTGAGCGTCAATGCGAAGGTCGACAAGCTGATCGGCTTCGACCAGACGACGCTGAGCGGCGCGAGCATCGCCATCATCGCCTCGGACGGCGTCGTGCAGAAGATGACGCTCGACGGCGATCTGCCGCGCGGCCCGGTTTCGCTGAGCTATATCGACAAGGGCAGCAGCGCCAATCTCGACCTCGAATCGACTGATGCCGGCGGCCTGCTCGGCTTCGTCGACCTGTATGGCCGTATGAATGGCGGCAGGCTTACGCTGTCCGGTTCGCGCAGCGGGGCATCCGGGCCCTTCTCTGGCATGTTCGACGTCACGAACTTCTCGATCGTCGGCGAAGATTCGATGAAGAAGCTCGTGTCAGCCTCCACCGGCACCGGGGCCGATGCGACGCCCACCGGGATCGACCCGTCCAATGTTCCGTTCGGCCGCATGCGGCTCGACTATACCAAGCGCGGATCGCTGATCGTGATCGAGGACGCGGTCCTGCGCGGGGCTTCGGTCGGTGCGACCATGAACGGGACGCTCGATCTCGCCCGCCAGCGCGTCTCGCTGGTCGGGACCTATCTGCCCGCCTACGCCTTCAACAATCTGTTCGGCCGCGTGCCGCTGCTCGGCCTGGCGCTCGGCGGCGGCAGCCAGGGCGGCCTCTTCGGCGTGACCTTCAAGATCGACGGTCCGATGAACGCCCCGAACCTGACCGTCAATCCGCTCTCGATGATCACCCCCGGCATCTTCCGGAAGATCTTCGAATTCCCGGTGGATTGAGCGGAGCGTTGCGGGAGACCGGCACGGCTGGCGCCCTGCCGCTTCGATGATGCCGACGCGACGGGAGGACGGCGCCCGCCCCTCTCCTACCCCGCGCTTCCGACCGCCGGCGGACCGGCGGTCGGGACGGGATCTTTATCAGTCGATATCGGCGATCGCTTCGCCCGAGCTGCCGCCGAGGCGCTGGGCCAGTGCGGCTTCCATGAACGGATCGAGGTCGCCATTGAGCACGTCCTGCGGGCTCGTGCTCTCGACTCCAGTCCGCAGGTCCTTCACCAGCTGATAGGGCTGGAGGACGTAGGAGCGGATCTGGTGACCCCAGCCGATATCGGTCTTCGTCGCCTCGGTCGCGTTGGCCGCCGCTTCGCGGCGCTCCAACTCGGCCTCGTAAAGCCGGGCGCGCAGCATGTCCCACGCCGCGGCGCGGTTCTTATGCTGCGAGCGTTCGTTCTGGCACTGCACGACGATGCCCGACGGAATGTGCGTGATGCGCACGGCCGAGTCGGTCGTGTTGATGTGCTGTCCGCCGGCGCCCTGCGCGCGATAGGTATCGATGCGGCAGTCGCTCTCGTTGATCTCGATCTCGATCGAATCGTCGACCACCGGATAGACCCAGACGCTCGCAAAGCTCGTGTGCCGGCGCGCGCTCGAATCATAGGGCGAGATACGCACGAGACGATGGACGCCCGATTCGGTCTTCAGGAAGCCATAGGAGCGCTCGCCTTTGACCAGAAGCGTCGCCGACTTGATGCCGGCTTCTTCGCCGTCATGGAGTTCCATGATCTCCACCTTGCGGCCGGAGCGTTCGGACCAGCGCGTGTACATGCGCATCAGCATGTTGGCCCAGTCCTGGCTCTCGGTACCGCCGGCGCCGGCATGGATTTCCACATAGGTATCATTGCCATCGGCCTCGCCGGACAGCATGGATTCGATCTGGCGCTCACGGATCTTGTCCTTGAGGACATCGATCGCAGCCTCGGCTTCCGCAACGATCGACGGATCGCCCTCGGCTTCGCCGAGCTCGATGAGCTCAAGATTGTCGGCAAGGTCGCGCTCGCTCTCGACGACGGCCTTGATGCCGTCCTCGAGGCTCTGCCGCTCGCGCATGAGCTTCTGCGCCTTCTGCGGATCGTCCCAGAAGTTCTGGGTCTCGGAGAGCGCGTTCAGTTCCAGGAGGCGTCGGTTCGCACGATCCCAGTCAAAGATGCCTCCTCAGCAGGGTTATGCCCTGCTTGATCTCATCGACGATCTGCTCGATCTCGGCTCGCATGCCCATTCCAGTCTGTGAGGGGCTTCATTGCCCGTCGGGAGGCGCGAACATAGTGTCGGGCTTTGCCGCTGTAAACCGATGAGGCAGGACGCCATGTCACGACGATCAATCGCCCTTTTCGCTGCCGCCCTCGTGGCGATGCTCGCGGCCGCGCCGGCCCTTGCGACCGGATCGCTCGCCGAGCGCACCCTCACCGCGGCCGACAAGGCGCGGCTCGCTGACTTCGGTACGTCGCGCTCCGAGGCCATCGCCGAAGCCAATTCAGGCGGGAATCCATCCGAGGTTAGCGCGCTCGACGGCATCCTCTCCGGCAAGCCGCAGCCGATCCTCGGCGTCGATATCCGAGGCACCTATCGCTGCCGGACGATCAAGCTCGGCGGCACGCTGCCGCTCACCATGTATGACTGGTTCTCATGCCGGATCGACGAAGACGACCTCGGCTATCGACTCGTGAAGACGAGCGGCTCGCAGCGCCTCTCCGGCCACTTCATCGACGACAGCCGCACCCGCCTCCTCTACTACGGCGCCGCGCACTATTCCGACGAGAAGCCGAAGGCCTATGGCCGGGACGCCGACAGCAACCAGGTCGGCTATTTCTACAAGGTCGGCCCGGGGCGCTACCGGCTCGAACTGCCCCTGCCCCAATATGAATCGAAGTTCGACATCATCGAGCTGGTGAAGCGCTGAACCGGATGAAATGAGAACGCCGGGAGCGACCGATCGACGGTCACTCCCGGAGCAGCAGAACTTCTAGAGCAGCGTGCCGTGCAGGATCACGGAGGCGATCGAGAAGTAGATCACGAGGCCGGTCACGTCGACGAGCGTTGCGACGAAGGGCGCCGACGCGCTGGCCGGATCGAAGCCGAGCCGCTTCATGATGAAGGGCAGCATCGAGCCCGCCAGCGATCCGAAGGCGACGATGCCGACCAGACCCGCACCGACCGTGGTCGCGACGAGGATCCAGAAGACGCCATAGTCATGCAAACCGAGGAGCTGCCACGCGACGATGCGCGTGAAGCCCATGGCGCCCAGGATCGCACCAAGGGTCAGGCCGCTCGGCAGTTCGCGCAGCGCCACGCGCCACCAATCCTTGAGCCGCACCTCGCCGAGAGCGAGCGCACGGATGATCAGCGACGTCGCCTGCGAACCCGAATTGCCGCCCGAGCTCATGATCAGCGGAATGAACAGCGTCAGCACGATCGCCTTTTCGAGTTCGGTCTCGAAATGCTGCATGGCGGTCGCGGTCAGCATCTCGCCGATGAACAGCGCCGCAAGCCATCCGGCGCGCTTGCGGATCATGCTGGTGAAGCCGATCTCCATATAGGGCTCGTCCAGCGCCTCCATGCCGCCGAACTTCTGGACGTCCTCCGTGGTCTCCTCGAAGATCGTGTCGATGATGTCGTCGACGGTGACGATGCCGATGACGTGATGCCGCTCGTCCACGACCGGGACGGCGAGCAGGTCATATTTGGAGACGAGGCGGGCGACGTCCTCGCGATCCGTGGTCGGCTTGACGGTCACGGGCTTGCTGTGGCGCGCCGCCGCAAGGACGGGCGCGGACGGATCGGTGGTGATCAGCCGGCGCAGCGTGACCGTCTGCAGCAGCGCCTTCGTCTCGGGATGCAGCACGCAGATCGTGTAGATCGTCTCGCGGCTCTTCTCGACCTGGCGGATGTAATCGAGCGTCTGCGCGACGGTCCAGTTCGCGGGCACGCTGACCATCTCGGTGGTCATGATCGCGCCAGCGCTGCCTTCCGGATAACCGGCCAGATGCGCCACCGCGGTCCGCGTTTCGCTGTCCAGACGCTCGATCAATTGCGAGCGCTGCGGCTCGTCCATCTCGCCGAGAATGTCGGTCGCGCGGTCGGCCGAGACGCCCGAGAGGAGCGTCGCCGCGCGATCGAGCGGCAAGTTCGCAACGACCTCCGCCGCGTCCTCGAATTCCGGCTGGTCGAGCAATTCGACCACGCGCTCGTCCGGCAGGCCGGCGACGACACCGGCCGCCTGCTCGGGCTCCTGCTCGTTCAGATGCTCGACGACATCCGCGACATGGCCGCGCTCGAGATCGAGCGCCGACGCCTCTGCGATCGGACGATCCTTGAGGATGTTCTCTTCCATGGCTCACCTATTTGCGATCGGCCGCCGCGCCGATCCTGGTGAGCCGGATCAGCCGGTCAAACCAATATCGCCGCGGGCGGCAAGCACATTCGACTGCTACTGTCGCTTGGCATTGGGTTGAGGGTTCCGGTTGGGGCCGTGCCGCTTGAGCGGACCGGCTCTGCACGCGCAGAGGTGCGCAAATCGGCGCGCATCGTCAAGTCAATTCACGCTGAAATTCGTGCGCGCACGTGGATGTCATCGGGGCGAAGCGGCGGATGCTAAAGGCTTTCCGGGATTCAGGCGCGGGATGCGACAAGGAGCGCACCGAGACCGATCAGCGCGACGCCGAGCCAGTTCTTCATCGACAGTCGCTCACCGAGTAGGGCGACACCGAAGACCGCCACCAGCACGACGCTGAGCTTGTCGATCGGCGCCACGCGCGCGGCGTCGCCGAGCTTGAGCGCGCGGAAATAGCAGAGCCAGGACGCGCCGGTGGCGAGGCCCGAGAGTACGAGGAAGACATAGCTCCGCGTGCTGACCGAGCCGAACGCCTGCCAGCCCCGTGTCGCCGTCAGCATAGCAGCGATCGCCAGCAGGATCACGATCGTGCGGATGAAGGTCGCGAAATCGGAGCCGACGCCGGCAATGCCGATCTTGGCGAGGATCGCCGTCATGGCGGCGAAGACGGCCGACAGAACGGCCCAGAGGAGCCATGAGGACGATAGCGCGCTCACAGCTCCTCCTGGAGGGTTGGATCAGTAGAGGCCGCCCGTTCCGGACATGACGGCCCGATCGGACTCAGGCGACACGGACAGCGGCTGACCATTGGCGTCCGTCTGCCCGATGATCGAATAGGTGTCGGGCGGACCGGTTCCCGGCTTGAAGGCTTCGAGGATCACGCCCGGCCCCTCGGCGCTCGCGCGCATGCCGGTCTTCCGGTCGATCGGGATCAGCGTCATGCCCTCGGGCATGCGGAACGGGATCGCCGGCTTGTCGGCGAGCGCGAGCTTCAGGAACTCGGCCGCGATCGGCGCAGCCGCCTGTCCGCCGGTCTCGCCACGTCCCATCGAGCGGGGCGTGTCGTAGCCGAGGAACACGCCGACCACGAGATCCGGCGAATAGCCGATGAACCAGGCGTCCTTATAGTCGTTGGACGTTCCGGTCTTGCCGGCGATCGGCTTGCCGACCTCCTTGACGACGGTGGCGGTGCCGCGCTGGACCACGCCTTCCATCATCGAAGTGATCTGGTAGGCCGTCATCGGATCGAGCACCTGCTCGCGATTATCCGTGATGGCCGGCTCGTCCTGATTGTGCCAGGCATCCGCGTCGCATCCTTCGCAGACGCGGTCCTCATGCTTGTAGATCGTCTTGCCGAAGCGATCCTGAATGCGGTCGATCAGCGTCGGACGGACCTGGCGGCCGCCATTGGCGAACACGGCATAGCCCGACACCATGCGCAGCACGGTCGTCTCGGATGCACCGAGCGCATTTGGCAGGAACGGTCCGAGATTATCATAGACGCCGAACCGCTTCGCATATTCGGCGACGAGCGGCATGCCCATGTCCTGCGCCAGGCGCACGGTCATGACGTTACGCGACTGCTCGATACCGGTGCGCAGCGTCGAGGGGCCGTAGAACTTCTGGGCATAGTTCTCCGGCCGCCAGATCGGCTGGCCGAAGCCCGGATCGATCTCGATCGGCGCGTCCATCACCACCGACGACGGCGTATAGCCATTGTCGAGCGCCGCCGCGTAGACGAACGGCTTGAACGAGGAACCCGGCTGGCGCATCGCCTGCGTCGCGCGGTTGAACTCGCTCTCCGCGTAGGAGAAGCCGCCATCCATGGCGAGCACGCGGCCCGTATGGGGATCCATGACCACCATCGCGCCTTCGATCGCGGGCACCTGGTGCAGGCGATAGGCGTCGGGCTTACCGTCGGCCGGCTCGACATAGACGACGTCGCCGACATTGAGCACGCCGGGCACGCTCTTCTTGCCACGCAGCGCCCAGCCCATCTCGGAGGCAGGGATCGTACCCGTCTCGCGATCGGACAGCAGATTGCCGGCGCCATCGCGGCCGGGCTGCAGCCCGATCTCGGCGCCATCCTTGTTGACGGCCGTGACGATGGCGAGGCGCCATTCATAGATGTCGGCCAGCGCCGGCACCGAGCCGACCGCCACGCCCCAATCGCCTTCGATCGGAACATTCTTGACCGGCCCGCGCCAGCCACGCTCCTCGTCGAAGGAGACGAGGCCGTTCATCAGCGATTGGCGGGCCATGACCTGCATGCCCGGATCGAGCGAGGTGCGCACCGACAGGCCGCCCTCATAGAGCGACTTCTCGCCATAGATCTGCATCAGCTGGCGGCGCACTTCCTCGACATAATAGTCGGCGGCGAAGATGTGCGGGCTGGCACGGCGGGTCTTGACGCCGAGCGGCTGCGCCTTGGCGGCCTCGCCCTCGTCCTTGGTGGCGTAGCCGTTCTCGACCATCCGGTCGATCACCCAGTTGCGGCGTTCGATCGCGCGATCGGGATAGCGGAACGGATTGTAGTTGTTCGGGCCCTTGGGCAGCGCCGCCAGATAGGCGGACTCGGCGAGCGTCAGCTCATGGACCGACTTGTCGAAATAGGCGAGCGAGGCGGCGGCGACGCCATAGGAGCCGAGCCCCAGGAAGATCTCGTTCAGATAGAGCTCGAGGATCTTGTCCTTCGAGTTCGCCTGCTCGATGCGGAGCGACAGGATCGCTTCCTTGATCTTGCGATCGAGCGTGCGCTCGTTCGTCAGCAGGAAGTTCTTGGCGACCTGCTGCGTGATCGTGGAGGCGCCGATCATGCGCCCATTCGACGACAACGCCGAGATGTTCTGCAGGCCGGCGCGCAGGATGCCCTGATAGTCGAGGCCGGAATGCTCGTAGAAGTTCTTGTCTTCCGCCGAGATGAAGGCCGCCTTGACGCGGTCCGGGATCGCCTGGATCGGCAGATAGAGCCGCCGCTCGCGCGCATATTCGGCGACGAGCTGACCGTCCGCGGCATGAATGCGCGTCGTCACCGGCGGCTCGTACTTGGCGAGCACCTCAACCGAGGGAAGCCCGCCTGTCAGGCCCGAGACGTACCAGGCCAATCCCGCTGCAACCACCAGAAAGAACACGGCGCCTATCCCAAATATGTAGCCGATCAGTCGCAGAAACATGTCGCTCGCGTTCCCCGTCGATCCGCCATCTTCGGCATACCGGTCGGCCGACGGGACGGACCCCGGTCACAAGTTAAGCTGGACCCGAAAGGCAAGCCGCTCGACAACGCAGCATAGCGCGGCGAAACGCGCGGCGCGACAAACACGCCCAAAATCGCCGACACCGGGCCGCGATGGCCCTGCACCTCCGGGTTCCGGACCATCCGGTCCGGCTTCGATAACCCCGATGGGTTCTCTCTTCCAGTCGATTTGTGGAGATTGTGGGGCGCCCTGCCCCCGATATCCCCGAAGGCGCGTCGCGTTGCGCATGGGCAACGGCGCAATCACGGCGATGCCGTGGCCGGCGCGACCGAGCCGGTGGTCTGCGCGAGCTTCATACGGAAGTAGTCGTCGATGGCGCCCTTCATCGCATCCGCGGTCGTCTGGCGCCATTCCTCGGATTTCAGCAGCTTTTCGTCATCCGGATTGGAGAGATAGCCGAGTTCGACGAGGGCCGAAGGAACGTCCGGCGCCTTGAGCACCATGAAGCCCGCCTCCTGATGCGCCCGCTTGAACAGCCGCACCTTGGGCTTCAATTCCTTGATCATGTTGCGCGCGAAGACGACGGCGAAATTTTTCGTCTCGCGACGCGCCAGGTCGATCAGGATGTCCGACACCTCGTCGGTATCCTCGGTGATGGCGACGCCGGCCAGGATGTCGGACTTGTTCTCCGATTCGGCGATCCGCGCCGCCATCTGGTCCGATGCCTTCTCGGACAGCGTATAGACCGTGGCCCCCCGGACGTCGGCGCCGAAGAAGGAATCGGCGTGGATCGAGACGAACAGATCGGCATGACGGGCGCGGGCGAATGCGACGCGGCCGCCGAGCGAGATGAAGGTGTCGTCGTCGCGGGTCATCGAGACATCGTAGCGCCCGCTCGCGGCGAGCTTGTCGCGCAGCAGCTGCGCGAAGGCGAGCACGATGTCCTTCTCCATCGTCCCCGACTTGGCGATCGCGCCGGAATCGATGCCGCCATGGCCCGGATCGATGACGATCCGCAGGCGGCCATCCGCTTGAGGCGCGGCGGGCGGCGTGACGGCAGCACCGACAACGGCCTTCTCATTGGCGCGATAGGTGCGCACGGCCTCCGCGAATTTCTCGCGCGTCGTCGGCACCATGTCGACCACCAGCTTGGCAGGCTGGTCGCCGGCGGCCGGAAGCACGAAGGACTTGTCGACACTGACCGGTGCGCTGACGTCGAGAACGATGCGCGACTTGCCGGCCGAGATCATGCCGTAGCGAAAGGCGGAGGCGAGCCCCTTGCCCTTCGCGCCGGCTCCTTCCGGCAGGGCGAAGGTCACCCGCGGCAGATCGATGACGACGCGGTCGGGCTCATCGAGCACGAACACCGAGACATCGACCGCCGCGCTCATGTCCATGACGAAACGCGTGCGCTGGGAGTCGCCGACGATCCGCGCCTCCCGCGCCACGACATCAGCGGGCGCATTGGCGGCGGACGGCTCGGCCGCAGACGCCGCCTCCGCCGTCTCTGCAGCCGACGCGGCATGCGGGACGGCAAGGGAAAGCGCGACCAGAACGGCCACAACCACCGTCGATCCGATCCGCTGCAACAGGGATCCGGTCGTGCGTTTGATGCTTGGCTCCTGCATTCGACCCGTTCGCTAGAGACGCGTCCCGGCGGACCTTGGCTGTTTAGACGATTAGGAGCGAATGGTTAACCCCGTCTTCACGCCCATCCCGCCTTCCGTAGACCTGATACGCCCATCTCGAAAACCTTGCCAAGAATCGTCGCCTTGCCTAAAAGGAATCCTGGAATTCATCCTCCAGCCGGCTTGCCTTTCATTCGGGCGCTGCCGGTGCGATGCGGTGAGGCGAAGAAAGGAACCGGACCGGAGGCTAGGTCGCAGGTTCCGGATCGTTGTCTTGCGCTCAATCTGGTGCTCGGTCAGGGGATGGACAGGCATCCTCGCCGCGCATGGCGCATTCGTTTTCGCGCGCAACGGTGAGGCTTGTCTGCGGTTCGCGCGGCGATCCATCGTCGCGTGCACTGGTGGCTCTGTCCCCGCGCCGCCGCAACGAACGGGTTTCAAGCGCGTCAACATGGTCCTGCCGGAGTTCTTTCCCTTCACAAGCATGATGCCGGGTGATTCCGGCGTCGCTTTGTCGACGGGTTCGGTGGCCTTGGGCGTGCTTCCAGCATTTCCCCACATCCCCCATGACAGTCTCCCCGCGACCACCGCGGCGTCGGCGCCTTCCGCCGGCCGCACGCGTCCGAGCGGAGGCTCCGGAGAATCTGCACTATGGCCAACAAGATGCTCATCGACGCCACCCACCCCGAGGAGACTCGGGTCGTTGTGGTGCGCGGCAACCGGGTCGAGGAGTTCGACTTCGAGTCTGCGAGCCGCAAGCAGCTGCGCGGCAATATCTATCTAGCCAAGGTCACGCGCGTCGAGCCGTCGCTGCAGGCGGCCTTCGTCGAATATGGCGGCAACCGCCACGGCTTCCTCGCCTTCTCGGAAATCCATCCCGACTATTATCAGATCCCCGTCGCCGACCGTCAGGCCCTGATCGAGGCCGAGGAAGCGGAGGAGCGCGAGGCCGAGGAGCGCGCGTCGCGCCAGGCCGCCAAGCGCCAGTCGCGCCATGCGAGCGCCGCCAGCGAGGCGGAGCAGGTTTCCGAAGCCCCCGCCGAAGCCCCCGCGGCATCGGATGAGCAGCCGGCCGAAGGCGCCGCCGAGACCGCTTCGGAAGAGACCGAGGCCGCTGCCGCGGCGTCCGAAGACAATGGCGACCTCGACGCGCCGCCCTCCGACAGCCATGTCGAGGAGATCGGCGGCGAGGAGGAGCATCCCGAGGACAGCGTCGAATCCGTCGGCGCCGAGGATGCGCTCGAGGAAGTGCCGGAGCGCCAGCGCGTGCGCGCCCGGCAGTACAAGATCCAGGAAGTGATCAAGCGCCGGCAGGTGCTGCTGGTGCAGGTGGTCAAGGAGGAGCGCGGCAACAAGGGCGCGGCTCTGACGACCTATCTTTCGCTCGCCGGCCGCTATTCGGTGCTGATGCCGAACACGGCCCGTGGCGGAGGCATTTCGCGCAAGATCACCAATACGGCGGATCGCAAGCGCCTCAAGGAAGTCGCCTCCGAGCTGGACGTGCCGGAAGGCATGGGCGTCATCCTGCGCACCGCGGGCGCCTCGCGCACCAAGCCCGAGGTGAAGCGCGACTTCGAATATCTGCTGCGCCTTTGGGAGAATGTGCGCGAGCTGACGCTGCGCTCTGCGGCGCCCACCCTCGTTTATGAGGAAGGCAGCCTGATCAAGCGGTCGATCCGCGACCTCTACAACAAGGACATCGACGAAATCCTCGTCGCCGGCGACGACGGCTACCGCGAGGCGAAGGACTTCATGCGCATGCTCATGCCGAGCCATGCCAAGAACGTCCAGCCCTACCGCGAGACGCAGCCGATCTTCGCGCGCTACGCCGTGGAAGCGCAGCTCGACGCGATGTTCTCGCCGCAGGTGACGCTGAAGTCCGGCGGCTATCTCGTCATCAACCAGACGGAAGCGCTGGTTGCGATCGACGTGAACTCCGGCCGTTCCACGCGCGAGCACAATATCGAGGACACGGCCTACCAGACCAATCTGGAAGCGGCCGAGGAAGTGGCGCGCCAGCTGCGCCTGCGCGATCTCGCAGGCCTCATCGTGATCGATTTCATCGACATGGAGGAGAAGCGGAACAACCGCGCCGTCGAGAACAAGCTGAAGACCGCGCTCAAGAACGATCGCGCGCGCATCCAGGTCGGCCGCATCTCGCATTTCGGCCTGCTCGAAATGTCGCGCCAGCGTATCCGGACGGGCGTCGTCGAGAGCTCGATGGAGGTCTGCCCGCACTGCCACGGCACCGGACATGTCCGCGCGCCGGCTTCGGTCGCGCTGCATGTGCTGCGCTCGATCGAGGACGGTCTGCTCAAGGGCGCGACGCACAACCTCATCATCCGCACGCGGGTCGCCGTCGCCCTCTACATCCTCAACCAGAAGCGCGGCCATCTGGCCGAGATTGAAGAGCGCTTCGGCATTTCGATCACCGTTCTCGCCGACGAGAGCGTGACGTCGGCCGCGCACTACACGCTGGAACGCGGCGAGCCCGTGACGCCGCGCGAGCTTCCGGTTCCCGCGCCGACCATCGTCCAGCCGGACTCGATCGAGCCGGTCGACGAGGTCGTCGTCGAGGAGGAGGAAATCGAAACCGCCGAGGCCGAGGCCGAGCCCGAGGAAGCCGCGTCGGAACGCGGTGGCGAAGGCGGCGGACGCCGCAAGCGTCGCCGTCGTCGGCGGCGTCGTGGCGACGGCCCGGCTGCATCGGCCGAGGGCGATAGCCAGGCGACGTCGGAAGCTGCCGATGGCGAGGATGGCGGCGAGGACGAAGACGGCGAGGACGAAGGCGACGTCGCGGAAGCGGCCGAGGGCGAAGCCGCCGAGGGCGCCGAATCGGCCGAGAGCGCCGAAGCCAAGCGCCGTCGCCGGCGCGGCCGTCGCGGCGGCCGTCGCGGTCGCCGCAATGGCGCCGACGAGAACGGCCTGGAAGGCGGCGACCAGCCCTCGCTCGAACTGGACGAGACCGGCGAGGTCCTGTCGGATCGCTATGTCGAGGTCGAGCCGACCGGGATCCGCGAGATCGATCCCGAAGACGCCGGCGAGCGGCTGATCGAGGACGACGTTCCGGTCGCCGATGTCGGCGAGATGGAAGTGCCGCTGTTCGACTCGATCGATGACCAGCCGGAACTCGACATGCCGGAGGTCGGCGACGACGAGGATGACGAGCCCACCGATGGGCCGTCCGACCTCCATGTCGTCACCGAGGATGCGATCGAGGCGAGCGCCGAAGAGGCGGTCGTCCCCGAGGCTGAGGTCGAGGTTGAGGTTCAGATCGAGCTTCAGAACGAGCCCGAGCCCACGCCCGCGCCGCAGCCCGTCGAGGACAATCGTCCGAAGCGCGGTGGCTGGTGGCAGCGCCGCTCGCAGGGCTAGTTCGCCCGCACGACTTTGAAGATCGAGAGGCCCGCGCGGTTCGCGCGGGCCTTTTCGTTTGGGTCAGACTGTGACGCTGAGCCGGACGGCCAGATTGCTGCGCGTCGCCTCGGAATAGGGGCAGACGATATGGGCCTTGGCGACGAGGTCTTCCGCGAGCGCCTTGTCGAAGCCGGGAACGGCGACCGTAAGCGCGACGTCGAGACCGAAGCCCGTGCCGTCGTCGCGCGGACCGATGCCGACCGAAGCGGTGACCGCCGTCTGATCCGGAAGCTTCTGCTTTTCCTTGCCGGCCACGAAGCGCAGCGCGCCGAGGAAGCAGGCGGCATAGCCGGTCGCGAACAACTGCTCGGGATTGGTGCCCGGCCCACCGGCACCGCCGAGTTCGCGCGGAACGCTCAGATCGAGAGAAAGACGGCCATCGGCCGTGGCGCTGTGGCCGTCGCGGCCGCCGCCGGTCGCCGTGGCCGAAGTGGTGTAAAGCGGCGTCATGCTGTGCTCCAGATGTCGTTGGCGGCGAGGTTCGCCGGAATGAACCGCCTCGGTGGCGGCGATCAATCAATCGCACACGATTTAATCGTGCACGATTGCATATTTGGAAGGGCAGCCATGCATTTCGTGCGCTTCCGATTCAATCGCGCGCGATCTATTTTCGACGGTCGATCGATGGAGGCCGGCATGACGCGAGATGGACTGAAGACCGAGGAGATTGGGCTCGAGGATCTGCTCTGCTTCGCGCTCTATTCCGCGAGCAATGCGTTCAGCCGGGCCTATCGTCCGATGCTCGACCAGCTGCAGATCACCTATGCGCAATATCTGGTCCTCGTGACCCTCGGTGCTGCCGACGATTTGACCGTCGGTGAGATCGGCGAGCGGCTGTTTCTCGAGTCGAACACGCTGACCCCTCTTTTGAAGCGCCTCGAGGCGGCCGGCTTTGTCGAGCGCCGCCGCGACGCGAACGACGAGCGGCAGGTGCGCGTGCGGCTGACCGAACGGGGCCGTGCGATTCGCGGCGAGGCCTGCCGGGCGACGCTCACCCTCGCCGAGCACATTCCGCAGGGGCTGGACGACATGGCGAGCCTCCGCGGACAGGTGACGGCGCTCCGCGACGCGCTGACGCGCAGCGCGACGGAAGCGCGCAATGCCCCGCCGCGTCCACCGATTCCCGCCGCAGGGCTTTGACTTGCCCGCCGCGCGGCGGCATAAGGCTCGAACGATCGCTAACGGAGGCTGACGCCGATGGGCTGGTTTCTGACCGAACTCTTCACCTGGTGGAACGGGCAGACCATGGGCACGCGTTTCTATACGTGGCGCAAGGGCGAGAAGGTCGGCACCGACGAGTTCGGCAACACCTATTATCGCACGCCCGACAAGCATCACACGGCCGGCGGCTCCGCGGAGCGGCGCTGGGTGATCTATAACGGCTATGCCGACGCCTCGAAGATTCCGACCGGCTGGCACGGCTGGATGCACCACCGCACCGACACGCCGCCGACCCAGCAGGACTACAAGCCGCGCGAGTGGCAGAAGCCGCATCGGCCGAATCCGACCGGGACGCCCCTCGCCTATCGCCCGCCCGGCTCGATCGTCGGCGCCGATGAGCGTCCGCGCGTCAGCGGCGATTACGACGCCTGGACGCCGTCCTAGCCGCGTGCCTCGCGCCACGCCTTGGCTCGCGCATCGATGACCGAAACACCCCCACGCACGGGCTGGGCACCGATGGTGCCCGAGCTGCTGGTGGAGGATTTCGCCGCGAGCCTTCCCTTCTGGCGTGACGTCCTCGGTTTCGCCGTCGCTTATTCCCGTCCCGATCAGTTCTTCGCCTATCTGGAGCGGCCCGAAGGCGCCCAGGTGATGCTGCATCAGCGCGCTAATGTCTGGGAGACCGGACCGCTCGAGCGGCCATTCGGGCGCGGCGTCATGTTCCAGCTCTATGTCGCCGACGTCGCGGCCGTAGAGGCCCGAATCGCCGCCGCGGGCGTTCCGCTCCATCATGGGCCGCGCGAGGTCTGGCGGCGGACCGGCGACCGCGAGAGCGGCCAGCGCGAGGTCTTCGTTCTCGACCCGGACGGCTATCTGATCATGGTGGCCGAGCGGATCGGCGAGCGACCCCTCTCTCCTGTGACGGCGGTCATATCGCCCGAGCCGCAGCGCGGCTAGCACGGCGCGTCGCGGCCCTACCGGCCGCCGGAGACCGCCCTTGTCCCGCGCGCTCATCCTCCTATGCGTCATGCTCTTCGCCTTGATCCGGCCGGCGATGGGGCGCACCTTCGACAGCGCCTATTCGCGCTTCGACTATGAGCGCTGCGAGACGGTCGCCTCCCCCGAGCCCGGCGTGGTCGATATGCGCCGCTGCCCGGGCCACGCCACGATCGCCGTCATCTGGACCGCGGAACCCGACAGCTCGGAAGTGACGTTCAACGCCGATGGCGCCGCGGATGCGCTCGGGCTCGGCAGCTTCTACGAGGCGGGCGACACGGTCGAATGGCGCCTGCGCAAGCGCGCCGGCGACGTCGCCACCATCGCCGCCATCGTGCGCTACGCCTATGGCCCGGCCGTGGGGCGGCTCGACTATAGCAGCCTCGTCGTCTATCGCATCGAGCCCTCGGGCCGCTCCTGCGTGATGGGCATGGTCGACGGCGCCCGGCCGAACGCCCATGCCGAGGCGCGGCAGCTCGCCGACCGCTGGGGTCTCGACTTCGTCTGCGGCGTCTCGCCCCGGCGGTGATTCGGCCCCGCCCGTCCGCGGCGGCGTCGAGATGGCTTTGGCGCCGCCTGATGACAGATCCCATGAGCCTGCGCTGCTAATGCGCTGATCAGGCAGGCCTGTCGGGCACGGCGCCGAGCCGTCGCGCCTCCACCTACGCGCCCGCTCCGACGACCCGGCCATCTCCGGCAAGTTATCCCGGTCCTGTGGAAACCGAGGACAGATCATGACAGTCCCATGACCGTCATCCCCCTGTCGCAGGGAGGCGCCGAGGCCGGAATGCGCGAAATCCCGCCGGTCTCGCGCGGCCATCGTGCCGCCGCCCATAATTCCATGCGGCTGTCCAGATGTAGCCGCCGAAAGTTTGTCGCCTACCATTCCTTGACGCTCTCGTCGGACTCGGCATAGCTTCTGACCCGTTAAGAACGGAATGCGCACCGGCGCCTCGCGCCCCGGATTTTCCAACCCAACCACGAGTTTCTGCGTAACGTCGGCGAACGGACATGGTCGCCGCGACGATCTTTTTTCGTCGTGGAACCCGACCTCCCGCGCTGGCTGAATGCGTCTGGAAACACTATATTTAGAGTTCCTGCGTAAGGTCGCCTACAAGATGATGGTTCTCCGGGGCCACATCGGCGGGCAGCGTTGGACATGAACTGGTGCCGGCCTATGCTGTGAGGTCGGCCCATGGCGGGCATTTCCCGCCATGCGAGACAAAGAGGCTTTGACCAGGATGCGGATCGAACGTCGCTACACCACCGAAGGCCAGTCGGCGTATGCGGGTATCGAGTTTCGGACCACCAAGAGCGAGATCCGCAATCCGGACGGCTCGATCGTGTTTCGCCTCGAAGGCATCGCGGTGCCGTCGAGCTGGAGCCAGGTGGCGAGCGACATCATCGCCCAGAAATATTTCCGCAAGGCCGGCGTCCCCGCGCGGCTGAAGCGCGTCGAGGAAAACGACGTCCCCTCCTTCCTGTGGCGCTCGGTCGCCGACGAGAAGGCGCTGGCGGCGCTGCCGGAGAACGAGCGCAGCGTCGGCGAGGTCGATTCCCGCCAGGTCTTCGACCGTCTCGCCGGCACCTGGACCTATTGGGGCTGGAAGGGCGGCTATTTCGACGGCGAGGCCGATGCCGCCGCCTTCTATGACGAGCTGCGCTTCATGCTCGCGACCCAGAAGGTCGCGCCGAATTCGCCGCAGTGGTTCAACACCGGCCTGCATTGGGCCTATGGCATCGACGGGCCGAGCCAGGGCCATTTCTATGTCGACTTCAAGACCGGCAAGCTGACGAAGTCGAAGACCGCCTACGAGCATCCGCAGCCGCATGCCTGCTTCATCCAGTCCGTGCAGGACGACCTCGTCAATGAGGGCGGCATCATGGACCTTTGGGTGCGCGAGGCGCGCCTGTTCAAGTATGGCTCCGGCACCGGCTCCAATTTCTCGCGCCTGCGTGGCGAGGGCGAGCGGCTCTCCGGCGGCGGCAAGTCGTCCGGCCTGATGAGCTTCCTGAAGATCGGCGACCGCGCCGCGGGCGCGATCAAGTCGGGCGGCACGACCCGCCGCGCCGCCAAGATGGTGGTGGTCGATGCCGACCATCCGGATATCGAGAACTACATCAATTGGAAGGTGCGCGAGGAGCAGAAGGTCGCCGCGCTCGTCACCGGCTCCAAGATCAATGCGCAGCACCTCAAGGCCATCCTCAAGGCCTGCGTCAATTGCGAGGGCTCGGGCGATGATTGCTTCGACCCGGCCAAGAACCCGGCCCTGAAGCGCGAGATCCGCGCCGCGAAGAAGGCGATGGTGCCGCAGAACTATGTCCTGCGCGTCATCCAGTTCGCGAAGCAGGGCTACACCGACATCGACTTCCCGATCTACGACACCGATTGGGATAGCGAGGCCTATCTGACCGTCTCGGGCCAGAACTCGAACAATTCCGTCTCGATCTCGAACGAGTTCCTCCGCGCGGTCGAGACCGATGGCGACTGGAAGCTGATCCGCCGCACCGACGGCAAGGTCGCCAAGACGCTGAAGGCGCGCGATCTCTGGGAGCAGATCGGCTATGCCGCCTGGGCTTCCGCCGATCCGGGCCTGCATTTCAACACCACCATGAATGAGTGGCACACCAGCCCGGCTTCGGGGCGCATCAACGCCTCCAATCCGTGCTCGGAATATATGTTCCTCGACGATACCGCCTGCAACCTGGCGTCGCTGAACCTGCTGCAGTTTCGCGCTGCGGACGGCGTCTTCGACGTCGAGGCCTATGAGCATGCCTGCCGGCTGTGGACGGTCGTGCTCGAGATCTCCGTGCTGATGGCGCAGTTCCCGTCGAAGGAGATCGCGGAACTCTCCTACGAATTCCGCACGCTCGGCCTCGGCTACGCCAATATCGGCGGCCTGCTGATGACCTCCGGCATTCCCTATGACTCGGCGGAAGGCCGCGCCATTTGCGGCGCGCTGACCGCGATCATGACCGGCGTTGCCTATGCCACCTCGGCCGAGATGGCCAAGGAGCTCGGCGCCTTCCCGGGCTATGCGAAGAACCGCGAGCCGATGCTCAAGGTCATCCGCAACCATCGTCGCGCCGCCTATGCCGAAGTCGCCGGCTATGAGGGCCTGACCGTCTTCCCGGTGCCGCTCGACCATGACTCGCTCAAGGACAAGCGCCTTTCGGAGCGCGCCAAGGCGACCTGGGATCGCGCGCTGGAGCTCGGCGAGGCGCATGGCTACCGCAATGCGCAGGCGACGGTGATCGCGCCGACCGGCACGATCGGCCTCGTCATGGATTGCGACACCACCGGCATCGAGCCCGACTTCGCGCTGGTGAAGTTCAAGAAGCTGGCCGGCGGCGGCTATTTCAAGATCATCAACCGCGCGGTTCCCGAGGCGCTGCGGCAGCTCGGCTATGCCGAGCACCAGATCGCCGAGATCGAGGCCTATGCGGTCGGTCACGGCTCGCTGAAGCAGGCGCCCGGCGTCAATACGAGCGCGCTGAAGGCCAAGGGCTTCACCGACGAGGTGCTGGAGAAGGTCGAGGGTTCGCTCGTCGCCGCCTTCGACATCAAGTTCGTCTTCAACAAGTGGAACCTCGGCGAGGCCTTCTGCAAGGATGTGCTCGGCTTCTCCGATGCGGAGTTGAACGACCCGACCTTCGAGATCCTGCCTGCGCTCGGATTCTCCAAGAAGGAGATCGAGGCCGCGAACATCCATGTCTGCGGCGCGATGACGCTCGAGGGCGCGCCCTTCCTCAAGACCGAGCACTATGCCGTGTTCGACTGCGCCAATCCCTGCGGCAAGCTCGGCAAGCGCTATCTCTCGGTCGAGAGCCACATCCGCATGATGGCGGCGGCGCAGCCCTTCATTTCGGGCGCGATCTCCAAGACCATCAACATGCCGAACGATGCGACGGTGGAAGAGGCGAAGAGCGCCTACATGCTGTCGTGGAAGCTCGGCCTCAAGGCCAATGCGCTCTATCGCGACGGTTCGAAGCTGTCGCAGCCGCTGAATTCGCAGCTCCTCGCCGATGACGAGGACGATGCGGAGGACGCCGCCGAGGCGCTGGTCGCCAAGCCCGCCGCCGCCCGCGCCGAGCAGATCGCGGAGCGGATCGTCGAGCGCATCGTCGAGGTGCGCAAGCGCGAGAAGATGCCGGATCGCCGCAAGGGCTACACCCAGAAGGCGATGGTCGGCGGCCACAAGGTGTATCTGCGCACCGGCGAATATAATGACGGCCGCCTCGGCGAGATCTTCATCGACATGCACAAGGAAGGCTCCGCCTTCCGCGCGCTGATGGACAGCTTCTCGATCGCGGTCTCGGTCGGCCTGCAATATGGCGTGCCGCTCGACGTGTTCGTGAACGCCTTCACCTTCACGCGCTTCGAGCCGGCTGGCATGGTGACGGGCAATGACGCGATCAAGAATGCGACGTCGATCCTCGACTATATCTTCCGCGAGCTCGCCGTCTCCTATCTCGACCGCTACGACCTCGCCCATGTGAACCCCGACGACATCGACACGACCACGGTCGGCGGCGATGCGCCGGAGAAGCCGGCCGAGATTTCGCACGGCCTCGTCCGCGGCAAGACCGAGCGCTTCAAGCTCGTCGAGCGCGCTGCCGAGCCCAAGGGCTCTGCCGGCGGCCCGGCCACGCTCGGCAAGGTGATGCCGCTGCGCGCCGGCACGGCGGGCAACACGGCGACCGCCTTCAAGCGCGACCTCGCCGTCGAGCCCGAGGCGGAGCTTGCCACCGGCTATGCCGAGCCGGCGGAAGCAGCCCCCGCCCCGTCCGCCGCCCCCAAGGCGACCAAGGCCGAAAAAGCCGCGATCGCCCGCATGAAGGGCTATGAGGGCGAAAGCTGCACCGAATGCGGCAACTTCACCATGGTGCGCAACGGCACCTGCCTGAAGTGCGATACCTGCGGCAATACGAGCGGGTGCTCGTAGGTCGAGAACCAATCTTGTCGCCCCGGCGATATGCCCCTATCTTGGGTGCATATCGCCGGGAGCAAGATCGGTGTCCTATCATCATGAACTCGAAATCGTCGGCGGCGAGGCGATCGTCGGCCATGCCGTGCGTAGCCGGCGCGATCTGGTCGATGCGGTTCGCGGCGGATTGCCGATCGGCACGATCGAGCATGTCGTCGCCAGCGGGCGGTTGAGTCTCGCCGAAGTCGATGCCGTCGTGTTGCCGCGAAAGACGCTCTCGCACCGCAAGACGATCGGTACGCTGACGCCGGACCAGTCCGACCGGCTCATGCGCGCGGCCGGCATCATCGCAACCGCAGAAGAGATCTTCGGATCGAAGGAGAAGGCCGGCCGCTGGCTGCGCCGTCCGACGACCGCGCTCGATGGCGAGGCGCCGATCGCGCTGCTCGACACCGCCCAGGGCACCCTCATCGTCCGGGACCTGCTCGCACGGATCGATCACGGCCTCGCCGCCTGATGATCGTCTGGCGGATCTGCCGTGCGGCACATGCCGATCTGCTGGGCGAAGGCGCGCGGCTCTACGGCGGTCGCTGGAATACGCCCGGTCACCCGATGATCTATACGGCCGAAGCCGCGGCGCTCGCCGTGCTGGAGGTGCGGGTTCACCTCGATCTGACGCCAGACCTGCTTCCGGATGACTACCTTCTGATCGGTATCGAGACCGGCGACACTCCGCCCGAGATGGTGCCGAAGATCCCTGACGACCCGGCCGCCTTCGGCGACGATTGGCTGGCGACGCGGCGAAGCGCTTTGCTGCATGTCCCATCCGTGATCGTTCCAGAAAGCGCCAACTTGCTCATCAATCCCCGGCATCCGGGCGCGGAGACCCTTCGCATCGTCAGCCGCCGTCCGTTTCGTTTCGACGATCGCCTCTGGCGGCCGCTTTCGTTCCATCAGTGATAAGAGGCTTCAGGAAACCCGCGCCGGCAGTCAGAAGAAGCGCGCAGCCTTCGGCGCCGCCGCCGGCCAACACCTTCATCCCCGCCGGCCTTGGCCGCAGGGTTGTGAGCGAAGAGGTCGCGCGGGGCGGCCGAGTGCCCGCGCGCGGGCGGCGCGCCGGCTGAATTGGATAGATGAGGTGCCCGAGCCGCCCGTTTACGGCAGCCGGCGCCCCGCGCCGACGAGATCTGCGACCGGTACCGATGGACCGTGGGTGTTTCGTTGCTGGGTCACCCGGCGGCACGTCCCACGCCAGCCTCCGCCTTACGGAAGAAGCCCAACGCCCGCCGCTGGCCCACGTGTACGGACCCAGCGCATCGGAGTTCCAGCCGCCCTTTGGGGCGAGGCACGTGACCCCTCGCCCCAAGGCCCGCCGAGCCCCACCCGCAAACGGAACGACCGGTTCGCCCTCTTCGGTGGACGGGGATGAGGCAAGTATGCGCCCGCTAGGAGGGGGCGGGGATAGATTATTTTCGCCCGGAACCGACACGCCCGCCCTCGCCTATTCGTGTCGCAGTGCCTCGATCGGGTCGAGATGGGCGGCGCGGCGGGCTGGGAAATAGCCGAAGATCATGCCGATCGCCGCCGAGAAGGCGAAGGCGAGGATGATGATCGCGGGGCTGACGACGAAGGGCACGCCGAGCGCCGTCACGGTCGCAAAGGCGAGGCCGAGGCCGAGCAGGATGCCGGCGAGGCCGCCGAACAGCGACAGCACCGTCGCCTCGACGAGGAACTGCGTCAGCACCTGCCCTTCCAGCGCGCCGATGGCGAGGCGGATGCCGATCTCGCGCGTACGCTCCGTCACCGAGACGAGCATGATGTTCATGATGCCGATGCCGCCGACCAGCAGGCTGACGGCCGCGACGGCGCCAAGCAGGCCGGTGAGCAGCGTCGTCGTTCCCGTCACGGTCTCCAGCATCTGCGTCATGTCGTTGACGGTGAAATCATCCTCCTTGCCGGCGATGATGCCGCGCCGCTCACGCAGCAGCCGCTCCAGATCGCTCTGGACCTTGGACGTCGAGACGCCGTCGCGGGCCGAGACGACGACGACCGCGACATCGGTATTCCCGGCGATGCGGCGCTGGAAGGTGCGGAGCGGCATCAGCACGACGTCGTCCTGGTCGCTGCCCATGCCGGACTGGCCCTTCCTGGCCAGCGTGCCAATCACCTCGCAGGAGATCTTGCCGACGCGGATCGACTGGCCGAGCGGATCGGTCGAGCCGAACAGCTTGGAGCGCACCGTCTGGCCGATGATGCAGACGGCGCGGCCGCCACGCTCGTCGCTGTCGAGGAAGCCGCGCCCGCTCGCAATGTCCCAGTCGAGCGCCGTCAGATAAGCGGCATTGGTTCCCGTAATCGAGGATGTCCGGCTCTCGCCGCCGAAGATCACGGTCTGGCTCGACTGGGTGAGCGGCGCGACGGCGCGCAGGCCCGTCACCTGATCTTCGATCGCGGTGACGTCGCGCGCATTGAACGATTTGGCCGTTGTGCTGGCGCGGCCCGGACCGAACTGGCCGGGCCGGGCGAAGAGCAGGTTCGAGCCGAGCTTCGAGATCTCGGAGGTGACCTTGGCCGTCGTGCCATTGCCCACCGTGACCATGGCGATGACGGCGGCAACGCCGATGACGATGCCGAGTACGGTGAGGAAGGAACGCAGCTTGTTGCGACGGATCGCCTTGAGCGCGAGCTTGAACGCCTCATAGAGCATGGGCCGGCTCCGCGCGTTCCTCGTCGGATTCGATCCGCCCATCGACGAAGCGGATGGTGCGGCGCGCATGGGCGGCGATATCCGGCTCATGCGTGACCATGATCACGGTGATACCCTGCTCGCGGTTGAGCGCCGTGACGAGTTCCATGATCTCGGCAGAGGTGCGCGTATCGAGATTGCCGGTGGGCTCGTCGGCGAGCAGCACAGCCGGATCAGTGACGATGGCGCGGGCGATCGCGACGCGCTGCTGCTGGCCGCCGGAGAGCTGCGACGGCGTGTGATCGGCGCGGCCGGAGAGGCCGACGCGGGCCAGCGCCGCCAGCGCGCGCTGCCGCCGCTCGGCCGCCTCCATGCCGCGATAGACCAGCGGCAGCTCGACATTCTCCACCGCCGAGGTGCGCGCGAGCAGGTTGAAGCCCTGAAAGACGAAGCCGAGCATATGGCGGCGCAGCAGCGTGAGCTGCGCCCGTTCGAGCGTCGTGGTCGGGATGCCGGCAAAGAGATATTCGCCCGAGCTCGGCGTATCGAGGCAGCCGAGGATGTTCATGGTCGTCGACTTGCCGGAGCCGGACGGTCCCATGATCGCGACGAATTCGCCGGTATCGATGGTGAAGCTGACGCCGTCCAGCGCGGCGACGCGCGCCTCGCCCTCGCCATAGACCTTGGCGACGTCGCGAAACTCGATCAGCGGCGCCTCGCTCACGGCCACCGCCTCAACCCGCCTTGGTGGCGTCGACGATCAGCGCGTCGCCGGGCTTGATGTCGCCGGAGCGCACGGCCGTGCGGCTGCCGTCCGAGGCGCCGATCTCGATCGTGACGGAGACGGGCACGCCGTCCCGCAGCACCCAGACCGTCCGCCCATGTCCGGTCGGCTCCGCATTGGTCATCGGCGCCGAGCGCGGCGCGCGGAAGAACAGGAAGCCGCCGCCCGAGGCGTCCGTCGTCGGCGGCGCGTAGCGCAAGGCCGCGTTCGGAATGAGCGTCGCGTTCTGGACCTCGTTGACGACGATGTCGGCAGTGGCGGTCATGCCGGGGCGCAGCAGCAGCTCCGAATTGTCGACGGAGAGCAGCGCCTTGTAGGTGACGACGTTCTGCACCGTCTCGGACACGAAGCGCACGTCCTTGATCGCCGCGGGGAAGACGCGGTCGGGGAAGGCGTCGACCGTGAAGGTGGCCTTCTGGCCGATCTTGACCTGGCCGACATCGGCCTCGTCGACATCGACGCGCAGTTCCATCTTGGCGAGGTCGCCGGCGAGGACGAACAGCACCGGCGCGGAGAGGGACGCGGCGACGGTCGCGCCCGGATCGACGCTGCGCGTCAGCACGACACCGTCGATCGGCGAGACGATCTTGGCCTTGGTGAGATTGGTTTCGGCGAGGCGCAGATTGGCCTCCGCGGCATCCACCTCGGCCTTGGCGGCGTCGACGGCCGCGATGGCGGCATCATAGTTGGCCTGCGCGTCGATGAGCTCCTGCGAGGACGAGACATTGCGGTCGACGAGCACCTTCTTGCTGTCGAGCACGTTCTTCATCTGCGCGATCACGGCCTGCAGCTTGGCGACCGTGGCATTCGCGGCGGCGAGCTTGGCCCGCGCGCTGTCGACATTCACTTCGAGCGTGTCGGTCACGAGCTCGGCGAGGACATCACCCGTCTTCACGCGGCTGTTGTAGTCGACGAACACCGATTTCACCCGGCCGGAGAGTTCGCTCGACACATCCACCTGCTCGATCGGCTGGATCGAGCCCGTGGCCGTGACGGTGACGGTCAGGTCGCCGGTCGTCGCCTTGTCGGTGGTGTAGACATAGGACGTGCCGCCGCGGCCGAAAAAGAACCAGGCCGCGAGCGCCGCCACGACGAGGACGACGAGCCCGATGGCGAGGCGGCGCAGCAGCCGGCCGCGTGGACGCCGCCCTGCCGGCGCACCGAGGATCGCCTTCAGCGCCTCGGTGGAGGGCCTGTTTGCCGCCTTCTGGTCTTGTTCGCTCATGGGTCTCATAGCTGCTGCCGAATGGAGCCACTCCTAGCAGTTGCAGAAATTCTTGGTCAAACAATGACTTGTATCAAACGTAAGCGCATCGTGTCGCTTTGTTGCCAGCCGATCACGAAGGCATGAACGTCGGCGGTGTAACCGGGAAGACCGTTTCAGCGTATTGCGGTCAGATCGACCCCGAACCATTGGCGAAGGACCGCACCGGATGAGCAGACCGAGGATACTCCCCTGGCAGGACCGGCGCGGCGCCTTCTCGCTGCTGCGCGCAGCGGTATTCGTCGGCGTGTTCCTGCCCGGGCTCTGGCTCGTCTGGCGCGCCTTCGCCGGAACGCTCGGGCCGCGGGTGTGGATCGAGATCAACCATCAGAGCGGCCTCTGGGCCGTCCGGCTGCTGCTGCTGACGCTCGCGGTCACGCCGCTGCGGCACGTCTGGCAATGGCCGGAGCTCGTCTTCGTGCGCCGGCCGCTCGGCGTCGCCGTCTTCGCCTATGTCGTGATCCACCTCGTCGCCTATGCCGGCGACATGGCGTGGGATGTCGGCAAGGTCGCCTCGGAGATCGTGGCGCGGGTCTATCTCGCCATCGGCTTCATCGCGCTGATCATGCTGATCCCGCTCGCGATCACCTCCACCGACGGCATGATGCGGCGCATGGGCGGCCTCGAATGGCGGCGGCTGCATGTCCTGATCTACCCGATCGCGGCGCTCGCCACCGTGCATTTCTTCCTGCAATCGAAGCTCGGCGTGACCGAGCCGATCGCGATCGCTGCGCTCGCCGTGTGGCTCGGCCTCTGGCGCCTGCTGGCCGCTTGGCTCGGCGCGCCGCGCGTCGGCTCGCTCGCCGCCACGGCTCTGCTCGGTGCGGTCGTGGTGATCGGCACCGCCTTCGCCGAGGCCGGGTATTATTTCTGGAAGGTGCACGCCCCGCTCGCCCGCGTGCTGCCGACGAACTGGGCGCTCAATGCCGGCATCCGTCCAGCCTGGATCGTGGCGGCCGTGCTGGTCGCCGTGCTGGCCGTGGCGGTGATCCGCCGGTTGATGCCGGCCCGCGAGCCCAAGCGCCGGCGTCAGACGGCCTCTGCCGAAAAGCCGCCGGTCTCCTCGCAGCGGCAGGGGAATGCGGCATAGCGCTCGACGCGATAGGGCTTCGAGGAGAGGCCGCGGCAGAAGGCCGTGACCGCATCCTCGAGCTTCGCGACCTTCGCCGCCGCATCGGCATTGGCGCGCGCCATGTGATCGCGCGCCGCCTCCGCCTCGACGGCGAGCCGCGCCAGATCGGCGGAGACATGGCGGCCGTCGCGGACGATGAAGCGGCCGTCGACCATGACATGGCGCACCGCCGTCGCATCCTCGACCAGGACGAGCTGGTTGGCCGGGTCGTTGATCGGCGTCCAGTTCGGATGTTCGAGCGACAGGAAGACGATGTCGGCGCGCTTGCCCGGCGCGAGGACGCCGACATGCTCCATGCCGGCGAGCCGGGCGCCGCCTTCCGTCGCGGCGCGAACGATCTCCGGCGCGGTCAGCCATTTGCGGTGGTCGGGCTGGCGGACATAGGAGACCTGCGCGGCCGCTCGCATCGCCTCATACATGTTCTGATTGTCGGCCGAGGCCGGGCCGTCCGTGCCGATGGCGAGATTGACGCCGAGCTCCAGCATACGGCGCGAATCCGCGATGCCCGAGCCGAGGCGCATGTTCGAGCCGGGATTGTGCGAGATCGAGGCGCCCTTGTCGGCGAGGCGCTTCAGATCGTCGTCGTCTAGCCAGATGCCGTGCGCGACGGAGAAATGCGGTCCGAGCAGGCCGAGATCGTCGACATGGGCCAGCATCGACTTGCCGTAGCGCGCCTCGGCGGCGACGACCTGGTATTTCGCCTCGCCGATATGGCTCTGCATGACCGTGCCATACTCACGCACCAGCCGGTCCGAGCCGCGCATCAGTTCGTCCGAGCAATGCGTCGGAATGGTCGGCGCGACGCCGAGCTTCACGTGGTCGCGGTCATGCGGCCAGGTGCGGAGCGCCTCCTCCATCAGGCGGAGGATCTCGGCCGCGTCCGTGCCGCCGCTCTCCGAGACGAGACCGCGCAGCTCCGGCGGCAGCGACTCGAGCAGCCCCGGCTGCGCCGCGTAGAAGCTCGTATCGGCGAGCATCGGCGCCATCACCGCGCGGATGCCGGCATCGCGATAGGCCTGGCCCATCACGATCAGTTCCTCGATCGAGGCGACGGGCAGGCCGAAGGTCAGGTCATAGGCGAGCGTGCAGCCCTTCAGCGCCATCTCGATCGCGCCGAGATAGGTGTTGAGATATTTGATCTGCAGCGTCTGGTTGGCGAAGCGGGCCGGCGTGACGATCAGCAGCAGTTCGAGGTTCATCCGGTCGCGGAAGCCGCGCAGCAGCGCGCCCGAGCCATGGGTGTGGCCGTTGACGAGACCGGGATGCAGCAGATGGCGGCTCGCATCGACGCGCGTCGCATCCGCCGGCGCCTCGAGACCCGGCGCACCGATTGCGCGGATCGTGCCGTCCTCGATCAGGATGTCGCGGAACGGCGCATCGCGCCCCGCCGCATCGAGAACCCGCCCGCCCCGTAGAACCGTGAAATGCGCCATCGCGCTCCGCTCCCTGTTGCCGGCGGGGACGCTATCAGGTCTCGCCACGGGGGCAAACACCGCGCGACCCGCATCTGGCACCGAAACGAGCCTGCCTGAAATTGAGGCTTGCGTCGCTCATTTAGGTAAGCAACACTGACCTAGTGGGAGTCTTCTCAGGCAGCCATCGGCGGAAACCGGCATGTCCCTCAGCAGTCCCTCGCTTGCCCATTCGCCCTATGAGGACACGCTGGCGTTCGTCATAGGCACGCTGTTCGTCGCGCTCGGCCTGACCGTACTGAAGGCGGCCGGCCTCGGCGTCGGCAGCACGGCCGGCATCGCCTTCCTCGTCTATCTGACGACCCATGCCGATTTCGGCACCGTGTTCTTCCTGATCAACGTGCCGGTCTTCGTCTTCGCCTATGTCACACTCGGCCGCGCCTATCTGGTTCGCTCGGTGCTCGCGACCGGGCTCCTGTCGCTGGAGGCGAGCCTGCTGCCGCGGCTGTTCACGATCGGCCATGTCGAGCCGATCTTCGCGGCCATGCTGGGCGGACTGCTCTGCGGCATGGGCATGCTGGCGCTGGTGCGGCACAGGGCGGGCGTCGGCGGCTTCATGATGGTCGCCGTCTTCCTGCAGGAGCGCTATGGCTGGCGCGCGGGCCGCGTGCTCATGGTCGCGGATGCCGTCGTCGTCGGGGCGGCGTTCCTGCTGATGGAGCCGCTGCATGTCGCGCTCTCGATTGTCGCGACGCTCTGCCTCAACCTCGTCCTGGCGCTCTATCACAAGCCCGGACGCTATGCGGGATTCTAGTCGCGGCTGATATCGCCGCATTGCTCGACGAGGTCGGCCATGTCGCCCTTCTCGGGCGCTTCCTGCCTGAGGCCGTCGACGACGCCCTGGCGATCGGCGGCGGAGCGGTTCTGGCTGACCTTCCACTTGCCCTCGATGCGCGCGATCGGGATCTCGAGCCCGACGATCCCCTTGATCTGTCCGGCCAGGAAATCCGCCGGCGCATCTTCGACGCCCCAGGGATGCTCCCGGCTCGCCTCCCGCGACAGCGTGAGATCGCCGATCTGACCGCGGAGCCAGGTCTCGTCGTCGATGACGCGGGGCGTGCCCCAGGCGTGAACCGTCGCATAGTTCCAGGTCGGCACGACCTTGCCGTGCTCGCGCTTCGATGCGTACCAGCTCGGCGTCACATAGGCGTCAGGTCCCTGGAACAGCACCATGACCTCGGCGCCCTGCCTGAGCGCCGCCAGCTGGTCATTGGCCTTGGCGAGATGGGCGCGCAGCAGGCCCTTCTCGGTGGCGGCCTCATCGACGAGGAACGGGATCGGGTTGGCCATCAAGCCGCCCGCCCCGGCGCTGACGAGCATGCCCAGCGGATGCGCGCGGATGAAGGCGTGCAGCACCTCGAGCCGATCCTCGCGAAAGGCGGGCGGCCTATACATGACGCGCCTCATCGCCATCGACGCCATAGACATGCTCTTGGCCGTCCGGATCGATGACGATGCCGTCGCCGACATAATCCGGCCCGACCGGCACCTTGCCGTAGCCACCGGGGATGTCGAGCACATAGGTCGGCTGGGCGAGGCCGGAGAGGCGGCCGCGCAGCGCGCGCATCAGCGCCCTGCCCTCCTCGATCGTCGTGCGGAAATGGCTCGTTCCGGGCGCGAGGTCGCCGTGATGCAGATAATAGGGCTTCACCCGCGCCTCGACGAAGGCGCGCATCAGCGCGGCCATGGTCTCGGGGTCGTCGTTGACGCCTTTCAGCAGCACGGTCTGGCTGACCAGCGGGATGCCGGCATCGGCAAGGCGCGCCAGCGCGGCGCGCGCCTCCGGCGTGAATTCGCGCGGATGATTGGCATGGACGGCGACATAGACCGTCTTGCCGCAGCCCTTGAGGACGGAGACGAGCTCCGCCGAGATGCGCGGCGGATCGACGACCGGCACGCGCGTATGGAAGCGCAGGATGCGCACGTGATCGAGGCTCGCCAGCCGTTCCAGCAGCGCGCCCAACCGGCGCGGCGCGACGACGAGCGGATCGCCGCCCGTGATCACGATCTCCCACACTTCGGGATGAGCGCGGAGATAGGCGAGCGCGGCCTCCAGCTCATCGTCACCCATCAGCGTCGGCCCGCCCGGACCGACGCTCTCGCGGCGGAAGCAGAAGCGGCAATAGACGGCGCAGACATGCACGAGCTTCAGCAGCACGCGGTCGGGATAGCGATGGACGAGGCCGGGCACCGGACTATGCACGTCGTCGCCGATCGGGTCGGCGCGCTCCTCCGGCCGATGATCCAGCTCGCGACTGTCGGGCAGGAACTGGCGCGCGATCGGATCGGACGGATCGGCCGGGTCGACGAGATCGGCCATGGCCGGCGTCACGGCGATCGCGTAGCGGGCGGCCACGTCCTGCAGCCCCTCCAGCGCCTCGGGCGGCGCGAGGCCGGCCTCGACGAGGCTTTGCGGCGTGCGCAGCGTGAGCGGCTTTTCGATCGGAACGACGGGAGAGCGCGGCATGATCCGCCTCTCTTCGATCATTCGGCCATCGGTGTCCAGATCACGTCGGTGATCCGCGTGGCGCCGGTGGCCAGCATGACGAGCCGGTCGAAGCCGAGCGCGATGCCCGCCGCGTCCGGCATGATCGCCAGCGCGGCGAGGAAATCCTCGTCGAGCGGATAGCGCACGCCATAGACGCGCTGCTTCTCGTCCATCTCGGCGAGGAAGCGGCGGCGCTGCTCGGCCGGGTCGGTCAGCTCCCCGAAGCCATTGGCGAGTTCCAGCGCGCAGCCATAGAGCTCGAAGCGCTCGGAGAGGCGCGGATCATCGGCCTTGCGCCGCGCCAGCGCCGCCTCGGCGATCGGGTAGTCCATCAGGATGGTCGGCCGGCCGATGCCGAGATGCGGCTCCACCTTCTCGACGAGGATGCGGCTGAAGATGTCGCTCCAAGTGTCGTCCTCGGCAAGGCGGATGCCGGCCTCCCGCGCCGCCGCCGCGAACGCCGCGCCGTCCGTCGCGCCGCCGGGCTCGATCGTCGCGAGCAGGTCGATGCCGGCGAAGCGCGCGAACGCCTCCGGCACGCCGAGGCGCTCCGGCTCGGCGAAGGGGTCGCATGCGAGGCCGCGATGGCGGAACGTCCTGCTTCCGGCAGCCTCGGCCGCCGCCGCCATCAGCCGCGCGCAGTCCTCCATGAGCGCCGAATAGGGCTCGCCGACGCGATACCATTCGAGCATCGCGAACTCGGCGGCGTGGCGGGCGCCCTCCTCGCGATTACGGAAAACGGGGCCGAGCGTCCAGATCCGCGTCTCGCCCGCGGCGAGCAGCTTCTTGGCCGAGAATTCCGGCGACGTGTGCAGATAAAGCGGCTTCCGCCGCCCATCGGGATAAAGCCGCTCCGTGGCGAAGGCGTGCAGATGCGCCTCATTGCCGGGCGAGACCTGCAGCACGCCGCATTCGACCTCCGTGAAGCCGGCCTCGGCGAAATAGCCGGCGACGCGCGCCTTGATGCGGCCACGCGCGAGAAGCAGCGGCCGGCGGTCGGCGTGGACATGCGGCGTCCACCAGGGCGAAGCGATTGGCGTCATGGGATCACCAACTGCCCGACGCATTCGGAGAGTTCAAGCCGTCCGGCGACAGGCGGCGCATGAGTTTGCACTGGCGCAGACGTGCGGAATCGGTATGGTGCGCGCCAATCCGCGCCGGTTTTCCGGTGCCGCGCCTTAGATCGAGGAAAGTTTCAGTGAAGGTCATCGCCAGCCAGATCCGCAAGGGCAACATCATCGAGATCGATGGCAAGCTCTACGTCGTGCTCATCGCCGAGAGCTTCCACCCCGGCAAGGGCACGCCGACGACGCAGATCGACATGCGCCGCCTCTCGGACGGTGTGAAGATTTCGAACCGCTACAAGACCACCGAGCAGGTCGAGCGCGCCTTCGTCGAAGACCGTGACTTCTCCTACCTGTTCAAGGACGGCGAATCCTACACCTTCATGAACACGGAGAACTACGACCAGATCTCCGTTTCGGCCGATGTCGTCGGCGATTACGCGCCCTATCTGCAGGAAGGCATGGTCGTCCGCCTGTCGATCTTCCAGGACCAGGCCGTCGCAATCGAACTGCCGCAGCGCATGACGCTCGAAGTCGTCGAGACCGAGCCGACCACCAAGGGCCAGACCGCCTCGTCCTCCTTCAAGCCGGCCATCCTGTCGAACGGCGTCCGTTCGATGGTTCCGCCGCATATCGGACCGGGCACGCGCATCGTCGTCATGACCGCCGACGGCTCCTACGTCGAGCGCGCCAAGGACTGAGGCACGCCGCGGGCCTCCCCCGACCCGCGACGAACGACGGCTGTTGTCGACATGCCACGCAGGCCCACAAGTGGCCTGCTTGGCTTGACCACACGCCATGGTTAACCGATTGTTCAAGGATCACGAGCGAGTCTGGCCTGCCCGGACGGGCTCGTGTGGATCTTGCGGATCGCAGTATCGGGGGAGTGGCTGCGCGTGAGGTCGCGGGCTTTATTGGATCTTGCGATCGCGGTCAGCATCGCGGCCCTGCTCTCGGCGCTTCTGGTCGGGGTGGATGGCATTGCGTCCGGCCGCGCCGTCAGTCCATGGATCCCAGCTGCACTCGGCCTGCTTTCCGGCCTGGGCGGCGCCGCCGTCGCCTATATGCTCTGGCGCGAACGCGGCGCCGAGGCGCGCGCGGCCCAGGCGCCTGCCCGCTTCGCTTCCGCCCCCGTCCATCAGACTGATCCGCTCACACGGCTGCTGGACCGCACAGCCTTTCTCGGCGCGCTCGCCCGCGTGATCGAGGCACGGCGTCTCGACGGCCCGCATTTCGCGCTCTTCACCGTCGATCTCGATCATTTCCGCAACGTCAACGACGTGCACGGCCATGCCGTGGGCGACACGGTGCTGATCGAGACGGCCCGGCGCATGTCGATCTTCAATGGGCGCGGCACGACGATCGCCCGCCTCGGCGGCGACGAGTTCGGCCTGCTGCTCGAACTCGACACGATCGACAACACGCCCGAGCATCTCGCCCGCCGCATGCTGGAGACGCTCTCCGCGCCGATCTCGATCCCGCAGGGCCTGCTCCGCGTCGGCGCGACGATCGGCGTCGCGACATCGGAATTTCGCAATGCCGGCAGCGAGGAGCTGATGCGCGCCGCCAACCTCGCCCTCGCCGAGGGCAAGCGGACGCGGCGCGGATCGATCCGCTTCTTCGAGGCCGGCATGGACGAGGCGCTGCGGCTGCGCTCGACCCTCGAGGCGGATCTGCGCCGCGCCATCGCCGCGGGCGAGATCGTGCCCTTCTATCAGCCGCTGATCGCGCTCGACGACGGACGCCTGACCGGCTTCGAGGTGCTGGCGCGCTGGCAGCATCCGCAATATGGCCTGATCCCGCCGGCGTCCTTCATTCCGCTCGCCGAGGAACTCGGCCGCGTCGGCGATCTCTTCTACCAGATCCTCACCACGGCCTGCGCCGATGCGCGCAACTGGCCGGGCGAACTCGGCATTTCGGTCAATGTCTCGCCGACCCAGTTCGCCGAGCCGCAGCTGGCGACGCGGATCCTCGCCATCCTGCGCGAGACCGGCATGAGCCCCGCGCGCCTCGAACTCGAGATCACCGAGAATGCGCTGGTCGACGAGGTGTCCTCGGCGCGCCAGAGCCTGATCGCGCTCCGCGAAGCCGGAGTCGCCGTGGCGCTCGACGATTTCGGCACCGGCTATTCGAGCCTCCGCCATCTCTCGGACCTGCCAATCGACCGGGTCAAGATCGACCGGCTCTTCGTCGAAGGCGCGCGCAAGAATGTCGACAATTGGCGGATGGTGCGCGCCATCGTCCAGCTCGCCCACGCGCTCGACCTCGAGACGACGGCGGAGGGCATCGAGATCGCGGATGTCGCCGATATCCTGCGCGATGTCGGCTGCGACATCGGCCAGGGCTTCCTGTTCGGCCATCCCAAGCCCGCCGACGCGACGCTCGACTGGCTCCGCGAGCTGGTCGGCAATCCGATCGGCGTCCTGCCGCGCCTGGCGATCTAGGCCCGCCGCATCCGGATAACCCGTCGTTCAGCCTGGCGGAGGTCCTCAGCTTGACCTTTCCGTCACGCCATGACGAAGCTCTAGCCGGGCTGCTGTCCGCATTCATCTTCCGGACGCGGCCGAACCGGCGTCAACGCCCGAGCAGCCGGATGAAGGAGGAGGCTTCCATGCGGATGCGCAATCGACTCGCAGCCATGTTCCTGTGTGCTGTCGGATCCTGCGTGGCGGCCGCGGCCGCCTCGGCCGACGTCTCACTGCCGCCCTTCTATGAGGCGGCCAGCGCGCTCAAGGCCGACGGGAACCTCGGCACGGTGCTCAAGAGCGAGCCCGTGGCGACGCGCATTCCCGGCGCCAAGGCCTGGCGGATCGTCTATGTCTCGTCCGACGCTGCGGGCCGCAAGACCCTGTCGACGGGGCTGGTCGTGGCGCCGGACGGACCGGCACCGAAGGAAGGCCGTCCGGTGATCGCCTGGGCGCACGGGACGACGGGAACCGCGCAGAATTGCGGTCCGTCGCAGGTTCCCGATCCCGCGCAGGCCCTGAACCAGTACTTCCTCGTCGGCGGAAATTCCTGGACGGACTATGGCCTTCCGAGCGTCGAGACCTTCGTAAAGGACGGCTATGTCGTCGTCGCGACGGATTATCAGGGCCTCGGAGCCGGCGGAAAGCACCAGTACTCGATCGCGGCGACCAATGGGCGCGACGTGATCAACTCCGTCCGCGCCGCCGCCTCGATGAGCGAGACGGGCGCCGGCAAGAAGGCCGTCGTCTATGGCTGGTCGCAGGGCGGCGGCGCGACGCTGGCCGCCGCGAGCCTCAGCGACTATATCGCCGAGCCGGGTACGGCGGCCGACGGCATCGAATTCGTCGGCTTCGTCGCGCTGGCCCCCGACGACGTCGCGGCCGCCGCTCCGTCCGTCCCGACCGACGAAGCCTCGGCCGAGAAGGTGATTGCGGGCCTGACGGCGAGCTTCTCCGACAATGTCTTCAACTTCACCCACTTCATCATGTTCATGTGGGCCACCGAGGCCGCGTTCCCCGATCTGAAGCTCACCGATCTCTTCACCGAGGACGGCGCGACCATGATCGACGCGATCGTCTCGCAGAAATGCGTCCACGTCACATCGGACACGCTGAACTATGCCGTCGGCGCCGACTACAAGACGCTGCTCCGCGCCGCACCGACCAATGCGCTCGCCTGGTCGAACGCCCTGATCAAGGGCAGCGTGGAGCCGGTGAAGCCGGTCGCGCCGGTGATCATCTATTGGGGCACGCATGACACGGTCGTCCCGCCGGTCATGGGCGAACTCTATCGCAAGCAGATGTGCGGCCTTGGCGGCAATATCACGCGCGTCCAGCTGGACGGCGAGCAGACGCATTTCTCGACGCCGGGCGCCTCGGCGCCGCTCTATGTGCCGTGGATTCAGGACCGCATTGCCGGCAAGGCCATCGAAGACGGCTGCAAGTCCGGCGGCTGACGCGCCGGTTCGGAACCGTTCCGGATCAGCGGCTCAATGCCAGCAGATGGCGATTGGCATGAGCGAGGCGGAGGACCGCGCGGCGCAGCACGAATTTGTGCAAGGCGCCGGCCGCCGCCGGCTCCTCGATCTGCATCGTCTCGAACGCCGCCTCGGAGAGCCGCTGTAGGCCACACGCGCCCTGTGCGACCACGGTCGCCGTGCGCGGCAGGCCGAGATAGAGGCCGATCTCGCCAACGACGTTGCCGGCGAGAATGGAGCGCAGGCGCCTGGATCGGGTGCCGCCATCCGGATCTGACACAGCAAGACGGCCGGACTCGAGAAAATAGAGATCGCGCCCGTGGCTGCCGCCTTCCATGACGATGCCGCCATCGCCGAGCGACAGCGGCTCGAAATAGCGCGCGATCCGCAGCGCCATCGCCGTATCGCCGACCTCGCGCCCGAGACAGTCTGCGAGTTGCTCCATCGGCGCGTCGCGCCAGTCCGGATCCTCTTCGAGCAGGCGGCGCTCGCACCATTCGACGGCATGGTCCAGATCGGGCAGAACGGGCATGCCGATCTCGTCGCCGCCGGCGTCGCGGCGAAACTGCGCGAGCGCGGCCGGCGGCGGTTCGCTGAGGAGGATGGTGAAGCCGCGCTGCTCCGCCAGACGGCGAAGTTTCGCGAAGGCATGCACCGCCGACGAATCCATTCCGCTGACGAGGCGCAGATCCAGCACTAGGAAGCGAACCGTCCGCGGCTCGGCCGCCGTGCGCGCTTCGATGTCGGCGATCAGCCGATGGGCGGTGCCGAAGAAGATGTAGCCCTCGAGGACGAGGATCTCGATCTCGCTGCCACGGTCGATCAGTCTCTGCTCGTCGGCCTGCGGCCGGTCGACATTCGAGCGGAACGTCGCCCGCGTCAGGCGATGGCGGACGATGTCGGCGCGGCTATAGGACAGCACGAACAGCACGAGGCCGGCAAAGAGCCCTACAGCGACGCCCTCCAGGAAGCCGACGCCGGCGGCGACGGCAAAGATCAGGAGGACGATTGCATACTCGCTGACCGGCAGGCGGCGGCGGCTCTCGACCAGCCAGTTGGCGAGAAAGTCGAGGCCGATGAAGATGGTGACGCCGCCGACGATCATGCGCGGGACGAAGGAGAGCACGCCCGCGCCGGCAAAGAGCGCGACCGCCGAGAGAAGCGCGACCACAAGGGGAACGGCGCGGCTCGGGCGGCCCAGCCGCTCGGCAAGCACGGTCAGGCCGAGTCCCTGGAAGCCGATCAGCCCGCCGCCGGCCGAAACGGCCACATTGGCGAGGCCCGCGGCGCACAGCTCACGATCGAGATCGACCTCGCGATGCGTCGCGAACTCGATGCCGGTCGCGTTGAGCAGGACGCCGACGACGGCGAGCGCCACGGTACTGGCGAGGAGCGGCCAGGCCGCGCCGATCGCGCCCCAATCGGCCCGCCCCAGCACGTCCGGCGTCAGAGGCTGCCACATCCCCGCCGGCGGAAGAGGACCGATCAGCAGTCCCCTCGCCTGCAAGGCCTCGGCCGAATAGCCGGCGAGAGCCGCGACGGCATAGAAGACAACGCCGCCCAGAACGAGCACCACGGGCAAGGTCGCGGCATGCTTCACGCGGCGTGACGCCACCAGCATGGCGATGCCGAGGAGCGCCCCCGGCACCCAGGCAACGAGCGTCGAGGCTTCGCCGAGCTTAGCCAGCGTGCGGAGTTGGACCGGCATGTCAGTCATGAAGCCGGTCGCGCCCTTGATCAGCAGCCATCCGGTCGCCGCCAGGAATCCGCCGACCACCGGATAGGGAATGAAGCGGACCAGCAGGCCGAGGCGGAAGCGGCCGAGCGCCATGAGCACGACGCCGGTCGACAGCGCCGCGACGGCGAGCATGACGACGGCCGTCTCGAAGAGAGGCGCGCCGGCGACCGTCAGCGCGGGCACGGCGGCGAACTGCGCGGCGGCGAGCGCCAGGATCGCCGCCGTCATGTCCTGCGGCGGACCGATCATGCCGCGATAGGACGAGCCGAGCCCGATCAGCGTGTTCAGGACCGTGGCGCTGAACAGCGCAATGCCGATTCCCTGCGGGAGAAAACGCGCGAGCGGGCCGGAAAAGACGATCGCCGAAAAGGAAATGGCGAAGATGATGGCGAGGATGCCGATGAGAAGACCCACGACAAGGGTCTCCGCGGCGCGGCGAACCGGCCCATTGTCGCTCGTCACATTCCCCCCTTGGCGCGCCTCTCGCCATATCGACCGACGGAAGCGGGGCTTGCCCCGCAGGCAGCCCGTCGGGTCGTGGGGCATTCCCCGTCGATACCCGCGAACCGGGTGATCTTGGGTCAGGAACGTCCCGCGAGCAATGGGAGAGCGCGCCTTACGGCGCGACGCTCACACGAGGCGGGATTGTTCCTTGGCGGCGGCGATGAAGGAGGCGAACAGCGGATGCGGCTCAAGCGGCCGCGACTTCAGCTCCGGATGGTACTGCACGCCGATGAACCAGGGATGGTTCAGGAACTCTACGGTCTCCGGCAGGACGCCGTCCGGCGACATGCCCGCGAAGTGCATGCCGCAGGCCTCCAGGCGGTCCTTGTAGTCGATATTGACCTCGTAGCGGTGGCGGTGGCGCTCGTGGATCGTCGTCGCGCGATAGATCGACGCGATCTTGGAGCCCGCCTCGAGCTTCGCCTCATAGGCGCCGAGCCGCATGGTGCCCCCGAGATCGCCGGCCGAATGGCGCTTTTCGAGCATGTTGCCCTTCAGCCATTCGGTCATCAGGCCGACAACCGGTTCTGGCGTCGGGCCGAATTCGGTCGAGCTGGCGTTCTCGACGCCCGCGAGACTGCGCGCCGCCTCGATCACCGCCATCTGCATGCCGAAACAGATGCCGAAATAGGGCACCTTGCGACGGCGGGCAAAGCCGGCCGCGCTGATCTTGCCTTCCGAACCGCGCTCGCCGAACCCGCCGGGCACGAGAATGCCGTTGACGCGCTCCAGATAGGGCGCCGGATCTTCCTTCTCGAAGATCTCGCTCTCGATCCAGTCGATGTTGACCTTGACCGTATTGGCGACGCCGCCATGCTGCAGCGCTTCGATCAGCGACTTATAGGCATCCTTGAGGCCGGTGTACTTGCCGACGACGGCAATCGTGACCTCGCCCTCCGGATTGCGGATCTTGTTGGTCAGCGCCGTCCAGCGGTCGAGATTGGGCGACGGAGCGCCCTTGATGCCGAAGGCGGCCAGCACTTCGTCGTCCAGCCCCTCGGCATGATAGGCCGTGGGCACGTCATAGATATGCGCGACGTCGAGCGCCTGGATCACGGCGCTCTCGCGCACATTGCAGAAGAGCGAAAGCTTGCGCCGCTCTTCCTTCGGGATCGGGCGATCGGAGCGGCAGAGCAGGATATCGGGCTGGATGCCGAGCGAGCGCAGCTCCTTCACGGAATGCTGCGTCGGCTTGGTCTTAAGCTCGCCGGCGCTCGGGATATAGGGCAGCAGCGTCAGGTGGATATAGACGACGTCGCCGCGCGGCAAATCGTTGCCGATCTGACGGATGGCTTCCAGGAACGGCATCGCCTCGATGTCGCCGACCGTGCCGCCGATCTCGCACAGCACGAAATCGACGTCGTCATTGCCCGAGAGGACGAACGCCTTGATCGCGTCGGTGACGTGCGGAATGACCTGCACGGTGCCGCCGAGATAATCGCCGCGCCGCTCCTTGGTGATGATTTCCTGATAGATGCGGCCGGTGGTGACCGAATCCGCCTTCGAGGCCGGACGGCCCGTGAAGCGCTCGTAATGGCCGAGATCCAGATCGGTCTCGGCGCCGTCGTCGGTGACGAAGACCTCGCCGTGCTGATACGGGCTCATCGTGCCCGGATCGACGTTGAGATAGGGATCGAGCTTCCTGAGGCGGACCCGGTATCCTCTCGACTGGAGCATGGCTCCGAGGGCCGCCGAAGCGATGCCCTTGCCGAGGGACGAAACCACGCCGCCGGTGATGAATACGTACCGCGCCATGGGCCTTGACCTTAGCCTTCCTCAAAACGATTCGCCTCGACAAAAGCGATCCGTCCCCGCCTTTCGGCGGTCGCGGCGCTTTGCGAGGCCTCCAAACGAAACGTCGCCGCCAGATGCCGGGCGGCGACGCGCTTCAAAGTGTTCTCGCCTGCCCTATTGCTGGGCGGGCGCGGCGGGCGCCGCAGGCTCGGACGTGGCCGGAGCCGCAGGCGTTGCGGCCGGTGCAGGCGTCGCGGCCGGCGCGGGAGCGGCGGCAGCCGGCTCCGAAGCGGCAGGCGCAGCAGCCGCAGGTGCGGCGGGCTCGGTGGCCGCCGGAGCGGCCGCGGCAGGCGCAGCCGGCTCGGAAGCCGCGGGAGCGGTTGCCGGAGCCGCCGCATCGGCGGCAGGCGCCGTCGCGGCCGGAGCAGCGCCGTTCGCACCCTGATCGCCGAGCTTCTGGCCCGGCAGCTGGTTGAGAATGCCGCCGCCCGCGGGCGCCGAGGCCGGCGTCGAGGTCGAGCTTGATTCGCTCTGGATCCGGTCGAGGATCGAGGCCGGGCGGTCACCGTAACGCGTGATGAGCGTCAGGATGATCGAGGTCGCGAAGAACGCCGCAGCGAGAATCGCCGTGGTGCGGGTCAGCACATTGGCCGAGCCGCGGGCGGTCATGAAGCCGCCTCCGCCACCGATACCGAGGGCGCCACCCTCCGAACGCTGCAATAGAACAACGGCGACGAGCGCGACGACCACCATCAGGTGGATCACGATGATGACTGTCTGCATCGATGTCTCTGGTCGGAACCCTGAAATTTGGGCGCGTTGTACACGATCGATCTGAACGTTTCCAGTGCGCCGGCCTACATATGGAGGCGCGGCAGCGCGGCGCAAGCCGCGGCACAGGCCTCAGACGTATGCCGAGGCGATGCCGAGGAAGTCCGCCGCCTTCAGGCTGGCTCCGCCCACCAGCGCGCCATTGACGTCTGAAATGGCCAGAATGTCGGATGCGTTGGACGGCTTCACCGAGCCGCCATAGAGGATGTGGATGCGCCCGCCCTCCTCGCCGAAGCGCTCGACGAGGCGCAGCCTTATATGCGCGTGCATCTCGGCGATATCGGAAAGCGAGGGCGTGACGCCCGTGCCGATGGCCCAGACCGGCTCATAAGCGACGACCAGATCGTCACCCGTCAGCCCCTCCGGCAGCGAGCCCTCGAGCTGGCCGTCAATCACCTGCAAGGCAAGGCCCGCCTTGCGTTCCTCAGCCGTCTCACCGACGCAGAGAATCGCGATCAGGCCGGCATGATGGACGGCCTTCACCTTGCCGCGCGCATCGGCGTCGCTCTCGCGATGGGCGATGCGCCGCTCGGAATGGCCGACGATGACGAAGGCCGCGCCCGTATCGGCGATCATCTCGGCCGAGATATCGCCCGTATGCGCGCCATGCGTGCCGGGATGGCAATCCTGCGCACCGATTCCCACGCGCGAACCGAGTGCGATCACGGCGAAGGTCGACAGCAGCGTCACCGGCGGGCAGACGACGAGCTGGACGCGATGCCGCAGCCCCGCACCATAGCCCTCGACCATGCGACCGAACTCGCTGGCCGAGGCCTTGAGGCCGTTCATCTTCCAATTGCCGACGACAAGCGGCTTGCGGGCGTGCATGCGATTTCCTCCGATCCGGGCGCGTTACCGCCGGTATGCGCCCATTCCCGGCGCATGTGTCAAGTCTTGGCGCGGACCATTCCGGAGCGGTCGCTAGGCGCGTTTGCGACGTCGTCATCAAGGTCGTCGACCCCGCCTTGCCGGGGGCCGATCACCTTTCTATGATCGCGCGCCCAAAAGCGGGGGTGTACGGCCGCTCACATTGGCTCGCCACCCGCGGCGCGAGACGTTCGAAAGGAATCCGATGCTCGAGACCATGCGCAGATATGCCTCCGGCTGGGTGGCGCAGATCCTGATCGGAATTCTGATCGTCTCCTTCGCGATCTGGGGCATCGCCGGTGCGCTGTCGGGCATCAACACCAATACGGTGGCCCAGGTCGGCAATACCGAGATCACCGTGGTCGATTTCGACCGCGCCTATCGCGGCGCCATCGACAATCTCTCGCAGCGAGTCGGCCAGGCGATCACGCCCGACCAGGCGAAGGCGTTCGGCCTGCCGAACCAGGTCCTCGGCCAGCTCATCGCCGAAGCCGCCCTCGACGACCAGGCCGACACGCTCGGTCTCGGCGTCTCGCAGGACACGCTGATCAAGGAGATCGGCGAGGACCCGGCCTTCAAGGGGCCGGCAGGAACCTTCGACCGTACCTTCTTCGTCCAGCGCCTGCGCCAGCGCGGCATGACCGAGGACGACTACGTCATGGAGCGCGAGGCGTCCGAGAAGCGCCGCCAGCTCGCCGCCACGCTTTCGGCCGGCGCCACGCTGCCGACGGCGCTCGCCGAGGCGCTGCACGCCTACCAGACCGAAGCACGCACGATCAGCTACATCGTGATTCCGGCTTCCGCGATTCCCGATGTCGGCCAGCCCAATGCCGACGAGCTGACGGCCTATTTCAACGACCACAAGGCCGATTGGCGCGCGCCGGAGATGCGCGAAATCTCCTATGTGAAGCTGCAGCCCGAGGACATTCTCGATCCGCAGGCGATCACGGATGCCGACGCGCAGAAATATTACGACGCCAACAAGACGAGCTACACGACGCCCGAGACGCGCCATGTCTACCAGCTCATCTTCACCGACGAGAGCACGGCCCAGGCGGCGGCTGCCAGCCTCAAGGGCGGCGCGACGTTCGAGAGCGCCGTCGAGGGATCGGGCCGCAAGATGGAGGATGCCGATCTCGGCGTCGTGACCCGCGACAAGCTGATCGATCCCAAGGTCGCCGAAGCCGCGTTCAGCCTCGCGCCGAACACCGCCTCCGACGTGATCGTCGGCTCGTTCGGCCCGGTCATCGTCTATGCCACCGACCTGATGCCGGAGCATGTGAAGCCGTTCGACGAGGTCAAGGACGAGATCAAGCAGGACCTCGCGCTGACGGCCGCGCGCAACGACATCGCCACGATCCGCGATTCGATCGAGGACGCGAAGGCAGGCGGCGCGACGCTCGACGAGATCGCGACCAAGAACAAGCTGAAGCTCGTCAAGGTCGATGTCGACCAGAGCGGCAACGACGCCGAGGGCAAGCCGGTCGACGACCTCCCCGCGAAGGACGCCCTGCTGAAGGGCGCGTTCGAGAGCGATGTCGGCATCGACAATGCCTCGATCCCGACCGATGACAATGGCTCGGTCTGGTATGCGGTGAACTCGATCAATCCGGCGCATGACCGCACGCTCGACGAGGTTCGCCAGAAGGTCGTCGACGCCTGGCGCAAGGCGACGACCGCCGACCGCCTCGCGGCCAAGGCCAAAGAGATTGCGGACAGCGTCGGCACCAAGGGCGAGACGCTCGAGGCGGCGGCCAGCGCGCTTTCTCTGAAGGTCGAAACCGACAGCGGCCAGACGCGCGGCTCCAAGCCGCCGGCCGATTTCTCGGTCGACGCGCTCAAGGCTGCCTTTGGCGGTCCGAAGGGCCATGTCGCGACCGCGCCGGGCGCCGATCCGGATCAGCAGATCGTGCTCAAGGTCGATGATGTGACCGAGACGCCGTTCAAGGCGGGCGATCCGGCCGTCGCGGCTGTCGAGAAGCAGCTTGCCGAGGCGATCCAGAACGATCTGCTGCAGCAATATGTGAACGAGTTGCAGAATTCGCTCGGAGCCAGCATAAATCAGACGGCCGTGCAGCGCGTGATCGGCGCGAGCTGACGACGGTCGAGGTCGGGAAGGCCCGAGAGCCACGATGATGAAGAACCGCGCGCAGGAACTCCGCCCTGCCCGCCCCCTCGGGGCGGAGCGGTTCCTTGCGACCATCGCATCGGTCGGTGGCATCCGGGCGGGCGCCGTCGCTCCGCGCGATCTCTGGCGATGGCGCTGATCGCCTGTCCCGGCAGCGCCGGGACGACGATCTCCATCACCCTCTCCCGAACGACCGCACGGGCGCACCAGGCCCGCCGAACCAATGGACCGATATCATGCTGATCGAGCCGTCGCTTGAGACGATCGCGCGCCGCTATGAAAGCGGAGAGCCGCAGGTCGTCTGGACGCGAATGGTCGCCGACCTCGAAACGCCCGTCTCCGCCATGCTGAAGCTGTCGGCCGGACGGTCGAACTGCTTCCTGCTCGAATCGGTCGAAGGCGGCGCGGTGCGCGGCCGCTATTCGATGATCGGGATCGAGCCGGACCTCGTCTTCCGCGCCATCGGCGAGCGCGCGGAGGTGAACCGCTCCCCGGCCTCGGGCGAACATTTCGAGCCGATGGAGGGCCGCTCGCTCGACGCAATCCGCAGCCTCATCGCCGAATCGCAGATCGAGCTGCCGCACGGCCTGCCGCCCATGTCGGCCGGCATTTTCGGCTATCTCGGCTACGACATGGTCCGCCAGATGGAGGAGCTGGGCGCACCCAATCCCGATGCGCTCGGCGTGCCGGACGCGATCCTGCTGCGCCCGACCGTCATGGTCATCTTCGACGCGGTGAAGGACGAGATCACCATCGTCACGCCGATCCGCCCCGAGCCGGGCGTCGGCGCCGAGCGGGCGCATGCCAAGGCCGTCGAGCGGCTGACGCGGGTGGTCGAGACGCTGGAGGGACCGCTGCATCATGCCGGCGGCCCGGCCGACGTCGATCTCTCCGTGCCGGTGGTCTCGAACACGCCGCATGAGCGCTATCTGGCGATGGTGGCCCGCGCGAAGGAATACATCGCGGCCGGCGACATCTTCCAGGTCGTGCTGTCGCAGCGCTTCGAGGCGCGGTTCGAACTGCCGCCCTTCTCGCTCTATCGCGCGCTCCGCCGCACCAATCCCTCGCCGTTCCTCTATTATCTCGACTTCGGCTCCTTCTCCGTCGCCGGCTCGAGCCCGGAGATCCTGGTGCGCGTGCGCGACGGCGAGGTCACCATCCGTCCGATCGCCGGGACGCGCCGCCGCGGCGAAACGCCGGAACGCGACGCGGAACTGGCGGCGGAACTCCTCGCCGATCCGAAGGAACTCGCCGAGCATCTGATGCTGCTGGATCTCGGCCGCAACGATGTCGGCCGCGTCGCCGAGATCGGCTCGGTGAAGGTCACCGACAAGTTCTTCCTCGAATATTACAGCCAGGTCATGCACATCGTGTCGAACGTGATCGGCCGCCTCTCGGCCGAGTATGACATGCTCGACGCGCTGGCCGCCGGCTTCCCGGCCGGTACGGTCTCCGGGGCGCCCAAGGTGCGCGCCATGGAGATCATCGACGAGCTCGAGGTGGAGAAGCGCGGCATCTATGCCGGCTGCGTCGGCTATTTCTCGGCCGACGGCGCCATGGACACCTGCATCGTTCTGCGCACCTCGATCGTCAAGGACGGCAAGATGTATGCGCAGGCTGGCGCCGGCATCGTCGCCGACTCGGTGCCCGAGAGCGAGCACCAGGAATGCGTCGCCAAGGCGCGGGCACTCTTCCGTGCGGCCGAGGAAGCGGTAAAGTTCGCTTCTCAGGCCGGACGTGGGCAGTGATCGGGGCAGGAAGAGGGTAGGATCATGGCCTTCATCGTCATCGATAACTACGACAGCTTCACCTACAACCTCGTCCATTATCTGGGCGAACTGGGTGCCGAGCTGATCATCCGCCGCAACGACAAGATCACCGTCGACGAGGTGATCGCGCTCGATCCAGAGGGGATCGTGCTGTCGCCTGGCCCCTGCACGCCGAACGAGGCGGGGATCTGCCTTGACCTGATAGACCGTGCCGGCGCGACGATCCCGATCTTCGGCGTCTGCCTCGGCCATCAGGCGATCGGCCAGGCGATGGGCGGCGACGTCGTGCGCGCGCCGAGCCAGATGCACGGCAAGATCTCCACGATCTCGCATCGCGGTCGCAGCGTCTTCCGCGGCATCAACGGTCCCTTCCAGGCGACGCGCTATCATTCGCTGCAGGTGCGCCGCGAAACCATGCCGGACGTGCTGGAGATCACGGCCGAGGCCGAGGACGGCGTCGTCATGGGCGCCATGCACAAAAGCCTGCCGATGCACGGCGTGCAGTTCCATCCCGAGAGCATCGCCTCGGAACACGGGCACCGCATGCTGAAGAACTTCCTCGACATCGCCGCCGACTGGAATGCACGCCATCGCGCAGCCCAGTCCGTCGCGTGAGAGGACGAGCATGTCGGACCTGAAGACACTCATCGCCAAGGTCGCCGCCGGCAAACCGCTCGCACGCAGCGAGTCGGAGGCCGCCTTCAACATCATCATGTCCGGCGAGGCGACGCCCGCGCAGATCGGCGGCTTCCTGATGGCGCTGCGCGTGCGCGGCGAGACGATCGACGAGATCACCGGCGCGGTTGCGACCATGCGCGCCAAGATGCTGCCCGTCTCCGCGCCGGAAGGCGCGATCGACATCGTCGGGACGGGCGGCGACGGCTCGCACACCTTCAACATCTCGACCGCCTCGGCCTTCGTCGTGGCGGGCGCAGGCGTGCCGGTCGCCAAGCATGGCAACCGTGCGCTCTCGTCCAGATCGGGTGCCGCCGACGTGCTGGCCGCACTCGGCGTCAATGTCGACGTGACGCCGGAGACGATCGGGCGGGCGATTCGCGAGGCCGGGATCGGCTTCATGTTCGCGCCGGCGCATCACTCCGCGATGAAGCATGTTGGTCCGGCGCGCGTCGAGCTCGGCACGCGCACGATCTTCAACCTGCTCGGGCCCCTCTCCAATCCGGCCGGCGTGAAGCGCCAGGTCGTCGGCGTCTACGCGCCGGAATGGCTGGAACCCCTCGCCTATGTGCTCGCGGCGCTCGGCACCGAGAGCGCCTGGATCGTGCATGGTGCCGGCGGCGTCGACGAGATCTCGACCGCCGGCCCGACGCAGGTCGCCGAGCTCAAGGACGGCACGGTGGCGAGCTTCACGATCGAACCCGACGCGCTCGGCCTGCCCATCTCGCCGCTCGAAGCCATCAAGGGCGGCGATGCGGTGCATAACGCGGCGGCGCTCCGTGCCCTTCTCAATGGCGCCCGCAGCGCCTATCGCGACACCGTGCTGATGAATGCCGCCGCCGCGCTGGTCGTCGCCGGGCGAGCCGCCTCGCTGGTCGAAGGCGTCGCGCTCGCAGCCGCCTCGATCGACGAAGGCCGCGCGCATGACCGGCTCGACCGACTCATCGCGATCACCAACGGATAGGACGATGAGCGACATCCTCGCCAAGATCGAGATCACCAAGCGCGCCGAGATCGAGGCCGCCAAGGCGCGCATTCGTCCGAGCGAAATCAAGGCGCGCGCGCTCGACACCGCCCCGACGCGTGGCTTCCACGCCGCGCTCCGGCGCCGGATCGATGCCGGCGAGCCGGCGCTGATCGCCGAGATCAAGAAGGCGAGCCCGTCCAAGGGCCTGATCCGGCCGGATTTCGATCCGCCGAGCCTCGCCGCCGCCTATGAAGCCGGCGGCGCGGCCTGTCTTTCGGTGCTCACCGACGGCCCCTATTTCCAGGGCGCCGCCGAGTTCCTCGCGCAGGCCCGCGAGGCGGCGGCGCTCCCGGCGCTGCGCAAGGATTTCATCTACGAGCCCTATCAGGTCTATGAGTCGCGCGTGCTCGGCGCCGATTGCATCCTGATCATCATGGCTGCGGTCGAGGATAGCGTCGCCGCAGAGATCGAGGGCACCGCGCTCGAACTCGGCATGGACGTGCTCATCGAGGTGCATGACGATGCAGAACTCGACCGCGCGCTCGCCCTCGCCTCGCCGCTGATCGGCATCAACAACCGCAACCTCCGCACCTTCGACGTTACGCTGGAAACCTCCGAGCGCCTGGCGCCGCGCGTTCCGGCGGATCGCACGCTCGTCGGCGAGAGCGGCATCTTCACCAAGGCCGATGTCGACCGGCTCACCAAGGTGGGCATCCGCACCTATCTCGTCGGCGAGAGCCTGATGCGCCAGGCCGACGTGACGCGCGCGACCGAAGAACTGCTCGGCCGCCGCGCCGCCTGAGGAACCTTCATCACGATGTCCGTCACCATCCGCCCCGCGCGGGCGAGCGAGATTGGCCGCCTGCAGGATATCGAGCGCGCCGCCGCGATACGCTTTCGCGACGTCGGCCTCGACGCGCTGGCGGAGGGTGAACCGAACGACGCGGCGTTCATCCACTCTCTCATGCAGCACGGCGAAGTGCTTGGCGCGGAATCGGAAGGCGCCCTCGTCGGCTTCGTTCTCGCGGGGCGTCTCGACGACGCGCTGCACATCTATGAGATCTCCGTCGCGCCGACGCATGGCGGACGCGGCATCGGCGGAGCGCTCCTCGACGCCATCGCCGATCGGGCGCATGATCGCGGCATGGGGGCACTGACGCTTTCGACCTTCGCCGACGTGCCCTGGAACGCGCCGTTCTATGCGCGGCGCCGCTTCGCCCTCGTCGAGGAGAGCGCTTGGACGCCCGCCTTCTTCGTGCTCCGCTCGCTGGAGCGCGCGGCGGGATTGCCGCTCGAACGGCGCATCTTCATGCGCAAGGAGCTTTCGTGATGGCCCCTCGTCTCACGCATCTCGACGCGACCGGTGCCGCCCATATGGTCGACGTGTCGGACAAGGCCGTCACCAGCCGCATGGCGATCGCCGAGGGTGCCGTCCATATGGCGCCGCAGACGCTGGCGCTGATCCGCTCCGGCGCCGCGGCCAAGGGCGACGTGATCGCGACGGCACGTATCGCCGGGATCATGGCCGCGAAAAAGACGCATGAGCTGATCCCGCTCTGCCACCCGATCATGCTCTCCAAAGTCACCGTCGATATCGAGCCGGACGAATCGCTTCCCGGCCTCCGTGTGCGCGCCCTGACACGCGTTGCCGATCGCACGGGCGTGGAGATGGAGGCGTTGACGGCCGTCTCGGTCGCATGCCTGACGCTCTACGACATGGCGAAGGCCGTGGATCGCGGCATGACGATCGGCCCGATCCGCCTTCTGGAGAAGAGCGGCGGCCGCTCGGGCGACTGGAAGGCCGAGCCGTGAGCAGTGGACTTCTGCCGGTCGAGGCAGCGCTCGCCCGCGTGCTCGACGGCGTCGCGCCGATGCCGGCCGAGGATGTGCCGCTCGCCGAGGCGCGTGGCCGCATCCTCGCCGCGCCCCTTGCGGCGCTGCGCACCCAGCCGCCGGCGGATGTCTCCGCCATGGACGGCTATGCCGTGCGCGCTGCCGATGTCGCAGCTTCAGCATCCGAGCTGACCGTGATCGGGACGGCGCCGGCCGGGACGCCCTTCGACGGCACCGTCGGCGTGGGCCAGGCGGTGCGCATCTTCACCGGCGCGCATCTGCCGGCAGGCGCCGATTCGGTCCTGCTGCAGGAGGATGCAGAGACGCTGGAGGGCGGACGCATTCGCGCCCGCGAGGCCGTGCGCCCCGGCCAGCATGTAAGAAGGCGCGGGCTCGATTTTGCCGCTGGCGACATCATGCTCCCGGCCGGGCTCAAGCTCGGCATGCGGCAATTGTCGCTCGCCGCGGCGATGAACCATGCGCATGTTCCGGTCCGGAGGCGGCCGCGCGTCGCCCTGCTCGCCACGGGCGACGAACTGGTGCCGCCCGGCGGCGACATTCCGCCGGATCGCATCGTCGCCTCGAACAGCTTCGGCCTCGCGGCTTTGATTGCGGAGGCCGGCGGCGTGCCGATCGATCTCGGCATCGTGCCGGACGACCGCGCCCGCTTCGCCGCGGCGGTCGATGACGGCCTCGCGGATGGCGCGGACATCCTTGTCACGCTCGGCGGCGCGTCCGTCGGCGAGCATGACCTTTCCCGCGAGGTGCTCGCAGGTCGCGGCATGGAGCTCGGCTTCTGGAAGATCGCGATGCGGCCCGGCAAGCCGCTGATCTTCGGGCGGATCGGCGCAACGCGGATCCTCGGCTTGCCGGGAAACCCCGTTTCCAGCTTCGTCTGCGCGCTGCTCTTCCTGCGTCCGCTGATCGCCGCCAAGCTCGGGCTGCCGCCCGGCGATCCGACCGTGCCCGCCCGGCTCGGCGCGGCGATGCGGGCGAATGATCAGCGCCAGGACTACGTCCGGGCGACGCTCACCGAGGACGGAAACGGGCTTCCTGTCGCAACGCCCCTGCCACGACAGGACAGCTCGATGCTCTCGACCTTCGCATCGGCCGGCTGCCTGATCGTGCGCCCGCCACACGCGCCGGAGGCCAAGGCGGGCGATCCTTGCCGCATCGTCATTTTGCCTTGACGAGCGGCATGCCTATTTGAGCGCCCAATTTTCCACAACGATGATTCACGCTTTGTGAACGAATGCGTTATATTGCCCGCGTCTGCCGAGAAATTGCGCATGGGAACCCGACGCTTGTTCGGGCGTTTTTGTACGGATCGGCGGGCGGCGAGAGGTTCAGAACCATGACGACGTCGGATCAGAAGCCTTCGATCAGCAGCCGGACCCTCAGGATCGGCTCCTGCCTCGCAGCCGGCGCGATGATGCTTTCGCATCTCAATCGGTCGGCACTGACGCGCTATGACGATCTGCTTCACGATTTGGCGCGCTTCCATCCGCATCAGAATGCGCCCGCGCGGCGCGCCGACCGCCCGCTGCGCAAGCGGCCGGTCGCGGATTCGCGCACGTATCGCTGAGCGCGGCGCGACCTAATCCGTCACCGCTGGCCTGCCGTGCAGGAAACGCGCGGTGGGACGGATATCGAGATCGACGACCAGCGGCAGATGATCCGAAGCGACGCGCGACAGCGGCGTGCGCACCACTTCGACATTCTTGATCTCCGCCCTGCCCCGCAGCCAGACATGGTCGAGTCGGAGCGTCGGCATCCGCCCGGGATAGGTCGGCCGCGCCTTGCGCGCGCCCCACTCCTTCTGGACATCCGTGAAGCGCGAGGCGAGGTGGCGATAGGGCGCGAGGCCCGGCGGCGCGTTAAAATCGCCGACAAAGACGACGGGGTCGCGACAATCCGGATGGCCGAGCCATTCGGGGCCGAGCAGCGTCGAGAGTTGCAGCATCTGCTCGTGCGGCCAGACGCCGAGATGGGTGTTGACCACCTGCACGGCATGTCCGCCGACATCGATCGACGCCCAGAGCGCGCCGCGCGGCTCGACCTTGATGCGGTCATAGAAGCCCGGAAGCTGGCCGAGGCGGCGCATCTCGATCGGCAGTGCCGTGAGGATCGCATCGCCATAACGCTCCGGACCGACGCGCGTCGAGCCGTTGAAGAACGCCTTCATGCCCAGCATCGAAGCCAGCACATGCGCCTGATCGATGCCGCCGGTCCGCGCCCGGCCGACATCGATCTCCTGCAGCGCGACGATATCGGGCTTGCAGCTGGCAATGACGCTCGCCACGCGCTCCGGCGCGTGGTGCTTGTCGGTGCCGATGCAGGCGTGGACGTTATAGGAGAGAATGCGGAATTGACCCATGACGGCTCGTTATCTAGGGCGCCTGCGTGCCGAAACCATGGCAGCGCGCGCGCCGGGCAGCGGCAGATTCACGCGGAGGCGCGCGGCGCATAGTCGGCGGCGTCGACACGCGCGGGCCTGCCCTCGAGCGCGAGCGTCGCAATGCGGGCCGGCGCTTCCGCGATGACCTTGCCGCGGCGCACGACGGCGAGACGCTGGGCGCGCAGCCGCACCGCCTCGATCGGATCCGCCGCCTGCAGCAGCACGAAATCGGCGTTGCAGCCGACATCGAGCCCATAGCCCTCGAGACCGAGAATGGAAGCCGGCACGGTCGTGACGGCCTCGAACGACCAGCGGATCGCCTCGCGGCTCGTCATCGGCACGGCATGCACCGCCATATTGGCGACATCGAGCATGTCGGCATCGCCGAGCCCGTACCAGGGATCCATGCAGCAATCCTGGCCGAGCGCGACGGGAATGCCGAGCGCCCGCATCTCCGGAATGCGCGTCAGGCCGCGGCGGCGCGGATAGGTGTCGTGGCGGCCCTGCAGCGTAATGTTGATCAGCGGATTGGCGATGGCGGCGACGCCGGCTTCCTTCATCAGCGGAAGCAACTTCGAGACATAGTAATTGTCCATGGAATGCATGGAGGTCAGGTGCGAGCCGGCCACCCGCCCCTGGAGGCCGAGCCGGACCGTCTCGGCGGCCAGCGTCTCGATGTGGCGCGACAGCGGATCGTCGCTCTCGTCGCAATGGAGGTCGACAAGCAGCCCGCGCGCAGCGGCGATCTCGCACAGCGCCCGCACCGAGGCGGCGCCATCCGCCATGGTGCGCTCGAAATGGGGGATACCGCCGACGACGTCGACGCCGAGATCGAGCGCCCGCTCGAGGTTCCGCACGGCCGTCGGGGAGCGGTAATAGCCATCCTGCGGGAAGGCGACGAGCTGCAGGTCGAGATAGGGCTTCACCCGCTCGCGCACCTCGATCAGCGCCTCGACGGCGAGGAGGCGATCGTCGCAGACGTCGACATGGCTGCGCACGGCGAGCAGGCCCTGCGAAACGGCGAGGTCGCAATAGCGCAGCGCCCGCTCGATCACGGCATCATGGGTCAGGAGCGGCTTCAGTTCGCCCCAGAGCGCGATGCCTTCGAGCAGCGTGCCGGACTGGTTCATCCGCGGCAGGCCGAGCGAGAGCGTCGCATCCATATGGAAATGGCAGTCGACAAAGGGCGGCGCCACGAGGCGGCCGGCGGCGTCGATCACGCGGCGCGCCTCGGCGCCGATGCCCGGCTCCACGGCCGCGATCCGTCCGTCGGCGACGGCGATGTCCTGGCCGGCCCGCCCGTCGGGAAGCGACGCGTTCTTGACGATCAGTTCAAATGCCATGGAAACCCCTGCAGAAAATACAGGGGTATCCGATCAGCAGCCGCGCGCCGATGCAAGCGGCACGAGGCCGGTCGCGCCGCTATTTCGGGGCGTAAGGCGCGGTCGTGCTGGAATAGGAGCCCTGATAGGCGGTCGCCGCGTCCGCGCCGAGATCGGCTGCAACGGCGGCGGCGACCTGATCCGCCTCGGCCTTCGGCAAGGTCGCGGCAGCGCTGCCGATGGCGGCGGCGAGCTGCGTGATGTCGGTGGCGCCCAGCGCGCCGTTGCCGCCGAAATTGGCGCCGGTCTTGTACTTCTTCAGCATGCTGTCGATCAGCGGCTTGCAGCCCGTCTGGCACTGCTCGATCTTGGCGAGATCGTCCTGAAAGCCGAGCGCACCGAGATCCGGCGTCGCGTTCATGTCGAGCTGCTTCTCCATCTGCTGGATCTGCTGCTGCGTCGACTGGGCGAACGCCTGGCCGGCGGGCGCGGCGCCGAGAACAGCCAGCGCCGCCAGGATCGCGAGACCGCGTTTCGAAACGCTCGTTGCACGCATATGCCGCATCATCATGCTCTCCCCGTTCGTCCCGTCAGCCGACGACGGGCGCGCCGCCATTCGGCTCGGCCTTGTCCGTCCCCGACGAGCCCTTCTTGTGCTTCTTCTTGCCGCCGCGTTCCTCGAACTGCTGCAGCACCGTGAAAAAGGACGGCACGAACAGGACCGCCAGGCAGGTGGACGCGAGCATGCCGCTGACCACCGCGATGCCGATCGAGGCACGCGAGGCAGCGCCGGCGCCGGTCGCGAACACCAGCGGCAGCACGCCGAGGATGAAGGCGAACGACGTCATCAGGATCGGGCGGAAGCGGAGCCGCGCCGCCTCGACCGCCGCATCCAGGATCTCCATGCCTTCGTGCCGCTTGTCGCGTGCATATTCGACGATCAGGATCGCGTTCTTCGCCGCGAGCGCCACCAGCAGGATGATGCCGATCTGGGTGTAGAGGTTGTTCGCGAGGCCGAGGCTCGTCAGCGCGATGACCGTGCCGAGCAGCGCGAGCGGCACGGCGAGCAGGACCGAGAGCGGCTGGATCCAGCTTTCATACTGTCCGGCCAGCACGAAGTAGACGAGCACCAGCGCCAGCGCGAAGATGAAGTAGATCTGGTTGCCGACGATCTGCTCCTGATACGACATCGCCGTCCACGACGTGCCATAGCCCGGCGGAAGGGTCGATTTCGCGATCTGATCCATCAGCTCCATCGCCTGGCCCGAGCTGAAGCCCGCGGCCGGACCGCCGGCCATCGTCGCGGCCGGATAGAGGTTGTAGAGCGTGATCAGCGGCGGGCCTTCGACCGTCTTGAACGAGACGAGCGAGCCGACCGGAATCATGTCGCCGGTCTTGGACTTCACCTTGAGATCGGTCACGTCCTGCGGCCGAACGCGCTTGGCCGCCTCGGCCTGAACATAGACCTGGAAGACGTTGTTGAACTTGGTGAACTGGTTGACGTAGGTCGAGCCCATATAGGCCTCGACCGTCGAGAACACGTCGCCGACCGAGACGCCGAGCGTCTCCGCCATGACGCGATCAACGGTGAGCTGGAACTGCGGCGTGGTGGCCGAGAACGTCGTGTTCACCCGCTGCAGCGAGGACTGCGAATCCGCATTGGCGATCACCTGCTCGGCGACGGCCTGCAACTGCTTGAAATCGGAGGTGCCGTTCTTGACCTGCAGCATCATGGTGAAGCCGCCGGTGCTGCCGATGCCCTGGATCGGCGGCGGTATGAGCGCGAAGCCGACGGCATCCTGCATCTGGTTCAGCGACTTGGTAATGTTCTCGTAGATCGCCTTGAGACCCTCGGCCTTGCCGCGAACCGACCAGTCCTTGAAGATCACATAGACCATGCCGGCATTGAACAGCGTCGCGTTGTTGTCGAGCACCGATGCGCCGGAAATGCCGACCGCGCTATCGACGCCGGGCGTATCCAGCGCGGCCTTGGTCGCCTGAGCGACGACGCGGTTCGTGCGCTGCAGCGAGGAGCCCTCGGGCAGCTGGACGCTGATGACGAGATAGCCCTGGTCCTCGTTCGGCAGGAAGGCGGTCGGAATCCGAGACATGCCCCAGAAGGCGACGCCGATCAGGACCAGAGCGGCGAGGACCATCACATGGCTATGATGGACCATGCGGCTGATCAGCCCGGCATACCAATGCTCGGCCTTGTCATAGACCTTGTTGAAGCCGCGGAAGAAGATGTTGCGCTTCTCGGGCGGCGTCGGCGCGCGCAGCCACAGCGCGCACTGCGTCGGCTTCAGCGTCATCGCGTTGATGGCGGAGATGAACGCCGTCGCCGCGATGACGAGCGCGAACTGCTTGTACATCTGGCCCGTGAGGCCTGGCAGCGCCGCGGCCGGCAGGAACACGGCCATCAGGACGAGCGTGATGCCGAGGATGGGGCCGGTCAGCTCCTGCATCGCCTTCACCGCAGCGTCGTGCCCATTCATCCCCTCTTCCATGTGCCGCGCGACGCCTTCGACGATGACGATGGCGTCGTCGACGACGATGCCGATGGCGAGGACGATGGCGAACAGGGTTGCCGTGTTGACGGTGAAGCCGAGTGCGGCCATGGCCGCGAAGGCGCCGATGATCGTCACAGGAACCGTCGTCGCCGGCACGAGCATGGCGCGCCAGTCCTGCAGGAAGGCGAGGATGACGATGAGCACCAGGATCGCCGCTTCGAACAGCGTCTTGTAGACTTCGTCGATCGAGGCGACGACGAACTTGGTCGTGTCGAACGGGATCGCGTATTGGAGGCCCGGCGGGAACGACTTGGCGAGTTCCGCCATCTTGGCCGAGACGCTCTCGGCCACGTCCAGCGCATTGGCGTCCGGCAGCAGGAAGATGCCGATGGCGGCCGTCGGCGCGTTGTTGAACGTCGCGACCTGGCTGTAGCTCTGCGAGCCGAGCTCGACACGGCCGATATCGCGCACGCGCACGATCTGGCCGCCATTCGCCCCGTCCGACTTGACGATGATGTTCTCGAACTGGGCCGGGTCGGAGAAGCGGCCATTGACGTTGATCGTGTACTGGAAGTTCAGCCCGTCGGGCGCCGGCGGCATGCCGGTCATGCCGGCCGTGACTTCCTGGCTCTGCTGCTGGATGGCGGACACGACATCGTTCGGCACGAGGCCGAAGGTCTGGAGCTTGTCCGGGTCCATCCAGATGCGCATCGCATACGGACCGGCGCCGAACACGTTGACATTGCCGATGCCGGGCAGGCGCGCGAGTTCGTTCTGCAGGTTGATGACGGCGTAGTTCGACAGGAACAGCCCGTCATAGCGGTTGTCGGGCGAATACAGCGTGACGAACTGCAGGATCGACGTCGTCTTCTTCTGGACGTTGACGCCCTGGACCTGGACGGATTGCGGCAGCGACGCCATGGCGATGGCGACGCGGTTCTGCACCAGAACCTGCGCATAGTTCGGGTCCGTGCCGATATTGAACGTCACGGTCAGGCTGTAGGTGCCGTCCGCGGCGCTGGTCGACTGCATGTAGATCATGCCTTCGACGCCGTTGACCTGCTGCTCGATCGGCAGGGCCACGGTATCCATCACCGTGCGCGCCGAAGCGCCGGGGAAGGACGTGGTGACCGCCACCGTCGGCGGGACGACATTGGGATATTGCGCGATCGGCAGGTTGAACACCGACACGGCGCCGAGGAGCACGATCACCAGCGCCAGGACGTTCGAGAGCACCGGCCTCTCGATGAAGAAACGTGAAATCATGAAACCCGCCTGCGCTTGATGTCGTCGACCGGATGGATGGGACCGCCGCCTCAGGTCTTGGGCGGCGGCGCGACGGTTTCCGTTTCGGTATTCGTGCTCATCTGGCCCTGCTCGGGCTCGACCTTGTTGCCGGGCACGGCGCGCTGATTGCCGCCGATGATCACCTGATCGTCAGCCGTCAGGCCGGATTCGATCACGCGGAGCTGCCCTTCCAGTTGGCCGGGCTCGACGGTCTTCTGCTCGACGACATTGTCCTTGCCCAAGACCAGGACATAGGAGCCGGCCTGGCTCGTCGCGATCGCCGTATCGTCGACCATGATCGCGTCGGACTTGGTCTGGAGCGGAATGCGGACCCGGGCGAACAGGCCGGCCAGGATCGCATAGTCCTTGTTGTCGAAGATGCCGCGGACGGTCAGCGTGCCGGTGTTCTGGTCCAGCGTCGGGGCGATGTAGTCGAGCGTGCCCTTGTGCGGATAGCCGTCCTCGCTGGCGAGGCCGATCTCGACGGGAACGTCGCGCACATCGCGTAGCGTGCGGCCGCGCTTGGCGAGTTCGTCCTTGATGCGCAGGACCTGGCGCTCATTGACGCTGAAATAGGCGTAGATCGGATTGATCTGGACGATCTGCGCGAGCTTGGTCGGGCCGCTATAGCCGACGAGAGCGCCGACATCCTGCAGATGGTTCGACACGACGCCATCGAACGGCGCCTTGATGTCGGTGTAGCCGAGGTTGATCTGCGCCACCTCGACATTGGCCTGCGCCTGCGCGGTGTCGGCGATCGCCATATCGAGCTGCGCCTTGGCGTCGTCGGCCTTCGCGACCGAAGCGACCTGCTGCTGAACCAGCGTCGCCTGGCGGTTATATTCGAGCTGCTTGTTCTCTTGCGCAGCCTGCGCCGATTGCAGCGCCGCCTGGGCCTGGTCGAGCTGCGCCTGATAGGTGTTGGTCTGGATCGTGAAGAGCGTATCGCCGGCCTTCACCGACTGACCGTCCTTATAATTGATCGCCGTCAGGAAGCCCTGCACGCGGGCCTCGAGATCGACCTGATTATAGGCCTGCGTATTGCCGGTCAGCTCAAGATAGAGCGTGGCATTGCCCGTTATAGGCTTCGACACCGTCACCTTGGGCGGCGGCGGCGGGACATATTCGTTCTTCTCGTTGCAGGCCGAAAGCGACAGCGCCGCAAGCCCCGCGATCGCAAGCGTCCAACCACCGGCCGGCCTGCCCCAATGCCCCGCTTTGACCATCTGCTCTCCCGCCACTTTCGCCAACCAGTCCATGGGCGCGGCGCCCAATCATGCCCCGAAAGATTCCGCCGCTCGCAACAGAACCCGATTCTGACGCGGCGCACCACATCATGCCAGAGCAACTTCGTATAGTCCGGTGAATATTAAGGACATGTGGCAGCTTCGATATTCGGCGCGGCGCATCGGCATCCGTTTTCTTGCCGCCTTGCGGAACACATACAGAACATGTAGCCTGTTCGTGCTTTGTACCTGCCGATTCGACGATCGAGTCGGCGATCGTCCCGGCCCTCCGGCGGGGATGTCTCTCGTGCCGTGGACCGAACAATGCTGACGCGCAAGCAGTACGAACTCCTCATGTTCATCCACGAGCGGCTGAAGGAGACGGGCGTGCCGCCTTCCTTCGACGAAATGAAGGATGCGCTGGACCTGCGCTCCAAATCGGGCATTCACCGGCTGATCAAGGCCCTTGAGGAACGCGGCTTCATCCGCCGGCTTCCCAACCGGGCGCGCGCGCTCGACGTCGTGCGGCTGCCGGAATCGGTCACGCCGAGCCTGCAGCAGCGCCCGCGACGCCCTGGCTTCTCGCCGAGCGTCATCGAAGGCAGCCTCGGCAAGGTTCGTCCTGTCGAGAGCGCCGAGACGCTGCCCGAGCCCGTGATCGTGCCCGTGATGGGCCGGATCGCGGCGGGCGTGCCGATCTCCGCGATCCAGACGCAGAGCCATTCCATCACCGTGCCGCCGGAAATGCTGGGCGGCGGCGAACATTTCGCGCTCGAAGTGCGCGGCGATTCGATGATCGAGGCCGGCATTCTCGATGGCGACACGGTGCTGATCCGCAAGACGGACGCGGCCGATTCAGGCGACATCGTCGTGGCGCTGGTCGACGAGGAAGAGGCGACGCTGAAGCGGCTGCGGCGGCGTGGTGCCTCGATCGCGCTGGAGGCCGCGAACCCGGCCTATGAGACGCGGATCTTCGGACCGGATCGCGTGCGCATCCAGGGGCGCCTGATCGGCCTGATGCGCCGCTATTGATCGGCCGGCCCGGTGGAGTCCGGCTCGTCCGGAACCTGCCGCGGCGGCATGAAGGGACGGCGCACGGACGGAAAGGTTCGCGTCACGACGAAGTCCGCGTCGAGCGCGGCCTCGCGGACGCTTCTCGTGTCTTTCCGCTCCATGTCCGGCGGCCTGTCTTCGTCTTCAGCGGTCTGGATGGGTTCATCCGTTGGCGCGGCGTTGGAGATCGTCTGATCCTCCAACGCGCTGCTTCCTGCCATTTCCGTCAGCGGCCCTTGAGGCGCCGTGGCGAGCGCCAGGGCGCCGGTGGCGTCGAGCATCTTTCGGTCGATGGTCGCCACATAGGCGGTGCAGGCGATCTCTGTCAGCGGCGTCACGATCAGTACGGCCGCACGGCAATCGTCGGCCAGCGCGTCGCGGCTGAGCGCCAGCGCGACGAGCCGCCCGTCCGGAAGCGGCGCAACGCAGCCGCTCGGATCGCAGCGCACCCCTTCCCTGAGCCCCGGATCCTTCGGATCGCGCCGGTCGCCGTCTGCGCGGAGCCAGATTCCTGTCGTGAAGGCGTCCGGCTTCTCCGCGAGGATGTGATAGGCGCCGGAGGCATCGCGGATCGCGACCTGCCTTCCGTCCGGCGCGACGATTAGGGCGGGCCGATCGGGGAACAGCGCCATCGCGCCGCCGACGATCATCGGGACGATGCCGGCGAGGCGCCAGCGCTCGCGCATCAGCGCCAGCCAGATGAAGCCGGCGACGAAGACGAGAAGCGCGGCAGCGGAGGGCATCGCGGCTGCGCCGGATCCTTCGGACCAGGCGCTGACCGTGCGCGCGACATCCATCATCCCGTCAATGCCGAACCCCATCAGGGCGAGAACCGGCGCCTCGAGCCCGAAGGGCATGACGAGCACGGCGAGGAGCGCCATCGGCATGACGAGAAAGTCGACGAGCGGCATGGCCGCGACATTGGCGAGGATCGAAAGCGGCGCCATGCGCTGGAAATGGTAGAGCGCGAACGGCGTCGTGCCGAGGCCGCCGAGCAATGCGGTGAGCGACATGCCGCCGACCAGCACCAGGACCCAGCCGAAGACCGCGCCGAGGCGGGAGCGCTGCGTCGGGACGAGGCCCCGCCGGCGGCGTGCGAGCACCTCGAAGCCGGCGACGAGCGCGAGCGTCGCCGCAAAGGACATCTGGAACCCGGCCGAGAGGAGACTTTCCGGCGCCAGAAGCAGGACGATCAGCGTGGCGATCGCGACATTGCGCAGCGAAACGGCGCGCCGGTCGAGGAGGATGGCGGCAAAGACAACCGCCGTCATGATGAAGGAACGCTGCGCCGCGACATCGAGGCCGGAGATGAGCAGATAGAACGCCGTCACGCCAAGGGCGGCGAGCGCGGCCCATTTCTTGATCGGCCGGCGGAGCGCGAGGCGCGGCGACAGCGCCAGCAGGGCGCGCACGCTCCAGAACACGACGCCGGCAACGAGGACCATGTGCAGCCCGGAAACCGAGAGGACATGGGCGAGACCGGAGCTGCGCAGCGCGTCCTCCCCCTCCTCGCTGATGCCGCCGGCATCGCCGATCGTCAGCGCCGTGGCGATCCGGCCGGTATCGCCGGAGAGCGAGGCGGCGATGCGGACGCGAATGGCCTCGCGCACCGCCTCGATCGGCATGACGAGGCGGATGCCGAGCGGCGGCGCGCCAAGGTCGGCCGGAGACACACGGCCATAGGCGAAGCCGGTTCCGCCGATCCCCGCATAATAGGCCGGCAGGCCGAAATCATAGCCGCCGGGCATGACCGGGCCGGAGGGCGGCCGCAGCCGCGCAAGCATGGAGACGCCGGCGCCGACGGGCGGCGCCTGGCCACGCACCGTCACGGTGACGCGCCGCGGCACATCCTTGAGGCCGCGCGCATCGAAGGACACGACGCGGATCGTCAGGCGGAAGCCGCCACGCCGCGCCTCGCGCGACTCGACGAAGCCGGCGAGCGTACCGGTCGCTTGCCGGTCGAGCCGGGGGGCGGCGGCCGCGTCGGTGCGCAATTTGATCGTCGCGGCCCCGGTTGCGAGAAAGGCGGCGACCAGCAGGACGCGGAAGAGGCCGACGCGGCGATGCCGCAACTGCCAGGCTCCGAGCGCGAGCCCGACCGCCAGCGCGCAGAGCGCGAGCGCCATCGGCTCGGCGGGCAAGGCGAAATAAATGAGAATGCCGAGCGCGAAGGCGATGGCGAGCCAGGGGAAGCCCCGCCCGTTCTCGATCTCGCGCTCCAGATTGGCCGAAAGCGAGAGGCGGAGCCGCGTGACGGGGCCGGGGCGCCCGGCATCGAAAGGCGACGCGCCGCCGCCGCCCGCCTCGTCGTCAGGCGGCGGGAGCAGCAGATCGTCAAGCCCAGCCGGGCCCTGCGCACGTCCAGCCATCACCCAGTCTTTCGCGCGAACGCCGCTCCATGCTACATGAGCCGCCGCGTTCGGCGCCATGCCACATGCTCGCCATGTCCGCCGGTTAGCTCGCGCCGACCTCGCCCTTTTTCCCGTCCCGTTCGGAAGGCTTCATGTCCAGACCGGTCGTCACCCGCTTCGCCCCTTCGCCCACCGGCTTCCTGCATATAGGCGGCGGTCGCACCGCGCTGTTCAACTGGCTTTATGCCAAGCACACCGGCGGCAAGATGCTGCTGCGCATCGAGGATACCGATCGCGAGCGCTCGACGGAGGCGGCGATCGCCGCGATCCTCGACGGGCTCCAATGGCTCGGCCTCGACTGGGAGGGCGAAACGGTCTTCCAGTTCGCCCGCGCCCCGCGCCATCGCGAGGTGGTCGAGGAGCTCCTCGCGGCTGGCAAGGCCTATCGCTGCTATTGCACGCCGGCCGAGCTGGAGGCGATGCGCGAGAAGGCGCGCGCCGAGGGCCGCGCCCCGCGCTATGACGGCACCTGGCGCGACCGCGATCCGTCCGAGGCGCCGGCCGGCGTCGCGCCCGCGATCCGCATCAAGGCTCCGCTCGAGGGCGAGACGGCGATCGAGGATCGTGTGCAGGGCCGCGTGGTGATCCCGAACAAGGATCTCGACGATCTCGTCCTGCTGCGCTCCGACGGCAACCCGACCTACATGCTCTCGGTGGTCGTGGACGACCACGACATGGGCGTCACGCATATCATCCGCGGCGACGATCACCTGACCAATGCCGCGCGCCAGATGATCATCTACCAGGCGATGGGCTGGGAGGTGCCGGTGATGGCGCATATTCCGCTGATCCACGGGCCGGACGGCGCCAAGCTCTCGAAGCGTCACGGCGCGCTCGGCGTCGATGCCTATCGCGCCATGGGCTTCCTGCCGGAGGCGATGCGCAACTATCTCGTCCGCCTCGGCTGGGCGCATGGCGACGACGAGATCATGTCGATGGAGCAGATGATCGAGTGGTTCGACATCGACGATGTCGGCCGCTCCGCCTCGCGCTTCGACTTCGCCAAGCTGGAGAATCTGAACGGGCACTATATGCGCGCGGCGACCGACGACGCGCTCTATGAGAGCTTCGTCGCGACGCTGCCCTATCTTGCCGGTGGTCAGGCCATGCTCGGCAAGCTGACGCCCGCGCGGGCGGCGCAGCTTCGCGAGGCCCTGCCCGGCCTCAAGGAGCGCGCCAAGACGCTGATCGAGCTGAAAGACGGCGCCGGATTCCTGTTCGCCGAACGTCCGCTCGCGCTGGACGAGAAGGCGTCCACGATCCTCGATGCCGATGCGCGGGCGATGCTCCGCGATCTCCAGGCGGTCCTTTCGGGCGTCGAGTGGACCGTCGAGGCGACCGAGGCGGCCGTGAAGGCCTTTGCCGAGTCGCGCGGCCTCAAGCTCGGCAAGGTCGCCCAGCCGCTCCGCGCTGCGCTCACCGGCCGTTCGACCTCGCCGGGCATCTTCGACGTCCTGATCGTACTCGGACGCGAGGAGAGCCTCGGCCGCATCGCGGACCAGGCGGCTTAGGCCGTCGCCGAACTGTCACTGCGGTGACATCCGTTTCGTCTTGTCTGCATCCGGCCGGCCTCGCAGCCGGCCGGACTCATTCAGAACGGACGAAACACCATGCTGCGGACCAGCGCTCCCGCTGCCCTTCTCCTCGCACTGCTCGTCGGCGGCCCGGCCCATGCCGACCCCACGACGCTCACCGTGATGTCGTTCAACATTCGCGGCGGCGGCGCCAATGACGGCAAGGACGTCTCCGAGACGGTCGCGGCGATCAAGGCCGCCGGCGCCGACATCATCGGCATCCAGGAGACGCGGCTCGAGGGCGAACCCTGCACCGCCGAGAGCTGCCATCCGCGCGGCGACAGCGCCGCGAGCAAGATCGCGCAAGCGCTCGGCTATCACTATGTCGACCAGGGCGAGGAAAGCCCGGTGCTCTGGGCCAACGCGATCGTGAGCCGCTATCCGCTCGGGCCGCTGACGCCGAACCGCACCGGCGCGCGCATCAATGTCGACGGACGCACGGTCGACATCTTCAACGTCCACTTCCCCGATGCGCCCTATCAGCCCTATCAGGCGGTCGGCATCGAATACGGCCCCTACCCCTTCCTGCACACGGAGGACGCGCTGGTCGCGGCAGCCGATGGCGCGCGCGGTCCGGGTCTCAAGCTGCTGTTCGCGGATATGGATACGGCCGGTCCCGCCGACGCGGCGTTCGTCTTCGGCGATTTCAACGAGCCGTCGCATCACGACTGGACCGCCGCGACGGTCGCGGCCGGCCTGCAGCCGCTCGCCGTCGCCTATCCGACGGAGAAGGCGATCGAGGCGCGCGGCTTCGTCGATACGTTCCGCGCCGTCTATCCCGATCCGGTGGCGAAGCCCGGCCTGACCTGGACGCCGACGACGGAGCCGACCGACAAGACCGACCACCACGACCGCATCGATTTCGCGCTGGTTCGCGCCGCGAACGCGGAAGTCGTCGCGGCCGGCATCGTCGGCGAGAAGGCGCCGGAAGCCGACATCGTCGTGACGCCATGGCCGTCCGACCACCGCGCGACCTATGCGAAGGTCCGCTTCTGACGGCGTCTCAGTGCGTGGCGAGGAAGTCTCGCGCCGCGCGCTGGGCCTCGGCGATCGCCTGCCGGCTCATTTCGCGGGCGATCTCCTGGCGCAGCGCCGCCGCCTCGTCATAGCCGCGCATGGCGGCGAGATTGAACCATTTGTGGGCTTCCACGAGGTTCACCTCGCCCGCCTCGCCGCCGACGCAGTTGAGGCCGAGCTGGAAGAACTGCTCGCCGCTCGACCGCCCATCTGCTCCCGTCTTATCGATCCGTGCCATCGAATTCGCCCCTCGACTGGCGGCGCCCGCCCCTTCCCATGGGCGCCTGCTTCGATGATTCGAGCTTGGCGGAGCGAAGCTGAACCGATCGTTAAGATTCGAATCGAATGAAAACGAACGGCGCCTTCGCGCTGCTTCGGACAAAAGAAAACGCCCGGGCGTGGCCCGGGCGCTGCAGTCTTGTCGATCGGCGGGATCGGTTCAGCGCGCGCGCTGGCCGAACAGGATCTTCTGCGCGTCCTTGTCCTCAGCGAGGCTAACCGGCGCGACCGGTGCCTTGATCGCCATGCCGCGCTGCACGGCCGGACGCGCATTCAGCGCATCGATCCAGCGCTTGACGTTCGGGAACTCGCTCGTGTCGAACTGCTGGCTCTCCCAGCCGGCGGCCCAGCCGAAGATCGCCATGTCGGCGATCGAATAGTCGCCCGCGACATACTCATGGTCCGCGAGGCGCTTGTTGAGCACGCCATAAAGCCGGTGCGTCTCGTCCTGGTAGCGCTTCGTCGCGTAGGGAATGCGCTCCGGCGCATAGACGGAGAAATGGTTGCGCTGGCCCAGCATCGGGCCGAAGCCGCCCATCTGCCACATCAGCCATTCCTCGACGGCGACGCGGGCGCGTTCATCGGACGGGTAGAAGCGGGCGAACTTGCGGCCGAGATACATCAGGATCGCGCCGGACTCGAACACTGAGATCGGCTTGCCGTCCGGACCCTCGGGGTCGATGATCGCCGGCATCCTGTTGTTCGGCGAGATCGCGAGGAACTCGGGCTTGAACTGGTCGCCCTTGCCGATATTCACGAATTCGAGCGTGTAGGGAACGCCGAGTTCCTCGAGCATGATCGAGATCTTCTTGCCGTTCGGCGTCGGCCAGAAATAGAGCGCGATCGGCTGGGTCTGCGTCACCGACATGAATGCACCTCTGGGACATGGGACGGCCGGCGCGGGGGCGCCGGCCGGGAATGGAGAGTAACCTTAGAATGTGTCGGCCGGCGCCGGTGCGCAAGGGCATCCCCTGCCCCGGTGCGTCCCGGCCGTTCGGCTCATTCGAGGCCGAGCTTCTTCTTCAGGATGTCGTTGACGGTCTGCGGATTGGCCTTGCCGCCCGACGCCTTCATGATCTGGCCGACGAACCAGCCGGCGAGCGTCGGCTTCACCTTGACCTGCTCGACCTTGTCCGGATTGGCGGCGATGATGTCGTCGACCACCTTCTCGATCGCGCCGGTATCGGTGACCTGCTTCATGCCGCGCGCCTCGACGAGCGCATGCGGATCGCCGCCCTCCGTCCAGACAATCTCGAACAGGTCCTTGGCGATCTTGCCGGAAATCGTCCCGGCGGCGATCAGGTCGATGATGGCGCCGAGCTGGTCCGGCGAGACCGGGCTCTCCGTGATGGCCTTGCCGTCGCGGTTCAGCCGCGCGGCGAGTTCCTGCGTGACCCAGTTGGCGGCTGCCTTGGCGTCGCGGCCCTTGGCGACGGACTCGAAATACTCCGCCGTCTCCTTCTCCAGCACCAGGACATGAGCGTCATAGGGCGACAGGCCGAGTTCGCCGATGAAGCGCGCCTTCTTGGCGTCGGGCAGTTCCGGCAGCGCGGCGGCGAGCGAAGCGATCCAGGCCTCGTCGAGCACCAACGGCAGCAGGTCGGGATCGGGGAAATAGCGGTAGTCGTGCGCTTCTTCCTTGGAGCGCATCGACCGCGTCTCGCCCTTGTTGGCGTCGAACAGGCGCGTCTCTTGGTCGATCTTGCCGCCATCCTCGATGATCGCGATCTGGCGCCGCGCCTCATAATCGACGGCCTGGCCGACGAAGCGGATCGAGTTCACGTTCTTGATCTCGCAGCGCGTGCCGAGCGGCTCGCCGGGGCGCCGCACCGACACGTTGACGTCGGCGCGCATCGAGCCTTCGTCCATGTTGCCGTCGCAAGTGCCGAGATAGCGCACGATCGTGCGCAGCTTGGTCAGATAGGCCTTGGCCTCGTCGGCCGAGCGCAGGTCCGGCTTCGAGACGATCTCCATCAGCGCGACGCCGGACCGGTTCAGGTCGACATAGCTCTGCGTCGGATGCTGGTCGTGCAGCGACTTGCCGGCGTCCTGCTCCAGATGCAGCCGCTCGATGCCGACGGTGATGCTCTCACCGCCGTCGAGATCGATGACGATCTCGCCCTCGCCGACGATCGGCTGCTTGTACTGCGAGATCTGATAGCCCTGCGGCAGGTCGGGATAGAAATAGTTCTTCCGGTCGAACACCGAGCGCGGATTGATCTGCGCCTTGAGGCCGAGGCCGGTGCGCACCGCCTGCGCCACGCATTCGGCATTGATGACCGGCAGCATGCCGGGCATCGCCGCATCGACGAGGCTGACATGGGAATTGGGGGCGCCGCCGAACTCGGTCGAGGCGCCGGAGAAGAGCTTCGACTTGGAAAGGACCTGCGCATGAACCTCCATGCCGATCACGACCTCCCATTCCCCGCTCGCGCCCTTGATGAGCTTCTTCGGGTCGGCGGTGCGGGCAACAGCGTTCATGGGCTCACTCCGATTGGCGGCAACGCCAAGGGGTTAGTGCGTGACGGCCGGCTCTGCAAGCCGCTCGCCACGCCTCAGTCGACGAAATCCTTGCACTGGGGCACGTCGCCGCTCGCGCCCCAGGGCATGATCGGCACGGTCGAGATGGAGTTCTTCGGGCTGCCGTCGACCAGCTTGTCGGAATAGACGAGATAGACGAGCACATTGCGCTTGGGATCGCAGCCGCGGACGATCTGCATCTTCTTGAACCAGAAGGAGCGGCGCTGGCGGAACATCTCGTCGCCCTGGCCGAGCTTCTCCTTGAAGTGGATCGGGCCGATCTGACGGCAGGCGAGCGAGATGTCGGAGGTCTCCTCCGCCAGCCCGAACATGCCGGAGACGCCGCCGCGCTCCGGCGCCGCGAAATGGCAGGCGACGCCGTCGATCTCGGGATCGTCGATGCCGTAGACCGCGATCTTGTCGTTCGGGGTCACCCACTTGAACGTTGTCGACTCCTTGAAGATGAGATCCGGACCATCGGCCAATGCCGGCGCGGTGGCGCCGGCGAGCAGGAAGGCCGAGACGAGGAAGGCGAGGCCGCGACGCATGGTTCTCTCCGCGATCAGTCGAGGCCTCAATATAGGAAGCCGCGCGACCGGCGGGAGAGCATTTGCGTTCTCTGGTCAGACAGCCGCACCCTCGAGGCCCAGCGTCCCGCGGCGGAGCCAGCGCTGCAGCAGCAGGATGGACACCGATGCGAGGCCGCAGGCCAGGCCGATCCAGATGCCGAGCCCGCCCAAGCCAAGGCCGAAGCCGAGCGCGATCGAGGTCACGAGGCCGATGCCCCAGAAGCCGAGCGCGGCATAGAGCATCGGCACGCGCGTATCGTGCAGGCCGCGCAGCATGCCGGCGCCGATGACCTGCGCTCCGTCGAAGACCTGAAACAGCGCGGCGATGCCGAGGAAGCTGACCGCAAGAGCGATCATCTCCGCATTCTGCGCATCCCGCGCATCGACGAAGATGCCGATCAACTGGTCGGGAATGAGGAAGATCGTCAGCGCCGTGCAGCTCATGAAGGCGATGCCGACGATATAAGGCACCCATCCGGCCAGGCGGATGCCCTCGCGATCGCGCGCGCCATAGGCCCGGCCGACGCGGATCGTCGCGGCCTGCGACAGGCCGAGCGGCACCATGAAGCAGAGCGCGGCGATCTGGATGGCGATGGCATGCGCGGCGACGGCGGCGGCGCTGATGAGGCCCATCAGGAATACGGCGAGATTGAAGACGGTGACCTCGAAGGCCACGGCAATGCCGATCGGCAGGCCGAGCCGAAACAGGGCGATGAAGCGAGGCCAGTCCGCCCGCCAGAAGCGGCCGAACACGTGGTAGCGGCGAAAGCGCCGATGAAGCAGGCAGACCGCCGCCATCCCGGCGAACATGAACACCGCCGAGATCGTGCTGCCGATGCCGGCGCCAAAGATCCCGAGCGCGGGAAAGCCGAACTTTCCGAACACCAGCACCCACACCGCGAGGGCATTGATGAGAACCCCGGCCACGCCGACGACCAGCGACCAGAAGGGTTGCTCGAGCGCGGCCACGAAGGCGCGCAGGACCAGATACCAGAGGAAGGGCAGCATCGCCCATTGCAGGCCGCGCATATATTCGCCGGCAAGACGGGAGAGGTCCGCCTCCTGGCCGATCGCGAGCAGGATTGCTTCCGTGTTCCAAAGCAGAATCCAGAACGGGATCGTGATCGCCAGCGCGGCCCAGAGCCCCTGCCGCACGGTGCGGCGGACGTCGCGGACGGAATGGCGCCGCTCGCCGATTTCCCGCGCGACCATCGGCGAGACCGCCGATACGAAGCCGATACCGAAGATCAGCAGTGCGAAATAGAGATTGGTGCCGAGCGCGCCGGCGGCCAGCATATGCGAGCCGAGCCAGCCGATGAACACCACGTCCGTCGCGTTGATCAGGGTCTGCGCGAGGTTGGTGAGGATCAGCGGTAGCGAAAGATTGATCGTGGCGCGGACTTCGGTGACCCACGAATGGAATCGGGGCACGTCTCGGGCAAAGGTCGTTTCGAGGCTCATGGCAACATTCATTCCGCGCGCAAGGCTTCGGAATCGGCATGGCCCTGCGCGCCTAATAGGCATGGTGCGTGGCAAATAGCCATTCAAACCTTACGATGGCTGCCATCACGAAATCGGATGAAAGACGGGAATCAACCGTCAAGGTTGGTTAAGGCGTGGTGACCGGATGCGATGTCCGTGCTATGGCGTCCCCGGGGCAAAAGGGTCAACGGACGGCAGAGGCCCAGAAGCTGTCAGAGACCGGACGAATGCGCGTATCGAGAGTTTGGAGGCGACTGGCGGTCGCCGTTGTGATGCTGGCCGGCGGCGCCGAACTGGCCGAGGCAGCATCCGTCTGCTCGCAGCTGGAGGCTCAGCTCTCCTCGCTGCAAAAGGGCACCGGGGCCAGGCAGGCCGCGGCCTTTGCGGGCGCCGCCAACCAACAGCGCGCCGAGATTTCGGCCGCGCAGCAGCGCGCGCGCCAGGCCGGCTGCGGCGGAGGCTTCCTGTTCTTCCAGTCCAAACAGTCGCCCCAATGCGCGGGGATGCTTCAGGGCATCCAGCGCATGAAGAACAATCTCGCCAAGCTCGAGAGCAACCAGCAGAACGCGGCGGCGGCGTCGGCCAATGCCGGCGGGCAGCGCTCCGGGCTGCTGCGCCAGCTCGGCGACAACAATTGCGGGCCGCAATACGCGGCCTATTCCAGCCAGAACCGGCCCAAGAACTTCCTGGAGCGACTGTTCACGCCGCAGACCCCCCAGATCGCCATGGCCCCGGCGGAACAGGGCGTGGTGCTGCAGCGCGACGACAGCCAGGACAGTGGCGGCTATGACACCGGCTTCGGTCGCGGCCGCTACCGGACGCTGTGCGTGCGGACCTGCGACGGGTATTATTTCCCGATCTCCTATTCGACGACGCGCGACGGCTTCACGCGCGATGAGCAGATCTGCAAGCAGACCTGCCCGGGCACCGAAGTGGTGCTCTACGCCCATCGCAATCCCGGCCAGGACAGCTCCAAGGCGCTCTCGACGATCGACGAGAGCCGCTATTCCGACCTGCCGACCGCCTTCGCCTATCGCACGAACCTGACGCAGGGCTGCGGCTGCGGGAAGCCGGGGGATCTCGACATCGTCGCGGGCGGCTATTCCCCGGCGCTGATGGATCTCAGCGCTGCCGGTGGGCTGGCGCCGATCCCGGATGTGCGCCCCTCACGCGGCGAAGATCCGGAGACGATCGCCAACCGCGTCGGTCAACTCGATCCGGGTGCGGTCGGCAAGCCGAATGCGACGACGCCGGTTGCCTCGCTCAACCTGCCGACGAATGGAGTCGTGCGGCGAGTCGGTCCATCGTATTTCTACGCCCAATGAGCGGCAGCAGGCCGGCGAGCTCCGGCCCGTGGTCGAGGCCGGTCAGCGCCTGACGGAGCGGCATGAACAGCGCGCGCCCCTTAGCGCCCGTCGCAGCCTTGACCGCATCGGTCCACTGCTTCCAGGTGTCCGCGCCGAAAGGCTCGCCGGGCAGCAGCGCGAGCGCGCTCTCGACGACGGGACGCGCCGCATCGTCGAGCGGCGGCATATCATCAAGCGGTCCGACGACCACGCGCCACCAGAGCGCCGCGTCGGAGAGGCGGACGAGATTGCCGCGCACCGCATTCCAGAACGCCTCGCCGCCGCCGACGCCCAGCGCCGCCAGCCGCGCCTCGACGTCCGCATAGGACGCCGCATGCAGCAGCTTCGCATTCAGTCCGTCGAGATCGGCGGGATCGAACCGCGCCGGCGCCTTCGACACCATTGAGAGGTCGAACTTCGCCGCCAGTTCGGCGAGGTCGCGCGCCGGCTCCACGGGCAGCGAGGTTCCGATGAGCACGGCGAGCGACGCGACGGCCATCGGCTCGTAGCCGGCCTCGGCGAGCGAGGCGAGCGAGAGCGCGCCCGTGCGCTTCGACAGCCCCTCCCCGCTCGCGGTCGTGAGCGTGTTGTGATGCGCGAAGGTCGGGACGGCGCCGCCGAGCGCCTCGAAGAGCTGGATCTGCACACCCGTATTCGTGACATGGTCGTCGCCGCGGATGATGTGCGTCACGCCCATCTCGATGTCGTCGACCACGGAAGGCAGCGTGTAGAGGAACGTGCCGTCCTCCCGGATCAGCACGGGATCGGAGAGCGAGGCGACCGTCACATGCTGCGGTCCGCGCACCAGATCATCCCAGCGCACCTCGCCCACGGTCTCGTCGAGGCGGAAGCGCCAGTGCGGCCGGCGGCCTTCGGCCTCCAGCGCGGCGCGCTCGGCATCGGAAAGACGGAGCGCCGCGCGGTCGTAGACGGGCGGCAATCCGCGCGCCATCTGGCGCTTGCGCCGCCGCTCCAGCTCCTCGCCCGTCTCATAGGCCGGATAGAGCCGCCCAGAGGCCTTCAGCCGCTCGGCGGCCTCGGCATAGCGATCCGCGCGCAGCGACTGCCGCTCGAAGCGGTGCGGCGCGATGCCGAGCCAGGCGATGTCGCGCCGGATCGCATCGGCATATTCCTCGCGCGAGCGGCCCTGGTCGGTATCGTCGAGCCGCAGGATGAAGCTGCCGCCATGGCGCAGCGCGAACAGCCAGTTGAACAGCGCCGGGCGCGCATTGCCGATGTGCAGATAGCCGGTCGGCGACGGCGCGAAGCGAACGATGGGACGGGTGTTGGACATGGCGAGGCTTTAGCGCTCCTCCGACGCCCCCGCAATCGCCCTCGCTCGATCCGCCGCACTTGCTCGACTTGCGCGGGCAATTCGGCGATGCTACGCGCCAGCACCGCCCGATCAATGAAGGACGGCACGCCCGGCGGGATCGCGTGCCGGAGGGCCCGGTGAGCGGGATGCTCGCCGTGAGGGCGGCTGATCGGACAGGGCCGAGGTCGATCCCGCTCGATGGGGAGGGATGCCATGACGCTTTCGGAAGAACAGGCTGCCCGGCTCGCGATCCGCGAGCTCGTCGAGAACTGGGCCGTTTGGCGAGACGCCGGCGACTGGGACCGCTTCGCGACGCTCTGGCACGATGACGGGCGCATGATGGCGACGTGGTTCCAGGGGCCAGCCGCCGACTTCATCGCGGTGAGCCGGCTCGGCTTCGAACGCGGCGTGCGCATTCTCCACTTCCTCGGCGGCAGCTCGATCGATGTTGCGGTTACGCGGGCGATCGCGCAGACCAAGATGACGATCAGCCAACGCGCCGCCGTCGAGGGCACGGAATGCGACGTCGTCTGCACCGGCCGCTTCTACGACTTTCTCGAGCAACGCGACGGCCGCTGGGGGCTCGTGCTGCGCCAGCCGATCTACGAGAAGGACCGGATCGACCCGGTCGATCCGTCGGTGGCCGTGCAGCTCGATCGCCAGTTGCTGCACGCCTTTCCGGCGGGCTACCGGCATCTAGCCTATCTGCAGACGGCGATCGGATATGAGGTGAAGCGCGACATGCCAGGGCTCGTCGGCCCCGAGGTCGAGGCGCTCTACGCGCGTGGCGCCGCCTGGCTCGCAGGCGGACCGGCGGACTGAAGGAGCGAGCCTACCGCACGATCGTGATGCGCTTCGCGGCGCGCGTGATGCCGGTGTAGAGCCAGCGGTCGCGGTGCTCGCGGAAGGCGTAGCTTTCGTCGAAGAGCACGACGTCGTCCCATTGCGAGCCCTGCGACTTGTGCACGGTCAGGGCGTAGCCATAGTCGAACTCGTCGGAATTGCGCCGCTGCGGATAGGAGAGGCTCTCGCCGCCATCCTCGAAGAAGGCCGGGTGAATGCCCGCCTTCACGGTTTTCGCGCCGGGCTCGTCCTCCGGCACGATGTCCATGCGAAGCAGGCTGCGCTTCGGCGAGGTCAGACGCTTGACCGTCCAGGTGCCGCCATTCAGCAGCCCTTTCTGCTTGTCGTTGCGCAGGCACACGAGCTTGTCGCCGACGGCGGGCATCGGCGAGAGCAGGCCTTTCAGCTCGCGGATGCGCTGGTTATAGGCGCGGCGCGTCTTGTTGGTGCCGACAAGGACCTGGTCCGTCGCCAGGATCTGCTCCGCATCGATCTCGCGGCGCTGGATGACGCGGCTCTCGCCATATTCGCCATAGTCGACCGGCTCGCCGGCGCGCACGGCCATGGAGAGGCGGATGATCGGGTTGTCCTGCGCCTGCCGATGGACCTCCGTCAGCATGTGATCGGGCTCGGTCTCCGTGAAGAAGCCGCCGCCCTTGACGGGGGGAAGCTGCGCCGGATCGCCGAGAACCAGCACGGGCGTGCCGAAGGACAGGAGATCGCGGCCGAGCTCCTCGTCGACCATCGAACACTCGTCGATGATGATGAGATCCGCCTTGGAGGCCGCGCTTTCGTGATTGATGGCGAAGACCGGCTGCTCCTCATCCTCGCCGGCGCGCGGACGATAGATCAGGCTGTGGATCGTGCCGGCGCCCTCGCAGCCCTTGGTGCGCAGGACATGCGCCGCCTTGCCGGTATAGGCCGCGAAGGCGACCGTGCCGTCTATGCCTTCGGCGAGGTGGCGGGCGAGCGTCGTCTTGCCCGTTCCGGCATAGCCGAACAGGCGAAAGACGGGCCTGTCGCCCCGGCGCAACCAGTCGGCGACGGCCGTGAGAGCGTCTTCCTGTTGCGGCGACCAGTGCATGCAATCTCCCGTACGCGCTTGCGCGATTCGCTCGTGTGGTCCGGTCACGGTTTCATAGCGAACTCGCCGCGTCGGTAACATGCGAAGCGCGAGAATGTGATATTTCGATCACATTTCTCCGGATCAAACGCCGCTCGCCGCAATTTTCCTTGGTCTGCCTTGGTTTGGGCCCTTCCGCCCCGCACAGAGGCCGTGACGCAAGTGTCGCATGACTGCGAACCGGCAGCGTTTCGATGACGCTGTGGCGGTTTTGTCATTGCGGCATAAGGAGAAAGAAACGACTAAGAGCGCAATATTTCATTGACCGTGTATCGACGCCGGGACCGACCAGTCCAGGGCAAGGATAACGCGGTCGTCGGGCTCCGGCGGCTCTTCCGGAGCGTTCCCGCAGGATGTTGAAAGGGTAAGGCTTTGACCGAGACGAAGCCTCAGGCAGCGACGGGAAGGCTCAGCCGTCGTGCATTCATGATCGGAATGCCGGTCGTTCTGGCGGGTTGCCAGACGGCTGGTCAATCGTCGATGTCGGCACAGCCGGTCGGCGCGCCGATCATCGATCAGAGCTATCGGCAGATGTATGCCGCGATCGACACGGAGCCGTTCCCGGTTCCGGCCGTGGACCTGAGCAAGATTGATCCGCAGTTCTTCCGCCAGGTGGTGCAGCTGCCGCCGGGGTTGGTTGCGGAGCCGGGAACGCTCGTCATCGATCCCCCGAACCATTTCCTGTACCTCGTGTTCGAGAACGGCACGGCGATCCGCTACGGCGTCGGCGTCGGCCGCCAGGGTTTTGCGTGGTCGGGCGACGCGACCATTCAGGCCAAGCGCGAATGGCCGAAGTGGCATCCGCCGAAGGAGATGATGGCCCGCGATCCCGAAGCGGCCAAGTGGCCCGACGGCATGCCCGGCGGCCCCGGCAACCCGCTCGGCGCCCGCGCCATGTACCTCTACCAGGGCAAGGTCGACACGCTCTATCGCATCCACGGCACGACGCAGCCCTGGTCGATCGGCAAGTCGCTCTCCTCGGGCTGCATCCGCCTGATCAATCAGGACATCATCGATCTCTACAGCCGCGTCCCGATCGGCACGCGCGTCACCGTCCTCGGCGACGCGCAGCCCGATCCGAATGCGGTGTTCAATTCGCATGGCGGCGCCGTTCCCGATCCGCAGCCGCCGGCGCGCACCTCGAGCTACAACAATGGCGGCGGCGCGTATGCGCCGATGCCGCCGTCCGGCGTGCCGGGCTGAACCGGACCTTCTGGTCTTCGACGAAAGGGCTCCCTCGCGGGGGCCCTTTTTGTTTGTCCAGAGCGCCAATGAAATGCGAAGAATGAGCGGCAAGGACTTGTTTGGCCATATTTTTCCGCCAAATTAGACGGGTCGCTCCTCCCAGCCGGATTGAAATGTGCCGCATTACACGCCACTGATCGCAACCATCGTCGTCGGATTGGTCCTCGCCTTCATTTTTGGCGTCATAGCGCAGCGGCTGCGCATTTCTCCCCTGGTCGGATATCTCCTCGCCGGCGTCGCCGCCGGCCCCTTCACGCCAGGCTTCGTCGCAGACCAGAATCTCGCCAATGAACTGGCCGAGATCGGCGTGATCCTGCTGATGTTCGGCGTCGGCCTGCACTTCTCGCTCAAGGACCTCATGTCCGTGAAGGCGATCGCGGTGCCCGGCGCGATCGTGCAGATCTCCGTCGCGACCGTGCTGGGCATGGGGCTCGGCTGGGTGGTCGGCTGGCCGCTTGCCGGCGGCTTCGTGTTCGGCCTCGCCCTCTCCGTGGCCTCGACGGTGGTTCTGCTGCGCGCGCTGCAGGAGCGGCGGCTGGTCGAGACGGATCGCGGCCGCATCGCCGTCGGCTGGCTGATCGTCGAAGACCTCGCCATGGTCCTGGCCCTGGTGCTGCTGCCGGCGCTGGCCGAGATCCTGACGGGCGGTGCCGCCACGGGATCGGGCCTCGCGGCGCAGAGCGGATATGGCCTGCTCGGGATCCTGGCGATCACGATCGGCAAGGTGGCCGCCTTCGTCGCGCTGATGCTGATCGTCGGCCGCCGCGTCATCCCCTGGGCGCTGCACTACATCGCCCACACCGGCTCGCGCGAATTGTTCCGCCTCGCCGTTCTCGCCATCGCGCTCGGTGTCGCCTTCGGCGCTGCCACGTTGTTCGGCGTCTCCTTCGCGCTCGGCGCCTTCTTCGCGGGCATGATCCTCTCGGAATCGCCGCTGTCGCAGCGCGCTGCCGAAGAAACGCTGCCGCTGCGCGATGCGTTCGCGGTGCTGTTCTTCGTCTCGGTCGGCATGCTGTTCAACCCGTCGATCGTGCTGCGCGAGCCGCTGCTGCTCATCGCCACGCTCGGCATCATCCTGATCGGCAAGTCGATCGCCGCCTATCTCATTGTCCGCGCCTTCGGCCACCCGAAGTCCACCGCGCTGACGATCTCGGCCAGCCTTGCGCAGATCGGCGAATTCTCGTTCATCCTCGCCGCGCTCGGCGCCGATCTCGGGCTGATCAACGAGACGGCCCGCGACCTGATCCTCGCCGGCGCGATCCTCTCGATCCTCTTGAACCCGCTGATGTTCGCCGCGGCGAAACGCCTGTTCCAGCGCACGGACGAGGCGAAGAAGGTGACGCCCACGGTCGCCCCCTCCTCGCCGGAGCAGCCGGCGATCATTGCGGATGACGAGAGCGGGTTGAAGCCGACCAGCCAGACCGGACACAGCATCGTCGTCGGCTACGGCCGGGTCGGGCGGATCGTCACGGAGGGGCTGCGCGACAAGGGCCTGCCCTATCTCGTCATGGAGAACGGCACCCAGCGCGCGAAGGAACTTCGAGAAGCCGGCATCGAGGTGATCGTCGGCAATGCCGTCGAGGACGATGTGCTCGCCGCGGCCAATCCCGTCGGCGCCCGGCATCTCCTCGTCGCCATTCCCGAGGCGTTCGAGGCTGGTCAGATCGTCGAGAAAGCCCGCGCGCTCAATCCCGACATCGAGATCATCGCGCGTGGCCGCACCGATGCGGAGGTCGAGCACCTCATCGGCCACGGCGCCAATCTGGCGATCATGGGTGAGCGGGAGATCGCGCTCGGCATGCTGGCGAGCGTCAACGCGATCGAGGCGCATCATGCGGACGAGACGGCTTCATCGAAGCCGCCCGAGACGCCCGCCGCGAGCGCCCCGTCCGAGGGCGCATCGGAAGCCGCTTTGCCGACTGCGGACCCGGCATCGGAGTCGACCGATCAGCCGCCAGCCGAACGGCACGACGGCGCGACCGCGGCGTAGAACGTTCGCACGTTCGTGAGGATCACGAGCCGGCCCTTCCGGCTCGCGATCGACCTTATCCGAACCGGTACATGTCCATCGAGAGCGTTCCATATTCGTAGGAATTATGGATGCGCTCTCCCTTCACGCCCTGCCCGGCCGCGCCGAGCGCGACGAAGAACGGCATGAAATGGTCGTCCTCCGGATGCGCCATCACGGCATGGGGCGCATGCTCGCGATAATGGACCAAGCCGTCCGTGTCGCCCTCGGCGGCGTGCGCGGCGATCCAGTCGGAGAACTCGCGCGCCCAGCCTTCCGTCGGCGCATCGACCGGCGCCATACCGCCGGCGCGAAAGACCGAGCGGAGATTATGGGTCGCGGCACCGGTCCCGATCACGAGAATGTCCTGTTCGCGCAGCGCCGCGAGGGCCTGCCCGAGCGCGAAGTGCCAGGCGGCGTCGCGGTGCGGCTGGACCGAGAGCTGGACCAGCGGGACATCGGCATGCGGCCAGATCAGCGAGAGCGGGACCCAGGTGCCGTGATCGAAGCCGCGATGCGCCGCGATCGTCACCGGCAGGCCCGCCTTCCGCAGCGCGTCCGCGACCTCGTCTGCGACAGCGGCATCGCCCGGCGCAGGATAGACGATCTCATAGAGCGGCCGCGGAAAACCGCGGAAATCATAGATCATCTCGGGGTGTGCGTCGGAGACGACAACCGGCGCGTCGGTCTCGAAATGCGCCGACACGACCACGACGGCCCGCGGCTTTGCGATGGAAGCGCCGAGATCGACCAGGAAACGATGGGCCGGCGTATCCATCAGCGCCAGCATCGGCGAACCGTGCGACAGGAAATAGGTGGGAAGGGACATGGAAGCCTCCTTGGCTCGCCTCCAAGATAGGCTTGCAGATCATGCACGATAAGTTGATCGATTCAGCACGCAGCGTTCAACCAGCTTGATCAATCGCGGCGAAGACTGGCCTTGATCAGCCGATCCGCGACCGCCGCCAGCGAGCGGGACGGTCCGCCCTCGCCGAAGAGCTGGCCCGAAACATAGGCGCCTTCGACGAGCAGCAGCAGGCCATCGCCGAGCTCTTCGGGATCGACGGCTCCCATGGCGGCGGCGAATTCGGTCAGCCGCTGGCGCAGCGCGCGCTTGTTGGCCTCGGCGACCTGGCGCGCCGGATTGGCGGGGTCGGGATATTCGACGGCCGCATTGGTCATGCCGCAGCCGCGATAGCCGGCGCGCTGAGCCCGCTCGCCGGTGCGCCGCAGGAAGGCGAGCAGCCGCTCGCGCGGATTATCCGAGCCCGACCCGTCCAGCGCCGCCTCGAAGCGGTGCCAGAAATCGGCATCGTATTCGCGCATATAGGCAGCGGCGAGCTCATCCTTGGATGCGAAGGCGCGATAAAGGCTCGGCTTGGTGACGCCGGCGCGCGCTACGATCTCGTCGACGCCGACAGCCCGGATACCTTCGCGATAGAACAGATCGCTCGCCGTCCCGAGAATGCGCTCGGCCGCGCGCGGCTTCGCGGCTTCGGCAGGCTTCGCCTCGGGCTGCACCGGCATGCTCGGACTCGCTCTATCGGTCATGTCGCCAACCGGAATGAATGAGGATCGGGATGCTACGGAACGGTCAGTAACATCAATATAGTCGATCGCGGTCCCTTCGACCAGAGCGCCGCCGGCAGCGCGCGACGATCATGCGCGCCCGCCCACGACCGGCGAGGCCTGGCAGCGCATCAATGACATAGCGACACCCTTTAAGATTGCATGAACTCATCAGTGCAATTGCCTTCAGTTTTTCCTTCGACCAAAGCATAGACAGTTCACGGTTGCGAGCATTCGGCGCCATTGCCAGTGATTGAGGAAGGTACTAGGGTGACGAAGATTAGAACTGCGTGCGTCCAGGGGGAGGATTGTCGTGGGTCTATTAGGAAGAGTTCGCAATAGAGCCAATATTGCGTTCGAAGGCGCGACAAATGCGGCGCAGGCTGGCCCGCATGTTGATCTTGACCGCAAGCTTCAGATTTTGCTGATGCAGCAATATCGGCTGATGGCGGCGCCAATTCCCTTCACGGACGTCGAATTCAGCTCCTATTCGCAGAACGGCGAGGACGGGATTCTTCTCTACCTTTTCTCGGTCATCGGCTCGGGCGGCAAGCGCGCCGTCGAGATCGGCGCCGGCGACGGCGTCGAATGCAACAGTGCCAACCTCGTGATCAACCATGGCTGGAATGCGCTGCTGATCGACGGAGACCCCACCAATATCGCCAAGGGCCGCGCGCATTATGCGCGGCGCACCGGGGCGTGGCGGCTTCGCCGCCTGCCTCCGACGCTCGTGCAGGCCTGGATTTCGGCCGAGAACATCAACCAACTGATCGAGGATCACGGGTTCAGCGGGGAGGTCGACCTGCTGTCGATCGATATCGACGGGATGGATTACTGGATCCTCCAGGCCCTGACCTGCGTGTCCGCGCGCGTTCTCGTCGTCGAATTCAACAATCGTTGGTCCGCCGACCAGACCGTCACCGTGCCCTATTCCAAGACCTTCGTCGGCGACGGTGTCCTCGGCGAGGATGCCGGCTATTTCGGCGCCAGCCTCTCCGCCTTCGCGAAACTTGGCCGCGATCGCGGCTACCGACTGATCGGCGTCAACGGGCCTGCCACCAACGCATTCTTTCTGCGCGAGGGTGTCGGCGAGGACCGGTTTCCGGCCGTGACGGTCGAATCCTGCCTCGCCACCGACTATGCCCGCCATCAGGTCAGGACGAAGGGCGCAGCCCTCGCCGGCCGCGAGGTCGTGCTGGTCTAGTCGAGGCCGCATCCCCCGTCTGACCGCGATCGCCTCGTTGGCCGAGATTGCGGCCCGAGTGTCGCGGGCCCTGCGGACGGCAGCTAGCCTGCCCCGATGCCGCCCAGCAACACGGCGTGGTATCCCCTTGCCGGGCCTCTCGGATTCGCGCTGTATTCCGAGCCATCGCCTCGGCCAGCGTCAGCCCAATCGACCATCGACTAAGACGAACAGCCGCCTTGATCAGGTCGGCGAAGCCACCTCTGGCTGGCCTCAAACCGACCCGCCCGACAATTTCAGCGGCGCCATCTTGACGATGTAACAGACCGGTACGTATCATCTCAACAGATGCAACGGAACGGTCAGTAACATGAGCCTAGCAGGTCGGCTGTCCCTCGGCCAGAAATACGCCTTTGTCGTCACGGGGGTGATCTTCCTGGCGCTTCTCGCCTCCGCCGGTCTGCGCGCGTCGCCCGGCGTGATGATGCTGCCGCTCGGCGACGCCTTTGGCTGGGACCGCGGCACGATCTCGTTCGCCGCTGCGGTCGGCATCTTCCTCTATGGCCTGACGGGACCGTTCGCGGCGGCGCTGATGCAGACGGTCGGGGTGCGGCGCACCCTGCTCGGGGCGCTGGTGCTCATGGCGCTTTCGACCGGGCTCTCCGCCTTCATGACGGCGCCCTGGCAGTTCGTGGCGACCTGGGGCGTGCTTTCTGGGCTCGGATCGGGTGCGGTCGCGCTCGTGCTCGGCGCCACCATCGTCAATCGCTGGTTCGTCACCAATCGCGGCTTGGTCATGGGCCTGCTGACCGCTAGCACGGCGACCGGCACGCTGATCTTCCTGCCCGGGCTGGCGGCGCTGGCGGAATGGGGCGGCTGGCGGGCGATCGTGATTGCGATGGCGGTCCTGATCACGGCCTTGATTCCGCTGGCTTATTTCCTCGTGCCGGAGCGTCCCGCCGACATCGGCACCGAGCCCTATGGCGCCAAGGCGGGCGATCCCCTGCCCGCGGCGACCACCGGCAATGCGCTGGCCAATGCACTTCGCACGCTCGCGGAGGCCGCACGGACGCGCACCTTCTGGTATCTCTTCGCCACCTTCTTCATCTGCGGCTTCACGACCAACGGCCTCGTCGGCACGCATATGATCGCGTTCTGCGCCGATATGGGCATTCCCGAGGTGCAGGCGGCCAGTATGCTGGCGATGATGGGACTGTTCGATCTGTTCGGAACGACAGCTTCCGGCTGGCTGACCGACCGTTTCGACCCGCGCAAGCTTCTCTTCGTCTATTATCTGCTGCGTGGCCTCTCGTTGATGTACCTGCCCTTCAGCGATTTTTCCTTCTATTCGCTGTCGTTCTTCGTCGTCTTCTATGGGCTCGACTGGATCGCGACGGTGCCGCCCACCGTCCGGCTCGCCACCGAGGCCTTCGGCGAGCGGCGCGGGCCGATCGTGTTCGGCTGGGTGGTGGCGGGGCATCAGGTCGGCGCCGCGGCGGCGGCGTTCTTCGGCGGCTATATGCGCACCGTGCAGGGCAACTATTTCGACGCCTTCTTCATCGCCGGCACGACCGGTATCGTCGCGGCGGGAATCGCCCTGCTGATCGCACGGCCGAAACGGCAGGATCCCGCCCTTTCGGCGGCCTGATCAGTCGTCGCCGGCATAGAGTTCGGCGCCATCCTCGATGGCGTAATAGTCGCCCTTTTCGGCGATGAAGATGTGCCGGCCGATCGTGAGACCGGTCGGCGTTTCGAGCGAGCCCATCGCCACCGCGACGCGGCCGGAGCCGGGACGGCGCCAGAACAGGGCCGAGCCACAGGTGCCGCAGAAGCCGCGCTCGGCGATATCGGACGAGCGATACCAGACGAGGCGATCCGAGCCCTCGATCGAGAGGTCGGCCTCGGCGACATTGGTCGAGACCCAGTAGTGGCCCGACTGGCGCCGGCACATCGTGCAATGGCACGCGACCGGCGTCGCCCGCGGGCCGCCAATGGCGAAAGCGACGGCGCCGCAGAGGCACCGCCCCTTCAGACGCGACGAGTCCCCCTCGCCCATCGGCTCAGATGCCCGATGCGGCGGCCGCCTGGAGGGCCTGTCCCTGCCGGCTGTGCTTGAGCAGTTCGGCGACAAGGAAGGCGAGTTCCAGCGACTGGTCGGCATTGAGGCGCGGGTCGCAATGGGTGTGGTAGCGATCCGACAGATCCTCGTCGGTGATCGCGCGGGCACCGCCGGTGCATTCGGTGACGTTCTTGCCGGTCATCTCGATATGGATGCCGCCGGGGAAGGTGCCCTCGCCGGCATGGACCTCGAAGAAGGTCTTCACCTCCTTGAGCACCAGATCGAACGGACGCGTCTTGTAGCCGGTGACCGCCTTGATCGTGTTGCCATGCATGGGATCGCACGACCAGACGACCGAGCGCCCTTCCCGCTCCACCGCGCGGATGAGGCCGGGCAGGTGGTCATAGACCTTGCCGGCGCCGAAGCGGCAGATCAGCGTGAGGCGGCCGGGCTCGTTGTCGGGGTTCAGCACGTCGATCAGCTGGATGAGACCATCCGGCGTCAGCGAGGGGCCGCATTTCAAACCGATCGGATTGCGGATGCCGCGCATATAGTCGACATGGGCGTTCTCGACCTGGCGCGTGCGGTCGCCGATCCACAGCATGTGGCCGGAGGTCGCGTACCAGTCGCCGCTGGTCGAATCGACGCGCGTCATCGCCTGCTCGTAACCGAGCAGCAGCGCCTCGTGCGAGGTGAAGAAATCCGTCGAGCGCAGCGACGGCGCGGTATCCGGATCGATGCCGCAGGCGCGCATGAAGGCCATGGCCTCGGAAATGCGGTCGGCGATCTCCTGGTAGTGATGGCCCTGCGGCGAATCCTTGACGAAGCCGAGCATCCATTGATGCACATGCTCGAGATTGGCATAGCCGCCCTGCGCGAAGGCGCGCAGCAGGTTCAGCGTCGCCGCGGATTGGCGGTAGGAATCCTCGATCCGGCGCGGATCGGGAATGCGCGACTCCGGCGTGAAGTCGATGCCGTTGATGTTGTCGCCGCGATAGCTCGGCAGCTCGACATCGCCGATCTTCTCCATCGGCGCGGAGCGCGGCTTGGCGAACTGGCCGGCGATGCGGCCGACCTTCACCACCGGCATCGAGCCGGCGAAGGTCAGCACCACGGCCATCTGCAGGAAGACGCGGAAGAAATCGCGGATATTGTCCGGATGGTGCTCGGCGAAGCTCTCGGCGCAGTCCCCGCCCTGCAGCAGGAACGCCTCGCCGCGCGAGACCTGCGCGAGCGCCTTCTTGAGCTTGCGTGCCTCGCCGGCGAAGACCAGCGGCGGATAGGTCGAGAGCCGCGCCTCGACGGCGGCGAGCGCCTCCGGATCGGGATAGACCGGCACCTGTTCGATCGGCTTGCCGCGCCAGCTGTCCGGCTTCCAGTTCGTCTTCATGATCTGTCGCTCCACCGCTCCGCCGGTGCTCCCCAACACCGCGGAAAGGCGAGCCTTATACACGCGCGCGGGCTCAGCGGCCAGCATCGCCCGCAAGGGGCGGCGCAAGGCTCGCCCACAGATGCGCGGTCGCCAGCGAGCGGAACGGCGCGAAGGGCCGCATCAGCGCCTCCTGCGCCGCCATGTCGGGCCGCACCTCGAGGCCGTGGAGGCGCTGGAGGGCCGTTGCGAGGCCGGAATCCCCAACCGGGGCGACATCGCCATGGCCGAGCCCGCGCAGCATGACATAGCGCGCCGTCCAGCGGCCGATGCCGCGGAGCGCGACGAGCCTTTCCTCGGCCTCGTCGGCCGGCAAGAGGGCCAGCGCGTCGAGGTCGAGCGTCCCTTCGGTGACGGCGCGGGCGACGCCGATGAGATAGGCGGCCTTGGCGCGCGAGAAGCGGCGGGCGGTCAGGGCCTCGGGCGCGAGCGCGGCGATGTCGGCGGGCGTCGGATGCAGCCGCCATCCGCTCTCGCCATGGGGCGCGCCCGCAAGGTCCACCATCTCCCGCCGCAGCGCCGCCGCGAAGGTCAGGTTGATCTGCTGCCCGATCACGGCCCAGCACATCGCTTCCCAGGCATGGGCGGTCAGCGGCAGGCGCAGGCCGGGCCGTCCCGCCACCAGCCGCGCCACGATCGGGTCGCGCTCCGCGATCCGATCGAGCCCGGCGGCATCGGCGTTGAGGCCGAGCATGCGCCGCGCGATGGCGAGCACGGCTTCGGCCTCCGCCGGAACGAGCGGACGATCGGCGGCAAGCGTCGCAGCCGTGCCGGAGCCGAGATCGATCGCGACCAGCGTCGGCCCGCCGGCTAGGCGTAGCGGCTTCAGGATGCGAGCCCCTTCGACCCGCTCCGTCAGGCTCGCCCCGTCGCGGCCGTGATAGGCCAGCACCTCTGCCGCCCGATAGAAGGCGGGCAGTGGCAGCTCGGCGAAGAGGCGCATCAGGCGTCGCGATCCGGCCGGCAGCGCCGGCAGGCGCGCAGCCCCGCCGCCTCCGCCTCGCCCCGGTCGGCGAAGAAGCGCACATTCTCCGGCTTCGGCGGCCGCGACGGACAGGCGGGCAAGCAATAGATGCCGGTGGTGACGACGCCATAGAGGCGGGCGGTCTCAGGGAAGGGCATGGCAAGGCTCATGCAGCCAGCATCGCCCCTCCCCGCGCCTGCCGCCACCCGTTTGTTGCTGGCGGTGCGGAAGGGGCGGAGGCGGTGGCCGTAGGGAGCTTTCAGAGGGAGGCATGCCGTGCCGTCGGGAATGGTCGCCCGATCCCAATCCCATTCGCCGTCATCCCGGCGAACGCCGGGATCCATGCAGCCTGTGTCGTATCAGCGTCCAGCGCTTCGGCTGGATGGATCCCGGGTCAAGCCCGGGATGACGCCGGAGTGTGGGGCGCTGCCGGCAAAGCGACTTTGCGCGGTGGCTCCCCCCCTCCCCGACCCTCCCCCGCAAGCGGGAGAGGGGGAAGAGGGGAGCGCGCAGGACCGCCCTGCGCGTGGGCCTCTTTCTTTCACCTCTCCCAGAGGGAGAGGTCGACGCACGCAGTGCGGCGGGTGAGGGGTTAGGGAAGGCGCAGAATAAGGCGCTGATCCGCCTTTCGTAAAACCTGATGGACCGTAACCCCTCACCCGGCCCTGTGGGCCGACCTCTCCCTCTGGGAGAGGTGAAGGAAGAGCCTCATCCCCACCGCCCCCGCCCTCACCCCGCGTCGGGGTCGAAGCCTTCGAAGGTGATCTGGTCGGCGCAGCGCTTCGCTTTCTCGCGCTGTTCGGGGGTGCGGATCGTCCAGGTGATCAGCGGGCCGCGAAAGGCGCGGAAGAGCGAGGTGGCGAAGCTCGGCAGGCCGCCGATGTCGAACGAGACGAAGGACGCGCCGACCCAGGGCGCATCGATGAGGTGGCGGAGGCGGAAACGCCGCTCGGCCTCGAGGAAGCCCCAGTCGTTCAGGTCGGTATAGCGATCCGCCACGATCCCGCGCGGGATTGCCGGCGCGAGACGGCGCATGGCGGCCATCGAGTCCGGATCGAAGGACATCACGACGAAGGGACCGGAATAGGCCGCGAGGATCGGCGCCGCGGCGCGCTCCAGCGCCCGGTTGCCGGAAAAATCGCTCTTGAGTTCGATCACCAGCGGCGCGGCGCCGGCCACCGTCTCCAGCAGCTCGGCGAGCGTCGGAACGCGGTCGCTGCCCGACTTGAAGGCGAGCGCCTTCAGTTCGGCGAGGTCATGCGCGTCGACGCGGCCCGTGCCTTCGAGCAGGCGGTCGACGGTGTCGTCGTGAAACACCACCACCGCGCCGTCACGGGTGAGCTGGAGATCGACCTCGATCGCGAAACGCTTGTCGATCGCGGCGCGGACGGCCGAGAGCGTGTTCTCGATGCGGCCGACGGACGCATCGTGATAGCCGCGATGCGCGATCGGTCGGGCCGTGAGCCAGGCGGGTGCGGGCATGAGCGTCAGTCGATCTCGAAGATCGCCTCCACCTCGACCGCCACGCCGAAGGGAAGGCCGGACACGCCGACGGCCGAGCGGGCGTGACGACCCTTGTCGCCGAAGACCTCGACGAAGAAATCGGACGCGCCGTTCACCACCTTGGGCTGGTCAGTGAAGCCCGGCGCGGACTGGACGAAGCCGACGAGCTTCACGACGCGCGCGACACGATCGAGATCGCCGAGCGCGGCCCGCGCCTGCGCGAGGATGTTGATGGCGCAGAGCTTCGCGGCGGCGCGGCCGTCGTCGATGCCGAAGGCATCGCCCACCGCGCCGACGAATTCGAGGCCCTGCTGGCCGACCGGAATCTGGCCGGAGATGTAGAGCATGCCGCGACTCACCACATAGGGCACATAGTTCGCGGCCGGCGCGGCCGGCGTCGGCAGGTTGATGCCGATGGCGGCAAGGCGGCTTTCGATGAGGCCGGTCATGGCGTAACTCCCGCTTTATGGACCGCTCGGGTTTCGCGCGAATCCACAAGGCCCGCAAGAACCCCTGCCGCGCGAGCTGGCCAAGGGCATCAGAAAGCAAATGGAACTTGCCGCAATTTGCCGTTTCGTTGCACCATTGTCTGGACCGCGTCCGTGACGTCCGGACGACAATGGAGTTTTGCGTGAACCAGAGCGTTGTCACCGTTGCTCGCCGCCTGGCAGGGCCTGCCCTGCTGACGCTGGCGCTCGCTCTGCCGCTGCCGGCCTTCGCCGGCGTGCCGATGATCGCCCATCGCGCGGTCTATGACCTGACGCTCGACATGGACAATTCGTCCGACAAGGTCAGCGATGCCGAAGGGCGCATGGTCTATGATTTCGCCGGTTCGGCCTGCGAGGGGTTCACGACGCGCCTGCGCTTCGTGACGCGAGTTTCCGACGAGGACGGCAATGCCCGCCTGACCGACGTCGCGACGACGACCTTCGAGGATACGGACGGCAAGACGTTCGACTTTTCGACCAAGAGCTTCGTCGACGGCACGCTGTCGGAAGACACCAGCGGCACGGCGAAACGGGTCAACGATAAGGTCGAGGTCAAGGTCGCCAAGCCCTCGACGCGGCGCTTCGAGATCGCGCGCTCGTTCCAGTTCCCGAACCAGCATCTGCAGACGATCATCGAGGCGGCGCTGCGCGGCGACCATTTCATGCAGATCGACCTGTTCGACGGATCGGACAAGGGCGAGAAGGCCTATGAGACGTCCGTCGTCATCGGCAAGCTCGATTCCGGCGACGACGAGTTCGGCGACGCGGTCGTGGCGAAGAGCGCCGGCATCGACACCGTGCGCCACTGGCCGGTGACGATCAGCTATTTCGACGGCCCGGCCAATGGCGAGCAGTCGCCGACCTATGAGCTGTCGTTCATCCTCTACGAGAACGGCATCACGCGCCGCCTGCGGCTCGACTATGGCGATTTCGCGCTGACCGGGAAGATGGTCAAGCTCGACATCACCCCGGTCAAGGTCGGCGGCAAGCACTGCCGCTGACGGATCTCAGCGGTCGCGGCGGACCTTCTCCACCGCGCCGGCCAGCTCGCCAAAATGGCTGATGACGATATCCGGACCGAGCTCGGTGACGGGGATGGTCGTATAGCCGAAATCCACGGCGACGACCGGCACCGCTGCGGCGAGCGCCGTATCGATATCCGTCTTCGAATCGCCGACCATCACGGCGCGTTCCGGCCGCCCGCCGGTGCGGCGGATCGTCTCGATCAGCGCCAGCGGATCGGGCTTGCGCGCCGCGAAGGTGTCGGAGCCGCAGATCGCGTCGAAGCGGGCGGCAAGACCGAGCGTCTCCAGAAGCTGCACCGAGAGCGCTTCCGTCTTGTTGGTGCAGACCGCGAGGCTCCAGCCTGCGGCGGCGAAATGATCCAGCGCCTCGCTCACGCCCGGGAAGGGACGGCTCGCATCGGCGATGTGCGACGAATAATGCGCGATATAGTCCGCGAACAGGCGATCCACTTCCGCGGCGCTGCGCGCGGCGGCATTTGCAGCGAGCCCGCGTTCGATCAGAGCGCGGGCGCCGTGGCCGACCATCGCGCGGGCATCGTTGAAGGGAACCGCCGCGAGGCCCTCGCGCTCCAGCACGACATTGAGCGTCGCAACGAGATCGGCGGCGGTGTCGACGAGCGTGCCGTCGAGGTCGAAAACGAGGGTCGGTCGCATGGAGTGTCCGGACTGGCGGGAGGGGTCGCCCTTCCTATAGGCGAGGCCGGTGCACCGGGCCAGTGGCAGGCGTTGGCGCGCCAACGGCTGCGTGCTAACACACGGCCTCACCTGTGCACCGCGATCTTCGCCAAAGCGGAAGAGACACCCATGCCGACGGCCGATGAACTGAAGCAGATGGCGGCGCTCGCCGCTCTCGAGAAGATCGAGGGCGGCATGAAGCTCGGCCTCGGCTCCGGTTCGACCGCCAACCATTTCGTCAAGTCGCTCGGCGCGCGCGTGCGGGACGGGCTCGACATCATCGGCGTGCCGACCTCGGAGCGCACCGCCCAGCTGGCGAAGGCCGAGGGCATCCGCCTGACGACGCTCGACGAGGTGCCGGCGCTCGACCTGACCGTCGATGGCGCCGACGAGCTCGACGAGAAGCTCCGCCTGATCAAGGGCGGCGGCGGCGCGCTGCTGCGCGAGAAGATCGTCGCGGCCGCCTCGCGCCGCATGATCGTCATCGCCGACGACAGCAAGCTGGTGCCGCATCTCGGCGCCTTCCCGCTGCCGATCGAGGTCAATCTTTTCGGCCTCGGCGCGACGCGCGCGGCGATCGAGGCGGCTGCCTATCGCTTCGGCCAGCCGGCGACGCTGACCCGCCGCCTCGCGGCCGATGGTTCGCCCTTCGTCACCGACGGCGGACATGCCATCATCGATGCATCTTTTGGCCTTATTCGCGATCCAGAAGGCTTGAGTCTCGCTCTTTCCGCGATTCCGGGGGTCGTGGAGCACGGTCTGTTCATTGGTCTCGCGACGTCTGCCGCGATCGCCACCCCTGATGGCGTCCGCTGGCTGCACGCTTAAGTCACTCAGAAGCTCATCGGGAGCCCGTTCAATGAAGCTTAACCGCACCGCCTTTCGCGCCGCCGCGCTCGCGATGGGCATCGTCGTCGGCCTTGCCGGCGCCGCCCGCGCCGACGAGGTCACGCCGGAGCACCTCGCCGCCGCGAAGTCCGCCATCGATGCGGCGAAGAACTTCAAGGGCTTCGACAATCTGCTGCCGCTGCTCGCGCAGCAGACGCAGAACCGCCTGATCCGCCTGCGCCCCGACCAGCACCAGCTGATCTCGCAGGTCGTCGACCAGGAATCGCTCGACCTCGCCTCGCGCCGCGTCGATCTCGACAATGATGTCGCGCGCATCATGGCGAAGTACTTCACGCAGGAAGAGCTCGTTCAGATCGCGGCGTTCTACAACACCACCGCCGGCAAGAAGTTCGCCGACCTGCTGCCGAAGGTTTCGACCGAGGCGCTGCAGGCCGTGAAGGGCTGGTCGGATCGCGTCGGCGAAGAGCTCTACGAGAAGTCGGTCGCCGATCTGAAGAAGAAAGGCGTCGAATTCTAATCGACGCAGCCGGGGCTGAGCGCATGTCGACCTACGACGTCGATCTCTTCGTCATCGGCGCGGGTTCGGGCGGCGTGCGCGCCGGTCGGATTGCCGCGTCGCATGGCGCCCGCGTCATGGTCGCCGAGGAGTTCCGCGTCGGCGGCACCTGCGTGATCCGCGGCTGCGTGCCGAAGAAGCTCCTCGTCTACGCCTCGCATTTCTCGGACACCTTCGAGGACGCCGCCGGCTTCGGCTGGAGCGTCGGCGAGACCCGCTTCGACTGGCCGCGCCTGATCGCGGCCAAGGATCGCGAGATCGACCGGCTCAACGCCGCCTATATCCGCAATCTCGAGCGCTCCGGCGCGACGATCGAGCCGATGCGGGCGATCATCGAGGATCCGCATTCGGTCCGCCTCGCGGATGGCCGCCTCGTCACCGCCGGCACGATCCTGATCGCGACCGGCGGCCAGCCCTATATCGACGCGACGCTACCGGGGCGCGAGCTCGCCATCACCTCGAACGAGGCGTTTCATCTCCCGCGCCTGCCCGAGCGCATCGTCGTCGTGGGCGGCGGCTTCATCGCGGTCGAGTTCGCCGGCATCTTCAACGGCCTCGGCGTAGAGACGACGCTGCTCCATCGAGGCGACGCGCTGCTGCGCGGCTTCGACGAGGATCTGCGCCACAAGCTGCGCGAGGAGATCGAAAAGCACGGCATCCGCCTGGTGCTCGCCGACAGCCCCGCCGAGATCCTGAAGGCGGATGAGGAGCTCGTCCTGCGCACAAGGGGCGGGCTCGACATCCGCGCCGGCGAGGTGATGATCGCCACGGGCCGCCGGCCGAACACGGCCGGCCTCGGCCTCGAGGCGGCCGGCGTCGCGGTGGATGCGGCCGGGGCCGTCATCGTCGACGACTATTCGCAGACCAATGTCCCCTCGATCTATGCCGTGGGCGACGTGACCAACCGCGTGAACCTGACGCCCGTGGCGATCCGCGAGGGCCATGCCTTCGCCGATACGGTCTTCGGCGGCAAGAAGGTCGCGGTCGACCATTTCTGCATCCCGAAGGCCGTATTCTCGCAGCCCGAGATCGGCACGGTCGGCCTGACCGAGGCCGAGGCGCTCGCCCAGTTCCCGGCGGTCGACATCTACAAGGCCGATTTCCGCCCGATGAAGCACACGCTCTCGGGCCGAGACGAGCGCATGCTGATGAAGCTGGTCGTCGATGGTGAGAGCCAGCGCGTGCTCGGCTGCCATATCCTTGGCGAGGGCGGCGCGGAAATGGCGCAGCTCGTCGCGATCGCAATCAAGATGCGCGCGACCAAGGCCGATTTCGACGCCACCATGGCGCTGCATCCGACCGCCGCCGAGGAACTCGTCACCATGCGCGAGCCCTCCGTCCGCCACCGGCGGTAGGAGGCGCGGGCGCCCTGCTCCTTCACCTCTCCCCGAGGGAGAGGTGAAGAAGGCGCCCTTTGGCTGCGGCCGTGCCCCGTCCGCCTCTGGCGCCTTGCGGCGGCGCGCCCTAGATGGTGGGATGGCTTCCCCCACTTCTCGAAAGAGCCGCCTTCCATGACAGCCTCCCGCGATGCGCGGCTGACCGTCCTGCCCTCGCTGCGTGAAATCCCGCGCGCGGCCTGGGATGCCTGTGCCAATCCGGGCTGGGACAGCGCGCGGCCCTTCGGCGGCGATCCGGACGCCTTCCTGCGCACGGCCGGCGGCTCGCAAAGTGAATCAAGGGCGCCTTACAACCCGTTCGTTTCATATGATTTTCTTGTCTCGCTCGAAGAAGCGCGCTGCGCCGTCGGGCGGACCGGCTGGCAGGGGCGCCATCTCGTGCTCGGCGAGGTCGATGCGCTGACGGCCGTGGCGCCGTGCTACGAGAAGACCCACTCCATGGGCGAATATGTCTTCGACCATGGCTGGGCCGATGCTTATGAGCGCGCCGGCGGCCGCTATTATCCGAAGCTGCAGGTCTCCGTCCCCTTCACGCCTGCCACAGGCCCGCGCCTCCTCGTGCGCGACGCGGCCGACGATACGGCCCGCGCCATTCTCGCCGCCGGGCTGATCGAGCTTGCGCGCCAGACCGGCTCCTCCTCCGTCCACGCGACCTTCCTCGAAGAGACCGACGCGACGACGCTGGAGGCTGCCGGCTTCCTGCCCCGGACCGACCAGCAGTTCCAGTTCGACAATCCCGGCTATCGCGACTTCGACGATTTTCTGGACGCGCTCGCTTCGCGCAAGCGCAAGACGATCCGCCGCGAACGGCGCGACGCACTCATCGGCGGTCTCGAGGTCGAGGTCCTGACGGGTCCGGCGATCGACGAGGCGGCCTGGGACGCCTTCTTCGAGTTCTATCAGGACACCGGTGCGCGAAAATGGGGCAGGCCGTACCTGAACCGGCGCTTCTTCTCGATCGTAGGAGAGCGCATGAACGACCGCATTCTCCTCCTCTTCGCCCGGCGCGGCAGCCAGCGCATCGCCGGCGCGCTGAATTTCATCGGATCGGACGCGCTTTACGGGCGTTATTGGGGCGCCGTCGAGGAGGTTCCGTTCCTGCATTTCGAGCTCTGCTACCACCAGGCGGTGGAATGGGCGATCGACCATCGCCTGCCGCGCGTCGAGGCCGGCGCCCAAGGCGAGCACAAGCTGGCACGCGGCTACCGGCCCGTGATCACGCGCTCGGCGCATTACATCGCCGACCCGAACCTTCGCCGCGCGATCGCCGATTATCTGGCCCGCGAGCGTGCCGCCGTCGCGGCCGAACATGAATTGCTGGAGGAGCACGTGCCGTTCCGCTCCGGCGAGGGCCCGGCATGACGGCACTCATCGTCTGGATCGCCGCCGCGGCGGTCGTGCTGCTCGCAGAGCGGCGGCCCCGCGCCGTCCTGTTCACGCTCGCCGCCTTCACCTTCCTGATGGCGCTGTTCCTGCTGCCCTTCGGCGATGTGAACCGGGCGGCGCTGTTCGCTCTGGTGCTGGCGCTCGCCATCGGCGGCGCCTCGGCGGTCAAGCATCATCACAGCGGCATGAAGCTCGCCTTCGCCGATATCGCGCTCGCCACGGCCGGCACGATCCCCTTCATGATCCGCCAATATCGCCGCACCGCGGTGATGACCTTCGCCGGCGCGGCGCTGCTCATCCTCGCCGCCCTCTTCGGCGCCATCTTCCTGGCCGGGGAACGGATCGACTGGACGCGGCGGGCGCTGGTGCTCGCCACCGCCTTCGGCGCGATGCTTGCGACCTACTATGCGGCCGGCGGCGCGCGGCGCTTCCGTGCCGATCTGCACGCCGGTGCGCGCTTCTTCTCCTTCTTCATCGCCTCCATCATCGACGTGCCGAGCTGGTGGCCGACCACGGGGCTGCGCATGCTCGATGTCGGCGCGGCGCCGCTGCCGCTCGCCGCGCCACGGCCGGCGCGCGGCGACATCCGCCCCGACATCATCGTCGTGCAGCACGAATCCGTCTTCGATCCGCGCCTGTTCGGCCTGCCGGTCGACGAGAAGATCGCCGCGTTCCTCGAGCCCGAGGGCGGCCGCTCGGGGCGCCTCCATGTCGATATCTATGGCGGCGGCTCCTGGCAGACGGAGTTCAGCCTGCTGACGGGCCTTTCCTCCGCGAGCTTCGGGCCGGATTCCTATTTCCTGTTCAAGAAGGGCGTCGGCCGCTTCCGCCACGCGCTGCCGATCGAGCTGGCCCAGCTCGGCTATCGCACCATGCTGGCGACCAGCTGCCGGCGCGACTTCCTCAATTACGACGCGTTCTATGCCGGCATCGGTGTCGAGGAGCGGCATTTCTCCGACACCTACCCCCCGCCCTTCGATCTCGTCGGCTTCGAGGCGACGAACTCCGACACGGATTTCTTCGCCGCGACGCGCGAGGCGCTGTTTCGCGCGCTGGACGATGATCCGGCGCCGCGGTTCCTGATGGCGCTCACCAATTTCAACCACGGTCCGCACGAGACGGAGATCATCCCGCCCCATCTGCGCAAGGACGCCCGCGATTTCGCCCTCGCCGCCCTGCCCGACCGGACCTATGCCGAATATTACGCCCGCCTCGACGAGACGGCGGAGAGCTGGGCGGCGTTCAAGGCGGCGCTCGCGGAGCGCCATCCCGGCCGGCCGATGCTGTTCGTGCGCTATGGCGACCACCAGCCGACCATGACGCGCGCCATCGAGAAGGCGCTTTCGATCGCCTCCGACGATCCGCGCCAGTTCGAGACCTTCTTCGCGCTCGAAGCGGTCGGCTTCACGCCGGATTTTGCGCATGTGCCGGACCGGCTCGACATCGCGCAGCTCGGGACAGCCGCGCTCGCTGCCACGCCGCTGCCGCTGGATGCCGTGAGCGCGACGCGTCTTGCGCTGCTGCCGCGGATCGGCCCCGCCTATCTCGCCTCGACGCTGCCGGAGAAGCGCGCCTTCCACCGCACTCTGGTGGATCGGCGCGCCATCCTGCTCGAACGCGAGGCGCCCGCCTTGCACGGCGCCCCCGAACGGGCATAACTCGGCGCGCTTCCGACGGACGAGAGGATGGACCAGCCGATGGCCGCTTACGACGACAGCAACATCTTCGCGAAGATCCTTCGCGGCGAGATCCCCTCGCATCGCGTCTATGAGGATGACGATACGATCGCTTTCATGGATGTGATGCCGCAGGGCCCCGGCCATCTGCTCGTCGTGCCGAAAGCGCCCTCGCGCAACCTGCTCGACGCCGATCCGCTCGTGCTCGGCAAGACCATCGCGATCGTCCAGCGCCTCGCCGTGGCCGCCAAGGCGGCCTTCGCGGCCGATGGCGTCTCGATCTTCCAGTTCAACGAGCCGGCCGGCGGACAGACGGTTTTCCACCTGCATTTCCACGTCGTGCCGCGCTTCGACGGCGTGCCGCTGCAGCCGCATTCGGGCAAGATGGAAGACAGCGCCGTCCTCGCCGAAGGCGCGGCGAAGGTGAAGGCCGCGCTGGCGGCTTGATGCTGTGGCTCGGCTTCGGCCTCGATGACAGGCCATGAAACGCGGAGATGGCGGCGCCTTCGCGGCCTAAGCTCGATCAGCCGCCAGCCGCCTCGGACACCGCAAACTGCCGGAACGAAACCAGCTTCTGCTGGCGCTCGTCCCAGAGCGCCAGATGGGCGCAGCGGAAGCTTTCGAAGAAGGTCAGGCGGCCGACGCCCGCCAGTTGCGGATGGTCCGCGAGGACTTCGCTGAGCCGATAGAACGGGATGCGGCTGGCGAGGTGATGCACATGGTGCACGCCGATATTGCCGGTGAACCAGGCGAGCGCCGACGGCAGTTCGTAGTGCGAGCTGCCATGCAGCGCGGCGTCCTGGAAGCTCCAGTCCGCCGCATGCACCCAGCGCGTGTCTTCGAACTGGTGCTGGACATAGAAGAACCACATCGCCAGCGAGGCGGCGATGAGGATGACCGGGCCCTGGATCAGGACGAAGGGCCCGAGGCCGACCAGCCAGATCAGGCCGAGCACCACCGCCGCAATCGCCGCATTGGTGCCCATGGTGCTGATCCACGGCGCCCTGCCCGCCCGCATCAGCCCCACCGGCAGGCGGTAATGCAGCAGGAAAAGATAGGCCGGCACCAGGCCGAACATGACGAGCGGATGCCGATAGATCCGGTAGCGCCGCCGCGCGGCGGGATCGAGCGCGGCATATTCCGCGACCGTCAGCGTCTCGATATCGCCGATGCCGCGCTTGTCGAGATTGCCGACCGCGGCGTGATGGATCGCGTGCGTCCGGCGCCAGAAGCCATAGGGCGTGAGCGTCACCACGCCGATGATCCGGCCGACCCAGTCATTCGCCGCGCGATGGGCGAAGAGCGCGCCATGGCCGCAATCATGCTGGAGCATGAAGAGGCGCATCAGGAAGGCCGCGGCGGGCACCGCCAGCAGCAGGCTGAGCCAATAGCCGACGGACAGCGACGCCCACATCAGCGCCCAGAGCAGCACCAGCGGTACGGCCGTGATCGACAGCTCGAACAGGCTGCGCCGGAGCGCGGGCTCGCGATAGCGGGCGAGTTCGCCCGCCGTGATCGCCGCATGGGGCGCGTTGGATGACATGATGTCCGCTCGCTCTGGCGCCCGCTCAGAGGCGCACGCCGCCGAACAGCCAGACCAGCACGAGGATGATCAGGATGATGCCGAGCACGCCGCCGAGGCCGCGCCCGCCATAGCGGCTATAGCCATAATATCCACCACCGCCGCCGAAGATGAGGATCAATATGATGACGATCAGGATCATGGACATGATAGGCCCTCCTTGGGCGCGAGGTCGCGCGGGCGTTCCCGCGCAACGGCAGAAGCGGCGCATGTGAAGGCCAAGACCGCTCTGGCAAGTCCACACCGCTTCGGCGCTGGAGACGCCGAACCGCGATGGAGACACGGGTTCTAGGGGAAGCGGGATGTGGCGCTCATCGGGCGCACCAATGTGTCGGCGCGTTCGAACGCCGCGCCTATAGTCTCAAGACATAGAGACGCTGTTGGTTGCCTCGGCCGGCAAATATAGGTGGTCCGGCCGCCGGCTTGTCGGCGGCGCGACCTCAGCTCGCCTGCGGCGCGGCGGCGGCGCTCCAGCGGCGCCAGCCCTTGAACGGCACCATCTGGCGGCGGCGCTCGTCCCAGAGGACGAGGCGGACCGTGCGCAGGCTGTCGCTAAGCGTGACGCGGCCGATGGAGCCGAGCTCGGGATGCGTCCGCAGGACCTTGGGGAGGTTGTAATAGGGAATCCGGCTGGCGAGATGATGGATGTGATGCAGGCCGATATTGGCCGTCATCCAGCGCAGGAAGCCCGGCAGCACATAATAGGAGCTGCCATGCAGCGCCGCCTCCTGATGCGTCCATTCCGGCGGGCGGGCCCAGAACGTGCCCTCGAACTGGTGCTGGACATAGAAGAGCCAGACGCCGATCGAGCCGGCCACCGCGACGATCGGAAGCTGGATCATCAGGAACGGCCCGAGGCCGACCAGCCAGATCAGAAAAACGGCCACGGCGATGATCGCGAGATTGGTGCCCATCGCGCTCGCCCAGGGCCGCCAGCCTTCGCGCATCAGCCCGATCGGCAGGCGATATTGCAGCAGGAAGAGATAGGCCGGCCCGATGCCGAACATGACCAGCGGATGGCGATAGGCACGATAGCCGATCCGCCCCCAGAAGCCGCTGGCACGATATTCCTCGACGGTCAGCGTCGTGACGTCGCCCATGCCGCGCTGGTCGAGATTGCCGGAGCCGGCATGATGCACCGCGTGGGTGCGGCGCCAGTAATCATAGGGCGTGAAAGTCGCGACGCCGATGATGCGCCCGACCCAGTCGTTGACGGCGCGACGCCGGAAGAAGGCGTCGTGGCCGCAATCGTGCTGGATCATGAAAAGGCGGACGAGGAAGGCCGCCGCCGGCACGGTGAAGAACAGCGCCAGCCACCAATGGCCGGTCGAAACCAGCCACCACATCACCACCCAGAAACCGGCAAAAGGCAGCGCGGTGACGAGGATTTCGAACACGCTGCGAACTTCATCAGGCTCGCGAAAGGCAGCAAGCAGCTTCGGCCAACGGCGCGTCCCGGCCGCGCCGGTCTCATGCGGAGCATCGATCATGTCGGACATGGTCGAGCTATACAGGAGAAAGGCGCGGAAAGGGTGGAATTATCGGGGGTGGGCGGGGGGATTTGCGTGGGGGGCGGAGGCAGGCAGCGAGGGCCGTGGCGAATGAACCGTCATCCTGTCGAGCCACGATTCCAGAAACTCCAGCCGTTTGCCCTGCTGTCGGATCGGCCGGATCGAGAGAAAGCCAGTCATACGGCCCGGTCGAAAAGACGGTGACACCCACGGAGGCTCACGGAGGCGATCGAGGGAGCGTGCGCGTGGATTGGAGGCGAGTCAATGTTGGGGTGATGACTATTTGGGAAGGGCCTGACTTAGAGATGATTGAGGCTGAGGCGGATTGGTCTGCTTGGCGCCGCAATCGAAAGGTCGCCGCGGCTCTCACCAATGACGGGTTTGGGGCCAGAAGTGGACTGGCCGGTCTTGGCTGCCGCTATGCAGATAGCGGCCGTGCGGCAGCCGACCCCACTGTGGTCGTAGCCGCTCGGCTCACTTGACGACGCTTATAGCCCAAATGGGGCGGTCTTTGAAGGCGCACGATGTTGCGCTCGAGCCCCGCAACGGACTCCATCCGGCTGGAAGTTATGCGAACTCGATGTAGTGGCGCGGGCGTTCGAGAGGACAATTGCACCGCACTGCGTTGGAGGCAGTCAATGCGCGGCGAGCGTACTAGTCAAACGGCTGCACAAAAGCTCTACTCCTCGGATTGATTGCGAGGGACTCCGCCGTGCGTCTGCTTAATGCCCATATCACCAGGTTCCGTCGTTTCGCCGAACTGACCGTCCAGGATATCCCAGCGAGCGCCAAGCTTGTGGTGCTTGCTGGACCGAACGGATCCGGCAAGTCTTCGCTCTTTGATGCTCTGCTTCTACGTTACCGCATAGATACGGGATACGGCTGGAACGGCGATACTAAGTACTACGATCGGCCGCAGGATCCGGTCGTCGACCTCGGCGCTAGGATCTCCGTCACCACCGACACTAGCAACAGCTTCGCCCGAGGCAACCTATACGTGCGGACCGCGTACAGGAACGACCATGAATTCACCAGCGATACCCTCCGCCGGCAGGGACCCATCTTTGATAACCTCCGCTTGAATCGGCTGATCGAGCCCGACGCGACGGTCAGCGTCAACTACCAGCGCCTTGCCTCCCAAGCGATGGAGGACGTATTCGTCAACGAGGCGGCCGGGACGACCATGGGCGACTACCGCGAGAAGCTGATTGGCGAGGTCCGGTCGCCCTTGAAGCGGTTGTTCCCCGATCTGACGTTCGTCGGTGTAGGCAATCCTCTCGACCAGGGTACCTTCCAGTTCGATAAGGGTACCTCGAGAGGATTCGACTACAAAAACCTCTCCGGAGGTGAGAAGGCTTCCTTCGACCTGATCCTCGATTTCGTGGTCAAGCGGCGCAGTTATGCGGATGCGATCTACTGCATCGACGAGCCGGAAACCCACATGAACACGCGGCTACAGGCGGCGCTCCTCGGCGAACTGGTAGGTCTACTTCCTGGCAACTCTCAACTCTGGATCGCGTCGCACTCGATAGGGATGATGCGGAAGGCACGCGAGATGTACGATGCGGACCCGACGTCGGTGGCCTTCATAGATTTCAGCGGTCACGACTTCGATCAAGTAGCTATTCTCTCCCCGAGCAGGCCCACCCGCGCCTTCTGGGAGGGGGTGATGCACGTCGCCCTCGACGATCTCGCTGCGCTGGTAGCACCCAAGCAAGTGGTCATCTGCGAAGGCAACCCTATGGGTTCGGTGCCGGGGAAGAATACCGAGCACGACGCTCGGGTCTACGAAGCGATCTTCGCTGACGAGATGCCCGAGACCGCCTTCATTTCCGCCGGCAACTCGAAGGAAGTACAGAATGATTTCATCGGATTGGCAACCGTGCTGCCGAAGCTTACCTCCGGCATCAAAATCATCCGCCTCATCGATCTTGACGATCACACCCCGGCAGACGTCGCAGCCTTCAAGAGCAAAGGCGTAAACGTTCTGAGCCTTCGACATCTCGAATCCTACCTCTACGATGACGAAGTGTTAATTGCCCTCTGCGACTCGGTCGGGAAACCAGGGAAGGCGGCGGACCTAATCGCCGCCAAGGCTGCTGCAATCGCCAGCGTGGTGAGCCAGGGCCACCCGGCGGACGACATTAAGAAGGCCGCGGGTACCATCTATGTCGCGGCCAAGCAAATTCTGTCGCTCACTCAGATGGGCAATGATGCTCCTGCGTTCGCACGTAATACGCTATCGAAGCTGATCAGGCCCGGTATGGCCATCCATGACAAACTGCGCATAGACGTGTTTGGAGTCTGACCAGACCCGAATCCCTCTTACTACCCGCCTCGACAGTCACGTCTTTCGGAACCGAAGCAGCCAGGGGAACTCGGGGGCGGGCTACGTGGCGCATACATCCCGTCATTTCTGGCGATGAGGCAGCGGTTGACTGCGGTGTAGCAGGGCTAGGTGAGCGTATCCGGTGGGATCGCCTCCAAGCCCGGAAGTTCTACCCTAGAGTCGGATCTGCCCATAATCGACCGCGCCTCCGACGTTTCCCCACGTCGGCGAACGCTTTTTTTCGCATGACGGGATGACCACGTCGCTGGCAGTATCTGCAAGAAAGGGGGCCGCGATGCCAAGACTGAATCCGGCTAGAACGGGCCAGCGAGTCCAAGTGAAGGCTAGACAGATCGAGTTCTCCTTTTGGCCGTCACGGCCGGGGCGGCTGCATAGGGGGCTTCAAAGTCGCCTCTTCGCACTCGATCCGTGGGCGATCATGCGCCAGACCGTGGAAAAAGAATGTCCGCGCTTGCGGCGTGACGAGGCCTTGGCGACGCTGGAGCAGGCTGAGGACTTCTATGTGATGGGAACAGAGCGTGGGACCGAGGCCGCGCAGCCGCTCGCACTATACTACAGCTACATGAACCTGTTGAAGACGTTCTGCCTTACACGTGGCGCGCGCTCAACGTTCGATCAGGCGCAGCACGGACTTAAGGAACGCCTTCGGGCAGGCCGCCGCGAACTCGTGGACGCCTATCTCGTGGCCGACCAGACCACCGCCGCCCGCGCTCAGAACTTCGATGAACTATATGGCTTGCTCACCGGCACGCACTTGGCGGGGCAAGCCAATTACGACCTGCCCGCCCTGCTTCCACAAATCCTGCCGGGGCACCGTTTGTGGGCGCAGGCGTCCGGCAAGGTCGAGCGGTTCATTGCCATCCACGACCTGCAATTCTGGCACGATGCGACGGCACATACGCTCTGGCTGCGCATCTATCTCCAAGCAGACGACCTATCGCGACTCAACGTTAGCCACACTCGCCTGCTCGCGGAATCAGGCCTCGGAGCCACCTTCCGCGAGGTGCAGTCGGATGTGCCAAGGCAGATTTGCCTTGAGCAGACCGCGACCCAACCCTGTCCCAACAACTACCCGGCGGACCATATTCACCATGTTGTGGAGACAGTGCGGCCCAGCCTCTGGACTACCGTGTCATCGATCCCGCCTTATCGGCGATACTACCTTTATCTGTGTCCGCCCGCCGAATTGCCGCACCGTCTCCCACAACTTCTCTCGATGTACGCCGTCACGTTCTACCTAGGCTCGATCACAAGGTATCGCCCGCACCATTTCGACGCCCTGCTGCAGGGCGCCTTCGGACCTCGCGTGCGAGACTTCGTGACCGGCCAACCGCTTCAATTTCTTTATCTGATGGCATCGGAGATGGCGCGACGTGACGTCGCCAAGCCGAGCATCCTCTGACGGTTCGGGACTACACCGAGGGTGTTTCATTGGGCGCGCCCATGGCGTCCGGCAGGTTCGTGACAAGACATATCCGCCATACTCATTGAACGCAGATTCTTGACCGAGTGGCGGCTCCCAGAATTAGCTTTCGACCGGCGGGATGACCGAAATTGGGGCGCAAAGTCGACATCGCAGCAAGGGCCGTCGAGGGCTCTATGATGGGTCGTCAGCAGACGCTCATGTGTCCCCAGAATGAATCACATGTGTCCCCAGAATGAATCAATTGAGCAAAACTACCGTCCGTCTTCTTGCAGTACGGGAAGCTGGTAGCGTTGCTTCCAAAGACGGCGTCGGCGATCCAATATCACGACAACGGCTCCTTCCCAATCTGGACAACGAGCCGCGCTGATGGCTGGGCGGCATGCTCCCGATGCCCCCCTCACTCCTCCTCCGCAAAGCTCCCCACCAGCTTCAGCCCCTCGATCCAGGTCGCGCCGTCCTGTTTGATGACGGTGCGCGGGGTGATGCCCGCTTCTTCGGCGAGGGCGGCGGCGAGGGGTTCGGAGTGGGTGACGACCCAGATCTGGGTGCGTTCGGCGGCCTTGGCGATCAGGCGCGCCAGCGGGGGGATGAGATCGGGGTGGAGGCTCGTTTCCGGCTCGTTCAGCGCGATGAAGGCCGGCAGGCGGTAGCTCGAGAGCGCCGCGACGAGGGCGAGATAGGCCAGCGTGCCGTCGGAGAGCTCATGCGCGCCGAGCGGACGCGGCAGATCGGCGAACTGGAGGCCGAGCGCCACGCGGCCATCGGGGAATTCGAAGGCGAGCCGGGCGCCGGGAAACGCGTCATGGATGGCGGCCGCGATCGCCGGCATCTCGCCGCGCACCTGTTTCACGGTCGCCAGCGCCGCGGCGAGATCCGCGCCGTTTGAGGCGAGCGTCGGTGTCGTGACCGCGAGGGCCGGGCGGCGGAGCGGCGAAGCCCGGTCGGTGCGGAAGTCGTGATAGAAGCGCCAGTCGGACAGCGCGCGCCGCACCGTCTCGAGCTCGGCGAAACGCCCCTGATCACGGAAGGCGGCGAGCGCGGTTTCCGACGGGACCAGCGCCTCGTCATAGGTGATGCGTGCGCCATCCTCGCCGCGCAGCCATGCGGCCGGGCCGGCGCGCTGCATCAGCGTGACGGGCCGCCGGCCGGAGGTCGCGCGCAGCGACTCCGCCTTGACCAGCGGCTCGGCGAGCGTCAGCGCCGCCTCGTCGAGCGCCGGCGTGCCGATCTCGATGGCATAGTCGAGATCGTCGAACACGGCGCGCAGCGACAGCCGCGCTCTGTCGCCCTTCCGGCGCGGTCCGGCCCAGAAGACGCTCTCGACGCCGCCCTCCTCCACGATCGCCCGCGTGATGGTCCCCGTGGCCGCGTGCTGCAACAGCTCGAGCGCGCGGTAGAGATTGGATTTGCCGACGCCGTTCCTGCCGAGAAGCACCGTCAGCCGCCCGATCGGCAGATAGATCTTCCGCAGCGAGCGGTAGTTCTCGATCGAGACGGCTGTCAGCGGCAGCTTCATTGCGCGCGGATCAATACACCACCACCGAGCGGATCGACTTGCCCTCATGCATCAGGTCGAACGCCGTGTTGATCTCGTCGAGCGGCATGGTGTGGGTGATCAGATCGTCGATGTTGATCTTCCCCTCCATGTACCAGTCGACGATCTTCGGCACGTCGGTGCGCCCGCGCGCGCCGCCAAAGGCCGAGCCCTTCCAGACGCGGCCGGTGACGAGCTGGAACGGGCGGGTCGCAATCTCGGTGCCCGAGGGCGCCACGCCGATGATGATGGATTCGCCCCAGCCGCGATGGCAGCACTCCAGCGCCTGGCGCATGGTGTGGACATTGCCGATGCATTCGAAGGAGAAATCGGCGCCGCCGCCGGTCAGGTCGATGATCGCCTGCACGACCTTGTCGCGGCCGACCTCATCGGGATTGATGAAGTGCGTCATGCCGAACTTCCGCGCCATCTCGACCTTGCCGGGGTTCAGGTCGACGCCGATGATCTTGTCCGCGCCGACCATGCGCGCGCCCTGGATCACGTTCAAACCGATGCCGCCGAGGCCGAACACCACGACATTGGCGCCCGGCCAGACCTTGGCCGTATAGACCACCGCGCCGATGCCGGTCGTCACGCCGCAGCCGATGTAGCAGATCTTGTCGAAGGGCGCGTCCTCGCGGACCTTGGCGAGCGCGATCTCCGGCAGCACGGTGAAGTTCGAGAAGGTCGAGGTGCCCATATAATGGAACACCTGCTCGCCCGAGCAGGAGAAGCGCGTCGTCGAATCCGGCATCAGGCCCTGGCCCTGCGTGGCGCGGATCGAGGTGCAGAGATTGGAGCGGCGCGACAGGCACGTCTTGCAGTTGCGGCACTCGGGCGTATAGAGCGGGATGACGTGGTCGCCGACCTTCACCGAGGTGACGCCGGCGCCGACCTCGCGCACGATGCCCGCGCCCTCATGGCCGAGGATCGCCGGGAACTTGCCCTCCGAATCGAGGCCGGACAGCGTATAGGCGTCGGTGTGGCACACGCCCGTCGCCATGATCTCGACGAGCACCTCGCCCGCCTTCGGCCCGTCGAGCTCGATCGTCTCGATGGTCAGCGGCTTGTTGGCTTCCCAGGCGACTGCGGCACGGGTCTTCATGGGCGGTTCCTCTCTGTCGAACGTCGGGGCGAGATTCCCTCTCGCTTCGCCCCAAGCTTATACGCCGCGTCCAAGCGCAGGGAAGAGGAGGCGCAAGGCGGCGCGGGGAGAATGTGGCGGGCGACTTTCGAGGAGCGATGCTGCGGCCCCATCCAGCTGCCGTCATCCCGGCGGAAGCCGGGATCCATACAGCCTGAGGCGCCGCGTCGACCGGCGCTTCGGCTGAATGGATCCCGTGTCGAGCACGGGATGACGGCGGAGACGGGGGCGACATCGGCGTATCAACGTTTCGAGGAGGGGGCCAAGGAGAGGCGAAAACACCCGCGCGTCGCCGCCATCCTCCCTGCGACACGGCGTTCCATTGGCGGGCGTCGTCGTGCTAGCGATTGTATGCAATCGAAAGTCGGGGGACGGGCGGATGGATGGAGCGGTGTCGGGCGCGGGTTCGCGTGAGGGAGCACCGGGCGGTGCGCCGCTGCCCGCCGACCCGGCGCGGCCGCATGCCAATCCCTGGCCGATCGTCGCCGTCACCTGCATCGGCGCCGCCATGGGCCAGTTCGATGCCAGCGTCGTGCAGCTCGCCTTGCCCGATCTCGCCGTCGTGTTCGACACGCGCGAAACGCTGGCGAGCTGGGTCGCGCTCTCCTATGTGCTCGCCTTCTCGGCCGCCCTCCCCGTCTTCGGGCGGCTCTGCGCCATGTTCGGCCGGAAGCGGCTCTATCTGGCCGGCATGGTGGTCTTTATCCTCGCCTCGGCGCTCTGCGGCATCGCCACCAGCCTGCCGGAACTGATCGTCTACCGCATCATCCAGGGCATTGGCGGGGCGAGCCTCGGCGCCAATTCGATCGTGATCCTCAACCAGGCGGCCGGCAAGGCGCTCCGCGCCCGGGCCATGGGCTATTTCTCCGCCGCCCAGGCCGTCGGCGTCAGCCTGGGGCCGATCGCGGGCGGGCTGCTGCTCGGCTTCTTTGGCTGGCAGGCGATCTTCTGGGTGACGGTGCCGATCGGCCTTCTCGGTGCCGTGGCGGGCTGGCTCGTCCTGCCCGACGATACGGAGCGTGACCGGCAGCCCTTCGACTGGCAGGGCGCGCTGCTGCTCGGACCCTCACTCGTCTGCCTCGTGATCGTGCTGAACCACATCGCCGATTGGGGCATCGCCTCGCTGCCGGCGCTCGCCTTCGGGATCGGCGGCATCGTGCTGCTCGCCTGCTTCATCCTGCGCGAGAAGCGGACGCCCTCGCCGCTGATCGATCTCGGCATCTTCGCGTCGAAGCCGTTCTCGCTCGGCGTCGTCGCCGTGCTGCTCTCCTATGCGCTGCTCTATGGCATGTTCTATCTGATGTCGTATGCCGCGATCCGCGGGCTGCACGAGCCGCCGGAGCGCGCGGGGCTGCGCCTTTCCGCCATCCCGATCGCGCTCGGCATCGCCGCACCCTTCGCCGGCGCGCTGGTCAAGCGCCATGGCACGGCGACGCTGGCGCTCTTCGGCATGGCGCTGGCCGCCGCCGCGTTGCTGACGCTCTCGCTGGTCGCGCTGGAGCCGATCCCTTCGCGCACCATCGGCATGATCGCGCTTGCCGTCTTCGGCGCCGGGCTCGGCTTCTTCATGGCGCCGAACAACAGCGCCACCATGGGCGCGGCGCCGGCGCGCTTTGCGGGCGAGGCCGGGGCGATGATCAATCTCGCGCGCATGCTGGGCGTCAGCCTCGGCATCGCCTCCTCCGCCTCGATGCTGCGCTGGCGGACGGAAGTCATCACCGGGGCGACGGGCGACACCGTGTTCTTCTACGGCCATCCGATGCTGGGCGCGGTCGAGACGAGCTTCGGCCTCCTGTTCGGCCTCGCCCTCGTCGCCGCGACCGCGACGTGGTGGCGCCGGCGCGTCGCGCCCGACGCCTGAGGCGTCAGGCCGGCGGGCTGAAGGCCTGCGATATCTCGGCGAAGACCGGCAGCGCCTCGCAGCGCTCGGCGTGGGCCAGCAGCGCCGGATGATCGCCGAAGAGATCGGGATGCACATCGCGCACGAAGCGGAGCGCGCAGGCGACCGCGATATCGGCATGGCCGATGCGCTCGCCGAACCACCAGCTCGTCGATACAGCCGCCCGTTCGGCCTCGAGCACATCGAGCACGTCGGCGATCTGCGCGCGGCAACGCGCGACCCAGACGTCCGACTTCTCCTTATGCAGCACGCCTTCGTAGAAAAGGATCACCGCCTTGTCGGCGAGCCCGGTGCCGAGCGCCGCGATCTTGAGCGCGCGGCGCCGGTCCGGCCCATGGTCGGCAATCAGGCGCTGGTCTTCCTCGACCTGCTCGTCCAGCCAATCGAGGATCGCAGCGCTCTCGATCAGCACCTCGCCGCTATCCAGCACCAAAGTCGGCACGCGGCGAAGCGGGTTATAGACGACGATCTTCTCCGCATCGGCAAAGGTCGACCACGGCTTCTGCTCGAAGGGCAGGCCATAAAGCTTCAGCGCAATGCCGACGCGGCGGACGAAGGGGGAGTCGTATTGGCCGATGAGGAACATGGGTGTCTCCGCTGGGCACGAGCCGCTCGGTCAATCCTAGCGACTGCGCCGCCCCCGCGCCAAGCTCTTGCTCGGAGCCGATCGCCATCGCGAGAGTCAGGCGCGGTCACGGCTCGTCGTTCGCCTCTTCCTCCCCACCAGCCAGCACGGCCGCCGCTCCGTCGAGGATCAGGCGCAGGCCGAGCTCGAACGCTGCAGCCGGGCTGCTGGTTCGATAGTGATGGACGGCGATCGCGGTGAGTGGATAGGCCTTGGCGCCTTCGTCGAGGGCGCGGCGATCCGCGTCTTCCACGCTCTCGGCCTGCTCTTCCACCACACAGCCGACTGTATAGCGGCTGATCGCGATGACGAGATCCATCGCAAAGACCGCGCTGAAGCCGGCCTCCACCAGATGGCGCAGTTGCGCCTCGATCTGGTCGAGATCCTGCGGCCCCGCCTCCGTGCCGGCATGGACGCGCGCGCCGTCGCGCCACGCCGTCAGGCCCGCGTGAAAATTGCGCGCGTTCATCTCCAGGAAGGCCCGCCAGGGCTCACCGGGCAACGGCGCGCGACGACCGGGCGCCCGCGCCTGGATCTCGTCGTTCATCGCATTGAGCAAAGCGCGCTTGCTCTTGAAATGCCAATAGAGCGCGGGCTGCTGCACGCCGAGGCGTATGGCAAGCGCCCGCGTGGTCAGCCGGTCCACGCCGACCTCATTCAGAAGCTGCAACGCCTCGTCGACGATGCGCGCCCGATCGACCTTCATTTCTTCCCCTTGCCAGATGTGAGCATCGCGCCTATGGAAATTTATCGATGATAAAGTTTAACCCAGCGTGATGTCTTGAACAGATCCCTTTGCGCCATTCTTGCGACGATCACGCTGGATGCGGCCGGTATCGGCCTGACTCTGCCGATCATTCCGAGCCTCTTGCGCGATGTCGGCCACACCGGCGATCTCGGTTGGCGGTTCGGCGCCTTCCTCTCCCTTTATGCGCTGATGCAGTTCATCGCCTCGCCCCTGCTCGGCATGCTCTCGGACCGGTTCGGGCGGCGGCCCGTTCTGCTCGCCTCGCTTGCCGGCGCGGCGATCGATTATCTCTTCATGGCTTTCGCGCCGACGCTGGCGCTGCTCTTTCTCGGGCGGGCGATCGCCGGCGCCACAGCGGCCAATATGGCAGTGGCCTCGGCCTATATCACCGACATCACGCCGGATTCCCAGCGCGCCCGCCGCTTCGGCCAGTTGAGCGCCTGCTTCGGCCTCGGCTTCATTGCCGGCCCCGTGCTCGGCGGCACGCTCGGCGACATCTGGGTTCGGGCGCCATTCATCGCAGCGGCGGTGCTCAACGGCATCAACCTCGTCGTCACCTTCCTCGTTCTGAAGGAATCGCGGACGCCCGGCATCGCGGAAGGCGAGCGGCCCTCGCTGAACCCGCTCGCGCCGCTGCGCTGGGCGCTGACCTTCCCCGCCTTGCTGCCGCTCCTCGGCGCCTATGTCATTCTCGGCTTCATCGGCGAGATCGCCGGGACGATCTGGGTGCTCTATGGCGAGGACCGGTTCGGCTGGGACACGGTGACGATCGGCATCTCGCTCGCCGGCTTCGGCGTGTTCCACGCGCTGGCGCAGGCGTTCCTGGTCGGCCCGATCGCCGAGCGCTATGGCGCGCGGCGCGCCCTCGTCGTCGGCATCGGCGCCGATACGCTCGCCTATGTGCTGATCGCGCTGGCAACGCAGGGCTGGATGGCCTTCATGCTGCTGCCGCTGTTCTGCCTCGGCGGGCTCGGCGGTCCGGCGATGCAGTCCCTGCTCACCGCCCGCGTCAGCGCCGATCATCAGGGGCGTCTGCAGGGCGTACTTGCCAGCATGACCAGCCTCGCCTCGATCTTCGGACCGTTGCTGATCAGCAGCCTCTATTTCGCCTCGCGCGCCCAGGTGCCGGGTCTCGTGTGGCTGGTCGGGGCGGCGCTCTATCTCGTCTGCCTGCCACTCCTGCTCGCCGCGTCGCGGTCGCAACCTGGCATGACGGCGTGAGCTGCCCTACCCCCCGCCGCGCTCCTTCCTCAGCTTGGCCCAATAGTCCATGCGCTTCCTGATTTCGCGCTCGAAGCCGCGTTCGACCGGCTCGTAGAAGCTCTGGCGCCCCAGTGCGTCGGGGAAATAGTCCTGGCCCGAGAAGGCGTCGGGCTCGTCGTGGTCGTAGCGATAGCCCTCGCCGTAGCCCTCGCCCTTCATCAGCTTGGTCGGCGCGTTCAGGATGCGCTTGGGCGGCAGCAGCGAACCGCCCTGCTTCGCGGTCTGCGTCGCGGCCTTGAAGGCGGTGTAGACGGCGTTCGATTTCGGCGCCGTGGCGAGATAGACGCAGGCCTGCGCGAAGGCGAGTTCGCCTTCCGGGCTGCCGAGATAGTCATAGGCATCCTTCGCGGCATTGGCGATGACCAGCGCCTGCGGGTCGGCGAGGCCGATATCCTCGACCGCCATGCGCACGAGGCGCCGTCCCAGATAGAGCGGATCCTCGCCGGCATCGAACATGCGCGCGAGATAATAAAGCGCCGCGTCGGGATCGGAGCCGCGGACGGATTTGTGCAGGGCGGAGATGAGGTTGTAATGGCCGTCCTGGCCCTTGTCGTAGATCGGCGCGCGGCGCTGCACGATCTCCTGCAGCGCCTTCGAATCGAAGATTTCGCCTTCCCTCGCGGCGCGCCAGACTTCCTCGGCCAGCGTCAGCGAGGCGCGGCCGTCGCCATCCGCCATGCGGATCAGCACCTCGCGGGCCTCCTCGTCGAGCGGCAGGGGCTTGCCCTCCGTCTCTTCGGCGCGCTCCAGCAACTGCCCGATCGAATGGGCGTCGTGCGAATGGAAAACGAGCACGCGGGCGCGGGACAGCAGCGCTGCGTTCAGCTCGAAGGAGGGGTTCTCCGTCGTCGCGCCGACCAGCGTGACGGTACCGTCCTCCATCACCGGCAGGAAGCTGTCCTGCTGGGCGCGGTTGAAGCGGTGGATCTCGTCGACGAAGAGCAACGTGCCCTTGCCGATCTGCCGCCGCGCCCGCGCCGCCTCGAACACCTTCTTCAAATCCGCGACGCCGGAAAAGATCGCCGAGATCTGCTCGAAATGCAGATCCGTCTCATGCGCGAGCAGGCGCGCGACGGTCGTCTTGCCCGTGCCCGGCGGTCCCCAGAAGATCATCGAGCCGAGCGAGCCGGAATGGAGCATGCGCGTTATCGCGCCGCCTTCGCCGACCAGGTGGTCCTGCCCGACGACCTCGGCGAGGCGCTGCGGGCGCAGCCGATCGGCCAGCGGGCGCGGCGCCGCCTTCTCCAGTCCCGCCGCGGCGAAGAGATCGCTCATGGTCAGCCGCCGATCGTCGAGCGGATCAGCCGCCCGCCGCGCTCGATGGTCAGCCGCCAGGCGTCGGCCGGCTGGCCGGCGACACTGGCCAGGATCCGCGTCGTGTCGATCGGGACGCCGTTCACGTCGACGATCACGTCGCCAGGCTGGAAGCCGACGCGGGCCGCGATCGAGCCGTCGGCGATCTTCTCGATCAGCACGCCGCGCTCACGATTGCCCTTGTAGCCGTTCTCGACCGCGACAGCCGGCGAGAGATTGACCACCGTGGCGCCGGTGAAGGGCGACTCGGCGTCGATCGCGCGCTCGTCGCGCAGCGGCACCTCGGGCGGCGCCTCCAAAGCGAGCGTCAACTGCATCTCCTTGCCGCCGCGCAGCACAGTGAGCGTGGACGAACTGCCGACGCCACGCGTCGCCAGGCGATAGTTGAGGGCATTGGGATCATCGATGTCGATGCCGTCCGCCTTGACGACGAGATCGCCCGCGGCGAGCCCCGCCTTGGCGGCCGGGCTGTCCGCACGGACCGCACTGACCAGCGCGCCAGTGGGCCGGTCGATGCCGAGGCCGTCGGCAATGTCGGCGGTGACGTCCTGGAAGTCCGCGCCGATCCAGGGCAGGCTCAGCTTCTTCCCGGACAGCGCGGACTGCGCGACGACGCGCACGAGATTGGACGGGATCGCAAAGCCGATGCCGATCGAGCCGCCGGAGCGGGAATAGATCGCTGTGTTGATGCCGACGAGGCGGCCCTTCATGTCGATCAGCGCGCCGCCGGAATTGCCGGGATTGATGGCCGCGTCGGTCTGGATGAAGAACTGATAGTCGGACGCGCCGACCTGGCTGCGGGCGAGCGCGGAGACGATGCCGCTGGTCACGGTCTGGCCGACGCCGAAGGGATCGCCGATCGCGAGCACCAGATCACCGACTTCCAGCGCATCCGAATCGGCGAATTCGATCACCGGAAACGGCCCCTTCGCGCCCTTGAGGCGGAGGACGGCGAGATCCATGCGCTCGTCCTTCAGGATGATGTCGGCCGGCAGCTCGCGCCGGTCGGAGAGCGCGACCTTCACCTCGTCGGCATTCTCGATGACGTGATAATTCGTCACCACGAGGCCGGACGACTCGATGATGACGCCGGAGCCGAGCGATTGCTGCACGCGCTTGCGCGGCGCACCGCCCATGTCGCCGCCGAAGAAGCGGCGGAAGAACGGGTCGTCCATGAAGGGCGAGACGCGCTGCTGCACCACGCGCGAGGCATAGACATTCACGACAGCCGGCGAGACGCGCTTCACCAGCGGCGCAAAGGAAAGGCTGATCTCCTGCGCACTCTGCGGAACGGTGCGCTCGACCGCCGTCGAACGCTCCGTCAGGCCGAATGCGGCCAGACCGCCAAGGAGCGCGAGGCAGAGCCCGAACGGCAACAGCCCGAAACGCAGTCGCATGACGCGGAACCTCCTGAAGACATTGTCACCCTGACGATGCTACATGAATTGCGGCGAGGCCGTGGCCCTCCGGCAATCCCCAGCGGCATCGCTGGCAGGGTCTTTTGCGCGGCCGTTTGCGCCGTCGGGGCTTGGCGCGCTGCACCGCTTGGGAATAATAAAGCGGGGGCAAGAAGGATTTCCATGCTCTGGATCGGTTTGTTCATAGTCGGGGTCTTCGGCGTTCTGGCCGGCGTGATCCCGCTGATCCTGAACGGCGCCCGCGCCGGCAGCATCGTGACGCTCGCTTTCGGCCTGGCGCTGCTGGTTTCCGGCACGGTCGGCGTCGTGGCGCGGCCCGACCTCGTGGCGCTGCGCCTGCCGCGCATCGTGCTCGGCGGCGGTGACGAACCTGCCCCGACGCCCGTCGCCGTGGTGAAGACCACCGATTCGCTCCCCGCCCCCGACGAGCCGGCCAAGGCCGAGCCCGCGGCGCCGGCCGCCTCCTCCGACGCGCCCAAGGACGAATCGCAGATGGCGCCGGCGAAGCTGCCGGAACCGGTCACGGTCACCACCACCAAGGTGGTCGGCGTCGAGCCGGAGCCCATGGCGAACCAATCCGCGCAGCTTCCCGATGCCGGCAATGCCGAGATCAGCGCCGCGCCAGCCGCACCGGCGGCTCCCGCGCAGCCGAACGACGCCGAGGCGCTCGCCGCCCTCGTCCCGCAGCAGCCGCGCGACGAGGCCGCCTTCACCAAGGTCGTGACCGCCGCGCGCCAGGAATATGAGGGCGCGAATTTCGACGACCGCGCCGCGCTGCAATCCGGCCGCGCCGCCGCGATCTGCGGCGCCGTCAAGGGACCGGCCGTGCAGAACTGGGTCGGGCGGATCAAGGAGATCGACAAGGACGCGGGCGGGCGCACGATCGTGACCGTCAGCCTGCCGGACGGCACGCTGGTCAAGACGTGGAACAACGCCATGTCCGACATCGAAGACAAGACGCTGATCGTCGCCGGCACGCCGCTCGCCACCGCCTTCGCGAAGCTCGCCCAGGGCGATGCGATCCGCTTCTCCGGCACTTTCTTCAATGACGAGCCGGACTGCTTCCGTTCGAGCCGCCTCTCGCTCGACCAGTCGATGACGGAGCCGAGCTTCCTGTTCCGCTTCAACGACGTCGAAAAGCTCTGACGGGAACTCTGCGATGCGCCGCGCGATCCTGATTGCCGGCCTGGCCGGCATGCTGACGGCCGGCTCCTCCGGCGACGCCTTCGGCCGCGATGTGGCCAACCCCATCTGGCCGGACAACTATGTCGGGCGGCTGCAGGCGCTGGCGCTGGTCCAGTCGCTGCGGGCCGAACTGCTCGCCAATCCGAGCGCGACGCTGGTTCTCGATCGCTGGTGCGCCGACCACCGCCTCGCGCCGCCCGGATCGAAGATCGTCGCCGACCGTGTGAAGGGCACAGACAAGGCGGCCGATGCGGCCGTGCGCGAGGCTCTCGGAGTCGGACCGGATGAACCCATCGCCTATCGCCGCGTCCGCCTCACCTGCGGCGACACCGTGCTCTCGGAAGCCGACAACTGGTATGTCCCGGCTCTCCTCACCGAGGCGATGAACCGCGAGCTGGAGACGACCGACACGTCGTTCGGGCGCGTCGTCAAGCCGCTCGACTTCACGCGCACCACGATCGCCTCGAAGCTTCTCTGGAGCCCCCTGCCTGAGGGCTGGGAAATGCAGGCTGCCGACGGCGCTGCGGCGGCCAATGCAGCCCTCCCCGTCCCGGACTTCGTCCTCCAGAACCGCGCCGTGCTGAAGCGCGCCGATGGCCGCCCGTTCAGCCTCGTCGTCGAGAACTATACCGGCAACATCCTGGCCTTCCCGCCGCCCGCTCGCTGACCGGGCCGCGTCCGCTTCACGAACCGCTTCTCGCACAAACAAAAAGGGCGGCCCTTGCGGACCGCCCTCTTCCAAACTCGCGAAACGAAATCAGCGATTACGCCGCCTCGGCCTCGGACGACTCGGCAGCCGCGTTGCGCGCGCGATCCGCGGCGCCCTTGGCTTCGACGTCGCGCTCGACGAACTCGATCACCGCGACCGGCGCATTGTCGCCATAGCGGAAGCCGGCCTTGAGAACGCGGGTGTAGCCACCCTGACGCTCCTTGTAGCGCGGTCCGAGCGTCTCGAAGAGCTTCTTCGCGGCGTCCTCGTCGCGCAGCTGCGCGATCGCCTGGCGGCGCGCGTGCAGGTCGCCGCGCTTGCCGAGCGTGATCAGCTTCTCGACGATCGGGCGAAGATCCTTCGCCTTGGGGAGCGTCGTGGTGATCTGCTCGTGCGTGATGAGCGCGACGGCCATATTGGCGAACATCGCCTTGCGATGGCTCGCCGTGCGGCTGAACTTGCGGCCCGAATTACCGTGGCGCATGGCCCTCTCCTCGATTCAATTTCCGGCGGCTCACGCCGTGGGACGTGTCTTAGTAATGGTCTTCGTAGCGCTTGGCGAGCTCTTCGATGTTCTCCGGCGGCCAGTTCGTGACCTCCATGCCGAGATGGAGACCCATCTGGGCGAGAACTTCCTTGATCTCGTTGAGCGACTTGCGACCGAAGTTCGGCGTGCGGAGCATTTCCGCCTCCGTCTTCTGGATGAGGTCGCCGATATAGACGATGTTGTCGTTCTTCAGGCAGTTCGCGGAACGCACCGAAAGCTCGAGCTCGTCGACCTTCTTGAGCAGCGCCGGGTTGAAGGCGAGCTCCGGAATGGCCTCCGCGGTCGTCTCCTTCTGCGGCTCTTCGAAATTGACGAAGATCGACAGCTGGTCCTGGATGATGCGCGCCGCATAGGCGACCGCGTCATCCGGGCGGAGCGAGCCGTCGGTCTCGACCGAAAGCGTCAGCTTGTCATAGTCGAGAACCTGGCCCTCGCGGGTGTTCTCGACGCGGTACGACACCTTCTTGACCGGCGAATAGATGCTGTCGACCGGGATCAGGCCGATCGGGGCATCCTCGGGGCGGTTGCGGTCAGCCGCGACATAGCCCTTGCCGGTGTTGACGGTGAACTCCATGCGGATCTCGGCGCCCTCGTCGAGCGTGCACAGCACGAGCTCGGGGTTGAGCACCTCGACATCGCCGACCGTCTGGATGTCGCCGGCGACGACGACGCCCGGGCCCTGCTTCCGCACGACCATGCGCTTCGGGCCGTCGCCCTGCATCTTGATCGCGATTTCCTTGATGTTGAGGATGATGTCGGTGACATCCTCACGCACGCCGGGAATCGACGAGAATTCATGCAGCACGCCGTCGATCTGGACCGCGGTGACCGCGGCGCCCTGAAGCGAGGAAAGCAGCACGCGGCGCAGCGCATTGCCGAGCGTCAGGCCGAAGCCACGCTCCAGCGGCTCCGCGACAACGGTCGCGAGGCGCCGGGGATCGGAGCCCAGCGAGACTTCCAGCTTGTTCGGCTTGATCAGTTCTTGCCAGTTCTTGTGGATCACGACCGTATCCTTTTGATCTCGACGCGCTCCGACGGTTCGGATCGCGTGGCGTCCGGCCGGGCCGGAACGCCGAATGTCGATGCGGAACGGAAAGGGCGCGGCGTATCCGCGCCCTCACGAGGCCTCAGACGCGGCGGCGCTTGCGCGGCCGGCAGCCATTGTGCGCGATCGGCGTGACGTCCCGGATCGAGGTGATGGTGAAGCCCGCGGCCTGCAGCGCGCGGAGCGCCGACTCACGGCCCGAACCCGGACCGGAGACTTCGACCTCGAGCGTCTTCATGCCATGCTCGGCAGCCTTGCGGCTCGCATCTTCCGCCGCCATCTGCGCGGCATAAGGCGTGGACTTGCGCGACCCCTTGAAGCCCATCATGCCGGCCGACGACCAGGAGATCGTGTTCCCCTGCGCGTCCGTGATGGTGATCATCGTGTTGTTGAAGGTCGAGTTCACATGCGCGACGCCCGAAGAAATGTTCTTGCGTTCGCGGCGACGCACGCGCGTCGTGTCCTTAGCCATTCTCTATCCTTTGGTTCGATCTCGACACCGCCGTAGTTCCGGCGGCTACACCGGGAGCCTAGCGCCCCTGTTCCGTGAATTACTTCTTCTTGCCGGCGATCGGCTTGGCCGGGCCCTTGCGGGTGCGCGCATTGGTATGCGTGCGCTGGCCGCGAACCGGCAGGCCGCGGCGATGGCGCAGGCCGCGATAGGAGCCGAGGTCCATCAGGCGCTTGATGTTCATTGCGACTTCGCGGCGCAGATCACCTTCCACGACGTAGTCGCGGTCGATCGCCTCGCGGATCTGCAGAACTTCGGCGTCCGAAAGCTCGTTCACGCGCCGCGCCGGATCGATGCCGGTCTTGGTGACGATGTCGGCAGCGTGCTTCGGGCCAATGCCGTGGATATACTGGAGCGCGATGATGACGCGCTTGTTCGTCGGAATGTTTACGCCTGCGATACGGGCCACTTGCCGTCTCCATTTACGCCGCCCGTCAACCGGGATCGGCACCTCGTTTTCCCCGCGTCCGGTGGAGGCCGGCCCTTGCGGAGCTTCTAAATTCTAATCAGCAAACACGCGACGCCGCGCCCCGATTCCCGGGGAACGACGCCGCCGTTCCGAAATGAGAGGCGTCCCTTATCGGGTAACGGCCTTCTCGTCAAGATGGGCGAGCGTCTTTTCGACATCCCGCCAGACTTCGTCGATGGGCCGCATGCCATCCAGCTCGATCAACCGGCCCCGCGCCTTGTAGTAAGGCGCGATCTGCGCGGTATCACGATCATAGGCCGCAAGACGGGTCTTGAAGACCTCCGGATCGTCATCCTTGCGAACCGGCTCGCCGCGCGCCTTCGTCTCCTCGGCGCGCTTGACGATGCGATCGATCAGCTTGGAACGATCGACCTTGAGCTCCACGACAATGTCGAGCACCAGGCCCTTCTTCGCCAGCATCGCCTCGAGTGCATCGGCCTGGGCGATCGTGCGGGGGAAGCCGTCGAGAATGAAGCCCTTGCGGGCATCCGCCTCGTCGATCCGGTCCGCGACGATGCCGATCACCACCTCGTCCGGGACGAGATTGCCGGCATCCATGATCGCCTTGGCCTTGAGGCCGACCGGCGTTCCCGCCTTGACCGCCGCCCGGAGCATGTCGCCCGTCGACAATTGCGGAATGCCGAAGCGCTCGACAATCCGTGCCGACTGGGTGCCCTTGCCGGCACCCGGCGGTCCGAGCAGGATCAGCCTCATCGTCTCTTCCCCTTGAGCTTAGCCTTCTTCACGAGCCCTTCATATTGATGCGCAAGCAGGTGTCCCTGCACCTGTGACACGGTGTCCATCGTGACATTCACCACGATGAGCAGCGACGTGCCGCCGAAATAGAAGGGAACATGGGTGGCCGAGATCAGGAATTCGGGCAGCAGGCAGACGATGATCAGGTAGGCCGCGCCGAGCACTGTGATTCGGGTGAGCACATAGTCGATATACTCGGCCGTGCGCTGGCCCGGACGAATGCCCGGAACGAAGCCGCCGTGCTTCTTCAGATTGTCCGCGGTGTCGACCGGATTGAACACGATCGCCGTATAGAAGAACGCGAAGAACGCGATCATCGCCGCATAGAGCAGCATATACAGCACCGTGCCGTGGCCGAGCAGCGCGACGATCGAGTTGAACCAGCCGGGGCCCTGCCCTGCCGTGAAATTCGCGACGGTCGCCGGCAGCAGCAGCAGGGACGAGGCGAAGATCGGCGGGATGACGCCGGCGGTGTTCAGCTTCAGCGGCAGATGCGACGACTCACCCTGGAACATCCGGTTGCCGACCTGGCGCTTCGGATACTGGATGATGAGGCGGCGCTGCGCGCGCTCCATGTAGACGATGAAGGCGATCGCCGCGACGGCGACGACGGCCACCAGCAGGATGACCCAGGTCGCGATCGCGCCCTGACGGCCGAGCTCGAGAACGCTCGCCAGTGCATGCGGCAGGTTCGCGACGATGCCGGCGAAGATGATCAGCGAGATGCCGTTACCGATGCCGCGCGACGTGATCTGCTCACCGAGCCACATCAGGAACATCGTGCCGCCGGTCAGCGTCAGCACGGTCGTGATGCGGAAGAACAGGCCGGGATCGATGACGATATTCGAACCGCCCTCGAGGCCGACGGAAATGCCGTAGGCCTGCACGACGGCGAGCAGCACCGTGCCGTAGCGCGTGTACTGGTTGATGATCTTGCGTCCCGCCTCGCCTTCCTTCTTCAGGGCATCGAGCGAGGGGACGATCGACGTCATCAGCTGGATGATGATCGACGCCGAGATATAGGGCATGATTCCGAGCGCGAAGATCGCCATACGGCCGACCGCGCCACCCGAGAACATGTTGAAGAGGCCGAGAATGCCGGACTGCTGGTTCTGGAAGGCGCTCGACAGCGCCTCCGGATTGATGCCCGGCAGCGGAATATAGGTGCCGAGGCGATAGACCAGCAGCGCGCCGAGCGTGAACCAGATGCGCTTCTTCAGTGCATCGGCCTTGGCGAACGCGCCAAAGTTCAGATTGGCCGCGAGTTGTTCAGCCGCAGATGCCATTCACCGCTCCGATCGGGCCCGAGGCGCGGGCCCAGTACCCCCAACATGAGGGGCTTACGTGGTCCCTCGAAGGCACGACATCAAGCCGCGCCTTCGACCGGATCGCAAGCGGCTTTACGCCGCTTCGGTCTCAGCAACAGCCGCGGCGAGCAGCTTGACCGAACCGCCAGCCTTTTCGACCGCCTCGAGTGCGGGCTTCGACGCACCGGCAACCTCGAAGGTCACGGCGCCCTTGAGCTCGCCCGGGCCGAGAAGGCGCAGGCCGTCCTTGACGCGGCGCAGAACGCCGGCCTCGACCAGGACTTCGACGGTGATCGGCTTCGCCGTATCCAGCTTGCCGGCGTCGATCGCCTTCTGGATGCGGCCGAGGCTGATCTCGTTGTAGTCCTTGGCGAAGATATTGGTGAAACCGCGCTTCGGCAGGCGACGATGCAGCGGCATCTGGCCGCCCTCGAAGCCCTTGATCGCAACGCCGGTGCGCGACTTCTGGCCCTTGACGCCACGCCCACCGGTCTTGCCCTTGCCGGAGCCGATGCCGCGACCAACCCGGATGCGATCCTTGTGAGCGCCCGGATTGTCAGTGATCTCGTTCAGCTTCATCGAACTGTCCTCTCGCGGATCACGCCTCGTCCACGACGCGGACGAGGTGCGACACCTTGGCGATCATGCCCCGAACCGCAGGGGTGTCCTGCAGCGTCGCGCGGCGGCGGATCCTGTTGAGGCCGAGGCCGATCAGCGTAGCGCGCTGCTCGGCCGGCCGGCGAATCGGGCTTCCCGTCTGCTCGACGACGATCGTCTTAGCAGCGCTGGTGCCGTCGGTCTTCTTGGCCATCGTCCATAATCCTCGAATTCGGGCCTATCAGGCCTCGGCAGCCGCAACCTCGACCGCGTCGCCGCGGCGGGACTGCAGAACCGAAACCTTGATGCCGCGACGGGCCGCGACGGAGCGCGGGCTGTCCTCGGCGGCGAGCGCCGCAAACGTGGCACGCACCATGTTGTACGGGTTGGACGAGCCCATCGACTTCGCGACGACGTCCTGGACGCCGAGCGTCTCGAACACGGCGCGCATCGGGCCGCCGGCGATGATGCCGGTGCCGGGCGGTGCGGCGCGCAGGAAAACGCGACCGGCGCCGTGGCGACCGAACACGTCGTGATGCAGCGTGCGACCGTCGCGCAGCGGCACGCGGACCAGCGAACGCTTGGCGGCCTCGGTCGCCTTGCGGATCGCTTCCGGAACCTCACGCGCCTTGCCGTGGCCGAAGCCGACCCGGCCCTTCTGGTCGCCGACGACGACGAGGGCCGCGAAGCCGAACCGCCGTCCGCCCTTCACCACCTTCGCGACGCGATTGATGTGAACGAGCTTGTCGACGAATTCGCTGTCGCGCTCTTCCCGCTGCTCTCTTGCCATCGAAAGATCCAATCGTCTTGTTGTTTCGCTAGATGCGCCCGAGGCGCATCAGAAATCGAGACCGCCTTCGCGAGCTCCGTCGGCCAGCGCCTTCACGCGGCCGTGATACAGATACGGCCCGCGATCGAACACCACCTGCGTGACGCCCGCCGCCTTGGCGCGCTCGGCAATCAGCTTGCCCACCACCTCGGCGGCCGCCTTGTCGGCGCCGGTCTTCAGCGAGGAGCGCAGATCCTTCTCGAGCGTGGACGCCGAGGCGATCGTGTGCCCGGCCGCGTCGTCGATCACCTGAGCATAGATATGCTCGGACGAACGATGCACGCTGAGGCGCGGACGTCCCGACGCGACCTTCCGGATCGCACGGCGGACGCGCGCGGCGCGCCGATCCTTGATCGTATTGGCCATGACGGTCTCCGTTACTTCTTCTTGCCTTCCTTGCGGAAGATCACTTCGTTCGCGTACTTGACGCCCTTGCCCTTGTAGGGCTCCGGACCGCGGAATTCGCGGATCTCGGCGGCGACCTGACCGACACGCTGACGATCGATGCCCGAGATCAGGATCTCGGTCGGCTTGGCGCACTGGATCGTGATGCCGGCCGGGATCGGATAGACCACGTCGTGGCTGTAGCCCAGTGCCAGCTGCAGGTTGGTTCCCTGCACGGCAGCGCGGTAGCCGACGCCGTTGATCTCGAGCTTCTTGGAGAAGCCGTCCGTCACGCCCTTCATCAGGTTGGCGATCATCGTGCGCGACATGCCCCAGGCAGCCCGCGAGGGCTTGCTGTCGTCACGCGGCGCGACGTTCACGCCGCCCTCGCCCAGCTCCACCGTGACATGCTCGGTGAAATTGAACGTAAGCTCGCCCTTCGGTCCCTTAACGGACACCGTCTGGCCATTGATGGTGGCCGTAACGCCTTTCGGCACCGCCACCGGCTTCTTTCCGATACGAGACATCAGATCAATCCGTCCGGTTCGTGTTTCGCGTTAAACCAGATCAGAATACCTGGCACAGAACTTCGCCGCCGACATTCTGCTCGCGGGCGTCGGCATCCGACATGACGCCCTTCGGCGTCGAGAGGATGGAGACGCCGAGGCCATTCTTGACCCGCGGAATGTTCTTAACCGAAGCGTAGACACGCCGACCGGGCTTCGACACCCGCTCGATCGTCCGGATGACCGGCTCGCCGTCGAAATACTTCAGTTCGATCTCGATTTCGGCCTTGCCGTCACCGTGATCGACCATGGCAAAGCCACGGATGTAGCCCTCGGACTGCAACACGCCGAGCACGTTGTGGCGCAGCTTCGAAGCCGGGGTCGAAACCTTCGACTGCCGACGAAGCTGTGCGTTACGGATGCGGGTGAGCATATCACCCAGAGGATCGGTCATTGTCATCGGACCGTTCTCCTTACCAGCTCGACTTGACCAGGCCCGGGATCAATCCCAGCGACCCGAGTTCGCGCAGTGCGATACGCGACATCTTCAGCTTGCGATAGACACCGCGCGGACGCCCGGTGACCTCGCAGCGGTTGCGAATGCGCGTCGGCGAGGAGTTGCGGGGCAACTCAGCCAGCTTGAGGCGCGCCTGAAAGCGCTCCTCCAGCGGCAGCGACTCGTCGTTCGCGATCGCCTTCAGCTTCGAGCGACGGCCCGAATACTGCTTGGCGAGCTTGCGGCGCCGATCGTTCTTCTCGATGGAGCTCTTCTTAGCCATATCAGTCTCGTCCTCTCGGCTCGTTACTGGCGGAACGGGAAGTTGAGCGCCTTCAGCAGCGCCCGGGCTTCCTCGTCCGTCTTCGCGGTGGTGCAGACGATCACGTCCATGCCCCAGACCTGATCAACCTTGTCGTAGTTGATCTCCGGGAAAATGATGTGCTCCTTGATGCCCATGGCATAGTTGCCACGGCCGTCGAAGCTCTTCGGGTTCAGGCCGCGGAAGTCACGCACGCGCGGCAGCGCGATGGTGACCAGGCGATCCAGGAACTCGTACATGCGCGTCTTGCGCAGCGTGACCTTGCCGCCGATCGGCATGTTCTCGCGCACCTTGAAGGTCGCGATGGACTTGCGAGCACGCGTCAGGGCGGGCTTCTGACCGGCGATCATCGCCAGGTCGCCGAGCGCCGACGTCACCTTCTTGGAGTCGTTCACCGCCTCGCCGACGCCCATGTTCAGGACGATCTTGTCGAGGCGCGGAACCTCCATCGGGTTCTTGTAGCCAAATTCAGCGACGAGCTTCTCGCGAACCTCGTCCTGGTAGAACTTCCTGAGCCGCGGCTCGTAAGCTGCCTCAGCCATCGATCACATCTCCCGAACGCTTTGCGACGCGTTGCTTGCGCCCGTCTTCGGTCACCTTGAAGCCAACCCGGGTCGGCTTGCCGTCCTTGGGGTCGGCAACGGCGATGTTCGAGACATGGATCGGCAGCTCTTTCGAGATGATGCCGCCCTGCTCGCTCGCCGTCTGCTTCTGATGCTTGCGGCCAACATTGATGCCGCGCACCACCGCGCGCTGCTCGTCGGGGATCACCCGCAGAACTTCGCCCGTCTTGCCCTTATCCTTGCCGGCCAAGACGACGACGTTGTCGCCCTTCTTAATCTTAGCGGCCATATCACAGCACCTCCGGCGCGAGCGAGATGATCTTCATGTGGTTCTTCGCGCGCAATTCGCGCGGAACCGGTCCGAAGATACGGGTCCCGATCGGCTCCTTCTGATTGTTGATCAAGACGGCGGCGTTCTTGTCGAACCGGATGACGCTGCCGTCCGGACGGCGGATATCCTTCGCCGTGCGCACGACGACCGCCTTCATCACGTCGCCCTTCTTGACGCGGCCGCGCGGAATGGCCTCCTTGATCGACACGACGATGACGTCGCCGACCGATGCGTATTTCCGCTTCGAACCGCCGAGAACCTTGATGCACATCACACGACGAGCGCCGGAATTATCCGCCACGTCGAGGTTAGTTTGCATCTGAATCATGACTGGCCGCCTACTTTCCTGGTCGCTACCGCGCCAATCGGCGCAGCCACGACGAACCTCTTCTTATTTGCCGTCCGTCAGCTCGGTGCCGACAACGACCCAGCGCTTGTTCTTCGAGATCGGCTTCGTCTCCTCGATGAAGACCTGGTCGCCGACCTTGTAGGTGTTGCCCTCGTCATGGGCGTGATACTTCTTCGAACGACGCACCGTCTTCTTCATGACCGGGTGCGTAAAGCGCCGCTCGACGAGAACGACAACAGTCTTGTCGTTCTTGTCGCTGACGACGCTGCCCTGCAGAACGCGTTTCGGCATCCTCGTCTCCTCAGCGCTTGTCCGCCGCGCTCTTCTGCGCGGCGATGGTCTTGATTCTGGCGATGTCGCGGCGAACCTGCCGGACACGCGCCGTGTTCTCGAGCTGGCCGGTCGCCCGCTGAAAGCGCAGGTTGAACTGCTCCTTCTTCAGGTTCGCGAGTTCCGTCTCGAGCTGATCGGCGGTCTGGAGCCGAATATCCTTGGCCTTCATGGCTGTCGTCCTCGTCGGTCCGCCGATCACTCGGCGATGCGCTGCACGAAGCGCGTCTTGATCGGGAGCTTGGCGGCACCGAGACGGAGCGCCTCGCGGGCGGTCTCCTCGTCGACTCCGTCGATCTCGAACATGATGCGGCCGGGCTTGACGCGCGACGCCCAGTATTCCGGAGCGCCCTTGCCCTTGCCCATGCGGACTTCGGTCGGCTTCGACGTGACCGGAACATCCGGGAACACGCGGATCCAGACACGGCCGGCACGCTTCATGGCACGGGTGATCGCGCGGCGAGCCGCCTCGATCTGGCGCGCCGTGACGCGCTCCGGCTCCAGCGCCTTCAGGCCGAAACCGCCGAAGTTCAGGTCCGTACCACCCTTGGCGACGCCATGGATGCGGCCCTTGAACTGCTTGCGGAACTTGGTGCGCTTCGGTTGCAGCATTTTCGTTCTCTCTCGACTTCAGCCGGTTCCGACCTTACGCCGCGTTATCGCGACGACGGCCACCCGAGCCGGAGCCCTGTTCATTGCCTTCGGTCTGGCGACGCTCGGACGCCATCGGATCGTGCTCCAGGATCTCGCCCTTGAAGATCCAGACCTTGATGCCGCAGGCGCCGTACGCGGTATGCGCCGTTGCCGTGCCGTAATCAATGTCCGCACGAAGCGTGTGCAGCGGAACGCGGCCCTCGCGGTACCACTCCAGACGCGCGATCTCGGCGCCGCCGAGGCGGCCCGACGCGTTGATGCGGATACCCTCGGCGCCAAGACGCATCGCCGACTGGACCGAGCGCTTCATGGCGCGACGGAACGCGACGCGGCGCTCGAGCTGCTGGGCGATCGAAGCGGCCACCAGGTTCGCGTCGATCTCCGGCTTGCGGACCTCCACGATATTGATGTGCACTTCGCTGTCCGTCAGCTTGCCGACGATCTTGCGCAGCTTGTCGATATCGGCGCCCTTCTTGCCGATGACGATACCCGGGCGAGCCGAGTGGATCGTCACGCGGCACTTCTTGTGCGGGCGCTCGATTACGATCTTGGAGACCGCAGCCTGCTTCAGCTCCTTGAGGAGCGCGGCACGGATGCGCTGGTCCTCGTGGAGCAGCTTGCCGTATTCGCCCTTGTTGGCGAACCAGCGGCTGTCCCAGGTCCGGTTGATGCCGAGCCGAAGGCCGATCGGATTGACTTTCTGGCCCATCAGGCGGCCTCCTCAGCTTCACGCACGACGATCGTCAGGTGCGAAAACGGCTTCTCGATCCGGCCGACGCGACCGCGGGCCCGCGGCGAAAACCGCTTCATGACCATTGCCTTGCCCACGAAGGCTTCGGCAACGACAAGAGCGTCCACGTCGAGATCGTGATTGTTCTCGGCGTTGGCGATCGCACTCTCGAGCGTCTTCTTCACGTCGCGTGCAATGCGCTTCTCCGAGAAGGTCAGGTCCGCGAGAGCGGTGCTGGCCTTCTTGCCCCGGATCAGCTGGGCGACGAGATTGAGCTTGCGCGGAGAGACACGGATCATGCGCGTCATCGCGCGCGCCTCGGTGTCCTTCAGCGCGCGTTCGCGCTTCGGCTTGCCCATCTTACTTCCTCTTCGCCTTCTTGTCGGCCGTATGGCCATAGTAGGTGCGAGTCGGCGAGAACTCGCCGAACTTGTGCCCGACCATGTCCTCGTTGACGAGGACCGGAATGTGCTTCTGGCCGTTGTAAACGCCGAAGGTCAGGCCGACGAACTGCGGAAGGATCGTGGAACGACGGCTCCAAATCTTGATCACCTCGCTGCGGCCCGAAGAGCGGCTCTTCTCGGCCTTGCGAAGGAGGAAACCGTCGACGAACGGGCCTTTCCAGATGGAACGAGACATGGAAAGCCTCTCTTACTTGCTCTTGCGCAGATGACGGCTGCGCGCGATGAACTTGTCGGTCGACTTGTTGTTGCGGGTCTTCTTGCCCTTGGTGGGCTTGCCCCACGGGGTGACCGGATGACGGCCGCCCGACGTGCGGCCCTCGCCGCCACCGTGCGGATGGTCAACCGGGTTCATCGCGACGCCGCGCACGCTCGGACGCTTGCCGAGCCAGCGGTTGCGTCCCGCCTTGCCGATCGAAATATTCGAGTGATCCGGGTTCGACACCGCACCGACCGTCGCGAGGCAGGACTGGCTGACCAGACGCTGCTCGCCCGAGTTGAGGCGAAGGATCGCATAACCCTGATCGCGGCCGACATACTGCGCATAAGCGCCGGCCGAACGCGCGATCTGGCCACCCTTGCCGGGCTTCAGCTCGACATTGTGGACGATCGTGCCGACCGGCATGGCGCCGAGCGGCATGGTGTTGCCGGGCTTCACGTCGGCCTGGGCCGCCGAGATGACCGTGTCGCCGACCGCCAGGCGCTGCGGCGCCAGGATGTAGGAGAGCTCGCCGTCCGCATACTTGATCAGCGCGATGAACGCGGTGCGGTTCGGATCATATTCGATGCGCTCGACGACAGCCGGAATGTCCAGCTTGCGGCGCTTGAAATCGATGATGCGGTAGGCGCGCTTGTGACCGCCGCCACGACCATAGGCCGTCACGCGACCCAGATTGTTGCGACCGCCGCTCTGCCGCAGGCCAACCGTCAGACCCTTGACCGGCTTGCCGGCGTAGAGCTCCGAGCGATCGACGAGAACCAGCTGGCGCTGGCCTGGCGTGGTCGGCTTATAATGCTTGAGTGCCATGGCTTCAGCCTATTCTTCTTGCTCAGAGACCGGTCGACACGTCGATCGAGTCACCCTCGGCCAGCGTCACGATCGCCTTCTTGACGTCGCTCTGCTTACCGACGATGCCGCGGAAGCGCTTGACCTTGCCCTTGCGCACCAGCGTGTTGACGCCGGTCACCTTGACCTTGAACAGCGCCTCGACGGCAGCCTTGATCTCGGGCTTGGTGGCGGTCTTCAGAACGTTGAAGACAACCTTGCTCTGCTCCGTCGCAATGGTCGACTTTTCGCTGAGCACCGGGCTGCGGATGATGTCGTAGTGGGTCGGCTTGCTCATTTGAACCGCTCCTGCAGCGCTTCCACCGCGGCCTTGGTCAGAACCAGCTTCTCACGGCGCAGAATGTCGTAGACGTTGATGCCCTGGATCGGCAGCACGTCGATGTTCGGCACGTTGCGGGCCGCGAGGCCGAAATTCGCATTCACCTCGGCACCGTCGATGATCAGAGCATTCGCAAGCCCGAGCTTGGCGAAGCGCTCCTTGACCACCTTGGTCTTCGGCTGGTCGAGCACGACGTCGGAGACAACGACGAGATTCTCGCCCTTCACCTTGGCCGACAAAGCGTGCTTCAGCGCCAGGGCGCGGAACTTCTTCGTCAGGTCATGCGCATGGCTGCGGACGACCGGGCCGAACGCCTTGCCACCGCCGCGGAACTGCGGAGCGGTCTTGGCGCCGTGACGAGCACCGCCGGTGCCCTTCTGCTTGTACATCTTCTTGGTCGTTCCGCTGACTTCGGAACGGCCCTTCGACTTGTGCGTGCCAGCCTGGCGCTTGGCGAGCTGCCAGCGAACCATGCGCTGCAAGATGTCGCTGCGCGGGTCGAGACCGAAGATCTCGTCCGAGAGCGAAATCTCGCCGGCCTCGGCGCCGTCGAGCGTCGTGACCTTGATATCCATTATTCGGTCTCCTTCGCTTCGACCGCTGCCTCGGCAGCCGCGCGCAGCTTGATGGCGCCGGGAACCGGGACATCCTTCGGCAGAGCGCGCTTGACCGCGTCGCGAACCTCGATCCAGCCACCCTTCGAACCGGGAACCGAGCCCTCGACCATGATCAGGCCGCGCTCGACATCCGTACGGATGACCTTGAGATTCTGCGTGGTGACGCGGACATCACCCATGTGGCCGGCCATCTTCTTGTTCTTGAAGACCTTGCCGGGATCCTGGCGCTGACCCGTCGAACCATGAACGCGGTGCGAGACCGAGTTACCATGAGTCGCGCGGCCGCCACCAAAATTGTGACGCTTCATGACGCCGGCAAAGCCCTTGCCGATCGACACACCCGACACGTCGACGAACTGGCCGACGACGAAGTGCTCGGCCGTCAGTTCGGCGCCGATCTCGATCAGGTTGTCCGGCGATACACGGAACTCGACGACCTTGCGCTTGGGCTCGACTTCAGCCTTCGCAAAGTGGCCGCGTTCGGCCTTCGGCGTGTTCTTGACCTTGGCGAGGCCGGAGCCCAGCTGCACCGCGGTGTAGCCGTTCTTGTCTTCCGTACGGTGGGCGACAACCTGACAATTGTCGAGCTTGAGCACGGTGACCGGCACCTGCTCGCCCGCATCCGTATAGATGCGGGTCATGCCCAGCTTCTGTACGATCAATCCAGAGCGCATCTTGTCCTCGCTCGCCTCAGAGCTTGATTTCGACGTCCACACCGGCAGCGAGGTCGAGCTTCATCAGCGCGTCCACGGTCTGCGGGGTGGGATCGACGATGTCGAGAAGGCGCTTATGAGTGCGCATCTCGAACTGCTCGCGGCTCTTCTTGTCGATATGCGGCGACCGGTTCACGGTGAACTTCTCGATCTGAGTCGGCAGCGGCACGGGGCCGACGACGCGGGCACCGGTACGCTTGGCCGTGTTCACGATCTCGCGCGTCGAGGCATCGAGAATTCGATGATCGAACGCTTTGAGCCGGATCCGGATATTCTGACCGTTCATCGATTTGTGTCCTCAAGAAACGTGGGCGCGCCGCAACAAGCGCGCCCCGTCCGGATCTAGCCTTACTTGATGATGGAAGCGACGACGCCGGCGCCGACGGTGCGGCCGCCTTCGCGGATCGCGAAGCGGAGCTTCTCTTCCATCGCGATCGGAACGATCAGCGTCACTTCCATGGCGATGTTGTCGCCCGGCATCACCATCTCGACGCCTTCGGGAAGCGTCACCACGCCCGTCACGTCCGTCGTGCGGAAGTAGAACTGCGGACGGTAGTTGGTGAAGAACGGCGTATGACGGCCGCCCTCTTCCTTCGTCAGGATGTACGCCTCGGCCTTGAACACCGTGTGCGGCGTCACCGAGCCGGGCTTGCACAGCACCTGGCCGCGCTCCACGCCTTCGCGATCAACGCCGCGGATCAGCGCGCCGATGTTGTCGCCGGCCTGGCCCTGATCGAGCAGCTTGCGGAACATCTCGACGCCGGTCACCGTCGTCTTCTTCGTGTCGCGGATGCCGACGATCTCGACTTCCTCGCCGACCTTGACGATGCCGCGCTCGACGCGACCCGTCACCACCGTGCCACGACCCGAGATCGAGAACACGTCCTCGATCGGCATCAGGAACGGAAGGTCGATCGGACGCTCCGGCTGCGGGATATAGGTGTCGACGGCCGTCATCAGCTCGAGGATCGCATCCTCGCCCAGCTTCGCGTCGCCATCGTTCAGCGCCACGACCGCAGAGCCCTTGACGATCGGAATGTCGTCGCCCGGATAGTCATAGGACGACAGCAGCTCGCGAACCTCGAGCTCGACGAGCTCCAGCAGCTCCGGATCGTCGACCAGGTCGACCTTGTTCAGGAACACGACAAGCGCCGGAACGCCGACCTGACGGGCGAGCAGGATGTGCTCGCGGGTCTGCGGCATCGGGCCGTCGGCGGCCGACACGACCAGGATCGCGCCGTCCATCTGCGCCGCGCCGGTGATCATGTTCTTCACATAATCGGCGTGGCCGGGGCAGTCGACATGGGCGTAGTGGCGGTTCTGCGTCTCGTACTCGACATGCGCCGTCGAGATCGTGATGCCGCGCGCGCGCTCCTCGGGAGCCGCGTCGATCTGGTCATACGCCTTGAACGTCGCGCCGCCCGTCTTCGCAAGAACCTTCGTGATCGCCGCAGTCAGCGACGTCTTGCCATGATCGACGTGACCGATCGTGCCAATGTTGCAGTGCGGCTTCGTACGCTCGAATTTCTCTTTTGCCATCGGACTTCTCCGTCTCGTTCAGCTGGTTTCGTGTCGCGCTATCTAGAAAGGGCTCAGGCGTACTTCGCCTGAACTTCCTGAGCGACGGCCTGCGGAACCTGCTCATAGTGGTCAAACTGCATCGTGTAGCTCGCGCGCCCCTGGCTCATGGAGCGCAGGTTGTTCACGTAGGAGAACATGTTCGCGAGCGGCACGAAGGCGGTGATGACATTCGCGTTGCCGCGCATGTCCTGGCCCTGGATCTGGCCACGGCGGGAATTCAGATCGCCGATAACCGAGCCGACGAAATCTTCCGGCGAGACCACTTCGACCTTCATGATGGGCTCGAGAAGGGCCGGATTGGCCTTCAGGAGACCTTCGCGAAGAGCGGCACGCGAGGCGATTTCGAACGCGATCGCCGAGGAGTCCACCTCGTGATAGGCGCCGTCGATCAGCGAGACCTTGACGTCCACGACCGGGAAGCCGGCGATCGGGCCGGAGGTCATGACCGAGTTCAGGCCCTTTTCGACGCCCGGGACGTATTCCTTCGGAACCACGCCGCCGACGATCTTGTTCTCGAACTGGTAGCCAGCGCCGATCTCGTTCGGCTCGATCATGAACTTGACGCGAGCGAACTGGCCGGTACCACCGGTCTGCTTCTTGTGCGTGTAGTCGATCTCGGTCGCCTTGCGGATCGTCTCGCGATACGCAACCTGCGGAGCACCGACATTCACGTTGATGTTGTACGGCGCACGGCGAAGGATATCGATCTTGATGTCGAGGTGAAGCTCGCCCATGCCCTTGATGATGGTCTGGCCGGACTCGCTGTCGGTCGACACGCGGAAGGACGGATCCTCGGACGCGAGCTTCTGCAGGGCAAGCGACAGCTTCTCCTGATCGGCCTTCGTCGCCGCCTCGACCGACATCTCGATGACGGGGTCCGGGAACTCCATCTTCTCGAGGATGACGGGCGACGCCGGATCGCAGAGCGTGTCGCCGGTGCGGGCTTCCTTGAGGCCGACCAGAGCGACGATGTCGCCGGCATAGGCCTCTTCGATGTCCTCACGCGAATTGGCGTGCATCTGGACCATGCGGCCGATGCGCTCGCGCTTTTCCTTGGTCGAGTTGAGCAGCGTCGTACCCTTCTGCAGCACACCCGAATAGATGCGTGCGAAGGTCAGGATGCCGAACGGGTCCTCGATGATCTTGAACGCGAGCATCGAGAGCGGCTCGGAGTCGGTCGAATGACGCTCGACTTCCTGCTCGGTCTTCGGGTCGATGCCCTTGGTCGGCGGAACGTCGACCGGCGACGGCAGGTAGTCGACGACCGCGTCGAGCAGCGTCTGCACGCCCTTGTTCTTGAACGCCGAGCCCGTGAGGACCGGGAACCAGGTCGAATGCAGCACGGCCTTGCGGATGAGCGACTTCAGCGTCGCGACGTCGGGCTCGGTGCCCTCGAGATAGGCTTCCATCGCGGTGTCGTCGAGCTCGACGGCAGCCTCGATCAGTTCGGCGCGAGCCTCCTGAGCCCGCTCCAGCAGATCGGCCGGGATCTCGACGACGTCATACTTCGCGCCGAGGCTCTCGTCGTGCCAGACAACCGCACGCATCTCGACGAGGTCGATGATGCCCTTGAAGTCCTGCTCGGCGCCGATCGGCAGCTGGATCGGGACGGGACGCGCGCCGAGGCGGGTCTTGATGTCCGCGATGCACATGTCGAAGTTCGCGCCGGTCTTGTCCATCTTGTTGCAGAAGACAATGCGCGGCACGTGGTACTTGTCGCCCTGGCGCCAGACGGTCTCGGTCTGGGGCTCGACACCCTGGTTGGAGTCGAGCACGCACACGGCACCGTCGAGAACGCGCAGCGAACGCTCGACTTCGATCGTGAAGTCGACGTGGCCGGGCGTGTCGATGATGTTCAGGCGCTTGCCGTTCCAGAAGGTGGTCGTGGCCGCAGACGTGATCGTGATGCCACGCTCCTGCTCCTGCTCCATGTAGTCCATGGTGGCGGCGCCGTCATGGACTTCGCCGATCTTATGGCTCTTGCCGGAGTAGTAGAGGATGCGCTCGGTCGTCGTGGTCTTGCCGGCATCGATGTGGGCCATGATGCCGAAATTGCGGTAGTCTTCGATCTTGTGCGTGCGGGCCATGATGGTCTCACCTTGTCCGATCGTTACCAGCGATAATGCGAGAAGGCGCGGTTGGCCTCCGCCATGCGGTGCGTGTCTTCGCGCTTCTTGACCGCGTTGCCGCGATTGTTCGAAGCGTCGAGGAGCTCGCCCGAGAGGCGCTCGATCATCGTCTTCTCGTTGCGGGCACGGGCAGCCGTCAGCAGCCAGCGGATCGCGAGGGCCTGGCGGCGGTCCGTACGAACCTCGACCGGGACCTGATAGGTCGCACCACCGACGCGGCGCGAACGAACTTCGATATGCGGCGCGACATTGTCCAGCGCCTGGCGGAACACGGCAACCGGCTCCTGCTTGGTGCGGGCCTGGATGACGTCGAGGGCGCCGTAAACGATGCTCTCGGCAACCGACTTCTTGCCGTCATACATGACGGCATTCATGAACTTGGTGACGACGATATCGCCGAACTTCGGGTCCGGGATGATCTCGCGCTTCTCGGCTTTATGGCGACGGGACATAAACGAAACCCCTTACTTCGGACGCTTCGCGCCGTACTTCGAACGACGCTGCTTACGGTTCTTGACGCCCTGGGTGTCGAGCACGCCGCGCAGAATGTGGTAGCGCACGCCCGGCAAGTCCTTGACGCGACCGCCGCGGATCATGACGACCGAGTGTTCCTGCAGGTTATGGCCCTCACCAGGGATGTAGCCGATAACCTCGAACTGATTGGTCAAACGCACCTTGGCGACCTTACGAAGCGCCGAGTTCGGCTTCTTCGGGGTCGTCGTATAAACGCGCGTGCAGACGCCGCGCTTCTGCGGGTTCTGCTCGAGCGCGGGAACCTTGTTCCGCTTGGCCGGCGCCTGGCGAGGCTTCCGGATCAACTGATTAATAGTCGGCATGCGTCGCCTTTCAGCTAGCCTACGGTCCTGATCGCATCGCTTCCCAACCCTCGCCGGTGACCTTGCGGCCATAAACGAAGGGCGCCATTCCACCCGGAGGTGGAGGCGCCACGAGAAGCAGAGGATCACGGCTTACGCCGCGATCATGCGTGTCGCATTCTTAACGTCGTTGTCGATCCAGACAGTGTTTAAGTCCGAACTCCGCGGCGCGGCGCCAGCGAACGCTTTAGACTTACCACCTGCCCGAAAGCTCGCGGAACCTACTTATTCCCCCCCTCCGCGTCAACCCCTGTTTACGGTTCTTTGGCAGAGCCGCTTTCCGGGAAGATTCCTGCGACGGCCAAGCTTTCGCGGTTCGATTGATGCGGAGATGAGGGGTTCTGCGCAATTATCGTTCGCCACGACCCCGGATACCCGGTCGCCGCAGCGAATCGTGCCGAACTATTGCGGCGGGGGAACCTTCACGCTGAAGGGTTTCCCCTTCTCGCCGGTGACGATCATCAAGATTCGCACCGTCTCATCGCCCACGACTCGCCCGTCATGCGGGCGATTGACCATTTCCGCGAACGAATCGCCGGCCTTGAAGATTCGCTTCTCGCCGCCGGCCGTCTGCACCTCGATGGTGCCCTGGAGGATATAGGCATAGGCGGGATAGGGGTGCTCGTGCCAGCCGGTCTCGGCGCCAGGCGGAATCTCGACCATCAATGTGAGCACCTCGGGCGCGTCGACGTCGGGGTAGCGGATCGGTTCACCGCTCGACGTCGTCTGCGTATCGAGCAGGCGCTTCACCTTGACGCTCGGCTTGTAGCTCTCTTCCGCATGCGCTCCCGACACGCCGAGAACCAGCATCACCCCCAGGACTGTCTTCCAAGGCAGCATCCGACTTCCCTCCCCTTTTGATTGCGTTGGCCGTTCCTCTGCAGCCGGTCTTGCCTACAGGAGCCTGACCCGATGAGAAAGGGCCGCACTGGGCGGCCCTTGCATGATCACAGCAGAGGGCGCCGCAGCGGGCGCCCGGGCGATCTATGCGGCCACGCTCCTATTGACCGACGTCGGTCGTCGATTTGATCGCATCGCCCGTGGCCGCCGCGCTGTCCGACACCTGATTGCCGAATGCCTCGACATTCTGGTCGAAGTTCTTGCGCGTGTTCGGATCGACGATCGCGACCGGTGCGGCGACGACGAGGCCCGCGGCCGTGCCGACGGTCGCGGCGGCGCCGGCCGAGGCCGCGATGATCCTGTCACCAAGGCCGATGCGGGAATCGGTGATCGTCTGGCCCTGCGCGAGCCGGAGCCCGATCGCCTGCACCACTTGCGGGCTCTCGGCGAACTTGCCGTGGTTAAGCCTGTCGGCGGTCTTCAGGTCCGTCAGGTCGATGACCGTGACGTTCTCCGCCGCGAGCTGGCTCTTATAGGGCTCCAGCGTCGGGTTGATCTGGCCGAGCCGCTCGACATTGCCCCAGATCCGCCGCGACGCCGCCAGCGCGCGATCGTCCTGCGAGACGAACAGCGTGAAGTTCGGCCGCTTGGGTCCGATATCAGCCATCTGGCTGCGGAAGACATCGACGTCGACATCCGGCGAGGCCAGCATGACGTTCTTGATCTTCGGCGCGATGCGGCCGTTGCGGATCGCCATCTGCCGAAGCGCCTCGATGGTCACCCAATTGCCCATGGAATGCGCGAGGATCGAGATCTCGCCGACATTGGGGTCTGCCGCCAGCGAGGAGAGCAGCTTCTCGAGCGCGTCGCGCGAATAATTGGTGCTCTCGCGGTCATAGCCATAGGCGAGCAGGCTGCCACGCGAAGGCCAGGTGAAGAGCACCGGCACGACATCGGAATGGGAGTCGTGCACGATCTGGGCGAAGCGATAGACGGCGTCGTCGAACTGGTTGTTGAAGCCATGGATGAAGACGAGCGCCTGGCGCCCGGGCGTCTTGACGATGCGCTTGTTGAACCAGGTCTTCGCCTGGGCCAGCGTCATGTCTTCCGCCTTCACGGTCACGAAATCGGTCGCGGGATTGCCCGGCAGCTTCTTCGGCCACTGCACCTCGCCGACCTTACGAACCTGCTCGGGCGGGATCGAGACGACGATGTTCGCGAAGTCGAGCTGCGAGCCGCGCTCGCCGGAGAAGATGACGCCCGGCTTGTCCGAACGCAGGCGCGTCGTCGCGACCCCGATGTCGACGAGGCTCGTTCCCTGGGCGGTCAGCGCGACCGGCGCCAGCACGCCTTCCGGACGGCCGCCGCATCCCGCAAGCACGAGAACCGCTACCACGCCGACGCAAACCGCCCGCAACTGCCGAACGCCAAAGGACAAGATCACCATTCTCCAGAGAGAGACGCTCCCATACCACGCCAGCCCGACGCGGCCCATCCCCCGGCCTCGCCGCGAGACGACAAGAAAAAGGCCGCCCGGAGGCGGCCTCTTCATTCTTCGTGGCAGAACGCGCAGCCTGCTCGGGCTGCGCCCTTAGATCACTTGCCCGCGGCGAGCGCCGCGGTGCCATCGCTGGCGAGGCCGTCGATCGTGGCGAGCGGAATCGAGACGACCTTGTCGAGCTTCGACAGGGCACCGAGATCGAACTTCGTGTAGTTCATGCCCTTATAGGTGCGCAGGAACAGCGTATCCTGAGTGAGGTCCGTGAGCGCGGTCCAGGACGTGTATTCGCTGGTGAAGGCGGGGGCGTCCTTGGTCAACGCCGCGGCGATGCCCTCATTGCCGGCGCCGCCCGCGTCCTTGGTGATGTCCTTCGGGCGATCGAAATTGTTCATGACATGGGCGACGGTGCGGATCGCGTCGTCCGGGTTGGACACCTTCTCCGCGAACTGGGCGTAATAGACCGCGCGCACGAACCGGCCGACGGACGTATTCGACGCCGGCAGGCCTTCGGTTGCGATGCCGGAATCCGGCTGGGCGACCGCGAGATTGCCGAACTTGTTGGTCGAACGGTCCAGATTGTTTAGGAAGGTGTAGTTGTTGAGATTGGTCAGATGCCACGCCAGGCTCGGACCGTTCGTCATCACGCCAACCGGGTTGTCGTAGACGGTCTGCTTGCCATCGGCGAACTCGATGACGATCGAAGCGCCGGTCCGATCGTGCAAGACGTAGTGGAAAGGCGACTTGGCATTGCCTAGCAGAGCCAACGGCGCGAGCAGCACCGGCTGGCTGGCGAGCGCCGCCTTCACTTCAGCGACCGTCGCGAACTGGCCGAGGGTCCACGAGCCCAAATCGATCGCCGACAGCGCGGCTTTCGTCTTCTGGAAGGCCGCACCGGGACCATTGGCATCGGCGAAAGCGAGCAGGCTGAAGGTCAGCCCCTTCTCATTCAGTCCCTCGACGATCTTGAGATCGTCCATCGAACCATCGGGCACGGTCACGGCCAGCACGCGATAGGTGCTGGCGTAGTCCAGCGCCGCCGCATCGGCTGAGCCCTGCGACGTCGTGCGCTGACCCGCGGGGAAATAGGTCACGAAATAAGGCAGCTCGCCGGCGAGCTCGAGCGTGCGGCCGGCATAGGGCGCTCCGTTCGCGTCGAAATAGAGCAACGACGTGCACGCAGATGCCGGCGCGGCCGCTGCCATCGACAGCGCAAGGATGGTGGAGACCGCAGATCCGAACAGTCTGGCTCGACGCGAAAATTGCATGATCAACTCTGTGTGGGAGGGTACGCCGCACTGTGGGTCACGACCCGTGACAGGGCAATGGCACAAAGGGACCCCAGCCCGCGAAATCGTCCGAGGCACACCGAAATCCGCGGTCTTCGGGTAGCAAGCCAGGCGCGTGCGCTGCTTCAGCGCTGCGCTGACTGATGGGAAGGGTGCGCCCCTCCCCCTGACGAAGAAACGAAAAAGGCCGCCCGAAGGCGGCCTTTTCCATTTTCCGTCGCTGACCGACCGACCTATTCGGCCGCGTTGGTCAGATTGCCGAGCAGGCCGCCCGGCGCAGGCGTCGGCTCCGGCGCCGAAGACGTCCGCCGGCGCTCCTCGAGGATCAGCTCGTCGCGCTTGGTCGCGATCTCGCGGATGCGGTTCATGGAGCCACCCGTGCCCGCCGGGATCAGCCGGCCGACGATGATGTTCTCCTTGAGGCCTTCCAGCGGATCGACCTTGCCGTTGACGGCCGCTTCCGTGAGGACGCGGGTCGTCTCCTGGAACGAGGCCGCCGAGAAGAACGACCGCGTCTGCAGGCTCGCCTTGGTGATGCCGAGCAGGACCGGATTGCCGATGGCGATCTTCTTGCCCTCGGCCTTCGCCTTCTCGTTGATCAGGTCGAACTCGAGCTGGTCGACCTGCTCGCCGGAGAAGAACTCCGTCTCGCCGCCGTCCACGACCTCGACCTTCTGCAGCATCTGGCGAACGATCACCTCGATGTGCTTGTCGTTGATCTGCACGCCCTGGAGCCGGTAGACGTCCTGGATCTCGTTGACGAGATAGGCTGCGAGAGCCTCCACGCCCTTGATCGCCAGAATGTCGTGCGGCGCCGGGTTGCCGTCCATGATGTAGTCGCCCTTCTCGACGGCATCGCCCTCCTGGAGATGGAATGGCTTGCCCTTCGGGATGAGATACTCGACCGGCTGCAGCGGCAGACCCGCCGCATCCACCGAGCCTTCGGCCGGCTCGATGATGACGCGACGCTTGTTCTTGTAGTCACGGCCGAAGCGGACGGTACCGTCCATCTCGGCAATGATGGCGTGATCCTTCGGACGACGGGCCTCGAAGAGCTCGGCGACACGCGGCAGACCGCCGGTGATGTCACGCGTCTTCGCGCCTTCCGTCGGGATACGCGCCAGCACGTCGCCGGCGTGGACCTCGGAGCCCGGATCGACCGAGAGAATGGTCTCGACCGAAAGCAGGTACCGCGCCTCGCTGCCACGAGCGAGCTTGAGCACCTTGCCGTCCTTGCCCTTGACGACGATCGCCGGCTTCAGGTCGCCGCCGCGCGGATTGGCACGCCAGTCGATGACGACGCGCTTGGTGATGCCCGTCGACTCGTCGGCCGTCTCGGTGACCGAGATGCCCTCGACCATGTCCTCGTAGCCGATCGTGCCGTTGACCTCGGTCAGCACCGGGCGGGTATAGGGATCCCACTCGGCGAGACGCTGGCCGCGCTTGACGTGGTCACCCTCGTCGACATGCAGGCGCGAACCATAGGTCACGCGGTTGACCGCGCGCTCCGTGCCGTCCTTGTCGACGATGACGATCGCCATGTTGCGGCCGAGGGCGATGAGCTTGCCCTCGGAGTCGCGCACGATGTTGCGGTTACGGATCTGGACCGTACCCTCGAAGCTCGACTCGATGAACGACGAGTCCACCACCTGTGCCGTTCCGCCGATGTGGAACGTACGCATGGTGAGCTGCGTGCCCGGCTCGCCGATCGACTGCGCCGCGATGACGCCGACGGCCTCGCCCATGTTCACGGGCGTGCCGCGCGCCAAGTCACGGCCATAGCAGGCCGCGCAGACGCCGATCTTGGTGTCGCAGGTGAGCACCGAGCGGATCTTCGCCGACTGAACGCCAGCCTTCTCGACCTTCTCGACGTCACGCTCCTCGATGAGCTTGCCAGCCGGAACCAGCACCTCGCCCGTCGCGGCCGAGACGATATCCTCCGCCGCGGTACGGCCGAGGATACGCAGACCGAGCGACGCCACGACCTGACCGGAGTCGATCACAGCCTGCATCTTGAGGCCGTTGGTCGTGCCGCAATCCGTCTCGATGATGATGCAGTCCTGCGCCACGTCGACGAGACGACGCGTCAGGTAGCCCGAGTTCGCGGTCTTCAGGGCGGTGTCGGCCAGACCCTTACGGGCACCGTGGGTCGAGTTGAAGTACTCGAGAACGGTGAGGCCTTCCTTGAAGTTCGAGATGATCGGGTTCTCGATGATCTCGCCCGACGGCTTGGTCATCAGACCGCGCATACCGGCAAGCTGCTTCATCTGCGTGGGCGAACCGCGCGCACCGGAGTGGCTCATCATATAGACCGAGTTCATCGGCTTCTGACGGCCCGTTTCCTCGTCGATCTTGACGGCGGAAATGCCCTTCATCATCTCCTCGGCGACGCGATCACCGCACTTCGCCCAGGCATCGACGACCTTGTTGTACTTCTCACCATAGGTGATGAGGCCGTCATTGTACTGCTGCTCGTAATCCTTCACGAGCGCCTGCGTCTCTTCGACGAGCTTCGCCTTCGCGGCCGGGATGACCATGTCGTCCTTGCCGAACGAGATGCCCGCACGGCAGGCCTCGCGGAAGCCGAGCGCCATGATCCGGTCGCAGAAAATGACCGTCTCCTTCTGACCGCAATGGCGGTAGACGGCGTCGATCGTGTTCGAGATCTCCTTCTTCGTCATCAGCTTGTTGACGACGTCGAAAGGCAGGTTCACGTGCTTGGGCAGCAGTTCGCCGATGAGCAGGCGGCCGGGCGTCGTGTCATAGATCTTCGACACGACGTTTCCGGCGGCGTCCACGCCGCGATAGCGTCCCTTGATCTTCGTGTGCAGCGTGATCGCCTTGGCGGCGAGCGCGTGCTCGATCTCGGGGATCGACCCGAACAGCATGCCCTGGCCCGGCTCGCCCTCTGCCATGATGGAGAGGTAATAGAGGCCGAGCACGATGTCCTGCGACGGCACGATGATCGGCATGCCGTTCGCCGGGTGCAGGATGTTGTTGGTCGACATCATCAGGACGCGCGCTTCCAGCTGCGCTTCCAGCGACAGCGGGACGTGCACGGCCATCTGGTCGCCGTCGAAGTCGGCGTTGAAGGCCGAGCAGACGAGCGGATGCAGCTGGATCGCCTTGCCTTCGATCAGCACCGGCTCGAAAGCCTGGATGCCGAGACGGTGCAGGGTCGGGGCGCGGTTGAGCAGGATCGGATGCTCGCGGATGACCTCGTCCAGGATATCCCAGACCTCCGGCCGCTCCTTCTCGACGAGCTTCTTCGCCTGCTTCACCGTCGAGGAGAAGCCCTTGGCGTCGAGGCGCGAATAGATGAACGGCTTGAACAGCTCGAGCGCCATCTTTTTCGGCAGGCCGCACTGGTGCAGCTTCATCTCCGGGCCAACCACGATGACCGAACGGCCGGAATAGTCGACGCGCTTGCCGAGCAGGTTCTGACGGAAGCGGCCCTGCTTGCCCTTCAGCATGTCCGACAGCGACTTCAGCGGACGCTTGTTGGCGCCCGTGATCACGCGGCCGCGGCGGCCATTGTCAAACAGTGCGTCGACGGCCTCCTGCAGCATGCGCTTTTCGTTGCGGATGATGATGTCCGGCGCGCGCAGCTCGATCAGCCGCTTCAGGCGGTTGTTGCGATTGATCACGCGGCGATAGAGGTCGTTCAGGTCGGAGGTCGCGAAACGACCGCCGTCGAGCGGAACGAGCGGACGCAGATCCGGCGGGATGACCGGGATCTGGGTCATGATCATCCACTCCGGCCGGTTGCCGGACTCGATGAAGGCCTCGACGAGCTTCAGGCGCTTGCCGAGCTTCTTGGGCTTCAGCTCCGAGGTCGACGTGGCGATCTCTTCGCGGAGGTCCACGGCGAGCTTCGGCAGGTCGAGCGCCATCATCATCTCGCGGATGGCTTCCGCGCCGATCATGGCCGTGAACGAGTCATCGCCATACTCGTCCTGGGCGCGCAGATACTCTTCCTCGGTCAGGAGCTGACGCTCCTTGAGCGGGGTGAGGCCGGGCTCCAGAACGACGTAGTTCTCGAAATAGAGGATGCGCTCAAGATCCTTGAGCGTCATGTCCATCAGCATGCCGATGCGGGACGGCAGCGACTTCAGGAACCAGATGTGCGCGACGGGCGCGGCGAGCTCGATATGGCCCATGCGGTCGCGCCGGACGCGCGCCAGCGTGACCTCGACGCCGCACTTCTCACAGATGATGCCCTTGTACTTCATGCGCTTGTACTTGCCGCACAAGCACTCGTAGTCCTTGATCGGTCCGAAGATACGCGCGCAGAAAAGGCCGTCACGCTCGGGCTTGAACGTGCGGTAGTTGATCGTCTCGGGCTTCTTGATCTCGCCATACGACCAGGAGAGGATCTTCTCCGGGCTCGCGATATGGATGCGGATCTGGTCGAAGTTCTGCGCCGGCTGGGCCAGCGGGTTGAAGATGTTCGCGACTTCCTGATTCATCGCCGATCTCCTGTTGCACCGATCGGGCAGGGCCGACGCCCTGCCCCGATCGCCGCGTATGAGTGAATTCGCTTCATTCGGGTGGGCAGCGGATTACTCCGCCGCGTCCGGAAGCTGCTCGGCGGGGGCATCCCCGATCCGCTTCGACTGATTGAGCTCGACGTCGAGGCCGAGTGAACGCATTTCCTTGACCAGAACGTTGAACGATTCCGGAATACCGGCTTCGAACGTGTCGTCGCCACGGACGATCGCCTCGTAGACCTTGGTACGACCGGCAACGTCGTCCGACTTCACCGTCAGCATCTCCTGCAGCGTGTAGGCGGCGCCATAGGCTTCGAGCGCCCACACCTCCATTTCGCCGAAGCGCTGACCGCCGAACTGCGCCTTGCCACCGAGCGGCTGCTGGGTAACCAGCGAGTACGGGCCGATCGAGCGGGCGTGGATCTTGTCGTCCACCAGATGGTGCAGCTTCAGCATGTAGATGTAGCCGACGGTCACCTTGCGGTCGAAGGACTCGCCGGTCCGGCCGTCATAGAGAACGACCTGGCCGGAGGATTCGAGACCTGCGTCCTTCAGCATGTCGACGATGTCCGGCTCGCGCGCACCGTCGAAGACCGGCGTCGCAATCGAGACGCCCTTCTTCAGATGCTGGCTGAGGCGGATCACCGACTCGTCGTCATAGTCAGCGATCTTCTCGTTCTTCGGCCCGCTATAGATGTCGTCGAGCGTCAGGCGGAGCGGCTTCACGTCGCCCGTCTTCTTATAGTCCTCGAGCATCTTGCCGATCTTGAGGCCCATGCCGGCACAAGCCCAGCCGAGATGGGTCTCGAGGATCTGGCCGACATTCATGCGGCTCGGCACGCCGAGCGGATTGAGCACGATGTCGACATGCGTGCCGTCCTCCAGGAAGGGCATGTCCTGCACCGGAACGATGCGCGAGACGACACCCTTGTTGCCGTGACGGCCGGCCATCTTGTCGCCCGGCTGGATCTTGCGCTTCACGGCAACGAAGACCTTGACCATCTTCATCACGCCGGGCGGCAGCTCGTCGCCGCGCTGCAGCTTCTCGACCTTGTCGATGAAGCGCTTCTCCAGCCGCTTGCGGCTCTCGTCATACTGGCCGCGCAGCGCCTCGATCTCGCCCATGAGCTTCTCGTCGGCGACGGCGAACTGCCACCACTGGCTACGAGGATATTCCTCGATGACCTCGCGGCTGAGCACCGTTTCCTTCTTGAAGTTCTTCGGGCCGCTCGAGGCCGTCTTGCCGGCGAGCATGTCGACCAGTCGGCCATAGACGTTGCGGTCCAGGATGGCCTGCTCGTCGTCACGGTCCTTAGCGAGCCGCTCGATTTCCTCGCGCTCGATCGCCATGGCGCGCTCGTCCTTCTCGACGCCGTGCCGATTGAACACACGCACCTCGACGATCGTGCCGGTGACGCCCGGCGGAACGCGCAGCGACGTGTCGCGCACGTCAGACGCCTTCTCGCCGAAGATGGCGCGCAGCAGCTTCTCTTCCGGCGTCATCGGGCTTTCGCCCTTCGGCGTGATCTTGCCGACCAGGATGTCGCCAGCCTGGACGTCGGCACCGATATAGACGATGCCGGCTTCGTCGAGGTTCTTCAGCGCCTCTTCCGAAACGTTCGGAATGTCGCGCGTGATTTCCTCGGGGCCGAGCTTCGTGTCGCGCGCCATCACCTCGAATTCCTCGATGTGGATCGAGGTGAAGACGTCGTCCGACACGATCCGCTCGGAGAGAAGGATCGAGTCCTCGAAGTTGTAGCCGTTCCACGGCATGAACGCGACGAGCACGTTCCGGCCGAGCGCCAGATCGCCGAGATCGGTCGACGGGCCGTCGGCCAGGATGTCGCCCTTGCCCACGATGTCGCCGACGCGCACCAGCGGACGCTGGTTGATGCAGGTCGACTGGTTCGAGCGCTGGAACTTCATCAGCCGGTAGATGTCGACGCCGGACTTCGACGGATCGAGGTCCTCGGTGGCGCGGATGACGATACGGGTCGCGTCGACCTGGTCGACCACGCCGCCGCGGCGGGCCGCGATGGCCGCGCCGGAGTCACGCGCCACGACGCTTTCCATGCCGGTGCCGACGAACGGCGCCTCGGCGCGGACGAGCGGCACGGCCTGACGCTGCATGTTCGAGCCCATGAGGGCGCGGTTCGCGTCGTCATTCTCGAGGAACGGGATCAGCGCGGCAGCGACCGAGATGACCTGCTTCGGCGAGACGTCCATCAGGTCGACGCGCTCGGGCGCGACCATGACGTTTTCACCCGCATGACGGCAGACGATCAGGTCGTCGACGACCTTGCCGCTCGCGTCGAGCGCCATGTTCGCCTGGGCGACATAGTACTTCGACTCTTCCATGGCGGAGAGATAGACGATCTCGTCCGTCGCGACGCCGTCCTTGACGCGCCGGTACGGGCTCTCGATGAAGCCGTACTTGTTGACGCGCGCAAACGTCGCCAGCGAGTTGATCAGGCCGATATTCGGGCCTTCCGGTGTCTCGATCGGGCAGATGCGGCCGTAATGCGTCGGGTGCACGTCGCGCACCTCGAAGCCGGCGCGCTCGCGCGTCAGACCGCCCGGGCCAAGCGCCGAGAGACGACGCTTGTGCGTGATCTCGCTGAGCGGGTTGGTCTGGTCCATGAACTGCGACAGCTGCGAGGAGCCGAAGAACTCGCGCACGGCGGCAGCCGCCGGCTTGGCGTTGATCAGATCCTGCGGCATGACGTTGCCGATCTCGACCGACGACATGCGCTCCTTGATCGCGCGCTCCATGCGGAGCAGGCCGACGCGATACTGGTTCTCCATGAGCTCGCCGACCGAACGCACGCGGCGATTGCCGAGATTGTCGATGTCGTCGATCTCGCCCTTGCCGTCGCGCAGCTCGACGAGCATGCGGATGACCGCGAGGATATCCTCCTCGCGCAGCACGCGGACGGTATCCTCGGCATGCAGGTCGAGGCGCATGTTCATCTTGACGCGACCGACCGCGGACAGGTCGTAGCGCTCGCTGTCGAAGAACAGCGAGTGGAACATGGCCTGCGCCGAATCCATGGTCGGCGGCTCGCCCGGACGCATCACGCGATAGATGTCGAACAGCGCGTCTTCACGCGTCTCGTTCTTGTCCACCGCGAGCGTGTTGCGGATATAGGCGCCGACATTGATGTGGTCGATGTCGAGAACCGGGATCTCGTCGTAGCCGGCCGTCTCGAGCGTCGCGAGCAGCTTCTCGGAGATCTCCGTGCCGGCCTCGGCGTAGATCTCGCCGGACTGCGGATTGGCGATATCCTCGGCGATATAGGCGCCGAAGAGTTCCTCGTCGGAGACCTTGAGCGCCTTGACGCCCTTCTCGGCGATCGCACGGGCAGCGCGGGCGGTCAGCTTCTTGCCGGCCTCCACGACGACTTCGCCGGTGTCTGCATCGACGAGATCCGACGCCGCCTTGAGCCCGCGCATACGCGCCGGGTCATAGGGCATACGCCAGCCGCCATTGACCTTGGAATAGGTCAGCTTGTTGTAGAACGTGTCGAGGATCTCCTCGCCGTCCATGCCGAGCGCGAACAGCAGCGACGTCACCGGAATCTTCCGGCGACGGTCGATACGCGCATAGACGATGTCCTTGGCGTCGAACTCGATGTCGAGCCAGGAACCGCGATAGGGGATGATGCGGGCGGCGAAGAGCAGCTTGCCGCTCGAATGCGTCTTGCCCTTGTCGTGATCGAAGAACACGCCAGGCGAACGATGCATCTGCGAGACGATGACGCGCTCGGTGCCATTGACGATGAAGGTGCCGTTCAGCGTCATGAGCGGCATTTCGCCCATGTACACTTCCTGCTCCTTGATGTCCTTGACGGACTTGGCGCCGGTATCCTCGTCGACATCGAACACGATCAGGCGCAGCGTCACCTTGAGCGGCGCGGAGAACGTCATGCCGCGCTGGCGGCACTCGTCGACGTCATACTTGGGCGGATCGAAGTCATAGCGAACGAACTCGAGCAGCGCCGTGTTCGAGAAGTCGGAAATCGGGAAGACCGACTTGAAGACAGCCTGCAAGCCCTCGTCCGGTCGCCCGCCCTCCGGCTCCTCCACCATGAGGAACTGGTCGTAGGACGCCTTCTGAACCTCGATGAGGTTCGGCATCTCGGCGACGTCGCCGATCGACCCGAAGAACTTGCGGATGCGCTTACGACCGGTGAATGCCTGGGCCATGTTCGCTCCTTTTCGTGTTTCAAAAGAACGGCTGTCCGGAAAGCCGTATAGCCGCGTTTTGGCGCGGCTCTCAGGACAGCGGTCCCCGGGGACCGTTAGACCGGCCGGCCCCGCGAGGCGGGGCCGGCCGTATGCAACTTACTTGACGTCGACCTTGGCGCCGGCGCCTTCGAGCTGGGCCTTGAGCTTGGCAGCCTCGTCCTTCGACACGGCTTCCTTGACGGCCTTCGGCGCGCCCTCGACCAGGTCCTTGGCTTCCTTGAGGCCAAGAGCCGTGATCGCGCGGACTTCCTTGATCACGTTGATCTTGTTCGCGCCGGCCTCGACGAGGATCACGTCGAACTCGGTCTTCTCCTCGACGGCAGCGGCCGGAGCAGCAGCGCCACCAGCGGCGGCGACGGCGACCGGAGCGGCAGCCGAGACGCCCCACTTCTCTTCGAGGAGCTTCGACAGCTCGGCGGCCTCGAGAACCGTCAGGCTCGAGAGTTCTTCAACAATCTTCGAAAGATCAGCCATTTCTTCTTCCTATCAGTTCGAATTCGGATGTCGGGATAACGGCCTTACGCCGCTTCATCCTTCTTGGCATAGGCGCCGAACACGCGGGCCAGCTGGCCTGCAGGTGCCTGGACGACCGCCGCGATCTTGCTCGCCGGGGCCTGGATAAGGCCGATGAGCTTGCCGCGAAGTTCGTCGAGCGACGGCAGCGAGGCGAGAGCCTTGACGCCGTTCGGATCCAGATTGGTCTTCCCCATCGCGCCGCCGAGAATGACGAGCTTGTCATTCGTCTTGGCGAAATCGGTAGCGACCTTGGGCGCTGCCACCGGATCGTCGGAATAGGCGACGATCGTCGGACCCGTGAACAGGTCCGCGATGTGGGCAGAGTCCGTGCCTTGAAGGGCGAGCTTGACAAGGCGGTTCTTTGCGACCTTGACGCTGACTCCCGCCTGACGAGCCTTGCCACGAAGGGCAGTCAGCTCAGCGACGGTGAGGCCGGCGTAGTGTGCCACGACGACGACGTTGGTCTGCTTGAAGACCTCGTTCATCGTCGAGACAAGTTCGCGCTTTTCCGCTTTCTCCACTTGCCTCTCTCCAATTGGCGGCCGACTATCACGGTCGGGACCGCCGGTTGCGTCTGTCGTGGCCGAAAGATCCGGCCACAACGCTTCCTGGCCTGTCCCCCCGCGCTCCCTTTCGGGCCGCCGGGCATAAGAGGATCGAACTGATCTTCCGGCCGAAGCCGTAAATCCGTTTCTCACCCCGTCTATGCAGGCAATTAAGCCGGCTAGGCCGGCACCTGCAGTCTCGGACAGGTATCAGACCGGCCGGGGCGAGCCCCGGACGGCCTCTTCAACGCCCGGTCGCCCGGGCGCATTCGCAGATGATCGGCGCTTACGCGCTGATCACCGAAGACGGGTCGACATGGATGCCGGGACCCATGGTCGACGAAACGGCGACCTTCTGAACGAAGGTGCCCTTGGCGCCCGTCGGACGGGCCTTCTGGACCGCATCCGCGAAGGCCTTGATGTTCTCGACGAGCTTTTCGGCGTCGAACGAGGCCTTGCCGATGCCGGCATGGATGATACCGGCCTTCTCGACGCGGAACTCGACCGAGCCGCCCTTGGCGCCCTTGACGGCCGTCGTGACGTCCATCGTGACCGTGCCGACCTTGGGGTTCGGCATCAGGCCGCGCGGGCCGAGAATCTTGCCGAGGCGGCCGACGAGCGGCATCATGTCCGGCGTGGCGATGCAGCGATCGAAATCGATCGTGCCGCCCTGGACAGTCTCGAGCAGGTCCTCGGCACCGACGATGTCGGCACCGGCGGCCTTGGCTTCATCAGCCTTGGCGCCACGCGCGAACACCGCGACGCGAACCGTACGGCCCGAGCCGTTCGGCAGATTGCAGACGCCACGGACCATCTGGTCGGCGTGACGCGGATCGACGCCGAGATTCATGGCGATCTCGACGGTCTCGTCGAACTTCGCCGTGGTCCGGCTCTTGAGCAGCGAGACGGCCTCGATGATCGGGTAGAGCTTGGTCCGATCAATGCCCTCGCGGGCCTTCAGAACGCGCTTTCCGTGATGAGCCATGATCAGTCAACCACCTGCAGGCCCATGGACCGGGCGGAACCTTCGACCATCCGAGCCGCCGCTTCGACGTTCTCGGCGTTCAGATCCTTGAGCTTCTTCGACGCGATCTCGAGGCACTGGGCGCGCGTCACCGAACCGGCGGCAGCACCCTTGCCCGGCGTCTTGGAACCAGCGGTCACGCCAGCCGCCTTCTTCAGGAAGAAGCTCACGGGAGCCGTCTTCATGACGAAGGTGAACGACTTGTCCTGGTAATAGGTGATCACCACCGGAACGGGGGATCCCTTTTCCATTTCCTGGGTCTGCGCGTTGAACGACTTGCAGAACTCCATGATATTGATACCGCGCTGACCAAGCGCGGGGCCGATCGGCGGCGACGGGGTCGCCGAGCCGGCCTTGACCTGAAGCTTCAGGTAGCCTGCGATCTTTTTCGCCATCTTGCTTCCTTTCCCATGCCGGCGACCTGCCGACGAGGTGGACCGGCACTAGGCCGTCCCATGCCGCCGGCCGGAGCCGACGAGGAATGGTGTGGTTCGGACGGCGACGCTTGGCGGGCGCCGCATCCTCCCACACCCCTTTCGATCAGACCTTTTCGACCTGACCGTATTCGAGCTCCACCGGAGTGGCGCGCCCGAAAATCGAAACGGCAACCTTGAGCCGCGCGCGAACCTCGTCGACTTCCTCGACGAGGCCGTTGAACGACGCGAACGGACCGTCGGAGACGCGGACCTGCTCGCCGATCTCGAAGCTGACCGACGGCTTCGGCCGCTCGACGCCTTCCTGCACCTGGTGCAGGATGCGGCCGGCCTCGGCTTCGGAAATCGGCATCGGCTTGTTGTCGGAGCCGAGGAAGCCGGTCACCTTCGGCGTGTTCTTGATCAGATGGTACGCATCGTCGGTCAGCGCCATCTTCACCAGCACATAGCCCGGGAAGAACTTGCGCTCCGCGTCGACCTTGCGGCCGCGGCGCACCTCGACGACCTTTTCGGTCGGAACCAGAATCTCGTCGAAAAGATCGGCAAGGCCACGCTGCCCGGCCTGCTCGCGGATCGACTCCGCGACCTTCTTTTCGAAATTCGAATAGGCGTGAACGATGTACCAGCGCTTCTCCATGATCGGCCCGCCTACTTACCGAGGCCGAGAAGCAGCTGAACGCCCCAGCTCAGACCGAAATCGGCGACGGTGAAGAAGATGCTCGCCGCAATCGCCATTACGAACACCATCGCGGTCGTGATCACAGCCTCGCGGCGCGACGGCCAGACGACTTTCGAAACCTCCGACCGGACCTGCTGGAAGAACGTAAAAGGATTGGTTTTGGTGGCCATTACCCGCTCACGGCTTGCGGGCGCGCAAACAAGTGTCTGCGCACCGCGCTGGGAAGCGTTACATAGAACCGATCAAACGATTCCTCAAGTGCTAATTTGGCAGGGGCAGTAGGACTCGAACCTACGACCTACGGTTTTGGAGACCGTCGCTCTACCAACTGAGCTATACCCCTACACGCCCGGGCGTACCCGATGCGCGACTACATAGCCGCGTCGGCGGCTGTGCGCAATCCCCGCCGAAGCCTTCTCTGGGGATCACGGGCGGGCCTGCCCTCAGCCAGCGCGGGCAAGCGGCTGAGGCCCGACATAGCGCGCGTCCGGGCGGATCAAATTGCCGTCGCGCTGCTGTTCGAGCGCATGGGCGATCCAGCCCGCGCTGCGGCCAATGGCGAAGACGGCGGTGAAGGCGGCGCGCGGAATTGCCAGGCGTTCCAGCAGCAGAGCCGTATAGAATTCGACATTGACGTCCAGCCGGCGGCCGGCCTTGCGGCGCGCCAGCACGCCGAGCGCCGCCCGCTCCACGGCTGCTGCAAAGGCGAGTCGCCCCTCCCCTTCGCCGAGTTCCCGGAGCGCCTGCCGCAGCACGTCGGCGCGCGGATCGCGCACCCGGTAGGCCCGGTGGCCGAAGCCCATGATTCGCTCGCCGGCGGCGATTCGCTGCTCGATCCACGCCTCGGCCTGATCGGCGCTGCCGATCGAATCGAGCATGTCGAGCACCGGCCCCGGCGCGCCGCCATGCAGCCGCCCCTTCAGCGCCGATAGCGCCGCGATCAGGGCCGACGGCAGTCCGGCCTCGGTCGAGGCGACGACACGCGCCGTGAAGGTGGAGGCATTGAGGCCGTGATCGATCACCGCGACGAGATAGGTCTCGAAGGCGCGCACCAGGGCGGCGTCCGGCATGGTCCCAGCGATCAGGCGTAGCAGATCGAGCGCGTGGGGCAGCGCCGCGTCGGGGCGGGACATCACGCGCCCCTCGGCCCGGCAGATCGCCAGCGCGGCGGCAACGCCGGCGGCGCCGATCAGGGCGGCGGGCTCGGCGAGCGGATCCGCGTCGCCGATCCCGGCGAGCAGCATACGCATCGCCTCGACCGGATCGAGCGTGCCGGCAATACCGTCCAGCCGGCCGTGGAAACGCTCATAGGCCGCCACCCGGCCCTGCCCGATCGCGGCGCTGAACGCAGCCGAATTGCCCGTATCGGCAAAGCCTTCCAGCAGCAGCGCCGCGGCCGCCTCATAGGCCAGATGCCCGGCGAGTTGCTCGACGGGATAGCCGCGGATGATGAGACGTCCGCCGGCGCCGTCGACCTCGCTCAACACGGTATCGGCCGCAACGACACCCGCCAGTCCCTTCGTCATCTCTCCAACTCCTTCTCGCTTTGCGAAGGCCGTCAGAGTCGGATAGATTGATCGGACACTCAATCTTGAATCAACGAATCAATATGTCCGTCATAATTGAGACCGCCGAGCTCGGCCAGTGGATGTCCGCAGCAGACGCGAGCCTGCTGCTCGGCGTGCGGCCGGCCTCGCTCTACGCCTATGTGAGCCGCGGCCTCATCCGTACGACGGAGCATCCGGACGACCCGCGCGCCCGCCTCTATGCGCGGGCCGATATCGAGGCGCTGATCGAGCGCAAGCGACGGCAAGCCCGGCCCGCGGCCGCCGCAGCCACGGCGCTCGACTGGGGCATGCCGATCCTGTCGACCCGGATCTCCAGCATTGCCGACGGGCGTCTCGCCTATCGCGGCCAGGACGCGATCGCGCTCGCCGACACCGCAACGTTGGAGGACATCGCCGCCCTGCTCTGGTCCCTGCCCGTCCCCGATATCGCGAACACTGAACCGGAAGCACGCGACAGCGCCGGCTCGCCAATCGACCGCGCCGCCGCGGCGCTCGTCGCCGCGCTGCCGCTCTCCGTACCCGGCGAGCGGGGTGCGCGACTCGCCGGGCGCGCGGCCCGGCTCGTCGGCCTGATCGCGACGGCGGCCACCGGCGCGTCCCTGGAGCCGGGACCGCTGCATTGGGCCATCGCCCGCGCCTGGAAGGCCGAGACGGCTGCCGACGCAATCCGGCGCGCGCTGGTGCTCGTCGCCGATCACGAGCTCAACGCGTCCACCTTCGCGGTTCGCGTGACGGCATCGACCGGTGCCTCGCTCACCCATGCGCTCATCGCTGGCCTGATGACACTGGCAGGGCCGATCCATGGCGGGGCGACGCAGCGCGCGGCTTCATTCTTCGCGGAGGCAGAGCGGATCGGCGATGCGGAGACGGCCGTCCAGGGCCGTCTGACGCGGGGCGAGCCGATCCCCGCCTTTGGACACCGGCTCTATCCCAAGGGCGATCCCCGCGCCCGCGCGCTGCTCGCCGCAGTGCCGCCCACGGCGTTCGACGCATCGCTGATCGCTGCAGTCGAACGAGTGCTGGGCGTGGCGTCGTCGATCGACATTGCGCTGGCCGCGCTGGAGCGCCGCTTCGCCCTGCCCCGCGATTCCGCCCTCGCCCTCTTCGCGATCGGCCGCAGCGTCGGCTGGATCGCGCATGCGATGGAACAGGCGGAAACAGGCCAGTTGATCCGGCCGCGGGCGGCGGCGGGGTGACAGCGGAGTGCATCAACGCTCACGCGTGAGATGTCACGGCGGCTGCAAAGCGGGATCGGCTTCGGGGCCCTTCTTCTGCTTCGGCGCTAGCGCGCATTCGCGGTTGGCGCCGGTGCCGGGCGCATTTTCGAAGACACAGCGCGTTTCGGGCGGCACGCCGCAGACGCGGTCAAGGTCACGGAAGCCGACGCATTTGCCGTTCGGACCGCGATAGCCGGGTCCGCCCTTGCAGCCGCAGCCCTTGCAGGCCTGGCGCTCCGGACAGGCCGCCGATGCCGGGACCGTAGCGAGCGAAAGCGCGCAGAGCAGCACCAAAGCAAAAAGGGCGAAAGCGGACCGGCCGCTTTCGCCTTTCGAATGCGTTCCGGCCCGGAGGCCGGAGAGACGCGCGGGATGCTGACGCATCCCGCGATCTTACTTGATGATGGAAGCGACGACGCCGGCGCCGACGGTGCGGCCGCCTTCGCGGATCGCGAAGCGGAGCTTCTCTTCCATCGCGATCGGAACGATCAGCGTCACTTCCATGGCGATGTTGTCGCCCGGCATCACCATCTCGACGCCTTCGGGAAGCGTCACCACGCCCGTCACGTCCGTCGTGCGGAAGTAGAACTGCGGACGGTAGTTGGTGAAGAACGGCGTATGACGGCCGCCCTCTTCCTTCGTCAGGATGTACGCCTCGGCCTTGAACACCGTGTGCGGCGTCACCGAGCCGGGCTTGCACAGCACCTGGCCGCGCTCCACGCCTTCGCGATCAACGCCGCGGATCAGCGCGCCGATGTTGTCGCCGGCCTGGCCCTGATCGAGCAGCTTGCGGAACATCTCGACGCCGGTCACCGTCGTCTTCTTCGTGTCGCGGATGCCGACGATCTCGACTTCCTCGCCGACCTTGACGATGCCGCGCTCGACGCGACCCGTCACCACCGTGCCACGACCCGAGATCGAGAACACGTCCTCGATCGGCATCAGGAACGGAAGGTCGATCGGACGCTCCGGCTGCGGGATATAGGTGTCGACGGCCGTCATCAGCTCGAGGATCGCATCCTCGCCCAGCTTCGCGTCGCCATCGTTCAGCGCCACGACCGCAGAGCCCTTGACGATCGGAATGTCGTCGCCCGGATAGTCATAGGACGACAGCAGCTCGCGAACCTCGAGCTCGACGAGCTCCAGCAGCTCCGGATCGTCGACCAGGTCGACCTTGTTCAGGAACACGACAAGCGCCGGAACGCCGACCTGACGGGCGAGCAGGATGTGCTCGCGGGTCTGCGGCATCGGGCCGTCGGCGGCCGACACGACCAGGATCGCGCCGTCCATCTGCGCCGCGCCGGTGATCATGTTCTTCACATAATCGGCGTGGCCGGGGCAGTCGACATGGGCGTAGTGGCGGTTCTGCGTCTCGTACTCGACATGCGCCGTCGAGATCGTGATGCCGCGCGCGCGCTCCTCGGGAGCCGCGTCGATCTGGTCATACGCCTTGAACGTCGCGCCGCCCGTCTTCGCAAGAACCTTCGTGATCGCCGCAGTCAGCGACGTCTTGCCATGATCGACGTGACCGATCGTGCCAATGTTGCAGTGCGGCTTCGTACGCTCGAATTTCTCTTTTGCCATCGACCAGGTTTCCTGTCGTCTCGTTCCGTTGAGCCGCAGGGGCTCAGATTGCACCGCGACCACGCCGCGCGTTCAGTCTCGCCTCGCCTTGGTGCGATGCTCGATGGGTGGAGCGGGTGAAGGGAATCGAACCCTCGTATTCAGCTTGGAAGGCTGCTGCTCTACCATTGAGCTACACCCGCGCGCTAACGATCCGTCGAATGGTGGAGGGGGTTGGATTCGAACCAACGTAGGCTAAGCCAACGGATTTACAGTCCGTCCCCTTTAACCACTCGGGCACCCCTCCGTTCCATTTCGGCAGAGCGTCAAGCGATCAGGATATTCGCCGCGAACCGCCCTGAGGCCGTTTGCGTGGCGCGTGTTATGGAGAGGTTGCCCGGACCTGTCAACGCATATCGAAGGGCTTTTCCACGCCGCTGAGAAGCAGCTCGCGCCGATTGCTGCAAGCGGGCCTGTCCCCTATAAGTCCTCCATGTCAGATGACCGCAAGTCCTCCAAGCGCCCCCGCCACCCCGGCTATTTCAACCGCTCCAAGGACAAGTCGGACGGGCCGGCGGCCCGCCATTTCGGCCCCCGCAAGGCGGCCGAAAAGAACCCCGACCAGCTCTGGATCTATGGTGTCCACGCCGTCGCGGCCGTGCTCGGCAATCCGCGGCGCACCGTGCTGCGCCTCCTCGCGACGCAAAATGCCGTCGCGCGGCTGAAGGAAGAAGGCGCAAACGTCCCCGCCCATGAGGATGTCGCGCCGCGCGATCTCGATCGCCTGCTCGGCGCCGAGGCGGTGCATCAAGGCGTCGCAGTGGAAGTGGCGCCGCTCGAGCCGCTGGCGCTCGACGATCTCGGCGAGGCCAAGCTGATCGTCGTGCTCGACCAGGTGACCGACCCGCACAATGTCGGCGCCATCCTGCGCTCCGCCGTCGCGTTCGGCGCCGATGCGCTGGTGGTGACGGGCCGCCATGCGCCGGCCGAGACCGGCGTCCTCGCCAAGGCCGCCTCCGGGGCGCTCGAACTGATCCACGTCGTCGAAGTGCCGAATCTGGCCCGCGCGCTGGATGAACTCGGCGATCTCGGCTTCACGCGCGTCGGCCTCGACAGCGAGGGCGACCACGTGATCGAGGAGGCGATGGGCGGCGAGCGAATCGCGCTGGTGCTCGGCGCCGAGGGCAAGGGACTGCGCCGGCTGACGCGCGAGAAATGCGACGTCGTGGCCCGCCTCGACATGCCCGGCGCCATCAAGAGCCTGAACGTGTCCAACGCGGCCGTCCTCTCGCTCTATCTGGCGCGCCGCCATCTCGGTGCGCCGGCGAAGGGCTGACCACCCCCGCTGCTCTATTCGCGCTCGCGCCAGATATCGATCAGCGTCACGGTTACCGTGACGGCGAGCGGGCCGAGGATGAAGCCCGACATGCCGAAGACCAGCAGGCCGCCGACCATCGAGATGAAGGCGGGCACGGTGTGCAGGCGGAGCCGGTTGCCGACCAGCATCGGGCGCAGGATGTTGTCGATATTGCTGATGACCACCGCACCCCACAGCGCCAGCACGATGGCGTGAACCCACCTGCCGTCCGCGGCCAGCAGGACGGATGCCGGAATCCACACGACGAAGGAACCGAGCACGGGGACGATCGACAGGATCGTCATCACCAGGCCCCAGAGCAACGCCGCCGGGATGCCGAGCAGCCAGAACATCATGCCGCCGAGCGCCCCCTGCACCAGGGCGACGGCCATCGTGCCATAGACGATTGCCCGAACCGTATCGATGACGCGACCGAAGACGCGGTCCGATTCGGCCGGCGTCAGCGGCAGGAGATCGATGAGCAGCGCCCGTGCCTCCTTCCGATCACGCAGGAAATAGAACAGCAGATAGAAGGTGAGCCCGATCACGGCGACCTGCACCAGCGATCCGCGCACGAAGGACGCCCCGAGATTGCTGAGCCAGGTGGCCATGCCCGACGCGAGCGAGGGAATGTCGACCTGATCGGCGATCCATCGGCCGATCGGCGCCAGACGCGGGTGCTGATCCATGAATCGCTGAAATTCGCCGGAGGCGATGCGGAACTGGATCACCCGCGCATTGCCCGCCGCCTCCGCGACCAGCCGTTCGATCACGAAGCTCGCGGGAACCGCGACGACCACGATGATCACCACGAGCGAGATCATCGCCGCGACGCCGCGATAGCGCAGCCTTCGTTCCAGCATCGCTTGCATCGGCGCGAAGATCACGGCGAGCGTCAGCGCCGCGGTGGACGCGCCGATGAAGGGTACCGCAAGAAAGAAGCACAGCACGCAGCCGACGATGATGGCGAATGCCAGCAGGATCGAGCGTGTCGGCACGCGGCCCTCGACGCTGGGTCCTTCGGATTTGCGTTGAACCATCGGTCCAGCCTCCCTGATGCTCCGGCCGCGCCGCATGCGTGCAGACCCCTCCCCCCTGCATCAAGCGCGTCTGGCGCGGCACGGCAAGCCTCGCCGGACGGCGATCCCCATTCAAAGCCGGCTTTCCGGCCCGGCGCATGCGGTTTCCCCGCCAATCCGTCGCCGCGCGTCGGGACAACCGGGCCGGCAAGGGCCTTGACGGAGCGGCCGACTTTGGGGAAGAGAAACCCGCAGCCGAAAGGGCCGGCAGGCGCGAGGCGACGCGCCTTCGGCCCGATGCATGTCCGTCTTGCGTTAAGATATTGAAGCTGCATTTGAATTTCGTCTAGATGCCGGTTTAGCTCAGCGGTAGAGCAGCGGTTTTGTAAACCGAAGGTCGGGGGTTCAATCCCCTCAACCGGCACCAGCCCCATCTCCTCGACTGGGCGCCGAGATCGGGCACGGCACGCGTTCGGCAGCATCGGGCGGGCCGGTCTCGCTATCTCACCCACGCCATCGGCGTCATGATATCCTTTGGCGCGGGCCGTTGTGGCCTGGATCCGGAGGAGCACGCATTGTTCATTCTTGTCGTACTTTCAATTGTCTACGGGACTGCGGAGGACTCCAAGTCGCTTGCTGTCTCTTCATCGATCTCCGCCGCGAGCGGCTTCAAGACCGCCGAGGCCTGCAAAGCCGCTGGCGAGCGGCTGCTCGCTTCGCCGCGTCCGTCCAACCTCGAAATCCGGTACAGCTGCGAAGCCGCGGAATAGTCGCGACCGGCACCGGGGCCCTGCGTCGCATGGTCCCGCCCGATCGACCCTTCACAGTCGGCCCCGGGGGTGCACTATTCCCCGCTGGAGCGATTGTGGGGAATCCTATGGAACATCTGATCTTGTTGGCGCAGGCGCTGCTGGTTGCGGGACTGGCAGGCTGGCTCGGCATCGGCGCATTCGAGAACATCCGCGTGCCGCGAGCCAATGCCGACATGGTCGCCGATGTGATCGCCATGCGGGTGATCCGCACTGAATCGCCAGAGCTTTTTCGTCTCGTCGGCGGCAATCGGATCGAATCGCCGCTGTTTCACAAATTCGCCTTTGCGGCGATCGTGATCGCGGAGAGCCTGTCGGTCATTCTGATGACCGCCGGTTCGCTGGGACTTCTGGGGGCGCTGGCCGGGTTCTGGGCGGTGGAGCCGGCGAAGATCATCGCGGCGGCGGGCGTGCTGGGCTTCACGCTGGTCTGGTCGGGCTTCCTGGTCGGTGGCCAGTGGTTCCACTATTTCCTGGGTCACCAGGAGGCGCAGCACACCCATTTCATGCTCGCCATCTGGGGGGTGGTCGTCTTCGGCATCGTGGTAGGTTTCTGACCTCCCGACGTCGTCCCAACGCCGCCATTGGCGAACATTGACGGAAATTGCACGGGCGGCCCTGTCCACACGCGGCGATAGGGGCGACAATCGCGTTTTGCGGACCAGGTTCCGAATCGGTACAGGCTCCAACTCGATGGCCAAGAAGACAGAGGCACGCCACCAGATCGGCGCCCTGCCCGTTCGCGAACGGGACGGGACCACCGAGGTGTGCCTTGTCACCACCCGCGAGACGCGGCGCTGGACCGTGCCCAAGGGCTGGCCGATGCGGGGGCACAAGGACTGGGACGCCGCGCGCATCGAGGCAGAGGAGGAAGCCGGGGTCTCCGGCACGGTCGCGCGGAAGCCGATCGGTTCCTATCTCTATTGGAAGCGGCGGATCGAGAAGTTCGATCTCGTGCGCGTCAATGTCTACCGGCTCGACGTCCTCCGCCAACTGGCGGCCTGGAAGGAAGCCGCAGAGCGCCGCGTCGAGTGGTTTCCGGCCGAGGTCGCAGCGGAGATGGTCGACGAGCCGGGCCTTGCGGCGCTGATCGCGGCCTTTGCCGACGAGGCGGACGAAGGCGGGCAGGAGCCGGTCTGACGCTGTTTCTGAGATCGCGGCAAGACATTGTTCGCAATAGCGTACCGCACTGCACAATCTAAACTTTTCAACATCAATTCAATCAGATAAGATTGAAATCGCACGGGTCGAAGGGTCCAAGGGCGACCGGGTGCATGTTCTGGAAAGGTCGAGTTTTTCATTCGCGTCGTCCGGGGGGGCGGCGAGCGAGGTGCATAGTGATTTTACTCAAGGCTGCGCCATGAGCGACGCTTCCGATCTGGAGGTGCCGCGGTGGCGGTCCGGGCCCTATGTCTACGGCTCGGTGCTGATTTCATTGCCGCTCATATTCCTCGTCCTGTGGGCACTGCCGGCTATCCTGCCGGCCGTTCTGCGCGGCAATTTCTCCGGCGTGAAGATCGCCTGCGGCGCGTTATGGGGTGTGGTCGTCTTCGCCTGCCCCATCGCGGCGCTGGTCTTTCGCAGGCAGTATCAGTTCCGCGAGGACTGGATCCGCCCGCGCCGCTTTTCGATCGCCTTCGCGACGGCGGGCTATCTGGTCTCGGTCCTGTCCTATGTGGGGATCGCCATAGCGTTTGCCGGCCCGCGACTTTAGAGCCTCGATCCGGACGGCCCTATCGGCGCCCGGATCGATCCGATCAAGCGAGAGGAACGCCGACCGCGGTCCAGCGGACGTGCGGCGATGCTGGGTGCTGCGGTGCAGCGCGCGCCAATCGGCGTTTCGTGGTTCAGATGACACGCCCCGGCACCGAGCGGATGGCGCCGCTCGGCACTACCCGCTTCGCCGGACGTTTCCCGGTTGCGACCTCAGCGGCGATCGCGGACGTCGCCGATATTGCTGCCCTGGCGGTCGGAAGCGAGCGTGGCGAGGGCTCTGAGTGCCTCGCGCGACCCGGTTCCGGCAACAGCGACGAAGATGCGCTTGGCCTCCGGCAGGCGGTGCAGGTTGTAGTAGGCCCAGCCGCGGATCATGAGCAGGTCGTTCTGCTCGGGCGCGATGCGGGCCCTTTCATCGAGATAGAACAACGTCTCGACATAGCGGTCGTCGGCATAGGCGGCGAGCGCGCGCTGCGTCAGGATCTCGGTCTGCAGGGCGACGCGCCGCTGCGTATCTTGCGGCGCGGACGATGCGGCAATCGCCGCGGAATCGGTGAGGCCGGCGCGAAGATCGGCGAGCGACTTGCCATAGGCCGCGTCGGACTGGAGCTTGCCGCTGGTCGAGCGCATGGCGGCGGCAAAGGCATCCGCCGCCTCGATCGGCCGGTTGAGATCGAGCAGGCACCAGCCGCGGCTGAGCGCGGCGGAGCCGGACAGGCGGTCCGGCTGGATCGTCCCCGAGCAGTTCCGCGCGCCACCGCCGCCGCCCCCGCCCGATCCACCACCAGATGACGGCGCCGCGGCGACCGCCGCGCGCGGTGCGCGTGGCGCCGGCGCGGCCGCCGGCAGCGGCTCGACGACGAGCTTGCCATCGGGGCCGGGCACGGCGACCCGCGTCACGTCGACGGCAGGCTCGGAAAGGGCCGCCTGGCGCTGGGGGTCGGCGATGCTGGGCGGCATGGGCAGGGCGTCGAGGCCGGTGCGGCCGGCGCGTGCCTTGGGATTGCCGATATCGGCGATCCGCTGCGAGCGCGGCCCCCAGACCTTGATGACCTTCTGCAGCGCCGCCTTGGCGCCGAGCTTGTCGTAGCAAAGCGCGAGCCCGAATGCGGATGGCTCATCATCCGGCTTCCACGTGAGCGCGGCCGTGAACCACTGTGCCGCCGCAAGCGGCTGGCCGGTATTATAGGCGTACCAGCCGAGTTCCCGGGCGCCGGGCGCAAATTTGGCAGCGCTGATCGCCTTCGCCATGCGCGCCACGATGGCCGCATCGAGCTTCACCGGCGGGTCGAGCGCCAGCAGCGCGGTCGCCACGACGAGATAGGCCTCGTTGTTCTCCGGTCCGGCATCGCGCCAGCGATAGGCTGCCGCCTCCGCTTCCTGCTGCTGTCCCAGCGCATTGAGCGCATAGGCGAGGCCGCGCGCGATCTCGGGCGTATCGGCCCGCGTGCGCGCGAGCTGGTACCATTTGGCGGCGTTCTCGATGTCCTCGTGCTGGAAGAGATAGCCGGCCAGCAAGACGGCGTCATCGGCCGTCGTGCCGTCGCGGGCGGCCTGCTCGATCAGGGCGAGATCCTCCGGCGAGGCGACTTTCGCCTTGTCCTTCGCTGCGGCTCCGACGCGGCGGCGGGCGAGGTCCGTCTTGACCGCCGCAAACTCGCCGCGGCCATCGGCGCCGACGCGCTCGAGCGCCAGCAATTCCGCGAGCTCCGCATCGGAGAGATACTGCATCGCCTTCTGCACCGTCGCCAGGCGCTCCTTGGGGTCCTGGCAATTGGTGAGGATATAGAGGCCGACATCGCGGGCGCGCGCCGAACGGTCCGTCGCCGCGAAGGCCTCGGCGACCCGCCAGAGCACATCGACGTCCGAACAGGTCAGCAGGCTCGGCGTCGCCGCGGCGATCTGCACCACCGTGTTCCATTGCTTGGCATTCGAGGCGTTGATCAGCCGGTCCTTGGCCTCGCCGATGTCGAGCCGCTTCAACAGATCGTCCGGAACACGCCAGCCGGGCTCACGCGCCAGCCGATCGGCGATGGCGGCGCGCGCCGCCGCATAGCGGCCCGTGCTGTAGAGCTTCCACATCTGGTCGAGCTTGGGATCCGGCACCGAGATCGGCGCCGTCATGTCGGTCGGCGGATACCAATCGGGATAAAGCGCCTTGAGACGGGCAATTTCCGCCTCGAGACGCTTGGTATCGCCCTGCCGCGCGAAATAGCGCAGGGCCGTCTCGTCGACCTGGGGCGCCGCCGTCGCCTGACCGTCCTCCGCGGTATTCGCGTCGCCCGATGCAGCCTGTGCCGGAGCCGGAGCCGCTGCCGGCGGCGCGGCGGGGGCAGCGGCCGGCGCTGCCGCACCCGCGCCGGTCGGCGCGACCGCGGGAACGGCGCCCGGCAGCACGACGCGGGGCTGGACCGGCGTCGGGGCCTGGGCGATCTGGGGGCTGACGGCGGACGCCGCGCGGCCTGAGTACCGCGGTCCATCCGGTATCGCCGGGAAGCTGCCGGCCGGCTGCGTCGTCGGGCTGGCGGCCGCGCTCGTCATGAAGGCAGAGCCGGGGTCGCTCGCCCCGTGCGTCTGGCGAATGACCAGCGCGCCGATCACGCCGGCGATGGCAATCGACCCGATGACGAGGAAGACCGGCCTCACAGACATTCCGCGTGCCTTTCCGCCAGAAACGAAACGGACAGCAGATAGAGCGCGGACGGGTAATAGTGCGTCGGGCGGAAGAGCTTGAGATCCTCCGGCAGCGGGGTCTTCGCCGTGACGCAGTCGAGCGTCGCCGCGAGCATGCGATAGCCCGGCTCGGTCAGCCGCGCCACGACCTGGTCCGTCTTGACGTTGACGAGCGGGATGCCCGTCTGCGCCCCGCCGTGCCAGGCCTGCGTATAGGGCGCCAGCCAGCGCGGGTCCGAGAGGCCGGCGCGCATGAGATAGAGCGGGATCCGGACCGCGTTGTAGCCGAAATCCGGTGTGAACTGCGCCGCGGGCACCGGCGCCGCATCATGTACCGAAAGCCAGTCAGACGGCAGGCCGACATGTCCGAAGCGGGCCGTCTCGCTGAGCTTGAGGCCCGATGTCCAGACGGCGCTCCATTCGATGTCGGGCGCGAGGCGCGCCATGACCGGCAGCGCCTCGAACAGCCAATAGGAGAGATTGACGACCGGCCCGTCCGCACGATCCTTCGCCGAGAACCCATGCGCGCCTGGGAGCAGCCAAAGCTGCCCCTTGTAGGCCTCCAGTGTCTCGCTGCCGATCGAGGTGGCTATCTTCGTCGCCGCCTCGGTATAGCCCGGCACGCCCCACGCGTCGCCCGCCTTGGCCAGTCCGTAGGCAATCAGCAGATCGCCGTCGGTCGCATTGTTGATATCCGGCACATGCGGCATCGCGGGCGTCCAGCGCCAGGCGGCGAGCCCGTCGTCGCGCAGCATCAGCTCGGTCTGCGTGAAGCTCCAGATGCGTTCGAACGAGGCGCGATCGTCGGCCGCCAGCGCCAGGATCAGCCCATAGCCCTGCCCCTCGCTATGGCTGATGCCGCCATTGGCGTCGTCGATCACCCGGCCGCTCTGGTCGACGAAGCGGGCCTCGAACGCCTGCCATGCCGCGGGCGCGATGGTGCCGCGGATCGTCAGCTCATCGCCATGCGCTGCGCAGAGCGAGACGGTCATCGTCGCGCCGAACACCAGGGCAGCCAGCTCGAGCCGCGATTTCATGACGGCCTCCCAAGACGGTGGATGAGCGTCGAGGTGACAATCCCAAGCGCGATGCACATCGTGATGAGGCAGATCGCATAGAAGGTGATGTTGTTCGACAGCCAGTTGGCCGCGATCAGACGCGAATTCCCGATCGAGAACGGCCGCGTCTGGAAGAAGGCAACCTGCACCGGGTCGGTCGTTTCAACCATGCCGGTCGAACGGCTATAGGCGGCATACTGGCCCCTGATCGTTGGCCAGGTCTCGATCGCGACCAGCGAACGGGTGGCCTCCTCAAGCTGCTCTTCGGTCGGCGCCGTCAGGAGCGTCCAGGGCGCCGTATTGTCCGGGCCGAGGCCTTGGGCGAGCAACAGGCTGTTTCTCGGCTTCGGCATGAACGGTGGGGCCAGCGTCGGCGTCAGGCTGAGCGTCGCGAACGAGATGTCGAAGGTGCGCTTCATCCAGTCTTCGAGACCGCTCACCTGGCCGCGCCAGCCACCGCCGTCGGACAGCTTCTCGCGCCATTGATCGAACAGCGCGTCGGTGTTGGCCGTGTCGGGATCGATCGGCAGGCGCGGCTGCGCCGATCCGCCGGCGCTGGCCGCCGCGCCGGAATCCGGTTTCCACAGCGTGGCGATATCGCGCGAGATGTTGAGCACGCTGAGGACGTTCGGCGGAATCTGGGATGAGGCGCCGACGAAGATCGCCGGGCGGTTGCCGACATTCGCGGGCGGCACGGCAAGGAGCGGAACGATCCGCGTCGACTGCATGGCGAGGCGGGCCACCAGCGTGGCCGCCGCGGACACCGTCCGTTCGTTCGAACGTATCAGCACCAGGGCGGAGGGGCTCGGCTGCCGGTTGTAGGGGAAGCCCGTCCCGGCGAACGCGGCGAGATCGGGCAGCCGGCCGATGCGGGCGAAGGCCGGCATGGAGAAGGCCGAGGTATCGAACAGCACGAAGCGGTCGGCCCCTGTCGCCGAGCCGTTCGGCGCACAGGCCCGATCCGCCTCCGTCTCCAGCACAGCCTCGAGCTCGATCTGGTTCACGCCCGGCCGGAAATGCCGGAAGGGGATCTGGATCGGAAAATGCCGGTAGATGCCACCGGCGGTGCTGACGATGCGGGTCGTCGCCGCGATCTGGCCGTTGACATAGATATCGATATGGCTCGCCGGCCGGACCGCGGCTGTATAGGCCGCGTCGAGGAGCAGCGTCGCCTCGCCATAGGCGTCGGCATAGAAATCCGACGGGATGCCCACACCGAACGTGACGCGGAAACGGCGGCCGGAGAATTGCTGCGTCGACACGCCGAGCTGATCCAGCGTGATGCTGCCCTCTCCCAGGAACATGTGCACGTCGGGATAGAACCAGGCGGACGTATCGAATGCCGTGCGCGGTACGTCGAGAGGCCTGGAGACGCGCGCGGCGATGGCCTCGACGGCCGCCTCGACGGCTCCCCAGCCCGATCCGGTCACGGCGAGGACGACGGAGCCGAGCGAAGGCTCGTTGACGAAGCCGACCACAGGCTGGGCCGAGGCGTCCGGCGGGTTCGACATCAGCGCGCCGATATCGTTCGACGCTCCGAGGACGACGGTCAGCGTCCCGATGGGGTCCGGTTCGCCCTTGCCCTCGGTCACCACGATCGAAGGATTGGGATAGCGCCCGAACAGGGCCAGCGCCTGCGACAGCGTCACGATCGACGTCGCCAGTGCGGCATCCTCGACCCGCGCGGTCACGATGTGGATCGTGGTGCGGCCGGTGGCGTCGTAGCCTATCGCGGGCAGGTCTTCGAGCGTCTGCGGCGCGAGATCGCCGCGCGTGGAGCCCGGGAAGGAGAGCCGGGTCCCCTCGCTGTCGATATCGGTCCAAAGCTCGTAGGTGGACTGGACCGAGCAGTCGGTGCGGTGGCGCTGGATCGCCTGGAAGCGGACGACATTGGCGCCTGGCTGCAGCGCATTGGCCGGGATGTCGGCCGAAGCCGTGGTGAAGCCGTCGGACGAGGCGAGCGGCAGCTCGAGCGCGATCTGGTTGTTGAGCAGCACCCGCAGCCGCGACGCCTCGGGCATGACGACGAGCGCGTTCTTGTAGGCGACACTGATCCGCGCCGGGGCGGCGGCCTCGCGGGCGGTCAGGAAGATGGTCCAGGTCCGCTGCTCGTTCTCGCCGGCGAGGCGGAGCGCCGGGAACGGCACGATGTAGCGGAAGGCCTCGGCGCCCGGCGCCTCCGCGGCGGCGGCAACGGCCGGCGCACCCGCCGGGACCGGCGGCGCGGCAGGAGACGCAGACGCCGGTTCCGGTGCCGGAGCCGGTGCCGCCTGCTGGGCGGGAAGCGCCGGGATGGCCGGCACGGCCGGCACATCCCGCGCCGATGGCGCGGGGGCGGCACCGCCCGGCCCGAGCGAGGGCACCATCATCGGGATGCCGTCCGGCTGCGCCGCCGCGGGATTGCCGCCGCCGAGATTCATCGGCGGCGCATAGCTCCGGCCGGGCGCGGCCGGCGCAGCGGGAGAACCCGATCCGTCGCCGGTCATGTCGAAGGGCTGCGCCGCCTGCCCCCAGGCGGGACCGGCCAGGGCGAGGATGACGAGCGCGAGGACGGGGAGCGATGGGCGACGCGTCATGCTGCCCCCTTCTCACCGGCCGGCTTCGGCGCCTCCCGGCGGAACGAGCGCACGAGATAGCCGAGGCCGCGGCCGGTCTGGTACAGCGACAGGCCGATGAACCAGATCGTGCCGCGCAGGATCCCGATATTGACGCGCCGCGACCACTGGAACTTCGCCCACTGGTCGGAGCTGACGAAGACGAGATCGGCGATCATCCTGAAATGATCCGGCAGGCTCGGCTCGTAGCGGCAGCCGATCGCGATGCCCTTCGGGCTCGCAAAGACCGAGCGGATGTTGATCGGCAGCGACGGATCGCTCACCTCGACGCTCGTCTTGAAGCGCAGCACGCAGCGCATGTCGCGTTCGAGGTCCTGCGCCTTGAAGCCGACGAGGTTGACGCGCGCGCCACCGACCGAGGCGTCCTCGATCGTCGCCGGCACGGCGCGGTCGCCGATGATCAGCTCGCAGCGGCGCTTCACGTCGACACGCCGGCTCTGCCGGCTCTCCTGCCGCTCGGAGACGACGCCGAGCGCGCAGCCGGCGATGAGGATGTTGAGCAGGTTCCAGCCGCCCACCACCAGCGCGACATCCGCCTTGTAGGGCTCGGTGTAGATGCGCCAGACCGTCATGAAGACGCCGGCGAGCAGCACGAAGAAGATGATGTAGAACGGCCGCGCCAGCTCGGAGATGCGCGACTCGTCGAGTGACTCGTTCTTCGCCGTGACCTTGAAGGTCGGCTTGCTCGGATTGAGGATGACCGAAATCAGCGCCGGCAGCAGATAGACGCCCTGCACGAACTCGTAGAGCTCCGATATCCACGGCCAGCGGAAGCGGCCGTAGAGATAGTTCTGCATCATCAGGTTCACGAGCATATAGGACGAGGTATAGGCGAGGAATTCCGCGCCCGATGCCGTGAAGATCTCGAGATTGAAGAAGAGATAGCAGAGCGGCGCCAGCAGGAAGATCCAGCGCGTGATCGGAAACAGCCAGAACAGCGTCGACGACATGTAGCAAAGGCGCTGCGCGAAGGAGAGGCCGCGCTTGCCGGGCGGAAAGCGGAAACGCAGGATCTGCATCATGCCCTGCGCCCAGCGGCTGCGCTGGCCGATGAAGGACGTGAACGTCGCCGGCTGCAGGCCCGCGATCAGCGGGCGATCGACATAGACGCTGCTCCAGCCGCTCGCATGCAGTTCCAGCGCGGTTTCCGCGTCCTCGGTGATGCTGATGCCCGAGAAGCCGTGGGTCTGGTCGAGCGCGGCGCGGCGCAGCACGGCCGCCGAGCCGCAGAAGAAAGAGGCGTCCCACTTGTCGAGACCGCGCTGGATGATGCCGTAGAACATCTCGTTCTCGGACGGCATCGTCTCGAAGGTTCGCAGATTGCGCTCGACAGGGTCCGGATTCAGGAAGAAGTGCGGCGTCTGGACCAGGAACAGCTTCGGCGTCTCGCGGAAATAGCCGACCGTATAGTTCAGGAAGTCGCGCGCCGGCGCATGGTCCGCGTCGAACACCGCCACGAGCTCGCCGGTGGCGTGCTGGAGCGCGTTGTTCATGTTGCCCGCCTTGGCGTGCTCGTTGCGCTCGCGCGTCAGGTAGCGGCAGTCGAGATCGGCGGCCAGCTTCTGCAGCTCGACATGGCGCGCCTCAGCCTCGTGCGCGGCTTCGAGATTGTCGGAATTGCGCTTCTGCACCGTGCCGCCGTCATCCAGCAGCCAGACGGTGAGCTTCTCAGGCGGATAGTCCATCGCCCGCGCCGAGGCGAGCGTGGTGGCGAGCAGCGCGGCATCCTCGTTATAGGTCGGCACAAAGACGTCGACGGTCGGCAGATCCGGGTCGGACGAGGAAACCTTCAGCGTGCGCGGCGCCATCGGGCGCATGACGACGAACAGGCTGATGAACAGCATGAAGATGCTGTACATCTCGGCCAGATAGACCAGCAGCCCCGGGATGAAATCCTCGGGCTGGTTGATCGGCGGCAGCGTGCTGGTCGTGCGCCAATAGGCGTAGCGCAGCACGATGGACGTGCCGAGGGCGAGCGCGATCTGGCGCCAGACGCCCTGCCGCGTGAACAGCTTCAGAATGATCATCAGCCCGACGACCATGGCGCCGGCGACGAGATGTGCCTGCAGATTGATCGGCAGCGTGATGAGGGCGATGACCACTAACGTGACCAATCCCCAGACAAGGCCGATGGCCAGCTTCGCCATGACAATCCTCTTTCCGCGGCCGGAGCGACAATCGCCGCCGCGGGACAAAGCCCAATCTTCGATTCGGAAGAAACCCGAAGCCCCGAACCGAAATCGCGATACTCATTTTCGCGCTGCACATTCATTTTCGCGGCGCAGTATGAAGAAGTTCTCTCAAGCGATATGAAACAGTTACGCTTTTGTCGCCTTACGGCGGCGGCACGACGGCGTAGCCCTCCACTCTGGTCTGACTGCCGGTTGCCGGCACGGAAGCGGGATAAGTCGTGGACGTCGTCGCGGCCGGAACGGCGTATGTTTCGGTGGCCGCCGGCACGACATAGGTCTCGGTCGCCGCGGGCAGCGCATCGGCCTCGTCGCTCGCAACGGGTACGCGGCGCGGCTTGACGGGACGCGTGACGGGGGGAACCGAGCCCGTGAAGGCCGTCGCGTCGGGCAGCACCGTGGCCCCCGGCTTGCCGAGCTCGTCCGGCGGCTGCGGCGGCGCGCCAAAGGGGTTCCAGCCCGGCGACAGGAAGTAGGAATTGATCGTGAAGCCGGCCATGACGTTCAGGAGGTCGATGTCGCTGGCCCCCGGCGCGCAATAGCGCAGGCGTATCGCGATCGTTCCCTGATTGCTGATCATCGTCGAATCATGATCCGGCGCGCGGATGCGCTGCCAGGCATAGATGCAGCCGTCGCCGGTCGAAGAACGGCCGGTCGCATAGCCGAACGAGCCGTATTTGTTCTGCGCGTAGAGGGTCGAGACGGTCATCTTCACGCCGGGCATGTACCAGCGCATTTCCTGGCCCGCATTCATCAAGGTCAGCGGGTCGTTCGCCAGATCATTGTAGCGGCCGGTGGTGAGCTTCACGGGACCGAACATGGTCACGCGCATGAAGTTCTGATTCGGATTGCGCGCGCTGTTGGCGAGCACGATCTCCTGCGTCGTCGAATTCGCGTAGCGCTTCTCGATCACGCCGACGATCGCCGGGCCGCCCGGCGGCATGGCGACCATGGCCCTCTCGAGCGGCTGGCGATTGGCGATGGTGCTGGTTTCGATGTCGGACGGGCGCGGCGCGCAGGCAGCCAGCGTGGCGAGCGCGAGCACGCAGAGAGCGACGGCCGGTGCAGCGCGCCGCTGGCTCGCCACCGATCTCCGATCGTTCGCCCTCAGCTCTGGCGCTGGATCCACCAAGATCCCGGCCTCCTTGCACGCACCATGGATCGCAGGCCCCTGCATTCGCGCAGGACCCCGCCGCCGGGCGCGGCGCAACGGGCCCTTGCCCGAAGCAGCCGCACGCCGCCTTCAGGCTCAAATTGGTCCATCCATGGTTAATGGCGGGTTAGCCGCAGCTCAGGCCGTAGAGGAAATAGTAACCACGTTTACGAGCAACGGCGCGATGTCACGCGCGTCGGGCGAGTTGCGCGATGAGATCTGCAGAAAGGCGATCCCGCTCGGCCGGGGCATAGGGTTGCCGCTGGCCGCGCCCCCAGACCGGATCGGGCCAGGCAGCGTCGCCGACGCTGCGCCCGATGATATGGACATGCATCTGCCGAACGATGTTGCCGAGCGCGCCGATATTGAGCTTTTCGAACGAGGCGACGGCGCGCAGCGCATTGCAGGCCTCGGCGATCTCAAGCGAAAGCGTCGCGAGATCCTCCGGCGCAAGCTCGGTCCATTCGACGAGGCCGGGGCGTCGCGGCAGCAGGAGCAGCCAGGGATAGCGGCTGTCATCCATCAGGCGGACATGGCAGAGCGGCAGGTCGGCAAGCGCCACGCTTTCAGCCGCGATGCGCTCCGCGAGTACGAATTCAGCCGTCATGGTTCCCTCCCTCAGCCGGTCCGGCCCTGCCGATAGCGTCATTCGCGCCACAGCGCCAGTGCAACGCAACGAAAGTGGCCACAACTGCCTTGACCTTGCCACAGTGCGGGACTTCAACAGCACTGTTGCTTGTCATTGAAGTATTCGTGGCGGCGGGCAACTCCCCTGCCTTCGAGGTTCCAGTGCTTTCCTCAGCCTTCCTTCGGCCCGCTGCCGCCTCTTGGCGGCCGGACGCTTTGTCGCTTTTCGCGCCCCGTCAGGACGCGTTCGGACGGGAGTGCGCGCCATGAGCGCCGTCGTCCATGCGCCCAATGAGACGGGCGAGCGCGTGCTCGGCGGCATCGCGATCGCGCTGGTCGGGAACCTGATGTTCGCGACGAGCGACGCCACCGTGAAGGTCCTGACGGCGCGCTACTCCGTCTTCCAGATCGTGGTCACGCAGGCGCTGTTCGCGCTGATCCCGATTGCGATCATGCTGGCGCGCTCGGGCGGGCTGCGGACGCTGCGCGTGCGGCATCCCCGCCTCATCGTGCTGCGCGGTCTCCTCGCCGGCACCGGCACCGTCTTCGGCTTCTTCTCCTTCTCCAAGCTGCCGCTTGCCGAGACCTATTCCATCTTCTTCTCGACGCCGATGATGGTGACGCTGCTCTCCATCCCGCTGCTCGGGGAGCGCGTCGGCCGTCACCGCATGGCAGCGGTCATCGTCGGGCTCATCGGCGTGATCGTCATGGTGCGTCCCGGTTTCGAGACGCTGCATCTCGGCCATGCCGCCGCACTCGCCGCCGCCGTCATCGGCGCGTTCACCGTGCTGGTGATGCGCCGGATCGCGCGCGAGGAGCAGCATTCGGTGATGGTGCTCGCCGTCGTGCTCGGCCTGGTCGTGGTCAGCCTTCCCGGCATGATCGCCACCTTCCAGATGCCGACGCTGCACGACATGACGCTGTTCGCCTGCGCCGGCCTGCTCATGGGCAGCGCACAGTTCCTGATCGTGCGGGCGCTTTCGCTGGCCCCGGCTTCGGTGATCTCGCCGATGCAGTATTCGATGATGCTGTGGGCCGTCGTCTATGGCTACATGCTGTTCGGGACCACGGTGGACCCGCTCGTCGCGCTCGGCGCCTCGATCGTCGTCGGCAGCGGTCTCTACATCATGCAGCGCGAGCGCCGGCGCGGCCGCATCAAGGCGGAACTCGCGCAACAGCAATCCTGGAACGGCTGACAGCCGCGCGGATTTGGGGCGACCGGGCGAAGCAGCCCGGCGCCTTCCGCGCCGCGCTGGCATTCGATCGCGCCGGCATACGCCGGCAGCGCGCAAGTCCTGACGCCAAGCGCGTCCAGGGCCCATCATCGTATTGAAGTTTACACATCGGGTTAGCGCGGCATCAACCGTCCGTGCAGCGCGTTTGATCTTCTCGTTTTACGTGAAACCTTTCGCGGCTTACTCCGTTGAATGGTCACGGCGGATCATACCGTCCTGGAAGTGGGTCTAGGGAAGTCCCGTTTCGCGAGGAGGATGCCATGATCAAGTTCGCTACCGCGGCGGTCGCCGCGATCTTTCTCTCCACAGTCTCGGCCGCGGCGTTGGATGTCAGCGTCGCCGGCGTGAATGCCAGCGTCGGGCAAGGCCAGAATGGCGGCCTGAACGCCTCGGCCAGCGTGAACACCGTCGCGAATACCAGCGCCAATGTGAACGCGACGATCGGCGGCTCCAACAATGTCGCGAATGCCAATGTCAACGCCTCGACCGGTGCGGTCGGCGGCGCGACGAACGCCAATGTCAACGCCAATATCGGTGGCGGTTCCGTCAATGCCGGCGCCAATGTCGGGACCAACGCCATCGGCGGCAACACCTCCGTGAACGCCTCGCTCGGTCTCGGCGGTGGCGGCTCCGGCGGCGGCGGGGGTGGTGGCGGATCGGGTGGCGGCGGCAATGGCGGCGGCGCCGGCAATGGCGCTGGCGGCGGCGGGCTGCTCGGGCAGAACCCCGGCGGCCTTGGCGGCAATGGCCTCGGCCGTGCCGTGCCCACGCAGGTGATCCGCTACTATAGCGGCCTCGACTCCCGTGAGCAGGCGCTGATGAAGCAGAAATGCGGCAGCATCCTGCGCCAGCCTGCCGTCTATGATGACGGGCTCGTCTCGCTGTGCCGCATGCTCCGGAAGATCTGACGGACGCGCCATCCGGATGCGGGGCCGGATCTCCGGCCCGGCATCCGGCAGGGGGCCGTTGCGGTTCAGCAGGGGCGCCGTGCCCACTTCCTCCGGGTGTGATATCCAGCGCCCATGCGGCGGCGCATCGGACTTTGCCCGACGACGATCGCAGTGCATCAAGACTATCGCGACGCACCATCGATGGTATGATGCGCATCTGCATCGATCGGCGGCGCGGCGACGGCCGCGCGCGCAAGAGGAAACTCCATGACTGTCGACCCGACCACCCTCCCCTCGCACTATGATCTGGCCGGCAAGCGCGTCTTCGTCGCCGGCCATCGCGGCATGGTCGGCTCGGCCATCGTGCGCCGGCTCGAGCAGGACGGTGTCGAGGCGATCACGGCGGGGCGCGACCGGCTGGACCTGCGCGATTCGGCGTCGACGCTCGCCTTTCTCAAGGACACCAAGCCGGATGTCGTCGTGGTGGCGGCGGCGAAGGTCGGCGGCATTCTCGCCAATGACACCTACCCGGCCGACTTCCTCTACGAAAACCTGATGATCGAGGCGAACCTCATTCACGGGTCGTTCGAATCGGGCGCCGAGAAGCTGCTCTTCCTCGGTTCGTCCTGCATCTATCCGAAGGTGTCGCCGCAGCCGATCCCGGAAGACGCTCTGCTGACCGGCCCGCTCGAGCCGACCAATGAATGGTATGCGATCGCCAAGATCGCCGGCATCAAGCTCTGCCAGGCCTATCGCAAGCAGCATGGCGCCGACTTCATCTCGGCGATGCCGTCCAATCTCTATGGGCCGAATGACTATTTCGACCCCGAGAAGAGCCATGTGATCCCGGCCCTTCTGCGCCGCTTCCACGAGGCCGAACAGCGCGGCGATGCCGAAGTCGTCTGCTGGGGTACAGGCACGCCGCGCCGCGAGTTCCTCTATGTCGACGATCTCGCCGATGCCTGCGTCTTCCTGCTGCGCAATTATTCGGGCTACGACCACATCAATGTCGGCACCGGCTCCGACATCACGATCGCCGAGCTGGCCGAGACGGTGAAGCGCGTGACCGGCTTCTCCGGCGACATCCGCTGGGATCGCACCAAGCCGGACGGCACCATGCTGAAGCGGATGGATACCGCCCGCCTGGCGGACCTCGGCTGGACCGCGTCGACCTCGTTCGAGGACGGCCTTACGCGGGCCTATCGCTGGTATCTCGACAATCCGGTCCGCGGCGGCGACGTTCCTGCTGCAGCGCAGCAATAATCTCGGGCCTTATCGGAGACCGAAACGGCCGATTCACGCTGTGCGAGGATTTGCCACGGCCGCCCCGGACGGCGGCCATGGCGGCGGGCGACACGGGTCATCAAGACCGATGCGGTCGAGATTCGCCAGTTGACTCAATGAACTGCCTCGGCCGACCCTAGACGCGGCACATTTGGGAGCCGCCTCCGCAGAGTCCGAGCATGCCGAAACGGAAAGGCCGCAGGGTCAGCACCGCCCCGTAACTGGTCGCGCCATCTTATGTGCACCGCAATAGGCCTTGTGCAGTGCGCGAAAAGCCAGCATAAATGACGATGTCAGTCCTTTTGTCTTCACTCGTACGACGCAGCGACCAGTCGACAAAGTCTTGCAGCAGTCGGTTGCAGATCAGTTCTCAACATCTTTTCGTGGAATTTTGAATGACTTCAACTGGTACCAAGGTAGCGCTGATCACGGGTGCGACGGGGCAGGACGGGGCTTATCTATCGGAGCTTCTGCTTTCGAAGGGCTATGTGGTGCACGGCCTGAAGCG
>NZ_JACIDS010000002.1 GCF_014196455.1 Kaistia hirudinis
CACAATGTCCCCCATCCAAAAAGCCCCGGCCGGATTAATATCCGCCGGGGCTTTTTGTCGTTCCAGAGGCCGGCGGAAGAGGCTCCACGGGGCCCCGAATGCCCAAGGGAAATAGCCGACCAGGTACGCCTCACTGCAGGAATGCACGTCGCGTCCGTCACAGCCGCCAGAAACGCGCGAAGGCGGACTGGATGGGCGCGCAATGTTGGGCGTTGGCAGCACGGCAGGGCAGGGGAGGCGGATAGCGCGTCAGCCCCTACCACGAGTCGAGCCAGGTGCACCGAAGGCAATAGCTCTCCAAGCAGGATCACCGACCGACAGCCTATAGACTTAGCTCGACGCGCCCGTCGCCAGCTGATGGCAATTCCCGTCATCCGGGATAGTCTCGCTCGGATGATGCCGGCTGCGGGGACGTTCTCATGACCATTCTTCGGATCGCAACCACGTCCCTGGCGACGCTCGAGGATTTTGCGCCGCCCTATAATCTGGCGCATCCCGATCCAGACGAGACCTTAGCCCGCGGCCTTGAACTGATCGACGCGGCCGGCGCGATGAAAGCCGACCTCGTCTGTCTGCCGGAAACATTCAAGGCCGCCGGTCTGCCGGCGTCGCGCATCGAAGAGCTCGCCGAACCTTTGGACGGTCCCTCTGTCCGGGCGCTGGCCGAACGCGCGAAGCGGCATCGGATCCATGTCGTCGCCGGCCTGTTCGCCCGCATCGACGGCGCGATCTCCAACGTCGCGATCCTCCTCGACCGAGAGGGCCGGCTGATCGGAACCTATGCGAAGAAGCATCCGACGGAGGGCGAGATCGTGGGCGGCGTTCGGCCGGGCTCGGCTTCCGCGGTGTTCAAGACCGAGATCGGCCGCATCGGCCTTGCGGTCTGTTTCGATCTGAACTGGCGCGAACTCTGGGCGGAGATGAAGGCGGACGGTGCGGACATCGTCTGCTGGCTCTCCGCCTATGAGGGCGGCTTTCCCCTCCAGGCCTATGCCTGGCTGCACGGCTTCATCGTTGTCTCGTCTGTCCAATCCTATGCCGGCAAGATCATCGACCGCACGGGCCGGATCCTGGCCAGCACCAGCCGTTGGGGCCGGCTCACCAGCTGGGACTTCGACACCGGCAAGCGCTGGCTGCATACGGACGGACAGGGCGAGGCGATCCTCGCCATGCAGAAGGCTTATGGCGACAGGGTGCGCGTCGAGACCTTCGGTGAGGAGCACATGTTCTCGATCGAGAGCCGCGATCCCGCCCTCGCAGTCGACACCATTCTAAACGACATGGGCCTCGTCACGATGGAAGACTACATCGCCCGGTGCGACGCGGCGCAGCGGGCCGGTCGAGGCGCGCGTTCCGACGGCTCCCAATGAACCGCCATCGCTCTGGTGCTAGCGAACCGGTGTTGCGCCTCGCTTCGGAGGGAGCGCAGCTGTTTTCGGGGGCTGCGATTTCGATCGTCGGAACGCTCCTCGATCACCTTTCGGACATCGTGCCTGGACGGGCTGGCGTTCGGCTCGCGGGCCGGGCGGGCTTTATTGAAAGCCTCAATGCGGCGGGCGCGATCGGGCGTATCGCCGCCAGTTTGACCGGCAACGACGCGGTGCGACCGGTGCGCGCCGTCCTCTTCGACAAAGCGGACGGGGTCAACTGGTCACTCGGCTGGCACCAGGACCGGACGATCTGCGTGGAGGAGCGCATCGACGTCGCGGGCTACGGTCCCTGGACGACCAAGGCAGGGCTCGTCCATGTCGAACCGCCGTTCGAACTCCTGGCACGCATGATCACGCTTCGGGTCCACCTGGATGACGTGCCCGCGACCAACGCGCCTTTGCTGGTTGCGCCCGGATCGCATCGCTTCGGTCGGGTCCCGATCGAGGAGATTCCCGCCATCGTCGATCAGTGCGGCGTTGCCGCGTGTCTCGCAAGGGCCGGCGATATCTGGGCGTATTCGACGCCGATCGTGCACGCCTCGGAACGTTCGGCACAAGTCGGCCGGAGGCGCGTCCTTCAGATCGACTACGCGCGGGATGCGCTACCGGACGGGCTCAGCTGGCGCGGAATCTAAAGGCGCCATACGTCCGATGCGGATCGCTCCAGCTACACCCCATTCTTCGTCTTGACGAAATCGGACAGCATCGGGACGAACTTGCCGCCTTCGCCGGCGGCCTGCATGGCGACGAACTCGTTCTTCACGGTGGCGCCGAGCGCGTTCACGATCCCGGCGGCATCGGCCATCCCGGCGAGATAGCGCAGGTCCTTCGCGGCGTTGTCGATGGTGAAGCGATGCGCGTTTTCATCGCGCGTCAGCACATAGGTCATGAAGGTGTCGTAGAAGCCGCAGCGCATCCGGCCCTGGCCGATGACGGAGTGGAACGTTTCCGCCGACAGGCCGACCTTTTCGCCGAGCGCTAGCGCTTCGGAATAGAGCGCCGCATAGCCGAGCGAGAGGAAGTTGTTGATCAGCTTCATCTTGTGGCCCGCGCCGACCGGGCCGACATGGACGATGGTCGCGGCCCAGCAGGCAATGAGCGGCTTGACGCGTTCGAAGACGGCGGGATCGGCGCCGACCAGCGCCTGGAGCGTGCCGGCCGCGGCGCCGGCCGGCGTGCCGCCGAGCGGTGCATCGACGAAATGCATGCCGGCCGCTTCCAGCCTTGCGGCGAGGCGGACGGTCGAGGTCGGCTCGGCGGTCGAGGTGTCGATCACGACGAGGCCGGGATGCGCGCCGGCGAGAATGCCGCCCGTGCCCTCGATCAGTTGCTCGACCTCGGGCGATCCGGTCACGCAGAGGAAGATGACGTCGCATTCGCGCGCCATTTCCTCGGCGGTGCCGACCTCGTTCGCGCCGAGCGCGACGAGGCGGTCGACGGCCTCACGGCGCCGATTGGCCATGGCGGTGAGCGCGTTGCCCTTGACCAGCAGATTGGTCGCCATGCCCTCGCCCATGAACCCGAGGCCGATGAAGCCGACGCGCGTCGCTGCCATCATGTTTCTCCCGCTCTGCTCAAAAAGGCGATTCTTCGCCGAACTGAATTGGTTTAAAGCCGATAGCACAGACGACTTGGGGTGGCGACCAGGAGAGGTGATGGCCGACCGGGAGAAGCCTGCGGACGCGCAGGGCGACGCGCCTCTGCCGAAGCTGCCGCAGCGCGGATTGACGTTGCGCATGCTCGGCGATCGGCTCGGCCTGTCGACGGCGACCATCTCGTTGGCTCTGCGGGATTCGCCGCTCGTCGCCGAGCAGACCCGGATCCGCGTCCGCGCCCTCGCCGACGAGATCGGCTATGTCGCGAACCGATCGGCGGCGAGCCTGCGCACGGCGCGGACCAATATGGTCGGCGTGGTCGTGCACGACGTCGTGAATCCCTATTTCGCCGAGATCTTCCGCGCCCTCGAGGCGGAGCTGAACGCGCAGTCGCTGGCGATCATGATCTGCAACCACGCCGACGATGTGCGGCGGCAGCGCACCTTCGTCGAGACGCTGATGCAGCATCGCGCCGACGGGCTCATCATGTGCCCCTCGGTCGGAACCGAGCCGGCCGAGGTGCTGCGCGTCGCGCGCAGCGGGCTGCCGCTCGTGATGATCTGCCGCGACATCGGTGAGATCGGCGTGCCCGTGGTGCGCGGCGACGATTTCGCCGGCGCGCTCGCGCTGACGCGGCACCTGATCGAGAGGGGGCACCGGCGCATCGCCTTCGTCGGCGGCCGCCGTCAGACCAGCGCCGGCCGCGAACGCCACGCCGGCTATGTCGCGGCGCATGCGGAAGCCGGAATCGAAATCGATCCGGCGCTTGATGTTCCCGAGGCGATGACGCAGCGCGCGGGCCGCGACGCGGTGGCGGGCCTGCTCGCGCTGTCGCGGCGGCCGACGGCGATCTTCGGCTTCAACGACCTCGTCGCATTGGGGCTCATGTCCGCGCTGCGCCGGCATGGGATCGAGCCGGGGCGGGACATCGCGGTCGCCGGATATGACAATACGGATGGTGCCGCCTGGACCACGCCGGCGCTGACCTCGGTCGACAATGTTCCCGGGCCCATCGGCGCGACGGCGGCGGCGCTGCTGCGCGACCAGATCGCCGGGCTCCCCGTGCGCACGGAGCGGATCCTGATCGCGCCGGAACTGATCGTGCGGGAATCGACCCGTCCCAACTGAACCCCAATGAACCAGACCTCGAGGGAGAGAGCCCGAATGTCCCGGCCCAGCCTGTTGATGCCCGGCCCCATGGCGCGCAGCGTGAACAATGCGCTCGATGACCATTTCACGGTGCATCGCCTTTATGAACTCGTGGACCGCGAGGCGGAGCTCGCCGAGTTGGCGCCGGAGATCCGCGCCGTCGCCGTGAGCGGCTTTCGCGTCGATCCGGCCCTGATCGACCGCCTGCCGAAGCTGGAGATCATCGCCAGCTTCGGCGTCGGCTACGACAATATCGACGCGCGCTATGCCGGCTCCAAGGGCATCGTCGTCACCAACACGCCGGATGTGCTGACCGAGGAGGTCGCCGACACCGCGCTCGGGCTGCTGCTCATGACGGCGCGCGAACTCGGCGCCGCCGAGCGTTATCTGCGCGCCGGTCGTTGGTTGGAGGGCGCCTATCCGCTCAGCGCGACCTTGCGCGACCGCAGCGTCGGCATTGTCGGCCTCGGCCGGATCGGCAAGGCGATCGCGCGGCGGCTCGAGGCGTTCGGCCTGCCCGTCGCCTATCACAATCGCCGTCCGCAGGACGACGTACACCATCGCTATTATCCCGATCTGATCGAGATGGCGCGCAATGTCGACACGCTGATCAGCGTGCTGCCCGGCGGTGCATCGACCGACAAGCTTATCGGCCGCGCCGTGCTCGACGCGCTCGGGCCGCGCGGCATCCTGATCAATATCGGCCGCGGCTCCGTCGTCGACGAGGCGGAGCTCATCGCGGCACTTACCGAGAAGCGTATTCATGCGGCGGGTCTCGACGTGTTCGAGAAGGAGCCGCAGGTGCCGGCCCAACTGATCGCGCTCGACAATGCCGTGCTGCTGCCCCATGTCGGCTCGGCCTCGGTCTATACGCGCGACGCGATGGGTCAGCGCGTCGTCGACAACCTCATGGCGTGGCGCGACGGGCGGCCGCCGGTCAGCCCGGTCGTCGAAACGCCGTTCCATGGCTGGACGGCGCGCGGCTGATTGGAAGCCGGCTGCGGCGCCGCTTCCGCGCCGCAACAACGACGGCTATGCTTCGCGGCTGCGGGCCCGGCGTCCGGCCGGGCCTCACGCGCGGGGACCCACTCACCATGCATGAGAGCAGCGGCTATTTCGGCCTGATCGTCGGCAATCTCACCTATATCGTGGTGGGCATTTCCTGGCTGCTGACGAACATCATGTGGCTGCGGATCGTGGCCGTCATCGGCCTCTGTCTCGAGATCACCTACATGTCGCAGCAGCCGGGTGGTCCCGTCTGGACCACCATGGGCTGGGACACGGTGTTCATCACCATCAACCTCGTGCAGCTCGCGATCCTCGTGCGCGACCGGCTGAGCCTGAAGCTCACCAAGGAGGAGCGCGTCTATCTGGCGCCCGTGCTGGAGCGGCTCGACAAGGCGCAGATCGCGCGCATGCTGCGCACCGGCGGCTGGAAGACGCTTGAGCCCGGCACGATGATCACCCGCGAAGGCGACCCCGTCGCGGATCTCACGCTCATCTGCGCCGGGCGCGCCGAGGTGAAGGTCCACGACGCGATCCTGGCGCATGTCGGTCCCGGCGTGTTCATCGGCGAGATCGCGTTCACGACCGGGCGGCCGGCGACGGCGAGCGTCATGGTCACGGAAACGGTCCGCATCCTGGCGCTCGACCAGGCGAAGCTGCGCCAGCTCTGCAAGCAGGATCAGCAGATCGCGTCGGCGATCTATGCGCTGATCGGCGGCGGACTCGCCGACAAGATGCATGCCTCGAACGAGCGCATGCAGCCCTCGCCCGCCGGGGCGGGCGAGGCAACCGGTCCCGGCTAGTTACAGCGAGAAGCCGCCATCGGACGAGATGCACTGGCCGGTCGTGTAGCTCGCCTCGTCGGATGCGAGATAGACCGCGAGCCAGGCGATTTCCTCGGGTTCGCCGAGCCGCGCCATGGGCTGTCGATCGATGAACTGCTGGCGGATTTCCTCGACCGTCTTGCCGGTCTTGGCGGCCTGCTCGGCGATGCGCCCGTCGAGCGAGGGCGACTTGATCGTGCCCGGCGCGATCGCATTGACACGCACGCCCTGACGGATGTGATCGGCCGCGACCGCCTTGGTGAGGCCGATGACGGCCGCCTTGGACGCGCCATAGACATAGCGGTTGGCGAGGCCGCGGATCGAGCTCGCGCCCGAGGCGATGTTGATGATCGAGCCATTGCCCCGCTCCAGCATGCCCGGAAGGAAGGCGCGGATGGTGCGGTGCATGGATTTCACATTGACGTCGAAAGAGAAATCCCAGTCGGCGTCGGATGTCGAGAGCGCCGAGCCGTGATGGACGAAGCCGGCGCAGTTGAACAGCACGTCGACCGGACCGACCTGCTTCGCCAGGGCCTCGACGGCCTCGGTGCTGCGCACGTCGAGCGAATGGGTCTCGGCGATGCCATGCGCCTTCAGGTCCGCGATCAGCTCGCCCTTGAGATCCGTCGCGATGACGTGAGCCCCCTCGGCAGCGAAGGCGATGGCCGTGGCGCGGCCGATGCCGGCGCCCGCGGCGGTCAGGAAGGCGCGCTTGCCCTTCAGACGATCCGTCATGTCGTTTCCTCGTTCGATTATTGTTGAATGGTTGGTGTCAGGTGGAGCGGAGCTCTTCCAGCGACCGACGCTGGCGTCCGTCGGGGCCGAAATTCGCCGGGTCGAGCCAGGCTTCGAAGGCGGCCTTGGCGCCGGGCCATTCGTGATCGAGCAGCGCAAACCAGGCGGTGTCGCGGTTGCGGCCCTTGACGATCATGTGCTGGCGGAAAATGCCCTCGAAGGTGAAGCCGAGGCGGAGCGCGGCGCGGCGCGAGGGCGCGTTCAGCGCATTGCACTTCCATTCATAGCGACGATAGCCGAGATCGTCGAAGACGTGACGGGCCATGAGGTACATGGCTTCGGTCGCGCCGATCGTGCGCTGCAGGGCGGGCGTATAGAGGATATTGCCGACCTCGACGGCGCGATCGGCCGGGGCGATGCGCATGAAGGTCGCGTGGCCGATGGCGCGCCGGCTCCCGCTTTCCACGATCGCGAAGAGCAGCGGATCGTCTTTCGTCGCGGCTGCGGCGTAGTACGCTTGAAACGCCTCGAAAGTCGCAAACGGGCCTTGTCCCATATAGGCCCAGAGCGCGTCATTGGCCGGGCCGGACGACAGGTCGAACAGATCGCGGGCGTGATCCTCGACGCTGAACGGAACCAGCGCGATGTGACGCCCTTCGAGGACGGTGCGGGCCGGCGGTGGCACGGGCCGGGTATCGACGATGTCGCCAAGGGGAGGGGACATCTCAGTCATGCCGTCCGACCTCGGCGCACCGGTCGATCGCTATCGTTACCATCTCGGGCTCCTCCCAGCTCAGCAGCGATCCTAACTGGGAATCACGCCTGAGAGGAAGGGCGTGCGAGGGTCGCGCGCATCGGTGGCGTGATGCCGCGGCGTTCGAGTTCGGCGAGGATCGAGGCGGGAATCTCGCGGCAGCCGCAGGCGCGCGCATGCTCGAGATGCCACGCGATCCGCTCGTTGAGGCTCGCCTTGGGTGGCATCGGATTCGCTTCGTGCCATTCGCGGTTCATTGCGGTTCGATCGCCTCCGCGGCGGGCAGGATCAGTTCGATTTGCCAGTCGGCGCCGAGTTCGCGCCGCACCGCCGCGGCGATCGCCTCGCCCTCGCGCCGCCAGGCGATAGCGGCCTTCGCGTCATGAAACCGGGACAGCTCGGGATCGACCGGGTCGAGGACGGCATCGAACGCGTCGATCCATTCTTCGATCCGGTCGGCGAGGTCGTCGGAGAGGCCGAGATCGTCGAGGTCGACGGGCTCGGCTTCCCTGCGGTCCGGGACGATCCAGAGCGGCTCGCTCAGCCATTGCGGCGCGATGCGGAGCCTCGGCATGGATCGTCCTTCCGGCCTCTTAGTGATTGTCGCGCGGCAGGCCCATCACATGCGCGACGTCCTGATACTTCACGGCCGGCTTCAGCACCATGCCCTCGTCGAACTGATCGACGAGCTGGCGCTGGATCTCCTGCCAGGGCGTCTGGCTGCCGGGGAAGTGATAGCCACCGTGCTTCGAGAGATCGGCCCGGCGCTCGGCCAGTTCCTCGTCCGAAATCAGGATGTTGGCGGTTCCCTTGCGCAGGTCGACGCGGATGCGGTCGCCGGTCTTGAGCAGCGCGAGGCCGCCATTGATCGCCGCCTCGGGCGAGGCGTTGAGGATCGAGGGCGAGCCGGAGGTGCCGGACTGGCGCCCGTCGCCGATGCAGGGCAGCGAATGCACGCCGCGCTTGATGAGGGCGGCCGGCGGCTGCATGTTCACCACCTCCGCACCGCCGGGGTAGCCGATCGGTCCGGCGCCACGCATCACGAGCAGCGTGTATTCGTCGATCTCCAGCGAGGGATCGTCGATGCGGTGATGATAGTCCTCGGTGCCGTCGAACACGACGGCGCGGCCCTCGAACGCGTCCGGATCGTCCGGATTGGACAGATAGCGGTCGCGGAACTCGGCGGTGATCACGCTGGTCTTCATGATCGCGCTGTCGAAGAGATTACCGCGCAGCACGAGGAAGCCGGCATCCTTCACCAGCGGCTGGTCATAGGGGAGGATGACGTCCCAGTCCTGGCTCTCGCGGCCGCGGCAATTCTCGGCGAGCGTCTTGCCGTTGACCGTCTTGGCCTCGCGGATCTTGCCGTGCTTCAGCAATTCGTTGACGACCGCGGGCACGCCGCCGGCACGGTGATATTCCTCGCCGAGATATTTGCCGGCCGGCTGCAGGTTCACGAGCAGCGGGATCTTGTGGCCGACCGTCTGCCAGTCGTCCATCTCGATCGGCACGCCGGCATGCTTGGCGATCGCGTTGATGTGGATCTGCGCGTTGGTCGAGCCGCCGATCGCCGAGTTGACGACGATCGCGTTCTCGATCGCCTCGCGCGTCAGGATGTCGGACGGCTTCAGGTCTTCCCAGACCATCTCGACCGCGCGCTTGCCGGTCTCGTAGGCGATCTGGCCGCGCTCGCGATAGGGCGCGGGGATCGCCGCGCAACCCGGCAACGACATGCCGAGCGCCTCGGCGAGCGAGTTCATCGTCGAGGCCGTGCCCATCGTGTTGCAATGACCGGCCGAGGGCGCCGCCGAAGCGGCGATCTGCATGAATTCCTCATAGTCGATCTCGCCGGCGGCCAGCCATTCGCGGGCCTTCCAGACGATGGTGCCGGAGCCGGAGCGCTCGCCCTTCCACCAGCCGTTCAGCATCGGACCGCCGGAGAGCACGATCGCCGGGATGTTGACCGTCGCGGCGGCCATGATGCAGGCCGGGGTGGTCTTGTCGCAGCCGGTGGTCAGCACGACGCCATCGAGCGGATAGCCGTAGAGCACCTCGACGAGGCCGAGATAGGCGAGGTTGCGGTCGAGCGCCGCCGTGGGGCGCTTGCCCGTTTCCTGGATCGGATGCACCGGGAATTCGAGCGCCAGACCGCCGGCCGCAGTGATGCCGTCGCGCACGCGCTTGGCGAGCTCCAGATGATGGCGGTTGCACGGCGACAGGTCCGAACCCGTCTGTGCAATGCCGATGATCGGCTTGCCCGACTGCAGCTCCTCGCGCGTGAGGCCATAGTTCAGGTAGCGCTCCAGATAGAGCGCCGTCATGCCCGGATTGTCCGGATTGTTGAACCAGGCCTGCGAGCGGAGTTTGAGCGGCGTGGCGGCGGACATGGTGACGTATCTCCCAAATCTAAATCGGTTTGATTTTGGCGCGAGGATGCGCTGAAACATCATACGAAATCAATGGCAGAGTCGTGGCACTGGCGCAAAGCTCCAAAGCCGTTCAAAAGAGCGCCGGCCAGCGAACCGAGGGGAGGGCCCAAATGCTCAAGAGTGTCGCCAATTTCGACCGCATCGGCGAGGAGAACGCGTTCGCGGTTCTGGCCCGCGCGACCGATCTCGCCCGCCAGGGGCGCGACATCATCAATCTCGGTATCGGCCAGCCGGATTTCCGCACGCCCGAGCATATCGTCGAAGCCGCCGTGAAGGCGCTGCGCGACGGCCATCACGGCTATACGCCGGCGACGGGCATCCTGCCGCTGCGCGAGGCGGTGGCCGCCGATGTGACGAAGCGCACCGGGGCGCCGGTTTCGCCTGACAATGTCGTCGTCGTGCCGGGCGGCAAGGTCACCATGTTCGCGGCCATCCTGATGTTCGGCGAGCCCGGCGCGGACATCCTCTATCCCGATCCCGGCTTCCCGATCTATCGCTCGATGATCGAGTTTACCGGCGCACGGCCCGTTCCCGTTCCGATCCGCGAGGCGAACGGCTTCGCCTTCTCCGCCGAGGAGACGCTGGCGCTGATCACGCCGCAGACGCGGCTGATCATCCTGAATTCGCCCGCCAATCCGACCGGAGGCGTCACGCCCAAGGCCGAGATCGACAAGCTGGTCGCCGGTCTCGCCGCCTGGCCGGACATCGCGATCCTGTCGGACGAGATCTACGGCCAGATGATCTATGACGGTCTCGCGCATACCTCGCTCCTGTCCTATCCGGAGCTGCGCGACCGCGTGATCCTGCTCGATGGCTGGTCGAAGACCTATGCCATGACCGGCTGGCGCATGGGCTATTCGATCTGGCCGGATTCGCTGGTCGACAAGATGCGCAAGCTCGCCGTGAACTGCTGGTCCTGCGTCAACGCGCCGTCGCAATGGGCGGGGCTCGCCGCGCTGACCGGGCCGCAGGACGAGGTCCATGCCATGGTCGCGGAGTTCGATCGGCGGCGGGCGGTCGTGGTCGAGGAGGTCAACCGCCTGCCGGGCGTCTCCTGTGCCACGCCGAAGGGCGCCTTCTACGCCTTCCCGAACATTGCCGCGACCGGATGGAAGGCGAAGCCGCTCGCCTCGGCGCTGCTCGAGGAGGCCGGCGTCGCAACGATCGGCGGGCCGGATTTCGGCGTCTATGGCGAAGGCTATATCCGCCTTTCCTACGCCAATTCGACGGAGAACATCCGCCGCGCGATCGAGCGGATCGGCGCCTTCCTGGAGAAGAACGCCAAGGCCGCTTAGGCGGAAGGCTGCGTGACCGGACGCCGTCCGCCTCAGGCCTCCAGCGTTTCCCTCAGGAAAGCGCGGACCTCGGCGGGCGGCACGTCCCTGGCGATGAAGGATTCGCCGATGCCATGCGTCAGGATGAAGGTGAGCGTACCGCGCGACACCTTCTTGTCCTGCGCGATCAGCGCCATCAGCCCGTCGGCGTCGGGCAGTTCGCCGGGGATCTGACGCATCTCGGTCGGCAGGCCGACCTCGGCGAGATGGCGCGCCACGCGGCGTCCATCATCGGGCGAACAGAGGTTCATCCGCGCCGAGAAGCGGTGCGCCAGCACCATGCCGATCGAAACGCCCTCGCCATGCACGAGGCGGTCGGAATAATGCGTCGCGGCCTCCAGCGCATGGCCGAAGGTGTGGCCGAGATTGAGCAGCGCCCTCTCGCCGGTCTCATGCTCGTCGGCGGCGACAACTTTCGCCTTGGAGCGGCAGCTGGTCGCGACGGCATGTTCGCGTTCCGGCCCGCCCGCGAAGATCCCGCGCCAGTTCGCCTCGAGCCAGGCGAAGAAGGGCGCATCGTTGATCAGGCCATACTTGGCGACCTCGGCATAGCCGGCGCGGAATTCGCGCGGCGAGAGCGTGTCGAGCGCGCCGGTATCGGCGAGCACCAACTCGGGCTGATGGAAGGCGCCGACGAGATTCTTGCCCTCGGGCGTGTTGATGCCGGTCTTGCCGCCGACGGATGAATCCACCTGCGCCAGCAGCGAGGTCGGGATCTGCACGAAGCGCATGCCGCGCCGCACGATCGCCGAGGCGAAACCCGTCAGGTCGCCGATGACGCCGCCGCCGAGCGCGATCACGACATCGCGCCGCTCGAGCCGTGCGGCGAGGACCTGTCGGACGACATGTTCGAGCATGCCGAAGCTCTTCGACGCCTCGCCCGGCGCGATGATGACGGGCACGACCTCGATGCCGGCTGCGGCCAGAGAAGCCGCGAGGCGCGGAAGCTGCGCCGCGGCGACATTCCGATCGGTCACCACGGCGGCACGCGCGCCCGGAAGACGGGCGGCGATCTCGCTGCCCGCCACGTCCAGCAGGCCGCGCCCGATCAGGATGTCATAGGACCGCGTGCCGAGCTCGACGCGCACTGCGATCCGGGCGGCTGCAGCTTCGGCGGTCATGGTCATGGAGGTCCTGCTTGCTTTGAGGCGTCGGCGACGAAATCGGCAAGGGCCTTCACCGCCTCGTCGGCGACGACCTCATGCGCGACGTCGCGCGATATGATGTGGATGTCGGCCTTGGCGTAGACCGGGTAGCGCTCGTCCATCAGCCGGCGCATCGTGCCTTCCGGATCTTCGTTCATGAGCAGCGGCCGGTTGGAGCGCTTGCGCACGCGCGCCATCAGCACGTCCAGATCCGCCCTCAGCCAGATCGAGACCCCGCCGGCGGCGATCGCGGCCTGGGTCTCCGGGCTCATGAACGCGCCGCCTCCGGTCGCGAGCACCTTGGACCGGCCGTCGAGCAGGCGGCGGATCACGCGCCGCTCGCCGTCACGGAAATAGGCCTCGCCATGCTTGGCGAAGATTTCGGGGATCGTCGCCTGCGCGGCCTTCTCGATTTCCGCATCGGCATCGACGAAAGGAAGCTGCAGGCGCGTGGCGATGCGCTTGCCGACGGACGTCTTGCCCGCGCCCATCAGGCCGACCAGCACGATGGAGCGCCCGCCGAGCCCGTCCAGGATCGCCTCGCGTTCGTCCTTCGGCCCGTCCACGTCGACCGATTCGCCGCCCATCTCGCCTGCCATGTCACGCTTCGCCCGCGAGGAGGAAGAACCGGAGGGGGCCACCTCTGTCAATAGCGCCATTCCCCCGGGCCGCGATCCGGGCGCTTGCCAATCGGCGCGATCGGCGGCCATAAGTCGGAAGGCTCAGGATCAGCAAGAGGCCGACCGCCGCGCCATGCCGACACTCTCGCGCTTCCTCCTGGCGCTCATCGTGGTCGCGCTCGTCGGCTATGCCACAGTCTACGGCCTCGCCAATTTCGTCACGCCGAGCCAGCGGGAGATCACGGTGCGCATCCCGACCGACCGGCTGCAGCGGGATTGATGGCGATGGCAACGCGCGAGGCCGCTCCCCGCCCGACCGGGCTGCATCATCTCGAGGCCTTCCTGGAAATGATGAGCGCCGAGCGTGGCGCCTCGCCCAATACGCTCGCAGCTTACCGCCGCGACATCGAGGAATATGCGGGCTTCCTGGCCAGCAAGGGCTCCGATTTCGAGAAGGCGGGCGCGGCCGAGGTGCGCGGCTATCTGAGCGAGCTCGATGCGCGCGGCTTTGCCGCCAGTTCGGCCGCGCGCCGCCTTTCCGCCGTCCGCCAGTTCCACCGCTTCCTGTTCTCCGAGGGCGTGCGAAGCGACGATCCATCGGGGATCGTGTCGGCGCCCAAGCGCCGCCAGCCTCTGCCGCATATCCTGTCGGAGGCGGAGGTCGACCGCCTGCTCGCGACCGCCGAGGCGCGTGTCGGCACGGCCGATTCGCTACCCGCGATGCTGCGCTCGGCGCGGCTCGCGGCGCTGCTGGAGACGCTCTATGCCTCCGGCCTCCGCGTCTCCGAACTGGTGACATTGCCGGCCTCGGCGGCGCGCCCGGAACTGCGCATGCTCTTGGTGCGCGGCAAGGGCAGCAAGGAGCGCGTCGTGCCGCTCACCGAGCGGGCCCGCGACGCGATCGCGCGCTATGTGACGCTCCGCCGGGAGGCCGAGGGGCCGGCGAGCCCGTTCCTGTTTCCCTCCTTCGGCGAAACCGGGACGCTGACCCGGCAGGCCTTTGCACGGGATCTCAAGGAGCTGGCCGCGGCGGCCGGCATCGCGCCGAGCCGCGTCTCGCCCCATGTGCTGCGGCACGCCTTTGCGAGCCACCTGCTCCAGAACGGCGCGGATCTGCGCGTGGTCCAGCAACTGCTGGGCCATGCTGACATCTCGACGACGCAGATCTACACCCATGTGCTCGAGGAGCGGCTGAAGGCGCTCGTCGCCGAGCACCACCCCCTCGCCAAGGCCTGACGCGTCGAGGCCTGATCGGGTCCTCAGCCGAACCTGTTCCGGCCCGTTTGGCTCGGCTGCACATACCAGAACAGCAGCACCAGATTGCCGATCAGCGGGACGAGGCCAATCAGGATCCACCAGCCCGAGCGGTCGATGTCGTGCAGGCGGCGGACCGAGACGGAGAGCCCCGGGAGGATCAGCGCGAGGCCGAGCAGCGCCGAGAGCACGTGCGGTCCGTAGAACGCGTCGCGACCGAGGATCGGCGCGATCGCAAGGCCGTCGAATATGCCGGCCGCAAGCGAGGCGATGATTGTGAACAGCACCCACCACCAAAATTCGCTGCGTGTCGCGCGGCCGTCAAAGCTTGCATAGTGCGACAAGACCGATCTTATCGCCTCGCCCATGGTCATCGAATCGTCTCCCGTCCGGGGGATTGAAGTTCCGCCAAACTATTCGCCGGCGCTTGATTGCCGGTTAAGGAAGCAACGGTCGCCATTTGCGTAGGCATTCATGCCGATCGGCGGAAGCTGTGTGCCGCTCGTACCGGCAGATCAAGATTAGGTTGCTTTCTGCCCGCGGCAGTGAGAAAAATCCGGCCGGATCGACGCTGTCGATTGAAGCGGTGGATGCTCAAACTATGGGCTTCCAAATTGCATACAATTTCGCATTCTTGTTTGGAAGTTTTCCAGGGAGATTTCGTCTCATGCCTTGGTCGCGCAGTCCGTTACCGTTCGTGATCGCAGCGGCCGTGCTGGCTGTGCCGCCGGCTGCATGGGCCGATGCTCCCGTGCCGAGTGGTTCGGTCGTCGCCGTCATCCAGCAGGCGAATGCGGTCGGGTCGCCGACCGGCAAGCGCATGCTCGACGTCGCCGCGCCGGTCTATATCGGCGACCAGATCCAGACGGGAGAGATCGGCGAGGCGCAGCTGCGTTTCCGCGACTCGACCAAGCTGGTCGTGGGCCCCAACTCGAACCTCGTGATCGATGATTTCGTCTACAAGAACCGCGGCACGGCGGAGGACGTCTCGATCAACGCCGTGCGCGGCACGTTCCGTTTCATCACCGGTTCGAGCCCGAAGAACGCCTATTCTCTGAAGACGCCCGTCGCCACCATCGGCGTGCGCGGCACGGAGTTCGACTTCTCGGTCGGCCGCAATGGCGAGACGACGCTCGTTCTCTATGAGGGCAGCGCCAGCCTCTGCGACAATTCCGGCCAGTGCGTGACCATGACCGGTGGCTGCGGCATCGCGGTCGTGCCGCCCGGCGGCGGGGCGCGCCGCGTCACGACGCGGTCCGAGCGCAATCGCCTGCTGGAGAGCGGCTTTCCCTATCTGAAGAATCAGGGCGGGCTGCAGCGCGCCTTCCGCACCGATTCGTCCAGCTGCCAGCCCCAGAAGAAGGCCATCTTCATTCCGGACGGCGCGCGCACCGGCTCCAGCGGCGGGTCGAATACTTTCGGTGAGCGCCGGAGTGAGGCCACCCCCCCGGCTCCGGCACCCACGCCGACCCCCGATCCTGGTCCGGGCCCCTCGCCCGATCCCGGGCCGTCATGCGGCGGTGGCTCGCCGGGTCAAGGCGGCCACTCTGGTGGGCATCATGAGGGTGGTGGCTGGGGTGGCGGTCCCCATGGCGGCGGCAATACGCCGAGCACCGACGGGCCGCCCCAGAACTCCAATCCAAGCTGACCGGGCGCCGCCTGGCAGATCCGCGATTGCTACAATGGGCTGACGCAGCAATGCGCCGGCCCGTTTCTATTGGGCTTCCATCGGGGCAGGGCAGCCGCGAGGCGATCCCGACGATGTCATAGCTGACCGTCCTGACGCTTGCGGTCGGGACCGGAAAGACGTGACGAAGGGTTCGGCGCCCTAGGCCTCTGGCGCGATGAGTGCGCCGCGCAGCTGCTGAATCTGGCGGTTCAGCTGGTTCAGCTGATCCAGCGTCATCCCGGAGCGCTCGATCAGCCGCTCGTTGAGGCAATCGCATCGCGTCAGGACGGCATGCCCGGCGTCGGTCAGTTGCACGTGCACGTGCCGTTCGTCGGAGCGATCGCGGCGACGGGCCACGAAGCGGCCCGCCTCCATGCGCTTGATCAGGGGCGTGATCGTGCTCGGCTCCAGGCTGAGCCGCTGGGCGATGGCCCCGATCGTCAGCTCCCCGGCTTCACCGAGGGCACAGAGGACGAGGTATTGCGGATAGGTGATGCCGAGGTCGTTGAGCAGGGGCTGGTAGGTGCGTCCGACCGCCATGCTCGTCGCATACAGGGTGAAGCAGATCTGGTCGTCGAGCGGGAGGGGCACGGTCTCGCGATATCCTCATCCTGGGATCGTCACAAAACCTATCACGGAAAAAATTGCCGCAACAATGAAAGGGCTGTTCAGGCTCGGCTTACCGAGGTAGGATAATAATTATCGCAATAATCAATGTTCAGGTAATTGGATCGCGAATGAGGGCGCTCGGACCGGGAGGCCTTTGTCCGTCGTGTCGCAGACCCCGGCGGAGACTTCGTCTCTCCCCGGCGGAACGGGCCGACAGGCGCGCGCGTTTCGCCATGCGCGAGGCCGCAGAGCAATCGGCAGGTTCGCTTCCTGCGCTCGCGATGGCAGGCTATGCCGCATCCCTGGCGCATGAGATCAGCCAGCCACTCGCGACGATCCTCACGCATGCCGACGCGGCGCTGCGCTGGATCGATCGCCCGCATCCCGATGTCGGCGAGGCCGTGAGCGGGCTGAAGCAGATCCGCGCATCCGCGCGCCGTGCCGCGGGCATCGTCGCATCGCTGCGCGCGCTCGCGCGGCAAGCGCCGCCCGCGCTGGTTCCGGTCCGGATCGAGGATGTCGTGGCGGACGCGCTGCAACTGGTCGCCGGGGAAGCGGATGCGCGCCGGATCGCCATCGTCGACCGTCTCGCCGCAGCGCGCGGCGCCGTCCTCGTCGATCCCGTCCAGATCCGCCAGGTGCTGATCAATCTCGTCACCAACGCCATTCATGCGATCGGCGAGCGCGCGTCGTCTGACGGCCGTGTCACCATCGAGACGAGCCCTCTGGACGGCGCGATCCGCATCGCGGTCTCCGACAATGGATGCGGGATGGAAGCCGATGTTCTTGCGCGGATCTTCGAGCCCTTCTTCACCACCAAGAGCTGCGGCATGGGCGTTGGCCTCGCGATCTGCCGTTCGATCATCGAGGCGCATGGCGCCAGGCTCGAGGCGATTTCGGTGCGAGGAGAGGGGAGCACCTTCTCGTTCGCGCTTCTCCGGGCGCCGGAAGCATAGTCGGCGCACGCGATGCGTGTCGCTCGCATCGCGCTATGATGGCCGCCTGAACCGGTCTCCGATTCCATCGGGCCGGTGCGGAGGGGGCGCAGGGGGGGCCTTTGCGCGTGTGAACGAAGGAAATTGAGGATGAAGATCGATCTTTCCGGCAAGTCCGCTCTCGTCACCGGATCGACGGGTGGCATCGGCTTCGCGATCGCCAAGGGTTTGCAGGAGGCGGGCGCGGAGGTCGTCATCAACGGGCGGACCAGAGACAAGGTCGACGCGGCGCTGGCGCGCCTCGGCGGCGGCGCGCGCGGCGTCGCCATCGATCTCGGCACCGCCGGCGGCGCGGCGGAATTGATCGCGGCGGAGCCCGATTTCGACATCGTCGTGAACAATCTCGGCATCTTCCAGCCGGTGGATTTCTTCGAGACGGATGATGCCGTCTGGGATCGCCATTGGGAGGTCAATGTCATGTCGGGCGTGCGCCTCGCCCGTGCCTATCTGCCCGGCATGGCGGCGCGCGGCTGGGGGCGCATGCTGTTCCTCGGATCGGAATCCGCCTTCAACATCCCCGTCGAGATGATCCACTATGGCGTCAGCAAGACGGCCGACGTTTCGCTCGCGCGCGGCCTCGCCAAGCGCATGGCGGGAACCGGCGTCACGGTGAATTCGATCCTGCCGGGCCCGACCTTGTCGGAAGGCGTCGCCGAAATGCTGAAGGCCGATGTGACGGCGGGCAAGACGCTCGAGCAAGCCGGCGTCGATTTCATCAAGGCGAACCGGCCGACCTCGATCATCGGTCGGCCGGCGAGCGTCGAGGAAGTCGCCAATATGGCCGTCTACATCGCCTCACCGCTGGCCTCTGCCACCACGGGGGCGGCGCTCCGGGTCGATGGCGGCGTGGTCGATTTCATCGTGTGACGGCGGCCGCCCGCCCGGCGGGTTGCCGCCCTGCGCATTTGGCTCGCCGCAGGCCGACGTGCCTTCCCGACAGAACCATGCACCGTCCTGGCTTAGATCGGTACTCCGACGGGCTGCTCGCCGCTGCCGCCCGAATTGATCCGGAGGGAAAAGCCTTGGGCCCGCGCATCCTCGTCGTCGGTGGTTCGATCGGAGGTCTGTTCGCTGCGGTGCTGCTGCATCGCGCAGGCTTCGATGTCACGGTCACCGAGCGCTCGCGTCATGGATTGGAAGGTCGTGGCGCCGGTCTCGTTGCGCAGGAAGAGGTCTTCGCAATCCTGCGCGAGGTCGGTTTCGAGCATGTTGCGCGCATGGGCGTCGTCGCCCGTGAACGGATCTATCTCGACCAGGCGGGCGGGATCATCCATCGCCAGCAAATGCCGCAGGCGCAATTGTCGTGGGACCTGCTGTTCCGCAGCTTCCGCGAACTGCTGCCGGCAGAACGCTATCAGACGGGGCAGCAAGCGGTGGCGGTCGAGCGGGAGGGGGACGGCGCCCGCGTCCTCTATGCCGACGGAAGCGCGGAACAGGCTGATATCGTGATCGGCGCCGACGGGATCGGGTCGGTGGTCCGCACGGCCGTTGCAGGCGGGAGCTCGCGCCCCGCCTATGTTGGCTATGCGACGTGGCGCGGCCTGGTGCCGGAAAGCGCCGTTCCGCGATCGGCGGCGCATCAATTGTTCGATCGCTTCGCCTTCTACGAGATGCCGCAATCGCAGATTCTCGGCTATCTCGTCGCCGGAGCGGATGGCGGGATCGAGAAGGGCCGCCGCCGATACAACTGGGTCTGGTATCGGCACTATTCGGCCGATGCCCTCGAAGCGGTTCTGACCGATATCGATGGCGAGCGCCGACCGTTCTCGGTTGCGCCCGGCCGTGTGCGTCCTGAAATGGTGGCTGAGATGCGGGGCGACGCCGAGCGGCTGCTGCCGCCGTCCTTCGCCGCCGCGGTTCTGGCGGAGCAGCAGCCCTTCCTGCATGCCATTTTCGACTACGCGCCTCCGCGCATGGTGGCCGGTCGAATTGCCCTCATGGGTGACGCGGCCTTCGTGGCCCGCCCGCACACCGCTATGGGCGTGGCAAAGGCCGCCGGGGACGCCTTCGCCCTCCGCGACGCGCTTCGCGGCGCGTCGGACCTCGATGCGGCGCTTGAAGCCTATGAAGCCGAGCGCGCGCCGGTCGGGCGGTCCATCGTCGCCTATGGCAAGCGGCTTGGACAGTCGCTCGACTGATGCCGATCCGGCCCGCCGGGTTCATCCCGCCCGTCTGCCGAGAGTAAGGTGCCGCCATCAACCAGTCCCGAATATCATGCATCATGCATGATGCTTGACGCCGCGCAGGTCGACGTATAGTCGATTAGGCGAGGCGCCGCGGGCGCGGGCGGCCGGCTTGAGCGGGTCACCAGCGTCGCGGCGGGAGGATGGGAGGAGCGTGCATGACGGCCGGCATGGCCTCGGAGGGACGGACGTCGAGCCTCGTGCAGGGGCTCCGCAGCCTTGCGCTGACGGCTGTCTCCGTTCCCGCCTATCCGGCGCTGGCTGGTCTTCTCGTCGCCTCGGCCTTCCTGCAGCCCAAGGCGCTGACGCTGCCTTTTCTCCTGATCGTGCTGCGTCAGGCCGTCCCGCTCGGCCTCGTCGCCATCGGCCAGAGCCTCACCATGATCGGCCGCTCGATCGATCTCTCGGTCGGCGGCGTGATCGCGCTGGTCAACGTGCTGCTGGCGCACCGCATGTTCGCGACCGGCGCGCCCTGGATGTCCTTCGTCATGCCGCTCGCGCTCGGCGCGGCGGTCGGCGCGGTCAATGCGCTGTTCATCGCGCGGCTTCGCGCCTCGGCCGTCATCATCACGCTCGGCATGTCGATCGTGCTGGTCGGCCTTTCCTATGTCGTCAGCGGCGGTGCGCCGGGTGGGCAGGTGAATGCCGCCGTGCGCTGGATCGCCACCGGCCGGCTCGGCCTCTTCCCGATCGCCGCCTTCGTATGGGCCGGCGTCGCGCTGCTCGTCGGCCTGACGCTCGCCCGCCTCGTCATCGGGCGGGAATTGCAGGCGCTCGGCGCCAATTATTTCGCGGCGCGGCTTGGCGGCTTGCCCGTCGGCAAGACGCTGCTCGTCGCCCATGTCGCCTCGGGCGCCATCGCCGGGGCGGCCGGCATCGTGCTCACCGGCTATATCGGCACCGGCACCCTCAATCTCGGCAATGAGCTGGTGCTCGCCTCGCTCGCGGCGGTGGTGCTCGGCGGCACCTCGTTCGGCGGCGGCCGTGGCGGCGTGCTCGGCATCGTGGCCGGCGCGCTGGTGATCACCTATCTCGCCAATCTGCTGCGCGGCATGGGCGTCGCCCAGCCGTTCCAGCTCGTCATCCAGGGCCTCATCGTCGCGGGAGCGGCGGGCCTTGCGGCGCATCGCAGCCGATGAGGCGGCGGGGGCGTCAAGGAAATGCCGGAGCCGCATCAGGGCGCCGGACGATACGAACCATCCAATAAGGGAGAGAGTGGATGAACAAGCTGAAAGGCATGCTCCTCGGCGCGAGCATGCTCGCGGCGGCAAGCCTCGCCGCCGGACATGCTTCGGCCGAAGGGCTCGACTTCAATCCGGGCCTCAAGGCCGCGCCCGGCGCGACCGAGGTCAAGCGCGAGCCGGCCAAGAAGGACAAGTTCGTCATCGGTCTTTCGAATATCTCGCTCGTCAACACCTGGCGGGTGCAGATGATCGAGGAGGCGAAGTACGAGGCGACGAAGCATCCCGAGATCGCCGAGCTGGTCGTGACCGACGCGGGCGGCAATGTCAGCAAGCAGGTCTCCGACATCGAGGATCTGCTGGCACGCGGCGTCGACGCGCTGCTGGTCGATCCCGGCTCCGAGACCGCGCTGAACGGCGTGCTCGACAAGGCCTATGCCAGCGGTATCCCGGTCGTGCTCTTCGCCTCGAAGGCCAATCCGCAGCACTACACCACCAAGATCCTCGGCGACGACCGCTTCTTCGGCAAGGCCGGCGCGGACTACCTCGTCGAGGCGCTGGGCGGCAAGGGCAACATCATCGCCATCCGCGGCATCTCCGGCAATTCGATCGACAATGATCGCTGGGCCGCTGCCGAGGAGAGCCTCAAGGCCGGCGGCATCAAGGTCATCGACACGGCGTTCGGCGACTGGGCGTATGACAAGGGCAAGCAGGTCTGCGAGTCGCTGATCGTCGCCCATCCCGATATCGACGGCATCTGGTCGTCGGGCGGCGCCATGACCCAGGCCTGCGCCGAAGTCATGCAGGAGAACGGCCTGAAGCTCGTGCCGATGACCGGCGAGGGCAATAACGGCTTCCTGCGCATCTGGCAGGAGATGAACCTCGACTCGATCGCCCCGCAGTACCCGACCTGGTTCGGCCAGCAGGCCGTCATCGCCGGCGTCAAGCTGCTCAAGGGCGAGCCCGTCCAGAGCGACTATTTCCTGAACCCCGATCCGATCCGCAAGGACCAGATCGCCACCTACTATCGCCCGGACCTCAACGACTCCTATTGGGTCGGATCGAGCCTCCCTGACGACGTGCTGAAGAAGATCTACGCCAAGTAATCTTCGCCAGACGCGCCAAACGGGTCTCCGGCTACGGCCGGAGACCCGGACATGATGATGAGTGAACGGCGATCCGCGACCCGGTTATCGCAGAGCAGGACGATGGCCCCACTTCTCGAAGCGGTCGACATCCACAAGAGCTTCGGCTCGGTCGCGGCGCTCGTCGGCGTCTCGCTGGCGCTGAAGGCCGGCAGCGTTCATGCCGTGCTCGGCGAGAACGGCGCCGGCAAGTCGACGCTGATGAAGACCATCGCGGGCGTCCATGCGCCGACATCCGGCACGCTGCGCTTTAAGGGCGAAGCTGTCGCGTGGCGCGACGCCGAGGCGGCCAATGAGGCCGGCGTCTCCACCATCTTCCAGGAGTTCATCCTGCTGCCGAACCTGTCGGTGGCGGAAAACCTCTTTCTCGGCCGCGAGCCGCGCACGCGCCTCGGTCTCGTCGACCGCCGCGCCATGATCGCCGAAAGCCGGCTGGCGCTCGAACGCCTCGGTCTCGCGCTCGACCCGGAGCGGCTCGCCGGAACGCTCGGCGTCGCCGAGCAGCAGATGGTCGAGATCGCCAAGGGCGTGATGCGCGACGCCGATATCTTCGTCTTCGACGAGCCCACCGCCGCGCTCGGCGACCGCGAGGCCGAACGGCTGTTCGCGCTCATCCGCGAGCTGCAGGCGAACGGCAAGGGCATTCTCTATGTCTCGCATCGCCTGCCGGAGATCTTCGCGCTCTGCGATACGGTGACCGTTCTCAAGGACGGGCGCTATGTCGACACCTTCGCGACGGAAGGCGCCACGTCCGATGCGCTGGTCGCCGCCATGGTCGGCCGCAAGCTCGAACAACTTTATCCGCCGCGCTCCGCCCATGCCGCCGACCGGCAAAGCGACGTCGTCGCCTTCGAGGGCGTCAAGGCGCCGGGCCTCGCCGGGCCCGTGGATTTCACGGTCCGCAGCCACGAGATCGTCGGCCTCGCCGGCCTCGAGGGGCACGGCCAGATCGAGATTACGCGCGCCTTGTTCGAGGGCTGGCGGCTCGACGCCGGCACGATCCGCTTCGCCGGCGCGCCGATCCGGCATGACGACGCGGCCGGCGGCATCGCGGCCGGCATCGGGCTCGTGCCGGAGGATCGGAAGCGCGAGGGCCTTTATCTGTCGCTCGGCGTCGATCGCAATATCGCGGCCGGGCTGTTGCCCGGCCTTTCCGGCGCGCGGCTCGCCCCGCAGGCCCGCGCGGGCGTCGCGGAACAGATCCGCCGCCTGCGCATCCGTCTCCGCGACCCGTCCCAGCCGATCGGCGATCTTTCCGGCGGCAATCAGCAGAAGGCGCTGCTGGCGCGCTGGCTGCTGCGCGACATCCGCCTGCTGATCTGCGAGGAGCCGACGCGCGGCGTCGACATCGGCGCGAAGGCCGAAATCTACGCGCTGCTGCGCGAACTCGCCGATCGCGGCATTCCGGTCCTCGTCACCTCGCGCGAACTGCCCGAGTTGATCGGGCTCTGCGACCGCCTCGTCATCTTGCGCGACGGCGCCACGGTCGGCAGCATGCCGGCGGCCGAGGCGACCGAGGACAAGGTGATGCGCGCCGCCATCTATGGGGAGCTCGGATGAGCATTCTGACGTCCGCCCATGCGCGGCAGGCGCGCCGCCGCTCGGCACTCCCCGCCGTCGCGCTCGCCGTTCTGATCGCCGCCGGTCTCGCCTTCACGACGCCCGGCGCCTTCTCCGCGCAGAACATCGTCAATCTCCTGAACCAGCAATCGAGCGTCATGGCCGTGACGCTCGGCCAGACGCTGGTCATTCTCGCCGGCGGGTTCGATCTTTCGGTCGGCTCGGTGGTCAGCCTGACGACGGCGATCCTGAGCCTCGAAATCCATCCGCTCGGCGCCTTCGCTCTGGCGCTCGTCGCAGCCTTTCTGGTCGGGCTCGCCAATGCGGTCGGCATTGTGCGCTTCCGCATTCATCCGATTCTGATGACGATCTCCACCATGACGATTGTCCAGGGCGCGGCGTTGTTGCTGCGGCCGATTCCGGGTGGCACGGTTCCCGCGGGTCTCGTCGCCTATGCCAATGGCACGCTGTTCGGCCTGCCCCTGCCGATCTATGCCATGGTGGTGCTGGTGCTGCTGACGAGTCTTCTTCTCGGCGGAACGCGCTTCGGCCTGCATGTCTATGCGGTCGGCGGTTCGCCGGAGAATGCGGCGCTCGGCGGCGTGCGCGCCGCGCGGGTCGTTGGCGCTTGCTATGTCCTGTCCGCGCTGTTCGCCTGCCTCGGCGGCATCAATCTCGCCGCGCGCATCGCCAGCGGCGATCCGCTGGTCGGCGCCAGCTTCGCGATCGATTCCGTTGCGGCGACGGCGCTGGGCGGCACGCTGCTTTCGGGCGGCATGGGCTCGATCGGCGGTTCGGTCGCCGGCGTCGCGGTGCTCGCCCTGCTGGCCAACGGCCTCAATTTCTGGAACGTATCCACGCATTTCCAGATGCTCATCAAGGGCGCGCTGCTGATCGCGGCCGTGAGCGCCCATCGTCGCGCCGCGCCCGGCCTTTGAGCCGCGCGGCCCATTCACGCCAGGGAGGCACCCGACCCATGAAGATCGAGGCGATCGTCGACTGCAACACCATCCTCGGCGAGGGCCCGCTCTGGGACGTCGCCGAGCAGCGGCTCTACTGGATCGACAGCTATGGCCAGAAGATCTTCCGCGCCACGGCGACGGGCGGGGAGGTCGAGAGCTGGGACGTGCCGCAGAAGATCGGTTCGATGGCGCTGCGGAAAGACGGCGGCGCGATCCTCTCGCTCGCCGACGGCTTCTACCTGTTCGATTTCGCGACCGGCGCGAGCACGCTGATCGGCACGGTCGAGCGCGCGGGCCCGAATATCCGCATCAATGACGGCAAGGTCGACAAGCGCGGCCGCTACGTCTCGGGCAGCATGGACATCACCGAGGCGAGCGCCGACGGTAAGCTCTACAGCGTCGGTACGGACCTCTCGATCCGCGAGATCGACGATGGCATCGTCGTTTCCAACGGCCCGTGCTGGAGCCCGGACGGCTCGATCTTCTATTTCGCCGACAGCCGCTCGCGCGCCATCTGGGCCTATGACTACGACCTCGCGACCGGCAATGTCGCGAACAAGCGTCGCTTTGCGCTCTTCGGCGAGGAGGACGGCCTGCCGGACGGCGCCACGGTCGACGCCGAGGGCTATGTCTGGAGCGCCGGCGTCTACAAGAGCAAGCTGCACCGCTTCGCCCCGGATGGCTCGCTCGACCGCACGATTGACATGCCCATCGTCTGCGTCACCTCCGTGATGTTCGGCGGCCCCGATCTCGACACGCTCTACGTCACGTCGATGAAGACGGCGCCGGTGCCGGGCGTGGTCGAGACCGGGCCGCTCGCCGGCAGCCTGTTCGCGATCACCGGGCTCGGCATCCGCGGCCTGCCGGAGACGCGCTTCGCCGGCTGAGACGGCGGCGCAAGGCGGGCGTGCGGAAGAGAGCGGACCCGGCTAACATCGAAGCCGTGCTTCAAAGGGATCCAGAGAATGGCCGTGAAACCCGTCTCGCGGGAAAACCTCTCCTCGCAGCTCTATAACAGTCTGCGGGCCGCGCTGATGGAAGGGCAGTTCTCGCCCGGGCAAAGGCTGACCATCTCGGCCGTTGCCGAGGAATACGGCACCTCCATCACGCCGGTGCGCGAGGCGATCTTCCGCCTCGTGAGCGAGCGCGCGCTCGAAGTGCGCGCCGCGACCTCCGTGCAGGTGCCGCGGCTGAGTCCGGCGGATCTGCGCGAGATCGTGCGCATCCGCATCGAGCTCGAGGGGCTCGCCGCCTATCGCGTCGGCGAGATCGCGACGGACGAGCAACTGGCGGAGCTGGAGCGGATCAACGCCGATTTCATCAAGGCGGCGGCCGTTGATTCCGCCGAGGCGGCGCGGATCAACCGCGCCTTCCATTTCGCGATCCTGCGCTTCGCCGGCATGCCGATCGTCGAAGGCATCTGCGAGAATATGTGGGTGCTGATGGGGCCGTTCCTGCGCATCTTCCATGAGCGCATCCCCGTCCGCCAGCTCACCGGCGACGACCACAAGCACTACAATATCCTCGCCGCGCTGAAGCGGCACGACGCGGAGGCCGCCAAGCGCGCCATGCAGGAGGACGTCGCCTGGAGCGAGGCGCTGGTCCAGATGCTGGAGCGCGAGGAAGCGGAGGCGGCCGACGCCGCGCCGCCGGCAAAGCCCGTGCGGCGCTGAGGACGGCCCGAGGTCTCCTCAGGCGGAGGAATAGCCGCCGTCGACCGGGATGACCGTGCCGGTGACATAGGACGCGGCGGGCGACAGCAGGAACGAGATCACGGCCGCGACCTCGGCCGGCTGCGCCCAGCGGCCCATCGGGATGCGGCCGGTGATGCGCGGGCCGCGCTCGGCATCGTTCTTCGCCCGCGACGACATTCGCGTCTCGATCCAGCCCGGCGCGACCGCGTTGACGCGGATGCCGCGCGGCGCCCAGGCCACCGCCATCGACTTGGTCAGCGAGACGATGCCGCCCTTGCTGGCCGCATAGGCCGGCGCGCCGGCCGTGCCGAAATAGCTCCACATCGAGGCGATGTTGACGATCGCGCCGCCGGCCTTTTCGAGCTTGGGCAGCGCCACATTGGCCGCGCCGAGCACGGCCGTCAGGTTGATCTCCAGCACCTTGGCGAATTCGTCGGTCTGCCATTCGCGCTCATGGCGCAAGATGCCGGCGCAATTGACGAGCCCGTGGATTTCGTCGGCGCCCGCCATGGCCGCGGCGAGCGACTCCGCCTTGGTGACGTCGGTCTCGACGAAGGTGACGCCGGCGGGCAGTTCGTCCTCGCGCTCCAGCCCCGCCGCGATCACCTTGTAGCCTTCGGAGGCCAGCAGCGTCGCCGTCGCCAGGCCGATGCCCGTTCCGCCGCCCGTGACCACAGCCGTCTTCATGTCGTTTCCTCCCACTTCGCCGGTATCATGGATCCGGTCCCGACCATCCATACGCGACGGCGCGCTCCGCTTCGATGCCCGTCGCGCGCCGCCGTCCCGCCAAAGCTTCAGCCGTTCATCACGCCGAGCGCCACATCCTCGATGCCGGCGGCGTCGAGCTTGTAATGCGCATAGAGATGCGTCGGCGGCGCGATCAGGCTGTACTCGTCATAGATGCCGTGCCGCCTGAGCTTGACGCCCGCGCCCTCGTCGGCGAGCACTTCTGCCACCGCCGCGCCGAGGCCGCCGATGACATTGTGCTCCTCGACCGTCAGCATCTTCTTCGCGCTGCCCGCCGCGCGGAGGATGGCCTCGCGGTCCAGCGGCTTGATCGACGCCATGTCGATGACGCCGACCGAACGGCCGGCGGCGTTGAGCTTCTTCGCCGCCTCCAGCGCGCCGTGCACGGCCATGCCGCAGGCGATGATGTTGAGTTCCTCGCCGATACTGTGCACCACGGCCTTCCCGAACTCGAACGTCACGCCGTCCTCGTAGACGATCGGATCGCGGCCGCGCGAGATGCGGAAATAGATCGGCAGCTCATAATCGGCCGAGGCACGGATGGCGGCCTGCAATTGCGGGCCGTCCGCCGGCGAGACGACGGCAAGGTCGGCGATCGAACGCATCGTCGCGATGTCCTCGGTCGCGTGATGCGACGTGCCGTAGAAGCCGAGCGAGATGCCGGTATGGTGGCCGATCAGGCGCACGGGCTGTGCCGAATAGGCGACGTCCATGCGGATCTGCTCGCAGCACAGCAGGCCCAGGAACGACGCGAAGGTCGCGACGAAGGGCTTGAGGCCGCAGGTCGCGAGCCCCGCCGCCGCCGTCACCATGTTCTGCTCGGAAATGCCGAACTGGATATAGCGGTCGGGATAGGCCTTGGCGAACTTGTTGAGGCCGTTCGAATATTGGAGATCGGCCGAGCCGGCGACCACAGGATGGCCCGCCTCGGCGAGCTCGATCAGCCCGTCCGAGAGATAGGACAGGCCCGGATTGCGCGCATTGAGCTCGCGATAGTGCCACGAATTCGGGGAAAGCGGTCCGCTCATCATCCAATCTCCCTGGCTTCGATCTCGTCGATGGCGCGCTTGGCGTCTTCGGGGTCCAGCCAGCCGAGATGCCAGCCCGGCTCCGTCTCCATGTAGGAAACGCCCTTGCCCTTCATGGTCTTCGCGATGATGCAGCACGGCTTGGTGCGGGCCATGTCGGCCGCAACGCGGCGCAGCAGCTCCGTCAGCGCGGCGACGTCATGCCCGTTGACGACATGCACCTCCCAGCCGAAGGCGCGCCACTTCTCGTCCAGCGGCTCGATGCCGATGACGTCGTCGACTTTGCCGTCGAGCTGGTAGCCATTGCGGTCGACGATCGCGATCAGCCGCGAGGCCTTGTGCGCGGCGGCCGAAAGCGCGGCCTCCCAGACCTGGCCCTCCTGCATCTCGCCATCGCCGAGCAGCGCGAACACATTATAGGTCTCGCCGGTGAAGCGCTGCGCGAGCACCATGCCGAGGCCGCCCGAGAGGGCATGGCCGATCGAGCCCGACGAGAAGTCGACGCCCGGCACCTTGCGCATGTCGGGATGGTCACCGAGCGGGCTGCCGAGGCGGGTATAATCGTCGAGCCATTCCTTCGGGAAGAAGCCGAACTCGGCGAGGATCGGGAACTGGCCGACCGCCGCATGGCCCTTGCCCATGAGGAAACGGTCGCGGCCGGGCCATTTCGGCTCGCCCTGCCGGATCTTCATGACGTCATAATAGAGCGCCGCGAAGATCTCCGCCGCCGAGAAGACGGAGGTGTAATGCCCCGTCTTGGCGATATCGATCAGCCGGATCGTCTCGAGGCGGACGAACTTCGCCTTTTCCTTCAGCATCGCGACCGTTTCGGCCGTCGGCGTGAAGTCGTTTTGGCCATGCAGGGCGGCAGATCCGCCGGGCGACGACATGGTTTCCTCCTCGGTTGGTGCGGGTGAGGGCGGCTCAGGCCGCCCGGACGGGTCCTGATGGCGAAGCGGCCTCGACGGCGCACATGGCGGCCACGAGATCCGCGACGGACAGAGGTCGCTCGAAATTGCGGGCATGGGGCGCGGCCAGCGTCGGCTCGGCGATCGCGGCCAGCATGGCGTCGTCGATGTCGGTTGCGCCGAGCGCGGCCAAGGTCTTGGGCAGGCCGAGCCGGTCGTAGAAGCCATAGAGATCGGCGAAGAACGCCGCGTCACGGTCCGCCTCGAGCGCGAGCTGGACGAGCAGCGCATAGGCGACCTGGAGCCCGTGCTGCGCCTCGCGCACGCCCGGCACCTTGGAAAGGCCGCGCGTCATGGCATGGGCGATCGAAAGGCCCCCGCTCTCGAAGCCGAGCCCGCTCATCAGCAGCACCGCCTCGATCAGTTCTTCGAAGGCGCGGCTCGGCTGGCCGCTGCCGGCCTCGCCGAGCGCCGTTTCGGCATGGCGCCGCAGCACGTCATAGCAGGCCGCGGCGAGCGCCACGCCGGAGAGCGAGGACCGCGCGCCGAACATATTGTTGCCGTCGGCGCGGAGGCACTGCTCGGCCTCGAATTTCTTGGTCAGCGCATCGCCGATCCCGGCCAGCAGAAAGGCGCGCGGCGCCAGCGCGATCAGCGCGGTGTCGACGACGACATAGCGCGGGCTCACGGGGAGATGACGCACCTCGACGAGGCGATGATGCGCGTCATAGACGACATAGTTCTTCGAGGTCGGCGCGTCATTGGAGGCGACCGTCGGCAGCGACATATAGTCGGCGCCGCGCTCATGGCTGATCGCCTTGCCGGTGTCGATGCACTTGCCGCCACCGGCGGCGACGATGACATCGGCCTCGATGCCGGAAAGGCGCGAACGGAGATCGGCGAGCGCGTCTTCGGTGACCTCGCCCTCGGTCGCCTCGATATGGACAGCAACGCCGGTAGCCTCGCAACTCGCCCGTACGCGCGCCTCGATCAGACCGAGCACGAAACGATCGGCCAGAACGATCGCGCGCGGCCCGCAGGCCGCGATGAATTCGCCGAGGCGATCGAGCACGCCGGGACCCTGAACATACCGCCCCGGCGCTCCGAACACCAAAACCATCCCGATCTCCCCCACTTCCGGCTCGCTACAGGAAGCATCATGCATGATATATGATGTGCGTTTCTAGGCGAGTTCCACGGGCGAGGCAAGGGCAGAGATGCGGCGTGGCATGATGCGCCGTTCACGGCGTCGAGAGGATCTGTCGAGCGACAGACAGTACGGACTGAGCGAGATCGATGGGGCCGGGCAGCTGCCGGTGTCGGCAGACAGACGGGGCCTGCGGATCATGCCGGCGAGGGGCTGCCTGGGGCGGCAGGCACGTCGAGTCGGGATTGCCGGCTGCAGCCCGGCAATGACACCCGTCCGGAAAGCCTGAATATCGATGGGTCAGCGACATCGACAAACACGCCAACGAACGCTGGCGTCCAGGGCCAGTCGCCGTCTGCACCTTGGTCGAGATTCGTATTATGTCGGGAATGTCTTCCGGGGCAGGGAGCGAAGCTTGCCGGGGGAGGGGTGGTGCCGCTTACATCACTCATATTAGGCCTCTAACTGACTGATAACCATCATGGATAAAAAATAGAAGAACGATCATACCAACTAAAATACCAACATCTCTTTGTGCTCGATTTTCGCCCGAGCGGAGCACCGCGTCCGATGCGAGATATCCACACAATGTTCGTTACCTGCGGCCCCAGCTATATGGCCTCAGAATCGGCTGCGCGTGTGACGACTCCTCCTGAGGAGGGATGCGAGCTTAGACTGGAGACGCGACCGCCACTGCCACTCCAAACGTGGCGGGCGCCGTCCGGCATCAGTGGAGCCGGTGCCGGTAACGGCAGAATGAGGACCGACCGTCAAATGTCCTAACCGGATCGGTGGACGGGCATTGCGCCCCCCATTGTGTGGCCGTGGACCATTCATAGCAAACTGGTGCACACTCCCACGGTAACGTATGGGACGCTCATCCGGACATCCCCGCGGCGCGCCACGGGCAAGCCGGTTGGCGCGCGCCAACCGGCTGGGTTGTTGGTGAGCGCCTACTTTACTGGATCCAAACTTTCGCTGACCAGCCATCCTGGCCACCGCGTTTAGCTAAACAGTGCATATTCAAGATGTTGAATGGGGATTCAAGACTCACATTCACCATGTAGAATGGAACTGCTGCGACAATAAAATATCCTTGAGCATTTCGTTCGATAGAGACATTCGATTCATCATCAATATCTGGATATGCGGCCTCCAGCCGCTCCATTTCCTGGGTTTCGGTGGGCTCAGTTGGCTCATTAGAATTCGTGGCGTACTTCTGCTGAAAAACCTCGACGCACTTCGAAAACGCGCCGCGTCTATCGTCGCTATCGTCGTCGCCAAACGCGCGCGATGCCACTATTCCGACCACGACCACGCTGGCCAGGCCGATGTAGAAAAGCCTTGACTTCATTGTTGTCCCCGTTTTGCACGACCAAGTGCACGCCGCACCCGGCCTGGCGCCAGGTGGTTGGTCGCGTGAAAACGAGGCTGAACACGCCCTGCCTATTTCTCCAGTCCGTGCAAACGCAAGCGCTCGCACGGATGTCGAGTTTTGTATTTGGCAGGCCACCCGACATGGGGGTCTGCCTCGCTATTGCCGCGACCAAGCGACGTGTTTTGATGATGGCACATCGGCCACCTAGGGGCAAACCGAGCGAACCACGGGTGGATGTCCGCGCACTGCTCGATTCGTTGCCGTCTTGAAGGTATTGCTCGGGGGCAACGCGCCACCTTGCGCATTGCATGGTTAGAGCGTCGACACCCGGATCGGCGTTAGGTACTGCTTCACGCGAGACGGAGCCAAATGATCGACGCACCGTCGATGATCGATTCCCTTCGACAGCGTTCGATACGCACACGACTGAAGCCGGCGCTGTCGAAAAACGCCAGGTATGCCGTCGTGAACCTATGAGCGACCGTCCAGTGGTCGAATTCGCCTTCCAATCCGACGAGCACTGCCGAGTTCGTTTGCGGTAGCGCCTGATCGAGCCACAGCAACACATCGTTCGAAGGGACACGCTTCTGGCCATGAAAGGGGCGCTCGGCCGTTAGTTCGAGCCCATGTCGTTTGGCAATGTGTGTGCGCGCAGCTCCCGTCAGCTTCCACAGGGGGGCTGCGTCCATGCCGTACGTAGTTGCTCGCAAGGCGCCGATTTCCTTATTTGCCGCCCGCATGAGCTTCGAAAACAGCAGCTTCAGTTCCCCCTCGTCGAGAGGCGCTCTCGTGCCGATAGCTCGCCGAACGGCGTTGATGACGGCGTAGACTCCGCATAGCGCGTCGAGGTCGCCCTGCCGCAAGGGGACTCGATGATCTCGCGTTCTCATCACCTGCCCGCTCAATACTCATTGGCCAGCATCACGGTCATCACACGAGCGGTGACCTTAGCGTCGGCGGGGTCTGGAGAATGAAGGCGCAAACTGCGGTCGTAATAGTCGATTTTGAAGAGGACCTTCCTTTCCTCGAATACGATGGAACCAAAGTCGCGTTCGCCGTAGGGATCGTTGTTGGTATCGAACGCTTCGAATGCTGCGATCGCCGCCAGGATCGCGGCAACCGCGGCAGGGCCCATTTCGGCGATGCCGTCGGTCACCACAACACTGCCACCGCGATGCTCTGTCCGCAGCGCGTCGTTGTGGCGGCGGATGCGCTCCAGGCGTGAGGGCGAACGACGACGCGACGGTTTTGACGAAGTGTCATGATTGTTCATGATTTGTTCCAATCTAACTACAAGCACATACCCGCGAGTGGACGGCACAGCCATTGATGTCCGGCCGAGCGATCGAGGCTGACGATCACAGCCGGTGCACCAAGCGCCGCTGCGCCGGCTCACTGCCATCAATGTAGCCCTGCGTCGTCTTCAACGACCGATGACCAGCGAGAAGCTGAACATCCCTCAGCGAGCCGCCGGCCGCTCCCGCAAGCCGCGCCGCATGCGTGATGAAAGTGCGGCGCCCCGAATGTGAGGAGCATCCGATAAGGCCCAGTTCGGCATAGAGCCGGGCGAACCAGTTGACGACTGAATCGGGCGTCATTGGCCGAGCACGCTCGGATCGCACCACGCTAGCCAATGGGTCGACGATGGTGACGCCCTGAAGCCGCGTCAGCGCTTGCTTGAGCGCTGGATGCATCGGAATCCGACGACCGCTGCCCTTTTTGGCCGCGCGTGCCGGTAGTTCGATCGTCGTGGCGATCCGGCCGCGGTGGTCGGTCACCATTCGCCACGTCAGTCGGGCGATTTCGCAGGCCCTTAGCCCTGCTTTGACACTCAGCTGTAGCATGACGGCATTTCGTTCGGGATGGCGGCTATTCGCCACCCATCGCAGCGCACGACGAACGTCGGCGCCGCCAAGGACCTTGGCGGGTTGTCCAAGCATGAAACTCTCTCTGTGTTGACGGTGGTTTCGTCAGCGCGCGGCAACTCGCCGGCTGACGATTGATAATACCATGCCGCTCAAAAAAATCAATATAATCAGATACTTATATTGATGGCGAGCCAATTGCGTCTCGCGAGGCGCAACTGAGGGCGCCGCGGCTCATGGCCGCCGTGGCGTGGGCACGGCGGATAATCTGAAACGGGTTCCTATCGTCGAGTTTGCCGCCGCGCCGTCGTCAAAGGGTATTGTAAGCCTCCACGCGGTCGCGCTGGGGGAGCGTTGAGCTATGTGAGACACGCTACCAAATTGTTTGCGACCGGCGCCCTGAAAGCACGCGGCGTTGCGCAGAGACCCATGCTGTTAGCGCCAGATCAGACCAGGGGTGCGGCGCCGTCACGGCCGGGCGCGCCAAAGTCGTGGACTGTCGGGCGGGGCGATTGTTGACGCTCCCGATCTGTGGCCATCTCCTAGGTATCGCCGCTGGACGCGGAGAAGCTCCACGGGGGCCATTGGATGCCGGTCGAGAGCACGATGATCGAAGCCGGCCGACCTCCGACCGCTTGTGCGTCCTGTTCCAGGAGCGGCCGACCCAGAGCGGATGATCAGGGCTTCGTGCTTCTCTTCGTTCTGCTTACGATCGCCGTTCTCTCAATCGGAGCGATTGCACTGTCGACCCGGTCGCTGAACGCGATCGACACCACGAGGGCGGAACTCGCCGCGGCTGAGGAGCGTGCCCTTCTCGATGCGGCGACGGCCCGGGCCATCCGGGCGCTCCAATATCGCGAAGACCCGCTCGAGCTTCCGAAGACATCGAGAGCCCAGCCTGCCTCCTGGCAATTTGGATCGTCGACCGTCTCGATCTTCCTGGAGCGCGAGGGCGAGAAATTCGACGTGAACGCGAGCGATCTCGGCGTGCTGCCGCGCTTTGCAGCAAACCTCGCGCTGTCGGGGAAGAGCCGGCAGACGGTCGTCGACGCGATCACGCGCGCGCGTGCCGATCATGTCATCATCTCCGACCTCGGAGCGCTGCTTCCCGATTGCGAGCGACTCGGCAATGGCGCCAGCCGGCTTGCGCGCTCGATGACGATCGCGACGCGGCAGCGGATGCCAGCCGGCCTCGACGGCGCCGCGACGCCGGATCAGCCGTCCATTAGTGAGCCCCAGCCTTCGCCGACGACAACGAGTCCCTTGCTGACCATCGTCACGGAGCATGGCGGGCAGGAGCTCAGAACGCTCGTGAATGTGCTGGCGCGTGCCCCCCACGTCGAAATCATCCAGTCGACGATGACAGCGTCGACCAATGATGAGGTCTGCGACGAGGGGATATCGGATTAGCGGCGGAAGCGGCGAATGACGGAGCTGGGGCCGATCGAGGGCGCTTGCTGAGGGGGCAAGTTTACCTGGGCCTCGCCTGCTAATGTCTCGGGCGCAGCAGCGTCGGTCGAAGGCTGATCGAGCATAAGGATCGAGCGGACACCATCGCCTTCGAGCGTGACAGTCTTGCGGGCGATCTCGGCGACGGTCCATTGCTCGAAGACCTCGCCCTTGCGCAGGCGGACGATCGGTCCGTCCTTGCTCTGCTGGAGCACCGCAACATTTGCGCCGGGGCCGCCGATCACGCCGATCAGGCGAAGATCCGGAGCCTTGGGCGCGGTGTCGACGGGTGGGGCTGCCACGACAATCGCGGCCCGAAACAGGTCGACGCCCGGCCCAGTTGGAGCAGAGGCCGGGACCTGCGGTTCCACAAGGGCGGCCTTCGCGGTCGTCATCGGCCGTTCGTCCAAGCCGCCGACATCCGGCGCCGATGAAAACGCCAGAGGCCAGGCGATCAGCGCGAACAGCGTTGTGTTGACGGCGACGAGAGCGAGGCGGCGGCTCATGGGTGTTCGCTTCCGCTGGATGTCGGCGCCTGCGCGAAGGTTCGGATCACGCTGGACACGTCCATCAGCTGGCCGTCGCCAGAGCGGGTGACGGCGAGTTCCTCGACGAACCAGGGCGGCGAAGCGGATTCGATCAACGATGGCAGGCGTCCAGCGACCGCGGGCGAAAGACGCGCCGTGAAGCGGCGGCGGATCAGATCGCTCCCTTCGCTCTCGGGAATGGGAATGAAGACCAGATCGACCGCCTGTGTCCGCAACTGGTCGGATAGAAGAGCGGACGCATCCTGTCTCGACGCGGCGTCGACCGGCGTCAGAAACGGGGCTATCGACGGGTCTGTGCGGAGCGCCCGCATCTTGGCTTGAAGTGCCGACTTGTCCGGAGTTCGCGCACGAAGGGCATCCAGACGCGCGTCGAGGTCGTTGATGTCCTGCTGCACCGCGAGCATCGTGCCGACGACAGGCGCCAACAGCAGGAGCGTGAGGACGGACAAGACGGCCAAGCCCGATGCCGCCAGGGTGGTGCGGCGTCTGTCGAGACCGTTCATGGTGCTGTCTCCGGGCGGACCGTCAGTTCCCAGATCGACATGAGCGCGTCCGGGCGGCTCGTTCGATCCATGACGACCTTCGCGACGGATAGCGTGGTGGCGGCAGGAAGTTGCAGCGTGCTCGCCGAGCCGATCGGCTGCCGGACGACGAGGCGACCGCTATGCCCCGACCAGGCAAGTTCTTCGATCTGCGCGTCGGCCGGTAGCGCCTGCGCGAGATCATTGAAGACGGCCGACACGGACGGAAAATCCTGCCGGGCCGTCCTGATCTGCGCGCGCATGCGCTCGAGACCGGCTACTTCGGCGGCGAGCCGCTCTCCGGCGCGGACCTCAACGATTGCCGACTTGATCTCGCCTTGGAGCCGTTCTCGCTCAGCCTCGGCGTTCTCAAGGTGCAGCCAGACGAGCGCAATGACGAGGCCGGCGGCGAGTACGGCGAGCAATAGGTCGATAGCGAGTGCCCGGCGCAGCCGCTTCTGCATCTCCGACCGGATCCAGACAACAGCGGTATGATCGTCACCCAGATGGAGTGCATCGACGGCGAAGCCAGCCTGCTGGGCTTGTTCTAAAAGGGGATTCGTGACGCTCCGCGGGACGAGTGCGAGCTTCAGTCGCGTCACCTCTCCCTTGGACTCCATGCGCTGCCAGCCGACGTGGACTTCGTTCCATTCGAAGGGTGTCCAGCGCGATAGGCCATAGCGTAGCGCCGTCTCCGGCTTGCGAGCCGCTGCATTCGGGATGTCCACCTCGCAGCGCAGCACACGCTCGGGTGAGACCTCAAGAATGACGGGGCGGCGGACAGCGGCTTTCCGAAGTTGTCTGTCGTCGCGCTCCGTCGCATTCGCAACGTCGGATGTGGCCGGGCGCAGCGGATCGACGAGACGCGCGTGAACATGATCGTCACGGATCTCCAGCCGCACGGCACGCTGATCGCCGAGGACGATGGATCGCAGCCAGACAGGGGCGAGCGAAAAAAGATCGGCCAGGCCCGCCACCACCTCGGATCCGATCGAGCGGGTCGCGATCATCCACCGGTCGAGTGCGCGAGGCGGGTAGGTCGTCCGGTCCGACATTCAGCGCATCCAGTTGCCGATATCGGCGTCGACGCCTTCGCCGCCGGCCTTGCCGTCTGCTCCGAGGCTGACGATGTCGAACTCGCCATGCTCTCCCGGTTGGCTATAGGTGTAGGCCCGCCCCCACGGATCGGTCAGCACCGTGCGTTTGCGCAAATAGGGGCCGTTCCAACGTTCGACGCCGGCGGGCTGCTCGACAAGGCCGATCAGTGCGTCTTTGCCTTCAGGTAGGCTTCCGACATCGATGCGGTAGAGTTCGACGGCCGTCCCGATCTCCTCGATCTGGAGATGGGCCGTCTGTGCCTTGGCGCGGCCGAGATAGCCGATCAGCTGGACCGAGCCGAGCGTTGCCAGGAGCCCGAGAATGACCATGACGATCAGAATCTCCAGCAGCGTCATGCCGCGGTCATCGGTCCAAACCCGCCTCAATCGAGCCGGAAGGCTGCGCGCCAGATACCTCGTCATGCCAGTGGTCTCGTCATTGCGGCCTCATCGGAAAGCGAATTCGTTGATGGAGAGGATGGTGGAGAGCATGGCGTAGACGATCGTGCCGGCGATCATGCCAAACACGAGTGTGAGCACGGGACCGATCAGTGTGGTCGTGCGTTCGAGCGTCTGTTGCACACCCTGTTCGAGCAGCGTGCCCGCATGCGCCAGCGCCTGATGAAGTCGACCTGTCCGCTCGCCCATGCGGATGAGAGCGAGCGCCTCGTTCGGGCGGTGGCGGCTCGGGTCCAGCGCGGTCGCCAGCAGACTGCCCGATACGACCCGCTCATGGGCGGCGGCGAATTCTCGCCGCAGCGTCAGATTGGAAATCGAAACCAGCGCGAGCGGCATGGCGGTGGAGAGCTGAACCCCGCCGGCGAGCAGTGCGGACATGGTTCGGCAGTAGCGGCTCCAGTCAGAGGCGACGATGAGCCGGCCGGCAAGCGGAACGGCCAGCTGCGCGCGGTGAAAGGCGCTCTGCCCCGATGCGGTCCGAACGACGAGACCGGCGAGAACAATGACCGCGACCAAGGCGCCGGCAAACCAGGGCCCGAAGGTACGGACTACGTCACTCGCGGCCAGGACGGCCTGCGTCATGACGGGCAAGGTCGTGGCATCCTGGCTCTCGACGAGCGATTGCAGGTTTGGCACGACGACGGTGAGAAGGACTAGGATCGCCGCGGAGGCCGTGATCGTCAGAAAGGCCGGATAGATCAGGGCCGAGCGCATCTTCTCGACGAAAGCGCGATGGCCCTCCAGCTGAGCGGCGATCGACGCCATGGCGGCCGGCAATGTCCCGGATAGTTCGCCGGCGCCCACCAGCGCCACGAAGGTGGGCGGAAAGCCGCCCTCCCGCTCAAGGCTGGCGCGGAGAGTCGATCCCGATCGTACGGAATCGAGCAGCGCGGCGAGGACGGCCTTCGGCCTCGCGCGTCGCGTCGTCTCCAGCGTCAATTGCAGCGCCTCGTCGATGGCGATGCCGGCACCAAGAAAGCCGGACAGCGAGCGGGCCCATTGCGCGAGGTCGCGTTCCTTGACGGGGTTTGAGAGCGCAAGGTCGCGGTTGAGATAGGCCCAGACTCCCCGCCAGGAGGCATCGGGCCGCAAATCGATCACGAGCCGGCCGGCGGCGGCCTCGGCAGCGGCGACCTCGTCAGCCGACAGCGCTTCGACGACCGCCTGATGGCGCGTATGGGTCACGTCGACGGAGGTAACGCGATAGCGGCTCATCCCCCATCGTCTCCGCTGACGCGCAGGAGTTCCGCGGTGGTGGTAACGCCCTCGCGGACCTTGTCGCGACCGTCCTCGATCAGGGGTATGAGACCGTGCCGCCGCCCGGCCGCGTCGATAGTCGCGGCATCGGCGCCGCGCAGCAACGCATCGCGGATCTCGTCCGCGGCGGGAAGGAATTCCGCGATGGCCGACCGGCCCTTGAACCCGGTCTGGGCGCAATGAGCGCATCCCCTTGCTTCGAAGGCATCGGCGATCGAGCCGGGCGCAGCCATCGGATCGTCGGCACGAAAAGCCGCCGGCTGCCGGCATTGCGGGCAGAGCGTGCGCACCAGCCGCTGCGATAGCACCCCACGGAGGCATGAGGCGAGGAGGAAGGGTTCGACCCCCATGTCGACGAGACGCGGCAATGCACCGGCGGCAGAGTTGGTATGAACGGTCGCGAGCACGAGATGGCCAGTGAGTGCCGCCTGGACGGCAACGATCGCGGTCTCGCGGTCTCGGATCTCGCCGATCATGATCACGTCGGGGTCTTGGCGTAGGATCGCGCGCAGCACATTGGCAAAGTCGAAGCCGATCTGGCGGGAGACCTGGATCTGGCTGATCCCGTCGAGATAGTGCTCGATCGGATCTTCGACGGTGACGATGTTTTTGGACGGACCCTGGATGGTGCGGAGCGCCGCGTAGAGCGTCGTGCTCTTGCCCGAACCCGTGGGCCCGGTCACCAGCACGATCCCGTTAGGGCGCTCCAGCGCGGCGCTGAGGGGCGTCACGACGTGGGGCGACAGGCCGAGCGTGCGCAGATCGAGTGGCACGGCCGTGCGATCGAGGAGGCGCAGGACCACGCCTTCGCCGTGAGCATGCGGCATGGTGGCGACACGCAGATCCAGCTCGCGGCCCCGGAAACTGACCCGCGTGCGTCCGTCCTGCGGCAGTCGCCGCTCGGCAATGTCGAGCCCCGACATGATCTTGACGCGCGAGATGACGGCCGCATGCATGCCGGCGGGCGGCGGCTCCATGTCGCGCAGCACGCCGTCGATGCGGTAGCGTAGGCGTGACCCATGCGATGTCCGCGTGACATGGATGTCGGACGCGCGCAGATCCACCGCACGATCGATCATGGCGTTCACGAAGCGAATGACGGGTTCGTCGCTGGCGAGGTCACGAAGGCGGTCGAGATCATGACCGATGCCTTCGTCGGTGGCGGCGAAATTGCGCTGGCCATCGGTTGGCGCCTGCCCATCGGACGGCTGGAGCAGGGCTTCGAGCAGCGATGTTCTGATCAGCACCCGTTCGACGGGACGTCCGAGCTTGGCGGCGAGCGCCGCCGGCGCGAACGCATCCAGCGGGTCCTCGACCGCCAAGCGAATCCGATCGGGCTCGTTCGAACAGGGGAAGCAGCGCGTGTGAGCGAGGAACGATCTCGAGATCCCGAGATGCTCGACGGTGTCCCGGTCGATCTCGCCGTCACCGACGATGGCGAGGCCGGTTACGGCGCTCCAGGTGTCGACGATGGTATCTTCGCCAGCGAGGCCGAGATGATGCAGGACGCGATCGATCCGCACATGGCTCTCGGCTGCCACGCGCGCGGCGCGATCCAGCGCAGGCTCGGCCAGCTGATACCGCGCGCGGAGCGTGGTCAGGAAACGTGCGATCGGATCGTCGCCGCTGGCGACGCTGACGTCGAAGCCAACCGCCTGCTGGTTCATCGTCCACCCTCGCGACAGGATGGGTCGGCCGGGAGAAGGACGCAGGACGCCGGCATGCGCCCATGCGTTCGCGCGATGATCTCCATCGGCGGTCCCAATACCGCGTCCTCGGCCGTCAGGCTGATCGCTGCCGGCAGCTCGGACGGTGCATTCCAGTTTGCACTCCACTCCAGCGTCCTCTCCGGCGTCCGGAGCAGGAAGCGGAAGCCGATATCCTTGAAGCCCCTCAGGATCGTCTCGCGATGGGCCTCGCCGCTGTTTGGGTCCGTCCAGTCGAGCATGAGGTCCTGACCGGTCTCGGTGGGCCGGATCGATAAGGCAAAGTTGGTGGGCCGGTCGAGCCTGAGAGAAGCCGGACCGATGCTCGTCAGGTGGACCGATCGAAGATCGCTCTCTGGGTCCAGTCGTGGCGTCATCATGCGCTGCAGAGGAGCCGGAATCGCGCCCGATACCAGATTGCGGAAGATGGCCGTCGCCGAAAGCAGCTCGTTCGATCTGCTCTCGACCTCGGCCGCCCTTGCCTGAAGACGGCTCCAGAAGCCCATGAGGCCGGAGCCGGCTGTGGCGATAAGAGCGGCAACGGTGATCGTGACGATCACCTCCAGCAGCGAGAAGCCGTCTTCGGCGCGAAACGGAGCTGCGTTCATCGTGGCTCCGTGATCGGCCGAAGTGTCGTGAGCGCGACGGCGCTCGTTTTGCCTGGCGGCGGGAAGACGAGTACGGAAACCTGATAGAGGCCTGGCTCGGTGGCGATCGAAGGCTCGTCTTCATAGGGGCGGATCGAAAGGGTCCACCGCGAGCCATCCGGCAGGACGCCCTCTTTTGATTGCACTGCGTTTGGAATGTCGAGCCCGACGCGATCGAGCAGCGAGCGCGCCGCGATGATTGCGCGGAGGCGCGCCGCCGATCGCTCGACATTGCCAAAGCTGGCGCCGAGGACGCCGATGATCCCGGTGATCGAGATTGCCAGGATGGCCAGCGCGACCAGCGCTTCGAGCAGCGAGAAGCCGGCGTCGGAATGGGTCTCGGACCGGATCATGGAGCGCCCCGATCATCGACGCGCCCACTGACCCAGCCGATCGTGCGATCGATTGTGGTGCCTCTGGCCGTGACCGCGATGCGCGCGCCGGTGGTCGATCCATCGGCCAGGAAGTAGAGCGCCGTCATGGACGAACCTGGGCCGCCGGCTTCAACGCCCGTGAAGGTCACGGCCACATCGCTGGGAAGATCATAGGACAGCGCCAGCTCGGGAACTGCGAGCGTCCGGCTGTTTTCTGCGAGCATGATCGACACTACGCGGCGCTCGCGCGTCGCCGTGGTACGTGCCTGCGCCATCATCCGATCCAGCCGGGCGAGGGTCGTCTGCTGGCTGTTGCGGGCGAAGGTTCCCGTGATGGCATTGCCGATCGCTGCCGAGGCGAGGCCGGCGATGACGAGCGCCACCAGCATCTCGAGGAGAGTGTAGCCGCTGTCGGAAGCGCAGGCCGTGCTCGGCTCGAATCGCGGCAGCAGCTGCATCAGCTCAGCCCCATCCATGCGCCAAGGGCGGTATCGCGGATCCCGATGACGGCCAGCACGCCGAATGACAGGAACGGTCCAAACGGGATTCGCGTGCCCTTGTCGACGGGCGCGCCCGTCGCCGTCATCGTGCCGACGACCAGCAGCGCCGACACGGACGCGATGGAGAGCGCCGGCGCGATTCCGGAGATCCCGAGCCAGGACGCGCAGGCAGCCATCAGCTTGATGTCGCCGCCGCCGAGCCCGTCGAAACCGCGCAGGCGACGAAAGATCAGGGCGATCGCTGTCAACGACACGAACGCGACGATCGCGGCGACGATCGCGCCCCCGAGCATATCGAGATGGAATGCCAGCGAGAGCCCGGCGATCAGGATCACGAGGCTGATGGCATTCGGCAGTCGGCGCGTCTTGAGATCGATGATCGACGCGACGACGCAGCACGCAGCCAGGAAGGCGATCGGTACCGACGGAACCCATTGCTCCAGGCTGTCCATGGGGCGCTACCTCAAGGGTGATGCCATCATACGGCTGCGGATCTCCTGCGTGATCGAGCTGACATCCGACGTGCTGGTCATGACGACCGGCCGGATCATGATCAGCAGTTCGGTGCGCTTGGCATCCTTGATCGCATTGGAGGTAAACGCCTCGCCCACGATGGGGATGTTCATCAGGATCGGCACGCCACTGCGTGTTCGCTCCCGCTTGGCGGAGATCATTCCGCCGAGGATGATCTCGGTTCCGCCTTGAACGACGACAGAACTCGTCACCGCGCGCTGGCGGATTGTCGGCGAATCGATCGCCGATGTCGTCGTCTGTACGACGTCGCTGATCTCCTGGGAAATATCGAGTTGGACGAGGCCGTTCGCATTGACGCGTGGCTTCACCGACAGGATGACGCCGGTGTCCTTCATCTCGATGTCGTTGACGATCGGCGCCTGCGGGTCGGTGACGCTGACGGCCGAACGCGTCGCGATCGGAACCTGATCACCGACCTTCAAGGTCGCCGTCTGATTGTCGAGAACGGTCAGCGCGGGCGAGGAGATCACCTCGACCTTGGTCATATCCTCGAGCGCATCCACGACGGCGCGCGCGCCGGGCGCGCTGTAGATATAGCTGAATCCCGGCAGGATCGGGCTGACCGACTTGCCGGAAGCGTCCGTGAGCATGACGGCGTTGTTGCCGGACTCGAAATACCAGCGCACGCCGTGGCGGAGCTTGTCGTTCAGCGTGACTTCGAGAATTGTCGCTTCGATCAGGACCTGCGTCGGCAGGACATCCAGTCGCCGGATCGCCTTCTCGATGACGCGATAATCGTCCGGCGTTGCGACCACGACGAGCGAATTGGTCGAGGGATCGGCGCTGATCGCGATACCGTCGGCTCCACCGAGGCCGCTGCCCTGTGATCCGGAACTGGCGACCGCGACGGTCGCCTCCTGTCCAGCGATTTGCGCCCCGCCCATGCCGGCGTCCGCGGTCACCGTCTTCTCCTTGAGGCCTGCGGCCACGATCGCGCCGCTGCCACCACCCGAGCCGATCATCTGCTGCAGGACGCCGGCAAGCTCCGTGGCGCGGCGGTTCTGCACTGGGTAGACATTGACCCGCCGCTCATCCGCGCCAGCTTGATCGAGATGCGAGATCCACTGCCGGGCGCGCTGGATACCCGTCTGCGAGGTTCCGAGCAGGAGCACGGCATTCATCCGCTCGACGGGAAGCGCCTGAAAACCCTTGGCGTCCTCGGACTTGAACATGGTGTTCAGCTCGCCCGCGACGGACGCGGCGCCGGCCTCGCGCAGCGGCACCAGGGCGAAGGAACGCTGTCGCATCTGATCGATGTCGAGCGTCTGCAGCACCTGCTGGAAACGATCGAGATCGACTTCGGAGCCGGTCGCGACGAGCACGCGGCCGCCGGCGATCGACGACATCGACGCGCCCTCGGAATTGAACGCCTGTAGCGCGCCCTTAGCCTGCTCCGCATCGATGAACTTGAGCTGGAATGCCCTGAACGAACGCTGCCCGCCGCTCTGCGGGTCACCGCCGCCGCGCTGCGAGACACGGTAGACACCGTTCGCTTCGGTGAGGGACGCTCCGACGCCCGACAGCACGCTCTTGATGAGGTCGATCGCGGCCGTCTTCGAGACCGGCGTCGCGGTCCGGACGGTCACGCGGCCCGTGATCCCGGTATCGACGACGACATTCTCGTGCAGCACCTCCTCGAACACCGAGCGAACGAAGTCCTGCACGCTGACGTCCGCGAAATTGATCGAGAAGCGCTGCCCGTCGTCCGTGATGCCGCGCGGCGTCTGTCCGCCGACCGCGCCCATGGGGGTGGATGATCCATAGTCGCTATAGCCGCGCGGAGCGCCGTTCTGCGGGCTGCGATCGAAGCTCGCCGGCTTTGGCAGGCCGTTCGGGGAAAGCGACCCCGTGATGTCACCAAGAAACCGGTTCGCGTTCGGCCCCTCATCGTCAGCCTCACCGAGCGCCGTGCAGGCGGTGAGCAAGGCCGCAACGAATGCGACGCCCAAGACATTCCGCGAGACGCCAGCGACATTCCTCAGGCATCGCAACAATGCGCGCCCATGCCGAACTGCGGCTCCGTCGATCTGGCGATCGGCAACGGGCAAAGGCGACCTCACAGAATCATAACTGCTACCATTGCGGGGAAGCCTAGCATGATGCCGGAGCGCTCAAGGCCGACGGACAAGTTACTCTGTGGATAAATGGAATCGAGAATGTGTATACAATCGCAGATCCTCAGATCGTGGGAGAATTTCCCATTCAAATACGTGATGAGCCATCAACTAAGAATTGCCGTTATGTATTCGCTGGTTACCGCCCGAATTCCACGAGCCCGTGATGGTTGTGAGGAATTGCGACGATGAGAGTCCCGGAGCCGGCCGCATCGCTGGAAAATGCGACATAATGACTCACGCATATGCGGCTATCGCCGATTGCGCTTGGTGCGCCAGATTGCCAGCCAACTATCTGTTTTGATTAATCTACTCCATGGGCGACGCTTTCCGTCATCCCGGAGCCCTCTGGCTGATGGCGAAGTCGCGAGTCGCACCTCGGTTGCTAGGTCTCGCGATTCGAGCCTGACGGCCACCCTCTGCCGAGGCCGCCACGCTTGACACGTCCGGTTGTGGAGATAGCCTCAAGCATGATCTCGATCGTCTCGTTATTCAGACGATTCGACGTCATTCGGGGGCGTGACGAGCAGATTTAAGCTTGTCTAAAATCGCATATATTTGGGTGACCGGATGCTTTTGGGCGTTGGCGGAACGGGAAGTGCTCGTCTGGGTTCAGCGGTTTTGCTTCGCTTAGGCAGCGCAGTGTTCAGGTTGGGGCTCGCGACGGCGCTCCTGTCGGGATCTCTCCAGGCAACCGCATCCGCCGTCGAGCGCACCCCAGTGCCCGACTCCATCCGCATCGCCCCGGCGGCCTCGTCGGGACAGGCTGCCGGCCGCGCCACGAGCGAGGCGGCAGCGCCTGCCGACGCTCCGATCGGGCCACCAACGATCAGCAGACCCGGCGCGACCGGCAATCCGCCGCGGACAGAGGAGCCTAGTTCCGCGCCGGTTGATCCGACGGCGATTGCCCGCGGCGCGCCGACAAAGCTCTCGGCAACCGAGCTTGAAGCTCTAGCGAAGTCCGCGCAAAACGGCGCGTCGGACCCGTCAAAGAGCGCTTCGAAGTCGGCGCTGTCGGCTGAATCGTCCAGCCTTAGCGCGTCGTCGAGTTCAGTCGATGGAGCGAGTGACGGGGTACCGATACTGCCGTCTTGGGCCGGCCGCGACAATGGAACTGATTTCGGGTCGTTCTCCTCGGGCGACTATCAGGAGAGCGTCGCGATAGAGGTCCCAGGCTTCCGTGGCTTGGAGCCGTCGATATCACTCGCCTACAATTCCAGCTTCAAGCTGCAATACTCCGGCAATGGAAATGGCTGGCTTGGCCGTGGCTGGGCGCTGAAGGGCATCCCGGTCATTGAGCGCGCCACGCGTGGAGGCGGAGCACCGCGGTTCGATTCGAACGACGTCTTCACTCTCTCAGGTGAGGAACTCGTCGCCTGCGTCAGCGGTATGGTCAGCCCAAGCTGCGCAACGGGCGGCACTCATGCGACACGGGTCGAGAGCTATAACCGCATCAAGCGCGAAGATAGCAGCAATCGCTGGCAGGTATGGGCGCGAGATGGAACCAAGTATGAGTTCTGGCCTGTCGGTCAGGTCGCAACTGCCTCAGGCGATCAGGCCCTCCTCGATCATTACCGGTGGCTGCTGAAGACGGTTACCGACACGCACGGCAACGCCGTCAACTATAGCTATACATGCGAGCAGCTTGTCTATTGCCGCATCAACAAGATCGCTTACGGCGCATCCGAAGTGAATTTTCGCTGGGAGGGGCGCCCGGACGCGTTCCTCTACGCCACGGGCAAGAATCTGCTCATGGTGCAGCATCGGTTGCGTATGATCGATGTGCGGTTCAATAGTGCCCTCGTTCGGGGCTATCAGCTCAGCTATGATCAGAGCCCCGTCACGGGAGCGAGCCGCCTGACGGCGGTCCAGGAATTTGGTTCCGACGCCACGATAGGCTCGAACTGGACCTTGACTGCTGGCGCGACGCAGGCGCTGCCGCCGAGAACATTCACTTACCAAAGCACGCAGATCCTGGTCGGAAGCACAACTCTGCTCTGCGCGACCTCAGCCAACTACAACGGCTCGCAATCGATCCATTTCGTCGATTCGACCGGAGATTTGAAAGACGAGTTCATTCTCAATGCCGGGCCCCAGCTGCCTCAAAATGGAGTAGTGGCCAATGTTCCGCTTGGCTGTCGTTCGCCAGCGGGCAACGACTGGCCCTTCCGCAATATCGATATCGAAGTGCCGGCTTCGTACGTGGTTGGGCCGGCCGGGGGCGAGCGAACAGTCTACGGCACTCACGCGCTAACGGGGTTTGCTGACGTCAATGGCGACCGCCGCGCCGATCCTTTTGGCGTTGTCCAGACATGGCAACTTCATCCGAACGGTGACAGATACAACACTGCGAACAAGGCATGGTCCCAGTTCAGCCAGTCGAACACGCCATGGCAGCTCGGGCAAAGCTCCGGAACCCTCTCGGCTCCGGTCTATTGGGATTCGACGCCCTTTGTCGGCGACTACAATGGGGACGGGTATGCTGACGCCGCTCATTTCCAGTGGATTCAGTACGGCTCTGCATCGGGATGGGCCGGCTGGGGCGATTGGCAGGCTACACCCCTCGGCTGTCCGGCCTATCCGACGGCATGCTCGCTGGCCAATATGGTGGCTGCCGATGTCAATGGCGACGGCAAGCAGGATTTTGTGGGAACGAAATACAGCGCCAGTTCGTCCTCCAATCCCTACAGTCTGGCGTGGGAAATATCGAACGGCAGCTCGGCGTCCAGCGTGGGAAGCATTTCGGGCTATGATGTCTTCTCGTCGGGAGACGTCAACGGCGATGGCAAGGTCGACCTCTTTGCGTCGGCGAACGGTTCGCCATCCAATGCGTTGCTGTTCTATTCAAATGGAAATGGCTATGAAGGCTGGGCGCCTCCGCCCAATCTGACGGGCCTGCAGGCCGACCTGAATGCGGACGGGCGGTCCGATACGGCGGCAATCGTCAATGGCGGCTGGCAGGTGGTCTTCTCGTCTGGCACCCAAAGCATCGCTGGCCCGAGCTTCTATCCTCCAGGATCCGCGACCAACTATCTCCTGTACGGCTTCGCCGATTTCTGGGGCGACGGGATCCCCGACCTGATCACCCGCACAGGCGGGGGCACCATCAACGGTCAGATACTCGGCGGTTCGCTGAGCCTCTATGTGACGCCGCTAGGTGGCCCTATCCCCGATTTGATGATCTCCTCGACTAATGTTCATCGTGGCGTGACGACGATTGCCTATGGGAATTCGCGCGACTATCAGTCGACGCCGAATACCAACATGCCCTTCATCAAGCCGGTCGTGACGTCAATCACCGTCGCCGATGGGGTAATCGATCCGGCGACGACCTACCTGTCCTATTCGGGCGGTCGTTACGACGCGAAGGAGCGCAAATTCCTTGGCTTCGAATGGCTGAGTGTCTGGAAGCCGTGCAATGCGACCGAAAGCGCTTGCCCCGGTGCCTATGTCCATTTCAGCCAGGACTTCGCTTCGGTCGGTGCCGTGGTCGAAATGGTCGACGTTGACGGTAACGACGTAGCCCAACGCTGGCGCGGCGAGAACTACACGGTCAATAACAGCAATGTCCCTTACACGGCACTGAACACGAGTTCGGACATCGAGGTCAGCAACGGCTCGGAAACTTGGCGTTCCAACATCACCGAACGTGAGTTCGACGCCTATGGTCAAGTCACAATCACGCGCGAGAAGGGCGATGCGGCGATCAGCACGGACAATCGCGCTCGCTACATAGGCCGTGTTTACAATACTTCGGCCTATATCGTCGATCGCGTCAACGAGATCGTCGATTTCGCCGGCGATGTGACGGCCGGTGCGGACATCAGCTGGACTGGCATTTCTTATGACGGCGGCGCGGACAACAGCGCCATCCCGACCAAGGGCGACCCGACCGGCGTCGCGCGCTATCTCTACGAGACGGACCAACTCTCCCTCACCACGGCGAGCTATGACAGCTGGGGCAACAAGACCAGCGAGACAGATCCACTCGGCAACACCACCACCACAACCTACGATTCGACGTGGCATTTGTTCCCGGTCCAAGTGACCAATGCGCTCGGCCAGTCGACATCACAGACCATCAAAGCGATCTGCGCCGCGCCGGCGACGGCGACCGACCTGAACGGCCAGGTGACCAGCTACACCTATGACGGCTATTGCCGCGAAACGCGTCGTGACCTGCCGACCGGCGCCTATGTGGAAAGCGAATATGTGGACTGGGGCTCGCCGGGCGAGCAGTACGTCCGCACCACCCGGTCCTCGCCAGGCGGCTCGGTCTGGGAAGAGCGCTGGCTCGACGGGCTTGGCCGCGTCTATTGGGTCAATACGCCCAGCATCGACCCCTATACCGCGGATCGTATCGTCACCACAGCCATCTGGTATGCCGCCCGAGGCGGCGTGCAGGGCTATGCCAAGCCCTTCGTCTATAACGGAGCCTTCCCCTATTGGGGCGCCGAACACTGGACCTACCTCTACTACGACCCGCTCGACCGCGTGAACTGGGTGGCTCTGCCGGACGGTAGCTCGCGGAATATCGCCCACAGCACCCCTGCCAACGGCCCAATGGAGGAGGCGCAGGTCACCGACGAGCTCGGGCGCCTGACGCGAATCCAGCATGACGCCTACGGCCGTACGACGGCGACGATCGAGAAGGTCGGCAGCGCGGATGTAACGACCTCGATCGGTTACGACACGCTCGACCGTGTCGTCTGGATCACCGATCCGGCCGGCAACAAATGGACCTATGGATACGACACGCTCGGCCGGCGCACGTCCGTCGCCGACCCGGATCTCGGTTCATGGAGCTTCACCTATGATATCGGCAGCCGCCTGACGTCGCGCACAGATGCGCTCGGCCAGGTGACAGGCTTCACCTATGACGCGCTCGGCCGCCTGCTGACCAAGACCAGCCGCCAGGGCACGCCGAATGCCGAGTTGACCACCAACACCTATGACCAGCCGCGCTCGGGCTTCTTCAACACCGGCGCGCTGACCACAGCGTCGAACCCCACCGCGACGATCACCTATGACTATGACAATGGCGCGCGACTGAAGAAGCAGACCTGGGCCATCGCCGGCCTGGCCGGGACCAAGGTCGAGGAGACCGGCTATTGGCCCTCGGGCGAGGTGAAGTGGAAGAACTGGCCGGATGGCACGGTGTCCGGCAGCGAGGCCTATCCCTGGACCTATGACCGCGCCGGCCGACTCAATGCGTCGAGCGGCATCTGGTGGACCCACTACAACGAGGCGGGTCAGGTCACCGAAGTCCGCTACGCCAACGATACCGCGACGACGAACACGTATGACCCCGCCCGCGACTGGCTGACCTCGACGCGGACCAAGCAGGATTCGACCAATGCGACGCTGCAGCAATACGACTACACCCGCGATGCGGCCGGTCGGATCACTAATATGGTCTCGACGCCGTTGGGCGATAATTGGAGCTATGGCTATGACGCGCTCGACCGGCTGCTGACGGCGACCAACAGCGCCGACACGACCACCAGTCGGACCTATAGCTACAACGCCGCTGGCTCGCTCGCGACCAATTCGGCCATCGGTAGCTATAGCTACCCGGCGCAAGGCGCCAGCGCGGTGCGCCCACATGCGCCGACCTCGATCGCCGGCTCTAGCCGCAGCTACGACGCCGCCGGCAATTTGACCACCGGCGCTGGCGCGACGCTGACCTATGATGGCGACAACCGCCTCACCTCGGTCGTAAAGACCGGCTCGACCACGACTTATGCCTATGGTCCGGATGGCAGCCGCATCCGCACCACGGCGACGGTCGGCACCAATCCGGCCGAGACGTCCTACCTGATCGGCGCGTCCGAGCTCGATCCGGCCGGCGTGCTGACCAAGATCCCGCATCCCGATGTGCGGATCTATGGTTCCAGTGAGTGCTTCGTGCATCGCAACCACCTCGCCTCGGTAACGCTGGAGACCGGCGCCTCCGCCTCGATCGTCCAGCGCCAGCGCTACACGGCCTTCGGCGAGAAGAAGCCGGTCACCACCGGGACGGCCTGCGGCGCGGACAAGCGCGGCTTCGTCGGCCAGCGCCACGACGTCGACACCGGCCTCATCGATCTCAACGCCCGCTGGTACGACCCCGTCATCGGCCTCTTCGTCAACCCCGACGACTTCGATCCGATCGACGCCGATACTGCCGTTGGTGGCGGCGCTATCGGCTGGCTCGCTAATCCCGTCGGAACGAACCGGTATGCCTATGCAGGGAATGACCCCGTCAATAAGGCGGACCCAAACGGGCACTCCATTGCGGATGACGTTGTTGTAGATTCATCATTGGTCGTTGCTCTGGGGTTTGCTTTGTGTGGCTCCTGCCAGACAGCTGTCCAGCAAGCTTGGTCGGCAACAGCAAGCTGGATCGCGGGATCCGGGGTAACTATAGGACCTAGCCCGGGATCCATCTCAGGCGCTGTACATTCGGCGATATCGGTCGATGGCTCCAGCATCGGCTCTTATCGTGAGGTGCGACAAGCAAACAGAACGGCGAATACAGCTGTCACTCAGTCAGGTGGAGGCAGAGGAGATTCCTTTGTAAGCCATCATATAGTTCAAGATGCTGCCGTCCGTGGCGTTCCAGGGTACAGCTATAGTTCAGCTCCATCGGTGTCGCTTACTGTTAGGGAGCACGCGCTGGCAAACAGTATCCAGAACACTTACACGGGTCCGCGAGGTACGCTTGGTGCGGAAATTGTTCTGGGAAATATTGTTCTGGAGGCTGTAAGCGCAACATTTGGAAGGTTGACTCCGGCCGCGGTAGAGGCCGCCATGCGTCGAACGCTGAAATATTACTATGGCGATAAAAAGCTGAGTCCAAGCACTCCGACCAGAGTGCCGGGAAAAGCATCCAATGCCCAGCCATCTTCCGGTGGTTCTGGCAACTCTGGCAACTCTGGCAACTCTGGCAACTCTGGCAACTCTGGCAACTCTGGCAACTCTGGCAACTCTGGCAACTCCGGCGGTTCCGGCGGCAGTTTAGGTTCATCAATTGCCTCATTCTTTCAAGCGCTTGGATTCCACAATTGATGTACAAAAGTTGGACAGTGTCTCTGCGGGACCGTCGCTCTCCCAAGAAGGATTCACTGCGGGACCATTATGCTGTAGAACGTCGACAGGTTGAGCAGGACAGGCCAATGAGACAGCCTCTATCAAGTGTGGAAATGCGTTTTGTAGAAGATGTGATTTCCCGTCTGAGAAGTGGAAATTGGGACGAATTCGAATCGTTATTTGATATGAGATCGGTTTCGGATCAGGCTCGAAGAAAATTCCGAGGCGATTTTGAATATTGTGTCCATCTAATCGACTGGTCGTCGTTCTCGAACGATCATGTTCATAAGGATGTCAGCGATATTGACGGATCTGTTCTGATCAACGTGTCACTGAATAGAATAGATTCGAATATGTCTAACGTGCAGATTATGTTTCGGCAATTGATCGACGGTCGCGTCGCAACATATCAGCTTGTCGCAGTCATCGCCTTGAGAAACGATAAGATTTTTTCTATTACGGATCCTGATGAGTTTCTGAAGGCTTGGAGATAGAGCGTCGGAATCATGGTTTCCTTCATCTATATTTAGATCGACATAATCGTGAGTGGCGAATATATGTTGTGTCATTATTCAGGGTATTGAAGCGATGTATAGTGGTATTGAAGGCTAAATATAGTGATGCGGCCGTATTGATGGTTGTTTGGCTGCGAGGAAATTGTTTCGGTTGACGGCGGTGCCCCATGCTGGGGAGCGTCTTCCGAGCTCTCGACAGTGTTCTCTACCGAAATGGTCAATGGTCGCGTACGAGCCTTGCAAGTCCGTCGCACCGTCATTCAAAACGAGCCTTGCCGAATTGGGGCAGCGGTCAACGAGCCAACCCCGCCTCTTTACCGGAGCGACGGCCGACACCAATCTGGCTGAGACCTCAAACCTGTTCGGCTCGTCCCACTCGATCGGCCTGAATTGTGGCCACGATCTCGCGACATCCCGATGGGTGATCTACAGCCCGACTGAGGGCATCGTCCGTCGCAATCGCCGGTGACACCCGAGACAGGCGTCTCGGCCGCGATCACATAATGCAAGAAAAGGTAGCGCGAGTCGCCCGTTTTGCCGCCGAGGCTCAGCTTTCGCCTGAAAGGGCCTCAGGGCGAGCTGCAGTCAAGGTTAGACTCGACTTCCCGCGCCGAACGAGCATTGCTGTCGGGCGTCGGGGCGCTGTTGATTGGCCCTCCACGCAGATCCCGCCCGGCTCGCCATGATCGCCGGGCTCGTCTCCGTGCAAGCGCCAACAAAGGGCTGGCGCGGAACGGAGCGCGATCATGACCATCGAAGATGAGAACCCGAACTCGGTTAGCGGGCCTGCTGAGTCCGGAAAAGCTGGTGCGGCCCAGCCGCCGGCACCACCACTCTCGGACACGGCGCTGGTGATCCTGGCCGCAGCCGCCAATCGCCTGGACGGCTCGCTGCTGCCAGTGCCGGCGAGCGTGAAGGCACGCGACAGCGCTCGAAGCGCCGTGCTGTTCCATTTGAGCCGTATGGGCCTCGCCGACGAAGTGCCGGCAAGGCAGGAATTCGAACGCTGACGGCGCGGCGAGGGGCGTCCACCTTCGGATTGCCGCGGGGGGGCTGGCTGCGAAGGGCCAAAGTCAGCGCTAAAACCTAGCCCGCTGGTGGCACTGAGGTTCAGCACTTATGGCAAAAGTGGTGAACTGCCACGAGTTGGGATTCGAAGCGCGATCGCCATGGCGGCGGCGGAAATGCGCCGGACCAACGCGACAACCGTCGACCGAACGCGTTGCGTTCCAATAAGGCTGGCGACGAAGTCACCCCGATGGGCGCTCGGGACACCAACACCGCGAGCGAGTCGACATAAAGCGTTTTGCCGAACGTAAACAATTCGTCGCCAAGAGTTGATCGCTTTGCCTAGTCGCCGGCAGCCACGAGCGGCTGTGTCAGCCAATACTCACAGCCGAACGACGCCGGAATAGTCGACCATTCGGCCGCCGTCGAGCGAGATCATCGCGCGAAGCCCACGTTTGCCGACCACGGTGAAAATGATCGCGTCATCGCGCGTCTCCTTGACCCGCAAGTTGTTGCCATCCTCGTCCTCGATGAGATCGGCTTCGAACTGGCTGTCGTGGAGGCCATGCGAAGTTCGCCAGGACGAGGAAACAGCAGCGCCATCAGCTTCAGCGCCGACGCGGTCTCCGGCTGCCCGTCATAGCCCCAGACAGCTCGGAGCAGGGCACCGAAGTCCTCAATGTCGGTTACCGCAGCACGGTGTGTGACTCGTGGTGTTGTCAGGGCGCCACGCAGTGCAAAGGTCGGATCATTCTCGGCTCGGGCTGTGGCCACGGCATAGCGGAAGACGGAGCTGATCGTGCTGCGCAGTCGGCGCGCACTCTCGTGGCGGCCACGCCGATCGATGCCTTGCAGGACTTGGAGAACCTCCGGTGCGGTGATTTCGGCGATCGGTCTCTTGCCAAGGTTGGGGCGGGCGAGGCTGAGCAGCCATGTCACCTTGATCAGTGTGTTCTCCGCTTTTCCTTCACGCTTAAGCTTGGCGATCAGCTCATCGGCGACAACATCAAATGTTTGGGCTGCCGATGAGGCGGCGGCGATCTTTGCAAGTTTCGCCTCGACCGAGGGGTCACGACCGTCGAGCAGGAGCTTCTTGGCGGCCTCACGCTTCTCCCGAGCTTCGCCCAGCGACACCGCGGGATACCCGCCGAGCGCCAGCAGCTTTTGCTTCCCGCCATATCGGTATGCGAGGCGCCACAGCTTCGAGCCACCTGGATTGATCAGCAGGTGAAGGCCACCCGAATCGGAGACCTTGTAGGCCTTCTCTCGGGGCTTCGCGTTACGGATCGCTAAGTCAGTGATCGGCATGGCTATCGCGCCTGTTGGTATGGCGCTCACTAGCGCCGCTTTGATACCAACGAATATACCAACAGGCGTACTAGATTGCACCGGACATGGCCGGACAACCTCGAATGCATAGTGGCCGAAAACGGCCATTCCGATTCAGTTGGATGCCCATATCGGATCAACTCGGAGGGGCGTTTGGTGCCGCTTACAGGATTCGAACCTGTGACCCCATCATTACGAATGATGTGCTCTACCAGCTGAGCTAAAGCGGCGAACCGGTGTTTCGCAGCGCACCGTAGCGCCCCGAAGCCGCGCGTTGATAGCCAGTTTCATCGTCCGTTTCAAGTGCGCCCGGGACGAAAGACACAGGACGATCGCATCTGGCCTTCCCTTCGCCTCTCCCTGAGAGATGGCTCCGCGAAGGAAGCGCGCCATCGGGGTTTGTGCTCCGCCTTCGCCCCATGTGCCGTCGTCCCGGCAGACGCCGGGATCCATTGGGCCTGAAGCGGCTCTTCGTCCTGCGCCTCGGCGGTGCGGATCCCGCGTCCGGCCCCGGATGACGGCTGGGGGCGAGGCGCCCCCGGCCGTCCCTTCATTGCGCCTCAGGCGGCGGCGCTGGCCACGGCCTGTTCGATCGATGCCTTGAGCGCGGCGTCGATGCCGAGGCGGGCGGACAGCATGTCGAGATAGGCGCGCTCGGCCGGATTGTCCGGCGTGATGGCGAGCAACGAGGCGGCGTAGATCTGGATCGCCTCCTCGGGGCCGCGCGCCAGCGCCACGACCTTGTTGAAATCGAGCGGGGCGGCGAATTCCGCGGCGAGGAAGGCCTGTTCCTCCTGGGTCAGGCCGCCCTCGGCGAGCTTGCCGACGATCTTCTGCTTCTCGGCCTCGTCCACCGTGCCGTCGGCCTTCGCCGCCGCGATCATGGCGATGATGATCGAGCGGGCGAGCGTGTCGTCCGTGCCCGGCGCCGTGACCGGCGGCGCGGACGGGGTGGGCAGGTTCGCCTCGGGCGCTGAGGGGTTGTTCACCTTGTATTGCTGGTAGGCCTTGTAGGCGAGCGTGCCGATCGCGGCGAGGCCGCCCAGCGTCAGCGCGTCGGCCTTCAGCTTCGGGCCCTTGCCGCCCATCAGCACCGAGGCGAGGCCGCCCGCGATCACCGTCGAGAGGCCGGGGTTATTCTTGGCGAAGTCCGTGACCTGGCCGGCGATGCCGCCAAGCCCGCCGGCGCTTCCGGACTGGCCGCCGCCTGTCAGGCCGCCGAGTGCATTGTTGAGCACGTCGCCGATGCCGCCGAGACCGCCGGCTCCGCCCGCGCCTCCGGCGCCGCCGAGCGCATTGTTCAGCATGTCGCCGAGCCCGCCGAGCGAGCCCGTCTGGCCCGAACCGCTCGAGCTGGCACCGGCGCCCAGGAATTGGTCAAGCAGCTTCTTGCTGTCGATCATGCTCGTCTCCCTCTCGCTGAGGCGCGGCGCGCGCCCGATCGGAGGTAGTGAGCGCCGGGCGCGACGGCAAGGCAAGACCCGTCGTCGCGCCGCGTGATCGTGGTCACACGCCCTTGAGCGCCGCCGCCTCGCGCGCCAGCGCCGTGATCGCGGCCCAGTCGCCCGCTGCGACCGCAGCCGCCGGCGCGACCCAGGAGCCGCCCACGCAGACGATATTGGGCAGCGACAGATAGGTGTGGGCGTTCTTGAGGCTCACGCCGCCGGTCGGGCAGAAGACGAGGCCGGGCAGGGGCGAGGCCAGCGCCTTGATATAGTTCGCGCCGCCGGCCTGCTCGGCCGGGAAGAACTTCGCCGCGCCATAGCCCTCTTCGAGCAGCGTCATCGCCTCGCCGGCCGTGGCGACGCCGGGCAGCAGCGGCACGGGCGAGCCATTCGCATGAGCGATGAGCTTCGGGCTGGCGCCGGGGCTGACGAGGAAGGTCGACCCGGCCGCGACGGCCTCGTCGAACTGCTTCGGATTGAGGATCGTTCCGGCGCCGACATTGGCGCCCTCGACCTCGCCCTTGATCGCGCGAATGCAATCGAGCGCGGCGGGCGTGCGCAACGTGACCTCAAGCGCGGTGAGGCCACCGGCGATCAGGGCGCGCGCCAGCGGGACGGCGGTGTGGAAATCCTCGATGATCAGCACGGGCACCACGGGCGCCGCTTTGAGGATGGGCAGGAGGCGGTCGAGATTCTGCGTCATGGCGTTGGTTGTCCTGGCTCTGATCTGCGGGCGGCGGGTGAGGCGCCAGCGCCGGCTGATCCCGATCTAGAGCCTTTTGGCGCGAAGGGGAAACGGCTTCGCGGCGCTGGCCAGGAGAAAAGCGGAAACGGCTTTGTCCCTGCGCCGCCCTGTCCCTGCCTCGGTCTTGCCGCACTGCGAGATTGGGTCTATCCGTTTTATGTCACGCTCACACCCATTGAGAAGGAAGGGTCGGCATGAGCCTCCGTTCTTCGTCGCCGGCAACGCTCGCGCTCGCCGCCTGGCCGGCCGGGCAGGCCCGCGCGCTCCGCTTCGCCGCGCTTGCGATTCTCGGTTCGGCGCTCCTCGCGCTCGCCGCCAAGATCCAGGTGCCGTTCTGGCCCGTCCCGATGACCATGACGACCTTCGCGGTCTTCCTGATCGGCGCGACCTATGGCGCCCGGCTCGCGACCGCCACGCTCCTTCTTTATCTGGCCGAAGGCTTCGCCGGCATCCCGGTCTTCGCCGGCCCGCTGGCCGGCCCTGCCTATCTGCTCGGGCCGACCGCCGGCTTCCTGTTCGGCTATGTCGCCGCCGCCTTCATCATCGGCCTTGCTGCGGATCGCGGCTGGTCGCGCTCGACGCCGAAGATGGCGCTGGCCTTCTTCGCCGGTGACGCCGTCCTGTTCGCCATGGGCTTCGCCTGGCTCGCCTTCTTCGCCAGCCTGCCGAACGGCGCCGTCGGCATCGGCGCGTCGGCCGCCTTCGCCAAGGGCGTGCTGCCCTTCGTGCTCGGCGACGTCCTCAAGATCGCGATCGCGGCGTTGATGGTGCCCGCCGGCTGGACCGTGCTCCGCCGCCTCCGCGGCTGATCCACAGCACGCGCACAGCTTGAGAATAAGGGGCCTCGCCGGATCGGCGGGGCTCTTTTCGTTTGGGCGGTCCCGACAAAAAAAAGGCCCCGGCGCGATGCCGGGGCCCGATGTCATGAGGGATGCGGGGTGAGCCGCTGCCTCAGGCGGCCTGCGCCTCGATCTGCGCCGCCGGCGTATTGCCATTGGCGATCGCGATCTTGCGCGGCTTGGCGGCCTCCGGAATCTCGCGCACGAGATCCACATGGAGCAGCCCGTTCTCGAGGCTCGCGCCCTTCACCTCGACATGGTCGGCGAGCTGGAATCGGCGCTCGAACGAACGGCCGGCGATGCCGCGATACAGCACCTCGCCATTCTTGCCCTCTTCGGCGGTCTTCTCGCCCTTCACGGTCAGCGTGTTCTCACGCGCCTCGATCGAAAGGTCGTTCTCGCCGAAGCCGGCCACCGCCATGGTGATGCGGTAGGCGTTCTCACCGGTGCGCTCGATATTATAGGGCGGGTAGCCAGGAACACCGGCCTCGACGCCGGTCGCCTGGTCGAGCAGCGAGAAGAGACGGTCGAAACCGACGGTGGAACGATAGAGGGGGGTAAGGTCGAAACTACGCATGTTGTCCTCCTTTGAGAGCGACGGTTTGCCTGTTCATCGCCCGGAGTTTCGCCATTGGCCGAACCCGGACGGTTTCACGCGGACCCGCTATCGGCGCCCGCAGCGTTGATGTGGTGAGGGGCTCCTCGGGCGTCAAGACCAGCATGAACGGCGTATGAATGGCGCCTTCCGGAACGGTTCAGCCGCAGGGCGCTACTCCATTAGCCATCGAGGCGGCGCTGTTCCGCCTCACCGGCGAACCAGAATGGAGTTCCGATCATGTTCAAGGTCATCGCGCTTGCTGCCGCCCTCGTCGGCATCGCCGTTGCCCCCGCCGCGGCGCAGAGCTTCGAGCGCGGACCGCAGGCCGCCGGCGACTGGGGCGGTGGTCGCGGCGGTCCCGGATGGGATGGAAACGGCGGTGACGGCTATGGCCAGCCGCGCGGCGACTATCGCGGTCGCGATCGCTACGACGTCATGCCGCCGTGGCAGCTGGCCCGCACGCTGCGCTACCAGGGCTTCTTCGGCGCCGAGATCCTGAACCAGCGCGAGAGGGTCACCATCGTCCGCGCCGCCTCGCGTGGCCGCGACTTCATCCTCGTCGTCGACTCCCGCTCTGGTGATGTGCTGCGCGCCCGGCCGGCCGGTCCGTCCTGGAACGGCGGAAATGGCGGCCGCGGCCCCGACTGGCAGCGCTGGTAGCCGCCTCTCTCGAAACCCAGCACGCGATTTCCCGAAGTCGGCCGATCCAATCCGCCGCCCGCACGAGGATCGGCCGTCCGGCCGGTGGCGCCCCCCGGCGCCGCCGGCCTCGTCTTTTTGCGCGGTCCACCCGTGCCAGTCGCGCCGGAAAATGCTCTAAGGGGGCGACGCTCCCGGACGCCGACGCCATGGAATTTGCGAATATCCCTGAGAACCCCGTCCCCGACGGCCTCGTCGCGCAGCAGGTGACGAGCGCGGACGGCGTGCGGCTCCGCGCCGCCTATTGGCGCCCGGCCGGCGCGACCAAGGGTACGGTCTGCCTGCTTCCGGGCCGCGCCGAATCGATCGAGCGCTATTTCGAGACGGTGCGCGAGCTGCTCGCGCGCCGCTTCGCGGTCGCGGCGCTGGACTGGCGCGGGCAGGGCGGGTCGCAGCGGCGCCTCACCAATCCGCTCAAGGGCCACGTCGATGATTTCGACGAGTATGAGCGCGACCTCGAGGCGTTCCTGAAGCAGGTGGTGCTGCCGGATTGCCCGCCGCCCTATTTCGCGCTCGCCCATTCGACGGGCGCGCTGGTGTGCCTGCGCGTCGCGCGCCGGTCGCGCCTCACCTTCGCGCGTATGGTGCTGACCTCGCCACTGGTCGATTTCGGATCGCGCGCGCCCTCGCGCCGCGTCGTCGGCCTCGCGGCGGGTTCTCTGGCCTTGCTCGGGCTCGGCGATGCCTGGCCGCCCGGCGCGGCGCTGGCGCGTGTCGAGGGCCGCGCCTTCGAGAACAACCCGCTCACCGGCGATCAAAAGCGTTTCGAGCGCAACCGGGCGATCGCGCGGGCTTTGCCGCAGGTCGCGATCGGGCCGCCGACCATCGGCTGGCTGCATGCTGCCTGCCGGGCGATGGACGAAGCGTCGAAGCCTGAATTCGCGGCCTCCGTGCGGATCCCGAGCCTGATCGTGGTCGGCGGCGAGGACGGCATCGTCTCGCCGCTCGCCGTCGAGCGGTTCGTGCGCGAAATGCGGCTCGGCTCCCAGATCGTCATTCCGGGCGGACGGCACGAGATCCTGATGGAGCGTGACCCGATGCGCGGCCTGTTCTGGGCCGCCTTCGACGCCTTCGTCCCCGGAAGCGACGTCTGACGCCGAATTAGCGGTTCAGCGTCTCGAGGATGATGTCGTGCAGATGTCGGTCGCCGCTGGCGACGACGCGCCCGCCTGCGGCCGCCGGGCCGCCTTCCCAATTGGTGACGCGCCCGCCCGCGCCCTCGATGACCGGGATGAGCGCGACAATGTCATAGGCGTGCAGGCCGGTCTCGATCACCGCGTCGACATAGCCCGCGGCCACCATGCAATAGGCGTAGCAATCGCAGCCATAGCGCACGAGGCGGACCTGGCGCTCGACCCTCTCATAGGCCTCGCGTTCCGCGCCCTGGAAGAGGGCGGGCGTGGTCGTGAACAGCGTCGCCTTGCTCAGATGATCGCAGGATCGCGTCGCGAGCGCCCGCGCGCCGCCGGGGCCGGTATAGCGGGCGCTCACGCCGTCGCCCGCATAGCGCTCGCCCGTGAAGGGCTGCGCCATCATGCCGAGAGTTGGCGTGCCGCCCGAGAGCAGGCCGATCAGCGTGCCCCAGACCGGCAGGCCGGAAATGAAGGCGCGCGTGCCGTCGATCGGATCGAGCACCCAGACCTTCTCCGCGTCGAGCCGCTCTGAGCCATACTCCTCGCCCATGATGCCGTGCTCGGGAAATTCGGCCGTAATCAGCGCGCGAATGGCGGCTTCCGCTGCCCTGTCGGCGACGGTCACGGGGTCGAAACCGGTCGTCGCCTTGTTCTCGATCGAATCGAGCGATCGAAAATGCGGCATGATCGCTTCGGAGGCAGCGTCGGCGAGCCGATCGAGAAACGGCAGAAGGCTGAGGTCGGTCATGGGCAGGGTCTCTCCTCGGCGCGACGCGCTTTGGCATCGGATGATCCGGTGTCGGTCGCAGCCGGCAAGGCTTTGATCGATATGCTGAAATCGTGACAGATTGTCGAATGCAGAACGATGCGCGCATCGGCATTGTTGCCGATTTGCACAGTCTCGCGGCAATTTGAAAATTGCCTCTTGCTATTTTTGCAGTGCAAGCTCAATTTATTGCGGTGCGGTAGTTCGATTGGCGTCGAGCTTCCGCTGCCCTCCTTGGGCGTTTCCTCCCTAGACTTGGGCCGCCTCGTTTCACGAGCGGCCCTTTTTCTTGGCCGATCGCTTGCGCGTCACTCCGCGGCGAGCGGCAAGGGATGAAGTCCGGCATCGGGTAGGGTGGAGATATGGTGGACGAGGCGCGCGAGATCGGCCGCGACCTTATGGAAGCCGGCGCTCTTCTGCAATGTCCGCTCATTCATGTAGAGACCGCGATTGATCTCGATCTGCAGCGCATGAATGCCGCGGGTCGGCCGGCCATAATGCTCGGTGATGAAGCCGCCGGCATAGGGCTTGTTGCGGGCGACCGAATAGCCCTCCGCCGTCAGGAAGCCATGCACGGCCTCCGACAGCTCAGACGCGCAGCTTGAGCCGTAACGATCGCCGAGCACGAAGTCGGCTCTGATCCGTCCCGGCAGCGCGCGCACGGAGGACGGCATGGAATGGCAGTCGATCAGCACCGCGAACCCGAACGTCTCGAAGGTGGTGCCGAGAAGCGCGCGCAGCCTCTCATGATAGGGCTTGTAGACGGTCTCGATGCGCTGGAGTGCATCGGCGACCGAGAGCGGTTCGGCATAGATTTCCATATTCTCCGACACGACGCGGGCAATGGTGCCGAGCCCGCCCGCGACGCGCAGCGAGCGCGAATTCGCGTAAGGCGGCAGGGCGCCGTCGAACATCAGCGGGTCGAGCTCATAGGGCTCGCGGTTCACATCGAGCCAGGCACGCGGAAAATTGGCGCGCAGGAGCGGGGCGCCGAACGGGGTGACGAAGGCGAACAGTTCGTCGACATGGCTGTCCTCCGAGCGGCGGATCGTCATCTCGTCGAGCCGCGAGGCGGCGAGGAAGTCGTTCGGATAGATCCGGCCGCTATGCGGCGAATTGAACACGAAGGGAATCCGCTGCTCGGCCGGAGCCAGCACTTCAAACAGCGGCATATGGGCGAAGGCGTCGATCGTCTTTCTCCCCGGGCGGGTCATCCCTGCGTGGCAAGCCGCCATGTTGCCCGGACGCCGCGCCCGTGTCCACAAAACGCGGCGCCGCGGCGCCATCATGCGGCCCGTTCACTCGATCTTTACCGGGATTGGACGTAATCCGATAACCAAGATGATCCGCGTGCACCGGAGACAGACACGTCCGGCCCGCGATCCTTCGAAGCTCTGACGGGTCCGCTCATGAACCGCATTCTTCTCGCTGAAGACGACAACGACATGCGTCGCTTCCTGGCCAAGGCGCTGCAGGGCGCCGGCTATGACGTGGTGTCGTTCGACAATGGCCGCAGCGCCTATGACCGGATCCGCGAGGAGCCCTTCACGCTGCTGCTCACCGACATCGTAATGCCGGAGATGGACGGCATCGAGCTGGCGCGCCGCGCGACCGAGCTCGATCCGGACCTCAAGGTCATGTTCATCACCGGCTTCGCGGCCGTGGCGCTCAACCCCGATTCGAATGCGCCCAAGGATGCGAAGGTGCTGTCCAAGCCCTTCCACCTGCGCGATCTCGTGACCGAGGTCGAGCGGCTCCTGGCCGCCTGAGCGAGTCAAGGGCGACTGCACGAAAGCGCATTGGCCTGTGGATGGCCGAAACGGCGCTTGAACGATGCGGGCCGACCTTGTATATCGCTCCCCACACCGCCGGTCCCGCCGGCGTTGGAACAGGATGGGCGTGTAGCTCAGCGGGAGAGCACTACGTTGACATCGTAGGGGTCACAGGTTCAATCCCTGTCACGCCCACCATCCTTTTCAAGTCTTCCAACAACTTAGCTAACCTCCATTTGGGGTGATACTGGATCGGGCAGCGGATTTGCGCGCAAGTTGCGCGCAAACAGGGGTCGCTTTGCGTGCTCCTGCAAATGCGCGATGATGGCCTCGGTCCCTTGCGCGACGGGTTGCAGCCATTCGCTCGCGTAATGTTCATACCAGTCGGCGGTGCGCTTTTCCCCGTGGCCGAGCCATTCGTCTCTCTGCTCCGGACCCACCTCCCGCGCTTTGTTGCGAATCTCGGTCGCCATGAAATGGCGAATGGTGTAGGGCGTGAATGGCGCCAGCCCACAGGCCTCAGCGTGACGCGCGAACGTCCGGTCGATGGTCGTGATCGCGCTTCCGTTCCATTGAAGCGGCGCATCCCTGTCCCATTCGCGAAACCAAGCCGCCAGCCCATCCGTCAACGTGATCTTCGGACGGTGCTTCTTCGTCTGCCGCCGGCCCGGCGGATTGAGGTTCACGATGCGCTTGGCGAAGTCGACTTGGCCGGCGATGCGAAGGTCGAGGATAGCCTCCGGCCGCGCCCATGTGTTGAGCGCGATGACGACATAGCGAAATAGGTTCTCCTGCCTCTTGTCGATCGCGTCTATGAACGCGGCGAACTGTTCATAGGTCGGCTGCCAGTCGCGTGGCGACGGGTCCGGCAGATCGGCGAGCAATGCGACTGCTCCCGGCTGCATGACGACGTCCGGAGCATCGTCGAGGAGCTTCACCTCGCGCGCGTTGCCGAACCCGTCATGGGCGACGACCTGACGCCGACAGAACTGGAATGCGGCGGCGACAACGGAAAGATTGCGCGCGATCGTGCCGGCTGCATGGCCCAGGCTGTCGCGAGACCAGGCGATAAACACTCGCTGCCGGATCGGGCCGAACCACGCGACCGTCGGCCGCCGCGCGCGCTCGTGTTCGATGAAGGCGGCGACCAGCGCGATAGCTCGCTTCGCCTGCACATGCGACGGCTTCAGGCGCGCGGATTGTTCGTAATAGTGATCGAGCGCCGCAAGGAGCATCACCTTGTCGGGTGAACGCTCGCCGGCGCGCGGCGCTCCCGCGAGTTCGACGAGCCGGCGCTTGGCCTCGTCGAGTATTTCCGTGCCAAGTGATCGGCGGCAAGTTCTTCCGCTTCCTGCGTCATACCAGTGAGCGTAGAGGCGGGGCGAGGCAGCAATGGTTCCGATCCAGTACCCGCAATATTCGAAGATTCGCGCACCGTCGCTGGCCGCCTCTTCTTTTGCAGCCATTCTGCAACCTCCTCCGGATGATAGAGAACCGCCCCCTTCTTGCCGGAAAAGAACGCGATCTCGCCGCGCTGGCGCGCCAGGCGCAGTTCGCGCGCGCTCAGAAGATGACGAAATCGACCGCAGATTTCCGCCTCGGTCACCAGCGAATCCATGACCGCGAGGGAGGTGGCGGCGACCTCCGCACTAGCTGCCATCATGCGCCTCCGCTGCTCATGCGCTCGTCCTCGTTGTGTCTGTGTCTGGTCGGCGTGATCTTTCAATGAGAAGTTGTTCAAGATCGCGATCGACCATGGTGAACAGCCACGTCAGGTTCACATAGAGGCCTGCTACCGGGGCAATCCGCATGTCTTGGTCATAGCGATCCGGGTTATACGGAGGAGTTCCGAGCCTTAACGTAAATTCATAGATGGGCGGCTTGGCGCTTATGTATTCCGGAGCGAAATATACGACAAACGGATTTTCGATATCTCGATGAGTATACATCGGAGGGCATTTTGAAAGAGACGTACAGAACGCCACGCACGCGGCTTCTAACGTCCCCTTCGCCTTAGAATGTTCATCGAGATTCACAAGATCGCCGTTAATCTTGGATGCGGCAGACATTGTCCTAAAGAGCGCGTCGTCTGCGTCCGAGCCGATTATCTCGTGATGGGCCCGGTGAATGACATCCTCGAACAGCATGATCTCCACGGTTCGAGCTGCCCATTCCGGTCGCCTGGTAAGCTCTACGAGGCGGTTCATGAGCGCCAGTTGATAGACATCGACCGTGCAAAACTGTCTCGGCCTTCCAGGTCCGTCGCTGACAGATGCAAGTCGGAGCCTGTTCTTGCTTAGGTAATTTGTCAGCGTATCTGCCTTGACGAGCGCTGCGCGCTGCACCTCAGCAGCGCTCCACTTCTTTCCGTCAATCAACGCGAGTCGCTGAGCATCTGTAGCGTAGGGAAGGGCTTGAACAGGCTTCACTGGCAGCGCTCCTCTGTATGGCTACATAATTAAACAGAGGGCCTCCGTATGTCTACGGAAATAAAGTGGCGTCGACACGGCGACACGCCAGGGCTCTCGTACCGTCGCCCACGCTGCCGGCAGTGAGTTGTTGCCGATGTCCGGCTTGAGCCCCGCACCGCCGCGCGAGCGTCACCCCTCCGCGTCTTCGCGGCTCGCGCCCCACTGCGTTCGTCGACGTCAACCCATTCTCCGCCGGCCGTCCGTTTGTCGTCACGCACCGGGAGCCGTTTGCGGCGCTTGGCGAGCGCCTCCCCGATGTTGTCCGATTCGCCCGGCGCGACGCCGAGCGCCAACGATCGTTCCCTCTCGTCCGCCCGCCCGTCACCACTCCTGCCCGGGTGTGACGAGCTGGACGAGTCCACGCTTGGGTTCACGACCCCTTTTGCGGGCGGCTTTTTCGTCTTCAACGATTTGGGCGATTGCTATGCCGTAGCGGGCCATCAGGAGGCTTTCGCAGGCGTCGTTCGACGCGGCCATCGGAATGCGCACGACCGGCACGCCGAGGCCGATTTCCGCGTCGTCGCAGGAAACGGGGTGGCCGAGCACGCGAGCGGCGATGGGGGCATCGTCGCCGATGAAAGCATAGCCGGACCTGTCAACGCTAAACAAAACCAAGTACATCGGATTGAGCGCCTTCAGCGCCAGACATTGCGCAACGATCTGGCCGTGGTCGATGCGCCAGACGTCATCCGCCGCGGCACGGCCATCGCTGCCCGCCGCCAGGTCGTGGATGCGCGCGGCCGCGTCGCGGATGATCGGCAGCAGGCGACCAGGGAGCCCGTTCTCGATCCCACGCTCGGCCCAAAATTTCAGTTCGTAGTCGGCGACGTATTGAAGCTGGGCCGCCAGCCCGGCCAGTGTCGTGGGGCGGCACCTGGATATCTCGACCTCGATCCGCGACTGCCGGTCGATCTGCCGGTCGCGGGCGTCGCCGTCCGGCATGCGCCCGCAAAGTGCCTCGCTGCGCCAGAGGGCGTCTATCAGGGCGAAAATTGGATCCGGTGCGGCGCTCGCCGCCGGCGCAGCGACAACGGCCAGCGCCGTCGAAACCGGGGCGAGGGCGGCCGGCGATGCGGCAGCATAGGGGATGGGCAGCGCAGCGGCAGCGGCGCCGGCGAGGACGCTTCTCCGGTTCAGCATCATGCGTCCTCCCCGTGCGCGCCCGTCCAACCGAGCTCGTCGCCGTCCGATTCGATGGCGGACATGTTGTCGAGCCAGGCCGAGCGGTCGCCGATATCGCGGGCGAGGACCGGCCGCCAGCTTTCCAGCGCCTGCTGCGCCTCCACGAACGGACCGATCGCATTCTGGATGCGCGCCTCGATCGCCTCCATCCGGCGGCGGTAGCTGATCAGCTGCATGCCGCCGCGCCGGAACTGCGCCTCCAGCGCATCGCGCTCGAGGAGCACGTCGTGCGCCGTGTCGAATCCCGTCCGCGCCATGGTGATGATGGGATGCTCGATCGCCTCGATCGCGCCGACGCCGCGTGCCACGGCGGCAACGAGCCGCGCCTGGACGGGTGTCGAGTGTTCCCGACGGAAGGGAATGACGTTGGTCATTTGCGTTGCTCCGTGGTATTTGTGCTTTCGGCAACCTTGCCAAAATCATGTATACCTAATTTCGGCAACATTGCAAGATATGAGCATAACATCTGACCAGCTTCGAGGTGCGCGCGCTATGGTGCAGCTCTCGAGAGGGGATCTCGCCAGGCTCGCAGGGGTGGCTGAGCGAACGATTGCCGACTTCGAAGGCGGCCGTCGCACGCCGATTCGCGCCACGTTGGGCGCGATTCGAAAGGCGCTCGAAACGGCCGGCGTGATTTTTGTTGACGAGAACGGCGAAGGCCCTGGCGTGCGCCTGCGGAAGGCGCGACACGACGAAGGCACCCGGCCGGACGATCTCAACGCAGGGAACGACGATTGATGCCGGCGCGCGTGCGACTCGCTCCAGGCGATATTCATCCTGACGCGGCAGCGCGGCGCATGGGCCTGACACGGGCGGAGTTCGAAGCTGTGCTCCCCCGGCTCCTTTCCCGCGGCTTCCCAGCGGCCGATCGCGACACGAGCATGTACGACCTTGACGCAATCGACGCCTGGCGCCGTCGACGACACCCCAATCTCTTTCCATTTGACGCCAGATCAGGCGAGAGCTCGGCCCGAGACATTCAAGGCCTCGTCCGCCAACGCATCGCCGACGCCAGAGCAAGAGAGCCGGAAAGTAAGGGGCATAGATCGAGTGCCCCATCGAAGCGGCCGGCGTGATCTTCGACGACGAGAGCGGCGAAGGGCCCGGCGTGCGGCTGAGGAAAAGTCTTCCGATTTGATTACGAAACGGTCATGCAAATCGGCAACAGAAGGTGTTGCGTTCACCATCTGATGACATTATCTGTGGCGTCGAACTTATCATGATGATAAGTCATTGAGCCATCGCGAGAGCGATCGGTCGTCTGCGCGGAGCGATCGTGCCTAACATCAACAAGCCGCAACCATGGGCGCCTCCCGATGCGACCGAGATCATTCGAGAGCTGGCGGCCAACACCAAGCTCAAGCTCACCTCCACCGAGCACGCCCGCGATCAGATGTCGGAACGTGATCTCATCATGGGTGACGTGCTCTATGTGCTGAAGCATGGGTTTGTGCTCGAAGAGGCACAGGCTTCAACGCAGGCAAGTGTCTTCAAGTATTTGCCGCAAAGTCGAACGCCGAACTCCGGCAATCGGACGGTGAGAGTTGTCGTCGTCGTGGACGCTGCGCGTTTGTGGATGAAACTCATCACCGTGATGTGGGTTGATGAATAGCTGCGGGAATTTGGCCCGCGGCTCCGCGGGATTAAGCCCGCAGTGAGGGGTGTAGAATGAGCACGTACCGTTATACCGATAGCGGCCTCGACAATGTCATCATCGAGGGCGTGGATGTCCACGCTGACGATGCTGGAGAGGAGTGCATCACGATCCCCAATGTGAACGGCCTCCACCAGGCCATCGCCTATGGGATCGTCAACCGCCGGTCGAGCATGACCGGACGCGAACTGCGCTTCCTGCGCACGGAAATGGGCATGACCCAAGCCGAGCTCGCCGCAATGCTGCACCGGGAAGCGCTGGCTGTGAGCCGCTGGGAGCGTGGTGAGGTGCCTGTGGATGCGAATGCCGAGGCGCTGGTCAGGCTGTATGCTGTCCAGACGCTCGAGCTGCCTGGTTCGAAGGATGTCAAGGAGATCGCTGGGTGGTGCGTTCCGAGTGCGGATACACCCCCCCTGGTGATCGACGGGTCCGATCCTGAAAATTACCGGCTATTGCAGGAGGCCGCATAGTACCGCAATTCAAGCCGGAGCCGGAAAATCCGGCCGCGGTGGGCGCGGGGCCGGTGCGTGAGGTTGAGCGCGGAAAGCCCGCAAACTTGCGGAATTTTCGGCGGCTGGCGGCGCGTTGGCGGCGAGGCGGAGAGACGCCGAGCAGGCGAACCCGGCAAATTTGCCGGTTTTGCCCGGCCCTCGGATATCGAGAGCAGACGAATCAAGGCGCAAATTTGCGCCTTGATTTGACATTGGGCTCTCCCCGACGTCCTGGTTCCGCTTGATCGCATAGTCACCGCCCCTTCCGGACGGACCCGCTGCAGGCCTCGAATGCGGCCTTGACGGCCCAGGCGGTGCTCGCACGAACATGCAGCCCCGAAATCCTCCGCGCTGCTCGAGCCGTGCTTACCGACGATGGCGCCGCGGTTCATGACCGTCATCGCTGATCGCTCGACTCCTGATTGTCTTTTCGGCACTCTCTCGTGATCGTCAGGTGAGGGGCTGATGCGATGCGTGCTTTGGGGATCGCGCTCGTGCTTGCGGCAATCGCTTCCCATTCCTGGGCGGCCGACAATGACGCGAAGATCAGGAAGTGCAGTGCAGTCGAGAATGGCCTGGAGCGCCTGGCCTGTTTCGACGAACTCGCAGCAAGCCTCAACGCCGCGGCCGATCAGAAGGCCTCTGCCGCCGCGGCCGCCTCTCCCGAGGACAAGGGACAATGGCGGCAGCTGATCGAGGCATCGAAGGTCGACGATTCCACGACGGTCATCCTGAACCTTGCTTCGAAGGGATCGATCATCGATCGTTTCGGGCGGAGGCATGACCCGACGCTGACGATCCGCTGCATGGAGAAAGTCACGGTCCTCTATTGGACGTTCGGCGACCTCTTCGTTGCCGATTCCGGCGGCTTCGGCGAGGTGACGATCCGGCTCGATCGGGAGAAGGCGAGATCCCTCCGGACAGATGAGTCGACGGATCATCGATCGCTCGGATTATGGACCGGCGGCCAGACCATCCCCCTCATCCGGAGTATGCTCGACAACGAAACGATGCTGGTCCGCATGACGCCTTACAGCGAGAGCGCGATGGAGATGGAGTTCGACATCAGAGGCCTTGCAGCCGCGGTCAAGCCGCTGCAGGCCGCCTGTGGCTGGTCGGCCGTCGCGAAGCCCAAGGCTGCAGCGAACTGAGGCGATAGGAGGTCGGCGGCTATGGCTACGTACCGACAACGGAAGGCTGCAACTGCATCAATGCAGCCGCAGCCTCGTGGGCGAGGGCGCCACGATCCCGCGCGATTGTCCCAAGTTCGGGTTGAGCGATCTGGAAACTGGACGACCTCATGACATCCCGGAAGGCCGACGCCTCGTTTCTCGGGCGCACTCCAGCTTTCGTCTCGCCGGAAATCGGCGCCGCCGAGCTCTGTATTTCAATCGGCACATGGGACCGCCTCGTAGCGGATGGTTACCTGCCGCCGCCAGTGCCGGGGCTGGGCAGCATCCGCCGCTGGCGCTGGATCGATGTCGAGGCCAAGGTCGCCGGGATGAGCCCGGCGGAAATTGCATTGCAGAGGGGGCCGGCGGGTTTAGCATCGTCCATCGGTGCCGTATTGGAAGAGGACGACGAGGCCAAACGGGCTGCAGTGGCCGCCGTCGTAAAGGCGTCTGAGGGTTTCGGGCGCGCGATGAAGCGAAAGCGTCAGCCGCGATCCTAAAGACAATATCGCTCGATCGAGAATGGCGCCGACCCTCGGCACGATCGACGCGCGAAACGGAGGTGAATCAAGATGCGCGCCCGACGCGAGCCGAATGCAGAGACTGCATCGATGCAGCCTGCGCCCGTGCGCGTGAAGGACGTCGCTGCGGCGTTCAACGTGTCCGAGCGCATGATCTATATGGCGCGGTGGCTGGGCGAAAACCGTCCGGACCTCATTCCAGAGATCGAGGCCGGACGGCTCAAGCTGGCACCCGCCTACCAGCAGGCGCGGGGCCTCACGAAGCCGAAGCAATCAGGCTACGACAAGCTCGAACAGGCTTGGCGTTCGGCGACCGACGAGGAACGCATGCGTTTCATCGCACAGATCTTCGAGGGTTTGGCGCTCGCGCGCCAAAGGCTGGAGAGCGGTGAGCCGTCGGAGAGCGCTGAGGAAACGACTTCAAGCCATTGGGGATAGTAATTGGCTGACCCTTATAACTGGATGTGCCACTACTGCTGGCATTCGCAGACGGCGACCGACCAGAACACCCATCGTTCTTTTGAAACCATCCGGGACGGGATGCCGGTCGACGGGCGTGTGGGTTTGCGCACCGACGCGGTCCGCTGTCAAAATCCTGAATGCGGCAAGCTCACCCTTACATTGAATCTGTGCAAAGCTGTATTTGACGGCTCTAGCTTCCGTGCTGGGGGGTCGTATATCGATGGTCGCTTCTCCCGGGCAATACATACAAGAACCAGCTGGAATACATTCCAATCGCTATTCGAAACGATTATTACGAGGCATACAGTATTCGCTCGCTGAGCCCAAAAGCCAGCGCCACTTTAGCGCGCCGGTGCCTTCAGGGAATGATTAGAGATTTTGCGGGGATCAGCAAAAGCCGCTTGATCGACGAGATCAAAGAACTCAAGCGTATGGCCAACGAGGATCGTGCGCCCAAAGGTGTCTCGATCGACGCAATTGAAGCTATCGATGCTGTTCGACAGATCGGGAATATCGGCGCTCATATGGAGGCCGACATCAACATTATCGTCGAGGTAGACCCCAAGGAAGCCGAAGAACTCATCGGCTTGATCGAGCTGCTCTTTGAGGAATGGTATGTAGCAAGAGCCGCTCGAGAGCAGAGGTTCGCACGGCTCAAGGGGATCGCCGATGAAAAGGCTGCCCTCAAGGCCGCCGGGAAGTCGCCAAACGAGGGCCTCGGTCTCGCGGACAAGAGATAGCGTCACGACGCAGCGCGGTTCGCCGCGCTCATTCACGCATTGAGCCCCACGGACAATGGGCAAGCTGATGCGTAGGCTGGTTGAGGCACTCATCACCGTCATCGATGCAGCCGAACCGCTGGAAACGATGAAGGTCCGCCGGGCGCCGCTCCAGTCCCGCAGAGGAATGGCTCGACGGTCGCAGCTCGATTTCGGCTTCGGCTACCGACGTCAGTGACAGCATTCCTGCTGCTATGCCCACGCTGCCGCTAGTCGCGGATGGCGGTTCGCCATCCCGGCCGCGGTCGACCGGACTGTCCGTTCAACGCACCTTCTGCCGCCGCGCGGCATACTGCCCGCGCATGGCACTGTCGAGGTCGCCGCGTGCCGTGCCCTTGCGGACGACCGAGAGGATGACCTGTTCGCCATCCGGGCCGCGCTCGCGCCGCGCCTGGACCTCGGTTTCGGAGCCGGCATAATTGTTGACGGTGATGCTCGACGATCCGGAATTCTGGTTGGCGACCTGCGGCGCGCCATAGGGCTGCACAGTGGCGCCGCGGGGGAGATAGGCGACCTCCGGCCCGCGCTCGCCGACGACTGTCCAGCCGCCACGCCAGTTCGACGTACCCGCCGCGTTGTGCCCGATGCCGCCCTGTCCGAGCGCCGCCCCGCCACCGCCTCCGAAGATGCTGCCGAGGATGGACGACAGCCAGCCGCCGCCCCCGATGGACGCCCCGCCGCCAAACGCGCTTTCGAAGACGCTGTTGAGGGCCATGTCGACGAGGCGGTCCTGAACCTTTGTCAGCATGTTATCCATCGCCTCGAGGGCCGTCGCGCCGCCGCGGATGTCGGAGACGAAACCCTTGGTGATGTCGAGGCCGAAATCCCGCCATTCGCCCATCGTCTCGTTGAGGGCGCCCTGCGCGGTCCGGAAGTCGTAGAGCGCGCCCGCAGCGTCCATCACTTCCTTGGCCCTTTGATGGGTGATCGTGATGCCCGCCTGCTGCAGCGCGTTGTATTGCTCCTGTTCGCGCGCATTACGGCTCAGCTGGTCCTTCTCGAAGCCGAGCGACGAAACGACGTCGTCGATCGCCTTCTTGCGCCGCTCTGCCTCGCTCTCTTCCCGCCGCGCTGCGGAAATATCCGCCCGCGTCGGCACACCCCAGTCCGACGTCAGGTCATATTTCGGGTTACGGCGCGGGAGCGGCACATTGGAATCGACGATCCTCTGCATCGCCACGCCCGCCGCCCCCGCAGCACGCGCCCGATCGGAGGCGCCGGACGAGTCGGCGACAGCCGCGCGGAGCGACGCCGAGACCTGGTCCTCATTCGAGAGGTTCGGCATCGCGATTCCTGCGATCGTCCGCATTGCCTCTGCATACCGATCCGCCCGGCCCGAAACCACGTCCAGAGCCCCGCCGAATGCCCGCAACGTGCCCTGTGCCTCGGCCAGCTTCGCGCTCATCGTGGATGCGTCGTCCGATGCATCGAGAAGGGCAAAGCCAAGCTTTTGCAGTTCGCGATTATTGGGATCGAGCGACATACGGTCGGCCACGGCCTCTCGAAAGGCCTGAATATCCGGCGTACCGCGCTCGGCCGACGACGTCAGACCGTCGATCGCCGCCGTGAAATCGCGATAGGTGGTGATGACATTGCGCTGGCCAGATCCCGTGCCGAAGAGGAGATCGTCTGTTACGGGCGCGATCTTGCCGATCAGATCGCGAGTCTGGATCTGAAGCTGCCGCCCGAGATCGGCAATATCGCCAGCGATCCGGGCTGAAACGACCGAACGGCTTTCGGTGGCATAGCGCTGGGCAGCAACGCTCGCTTCGCCATATCCGTCCCGGATCTTCGTGATCAGCGCGTCATGCGCCTCGAGCGTTTCATCCACGCTCTTGATCGCCTCGCGAGACATGACGGAATAGGCGAGGACGCCGGCGCCGAGGGCGGCCACGCCGGCGATTGCCAGACTGGTGGGTGTTGCCAGCGCCATCAGCGAGCCGCCGATCCCAGTGACCGCCCCTTTTATGCCGCCTTCGCCCATCTGCAGCACCTGCAGGACCTGGCCGCCCTGTTGCGCCAAGATCATGAATGGCGACTGGCCGGACACGAGGCCGGTCGCGATATCGTTGAGCTGGAAGGACAGGTTCGCCATCTGATGCGAAGCAAGGCCGGTCGATTTCGCGAGGTTGTCGTTGCCGACCGCAAGCACGTTGTAGCGCTGATGCAGCAGCAGGACGTCGTCGGCCGCCTGCGCTGCCGTGATATGGCCCTGCTCCATCGCGCGGATGATCGTGCCTTGCCCCCGCTCGAACAGCACCTGGTTGCGATAGGTCTCGTCGATCGACCGCTTGAGCCGATCATAGGCGCCGGCCGACGATATGACCTTCTTCGCGGACGTGTCCGTCTGCTTGCCGACCGTCACCGCGCCGGCGGCGACCTTCCCCTGCGCGTCGGCGATGCGATCGAGCCCCGCCGTGACCGCTTCGAGTCCCTGGGACTCCGCATGGATCTTCAGCCGTCGAATGGTCTCAAGCGTTGCCATGGTTCTCTTCCCTTCGGGTCGATTGGTCTCACTCTGTCGTCAGTCAGCTTCCCGCGGGGGGCACGACCGCCAGCGCCATTACTCCTCGATCACCGGCACGCGGAAGCGCTGGCCGTCGATCTCGATCTCCCGCGCCGCGATGAACGACTTGTCGCTTTCGGCGAGCCTGTAGGCGGGCCCGACGCGGAGGCTCGGCGCCGGGCGCTTTTCCAGCGCGAGGACGCGGCGCACCAGCGCCTCCACGTGTCCGCAAAGCGCGGCAATCGATCCGCCCGGCGGGGTCTCTTCATCAGGCTTCGTCATGGCTAGTTTCCTTCATCATGGCGCCGATTCTGGCGAGGTGGGCAGCTGCGACCGCGTCATTCGATTGAGCACTCGGAGAGGACACCTCGCCGATCCGCTCGAGCGTCGTGTATTGCTGCTGCATGACGCGCTTCTCGCCGCCGCCGCCGGCGGGCGTGCGATTCATGTCGAGATAGGCGCGCCATTCATCGGCGCTGATCACGCCGTTCTGCCGCGCGATCTGGAGACCCTCGTTCTGGCTCTTGAAGTCGCCGCGCAGCAGGCCGCGAAGGTTCATCTTCGTGTAGAGCCCCATGCGGTTCTGGCCGAACAGCTTGAAGTCTGCCTCATCCTCGAACCGCTTGGCCCAGGGCGTGACAGAGTCGACGACGACCTCGATCGCCTGGTGCTCGATGTTCGAGAAGGTCGCGCGCAGCAGGTGCATGACCTTGTGCGGCGGCACACCGAACCAGCGGCAGATTTCCTCGACCAGGAACTGATGCGCCTCGATGAGCTGGGCCTTCTCCGCGTCGAAGCCGATCTCTTCAATGTCGGCGTCGAGATCGAGATGGGCGGTGCGGAACGCATTTCGCGGCCCACCATGCATCTCATCGAACTGCTCGCGCTGCACCTCGAGGGCTTCGGGGGAGAGCGCCTTCTTGTTCTTGATGATCAGGCCTGGACGGGCGCCATTGCCGAAGAAGGCGGCTCCGAAGAGCTGCGCAGCGCGGGCCCAGCCGATCGATTCCGCCGCATAGTCGATGACATTGACGCCGACCGGCCCCTCGCCGAAGCCGCGCACATGGAACATGCGCATCAGTTCGAGGATCGTCTTCGGGCCGGTGCCGTTGGAGACCTCGTAATACAGCGCTCCGGCATCGATATCCGCGCCGTAGGAATCCTGCATCGGCTCCTCCGCGCGGCAGGGCGTCACCCGCTCCGGATGGATCGGCCAGAGGGCGAAGGGGCGGCCGAGCGCGTCGGGCTCGATCTCCGCATAGCCATTGCCCCAGCGCGCCGCCCAGTGCGTGAGCGTCTCGCGAAACTGGAACGACGACCATTCCCGCGCCGGCCGCTTGGAGAGCAGCCAGTCGACCGGGTGCAGTCGCTGTACTTCCGGACCGCGCTCACCGTCGCGCATGACATGCCAGGGCAGCACGGCGACGGTCTGGGACAGATAGCGCAGGCACGCCCAGACGGCCGCGAGCTTGACGGCGTCGTCCGGCGTCACGCGGACGCCGGCAACGGTGCGGCCGAAGCGCGATGCCCGCGAGGCACCCGGCGATCGCGGTTCTCCCGTAAGGCGGGCCAGAAGTCCGGCGGCCATGCGTTGCATCCAGTGTTGAACAGCCGGCATCTCAGCCTCCCTCTCGTTCCTCGGGACCGCCCGCGGCGAGCGCCCGCAGGTAGTAGCGCGGCAGCCCGAAGGCGATCGGCCGGCCTGCCGCCGCGGCCGCGTTCGTCATCGCCCTGACCGACGCCAGTGCCGCGGGGGCCGCCCCGCCGGCGACGCCGATCACCTCGGTCAGGATGCCGGCCGAGAGAGCCTTGATGATCGGCAGCGGACGTTCGTGCGCCAGTTCGGCGAAGGCCTCGCGCTCGGTGAGCCCTGTGCGGTCGACGAGGATGGCGACCGTCGTCGCATCGATCGCGTTGCAGTCCCGGGCCGCGCGCGCCAGCGGCACGGTCGTCCACCGCTGCCGGCTCGCTCCGTCGCGGACGGCCTCGGCCTGGTGCAGCAGCAGCTCGGCGTTCGGCAGCGCTCTGCGCTCATCCGCGGCCAGCAACGGCAGCATGGCGGCCGAGCAGCAGCGGGCATTGACCGTCGCCACCTTGCGGGCGGCGGGGTGCTCGCGAACAAGGCGGTAGAGGACAAGGCCGACATATGCGTCGCCGCCGGGCGAGTTGATATCGATGCGCAGCTCGTCGGCGCCGACGCCGGCAGCGAGAGCGCGCTCGACCCGCCGGCGCAGGGCTTCGTCTAGGACGCCATTGATGCGTATCGTGGCAGTGCGCGGGCCTTGGCCGCCGCTCGCGCGCTTGGCCTCGGCGAGCAGGCGAAGGGCTGCGGTGCGCCGGGCACGCGGCGCATGGGGCAAGGCCGACTCAGCGAAGGACGTCCGCCGGTTCTGCCGCTTGACGGACCGGGGATTGCCGATCGTGACTACATCTTGGGGGCGCATGTTCGACCTCCTGGCATGGCCCTCGCGGGGTCCCATCCGGCGCGATCCGCGAGGGCCTTTCCGCCGTGCCGGCGGCGTCGGAGCCTCGCGCCGGGAGGCTATTTGAGGCAGATCCGCGCGGACCGGATGCTGCTGATGACCGACGGCCCCGCGCTTGCGATGCGGGGCGCGTCGAGACCATTGGCCCGGGCGAAGCCGTCGATTTCGAGCAAGATCGTCGCCGCATCCTCGGCGAGGGCGAGCGCCTCGGCGATGAGTTCGCGCGCTGCGTCGGTCGTCGGGTTTGTCGATTCGATGAAGGCGGGCGTGTGCTTCTCGGCCAGAGAAAGCAGCTTCTGGCGCGCTGCTGCGGTGTCCGCCTCCGCGGCGGCAAGCTCGATCTTGGCCGCTGAAGCCTCCTTCGACGGCCGAAGCAGTTCGGCGGCAACGTCGGCCTGGCAGAGCGCCGTGTAAACTTCGTTCAGCCGGCGAGCCTCGATCCGCGCTGTCGTGTGTTCGCGGCGGGCGGCCTGCATCGATGCAGGCACGCGCAGCGTCATCGCAGTCTTCAACGCATCGATGCGTGCGGCGAGGGAGGTTTTCCCCGTCGGGAGGCGCGGATTGAAACTCTCGTTCATGGCGATTCGTCTCCGGTTTCGTGATTGGGTAGCAGATCGTCTTCTGGCGACCTGTCACGCGTGACGTGAACGCCCAGCTCGCGCCGGGCATCTGCGATCAGCCGCGCGATCGCGGCCTCGATCTCGGGCTTGCTCTCTTCGTTCCAAGGCTTGAGCCGGCCCGTCTCGCTCAGCCAGTCGACGAGATCCGCGAATCGTTCGATCCGGATCGTGAGCAGCTCCTCGCCGGCGCGAAGCCGCGCCCGGCGGCGGGCCTGTCGTTCGCGGGGGGACATCGGGTTCATGGCTGGGGCTCCGGCGCGTCGAAGGGCAGCTCGGCGACGGCCGCGTCCGCCCTGGAGCGCGCCCGGCGCCGCAGATACTCGGCGCGCCGCGCTTCGGCCGGGGAACCGTAGCGACGCTGCGCCGCGTGGACGCATTCCGCCGAGCAATAGGGCGATGCGGACCCTGGCGACGGGGCCAGGAACTCGGCGTTGCAGTTTCGGCAGATCCGAAGGCGACCAGCGCGCGTCGACGGCTTCACCGCCGCGCGGGCCAGGCTTCGGCCCTTCTCCCGGTGTCGCGTCGCGGCGCACCCGGGCGAACAGAAGCCCGGCCGCCGGCCCGGCGTACCCGCGGAGCGCGAGACGACGAACACCCGCTGGCAGACGAGGCAGGCGAGGCGATGCTCAGTCACGGCCCCGCCTCCGAAAAATAATATGCAATCCGAAGCGTCTTACGGAAGCGGAGGCGCTTGAAATGGCGGAATTGTGCGATTTCGTAAGGCACGATGGTGGTCAATCCATCCTGAAACGTCGCGCGCCGGGAAAAAAATCTGCCACTGTGCCCCATAGCGGTGGAGCCCCCCAACGGCCTAGAGAGCTGACCCCCCATGCCCCCTCGGGGTCGGCCGCAGGCGCCGCCTCGGCCTCTGGCCAGGCGCCGGGCATCCAGGCGAAAGGCGTCGAGAGCTCTGGCAGTCGGAGCCCCTCGTCGGCGAGCGCCTCGCGCCACGCATCGAAGGCTGGCGAGCCTACGGCGATCTTGCTCAGTGCTGCCTCGTCATCGGCAGTCGGCAGACCGCCCGGCGGAACCGCATAGGACTTGCCGCTCGCGGCCTGCTGCAGCATGAACTTGACGCTCTCGCCGGCCCGCCGCCTTCGATGGAAAATGCACCACCATGCGATCCCGAAGGCGGTGAGCGGTTGACCCGTCGTGCCGGCAGATGGGCTGGCGCTCACCCGTTCCCAGCCGTGTTGCCTGAGGTAGGTCGCGGCGGCGCAGATCACCGATCGTCCGTCCGCTCGCGTCGCCAAGCGAAAGCCGTCGATGCCGTCGACGGCGCGTCGCTTGTCGTCAGCGTCTAGCTTTCGCCACGCCGCGAAGGCGCGCTCGAGGTCGTCCGTCCTGGTCGGCCAGCGATCCATGAACGCCGTGAACGCGCGGTCGGATCGCGGATCGTCATCGCTCACGGGGGGAGGCTTGGCTTCGCTGGCCTGCCCAGCGCTCTCGCGCGCATCTCTCTCATACGGATCAGATTGATGTTTATGCTTTATATGGCCACCGGCACCACGTGCCGATGGTTTCGGCACCACGTGCCGATGGTCCACCGGCACGTCATGCCGGTGGCTGGGAGTATCCACCGGCACATGATGCCGGTGGCGTTCCTCTAGCAAAGCGCCCTGTTTGTTCAGCTTTTCCGATGGATCCGAGGCAGCGTTTTCGTCGCCCAATAGCAGGCGAAACCGGTTGCCCGTCATCGTGCCGTCGGAGCGCCGATCGCGTGTTCGCTCCAACAGGCCGAGCCCCTCGAGATGCTCGATCGCCTTGCCAACTGTTCTGACCGCGAGCTCCGACTGCTCGGCCAGCTTACCGATACTTGGAAAGCACGTGCCCCGTTCGTCGCAATAGTTGGCGAGCAGCATCAGGATCATCTTGGACGGCGCGTGCCCGGTGTGCGCCCGCAGCGCCCAGGTCAGCATTTGCAGGCTCATCGGGCGACCCCGCTGGCCCGCTTCGCGCGTCGGCGGGAGGGCGCAATTTGGGCGTCCGCCAGCACCTCGATCGCGTTCGCGAGCTGCGTGCCATCACCATCGAAACGAGCATGAACGCGAATTTGGCCGTGGTCGACGAGCGACGCCACCGCACGGCGGACCTGTTGCCGTGTCAGCTTCAAGGCCACCCCGATGTCGACCAGCGACACGGCCGTCCAACGACGGACGTCAGCGCTCTCGCGCAGGAAATCGTGCACCAGCGCCGCATAGCGATGAGGACGGCGAAGCCGCGCGGGGATCGCGTGCCCGCAATGAGGACAGAATTTCAGCATGACAGAGAGCCTTACCGGCTCCACGCCACACGTGCCGCGCCGCACTTCCGTGCCGCTGCCCGACACAGCGAACTTGCGCGCAACTTGCGCGTCAATCCGCCTTCGTTCCCGTTATCTTCTGCTGACGTTCGTATCGGACTGGAGGATATCAAGCGGCGGCTTGCCACGCATTCCGCGCTCCCCGCCTTCATTGACATCGTAGGGGTCACAGGTTCAATCCCTGTCACGCCCACCATCCTTTTCAAGGGCTTAGCGAGAAATCGCTGGGCCCTTTGTCGTTTCTGGCGCGCAAGACCGCACCGCCGCAAGCCGCAGCTTTCGACAGTCGCTTTGCAATCCGATTGAGAAACCTGGCGTCGCCCGCCTCGGCAGGCATGACGGTCGAGCGCGGCTCCGGCGCTGTTCGTATCGTCGCGTCAGACGCGAATCGGCCGGCCGCCCGGGGGCGGCCGGCCGACGCTCTGCCTTAGTAGCAGGGCGGGTAGGGGTAATAGCCGCAGGCCGGCGGGGGCGGCGGGTAGGGATAGGGATAGGCGTAACGCGGGGCAGCCGCGGCGGCTCCGGCGACCGCGCCGACCGCGACGCCGGTTGCGACACCCGCCGCGACGGCAGCGCCGGTTCCGGCGCCATACCAGGCGCCGTGATAAACCGGCGCATGCCAATAGGCGCCGCCACCGCCGGCGACCGTGCCGTGATAGCCGCCGGGCGTGCCGTAATGGGCGGCGAACCAGTCGATGAACAGCGCGGCCGGGCCCTTGGCGCCGTCGAGGTTGCCTTCGAGCACGACGACGTCGAAGGTCAGCGTCGAGCCGTCGAGCTTCGGCGACTTCAGCGTGACGACGGCGTCGCTCACGTCGGAGCCGTCGCCGCCGAGGACCGAAATCGTGGCGTTCGGCGGATCGATGTCGAAGCTGTTCTTGCCGACATCCCACTGCTGGATGAACTGCGCGGTCGTGACATGGCCGGCGGCGCGAATCGGCCGGTCGGCGAACACGATCGAATTGGCCGAGACGCCCGTGAGGGTGAGCTTGGTGCCCTCGAGCGTCGCGCCGGCGGAATTGATGACCGCGAGGGACGGCTCGGGTCCGGTCGGCGTCACCTGCCCGATGGTCTTCGCCAGCGGCACATGCGGCTTCTTGGGCGTGTCCGCCGCCCAAGCGGCGCTGGCCGTCATGCCGAGGACGCCGAGCAACAGCGTCGCCCGCGCCAGATCTCTGAATTTCATGTCGAGAACCTCCTTCATTGCCCTACGAGGCCATCTGCGCGAGGCAGGCGACAGGCCGCCCACATCCACCCCAACGGCGTGAAGCAATCGCCACGACTCGTTCGGCGTCTGCTCTCCCGTTCCGCGCACCATCGGGTCTTACCGGGTCTTGGGCCGGCGAGCCAGAGGCGGCGCACAGGACGCCCGCGCGCAACGGCAGAGCGGGGGGGCTTTTGGGCGTGTGGGCAGCGGCAGACGGAGCCGCCTACCAGCCGCCGTCGACCGCGATGTTCTGGCCCGTGATCATGCGTGAACGCTCGGAGGCGAGGAAGACGACGAGATCGGCGACGTCGTCGGCTTTTATCCGCCCCTTGAGGCACTGGTTCTCGAGAATCCAGTCATTGTATTGCTGCAGCCGGTCGGCGAAGACGCGGTTCTCGGCCTCCGAGACGACGGCGCCCGGCGAGACCGCGTTGACGCGGATGTTGAACGGGCCGAGCTCGCGCGCGAGCGACTTGGTGAGCCCGAGCATGGCGCCCTTGCTGGCGACATAGGGGACATAGCCGTCCCAGCGGCCATTCAGCGTCACCGAGCAGAAATTGACGATCTGGCCGTTCCGCTTGCGCTTCATGCCGGGCGCGACCGCCCGGGCGAGGGCGAAGGTCGCGGCCGAATTGACGCGGAGCTGGTCCTCATATTCCTCGATCGAGAAATCCTCGAACGGCTTGTTGATGATCAGCGCCGCGTTCGAGACCAGCACGTCGATGCCGCCCACCGCGTCCGCGAGGCCGCGCACGAGCGCCTCGCTCTCCTTGAGCAGGCCGAGATCCTGCCCGACATAGCGCGCCGCGACGCCGTGGCGCTCTGCGATTTCGGCGGCTCGTGGCGCGCCGCGCGGATCGTCCGGCCGGTCGAGCAGCAAGAGGGCCGCGCCGAGCCGGGCGAAGGCCTCGGCCTGCGCCGTGCCCAGCGTGCCGAGCGCGCCGGTGATGAGAACCGTGCGTCCCGCGAAGTCGCTCATCAGAGATATCCGTGCACTTCGTCGATCGAGGTCTCGCCGACCGGCCGGTCGAAGACGATCTCGCCGCGCGCCATGGCCACGATGCGGTCGCAGCATTGGAACACGTGCTGCATGTTGTGCGAGATGAAGATGCCGGTGACGTTCTGCTTCTTCAGATCGCGCACGAAGCCGATGACCTTGTCGGTCTCCTTGACCGAGAGATGGTTGGTCGGCTCGTCGAGGATGAGCACCTTCGACTTGAAGTGCATGGCCCGCGCGATGGCGACGCCCTGCCGCTGGCCGCCGGAGAGTTCGCCGACCAGCGCCTCGGGCGAGCGCAGATGCAAATCGACATCGGCGATCGCCTGGACGCTCTCGCGGTCCATCTTCTTCTTGTCCATCCAGCCGAAGCCGAAGAGCGACCAGGTCAGCGGCTCGCGGCCGATGAACACGTTGCGCGCGATCGTCATGGTCGGGACCATGGAATTGTACTGGTAGATCGTCTCCAGCCCCAGCTCCATGGCCTGGCGCGGATTGCGGATCCGCACGTCGCGGCCCTCGATGCGGATCGAGCCCGCATCCGGCTCGTGCACGCCGGAGAGGATCTTGATCAACGTCGACTTGCCGGCACCGTTGTCGCCGACGAGGCCGACGGCCTCGCCGCGATTGACGGTCAGGCTGACATTCTTGAGCGCATGCACGCCCGAGTACCATTTCTCGAGGCGATGGCATTCGATGATCGGGGTCTTCATGCGCCCGTCTCCACCTTGATGGCGCGGGCGCGCCGCGCGAGCCACATATTGGCGATGACGGCGATCATGATCAGCAGGCCGATGGCGAACTTGAACCAGTTGGCGTCGACGCGGCTCATGACCATGCCGGAGTCGATGACGCGGATGATCGCCATGCCGACGATCGCGCCGAGCACATTGCCGACGCCGCCGGACAGCGCGATGCCGCCGATCACCGCCGCGGCGATCGCCTGGAGTTCGACGCCGTCGCCGAGCGAGGGGAGCGGCGAGGCGATGCGCACCACCTGGATGATCCCGGCGAGGCCGGCGCAGAGCGAGCAGATCATGAAGCACACGATCTTCACGCGATGCGTGGGAATGCCCATGGACTTGGCGGATTCGAGCGCGCCGCCCGTCGCCCGTGCCCAATTGCCGAAATTGGTCCGCTCGAGCAGCAGGTAGATCAGCACGGCGAGGCCGATCATCCAGAGCGTCGAGACGCGGATGAAGCCGATCGGATCGGTGAACGCCCAGGTCGGTGCGTCGCTGGGCAGAGCCGGCGCCGCACCGCTCTGGTAGATGACGACGCAGAGGCTGCGCAGGATGAACAGCATGCCGAGCGTCGTGATGAAGCTCGGGATCCCGAAGGTCAGCGAGATCGAGCCGTTCAGGAAGCCGACCAGCAGGCAGACGGCGAGGGCAAGCGCGAAGGCGATCCAGAACGGCATGCCGGCGGTGGTCAGCGAGCACAGCACGATCGGCGCGAGGCCGAACATCGAGCCGATGGAGAGGTCGAATTCGCCGGCGATCATGAGGAGCCCGAAGCCGAGCGCCATGATGGCGAGCTCGGGGAAGAGGCTCAAAATGCCGCGCAGATTCTGGTAGGACAGGAACAAGCCGTTGGAGCGAATGGTGAAATAGCCGACGAGCGCGACGAGCACCACCAAAGCGACCAGCTCGGGCCTTTCCATGTAGATCTTGAGCAGGCGCTTCATCGGCGACGTCCTCCGGGTGCCGGTGGCGGTCGGAAGGCGGCCGTTGCCGGCCGCCTTCGCTGCAGTTCCGAGCCTATCGGTAGCCATCTTTGCTCAGCTGCTCGATCGCATCGACCTGATCGGCGGTCACGATGGCGCTGCCCGTGTTCACGTCGAACGGGGCGAGCTTGTACTTCTTGATGAGGTTGGCCTGGATCACCGGCGCATAGCCCTGCAAATAGGGCTGCTGGTCGACATGGAACTGGATGTAGCCGTCCTTCATCCGGGCGAGCACGTCCGGCACGAGGTCGAAGCCGCCGACGATGACCTTGCCCGGCTCGATGCCGCGGTCCTTCAGCACATTGACGACGCCGACATCCCAGAAGCCCGTGTCCACATAGGCAGTCAGGTCCGGCGTCCCCGTCAGGTAATTGCCGAAGCGGTCGCCCGTCGTGCCGTAGTCGAGGCCGGCATCGATCTCGTCCCAGGAGATCTCGCGATCCGGATGGGCCTTCTTCCAGGCTTCGAGCGCCGCCTCGACGCCGTCGGCGCGGCGGCGCGACCAGTTGTCGGCCGGCGCATTGACGCCGACGAGCACCTTGATCGGACCGCTGGCCGGGAACTTCGACGCCGTTGCGGCGCCGAGCGCCTGGCCGGCGAGGAAGAAGTCCTGCCCGATGAAGGCCTGCCGGGCATTGCCGGCTGCGCCCTCGGTATCGTCGACATTGTTGGCGACGACCGTGATGCCGGCGTCGCGCGCCTCCTTGATCACCTCGTCGAAGGCCTTGTTGTCGGGAATGGTGACGATGATCATGTCGGGCTGCTGCGCGATCGCCGACTGGATATTCGCCACCTGGCCCTGGATGTCGCCCACCTTGGAGGTGAACAGCATCTGGCAATCGGCCTGGACGAGGCCGCACGCATCGTCGAAGCCCTTCTTGACGGTGAGCCAGAAGGCGTTGCCGGCATCGGCATGCGGCGCGAAGATGATCTTCGGCGCCCCGTCCTGCGCGAGAGCGGCGCTGCCGGAAAGCAGCGCCAAGGCGGCGCCCGCTGCCAGCGCCATGGTCAGTTTCTTCATGATGTCCTCCCCACTGTTCGTTGCAATCAGTTCGCTTGCGACGTTCTCCTCGTCGTCGTGAAGCGCTTGTCGAGATCGGGATGCAGGTCCATTCCGAGCCCGGGGCCGGGCGGCACGGTGATGAAGCCGTGCTCGACCGTCGGGATGGCGGTGACCACCTCCGGGTACCAGGTGTGATAGAAGGCGCGGACGCTCTCCTGGACGAGGGCGTTGGTCGCGTTCAGCGACAGATGCGTGGAGGCCGCGAGCACCACGGGGCCGGTGCAGTCATGCGGCGCGACCGGCAGATGCCAGGCCTCGGCCATGGCGGCGATCTTGCGCGCCTCCGAGATGCCGCCGCACCAGGAGAGGTCGAGCATCACCACGCCCGCTGCCTGCGTCTCCAGGAGGTCGCGGAAGCGCCAGCGCGTCGCCAGCGTCTCCGAGGCGCAGAGCGGCGCTGTCGAGGCCTCGGCATAGCGCTTCAGGTCGCCGAGCGCGTCCATGCGGATCGGGTCTTCGTGCCAGAATGTCCGGAACTGGGCGAGTTCCCGCGCGATCTGGATGGCCGGCATGAGCTGCCACATGGAGTGGAACTCGACCATCACGTCCATCTTGTCGCCGACGCGCTTGCGGATCATCTCGAACGGGGCGAGCGCGGCTTTCATGTCGGCGGCGCTGATATAGAGCCCGCCGGATTTCTCGGCGGCCGTGTCGAACGGCCAGATCTTCATCGCCGTGATGCCGCTTGCCAGCAGTTCCTCGGCGAGGTCGTCGGCGTGGTGCAGGAAGGCGTCGAGATCGGCATAGGCCGCGCGCTTCCCGAGGCCGTAATTGGCGACCGTCTGCCCGCCTTTCTGCATATAGGCGCTGCCGGCGCAGGTGTTGTAGGTGCGGATGGTCGGGCGCGTGAAGCCGCCGAGCAATTGCGCGATCGGCTGCCCGCTGACCTTGCCGAAGAGATCCCAGAGCGCGATGTCGATCGCGGAATTGCCGCGCGTCTCGACGCCGGTCGAGGCGAAGCCGAGATAGCCCGTCAGCGCGCGGCCGATGCCGTCGATCTGCAGCGGATCGCGCCCGATCAGGAGCGGGGCGGCCGTCTCGTGCAGATAAGCCTCGACCGCCTGGGCGCCGAAGAAGGTCTCGCCGAGCCCCGTCAGGCCCTCGTCGGTGTGGACGAGCACCCAGCAGATATTCGCATGCTCGGCGATCCGGATCGTTTCGATCTTCTCGATTTTCACCGCCAGCCCCTCCCAAGGCATCGGTCCGAAATGCAGGGCGTCAGTTGATGCCGCTCGCCAGCAGGATCTTGACCGTGTTGTCGAAATGCGCGGCCATCTGCGCCTCGGCGGCAGTGCGGTCGCCGGCCTCGATATGGGCTGCGATGGCCTCGTGGCAGGAGACGTTCTCGTAGCGCTCGCCATCATTGCCGCGCGCCAGCCAGCCGACGCGCCAGGTCTGGCGCGTCACCACATGGAACGAGCCGACGATCAGCGCGAACATCGGGTTGCGCGAGGCGCGGGCGATGGTCTCGTGGAAGGCGATGTCGTGTTCCATCACCTTGTCCATCTGGTGGAAATCGGCGCGCATCGCGGCGGCGAGCGCCTTGATCTCGCGCGCTTCCTTGTCCGTCCGCCGCAGCGCGGCGAGGCCCACCGTGCGCATTTCGATCGTGCGGCGCACATCGAGGATCTGCTGCACGGAGACCTGGTCCGTCTGGACGCCGTGGTCGATGACCAGCGCCAGCACCTCGTCATCCACCGCCGAGACGCGGGCGCGCCGGCCATTGGAGACGCTGATCAGGCCGAGCGCCGCCATCGAGCGATAGGCCTCGCGCACCACGGCCCGTGAAACGCCGAGCTGTTCGCCGATCGCGGTCTCGCTCGGCAAGGGATCACCGACCTTCATGCCCTCCGAACGGATCATGGAGCGGATGCCGTGAATGACCTTCGAGACGAGGCTGGTCGGCGTCTCCTCTTCATCCGAGGCGTCGACGGGGCGGAGATGGCCGCTGCTGTTCATTTCGACCTATATGACAGGTTCAATTTGAAATGCAAAAAGCATGAGCCAAAGGTGTTGTCAATATCGGATTGTACGGTATAAAAATCGCCGCCAACGATAATGACAGGTCGCTCTTCGAGCGCCCGAGGGAAGGAGAGCCCGGATAATGAAGCCCGCGATCAAGCGGCCTCGCGCCATCACCATGTGGGAGTTCTCGTGGATCGAGCGCCGCTGGCCCGGCGCCGGCTACGAGGATTGGGACCAGGCGCTGGATGAGCTCGTCGAGCGCGGCTATGACGCCGTCCGCATCGACGCGTTTCCGCATCTGATCGCCGTCGATCCGGACCGGGTCTGGACGATCCATTCCGACGAGCAGGACGGCGACTGGGGCGCGCCGGGCGAGGTCGATATCAGCCATGTCGGCGCGGCGCTGGTCGAGTTCATCGCCAAGTGCAAGGCGCGCGGCGTCGTGGTCGGCCTTTCCACCTGGTACAAGCGCGACAATGACAATGTCCGCATGCTGATCAAGACGGCCGAGGATCAGGCGCGGGTCTGGCTCGCGACGCTCGACATCATCGAGCAGGCCGGGCTGATCGACGCGATCTTCTATGTCGATCTGTGCAACGAGTTCCCGAACGTCAAATGGGCGCCCTATCTCTACGCGCCGGGAACCACGGCCTCCGATCCGCTGACCGATGCGCGCGTGATCGCCTGGATGCGCAACAGCATCGCGATCCTGAAGCAGCGCTATCCGGGCCTCGACTACACCTTTTCGCAGTCGGACCAGTTCCATCTCTGGGATCAGCAGGACGTGTCGATGCTCGACTTTCTCGAGCCGCACCTGTGGATCACCAATCCTGCGATGAGCAGCTTCTACGCCGATATCGGCTACTCGTTCAAAATGCGCGAGTTCCAGACGCTCGTGCGCAAGGCGAAGCCGCATTACCTCGCCCACAAGGCGCATTTCGACGCCATCCTCACCGAATGGATCGGCAAGGCGGCGGATTGGTCCCGCCGGACCGGCAAGCCGCTCGTGACCACGGAGGCCTGGGCCTCGGTCATGTACAAGGATTGGCCCATGGCCGATTGGGACTGGATGATGGATGTCTGCGCCGCGGGCGTCGAACAGGCCGCCGCGACCGGCCGCTGGACGGCGATCTGCACGTCCAATTTCTGCGGGCCCCAATATCGCGGCATGTGGCGCGACATCGCCTGGCACCGCCGGCTGACCGACCTGATCAAGTCGTCACCGATCGATGCCGAGCTTCAGGCATGACGGCCCGGCTCGTGCTCGACGCTGGCGACATCGTCGGCGAGAGCCTCGTCTGGTCGCCGTCCGAGGCCGCGCTCTATTGGGTCGATATCGTCGGACGGCGGATCCATCGGTTCGAGCCGGAGGGCGGGCGGCACGATGTCTGGCCGACGCCGGACTTCGTGACGTCGATTGGGCTGCGCAAGGCTGGCGGCTTCATCGTCGGTCTGCGCCGCGCGGTCACGCTCTGGCAACCGGGCGGCGCGTTCGAGGAACTGGCCGTGCCGGAACCGGACCTGCCGGATAATCGCCTCAACGAGGGCGTCGTCGCGCCGGATGGTTCGTTCTGGGTCGGCACCATGGCGGACAATATCGCGTCAGACGGCAGCCCGAAGCCGATGGCCGGCACGTCGGGCCGGCTCTACCGTATCGCGCCGGACGGCACGGTCACGCGGCTGAGCGAGGATCGCTTCGGCATCACCAACACCATGTGCTGGACGAAGGACGGCTTCGTGACCGCCGATACGCTGGCGAACACGCTCTATCTCTACGATGTCGCCGCACCGACGAAACTGGCCGGGCGCCGGCCGCTGGACCTCGCGCTGGAGCGGGGGCTGCCGGATGGATCGACCACCGACCGCGACGGCGCGATCTACAATGCCCGCGTCGCCGGCGGCGCGGCGATCGCGCGGATCGAGCCGTCGATGCGGAGCCTCTCCTATATCGAACTGCCCTGCGGTTCGCCGACCAGCTGCGCCTTCGGAGGCGCTGGCCTCGCCACGCTGTTCGTCACCTCGGCGCGGTTCGGCATGTCGCCCGACGCGATCGCGGCCAATCCCGCCGAGGGTGGCCTCTTCGCCGTCGAAGGCGCCGGCATCGGCCTGCCGCCCCACCGCTTCGGCTGAGGCGGCAGACTCCCTTCCGCGGTGGGCAGACGGATGCCGACGGCTCAATCCCAGGCGAGCGCACCGCCGTTCTGGTATTCGATGACGCGCGTCTCGAAGAAGTTCTTCTCCTTCTTCAGATCCATCGCCTCGCTCATCCAGGGGAACGGGTTCTCGCTTTCCGCAAACACCGCCGACAGGCCGAGCTGCGCGCAGCGGCGATTGGCAATGAAGTGCATATATTGCTCGCAGAGCGCCGGATTGAGCCCGAGAAAGCCGCGCGGCATCGTATCGCGGCCATAGGCCGCCTCCAGCGCGGCCGCGTCCTTCAGCATGCCGCGCAGCTCGTCCTGGAAGGCCGGCGTCCACAGATGCGGATTCTCCGCTTTGATCTGGTTGATGACGTCGATGCCGAAGTTGAGGTGGATGCTCTCGTCGCGAAGGATATACTGATACTGCTCGGCGATGCCGACCATCTTGTTGCGCCGGCCGAGCGAGAGGATCTGCGCAAAGCCGGTGTAGAACCACATCCCCTCGAACACGACATAGAAGGCGACGAGATCGCGCAGGAAGTCCCGGTCGGCCTCCGGCGTGCCGGTGCGAAAGGCGGGATCGTCGAGGTTCTGCGTGTGCTTGAGCGCCCAGGCGGCCTTGTCGGTGATCGAAGGCACCTCGCGATACATGTTGAAGAGTTCGCCCTCGTCGAGGCCGAGGCTTTCCACGATGTACTGGAAGGTATGGGTGTGAACCGCCTCTTCGAAGGCCTGCCGCAGCAGATATTGGCGGCATTCGGGATTGGTGAGGTGGCGGTAGATGGCGAGCACGATGTTGTTCGCCACCAGGCTTTCCGAGGCGGCGAAGAAGCCGAGATTGCGCTTCACCATGCGCCGCTCATCCTCGGTGAGCCCGTCCTTCGACTTCCACAGCGCGATGTCGGCCTGCATCGACACTTCGGTCGGCATCCAGTGATTGTTGCAGCCGGAAAGGTACTTCTCCCACGCCCAGCGATATTTGAGCGGGAGGAGCTGATTGACGTCGGCGCGGGCGTTGATCATCCGCTTCTCGTCGACGCTGACGCGGGCGGCGCCGCGCTCGATCGCGCCGAGGCCGGTCATATCGCCCGCGGCGGCGGTCGTCAGGGGGAGAGCCGGAGCCATCGCGGGCTTCGGGTCGGACCAGTCGAGCATCGTCATAGTGTGTCTCTCCGGCTCACTGGCAGGCTTCGCAGGTGGGATCGTCGATCGAGCAGGCCATGCCGGCGCTGCTCCCGCTCGACGCTTGCGGCACCACGATCGGTTCCGCGACCGGCGCGAGGGACGTCACGGCGACCGCATTGAGCCGGCCGTCCGTGCCCTTCAGTGTCGACTTCTCGACATGGGTCGCCGAGCGGGCGCGAAGGTAATAGGTCGTCTTCAGTCCCTTGTTCCAGGCGAGGCGATAGGTCTCGTCGAGTTTCCGGCCGGACGGGTTGGCGACATAGAGATTGAGCGACTGGGCCTGGTCGATCCATTTCTGCCGCCGCGACGCGGCCTCGATCAGCCATGCGGCGTCGATCTCGAAGGCCGTCGCATAAAGTGCCTTCAGATCGTCCGGCACGCGGTCGATCGGGCCGAGACTGCCGTCGTAATATTTGAGGTCGGAGACCATCACCTCGTCCCAGAGCCCGCGCGCCTTCAGATCATGCACCAGCGCCGCGTTCACGATGGTGAAGTCGCCCGACATGTTCGATTTGACGAAGAGATTCTGATAGGCCGGCTCGATCGATTGCGAGACGCCGCAAATGTTCGAGATCGTCGCCGTCGGCGCGATCGCCATGCAGTTCGAATTGCGCATGCCGACGGTTCGCACCCGCTCACGCAGCGTGGTCCAGTCGAGCCGTGCCGTGCGGTCCGGCACGAAGGACGGCCGGGCCTCGGCGAGGCGATCCTGGCTGTCGAACGGCAGGATGCCCTTCGACCACAGCGAGCCCTCGAAGCTTGGATAGCGTCCGCGCTCGGCGGCGAGGTCGACCGAGGCTGCGATCGCGTGGAAGCTCACGGCCTCCATGCTTTCATCCGCGAAGCGCACGGCCTCGTCGGAGGCATAGGGAATGCGTAGCGCCTGCAGCGCGTCCTGGAATCCCATGATGCCGAGCCCGACCGGGCGATGCCGAAGGTTGGAGCGTCGCGCCTCGGGGATCGTGTAGAAATTGATGTCGACGACATTGTCGAGCATGCGCATCGCCGTTTGGACGGTGCGGGCCAGCCGATCGCGATCGAGCCCCTCCGCCGTGACATGGGCGGCGAGATTGACCGAGCCGAGATTGCAGACCGCGACCTCGTCATCCGACGTGTTCAGCGTGATCTCGGTGCAGAGATTGGACGAATGCACCACGCCGGCATGGCCCTGCGGCGAGCGGATGTTGCAGGGATCCTTGAAGGTGATCCAGGGATGTCCGGTCTCGAACAGCATGGTCAGCATGCGCCGCCACAGATCGACGGCGCGGAGCTCACGGGTCACCTTGATCTCCCCGCGCGCAGCCTTCGCCTCATAGGCCTCGTAGGCCGCCTTGAAGGCGAGGCCGGTGAGATCGTGGAGGTCCGCCACCTCGTCGGGCGAGAACAGCGTCCACGGTCCATCGGCCTCGACGCGCTCCATGAACAGGTCCGGCACCCAGTTGGCGGTGTTCATGTCATGCGTGCGGCGGCGGTCGTCGCCGGTGTTCTTGCGCAGGTCGAGGAACTCCTCGATGTCGATATGCCAGGTCTCGAGATAGGCGCACACGGCGCCCTTGCGCTTGCCGCCCTGGTTGACGGCGATGGCGGTGTCGTTGGCGACCTTCAGGAACGGCACCACGCCCTGGCTCTCGCCATTCGTCCCCTTGATATGCGCGCCGAGGCCACGCACGCGCGTCCAGTCATTGCCGAGGCCGCCGGAATATTTTGCGAGCAGGGCATTGTCCTTGATCGCCTTGAAGATGCCGTCGAGATCATCGGCGACGCTGGTCAGGAAGCAGGAGGAGAGCTGCGGCCGCAGCGTGCCTGCATTGAACAGCGTCGGTGTCGAGGCCATGAAGTCGAAGGATGAGAGCAGGCGGTAGAACTCGATCGCCCGTGCCTCGCGATCGACCTCGCGCAAAGCGAGGCCCATCGCGACGCGCATGAAGAAGGCCTGCGGCAGCTCGAAGCGAATGCCGCCGGCCTGCAGGAAGTAGCGGTCGTAGAGCGTCTGCAGGCCGAGATAGTCGAACTGGAGATCGCGCTCGGGAAGGAGCGCCGCCGCGAGGCGCGGAATATCGAAGCGGCCGAGTTCGGGATCGATCAGCTCTTCCGCGATGCCGCGCTTCAGATAGGCGGCGAAATAATCGCCGTAGCGCGCCTCCATCTCCGCCTGCGTCGCCTGGTCCGCCCGGCCCGAAAGGAAGCTGAGGGCCTCGCGACGCAGCCTGTCATTGAGGAGGCGGGCCGCGACCTTGGCATAGTTCGGCTCGCGCTCGATCAGCGTCCGCGCCACGAGAATGGGCGCGAGCGCGAGCTCCTCGGCGCTGATGCCGTCATAGAGGTTGCGGCGCGTCTCCGCGAGGATCGCTTCCGCGTCGATGTCGGCGAGGCCGGCTCCCGCCTCGCGCACCAGCGCCTCGAGCCGGGCGAGATCGAGCGGGACAAGGGTGCCGTCCCCAGTCGCCATGCGCAGGACGGGGATCGCCTCGCGCGCCACGGCCTTGGCGGCGGCGCGCTCGCGAGCCCGTGCCTCGCGATAGAGCACATAGGCGCGCGCTATCTTGTGGTGTTCACCGCGCATCAGGGCGAGTTCCACCTGATCCTGCACATCCTCGATATGGAAGGTGCGGCCCGCATCGGCGCGGCGCGTCAGGCTGGCGACGATCTGCGCGGTCAGTTCCTCGACGCTCTCATGCACGCGCCGCGAGGCGGCCGCACCGCTGCCTTCGACGGCCAGGAAGGCCTTGGTCAGCGCGACGGCGATCTTGGAGGGATCGAAGGGCGTGACCGCGCCATTGCGGCGGATGACGCGATAGGCCGGTTCCGGCGCGGTGACCGCCGCGGCGCTCTGGGTCCGAGGTACCGGACGTTCGGTTTCGGTTGCGAGCGCTGCGCTCATCGTGGACATCGGCTTCAAACCCCATGTGCTTGGGGGCAAAGGCCGAGTGGAGACGCGGACGGGCGCGCAACGGCGGAAAGCCGCAGGCCACGCACCCACGCGATCCACCGGGACACCCCGCCCGAGGACGTTTCGTTCATGTCACGGCAGGTCTCCTGGCTCGCGGGTCGCAGCCGCTGTCTGGCCTTCCCGATGCCCGTGGGCATCAGTGACGCTGTCGACAGAAGCTCGCCGCTTACAGTTGCGGGGGCAGCTCCGGCATGGCCTCTTCCCGTGGAAGGCCAGAGGCGCACCGGATTCCCTCTTAGCTCTCGACCGTTTCGAATCGAGAGACCGTGACCACCAGATGATGTGGCTGCGAGCCTATCGGGGTCAAGATATATGAGTGGCTGTCGGTGGATGGTCCCCAGGCGTCGCGGCGTCACCAGCGCCATGCGGCGCGGTTTGGGCTCGCCTCCTGTCGCGGATGGAATGCCGCGCGTGGGAAGACGCCGCCGGTTCCGGGCACGCGGCGGTGCCCGACGGGGCCGATGCGACGGCGCGCGACGCCTCTCCCCGCAAACGGCAACGGGGGCGTTGCCGATTTCGCAACGCCCCGTATCGAAATCAGCACTTTTGGCGCCCCGTGGCAGCCTGCACATTCGTTCGCGCCGAGACCGCCGAGCATGGAACGAAAATATATCGCGTCAGATGACGGGAGTATGATTGTTCCGCGGGTAAGAAGAGGACGGTATATCCGTCCCGATGTCGAAGCAGGGAACGTATAGCCGTCGTCATCATGGCGCGGCCAAGGAAGGCTCCGTGAATTTCGAACCCGCATCGCTTCGCCAAGGCGGTGGCGCGGAGCTGAATGGATGGCGTCTCAACCAGGCGAATCCGGCTTGTCGATCCGTGATGTCGGCATGGTCTATCGCCGCGGCGAACAGGTCACGACCGCGCTCGTCGGCTGCAGTCTCGAGATTCCCGAGGGCAACTGGGCGTCGCTGATCGGCGCTTCGGGCTGCGGCAAGTCCACGCTGCTGCGCATCCTCGCCGATATCGTCCGCCCGACCAGCGGCACCGCGCTCGTCGGTGGCGTGACGCCGGCCGAAGCCCGGGCCGCGCGGACCTTTGCGCTCGTCTCGCAGCAATCGACCATGCTGCCCTGGCGCAAGATTCTCGCCAATGTCGAGCTCGGCCTCGAGGTCGCGGGCGTCGACAAGGTCGAGCGGAAGCGCCGCGCGGAGGAGGCGATCGAGCTGGTCGGCCTCAAGGGCTTCGAGCAGGCCTTCCCATCCGAGCTCTCCGGCGGCATGCGCCAGCGCGCCGCGATCGCCCGCGCGCTGACGCTGAAGCCGCGCTTCCTGCTGATGGACGAGCCTTTCGGCGCGCTCGACGAGATCACGCGCGAGAAGCTGAATTTCGAGCTGCTGCGGATCCTCAAGGAGACGTCGGCGACGCTGCTGCTCGTCACCCATTCGATCAGCGAGGCGATCATCCTGTCCGATACCGTCGCGGTGATGTCGCCGCGCCCGGGCCGCATCTCGCATGTCGTCGATATCGGCTTCGGCCATGAGCGGACCGGTGCGATGCGCGACGATCCGCAATTCGGCGCCTACGAATCCGAGCTCCGCCACGCCCTCCACGGTCCTGCCGGCGCGCCGCGCCCGATGGCCACCCCTTCGCCCTCTCATGCCCTCGCCTAGGAGAATTCGATGTCGACTGGCCTCTTCCCCACGGACGCCACCCAGCGCAGGAAGCTGCGCGTTCGTCTCGCCGCCGTCGCGTTCGCCGCGACCGCCCTTGCGGGCCTTGCCGGTTCGGCGGGCGCGGAGGAACTGACCAAGCTCTCGGTCGTGCTCGGCTATGTGCCGAACGTCGAATCCTTCGGCGCCGAATACGCGCTGAAGCAGGGCTACTTCAAGGATGAGGGCCTCGACGTCACGGTCATTCCCGCCGGCCAGGGCGTCGACCAGGTGCAGATGGTCTCGGCCGGCACGGTCGATATCGGCATTTCAAACCCGGAGCAGATCCTCGCCGGCGTCGCGCAGGGCGCGAAGTTCAAGGTCTTCGCGTCGGAGTTCCAGAAGACGCCGATGGCGATGACCTGCCGCAAGGATTCCGGCATCGAGAAGGCGAGCGACATCGCCGGCAAGCGGGTCGGCGTGAAGACGCCGGCCAAGCCGTTTTTCGATCTTTTCATGTCGAAGAACAGCATCGATCCGGCGAGCGTCACCACGACCTCGATCGGGCCTAACGACATCTCGGTGCTGATTTCCGGCCAGATCGACTGCGAGGTGACCACTTTCGCCTTCAACGAGCCCCGCCTGATCGAGGCGGCCGGCGTGCCGGTCAACGTCTTCTCCTTCGGCGACTACGGCCTCAATTCGCAGGTCGATTCCTATTTCGTCAGCGACGCGTTCTTCGCCGATCCAGCCAAGAAGGAGCTGCTCGTCAAATATCTGCGCGCCGAGCAGAAGGCCTGGATGGAGTTCTTCAAGGATCCGGCGGGGGCCGCGAAGTTCATGGTCGAAGGCGGTTTCACCGACGGCCTCGATCTCGACCAGCAGACCTACCAGGCCGAGAAGCAGGCGCTCTACATGAAGGACGCCTTCACGGCCGAGAAGGGCTTCATGTGGGTCAATCTCGACACCTGGAAGGAGACCGCGCAGAACGCGCTCGCCTCCAAGGTGACCGACAAGCTGATCGATCCGACGGATCTGCTGTCGACCGAGATCCTCGAAAAGGTCGCCCCGCCGAAGATGTGAGACCGCGGCGGTCGAGCGCTGCCGCCTTCCACGCCAGAGCGGACCGGTTCGTGCCGGTCCGCTCCTTCGAGACGATATCGTGCGGAGTTCCCGGATGAGCAGCATCACGGTTCCCGATCTCGCTGCGGATGCGGCGGGCGGCAGCGAGCCCGGCACGGGTCCGGCGGGCATACCGTGGGGGCTCGTCCTGCCGCCGGTCCTGTTCGTCGTCGCGCTCGTGGCGCTCTGGGCGGTGCTCTCCGCGGCCGGGCTGATCCCGCGCTACATCCTGCCGGCGCCCGGCGCCGTGCTCAACGAATTCACCCGCAACTATGCCGTCCTCGCCCGCCACGCGGCCTATACGAGCGGCGAGGCCGTCGCGGGCTTCATCATCGGAAATGCGGCGGCCGTGCTGATGGCGATCGTCTTTTCCTATTCGGGGCTGCTCAAGGCGGCCTTCTATCCCTTCGCGCTGATTTCGCGCGCGATCCCCATCGTCGCCTTCACGCCGCTGCTCGTCATCGTGCTCGGCCGCGGCCTGCCGCCCGTGATCGCGGTGGTCGCCATCGCCGTCTATTTCCCGGCCTTTCTCAACATGATGCGCGGCCTCGCCTCGGCGGATGTCGACTATCACGAGATGCTGCACACGCTCTCCGCCAGCCGCTGGCAGCGGCTGAAGATGGTCGATCTGCCGGCGTCCATGCCCTATCTCTTCGCGGCGCTGAAGGTCAGCGCCTCCGTCGCCTTCATCTGCGCGATCGTCGCCGAATGGATCGGCGCCAATGTCGGCCTCGGCTATCTCGTCGTGATCTCCGGCCAGTATTTCAAGCTGCCGACGCTGTGGGCCGCGATCATCGTCGCCGCCGTGCTGACGCTGCTGCTGCTCGCCCTTGTCGTCCTCGCCGAACGCGCGCTCCGCCGCTGGACCGCGGCGCCGGGCGAGATCTAGGAGGCGATCATGGCTTTCGAATCCGGAATTCTGGAGCAGGGTCTCGGTGCGGCGGACGAGGCGGCCCTGCACCGGAACGAGCCGCCGCCCGGCTGGCTGCTGGAGGCGATCGGCGCTCATCGGGTGCGCGCCGTACTCGCGCCGCTCGCCGTGCTGGTCGTCGTCCTCGTCGGCTGGCAGTCGCTCTGCGAGAGCGGCGCCGTCTCGCCGCTGATCCTACCGTCGCCGCTCGCCATTGCCGAGGCCTTCATCAAGGACGGTCCCAACCTGCTCGCCGCCGCCACCGTGACGACGATCGAGGCGCTGACCGGCTTCGTGCTCGGCAACATCCTCGGCTTCGTCCTCGCGGTCGCCTTCCTCTATTCGGAACTGAGCCGGCGCACCGTCTATCCGCTCGCCATGGCGGCGCAGGCCGTGCCGATCGTCGCCGTGACGCCGGCGCTGATCCTGTGGTTCGGCAATGGCATGGCACCGAAGATCTTCGTGACGATGTTCCTCGTCTTCTTCCCCATGCTGGTCAACGCGCTGCGCGGGCTGCGCAATGCCGATACCGAGGTGATGGAGCTGCTCTACACGCTGTCGGCGACGCCGCTGCAGCAATTGCGCATGGTCCGCATGCCGGCTTCCGTGCCCTTCGTCTTCAATGCGCTGAAGATTTCGGCCTGCGCCTGTTTCGTGGCGGCGATCGTCGCCGAATGGGTCGCCGCCGATCGCGGCATCGGCTACCTGATCGTGCTCTATGGCAGCCAGTATCGCATGCCGCAGGTCTGGGCCGCGGTGCTGATCGGCACGGCCATCAGCATGGCCGTCTATGGCCTCGTGGTCTTTGCCGAGGCGCGCGTCGCGCCATGGCTCAACCGCCGCAAGCGTCCCATTTCGGACTGACAGGAGGAACCATGCCGGGCTCGCCGGTGCCGATGGGCATCATGAACCAGATGTGGGCGGCCAATGACGTCTCCGACCGCGAGGCGATCCGCACCGCGCTCGAAGAGATCGTCCATGCCGACGCGCTCGGCTTCGATTCCGTCTGGATCGGCGAGCACCATCATGTGCGGCCGGAAAACCCGTTCTATGGCCGCATCCCGGCCTCCGAGATCTTCCTCGCCCACATCGCGGCGCATACCAAGCGCATCCGGGTCGGCACTGGCGTGCGCATCCTGTCGACGACCGCAGCCCAGCGCACCGCCGAGGAGATGAGCCTCCTGCATCTCCTCACCGACGGACGCGTCGAATTCGGCGTCGGCCTCGGCGCCAACCAGATTGTCGAGGAGGACCGCGCCACCAAGGCCGCGCGCTTCCGCGCCCTGCTCGACGAACTGCTCGACCATCTCGCGGGCGAGGTGACGCCGGCCATTTCGCCGCGTCCCGATCCGGAGATCCGTCGGCGCATCTGGGCGGCCGCCCGCGACGAGGGCACGATCGATCATCTCGCCGCGCGCGGCGTGAACCTCGTCGTCGGCCAGGCCGAGATGCCGCATATCCAGGCGCCCTATGTCGCGCGCTATCGCGCGGCCGGCGGCAAGGGGCTGACGCGCGGCGTCCGCCTCGTCTTCGTCGCGCCGACCCGCGAGGAAGCGCTGGCGCGCAGCGCGGTCGCGGCGCAGAGCTATTTCCGCCTGCTGCTCGGCAAGGGCTATCACAAGCAGGCGGTCGAGAGCGGCGCGGCGCCGGCCGAGGTCCAGACGGACGCCGAACGTCGCCGCCTGGCGAGCTTCATCGTCGGCTCGCCCGACGAGGTGCTGGCCGAACTCGACGCCTATGTCGCAACCACCGGCGTCGACCAGCTCGACGTCATGGTGCAGATTCCGGGTCTCGCGACGGACGATGTCCGCCGTTCCATGGCGCTGGTGCAGCAGGAAATCCGACCGCGCCTCGCCATCAACAAGCAAGCCTCCGCCGCGCGTTCCGTGGCCTGAGCGAAACCAAAAGGGAGAAATGCCATGAGCACTGCCGAAGCCATCGCGACCGTCGAGCGTCGTGTGTTGACCGCCCAGCCGATTTCGGAAGAGGCCTTCGCGCCCTTCGGTCACGTCATCGTCGCGACCGAGGACATGGTGCCGGCCGGGGCGATCGACGCCGCGCTGGATCTTTCCGGCGGCCAGCCGCGGTTCTACATCATGCGCCTCGATCATCGCGGCTATGACGTCAACGGCATCACGCGCCATGCGGCGGTGACGCAGGTTCTCGCCTCGGTCGGGGGCAAGCCCTGGCTGCTCTGCGTCGCGCCGCCCGTCGAGGGCGACAAGCCCGACCCGGACGCGATCCGCGCCTTCTCGATCCCGGGCGATGTCGCCGTGCTGCTCTACAAGGGCAGCTGGCATGCCGGGCCCTATTTCCATGACAAGGAGATGGGCTTCTTCAATCTCGAGCTGATCGACACCAATGTGGTCGATCACTACACGGTCAGCCTCGGTCGCACCTTCGGCTATAATTTCCGCATCGAGGAGCCCGGCCGGAGCTGACAGCCGGCGCCGCGCCGATCGCGCTCTTGCGGGACGGGCGGGGGAACCCTACCAATCGGGACCTTCGATCCTGAACGGGCCGGTACGCCGGCCCACATGGGCCCTCATGTCCGCATTCATGCATGTTCACCTGGTGGCGCTGCGCTATTTCCGCGAGACGGTGCGGTGCGGCTCCATGCGCCAGGCCGCCGAGCAGCTGAATGTCGCGGCCTCCGCGATCAACCGTCAGATCCTCAAGCTCGAGGATCAGATGGAGTGCAAGCTGTTCGAGCGCCTCGCCGAAGGCGTGCGCCTGACGGCGGCGGGCGAGGTGCTCTATCGCTATGTGCTGCGGCTGGAGCGCGATCTCGACCGAGCCATGTCCGAGATCGACGATCTGCGGGGCCTGCGCCGCGGCCATGTGGCGATCGTCTGCGAGGACGGCATCGCCCGCGATTTCCTGCCGGCGGTGCTCGCCGCCTTTCATCGCGAATTCCCGAAGGTGACCTATGCGGTCGACGTGGCGGCGGCGCTCGGCGTCATGGCGAGTGTCGTCGAGGGAACGGCGGATATCGGCATTGCCATGGCGCCGCCACGCCGACCCGACGTCGCCGTAGAATTGGAAGCCGCGATGCCGATCGGCGTCATCGCCGCGCCCGATCATCCGATCACCGCGCGCGCCAGCGTCAAGATGACGGATCTCGTGCAGGAGCAGATGGTGCAGATGCGCGAGGGGTCGGGCGGTGGGACGCTGCTCTATTCGCTGATCACCGGCTGGACGGCGCGGCCCTCCTTCATCGAGACCAATGCTTCCGATGCGGTCACCAATCTGGTCAAGGCGGGCCTCGGCCTCGGCGTCCGCACGCCGATCGGCGTGCTGCGCGAGATCCGCGCCCGCGAACTCGCCTTCGTGCCGATCCGCGATCCGCTGATCGAGCTGCCGCGCCTCGCCGTCTATGCCAAGCAGGGCCGCACGCTCCCGACCGCCGGCGCCGTCATGCTGGAGCGGATCAAGCATTATATGGCCGAGTTCTCCGCCGAGATCGCCGCCGCGCTCGCCGGGTCGGCGAAGGCGGCGGACGGCCCCGCCGACGTTGCCGCATCGGCAACACCTCGCTGAACATTCGCCGCTTCTCCCGCGCGCTCGCCGCAGGGCACTCTGGCTCAGGCGCGGGAATACGATGGCACCGACGCTTCGGCGTCCCGCGCGACCCTGGCCCCTGACGGGGGCCTCACCCAAGGGACGCGCCCATCATGACAGCCCATTTCGACCCATCGGCCGAAGCCCGCCTTGCCGCGCTCGCCGAGGCCGCGCGCGAGGAACTCGCCGCCACCGCCTTCGCCACCCGGCCCTGGGTGCATCCGCGCCACGAGAACGGCGCCGCCATGCTCGATGTCGCTATCATCGGCGGCGGGCAGTCCGGCCTGTTCGTCGGCCATGCGCTGCAGCGCGCCGGCGTCACCAACATCGCCGTGCTCGACCGCAGCCCGCAAGGCTATGAGGGCGTCTGGGAAACCTATGCCCGCATGCACGAGATCCGCTCTCCGAAGGAGGTCTGCGGCGGCGAGGGCGGCATCGCCAGCCTGTCGGTCCGCTCCTGGTTCATCGCGCGCCATGGCCGCGCGGCCTGGGACGCGATCGAGCGCGTGCCGCGGCTCGACTGGATGGCCTGGCTCCGCTGGTATCGCAGCGTCGTCGCGGTGCCGATCGAGAACGGCGTCACGGTCACCGATATCGATTTCGACGCCGACGGCGTGACGCTCGCGACGTTGCAGGCCGGCCGCGCCGGGCATGTTCGCGCCCGTCTCGCCGTGCTGGCGACCGGCATGGATGGCGGCGGCACATGGCAGGTGCCGGAGATCATCAGCGCCAGCCTGCCGCGCGAGCGCTATGACCACACCTCGGATATCGTCGATATCCGCGCGCTCAAGGGCAAGCGCATCGGCATTCTCGGCGCCGGCGCGGCCGGCTTCGACATGGCGGTCGCGGCGCTGGAGGCGGGGGCGGCGCGGGTCGACATGTTCATGCGGCGCGAGAGCCTGCCGATGGTCGACCTCATCCGCGATTTCGAGACCGCCGGCCACCTTCAGCACGCCCCGGAACTGTCCGATGCCATCAAATGGGCGCTGGCGAGCCTTCTCGGCGGCCTCAGCCAGTCGCCGGCCGAGCATCATTTCAACAAGGCCTGGAGCTTCCCCAACTTCGCCATGCATCTCGGCGCGCCCTGGCGCGAGATCCGCCTCGACGGCGACGCGATCGCGGTGACGACGCCGAAGGGCGCGCACGCTTTCGATCACGTGTTCGCGGCGACCGGCGTGTGCGTCGACATGGCCGACCGGCCGGAGCTTGCGAAGGTCGCCGCGGGTGCCGCGCTCTGGCGTGACCGCTTTGTGCCGCCGGCCGATGATCCGAGCCCCGGCCGGCTGAACTTCCCCTATCTGAACCGCACCTATCAGTTCCAGCCGCGCGAAGCGGGCACCGCGCCCGGCATCGAGCGCATCTTCGCCTTCAATGCGCTCGGCGGCATGAGCATGGGCGGCATCTCGCAGGTCTCGATCTCCAGCCACAAATTCGGCATTCCGCGCCTCGTGCGTGGCATTACCGGCTTCCTGTTCGCCGAGCAGCACGCGCGCGTGCTGGAGGACATGATGCGTCCGCGACCGCCTTCGATCGCGATCGCGCCGCATATCCGCGCCCGGCTCGGCATGCCGGCGGAAGCCTGAGCCGCCTCAGGGCTGGTAGTCGAGCACGGCGAAGGCGCCGGCCTCGGCACCGCCTGCATCGTGGGCGACCGCGACGACGAGCGAGGACCACAGCCCCGGCTGGCGGCGCGCGGCGGCGGGAATGGTCGCCGTCGCCTTGCCGTCCGCATGCGGCATCGGCTCGCCGTCGAGATGCAGCGTCAGCGTCACCGCGCCGTCGCCGCCCATGACGCTGGCATCGATCGAAATGGCCACGTCGCCGGAGCGCATAAGCCGTGCTTCACCGTTCAGCGCGACGCGGAGCGCGCCATCCTTTGACGCGCTGGCGACCGGGCCGGCAAAGTCAGCCTCCACGCCGAGCGGCGGCGTCGCCGGGGGCGGCACGCGCTTGCCACTCGCCTGCTCATAGTCATAGGCGGCGGCAAGGAGGTCCATGTCGCGATAGGCCGGACCGGCAAAGGTCAGGTTCACTGGAATGCCGGTGTCTTCCATCACGCCCATGGTCACCGACACGCTCGGAATGCCGAGATGGCGCATCACATGGTTCATGTTGGAGAAGACCGTGCCGTTCTTCCAGGTGAGGTCTGACGCGGTCGGGTCGACATCGGCATTGGCGGTGCCGATATCGGCATTGGCTGGGAAGGCGACGAGATCGATGCCGCGCGCCACCATCCAGTCCTCGAACCATTCCTTGCGCGCCGCTTCGAGCCCGCGCATCACGCCGGGGAGTTGCGGGAAGGTTTCGAGCGGCGAGGCGACACCGGCGCGGGCGCGCTCGACAATGGCGGGATAATTGAATTCGTCGCGGCCCGGATGCGCGCTCTTGAGCCGCCGCGTGTCATAGGCCTCGGGCGGATCGGCGTGGATCACCTCGGGCCGAATGTTGCCGAGCGAGGGATAGTTCGGGTCGCCATTGAGCCTGAGGAACTCCTCCCAGCTCGCCGCAACCATGTCGCCGATCTCGATCGCGTTCCACGTGTCCGGCATCCAGCCGCGATCGACGAGGCTGGTCGTGCCCGGCCGGTCTTTCTCGTAGTTGGAGACGGCGGGATAATCGACCTCGACCAGCGTCGCGCCGAGCCCTTCCAGCACGGCGGCGGCCTCGCGCCAGAGCGCCAGGATCGAGGGCCGCGTCTCGATCGGCTCGTCGGCTTCCGTATCGGTGCCGACATACAGGCGCGGCACGCCGATGGTGAGGCCCTTCAAGGCGCCGGACCGGGCGAGCGCGGAAAAATCCGCCGGACGGATGGCCTCGGGGCCGGGGAGGGGGATCACGTCCTGCGCGCGCCAGAGATCGCCGGCCGTCTCGCTGTCGTGAACCATGATCGCATCCAGCAGCGCCAGCATGTCCGCGACGCTGCGCGCATGCGGCACCACGGTGTCGCGGAGCGCGAAGAGCGGCCAGTTGCCCCGGATCGAGAGCAGGCCGCGCGAGGGCGTATAGGCGACGAGGCCGTTGTTCGACGCCGGCGAGCGGCCGGAGGAGACGGTCTCCTCGCCGAGCCCGAAGGCGCAGAAGCTCGCCGCGACGGCGACGCCGGACCCGGACGAGGAGCCCGAATGCCAGGCGGCGGCGAGCCAGTCGGGATTATAGGGGCTCTCCGCCCGGCCATAGACACCGCGCTGCAGCCCGCCGATCGCCATGGGCGGCATGTTGGTCTTGCCGAGCACGACCGCCCCGGCGCGCCGGAGTGCGGCGACCGCGGCGGCGTCATCGTTCGCCACGAGCGCGGCAAAGGCGGGCGAGCCGGCCGCGACGGTCAGGCCCTTGACCTTGTAGCTGTCCTTGACCGTGAACGGCACGCCGGCGAGCGCACCGGCCGTGCCCGCGCGCCGCGCCTGGTCGGCCGCCGCGGCCTCTTCGAAGACGGCCGGATTGAGCACGGGCGTCGAATTGAGCCGCGGCCCGCGCCGGTCATAGCGCGCGATGCGGTTGAGATACTGCGCGACGAGGGAGACCGACGTCACCCGCCCCTCATCGAGCGCCGATCGGAGGGCGGCAAGGCTCGCCTCGTGAACGTCAAACGCCGTCTCTGCACCACCCGACACGATCAACCCCGCTGCATATTCTGGAATAGCTCCGCCTGTCGCGGCGCTGCGGAATTTGACCATGGCGGCGGAGGAGGGACAAGAACGCTGCGGCGCAATCATGCGATTATCCGCCGTTCCGCACCGCGTTCGCGCGCGAGCGTGGCGGGCGGCGCTTCGCCCCTTCAATCAGGGCTTGAAGCCGGTCCGTTCCCATATTCGGCGCGGGTAATGCCGTGGCGCTTGAGCTTGTCGTAAAAGGTCTTGCGGGGGACCTGGAGGCGCTCGATCGACCGGCGCACATCGCCGCCCTCTTCCTGCAGGACCGTGCGGATCAGATCGGCCTCGAAGCGCTCCACGCGGGCGACAAGCCCGGCCTGCGACGCGTCGGCCAGGCCGGGATCATCACCCGTCGCCGGCACAGCCTCCGGCGCGAGACCGAGCGTGAAGCGTTCGGCGAAATGCAGCAATTCGCGCACATTGCCGGGCCAGTCGTGCCGTTCGAGATGGGCGAGCGCGTCGCGGGTGAGCTCCGGCACGGGGCGCCCGAAGCGGGCAGCGGCACGGCGCAGAAAGGCGCCGAAGAGCAGGGGGATATCCTCGCGCCGCTCCCGCAGCGGCGGCAGCTTCAGCGTCACGACATTGAGCCGGTAATAGAGGTCGCTGCGAAAGCTGCCGCGCGCCTGCGGATTGCCGAGATCCGCCTTGGTGGCGGCGACGACGCGCAGATCGATGGGCCGCACCTCATTGGTGCCGAGCGGCTCGATCTGCCGGCTCTCCAGCACCCGCAGCAGCTTGGTCTGGAGCGAGAGCGGCATGGTCTCGATCTCGTCGAGAAACAGCGTGCCGCCGTCCGAATGCTCGATCCGGCCGATCCGGCGCTTCTGCGCGCCGGTGAAGGCGCCGGCCTCATGTCCGAACAGCTCGCTCTCGATGACGCTCTCCGGCAGCCCGCCGCAATTCAGGGCGACGAAATTGCGGCTGCTGCGCCGGCTCCAGCGATGCAGATGGTCGGCGACCACCTCCTTGCCGGAGCCCGTCTCGCCTTCGACCAGCACGTCGACGTCCGCGTCCGCGATCTGGCGGATCGTGGCACGGAGCCGGCGCATCGCCGGCGCCTCGCCGAGAAAGGCGAGGTCGCCGTCCCGCTCGACGGCATCGTCGCGCAGGCGCCGGTTTTCGAGCACGAGGGTCCGCTTCTCCTGGGCCCGGTTCACCGCCTCGATGAGGCGCGCCGCCGCATAGGGCTTGGCGATGAAGTCATAGGCGCCATCCTTCAGCGCGCCGACGGCGAGGTCGATATCGCCATGGCCCGTGACGAGAATGACGGGCAGATCGGGGTCGATCTGCTTGATGCGGGCGAAGAGATCGAGGCCGCTGAGGCCGGGCATGCGGATATCGGTGACGACGCAGCCGGGAAAGCCTGCGTCGATCGCGGCGAGCGCCGCAACGGCCGACGGAAACACGGTCGGCTTGTAGCCCGCCAGTTCCAGCGTCTGCGCGGTGGCGGCGCGGAGGTCCGCATCGTCGTCGACGAAGATGACCGGTCGGCCTGGCTGGCTCATGTCCTGTCCCCTCCCGCGTCGCTCGCCGGATCGATCGCGCGCTTCAGCTCCAGCACAAAGGTCGCGCCGCCGCCGTCCTGGCGTTCTAGCGTCAGCGCGCCGCCGAGCTCGCGCGCGATCTCGCTCGAGATCACGAGGCCGAGCCCCAGCCCCGTCTCCTTGGTGGTCACGAATGGCATGAACAGGGTCTCCGCGACATCGGATGCTATGCCCGGGCCATTGTCGGCGACGCGCAACCGGACGCCTTCCGCGTCGCTCGCCACCGCAATGCGGATCCACGCGTCGGACCGGCCCTTCACGGCGTCGAGCGCGTTCTGCAGCAGATTGACGAGGATCTGTTCCAGCCGGATGCGGCTGGCGGTCACGATCGGGCTTTCGGCCTCGCGGACGCGCTCGATGACCACGCCGCTGTCGCGGATGCGTCCCGCCAGCAGGGCAATCGCCCCGTCGACCGCATCCTCGATCGCGACGGCCGCGGGCGGGCTCGTGGCGCGGCGCGCGAAATTGCGCAGCGTCGCCGTGATCTCGCCGATGCGGTCCGCCATGCGGCCGATCGCGCCCATGTTCTGCGCCGCGCTCTCCGGTCGGCCCGCGTCGAGGAACTGGCCGGCATTGTCGGCATAGGCGCGGATCGCCGCCACGGGCTGGTTGATCTCATGGGCGACGCCCGCGGCGATCTGCCCGAGGATCGAAAGCCGGTTGGCCTGCGCCAGCTCGTCGCGCAGACGCCGCGCGCGCTGTTCGGCGGCTTCGCGGTGCTCGATCTCGCCGGCGAGCGCGACATTGGCCTCGCTCAGCGCCGCCGTCCGGTCTTCGACCCGGCGTTCCAGCTCGGTGTTCATCTCCGTCAGCGCGATCTGGCGGCGCCGGACGGCGGAGCCGCGCCGCAGGATCGCCGCCACGACCACGACCAGACCGAGCGCGATCGCAAAGGCGGCGACCACGGCCGTCCGCGAAGCAGAGGCGATGGCGGTATTGGCCGGGACGAGCACCGTGATGCCCCAGCCGGGCGCCTCCGGGCCGAGTGTGCCCGATGCGGGGGCGAACAGAGCGGGCGGATCGCCGCCGCCGGAGACGAGCCCGTGGCGCGCCGCAGCAAGTGGGATCGGCGTCAGCGGCGTGTCGTCCAGCTGCAGCGCGTCGCGCGCCGCCGCCTCGTCGGTGTGCGACGGCAGAAGGGCGAAGCGCCAGTCCGGCCGGCTCGTCGCCAGCACGAGACCATGCGGATCGCTCGTATAGACGGTGTAGCCGCTCTGCCGCCATCCGGCTTCGACCGCGTCCAGCTCCACCTTGACGACGGCGACGCCGAGCGGGCCCGCCGGACCGTCGACGCGATGCGACAGATAGAGACCGGGCCGCCGGCTCACCGTGCCCAGCGCATATTGCAGCGCCGTGCCGTCCCGCATCGCGGCGGAGAAATAGGTGCGGAAGCCGTAATTGCTGCCGACGAAGCTGTCCGGCGCATCATCGTTCGACGCCGCGACCGTGACGCCGCCCGTGCCGATGAGATAGAGCACGCTGGCTCCGGCCTCCCCGGCGAGCGCGCGCAGCTTGGCGCCCATGCGACGGGCGGACTCCGCATCGGGACGGGCGAGGAGCGCGGCGACATCGGCGTCGCGCGCGAGCGCGGCGGGCAGGACCCGCTGCTTGCCGATCTCGCCCGCGAGCGCCGCCGCGGCCAGCGGCAGAGCGGATGCGGCTCTCTGGTCGAGATCGGCAACCGCACGCGCCGTGCTGTATCGATCGGCGGCGAGCATGGCGCCGGCAATGACGAGCGCCGCGACGAGGAGACCGATCGCGGCCGGCCATCGCGCGCCACCCCGCGCGGGACCTTGCCGCATCTCCAGTGCCACAGGTACGAGGCGCGTCGGCTCCATTCGCTCAGTCTAGTGCGAAATTCCGCACAAGCCAACTCCGTTTGTCCCGCCTTTCGCACGCCTGGTCCGGCGTTCATCCGTTGCGACCACAGAATTGCGCCATTCCGGCGTCTGGCACGACGATTGCGCCTCACTCTGGCGAGACGAGGCGGTTGTGCGGAAAACGTGACGCCGCCGGGAGGATCGGAGGCTCGGACCGGACTTCTCACCCGGCCGAGGGGAGATCGAAATGGCCATCATCACGCATTCCGACGTCGCGCGCCCCGGCCGCAAGCCGTTCTACGCGCAGCTCTATGTCCAGGTGCTCACCGCGATCGCGCTCGGCATCGCGCTCGGACACTTCTATCCCGAGCTCGGCGCCAGCCTGAAGCCGCTCGGCGACGCCTTCATCAAGCTGGTCAAGATGGTGATCGCGCCGGTCATCTTCCTGACCGTGACCACCGGCATCGCCGGCATGAGCGATCTGAAGAAGGTGGGACGCGTCGCCGGCAAGGCGATGCTCTATTTCCTCACCTTCTCGACGCTGGCGCTGGCGATCGGCCTCATCGTCGCGAATGTCGTCCAGCCGGGCGCCGGGTTCAATGTCGACCCCGCGACGCTCGATCCGGCCGCCACGCTGTCCTATGTCGAGAAGTCGCACGACCAGTCGATCGTCGGCTTCCTGATGAACATCATCCCCGTCACGATGGCGGATTCGCTCGCCTCGGGCGACATCCTCCAGGTGCTGTTCGTCGCCGTGCTCTTCGGCATCGCGCTCGCTCTGGTCGGCGAGCAGGGCGAGCCCGTCACGCGGTTCCTGACGGCGATGACGGCACCGATGTTCAAGCTGGTGTCGATCCTCATGAAGGCCGCCCCCATCGGTGCCTTCGGCGCGATGGCCTTCACCATCGGAAAGTATGGCATCGGCTCGGTTGTCAACCTCGCCTTCCTCGTCGCGACCTTCTACCTTACGTCGGCCCTGTTCGTGGTGGTCGTCCTCGGTGCGGTCGCGCGCTACAACGGCTTCTCGATCTTCCGCCTCATCCGCTATCTGAAGGAAGAGCTGCTGCTCGTGCTCGGCACGTCGTCGTCGGAAGCCGCGCTGCCCTCGCTGATGGAAAAGATGGAGCGCGCCGGCGCCAAGCGCTCGGTGGTCGGCCTCGTGGTGCCCACGGGCTATTCGTTCAATCTCGACGGCACCAACATCTACATGACGCTCGCCGCGCTCTTCATCGCTCAGGCGACCGGCACCCATCTGTCTCTCGGCGACCAGATCCTGCTGCTCCTCGTCGCCATGCTCTCCTCGAAGGGCGCCGCGGGCATCACCGGCGCCGGCTTCATCACGCTGGCCGCGACGCTCTCCGTCGTGCCGAGCGTGCCCGTCGCCGGCATGGCGCTGATCCTCGGCGTCGACCGCTTCATGTCGGAATGCCGCGCGCTGACCAACTTCATCGGCAATGCCGTGGCGACCATCGTGGTGGCGCGCTGGGAGGGCGAACTCGACGTCGCCCAGATGCGCGCAACACTCGGCAGCCCGGCGGCGGTCGAGGTGGAGGACGAGCGGATCCCCGTCTTCGAGCCGGCCGAATAGGCGCTCGTCCCCCATAGAGTCGGAAAGGGCGTGCCTCGGCACGCCCTTTTTCTTGCCCGGTCCGTGTCTCGGCCCGCATCAGGATCGCCGGCTTCGGGCCGGAAACGGCGCGCCGCTTCGGGCGCCTCGTCCCAACGAAAAGGCCGGGCGCCTCGACGGCGTCCGGCCTTCTCTCATCTGTCTCGCCCTGCGTCGCTCGACGGCGCCGACTGGCGCCGTCTCTTGAGCCCGGCGTCGTCGCCCGAGGCGCTTTATTCCACCAGTTCGATGTCGCCCGGCTTCCAGCTCTTGTCGAACCAGGGCTCCAGCGGGCCATAGAGGCGGAGCAGCGTGTTCCAGCCCTTGCCGGGCATGGTCTGCACCCAATTATCCTCCTGGCCCACCGGCGCCTTCGGGCTGAACCAGATCGTCACCGAACCGTCGGTATTGGTCTTGAGGCCGGGGTGATGGCTGTCGACGCCGGCCGTCTTCTGGTCGGTCTCGAGCAGCGAGCGCGTCTGGTTGTCATAGACGACGAAGGACCAGAACTCGTTGGCCGGCACCGGTCCGGGCAGCGTCACCTTGTAGGTCTTGCCGCCGTCGAGCGCATTGCCCTTCGCGTCCTTGAACGCGCCGGCATAGGCCGAGCCGGAGCCGACCTTGGCGTAGGACATGGCCGGCGTGATGCCGGTCGCGTAGTAGAAGAACATCGTCTGTGCGTCGAGCAGACGCTCGGCGCCGTCGAGGAACTGGTAGCTGCCGCCGACGAAGGGCGTGAACCACTGCCGGTCGGGATAGAATTTGGTGCGCGGATCGCGGCTGTCGGTGACGATGGTGCGGGCCGTCGCATTGCCGACCGCGACCGCATCGGTGAGGATCGCCTTCATGCGCGCATCCGGCGCGAAGGGCTTGCCCTTGGCGATGCCGATCGAGGCGAACAGGCCGACCTTGTCGGGATCGAGGAAATCGACCGGTTCGGCCTGAACCACCTGGTTCAGCTCGTCATAGAAGCTGAAGTCGTTGGCGCTGATCGTGTTGAACTTCTTGCCCGAAATGTTGACGAACGCCGCCTTCGGCGTCTCGCCGCTCTCCGTCGTCGCGTTCAGCGCATAGACATTGGTGCCCGCCTTGGCATGGGCGACCGAGGCGGCGATGTCGCCGTCCTTGACGAAGACGCGGAAGAAGACGAGCAGCGTGTTGGTGCGCGGCTGCTTGACGAAATAGCCTTCCGTCGGCACCTCGCCCTTAAAGCCCGGCGGCACGAACAGGTATTTGCCGCCGCGACCGGCATCGGGTCCCGTAAGGCCGATATCGGTGACCCAGCGGAAATAGGCATCGTCGACCGGCCCGAGCACGCCAGTCGGGACTTCCAGCACCATCGGCCCGGCGTTCAGATCGAGGCAGGTGAGCGCATAGACCGTCGTCGTGTTCGGCGTCAGGAACAGCGTGCGCGCATCCATCAGATCTTCGGTGATGGCGATGCCCTGGTTCGCCTTGGCGCCGGCGCCCTCGATGCCGTTGCAGACCGCGCGCACGGAAGTCGCCGGCATGCCCTGCAGGAACGCCTCGACGCCGCGCGAGAAATCGAGATGGTCATAGACGAGCTTGGACGTCGCCGCGTCCGGCACGCCGTTCTGGAAGCGCAGCGTGCCGATGCGCGTGTCGACGCTGTCCGGCGTCGTGATCTTCGCCGGCACATCGGCCGAATAGGTCGGCTGTGTGCCCTCGGCCTGCGCGGGTAATGCGCAAAGCCCCAGAAGTGCCAAAGCCGCAAGCGCCGACGGCGCGGCGCGGCGCCCAAGCTTGGTCATCCTAACCATCGACAGGCTCCTTGATCCTGTTTCCCCACGCGGCGGAACGCTGCCGGCGCCGTTCATAGGGCCGCCTGTCTCCGCCTTCGCGCGGATCATACTCGGCGTTTTGCAAGGCGAAAGCTGGCGCCGCTGTGATCTCTTGCCATTTGATGACAAATTGCGACAAACATGATCCCGCAGACATGGTGCTTGGCGAGACTTGATCGGGGGATCTGCCGCAGTGAACGGGCCTGCCATCCACGCCGTGAGCTTGCTGCAGTTCGCGCCTTTCCTGGCGAAGCGCGATATCGACGTGCTTGCCTTCTTCAGCCGGCGCGGTTTTTCGCCGAACGTCTTCCAGCGCCATGATGACTGGCTGCCGCGGGATTTCTGCTTCGGCCTCGCCAATGCGCTGGTCGAGGAGACCGGCGACCCTTTCGCCGGCGCGCTGCTCGGCGACCAGATCCCGGTGCTGCGGTTCGGCGAGTTCGGCGAGCGCCTCGCCCGCACCGAGACCGTGCTCACCTGCTGCACGACGACGATCCGCAATCTCGGCCTCGTGCATCGCGGCTCGCGGATGACGGCGCGCATCGAGCGCGGGCGCTATATCATGCGCTATGAACTGGAGGGCGCTCTCGCCGATGCACCATGGCAGTTCCTGCTCGCGACCATGGCGGTGCTGCACAACATCGTCCTGCTCGCCGGCGAGCCGGACCGCGTCAAGGTCCGCCTGTCGCTGCCGCGCAGTCGGCACACCGCCGCGCTGGAGGCGACATTCGGCGGCAATCTCGAATTCGGCTGCGACCATGACGAGATCGAGATCCGGCAGGACCTGCTCGACAAGCCGATGGAGCTGCTCACCCGGCCGAGCCGGACCGACCAGGCGCTGGAAACGACCATTCACACCGCGCTGCGGGTGGCGCGGCGCCTGCCATCGGGCGAGGTCGGCATCGACGGCACGGCGGCGGATCTCGGCCTGACGCGGCGCACGCTGCAGCGCCGCCTCGCCGATTGCGGCGTGCTCTTTTCCGACCTGATCGACATCACGCGCCGCGATATCGCGATGCGCCGCCTGCTCGAAGGCTGCGACAATCTGAAGGCGCTCTCCGCCGACCTCGGCTACAGCGACCCGTCGCATTTCACGCGCACCTTCCGGCGCTGGACTGGCATGGCGCCGTCCGACTATCGCGCACCGGTGCTCTCGGAGGCCTTCTAGCGCGCCGCCGCACCAAGCGCGGACGCCGCCGTTTCGCTCTTCGGCTTCACCGGGATCTTCAGATAGTGCACGCCATTATCCTCCGCCGCGGGGAAGCGGCCGGCGCGGATATTGACCTGGATCGAGGGCAGCAGCAGCCGCGGCGCGTCCAGCGTCGCATCGCGCGCCTCGCGCATGGCGACGAAGGCCGCTTCGCCGACGCCTTCATGCACATGCACATTCCCCGCGCGCTGCGCGGCGACGGTCGTTTCCCACGCATAGTCGTCGCGGCCCGGCGCCTTGTAGTCGTGGCACATGAAGAGCCGCGTCTCGGCGGGGAGGGCGAGCAGGCGCTGGATCGAGCCATAGAGCCGGTGCGCATCGCCGCCGGGGAAATCCGCCCTCGCGGTGCCGTAGTCGGGCATGAACAGCGTGTCGCCGACGAACACCGCGTCACCGATCCGGTATGAGACATCGGCCGGCGTATGGCCGGGCGTATAGATCACCTCCGCCTGCAGCGTGCCGATCGAGAAGACCTCGCCATCCTTGAACAGATGGTCGAAATCGCGGCCGTCCGTGTGGAGGTCACGCGCGTCGAAGACGGGGCGGAAGATCTTCTGCACATCCTTGATGTGCTCGCCGATGCCGATCTTGGCGCCGGTCTTCGCCTTGATATAGGGCGCGCCCGAGAGGTGATCGGCATGGGCATGCGTCTCCAGCGCCCAGTCGATCGCGATGCCTTCCGCGGCCGCCGCGTCGAGGATCGCGCTCACCGAGCGGATGTCGACCTCGCCGGAACCCGGATCATAGTCGAGCACCGGATCGATCACGGCGCCGCGCCGCGTTGCCGGATCGGAAACCAGATAGCTCACCGTGAAGGTTGCCGGATCGAAGAAGGCGCGGATCTGCGGCGCGTTCGCGGCGGTGAGTGCGGTGGTCATGGCCCGCCTCCTTGCGGTTCGTGTCGCGCTTCATATATTAGCAATATCTAATTTATCAAGGCGGCGCGGAGCACCGGCGATGACGGTCATGGATATGGAGCGGCTTGCGGACCAGGCGGGCGCGGCGGCGGCGCTCTTGAAGCTCGTCGCCAACGAGAACCGCCTGCTGATCCTCTGCCATCTCGTCGGCGCCGGCGAGATGAGCGTCAACGCGCTGGTGGACGCCGTCGGCCTCAGCCAGTCGGCGCTGTCGCAGCATCTCGCCAAGCTGCGCGAGGACGGCCTCGTCGCGACGCGGCGCGACGGCCAGACGATCCATTACCGCATCGCCGATCCGCGCGCGCTCGCGCTCATGGAAACGCTGAAGCGCATCTTCTGCCCCTGAGGCCCCATCCGGAGAACCCTCCCATGTCCCAGAATCTCAAGCCGATCGATGCGGCCGCCGCGGCGCGCCTTCGCGACAAGGGCGCGCTGATGGTCGACGTGCGCGAGCCCGGCGAATATGCCCGCAGCCGCATCCCCCAGTCGCAGAACATGCCGCTCAGCCGCTTCGAGGCGATGGCGCTGCCCGCCGGGCCGAAGCAGCCGGTCGTCTTCTATTGCGCCAGCGGCAACCGCACGACGGTCGCCCGCGCGCGCCTCGCCGCCAAGGCCGGCGCGCTCGATTCCTATGTCCTGGAGGGCGGCATCTCCGCCTGGGGCCGCGCCGGCCTGCCGCTCGAAAGCGGTCGCGGCGAAGGCGAGGGCAGGGCGCCTGGCCGCGGCCTTCTGGCAAGGTGGTTCGGATTATGACCGATCTGACGCTCGCCCAGGATATCCTCGCCGGGCTCTCGGGCGGCGTGGTTGGCTTCTCGCTCGGCCTTGTCGGCGGCGGCGGCTCGATCCTGGCCGTGCCGCTGCTCTTCTATGTCGTCGGCGTGCCCTCGCCGCATGTCGCGATCGGCACCAGCGCGGTCGCGGTCGCGGCGAGCGCGCTGATGAGCCTGGGCGGCCATGCCCGCGCGCGCACCGTCAAATGGCCCTGCGCCGTCTCCTTCGCCATTGCTGGCATCCTCGGCGCGGCGGGCGGCGCGGCGATCGGCAAGGCCTTTGACGGGCAGAGGCTGCTGGCGCTGTTCGGCGTGCTGATGGTCGTCATCGGCGCGCTGCAGCTCCTGCCGCGCCGCAGCGGCACCAATCCCGATGTCCGCCTCCATCTCGGCACGGCGCGCACGCTGCTGCCCGCCCTTGTCGCGACCGGCCTCGTCGTCGGCTTCGCGTCGGGCTTCTTCGGCATAGGCGGCGGCTTCCTGATCGTCCCCGGCCTCGTTGGCGCCACCGCCATGCCGGTCCTGAACGCGATCGGCTCCTCGCTCGTCTCGGTCGCCGCCTTCGGCACGACCACGGCCGCGAGCTATGCGCTCTCGGGCTATGTCGACTGGTGGATCGCCGCGCTCTTTATTCTGGGAGGCCTCGCCGGCAGCCTCGCCGGAACCCGCCTCGCCCGCCACCTGGCCGGAAAAGGCGACACCCTCAAACTGATCTTCGCCACCATCGTCATCATCGCGGGCGTCTATGTGAGCGTGCGCGGGTTTTTGGCGTGGTGAGGGGGGAGATTATCGTATTCGGCATTCTCGGCTGAGCCGAAGGCTGGTCTGCCTTGCGCCCAAAGCTGACACTCGCCGTCGCAAAAAAAGCGGCTCAAGCAATCTGATTTTCGATCGAGGTTTTGTCGATCACGGAAAGCACGTCCACTATTTTGCCGTCCTTCACCTCGTAAAACACGTTTTCTGCGAAGGAGATGCGTCGACCGTCGATATCTAGGCCAAGGAATTGGCCTTTTGGTGAGCAATTGAACATCAACCTCGCCGCAATGAGAGGCGGGTCGCATACCAGACGATCTATGACGAAACGAAGGTCCGGGATGTCTTCGAAGTCTTTGATCAGCATCGAGCGGTAGCCTGACAGCCCGAGCGGTCGACCATTATGTTTGACATCGTCGCCAACATACCGCCCCAGTTCATCCCAATCTTGGCGATTTAGACAATCTATGTACGCGCCATAGAATTCTTGCGGTGTCATGTTTCAGATACCCTTGTACCAATCCACTTACAGTCATTTTGACCAAGACGAGCAGAATTAATGTCATTATACGCTTTCGCCATGCGTCGCAGGCCTCACAACAGTAAGATGGCTTGACGCTGGAAGCCGAACGTCTGCTTCCGGCTCTATTTCGGACACTTGAGCCGCACAGTTGGTCTCCCCGGAAGGGGCCGCTCACAATGTCTGCAATGGGCCGTTACCAGACTTCCCGAGAGCGAATGCTCTCGTTGTACCCATGCCGGCTGGCGGAACACCACGGCTCGCCGCGGCGTCATAGTCCGGGTGCATCCTCGTTATAGCTCGGCGCATCCGCGCCCCGCAAACAGTCCAGCCCCCCACCCGCCACGATTTCGCCGCCCTCCGCGGCTATATCTCCTCGCATGCGCTGATCGCTCCGCCTCTTCGCCCGACCGCCACGCCCCTTTTGGGCGCGGTTTGTCGTGGCCTGAAGGAGGCATCATGCAGCGCAGTCCCTTTCCCATTTTCGTTTTTCCCGCCCCCGCCTTGCGCGCCATGCAAGGTCCCGATCTCGAGCGGGTGGCGGCTCTGGCGCTTCGCGCGACGCTGCTGTCGCGCCGCTCGCTCGAGATCGCGCATCAGCAGATCGTCTGGCGCGGCCGGCATTTCGCCTTTTCCGCGCGCATCAGCGCGAAGGGCGAGCTGATCGTCGAGATCGATGTCGGCGATCCCCGCCTCGCCGGGCGGATCGTGCTGGAGGAGGAGATGCAGCGGGCCGCTCGCGGCGCGCGCGACAAGGCGCGGCCGGCGCGGCGCGCCTGATCGAGGCGGGCGTCGGCGTGCGCGCCGGCGCCACGCCTCGCCGCTTCTCCCATCGCCTCCGTCTCGCGGCAGCGCGCGCGGACGGGGGGCGCCATGCCGTCATCGCGCTTGTGATTGTATGCAATCGGCGTAGATTGCATACAATCGAGCCGAGGAACTCGATCGGGTCGGGTCTGCCCGGATCAGGGGAACCAAGACGGGGCGTTCCGCGTGCGGAGCCTGTAGCGTGACGAGGCCAGACGTGCTCGGCGGTGAGCGGGTCGGGCCGCACGGCTTTCTCCGCGGAGAAGCGCTCCTCCTATCAGCGGGAGGCGGAAATGAGAGCATCCAGGATGTGTATGGCCGCGACGGCGGCAGGCATGCTGCTGGCATCGTCGGGGATCGCGTTGGCCTGTGAGGACGCGCTGCATGCCGTCGCGCCGGGCGGCGGTTCGGCGTCGGCGCTGCAGCGGGCCGGGTTGGCGCCCAATGGCGTCGCCGCTTCTGCGGCGGCATGGACGCGGGTTCCACCGAAGACGACGGCGGCCACCCCGGTCGTGGCACTCGACGCGCGGAGCCTCCGGGCGGGCCTTCATGCCGCGCCGCTGCAACTCGCCGACACGAACTGACCGCCGGCCGCAGGCGCCGGGACAGAGGAGGAAGCCATGCGCTATCTGGTGCGATTCGAGGCGTCCAACGAGGCGGGAAGCCGCATCGACCGTTCGGCCGGCGGCGCCGAGGCGGCGATCGGCGCGATCCTCGACCTGCTGAAGCCCGAGACCTTCTATGTCTCGGTTTTTCGGCGTGAGCTGTTCATGATCGTCAATACGGATGATCTCGCGGTGCTCAGCGAGGCGACGCATCTGATCCAGCTCGCGGCCGGAACCAGTCCCGACGTGACCCCCATCATGACGGCCAACGAGGCGATGACCATTCTCGCGCCGACGATCGGCAACGCGGTGAAGGCCGTCCAGGCGATGGGGCTCTGAGAGCCGGCATTCGCCGCTTCGGGCGCGCATTGCCGCCCGGATCGTGACGTGGCCGGGCATCCCCCGGCCGCCGCCTGGCTGACGCGTTCGCGCCGACACGGCCTCGAGCGTCGGACCGTCGTGCCATGCCCGGCCATGACAGCGGCCGGGTGGATGACGGATCGGCAGGCCTGAAGCTCAATTGCCGCGGGCGGCTCGGGGGCCAGGCACGCCGGCTCGCGAAGGCATATGAAAACAACGCGCTAGCCCCATTCGGCGATCTCTCCTGAAACGCCGAACCACCCCGGACGTCCGCGACGCCCGACGCGGCCCGCTGGGCCGCGGCGTGTGTCGGCCTTCACATTCCCGCGGCGGCACGCAATGGTAGAGTTCCCGCGCGGCATCTCGCCGTGCAGCGACGCACCGCGTCGAACCGGTCGATCGAATCCCTTATTTTCTCGTTCGGAGCAGGCCATTGTCGGCGCAGGCTGTCTTTTCGACGGAGCATTTTCCCGACCATCTCGACGACCGCGCGCGGTTCTCCCTCTGGCAGGAGATCTATGCCGCCGAGATCGGCGCGATCGACTTTCACCGCGCCGACGACCGGCCGTTTACCGCGCGGATCGAGGCGGCGTCGGTGGACTCGATCGTGCTCGCCCATATGTGGGGGACGATCACGCAGTCGACGCGGACGGCGCGGCATCTGCGCCGCGACAATCTTGATGGCTATCTGCTGCTGGTCAATCACGCCGACGTGCGCCTCGCCGGCAGGATGGGCGGTCGCAGCTATGAGATCGAGCCCGGCGGCGCCGTGCTGGTCAGCGGCGCCGAGCCGGCGACGGTGATCGGCGGCAATGCGGATCACAACTGGTCGAACATCCTCATTCCGTTCGCCTTGCTGAACGAGACCATCCGCGACGGCGAGGATCGGATGGCGATCCCGATAGCCGGCGCCAACGAGGCGCTGGGCCTGCTGAAGCGCTACAGCCGCCTGATCGAGACCGGCCCCGCGCTGGTTGCGCCGGATGTTGCCGCCCATGCGGCGGCGTCGATCGTCGATCTGATCGCGCTTGCAACGGGCGCCAAGGGCGACGCGGCCGAGCTCGCGGGGCTGCGCGGTCTGCGGGCGGCGCGGCTGGAGGCCATCCTGGCGAAGATCCGGGAAGGCTTTGCGAACCCGACGATCAGCGCGCAGGGCGTCGCCCAGCAGCTCGGCGTTTCCGTCCGCTATGTCCATGATCTGCTGCAGGAATCCGGCACGAGCTTCTCGGAGCGCGTGCTGGAGGCGCGCCTGCGCCGTGTCTCGGCGATGCTCGCAGACCGCCGCTATGCCGGAATGCGGATCGGCGAAATCGCGCTCGCCTGCGGCTTCAGCGACATCTCCTATTTCAACCGCTGCTTCCGCCGCCGCTTCGGCTGCTCCCCCGGGCAGGCGCGGTAGCGCGCCCCGGTCGTCCGGACCACGGCCCGGATGTGTCGAAACTGCACGCTGCGCGCGAAAAGCGCGAGGGCGCGCTTCAGGATAAGTCCATTGCGCTCCAGCCCAAGACGGGCCGGCGCGGCCATCGCAAGGTCCCCCCGAGACGATACGCGTCACGGTCATTGAGTCGGGGAATCGAGCGTGCGGAAATTTGGCAAGGGACGGGCGGCCGGCTTGGCCGTCATCAGGACGGCTGCGCTTGGGCTGCCCTTGGCGGGGCTCGGCATGGCGACGGCCGGCAGCGCCTGGGCAGCGGATGCCACCTGGTCCACGGCGCCCGGCAGCGGCGATTACAATACGGGTGCGAACTGGGGCGGCGGCACCGTGCCGGACGGTACGGCGACTTTCGGCGCGTCGAGCATCACCAGCCTGTCCTTGTCGCAGGACACGACGACGGGCGCCTGGGTATTCGCCCCGGGCGCGTTCGACTATAATTTCAGCATCGACGCAAACATCACATTGGACGGTGCCGGCATCGTCAACAACTCCGCCTCGGTCACCGTCACGCTGGGCTCGAACGGCTATTTGTTTTTCGACAATGCGAGCAGCGCGGGCGGAGCAAATCTCGTCAACGCGACCTCGACTTCCGGGATCTATTTCTCCGATGAAAGCACCGCAGCAGACGCTCATATCAGCAACAATGGCGGCTTGCTGAAGTTCGAGGCATCCAGCACGGCCGCGAACGCGGCGATCACATCGTCCGGGCGCATCATTTTCGACGACTCCTCGACCGGGGGAAATGCCTCCATCTACAACAGCGCCGGTCTGGAGTTTGACGGCCAAAGCACGGCCGGCAACGCCGTGATCACCAACGCTGCCGGCGGCAAGACGCTCTTCCAGAATTTTTCCGACGCCGGCAGCGCAACGATCACCAATCATGGCGTTCTGCGGTTCATCGACGACACCCATGTCGGCACGGCGGCGATCACCAACTACAATTCGCTGACCTTCGAGACGGTAGCCAACGCCGACAGTGGCACCATCGACAATCACAACCTGGCCTATTTCAAGGACTATTCCAGCGCCGGCAGCGCGACGATCACCAATCGCGGCACGGTCTATTTCCGCGACAATTCGACAGCCGCCTCCGCCGCGATCCAGAATAACGATATCGGTATTGTGCGGTTCGAAGGGAACAGCTCGGCCGGCGAGGCCACGATCCAGAACGATGGCGTTCTGTTCCTGATCGACGGCAGCACGGCCGGCGCGGCCTCCATCACCAATACCAAGACGCTCGGTTTCCAAGGCACGGCCAGCGGCGGCGACGCCACGATCATCAACAGCCAGACCGGCCAGATGATCTTCTTCAACGAGGCGACGGGCGGCAACGCACAGATCGTCAATGACGGCTATTTCGATATCGCCAATACCACGGCGGGGTTCGCAGGCAGCAGCGCCGGCTCGCTGGCGGGCACCGGCGAATTTCACCTCGGCAATCATCTCCTGACGGTTGGCAGCAACGGCCTCTCGACGGAGGTCAGTGGCGTCATCGACGGCGTTGGCGGCGCGCTGACCAAGGTCGGTGCGGGAACGCTGACGCTCTCGGGCGCCAACCTCTATACCGGCCCGACGGCGGTCGATGGCGGCAAGCTCGTCGTGAACGGATCGCTGCTCTCGGTCGTCACGGTCAATGACGGCGGAACCCTGGGCGGCAACGGCCAGGTCGCGGGCGTTACGGCCAATCTCGGCGCGATCATCGCGCCCGGCAATTCGATCGGGACACTCGTCGTCAATGGCGATGTCACCTTCGCCGCCGGCTCGACTTACCAGGTCGAAACCAATGGCACCGGTGCTTCGGACAAGATCGTCGCCACGGGCGCCGCGACGCTCGACGGCGGCACCGTCGCCGTCCAGAACACCGGCGGCGGCTTCGCGCTCGGCACGCATTACACCATCCTGACGGCCGATCTCGGCGTCACCGGCACCTTTGCGTCGCTGCAGGCGCCGACGATGACGCCGTTCCTCGCCTTCTCGCTCGGCTATGATCCGGCCAGCGTCTATCTGAATGTCGACCGCAGCGCTGTCACCTTCGCCTCGGCCGGCCACACCCCGAACGAGACGGCGACGGGTAGCGGCGCCGACAGCCTGCCGCTGAGCAGCCCCATCGTGGGCGCGCTGGCGCAGCTCGACATGGCCGGCGCGGCCGCCGCGCTCGACCAGCTCTCCGGCGAGGAGCATGCCTCGATCAAGGGCGTGATGATCGACGACAGCCGCTTCGTGCGCGAGGCGTCGCTGGAGCGGCTGCGCAACGCCTTCGGCGACGGCAGCGCGCCGGGACAGGCGGTCACGGCCTATGACGCGACGGGTGCGGTCAAGGCGCCGGCCAATACGGATCGCTTCGCGCTCTGGGGCGGCGGCTTCGGCTCCTGGGGCTCATGGGACGGCAATGGCAATGCGGCCTCGATCGACCGCGACATCGGCGGCGTGTTCGTCGGCGCGGACGGCCAGGTGGGCGACGCCTGGCGTCTCGGCGTCATCGGCGGCTACAGCCGGTCCGATTTCAGCGTCGATGGCCGCAACGCATCCGCGACCAGCGACAATTATGATCTCGGCGTCTATGCCGGCACGCAGATGGGCGCGGTCGCGTTCCGCTCCGGCCTCGCCTATACGTGGCACGACATCTCGACCAGCCGCGGCGTCGTCTTCCCCGGCTTCGCCGAGTCGCTCTCGGCCGATTATGCCGCCGGCACGGCGCAGGCCTTCGGCGAGCTCGCCTACACCTTCAAGGCCGGCCAGACCGCGTTCGAGCCCTTCGCCAATCTCGCCTATGTCAATCTTTCGACCGACGGCTTCACGGAGCAGGGCGGCGCCGCGGCCCTGACCGGCCAGAGCAGCGATGCCGGCGTCACCTATACGACGCTGGGCCTCCGCGGTTCGACGGTGTTCGCGGTCGGCAACGGGATGACCGCCACGGCCCGCGGCACGATCGGCTGGGTCCATGCCTTCGGCGACACCACGCCGATCACGACCTTCGCCTTCGCCGGCGGCTCCGCGTTCGACATTGCGGGCGTCCCCATCGCCAGCGACGCGGCTTTGCTCGAAGCAGGCCTGGACCTCAACCTGACGCCGACCGCGAAGATCGGCATCAATTATGGCGGCCAGCTCTCCTCCGGCGCGACCGACCAGACGCTGGCCGGGGCACTGACGGTTTCGTTCTGAGTCGGCGGGCCGGTACCGCTCGGGGGGCTGAGCGGCTGGACAGGGGCGCGGACCGGGCCTAATTTCCCGGCCCCGCCTTCGATCGCTCCATCAAGCGGGAGCGATCTGCAATCGGCATTCGCGATTTCATGTCCAGTCTGCGCCGTTCTCTCGCCGACAAGGCCCGCCATCATCTGTTCAACCCGATCCTTGCCGGTGCGACGGCGCGCGAGCGGGCGCTTGCCTGCCTCGGCGCGCTCGTCGGCATCTGTCTTGCCGGGCTGATCAGCGGCGCCCTCGCAGGTTTCGACCTGGGCCTACCGCTCATCGTCGCGCCGCTCGGCGCCTCCGCCGTCCTGCTCTTCGCCGTTCCGTCGAGCCCGCTCGCCCAGCCCTGGCCGATCATCGGCGGCAATACGATTTCGGCGCTGGTCGGAATAACGGTTGCGCACTTCGTGCATGAGCCGGCGCTGGCGATCGGGCTCGCCGTGGCGCTGGCGATCGGCGCCATGTCGCTGACCCGCAGCCTGCATCCGCCCGGCGGCGCCGCGGCGCTGACCGCGGTCGTCGGCGGCCCGGCGGTCGCGGCGGCCGGCTTCTCCTTCGCGCTCGTTCCGGTCCTTTTGAATTCGGTGCTGCTGGTCGCGCTCGGCCTCGCCTTTCATCGCCTGCGCGGCCGCGCCTATCCGCATCGGCCGCAACCCGCCGCTGTGAACACGCACGGCACGGCTGATCCGCCGCCGCTCGCCCGGGTCGGCTTCCGGCCCGAGGATGTCGATGCGGCGCTCACCGCGCTCGACGAGACCTTCGATATCGATCGCGACGATGTCGACCGGTTGCTGCGGCAGGTGGAGCTCGAAGCGCTGCGCCGCACGACGGGCGACGTTCCCTGCAGCGCCGTCATGTCGCGCGACGTTGTCGCGGTGGGCGTCGAAGCCCGCTGCGGGGAAGCCAGCGCGCTCTTGCTCGCGCATAATCTCCGCACGCTACCGGTGCTGGACGGCGCGGGCCGGCTCGCCGGCGCGATCGGCCTTCGCGAGATCGCGGGCGGCGCGGACTTCGTCCGCGACGCGATGACGGCTGCCGTCACGGCAGAGCCCGGCGATCCGGTGATCGGGCTGGTTCCGGCGCTCACCGACGGCACGACCCGCGCGGTCGTCATCGTCGAGAACGATGGCAGCGTGGCCGGGCTGGTGACGCAGACCGATATCCTGTCGCTGCTGGCGCGGACGGCGGTGCTGCAATCGCCGGGCGCCGGCGGGGCGACCGCCTAGGCCGCCTTCTCCGCCGTGCCGAACGTGACGCCCTTTTCCTTCAGCCAGCGGCGATAGGCGACGGAGGAGATGTCGGCGCGGGTCGGGATTTCGGCGCGGGGCTCGAGCGGCAGGAGGCGCGGGCGCTGGTTTTCGAGGATGATCCGGTCCTGCAGGAAGATGAGCTGCTGGAAATGGATCATCGAGGTCAGCGAATTGCCCTCGTCGATGATGAACATCACGGGATGCGCGCGGCAGCGGTCATGGTCGAGCGGCTGCACGAACAGGCAGATCACGTCCCAGCGGTTCGCCGCAACGGGACAGGTCTTGTAGAGCAGAACCTGGAACGGCGCGGCGACGCGGTACATGTATTGCGTCATGATCCCGCCCGAGGCGGAAAGCGCGGCCTGCGGCTGGAAGAACTCGCAATTCGTCGCCCAGACCTCGTCGACGTCGCGGCGGATCTCGGTCGTGTAGTGCCGCACCTCGGTGTTCGGCTCCGCGCCGAGGATATCGGTATGGACGAAGGGGAAATGCGCCATATCGAGGAAGTTCTCGACGATGCGCAGCCCCGACGCCTTCACGGCGACTGCGCCGCAGACGACCTGGTTGCGATCGGCCTCGTCCGCCTCGGGAATGTCGAACAGTTCGCGCTCCGGCGTGCCGAGCGTGGTCCAGACATAGCCATAGCGCTCCCTCGTCGGCAGCGTCTCACTGAACGATCCATCCGCCAGCTTCTCGCGCACGATCACCGTGCCGGCGGCGTCGCGCTCAACCTGTAGATCGCGCCCGAGCAGGCGGTTCGCGCGCGGCGCGGCGGGGATATCGGCGAGCGCGTCGATGACGTACCACTGGTCGAGCGAGGCCTTTTCCGCAGGCCGCTGCGCGTGGATCGATGCCATGGGACTAGTTCTCCGATCGCTTGAAATAGAAGCGCATATCGTTTCCTTCACCTCCCCCTGAGGGGGAGGTCGACGGCCGAAGGCCGGCGGGAGAGGGTTTAGGGAACTCTCCGAAGAGGGCTCCGATCAAAGGGCGCAGCTTCCGAGAGGCCGTAAACCCTCTCCCGGCCCTTTGGGCCGACCTCTCCCTTAGGGAGAGGTGAAGGAAGTCCCTGTTCGATCGCATCGTCTTGTACCGTCGCGCGTCGAGGCGGTCCATCATGCTGCTATCATCTGCCACCAGCGCTGCCATCGCGCTCACCTCTCGTCGCGGAAATAGGGGATGCCGAGGCCCGCCGGGGCGGTGAAGGAGAGGCGCAGCCGTTTCCAGACGAAGACCGGCAGGATCATCGCGGCGATGGTGCCGAGATAGGGCAGCATGGAGAGGAAGGGCGGTGCGATCGGCCAGTTGCGCGCCTGGCCGACGAAGCCGAGCGCGGTGATGACGCCGAAGAGCAGCGCGCCGAACACGGCCCAGAACGGGCGATAGCCGGCGAAGATGACGAGCGCGACCGCGATCCAGCCGCGCCCGGCGACGACGCCGTCCGACCAGGACGGCACGAAGGCGAGCGTCAGATAGGCGCCCGCGCCCGCGCCCAGCGCCGCGCCGATCGTCACATAGGTGAAGCGGATCAGCGTCACCGGAATGCCCGCGGAATCTGCGGCGGCCGGGTTCTCGCCGACGGCGCGTACATTCATGCCGTGGCGCGTGCGGAACAGCACGAAGGAAATGACGGCCGGGATGATCAGATAGATCAGATAGACGAGGATGTTCTGCGAGAAGAGGGCGCGGCCGAGGATCGGCAGGTCGGAGAGATAGGGGATGATCACCTTGTCGAACTGTGCCTTGGCCGGCATGCCGGAATAGGGCTTGCCCACGGTCACCGCGAGCCCGGAGCCGAGCATGGTCAGCGCGAGGCCGCACAGCACCTGGTTGGCGCGGAAGGTGACGGTGGCGAGCGCGAAGATCGCGCCGAAGACGAGCCCGACGACCAGCGCCATGGCGAAGCCGAAGAACGGGTTCGGGATGATCGTGACGGCGATGATGCCCGTGACGCCGCCGAGCGCCATCAGCCCCTCGACGCCGAGATTGAACACGCCGACGCGCTCCGCCAGCACCTCGCCAAGCGCCGCCAGCGCCAGCACGCCACCCGCGAGCACGGCCGTTGCGAGGATTCCGGTGATGATGTCCATCGTCAGAGACTCCGGCCGGATGTCGCGTGCGGCGCCGCACCACAAGCGGCGGTCATCCCGGCGAAAGCCGGAATCCATTCAGCTGTGACCGTCGGCGCTTCGGCTGCATGGATCCCGGCTTTCGCCGGGATGACGGAGAATGCGAGGGATGGCGGAGCCAGGTATGGAGAGTTGAAGGCGTCCATGGTCTGTCTCCTCAGGCCGTCGCCGCTCGCGGGCGGACGAGCCGGTAATGCGCGAACTGATCGGCGATGGCCGTGAACAGCATGATGAGGCCGGTGAGCGCGAGCACGGCGCTCGTCGTCAGGCCCTGCGTCTGCAGGATGATGCCGGCGTTCAGGATCAGCGCCATCAGGAAGGCGCCGGCGATGACGCCGAGCGCCGAGCCGCGGGCGAGCACCGCGACCATGACGCCGAGATAGCCGTAATTGTTGGAGATGCCGCCCTGCAGGCGGTGCACCGTGCCGGCGACTTCGAGCATGCCGGCAATGCCGGCGATCGCGCCGGAGAGCAGCATGATGGTGATGAGGCGGCGGCGGACGGGAATGCCGGCATAATGCGCAGCGTCGGGATTGGCGCCGGAAAGGCGCACCTCATAGCCCCATTTGGTGTAGCGCAGCGCCAGCGCGAACAGGATCGGCGCGGCGAGCGCGATCACGAAGCCCCAATGCAGCGAGCCGAAGAAATCCGGCATCTTGTAGGGCACGCGGCCGGTCGAGGCGGTGGTGCCGGAGACGCGGTCGCGCCAGGGGCCGGTCGCGACATAATAAACCAGCAGCAGCGCGACGAAATTGAGCAGCAGCGTCGTGATGATCTCGTCGACCTTGGCATAGGCCTTGGCGAGCGTCGGCACGAGGATCCAGAGTGCGCCGCCGGCCGCGCCGGCGAAGAACATCAGCACCAGCATGAAGGGCTCGGGGCCCTTGATGAACAGGCCGATCGCGGTGGTCACGAAGGCGCCGAGATAGAACTGGCCGTCGGCGCCGATGTTCCACAGGCCCATGCGCGCCATCACCGTCACGGCAAGGCCGGTCAGCAGCAGCGGCGTATAGAGCAGGCCGAGATCCTCGAGCCCGAATTGCGAGCCGAGGCTCTTCACGATGATCTGCCGGCCGAGATGAAGCGAATCGAAGCCGGCAATGCCGAGCACGAGCGCGCCGAGGCCGAGCGCCAGCACGAAGCCGATGACGCGGGCCGTCAGGGCGCGCGCGGAGGAAACGACCGGGCTGCGGACGAAATGGAGCGCCATCTCAGGCCGCCTCGGTCTGCTGGGTCTGGCCGCCCATCAGGAGGCCGACGCGTTCGAGATCGGCATCCTTCGTCTCATAGAGGCCCATGACGCGGCCCTTGAACATGACGGCGATGCGGTCGGTGACGTCGAACAATTCGGAGAGTTCCTCGGAGATCAGCACCACCGCGACGCCCTGGTTTCGCAGGTCGATCAGATAGTGGAGCAGGGTCGAGATCGCGCCGACATCGAGCCCGCGCGAGGGATAGGCGGCGACGATGGCAAGCCTTGCGATCCGCATCTCGCGCCGGGCGACGAGGCGCTGCTGGTTGCCGCCGGAAAGGTTGCGGATCGGCGTGCGGAGCGAGGGGATCGTTACCGCGGCGTCGTCGGCGATCTGCTTGGCGAGCGCGTCGGCGGCTTTCGGCGAGAAGAAGATGCCGTGCGCGATCGGCGCCTCGCCATAGGCGCGCATCACTGCATTGTCGCTGATCGGCAGCGACGGCGCGATGCCGCTCTTGATCCGGTCCTCGGGGATGTGCCCGACGCCCAGTTCCAGGAAGACATCGGGCGAGGGATCGTCCAGCGGCACGCCCTCGACCAGGATGCGGCCGGAATCGGGCCGGCGGATGCCGGTCAGCACCTCGGAGAGTTCGCGCTGGCCATTGCCGGCGACCCCGGCAATGCCGAGGATCTCGCCGGCGCGCACCGGCAGGTCGACCTCGATCAGCCCCTTGCGGCCGCGATCGTCGCTCGCCGAGACATGATCGAGCGCCAGCACGATCCGCCCGGCTTCGCTGCGCGGCACGATGGCTTCGCGGAGGCCCCCCAGCACCATCTCGCGGCCGACCATCCATTGCGCGAGCTTGGTCGTGGTGCAGTTCTCGGTCGTCTCGGTGAGCACCTTGCGGCCCCCGCGCAGCACGGTGACGCGGTCGGCGATCTCCATCACCTCGTCCAGCTTGTGCGAGATGAAGATCACGGAATTGCCGGCGTCCTTGAACGCGCGCAGCGCCTTGAACAGGACGCGCGCCTCGGCAGGCGTCAGCACGGCGGTGGGTTCGTCGAGGATCAGCACGCGCGCCTGCCGCGCCAGCACGCGCAGGATCTCGACGCGCTGCTGCTCGCCGGCCGAAAGCTCGTCGATCCGCGCCTCGGGCCGGACCGCGAGGCCGTAGCGCTCGGAAAGCGCACGCGTGCGGGCTTCGAGCACGCTCTTGGAGGCGAGGCGCGGCGTCTCCTTCCAGCCGAGATGCACATTTTCTGCGACGGTGAAGGCGCGCACCAGCTTGAAATGCTGGTGCACCATGCCGATGCCGGCCGCGATCGCCTCGACGGGCGAGGCGAAGGCGACCTCCTTGCCATCCATCAGGATCGCGCCCGAATCCGGCCGGTAGATGCCCGTCAGCACATTCATCAGCGTCGATTTGCCGGCGCCGTTCTCGCCGAGCAGCGCATGGATCTCGCCCGGCAGCAGGTCGAAATCGACATCCGCATTGGCGATCACGCCGGGAAACACCTTGCCGATGCCGCGGAGGGCGACGATCGGGCGGGGGGAGGGGGAGGCGGGCATGACAATCCCGATTGCAAACGGATCGGAGAGCACTTCCGCTTGTCCCGCCGTCATCCCGGCGCAAGCCGGGATCCATACAGCCGTGAACGGCCTCGGCTGAATGGATCCGGGTCAAGCCCGGGATGACGGCGGAGCAGGCGTCGCAGGAAGAGAACGGCGGCCTAGACCTTCAGTCCGGACACGCCCTCGATCGACCAGTCCCAATTGTAGAGTTCGTCCTCGGTCATCCGGTGGCCGGCGGGAACGCGGACCGTGCCTTCGGCGTCCTTGATCTCGCCGACGAAGGGGCTCCAGCCTTCCTTCAGCATCTTGTCGCGCACGGCATCCGCCTTGGCGGCGACGTCGGCCGGGACGCGCTCGCCCCAGGCGTCGCGGTCGATGCCCTTGCCCATCGGCAGCAGCGTCTCCTCGCCGCCCGTCCATTCGCCGGCGAGCCGCTTCTTGACCTGCTCGACATAGTAGTCCTTCCAGTCGAGCACGATCGACGAGACATAGGCCTTGGGGCCATAGCGGCGGATGTCGGTGTTCCACATCGCGGCCCAGATGCCGCGTTCCTCGGCGACCTGCAGATAGGCGGCCTCGTCCATGATGCCGAACAGGAAGTCGCAGCCATTGTCGGCGAGCGCGGTGCCGGCCTGCTTGGCGCCCTGCGGATCGAACCAGGAATTGATCACGACGGCCTGCAGCGTCGCGTTCGGGTTCACCGTGCGCGCGCCCATCAGGAAGGCATTGGTGCCGGAGAAGACCGAGGGAACCGGGAAGGAGGCGACGTAGCCGAGCTTGCCGGTCTTCGACAAGAGGCCGGCGGCGATGCCGACGACATAGGTCGGATACCAGTGCTGGATGTAATAGCCGGAGAGATTATCGGCCGGGCGGCGGCCGTCGCACTCGAACCAGGCGACGTCGGTCGCGCGGTCGGAGACCTCGTAGATCAGGTCGCCATAGTTCGAGGTCGAGAAGATCATATTGGCGCCGTCGGACACCATCTGGCGGTAGATGCGCGTGCAATCCGCCGAAAAGGGGATGTTCTCGACCTCGAGATACTTCGCCTTCGGGAAGGCGGCCTTCACTGCTTCCAGCCCCTGGTGGTGGCTGTAGGTCCAGCCCTCGTCGGAGATCGGGCCGACATGGCCGAAGCCGATGATCGCGTCCTCCTCCTTCACCGCCGGCAGCGGCGTCGCCGCCAGCGCCTGGCGGACCTTCCACGGCACCATAGAGGCGGCGGCCGTCATGCCAGCAAGCCCCATGAAGCGGCGGCGGTTGATGTTCTTCAGGTCGATCATTCTCGTCCCTCTGGTCGTTGTTTCAGTGGATTGCGGCGGCGGGCGCGTCGAGTTCCGCAGCCAGCGCGTCGATCTCGGCATCCCATTCGCTGAGCAGGGTCGCCTTGGTGCCTTCGTCGAGCCACGAGGCGCGGATCGAGTTCAGTGCACAGTTCTTGAGCACATCAGCGCCGAAGCCCATTTTCGTTGCCACCAGCGCATATTCCTTGCCGAGGTCCGTGCCGAACATCGGCGGATCGTCGGAGTTGATGGTCACGTTGAGGCCGGCCTCGATCATCTGGCGCATGGCGTGGTCGGGCGCGGCGAGGTCGCGCCAGATCGTCGTCGCCTCCGTCGTGCTGGGGCAGCAGGTGAAGAAGACGCCCTGTTCGCGGCAGGCGGCCACGAGATCCTCATCGTCGACGACGTGATAGCCATGGTCGATGCGCTCGACGCCGAGGATCGCGAGCGAGTCGCGTACATTCTCGGCCGGTCCGCTCTCGCCGGCATGGGCCGTGCGATGCAGGCCGAGCGTTGCGGCGCGTTCAAAGAGCGGCTGGTAGGGCGCGGGCGGAAAAGGCGCCTCGTTATAGTCGAGGCCGATGCCGATCACCTTGTCGGTACGATGCTCCTGCACGAGATCGAGAAAGGCGAAGCCGCGTTCGAGCCCGAGTTCGCGGCTATGCGCCGGGATCAGTCGCGACGTGAGCCCGCGATCGGTCTCGATGTCGTCCATCGCGTTGAAGATGCCGGCCAGCATGATGGTATAGGCGACACCATGCGCCTGATGCGCGTGCGGCGAGAAGAAGAACTCGACATGGCGCGCACCGCTATCGGCGCAGCTTTCCAGCATCTCATAGGTGATACGGTGAAAATCGCTCGAATCCCGGATCGATCGGCTGACGAGATCATAGATCTTCAGGAAGTCCGGCAAATTGTCGTAGCGATAAAGCTCGGAAATGTCGCCATGCGGTGGCAGCTCGATCCCGTTCTTGCGGGCGAGTTCGACGAAAGTCCCCGGACGAACGGCACCTTCGAGATGAAGATGCAGCTCGATCTTGGGAATGCGGCGCGCGAAGGTCTCGATATCCACCATGTCTCTCCTGCCGACATCCAAGCAATGTTCAGGCCATGAGCCCCGCTGTTCGGGGCTGCCTCGCGCGATGAAGCGGCTCCCCGGGCGGCGCTGCAAAGCCGGCCGCGGCCGGTTGCGCTCAGCCGCTGCTCGTCTTGCGCTGCAGGGCCGGTCCGCGGCGTCGCGCCGCTGCGCTGTCGATTGCGGTCGTTCTGCTCAGGCGATAGACATGCCTGAATGTTAGGCGCATCCGCCCCCACAGGAGTCGCAAACAGATGCTTCCACCCGGCACCAAGCGTCTGCTGGATCATCCGCAATGGGAACGGCTCATGTGGGACAGCTGCAGCCCGATGAAGGTTCGCCCCGGCGATCAGGCCGGGTTTCGGGCAAGCCTCGCGCTGTGGGATCTCGGCAGCCTGGGCCTCCGCCTCTTCCGCGCGCCGCGCTATGTGGCCGAGCAGACGCCGCAGGACATCCACCGCGCGCAGCGCCGCCGCCTCATTCTCGCCGTGCCGCTCGAGGGGCGCTGCAGCTTTGCCCAGTTCGGCCGCACCGTGGCGCTGGAGCCGGGACAGGCGGCCTTCCACATGACCACCGCGCCGATGGAGTACATCCAGGACGAGGAGGGGGCGATGATGCTTGTCCAGGTGCCGGCGAGCCGGGTCGGCCTCTATGTCTCGTGCCTCGAGGATATCTGCGCGGTGCGGATCGATGCCGGCGACCGCATCCTGGCGACGCTGCTCGGCGGCGCCCGCGCCGTGCCGGAAATCCATGCGATCTCGTCGGAGCGGGCCAAGGAGGCCTTCGCGGAAGGGCTGGTGGCGAGCCTCGGCGCGCTGGGTGCGCTGCTGTCGGAGAGCGTCGATACGCGCGCCTCGGTCGTGAAGCGCCGCAGGCTGAACGCGGTCAAATCCTTCATCGACACGCATCTCGCCGACAGCGGGCTCAATCCCGACCGGATCGCCGGCGCCAACGGCATCTCCGTGCGCTATCTGCACCATCTCTTCCAGGCCGACGGCCAGTCGGTGACCGACTGGATCCGCGAGCGGCGTCTCGATCAGGGCCGCAAGGGGCTGGAGAGCGCGGAGCTGATGGCGCTCACCGTGAACGAGATCGGCCTCCGCTCGGGCTTTTCGAGCGACGCGCATTTCCGCCGCGCCTTCAAGACGCGCTTCGGCGTGGCGCCGCGCGAATATCGCCGCCAGCGTCTCGCCGGCTTTGCCGAAATGCAGGCATCATGAGGGCCCGCGCGACCATGGTGTTTCGCGGTGTCTTCGCGCCGGAGAGTTTCGCGGAATTCATGCGCCATCGCGCCGCCCGCCTCTCGATCGCCGCGCGTCCGCGCCGGCTGGAGGATGCGCGGATCGAGGTGGAGGTCGAAGGCGATGCCGACCTCGTGGACATGTTCGAGATGGCCTGCTCGCTCGGTCCGCTCGATTGCCTCGTGCTGGATGTCGAGCGGGTCGGTTCCGAGCCGGGTTCAAGGCGATGAGATCGGGCGCAGCAACCAAGTCGCGAAAAGAAGACGCCACGCGACAAAAAGCTGACGCCGTCACAGAAGGAAAGGCAGTGGGCAGATGAGTTTCGAGGCCGGTTGGTACGCGGTCGCCATCGCCGAAGGGCTCGAGCCCGGAACATCGGCCGGCACGCGGCTGTTCGACAAGGAGATCGTCGTCTGGCGCGACCAGGACGGCGCCTCCCATGCCTGGGAGGACCGCTGCCCGCATCGCGGCATGCGCCTGTCGTTCGGCTTCGTGCGCGGCAATCACATCGCCTGCCTCTATCACGGCTGGCAATATGATACGGCCGGCCAGTGCCGCTACATTCCGGCCCATCCCAATCTCGAGGTTCCCGATACGATCAAGGTCGTGACCTATCCCTCCGCGGAGGCGGGCGGTCTGGTCTGGATCTGGTCGGAAATGACCACCGAAGCGCCGGTGCCGCCGCCGGCCGACTTTGCGGCGCGGCCGGTGCGCAGCCTCTATGTCGAGCGTTCGGCCGAGAGCATCGCGGCGGCGTTCGTCTCCGGCGCGCTGGGCGATTTCGAGGCGTCGGGGCCATCCGTGTTCGAGACGGTGATCGATGGCGCGCGGCTTCGTCTCGCCTTGCAGCCCTTCACGGCCGAGCGCTCCGCGCTCCATATCGTGCGCCTCGGCGGCGAAGCCGACCCGACCGCGATTGCCGCCTGGTCGGAGGGCCTGCGACGCGGCCTCGAAGCGCCGCTGCCCGTCCGTTGCGCCGCGCCCGCGGCCCATGCGGGAGCCTGATCCGATGATCCTGCACGACTACGAACTCGATTCCGACGCCTACAAGGTTCGGCTGCTGCTCTCGATCCTCGGTGTCGCCTATGACAAGGTCCCTGTCGACGTGCATCCGGGCCGCGAGCAGCGCACGGAGCCCTATCTCCGGCTCAACCCGCTCGGGACGCTGCCGATCCTCGTCGACGGCGACATGGTATTGCATGATGCCGAGGCGATCCTGCCTTACATCGCAAAGCGCTATGACACGGGTGGGGTCTGGCTGCCGGATGATCCGGCCGCGTTCGGCGCCGTCATGATGTGGCTCGTCTTCGCCGCCCGCGATCTCGCTTCGGCCGACCAGGCCCGCCTGCATCACATGCTGGAGGCGCCGGGTGACCCCGTGGCGCTCGACAAGGCCGCGCGCGCCGCCTTCCGCGTCATGGAAGACCACATGACGAAGCGCGAACTGGCCGGCGCCAAGTGGTTCGTCGGCGCGTCGGCGACCATCGCGGATCTCGCGCTGTTCCCGCCGATCGCGCTCTCGCGCGACTTCGCGATCGACCACGACGAATACCCCGCGCTCCGCCGCTGGATGCGCCGCGTCCGCGCCCTCCCGGGCTTCATCACCATGCCGGGAATTCCGGACTATCATTGAGGGGGGCGAGCTCTTCCCGAGCCGCCCCGAATTTCCTCAGGCTGCCTCGGGCGTGAAGCTGATCTGGCCGCGCCCCTCCGGCCCGGACCGCGGACGCGAGATGATCTCGACGTCCCGGTCGAAGGCCGTCAGGAGCGTCATGAGCCGATCGACTGAGTATTCGCGGAAGCTTCCTTTGAACAGGCGCGACACCTCCGGCTGACTGATCCCCATCAACGACCCGGCCTTGGCCTGAGTCAGGCCGCGTTCGCGTGTCAGGCGATAGAGTTCGGCGACGATCTGTGCCTTGAGGAAGTGGGTCTCCGCGTCCGGCAGGCCGAGATCTGCAAAAATGTTGGCGGCGCTCTCGTGAACTTCGATCGGGTCCGTCGTCATGATCCGTGTTCCTTGTTCCGGGTATACAGCGCCTCGGCATCGCGCAAGCGTGCCCGGATCAGTTCGACTTCCGTTTGTGGCGTTCGAATCCCGCGCTTCGACTTCTTCTTGAAGCTGTGCAGAACATAGATGGCCTCGTCGAAGCGCACCGTGTAGACAGCCCGGTACGTATCTCCGTCATGATTGTCGATCAACTCGACGACGCCGCTCCCGAAACCCTTCAGGGGTTTGGCCGATGGTGGATGCTGGCCTGTCTGTGCAAGAAATAGCTCGAAGCCGAAACTGTCCTGAACCTGCGATGGAAACTCCATGTAGTCCTTGCGGCTGGAACCGATCCAGCGCAACGCCCGCGCAGGCCTTGGAAGCGGCGCCATCCGTTCAGTCCCCACCCTATATCAATATGAGTTTTAACTCATAATCCGTCAAGCCATGCGGCAGGACTCTTGCTTCTGTCGGCCTGCTGACAGAGGTTCGTACTGCCGTCGCCTCTGTGCTCTTTCATCTGGTTGGAGTCCCCATGTCCAAGCTCACCCGCTTTTCCGTCGCACCGCTCGCCACGATGACGCGCCGTCTCGCCGATGTCGCATCCGGCCGGGCCGCGCCCGATCTCGTGATCCGCGATGCACGGGTGCTCTCGACCTATTCCGAGCGCATCCTGACGGATCGCGAGATCTGGGTCGCGGGCGGGCGCATCGCGGCGGTGAAGCCCGCGGGCACGCACAAGGGCTGGGCGAAGGCGTTCTATGACGCGAAGGGCGGCCTGGTCGGTCCGGGCCTGGTCGATCCGCATATCCACATCGAATCCTCGATGGTCACGGCCTGCGCCTATGCGGAAGCCGCGCTCTTGAACGGCACCACGACGATCTTCTGCGACAGCCACGAGATCGGCAATGTCATGGACGTCGCGGGCGTCGAGGCGATGCTGGAGGATGCGCGAGAGGCGCCGCTCTCGATCTTCCTGACGGTACCATCGACCGTTCCGGCTACTTCGGCGGAGCTGGAGACGGCCGGCGGCGACCTCACGGCGGACAAGATCGCGGCGCTGTTCGACAAATGGCCGGAGGCGGTGGCCCTCGGCGAGAAGATGGATTTCGTGCCGGTGACCATGGGCGACGAGCGCAGCCATGCGATCCTCGCGGCGGCGCTGGAGCGGGGGCGCCCGGTCTCGGGCCATGTCTATGGCCGCGAATTCGTCGCCGCCTATGCCGCGAGCGGCGTCACCGACACCCATGAGGCGATCGACCGCGAGATCGCCGACGACATGCTGGAGGCCGGCATCTGGCTGTTCCTGCGCGGCGGTCCGCCCACGACGCCGTGGCATTCGCTGCCGCAGGCCATCAAGACCATCACCGAGCTTGGCGCCTCGCCGAAGCGCGTCGCGGTATGCACGGACGATCGCGATGCCGACGATCTGATGGCGTTCGGGCTCGACTGGGTGGTGCGCGAAGCCGTCAAGGCCGGCATGAAGCCGGAGACGGCCTGGTCGATGGGCTCGCTGCATGGCGCGACGCGTTTCGGCCGCGACGGCGAGATCGGCGGCATGGGCGGCGGTCGCCGCGCCGACCTCGTCTTGATGACCGACGATCTCGAGCCGGTCTCGACCTGGTATGGCGGCGAGCTCGTCGTCGACAACAAGAAGATCACGCCGCTGCTCGATGCCGCGCTCTCCGATCGCTATCGCTATCCGGAAGCCGCCTATCACACGGTCAAGCTGCCCAAGGCGCTCAAGCTGACGCCGGACCTGCCGGCGGCGCCCGGCATCCTGCATGCGATCCGCACCGAACTGCCGGGTATCGTGCTCGGCCATGAACGGATCGAAATCCAGCCGGCCAATGACTGGCAGACGCTGTTCGATCGCCACGGCCTCTGCTTCGTGACCGTCGTCGAGCGGCATGGCAAGTCGGCTGGCAATGTCGCCCATGGCGTGCTGTCGAACTTCGCCCTGAAGCAGGGTGCGGTCGCTTCCTCGGTCGGACACGATTCGCACAACATCATCATCGCCGGCACCAACGAGGCCGACATGCAGCTCGCGCTCGACACGATCGCCGCGACGCAGGGCGGCGTCTGCGTCGTCGCCAATGGCGAGGTCCGGGCGAAAGTCGCGCTGCCGATCGCGGGCCTCCTCTCCGACAAGCGCGTTACGGAGGTGGCGGAGGAATCGAAGGTCTTGAAGAAGGCTTGGGAAGAGGCCGGCTGCACCATCCCCTATATGGGCTTCAACCTGATCCCGCTCTCGGTGATCCCGGAAATCCGGATCACCGACAAGGGCCTGGTCCTCGTGCCGGAAATGGCCATCCAGACATTGTTCGAGGCAGCATGAAACGGCCCTTTCGCGGACTTGAAGGCATGTCGGTGCGGCCCGGTACTGAGCGCAAGGTTCCGGAGGAGCAGAAGATGGACCTCCTCGAACGCCTCGGCGCGCTCCACCACGCATTGCAGCTGGGCGCAACCGTCGAAGACACGCAGGCCTGGATGCAGGCGCTCGTCGCCATCCGCCGCGAGGTCGAGGCTGATCCGGCGAGCGACCGCTATGACCGCGAGACGGTCGACGTCATGGAGCGCAAGATCGCGGAACTCGTCTCCGAGATCGTGGCCGGCAAGGCCGAGCCGGACTTCAAGCCGGCTCGCACCTGGGTCGCCGCGCTCGGCGCTGCTGTCCACCGCCGCCGCTCGGCCGCGGCGGGAAATGGCGGGGAGAGCGGCACGAAGCTGAATTGAAACGGAGACGGGCGGAGACATTGCAAATAGGAGGTACTACCTCCATTCTCCGTCCGCACCTGACCTCCAACCCGAACAGGCGGAACTGCCGTGATCTACGAACTTCGCGTCTACACGACCCTTCCCGGTCGCCTTCCCGATCTTCTGGCCCGCTTCCAGAACAAGACCCTCGCGATCTGGGAGAAGCACGGCATCCGCCAGGCCGGCTTCTGGACGACGCTCGTCGGCGATTCGAGCGCCACGCTGACCTATATGCTCGCCTGGGAATCGCTCGCCGAGCGCGACGCCAAGTGGAATGCGTTCATCGTCGACCCGGAATGGCTCGCCGTGAAGCATGACAGCGAGAAAAACGGCCCGATCATCTCGGGCATCGTGAACTCGCTGCTGCAGCCGACCGCCTTCTCCGCCGCGAAATAGGCCACTCTTCCGATCTGACGCGGCCTGCCAGGGGGCGCCGCCGCGTCAGTGCTTCCCGCCGTCCTGATGCCGTGAAACATGCCGCATTTCGCGGACTGCATGCGTGCAGTCGATGAGGAAGCTCGTCGTCCAGCCGAAGATGAAGATCCCGCACATCGCGATCAGCGGTCCGGCCAGCGCCCAGAAATCGGTGCGGGCCGGCGCGCTGGCGCCGAGCGTGGTGAAACAGGCGATCGCGAACAGGAACGCCTCGCCGAAGCGCAGCCCGTCCTGCGTCAGCGCGAGGATTGCGGCGCAGAGCGCGACGTCGACGAAGAGCCAGGCCACCAGCAGCAGGATGACGATGCCGAGGCTCAGATCCTGGCCCCAGGCGCTGCGTGGTCCCAATCGCCCGAGACTCGCGGTGAACGAGACGCGGATGATGAAAAGGCCCATCCAGTGGCAGGCGAGCACGGCGAAAACGGCGGGAACGGGAAGCAGGAAGTCCATGGGCGGGTCACGAAGTGGCTCGTCGAAAGGCGCGGGTCCTTCGTCAGCTGAGTCGGGCCCATCCCCTGCTCATAGCGCCTCCGGCGGCTCTTGGCGACGCGCTCCGGCCGGCGCGTTGCCGATCGGCGTGATCCTCAGGCTTCGGCGAGCCGCGCCGTGCCGGTGAACTCGTCTTTCCAGCTCGTATCCCAGAGGGAGGGGAACGCGAGGGCCCGGTAGGGGTGCGCCGCGATCGCTACCTCGTCGAGCTCGATGCCGAGGCCGGGCCGCTCGGGCAGCGCAAACGCGCCGCGGCTCAGGGGATTCCAGCCGCTGACGAGGTCGTTCCGCCAATCGACGTCGAATTCGGCGAAGCTCTCCAGCATCAGCATGTTCGGCGTCGACCAGGCGACATGCAGCGCGGCGGCGAGCGCCACCGGGCCGACCGAGCAATGCGGCGAGATCGCCATGTCCTGCGCGGCGGCCATGGCGGCGATCTTCTTGGCGACGCTGATGCCGCCGCAATGGGCGACATCCATCTGCACCACGTCGCAGGCGCGCAGCCCGATCAGCCGCGCGAAATCCGCCACCGCATAGAGCCGCTCGCCCGAGGAGAGGGGAAGGCGCGTGCGCTCCTTCACCTCGCGCAGCAATTCGACATTCTCCGGCGCCACCGGCTCCTCGCACCAGGCGATCGGCAGATGGTCGATACGATCGATGAAGCGGATCGCATCCGCCGCGCCGAGGCGGCCATGGATTTCGATCATCATCTTGACGCCGGGACCGATCGCGCCCGCCACCGCCTCGACAATCGCCACCGCGCGGTCTTCCTCGGCGGCGTCCAGACGCTTCCAGGCCGTCGCGAAGGGATCGAACTTCAGCGCTTCATAGCCTCGTGCCACCACCTGGGCGGCCCGGCGCGCAAAATCCTCCGGCGTCTCGCAGCCGCCATACCAGCCATTGGCATAGGCCTTGAGCGAAGATTTCGCCCGGCCGCCGAGCAGGCGATAGACGGGCTGTCCCGTCGCCTTGCCGATGATGTCCCAAAGCGCAATCTCGACGCTGGAGATCGCGGTCATGACGGTTGAGCCGCCCTGATACTGGTCGCGGATCATGCCGCCGACCACGGCCTCGATATCGAACGGGTCCTTGCCGATGATGCGCGAGGCGACCCATTCATTGACGAGGACCTCGACCGCCTTCTCCTGCCATTCGAGTGTCGCCTCGCCGATGCCGACGAGACCCGTATCGGTCTTCACGCGGACGAAGAGGTAGTTGCGCTGGCCGGCATTGGCGAGAAATGTCTCGAGCGACTTGATCTTCATCAGGCTGGATCCCGGCTCATAAGGTCGATTTCGGCGCCCGTTCGGGCGGCCGCATGAATGGCGTCGATGATGTCGACGGCGGCGGCGCCGTCCGCGCCCGTCGCGGCGAGGGGCTGCAGGCCCCGCACAGCATCGAGCATGTTTTCGAGAAGGCCCGCATAGCCGCCGAATACCTCGTCGAGCATCAGCGTGTTCGGGATCGCCGGCGCCCAGCTCTTCGCCGGCCCGGTCTCGTCGTCGAACAGCGTCGTCTGGAACTGGTCCTCGACCAGGAGGACGGCGCCGCGGCCGAAGATCTCGACCCGTTCCCAGGGCTTGAACGAGAGGGCGGTTCGGCTCGTGGTCAGCGTCCCGATGGCGCCGGAGCGAAAGCGCAGCGAGACGACGGCGCTGTCGAGGACGCCCTCTGCGCCGAGGATCGACCGCGCGGAGAGCTGGGCGACCGGCCCCATGAACCAAAGCATCAGGTCGATGAGATGGATCGTGCCGCCTTCGAGCAGGTCGACATAGGGATAGCCGAGCGTGAACTTGCCGGTGAACATCGTCGGGGCGCCGCGGAGCCGGCCCTGCTCGATGAGCGCCTTGGCCATGGCATAGGGCGGCGAGAAGCGTTTGTTGGCCACCGCGCCGAGCAGGACGTCCCGCCGCCGCGCGAGATCGACGAGCGAATGAGCCGCCGCGCCTTCTCGGGCGAGCGGCTTCTCGACCAGCGCCGCGACGCCCCGTTCGATCGCCTGCGTGGCGAGCGCAACATGGGCGGCGTCTGCCGCCAGGATCAAAGCGAGGTCAGGCCGCTCGGCATCCAAGAGGCTGTCGAGATCGGGATAGGCGCGACTACCGGAAAGCCGCGCGACCTTCTCGCAGGTGCCGCGGTCCGGATCGGCGACGCCGACGATATCGAGAGGCTCCCCGATCGTCTGCAGGCGGCGGATCGCCGGCAGCCATTTGGCCTGCGCGACGCCGCCCGCTCCGGCGATGGCAATGCGCAGCGGGCGCTTGCCGGCGCGGGCGGGGTTCACTCGGACGCCATAGACATCGCCGCGGGTGAAGGCCGCATCGAACGCGGTGTGGCCGAAATCGATCTGCGGCCAGGTGTCATCGGAGTGGACACTCATCGGGTCGCCCCGCGCGGCATGAGGATGGCGGGGAGGGCGCGCAGCGTCAGCGCCGCGAGGATCAGCGTTCCCTTGATCAGGAAGAACTGCGCGTCGCCCATCTGCAGGCCGGAAAGACCATTGTTGAGGATCGCGAGGAAGGCGACGCCGATCGCGGTATCGCGAAGGCGTCCGGTGCCGCCGCGGAAGGACGCGCCGCCGATGATCACGGCGACGATCGCATCGAGCTCAAGGCCGAAGCCGGCCGTCGGCGCAGCCGCGCCGAGCCGTCCGAGCATCACCAGCATGCCGGCGGCGGTGTAGAGCGACATGACGAGGAGGATGACGAGCTTCAGCCGTCCCTCGCCGACGCCGGCCTGGCGCAGCATGCGCGGATCGCCGCCGACGGCGTAGATGCGGAGGCCGAGCGGCAGGCGCGCGAGGATGATCCAGCCCGCAAAGAAGGCGCCGGCGATGACGATCGGCACCAGCGTGAAGCCGGCGAACAGCGGCCTGTTCATGAAGCCGACGAAGCCCATGTCGAAGGACAATGTCGTTGCTCCGGTCAGGGAGACCGCGAGGCCGCGGGCCCAGATCCACGCCGCCAGCGTGACGATCAGCGGATCGAGCCGCAGGCCGCCGACGATGAGGCCGTTGAGCCCGTAGACGGCGATACAGGCCAGGATGCCGACGAGGAGCGCGAGCGGCACCGGGACCCCCGCCTTGGCCGCCAGCGCCGCGACGACGGCGCCGAGCGCGACGACGGAGCCGGGGGCGATGTCGACGGTGCGCGAGACGATGCCGAGCATCGCGCCGACCGCGATGATCGCGAGCGTCCCGTTCTGTTCGACCAGCGCGAAGAGGTTCGCCAGCGTTGCGAAGCGCGGATTGACGAAGGCGAAGACGAGCGCAAGCAGAACCGTCGCGCCGAGGACGGCGCTGCGGGCGAGACGGGCGCCCGCGGGGCTCATCTCGGCATATTCATCGCGGAAGGCCTCGCCGGTCGAGACTTCGCTGCTGCGACGATTGAGGATACCACCGGCCACCATGGCGGCGAGCAGCAGAAGTCCGGTGACGGTCGTCTGCCATGTGCCCGGCACGCCGCGGATCGTCATGTAGTTGAAGATCATCATGAGGATCAGCGTGCCCACGACGGCATGCAGCGCGGAAACGCGGCCCGCCGGCAGTCCGCCGGCACCGAGTGCGACCACGGCGATGGCGAAGAATTCGAGGCCCATGCCGACGGATGGGCTGATGAGGCCCGTGCGGGCGGCGACGAGGACACCGGCAAGACCCGCCAGCGCACCGCAGCCGACATAGGCGAGGCCGCGCAGCCGCCGCACGCGGAGGCCCGCGAGCCGCGCCGCGACTGGCGCATCGCCGACCGCATGCCAGGCCCGCCCAAGCGTCGTGCGCTTCAGCACGAAGGCGACGAGGAGCGCCATCAGGATCGCGACCAGCGCATCGAGCGGAATGCCCGCGACCGTGCGGCGCGCGAGATCGTCGAAGATCGGTCCCTTGATCTCGACCCAGGAGTTGAAGCGGCCGAGCGCGATGAGGGCGAGGCCGCGCACGGCGATCATGCTGCCGAGCGTGACGATGACCGGACTGATCCGCAGCCCCTCGACGAGGATCGCATTGACGAGGCCGACCAGCGCGCCGACGCCGATCCCGGCGACGACGGCGATCGCCGGGTGTCCGCCGATGGCGAGCACGATGCCGGAGAAGGTCGCCGAGGCGAGCACGACGGATCCGACCGAGAGGTCGATGCCGCCGATGAGCACGACCAGCGTCATGGCGAGCCCGAGCACGAGCACGGAGGCCGACTGGCGCAGGATATTGGCGGCGTTGGCCGGCGTGCCGAACACCGGCGATGTGATGACGAAGGCGACGATGAGCGCGACGGCCGCGACGATCATCGCGTTGCGCGTGAGAAGCGGCGCGAGCGCCCGCGAGCGCTGGGGGAGGGCGAGCGCGTTCATGCGGCCTCCACGCCCTGCACGAGCAGGTTCAGCGCATCTTCGCCGGCGGCTTCCGGCGTGGTTTCGGCCGCTATCCGCCCGGCGCGCATGACGAGGATGCGGTCGCAGACGGCGAGGACCTCCACCAGGTCCGAGGAGATCACGATGATCGCCTTGCCGTCCCGCGCCATTTCATCGAGGCGGCGATAGATGTCGGCGCGGGCGCCGACGTCGACACCGCGCGTCGGCTCGATCAGCACGAACACTTCCATGTCGGCGAGATGCCAGCGTGCGACCAGCGCCTTCTGCTGGTTACCGCCCGAGAGCGAGCGGATTGGCGTCTCGACCGAAGCCGCGACGACGCCAAAGGCTTCCGCTTCGCGCTTCGCCTCGGTCCGCTCGGGGCCGCTGCGCACGGTGCCGAATGGGCCGCGCCGGTCCTTGAGCGACGCGATAGCGATGTTCTCGCGCAGCGAGAGATTGGGCAGAATGCCTTCGGCCTTCCGCTCCTCGGTGAGCAGGCAGACGCCAGCCTGCACCGCGTCGGCCGGGCTGCCGAAGCGCTGGACCCGTCCCCGCACGTTCAAGGTGCCGCTGTCCGCCACGATGTCGCCGCCGATCAGCCGGCCGAGTTCATTCTGGCCGGCACCGAGCAGGCCGGTGATGCCGAGGATCTCGCCGCGGCGGGCGACGAGGTCGATACCGGAAAGCCGATGGCGCCACGTGACGCCGGAAAGCGTCAGCGCTTCTTCGCCGGCGGGGCGGGGCCGGCGCTCGAAGCGCTCGCTCCGTGCACCGATCATCGCATCTGTCAGCCGGCTCTCCGTCCAGCCGGCGAGCGGTGTCGTCACGATCCGCCGGCCGTTTCGAAGCACGGTGGCGACATCGCAGAGCGCCAGAACCTCGGCGAAGCGGTGCGAGACATAGAGGATGGCGACGCCCTCCGCCTTCATCCGGGCGATCGCGGCAAACAGAAGCTCGCTCTCGGCGCTGCCGAGCGGCGCGGTCGGCTCATCCAGGATGAGGATGCGCGGCGCGTTCGCCAGCGCCTTGGCAATCTCGACCAGCTGCTTTTCGGCCAGTGAAAGCCGGCTGACGGGCGTGTCGGGGTCGAGCGCGAGCCCGAGCCGATCGAGCGCCGCCCGCGCGCGATCCCGCATGGCGCCGCGGTCCACCAGCCCGAGCCGCCGCGGCTCGCGGCCGAGCGCGAGGTTCTCCGCGATGCCGAGGTTCGGCAGCAGGCTGAGCTCCTGGTAGACGGTGGCGATGCCGTGGGCGAGCGCCTGGCGCGTGTCGCGCAGTTCGACCGGCCGGCCGTCGATCCGGATCGAGCCTTCGTCGGCGCCATACATGCCCGAAAGGATGTTGATCAGCGTCGACTTGCCGGCGCCGTTCTGGCCGACGAGGCCGTGCACGGCACCTGCCTCCAGGCTGATCGAGACGTCGTCGAGCGCGACGACGCCCGGGAAGCGCTTGGAAAGGCCCGAGATTTCGAGCACCGGTGGCGACATGATGAACCCGTGATCGGCCGGAAGGATTGGCCCGCGGCGCAATGCACCGCGGGCACTCGGGTCAGTAGCTCGCGACGATGTCGGCGAGCGGCTTCTCGAACGGGAAGGTCTGCATTGCCGAGACCTGGTCGGAAGCGAGCTTCAGGGCCTTGTCGACATTATCCTTGGTCACCAGGACGCCCTTGATCAGGACCTCCGTGCGATCATCCTTCTTCGTGGCGACGAGGAAGGGGAAATAGGCCTTCCAGAAGCCGGAATATTGCGGCGCCAGCAGCACGGTGCTCTTCATCGTGCCGTCCTTGACCGCGTTGAGGCCCGGCTCTGTGCCGTCGACCGAGACGAGCATCACCTGCTCCTGCTTGCCGGAGCGGCCGATGACGCCGGCGGCGGGAACCGTCAGGCTGTCGGAATTGCCGTAGATCAGGTCGAGATTCGGATAGGCCGTCATCCAGTTCTCGGTGATCGACACGGCCTTGGTCGGATCCCAGCTCGTCGGCTCCTGCGCAACGACCTTGACGCCGGGATACTGCGCCATCACGTCGGTGAAGCCGCCGGAGCGGTCCGTGTTCAGGCCCTGACCGAGCAGGCCCTGCAGATTGGCGACCTCGCCCTTGACCTCGCCATATCGCGCCTTGAGCAGTTCGGCGGCATATTCGCCGACGATCTTGCCGGTGTAGCGCTCGTCGAAGCCGAGGGTCGCGGCGCAGCCATCGATCTTGGAATGCAGGCAGATCACCGGGATCTTGGCGGCTGCCGCCTTTGCCATGGTCGGGCCGAAGGCGGCCGCGTCGATGAAGTTGATCGAGATCGCGTCGACGCCCTGATTGATCAGGTTCTCCATGGCCTGGATCTGCTTGGTGACGTCGCCCTCGCCACTGGTGACGACCAGATCGAAGCCGGCGCGCCGCGCCGCTTCCTTGGCGCCTTCGACCTCGCCGAGGTGGAAGGGGTTCGAAAGGTCGATCTGGATGAGCCCGATGGTCGGCTTGTCGGCGGCCTGCGCAAACGTCGTCGCCAAGGCGACCGCAGCGGCGGCCGCCAGCACTGTCTTCAGCATGGTTTCTCCTCCCTTGCCGTCGGTCTTGCGCCGCGGCTGCATCCGATCGTCGAATGCAAGGAAATGTTACCGGTAACCTGGGTGCGCGTCAACGGGTGGTGTCGCGGATTGGGCTCAGTGCTTCCGGCGGGTCGATTCGCGCGAGATGATGGAGAAGCCGAGATCGTAGCGCTCCGACGCGCCGCGATTGCCGGCGAGCCGCGCGAGGATCATATGGCCGGCCTTGCGGCCCATCTCCATGGCGGGGACATGCACCGTGGTGAGGGTCGGCGAAACCACTCGGCCGATCTCGAGATCGTGGAACCCCGCGATGCCCATGTCCTCCGGCACGCGCACGCCGAGCTCGCGGCAGGCGAGGATCGCGCCGACCGCAAAAACGTCGGAGGTGAAGAACACGGCGTCGACATCCGGCGCGCTCTTCATCAGGAGGCGGATCGCCCGCGCGCCTGTCTCCGGCCGGATCGCCGCCTCGTCATTGACGATCTGGATCGGCGGCGCGGGCAGGCCCGCCTCGCGCATGGCCGCCAGATAGCCCTCAGCGCGGTGCCGCGCGCGCTCATTGCTCTCGCTCGGGCCGTTGACGAAGGCGATCCGCCGATAGCCGGAGCGGATCAGCTCCGCCGTCATGGCATGCGCCGCCTCGCGATTCGAGAAGCCGACGGCCATGTCGACCGGCTCGTCGCCCGTCTCCCAGGTCTCGACAACGGGAATGCCGAAGCCGCGCAGCAATTCGCGCGTCGCGCCGGTATGGGTCAGGCCGGTGAGCACGAGCGCATCCGGCCGCCGCTCGAGGATGGAGCGGATCTGGCTCTCCTCCACGTCGCTGCGATAGGTGCTCGACGACACGAACAGCCCGAGGCCGGCCTCGTTCAGCACGTCGCCGATCCCTTCGAGCGTGTCGGCGAAGATCGAATGTCGCAAGGTCGGCACAATCGCGGCCACCAGTCCGCTCGATCCGGCTGACAAGCCGCCGGCCAGGCGGTTCGGCACATAGCCGAGCGCGGCCATGGCGGCCGTCACGCGGTCGCGCGTCTCCGGATTGACCTTCTCGGGATGACGCACGACCCGGGACACCGTCATCTTGGTGACGCCGGCGCGTTCGGCGACTTCCGACATGGTCGCGCCGAAGCCGCTGCGCACGCTCTTCTTGCCCGATGCCACGATCTCTCCTCCGGCGATGCGCGATCGAAGCGGATCGCAGCCGTTGCGTCCAGCGGGACGTGATTTATGATACCGATAACACAGGGGAGGATTGCTGATGGAGTTCTTTGGAGCCGGCCTTTCGGCCGATGCGCTGCGTCGCCGGGTCGGCCACATGTCGCAGCTCGGCGGCGTGCGGCTGCTCACATCCGACAATGGTCCTTCGCGTGGCGTGCGGCTGCTGGAGTTCAACACGGGAACCGGCTTCTCGTTCGAGATCGGTGTCGAGCGGGGCTTCGATGTCGGCCGCTGCGATTATCGCGGCGCCTCGCTCGCCTGGATTCCGCCGACTCTTCTGCCGGCGCCCTGGTATTTCGAGGATCAGGCCAATTTCGGCTGGCTGCGGGCCGGCCTCGGCGGATTCAACAATACCTGCGGCCTGCTCCATATCGGCAATCCCGAGGACGCCGACGTCGCGCACTATAATTTCCCGGCCCGTCCGGTCGACCGCTACGGCGTCCATGACCGCGTCGCGCTCATTCCGGCCGAACTGGTCAGCTTCGGCGAGCGCTGGGAGGGGGAGCGCTATGTCATCGAGGCCGTCGGCCGCGTGACGCAGGCGCAGACTTATGGCGAGAACCTCGTCCTGACGCGCACCTATCGGGCGGTGCTCGGCGAGTCCGCCTTCACCATGGAGGATGTCGTCGAGAACCGCGGCTATCTCCCGACCGAGCACATGCTGCTCTATCACATCAATGCCGGCTATCCGTTCGTCGACGAGGGTTCCGAACTGATCGCGCCGACGATGGGGACGCCGCGCCTGCTTTTCGGCACGGCCGATCTCGCTGATCGGGCAAGCTGGTCGCGCTTCATCGCGCCGCAGAAGAACTGGATCCAGCAGACCTTCGAGCACGCCATGCGGCCCGACGAGGACGGAACCGTCGAGGTCGCGATCTTCAATCCTCGCCTCATGGGCGGGACCGGCCTGTCGGTCAGCTATGACGCCGGGTCGCTGCCGAACTATATCGAGTGGCGGATGATGGGCGAAGGGCAATATGCCGTCGGCATCGAACCCTGCACGAATGGCTTCGGCCGCGAAGCAGTCAGGCAGGCCGGCCAGCTTGCGGTGCTGGAGCCGGGCGAAAGCCGGCGCTATCGCCTCCGGGTCGCGATCATCGGAACAGATGAGGCAGAAGCGCTCCGGCGCCGCTCGGCTTGATCGCCGCTGATTTTTGACGGCCGGCCTCGGAACCGCTGGGGGGCAAGCGACGTTCCATTTCCGTAACAGGGAGGGACGCCAAGATGAATCAGGTCAATTCCGCAATCCGCAATATCGGCCCGCGCGATCTCGGAGCGCTTCCCGACCGCGTTCAGGCGCGGATCGACGCCGGTGAGCCGGCCGCCAAGGTCATCCGCGAGTGGCGCGGCCTTTCCCAGGCCGATCTCGCGGACCGGACAGGTGTCGCGATCACGCAGATCATGCGCGCCGAAGGCACCGGTGATGTGTCGCAGGAGGCGTTGCGGCTGATCGCGCGCGGCCTCAGGGTCTGCGACGAGTTCATCTGCCGCTCGAATTGATCCCCCTGGATCACTGACCCTCTTGGGTCAGAGACCGAGGCGGCGCGAGGAATTGCGCAGATGCGCCCGCATCGCCGCGTCGGCCGCGACCGGGTCACGCGCCCGGATCGCCTCGTAGATCGCGCGGTGCTCCCGCTCGGAAATCGCCCGCGTCTGGATGAAATCGAGCGAGCGTAAAGCGAGGTAGATACTCTCCTTCAGCTTTACATCGACGAAGGCGATGAACAGCGCCACGAAGGGGTTGCGCGTCGCCGCCGCGACCGCGCGGTGAAACGCGATGTCCGTCTCGACATAGTCGCGGTGCAACTCGTCCACCTTGGCCATCGCCTCAATGCAGCGCTCGATTTCGGCGAGATCTTCCGCTGTGCAGTGCTCGGCCGCCATCGCCGCGGCCCCGCTCTCCAGGATCAGGCGAAGATCATAGAGATGGCGATAATCCTCCGGCTGGGCGAGGCTATCCGGCTCCAGCGTCAGAGAATTGGCCGAATCGGGTGAGGCGACGAACACGCCGATGCCCTGGCGGGAGACGACGAGTCCCTCGTGCCGCAGCTTGGCGATCGCCTCGCGGACCACGGCGCGACTGACGCCGTGTTCCGTGGCGAGTTCCTGCTCGGTCGGCAACCGGTCTCCCGGCTTGAGCGCGCCGCGCAGGAGTTCCTGACGAATGAACCCGGCGACCTGAGAGGGCAGGCCGAGTCGCATCACCTTTTTCGGTTGATTCTCCAACGGACCACATTCTCCTCTTGATGCGGGCATCCATCCCCGTGCGCTCTCGGATTCAAGGTCCGGAAGCGCCGAGCGGTCTAGACCCCGAGTTGCGCCCGCAACCCGCCGTCAACCGCATAGTCCGACCCGGTCGAGAAGCTCGAGCGCGGACCGGCGAGATAGGCGACCAGTTCCGCGACCTCCTCGATCGTGCCGACGCGGCCGATAGGATGGCCGGCGCCGAAACCCTTCAGCGTCTCCTCCGGATCGCCGCCCGCCGGCGTCATTTCACGCGCCGCGAATTCGAGCATCGGCGTGCGAATCGAGCCCGGCGAGATTGAATTGACGCGGATATTGTCCTTGGCGCAATCGACCGCCATGGCGCGCGTCAGCGCATGGACCGCGCCCTTCGACGTCGCATAGGCGAGCACGTTGCGCTGGTTCATATGCCCCTGGACAGAGGCGATATGGACGATCGAGCCGCCGCCGCGTGCCTTCATGAGCGGGTAGAGCGCATGCGACATCAGATAGCATGAGCGCAGATTGACCCGCATGACGAGGTCCCACATATCGGGCGTCGTGGTCTCGACCGTGCCATAGGGCTGGATGGCGGCGGTGTTCACCAGGATGTCGACGCCGGGCTGCTTCAGCCGGTCGGCGAGCGCGAAGACCTGATCGTCCTTGGTGACGTCGAGCGTCTCGACCGTGATGTGACGTCCGGCGGTGATCGCGGCGGCATTGCGGTTATGCGTCTCGTCATTGCCGCACAGATGGACCTTCGCGCCAAGTTCGGCGAGCTTCAGCGCCGCACCGAGGCCGATGCCGCTGCTCCCGGTCACGACCGCGATCTTTCCAGCGAGTTCGGTCATTATCGTTCTATCCTCCCTTGCGACCCGTTCGGGGCGCTCATGCCCTGGCGCCCATTCTCAGGACGCCCTCGTTGACGCGCTTGTCAACCACGACCGCGGCGATGAGCACAACGCCCTGTGCAACATATTGCCAGAACGGCTCGACGCCGGAGAGGTTGAGGCCGTTCGACAACACACCGACGATCACCGCGCCGATCACCGTGCCGAGAATGCGACCCTCGCCGCCGGAGAGGCTGGTGCCGCCGATGATGACCGCAGCGATCACCTCGAGCTCGAAGCCGACGCCGATATTGGGGTCGCCGGAGCCGACGCGGGTTGAGAGCACCAGGCCTGCCAGCGCCGCCATGGCGCCGCTGAGCACATAGAGCGTGATCAGCGTCCGCTCGACATTGACGCCGGAGAGACGCGCCGCCTCCTCATTGCCGCCGACCGCATAGATATGCTTGCCGAACTTGGTGCGCCGCGTCACGAACGCATAGATGGCGACGACGAGCACGGCGAGCAGGATCGGCATCGGGAACGGCCCGATGCTCGACGTGCCGATCGAGCCCCAGTTGCGCGGCAGGCCGACCAGGATCGCGCTTGGCGTGATCAGATAGGCGAGGCCACGGGCGATATTCAGCGCGCCGAGCGTCACGATGATCGGGCTGACCCGCATCTTGACGATGATGGCGCCGTTGGCGAAGCCGATCAGGCAGCCGAGCAGGATGGCGGCCAGGAAGGCGAGCGGCAGCGGAACCCCCTGAACCGCCAGGGTGGCGGCGACGACCGACGAAGCGGCCAGAACGGAGCCGACGGAAAGATCGAGGCCGCGCGCAATCATGACGACGGTCATGGCGCTCGCCGAGATGATCAGCGGCGCCGTGTTGCGCGCGACGTTTTGGAAATTCGTCAGCGTCAGGAAACGCGGGTTCAGGAAGCTGAAGGCGGCGATCATCAGGAGCAGCACCAGCAGCGTCACGACGGTCTGCAGGCGCTGGCGATCCGAGATGATCCAGTGGATGGCCGGGTTCCGGTTCATGGGTTTCGGCGGCTTTCGGTTGAGATTGCGATTCAGGCGGCCGGCTCATGGAGCATGGAAAGCTCCATCACTTCGGGCTCCGTCGCGGTGCCCGGCAGCTCGCCGACGAGATGGCCCTGGTTGAGCACGATGATGCGGTCGGCGAGCCCGATGACTTCCGGCAATTCCGACGAGACGAGCAGGATCGCGAGGCCCTGGCGCGCCAGCTCGTCGATGATGCGGTAGATCTCCCGCTTGGCGCCGATATCGACGCCCCGCGTCGGCTCGTCGAGCAGCAGGACCCGGGTCTTCATGGCGAGCCACTTGCCGACGACGACCTTCTGCTGATTGCCGCCCGAGAGCAGGCTGATCCGCTGGTCGAGCGAAGGCGTGCGCACATCCATCGTCTGCGCCGTGCGCTGCGCCACGGCGCGGGGCGCGCCGGTCTCGCGGCGGCTCGCAGGAAACTCCGTCCAGGGCAGCAGCAGATTGTCGAAGACGCTGAGCACGCCGACGATGCCCTGCGCGCGGCGCTCCTCCGGCACCAGGCCGAGACCGGAACCAATGGCCCGGCGGACGGAGTTCGGCGTGACCGGTTTGCCGTCGATCAGGACGCGGCCGGACGACACCGTGTCGGCACCGAAGATCGACCGCATCAGTTCCGTGCGGCCGGCGCCGACGAGCCCGGCAATGCCGACTATCTCGCCGGAGCGCACGGAGAGGCTGATATCGTGAATGCGCGCACCGCTCAGCTTCTCGACGGAGAGCACGATCGGGCCGGGCTGCCGGCTCTTCGACGGGAACACGTCGCCGAGATCACGGCCGACCATCAGGCGGATCAGCTCGCGCGGCTCGGCCTCGGCCCGCTCCAGCGTCGCGACCTTGCGGCCATCCTTGAATACAGTGACGCGGTCGGCGATCTCCTCGATCTCGCGCATCTTGTGCGAGACATAGATGATCCCCTTGCCGGCGGCCTTGAGCGTCGCGATCACGGCGAACAGCCGGCGCACCTCCTGCTCCTCGAGCGGCGAGGTCGGCTCGTCCATGACAATGACATCGGCATTGGCGCAGAGCGCCTTGGCGATCATCACGGCCTGCTTCTCGGCGGTCGAGAGGCGGCCGACCCGCGTCGCCGGATCGAGGCCGTCGAAGCCGATCCCGGCGAGCAGCCGGCGGGCCGTCGTCTCGGCCACATCCCGGTCGAAGTGACCGCCGCGGCCGGGCTCGTCGCCGAGAACGATGTTCTCCGCGACGGTGAGGCCGTCGACCACGGAGAGCTCCTGGAAGATGAAGGCGAGGCCGAGCGCCTTGGCGTCGCGCGGGCCGTTCAGCACGACGGATTTGCCACGCACCGCGATCGTGCCGGCATCAGGCTTCTGCGCGCCCGCGATGAGCTTGACGAAGGTCGACTTGCCGGCACCGTTCTCGCCGATCAGGCAGTGAACTTCGCCCCGCTTCAAGTCGAACGAGACGTCGGTCAGCGCGCGGACGCCGGGAAAGTGCTTCGAGAGGCCGGAAACGCTGAGCAGCGGGGCCGCCGCGTCCGGCGAGGGAGCGCCTGAAGGCATGAGCGCCGTTCCTGTTCAATCGGGAGAAAGGGCGGCGCCCGGCCGGAGCCGGACGCCGCGCGGGTCTGCCGTTCAGCGCGGATACTGGCGGCTCAGCCAGGCTTCGATGCCTTCGGCCGTCGGCTTGATCGGCGGATAGCCGACGACGACCTGGGTGTCCTTGGTCGACTTGCCGTCCAGCGTAGCGCCGAGCAGGTTGAAGGTCGCGACGCTGAAGTCATAGGGCGGATAGCCGCTCTCGGCCTTCAACGGCGACTCGTCGCTGCCAAGTTCCGCCATCACCGGCTCGGAGCCGTCGACGGAGGAGACGACGCCCCATTCCGGCGAATAGAGGTTCGCCGCCTTCATCGCGGCGATGGTGCCGAGGGAGGAGTCGTTGTTGATGCCGAAGATCACGTTGATCTCCGGGTGGCCCTGCAGCAGGTCGGCCGCGGCCGGATTGGCCTTGTCGATGACGCCGCCGCCATCCACGGACTGCGCGACTGTCGCCGTCGGAACGAGCGACTTGAAGCCGTAGAGGAAGCCGTTCTTGCGGTCCTGGACCTGCGGCAGGCTCGGCAGGTCGACGACGCCGATGATCGCCTTCTTGTCCCCGAACTTCTCGATGAAGTAGCGCGCCGTGTTGCAGCCGACGAGCTGCGAGCCGGCAAAGTCGTTGGCGAAGACGCGCGGCGCGACCACCTGGGCCGGCTGGACGTTGTAGGTCACGACCTTGAGGCCCGCATCGAGCATGCGCTGGACCTGGGGGACTGCCGCGCCGCTGTCGAGCGGAGCGAAGGCGACCGCGTCGGGCGCATCGGCGATGATGTCGTCGACGAGCTTCTGCACCGTGCCGGCGTCGAAGCGGCCGTCATAGACCTTGAGCTCGAAGCCGTACTTCTCCGCCAGCATCTCCCACTGCTTCTTGATCGCGAGGAAGAAGGGCTGGCCGAGACCCATCACGCTGAGCGCGACGCGCTTGCCCTTGAGCGGGCTCGCGTCCGGCAGGGCGAGCCAGTCACCCGGCGCCTGCTCATAGCCCGTAAAGCCCGAGACGGCCTTCGGGATATCCGCGACGGCGGCGGGGTCCTTGGGCGCGCAGAGCTCCGTGGAGAAAGACTTGGCGGCCAGGGCGACGGGGCCTTCCGCCGCTGCGGCGGCCTGCGTCGCGAGGGCCAGTGCGGCACCGGCGAGCAGCATACGTCCGTTGATGCGAAGCGATGTCAATGGATCCTCCCTTGGATTGACACATTCAGCCGAGTACCAGATATTTGGTCATCGGACAAGTTAGGTTGAGCGCATCGGATGATCGACGGATCGAACCGTCGGCGGAGGGAGCAGGGATGGGTGAACGGGTCGTCGAATGCGTGCAGCAGGCCAATGCCGTTCTCGGCGAGGGGCCGGTCTGGGACGAGCGCGGCGGCAACCTGTTCTGGCTCGATATCCGGCGCGGCGAAATCTACCGGCATCATCTGGCGAGTGGCAGGCAGACCGGGCGCTGGGTTCTGCCGGCGCGGGCGGGATGCCTGGCGCTCACCGATGATGCGAACCGCCTCGTGGTGACCGCGGGCGGCGCGATCCACTGGCTTGATCTCGAGACCGGCGCGCTCGCGCCGATCGCCGCGCCGGAATCAGAGCGGCCGCGCTACCGCTTCAACGACGGCGCCGTCGATCCGGCCGGCCGCCTCTGGCTCGGCAGCATGATCGACGATTTTCACGCGCCGGAGCGCTTCGAGGGCGGGCGGATCTACCGGGTCGAGAAGGACGTCGGCGTCACGAAGCTGGATGAAGACTATTGTCTTCCCTATGGGATAGGCTGGTCACCGGATGGGGCCACGATGTATCTGAACGACACCGTCGCGCTGACGACCTATGCCTTCGACTATGACGTTGCGAGCGGTGCGGCCTCGTCGCGCCGGCCACTTGTCCGCCATGACGGACGCAACGGTTTCCCGGACGGACTCGCGGTCGACGCCGCGGGCAATATCTGGTCCGCGATGTGGGACGGCTGGTGCGTCGAGGTGCATGGGTCGGATGGACGCTTTCTCGATCGCATCGCCATGCCGGTGCGCCGTCCGTCCAGTCTCGCCTTTGCGGGTGACCATCTCGACGAGGTCCTGGTGACGTCCGCGACGGTCGATTTCACATCATCGGATTATGGCGCGAGCCCGCAGGCCGGAGGTCTGTTCCGTTTTCGCCCCGGCGCGCGGGGGCTGACGGCGAACCGCTTTGGCGTGCCGGGCCGCACCCGTCTGAACGTTCCGTCATCCGGCTGACCATCCCGGTAGAGCGCGTTTTGGTCCGCTCATCCAGTCATCCGATAACTATGTCCTGATCATCCGGAGCCGATGATGAAGCCGATTGCCAGCATCGATGATCTCAAGGCGATCGCGCGCCGACGCGTGCCGCGGATGTTCTATGACTATGTCGATGGCGGGTCGTGGACCGAACAGACCTATCGCGCGAACAGCACGGACTTCGACCGGATCCACCTGCGCCAGCGCGTTGCCGTCGATGTATCCGACCGCGATCTTACGACCACCATGATCGGCCAGCCGGTCAGCATGCCGGTAGCGATCGCGCCGACGGGCCTGACTGGGATGGTCCATGCGGACGGCGAGATCTGCGCCGCGCGGGCGGCCGAGCGTTTCGGCGTTCCGTTCACGCTGTCGACCATGAGCATCTGCTCGCTCGAGGATGTCGCCGCGGCGGTTTCGACGCCGATCTGGTTCCAGCTTTATGTGATGCGCGATCGCAGCTTCGTCGCCAAGCTCGTCGAGCGGGCGCGCGTTGCCGGCTGCGCCGCGCTGGTGCTGACGCTCGACCTGCAGATGGTCGGCCAGCGTCACAAGGACATCCATAACGGCCTCTCCTCGCCGCCAAAGCCTACGCTGCGCAATCTCGCCAACCTCGCCACCAAGCCGCGCTGGTGTCTCGGCATGCTGGGCACGCGGCGCCGCAGCTTCGGCAATCTGATCGGCCATGTCGAAGGTCTGAACGAGACGGTGGGACTCGCCAAATGGACCGATTCCCAGTTCGACCCGAGCCTTGATTGGGATGATGTCCGCCGCATCCGCGACATGTGGGCCGGCAAGCTGATCCTCAAAGGCATTCTCGATCCCGAAGATGCCGTCCATGCGGTCGACTGCGGCGCCGACGCCATCATCGTCTCGAACCATGGCGGCCGGCAGCTTGACGGCGCCCTCTCATCGATCGCCGCGCTGCCGGACATCGTTGCGGCGGTCGGCGGGCGCACCGAGGTCCATCTGGATGGCGGCATCCGCTCCGGCCAGGATGTCCTCAAGGCCGTCGCGCTCGGCGCCAAGGGCGTCTATATCGGCCGCTCGATGCTCTATGGCCTCGGCGCCCTCGGCGAGGCGGGCGTCACGCGCTCGCTGGAGATCATCCGCAAGGAGCTCTTCACGACCATGGGGCTGTGCGGCGTTCGCAGCATCGCCGAACTCGGGCGTGACAATCTGATCCTGCGTCATCCCCTGGATTGAGTGCACGGCGCCGCCTCTGGCGGATCGATAGCCGCGACCGGCGACCGACGTCTCGCGCGGTCCTTTGGGCGTCGGCGCTCCTGATCACGGCGCGCGATCCGTACGCCTTCGCCGCCATCTCCATCCGATCCAACACCTCCCCATGCCTCGGCCCGGCCGCGGCGACGGCAGCCACTTCATGGCCACCGAGGTCGACACCGGTCGCGTCGCGTCCGGCTGCGCCCGCAGTTCGGCTTCTGCGCGATTTCTTATTTGAACTATTGCAGTTCATATTGCACGCGATAGACTGCCTGTCGGCGAGACGAGGTGGGGCTCGATCGCGCGGGGCGGATGTCCCGGAATCCGAAGGCTGAGGCCGATGTTTGGGGATGGGCGGCGCCGCTTCGGAAATCACGAATGCAATCGAGGCGGGCGACCCTTCGGCCGGCCGCCTCCAAATCCGAAGAGCCGCGGCCGGTCTTGCCGGCACGGGGCCTCGATCAAAATGATGCGGAGGAACGCGTGATTCAGACAGCCGACATCCAGCGGGGCCCCCGGGACCTCGTCGAGGGGCTCGCCAAGGTCGGGAGTGCGACAGCGAGCGGCGAGCTCTACCGCATGGGGATCCGCGATCCCCATCTGCACGGCCCGGTTCCGTGGACGCCCGGCAAGGCGATCGCCGGCTATGCGTTGACCTTGCAGTTCATGCCGAAGCGCGAGGATCTGTACGGCCAGGACGAATATGACGACCCGGAGAAGCAGCTCCATCGCCACGCGCTCTATCACACGCAGCCCGGCGACATCATCGTCGTCGACGCGCGGGCCGATATGAGCAGCGGTGTCTTCGGCGAGATGATGCTGACTTATTTTGCCGGCAAAGGTGGCGCCGGTGCCGTCATCGACGGCTGCATCCGCGACTATCCAAAGGCCCGCGAACTCGGGCTCGGCTTCTGGATGCGCGGCGTGACGCCGAACTTTCACACGCAGACCAACATCGCGCCCTTCGCGGTCAATGTGCCGATCGCCTGCGGCAATGCGCTGGTGATGCCGGGCGACATCATCATCGCCGACGATGACGGCGCGGTGGTCGTCCCAATCGCGCTGGCCCCGGCGCTGCTCCAGGTGGCGAGCGAGCATGCCGAATGGGAGGACTTTGCCCGCATGCGGCTCGCCGAGGGCGGCGACCTCAGGAAATACTATCCGCTGACGCCCGAGGCGCAGCCCGAATATGAGGCCTGGCGGGCGCGCCAGCATCGTTGAGCGCTGCGATCCGGGGCCGTGCCGCGGCCCCCGGATCGCTTGACCGGCCCGCGAACTTGGCCGTAGTCTTCATATAAGAATTGGCATAGTTCAAATGTGGATTTCGCTACGATGGGCCGCGCCTTCGGGTCATGGCTGGGGCGGATCCGAACGAGACGAGAAGCGGCCGCAAAGGCTGCCCGGGGTCGGCCCCGCCAGAAAGCGGGCCGGATGGAAACGCGAGAAGGTGTCCGATGAAGCTCTCAATGTGCCTCGAGACGTATGACAATGTGAAATGGCGTCATGCGAAGCAGATGGGCATGGACCATGCCGTCATCATGGGGCCGGTGAACGAAAAGCTGCCGATCTGGGACTTCCAGACGCTCGCGCAACTCGCCAACCGCTACAAGGATGCGGGCTACACGCCGACGGCCCTCGAAGGCCTCGTGCCGATGGACAATATCCGTCTCGCCACCGAGGCACGCGACGCCGAACTCGCCAATCTGATCAAGGTCATCCGCAACATGGGCGCCCTCGGCATTCCCGTGTTCTGCTATTCCTGGATGGCGATCGTGAACTGGTATCGCTCGTCGACGACGACGCGGCTGCGGGGCGGCGCGCTGACGACCAGCTATGACCACGCGCAGATGTCCAAGGCGCCGGGCACCGACAAGCTGGCCGTGACCGAGGAAAAGCTCTGGGAGACCTTCTCCTATTTCCTCGAAAAGGTGCTTCCCGTCGCGGAGGAAGCCGGCGTCAAGCTGGCGCTGCATCCAGATGATCCGCCCCTTTCCCCCGTCATGGGCGTCTCGCGCATCTTCGGGACGGTGGAGGCTTTCGACCGGGCCATGGCGATGGCGCCGAGCCCGAACAACGGCATCACCTTCTGCCAGGCGAATTTCGGTCTCATGGCCGGCCCGCAGAAGATACCCGAGCTGATCCACCACTATCGCGACCGGATCCATTTCGTCCATTTCCGCGACGTGCGCGGCACGGCCGAGAATTTCTACGAGACCTTTCATGATGACGGTCACACGGACATGTTCGCGTCCATGCTGGCCTATCGCGAGATCGGCTTCGATGGTCCGATCCGGCCCGATCACGCGCCGGCCATGGAGGGCGATCCGAACACCAATCCCGGCTACGAGGCGCTCGGGCGGCTGTTCGCAGTCGGCTACATGAAGGGCCTGATCGAGGGCGCCGACGCGCTCCTCGCGGCCCGAGCTCGGCAGTGACATGCGCGGGCTTCGCGATCTCCGCGTTCTGGTGACTGGGGCGGGGCAGGGCATCGGCCGCGCGGTCGCCGAGCGCTTTGCCGCCGAGGGCGCGCGGGTAGCGCTGAACGACCTTCGCGCCGACGATGCCTTCCGCGCACGTGTGGCCGCGATGGCGCCGGCCGCGGCCGGCGCGCACATCGTGGTTCCCGGCGATGTCGCGAGGGAAGAGGACGCCGTCCGGATCGTCGCCGAAGCGATTGCCGGGCTGGGCGGCCTCGATGTCCTCGTCAACAATGCCGGTATCCAGATCGAGACGCCGAGCCATGAGGTTTCGCTCGAGACCTTCGAGCGGGTGATCGGCGTCAATATGCGCGGCACGTTTCTGTGCTCGCGCGCTGCGCTCGCCTATTGGGTCGCGCGCGGCGAGAAGGGCTCGATCATCAATACGAGCTCGGTGCACGAGACGATGCCGAAGCCCGGCTATCTCAGCTATTCCGCCTCCAAAGGCGCGATCGGCAATATGACCCGCACGCTGGCGCTCGAATATGCCGGGCGCGGCATCCGCGTGAACGCCGTCGCGCCGGGCGGCACGGACACGCCGCTCAACCCCGGTCTGGCCGATCCGCAGGTCCGTGCGCGCGCCAACGCCCTGATCCCGATCGGCCATGTCGCGAGCCCGGAGGAGATCGCCGGCGCGTTCGCATTCCTCGCTTCCGCCGATGCCGCCTATGTCACGGGGCACACCCTCGTCGTCGATGGCGGCCTCGGCCTGCAGCTTCCATTCGGAGGGGCCGGGGAACGTCCGTGAGGAGACGGCGTCGTCCGGTCGAGAAGAAACAACGATCCGTGGGCCTTCGATCCGCGGAATGAAGGGAGAGAGAAGCCATGAATCGTCGTGAACTCATGCTCGCCTCGGCCGCGTTGGCCCTCGCCGCGAGCTTCGCTACGCCGACATTCGCCGCCGATCGCCAGATCGCCGGCATCGTGTTCCAGCAGGACCAGTTCTTCAACGGCATCGAATCCGGCATGAAGGCGGCCGCCAAGAAGGCCGGCGTCGAACTGCTGCTCGCCAATTCGGATTCGAAGCCGGAGAAGGAACAGCAACTCGTCGACACCTATGTGACCCGCGGCGTCAAGGCGATCGTGATCTCGCCGATCAGCCCGAAGGGCTCCGAGCAGGCGCTGCGCCGCGCCTCGGAAGCCGGCGTCAAGGTCATCACCTACAACACGTTCAACCTCGACTGGGACTTCGTCGCCGCCAACCTGTCGTCGAACCAGGCCGATCTCGGCCGCACCACCGGCGAAGCGGCGGCCAAGTTCATCAAGGAGAAGCTCGGCGGCAAGGCCAAGATCGCGACGCTCGGCTTCCGCGCGCTCGGCGCCGAGGTCTCTGACCTGCGCACCAATTCGTTCCTCGAGGCCGCGAAGGCCGGCGGCAACGAGATCACGGTCGTGGCGCAGCAGGATGGCTGGCTGGCCGAGAAGGCCGTCGCCGTGGCCGGTGACCTGATCACCGCCAATCCCGAGATCGACATCCTCTATGGCGCCAATGAGGGCGGCACGGTCGGTTCGGTGCAGGCGGTGCGCAATGCCGGCAAGCAGGGCAAGATCTTCGTCTTCGGCATCGACGGCTCCGAGCAGCTGGCGAACTTCCTGCTCGACAAGGACGACGTGCTCCAGGCGACGACCGCGCAGCAGCCCTTCAAGATGGGCTCCGAGGCGCTCGACGCCGCGGTGGCGATCCTCGACGGCAAGGAGGTCAGCAAGTCGGCCGACGTGGCCGTGCTCGGCCTGTCGCGGACCGATCCAGCGGCGGTCGAGGCGTTTAAGAAGGAATGGAAGAGCCTCAAGTAATTGAGGCCACGCGCAGACCCTTCGCGGTCACGTTCCGTCATGGCTGGGCTCGGCCCGGCCATGACGGAGACGGCGGCGTCAGTGGCGGGGCCGCTAGGATCCGCCCGGTCCGGCGGCGCGCGCCTTCACCGGCAGGATGGCGCCGATCGCCGTCGCGGTCGCGATTGCGCGACGCCTGATGTGCTCGCGCCGGTCGGCTTCCGCGCCGGCGAGGAACGGCACGCTCAGCGCGCCGACGCAATTGCCGGCCGAATCGAGGATCGGAGCGCCAAAGGCATGAACGCTCGGCGAGAATTCGCCCCTGTCTTCCGACCAGCCCTGTCGAACGATCTTCGCCAGTTCCGCCGTGAGCTTGCGCGGCTCGGCATAGGTCCGGCTGGTGAAGGCCTGCAGCGGCCCGTTCACCAGCGCGTTCCGCTCCTGGTCCGGCATATGGGCGAGCAGGATCTTGCTGGCCGCGCCGGCATGCAGCGGCAGGCTCTGCCCTGGCGTCACCATCAGCGCATATTCGCGCTTGCCCTGCGCGCTGACGAGGACGAGCGTGGTGCCCTTGTCGAGGATCGAGACCTTGCTGCTCTCGCCGATCTCCTCCGAGAGGCTTTCGAGGAAGGGCAGCGCGATGGTGGCGAGGTCATAGCCGGGGCTGTCGACCGCGACGCGCGCGGCGAGCGAGAGAAGACGCGGGCCGAGCGTATAGGCTCCGGCGGCGGACCGCCGCACGACCTCGTGGCGCTGGAGCGTGTTGAGGATGCGGTAGACCGTCGTGCGGGGGAGCTTGCTGGCGGTGACGAGTTCGCGGATCGTCGATCCGTTCGGACGCCATTCGAGAATCTCGAGCAGCTCCATCATGCGGTCGATGACCGGTATGCGATGCTTCTCGGCGGCGCCAGCCTCGGGTTCGTTCGACGTCTCGTCCATTGCCGATCCAGATTGACACGCTTCGTTCGGTGAAGGTATTATTCGCAATTGAACTGTACATATCCAAATATGAACATTCAAGAGATCGTTCAACGATCCTGAGGGACGAAACGCCGGGACGGAAGGGGTAAGCGCTGCCGAATTCGGTGTGCTCGCCCAAGGCTGCCGCTCGGCCTGAATGCACCTTGCAGCGGAGCGGCCGGCCCATGGTTCGCGGAGCCATCGAATTCAGGGACGTGACGAAGGTCTACGGGCCGACGGTCGCGATCGGACGTTTCTCGCACGCCTTCGAGCCCGGCCGCATCCATGCGCTGATGGGCAAGAACGGCTCGGGCAAGTCGACCCTCGTCAAGATGCTGGCCGGCGCGATCGAGCCGACGCTCGGCGAATTGTGGGTCAATGGCGCCCGCGTCCGCTTTGAGGGGCCGCGCGACGCCTATGCCGCGGGCATCGTCACCGTTCACCAGGAGCTGTCGCTCGTCCGCTCGCTTTCGATCGGCGAGAACATCTATCTCGGCCGGCTGCCGAAGAAGCACGTGATGGGCGGCACCGTGGTCGACTGGCAGCGCCTCAATGACGATGCGCGCGCGCTGATGGCCGATATGGGGCTCGATCTCGACCCGCGCGCGCTGGTCGAGACACTGAGCGTCGGCCAGCAGCAGGCCGTCGAGATCGTCAAGGCGATGTCCTTCGCGCCGTCGATCCTGCTCCTCGACGAGCCGACGTCGGCGCTGGCGGCGCCCGAGGTCGCGCAGCTCTTCAACCTGATCCGTCGGCTCCGCGCCCGTGGCGTGACGATGATCTACATCACCCACCGCATGAACGAATTGTTCGAGATCGCCGACACCTGTGTGGTGCTGCGCGACGGCCATTTCGTCGGCGCCACCGAAATGAAGGACGCGACATCCGCCTCGATCGTCGAGATGATGTTCGGCGGCGTCTCGATGGCGAAGCGCCCAGCGCGGCGCAGCGTCGATCGCAGCCGGCCGATCCTGTCGGTCCGCAATCTGCAGCGCGACGACGTGGTCCATGACGTCTCGTTCGACCTCTATCGCGGCGAGGTGCTCGGCTTCGCGGGCCTGCTCGGATCCGGCCGCACCGAGGTCCTCCGCGCCGTCTTCGGCGCCGATCCGCATGATGGCGGTGCGATCGTCTTCGACGGGGAGACGATCGAGAGACCAACGCCCAAATCGATGAAGAAGCGCGGCCTCGGCTACACGCCCGAGAACCGCAAGGAAGTCGGTCTCGTCCAGGTTCTCTCCAGCCACGACAATCTCTGCCTCGCCAGCATCGGGCGGATCGCGCGGCACGGGCTGATCGACCGCCGGCTGGAGCAGCCCTTTGTTGACCGCCAGATCCGCGATTTGAGCATTCGCGTGCCCGATCCGATGGATCCGGTCTCCTCGCTCTCCGGCGGCAACCAGCAGAAGATCGTGATCGGCAACTGGCTCAACACAGAGCCCAAGGTGATGTTCTTCGACGAGCCGAGCCGCGGCATCGACGTCCAGGCCAAGCAGCAGATCTTCGAGATCATGTGGCAGAAGGCGGAGCGCGGCCTGTCGTCGATCTTCGTCTCGAGCGAGCTCGAGGAAGTGCTCGAAGTCGCCGATCGCATCATCGTCCTCTACCACGGCCGCGTGGTCGCCGAGGTCCTGCCGGAAGAAACCACGCTCGCCGAGCTCTACAAGATCTGCATGGAGGGATCGCCCTGATGTCGACCGCTGCAATGTCCAGGATCGGCGCGACCAGCCTGAAGATCTACGCGATGGAGGTCATCCTCCTCATCCTGGTCGTCTTCCTGATCGCCTTCGCGCCGGGCTTCGCCACGCTCGGCAATTTCCTCAACGTGCTGCGCACGGTCTCGATGCTGGGCATCATCGCCTTCGGCATGACGGCGGTGATCATTTCGGGCGAGATCGACCTCTCGATCGGCGCGACGGCGGGCCTCGCGGGCTGCATCGTCGCCTTCGTCTGCGACGGCTATATGGATATGATCGGCGAGGTCCCGGCCGTGCTGATCGGCACGATCGCGGCGCTGGCCATCGGCTTCTGCACCGGCGTCTTCACCGGCAAGATCCGCCAATGGTTCAACGTGCCGACTTTTATCACGACGCTGGCGCTGTTCACCGCGATTCGCGGCATCGCCAATCTCGTCACGGGCGGCTTCCCCATGCCGAGCTTCCCGTCCTGGTTCTATTTCTTCGGCGCCGGCAATCTCTTCGGCGTGCCGTTCCCCGTCTATGTGCTCGCGGTCGTGTTCGTGGCGATGCACTTCCTGATGAAATATACGAGCTTCGGACGCGCCATCTACGCGGTGGGCGGCAATGCCGAGGCGGCGCGTCTCTCCGGCATCGACGTCTCTTTGACCAAGACGCTGGCGCTGGCGATCACAGGAGCGCTCGCAGCGCTCTCCGGCATCCTCCTGGCCTCGCAGGTCGGCTCCGGCATCGGCACCATGGCGACCGGCATGGAGCTCGACGTAATTTCGGCGACGATCATCGGCGGCACCAGCCTGTTCGGCGGCAAGGGCCGCATCTGGGGCACCCTTCTCGGCGTCCTGTTCCTCGGCTGCATCGCCAATGGCATGACGCTGATGAACGTATCCGAATACTGGCAGTACGTGGTCCGCGGCGGCATCATCCTCGGCGCCGTCCTGCTGAACCAGATCCTCGAACGCATCCGCTGACGGCCCGAAGCCGTGTCGGCCGGTGCGGTGCTTCGCTGTGCGCCCGTAAGCCTGCAAAGCCAGGCGGCGCGACACGCATGCGGGATCGCGCCCCGAATGGGTCATCGGGCGTTGTCAGCTCAGCCTTCACACGGCAAGGCGCTCCGCTCGACACGACCCGACCCGAAGTCCCAACGAGCAGGACGCGACCGCTCCGGCCGCCTCAGGAGGCGCGCTTGACCTTGGCGATCACCGATGCCGAGCCGGAGGCTCCGATGGCCATGACCACCAGTTCCCCGCCTTGATCCGGACGTTTGAAGATACGGTCCATGAAGCCGCGCTGCGCCTTCGGCTCGATCCCCGTCTTCACCTTGCCCGCAAATGAAACATAGCGCGGCCGGTAGGCGCCATGCGCATCGGTGACGTCGGGGCGGCCCGCCGTCGTTCTCTGCGTGTGGACCACTTCACCATCCAGCAGGAACAAGACGGTCAGCGGATCGAGCGGGCGCGTCTGGTCGAACGCCCAGCCCGAGACCTCGACCTCGCCGCTGCCGTCCCATTTCGTCGTCTCGACCCTGCCGATGACGTTCGTGCCGACGAATATGTCGCCTATCGTGTTGGACACGTGGTTGAAATGGTCGATCCACACGCGCGACACGGAGATCGGCCAAGCCGGGAACGTGTCGTTCCCGAAAACCTCGATCGCCTTGGTATGGAGATAGGAGCCGCGCGAGGGCAGCGCTTCCTTCGGCATTCCAAGGCCGAAGGTAATCGCTGTATTCCACCAGTGCACGGCATAGGAGGAAGCCAGCATGGAACTGCACTTCTCGTACTGATCCGGATCGACCAGGAGCGACGTCTCCTTCCAGGTCAAAGGGTAGAAGGCGTCGACGGGCAGCAATTCTCGATCGTCGCGATGTCGATTCGCGGCCTGGGTCAGGAGCTCGCTGCTGGCGCCGAGCGAAATGTTCGAGCCCTCATCCGCGAGATGCTCGTAGACGTCGACGCACACCGCATTGCCAATCGGAAACTTGAGGATCGCGGTGTTGAGATATTCGGGTGTGAACTTGCAGACCTGCCCGATAGAGGCCGCAGGCAGATCAAAAAACGGCCGAATGCACAGGACGTCCGCATCCGACCAGATGCCGCCATGCTCCGCGAGCATCTTGAACCGGAACAGATTCGAGAACGCCGCGAAGCTGCCCTTCGCGGGCCCGCTCGTATAAGCAAACACATCGGCTTCGCGCATGATGCTGTTGGCGTCCACCAGGCGGACCCCGTCAGGCACGGCTACGTCTTCATAGCTATAGAGTTCGACCTCGTGCCCCTGACGGACAAAGGAAAGCAGGCTGAGTTCCTCGAATATCGACAGCGGTGTTCCATGCCACAATGTCTTGATGACATTGGCAGTATCAGTTTCATGGGCATTGCTCATGCGGCCGAAGTCCCGGTAATTATCGCGCTTGCGCCGGATGATACACGAGTCGTAACGAACGAGTCTCGTCCGGCCGACGTGCGGCGGAGCGCTCGAAGGCTTGGCCACGATGCCTCCGCGACATCCATGTCTTGAAGGGTAGAACGGTGAACGGCTAGCTGATGGGCGGCCTCATCCAAGGTTGTCGCGAGGCGATCAGCGCGGCCCTGTTTTCGCTCCAGCGCCACCAGTCGTACGTTCCGTAAGCGCTGCTATCGCTTCCGTCGGCGTTGAGCCGACGGTCGGCCGACGTCACCGCCCCCACGTCAGTACGATATGCCCGTCATCACGACCGCCACGTTCACCGCGGCGACGGCCAAAGCAACGACTACCCCCGCGGCCACTACGCCGGGGGTCAATCGAGGAGCCGTCCGCAAGGTCGCGCTGCGTGCAACCAGGCCCGCAACAACGGCAAAAGGAACTGAATTGTACAGGAGAACTTCCGCAGGATTGAAATAGATATGAAATGCAATCAGCCCGACAAGCCAGAGCAGGAATGGAAGCAGCCGTCGGTCGCGCCGTTTCCAGACAAACGCGATGCCGATGCATGTAATGGAAAAGCTGGCAATAAGCATGGAGGTCAGGCGCCAGCCGGAGAAGATCGACACCCAGTCAATGCCCCCGCCGACATGCAGCAAGTTGAGAGACGAAGGAAGTATTGAGAATATAATAAAGGCACTTGGGACGTTTATAAGATATTCAACGTTAACAAAATTGACAAGTCCTCCCCATTGAGATCCGTACGAGAACTCATTCTGAATAGAGATCGATCCGCTAAAAATGTAATTATAGACGAGTTGGGGCATCAACGTAAGAATACAAGCAGTCAGAACGAGCCACAGGAGGCGGATGTTGTTTGTAAAGATACGCGTCTTTATTCCAAGCAGAAAGGCGATGGCGCCGAATGCCGGCAGATAGATCCAAGAAGCGGCCGCAACGAGGATGGAATGACCGACTGCGCAACGAAGTGAGACGGTGCCATCCCGCGTCATTCGATTCTGAAGTGCGATACCTGAATTCAGGACGAGCAATGTTGCCGCGAGGCTCAGTGAATAGCTTTCGGGCACAAAAAGTATGGAGAACCAAGCGTAGCTGGTTGCCAGACAAAACGTGCCGAATAGCGATGGAAGAAGCCGCCATGAGCATTGGCGCAACATGGCGAAGCACAGTGTTGTCGCCAAGGCAGCGTAAAGCGCCAGAATGTCATAAATTCGATCTGGTGTGGTTCGCCCGGTGACAGAGTGGATCACGATCGTGGTAAGCGATGAAAAGAAGCCATAGAGCGGGCGTTTATAGTACTCTGTCGCGATCTGATCCTGGAAAAGCTTGCCGTTTGTAAGGGCTTTCGTCAGGGCTGGCAGTGTGTCAGGGTAGTTATGGAGATAACTGTAATATTCCTGCGTGTCAGCGCCGTGGATGACATTGCCGCACTTCTGATAGTCCCAATTGTCAAAGCTGACTTCGGTTGTGGCCGGGTCGAGATTGGTCGGCAAACACAGGGGCCGGATGATGTCCCAATTGCGAATGATGATGGCGTGCCAGGCGAGGAAGGCGATCAGAAAGACAGCGACATAGGGGGCGGCGCTGCGGAAGCGTTGGGTGAGCGTCATTCGTCTAAGCCTGGCCCTTGCTGGAGCGACTGCGCTCGTCGCGCGACGCTCTGCGAGATAGCCGAATCTTGGAACCCGCGAAAGCCGTTCATGTGGATGGCAAGGGCGGGCGTCTCGCCGATCGGGCGGAACCTGGTCGGCACCTTACGGATCTAACCGGGCGCTTGACAGCCGATGGCATTCGGCGGAACTAGGTCGCGTCGTCCGTCGGGCGGTTGGAGTCCACAAAGTGTCACTCGAAACGTCATGACGTTCGTCTCGATTTTGTTCGTCTTCATCAGTTCGGTCTGTGCCGCGTCCGCGAGCGTCCTGCTGCGACTCGATGGGACGGGCGCGCTGCCAAACCATTTTCTCTTCGCCAATGTGGCTTTCAAGATCGTGGCGCTCGGTGCCTATGGCGTCGGGTTTCTGTTTTACATGCTGGCGCTTGCCAAGACGGAAGTGCGGATCGCCTATCCGGTCATGGTGTCGATGACGGTGATACAGCTCTTCATCTGGAGCGCGATCATGGAATCGACCCCGGATTTCAAGGCGCTGGCTGGGATCTTCTTTATCCTGACGGGGATCTTCCTTACCGTTCGTTGAGCGACGCATCAGCCGACGGAAGCGGCTCGCATCGGCAGGATCAGGTGCAGGACGTTGTGCAGCCACAGCGCTGCGACGAACGCGGCTGCCGAAAGCGTGAACCATGGCAAGTTATTCGAGCGCTGTTCGGCGGCTGTCTCGCGTCGCTGGGGATCGAGCGCCAGGAGCCAGAGCAGCCAGAACGCCGGCAGGCTGGTGCAGGCGAACAGAAACGGGTCGTTCGGATCCCACCAGGTGTAGAAGACGACCCTCGGCAGGAACCAGACTAGGGCAAGCAGCGCGAGCCAACCCCGATCATGGCGGCTGGTGCGGTTTCCTGCGCCCGGAAGGACACCGACGGCCGCGCGGACGATCAAGGCGACAAGGAACGCCGTCCATAGAACCGGCATGATCGCGCCCGCCCAAGACTGGCCGTAGGCGGCGACCAGATCGGCTGAGCGGGTGGTGTCGACGCCGGGCATTACGACCGCGTAGAGCACGTGGTTGACGACGGTAAGCCACAGCGTTCCCGCGTCGACATTCGCCCAGCGCCCCCACATCCCGGTCGCCATTTCCGGTCGGTCGGGGAAGGCAAAGGCAATCGCCCCGGTCGGCGGAATGCCGTAGAACAGCCACGCCAGCAGGGCGTAGCCGATCAGCCCCACCAGTACGCCGCCCGCCAGCAAGGCGGCGAGCCGCGGCCAGAGGCTCCGCGGACGATCGAGCAAGACGATCGCCGTCACAGCGACCAGAAATCCGTCCGTCCGGAACAGGAAGGCGAGGCCGAGCAGGGGGCCGAAGGCGAAATAGGCAGTCATCCTCTGCGTGCGAAGGCACACCAACGCGGCCACGATCGCCGCTGCGCCGCTTGCGATATGGGGCACATAGGTATCGATGGAGGATGAGAAGAACCAATAGCCGGCCGAACCGCCGACGAAAAGCGCGGCAACGAGAGCCGGTATCGAGCGGCCGGTCCAATAGCGACCACCGAGATAAAGTATGCTCACGCCAAGCGCGCCGAAGAAGACGCTGAGAAATTTGTGCGCGGATACAACACCGAATCCTGCTTGGTGCAAGAGTCGCGCCGCAATGTGGTAGAGCAGATGATTGTTGTGTGTGAATGTCAGTCCGAGATTAAATTGACGCGTAATGAATTCACCATCGCTGTCAAAAAATCGACGATTATTATAGATTTCGTTGAAATGATCGGGGATTGATATCCAATATACTAAAAAAAGCCCGATAAACAAGGCAAATGCGATCGCGGCGACGTGCCAGATGGCTCTCGGGCTTGCGAGACTAGCCTTCCGGACAAGGTGATTCTGCATAACGGTTTCGTCCACCATCGCATCAATCCACGCGGCACAACGGGCCGGACTTTGTGGCCGCCCCGGTGTGTCGCTGGTTTGCCACGGAGTTTCTCCGCCCAGCGCCGAGCCAAAGCTTCGGCACGTTTGTACCCGGCGCCAAATGGTTCGCAACAGGGGATTGGCAGAGCCGGCCGGGATTACGTAACGAATCCTCGCTTGCGGCGAAGTTGGTGGCGGCTCTCCGGCCTGGAGTTGCCTGAGCCCTGAGATGTCCGGGCTGCGGCTCATGTCGGCGGAGGCGCCGGGAGGGCCGTTCGCTAGCGCGTTCGGCGGCCTATGGCCGACCGCGCAGCGCGGGCGAACCTCGTCGATGTCTCGATGCCGGGCCGCCGTGGTCGACCGCGCCTCATCAACGCTCATGTATCGATGGGCGTGCAGAGCTTCCAACCTGTAGCCATATTGCACCCGTGGGCACTGGTCTCAGGCTCCGCCGCCTCTACGAAGCCTTCTTCGACAACCGAAGTTTTGCGGCGGGGCTAGAGTTCAGCATCCCATCAGCTAGCCGGAGGATCGCCAATCGCACTAACGGCATGCCGAACGACACGTCGACATCGGCCGTGACGTCGCCCCGAACCGGCAGAGACGAATGTCCGGCGCGTTCCATTTATCTGCGCCTCACAGTCGTGACACGGATAAGGACCGGAGGAGCTGATCTCTTCGGAAGCCCGGGCGCTATGCCTATCGGCCTAAGTCGCTGGTGGAGCTGAGGGGAATCGAACCCCTGACCTCTGCAGTGCGATTGCAGCGCTCTCCCATCTGAGCTACAGCCCCGTCACCTGCGACGGGCGCCATTTAGGGTGCGGGGCAGGGGGCTGTCAAGCGGCGCGGCATCGGCTGTGGACGGGTTGCGGGGGCGACGCCCGACAGCTACATGAGGGGACGCCCTTTAGCTGATTTCACGCTCCCGGAAGTCCCATGCTCGCCATTGTCAACGTCGTGATGATTGCCCTGAACCTCTATTGGTACGTGGTGATCGCGAGCGCCATCTTCAGCTGGCTCTACGCGTTCGGCGTGGTCAATCCGCGCAATCAGGTCGTGTCGATGATCGGCAACTTCCTCTACCAGGCGACGGAGCCGGTGCTGCGTCCGATTCGGCGCGTGGTCCCGACGCTCGGCGCGCTCGACATATCGCCGGTCATCCTGCTGCTCGGCATCATCCTGATCCAGCAGGTCATCATTCTCTACATCGTCCCCTACGCGTTTTGACCGCGCAGCCCTATCGGGTTGTCGCTGGCGGCGTGCGCCTCGACGTGCGCCTGACGCCGAAGGGCGGGCGCGACCGGATCGACGGGCTGGGTGTGCTCTCGGACGGGCGCTCCGTCGTGCTGGCGCGCGTCAGCACGGCGCCGGAGAAGGGGGCGGCCAACAAGGCGCTGGAGCGGCTCGTGGCCGCCTGGCTCGCCATTGCGCCGTCGCGCGTCGCGATCAGCTCCGGCGATACGGCGCGGCTGAAGACGCTGGCGATCGAGATCAACGAGGCAGAGCTGCTGGCGGCGCTGGAGCAACTCGCGCCCGCGTCCTGAAAGCTCAGTGGGTGTAGAGCCCGCGCAGCGACGCGTCGCCCCAATGGATGTCGTCGACGCGCCACCCGGCGGATGTCTCGACGAGATCGAGTTCGATCGTCTTCGGCTCGCCGAGATTGCGGAACGAGACATGGCCGGCGGCCTTGCCGTCGCCGAGATCTTCTGCCTTCACCGAGAGATCGCTGATGTCCCAGTCCTGCGCGTCGACGAAGGGGTCTCCGTCCAGCGTCGGCAGATCGTCGGCTTCGTCGGCCATGGCGCGGTCGTGCTGGATCAGCGCCGCCAGAGACGGCGTGAACCAGCGCTTCAGCGCGGCATTGTCGTCGAGAGGTACGCCGTCCTTGCCCGATCCATATTGGTCATAGATCGATCTGAGGAAGGCGAGGGGCGACGACGCGGCCGCGGCGAGCGGCACGGCGCCGAGCAGGGCAGCCGCGCCGATGAAGAGAACGTGCCGCCGCGACAGCGCCATGATTGCCCTCAGACCTTCTTGGCGCGCTCGATCGCCTCGACGATCAGCCGCTCGGCCTCGTCGCGGTCGCCCCAGCCGGCGATCTCGACCCACTTGCCCTTTTCGAGGTCCTTGTAGTGCTCGAAGAAGTGCTCGATCTGCTTCAGCGTGATCTCGGGCAGGTCGGTGTAGGACTGCACGTTCTCGTAGCGGCGCGTCAGCTTGGTCGACGGCACGGCGAGGATCTTCTCGTCCTCGCCACCCTCGTCGCGCATGCGCAGCACGCCGACCGGACGGCAATTCATGACGGCGCCGGGGATGATGGCGCGCTGGTTGGCCACGAGGACGTCGATCGGATCGCCGTCGCCGCACAGCGTATGCGGCACGAAGCCGTAATTGCCCGGATAGCGCATCGGCGTGTACAGGAAGCGGTCGACGTAGAGCGCGCCGGCGTCCTTGTCCATCTCGTACTTGATCGGCTCGCCACCGACCGGCACCTCGATGATGACGTTGATGTCCTGGGGCGGATTCTTTCCGATCGGGATGGCGTCGATGCGCATGGAACTTCCTTTGGCTCACGCTGAATAAGCGTCGCAGACGCTCATAAGCGGGCTGCACGACGACGGCAAGACAGTTTTGCAGTGCCGCAAAGCGCCTGCCTGCCCTGATCGGCCGCGGGGCGGCGCCGTCTCAGCCGCGGGCGAAGGCGAAGGCCACCTTGGCGAGCGTCCGGTCGCCGAAGCGCTCGCTGCCGCGCGCCACCTTGCGCCCGCCGGCATTCTTGTAGAAGCGGCAGGCGCCGTCATTGTCGGCGAGCGCCCAGACCACCATCGAATCGAAGCCGTGGCGGATGAGCTCGCGCCGGGCCGCCAGAAAGAGACGCGTCCCGAGACCGACGCCCTGATATTCCGGGCGCAGATAGAGCTCGTAGACTTCGCCGCGCTGGATGAGGTTGCGGGCCCGGTTGGGGCCGTATGTCGCATAGCCGGCGATCGTGCCGCCGACTTCGATCACGAGGATCCCGGTGCCCCGGCGGATTGCCCGGCCCCACCATCCGGGGCCGCGGCGGGCGATCATCCGGCCCAGTTCCCGTGCGGGAATCAGCCCGTCATAGGCTTGGCGCCACGCGCCGTCATGCACTGCGGTGATCGCAGCCGCATCACCCATCTCAGCCCGGCGGACACCGATCGACAGAGTGCTCATGAAGAGCAGGATAGGTCCGCTTTTCGCGACACGGAAGAGGCTTTGTCACGGGCAGCGGACAGGCCGCCGCGGCCCGTGACAAGCGTGTCACACTCGCTCGGAAAAGCGGTGCATTTCCTCGGTCAGGCGCTCGCCTGCGACGAGCGCTCGGCGCGCTTGCGCTCCGTCGGATCGAGGATCGCCTTGCGCAGGCGGATCGACTTCGGCGTGACCTCGACGAGCTCGTCGTCCGAGATCCAGGACAGCGAGCGCTCGAGCGTCATGCGGATCGGCGGCGTCAGCCGCACGGCCTCGTCCTTGGAAGTCGAGCGCACATTGGAGAGCTTCTTGCCCTTCAGCACGTTGACCTCGAGGTCGTTGTCGCGCGTGTGCTCGCCGACGATCATGCCCTGATAAACCTTCCAGCCGGGCTCGATCATCATCGGGCCGCGGTCTTCGAGGTTCCAGAGCGCGTAGGCGACAGCCTCGCCCGCCTCATTGGCGATCAGCACGCCGTTGCGCCGTCCCGCGATCTCGCCCTTGTAGGGCTGATAGCTGTTGAACAGGCGGTTCATGATCGCCGTGCCGCGCGTGTCGGTCAGCAATTCGCCCTGATAGCCGATCAGGCCGCGCGTCGGGGCGTGGAAGACGAGACGCAGGCGATCGCCGCCGGAGGGGCGCATCTCGATCAGGTCGGCCTTGCGCTCGGCCATCTTCTGCACGACGACGCCGGAGTGCTCCTCGTCGACGTCGATGATGACTTCCTCGATCGGCTCGAGCAGCTGGCCGCTCTCGTCCTTGTCGAACACGACGCGCGGGCGCGAGACGCCGAGCTCATAGCCTTCGCGGCGCATGTTCTCGATCAGGATGGCGAGCAGGAGTTCGCCGCGGCCGGACACAATGAACGAGTCCTTGCCGGCCGATTCCTCGATCTTCAGCGCGACATTGCCCTCGGCCTCCTTGAACAGGCGGTCGCGGATCATGCGGCTGGTGACCTTGTCGCCTTCGGTGCCGGCGAGCGGGCTGTCATTGACCATGAAGGTCATCGACACCGTCGGCGGATCGATCGGCTGCGCCTTGATCGCCTCGGTGATCGAGGGGTCGCAGAACGTGTCGGCGACCGTACCCTTGGTCATGCCGGCGATCGCGACGATGTCGCCGGGAACGCCCTCGTCGATCGGCTGCCGCTCGATGCCGCGGAAAGCCAGGATCTTGGAGACGCGGAAATTCTCGACCGTCGAGCCGTCCTGCGACAGGACCTTGAGCATCTGCGTCGGCTTGACGGTGCCGGAGGTGATGCGCCCGGTGATGAGGCGGCCGAGATAGGGATTGGCTTCCAGCAGCGTGCCGATCATGCGGAACGGGCCGTCCTCGACATGCGGCTCGGGAACATGCTCGAGCACGAGGTCGAAGAGCGGGGCCATGCCGGCGTCATGCGAAGCGTCGGGCGTGCGGCCCATCCAGCCCTGCTTGGCGGAGCCGTAGAGGATCGGGAAGTCGAGCTGCTCGTCGGTCGCGTCGAGCGCGGCGAACAGATCGAACACCTCGTTGACGACTTCCTGGACGCGGGCGTCCGGCTTGTCGACCTTGTTGATCGCGACGATCGGCTTGAGGCCGACCTTGAGGGCCTTGCCGACGACGAATTTCGTCTGCGGCATCGGGCCTTCGGCCGCGTCGACCAACACGATCACGCCGTCGACCATGTTCAGGATGCGCTCCACCTCGCCGCCGAAATCGGCGTGGCCGGGCGTATCGACGATGTTGATGCGCGTGTCCTTCCAGACGATCGAGGTCGCCTTGGCAAGGATCGTGATGCCACGCTCCTTCTCGATGTCGTTCGAGTCCATCACGCGCTCTGCGACGCGCTGGTTGTCTCGGAACGATCCCGATTGTTGCAGGAGCTTATCCACCAGCGTGGTCTTGCCATGATCGACGTGCGCGATGATGGCGATGTTGCGAAGCGACATGACGGAATCCAAAAACGCGACGGTTCCGGGCCGGGACCATCGCTGAGCCTATCTCTCTCGATTTTGCGGCGCAAAATGCTCGAAACGCCCCCAAAAGGCAACCGTGATGAATCCGGGCCTCGCTCACGGGCTCCGGCGGCGCAACGAAGCGGGCGTCCGGTTCCGTCGCTCAGGGGAGGGATTCACGAAAACTTGACTGCGAATGGCCCACAATGATATATTATGGTTCACTTATAATATGCACGAAAGGCTCAGCTTTGCCGGCAACTTTGGAAGATCCCCTCGGCTTCGTCATCGTGGATGTGGCGCGCCTTCTGCGGCGGCGCTTCGAGAAGGCGCTTGAGAATGCCGGGCTTGGTCTGACGGTGGCCGAAGCAAGGACGCTCGCTTTCGTCAGCCGGCGTCCGGGGCTGCGTCAGTCGACGCTGGCCGACGAGCTGTGCGTCGAGCCCATGACGCTGGTCGGCTTTCTCGATCGGCTGGAAGCGGCAGACCTCGTCGAGCGCATTCCCGATCCCGCCGATCGTCGTGCCAAGCTCATTCGCCTGACCCCGAGCGCGACCAATGTCGTCCGCCGCATCCGCGCCATCGGCAAGTCGGTGCGCGAGGAAGCGGAGCGCGGCATCGATCCGGCCGTCACCGAGACCATGCGCCTCACCCTGCTCAAGATGCAGGACAATATCCTGACGGCGCCCGAACTGGTCGCCTGACGGCTATTGCGGCTGTTCGACCGAGGCGAGCAATCCCGAGAAGCGGCGATAAAGCGTCGGGTCGGCCGGCACGAAGCCGCCCGAGAAGCTGCGCCCGACCGCATCATAAGCGTCGGGCGTCGTATCCTTCATGTGCAGGAGCGTGTCGATCAGCGCGGCGCGCGCCTCCGGCGCCAGATCCGTGCGGATCGCGTGTGGGCCGAAGGGGATTAGTTCGGACACCCAGATGGCGCGAAGCGGCGGCAAGGTGATGTCGCTCGCCTCGGCGAGATCGGCGATCGGACCGCTGCCGGGCGTCGTGCTGACGGGATCGTCGGCCGTGGACCATGCCACGGCGAGATCGGCGTCGCCTTCGGCCAGCGAGCGGAGCGCCGCCGCCGCGTCCTCGGTCTCGAAGGCGCGCGCGAAATAGCTCTCGGGCTCGATGCCCTGTTCGGCGAGCGCCGAATAGGGAGCGATCCGCCCCGAGATCGAGTCCCGCGCGCCGATGGCCAGGCGCTTGCCGCGCGCGTCGTCGAGATTTGCGATGCCGCTGTCGCTGCGCGTCACGAGCATCGCGCGGAAGCCGCGTGCGCCGTTCTCCGTGGTCGGCTGCACGATCGGTTCGGCGCAGTGGCAGGTCTGATCCAGCGCGACATAGGCGAGCGAGGACAGGATCGCATATTGAATGCGGCCGGACGCCTGCGCATCGATCAGGGCCTGATAGCTGCGCGCCGGAAACAGCTCGACCGGCACGGCGAGGCCATACTGGAGCTGATGACGGAACGGCTCGAGCCGGGCGACGGCATAGGCCGGATTGTCGCCGGCGATGAAGCCGACCTTCAGCACCTTGAGATCGTCGCGCCAGCCGGCGAACGCCGGAACGGTGCCGAGCAGTGCGAAGCAGAGGGCGAGGGCAATACCGCGCACCGAGGCGATCCTGCGCATCGTCATGATTCACTCCCTCCATTGGCCGCATTGTTCAGCCGCTGTTCGAGCCGGCTTCGCGTCGCCTCGTCGACGAAGGCTGCAGCGAGCGCCGTGCGCCCGATCGCAAGCAACTCCGCATCGGTGAATGCCTGATCGCGCTGCAGCCAATCATATTCAGCGCCGATGGACGAGCCGAAATAGGGCGGATCGTCCGAGCTCACCGTGACGGCAACGCCCGCCTCCATCAGCCGGCGGAAGGGATGGCTTGCGATATCGGGATAGAGCCCGAGCGCGACGTTCGAGCCCGGGCAGAGTTCCAGCACGATCCCTTCGGCGGCGATGCGCTCGACCAAAGCCGGATCCTCGATCGCCCTGACGCCATGTCCGATTCGCGAAATCGGAAGGTTGTCGAGCGCGGCCGTCACGCTTTCGGGCCCGCAGAGTTCGCCCGCATGGGCGGTCAGGCCCAGTCCGGCCTCACCGGCGATGCGGAAAGCCTCCGAGAAATCACTCTGGTGGTGCATCCGCTCGTCGCCGGCGACGCCGAAGCCTGTCACCAGAGGATGTGGCTGTTCCGCCGCCGTGATCGCGGCGGCGAGCACGCGATCGGGACCGAGATGCCGGACACCGGTCGCGACCAGCCGTCCGACAATGCCGCTTTCCGCCTCCGCGTCGCGGATGCCGGCGGCGAGGCCTTCGACATAATCGGCATAGGTGAGGCCGGAGGCATAGGCATGATCGGCGGAGATGAACACCTCGCCATAGATCGCGCCCTCGGCGGCGATCGCGGTGAAATGATCGAAGGTCAGGTCGCGGAAGTCCTCGGGCGTGCGGAAGACGCTGGAGGCGCGGTCATAGGCGCCGAGGAAGGAGGTGAAGTCGTGCCAGACATAGTCGCCCTTCTCGTCGAACAACCCGGTGAGGTCGATTCCGTGCCGGGCGGCGACGCGGCGCACAAGCGCGGGACGCGCGGCGCCCTCGACGTGGCAATGCAATTCGACCTTCGGGATGGCGGCGGTCATCTCGACATTTCTCCTTCCGTGCGGCCGCGACCAAGCCGGGCGGCGCATCGGTAATCTCGCAAAGGTCGCGAACCTTACGCGGCGTGTCCGGCGGTCGGCAAGCCGCCCCGATGGCGCGAAGATCGTGGGTCGTTCGCCGCAACCGATTTGCAGAGCGCCGGCAAGGCGCTAGGTTGGGCCAACAGAAAATGAGGCGACGATGAACAGCGTTACCGTGATCAACCATCCGCTGGTCCAGCACAAGCTGACGATCATGCGCGACAAGCACACCTCGACGGCGGGCTTCCGCCAGCTCCTGCGCGAGATCGCAACGCTGCTCTGCTACGAGGTGACCCGCGATCTCGAACTGACCACCACGACGATCGAGACGCCGCTCACCGAGATGAAGGCGCCGACGCTGGCCGGCAAGAAGCTGGTCTTCGCCTCGGTGCTGCGCGCGGGCAATGGCCTGCTGGAAGGCATGCTCGACCTCGTCCCCGCGGCGCGCGTCGCCCATATCGGCCTCTATCGCGATCCGAAGACGCTGACGGCCGTCGAATATTACTTCAAGGCCCCGGAAGACCTCGATGAGCGCCTTACCATCGTCGTCGATCCGATGCTCGCCACGGCGAATTCCGCCATTGCCGCCGTGGATCGCCTCAAGGAACGCGGCGCGAAGGATATCCGTTTCGTCTGCCTGCTCGCCGCGCCGGAGGGTGTCGACAAGTTTCATGGCTCACATCCCGACGTTCCGATCTTCACCGCGTCGGTCGATCGCAAGCTGAACGACAAGGGCTATATCGTGCCCGGCCTCGGCGATGCCGGCGACCGCATGTACGGGACGAAGTAGGGTCGTGATGGCCGGTCCGCGGGAGGAGGCGCGGTGACCTTCTCCCCCGACGAGATCGAGCGCTATGCGCGCCACATCGTGCTCGCCGAGGTCGGCGGGCCGGGGCAGCAGAAGCTGAAGGCGGCGCGGATTCTGGTCATCGGGGCCGGCGGTCTCGGGGCGCCGGTCATCCAGTATCTGGCGGCGGCCGGCGTCGGGACCATCGGCATCGTCGACGATGACGCAGTCTCGCTGTCGAACCTGCAGCGCCAGGTCATCCACGACACGGGCGACATTGGCCGGCTGAAGACGGAGAGCGCCGCCGACGCGGTGACGCGGCTCAATCCGCATGTCGCGACGGAGCTTTTCCCCGTGCGGCTGGATGCGGACAACGCCGATGCCATTCTTGCCCGCTTCGACATCGTCGCGGACGGCTCGGACAATTTCGCGACCCGCTATCGCGTCGCCGATCGCTGCGCGGCGATGGGGAAGCCGCTCGTCACCGCGGCGGTGGGCCGTTTTGACGGCTCCATCACCACGCTGATGCCCTTTGCGGACACAGACGGCGTGCCGAACCCGTCCTATCGCGACCTTTTTCCCGCGCCACCGCCGGACTGGCTGCTGCCGGGCTGCGCCGAGGCGGGAATCCTCGGCGCCCTGACGGGAATCGTCGGCAGCCTGCAGGCGAATGAGGTGCTGAAGCTCATTCTCGGCATCGGCGAGCCGCTGATCGGGCGATTGCTGCTCGTCGACGCCCTCTCGATGCGCTTCGAGACGATCCGCTACCGGCGGCGCGGCGCGCAGTCGGGCTCGGCTGCGCCGGCGCCGAGCACATAGTTCGCCGAGCCGAGCGCGGCGCCGACAAGGGCGGTGATCATGCCGTCGAAAGGGTTGCGGATCGGCGTGCCGCCGCGCCGTTCCATCTCGGCGAGGAGTTCGGCCGGGTCCTGCTCGAAGCGGCGGTGATAGAGATCGCGGAACAGATAGCTTGCGGGGATCATGATTTCCTCCTCTCGATCCCATCGGATTGGATCGATTCAATGAAGGCGCGCCATGCGTCTTGAACCGGTTCAAAATATCGCCGTTCGTGTTGCTGTCAAGCGGTATTTGAACCGATCCAACCAATCGGCTAGGATCGATGCCAAAGGAGGCCGTATTGACCCGCCCCATCAAGCTCTCGGACGTCGCGAAAGCGGCCGGCGTGTCGCAGGGCACGGCGTCCAATGTCTTCAACCGGCCACAGATCGTTCGCCCGGAAGTGCGCGAGCGGGTCGAGGCCGCGGCGCGCGCCCTCGGCTATGCCGGGCCGGATCCCAAGGGACGGCTGCTTCGCGCCGGCAAGGTCAACGCCATCGGCATCGTCACCTCCGACCCGCTGACCTATTTCTTCGACGATCCCTATGCCCGCGTCCTGATGAGCGGCATTGCTGCGGCCTGTGCGGAGCAGGGGGCCGGCCTGTCGCTCGTCTCCGCGGTGAATGAGGAGAAGCTCGCCTGGAACATCCAGAGCGCGATCGTCGACGGCTTCATCCTGCTGTGCATCGAAGACGGGTTTCGGCTCGTCGAGCTCACCCGTGAGCGCAAGCTGCCCTTTGTCGCGCTGCAGTATGAAAATCGCGATCCGTCGATCTCGGCCATCGGTGTCGATGATTTCGATGGGGCCCGTCGCATTGCCGAGCATCTGGGCGCGCTCGGTCACCGCCGCGTCGCGATCATCTCGCTGCAGCTTGCCGAGATACAGGTCGGGCCCGTCGCACTGGCCGATGTCGAGAAGGCCGTCTATTCGGGCACCCGCGATCGCATTCTCGGCTATCTGCGCGGCATGGAGTCGTTCGGCGTCGACCCGCACACCGTGCCCATCGTCGAGACGCGCAACGATTCGGAGACGGTGTCGGCAGCGCTGGACCATGTCTTTTCCCTGTCCGAGCCGCCAACCGCCATCCTCGCCATGTCCGACCGCGCCGCGCTCATCGCGCTCGATTGGCTGCGCGCGAAAGGCCTCAAGGTCCCTGAGGATGTCTCGGTCGTGGGCTTCGACGGCGTGCCGGAGGCCGAGCGCTCCGATCCGCCCCTCACCACAATCGCGCAGCCGATTGAGCGGATGGGCCGGGAGGCGGTCGCCATGATTCTCGAGCATGACGATGCGCCGCGGCAGGTCATGCTCGATACCGAACTCGTCATCCGCGGCTCGACCGCACCGCCGCGCGGCTGAGCCAGGCGCGCCGGGCCTTCTGACCCGAGGCCTTACAGCATGGATGGCAGGACGCGATCCGGCGGCCGGTGGCCGTCGAAGAAGGCGCGGATATTGATCAGCACCTTCTCGCCCATTTCGAGCCGCCCTTCGATGGTCGCCGAGCCCATATGCGGCAGCAGCACGACGCGTCCGTTTTCGGCGAGGCGCAGCAGCTTGGGGCTGATCATCGGCTCGTGCTCGAACACGTCCAGCCCGGCCCCGGCGATGGCGCCGGAATCGAGTAGGCGGATCAGCGCGCTCTCGTCGATCACTTCGCCGCGCGAGGTGTTCACGAGATAGGCCTCGGGACGCATCAGCTTGAGGCGGCGTTCGGAGAGCAGATGATAGGTGCCGGGCGTGCGCGGGCAATTGACCGAGATGATGTCCATGCGCGCCAGCATCTGGTCGAGGCTGTCCCAATAGGTCGCCTCGAGCTCGTTTTCGATCGCCGCGCTCACGCGATGGCGGTTGTGATAGTGGATCGAAAGGCCGAACGCCTTGGCCCGCCGGGCGACGGCCTGTCCGATGCGGCCCATGCCGACGATGCCGAGCCGCTTGCCACCGAGCCGCCGTCCCAGCATCCAGGTCGGCGTCCAGCCGGCCCAGTCCGCATCGCGCGACAGAACGCGCGCGCCCTCGACGAGGCGGCGCGGGACGGCGAGGATCAGCGCCATCGTCATGTCGGCGGTGTCCTGTGTCAGCACGCCAGGGGTATTGGTGACGGCGATGCCGCGCGCGCTCGCGCTCTCGACGTCGATATGATCGAATCCGTTGGAAAAGCTCGCGATCAGCTTCAGCTGTGGACCGGCGGCGGCGATCAGGCTGGCGTCGATCCGGTCTGTGACGGTCGGGACGAGCACATCCGCCTTGCCGACCGCGTCGACCAGTTCGGCGCTGCTCATCGGATGATCGTCGATGTTGAGATCCGTCTCGAACAGCTCGCGCATGCGGGTTTCGATTGCGTCCGGGAGCCGCCGGGTCACGATCACACGCGGACGCTTCTTCATCGTGCTCAATCTCTCCGTTGAGGCCACGTTAACCACGGGCCGTCAGATTGGACGCCGAGGTGCAGCGCCTATCCCGCCAGATCAGCCTCGCCGAGCGAGGCTGCCGCGACCATGTCGGGGCGAGATTACCGGTGCGGCGCCTGATCGGGAAGATGGTGGCCGCATTCGGCGCGTTCCGCAGGGGTACCGGATACGATGAGGGTGGCAGGAAAGGACTTCGGACGTTCGCAGGCCCGCGGTCGGCGGATGGGCCGGCAGGCGACGATTCTCGCGGCGGCTGCCGCGTTGCTTCTGGTCCTGCTCCCCGCGCCGATGGTCTCGGCTCAGGGTGCTGCCGGCGCGGCGCCGAAGCTCGGACCGAGCGGCCTGCCGCTGCCGCGCTTCGTCTCGCTGAAGGCCGGCCGCGTCAATGTGCGCGTGGGGCCGGGACAGGATTACCGCGTCTCCTGGGTGTTCACGCGATCCGGCCTGCCGGTCGAGATCGTGCAGGAATTCGATAATTGGCGGCGCATTCGTGATTCAGACGGCACCGAGGGTTGGGTCTTCCACAGCCTGCTGATCGGCAAGCGCACCGCCGTCGTGGCGCCCTGGGAAACGGGCGCGCCCTTGGCGATCCATTCCGAGCCTGCCGATACCGCGGCGATCACCGCCTATCTCCAGCCCAAGGTGGTCGCCAATGTCACCACCTGCGAGAAGGGCTGGTGCCGGCTCACCGATCCGCGTTTCAAGGGCTGGATCCAGCAGGATCGCCTCTGGGGCGTCTATCCGGACGAAACGATCGATTGAGTCTTGTCCGCTCGCGCGGCGTCCGGTGGCGAAGCGTTATGGCGCACCGGGCGGAACCCAGCGTTTGAAGGCCCCGCACAAACAGCAACGCCAGCGGCAAGGATCCGCTGGCGCAATCTTCACAAGGACGAAATCGAAACGGCCCGTCGGCCGCGGTCAGCTGCCGATGCGGCGCAGGCGCACGATGATGTCGACGCGTGCGATCTCCATGCCGGGCATGGGCTCGGGCAGTTCATGGACTCGCAGGCCCGAAACCGGGATATCGACGATCCGGTTCTCGCCTTCGACGAAGAAGTGGTGGTGGTCGTCGACGTTGGTGTCGAAATAGGTCTTCGACCCGTCGACCGCGACCTCGCGCAGCAGCCCGGCTTCCGTGAACTGGTGCAGCGTGTTGTAGACGGTCGCGAGGGAGACGGGGACGCGATGATCCATCGCCTCGTCATGCAGCTCTTCGGCCGAGATGTGGCGGTTGCCCTGGGCAAAGAGAATTTCGGCGAGCGCCAGGCGCTGGCGGGTGGGACGCAAGCCGGCGCCGCGCAGCATCGTCTTCACTTCCGACGGCCGCTTGTCGGCGCGATTTGCCTTCCTGACCAGATCCATCCGCATGCGAAAGCCGCCCGTCGTTGTATATGCAAGTTGCAACAGTCGCGGTCCGTCGTCCCGGAACGCGACCTGTCCCGGTAACTTAACTTTCTTGCGAAGGTTTAGCAACAAGCGATGCGACGAGGGCTCGGGCCGCCGGACGAATCCGGCGGCCCGGTGTTGGATGCGGCGATCAGGCGCGCTTCGGCTCGAGGTCGACAGACCAGAGCGCGGTGTCGGTCGTGTCCATCAGCGTCACGGTCATGACGCCGGTATCGGCGGCGATCGCGACATGGCCGAAGAACTGCAGCCCGGCCGACGGCGGCAGGTTGACCTGGCCGGCCTCCGGCGCCTTCACGAACTTCACTTCCGGTCCGAAGGTCATGTCGAGATCGTTCGGGCCGAAGGTGCCGGCATGGATCGGGCCGGAGACGAACTCCCAGAAGGGCTCGAAATCCTGGAACGCGGCCTTGTCGGGGCTGTAGTAATGCGCGGCCGTGTAGTGCACGTCCGCGGTCAGCCAGACCGTGTTCTTGACGCCGGCCGCCTTGATGAAGCGCAGCAGTTCGGCGAATTCGAGCTCGCGGCCGAGCGGCTTGCCGCCCTCATTGTTCGAGACGGCCTCGAAGCCCTTCTTGTCCTTGCCGTTGTCCCAGACGACGAGCGACAGCGGCATGTCGGCCGCGATCACCTTCCACGTCGCCTTGGAATCGAGCAGCGAGCGCTTCAGCCAGGCGAGCTGCTCGGCGCCGAGGAAGGCCGCCGTGCCGCCTTCGACCGGCTCCAGATTGTCGCCGTTCGGTCCGCGATAGGTGCGCATGTCGATCATGAACACGTCGAGATGCGGGCCATAGGCGATCTTGCGATAGACGCGCTGCGGCTCGACGAGCGTCGTGGCGATCGGCATCCATTCGTGGAAGGCCTTGGCCGCCCGCGCCGTCAGGACGTGGATGTTCTTCTCGGTATAGGCGTCGCCGAGGACCTTCGAATCCGACCAGTTATTGGTGACCTCGTGGTCGTCCCACTGGGTGAGGACCGGAACGGCCGCATACATGGCGCGGACATTCTCGTCCATGAAGTTGTACTTGTACTGGCCGCGGAACTCGTCGAGCGTCTCGGCGACCTTCGACTTCTCCGGCGTGGTGATGTTCTTCCACTTCGTGCCGTCGGGCAGGTCGACTTCGGCCTTGATGACGCCGTCGGCATAGACGTTGTCGCCGGAGTGGATAAAGAAGTCCGGATCATGCTTCAGCATGGTCGCGTAGCCCTTCATGCCGCCGGCATCGGGATTGATGCCCCAGCCCTGGCCGACCGTGTCGCCCGACCACACGAAGGAGACGTCGCGCAGGCCCGTCGGCGCGGTGCGCAGATGTCCGGTGACCGGTTCGGCCACGACGTTCGGATCGGCGAGATCGCTGAACAGCACGCGGTAGAAGATCTCCTGATCGGAGGGCAGGCCCTCGGCCAGGATCTTCACGGCATAGTCGTTCTCGGGCAGCGCCGTCAGCGCCGGCAGCCGCGTCGGATTGGCGAAGCTCTCCGTCGTCGACCACTCGAACACGGCGCGGGCCGGGCGGTCGGTACGCGACCACAGCACGGCGCGATCCGCGGCGACGTCGCCGGACTGGACGCCATGCGTCGCGACCGGACGGTCGGCAGCGCGGCTGATGCCGGGCAGCGCCAGCGAGCCGGTGGCGGCGAGAAGGCCGGTCGCGGCGGTGGAGCGCAGGAAAGCGCGGCGGGAAAGTCGATTTTCGGTAAGACGAAAAGCCATGGGGGAGCCATCCCTTCAGTTAGGAATGGATCCAATCTATCCACGGCCCATGACGCGCCCTTGCCGGGCGCGTGACACTTGCGTGAAAGGCGCTCAGTCGCCGAGCTTCTTGCGGGCCGCGAGCGTCCGCAAGCGGAGCGCGTTCAGGCGGATGAAGCCGGCCGCGTCTTTCTGGTCATAGGCGCCGCGATCGTCCTCGAAGGTGACGAGCGCGTCGGAATAGAGCGACTTCGGCGAGGAACGACCGACGACGATGACATTGCCCTTGTAGAGCTTCAGCCGGACCGTGCCTTCGACATGCTCCTGGCTCTTGTCGATCAGCGCCTGCAGCATCTCGCGCTCCGGCGCGAACCAGAAGCCGTAATAGATCAGCTCCGCATAGCGGGGCATGATCGAATCCTTGAGATGCGCCGCCTCGCGGTCGAGCGTCAGGCTCTCGATGGCGCGGTGCGCCGCCAGCAGGATCGTGCCGCCGGGCGTCTCATAGACGCCGCGCGACTTCATGCCGACGAAGCGGTTCTCGACCAGGTCGAGGCGGCCGATGCCATTGTCGCGGCCGAGATCGTTCAGCTTGGTCAGGATCGTCGCGGGCGACAGGTGGACGCCGTTGATCGAGACGGCGTCACCCTTTTCGAAGCCGATCTCGACATAGGTCGCGACATCCGGCGCCTCTTCCGGCGACACGGTGCGCATGAAGACGTAGGGCGGCGGCTCCTGCGAGGGATCCTCCAGCACCTTGCCCTCGGAGGAGGAGTGCAGCAGGTTGGCGTCGACCGAGAACGGCGCCTCGCCGCGCTTGTCCTTGGCCACCGGGATCTGGTTCTTCTCGGCGAACTCGATCAGATCAGTGCGCGACTTGAAGTCCCATTCGCGCCAGGGCGCGATCACCTTGATGTTGGGATCGAGCGCATAGGCGGAAAGCTCGAAGCGGACCTGGTCGTTGCCTTTGCCGGTGGCGCCATGGGCAATGGCGTCGGCGCCGGTTTCATGCGCGATCTCGACCAGACGCTTGGCGATCAGCGGCCGCGCGATCGAGGTGCCGAGCAGATAGAGCCCCTCGTAAAGCGCATTGGCGCGGAACATCGGGAAGACGAAGTCGCGCACGAATTCCTCGCGCACATCCTCGATATAGATCTGCTTGACGCCGAGCATCTCGGCCTTCTTGCGGGCCGGCTCGAGCTCCTCGCCCTGGCCGAGATCCGCGGTGAAGGTAACCACCTCCGCCTGATACTGAAGCTGCAGCCATTTCAGGATGATGGAGGTATCGAGCCCGCCGGAATAGGCAAGGACGACCTTCTTGACGTCGGACATTTCGGCTTCTTTTCGCGAATGGAACGGTGGCCGGCTTATAATATGCCGCCAACCGCGCGGCAACTCAGCGAAAGCGCGCGCGAAGCCGCCGGCCGGTGCGTGCGAGGCTCGCCTCGACCGCGGCGTCGAAGCGGGCGCCGAACGGGCTCGTGACGATCAGCCGGTAGAGCACGATCATCACCAGCAGCGTGAAGCCGAACGCAATCAGCACATCCGAAGCGAAGTGGCCGCCAAAGGCGATGCGGTTCAGCGACAGCGCGGCGACCAGCGCGCCGATCGGCACGGCGAGGATCGGCCGCAGGGGCTTAGGCGCGAGAAACACCAGTCCCATCAGCCACATGGCGCTCGACGCCTCTCCGGAGATGAACGAGCAGTTGGACGTGCAATAGTCCGAGAAGCGCCAGGCCGGCACGAAGGGGGAGGGGCCGCCGAACACATCCACCGCGACGGGACGCGGCCGGCCGGAGAAGCTCTTGAACAGGCCGTTGACGACGAGGCCGGGCCCGAACGCCAGGCTCGCGATCATGAAGAGGCCCGAGCGCGGGCGGATTCCGATCGGGCGGCTCGGCCAGACGATCTTGCCGAGCACGGCCGCGATGATCACGACCAGGACCAGGATGATGAGCTGGTCGCCGAGCATCCTGAGGCGAATGAGGCTCTCGACATGCGCCGCCCGGAAGCCGCCATTGGCGAAAAACGGGCGCGACAGCGCGAGGTCGAGCGACGGGACGGCGACGAAGAGGAGCGAGACGGCGAGGAGATAGACGAGGACCAGCACGATCGGATCGCGCGGCTCCAGCGTCCCGCGCCCGAGCGTGACGGCGTTCCAGGCATCGCGCACGAGGCTCGCGAGCCGGTCGGTGGTGGTCGGATTGTCGAGGGGATCGCGCCGGGACGCCATGACGAACTCCTTGCCCCGCCGACCGAGTTACGGTCTTGCCGGCGCGGACGCAAGAGCCTCGCCGGGCGGGGTTAAGGAGAGCCCAACCCGGCGCGAGGACGCGAAACCGCTCAGAGGGCGCGGTTGATCGAGATCGTCACCGTCTGCGTCGTCACGCCGCCGGAGAAATTGCCGCTGAGGATGCCCTTGTCGTCGAAGCCGGCTGCCGAGGTCGAGAACGGGCTCGCGAATTCGCCATGGCTCTTCTGCGTGAAGTTGACGGCGTAGCTGGTGTCGAGGAACCAGTCCTTGGTGATGAAATAGGTCCCGCCGGCCGTGAGCGTCCCGCCCCAGTTCCAGCTCGAGCTCGAATAATTCGCCGCCTGGCCGGTGATGTCGTAATGCGTGCCGTTGATGTCGGCGAAGCCATAGACGTCGTTCAGATTGGTCTCGGTCTGCGCGATCGAGGGGCCGGCGCCGAAATAGACGAAGCCGCGGCTATAGGCGCGGCCGACGAAGGGCGTCAGCGCGATCTGCTGGTTGATCTTGGTCTCGAAGGATCGCACCAGCACATTGCCGGTGAACGAGGCCGGGCTCGGGCCGGTGAAGGAGCCCGCCTGCGGCACGGCGACGTGATCGGTCGTGGACGAGGCGCCGAGATAGCTGTAGGCGAGCTTGCCGCCGACCACCCAGCCCGTGCCGGGAAGCTCCTGGAAGTAGCCGAACTGCGCCGTCGGCGTCAGCGTCCAGTCCGAGCCAGCGTTCGGCGTGGTCGAGCCGCCGGCCGAGCCATAGGCATAGGGCACGCCGCCCTGCGAGATGAGCGAGACGCCCTTCGCATAGAGATATTGGTCGGTGAAATCGGAATAACCGACGCCGAGGCCGACGCCGCCGAAGAAGGCGTGATCGGGCATCAGCGATGCCGGCGCCGCGATCGGGCCGGTGGGGGCGATAACCGCCGAAAGATCCGCCGCGCGCGCATCGGCGCCGGCGAGGAGGCAGGCGGCCACGGTTCCGGCCAGCGTCGGGGCGAATATCCGCTTCATCATGGAGCCTCCCATTCCCGGCGACGGCACATCGCCTGTGTCTCCACCCGGCGCGATCGAATCGCCGCGCCCGTCCTCGCTTCGCCGACTATGAACGCGCCCCGCCGCCGCACAACGGGCCATGGCCGGGTGGGCCCAAGAGCGCGCGCCTCTGTGTCAATTGCGCCGACCTCCGGCGCTCGCGGCGAGACCGATAGGCACCACGCCGCGCGCCGTTCCGCCGTCGACCCGGCCCCCGCGACGAAGCATGCGCTTGCCAGCGGGGGCGTCCCGAGGCTATCTGCGGGGGAAATGTGCTCGGCGCCGGAGCTCGGAGCATGTCGTCGTCGGCCGGCTGCCTCAAGGGATGCCCATGAACATGATCATGAACGGTCGGAACGCCGATGCCGGCACGATGGACCCGATGGCGCGCGGGACCGGCGGCCTCAGCCGCCGCGCGTTCTTCATCGGCGCGGGCGCCAGCCTCGGCGCGCTCAGCCTCGCGGGCTGCATGGGCGGCATGAGCCTCACCGAGGCGCGCAAGGTCTATGGCCCGGTCGCGGATCCGAAGTTCAATATCCCCGCGGTCAATCTCGACAAGCTCAACCCGAAATATTACCGCCGCACGGTCGACTATCCGTCGAAGGAAGCGGTCGGCACGATCATCATCGATCCGAAGAACTATTACGTCTACCGGATCGAGGGCAACAACAAGGCGACGCGCTACGGCGCCAATGTCGGCCGCGACGGCTTCCGCTGGGATGGCAATGTCTATGTCGGCCGCAAGGGCGAATGGGCAACCTGGACGCCGCCCAAGGAGATGATCGCGCGCCAGCCCGAGGCGGCGAAATACGCCAAGGGCATGCCCGGCGGCCTCGACAATCCGCTCGGCGCGCGCACGCTCTATCTCTACCAGGACGGCGTCTACACGCTCTACACCATCTACGCGACCAGCCACCCGGACTCGATCGGCAAGGGCGTGACGAGCGGCTGCACGGGCCTCCTCACCCAGGACATGATCGACCTCTATGACAAGACGGCGGTCGGCACGAAGGTGATCATGCTGCCGTCCTGAGGACGGCTCGCCGCTGGTCTCGGCGCCGCCGCTCTTGCCCGCAAGCAGGGTCGCCCTGCACGGGTCTTTGCGCGAAGGGAGCCACGGCATGTCGAACAACCCTCATGAGCGCCTCGATCGGCGAGGCTTTCTGATCGCATCGGCGGCGACGCTCGGTGCCTCGGCCGGGCTCGCAGCCTCCGCGGGCTCCGCCCGTGCCGAGGCCGCGGCTGCCGCGCCCGCCGCAGCCGGCGCGACCGTCTATACGGGCGATATCATCGCGGGCCGGAAGGTCGTCAGCACGCTCGATGTCGGCGATCTGGAGGGCGGGCGGAAGCACCTTCTCTATTTCCAGGGCGTCGAGATGCCGACCGGACAGCACTGGTATGTGTCCGTCGTGGTCGCGAAGGGCGCGAAACCGGGCAAGCGCGTCGTGCTGACGAGCGGCGTGCATGGCGACGAGATGAGTTCGGTGCATACGGTCCATTCCGTGATGAACCAGCTCGATCCGGCCGCCATGTCGGGCACGGTGATGGCCGTGACCGATATCGCCCGTCCGGCGATGGAGGGCATGCAGCGCCGATGGCCGAATGCGGGCCGCGGCGCCGATCTCATCGATTTGAACCGCGAATGGCCGGGCGACGAAAACGGCCTCACCGCGCCGAGCCGCCATGCCGGGCTCCTGTTCAACCGCCTGCTGCGGCCGAACGCCGATGCGGCGATCGACTTCCACACCGGCACGACGGGTTTCGAGGTCGCGGCCTTCAACATCGGCGGCATGGATGTGCCGGCGGTGAAGGCGATGATCGAGCTCTATCCCGTCGACCAGATCTTCGACAATCACGTCTATCCGGGCGTGCTGCACAACGCCTTCATGGATGCCGGCATCCCCGCCTTCACGCCGGAGATCGGCGCCGCGCGCGTGCTCGATCTCGACATGGCCGCGCTGTTCGTCGAGGGGACGATGAACGTCCTCAAGCATTACGGCATCGTCGCCGGGCCGATGGGGCGCACGGGCAAGGACGTCGACGTCTTCACCGGCAACAGCGCCTTTCCGATCCTGGCGAGGGAGGGCGGGCTGGTCGAGCCGCTGGTCCGGCTGGGTGACCGCGTCCAGCCCGGACAGAAGATCGCCATCCAGCGCAACAGCTTCGGCGAGATCGTCGCCGAATATGAAACCGCCGTCGCCGGCGTGGTGACGGGCCAGCGCAGCGACGCCATGGCCGAACCCGGCAACCCGCTGGCCTTCATCCTGTTCCACCGCGACGCCCAGGACGGCGCGGAGAGCTATCCGGAGTGAGCGGGCGAGGCGCCGGCGCTTTTCCCCTCTCCCTGAGGGAGAGGCCTGACGGCCTTGGCGTCGCCGGGAGCGCAGCGAGCGAGAGGCCTTAGGGCGGCAGGGTGAGGGTTTACGGCCTCGACGAGGAGGGACCGAACGGCGCCGGCTGGCCGCTCCCCTCGACCCGCCGCTGGAGGGCAAATCGAAAACGCCTCGGCGTTTTCGGGGAGGGGGCTGAGTCACCCTCTTCTCCCTCCCCCCTTGTGGGGGAGGGCCGGGGAGGGGGGGGTACCCCGCCGTGACCTCTCCGATCCGTCCTCACGCCAAGCCCCGCACCCCCCCTCTCCAGCTCTCCCCCACAAGGGGGGAGAGGGCAGGCCGTCGCGCTGCATCAACGCCAAGCACGCTTCGGCTGGCGCCGAAGCTACCCAGGCCCAAGGGCTGGGTGCTTGCGTCCCAAGTGCTGCTCGGGCCCTTGATCCAAACAGAGAAATAGAACATATATAGAACCGAGATGCAATCTGTAGGAGCGGATTCGTGGACGCCAACACTATCGCACTCAAGCTCGTGCTCGACGCCGTTGCCGAGCCGACGGAGATTGGCACGGTGATGGATCGATTGCGCCTCCAAAAGGCGATATACTTGATTCAGGCCTCTGGTGTGAATTTGGGCTATTCCTATAGTTGGTATGTTCGAGGGCCGTATTCAACAAATCTCACAAAAGACTATTATCGATTGAGTGATGAACTGAGATCTTCTGCGTCCGAAGTGGAGCAGTACAATCTTAGTCCAGGACTAAATACAGGACTCGCGAAGGCAAAGGATATTTTGAATAAGCCTTCTGGCGTTGGCTTAGGTGTGCCAAATTGGTATGAATTACTTGCGTCTATTCACTATCTAATGACATATAGTCGTTTAGACTTTGGCAAAATGAAAGAATTGTTGTCGGCAGAGAAGCCGCATCTGAGAGATTTTATCGACGTGGGCTACAATAGGCTTCGGCAGTGCGGGTATCTTAGCTAATCGTTGACGAGGTATGGCGTGCTTGACGAATTCTTTCGTAGAAGAATTTCCGATCCCATACACGGGAATATCGGGCTAAGCGACCTTGAGTCAGAGATTGTATCTTCTCGTGCGTTCCAGAGACTGCATAATGTTCGTCAGCTTGGGCTGGCGCATCTTGTGTTTCCGGGGGCGGCCTATTCTCGATTTGCTCATTCGGTCGGAGCATGTTATAATGCATCCAGTATTTTGGAGTCGTTGCAAAGAAATAGTGATATCCAGATAGAAAAAAGCAGGATAATTGCGCTGAGATTGGCTGCGCTAGTCCATGATATCGGGCATTATCCATTTTCACATGCTACAGAGCATTTGGTTGTTGATTACTATAAACGAAAAGATCTTCTTTTACAGGTGCGCCCGGCTGAAGCGTTTGTTGAGCGCGGCGCCGGGGATTTGCCATCCCCCATTGGCGATCTCACCCCCCTGGGGGTAAGTGACCCTCCTGCGTTTGGTCATGAGGATGTCGGCCGGCTGATTGTTTCAAGCGATTCGGAATTGGCAGAAATTTTCTTGCGTCATGGCTTAGATGCCGCTTTGGTATCCGAGCTATTAGGTAAAGCGATGCCGGAGCCGCTTCTTCCAATAATAAGCTCCGATCTTGATTGCGATAGATTGGATTATCTCAACAGAACAGCCCACTTTAGTGGTACACCATACGGATCTGTTGATATTAGATTTCTTGTAGATCAATCAACGATTGACTGTGAGGGAAAGTTTTGTTTTGAGAATAAGGCGGTTCGGGCAGCTGATCATCTTTTGGTCTCGCGATATTACGATCATTTGCAGGTTCCGTTTCACAAAACTGTTGCTGCATTAGAATGGAGTCTGACGGAGTCTATCACAGCTCTGATGGACCGGGGCATTGTAGATTTTTCGTCGAGAGCAATAAGGGCTTCAATCGCTAACGGAATATGGAGGACGTTCGATGACTTCAGTATAATAGAGCGATTTAAAGAGCTGGCGATAAGTCTAGGTTCCAGCGATCCAATTCTTAGTGCTCATTTGGAAGCAGTGCTAAACCGGAAGGCAGCAAAACTTTTGGCGGCTTGGGAGGATTTTGCTCCCTTGCTGAATGATGATGCCTACACACTAACGATCGATGCAGCTGAACGTGCTACCAAAGACGCAGCGACCAAATTCGGCCTCGACTCGAGACGGTTCCGAGTATGGCGGAACACGAAGAGAATATCTTCTGTGACATCTGGCGACAAGTTGGAGGATCTCGACGATGGGCAACTAGTTGAAGCGATCTTTATAAAGAATTCATTGACTAATCGAGCTGAATTACTAGTCTCTCATAGAGAATCGTTGCTCTATCATTTATCAGATAAACGTTATACAGGGGTACGAATATACTATTTACCGGATGCAAATGACTCCCCGGATCTTCGAGATAAGCTGAGAAAGGAGGTAATTGGCGCGGTAAAAGCGCGGGCAACCTCCTAATGTCCAAAAGCAAAACGAAACCTAAGCTGCTCGCATCCTTGCCTCTCCCCCACCGCCTCTCCAGGTACTCCCCAACCAACCGCTGAAACTCCTCCTCGATCGCCGGGCCCTTCAGCGTCACGGCCTTCTTGCCGTCGATGAAGACCGGCGCGGAGGGCGTTTCGCCTGTTCCCGGCAATGAGATCCCGATGTCGGCGTGCTTGGATTCGCCGGGGCCGTTGACGATGCAGCCCATGACCGCGACCTTCAGCGCCTCGGCGCCGGGATGGCGCTCGCGCCAGACCGAACTCGGTCGGCGGGATTGGCCTCTCGTTCCATCAAAATACGTCCAGCATAGTCACACCGTCGCCTATGATCTCGATGGTGGTTGCCTCGTAAGGGTTCTCGTCGGTGTAAAAGTCGACATAGTCCCCAGACGCCAGCCACATCCTGAGCACGAACGGGGTAGGCAGCTCGAATCGCTCCGGTACTTGTCCGATGATCATCCATACCGGGATCGCGGTCGGGCCTTCTTCCCACTCATATGTACGACCTTCTAGGAAGAAGGCGACCTTTAGCATGGCATTGATGGATCGGATGCGGCCAAACGATATGGAGAAGTTGTAAATTCCGAGGCCAATCGACTCGATGGGATCGCCATTACAAAGCTTATCCAGGTACTCAAGAACTGAAGAGTCGAATTTCCTCAAGTCGTCTCCCCGAATATTTGTCGCCGGCATTGGACAGTTGCGCTATGGTCCGGTTCCCGCTGTCCCGCGTGAGCGCGGCGTGCCAGATGGCTCGGCTCGCGATCGACCTTAGCGCGGCGGTCGTCTCACCCCCACCGCTTCTCCACATACTCCCCAACCAGCCGCTGAAACTCCTCGGCGATCCCCGGTCCCTTCAGCGTCACGGCCTTCTTGCCGTCGATGAAGACCGGCGCGGAGGGCGTTTCGCCTGTGCCCGGCAATGAGATCCCGATGTCGGCGTGCTTGGATTCGCCGGGGCCGTTGACGATGCAGCCCATGACCGCGACCTTCAGCGCCTCGACGCCGGGATAGCGCTCGCGCCATTGCGGCATGGCCTTGCGGATGTCCTCCTGGATCTTGGAGGCGAGTTCCTGGAAGACGGTCGAGGTGGTGCGCCCGCAGCCGGGGCAGGCGGCGACGATCGGCAGGAAGGCGCGGAAGCCCATGGTCTGCAGCAGTTCCTGCGCCACCTGCACCTCGCGCGTGCGGTCGCCATTCGGCTCGGGCGTCAGCGAGACGCGGATCGTGTCGCCGATGCCCTCCTGCAGCAGGATGCCCATGGCGGCGGAGGAGGCGACGATGCCCTTCGAGCCCATGCCCGCCTCGGTGAGGCCAAGATGCAGCGCATGGTTGGACCGGCGCGAGAGGTCGCGATAGACGGCGATCAGGTCCTGCACGCCCGAAACCTTGGCCGAGAGGATGATCTTCTCGCGGGCGAGGCCGATTTTCTCGGCGAGAGCGGCGGAGAGGATTGCCGACTGGCAGATCGCCTCGCGCATCACGGCATTGGCCGAGATCGGGTTGGCGCTGGCGGCGTTGGCGTCCATCAGGCGGGTCAGGAGGTCCTGGTCGAGCGAACCCCAGTTGACGCCGATGCGCACGGGCTTGTCGTAGCGGATCGCGAGCTCGATCAGCGTCGCGAACTGGCGGTCGCGCTTCTCGCCGAAGCCGACATTGCCGGGATTGATGCGGTATTTGTCGAGCGCCTCGGCGCAGGCCGGATGCTCGGTGAGCAGCTTGTGGCCGATATAGTGGAAATCGCCGATCAGTGGCACGTCGATGCGGCGCGCGAGCAGCTTCTCCTTGATATGCGGCACGGCGGCGGCGGCCTCGTCGCGGTCGACCGTGATGCGCACGAGCTCCGAGCCGGCGCGGGCGAGCGCGGCCACCTGCGCGACCGTCGCGTCGATATCGGCCGTGTCGGTATTGGTCATCGACTGCACGACGACCGGCGCCGCGCCGCCGACCGTGACCTTGCCGACGCGGACGGCAACGGCGGGACGGCGGAGCAGGGGGCCGGCGGGGAATTCGGCGGCGAGCGGAAGGGTCATCTCGTTCATGGGGCGCTCGGTTCGTTCAAGGGGCGCTCTTGGGCATAGGTTCGCTCGGCCGGCGCATGTCACGCCGTCCGGCAGCGGGCGCAAAGGCCCCGGATCTCGATCACGGGCGAGCGCGGCGTGAAGGCGGCGGCGCGCGTCACCGCGTCGAGCGCGCCGGCGAGCTCGGCCGAGGCGGCCTCGGCGGCCGCGCCGCAGGCGTCGCAGAGCAGGAAGACGGTGACGGCGCCGGGATGGCCATGCACCGCCGTGCTGTGCGAGCAGGCGATATAGGCGTTGCGGCTCTCGATGCGGTGGGCGAAGCCGTGCTCGACGAGAAAATCGAGCGCGCGATAGACGCTGATTGGCGCGGGCCGCGGCCCGGTCAAGGCGAGGCGGTCGATCACGTCATAGGCGCTGGCGGGAACATGGCTTTCGGCGAGCGCGGCGAGCACCTTGCGGCGCTGGTCGGTGAAGCGCAGGCCCTGCGCGCTCGACACCGCCTCGGCGCGCGCCATCGCGCCCTCGGCGCAATGCTCGTGGTCGTGCTCGGTGTGCTCCAGCGCGGCGGCGCCGCTCTCGTGCTCGATCGGTTCCATCACCTTCCGCTCCGGGACAGGGGGCCCTGCGGCATGCCGCCCTTCTAGCACGCCTCGGCGCCCGATTGGACCCTTCAGCATGCGTATGCGGTTTCCGCGCCTCTCGCACTGCAATATATAGGGAGCGGGGAGAGGCATCCCACCTCTCGAACGATCGGAGACGGATCATGGCTGACGGCAAGCATCTTACCGGCAAGACGGCGCTCGTCACGGGCTCGACATCGGGGATCGGGCTCGGGATCGCGAAGGCGCTCGCCGGGGCGGGTGCGAATATCGTCCTGAACGGCTTCGGCGACGCGGGCGAGATCGAGGCGATCCGCGCGGCGCTGGCGTCCGAGAACGGCGTCGAGGCGCGCTACTTTGGCGCCGACATGACCAAGCCGGACGAGATCGCGGCCATGGTCGGCGGTGTCGAGAAGGAGTTCGGCGCGATCGACGTGCTCGTCAACAATGCCGGCGTGCAGCACGTCGCGCCGATCGACGAGTTTCCGATCGACAAGTGGAACCTGATCATCGCGCTCAACCTCTCGGCCGCCTTCCACGCCATCCGCGTGGCGCTGCCGGCGATGCGGAAGAAGGGCTGGGGCCGCATCATCTCCACGGCCTCCGCGCATGCGCTGGTCGCCTCGCCCTATAAGGTCGCCTATGTCGCGGCCAAGCACGGCATCGCCGGCATCACCAAGACGGTGGCGCTCGAAGTCGCGCAGCAGGGCATCACCGTGAACGCGATCTGCCCCGGCTATGTCTGGACGCCGCTGGTCGAGAAGCAGATCCCCGATACGGCCAAGGCGCGCGGCATTTCCGAGGAGGAAGTGAAGAAGAACGTGCTCCTCGCCGCGCAGCCGACCAAGGAATTCGTCACGGTGGAGGAAGTCGCGGGCCTCGCCCTGTTCCTGACCACCGATGCGGCGAAGAACATCACCGGCGCGCTGCAATCGATCGACGGCGGCTGGACCGCGGAATGAAGGTCCCGCGCCTCTTCCCGGGCCAGGCGAAGGCGGGTCCGGACGCCGGCAAGGGCAAAGGGGGGCGGCGGACGATCAATCTGGCGCTCCAGGGCGGCGGCGCGCACGGCGCCTTCACCTGGGGCGTCATCGACGCGCTGCTCGAGGACGGGCGGCTCGCCTTTGACGGCATTTCGGGCACCAGCGCCGGCGCGATGAACGCGGTGGTGCTGGCCGATGGCCTCGTGCGCGGCGGCAACGAGGCGGCGCGCGAAAGGCTGGCGGAATTCTGGACCGGCGTCTCGCGCGCCAGCACGATCGGCGGGGCGCGCGACCTGCTGCAAAGCTGGATGTCGTTCTGGAACGTCCCGGCCTTCCGCCCCACGCAATGGCTCGACATGATGTCGAACCTGACGTCTCCGTATGGTTTCAACCCGCACAACATCAATCCGCTGCGCGATCTCGTCGAGAGCCTCGTCGATTTCGAGCGCGTGCGCGCGGCGGCCTCGCCCAAGCTCTTCATCTCGGCGACCAATGTACGCAACGGCAAGATCAAGGTCTTCACCGATGGCGAGGTCACGGCCGATGCGGTGATGGCCTCGGCCTGCCTGCCCTATCTGTTCCAGACCGTGGTGGTCGATGGCGAGCCCTATTGGGATGGCGGCTTCATGGGCAATCCCGCGCTCTTCCCCTTCTTCACCGAGACGAAGGCGGAAGATATCCTTCTGGTCCAGATCAACCCGATCGAGCGCAACGACGTGCCGACCGGCACCAAGGAGATCCTGGAGCGGATGAGCGAGATCACGTTCAACGCCTCGCTCCTACGCGAATTCCGCGCCATCGATTTCGTCAATCGCATGCTCGACGAGGGCCGGCTCGATCCGAAGCGCTACCGGAGGAACCGCGTCCACCGCATCGATGGCGGCAAGGCGCTGGAGCGCTTTTCCGCGTCGACCAAGTTCGACACCTCTCCCGCCTTCTTCGAGCAGCTCCGCGATGCCGGGCGCGAGGCGGGGCACGAATGGCTGGATGCGCATTTCGCCGATGTCGGCGTCACCGGCACGGTCGATCTCCGCGCCCAGTTCGCCTGAAAGGATCGCTTCATGAGCAAGCTTCGCGGGCGGCGCGCCGCCGTCACCGGCGCGGCCAGCGGCATTGGCCGCGGCATCGCCGAGACCTTCGCGGCGGCGGGCGCGCGCGTCGCGATCCTCGATCGCGACATCGCGGCGGCGAGGGCGGTCGCTGCCGGCATCGGCGACGCTGCGCTGGCGTTTGCCTGCGACGTCGCCGACGAAGCGTCCGTCGCCAGCGCCTTCGCCGCGATCGAGGCGGAGTTCGGTGGCGTCGATATCCTCGTCAACAATGCCGGCGTGCTGCGCGACACGCCCTTTGCCGAAATGACGGTCTCAGAATGGGACCGCGTCATGGGCATCAATCTGCGCGGTACGTTCCTGTGCACGCAGCAGGTCGTGCCAGGCATGAAGGCGCGCGGCTGGGGCCGGATCATCAATCTCGGCTCGCAGCTCGCGCACAAGGGCGCGGCCGAGCTGTCGCACTATGTCGCCTCCAAGGCCGGCGTGATCGGCTTCACCAAGGCGCTTGCACATGAGCTCGCCCGTGACGGCATCACGGTGAACGCCATCTGCCCCGGCATCATCGAGACGCCGATGAGCGCCGGCGTGCCGCCCGAGGTGAAGGCCATGGTTGCGGCAAAGCTGCCGATCGGCCGTTTCGGCCGCGTCGATGAAGTCACCGGCGCGGCGCTGCTGCTCGCCTCGGACGAAGGCTCCTATTTCATCGGCGCGACGCTCAACATGAATGGCGGCGACGTGATGATCTGAGAGCGTTTTTTAGCGAAGTGGCCCCGGTTCGCGTGAAGACAACGCGACCCAGCAAAGAGCCTGGTGGCTACCAGCCCAACTGCACGGTCGCGCCCGTTCCGCTGTCGCCCTGCTGGACGACATCGGCATTCGTGTTCCGGCCGAACTGGAAGATGCCGTAGGAATTGGCGTTGCCAACCTGCTGCAGCGTCGCGGCATGGCCATCGCCCTGCTGTCGGACCACGCCGACATTGCCGGCACCATATTGCGCGAGGCCTGCCTGGTTGCCGCGGCCGAACTGGCGCACCAGCGCGCCGCTGCGGATGCCGTTATAGAGCGCATAGCCGCGCAGCCCGAAATCCATGATCTGCGCGTCCTGAGCGTTGCGCGGCGCGAGCGCGAAGCTGACCGAGCCGCCGGCGAGCGCGGGGGTCGCCAGCGGGGCCGCGCCGATCAGGGCGGCGAGGCCAGCGATGGTCAGCGTCTTGAGCAATGTGCGGGTCATGGCGGCGTCTCCTGATGGGCCTTGCCTTGCGATGTCGCCACTTTCGCATTCGTCGGCTGAACCGTGCCGGAAGGCGCCATTCAGAGATCGTTCAGCCGCCGGATAACGAAAAGGCCCCGGTCATACCGGGGCCTTGGAAAGCGATGCTTTGCGGTCATCTGGCGCCGATGGCCGTTCGTTCTCTTCTCAGCGTCTGGCATCGATTCACGGTCTGCCCGAACAAAGCTCCGTCATCCCGGACTTGATCCGGGATCCATTCAGCTGTGCTGCTGTTCATCCAGGCGCCCGATGAACCGGCGGTATGGATCCCGGATCAAGTCCGGGATGACGGCGGCGTTGGTGGCGCCGTCTGTGCTCCAATCAAGACATCGATCTCGCTAAATCGCGCCGGTCACCTTCTTGGCGCAGCTGACGCTGGAGCCGCCTGCCGTCAGCTTGAGCGTGACGTTGTAGATGCCGCCTGCGCTGACGCTTACCTGTCCGAGCGGTGTCTCGCTGCCGGCCGCGGCCGTGAAGTCTCCGCCCTGGCGGATGTTCGACGAGCCGCCCGAGCCGCCGCCGGAGAGGCTGAGGCTGTAGGCGCCGCTGACGGTGCGGTCGGAGCGGACGACCGGCTGGATGAGGATCGTGTCGCCCTCGAGGCTTTGCCGGATCTCGCAGCGCATCGGGCCGCTGGTCGTGACGGTGCCGGTGCTGTCGCTCGTGCGCCCGGCAGCGGCGACATTCGCGCCGGCGGCGATCGTACCGGCCAGCACCAGAACGGCGACGGCGGCGAAGCGCATGTCCTGACGGGTCATGGACTTAACTCCTTTGCTGCGGGGAGGGGCCCCGGCGCGTTGCGCGCCGGCCGGCCCTCTCCTCCGTTTCGATGCGGGGCGGACGCGAAAGCGGGACTGCCGCCCGGCTCAGGGGCAGGCCTGCACGAAGGCCGCGACATTGCCGCTGCCGCCCTGGTTGACGTCGGCGGCGCAGCCATGGCCGACCTGCACGCCGGCCGCGACATTGCCATTGCCGTCCTGCGTCAGGACCGCCGTATGGCCCGAGCCGAACTGGCCGATGCCGGCGACATTGCGGTCGCCATACTGGTAGGTGGCGCCATAATTGCCCGCGCCCTGCTGGCCGATCGCCGACAGGTTGCGGCTGCCATATTGCTGGCCCGTGGCGCTGTTGAACTGGCCTTCCTGATAGACACGGACCCGGTTGCGCCAGCCATTCTGGACGCCGCCGGCCGAGTTCTGCCAGCCATACTGCTCGATGCGGACATCGTTCGCCGAGGCGGGGCTGGCGGCGAAGCCGGCCGCTGCGAGCAGGATGGCGCCGATGAGCGAGGTACGGATCATGGGGATCACTCCTTCGTTGCGGCCCGTGCCGCGTTGTGACGCCCTCCTTGTAGGAAGACGCGGCGGAACGGCGGCTGAAGGGGGTGTTCACCGGGCATTCACGCGCCGCCGGCGCCCCGTGCCGGACCACAAATGGGGGGTGTTACAAATCGATACGCGCACGACATCGCGGAGCAACGCGGCGATGTGATCGTGGCTTCACCAGCCATTGGAGCCGACCATGCACCGCCGTTTCGCCGTCTCGATCCTGCTCGCAATCCTCTCGCTCGCCACGACCGCCGCCGCCGCGCAGCAGCCGACGGATGCGCAGCGCAAGGCGGTGCGCGACGCCTGCATGGCCGACCTCAAGACCGTCTGCGCCGGCGTCACGCCGGGCGAAGGCCGCGTCGCCGCCTGCGCCAAGGCCAATTTCGCCAAGCTCTCCCCGCCCTGCCAGCAGGCGCTGATCGCGGCGAAGAAGGGTGGATGAGGGGGGCTTGTTGGCGACAGACGGGTTCATTGCGTGGCCCGCCTAGCGGAGCAGCGTCCCGTGCTCCCGTCATGTGCCCGATGATCAGCCGCCGTGAATGCGGTCTCTTCCATCGCTGTTGCCGGCATTGGCCAGTTCCAGCAGCCGCCATGCGCCCGGTGGTTGCCCGTGATGGCGCCGGAAGGCCGAGGCGAAAGCATAGGGCGAGCCGTAGCCGACCCTCTCGGCAATCTGTGCGAGCGACATGTCATCGGCACGTAGATGATCGCGCGCAAGTGTCATGCGCCAGTCGGTGAGATAGTCCATCGGCGTCTGGCCGAGCGCCTCGCGGAAGATACGGGCGAAGGACGCGCGGGAGAGGCCGCTGATCCGCGCGAGCTCGGGGACCGACCAGGCCCGGGCCGCATCCTGATGAATCGCCTGCAACGCCGTCTTGAGGCGCGGATCCGCCGACGCCCGATACCAGCGCGGCGTGGTTGGGCTCTCGCGAAAGCTCGAACGGAGAGCGAGGACCAGAAGAACGTCGAGCAGGCGGTCGAGGACCGTGTTCTGTCCGGGCTCAGAGGCAGAGAGCTCGCGTGACAAGAGACTGATCACCTCGCGCAGCGGGTCGCCGATCGCCGGCGTGAGCGGCATGACCTGTGGCAGCGCGGCGAGGAGGCCACGGCCGATATCGCCGGACAGCCGGTAGGCGCCACACAGGAAGATGGTCGCCCCCGGATCGTCGGAAACACTCTCGCCCGCGTGCCGGGCCCGGAATGTCTCCGGATCGAGACATTCGGCGCCGGGCTCATGCCCGATGGAATGGTCCGGCCCGCCGCGCACCAGCGTGACGTCGCCCGGAGTAAGCCGCATCGGTTCGGTCTCACCATCGTCGAGCCATAGCCATCCGCGCCCCTGGACGACCGCGTGAACGGCCAGCTGAATCGATCCGCCGAGCCGCAGTCCCCAGGGCGGGCTTGCGACGGTGCGCGCGAAGACGGCGCCCGAAGCGCGCGCCCGTAACAGATGGTCGTTCAGAAGGTCCATGCCGCAGGCTAGATCGGACGATCGAGTCGGTCAATTGGATGAGCGTTTTGATTAAATAATCGAGACGTTAGCGCATTGATACGATCAGTCCGTAGTCTCATCATGACATCACGTTGCAACATGGGAGCAAGACGGATGATGAGTTCATCGCGGAAGACAACGCTCGTTCTCGGCGGCACCGGGCGAAGTGGGGCGCTGATCGCGCAGACGCTGGCCCGCCACGGGCTGGACGCCCGCCGGGCAGCGCGCCACGGCGGGGATGTCGTCTTCGATTGGGACAACCAGTCCACATATGGGCCGGCGCTCGAAGGGGCCGACTGCGTCTACCTCGTCACGCCTGTCATGCGGACTCGGTTTGCCGGTCAAGTTGCCACCTTCCTCGATCTCGCGGAGCAACGCGGCGTTCGGCATGTGACCTATCTGAGTGCCTATGGCAGCGATAGGGCGCCGCCCGAGATCGATATCTATGCCGCCGAACGAGAGCTGGCCGGCAGGACAGCCTTAGGCCATTCGATCCTGCGCCCCGCCTGGGTTATGCAGAACTTCGCCGACCAGCACCTGCCGCTCATTGGCGACACCTTCACCGTGCCGACTGGCGGCGGTGCGGAGGCCTATGTCGACGCGGCGGATATCGCGGCAGTGGCGGTCGAGACGCTGGTCGACCCGGATGCTCACGCCGGGGCGCACTACGCGCCGACCGGGCCGCATGCGCTCACCATGGACCAGGTAGTCGATATCGTCTCCCGGGCGGTCGGTCGTCCGATCGCCAGCAACGATGTCGATCCGGAACATTGGATTGGCAGTGCGGTCGAGGCAGGCTTCGTGCCGGCCGATTATGCGGTGATGCTGCGTTGGCTAACGAGCAGCATCATCTCCGGCAACGGCGCGCGGCCGAACACCGATGTCGAACGCGTCACCGGCAGGCCGGCGACGTCGTTCGAGGTTTTCGCCCGGCGCCATGCCGCGGCTTGGGCGCTGCGGTCGGTCGCGTGAGCGGCAGGCGGCAATTTGACGAAGGAGACCGGGATGATCGGGAAGACCAATGCGGCCCAAACACCTTATGCGGCCTATCGAGGAGCAGAACCCTATTTCACGCTGGTCCGGCAGGCGCTCGGCGAACGCGTTGATGGTGCGCATTTCTTCGATATCGTCGCCGACGATGTCTCCTATGAGGTCCGCTACGAGCTTGGCTGGCCGCGCATCATCCGAGGCCGCTCCGATCTGATGGCAGCTTTCCTGAGCTATGTAGAAGGCATCTGCCTGCGTTCCGCCGACGGGCTGATCGTCAACGCCGCCGACAGCGGCCGTGTCGTCACCATCGAATACGACGTTCACGGCACGATCCTTTCAACCGGGGTCCGCTATGAAAACCGCTTTTGCTCGGTCATCGAAATCAAGGATCGTAAGATCGCGCGTTGGCGCGACTATATGGATTCCTATGCGGCATGGCAGGCGCTGACGGCCAAGGCCTGACGGGGAGAATTATCAAACGGCGACCGGCCCGCACGCTGGGGCTCGCGAGATCAACCGCCCTCAGCCCCGTCGCCTCAGACGGCCATGCGCTTGAGAAGCGCCGCGTTCAGTTCGCTGCCCGGCTCGGCGATCGTCTCGATCACCGCGAAATGGTGCAAATCGCCGATCTCGAGCGTCGGGACGATCGCGCCGCCGCGTTCGAGCGTGGCGGCGTAGTCGCGCTGCTGGCGCTTGAATTCGTCGGATTCGCCGCCGCCGCAGACGAGCGTGAGCGGCGGCATTTCCATCTTGGTCTGGCAGATCGGGCTGCCGCGCCAGGCCATGGGCTCGTCGAGGCCGACGGTCTCGTTGAGATAGGAGAGGCGGATCGGTTCGAGATCGTAGAGGCCGGAGACGGCGAGGCCCCCGGCGACGATCTCGGGTGGCAGCGCGGCGTCGAAGCTCTGCCAATGCGTCGAGGCGGCGATGGCCGTCAGATGGCCGCCGGCGGAATGGCCGGCGAGGAAGATGCGGTTGCGGTTGCCGGGGATGACGCCGCCCGCATTCTTCCAGGTGAAGGCGACGGCGGCGCGCACCTGGCGGATGATCTCGTCCATGGTCACATGCGGCGTCAGCGCATAATTGATCACGACGAGATTGACGCCGGCGTCGACGACGCCTTCCGCGACGAAGCGGAAATCCACCTTGTCCTTCCAGATCCAGTAGCCGCCATGGATATAGATCAGGATCGGGCCGTCCGGATCGGCCGAGGGGAAGACGTCGAGCTTCTCCATCTCCGACGGGCCATAGGCGATATCGACGATGCAGGGGCGCTTCGCGGCGCTTGCGTCGCTGCGGGCGCGCCAGCGATCGAAGATCGCATAGGAATCCGGCGCTACCAGGCGCTCATATTGCGCGTCGAGCCCCTCCTGGTCATAGCCGCGATAGACGGGGGTCATGCTGCGCTCCGCAGGCCGAACTGATCGTGCCGTTCCTGCCATTCCATCAGATGTTCGAAGGCGGCGTCGAGATCGAAACGGCCGGTCGGCCCGAATTCTTGCGTGAAGCGGTCGCCGGAGAGGATGCCGCCATCATGGTCGCCATAGAGGTCGATCGGCGCGCCGTCACCCGTGCCGACATGGATCTGGAACGCCGGGAAACGCGCGGCGAGACGGTCGCACCAGTCGGCGATCGACCACACATAGGGCGTGCCGAGATTATAGACCTTGTGCCTGTGCGAGGGTGTGTCGAGCAGCGTGACCAGTGCGCTGGCGGCGTCGCGCGCGAAGTGCCAGTTGCTCTTGCCCCGCCGCGGCAGGAAGGCGTGCCGGCCGGCGATCGCGAGCGTATTGGCCTGGAAGACCGGGTTCATGAAGTCGCGGATGCCGGTGCGGTATTCCCATGGGCCGAACACGCCGGCGAGCCGCCCTGCGACCCAGTCGAGCCCGGTCGAGGCGCCGAGCAGGTCGAGGATCATCTCGCCGGTCCATTTCGACAGCGCGTAGATCGTGCCGGGTGCCTTCGGCCAGTCCTCGTCCAGCAGCGCATAGTCGGGCACGCCGCCGCCGAAGACCGCGTTGGACGAGACGAAGACGAAGCGCTCGACGCCCAGCGCCGCCGCGGCGCCGGCGACGGCGGTGAGCCCGCCCATATTGACGCCGACCGTGTGACAGGCCTCGGTGCGTTCGCGCGCCGTGTTCGAGGTCACGGCTGCCGCGTGCACCACGCGCTTGACGCCATATTCGCTCATGATGCGCTGCATGGCGTGCTGGCTGCGCACATCGGCGACGATCTGCACCAGGCGGCCGGGCAGCTCGGCGAAGGCGAGGGCCGCGATCTGCGGCACGGGGCGGTCGGAGACGCCGATGACGTCGTCGCCGCGCGCGAGGAGGTGCTCGACGATGTTGAGGCCGACGAAGCCGCTCGATCCGGTGACGAGGATGGTCATCTTGGCCGAGGCCTCCATCATGATGAGGGCGCGTCCATCGCGGCGATGGCGCTGAGCGCCACCGCGCGCGCGGCGCGGATGTGGTGGGTGGAAAGGCGCGCCGCCTCGGCGCCGTCGCCGGATTTGAGCGCGGCGCAGAACGCGCGCATCTCCTCGAGGCTCGCCGCCGGGCGCCCCGGCTGAGACATGGAGAGCGAGCGCAGATACGAGACGCGGCTGTGCAGCGCGGAGAGGATCTGCCCGAGCACGATATTGCCGGCCCCGGCGAAGACCTCGTCATAGAAGCGGCCGTTCGAGTCGCGCTGCGCCTGCCGGTCGCCTGAGCGGGCGGCGGCCTCGATCGCGGCGAAGGCGGCATCGAGCCGCTCGGCACGCTCCGCCGTCATATTGGCGGCGCAGAGCGTCGAGGCCTCGGCCTCCAGCAGGATCCGTACATGATAGAGATCGCCGATCTCGGCCGCGCTCATCCGCGTGACGATGAAGCCGTGCCGGCGGTTGCTCTCGATCAGCCGCTCGCCCTCGAGCTCGCGGATCACCTCGCGCGCGATGGTGCGGGAGACGCCGTAGCGCTCGCAGATCTCGCGCTCGGTCAGCCGGTCGCCGGGACGCAGCTCGCCGTCATAGATCGCGACGCGCAGCAATTCGCTCGCCTGCTGGCGCACGGAGAGGAGGGCTGGCGGCGCGAGCGGACCGGACATCAGCGGAGCCCGTCCTCGCCGACAATCTCGGCCGCATCGACGCCGCCGAGCCGCGCGTTCAGCCGACCGCGCGAGGCGAAGGCCGCGAGGATCGCGATCTCGTCGGGCAGCGGCGCATCGGGCAGATGCACGCTGATGCCGTCATAATGCGAGCGGACATAGAGCGCGTCCTTGTGCGCCAGCGGCACGTCGATGACCGTGCCGGGCGCCGCGCGCTTGGAGAAGGACGAGATCCAGGCCTGCCCGCCGCCGATGCCGGCGCGCAGCGAATCGCCGAACGGCGTCGTGATGAGCGCGATGCCGTGCTCCTGTTCGCCGTTCAGGCCGACCACGGCACCCTTGCCATAGCTCTCGATCGGCGCGCCGCCCATGGCCTCAACGGCCGCCGCCGCCATGGCGCTGCCGAGCGCGGCGCTCGGAGCGATCAGCGGCGAGAGATCCTCGGTGAAGGGTTTGCCGGCGAAGGGGTTGTTCAGGACGACCACGACCGCGACCTTGACGAGCGGCCGGTCGGCCGCGAGACCGGCCTCGGCGGTGGTGATGTCCGTGAGCACGAACTGGCGGCGGATCGCGAGCGTCGGAACGGCGATGATCATCGCGCGGCCTCCATCGCGGCGCGCCGCGCCGTCGTCGCGGCAAGGTCGAGCGTGTGATCGGGGCTGATGACGACGCCATAGGCGCGCTCGGCATAGGCGCGCGTGCAGAAGCCGTCGAGCACGTCGTCGAGCACGGTTTCGGCCGGCCGCTCGAGCGGGTCGCCATAGCCGCCGCCGCAGGGCGAATAGAACGCCATCGTGTCGCCCGCCTTCATGACGACGCCGGAGATCTTCGCATACTGGGCCTCGGTGGTGCCGTCGCGGTTCGCATGGTTGAAGATGTCGACCCGCCCTTCCGCCCCGTCCGCGCCGCCGAACAGACCCCAGGGCTTGTCGGTATGGCGCTCGGCTTCGTGCGTCAGCCAGCCGCCATCGAGCAGGCGCTGTTCCTTGACGACGCCGATGCCGCCGCGGAACTTGCCGGCGCCGCATTCGACATCGTCGCGCAGCTCATAACGGTCGCAGATCATCGGCAGGTGCATGCCGAGATCCTCGATCGGATTGTTGCGGGTATTGGCCATGAGATTGTCGATCGAATCCGGTCCATCCGAACGCGGGCGGCCGCCATAGGCGCCCTCGTTCACTTCGATGAAGACCCAGTAGTCGCCGCTTTCCTTGCGCAGGCCCGAATAGGCGACGAAGGAGAGCGAGGCCGACGAGCCGGCGATCGCCTTGTCGGGCAGGACCGGCGAGAGCGCGCGGATGATGCAGTCGATCATCCGGTTGCACTGCGAAAAGCGCGCCGAGGCGGCGGTCGGGAAGATCGGGTTGAAGATCGTGCCCTTCGGCGCCGTCACCTTGATCGGCCGGAACGAGCCCTCATTGGCCGGCACGGGCACGGCCGATGTGTAGGCGTCGAGCAGCAGCGAGCGGAAGGCGACATAGCAGGCGACCTTGGTCGAGCCTTCGAACGGCACGTTGAATGCCGTCGGCACCTGCGGCGAGGAGCCGGTCAGGTCGACCTCGGCCTCGTCGCCGCGAATGCGCACGCAGACCTTGATCGGCAGACGGACATTGCGGTTGCGCCCGTCATCGTCGAGCCAGCTCTCGGCGGTGTAGTCGCCGTCGGGAATGGCGGCGATCGCCTGGCGCAGCATGCGCTCCGTATAGTTCATCAGCTCCGCCGAGGCCGCCTCGACGGTGTCGGCGCCGTAAGTGGCGTAGAGTTCCTGGAAGCGCTTGGCGCCGAGCTGGGCCGAGGCGATCTGCGCGCCGAGATCGTCCTGCAATTGCCGGCCGACGCGGGAATTGTCGCGGAGATAATTCCAGAGCGTCTCGTTGCGCACGCCGCCCTCATAGAGCTTGGCGGCCTTCAGCAGCATCCCCTCGCCGAAGATATCCTGGATATCCACGATGAGGCCGGGCGTCGCAGAGCCGATATCGACGTGGTGCGCGGTATTGGCGGCGAAGCCGACATGCCGGCCCTCGAAGAAGACCGGCACGACGACGGCGATGTCCGGCGAATGGCTGGCGCCGAAATAGGGGTGATTGTGGATGACGACGTCACCCTCGCGCCAGGGCGTGGTCATGGTCGCGTCGATACCGCGCAGATAGCCGGGAATCGAGCCGATATGCAGCGGCGTGTTGTCGCTTTCGCAGAGCGTCGCGAAATTCGCATCGAACAGACCGGCGCCGAGGTCCTCGCTCTCGCGGATGATCGAGGAGAACGACATGCGGTAGAGGACGTAGGCCATCTCCTTGGCGATGGTGTGCAGCGCACCGCCGATGACCTGCAGCGTGACGGGATCGATGGTCATGATCACGCCTCCCGCGCGATGTGAATATTGCCGGAGCGGTGGACGCGCGCGGTGAAGCCCGGCGGCACCAGCGTGGTCGAATTGTGCTGCAGGATGATCGCCGGACCCGGCACGGCGTGGCCGGCGCGCAGTCTGTCGCGGTCATAGCGCGGTGTTGGCACCGTCTTGCCGTCGTCGAAGGTCGTCGGCCGCTCATAGAGAAGCGCGGCGGAGAGATCCTGCGACGGCGCCGCGGCGAGCTCCGGCCAGACCAGCGGCGGCACTTCGGCGAAGCCGATGACGCGCAGCGTCACGATCTCGACCACGCCATCGTCGAAGCCGTAGCCATAGTCGCGCCGATGCACGGTGTGGAAGGCCTCCGCGATCGCCGCCGTGCTCTCCGGCCCGAGTTCGCCCTCCGGCAACGGCGTGCGGAGTTCGAAGCCCTGGCCCTGGTAGCGGCATTCGGCGACCCGCTCGAAGCGATGGCGCGCCGGCTCGACCGCATCGGCCGAAAGCCGCTCGGCCGCCAGCGCGGTGAGCTCGGCGAGCGTCGCATTGACGGCGGAAAGATCGCCCGCATGCGGCCCGGTGAGCAGCGTCGGCGTCGAGCGCGTGAACTCATAGGCCATGCGCGTCGCCAGCAGGCCCATGGCGGCGGTGATGCCGGGCGCGGGCGGCACGATCACTTCCTTGGCCGAAACGGCCTCGGCCAGCGCGACGCCATGCAGCGGGCCGGCGCCGCCGAACGGCATCAGCGAGAAGCGGCGCGGATCGAAGCCGCGCGCCACCGAATTCGAACGGATGGCGAGGGCCATATTGGCATTGACGATGGTCACGATGCCGAGCGCGGCCTCGGTGAGGCTCATGCCGAAGGGCTCGGCGATCTTCTCGCGGACCGCCTTTTCGGCGAGCGCCGGATCGATGCGCATGTCGCCGCCGAGGAAGCGCTCCGGATCGAGGCGGCCGAGCACGACATGCGCGTCGGTCACCGTCGACTCCGTGCCGCCATTGCCATAGCAGGCGGGGCCGGGCGCGGCGCCGGCCGAGCGCGGGCCGACGCGGAAGGCGCCGCCGGCGTCCTTGAAGGCGATCGAGCCGCCGCCGGCGCCGATCGTGTCGAGATCGAGCATCGGCGCGAGCACGGGATGATGCGCCACCACCGTATCGCGCGGGTTCATGATGCGGATCTCGCCATCGGCGATGACGCCGATATCGGCCGAGGTGCCGCCAATATCGATGGTGATGACATTGCCGACATCCGACATGGCGCCGGCCCAGCGCCCGCCGATCACGCCGCCGGCCGGGCCGGACATCAGGATCGTGACGGGGCGCTCCGAGCAGGTCGCGACCGTGCCGATGCCGCCATTCGACTGCATGATGCGCAGTTCCGCATCCATGCCGTGGCTCTTAAGGCGGCTTTCGAGATTGCGCAGATAGCGCGCCGTGCGCGGACCGACATAGGCGTTCATCGCCGTGGTCGAGAAGCGCTCGAACTCGCGGATGACATTGGCGACCTCGGAGGAGGCGGAGACGAAGGCCTCCGGCATCTCCTCCTTCACGATCTCCAGGGCCGCCTTCTCATGCGCGTCGTTGAGGAACGAGAACAGGAAGCAGACGATGACGGCCTCCACGCCGCGGCCCTTCAGCTCGCGCACCGCGGCGCGGACTTCGTCGAGGTCGATCGGCGTCTCGACGTGCCCGTCCGGCGGCATGATCCGCTCAGTGATGGGCATGCGGTTGCGCCGCCTGACCAGCGGGCTCGACTGCCAGGGCACGTCGAAATGCAGCGAGAAATTGTGGGGCCGCTTGTGGCGGGCGATGTGCAGGAGGTCGCGGAAGCCCTTGGTCGTCAGCATGCCGACTTCGGCGCCGTTCTGCTCGATCGTGATGTTGGTCGCGACCGTCGTACCATGCACGACCAGTTCGACCGCCTTCGGATCGACCGCGGCAAGGCGGCAGATGGCGAGGATGCCGTCGACGACGCCGATCGACTGATCTGCGGGCGTCGAGGGCACCTTGTGCACGAAGACGGTACGGCCGTCGGGGCCCGCCTCCGCCTTTTCCAGCACGAGGTCGGTAAAGGTGCCGCCGACATCGACGCCGATCTTTGCCATGGACATTCCTTGAAGGCTGCGGCCGGGCCGCTCAGACATTGCGCGTCGGCAGATGCGAGAAATAGGTGAGCACGGTCTCGAGGCTCTCGACATCGCCGAACTTGGCGTCGATGTCGAAGAGGTTCCATTCGACCGCGCCGGCGATGCGGTCGCCGACGCATTCGCGCACCACGATCGGCCGGAAGCCGGCCCAGAGCGCATCCTCGCAGGAGATGCGCACGCAGGAGGAGAGCGTCACGCCGGTCAGGATCACCGTGTCGACGCCGAGGCTGGTCAAATAGCCGGCGAGATCCGTGCCCTCGAAGGCGCTGGCGCGCTTCTTGACGACCAGAAGCTCGTCGTCGCGCCGCTCCAGCCGGTCGTCGATCTCGCAGAGCGGGCTGCCGGCCTTGAGATGTTCGAGCGGGATCTTCTTGCCCCAGAGCCCGGTATCGGCGAACGGCCCGTCCACGATGTCATAGGCGCAGGTCGTGAAGACGATCGGCAGGCCGAGCGCGCGCCCCGCTGCGATCAGCTTCTGCGTCGACGGGATGATCGTCTCCATGCCGTCGCAGGCAAACGCGCTGCCCTCGGTCGTCCAGGCCTTGGCGAGGTCGACATTCACGATCGCCGGACGTGCGCCGAAGCCGAGCCGGCGCATGAAGCCGCGGCCACGATAGAACTCGGAATACTCCTTGAACGCCGTCCGGAGTGCCGCCTCGAAATCACGGTCCATGAAGAGCCTCGATGCTGATACGCCGAGGCTCGTACGATTGTATGACAAAGTCAATGCGGAACGCGCGACATGGCCGTGCGATAATCTCCGCTTATCGTTCCAATCCGAAAATCAGAATTAATCCAATGAGCGAGATTTGCTAGAAAGATGGCGGAGGAGAGAAGCGGTGCGCCGGTGATCCGGCGCCCGGCCAAGGAGGCGCGGAGCGATCGCGAGATGTCGCGCCGACACTGAAGAGCCACCTCGACAAAGACGCCAAGCGAACGAGCGGAGATCGGAGAGAGCTATGGATGCCAAGACCGAAGACAGCGCCGGCAAATGCCCGGTGGACCACGGCGCGGGCGCGACGCAGAACAGCCAGTGGTGGCCGAACCAGCTGCGCGTCGACCTGCTGAGCCAGCATTCGGAAAAGTCCGATCCGCTCGACCCCGGCTTCAGCTATCGCGAGGCGTTCGGCAAGCTCGACTATGAGGCGCTGAAGAACGATCTCCGCCAGCTGATGACGGATTCGCAGGATTGGTGGCCGGCCGATTTCGGCAATTACGGCCCGCAGTTCATCCGCATGTCCTGGCACGCCGCCGGCACCTATCGCCTCGCCGACGGGCGCGGCGGAGCGGGCCGCGGCCAGCAGCGCTTTGCGCCGCTCGACAGCTGGCCGGACAATGTCAACATCGACAAGTCGCGCCGCCTGCTCTGGCCGATCAAGCAGAAATACGGCCAGCAGATCTCCTGGGCCGACCTGCTGATCCTGACCGGCAATGTCGCGCTCGAGAATATGGGCTTCCGCACCTTCGGCTTCGCGGCCGGCCGCGAGGACACATGGGAACCCGACCAGGACATCAACTGGGGCGCCGAGCGTGCCTGGCTCAGCCATCGCCGGCTGGAGAAGTTCGACAACCCGCTCGCCGCGACCGAGATGGGCCTCATCTACGTCAACCCGGAGGGCCCGAACGCCAGCGGCGATCCGATCGAGGCGGCCGCCTATATCCGCGAGACCTTCGCGCGCATGGCGATGAATGACGAGGAGACGGTCGCTCTGATCGCCGGCGGGCACACCTTCGGCAAGACGCATGGCGCTGGTCCCGCGACGCATGTCGGCCCCGACCCGGAAGCCTCCGATATCGAGGCGCAGGGCCTCGGCTGGGCGAGCACCTATGGCAGCGGCTCGGGCAAGGACGCGATCGGCAGCGGCCTGGAAGTCACCTGGACCCAGCAGCCGACCCAGTGGACCAATCTCTTCTTCGAGAACCTGTTCAAGTTCGAGTGGGTCCAGACCCGCAGCCCCGCCGGCGCGATCCAGTGGGAGGCCAAGGACGGGCCGGACGACATCCCGCTCGCCTTCGATCCGACGCGCAAGCAGAAGCCGCGCATGCTGACGACCGACCTGTCGCTGCGCTTCGACCCGATCTACGAGAAGATCTCGCGCCGCTTCCTGCAGAACCCGCAGGCCTTCGCCGAGGCCTTCGCACGCGCCTGGTTCAAGCTGACGCATCGCGACCTCGGGCCGCGCTCGCGCTATCTCGGCCCGGAAGTGCCGAAGGAAGTGCTGATCTGGCAGGATCCGGTGCCCCCGGTCGATCACCCGCTCATCGACGCCGCCGATGCGGCAGCGCTGAAGGCGCGCGTGATTGCCGCCGGCCTCGCCGTGTCGGAACTCGTCGCCACGGCCTGGGCTTCCGCCTCGACCTTCCGCGGCGGCGACAAGCGCGGCGGCGCGAATGGCGCGCGCATCCGCCTCGCGCCGCAGAAGGACTGGGAGGTCAACCAGCCGCTGCAGCTCGCCAAGGTGCTTGAAGTGCTGAAGGGCATCCAGGCCGAGTTCAACGCGAATGCGGCCGGCGGAAAGAAGGTCTCGCTCGCCGATCTGATCGTGCTGGCGGGCAATGCCGGCGTCGAGCAGGCGGCGAAGGCGGCCGGCCACGACGTGGCGGTGCCGTTCCGGCCAGGCCGCACCGACGCGACGCAGGAAGAGACCGACATCCACGCCTTCTCCGTCATGGAGCCGCTGGCCGATGGCTTCCGCAACTACCAGAAGGACGGCCTCTCCGTGCCGGCCGAGGTGGCGCTGATCGACAAGGCGCAGCTCCTGACGCTGACCGCGCCGGAAATGACGGTGCTGATCGGCGGTCTCCGCGCGATCAACATCAATACGGACGGCACCACCCATGGCGTGCTGACCGACCGGCCGGGCGTGCTCACCAATGATGTCCTGGTGAACCTGCTCGACATGTCGACGCAGTGGAAGGCCGTTCCGGGCTCGAAGGGCGTCTATGAAGGCACCGACCGCAAGTCCGGCGCCGTGAAATGGACCGGGACGCGCGCCGACCTCGTCTTCGGATCGAACTCGGTGCTGCGTGCCCTCGCCGAGGTCTATGCGAGCTCGGATGCCAAGGAGAAGTTCGTCAAGGACTTCGTCGCGGCCTGGACCAAGGTGATGGAACTCGACCGCTACGACCTGCTCTGAGCGCAGCATCGCTCGCAAATCCGGCCGGTCGCCCTTGGGGCGGCCGGCCTTTTCGTTTTCGCCGCGCGTTCCCGCAGCGGGCGGATTTGGCTCGGCGCCCTATCCAAGGCAGGCTTCAGCCTCTAGAAAAGGCCGAACAATGAGCGATCCGTCATGAGCCGCATCTACTGCCTCTCCACCGTCGATCTCGATCGCGTCTTCGAGATCGATCATTTGCCGGCTCATGACGAGAAGATGTTCGCGTCGTCCTATCGCGAAGTGGCGGGCGGGCAGGGCGTCTTCACCGCGCGGGCGCTGGCGGCGCTGCATGCGCCGGTGACCTTCGTCGGAACGGTCGGCGACGACCTCACGGGCACGTTCCTGATCGAGGAGATGAAGCGCGTCGCCGGGCTCGAGGTCGCGATCGAGCGGCTGCCGGGCGTCGCCAGCGGCTCCTGCGTCATCCTGGTCGACAAGACCGGCGAGAAGGCGATCGTGCTCGCGCCGATCCATGGCGACCTCGTGACGCGGCTGGGGGAGACGCTGAGCGTTGCGCCGGGCGATCTCGTCACCTGCAATTTCTTCGATCCGGCCGCCATCCAGCGCCTCTTCGCCCGTGTGCGCGCCGAGGGCGGGCTGTCGCTGATCGACATGGAATTCACCGGCATCCGCATCCATGGCTGGGACGCGACCTTCGCCACGGCGGCGACGGCAGACGTCATCTGCACCAACAAGACGGCGCTCGCCGCCTGGTGCGAGCGCGAGATCGTCTCCGGCACTCTTCTGGACCGCGCCGAGGCGCTGGCGCAGGCGCTCTCCGGCGGGACGCGACGCGTCTGCGTCACGCTGGGCGGTGATGGCGTGCTGGTGCATGAGGGGGGCCGCTCCGTCCACGTACCGGCCCTTCCAATCCGCCCCGCCAACACGACCGGTGCAGGCGATACGTTCTTAGCCGGCATAGCATTCGCGCTGGCGCGGGGCGATCGCTTCGTCGACGCGGCCGGCCTTGCGACCCGCGTCGCCGCCGATTTCCTCGTGCATGGCCATGTCGATCCGGCACGCGCCGGCGTCTGATCCGTTTTTCCTTCTTACTCTTTTTCGCCGATGGAGCCTTTCTTGACCCAGTCGTCCCTCACCCTGTCCGAGCGTATCGAGAACGTGCTCACCGCCGCCTGCCTCGGCGATGCGCTCGGCGCGCCGCCGGAGGCGATGTATCCGGGCGACATTCCCGCCGTGTTCGGCGGCCGCATCACGCGCTTCTTCGCGCCGCCGCCCATGGCGCCGTTCTCGATCGGCTCGGTGCCGGGCTCGCTGACCGACGACGCGACGCAGATGCTCGCCATGGCCGAGATCGTCATCGAATCGAAGGGCCAGCCGACGCTCGCCGACGCGGCGCGCGGTCTGATCCGCTGGGCGGATGACCCGCGCGGCTTCGGCCGCTTCGCCGGCCCGACGACGCAGGCCGCGATCCTGCGGCTGAAGGCGGGCGAGGATCCGTCCGTCGTCGCGACGCCGGCGCTCTATTCGGCCTCGATGGGCACGACCAATGGCGCCGCGATGCGCGCGCCCGTCGCCGGCTGCATCCGGCCGGGCGATATCGAGGGCGCGGTCGACGTGGCCGCGATCCTCTCGGCGCCGACGCACAATACGCAGATCGCCTGGTCGGGCGCCGGTGCCGTGGCGGCGGCGATCGCCGCCGGCCTCGCGCGCGACGGCTCGATCTCGATGGCCGATGCGGCGATGGCCGGGGCCGAGGCGGGCGAGAAGCTCGCGGCGAGCCGCGGCCGTTTCGCGGCCGGGCCGAGCGTCATCCGCCGCCTCGAACTGGCGCTCGCGATTGCCGAACATTTCGAGGGCGATGCCGATGGCGCGATGGAAGAGCTCGGCGCCGTGATCGGCGCGGGCCTGCCGATGGCCGAGGCTGTGCCGGTGGCCGTCGGCCTCGCCGTCGCGGCGGCGGGCGACCCCTGGGCGGTGATCGTCGCGGCGGCCAATGCCGGCAATGATTGCGATACGGTCGCCCTCTTCGCCGGCTCGATCGCCGCCGCCTGGACCGACGCGATCGGCGCGCCGGACGACTTGATCGCCGAGATGAAGCTCGTCAACGGCCTCGATCTCGGCGCCACGGCGTCGGACCTCGTCGCCGCCTGCGGCCTGAAGGGGTAGGGCGGAAGCCCTCTCTTCGCCTCCCGCTGATGGGGAGGCGAAGAGCAGAAGGCGTCAGGCGCCGAAGCGTCCCTTACTGCGGGATCTCGACATGCCCGCCGAAGCCGAAGCGCATCGCGGAGAGCATGCGGTCGCCATAGGTGTGCTCCTCGCGCGAGCGGAAGCGCGCGAACAGCGCCGTGGCGAGCACCGGGATCGGAACGGCTTCCTCGATCGCGGCTTCCACCGTCCAGCGGCCCTCGCCGCTGTCGGCGACCGCACCGGAATAATGCGAGAGCTCGGCATCGCTCGCCAGCGCCTGCGCGGTGAGATCGAGCAGCCAGGACGAGATGACCGAGCCGCGGCGCCAGACCTCGGCGATATCCGCCATGTTCAGATCGAAGCGCTGATCTTCCGGCAGCTCACCCGAATTCTTCATCTTGAGAACGTCGAAGCCTTCGGCATAGGCCTGCATCATGCCGTATTCGATGCCGTTATGGACCATCTTCACGAAATGGCCCGACCCGGCCGGGCCGGCATAGAGATAGCCGTTCTCGGGCCGGTGATCGGAGCCGGGCTGCCGGCCGGCGGTGCGGGTGATCGTGCCGAGACCCGGCGCCAGCGTCGCGAAGATCGGATCGAGCCGGCGCACGACATCGTCGGGGCCGCCGATCATCATGCAATAGCCGCGCTCCAGCCCCCAGACGCCGCCGGAGGTGCCGACGTCGACATAGTGTAGGCTCTTCTCGGCCAGCGCCTTGGCGCGGCGGATATCGTCCTTATAGAAGGTGTTGCCGCCATCGATGATCACGTCGCCCGGCTCGAGCAGGCCGGAAAGCGCGGTGATCGTGTCCTCGGTCGGGCGGCCGGCCGGCAGCATCACCCAGATCGCACGCGGCTTGGCGAGCTTGGCGACCAGCGCCTCGATGCTGTCCGCGCCCGAAGCGCCGTCCGCGGCGATGGCCGCAACGGCGTCGGCGGCGCGGTCAAAGACCACCGTCTCGTGGCCGCCGCGCATCAGGCGGCGGGCGATGTTGCCTCCCATCCGGCCGAGGCCGATGATACCCAGCTGCATTGGTCTGTCTCCGTTTCCCTGTCAGGCGCCCTGCGCTGCCTCACGCTAGCGCGACTCTATGAACGGTTCGTACCGCGGCGACGACAATCCGCCGGGAGCGGCGCTCATTTCAGCCCATCCGCACCGCGCTTCCGCCGCGGGCCTTGCCCATCGGCCCGGCGATGCCATTGTCTTGCGGCCGCGCGGGGCGGCGATTCGGGGTCGACCTTTGCTTTCGAGTTTTGACGTAGCGGCGCTGCTCTTCGTGTTGGCGGCAGTCATCGGTGTCGCCAATGAGCGCTGGTTCGGCTTGCCGCGCCCGATCGCGCTTCTCATCGGCGCGATCATCGTTTCGCTCGGCATTCTGTTCGCGTCCGACGTCCTGTCGCTCGATCTGCAGCATCGGACGCGCATGCGCCTCGTCCATTCCGACCTGCCGGACGTGCTGCTCGACGGCGTGTTGGCGCTGCTGCTCTTCGCCGCCAGCCTGCAGGTCGATCTGGTCGCGCTGCGCCGGCATCTCGTGCCGATCGTGCTGTTCTCGACCATGAGCGTCGTCATCGCGATGCTGTTGTTCGGCTTCGGCATGTTCAAGCTGTTCGCGCTCGCGGGCGTGCCCGTGCCGCTGGCCTGGTGCTTCGTGCTCGGCGCGATCCTCGCGCCCACCGACGCCGTCGCGGTGGAGCAGCTTCTGCACCGGGTGAAGATGCCCGAGAGCCTCCGCGCCATGATCTCCGGCGAGAGCCTCTTCAATGATGGCGCGGCCGTCGTGCTGTTCTTCGCCGCGCTCGCCGCCGCGACGGGGCTCGAACATGAGACGGGGCATGGCGAGATCGCGCTGCACCTGATCGTGGCGAGCCTCGGCGCCATCGCGCTCGGCGCCGCCACCGGCTTTGTCGCCGCCGCCGCGGTGCGCCGCATCGTCGAGCCGGCGCTGGTCGTCACCGTCTCGCTCGGCCTGATCCTCGCGACCTATCGCCTGGCGGCCTGGCTCGAAATCTCCGGTCCCGTCGCCGTCGTCGTCTGCGGCCTCGTCTTCTACAATGCCGGCGGACGGCGCATCGAGACGCTCGGACATGGCGCGCCGCTCAAGGCGTTCTGGTCGATCATCGACGACCTCGTGAACACGCTGCTGTTCCTGATCATGGGCTTCGAACTGCTGGCGATCCGCTTCACTGCGGTGCCGCTGATCCTCGTCGGCGCGGCCATCCTCATGTCGCTGTTCGTGCGCTTCGCGTCGATCGCGCTGCCCATGCTCCTGGCGCGGCGGCCGGAAGGCGGGCGTGCCCCGGCCATCGCCGTGCTCACCTGGACCGGCCTGCGCGGCGGCATCTCGCTCGCGCTCGTGCTCGGCCTGCCGGAGGGGCCCTATCGCGACGAGCTCGCCATGGTCTGCTACGCGGTCGTGCTGTTCACGGTGCTGATCCAGGGCCTGTCGACGCCGGCGCTGGTGCGCCGCCTCTATTCCAAGGGCTGAGCCGCCTGCGCTCTGGCAACTGGCCGCCGCCCCGTGCCATGCTGGCGTCAACCATAAAGGGAACGCCAGGGAAGAACGCCATGCAGAAGCTCGTCGTGATGCAATCGCTGTGGGCGATGGAGCGCCGCCAGCCGGACGGCCTCGAACGCTCGCTCGAGATGAACCTCGAGATGATCGTCGAGGCGCGCTATGGCGGCGTTTCGACCGACTGGCGCGACCGCGAGACCTCCCGCCGCATCGCCGCCTTCCTGAAGCCGCACGGCCTCGTCGTCGAGGGCCAGTGCTTCCCCAAGACCGTCGATGATTTGAAAAGCGTGCTGGAGATCGGCACCGAGACCGGGCTGCACCATCTCGACATCCAGCCCGATGTCCGTCCGCGCACGCTCAAAGAATGCATGCCGCTGATCGAAGGCTGGACCCGCCTCGCCGAGGAGGTGGATTTCCCGGTCTATATCGAGACGCATCGCGACCGCATGACGACGGACCTCTTCTTCGTCCTCGACCTGCTCGACGCCTTCCCCAATCTGAAGCTGCTCGGCGATCTCTCGCATTTCCTCGTCGGCCGGGAATTCGCGACGCCGGTGGACGCGACGAACCACGGCTACATCCACCGCGTGCTCGACAATTGCTGGGCGCTGCACGGCCGCGTCGCCAGCCGCGAACAGGTGCAGGTCGAAGTCTCCTTCCCGCATCACAAGATGTGGTTCGACCTTTTCCTCGGCTGGTGGGAATACGGCATCCGCTCGTGGCGCAAGCGCGCCGGCGCGAATGACAGCCTCTCCTTCGTCTGCGAACTCGGGCCCCAGCCCTACGCCATCGCCGGCCCGGACGGCGCGGACCTCTCCGACCGCTGGAGCGACGCGCTGATCATCCGCGAGGCGGTGGAGAAGCTGTGGGCGCGGATCGCGGCGGAGGGGTAGGGCACCGCCGCGCCATACCCCGCCCCATGCCGCGGGACGAGAGGGGGCATCCGAAAGTATGCCCTTCGAAGAGCTGCGTATGATTGAGAGAGGCCCCTTCCGGCAGGCACCTTGATGCCCGGCAAAGAGCGCGGCGCACACCGGGTCGCCAGCCGAACGAAGGTAGAAATCATGCAGGTCCTGACCGACAAGATCCTCTCGCAAGCCGCCTTTTCCGCGGAGATCGACGTCCCGCTCGCAAGCATCGACATCGGCGAATGGCTGTTCAGCCTGCCCGAGGCGGAATATCAGCGCTGCTGCCCGCCGGATCACATCGCCGCCGGTGTGACGACGACGGATGACGGCCGCCGCATGTCGATCAATGTCGAGATGATCGGCACCGGCCTCGTCGTCCAGCACTATATCGCCGAGGAAGTGACGCCGAGCTATTGCCGGATGAACTCGATCTCCGACGTGTTCACGCCGGCCGGGCGCACGCAGGTCAACGTCATCTGGGAGCTGATCGGCGAGGCGATCGAGGGTGGACGCACGCGCTACACCAATCGCGTCACCTCGCACCCGACGGACGCCTTCATGCGCTTCATCGCCGAGCACGGCCAGACCTTCGAACAGGCGGCCGCCGCGCGCCAGGCCGCCGGCGGCGACCACAACCGCCGCGAAACCCCCCTCTTCGCCGCCTCGATCGCCCGCCGCGCGGCGGCAAGGCAGCAGAACAAGGCCGCCTGAAGGGGCCGCGAGGCGAGGGAGCGGCGAAGCCGCTCCTTCGCGCGGGGCGGTGTGGGGACGGCTCTGCCCTCCCGCCAGCGGGAACGGCGGGCTCCCCGATGTCAGCGGACCCCCCCGGGAGCCTCCCGCGATTACCCGGCCGATGCGCCCATCTCTCAGACTACTGGAGTGACGCACTGATCACCCACGAGGCGCGGTGGAGGAGATTTGGGGGAAGGTGGAGAGGGAGGTAAATGGGCGCTACGGCTCCCTCATCGACATTTTCGACATTACGAGATCAAGATGCTCGATCCACAACGGCCGCTATCTTGCGTCCCATCGGCGCTTCAAGGAAGTTAGTCTTTCATCTCTATTCAGCCTGGTGTCAGCCCGCCCAATTTGCTCCAATATCTCGTCGATCCCATAGGGCCATGCCAACGCGCTATCTGGCAATACTGCGTGAAGAAGTCCCAGCGCCTGCTCCGGATATCTGTTCACTATATTTTTTCCAGATCGACGAAGTGCTGCGATCATCAAATGGTCACGTTCAATTCTTCCAATGAGCGGCAGGACGAGCGCCGCTACGGTAGGAAATTGATCTCCGCTTGAGAAAGCCAACTCGCAAAGGCGAGCTGACGTGTTGGGCGATTTGGCTGATAGCTGCCGCGGCCAGATCTCAAGCAGCGCGGAGAGCTGTCCATCCCATCGCTCAGGCGAATTCTCGTTAGCTTCGTCAGACCACCTTTGAGCCTGCCACAGAACCCGCGATCGAAATTCGTCATCGACCGCTAAGAGCAAACGACGCATCTAGTCGTTGGAAATGCAACGTTCCCCGGTGGCATCGTCAACACTTGCCCACCCGGCCAAGATAATACCTGCGACAAGTCCACCGTAAGACCGGTGCGACGTTAGAGGATTAGCGGCGAACTCCAGCATGTCATTTTTAAGCCTCATATAGAGTCGTCGATTTGGAGTTTTCGCCCCCCACAAGAAGCCCGCCCATGCCGCATCGCGGTCATCCGTGTCGTCACCATGAAGCAAGGGCAACAACCTTTGCTCCGTCCATTTCGGATCAACAGCGAAAAACCAGTTGAGTTCGTGGAATAATATCACCATAGAATATCTACGAAGGTCATCTGAAAGGGCCAGAAGGGCCTCAGCATTGGAAAGCCATTCGCGCGGAAGTCCTTGGTTAATATTCATATTATTCTTACGGGGATCGCCAAAAAGGGCCTCTGAAATCTTTCCTGTAGGTGAATTGATTGCTTCCGTAGTCCAATCCCGTTCCCTGGAGCCGCGCACGACGCTCCGGCGCCCCTCATTCGGCGATTCACGAAGGATTCCGATCAACTTCTTCAAAACGCGGTCGAAAACAGGAAGGCATTCAATGTTCAGTTTCGAGCTGGCGTCCCGAAGCCAATCGGTCGTAGGGTTGAGGATCTTTGCAAGCCGCTCATTTGGACAGCGAGCTAGTCGTTCGGCGATCAGCCAGACCAGTCTTTCCTTGTCATTCTTCCGTGACTCTGAATTGAGGAACCGTGTCCATGCCCACTCTGGAAAGTCGCCTTGCTTTGCTGCGTAGGTGAGTGCTGCAAAAGCGCGCGCAGGGCGTTGAGCGGCCAGACCGGCAAAAGGATCGTTCTTGATGAAAAAATCGTCTGATCGACCCCCACGCTCCTTGGCTTGCAGCAGCACCGTCGAAAGGGGGGTGTCCACCAGTTCCTCAAAGCTGGTGTCGGTCTTGACCCATCCTGTCCGACCCTCCAACGAAGCAGCCGCCTTCGCTCCGTAATCCTCTTTCCAGTTGGGCACCACAACGCGGAGCAGCTTCGCTTGCCCACGGGCGATGGCAGATAGCTTGCATCCAGATATCTGAAGCCAATGAACTCGATTCAGAATTGACGAAGCTCGCCTGCTTTCGAATGCCGTTACCTTCTCCCCGCGCCATCGTTTAGGGCCGCGCAACAGCTTCTTCTCCAGTAACCTACGCGAGGTGGCGTTGAGCTTCTTCCATCTACCCGCAAGGACGAGCAAAAGATCCCTCTGGTGATGGATGTCCCAGAATGCGGAATAGCTCAAAGAGGCTATTATTTTCTCAAAATTATCATCGGGTACGACACTTCTATTCCCTGCCGCCCATATTCGCAGTCGCGCGAAGATTGTGTCATCGTCCGGAGACCATGATTGAAATTCGCGCCTAGCGGCTGATTTATCTATTTCAACTAGATGCGAAAAGAGTTCCGAAAATCGAATAATCGCAGCGGAAAGCCCATGCGTTCGATTAAATGCGGCCTCCTCGATGCCGTCCGGAAATAGTGGACTTATATTGCTAAGGCCGTAACCACCAATTTCTTGCTCGAGTACAAGGGCCAGCTCAAGATTTTGTCGTAGGACTTTCACGACAGTAGCACACCACTCGTTCGGAACACTGACTGCTTCGTGCGTTTCAGGATAATTGACGTCCATCCGCAGCAAGCGACGACCCTGCTTGTCATCGCTCCCGAGTTCGGGCGGCTTTGGGCCATGCCAGAAATCTGGTCCGGCAGAGAGGCTAGGTCGAAGTATTTCCCCAAATCGTCGTACGACAGTACTACTCCACCCGTCTGCCTCAATGGCGGTCTGCAAGGCATCCCAATCGCTGTCGACGTCGTTGACGTGATTCCAAACCTCAAAAAGCGACCGCCAATCGGTACGAATGTCTTGACTGATATGGCGATCGTTTCGTTCTAGCTCCCGTGAGATGCGTTCTTGAATGCTCTGATGAAGTGAGATCTGGTGAGCAGCCCACCACACAGCGGCAGGCTGGTCGCAGACCCTTGCGAGCCATACGCCCAGTTGATCTATTCGTGGGACAAGACGTGGGGAATTTTTAGCCCAATATCCGCGAAGCGTTGCAAGATTACCATCGCGGATCGATGCTTGATCAACACGATTAAGTTCGAAGGCGTCCCACGCATCGGACGGCACCTCGCGCTTGGCATAATAGTCGTCAGGGTCAGATTTGGTCGGCGGGATATCTGAATCGAGGCCGTATAGTTCGAACGGATCAACATAGGGTCCTTTGCGACCAAACGAACCTGAATTGCCCGCCTTTGCAAATCGACGATATTTGTCGAACACACAAAGCCATTCAGCGGAGGGAAGAACCTCCCCGACGCAGAACCTCTTCACGCCTTCGTAGGTTGAAACGACATGCGCTACTTGACCTCGCTCATGCGGCTGAATTGCTGCAGGCCCCTTCTTGGATGCGTCAATGCCCTTTGCATACCAATCATCGGGATCACGGGCACGTTCTGCCCACGCCTCAAGGGACTGCCATAGAGCAGCATGCTCATCGTCTGGACTATATGGTATGGCTTCCACACCCTTGTGTCGCCACCGTGCAGCAGCATCGATGTGGTGACCAGACTGAAAGGCGTAAGCGCTTTCAAGCCTCCCCGAGGTCCTGCGCAGCGCTTCAAGGAGATACTGCACGGGAGGATCGTCAGCCGTATAACCAATGAATGCGACCACATATTTGCTAAGTATTTCTCGAATAAATGTCGTTGCCCATCCGTCCGACAAATACGCTCGGCCAAATGCGGAACTCGAGAGAACAAAGCCGTCGCCCTCCGCGCCTGTATAATTCGGCGTGGCTCGGCCATGTAGGTATACAATTCCGTTGATATCATTCGGGCGCAGAGGGTCTGGTAACCTTGGCGGTTGCCATGCCTGAAGGTCGCTCCCACAATCGTTAAACAATCTGTCAAAGTTCGTTGTAACTAATTGAACCGCGCCGTCGGGCGTGGTTGCCAAATCTAGCAAGATCCTATGCGCGGTCAGATCGCATTCTGGAGGCGGCTTCAGCGCGAAGGCAACAGCCTCCTCAATGTCGCGCGAGGCAAAGTCTCTTTCCAGAAGTCCGAAAATACGGTCGGCCGATATCACACCGGAAATACCAACGCGTCGGTCTATTTCTTGGGCTTCTTGGATAAGCTTGTAGGCTGGGCTGTCTTGATCAACTCCAAGCTTAGACACGACCTTACGAGCCAAGCCAAAGAAATCAGGGAGATTCGCGCGCGCTCTCGATACTCCAGCTCCGCAAAAGAAGATTACGCGCCCCTGGTCGCGGGCAAGAAGGAGGTCATCTGGAATTGGGGGGCCATCGGCCAGGAACCGCAATTCTCGCACTCCCTCTTCTCAATCCAGTCATGACGGTACGTCTGGCTGACCAGATCACGAAATATCGAAATGTCCAATTGTCGATCGGTAGATATCCATGGCCTCAGCAGCCGAACTCGGAAGTAGCTAGGATTCTGAGTGGGCGCGGAACCCGCCTCATGCGATTTGATCTCTCTCTTGCACAGTCACGGGCGAAGGTACTTCCTGGGCCTAAAACAGCCGAGTCCCCTTGCCCCATCCCCAAACTCGTTATAACGTCCCTACGTCATAAGGAGCCGTGCCCCTAGAAACGGGGTGCTGGTGTCAGGGAAAGAGGGACTTCATGACGATCAGACCTTTTGCGGGGGCGTTTCTGGGCGTGGCGCTCGCGGCTTTGTCGGTGGGTGCGGCTTTTGCCGAGGATGTCACGGTTTCGTTCCTGACGCACTGGCCGCCGGAGACGGTGGCGAAGCTGGAGGCCGCGGCGGCGGCCTATTCCAAGGACCATCCGGATGTGAAGGTCGAGGTGCGCGCCGTTCCCTTCGGCGACCTTCTGACCACGTTGCGTTCGCAGGCCGGCCAGGCCGGCGGGCCGACGATCACCGGCATCTATGACCTCTGGCTGCCGGAGCTGGTGCGCGACAAGCTGGTCAACGCCGCGCCGGAGGCCAATGCCTCGGACGTTTCGACCAACTGGCCGAAGGGCGTCGCGAGCGCTGCGAGCGTCGGCGGCTCGGTCTATGGCTATCCGAACGAGATCGACGTCTACGCGCTGAATTACAACAAGAAGCTGTTCGAGGAAGCCGGCATCAAGGACGCGCCGAAGACCTGGGACGAGTTCGTCGCGGCGGCCGAGAAGCTGACCAACAAGGACAAGGGCCAGCATGGTTTCGGCCTGATCAATTCCTGGGCGGCGGGCGTCGTGCACCCCTTCGCCTCGCTGCTGGCCTCGAATGGCGGCGCGCTCGTCGTGGACGGCAAGCCGGCGCTCGACAGCGAGAACGCGGCCGAGACCTTCGCGCTCTATGAGAAGCTGGTGAAGTCCGGCGCCTCGGTGCCCGAGATGGGCACGGCCGACGCGAACACCACCGGGCCGTTCCTCGACAATTTCGTCTCCGGCAAGACCGGCATGATCATCATGGCGAACTGGTGGGAATCGGCGCTTAAGGCGGGCATGGGCGACAAGTTCGCCGATATCGCCACCGCGCCGATCCCCGTCGGCCCCAAGGGCGATGGCCCGCATTCGATCTCCTATTCCTGGATGACCGTCGTCTCGGACGGCGCCTCAGACGCGGAGAAGAAGGCGGCGTGGGATTTCCTTGCCTGGCTGAACGGCCCGACCTCGGGCGAGAAGGGCGCCTCCGCCATGGGCGATTTGCTGCAGTCCATGGGCATCCTGCCGTCGCGCAGCTCCGACGTCGCGGCCTTCGCCGACCGGCTGAAGACGCCGTTCCTCGCCGGCTATGTCGACGTGCTCAACGAGGCGCGGCCGTTCCCGACCGTGCTCGGCGGGCAGGAATTTACCGAGTCGCTGCAGAGCCATATCGAGGCGCTGGAGTTCGGCAAGGAAACCGCCACTGACGCCCAGAAGGGCGCGCAGGCCGACGCCGCCGCGATCCTCGAAAAGGCCGCGAAGTAAGGGGGCTGACACTTCCTTCCCCCTCTCCCACGCCAGTGGGAGAGGGTCGGGGTGAGGGTCTTGCTTGAATTCCTTGCTGCCTGTTCTGTCGAAGAAAAGCCCCTCACCCCCCCCCCTCTCCCGCCAGCGGGAGAGGGGGAAGAAAGGGGCTTAGCGTCTCCGAGACTGACCTGCATGATCCTATTGGTATCGCAACGCCTTTGATGAAGCGCTCCGATCTGCCCTCTCCCCCACAAGGGGGGGGGAGGGGCAGGAAGTCGGGTGGGCCTGAGCTTTTCCGGATGGCCCGTAAACCCTCACCCGGCGCTTCGCGCCGACCTCTCCCTCAGGGAGAGGTGAAGATTGCCCATTTCCAAGAGCACGCCGTTTCGCATGACCGCCTTCCGCAGATCGATCGTCACCATGCTCGTGCCGAGCCTCGGGCCGATCGCGGTCTTCGTCCTCGTGCCGATCGCGCTGACGATCGGCCTTTCGTTCACGAAATGGTCGACGCAGACGCCGTTCGCGACGGCGAGCTTCATCGGCCTCGACAACTACGCCGAGATCTTCTCGGCCTCCTCGGTCGGGCGGGACTTCAAGGGCGCGCTGTCGAACACGGCGCTCTATTCCGCGCTGTCGATCGCGCTGCTGCTGCCGCTCTCGGTCGCCTTCGGCCTGCTGGTGCATCAGGCACGGCTCAAGGGCGCGGAGGTGCTGCGGACCATCCTGTTCGCGACCTATATGGTGCCGATGATCGCGGTTGCGCTGGTGTTCTCGAAGCTCTATTCGCCGACCGAGGGCCCGATCAACCAGATGCTCGCCCTCATCGGCCTGCCGCGCCAGCCCTGGCTCTCCTCGCCGGATACGGCGCTCGTTTCGATCGTGCTGCTCAATGTCTGGCAGCAGGTCGGCTATTTCACGATCCTCGTCATCGCCGGCCTGACGCAGATCCCGCAATCGGTCTATGACGCGGCGCGGATCGACGGCGCGCGCGGGCTCCGCCTCTTCGCCTCCATCACGCTGCCGCTCCTGAAGCGCACGCTGCTCTTCTCTGCCGTCATCGCGCTGATCAATGCGGTGCAGGTGTTCGAGCCGGTGGCGCTGATCACGCAGGGCGGCCCGGTCGGGTCGACCAATGTGCTCACCTATCATATCCGCCGCGTCGGCATCGAACGGGCCCAGGGCGGGCTCGGCTCGGCCATGTCGGTGACGCTGCTCCTCGCGCTTGTGATCACCGTGACGGCGGTCTTCGCCTTCGCGCGCTCCGAGCCGACCGGACGGGGAGCGAAATAATGGCCGCCCGCGATATCTACGCCCCAGGCGAGGGCGCGCCGCTCGGCCGCGCGCTGCTCTATGCCCTGATGATCGCGATCGCGGTCGCCGCCGCCTTCCCGCTCGCCTGGATGGTGCTGTCGAGCCTCAAGACGCCGGCCGAGGCGATGCAGACGCCGCCGGTCTGGATCCCCGCGACGCCGTCGCTCGACGCCTATGGCAAGGTGACGGACCTGATCAATGCCGGCCGCTCCTTCGTCAATTCGGCGATCATCGCCGGGGTGACGACGACCGGCATCCTGATCACCTCGCTGATGGCCGGCTACGCCTTCTCGAAATATCGCTTCCGCGGCCGCGATGCGCTGTTCGCGATCACCATCGCGACCATGTTCCTGCCGCCGATCGTCACGCTGATCCCGCTCTACCGCATGATCGGTTCGATCGGGCTCTCGGCGAGCCTTGCGGGCGTCATCTTGCCCAATCTCGCCAATGCGTTCGGCATCTTCCTGATGCGCCAGTTCGTGGCGGGCGTGCCCGACGAATTGCTGGAGGCGGCGCGGCTCGATGGCGCGTCCGAGATGCGGATCGTCTTCACCATCGTGGCGCCGGCCGTCGCGCCCGCGCTGGCGGCGCTGGCGCTGTTCGCCTTCGTCTATCACTGGAACAGCTATCTGTGGCCGCTCACCGTGCTGCAGGGCAATTCTGACCAGTACCCGATCGTGATCAGCCTCTCGCGGCTGCTCTCCTACAACCGCTCCGCGGTCAACACCAACCTCGTCATGGCCGGTGCGACGCTGGCCGTGCTGCCGCCGCTGATCCTCTTCGTCTTCCTGCAGCGCTTCTTCGTGCGCACCGTCACCGCCTCGGGCATGGGAGGCCAATAGCGCCGATTTCGGCGGGGGAGGGCGCGAATGCCTCTTGCGTGGGCGCCCTGTCCGGATAAAGTAGTCAGGACGTTATAACGACATAAGCACTGTCAACAGAGGGAACATGACATGCTGAAGGTTGGAATGTCTTTGCGCAAAGCCGTCCTCGGGGCGGCCCTGCTGGCGGCGAGTGCATCGAGCGCGCTCGCCGGTGAAGTGACGCTGTGGAGCTGGCGCACCGAGGATCAGGCGGCGATGGAGAAGATCTTCGCCGCCTTCACGGCGAAGAACCCGGACATCACGGTCAAGCTGCAGTTCACGCCGGATGCCGATTACCAGAACCGCCTGTCGACCGCGCTGCGCGGCGGCAAGGGGCCGGATATCGCCCAGCTCAAGGCCTATGGCGAATTGCAGCCGCTGATCCAGGGCGGCTATCTCGAGGCGCTCGACGAGAGCGTGCCGCAGCTCAAGGAATTCGGCGAGGCGGCGCTCGGCGGCTCGCGCTCGATCGATGATGGCAAGCTCTATGGCGTGCCCTATTCGACGCCGGTGATGGGCGTCTTCTACAATACCGAGATCTTCGAGAAGAACGGCATCGCCGTCCCGAAGACCTATGAGGAATTCATCGCCGCCTGCACCAAGCTCAAGGCGGCTGGCGTGCTGCCGATCGCCGCCGGCGGTGCCAATGGTTCTGCCTGGGCGCTCGAGATCAGCGTCGGCGTTGTCGGCCCGACCGTTTATGGCGGCGGCTTCTATGACGAGATGATGAGCGGCAAGGCGAAGTTCACAGATCCGCGCTATGTCGCGGCGCTGCAGCGCGTCAAGGACCTCGCGCCGTTCTATTCCGACGGCTTCGCCGGCGTCGATTATACGACGGCCACGCAGCAGTTCATCTCCGGCAAGGCGGCGATGTTCCTCGGCGGCGCCTGGGAAAATGGCTCGTTCAAGGCACAGAACCCGGACCTGAAGTTCTCGATCTTCCCGTTTCCGGCCGACAAGGATGACGGCCCGGTCGCGGTCTCGACCTTCTCGGACGGCTCCTACGGCCTCGTGTCCGACAGCGAGCACAAGGAAGACGCGGTCAAGGTGCTGCAGTTCATCGCCTCGCCGGAATTCGCGCAGCTCTTCGCCGACAATCTCGGCTGGCCGCCGGCCCGCTCGGGTGCCACGGCGAATGATCCGGTGCTGAAGTCGATGATCGACATGCAGGCGAAGCCCACGCCCTATCTGACGCTGGTCGGCTTCCGCTGGCAGACGCCAACGGCGTCCTCGATCCTCCAGGCCGAGATCATCGACATGATCGAAGGCAAGATCGCGCCGGACAAGCTCGCCGCCGACATGGATGCGGGCGTCGCGACCTGGTTCAAGCCGAAGCAGTAAGGCGGGACGCAAGGCGAGGATCGTTCTTCCGGTCCTCGCCTTCTTCACCTCTCCCAGAGGGAGAGGTCGGACCGCAGGTCCGGGTGAGGGGTTACGGCCTCATCCGGAGAATTCCCTAACCCCTCACCCGCCGCGCTTCGCGCGTCGACCTCTCCCTCCGGGAGAGGTGAAGAACCCAGGAGGCGACCCATGGCATCCCGCCTCCGGCGTGATCCGATCGACTGGCCGAAGCACCGCGCTGCCGTGTTCTTCGTGCTGCCGGCGCTCGTCATCTATTGCCTGTTCGTGGTCTATCCTCTCGCGACCTCGCTGTTCGGGTCGTTCTTCGAATGGCGCGGACTCCGGATGCGCGGCTTCGCCGGGCTCGACAATTTCGCACGCCTCTTCGTCGATCCGAGCTGGCCACGGCTATCGGGCGCCTTCCTGCACAATGTGTTCTGGTTCTGCGGCATCATGGTGCTGCAGAACGCGCTCGGGCTGATCTTCGCCTATCTGCTGTTCCTGCGCAGCCGCGGCACGGCCTTCCTGCAATCCGTGTTCTTCTTTCCCGCCGTGCTGTCGCCGGTCATTGTCGGAGCGCTCTGGCGGCTGCTGCTGACGCCGGATGGCGTGGTCGAGACCGTCCTGCACAATCTCGGTCTCATCCAGGGTCGCCTCACCATCCTCGGCAATTCGAGCTGGGCGCTCTGGGTCCTCGTCGCGGTCGATGCATGGAACTGGATGGGCCTGCCGGTGCTCATCTTCACGGCTGGTCTCCGCCAGATCCAGGGCGAGGTCTTCGAGGCCGCGCGGCTCGATGGCGCCGGTGCCGGTCGCATCCTGTGGTCGATCGCGCTGCCGCAACTCATTCCCGCGATCTCGTCGCTGACGACGCTGACCTTCATCAACACCTTCAACCAGTTCGACCTCGTCTATGTGATGCAGGGCGTGCAGGGCAATCCGAGCTATTCGACCGATACGCTGGTGACCTATTTCTATCGCCTCGCCTTCGGCGCCGAGGGGGCCGTCGGCATCACCGATATCGGCCTCGCCCTTGCGCTCGGCACGCTGCTCTTCCTGCTCCTGACCGTGGTGACGATCATGCTGCTGCGCTTCTTTGAGAAGCGGACGGTGAGGCTGTCATGACCAATCTCGACATCGCGCTGCACGTGAAGCGTCTGCCGGGCTGGATGGTGCTGGCGCTATGGACGCTGGTCGTCGCGCTGCCGCTCTACATCCTGATTGTCTCCTGCTTCAAATCGACGGCGGAGATCTATGGCGACAAGTTCGGCCTGCCGACGCAATGGACGCTCGACAATTTCGTCAATGCGTGGACCAAGGCGCAGTTCGCTCGCTACATGGTCAATTCCTTCCTGGTGACCGGCGGCGCGGTGGCGCTGACCATCATCGTCTCGGCCATGGCGGCCTTTCCGCTCTCGCGCTATCCGCTCGGCTGGTCCTCGCCGCTGCTCGCCTTCTTCCTCGCTGGCGTGATGCTGCCGATCCGTCTGGCCTCGGTCGAGATGTTCACGCTGATGAAGCATCTCGACTTGCTCGACAGCCGCCTCGGCCTCGTCTTCGTCTATACGGCGATCCGCATTCCCTTCGCCGTCTTCATCCTCGCCAATTTCATGCGCGTGCTGCCGCGCGAGCTCGAAGAGGCGGCGCGGCTCGACGGCGCCAAGGAATGGCGCATCCTCGTCTCGATCATCGTGCCGACAATCCGCCCGGCGATCGCGATCGTCGCCATCTTCACGGCGATCGCGGTGTGGAACGATTTCTTCTTCCCCCTGATCTTCATCTTCGATGATGCCTACAAGACCGTGCCGCTCGCCATCACCACCTTCGTCGGCCAGTTCCGCACCGACTGGGGCATGGTCTTCGCCTCGCTCGCCATCTCGATGATGCCGGTGCTGGTGATGTATCTGCTTCTCGCCCGCCAGATTCGCGAAGGCGTCGGCGCAACGGGAGGTCTCAAGTGATCGACGCGCAGATCTATTCCGCTCGCTCGCTGCTGGTCGTCGGCGCCCATGCCTTCGACGCCGAGGTGATCGCGGGGCCGCTCGCGGCGCAGGCGGCAAGGCGCGGCGTCGAGGTGACGTTCCTGCATCTGACCATGGGCGAGCAGGGCCATACCGCGCTGGCGCCAGCGGCCTATGCTGCGCAGAAGCGCGCGGAAGCCGCGCGCTTCGCGGCGCGGCTCGGCATTGCCTGGCGCGATCTCGGCTATCCCGACGCCTTCCTGCCGGACGATGACGCCGTCGCGCTCAAAATCGCGGACGTGATCCGCGAGGTCCGGCCGGACACGATCGTCACCCATTGGCATGGCAGCTGGCACAAGGATCACCGCGCCGCGGCCAACGCCACCAAGACGGCGGTGCTCTATGCGGCGCTGCCGACGCTCGAACGCGCGCATCCCGCCTTCAGCCCCTCGCTGCTGCTGTTCGGCGAGAACTGGGAAGATGACGAGGGTTTCGCCCCGGCGCATCTTGTCGATGTTTCGGAGGGGTTCGAGACCTGGCGCGAGGCGATCGTCGAATATGAGCTCGCACGCGGGCTTTCGTCCTTCCCCTATGTCGACTTCTATTCGGCGCTCTACCGCATGCGCGGCTGCCTGAACGGCACGACCTATGCGCAGGGCTTCGCGACGACGTCGCATTCTTTCAATGCTGGCGGCGGCATGTTCGCGGGGGCCCGGCATCGCCCATCCTGTGGCTGCGGAGGTGACGCGTGACCGTTGCTTCCCCGGTCCTGGCGCTCGACCTCGGCGGCACGAGCCTCCGCGCCGCTTTCGCGCCGCTCGGCGATCCGGCCGCGCTCGAAATGGTCGGCCGCTGGCCGGCGCCGGCCAGCATGGCCGAGCTCGAGGGGCGCGTGGCATCGATCCTCGCGGATCGGCCGGTCGCCGGGATCGGCATCACGGCGCCGGGCCTCGTCGAGGGCACGGTGACGCGCTGGGTACCGAACCTGCCTTTTCTCGACGGCATCGATCTTCAGGAGCGCCTGGCGCCCGCAGGCGTGCCGCTGGCCGCCGGCAATGACGCGCAGATGGCACTGCTCGCCGAATCCGCCGTCGGCGCGGCGGCGGGGCTCGACGACGCGATCCTGCTGGCGATCGGCACCGGCATCGGTTCGGCGGTGCTCACCGGCGGGCGCATCGCGCGCGGCGCGCATGGCGGCGCCTGCTCGTTCGGCTGGGCCTCCGCCGATATCGGCGATCCCGGCGAAGACCGCTCGGGCTGGCTGGAGCGCAAGGCCGCCGGCCGTGCGCTCGACGCCCATGCCACGGCGATCGGCCTTGCCGATGGCGCGGCGCTCATCGACGCCGCACGACGAGGCGAGGGCGCAGCGCTTGCCGCGATCGGTGCGGTGGGCGACGCGCTCGGAACGGTTCTGGCTGGCGCGGTCGCGCTGCTCGATCCGCAACTGGTTCTCGTCGCGGGCGGCGTTTCGGAGTCGCTCGATGTGCTGGCCCCGCCGGTGTTGGCGGCGATGCGGCGTCAATTGCCGCCGCATCTGCGCGGCATCACGCTGCGCGCCGGCGTGTTCGGTCCGCGCGCCGGCCTGGTCGGCGCCGCGGTCGCCGCGGGGCGTGGCCGGGAATGGTGGAGGAGGAAGGAATGAACAAGGACATGCTCCTCACTGTCGACCGGCGCAAGCCGGAGCCGCTCTGGCATCAGGCGGAGAAGGCGATCCGCGAACGGATCGAGGCCGGCGAATGGCCGCCGGGCACGCAGATTCCGGCCGAGGACAAGCTGTGCGAATGGCTCGGCGTCTCGCGCATCACCATCCGCCACGCGCTGCGCAACCTCGAATCCATCGATCTCCTGCGCCGTGAGCATGGCCGCGGCACCTTCGTGCGCAATGCGAGCGTCGTTGCCGGTCCGCGCGGCCTGACCTCCTTCACGACGGAAATGGCGGCGATCGGGCTGAAGGTCGGTTCGCGCCTGCTCTCGCAGGAGATCGTGCCGGCCAATGCCGCCATCGCCGCGGCGCTCGGCATCGAGGAGGGCGACGACGTCGTGCGCATCCGCCGCCTCCGCCTCGGCAATGGCGATCCGATCGGCGTCCAGTCCGCGCATCTGCGCTTCGACCGCGTCCCCGGCCTGATCGAGCAGGACCTCAGCGAGGGCTCGCTCTATCAGCATCTGGAGCGGCTCTACGGCATCAAGCCGATCGAGGCGACGGAGACCTACCGCGTCGGTCCGGCCGGTGCCGAGGATGCGGCGCTGCTCGGTGTCGTCGAAGGCAGCCCCTCCTTCATCGTCGAGCGCATCACGGTCGATGCGCGCGGCCCCTTCGAAACCACGCTCTCCGTCATGCGCGGCGACCGCTACGAGATCCGGTCGGTCCTGCGCGCCTGAGCTTCCCCCACCCCGGGCGCGCCTCGTCGCTCCCGGCCCCCTTTACCCAAGGAGACTTCAATGTCCGACTTCTACCTGCACCGCCTGATCGGCCTGATCGAGAAGGCAGGCACCAACAACGCCGCCGCGCTCGACGAGGCGGCCAAGCGCTTCTCCGAGACGCTGGCGAAGGGTGGTCTCGTCCATCTCTTCGGCTCGGGCCATTCGGTCCTGCCGACGCAGGAGGCCTTCCCGCGCTATGGTTCCTTCGTGGGTCTGAACCCGCTCACCGACCCGCGCGTGATGTGGCACAACGTGCTCGGCGCCGGCGGCGTGCGCGAACTGCTCTGGCTGGAGCGCACCGAGAACTACATCGACAAGTTCCTCGATCACCAGCCACTCAATCCGGGCGACTGCATCATCATCTACAGCCATTCCGGCACCAATTCGGCCGGTATCGAGACGGCGCTCTACGCCAAGAAGCGCGGCCTCTTCGTCGTCGCCGTCACCTCGAAGGCCAACGACAAGCCGGCCAAGCACTCCTCGGGCAAGCGCCTCAAGGATGCGGCCGACCTCGTGATCGACACGGGCTCGCCCGTGGAGGACGCGATCGTTCCGATCGAGGGCTGGAGCCGTCCGGTTTCGGGCTCGTCGACCGTGCTCGCCATGATCCTGACGCATGAGCTGATCGCGCGCACCGCCGACCAACTCGCCAAGAAGGGCGTCGAACTGCCGGTCTTCGCGTCGCCGACCATCGAAGGCGTCACGCTGCACGACACCGACATCATCTACGGCGTCTATCGCGAACGCATGCTCGAGGCGCAGCAGAAGCACCTCGACACCTTCAAGCAGACCATGGCCGGCTAAGGCCTGCGCCGGCTTTCGAATGCTTTCGCTTCGCGCTAGACTGGTGCGAAGCGAAAGCATCGAAAGGCTGCGATGTTCACGTCCGAGCGCCAATCCGCCATCCTCGCCCGCGCCAAGGCAGAGGGGCGCGTCCTCGTCGACGCGCTGGCGGCGGAGTTTGGCGTCTCGCCGCAGACGATCCGCAAGGATCTGAACACGCTCTGCGACGCGCGCCAGCTGGTGCGCGTCCATGGCGGCGCCGCGCTCGCCTCCGGCATCGAGAATCTCGAATATGAGGCGCGCCGTACGCTCGCGGCCGACGCCAAGGCTGCGATCGGCCGTGCCGCCGCCGCGCTGATCCCTGACGGCGCCTCGCTTTTCGTCAATATCGGCACCACGACCGAGGCCGTCGCCGCGGCGCTCGCCGAGCGTGCCGGCCTGATGGTCATCACCAACAATATCAACGTCGCCAATCGGCTCCGCACCCATTCCGGCATCGAGGTGATCATTGCCGGCGGCGTCGTGCGCGCCGCAGATGGCGGCATTGTCGGCGAAGCGGCGGTCGACTTCATCCGCCAGTTCAAGGTCGATTTCGCCGTGGTCGGCGTCTCCGCGATCGACGCGGACGGCGCGCTGCTCGATTTCGATTTCCGCGAAGTGAAAGTCGCGCAGGCGATCATGGCCAATGCGCGCCACATCATTCTGGTCGCCGACGCAACCAAGTTCGAGCGCTCGGCGCCAGTGCGGATCGGCCATGTTTCGCAGGTCCACAGCTTCGTCACCGACCGCTGCGACAAGGTGGGCATCCGGCGCATCTGCGCGGAGCACGGCGTCCGGCTCGTGGAGGCGGCGCCGCGAGCTTTCGTTTGAATTTCGTTTGCGTTCGTATTAGACCAATCAGGCTTTCACATTCGCCGCGAGGCGGCGCGAGAGGCTCGCATGGCGGACGCACCCCTCTACGACATCTTCGTCATCGGCGGCGGCATCAATGGCTGCGGCATCGCGCGCGACGCGGTGGGGCGCGGCTATTCGGTCTATCTCGCGGAGATGAACGATCTCGCCAGCGGCACCTCGTCGGCCTCGACGAAGCTGATCCATGGCGGTCTGCGCTATCTCGAATATTACGAGTTCCGCCTGGTCCGCGAGGCGCTGATGGAGCGCGAGGGGCTGTGGCGGATGGCGCCGCACATCATTCATCCCATGCGCTTCGTGCTGCCCTATGCCAAAGGCATCCGTCCGGCCTGGATGATCCGGCTCGGCCTCTTCCTCTACGACCATATCGGCGGCCGCAAGCTGCTCCCGGCGACGCGAACGGTGGATCTGCGCCACGACCCGGCCGGCAAGCCGCTGAAGCCGCTCTTCTCGACCGCGTTCGAATATTCCGACGGCTGGGTCGACGATGCGCGCCTCGTCGCCCTCAACGCCCGCGATGCCCATGAGCGCGGTGCCGTCATCCGCACCCGCGCGCGCGTCGTCGGGGCGCAGCGCGCCGGCGAGATGTGGCGCGTGACGATCGAAGACGGACGCACCGGCGCAGTGAACGAGGTCTTCGCTCGCCTTCTCGTCAACGCCGCTGGTCCCTGGGTCGATCACGTCCTGTCGGATGCGCTGGGCGAGGGCGACGTCCACAATGTCCGCCTCGTGCAGGGCAGCCATATCGTCGTCAGAAAGAAGTTCGACGATCCGCGCGCTTTCTTCTTCCAGAACCATGACGGCCGCATCATCTTCGCCATCCCCTATCAGGATGATTTCACGCTGATCGGCACGACCGACCGCGACTATCCCGGCGATCCGCATGATGTGCGGATCAGCGAGGAGGAGACGGACTATCTCTGCGCGGCGGCGAGCGAATATTTCGCCGAACCCGTGCGGCGCGAGGATATCGTCTGGACCTATTCCGGCGTCCGCCCGCTTTATGACGATGGCGCCTCGACCGCGCAGGCAGCGACGCGGGACTATGTGCTGCGCGAGGAGGCCCCGGATGGCGGCGCGCCGCTGATCAGCGTCTTCGGCGGCAAGATCACCACCTATCGCCGGCTGGCCGAGCACGCGCTGGAGAAGATCGGCGCGCATATCGGCGCGAAGGGGCCGGCCTGGACCGCGGCGAGCCGCCTGCCGGGCGGCGATTTCGAGCCGCAGGCCTTCGATGCGGGCGTCGCGACGCTGGCGCGTGACTATCCCTTCCTCGGCGCGGTGACGGCCCGCCGCCTCTTCCGCCTCTATGGCACGGAGGCCGCGGCCTTTCTCGGGCGGGCGGCGAGCCGTGCCGAACTCGGCCGCGATTTCGGCCATGGCCTCTTTGAAGCCGAGGTCCGCCATCTGGTCGCGCGCGAATGGGCGGTCAGCGCGGACGATATCCTGTGGCGGCGCACCAAGCTCGGCCTGCGCTTCTCGGCCGAGCAGGCGGCTCAGCTGGCCGATTTCCTCGGCCAGCTGCATCTCGAGGCGGCGGCCTGACGCCGCCGCGCATTCGGGCGCGCTACTGCACGACCCTGGCCCGGAGGCGGCCATATTCCTCGGCGGAGAGGGAACCCGAGGCCTTCAGCCGGTCGAGCTTCTCGATCTCGTCGGCGGCGCTGTAGCCGACGATGTGGCGCAGATGCTCCTGCGCGCTCTTGGCCCGCGCGGCGTCGCGTTCCGCCATGCCGCGGCCCTGCGTCAGCAGATAGAGGAAGATGCCGAGATACGGCAGCACGATCAGCAGGATCACCCAGAGCACCTTGGTGAAGCCGGATGTATCGTGCCGGCGGAACAGATCGCCGATCACCACGATCATCAGCCAGAACCAGACGATGAACAGGAAGATCGCGAATGCGTCCGCCAGGAAATTGGCGAATGTGAAACCGCCTTCGAAAAGCATGGCCGGTGTTTCCTTGTCTCGAATCGGAGGGCGCCCCGGCCATCCTTGCGGTTCGCCTGTCGTCCAACGTCGTCCCTTTACGCCGGCGACGAAAGAACTTCCACACCACAATCGACGGTGTTCTGTGTAAAACCACGCCTGATCCAGGGAATGTTAAATTTCGGGGCCCGCGACACTACAAATCGTCTCAGAACGATGCAGTTCGTCCCAATCTAGTTGATGGCGGCGACGCCGCACATGCTCGCGCGGTCGGGCGGACTCGGGCGAATTCACCGAAGAGGCTTCGAGATGATCAAGAGGGCAGGCGCGCTGGTTCTGCCCGCGCTGATCGGCTCGTGCCCCGACGGCCTTAACCCCTTGGCGTCCGCGCATTGACGTTCTATTCCCAAGCCGAAGCTCATGCCGGCGCGCCACGGGCGCCGCCGGTTCATCGGGAAGGAACGTCGGATGGATCTCGGCATCAAGGGCAGGCGGGCGCTGGTGCTCGCATCTTCGCGCGGCCTCGGGCTCGGCGTCGCGACGGCGCTGGTCGCCGAGGGTGTGGACGTCGCCATCACGGGCCGCAGTGCCGAGCGCCTCGAGGCTGCCGCGGCGCGGCTGAACGCCAGCGGTCCCGGACGCGCGGTCGCACTGCCGCTCGATTTCGCGGCGCCGGACGCGGTCGAGGTCCTCGTGCGCGAGAGCCTCGCGAAGCTCGGCGGCGTCGACATTCTGGTCAACAATACCGGCGGCCCGCCGCCCGGCCCGGTCAGCAAGGTCGCGGACGAGACCTGGACCGCACAGTTCGACATGATGGTGCGCAAGGTGATCTCGATCACCGGCGCGCTCGTGCCGGCGATGATCGAGCGCCGCTGGGGCCGCGTGCTGACGCTGGCTTCGACCAGCGTCATCGAGCCGATCCCCTATCTCGGCATCTCCAACACGCTGCGCTCCGCGCTCGTCGGCTGGTCGAAGTCGTTGGCGAGCGAGATCGCGCCGAGCGGCGTCACCGTGAACATGCTGCTCCCCGGCCGCATCCAGACCGAGCGCGTGGACGAGCTCGACCGCGCCAATGCCGCGGCGTCCGGCAAGACCCCGGAGGCGGTCGCCGAAGCCTCGCGCGCCTCGATCCCGCTCGGCCGCTACGGCACGGTCGAGGAATTCGCCGATGTGGCAGCCTTCCTGGTCAGCCAGCGCGCAAGCTACGTCACCGGCACGATCATGCGCTGCGACGGCGGCGCGGTGCGGTCGATCTGAGACTTCGGAGTTCGCGAGCTTACCCCGTTGGGGTCATTGCCGGGCTTGACCCGGCAATCCAGTCTTCCCTTCGGTTTCCGTGCACAATCCCGACGCTTGCCAGCAAGTCTGGATTGCCGGGTCAAGCCCGGCAATGACAGCGGTTGGGTCCCGGCATGATGCGGCTATAGCTGAGGATCGGCAGCGACCCGTCTATTCCTCACCGTTATAGCGCAGCCACTCCTTGAACTGCGCTTCGGCAGCGAGGCGGAAGAAGTGGATCTCGCTGCCGGCCGCGACGAAATCGAAGCCGTCGTCGAAGGCTTTCTGCCAGCTCGTGCCGCGGCGCGGCACGGTGGCGAGCGGCTTGCCGGTCGGCTTCACCGCGGCGACCGCTTCGGCGATCAGCGCTTCGACCGTCGGATGGCCGGTGTCGCCGCCGACGCCGGCGCTGCCGGCAAGGTCGGTCGGGCCGATGAAGATCACGTCGATGCCGTCGATATCGGCGATGGCGCGGGCGTTCTTGATGCCCTCGACGGTCTCCAACTGCGCGATGACGAGAAGCTCGTCATGCACGCGCTTCATATAGTCTCGCGCGACGCCATAGCCGGCGGCGCGGGTGATGTCCCAGGCATTGCCGCGTTTTCCCAGCGGGGGAAAGCGGCAGGCATCCGCGATGCTCTTCGCCTGGCTCGCGGTCTCGACCATCGGCACCAGCACGCCCTCGATGCCGCCATCGAGGATGCGGCGCAGCACGAGAGGGTCGGAGGAGGGGACGCGCACGATCGAGGTCGTGTCGGTGACGGCGGCGGCGCGGGCCATGTCGATCGCCGCCTGCATGCCGCCGGGGCCGTGCTCCTGATCCATGATGAAACAATCGAAGCCGATCAGCGCGGAAATCTCGGCGAAGGTCGGGTCGGCGCTCTGCAGCCAGATGCCGAAGGCCTTCTCGCCGGCCATGAGCTTCGCCTTGAGGCGGTTCTTGCGGATCATGATGGCCTTTGCGTCTCAGGAGGGCGCGGCGAAGCGGGCGAGCTTCGCCTGGAAGGCCGGCCGCTCGAGCACGGCCGGGTTGACGATATGGGCGGGCACGAGCCCGCGCGCGGCGCGGATCATGCCATGCGCCATCTCGCTCATGGTGAGACGGGCGGCGTCGCGGGTCGAAGGCAGCCAGTGCGGCGTCAGGATGACGTTGCCGAGCGCATTGAGTGGATCGTCCTTGGGCAGCGGCTCGTGCTCGAACACGTCGAGCCCGGCGCCGGCGATCCGCTTTTCCGAAAGCGCCGCAACCAGCGCCGCCTGATCGACGATCTCGCCGCGCGCGACATTGATGAAATAGGCGCCGGGCTGCATGAGGGCGAAATGCCGTGCGCCGATGGAGCCGCGCGTGGACGCGTCGAGGCGATTGTGCAGGCTGACGAAGTCCGACTGCCGGAATATGTCGTCGATGGACGGCACCAGGGCGACGCCGAGCCGAGCCGCATCCTCGGCCGAGGCGCGCGGCGAAAAGGCGATGATCCGCATGCCCCAGGGCGCGGCGAGGCGGGCGAGTTCACGCCCGCTGGCGCCGAGGCCGACAATGCCGAGCGTCTTGCCCGGCAAATCCTGCCCCATGGTCGCCGCCTGCAGATCCCAGCGTCCGTCGCGGACCATGGCCTGCTGCTCCGGCAGCCGTTTCGCGAGCGCCAGCATCAGGATGAAGGCGGAGGAGGCGGTCGCGTGGGTCAGCGTATCCGGCGCGTTGAAGACGGCGACATCATTGGCGGTGCAGGCCGCGAGGTCGATCTTGTCATAACCCGCACCGGCCCGGCCGATCACGGTCAGCCGCTCCGCGCCGCGGGCGAAGGTCGCGGCCTTGACCCAGGGACGGAAGATCACGACGCCGTCGGCCTCGGCGATATCGTCCGCCGTGAGCTCCAGCGAATAGAGCCGGCTCTGGTAGCCGGAATCGCCGGGCTGCGGCGACTGGCTGCGCAGGAAATCGACGTGGATCGCGGGATGCGCCGCGTAGAGATCGAGCGCGATGTCGGGGATGGCGAGGCTGCCATCTGGCGCCAGATAATCGCCCGTATAGCGAAGCTGGAAAGGGTTCATCTCACCACCGCTTCAGCGTTTCTTCGGTGGTCACTTCCACGCGCGCATTCGGCTTCGAGAACAGATCGTCCCGGAGTCGCGTGCCGAGGCCGGGCCTATCGGGCAGCAGCAGGTGGCCGTCGCGGATCTCGATGCGGTCGGTGACGACGTCGTCGTACCAGCCGTCGATATAGCCGCGCACCGTCTCCATGATCAGCGCGTTCGGGATGTGCAGCATCAGATGCGTCGCGGCCCAGAGCGCGACGGGGCCGATCGTGTCGTGGCAGGTGACGGGCAGGAAATAGGTGTCGGCCATGGCGGCGAGCTTGCGCCCCTCCGTCAGGCCGCCGCCCCAGGAAAGGTCGGGCATGATGATGTCGGCGGCGCCGCGCTCGATCCAGGGCCGATAGTTGAAGCGCGTGAAGACGCGCTCGCTCTGGCAGATCGGGATCGTCGTCGCCTGCTTCAGGCGGACATAGCTCTCGACATTGTCCGGCGGCATGATCTCCTCGAGCCAGGCGATGTCATAGGGCTCGAGCGCCCGCGAGATGCAGGTCGAGGCGCCGAGGTCCCAGCGCGCATGGCCCTCGATCATGATCTGGATCTTGTCGCCGACGGCGCGGCGGATGTCCTCGACGATCGCGATGCCGGCCTTGAGCTCGTCATGGGTCAGGTCGTGGCCGCGCGGTCCGGCCGCCGTCTGCGCGCCCCACATGACCATGGGCTTCCTGGTATCGACAGGGCCGGACAGGGTCGGACCGAACTGGTCGAACGGCCAGATCTTCATCGCGGTGACGCCCTGCGCGACGAGACTTTCCGCCAGTTCGCCCGCCTTGCCGTTCAGCCAGGCGTTAAGGTCGTCATATTTCCCGTAGCCGACGCAGGTGTTGTAGAGGCGGATGCGATCGCGGCTGCGTCCGCCGAGCGCGGTATGGATCGGCACGCCCGCGCTCTGCGCCGCGATATCCCAGAGTGCCACGTCGACGGCCGAGATCGCGCGCATCTCCGCGCCATAGGCGCCGCAGAAGCTCACCAGCGCGAACATGTTCTGCCAGTGGTTCTCGATGTCGCGCGGATCGCGGCCGATGAGCAGCGGTGCGAAGATGTCGTGCACGATCGGCGCGACGGCGCGCGGCAGGTAATAGGTCTCGCCGAGCCCGACGAGGCCGGTATCGGTATGGATGCGGACCCAGAGATTATTGGGCAGCGCCTGCCGCGCCTTCGGATTCAGCTTCGCCCACTCGGTCTGCGGCAGCGCCTCGAACCAGAGGGTTTCGATCTTGGTGATTTTCATGATGGCGTTTCCTCGGAACGTAGGTGGGCGGCCGCTCTCATCCAGTCCGGCGTCATCCCGGCGAAAGCCGGGAACCATTCAGCCGAAGCGCCGGCCGTCTCAGGCTGGATAGACCCCGGCTTTCGCCGGGGTGACGGCAAAGCGTGGGTTTGACGCAGGAGCATCCCGCTCACCCCTTCACCGCGCCGGCCGTGAGGCCGCGCAGGAGATGGCGCTGGATCGCCATGTAGAAGAAGACGGGCAGGATCGAGAAGGTGACGCCGGCTGCCATCAGCACGAAGAGCGGCGTGTCGAGCTGCGTCATCAGCGTCGCGAGGCCGAGCGAGGCGGTATAGAGGTCGTTCTTGGTGATCAATGTCGAGGCGAACAGGAACTCGTTCCAGCTCGCGAAGAAGGCGATGACCGAGACCGCCACGAGGCCGGGCTTGGTGAGCGGCAGCAGCACGAGCCACAGCACCTTCCAGCGGTCGCAGCCATCGATCAGCGCCGCCTCGATGATCTCCTTCGGAACGGAATCGAACGAGGTCTTCAGCACCCAGGCGCAGAGCGGCACGACGAAGGCGGTGTGCAGCAGCGCGAGCGCCCAGAGATTGTCTGTCCAGCCGAGGCTGCGATAGAGCATCAGCACCGGCGCGACGACGACCGCGCCCGGCATCATCTGCGTGAACAGCAGCATCAGGCCGAAGGCCGAGCGGCCGACCCAGTAGAGCCGCGACAGCGCGTACGCAGCGGGGATGACGAGGATCAGCGTGCCGATCACGGTGAGGCTCGCCACGAAGGTCGAGAGCATCAGCCAGTGCGCGATCGGCTTCTCGGCGAAGAGCTGGCAGAAGGAAGAGAATTCGAGCGCGTGCGGCAGCAGAGGCGGCGGGAAAGAGAGCGACTCGTCGGACGGCCGGAGCGCCGAGACCACCATCCAATAGACCGGGAACATCACGATCGCCGTGACGACCACGATCGCGACGGTGCGCAGGACCGGCTCGATGCGCGAGGCGCCGGGGCGTGTCGAGACCGTGCTCATTCGCTCGTCTCCACGCGGCGCTGCGCCGCGACAAAGACCAGCGTCGCCACGGCCGAGATCACGAAACCGACCACCGCGATCGCGCCAGCATAGGGGAAATTGTAGAAGCGGAAGGCCTGCATGTAGATCGCCGGCGCCAGCGTCGTGGTCGCGTCGACCGGTCCGCCGCCCGTGATCAGCCAGATCAGCGTGAACTGCTGCGTCGAATAGATGAAGGCGAGCACGGCGAGCAGCGCGAGCGTGTCGCGGATTCCCGGCAGGGTAATGTGGCAGAACAGCGCGAAGCGCCCGGCGCCGTCGATCCGCCCGGCCTCGTAGAGTTCGTCCGGCACGCTCTGAAGCGCCGAGAGCAGCACGAGCGAATAGAATGGAAAGCCCTTCCACACCGTCACGGCGATCACGACGACCATGGCGAGCACGGGATCGAGCAGCCATTGCGGGTTCTCGGTGACGCCGGGAAAAAGGCGCAGAAACGCGTTGAAGACGCCGAAGCTCGGGTCGAGCATCAGCACGAAGGTGATCGCGACCGGAACCTCGGGGATCGCCCAGGGAATGGTCAGCAGGCTGCGCACCAGGCCGCGCCCGCGAAAGCTCCAGTTCATGAGCAGGGCGAGCGACAGGCCGATCGTCAGGATCGCGACATCGACCGAGAGCGTGAAGACGAGCGTGTGCCCGATCATCCGCCAGAAATCGGGATCCGCCAGCATCGTCCGGTAATTGTCGAGGCCGAGACCCGTGTCGGTCTCGAGACTGAACAGCGCGCCGCGGATGATCGGATAGATGACGAGCGCGCCTTCGAGCGCCAGCATCGGCAGGATGAGCAGATAGGGAAAGGCGCGGCTGCCGACCACGCCGCGCCGTGCGCGCGCCCTGCGCCGGGCCTCGGTCGCGGTGCCGGAAAGCGCCGGAGCCAATGCCAAGTGAAGTCCTCCCAACACCGCACTGCCGTCATCCCGGGCTTGACCCGGGATCCATTCAGCCGAGACGCATGACGTTGGTACGCCTCAGGCTGAATGGATCCCGGCTTCCGCCGGGATGACGCCGTTTCTGCAAGGCCTGACGGGTCAGGCGGCCGGACCGCCGATCACACCCGCTTCGCCAGTGCCTCGAGCTGCTTCTGCGCGCCGTCCATCGCGGCCTTGACCGATCCGCCGGGGCGGAGCGCGCTCTGGAAGTTCTGCATGATGATGCGGCCGAACTGGTCGTCGACGAAGGCGAAATCGCCCATCACGTCGATCGGCGAGACCTGCTTCGCCTCGTTGAAGCCGGTGATCCAGGGCTTGTCGGCCAGGAACGCCTTGAACTTCTCCGACTTGGCGGCGAGGTCGTAGGGCGGCATGACATAGAGATTGGTGATCATCAGCTCGGCCATGACATCCGGCGTCATGGCAAACTTGATGAATTCGAGCGCGCCTTCCTCGTTCTTGCCCTTGAGGGCCATCAGCGGATGGATGCGGTCCAGCGAGCGCTTGCTGGCCCAGGGCGGCGCGGCGGAGCGCAGCTTCGGATAGATGTCCGGATTGGTGGCGCGCAGCACGACGACGGTGGGGTTGACGCCGAAGGCCTGCGCGACGCGTCCGTCGGCCGCGAGCTTCATGATCGCGCTCTGCGCCGTGCCCTGCGGCACGCCGGCCTCATAGAGCCCCTTCCACAGTTCGAGGCCCTTCACCACCTCAGGCGAATTGGCGAGCGGCGTCTTGCCCTCGGCCCATTTCCCGTCGAAGGGCAGGCAGAAATTCTGCAGCTGGAACCACCATTCGCCGGCGTCCGCGATGACGTTGGTCAGCGCGATGCCGAACTGGTCGGGCCGCTTGGTGAGCTTCGCGGTTTCCTCGATCCATTGCTCGGGCGTCGTGGCGGGCTTGAGGCCGGCCTTGTCGAGCAGCTCCTGATTATAGATCAGCGCGAAGTTCACATCGATCGCCGAGAGGCCGTAGAGCTTGCCGTCCTGCTTCAGGAAGGCATGGCCAGCGCTCGGTGTGATGCCGAGCGCCTCGACGACGCTGTCGACCGGCACGGCAAGCTTGAACTTGCGGATCACCTGCGCGGCGAGATCGGGCATCGCCATCAGCACATCGGCATCGATGCCGCCGGCCTGCGCCTGGATCACGACATTGGAGACGTACTGGCTCGCCGGCCAGCCGGTCCAGTCGACCATATATTTGGACTGCGACTCGTTGAATGCCTTGAAGAGGGCGTTCCAGCCCTCCTTCTCGCCCGGCTGGAACTGCTCCCAGCTCATGACCTTCAGCGGAATGCGGTCCGCCGCACGGGCCCTGCCGGCGCCGAGCGGGGCGGCTGCGAGCGCGCCGCCGATCGCGGCGGCGCCACCGAGAAACTGGCGCCGGTTCGGGCTCGGCCCCGTCGCGGCGCGCACGGACTTACCCTCTTTCGGTGTCGTCATGCTGTCCTCCCTTGGCCGCGTCGCCGGGAGGGCGCCGCGGTGCGGCCGTGTCTGATCGGCCTTATTGTCATTTGTTAACAATCGGACGATAGCACGAGGGTCCCCTCTGTCAAGCCGCCTGGGCGGCGTCAGCCGGCGCGGATACGCAGCACCTCTTCCTGGGCCATGTGCTCCTGCAGCCGCTTGTAGGCGCCGCCGATATGCGACTCGATCGTCGCCTCGGCGAGCGCCGTCTCGCGCATCCGGACCAGTTCGAGCAGCCTTGAATGGTCCCGATACCAGGAGGTGAGATAGTCGTCGGGTAGGCCGTCGCGCAGCAGCAGGAAGACGAAAATCTGCGAGCGCAGCGTCTCCCAGGTGCGGTAGAGGCGCGCGTGATGCGCCGCGCGGAACAGCGCATCGTGAAAATCGATATCGAGCTCGGCGACGCGCCGGCGCGTGATCGAAGCGCGCGGAATCGATTGAAAAAGCAGGAGAATGGCTTCGAGCGGCGCCAGGTCCTCGGCCTGCGCCTTCTCGCAGGCCGAGCGGATGGCGAGCCGCTCCAGCGCCTGGCGGAGGCTGTAGATCTCGGCGGCGTCCTCGATGGAAACCTGCGTCACGGTCGCGCCACGATGGGTCTCGTGGACGACCAGCCCCTCCTGCTCGAGGCGGAAGATCGCCTGCCGGATCGGCCCGCGCGAGACGCTGAGACTCTCGGCGAGATCGTCCTCGATCAGCCGGTCGCCGCCCTTGAGGCGGCCGCTCAGGATCGCCTCGCGGATCGAGTCCGCGACATCGTCGGTGAGGACGCGGCGCTCGCGGCGCTGCAACTGACTGCTCAAGGGGGTCTTGCTCATCACAACAGTCTACTGTTAACAATCGTACGACGCTAGGGCGGTGCCCCGGCGAGGAATGGCAGGAGCATTATGCGCATTTTCAAGGTCAATTGGTATCCGCCGGCGAACGAGGAACTGGAGACGCTGTTCGGCGGCGTGGCGAGCTTCGACATCGACCCGATACCGACCGATCCGGCCTATCGCATCGCCCGTGAACGCAGCCGCGCCGCCGACGCGCTGATCAATTGCTCGGCGACCCATCTGGTCCCTGCCGACCTCGATGATTTCGAGAATGTCCGTATCGTCGTGCGCGAGGGTGTCGGCTACGACAATCTGGATCTCGAGGGCTGGGGCGCGCGCGGCGTGCCGGTCTGCAACGTGCCCGATTACGGCACGACCGAGGTTGCCGATCATGCGATCGCGCTGATGCTGGCGCTGACGCGCGGCACCTCGACCTATACCGAGGTGCTGCGGGCGGATCCCGTCGCCAACTGGGGCTTTGCCCACGCGCCGCTCATCCGCCGGCACAAGGGCGCGACCTTCGGCGTCATCGGCCTCGGCCGCATCGGGCTCGCCGCCGCTCGCCGGGCCGCCGCCTTCGACATGAAAGTGGTGTTCTTCGATCCCTATCTGCCCAATGGCACCGAGCTCTCGGTCGGCTATGACCGCGTGACGAGCCTCGCCAAGCTCATGGAGATCAGCGATATCGTCAGCGTGCATACGCCGCTCAACGACGAGACGCGCGGCTTCGTCGGCGCCGCGGCCTTCGCCGCTGCCAAGCCCGGGCTGATCCTGGTCAATACGGCGCGCGGTCCGATCGTCGATCTCGACGCGCTCGCCGAGGCGCTCAAGTCGGGCAAGGTCGCCGGTGCCGGCCTCGACGTGCTGCCGCGCGAGCCCGCCGATCCCGATCATCCGCTGATCAAGGCGTTCGCGGCCGGCGAAGACTGGCTGCGCGGCCGCCTCGTCCTCTCTCCGCATGCGGCGTTCTACAGCCCCGATGCGATCAAGGACATGCAGCGCAAGGCCGTCGAGGTGATCGTCGCCTATCTGAACGAGGGCCGTCTCACCAATTGCGTGAACCGGCAGTTCCTGAAGCAGCCGGCGCCGGTCCGCCGCGCGTCCTGATTTCGGCAGTCCGCAAGGAAGAAGGCCGCCGGCGCATCCGGCGGCCTTTTCTCGTTCAGGCGAGGCGCGGCGGCAGCGGCACGCCGAGCCGTTCCGCATAGCCCTCGAAGGCGGCCCAGGTGACGCGGTCGATCGGCACGCCGGTGCTCACCCGCCGCTTTGCCTCGGCCTTTTCGAGATCGCCCGGCGCCTGCACGGCCATGTCGCCCTTTGCCGGCTGGGCGCGGAGATCGGCGAGGAAGCTGCCGATCCGCGCATCGAAGGCCGAGAGCGTCTGGAACAGGGCAGGGGACAGCACGACGAAGAAATGGCCGATCGGGATCGGCTTCGACCAGTCCGGGCCGCCAAAGGCCGAGAGCGTGCGGCCATGGCCCATGCCAGTGAAGGCTGAGCAAAGCAGGTCGACCATGGCGGCGAGGCCGCTGCCCTTGTAGCCGAAGGTGGCGCCGCCGACCGGGCCGACCGCGACGGCGGCGTTGGCGTCGGTGGTGAAGGCGCCCGTCCGGTCCACCGCGATCTCGGGCGGCAGTGGCGTGCCGGTGGCGCGTCTGAGCTCCACGCGGTTGAACGGGATCGCGCTGGTCGCCATGTCGAGCAGCAGCGGATCCTCACCCGGCGCCGGCACGGCGAAGGAAATCGGGTTGGTGCCGAAGAAGGCCGATGTGCCGCCGAAAGGGATCACCGCGCTGTCGGCATGGGTCATGCCGAGCGCCGCGAAGCCATCGAGCGCCGCCAGGCGTGTATAGCAGCCGGTCGCGCCGTGATGCGACGAGCGTCCGACGGTCGCCACCGCGACGCCGGTCTCGGCGGCGACCTTCGAGGCCTCGGCAATGGCGCGATAGCTCGCCAGATGTCCGAAGCCGTCATCGGCATCGATATGCAGCACCGCCGGCGCCTTGCGTTCGACCGTGAGCCGCGGCGCGCGGTTGATGCGCCCGCCTTCGAGGCCCCTCATATAGAAAGGCACGAGGCGCACGCCGTGGGTGTCGAAGGCGCGAGACGAGGCGTCGACGACGGCGGTCGAGACCGCCTCCGCGCTCGCCGCGTCGGCGCCGGCCGCGCGAAAGACGGCTTCGACAAAGGGTTTCAGATCGCGCGTCGCGACGCGCGCGCCATCGATGGTTTCCAGAGACAAGGCGCTTCCTCACGCAGCATGGCCGCGCTTTGTCGGTCTGCGGCCAATTATTATAATACTATGAGAGGTAGACGATCTCGTCGCGGCTGAAAAGATGGCGATGCGGAAGTTGATGCTCGTCGGGCAGGTGGCGCGCGCCAGTGCCGGGAGCCGAAAGAGCTAAGGGCCGCACCCTCGCGGATGCGGCCCTTGTCGGGCGGCCTGACCTCGCTCCGCGGCGTGGGGCCGGTCGGTGCGGAGGAACTGACGCGCCGCCGAGATCAGGCCGTTGCCGGCAGCGCCTCACGCAGCTTCGCGGTCTTGGCGGCATCGATCGCGCCCTCGGCGTCGATCGCAACGCCATAAACGCTCTCGGCCCGCTCGCGGCTGATCCAGCCCTCGCGCACATCATGCAGCACGCGAGCCGGCGCGCGTTCGAACGGATGGCCGTAGCCGCCGCCGCCGCCGGAGATCGAGACCATCCGCTCATCGGCGGCGATCACCACTTCGGCGCAGGCCGGCACCGGCTCCAGCGAGCCGTCGGCATGGCGGCGGAACTGGGCAGACGGCGCGCCGGCAAGACCACCACGCGTGCCGAGCGCCGGGTTGATGTTGCCGTCGCTGACATAGGCAACGGTCATCGCGCAATCGACGGGCGCGAATTCGGAATAGGCGCCGAGCGCGCCGCGGAAGCGGCCTGCGCCTTCGGAATCGGGGATGAGGCGGCGCTGATGCACGAAGATCGGATGGCGCAATTCGTCGATCTCGATCGAGTCCTGGTAGCACATGCCCGCATTGCCGACATGCAGGATGGTGAGCCAGCCATCGGTCCAGGGCGTGCCGGCGCCGCCGGTGCAGCCCAGATAGACCTCGTTGACGAACGGCTTGCCGTCATGGACGCCCGAGACGACGCCGCAGGAGGGCGGGATCAGCGCGCCCGTCTCGGCCTGGCCGAGACCGTCGGCGAGCTCCGCCATCGCCGCCTGCACCGGATTGGCGACACGGTCGGCGATATTGGTGGTCGCGACCGAGCAGGAGGTCGGGTGCTTCGGCCGGCCGACGATGCAGCCGTCGCGCAGATGGATCTTGATGCGGCGGAAGCTGCCCTCGTTCTTCGGCACCGTATGGTCGATCGAATTGAAGATGCCGATCATCGGCGTCGACAGCGCGCAGGCCTCGGAGAGGTTGAGCCCGTTCGGCATCGAATCCGGATTGTCGGTCATGTCGACCTCGATCAGGGCCTCCTCGGGCTTCACCTCGACGGTCGCCTTGATCGTGACGCCCTCGGCCGGGGTGCCGGGGAAGGCGTCATGCGTCGAGGTGCGGGTAACCTTGCCCTTGGGCAAAGCGCGGATCACCTCGATCATCCGCCGCTCGGAATAGTCGAACCACTGGCCGGTGTAGTCCTCCAGCCGGTCCCAGCCGATCTCCTTGCCGAGCGCCAGGATCTCGCGCTCGCCGACGCGGGCGGCGCCCAGCGTCGCCAGATAGTCGCCCCACCACTGGTCCGGAACACGGATGCGCATCTGGCACATGCGGATGATGTCCATCACGTGCTGGTAGTCGTTCTGGATCTTCACGGCCGGGAAGATCAGCGCGCCCTCGTTATAGACGTCGACGGCGGCGCCCATATAGGTCGTCGGCAGCGAGTTGCCGCAATCGGCCTGGTGCGCCTTGGCGAGCACGGTGAAGCGGTGCACGCCCTCGTCGTCGATGATCGGCACGAGGATCGAGTGATCCGCCGGATGCGTGCAGCCGTGATAGGGCGAATTGTGCAGGAAGGCGTCGCCGCGCTTCAGCACCGGATGGTTGTCGGTCATGGTGCGCGACATGATGTCGGGGCCGCGCAGCACGTGGTTCGGCAGGCTCTCCGCCGTCGCGAGCAATTCATGCTTGGCGGTCAGCACCACGCAGGAGAAATCGCGCGCGATCGTCAGGATGCCGGAGCGGCCCGTGCGATGCAGCGTGTTCGCCATCTTGCGGGCGATGCCCTCGAAGCGGGCCGTGAGCACCGCGAGGGTCGATCCGTCCATGGTCGTCTTGTTCGTCATGGCTCGCTCTCCTCAGACTTCGATGACGAGGTTGCCGGAAGCATCGCGCCAGGCCTTGCAGCCCGGATCGACGACGATCGAGGTGAAATCGGATTCGACGATCGCCGGGCCGGTCAGCATCTGGCCCTCCGGGATCGCCTCGAGCCGCCAGACATCGGCCTCGACCCAGTCCGTGCCCAGGAAGCGCACCGGCCGCGACGGCAGGCGGGCCGGACGCGTATCGGCGGCGAGGCGTCCGGGCTCGTCGGGCGCGATGCGGCAGCGCACCTCGGCGTTCCAGCTCACGGTCTCGATCTCCGCCTTGTCGTCGCTGACGGCGAAGATGTCCTGGTGCATGCGATGGAAGTCGCCGACCAGCGCCGCGATATCGGCCGGACTGGTGAAGGCCTCTGTGTGCAGCGGCACTTCGATTTCCCAGGCCTGATCGGTGTAGCGCGCCTCGGTCGACCATTCGATCGAGACCGATGTCGCGCCCGCGCCAGGTCCAGCCGCGAAGGCTTCGCAGCCGGCCTTCAGAGTGGCGAGGACGGCGTTGACGCCGTCGCGATCGAACGCGTCGCTGCGCGTGTGGAACATCGCCTGCTGATGCGTGGTGAGGTCCGAGATCAGCGCGCCGGAGGCCGCCAGCGCGGCGCCGGCTTCGGTGACGAGCACGCGCTTGCAGCCGAGGCGGCGCGCGATGGCGACGCAGTTGATCCCCGCGGCGCCGCCGCCGGCCACGAAAGTCGCCTGCGTCGGGTCGATGCCCTGGTTGACCGTGATGTCCATGATCGCCTGGACCATGTGCTCGGTCGCGAGCGTCACGATCGACTCGGCGGCCTCGTCCACGCTCTTCCCGAGCGGCTCGGCGACATCGCGGCGGATCGCGTCGAGCGCGCCGTCCTTGTCGAGCGCCATGCGGCCGCCGAGGAAGAATTTGGCGTCGATGAAGCCGAGCGCGACGGAGGCGTCGGTGAGCGTCGGGCGAGTGCCGCCGCGGCCATAGCAGACGGGACCGGGAACCGCGCCGGCGCTCTTCGGCCCGACATGCAGCAGGCCGCCGGCATCGACCCAGGCGATCGAGCCGCCGCCGGCGCCGATGCTCTTCACATCGACGGAGGGCATGCCGGTCATGTGGCTGCGGAAGGGCTGGCCGAGCCAGGTCTCGCGGGTGCGCGGGATACGGCCACGGCGGACCAGCGAGACGTCGAAGGTGGTGCCGCCCGTATCGCCGACGATGAGCGTCTCGGCGGCATCTCCGGCGCCATAGGCGCGCGCGGCGACAGGCGCCATGCTCGGGCCGGAATTGATCAGGTGCACCGGCGCCTCGGCGACGCGCGCCGCATCCATGACGCCGCCCTGCGAGGTGACGACGAGGACGCGGCCCTTGAAGCCGGCATCGCGCAGCCGCTGTTCGAGGCCGCGCATATAGGCGCCCATGACAGGCTTCAGCGAGGCGTCGATGCAGGTCGAGGAGGCGCGGCGATATTCGCGGATCGACGGGTTGATCCGGTGCGACAGCGTATAGGGAACGCCGGGCAGGACCTCTTCGATCAGCGCGCCGACGGCGAGCTCGTGCTCGGGATTCACCACCGACCACAGGAAGCAGACGCCGATCGCCTCGACGCCGGCCGCCTTGACCTGACGCAGGATCTCGATGACGGCGTCCTGGTCGAGCGGCGTCTTGACCGCGCCGCTGACAGCGATGCGCTCCGGCACCTCGAAGGTGAGCGCCCGCGGCACATAGGGCTCGGTATAGGGAACGGTGAAATTGAACGGCTCGATGCGGCCGCCTTCGCGGAACACCAGCGTATCGGGATGGCCCTTGGTGGTCAGAAAGGCGGTCTTGGCCGTCGAGCCGGTCACGATCGCGTTGATCGCGTGCGTCGTGCCATGGACGAGGATGTCGCCGCGGCCGAGATAGTCGGCCAGCGGCTCGCCGACGGCCTCGGCGGCGATGCGGAGGCTGTCGATGACGCCCGCGACCGGATCGGACGGCGTCGTCGATGCCTTGTGCATCGACAGGACACCGGCCTCGTCTGCGACCATCAGATCGGTGAAGGTGCCGCCGGTGTCGACGGCGAAGCGAAGGCCCATGGCTCGGCTCCGAATAGAGGGGTCAGGGTCGGCCGGAGGCCGCAATGGAACGGCGGCCTAGAGCGGGCGCACCACGAAAGTCTTGTCGGGCACCGCCACCATACGATTGCGCAGCGGCCGGCCGAAATCCGGCACGTCGATTTCGAACTGGTCGCCCGACTGGGTCGTCACGCCATTGGCGCAGGACAGAAGCGGCGCGCCGAAGAAATAGGCGTGCAGGTCGCCGGGACGGCGGAAGATGTCGTAGCGGAAATGATAGTGCTCGAGATTGCGCACCGAGTGCGACATGTTCTTCTCGCCGCTCAGGAATTCGCCCTCCCAGATCGGCGCACCGTCGCGGATGACGCGGATGGTGCCGCGCGTATCCTCGGGCAGGTCGCCGACCAGAAGCTCCGGCCCGATCGAGCAGGCGCGCAGCTTGGAATGGGCGAGGTAGAGATAGTTGAGCGCCTCGGTCACCTGGTCGGAGAATTCATTGCCGAGCGCGAAGCCGAGCCGCCAGGGATTGCCGTCGGGGCCGATCAGGTACAGCCCGACGATCTCGGCTTCCTCGCCGCCGGCAAGCGCGAAGGCCGGCATCGGCAGGTCCGCCTCGGGCGCGACGACGGAGGTGCCGAGGCCTTTGAAGAACCATTCCGGTTGCACGCCGACTTCGCCTTCCGCCGGCTTGCCGCCTTCGAGGCCCATGCGGAAGATCTTCATCGAGTCGGTCATCTCGGCGTCGGCGCCGTGGGCGATCTCGTGCATCTTGTCGCGCGCATCGGCGCTGCCGATGTGGGTCAGGCCCGTGCCGGTGATCCAGAAACGGTTGGGCTCGGGATGGTCGAGCGCCGGCAGCAGGCGGCCTTCGGCGATGATCTCGTCATAGGACGCATGGCCGTCGCGCGGCTCGGCATCGACAATCGCGGCCAGCGACTGCCCGGCCTCGATCGCGCGGGTCGCGAGTTCATAGACCGAGGTCGAACGGGTCAGCGGCGACAGGCTGGCGCCGCCGGGCGCTGCGACGCCGACCTTGCGCTCGCCGGTACGGCTCTTGAATTGCACAAGACGCATGAATGTCTCCAAGGGAATGGGATGCTGCGGCGCGCGGTACGGATCAGGAGGCGAGGCGCGGGATAGCCGCGAGGGACGGACGGGCAGACGGGACGAAGGCGAGGCCGTGATGCGGGCCGGACACCGATCCTCCGGGAGCATTGCGGCTCCCCGATACCAACCGGGTGCGACGCCAGACGAGCCTTTGACCGGGGAGCGTATCCTTGCGGATGCCGCCGAACCACGCCGCCGATCCCGGCTTTTTCTTCTCGGCCATCTTGCCCGCGCTTTGACTGATGCTATTGTTCGGCTATACAGAACAATGTTCTGTTATACAAATCGTTAGGACAGGTGGTAGGCGTTGTCAACCACGGCTGCCGGCGAGTATCGATGAGCATTCGCGTTCGCGCGGGGCAGCTGGAGTGCGGATGATGAAGCAGGCAGTGGACAAGGCCGAGGGCAAGCCGGCGGCGGCTGAGGATCGCTATCCGCTGCGCAGCGTCGGGCGCGCGCTCGACGTGCTCCAGGCGCTCGGCGCCAATAGCGGCAAGGGCATGGGCGTCGGCGAGATCGCCGAGGCGATCGGCGTCTCGCGCTCGACCGCCTTCACCCTGCTGCAAACCATGGTGGCGCGCGGCTTCGTCTCGGATGTGCGGATCGGCGGCGCACGGCTCTACCGGCTTGGCCTGGCGCTGGTCCATCTCGGTGATCTCGCTGTCGCTGAAATGGGAATCACCCAGGTCGCGACGCCGATCCTGCAGCAGCTCACCGATGCGACGCAGCTGACTTCGCGCCTCGCCGTGCTCGACGACGGCTATGCGGTCGCCATCGGGCGTGTCGACGCGCCGGGTCCGTTCCGCATGACCGCATCGCTCGGCCGGCGGGAACTGCCGCATTGCTCCTCCGTCGGCAAGTCGCTGCTCTGCCGCCTTCCCGAACCGCAGATTCTTGCCATTCTGGCCCGGCTCGGCATGCCGAAGCGCACCGAGCATACGCTCACCTCGCCCGAGACGCTGCTGGCGGATCTGCGCGAGGTCGCCCGCCGCGGCTATTCGTTCGACAATGAAGAGGACAATCTCGGCGTCGTCTGCGTCGGCTCGGCCGTGTTCGATCGCAGCGGTGCAGCCGTGGCCGCGATCAGCGTGACGAGCATGCGGCTCGAGCGCAGCGACACGGACCTCCATCATCTCGGTGCGGTCGTGCGCGCCTTTGCCGATCGGATCAGCCATCTCCTCGGCGGCCCCGCCCATTCGGCGCTTCCCCCGCTCGCCTGAGCCTTCTTTTCCGCAAGACTTCGAAAAAAATCCGGCCCGCCTTCGGGTGGCGGCGGCTGCGCATTCGCGCGTCGGCTGCCGCCCGAAGATCGGGCACGGCCCCGTATTGACACGGCGTCATCGTCCGATAGAGTTCAATTGTACAAAACATAGTTCTGTATAGCAGAACAAAATCCAGACGAGAACGGAGCTGCCATGTCCTTCCTTCGGAGTCGACTGCTCGCCATGACCGGCCTTGCCGTGGTCGCGAGCCTTTCGGGTGCGGTGCTGTCCGCCCATGCCGCCGGCGTCACGGTCCCGGATTCGGCCAAGACCCACACGATGCCCTGGGGAGAGTTCAAGCTCGCGCCGCGCATCGTCGAGAAGCTCGCCAAGGGCGAGAAGGCCAATATCGTGGTCGGAATCGAGGGCACCGGCCTGCCGATCCAGGGCGCCGAAATGCGCATGGGCACGGCCAAGGGCTGCGAGACCGCCAACACGATGCTGCCCGCCGATTGCCGCATGGTCGGTCCGGTCAATCCCGACACGACGCAGCAGCTCGCCGAGCTCGAGACGCTGCTGAACTCGGGCCAGGTCGACTGCCTCGCGCTGCAGCCGCCGCTGCCGAACCAGTTCACCGCCATCATCAACAAGTATGCGGCGGCCGGCATTCCGGTCTTCACGCTCAACATCGACGCGCCGAAGGCCAAGCGTTTCGCCTTCTACGCCCTGAATGAAGTGCAGGCGGGCACGATCAACGGCGAAGAGACCGCCAAGCTGGTCAAGGCGCAGGGCATCGACGTGAAGGAGATCGCGCTCGGCAGCGGCGCGCCCGACCAGCCCTGGGCGCAGGCGCGCATGGAAGGCTTCATCAAGGGCTACAAGTCGGTCTTCCCGGATGCGAAGTTCTTCAACGACGCGAAGAGCGGCATCCCGACGGGCAAGAACTTCACCACGCAGGAAGTGCTGAACAGCGTGACGCCGTTCCTCACCGCCCATCCGGAAGTGACGCTGTTCTTCCACACCGACCAGGGCGTCGAAGGCGTCGGCAACGTGATCCGCAACCTGAAGCTCGGCGGCAAGGTGTTCACCTCCGGCTTCAACGTCAGCGGCGCGATCCTCGATTCGGTCGGCGCCGGCACGACGCTGGTCACGATCGACCAGGGCTTCGACAACCAGGCCCAGGCGCCGGTCGAGCAGTGCGCCAAGTACCTGACCACCGGTGAGACCCCGGCCGATCCGCTCCAGTATCTGCGTCCGATCGTGATCACGCAGAAGGGCGGCGACGCCCAGATCGACGTCGATGCGGCGCGTGCGCGCCTCAAGGCCGCGTCGAACTAAGAACTACCGAACCTAAACTGGCGCGGAGCGTGCAAGCCCTCCGCGCCTTTCCTTTCGGTCGCTGTCCGGAGCTTCCATGGCCCAGTCTTCCTCCTCCCTCCTCGGCAATCAGCGGGTGCTCAACAGCCTCCGAACACTTGGCCTGGCGCTCGCGATCGTCCTGATCGCCGTCATCGTCCAGTCGCAGCGGCCCGCCTTCCTGAGCCCGGAGAACCTGCTGACGCTGGTTCGTTCCATGGTCGCGCTCGGCATGGTCGCCTGCGCACAGATGCTCGTCATCCTGCTCGGCGAGATCGACCTCTCGGTCGGCGCGGTCTACGGCCTCGCCGCGACGGTTACCGCGACGCTGTGGCTTGGCGGCGGCAGCCTGCCCTTCACCGTGCCGCTGCTGGTTGCGCTGGCCGCGGGCCTCGCGATGGCGCTCGTCGCGGGCGGCATCAACGGGTTCCTGACCGTGCGGGCCGGCCTGCCATCCTTCATTACGACGCTCGGCATCATGAATGTCGCGGACGGGACGTCGCTGCTGATCGGCAATGCGACGACGTTCACGCCGGCCTATAACGACCCGCTGCCGCCGGAGTGGGAGCTCGATTTCTTCCACGGCCTCGGCGGTGCGCTGATGCGATTCGACATCCCGGTCGAGACGCTCTGGCTGGTCGCGGCCTTTATCCTGTTCTGGATCCTCCGCCACCGGACCGTGTTCGGCTTCCGCCTGCTGGCGATGGGCGGCAATCCCGAGGCGGCACGCGTCGCCCGCCTGCCGCTGAAGAAGTACAAATACGCCGTCTTCCTGCTCTCGAGCCTGATGGCGGGCATCGCCGGAATCCTCGATTTCTCCTATGTCGGCTCCGTCGGCCCGACCCAGTCGAGCGCGCTCTCCTTCCAGGTCATCGCGGCCGTGGTCATCGGCGGCGCCAGTCTGAACGGCGGCCGCGGGACGATCGTCGGCACGCTGCTCGGCGTCGTGCTCCTCGCCATGCTGAACAATGGCCTCGCGCTGCTCGGCGTCGGCTCCTTTGTCCAGCTCCTCTTCATCGGCCTCGTCACGATCGCCGCGGTCTGGCTCGACCTCGTGTCGCAGAAGCTGATCCGTTCGGCCGGCCAGCGGGCGGCGCGCAGCGGAGAGGCGGCATGATCCGGCTCTCCGGCAAGGCCATCACCAAGCGCTATGGCGCGACGCGGGCGCTGGACGGCCTCGACCTCGACATCGCGTCGGGCGAGATCGTCGGCATCGCCGGTCCGAACGGCGCCGGTAAGAGCACGCTGACCCGCATGCTCGCCGGCGAGGAAACGGCGGATAGCGGCGAGATCACCCTGACCCGCGGCGACACCGTGGTCGACGAGGTCTGGCGCCGCGTCGCCGTGGTGCATCAGGAGCCGCATATCTGGCCCAATATGACCGTCGAGCAGAACCTCGCCGTCGGACGCGAGGGGCGCTGGTTCGGCGACATCACGCCGGAGCCCGTCTCGGCCAAGGCCGTGCTGGAGCGGCTCGGCATCGCCGGCTTCGCCCATCACGAACTCGCCGATCTGTCGCTCGCCGTGCAGCAGCGCGTCGAGATCGCGCGCGCCATGCTCAGCGACGCCGACGTCTATCTCTTCGACGAGCCGAATTCGGCGCTCACCGAGGAGGAGTCCGAGGCGCTATTCGCGACGATGGCGGAGCTGGCGGGAAGCGGCAAGATCGTGCTGCTGATCACGCACCGCCTCAATGATTTCGTCCGCTGCTGCCAGCGGATCCTCGTGCTCCGCGACGGCCGCATACGCTGCGAGATCCGTGGCGCCGAGATCAGCGAGACCTCGATCGCGGCGCAGTTGACGCCGGCCGAGACGGCCGAGCGCGAGGCGCTTCCCGCCTCCGCGCGGACCGCGCCGAAGGCCGACGGCGCCCCGCTGCTGAAGCTTCAGTCCTGTTCGGACCGTTTCGGCGCGTTCCGCGACATCTCGCTCGATCTCGCGCCGGGCCGCGTGCTGGCGCTCTCCGGCGTCGAGGGCTCCGGGGCGCGCGAACTGGCGCAGGCCATGGGCGCTTTCCGTCCGTTCCGGGATCGGAGCGGCCAGACCTTCACCACGCTCGACCAGGCGAGCGTCGCCTATCTTGCGGCCAGCCGCCGTGACACCGTCTTCCGAAACCTGAGCGTCGGCGACAATCTCGCCTCGCGACTTGCCGGTCGCAGCCTCGGCCGCCTGCCGCCTTTCATCGATCCCGCGAAGATCGATGCGCTGGCGGCACGGGCCATCAAGCGCTACCGCGTCAAGACCGGCGGATCGCATGCGCCGATCACCTCGCTCAGCGGCGGCAACCAGCAGAAGGTGGTTCTCGGCGCTGCGATGGAGCAGGGCACCGACATCATCGTGATCGAGGAGCCGACGCGCGGCGTCGACATTTCGAGCAAGGCGGACATCTACGAGCTGCTGCGCGATTTCGCGGCACAGGGCAGGGCGGTGGTCGTATTCTGCACGGAAGTGCAGGAGATCTTCGACGTCGCCGACGATGTCGTGGTGCTCTCGCATGGCCGCATCGTCGGCCGCGTTGACATGGCCGGCATCGCGACGATCCCCGAGCTCGCCGACCTGCTGGCGAGCTACGAGGCGGTCTGAGCCGCCTCGTCCGTCATCTGCAAAATGCAGAAGGCCGCCCGGCGCGCCGAGGCGTTGCCAGGCGGCCTTGCATGGGGCCGGAGCGGGAGGAGCGGCTCAGCCCTGGAGCGGATTGTCGCCGTGCCACCAATGTTCGAACGGGTTGGACCAGATGATCCGCTGCATCGTCTCGTCCGAGACGCGCGGCAGCTTGGTGCCCTCGACCTGCTCGTTGATGGTGAGCAGCCCGTCGACGGATTCATCGACGCGCGCGGCCGGGAAGTCCGTGCCCCAGAAGATCTTGTCCGTGATCTTGTATTCCTGGGCCGCGATCAGGATGTTGTAATATTGCCAGGGCCGGTAGAACAGCGCCGAGATCTCGCAGAAGACATTGGGCTGCTTGCGGCTGACGACGATGCAGTCATCGTACCAGGGGTGGCCCATATGGGCGAGCACCATGACGAGATCGGGATATTGGAGCGCGATCGGCTCGACATGCAGCGAGCGCCCCATGTCGATTGGCGCATTGCGGGCATAGGTCGTGCCCATATGCATGGTCAGCGGGATGTTGTTCTTCTGCAGATACTCATAGACCGGCACGAGGCGCGGATCTGAAAGCGCGACGCCATTATAGATCGGGCCGAACTTGACGCCCTTCAGCTTCAGATCCTCGATCGCATGCACCAGCAGGTCCATGCAGTCCGGCATGCGCGGGTCGATCGCGGCGAAGCCGACGAACTTGTCGGGATATTTCGCGACCGCCGCCGCCGTCAGCTCGTCATCGCTGGCGATGCCGACCGAGTCCGCATAGCGGTTGGCGAAGATGATCGCCTTCTCGACATTGGCCATCTCGGCATAGAGCGTATCGGCATCGCCCTTCGGCGCCATGCCGCCGCTCGGGCGCACGCGCGATATCTGCGTCTCGTAGAGCGGCAGCACGTCCTCGTCGCGGAAGATGTTGACGTGGCAGTCGCAATAGGCGCGCACGGGCATGGCGGTCCTCCCCTCTTGTCGTCCGGTTGTTTCGATGCGTCAGGCCAGCGGATTGTCGCCGTGCCACCAATGCTCGAACGGGTTGGACCAGATGATCCGCTCCATCGTCTCTTGCGAGACGCGCGGCAGCTTCGTGCCTTCGAGCTGGTCGTTGATGGTGAGCAGTCCGTCGACGGATTCGTCGACGCGGGCAAAGGGGAAATCGGTGCCGAAGAAGATCTTGTCGGTGATCTTGTATTCCTGCGCCTCGATCAGGATGTTGTAATACTGCCAGGGGCGATAGGACAGCGCGGAGATCTCGCAGAAGACGTTCGGCTGCTTGCGCGACACGGCGATGCAGTCGCCGTACCAGGGATGGCCCATATGGGCGAGCACCATGACGAGGTCGGGATAGCGCAGCGCGACCGGCTCGACATGGATCGCCCGGCCAAAATCGACCGGTGCGTTGCGGGCGAAGGTCGTGCCCATATGCATGGTCAGCGGGATGTTGTTCTTCTGCAGATATTCGTAGACCGGCACGAGGCGCGGATCCGCCAGCGAGACGCCGTTATAGATCGGGCCGAACTTGACGCCCTTCAGCTTCAGATCCTCGATCGCGTGGACGAGCATGTCCATGCAGTCGGCGCGGCGCGGATCGACATAGGCGAAGCCGACGAACTTGTCGGGGTATTTGGCGACCGCCGCGGCCGTCGTCTCGTCGTCGCTCTCGATGCCGATGGAGTCGCCATAGCGCAGCGCGAAGACGATCGCCTTCTCGACATGCGCCATCTCGGCATAGAGCGTGTCGGCGTCCGCCTTCGGCGCCATGGCGCCGGCGCGCACGCGGGCGAGCTGCTGGGTGTAGAGCGGAAGGACGTGCTCGTCGTTCCAGATGTTGACGTGGCAGTCGCAATAGGCGCGGGCGGTCATGGCGTCATCTCGGCTGGCTGGAGCATTTTCGGGCGAGGTCGGTACCGGTTCGCGTGCAGAAAATGCGGAAGAACAAGGAGCTCTAGTGCGATGCGCCGGCCGCCGGGCGGCGGGAATGCAGCGACATCAGGAAATCGGTGAGCTCGATATAGGTCATGCTGGAAGTCGGCGCGTCGAGCGCGACCTCGCCGCGGTCCATGACCACCAGGCGGTCGCAGACCTCGTGCACGTGATGGATGTTGTGTTCGATATAGATGCAGGAGCGACCGCCCGCCTTGATCGAGCGGATGAAGTCGAGGACCTTCTGCACTTCCTTCAGCGCCAGCGCCACGGTCGGTTCGTCGAGCACGATCAGGTCGCTGTCGAAATGCATGGCGCGGCCGATCGCGACGCCCTGGCGCTCGCCACCCGAGAGGCGGCTGACCGGCGTGTCGACGCTGATGCCGACGCCGCGAAAGCCGATCGTGGAGCGCATGATCTGGTCGGCGACACGCTTCTCGGCCTTCACGTCGATGAAGCCGAGGCGGTTGGTCAACGGACGCCCGACGAAGAAATTGCGCCAGAGCGGCTGCTTCTCGCCGAGCGAGGAATCCTGATAGACGGTCTCGATGCGCAGCTTGTGCGCTTCCTTCACCGTATAGGACGCGGCGTCGATCTTCTGGCCGCGGACATAGAGCGTGCCGCTCGACGGCGGCTCCACGCCGGTCAGAACCTTGATGAGCGTCGACTTGCCGGCGCCATTGTCGCCGATCAGCCCGACGATCTCGTTCGAGCCGATCTCGAGCGTGACGTTCTTCAGACTGACGACCTTGCCATATTGCTTGCCGACGTTCTCGAGCCGGACGATGGGAGTGGAAGGCGTCGCTTGGTTGCTCGTCGCTTGGCTGCTCATGGGCGCGGTCCGCTTCGTGGCCTCGAGGGGGAGAGAGGGTGGCGCGGCGAGGCGCGCCACCCGGTTGCGTCAGCGGATGCCGGTCTTGACCAGCGCCTCGAGCAGCTCGACGTTGTCCTTCGTCATCGAGCCGGTGCTGGTGAACATCTGCGTGTTGCCGAGGCCGTACTTCTTCTGCAGGACGGCCGAGAGCACGCCGTAGAAGCCCTGGAGATAGGGCTGCTGGTCGAGCACGGCGGTGATGTAGCCGTCCTTGACGCCCTGGATCGAGGCGGAGGAGATGTCGAAGCCGGCAGCGGTGACCTCGCCCGGCTTCTTGCCGGCGTCCTTCAGCACCTTGGCGAGCACGGCGGTGACGCCGCCATGGCCGGGAACCAGGATCGCCTTGGTGTCGGGGTTCGACTCGAGATAGGCGACGAGCACCGGAACCGAGAGCGAGGGGTCGAGCACGGCTTCCTGCGTCCACTGCAGCGTCTCGACGCCGAGGCCGTTCTCCTTGAGATAGTCGACGGTGCCCTTGGCGGTGATCGCGCCAGCAGCGCCCTCGATGAAGGCGCCATAGACGAGCACCTTGTCACCGGCCTTCAGCTTGCCGTCCTTGACGGCGAGGTCGGCGAGGTTGCGGCCGGCGCCGTAGGAATCGGCGCCGAAATAGTTGAGGCCCGTGCCGGGCAGGTTGGTGTCGGTCAGGACGACGACGACGCCTTCTTCCTTGGCCTTGTTCAGGAAGGGGGTCATCGCGGCGACGCCGGGATGGCCCATGATGGCGATTGCGTCGGGCGCGGCGGCGAGCGCCTCGCTGGCCTGGACGAGCATCTTCTGCGGATCCCAGCCCGAATGCTGCTCGATCAGGTTGACCTTGAGGATGCGGGCCGCCTCGCGGGCGCCGAGTTCACGGGCGAGCGTGGCGGTGTCGCCGGGATTGCCGCCCATCTGGAAATACATGGTGAGGCCGGAATCGGCGGCCTCCTGGGCCTGCGCCGGGGCCGCGAGCGGCGCGACGAGGAAGGCCGAAAGTGCGAGGCCGGCAAGCCCCTTCATGAGATTGCGCATGGTTCTGTTCCCTTATCCTTTCCCTGGTCAGTATCTCTTCACGCGGGCGCGAAGATCTTTCAGCAGCGGGACCTTGTCGGGATCCTCTATGGCTGCGTTCATGGTCACGGACACGATGAAGACGAGCCCGATGTAGAAGCGTGTCCAGAAGCCGGCGACGCCGGAGGCGACGAGGCCGGCCTCGATGATGGCGACGATCAGCGAGCCGAAGACGGTGCCGACGATCTTGCCGGAGCCGCCGAAGATCGAGGTTCCGCCGATGAACACGGCGGCGACGACGATGAGCAGGTAGCCCATGCCGGCCTGGGCGAAGTAGGTGGTGGTCTCCAGCGTCAGCAGCACGCCGGCAAAGGCGGAGAGCAGGCCCATCAGCGTGAAGAGCTTGATCTTCTCGCGCTCGATCGGGATGCCCACGACCTTGGCGACCTTCAGGCTGTCGCCGATGAAGAGCAGGCTTTCGCCGAAGCGGTGGCGGTTCAAGATCATCCAGACCAGCACGGCGACGCCGAGCGCCCAGAAGAACTGCACCGGCAGCGGCCCGAGCCGTCCGGCGAAGACGACCTGGATCGGGTCGCCGACGATCTGGGGTATGGCGAGCGAGGCGCCGTTCGAGATCACTGTGAGAAGCCCGCCCCATAGGAAGAGCATGGCCAATGTCGCGATCAGCGATGGGATGCCGAGCTTGGTCACGACCAGCCCGTTGATGAAGCCCATCACCGTGCCGGTGGCGAGCGCGGCGATCAGCGCCAGCCAGGTCCAGTTATAGTCTTGGTAGAGGATGCAGAAGACGTAGCTGGCGAAGGCGACGACCGAGGGGAAGGAGAGGTCCATCTCGCCCGCCACGACGACCAGCGTCAGGCCGAGCGCGATGATCATTGGCGGCGGCACATTGGCCATGAAGCTCATATAGACGCGGTAGCCGAGAAAGGCGCGCGGCGCCGTGAGCATGAACAGAATGACGAGCAGCGCGAAGACGAGGGCGATCGCCGTGCCCTCGATCTTGAAGAAGGCCGCGACGGGGTTCGATGGCGCCGACTTGTCCGCATGCGCCATCACAGCACCCCGTATTTTGCGTAGACATCCCGCAGGAAGCCGCCGGCCCTGAGCTCGTTCATCGAATGGTGCTCACCGTCGATCTTGTCGAAGGCCGCCTTGAGCACCTCGGCCTCGACCGCCTGCGGCACGACGACGACGCCGTCCGCATCGCCGAAGACGAGGTCTCCCGGCGCGACGCGCACGCCGCCGCAGATCACCGGCACGTCAACGGCCTGGATCTGGCCGCGGCCCTTGGAATCGAGCGGCGCGATGCCGCCATGGAAGACGGGCAGCTTCAGCCGGCGGATCTCGATGATGTCGCGCACGAAGCCGTCGGTGACGCAGCCCGCCGCGCCGCGGGCCACCGTCGCCGTGGAGAGCAGTGAGCCCCAGGGCGCGATGCGCGGGGAGCCGCCGCAGGCGAAGACGGCAATGTCGCCGGGCTTCAGATCGTCGACGATCGCGATCTCGAGCTCATAGGGGTTCACGCCCTCCTCGAGATAGCAGACCTCCATATACATGCCCGTCCGCGCCCGGCCGCACATCTTGAGCGTATCGTCGAGCGGGCGGATGCCGGGCGCCATCGCCTGGTTGGTGATGCCGATGGCGTCGAGCGCATCGGAGAGCACGGCCGAGAACAGCTCGTCCCAACGTTCGGGCAGGGGCGGGTTCTGGCGCGACCTGAATGGGGTTCCGGACAATTGTGCCTCGCTTCAGAAGGAAACCTTGGAGGGGGGCGTGCCGCTGCCACCGACGAGGAAGTCGAAATCGACGCCCTTGTCGGCCTGCTGCACATGGTCGATGAAGAGCTTGCCGTAGCCGCGCTCGTAATGCGGGGCCGGTGGCACGAAGGCGGCGCGACGGCGTTCCATCTCCTCGGCGTCGATCTCGACGTCGATGCGCCGCGCCTTCGTGTCGAGGACGATCATATCCCCGGTCTGCACCAGGGCGAGCGGTCCGCCGAGCGCCGATTCCGGCGCGACATGCAGCACGACCGTGCCGAAAGCCGTGCCGCTCATGCGCGCATCGGAGACGCGGACCATGTCGGTGACGCCCTGCTTGAGCAGCTTCTTCGGCAGCGCCATGGTCCCGACTTCCGGCATGCCCGGATAGCCGCGCGGGCCGGCATTCTGCAGCACGAGCACGCTGTCGGCGTCGACATCGAGATCCGGATCGTCGATCCGGTTGCGCAGATCCTCGGCATCCTTGAAGACCATGGCGCGGCCACGATGCTGCATCAGCTTGGGCGAGGCGGCCGAGGGCTTCAGGATGGCGCCGTCGGGCGCGAGATTGCCGCGCAGCACCACGAGCCCGCCCTCGCGCGTCAGCGGATTGTCGACCGGGCGGATGACCTCGTCGTTCCAGCTCGTCGCATTGGCGATGCGCGCGCCGATCGTGCCGCCCTCGACGGCGGGGGCGTCGAGGTTCAGTTTCTCGGCTATGCGCCGCATGACGACCGGCAGGCCGCCGGCATCGAAGAACTCTTCCATCAGGAAGCGCCCGGAGGGCTTCAGATCGACGAGGCAGGGCACGTCGCGGCCGAGTTCGTCCCAGTCATTGAGCGTGAACGGAACGCCGAGCCGGCCGGCCAGCGCCAGCAGATGGACGACGGCATTGGTCGATCCGCCGATCGCACCGGCGACCTTCACCGCATTCTCGAAGGCGGCGCGGGTCAGGATCTTCGAGATGCGGATATCCTCGCGCACCAGCGTCACGATGCGCTTGCCCGCTTCCTCGGCCAGCACGGCACGGCGGCTGTCGGGCGCGGGGATGGTGCCGTTCATCGGCAGGCCGATGCCGAGCGCCTCGCTGAGCAGCGCCATGGTCGAGGCGGTGCCCATCGTCATGCAGGAGCCCGCCGAACGGCTCATCGCCGCCTCGGCGGCATCGAGATCGGCCTTGGACATCTTGCCGGTGCGATAGGCCTCGTCGAGGCGGAACACGTCCGTGCCCGAGCCGAGCTCGCGGCCCTGGTAGCGTCCGTTCAGCATCGGGCCGCCGGAGACGAGAATCGACGGCACGTCGCAGCTGGCCGCGCCCATCAGCAGCGCCGGCGTGGTCTTGTCGCAGCCGGCGAGCAGCACGACACCGTCGATCGGATTGGCGCGGATCGTCTCCTCGACATCCATGGCGACGAGATTGCGGAACATCATCGTCGTCGGCCGCATCAGCGGCTCGCCGAGGCTGGTCACCGGGAACTCGAGCGGGAAGCCGCCGGCCATCAGCACGCCGCGCTTCACGTCCTCGGCGAGGTCGCGCAGGTGGCGGTTGCAGTTGGTCAGCTGCGACCAGGTATTGCAGATGCCGATCACGGGGCGGCCGTCGAACAGCTCGGCCGAGAAGCCTTGGCTCTTCATCCAGCTGCGCGGAATGAAGCCGTATTTGCCCTCGCGGGCGAACCATTCGCCGCTGCGCAGCGTGCGGGCAGCCCCGGACGCACTGGTCTTGTTCTCGGGCTCGTCCGGGTCGGCCATTCGTTCCTCCGTGGTGGCAAAAACATGTAACGTTAAATTTGAAAACCGACAAGCGGGGTTCTTCAGTCCCGCGCAGGATTCAGGTGGTGGCGCCGGCGTCGAAGTGGACGGGGAGGACGAATTCCGGGCGCTCGAACGCGCCGGTCTCGAGCCGCTTCAGCATGGCGCGCCCGGCTTGTTCGCCGAGCGCATAGGCGGAGGAGACCACGGTCGTCAGCCGCGGGCGGGCATAGCGATGCGCCTCGAAGCCGTTGAAGCCGACGACGCGGACATCCTCCGGAACGCGGATGTCGTGATCGAAGAGATAGAGCATCGCAGCCGTGGCGATCGGGTCATTGCCGCCGATGATCGCGCCGGGGAGGGGGGCGTGGGCGAGGTGGCGCGCCACCGCGTCCTGAACATCGGCGAAGCTCTCGCTCGCCGATTCGATCACCGTCAGCCGCGCCTCGCCGCCGGCCGCGGCAATGCTCTCGCCGATCCCGCCAAGGCGCTCCTCGATGGCCGGCCAGTGCTGTGCGGGGACGACGGCCAGGAAATCGCCGACGCGCCGCGCTAGCAAATGGTCGCCGACCAGCCGGCCGGCGCCGCGATCATCCTGGCGAACCACGCAGAAATCCGCGCCGGGAAGCTCCATCTTCTCCTGGAACAGAACGACCGGCTGGTCAAGTTCGAGCAGTTGCTGGACGGATTCGCGCCGCGCCTCCGCCGCGCCCGAGATCATGGCGCAGAAGCCGCCGACCTCGAAATTGCGCATGATCATCGATTGCGCCAGCGCCGCGCCGGGCATGCCCTGGACCGTCAGCGTGAAATCGGCGCCGTTCAGCACATTGGCGAGGCCGGCGACCACCTGGCAGGTGAAGAAATCGGCGAGGAAGGCGGGCTGCTCGTCGACGATCACCATGCCGATCGAGCGCTGCTCGGCGACGCGCAGATTGCGCGCATTGGCCTGGCGCCGGTAGCCGAGCCGCTCGATCTCGCGCTCGACCCGCTTCTTGGTCGCGACCGAGACGAACTGCATCCGCCCGTTCAGGACGTTCGAGACCGTCATGGCCGAGACGCCGGCCGCCTTGGCCACGTCCTTGATGGTGGCGCGTCTGCCGCGCGGCCTCTCGTTCATCGTGCCCTTCCAGCCTCGACCAATCGTAACTTATCATATATCGTTAAATGGAACCAGAATCGAACACGGTCCCGATCATGCCCGACGCGTCTACTGCCTTCGCCCGCTATCCGAGCCTCGCCGGCAAGGCCGTTTTGATCACGGGTGGGGCCACCGGTATCGGCGCGTCCATGGTCGAGCATTTCGCCGACCAGGGCGCACGCGTCGGCTTTCTCGACATCGATGCCGGCGCGGGGACGGCGCTCGCGGCCCGGCTCGGCGGCGCGGCCCGCTTCCTGCCCTGCGACGTGACCGACGTGGACGGGCTGAAGGCGGCGATCCATGCATTCGAGGCGGAGAGCGGGCATATCGACGTTCTCGTGAACAATGCGGCGAATGACGATCGCCACAGAGTGGACGAGGTCGACACCGCTTACTGGGACAACCGCATGGCGATCAACCTGCGTCCCCAGTTTTTCGCGGCGCAGGCCGTCCGCCCGGGCATGGCGCGCGCGGGCGGCGGCTCGATCATCAATCTGGGCTCGGTCGTCGTGCAGATGGCGGCGGCGGAGATGGTGGCCTATGTCGCGGCCAAGGCGGCCGTCTATGGCCTGACGCGGGCGCTGGCGCGCGAGTTCGGGCCGGACCGCATCCGCGTCAATTGTCTCGTGCCAGGCTGGGTCATGACCGAGCGGCAGATCCGCCTCTGGCTCGACGAAGCCGGCGAACAGCGGATCGCCGAGCGTCAGTGCCTGCCCGACAAGCTGGTCCCGGAGGATATTGCCCGCATGGCGCTGTTCCTCGCCGCCGACGACAGCCGGCATTGCACGTCGCAGAGCTTCATCGTCGACGGCGGCTGGGTTTGAGGCGGCTTCAGGCGAGCGTCGCCGAGACGGGCCGGCGCGGCGAATAGGGCAGCGTCGGTCCATAGCCGAAGCGCAGCACGAGGTCCGGCCGCTTGTCGGGCATGCCGACGAGCGCGGCGAGCTGCGGCCTGAGGCTCGCCACCTCGACCGGCTGGTTCAGGAAGGCGAGCCGCAATCCAAGCACGGTCGCCTGCAGCGCAAAGCGCTGGCAGGCACGCCCCACCTTCATCCAGTGTTCGGGATCGGCCGCATCGCCAACGAACACCGCGAGCCCGGCGGAGGAATCGACCTGCCGCGCCGCCTTCGCGCTTTCGCCCTTTGCGGTGACGAAGAGGTCGAAGGCGATCCGCCCGATCGCATCCGGCATGAGCGGGTTGCCCGATGCGGGGGCGAAGAGCCCGTCGCCCGTGGTCATGGCGCTCCACGCGCTGAAGCGGAGCCACTGCTTCAGCTCCGCCATGAAGGCCGGGTCGCGCATCTGGATATCATTGCCGGAGACGATCAGGTCGCGCACGGCGTCGATCCGGCTGCGTTCGGTGAGAAGCACGAGCGCGACGCCCTCTTCTTCGGCGGCCTTCGCCAACAGATCGAGTTCGGCCGGCGGCACGGGCCGCCCGTCATAGAGCGTGCGCGACGATTGCCGGCGGGCGATGGCCGGGAAGAGCGGATCGTCGATGGGCCGCGATGGGGCGAGCGAGAAGGCGAGCGCGGCGCCGTCCGCAGGCTGGAGGCTCTCGCAGCTCCGCCCGCCGGCTCGCGCGGCAATCGCGAGGTTCTCGGCCGCGCAGCCGAGGCTGACGAAGAGGTGGTGGTCGTCCGGATCGACCACCGGCGTGCGCCGTTCCCAGTCCGGCAGGATGTCGATGCGGGTGTCACTGACGCGGAAGCGCCAGGGCTGCGTATTATGGCCGTTGGCCGCCAGCGTGGCGTGGCGCACGAGTTCGGTCAGGTCCGGATTGGTCGGGAGACCCGAGCGGAGTTCCGCCGCATAGGCATCGTAGTCGGCCATCGACCCCGCCTCCCGTCGCCAGACGAAGGTGCCGGCACCGCCCGCGGCCACGACGGCAGCGCCGGCTCCGATGAGCAGGCCTCTTCGGTTGATCGCCGCCATGGAGCCTCGTGCGTCCGTACAGCGCCGGTCGCCCGCGCCGTCATTTCAGGGAAGGCGGCGGCCTGGACCGCCGCCGACGCGCCTAGTTGAGGTTCAGCACGATGCGGCCGTCAATGCCACCCTTTTCCATGGTGTCGAAGATAGCATTGATGTTCTCGAGCTTGTCCCACGAGAAATGCGCCTTGACCGCCCCGTCGCCGGCAAAGTCGAGCGCCTCTTCGAGATCCTGTCGCGTACCGACGATCGAGCCGCGCACCGTGATCCGCTTCAGGACCGTATCGAAGATCGGCATGGCGAACTGTCCCGGCGGCAGGCCGACCAGCGCCATGGTGCCATGCGCGCGCAACACGCCGAAGGCCTGCTCGAACGCCTTGGGCGAGACGGCGGTGACAAGCACGCCGTGCACGCCGCCGACCGCCTTCTGGAGTGCGGCGACGGGATCCTCCTCCCGCGCGTTGACGGCGATCTCGGCGCCGAGGCTGCGGGCGAGCTTCAGCTTGTCCGGATGCACATCGATCGCGGCGACATGCATGCCCATGGCCTTGGCATATTGGACCGCCATGTGGCCGAGCCCGCCAATGCCCGAGATCGCGACCCATTCGCCGGGTTTCACCTCGGTTTCCTTGAGCCCCTTGTAGACGGTGACGCCGGCGCAGAGCACCGGCGCGGCCGGGCCCCATTCCAGCGTATCGGGCAGGCGGCCGACGAAATTGGGATCGGCGAGGGCATATTCGGCGAAGGAGCCGTTGACGGAATAGCCGGTGTTCTGCTGCGAACCGCACAGTGTCTCCCAGCCGGTGCGGCAATAGGGGCAGTAGCCGCAGGCGGTGTGCAGCCACGGCACGCCGACGCGATCGCCTTCCTTGACGCGCTTCACATTGCGGCCGAGCGCGACGACCGTGCCGACGCCCTCATGGCCGGGAATGAAGGGCGGCTTCGGCTTCACCGGCCAGTCGCCCTTGATGGCGTGGAGATCGGTATGACAGACGCCCGTCGCGGCGAGGCGGACGAGGATCTGATCCGGGCCAGGCTCGGGCACCGGCAGATGCTCGATCGTCAGCGGCTTGCCGAACTCATGCGCGACCGCAGCCTTCATCATGTTCGTCATGGGGGACCTCGCTTCGAGGGATCGTGACGGCGTCGGCGTCGTGCCGGCCGGCTCGCGGCAAAACACTACGCATGGTTGACCAGCGCGGCCATTGATCTCCATCAAGGCCCCCCCCGCGATGGTCTCGGCTTCGTGAGACCGACAGGTGCGCGCTTGACAGATGTCCCCTTGTGCGGACAACTCGTCATCAAACCACCGAACCCGCGCCGAGGAGCCCCGCCGCCATGCACCTGTCCATGTGGAGCTATCCCTGGGATCTCGACGATCTTGGCCTCGATCAGGCGATTGCCGAGCTGTCGGGCACGGCCGCGCTCAACACGATCAGTCTGGCGACCTCCTATCACGCCGGCCGCTTCCTCCAGGCGCGCAGCCCGGTGCGCAAGGCCTATTTCCCCGAGGACGGCACGATCTATTTCAAGCCCGATCCCGCCGCCTGGGATGGCGTGCGGGTCGTGCCGCAGGTCGCCTCGATCGTCGAGCGGCGCGACGTGCTGCGCGAACTCGTGCAGCGGCGCGATGCCGGCGGCATGGCGGTCTCCTGCTGGACGGTCTGCCTGCACAACACCCGCATCGGCATGCTCTATCCGGACATCGTCACGCGCAACGCCTTTGGCGACCCGAACTATTACAATCTCTGCCCGTCGCATCCCGATGCCCGCGCCTATGTCCGGGCAGTGGTCGGCGACGTGACACGGAACTACCGTCCCGACGTGATCGAACTCGAAAGCCCTTGCTTCATGGGCTTTGCGCATGAGTATCATCACGAGAAGGACGGCGTCGGCATGACCCCGGAGGATGATTTCCTCCTCTCGCTGTGCTTCTGCGACGCCTGCCTCGTTCGCGCCGCCAGGGCAGGCGTCGACGGTCGCAAGGCGCAGGCGACCGTGAAGCGCTGGATCGTCGAAGCCTGCGAGCGCGAAGTCCCGGCGCCGCGTTTCCCCGATTTCCCTGCGGCCGGCCTCGACGTCTTCCGTCCGTTCCCCGAGGTGCACGACTATCTGATGTGGCGCTTCGAGCCGGTCACCAGCCTCGTCGGGGAACTGCGTGATGCGGCCGATCCGGCGACGAAGGTCTATCTGATCGATTTGAAGGATGGCTGGCTCGGCGGCTGCGACATCGCCGCGATCGGCAAGGTGTGCGACGGCGCGATCCTCTGTGCCTATTGGATGGACGCCGCGGCCACCGGCGCGCTGATGCGCGAGGGCAGGGCGGCGCTCGGCCCCGACAAGTTCCTCGGCGCAGGCTTCCGCGTCTTCTATCCGGAAATGCCCGGGCCGGAGGAACTCGCCACCCGCAGCCGCGCGGCGATCGCGGGCGGTGCCAACGGCATCAACTATTACAATTACGGCCTGATCCCGCAGAAGCGGCTCGGCTGGATTCGAAGCGCGGTCGAGGGTCTCGGGGGCTGATTCGTCCAGCGCGGGAGGGCACTTTTTCACCTCTCCCTGAGGGAGAGGTCGGACCGAAGGTCCGGGAGAGGGTTTACGCCCTTTCCGGATGGTTCCCTAAACCCTCTCCCGCCGGCCTGCGGCCGTCGACCTCCCCCTCAGGGGGAGGTGAAGAGGGAGCCAGCCATCGTCCGTCTGCTGGACGGGAGGCACGCGTTCACCCCCTTGCCCAACCGCCGGTCACATTCCCACAGCGCCCACGAAACAAGCACCACCAACTTGACTCCTTGTATGGACAAGTTAGCATGCCGTCAGTCGGAGCCTGGCAGACGGCCCGGCGCAGAGAGAAGAGGGATCGGGACATGAAGCAGGGAATTCGCATGCTCGCCACCGCCGCCGTTCTGACGGCCGGCCTTGCGAGTGCGGCCTTCGCGGCCGAGAAGAAGTACACGATCGGCTACGACAACTATTTCATGGGCAACAGCTGGTCGGTCCAGCTGGCGGCCGAGTTCAAGGCCGAGGCCGAGAGGCACAAGGACCAGGTCGACGTCGTCTATGTCGAGTCGGCCGGCGACACGCAGAAGCAGATCGCCAATATCGAAGACCTGATCACCAAGAAGGTCGACGCAATCATCACGACGCCGACCTCGCCGACGGCTCTGATCCCGGCGCTCAAGAAGGCGCGCGCGGCCGGCATCAAGGTCATCCTGCTCGCCTCGACCATCAAGTCGCAGGACTATGACGCGCTCGTCACCGTCGACGACGTCGCCTTCGGCCGCGCCGGCGCCGAGTGGCTGGTCAAGCAGCTGAACGGCAAGGGCGACATCATCGTCCTGAACGGCATCGCCGGCCTCTCGACCAGCGACGACCGCTTCAAGGGCGCGAAGGAAGTGTTCGACAAGTATCCGGACATCAAGATCGTCGCGGCCGTCAACGCGTCCTGGGACTATGCGCAGGGCAAGCAGGCGGTCTCGAACCTCCTCGCCGCCAACCCGAAGATCGACGGCGTCTGGTCGCAGGGCGGCGCGATGACCCTCGGCGCCATCGACGCCTTCGAGGCGGCGCAGCGTCCGCTCGTGCCGATGACCGGCGAGGACAATAATGGCTATCTGAAGCGCTGGAAGGCGCTCGAGGGCAAGGGCTTCGATTCGATCGGCACGTCCAAGCCGACCTGGCTCGGCTCCGAGGCTCTGCTCGTCACGATCAAGCTCTTGAACGGCGAGACCGTCGAGAAGGATATGATCCTGCCGGTGCCGACGATCACCGCGGCCGACCTCGACAAGTTCGTGAAGCCGGATCTGTCGGACTCCTTCTGGGCCGGCACCCGCCTCACTGACGACCAGGTCAAGGCGATCTTCGCCAACTGACCATGACGAAGCCCGCGTCCCCGCAATCGCCGGATTCCGCTGCCGCACTGCCGCGGCTCGCCGTCTCCGGCGTGTCGAAGTCCTTCGGCAGCAATCTGGTGCTGCGGGACGTGTCCTTCTCCGTTCGCGCCGGCGAGGTGGTTTCCCTCGTCGGCGAGAACGGCGCCGGCAAATCGACGCTGATGCATATCTGCGCCGGCACGTTTCCGCCCGATGGCGGTACCTTGATGCTGGACGGGGCGGCCTACCGCCCCGCCTCGCCGCGCGCCGCCAGCAAGGCCGGCGTCGCGCTCGCCCTGCAGGAAACGGCGATCCTCCCGGACCTGACCGTTGCGGAGAATCTCTTCTTCGGCGACGAGCCGCGCGGCCTGCTCGGCCTCATGAGCCAGAAGCGCCTGCACTGGGATGCGGAAGCGCTGCTCGCCGATCTCGGCTTCGCCCTCAAGGCCGACCGCCTCGGCGCCGAACTCTCCGCCGCCGAACGGCAGATGCTGGAGATCGCGCGCGCCGTCCGCCAGAAGCCGCGCCTCCTGATCCTCGACGAGCCGACCGCCTCGCTGTCCTCGCACGAGACCGATCTCGTGCTGAAGGCGATGGACCGCATCAAGCAGGGCGGCGGCTCGGTCATCTTCATTTCCCATCGCCTCGACGAGGTGATGCAGGCCGCCGACCACGCCGTGGTGCTGAAGGACGGCATGCTGACCCTCGACGCGGTTCGTGGCGGCTTCACCCGCGACGATCTCATCCGGGCCATGGTCGGGCGCACGCTGACCGATATCTTCCCGCCGCGGCCGGCTTCCTTCACCGACAAGCCGGTCCGCCTCGCGCTCGAAGGCGCCGTCGCGCCGGGCCTCAAGCCGCTGACGCTCGCGGTCCGCGCCGGCGAGATCATCGGCTTTGCCGGGCTCGAAGGGCAGGGCCAGCGCCCGCTCGCCCGAGCGCTCTCCGGCATCGCGCCCTTCACGGGCGGAACGATCGCGATCGACGACAAGGCCACGCCGATCTCGTCCGTCTCGCGCGGCATCGCCGCCGGCATCGCCTCGATCCCCGACGACCGCAAGCATGAGGGCCTCGCGCTCGATCTGCCGGTGCGGATGAATGTCAGCCTGTTCGCACTGTCGCGGAAGAGCCGCTGGGGCTGGCTGCGCCAGCAGCTGGAACAGACCTTCGCGGAAGAGGCGCGGCGGCGCTTCGCGATCCGCACCACCGGCATCGAGCAGCCCGTGCGCCAGCTTTCCGGCGGCAACCAGCAGAAGGTCGTGTTCGCGCGCTGGCTGGCCGAGACGCCGAAGGTGCTGGTGCTCTACGAGCCGACCAAGGGCGTCGATGTCGGCGCCAAGACCGAGATCTACCGCCTCGTGGGCGAACTCTCGGCGCAGGGCGTCGCCGTCATCCTGATCAGCGCCGACATGCTGGAGCTGATCGGCCTTTCCGACCGGATCCATGTCCTGTTCGAGGGCGCCGTGACCGGCACGCTGGAGCGGTCGGATTTCTCCGAAGAGGCGATCATGCGCCTCGCGGCAGGCCCCGAAGGAGTGCTCGGCCATGCTGCCTAGGGGCTCCCTCCGCATCAACCTGCTGCTCGGCGTCCCGGCGCTCCTGCTCGCGGCCGCCGTCGTCGCCGTCGCGGCGATCTGGTCGGGCGATTTCTTCGCCGCCGGCAATCTGGGTAACCTCGTCAACCGCGTGCTGCCGCTGGCGCTGACCGCGCTCGGCCAGGCCTTCGTGCTGTTCGCGGGCCGGATCGATCTCTCGGTCGGCTCGATCATCAGCCTCGCCACCGCGATCCTCGCCACGACGTCGAACGAGCTCGGCTGGCTCGCCATCCCGCTGGTGCTCGCCGCCGGCCTCGCCTGCGGCGCGCTCAACGCGGCCGGCGTGATCTGGCTGCGCATCAACCCGCTGATCATGACGCTCGCCACCGCGGCCGTCGTGAAGGGCATCGCCATGCTGCTGCTGCCCTCGCCGGGCGGCGAGGTCGATTACGGCTTCTACGATCTCTTCTACGGGCAGGACCTCCTCGTCGGCTGGCCGCTCGCCGTCATCGTCGCCGTGTTCGCGCTCGCCTTCATCATGCTCGGCTTCACGCGGTTCGGCCGGCGCATCTATGCGCTCGGCTCCGACGAGCGCGCGGCCTATGCGAATGGCGTCGATGTCAGGCGCGTCGAATGGTCCGTGTTCCTGCTCTCGGGCCTCTTCTCGGCGGCGGCGGGTATCGCGGTCGGCATCAAGATCCTGTCCGGCGATCCGCTGATCGGCGACAGCTTCACGCTCGACGCCATCGCGGCGGCCGTGCTCGGCGGCGTGGCGCTCACCGGCGGGCGCGGGGGCGTGCTCGGCGTCCTCGCCGGCTCGATCGCGCTGGTCCTCATCGCCAATGCCTTCAACCTGCTCGAGCTCGATCCGAACCTGCAGCAGATCGCCAAGGGCCTGATCTTCGTCGTCGCGCTGATGCTGTTCATGCGCGGTGCAGCCAAGAGGGCAGCATGAGGAGGACCGCATGAGCGCGAACGCCTATCTCGTCCGCATGAAGCCGGCGCCGGCGAGCCTGCGCGCCGTCGTGCTGCTCGTCCTGCTGCTCGCGGCCTTCTTCGTCTCGGCACGGGTCTTCTCGCCGCTGCTCCTGCTCGACAATATCCGCCAGGCGGCGCCGCTCGGCGTCGTCGTGCTCGGCCAGGCGCTGGTGCTGATGATGGGCCGGCTCGACCTTTCGGTCGGCGCGACAGCCTCGATGGCGAATATCGTGCTTTGCGCGACGTTCAACGGCGACATGGCCAATCTGGTACCGGCGCTGGCGCTGACGCTGGGTGCCGGCGCGCTGGTCGGCCTGGCCAACGGCATCATGGCGACCAAGCTGAAGATCCCGGCCTTCCTCGCGACGCTCGCCACCTCGATGATCGTCGCCGGCCTCGTCGTCTTCTTCACCGGCGGCTCCCCGCGCGGCGCTGTCCCGGCGCAGTTCCGCGCCGTGACTGAGGCCTGGCTCTTCGGAATCGTGCCCTGGTCGGCGCTGATCTGGCTGGTCCTGCTCATCGGGTTGATGCTGCTGGTGCATTACACCATGCTCGGCCGCAAGATGATCCTGTCCGGTGCCAATCTCGTCGCGGCCCGCCATAGCGGCATTCCCTCCGACGGGTTGATCGTGCTCTCCTTCGTGCTCTGCAGCCTGCTCGCGGCCACGGGAGGCATCCTGCTCTCTGCGATCACCGGCATGGCCTCGATCGGCGTCGGCAACGGCTTCACGCTCGATTCGATCGCCGCGGCGGTGATCGGCGGCGCGCTGTTCTCCGGCGGCGTCTTCCTGCCGCTCGGCGCCATGGCCGGCGCGCTGATCCTGTTCGTCGTGCAGAGCCTGCTTTATCTGCTGGCGCTGCCGCCAGCTGCCAAGTTCATCGTGCAGGGTGGCATCATCGTGCTCGCCCTGGCACTCGCCAGTTTCAGGAAAGGGAGGTCCTCATGAGCTTCATCCGCACGCTCTCCGGCGACATCGATCCGAAGGATCTCGGGCTCACCTATGCGCACGACCATCTCTTCTGCATTCCTCCGCTCTGGAAGGAGAAGGGGCAGACCGATTTCCTGATCGACGACCTCGAAGCCTCGATCAAGGATGTCGAATTGTTCGTGCAGGCGGGCGGCCAGGCCGTTTATGACGCCACCGCAATCGACTATGGCCGCGATCCCGTCGCGCTGAAGGCGATCTCCGACCGGACCGGCATCAAGATCATCGCCACCGCCGGCTTCAACAAGGCGGTCATGTGGCCCGGCCACATGAAGGACGGGCAGACCTTCCAGGCCTTCATCGATTCGAAGAGCCGCGCCGAACTCGCGGCGCATATCGCAAGTGAGGTCACCACCGGCCTCGACGGCACGGATCTGAAGGGCGGCGTCGTCAAGTTCGGCACCGGCTACAACACGATCTCCGACGCCGAGGACAAGGCGATGCGCGCGACGCTCGACGCGCACAAGGAGACCGGCGCGCCGATCCATTCCCATACCGAGCTCGGCACGCTGATCCTGGAGCAACTCGCCATCGTGAAGGCCGAGGGCGTCGACCCGACGCGTCTCACCATCGCCCATGTCGATCGCAACCCGGATCCCTGGGTTCACCGCAAGGCGGCCGAGACCGGCGTCTTCATGTGTTTCGACGGCATTTCGCGCATCAAGTACCACCCCGAAAGCGTGCTGATCGACTGCATCCTCAAGCTGGTCGCCCGCGGCCACGAGAAGCAGATCATGATCGGCGGCGACATCGCGCGGCGCACCATGTATCGCAACTATGGCGAGGGTGGCCTCGGCCTCGGCTACATCCTGGAGAGCTGGGTGCCTCGCTTCATCGAGGAGGCCGGCGAGGCCGGCTTCGACGGAGCGAAGCTGATCCACACCTTCATGGTCGAAAATCCGCAGCGCGCCTTCGCGTTCACCAGCTGAGGCCCATCGTGCAGAGCAAAGAAGCCGAGATCGAGAGGCTGAACGATACCGAGGCGCGCGCGCTGATCGCGGAGTGCCCGGTGGCGCTCTTGCCGATCGGCGCCGTCGAGGCGCATGGCGATCATCTGCCCGCCGGCACCGACAATATCCTCGCCCGCCGCCTCGCCGCGGCGCTGGTCGAGCGGATCGCCGGTTCGGTTCCGGTCATGCTGCTGCCGCTACTGCCATTCGGACAGGTCTGGTCGCTGGCCGACCAGGCGGCCTCGATCTCGATCTCGAACGAGACGGTATCGCAAACAATCGTCGAGATCGGGCGGTCGCTGAAGGCGAAGGGCATTGTGACGATCGCGATGGTGAATGCCCATTACGGCAATGTCACCGCGATCCGCGATGCGCAGCGCCGCCTCCGCGAAGAGGGCGTGAAGCTGGCGCTGTTCAATTATCCCGGCGCCGCCGAGCCGACCCGCGCGGTACGCGAGAAGCCTGCCGCCCACCCCGCCTATATGCATGCCTGCGAGATCGAGACCTCCTACATGCTGCATATGGCGCCGGAGGCGGTGCGCATGGACCAGGCGATCGCCAATTATCCGGAATTCCCGGACGATTTCGCCGAGATCCCCTATCGCTGGAGTGAGTTCTCGGCGAGCCCGGTGCTCGGCGACGCCACCGCGGCGAGCGCCGAAAAGGGCAGGATAATCCTCGACGCCGTGCTCGCGCGCATGGCCGAACTCGTCGCCGCGCTCTATGCTCGCCAGTCCGAGAAGGACTAGACCGGGGGAGCTCCGTTGAAAGCCGACGTCGCCGTGCGCGATCACCGTCCGATCTATATCCAGATCGCCGAGACGCTGCGCGCGCGGATTCTCTCGGGCTACTACAAGGACAAGATCGACGGCGAACTGAAGCTCGTGCAGGAGTTCAAGGTTTCGCGCCGTACCATCCAGCAGGCGCTGGAGATCCTGGTGCAGGAAGGGCTGCTCGGCCGCCAGCAGGGCACCGGCACTTTCGTCAATCACAGCGCTGTCGCCAAGCGCTACCGCGCCATTACCTCGATCACCGACGGCATCCAGGCGCAGGGGCTCAAGGTCTCCTATCGCGTCCTCGCCAGCGGCGCCGAGCCGGCGCCTCCTGAGGCGGCGGCCTTTTTCGGCCTGCCCGAGGGAGCGCCGGTCTATCGCCATGTCCGCCTCGTGCTGGGCGACGAACGGCCGCTCGCGATCGCCAATACGCTGCTCAATGCGCATCTGCTCGAAGGGATCGAGCTCTCGCATCTCGACCGTGGCCTCTACGACACGATCCGCCGCCGGCACGGCCGCACCGTCGTGCATGCCGAGGACAGCTACCGCCCCGTGATCGCGCCGGCCGCGACGGCCGAACTGCTCGGCCTCGCGCCGGGCGCCGCGATCTTCGTCGCCGAGCGTCGCGCCTATGATCAGGAAGGCTCGCCGATCGAGCTCTCGGTGATCGAAATGCTGCCGGTCCCCCTCGACATCTCGATCTCACAGATCGGCGCCGACCGCATCGACAAACCCCAACCCCCGGCCGACCCTTGGGCTTACAGCGTGGGTTTCGGGGATTTCAAGGGGTGAGGGTAGGCGACGGGGCGGGCTCTCCACCCTGTCGGCGACTCGCTTGAGCGCCGCTACACCTTCACCCGATAGCTCGGCGCGACGCGGTCGAGCAGGGCGTCGGAGGCGAGGCGGAAGCGCTGGAAGCCCTGTTCATAGGCTGCGGCGGTGGTGACGTCCGGTTCGTGCCGGCGGCGTGTGCGATAGGTCGCCCGGCTGGCCGTGCGGATGTCGGGGAACCAGCCGATCACGGTGGCGGCGAGCAGCGCCGCGCCCTTGGCGCCGAACTCGCTGCCCTCCGGCACTTCGACGGGCGTGCCGGTGATGTCGGCGATCATCTGGGCCCAGAACGGGCTGCGGGAGGCGCCGCCGACCAGACGGATGGCGGAGATCGGCCGGTCGATGCGCTCAAAGCAATCGCGGATCGCATAGGCGAGGCCCTCATAGACCGAGCGGACCAGATCGGGCCGGCCGTGATCGGGGTTGAGGCCGAAGAAGCCGGCGCGGGCGCCGGGTTCCAGCCGCGGCGCGATGATGCCGATATGCGAGAGATAGGGCACATAGCCGGCGCCGCCCGCGCCCGGCGTGCTCGAGGCGGCGAGCTCCGCCAGTGCCTGATAGGCGTCCGGCCGACCGGCGAGATCCGGGCAGAGCGCGGTGAGCGCCCAGTCGAGATTGGTCGTGCCGGCGACGTTCACCATCGTCTTGATCCAGAGATTGCCCGGCACGGTAAAGAGAATGCCCATATCGCGCGGCGTGAACACCGGCGCCTCCGAGACCACGCCGTTGAGGCAGGTCGTACCGACAACCGAGCAGGCGATGCCGGCGTCGACAGCGCCTGCCCCCAGCACGCAGGCCGGCAGGTCGCCGGCGCCAATGGCGACGGGCGTTCCGGCGCGAAGCCCGGTCGCGGCCGCAGCGGCCTCGGTAAGCAGCCCCGCAAAGGCTTCGGACGGCAGAACGTCGGGCAGCAGGGCGGCAAGCGCGGCGAGGCCGAAGCGATCGAGCAGAGCGGGGTTGAAGCCCCGTGTGCGCGCGCTGCCCGGGCCGATCGCCGCGTCGCTCTCATCCGTGCCGACATGGCCGGTGAGGCGCATGCGCAGCACGTCCTTGGCGGCGAGAATCTTGTGCGCCCGCGCCACCAGATGCGGCTCGTTCTCGGCCAGCCAGGCGAGCACCGGCAGCGTGCAGCCGAGTTGCATCACCTGGCCGGAACTGTCGAACAGCTTCGACATCAGCGCCGGGTCGCGGGCGAGATGGCGATCGAGCAGCCTCTGCGCGCGGCCGTCGTTCCAGAGGATTCCGGGGCGCAGAGCATGGCCCGCCTCGTCGATCAGCCAGCCGCCGATCATGATGCCGGAGATCGCCAGCCCCTCGACCTGTTCGCCGTCCACGCCCGTCGCGGCGAGCAGGTCGCGGCATGCGGAAGCGGCGGCGGCGAACAGAGTGTCGGCGTCCATCTCGTACCAGCCGGGATGGGGCGAGCGAACCTCGGTCCGCCGGCCGCTCGCGCCGATCTCGCGGCCGTCGCGGTCGAACAGCGCGGCCTTGGTGACCGAGGTTCCGATATCCAGCCCCAGCACATATCCGGCCATTGCGCCCGCCTGTCTACTTGACCTGACAACACGTCATGTGCGTCCCGCCGCTGTCCGTCAAGCCGCCGCGCATCGTCACTGGCAGCCCGCGCCGCCGCAAGTCTGGAGACCGGGGCCCCTTCGCCGCGCCGGCCCAAAGCTGCAGCGCGGACGCAGCCACCGGGCTCGGATCCATCGTTGCGCCGCCGGCCGCTGCCAGAGCCTTGTTGCAATGCACAAGCCTGTCCGCTATCCCTGTATACAGGGATGCAGAAAGGATCGGGAATGAAGTCCGCCGAATTCATGTCGGAGCAGGCCGTCCGCGAGGATCTGGCCGCCGTCTACAGACTCATCGCCCGCTTCGGCATGGACGATCTCATCCACACCCATGTCTCGGCGCGGTTGCCGCAGGAGCCCGACAAGCTGCTGATCAACCGCTATGGCGATCTCTTCCGCGAGGTGACGCCGGATTCGCTGCTCGTCATCGATCATGACGGCAATCAGGTCCGCGGCACGCAGGCGCCGATCAATACGGCCGGCATCGTGATCCACACCGCGATCCATGCCGCGCGGCCCGATGCGATGTGCGTGGTCCACACCCATACGGTGGCCGGCGTTGCGGTCAGCTGCTTGGAGGAGGGGCTGCTGCCGCTCAACCAGACGGCGCTGCTGTTTCACGGCCGCGTCAGCTATCACGCCTTCGAAGGCATCGCGCTCGATCGCGACGAGCAGGTCCGCCTCGTGGCCGATCTCGGCACCAACAACACCATGATCCTGCGCAATCATGGCCTGCTAACCGTCGGTCGCACGGTCGGCGAGGCGTTCGGGCTCATGTATAATCTGGAGCAGGCCTGCAAGATGCAGCTCGCTGCCATGGCGTCGGGCGCCAGGCTGGTGATCCCGCCCGAAAGCGTCCAGGCCCGCACGGTTGGGCAGTATGATGCCGATCCAGACGGTGCCGCCGGGCTCGAATGGCAGGCGCTGCGCCGCCTCGCCGCTTTGCCGTTCTAGGGGTGCCGGGCGTGGTCCGCGTGCTCCTCGCCGACCCGCTCGCCCATGGCGCAGCCTTCGCCGCGGCGCTGGCCGCTGCGGTGCCCGACGTCGCGATGGTGCGCTGGCCGGACGAGGCGGCGGACCGTCCCTACGACGTGCTCGCCGCCTGGCAGTTGCCGCCCGATTTTCCGCCGCTCCCCGAAAGCCTCGCGTTGGTCTTCTGCTTCGGCGCGGGCGCGGACCATCTCCTCGCCGATCGGCGCATCCCGGCGCGCGTCCCGATCGTGCGCCTGATCGATGACGGGCAGGCGGCGGAGCTCGCCGACTATGCCTGCCACGCTGCGTTCTCCTTCCTGCTCGACGACCAGAAATATCGGATTGACCAGGCGAGGTGCGTCTGGGACCCCGTCTTCGCGCAAAGGCGGACGCGCGCGGAGACCCGCGTAGCGGTGCTCGGCCTCGGACCGATCGGCAGGACCGCCGCGATCGCGCTGGCCGCTGCCGGGTTCAAGGTGCGGGCCTGGTCTCGTGCGCCGCGGCAGCTTGAGGGCGTCGAGACCTTCGGCGGTCCCGATGGGCTCGCGGACTGCGCCGACGGCGCTCACGTGCTGGTCAATCTCCTGCCGCTCGCGCCGGAGACGGCCGGTATCCTGTCGGCAGCCATGCTCGCCCGTCTCGCGCCCGGTGCCTATCTGGTCAATCTCGGCCGTGGCGGCCATCTCGACGAGGCGGCGCTGCGCGACGCGCTCGATGCGGGGCAGATCGGTTGCGCCTTTCTCGATGCCTTCGCGGAGGAGCCGCTGCCGCAAGCGCACTGGATGTGGTCGCATCCGCGCATCCGCCTGACGCCGCATATTGGCGGCCTGCCGACCCCAACCGGGGCGGCCCGCTCGCTCGCCGCCGCGATCGATGCCCTCAGGACCGGCGCATCGCTGCCGGGTCTCGTCCGTGCCGCAGCAACGGCGCCGCCATGAACGCGCGTCGTGGAGGCAGATCGGTCCCCGGGCCACTTGCCGCTTGACACCGTTCCAATCTGGACACCAGTATACAGCCATGCTGACATTCAACTCCCCCATCGATCCCGCCCAGTCCGGCAAGCGCGACACGATCTCGGCGCGGGCCTGCATCGAGCTGCGCGAGGCGATCGTCACGGCGCGGCTGAAGCCGGGCACCAGCATCTCGGAGACCGAAGTCGCGAAGTCGATGGGCATCAGCCGCACCCCGGTGCGCGAGGCCTTCGCGCGCCTGTTCGACGAGGGGCTGATCGAAATCTCGCCGCAGAGCGGCACGCTGGTCTCCCGCATCGACATGCAGCGCGTCCGTGAGGCGGTGTTCATTCGTTCCGCCCTCGAAAGCGCCGTTGTCGCCCGCACCGACGTGACGCCGGATCCGGCGGCGCTCGATGAACTGGAAATGCTGCTGCGCGAGCAGGAGCGCTCGATCGACAAGAACGACCGGGCCGCGCTGCACCGCGCCGACATGCGCTTCCATTCCGGCCTGATGCGCGCTTTCGCCGTCGAGCGGGCTTGGACCGCCTGCCTGCATGTCAGCGCCGATATGATGCGCGTCCAGTTCCTGATCGGCATGCGCCGCGACCACATCGAGGCGATCGTCGAGGAACACAAGGGCGTGCTGGCTGCGGTCCGCGCCGGCGACCCGGCGCTGGCCTCGGCACGGCTCGCCGCCCACATCCGTAATGTCGACATCGACCAGGCCGACCTGAAGGCCCTGAACGCCGACTATTTCCGCCTGTCCGAAGAGATCTGATCCGCCGCGCTGCCGCGACGGTCACCAACCAGAGACATAGCGCCGGGTCAGCCCGGCGAGGAACGAGAACCGGAAGCGACAGGCGGCATCGGCAACGATGTCGCCCCGGCAATCCGGTCGGTCCGACCGTCGTCCTTTTCGGGACGCCGGGACCGGGCCAAGAGCGCGAGACGGGAAACCCGCCACGCTCGGGCTTTGGGAAACGCCGTAGGCCAAGAGCACACCAGAGACCAGCAGGGAACACCATGTCGACACATCGATTCAGCAAGGACAGCGCCGAAATTGCGCTGGAGAAATTCCGCACCGGCAAGCTCGATCGCCGCACCTTCCTGACCGCCATGGCCGGCCTCGGCCTCGCCGTCGCCATCCGCCCGACCTCCGCGTCCGCCGAGGCCAATGAGATCGTGATCTGCAACTGGGGCGGCGCCGCGCTCGAGGCGTTCCAGAAGGCCTATGGCGCCCCGTTCACGGCTGCCACCGGCACGCCCGTCTCGGTCGACGGCGCCGGCCCGGCCACGGGCGCCATCCGCGCCATGGTCGAATCGAAGAACGTCATCTGGGACGTGACCGATGGCGGCATGGTCGATGCGGTCGTGCTCGGCACGGGCGGCTTCGTCGAGCCGATCGACTATTCGATCGTCGACAAGACCCTGGTCGGTCCCGACATGGCGGCCGAGTTCGGCATCTGCAATTACACCTTCGCCAATGTCCTCGCTTACGACGCCAAGAAGACCGGCGGCAAGGTCCCGACCGGCTGGGTCGATTTCTTCGATCTGGAGAAGTTCCCCGGCAAGCGCACCATGTGCAAATGGATCCAGGGCCAGCTCGAATCCGTGCTGCTCGCCGACGGCGTCAAGCCCGAGGACATGTATCCGCTCGACGTCGACCGCGCCTTCAAGAAGCTGGAGCCGCTGCTGCCGCACATCATCTTCTGGGAAGGCGGCGCGCAGAGCCAGCAGCTCTTCCGCGATGGCGAGGTCGTGCTCGGCAATGTCTGGCACACCCGCGCCAATCTCCTGCACAAGGAGAATCCGGACTTCGCCTGGACCTGGGCCCAGCAACTGCTCTTCTCCAGCGCCTGGTCGGTGCCGAAGGGCAATCCGGCCGGCAAGAAGGTGTTCGACTTCATCAATTCCTCGCTCCAGCCCGAGGGTCAGGTCACGCTGCTGCGCCTGATGGGCAACGGCCCGTCCAATCCGAAGGCGCTGGCGCTGATGACGCCGGAGGACAAGGCGGTCTACCCGCTCGCGCCGGAGAACGCGGCCACGGCGCTGAAGATCCAGGCGGCCTATTACGCCGCCAACGAGGCCGAGCTGCAGAACCGCTTCCTCGACTTCATCTCCCGCTGACGGGCACCGACCCGGCTGCCGGCATGCGCCGGCGGCCGTGCCGGCGCGCATGACGAGAGCCGCAAGACGAGGGCCATATGACCCGCTTCCAGCGCTGGGCGCTCGCGCTCACCGTGCCGGCTGCCGTGTTGGCGATCGGCCTCTATGTGTTTCCCATTTTCCAGGTTCTGGCGCTGAGCTTCCTCGAGCCGAAACCGGGGTTCGGGAACTATGTGAGCCTGTTCGGCAATGCCGCGATCGGCCGCGTGGTCCGCACGACGATCATCGTCTCGGTGCTGACGACGGCGATCACGGTGGTGCTCGCCTATGTCGTCGCCTTCGCCATCGTCCAGATGCCGCGCGGCCGACGCCGCGTCGCGCTGTTCCTCGTCATGGTGCCGTTCTGGATCTCCGTGCTGGTGCGCGCCTTTTCCTGGATCACCATCCTGCGCCGCAACGGCGTCCTCAACACGGTGCTGACCGAGGCGGGCGCGATCTCGGAGCCGCTCGACCTCGTCTACAACCAGTTCGGCGTCATCGTCGGCATGGTCCACTACATGATGCCGTTCGCGATCCTGCTGCTCGTCGCCAATCTCGGCGATATCGACCGCCGCATCATCCAGGCGGCCCGCTCGCTGGGCGCGCAGCCGGCGACGGTGTTCTGGCGCGTCTGGCTGCCGCTGAGCCTGCCGGGAGTTTCGATCGCGACGCTCTTTACCATCATCTTCTCGCTCGGCTTCCTGGTCACGCCGGCGATCCTCGGCGCCGGCCGCGTGCTGATGATCGCCGAGTACCTCTCCGTGCAGATCTCCTCGACGCTGCGCTGGGGCGTGGCGACGGCGCTCTCGACGCTGATGCTGGTCGCCGTCGGGCTGCTGGTGGCGGGCGCCATGCGGCACCCGGCGATGCGCGCCGCCTTCGGGGGAGGACGCGCATGAGCCCCGCCCGCCGCCTGGTGCAGATCGGCCTTCCCAAGCTCGCCGCCTGGCTGCTGCTCGCCTTCCTCTTCGTGCCGATCCTCGTCGTTATCCCGGTGTCGCTGACCGATCGCGACTATCTCTCGCTGCCGCAGGACGGCGTCTCGCTCGCGCACTACGCCGCGCTGCTCGACTGGCGCGCCGGGTGGCTTTCCAGCATGGCGACGAGCCTCGCCATCGCCTTGGCCTCGAGCGTCCTCGCGACCGCCGTGGCGGCGGCCTATGCCATCGGCGCCTTCGTCTATGTCGGCCGTTGGCCGTCGCTGCTGCGCGTCGTGCTCCTGTCGCCGCTGATCGTGCCGCCGATCATCTATGCGGTCGGCATGGTCAAGCTCTGGTCGCGCTTCGGGCTGCTCGACAGCTGGATCGGTGTCACCATCGTGCATGTGATGCTGGCGATCCCGCTCGCTGTCCTGGCGATCGGCGCGAGCCTCTCCAATCTCGATCCGCGCATGGTCCAGGCGGCCCGCTCGCTCGGCGCGCGTCCGCCGACGATCTTTCTCCGCGTCATCCTGCCGAACCTCGATTCCGGCATCGGCGCGGGCGCGATCCTCGCCTTCATCACCTCCTGGGACGAGATCACGGTGACCTTGTTCATCACGGGGCGGCGGATCGTGACGCTGCCGCGCCGGATCTGGACCTCGATCGCCGATTCCGTCGATCCCGCACTCGCCGCGATCGCCTCGGCGCTGCTGCTGGCGACGCTCCTCGCCCTTCTCATCCGCCTGTTCGTGTTCGAGCGCGGCGGCTCCCTCTCACGATCAAATCCGAAAATTGCTGCGAAAGGAACGTCCTCATGAACGCCCTCGTCAAGCCGAATGCGAGCGCGCATACGCCCGCGATGAGCGAGCACGAATACAAGGAGGCGAAGTTCTTCCAGACCTTCGGCTCGGTTCCGTCGCCGGCCTTCGACGATCCGGACGAGCAGACTCGCGTCTGGGGCCGCCCCTGGGGCTGCACCACCGATGTCGGCAAGCTGCGCGCCGTGCTCATGCACCGGCCGGGCGACGAGTTGAACATCGTCGAGGACAAGCCGATGCCGGAGATCGGCGGCTTCGGCGATCCGGAAAAGGGCTGGTACTGGATCGGCAAGACGCTGCCGGATCTTCCCGCCATGCAGGAAGCGCACGACAAGTTCACCGCGCTGCTGCGCGCCGAGGGCGTCGACGTCGTCCTGATTGACAAGGCCGCACCCGGCGCGATGAAGCAGATCTATTGCCGCGACAGCGTGATCTCGGTGAAGGGCGGCGCGATCGTCACGCGCCTCGCCCGCAAGGTCCGCCGCGGCGAGGAACTGGCCGTGACGCAGGCGCTCGCCAAGGCCGGCTGCCCGATCCTCGGCACGCTGCATGGCGAGGCCGTGTTCGAGGGCGGCGGCTTCGCGATCCTCGACGAGAAGACGGCCGTCTGCTCCGTCTCGGTCGCCTGCAATCCGGAAGGCGTGCGCCAGGTCGAGATGCTCTTGAACAGCGTCGGCGTCGAACTGATCAAGGTGCCGATGCCGGGCTATCGCATCCATATCGACGGCTCCTTCATCATGATCGACCACGACAAGGCGATCGTGAACATCAACGAGCTGCCCTACATCTTCATCCAGGAGCTGGTGAAGCGCGGCATCCAGATGATCGAACTGCCGCCGGAGGACAACGCCTTCTCGCTCAACTGTCTGGCGCTTGCCCCCGGCCGCGTGCTCATGCACGAGACCCGCACGCCGCGCCTTGCCGACCGGCTCGACAAGGCGGGCGTCGAGGTACTGACGATCGACTATGAATGCGTCGAGCTCGGCGGCGGCGGCATCCACTGCTCGACCGGTCCGCTCGCCCGCGACCCGGCCTGACCATGGCGTTTCTCGACATCCGCCGCCTGCGGAAATCCTATGGCGCGGCGGTGGCGCTCGGCGGGGTCGACCTCTCGGTCGAGGAGGGTGAGTTCATCACCCTTCTCGGCCCCTCGGGTTCGGGCAAGACGACGCTGCTGATGTCGATCGCCGGTTTCATCAAGCCGGACGAGGGCGGCATCGTCCTCGCCGGCACCGATGTCACCGATCTGGAGCCGGAGGATCGCAATTTCGGGCTGGTCTTCCAGGGCTATGCGCTGTTCCCGCATCTCTCTGTCCGCGACAATGTCGCGTTCCCGCTGAAGGTGCGCAAATGGGAAAAGCGCGCCATCGCCGAGCGCGTCGAGGCGATGCTGGCGCTGGTCGGGCTCGATCAACTCGCTGCCCGCAAGCCGCGCGAACTCTCGGGCGGACAGCAGCAGCGCGTCGCGCTTGCCCGCGCGCTCGCCTACAGCCCGCGCCTTCTCCTCCTCGACGAGCCGCTCTCCGCGCTCGACCGCTCGCTGCGCGAGACCATGCAGCGGGAACTGAAGCGGCTGCATCGCGAGACGGGCGTGACCTTCATCTTCGTCACCCACGACCAGGAGGAGGCCTATGCGATGTCGGATCGCATCGCCGTCTTCCAGAACGGCCGCATCGTCCAGATCGGCGCGCCGCGCGATATCTACCGCAATCCCGCCTCGCGCTTCGTCGCCGGCTTCATCGGCGGCAACAATCTGATCCGCGCCCGCTTCTCGCCCGAGACCGGCACGCTGTCGCTGCTCGGGCGCGAGATCGCGGCGCCGCAGCATTTCGACGTGGCGCTGCACCATCGGGACGGCGACGTCTCGGCCTGGATCCGCTCGGAGGACATCGCGATCGGCGGCGCCGAAGCCGGCTTCGAGAGCTTCGACGTGACCGTGATCGATCGCGCCTTCATCGGCACTGGCGAGCGCATCGCCGTCCGCACCGGCGACGACGAGGAACTGGCGCTCGTCATCCCCGACGGGGCCGCCGACGCGGTTGTCGTCGGCGCGCCCTTGCAATGCCGGGTCCGGCCTGACCTGATCGGCTTCCTGCTTCCCGATTGAAGCGTTGGCGCCGCCATCACCCCCGCAACCCTCTTCGAACCATCCAGCGAGACCCCATGTCGATAGCGCTCCGCCCCATCACCCTTCCCGATTTCGGCACCCCGCTCGCGCGCCCGCTCATCCCCGCGCAGACCTATGCGGGGCGGGCCGAGGCGGCCCGTGCGGCGGCCGGGACGGATTGGCTCGTCGTCTATGCCGACCGCGAGCACTTCGCCAACATCGTCTTCCTGACCGGCTTCGAGCCGCGCTTCGAGGAGGCGCTGCTGTTGCTCGGGCCGAAGGGCGAACGCATCATCGTCGCCGGCAACGAGAATATGGACTACGCGCCGATCGCGGGCCTCCCCGACGTCTCGGTCCGGCTCTGCCAGGCGCTGAGCCTGATGGCGCAGGATCGCAGCCTCAAGCCGAACCTTGCCGCCGTGTTGCGCGAGCTCGGCATCGGCAAGGGCGACAGCATCGGCCTCGCGGGGTGGAAATATGTCGTGCCGGAGGAGTGGGATGGACCGAAGCCGACCTTCTTCGTTCCGGCCTATGTGGTCGACAGCCTGGCGCTGGTCGCCGGCGCGATCACGGACGCGACGCATGTATTGATGCATCCGACGCATGGCCTCCGCGCCGTCGTCGACGCCGACCAGATCGCCGAGGCGGAATGGGCCGCGACCCGCGCCTCGCTCGCCGTCTGGCGCATCGTCTCCGGCTTCACGCTCGGCGACAACGAGCTCCTCGCCGCCTCGCGCATGGGTTATGCCGGCGAGCCGATGAATTGCCACCCGATGTTCACGACCGGTGACGCGTCCCGGCCGGTGATCGGCCTCAAGAGCCCGTCCGCGCGGCAGGCGGCGCGCGGCGACGGCGTCACCACGGCGGTCAGCTTCTGGGGTGGGCTGACCGCCCGCGCCGGCCTGGTCAGCGATCATGACGAGGATTTCGTCGCCGTCGCCAGCGCCTATTTCAAGGGCCTGCTCGCCTGGTACGAGACCGCCGATATCGGCGTCGAGGGCGGCGCGATCCACGAGGCGGTCGTCTCGACGCTCGCCGCAGGCGGCCTCCGCCCGGCGCTCAATCCGGGCCATCTCACCGGCCATGACGAGTGGATGAACTCGCCGATCTGCCCCGGCTCGAGCGAGAAGATCGCCTCCGGCATGCCGTTCCAGATCGACATCATCCCCGCGCCGATGCCGGCCGGCTGGGCACTCAATTGCGAGGATCCGGTCACCTTCGCCGATGCGGCGCTCAAGGCCGAGATCGCCGCGCGCCATCCCGAGGTCGCCGCCCGCTTCGAGGCCCGGCGTGCCTTCGTGCGCGACCAGATCGGCGTCGCGGTGAAGGAGAATGTCCTGCTTCTCTCCGCGATCCCGCTCGTGCTGCCGCCGCTCTGGCTGAAGAAGGGCTATGCGCTGACGAGGGGCTGAGGCGCCAGCAGATCCGGCCGGCGCGCGGCCTTCGCCTTATCGAAACGGCGACGGAGTTCGGCGGTCTCCGCACTCGACCGCGGTTCGGTCGCCGGGCCTTGCGGTGCGACGAGCTTTCGGGCGCTGGCGAGGCTGCCGCCGAACCAGCCGATGCCGACGCCCGCGATCAGTCCCGCCCCGAGCGTCGAGGCATCGGCGACCGAGGCGCTGACGACCGGCAGGCCGCTGATATCGGCGAGAAGCTGCGGCCAGAAGGGCAACCGCGCGCCGCCGCCGGAAAAAAGGATGCGCCTGCGCGGTGCGATGGCGCCGAGGAGATCGAGGCTCGCGGCGACATCGGCACTGACGCCTTCGAGGATCGCGCGCAGCATATGCGCGCGGCCATGCGCCATGGAGAGGCCGAGAAAGGCCCCGCGGGCCGCATTGTCGAAGGTCGGGCTGCCGCCGCCGGAGAGATAGGGCAGGAAGATCAGCCCGTCCGAGCCGGTCGGGACCCGCGCTGCCTCTTCCGCGATCGGCGCGATGAAGGCCGGGTCTGGCCGCGCCGCGCCGGAGAGCAGCGCGGTCAGCCAGGCGATCGCGCCGCCGCCGCCGAAATGCGAGGCGATGGCGTAGAGCTGGGGTCCCTCGGGATAGGGCAGCGTGTTCATGCGCCCGACCAGCGCCGGCTCCACCCCCGGCAGGCCGGCGATGACGTTCGCGCTGGTGCCGATGGTGACCGACATGTCGCTGGCAAGGTCCATGCCCGCGCCGAGCAGCATGGCCGGCATGTCGGCCGCGCCCGTGACCACGGGAATGCCGGCCGGCAGCCCCAGCGCCGCCGCTGGCCCCGGCAGGAGCGGGCCGGCGATCGCGTCGGTCTCGCGCAGCCGCGGCAGCTTGTCGAAGGCGATGCCAGCGGCTGCGGCCAGATCCTCCGCGAAGCCCCAGCGTCCGGCCTCGAACAGCATGGAATTGCCGGCGTCGGTCGGATCGCTCGCGACATCGCCGGTCATCCAGAGGCGCAGCCAGTCCTTCGGCCCGAGGATCGCGGCAGTCTGCGCCCAGACCTCCGGCGCATGATCGCGCCACCACATCAGCTTCGGCAGCGTCAGATGCGTTCCGGGCAGGTTGCCGGTGCGCCGCGCCAGAGCATCCGCCAGCGCCGGAGCGATGCAATCTGCCTCGGCGGCGGCGCGCTGGTCGGTGATGGTGTGGCAGGGCCCGAGCGCTGTGCCATCGGCGCCCACCAGCACCGGCGCGCTCATATGGCCGGAGAACGAGATCGCCGCGACGGCGACATCACCCGCCGCATCAAGCGCCGCGCGCACCGCCCCGATCGCCGCCTCGCGCCAATCCTCCGGCCGCTGCTCGGAAAGCCCCGGTCCCGGCTGCGCCGTCGCATAGGCGACCCGCCCACCCGCGATCACCCGCGCCGATTGATCGACCAGAACGGCCTTGACGGAAGAGGTTCCGATATCGATGCCGAGCACGGCGGGAAGAGGCATGGGATCAGTCCGCAAAGGGTGTGTCGCGGCTGTTTCGTATAGGCTTTTTCCGCCGAGGGGAATGCGCAGCCACCGCCCTCTCGCGCTGAGCCGAACGCAGCACAGTGCTTGTCATTGCCGGGCTTGACCCGGCAATCCAGACTTTCCTTTTCTCGCAAACCGTCTTTCGCGGCGGGGCAGCAAGCGCTGGATTGCCGGGTCAAGCCCGGCAATGACAGCGGAGCGAGCCCCGGAGGCATCGTTCCGCCCGTCCTAAGCCTTCCGGTCCTCGGCCAGCGTATGGGCCACCAGCGCATTGGCATGGCCGTGGCCGAGCCCGTGCCTCTCCTTGAGGAACGCGACGAGCTGCATATGCGTCAGCCCCGATTGCGCGCGGATCAGAGCTTTCCAATGCGCGATGGGCTGGCCGTATGTCTTCTCGATCGAGGGAAAGTAGCTCGCCGGTCCCATGACCTTCTCGGTGTCTGCCATCTGGTTTCCTCCGCTTGCCGTGCGCCAAAAGCAGGCTGCACCGTCCCCCGATCCGGGGCAAGTCGCATGGCATCAAGCCACAGGCCGTGTATCCAACCTGGGCTCCTGTCCGACTCGTGCTGCGCGTTGTCCGAAGGTGCGAGAGGCGGAGTGTCCCTCGGTGAAGCTGCGTCGAGCCGCCATCGAGCAGAACTAAACCCCTGTTTGCCGCTCCTAAACCACTGGCGGGTCATGTTCGGTGCGGTCCGAACCGGAGGCGCGATGTGGAGACGTCCCTTTATGAGCCCGTCAAACGCTTCCTGGAGCAGTTCGGCTACACCGTCAAAGGCGAGGTCGGGCACTGCGATATTGTCGCTCTGAGGGATGATGATCCCGCGGTGGTGGTGATCTGCGAACTGAAGTTGGCGTTCAATCTCGAACTCATCCTTCAGGGCGTCGACCGGGCAACCATGGGCGACGAGATCTGGCTGGCGGCTCAGCTTTCGATCCGGGGGAAGGGGCGGGAGAGCGATCCGCGCTATCGCAATCTCTGTCGCCGCCTCGGCTTCGGCTTGCTGGGCGTTGCGACATCGGGCGCCGTCGAGATCCTCGTTTCTCCGACCGCACCGATGCCGCGGAAGGATTTGCGCCGGCGCTCGCGTCTGGTGGAAGAGCACAAGCGGCGCAGCGGCGATCCTGTCGCCGGCGGCGGGACCCGGAAGCCAATCATGACAGCCTATCGACAGCAGGCACTCGCCTGTGCCGCCGCCATGGCGTCGTCGCCGCAAAGGCCGCGTGACCTCAAGCCGTCGTTCCCCGACGCCCAGAAGATTCTTCGCCGCAATGTCTATGGCTGGTTCGAGCGCTCGGCGCGTGGCGTCTACGCGTTGACCGATACGGGGCGGAGCGCATTGGCGTCGTGGCTTCCCGGGGCCGCCGTCGGCGCGATGCCCGAAGGCGCCCTGGCCGGCGACGCGCCATACTCCGAGGAGGCGCGCGAGGTCGGCCAAGGGGGCAAGTCCTCTGACCAGCGCGTCCGGCTGCGGCCGGACGCCTGGGAAAGTCCTGCGTCGTAACGTCGGATGGCTCGACGTTCGGGGGACTTACTTCACCGAAATGGCCATGCCGCTGAGATCGACATTGATCTGGAGGCCGACCTGCTTGCCGGTGAGTTCGAGCTGCGCGCCCTTCTCGTTGGTCATGACGATCACCTGACCGCCCTTGACGGCCGCGCCGCCGCCGCCCGCCGCCGCATAGACGCCGGCTACGTCCGACGCGCGACGAATATTGCGCACCTTGCCCTGGAAGTAGGTCTTCGACGCGCCGAAGGCGAGCCCGCCCGAAAGGCCGGCGATCGCAATGGGATAATTGCGGCCCTTGAAGGTCAACGTGCCTTCGCCGCCCGAGCCGCCGATGAAGAAGGCGGCCTTGTAGACGGCGAAGCGGATCGTGCCGGTATCGGCGTGCGCCGCGCTGGCGGCGCTGACGGCCAGGCCGGCGATGACGGCAACCGCAGCTGAACGAAGACGGGGCGAGATGTTCATGGTGTCAGTTCCTCGAGAGCGGCCCTGACCCGCCGGGTCGGGCTCTTCGGCATCTTACCAAAGCTCCCATTGAACCGTCTCGCCCGTGATTGGTTCCACGCGCGGATTTGCCGGCATGCTTACCGCGGGCTCTCCCTGATCCTGCTGAAGGATCAAAGGTGGGGGTTGCGCGCGCGATATCTCTCGACGAGCCTTTTGTTGTGCTCGTTGGCCCCCGGCATATTGGCGCTGCGATAGACAGGGGCTTCGAGACCTCTCTCGGCGAGATCGGCAGCCGCCTGGACCAGCACGGCATTCAGCATCGCCGCGCCGAGAAGCGTCGAGACGGGACCGGCCGAAACCTCGTCATCGATGGGAACGACGGCGTCGCCGGCCGGCGCGCCGCTGTCGATCACGACGTCGGAAACATCGGCGAGGCGCTGGCGGCCATTGGCGGCGGCGGTCGAATAGGCAAGCGAGGTGACGCCGATCACCGGCGTGCCCTGCGTGCGGGCATAGCGGGCGGCCTCGACGGGCACCGCATTGACGCCGCTGGTCGAGAACACGAACAGCGCATCGTCAGCGCCGAGCGGATAGCGGGCAAGGATCACGTCGGCGAGCCCGGACATGCGCTCCATCCTGGTGCTGGCGATCGCGCCCTCATGCACCATGACGGTCGTCGACAGGATCGGCACCACGCAGGCGAGCCCCCCGGCGCGGAAATGTCCTTCCTCGGCCATGAGATGCGAATGGCCGGTGCCGAAGATGTAGATGACGCCGCCGCGGGCGATCGCCTCGGTGCAGAGCGCGGCAGCGCGCAGGATCGCGTCCGATTGCGTCTGCGCTGCCGTCGAAAGAAGGTCTTGGGCCGCCTTCAGATAGATCTGGGCCGCGTTGCTCATGCGTTCGTGCTCCCGGGTGCGAGGCGCTATACCATCGACGTCGTGCAGGCTGTCAAGTAGCGCGGCCCTTGGGGCACGATTTCCCGAAAATGCCCGTGAGAAGCTATTTCTGCGAGAGAACGCCGCACGATAGGCGGGGGCAGGGCGGTGCGGATCCGCGTGAGAAGAGGACGTCGGTCAACGCCGTGCGCGACCGCGTATTAGCGCGGGCGCTTGTCCTGCGGCGGCGGTTCGTCCGTCAGGATGCGCAGCGCGTCGCCGTCCAGGTCGTCGAACTGGCCGCTGCGATAGGCCCACAGGAAGGCGGCGAGGCCGAGCGCGCCGAGGCCGAGCGCGATCGGGATGAGGAACAGCAGATTGTTCATCCGAACCGCACCTCCGGCCGATAGGCGGCCGCCGGCGGGGCGGAGACCTTTGCTTCGTCCCTGAGCTTCAGCCGCAGCCGCAGCGAATTGCCGACGACGATCAGCGACGAGGTCGACATGGCGATGGCGGCGCCGAGCGGGGTGACGAGGCCGATCACGGCGAGCGGCACGGCGATCATGTTGTAGCCGATGGCGAGCGCCATGTTTTCCCGCACACAGGCGAGCACGGCCTTCGAGACGACGAGACTGTCGGATACGGCCGTGAGCGAGCGGCCGGTGAAGACGAAGTCGGCATTGGCGCGGCCGACCTCGGAGGCGTCTGCCGGCGTGATCGAGACATGCGCCGCGCCGAGCGCAGGGGCGTCGTTGATGCCGTCGCCGACGAAGAGAACCGGGCCCTCCGCGGCCTCCAGTTGCGCGATCCGCTCGGCCTTGCCGGCCGGGCTGACCCGTGCGCCGACATGATCGGGGGAGAAGCCGAGGCGCGCGCCGACTTCAGCGGCCGGCTCGGGGGCGTCGCCCGAGAGGAGATAGCGCGGCAGGCGGGCGCGGTCGAAGGCCTGCATCGCCGCCTCGCTGCCCGGACGCAGTTCCGCGCGCATGCGGATGGGCGTCGCCCGCGCGCCGCCAATGGCGAACCAGAGATCGCCCGTGCCGGCCTCGTCCTCGTCCGCGGCGATCGCCTGCACGAAGTCGCGGCGTCCGAGCCGCGCGGGCAGGCCGCCGATCCGTCCCTCCATGCCGAAGCCCGGCCGCTCGACGACCTCCGTCGCCTCGGGCGGCACGATACCGCGGAGCCGTGCTTCCGCCGCGATCGCGACCGACAGCGGATGGCGGCTGCGCGCGGCGAGCGACGCCATGCGGGCGAGATCCGCATCGCCGGTCTGCTGGTCGAGGGCGAGCGTCGGCAGCGTGAGCGTGCCCGTCTTGTCGAACACGACGACCTTGGCTTCCGCCATGCGCTCGAAGGCGGATCCGGTGCGCACCAGGATGCCGCGCTTCAGCAGCAGGCCGGCGCCGACGACCTGCGCCACCGGCACGGCGAGGCCGAGGGCGCAGGGGCAGGTGATGATAAGGACGGCGACCGCGGCGGAAAACGCCGCATGGGCACTGTGGCCGGTCAGCATCCAGCCGGCGAAGGTCAGCGCCGCGGCGAGATGGACGAACGGCGCGTAGATCGACGAAATCCGGTCGCCGAGGCGCACATAGGAGGCCTTGCCCTGTTCCGCCGCCTCCATCAGCCGCATCATCTCCTGGATGAGGCTGTGCTCGGCATCGGCCGTGGCTTCCATGCGCACCGGCGCAGAGAGGTTCAGCGCGCCGGCCTCGATCCTGTCGCCGGCGCGGACCGGAACCGGCAGGCTCTCGCCGGTCGCGAGCGAGCGATCGATGTCGCTCGCCTGGCCGGCGGCGATCACGCCATCGACCGGGAAGCGCTCGCCGGCCGCGACCTCGAGTACCATGCCCGGCCGGATCTCCTCGACCGAGATGAAGCTGGATGCGCCGTCGGCGCCGATGCGGATCGCGCCGCGCGCCGCGATACGGCTCAGATTGCTGATGCCGCTCCGCGCCTTCTCGCGCATGACATGGTCGAGCACACGGCCGACCAGCAGGAAGAAGATCAGCATCACCGGCGCTTCGAACCAGGTCTCGCCGCCGCCGATCGTCGCCTCGTAGAAACTGTTGCCGAGCGTCAGCAAGACGCCGATCGCAATCGGCACGTCCATGTTGAGCTGCCCGCGACGCAGGGCGCCATAGGCCGAGCGATAGAACGGCTGCCCGGCATAGAGGACGGCCGGCACCGCGATCAGGCCGGAAATCAGCTGAAAGAGGGCGCGTGTCGCATGATCGGCGCCGGCCCAGATCGAGACCGACAGCAGCATGACATTGGCCGCGCCGAAGCCGGCGACGACCAGCGCACGCATCAGGCCGGCGAGGACGGGGTCGCGGCCATTGTCGTTCGCCGTCCCGACGAGGACTGGATAGCCCAGCTTCTCCACCGTGCGGACGATCTCGAACGGATCGGCCAGCGCCGCCGACGCCGCGACGGCGACGCGGCGGGTCGAGAAATTGACCCGGGCCTGGCAGACGCCCGGCGTCTTGGTCAGCGCGTTCTCGAGCTTCACGATGCAGTCGGCGCAATGGATCGACGGCACGGTCAGCATGTAGTGCGTCAGCCCGTGACCATCGTCGCGGCCGGACCGGACGAATTCCTCCGCGCGCAGACGGCCTTCCTCGATCTGGACAGCATCCTCAGATCCAAGGCCCGGCGCGCAGCAGGTGCTCATGGACGTGCCTCCGGCGTGTCGCTCAGGATCACGCGATGGGTGGAGAGATAGGTCTCGCCGCTGTCCGCCGTGACCGTCACCGTCGCATCCCAGGAGCCGGACGTCAGGCTTGTCGGCATGCTGACGGGACCATAGCCGTTCGCCTCGCCCTTCAGTTCATGATCGTCGCGATCGGTGGTCGGGCGGGTCATCTCGACGTCGATCACGCCGCGGATCGGCGTGCCATGGCTGTCGCGGGCATCGACGACGACCGCATCCTCGCGCACGGCGACATCGACCTTCCAGCCGAGCGCGGACTGGCGGCGCATGGCGTCCAGCTTCTCGTTGAAGTGCTGGCTCGCGACATAGGAGTTCTCGACGACGAGACCCGCGAAGGAGGACGTCGCCGAATAGGCCATGAAGATGTTGACCACGATCACGACCGTGAAGAACGAAACCATGATCAGCAGCATATGCGTGCCGGTGAAGCGGCGTTCGACCGTCTCGCTCATCGTCCATCCTCCTTTGGCATCTCGAATACGGCGGCGCTGCGGCTGGTTTCGCCAGCGGTCGCGTCGCTCGCGACAATGCTGAAATCGAGCCGCTCGCCCTTGGCGGCCTCCGGCGGCAGCGCGACCAGCAGGCGCAGCGTCTCGACCTGGTCCGGCGGCAGCGCGATATCGGCCGTGTTGCCGACCACGGTGCGCCCGGGCAGGGCTATGGTCGCGCCCGGCAGCCCGTCGATCGAGAGGCTGACGGTGCGCGGCTGGTTGGTCATGTTCGAGACCTTGACCGTATAGGCGTTGCGGATGCCGCCGTCGGACAGACGCACATAGAGCGGGTTGCGGTCGTGCAGGACCGAAGTCTCGAGCCGCTGGCGGGTCGCGAGCGAATAGGCCATCGCGACGCCGATCGCGGACCAGAGCACGAGATAGATCAGTGTGCGCGGTCGCACGAGATGGCGCCAGTTGAAATGGGCGAGGCCTGCCTTCAGCGGGCCGGTGCCGTTCTCGCGGACATTGCGCGGATCGATCGCCCCGCTGTTCCCGCGGGCGATCGCCATGTTGGTGTTGTAGTCGGCGAGCGTCGCATAGGAGATGAGGCCGTGATCCCGGCCGATCTTGTCCATGACGCTGTCGCAGGCATCGATACACAGCGCGCAGGTGATGCATTCCATCTGCTGGCCGTCGCGAATGTCGATGCCCTGCGGACAGACGGCGACGCAGGCATTGCAGTCGACGCAGTCGCCGACGCTTTCGCCGGCCGCCAGCGCGCGCTTCTGGTGCCGCGAGCGCGGCTCGCCGCGCCAGTCATTATAGGTGACCGTGAGCGACTGCTCGTCGAGCATGGCCGACTGGATGCGCGGCCAGGGGCACATATAGGTGCAGACCTGCTCACGCATGAAGCCGCCGAGGATGAAGGTCGTCGCGGTCAGGATGGCGACGGTGATGTAGGCGACGGGGGCCGCCTGCAGCGTGAAGACCTCGCGCGCCAGTGTCGGGGCGTCGGCGAAATAGAAGATCCACGCGCCGCCCGTCGCGACGGCGATGAGTAGCCAGACCGCATATTTGGCGCTGCGCTTCGTGAACTTGTCCAGCGACAGCGGCGCCTTGTCGAGCGCGATGCGCTTGTTGCGATCGCCTTCGAAGAAGCGCTCGACCACGAGGAACAGGTCGACCCAGACCGTCTGCGGGCAGGTGTAGCCGCACCACACGCGTCCGGCGACCGACGTCACCAGGAACAGTCCGAGACCGGCCATGATCAGCAGGCCGGCGACATAGAAGAATTCCTGCGGCCAGATTTCGATGAAGAAGAAATAGAAGCGCCGGCTGGCAAGATCCACCAGCACGGCCTGATCGGGTGCATGCGGTCCGCGATCGAACCGCAGCCAGGGCGTCAGGTAGTAGATGCCCAGCGTCACGGCCATGATGATCCACTTCAAGCGGCGGAAGGCACCTTCCGCACGCTTGGGGTGGATCTTGGTCCGCGCCGCGAAGAGCGGCCCGCGTCGGCCGGCGCTGTTGACAGCCTCGGCATTCAACCGGTCGACGCTTTCCTGCACGCTCATCTGCGTTTGTCCGTTACTGGCTTGCGGCCGTGGCCGTTCCGCCGCCGAGCGAATAGACATAGGCGGCAAGTTCCTTCACGGCGACGGGGCCGAGACGCGGCTCCCAGGCGGGCATGACGCCCATCTTGGGATTGTTGATCTGCGCGATGATCGCGTTCTGGTCCGGGGAACGGAGCCAGATCGCGTCCTTGAGCGACGGCGCGCCGACATCCTGCTTGCCGCCGCCGTCCACGCCGTGGCAGCTCGCGCAATTGTCGGCGAAGACGGTCGCCCCTTCCGAGGTCACGCCGAAGCGCGGCGTCAGACCGGACAGCGTCATCACATAGGCCGAGACATTGACGATCTGGTCCTGCTTCAGGATGCCGTCATGGCCGAAGGCCGGCATGACCGACATATGCGTGGCGGGATCCTCGCTGCGGATGCCATGCGCGATCGTGGTGCGGATCTGCTCGGGCGAGCCGCCCCACAGCCAGTCATCGTCCTGCAGGTTCGGATAGCCGACGCTACCCTGCGCACCGGAGCCGTGGCACTGGACGCAGTTGACCAGGAAGGCGGAGCGACCGGCGCGCGTCGCGAACTGGAGCAGTTCGGGATTGGCGATGATCTGGTCCATGGAGGCATTCGCGATCTGGTCGCGATAGGCCGTCTGGGCCGCCTGGGCGGTCGCGATCTCGGTCCGCACCGCATCGCGCGAGGACCAGCCGAGCACGCCGTTCGTCGCGCGGCTCACCAGCGGGATCGCGGGATAGAGGATGACATAGACGAGGGCGAACAGGATCGTGGCGTAGAACGTCCACAGCCACCAGCGCGGCATGGGCGTGTCGAGTTCCTTGATCCCGTCCCAGGTATGGCCGGTGGTCGGGGTACCGGTGAGTTCGTCGATTTCCCTATCGGCCATGGGACTCATCCTCTTTGAACGGGATCTCTGCCGCGTCGCGGGCGAACTTCTTGGCGTTGGGGCGGAAGAGCGCGAACATCGCCGCGCAGAAGAAGAACGCGAACATGAAGAGAAGCCCCCACGAGTCCGCGAACTCACGCATCACGTGGTAGTTCATGGGTTTGCATCCTGCTTGGCGCTGGGCGCGGGCGTATAGGAGTCGACGTCGACGAGCGTGCCGAGCATCTGGAGATAGGCGACGAGCGCGTCCATCTCGGTGATCTCGCCGGGATTGCCGTCGAAATCGCGCGCATTGGCCTTGGGGTAGCGCGCCTGCAGGCCGGTCGGATCCATGTTCGGATCGGCCTGTGCCCGGAGGTCCGCCGCCGCGTCGGCGATCATGTCCTCGGTATAGGGCACGCCGACGATGCGGTTGGTCTTGAGGTCGCCGGCGATCATCGACGTGTCGAGCGGCGTCTGGGCCAGGAAGCCGTAGGTCGGCATGATCGATTCCGGCACCACGGCGCGCGGATCGGTCAGGTGGGCGACATGCCATTCGTCGGAATAGCGGCCGCCGACGCGGGCGAGGTCCGGGCCCGTGCGCTTCGATCCCCACTGGAAGGGATGGTCGTACATCGACTCCGCCGCCAGCGAATAGTGACCGTAGCGCTCGACCTCGTCGCGGAACGGCCGGATCATCTGGCTGTGGCAGACATAGCAGCCCTCGCGGACGTAGATGTTGCGGCCCGCGAGCTCCAGCGGCGTATAGGGCCGCATGCCGTCCACCTTCTCGATCGTGTTCTGCAGGTAGAACAGCGGCACGATCTCGACGATGCCGCCGATCGTCACGACGACGAAGGAGAGCACCAGCAGAAGCGTGGCGTTCTTCTCGACGACCTGGTGGTTCAGGAACAGGTTCTTGGGATTGAGGAAGGACATCGGCGCGCTCCTATTCCGCCGCCACGACGCCGGCCGCGGTCGGCACGCTCTTCGCGCCGCGCACGGTCTGGGCGAGGTTGTAGGCCATCACCAGAGCGCCGCTGAGATAGAGCAGGCCGCCGACGAGGCGCATGAGGTAGTAGGGGTGCAGGGCCGCCACGGTCTCCGCGAAGGAGTAGACGAGGTATCCCTGCGCATCGAACTCGCGCCACATCAGGCCCTGGGTGATGCCGGACACCCACATCGACGCCGCGTAGATCACGATGCCGATGGTGGCGAGCCAGAAGTGCCAGGAGACGAGGCGGAGGCTGTAGAGGCCATCACGGTTCCACAGGCGCGGGAACAGATAGTAGAGCGCGCCAAAGGTGATCATTCCGTTCCAGCCGAGTGCGCCGGAGTGCACATGGCCGATGGTCCAGTCGGTGTAGTGGCTGAGCGAGTTGACCGTCTTGATCGACATCATCGGACCTTCGAAGGTCGACATGCCGTAGAAGGCGACCGCGAGGATCATCATGCGGATGACGGGGTCGGTCCGGAGCTTGTCCCAGGCGCCGGAGAGCGTCATCAGGCCGTTGATCATGCCGCCCCAGGAGGGCATCCACAGCATGATCGAGAACACCATGCCGAGCGTCTGTGCCCAGTCGGGCAGCGCCGTGTAGTGCAGGTGATGCGGGCCGGCCCAGATATAGAGGAAGATCAGCGACCAGAAGTGGATGATCGACAGGCGGTAGGAATAGACCGGGCGGTTGGCCTGCTTCGGCACGAAGTAATACATCATGCCGAGGAAGCCGGCGGTCAGGAAGAAGCCGACCGCGTTATGGCCGTACCACCACTGCGTCAGCGCATCCTGGACACCCGAGAAGACGGAATAGGACTTGGCGCCGAGGAAGCTGACCGGGACGGACAGGTTGTTGACCACGTGCAGCAGCGCCACGGTGACGATGAATGCGAGGTAGAACCAGTTCGCGACATAGATGTGCGGCTCGTTCCGCTTCAGGATCGTGCCGAGATAGACGACGAGATACGCCACCCAGACGACCGTGAGGAACAGGTCGACATACCATTCGGGCTCGGCATATTCGCGGCCCTCGGTGATGCCGAGCAGATAGCCGGTCGCGGCGAGGGCGATGAAGATCTGGTAGCCCCAGAACACCCACCAGGCGAGGCTGCCGCCGAAGAGGCGCGCCCGGCTGGTCCGCTGCACGACATAGAAGGACGTCGCGATCAGCGCGTTGCCGCCGAAGGCGAAGATCACGGCCGAGGTATGAAGCGGCCGGACGCGGCCGAAATTCAGCCAGGGCTCGAAATTGAGATGGGGGAAGGCCAGCTGCGCAGCGACGACCACGCCGACGAGGAAGCCGACCACGCCCCAGAAGGCCGTCGCGATGACGCCGGCGCGGATGACGCCGTCATCATAGGGGCCGTCATCCGAGGCGCCGAAGATCGACACCGTCCGCCCCTCGCCGACCTCGGCCTTCAAGAGGAAGATCGTTCCCGTCGCGAGGAGCAGGAACAAGACATAGGCATGCGCCCGGAACGCGGCATCTGCGGCGAATCCGGCGCCCAGTAGCGCCAGGAACGCGAAGAAGCCGACGATGATCGCCTGCATCCCGAATTTCATAGATCAAACCCCCTTAACGGTCCGAACGGGCACGCCGCCCGTTGCCCGGCGATCCCATTGGGTCGTGATAGGGGGAGGTCAGGGGATCCACTTTGACATTCATCAAAGCTGCCGGTGTCGCGAATGTCGCGGTCGCTCCAAACGTGGAACGGGCAGGGATGATTGATCGCCGTCAACAGGTTGAGATTTAGCCCGTCTATTGGTGCATGATCCGACCTCGGCCTGACGGCCGCCGCAGATCTGAAGGAGGCGAAGCATGCAGTCCGCAACGGAAAACGCGAGCGCTACGATCGACGAGACCGAGCTCGCGCTGATGGACCGGTACTGGCGCGCCGCCAATTATCTGTCGGTCGGCCAGATCTACCTGATGGGCAATCCGCTGCTGAAGCAGCCGCTGCAATTCGAGGACGTGAAGCCGCGCCTGCTCGGGCACTGGGGCACGACGCCGGGTCTCAACTTCATCTATGTCCACCTCAACCGGGTGATTCGCGCCCGCGACGTCGACGTCATCTATATCTGCGGTCCGGGGCATGGCGGCCCGGGCATGGTCGCCAACACCTGGCTCGAGGGCACCTATAGCGAGATCTATCCGAACGTCAGCGAGGACGCGGAGGGGATGCGCAAGCTCTTCCGCCAGTTCTCCTTCCCCGGCGGCATACCGAGCCACGCCGCGCCGGAAACGCCCGGATCGATCCATGAGGGCGGCGAGCTCGGCTATGCGCTCGTCCACGCCTATGGTGCGGCGTTCGACAATCCCGACCTCGTCGTCGCCTGCGTCGTCGGCGACGGCGAAGCGGAGACCGGGCCGCTCGCCGCCTCATGGCATTCGAACAAGTTCCTCAATCCCGTGCATGACGGCGCCGTCCTGCCGATCCTGCATCTGAACGGCTACAAGATCGCGAACCCGACCATCCTCGGCCGCATGAGCGACGAGGAAGTGCGCAGCCTCTTCGTCGGCTACGGCTATGAGCCGCTCTTCGTCGAGGGCAGCGACCCGGCGACGATGCACCGGGCGATGGCGGCGACCATGGATCAGGCGTTCGACCGGATCCGCTCGATCCAGGCCGAGGCGCGCGCGAGCCAAGCCGCGCCGGCGCGTCCGTGCTGGCCGATGATCATTCTACGCTCGCCCAAGGGCTGGACCGGCCCGAAGGAAGTCGACGGCAAGATGGTCGAGAATTTCTGGCGCGCGCATCAGGTGCCGATCCCGACCGTGCGCGGCAATGAGGGCCATCTGAAGCTGCTCGAATCCTGGATGCGCTCCTACGATCCCGAGGATCTTTTCGACGAGACCGGGCGCCTCGTGCCCGAGCTCCGCGCGCTCGCGCCGGCGGGCACCAAGCGCATGAGCGCCAGCCCGCATGCCAATGGCGGTGTGCTGAAGCGCGACCTGCGCCTGCCCGACTATCATGACCACGCCATCGACGTGACGACCCCCGGCGGCGCGACCGCCGAGGCGACGCGGGCGATGGGCAATTTCCTGCGCGACGTCATCAGCCTCAATGCCGAGCAGCGCAATTTCCGCCTGATGGGGCCTGACGAGACCGCCTCGAACCGCCTCGACGGCGTCTTCGACGTGACCGACCGCGTCTGGATGGAGCGGATCGAGCCTTACGACGTGCATCTGTCGACCGAAGGCCGGGTGATGGAGGTGCTCTCCGAGCATCTCTGCCAGGGCTGGCTGGAGGGCTATCTGCTCACCGGCCGGCACGGCTTCTTCTCCTGCTACGAGGCGTTCATCCACATCGTCGATTCGATGTTCAACCAGCACGCCAAATGGCTGAAGGTGACACGCGACCTGCCGTGGCGCCGGCCCATCGCCTCGCTCAACTATCTCCTGACCTCGCATGTCTGGCGGCAGGACCATAACGGCTTCAGCCATCAGGATCCGGGCTTCGTCGACCTCGTCGCCAACAAGAAGGCGGATGTCGTCCGCCTCTATTTCCCGCCGGATGCCAACACGCTGCTCTGGGTCACGGACCACTGCCTGAAGACCTATAACCGCATCAACGTCATCGTCGCGGGCAAGCAGCCGGCGCCGCAATGGCTGACCATGGACGAGGCGGAGACGCACTGCGAGGAGGGCGTCGGCATCTGGGACTGGGCCGGAAACGAACCCGACGACGCGGAGCCGGACGTGGTGATGGCATGCGCCGGCGACGTGCCGACGCTGGAGACGCTCGCCGCCGTCGACCTGCTGCGCAAGGCGCTGCCGGATCTCAAGATCCGCGTCGTCAACGTCGTCGATCTGATGGCGCTGCAGCCGGAGGATCGTCATCCGCACGGCCTGTCCGATCGCGACTTCGAGAGCATCTTCACGCCCGACAAGCCGGTGATCTTCGCCTATCACGGCTATCCCTATCTCATCCATCGCCTGACCTATCGCCGCGCCAACCACGTCAACATCCATGTCCACGGCTTCCAGGAGGAGGGGACGACGACGACGCCGTTCGACATGGCCGTGCTGAACGAGATCGACCGTTTCCATCTCGCCATTGCGGTCATCGATCGCGTGCCCGGTCTCGGTGCGGTCGCGGCGAAGGCGAAGCAGCGCTTCCGCGACAAGCTGCTCGAGCACCGTCGCTATGTGCGCGAACACGGCGAGGACATGCCGGAGATCGCCGACTGGACCTGGCCCTATGGTCGGGGCGCCGCCACCGCCTGACGCTATGGGCCGGCCGGTGCCGCGATGGGCGCCGGCCGGCCCCCGCAGCTTGACGGTGTCGTGGGGTGATGATAACTGACGAATATCGAAATTCATCAGCCAAGCAGTTCCATGGCCGTGCACGCCCTCCAGTCTCCGGGATCAAGCGAGTCCGACGCACGGCGCGTCGAGACGAGCGAGCGCATCCTCGACGAGGCCGAGCGGCTGTTCCGGCACTATGGCTTCGGCAAGACGACGGTTGCCGACATCGCCCGCGAGCTGGGCATGTCGCCGGCCAATGTCTACCGCTTCTTCCCCAGCAAGTCCGCCATCCACGAGGCCATCGCCACGCGGATGCTGGCGATGCAGGAAGTGGCTTTGCAGCGCATCTCGGAGCTGCCGATCCCGGCAGCCGAGAAGCTGCGCCGCTTCGTCGTGGACCGCTATCATTCGACATTGGCGCTGATGATCGACGAGACCAAAGTGCACGAGATGGTCACCGCGGCGCTCGACGAGCACTGGTCGGTCATCGACCGGCATTTGCAGCGCGTCACCGAAATCCTGACCCACATCATGGAGCAGGGGATTGCTGCCGGCGAGTTCGCGGCGCAGGACCCCGAGGCGGCTGCCCGCGGCTTCAAGGTCGCCGTCGTGTCGGCGATCCACCCTTCGATCATGGCGCAGTGTCGCAAGGATCCTGACTTTCCCACCCCGGAAGAGGTGGCCGATTTCGCTATTCGGGCCCTGAAGGCCTGAGGCGAGGACTATCCGCTGAGAGAAACGCGCTGCCTTGGGCGGCGTCGGCTTTGTATTGCCTGAAGACTGAGGGAATTCGAAAAATGTCACTCGTCAATCGAAAGGCGCATGCCCCGGCCTTCGCGTTGCTCGCCCTGGCGCTGCCTCTCTTCCTGGCCGCTTGCGAGCAGAAGCAAGCCGAGGCGCCGGAGCCGGTGCGGCCGGTCAAGGTGGCCAAGGTCGCGCCGCGGCAGGATACGCGCATGATCAGCTATTCCGGCTCGGTCCGGGCGAAGACGGAGGCCGGGCTTGGCTTCCGGGTCGGCGGCAAGATCGTCGAGCGGAACGTCGATGTCGGTGACCGGGTCGAGCCGGGCACCGTCCTCGCGCGCCTCGATACCGCCGATCTCGCCCTCAGCCTCAAGAGCGCCGAGGCGGCCCTCGCCGGGGCGCAGTCGCAGCTCGCGGTGGCGCAGAGCGCCTATGACCGGGCGCAGAAGCTGTTCGCGAACGGCTTCACCTCGCGCTCGATCCTGGATGATCGCAAGCTCGCCCTCGACCAGGCCACCTCCAGTCTCGATTCTGCCCGTTCGGCGCGCGACCAGGCCGTCAACCAGAATGCCTATTCGCAGCTGACCTCCGACATCGCCGGCGTCGTGACGTCGGTCAATGCGGAGGCCGGGCAGGTGGTCGCGGCGGGCACGCCCGTCGTCACCGTCGCGCGCGACGGCGACAAGGAGGTGGCGATCGCCGTTCCCGAGAGCGAGATCCGCTTCTTCCACGAAGGCGATCCGCTGTCGGTGCGCTACTGGGCCGATCCCGCGCTGCACCAGACCGGCACGGTGCGCGAGATCGCCGGAAGCGCCGATCCGACGTCGCGCACCTTCGCGATCCGCGTCGCGCTTCCCGCCGATCCGGCGGTCCGGCTCGGCATGACCGCGATGCTGGAGGCGGCGGTTCCCGTCGCCAGCGGCGGCATCGTCGTGCCGCTTGCCGCGCTGGCGCAGCGGGATGGCGAGCCCACGGTCTGGGTCGTCGATCCGGCGAGCAAGACCGTCTCGCCGCGCGAGGTGGTCACGGCGTCCTTCGCCGAGGACGGCGTCCGCGTCGAGAAGGGCCTGAAGCCCGGCGAGTGGATCGTGACGGCCGGCGCGCAGTTCATGACGCCGGGCAAGGCCGTCCGCCTCGACGTCGAGAGCGAACGCACCGCCATGGCGGCACGCTGAAGAATGGCCGCAGGGGCGATACGATGACGGACACGCATTCCACGTCGAACCGCCCGGTGCGCGGCGGCTTCAATCTCTCGCGCTGGGCGATCCAGCATCAGGGCATCACCCGCTTCCTGTTCTTCGTGATCCTCATCGCCGGCGTCATCGGCCTCCTGCGCATGGGCCAGAAGGAAGACCCGGACTTCACCTTCCGCGTGATGATCGTCCAGGCCGTCTGGCCCGGCGCATCGCTGGCGGACATGCAGGACCAGGTCGTCAACAAGATCGAGCGCAAGCTCCAGGAAGTGCCGCATCTCGACTATCTGCGGTCCTTCACCAGAGCCGGCAGCACGATCATCACCGTTGCGATCAAGGGCGATGCCAATGGTCCCGATGTCGCCGACGCGTTCTATCAGGTGCGCAAGAAGGTCGGCGACATCGCGCCGGAACTGCCGAGCGGGCTCTACGGCCCCTATTTCAACGACGAGTTCGGCGACACCTTCATCACGCTCTACGCCATCACCGGCGACGGCTATTCGTTCCCCGAGCTGAAGGGCTTCGCCAAGGCGGCGCGCGATCAGCTGCTGCGGGTCCCCGGCGTCGAGAAGGTCTCGATCATCGGCGACCAGGACCAGAAGATCTTCATCGACGTCTCGTCGAAGGTTCTGGCCGAGCGCGGCATCTCGGCGCTCGATATCCAGCGCGCCATCGCCGGCCAGAACGATGTCGACGCTGCCGGCAATGTCGAGGCGGCCGGCCGTTCGGTCCGCGTCTCGGTCGATGGCGACCTGCGCACCGCGAAGGACGTCGCCGATCTCAGGCTGCGTCTCGGCAAGGAGGTGGTCCGCCTCGGCGACATCGCGACCGTGACCGACGGGCTCGAGGATCCCTTCACGCGCAAATACCGCTTCAACGGCCAGGAGGCCGTCGAGGTCGGCGTCGTGATGGCTAAGGGCTTTAACGTCACCACGGTCGGCAAGGATGTCGAGGCGGCCCTCAAGACCTTCGAGGGCAGCCTGCCGACCGGCGTGGAAATCGGCCAGATCTCGGATCAGCCCGAAGTGGTGACGGAGGCGATCGGCGAGTTCGCCCGCGCGCTGATCGAGGCCCTCATCATCGTGCTCGTGGTCTCGTTCATCTCGATCGGCTGGCGCGCGGGGCTCGTGGTCGCCATCACGATCCCGCTCGTGCTCGCCGGAACCTTCGCGGTCCTGTCGGAACTCGGCATCGACCTGCAGCGCATCTCGCTCGGCGCGCTGATCATCGCGCTCGGCCTTCTCGTCGACGACGCAATGATCGCGGTCGAGATGATGGAGCGCAAGCTCGAGGAGGGCTTCGCCAAGCTCGAAGCCGCCAGCTTCGCCTATCGTTCGACGGCCTTCCCGATGCTGACCGGCACGCTCATCACCACGGCCGGCTTCATCCCCGTCGGCTTCGCGGAATCGACCGCCGGCGAATATGTCCGCACGCTGTTCTACGTCGTCGGCATCGCGCTGATCGTCTCATGGCTGGCCGCGGTCTATTTCACGCCCTGGCTCGGCACCATGCTGCTCAAGGAACGCCGCCATGCGGAGGGCGAGCATCGCGACGTCTATGGCTCGGCCTTCTACAGGACGCTGCGCGCGACCATCGGCTGGTGCGTGAACCATCGCGGCATCGTGCTGCTCGCGACGATGGTCGCGTTCGGCGCCAGCGTCTATTCCTTCCAGTTCATCCCGAAGAACTTCTTCCCGCAGTCCTCGCGGCCGGAGATCCTCGTGGATATGTGGCTGCCCGAGGGCTCGAACACCAAGGAGACCGAGGCGCAGGCCAAGGCTTTCGAGGCGAAGATGCTGTCCGATCCGGACCAGCGCTTCATCGCGACCTATGTCGGCGAGGGCGCGCCGCGCTTCTTCCTGCCGCTCGACCAGCAGCTCCGCAATCCGAACTTCGCGCAGCTTCTCGTCATGGCGAAGGACGTGGAGGCGCGCGAGCGGCTGATCACCAAGATGCGCGGCCTCCTGGCGGAGGATTTCCCGTCCGTGCGCTTCAAGGTCGACCGGTTGTTCCTCGGGCCTCCGGTCGGCTGGGCCGTGCAGCTTCGGGTCGCCGGCCCCGACCGCGACGAGGTTCGCCGGATCGCGGGCGATGTCGAGGATGTCTACCGAACCGATCCGCGCCTCGGCTCGATCCACACCGACTGGCTCGAACCGGTCACGGAGATGCGCCTCGTTGTCGATCAGGATCGGGCGCGCGCCCTCGGCGTCAGCTCGCAGCGCATCCGCCAGACCTTGCAGGCGAGCCTCTCCGGCGTGCCGCTCGCCTCGGTGCGCGACGGCGAGGAGACGATCGACATCGTCATGCGCCAGCCGCAGGCGGAACGCACGCTGCTGTCGGCGGTCGAATCGACCTATGTCGCCTCCGATCTCGGCGGGTCGGTGCCGGTGTCCCAGCTCGCGCGGGTCGTTCCGGTCCTCGCGCCGGGCATCGAATGGCGCCGCGACCGCCTGCCGACCGTGACGGTCCGCGCCACCGTGCCGGACGATGTCCAGGCCAACGATGTGTCGGCCGAAATCTTCGCCAAGACGGCGGCGCTGCGCGCGCAGCTGCCGGCCGGCTACTCGATCGCCATTCAGGGCGGGGCGGAGGATGCGGCCGAGAGCCAGGCCTCGATCGCGGCCAAGGCGCCGATCATGATCTTCATCATCCTGGTGCTGCTCATGATCCAGCTGCAGCATTTCGGCAAGGCGATGCTCGTCCTCATGACCGGACCGCTCGGCCTGATCGGCGCGGCGGCGGCGCTGCTCGTGACCGGGTCGCCCTTCGGCTTCGTGGCGATCCTCGGCGTGATCGCGCTTCTCGGCATCATCATGCGCAATTCGGTGATCCTGCTCGACCAGATCGACCAGGACCTCGCGAGCGGGCTCGACCCGATGGAGGCGGTGGTCGGCTCGGCGGTGCGCCGCTTCAGGCCGATCATGCTGACGGCCGCCGCCGCCGTGCTCGCGCTGATCCCGATCGCGCAGTCCGTCTTCTGGGGCCCGCTTGCCTACGCGATGATGGGCGGCATCATCGTCGCGACCGTGCTGACCATCCTGGTCCTGCCGGCGGCCTATGCCTTCTTCTTCCGGATCGGGCGGAGCGCCAAGGGAGCGAAGGGTGCCGCGCCGGCAGCGGGCGATGCCGCTCCGGGCGCGATCCCGGCCCCATGAGACTACCCTCTACTTCCTGCGGCGCCCCTACACGCCGCCGGAAGCCGCGGGTCCGCCGGAATTCCGGCGGACCCGCATTCGCTTGATCGATCGTGCCGGATGCGGTACTGAACCAATCAGTTATTTAACTGATGAGTTCAATTATGTCTGCCGACCGCTTGAGCGCGACGCTCTCCGCACTCGCCGACCCGACCCGCCGCGCCATTCTCGCGCGGCTTTCGCACGGCGAGGCGAGCGTGACCGAACTCGCCGAGCCCTTCGCGATGAGCCTGCCGGCCGTGTCGAAGCATCTGAAGGTGCTCGAACGCGCCGGGCTGATTTCGCGCGGGCGGGAGGCGCAGTGGCGCCCGTGCCGGCTGGAGGCGGCGCCGCTCAAGGAACTCGCCGGCTGGATCGAGACCTATCGGCGCTTCTGGGAGGCGAGCTTCGACCGGCTCGATGACTATCTGCGCGAGATCCAGGAGGGCGATCCGCGCGACCGGCATTAAGGCACACCGAAGGGAGGAGGAAATTCATGTCCGTAACCGAGACGCTTCTGCCGCCGGCGGAGCAGGAACTGGTGATGTCCCGCGTCTTCGACGCGCCGCCAGCGCTGCTGTTCCGCCTCTGGACCGATCCGGTGCACGCGCTTCGATGGTGGGGCCCGCGCGATCATCCGCTGACGAAGATCGAGATGGATGTACGGCCCGGCGGGACCTGGCGCGGCTGCCTGACGGCGATAGCGGACGGCCGGGAGCTCTGGCAGAGCGGCCGCCTGCTCGAGCTCGATCCGCCGCGCCGCCTCGTCTTCACCTTCGCCTGGGAGAATGAGGGCGAGCGCGGACCGGACTCCGTGGTGAGCATCGACTTCACCCCAGAGGGCGCCAAGACACGGATGGATTTCCGCCAGACGCCTTTCCGCTCGGTCGATTCGCGCGAAGGCCATCGCGGCGGCTGGAGCAGCGCCTTCGATCGTCTGGACGACTATCTGGCCGCGATCGAGCCGGGTCGCTAGTGGCGGCTCCACGATTGTCCATGCACCCGATGCGAGGAGGAAGCACCGTGCAGGCTCATACCTATCTGATCTTCAACGGCGATTGCCGCGAGGCGTTCGAGACCTATGCCAGGATCCTCGGCGGGCGGATCGAGACGATCACGACCTTCGCCGGCACGCCGGCCGAGGGCTATGTGCCGCCGCAATGGAAGGACAAGATCCTGCACGCGGTCCTGCGCTTCGGCGACACCACGCTGTTCGGCTCCGACGCCGGCTCGCCCAACTACGAAAAGCCGCAAGGCTTCGGCGTCGCGCTGGTACTCGACGACCCGGCCGAAGCCGAACGCATCTTCAACGCGCTTGCCGAAGGCGGCACGATCACCATGGCCTTCTCCCAGACCTTCTGGGCCCACCGCTTCGGCATGGCAACCGACCGCTTCGGCATCCCGTGGATCGTGAATTGCGAGAAGGCGGGCTGAGGCTCGCGAGCACGGATCGATCGAGGAGCGATCCGCCTCCGACGGGAGGCGGGCAGGATCGTGCGGCCAGATCTTCGTGATCGTCCGATCGGCACAAAAGCAAACGCTGCTCCATGTGCCAGAGGCGTTTGGGCGCGGCGTGCAGCCCGTTGCCGGAATACTTGCGCGGCGCTCGACAAACGCGGATGCCCTCACTAATGGTTGTCGGCCTTGGACATGGGGAGTCTCCGGCGTGCTGGCTGATGCATTTCGGGATCCGAACGGCTATTTTCAGCGCGCTCGGTTCCGCTTCTCTGAATGGCGTTCGGGCTATGAGACGGAGCGGCGGCTGTTCGAGGAGCGGCACGGCTATCCGCTGGATCTCGAAAATCCGAAGAGCTTCAGCGAGAAGATCTGCTGGAGAAAGCTCTTCGACCGGAACCCTCTTCTGCAGCGCGTCGTGGACAAATATGCCGTGCGCTCCTATGTGACCGAGATTCTCGGCAAGGAACGCGCCGACGAGGTTCTGATCCCCCTTCTTGCCGTAGCGACCGACCCGGCCGACATTCCGTTCGATAAGCTGACGGGCAACTATATCCTCAAGGCCAATCACGGCTCGGGCCTCAATCGTCTGGTCCGCGATGACCGGCAACCCGATGTGCCTGCCATCATCAACCAATGCCGGGAGTGGCTGTCGCAGTCCTACGGGACCTACAAGCACGAATGGGCTTATGAGGCGATGCGCCGGCGCATCGTCGTCGAGGCGCTGATCGACGACGGCAAGGGCCTGCCGGTGCGCGAGTGCAAGTTTCAGATGTTCGGCGGAAAATGCGCGCTGATCCAGGTGCTCAATGATGGCTCCTGGTATGATGGCGTCAATTACCTGGGAGACGGGCTGCCGACGCTCACCTACTTCACGCCCGACTGGAAGCCGCTGGACGTCTCCTGGTATTACTATTGGATCGACCTCAATTTTCCCTCCGCGCCGTCGCAGCCGCGGCCGAAGAACCTTGATGCCATGATCGAGCTGGCGGAGGCGCTGTCCAAGCCGTTCGACTATATGCGCGTCGACCTCTACGAACTGCCCGACGGTATCCGCTTCGGCGAGCTGACGCCCTATCATCTGAGCGGCCACAGCCGGATCACACCCCGCGAATTTGACTTCGAGCTCGGTTCGCTCTGGCAATTGCCCGGCCGTCGGGGGGCGCGGACATGACGACCGGGCTCGCCGGCTGGCCGCTGCGGAGCGCCTCTCTTGACGATCTCGCCTGGCTCTGGCCGGCTGATTCCGGGCCCATCGTCGAATTGCCGAAGGACCTGGTGGACCGTCTCTCGATCAAGCGGCTTCGAGGATTGCTCGAGCGTGTCGACGTCCCGGTTTCCCTTGCCGGCACGACGGATCTCGCGCGCCTCGGCGGGATGGATTGGGAGCTCTATCAGCGCTATCTCGACATCCAGATCGCGCAACTGCACTTCCTGGGAGCGACGCTGTTCCGCGGCTTCCTCCAGGCGGAGACGCAGGAAGAGTTCCGCCGGGCACTGGATCGCCTGAAGGCCTATGCGGCGACGCACGCCGATGTCGAATTCGTCCTCGAAACCCACAATGGCTGGGAAACGACGCTCTCCGGGCTGACGGAGCTTCTTGCCGACACGCCGTTCCGCCTGGTGGTCGATTTCGCGAATATCGAGCATGCCGACGCGAAGGAGTTCATCCTCGAAGGTGGCATTGGAGGCCGGATCGCCTATTTCCATACCCGCAGGCTGCCGGAATCGGGCGATCGTTCGGCGATCTCCGTAACCGAGCGGCGGGCTCGCGCGGCTTATCCGGAGCACGCCTTCCTGTGGGAGCCGAAGTCCATCGGGACGCGGCGCGCTCTCGAGGTGTGGCGCTCGCGGGGCGGGCGTTCGGGTTGAGTCGAGGCGTGGCCAGCCTTACGTCTGACGCCGACCGAAGGGGCGGCAGGCCGATGTGGACCGAGTTCGAAACCAAAACCAACTCCTGACTTGAGACAGCATTGGCGCCCTCCCTCAACATTGAAAAGCTCATCGAGAGCATTGGTCTACCGGCTGCGGAGCTGAGAGCCTATCTCATCGACGAGATCGACGAATTCCTCGCCGCGAGCGACCCGGCTCATCTGGAAGACGAGTTCGGCGACGTTCTCTTCGCCTTGTTGTCCATGGCCTGGGCGCATACGGGACGTCACTATCCGCTGCGCCTCGATCTTGCCGAGGCCAAGCTGCAGCAGCGACTTGGCCGATATGGAACGATCAGCCGCCACGCGCCCAAATACACCGACGATCGCATCGCCGAGATGGAGGTGGGCGTCGTCCATTTCGTCCTCGGCCAGTTCGGCGGCCAGTGGCAACGCTTCGACGCGCTTCAGAACGGCACGGTCGCGGAAATCTCCGCGCTGACGGATGCGCCGTTCGGCGAGCCGGATCGCCTGACGAACCACTGCATCGTGACCTTCGGCGATGTCGACGAGATTTCGTACGAGATCATCTATTCCGCGGCGACACAGCGCGCCGGCAACACGATCCGCTGCCGTATTCCGGATTTCCTGTTCCTGCGCGCAAAGAAGGGCCTCATCTTCGATCAGCTTGCCGGGCTGATGGCGTTGCAGGTTTCGGCCGCGCTGGACGGCATACGCCTGTCTCCCTCGGCGATAGCCCATTTCCACAGCTGGGAATCCGGATTTCTGACCGATTCGGTCTCGTTCTGGCGGCGGATCGCGACGATGAAGACGATCTTCTCGCCCTATCTGACGACGGGCCGTCTCAAGGCATTGATCGAGAGCCGCGGCGGCACAGGGTGGACGATGACGCCGGACGAGCTTCGCGTCGCCGCGGAATATGAGCGCAAGCTCAGCCAGGCCTGCATGCGCGTCGTGCTGGAGAGTTCGCTCGATCGGGAGTTCTTCACCTCCTGGGTTCACCCCGAGCGTCTCGACCTGCGCTCCTTCGCCGTTGATCGCCAGGCCTCGTTCGCAGTGGAGCCACCGCGCGCCGGCCGGCTGACCTTCATTGCCGGCGGACGCCCGGTTCGCGAAAAGGGCTTCGTCGAGCTTTGCCGGGAATTCGCCGCGGTTCGTGACTGGGCGAAGGACGAGGGGGTCGACGTCTCGCTGGCCATCCTGTGTCGCGAGCGCAATCGCAGCAAGGGCCAGGAATACATCGTCGATATCGAGCGCGTCATCGCCGAGAAAAACCTCGGTGATTGCGTATCGATCGAGCCGAAAGTCTCCCTCGACGAACTAAAACAACGAATCCGGGAATCGGACGCGTTGATCGTGCCGTCGATCTACGATCCCTATTGCCTGATGCCGACCTATTCGGTGGAGGAGAAGCGGCCGTCTTTCGTGTCCACGCATGCGGGGATCGCGGAGAATATCAGATCGCCTGAATTCACCTTCGATCCCGAGCTTGAGGGCGACCTTGTTCGTGCCATTCGTGCATGGTACGCGAAGCCCTCTGTCTTCGCGTTCGAGTCCCGCTTCGCAAGTTATCTCGGCTTATATCTCGCCAAAGAGTCTCGGCCGCTATGGGAATAGGTAATCTTCTTCTCGGCGATATCGAACAATTGCTCACTGATCGGGCGATCGGTCGACGCAAGCTGCACCGCATGTTCGGCGCGGAGTCCCAATGCTGGATCGCGGAGAACGAGATCCAGAAGATGTATCCCGGCACATCGTGCCTGCTGCTCCCCTCCGCGACCGTCGGTCTGGCGCTCGCGCTCGAAGCGCTCGACTTCGAGCCTGGCAGCGAGGTCCTCATTTCCGGCTTCGGTTGGCTTTCCAACTGGTCCTGCATCCACCGGGCCGGCCTCGTTGCGAAGTTCCTGCCCCTTGATGACAATCTGCAGTTGCGGGCGGAGGACGTCCGCGAACGGATCACCGAACGGACCCGGGCGGTCATCGTCACCCATCTCATGGGGCGCGGCCAGCAAGCGGTGGCGGATATCGCCTCGATCTGCGCCGAGCGCGGCGTCGTTCTGCTCGAGGATATCGCGCAGTCCTTCGGCGTCTCCGTTCGTGGCCGTCGGGCCGGGACGTTCGGTCTCGCCGCGTGGTGCTCGTTCAACCACCACAAGCTGCTCAGCACCGGCGATGGCGGCTGCATCCTGTCGACCGACCCGGAGTTCTTCGCCCGCATGAGCGGCCTGCATGACCACGGGCTCGTGATGAAGGGCGGCAAGCGCCGGCCGGGCGCGTCGATCCAGCCCGGAATGTCGTTGCGCTCGAGCGAGGTCGTCGGAGCGGTGCTGCGGGGGCAACTGGCGCGCTTCAACCTGATCCGCACGAAGATCCTCATGCAGTACGACGCGATGGCACAGGCTTGCCAGCGTCGTCTGCAGGTCCGGCTGATCGATCCGAATCCCGGTGATCTGCCCTTCACGGTCCTCTTCGAGCGTCCGGATCGCCTGATCTATCCGACGCTCGTCGACTCGGGTTGGCACGTGGCCTCCAACGTGCCGTGGCAGCGCGAGTCTTTCGAAGGCGCACTCGCGTCGGATCCGGCCCTGGCAGCGACGCTGACGCGCATCGGCTCGGTTTCCGCGCTCGGCTCCGGCTTCGTCGATCCCTATTTCGCAATCGCCGACGGCATCGACATCACGGATGACGTGTCGGCCGTTGACGATGTCCTTTCCCGACTCGAGATCAACTGATGAACCTTCATCTTATCGGCTCGGACGCCGACCGGCGGGAAACGCGCCTCGACGGCATCGAGATCCGCGCAGTCGCAGCCTTGATGGCTGAGACGTTCCAGCGCCTGATCGTCGCCGATTCCGGTGTCGGTCTGGTCGCGGATTTCGCGAAGGCGTTCGCCTCCTTCGGCGAGGTCGCCGCGGTGGCGCCCGGCGAGAGCGAGTGGGCCCGCCGGGGATCGCGTTTCGCCGGGGCGGATGCCGTCCTGTGCTATCCAGGCGGACTGGGCACCTTGGCCTCGCTGTTCGGTCTGCTCTCGGGAGCGGCCCCCGACGGGCCCCCGGTCACTCCGTCGATCTACCTGTACAATTGGGAGAAGTTCTACGCGCCTCTCCTGCTGCAGATTGAGACAGCGCTTGTCACGGGTCTGATCCGGCCCGAAGCGATCGCCGCGCTGAGGGTATTCGAGAGCGTCGAGGAACTCGCCCAGCAATTGTGCGGGCCGGACGCCGATGGCCCCTGAAGCCGGTACGGATCCCTTCATCGGTCCGCGCGATCTCCGCGAGCAGTTCGCAAATGACGTGGTGCGCGAGCATTTTGCGAAGCGAGCCCCGGCAGAGGCTGTCTATCGCCAGGATGGCGACGGCTATTGCCTGATCGCGCAGCAGGGATCCGGGGCGCGCGGCTTGACCGTGCCTGCCGCCAATGAGGCGGATTTCATGTTCCACGGCAATCCTGGTCGGACCGGCGAAGACTTGGCTGAATTCATCGCCGATGCCGCGGTTCGCTCGGGTGTCGACCATCTGAGATTGCCGTTGCTTTCGCAGGGGCAGGCCGCATTCCTTCGGGCACAACTCGGCCGACGATTGCCGGAATGGGTCTTCGGAGAGGGCCTGGCATCCGTCTCGCCCGTGACGAGGGCGCGCCCTGTGACGGTTCCCGACAGCTTCCGCCGTGCCATGCGCAAAGCCGCGCAGGCCGGTTACAACATTGAACTGTCATCGCGCTTCGATACAGCAGAGCTTGTGCCGCTGCACGAAATGAGGTGGGGAAAAGGGAGTCGTGGATCGAGCTTCTTCGAGATGCTGTCGCGACTCCTGTCGGAGGGTTGTGCAGAATACATCGTCGCGCGCGATGACAATGGTACTCTGGTCGGAGCGCAGGTCGATATCCTCGGCTCGTCGACCCGTCATTTTTACTACTGCGTAAACAACAGTGCGGTCCTGGCCGGCATCGGAACCGCGGTCATGGGCTTCAGTTGGAAGCGTTTCGTCGAGAGCGACGGCGAAGAGATATATTCGTTCGGCCGGGGGGCTGAGCCATATAAGTACAGGTATGCCGATGGCGTTCGCGCATGGTTTGAGTTGCGCGGGTTCTACGTCCGGGGCGCTTGTCCGCGGGGTAGGATGCAGTCGGCTGCTGGGTCTGTTCGAGATCCGAGTCTGGGAGGATGAGAATTGCGGACTGCCGTCATCTCGATGGTGCGTAACGAGGCCGATGTCATCGAGACATGGCTCAATCACCATTTGAACCTGTTTGACGACCTGTTCATCGCCGATCATCTCTCCGACGATGGTACTTATGAGTTCCTGAAGTCGGTGGCCGATGCCGACGACCGGGTGCACCTCATCCGCTACGAGGCGCCCTCCTATGATCAGGACGTCGTCTTCGATGCCCTGCGGCGTCAGGTCCTGGATACATCGGAAGCAGAGTTGCTCTTCGTGCTCGATGCCGACGAGTTCCTGCCGTTCGACTCGACCGCGGCTTTTCAGGAAGCGCTGGAAGCTGCTGCCGAGCACAATCTGATGCGTTTCCCCTGGCGCAATGCCTATCCGAGCGTTCCCGACGGATTTGGCGTCGCGTTCGATGGTTTCGCGTCCAAGGAGTTGTCCGGCTACGGCAAGATCGCGATGCGCCGGCATATCGCTGCCGACGGCCTCTACCGCATTCCCAAAGGCGCGCACTGGCTCGAGCATTCGATGATCGGTGTGGTCGAGGGGGCGGATGTCGGCGAACTGCTGCATTTTCCGGTCCGCTCGATCGATCAGATCTGGCGCAAGGTGATGCAGGGATGCGAGGCCTATCTCGCCATTCCGGGCTATGACGGTCTCGAGGGTGCGCACTGGATCGACCTCCTCGAGGCTCTGCTCTCCGGGAGGACCGACTGGAGCCTTGCGCCGATCCTGGTGCATGACTATGGCCGCAAGCGCACGCCCGAAACGGCCGCGCAGGCCATCGAGTCCTTCGAGCCGCGCAGCTTCCAGTTCATAGCCGCTGCGGCCGGGGCAGCCGCGATCGTGCGGAGCGCGGCTGTCGAACCGGTGGTTCAGGCTGACCGGGCTACAGCCGGGCGCAAGCTTCTGGCGCGCCTGCAGGGTTTGAGCGCCGAGCTTCGGGGCGCGACCGGCAAAGACAACCGCATTTCCGTCGTGGATGGCGTGATACGCCATCCAAGCGACCTGGTGGCCAGCCGATTCTCCGCATTGCCCCCTCTGGACGCCGCCACGCCGACGCTGCCCGAACTCACCGATGCGCTGGACTCCGCGTTCCGCGACATCGAGGACCGTGCGCCCAGCGCATGGGGCGAGCACATTCCCTTTCTATTTGCGCTGATCGCGCTCGTCCGGCCGCGCCGGTATGTCGAACTCGGCGTGCACAACGGCACCAGCTTCTTCGCGGCCTGCCAGGCCATGCGGTTCGAGGGTGTGGAGGGCGAGTGCATCGCGGTCGACAACTGGATCGGCGATCCCCATGCCGGCGCGCACTCGCCGAATGTGTTCAATACATTTGTCGGACGCCTGTTCGAGAAGTACAGCGATCTGGCTGGCTTCATCCGCAAGGACTTCGCGCAGGCGAGCGAGCAGTTCGCTCCCGGTTCCGTCGATCTGCTGCATATCGATGGCTTCCATACGCTGGCTGCCGTCCGGGGCGATTTCAACGGCTGGCTCGACAAGCTGAGCGACCATGGCGTCGTGCTGTTTCACGACACCAACGAGTTCCAGTCTGACTTCGGCGTATGGCGCTTCTGGCGGCTGATCCGCGAGCGCTATCCCTTCGTCGAGTTCGGTCACGGGCATGGCCTCGGTGTTCTCGTGGTCGGCGAGAAGAGCCGTCTTCGCGGCGTGCTGCAGGGCGGCGAGACGCTGATCACGTCGCCGCGTCTCAACGAACTTTATCAGGTGGTGTTCGGCAATCTCGGGCGCCTCAACTGGTCGCCGGATACGGGCGTTCCGATTGGCCAGGTCGTTCCGCAGCTGGAAGGTCTGTCGCCGCGTCATGAGGCGGCGCAACTGCGCGAACTCTTGCGCGTGCAGGAACTGGTCGTTCAGGAACAGGCGGAAAGGATCCGGGACCTTCAGGCGCGACTCAACCGATATGACCGGTCGATCTATGGCCGGGCGAGATCAGCCATCCGCAGAATGAGGCTCGGCACCTCGTCGGGTTCTTAGCCGTGATGAACCCGATAGGCCTCGACCCCGTGTCGGCAGGCTGCGGTGGTCTGTCGGACACTAGAGTGGCTGGGGCCCTGGGCCTTTGGCCGGCTTGCTCCTTTGGTGAATTCGGCCGGGGGGCCTGCTGACGTGGCCCGTTTTGCGTCCTTCTGGTTCGGGGGCTCGCTCAGCGGCTTCGAGCGCTATTGCATCTCCAGTTTCATCCGGTGGGGGCACAGCTTCCAGCTCTACAGCTACGATCCGGAACTGGCCGTCCCGGAAGGCTGCGAGCTTGTTCCGGCTGAATCGATCCTGCCGAGGGACAAGGTCTTCTTCTATTCTGAGAGCCCCGGCCGCAAGGTGTCCGCCTTCTCCAACATGTTCCGCTATTCGATGATCTACGAGACCGGAACCTGCTGGGTCGATACCGACGTCGTTTGCCTGGGCGCTGATTTCGTCGAGGCGCCCTATGTCTTCGCCCGGCAAGACGAAGAGTATTTCAACGGCGCCATCTTGAGATTTCCTGCCGGCCACGAGGCGATGCAACTGGCCTCCGAATACTGCTGGGAAGTGCGGAAGACCAGTGTCTGGGGCGATCTCGGGCCGCGCCTGATGACCAAGGTGATCGCGGAATACGGCCTCGCGAACGAAGCCGTCGACACGCATCTGCTCTACCCCGTTCACTGGCGCGACGCGATCCAGCTGTTCGATCCGTCCGAACGGGAACACGTCGCCGCGAGGGTTTCCGGCGCGATGATGCTGCACCTGTGGAACGAGACATTCTCGACACGAGGGATCAGCAAGAACCAGATGCCGCCGCCTGGCAGCTATCTCGCCGAGAGCATCCGCGCCTCCGGGGCCGAGCGCTTCTTCAGCTAGGCGGCGCCATCAAGCCCCTCGATCTCTGCGCGGATCTCCTCGTCATGCTCGCCGAGCCGCGGTGCGCGGCGGTCGAGCTTGAGGCTGCCGTCCGACAGGCTGATCGGCGTCCGCACGCCCGCAATGCCGTCGGGCGCGATTTGCATGCCGCGGGCGATGACCTGCGGGTCGGCGAAGACGTCGGCGACCGTATTGATCGGGCCCGCCGGCACGCCGACCATCTCCAGCGCGGCGAGCAATTCATCGCGGCTCCAACCGCGCGTGCGGGCCGCGATCCGCTCCGTCAGGTCCTTGCGGTGGGCGACGCGGGCGGCATTGGTCGCAAAGCGCGGATCAGAGGGCAGGTCCTCCTCGCCGATCACCGAACAGAAGCGCGCGAACTGTCCGTCATTGCCGACTGCGAGAATGAAATGCCCATCGCGCACGGGAAGCGTCTGGTAGGGCGCGATGTTGGGATGCGCATTGCCGAGCCGATGCGGCGGCGTGCCGGTGACGAGATAGTTCATCGCCTGGTTGGCGAGCACGCCGGTCATGCTGTCGAGCAGCGACATGTCGATCTGCTGGCCGAGCCCTGTCCGCTCGCGCTGTGCGAGCGCCGCCTGGATCGCGACGACGCCATAGAGGCCCGTGAAGATATCGGCGAAGGCGACGCCGATCTTCTGCGGCTCGCCTTCGGGGTCGCCGGTCAGGTCCATGATGCCGGACATGCCCTGGACTAGAAAGTCATAGCCCGCGCGCTCGCGATAGGGGCCGGTGTGGCCGAAGCCGGTGATCGAGCAATAGACGAGGCGGGGATTGAGCGCCTTGAGGCTCTCATAGTCGAGCCCGAACTTGGCAAGGCCGCCGAACTTGAAGTTCTCGATGACGACATCCGCCGTGGCGATCAGGCGGCGGACGAATGCGAGATCCTCCGGCGCGCGGAAATCCGCGACGACGGAGCGCTTGCCGCGGTTGCAGGCATGGAAATAGGCGGCGGTCGTCTCGCCGCCATGCTCCACGAAAGGCGGCCCCCAGCGGCGCGTATCGTCGCCCTCGGGGCTCTCGACCTTGATCACATCGGCGCCGAGATCGGCCAGCGTCTGGCCGATCCAGGGGCCTGCAAGGATGCGGGCGAGCTCGACGACCCGCAGCCCCGCATGCGGATGATCCATAGTGTGTCCGATCAGAAGAAGGCCTGCAGCCCGGTCTGCGCCCGGCCGAGGATCAGCGCATGAATGTCGTGCGTGCCCTCGTAGGTGTTGACCGTCTCGAGGTTCTGCGCGTGGCGCATGACGTGATATTCGATCTGGATACCGTTGCCGCCATGCATGTCGCGCGCTTCCCGCGCGATCGCCAGCGCCTTGCCGCAATTGTTGCGCTTGACGAGCGAGATCATCTCGGGCGCCGCCTCGCCGGAATCGAGCAGGCGTCCGACGCGCAGCGAGGCCTGCAGGCCGAGCGCGATCTCGGTCTGCATGTCGGCGAGCTTCTTCTGGAACAGCTGCGTGGCGGCCAGCGGCCGGTCGAACTGCTTGCGGTCGAGGCCGTACTGGCGCGCGCGGTGCCAGCAATCCTCGGCGGCGCCGAGCACGCCCCAGGAAATGCCATAGCGCGCGCGGTTGAGGCAGCCGAACGGGCCCTTGAGCCCGGAAACGCCGGGCAGCAGCGCGTCCTCGCCGACCTCGACGCCGTCGAGCACGATCTCGCCGGTGATCGAGGCGCGCAGCGACAGCTTGCCGCCGATCTTGGGCGCGGAAAGACCCTTCATGCCCTTCTCGAGGACGAAGCCGCGGATGGCGCCCTCATGCGCCGCCGACTTCGCCCAGACGACAAAGACATTGGCGATCGGGCTGTTGGAGATCCAGGTCTTGGCGCCGAACAGGCGATAGCCGCCATCGATCTTCTCGGCACGCGTGACCATGCTGCCCGGATCCGAGCCCGCGTCCGGCTCGGTGAGGCCGAAGCAGCCGATCCATTCGCCGCGCGCGAGCTTGGGCAGATAGCGGCGCCGCTGCGCCTCCGAGCCATAGGCGTAGATCGGGTACATGACGAGCGAGGACTGGACGCTCATCATGGAGCGATAGCCGGAATCGATCCGCTCGACCTCGCGGGCGACGAGGCCATAGGCGACATAGGACGCGCCCGCGCCGCCATATTCCTCCGGCACGGTGACGCCGAGCAGGCCCGTCTCGCCCATCTCGGCGAAGATCGCAGGATCCGTCTGCTCCTCGAGATAGGCCGCCTCGACACGCGGGGCCAGCCGGTCGGCGGCAAAGGCGGCCGCCGCATCACGGATCATCCGCTCCTCCTCGTCGATCTGCTGCTCGAAGCGGAAGGGATCGGCCCAGTCGAAACGGGAAAGGTCGGGGCGGTCCTTGGGGCGCGTGGGCGCGGCGGAGGCTGGCTCGCTCATGGTCTCTCTCTCAACGACGACGGTGTCTCGCGGCTCAGCGCGACACGAGGGTCACCGAGCTAATACGCCGGAAGCGGCACCGTGCAAAGCTGCACCGGACGGGAGGTGACCGAGTGCGCGACGGCTCGGACGTTCAGGCGTTGAGCAGGCGCTTCAACGGCAATCCCGCGTTGGCGACGTCGGCGGGCGACGGCCGCGCCTGGCGTCCGATCAACATCTCCGCAATCCGAACATCTTTCGCGATCCGGCCGTTCGGCCCGAAGGCGCTTGCGGCGACGAGGCGGTTGTCGGGGGCGAGGTGGAGGAGCATGTGGCAGTCTTCGCCGAGGTCGCGGCGCACGGTTTGCGTGCCCTCGTCGGGGAGGCCCGCGATCTGCAGCGTCGCGTCATACTGGTCGGACCAGAACCAGGGTACGGCTGCGTAGGGTTCCGACGCGCCCAGCAGGGCGCGGGCGGCGTGGTTGCCCTGGTCCTGAGCGTTGCGCCAGGCCTCCAGGCGGACGCGCCGGCCGCCATAGAGGGCGAGCGGGAAGGAGCAGCAATCGCCGGCGGCGAAGATGTCCGCATCGCTGGTGCGGAGGTGTTCATCGGCCTTGATGCCATTGTCGATCGCGAGGCCCGCCGCTTCGGCGAGCGCCGTTTCCGGAATCGCGCCGATGCCGGCGATGATGCCGTCGCAGGCGATCGTCTCGCCCTGTGCGAGGCGGATCGTGGCGCCGCCGGCACCGGCCTCGATGGCTTCGATGCCGGCACCGAGGATGAGACGGACCCCCTCGGCCGCGTGGCGCCGCGCGACCTCGGCGGCGATCGCTTCCGGCACGGCGCGGCGGAGCAGTCTCGGCGCCATCTCGATGACCGTCACCGCGCAGCCGCGCATGCGCGCCGCGGCCGCGAGCTCGAGCCCGATGAAGCCGCCGCCGATGAGGACGATCCGCCGTTCCGGCGTCAGATGGCTGCGCAGCGCCAGGGCGTCTGAGAAGCTGCGCAGATAGAGCACGCCGTCGGCGCCGGGCAGGGCGAGGCGCCGGGGTCGAGCCCCCGTGGCGAGCAGCAGGCGATCATAGGCGAGGACGGCGCCGTCCGATGTCGTGACGCTGTGCGCAGCCCGGTCGATCGCGGTCACCACCGTGCCGCGCATCAGCGTGATGTCGTGCTCGGTGAGCGTTGCCTCGGAGAGGATGAAGGCCGGCGCCGGATCGTCGACGGCGTTCAGCACGGCCTTGGAGAGCGGCGGACGCTCATAGGGCAGATGCGGCTCGTCACCGATCAGGGTGACGGAGCCGGTAAAGCCGTTCTCACGCAGCGCCATGGCGGCGCGCGCCCCCGCCTCGCCGGCGCCGATGATGACGATGCGCTCGCTCACTGCCCTTCTGCCATCAATCCAGCCCGATCAGCACGCGGCCCTTTTCGATGCGCACCGGATAGGTCTTGAGGTCGACGCAGACGGGGGCGCCCTTCGCGGCGCCGGTGCGATAGTCGAAGCGGCCATTATGCTTGGGGCACTCGATGATGTTGTCCATCACCAGCCCGTCGGCGAGATGGACCTTCTCGTGGGTGCAGAGGCCGTCCGTCGCGAAGTAGGCGTCATCCGGCGAGCGGAAGATCGCGAAGGTGCGGCCGGCATGGTCGAAGCGGATCACGTCCTCTTCGTCGATCTCGTCGGCCGCGCAGGCATCGACCCATGTCACGGCGATCGTGCTGGTCATCGTCTTTCTCCGGAGGGGAGGGCGGTCACAGGCCGCCCCGGGGAAGGATTATTCGGCGGCGACCAGGCCGGGCGGCGGCGCGCCGAGCGGCTCGACGTGGCCGGGCAGGGGGCGCTTCACATACCAGCCGGGCTCGCGCCGCTGGCGCAGCAGGGCCGGGATGATCTCCTTGTAAGCGTCCCAGCAGCTCGAATAGGGCTTGGGGCAATCCGCCTTGATCACCTCATGCAGCCGCGGCAGCGCGTGATAGGGCACCATCGGGAACATGTGGTGCTCAACATGGTAGTTCATGTTGAGATAGAGGAAGCGGAAGACCGGGTTCATATAGACCGTGCGGCTGTTGAGCCGGTGGTCGAGCACGTCCTCGTCGAGGCCGGCATGCTGGGTCAGGCCGAAGAACACCCCCATGAAGCAGCCATAGAAGGTCGGAAGGCCAATGAACATCGCCGGCAGGATGCTGCCGATCGCGAAGCACCAGACGGCGACGGCGGCGAAGATCGCGAGATAGATCCGCGCGACGCCATAGACCTTGTGCTGCTCGGACTCGGGGATGAACGTCTTCTCTTCCGCGGTCAGCCGCCCGGTAGCGTGGATGCAGAGCTTCTTGAACGTCGCCCAGGTGCTCTTGATCGCGAAGAGCTGGATGAGGATGCCGAAAATGTTCGGCGGGCGCTGCACGCCGATCTCGGGATCGCGGCCGACGATGATCGTGTCGGTGTGGTGCCGCGTATGGCTCCAGCGCCAGACGGTCGGCTCGCGCAAGATCATGAAGCAGGCAATGTGATAGACGACGTCGTTCATCCAGCGCGTCTTGAACGCCGTGCCGTGGCCGCATTCATGCCAGCGCGAATCCGAGGCGGATCCATAGAGAACGCCATAGACGATAAAGAAGGGGACGGCCCACCAGGTGCCCCAGAACCACCAGCCGCCGAACCCGGACGCGGCGAGGAACGCGAACCACAGCAGCGTGTCCCGGATGGCCGGGCCGTCGGAGCGCTTCATCAGCTCCTTCATCGTCTTGCGGTCGACGGGGCATTTGTACCATTCGGCCGTCGCGAGCCCGCGTTCGACCGCGAGGCGGGAATCGAGACCGATCAACGAATAGTCACGCCGCGTGGGGTCAGCCATCGAAGCATCCTCCGCAAATCGCCTCCCACAGCCGATCTCCCCCCGACCGCAGGACGCTTCCTCTGGAAAGATTCTAGTGATGCCGCTTCCCGGGCTCAAGTTCGCCATGATAGAATTTATCATCGAAGATCAAGGCATATTGCGGTGCACATGATAGAAACTATCATTCTCTGGCCATGACGCGGCCGACGATCGCGGATGTGGCGCGGGCCGCCGGCGTGGGGGTGGCCACCGTCGACCGGGTGCTGAACCGGCGCGCCGAGGTGCGCCGCGAGACCGCGGAGCGCGTCCTCGCCGCTGCCGAGGCCATCGGCTATCACGGCGCCGGCCTGCTGCGCCGGCGCGTCGAGGAGGTGGTGGAAAGCCGCAGCTTCGGCTTCCTGCTGCAGCGCCGGGGCGACGCGTTCTATCAGCAGATGGCGACCGCCCTTGCCGAAGCGACACGCGCTTTGCCCTCCTATCGCGGCCGGCCCATTATCGAGTTCGTGGATGACATCTCGGCCGAGACGGTGGCGGCCGGCCTGACGGCGCTCGGCGCACGTGCCGACGCCGTCGCCGTGGTCGCGGCGGACCATCCCAAGGTGACGGCGGCCGTCGCCGCGCTGCGGGATCGCGGGGTCGGCGTCGTGACGCTGCTCTCGGAGCTTTCGGGCGGCGTCGCCTTCGGCCATGTCGGCATCGATCATCGCAAGGCCGGGCGAACCGCGGCCTGGGTCATCGCGCGGCTCGCGCGCCGTCCGGGCGCCGTCGGCATCTTCGTTGGCAGCCACCGCTTCATCGGGCACGAGCTCTCCGAGATCTCCTTCCGCAGCTATTTTCGCGAGCACGCGCCGTCCTTCCGCCTGCTCGAGCCGCTCGCCAATCTCGAGGAGCCGGCGCTCGCGCATGAGGGAACCCTCGAACTGCTGCGCCGCAATCCGGACCTCGTCGGTATCTATGTGGCGGGCGGCGGCATGGCCGGGCTCGTCTCGGCGTTGCGCGAAGCCGACGAGAGCCATCGCATCGTCGCGGTCTGCAACGAGCTGGTGCCCGAAACCCGTGCTGCGCTGATCGACGGTGTCGTTGCCGCCGTGATCGCCACACCGGTCACCGAACTCGCGGCCGCGGCCGTCGGCCTCATGGCGCGATCGATCCGCACGACGCGGGAAGGCGAGGGCGCCACGCTGCTGCCCTTCGGCCTCTATGTCTCCGAGAATGTGTGACACGAGCGCCAACGAAAACGGGCCGCCCGGAGGCGGCCCGCTGTCTTGTGCGCGAGGCGATGATGCGTTCAGTCGCCGGCGTAGATGTCGCGGTTCTTGGTTTCCGGGATGAACAGCACACCGATCACGAAGCAGACGGCGGCGATCACGATCGGGTACCAGAGCCCGAAATAGATGTCGCCCGTCTGCGCCACCATGGCGAAGGCGGTGGCCGGCAGGAGGCCGCCGAACCAGCCGTTTCCGATATGGTAGGGCAGCGACATCGACGTGTAGCGGATGCGGGTCGGGAAGAGCTCGACGAGCGCCGCGGCGATCGGGCCGTACACCATCGTCACGAACACGACGAGGATGAAGAGCAGCCCGATGATCGAGGCGACCTGCGCGTTGAAGATGTCGAACGGGTTCGACATCTTGACGATCCCCGGATCGCCGGCCTTGGGATAGCCGGCGGCCTGGAGCGCGCCGAGAAGGTTCTTGTCCCAATCCGCCTTGGCCGCCTTGGGATCCGCCGCACCGGTCGCATCGAAGGCCGGGAACTCCTGCCCGTTGATGACGATCTTGACCGGCGAGCCCGCAGGCGCATCGGTCGTGGTGTAGCGGATCGAATTCTTCGCCAGGAAGTCACGCGAGACGTCGCAAGGCGCGGTGAAGACCCGCGTTCCCACCGGGTTGAACAGCTTGCCGCATTCCGCCGGATTGGCGACGACGCTGACCTGCACGCTCTCCAGCGCCTTTTCGAGGGCCGGATTGGCCTTCGTCGTGATCATCTGGAAGAGCGGGATATAGGTGAGCGCCGCGATCAGGCAGCCTGCCATGATGATCGGCTTGCGGCCGATCTTGTCGGACAGCCAGCCGAAGAACACGAAGAAGCCGGTACCGAACACCAGCGACCAGGCGATCAGCAGGTTGGCCGTATAGCCGTCGACCTTGAGGATCGATTGCATGAAGAACAGGGCATAGAACTGCCCCGTGTACCAGACGACGCCCTGACCCATGGTGAGACCGAGAAGGGCGAGAAGGGCGATCTTGGCGTTGGACCACGTGCCGAACGCCTCGCTGAGGGGCGCCTTCGAGCCGGTGCCATCTTCCTTCATCTTGAGGAAGGCGGGCGACTCGTTGAGCTGCAGGCGGATCCAGAGCGAGATGCCGAGCAGCACGACCGATACCAGGAACGGAATGCGCCACCCGAAGCTCTTGAATGCGTCTTCACCGAAGATCGTGCGCGTGAAGAGGATGACGAGCAGCGACAGGAAGAGACCGAGCGTCGCGGTCGTCTGGATCCAGGAGGTGTAGAAGCCCCGGCGTCCCTGCGGCGCATGTTCGGCGACATAGGTTGCCGCGCCGCCATATTCGCCGCCGAGCGCGAGGCCCTGCAGCAGACGGGCGGCGATCAGGATGATCGGGGCCGCGACGCCGATCGAGTTATAGCCTGGCAGCAGGCCGACCACGAAGGTCGAAAGGCCCATGATGAGGATCGTGACCAGGAAGGTATATTTGCGCCCGACCAGATCGCCGAGGCGGCCGAAGACCAGCGCGCCGAAGGGGCGAACCAGGAAGCCGGCGGCAAACGCCAGCAGCGCGAAGATGTCGGCGGTCGCCTTTGGAAATTGACTGAAGAATTGCGCGCCGATGATCGTGGCGAGCGAACCGTAAAGGTAGAAATCGTACCACTCGAACACGGTGCCGAGCGAGGAAGCGAGAATGACCTTCTTCTCGCCTGCCGTCATAGGCCTTACCGGATCAGCGGTCCCTTTCGAAGTCGTTGCAGTTGCCATGGTCCCTCCCGACTGTCTGGCATGAGCAGCGCATCGTTCGTGAAATCCCCCCGCGCGATCTCCCCACGAATGGTCTGCGGCTTTCACCTCCTAGTGGAACCTGACTGAGCGAAACATGATCGAAGTCAAGTTCCGCTCAGATCATTGATGAGAATCGGATAGCCGGCAATGCTCCAGAAATGAAAACGCCGCGGCGCTGGGCGCCGCGGCGATGAAAACATGACTATCCTGGAGGACTTCAGTTGTCGCGCGCGTTCCGCAGGATTTCGCGCTTTCCGGCATGGTTGGCCTGGCCGACGATGCCGTCCTGCTCCATGCGCTCCATGATCGACGCCGCCTTGTTGTAGCCGATCTGGAGGCGGCGCTGGATATAGGAGGTCGAGGCCTTGCGGTCGCGCAGCACGATCGCGATCGCCTGGTCGTAGAGATCCGCCCCGTCGTCGCCGAACGAGCCCTTGTCGAAGACGGCGCCGTCCTCGGCGGGGGCCGCCGTCGCAGCGGCGAGTTCCTCCTCGTCATGCGTGACCTCGTCCAGATATTCCGGACGAGCCTGGCGCTTGAGATGCGCGACGACCTGCTCGACCTCGTGATCCGAGACGAAGGGGCCGTGCACGCGCTGGATGCGGCCGCCGCCGGCCATATAGAGCATGTCGCCCTGGCCGAGCAGTTGCTCCGCGCCCATCTCGCCGAGAATGGTGCGGCTGTCGATCTTCGACGTCACCTGGAACGAGATGCGGGTCGGGAAGTTCGCCTTGATCGTGCCGGTGATGACGTCGACCGAGGGGCGCTGCGTCGCCATGACGATGTGGATGCCGGCGGCGCGGGCCATCTGGGCGAGACGCTGGATCGCGCCTTCGATGTCCTTGCCGGCGACCATCATCAGGTCGGCCATCTCGTCGACGATGACGACGATATAGGGCAGGCGGGAGAGGTCCATGACCTCTTCCTCATAGGTCTGGTCGCCCGTCTCCTTGTCGAAGCCGGTCGCGACCTGACGCGTGATCACCTCGCCCTTCTCGCGCGCTTCCGCGACGCGGGCATTGAAGCCGTCGATGTTGCGCACACCGAGGCGCGACATCTTCTTGTAGCGCTCCTCCATCTCGCGCACCGCCCATTTGAGCGCGACGACGGCCTTGCGCGGATCGGTGACGACCGGGGTCAGCAAATGCGGGATGCCGTCATAGACGGACAGCTCCAGCATCTTCGGGTCGATCATGATCAGGCGGCAATCCTCCGGCCGGTACTGGTAGAGCAGCGACAGGATCATCGTGTTGATGGCGACGGACTTGCCCGAGCCCGTCGTACCAGCGACGAGGAGATGCGGCATCTTGGCGAGGTCGACGATGACCGGCTCGCCGCCGATCGTCTTGCCGAGGCAAAGCCCGAGCTTCGTCTTCGAATCCGCGAATTCGTGGCTCTCGAGCAGTTCGCGCAGCCACACGGTCTGGCGCGTGACGTTCGGCAACTCGATGCCGATGACGTTGCGCCCTTCGACCACGGCGACGCGCGCCGAAATCGCGCTCATCGAACGCGAGATGTCGCTGGAAAGCGCGATCACTCGCGACGACTTGGTGCCGGGCGCCGGCTCCAGCTCGTAGAGCGTGACCACCGGTCCCGGATTGGCGTCGATGATCTCGCCGCGAATGCCGAAATCGCGCAGCGTCTGCTGCAGCGTCACGGAATTCTTGTTCAGCGCCTCTTCCGACAGCTCGAAATCGGGCTCGACCTGAGGCGGCTCGGCGAGCAGCTCGATCGGCGGGAACTCGTATTCGTCCGAATCCGCATAGGCCACCTCGCGGCGGAACACCGGCGCGGCCTCCTCGGCGGCGTGGATTTCTTCCGGCTCGCGCGCCGGAACAGGCGCAGGCTGGACGGCCGCGACGATCGGCATTTCGACCGACGCTTCGGAGGTCTCGGCGACGGGCCAGTTGAAGGAGACGCGGACGGAAGCGCGCAGCGGCGCCTCGATCGGGACGATGGACGGCGCCACCGCGTCGCGATCGCGGATTTCGGATTCGGCCGCAGCCGCGCGCGCTGCGGCACGGCGCTGCTCGATCGGCGAAAGCGGCGGCCGCTCATCCTTGACGACATTCCGCTGCGGCGGCTCGACCACATCGGTGCGGATCATCCGGGCGACCTTGAGCACGCTCGGCGGCGGCGTCGGAGCCGGCGGCTGGGCCTGCTGCCGGACGGGACGCATCGGCGCGGCGGGCGCGGCCGGCACCGTGCGGGCGGCCGGCTCGGTGGCGCGCGGCTCGCTGGTGGCGACAGGCTGCGTGGGGGTGGGCTGCGTCGGGGCGACCGGCGTGGGCGCGGCAGCTGCCGGCTTGCTCGGCGGCGTCTCCGCCTCCGACTCGTTCTGCCGCGGGCGCCTCAGATAGTCCGGGGTGCGCGTGAAGCGGGTGGTCGGCGTATAGGTGAACGGGCGCAGCCAGCTCGGCAGCGTGTCCTGCGCCGCGGCCTCGATGGCGCGCGACAGGGACGGATCGACGCGCGGCTGTGACTGCGCGCCATGCGCGTGCTGCGGTTGCGGATTGCCGCGCTCGAGCGGCCGCTCACTCGGCGAAGAGGAACGGTTCCGCTCGGAAACGTCGCCGTCGTTCGAAAAGGGAGGCCGCGTCGGAGAATGCATGTTCAAGGTGCCCTGGCTCGGTGTCTCGCCCGCCGTCTGCTGGCCCCTCAAGGGATAGGTAGGCAGCGTTAATGAAGCGTTGTTTGCTTCACGAGGATTGTCTCTTTCCCCAGGGTGTTGCAGGCGGGTGACGCCGCCACAAAGGCAGGCGGGACCTAGCTTTCCGGGATGTTCTCCTTGAAAATTGCCTGGATGCGGATGGCCGGTCCGTCCGGCCGCGTTTCGCCGCGCGCGGCGCGGGCGAGACGGTCGATCGCCTCCCGCGCCTCGACCCGCGGATTCTGGTCGATCACGGCGTCCATGACGCCCGAGATCAGGAAGCGCCGCGTGAATTCCGTCAGCTCGTGGCCGATGAAGACGACGGAGCGGGCGAGGCCCGATTCGGTCAGCGCGCGTGCAATCCCTCGGTTGCCGGCACCGATATTGTAAATGCCCGCGAGATCGGGATGGCGCTCGATGAGGGCGGTGGCTTCGCGATAGGCGCGCTCGGTATCGTCGCGGATTTCCCGCAGCTCGACGATCGCCAGCCCCGGATAGTCCTCGGCGATCTTGTGCCGGAAACCCATCTCGCGCTCCTCGTGACCGCGATAGGAAAGCGACCCGGCAAAGAGGGCCACCTTGCCCGAATCGGTGCGCAGGAACCGCCCGAGGAGATGACCCGCGAGGCGTCCGGCGGCGCGATTGTCGATGCCGACATAGCCGAGGCGCGGCACATGAGAGATGTCGGAGACGAGCGTCATTACCGGGACGCCACGCTCCGCGAGCGAGCGGATCGCCTCGCGCACCACCGGATGATCGAGCCCGACCAGCCCGACGCCCTCGCTCGCGCCGTGGAAGGAATCGAGCTTGCGAGCGAGGCCGTCCGGATCGAAGCCCTCGATCGAATGGATGCGCAGCCGCACATCGGGGCGCTGGGCGCCGGCGTCCGCGATCTGGGCGGCGAGGTTGTTGATGAAGGTGTTGCCGCCACCGGGCAGCACGACATCGAGCGCGACCGGCGTCACGGCGCGTGGCGCGGCCGGCACGGTCTCTTCGATATAGCCGAGGCGCCCGGCGATCGAGAGGACGCGCTCGCGTGTGCGCTCCCGCACGCCGTCCCGGCCGTTCAGAACCCTGTCGACCGTGGCGGTCGAAACTCCGGCCTCGCGGGCTATGTCGACGAGCGTCGTGCGCATGGTGTCGTTCCCTGTCCGCGGATTCTTCTGAGGTGCCGCGACATCCCGCATGATGGTGATGATTGAAAATGATGTCAAATCAATCATCCGCTTGAAACATCGAATTGGCGGCTGTGGAAACAGGAAAACACAGGCAAAACAAGGCGCCGAGACGGATTGCGGTCGAGGATCGATGAATGGTGCGGCGCATCAATTCGATGATGCAATGCATCAAAGATTGACATCGAAAAAGATCAGCATCAATCATTCGGTCAATCGGGCTTCAGGCCCGGACCGAGGGAGGATGAAATGTCGGACGCCAGCTTGTCCGGAGCATCGGGCTTTGCGCCCGATCCCGAGATTCGCGTCAGGGACCTGAAGATCGGCGCCATCGGTGCCGGCATGATCATGGCCGAGTGTCATCTGGCCGCCTATCACGAGGCCGGCTTCCCGGTCGTCGCGATCGCCTCACGGACCGAGTCGCGTGCCGCCAAGGTGGCCGAGCGCTGGGGCATCCCGAAGGTGCACGCCACCCCCGAGGCGCTGATCGAGGATCCAGACGTCGAGATCGTCGACATCGCCTTCCCGCCGGACCAGCAGCCCGCGCTGATCCGCCATGCGCTGAAGCAGCCGCATATCAAGGGCATCCTCGCTCAGAAGCCGCTTTCGCTGACGCTGGACGAGGCGATCGCGCTTCGCGACGAGGCCAAGGCCGCCGGCAAGATCCTCTCCGTCAACCAGAACATGCGCTACGACCAGTCGATGCGCGTTCTGAAGCAGATCCTTGACCGCGGCGATCTCGGCCAGCCGATCGTCGCGACGATCGACATGCATGCCATCCCGCACTGGCAGGGCTTCCTCGAGGATTACGACCGGCTGACGCTCGCCAATATGAGCGTGCACCATCTCGACGTGCTGCGCTTCCTGTTCGGCGAGCCGACCGAGATCTACACCGCCGCCCGCAAGGATCCGCGGACGACCTTCGAGCATACGGACGGCATCACCGCCTCGACGATCAAGTTCGAGTCGGGCGTCTTCGCCGTCTCGTTGGAGGATGTCTGGTCAGGTCCGCGCGAGGAAGGCTTCGACAGCGACGTCTATATCCGCTGGCGCGTCGAAGGCACCGAGGGCGTCGCCGAGGGCACGATCGGCTGGCCGACCGGCGCCGTCTCGACGCTGAAATACGCCTCGAAGCGCGCGACCGGCGGCAAGTGGGTCACGCCGAGCTGGGACACGATGTGGTTCCCGCACGCCTTCAAGGGCGTCATGGAGCAACTGCAATATGCCGTGAAGACCGGCACGCCGCCGGAGCTCTCGGTCGCCGACAATGTGAAGACCGTGGCGCTCATCGAGGCCGGCTACCGCTCCATGGCCGAAGGCCGGGCGGTCAAGCTCAGCGAAATCGCAATCTGAATTACGGACCGATCTGAAACTCAGGGAGGAGTTCAGCCATGCTGCAGGTAGGCATTTTCACGGGGTATTTCCCCTACACGCTCGAAGAGACCGCGAAGAAGATCCGCGCGCTCGGCTTCAACACGGTCCAGCTCGACCTCCATTTCAAGGACGTCGACCTCTCGGCCGGGCAGATCACCAAGGAGAAGGCGAAGAAGGTGCGCGACACCTTCCGCGACCACGACCTGCCGATCTGCTGCATCTCCGGCTATACGAACATCATCCATCCGGACAAGGACGAGCGGGCACGGCGCGTCGGCTACCTCAAGGAGATCATCCGCAATGCGCGCGATCTCGGCAGCCCCTACGTGATCTCCGAGACCGGCACCTACAACACCGAATCCGACTGGGTGCACGATCCCAAGAACAAGACCGAGGAAGGCTTCGAGGTCTGCCGGGAGGTCATCGCCGACCTCGCGCAGACCGCCTATGACCATGGCGCGACCTTCCTGCTCGAAACCTATGTGAACAACGTCGTCGGCTCCGTCGAGGAGACCGTGAAGATGTTCGCGCAGGTCGATCATCCCGGCCTCGGCCTGCTGATGGATCCGACCAACTATTTCGAGACGCACAATATCGACCGCATGGATCAGATCCTGAACCAGGTGTTCGATACGCTGACCGACAAGATCAAGATCGCGCATGCCAAGGACGTGAAGCGTTCGGGCGACGACAAGAGCGAGAAGCACGCCGACATCGGCGACGAGGACGCGCTCGAGAGCCACACCTTCCGCGGCGTCGGCGAGATCGAGCTGCCGGCTCCGGGCCTCGGCTCGCTCAACTACGATCTCTACCTGAAGCGCCTCGCCGAGAAGCACCCGAACATTCCGATCATCATCGAGCATCTCTCGGAAGACGACGTGCCGCGCGCCAAGAAGTTCCTGGACGGCAAGCTCCGCGCGCACGGGCTCTAGGACCGGCGCTCTCCAGGGGCACCACCCTCCCTCTCTCCGGGCGCCTTCCGGCGCCCGGATCTCCAGCCAAGAAGCGAAGATGACCAAACCCGACACAGGTATCGCGACGTCCCCGGCAAGGCCGGGCGTGGCTGTCTCGATCGGCAGGATCCTGCGCCAGCGCGAAGCCTCCGTCGCGCTGATGATCATCGCCGTGGTGATCTTTCTTTCCTTCGCCAATGAATATTTCCTGACGCCGCGAAACATTTTGAATGTCGGACGGCAGGCCTCCGTCGTCGCGATCGTCGCGCTCGGCCAGGCGCTGGTCATCATCGCGCGCGGCCTCGATCTTTCCGTCGGCTCCGTGCTCGGCCTGTCGGCCGTCGTCTCGGCCTTCGTCGCGCAGGCGACCGGCAATCAGGTCCTGGCGCTCGGCGCCGGCCTCGGCACGGGCATCGTCGTCGGTCTCGTCAACGGCCTCCTGTTTACGCGGCTCAATATCAACCCGTTCATCGCGACGCTCGGCACGCTGTCCGTCGCACGCGGCCTCGCACTGCTCATCACCGGCGGCATCCCCATTCCCTATGCGGGCTGGGCGCAGTGGCTCGGCGCCGGCAAGATCGTCGAGGTGCCGGTCTCGCTCATCCTGATGCTGCTGCTGGCGCTCGCCTTCCACATCTTCGCGACCCACACCCGCATCGGCCGCAACATCTATGCGATCGGCGACAGCCCCAAGGCGGCGCGCCTCGCCGGCATCAATGTCGAGGGCACGCGGCTGCTCGTCTTCGTCCTCTGCGGCCTTCTCGCCGGCCTCGGCGGCATCATCCTCGCCGGCAACCTCGCCAGCGCCAATCCGGATCTCGGCCGCGGCTACGAGCTCGACGTCATCGCCGCCGTCATTCTCGGCGGAACGGCGCTCTCGGGCGGCCGCGGCACGATCTATGGCGTCGTTCTCGGCGCGCTGCTGATGGCGCTGCTCAGCAACGCCTTCGTATTGCTCGGCATTTCAGCCCACTGGCAGGTGGTGACGAAGGGTCTTGTGATCATCCTTGCGGTCGGAATCGACGGCTTCCGGCGCGGCAGGGAGGAATAAGTTCGCCGTTGGGAAGGAAACCAAAATGAAGCTCACACGACGCACCATGCTGCTGGGCACCGGCGCCACGCTGCTGTTCGCCGGCGCTGCGTTCGCCCAGGATTTGCCCCAGGGCGGCACGGTCAAGGCGAACGACAACACCAAGGGCCCGCAGCGCATCGCCTTCATGGCGTTCCAGAACAATCCGTTCTGGATCCCGGTGACCGAGGGCGCCAAGGCGGCCAAGGACTATCTCGCCAAGTTCAACACGACGGTCGACTATGTCGATCTCGGCGACACGCTGTCGGCCGAAGTCGTGATTGCCGGCATCGAGAGCGCCATCGCGCAGAAATATAACGGCATCGTCATCGTTCCGGTCTTCGACGGCACCGAGCGCGCCATCAACGAGGCGGTCGGGCAGGGCATTCCGGTCGTCAACATCATCGCGGAAGGCAATGCTCCGTCGGACCGGCTGCTCTTCATTGGCCAGGACGCAACGGCGGCGGGCGCGCAGCTCGGCGAATTCATCGGCAAGAAGCTCGGGGGCAAGGGCAAGGTCGGCGTCATCACCGGCTATTTCGGTGCCGCCCAGCACACCAACCGCATGAACGGTGCGGTCGACTACCTGAAGAAGAACTATCCCGACATCCAGATCGTCGGTCCGTTCGAGAACCAGGACAAGGCCGAGATCGCCTATTCGCTCGTCCAGGACATGTACACGGCCAATCCCGACCTGAGCCTCGTCTATGTGACGGCGGGCGGACCCTTTGGCGCTGCCAAGGCGGTCAAGGATCTCGGCCTGACCGGCAAGGTCGGCGTCGTCGGCTTCGATCACACGCCGGAGAACGTCGAATATCTGAAGACCGGCGAGATGTGGGCTCTGATCGACCAGGCCCCGTTCCAGCAGGCCTTCGATTCGACCGTGCTGCTGCACAACTACCTGATCGACGGCAAGGCGCCGGCCGAGAAGGTCATCGCCGTCAAGGGCAACATTCTGACGCCCGACGGTCCGCTGAAGTAGTCGCCTTCGCAGGAGGCGCGGCGGCAGCGCCGCGCCTTTCTCCCTGAAAGAGCCTCATGAACGCCTCCCTCCTCAAGATTGCGCGGCTCGAGAAGTCCTTCGGTCCCGTTCGGGTGCTGCAGGGCATCGATCTCGACATGGCGCGGGGGGAGGCGATCGGCCTGATCGGCGAGAACGGCGCCGGCAAGTCGACTCTGATGAACATCGTCTCCGGCGCGTTGCAGCCGAGCGTCGGCAGTCTCGCCTTCGAGGGGCGGGAGATCGTCATCGAATCGGTCCGGCACGGGCGCGAACTCGGCATCCGTTTCGTGCATCAGGAACTGTCGATCATCGGCGCCCTGTCGATCGCCGAGAACATGTTCCTCGGCGATTACAAGTCCGGCCGGTCCGGCTTCATCAACCGCCGCGAACTCGCCGTCGCGACGCGCGCCGTGCTGGAGCGCGTCGGGCTCGCCCATCTCGATCCCTGGATGGAGGCCGGGCGCTTGCGAAGCGGCGAACAGCAGCTGATCGAGATCGCCAAGGCGATCGTCGAGCGGCCGAAGCTCCTGATCCTCGACGAGCCGACCTCGTCGCTGACCCCGGTCGAGGCGCAGCGCCTGTTCGATCTCGTGCGCGAGCTGCGCGCCGAGGGCGTCGGCGTGATCTTCATCACCCATCGCCTCGAGGAGGCGCTGGAGAATTGCGGCCGCGTCGTCGTCCTCCGCGACGGCGTGCTCATCAGCGACCGCAAGACCAGCGAGACGAGCAAGTCGCAGCTGATCCTCGACATGGTCGGCAAGACCGCGACCTTCGCCTATCGCGGCGGCACGCGGACGCCGGGCGCGACACGCCTCTCCGTCAAGGGGCTCGCCGACGAAGATCATCTGAGCCCGATCGACATGGAGGTGCGCGCCGGCGAGGTCGTGGGCCTCTTCGGCCTCATGGGCTCCGGGCGGACCGAGTTCCTTGAAACGCTCTACGGCTATCGCCGCGCCCGCTGCGGCGAGGTCTGGCTCGATGGGACGCTGCTGTCGCGCGCCGGTGCCGACAAGTCCGTCGCGTCCGGCCTGTTCATGCTGCCGGAAGGCCGGAAGATCCAGGGCATTCTGCCGACCCATTCGGTCCAGTCCAACATCACCATCGCCCGCCTGCCCGCGCTGACCCGCCTCGGCTTCGTCGCCGAGGGAGCGGAGAAGGCCGATGCCGCGCGCATGGCGCGCTCGCTCAATATCCGCATGGGCGATATCCGCCAGCCGATCACCAGCCTCTCCGGCGGCAACCAGCAGAAGGCGCTCTTCGCGCGCGCTTTGCTCGCCGAGCCCAAGGTGCTGCTGCTCGACGAGCCGACGCATGGCGTCGATGTTGGCGCCAAGGCGGAAATCTATGACATCGTCCACCGCTTCGCCGAGAGCGGTGCTGGCGTCCTGTTTGCCTCGTCCGAACTGCCGGAGATCATGGCGCTCGCCGATCGCTGCGTCGTCTTCGCCGGCGGCCGCGTCGCGGGCGTGCTGGAGCGCGCCGCCATGACGGAAGACGCCATTCTTCATCTTGCCTTCGACTTCTCGCAGGGCGGCCAGGCGGCCGCGCCGATGCCGGTCGGGCCAACCTAACGACAAGGGAGTGACGACATGGTGCAGCTCTTCGGGAAGATGCTGACGCGGCGGGAGATATCGGCAAGCTCCGGCGCCCTGGCGCAGTTCGCCGGCGTGCGGCTGATGACGCTCGGCGATGGCCTGGAGCGCGGCATCCGCATGCTCGAATTCCGCACCGGCACGGGGCTGCGCTTCACCGTCCTCGTCGATCGCGCCATGGATATCGCGGATTGCGACTATCGCGGCCTTTCGATCGGCTGGAACTCGCCGGCCGGCTTCCGCAGCCCCTATCTGCACGAATATGAGGGGGAGGGCGGTCTCGCCTGGCTGCGGTCCTTCTCCGGCCTCCTAGTGACCTGCGGGCTCGACCACATCCTGTTCATGTATGACGAGCCGGCGGATCACTATGTCTATGGCCCGCGCCAGACCGTGAGCCATTCGATCCACGGCCGTGTCGGCACGATCCCCGCCCGCCTCACCGGCTATGGCGAGCAGTGGGACGGCGACGAATGCACGCTCTGGGCGGAAGGCATCGTCCAGCAGGCGACCGTATTCGGCGAGGATCTGCATCTGATCCGCCGCATCGAGGCCAAGGTCGGATCGAACGAAATCCGGGTCCACGACCGCGTCGTCAATCACGGCTTCTACAAGACGCCGCACATGTACTGCTACCACATCAATGCCGGCGCGCCGCTGCTCGAAGAGGGCGCCCGCTATCTCGCCCCGGTCGAGGATGTGGTCTGGGCGGCGCATGCGGGCGAGGCCTATCGCAAGCAGGGCGTCGGCTACCGCACGATGCCGGCGCCGCAGCTCAACTTCCATGAGCAGGTCTGGCAGCACGAGATGAAGGCGGATGGCGCAGGCCGCGTGCCGGTCGCGCTCGTCAATGACCGCCTCGGCCTCGCCTTCGAGGTCGAGACGCGCAAGGACCAGTTCCCCTGCCAGTATGAGTGGCAGAACCTGCAGTCGGGCCAGTATGCGCTCGGGCTCGAACCCTCGACCAACCATGTCCTCGGCCATAAGGGCGCGCGCGAGCGCGGCGAACTCATCTGGCTCGAGCATGGCGACGAGCGGCGCTACGACACGGTCTTCCGCATCCATGATGGCGCGGATGCGCTCGCCGCGCTCGAAAAGCGCATCACCGCGCTCGCCGTTCAGCCCGCCGAAGACTATCCGGCTCCGTCGGGCAACCATCGCCCGATCGCGGGCCGCTGAGCAGAACGTCCAGGAGCCTCGCGAGCATGAGCGTCGAGAACCGCACGATCCTCTATACCGGCGCCGCCGGCGGCCTCGGCCTGCCGGCGACGCTCGCCTTCCTCGCGGAGGGGGCGACCGTCGTCGCGGTCGATCACGACCCGGCCAAGGTGGCGGCGCTCCGCGCGGCGGCTGACGAGCAGGGCAAGGGCCGGCTGGTCGTGGCGGCGCTCGATATGTCGGATCTCGGCGCCTTCCGCACCGCGCTGGAAGGGCTTTCGCAGGAAGTCGGCGGGTTCGACGTCGTCATCAACAATGCCGCGATCTATCCGTCCAAGCCCTTCGAGGACTACACGATCGAGGAGCATCAGGCGGTGCAGCGCGTCAATGTCGATGCCGGCATCGTCTGCGTCCAGGTCGCGCTGCCGTCGATGCGCGCGAAGGGCTTCGGCCGCATTGTCAATGTCGTCAGCGTCACGCTCTCGGGCGGCTGGGCCAATCTCTCGCCCTATGTCCAGTCCAAGGGCGCACTCCTCGGCCTGACGCGTGCCTGGGCCAGGGAGTTCGGTGCCTATGGCGTGACCGTCAATGCGATCTCGCCCGGTGCCTTCCCGACCGACGCGGAGAAGATCCATCCCGATCCGGAAGGCTATAACCGCTATGTCCTGGAGCGGCAGGCGGTGAAGCGGCGGGGCACGCCCGCCGATATCGCCAGCACGCTGTCGTTCCTGTGCTCCGACGGCGCCGGCTTCATCACCGGCCAGACGCTCAATGTCGACGGCGGCTGGTGGATGACCTGAGGCTCAGCCGGAAGTCTGCTTCTTCCAGAGCAGGCGGCGATAGAGCGTGGTGCGGTCGACGCCGAGACGGCGGGCCGCCAGCGAGACATTACCGCCCGCGGCCTCAAGCGCCTCCTGCATCGCGGTGAGCGTCACGTCGGAAAGGCTTCGGTCTTCCTTCTCCTCCGCCCGGGCCGTCGTCGGCGTGGGCTGGGCAGGGGCGGCGGTCGCGACGATCTCCGCCGGCAGGGCATCGGGCTCCAGCGGGCGCCCCGGTTCGGCCAGAGCGATCAGCGCGCGCAGCGTGCCGGTCAGCTGGCGGAAATTGCCCGGCCACTCATAGGCGGCGAGCTTGTCGAGCGTCCCCGGAGCGAGGCTTGCGCCCGACGCCGTGCCGCCCAGCGATTCGAAGGCCGCACTCACCAGTTCGCGCCGGTCGGCCAGCGTGCGCAATGCCGGCAGCTCGACGACATATTGCGCGATGCGGAAATAGAGATCGGAGCGGAACGCGCCGCTTGCGACCAGTTCGGCCAGCGGGCGATGCGTGGCGCAGAGCAGGGCGAAATCGACCGGTACGGGCGCACCGCCGCCGAGCGGCACCACCTGCTTGTCCTGCAGCGCGCGCAGGAGCCGTGCCTGCAGCGCCAGCGGCATGTCGCCGATCTCGTCGAGAAACAGGATGCCGCCATGAGCCTGCCGGAGCAGGCCGGCCTGGCCCTGCCGCCGCGCGCCGGTGAAGGCGCCTTCCTCATAGCCGAAGAGTTCGGATTCGATCAGGCTCTCCGGCAGCGCCGCGCAATTGACCGCCACGAAGGGCGCGCCGGAGCGGGCGCTCTCGGCATGGACGCGGCGGGCGAAGACTTCCTTGCCCGAGCCGGTCTCGCCATGGACGAGCACCGGCACGTCGGCCGCGACCAGGCGGACGGCACGCTTCAGCGCCGTGTGAGTCGCCGCATCGAAGAACGGCTCGATCTCGCCGGGCCGCGCGCCGGCGCGGATGGTCGGGGTGCTCCGCCGCGTCGCGGGCTCGGGATCGAATCGGCCGAGCAGCGTCTCGCCCGCCCGGGTCCGGATCGGTTGGATCGTCTCGCCGGCTGCGATCTTGTCGAACAATTCGCCGATCCGCGCGGTGTCGAGCGCATCCCAGCCGAGCTTCAAGAGGCGGAGGCCGCGCCGGTTGGCCGCGACGAGCCGGTCCTCCTCGAAGACGAGGACGGCTTCGCTCGCCGTGCCGATCAGCTCCGCCTCGCTCTGGAAGCGCAGGATGCGATGGCCCTCGAAGCTGCGCTCCAGCAGCCGGTGCTCGATCTGCTCGACGGCGAGGCGCACGAGCCCGAGCGCATGGACGTGCCGCACCGAGGCATGGCCGGACATGTCGAGCACGCCGGCAAGCCCGCCGCGCGGATCCATGATCGGCGCCGCGGCGCAGGTCAGGATGCGGTGCGGCTCGAAGAAGTGTTCGCCGCCATGCACGCTGATCGGCCGCCGCTCGACCAGCGCGGTGCCGATCGCATTCGTGCCGATCGCATCCTCGTTCCAGGGCACGCCGGGCCGCAGCGCCACGCGCGATGCCCGGCCGGCGAACTCGGCATTGCCGACCATGTCGAGCACGAGCCCATTGGCGTCGGTCAGGATCACGACACTGTCGGTCAGGCGTGCCTCGGCGCGGAGCGCCGTCATTTCCGGCCTCGTGATGCGCCGCAGCCGCTCGTTCTGCTCGTGCAGGTCCTTCAGCGCCGCTGCGCTCACCGGCTCGACATGCGGCCGCGCACCGACATCGAGGCCCTGCGTCGTGCAGCGCTGCCATGACCGCAGGATCGGTTCGGCGACAAGTCCATCCGGCATGCCGCCTTCGTCGAAGAAACGTCGGCGCGCCGCTTGCACAGTATCCGTGCCCGCTGGGATCGTCATCGGCCGTTCCTCCCGGCATGTTGCTTTCTGCAACAGCTGTTGCCACAAGCCTCAATCCTCATGTGGGACTGTTGCACCGAAATTTCAGCCTCGTCCATAGGCTCGCGCAACGGGCGGCGACGCTGCGGTCCGAGCGCCATTTCGATCATATGCTTACCGTGTCGCAGCAACTTTTGATGCAGTGCGAAGCCGGCAAATGGCACGGGCTCTGCTCTCTCATTCGGGCGTGTTCACTCATGGGAGGATGCCATGAACAAGCCTGAATTCCTCGGCGCCAAGACGAAGTCGCCGTTCAAGCCCCGCTACGAGAACTTCATCGGCGGCGAATGGGTCGCCCCGCTCGGCGGGCGCTATTTCGACAACACCTCGCCGATCACCGGCCAGAAGATCACCGAGGTGCCGCGTTCGCAGAAGGAGGACATCGACCTCGCCCTTGATGCCGCCCACAAGGCGAAGGACGCCTGGGGCAAGACCAGCACCACGGCGCGGGCGATCATCCTGAACAAGATCGCCGACCGGATGGAGGAGAATCTCGATCTCCTCGCGCTGGCCGAGACCTGGGACAATGGCAAGCCGATCCGCGAGACGACCGCGGCCGACCTGCCGCTCGCCGTCGATCATTTCCGCTATTTCGCCGGCGCGGTCCGGGCCCAGGAAGGCTCGCTCTCCGAGATCGACAACGACACCATCGCCTATCACTTCCACGAGCCGCTCGGCGTGGTCGGGCAGATCATCCCGTGGAACTTCCCGATCCTCATGGCGGTCTGGAAGCTCGCCCCCGCGCTCGCCGCCGGCAATTGCGTGGTGCTGAAGCCGGCCGAGCAGACGCCGGCCTCGATCCTGCTGCTCGCCGAGCTGATCGGGGACCTGCTGCCGCCGGGTGTGCTCAACATCGTCAATGGCTTCGGCCTCGAGGCCGGCAAGCCGCTGGCCTCCTCCAACCGGATCGCCAAGATCGCTTTTACGGGCGAGACGACGACCGGCCGGCTGATCATGCAGTATGCCAGCCAGAACCTCATTCCGGTGACGCTGGAACTCGGCGGCAAGTCGCCGAACATCTTCTTCTCGGATGTCGCCGCCGCCGATGACGATTTCTTCGACAAGGCGATCGAGGGCTTCGTGCTCTTCGCGCTCAACCAGGGCGAGGTCTGCACCTGCCCGAGCCGCGCGCTGATCCAGGAAGACATCTATGACCGCTTCATGGAGAAGGCGCTGAAGCGCGTCGCGGCGATCAAGCAGGGCAGCCCGCTCGATCCCTCGACCATGATCGGCGCGCAGGCGTCCTCCGAGCAGCTCGAGAAGATCCTCTCCTATATCGACATCGGCCGCCAAGAGGGCGCCGAGGTCCTGATCGGTGGCGAGCAGGCCAAGCTCGAGGGCGACCTCGCGGGCGGCTACTACGTCAAGCCGACGGTCTTCAAGGGCCACAACAAGATGCGGATCTTCCAGGAGGAGATCTTCGGCCCGGTCGTTTCGGTGACGACCTTCAAGACCGAGGAAGAAGCGCTGGAGATCGCCAACGACACGCTCTACGGCCTCGGTGCCGGCGTGTGGACCCGCGACGGCACCCGCGCCTATCGCTTCGGCCGCGGCATCCAGGCCGGCCGCGTCTGGACCAATTGCTACCACGCCTATCCGGCGCATGCGGCATTTGGCGGCTACAAGCAGTCCGGAATCGGCCGCGAGAACCATCTCGCCATGCTAGACCACTACCAGCAGACCAAGAATCTGCTCGTCAGCTACAACCCGAAGAAGCTCGGCTTCTTCTGAGCGCGGCAGGACGATCGCATAGGCCGCCTCGTCGCCGCTAGCCGGTGATGAGGCGCTCTATCGGGAACGTCGGCGGATGCCCCCGTATCCGCCGACGGCTCGCCGGGCCGGGCGTTCACGCCGGCCGTCGGGCAGCTCGGGGATCGACGAGACAGGAGGGCTGCGATGAGTGAATTCATTCCCCGCGTCACCGGAACGCCCGCTGCGATCAACCTCCTCCGCACGCTGCGGCGGGAGCATGGCGACATCCTGTTCCATCAATCCGGCGGCTGCTGCGACGGTTCTTCCCCGATGTGCTTCCGCAAGGATGACTACATCGTCGGCGATGAGGACGTCCGGCTCGGCGAAATCGACGGCGTGCCCTTCTTCATGAGCCCGTCGCAATTCGACTATTGGAAGCACACCCAGCTGATCATCGACCTCGTGCCGGGCCGCGGCGGCATGTTCTCGCTGGAAAACGGCACGGAGACGCGCTTCCTCACCCGGTCCCGCCTCTTCGACGACGCGGAACTGGACCAGCTCGCGCCGCTCAGCTTCGGCGCCGACCGCGCGATCGCCTGAGCAGGCCACCGCGCGCTTTCCTCCCAAACTGTACCTTCGCCGGCGAAGCGGGAAATTTTCCGCTCCGCCGGCTCTTCTCTGCTTCCGTCAATAATCCCACTGCGCGCCGACGCCGAGTTCGCCCGCGCCATCCGCGCCTGCGGCACCCTGCAGGCGGATGTTGCGCGTCACGTCGACATCGACCGTCACCTTGCCCGACGATGCGGTCGGACCCTGTCGGGCGCCGACATAGACGCGGTCGTTGAGGCGCTTGCCGATGCCGACCTGGCCGGTGGCATCGACATCGAGCGAATCGACGCCGAGCGAGCGGCGCACATTGTCGAGCACGCCGGGACCGCCGCCGGAGAACTGCGCGATCGCCTGCGCCACCTGCAGCGCCTGGCTCGCATTCAGCGTGCTGATCGATTTGCCGAACAGGATGCGGGACAGCACCTCGTCCTGGGCCAGCGTCGGGCTCGAGGTGAAGGAAATCTCCGGTGCGGAGGCCGTGCCCGAGACGATGACGCTCGCGGTGACGTCGCTCGTCGTGGTGCTCGCGGTGAAATCGATGGTCGGGTCCGTCGAGCCGTTGAAGCCGACGGTGCCTTCCGTGAAGTCGAGCCGCCGTCCGAGAATGTCAAAGCGGCCGCGCCGCAAGTTGAAGGCGCCGAGCGTGGTGGGGCTCGCCGTCGTTCCGCGGATCGTCAGATCACCGCCGAACTCCGCCTCGATGCCCATGCCGCGCACGAACACGCCGTTCGGCGCCGCCATGGTGAGATCGAGATCGGCGACGAAGGCGGGCTGCGGCTTCGCGCGCCGGGCATTGGCGCTTGCGGCCCGGGCATTGGCCTTGGCACGGAGGCTCGTATCGGCAACCGTCTTCTGGCCGCCCGTATTGATGTGGCGGACCTGCAGTGGGTCCAGCCCGCCGGGCATGCGGTCGGCGATGTTGATGTCGAGCCGGCGAATGTCGAGGCGGCCGCCGATCTTCGGCCGCGTCGCGACGGGGCCTTCCACGGTGATGCGCCCGTCGGAGACGAGGCGGATCAGCGCGCTGGAGAGGATTTCCGCCCGCGTCAGACGGATCTCGATCGAGGCCGGGAAGCCGGCCGCGGCATCGAGCCCGATCCGGCCGCTGCCCGAAAGCGAGCCGCCCTGCGGGGTTTGCGCGGTGAGGCGGGTGACCTCGATCGCGCGGTCGGTGCCGGTGAGGACCGCCTCGATGCCGGTGAGCGTCACGCCGTTGACCGAGTCGGTGAAGGTGGCGCCCGATACGCGAACGGTGCCGGATGCCGAGGGCGCGGCCGCAGTGCCGCGCAGGGCGGCGTCGACCGTGGCCTTGCCGCGCACCGTCGAACCGGAGGTTGCCAGCGCGGTGTTGGCGATGGCGAGGTCGATCGCGCCGGCGATGCGCAGATCCAGATTGCCGGCGCCGATCGGCGCCGAGCCGCGGATCGTGAGGCCGGAGATGTTGCGGCCATTGATCGCCGCGTCGACATTGACGCGCCCGCCGCCCAGCGTGCCCTTCGCGGTGATGTCGAACGGGCCGGCGCCCTGGCGCTGGATCTCCGGCATGGTCAGGCCGGCGACGCGAATATCGTAATTGCCGGAAGGGCTTGCGGGCGTTCCGGTGATCCGCGCATTGCCCGAGAGTGTGCCGCGGAGATCGAGCGTGGGCGAGGCGATGGCGGCCAGCGCCAGCGGCAGGTTGCGGATATCGGCGGTCAAGTCGAGCGCGCCGGCGCCGGCCTTGCCGCTGATCGTGGCGCCGCCGCCGCCCGTGGCGAGCACGAGGCGGTCGATCGCGACGCCGCCATTCGCCAGCGTGATATTGGCCGGCTGGGACAGCGTGACGGTGGCCGGCCCCTTGGCGAGGCGCAACTGGTCGAGCCGGATGCGCGTCGAGCCGGCAGCGGGCGCGACATTGGCGCGGGCCGCGATCGAGGCGCCGAGGAAGGCGGTGTCGAGCGTGATGTCCGTCGCCGAACCCGCGCTCTTCGCCGTTAGCGTTGCCTTTTCAATGCGTTGCGAGCCGGTGACGAGACCCGACAGCGTCGCGCGGCCATTGAGGACCGGCGCATTGGCCGGGTCGGCGACCGTCAGATCGATATCCGCCTGGTCGAGCCGGTTGCCGGCGAAGGCGAGGCTGCGCGCCGTCCCGTTGACCGCGACACGCTGGACATTGTTCGGCGTGTCGAGCACCACGGTCGCGTCGAGCCGGCCGGCGATCTGGGTCAGGATCAGCGGCGACAGGTCGGAAAGGTCGCTGGCCGCGATCTGGAGGCGGCCCTTCGCGAGGCCGCCCGCCAGCGCGACATTGCCCGTCGCCCGGACGCCGCCAATGGCGAAATCGAGGTCGTCGACGCGCTGTCCTGCCGTCTCCGTCGTGAAGCGCGCGCTGCCCTTCGCCGGCTTTCCGGCGATCCGCCCGTCGAGCGCGATCGTCCCGGCCGGGGCATGGGTCAGGTCGGCGAGGTCGACCGAGAGGCGCAGCGCCTCGATCGGCTTGTCCATCGCGACGGCGGACGGGATGTCGACCGTGCCCTTGAGGCCGAGCGCATCGAAGCCGCCGGAGAAGCGGAGGTCCGCATTGGCGGCGCCGGAGATGCGCGGGTCGAGGCGCGTCAGATCGTTCAGCTTGAGCGAGGCGGCGAGGTCGGCCGTCTGCTGCTCGATGGCGCCATCGACACGCAGCGACAGCCCGTCGGCGGCGAGCTTGAGGTCGCTGACCCGGATCGCGCCGTCCGCCGAACGCGAGACGCCGCCGGCAATGCGGGTCTCGCCCTTGAGGAAGCTGTCCGCCAGCGCGATGCCGGTTGCGACGTCATGTGCCGAACCGTTCAGATCGAGCGCGATGGCGGAGAACTTGTCGCCGGTGTCGATCGTGCCGTCGAGCGCGATCGTGCCGGAGAGCGGACGGTTCGCGAGGGCGGAGAAGGCGGCGAGGTCGAGGCGGGTCAGGTGCAACGCGCCCTTGGCGCCGGAGGGACCCGCAGCGCCGGAGAAGGCGAGGTCGAGCGGCGTCAGGCGGATGGTGGCGTCGGTGACATTAGGGCCGGCATCGCCGAGCGCGCCCTTGATCGCGAAGGTCGCGGTCTTTCCGAGCGCTGTCGAGACTTTCGGCTCCGCGGCGGTGAGGCCTTCGGCCGAGCCGACGAGCTTGAAGGCGAGGTCCGAGCCGGTGGCCTCGGTGGTGAGGGCGAGGTCGAGCCGGTCCGAACCATAGCCATGGGCGCCGAGTCCGGTCGCGGTGACCTCGGCGTCGACATTGGGCCGGGCGAGGGCGCCATTGACCTTGGCGTGCAACCGCCAGTCCTTCCAGGCGATGCCTGGGACGAAGGCGGCATAGGTCTCGGCCTGGCCGCCGACGAGGTCGAAGGAGAGGTCGGCGGTCTTGGCGGCGGGGTCGAGCGTGCCGACCAGCGCGAGGCCGAAGCCCGTGGCCGAGGCGTTCAAACCCTCGATCTGCACCGGACCGGCGGTCGTCGCCACGGCAGAGCCCGTCAGCGTGGTCTCGCCGGCGAAGAGCGGTCGCACCGAAGCCGGCAGCAATCCGGCGACGTCGCCCTTCACGTCCAGCATGATGCGCCGGCCTGTGTCGACGACCCGCACCGCGCCGGTGCCGTCGATCCGGCCGGCCGCACCCGCGTCGAAGGCGAGCGTGCCGTTCCAGTCGTCGAGCGGCGCGCTGCCCTTGACGGTGAGCGCGAGCGCCGGCAGTCCCTCGATGCCAGCGAGGCGGGCAACGAGGCCGCCTTCCGGCTCGGATGCGGTGACGTCGAGATCGAGCACGTCGCGACCGCCATCGGGGGCATAGCGCGCGCGGCCCTTGAGTTCGCCCGGCGCGTCACGGCGGGTCAGCTGGAAATCGAGCGCCAGACCCTCGGCCGGGTCGACCAGCCGTGCCGAGGCGGTCAGCCCCAGCTGAGCTGCCATGCCCGCGACAGCCTCGCCGATCTCGATATCGGCGATCTCCAGCTTGCCCAGCACGATGCGGATCATCGGCAGGCCGCCGGAGGAGGACGAAGAGGACGTGGCCGTCGATGCCGGCAGCACGGGCCGGCGGTCGATCGCGACCCGGTCGGCGGTCAGCGCCGAGACGTTCACGGTGCCGGAGAGGAGGGCGAGCGGGTGCCAGGCGAGCGCGAGCCCGTCCACCGTGCCGAACGGGCCGGTGGCGTCGGAGAGCGTGATCCGGCCGATCCGCATGTCGGAGGGCACGAAGCCGGAAATATCCTCGATCGCGACGGTGAGGCCGTCCTGGCTCGCCATCCGGCTGGCGAAGGCGGCCAGCATGCGCTTGCCCGGCGCGCTCTGGATCGCGGCGAACAGAACCGCCACGCCGAGAACCAGCGCGATGACGAGAATCCCGAGAGCGGCGACGATTCGCCTTGCGATGCGCATGGTCCCTGACCGCTTCTGGAGCATTTCCGGCTCACCAGGAATGCTCTAACCCTTTGTTGTGACGCAATTCCGGACGCGAAACCGGAATTAACTTTCGCTGGAACTGCCTAGAAGGCCTGGCCGAGGCTCAGATAGACGCCATAGCCACGCTGATCTTCCTTGTTGTTCAGCGGAACGGCGACGTCGAGCCGCAGCGGACCGACGGGCGAATAGTATCGGAGGCCGACGCCGGCGCCGTAGCTCAGATCATTGAGATCCGGCGCGGTGCCCGCCGAGGCGGTGCCCGCGTCGAGGAAGGGCACCACGCCGATCGTGTCGGTGATCTTGATGCGCGCTTCCGCCGAGGCGATGAAATAGGACAGGCCGCCGATGATGTCGCCCTGCGCGTTCTTCGGGCTCTGCGACTGGTAGTCGAAGCCGCGCAGCGTTCCGCCGCCGCCGACATAGAAGCGGCGCTGCGGCGGCACGTCGTAGAGATTGTCGACGCCCATCATCGAGCCGGCGCCGACGCGGCCGGCGAGGACGTAGCGATTGTCCGCGTCCAGCGCGTGATAGGCGGAGAGCTGGCCCTTCACCATCATCGGGCCTGCGCCCGCATCGCCGAGATAGACGAACGGTTCGAACGTGCCCGTGGCGCGGATGCCGCGCGTGGGATCGAGCACATTGTCGGTCGTGTCGTAATTGGCTTCGATCGGGATGCCGAAGATGTTGTAGTCGTTGGTGCCGGAGCTGTCCTGGACGCGCGAGGTTTCGAGGTCGACGCCGATCGAGCCGGAAAGCTGGTCGTTGAAGGTCCGCTTGACGTTGGCGTTGAACGTCACGGCCTCACGGATATAGGCGTTCGTCACTTCCCGCAGCACGGCCGCCTGCATCGAGAGGTCGTCCTTCGGCGTCAGGATGCCCGGCTTGCCGAACGAGACCATGAATTTATAGCCGAACGGGTCTGCGTCGGGCACCGAACTCGGCACCTCGGCGGCATAGGAGACCTGGCCGTCGAGGCGCAGCGTCTCGGCCCCGCCGAACAGATTGCGATGCCCCCAATAGACATTGCCGACGGCGCCGTCGGTGGTGCCGTATTTCGCGCCGAAGCCGACATAGCGCGGCTTGCGCTCGGTGATGTCGACGTCGATCGGCAGGCGTCCCTCGGCGTCGAGCGTCTGGCCCTCGACGATGCGAACGCCCCCGATCGCCTCGTATTTGAGCAGCGCCTTGCGCGTATCCGCGATCTCCTTGGGCGTGAACAGCTGGCCGGGCTGGATGCGCACGCGCTCCTCGACGAAGCTCTTCTTCAGCTTCTCGGTGCCGCTCACCGTGACCATACCGAACTGTACCGGCCGGCCGGTCGAGACGAGATAATCGACGTCGACGGTCTTCGCCGCGTGGTCAGCCGTGATCTCCTTGTCGACGATGGTGGCGAAGGCATAGCCACGGTCGCGATAGAATTCGGTGATGCGGCTCTCGGCGGAAAGGATCGCCGCGGAGCGGGCGACTTCGCCGGGCTGGATGCCGAGCGCGCGCAGCGTCGGCGCATCGGCGATCGGACGGTGCTTGTCGGCGTCGAGGATCTCGATCGAGCCGAAATGGAACAGCGGGCCGGGATCGACCGTTACCTCGACGGGGATCGGCCCCGCATTGCGCGTGGCCTCGATCGCATCGATCACCTGCACGCTGTTGGAGGCGCCGAGGGTCACGCCCGCCACGCGAATCGTGATCGTGCCGCCGTAATAGCCTTCGCCATAAAGCGCGGCGGTGATCAGGTCGATGTCGGACGACGCCCGCCGCCACAGGCCCGCAGCGCCCGAGGGCGGCGTGCGGCGCAGCGATTGCAGCGTCGAGGCATTGGTGACGGCGCGCCGGACCGAGCGGTCGGCGTTCACGACATCGATCTTGACCTCATAGGGGACGGCATCGAAGACGGGCTCGGCCTTCTGCTGGCCGAACAGGGAACGAACCCTGTCCATGAAGCTGTCGCCCTCCGCCGCAGCCGCGCCTTCGGCTCCGAAGGCGACGAGCGCGATCGAAAGCAAAGCCGCCCGGCCATAGCGCGGAAGCTGTCGGTCAGGAGAAGATGGAGGCCTCGATCTATCCAACGGAACGCCTTACTCGTATGCCTCTTCAGATACTTCCTGCCATCCCTCTGCCAAGGCATTTCATCGGTCATTGAGGTTAATTTCGGGTTCCCGACAACAATGCCGCGTTGCCGAATCTCCTCTCATCCATAGCGCGAATAGACCGCGGCGGAGGAGGGCGAGCAGGCACGACATGCCGCATTCCGCGGCATTTCGTGGAGAATGGCAAGGCTGGATGGGGATAAGGGCGAGTCACGACACAGGATAGGACGTCCTTGCCGCTCATTCTTTTGCCTCTCCCAGAGGGAGAGGTCGACGGCCGCAGGCCGGCGGGAGAGGGTTTAGGGAATGTTCAGGACGAGGCGCTGATCCGTCCCGGCAGAGTCTCGGCAGAATCGGATGGTTCCCTAAACCCTCTCCCGGCGCTTCGCGCCGACCTCTCCCTCAGGGAGAGGTGAAAGGAGAGCCCACGCTCTCGCTCCCCGATGCGATGGATCGGTGCTCGGCGGCTGGAGTCGGGAAGGATGCAGGGATCATGTCATGGCCGGGCTTGACCCGGCCATCCAGCCTTTCTTCGCGACGCGTTGGAGCAGCGGGGCCAAGTCTGGATTGCCGGGTCAAGCCCGGCAATGACAGTGCCGGGCACAGAGGTTCGCAGCATCCTGGCGATCGGCGAGGACAACGCCCCCTCATTTCCCCGCCCCAACCCATTCTGGCATCCAAACTGCATCGCCTCGCTTGAGTGCCCCTTCATCGTGCCGTCACGCGAGGTGAAGAATGTCGAGCCGGAGCGCCCGCCTCGCCGAGCTGCCGAAAATCGCGCCATCGACCTTCAAGCCGGGGGGAACCAGGCTCGTGAACGAATTCGATATGATCGTCATCGGCAGCGGCCCCTCCGGCCGCCGGGCGGCGGTGCAGGCGGCCAAGCTCGGCAAGTCGGTGCTGGTGGTCGAGAAGGGGCGGCGCGTCGGCGGCGTCTCGGTCCACACCGGCACGATCCCGTCCAAGACGCTGCGCGAGACCGTGCTGAACCTCTCGGGCTGGCGTGAACGCGGCTTCTATGGCCGCGCCTATCGCGTGAAGCAGGATATCGGCGCGGACGATCTCATCGTGCGCCTCCGCAAGACGCTCGACCACGAGGTCGAGGTGCTCGAGCACCAGTTCAACCGCAATGCGGTGAAGACGGCGAATGGCGAAGCGCGCTTCGTCGGGCCGCATGAGATCGAGGTCGTCGCCGAGAATGGCGAGACGCGGATCTTCCACGCTGCGCATGTCCTGATCGCCTGCGGCACGCGGCCGTTCCGGCCGGACTATGTGCCCTTCGACGGCACCAGCGTCTTCGACAGCGACGAGATCATCGAGCTGCCGCAACTGCCGCGCAGCCTCGCCGTCATCGGGGCCGGGGTGATCGGCGTCGAATATGCGACCATCTTTTCCGCGCTGGACGTGTCGGTGACGCTGATCGAGCCGCGCGACAGCTTTCTCGATTTCATCGACAAGGAACTGATCGACGAGTTCATGCATGAGCTGCGCGACCGCAATATGCGGCTGCGGTTCGGTGCGGCGGTGACCTCGATCGAGGCGAAGGAGGGCGGGGGCGTCACGACGACGCTTGCCGACGGGCGCGTGGTCGCGAGCGAGATGCTGCTCTTCGCCGCCGGCCGCGTCGGCGCGACTGACCGGCTCAATCTCGGCGCCGTCGGGATCGCGACCGACCATCGCGGCCGCATCGTGGTCGATCCGAAGACGCTGCAGACCTCGGCGCCGCATATCTATGCCGCCGGCGACGTGATCGGCTTTCCGAGCCTCGCCTCGACCTCGATGGAGCAGGGCCGTCTCGCCGCGTGCCACGCCTTCGGGCTCGCGCCGCCGCCGCCGCCCGAATTCTTCCCCTATGGCATCTATTCCGTGCCGGAGATCTCGACCGTCGGCATGACCGAGGAAGAGGTGAGGAAGCGCGAGATTCCCTATGAATGCGGCATCGCCCGCTTCCGCGAGACCTCGCGCGGCCACATCATGGGCCTCAACACCGGCATGATGAAGATGATCTTCTCGACGCGCTCGCGCCGCCTGCTCGGCGTGCACATCGTCGGCGAGGGCGCGACGGAGCTGATCCACATCGGCCAGGCCGTGCTGAACCTCAAGGGCACGATCGACTATTTCATCGAGAACACGTTCAACTACCCGACCCTCGCCGAGGCCTACAAGATCGCAGGCCTCGACGCATGGAACCGCATGGCGCGGGGCTGAGGGCGGGTCGCGTCAGTCGAAGAAGGTGACGCGGCCTGTCGCGACGTCGTGCATGGCCGCGACGACCTTGACGTCGCCCGCCTTGACCAGTTCCTGGATGACATGGCTGCGGTCGGTGATCATCTTCGCCGCGAGCTTCGCATTCATATCGGCGACAAGTTGGACGAAGGCCGGATTGTCGGCGGTCTTCTCGCCGTCGAAACTGGCCTCGGCGGCGACGACGGCCGGCTCGATGTTCATCAGCGTCGCGGTCAGATTGCCGAGCTCTGCATTGCTGATGGCGCCGCGGATCGCGCCGCACGCCGTATGGCCGAGCACGACAATGGCCCGCGAGCCCGTGATCTTGGTCGCGAATTCGAGGCTGCCGATGATGTCGGTGTTGACGAAATTGCCGGCGATGCGGGCGGCGAAGACGTCGCCGATGCGCTGGTCGAAGATGAGCTCGGGCGGCACGCGCGAGTCGATGCAGCCGACAATCGCCGCGAAGGGCGCCTGGCCGGTCGCCGTCGCCTTGATCTGCCCGAGCAGGTCGCAGTTCACCGTCTTGCCGTCGAGCAGGCGCTGATTGCCGGCCTTGAGCAGCGCGATGGCGTCGTCGGGGCTGGTCGCCGTCTGGCGCGTCCTGTCGAAGGGCACGCAGCTGTCGGCAAGCGCCGGCGCCGCGACGAAGGACGCCATGCCCAAGGCGGCGGCGCCACGCAGAAAGCCGCGACGGCTGCAATTGCAGGCCGCCATTCCCGTGTGATCGAACATGTGAGCTCCCCTCCCGTCGGCGGGAACGCGTCCCGCCTGATGACGCCGCCGGCCGGAGCGGCTCCTTTCAATGCGATGGCCGCTCCCCATATCTGGCCGGGTACGCTCCGATCGCCGATCGGCGGTCGGTTCGCTCCCTCCCAACCCCGTACACCCTGCAGGTGAAGTCTATCATGACGTTCTCGGTTTACGATGTCACCGTGCCGCTGTTTCTGCGCGGCTTCGCCAATCTGACCGTGCACCTCGACAAGGCGGCGGCCTTCGCGGGGGAGAAGGGCATCGATCCGCGCGAACTGGTCGCGGCGCGGCTGATCGACGACATGCTGCCGCTGGCCGGGCAGGTGCAGCGCGCGAGCGATACGGCGAAGGCCTGCGTGGCGCGCCTCACCGGCGTCACCGCCCCGGCCTTTCCCGACGAGGAGGCGTCGCTGGCCGAGCTTCGGGAGCGCATCGAGAAGACGGTCGCCTATCTGAAGACGGTGCCGGCGGAGGCGTTCGACGGCGCCGAGACTCGGAGCGTGACGCTGCGTTCGCGCTCGGGCGAGACCCATTTCGTTGGCCGCGACTACCTGTTCCAGCACGCGCTGCCGAACTTCTATTTCCACCTCACGACGGCCTACGACATCCTTCGCATGAAGGGCGTGCCGATCGGCAAGACGGATTTCCTCGGCCGCTTCGGCGGCTGAATCAAAACGGCCCCCTCCGGTAGGACGGAGGGGGCCGCTCGTGCGACGCGATCAGCCCGGATTCGGGGCGGAGTCCGGCTGGGCGTCATCATCGGGGCCAGCGTCGGGGGCAGGCGGCGGGCCGCCTGCCGGTCCGGCGGGGTCATCGCCGCCGGCGCGCGGGCCATCCTGGTCTGGACCGCCCGGGCCGCGCGGGCCATGGCCGTGCCAGCTCTTGCCGCCATGGGGACCCATGCCGTCCATCATGCCCATGCCGCCGCGCGGACCCATGCCGTCACGCGGGCCACGCGGGCCCATCGGCGGGCGTGGCTCGAGATCGACCTTGGCCAGCTTGTCGAGCTGCTCCGGCGTCAGCGTCGCCTTGAGCGCGGTGATCGCCTTTTCGAGCGTCGCGGCCTTGGCGGCGCGGTCGTTGATCATGGCGATCATCCGCTCCTGGCGGGCGAACGCCTTCTCGCCGTCCTCGCCGGGGGCCGGGGGAGCGGGCGGCGCCGGCGGCTCGAACAGTGCGAGCAGCGCACTCGTATAGTCGCGCCAGGTGTCGATCTGGTTGGTGCGGATCCCGATCAGCGTCTCCGCGGCCGAGAGCTTCTCGGCGAGGCGCAACGGGATCTCGCCGCGATGGGCGCGGAAGAAGCCGCCGGGTCCGCGCTGATCGCCGGGCCCGCCCGGGCCGGGGCGCATCTGCACGGCGGGCGCCGGACCTTTCGGCGGCTCGGCCTGCGCAGCCGAGAGCATCGTGGTTCCGGCGAGCGCGGCGATGCCGAGCGCGGCCAATGTGCGGTTCATGGCAACCTCCTTGGTTTCGTTGAACGCATGCAGAAGCTAGGTTCCCGGCGTTTCCCATCAAGGTCTTTGCGTGATGGAGAATTGCCGGAAACGCCGAAGTTGTTTCGAAACATTGCTGAAGCGTCAGCTGGGGGATTTCGTTACGAATTCGCTCGGAAGCAACCGGTCCGCCGGGTTATGGCTTTGAATCGGAGGCGGGTGTTGCGCCCGTAAATGAGCCAGGATGCAAAGCGTTCCACATATCCTTGTCGTCGACGACGACCCCGAGATCCGCAAGCTGCTCGGTCGCTATCTCGATCAGCAGGGCATGCGCGTGTCGCTGGCCGCGGACAAGAGCGAGCTCGAGGAGAAGCTGACGACGCAGCAGATCGATTTGATCGTGCTCGACGTCATGCTGCCCGACGGTTCCGGCCTCGACATCTGCCGCCAGCTGCGCGACCGGCGCCCGCATGTCCCGGTCATCCTGCTGACGGCCCTGAAGGAGGATGTCGACCGGATCATCGGCCTCGAGATCGGCGCCGACGATTATCTCGGCAAGCCGTTCAACCCGCGCGAACTCCTCGCCCGCATCCGCGCGGTGCTCCGCCGCATCAGCGACTTCACCGAGCCCGCTGCCGTGACCGGCTATCGTTTCGCCGGCTTCGTCGCGATGCCGGAGACGCGCGGCGTCGTCGATCCCGACGGCACGGACGTCGCGCTCACCGGCGCCGAGTTCGACCTGCTGCGCGTTTTCCTCGATCGCCCCGGCCGCGTGCTCTCGCGCGACCAGCTGCTCGACCTGACGCAGGGGCGCGAGGCCGATCCGCTCGACCGCTCGATCGACGTGCTGATGAGCCGGCTTCGCCGCAAGCTCGGCGACGGCGGCCGGTTCCAGATCTTCAAGACCGTCCGCAACGGCGGCTACCAGCTCGCCGTCCGCGTCGAGCCGGCGGAGACCGCCCCTTGAACCGCCTCAAGCTGCGCCTGCGCCTGTCTCTGTTGATCGTCGGCGCGATCGTGGCGGTCGTCGGCCTCGCGACCTTCGTCGCGATCGCGGTCATCGGCCGCCCCGGCCAGGACCGGCTGATCGCGGATGCGGCGCTGCAGATCGACATCGTCTCGCGCCTTGCCGCCGAGCTGCCGGACGAGTTCGAGCCGGGAACGCCGGCCGGGACGCGTCTCGGCCTGAGCCTCAGCAAGGACCCCGTCGCCGGCCCGGTCGACGAGCGCCTGACGGACCTGCTGCGCGGCGAGCTGGACCGCCGCGGCCGCCCGAGCGACGTCGTGGTGACGGAGCCCGCGCCCGGACGCCCGCCCACCGTCTCGGTGATGGTGCCGAGCCAGGGCTGGTGGATCTCGCTGCCGCTCTCGACGCGGGCGCCGCCGCCGCGCGCGGGCTGGGTGCTGCTGATCGGCTGGATGTCGGCGATCATCCTCGGCGCCGCCGCCATTGCCGTCGTTCTCTCCTATCGCCTGGTCAAGCCGCTGGAACTGATCGAGACCGCGATCGCCTCGATCGGACCGGACGGAGCCTTGCCCGAGCTGGCGGAAACCGGGTCGGGTGAGGTCAAGGCGACGGCCGTGGCGCTTAACCGCCTTTCGGCACGGCTCCGCAGCGCCATGGAGAGCCGCATGCGGCTCGTGGCGGCGGCCGGCCATGACCTGCGCACCCCGATGACGCGCATGCGGCTTCGGGCCGAATTCATCGCGGATGACGAGGAAAGGGTGCTCTGGCTGCGCGACCTCGAAGAGCTCGATCGCATCGCCGACAGCGCGATCCGCCTCGTGCGCGAAGAGGTTGAGGCCTCGGGGACCGAGACGATCGAGGCCGCCCCGTTCCTCACCGCACTGGTCGCCGAGCTGGCGGAGCAGGGGCATGCGATCGGCATCGACACGCTCGCCCCGGGCTCCGTCCACGCCTCGCCGCTCGCGCTCACCCGCGCGCTGCGCAACGTCCTGATCAACGCGGCGACGCATGGCCGCGGCGGACGGCTTTCATCCAGCCGCGAAGGCGACATGCTGTTGATCCGCATCGTGGATCAGGGCCCCGGCATTCCGCCCGAGTTGATCGAGCGGGTGTTCGAGCCGTTCTTCCGCGTCGATCCCGCCCGGCGGCAATCGGTTCCCGGCGCCGGTCTCGGACTCGCCATCTCGCGCGAGATCATCGAGCGCCTCGGCGGCACCATCCGCGTCAGCAACGCGGCGGGCGGCGGCCTTATCCAGGAGATCCGCCTGCCGCTCGCGGCGGCGTGACACGGGGCTCAGGCCCAACCGGACATCTGCATCTGGCGGATCGCCACAATGGCGGGCGGTCGGAGAGTCTGCAATTCGTTCGCCGAAACGGCCTGCGCGAACAGAAAGCCCTGCATGTGCGTGACATTCTGGTAGAGCAGATTGTGCATCTGCGGGACCGTCTCGACGCCCTCGGCGATCAGATCGAGATCCAGCCGGCGGGCGAGTTCGATCATCGCTTGCGTGATCCGCGACCGGGCGGACCCGTCGCCGAGATGGACCGTGAAGCTGCGATCGATCTTGACCCCGTCGAGCGAGAGCGCGTCCAGATTGTCGAGATTGGCATAGCCGGTGCCGAAATCGTCGATGAGCACCTGGTAGCCCAGGGCCCGCAGCCGGCGGGTGCAGTCGCCCGCATTGGCCTCGATCAGACGGCGCTCGGTGATCTCGAGCGAGATCTGCCGGGGCAGGATGCCCTTCCCGACGACGAATTCGTCGAGCGCCCCATAGAAGAGCGGATCGTCCAGATCCTCCGGGCTGACATTGATCTCGATCGAGAAGTCGCGCTGCTGCACGAGCCAGGCGCCGAGGTCCTGCGACATGAGGCGGAGCACGTTGCGCGTCACCGCGCCGATCAGGCCGGCCTCCTCGGCGACGGGGATGAAGCGGTCCGGGGCGATGGTCGAGCCGTCGGGCTGCGGCCAGCGCAGCAGCGCCTCGGCCGCGATGTATCGACCCGTGGCCGCATCGTAGATCGGCTGGTAGCGAAGGACGAATTCATTGTGGTCGAGGGCAAGGCGAATTTGCCGGCCGGGCGAATAGCGCCAGCGCATCCAGCGGAAGGCCAGCCACACCAGGAGGAGGCCTCCGGCCGCGCCGCTCGCCGCGCAAGCCGCGAGCAACGGCCAATGCTGCTCCGCAATCTCGCGCCACGGCACGAGCAGCGTGTAGCAGTCCCATCCGATCGGCAGGCACGCCGGAACGACGATGCCGGCCTGCGTCCATCGCGTTCGGGCGGCGTGCAGCTGCGCGTCCGTCAGACCGATATCCGTGCCGAACACCACCTCGGTCCGGCCATGCTCGCCGATCCGCAGCCAGGATAGCAGCTCATCCGGACGCTGGGGCCAGGCACCGTCGTCCCGTGGTCTGAGGATGAGCAGGAACGTCCCCGTATCGATCACGGTGACGGTCTGTGCCGACCGGGCTCCGAAGCTCACCCGTGACCACACCCACCATCCATTGCCTGCCACGAAGTCGGGACGGGCCGGCAGCTGCAACTGGTCGAACGGCATGCCGAGCCCGCTGCAGAGCGTCTTGCCGTCGCGCTGATAGGCTGCATCATCGACAAGGAGCGAGGAGAACACGATTCCCCGCAGCTTCTCGACAAAGGCTGGGCTGCAGGGCGCATCGGCGATCTGGTGGATCTGTTCCAGAGACTGAAAGAAATCGCGCGCTTCGGACGCTGGCGACGCCATGGTCGCCGCAAGATCGATCCGGGCCGTGCTTTCGGCCGAGTTGACCAGGAACATGAACCCGACGGCCAGGACGATGAGACCACCGGTGCCGGCGGCGAGGAGCCACAGGCTTCGAGAGCGCCCCATGCTTATGTGCCGCTTGGTCCGCTCAAGTCTCAATCGTGCTGCCGCTCCCCCCGGAACGTCCTGTCGGCTGCAATGCAGCCGAGGCGCGCTAGCCTGGCATGTCGGCTCAGGCGGACGACCGCCCGGTTACAGGACGGCCCCCGACCCAGACGGAGGAGATGTTGGATTTCGACGCCGTGTAGATCGTCTTCTCCAGCATGTCCGCCGACGTGTCGGTATGCTCATCTATACGAAGGGTCGAACCCGCTACATTGGGATTGATCAATATCGCGTCGAAATGAAAGCCGGGGCGAAAGCTCCCGACGGGAAGGTCCAGCGCGGCGCCGCCGCCGGCGGTGGCGAGATGGAAGGCGAGCGCGAAATCGATCCGCGATCCGGGCCGGCCGCGCGACGCCGCCGGCAGCGCGGGATCGACGCCGGTCTCCAGCATGCGGGAGGCGGCGATCGCCATGCGCTGCGCCTCGATCATTGAGGCGCTCGGGCCGCCGGATATGTCGGTGCCGAGGCCGACGCGGACGCCCTTCTGAAGCGCCGCGCGGAGCGGGAAGATCGAATTCGCGAAATAGGCGTTGGAGAGTGGGCAATGCGCGACCGCGGCGCCGCGGGCTGCGATGCGATCCATGTCGTCATTCGTGATGAAGTTCGAATGGGCGAGCACCGTGCGCCGCGTCAGCAGGCCGAAGCGATCCAGCGCCTCCGTATCGGTGACGCCATAGCGGGCGAGGCCGTATCCATGCGCCCAGTCGCTTTCGGAGCAATGCGTCTGCACATGGCAGCCGCATTCCCCTGCGATCGCGCCGAGGCCTTCCAGCATGGCGTCCGTGCAGGAGGGAATGAAGCGCGGCGTCACGACGGCGTGGACGAGGCCGTGATTGGCGGCATGGCCTGCGACATAGTCGATCAGCGCCCGCGTCCCGGCGAGGCCGGCTTCCGTCGAGGCGTCGCGATAATAAGGCGGGCAGTCGGCTTCGCTGTCCATCGCCACCTTGCCGACCAGCGCGCGCTGGCCGTGCTCGACGCAGATATCGACCAGGATCCGCGTCGCCTCCGTGTGCAGCGTCGCGAAGTAGAGCGCCGTCGTCGTGCCTCCAGCCAGGAGGTCGCCGACCAGCGCTTCATAGTTCCGGCGCGCGAAGGCCGCATCCGCATAGCGCGCCTCGAGCGGGAAGGTGTGCCGGTGCAGCCAGTCCTCGAGCGGCACGTCCAGCGCCTTGCCGAGCTGGGGATATTGGGGCGCATGGATATGGAGATCGACGAAGCCGGGCAGCAGGAAGCAGCCCGCGGGGATCTCGACCAGCGTGCCATTGTTGCGTGCGTTCTCGCGCGCCGCCGCATAGCCCGCATCGGACGGCGCCATCACCGCCGCAATATCGCCGCCCGCATCGATCGCGACGAGGGCGTCTTCCAGGAACTGGAAGCCGTCAGGCTCGGGCGCATGAAAAAAGCTGCCGGCGATCGTCTTGCCGCGAAGATCCGTCATGAGGCGTGGGTATCCGGTGAGGGGAGGGGCCTTGCCGAGCGAAGCGGATTTTGGCGGCTGGGGCAAGCGGGTGGGGGAGTCTTCACCGACCGCGTTCTTGTGCTCCCCGGTGAGGATCTGCGGCGAAAGGCATTCCGCGCGATCGGGACTATGCTTCTGGTGCCGATCCAATCCGCCGTCATCCCGGCGAAAGCCGGGATCCATCCAGCCTGAGACCCCGGTCGCGAGCCAATGGCGCCACCTGTCTCGTTCAACCGGCAGACGCCTCAGGCTGAATGGACTCCGGCTTTCGCCGGAGTGACGGCGGAGTGGGGTGGATAGCGGTGATCGCGAGCAGGGCATTCTTCGGCATTCAACGGCGCCCCTCCTTCCCCCTCCGCCAGCAAGCCTTCATTAACCACGACCGCCTAGAGTCGGCTCGGGGGTAAGGCTTCTCCATTGCTGCCTTCGTCGGAGTTCAGTGTTGCGTATCTCGGCCCGGACGGTCCTCCTCATGGCTGCGGCATCGGCCGCTCTTCCCGGCGTGGCGGCGGCCGATCCCTGGTCGCGCATCTATGCCGAGCGCGCCGCGACCTATGCGCTGCCCGAGCCGCTTGCCGCCGAATCCATGGCGCTGACCCATGGCGACGCACCCGCGCAGGAGTCGCCTGCTGCGGCGCCGGCCGCGGCCGCGCCATCTCCATCCCCGGCTCCTGTTGAAGCTGCCGCCCCGGTCCCCGCACCGGCGCCTCCCGTCGCCGCGGCTGCGCCCGCCAAGCCGGCGGCCGTCGCCGAGGCGCCTGCCGGATCGGCGCTGCCCGCCGACTATATGCAGCGCGCCAACGAGCCGATCCTGCCGGCGGAATGGCCGAAGGCCGGCAAGACGTCCGATCCTCGCATCGCGCGGCTGCAGATCCTGCTCGACCGCGCCAATGTCTCGCCGGGCGTGATCGACGGGCGCCCGGGCCGCAATCTGCAGAAGGCCGTGGCGGCGCTGCAGAACATGTATGGCCTGCCGTCCAACGGCCGGCTCGGCCCGGACATCGACAATCTCCTCGCGCCCTTCGGCAGGACGCCGGTCTTCGTGCCCTATGTGATCACGGCCGAGGATGTCGCCGGACCGTTCGTGCCGGTGATCCCGAAGGATTATGGCGAGATGGCCAAGCTCGATCGTCTCGCCTATCGCGGGCCGACCGAAATGCTGGCCGAGCGCTTCCACATGGATGAGGGCTTCCTGAAGCAGCTCAATCCGGATCTCGATTTCAACGCGCCGGGAACGGTGATTCTGGTCGCCGATGTCGGGCCGAACGCCAAGGTGAAGGTCGCGCATCTGGTGGCGGACCAGAAGGAGCGCCAGCTCATCGGCTATGATGCCGACTGGAACGTCGTCGTCGCCTATCCCGCCACGATCGGCAGCACGGACATGCCGTCGCCGACCGGGCGTCACCTCGTCAAGGCGATCGCCGTCGATCCGGTCTACTGGTACCGCCCCAAGGTCAATTTCCAGCAGGGCAAGAACGACAAGTCGCTGAAGCTCGCGCCGGGGCCGAACAATCCGGTCGGCGCGGTCTGGATCGGCCTCGACAAGCCGACCTATGGCATTCACGGCACGCCCGAGCCGAGCAAGATCGACAAGACCAACAGCCATGGCTGCCTGCGGCTGACCAACTGGGACGCGCGCGAGCTCGCCCATCTGGTGAAGCCGGGCGTGGATGTCGAGTTCATCGACCCGACGCCGACGGCCTCCGTGGCGAGGGCCGCGTCAGAGCCGGCCGCACCGACGGCGATCGCCGATGCGGCGTCCTCGCCCATGCCGCCGCGGATCGCTCAATAGGGGCCGTTCGCGGCGATGCGGGCGAACTCCGCCTTCAGCGCCGCGATGCGGGCGTCATAGGCGGCGGAAATACAGGCGACATCACTGCCGCAGGCCTGACGCTGCGCGAGAAACGCCTTCTGCGCATCGCGCGTCGCACCGGCGCCGCCCATGGCGAGCAGAGGCAGCAGCGTCTGATAGAGCGTCGCCATCTCGACATCGTCGTCGTTGAGGACGAGATTCTTGCAGACGGCGATCTCGTCGGGATGGCTGGCCTTGGAGCAGGGAAAGCTCGCCGCATGGGCGGGCGCCGCCGGCAGCATCGCTGCGGCGGCCGCGCAGAGGACGAGCAGCAAGGCGGGCCTGCGCCGCGTTGCGATCATCGCTCCGCCCTCACTCGCTGTCGCAATTGGTCATGGTGCGGCCCGTCGTGAGCTGGCCGCCGAGACCCTTGATCCAGAATTCCGAATCGCCCGACGCATAGCGCCCGCCATCGGCCGAAATCACCTGCGGCAGCGTGATCTTGCGCCCGTCCGGGAAGGCGAGGCGCACGCTCCCGTCGGTCGCGCCGGGCGGCGTGAAGGTCGCCGTGAAGCGGGTGCCGTCGTAGCAGCTATATTTCGCGGTGATGTTCTCGGCCCGCGCGGTACCAGACGCGCCGGCGAGGAAGGCGACAGCCGCCAGTGCGGCGGCGAGGGTGGGGGTGCGACGGTCTGGAATCATGTCCGGCCTCTTGCTGCGGGTGAGCGACGATAGCCCATCCCGTCCGCCCGCGCGACAGGTCCCGATCAGAGGAGGAAGATCGCGCCGACGGCGCAGAGCATCCCGATCGCGGCAAGGGCACCCGTCCAGTAGAGGCCGCGATGATGGTCGTCGCGCAGCGCGTCGGTCGGCTGGATCGCCTGTGGCACGAGCACGGCGAGGGCGGCGACGGCGGTGTAGATCAGGATCGGGAACATGGCTTCCAACTGCCCGGCCTTTTATTAAACTTTCATTCAGGATACCGAACCGGAACCGCGAAAGTCCAGCCGCCCGCGGGCCTCGCGACGGTCTCCACAGGCCGCTTTGGCCGTAAATCGATTGGTAACGTTAAGACGGGCGTTGACGCCACGGATCGGGGCCGTTGCGGGCCGTCGCCTCAGGTCACATGGCCCTCGAACTGGGGCAAATCGTCGGTGATCGTGAACCAGGGCGCCTTGGAGCCGACGAAGATATGGACGCTCGGCCGGATCGTCGGCGTGTCGATCAGCGTGCCCATGCCGATATGGATATAGGCGGCGTCGCGAACCAGCGAATAGAGGAACGAGCCGCACTGGCGGCAATGCGCGTCATGGGCCGTCGGATCGCCTACGATCAGCCGGTCATCGGCGCCTTGGGTGACGCGGAAATGCTCGGCCTCGATGGCGGCGATCGGCTTGAACGCCGCGCCGGTGGTGCGGCGGCACTTCGCGCAGTGGCAGTTGAGCGCATAGGCGAAGGCGTCCGGCACGGCGTAGCGCACCACGCCGCAGAGGCAGCTGCCGGTCAGGATTCGCACAGTCTCAGCCGCCATGGTTCTCCTCGCCCCAGAAGCGGCGGCGCCCGGCGAATTCCTTGAGCAGCAGCCGCGTGAAGATGCCGGGCCCGCTCGAATAGATGCGCCAGCCGCCATCGAACGGGATCGTCCCGTCACGTGCGCGCGCCCAGTCGGCGCTGGCGGCATAGCGGTCGGGGAAGGCGGCGTCGCTCGACGAGAAATAGGTGTTGCGCTGGCGGAGCGCCGCCGTCGGCACATGCCGCGCGACGCTGACCGGATTGACCCGGGCGACCGCCTCGACGAGGTCGTCCCGCATGCCGAGCTTCGCCAGCACCTCGCAATGGCGCAGATGCGCATGGACATACATGAGGCCGATCTCGCGCCCGAAAAAGGACGAGGATTCGGCGCGGCGGAAGAGCAGTTCCGGGCCGCCGCGATAGGTCACGGGCCGGTCCATCAGGCGGACCCCGTCCGGGAAGGCGAGATGGGCGTCGATGAGCTTCAGATGCGCGCGCGCCTCTCCCTCGTCGAGAAGGCCGCCGAGGATCGCCTGCGTCATCGCGATCAGCGAATAGGAGAGCCCGGTGCGGGTGTCGCGCGGATGGAGGAGATACTCAGCATCCCCGCCGGCTGGATCGAACAGCGCATAGCCGGCGACGATGCCGTCGGGCACGAGATGGGCGCGGAAATCGGTGCGGATCGCGGCGGCGAGGTCGCCGAGTTCGCAGGCATGCGTCGCATCACCGATCCGATCGAGCACGGCGGCATAGCGCGCCACCTGCTCGTGCAGCAGGCCGGCGGTCCAGCTCGAAACCATCCAGTCGCGCAGGTGCGGATCATGCGGCTGCAGGCTGTCGTTCCAGTCGCCCTCGCCATAGCGGATCAGATGCGTGCCGGGGATGAAGCGCGTGCGCGCCGCCGCGAGCAGCGCCTCGACATGGGCGCGGATCGGTTCGGGCGGGCCCTTGGCCTTGCCGCCCTGGCGCCAGGTCACCTTCTCGCCGAGCACGCTGGCGTCCCCGGTCGCCTCGATATAGTCGAGCAGCGCCTTGAGCGGCCAGATGATCACGTCGCCATGCGCATCGCCGGCGCGGATATTCGAATAGGGCGGCAGCATGAACCATTGCGGCCAGTCGCCGCTCGCCATGTCCTGCTCGGCGAAGAGCGCGAGCAGGATGTCGCGTGTCGCACGGTCGTGGCCCAGCGTCAGCAGCAGTTCCACGGGCCCCTGGCAGACATCGCGCGTGCCCCAGGCGGCTCCGGTATATTGTTCGAGCCCATGCGGCACGGTGAGGTGGACCAGCGCATCATGCGCCAGCCAGGGCAGCATCAGATTATGCGCCGCGCTCTCCGGGACCGCGTCGGGAACGCGAAAATCGCCGGTGAGATGGTTCCAGAAGGTCGCCGCCGGCGCTAGCAGCTCGGCCGATGACGGGCCCTTCGCATAGCGTTCCGCCAGCGCATCCGCTTCGCGCGCGCTGGTCATCGATCCGGCGACGGCGAAGCTGAAGCCGTTCGTCGCCGCCGTGCGGAGCACGACATGGCCACCATGGCCCGCTGCGCCGTCATCGAACAGCAGTTCGTCGCCCCCGATCGCCTCGACCACATCCGGTGTCGCGGTGACGAGGTGGATCGTCGCTTCCGGATAGTTCTGGCCCCAGAGCCAGTCGTCGCCGGGCCGGAAGCTGGCGCGCTTCTGCGGCGCGTCGATCGTGACGCTGCCGCTCTGCTCATATTCGCGCTCGCCGAGCACCAGATGGCCGGCGACGAGGAAGCGGCACGGCGCGCCCTCGACGGCAACGGTCCATTGCATAGCCGCGTCCGCGCCGGATGCGATCGCATCCACCGTGATGGTGCGCCCGTCCAGGCAATAGATCCAGCGGCAGTCGGAGAGGCCAATCTCGAACGCCGAGGGCACGGCGAGCATCCGCCAGCCCGCGCCAATGTCGACCAAGATGCGGAGGCCGCTGCCGCGCGTGATGCCATAGGGATCGCGCGAGACGGAGAAGAGCTTGTGGAACGAGGTGTTGCCGATGGTGAGCTGCGCCGCGAATACGCCATGCATCCAGGCCGTGGAGGCGAGCGTCCGATCGTCGAGCATCAGGCTCGCGCCGCTGCGCAGGATCGCGCCGTGCCGGCGCGCGATGCGGCGCTCCTTCTCGGCCAGCACGACATGGCGGTTCTGGTGCCCGTCCGGCATGAAGAAGGAGAGGAGGGCGCCGCCCTCGCGCTCCTCGTCGAGCCGCACGCCATAGTGCACCGCGATCGCGGCGTCGGTGAGCGTCTCGCCCGACAGCGGCGGCGCGTCCTGGATCAGGCTGCGGCGGGGGAGGGTCGTTGCGATATCGAGCGTTGGGAGCGTCGCGGCGCGCTCGGCGAGCGCATCGAGCCGGGCGAGGTCGCCCTCGCCCGACGCCGCGGGATGATCCGGCAGGAACAGGGCGAAGAAGGTGAGGCGCGTCCGCGCGCCGGGCGCGAGTTCCCGGGCCATGGACTGGATCGCCGGCGCCGCGACCTCGTGCTGCAACCGCGTATTCGACAGATCCTCGCCGAAGAGGAGCGCGGTCTGCCCGCTGGCGCGATAGGCGGGACCGAAAAGCTGCATCGCGTCGGTCGAAGAACCGGCCGCGCCATCGAGGCAGCCGAGCGCGATCCACGGATTGCGATGACCCTGCGCGAGGTTCTGCCGGCTCATCACCACCGGCCCGAAGCGCGCATGCCGGGCAGGGTGATGGTCGATATATTGCGAGGCATAGGCCTCGCTGCCCATCAGGAAGCCGCGCCCGCCGAGGCCGATGTCTTGGACCTGGATGAGATCGAAGGGGAGGGGCGTGTCGCGGCGGTTCTTGATCTCGACGCGGAGATAGAACGCCGCGATCTGCGGATCGAGGATCAGTTCGGCGCGGTGGCCGATGCCATCGGTCTCGCCTTCGAAGACGAAGCCCGCCTCCGACGCGCCGAAGCGGATCTTGGCCGCCGGTCCGACGATCTCTGCCAGCAGCGGGGCGGCGCCACCGGCACGCAGCAGGAGGCGGCTGATCCCGCCATGGACCGGCGAGCCGAGCACCTGGTTGATCATCAGCGACCCGGCCGCGTCGCGATAGCCGATCTCGAAGATCGCGCCGTTCGGCAGGCAGGAGACGAAGAGCCCGGACGGGCTTTGCGCCGTCGCGAGGCCGAGCGCCTCGCTGCGCGGTGTCATGAAGTGCATCGCCGTCTCCCCTGCCACGCTGTCCCCCGGATCAGCCGCGGCCGATCAGCGCCTGCATATAGCCCATCGCGAACGCCATGCCGGCATGCCAGGGCGCGGGGCAGCTCATCTGCGGGCTGTGGTCGGGAATGAGCACGCCCTCGAAGCCGTTGCGCCTGAGGATGGCGATGACGCGCGCCATGTCGATGTCGCCCTCGTCGATGAACGTCTCATGATAATGCGGCACGCGCCCGCGCACATTGCGGAAATGCAGATAGGCGATCCGCTCCTGCTGCGAATAGGTATCGACCGCCTCATAGACGTCGCCCTCGCTCATCTCGGCGATGGTGCCGAGGCAGAATTCGAGCGCATTGGCCGGGCGCGGCACGATGTCGAGCAGCCTCTGGTAGAGCGCGGGCTGGTTGACGAGGCGAGGCTGGCCGCGGACGAGATCGAGGGGCGGATCGTCGGGATGGGCGGCGAGCGTGACGCCGGCCGCCTCCGCGACGGGCACGATCCGCGTCAGGAACTCGGTGAGGCGCTGCCAGAGCTGTTCGCTGGTGACGGGGCGGCGGATGCCGGTCGCAGTCTCGTCGACCACCATGTTCCAGGCCATGGAATTGGGCAGCGGGCTTTCGGTCTGTTCGTTGCGTCCATCGAGGCCGACGGTCTGCGCGCCGCCGCGCGCCTTGTTCTCGATGATGCGGCCCGCGACGCCGGCGAGGCTGAAATTATAGCCGAGCACCTTGATCCCGGCCTTGCCGAGATTGCCGATCACCGCGGCGACCGTGCGGTACTGCTCTTCCTTGCGCGGCCCGTCGAACAGGATGTCGCACCAATGCAGCGGGTCGAAATTCTCGACCGCGAAGAAGGTCAGCCCGTGCTGCGCCATGCGCTCGCGTATGTCGACGAGTTCCTCGACGCTCCACACCCGTCCATCCGCGAAACCCCAACCCGACGTGTCGCCGACCGGCTGGTCGGTCTTCGAGAAGCGGTCATTGTTGCGGAAATAGTCGCACATATGCACGACGACATGCGTGGCGCCGCACTGGCGCGCAAAGGCGAAATGCGCGTCGTCGAGCATGTGCCGATAGAGGCCGAAGCCGATCTTCATGGGAGCGTTTCCTCGAAGTCCCCGGTCTCGTGAGCGGACCGTTCGCGCCAAGCTTTGCACCGGCCGCGCAGGAGGAGCAATCGGGCGGCATGACTTCTTTGCCGACGTTGGGCTTGGCGCGGAAAACCCTCCCGCAAAAGGGCCTGCGGATCGCATGCCGCTGCGTTCTTCGCGCGGGCCGGCTCGGCTAATCTGGTCGATGAAGGCGTCGCCCTGACGGCGTCGCCGGACTGAAGCATTCGGCCGGCGCCTGCCGGTCGCCAACGGAACCCGAAGCCCGCCCGAAACAGCCATGACGGATATTCCTGCCGGTGATGCGCGCCTCGAGCGCGGCGCCGAAGCCTTTCGTGCGGCCCGCCGCGCGCTCGCCGTGGAGTGGCCGACGCTCACGCTCGTCGCCGGGACTTATGCCGGCTGGCTGGCGCTGACCTATTTCCATGCGGCGCTGCCCGTCCTCGTCGTCGCGCCACTCGGCGCGCTGCTCATCACGCTGCATTCCTCGCTGCAGCACGAGATGCTGCACGGCCATCCGACGCGTTCGCGCCGGCTCAACCGCGCGCTAGCGACGGTGCCGCTCTCGCTCTGGCTGCCCTTCGAGAGCTACCGCATCACCCATCTCCTCGATCACCGCGACGAGCGGCTGACCGACCCGCTCGACGATCCGGAATCGCGCTACTGGACGGATGAGGACTGGGCGCGGCTCGGGCCGATCGGTCGCTTTCTCGTCGCCGCGCAGCAGACCCTGCTCGGCCGTCTCGTCTTCGGGCCGGCCTGGAGCATCGGGTGCTATTGGGCGGGCGAGGCGCGGGCCGTGTGGCGGAACGAGGGGCCGGCGCGTCGCATCTGGCGGGCGCATGTGCTGCATCTCGTCCCCGTCCTGTTCTGGCTCGTCTTCGTCGCGAAGATGGACCTCGTCTTCTATGTGTTGGCGATCGTCTATCCCGGCACGTCGATCCTGCTCATCCGTTCCTTCGCCGAACATCGGGCCGAGAGTTCCGTCGTCGAGCGCACGGCGATCGTGGAGAAGTCGCACCTGCTCGGCCCGCTCTTCCTGTTCAACAATCTCCATGCCGTGCACCACGCCTGGCCGACGCTGCCCTGGTACGAGATCCCGTCGCTCTATCGCGACCATCGCGCGCGCTTCGTCGCGGAAAATGGCGGGCTGGTCTATCATTCCTATCTCGACGTCGCGCGGCGCTTCCTCTTGACGCCGCACGATGCGCCCACCCACCCGCTCGGCCGGGCGCCGCTCCCCGAGGGCCGCGGGCCGGACCAAGGCTGATTGTCGCCCGCATGATCGCGTCGCTTCCCATGTATGGCATCGACCGCCCCGCGGTGGAGCGCTTCTGGGCCGGGCTCGGCGCGGCGATCCGCCGGCGCGGCCTCGATGCCCCGGAACAGCTCACATGGCCCGAGGCCGGGCTGGAGGCGCATTGGGGCGCGCCGGACCTCCTCATCAGCCAGGCCTGCGGCTATCCGCTGGTCGAGGGCATATCGCGCGATGTCCGCGTCGTCGGCGCCTTCCAGTTCGCGGTCGAGGGCTGCCGCGGCACCGACTATGCGAGCCGCCTCGTCGCCCGCAGCGAGCGGGCCGGGGCCGATATTGCGGCGTTTCGCGGCGCGGTCGCGGCCTATAACGGCACCAATTCCCAGTCCGGCTACAACGCGCTCCGCGCCACCGTAGCCCCGCATGCCGAGGGCGGGCGGTTCTTCGCCGCCACGATCGAGAGCGGCTCGCATCGCCGCTCGCTCGATCTCGTCCGCACCGGCGCGGCCGACATCGCCGCGATCGATTGCATCAGCCTGGCGCTGATCGAACGTTTCGAGCCCGAGGCGGTGGCAGGGCTCACCGGGATCGGCTGGACGCCGCCGGCACCGGGCCTGCCGCTCGTCACCTCGGCGCTCACCAGCCGGGCCGACCTCGAGCGGCTGCGCCTTTCGGTCGAGGATGCGGTCGTCGATCCCGACCTCGCCGAGGCGCGGGCGGTTTTGTTCATCAGCGGCTTCAGCCGGCTGGATCTCGCCGACTATGCCCGTTGCGCGGCGATGAAGCGGAGCGCCGAGCGGCTCGGCTATCCGGCGCTCGCCTGAGGCGTCTCCTCGTCGGCGCGGCTGTAACGGAAATCGCAGCGCTTGGCGCCGGACATGATCGTCGTCGTCCGCTCCATGCGGATGCGCGGGTCATAGCCCTGGCAGAAGGTGCCGTCGCGCTGGCAGGAGAGAATGTCACCGATTTCGCCGAGGCCCATGCCATGGTACATCTCGGCATAGCGGCAGCGGGTCACGTCATAGTCGAAGCGCTCCGCCGTCTCGGCGAGGACTTCGATGTGGAGTGCGTCGTCCTGCCGCCATTTCGGCTGCAACGCGGCGAAGGAGACGAGGTCGACCGGGCCTTTCTCCGCTTCGGCGAAGCGCTTGCCCGAATCGATCGCCGCCTTGGTGATGGCGGCCTGCAGCGCCTCCCGTGCGGCCTCGCGGCCGAAGCGGGCGACCATCTCCTCATAGATCGGCTTGATGATCTCCGCCTCGATCCTCCGACGCGCGAGAATGCCGAGCCCGTCAATTGCGGCCTGGACGGCGCCGGCCGGGTCATTCTTCTGCGGTCCGCTCAAATCAGCCCCTCCCTGCCACCGGAAAGAGCCTGCCCTCGAAGACCGTGCCCCAGACGGGGACATCCTTCAGCGTCTCGGGCGGAACCGCATAGGGGTCGGCCTCCAGCACGGTGAAATTGGCGATCTTGCCGGGCGCGATCGAGCCGAGCTCGGTCTCCTTGCGCCAGGAATAGGCCGCCTCGATGGTGATGGCGCGCAGCGCCTGATCGACGCTCACCCGCTGTTCCGGTCCGGCGACGCGGCCCGAGGGCGTGATGCGGTTGACGCCGCACCAGGCGAGATAGAGCGGATCGCTCGGCCCCATCGGCAGGTCGGAATGATAGGAGAGCGGGATGTCGTGGTCGACGACCGAGCGGGCCCGCACCATCACGTCGGCGCGGGCCGGGCCGAGCCCGAATTCGCCGAACTTGTCGGCGAAGCCGACCGGATAATACGGATTGGCGCTGACGATGGCGCCGAGCCGGGCGATGCGCGCCACCTGATCTTCCGAGGAATTGGCGAAATGCACGATCACGCTGCGATGATCGGGCCGCGGGTTCTCGCGCATGCGCCGCTCCAGCATGTCGAGCACGACCTCGAGGCCGAGATCGCCATTGACGTGGATGTGCAGCCGGTAGCCGGCATCCCAATAGAGCTTGGAGCGCGCCTCGATCTCGTCCGGCGTCAGGATCCAGGCGCCCTGATGCCCGTCGAGATAGCCGTCCTTCATCTGCATGAGCTGCGAGATGATCGCGCCGTCGGCGAAGAGCTTCACCTGGCCCGGAAAGAACATGAGCTTGCCGCCGGCGCTGTCGGGCGCGACGGCGATCTGCTCAGCTGTGGCGGCGAGCGCCTTGTCCATGCCGACGCGATCGGGAATGCCGCGGCCATCGGCGATGAAGGTCGAATACATCGGCGTGTCAGCCGCGCCGAGAATCTGCTCGTAGACCTTCCACATGTCGGGCGTATAGAGCGCGCCCGGCTCATTATAGGCCGTCACGCCCTTGGAATGCTCATAGGCGACCATCTGCTTGAGACCGAAGGAAAGCCGCTCGGGCGTCACCAGGACCTTGAGGAACGGGGTCATCGCCAGGTTGAGGCCGCCCTCCCAGAAATGGCCCTCCGCCCAGTTCGACTGCTCGCTCCAGAGCCCTTTGCCCTTGGTCGATGCCTCGGTGATGCCGAGCTGGTCGAGCGCGGCCGTGTTGAAGAACAGCTCATGGCAGGAGCGGTGCCACACGGCGATGGGCCGGCTCGACGACACGCCGTCGAGAACCGAGCGGTTCAGCGGCCCGTGCCAGAGCGGCTGATAGCCCCAACTGATGAGCCAGTCGGAGGGGTTGGTGATGCTGCCCTCCGCCGCCTTGAGGCGCGCGCGATAGTCGGCCTCGCTGTCGGCAGCCTTGAAGGTCTTGTCCGGAAGGACCCAATCCTCGGGTGCGATCACCACGACGGCCAGCGTCAGCGCGCCGAGCACCGGATGGAGATGCTGGTCGATGAAGCCCGGCATCACGACCCGGACCTTCAACGTCTCGTCAAGCTGATAGGGCCGGTCGCCGAGCGCCGCCTTGACCTCGTCGAGGCTGCCGACCGCGACGATGCGCTTGCCCGCAATCGCCACGGCTTCCGCAACCGGATTGGCGGCTTCCATCGTCACGATCTTCGCGGCCAGGAAGACCGTCACGGTCGCGTCCGACGTCGCGGATGGGAGCGCGTGCGTGATCTGCTCGTTCACGTCGCCATCGGCGCGCGCCGGCCGTGCAACCGCCTCGGCAAGGAACGGGCCGCTCGCGAGCGCCGCTGCGCCCTTCAGGATCCCGCGGCGCGAGGGCCAGGCGAGGTCACGCAGTGCGGCCGTAAAGACGGGGCTGCAGCCAAAGCACACGACAATTCCTCCGAAGACCCGGCCGGCCTTCGCCCTGTTACGAAGCCGGCCTCAGATGCCGCACGGGCCGGCTCGGCGCCAGCGCCGAGGCCGCGCGCGCGATGCCCTGCGCGTCGATGCCGTGGTGGCGATAGAGATCGGCGATCGTGCCGGTCTGCCCGAAATGCTCGACGCCCAGCGAGCGCGTGCGGTGGCCCGCCACCGCGCCGAGCCAGCCGAGCGTCGCCGGATGGCCGTCGAGCACGGTGACGATCGAACAATGGGCCGGCAGCTTCTCGAACAGGCGTTCGGCATGCGAGCGCGCATGGACGAGGCCCCGCTCGCGGGCGCGGCCAGCGGCGGTCCAGCCGGCGTTCAGCCGGTCGGCTGAGGTGATCGCCAGCAGGCCGATATCGCGCCGGTCCTCGGCGAGCAGCCCGGTTGCCGCGATCGCCTCCGGCGCCACCGCGCCCTGATAGGCGATCACCAGCTCGGCATTGGGGCCCGGCTCGCGCAGCCAATAGGCGCCGTCGACGATTTCGCGGGCGAGCTGCGTATCGATCGTGCGCGTCGGCTGCTCGACGGGGCGGGTGGAGAGGCGCAGATAGACCGAGCCGCCGGTCTGGTCGCGCAGCCAGGTGCGCTCGTCCGGATCGCCGTCGCCCGAGCGCTGGATATAGTCGAAGGCGAAGCGGAGGATGACCGAGAGCTCGTCGACGAAGGCCGGCTCGAAGGCGGCGAGCCCATCCTGCGCCATGCCGACCAGCGGCGTGCCGATCGACTGGTGGGCACCGCCTTCCGGCGCCAGCGTGACGCCGGACGGCGTCGCGACGAGGATGAAGCGCGCATCCTGATAGCAGGCATAGTTGAGCGCGTCGGCGCCGCGATAGATGAACGGATCATAGAGCGTGCCGACCGGCAGGAGCCGCTCGCCATTGATCGCATGGCTGAGGCCGAGCGCCGACAGCATCAGGAACAGGTTCATCTCGGCGATGCCGAGTTCCAGATGCTGCCCCTTGGGCGAGAAGTCCCAGTTGAAGGTCGAGGGGATGCGCTCGGCCTTGAAGAGATCCGCCATGGCTTCGAGCGCAAACAGGCCGCGCCGGTTGACCCACGGCCCGAGATTGGTCGAGACGGTCACATCCGGCGAGGTCGTGACGATGCGGCTCGCGAATTCCGTCGGCTCGCGCGCGATCTCGTTCAGGATCTGGCCGAAGCCGGCCTGGGTCGACATCTCCTTGCCGGGCGTGCCGGGCATGGCGAGCGCGGCGGGAACGTCGATATGCGGCGAGGGTCGGCCGGCCTTCCGGCTCGCGAAGGGCACCTCGGCGAGGAAGCGATCCAGCGTCGCCGCCGGGAGGCTAAGGCCCTCATAGCGGTCCCATTCATGCCCGGCGCGGACGCCCATCGCGGCGCGCAGCGCATCTGTCTGGGCCGGCGTCATCAGCCCGGCATGATTGTCCTTGTGTCCGGCGAGCGGCAGGCCGAAGCCCTTGATCGTATAGGCGATGAAGCAGGTCGGCCGGTCATGGCGCCCGGCCTTCTCGAAGGCATCGAGCAGGCTCGGCAGATCGTGCCCGCCGAGATTGGTCATGAGCCTGGCGAGTTCGGCATCGGAGCGCCGCTCGATCAGCGCCGTCACGGGACCCTGATCGCCGAGATCGTCGAGGAGTCGCTTCCGCCATGCTGCGCCGCCCTGGAAGCAAAGCGCCGAATAGAGCTGGTTCGGGCAGTTGTCGATCCAGTCGCGCAGCCGCTCGCCGCCGTCTTCCTTGAAGGCGGCTTCCAGCAGCACGCCATATTTGAGGATGACGACGTCCCAGCCGAAATTGGCGAAGATCGCCTCGAAGCGCTGCCACAGGCCCTCGCGCACCACGGCATCGAGGCTCTGGCGGTTATAGTCGACGATCCACCAGGTGTTGCGCAGGCCGTGCTTCCAGCCTTCGAGCAGGGCTTCGAAGATGTTGCCCTCGTCCATCTCCGCATCGCCGACCAGCGCGACCATGCGGCCTTCCGGCCGGTCCTTGGCCCAGCCATGCGCGCGGACATAGTCCTGCACCAGCGAGGAAAAGAGCGTCTGCGCGACGCCGAGGCCGACGGATCCGGTCGAGAAATCGACGTCGTCGGTGTCCTTGGTGCGCGAGGGATAGCTCTGCGCGCCCTTATAGGCGCGGAAACTCTGCAGCTTCTCGAGGCTCTGCTTGCCGAGAAGATACTGGATCGCGTGGAAGATCGGGCTCGCATGCGGCTTGACCGCGACGCGGTCCTCAGGCCGCAGCACATCGAAATAGAGCGCGGTCAGGATGGTCGCGAGCGAGGCGGAGGAGGCCTGATGGCCGCCGATCTTGATGCCCTCGTCATTGGGGCGAAGATGGTTCGCATTGTGGATCGTCCAGGCCGCGAGCCAGAGCACCTTGCGCTCCAGTTCGCCGAGGATCGCGTTCTTCTGCGCCGCGGTGTCCGCCATCGGTTTCCTCCATCCGTTGCGGATGGGAAGCCTAGCCGAAGACGGCGCCCGCCGTCGATCACTTCCCGGCGGGTGCCGTGCCGAACGCCCAGTCGAAATCGTCGCGGAAGCGGTCATAGACCAGCTTGGCGCCATAGCCGTTCAGATGGCTGAAATCCATGTAGACCACGGCGCCGTCGTGCAGCGGCGAACACATCGTCTCGTTGCAGAGCACGTCGATCGGATCGATGTAGCGTGCGTTCGGATGCTGGGCGATCACCTCCTGCATGATCTCCACTGTCCGGGCCCGATCCGCATCGATGAAGGCACGAGAAATGCCGCACCGGTCCGTCGAGAGGCCGAGCACGCCGCTGAGGCCGAGGCAGTTGGAAGGATTGCCTCGCTTGAGCTCGGGAACGGGTCCGATGACCAGCACCCTCTGCTTGTCGGAGAAGAGGTTCATCAATGCGGAGAACTGGCGCCGCAGCGTCACTTCCGCCGAGGCCGCCGATTCCGGTGGCGCGCTCGACAGCAGCGACTGCCAGAGGCCGGCGACGATTGCGAAGTCGGTATCGGCCTGGAGCCGCGGGCCGAGCCGTTCGAGCTTGTCGATCATCGGGATGCAGAGCCGGAACCTGCGCTCCTTGACCGGATCGTCGGCGACGCCGAGCGGACTGCAGCCAGGCGCCGCCAGCGAGATCAGGCGGGCGCTCCGCAGTCCGGCCTCGTAGGCGAGGCGGGACTCGAACTGAAAGGCATGGGAATCGCCGATCAGGATGCCAGCGGGCGCCTTGCCGTCCAGGCAACCGGGCAGCGCGGCCGCATCGGCGGAAAGGCAAGGCCCGCTGCCTTTGACGTCAGCCGACTTGGCCTTGACGAGGAGCGGATTGACCAGGCTGGCCGCATAGGCGTCGTCGGCCAGGCGCTGCGCTGCGATCGCCACCAGCGCGCTGGCCGCGAGGCCAATCCCGATGACGGCAAGAGCCAGGCGGCGATCCGTGCGCATCCGTGGCCTGAGGCGCCACGTCGCCGCAGGCCGCTCCAACGCGAAATGCGTCGCGATCGAGAGCAGGACGGCCAGCGCCAGAGCGATCGCGCTCTTGGCGCCGGGCGCGATATCGAAGGGCAGCATGCGCGCATAGACAAGCAGCGGCCAGTGCCAGAGATAGAGCGCATAGGAAAGGCGGCCGATGAAGACCACCGGGCCCAGCGACAGGGCGCGCGTGAGGAGCGCGGCCGGCGCGAGCAGGCCGGAGCCGATGACGAGCACGGCGCCGAGCGTCGGAAGGATCGCCGCGAGGCCGGGATAGTTCGCTACGCGTCCGCTCGGTTCGATCCACGCGCCGAGCCATCCGAGGCCCCAGAAGCCGATCGACACGACCAGCAGCGCGGCACCGAGCAGCCCCGCCATCGTGCCGATCAGGCGCGGGCGAACCCGGACGGCGTCCACCAGCAGCGCGATCGCGCCGCCGGCGACGAACTGCCAGGCGCGCCACTGCGGCAGGAAGAAGGCCGGGTTGCGGTCGGGGTTCAGCGGGTTGAGATCCGCCGGCGTGAGCAGGATCGCGCCGACGAGGCTCGGCAGGCCGATCACGAGGCCGGCGACGGCGATGGCGGCTGTCGGGCTCCAGCCGCGCCGCTTCACGAGCCAGAACAGCGCCAGCAGCGCGAGCGGCGTCACGAGGTAGAACTGTTCCTCGACGGCCAGCGACCAGGTGTGCAGCAGCGGCAGGTCATGCGCGCCGACATCGAAATAGCCGCTGCGGCGCAGGAAGTAGAAATTGGTCAGGAAGAACGGCGCGATGCCGACCGAGCCGGCGAAATTGTTGAGATCGCGCGGATCGCGCAGCACGACGACGCCAACGAGGACCGTGACAGCCAGCACGAGGAGATAGGGCGGGACGATGCGCAGCACGCGGCGCGCATAGAAATCCCAGACCGAGAAGCGTCCCGCGTCGAGGGCCGCGATGATCTGGTTGATGATCAGGTAGCCGGAGATCACGAAGAAGATGTCGACGCCGACGAAACCGCCGCCGACGCCGGGAATACCGGCGTGAAACGCCAGGACGGCAATGATCGAAACTGCGCGCAGGCCGTCGATATGCGGCTTATAGCCTGCGAGGCGCGCGCTGGCCGTCGATCCGGTTCCGGCACCGGCCTTCGTCGAGAGACCATGCCTCTCGACGTTCCCGAGCATATTCATCAGCCCACGTCTATTTCGTCACCGCCCAACCCGCTTTCTGCCCATCCCCTGCGTTATACGTCTTTGATCGATTTTAGAACTGTTGAAATCCCACATTCTTATTTGGTGTGATGGAGTCTCCGTTCGGTGCGCCGGGCCTATTTCCCGGGCCGGCAAAATCGTCAATAAGTCGCTCTCTCACATTCGGCCGCGCTGGCGATCCGCAGGGCGTCACCGGGCCGTGGCAGCAGGAGGAAACCGGCTTGTTCGAAGAGATACTCGTCCCGCAAGGGATCCGCTCCCTGCCGCTCGATCCGCGCATTCAGACGACGGTCGAGGCGCGCCGCCGCCTGCCGGCCAATCATGAGATCACTGTTGAGGCGGCGAAGAAGCGCTTCCTCGACGCGCGCCTGCCCCCGGCGGGCGGATACAATGACGGTATCCTCACGCAGGAGCGGACGATCCCCGGCGACGGGGGACCCATTCCGGTTCGCATCTATCGCGATGCCGCGGCGCCGGCCGGTCCGCTGCCGATCCTCGTCTATTTCCATGGCGGCGGCTTCGTGCTCGGCAATCTCGACACGCACGACATCGTCTGCCGCGCCTTCGCCCGCGGGCGCAGCCTCGTCGTCATGTCGGTGGATTATCGCCTGGCGCCGGAGCACCCCTATCCGGCGGCGATCGACGACGGCGTCGCAGCGCTCCGCTTCGCGGCGGAGTCGGGCGCCGAAATTGGCGGCGATCCGGCCCGCATCGTTCTGGCCGGCGACAGCGCGGGCGGCATGCTGACGCTCGCGACCGCGCTGCGGGCGCGCGCGGCAGGCGGTCCGGCGGTCCGGGCGCTGGTGCCGTTCTATCCCATGGCCGATCTCGTCGATATCGGCTCCTATCCAAGCTATGCCGCCTATGGCGATGGTTCGGTCGGCCTGACGACGCGCGACGTCGAATGGTTCACCGAGCTCTATTGCGCGGCCGAGCGGCGCGGCGAGGCCGCGGCATCACCCGTCCGCGCGCCGGATTTCGGCGGCCTGCCGCCGAGCCTGATCGTGCTCGCCGAGCAGGACGTGCTCTATGACGAGGGCCGGCACGTTGCCGGACGGCTCGATGCGGCCGGCGTTCCGGTCACGCTGATCGCCGTCGCGGGCGTCAATCACGGCTTCATGAGCACCGATCTCGGGCTCGAGAGCATTCCCGAGGTCTTCGGCCGGATCCACGCCTGGCTGGCCCCTCTCATCGCGGATTGAGGACGGACAGCCCAACGCCGGACAGCCCCAGACCGGACGGCCCGAGAAACGACACGTCGAGGAAACGACAATGGCACTCATCCAGTATCTGACGCAGGTCGAGTTCGGCGCCGGTGCGCTGTCGACGCTCCCGGCCGCGCTCGAGGCGCTCGGCATGCGCCGCCCGCTGCTCATCTCCGATCGCGGCCTCGCCGGCAGCCCGCTCTTCGCCAAGGTGAAGGCGCTGCTGCCCGAGGGCGCGACCGTCTTTCTCGACGTGCCGTCCAATCCGACCGAGGCGGCGGTGCGCGCTGCCGTCGCGCTGTTCAACCAGGGCGCCGACGGTCTGGTGGCAGTCGGCGGCGGCTCGCCGATCGATCTCGCCAAGGGCGTCGCGCTGCTCGCGACCCATGCCGGCGCGCTCGGCGACTATGCTGCCATCTATGGCGGCGTCGCGCGCATCGGGCCGGTGCCGCCGCTGGTCGCGATCCCGACGACGGCCGGAACCGGCGCCGAGGTCGGCCGCGCCGCGCTGCTGACGCTGGATAATGGCGAGAAGCTCGGCTTCATCTCGCCGCATCTTATCCCGAAGCGCGCGATCTGCGACCCCGAGCTGACGCTCGGCCTGCCGCCCGGCCTGACGGCCGCCACGGGCATGGATGCGCTGTCGCATGGCATCGAGGTGTATCTGTCGCCGCGCTTCAATCCGCCGGCCGATGCGATCGCGATCGACGGCGCGGCGCGCATCTGGCGCAGCATCGAACGGGCCGTCGCGGATGGCTCCGATCTCGCCGTGCGCACCGAAATGATGATGGGCGCGCTCGAAGGCGGCCTCGGCTTCCAGAAGGGGCTCGGCGCGGTGCATGCGCTCAGCCATGCGCTGGGCGGTCTGAAGAGCCCGAGCCTGCATCACGGCACGCTGAACGCGATCCTGCTGCCGCCGGTGCTGCGCTTCAACGTCGTCGCCGTCCCGGAGCGCGTCGCCCGCCTCGCCGAGGCGTTCGGCCTGCCCGCCGGCACCGATCTCGCGGCCGAGGTCGAGGCGCTCAACCGCCGGATCGGCATCCCCGCCGGGCTCAAGACGCTCGGCGTCTCGCCCGATGTTTTGCCGCTGATCGTCGAGCGCGCGCTCGCCGACCACAGCCACGCGACCAATCCGCGGGCGCCGAGCGCCGAGGATTACCGCGCCATGCTCGACGCGGTGATGGTCTGACCGGGCTCGATCAGCTCTCGGCGGGCGGCGGCGGCTTTCCGCCGTCGTCCTTCCAGGAGATGAAGAAGGTCCAGACCGCATAGGCGAGGGTGCCGCCGACGATCACCAGCCAGAGCTGCTCGCCGACATAGAGCGCCTCCCAGGCAAACCAGACCGCGAGCAGCACGACGACGGCGACGCGCCGCCAGAGCGGCCTGAAGAAATCCTTGTCCGCCTGGTTCGCCATGCCGCCCTTGCTCCGCTCGTCATTCCGGGCGGCCTTTGTCCTCCGCCTCAGCCTGCCGGGTCAAGCGCGGGTTGCGACATGAAAGATCCCTCAGACCCGCGTCCGAGCGGGCCTCAGGACTTCTCGAAGCGAATGCAAACCGCCATCGCGTCGTCCTCGTCCGCTTCGAGATAGCAGGAATCGAGGAACGTTCCGTTCAGCGCGGCCAGATGAATGCCGTCGTCGCCGGCCAGATAGACGCTCTTGCCGTCGGGCGAGATCGTTCCGATCAGCTCTTCGCTATGATCGCCCTTGGGATCGCCATAGGTGATCTTGGCGCGGAAGGAGCGGCCATGCTGCTCGGTCACATCGAGCGTCACGGGCCCGTCCAGCCAGCCGAATTCCTTGCCGATCCCGTCGCTCTTGCCCTTCCAGGTTCCCGACAGGCTGGGGATGTCCTGCGCCAGCGCCGGCACGGCCGTCAGGGCGGTTGCCAAAGTCGCAGCGGCGAAGACGAGAGCGGTGAGCTTCATGGTCGGATCCTCCGGAGTGCTTGTTGTCGGCGCCCCTATCGTCCCGAACCGCAACCAGGCCGCAAGAACTCTTCGGACGATTTCGTCGTTCCACAGCAGCGTTACGGCCTCATTGTCTAAACAGGCTTTCGAGCCGGTAAAGGACGCGGCGAGAATGCCGGGCCGAATATTGAATCTTGGTCAGGCGATGACCTTCAGCGCTCGCCGCGCCGGAAGGGTTGCATCAGCGCCTGCGGCACACGGGCGCGCCGGGCCATGACGAGCAGGGCGGCGATCGAGAGCAGATAGGGGATCATCAGGAAGACCTGATAGGGCACCGCCTTGCCGACGACATGCGAGAGGCGGAGCTGATACGCGTCGAAGAGCGCGAACAGCAGCGCGCCGAGCAGCGCCCGTTCCGGCCGCCAGGACGCGAAGACAACGAGCGCGATGCAGACCCAGCCGCGGCCCTGCACCATGGTCGGGAAGAAGGAGTTGAAGGCCGCGAGGGTCAGGAAGGCGCCGCCGAGCGCCATCAGCGCGCTGCCGAAGACGACGGAGGCGATGCGCACGCGGATCGGATCGATGCCCTGCGCCTCCGCGGCATGCGGGTTCTCGCCGACGATGCGCACGGCAAGGCCGAGCGGCGTCTTCTGCAGCGCGAGCGCGATCAGGAAGGCGAGCAGGATCGCGACATAGGTCGGTGCCGTCTGCGCGAACACGGCTTCGCCGAGGAAAGGGAGGTCGGACAGATAGGGGATGCGCAGCGGCTGGAACGGCTCGATCGTCGGCGGCGTGCCCGAGACGGGCACGACGAGGCGGAAGATGTAATAGGAGAGGCTCGAGGCGAACAGCGTGATGCCGAGGCCCGTCACATGCTGCGACAGGCCGAGCGGCACGGTGAGCAGGGCGTGCAGCAGCCCGAAGGCGGCGCCGGCCAGCGCCGCGGCGGCGAGGCCGAGCCAGAGGTCGCCGCCATGATAGACGGTGAGCCAGCCGACCATGGCGCCGAAGGTCATGATGCCCTCGATGCCGAGATTGAGCACGCCGGCCCGCTCGCAGACGAGGGCGCCGAGCGTGCCGAAGATCAGCGGCGTCGCGATGCGCAGGACAGCGGCCCAGAGGCCGGCCGTCGCGAAGATATCGAGCGCGTCCATCATCGCCGCACCCTGTAATTGGCGAGGAGAAGGGCGACCAGCATGGTCAGCAGCGAGAGCGCCACGATCACGTCGGCAATGAAGCTCGGCACGCCCATGGCCCGGCTCATCCCGTCCGCGCCGACGAACATGGTCGCGACGAAGAGGGCCGCGACGATGACGCCGATCGGATTGAGCCCGGCAAGCATGGCGACGACGACGCCGGTATAGCCGAAGCCGGGCGAGAGGTCGGTGGTGACATAGCCTTTGACGCCGAGCACCTCGATCGCGCCGGCGAGCCCGGCGAGACCGCCCGAAATCAGCGCGACGCGCACGAGGATCGAGCCGATCGGCACGCCGGCAAAGCGCGCGGCCTGCGGGTTGAGGCCGGCGGCGCGCGCCTCCAGCCCGAAGCGCGTGCGCGACTGGATGAAATAGAGAACGAGGGCGAGGCCGATCGCGACGAGCAGGCCGATATGGAGGCGCGAGCGCGGCAGCAGCTTCGGCAGCGCCATGTCGGCGAGGATCGGCACCGACTGCGGCCAGCCGAAGGCGAGCGGATCCTTGAGTGGCCCCTCGATCATCATCGAGACGAACAGCACAGCGACGAAATTGAGCAGCAGCGTGGTCACGACCTCGTCGACGCCGAATTTGAGGCGAAGGCCGAGCGGCACGAGCAGCAGGAGAGCGCCGGCGAGCGCACCGGCCAGCATCAGGATCGGGATCTCGACGAGCGGCGCCAGATGCAGCCCCAGCTTGGAGCCGAGCGCGGCAGTTGCGAGCGCGCCGAGATAGAACTGGCCCTCCGCGCCGATGTTCCAGACGCGCGAGCGAAAGGCGACGGCGGCGGCGAGGCCGGTCAGGATCAGCGGCGTGGTCCGCGTCAGCGTCTCGCTGATCGAGAGGCGCGAGCCGAAGGCGCCGATCAGCATGCGCCGATAGGCCTCGAAGACGGGGACGCCGGCGAGCGCGATCAGCAGGCCGGCGAGAATGAGCGCGGCGACGACCGCGCCGATCGGCGCGGCGATCGCCAGCGACAGGGGGACATGGGCGCGTCGTTCGAGCCGCATCACGCCGCCTCGTCCCAGGCGCCGGCCATCATCAGGCCGAGCCGGCGGGGATCGGCGTCAGAGACCGGGATCGGCGGCGAGAGGCGGCCCTTGACGATCGCCTGAACGCGGTCGGCGAGCGCCACCACCTCGTCGAGATCCTCGGAGATCAGCAGCACGGCGGTCCCGGCGCGCCGTGCGGCGAGGATTTCGGCATGGACCGCCGCCACCGCGCCCTCGTCGAGGCCGCGCGTCGGCTGCGCCGCGACGAGGATCTTGGGCGCGGTGATGAGATTGCGGCCGAGGATCAGCTTCTGCATGTTGCCGCCGGAAAGGAGGCGGGTCGCCGTGTCCGGTCCGCCGCCGCGCACATCGAAGCGGCGGATGATCTCGGCCGCGAAGGCCCGCGCCGGGCCGCGGCGTACCAGCCCGCCGGACGAGAAGCGCTTCTCGCCGATCCGCTCCAGCACCGCATTCTCCCAGATCGTCATCTCGCCGATGGCGCCATCGGCGTTGCGATCCTCCGGAATGCGGCCGACGCCCATCTCGACGAAGCCGCGCGGCGAGAACTGCGCGACCGGATGCCCGAAGAGATCCAGCGATCCGGAAGAGGGCGAGACGAGCCCCGAGACCAGCCGGCCCAGCGTCGACTGGCCATTGCCGGAAACGCCGATCACGCCGAGCGTTTCGCCGGCGCGGACTTCGAAGCTGACATCGGAGAGCAGGCTCGCTCCGCCGGACATGACGGAGACGCGATCGGCCTTGAGCGCGACGGCGCCGGGCGTCTGGGCGTCGCGATGCGGGCGCGCCACGCGGCGGCCGACCATCAGCTCGGCCAGTTCCTCGCGGTTGGTGTCGCCGGCCTTGCGCTCGGCGACAACCTTGCCGCCGCGCAGCACGACGACGCGATCGGCGGCGGCCAGCACCTCATGCAGCTTGTGCGAGATGAAGATGATCGAAAGGCCCTGTTCGGCCATGCCGCGCAGCGTCCGATAGAGCCGTTCCGCCTCCTGATGCGTCAGCACGGCGGTCGGCTCGTCGAGGATCAGCACCCGCGCATCGCGATAGAGCGATTTCAGGATTTCGACCCGCTGCCGCTCGCCGACGGAGAGATCGCCGACGCGCGCATCGGGATCGACGGTGAGGCCGAAGCGCTCGGAGAGCGCGGCGAGCTTCACGCGCGCGGCGCGCTTGTTCAGCGCCAGCGCACCGAGGCGCTCGGTACCGGCGATGACATTCTCGATGACGGAAAGATTCGCCGCGAGCGCGAAATGCTGGTGCACCATGCCGATGCCCGCCTCGATGGCCGCGCGCGGCTTGCCGGGCGGCAGCGTGCGGCCGAAGGCGGCGACGGACCCGGAGTCGGCCGTATAATGGCCGAACAGGATGTTCATCAGCGTCGTCTTGCCGGCGCCGTTCTCGCCGAGCAGGGCCAGCAATTCGCCCTGGCCGAGCGTCAGCGTGACGTCGTCATTCGCCACCAGCGCACCAAAGCGCTTGGTGATGCCGTTGAGTTCGAGCGCGCGGGCGCTCACGCGGCACCGTCCGGCAGGCCGGCAATGGTGGTTGCGAACGACCAGGGCACGGCGCGCTGGAGGCTCCGCGCGAGCCGCAGCAGCAGGCCGTCGCTCGCCATCGGGCCGATGAGCTGGACGGGAAGCGGCAGGCCGTCTGCGTCCGTGCCGTGCGGGATCGACAGAGCGGGCGTGCCGGCGATGTTGGCGATCATCGCATAGGGCGCGAAGTCGCTCATGCGCCGCCATTGCAGCGCGACATCGTCATGATCGAAGGAATAGGCGCCGATCTTGAGCGGCGGGCCCGAGAGCATCGGCGTCAGCAGGATGTCGACCTCGTCGAAGAGCCGCCACATCGCATGCGCGGTGCGCACCGCGGTCACCTCGGCCTGCTGATAGTCGCGCGCCGTCATCTCGAGCCCGCGCCGCGCCACCGCCGCCGTCAGACGCTCGACCTTTGAAAGATCCGGCATGTTGCGGGCGAGATTGGTGCAGATGATGCGGTCGAAGACCAGTTCGGCATTGGCGAGCAGCGGGGCGAGGCGGGCCGGATCGAGCGGCACGATGGTGTGCCCAGCCGCTTGCAGGACCTCGGCGGCATGGGCGACCGCCGCCCGGCGCTCGGCTTCGATCGCCTTGCCATCCGCGACATCGAGCAGCACGCCGATGCGCAGCGGCTCGACCGGCTGGTCGAGCAGCGGGGCGATCGGGCCATCGAGGTCTGGATCGGGGAAATAGCCCTCGGCGCTGCCCGAGCAATGGTCGAGCGCCAGCGCGGTGTCGCGCAGCGAGCGGCTGATGACCAGCTCGGCCGCGATGCCGCCGATATGATTGCCGAAATCGGGGCCGGCCGGCGTCGCGCCGCGCGTCGCCTTCAGCCCGACGAGGCCGCAGCAGGCGGCGGGAATGCGGGTCGAGCCGCCGGCGTCCGAGGCATGGGCGAGGGCCACGATGCCGGCCGCCACCGCCGTGCCGGCGCCGCCGGACGAGCCGCCCGGCGTCCGCGACGGATCGAGCGGATTGCGCGCGATCGGGCCGATCGCCGGCTCGCTCCAGAGCGCGAGGCCGAATTCGGGCACCGTCGTGACACCGAAGGGCACCAGCCCGGCCGTCTTGAAGCGCCGCGCCAGCTCGGCGTCCGTTTCAGGCGCCGTCGCCCGCAGCGAGGCGGAGCCGCAGACGACGGGGAAGCCGGCGGCCGGGACGCCGAGATCCTTCATCAGAAACGGCACGCCGGGAAACGGCTTCAGCGAATGGAGCTTGGGCCGGCCCTTGATGCCCTTGTCGATCGCCGCCGCCTGGGCGCGGCCGAGATCGGCATCGCAATAGGAGATCGCGCCGAGCGCCTTGGCCTCCTCCGCACGGGCCAGCGCCGCCTCGAGCGCGGCGACGGCGGTTGTCGCCCCGGAACGGATCGAGGCAGCGAGCGCCGCGCCGTCGGCGGGGTCCAGGGTGTCTTTCAAGGCGCGATTTCCTGACTGTTCCGAAGCCTGTCATTGCCGGGTCAAGCCCGGCAATGACAGGAGAATGGAAGGGGCGAGAGACCCCGCCTCAGGTCGGCTCGGACGGATCGACGGGGACCGTGAAGGTGCCGGCCTTGATCGCTTCGCGCTTCGCCTGCATCGCCGGGATCGTGTCGGCGATGACCATGCTCTCGGTGAAGACGATGTCGTTGCCGCCTTCCTTCATGTAGCTGAAGGGGCTGTAGTCCTTGCCCGTCTTGGCGCCGGCCTGCGTATCCTTGATCGCCGCGTCGAGGATCGGGCGGAAGTACCACATCGCATTGGCGAACACGGTCTCGGGATAGCGCGGCGTATAGTCGATCAGCGAGCCGATCGACTTGATGCCCTTCTCCTTCGCCGCGTCGGCCGTGCCGATGCGCTCGCCGAACAGGATGTCGGCGCCGGCATCGATCTGGGCGAGGCCGGATTCGCGTGCCTTGGGCGGATCGAAGAAGGTGCCGATGAAGCCGACCAGGAACTTCGCATCCGGGCGCGTCTCCTTCACGCCGGCGCGGAAAGCGTTGATCAGGATGTTGACCTCGGGGATCGGGATCGCGCCGACGGTACCAAACGTGCCGGTCTTCGACATCGGCCCGGCCAGCATGCCGGCGAGATAGGCCGCCTCGTGGTTCCAGGTGCCGAAGGTGCCGAAATTGTCGCCCGCCGGACCGCCGGAGGAGCCCATCAGGAACGCCGTGCCGGGATAATCGGCCGCGACCTGGCGCGCTTCGGTTTCGACGGCATAGGATTCGCCGACGATGAGCTTGTTGCCGGCCTCGGCATATTCGCGCATGGCGCGGGGATAATCGGTGCCGGAAACGCCTTCGGAGAAGGTGTATTCGATCACGCCGTCCTTGGCCGCCGCCAGCAGCGCCTCGTGCAGGCGCGAGTTCCAGGCATTCTCGACCGGCGAGGCATGGATGCCCGCCACCTTCAGCTTCTCGGCGGCGAAGGCACGCGGCGCCGCGAGGATGAGGCTTCCCGCGGCCGAAGCCTTGAGGAAGGTCCGTCGTGAAATCCGGTTGGACATGCGTATGTACCCCTCTCGAAGGCTGCTAGCACCCTGTGGCAGGGCACCGCCGGGTTCTTTTCCGACCGGTCAAATTCGACCGCTTGCCCACAATTCTGTCAAGCCCACGACTTGGGCAGGGGCGGGTTGTGCCCGATCATTCGCATGCGGTGAGGCTTGACCTGCGTCAACGCCGCCAGGCGATGCTATGCATAAGCTCACACAACCAAAATGGAGGGAGGACTCATGTTTCGGCATATTCTGGTTCCTACGGATGGTTCCCCGCTTTCCGGTCTCGCCGTCGAGAAGGCCGCGCAGCTCGCCAAGAGTACGGGCGCGAAGATCACTTTCCTGAGCGCCGTCGAGCCCTTCCACATCTGGACCGACAACGCCAATCAGCTTGCCTATACGCGCGAGGAATATGAGCGCGTCTCGAAGGAATCGGCCGACGGCTATCTGGACAGCGCGGTGGCCGAGGCGGGACGCGCCGGCGTCGCCGCCGACACGCTCCGCGTCGAGGCCGACGAACCCTACCGGGCGATCATCGATGCGGCGACGCAGAAGGGCTGCGATCTCATCGCCATGGCCTCGCATGGACGGCGCGGCATGGCGGCGCTGGTCATCGGCAGCGAAACGCAGAAAGTGCTGACGCACTCGACGATTCCGGTCCTCGTCTATCGCTGAGGCGAGCGCGGGTCGGGACAGGCGCGCGGCCGGGCGCTATGGTGGTGCAGCGCGGCGGAACCCTTCCGCCGCGCACTCATGCCCATCGAGACGCGGCCGCAATGAAGCCTTTTCATTCCCTCTACAGCCATGATTTCCTGCGCATCGCCGCCTGCGTGCCGCGGGCGAGCGTCGCCGATCCCGAATTCGCGGTTCGCGAGACGCTGGCCCTCGCCGCCGAGGGCGACGCCGCACGCACCGCCGTGATGCTCTTTCCCGAGCTCGGCATCTCGTCCTATTCGATCGACGATCTGGTCCTGCAGGACGCGATGCTCGATGCGGTCGAGCATGCGCTGGTCCGCATCGCGGAAGCCTCGCGCGATCTTTTCCCCGTCCTCGTCGTCGGCGCGCCGCTCCGCGCGCGGAGCCGGCTCTACAATACCGCCGTCGCCATTCATCGCGGCCGCATTCTCGGCGTCGTGCCGAAGGCCTATCCGCCGAATTATCGCGAGTTCTATGAGCGGCGCCACTTCACGCCCGGAACGGGCGTGGTCGGAGACGAGATCACGATCGGCGGCGTCGCCGCGCCCTTCGGCATGGATCTCCTCTTCCGCTCTGAAGGGACAGTGCCCTTCACGTTCCACATGGAGATCTGCGAGGACATCTGGGTCCCGCTGCCGCCCTCGACCCGCGCCGCGCTCGCCGGCGCCGAGGTGCTGCTGAACCTCTCGGCCTCCAACATCACCATCGGCAAGGCCGAGGCGCGCAAACTGCTTTGCGCCAGCCAGTCCGCCCGCACCGTCGCCGCCTATGCCTATTCCGCGGCCGGGCCGGGAGAATCGACGACCGACCTCGCCTGGGACGGCCAGGCGGCTATCTTCGAGAATGGCGCGCTGCTCGCCGAGAGCCAGCGCTTCCCGCGCGGCGCCACGCTGGCAACCGCCGATATCGATCTCGGCCGTCTCCGCCAGGAGCGCATGCGGCTCAACACCTATGGCGATTGCGTGCGCGACGAACTGGATCGCGCGGCGCCCTACCGCAGCGTGATCTTCAATCTCGACGCGCCGGACGAGGTCGTGCCGCTCGAGCGGATCGTCGAGCGCTTCCCCTATGTGCCGGCGGATCCGGCGCGCCTCGCCGAGGATTGCTACGAGGCCTACAATATCCAGGTCCAGGGCCTCGCCAAGCGGCTCGAATCGACAGGGCTCGACAAGGCCGTGATCGGCGTTTCGGGCGGTCTCGATTCGACGCAGGCAGTTATCGTCGCCGTGCGCGCCATGGAGCGCCTCGGCTATGATGCGAGCCATGTCCTCGCCTATACGATGCCCGGCTTCGCCACTTCTGAAGGCACCAAGTCCAACGCCTGGGCGCTGATGCGCGCGCTCGGCGTCACGGCTGAGGAGATCGACATCCGCCCCGCCGCGCGGCAGATGCTTGCCGATCTCGGCCATCCCTTCGCCGCGGGCGAACCGGTCTATGACGTGACGTTCGAGAACGTCCAGGCGGGGCTGCGCACCGATTATCTGTTCCGCCTCGCCAACCGCCATCGCGGCCTCGTCGTCGGCACGGGTGATCTGTCCGAGCTCGGGCTCGGCTGGTGCACCTTCGGCGTCGGCGACCACATGTCCCATTACAACGTCAACGCCTCGGTCTCGAAGACGCTGATCCAGCACCTGATCCGCTTCGTCGCCGCCTCGGGCGACGTCGATGCGGCGACGGCCGAGGTGCTCTACGCGATTCTGGCGACGGAGATTTCGCCGGAGCTGGTGCCGAGCGACGCCGGTCAGACGATCCAGTCGACGCAGCAGATCGTAGGCCCCTATGCGCTGCAGGACTTCAATCTCTACTACTTGACCCGCTACGGCTTCCGCCCGTCGAAGATCGCATTCCTCTCGCATCACGCCTGGCGCGATGCGGAGAGCGGCGTCTGGCCGGTGGATTTGCCGGAAGGCGACCAGCGCGCCTATTCGCTCGCCGAGATCCGGCATTGGCTGAAGCTGTTCCTGAAGCGCTTCTTCGCCAACCAGTTCAAGCGCTCGACGCTGCCCAATGGGCCGAAGATGTCGTCCGGCGGTTCGCTGTCGCCACGCGGCGACTGGCGCGCGCCCTCGGACGCCGTCGCCGATGTGTGGCTCAAGGAACTGGAGGAGAACGTGCCGGAGGCGTGAGCGGCCCGCCCGTCCGGCCGGGAGGTGGTCATGACGCGGTTTCTGAACCGCCGCGATGCGGGCCGGCAGCTTGCCGCCGCGCTGGGTGCGTATCGCGGCGAGGACGCGCTGGTGCTCGCTCTGCCGCGTGGCGGCGTGCCGGTCGCGGCTGAGATTGCCGCCGCCCTCGACGCCGAGCTCGACATCCTGCTGGTGCGCAAGCTCGGCTTTCCCTTCGAGCCGGAGTTCGCGATGGGCGCCATCGCCGACGCGCCGGAGCCGATCGTCGTGCGCAACGAGGCCGAGATCCGGGCGTCCGGTGTCACGGAGGCCGCGTTCGAGGCGGTCTGCACGCGGGAACGCGCCGAACTCGCTCGCCGCCGTGCGCTCTATGTCGGCGACAGGAAGCATGCGCGCGTCGCTGGCCGCACGGTGATCCTTGTCGATGACGGCGTCGCGACCGGCGCCACCGTCAAGGCGGCGATCATCGCGCTGAAGCGCATGCAGCCGGCAAGGCTGATCCTCGCCGTCCCGGTGGGCGCGCCGGATACTATCGCCGCGCTCCGCCGCGAGGTCGACGAACTCGTCTGCCTCGCAACCCCGCATCCCTTCGGTGCCATCGGCTATTTCTACGACGACTTCGCGCAGGTCCCCGACGCCGACGTCATCGAAGCGCTCGCGCGGTCGGTGGGACCGGGCGGGGCGAAAGGCGCCCCTGCGCCGCGCTGAACATTGCACGCGCAAGTGGCCCCCGCAGATCGGGCCGGAGTGGCTCTAGGTGCAGGACTGATAGCCGCCTAGCGTCTGGGTCGAAAGGTCGTTCAAGTCCTTCGCTCCAGAAGAAAACGCAGGGGAAATCAGCATGATCGCATGTCGCAGTCTGTCTCGTTCCCGCAAGGGCGTGCCGGTGGCGCAACCCGGCGGAATCCGGCATCTCGCCGGAACCATTGCCGCGTCGCTCCTGACGGTGGCGGCCTTCGTATCGGCGCCGGATGCCGCGCGCGCCGAGGACAAGCCGATCTCGATCTATTTCGTCGGCTGCGCCGCACCGACCGGCTTCCACGGCTACCTGGCGCGCGGCGCGGAGGAGGCCGGCAAGAATCTCGGCGTGAACGTCACCTATGTCTATCCCGACCAGTTGACCATCCCGAACCAGGTCCAGAAGATCGAGGAGGCGATCGCGGCCCAGGCCAACGGCATCGCCGTCTGCGCCTTCGCCGAGGACAAGGCCTATGCCGAGATCGCGGCCCGCGCCAAGGAAGCCGGCATTGCCTTCGGCAGCGCCGCCGCGCCGCCCTCGGGTGCGCAGATCCGCGATCCCAACGATTTCTTCCTCTTTCGCACCGGCTCCGACGAGGCGGCGGCAGGCAAGCTGACGGCGCAGCGTCTCCTCTCCATGGGCGTCAAGGGCCGCGTCGTCGTCGCCAACCAGCAGCCGGGCGATGCGAGCTGCCAGCTCCGCGCGACGTCGGAGATCGATGCGCTCAAGGCCGCCGGCATCGAGGCGGACTTCCTCGAACTGACCATGGATCCCGGCCAGCAATCGGAGGCGCTGTTCAACTATCTCCGCGTCCATCCCGATACGGCCGCGGCGACCAGCACCTGCGACGTGATCGACGGCTTCCTGTCCGCCAAGGCCGATAGCGGCCGCAATGACCTGATCCTGACGGGCTATGACATCGTCGCCCAGTCGCTCGCCGCCATCAAGGACGGCCGGCAGGCCTTCACGATCGACCAGCAGCAGTTCTGGCGCGGCTACATGCCGGTCCTCCTGCTGACGCACTACCTGAAATACGGCCTGATCGAGGGCAATTACTTCCTCACCGGTCCGACAATCGTCGACAAGGACAATGTCGAGCGCGTCTCCGCGCTGGTGAAGGAAGGCTACCGCTAGGCGGCATTCGCCTTTGGCCGGGAGCGCGGCGCGCCGCCCTCCCGGCTTCGTCCTGCGGTGCGATCCCGATCGAGGCATGTAATGACGAACGAACCCGCAAGCGGGGTGGCACGGACGGTCCCGTCGCGCCGGATCGTCTATGGCGAGGCGCTCAGGCGCTTCATGTTGCGGCCGGAATCGACGGCGATCGCCGCCGTCCTGATCCTCTTCGTGGTCTTCACGATCCTGAGTCCGGCGCTCTTTCCGACCAAGCTGACCTATATCAGCATCATGGCGATCGCCTCGGAGCTCGGCATCCTGTCGATCGGCGTGACGCTCCTGATGATCGGCGGCCATTTCGACCTCTCCGTCGGCGCCGTGCTCGGCCTCACCTCCTATGTCTGCGTTGTGCTGATGCGCGATTTCGGCCTGTCGCCGGTGATCGCGGCGCCTGTTGCCGTCGCCGTGGGGGCCCTGCTCGGGGGGCTGAACGGCTATGTCGTGGTGCGCTTCCGCATCCATTCCTTCGTCGTGACGCTCGGTACCATGCTGATCTGGCGCGGCGTGCTGATCGCGCTCACCGGCGGCTTCCCGATGACGGTCGACATCCCGGTGGTGTTCAAGAACGTCATGTCGGGACCGCTGATCTTCGGCTTCCGCATGTCGATGGTCTGGTTCTTCGCCATCACCCTCCTGGCGACGATCCTGCTGACGCGGAGCCGGCTCGGGAACTGGATCCAGGCCCGCGGCCAGAACGAGAATGCGGCGCGCAATCTGGGCGTTCCGGTCGATCGCGTCACGATCATCCTGTTCGTGCTGACCTCGGCGCTCGCCGCCGTCGCCGGCATCATCCAGGTCGCGCGCTTCTCCTCGGTCGATGCGCTGCGCGGCGAGGGCATGGAGCTGCAGGCCGTGGCCGTCACCGTCATCGGCGGCACGCTGCTCTCCGGCGGCTATGGCTCCGTCGTCGGCACCATGCTCGGCGCCATCACCTTCGGCATGATCCAGGTCGGCCTCGTGCTTGCTGGCGCGCCGGGGCACTTCTTCCGCACGCTGACCGGTGTCATCGTGGTCGGCGCCGTGATCCTCAACACCGACGTCGCCCGCCGCATGGCGCGTTCGAAGCCGCTCGGCGGCTTCAAGCGATCGAGCGCGGCGGCCGATGCGGCGATCCAGGCAGGGGCCGCAGCAGAAAAGGGAGAAGCCGGATGAGCGAACCGCTGAACCCCGATCAGCCGCCGACCCGCGCGCGCCCGTCCGGCGCCGGATCCGGCGAGCTGGAGGCGAGCCGCCGCACCATCGAGCCCATCCCGCCCGGCGCCGTGCCGGTGATGGAGGCCGACCATATCTCCAAGGGCTTCGGCGCGACCACGGCGCTGGTCGACGTCTCGCTCAAGGCCTATTCCGGCCGCATCCTCGCGCTGCTCGGCGACAATGGCGCCGGCAAGTCGACGCTGATCAAGATCCTCTCCGGCGTCTTCCCGCCGGATGGCGGCACGCTGCGCTTCAACGGCCAGGACGTCGTGCTGCGCAACCCGGCCGAGGCGCGCGAGCGCGGCATCGCGACCGTGTTCCAGGATCTCGCCGTGTGCGAACTGCTCTCGGTCACGCGCAATATCGTGCTCGGCCGCGAGCCGCAGAAGGGTTTCGGCCCGTTCAAGTTCCTGGATCTGAAGAAGGCCGATGCGATGGCGCGCTCGGCGCTGCATCAGCTCGGCGTGCGCTGGGAGCGCGGGCTCGACGAAAAGGGCATCAACATCTCCGGCGGCGAGCGCCAGTCGCTCGCCATCGCGCGGGCGATGTTCTTCGGCTCCTCGCTGCTGATCCTCGACGAGCCGACCTCGGCGCTCGCCGTGCGCCAGGCCGGCAAGGTGCTCGACCACATCCTGACGGCGCGCGACCAGGGCCAGGCCGTCATCCTGATCACGCATAATTTCCGCCACGCGCTCTCGGTCGCGGACGATATTACCGTGCTGGCGCAGGGCCGCGTCGCCGGGCATTTCCGCCGCGACGAGACCGATCTCGATGCATTGACCGATCTCGTCGCCCGGGTCGGCTGACGGGACGCGAACTGACATGAAGGGGAATGAAGGAATGAGCGAGAAGCCCGCCCGCAAGCGCGTCGTGATCCATGAGGACGATGTCGGCATGTCGCATGGCGCGAACATGGCCTTCGTCGAGCTCTCGGCGCTGGGGCATTGTTCCTCGGGCTCGGTCATGGTGCCGTGCCCCTGGTTCCCCGAGACCGTCGAGATCGCGGCGAAGCACCCGGCGCTCGATCTCGGCGTGCATCTGACGCTGACCAGCGAGCAGAAGCCCTATCGCTGGCGCCCGCTCACCGGCGTCTCCAAGTCGTCCGGCCTGACGGACGAGTACGGCTATTTCTGGCCGACCGTGCCGCAGGCGCGCAAGGCGCATCCCGACGCCGTCGAGGCGGAGCTGCGCGCCCAGATCGAGGTCGCGGTTGCGGCCGGCATCGACATCACCCATTTCGACGCGCATATGGGCACGGCGCAGATGCCGGAATTCACGGCGATCTATCGCAAGCTCGGCGCCGAATATGGCGTGCCCGTGATGCTGCCGAAGAGCCTTCGCGGTTATAATCCGGCGAGCTATGCCGGCGAACTGGACTATGCCCGCTATGATGTCGAGATCGCGGCGATGGAGGCGGCCGGCGAGGCGGTGTTCGACATCGTTCTCGAGACGCCCTGGGCCCGCAAGACCGATGCGAAGACGGCTTACCGAACCATGTTCGAGAGCATTCCCGACGGTCTCACCTTCCTCTCGCTGCATTTCAACACCGTCGGCGATTTCGAGACCATCAACCCGCCGGACGCCCATATCCGCACGGAAGAATATGAGCTGTTCGCGACGCCGGTGATCGGCGACTGGATCCGGGAATTCGACCTCGACGTGGTCGGCATGAAGGTGTTCCGCGACGCGCTGCGGGCGGGGTGACCGCGGGCCCTGTCATTGCCGGGCCTGACCCGGCAATCCAGCCTTGGTTGGGCCTAGGGCGCCGACCGGCTCTCCAATCCTCCGTCATCCCGGCGGAAGCCGGGATCCATTCAGCCTGAGGTGTTCCAGCGTCTTGCGCTTCGGCTGTATGGATCCCGGGTCAAGCCCGGGATGACGGCGGCGAATGGTGCTGGCAGCGAAGCCAATTGGCACCGCTCTTTGGGCAACGGTCCAAGGCGGCCTCTTCAAGCCGCCTCAGGCAGTCCCAAGCCCCGCAAACCGCCGCGTCATCGCCACCAGCAGCGTCATGTCGCGCAGGGCGTGTTCCGGCGGATTGACCACCGGGGCGCCGGCCGTGATCGCGGCGTGGAAGCCGCGAAGCTCCTCGACGAAGGCCTCGCCATAGCCGGCGCGGAGCGAGCGCTCGGTCAGCGTATGGCCGTCGGAGGTCTTGATGGTGAGCCGCGTCGGCTGGTGGTTGAGCCAGGGCGAGGGGAAGGCGAGTTCCAGCATCGCGTCGTCGAAGAACAGCGTGATCCGTTCCTTGTAGTCGGCGAGCGCCGGCACGGTCAGATGCACCATGTTCCAGAGCGCTCGGCCATCGAGGAGGCGCACGGCGCCCTGTCCGCCGTCGCCGCCGGCGAAGAGCTCGGCGCCCACGACCGTGCCGTCGCCGACGCCGAGCACGTCGAGAATGCCGTGCACGGCGTTGATGTCGTGGATCAGTGCGGAGGAATAGGCGCTGGTGAAGCCCTTGAAGGCGAGTGGCGAGAGTTCCGCCCCGATGGCACGCCGGACCTGCGCCTTCTGCTTCGCGATCGTCGCCTCGATCAGGTCGCGCGGAATGTCCTGGCCGCGGAAATAGGGCCGGTGCGCGATGAACGGCCAGGCGTCGGGGTCGTTCACCTCGACGGCGACGTAACGCAGCGTCCCGGCCGTGCCGGGCAGGTTCTCGAGCGCCAGGCGGTAGTTCGGGTCGAAGCGCTTCATATAGCCGGTCTGGACGATCCGACCCGTCGCATCGCGCGCCGCGATGATCTCCGCGATCTCGTCCGGCCCGTAGCAGAGCGGCTTCTCGCAGAAGACGTGCAGCCCGCGCTTAAGCGCCGCCAGCACCTGCTCATGATGCAGCGGGTCGGGCGAGCCGATCACTACCGCATCGAGATCCTCGGCGAGCAGCGCCTCCACCGTCGCGAAGCCGGCGACGCCATGCGTCGCGGTCACGAAGTCGCGCGAGGCCTGCGAGGGATCGGCGACGCCGACGACTTCGAACAGATCCTTGAGCGCGAGCAGGTTCGGGATGTGCTCGACCTGCGTGATCATGCCGGCGCCGATCACGCCGATCTTCAGTCTGGTCATTCTTCTCTCCGGAAGCGGACGCTATGCGGCCGGGACACTGACGTTCCGGTTCGCGATCGAGGCGAGCAACTGCTCGATCTCGGCCTCGACGGCCCGCAAGTCCTCGCCGCCCGACATGATCGCGATGACCTCCTCGCGCGAAATCTCCGACTTCGCGTAAGTGCCGCGATTGCGGCCGCGATTGAGCAGCGTGAACGTGTCGCCGACCGGATAGGCGTGATGGATGTTGTGGCTGATGAAGACGACGGCGAGGCCGCGCATGCGCGCCTCGATGATGAATTTCAGCACCATCGCCGCCTGATGCACGCCGAGCGCCGAGGTCGGCTCGTCGAGGATGATCACGCGGGCGCCGAAATGGATCGCACGGGCGATCGCGACCGACTGCCGCTCGCCGCCCGAGAGCGTACCGACGGCCTGCGTCGGATCGCGCACGTCGATGCCGATATCGGCCATGGCCTGCCGGGCGACCTGGTCCTGGCGCTCCTTGTCCATGCGCGAGAAGGGCAGGCGGCTCTTCGTCAGCTCTCGGCCGAGGAAGAAGTTCCGCGAGATGCTCATGAGCGAGATCATGCCGAGGTCCTGAAAGACCGTGGCGACCCCGCATTCCTGCGCGTCGCGCGGGCCGCGGAAGGTGACCGGCCGGCCATCGACGAGGATCTCGCCCTCGGTCGGCCGGTGCACGCCGGAGAGCACCTTGATCAGCGTCGACTTGCCGGCGCCATTGTCGCCGAGCAGGCAATGCACCTCACCGGGATAGACCTTGATGTCGATGTCCTGCAGCGCCTTGACCGAGCCGAAGGAGACGCTGACGCCCTTCAGCTCCATGGCGGGTGCGGTGGCGCGTGTCGTCGTCATTTGCGTCCTCCCCGCGTGAGTGCCTTCACGCGGATCCAGTTGTTCACGAGCACGGCGAGCAGAATGACGACGCCGAGGAAGACCTTGAACCAGTCGGTGTCGATGCCGGTGTAGAAGATGCCCATCTGCACGAGGCCGAAGATGAGCGCACCGAACAGCACGCCATAGACGGTGCCATAGCCGCCGGTCAGCAGCACGCCGCCGATCACCGCGGCGATGATCGCCTCGAACTCCTTGAGCAGGCCGCGCGTCGTATCCGCCGAGCCGGCCTCCATGACCTGGATGGTGGCGAGCAGCGTGGCCGCGCAGGCGGTGTAGATGAAGAGCCCGATCTTCACCCGGTCGACGGGAACGCCGACATTGCGCGCAATGGTCGAATCGCCGCCGGTCGCGAAGATCCAGTTGCCGAATTTCGTCTGCGTCAGCACATAGCCGGCAATGACGGTCAGCACGAGCCACCAGACGATGGACATCGGAATGCCGGTGACGAAGGGCGCGCCGTCCGAGCGCGTCGCGATCCAGCCGTGGCTCCCCATCCACTGGAAGAAGCCGGTGAGGATGTGGCCGTTGAAGAGGCTCGCCGTCGCCGGATCGGGTACGTCGTCGAGGATATAGGGGATCTGCGTGCGGCCGGTCACGGCGCGGGTGAGGCCGACGGAGAGGCCCCGCAGGATGAAGAGCGAGGCCAGCGTGACGATGAAGGAGGGCAGGCGCGTCTTCACGACGATGAGGCCGTTCAGATAGCCGACGAGGATGGCGACGGCGAAGGCGCAGCCGATCCCGCCCCAGAGCGGCAGGCCGAGATAGCGCACGGTGAGGCCGATCACGACGCCGGCAAAACCGATCATCGAGCCGACCGACAGGTCGAACTCGCCGGCGATGATCAGCAGCGCCGCCGCCGTGGCGACGATGCCGAGCTCCGCCGAGAGCGTCAGCACGGTCATCGCGCCTTGCAGCGAATAGAGATTGGCGGCGCCCGGCAGCAGCGCGAAGATGATCATCGTCGCGATCAGTCCGGCCGCCGCGCCTGCCTCCGGCCGGCGCAGGGTCTGCGTCAGGCGGCCGGTCGCCGCCAGCCGCTCGTCCCGTCCGCCCGCGCGCTTGGGGCGGAGGCCGAAGCGCTCGGCTGCGGCGCTGATCTCGGTCTTTTCGGTTTCTTCGTTCACGATCGTCATCGGACTCCTCGACCCGGCATGCGGCCGGAGGCGCCGGAACCGGCGCCTCCAGTTCGTGCGATCAGCGGATGCCAGCCTTGGCGAGCGACTGGATCGCCTTGGCCTTGTCGGGCGTGTCGATGAAGAGCGGGCCGGTATAGAAGCTGTCGAGCGGCCAGAAGCCGTGCGTAGCGTGCTCGACGAGGAAGATCACCGGCAGGTAGCCCATGAGATACTGCTGCGCATCCATGCCGAAGCCCATCTTGCCGGCGATGATCGCGTCGAGGACCTCGGGGCTGATGTCGAAGGTGTAGAGCTTGAGCTTGCCCTGCAGTTCCTTCTCGTCGAAGAGCTGGATCAACGGCGCGGCGGCACCGGCGCCCATGGCGAACACCGCCTGAACTTCGGGGTGGGCCGAGAGATAGGCCTCGGTACGGCGCTTGACGTCGGCCGGGTCCGGCGTGACTGCGACGACCTCTGTGCCGCCGCCCGACGGCTTCAGCCCGTCATTCAGACCCTGGCAGCGCTCGTCGAGGCTGACATTGCCGACCTCGTGATTGATGCAGACGACCTTGAGGATGCCTTCCTTGGCAAGGCGCTCGCCGGCCTTCTTGCCGGAATCATATTCCGACACCGTGCCGACATACATGCCGGCGCCCATCTCGGTGCCGGGCTTCTCGCCGGAATCGACGACGACGAGCGGAATGCCGGCCGCGACCGCAGCGGTGACGGATTTGCGCATGGCGTCGGCATCGGCGATCGAGACGGCGATGCCATCCGGCTTGGTCGCGATCGCGGCCTCCATCAGGCGCGCCTGCTCGACCACGTCGAATACCTGCGGGTTGTAATAGTCGACCTTGGCGCCGGTGAGCGCGGCGGCATCGTCGACACCGCGCTTGACCACCGACCAGTAGGGATCGGCCGCCGCGCCATGCACGACGAAGGTGATGTGGACGTCCTTGGCTTCCTTGAGGCCCTCGGCATGCGCGGCGCCGGCGAGGAGCCCCGCCGACATCATGGCGGCGACAGCAATTCTGGCTGCGGATTTCATGTGGATCTCCCGTTTAGGTCAGCTCGGCCTTCCCTCTGTTCCGCTGTCGTTCGGCCGGAACGCCAGCGGCTCTGGTCCGGCTGCCTCTTGCGGGCGTGGGCCGGATCGGCGCGGCGGGTCCGCTATCGAAGCGAACGCGCCGCCCCGTTGCGCCATCCGGCGCATTGCACGGGGGCTTGCGGAGCGGCCGGCATCCCTGCGCCAGCCGCCTGCAACCGGGTTTCAGGAAACGATGAAGCTCGCGCGGCAGACAGAGCCAATTTCGCGTTTTCGGATGGGTACGATTCGCCCCGGACGATCCGCGATCCGCGCAGGCCTCTGGATTCACGCGAAAATCACGAATGCGATGCCGCGGCAATGGCCCGGTCAGATCGGGGCGGATTGGTTCTTTCAATGGGCCGCGCACGCGGTCAATCAATCGAGACCGTTCGTCTGATGGGAGACTTCCATGTACATCGTGGGTGAAGAAGAGATCGCCGCCATCGCCAGGGTGATCCGTTCGGGCGAATTGTTCCGATACGGCAAGGGCAGCGAGTGCGATCGCTTCGAGGCCCGCTATGCCGCGCATCTCGGCGTCGAGCAGTTCGCGCTCGCGGCGAGCGGCACCTTCGGCCTCTATGCAGGGCTGATCGGCCTCGGCATCGGCCCGGGCGACGAGGTGCTGGTGCCTGCCCACACCTATATGGCGACGGCGACCGCCGTGCTCGCCGTCGGCGCGATCCCCGTCATCGTCGATATCGACGAGAGCCTCACCATCGATCCGAACGCCATCCGCGACGCCATCGGCCCGCACACCCGCGCAATCATCCCGGTGCATATGTGGGGGGCGGCCTGCAACATGGACGCGATCATGCAGATCGCAAGGAAGCACGGCCTCCTCGTGCTCGAGGACGTCTGCCAGGGCATCGGCGGCTCCTATGAGGGCCGCAAGCTCGGCTCGATCGGTCATGCCGGCGCGTATTCGTTCAATTATTTCAAGAACATGACGGCGGGCGAGGGTGGCGGCATCGCGACCTCGGATCCCAAGGTGATCGAGCGGGCGCGCTGCGCCATCGACCCCTGTCATTTCTATTGGCAGGGCCGCAGCGACTCGATCGTTCCCTTCGCCGGGGCCGGAGCCCGTGCCTCCGAGATCATGGGCGCCATGCTCAACGTCCAGCTGGACCGGCTCGACGGCATGATCGGCGCCATGCGGGCGGAGAAGAAGAAGATCCTCGCGGGCACGCGCCATCTCGACAATCTCGGCTTGCGCGCCTCGCCGATGAACAGTGCCGACCATGATTGCGCGGCGCAGCTGATGTACATCCTCCCGACCGAGGCTGCCGCGCAGGCCTTTGCGAAGACGATTCCCAGCGTCATCGCCGGCAAGACCGGGCGCCACAACTTCACCCAGTGGGACCAGGTGCTGATGCATGAGGGCGCGCATCATCCCGCGCTCGACCCCTACAAGCTCCCGGCCAATCAGGGCTTGCGGCTCGACTATCCGAAGGATCTCGGCAAGCGCTCGCTCGATATCCTCAACCGCACCGTCATGATCGCGATGCATCCGCTGCACACCGAGAGCGAGATCGACGACATGATCCACAACATCGACGCCGCCGCCCGCGTCGCGCTCGAGAATGTCGACGCGAACGCGATCGAACTGCGCAAGGTCGAGCCGATCGACCTGCAGAAATTCGACAGCGCGGGCGTCTGATCGCCTCATGCGCCGATCCTCCTGAAGGCGGCGCGCAGCGCCTGCACGGCCCGCAGGCTCTGCCGCTCGTCATGGGCGGCATAGCCGAGCAGCAGCCCGTGCTCGGGCATCGTCGAATGGTAGTTGTTCGAGATGCCCTGGACGTCGAGCCCTTCCTTGACGGCGGCCGCGACCACGTCGCGATCGCTCATCGGCCGTTTGAAGGACGCCAGCACCTGCATGCCGGCGTCGTTCTCGGCGACGCTGACCCATTCGCCGAGATGCTCCTCGCAGAGGCGGACGAACTGCGCCTGCCGGCGGGCATAGAGGCGGCGCATGCGCTTCAGATGCGTCGCGAAATAGCCCTGGCGGATGAAATCGTTAACCGTCGCCTGCAGGATCAGCGGCGCGAACTGCCCGGTGATGCTGACCGCCTTGTCGAAAGACTCGGACAGTTCCCGCGGCACGATCAGATAGCCGATCCTCAGCGCCGGGATCAGCGTCTTGCCGAAGGAGCCGATATAGATGACGCGGTCGGCGTGATCGAGGCCGCGCAGCGCCGGAATGGGGCTGCCGCGATAGCGATATTCGCCGTCATAATCGTCCTCGATGATCCAGGCGCCGGCGCGGTCGGCGATCGCCAGCAATTGCAGCCGCTCCTCTATCCGCATGATGGTGCCGAAGGGCCATTGGCAGGACGGCGTCACATAGATCAGCCGGGGCGTCGGCAGGTCGGGATCGGCGAGGTTCCAGCCGCGGCGGTCGACCATCAGCGGAGCGAGGCGGGCGCCGCTCGCCAGGAACGCGCTCTTGGCGCCGAGATAGCCCGGCTCCTCCATCCAGACATTGTCGCCCTCGTCCATCAGCACGCGCGAGACGAGGTCGAGCGCCGCCTGCGCGCCCGTCACCACGATCACCTGGTCGGCCGAGCAGGTGATGCCGCGCGAGACGGAGATGTTATTGGCGATCGTCTGGCGCAGGCCCGGATGGCCGGCGAAGGAGAGATAGCCGAGCAGGCTTTCGTCGCGGCTGCGCGAATTGCGCAGGAGCAGGCTGCTCCAGATCGAGAAGGGAAACAGCGTCGTCTCCGGCACGCCGGGATGGAGATTGACGACGCCGGCGTTGCGCGGCGGCTGCGGCCCGTTGACGATCGTCCGCCCGCGCCGCGACAGGCGGTCGGGATTGTGCGGGTGGACGCGCGCCGCCGGGCTCGAGCGGCATTGCTGGATCTGCGCCACCCAGGTGCCCGAGCCCGCCCGTGCCTCGATGAAGCCCTCGGCGAGCAATTGGTCATAGGCGGCGATGACGGTGTTGCGCCCGACATTCAGATCCTCGGCCAGCGAACGCGTCGAGGGCAGCAGCGTCTGTGACGGGATCTGGCCCGAGAGGATATAGCGGCGGAGCGAACCATAGATCTGCCGGTGCATCGGCTCGCTGCAGGTCCGGTCGACCGAGATCAGGTCGATCGAGAGGCGCTGGTGCTCACCCATTGCCCGCCCTCCCGCTGAGGGAGCTTTCGCGCACGGCGAGGCGGACGGGCAGCAACTGGTCCTGCGGCGGCGCACCGCTCTCGATCGCCGCGATCAGCGCCTCGGCGGCGCGCGCGCCCATCTGCTCGGCGGGCTGCTCGATCGTGGTGAGGCGCGGATTGGCGACGGCGGCGAAGGGGATGCCGTCGAAGCCCGTGACCGCCACGTCCTGCGGCACGCGCAGCCCGACATTGCGCAGCGCATCGAGCAGGTGCAGCGCGAGCTTGTCGTCGTAGCACATCAGCACGTCCGGTCGTTCGCGGGCTGCGAGCCGCGCGACGGCGTCGATCTCCGCCCGGTCGAGGCTCGCCGAGAACTCGCGGATGCGCGGCTCGACATGCTGCGCCTCCAGCGCCCGGAGGATCGAACCGCGCCGCAGCCGGTTCGACGCGATGTCCGGCCCGTTGACATAGGAGAAGCGCTGGCGGCCGGTCGCGAGCAGATGCTCGACCAGAAGGTGGATGCCGACCGCATCGTCCGCACGGATCCGGCCAAGTGGCCGGTCCTCGGCATCCGCGCCCGTCCATTCCGGCAGCACGAACACGGCGTGGGCAGGCCGCAGGGCCTCGGCTGCTTCCTCGGGCGAGACCGGCGCGCTGCAGAAGGCGACGCCCTGCGCCTGATGCTCGCGCAGCGTCCTGAGCGCGCTGGCGCGGCGGCGATCCTCGCGCACGCCGTCCAGCATCAGCACCGTGTAGCCCGCCGCAGCCGCCGCCTGGCCGAAGCCGGCGACGATCATGCCGTGCACGGGATCGGTGACGTCGGGGACGAGGAGCCCCAGCGTGTGGCTGGCCTGACGGGCGAGGCTGCGCGCCGCGGCATTGGGGACATAGCCGAGCTCGCGCGCCACGCGGGCGACGTCGGTGCGGGTCTGCTCACTGATGATCGGGCTGCCGCGGAGCGCCCGCGATACCGTCGCCTCGGACAGATCGAGCGCCCGCGCGATGTCGGAAAGAGTGGGGCGAGACGTCCTGCGTGATGAGGTCATTGCCGCCAGTGCCATGCCGAGAAGCGCCGATGCTACAAATGAATGCAAGCGCTTGCAAGAGACTCATCCGGAGATCGTCCGACCCGGATTTCGTCCATCAAGCTCATGAAATAGCGCACTATTTGGCGTTTCCCTTTGACTCGTTGCGCATCCGCTTGTTGAATACCTATGCACACGTCGCCGGCGAGGAGTACGCATCATGCAAACGTTTGCAGGAGAGGTCGCATGAGGATTGCGATTGTCGGGACCGGGGGCATCGCCCGCGTCCATCGGCGCATCATCCGCGATCTCGGCGGCGAGTTGGTCGGCGTCTGCGGCCGTTCACGCGCGGCGGCCGCGGCGCTCGCGCCGGTGCCGGCCTATGACGATCTCGCGGCGATGCTGGACGAGCAGCGTCCCGATGTCCTGCATGTCTGCACGCCCAACCATTTGCACGAAGCCCATGCGCTGGCCGGCTTCGCCGCCGGGGCGCATGTCCTCTGCGAAAAACCGATGGCGACCTCGCTCGCTGCGGCGGAACGCATGATCGAGGCGGCGGTGCGCGCCGGGCGCATCGGCGCGGTCGCGTATAATTATCGCGGCTATCCGCTGGTGGCGGCGCTGCGGCGCAAGGTGCGGGAGGGGGTCTTCGGCGCCCTGCGCCGCGTCTCCGGCTGCTATCTGTCCGAAGATGGCTTCGATCCCGCGAAATATATGTGGCACTTCACGCCGGGCAGCGTCGGCCCCGGCTATGCGCTGATGGATGTCGGCGTGCACTGGCTCGATCTGGTCGAGCACGTCACCGGCGAGCGCATCGTCGAGATCGCGGCGCAGCTCTCGATCCACCAGCGCGAGCGGATCTGGCGCGGCGGCGAAGGGCAGGGCCCGCGGCCACCGGGACACATGGCCGAGGACGGCTCGGTCCGCGTCATGGTCGATGTCGAGGATCAGGTCGACCTGCTGGTGCGCCTTTCGGGTGGCGGTGGTGGTAGCGCGACGATCAGCTGCGTATCGGTCGGCCACCCGAACACCATCGTCCTGTCGGTCGATGGCGCGCTCAAAGGGTTCGACTGGAACCAGGAGGAACCGAACACCTATCGCGAGCGGAGCGTCGACGGCACGCTGATCCGCCAGCGCGCGCCTTCGCTCATGGCGGCGGAGGAGGCCGATCTCACCGCGCTGCCCGCGGGCCATGCCGAAGGCTATATCGACGCATTCCGCAACATCGTCGCCGCCGCCTGGGCCGGCATGCGCGGCGAAACGGATGCGTTTCCGACCTTCGCCGACGGCCTCAGGGGCATCCGCCTCGTCGAGGCGGCGGTCACGAGCGCGCGGGAAAAGCGCGCCATCGCAGTCGGCTGAGCCAAGGGCTCAGCCGTCCTCCCGCGTGACGACCGTGAAGCCCGCCTCGCGGGCCGTTGCGAGCAGCGAACGGTAGCCCTTGGTCGCGTATTCGAGCGGCGGCGCCTTGGCCGGATCCTGCTCCGCCTCGACGACGAGCCAGCCCTCATAGCCGCGCGCGGCCAGCGGCTTCAGCAATGCGAGGAAATCGACGCTGCCATCGCCCGGCACGGTGAAGATGCCGTCCAGCACGGCGCCCATGAAGCTCATATCGGTGCGCCGCGCCTTTTCCAGCATGGCCGGCCGCACGTCCTTGCAATGGAAGTGCACCACGCGGTCTATATTGCGCGCCAGCAGCCGCGCCGGATCGCCGCCGGAAAAGAGACAGTGGCCGGTATCGAACAGCAGGCCGACGCTGTGGCCGGTGACATCCATGAGCCGGTCGATCTCCGCGTCGGTCTCGATGATCGTTCCCATATGGTGGTGGAACGCCATGCCGACGCCAAACTCCGCCATGCTGTCGGCGAGGCGCGTGATCTTCTCGCCATAGCCTTGCCACTCATGCTCCTCGAGCTTCGGGCGCTGCGAGATCGGGCCGAAGATGCCGTCATGACGGCCACGAGAGGTATCGGCATAGACGACATGCTTCGCGCCGAGGTCGCGGAGCAGGGTGAGATGCGGCAGGATCGCCTCGAACTCGACCTCCACCGCGCGTTCGAGGATTCGGCCGTCATACCAGCCGGAGACGAGGTCCAGCCCGTAGCGCGCGAGGATCGGGCCGAGCACCGCCGACTGGCGCGGATACTTGCCGCCGAGCTCCGTGCCGCGATAGCCCGCCTGCCGCATCTCGGCGAGGCAGGTTTCGAGCGGCGTGTCACCACCCAGCTCCGGCACGTCGTCATTGGTCCAGGTGATCGGATTGATGCCGATGCGAACGCTCATTGCGCCGTGCTCCCACGCGTTTCGGGGTGATGAGTTTCGGGATCCGCGATGCGCCCGCCGCTCGCGCTCGAATCGAGGATGGCGTCGCAGAGCGCGCTGATGCGGGCCGCCTCAGCGAGATCCGGCGCGAGGCTCTGGCCCGCCGCGATGGCGCGCAGAAACGACGCGATCTCGATGGTCTTCAGATCGTTGAAGCCGATCTGGTGCCCCGGCGCCGGCAGGAACGCCGCGAAGTCGGGGTGGCTCGCATTGGCGAGGATGGTGCGGAAGCCTTGCCCCTCGGCGCTTTGCCCGGCCTCGTAGATCCGTAGTTCGTTCATCCGCTCGGCGTCGAAGGCGATCGTCGCGCCCTCGCAGACGATCTCGAACGAGACCTCCATCTTGCGGCCGAGCGCGACGCGGCTGGTCTCGACCGTGCCGACGGCGCCACTCTCGAAGACGAGCGTCGCCGCGGCATAGTCCTCGTTCTCGACCACCCGAGGCCCCGTCGGCGAGGGGCGCGCCGTGTGAAAGGTCCGGGCGAGGCCGGAGAGCTCCGCGATCGGGCCGCAGAGGAAGCGGAGCATCGCGAGGATATGGTAGCCGAGATCGCCGAGCGCGCCGAAGCGCCCGGCGCTCGCCTGCGACAGGCGCCAGCCATGCGGGGCGGCGGGATCAGCGAGATAATCCTCGAAATGCCGGCCGCGTACCTGCAGCACGCGCCCGAAGGCGCCGCTTCCGATCAGGTCTCTGGCATGGCGGACCAGCGGCAGGCGGACATAGGTGAAGCCGACGGCGTTCACCGTTCCGGTCTCGGCGGCGAGCGTCGCAAGGCGCCGCGCCTCCGCCGTGCCGAGCCCGACCGGCTTCTCGCACAGCACCGGCTTGCCGTTCTTCAGCGCGAATTCCGCGATCGGGAAGTGCAGGAAGCCGGGAACGGCGATCACCACCGCATCCGATTGCTCGACGGCCTCCTGCCAGGATGCCGTCGCGCGATCGAAGCCGAGACGGGCGGCCGCCGCGGTGGCGCGCGCCTCGCTATCCTCGGCGAGGATATGGGCACGCGCCTTCAGCGGCAGGTCCGGGAAGGCGAGGTTCGCGGCATGGATCGCCAGCGCATGCGAACGGCCGATGAAGCCGGCGCCGACCAGCGCAAATCGTGTTTCGGACGTCATGAGGAACTCCGGCAGCCCGCTGAAGGGCGGATCACGCCAGAGCTTGGCAAGCCGACGGTCCTCCCTCTAGGTCCGCTTCGCCGCGATTTCCCGGAACCAGTTCGGGCCGCCGCCCGGGGCCCGAGGGAACCGACGCCGCGGCGGGCCGTTCAGGTTGCTGGAATCAGATCGCAGGAAGAGGAGGACGACCATGCCCCGTGGCGACAAATCGAAATATACGGACAAGCAGGAGCGCAAGGCGGACCATATCGCCGAGAGCTATGAGGAAAAGGGCGTCTCGACCGACGAGGCGGAGCGCCGTGCCTGGGCGACCGTCAACAAGGACGATGGCGGCGGCAAGAAGCCAGGCGGCTCGGGACGCGGCAAGGACACCGGCCATCCCGCTGCGCATCGCGGCGGCAAGCTCGGCGGCGAGGCCGCAGCGGAGCGGCCAGCCGCAGAGCGCTCGCGCTCGGCCAAGAAGGCCGCAGAGACGCGAAAGCGCAATGCCGCCGCCGGCTGAGCCCCTCAGGAGGCGTTCAAGAGCGCCTTGCGGAATCGCATCAGCGCCAGGCTGAAAAAGGCGGCGCCGATCACCACCAAAGCGGCGAGTTGCGGCCAGATCACCGCGATGCCGGCGCCGCGATAGAGGATCGCCTGCGACAGCGCCACGAAATGCGTCGAGGGCGAGACCTGCATCGCATAGCGCAGCCAGTTCGGCATGCTTTCGATCGGCGTGGTGCTGCCGGAGAGCAGGATCATGACGATCAGCACCGGCATCACGATCAGTCCGAACTGCGCCATCGAGGTCGAGGCGGTGGCGATGAGGATGCCGAGCGACGTGACCGAGAACAGATAGAGCGTGGCCGAGGCGAGGAAGAGCGGGATCGATCCCTGCACGGGCACGCCGAGCAGCCGCTCGACGATGGCGAAGAGCGAGATGCCGGCCGCGACGATGATCACGAGACCATTGGCCCAGATCTTGGCGAGCATGATCTCCGTCGGCGTCACGGGCATGACCAGGAGGTGCTCGATCGTGCCGTGCTCGCGCTCGCGGATCAGCGCCGCACCGCTCAGGATCATCGACAGCATCGTCACATTGTTGATGACCTGCATCAGCGCGGTGAACCAGGACGAGACGAGGTTCGGATTGAACTTGGCGCGAACGACGAGGTCGATCGGCTGGCTGGAACTGGCGCCGAGCGCGGCGACGGCTTCCTGCAGCAGGATCGATTGCAGATAGGACGCGCCATTGCCGGCCTGCGACATCGCGGTCGCATCGACATTGATCTGGACCGAGGGCTTCTTGCCGGCCAGCGCATCCTGCTCGAACTTGGGCGGGATCTCGATGACGAAGACGAACTGCCCGGAATCCATCACGGCATCGATCTGGTCGGCCCCGATCGATACCGGTTCCTTGAAGAAGGGTGCGAGGATCGCGTCGCGGAGCCGCCCCGAAAGGTTCGACTGATCCTCGTCGACGATCGCGACGGAGGCGTTCAGCACCTCCATCTTGGCGCCGGTCGAGACCGCATAGATCGCGACGGTGAAGGCATAGACGATCAGCAGCACCAGAACCGGATCGGCCTTGAGGCTGTAGAGCTCCTTGACGCCGAGGCGGAAGACGCGGGCGATCCGCGCGGCGGGGGTCTTCATCGAGCGGCTCGCCATGCTCAGGCTCCCTGCTTGCGCAGCGCGACGACGGCGGCGCCGATGAAGCCGAGCGCGAAGAGCACCAGCACGAGCATGTTCGGCCACAGTTCCGCGAAGCCGAGCCCCTTGGCGAAGGCGCCGACGCTGATCGGCTGGTACCAGGCCGCGGGGAAGGCGAGCCCGAGCAGCCGCCCGCCGCCCGACAGCGAGGAGACCGGAACCAGCAGGCCGGAGAAGTTCACCGACGGGATGATGGCGATGATGGCGGTGGCGAAGATCGCCGCCACCTGGCTCTTCACGAAGGAGGAGACGAACAGGCCGAAGCCGGTCGTCGCCAGCACATAGGCGAGCGTCGCCGCCGCGAGCGTCAGGAACGATCCCTTGACGGGCACGTCGAAGACGAAGCGCGCCAGCAGCACCAGCATCAGGAAATTGACGAAGGCGATCAGGGCATAGGGCAATTGCTTGCCGAGCAGGAATTCGACCTTGGTCACCGGCGTCGACTGGAAATTCGTGATCGAGCCGGATTCCTTCTCCTTCACGATGCCGATCGCCGTCATGATCGCCGGGATCAGCACCAGCACCAGCACGATGACGCTCGGCACGATGGCATTGGTGCTCTTGAAGGACTGGTTGTAGCGGAAGCGCGTCTCGATCCCGATCGGATAGGGCGACGCCGTCGTCCCCGTCTGGCGCTGAACCTCGTCGGTCAGATAGGTGAGGGCGAGGCCCGACACATAGCCGCGCATCGTCTCCGCTCGGAACGGCATCGCGCCGTCGATCCAGATGCCGACTTCCGGCTTGAGGCCCCGCATCAGGTCGCGGCCGAAAGTGGTCGGCACCTCGATCGCGAGCGCGATATCGCCGCTCTCGAGCCGCCGGTCGATCTCGTCCGGCGCGGTGATCGGCGCCTGTTCGTCGAAATAGCGCGAGCCCTGGAAGCTCTCCAGCAGTTGCCGGCTCTGCGCGCTCTGGTCCTGATCGAAGGCTGCGAAGCGCAGATGCTCGACATCGAACGAGATGCCGAAGCCGAAGGTCAGCATCAGCAGGAGCGGTCCGAGAAACGCGAAGACGAGCCGCGCCGGGTCACGCACGATCTCAAGCGCCTCGCGCCAGGCATAGGCCCAGAGGCGGCGCACATCGAAGCGGTTGAGCTTGGCCGGCGCGAAATCCTGCGTGTCCGCGCCGGAGTCGTCCTCCTGGGCGCCCATGCCCGCCGCCTCCAGCACGGCGATGAACACGTCCTCGAGCGAATCCATGCCCCGCTCGGCCTTGAGCTCGGCCGGACTGCCGACGGCCAGCACCTTGCCGGCATGCATCAGCGAGATGCGGTCGCAGCGTTCCGCCTCGTTCATGAAATGCGTCGACAGGAAGATCGTCACGTCTTCCTTGCGCGACAGTTCCAGGAGGATGCGCCAGAAGCCGTCGCGCGCCACGGGATCGACGCCCGAGGTCGGCTCGTCGAGGATCAGGATTTCCGGCCGGTGGACGAGGGCGACGGCGAGCTGCAGGCGCTGGCGCATGCCGAGCGGCATGCTGTCGGGGCGCTGGTCGGCGACGGCGCGCAGATCGAAGCGATCCAGCATCTCCTCGACCCGCGGCTCGATCTGGTCCATCGGCAGCTGGAACAGCTCGGCGTGCAGCACGAGGTTCTGCCGGACCGTCAGCTCGCCATAGAGCGAGAAGGCCTGCGACATGAAGCCGACGCGCCGGCGCGTCTCCATGTCGTTCGCGTTCAGCTTCTGGCCGAACAGCTTCGCCTCGCCTTCGCTCGCCGGTAAGAGGCCGGTCAGCATCCGCATCGTCGTGCTCTTGCCGGAGCCGTTGGAGCCGAGAAAGCCGAAAATCTCGCCCTTCTCGATCCGGAAGCTGACATGGTCGACGGCCGTGAACGTGCCGAAGCGAGCGGTGAGGCCCTCTGCCTCGATCGCCGGCGCGCCGTCCCCGCTGGTCCGCGGCAGATCGGGCAAGGGCGTGTCGGCCGCACGGATCTCCTCGGGCAGCAGCGCGACGAAGGCGCGCTCCAGCGTGTCCGCGCCGGCCTGCTGCCGGATCTCGCCCGGCGTTCCCCGGGCGATGATGCGGCCGTCATACATGGCGGCGAGCCAGTCGAACCGGTCGGCCTCCTCCATATAGGCGGTGGCGACGATGACGCTCATGCCGGGGCGGCGGGCGCGGATGCGGTCGATCAGCTCCCAGAACTGGCGGCGCGACAGCGGATCGATGCCGGTCGTCGGCTCGTCGAGGATGAGAAGGTCGGGGTCGTGGATCAGCGCGGCGCAGATGCCGAGCTTCTGCTTCATGCCGCCCGAGAGCTTGCCGGCGGGGCGGTCGCGGAACGGGGCGAGGCCGGTGGCGTCGAGCAGTCCAGTGATCCGCGCCGCGCGCTCGCTCGCGCCCTGGCCGAACAGGCGGCCGAAGAAATCGAGATTCTCTTCGATGCTCAGCGTCGGGTAGAGATTGCGGCCGAGACCCTGGGGCATATAGGCGATCCGCCCGCCCGCATCGCGGCGATCGGAGGCCTTGGTCATGTCCGCGCCGAGCACGCTCACGCTGCCGGTCTGGATCTTGGTCACGCCGGCGACGATGCCGAGCAGTGTCGACTTGCCGACGCCGTCGGGACCGATCAGGCCGGCCATGATCCCGCTCGGCACCTCGATGTCGACGCCGTCGAGCGCGATCGTCTTGCCGTAGCGGTGGCCGACGCCGGCGAAGCGGATCGCCGGGGTGCTCATTTCGGCAGCTTCACCTCGAGTTCGGCCGGCCATGTGAGCTTCGGATCGGTGCGCATATAGGCGACGCCGCGCACGCCGGTCTTCACATAGTTCTCATATTCCTGCAGCAGCGTCGGGGCGATCTGGAGCTTGACGCGGAACATCAGCTTCTCCCGCTCGTCGCTGGTCTCGACGGTCTTCGGCGTGAATTGCGCGCTGCCTGCGACAAAGGAAACGGTCGCCGGCACGACGTAATCGGGCGCCGGATCGAGCACGATCCGCGCCTCGTCGCTGATCTTCAGCACGCCGGCGACGCGCGCGGGCACAAACACCGTCATGTAGACGCTGGCAAGATCGAGCAGCGTCACGATCGGCGCCCCAGCGCCCACAACCTCGCCCGACTGGACGAGCTTGTATTCGACCCGCCCCCGGCGCGGCGCCTTGAGCACAGAGTCATCGATCATCGAGGCGATGCGCGCGACATCGGCGCGGGCCGCGTCGGCGGCGGCCTTGGCATCGTCGAGGCTGGCATTGGCCGCATTCAGCGCGGCTCGGGCGACATTCAGCGTGGATTGCTTCAGGTCGACCGCCTGCTGCGTGCCGAAGCCCTTGTCCTTGAGCTGAGAGGCGCGGTCGAATTCCTGCTCGGCGAGGGCGAGTTCGCTCTGCCGCTGCGCGATCGCCGCCTCAGCGCTCGCAATCGCAGTCTCGGCGCGGCGGACCTGCGCATTGCCGCCCGCGAGTTCGGCGTCGAGCTCGCTCGTATCCATGCGCGCGATGACGGCGCCCGCATCGACGGTGTCGCCTTCATTGACCAGCACTTCGGAGACCCGGCCGGCGAGCTTGGCGGAGACGAGGATTTCGTCGGCCTCGATGCGACCATTCGCAGCCGCGATCCCGTCGGGCAGCCGCTTGCCGCCGAGCTTCTGCCAGAGTGCCTGCAGCTTGGCCGTGAACCCGCCGGAGTCATCCGCCATCGCCGGTCGCGGCGTGCTGACGGAGGTCGCGAGAACGAGGGCGAAAGCGATGAGGATCGGCCTTGAGAAGAGCACGAGCATCTCCGCGAATGTGTGTGTTCGGGTTGAGCCTATCACACCGCAACCTAACGGATGCACATGTCAGCGCTGTTGACCTAAGTCACGCGCCCCATGTGGACTTCGTGCCGCGTGCCGGCGCGCTACCCGGAGCCGATCAGGATGCCGGCCGCCAGAACGAGGGCGCCGCCGAGCACGACCTGCAGCGCCGCGCGGAAGAACGGCGTCTCCATGAAGCGGTTCTGGATATAGGCGATGGCCCACAGCTCGACGAAGACGACGGCGATGGCGATCGCGGTCGCGGTCCAGAAATGCGGGATGAAATAGGGCAGGGCATGCCCGAGCCCGCCGATCGCCGTCATGATGCCGGAGGCGAGGCCGCGCTTCAGCGGCGATCCGCGCCCCGACAGAACGCCGTCGTCATGGGCCGCTTCCGTGAAGCCCATGGAAATGCCGGCGCCGGTGGCGGCAGCAAGGCCGACCAGCAGCGTGGTGCGCGAATCCTGCGTCGCGAACGCCGTCGCGAAGATCGGCGCGAGCGTCGAGACAGAGCCGTCCATGAGGCCGGCGAGGCCCGGCTGCACCCAGGTCAGGATGAACTGGCGGCGCGCCTGATGCGCTTCCTCGGCGCGCGCATCGTCCGGCAGATGGGTTGCTTCCGCCTCGCTGGCCCGCACCATGTGCTGGCTTTCCTGCGCGGCGAGATCGCCGAGCAGTTCGCGCGTCTGCGGATCGCTGGTCCGCTGCGCGGCGGCCAGGTAATAGTTGTAGGCGTCGGCCTCCATATTGGCCGCTTCCTGCCGGATCCGCTCGATGCCGAGATTCTCGACCAGCCAGATCGGCCGGCGCGAATAATAGCCGGTGATGTGCTCGCGGCGGATGAGCGGGATCGTATCGCCGAAACGGCGCTGGAACTCGCCGATCAGGCGCTTGCGATGCACGTCCTCCTCGGCCGCCATCTCGTCGAACATGGCGGCGGAGCCGGGATAGTCCTTGCGCAGATGCTCCGCATAGGTCGCGTAGATGCGGCCGTCATCCTCTTCCGACGAAATCGCCAGCGCGAGGATTTCCTTTTCCGAAAGCTCGGAGAAGCGCTTGCGGTCGGTCCGGGTGAAGAGCATTGCGATGGCCTCTGTTTAGAATGCGTCTAAACAGGCAGCCTGATGCCGTCAACCGTGCCGTCCGTCCCTCAGACCGGCGCCAGCGAGACCGCATCCTCGTTGGCGGGCTCGCCCTTGGCCTCGGAAATCGCGTCTTCGATGGTCGCGCGATAGCTCACCATCTCCGACGTGACGTCGTGCCGGAGCAGCGTCTGGCGCACGGTGAGCGTGGTGCCGGTGAGATAGAGCTTCGTGCCGTGCCGCACGGCTTTTCGCACGACGCCGTAGATCGTGTTCGCCGCCGTCGAATCGAGGAAGGGAACGGCCGAGAAGTCGATCACCACCGTCTTGCGCTGGTCGGCGATGCTGTCGAGCACCGAGCCGACCGAAGAGGCGGCGGCAAAGAAGAAGGCGCCGGTGATGCGATAGACGATGATGTCCTTGTCGGTCGCCATCGCCGAATTGTAGCGCGTGCGCGGCTCGGCATCGTCGGCCGTATCGTCGGCGACGAAGGGGGTCTGCGTCTCCACCGCCGTCGCCTGCGACATGCGGTTGATGAAGAGCAGCGCGCCAATGGTGAAGCCGACGACGATGCCGAGCGTGATGTCCTTGAACACCGTCAGCAGGAAGGTCGAGAGCAGCACGACGGCATCGCCATGCGAGGAGCGGAGCAGCACGGCGAATTCGTGCTTCTGCGCCATGTTCCAGGCGACGATGGCCAGCACGCCGGCCAGAGCGGGGAGGGGCACGTAGCTCGCGAGCGGCGCCGCGACCAGCATGAACGCCAGCAGGAAGGCCGAATGCAGCATGCCGGCAACCGGGCCATGCGCTCCGGCGCGCACATTCGTCGCGGTGCGGGCAAGAACGCCGGCGACGCTGAGCCCGCCGAAGAGCGCCGAGCCGAAATTGGCGATGCCCTGGGCCACCAGTTCGCAGTTCGAGCGATGGCGACGGCCGGTGATGCTGTCGGAGACGACGGCCGAAAGCAGGGATTCGATGGCGCCGAGCAGAGCGATGGCAACCGCCGCCGGGAACACCGCGATGGCCTTGTCGATCGTGAAGTCCGGCAGGCGCGGCACGGGCAGGGTGCTCGGGATGCCGCCAAAGCGCGTGCCGATCGTCTCGACGGGCAGCGAGAACGCCGCCGCCGCGATGGAGGCGATCACGACGGCGAAGAGCAGTCCGGGCCAGCCGGGACGGAATCGTTTCAGCCCCGAGATGATCAGGATCGTCAGCGCTGCGATCGCGATCGCGGCCGGATTGAACGTCCCCGCCACGTCAGCGAGCGCTGCGAGCTTGGGCAGCAGCGCGGCGGGCTCATGGTCGATCGTCAGCCCGAGAAGGTCCTTGATCTGGCCGGCGAAGATGATCGCCGCGATACCCGCGGTGAAGCCGACGGTCACCGGATAGGGGATGAATTTGACATAGGTGCCGAGCCTCAGGAAGCCGGCCGCGGCGAGCAGGATGCCCGCCATCATCGTGGCAAGCAGCACGCCATCGAAGCCGTATTGCGAGCCCGTCGCTGCGATCACGATGATGAACGAGGCCGAGGGGCCGCCGATCTGGAAACGGCTGCCGCCGAAGACGCTGACGAGGAAACCGCCGACGATGGAGGCATAGAGGCCGCGGTCGGGCGTCGTTCCCGCCGCGATGGCGAGCGCCATGGAGAGCGGCAGTGCGACGATCGCGACGGTCAATCCGGCGATGGCGTCGGCCTTGAGGTCGGAAAGATGATAGCCCTCCCGCAGGATCGTCACGAGTTTCGGCGTGAACATGCTGGCGAAACTGGGTCGATCGGAATGCGGTCGGCCCACGAGCGGAAGGGACATTTCCTGGCCTCATGGAGGGGGCGCTGGCCAAGAGCGAGCGCAAGAAGGGACGCGGAGTCTACATCATCGCCATATGGCCGGGGAATTGCTTTGACGATGGTCAAGCATCAATGTTCCATGCGCGGGAAGCATGGAACGGCACCGGCGCGGGAGCATCCTTATGTTGTCGGTCTTGTCTCGCTACGACGATGGGCGCAAGCAGCAGGTCGAGGCCGGCGCGGAGCTTCTGACCGAGGGCACGCGCTCGGGACGGCTCTTCGTGCTGGCCGACGGCGTTCTGGAGGTGGTGCGCGGCGACACGCAGGTCGCGCTCGTCACCGAGCCCGGCGCGATCTTCGGCGAGATGTCGGTGCTGCTGGACACGCCTCATACGGCGAGCGTGCGCGCGCTGATGCCGTCATCCGTCTATGTCTTTGACGACGCAGCCGCGTTCCTGCGCGCTGACCCCGAAATCGCGTTCTTCGTCGCCCGCATGCTGGCGCAGCGGCTCAACGCGGCGACCAGCTATCTGGTTGACGTCAAACAGCAATATGAGGGACACGGCGACCATCTCGGCATGGTGGGCGAGGTGCTGGAAAGCCTCCTCCACCAGCCCGACATGGACTTCAAGCCGGGATCTGATCGCCTGCCCGATCACGGGATGTGAGCCAGTCCGGCAGGCTGGTGAGGTAGGGCAGCGGTCGTTGCAGCGGCTGGTCGAGGCGGAAGGACTGCACGCCGGCCTGCGACAGCCAGACGGCCTCGCCGATCTCTGTATCGAGAATGATGTGGGCCGGCGGCGCACCATAGCTGTGGCCGGCATTGAAGATGATCGTCGACCCGATCTTGTCGACCCAGGAGCCACCCTTGGCGAAGGGCGACTGGTGCACATGGCCCGAGAACACGATATCCGGCCGATATTGCTCGATCCATTCGGTGAGCGCCGTGTCGCCGTAGTGGCGCTGCCCGGTCCAGCTCGTCGGCGAATTGTCCGGCGGCGCGTGATAGACCCAGATCCAGCGTGATTTCGGCTTCAACGCATCGGCAGCGATCTGCGCGCCGACCCGTTCGCGCGTCAGCGGGCCATCCCACCATGGGCAGATCGTGAACAGAATATCCTCGATCTGGACACTCTCGTCGTCGGCCGGAACGTCGCGATGGCGGAAATCGCGGATCCAGCGCGCGACCTTCTCGCCATTGCCGTCGCGCGAATCGAGATCATGATTGCCGGAACAGGTGATGAGCCGTGTCTTGGCGCGGATGCGGTCGATATATTTGCGCACCACCACGGTCTGCGCCCGCCAGTCGACCTGCGAGGCGAGGTCGAGATGGTCTCCGGCGATGACCACGAGGTCGAAATAGCCGGCGACATCGACCAGCCAGTCATACTGGGCGAGCGAATAATGCAGGTCGGCGACGATCAGACATCTCATGGCGCCATCTCCGCTGTGACGTCACGCTGTTCATCATGCCGGTCCGCCGTCCCCCAGCCGACCGTCTATCCCTTCAATTGCATACAATTTCCCGCGCCGTCGCGAAACGACGCGGTGAGGCATGTTCTGCCGAAATGTTAGACGGTGTTGCGCGGTTTTCCGGCAACGAACAGCTCGATGTTCTCGACGAGCTGGTCGGCGAGCGCCTGGATGGCCTCGCGGCTCGCCCAGGCGACATGCGGCGTCACCACCACGTTCGGCCGCGACGCGATCCGCATCAGCGGGCTGTCGGCGGGCGGTGGCTCGGGCAGCGTCACGTCGAAGCCGGCACCGGCGATCTGTCCGGCATCGAGCGCCTCGACCAGCGCTTCCTCATCGACGAGGCCGCCGCGCGAGGCATTGATCAGGATCGGGTGCCGCTTCATCAGTGCGAATTCGGTCCGGCCGATCAGCCCGCGCGTCTCGGCATTGAGCGGGCAGTTGAGCGAGATCACGTCGCTTGTCGCCAGCACCTCGGCGAAGGGCGTGCGACCCTCGCCGGCCTCGGCCGCGCCCTTCCTCCCCGCGCGCAGCACCCGCATGCCGAAGGCCTCACCGAGCCGGGCCACGGCGCTGCCGAGCGAGCCCGAACCGAAGATGCCGAGCGTCGAGCCGGCGAGATCGGCAATCGGATGGTCGAAGAAGCAGAACTGACCCGATTGCTGCCAGCGCCCGTCGATGACGGACTGGCGATAGGCGACGATGGAGCGGCGCAGCGACAGGATCAGCGCGAAGACATGCTCGGGCACGGTGTTGGCCGCATAGTCGCGGACATTGCAGACCGTGACCCCCGCCGCGCGGCAGGCGGCGAGGTCGACCGGATCCGTGCCCGTCGCGGCGATCGCGATCAGCTTGAGCCGCTTCGCGCCGATGATCGCATCGGCGCGGATCGGCACCTTGTTCGAGATGACGATATCGGCATCGGCAATGCGCACGGCGACCTCGTCCGGCCGCGTGTTCTGATGCACGACGAGGCTATGCGCGAAGGCTGGCGGGCGGAAGCGCGTCTCGGGCGAAAGCGTGTCGCGGTCGAGAAAGACGATCTTCAGTCCAGCCAATGCCATGGTTCCCAGCCTGCCATTCCCCTGCGGTGACGGCCAAGACTAGATCATCCGCGCGCCGGACCCAACGGGACTGGCGGTGCCGGCGGCACCGTCAGAAGGGCGTGTCGTCGAGGAAGCGCTCCAGCACGTTCCAGGTGATGCGCGAGACGTTGTTGTCGCAATCATTGTGCAGCAGCGAGCCGCACCAGGCGATCGAGCCGGTAGCGAACACCGCCCCGCCGGCCGCCGTCTCGTAGAAGGCGAGGTCGGCGTGGACGCGCTCGTTCTGATCGCCGCCGAGATTGGGCAGCACGACGCCGAACTCCTCGTTCACCAGCATCATCATCCCGCTATGCCCGTCCGAGGAGGCGAGGCGGAGGATGTTGGGCGCCGAGCCGAGCGGAACCGAGATGCAGTCGAGCTCGATGCCCGCGGCGCCGCCGCCCACCAGACCGAAATCGCCGATGATCTCGTCCGGAACATCCTTGAAGATGAACGCGGCGCGCGGATCGTCCGCGTCCGGCGCGCGCCGGTAATAGGCCGACATGTCGAAGCCCTGCGCGATGAAGCCGACGCCGCCCATGACATTCGGCGGACGGCCGAGGCGCCGCCAGAGGCCGCCATATTCGCCCGAGAACGAATGATAATATTCGCCCGGCTCCTGCTCCCAGGTGCGGATGCCGTCCTCGGCGCGGCGCAGCTCGATTACGCCGGGCAACTGCTTGTGGAAGGCGATGCGCCAGTACCAGCCATTGGCGCCGACATACATCAGCCGCCCGCCGCGATCGACCCATGTCTTCATGGCGTCCCACATCGCGGTCGAATGGTATTCGGGATGCGTGCCGGTGATCACGACCGAATAGTCGGCGAGGAGGGCGTAGCCGTCCTCGTGCAGATCCTCGTCGGTGGCGATGTCGTAGGCGACGCCCTTCTTGTCGAGCCAGTCGAAGAGATGGGTGTCGGCATTATACTGGTAGAGCGCCGAGCCGGGGCCGCCGAGCCAGGAATGATAGCGCGGGGCGAAATTGAGGTTCGGCCGCAGCCGGCTCGAATAATTGGTGCCCGAGCCGTCGGCATGGGTGTCGTAGAGCGAACCGCCGAGCTCGGCATGGTCATACATGTAGAGATCGGTATGGCCGAAGGTCAGCAGCCGCCCCATCTGCCGCTCGGCGCCGCGCGCCGTGATGTGCTCGCCGTGATTGGCATAGGCGAGATAGGACATGGTCGGCGCGAGCATCAGTACCTTCGGCCGGTTCGTGCGCGCCGCTCGGTCGCGCGGCGGGCGCACGAAGAAGGCGATATAGGCCTCGCGCGTCGCCTGCTCGTCGCTGGGGCCGGCGACAGCGTGCAGCGCATAGGGGCCGCTCGGCATGTCGTCGGGGATGCGCACTTCGACCGAGGTCTCCCACGCGGCGTCATAGACGTCGTCATGGTGGAAGTGGACGGCGCCATAATGCTCGGGCTTGCGCGTCCAGGACTGTTCCTCGCCGGTCCAGTTCCAGCCCTTCATGCCGCGTGTCGGCAGCTGCTCGAACCGGCCATGGTGGCCGGCCGGGCCGATATCGACGGCGTCGACCGTGTCGATCGCGCGGGAGAAATCCCAGCGCGCGACGACCGCGGCCGCGAGCGGCAGCGGCACATGCGGTTCGAGCAGGCGCAGATGTGCCGTACCCTTGTGGCGGCCCTCGAGCAGGACGGGGCTGTCGATCTTGCCGTCGAAATGGTGGCCCACCGTACCGTCACGCTCGCGCGTGCCGGCCAGCAGGAAGGGCGCGTCGATGGCGGCCGGCAGCACGTCGAGCGCGCCGGCGAACTGGCCGGCATCGCCGGTCTTGGCATAGGCGACGAGCGGCGTCTGCTCGATCGCCACCGCGCCGCTCGCCGGATCGATGGAGACGGTGAGTTGATACCAGCGGCGCGGCACCATGACGCCATCGGCGAAGGCCGTCGCCATGCGGCCGCTGCCGTCGCCGACGACGATGCCGGTGCGCCCGCCCGCCACGATGATGCGCCAGCCGGCCTCCGCCGCCGGATCCCATTGCCCGGCGAGGGTCTGGTCCTCGCGGTTCGGCAGGGTCGGCCAGACGAAGGCGCTGAAGGTGAAGGCCGTGCGGGCGAGCAGCGGCACGCCGGCCGCGATCATGTAGGAGCCGGCGTCGATCGATTGCACGAAGCCGGGATGGCGGCCGTCGGCGGCGGTGGGCACATGCTCGAAGCGCAGGCCCGGGCCTTCGGGATTGCTGTCGCCATTGAAGACGCGGACGATGCGCGCGTCGAAATGATCGCCTTCCTCCTGCGAGATCTTGAAGGCGATGGTCTCGCCCGGGGCGACGCTGTAGCGGTCTGGATAGCCGACGATCTTGAGCATGGCGTGGGTCCGGAAACGGGCGGGAAAGGTCAGTCGCGCAGCGGCATGTTGATGTCTTGGCCGGTGATCGCGCGCCAGCGGCGGCGAAACACCTCCCATTCCGCGGATTCGATATCCGTGAACACGGGCTCGTCCTCGATGGCGATGGGCTGGGAGCGGTCGGGCGGCATCATGCCGAGCACCCATTCCTCGAACGGCTTCCGGCAGACGAGAACCACCTGCCGGCCGCTCGGATCATGGCGCATGATGTTCAGCAGGCGCTGGAGGCCGGGGCTGTGGGCGCCGATGGGCTTCTTCCGGAACTCGTCGATATAGACCCGGTCGGCATCGGGATCGATCTTGTAGACCATGCGTGACCCTCCGTCGCTCTTCCCGGCGATGTTCCGCTTCGCTCACCTTAATCGGCAAATGAACACATTCAAACGGAATCTCTCGGCGTTTTGCTGTTCGTCGTGGCTGTCGGCTAATCCGTCACGGACGATGCCGGTCAGGCGTTCGATATCGAACAGGTCGCTCAGAGCGGGAAGTGGAGCAGGTCCGACAGCACGAGGCCTGCGGCGCCCAGAAGCGCCGCGCGATCCTCGGTATCGCCGGTATCGAAGCTGACCTCGCCGCCCGGACGGCTCGGGACCAGGCGGCGCACATGCGCGGCGATCGCGTCGACCATGCGCTTGCCCCCGCCGACGACGTCGCCATGCAGGATGAAGAAGTTCGGCGCGACGGTCTGTTGCAGATTGGCGATGCCGACCGCGACGTTGCGAGCATAGGTGTCGAGCAGCTCGGCCGCGCCGGGGCGTCCGGCTTCGGCGAGCGCGACGAGGCGGCGCGAATCGATCGCGCCGGGCTCCGGCAATCCGGCCGCGGCCGCGCGGCGGCGCAGCCAGCCGAGCGTCGCGATCGTCTCCCAGCAGCCGCGCCGGCCGCAATAGCACACGTCGCCATCGACCTGGACGAAGGTGTGGCCGAGTTCGCCGCCCGCGCCCGAGACCCCGCGATAGAGATGCCCGTCGAGATGGAGCGCGCCGCCGAGCACCTCGCCGGTATAGACGACAGCGAAGTTGCGCATGCCGCGACCCTTGCCGAACCAGCGGTCGCCCACCAGCAGCGCGCGGGGGTGATGGTCGATCTGCACCGGCAGGCCGAAGCGGCCCGCCAGGATCTCGCCGATCGGATAGCCGGCGAGGACGGGTGCGAGATTGACGGCGATGATGTTGCGCCGGTTGGTATCGACCATGCCGCCGACCGCGACGCCGAGGCCGAGCGGGCGGCGCCGCGCCGAGGCGAGGGTGCGCGCGACGCAGGCGGTCAGCCGCTCGGTGATCTCCGCCGGGCCGGAAGGATGGGCGGGCAGCGGCTCGCGATGTTCGGCGTCGATCTTGCCCTCGAGGCTCACCAGGCAGGAGCGAACCTCTTCCGGCATCAGCAATATGCCGCAGATCGGCCGGGCCTGCGGCGAGAACCAGAGCGGGCGGGCCGGCTTGCCGCCGACTTCGCCGGCCGGCACCGGTTCGCCTTCCACCAGGAACTGCTGATCGAGCAGCGGCTGCACGATGCCCGAGATGGTCGTGCGGTTGACGCCGGCGAGGCGCGCGAGTTCCGCCCGGCTCGATGGCCCGCGATCGAACAGCGCCTGCACGACGCGACCGCGATTGGTCGATCCGACGAGCGAGGAGGAGAGCAGGGACGGGCGCTCGCGCACCGCGCCGTAATCTTCGGCCGGCAGCGGGTTCTGGCGGTCCGCGTCGAACATGCGCTCCGCAGTCGGGTCGTCCTCACGCTTGGCCATGGCGTCCTGTTCCGGGCATTGCGACCAGCACATATCCTCCGCCGCGTATTCCGCCAAGAATTCGCCTCAAAGTATTCGCTGGCCGGAGCGGCTGGACCGGCCGGATGCGGTGCTCGGTATTTGTTCGAGTCTCGATCCTGTTACTAGCGCATCCGGGCGCGGTTGACGATCCAGAATGTTTGTGCGAGCCTCAAACATACAGGGAAATCCGAAGGCCTGAGGGGCGTGCGAGGAGGGCGCGGCCACAGGACGGATCAGAAGATGCCGTGACGAAAAGTTGCGGAAAAACAGCACCTTACACATGAGGAGAGTTCCAGAATGTCGAGCTTCTCGAATTTCCGTCCGACCCGCCGCGGGCTCATGAAGGGCGGCACCGCGCTGGCCGGCGCCGCTGCGCTCGGCGGCCTGCCGGGCCGGGCTTCCGCGCAGTCTAAGACGCTGCGCGTCCTGCTCGCCGGCGACCCCTTCTACTATGCGATCGAAGGTCTCAAGGACCAGTTCGAGCAGGAGAGCGGGATCAAGATCGAGCTCGAGGCGATCTCGCTCGAGGCGCTGCAGGCGCGTCTGACCTCGTCCTTCGTCTCGAACGAGCCCGATGCCGACGTCATTTCGGTCGACCAGATGTGGCTCGGCCAGTATCTCGAGAGCAAGTGGATCCTTCCGCTCGACCCCTTCATCAAGAAGGACAAGGACACCGATATCGAGGACTACGTCCCCGAGATCCTCTATTCGATGAATACGTGGCGCGGCCAGGTCGGCACGCTGCCGGTCGCGTCCTATGCGCAGATGGTCTTCTATCGCAAGGACCTGATGGACGCGAAGGGGATCAAGATCCCCGAGGACGGCAGCTGGACCTGGGAAGAATATACCGACATCATCAAGCAGGTTAACGGCGCCGATTTCGACAGCAAGAAGATCGTCGGCACCGTCGTCGCCGGCCAGCAGCCCGCGCCGATCGTCCACATGTACACCCAGCTGCAGGCCAGCAAGGGCGCGCGCTGGTTCAAGGACTTCCCGGCCGCTCCGAAGTGGGACTTCGAGCCCACGATCGACAGCCCGGAAAACCTCGGTGCGCTCAAGGCCTTCGTCGAGCTCTACAAGCTCGCCCCGCCGGAATCGATCGGCTACAACTGGTTCGACGCCGGCATGCGCTTCGCCAAGGGCGATATCGGCATGTTCTACTGGTGGACGGCCTATTCGTACCTTTGCAAGAAGGACGGCTACATGTCCGGCAAGGACTCGGTCGTCGCGAATGTGATGGGTATCGTCCCGCTGCCGAAGCAGCCGGGCAAGGACCAAGTCGTCTCGCTCGGCGGCCACAGCCTCGGCATCGCCGGCAACACGCAGAAGGCCGACGAGTCCTGGCAGTTCATCAAGTGGGCGACCTCGGCCAAGACGCAGAAGGCCATGGGCCTCTTCAACAAGTTCGGCTACCAGTTCTCCGACTTCGCGCGCAAGTCGCTCTATGCTGATGCCGATCTGCTGAAGATCTACCCGTATCTCCCGGGCCAGCTCGTGGCGCTTCAGGCCGGCAACGGCAAGATCGTCCGTCCGCCGGCGCCGGTCTACACGACGCTCGAAGGCATTTACGGCCTCAACCTCAACAACACGCTGTCCGGCGCGATGTCGCCGGAGGACTGCCTGAAGCAGACCTCCAGCTTCTTCACGAACATCCTCAAGGGGAACTTCCTCATCCCCTACAACCAGCCCTCGTTCGACGATACGCTGGACGCCACCAAGGCGCTCATCAAGTCGCTCGCCTGAGGCTGAGTTCGGCGGCGCGCGGGTCCTCCGCGCGCCGTCCTTTTGTGAAAGAGGATGTCGATGACGCTCGCTTCAGTCCCGGCGGCGCCGCGCAAGCGTGTGCGGCGGCACATGCCCGATTATGTTCCCTGGCTGCTGATCAGCCCTTCGGTCATCCTTCTTCTGGCTCTGATCGCCTTTCCGCTGCTCTTCGCGCTCAAGAACAGCTTCTATTTCTGGAATCTCCAGATGGGGCCGACGCCGCTCGGCTTCGTCGGCTTCGACAATTACAAGATGGCGCTGCAGGGCGGCTTCTTCCTGGGCGCGCTCTGGAACACGATCCTGCTGACGGTGGTCGGCACGGCGGTCGAATTCACGCTCGGGCTGATGATCGCGCTGCTGCTGGCGCGCCAGCTCAAGGGCATGAACGTCGCCCGCGCGCTGCTGATCATGCCCACGACGATCGCGCCGATCGTGGTCGGCTTCCTCTTCCGCTACATGTATGACCCGGGCGGCGGTCTCATTCCTTGGCTGCTCACCTCGGTCGGCATCCCGATCCCGGCGCAGGGCCTGCTCGGATCGAGCACCACGGCGCTCTGGGCCGTGCTCTTCGCCGATGTCTGGCAGTGGACGCCCTTCTTCGCGATCGTGCTCTATGCGGGACTGCTGTCGATCCCGGACGACATTCTCGAGGCCGCGCGCCTCGACCGCACGCCGCCGCTCGCGCTGCTGTGGCACATCAAGCTGCCGCTCATCAAGAAGACGGCGCTGATCGTGGTGATGCTGCGCTTCATGCAGCTCTTCAACACCTTCGACCTGATCGTGGTGCTGACCAAGGGCGGCCCGGGATCGTCGACCCGAACGCTCGGCTACACGCTCTATCAAGCGGGCATGGTCGACTTCAACATAGGCCTTTCGAGCGCGATGACGTGGATGATGGTGATCATCGTCAACGCGATCATCGGCCTGTTCGTGTTCTTCGCGTTCCGGGACTGGGATTGAGCCGATGGACCAAACCGAAAAGCTCCCCAGCAAGGTCTTCGCCTATGCGATGGTCGTCGTGCTGCTGCTCGTCTTCATCGGGCCGATCATCTGGTTCGTCCTGCTCGCCATCCGCCCGACGGCGACGGCCTTCTCCATGCCGCCGGTGCTGTTCTTCGAGCCGACCTGGGACGCGATCCGCTACACCTTCGTCGATCCCGGCAACAACCGGCCGCAGCTCTTCAACAGCGTGATCGTCGCCGCCGGCGCGGTGCTGCTCAACCTGCCGTTCTCGTTTCCCGCGGCCTATGCGCTGTCGCGCTACAAGATCCGCGGCCGCAAGAACATCATGCTCTGGTATCTCGGGCTCTTGATGGCCCCGCCCGTCGCCTTTCTCATTCCCTATTCGATCCTCGCGAGCTCGGTCGGGCTCAAGGGCACCTATTTCTCGATGATCCTGATCTGCCAGACGCTGACCATTCCCTTCTCGGTCTGGCTGATGCGCTCCTTCATCGACGAGGTGCCGGTCGAGATCGAGGAGGCAGCCCGCGTCGATGGCGCGAGCACGGCGGCGATCATGCTGCGCATCGTGCTGCCGCTGGTGCGCCCCGGCATCATCGTCACCTCGATGTTCGCCTTCGTCTTCTCCTGGAACAACGCCGCCTTCCCGCTGGTGCTCGCCAATCGCGGGACGACGACGCTGCCGATCGGCACGTTGCAATATTTCGGCACGGCCGGCGTGACCTGGGGCTTCATCGCCGTCGCGGCCGTCGCGGCGATGATCCCGCCCATGCTGATCTTTCTCGCCCTCGACCGCTATGTCGTGCGCGGGCTCACCTTCGGTTCAGTGAAAGGATGACTGCAATGTCCCAAACGCGTGCTCCGGGCCGGAAGACCCGCTTCGGTGTCGTCGGCGCGGGCCTCTGGGGCTCGTTCCATTGCCAGACGCTCAACGCCATCGAGGCGTCCGAGCTCTATGCAGTCTGCGACCTCAACCCCGAGCGCGCCGCGGAGATGCAGCGCCAGTTCGGCGCCACCAAGGTCTATACGGACTATCGCGACTTGCTCGCCAATCCGGATGTCGAGGCCGTCACCGTCGCGACCCCCGATTTCGCCCATGGCGACATCGTTCTCGCCGCCATCAAGGCCGGCAAGCACGTGATGAGCGAGAAGCCGCTCGCCACGACGCTGGCCGAGGTCGAGGCGATCGCGAGCGCGGCCGCCGTCTCCGGCACCAAGACCATGGTCGATTTCCACAACCGCGTCAGCCCGCCCATCGTGGCGGTCAAGCAGGCCGTGGCCGCAGGCGAGATCGGCGTGCCGCTGCATGCCTCGGCGCGCCTGTCCAACACGCAGTTCGTGCCGTTCGAGCTGCTGTCCTGGGCCGCCAAGTCGTCGGCGCTGTGGTTCCTCGGCAGCCATGCGCTCGATGCGCTGCGCTTCATCATGGGCGCGGAAGTGAAGCGCGTCCAAGCGATGGCTCGTCACGGCCATCTCGCCGGCAAGGGCGTGGACACCGCCGACGTGCACATGGCGCTGCTCGAATTCGACAATGGCTGCGTCGCGACGCTCCAGAACAGCTGGGTACTCCCGCTCGACCTGCCGAGCATCGTCGATTTCCGCATCGACATCGTCGGCGAGAAGGGCGCGGTCGAGACCTATCCGACCATGAACGACGTGGTGAAGAAGTATACCGGCAACGGCCTTCGCGGGGCCGACGTCATCGGCATCACGCCGACGGCCGGCGGGCGAATCGGCGGCTTCGTCACCGAGGCGATCGCCCGCTTCGTCGATGCCGTGGTGCTGGATGCCCCGGTGCTCGCCGATGCGCGCGACGGCCTCCAGGTCACCCGCGTTCTCGTCGCGATCGAGGAATCGGCCAGGACCGGCAAGACCATCACGCTCGCCGACGGCGTCGCGTAGAGCGTTTTCGAGCGAAGTGGATACCGGTTCGCGTCAAGAAAACGCGACCGACAAGAGAACGAGACGTTCCGCGCTTCAAGGAAGCGCCGAACGTCTCTGACGCGCTCCGGTTCGCCGCACCGGATGTTTCTCCTCCATCGCAGCGGCGAACCCCTTGGCCGCGCGTCCCTGCTTCCCCTCCCGGGCAGGCGCGCGGCCAATTTATGTCATCTCAGGTCTGCGGTGCGCCCGATGTCAGCCTCGCGACCATCAGGGCGCCGAGGATGATGGTGCCGTAGATCGCCTGGATCCAGAACGAGGGCACCTGCGCGAGCGTCAGCAGGTTCTGCACCACGCCGAGCAGCAGCACGCCGGTCAATGCGCCGAACATGGTTCCCTTGCCGCCGTCGAGCGAGATGCCGCCGATCACCGCCGCGGCGAAGACCGTGAAGATCATGCCGTTGCCCTGGTTGGCGCTGATCGCGCCGACATAGCCGGTGATGAACAGCCCGCCGACCGCCGCCAGCACGCCGCCGAGAATATAGACGCCCCAGATGACGCGCTCGACCCTGATGCCGGCGGCGCGCGCCGCTTCCGGATTGCCGCCGATCGCATAGAGCGCACGGCCGAGCCGGTGGTATTTGAGCACAATTCCGGCAATCAGGAAGGCGAGGGCGGCCAGCCAGACGGCGAGCGGAATGCCGAGGAAGGTCACGATCATCAGGGCGTAGAAGGCGTCGGGCAGGTCGAACAGCGTCCGCCCCTTGGTCGCGCCGACCAGCATGCCGCGCAGGATGATCAGCATGGCGAGCGTGACGATGAAGGCGTTCAGCTGCAGGCGGACGATCAGGAAGCCGTTGATGAAGCCGATGATCGCGCCGATCGCGAGCACGACGAGGAGGCCGACGATAGTCGGCAGTTCCAGGCCGAAGCCGTTGCTCGCGACAGGCAGCACGATCAGCGCGCCGATCGCCGGGGCGAAACCGGCGGTCGATTCAAGCGACAAATCGAACTTGCCGGTGATGATGATCAGCGACTCCGCCAGCACGACCATGGCGAGCGCCGCGCAGGAGGTCAGGATCGTCGTGATGTTCGCCTGCGTCAGGAAGGCGGGGCTCACCAGAGCGCCGACGACGATGAGGACGATCAGGGCCGGCAGCAGGGCGAGGTCGCGGATGCGCCCCGCCATGGCGACGGCCGAACGGTTGCGGATCGCGGGGGATGCCGGGCTGGCGGTGGAAGGTGTGGTGCTCATTGGGCCTCTATTCCTTCTATGGAGGCGACGAGCGCGTTGTCCGTCCAGCCCGCCTTGTGTTCCGCGACGATCGATCCGTGGCGCATCACCAGCACCCGGTCGCAGGTTCGAAGGTCCTCGACCTCGCTGGAGACGACGAGGATCGCCTTGCCCTCCTGGCGCATGCGCTCGACGACACCGAGCAGCGCCTCCTTCGATTTCACGTCCACGCCCGCCGTCGGGTCCATCAGCACCAGCACGGACGGGGCGTTGGCGAGCGCGCGGCCCATGACCACCTTCTGCTGATTGCCACCGGAAAGGCCCGAGACGAGCTGGTCCGGCCCCTGCGTCACGACCCCGAGCGAGCGGATCGCCTCATGCGCGAGGGTCGAGCGTTTGGCCGGCGGGATGAAGCCGAACGGCCCGAGCTTGTGGCTCACGGTCATCATCGTGTTGTCGGCGATCGGCATGGAGAGCACGAGGCCCTCCTTGTGGCGGCTCTTCGGCACGCAGCCGACCCCGAGCGCCAGTGCCGCCGGCACATCGCCGGAGGGCAGCGGCTTGTCGCCGATGCGGACCGCGCCGGCGCTGAAGCGCCCCAATCCGGCAATGGCTTCCGCGACGCCGACGCGCCCGCTCGATGTCGAGCCGGAGAGGCCGACCACCTCGCCGCGACGAATGGTGAAGGAAACATCGGCGAAGTCGTCGCCGGCAAGCTTCTCGACCGTGAGCGCGACGGGCGCATTCTCGTCGCGCACGCGGCCGGCCGCATCGGCGACGCCGAGATGCACATTCTCGCCCGTCATCGCCTCGATCAGCCGGTCCTTCGGCAGGTCCGCCACCGGCGCCGTCACGATGTGGCGGGCATCGCGCAGCACGGTCACCGTCTGGCAGATCTCATAGACCTCCTGCAGATGGTGCGAGATGAACAGGAAGGTGACGCCGGCGGCCTGGAGCTCGCGGATGCGCACGAACAGCCGCTTGATCTCCTCGCCATCCAGCTGCGCCGTCGGTTCGTCCAGGATGATGAAGCGGGCGCCATAGGAGAGGGCGCGGGCGATCTCGACCAGCTGCCGCGCCTCGACGCGGAGGTCTCCGGCGCGCATGTCCTCCGGCACGGCGACATTCCAGCGGTCGAGCAGCTCGCGCGCCTTCCGGCGCAGCGTCGACCACGAGATGAAGCCGCGCTCGGTCGGCTGGCGGTTGATGAACAGGTTCTCCGCGACGGTCAGGTCGGGGATGATGGTCGAATGCTGGTAGACGCAGGCAACGCGCTGGCGCCAGCCCTCGCGGTCCGAAATCAGCGGCGCCGGCTCGCCCGAGAAGCGCACCTCGCCGGTATCGGACGCCCGCAGGCCCGTCAGGATGCCGACCAGCGTCGACTTGCCGGCGCCGTTGCGGCCGACCAGGGCATGGGACTCGCCCGGCAGCACGGTGAGCCGCGCATCGGCGAGGGCGATCGTTGGGCCGTAGCGCTTCGAGATGCCGATCGCCTCAACGATCGGCGGCGCGGCCCCGGATGGGAGCTCGGTCATGAGGTGGTGCCCGCGAAGGAGAAGGAAGCGCGCCCCGCCTGCGCGGGGCGCGCGACGATCAGAGCTGGTTGCCCCAGAAGCTCTTGTCGTCCACGTTTTCCTTGGTCACCAGCGGCGCAGCGAGCTGGTCCTCGAGAACGCCGGGACGGACCTCGACGATGTTGGAATCATGATCGGTCGGGCCGGGCGCGAAGGTCTTACCTTCCATCGCCTGCTTCAGATACATGATGCCGTACTTGGCATAGAGGTCGGCCGGCTGCGAGACGGTGGCGTCGATCTCGCCCTTGCGGATCGCGTCGAACTCCTGCGGGATGCCGTCGTTCGAGACGATGATGATATGGCCTGCTTCGCCGGCCGGCTTCAGCAGCCCCTTGCGCTTCAGCGTCTGCAGCGTCGGCGCCAGGAAGACGCCACCGGCATGCATGTAGATCGCCTTCAGGTCGGGGTTCGAGTTCAGGATCGCGTCCAGACCGGCGGCCGCGTCCTCGCCCGACCACGCCTTGGTCGGAACCTCGAGCTGCTTCAGGTTCGGATAGTTCTTGGTCACGCAGTCGCGGAAGCCGTTGCCGCGGTCGCGTCCGTTGATCGAGGCCTGGTCGCCCATGATCTGCAGGACGGCGCCTTCCTTGACGTTGTCGCCGATGAACTTGCAGGCCTTCTCGCCATAGGCGACGTTGTTGGCGCGCACGACGATCGCGACCGGGCCATTGTCGGGCGCGACGTCGACCGCCACGACCTTCGCACCGGCCTTCTCGGCCGCCTTCAGCACATTGCCGGCCGCGGCGGATTCGAAGGGCGAGAAGATGATGCCCTTGGCGCCGAGCGCGAGCGCGTTCTGCACGCCCGTGATCTGCTTGGCGGTGTCGAATTCGGAGTTGAACGGTTCCAGCAGCTCAACGCCCTGCGCCTTCGCCTCTTCGATGATGTACTTGTTGTAGGACGTCCAGAACGGCGAGGTCAGCGTCGTCAGATCGACGGCGACCTTGCCGGATTCGGCGCGCGCGCCGCCGATCGCGGCAAGCGTCATCGCGCCGGCCAGCAGCATGCCCTTGGCGGCCGTCATCGGCCGCAGCTTCACGGACTTCATTGGCTTCCTCCCAGATGCCGTTTTCGTTTCTTCATCCCTTCATCGGCCCGGCTCTCGCCCCGGTCCCTCCCTGGACCACGGCGTTCCGGTGACGATGACCTCCTCCCGAAGTCATCACGTCGGGTAGCGCGTCGCGGCGACCTCTTTTCGTCGCGACGTAGTCCCTTCAACCCATGACCGGCAGATCCTCCGGTGCGCGGGAAAGCATGGCATCGCGGCTTGCGGTCAGATGGGCGCGCAGCGCCTCGACGCTCGCCTCCCGATCACCCCGTTCGATCGCCTCCACGATCGCGGCGTGCTCGGTCTTGGTCCGCTCCAGAGTGTAGCTCCGGAGCGTAAAATTGCGAACCGTCTGGGTCTGGCGCAGCACCACGCGATGCCAGTCGGCGATCGTCGCATTGGCGCCGAGCTCGACGAGCGTCTCGTGGAACTCGCGGTCGAGGCGGACGGCGTCGGCGAGCGCGTCTTCCTCCTGCTTCTCGACCTCGCGGATATGCGCCTCGAAGATCGCCCGCAGGCGGCGCGCGAATGCCGGCGTCACCCGCCCGGCGGCGAAGCCCGATTCCAGGCAGTGCAGCTCGGCCAGAGTCCGCGCCTCGAAGATCTCGACGATATCCTGCGGCGTGAAGTGGCGCACGACCGAGGCGCGGCGCGAGAAGCCCTCCACGAGGCCGTCGCGCTCGAGCTGGGCGATGGCTTCCTTCACCGGCGTCTGGCTGATCGCGAGGCGGTCGGCGAGTTCCTCCGCGAGCAGCCGTTCGCCCGCGCGCAGCCGTCCCGAGACGATCTGGCTCCGGAGTTCCTCATAGGCCTGCTCGGCCAGCGTCGCTCGCTTCAGCGCTCTCATGGCGGGAAACCTCGCAGCAATCGCCGCGCCTCGCAATAAAAAATTTTCTGTTTCGAATTTCGTGCGGCTCGGCTACCGATGGAGCCCGAGCGGAGCCTGGAAGCGCCGCTCCAGGAGGAAGACGTGCCTGCCGCGAACGACCCGCGATTGCTGCTGCTGAACGATGGCGACAATGTCCTCGTCGCCCGGACCCGCATTGCCGAGGGGGAGGCGCTCCGCGTCGACGGGACCGAGATCCGCCTCGCCGCGCCGCTCTCCATCGGGCACAAGATCGCGCGACGTGACATCGTCCCCGGCGAGAAGATCCTGAAATATGGCGCGCCGATCGGCTCGGCCACCGCGTCCATTCCCCGCGGCGCGCATGTCCATGTCCACAATGTGAAGAGCGACTACACGCCGACCCATCACCTGCTCGACGAGCAGGCGGCGGCGGGAGGCAAGGCATGAAGACTCACGGCATCGGCACCATGCGCGGCTATCTGCGCTCCGACGGGCGCAAGGGCATCCGCAATGTCGTCGCGGTCGGCTATCTGGTCGAGTGCGCGCATCATGTCGCCCGCGAGATCGCGATCCCGTTCCGCGAACACGACGTGCATGTCATCGGCTTTCCGGGCTGCTACCCGAACGATTATGCCGACCGGATGATGGAACGGCTCTGCACGCATCCCAATGTCGGCGCCGTGCTCCTGGTCTCGCTCGGCTGCGAGAGCTTCAACAAATACGCGCTGGAGCGCGCCGTCCGCGCTACCGGGCGTCCGGTCAAGACCATCGTCATCCAGGCGGCGGGCGGTACGCGGAAATCGATCGACGAGGGCCGCGCCTTCATCGCCGAACAGCGCGCGCTGCTCGATGCGGCGCCGACCGTTCCGATGGACGTGAGCGAACTAGTGATCGGCACGGTCTGTGGCGGCTCCGACGGCACCTCCGGCATCACCGGCAATCCGGCCGCTGGCCGCGCCTTCGACCAGTTCGTCGAAGAGGGCGCCGCCTGCATCTTCGAGGAAACGGGCGAACTCATCGGCTGCGAGCACATCATGGCCGCGCGCGCCGCGACGCCTGAACTCGGCGTCGAACTCGAGGCGAGCGTCGCCAAGGCCGCGCGCTACTATGCGACGCTCGGCTATGGCTCGTTCGCGGCCGGCAATGCGGATGGCGGCCTCTCGACCATCGAAGAGAAGTCGATGGGCGCCTATGCGAAATCCGGCGCGTCGCCGATCACCGGTCTGATCAAGCCCGGCGATATCCCGCCGCGCGGCGGTCTCTATCTGCTGGACGTGGTGCCCGATGGCGAGGTCCGCTTCGGCTTCCCCAACATCAACGACAATGCGGAGATCGCCGAACTGATCGCCTGCGGCAGCCATGCGGTGCTCTTCGTCACCGGCCGCGGCTCAGTCGTCGGGTCGGCCATCTCGCCGGTGGTCAAGATCTGCGCCAATCCCGAGACCTACCGCCGCATGGAAGACGATATGGACGTCGATGCCGGCCGCATCCTGGAGGGGAAGGCGGGCCTTGCCGAGGTCGGCCTCGAGATCCACGATCTCGTCGTTTCGCTCGGCGCGGGCGCTCGCACCAAGTCGGAGCAGCTCGGCCATCAGGAGTTCATCCTGACGTACAAATCCTTCGAGCCGATCGGTCCCGCCTGCCTGCCGGCCGCCTGACGACGCTACCGCACGGGGGGAGAAGAACGTGCCGACGCTCACTGAACGACTCGAGGCCTGCTACACCGGCGTCGTGCATGACGTCATGCGGGCCATGGGCCTCAAGGCCTTCACGCTGCCGGCGGATCTCCGCCCGATCATGCCGGAGCGCACGCTGGCCGGTCCCGTCTTCACGATCCTCGGCAAGGTCGATGTCTCGGCGGATCCGCACGAGACGCTGCTCGCCTGGACCGGTCTGCTCTCCAAGGCGCCGGCCGGCTCGATCTGGGTCTCGCAGCCCAATGACGACCGCGTCGCCCACATGGGCGAGCTCTCGGCCGAGACGCTCAAGAACAAGGGCGTGCGCGGCTGCGTCGTCGACGGCTATGCCCGGGACGTGAACTTCCTGCTGAAGATCGGCTTCCAGACCTGGTGCCGGGGGCACACGCCGCGCGACATCGTCGGCTACTGGCTTCCGGTCGCGACCGAGGTCGAGATCGAGATCGGCGACGTGACGATCGCGCCCGGCGATTATCTCGTGGGCGATCGCGACGGCCTCATCCGCGTGCCGGCCGCGCTCGCTGAGGAGATCGTCACGAAATCCGAGGCGGCCATCGCGACGGAGAACCTCGTCCGCAAGGCGATCCTCGAAGGCGTCGATCCGCAAGAGGCCTATCTGCGCTACGGCAAGTTCTGACGCGGGCGCCGCTCAGCCATTGACGGCCGGCGGCAGCGGCGGCGTGTAGACGCGGACGCGGTTGCGACCGCTGAGCTTCGCCTGATAGAGCGCGTCGTCCGCCCGGCGGATGATGTGTTCCGCGTCGTCATGCGGCAGGACTTCGGCAAGGCCCGCCGAGAAGGTGTAGCCGGCATCGGGAAGGCCCGGTATCGGGCGCGCCTGGCGCGCGACGGCGAGCAGGCGCTCCATGATCATCTCCGCGATGCCGAGCGGGGTGCCCGGCAGCACGAGAACGAACTCCTCCCCGCCGACGCGGCCGAACGAGTCGCTGCGCCGCAACTGGTCCTGCATGCGCTTGGCGAAATCCTTGAGCATCAGGTCGCCGACCACATGGCCGAAGCGGTCGTTCACCGCCTTGAAGTGGTCGATGTCGCACAGCGCCACGCAACCGATGGCGTCGCCCGACCGCCGCGCATCGCCGATCAGCTTCTCGATCTGTTCGACGACGAAGCGCCGGTTGGCGACGCCGGTCAGCTCATCGGTATAGGCCGCGCGGATGGCGAGGTCGCGATCCTGCCGGACCGACCGCTCGTCGGCCTTGAGCGACGTGATGTCGCTCGCCACACACAGCATCCAGCCGTCGCTTCGCACCGTCTCCGTCATCCAGAGCCAGCGCCCGTCAGCGAGATCGGTCTCGAACGCGCGGAAGCCGGACTTGCCGCGCCGGGACAGCGTCGAGGTGAGCCACGCATCAAAATCGGGATTGCGGATGACGGTGCCGCGCCCCATGCCGTGATTGCGCCGCATCAGATCGGCCCAGAGCGGGGTCTCTTGGGGCGCGAGAAAGAATGCCTCCCGAAAGGCGGCATTCGCGAATCGCAGGCGATCCCCCGGATCATAGGCGGCCACCAGCACGGTCGCTTCGCCCAGTAACCCGATCAGTTCCTCGGGAAATGTCACGCCGCGAATCCGTTGGTTGCTTCCGTTGCTGCTGCCCGACCCCGCGCGATATTTGTGCGTTGCAGCAGCGTCGGTCAAGCGCCACCTCGCGGCCTCGCACCGTGGCGGTTGGCGCGCGCGACGATATGGAACCAAATGCCTGCCCGCTCATTGATGGCCCTTACTGTTCGCGCTAAGCCGTTAGCGCATCGCGTTGGCGCAGGGCGGGGATGGAGCATCTTCTGGATAAGCCGGGCCTGCGGGCCGACGAAGCGAGCTATCGTCTCCTCGTCGAATCGATCGCCGATTACGCGATCTACATGCTCGACACGCGCGGGCGCGTCGCGAGCTGGAATCGCGGCGCCGAGCGCATCAAGGGCTATGCGGCCAGCGAGATTCTGGGCCAGCATTTCTCCTGTTTCTATTCCCCGGAAGCCCGGGCGGCCGGTGTTCCCGAGGCGGCCCTGGCGATGGCGGCGCGCGAGGGTCGCTTCGAGAGCGAAGGCTGGCTGATCCGCAAGGGCGGCGCGGCTATCTGGGCGCACGGCATCATCGATCCGATCCGCTCCGAAACCGGCGAACTGATCGGCTTCGCCAGCATGACCCGGGACCTGACCGAACGTCGCGAGTCTGCCGATGCGCTGGAGCGCAGCGAGAAGGAGTTCCGCCTTCTCGTCGAGAGCGTGACCGACTACGCGATCTATCGCCTCGATGCGGCCGGCCGGGTCGCGACCTGGAATGCCGGCGCCCAGCGCATCAAGGGCTATGGGCCGGAGGAAATCATCGGTCAGAGCTTTGCGCGCTTCTATACGCCCGAGGATCAGGCGGCGGGCGAGCCGGAGCGCACGCTGTCCATCGCTCGACGCGACGGCCGCTTCGAGAAAGAGGGGTGGCGCGTCCGCAAGGATGGCAGCCGTTTCCTGGCCAGCGTCGTCGTCGATCCGATCCGCGATCCGTCCGGCACCATCATCGGCTTCGCCAAGGTGACGCGCGACGTCACGGAACGGCATGCCGCGCAAAAGGCGCTCGAAGAGGCGCGCGAGGCGCTGTTCCAGTCGCAGAAGATCGAGGCGATCGGGCAGCTGACCGGCGGCATCGCGCATGATTTCAACAATCTGCTGATGGCGATCCTCGGCAGTCTCGATCTCCTGCGCAAACGCCTGCCGGACGACCCGAACATCCTTCGCCTCGTCGATAATGCCACCCGCGGGGCGCTGCGCGGCTCGGCGCTGACGCAGCGCATGCTCACCTTTGCGCGGCGGCGCCAACTGGAGACGCGCGCGGTGGAGATACCCGAGCTTGTCGGCGGCATGGCGGAGCTGCTCGCGCACTCGATCGGTCCTTCGATTGTCATCGAGCACCGCTTTCCAGCCCGCTTGCCGCCCGTCGCCACGGATGAGAACCAGCTCGAATCGGCTTTGATCAATCTTGTGGTGAACGCGCGCGACGCCATGCCCGACGGCGGCACGGTGACGATCACGGCGCGGGAAGCGCGGCTGCGCGAGGGCGAGCACGCCGCGCTTCAGGCCGGCAGCTATGTCGTGCTTGCCATCGAGGATACCGGCGTCGGCATTGCGGCGGAGACGCTGGCCCGCGTGCAGGAACCCTTCTTCACCACCAAGGGACCCGGCAAGGGCACCGGTCTCGGTCTGCCGATGGTCCGCGCGCTCGCCGAACAATCCGGCGGGACGCTGGATATCCGCTCGACGGTCGGACGCGGTACATGCGTCGAGATATGGCTTCCCGTCGCGGTCAGCCAGGTCAAGGCCACCGTCTCGGCGCCCGACGAGGCCGCGGCGATGCGCCGGCTGCACGTCCTGGCGGTCGACGACGATCCGCTCGTGCTGATGAATACGGAAGAGATGCTGCGCGAACTCGGCCATAAGGTGGAGGCGGTGAGCTCGCCCGCCACGGCGCTCGAAAGGCTGCGTCGCGGCGGGTTCGACCTCGTCGTCACCGACCAGGCCATGCCGGGCATGACCGGACTTCAGCTCGCCGATGCGATGGCGAGCGAGGGCATCACGGTTCCGGTCGTGCTGGCGACCGGCTATTCGGATGTCGATGTCGGCGCGGAACGCAAGGTCGTCGCGCTCGCCAAGCCGTTCCGCGAATGCAACCTCGCCGACGCGATCGCGGCGGCGCTCAGCGGCGCGTGATCCCCTCAGGCGAGGTGGCGGCCAAGGAACGCCGCGATCTCGCCGAACGCTTCTTCCGTCTCGGGCGTGAACGGCGTCAGGAACTGTGCGTGGCTCTGCGCCTCGAACACCTGCAGCGACGCGTCGATGCCCGCCTGCCGCAGCCGGCGGTGTGTGCGCACCGTGTCGGAGAGCAGCAGGTCGCGCGTGCCGGAGGTGAGGATCGCGGGCGGCAGGCCGGTGAAATCACCATGGATCGGCGAGATCAGCGGATTGGCGAGGCTCTCCTTGCCGGCATAGATCCGCGCGGCGGCGCCGACCCATCCATCGAACGAGACGAGCGAATTGTCGGTGAACTGGTTGGCGTGGATCGTATCGCCGGCGCCGGCGAGATCGACCCACGGGCTGCCCGGCGCGATCGCGGCGGGGAGCGGCAGGCCTTCCGCCCGCGCCCGCATCACCGTCGCCAGCGTGAGGCCGCCGCCGGCCGAGGTCCCGAACATCGCCATCCGGCGGGGATCATGCTCGGCGAGCAGAGCCTTCCAGACGGCGATCGCGTCGTCGAGCGCGGCGGGGAAGGGGAAGTCGGGCGCCATGCGGTAGTCGACCGACACGACGCGGAAACGGCCATAGCCGGCCATCATCATGCCTTCGCCAGCCCCGACCTCGCCCGGAAAGAGCGCATAGCCGCCGCCATGGAAATGCACGAGCAGGCGGTCGCGATTGGCCGCGGGAAGGGGATCCGGCGTCGAGACGAAGACCGGGACGCCGCCGATCGTCGCCGTCTCGAGCTTCACGCCGAGCTTGTCGCGGATCATGGCCAGCACCGGCCCGGCGCCTTCGCCGCTGGCCTTGGCCAGCGCGCGCCATTCCGCCGCGTTCGCTGGAACCTTGTCCCAGCCGGCGGGCAGCGGCGCGCCGACGACGGCGCGCATCGCCTCGCTCACCGTGTCGGGAACCGGGAGGCGATGCGCGGGGATCTCGCGCGCGCCGATCGGCGCGGCCGCCCGGGCAAAGGCGGCGCCGGCCTGAGTGAGCAGCATGGGCGCGAACAGCAGCGCCGCCGAGCCGAACATCAGCCCGCGGCGGGACGGGTCGAAGCCCCTGGAATTTTCAGACATGACGGCCCTCCCTGCGCCTTCTCGAATCCGGCGCAAGGCCGGTCCCCGATCATAGGGACGGGGGCCGTCAGGGCAAGGCGTCGCGGGGCGGTGCTGGTCCGTCCTCAGATCAGGCCGTATTGCCGGGCCTTGTTGCGCAGGAACGGCAGGCCTTCGCCCATCACCTGTTCCATGCTCTCCGCAACCGGCCGCCAGACGGCGAGGCCATAGGCGAGCTCCGGCGGCATGTTGATGAAGCTCTCCATGGCGAGGCCCCCCTTGAAGCCGATCGCGGCGAGGGCTCCATAGATGACGTCCCAGGGAATGTTGCCATAGCCCGGCGTCCCGCGGTCGCTCTCGGAGAGATGGATGTATTTGAGGTGATCGCGGCAGGCGAGGATGCCGTTGGCGACGCCCTTCTCCTCGATATTCATGTGGTAGGTGTCGAGATGGGCGAAGACATTGTCGGCGCCGACCCGCTCGATCAGCCAGACGATCTGGGCGCCGGTATTGACGAGGTGGTTCTCGTAGCGGTTCACCGCCTCGATGCCGAGCAGGATGCCGCGGCTCTTGGCATGCTGCGCCGCTGCCTGCAGCACGCGCGTGATGTTGTCGTATTCCTGCTCGGTCGGCGGTACGCCCGTGCGCTCGCCGATACCGCCGAAGATGACGCCGGACAGCGCCTCGCCGCCCATGTCGGCGGTCTTGTCGATCGCGACCTTCAAATAGTCGATCGCCACGTCCGGGCGTACCGAGGCCCAGGCGCGCTCGGGCAGGCCGAGCGAGCAGACCGAGCGCATATGGTTCTTTTCGAGCAGCGCCCGCGAATGGGCGGCATCGACGGCCGTCGGGTTGACGAGCGCGATCTCGATGAAGTCCATGCCGTACTTCACCGCGCCCGCGACGGCGCGCTCGGCGCCGGCGTGGTCCCAGCTCATGGTCCACATGCTGGTGTGAACGCCGAATCCTTCCAAGGCTTCCTCCTCGCGTTTTTGTTTGCAGTGCGATCGAGCCGGCGCGAGACGCGTCAGGCGCCGCCGATCTCCCGCATCCTTTCGATGGCCTTGGCCATCAGCGCCAGATCCTTGCGCGAGTCCGCGAGGTCTGTCACCGGCTTTGTTCCGTTCAGGATATGGCCGTGGAAGACGACGAGCTCGTTCGAGAACGCGTCCGCATAGATCGGATCGAAGCTGCGGTTGACCGGTCCGGTCGGCGTCGCCTCGGTGATTTCGAGGCGCGTCGGCAGGCTGCGGATATAGGGCGTGTCATAGATGATGCGCACGCGCTTGGTGTTGGAGCGCACTTCGATCATCGCGTCGAACAGGCCGAGATCGTCGACCACCGCGTCGTAATTGCAGACGAAATGGCCGTAGTCGAACATCACGCTCGTATTGGCGCCGCCATTGGTGCGGTGGGCGGCGAGGACGCCGCGCGGCTCGCCGATCAGGCCGCGCATGGCGGAGATGTGATGTGAGGAGAGCGCCGTCAGGCCGCGATAGGCGCGCACGAGGCTCGCCGAGGCATCCGTGCCGACGACTTCGCGGATCAGCGCCTCGCGGGCGATCGCGCCATCCTTGAGCAGGCGCGGATCGATATCGTCGGGATAGAGCACGTTCTGGCTCTTCGACAGGAAGTGCCGGCCCTCGGAGATCAGGTCGAAGATGCGCGCATGCGTGATCTCGGGGAAGGGCGGCAGCTCGGCGGCGGCCTGCACATAGGCGGAGGCATAGCGGCGCATATAGGCGACGAAGACCGTCTTCTCGTAGCTCTTGGTCAGCGCCAGCAACTCGTCGACCTCGCGGACCGTGAGGCAGGCGGGCTTTTCGAGCAGCACGTGCTTGTTCGCCAGCACCGCCTCGCGCACGAAACGCGCATGGGTGTCGTCGGACGACAGGACGAAGACGACGTCGATCTCGTCGGAGCGGATCAGCGCCTCGGCGCTCTCATAGGCCCGCGCGGCCGGATTCTGCGACACGGCGAGGTCGACCAGCTTCTGCGAGACGTCATAGACGCCACTGACGCGCCAGCGGTCGCGCTGGTCGCGCAGCACGGGCAGATGGATCGACTGGGCGACTTCGCCGAGGCCGATGAGGCCGACATTGAGGATGGTCACGGCTTGGAACTCCGCGGATGAAGGGGGAGGGGGCCACGCCGCGGCGGCGCGGCCCCGATTACTGCTTGGCGCCCGTGACGAGCGCGACGAGTTCGTTGCCCGAGGTCTCGGCGGCGCGGACCGAGGCGACGACCCGCCCGGCACGCATGACCCAGACCTGATCGGCAAGGCGGCGCACCTGATCGAAATTGTGGCTGATCAGGATCACGCTCACATGCTCGTCCTTGAGCCGCCGGATGAGCGTCTCGACATTCGCCGTCTCCTGCACGCCGAGCGCGGCCGTCGGCTCGTCCATGACGACGAGCTTGGCGCCGGCGCCGACGGCGCGGCAGATCGAGATGGCCTGGCGCTGGCCGCCCGAAAGGCGGCGCACGCGCTGCTTCACGGCCGGCACGTTGATCGAAAGCCGCTCCAGCATCACCTGCGCGCCGCGGTTCATCGCCCTTCGGTCGAGAAAACGGAACGGTCCGATGCCGCGCACGATCTCGCGGTTCAGATAGAGGTTCTGCGCCACGGTCAGTTCGTCGACCAGAGCGAGGTTCTGGTGAACCGTCTCGATGCCGGCCTTGCGCGCCTCGTCCGGCGTCGCGAAGGGATTGTCCTGTCCGTCGAAGCGGATGACACCCTCGCTCGGGCGGTGCACGCCGACCAGGCAGCGGATCAGCGTCGATTTGCCGGCGCCATTGTCGCCGATGACCGCGGTGACCTCGCCCTTGCGGGCGAAGAAGCTGACGTCGGACAGCGCGCGCACGGCGCCGAACTGCTTGCCGAGACCTTGGCAGGACAGGATCGCGTCGGCGGGCGCCTCGTTGGGAACAGCGCTCATTTCTGGTACCGCATGATCAGGGCCGCGAGGACGACGATGAAGCCGACCGCGAGCGGCTGGTAGAAGGCGGAAACGCTCAGGAGCGTGAGGCCGTTGACGAGAGTCGTCAGCATCACCGCGCCGAGCAGCGGCCCGAGAATGCTGCCGCGTCCGCCGAACAGGCTGACGCCGCCGAGCACCACCGCCGCCACGGAATTGAGCAGGAGGTTGGTGTTGATGGTCGGCTCGGCCGAGCCGATGCGCGCGACGAGCAGGATCGCGGCGATGCCGCCGCAAAGGCCCGAGATCGTATAGGCGGCGATGCGCACGCGCCCGGTGCGGATGCCGAGCTGGCGGGCGCTCTCCTGCTGCCCGCCGGTGGCCAGCAGATGGACGCCGAAGCGCGTGTGATAGAGCACGATATGCGAGACCAGCGCGACGGCGACGGCGACCAGGAAGGGGTAGCCGAAAATGCCGATCGATCCCGAAGCAAGACGGAGGAGGAAGGTGTCGCCGACCATGGTCGGCTCGCCGCCCGACAGGATCAGCGCGAGGCCGGTCACCGCCGAAAGCGTTCCGAGCGTCACGACGAAATCAGGGATCTTGCCGGCCGTGATCAGCAGGCCGTTCAGGAAGCCGAGCCCGCTCGTCACGATGACTGCGAGCACGCAGGAGGCGAAGATGCCGTAGCCGGCTTCATGCGTGAGGCCGAGCACGATCGCGCCGAGCATGACCAGCGCGGCGAGCGACAGGTCGATGCCGGCCGTCATCACGACGAAGGTCTGGCCGATCGACAGGACGATGAGGATCGCCGCGGCGACCAGCAGCGCCTGGATGTTGGGTGCGGTCAGGAAGACGGGCTGAAGGATCGAGAAGACGATGACGAGCCCGACGAGCCCGACCGCCGATGCCCAGTCCGCCCAGAAGGACGGCGACAGGACAGCCGCCGCCCGTGATGGGCGGCGGCCTTCGGCTTTGCTTCGCGCCTCGACCGTTGAGGAGCGGGACGGCGTATTCATTTCGCGAGGAGATCGCGCAGCGGATCGGGATAGGCGCCGCCGGGAGCCGGGAAGTTCTTCAGCGAGGCGGCCGCGTTCTCCTTGTTGACGACCAGGACCGGAGCGTCGACCTTGGCGGGCAGGGTCGCGCCCTTGGCCGCAGCCGCGCAGGCTTCGACGCCCATCGCGCCCACGACATAGGGATACTGCGCGACCGTCGCCGCAAGGCCGCCGGCTTCCACCGACTTCATGGCGTCGACGATGCCGTCGAGACCGATCACCTTGACGTTCTTCTTGTCGGCCGCTTCCACCGCGCGCTGCGCGCCGAGCGCCATGATGTCGTTGGCGGCGAAAAAGCCGGCGACATCGGGATGGGCGCGGAGAATGTCGGTCGCGGCGGTATAGGCCTTCTCGCGATCCCAGTCGGCGGAGACGAGAACAACGGCCTCGAGCTTGCCTTCGGTCGCTTCCTTGAAGCCCTTGATGCGCGCATTGGAGCCGAGGTCGCCGACGATGCCGGCGATCAGCGCGACCTTCGAGCCCGCGGGAACGAGGCGCAGCATCTCTTCGCCGGCAAGGCGGCCGGCGGCGACATTGTCGGTGCCGACATACGTCGTGACGGCGAAGCCGGCGGCCTTGGCCTGCTCGGTGTCGACCTGGCTGTCGATATTGACGATCGGCACCTTCTTCTGGCCGACCGGCACGAGGGCCTGAACGAGGTTCGAGACGCTGATCGGATTGACGATGTAGCAGCCGAAATCCTGGAGCGCGAGGGCCGAGAGACGATCGGCCTGGCCCGTCGCGTCACCCATGTTCTGTGCGGCCTGGACCGTCAGCGAGACGCCGAGTTCCTTGGCCTTGTCCTCGATGCCCTTCTGCATCGTCTGGAAGAACGGGTTGTCGAGGCCCTTGATCACGGCGGCGACCTTCTCGCCCTCCGCGGCCTGTGCCGGACCGGCAACGGCCAGCGCCGCGAGGCTCGCGCCGAGCAGCAATCCCATGGAAATGCGCATCAAATCATTCTCCTCCCTCTGCCGCGGACGTGACGCGTTCGGTCCGTCGCGGGCGGTCGATGGGCGCGGTCCTGCCGTCCTCGCGCGTGGGGCGTGCGAGAGAAGGTGCGGGCCGCTGTGTCCCTGTTGTCGCGGGCACGTTCTCCTCCGCCCGCTTTCCGCTTTATGCTGCGTTGGTCGGAGGCTGTCAATCAACTAGCGTTATTTTGCGTATTCATGCGTCTATCGAACGAATGAATTGCTGCGTTGCCGCATAAATTGGCCTCTCATACCGCAGCTGCGTTGGGGTATCCCTGGGTTGAGATGGTGCCGGACAACGGCTCTAAGATGCGGGTCGTATTGAAAAATGTCATTGAAAATATTGGATTAATGCCGCTCCCATTCGAGATGGGCGGGTCCCGGCCATGGGTGAGACGGCCGCGCATGAAGCCGCGTAGATGCGATATTTGCGTGTTTATGCGTTTATGCGTTTATCTGCTTGACCGATTGCGCGTGTCCGGCGCAATAAGTGTCGCGAAGGCGGTGTCCGGAGCGGGCCGTCGCAAGGGATGGAAGTGAGATGACGATCAAGGTCGGGTGCCAGACCTTCACGTGGGAAATGCTGGGTCCGCAATGGACCGGCGATGCCGACGACCTCGTCGATGCCATCGCGGCCGCGGGCTATGGCGGCATCGAGATCACCGACACGATGATCGGCGACTATGCCGAGCGGCCGGCGGATTTCGCGGCGCGGCTGAAGGATGCGGGCCTGACGCTCGTCGCCTTTGCCTGTGGCGCGCCCTCGGGCTTCACCGAGCCGGCAGCCCGCGCCGACGATCTCGCTCTGGTCGAATATTGGCTGCCCTTCGTGGCGGCATTCCCCGGCGCGCTGCTCTCGCTCGGCAGCGCGACGATCGTTTCCGAAGGCGATCGTGCGGCGAAGTTCGATGCGGCGGGGTCGTTCTATAACGCCGCCGGCGAACTCGGCCGCGGCGCCGGCGTCCAGGTCGCTTTCCACCCGAGCTCGCATCACGGCACGCTGCTCTCGAGCCGGGCCGACTATGACCGCATCATGGCGCTGACCGATCCTGACTTGATCGGCTGGGTGCCCGATACCGGCCATATCCTGCGCGGCAAGCAGGATATTCTCGACACGCTCGCGACCTATCAGGATCGCATCCGCTACCTGCATCTCAAGGATGTCGATGCCGCGGGTGACTGGGCGATGCTCGGCGCCGGCGCTTGCGACACCCGCGCGGTGGTCGACCTCGTCGCCACCGCACCGAACTTCAATGGCTGGGTCGTCGTCGAGGAGGAGTCGGAGACGGCCGCGGCCGATCCCGCCGCCGCCGTCGCGCGGAACTACCTGACCCTGCAACAGATTCTCGCGTGAGGCCCCGGAGCCACCATTCATGATCGCCAAGGACTCCCGCCGCCTGCGGATCGGCGTGCTCGGCTGCGGGCCGATCGCCCAGTTCGCCCATCTCGAATCCTGCGTAAAGGCCCGCAACGCCGATCTCTACGCGATTTGCGACGCAGCGCCCGATCTGCTCGATCGGATGGGCGCGACCTATGAACCGCAGAAGCGCTATGCCGATTATGACGCGATGCTCGCCGATCCTCAGGTGGAGGCGGTGATCGTGGCGATTTCGGACGCGTTCCACGTGCCGATGGCAAAAAGGGCGCTCGAAGCGGGCAAGCATGTGCTGTGCGAGAAGCCGCTCGGCACCAATGTCGCCGAGGTGCTCGCGCTGCGCGATCTGGTCGCGAAGACCGGCCTCACGCTGCAGGTCGGCCATATGAAGCGCTTCGATCCCGGTCTCGAGGCGGCGCGCGATTTCATCGACAACGGCATGGGCGAACAGCTGGCGCTCAAGGCCTGGTACTGCGATAGCACGCATCGCTACACCATGACCGACGCGGTCCAGCCGCTGCCGATCACCTCGAAGCTGGCGAAGAAGCCCGAGGGCAACCAGAAGGCCGATCTCGGCCGCTACTACATGCTCGCCCATGGCAGCCATCTGGTCGATACCGCGCGTTTCCTGTGCGGGCCGATCGACTGGGTCCGCGCCCGTCGGTTGGAGCGTTTCGGCGCCTGGTGCTGGTTCGTCGAGACCCAGTTCGAGAACGGCGTGCTCGGCCATCTCGACCTCACGGTGGCCGTGCGCATGGACTGGTTCGAGGGCTTCCAGCTCTATGGCGAAAAGGGCAGCGTCGTCGCCCGCACCTATAACCCCTGGTATTTCCGCTCGAGTGACGTCGAGATCTTCCACGAGTCTGATGCCACTTACCGTCGGCCCCTCGGGGCCGACGGTCATTTCTTCCGGCGTCAGGTGGAAGGCTTCGCCGATACGATCCTGAACGGCACGCCGCAGCGCGGGGCCGATATCGAGGACGGGCTCGCCTCCGTGCGCGCCATGGCGGCCATTGCGGCGTCGGCCGCGAGCGGCGAGGCCGTGCGCGTGGCCAATTTCGAAGGAGCGGTCTGATGCAGCTCGGTATTTTCTCGAAGACCTTCTCGGGCGCAGGACCGGCCGAAGTTTTGGCCAAGGCGCGGGCCGCCGGCTATGAATGCGCGCAGTTCAACCTGACCTGCGCCGGCCTTCCCGCCATGCCGGACAAGCCGGTCGGTGCGGCGGATCTCGCGGCGATCCGGGACGCCAGCGCGTCGTCCGGTGTCGCGCTGGTCGCGCTTTCCGGCACCTACAACATGATCCATCCCGATCCGGCGGTGCGCGCCGACGGGCTGAAGCGCCTCGGCGTGGTAATCGAGGCGGCGCGGGCCCTGTCGATCCCGCTCGTCACGCTCTGCACGGGCTCGCGTGACGCGAACGACATGTGGCACCACCATCCGGACAATGCGACGCCGGAGGCCTGGTCCGACATGATCACCGAGCTCGGCAAGGCGGTCGAACTGGCCGATGCCGCGGGCGTCGATCTCGGCATCGAGCCGGAACAGGCCAATCCGGTGATTTCCGCCGATCATGCTCTACGCATGATCAGTGATCTCGGCTCGAAGCGGATCCGCATCATTCTCGATCCGGCCAATCTGTTCGAGATGGCAACCCCCGACGAAGCGCGGCGCATCGTGGCCGATGCGGTCGACAAGCTCGCCGATCGCGTCTCCATGGCGCATGGCAAGGACCGCGCGGCGGACGGGAGCTTTGCGACCGTCGGCAAGGGGATCGTCGACTTCCCCGATTTCATTGCGCGCCTGCGCGCCGCCGGCTTCGACGGTCCGCTCGTCACGCACGGCCTTTCGGCGCAAGAGGCGCCCGGCGTCGCGGCCTTTCTGGCGCGGCTGATCAGATCATGAGCTGGAGCCGGCTCGCCCGCGACGATGCGCAGTTGCGCGTCTTCGACGGCGGCAGCGGCTTTCCTGTCGTGTTCCAGCACGGCCTCGGCGGCGACGAGGCGCAGGTGCGCGGCAATTTCCCCGATGAGCCGGCCGTTCGCCGCCTCACGGTCGAATGCCGCGCGCAGGGCGAGTCCACCGCCGGCAGCACGCGGCCGTTCTCGATCGCGATGTTCGCCGACGATGTCCTCGCGGCGGCCGACGCGCATGGCGCGCGGCGCTTCGTCGCCGGCGGCATCTCGATGGGGGCCGCGATCGCGCTCCGCCTCGCGATCTATCATCCCGAACGCGTCGCCGCGCTGATCCTCGCCCGTCCCGCCTGGGTCGACACCCCGGCGCCAGCGAACATGCGCCCCTATGCCGAGGTCGCGGCGCTTCTCGCCCGCATGTCGCCCAGCGAGGCCAAGGTAGCCTTCGAGGCCTCCGCGACGGGACGGCTGCTCGCCCGTGAGGCCCCGGACAATCTCGTCTCGCTGCTCGGCTTCTTCGATCGTCCCGACCCGGCGCTGACGGCGACGCTGCTCGGCGATATCGCCGCGGACGGGCCTGGCGTCACCGGCGGCGACCTCGCCGCGATCCGCGTGCCGACGCTCGTCATTGGCCACGGAGTCGATTTCGCCCATCCGCTGGCCCATGCCGAGGCGCTCGCCGCCCGCATTCCCGGCGCGCGCCTTGCCGTCATCCCGCCCAAGGCGACCGACAAGGCGGGCCATGTCGCCGCCTTTCGTTCGGCCGTCGCGACCTTCCTCGATCAGATCCTTCCGTCTCTGGAGAGCTCATCATGACCGCCACCCGATCCGCCCCCAAGGGCTGGCTCGCCGCCTTGCCGACGGACCGGCTGCTCGGCGAGTTCTCGCTCTGGTCCGCCGACCTCGCCAATCTCGCCCGTGATGTCGAGCGGATCGGGCCGCATGCCGATATCCTGCATGTCGATGTCGCCGATGGCCGTTTCGCCCCGTCCTTCCTGTTCTTCCCCGACCAGGTCGCCCGCCTGCGCGCGCTCACCGACCGGCCGATCCATGTTCACCTGATGGTGGAGGGGGAGATCGTGCTGTCGCAGATCCAGCAATTCGCCGAGGCCGGCGCGGATCTGATCTCGGTGCACCCGGAGAACGGCGACGTGACGGACGAGTCGCTCGCCCTGATCGCGTCGCTCGGCAAGGAGGCCGGCATCGTGCTGCGCCTCGAGACGCCGGTGGCGACGATCGCGCCCTATCTCGATCGCGTCGCCTTCGTGACGTTGCTCGGCACCGCGATCGGCGTGAAAGGGCAGGGGCTTTCCGAACAGGCCATTCCGCGCCTCGCCGAGGCGCGGGCCCTGATCGCCGCAGCCGGGCGGGCCGACCGCATCGTGCTCGCCGCCGATGGCGGCATCCGCGCCGAGACCGTGCCGAAGCTGCGCGCCGGCTTTGCGGAGACGGTGGTGCTCGGCTCGCTCGCCTTTGGCGATCCGGATCTCGCCGCCCGCATGGCCTGGCTGCACGCTCTCCCCGGACCGGCGGCCTGATCATGCGCGTCGCGCTCGCCATCGATCTCGGGGGCACGGAAACGCGGGCGGCGCTCGTCGGCGATGACGGGCGCTTCCTGGCGGAGGAACGCGCACCGACGCGGGCGAATGACGGGCCCGACGCGGTCATCGCCGACATGGCCGCCATGGCGGCGCGGCTGCGCGCCGGCAGGCCGGACATTGCGCCGATCGGCATTGGCGTCGGCGCGCCGGGCCCGCTCGATGGTGAGGCGGGAATCTCGATCGCGCCGCCGACCCTTGCGGGATGGCGCGACGTGCCGCTGGCGGCACGGCTCGCCGCGGCAACGGGTCTCAAGGCCCGGGTCGAGAACGATGCCAACGCCGCTGCGCTCGGCGAATGGAGCTTCGGCGCGGGCGTCGGCACACGCGACATGGTCTTCGTCACGGTCTCCACCGGCATCGGCGGCGGCGTAATCGCGGAGGGCCGCCTGCTGCGCGGACGGCGGGGGCTGGCCGGCGAGATCGGCCATATGGCGATCGCGGCCGACAGCAAGCTGCGCTGTGCCTGCGGCGCGCTCGGCTGTTTCGAGGCGCTCGCCTCCGGCACGGCGCTCGGACAGGCTGCTGATGCGCTGGCGCGGTCGGGCGGTGCGCCGGCTCTGCTCGAACGCGCCGCCGGTGGTCCCGTCACGGCGCGCCATGTCGGCCAGGCCGCTCGCGCCGGCGACGCCACCGCGCTGGCGCTGCTCGACCAGGAAGCGCGCTGGCTCGGCATCGGTTTCGTCAACCTGCTGCATCTTTATTCGCCCGAGATGATCGTAGTCGGCGGCGGCGTCGGGCAGCTGCTCGACTTGCTGCTGCCGGGCATCCGGCGCGAGATCGAGGCGCGTGCCATGATCGCCTATCGCGACGTTCCGGTCGTCCCGGCCGAACTCGGTGATCGCGCGGGCCTTGTCGGCGCCGCCGGATTGGTGTTCTGAGGTCGTCATGGCAAAGCGTGGACGTCAGCGGGCAGTCGAGACCGAAGGGGAGGGCGGCGGTGCGCTGCCCGCCTTGCGCCATGCCCGGCTCGTCGAGACGCTGCGCGAACGCGGCCAGGCCACGGTCAACGAGCTCGTCGCGCTGTTCGGCGTCTCGCACGACACGATCCGCCGCGACCTCGACCTGCTGGAGCGGCACGGGCTGCTCGTCCGCACCCATGGCGGCGCCGTCAACAGCGACAGGCTGGTGCGGCTCGACACGCCGCTGCTCAGCCGCATGGACGAGCATATCGACGCCAAGCGGCGTATCGGCGCGGCGGCGGCGGCACTCGTTCGCGATCGCGAAACGCTGATCATCAATGGCGGCTCGACGGTCTGCCAGTTCGCAGCCGCGCTCGGCGAACGTCGGGACCTGACCATCGTCACCAACAATCTTCGCCTCCCGCCGGCCATTCCCGATGGCGCGGTCGGCGCGATCCATATTCTCGGCGGCACCTATTGGCCGCAGTTCCAGGTCACGATCGGGACCATCGGCTTCTCGCCCGTGGCCGGTATCAATGTCGATACGGCGGTGCTCGGCTGCACCGGGATCTCGGCCAGCGGCGTGTCGATGACCAAGCTGGACGAGGCGGCGCATACGTCGGGCATGGTCGACGTCGCCAAGCGGACGATCATTCTCGCCGATCGCTCCAAGTTCAACGTGACCGCCTTCGCCAATGTCGCGGCGCTGGAGCGGATCGATTATCTGGTCTGCGATGCGCCGCCGCCGGGCGAACTCGCCGCCGCGCTGGAACGGGCCGGGGTGAACGTCATCGTCTGCCGCTGAGGCGCGGGAAGAGCACGCGGCTTTGACAGCGCGGCACGGCGGGACTAGGTCTCGCCCGCCATGGCTGCACCGGCCGTGCTTCGAGATCGATCTCCCGCGCCATGAAGCCGAAAGACATCGCGTCCTATCTATTCCTGGCGCTGACCTGGGGTCTGTCCTTTCTGGTGCTGGTGCGGGTCGCTCATGCCTTCGGCTGGGTCGGCGCGGTCTCCTTCCGCTGCTTCGTGGCCGGCGCCACGCTGGTCGGCGCGTCGCTCGTGCTGCGTCGCCGCCTCGATTTCGGCTTCGGCCTGGTGCCGCTCCTCGTCGTCGGCGCTACGACGGTCGCCGGCCAGCTCATCGGGCTTACCTTTGCGACGCCGAAGATCGGCACGGCGATGGCCGCGATCCTGGTGGCCACGATCCCGCTCTTCGCCATGCTCATCGCCAGCCTCGCCGGCGTTGAGCGCATCACGCCGCGGGGCCTCGTCGGCGTCATGCTCGGCTTTTCCGGCATCGTGCTGCTGGTCGGCTTTCCCGCCGTCCCCGTCACGCCCGATTTCGTGCTCGGCGCCATCTGCACGCTGCTCGCCTCGCTTTCGGCCGCCATCGGCAGCGTCTATGCGAGCCGCCGCCTGAGGCTGGCCGGGGCCTGGGAGGTCACGGCGGGCGCGTTCCTGGTCGGCGGGCTGATCAGTCTGCCGCTGGTTGCCATCGTGCCGCCGCCCGCGCTCCCCGGTCCGCTCGACTATCTCTTCCTGCTGATCCTCGGCGGTCTGATGAGCGCGACGACCTATGTCGTCTATTTCCGCATGCTCGCCTCGATCGGTCCGACCAAGGCCGTCAGCGTCGAGTTCGCCGTGACGATCGTCGCCGTGCTGGTCGGCGCGCTGATCCTGGACGAGCCGCTGTCGCTGGCACAAATCGCCGGTGCCGTGGTGATCGTGCTCGGCTGCGCCCTCGTGCTCGGGCTGATCCCGTTCGGGCCGCCGCGCCGGCTGGCGCCGACCAAGGCCGGCCCCTGAGCCGCCGGCGCCGTCGCGCCGCCAAAACCTCCTGCCATCGTCAGCATCGCAGGGCGCGCCGCGAACCCGCGCGCGGGCGGCGTTGTCCTGTCCGGCGGCTACAGCCGATCGGTTGTGACCGGTGCTGCCGGCCCGGTATTTACATATAATAGTACTAATGGTATCGAGTCCTTAGTCGAGAGGTTGGAGGCCTCACGGCGACAGGGAGGAAAATCACTATGCACTTCAATAAGTTCGTCCTCGCGGCGGGCATCGCTGCCGCTTTGTCTTCGTCTGCCATGGCCGCCGACATGACCGTCGGCTTCTCGCAGATCGGTTCGGAATCCGGCTGGCGTGCTGCCGAGACCTCGGTCACCAAGCAGCAGGCCGAGACGCGCGGCATCAATCTGAAATTTGCCGACGCGCAGCAGAAGCAGGAAAACCAGATCAAGGCGATCCGCGGCTTCATCGCCCAGGGCGTAGACGCGATCCTCGTCGCACCGGTCGTCGCGACCGGCTGGGACGACGTCCTGACCGAGGCCAAGGACGCCAAGATTCCGGTCGTCCTGCTCGACCGCGGCATCGATGGTCCGGAAGATCTCTATCTGACGTCGGTGGCGTCCGATCAGGTCAAGGAAGGCGCGGTTGCCGGCGGCTGGCTGGTCGAGACCGTCAAGGACAAGCCCTGCAAGGTCGTCGAGCTTCAGGGCACCGTCGGCTCGACCCCTGCGATCAATCGCAAGAAGGGCTTCGAGCAGGCGATCGCCGGCCATAGCAACATCACGATCATCCGCAGCCAGACGGGCGACTTCACGCGCTCGAAGGGCAAGGAAGTGATGGAAGGCTTCCTGAAGGCCGAGAATGGCGGCAAGGACATCTGCGCCGTCTATGCTCACAATGACGACATGGCCGTCGGCGCCATCCAGGCGATCAAGGATGCCGGCCTGAAGCCGGGCAAGGACATCCTCGTCGTCTCGATCGACGGCGTTCCGGATATCTTCGCCGCCATGGTTGCCGGCGAAGCCAATGCCACGGTCGAACTGACGCCGAACATGGCCGGTCCTGCCTTCGACGCGCTCGCCGCGTTCAAGAAGGACGGTACGGTTCCGCCGAAGTTCATCATTACCGAATCGAAGCTCTATACGCCGGCCGATGATCCGAAGGGCGAATATGAGCGGCGCAAGGGCCTCGGCTACTAAGCCGCCTGCCATTTCGCGGGGCTCCGCCGGTTTTCCGGCGGAGCCGTCCGTGATCTAGTCGCTTCGGGAGCTGCGCCCGGAAAGGCGGCCGCCGCGTGCGGGCGTCGGGCGCCGCGATGTCCATCGGCAAGCTCGGGAGGAGCGCGGTGGGAGAGTCTGCGTTCAGGATGGAGGCGCGTGGCGTCTCCAAGGTCTTCGGCGCCCATAGGGCGCTCGACCATGTCGATTTCGGCCTGCTGCCCGGCGAGGTTCATGCCCTGCTCGGCGAGAACGGGGCCGGCAAGTCGACGCTCATCAAGATCCTGACCGGCGCCTATCAGCCGGATGGCGGCGAGATCCTCGTGGATGGCGCGCCGGTGGTCTTGAACAGCCCGCTGCATGCCCAGACCTTCGGCATCGGCACGGTCTATCAGGAGGTCAATCTCCTGCCCAACCGCTCCGTCGCCGAGAACCTTTTCCTCGGCCACCAGCCGACGCGCTTCGGCCTCGTCGACCGTCGCCGGATGGAGCGTGAATCGCGCGGCCTGCTAGCGCGCTACGGGCTCGACATCGACCCCGGCAGCGAGCTCGGCCTGCATTCGGTCGCCGTGCAGCAGATCGTTGCCATCGCCCGCGCGGTGCAGCTCTCGGGCAAGGTGCTGATCCTCGACGAGCCGACGGCGAGCCTCGATCGCGACGAGGTGCGGCGCCTGTTCGAGGTGATCGCCAATCTGAAGCGCGAAGGCCTCGCCATCGTCTTCATCACCCATTTCCTCGACCAGGTGTTCGCGCTGGCCGATCGCGTGACGATCCTCAGGAACGGCAAGCTGGTCGACACCTGCCGGCTCGACGCGCTGACGCGGACCGAACTCGTCCGCAAGATGCTCGGCAAGGACATTTCCTTCTCCGGCTCGACCAGCCTCAAGACCGAGCGGCCGACGACCGAGGTTCTGCTGAACTTCGAGAATTTCGGCCGGCGGCGGAGCGTCCGCCCGTTCAATCTGACCGTGCACAAGGGCGAGGTGATCGGCGTTGCCGGCCTGCTTGGCTCGGGTCGCACCGAGATGGCGCGGATCATGTTCGGCATCGATCCCGCCGATGAGGGCCGCGCCACGATGAAGGGCGCCCCCGTCGGGCTCAGATCGGCGACCGAGGCGATCGCGCTCGGCTTCGGGTTCTGCCCGGAGGACCGCAAGGCCGACGGTATTCTCGGCGAGCTTTCGGTGCGCGAGAACATCGTCATCGCCCTCCAGGGCAAGCTCGGCTGGTTCCGCGCGCTGAACCGCGACGAGCAGCTCGATCTCGCCGGCCAGTTCGGCGAGGCGATGGATATCCGCGCCGCCTCGCTCGACATGCCGGTCAAGCTGCTCTCGGGCGGCAACCAGCAGAAGGTCATTCTCGCCCGCTGGCTGGCGACGGATCCCGCCTTCCTCATTCTCGACGAGCCGACCCGCGGCATCGATGTCGGCGCCCATGCCGAGATCGTGCGCACGATCAACCGGCTCCGCGATGACGGCATGGCGCTGCTCGTGATCTCGTCAGAGATCGACGAGGTCGTCGCCTATTCCTCGCGCGTCGTCGTGATGCGCGATCGCGAAATGGTGGCGGAGCTGCGGGGCGAGGACATCAATCCGGGCGTGATCGTGCAGGCGATCGCGACCCATGGAGAAACGGCGCATCACGAGGCGGCGACATGAACCGGATGGCGCTTCGCAACGTCGTCAATACGCAGACCGTCGCGCTCGTCGGCGTGCTGCTCCTGAACTGGGTACTCTTTCCCGGCTTCTTCCGCATCGAATGGCAGGACGGGCGCCTGTTCGGCAGCCTGATCGACGTGCTCAACCGCGGCGCGCCGGTGGCGATCCTGGCGATCGGCATGACGCCGGTGATCGCGACCAAGGGCGTGGACCTCTCCGTCGGTGCCGTCATGGCCATGGCGGGCGCGGTCGCCGCATCGCTCGTCGTCGCCGGCTATCCGGCCTGGATCGCCGTGTCGGGCGCGCTGGCGCTCGGCCTCGCCTGCGGCATCTGGAACGGCATTCTGGTCGCGCTGCTCGACATCCAGCCGATCATCGCGACGCTGGTCCTCATGGTGGCCGGGCGCGGCATCGCGCAATTGGTGACCGAGGGCTCCATCGTCACCTTCTCCGATCCAACACTGGTCTTCATCGGCACGGGCTCGTTCCTCGGCTTCCCGATGCCGGTCGTCATCGCCTTCGCGCTGATGGTGCTCGTCACGCTCGCGGTGCGAAAAACCGCGATCGGGCTGTTCATCGAGGCGGTCGGCGTCAACCGATCCGCCGCGACGCTGGCCGGCATCCGTTCGCGCCTGCTGCTCATCGTCGTCTATTCGATCAGCGGGCTCTGCGCCGCCACGGCCGGCATCATCGTCGCCGGCGACATCCGAGGCGCGGACGCCAACAATGCCGGCCTCTGGCTCGAACTCGACGCGATCCTGGCGGCGGTGATCGGCGGTGCGTCGCTGCTGGGCGGCCGCTTCTCGATCCCGATGTCGGTCGTCGGCGCCCTCATCATCCAGGCGATGAACACCGGCATCCTGGTGTCGGGCTTCCCGCCTGAGTTCAATCTCGTCGTGAAGGCCGGGATGATCACGCTCATTCTCATGATCCAGTCGCCGCTCGCCGGTCATATCCTCGGCTGGTTCGGCCGCGGCAAGCGCGGAGCGGCCTGATGAACCGCAGTCTTCGTCCGCTGCTCGCCACGGTCGTCATCTTCGCCATCGCCTATGCAGCGGCGGTGATGCAGTTCCCGGCGCTGTTCTCGACCCGCGTCCTCGGCAATTTCCTGACCGACAACGCCTTTCTCGGCATCGCCGCCGTCGGCATGACGGTGGTCATCATCTCGGGCGGCATCGACCTGTCGGTCGGCGCGGTGATCGGCTTCACCGGCGTGCTGGTCGCCGTCCTCGTGACGTGGCTCGGCGTCCATCCGCTGCTCGCCTTCGCCATCGCCTTCGTGGTCGCGGCGGCGTTCGGCGCCGCGATGGGGCTGGTGATCCATTATCTGGAGGTGCCGGCCTTCATCGTCACGCTCGCGGGCATGTTCCTCGCCCGCGGCGGCGCCTCGGTGATCACGCAGGATTCCGTGCCGATCGATCATCCCTTCTACAAGATGATCACCTCGCTCTATTTCCGCCTGCCGGGCGGCGGGCGGCTCACCTTTCTCGGCCTCACCATGATCGCCGTGTTCATCATCGGCGCGATCCTGGTCCATCGCACGCGCTTCGGCTCCTATGTCTATGCGCTCGGCGGCAACACGACCTCGGCTTCGCTGATGGGCGTGCCGGTCGCGCGGACGACGATCCTCATCTACATGCTGTCGAGCGTGCTGGCCTGTCTGGCGGGAATCGTGTTCTCGCTCTATACATCCGCCGGCTACCCGCTCGCCGCGGTGGGCGTCGAGCTGGATGCGATCGGCGCCGTCGTGATCGGCGGCACGCTCCTCACCGGCGGATACGGCTTCGTGTTCGGCACCTTTGTCGGCGTGATGCTGCTCGGCCTCGTGCAGACCTACATCATTTTCGACGGCACGCTGTCGAGCTGGTGGACCAAGATCGTGATCGGCTTCCTTCTCTTCCTCTTCATCGTCCTGCAGCGGCTCGTCTTCGCCGCCTCGGCTCAAGGGGACAAGGCGCCCGGGAGAGCCTAGGGCGCGGTGTCGAAAGCGGGCGATCAGAGGGGAGTGGCTTTCGGCGCTGGCGAAGGAACGCTCCTCGCGGTGCGACGCCCGTTTGGCCGGCGGCGCGCTGGCGACCAAGGCGATCGATCGCCGAGCGCGGCGCAGGGTGAGCCCGGACGGGGACGGGAATGAGCGAGCCCGGAAGCCTGCTGCGATCGCTCTCCGGCAAGCCGGCCGCGCGCAACTTCCATACCTTCGTGATCAACGAGATCGGCACCGCGATCGTCTCGGGCCGCTTTCCCGTCGGCTCGATCCTGCCGAGCGACGCCGAGATGATGTCGAGCTACAACGTCTCGCGAACCGTCGTGCGCGAGGCGCTCCGCACGCTCGAGGCCAAGGGCATGGTCGAGGCGCGGCCGAAGGTCGGCACGCGCGTCTCGCATCGCAGCCGCTGGAACCTGTTCGATCCCCAGCTTCTCGCCTGGCATTTCGACGCTGATCTCGCCCCGGCCTTCGTCGAGGGCCTGTTCGATGTCCGCCGGTCGCTGGAGGCGCGCGCCGCCGACCTCGCCTCGCGGCATCGCACGGCCGAGCATGTGCGCATGCTCAAATACTGGGCCCATGAGATGGAGCTGACGCAGGGCGAGGCGGAAAGCCACGCGCTCGCCGCGCTCGAAATCCACCGCATCATCGCCGATGCCTCGGGCAATCCGCTGCTGCGCTCCGCCCTCGGCCTGGTCGAGCTGACGCTGGCGCTCGCCGCCGTCGCCGGAACCCCCGAGGCGCGCACACGCTTGCGGGCCGCACAGACGGAGGCGAGCCAGATCCTCGTCGCGCAGATCGAGGCGGGCGAGGTGGCCGCCGCGGTTACCGCCGCCGACCGCCTGCTGGAGATCGAACAGGCGCATGCGCTGGCAGGGGAAGCCGGCGGCGGTCGATAGGGGAGGCAGGGCGATAGCCCAGGCCCTTTCACCTCTCCCTGAGGGAGAGGTCGGCGCGAAGCGCCGGGAGAGGGTTTACGGACTATCAGGAGAGACGCCGGGGCGTCGAACGCTTCTCGGAGGGTTCCCTAAACCCTCTCCCGCCGGCCTTCGGCCGTCGACCTCCCCCTTAGGGGGAGGTGAAAGGCAAGGCAGTCTCGACGGTCGACCGAGCCTGCCTCCGCGCAACGGACCGCGTCCCGGACGATGCCAGACCGCGATCCGCCATTGTCTCCGTCGCCCCGCGACTACTGCACGCCCCAGATCTTCTTGTAGACGTCGCGATAACCATTGTCGGGGTCGAACACATTGTTCGGGCCGCCGTCAAAGGCGATGTTGTCGGCCGTCACGATGTGGATGCCGGAGACGTAGCCGGACCAGGGCTCCTTGGCGAGGGCGCGGTTGAGCTCGTCGATGATCTGCCAGCCCTGCTGGTGCAGCGGCTCCGGAACGGTGGCGAGCTGGTACTGCTTGGAGCGGATGCGCTGGAACGCCGATTCCGAGCCGTCGCCGGCCGAGATGTTCTTCGGCGTGCCGTCGCCGTCCTTGCCGGCGCTGGCGAGCGAGGGGCCCATGAAGTCGTAATAGAGGTCGTTCACGGCCAGCGAGTAGGTCCACTTGTCGCCGAAGCGCTGCAGCAGCGAGGTCGTCAGCTGCGGCATGCGCATCGAGGCCTCGGTCATCGGCGAATCCTCGAGGCTGAGTACCTCGCAGGTCGCGCACTTCTTGATCTCGGCCTCCATCATCTTCGCCTTGCCGATGGCCATGGCGTAGTTGGAATCGCCGAAAATCACGACGCCGGCCTTGCCGCCGGAATCGACGATGGCGAGGTCGGCCGCCGTATTGGCGACGTCGAGGATGCGCGTGTTCACATTGGCGAACATGCCCGTCGCCGGATCCGGTCCGGGTTCGATCGTCGCATGCCAGCCGACGAAGGGAATGCCGGCTTCCTTGACCGAGGCGAGCGCCGCGTTCTGCTCGATCGCGTCGAAGCCCGACACGATGATGCCGTCGGGCTTCAGCGCGATCGCCTGGTTCAGCGCCGAGGTGCGGGTCGAGACCTGGCCCTGGCCGTCGATGATCTGCAGGTTCCAGCCGATCGCCTTCGCCGCTTCCTTGACGCCCTCGGACACGCCCGAAGTGCCGCCATTGCGGAGATCACCCGCGACATAGACGATCGTCTTGCCCGGTGCTGCCTTCGGGCCGGTCGTCGGACCGTCCCAAGCGCCGGCGCGCTGGACGGCGGCGGCGACGCGCGCCTTGGCCTGATCCATGAAGTCGTCGGCGCGTGCGCCGCTTGCGGCCATGATGGCCAGGACGGCACTTGCCGCCAGCAGTGAGACTTTTCTCATGTTTCTCTCCTCCCTCTTGCCTTCACGACTGCTTTGCGTCGCGAATGGTTGAATTTGGCGCGAAGCGCTGCGCACTCACCCGGCGGCGCTGCGTATAGGCGGCGATGCCGATGGCGACGACGAGGGTCGTCCCATTGAAGAAGGGCTCGACCCAGAACGCGCCGCCGAATTGCTGGATGCCGGAAATGCCGATGGCGAGGATCGCGACGCCGACGATCGTGCCCCAGACGTTGAAGCGGCCGGGCTTGATCGTGGTCGAGCCGAGAAAGACGCCGACGAGCGCCGGCAGCAGGAATTCGAGGCCGACGCTCGCCTGCCCGACGCGCAGCTTCGAGGCGAGCAGGACGCCCGCAACGGCGGTCAGCGTGCCGGAGGCGACGAAGGCGAGCACCGTATAGCGGCGCACCGGAATGCCGTTCAGCGCCGCCGCCTTGGGGTTGGCGCCGATCGCATAGAGGTAGCGCCCGATCGGCAGGTATTCGAGCATGAACCACAGCACGAGCGAGAATAGCAGCACATAGAAGCCCGTGATCGGCATGCCGAACAGCCGCGCGCCGCTGATCGCCAGGAAGCCGTCGGGCAGCGTGCCGATGATCTGGTGGCCCTGCGAATGCCACATGGCGACGGCGTAGAGCACGGTTCCGGTGCCGAGCGTCGCGATGAAGCTGTCGATCTGCGCGACCTCGACGAGGAGCCCGTTGAGAAGGCCGACGCCCGCGCCGAGCACCAGCACGATCACCACGGCGAGCGGCCAGGGAATGCCGAACCACAGCTGCAGGCTGATCGCCAGCATGTGCCAGAGCACGATGCCATAGCCGATCGTCAGGTCGATCTTGCCCGTCACCATCGGGATCATCGCGGCCAGCGAGAGCGTGGCGATGATCGATTTGTCGGAGATGATCGATCGCGCATTGAGCACGGTCGGGAAGGTCTGCGGCAGCAGGATCGTGAAGATGATCGCCAGGAGGACGGTGAGCACCACCAGTCCGTAGACCGGCAGCAGGCGCACGATGCGCGCGCCGAGCGGCAGGCGCCTGAGTTCGCTGCGCGTCGGCTCCAGGGCCGTCGACTTGACTGAATTCACCGCCATTCCATTGTCTCCCTTCAGGCTGCTTCGGATGCGGAAGCAGCCAGGATCACGGCTTCTGTCGTCAGCGCGTCGCCGGTGAGCTCGGCGATGATGCGGCCGCGATTGAACACGAGGGCCCGGTGGCAGATCTGGGCGACCTCCTCGAAATCGGTCGAGACGGCGACGACGGCGAGGCCCTCGTCCAGCGCGCGCGCCATCAGGCCGTAGATCTCCGCCTTTGCGCCGACATCGACGCCGGCCGTCGGGTCCTCCGCCACCAGCAGGCGCCGGTTCGTCTCCAGCCAGCGGCCGACGACGACCTTCTGCTGATTGCCACCGGAGAGCCCCTCGATTGCGAGGCCGGGATCATTGGGGCGGAGATCGAGCGCGGCGCCGATCTGCCGCGCGCGCTCCGCCTCGGTGCGCGGCGAAAGCGCCTCGAAGGCGCGGCGCCCGAGCGCGGCCGGATTGAGAAAGAGGTTCTCGCGCACGGTGAGGGACGGAGCGACGGACTCTTCGCCGCGATCGCGCGCCATCAGCCCGACGCCCTGCTTCAGCGCCGCATGCGGCGAGGCGAGGTCGAGCGTCTCGCCATCCATCCGCACCGTGCCGCCATGTGCGACCGCGCCGAAGAGTGCGCGGCCGATATCCTCCTGACCGGCACCGCGCAAGCCGACAAGGCCGAGCAACTCGCCCTGGCGGATGTCGAAATCGACCGGGCCGGCCTGCTCGGTGACGAGACCGCGCACCGAGACGCGGACCGGACCGGGGCTGCGCTCGACCTTCTGGAACGCATCGAAGGTCGAGCGGCCGACAATCATCGAGACGAGGCGCGCCGGCGTGGTCTCGCTGATCGGATCCTCGCCGACGAGGCGCCCGTCGCGGAGAACCACGACGCGGTCCGCGACGCGGAAGATCTCGTCGAGACGGTGCGAGACATAGATCATGCCGACGCCGCGCGCCTTGAGCGCACGCATGGCGGCGAAGAGCCGCTCGACCTCGTCGGCCGGAAGGCTGGCCGTCGGCTCGTCCAGAACGAGGAAGTCGCAATCGGCGACGAGCGCGCGCGCTATCGAGACGAGCGACTTCTCGGTGCGGCTCAGCGACTGGACGCGCGTATCGGGATCGATGTCGCAGCCGACCCGCGCCAGCGCGTCGCGGGCAATGCGCTCGCAGGCGCGCCAGTCGATGATGCCGGCGCAGCCGAAGAGCGATGTCCGGGCGAAGCCTCGGGCGAGCGCCACGTTCTCGGCCACCGTCATCCATTCGATCAGGCCGAGATCCTGATGGATGAAGGCGACGGCGTGATCGCCGCGCCGACCCGCCGAATAGGGCTGGCCGTCGAGCGTGATCGTGCCGGAATCGGCCTTGTGGACGCCCGAGAGGATCTTGATGAGGGTCGATTTGCCGGCGCCGTTCTCGCCGAGCAGCGCGACGATCTCGCCGCGCGAGAGTTCGAAGCTGACGCCCTTGAGGGCCTGCGTGCCGCCGAACGCCTTGACGATGTTCTCGAAACGCAGCGTGCCGCCGGGCGTCATCGCCGTACTCCCTGATGTTCGTCCGGCCCGCTCGATGGGCCGTGCTCCGGCGTCCCGGCGCGGGCGGCGAGGGCGATCTCGGCCAGCGCGCGTTCTTCGACGAGGTCCATGTGCCGGCGCATCGCGCCTTCGGCCGCCGCCGTATCGGCGCTCATGACGGCCTCGAGAATGGCGCGGTGCTCGGCGAGCGCGAAGCCATGGTCGACCAGCCCCTGTTCCGCCGATTGCCGGATGCGGTGCAACTGTGCCTTCAGCGCATCGGCCATGAAGCGGATGAAGCGGTTATGCGAATGATCGAGGATGACCTCGTGGAAATGGAGGTCCGCCTCCAGCACCCGCCATTCGAGCCGCGCCCGCTCCGCGCGGTCGACCGGATGCGCGGCGTGCAGCCGGCTCACCTCGGCGCTCTGCGTGTCGAAGGCCTTGCTGAGTTCGTCGCGGAAGGCGGGGCCGCCGAGGCGGCAGGCATGGCCGATCGCGCCGATCTCGACGAGACGGCGCGCGTCCATCAATTGACGAAATCCGGCGGCGTCGAGCGGCGGGGCGATGCGGTATCCCTTGCGCGCCTCGTGCACGACGAGGCCGGTGGCCGCCAGCCGGGCCAGCGCCTCGCGCACCGGCGTCTGCGAGACGCCGAGCGCCTTGGCGAGCACGCCGATATGCAGCGTCGCGCCACGGCGCAGCGTGCCGCGCGCCAGCATTTGCAGGATCGCGCGATAGACCCGTTCGCTCAGCACCCAGGCCGGCGCCAGCAAGGGCACGTCGCCGACGAGTTCGCTCTCGCGGAACGCGCCCTCGGCTTCCGGCGGGCTCGCTGCAGCGAGGCTCGGACCGCTCACGGCGCACCCATCGCGACGGGCGCAGGGGCGCGGCGATGACCGACGGACAGGTCGCGGCGCTCCACCTTGAGGGCAAAGCACACCGTGCCTGCACGCGACCAATTCATGGCCTCGGCAGACTCTTGACGCATGACGAAGAACGTCCTCCCTGCCAAAACTGTATTGAATATATTCGATATCCGTCAACCCACATGGCAGGGTCCGCGGGTCGAGCAATCATCGCTTGCGACCACCAAACGGTCCGCCTTCGCCGGCTGCCAGCGTCGGCCGGCCGTGCCGCTCATACTTGGGTTTACCCGCCCTCATGCGAACCGGTGACCCCGGCGCCCTCCCGTAGAATGGGAGCCCGCCGCGGCGGTCCTTAGACTTCTCCTCATCGCCATCACCCGGCGGACGCGGCAGCGAGCCTTCGCTCTCCAGCATCCGGGCAGGGGCGATCGCACCGCATTCGAGAGCGAGGAGATGCCGATGTTCGACACCCTGTCATGCCGTTCCGCGACCGAGAGTTCGGTCCATGTCCCATTGGCGGGCGAGGCGATGGCGGCCGGCGCGATCAGCCTGTGCTCATCTGAGTCTGGGGCTTCGACGGCGCGCCCGCGCCGCCCCTGCGCCGCGCTGCCAAAATGGCGCCTGAAGCGCGTCGTCGACCATATCGAGGCTCATCTCGGCGAGCCGATCACGCTCGGCGATCTCGCCGCGGCGGCGAAGCTCACGCGCATGCATTTCGCGGCGCAGTTCCGCGTCGCGACGGGCCTCCGTCCGCACGAATATCTGCTGCGGCGCCGGATCGACGAGGCAAGGCGGCTGCTGCTAGACGAGAGCCTGAGCATCGTCGAGATCGCGCTGACCGTCGGCTTCCAGACCCAGGCACATTTCACGACCGTCTTCGGACGCTTCGTCGGCGAAACGCCCTCCCGCTGGCGCCGCGCGCAGGCGGCCGAGCGCAAGCCGATCATGGCGCCGCGGCGCGGCGGTGAGCGGACGGAGATCCTGTCGTCCTGCAGCCTGTCGTAGGACGTGGAAGCAGCATGGGGCCACGCGATCGTCGTGAGGCCGGACTGCGGATAAATTCAGTGCTTAGGGGTGTGGCTAGCTTGGTACAGCTGGGTGGGCTCGAACCACCGACCTTCGGAGCCACAATCCGACGCTCTAACCAACTGAGCTACAGCTGCCTGTACGAAAGCGAGCGGAACCTAGAAGCAAAGGCGCCGCGTTTCAAGCGCGAATGCGTCGCCGGCGCGAAAAGCTGTGGGGAGCGGTGCCGGAGGACGGCCGGATGCCGTCTCGCACGCCGTGCGAGGGCCGGAAAAGCAGAACGGCCCGGACATGCCGGGCCGTTTCGCTATTTCGGGGGGTGGGTGCCGCTGCGGCCGATCGACGGATCGGCCGCGCTGGGCAGTTCAGCTGACGGATCAGTTGAACTTGGCGGTCTTGACGGCCTTGTCGTAGGAGGCCTTCAGCGGGCGCGAAGCCTCGGTGAAGAGCTTCTGCGACAGCTCCTGGAATTCCTTGGCCTGCGCGGCGAGCGCCTCGGCCTGCTTCTTGGCGAAGCCGGTCTGCAGCTCGAGCACTTCGGCGAAGGTCTTCGCCGTCAGCAGCTCCTTGTAGAAGGCAAAGGCCGCATCGGTGTTCGTCTTGGCGACGTCGAGCGACTTGTGACCAAACTCGAGAGCGCCCGAACGCGTCGTCTCGACCGTGTCCTCGAACGCCTCGGTGGCTTCCTCGGCGGCGGTCTTCAGCTTGGCGTAAGCGTCCTTGCTGCCGGTCAGCGCCTTCTCCGCGAAATCGCGGAAGGCGGCGGGCATCTCGGTCGTGGGAACCGAGAAATTGAACGCCTCGAACGGAGCCTCGAAGGCCTTGGTGACCTTGGCAGCGGCGGACTTAGCGGCTTTCGCGGGGGTGGCGGGAGTATCGGACATTTCACAATTCTCCTTGGATGACGTGTTCCTCGGAGCCCGATGTTTCCAGGCTGTGCTTCCGCTCAACCCGCCGCTCCGATCATGTCATTCATATAGACCATGTGATGGTGCATTGCAACAAAATGTTGCGATGCACAAATCGGAAATGATTCCAAACAGCTAGGTCGTTCAAAGCGCTTTGTGTCAAACATCCGGAGCGGACAAAAAACACCCGCCGATGAAAAAATCGGCGGGTTGTGCATTTTAGCAGCGCTTCAAATCAGGGCGGTGCGCGCTCGATCGGCGCCGGCCGTCAGCCCTTGGCCTTGGTGGCGGCGTCACTGGCGACGCGGCCCATCATCTCGGTCAGGTTCTGCGACTGGCCGCGGACCGCCTCGGCCTGCTTGGCCAGGAACTCCTTCTGCAGTTCGCCGAATTCCTCGATCGTCTTGGCGCGGACGAGCTTCTGCGCGAATTCGAAGGTCGCGGCGACGTTCTCCTCCACGAAGCCGATCGCCTGGCGGTTCAGATCCTGCGTCCCGCTCTGCAGCGACTTGGCGGAGGTCTCGGCCTTGTCGATCGCCTTGACCGTCGCGGTCATGAAGTCGTCGAAGGCCTTTTTCGCCTGATCGACGCTCTTGTCGGCAAAGGTGCGCATCGGCTCCGGAATCTCGAACGCGGTCTTGTCGGCCATATCGTCCTCCTCGTCCTTGGGTAGGGTTACGATAGCCCGAAGGCGTGACGGGCGAAAGTCGCGGCTGAATTAACCAAGCGGCGTGGAAGACACGGTAGGAAAGGTGCTGCGCGTGGACCGGCGACCACGATGTCTTTATTAGTGTTTCGTTAAGGAACAGAGCCGGTACATTGTTTCGGGCGAAGCCGGGACGCCTTGGGAGTCGGGCCGAATGAGCGGTCGCAGCCATGCCTTTCTCGATCTCGCCGCCCTGCCGGCGATCGGATCGGCTTTGCTCGCCGCCGCGCCGGTGCTGCTCTACGCCGCCGATGGGCGCCGCATCCTCTTCGCCAATGCCGCCGGCGCCGCCTTCATGGGCGACGGCTCGATCGCGCAGTTGCTGGAGCGTCGCCTTTCGGCCGCGCTGCCGGCCGGCGAGGCGGTCGCGCGCTTTGCCCGCGCCGTGCCGATCGGCGCGCGGCGGTTGGAGCGCATCCGCTTTCATGTCGGCGGCCGGCTGACCAATGTCGCGGCCGACTGCCGCCATGTCGAACTGCCGGGCGAGGGCACCGGCGTGCTGGTCACGATCGCCGCGCCGACCACGGCCCGTGCCCCGCTCGCCGACCGTGCGCGCGCTCTGGTCGAAGACCTCGCCAATGACGATTGTCTCGTGGCCGTCGCCGGTCTGGACGGCCGTCCGCTCGCCCTCGCCGGCGGCTTCGATACGCTGGCGGCGGGCGAGGCGGCGATCGAGCAACTGGCCGCCGCGGTCGCAACGAGCGGCGAGCGGCTGCTCAAGCGCGTCCTGCGCGTCGGGGATTTCCGCCGCGCCGCCGGCGCTGCCCGCTTTTCGAGCGAGGGGCTGGACGGGCTGCTGACGATCCTCGGTCCGGCCGAGCGCATCGCCTTCGAGCCCGAACCGACCGCCGCGCCGGCTGTCCAAATGCCCGTCGTCGACGATTTGACGTCCACCGCCCCCATGCCCGTGTCCTCCGAGCCGGCGTCCGCTGCGGTGGATGGGCCGGCACAGCCGGAGGAAGCCGAGATGGCCGCGCCGGATGTGCCTCTGGCCGCCGAAACGGCGGAAGCCGAGGTGGAACCGACTCTGGCTGAGACCATCGATACGCCGCCCGAGACGGCCACGGCACGTGACGAAGATGCCGCCGTCGAGCCGGTGGGCCAGGACGAGAGCGAAGCCGAACGTGTACCCGACGAGCCTGTGGCCGCCGAGGCGACGGTACCCGAAGCGACGGCAGAGGCCGCGAGCCAGCCCGCCTTTGCGTTCGTCGCCCCCCGCGGCCCCGTCCGCTTCGTCTTCCAGATGGATGCGGAGACGCGTTTCACCTTCGTTTCGGCCGATCTCGCGGCCATCGTCGGGCCCGTGGCCGGCGACATCGTCGGCAAGAGCTGGGCCGAGGTCGCCGCGGCGCGGGGGCTGGAGGGCGCGCGCAACCTCGCCGCCGTGCTCGCCAGGCGCGATACATGGAGCGGCGTGACGCTGGAATGGCCGGCCGACGGCACGCGGCAGCGCGTCGCCGTCGATCTCGCCGCTCTGCCGGCCTTCGCGCGCGACCGGCGCTTCGAGGGCTATCGCGGCTTCGGCGTGATCCGCCCGCTGGAGACACGCCGGCAAGAGGAGCCGGAAGCGCAACCGGAGCCCGAGGCACGCCCAGAGACGGGAACGCAGCAGGACAGCGCCCCGCCGGCCGAGACCGTGGCGCCGGCCGTGACGAGCAATGTCGTCCGCCTGCCGCGTGCCGCTGTGCCGGCGGCCGAGACCGAACGGCTGAGCGTGCCCGAGCAGGAGGCTTTCCGCCGCATTGCGGCAGCGCTGGGCGCAGAGGACGCCGCGCGGCGCTCGTCCGCCATCCGCGAGGCCGTGCCCGCGCCCGCAGCGGAAGCCGCGCCGGCCGCGGAGCCGCCGGCCGCCGTCGAGCCCGTTGATGCGGCCCCCATCGAGGAGCCTGTCGCACCGGAGACGGACGCCACTCCGGCCGCGGAGCCCGTGGCCGAGCCGGCCGCGCCCGCGCCGTCGGCTCCGCTGGAGGCGCTCCATGCGGTGGAGCAGAAGCTCGTCGAGCTGGAAGCGATCCTCGACACCGCCACGGACGGCATTCTCGTCGTGGATCAGGATGGGCTCGTCGAGCGGCTGAACCGCAGCGCCGAGGCGCTGTTCGGCATCGAGACGGCGGCCGTCGCCGGTCACCGTTTCACCGAGCTGCTCGCCGAGGAAAGCCGCAAATCGGCGCTCGATTATCTCGACGGGCTGACGCGCAACGGCGTCGCGAGCGTCCTCAATGACGGGCGCGAGGTGATCGGCCGCGTGCCGCAGGGCGGGCTGATCCCGCTCTTCATGACGATGGGCCGCCTGCCGGCGACCGGCAAGTTCTGCGCCGTGCTGCGTGACATCACGCAGTGGAAGAACGCCGAGGAAGAGCTGATCAATGCCCGCCGCGCCGCCGAGACGGCGTCGATGCAGAAATCCGATTTCCTCGCCAAGATCAGCCACGAGATCCGCACGCCGCTCAACGCCATCATCGGCTTCTCCGAGGTGATGATGGAGGAGCGCTTCGGCCCGATCGGCACGGAGCGCTACAAGGAATATCTGCGCGACATCCATGTGTCCGGCGCGCATCTGATGAGCCTCATCAACGATTTGCTGGATCTTTCCAAGATCGAGGCCGGCAAGCTCGATCTCGCCTTCCAGGCCGTCTCGCTCAACGACCTCGTGATGGAATGCGTCGCGGTCATGCAGCCGCAGGCGAACCGCGAGCGCATCATCATCCGCACCTCGATCTCCGATCAGGTGCCGAACATCGTCGCCGATGCCCGCTCGATCCGGCAGATCGTGCTCAACCTCCTTTCCAATGCGGTCAAGTTCACGCTGGCCGGTGGCCAGGTGATCGTCTCCACGGTGATGGAGGAGAGCGGCGAGGTCACGTTGCGCATCCGCGATACCGGCGTCGGCATGTCGGCGAGCGACATCGAGACCGCGCTGAAGCCGTTCCGCCAGCTCGCGACCTCGCGCGAGCGCCGCTCCGACGGCACGGGGCTCGGCCTGCCGCTGACCAAGGCGCTGGTCGAGGCCAATCGCGCGGCCTTCGCGATCGATTCGACCGTCGGCCAGGGCACGCTGGTGCGCGTCACCTTCCCGCCAACGCGCGTGCTGGCCGGCTGATCGCGGCTTGATCGCCGTGCCGCTGCAGCGCATTGTTGCACTGCGGTCGCCCGACGCGCATCCCTGATCATCCGCGCGAAGGCGCCTTCCGACCATGCCCAATCTTCAGTCCGTGCTGGACGAAATCGCCCATGACATGGCGAGCGCGAGCGAGCGCGGCGCCGTCGCGCGCTATATTCCCGAGCTCGCCAAGGTCGATCCGGCCCGCTTCGGCCTCGCCGTCCTGACCGAGGACGGCACGCTGCACACGGCCGGCGATGCCGACGAGCCCTTTTCCATTCAGAGCGTCTCCAAGGTGTTCACGCTGACGCTGGCACTCGGCCAGGTCGGCGACATCCTCTGGAACCGGGTCGGACGCGAGCCGTCCGGCAATCCGTTCAACTCGATCGTGCAGCTCGAATATGAGCATGGCATTCCGCGCAATCCGCTGATCAATGCCGGCGCGCTGGTCGTCACCGACGTGCTCCTGTCGGGCTACAAGCCGCGCGAGGCGATCGGCCTGATCCTCTCCTTCATGCGCGGCCTCGCCGACGACGATTCCGTCTTCATCGACGAAAAGGTGGCGCGCTCCGAGGAGGAGACCGGCTTCGGCAACCGCGCGCTCGCCAATTACATGAAGGCGTTCGGCAATATCCGCCACGCCGTCGAATGGACGACGGGCGTCTATTTCCATCAATGCGCGATCGCCATGAGCTGCCGCCAGCTCGCCGTCGCCGCGAGCTTTCTCGCGGGGGAGGGCAAGCATCTGCTGACCGGCAACCGGATCGTCTCGCGCGAGCGCGCCCGCCGCATCAATGCGGTCATGCTGACCTGCGGCCATTATGACGGCTCGGGTGATTTCGCCTTCCGCGTCGGCATCCCCGGCAAGAGCGGCGTCGGCGGCGGCATCATGGCCGTCGTGCCCGGCAAGGCCTCGATCGCCGTGTGGTCGCCGGGCCTCAACAAGGTCGGCAATTCGCTGCTCGGCTCGCTCGCGCTCGAACGCCTCGCAAAGGCGATGGACTGGTCCATCTTCGCGCCCTAGCATCCTCGCGGCATAAGCTGCGGGGAATCATGGACGGCGTCGTCGAAATCTGGCTGCTCATCATCGGCCGCATTCTCCTGGGCGGCCTGTTCGTCACCGCAGGACTGCAGCACTTCTTCGATTTCGACGCGCTGATGAAGCAGCTCGGCTCGCGCGGCGTGCCGCTGCCGCAGCTGGCGCTGGTGATCGGAACCGCATTCCAGATCATCGCCGGCCTCGGGCTGATGTTCGGCTTCTACGTGCTCGGCGCCTCGATCGGCCTCGTCGCCTTCACCCTCATCGCCTCGTTCCTGATGCTGAATTTCTGGGATCTGAAGGGCGAGCCGCGCAAAACCGCCCGCCAGGTCTGGCAGACCAACCTCGCCATCATCGGCGGCCTCCTGATCTCGGCAGCCTACGCCACGACGTAGTCGAAGCGGCCTCGGTCCTTAGCGACCTGCTGCAAGTCTCTCGAAGGCCGAGGGTCGGGGAATGCCGACCCCGAATTGCGCGAGGATCGCGGCCGTGCAGGCTTCCGGAGACAAGATCGAAGTGTCGACTTCCATGTCATAGATGCCCGGCCGGTGCACGGCGTCCTGCCACCGCCGTACGGGCAGGGGAACATCGCCACCGGTCCCCGGCACGACATAGTCGCGACCGCTGGCGTCGGATCGGCGCCGCTGCATGATGATGTCGAGCGGGCATCGCACGCCGACGAGCATCGCCGGCAGGCCGGCGAGCCGGCGGGCCGCATCAGCCAGGATGCCGAGAGGCTGTGCATGGACATCATGGTGGCCGACATCGGCGACGACATCGAGCCCCAGGCGGCTATGGGCGGCGATCGATTCATAGAGCGCCGCGAACAAGACCGGCAGCAACGGTTCGAGGTCCGGCCGCTCGCCGCCCGGACGAAGTCCGATCCCGGGCAAAAGGCGCTTCGGCAGCATGCGCTCCATGTGCATGTCGACGCCGAGATTGATCCATGTCCCGCCCGGATCGGCTTGCAACGCCGCGACGATCGAGGATTTGCCGGATCGCGGGGCGCCGTTCAGCACCACGATCCGGCCGGGAGCCCTCACTCCGCCGCCGCGCGCATCGAGAGATTGTCGAGCGAGGAGACGATGTGCTCGGCCAGTGCGTCGACGATCGCATTGGTCGGGCGATTCGGGGCGCGAAGAAGTCCAATTTCGCAGGGGGCGAGGCGCGGGAAGCCTTCGGCCTCGCTGAGAACCCGCATGCCCGGGCGCAGCGCCGATTCCGGCTGCACGGAGATGGCGAGGCCCGCGAGCACGGCCGCCGAAAGCGCGGTCGAATTATTGCTCGCATAAAGCAGACGATATTTGCGGTTGGTCGCGCTCAGCGATTCGAGCGCGGTGCGGCGCCAGCAGCAGGTGTCGCGGCCGAGCGCGAGCGGCAGCACTTCCTCCTCCTCCAGCCGGTGATGGCCGGACGCGACCCACAGCAGCGGCTCCTGCCGCACGATTTCCGCGGTCGGCGTATCCTTGGTGTTGGTGATGATGCCGAGATCGAGTTCGCCCGCACGCAGTGCCTCGATCAGCTGGATCGTCGGCTCGCACACCACCGTTACCTCGACGCGCGGATTGGAGCGCGAGAAGCGGGCGAGAATTTCGGGCAGGAAGCGGTCCGCGTAGTCGTCCGGCGTGCCGAGCCGCACGCGGCCGGACAGTTCCTCGTCGTCGAACGCGGCCATGGTCTCGTCGGAGAGGCGCACCATGCGCCGCGCATAGCCGAGCAGCCGCTCGCCCTGTTCGGTGAGCTTCGCGCTGCGTCCGTCGCGGCCGAAGATCGGCTTGCCGATCCGCTCCTCGAGCCGGCGCATCTGCATCGAGACGGCGGACTGGGTCTTGTGCACGGAATCGGCCGCCTTGGTGAAGGAGCCGGAATCGGCGATCGCCACGAAGGTCCGCAGCTGATCGAGATCGAGCATATTGGCCATGTTCGAAACCTCACATCATTGGCGATCGGCCAGAACCCGGAATGGCCTGCCAAATTGCGCTTCGCCGGCTGACGATCGCGAAACCTCGGCAGGAAACGGGTGGCGGCGGGGCTTTCGGCGGTCCAGAACTGCCAGCGCCCGCAATCGCTCAAGCATCATCGTTTCCGATGGCTGATATTAGAAACATTCGTTGGAATGATCAATCGGATTGAGACAATGTTCGATTGTCACCACGATACGCAATCGGGCAACCCCTTCCGCGCGGCGGAAGGCCCCTGTCGCGCCTGCCTATGGAGGCTGCCATGACCACATTCGAGACCTTCTCCGCTGGAAGCCGGACCTCGCGCCCGCGCACGATCCTCACGATCGTCGTGAACTGCGCCGCCGCGCTCGCAAACCGGGTTCGCGTGTGGAAAAACCGCCGTCAGGTGGCGCGCCTGCTCGAATGGGACGCTCATATGCTGAGCGACATCGGGCTCACCCAGGGCGACGTCTATTGCGCCATGGCCGCAAACCGCGACGAGGATCCCTCGATCCAGCTTTCGATGTTCGCGCTCGAGCGCCGCTTCGCGCATCAGGCGCAGACGCGCGATCGTCTCTCGCGGGCGGCGGAGCTTCGCGCCCGCCACCGCTGACCCCACCCCCACATGCGATGCCGGCCCTTCCGGCATCCTATCTCTGCAGCCGGAATTCCCTGATCCCCTGGGGATTCCGCACTTGGCCCGCGGTTCAGCCGCGGGCCTTTTTCGTTTCAGTCTTTTTTGGTGCCGTCGCCGAACTGCGAGAAGACCCGTTCCATCGACTTCCAGTAATTGTCCTGCATGGCGCGGCCGGCGTCGAAGAGGCGGTCGATCACCTCTTCCTGCGTCATCGGCTCCTCGGGCTCGGGCGCCTTTTCCGGCTCCTTGCCGAGGAAGGCTTCCATCATTGTGACGAAGGGAAGGTCGGGCCGCTTCTTCGGTTCCGCCTTCGGCTGCGTCATTTCCTGCATCATCTTCAGGAACGGGTTCCCGAAGCTCTCGCTCTGCTTCTGCAGCCCGCCCATCATGATGTTGGCATAGACCGGCATCATGCGGCGGACGACGTCCTGCGTGATGCCCGTCGCCGCCTCGACCTGCAGCGCGACGGCGCGGGAGACTTCGGGCGAGCCGAACATCGATTCGAGCAGCTTGGTGCCCTCGGCGAGCCCGTTCGGCGTCGCGGCGAGCAGCGGGTTGTCGAAATAGGAGCCGTATTGTCCGCCCGCCAGCTGCTGCCAGAAGGTGGTGACGCCGAAGGGGTCGGCTGTGTTCTTCTTCAGTCCCAGCCAGAAGGCCGGCATCATCGCCTGGAAGGCCCGCGCCTGCTGGTCGGCAGAGACGCCGAAGAGGTCGCTGGTGCCGAACGCCTTCATGGCGTTCTGCTGTGCGTCCTGCATCAGATCAAAGAAGGTCTTCATCACGCCCTCCACCCGTTTTGCCGGATGATCGGGCTTGCCGGCGGGCACGTCAAATCGTGCCGCTCCCGCCGGTTGTCCGCAGGGCGCTCAATGCGCCATGACGAGCGGAATATCGAGGCCCTTCAGCATGCCGCGCGTCGCGCCGCCGAGGATCCATTCGAGCAGGCGGCTATGGCCATAGGCTCCCATGACGATGAGACCCGCGCCCGATTCGCCGGCATAGGCGCGCAGCGTCTTCGCGACGTCCTTCGCCGGGTTCGGCAGCGTCTTCACCGTCACGGCGACGCCATGGCGCTTGAGATAGGCCGAGACGCGCTGGCCCGTCGGCAGTTCCTTGCCGTCGTCGACGATGATGACGTCGACGCTCTCCGCCGCCTGCAGGAAGGCGAGGGAGGAGCGGACGGCGCGCGAGGCCGTGATCGATCCGTCCCAGGCGATGACGACATGGCGCGGATCGATCGTCGCCGGCGCTTTGCGCGGAATGAGCAGCAGCGGCGCGCCGGCATGGAACAGCACGGATTCGATCAGCGCCTCGCGCACCGGCTCCGGCCGGTCGGGATCGTCTTCGCCGATCACCACGAGATCGGCGAGGCGAACCTCGTGGATGATGTCGTCGAGGCCGCCGCCGGACATGACCTCAAGCATGCGCGACTCGTGCGAAACGCCGGCGGCCGTCGCCTTGGCGAGGAAATCGGCCTCGGCGGTCTTGGCGTCGGCGATCGCCTGGTTGCGCGCGCTCAGCATGAAATCGACGGGAACCGGCGTGACGGCATAGCCGGGAACGACGGGATCATAGGCCAGCGTGATGCCGGTGAGATGCGCGCCGAGCTTGGCCGCGAGGCCGATGGCCGCCGAGGCGGCACGGCGCTCTCCGGCGAGGTCGACGACGACGCTGATGTCCTGAATGTCCATGATGACCCTCTCTGGCCCCTCCGGCCGCTTGCGCGGCCTCTTCAATCAATATGCGTGTCGGCGGAAGACTTCGCCAATATCGTGCTTCCACACCGTCTCATATTCGTCGAGCAGCCGCTCGGCCGGCGTCTTGCCGCTCGCCACCGTCTCGGCCAGCGGCTCGAGATAGATGCCCTCGTCGACGCCGTCCGCGTTGAAGCGCTTGCGCGCCGTGAGGCCGCTGCGGGAAATCGCCAGCATCTCGCGCGCGATATCGCGCACCGTACCATCGCGGAACGGTGTCGCCAGCGCGGTCCGCGGCACGCCGTCGCGCAGCGCCTGCCGCTCTTCAGCCGTCCAGTCCTTGACGAGATCCCAGGCGGCATCGAGCGCCGCGCCGTCATAGAGCAGCCCGACCCAGAGCGCGGGCAGCGCCGTCAGCGTGCGCCACGGCCCGGCATCGGCGCCGCGCATCTCGATGTAGCGCTTGAGGCGCACATCCGGGAAGAGCGTGGTGAGATGGTTGTTCCAGTCGGACAGCGTCGCCCGCTCGCCGGGGCAGCCGGGCAGCTTGCCGGCCAGCAGGTCGCGGAACGACTGGCCGGCGACGTCGTGATAGGTCGCGCCGCGCTTGACGAAATACATCGGCACGTCGAGCGCCCAGTCGACATAGGATTCGAAGCCGAAGCCCTCGTCGAAGACAAAGGGTATGAGGCCGGAGCGCTCATTATCGGTGTCGCGCCAGATCTCGGCGCGGTTCGACAGCAGGCCATTGGCGCGGTTGTCGAGGAAGGGCGAATTGGCGAAGAGGGCGGTCGCGACCGGCTGCAGCGCCAGCGAGACGCGCATCTTCTTCACCATGTCCGCTTCGCTCGAGAAATCGAGGTTCACCTGCACGGTGCAGGTGCGGAACATCATGTCGAGACCGCGCGTGCCGACCTTGGGCATGTAGCGCGACATGATCTCGTAGCGCGACTTCGGCATGACCGGGGTCTCGGCGAGCGACCAGATCGGCGAGGTGCCGAGGCCGATGAAGCCGACGCCGAGCGGCGCGGCGCATTCGCGCACCTGCGCCAGATGCGCGTGCAATTCGCGGCAGGTCTGGTGGATCGTCTCCAGCGGCGCGCCCGACAGCTCGAACTGGCCGCCGGGCTCCAGCGAGATCGCGCCGCCGCCAATGGGATCGGCGAGGCCGATGATCAGGCCGCGATCCTCGATCCGCTGCCAGCCGAGGAGGCCTTCCATGAGCAGCAAGATGCGCTCGATCCCGCGCGGGCCCTCATAGGGAACCGGAGAGAGATCGGCGATGTTGAAGCCGAATTTCTCGTGCTCGGTGCCGATCCGGAACGCCGATTCGGGCTTCGACCCTGCTGCGATCTCGGCGATGAGCTGATCGCGCGATTCGACGATCGTGGAATCGGAAGCGTCGCGGGCCAATTGAAACTCCGGAAAGGCAGGAACGGCGCGGCACATTAGCCGCGAGGCGGGATAACGGCAAGGAAGCCGCGGGAGGCGGGGGATGGAAGGCGATCGGCCCGCCGGATATCAAGGATTGCGGCGAAGCGGCCGTTCGATCCGCCGACGACAAGGAGACACCATGACCGACTGGAACCTGCCCTGGGAGGGCGGCTGCCGCTGTGATCGCGTGCGGATTCGCGTTAGCGCGCCGCCGGTCTTCACGGCCGCCTGTCATTGCACCGGCTGCCAGAAGATGTCGTCGAGCGCCTTCTCGCTCACGGTCGCCGTTCCGCCGGAGGGATTCGCGGTGATTGCCGGCGAGACCGTCATCGGCGGCATGCATGGCGATCTGCAGCATCATTTCTGCGCCTGGTGCATGAGCTGGATGTTCACGCGGGCCGACATGATGCCGTTCGTGAATGTCCGCCCGACCATGCTCGACAAGCCGCAATGGTTCGTGCCGTTCATCGAGACCATGACGTCGGAGAAGCTCGCCTGGGCCACGACCCCGGCCGTGCAATCCTATGAGCGGTTTCCCCCGATGGAGGACTTCGCGGCGCTGGTCGGCGCGTTCAACGCCTGGGCGCCCGGCGCGGCGTGAGCGCGGCGCATGGACCTTCCGGTCCGTTTCGTGCTCCGATACGGAAAACGACGATCGAGCGGGAGGACGCCATGACGGATCGGGAAGTCGCCATCATTACCGGGGGAACGCGCGGGATCGGGGCCGCGATCGCGCGGCGGTTCGCCGCGCGGCCGGTGGATCTCGTGCTGTCGAGCCGCTTCGGCGACGAGGAGGTCGAGGCCCTGCTGGCGGACCTCGCGGCTGAGACCAATGTCATCTTCGTCGAATCAGATGTCGCGGAAGCCGGCGCGGCCGAGAAGCTGGTGGCGGCCGCGATGGATCGGTTCGGCCGCATCGACTATCTCGTGCCGGCGGCCGGCGGCGCGGTGCCCGGCACGGCGCTCACCGTGGCGCCGGAAGCCTGGGAGGATGCATTCCGCGTCCATGTCCATGCGCCGTTCTATCTCTTCCGCGCAGCCCATGCGGCGCTGGCGGTGCGCGGTGGCGCGGTGCTGCTTGTCTCGTCGGTCGCGGCGCTGCGCGGCATTCCCGGCGCCGTCGCCTATGGCACGGTGAAGGGCGCGGTGCTGCAGCTCGGCCGCACGCTCGCCCGCGACCATGCCGGCGAGAATATCCGCGTCAACATGATCTGCCCCGGCATCATCGAGACGCGCTTCCATGCCGCCATGACGCCGGAGGCGCGGAAGAACAATCTCGACAACCGCATCCCGCTGCATCGCTTCGGCACGGTGGACAATGTGGCGACCGCCTCGATGGAACTGCTCACCAACCCCTTCATCACCGGCGAAACGCTGGTGGTCGATGGCGGCATGAGCATGCGCATGGTCTGAGACGTCAGGGAACCGAAGCAATCCGCAGACGTTCGCTTCCTGGTGATCCGGCATTGCGCCGGATCGAAGGAGCAGGAAGAACGTCATGCGACACGGCTTTCTGACCGCGGCGCTCGTCGCCTCAGTTCTGGCTCTCGCCGCACCGCCGGCTCTGGCCGCCGGTGCGGCGGGGCAATCTCCCGAAGCAGGCTCGCCTGAGCCGCTACCGGGCTGGACGTGGCGGCCCGATCGCGGTCCGCCGCCGAGCGCCTATCACAATGGCAGCCGCTTCGGCACCTATGACGACGAGATCGGGCCGCGCGAGGCCCGCCGTATCGCCCGCGAGGCCGGCATGGCGGATACCCAGGATGTCCGGCGCCGCGGACCGGTGTGGATCGTGCACGGCGAGGACCGTGGCGGGCATGATCTGCACGTCACGATCAACGCCCGGAGCGGCGCCGTCGTCCATATCGATCCGCAGATCTAGCGCGGATCGGCCTCAGCGCCGGCCGAGCACGATCAGATTGCCCGCGAGCACGAGGACGAGGCCGGCGATCGCGAGACCGGTCCAGCGATAGCCCTCGGCGACCGTCGAAATCGCCAGCGCGAAGACGGGGAACATCACCGTCGAGAAGCCGGCGCGCCCGGAGCCGATCCGCCCGAGCAGCGTCAGATAGGCGAAGAAGGCGATGACGGAAGATACCAGCGCCAGCCAGAGCAGCGAGCCGACATAGCGAAGGCTCGGGTCGATGGTGAAGGCCTCGCCGTTGAACGCAGCGATGATCGCGAGCAGCGCCGCGCCATAGGCCATGCCCCAGGCATTGGCGCCGACGACCGACACGCCGCGGCGCTGCGTCGCCGCCGAGAGTATGTTGCCGATGCAGAAGGAAAGCGTGCCGCCGACGCAGAGCGCGAGGCCGATCGCCGCGTGCCGGTCGAATTCCGTCCCCGCGATCTGCGGCCAGAACATCAGCGCGACGCCGGTGAAGCCGAAGGCGGCGCCGAGCAGCGTGCGCCGCTCGATCGGCTGGCGCAGGAACAGCGCGCCGAGCAGCATGTTGAAGACCGAGGCGAGCGAGAAGATCACGGCGAGCAGACCAGAGGGCAGCGCCGCGCCGCCATGGTAGAACTGCAGGAAGTTCATCGAGAAGATGAACACGCCGAGGCCGGCGAAATAGAGATGCTTCGAAAGCGGGAAGGCGAGGCGCTCGCCCCGCACCAGCGCGATCGCGAAGGTGACGAGCGCGGCCAGCCCAAAGCGCCAGGTCAGCGACACTTCCGGCCCGATCGTGCCGAGCTGCAGCTTGAGCGCGATCCAGCTCGTGGACCAGGCGAAGACGACGACCGCATAGAGCGAATAGTCGAAGCCCTGCATCGGGCGGGCGGAGACCGGCAGGCGCGATGGCGCCTTCGCGGGGGTGGTCGATTCGAGGCTCATGAGGTCGTCAGGGTCCGGTTCGAGCGAGCTATGCGCCGCCGGCCGGTCCGCGTCCAATCAAAGCTGGTGAAGGCGAGCTTCAGGGCGGTTGATGCGGCGCGGGCGCGCCGCGGGGCGGGGCCGTCGCGCACATCCTCGTGATCGCGGCGGCGCGATCGGCGCTGCGCACCGCCGCTAGCCCGTATCCGGCAAACATCCAGTGGCCCGCTGCGCGGCCTTTTGTCTCGACGGAGACCACGCCCGGCGCCGTTCAGCGCGTCAGTGGACCAGGGTTCCGGAAGGCGGCTGCAATGCGCAAGCGGGTTTGGATCGGCGTAGGGGTGTTTCTTGTCGTCATCGCTGCGGGTGCCGCCTATGTCCACCAGGGATTGCCGCCGGGCGGAACGGCGCTCGCGCAGGAGGCCGCTGCCGGCGGCGGCGCCAAGGGCGGCAAGCGTGGCGGGGGCGGCGCGGTGGCCGTCACGGTCGCGGCCGCGACGACCGGCGACCTGCCCGTGCGCCGCGCGACGATCGGCTGGATCCAGTCCAAGGCGGCGACGACGGTCACCACGCAGCAGCAGGGTATCGTGACCTCGATCGCGGTGGCGAACGGGCAGGAGGTCAAGACCGGCGACGTGATCCTCCAGCTCGACGACCGGGCGGCCCAGGCGACGCTGGCGCGCGACGAGGCGGCGCTCTCCCGCGACCAGGCGAGCGTCGTCTCGACCAAGGCCGATCTCCAGCGCGCGCAGGACCTCTTCAAGCGTCAGGTCGCCTCCAACCAGCAGCTCGACCAGGCGACGGCGGCGGCGGCGAGCGCCGCGGCGGTCATCGCTCTCGACAATGCCAATATCGCGGCCGACCAGGTCGTCATCGACGATATGAAGATCCGCGCGCCGCATGATGGCCGCCTCGGCGCCGTCGCGGTCACGGTCGGCACGCTGGTGCAGCCCGGCAACGCCATCGTGACGCTGACCGATGTCGACCATGTCGAGGCGGTCTTCACCGTCTCCGACGCCGATGCCGACATCCTCCGGCGCACGCTGGCGAGCGGCCCCGTCGCCGTTCACCTGCGGCCGGCCGGCGACAGTGCCGCCGCTCCGGTCGACGCCACCGTCGATTTCATCGACAGCGCGATCGCGCAGGGCTCCGGCACGCTCGCCGTGCGCGCGGATGTGGCCAATGCGAAGCGCCTGTTCTGGCCGGGCGAGGCGGTGAATGTGGAGGTCGACCTCGGCATCCATCGCGCCATCGTGCTGGCGCCGACCGTGGCGGTGCAGGAGGGCCAGAGCGGGCCAGAGGTCTTCGTAGTCAAACCCGACGGCACGATCGACGTGCGCAACGTCACCGTCGCCGGCATCGTCGGCGACACCGCCGGCATCGCATCCGGCCTTTCCGCGGGCGAGCAGGTGGTCACCGAAGGCCAGCTGTCGCTGTTCCCGGGCGAGAAGGTCACCATTCGCGACGCTTCGGGAAGCGGCGATGCCGCGCCCCCCGCGAAGAAGAACAAGGCCCCGGCCGAGACCGGAGGCGCATCGTGAAGCTCTCCGAGCTCTGCATCCGCCGCCCGGTCGCGACGACGCTCTTCTTCCTCGGCGTCGCGATGGCCGGCATCTTCGGCTATCGCGAACTGCCTGTCGCGGCGCTGCCCGAGGTCAGCTTCCCGACCATTTCCGTCTCTGCTCAGCTCCCCGGCGCCTCGCCGCAGACCATGGCGACGGCGGTGGCGACGCCGCTGATCAAGCAGTTCGAGACGATCTCCGGCATCGATACGATCAGCGCGACCTCCTCGCTCGGTTCCTCGCAGATCGTGCTGCAATTCGCGCTGAGCCAGAACATCGATGCCGCGGCGGGCGACGTGCAGGCGGCGATCGACCGCGCGCAGCGGCAATTGCCGCCCAACATGCCGAACCCGCCGAGCTATAGGAAGGTGAACCCGGCCGATGCGCCGGTGCTGTTCCTTGCCGTGCAGGGCTCGACGCTGCCGCTCTCCAAGATCGACGATTTCGCCGAAAACATCATCTCGCCGACGCTGTCGACGCTGCCGGGCGTGGCGCAGGTCTCCGTCTATGGCGGCCAGACCTATGCCGTGCGCGTGCAGGTCGATCCCGACAAGCTCGCGACGCGCTCGATCGGCCTCGACCAGCTCGCAAGCGCGCTGTCCGACGCCAACAGCCAGACGCCGGTCGGCACGCTGCAGAACAAGAGCCAGGCGCTCGTCATCGATGCGCCGACGCAGATGACCAATGCGGCCGAGTTCCGCCAATTGGTGATCGCCGATCCGAACGGCAGCCCGGTCCGCCTCTCCGACGTCGCCAACGTGATCGATTCCGTCCAGAACACCCAGACCGCCGGCTGGTATGACGGCGGCCGCTCGATCATCCTCGCCATCCAGCGCCAGCCGAGCGCCAATACGGTCGCCGTCGTCGACGCGGTCAATGCCGCGCTGCCCAAGCTCGAAGCCTCGATGCCGGGCGCGATGACGATCAGCGTCCTGAACGACCGCTCGACCTCGATCCGCGCGGCGATCTCCGATGTCGAGATCACGCTTGGCATCACGATCGTGCTCGTCGTGCTGGTGATCTATCTCTTCCTCGGCAAGGCGACGGCGACGATCATCCCGGCGCTGGCCGTGCCGCTCTCGCTCGTCGCCGCGTTCGGCGGCATGTATCTCTTCGGCTTCTCGATCGACAACATCTCGCTGCTCGGCCTGACGCTCGCCGTCGGCCTCGTCGTCGACGATGCGATCGTGATGCTCGAAAACATCATGCGCCATATCGAGATGGGCAAGGCGCCGTTCCAGGCCGCGCTAGACGGCAGCGCCGAAGTCGGCGCGACCATCGTCTCGATGACGCTGTCGCTGGTCGCCGTCTTCCTGCCGATCCTCTTGATGGGCGGCGTGGTCGGCCGCCTGTTCAACGAATTCGGCATCGTCGTGACGCTCGCCATCGGTGCGTCGGCCGTCGTGTCGCTGACGCTGACGCCGATGCTCGCCGCGCGCCTGCCGCGCTCGGCCGCCCATCACGGCCGCGTCGGCCCCGCCGCCTGGTTCGAGGCGATCTTCCTGCGGATCGAGAGGCTCTATGGCCGCGGCGTCGGCTGGTGCATCGCGCATCGCTTCGTGATCCTCGGCGTCTTCCTCGCGACCGTCGGCGCCTCGGCCTGGCTGTTCATGACGCTGCCGAAGGGCTTTTTCCCGGAGGAGGATATCGGCCAGCTCTCGATCTCGACGCAGGCGCGGCAGGACATCTCCTTCGACGCCATGGTCGGCCTGCAGCGCCAGGTCGAGGCCGCCGTCCGCGCCTCGCCCTATGTCACCCATGTCGCCACCTTCGTCGGCGGCGGCCCCGGCTCGCAGACGCTGAATGCCGGCTCGCTCTCGGTCCAGCTGAAGCCGAAGGAAGAGCGCCCGCCGCTCGCGCAAGTGACCGCCTCCCTGCGACGTGACCTCGCGAAGATCGCCGGCATCCGCTCCTATATCGTGCCGGTGCAGAATTTGCGCATAGGCGGCATGAGCTCGGCCAGCGCCTATCAGCTCGTCGTCCAGTCGCTCGACGAGAAGACGCTGGACACCTGGACGACCAAGCTGACCGAGGCGATGCGCGCGGATCCGCATTTCGTCGATGTCGCCAACAACCTCCAGAACAACGCGCTGCAGGCCCGCCTCGTCATCGACCGCGACAAGGCGGCTGCGCTCGGCATTTCCGCCGCGACGCTGCGCCAGACGCTGGAAGACGGCTTCGGCACGGACATCGCGACGACGATCCAGGCGACCGGTTCGAGCTATGACGTCATTCTCGAATATGACCCGAACATCGCCTGGTCGGATGCGGGGCTGTCGGCGATCCGCGTGCGCTCGTCCTCGGGGGCGCTGGTGCCGCTGTCGAGTTTTGCGTCCGTCGCGCGCGTCGCGGGTCCGGTGACCGTCAGCCAGCTCGGCCAGCTGCCGGCCGCGACGATCTCGTTCAACCTGCCGGCCGGCGTGGCGCTCGGCGACGCGACCGATGCGGTGACTGCGATCAAGGGCGAGATCGGCGTGCCGGCTGATGTCTACACCTCCTATGCCGGCACGGCGCAGGTGTTCCAGGATTCGCTGGCGACGCAGGGCATCCTGATCTTCGCCGCGATCCTCACCATCTATGTCGTGCTCGGCATGCTCTATGAGAGCTTCATCCATCCGCTCACCATCCTGTCCGGCCTGCCCTCGGCAGCGCTCGGCGCGCTGCTCGCCTTGCAGGTCTTCGGGCTCGATCTCTCCGTGATCGCGCTGATCGGCATCCTGATGCTCATCGGCATCGTGAAGAAGAATGCGATCATGATGGTCGATGTCGCCATCGCCGAGCAGCGGGAGGAGGGGAAGAGTCCCGCCGAGGCGATCCATCTCGCCGCGGTGCGACGCTTCCGCCCGATCATGATGACGACCTTCGCCGCGCTGCTCGGCGCGCTGCCGATCGCGCTCGGAACGGGCGCGAGCGCGGAGCTGCGCCAGCCGCTCGGCATCGCCGTCGTCGGCGGGCTGATCGTCTCGCAATTGCTGACGTTGTTCATCACGCCGGTGATCTTCATCGAGATGGAGCGCTTCTCGGCCTTCCTCGGCCGGCTGCGCCATCGCGGCGCTTCGGAAGGCGCGGCGCACGCCGAGCCGGCGGCGCTGCCGCAGGGCGCCGCCGAATAGGGGGAGCGGAGTCGCAAGCCGGCGCGCGAGCGGCTACAAGTTGAGCGATGCCCGTGCCGCTGCGGCGGCGCGGGCTCGTCTGTCGTCGCTCAACGCTGGGACCTGAACCATGCGCTTTCTGAAGACCCTCGCCCTTGCCGGCCTCGCGGCGCTCGCCGCCACGGCCGCGATTGCCGCCGACCTGCCGGATCTGAAGGGCCGCACGATCGTCGCGGTGACCGAGAACGCCTATGTGCCGCTGAACTTCGTCGATCCGAAGACGGGGCAGGGCATTGGCTGGGAATATGACGCCTTCAACGAGATCGCCAAGCGGCTGAACGCCAAGGTCGACTGGAAGCTCGCCAGCTGGGACACGATGATCCAGGCCGTGCGCGACGGTCAGTTCGATGTCGGCATGGACGGCATCACGATCAATGACGAGCGCAAGAAGCAGATCGCCTTTTCCGATCCCTACATGGTCTCGGAGCAGCTGATGCTGGTGCGCGAGGGCGAGGACCGCTTCACCGACGCCAAGTCCTTCGGCGCGAACAAGGATCTCCTCGTGGGCGCGCAGGCGGGCACGACCAATTTCTACGTCGCGGTCTACAATGTGCTCGACGGCGACGAGAAGAACCCGCGCATCAAGCTGTTCGACACGTTCGGCGCGTCGGTCCAGGCGCTGAAGAGCGGCGATGTCGACACGGTGCTGATGGATAAGACCTCGGCCAATGGCTACATCGGCGCCTCGCCGGGCTCGTTCAAGATCGTCGGCGGCCCGCTCGGCTCGGAAGAATTCGGCTTCATCCTCAAGCCGGGATCCGACCTGATCGAACCGATCAACGCCGCGATCGCGTCGATGAAGGCGGACGGCACCTTCGACAAGCTGAACCGGAAGTGGTTCTACGAGTACCGCGCCGGGCAGTAGAACCTCCCAGCGTTCGGCTGGGACGGCGATGTCGTCGGTGGCGGGCCCCTCTTGAACCCTCCCCTTGAGGGAGGGTCGAAAACGCCCTCGCGTTTTCTGGGAGGGGTCGCGGTCGATGGTCGGTGCCAAGGCGGCCGAATATCCCGGCCGTCGGGATCAGGGCACCGTCCCAACCCAGCACTCCGTCATCCCGGGCTCGACCCGGGATCCATACAGCCTGAGGCGTTCAAACGTCTTGCGCCTCGGCTGCATGGATCCCGGCTTCCGCCGGGATGACGGCGGCGGTGGGGATGTCCGCGACATCTCGTTAATGGCCGAATCCCGCAAGAAGAGCGAACAGCCTCCCTATGATCCGCACCTCATGACCCCGCCTCGAAAACCCGGCCGCGAGATTCCCTATTGGCTGCTCGCCATCGCGCTGCTCGGCGTGCTGTTTCTCTGGCTGATCGTCTCGAACGGTGACTATGCGAACATCTTCGCCGCCGTGCGGCAGGGCGTGTTCGTGACGCTCTGGGTGACGGCCGTCGCCTTCGCGCTCGCCACCGCGCTCGGTCTGCTGATCGCCATGGCGCGGACCTCGCGGCACCGCGTGCTGCGCGAGGTCGCCACCTTCTATGTCGAGGTCGTGCGCGGCGTCCCGATCCTGGTTCTCCTGTTCTACATGGCCTTCGTCGGCGCGCCGCAGCTCGTCGCCGCGTGGAATTTCGTGCTGGCCAAGCCGATCGAATGGGGCGTCGTCCCGGCTTTCGCCGTCCGCGATTTCTCGATGAGCGCGCGTGCGATCGCCGCGCTGATGATCGGCTATTCGGCGTTTCTCGCCGAAATCTTCCGCGCCGGCATCGAGGCGGTGCCGAAGGGGCAGGTGGAGGCATCCTTGTCGCTCGGCATGAGCCGCATGCAGACCTTCCGCCTCGTCACGCTGCCGCAGGCAACGCGCACCGTGCTGCCGCCGCTCGGCAATGACTTCGTTTCGATGATCAAGGATTCCGCGCTCGTCTCGGCGCTCGGCGTGCAGGACCTGACCCAGCTCGGCAAGGTCTATTCGTCCTCGACCTTCCTGTTCTTCGAAACCTACAACGTCGTGGCGTTCCTCTACCTCGTCATGACCATCAGCCTGTCGCTATTGGTGCGCGGGCTGGAGCGACGGATGAGAAAGAGCGAGGAGCGGTGAGGACGTGAACCCTCCCGCGAGGGGAGGGCTCACGCGGAGCCGCGAACCCGGCTAGCCCACCACGAGGATATGCAAACTCCGCGGCCCATGGGCGCCGAGCAGCAGCTTCTGCTCGATGTCGCCGGAGCGGGACGGGCCAGTGATGAAGTTGACCGTGCGTGGCATGACGCCGGCGCCGTACTGCGCGCGGACCTTGTCGAAGGCGGTCTCGTAGTCGCCGGTGATGTCGCCGGCCGAGAGCACGACGATGTGGTAATCCGGCAGGAAGTTGAGCGTCGACGGGTTTTCGGGGCCGGAGAGCATGACGATGGTGCCGGTCTCGGCGACGCCGGCGCCGGCATGGCTGACGCCGACGAGATCGCGCCCGCCGGTCGGGCCGGTCGAGATCGCAAGCTGCGGTGCCCGCTCCCAGGGGAGGGCCGCAAGGCGCGGATCCTCGCCGCGCTTCAGCTCCGCCGGCAGGTTCTTCGAGCGCAGATACATCGCGATCGCCTCGGGCACGAGTTCAGCGCTCGGCACGCGCTCGATGGTCGCGAGCGCCTTGTCGGCCTGCTTCATGAAGAGCGCGATCCGCTCCTCGTCGGGCAGCTGGCCGCGCGCGGGAATGACGCCGCGCGGCACATCGGCGAGCCGTTCGGCCACCTCGCGCCGGCGCGATTCTTCCTTGCCGGTGACACCCAGCGACTGCCTGACCCGCGAAAGAACCGCCTCACGCCCGTTCATGCCGCGCCTCGCTTCGCCTTCCATTGCTGCTGGAATGTCGCGCCCTCGGGCGCGGGAAAATCGCGATACTTCGTCCAGCCGCCGGCGAGCGGCAGGAAGGAGAAGCGGCCCTTGGCGCGGCCGAAGGCGCCGAGCGCGCGCATCGCGAGGCCGGTCGAGAACTGGTAGAGCTTCGGTCTTCTGGCAAAGAACGACCAGACGGAGAGGCCCCAGCGCACCGTGGCCGGCGAGAGGTTGCGCTCGAATTCCCGCTCGCGCCAATGCCGCATCATCTTCGGCAGCGGGATGCGCATCGGGCAGACGCTCTCGCAGCGACCGCAGAAGGTCGAGGCGTTGGGCAGGTGCCCCGATTTGTCGACGCCGACCAGCGTCGGCGTCAGCACCGCGCCCATCGGGCCCGGATAGACCCAGCCATAGGCGTGGCCGCCGACCGAATGATAGATCGGGCAATGGTTCATGCAGGCGCCGCAGCGTATGCAGCGCAGCATGTCTTCGAACTCGGTGCCGAGCATGGAGGAGCGGCCATTGTCGAGGATGACGACATGGTACTGCTCGGGACCATCGACATCGCCCGGCCGGCGCGGGCCGGTCGAAAACGTCGTGTAGACCGACATGTCCTGCCCGGTCGCAGACCGGGCGAGCAGGCGCAGGATCTGCGACGCGTCGTTCAGCGTGGGCGTGATCTTCTCGACCGAGGCGATGACGATGTGCACCTTCGGCAGAATCTGCGTCAGGTCGCCATTGCCCTCGTTCGTGACGATCACCGAGGTGCCGGTCTCCGCGATGAGGAAATTGGCGCCGGTGATGCCCACATCCGCGGCGAGGAATTTCTCGCGCAGCACGGCCCGCGCCTCGCTGAGCAGCGAGGCCGGCTCGGAAAGGTCGCGATCCCCGGGCAGGTCCTTATGCACACGGCGGAAATCCGCCTCGACCTGCTCCTTGTTGAGATGCACGGCCGGCGCGATGATGTGGCTCGGGCCTTCATGGCGCAGCTGGATGATGTATTCGCCGAGATCGGTCTCGACGGTCGTCAGCCCGTCCGCTTCGAGAAAATCGTTGAGGCCGATCTCCTCGGCGATCATCGACTTGCCCTTGGTGACCGTCTTGGCGCCGACGCTCTTGCAGATCGAGGAGATGATCGCGCAGGCGTCCTTCGCCGTCTCGGCGAAATGGACGTGCCCGCCGGACTCCGTCACGCGCTTCTCATAGGCCTCGAGATAGAGGTCGAGATGGGCGAGCGTGTGGTCCTTGATGTCGCGCGCATTGTCGCGCAGCGCCTCGAACTCCGGCAGCGCGGCCGCGGCCTTGGCACGCTTGTCGATGAAGCCCGCGCGCACATTGCCGAGCGCCTTCTGCAACTGGGCGTCATGCAGCGCATGGTCGACATTCGATTTGAACTGCGGCGAGGTGAGATGCATCAGTTCGTCTCCGCAAAGGCTGCGTCATAGTGGCCGGCGCTCGCTGCATCGAAACAGCAGAAGACGACACTGTCGATCGGCGTGTCGGCGACCGCACGCCGGGTGGTCTCAACCGCGATCCGAGCCGCCAGAGCCGCCGGAAAGCGATAGATGCCGGTCGGGATCGCCGGGAAGGCAAGCGATCGGAGATTGTGCCGCGCGGCCAGGGTGATCGAATTGCGATAGCAGCGTTCGAGCAGTGCGGGCTCGCCCTTATCGCCACCCTGCCAGACAGGGCCGACCGTGTGAATGATGTGTCGGGCCGGTAGATTGTAGCCCGCGGTGATTTTGGCCTCGCCGGTCTTGCAACCATGCAGCATGCGGCATTCTTCGGCCAGCCTGGGGCCAGCCTTCCGGTGAATCGCGCCATCGACCCCGCCGCCGCCCAGGAGCGAGGAGTTGGCCGCGTTCACAATCGCGTCGAGGGCCAGCGTCGTGATGTCGGCGACGATGATGCTCAGCTCTGCACCGTTCTCGATCCGGGCCGATGCGCCCATGGCTCTACCGCTTCTCGCCGATCGCCGGACCGTCGGCCATGCCGGCCAGCACCTCGGCGACGTGGCGGACCTCGACATGCGAGCCTTCGCGCTTCAGCTTGCCGGCCATGTTCATCAGGCAGCCGAGATCGCCCGCGAGCAGCGTCTTGGCACCCGTCGTCTCGATGTCGGCCGTCTTGCGCTCGACGATCGCGTTGGAAATGTCGGGATATTTGACGCAGAACGTGCCGCCGAAGCCGCAGCACACATCCGGATCCTGCATCTCGGCGATCGTCAGGCCTTCGACCGAGCCGAGCAGCTTGCGGGGCTGTTTCTGGATCCCGAGCTCCCGGAGGCCCGAACAGCTGTCGTGATAGGTGACCGTGCCGGGGAAGCGCGCATCGACCTCGGCAATGCCGAGCACGTCGGTCAGGAACGAGACGAGTTCATAGGTCTTGGCGGTGAAGGCGCCGACGCGCGAGGCCCAGGACGCGTCGCCCCTGAACAGTTCGCCATAGTGCGACTTCATCATGCCGGCGCAGGAGCCCGAGGGCGCGACGACATAGTCGAAGGGCTCGAAGGCCTTGATCACGCCCTCGGCGATGGCGCGGGCGTCGGCGCGGTCGCCCGAATTGAAGGCCGGCTGGCCGCAGCAGGTCTGCGCCGCGGGGACCGAGACGCGGCAGCCCGCATCCTCGAGCAGTTTGACGGCCGAGAAGCCCACATTGGGCCGAAAGAGATCCACCAGGCAGGTAACGAAGAGTCCGACGGAGGGCTGTGTGGTGTTGGGCATGGTGTGGTGGTGGTCCCCTGCTGCCGTCCCTGCCGGCTATCCCTTGCGTGCCGAATGGCTCGTCCCTTCGTCCGCGTCGCCGCCCGCGTCCTTGGCGTCGTCTTTGACCGTCCGGCGCGGCGCGCGGCGTGGCGCACTGCGCTCCTCGAACTGGATCAGGCGGCGCGTGGCGATCTCCAGCCGCGCCCCGGCCTCGGCATCGGCCTTCAGAGCCGCCTCGACATAATCGATATGCGCGATGCCGGCGTTGCGGGCCATTGCCGCATCCCCCGTCGCGATCGCCGCCAGCAGGGAGCGATGTTGGGCGAGCAGCGCATCGCGCGAGCCGTCCTTGCCATAAAGGCGGCTGCGATTGCGGAAGACGCCTTCGGAAAGCAGGCGGTAGCAGGCGCGCAGCACATGGATCATGACGATGTTGTGCGTCGCCTCGCCGATGGCCTTGTGAAACTCGACATCGAGCGCCGCCTCGCGCTGCAGGTCGGCGGCGCGGTGCGCCTCCTCCATCTGCAGGAGGATCCTGTCGAGGATCGTCCGGTCGGCTTCGGTCGCCCGCGCGGCGGCCATCGCCGCGGCCGTCGCTTCGATCTCGCGCCGGAAGGCCAGATAATCTTCGGCCGCCTTGGGAGAGGCGGCGATCAGCTCGACGATCGGCGCGGCGAAAATGTCGCCCTCGATCGCGGCGACATAGGTGCCGCCGCCATGCCGGCTCTCGATCAGGCCGTTGGCTTCCAGCGCCTTCAGCGCCTCGCGCAGGATCGGGCGCGACACGCCGAGCTGCGCCGACAATTCCCGCTCGCCCGGCAACCGGTCGCCGGGGTGCAGCACGCCCTCGAGCACGAGGTGCTCGATCTGGCGTGCGACATCGTCTGCGGCGGCGCGGGAGGCGACGGGTTGAAACAGCATGAAAGGGAGCCTATCAGCTATTCCCGCCAAGTGGTCAAGAAATTGGTCCAGTTCCAAAACACGGGTCGTCCAGCCGACGGCCGCGCCGGGTGAGTGCCATGTCGCTGAAGACGGTTACCTCGATCGACGACCTCCGCATCCTGCATAAGCGGCGCGTGCCGCGCGCCTTTTTCGATTATTGCGATCGCGGCTCCTATGCGGAGGAGACGCTGGACGCCAACCGCGCGGATCTGAAGGCGCTGAAGCTGCGCCAGCGCGTCATGGTCGACGTGTCCAACCGCTCGACCGAGACGACGATCCTCGGCGAGAAGGCCGCCTATCCCTTCGCGCTCGCGCCCACCGGCCTCACCGGCATGCAGCATGCCGATGGCGAGATCCTCGCGGCGCGCGCGGCCGAGAAGGCGGGCATTCCGTTCTGCCTGTCGACCATGTCGATCTGCTCGATCGAGGATGTCGCCGCCGGCACCACCAAGCCGTTCTGGTTCCAGCTCTACGTCATGAAGGATCGCGGCTTCGCGAAATCGCTGGTCGAGCGCGCCATCGCGGCGAAATGCTCGGCGCTCGTGCTGACGCTCGATCTACAGGTGCAGGGCCAGCGCCATCGCGACATCAAGAACGGCATGACCGTGCCGCCGCGCGTCACGCTCGCCAATCTGATCGATGTCGCCACCAAGCCGGATTGGGCGTTCAAGGTGCTGCGCAGCCCGCGCAAGACCTTCGGCAATCTCGACGGCCATGTGAAGGGCATGAGCGGCGTCAAGTCGCTCGGCCAGTGGATCTCCGGCCAGTTCGATCCGGCGCTCAACTGGGACGACGTCGCCTGGATCCGTTCGATCTGGCCCGGCAAGCTGGTGCTCAAGGGCGTGCTCGATGTCGGCGATGCCCGCAAGGCGGCGGCGACGGGGGCCGAAGCGATCGTCGTCTCCAATCATGGCGGCCGCCAGCTCGACGGCGCGCCCTCGGCGATCTCGACCCTGCCGCGTATCGTCGACGCCGTGGGCGACCGGACGGAGATCATCTTCGACAGCGGCGTGCGTTCGGGCCAGGACGTGCTGCGCGCGCTGGCGCTCGGCGCGAAATCCTGCCTGATCGGCCGCGCCTTCCTCTATGGCCTCGGCGCTGCCGGCGAAGCCGGCGTGTCGAAGGCGATCGAGATCATCGGCAAGGAGTTCGACGTCTCGATGGCTCTCACGGGCCGGCGCAATGTCGGCGAGATCGACGAGACGGTGATCGACCGCGGCTAGAGACGGCGTTCGCGCCGCATTGTGCGGCGCGCGACATCCTGTCCTAATGGCCTCCGTGCGGAGGTCTTGGGAGGGATGCCGTCTTGCGCGAGGGACCGGGCCGGTTTGCTGATCACCCGCTGAGGGCTGCGGCGCTCAACGAGGTGCATGCGCGCCCCTTCCACATGATGGAAGCGCCGCGCATCACGCTGCATCTCGCCTTCATGACCGATGCGCCGCAGGCTGATGCGGCGCGGGCGCGGCTGGCGGCTTTGTGCCTCCGCAACGGCCTGCCGATCCCCGGCGAGCATGCGCGCCATCACGTGGTGCCGCTCTCGGGCGGCTTCCTGCGCTTCGAGGTCCATGCCGAATTCACGACCTATAGCTGGGACGCGCGCGGCGGCGTCGGCGACCTGCCGCCGGAGACGCCGTTCGGCGAGGCCTTCGAGGCGCCCGGCCCGCTGATGGTGGCGGCGCGGCTCGATCTCGTCCGCGACGAGCGCGCCGTCGCGCATCTGGTCGAGAATTTCGATCCCGGTTCCCTCGCTGTCTCGCGCGCCGCCGGCGGTCGCGCGCTGGTGGCGACGGATTTTCGCGAGGATGGCGACGGCTATACCCGCCTTCTCGTCGTCGATCGCGGCCTCGGACCGCAGGAGGCGGGCCCGATCGTGCAGCGCCTGCTCGAAGTCGAGACCTATCGCACCCTCGCCATGCTCGGCCTGCCGGAGGCGCAGCGCCTGCAGCCGGAAATCCGCCATGTCGAGAACGAACTGGTCAAGATCGGCGGCCTCTTCCGGGCGAGCGAGGGTCTGGAGACCAACCGCAACCTGCTCGACGAGCTGACTTTGCTGGCCGGCGAGGTCGAATCCGGCGCCGCGGCGACCGCCTTCCGCTTCGGCGCATCGCGCGCCTATGCCGAGATCGTGGGGCTGCGCCTCAAGGCGATGGATGAGCAGCCGATCGAGGGCTATTCGAGCTTTTCCGATTTCCTCGCCCGCCGCATGGCCCCGGCGATGCGCACCTGCCAGACGCTCGAAAGCCGCCAGCAGGACTTGTCGCGCAAGCTCGCCCGCGCCGCGGCGCTGCTGCGCGCCCGTGTCGATGTCGAACTGTCGCAGCAGAATCGCGCGCTGCTCGATTCCATGAACCGCCGGGCCCGGCTCCAGCTCCGCCTGCAGCAGACGGTGGAAGGGCTCTCCGTGGCGGCGGTGAGCTATTATGTCGTCGGTCTCGTCGGCTATCTCGTGAAGGGCTCGTCCGTCCTCGGCATCGAACTCGATCCCGCCCATGTCACGGCCTATGCCGTGATCCCGGTCGTGCTGCTGGTCTGGCTCATGGTCCGCCGGATCAGGGCGCATCATGGTGGCAAGGGCGAGGACTGACGATCAGCCGTCCCCGATGATCGCCTCCAGGCCCTCGTCCCATTTCGGATGCTCGCCATAGAGCGTGGCGAGGAAATCGATGAAGAGGCGGACTTTGGCGGCGAGGAAGCGGCGGCTCGGATAGACGGCGTGGACCGCGACGCGGCGCGACGCGCGGAAGGCGGGCAGCACATGGACGAGCTGGCCCGTGCGCAGTTCCGGGCCGACATCCCAGGTCGAGCGGAGCGCGATGCCGAGCCCGGCGATCACCGCTTCGCGCACGACCTCGTTCGAATTCGTCTTGAGGCGGCCGTCGACATGCACGGTCACCGGCCCGCCCGGGCCCTCGAGCCGCCACGGGTCCTGGCCGGCGGTGGCCAGCAGATTGTGCCGCGCGAGATCGGCGAGCCGCTCCGGCGTGCCATGCGCCGCCAGATAGGCCGGGCTGGCGCAGAGCAGGCGGTGATTGGGCGCCAGCCGCCTTGCGACGAGGCTCGAATCCGTGAGCTCCGCAATGCGGATCGCCACATCGATCCCTTCCTTGACCAGGTCGACGAAATCATCCGAGAGCACGAGATTGATGGTGAGGCCGGGATTGGCGTCGAGGAAGGGCTGGAGATGCGGCGCGATGTGCAACCGGCCGAACGAGGTCGGCGCCGAGACCTTGAGCGTGCCGCGCGCCGCGGCGGAGCGGCCGCCGACATAGGCTTCCGCCTCCTCGATCGAGGCGAGGATCTGCACGATGCGCTCGTTGAAGCCGCGCCCCGCCTCGGTCAGCGCGATCTGCCGCGTCGTGCGCTGAAGCAAGCGCGTGCCGAGCCGGTCCTCCAGCCGTTTCAACCGCTTGGAAACGACGGCCGGCGACAGGCCGAGCTCGCGCCCCGCCGCCGACAGGCTGCCGGCAGTCACGACGCGCGCGAAGATTTCCATGTCGGTGAAGTCGCTCATTGCGGATCATACTGGCAAGAAACCGCGACCATTTTCAATGGTGGGGAAAGGATGATTGTTTGGCCGCGAGGCTTGGGGGGAGGGTGGGATGGTTCTAAGGTGGCCATCCAGCCTGGAGGAAGACTGGGTATCGCCGCTACGGCGACGGCACGGAACGGAACCTTCTTCACCTCTCCCTGAGGGAGAGGTCGGCCCAGGGGGCCAAGAGAGGGTTTACGGTCTGTCCGGAGAGGTTCTAAACCCTCTCCCGCCCGCCTCCGGCGGTCGACCTCCCCCTCAGGGGGAGGTGAAAGTGAGGCCGGTGTTGTCCGGAGTTGGGAGGGGTGCATGTCCGCGATTCTGATGCCGAAGCCCGACGAGCGCGTGCTGGCGCGCCGTGATGCGATCATCGCGGGACTTGCCGCGCTGCTGCCCGCCGCCTCGCTGATCACCGAGGAGGACGAGCGCCGCGCTTATGAGACCGACGCGCTGACCGCCTATCGCCAGATCCCGCTCGCGGTCGTGCTGCCGGAGACGACGGAACAGGTCTCGGCCGTGCTGAAATTCCTGAGCGCCGAGGGCGTCAAGGTCGTGGCGCGCGGCGCGGGCACCTCGCTCGCCGGTGGCGCGCTGCCGACCGCCGATGCCGTGGTGCTCGGCGTCTCCAAGATGAACCGCATCCTCGAGATCGACACGGACAACCGCATCATCCGCGTCGAGGCGGGCGTCACCAATCTCGGCGTTTCCGGCGCCGTGAACCATCTCGGCTTCTTCTACGCGCCCGATCCCTCGAGCCAGCTCGCCTGCACCATCGCCGGCAATATCGCCATGAACTCCGGCGGCGCGCATTGCCTGAAATATGGCGTGACGACCAACAATGTCCTCGGCGTGAAGATGGTCATGATCGACGGGACGGTCGTCGAGATCGGCGGCGCGGCGCTCGATAGCGCCGGCCTCGACCTGCTCGGCCTCGTCGTCGGCTCGGAGGGCCAGCTCGGCGTCGTCACCGAGGCAACGCTGCGCATCCTGCCGCTTGCCGAAGGCGCGCGGCCCATGCTGATGGGCTTCCAGTCGGCCGAGGCCTGCGGCGCCTGCGTCGCCGCCATCATCGGCTCGGGCATCATCCCGGTCGCGATCGAATACATGGACCGGCCGGCGATCAAGGTCTGCGAGGCCTTCGCCCATGCCGGCTATCCGCTCGATGTCGAGGCGCTGCTGATCATCGAGGTCGAGGGCTCCGAGGCCGAGATCGAGGATCTGATCGGCCGCATCACGACGATCGCGGCGGCGTTCAACCCGTCCACGATGAAGGTCTCGCAATCCGAGGCCGAGAGCGCGGCGATCTGGAAGGGCCGGAAATCCGCCTTCGGCGCCATGGGCCGCATCGCGGATTACATGTGCATGGACGGCACGATCCCGACCGGCTGCCTGCCGCAGGTGCTGACCGGCATTTCCGACATCTGCGCCGGCTATGGGCTGCAGGTGGCCAATATCTTCCATGCCGGCGACGGCAATCTGCATCCGCTCGTGCTCTTCAACGCCAACCAGCCGGGCGAACTCGAAAAGGCCGAGGCGGCGGGCGCCGACATCTTGAAGCTCTGCGTCGAGGTCGGCGGCTGCCTGACCGGCGAGCATGGCGTCGGCGTCGAGAAGCGCGAACTGATGATCCACCAGTTCAACACGATCGACCTCGACCAGCAGATGCGCGTCAAGACGGCGCTCGATCCCAAATGGCTGCTCAATCCGCACAAGGTTTTCCCGCTCGAAGGGCGGCCGGTGTGATGCGCTCCGGAAAGCACGGCACATGACCTCCATCCTTCTCCCCGAGGCCGAAGCCGAGATCGAGGCGATCGTGCATGAGGCTGCCGGCTCGAAGAGCCCGCTCGCCATTCATGGCGGCGGCACGCGCGACATCGGCCGTCCGGTCCAGGCGGCGCGGGTGCTGTCGACGCAGGCGCTGACCGGCATCACGCTCTATGAGCCGTCGGAAATGGTGCTGGCGGCGCGGGCCGGCACGAAGCTCTCCGAGATCGAGGCGGCGCTGAAGGCGAACCGCCAGCGCCTCGCCTTCGAGCCGATCGATTGGCGCCCGCTACTCGGCACGCGCGGCGAGCCGACCATTGGCGGCGTCACGGCCTCGAATGCCGCCGGCCCGCGCCGTATCCAGGCGGGCGCGGCGCGCGATCATCTGATCGGCATCCGCGCCACCACCGGCCGCGGCGAGACGATCAAATCCGGCGGCCGCGTTATGAAGAACGTCACCGGCTATGATCTCGTGAAGCTCTTCGCCGGCTCATGGGGCACGCTCGGCATCCTGACCGAGGTCACCTACAAGCTGCTGCCCGAGGCGGAGACCGAGACGACGCTGGTCCTCGAGGGGCTTTCGGCGGCGCACGCCGTGGAGGCGATGTCCGCCGCGCTCGGCACGCCGTTCGAGATCACCGGCGCGGCCCATCTTCCCGGCAGCCCGTCACAAACCCTGCTGCGCTTCGAGGGCTTCTCGGCCTCCTGCGCCTATCGCCGCGACCGCCTCGCAGCCCATCTGAAGCCGTTCGGCCCGGTGACCGCCGTCGAGGGCGACGCCTCGCAGGCGCTCTGGCGGCCGATCGCCGATGTGACGGCGCTCGGCGCCGCGGCAGACGACGCCGTCTGGCGGATTTCGGTCAAGCCCTCCGACGGCCCGGCGGTCGGGGCGCGCCTCGAAGCCGAGCTCGGCAGCCGCCTTCTCTATGATTGGGGCGGCGGCCAGATCTGGGCGAGCACCCGCGACCAGGGCGACGCGGGCGCGGCGATCATCCGCGCCGCGCTCAGTGGAGGCGGCCACGCCACGCTGGTCCGCGCCGCCCACGCCACCCGCGCCGCCGTCCCGGTCTTCGAACCGGAACCCGCCGCGATCGCTGCGATCGCCGAGAAGATCCGCGCGGAGTTCGACCCGGCGGGCGTGCTCAATCCAGGGAGGATGGGGTGATCGCCGCCTCCCGGCCGAGTTCCATCCCAGCCAACCCCCCTCTCCAGCTCTCCCCCACAAGGGGGGAGAGGGCGGGGCTCGGTTCCGCATCGAGTTTGGCGAGCGTTTCTTTCTTCTCCCTCCCCCCTTGTGGGGGAGGGCCGGGGAGGGGGGACAGCCGCCGAGGCATAGGGAGGCTTGCGATGACGGGAAGCCGCAAATCATCGTCGAACAAGCCGGTCGCTCCGCTTCTGAGGCAGAGATCTCACGAACTCCGTCAGGCCATGTCGGAGCCGGAGCAGATCATCTGGAAGCATCTGCGTGCGCATCGCTTTCATGGCCTCGGCTTTCGCCGTCAGGTCCCGATCGCCGGCTGTGTCGTCGATTTCGTCTGCCATGAACGACGTCTGATCGTCGAAATCGACGGCGCCACGCATGGCGCTGACGAAGCGATCCGTCGAGACGAAGCCCGCACGCGGCGGTTGGAAGCCGAAGGATACCGAGTCGTCCGGTATTGGAACAACGACATCATGACTAATCTTGACGGCGTTCTTCTCGATCTCGTCGGCGTGCTCGCTCAGGAGTGGACCGAGTGATCAGCATGTATCGGGCGAGCCTCACGCCCGCGCACCCCCCTCTCCAACTCTCCCCCACAAGGGGGGAGAGGGTGGGGCTCGGCGCTTCATCGACGTTAGCGAGTGATTCTTTCTTCTCCCTCCCCCCTTGTGGGGGAGGGCCGGGGAGGGGGGACAGCCGCCGAGGCATCGGGAGGCCGGCTGTCGGTATCTCCGGCCCAAGCCTCCCCAGAGGGGGATGGTGGCTGAGACTGAGCCTACGGGGAGAGAAATAGAATGCAAACCTCCTTCACCCTCGCCCAGCTCGCCGATCCCGACACCCGCGAATCCGAGAAGATTCTCAGGACCTGCGTCCATTGCGGCTTCTGCACCGCGACGTGTCCGACCTATCTGCTGCTCGGCGACGAGCTCGATAGTCCGCGCGGGCGCATCTATCTGATCAAGGACATGCTGGAAGGCGGCAAGCCGGCCAATGATGAGGTCGTCAAGCATGTCGACCGCTGTCTGTCCTGCCTTTCCTGCATGACGACCTGCCCCTCGGGCGTCAATTACATGCACCTCGTCGATCATGCCCGCGCGCATATCGAGGAGACCTATAACCGGCCCTTCGCCGACAAGGCGATCCGCGCGACCATCGCCGCGGTCCTGCCCTATCGCAGCCGCTTCCGCCTGGCGCTGGTCGGCGCCGCGATCGCGCGGCCCTTTGCCGGCGTCGTCGCAAAGATCCCCGGCTTCGAGCGGATCGGCGCCATGCTGAAGCTCGCGCCGCGCTTTCCCGCGGGCCGCACTCCGTCGGAAGGGCCGGGCGTGTTCCCGGCGGGGGCGCAGAAGCGCGGCCGCGTCGCGCTGCTCTCGGGCTGCGTCCAGCCGGTGCTCGATCCGGCGATCAACGAGGCAACCATCCGCCTCCTGAACCGCGTCGGCGTCGAGGTGGTGATCGCCAAGGGCGAGAGCTGCTGCGGCTCGCTCGCCCATCACATGGGCAAGTCCGACCAGTCGCATGCGCAGGCGAAACAGACGATCGACGCCTGGATCGCCGAGATGGATGGCGAGGGGCTCGACGCGATCATCATCACCGCGTCCGGCTGCGGAACGACGATCAAGGACTATGGCTTCATGTTCCGCGAGGACAAGGCCTATGCCGAGAAGGCGGCGCGGGTTTCGGCCATCGCCAAGGACATCACGGAATATCTCGAAAGCCTGAAGCTCGAACCGGTCGCGGCGCCCGCGCCGCTCACGGTCGCCTATCATTCGGCCTGCTCGATGCAGCACGGCCAGCAGATCAAGGTGACGCCGAAGACGCTGCTGCAGAAGGCCGGCTTCACGGTGCGCGACGTGCCCGAGGGCCATATCTGCTGCGGCTCGGCCGGCACCTACAACATGCTGCAGCCCAAGCTGTCGCAGCAATTGAAGGCGCGCAAGCTCGGCAACATCGCAAGGATAGCGCCGGACATCGTCGCGACCGGCAATATCGGCTGCATGACGCAGCTTTCGGACGGCGCCGGCGTCCCGGTGGTGCACACGATCGAACTGCTCGACTGGGCCTATGGCGGGCCAAAGCCGGCGGGCGTGGCGTGAGCGGCGTTTGTGGCGACTGGCTTTTGATGCGAAACTGACGATCTGAGCCCATATATCGCGATGCGCGATGGGGAAGATCCGATGCGGGACGTCAAGGTCAGAATATCCGAGGACGGCGCGGTGAGCCTGCCGTCCGAATTCCTGGAAGAGCTGGGCCTTCGAACCGGCGATACCGTGGTTGTCAATGTCGACGACGGCGATATCCGGATTCGCGCCGCCGTCCGGCCGCTTCATCCTGCCCAGATCCTTGCCAAGGAGTTGGAGGAGAAGTACGGGCCGATCCCCACTGTGGATGAATTTATCGCCGCGCGCCGGGAAGAAGCGGCACGGGAGCAGGCGGAGTTCGACGCGTGGCTGCCTACGTCCTCGACGCCTCGGCGCTGATCGCCTTCCTGCAGCGTGAGCCCGGCGCTGAGACGGTCGAGCGGGTCCTCGCCGATTGCTCGTCTCGGCGGTCAATTGGAGCGAAGTCGTCGCCAGCTTCTCGCGCGGCACAACGCGGCCGACGCGGTCCGCTCGACGCTGGCAGCGCTTTCGCCGCCGATCATACCCTTTGATGCCGAACTCGCCCTCGAAGCGGGATTGATGGCTCAGGCCACCCGGTCAGCCGGCCTCTCCCTCGGTGATCGCGCCTGCCTCGCGCTGGCGAAGCGCCTCGGCGTTCCCGCGCTCACCGCCGATCGCGCCTGGGCCTCCATTGCCGAGGCGGCTGGCGTCGAGATCGTCCTGATCCGCTGAGGCCGCCTATCCGGCCATCACGCCCGCGACCAGCGTCTGCGCCAGGTCGCGCGCCGTCGCCTCGATCGCGTCTTCGCGCAGTCCGCAGACATCGCGGAGCACGATGATCGTCTCGATCCCGGTGAGGAGCGCGAGGCCGGTCACGAGCCGCTCCTGCCGGGCGGAATCGAGATCGCCCAGCCGCGGCGCCAGCGCTTCGCGGATCCAGCCGAGGCGGCGCCCGCCGCGCGGCGCCGCCGGACGCGCGCCCCCGCCGACCGAGACGCTGAGGAAGGTGCGGAACAGCGCCTCGTTGGCGATCACCATGCGCAGGATCGCCGCCACGACGAAGGCGGCCCGCCCGGCCAGATCGGCATCCGGCGGCGCGCCGCGGAAATGCACGTCGGCGAACTCCTTGGCGATCGCATCCAGCACCGCCTCCTGCGCCATCGTCTCGGGCGCCGAGAAATAGCGATAGGCCGTCGCGCGCGAGATCTTGGCCCGATCGGCCGCCTCCGCCACCGTCGGATGCTTCCCCTCCGCCAGCCATTCCCGCGCGGCCTGCAACAGCGCGGCCCGGGTCCGCTGCTTCTGCGCCACGCGCTCGAAACCCTCTTGACTGCTCACAACGCACCCTTATAAGACAAAAATCTCATTACGAGAAAAATGTATCACAAACCTCATGGATGGACAATCATGAACGCTCACATTGCCACTGCGGCCCCGGCTTCGAAGGCCGGTTCCACGATCCATCTGCTCGGCACGCTCGTCACCTTCCGCGCGACGGCCGCTGACACGGAAGGCAGTTTCTCGCTGGTCGAGGCGAAGACGGCGCCCGGGCAGGGCACGCCGCCGCATATCCAGCGCGACGACGCCGAAGCCTTCTTCGTGCTCGAGGGTGAGTTCGAATTCATGGTGGCGGGCAAGGTTACGCGCGGCGGGCCGGGCACGTTCCACTATATTCCGCGCGGCGTCCCGCACGGCTTCTCCAACCCGGGCGACACGCAGGCGCGCATGCTGATCATCAACCTGCCGGGCGGTCTGCATGAGAATTTCTTCGTCGAGGCCGGCGATCCCGTCGCCGACGCCGCGAACTTCCCGCCGATGAGCCCGCCGGATATTCCGCGCCTCGTCGCCGCGGCCGGCCGATACGGCATCGAGATGCTGCCGCCGGCGTGAGGCCGGCTGCCATTTCGGATCGCTTACTGCGTCGCGCGGCAATGCGTCTCGGAGCTCTTTTCGAGCGTGTTGCCGGCGAAGTCGAAGCGGGCCTTGACGTCGACCACCGGCGTCAGGCCGTCCTTCTCGATCTGGGCAAGATCGGGACAGTTCGCCGCCGTCGCCTCGGCGCCGCTCGGCGTCCAGAAACTGGCGCCGGCGGCGTCGATCGCGATCGTGTCGCTGTCATAGCCGCCGGAATAGACGAGCTTGCGGGTCTTCAAGTCGTAGATCTCCAGCTCGCGATCCGGTCCGGTGCCGGAATCGATCAGCAGCGTCGAACCGACGAGCTTCAGCAGGTATAACGCGTCGTCCGCGCCGCCGATGACATAGTCGCCCTTCGCGGCCTTGGTGCTGCAGGCGGCCTTTGGATGGGCCGCCTTGTCGCGGACGATATAGCTGTTGCCGGCATCGTCCTTGTGCGGCACCTCGACGACCAGATAGTCCGCGTCGCTGGTGCAGTTCGGCGCCGCCGCCGCGAATTGCGGCACGGAGGCGAGGGCACCGCAGAAGGCGAGGGCAGCGAGGGTGTTGCGCGCTAGCCTCCGCATCAGGATCGCGCTCTCCGCACCGCCTCGACCGTCATCGCGCAAACCGCGCTCGTCGTCGTCTTGGCCGGGCGGCGCATATAGGTGATGAGCTCGTCGCCGATCGGGTCGATCCAGCGCTTGTCGATCGATGCGAAGCCCTTGGCGATGGCGACCGCGGCGAGGATCTGCGCCGCGTTGCAGTCGACATCGTGGCCGCAGCCGCCGATGATGGCGAGCGTCTCGTCGAAATCGCCTTGGCCGAACCAGAGCGCGATCACCTGCGCTGCCGCGTTCGGATAGGCGTGAATCCAGTTATATTCGACATATTCGGCGTCGCAGAGCGCCCAGGCGTTCTTCCAGTCGGCCGATTTCCGCGCCGCATCGAGCGCGAAGCGCACGACCGCGCCATATTCCGTATCGGCCGGCATGAGGTCGACCGTCTCGGCCGTGAGCCTCCGCATGTCGGTCTCGACGAAGGCGCGCGCGACGAGCACGGCGTTGAAGACCTCGCCGAGAATGCCATTGCCGGTATGCGAAACCTCCGCATCGAGCCAGGCGAGGCGCGCCGCCTCGCGGGCGCGGCCGGGTGCCACCATGCCGACGATCGCGCCGCGCATCTGTGCGCCGATCCATTCATCGAACGGATTGCCGTCCAGCGCACTTTCCGGCGGATAGACGCCGCGGCGGAGGTTCTCGAGCGCCACGGCCTCCGCTGACCAGGCGACGGGGATCAGGCTGACCCAATAGTCGCCGACATCGGCGCTGGTGACCGCGTAGCCCTTGAGCGCGAAGGCGTAGAGGAAGGCGAGCTCGAAGGTGATATCGTCATTATAGGTGTTCGGCGGCCGCATATAGCGATCGATCCTGCCGAAGGCCTTTTCGAGCTTCTCGGTCGTGTAGCCTTCGAGCGCCGTGCCGACGGCCGCGCCGATGATCTGGCCCCACCAGCCGGCGGCGATGCGGTCCTCGAAATCCTTGCCCCCGACGTCATAGGCGACATCCGGCGGGAAGCTCACGGCCGCTTCATAGTCGGCGAAGGAGGAAAAGCGCTTCGTCTTCTGGGAGGGATGGTCCGGGTCGGGCTTCGCCTGGCGCAGCACGGCCTTGAGGCGGGCATGGGCGACATGCAGCGCCTCCATGTCACCCTCGTCGACGGCGGCGAGGCCCTTTTCGAGCCACAGCGCATTCTCCGCCGGAACGACCCAGCCCTTGTTTTCGAGCGACTGCACGGCCGCGACGGCAAGGCTCTCCGGCGCGCCCGAGCCCGGCACATTCGATTGCCAGAACATGCGCACCCAGAAATCCTGGCCGGCGATCGCCTCGGAGGCGTCCCAGGTCTGCTCTTCCTCGCTGCGGAGCACGGGCTCGGCGTTGCGCAGCAGGTCGCGGGCAAATTCCCAGGCTTTCATCGATCGGTTCCGTCTGAATGAAGGGGCGGCGGCACAGTAGGGGATTTCATCATCGTGTCGAGAGGCGCCGCCGCTAGCGGCCCCGCTCGGCGGTGGCGAGTTCGGCGGCGGTGTTCCCGCTGATCGTGGCGCGGAGATACGCCTCGGTTTCCGGCAAAGCGAGGTGGAAATTGCTCAGCGGCTCGATCTGCAGCCTGAGGCCCTCGGCGTCGACATCGAGGACGTGGCCGCCATGGCGGCGGTCTGCCGAGATGAAGTGGAAATGGTAGCCCGCGACGCTGAACGGCCCCGAAAATTCCGGCGACCAGATGCCGACCAGCGTCCCCTCCACATCCGTGAAGGTGAATTCGTGCTGGCTCTTGGCGGCTTCGGCGAGGCGGGTCCCCGGCGCCTGCGGGCCGATCGAACGCGCCTTCACGCGGGCGAAGCGGCCGTCGAGCCGCAGCGCGTAGAAGATATTGCCGGAGCCGCGCAGCGGATCGCAGGCGGCTTCGAGCTCGGAGAAGCTGCGGACCGGGCCGAGCGTCGTCTCCTGTTCCGGGCTGAAGCGCGTGACGATCGCAAACGGCGTGCCGGCATCGGGCGCCACCCGCGTGACGTCACCATTGACGTCGGCATGATAGGCGTGGCCCTCGATGAGGATCATCTCGCCGTCGAGCCCTGTAAAGGTGCCGAGACCGAAATCGCCATGGTCCAGCAGCGTCCCGACGCTGACCTCGCGCTCCGAGACGCCGGCGACCAGCGCGCCGGAGGTGGAGACCTGGAAGACGGTGTGGAGCGACGTCTCGAAATATTGCGAGAGCGCATCGCGGATGATCGCCTCGGCGCTGCGGCCGGTCCGCGCGCGCTCGGCGTCGATCAGATGGCGCAGCGACGCCGGTATCGTATAGCCACCGTGATGCATCGCGCCCTGCCTGACATAAGTGCCGATCCGGCGCCGAGTTTGCGTCGGATCGGTTGGCGAGGGCAACACGCGAAGGCGGCTCGTCCTCAGCCTTCTTCGGCAAGGCGCTTGAGCTTGGCGACCTGCGTCTTGCGGTCCTCCTCGAAGGCGAGGGTGCCGACGAGCTGACCCTTGGCGTTCATGAGATAGACGCTCGCCGTGTGGTCCATCGTGTAGTCGCCGCCTTCGGTCGGGACCTTGCGGTAATAGACGCGATAGTCCTTGGCGATGGCGGCGATCTCCGCCGTTGTGCCGGAGAGGCCGACGATGCGCGGGTCGAAGGCGGAGAGATAGTCGTGCATGCTCTCCGGCGTGTCGCGATCGGGATCGACCGAGACGAACAGCACCTTGAACCGGTCGGCCAGCGGCCCGAGCTCGTCCATATCGAGCGTCAGATCGGACAAAGTCGTCGGGCAGACATTGGGGCAGCGCGTGAAGCCGAAGAAGATGGCGTAGGGCTTGCCGCCGATATCGGGCGTCGTGAAGCGCCCGCCGCCCGCCTTGGCGAGATCGATCGGGCCGCCGATGCCGGCGATGCCGCCGGTCTCGGGCCGGGTGAGGAAATAGGCGAGCGACGCCGACAGGCCGAGGGCGATCAGAACCGCCCCCGTCCAGGCCGCCACCTTGAAGCGGCGCGCCATGCCTAGTTGCCGTCCATCTTGTTCATGTCGTGCTCGCCACCGCCGTCCGGCGCCGCCGCGCCGATCGCTTCGACGGCGAACTCGACCTTGACGGTTCCGGCCTTCTCGAAGGTGAGCGTGCCGGGGATCTTGTCACCCTTCTTGAGCGGCCCCTTCAACTGCATGAACATGATGTGATAGCCGCCGGGCGCGAGCTTCACCGTTTCCTTGGCGGGGATCGGCACCCCGTCGGGAAGCGGGGCCATCTTCATGACGCCGTCCTCGACCTTCATCTCGTGGATTTCGACGCGGCCGGCGATGTCGGCTGTGGCAGAGACGAGGCGGTCGGCGGTGTCGCCGTCATTGGTGATTTCGACATAGCCGCCGCCGACGGCCGCGCCGGGCGGCGTCGCGCGCGTCCAGGGATGCTCGATCTCGAGTGAGCCGATCTTGAACTCGTGCGCGAAGACGGATTGGGCCGGCACGAAGACGAGCGCAGCCGCGAAGACGGCAATGCCGACGCGCTCCTCGATCGAGCGGAAACGGCGGAAGGCGGACGCGGCAAGGCGCGTGACGAAGAGGGACTTGGACATGATCATCTCCCATGGATCCATTGATCCGCGGCGCAGGCGCGCGCGGTCGTTCGTTCGCACGCCCAACGGCGCGCGCATGCTGGATCAGGGGCTGGGCGGCGCGCGGGAGCGGAGCGGGGAAAGCTCGAAGCGGCCGGGCAGATGCTCCGCGGCGATCGCCGGAGCGATGTCCGCAAAGATGTGAGGCGCTGCCGCGGTCGCCGCCTGCGGTGCCGGCAGGCCGCCGATCATCGGGCAGCCGAGCGTGCAGCAATCGACGAGGTGGCTCCGGTCCTGCGTCGTCGGACGCGGATCGAATGCGGAAGGGCTGCTGCCGAAGCAGATCACGCCGGCAGCAGGGTCGAGCGTATCGGCGCGGGCGCCGAGCGACATGCCGCTGAAGAAGGCCTGCACGAGAAGAAACAGCGCTATCGTCAGCGCCGTCTCGACGGTCCAGCCTCGCTTTGTCCGGTGCAGCACGGTCCTCTCCTCGCGATCGAGGCATAGCAGTTTCCGTCGCCGCCGAAAACGGACGCAGGCGCGGCATATGAACCGCAGCGCCAACGACGCGCCGCGTCTGCGCAGGTGCCGCCCGCCGCCGGGGCCGCTAGGGTGACGTCCTGCCAGCCGGGAGGTGCCGATGCCGAGCCACGTCGCATTGCTCTATTCGATCGTGATTTCGCCGACGCGGCGCGTCGTGATGTCGGAGCTGAAGGCGATGGCCGAGGCCGAGGGGTTCGGCGCCGTCGCGACGCTGGTCGCGACGGGCAATCTCGTCTTCGAGGCGGGTGACCGCACCGTTCCGCAGATCGAGACGGCGCTCGAAGCCGCCTTCGCCCGGACCTATGGCAAGGGCGTCGACATCGTCGTGCGCGAGGCCGATGCCTGGCACGCGCTGGTCGCGGGCAATCCCTTTCCGGCGGAATCGGAAGCGGACGGCAGCCGCGTGGTGGTGCGCGTCATGCGCAAGAGCGTCGAAGCGGGGACGGAGGCGCGTCTCCAAGGCATTCTGAGCGAAGGCGAGCGCGTCGCCGTGATCGGCGGCGATGTCTGGGCGGCATTCCCGGCCCGACCGAGCGCCTCGCGCCTGCTCTCCGCCCTCTCCTCGAAGAAGCTCGGCATCGGCACGGCGCGCAACTGGAACACGGTCCGCCGGCTCGGCGAGATGCTCGGGCCGACCATTGGTTAGCTGCCGCAAAACTGGATTGCCGGGTCAAGCACGGCCATGACACGAGGGGGGGGGCGCGGGAAGGCCAGAACGCCCGAATGCGGATGAGGCCTAGTCCCGCAGCCAGGCCTCGAAATAGTGCTGGATCGCGGCGCCGGCGCCGAAATGGTCGCTGGTGTCGAGCCGGGCTGCCGCCGAGCGGACCACGTCCCCGAGCTTGCTCTGCGGCACGATTCCCGATTGGGCCAGCATGCTGAACAGCTCCTCCAGCAGCACGAGGCTGGCGAGCGCCCCGTCTTCGGCCTTGAACCCAGCCATGTCCTTGAAATCAGCCATGTCGCGCGCTCCCGATGAGACGCAGATCAAATCAGGGCGGCGCGGCGAAGTCCACGCCATCCACGCCGCCGCGCCTCCGCCTAGGGCGCGGCCTTCAGGTCGCGGGTGAAGTCGGCGGCGATCCTGTCGCCGAGCTCGGCATGCATGGCGGCGCGCGGGCGGCTGCCGCCATCGTCGCACAGCCGGTCGGCCTCGCCGATCGCGGCCAGCAGTGCCTTGCCGCCTGGCTGGCATTCGGCGAGGAAGGTGAAGTGCACGGCGCCGTCGACCTGCGCATAGTCGCCCTTGGGCGTCAGGCGGGCGAGGTCCTCGGCGACGACGCCGGTCGGGACGGTTCCGGGACCGCCGAGATTGATGAAATGCATGGGGATGGCGATGGCTTCAAGGCTTGCCCGCTGGAACGCCATCGCCATGCCCGGATCGACCAGCACTGCCGAGCCGATGCGCGGATCGCGGTTGGACTGCTCGAAGCGGCGCTTGTCCATCTGCCGCAGATCGACCTTCTGGCTCGGAACCTCCTTGCCATCGACATAGCCCTTGCCGCCGGCGAACCAGACGCAGTCCATCATCGCGGGATAGGTGTCGCAGTAGCGCGCATAGGCCTCGCGGTCGGGGATCGCGCCGGCCAGTTCCATCGCTGTCGTGCCGCCGAGCGAGAAGCCGAGCACGCCGACCCGGCGATCGGCGAGCGCGTCGCGCCAGTCGGGGCTCTCCGTCAGCGCGGTGAGCAGCGTCGCGAGATCGTCCGTGCGCTCCCACACATTCGGCGTGGCGATCGGCGTCGAGTCGCCGCTGGTCGTGCCGGGGTGGTTGGGGCCGGCGACGATGAAGCCGGCGGCGACCAGGCGGTTCGCGATCCAGCCGAGATTTTCGATCCGCGCGCCGGAGCCGTGCGAGACGAGGATCAGCGGAAAGCGGCCCGGAGCGCGCGGCGCGTCCGCCAAGGCCGGGGCGCCCTGGAAGAGTTTGTTTTCGCCGACGCGTATGTCCGTTCCGCCGGGCGTCGCCGGGTACCAGATGGTGACCGCGAGGTCCCGGCCGCGCGCGGGCGAGGGGACGGTCAGCGTCTTGACGCCGACTTCATCCGCCGCGAGGACGGGCTGGGTGGCGGTCGCGAGGCAGAGGGCTGCGAACAGAAAGGCGAGGGGCTTCATGGACTCTCCGGCTTGGCGAAGCATGGCAACGGTGCCGTCCTCCCAGAGCCGATCCGCCCGGCGCGTCCTCGAACCTGTTTGAGGTCGTCCGCGAACGTGATTTAGGTCACGTTTCCTCGTTGGAACCGTTTTCACCGGGTATCCGCTTGCTCTTCGTGCCCTTGCCTTTCGTCGTCGCCCTGCTGCTCGCGATCCTCTTTCTCGCGCTGCTGCGCTTCGGCGAGGGCGGAGGCGCCAGCCGTCCCTTCCTGCTACTGATCGGGCTCTGCGCGCTGCAATCCGTTCTGGTCGGACTGCGCTGGGGCTACGGCGTATCCGTGCTGCGCTTCGCCTTGCCGGTCGTGGCGGCTTCTCTGCCGCCGCTCGTTTATGCGAGCTTCCACCGCTTGATCCGTCCGGGGCCAGCGGCACATCGCCGTGACCTCCTGACGGCCGCGCTGCCGCCTTTGCTCGTCGTCGTCCTGTTCCTGACGCTGCCGCAACTGATCGACATCGCGCTCGTCCTGCTGTTCGTCGGCTACGCGGTCGCCTTGTTGCGGCTCGGCCGTTCCGGACCGGACGGGCTCGGCGAGGCACGCTTCGAGGGCGTCACGCCGGTTCATCGGGCGCTCTATGTCGCCGCCGCGGCGCTCTGCCTCTCGGCGCTGTTCGATCTCGCCGTCTTCCTGAATTTCGAGCAGATGCGCGGCGCCCATGTCGGTGCCATCGTCGGCAATGCCAATTTCCTCGGGCTGCTCATGATCGGCCTGACGGCCTGGATCGCCGGCAGCAGCCAGGCAGCGCCGGAGCAGACACCGGAGAGCGTGCCGGCCGCGCCCGATCCGGACGCCGACGATGATCGCGAGGTGCTCGCCAGCATCGAGGCGCTCATGAAGCAGGAGAGGCTCTATTGCGACGAGAACCTCAACCTGTCGCGCCTCGCGCGGCGCGCCGGCATTCCGGCCCGCCGGATTTCCGCCGCCGTCAATCGCCTCGCCGGCATGAACGTCTCGCAATACGTCAATGGCTACCGCATCGAGGAGGCGTGCCGCCTGCTGCGCGATACCGACGCGAGCGTGACCACCGCGATGCTGGAGGCGGGGTTTCAGACCAAGTCGAACTTCAATCGTGAGTTCCGCCGGGTGACCGGGCTCAGCCCGGCCGCATGGCGCGCGCTGCATCGGCCCGACGCCACCTGATGGGGCGGCGGGGCGACGGCTGGCTGGCGCCTTACGCTTCCTCGGTGATCACCGCGAAGCGCGTCAGGAGGTTCGGGCCGAAGGTGTGCGTGATCGGCACATCGGCGGCATCGCGGCCATAGGCGATCGGGACACGGCCGATGCGGCGGTCGTTGTTGCGCGGGTCGAAGACGTGCCACTGGCCGGAGAGATAGACCTCGATCCAGGCGGCGAGGTCCATGGCCGCATAGGGCGGCGGCTGGCCGACATCCGAGATGTAGCCCGTGCAATAGCGGGTCGGGATGTTCAGCGTCCGGCAGAAGGCGACGGCGAGATGGGCGAAGTCGCGACAGACGCCGACGCGCTCCTGATAGGCCTCTGCGGCCGTCCGCGTGTTGCGCGCGTTCTCATAGCCGAAGCGGATATGGTTGTGCACGAAGTCGCACACCGCCTGCACCCGGCTCCAGCCCGGCTGCGTATTGCCGAACAGGCGCCACGCCTCGTCGGCGAGGCGGTCGGTCTCGCAATAGCGGCTGCCCAGCAGGAAGACGAGCGTCTCGGCCGGCAGATCCTCGACCCGATGCTGCATCGCCTCGGGGTGGTACGGATCCGGCTGGCCGCTGTCGCGGATGATCGTGTCGGTGCGGATCGAGAACCGGCCGGCCGGTGCCACCAGGCGGCAGCACCAATTGCCATAGCTGTCATAATAGCCATGGATCGGTACGGACGGGTTCGTCGTGATCAGATCGGGATATTCGAGCAGCGACGCGCGCGATGGGTGGACATTGACCATCGCGATCATCGGCGTATCGGCCGTGAGGTCATAATCGAGCTGAACGCCGAGCCGCAGCCGCAGCGGAAACGCGTTCGGGTCGGTGCCTGGCCTCATCTGAGTCGATGTGAACCCGGCCGGCGTGGGTAGATCGTGCATGCGCATTCTCTCCTGGCGCCCGGCGCGCCTCTCGCGACACAACAGAATACCACGATGTTGGTTCCCCCCATTGGCGCAATTCCCGGCACCGTGCGCCTCCTGCTTGCGCGTCCGCTGCATCGTGCTAGTTTGCCGCCGTCTCATCGGGGTGCCTCGATCCGTCCCGGATCCTGGCTGAGAGGCTTTCAAAGCCAACCCGCGAACCTGATCCGGATCATGCCGGCGGAGGGATTGAGCCAAAGGTGCGCAAGCGCCAAAAGCCGTCGTTCCGTCCTGCGCCAACGCCAAGGACGAAGAATTGTCTCAGAAAGCAGAAGAAACCCTCTCGCTCGACGCCGCTTTCGCCGCGCTCGTCGCGCTGCGCGCCACGCGGCCGCTGGTGCAGAACATCACCAATTATGTGGCGATGACCATCTCGGCCAATGTGCTGCTCGCCCTCGGCGCGTCGCCTGCCATGGTGCATGCGCCGGAGGAATCGGCCGAGTTCGCCGCCATCTCCAATGCGCTCGTCGTCAATATCGGCACGCTGTCGCCGCCCTGGGTCGAAGGCATGCGCCGCGCTATCGGCAAGATGCGCGAGCTCGGCAAACCCTGGGTGCTCGATCCCGTCGGCTGCGGCGCGACCGCCTATCGCACGGGCATCGCCGTGGAGCTGGCGGCGCTCGGCCCGGCCGTCATCCGCGGCAATGCCAGCGAGATCATGAGCCTCGCCGGCGCGTCCGGTGCCGGCGGCAAGGGCGTCGATTCGACCGACAGCTCCGATGCAGCCCTCGATGCGGCGCGCGCGCTGGCCCGTGACACCGGCGCGGTCGTCGCCGTCACCGGCGAGACCGACTATGTCACGGATGGCACCACGCTGGTCGCGATCACCGGCGGCCATGCGCTGATGCCGCTCTCGACCGCGCTCGGCTGCGCGCTCTCGGCGACGGTCGGCGCCTTCGCCTCGGTCCGCCCGCCGCTCGAGGCCACTGTCGCCGCCATGGCCGTCTATGGCGCCGCCGGCGCAGAGGCGGGCGCGCGCCTTACCGGACCCGGCCATCTGCCGGCCGAGCTTCTCGACGCGCTCCATGGCATCGATGCGGCCGCGATCGCGCGCAACGCGTCGATCCGCGTCCTGGCGGGGGAGGCGGTCTGATGGCGGTGCGGCCCTTCGATCTCTCGGTCTATCTCATCACCGACGAAACCCTCGCCGGCCCGCGCGGCGTCGTCGAGACCGTCCGGCAAGCGGTGGCCGGCGGCGTCACGCTCGTGCAGCTGCGCGATCCCGTGAACAAGACCCGCCATCTGGTCGAGACCGCCGCGGCGCTCATGGATCTGCTCCGGCCGCTCGGCATCCCGCTGATCATCAATGACCGCGTCGACGTCGCGCTCGCCGTCGATGCCGATGGCGTCCATGTCGGGCAGAGCGACATGCGCCCCGCCAAGGTGCGCGAACTGATCGGTCCGGACCGCATTCTCGGCCTTTCGGTCTCGCGCGTCTCGGAACTGGTGCCGGAGGATATCGACGTCGTCGACTATCTCGGCGTCGGCCCGGTCTATTTCACCGCGACCAAGCCGAATGCCCCGACGCCGATCGGCTTCGAGGGCGTCGCGGCCATTCGGGCGGCGACGAAGCTGCCCATCGTCGTCATTGGCGGCGTGCAGGCGAAAAATGGCGAAGCGGCGATCCGCTCCGGCGGCGACGGCCTCGCCGTCGTCTCGGCGATCATGGCGGCGGACGATCCGAAGGCCGTCGCGTCGGAACTCGCCGCGGTGGTCGCGGCTGCCAAGAGCGGCTGAACGATCTTCTCCCAGGCGGAAAAGGTCCTCGGACCTTTCCGCTTGTTTCGTTGAAGACGGCAGCATGACATGATGCACCGAAATCGCCCGTTTCCCGAGGAGAAATCCATGTCCGCCCATGCAAGCCGCCTGAAGGTCACCGGCGCGTCCGGTCCCCGCTTCGACGAGATCCTGACGCCGGAGGCGCTCGCCTTCGTGGCCGAACTGCATGGCCGCTTCGATGCGCGCAGGCGCCAACTCCTTGAAAAGAGAGGGGAACGCCAGGTCTTCTTTGACAAGGGCGGCCTGCCGGACTTCCTGCCCGAGACCGCCTCCGTTCGCTCGGGCGACTGGAAGGTCGCGCCGATTCCGGCCGATCTGCTCGATCGTCGCGTCGAGATCACCGGCCCGGTCGATCGCAAGATGATCGTCAACGCGCTCAATTCCGGCGCCAAGGTCTTCATGGCGGATTTCGAGGACGCGTCCTCGCCGTCCTGGGCCAACATGATCGAAGGCCAGATCAATCTGAAGGATCGCTGGGCGAACAAGATCGACTTCACGGACGCGAAGACCGGCAAGGAATACAAGCTGTCGTCCAAGCCGGCGGTCCTGATCATCCGTCCGCGTGGCTGGCATCTTCCCGAGCGCCACATCACCTTCGACGGTGCGGAAGCGTCCGGTTCTCTGGTCGATTTCGGTCTTTACTTCTTCCACAACGCCAAGTCGTCACTCGCCGCCGGCTCGGGTCCCTATTTCTACCTGCCGAAGATGGAGAGCCATCTCGAGGCGCGCCTGTGGAACGAGGTCTTCACGGCGGCCGAGGAACTGCTCGGCGTGCCGCATGGCTCGGTCAAGGCGACGGTTCTGATCGAGACGCTGCCGGCTGCCTTCGAGATGGACGAGATCCTGTTCGAATTGAAGGACCACATGGCCGGCCTCAATTGCGGCCGCTGGGACTACATCTTCTCCTTCATCAAGACTCTCCGCAATAACAAGGACTTCCTGCTGCCCGACCGCGGCCAGGTCGTCATGGGCAAGGCCTTCCTGAAGGCCTATTCGGATCTCCTGATCAAGACCTGCCATCGCCGCGGCGCCTTCGCCATGGGCGGCATGGCCGCGCAGATCCCGATCAAGAACGATCCGGCCGCCAACGAGGCCGCCTTCGCCAAGGTCCGCGCTGACAAGGAGCGCGAGGCCGGTGCTGGCCATGACGGCACCTGGGTCGCGCATCCCGATCTGGTCCCCGTCGCCATGGAAGTCTTCGACCGCCTGATGCCGACGCCGAACCAGCTGACGCGCCTTCGCGAGGATGTCGCCGTGACGGCGAAGGACATGCTGCAGGTTCATGAGGGTACGCGGACGGAGGAAGGTCTTCGTCACAATATCCGCGTGGGCGTCCAGTATATCGAGGCCTGGCTGCGTGGCCGCGGTGCCGTTCCGATCTATAACCTTATGGAAGATGCGGCGACGGCCGAGATCAGCCGCACGCAGATCTGGCAGCAGCTTCACTTCGAGGCGACGCTGGAAGGCGGCCAGAAGGTGACCAAGGAACTCTTCGAGCGTCTGCTCGGCGAGGAGATGGAAGTCGTCAAGCGCGAGGTCGGCGCCGACAATTACGCGGCGGGCCGTTTCCCCGAGGCGATCGAGCTCTTCGCGCGGCTTTCGACCGCCGACGAATGCGAGGCCTTCCTGACGGTGCCGGCCTACCGCCTGATCGACTGACCTACCGGCGGGTTGACCGCAATTCCTCTGCCGGATTAGCTTGGCGGCGGGCTGGCACGGCCCGCCGCTTGCGCCTGTTACGGGTATGGTGAACGTGCCGAAGATCGATCCTCTGGTCCGTTCTGCCAGTTCGGCGAGCGCGTCAGCAATGCAAGCCCTGACTGCCTGTTCGCCGCGAAGCAGAAGGACTTGAGATGATGCGCGATTTTCGCGATGCCAAGCTCATGGCGAAGGAACTGCGGGCCGCATTGGCGGCTCGGGGTGTCGACCTCGGCCATGGCGAGACTCTCGAACTGGTGGCCCGTCAATTCGGCGAACTGGACTGGAATACCCTCTCAGCCGCGATCGGCGCAGCCCCGTCGGACGCAAGCATGATGGTGAGCGAGGTCATCCCCATCCTGCGGATCTTTGACGTCGGCAAGGCCCGCGAGTTCTACGAAGGCTTCCTCGGGTTCAAGATGAACTGGGAGCATCGCTATTCGCCCGCGCTTCCGCTCTATGCCGAGATCGGGCGCGCCGGCATGAAGCTCCATCTGTCGGAGCATCACGGCGATGCCAGCCCGGGCTCGACCGTCTTCGTCTGGATGACGGGTCTGCGCGCCTTCCACGCCGAACTCATGGAAAAGCGCTACGGCTATTCGCGCCCCGGTCTGGAGACGACCGAATATGGCGCATTGCTCGTCGAGGTCCCCGATCCGTTCGGGAACCGGATTCGCTTCAACGAGAGAATCTGACGACGGAGACAAAGCGCCGCGATGGCGGCGCTTTGTTCATTCGCGTCAGTGCTCGACCGAGGTCGGCGCCGGGCCGTGACCGCGGATCGGCCGTTCTTCCATCAGCGTGAAGAAGATCAGCGCGATCACGATGCCAACCGCAGCCGCCGCGAAGACGCCGCTGAAGGCGCCGCCCAGCGAAATGCCGGCCTCGGTGGCCTTGGCGACCTTCTCCTCGACAGACGTGCCACCGGCCGAGGCAAGGCGATCGACGCCGGCGAGGAAGACGGCGCCAAAGGCCGCGACCAGGATCGCGCTGCCGAGCGCGCGCATGAAATTCACCGTAGCGGTCGCCGATCCCATGTGGTGCGGCGCGACGGCGCTCTGAACGGCGACGATCGTCACCGGGAACAGCGACCCGAGGCCGAGGCCGATAATGGCGAGGAGAATTTCGAGCGGCACGAGGCTCAGCCTGTCGGCGAAGAGCGCGAGGGCCGCCGTCGTCAGCGCGGAGATGATGAGCCCAGCGATCGGCAGGCGCTTATAGGACGCGACGCGCGCCATGACCCGTCCCGACGTCTGCGCCCCGATCACCGTGCCGATCGACATGGGAATGAGCGCGACGCCCGACGCCCCGGCCGAAAGATGCAGCACTGACTGGAAGAACAGCGGCAGATAGATCGACAGAGACACCATCGTGCCGATGCCGAAGAAGCCGGCGAGCGTCGCGAAGGCCACGACGCGGTCGCGCAGCACGCCGAGCGGCAGGAACGGTTCGGGCGCGGTCAGCAGGCGGGCGACGAACAGCACCCAGGCGACCGCCGAGGCGCCGAAAATACCGAGGATCGTGCCGGACGACCAGGCATAGGTGACCCCACCCCAGGACAGCGCCAGCAGGAGCAGCACGGCAGCAGCGACGAGCAGCAGCGCGCCGATCACGTCGATCTTATGCGGCCGCTCATAGCGCGGCAGCTTCCGGAGCGCGGACGCCGTCATGGCGAAGGCCATCGCACCGAGCGGTATGTTGATCCAGAAGATCAGCGACCAGTGCCACAGCTGCGAGAGCACGCCGCCGAGCACGGGGCCGGCGACGCTCGACAAGGCGAACACCGCGCCGAAATAGCCCATGTAGCGGGCACGCTCCTTCGGCGACATGGCGTCGCCGATGATCGTATGGGCGAGCGAGATCAGGCCGCCGCCGCCGAGGCCCTGCAAGAAGCGCGCGATGATCAGCGTCAGCATGGTCGGCGCGAGCGCGCAGGCGACCGAGCCGATCATGAAGATCGTGATCGCCGTCAGCAGCGTGGTGCGCCGGCCATAGATGTCCGACACCTTGCCGTAGAGTGGCGTGACCGCGGTCGACGACAGCAGATAGGCGGTGACGACCCAGGCGATGTTCTGGAGATCGCCGAGATCGCGACCGATCGTCGGCAGCGCCGTCGCGACGATCGTCTGGTCGAGCGCGGCCAGCAGCATGGCGAGCAGCACACCGATGACGATGGTCCGGATCGTGGCGTCGTCGAGTTTGACCGGTCCCGGGGAGGGGGTGGCAGTGGCATCCATGGCGATGAGGCGGGATCGTTGAGCAAGGGCCTGACGAGACATATCGTCGGCGAATGATAAGGCAAGAGGAACGATATTCCGTTCCGCGCGCCATCGCAATTGCGGGCGTTCCAACGCGAAGGGCTAGGCCTCGATCAATGCCCCCCTCCGCCGCCACCGCCCCGGGCCTGCGGCTTCTGGGCGAGCGGCACGAGCAGCACGATGGCGCCGAACAGAAAGGCGAGCGCCAGGAAGACGTCGGAGAACGCCATCACGAGCGCTTCGCGCCGCACCGATTGGCTGAGCACCTTGAGCGCGCCGATCTCGGCATTCGAGCCCAGCGCCGTGAGCCCGCGGGACAGCGCCGCAATGCGCTCGTTCGCGACGTCGCGGCCCCAGTTCACCGATTCGTGCAGGCGGCTGATATGCAGGTCCCAGCGATTGTTGAGCACCGTCGTGATCACGGCGAGGCCGACGGCGCCGCCGAGATTGCGCGTCAGGTTGAAGAGGCCGGAGGCGTTCTTGATCCGCTCGGGCGGCAGCGTGCCGAGCGCCAGCATCGAGACGGGGATCATCGAGGTCATCAGCGCGACGCCGCGCAGCGCCTGCGGAATGAACAGCTCGTTGAACGACCAGTCCTTCGTGATCGGCACCAGCTCGAGGCAGGAGACCGCGAACAGCGACAGGCCGAAGGCCATCATCCAGCGCGGATCGATGCGCTGCGCGAGCTGACCGGCGATCGGCGCCGTGATCATCATGAAGATGCCGGTGACGAACATGGTTTCGCCGATCTGCAGCGAGTCATAGCCGCGCACCCGGGCGAGGAAGACGGGATAGAGGTAGACGAGGCCGTAGAGGCCGACGCCGAGCATGAAGGAGAACAGCGAGCCGGTCGCGAAATTGCGGTTGTTGAAGGCGCGGATGTCGACGATCGGCTCCTTGGCGTTCAGCACGCGCCAGAAGAAGGCGACGCCGGCGATGACCGACAGGACGGCGAAGATGAGGATCGTCTCGTCCTGGAACCAGTCATTGGCCGAGCCTTCCTCCAGCACATATTCGAGGCTGCCGAGAAAGAGCGCGAGCGTCGCCAGGCCGAAATAGTCGAAATGGTCCAGTAGCGCGAAATGCGGCTTGTCCCAGTCGACAAGGAAATAGGTGCCGAGCGTCACCGCGATGCCGGGCAGCACGTTGACGAGAAACAGCCAGTGCCAGGAGAAGAGGCTGGTGAGATAGCCGCCGATCGTCGGGCCGATGGTCGGCGCCAGCGTCGCGATCAGGCCGATGATCGCCGAGACCATCGCCTGCCGGTTGCGCGGGAAGATCGTGAACGCCGCCGCGAAGACGGACGGGATCATGCCGCCGCCGATGAAGCCCTGCAGGCCGCGCCAGATGATCATCTCGGTGATCGTGTTGGCGGTGGAGCAGCCGATTGAGGTGATGGCGAAGCCCGCGGCGGCGGCCGAGAAGAGATAGCGCGTCGAAAGCGCCCGGCCGAGGAAGCCCGAGAGCGGGATCATTACGATCTCGGCGATCAGATAGGCCGTCTGCACCCACGAGACCTCGGAGGCGCTGGCCGAAAGGCCCGCCTGGATCTCCGACAGCGATGACGACACGATCTGGATGTCGAGGATCGCCATGAACATGCCGACGCACATGAAGACGAAGCCGAGCGTTCGCTTCGCGTTCATGTGCGGTTGGACGAAGGCGGGAGGAGGGGCCATGGCGGCGCGTGCCTCATTCGAACGCCGCCGTTTCGAGCGAGGCGTCGATCGATCGTTGATAGGGAGCGAGGAGAGGATCGCCGGTAGGGCGGCGGCCCTCTCCTCCCTCGTCCCTCCGAGGAGGGAAGGGTGTCGGTCTTAGTTCCCGGCGGGCGTGTCGCCGGTCCGGCTGTCGACTTCGACCGTCACGGAGAGGCCGGGACGGAGTTCGCCGGCTGCTACCGCATCCGCCGGAATCCGGATCCGGACCGGGACGCGCTGCGTGATCTTGGTGAAGTTGCCGGTCGCGTTGTCGGGCGGCAGCAGGCTGAAGACGGCGCCCGAAGCAGGCGCGATGCTCTCGACCGTGCCCGTGAAGGGCCGGTCGTCGGCCGCATCGACCGTCACCAGCGCCTTGGCGCCCGGACGGATGCGCTGGAGCTGCGTTTCCTTGAAATTGGCGTCGATATAGAGATCGTTCGACGGGACAAGCGCCATCAGCCTCTGGCCGGCGGCGACATATTCTCCCGGCTCCACGGCCCGGTTGCCGACGATGCCGTCGAAGGGCGCGCGGACGACCGTGCGCTCGAGATCGAGCTTCTTCTGCGCGAGCGTGGTGTCGAACTGGTCGAGGGCGCGGTCGGCCTCGGTGCGTTGCGCTTCGAGCACGGTGACATTGGCCTGCGCAGTCGCAAGGCCCGCCGTCGCCGAATCCACGGCAGCGCTCGCCTTGTCGCGCGTCGCCTGCGCCTGTTCCAGCGTCTGCCGGCTGGCAAACTGGCTCTCGTTCAGCTTCGTTGCCCGGTCGAGATCCGCGACGGCGAGTTCGAGATCCGCCCTGGCCGAGGTCGCGGCCGCTTCGGACTGGCCGACGCCAGCCTTGGCCGCCTCAATCTGGCGATCGATGCGCGCCAGCGTCGCCTGCTGCGAGGCGATCTGGTTCTCGACCGCCGCGATGGCGAGGCGCTGGTCCGAATCGTCAAGCTGGACCAGCGGGTCTCCCGCCTTGACGGAGGTATTCGCCTGAGCATCGACCTTGGCCACATAGCCGGAGAGCCGCGGCGCGATGACGGCCGCGTCGGCACCGACATAGGCGTCGTCGGTCGAGACCATGAAGCGTCCGACGGTCCACCAGTCATGGCCGTAATAGGCGCCGGCCACGAGCGCGACCAGCGCGATGCCGGCCAGCACCATCCGCCGACGCCCGCCTTTCCGGGCGGGCGTCGCGGGCGCTGAGGAGCCTTCGGAAGCCGGGGTGGGCGGAGCTTCCGAAGGCTTCGAAGAGGGCTGCGGCTTCGATGCGGGCTGCTCGGCGACGGGTCGGATATCCGACGCAGCGGCGCCAGCCTCCTGATGGGGCGTCTCGACGAGGGCGACCTTGGCCATGGCACCGGTCCTGATGTTCAAATGAAAGGTCGATGACCGAACGGTTCGGTCAATGGCGCTTGAAATAGACCGCTCTTGCGACTAGATCAAGATCGAACCGAACGGTTCGGTCAAAAAATTTCCGATCTGGGGCTATCGGGCCAAAAGGTCGAGGAATTGGGCCTGAATCAGTTAGAATGGATCCAGAAGATCCGCGCCGCCGCTGCAGGCGGAACAGCAAGGACGAAGAAGGTGACGCTCGCCCACGACGTAGCCACCGCCGAACTCGTGGAGAGTTCGGCCGGCCAGGACCCCAAGAAACGGCGCCAGATCATGGACGGCGCGCGACAGGTCTTCCTGGAAAAGGGCTTCGACGCGGCCAGCATGAACGACATCGCGCGAGCCGCCGGCGTCTCCAAGGGGACGCTCTATGTCTATTTCGAGAACAAGGAGCGGCTGTTCGTCGAGCTCATCTCGACGGAGAAGCGCGAGGAGCTGTTCAGCGTCATCCAGCTCGATCATGACAATCATGACGTGGCCGGCGTGCTGGCGCGCTGCGGCTATCAGCTGATCGGGATCCTGACGCGGCCCTATTATATCCAGGCGATGCGGACCGTCTTCTCGATCGTCAATCGCATGCCGGATATCGGGGTCGAATTCTACGGCCGCGGGCCGCAGCTCTGCGCTGACCAGATTTCTCTCTATCTGCGCACGCAGGCCGATGCCGGCGTCGTCACGATCGAGGATTGCGATCTTGCCGCCGCGCAGTTTATGGAACTCGCGCAGACCGGCATCATGCGCAAGCTGCTCTTCGGTCTTCTCGAAACGCCGTCGCCGGAAGAGATCAGGCGGCGGGTCGATATCGCCGTCGCCTTCTTCATGAAGGTCTATGGCGCGCCCGCCGGCGCCCGTGGCGAACCGGCCGTGCAGGCGTTCGGCTAGAGCCGTTCAGCGCGCCAGTGAGGCACTGAACGGCATCTCTCCCTGTTCGGCCGCGTCGTCTTGCCGCGAACCGGTCTCCGTGGCGTTCGAAACGCTCTAGCGGACGATAACCTTGGTGCCGATCGGCGCCCGCTCATAGAGATCGCTCACATCGGCGTTGACCATGCGGATGCAGCCGGACGAGACGTTGTGGCCGATCGTCCAGGGCTCGCTCGTGCCATGGATGCGGTACATCGTGTCGCGTCCGCCGTCATAGAGATACATGGCGCGCGCGCCGAGCGGGTTCTGCGGGCCGCCTTCCATGGAGACCGGGAGGATGCGGCCCTTCTTGCGCTCGCGGGCGCGCATTTCCGGCGGCGGCGTCCAGGTCGGCCATTCGGCCTTGCGACCGATCTTCACCGTGCCGTGCCAGCCGAAACCCTCGCGGCCGACACCGACGCCGTAGCGCATCGCGGTGCCGTTGCCCTCGACGAGATAAAGGAACTTGTTGTTGGCATCGATGACGATCGTGCCGGCCTTTTCGTTGGTCGGGAAGCGCACGCGCTGGCGCTGATATTGCGAGGGCAGGGACGAAACACCGGGCCCCGCCGGCTGGAACGTGCCATTGCCCTGGAAGAGCAGCTTCAGGAAGTTCTCGGCATGGGCGGTTTCAGCGGTCATAGCGAGCGCTGATGCGATCAGCGCGCTGCCCAGTATTTTCCCGATCCTCATGGTCGTCCCCGCATTTCGTTCTTGAATCCCCGTGCCCGGCTCGATGAGCCGAGACATCCCGTCGCACAGGTTAGAAAAGCCGGGCAGATCCCGCAAGTCGAATGCCGCCCGTGTCTCAGGGCGGCATTGGATCAGAGCACGATGACCTTGGTGCCGACCTTCACGCGTTCGTAGAGGTCTGACACGTCCTCGTTGCGCATGCGGATGCAGCCGGAGGATACGGCGCGGCCGATCGTCCAGGGCTCGCTGGTGCCATGGATGCGGTAGAGCGACGAGCCGAGATACATGGCGCGTGCGCCGAGCGGGTTCTGCGGTCCGCCCTTCATCGAGACCGGCAGGATGCGGCCACGCTTGCGCTCACGGGCGCGCATTTCCGGCGGCGGCGTCCAGGTCGGCCATTCCGCCTTGCGCGTGATCGTGCGCGTGCCGGCCCATTCGAAGCCCGGCCGTCCGACGCCGACGCCATAGCGCCGGGCCGTGCCACCGGCCTCGACCAGGTAGAGATAGCGCGCATCCGTATCGATCACGATCGTGCCCGGCTTGTGCGGGCCGTCATAGGAGACCGTGGTCGGCAGGAAAGCGGGATCGGTCGCGCGGCCGGTCTGGGCCTGCTGCGGCTGGGGCTTGGCCGCCTGGCCGCCGAACAGCTTCTGGAACAGGCTCGGCGAAGCCGATGCCGTCTGGACGCGCGGCGCGCGGCTGCCGGCCGGAAACTGCAGCAGCCAGGGACTGTTGAGATCCGGGCTCAGCATGACGGGCGTCCGGGCGACATAGCGATCGTTCGAGGCGGCCGCGGCCGGCTCGACGAGGACGGCCGCGATGGTCGCGGCGAGGACGAGTTTTCGCATGGACGGACTCGGGATCAGGGCGTCGTGCGACATCGGCGAACGGGGCGGCGACTCGCAACGCCACATCAGCCTCCGCCCCACGCGAATCCTCGCCCGCGCGCACCAAGAAAGGGTGAACGACCCCTCAAGGCGGATGGGTATGGTGAATGAACTGTAAAGGCCGGGCCGGCGCGCCGCCTCTTGCGAAACCGCCAGGGCCGGGCTAACCAGTTTCGGAACAAACAATGAACAGAGGCTCGAATGGATCTTCCGAGCGGGTTGAAGCTGGGTTCCGACGGCAAGTGCCGGTGCTGGTGGTCGCATGGCGACGCGGAATATGAGGCCTATCACGACCGCGAATGGGGCCGCCCGGTGGTCGAGGATCGCCGACTGTTCGAGAAGCTCTGCCTCGAAGGCTTCCAGTCAGGCTTGTCCTGGCTCACGATCCTCAGGAAGCGCGAGAATTTCCGCCGCGCCTTCGCCGCCTTCGATCCGGCCGCCGTGGCGGCATTCGACGAGCGCGATGTGGAGCGGCTGCTAGCGGATGCCGGGATCGTGCGCCATCGCGGCAAGATCGTCTCGACGATCAACAATGCCCGCCGAGCGCTCGACCTGATCGCCAGCGAAGGCTCGCTCGCCGCCTATATCTGGCGCTTCGAGCCGCCGGCGTCCGAGCGGCCGCAGGTCTTCGACCATGCGAGCCTCGTCGCGATGCCGACGTCGCCGACCTCGGTCCGCCTGTCGAAGGATCTGAAGAAGCGTGGCTGGTCCTTCGTCGGACCCACAACGGTCTACGCCTTCATGCAGGCGATGGGCCTGGTCAACGACCACCTCGAAGGGTGCCATTGCCGGGCGGAGATCGAGGCGCTGCGCGCCGCCGCCGTCATTCCGCGCTGAAGCGCGGTGAGATCCGGGTGGGCGCGCGAAACGCGCCGCGACGGCCTCTCGGATCAGTAGCCGAAGCGATCCCGGCGCTGGCGCGCGAAGCGGCGGTGGATCATCTCCACCTCGATCTGGTCGCCGGCCTGGCTCAGCGCCTCGGCTTCCGGATCGTAGTTCACGTAGTTCTTCCAGCTCTGACGAAGGCTCTTCAGGGTCGGGAACATCGTTTCATCCTCTCGTCGGATGCGCATCGGCGCATCGCCATGAGAGAAAGCTAGTATCGTTATGCCGCGATGCAAAATGCCTTCTTCGCATCGCAGCAATGCACTTAGCGCATAGGCGGCGTATCAGCCGCCATTGTGCCCGTCGAGACGGCCGAGCAGGCGCGAGGTCAGGGGACTCATGGACGAGAAGACCATATCGAGCTTCTCGACCGTCACCAGACGGGCGCCGGCGCCGGTACGGAGCCATTCCGCACACGCATAGACCTTGGCCGCCGCGCAGTGGAGCGTCAGTGGGCCGGCTGGGGTGCCGAACGGTGCGGTCGCGCCGAAGCGGTCGAGCGCCACGAGCGCGGCGCCTTCCGGATCGGCGACATCGGCCCGGATCTGCCGTAGCGACCGGCCGGCGGCCTCCGCCTCGATCCGGTCGAGGATGGTGCGAAGCGCGCCGCGCGCCGCGCCGCTCCAATGGGTGGCGAGGCTCGCCACGATATGCGCCTCGGAACGCAGGATCACGCCGTCCGCGATGACCTTGAGCGCGTTGGCCGCCAGCGTCGAGCCGGTCGTCGTGATGTCGACGATGAGGTCCGCGGCCCCGGAGGCCGGCGCGCCCTCGGTCGCGCCGAGGCTCTCGACGATGCGGTAATCCGCGATGCCGTGCTCGGCGAAGAAGCGCCGCGTCAGGTTGACATATTTGGTCGCGACGGTGAGCCAGCGGCCATGGCGCTGGCGGAAGCCCGCGGCCACGTCGTCGAGATCGGCCATGGTGCGGACGTCGATCCACGCCTCGGGCACGGCGACGACGACATCGGCATGGCCGAAGCCGAGCGGCAGGACGAGGTCGAGCCGATCCGCGAAATCGGGCACCTCTTCTTCGACGAGATCGCGCCCGGTGATGCCGAGATGCACCGAGCCGGCGGCGAGCTCGCGTGTGATCTCCGACGCCGAGAGATAGGCGATCTCGACGTCGCCGAGCCCGGCGATCCGTCCGCGATAGGAGCGCTCGCTGCCGGATTGCTGCACGGGCAGGCCGGCGCGGGTGAAGAAGGCGTTGGCGTTTTCCTGCAGCCGGCCCTTGGAGGGCACGGCCAGGACGAGCGGGGCGTCGGTCATGCGCTCACTCCCTTGACGCGATCGAGCCAGAGCGCGAAGCCGACGGCCGGAACGGCCGCCCGCGCGCCGAGCGCCGGCAGCAGCCGGTCATAGCGCCCGCCGCCGACCACCGGACCCGCCGGGAAGGCCGGATCGTGGATTTCGAAGACGAAGCCGGAATAGTAATCGAGCCGGCGGCCGAAATCGGCGGAGAAGGCGAGCTTCGAAAGATCGATGCCACGCCGCGCTAACCCTTCGGCCCGCTTCTCGAAGCCTTCGAGCGCCGCGTCGATGCCGAGCTTCTCGTCGGTCGAGAGTGTCTTCAGCGCCGCGAGCGCACCGTCGGGCGTGCCGGAGATCGCGCGGAAACGCGCGATCACGCTCGTCGCGCGCGCGTCGAGACCGCCGCCGGCGGCGAGCGAGGATTGCTCGAGGAAGCGGTCGGCGATCTCCCCCGGCGTGCGGCCGCCGATCGACTTGATGCCCGCGATCGACAGCAAATCCTCGACGACGCTGTGCGCGGCGTCGTGATCGGCGCCGTCGAGCGCGGCGAGGAAGCCGGCATGGGCGGGCGCATCGCTGGCGCGGTCGGCCGAAAGGCGCGCGAGCGTCGCGTCGAGCCGGGCGCCGTCGCCGAAGGCGCGCGCCAGCCGCCGCTTCCACGGCGCGGCGATGCCGAGCGCGTCGATGACGGCGGAAAAGAGCAGCGAGTCGCCGACCCGCACATCCGGCTCCGACAGCCCATAGAGCGCGGCGGAGTCGAGCGCGAGCGCCAGCACGTCGGCATCGGCGGTGATGCGGTCCGTGCGGCCGAGCGATTCGACGCCGGCCTGCAGGAATTCGCCGATCTGACCGGGCCGGTGACGGAAGACCGGGCCGATATAGGCATAATCGGCCATGCGATGCGCATCGCCGGTCGAGAGATGGTGCATGCAGACGGGGATGGTGAATTCGGGTCGGAGGCACAATTCGCGCCCGTCCGAACCGGTCGTCATATAGAGCCGGCGGCGCAGATCCTCGCCCGCGACCTCGAGGAAGATCGACGCATCGGACAGGATCGGCGGCTCGACGAAGCGATAGCCGGCCTCCGAAAGCAGGATGCGCAGCGGCGTGGTGTCGACGCTCATGCGCGTGCCCCCTCGATGATGCCCCGCACGGCAGCGACGAGTTCGGCTTCCGGAACCTCGAACTGGCCCGGTCGCTCCTCGCGCCAGGCGGCATTGTCGCTGACGGATGCGGCCGCAGCCTTGCCGGCGGCGAGATCCTTGATCTGCACGACGCCCTTGGCCAGTTCGTCGCCGCCCTGGATGATGACGCAGGGGCTGTTGCGGCGGTCGGCATATTTGAGCTGCGCCTTGGGGCCAGAGCCGCCGAGATAGAGCTCGGCGCGGATGCCCGCGTCGCGCAGCGCCTTCACCATGCGCTGATAATCGCCCATGCGGTCGCGGTCGAACACGGTCACGACGACCGGACCCGCCTCGGCCTCGACCGAAATCTCGCCGAGCGCCGACAGCGCCGCCATCAGCCGCGAAACGCCGATCGAGAAGCCGGTCGCCGGCACGGGCTCGGAGCGGAAGCGCCCGACCAGCCCGTCATAGCGCCCGCCGCCACCGACCGAGCCGAACCGCGCCGGCTGGCCATCATCGTTCACGGTCTCGAACAGCAACTCGGCTTCGAAGACCGGGCCGGTGTAATATTCGAGGCCGCGGACGACGGAGGGACTGATCCGGACTCGCTTCGTTCCATAGCCGGCAGATTTCAGCAGAGCCGCGATTTCCCTCAATTCGGCGAGACCTTGCCGACCCGATTCGGATCGGCTGAGGATCACCTCCCACTCGTCGAGCACCAGTGAATTGAGAACGACGCTACTTGCATCGCCTGCCTTGACCACTTCGTCGTCATCCGCAGCGTCAAATCGTGCGGCGTCTTGGAGCGAGACGATGTGCTTCTCGTCGGCGCCGACAACTTGGAGGAGTTCGATAATCTGGGCCTCGTCGAGGTCCGCCCCCTTGGTGAAGTCGCCGCTCTCGTCTTTACGTCCGGCACCCAGAAGAAGCCGCACTCCTTCCACACCGAATTTGTCGAGCTTATCGATCGCCCGGAGCACCGTGAGTCGTTGGCTCGCCTTGTCCTCGCCAGCCAGCCCGATGGCCTCCATGACGCCGTCGAGCACCTTGCGGTTGTTCACGCGGATGACGTACTGGCCGCGCGGGATCCCGAGCGCCTCCAGCGTATCGGCCATCATCATGCACATCTCGGCATCGGCGGCCGGGGAGGCGGCGCCGACCGTGTCGGCGTCGAACTGCATGAACTGGCGGAAGCGGCCGGGGCCGGGCTTTTCGTTGCGGAAGACCCAGCCGGCGCGATAGCTGCGATAGGGCTTCGGCAGCGCCTCGAAATTCTCGGCGACATAGCGGGCGAGCGGCGCGGTGAGGTCATAGCGCAGCGACAGCCACTGCTCGTCATCGTCCTGGAACGAGAACACGCCCTCGTTCGGCCGGTCCTGGTCGGGCAGGAACTTGCCGAGCGCGTCGGTGTATTCGATCAGCGGCGTCTCGACCGGCTCGAAGCCATAGCGCTCATAGACCTCGCGAATCGTGGCGAGCATCTTTTCGCTGGCCTTGATCTGCCCGGCATGGCGGTCGACGAGCCCGCGCGGCAACCGCGCCTTCAAGGCATGCGTCTTCTTCGTCTCGGCCATGGTTCGGATCCCGTCTTGGCGCCCCCCGCTTGGAGCGGTGCGTGTCGTACCGCATCGGCACCCCATGGGGCAACCTTGCGGGCGGAATCGGGCGGAGGTGCCGTGCGCGCCAACAAAAAGGGGCCGCCCGAAGGCGGCCCCGAAGCGCTTGGGAGGAAGCGCTGGACGATCGTTGTCGTCGGTCGATCAGAACGAGCGGCCGAGCGCGGCGTCGACCGAATACTTGTTGCCGCCGCGGAACACGAAATAGAGCGTCAGGAAGAACCACAGGCCCGCATATTCGAAGCCGCCCGAGGCCATGAAGAAGCCGGCGCCGGCATGGACGGAGAGCACGGCGACCGCGAGGAGGATCGTCAGCGCGACAGCGGCCGGGCGGGTGAAGAGGCCGATCGCGAGCAGGATGCCGCCGACGAACTCGGCGAGGCCGGCGATGACGGCGAGCGGAACCGCCGGCTCGAGGCCGACCGAGGAGAAGAACTGCGCCGTGCCGCCGATGCCGTAGCCGCCGAAGAGGCCAAACAGCTTCTGCGCGCCATGCGGCACCATCCAGGCGCCGGCGACGAAGCGCAGCAGCGCCTCGAACACCGGGGTGGCGCCGGCATAGAGCCCGCCGAGAGCGGGAACATAGAGCTTGGAGGAGGTAACGTCGGACATCGTTGGAACTCCGGGAGGAATTTGATGAGGCCGGAATACAGCATTCCGATTGTCACCGTAACCTGCCCGAAGCTCCACACACTGTTCACCTCAGATGCACAATCGCGCGATTGCCGCGATGGACAGCGCATCTATTTCGCCTCAGGCCGGCACGGCGGTCGTGCCTTGCTCCTCGACAAGGCGATGCGCTCCGCTCTCGGTTGCGACCAGCTTGAGGAAGCGCTCGTGCAGCGGCGTCAGGCTGGAGCGATGGCCGATCGAGACGATCGTCGTATCGGGCAGGCGTTCGCTGATCATGCGATAGATCCGCGCCTCGGCCGCCTCGTCCAGTGCGCTGGTGGCCTCGTCGAGCAGCAGCCAGTCGGGCTTGGCAAGCAGGGCACGGGCAACCGCGATGCGCTGCTGCTCGCCGCCTGAAAGGCGATTGCCCCAATTGGCGACCTCGTCCAGATCGCCTTCGAGCCGCGCAAGCCCGACCGCGCCGAGGGCGTCGAGCGCCTCCTCGCGGCTGATCGCGTCGGCTTCACGCGGATAGGCGAGGGCGGCGCGCAGCGAGCCGAGCGGCATGTAGACATTCTGCGGCAGGATGAGCAGGTCGGCGCCCTTGGGAATGTGTACGCCGCCGCTGCCATAGGGCCAGATGCCGCCGAGCGAGCGGAAGAGGCTGGTCTTGCCTGATCCGGACGGCCCGGTGACGAGCACCCGCTCGCGCGGGCTCAGCGTCAGATCGGAGACCTCGACGATCTCGCGCCCATCCGGCAGGCGGACGACGAGGTTCTGGATCGAAAGCGTGTCGGGCGCGCTGTCAGGCGACAGCAGGGGTCCCTGAGCACGCGCACCACTGGCACTCTCGATGCTCGCCTCGAAATCGTCGAGACGGTCGACGACCGACTTCCACTCGGCCAGCGAGGCGTAATAGTCGACAAAGAAGGAAAAGGCGCCCTGCACTGTACCGAAAGCGCTGGCGACCTGCATGATCCGTCCCATTTCCGAACCACCAAAGAAATAGGCAGGGCCGATCAGAATGAAAGGAACGATGACGGATATCTGACCGAAGCTGGCCGTGAAGAAGGTCAGCTTCTTTGTGCGATTCATGATGTCGATATAGTTGCCGACAACTTTGCCGAATCGATGCTGAAGCGTGGACCGCTCTGCCGGCTCGCCCTTGAGCAGGGCGATCTCCTCGGCATTCTCCCGGTTTCGCACCAGAGCAAAACGGAAGTCGGCTTCGTAGCGCTGCTGGTCATAGTTCAGCCGGACGAGCGGCCGGCCGATCTTGTGCGTCAAGACCGTGCCGATGACCGAATAGATGAAGGCGACGATCACCAGATAGCCGGGAATGGAATAGGTCTGGCCGAACATGATGAGCGGGACTTCGGCGGAGAGCGTCCAGAGGATCGCTACGAACGTCACGAGCGTCACGATTTGTCCGAGCAGGGCGACGGCGGTGGAGAGAGCGCCATCGACGAACCGGCCCGTATCGTCCGCTATTCGCTGGTCCGGATTGTCGGCCGGATTGCCAGCCAGACGCATGCGGTAGTGAGTACCGCCTGACAACCATTCGCCCAGATACTTGCCGGTCAGCCACCGTCTCCAACGAATTGACAGCCACTGGTTCAAGTAGAGTCGATAGACCGCCGAGATGATGGATAGGCCGGCGATCCAGCTAAAAACAAAAAATAGCTGATGCTTGAACTCGTCCCAATTTTTCTGCTGGAGTGCAGTATAGAAGTCATTTTGCCAGCTGTTGTACTGTACATCGAGCCAGACTGCGAAAAGCCGGAGCGCTATGATCACGGCGAGCAACCCGACCGCGAAACGCATTTCCGACGAACGGAAATACGGCACCGCGATCCGCCACACCGTGACGATCGCCTCTTTCAGTTTCTGCATGGATGACTCCGTCCGGCCGAGGACACTTCGCTCTGCCCACGACTATGGGAAAGCCGTCCTGTCGGCGGGATTGCCGCAACATTACCGGAAGATGACAGATCGGATGACGGTCGGATATTCCACGCATCAGCGCGTGCAAACACGACAATGCGCGCCGCTTGGGCGCGCATGTCAGATTTGGGTCTGGATGATGCTCGGGTGGCGGTTCAGAACGGCCAGAGCTTCGAGAGGTTGAACTTGCCCTCGGTCTTGTCCGGCTCCTTCATCGGAGCGTTCGGATCCGGCGCACGATAGGCGACCGGCGGCTCGGTCAGATATTTGCGCGTCGGGTTGCCGTTGGCATCATAGGAGCCCGTCTTGCCCTTGTGCAGCGCGTCCCAGGCCTGCTTGCCCTCGGCCCGGGTCTGCTCCGTCGATTCGTTCGTGGCGACGTCATAGGACGTCTTGCCCTTGGGCAGGATGAAGTTCGGGATCGGGCTGTTGGCGGCGGCCTGCGCTTCGGCGGCGGCCTTCTGGCGGCGCTGCTCGTCCGGATCCTTGGGCCAGTTCGGATCATTGGCGACGGAGGCGGTGGCCTCGGGTGCCGAGCCGGGCGGGGGCAGGGCGGTCGATTTCGGCGCCACGATGCCGCCGCGCGGCTTGTAGTCGATCGGCGGCTTCTCGTCGCTGCCGAGCGAGGCGAGCGACATCACGTCCTTGAGCGTCTGTTCCTCGGCGGAAACGCCTGTGCCGTAGGTCGTGCCCGAGCAGCCCGCGAGCCCGAGAAGGGCGGCGGAACCGACGATCAGTGCAAGCTTACGTTGGACGGGCGAGACGGCCATGGTCGACGTGAAACTCCTTGGCGCCCGAATCGGTACGCGGTTATCCCGATCCGGCTATAGGACGCGAACCGGGCAAAAATCCGGCAGGCGCAAAACTTCTAGGGGATCGGCATGCCGCGGGCAACAGAAGTTGCCGTGATGGCGGCGTCGAGCGCGGATCCGGGGCCTGCGGAAGCGAGGATCGCCCGGGCGGCGAGCGAATCGCGGTCCATCTGTTCGATCAGCGCCTCGATCGAGGAAAACCGCTCTTCGCCGCGCAGATAGGCGAAGAAGGTGACGTTGACCTCTTCCCCGTAGAGGTCTCCCGCGAAATCGAAGACGTGGACCTCGAGCAGCACGGCGCCATTGTCGAAGGTCGGCCGCTTGCCATAGCTCGCAACCGCCGGATAGACGCTGCCGTCGCGGCGCGTCAGCGTCACGGCATAGATCCCGAGCGCTAGGCCGCATTCGGCCGGCAGGCGGACATTGGCGGTGGGATAGCCGAGCTCGCGCCCGCGCTTGTCGCCATGCTGCACCGTGCCGGCGACGAACCAGCGATAGCCGAGATCGCGATTGGCGGCGGCGACGTCGCCCTCTTCGAGCGCGCGGCGGATGGCGGTCGCCGAATGCGGCCGGCCCTCGATGTCGCCGACGGCGCCGACGACGATCGTCTCGAAGCCGAGCCGCCGGCCTTCCGCTTGCAGGTAGGCGGGCGTTCCCGCGCGATCATGGCCGAACTGGAAATCATGGCCGACCACGACGGCGGCGATGTTGAGATCGCGCACGAGCACATTGGCGACGAAGGCCTCGGCGCTGGTTTGCGCGAAGGCCGCGTCGAACCGCGCGACGACGATGCCGGAAATCCCGAGCGCGCCGGCAATCCGCGACTTGGCCGGCAGCGGTGTCAGGCGGAAGAACGGCTCGTTGGGGCGCAGGAGCTGACGGGGGTGCGGCTCGAAGGTCAGGATGAGCGCGGGCACGCCACGCCGCTGCGCCTCACGGCGCGTCGCCTCGAAGAGCGCGTGGTGGCCGCGATGCATGCCGTCGAAATTGCCGATCGCCAGAATGCCGCCACGGAAGGCGGGCGGCACGGCATCGAGCGGAATCAGCGTCGCTGGGAGCATGAATCGATCGCGATGAATGGGAGGCTGCATCGGTTGGCCGGCGACCCCTTCGGCCTTCTCCGGCTGCGGGCTGCAAACTGACCGCTCGTCGCGTTCGGGTCAAGCGGGCGCAATGACGCTCACCATTGCAGATGCGGGATGAAGGCGCGGGCGGCCAGTTGCTCCTCGGAGAGGAAGCGGGCGACGGCGCTGGAGTCGGGCTGCTCGGTCGGGCCGAAATTCGCCGCGTGGATGCCGCCGGTCACGAAGAGGATGTCGAGGCCTTCGCCCTTGGCGCCCTTGAGATCCGTCGGCGCGCCGTCACCGATCGCCAGCACGTCCGCTTTCGCCACGGCCGTGCCGCGGAGCGCGCCGATATGGGCCAGCGCCGCCTCGTAGATCGGCGCATGCGGCTTTCCGGCGACATGCGTGACGCCGCCGAAGCCGCGATAGCGCTCTGCGAGCGCGCCGGCGCACCAGATGAAGCGATTGCCGCGTTCGACGACAATGTCGGGATTGGCGCAGATGAGTGGCAGCCCGCGCGCCGCGAGCGCCCGAAGCTCGGCGTCATAGTCGTCCGGGCTCTCGCGCTCGTCCTCGCGCAGGCCCGTGCAGGAGATGACATCGGCCTCGGCGCTGTCGACGAGCGTGAGGTCGAGACCTTCATAGAGCGGCAGGTGAATATCGGAGCCGATATGCAGCACCTTGGCGCCGGGACGGCTCGCCAGCAGGCCGCGCGTTACGTCGCCGGAGGTGACGATGCCGTCATAGCTCGCCTCGGTGACGCCGAGCGAGCGCATCTGCGCGACGATATAGGGGCTGAGGCGCGGCGCATTGGTCAGCAACACGACGGTGCCGCCCGCCTCGCGAAAGCGCGCGAGCGCATCGCAGGCCGCGGGGAAGGAGCGCACGCCGTTGTGCACGACGCCCCAGACGTCACAAAGGATCGCCGCATAGGAGGGGGCGATCTCGGAAAGTCCGCTGATGCGCGGCGGCACGGTCGAATTGCTCATGCGGGCGGGTTATTGGTTCCCGCCGCGCCGGTCAAGCACTGGACGCTCCACAAGGGCCTCATGTCGAGCCATCAAGGGCCCGCATTGCGCTCCAGTCCAATTAGAGCGGCTTCTGGAACGCTTTATTTACCCTGTCGGGGGAGAGTCGAACCAAGCGCGAGGGGTCGCGCCGGGAGAGGGGTCTTCCTGGAATGGCGTTCGCAGACGGCTCGCAAGGGCCCGTCCAGATATTGGTCATCGATGCCGATCCGGTCCAGCGTCGGTTGGTGTCGGCGCATCTGTCGGCCGGCGGCGGACGCGCCATGGAGGCGCTGACCGTGGCAAGCCGTGCCGAGGCCGCCGACCGGCTGTCGGGGCGCGGGCCGGCCCTCGTCGTCGCGGATGTCGAGACGCTCGGCGGCGCCGATGCACTCGCGGCCCTCGTCGGCGACCACACCCGCGTCATCGCCACCAGCGCCCGCGGCTCCGTCCATGCGGCCGTGGCCGCAATTCGCGCCGGCGCGGTCGATTACCTGCCGAAGCCGTTCGGCGCCGCCGCGCTGATCGAGCGCGTCGAGGCGGCGATCGCGCAATGGAACCGCAATCCCGAGCCGTCCGTGCGTCCGACTGCGCGAAGCGCTGCCGCGCAGGCGGATCTCGGCTTTGAGGGCTTCGTCGGGCGTTCGCCGGCGATGGCCGCGATTTTCGACCAGATCGCGCGCGTCGCGCCGTCCCGTGCTCCGGTGTTCATCACGGGCGAGAGCGGCACGGGCAAGGAGCTCTGCGCCGAGGCGATCCATGCGCGCTCGGGTCGCGGCGGCAAGCCGTTCATCGCGATCAATTGCGGCGCGATCCCGAAGGATCTCATGGAGAGCGAGGTCTTCGGCCATGTGCGCGGCGCCTTTACCGGCGCAAGCGACACGCGCGCCGGCGCGGCGGAACTGGCCGATGGCGGTACGCTGTTCCTGGACGAGATCGGCGAGATGGATCTCGCCTTGCAGGCCAAGCTGCTGCGCTTCCTGCAGAGCGGCACGGTCCAGCGCGTCGGAGACACGACGGCGCGCAAGGTCGATGTCCGCATCATCAGCGCCACCAATCGCGATCCCTTCGCGGAGATCGCGACCGGACGCTTCCGCGAGGATCTGTTCTACCGCCTGCACGTCCTGCCGATCCACATGCCGCCGCTGCGCGCCCGCGCCGATGACGTGCTCCTCCTGGCCGAAACATTCCTCGCCCGCTTCACCGCGGAGGAGCAGCGCGACTTCCAGGGCTTCAGCGCTGAGGCCGCCGCGATGCTCCTGGCGCATGCCTGGCCCGGCAATGTGCGCGAGCTTCAGAACGCCATCCGCCGCATGGTGGTGCTGAACCAGGGGACGGAGATCACGGCCCAGATGCTGCCGGCGACGATCGGCGCCGCCGCTCCGACCATGTCGGACGCGCTTTCGGCGCCCATGCTGTCCGGTTCCATCATGCCGTTCTGGGAGCAGGAGCGCTCGATCATCGAGAGCGCGGTCGGCGCGTTCAGCGGCAACATCGCCCGCGCCGCGGCGGCACTCGAGATCAGCCCCTCGACCATCTATCGCAAGCGCCAGGCCTGGCTGGAGAAACGCAGCGCCTGACCCTTCGTTGCGCTCCGATTCACACTGAGCCACCGAAACGCTTGCGTGCGCCGCATCATACCGGCATGTTCCGCTCGGATGGGCTGTTAAGGTGCCAATTTGGGCGCCCAACGAGGGGTTGGAAGCATGAATCTGGTTGGATCCCGCCTGGCCGGGATCGCGATGGCGGGCGCGATGGCGCTGGCCTCGATGGCTCCGATTGCGGGAGCCGCGTCCGCAGGCGAGGCCGCGAGCAAGGCTGCCGAGGCCGAAGGGCTTCTCGCCGCCGGCAAGGTCAAGGAAGCCATCGACGCATTCGATGCCTCCGCCGAAGCCTTCTGGAAGGCCGCGCCGCTCGCGTTTCGCAAGGCTCTCTTCGTCGACGACGTGAAGAGCTATGGCGAATACGTCGCCCATGCCGGTTCGACCTTCGCGCCCGGTTCCGAGCTCAAGATCTATGCCGAGCCCGTTGGCTTCGGCTGGACCGACGAGAGCGACACACACCGCATCGCCTTCAAGACCGAGATCGAGATCCGCAACGACAAGGGCGTGATCTTCGCGAAGTCGCCCGCGCCGGCGAAGCTCGAGAAGATCGGCAGCAGCCCGAGCCGCGACTTTCATCTCACGGTCGGCTTCCGCCTGCCCGAGCTGAAGCCCGGCAGCTACAAGCTGATCCTGACTGTCACCGACGAGGCGACCGGCAAGACCGCGCCGATCGAGCTGCCGCTCACCATCTCCTGATCCGGACGACGTGTGATCGGCCTCATAGCCGTCCTGCGGCGCGCGGTGTTGAAGGGACCCGTCAAGCCGGGCTTCCCGGCTTCGGAGCCGGTCGTTCGACATGCCGTCCATCTATGATCTGAAGCCGCGCTTCCAGGCCCTGTTGCGGCCGTTGGTGGCAGGGCTCGCGGCCGGCGGCGTCACGGCCAATCAGGTGACGGTCGGCGCGGCCGTCCTCAGCCTGGTTGCCGCGGCTTTCGTCGCGCTCCAGCCGGGCGTGCGGTTGGTCCTTCTCGTCTATCCGATCGTCCTGTTCCTGCGCATGTCGCTGAACGCGATCGACGGCATGCTAGCGCGCGAGCATGGCCAGAAGAGCCGGCTCGGCGCGATCTTGAACGAGGCGGGCGACGTCGTCTCCGATGCGGCGCTGTATCTGGCGCTCGCTCCGGCGCTCGCGCCCTTCGGTGCACATACGGCGCCGATCGTCGCTTTCGCATTCTTCGCCGTGCTCACCGAGTTCGTCGGCGTGCTCGGCCCAACGGTCGGCAGCACGCGGCGCTATGATGGCCCGATGGGGAAATCCGACCGCGCCGTGGCGATCGGTCTGCTCGCATTCGTCCTGGCGCTCGGCGCGCCCGGCGGCGCCTGGCTGGATGCGGTCATGGCGCTGCTCGCCGTCCTCTGCCTGTGGACCGCCATCCGTCGGGCAACGCGGGCCTTGGAGGGTGGATGATGGACGGATTGGCGAAGATCCCCGGTGCGCTCGACCTGCCGGCGGCTGTGCTCGTGACATTGCTCGCCATCTTCGTAGGCCTCGCCGCCGCGACGGCCTTCGTCTGGCTGCGGCCACGCCCTGCCGGATCGGCCGAGGACGGCAAAAGCGCGGAACTCAAGGCGCGGATCCGCTCCTGGTGGGTGATGATCCTGCTGGTCGCGGCGGCGCTCGTGCTCGGCCGTACGGCGACGGTCATCCTCTTCGCCTTCGTCAGCTATCTGGCGCTGAAGGAATATTTCACAATCATCCCGACCCGCCGGGCGGATCGCGTCGTGCTTCTCGTCGCCTATCTCGCCGTGCCGGTGCAGTACTGGTGGGTGGGGACCGCCTGGTACGGCATGTTCGTGATCTTCGTGCCGGTCTACATGTTCCTGATCCTGCCGGCGGCGATGGTCCTGCGCGGCGAGACGGAGGGGTTCCTCAAGGCGGCCGGCACGATGCACTGGGGGCTGATGATCGCGGTCTTCGCAATCAGCCATGCCGCCTATCTGATCGCCGTGCCGCCGCCGGCCTCGCCGCCCGGTACCGGCGCCGGGCTGCTGCTCCTCCTGCTGATCCTCACCGAATTCAACGACGTCGCCCAGTTCGTCTCCGGCCGCAGCTTCGGCCGCCACCGCATCACGCCGCGCGTCTCGCCGAACAAGACCGTCGAAGGCTTCGTCGGCGGGCTGGCGGCGACGACGGTGCTTGCGGCCGTGCTGGCCCCCGCCCTGACGCCGATCGGGCCGCTCCAGGGCGCGCTGATCGGGGCGATGCTGGCGACGGCCGGCTTCTTCGGCGACATCGTCATGTCGGCGGTCAAGCGCGACCTCGCCATCAAGGATACCGGCACCATCCTGCCCGGCCATGGCGGCATTCTCGACCGGGTCGACAGCCTCGTTTTCACCGCGCCGCTCTTCTTCCACACCGTCCGCTATTTCTATTTCTGACGCCGATGACACCGCGTCCCGCCGCCCGCGTCCTGCTCCGTGTCCTCTTCTTCGCGGTCGTGGTGCGGCCGTTCCTGCTCATCGCGATCGGCCTCTCGGTCCGTCATCGCGAGCGTCTGCCGAAAACGGGTCCGGTCATCATCGCCGCCAACCACAACAGCCATCTCGACACGCTGGCGCTGATGTCGCTCTTTCCGCTTCGCCGCCTGTCGCGCATCCATGCCGTTGCGGCCGCGGATTATTTCCTGGCCAATCGCTGGCTGCGCTGGTTCGCCGTCGACCTGCTCGGCATCGTCCCGATCGAGCGCGCGGCGGCGAAGGGCGGCCGCGATCCGCTGGCGCCGGCGTTCGACGTGCTCGATCGCGGTGACATCCTCATCGTGTTCCCGGAGGGCTCTCGGGGCGAACCGGAGCAACGGGCCGCCTTCAAGCGCGGCATCGCCTATATGGCCCGGCGTCGTCCACAGGTGCCTGTCATTCCCGTCTTCCTGCGCGGCTTCGGCCGTGTGCTGCCGAAGGGCGACCATCTTCCCGTCCCATTCTTCTGTGACATCGTCGTCGGCGAGGCCATGACCGGGGAAGGCGAGGATTTCGTCAGCCGCCTGGAACGGGCGGTCGATGCGCTGGCGCGCGAAACGCCGTCGCCGGAATGGACCTAGGGCGCTGGCCGCGCGGTCCGAAACAGAATCTCGCATTCGCAGCGCGTCGGCGCCTTGACAGTCCGAGGCCGCAATCCTAGATCCGGGACGCCTGTTAGCACTCGATGGTTCTGAGTGCTAACACATCGTTTCACAGGCCGCCTTGATGGGCGGCTTACTCGCGAGGAGAGAAGACAGATGGCATTCCGTCCTCTGCATGACCGTGTCGTGGTTCGTCGCCTTGAAGGCGAAGAGAAGACCAAGGGCGGCATCATCATCCCGGATACCGCCAAGGAGAAGCCGCAGGAAGGCGAAGTCGTCGCCGTCGGCCCGGGCGCCCGTGACGAAGCTGGCAAGCTCGTCCCGCTGGACGTCAAGGCGGGTGACCGCATCCTGTTCGGCAAGTGGTCGGGCACCGAAGTCAAGATCGACGGCGAAGACCTGCTGATCATGAAAGAGTCCGACATTCTCGGCGTGATCGACAACAAGGCTGCCGGCAAGAAGGCCGCGTAAGGGTCACCCCTTTCACGCGGCTTTTTATTGTCCCGATAGCAAAACATAGGAGCAGGCCACATGGCTGCTAAAGACGTAAAGTTCTCCGCCGATGCGCGCGAAAAGCTGCTGCGCGGCGTCGATATCCTCGCCAACGCCGTCAAGGTCACGCTGGGTCCGAAGGGCCGCAATGTCGTGATCGAGAAGTCCTTCGGCGCGCCCCGCATCACCAAGGACGGCGTTTCCGTCGCCAAGGAGATCGAGCTTGAGGACAAGTTCGAGAACCTCGGCGCGCAGCTGCTGCGCGAGGTCGCCTCGAAGACCAACGACAAGGCCGGTGACGGCACGACCACGGCGACCGTTCTCGCCCAGTCGATCGTCAAGGAAGGCGCCAAGGCCGTTGCGGCCGGCATGAATCCGATGGACCTGAAGCGCGGCATCGACATGGCCGTGACGGAAGCCGTCAAGGATCTCGAGAAGCGCTCGAAGAAGATCAAGACGTCCGAGGAAGTCGCTCAGGTCGGCACCATCTCCGCCAATGGCGAGAAGGAAATCGGCCAGATGATCGCCTCGGCGATGCAGAAGGTCGGCAACGAGGGTGTCATCACCGTCGAGGAAGCCAAGACCGCCGAGACCGAGCTCGAGGTCGTCGAGGGCATGCAGTTCGACCGCGGCTATCTCTCGCCGTACTTCATCACCAATGCCGAGAAGATGGTCACGGAACTCGACGACCCGTACATCCTCCTGCACGAGAAGAAGCTGTCGAACCTGCAGTCGATCCTGCCGGTGCTCGAGGCCGTCGTTCAGTCGGGCAAGCCGCTCCTCATCATCTCCGAGGACGTCGAGGGCGAGGCTCTGGCCACGCTCGTCGTCAACAAGCTCCGTGGCGGCCTGAAGGTCGCGGCCGTCAAGGCTCCGGGCTTCGGTGACCGCCGCAAGGCCATGCTCGAGGACATCGCGATCCTCACCGCCGGCCAGGTGATCTCGGAAGACCTCGGCATCAAGCTCGAGAACGTCACGCTTGCCATGCTCGGCCGCGCGAAGAAGGTCACGATCTCCAAGGAGAACACGACCATCGTCGACGGCAACGGCAAGAAGAAGGAAATCGAAGCCCGCGTCGGCCAGATCAAGGCTCAGATCGAAGAGACGACGTCGGACTACGACAAGGAGAAGCTCCAGGAGCGTCTCGCCAAGCTCGCTGGCGGCGTCGCGGTCATCCGCGTCGGCGGCTCGACGGAAGTCGAAGTCAAGGAGCGCAAGGACCGCGTCGATGACGCGCTCAATGCGACCCGCGCGGCTGTCGAAGAGGGCATCGTCCCCGGCGGTGGTTCGGCTCTCCTGCGCGCCAAGAAGGCCGTCGAGAAGCTGAAGTCCGACAATTCGGACATCGAAGCCGGCATCAAGATCGTGCTCCGCGCGCTCGAGGCTCCGATCCGTCAGATCGCCGAGAATTCCGGCGTCGAGGGCTCGATCGTCGTCTCCAAGGTTCTGGAGAACAAGTCGGACACGTTCGGCTTCGACGCTCAGAACGAAGAGTTCGTCGATCTGGTCGCGGCCGGCATCATCGATCCGACCAAGGTCGTCCGTACGGCTCTGCAGGACGCGGCTTCGGTTGCTTCGCTGATCGTCACGACCGAGGCGCTCATCGCCGACCTGCCGAAGCCGGCAGCCGGCGCTCCGGCGATGCCGGGCGGTGGCGGCATGGGCGGCATGGACTTCTAAGTCCAGCCATCCAAAAAGTTCAGGAAAGGGCGCGGCGCGAGCCGCGCCCTTTTCGTTTGTATCTATGCCTTCGTGACGGTCACCCCGAGCGACTCGATCGTGCCGATGAACGCCGGATCGGCCGTCGCCTCCGTCACGATCCCGGCGAGCGCTTCGACCGGCGCCACCAGATAGGGCGCGGCGGTCCCGACCTTGTCGCGCGAGGCGAGCGCGATCGTCTCGGCCGCCTGCGCCATCAAGGCGCGCTTGATGCCGGCTTCCTCATAGTCGCCCGTGGTCAGGCCGCTCTCCGGATGGATGCCGGTGACGCCGAGGAAATAGAGATCGGCGCGCAGGCGCCGGATCGCCTCCATCGCATCCGCGCCCGTCGCGACGATCGAGTGCTTGAACAGCCTTCCGCCGATCAGGATCACCTCGACGCCCGGATGCGGCACCAGTTCGAGCGCCGTGCTCGGGCTGTGCGTGACGATCGTCGCTTTCAGATCCGGCCGGAGCGCGCGCGCTACCTCGATCGCCGTCGTGCCGCCATCCAGCATGACGACCTGTCCGTCCGCGATCAGGGCCGCGGCGGCACGGCCGATCGCCTGCTTGCCGGATGGTTCGATCGCGCGACGGCTCGAGAAATCGGCGAGGCCGGGCGAAGCGGGCAGGGCGCCGCCATGCACGCGGGTCAGGCGCCCCTCGCTCGCCAGTTCGCGCAGGTCGCGGCGGATCGTGTCCTCCGACAGGCCGAGTTCGGCGCTGACCGCCTTGGCCAGAACGCGGCCATCGCGCGCCAGGATCTCGAGGATCAGCCGCTTCCGTTCAGCCGTCATCATGGGTGTTCTCCTTTTGCACGATATTGAACGAAATGACACGATATTGCATGTTATAGGCTCTATCCAGTCATTATCGTAAGGAAACAGGCATGACCAGATCGTCGGAATCCATGGTGATCCTCGTCGCAGGACCCTATCGCTCGGGCACGAATGATGACCCGGCCCGGATGCGCGCCAATCTCAGGCAGCTCGAAGAGGCGGCGCTGCCGCTGTTCCGCGCCGGCCATGTGCCGCTGATCGGCGAGTGGCTCGCACTGCCTTTGATGGAGGTGGCGGGATCAAAGGCAGTGGGCGACGCGATCTACGAGGAGATCGCCTATCCGGTCGCGCATCGCCTGCTGCCACATTGCGACGCGGTGTTGCGCCTGCCGGGCGAATCCAAGGGGGCCGATCTCGACGTCTCGATCGCGACGGAGCGTGGCCTCAAGGTCTATTACCGTATCGAAGACGTGCCGCCCTGTCGGCCTGCGGCTCAGCTGTAGCCGCGACTCAGCTATAGCCGCGACGCTTGCGGCGCATGCGCCGCTCCAGCAGCTTGCCGGTCGAGAGGATCACGCGGCCGATATCGCGGAACCCCGCCCCAATGACCTGGCCGGCGGTGCTTTCGGTGGAGATTTCCTTGTAGAGGGCCAGCGGCGGGGGGCCCTTGAACTCCCGCCGCGGCATCTTGCGGCGAATCTCCGAGGCTTCGGCCGGATCGGCCGAATTGTAGGCGGCGTTCGCCGCCAGCAGACCCTCGAGAAGATCATCCTCGACCGGGTCGTCCAGCGTGCGACCGCTCGCCGGCAGCTCCATCTCGGAGAGGAGGCTCAAGGCCCTCTGCTCCGAGAAGACATGAATCCAGCGTATCGTGAGTTCGGCGAGCGCGTAGTCAGTGTCTTTCGGATTCTTCGAGCCGTAATGGTCGCGCTCGATCCGCGCGATCCGGCGCTGCAGTTCGCGCGCGAGCCTGGGATTGGCCGATGGCTCTTCCGCCTGAGCCTTCAGGAAGCCGGCGCTGAGACCGGCAAACCGGTGCCATTCGCCGTCATTCCAAGCCTGATCATGCGTGTGATGCAGCAGGATCGGATCGGCGACGAGCATGAGCGGCGAATAGAGGCTGGCGGCCACCGGAAACGCATAGTCCCACCAGGGGACACCAAGCTGGTAGGGATAGCTCACGAACGAAGCGAGCGCCGGCGCGACCTTGCGCGGCGTGAATGCGAGGAGATCCACGCCGAGATCGAAGCGGTGGCCCTGCCTGCGCGTCAGCGACGGGACCTCCCAGCGATGCATCACCACCGTCGAATCGGCGGCGGTCGCGGCGAGTCGCTCCGCGAAGTCGGGCGAGGGGGCCATGAAGACGTCCGCATTGACGATGCCGACCGGCTCGTCCTGAGGCGCTGCGGCAAGGACGGAAGCAAATGAGGGCGTCTTTCGCGCCTCCGGACCGAGGTCCTCTTCGACGAACCGGTACTCGACGCCCGGAAATCCATCGCCGAGGAGCTTTTCTTCCGCCTTGTTGTGCACGGAGACGATGCGAAAGCCGTTGGCCTGCCACGAGCGGAGGCAGCGGCCGACCAGCGCCTCGCCGACATCCATTCCGTTTTCATCGAAGCGCTTCAGACGCGGGAAGGCGGATGTGAGCAGCAGCAAGTTGGCGGTTCCAGCCAGAGAACAGACATCAGCCATTACCCCACCAGCGGATGCTCCGCTAGCCCGTCACCCAGCCCGCGGCTCAGCGTCGCTCGCGGAAGAAGGCGCGCAGCAGTTCGCCCGCGGCCCCGGCGCCGATCCCGTCATAGACCTCGGGGGCATGATGGCAGCTCGGCTGGTGAAAGAGGCGGACGCCGCTTTCGACTGCCCCGCCCTTTGGGTCGCTTGCGCCATAATAGAGCCGGCGGATACGGGCGAACGAGATCGCGGCCGCGCACATCGGGCAGGGCTCCAGCGTCACGTAGAGATCGCATTCGGGCAGGCGCTGCGAGCTGAGCGCCCGGCAGGCGGCCCGGATGACCAGGATCTCGGCATGGGCGGTGGGGTCGCTCGTCTCCAGCGTCCGGTTGCCGTCGGCGGCGAGAACCTGGCCGTCGCGCACGATGGCGGCACCGACAGGAACCTCGCCGCGGGCCGCGGCCGCCTGTGCCTCCGCGAGCGCAACCTCCATGAAGCCCGCTGCCGGACCGTTCATCGCTCGATTCGCCTCCGCCGCTCTGCTATCAGGACCCGATGACAAGGTCCGTGAAACCGCCGATCCAACGCACGAACGCCGTGCCCGCGCAAGCCGATGCAGCCGGGGGCGAGCGTATCGCCAAGGTGCTTGCCCGTGTCGGGCTCTGCTCGCGCCGGGACGCTGAGCGCTGGATCGCGGAAGGCCGCGTCGCCGTCAATGGCCGGACGCTGTCGAGCCCGGCGGTCAATGTCTCGCCCTCGGACCGCGTCACGGTGGATGGCGAGCCGCTGCCCGAGCGCGAGCGCACCCGCCTCTGGCTCTATCACAAGCCGAAGGGGCTGGTGACCACGGCGCGCGATCCGGAAGGGCGCCCGACCGTGTTCGATTCGCTTCCCGACCATTTGCCGCGGGTGGTCGCGGTCGGCCGGCTCGACATCAATACGGAAGGCCTGCTCCTCCTCACCAATGATGGCGGCCTGGCCCGAATCCTCGAATTGCCCTCGACCGGCTGGCTGCGGCGCTATCGCGTGCGGGCCTGGGGCGAGGTGATGCAGCCGGATCTCGACCGGCTGAAGGATGGTGTCGCGGTGGATGGCGTCATGTATGGCGCGATCGATGCGGTGCTGGAGCGCGTCCAGGGCAGCAATAGCTGGATCAGCATGAGCCTCCGCGAAGGCAAGAACCGCGAAGTGAAGAACGTTCTCGCGAGCCTTGGCCTCGATGTGAACCGGCTGATCCGCATTTCCTACGGCCCCTTCCAGCTCGGCGATCTCGCCGAAGGCGAGGCGGTCGAGATTCGCGGGCGTATCCTGCGCGACCAACTCGGCGAGAAGCTCGCCCGCGAGGCGGGCGTTGATTTCGATGCGCCGCTGCGGGAAGAGCTGCAGGCGAAGGGCCGCGAGCCGGCCGGTCGTCCGCCGCGCGGAAAGCCGACCGCGCCCGGACAGGCGCCAGGCAAGTCGGCCGCCGGCCGAGCGCCTTCGTCCAAATTTTCGGCGTCCAAGACGTCACAGTCGACGGATGGCAGAGCGGCTGCCGGCAAGTCGGTCGCGGGCAAACCTGCTGCGAGCAAGTCGTCCGCCGGAAGGCCGTCGGCCGGCAAGAGCCTGTCCGGAAAGCCATTCCCGGCGAAGACGCCATCCGACAAGCCGTTCCGCGGCGCTCGCTCAGGGGCGGGCAAGGCGGAGGGGCGCGCTCCGGCGCCGTCCCGTCGCCGCGAGCAGGACGGTGGTCCTGGCACGCGGCCGGACGCGGACCAGCAGCCGCGTCGCGACGGTCATGTTTCGAAGGGCGGTGGTCCGAAGCCCGGCAAGGGTGGCGGCCGTCCGAGCGGTGGGCGTCCGAGCCGCGGAGCACCGGGGGGCGGGCATGCGGATCGTCGGCGGTGAGTTTCGCGGCCGTACCCTGGCCGCGCCGCAGTCGCAGACGATCAGACCCACCTCCGACCGTCTGCGCGAAAGCCTCTTCAACGTCCTGAGCCATGCCTATGACGATCCCGTCTCGGGCGCGCATGTGCTCGATATTTTCGCGGGAACGGGCGCGCTCGGCCTCGAGGCGCTGTCGCGTGGCGCGGCCTTCGCGCTCTTTGTCGACGAGGGTGTCGAGGCCCGTGGCCTTGTCCGCCGCAACATCGAGGCGCTCGGGCTGACGGGCCGCACGAAGCTGTTTCGCCGCGATGCCGCCCGCCTCGGGCCGGCTGGCGGCATGGGGCCGTTCGATCTCGTTTTCGCCGATCCGCCCTATCGTCGCGGCCTCGGCGAGCGGGCCCTCGTGGCCGCCGTGACAGGAGGCTGGCTCAAGCCGGGCGCTCTCGTGGTGCTGGAAGAGGCAGCTGACGCCGAAGTGTCGATTCCCGCCGGCCTTGAGCAAATCGAGCACCGCGAGGCGGGCGATTCGCAACTCCTGTTCTATCGTTCGGCATGACGAGGCGTGAAATTGCGCTCGCATGGTAGCCTAGACTAGCCTAGGTTCTTGGATGGGGGTGCCGTCGAACGACCGAGGATCGATGATTTCTCTGCTGTCTCGGGCGCCACAGCTTGTGCGCCGTGTTATGCCCGCAGCGATGTTCGCGGCTGCGCTGGCCTTCCTGCCACAGGCCGCGCGTGCCGAATCCTCCACCAGGATCGCACCCGACGCGACCGAATTCACGCTGCCCAACGGCCTGCAGGTCGTGGTGATTCCGGATCATCGCGCGCCGATCGTCACGCACATGATCTGGTATCGCGTCGGCGCGGCCGACGATCCGCCGGGCAAGTCGGGCATTGCGCATTTCCTCGAGCATCTGATGTTCAAGGGCACCAAGGCGCATCCGGCCGGCGAGTTCTCGGGGCGCGTATCCGAAATGGGCGGTGCAGAAAACGCGTTCACGACCAATGACGCGACGGCCTATCACCAGACCATTGCGAAGGACCAGCTCGCGACCGTGATGGCGTTCGAGTCGGACCGCATGGAAGGGCTGATCCTCAACGATGCGGTCGTGCTGCCGGAGCGGGACGTCATCCTGGAAGAGCGACGCATGCGGATCGACAATGATCCCGGTGCGCAGTTCTATGAGGCGATGAACGCGGCGCTCTACCAGAACCATCATTACGGTATCCCGACCATCGGGTGGGCCGATGAGATGGCGAAGCTGTCGCGTCAGGACGCGCTCGATTTCTATGGCCGCTACTACACGCCGAACAATGCCGTGCTCGTCGTCGCCGGCGACGTGACGGCGGACGAGGTGCGGCGCCTCGCCGAGGAGACCTATGGCCGCGTGCCGCGCCGTGCCGAACTGGCGCCGCGCGATCGTCCCAAGGAGCCGCCGCCGCGTGCCGAGCGCACGCTTGCGATGTCGGATCCGCGCGTCAGCCAGCCGTCCTGGTCGCGAACCTATCTCGCCCCCTCCTATTCGACCGCGAAGCCGGACGAGGCCGAATCGCTCGACCTCCTCGCCGATATCCTAGGCCGCGGGCCGACGAGCCGGCTTTATCGCGCCCTGGTCGTCGACAAGCCGATCGCGAGCGCGGTCGGTGCTTATTATTCGGGCGACAATCTCGACTACGGACAGCTCGGCATCATCGCAACGCCGCGTGACGGGGTGAGCGTGGACCAGCTCCAGGCGGAGATCGACCGCATCGTCGACGACGTTCGCGCCCATGGCGTCACCGCCGACGAACTGGAGCGGGCCAAGAAGCGCACGCGCGCCTCGGCGATCTTCGCGCAGGACAGCCAGGGCTCGCTCGCCCGCATCATCGGAACCTCGCTGCTCGCCGGCCAGACGCTTGCCGATGTGCAGTCATGGCCGGATCGGATCAACGCGGTCACGACCGACGATGTTTCCGCCGCCGCCGATAAATATCTCGACAAGCGCCGGTCGGTGACCGGTGTATTGAAGCCGGCACCCGCCGACGGCCGCAGCTAGCCCGCGCCAGGAGACGGAGACGACATGACTTTCCATTTCAGCCGCCTCGTTGCCACCCGTCCCCTGATCGCCGCGGCCGGGCTCATAATGCTCGTGACGTCCGCGCAGGCGATGCAGATCAAGGACATCGTCAGCCCCGGCGGCGTCAAAGCCTGGCTGGTCGAGGACTATGCGGTGCCGATCGTCGCCGTGAATTTCGCGTTCGAGGGCGGCGCGGCGCAGGACCCGGCGGACAAGCCCGGCGTCGCCAACATGCTCTCGGGCCTGCTCGACGAAGGCGCCGGTGACCTCGACAGCAAGGCCTTCCAGAGCGCCTTGGACAGCCGGTCGATTCAGCTCTCTTTCGATGCCGGCCGCGACGAGTTCTTCGGTACGATCCGCATGCTGGCGGAAGATCAGGACGAGGGCTTCGGCCTTCTTGCGCTCGCCCTTCAGTCGCCCCGATTCGATGCCGAGCCCGTCGAGCGCATCCGCGCCCAGATCGACAGCAGCATCCGCCAGTCGGCCAAGGACCCGGAGCAGGTGGCGATCACCACCATGTGTGCGACGGCCTTCCCGAACCATCCCTATGGGCGGCCCCTCGAAGGCAGCGAGGCGAGCGTCAAGGCGATCGCCGTGCCCGATCTGCAGGACTACCGTCGTCGCGTCTTCGCGCGGGACAATCTCCATATCGCTATCGTCGGCGCGATCGACGAGGCGGAGGCCGGCAAGATGCTGGATCGCGTCTTCGGCCCGCTTCAGGCCAAGGCCGAGCTGACGCCGGTGCCGGATGCGGTGCCGCTCGGCGGCGATATCCGCATCGACATGCCTAACCCCCAGACCGTGGTTCGCTTCGGCGGCCCCGGCTTGGCGCGCCATGATCCCGATTTCATGGCCGCTTACGTCGTGAACCACATCTTCGGCGGCGGCTCGTTCTCGTCGCGGCTCTACACCGAGGTGCGCGAGAAGCGCGGCCTTGCCTATTCGGTGTCGTCGACGCTGGTTCCGATGGCGCACGCGAACGCGGTTGCCGGCGGCACCGCGACCCGCGCCGACCGGGCCGACGAGACGGTCGAGATCATCCGCGGCGAGGCGAAGCGCTTTGCCGAGGAAGGGCCGACGGCTGACGAGCTCGCCAAGGCGAAGAGCTATCTCGTCGGCTCCTATGCGCTGCGCTTCGATTCCTCGGCCAAGATCGCGCGCCAACTGCTCGCCATCCAGCTCGACGGCCTTCCGATCGACTATGTCGAGAAGCGGAACGACATGATCGCGGCGGTCACGCTCGACGATGCGAAGCGCGTGGCGAAGCGCATCTATGGCGGCGCGACGAACATGATGGTCCTGGTCGGCCCGAAAAAGTCGGAGGCCGCGCCGCGGACCTGACGCCCCGAACGGCGCATCATTCCGCGGCTTCGGCCGTCGCTTTCTCGGCGTCCTCGTTCAGCGCCTTGGCCTGGCGCTTCGGCACGGTGAGCGGCTCGGGCTTCAGCTTGCCCTGGACGTCGGTGTAGGACACCTGGCCGCCGGCCATCTGGATGGCGAGGCGGTTCGCCTCGCGGGCGCGAAGGTCTTCGGCGATCTCGGCGATCCGCTCCGCGTCGTAGCCGAGCTCCTCGAGCGTCTTGCGGCCGAACAGGAAGGCCGATTCGAACGTCTCGCGGATTTCGAAGTCGACGCCCTGCGCGCGCAGCTTCAGCGTATGCTGGCGATCGAACGAGCGGACATAGAGCGTCGTCAGCGGATACTCGGAGCGGATCAGCTCGACGATCTTGTCGGTATTCTCGCGCTTGTCGGTGCACACGACGACGAGCCGCGCGCTCTCAATGCCCGCCGCGCGGAGCACGTCGAGGCGCGTGCCGTCGCCGTAATAGACCTTGAAGCCGAACCGTGCGGCGCTGCGCACCATGTCTGGATCGGAATCGATCGCCGTCACGTCGATGCCCTCCGAGAGGAGGAATTGCGCGGCAATCTGGCCGAAGCGGCCGAAGCCGATCATCAGCACGCTCGCCTCCAGCCCGTCGGCGATGTCGAGACCGTCCAAAGAGGGCTTGGGCTGCGGCAGGTAGCGCGCGGCCGCGACGACGAGCGGGGTCAACGCCATCGAGACGATGACCGTCGCCGTCAGCACCGCGTTGAGGTTCTGGTCGATCAGGCCTGCGGCGGTCGCCGCGGCGTAGAGCACGAAGGCGAACTCGCCGCCCTGCGCCATCAGCGCGGCCCGCTCCAGAGCCTCTGGCCGCGAAGCGCGGAAGAGGCGGGCCATGATGAAGATGCCGCCGGCCTTGAGCGCCATGTAGCCGAGCACGGCGACGATGATCGTCGGCCATTCGTTGACCATCACGGACAGGTCGAGCGACATGCCGACGCTGATGAAGAAGAGGCCGAGCAGAATGCCCCGGAACGGCTCGATGTCGGCTTCGAGCTGGTGGCGGAAGCTCGATTCCGACAGCATGACGCCGGCGATGAAAGCGCCGAGGGCCATGGAGAGGCCGCCGATCTGCATGACGAAGGCGGCGCCCAGCACGACCAGCAGCGCGGCGGCCGTCATCACCTCGCGCGCATTGGCCCCCGCCAGGATCCGGAACATCGGGTTCAGCAGCCAGCGCCCGGCGGCGACGAGCGCCACGAGGACGCCCGCGCCCATCGCGACGGAAATCCAGCGTGATTCGCTCTGCGCGTTCGGATCGTGGCCGAACACGGCGACCACGGCGAGCAGCGGCACGATCGCGAGATCCTCGAGCAACAGGATCGAGACGATGCGCTGGCCCGCCGGAGATGCGGTCTCGCCGCGTTCGTCTAGCAACTGCATGACAGTCGCGGTCGAGGTGAGCACGAAGCCCATGCCGGCGACGAAAGCCGCGATCGGCGTCAGCCCGTAGAGAACGCCCGCGCCCATCAGGATGACGCCGCAGAACAGAACCTGCCCGAGGCCGAGCCCGAAGATCTCGCGGCGAAGGCCCCACAGGCGCGAGGGGCGCATTTCGAGCCCGATCACGAACAGGAACATGACCACGCCGAGTTCGGCGACATGCAGGATCGACTGCGGATCGTTGAACAGGCCAAAGCCAAACGGGCCGATGACGAGGCCGGCCGAGAGATAGCCGAGCACGGCGCCGAGGCCGAGCCGCTTGAAGATCGGGACAGCGATCACACCGGCGCCGAGCAGCGCAACGAGCTGGGCGAGATCGGTGCCCTGCGCCTCGACGGCCATGGACATCTCCGTTCGTAGTGCGGGTAGGGCGCTGCCGGCTGGCTGCGCGAAAGGCGCGGGGTGGGGAAGCCGAGGACGTCGCCGCGCTCCGCTTCGCCAGTCTAGGCATCTTCATGGCGAAATGCAGCCATCACGCGGCATGATTTATGCGTTCGCCCGTTCGTCCACGATCTTGTCGGGGGGCGCCGCGATCCCTATTCAATGGGGTCCAAGGAGAACGCCATGACCGTGCTGCCCGATCAGTCCCTCCTCGTCGCCCGTGCCGCCGAGCTCGTCGAGGCGGCGAAGCGCGCCGGCGCCGACGCGGCCGACGCCTTCGCGGTTCGCCGGGTGGGGCTTTCGGTCGATGTCCGGCACGGCGCGGTCGACGAGTCGACGCGTTCCGAGAGCGATGACGTCTCGCTCCGCGTCTTCATTGGCCGACGGCATGCCAGCGTCTCGACCAACACCATCGCGCCGGCCGACGAACTGGCGATGCGCGCGATCGCCATGGCACGGGTGGCGCCGGAGGATCCCTATGCCGGCCTCGCGCCGCAGGATCGCCTCGCCAGGTCTTGGCCCGATCTGGACCTGCTCGACCGCTCGATTCCCGACGCCGCCGCGCTGACCGAGCGCGCCCGCGCGGCCGAGGCCGCGGCGCTTGCCGTCCCGGGCGTGACGAAGTCCGGCGGCGCCTCGGCAGGCTGGTCGCTGACGGGTGCGGTGATCGCGACCTCGCATGGCTTCCAGGGGTCGTATCTGCTGTCGCGCACCGGCGTCTCGGTGACCGCCATCGCCGGTGAGGGCACCGCGATGGAGCGCGACTACGACAGCGATTCCAAGGTCTATGGCGCCGACCTCCGCGCGGCCGACGAGATCGGACGGTCGGCGGCCGAGCGGGCCGTGCGCCGCCTGCGCCCCTCGCGCATGCCGACGGGCCGGACGACGGTGGTCTTCGATCCGCGCGTCGCGGCCAGCCTGCTCGGACATTTCGCCGGGGCGATCAACGGCGCGGCGATCACGCGCAAAACCTCCTTCCTCAAGAACGCGCTCGGCACGGCCGTGTTCGCGCCCGCGATCCGCATCGTCGACGATCCGCACCGGCTGCGTGGTCTCGCGTCACGGCCCTTCGATGGCGAGGGCGTCGCGACGGAAGCGCTGGATCTCGTCGAGGGCGGCGTGCTCCAGCAATGGCTGCTCGACAGCGCCACGGCGCGCGAACTCGGTCTCGCCACGAACGGTCGCGGCTCGGGCGGTGGCGGGAGCCCGCACGCCACCAATCTGGCGATTCTGCCCGGCTCGGTGAGCCCCAGGGATCTCATCGCCTCGATCGGGGACGGGCTCTATGTCAATGAACTGATCGGCCATGGCGTCAACGGCGTCACCGGCGACTACAGCCGGGGCGCCGGCGGCTATCGCATCGTCGGCGGCGAACTGGTCGAGCCGGTCTCCGAGATCACCATCGCCGGCAATCTGCGCGACATGTTCGCGCGCCTCGTGGCGGCCGACGATCTCGAATATCGCTATGCGGTCAACGCGCCGACCCTCGCGATCGAAGGAATGACGATTGCCGGAACCTGACACCCTCGCGCAGGACCGGCGGGCCGACCTGGAGCTCCTCGTTTCGGCGGCGCGCGAAGCGGGGGAGATTGCCAAAGGCTTCTTCGGTCGTTCGCCGCAGATCTGGACCAAGGCGCATGATTCCCCGGTCACGGAGGCAGATCTCGCCGCCGATCGCTTTCTCTTCGAACGCCTGGTCGGTGCCCGTCCGGATTATGGCTGGCTGTCGGAGGAGACGGCTGACACGCCGGAACGACTCTCCCGGCGCCGCGTCTTCGTCGTCGATCCGATCGACGGCACACGCGGCTTCATCGAGGGTAGTCCCGACTGGTGCGTCTCCGTCGCGATCGTCGAGGACGGGATTCCGGTCGTCGCAGCGCTCGCCGTTCCCACGCGTGCGGAGTGGTTCGAAGCCGTCTCCGGCGGCGGGGCGAAGCTGAACGGCGAGCCGATTTCGGTCGCGACGCAGCCCGGCGCGCCGCTCCGATTCGCCGGTCCCATGCGGCATATGCGGGCTCTTTCCGGCGAGGGCCTCGCGTTCGGCGAACGTCGCATAACGCCTTCTCTCGCCTACCGGATCACGCTGGTGGCGGCCGGGCGGCTGGACCTCGCGACGGCGTCGCCCAATGCCCATGACTGGGACCTTGCGGCGGCGGACCTTTTGGTGCACGAAGCTGGCGGAACGTTGTGCACTGCGGCTGGCGAGGCGGTCCGATACAATCGGGCGGAGCCACGACACCCGGCATTGCTCGCCGGGGTATCCGGGCTGGTGGCCAGGGCAGAGGCCGCCGTCCGGGAGGCCGAGCAGCGCAGCGAAGACCGTCGGCGAGCCGATTCCACCCATGCGAGCGGCGCCGGAACAAGCTGAAGGGTTCGAGAATTGGCTGATTCCAAGAAGCAGCTCCTGCATCTGGTCTTCGGTGGCGAGCTCAGCTCCGTCGGGAGCTCGGACTTTGCCGACCTTTCTGCGCTCGACATCGTCGGGATCTTTCCGGACTACAAGAGTGCCTACGACGCCTGGAAGAAGGTGGCGCAGCGGACCGTCGACAGCGCCCAGACCCGATATTTCATCGTGCATCTTCACCGCCTGCTCGATCCCGCGGCGACGACGTCGGAGTGACACGGCTCACCCCGCATGATGCTGCCGGCGATCTGATGCGGCCGGAATGGAAATTCGATTGACCGTGACCGCAACGACCAAGAGACCCAGAAGGGTCAGCAATCTGCTGAAGCGGATCGGGAATTCCGATCGTGCCATGCGCTTCGTCGGCCATCTGGCGGTGGCGTATCTGCATCTGGTCCGCGCCACCAGCCGCATCGTCTATGAGCCGGGCAATGTCGTCGAGTCGTTCGGCGAGAACCTGCCCGGCATCCTGACCATGTGGCATGGCCAACACCTGATGGCGCCCTTCGTGCCGCAGAAGACCGGGCTCGATATCCGGGTGATGGTGTCGCGTCACCGCGACGGCGAGATCAATGCGATCGTGGCGGAGCGTTTCGGTTTTGGGACGATCCGGGCCTCGGCGGCGCGCGATCCGACGCGCGTCATCGAGAAGGGCGGCCTCCGCGGCTTCCTCGAAATGAAGAGCGCGCTGCAGGAAGGCGTGACGGTCGCCATGACGGCCGACGTGTCGAACGTCATCGCGCGCCGTGCCGGGCTCGGCATCATCATGCTGGCCCAGAGTTCGGGGCGTCCGATCCTGCCGGTCGCGCTCGCGACCAGCCGCCGTTTCCGCCTGTCCAATTGGGACCGGACGACGTTCAACTTGCCCTTCAGTCGCGGGGCCTGCATCTTCGGCAATCCGATATGGGTGCCGCCCGAAGGCGGCGACGAAGAACGGGAAGGGGCGCGCCTAGCTCTGGAAGCGGAACTCAATCGCGTCAACGCACTCGCCTATGAGCGCATCGGCGCTCGCGATGACTAGGCGGACGAGCCCGCTGCTGACGGCCTATGGCCTGGCGGGCCGCGCGCTGATGCCTTTCGTCCCGCTGTTGCTCGCGCGCCGTGCGCGGAGGGGCAAGGAAGAGGTCGCGCGACAGGGCGAGCGCTATGGACGGGCAGGGCAGCCGCGTCCGGATGGGCCGTTGGTCTGGATCCATGCCGCGAGCGTCGGCGAGACCAACGCGGTCCTGCCGCTCGTCCGGCGCATCGCCGCGAGCGGGACCGCCGTGGTCCTGACGACCATCACCGTCACCAGCGCCGAGATCGCGGCCAGGCAATTGCCGCCGGGCGCGCTGCACCAATATGCGCCGCTCGACATCGCGCCCTATGTCGACCGCTTCCTCGACACGTGGCGGCCAGACGCCGCGCTCTTTGTCGAATCCGAGCTTTGGCCCGTGATGACGCTTCGCCTGGCCGCGCGCGGGATCGCGCAGATCCGGGTCAATGCGCGCATGTCGGAGCGCTCCTTCGCGCGCTGGCGGAAATTCAGCGGCGTGCGGCCGCTGTTCGAGGGGACCACGCTGGCGCTCGCGCAATCGGAGGGCGACGCGAAGCGGCTTCGCGCGCTCGGACTACGTCAGGCACGCTCCGTCGGAAACCTGAAGTTCGACGTTCCACCGCCCGGCGCCGATCCCGAGGCGCTCGCTGCGATCAAGGCGATGACCGCAGGCCGGGAGATCTTCGTCGCGGCCAGCACGCATGACGGCGAAGAGGCGATCGTCTCCGCCGCCCACCGGAGCCTCCGGACGCAGCGTCCCGGCTTGCTGACCATCATCGTACCCCGCCATCCGGTGCGCGGAACCGCGCTGCGCGACGCGCTCTCCGCGAGCGGCCTAGCCGTCGCCCAGCGCAGCCGCAGCGAGCCGGTCACGCCGGAGACCGACATCTATCTCGCCGATACGCTCGGCGAACTCGGTCTGTTCTACCGCCTGGCACCCGTGGCCCTCGTCGGCGGGACGCTGGTTCCCGTTGGTGGCCACAATCCGATCGAGGCGGCCCGGCTCGACACCGCCATCGTGCACGGCCCTCATGTGCACAACGCGACCGAGGTTTATGACGCGCTCGATCGCGGCACGGCGAGCGGACCGGTCGCCGATGCGAGCGAATTGGCCGATGTGCTGGAAGCGCTCTTTGCCGACCCGCAGGCCATGCAGGACCGGGCCCAACGCGCGGCGGATGCGCTCGACCCCTACACGGGGGCGCTCGATGCGACCATGGCGGCGCTCGCGCCGTTTCTGACTGAGCCGGGCAAGACGAGGCAGACGGAGGGACCGGCTTGATCAAGGCGCCGCACTTCTGGTGGCATCGCCGGCTCACCCTGTCGGCGGCCTGTCTCTATCCCCTGTCGCTGCTCTGGGGTCTCGCCGCCGGTTCGCGCATGCGCCGGGCGCCTGAAGCCTTCGCGGCCGTTCCCGTCATCTGCATCGGCAACTATGTCGTCGGTGGCGCAGGCAAGACGCCGACGGCGCTCGCCATAGCGCGGATCGCCGTCGCGCTCGGGCGGAGGCCCGGCTTCCTGCTGCGTGGCTATGGCGGCAGCCTGCGCGGGCCCGTGCTCGTCGATCCGAAGATGCATGCCGCGAGCGAGGTGGGCGACGAGGCGCTTCTGCTCGCCGCGCTCGGTCCCGTGGTGGTCTCCGCCGACCGGCCCAAGGCGCTGCCGCTGCTCGCTGCTGTCGGCGTCGATCTGATCATCATGGATGACGGCTTCCAGAACCCGGCTCTGCACAAGGATTTGCGCCTTGTCGTCGTCGATGGAACGGCGGGGATCGGCAACGGCCTGGTCCTGCCGGCCGGTCCGCTCCGTGCGCCGCTCAGCGTCCAGCTCGCGCGGACCGATGCAGCAATCATCGTCGGCGCTGGCGCTGGCGGCGACGCGGTGCTGCGCCGGATCGCGCGCGCGGGGCGTCCGACCTTTCGCGCGCAGCTCGCGACGCGGGCGCACCAGAGCTTCGGCACCGAGCCCTATCTCGCCTATGCCGGCATCGGCCGGCCGGAGAAGTTCTTCAACACACTCGATCATGCCGGCGCGACGATCAAGGAAGTCCGCGCCTTTCCGGACCATCACGTCTACACGGACGACGATGCGCGCAAGCTCCTGGCCCGGGCCGAGCGTGAGGGGCTCCGTCTCATCACGACGGCGAAGGACCATGCGCGCCTCATTGGCGCCAAGGGCGCGGCAGGGGATCTGCGTGATCGCAGCGAAGTGCTCGAAGTGCGCATGGTCTTCGCCGACGAGCCGCGGCTTATCGCGCTGATCGAGGCGATGCTGCGGGATTTCGGCCGGCGCAGCGAGGCGTTCGGCGCGCGGCGATAGAAGCGCTCAGCGCGACCAGGTCAATCCCAGCGCCTTGTGGCGGGCGAGCGCTGTTGCCGGGTCCGCATAGGCTTCCTGATGCGCGACGTTCCAGTAGCGGAGCTCGTCGAGCGGGATCTGCGCGCCCGTGACGGCACAGCGCACGAAGGCGCCAGGCGTCAGGATCTGATAGTCGCCGTCGAGATAGCGGATGCGCGCTTCGCCGCCCCGGCCGTGATGTTCCATGCGGTTCATGTGCCCTATATCCGCCTCTTCTCTGCCTTTCGCAAGGATTTCAACGCCTTCCGAACAGCCTTTCGATGTCGGACAACTTGAGTTCGACATAGGTGGGGCGGCCGTGGTTGCACTGTCCGGATCCGGGAGTCGCCTCCATCTCGCGGAGCAGCGCGTCCATCTCCTCGGCCTTGAGCCGGCGGCCCGAGCGGACCGAGCCGTGGCAGGCCATCGTCGCCGCGACATGATCGAGCCTCTCCTTGAGCCGCGTCGTCTCGCCCCATTCGGCGAGATCGTCGGCAAGGTCGGCGACGAGCGCGGCGCTGTCCACCTCGCCGAGCAGCGCCGGCGTCTCGCGCACCGCGATCGCGCCCGGCCCGAACCCCTCCAGCACGAGGCCGAACTCGGCCAGCTCATCGGCGCGGGCGACGAGCCGCGCGACATCTTCCTGAGGAAGATCAACGACATCGGGGATCAGCAGCATCTGCGTCGCGACGCCGGAACGCGCCAGCGCCGCCTTCATCTTCTCATAGACCAGCCGCTCATGCGCCGCGTGCTGGTCGACGATGACGAGGCCGCCCTCCGTCTGCGCGACGATATAGTTCTCGTGCAACTGCGCCTTCGCCGCGCCGAGCGGACGGCGGGCGCGCTCGGTTTCGACGGCCTCCTCGACGATTGCCGGCCGCGCATCCGCGGAGGGGCGGTCGACGACTTCGAAGGCTGCCTGCCGCGCCTCGGCGAAACCGCCGGCCGGCGCCGCCCAGTTTCGCCAGGACGCCGCCATTGGCGAAGAATCCGCCGCCATTGGCGAATTGGGCGCCGCGCCGGGGCCGGACGCAGGTCGGAACGGGGAGGGCGGGGCGCTCTCCGGCCGGAAAGCGGCGAGCGTCGCGGTGCTGCCGGTCGAGGTCGCGCGATGGCCGCTGGCGAGGATCGCCTGGCGCAGCGCCCCGACGATCAGCCCGCGCACCAACCCCGGATCGCGGAAGCGGACATCGGCCTTGGTCGGGTGGACATTGACGTCGACCTCATGCGGGTCGAGCTCGAGGAACAGCGCGGCGACGGGGAAACGGTCGCGGCTCATCACATCCATATAGCCGGCGCGGAGCGCACCCATCAGCAGCTTGTCGCGCACCGGGCGACCGTTCACGAACAGGAACTGCTGCAGCGAATTGGCGCGGTGGAAGGTCGGCAGCCCGGCAAGGCCGGAGAGGCGCACCCCTTCGCGCGCCGCATCGATCGGGATCGCATTGTCGCCGAAATCCTCGCCGAGCAGCGCGGCGATGCGCGCCTCGCGGCTGCCGACCGGAAACTCCGCGCCAGCGCGATCGGAGCCCGAGAGCGAGAAGCGCACCTCGGGATGCGCCATGGCGAGGCGGCGCACGACATCGGTGATCGCGCTTGCCTCCGCGCGTTCGCCCTTCATGAATTTGAGCCGGGCGGGCGTCGCGAAGAAGAGATCGCGCACCTCGACCCGCGTTCCGCCAGAAAGCGCCGCCGGCTTCGGCGCCGCGATCCGCCCGCCTTCGACCGCGATCTCCCAGCCATGCGGCTCATCGGCATGACGCGACGCGATCGAGAGCCGCGCCACCGCGCCGATCGAGGCGAGCGCCTCGCCGCGAAAGCCGAGCGTGCGGATATCGAGCAGATCCTCGGCAAGCTTGGAGGTCGCATGGCGCTCGACGGCGAGCTCCAGATCGGCGCGGACCATGCCGCTGCCGTCATCGGCAACGCGGATGAGCCCGATGCCGCCGCCGGCCGTCACCACCTCGATCCGCCGCGCCCCGGCGTCGATCGCGTTCTCGACCAGCTCCTTGACCACGCTCGCCGGCCGCTCGACCACCTCGCCGGCGGCGATGCGGTTGATCATGTCTTCGGAGAGGCGGCGGATCGACATGGGACGGACTCTGCCGGATTCGGCGGGCACGGGGAAGCGGCGCGTTGAAGCGGCGCGTGAAGGCGTTGAATCGGCGTGTCAGGAATGGATGGCAAGCGACTCCGGCGACTCGTATTTTCGCCTGCGCCGGCGTCCTTCCCTCTTGAACCCGCCCCTTGAGGGAGGGTCGAAAACGCCAAGGGCGTTTTCGGGGAGGGGCTAGCTTCGGCAAGGCCGAAGCGTTCTTGACCCGCACGGCGAACCAGACCCCTCCCCAAAACCGCGTCGCGGTTTTGACCCTCCCTCAAGGGGAGGGTTCAAGGCAGACGGCGCCCGCGCCCCCCTACCGCCCGATCGCGCGCCAGCCGATGTCGCGGCGGCAGAAGCCGTCGTCCCAGCGGATGGCGTCGACCCCGGCATAGGCCCGCGCCTGCGCCTCGGCGATGGTGGCGCCGGTGGCCGAGACATTGAGCACGCGCCCGCCATGCGCGACCAGCTGCAGCGATTTCTGCGCCGTGCCGGCCTGGAACACGGTGACGCCCGGTAGCGCCTCGGCGTCGTCGATGCCCTCGATCGGCGTGCCCTTCCTGTAATCGCCCGGATAGCCCTTCGCCGCCATGACCACGGTGAGCGCCGCCTCGTCGCGCCAGCGCGGCGTGACGCCCTCCAGCCGGCCCTCGGCCGCCGCCAGCAGGATTTCGAGCAGGTCGCTCTCGAGCCGCAGCATCAGCACCTGGCATTCCGGATCGCCGAAGCGGACATTGTATTCGATCAGCTCCGGGCCCTTTTCCGTGATCATCAGCCCGGCGAACAGCACACCCGAGAACGGCGTCCCGCGCGCGGCGAGCGCGGCGACGGTGGGGCGGATGATCTCCGCCATCACGCGCTCTTCCATCGCGGCATCCACCACAGGGGCCGGCGAATAGGCGCCCATGCCGCCCGTATTGGGGCCGGTGTCGCCATCGCCGACGCGCTTGTGGTCCTGCGCCGCGCCGAAGGGGATCGCCGCCCTCCCGTCGCAGATCGCGAAGAAGCTCGCCTCCTCGCCGACGAGCAGCGCCTCGATCACTACCTCCGCGCCGGCCGCGCCGAAGGCACCGCCGAAGCAGGCATCGACGGCTTCGAGCGCCTCGTCCAGCGTCGCGGCGACCACCACGCCCTTGCCGGCCGCGATGCCATCCGCCTTGACGACGATCGGCGCGCCGACCTCGCGCAGATAGGCCTTGGCGCTCTCGGCTTCCGCGAAGCGGCGATAGGCGGCCGTGGGAATGCCGGCCTCGATGCAGAGATCCTTGGTGAAGCCCTTGGAGCCTTCGAGCGCGGCGGCCGCCTTGGACGGACCGAACACGGCAATCCCGGCCGCGCGCAGCGCATCGGCCAGCCCCGCCACCAGCGGCGCCTCCGGCCCGACGACGACCAGCGCGATCTGGTTCTCGCCGCAGAAGCGCACGACGGACGGAAAATCATAGGGATCGAGCGCCGTCAGGCACGCCTCATGGCCGATCCCGGGATTCCCCGGCACCGCAAAAAGCCGCCCCATGCGCGGCGACTGCGCCAGCTTCCAGGCCAGCGCATGCTCCCGCCCGCCGGAGCCAATCAGAAGGACGTTCAAGGGTGCGTTCGACATGAGGCGGGATTAGGGGAGGAACGGGCGGAAGGCAAGATTGAATGGACGGAGCCCTCGTGACATCCTGATTGAAACTGGGAGGGCATCATGAGCGCTGAGGTTGATCCGAATGTTATCGCAGCCGCTGCTTTAACGGATCTGATAAAAACCACATTCAACACAGTAATAAATGGTGTGACCAAAAAGTTTGAATTTGCATGGAATAAGGTATTTACCGATTTTGACCCGTATTGTAGGAGAGTTTACCAAATAAACAGTCATGTTAGAATAATATGTGCGAAAGATAGAGATATACCACTGTATGACATATACGTTGAAAGCAAATTTTACTCGTCAGAAGGAATATACTCGGATGAAGAGATCGTACAAAAGATCAGGGATGGTGACAGAATCGTCATAAGCGGTAATGGTGGTACCGGAAAGACATTCTTTATGAGACATCTATGGATGACGATATTCCGGAATCCCATGGGGGTAATTCCGATATTCATAGAGTTGCGAAATCTCAGTAGGTCGGATACGTCGATTTTTAAGGATAGCTTGATGTCTATCATGTCGCCGGCGAGACAAATTAGCGTCGAGTTATTTGATTATTTTTGCAATCATGGAAGTTTTTGCTTCATACTTGATGGATTTGACGAAATACCACACGATAATAGAGATGATATTCAGTCATCGATACTGTCATTCGCGAGCCAATTTCCGAAGTGTCCCATGGTCGTTTCGAGTCGACCAGATGAACGGTTCTCAGGTTGGCAGCAATTTCATGTTTTGTCTCCTCGGCCGTTTGAATACACCCAAATGATTGACTTAGTTGAAAAGATTCCGATCGCTGACGATATCAAAGAGTCGTTCAAATCGTCTGCTGACGAAGTATTCTACGAAAGACATGAAAGTTTTCTTTCAAATCCGCTCCTCTGTATAATGATGGTGATGACATTCCGCGATAACATGGATATTCCTGAAAACATGAATGCATTTTACGATCAAGCGTTCATTACGCTCTACTCATCGCATGATGCAACAAAGGCGTGGTCGAGGGATTCGACGCTGAGTATAGATCAGTTCAGGAAGATATTCGGAATATTCAGTGCAATTTCATATTATGAGGAGAAATTTGAGTTCAATGAATATGAATTGTTAAGTTATATTGATAGGTCTATAAAGGTTATAAAGATTGACGCGTCAGTCGACGAGGTAAGGAGAGATATAGTCGAATCGGTAAATCTAATGCAACAGGATGGATTATACATATATTTTATTCATAGATCATTTCAAGAATATTTTACTGCTTATGCGATAACTCATTTACTAAATAAAAAGGCATATGAATATTTGAAGAAGATAAAGACTAGGATAAGCGACAATGTAATTGCGATGGCCTTTGAGATGAATGAGCATATTGTCATAGAGGGGTATATCAGGCCTGAAATTGAGGAACACGGCATTTTCGATAGAGTTGATGATGAATGTATTGGGATAGATTTTCTGGAATGTCTGGATTGTAATATTGCCGTAAATCTAAAACAGAGTGGCGGCGGAATTTCTAGATTTAGTATAATCGGTCCAGTTCCGAATAAAATTCGGGATTTTGTCGTAAATATTAATAAGATGAGATCGGAGAAATCATCAGAAGTTTTGGATGTGTTTGAGCGATCAGATGTAAATGAGCAGATTCGTCTCATATTGGAAGAGTTCGAGACGCTTCTGGACTCTAGGCAAGAATTCGATATTAATATGTCTGTTGCATTCCGAGACGGAAAAGTGAATATTGATTACAATAGTCTGTATGAAAGTGGAGTAGTATACGACGTAATATGTCGTATAAGGCGAAAAATTGACGAGAAGGCGGAGGAAGACGGTGAAGAATTGAAGGAGATAATTAGGTCGGCTCGACATTGGTGCGGCGAGGTAATGCGATTAGACCAGGAGCGGGCAGCGTCGATAGACGAGATATTTGGACCGAACTGATATTTATTGTCATTAGGAACGATTTCAGGTTGCGGGAGCGTTATCGTCATTCGGACGGTGGTGTTGGCAAGGAGACTGAGGGCCCCTTCATTCCGGACTCTAACAACAAGAGGGGCGCCGCTAAGCCGGTGCGCCGCACCCACTGACAGACCCCTCCCCAAAGCCGGCCTTGCCGGTTTTGACCCTCCCTCAAGGGGAGGGTTCAAGGGGAGCCTGTTGCCGGCGCCTGGTCCTGTCCTGGCAGAGCGCCGTGCAGGCGAGGGCCGCCCGGCGGCCCGGTTTGCATGCACCTTCGAAGACGAGACGCGGTCCGAACCCTCCCCTTGAGGGAGGGCCGAACGTGCGGAGCACGTTCGGGGAGGGGTTCGCTTCGGCCTCGGTCGAGGCGTTCTGGCCGGCCGGTGGCGCCAGGCTGGTTCCCTCCCCCTTGCGGGGAGGGCCAGGGTGGAGGACCATCGCGAGGATACGCTGGCTTCGCCGAAGGTTCCGGCTGCCCCGCGACTCCCACCCCGACCCTCCCCGCAAGGGGGAGGGGGAAGGAACGGCGTCTCTGCCGGCCGGGGCAGGCCCGCGCCGGTCATGCTTCGCCGCGAGCCCCGTCCCACGGCGGCTCGCCCCCTCCCAACCCTCCCCCGCGAGCGGGAGGGGGCTTTGGGGTCCGAGCCCTGCTCTTCACCTCTCCCTGAGGGAGAGGTCGGCGCGGAGCGCCGGGAGAGGGTTTACGGACTATCCGGATGGTTCCCTAAACCCTCTCCCGCCGGCCTGCGGCCGTCGACCTCCCCCTCAGGGGGAGGTGAAGAAAGATGCGAAAGCGCCGATCGCCCGGCATGCGATAGGCCTGCGCGTGGGCGGGGCGTTGCATTGGCATTCGATTGACGCGACCCAATTGCCTGACTAAAGTCAGACATCATGTCTTTCGACGCCGTCGCTCGTGTTCGCCGCTTCAACCGTGCCGTTACCTCGGAGGTCGGGGCGCTCGATACGTCTTTTCTCGGGCGCGGGCGGCCGCTTGGTTCGGCGCGGGTGCTGAACGCCATCGGGCATGGGCGCGGCGATGTCGGGGAACTCCGCGATTATCTCGGGCTCGATTCCGGGCTGATGAGCCGGCTGCTGCGCGGCCTCGAGGAGGAGGGGCTGGTCGAGACGGTGCCGCAGACGGGCGATGCGCGGCGGCGGATCGCGCGGCTGACCGCGGCGGGTGAAGCCGAATTCGAAGCCTATGAGACGATCTCCGACGCGCAGGCCGCGGCGCTGCTCCAGCGCGATCCCCATGCCGAGAGCCTGCTCGCGGCGATGGATCGCGTCGCGGTGGCGCTCGGGCGCGCGCGGATCACGATCGAGGAACAGGACCCGCGTGGCCCCGCCGCGCGCGTCTGCCTCGAACGCTATTATGCGGAGCTGGCGCGCCGCTTCGAGCAGGGCTTCGACGTCGCGCGCTCGCGCGATCCCGACGCCGCCGACATGGTCCGCCCGCGCGGCGCGTTCCTTCTTGCGATGCTGGATGGCGGCCCGCTCGGCTGCGTCGGTCTCAAGGGGCAGGGCGGCGAGATGGGCGAGATCAAGCGGCTCTGGGTCGCCGAGGCCGCGCGCGGCTTCGGCCTCGCCCGGCTTCTGATGCAGGCGGCGGAGAATGCGGCGCGCGAGATCGGCATCGGCGTGCTCCGCCTCGACACAAACCGCGCGCTGCCCGAGGCGCGGCGGCTCTATGAGACCAGCGGCTGGACCGAGATCCCGCGCTTCAATGACGATCCCTATCCGGACGCTTTCTTCGAGAAGCGGTTCTGACGCGCCGTCTCGCCACCTCCCCGCATTGCCGCTAGGCTCGCCGCAACAAGAGAGGGAGGACATCATGTCGGATCTGCCGAGTTTCGATCTTTCGGGCCGCGTCGCGCTCGTCACCGGCGCCGCGCGCGGGCTCGGGCGGGCAATCGCGCTGGGGCTGGCCGCTCATGGCGCCGATGTGGCGATCGGGCTGCGCGATGCCGAGGCGGATGGCGGCCTCGCCGCCGAAATCGAGGCGATGGGGCGGCGGGCGATGCGCCTGCCCATGGATGTGATGGACCTTCCCGCCTGCTATGCGGCGGTCGACGACGTGCTGACCGCCTTCGGCAAGATCGACATCCTGGTCAACAATGCCGGCGGCGGCGTCGGCTCGGCCCTCATCGATTCGAGCGAGCAGGAGTTCGACTTCACGGTCGATTTCAACGTCAAGTCGAGCTTCTTCCTGACGCAATATGTCGGCCGCGCCATGATCGCGCGCGGACGCGGCGGCTCGATCGTCAATATGGGCTCGCAGGCGGGCGCCATCGCGCTGCCGGGTGAAGGCATCTACTGCCTCGCCAAGGCGGCGGTCGCGCATATGACGAAGTGCTTTGCCGTCGAATGGGGCGAGCACAATGTGCGCGTCAATTGCGTCGCGCCGACCTTCATCCGCACCGACGGCACGGCGAAGATGCTGTCGGACCCCGTGTTCCATGCCGATGTGATCCAGCGCATCGCCGCGCTGCACCGCATCGGCGAGCCGAAGGAGGTCGCCGGCGCCGTCGTCTTCCTCGCCTCGGACGCGGCCTCCATGGTCACCGGCCAGACGCTGCTCGTCGACGGCGGCTGGACGGCGCGGTAGCGGCGGGCGGCGCGCGATCCGATTCTTGCGCGCAGCGGCAAATAGCGCTTGAAAAATTGCCGGCGCCGGCTCATGGCTCCCGCCATTCGCGCCGTTGCGGCGCTTTGCCCCACATCCGGTGGCTTCCTTCGACCTGCCCGGGGCAGATCGGTGGCGGAGCCGTCGGCAGGAGTCCATCGATGTCCTCACCCGCCGCCGCCGCGCGCTATTCCGGCGCCGCCCCTGCCAATCCGCGTTCGCGCGTCATCCTGGCGAGCCTCGTCGGCACGACGATCGAGTTCTACGATTTCTACGTCTATGCGACGGCGGCGGTGCTGGTGTTCCCGCACCTCTTCTTCCCGGCCGGTAATCCGACGACGGCGCTGCTCGCCTCCTTCGCCATCTTCGGCGCCGCGATGGTCGCCCGCCCGCTTGGCGCGATCTTCTTCGGCCATCTCGGCGACAAGCGCGGCCGCAAGATCACCCTCGTCGGCGCGCTGCTCACCATGGGCATCGCGACCTTCCTGATCGGCTGCCTGCCGACCTATCCGAGCGTCGGCTGGTTCGCGCCGTTGTTCCTCGTCATCCTCCGTCTCGCCCAGGGCTTCGCGCTCGGCGGCGAGTGGAGCGGCGCGGCGCTGGTCGCGACCGAGAACGCGCCCGAGGGCAAGCGCGCCGTGTTCGGCACCTTCCCGCAGCTCGGCGCGCCGATCGGCTTCATCATCGCCAACGGCCTCTTCCTGGTCATCGCCTGGCTGCTGCCCTCCGAGGATCCGACGCGGCCGTCCGACGCCTTCCTCGCCTGGGGCTGGCGCATTCCGTTCCTGTTCTCGGCGGTCATGGTCATCGTCGGCCTCTGGGTCCGCCTGCATCTGGTCGAGAGCGCGGCCTTCGAGAAGACGGTGAATAGCGGCAAGGTGCAGAAGGTTCCGCTCGCCGCAGCCTTCAAGTTGCATTGGCGCGAACTGATCCTCGGCACATTCTACATGCTGGCGACCTATGTCCTCTTCTACCTGATGACGACGTTCTCGCTCTCCTATGGCCGCGCCGCCGTGGACGCGAAGCTGCCGGGCCTTGGCTACAATTATACGACCTTCGTCATGATGATGATCTTCGGCGTCATCTTCTTCGGCATCTTCACGCTGGTCTCTGGCCCCTATGCGGACCGCCATGGCCGCCGCAAGACGCTGATCTGGGTCACGCTCGGCATCATCCTGTTCGGCCTCCTCTGGGTGCCGATGCTGTCGGCCGGCACGATCGGCGTCGTCGCCTGGCTGGTGCTCGGCTTCACGCTGATGGGCCTGACCTTCGGCCCGATGGGCGCGCTGCTGCCCGAGCTCTTCCCGGCCAATGTCCGCTACACCGGCTCGGGCGTCTCCTACAATGTCTCGTCGATCCTCGGCGCCGCCGTCGCGCCGTTCATCGCCGTGGCGCTGTGGAGCTATGGCGGCGGCAGCCCGTTCTATGTCGGGCTCTATCTCTCGGCCATGGCCGTGCTGACGCTGATCGCGCTGCTGCTGGGCAAGGAAACCAAGCACGTCGACATCGAGGCGTGAGAGCTTCCAGGAGCCGTTCGGCGCGTCGTTGAAGCGCCGAAGGGCTCCCGGGCCCGTCGACCTTCAGGGTTCTTGGCTTCGTCAGACACCAGGCCGGTGTCAATGCCGGGCTCGACCCGGCAATCCAGACTTGCGGTCCGTGCCAGAGCCAAAGCCTCGGAAAGTCTGGGTGGCCGGGTCAAGCCCGGCCACGACAGAATCCCGGTGGCGGTGACCGGGCGCATGAAGGTTTGACCAAGCCTTAATGTCGACCCGTCCTAGCCGGCGGCGATGAAGGCCGCCGCGCGGGCGACGTGGTGGTCCATGTGGGTCTTGGCCGCGAGCGATACCCAGTCCCGCGCCGTCGTCTGCGCCAGCGTCCCATCTTCCTGCGCCGTGAAGATCTCGACCTGGCTCGCCAGGATCTCGACCTGCAGGGCGGCATAGGCGTCCTTGTCGCGCGTGCAGCGCCGCCGTGCCTCGGCCAGCCATTCGGCGGCCAGCGCCAGATCGCTCGTCGCCGCATAGGTCAGCGCCAGGACGCGGGCGATGGCCGCCTCCCAGCACGGGTCGCCGAGCTGGCAGCTGAGCGCATAGGCTTCCTCGAGCAGCGGCCGCAACGCCTCCGGATCGCGGCCCTGCCGCAGCCGCGTCTCGCCGAGCACCGCGACCGGCCACGGGCGGAACGCCAGCCAGCGCTGCGCCTCCACCACCTTCATGCATTCGGCGAGCCAGCGATCGGCTTCGTCCAGCCGTCCGGCACCGAGCAGGCCCCAGGCGCCGAGACCGAGCGACCAGGCTTCCCGATGGCGGTTCTTGGCCGAGCGGGCATGGTCGAGCGACAGCGCATAATGCGCGAGACCTTCGTCCGTCCGGCCCCAATCGACCAGATTGAAGCCGATGACGGCGTGGATACCGGCGAGCCTGTCGGGATCGCGCGTGAATTCGCTCGCCGTCGCCAGATAGCCGGCGGCGGAGGGTCGCCGCCCCGCCATGGCCTCGACATAGCCGAGTTCGCGAAAGGCCGAGGCGGCGAGGCCCTCATAGCCGGACTGGCGGGAAAGCTCGGTGCTCTGGCGCAGCAGCACGGAGCCTTCGTCGTCATAGCCGCGGACGGAATGCACCAGCGCGGTCCCCAGTTCGAACGTCGCGCTGGCGAGGAGATAGGTGTCGCCCGCCTTTTCGGCGTCATAGGCGGCGCGGCGCAGGCAATCGATGCCCGCATCGGTCGCGCCGGCCGACAGCGCGGCGAGGCCGGATTGCATCAGCGACTGGACGAAGGTGACGGCCGAAATGCCGGCCGGCGGCGAGGACACGGTCCGCCGGGCGGCGCTGCGCAGCGCCGCCGAGGGCTTCACACCCAGCTCGTCGGCGAAGACGGCCTCGGTCGCCTCGACATGCCGGAGCGCCGCCTCATAGCGTCCCGCGCAGGCCAGGCTCTTCACCAGCAGGACATGGGCGCTCTCATTATAGGGATCGCGCCGCGCGCCGAGTTCGGCCAGGCGCACGGCGCGGCCATGATCGCCGACCGCGATGGCCGCGATGGCATCGCGGCGGATCCGGGCGTCGATGACGCCCGCAATGCGCTCCCGCTCCACCAGCAGCCAGGTCGAGAATTCAGGGCTGCAGCGCGGCTCGACGCCGCCGAGCAGCGGTCCGGCCTGCTCGACATCGAAATCGGCCTCGTCCACCCGGCGGATGTCGATCGTGATCCCGTCCGGAAAATCCCGCTCGATCGGATCGCCGCGCAGGCATTGCGAGGTGTCGAGCGCCTTGCGCAGCGAAGCGAGGCACCAGCGCAGCGCGCCGAGCGGATCGGCCGTTTCGGGAAAGAGCTCTTCGGCGAGGCGGCGGCGGTCGAGCGGCGCGCGCGCCAGCATGACCCGCGCGAGCAGCGCCCAGGCCTGATAGCCGCGAACGGGCTGGCTGCGCCCTTCGGCGTCGAGGATGGCGGGCTCGCCGAGCAGGCGGATCATCCGGGTCATGCGAAAGCCTCCGAAACCGATCGGCATTCCGTTCGAGCAACACGGCGACCGTGTGACGGAGCGTTGGACGGAAAGCGCCGGTAAAATCCGCTGCCTGCGCGCGCCGTCCAACGCCCGGCGTAGAATTTGGCAGGGTCAGCCAACAAAAGGAACCTTACCCATGCCAACCTATATCATCGAACGCGAGATCCCCGGAGCGGACAAGCTGAGCCCCTCCGAGCTCAGCGAGATCGCCGCCAAGTCGAACGAGGTCGTGAGCGGCCTCGATGTTCCCTATCGCTGGATCACAAGCTATGTCGCCGGCGACAAGATCTACTGCGTGCATGAGGCGCCGAGCGCGGAGATCATCCGCCGGCACGCCCATGAGGCGGGATTTCCGGCGAACCGCGTCACCGAGCTCGCCGCGCAGATCGATCCCTCGACGGCCGGCTGAACGCACCGCCTCGAGACCACACGCGTTTCAACGGATGCGCCGCAACGGGACCGGGCAGCCTCGCTGCGCGGCGTCGCGGGCATCCGCTTCCAGACAGGAACTCCAGAATGACGAGCCGATTTCGAATGATACACCTTGCTGCAGGCCTTCTCCTTGCCGCCACGGCGGCACCGGCTCTGGCGGGCAGCGCCAATCCGCTGGCCGACAAGGTCCGCATGGCCAATGCGCGCTTTCAGGATGTCGCGGCCGCGACCGACGAGGGCTATGCGCCGATCCCCTGCGCCAGCGGAATCGAGGGCGGCGCGATGGGCATCCACTATGTCAACGCCGCCTATATCAAGGACGATGTCATCGACCTCGCGAGGCCCGAGGCGGTGATGTACGAGCCGAAGGCCGATGGATCGCTCGAACTGGTCGCGGTCGAATACATCACCGCCAAGGGACCGGCCTCGCTCGAAGACCATCTCTTCAGCTTCACCGGCGCGCCGAACCGCTATGGCCTCGGCCCGTTCTACGAGCTGCATGTCTGGGCCTGGAAACCGAACCCGAATGGCACCTTCGCCGACATGAACCCGGACGTCTCCTGCGACGCCGCGGGCGGGCACGACCACTAGCCGCTCATATGGAGGCTGCCGCATCCGCGGCAGCTTCCGTCGAAACGAAGGGCGGGCGGTGCTATGGTCCGGGCGATTCAGATCCGAACCGGACGTTCGCTTCATGACCGACATTCGCGTCGCCGACGCCCAGCGCGGCAACCTCACGGATCGCTACGCGCCGTCGTGGCTGAAGCCCTATGCGCGGCTGGCGCGCTGGGACCGGCCGATCGGCTGGTGGCTGCTGCTGCTGCCCTGCTGGTGGTCGGCGGCACTGGCGAGCGTCGCGGCGGGCGCGGCGCTGCCGAATATCGGGCATCTCGTGCTGTTCTTCATCGGCGCGGTCGCCATGCGCGGCGCCGGCTGCACCTATAACGACATCGTCGATCGCGACCTCGACGCCGGCGTGGCGCGAACCCGCTCGCGGCCGATCCCGAGCGGCGCGGTCTCTGTCCGCGCGGCGAAGATCTTCCTGCTGGTGCAGGCGCTGGTCGGCCTCGCCGTGCTGCTTTCCTTCAACCGCTTCACGATCCTGCTCGGCATCGCCTCGCTCGGCGTGGTCGCGGCCTATCCCTTCATGAAGCGGATCACCGACTGGCCACAGAGCGTGCTCGGCCTCGCCTTCTCCTGGGGCGCGCTGATGGGCTGGGCGGCCTGGTATGGCGCGCTCGCCTGGCCGCCGATCCTGCTCTATGCCGGCGGCGTCGCCTGGACGATCGGCTATGACACGATCTACGCGCTGCAGGACAAGGAGGACGACGCCATCATGGGCGTTCGCTCCACCGCGCGCCTCTTCGGCGATCGCGCGCCGTTCTATGTCGGCCTGTTCTATGCGGTCGCGACGCTCTTCTTCGCCGCCGCCTTCTGGACGGCCGGCGTCGGCTGGATCGCCTGGGCGGGGCTGGCGCTCGGCGCGCTGCAGCTCATGGTCCAGGTCCGCTCGATCGACGTCAACAATGGCGAGGAAGCGCTGCGGCTGTTCAAATCGAACCGCAGTTTCGGCCTCGTCCTGTTCCTCGGGCTGGTGCTCGACGGGCTGTTCTGAGCGCGCATTGCTCGGGCGGGGAGGGCGGGCCGAAGGTCCGTAGCCGTCTTCGTCCGGCCTCCGTCGTCCGGCCATGACTGGCAAGCCCTCGCGTTCCGTGCCAGATCTGTCGGTGACGCTGCGCGTCGGTTCGGGGACAAGGCATGACGGCGATCCTTCAGGATATCGGCGCGATCCTGTTCGTGCTGGCGCTCGGCTATGTCGCCGGCAAGCGCGAAGCCTTCACGCAGGATCAGGCGGCCGGCTTCAACAAGCTGGTGCTCGATTTCTGCCTGCCGGCCGTGCTCTTCGTCTCGATCGTCAAATCGACGCGCGAGGAGCTCCTGTCCGACGGGACGCTGCTCTATCTCTCGCTCGGCGTGCTGGTCGGCTGGTATGCCGTCGCCTTCGGCGTGGCGCGCCTCGTCTTCCATCGCACGAGCCGCGAGGCGGGCGTTGCGGGCCTCTCCGCGGCGGCGCCCACGGTCGGCTTTCTCGGCCTTGCCGTCCTGTCGCCGCTCTATGGCGGCGCGGCGGCGCTCAGCGTCGCCGTCATGGCGCTGGTCGTCAATGTCGTGCAGGTGCCGCTCGGCATGTTCTTCGTCGCCTCGACGGGGTCGAAGCCGGGCGCGGCCGTCGTGAGCGCGATGAAGGAGCCGGTCGTCCTGGCCCCGCTCATCGCCGTTTTGCTGGTGCTGGCCGGCATCCGCGTGCCCGAAATGCTGCTGCCGCCGCTGGCGCTGATCGGCCACGCCAATTCCGGCCTCGCCGTCTTCGCGGCCGGCGTGGTGCTCTCGGCACACAAGGCGACGTTCGATCGCGAGGTGCTCTGGAACGCCGGCGTCAAGATGGTGCTGATGCCCGCCACCATGCTGGCGGCGGCGCTCTTCTTCGGCGTCAGGGGCGATAATCTGCAGCAGATCGTGCTGCTCTCGGCGCTGCCGCCGGCCTTTACCGGGGCGGTGGTCGCCGGACGATTCCAGACCTATGTCGCGCCGGCCTCGTCGACGCTGATCGTCGGCGCGCTGTCATTCGCCGCCGCCGCGCCGTTCTGGATCTGGCTGGCGCGCATTTTCGGCGGCTGATTTAGGGGTCCCCGCCCGTCAGTCGCGGGCGATGATCTCGCGGCCTGCGAGGACGCCGCCTTCGGTGTTGAAGCCGGTCTTGCGGCGCTTCAGGAAGCGCGGGCGGCGCTTGGTCAGCGAGGCGACGGTGCGGCGCGCCTTGACCTCACCGACAACGACGCTGCCGACCTTGGACAGCGCCTCGCGGATCGTGCCGTCGCCCTCGACGACCAGGAGCGGCAGGCCGAGCGCCTTGCCCCAGGCCTGCCAGTCGGCGGCGATGTCCTCGGCGTCGCCGAGATCCTCGCGCGAGACCAGCGGGATCGACATGGCCGGATCGCGATGCATCAGCTCGACGACCGTGCGGATCTCGTCGGTCACCGGATCGACGCTCATGCGCACCGCGACGCCGCGGAAGGCCGAGAGCGGGCAGGCGACGGTGGCGTCGATGCCGGCGAGCGGGCGCTTCATGACGACGCGTTCGCGGTCGAGCACCACCGAGGCGACGACGGGGCGGGACGGTCCCTGGACAGGGGTCGAGAAGCGCACCGGAAGGCTCTTCGGGTCGAGCCGGATGTCACGGTTCGTCGCGTTGAGATTGGCTGCCTGCATCATGATCTTCGCCTCTTCCGTCCGGTTAACGAGGTCCTAACGCACTGTTTGGAACAGGCCGGTCTCTCGTCTCGTTGAAGCGAAAATGCCATACGGCAGGCCGATTTCCCCTTAAGGAAGATGGTTAAGATTGTCCGGTTCGCAGTAGGGTTAGCAGGCGGTCACCGGATAGGGTTGACGGGAGGTTAGGGGCGGGGGAGTCGATGGCTCCGGTCTCGAGAGGCGTCATCGCCCGGTAGGCGGTTCTCGACATTTGGCAAGCCGGGAGGCGCCATCCGCCCCGGCGTGAGCGTCCTCACGGCGCTCGATGCGGGGCTCATCCCTGCAATCGTGGAGGTAGCCTCCAGATTTGCGAGGATGATTGGTGTGGTCACGGTTCGGTTGGCTGTCTGGGTTCAACGCACGAGATCGCGCGGCCCAAGCGTTCTCAGATAGTCCGGCGCCAGCGGGTCGATCGGCCGAGCGGCCATGTCAGTTGCTCGTGATCCCAGTGCAGACGATTGAAGCCGACCGGTATGCGAGCAGCTAGTGCCGAGTGCGGGCCGTCCGTGATGAAGGTCTGGAAGTCGAAGAACAGCTCGCCTTCGGTATCTTCGTCACCGGCCCAGGCGCAGACGCCACCTTCGGTCAGCAGGCCGTAGATTCCGGTCGAACTCCGGATCTGGACGAAGCGGACGCCACGAATCCGGCAGAAGCGCTCGATATCCCACTTCATTGTACCATCGATACGGAAGCCTTCATCAAAGAATGCCAAGCGACCAGCGCCGGAAAAGCCCCTGTGGCAATCTGCATTCTCAATTTGAATATAGAAGACCCGGTCCAACGCGGAGACCGTTTGGAGGAAACCGAACTCGATCGAGGCTCCCGATCCGTAGAACCAGATCATTTCCGAGTTCGCCCCGCGGGGCCGGTTGAATCCATCGGCCACGCCAAACGCCTGGACGATGTCCGCCCGCGTGGAACCGATGCCGATCGGCCCGATCTTTCCCGTCCTGAGGAAATCCGACAGTCGGACGTGAATGCGCCCCCGGTCCGCCCGCACCTAAACCACCTTCCCCGGATTGAGGATGCCGTTCGGGTCGAGGGCCTGCTTGATCGATCGCATCATCGCCATTGCGACCTCGCCCTTGACGGCGGGGAGTTCGTCGCGTTTCAGGCGGCCGATGCCGTGTTCCGCCGAGATCGAGCCGTGATAGCGGCCGACAATGCCGTGCACGACGTGGTTCATCTCCGACCAGCGCGCGAGATAGGCTTCCTTGTCGGCGCCGATCGGCTGCGAGACGTTGAAGTGGATGTTGCCATCGCCGAGATGGCCGAAGGGCACCGGGCGGCAGCCGGGAACCATCGCTTCCACCGCAGCGATCGCCTCGGCGAGGAATTCCGGCACGCGGGCGATCGGCACGGAAACGTCGTGCTTGATCGAGCCGCCCTCCGGCTTCTGCGCCTCGCTCATGCCGTGGCGGATGTGCCAGAACGCCTTCCGGTCCGCGAGCGACTGCGCGATCGCCGCATCGCTCACCACGCCCGCCTCGAAGGCCGTGCCGAGCACATCCTCCATGGTTGCGCGCGCGGCCTCGTCGCTATGGCCCGACGCGATCTCGATCAGCACATACCAGGGCGAGGGCTCGGCGAGCGGATCGCGCGTACCGGCGAGATGCTTGAGCGTGAAGTCCATGCCGATGCGCGGCATCAGCTCGAAGCCGGTCAGTTCGTGGCCCGCGCGATCGCGCGCGAGGTTGAACAGCGCCAGCGCCGCGGCGGGATCGGCGACGGCGGCGAAGGCGGCGGCCTCGCCCTTGGGGCGGGGAAAGAGCTTGAGCACAACGGCGGTGACGACGCCGAGCGTGCCCTCGCCGCCGATGAAGAGCTGCTTCAGATCGTAGCCGGTATTGTCCTTGCGAAGGCTCCCGAGACCCTCCCAGATGCGCCCATCCGCCAGCACGACCTCGAGCCCGAGCACCAGCTCGCGCATATTGCCATAGGCAAGGACGGCGGTGCCGCCGGCATTGGTCGAGACATTGCCGCCGATGCGGCAGGAACCCTCCGAACCGAGCGAGAGCGGGAAGAGCCGGCCGGCCGCCTCGGCCGCCGCCTGCACGTCGGCGAGGATGGCGCCGGCCTCCACGGTCATCGAATAGCCCTCGGCGTCGACGGCGCGGATCTTCGTCAGCCGGTCGAGCGAGAGCACGATCTCGGTGCCGCTCTGGTCGGGAACCTGGCCGCCGACGAGGCCGGTATTGCCGCTCTGCGGCACGATGGCGACGCGGTGTTCGTTGGCGAGCGCGAGGATCTGAGACACCTCCTCGCGCGTGCCGGGACGCAGCACCAGCGGCGTCTTGCCGGGGAAACGGTCGCGCCATTCGGTGCGATAGGGCTCGGTCGCGGCATCGTCGGTGAGCGCATGAGCGGGGCCGACGATGGCGGCAAAGCGGGCGAGCAGGTCAGGCGTGGGGGCGTTCAGCATGGCGGCGGCAGATTAGCGCCGCCGCGGCCGTGGTCAAATCGGGGGCGTCCCCGTCCCCACGCGATGGCGGGGACGGGGACCGAGCGTGCCATCAGCGGCAGGTCTGCCCGGGCGGGCAGTTGCTGCGATTGCGATGCGCGGGTGCATTGCGGTTCCGCTCGTTCTGTGGCCGCGCATTCTGTGGCCGGTTCTGCGGGCGGGCGTTTTGCTGCCGGCTTTCGGGCCGGGCGTTCTGCGGCCTGTTCTGCGGCCGCGCGTTTTGCTGTCCGTTCTGCGGCCGTGCATTCTGCGGCCTGTTCTGGGGCCGGGCGTTCTGCGGCCGGTTTTGCGGCCGCGCATTATGCTGCCGGTTCTGGGGCCGTGCGTTCTGCGGCCGGTTCTGAGGGCGAGCATTTTGCGGCCGGTTCTGTGGCCGGGCATTTTGTGGCCGATTCTGGGGCCTTGCATTCTGCTGACGGTTCTGTGGCCGCGCGTTCTCGTTCCGCCTCTGCTGTGGCCGCGCATTCTGGTTCGGCCGCTGGGGCCGGGCCTGTTCGCCGCGCTCCCGGTTCTGCCGGTTCTGGGCATTCGGGCGGTTCGGTCGCTCCGGACGCGCCTGGGGCCGCTCCGGCCTTGCGTTCGGCCGTTCCGGCCGTGCCGCGGGGCGCTCCGGACGCGCATTCGGGCGGTCCGGCCGTCCGGGACGATCGGGTCTCGCATTGGGGCGATCGGGCCGCACGTTCGGACGATCGGGCCGGCTCGCCGGGCGGTCCGGCCGCCAGGCGCCGGGCGGCGGGCGATAGCCGGGGCGGTTGCCGCTCCAGTTGTTGTTGCCGTTGTTGATATTGATGTTGTTGACGTTATTGACGTTGTTGTTCACCCAGACCTGGTTCCAGCCGGTATTGCCCCAGCCGCGATTGTTCCAGCCCCAGCGATTGTTCCAGGTCGATCCGACGATCACGCCCGTGGTAAAGAGAAGCGCGCCGCTCGCCACCGGCGTGGTGAAGACCGTGGCCGGATTGTAGACGGGAACATAGATCCGCTCCGGGTTTGCCGGCGCGATATAGATGATCTGCGCCGGGCCGCCACCGCCACCGCCGCCACCCGTCGCGACCGCTGGTTCCTCGCGGACGGTCACGGTCTGCTGCGGCGTCGTCTTGAGGTTGCCGACGTCATAGGCCTTGGCGCGCAGCATCTGGATGACGGTCGCGACGTCGCCCGGCTGCTGCACGAAGGCGGTGCCGAGCGATTCCGTCCAGTCGAGATGGTCGTTCAGCATCTCGATGACATCGGGAAAGCGCAGCAGCGCCAGGACGGCGGCATCGAGATGCAACTCGTCCGCGCTCGAGAAATCACCCTTCTTGGCCGCCTCGGGATTGTCGAACAGCCAGTGCTCGGCGTGGATGAGCTGCAGCGGGTCGGTGCTCGCCGGCAGGATCAGCGCCAGCAGCGTATCGGGGAAAAGCGCGATCGGCGCGAAGAGATATTCGAGCTCGTCGAACGTATAGTTGCGTACGGCGGCCGGGCGCTGCGGCGCGGCCGGTTCCGCCGGGCTCGCCGCGCCGGTCTCGGCCGGCGCTGCCGCAGGCGCGGGCTCCAGGGCGGGCGCAGGCTTGGCGAGCGTGTCCGCGAATGCGGGGTAGAGGATCGTCGTCCACAGGAAGAGCGCGGCGACGCCGGCACGCGAATAGCGTCCGGTGCCCCACCAGCCCTTCTCGTCCGAGTATCGGTCCGCCATGGCGGCCTCCCTTCGCAAGATCATCATCGCCGAGTGCTATCGCGATGAGGCAGCGGCTGGAAGCGGAAGCGCGGTCAGGGGCGCCTTTTGCATGAAATTTGGGACGCTGAGCCAAGTTCTGACACGCCTGACCTGGTCGATCGCACCGCATAATGCTGTCGGAAATCGGGCCGGCGTCGGCAGCACATCTGCGGTCCGCAATCACCCGCTCGGAGAACGCCGTTCAGCAAGAGTGATGGCCTAGCGGCGGCCATTGCCTTGAAGCTGAAAATCGGCTGTGTCATAGGGTGCCGCCTGCGCATGCGACAAGGGGATAAAGCGGCATGGAGTCGACCGGCGGATTGATGAAGGGCAAGCGCGGGCTGATCATGGGCCTCGCGAACAACCGATCGATCGCCTGGGGCATCGCCAAGGCCTGCCGCGACCAGGGCGCCGAGCTCGCCTTCACCTATCAGGGCGATGCGCTCAAGAAGCGCGTCGAGCCGCTCGCCGAGGAAGTCGGCGGCATCGTGGTCGGCCATTGCGACGTCTCGGACGGCGCTTCGATCGACGCCGCCTTCGCCGAACTCGGCAAACACTGGGACAGCCTCGATTTCCTCGTCCACGCGATCGGCTTCTCCGACAAGGATGAGCTGACCGGGCGCTATGTCGATACGACCGAAGGCAATTTCACCAAGACGATGCTGATCTCGGTCTATTCGCTGACCGCGGTGACGCAGCGCGCCGAGAAGCTGATGACCAATGGCGGCTCGATCCTGACGCTGACCTATTACGGCGCCGAGAAGGTGATGCCGAACTACAACGTCATGGGCGTCGCGAAAGCCGGCCTCGAGGCAAGCGTCAAATATCTCGCCGTCGACCTCGGTCCGAAGAACATCCGCGTCAACGCGATCTCGGCCGGTCCGATCAAGACGCTGGCGGCCTCCGGCATCGGCGATTTCCGCTACATCCTGAAGTGGAACGAATATAACGCGCCGCTGCGCCGGACCGTGACGATCGAGGAAGTCGGCGATGCCGGCGTCTATTTCCTCTCCGATCTTTCCCGCGCCGTGACCGGCGAAGTCCAGCATGTCGATTCGGGCTATCACGTCGTCGGCATGAAGGCCGTCGACGCGCCGGACATTTCCGTCGTCAAAGATTAAGCGGGCCTGCGGAGCAGCGATCGTGCCGACTCTCGTCTTCATCCGGCACGGCGAGACCGACTGGAATGCCGAAGGCCGCTTCCAGGGCCAGCAGGATATCCCGCTGAATGCGCGGGGGCGCGGCCAGGCGCGCCGCAATGGCCGCGTGCTGGCCGAGAACCTGCCGCAGGCGGCCGGGTATGATTTCGTCGCCAGCCCGCTGAAGCGCACGCGCGAGACCATGGAGATCCTGCGCGGCGCCATGGGCCTTGAGCCCGCGGAGTATCGCCTCGATCCCATCCTGAAAGAGATCACCTTCGGCGACTGGGAAGGCTTCACCGGCGCCGAGCTGAAGGCCAACTGGCCGGACCGCGTCGTGGCGCGCGAGGCGGACAAATGGGGCTTCACCCCGCCCGCCGGCGAGAGCTATGCCATGCTGTCCGAGCGCATTGCGCGCTGGCTCGATACGGTCGACCGGCCGACGGTCGTCGTCTCGCATGGCGGCGTGTGCCGCGTGCTGCAGGGCCTGCTGCTCGGCCTCGGGCCGGAGCGAACCCCGATGCTGGATATCCCGCAGGATCGCTTCATGATCTGGGACGGCAAGGACGCGATCTGGGTCTGAAATCCCCCTTCAAACGAAACGGCGCCCGGTGGGGTCACCCGGGCGCCGCTTTCGGAGGTCGGTCCGATTTTCCCGAACCGTTCGCTCGGGACCGTCAGGGCTGGTCGCTCGCCGCGCCGCCCATGCAATCGCAGGGTTCGAAGGTGCGAACGCCCTGGGCGTTGCCGAAATAGCCGACGCCGATGGTCTCGCCCGGCACCAGTTCGCGCACGACCTCATGGTCGGAGAACAGGAAGCTGCGGCCGTCGACCAGCACCACCATGCCGACGTCGGGATTGACGCTCGCCACCGTGCCGCCGGTGCGCCCGGAGGCCAGCGCGGGCCCTGTTGCGCAGAGCGCGGCGATTGCTCCGGCGATGATAAGGTTGCGCATGGCATTTCTCCCGTCACGTCTTCTCGCAGGCCCGCCGGGCCCGCCGCTTGCCGAGACAATTGGGATCCGGAATACGGCTTGCAATAGGCGGTTGGTGATCAGACTGTTCACAGTCATGTGACTGTTGGATAAACTGAAGATAGCGTTGCTTATTATCAACAGACCGCGATCTCTTGCAACATGAAAGGAGCCCGCCGTGCGACGGCCGCGAGGCCGTAAGCGGCACGCGGCACTATCCTTCAAAGCCGACAGACACTAGAACCGCATGCGCTGCCGCTTCCCGTCCCGTTCTGGCGGGGGAGGGCGTGTTCCAGCCGGGATTCTCGTCATGTCGCACAACACATTCGGCCATCTCTTCCGCGTCACGACCTGGGGCGAAAGCCACGGACCGGCGCTCGGCGCGGCCGTCGATGGCTGCCCGCCGCGGATCGAGATTTCCGAAGCCGAGATCCAGACCTGGCTCGACAAGCGGAAGCCTGGCCAGTCACGCTTCACCACGCAGCGCCGTGAGGCGGACGAAGTGAAGATCCTCTCCGGCGTGATGCCGCAGGAGGACGGAAGGCTGCTCACCACCGGCACGCCGATCGCGCTCGAGATCCAGAACACGGATCAGCGCTCCAAGGACTATGGCGACATCAAGGATCGGTACCGGCCGGGCCATGCCGACTATGCCTATGACGTCAAATATGGCATCCGCGACTATCGCGGCGGCGGCCGTTCCTCGGCGCGCGAGACCGCGGCCCGCGTCGCAGCCGGGGCGATCGCGCGCAAGGTCGTGCCGGGCGTCTCCGTCCGCGGTGCGCTGGTCCAGGTCGGCCCGCATGCGATCGACCGCAGCCGCTGGAACTGGAACGAGATCGACAACAATCCCTTCTTCTGCCCGGATGCGGAGACCGCGAAGCTCTGGGAGGATTATCTCGACGGCATCCGCAAGGCGGGCTCCTCCGTCGGCGCGGTGATCGAGATCGTCGCCGAGGGCGTTCCGCCGGGCCTCGGCGCGCCGATCTATGGCAAGCTCGACCAGGACATCGCCTCGCTGCTGATGTCGATCAACGCGGTGAAGGGCGTCGAGATCGGAGAGGGCTTCGCCGCCGCCGCGCTGACGGGCGAGGCCAATGCCGACGAGATGCGGATGGGCAATGACGGTAAGCCGCTGTTCCTCTCCAACCACGCCGGCGGCATTCTCGGCGGCATCTCGACCGGCCAGCCGATCGTCGCGCGCTTCGCCGTCAAGCCGACCTCGTCGATCCTGACGCCGCGCCATTCGATCACGGCCGGCGGCGAGGAGGTCGAGGTGATGACCAAGGGTCGCCACGATCCCTGCGTCGGCATCCGCGCGGTTCCGATCGGCGAGGCCATGGTCGCCTGCGCGATCGCAGATCACTACTTGCGCAACCGCGGCCAGAACGGCTGAGATAGCGCGGACGGGATATCTGGGGGCGAGAATGATGCGCAATCAACGGATCGGCCGGCAGTGCCACAACCTCACGGCCGCCTTCGGCCTGTCGCTCGCCGCGCTGCTGCTGCCGACCGCCGGCTCCGCCGCGGAAGGCCAGTCGGCGATCGGCATGCTGGTCGATTACAAGGACTGGGAAATCGGCTGCGACAATGCCCGCTCCTGCGTCGCGATCGGCATGACGGCCGAAGAGAGCATGATGAGCGCCTATGTCCGTTTTGTCCGTCACGGTGGCGCCAATGATACGCCGCTGGTCGATTTCGTCGTCTATCCGCCGGATGACGCCGCCGACAAGCCGACGCAGCCGCTGATCCGTCTCTCCTTCGACGCGCACAAGGCGGGCGGTCTGCCGAAGGGCGCGCTGACGCTGGAGGAAGATGGCGACGTCTATCGCTATCAGCTGGCGGAGGATGCCATTACCGATCTCGTCGCGGGCATGCGCTCGGCGACGAAGATCACGGTCGATTTCTATGATGGCGACCGCAAGCTCACGTCCGAGGTAATCTCGCTCGCCGGCTCCGTCGCGGCGCTGCTGCAGATGGACGACGCGCAGCAGCGCATCGGCACGGTTACGGCGTCGATCAAGAAGGGCGATGCCGCCGCCGACACGATCCCGCCCGTGCCGTCGCTCCCGGTGGTGAAGTCGCTGCCCGTCGCCGACATGGCCGATCCGCTGCCGGCGGCGCCGGATGGGCTGCCGAAGCCCTCACCGGACGATTGCGGCGAAGGACCGGCACCGTATATCGCCTATGACCTCGGCGAGGGCGCGCAGCTCTGGGGCGTCTGCGTTTCGGCCGGCGCCTATAACTACGACTATGATTTCCGCATCGTGCGGGATGGCGCGACGGAGCCGGCCCAGTTCCTGGTTCCCGACCAGACGGGCGACGATGCGAGCCAGCTCTGGAACAGCTATGTCGACGACGAGACCAAACGGCTGAACTCCTTCTTCAAGGGACGCGGCCTTGGCGATTGCGGCGACAGCAATGAATGGGCCTGGGACGGCAAGGCCTTCGCGCCGATGCTGCATATGGGCATGGGCGCCTGCCGCGGCGTGATGCCCGCGGATTGGCCCGTGCTCTTCCGCGCCGAAGCGGAATAGGGGCGGCCTCAGCGCGCGGCCACCACGGCCGCGCCGCCGATCAGCGTTGCGCCGGCAACGCGGTTGACGCGGCGGATCGTCCTGGGGTCGCTCAAGGCCCGCCGCGCCCGATGCGCGGCCAGCACATGGCCGCCGACGACCACGATCTCGACGAGGATGATGACGAGCGCGAGCTCGGCCACGGTCCGGCCGGTGAGCTCGGCATGCACCACGTTCGGCAGCAGCGCGACATAGAACAGCGGCATCTTCGGATTGCCGAGATTGAGCGCGATCCCGGTGAGAAATCCGGCGCCGAGGCCCTGACGGCGCGTGAGCGTCGCGTCGGCCGGCACGGGCGCCGCGGTCCAAAGCTTGACGCCCATATAGACGAGATAGGCCGCGCCGCCATAGCGCAGCACGCTCATCAAGAGCCCCATCTCGCTGGCCAGCAGCGACAGGCCGAAGGCGGCGAGCACGAGGAAGATCAGGATGCCAGCGACCGTTCCCGCGCCATAGGCGAAGCCGGCGGTCGGGCCCTGCGCCAGCGTCCGTGCGACGATGGTGACGTTGTCGGGCCCGGGGCTCGCCGCGAAGACGAAGAAGGCGGCGGCGAAGGCAAGGAGAGTCGGCAGGGGCATGGGGGCGTCCGTGACAAGGTTCAGTTCATAACGCAATTCGGGCTCGCCGGCTTGTTGCGGATCCGTCCAATTCGCGCCGTGAGCGCTGCGATGGTGCATCCCGCGTGCCACCGCAGGCGCAGAGCTGAAGGGCGGTTATCTTTCGGCCGGGCGCCGCCCGCCGCGGCTGTGCCGATTGCCGGGGTGAACCGGATCGGGTGCCCTTGGAAGTCCTGTCGATTCAGGACAGGATCATGCCACTCCAGCCTTCTTGAGGAGCCTTTGATGGACAACCACGAGCCATTTCTACGCGAGGCGATCGGGCTTTCGAAATCCGCGATGGAGAACGGCAATGAGCCGTTCGGCTCGGTGTTGGTGAAAGACGGCGAAGTCATCCTGCGTGCCGAAAACACCGTCTTCACCGGCCACGACATGACGAACCACGCCGAGCTGAACCTGATCAAGCTGGCGGCGCAGCACCATGATGGCGCTTTTCTCGCCGATTGCACGCTCTATACGAGCACGGAGCCATGCGCGATGTGCTCGGGGGCGATCTACTGGTCGGGCGTCGGCCGTATGGTGTTTGCTTGCTCCGAGGCGCGGCTCGGCGAGATCGCCGGGATCGGGCTGAACGTGCCGAGCCGGGCCGTGTTGCAGACCGGCGCGCGCGTCGTCACCGTTGTCGGACCGGTGATCGAAGAGGAAGCCGCCGAAATACATCAGCAATTCTGGCCGAAGCATCTGGGCAAGGCCTAGGGGCAATCGACAGTCAGGCTCTGTGGATCCGCCAAGTGCCCGGCCGCCATCATTGCCCAGCTTTCCCCGGCAATCCCGACTTGCCGTCGCTGCCCGAACCGGGGTGAGCGGTCAGAGGCGGGGCGCCGCCACTGCGCCTGCAGCGTCTCGACGACCGCGTCTGATCACGCCTTCTGGAACACCGCGACCGCTTCGACATGGCTCGACCACAGGAACTGGTCGACCGGCGTCACGCGGGTGAGGCGGTAGCCGCCGTCGATCAGGATGCGGGCGTCGCGGGCGAGCGTGGCGGGGTTGCAGGAGACGCCGACGATCGTCGGCACCACCGATTTCGCCAGCATCTCGGCCTGCGCCTTGGCGCCGGCGCGGGGCGGGTCGAAGGCGACCGCCTTGAACGGCTTCAGCTCCGGTGGTGCCATCGGATTGAGGAAGAGGTCGCGCTTGCGCATCGTGATCGTGCGGATGCCGGTCGAAAACCGCATCGAGCGGTCGAGCGCCTTCAGGAGTTCGTCGTCCCCTTCCACCGCCAGCACGGGCGCGCGGCGCGCGAGGCGCAACGTGAAGGTGCCGATGCCGGAGAAGAGATCGGCGACCGGGTTGCTCTTGCCGACCGCCGTCTCGACCAGGTCGATCAGCGCGGCCTCGGACGGCGCCGCGGCCTGCAGGAAGCCGCCGGCCGCGGGATAGAGCACGAGCTTGTCGCCGCGCAATTCCGGCAGGCGGCTCGCGAAGATCTCCCGCCCGGCAATGGTCAGCCGCGCAATGGCATTCGCCTCCGCACCGTGTCCGAGCGACTCGAAATCGGACCGGCCGAGCTTGCGCCCGCCCTCGAAGGCGACGTCGAGCCCGGTATCGGTCGCGGTGACCGTCATGCGGGCGCGCTTGCCGCGCTCGGCGAGCCGGAGCGCGAGGCCGGCGAGCATCGGCAGGCGCTTCTCGATTCCCGGGACAAGCAGCGGGCATTCCTCGATCGCGAGAATGTCATGGCTCTCCCGGCGATTGAAGCCGAGCGTGACCTCGTTGCCTTCCTTCAGCACGCTGAAGACCGCCCGCCGACGCGTATGCGGGGCAAGCGGCACCAGCGGATCGACCTCCGCCTCGATGCCGCGCTGCGCGAAGGCGTCGACGACGAGGCTGCGCTTCCAGGCGTGGTACGCCTCCGGCGCCATGTGCTGCACGGCGCAGCCGCCGCAGGTGCCGAAATGGCGGCAGGCCGGCGCGACGCGATCCGCGCTCGGCGCGACGATCTCGGCAAGCTGTCCGCGCTCGCCCTCGACATCGGCCAGGATCGTTTCGCCCGGCAGCGTGAACGGCACGAAGACGCGCCCCGTGGCGGCCTCGGCGATGCCGTCGCCCTCATGGCCGAGGGCAGTGATGGTGAGGCGTTCGCTCATCGCGCGTCCTTCCGTGCTCCGAGCAGGAATTCGTGATTGCCGTCGCCGCCCAGAATGGGGGAGGGCGCGAGGCCGTCGACCGTCCAGCCCTGCTCGGCTGCCAGCCAGGATGCAATGTCATGCGCCGCCCGCTCGCCCTCGGCGGGGTCGCGCACGAGGCCGCCCTTGCCGATGCCGGCGCGGCCAACCTCGAATTGCGGCTTCACGAGGAAGACGCCCCAGCTCCCCGGCGCGGCCAGCGCCAGCGCGGGCGGCAAGGCGAGGCGGAGCGAGATGAAGGAGAGGTCGGACACCAGCGCGTCGAAGGGCTCCCCGATATCGTCGGCGGTCAGATCGCGGACATTCAGGCCTTCGACGGCGCGCACGCGCGGATCGGCGAGGAGGCGCGGATGCATCTGCCCATGGCCGACATCGAGCGCATGGACCCGCCTTGCGCCGCGCTCGACCAGAACCTGCGTGAAGCCCCCCGTCGAGGCGCCGAGATCGACCGCGGTCCGCCCCGCGGGATCATAGCCGAAATGCTCCAGCGCGCCGGCGAGCTTCAGCGCGGCGCGCGAAACATAGGCCGCGGCGGGATCGTCGAGCGCCAGCGTCGCATCGGGCCGGACCGCGAGGCTGGGCTTGTCGGCCCGCCTGCCATCGACCGTCACATGGCCGCGCAGCACCGCGTCGCGCGCTCGCGCCCGCGTTTCGGCGAGGCCGCGCGCCACAAGGGCCTGGTCGAGGCGAAGTGTGGTATCCTGAAGTTCGGCGTTCATGGCGGATGGATGGACGCTCGGCCCGAGGAGCGCAAGACCCCGCAGCTCCCAACAGGCCGAAACCGCCGCGGCTTCGTGTCGGTCCGGAGGGGCCGACCGCGCCGCGCGATCCCCTGGAGGATCAAAATGCTCGGAAATCTCGATGCACGGCCGACGCTGGGCGTTCGCGATCTGGCGGCGGCGCGAGCCTTCTACGAGGGCAAGCTCGGCCTTTCGGTCAAGGACGACCACATGCCGGGCACGGTCGTCTACAAGGCCGGCCAGGGCGAGCTCTTCGTCTATGAATCCCGCTTCGCCGGGACCAATCAGGCGACGGCAGCCAGTTGGAACGCCGGGGCCGAACTCGGCGCCATCGTCGCGGGGCTGCGGGCGAAGGGCGTCGCCTTCGAGCACTATGAGCTGCCGGGCATGCGCCTCGAGGGCGACATTCATGTCGGCGAGGGCATGCGGATCGCCTGGTTCAAGGATCCGGACGGCAACATCCTGGCGCTCGGCGCAGGGGGTTGATCGCTGCCGGCGGCTGGCGTGTGATCGAGAACGCGCCGGCCGCTGTCAGGCGCGGGCGGCGCCCTCCGCCACCTCGATCGTCACATGCGACAGACCGTGCAGGCCCGAGAGCACGGCGCGGTAACGCTCCGCCGTCTCCGGACTGTTCGCGACGAGGCTGATCACGGCCGCGTTGTGGCCGGGGCCGACGCGCCATAGATGCAGGTCCGTCACCCGCGCGCCCTTCGCCTCCAGACGCTTGCGGATCGCGCCGGCGAGCTTCGGGTCGGAAACGCGGTCGAGCAGGACGCCGGCGCTGTCGCGGACCAGCCGCACCGACCAGAGCGCGATCATCAAAGCGCCGAGGAGGCCCGCCGCCGGATCGAGAAAGGCCCAACCGAAGGCGCGGCCGGCCAGCAGCGCGGCGATCGCCAGCACCGAGGTCAGCGCATCGGCCGCGACATGCACATAGGCGGCGCGGAAATTATGGTCGTGATCATGCGCCGGATGGTCGTGATGGCCGTGGCCGTGATGATGGTGGTCCTCGTCATGGTCGTGATCATGTCCGTGCGCATGGCCGCCATCGTGCAGCAGCGCGGCGCTGACGAGATTGACCGCGAGGCCGAACACGGCGACCAGGATCGCCTCGTCGAAGCGGATCGGCGCGGGCGAAGCCAAGCGATGCAGCGAATCCGCCGCGATCAGCAGCGCGATCACGCCGAGCACCACGGCGCTGGCGAAGCCGGCGAGATCGCCGACCTTGCCCGTGCCGAAGCTGAAGGCCGGATCGCGCGCGTGCAGCCGCGCATAACGATAAGCCAAAGCCGCGACGAGCAGGGCGCCCGCATGAGTCGACATGTGGAAGCCGTCGGCGAGCAGCGCCATGGAGCCGAAGGCATAGCCGGCGGCGATCTCCACCACCATGGTCACGGCCGTGATGGCGACGACGATCAGCGTCCGCGTCGCGTGGCGATCATGGCGCGCGCCGAGGAAGACATGGTCATGCGGGGTTCCGGCAGCCTGCATCGCATCCTCTCAGAGGTATTTGGCGAGCGTGCGGATCTCGCCGCGCAGATCGCGCGCGGCCGAGCTCGCCGGCTCGACCGCATCGGCCAGATGCACGTCGATATGATGATGGATGAGCTCGCGCTTGCTGGCCTCCAGCGCGCGGATCACCGCCTGCAATTGCTGCACGATGGCGAGGCAGTCGCGCCCGTCGCGCACCATCCCGACGACGCTGTCGAGATGCCCCGCGGCGCGCTTCAACCGCATCATGATCTGAGGGTCGTCGGCATGGCTCATGTTGGAAATCCTATCCCCCAGGAGAGGATAGAGCAAGCAGGACGAACGCGCGCATCCTGGGGCCGGGGCGGGGCGGGAGGGCAGCGGGCGAACCGGCGAGGCGGTCCGGGCCCTCATCATCGCGGCCCGGACTCCGGATCGAGGGACGCCTCGCCGCTCCGCGCGTTCTCGTCCATAGTCGGCGCCGATCATCCCGTCGCCTTGGCGGGTTCTGACGGAGACCATCATGTTGCGCGGCCTTTCTGCTTGCGTCATCGCCGCCCTTTTCGCGATGCCGGTGACATTCGCCCATGCCGATACCGCGGGCGAGGTCCGCGCGCGTCTCGAGCGCTGGGCCGCGGATTTCAATGCCGGCCGCAAGGCGGAGGCCTGCGATCTCTTCTCGAAGACGCTGGTGTCGGACTATCGAGGGCAGGCCGAAGGCGATTTCGCGACGCGCTGCCGCCTGATCGAGCGGGCGATCGACAATCCCACGCACAGCTTCCGCTATGAGCCCGCGATCAAGGAGATCATCGTCGCGGACGATCTCGCCATCGTCCGGCTCGACTGGATCCTGACCGTCACGCCCGGGGACGTGCGCGCGGTCGAGAGCGGGCTCGACGTGTTTCGCAAGGAAGATGACGGCGCATGGCGGATCGTCCGTTTCATGGGTTACGACCAGGATGACGGGAAATGACCCAGTAAACCTGATCTCGCCCGTCAGATTTTAAATTTGCAAATCTCTCGCATCTGCGTACTTCCGCAATTCACCGGCAATGCTAGTATTGCATGCAACCGGTTTGATCTTGCGGGGGAGGAAACCATGCGATCGTCCGTTTCGGCTGCAGCGATCGCTGCAGTTCTTTCGCTTGCCGCCATCGTGCCGGCCGGTGCGGCCAGCAAGGCGCAGGTGAAACGCGGCGAATATCTGGTCAACGGCCCCGTCGCCTGCGGCAATTGCCACACGCCGCGCGGCGCCGACATGGCGCCGATCAAGGACAAGGCCTTCGCCGGCGGCTTCCCCTTCAATGATCCGGGCTTCATGACCTATTCGGCGAACATCACGCCGGACAAGGAGACGGGCATCGGAAGCTGGACCGACGCGGAGATCATCCACGCGATCCGCGAAGGTGCCGACAAGGACGGTCGCATCATCTTCCCGCCGATGCCGGTGCCGACCTACAACAACATGTCGGACGAGGACGTGAAGGCGATCGTCGCCTATCTGCGCACGCTGAAGCCGGTGCACAATGTCGTGCCGGACCCGAAATACGCGATCCCGCAGCAGACCATGCCGCCGGCCACGGTGAAGAAATCGCCGCCGCAGAGCGACAAGGTGGCTTATGGCGGCTACATCGTGAACGCGCTGGCGCATTGCTTCGAGTGCCACACCTCGCCGGGCGCCAATGGCGTGCCGGACTTCAAGAACGGTCTCGGCGCGGGCGGCTTCCTGATCGCGCTCGGGCCGGGCATGAGCGTGGCGACGCCGAACATCACCTCCGATCCCGACACCGGCCTCGGCAAGTGGAGCGACACGGACATCAAGAAGGCGCTGACGGAGGGCATCAGCCCCACGGGCGGCCATCTCTCGCCGCCCATGCCCTATTCGAACTTCAAGAACATGACCGACAGCGACGTCGAGGCCGTGATCGCCTATCTGCGCACCGTGCCGCCGATCAAGAACAAGGTCGAGCGCACGGACTTCCAGAAGAAGGCGTTCCCGTAAGGAGCGACACGACGCGGCGCTGGGGCTGCCTCAGCCCGCGATCAGCCGCTTGAGCTTGGCGAGGGCGTCTTCGTCCTTCTCCTGATAGTCGACTGTGCCGACCAACTGGCCGTTCGCGTCGAGGAGATAGACGGCGGCGGTGTGGTCCATCGCGTAGTCGGCACCGTCGCCGACCTTCTTCGAATAGACGCGATATTCCTTTAGCATCGCGTCGATCGCCGGGCGTGAGCCGGTGAGGCCGGTGATGCGCGGGTCGAAGGCGCCGAGATAGGCGGCCATCTGCGCCTCCGTGTCCCGCTCGGGATCGACGGTGACGAAATAGACCTTGAGCTTGTCGCCATCCGGCCCGAGCGCCTTCAGCCAGTTGGTGGCGGCGAGTAGCGTCGTCGGGCAGACATCGGGGCAGAAGGTGTAGCCGAAGAACATCGCGGAGGGGTGGCCCTTGAGCGCCGCCTCCGTGACCGTCTCGCCCTTCTGGTCGATGAGCGTGAACGGCCCGCCGATGCCGCCCGGATTGCTCTTCTTCTGGTCGAACGCCCAGATGGCCACGGCGACGATGACGAGCGCCACCAGGGCCCAGAGGGTGTAGCGGACGATGCGGAGCGGATGGGGTGCCGTCTGGCCCTTCGGTTTCATCCGCCCCACTTAGCGCCTCGCGCATCCCGGCGAAAGTCCAGGCGGGAGGTCTCAGCGAGTTGTGATCGCCGCGGGCCGCATCGCGTGGCAGGCCTGGATCGCCAGGCCGAGCCCGGCAACGTCACAGGCGAAGATGCGTGAAGGCCGGCGGGCCTAGCGCGAGAACGTCACGCTGCCGACGATCTTTGCCGGCGTGGGCCCGCCGAGGCGCTTGGCGAAGGTCGAACTGCCGGGGATGGCCGCCTCGGCGGCGGCGCGGTCCTTGTCGCTGACGATGGATTCGGCGCAGGCGCCTTTCGCATTCCAGAGCGAGCGGGCCACAGGGCTGCCGACCGCGAAGGTGATCGCGCCGGCCGCGACGTCGTCCGCTTTGACCCGCTTCGCCGCGACCAGCCCCTGAATGGCCTCGCCGATGATCCGGACGGAATCGTCGAACGAGACGTCCTTCATCGCCGCATAGCGCGGGTCTGGATTTTGATCGACGAGGCAGTGCCGGGCGACGAAGGCCCAGTCGTGGATCATGTAGGCCGGGGCGTAGCCCCAGGGCGACAGGCCGTTGAACGCCTGCGCGATCCGCGGGATCGAGCCGCCATCCGTGTACATCATCCGCGGCTTGATGACGGCCGCCGGTCCTTTTCCACCCGGACGGGTGAAGGTCAGGGGATTCTTCGGGTCCGGGACAAAGACGAAAACGCCGTCGCCGCTCGATCCGCCTTCGCCGATCCACATCACGAACAGGCTTCCCGTAAAGGATCCGGGCTCGAGATCGGAATAGCGGACCGTTGTGCAGGCGCCGAGAAGGCCGGCGAACGCAAGACTGAGCAGCAACCGCGACCATGCCATGGTATGCCCCCAATGAAGGCTTCCATCATAGCGTGCATTTCTTGTCTGCGATAGCCCTGACAGCGCGATAGACGTGTGCCGCGTCGGCGCGGCCGCGAAATGCCATTGAACCAGAAATCGACAATATCAAAATAGATATGGATCGATATCAGAACTGATATCGAGAGGAGAAGACTGGGCGTTCTTGAAATAGATCGCGGTATCGTTGTCGTGTATTCGATAACCAGACGGATATTTTCATGATATTGACTGGTTCAAAAATCGATACCGCAAAGCGGACGACGGTCTGCGTCCGGAATTTGTCGCAGCGGCCAAGGCTGGGCCGTCCGGGGTCGAGAGATGGGGGATCTCGTAGCTTTCAGACTTGAGGAGGACTTGATGAACCCTGTCATTCCAGAGATCGCGCGAACCATCGCGAAGCGCGCGCGCGGACCGGCACTCGGCGGCATGGCCCTGATGGTTGCCGGATTTGTCCTGGCCGCGGCCGGCGCGGCCGCCGTTCCGGCCGAGGCCGCGGAAACTGCCCGCAAGCCGAACATCCTCGTGATCATGGGCGACGACGTCGGCTGGTTCAATGTCGGCGCCTATCATCGCGGCATCATGTCGGGCAAGACGCCCAACATCGACAAGCTCGCCGCCCAGGGCATGATGTTCACCGACTATTACGCGGAGGCGAGCTGCACGGCCGGCCGCGCCAATTTCATCACCGGCGAACTGCCGATCCGCACCGGGTTGACCACCGTCGGTCAGGCCGGCGCGGATGTCGGCATGCCCGCCGAGGCCGTCACGCTCGCGACGGTGCTGAAGGCGCAGGGCTACGAGACCGGCCAGTTCGGCAAGAACCATCTCGGCGATCTGAACAAGTACCTGCCGACCGTGCACGGCTTCGACGAGTTCTTCGGCTATCTCTACCATCTCGACGCGATGTCGGATCCCTATTGGCACGACTAGCCGCAGAGCTGGCTCGACAAGACCGGGCCGCGCAACCTGATCCACAGCTGGGCCAGCGATGTCGACGACCCGACGGTGGAGCCGCGCTGGGGCAAGGTCGGCAAGCAGAGGATCGTCGATGAAGGCCCGCTCGCGCCGTTCCCGGACATGGCCGGCCGGCAGGGCTGGCAGAAGGGACCGCCCGCCAAGTACAACATGGAGACGTTCGACGACGTTCTGGTGCAAGCCAGCAACAACTTCATGGACAAGGCCAAGCAGGACGGCAAGCCGTTCTTCGTTTGGCACAATACGACGCGCATGCACGTCTTCACGTTCCTGCCGCCCAAGTATCAGGCGATGATGAACGAGACGACGAATTTCGGCCTCGAGGAGGCCGGCATGGCGCAGATGGATGACAGCATCGGCGCGCTGCTCCAGCATGTGAAGGACATCGGCGAAGAGGACAACACGATCGTCATCTTCACGACCGACAACGGCGCCGAGGTCTTCACCTGGCCCGATGGCGGCATGACGCCGTTCAAGGCGACCAAGGGAACGACCTATGAGGGCGGCTTCCGCGTTCCGGCGATCATCCGCTGGCCGGGCACGGTCAAGCCGGGAACCGTCGAATCGGCGATGGTCTCCGGCCTCGACTGGCTGCCGACGCTCGCCGCCGCGGCGGGCAATCCGGATATCGGCAACCAGCTGCTGAAGGGCGTCGAACTCGAGGGCCGGACCTACAAGAACCATCTCGACGGCTACAACCAGCTGGCGCTTCTTGAGGGAAAAGGCCCTTCCGCACGCCATGAGCTGTTCTATTTCGGCGGCGCCAAGCTCGGCGCGATCCGGATCGACGACTTCAAGTTCCAGTTCTTCCAGCAGCCTTGGGGCTGGCCGGGCGAGAAGGTGACGACCGACATGCCGACGATCGTCAACATCCGGCAGGACCCGTTCGAGCGCACGCCCTCGATTCGCGGCGAAAGCACGAATGACGGCGCCGGCGGCTACATGAACGATTTCTACGCCCGCCAGTTCTGGCGCTTCGTCCTGGTCCAGCAGGAAGTGGCGAAACTCGCCGCGACCGCGCTCGACTATCCGCCGATGCAGGCGCCGGCATCCTTCAACCTGGAGGCTGTGAAGGCGCAGGTCGACGAGATGCTGAAGAACCAGTCAGGGCAATAGCCCGAAACGACCGATCAAGACCGGGCGCGCCCCTGCGGCGCGCCCGTTTTTGCGAGAAAGAGACGCTGTATTCGCTCGATCTGCGCCTGCCGGCGCCTTACGCCCGGCGCATCGCCGCGGCCTCGACGTCGCGGCCGAGGGCTTCGAATACCGTCGCGACGATGCCGCGGGCGTCGAGGCCGGTTGCGGCGATCATCGTCTCGGGCTTGTCCTGCTCGACGAAGGCATCCGGCATGGTGATGGTGCGGATCTTGAGGCCGCGGTCGAGCCCGCCGGCCTTCGCGAGGAAGGTCAGCACCTGCGCGCCGAAACCGCCGCTCGCGCCTTCCTCGACGGTGACGACGACTTCGTGGTTTCGCGCCAGGTCGAGGATCAGGGCGGTGTCGAGGGGCTTGGCAAAGCGCGCATCGGCGACGGTTGCCGGCAGGCCGTATGTGTCGAGTTCCTCGCCCGCCTTCAACGCATCGGCGAGGCGGGTACCGAGGGAGAGGATCGCGACCTTGGAGCCCTGGCGGATGATGCGTCCGCGGCCGATCGGCAGGATCTCGCCCCGGGCGGGGAGGTCGACGCCGACGCCTTCGCCGCGCGGATAGCGGAAGGCGGAGGGGCCGTCATCGATCGCGACCGAGGTCGCGATCATGTGGACCAGCTCCGCCTCGTCGGACGGCGCCATCAGCACCATGCCGGGCAGCGCGGCGAGGAAGCCGGTATCGAAGGAGCCCGCATGGGTCGGCCCATCGGCGCCGACGAAGCCGGCTCGGTCGATCGCGAAGCGCACGGGCAGCTTCTGGATCGCGACGTCATGCACGATCTGGTCGTAGCCGCGCTGCAGGAAGGTCGAATAGATCGCGCAGAACGGCTTGTAGCCTTCCGCGGCGAGGCCGGCGGCGAAGGTCACCGCATGCTGCTCGGCGATGCCGACATCGAAGGTGCGGTTCGGAAAAGCCTGGCCGAACAGGTCGAGGCCGGTGCCGGAGGGCATGGCGGCCGTGACCGCGACGATCTTCTCGTCGCGCTCGGCTTCCTTGACGAGGCTCTCGGCGAAGACGCGGGTATAGGACGGCGCGTTCGGCGTCGCCTTGGCTTGCTTGCCGGTGACGACATCGAAGCGGTTGACGCCGTGATATTTGTCGGGCGCGGCCTCGGCCGGGGCATAGCCCTTGCCCTTCTGCGTCACGACATGCAGCAGGATCGGCCCGTCCGGCGCGTCGCGCAGATTGCGCAGCACGGGCAGGAGATGATCCATGTTATGGCCGTCGATCGGCCCGACATAGTAGAAGCCGAGCTCTTCGAACAGCGTGCCGCCGGTGAAGAAGCCGCGCGCATATTCTTCCGTCAGCTTCGCCTTGTCGTGGAAGAAGCGCGGCAGCTTGCGGGCGAGCTGCTTTGCGACGTCGCGGATCGTGCGATAGGCGCGGCCCGAGACGAGGCGGGCGAGATAGGCCGACATGGCGCCGACCGGCGGCGCGATCGACATGTCGTTGTCGTTCAAGATGACGATGAGGCGCGAGCGGAGCGCGCCGGCATTGTTCATGGCCTCATAGGCCATGCCGGCCGACATGGCGCCGTCGCCGATGACGCAGACGACGGCGTTGTCGCCCTGCGCGAGATCGCGCGCCACCGCCATGCCGAGGCCGGCCGAGATCGAGGTCGAGGAATGCGCGGCGCCGAACGGGTCGTATTCGCTCTCGGCGCGCCGCGTGAAGCCGGAAAGGCCGCCGCCCTGGCGCAGCGTGCGGATGCGATTGCGGCGCCCGGTCAGGATCTTGTGCGGATAGGCCTGGTGGCCGACGTCCCAGATGATGCGGTCGCGCGGGGTGTCGAAGACATAGTGCAGCGCGACCGTCAGCTCGACCACGCCGAGCCCGGCGCCGAGATGCCCGCCCGTCTGCGAGACGGCGCTGATCATCTCCGCCCTCAGCTCTTCGGCGAGCTGCGGCAGAGCGCTCTCAGGCAGGCGCCGCAGATCGGCGGGGATGTCGACGGTGTCGAGAAGGGGCGTATCGGGCTTGCCGGTCATTGCATGTCTGAAATCAATGAAGCCCTGACGGTTACACGAGGCGGCGAGGCGTGGCAACGCGCGCGGGGCGTGAGGGGCGGAAGGACAGCGGCGTGCATCAGGGTTGTATTTACACTAAAAGATTGTAGAAACCAGAAAAGCACATTAAGATTGTATGGGTGACTTATCCGGCTTCACGCCAATGAGGCGACGGCATGGGACAGGTTTCGCAAGCCGGCGACCAAAATGAAGGCTCTTCGTCTACTGGCGAGGCGCCGCCCGCAGCGGTGACCCCGGCTGTCGGGCAGGCGGCTGATGGCGAAAACCCAGCGGATACTGCCGACCCGACCGACTCGGGGGCGAAGAGCGAGGCATCGCTTGGCACCATCGCGGCTGGCTGGGGATCGTTCGTGCGCCAGTATGCCTGGCAAGGCATCGCCATCGGGGCAGTCCTGATCGCGATCCTTGTCTGGATCCAGCCGTTTAGCTCAATAAGGCCGCCGCCGGCGGGATCGGCGACATCCCGATCATGGAACGACAGTATCTCGCTTCTGGACATCCAGCCCGTTTATCCGCCAACGGAGGATTTCAGTGTCGGCGATGTCATCATCGCCGTCGCGAACGCCGAGGGCGGTTTGCTGGGCAAGTCGATGCGCGTGGCCCATATCGATCTGCGCAGCTTCATTGAGCCTGAGGCGCAGTGGGCGCCGGTTTTTGATCTGACGGCCGCGCCGGAAACGGACAAGCTTCCGGCGCAGAGCAATCTGGAGATCGCTCCTGGAACGGGCGGCCGGCAAATAGCGCTGAAGCTTGTCGCATTTCCCGGACTGATGATATCCCGCAATGCTCAGGGGGCTCTCGCTGCCGGCACATCGGTGGCGGACCTGTCGGCCGGTCGCGATGATCACAGCTTCACATCGATCCAGATCCCGGTGGCGCTGACCTACGGCGTCTCCGTTCCGAAAGCCGCCGGCATGCTCGCTGTGTGGTGCTCGACGCCGGACGGCAAGCCGTACTGCACCGATTCATTCTCGCGACAGATGCTGTCCTATGTTCTCGGTCCTGCGATCAACGTGAAAGACACGGCGGGGAGCTACGTCTACAAGCTCCAGCTGATGGTCGTGGCGCGCGTTTTCATGACACGTGAGCTACGGTCTTCCAATCAAGTCGGCGGCAGCCGTGGGGTGAAGGTCGCTCGCCCCCAGGCCGCAGGCGTCACATTGGGCGATGCTGCGGCGGATGCTCCGGCTCCTCCAGCTGCCGCCGTGACCCCCGAGCCAAATGGCGACAATCGCGCTGGGTTCGATCAGTCGGCGACCGATGATCTCAGGATCAACGCAGTTTTTCAGAAGCCTCTGGTCTTTGGATTTCGCTCCGCCAATCTCGAACTCGCGCCCATCTCCGGATCAGGAGGGAAGCCATGAAGAATGTCTTTGCTGCCGGACTGCTCGGGCTGTCTCTGGCATGGGTCGTGCCAACCGATGCGGCGTTCGCCGAGGATCTGCAAGCGCCTGCGAATCAAGCCACTGAACTGCCGAAGTGCAGTCCCTATCCCGAGTGCGTGCTGATCGTTTCCAATCCAGTGCCCGGCCAAGGCGGCGGGACGATCGGGGCGCTCAAGCCGGGTGTGCCGGTCGACACCATCCAGAATGAAATCCGGCTCGATTCGTTGAAGACCGAACAGCTGAACATCAATCGAAGCATCGGCATCCAGTAGGAGACGGCCAGCTACGAGCCACGCCGCGCTTCGTGGTCGCTTTGGCGTGGCGTTCGCGCTAGATCTCCCGGCAGGCCAACCGGGGAGCCGTCCCGCATGATCCGTCACACCGTCGCCTTCCGCCTGAAGCATCCCAAGAGCTCGCCCGCGGAGCAGGCCTTTCTCGCCGATGCGCGCGTCCTCGAAACGATCCCCGGTGTCACGGCCTTCGAACGCCTGCGCCAGGTCAGCCCCAAGAACGAGTTCGATTTCGGCTTCTCGATGGAGTTCGCCGACGCGGCGGCCTATCAGGGCTATAACGACCATCCCGATCATGTCGCTTTCGTGCGCGATCGCTGGATTCCCGAGGTCGCGGCCTTTCTCGAGATCGACTACGCCCCGCTCTGAGCGGTTATCCAGCGTCCGGAGCTGATCGTGCGTGCGCGTCGCCACCATCTCACCGTCCACCGCCGGCTCTTCCTGTCGCGCCGGCTCTGGGTCCGGCGGCTTGTCTTCTGGGGCGGGGCCGTGGTCATCGGGCTCGTCGGCGTCGGCTTCGCGCTGGCATCGGACTGGACCCGCGAACTGTTCGATTTCGCGCATTCCTTCGGCTGGTGGGTGCCGCTCCTCCTGACGCCGGCCGGCTTCGTCCTCTCCGCGCATATCGCCCGCACAGTCTTTCCGGGCTCGCAGGGCAGCGGCATCCAGCAGACCATCGCCGCCATGGAGGTCACGGGCGACGAGCGGCGCGGCGCGCTGCTGTCGATCCGCATCGCCATCGGCAAGATCGTCCTGACGCTGCTCGGCCTCGCCTGCGGCGCCTCGATCGGCCGTGAAGGCCCGACCGTCCAGGTCGGCGCGTCGATCATGCTGGCGGCCGGCCGCCTCGGCGGCATCGGTCGCCCGCGCACGCTCATCCTCGCCGGATCCGCCGCCGGCATCGCCGCCGCGTTCAACACGCCGATCGCCGGCATCGTCTTCGCGATCGAGGAAATGGCGCGCTCCTTCGAGGCGCGCACCTCCGGCTTCGTGCTGACGGCCGTCATCGTCGCCGGCCTCGTGGCGATCGCGCTGGTCGGCAATTACGACTATTTCGGAACGCCCAGAGGCCGCGTCGTCGGCGTGCAGGGCTGGATGCTGGTGGTCGTCTGCGGGCTCGGCGGCGGGCTGCTCGGCGCGCTGTTCTCCTCCGCGATGCTCAAGGGCGTCGGCCTCATCCGCGTCTTCGTCGCGGCCTCGCCCCTGAGGCGCAGCCTGCTGATCGCCTTTGCCTGCGGCCTTGCGAGCGCGCTGCTCGGAATCGCCAGCGGCGGCATCACCTTCGGCACCGGCTATGGCATCGCCAAGGCCGCGCTCGATGGTGGCGCGACGCCCTGGTATTTCGCGCCGGCCAAGCTGGTCGCGACGCTGCTCGCGGCCTTTTCAGGCATTCCGGGCGGCATCTTCGCGCCCTCGCTCGCCGTCGGCACCGGCTTCGGCGCCCTGATCGCGACCGTGTTCGGCACGACGATCGCGCCGGCGGCGCTGCTCGGCATGACCGGCTATTTCGCGGGCGTCGTCCAGGCGCCGATCACCGCCTTCGTCATCATCCTCGAAATGACCGCGGATACGCATGACACGGTACCGGTCATGTGCACGGCACTGCTCGGCTACGGTGTCGCGCGCCTCGTCTCGCGCGAGTCGCTCTATCACGGGCTGGCGAAGGCGTATCTGCGCGACTGAGACGCTCGCCTCAATCGACGCTGACGCCATAGGCGGGCATGTCGGGCACGGCGACGGCTGGCCTCGCCTCCGAGACCTCGTCCTCGCCGTGGTCCTGCAGCAGCTTGAGCAGGCGGCGGCGCATGATCATGCCGGGCCGGTCGGAGGGCATATGCGCCTCCACCTTGCGCTTCATGTCGATCGTGGCGTCGAAATCCGTCGCCTCCAGGATGTCGCGGTCCTCCTCGACGATCGCCGCGTCCCAGGCGATCAGCTCTTCCGCGCTGCAATCCGCCTCGCTGTCGTTGCGGTAGAGGATCTGGGCGAGGTGGATCGTGCCGTCGTCGACCGGCGTCGCGCAATTGACGATGATGTGCCGCAGGCCCGACGGATATTCGATGTCGAGGCGGCGGCAGAACGGCATGAACCATTTGTTGCGCATATGGCGCTTGGTCGTCGGCGCGTCCGAGCCGGTGATGCGGTAGGCCGGCGGCGGATTGTTGATTTCGACGATCGTCTCCGCCTCGAAGCCGTAATCCGTCTCGTTGATCTCGTATTTCTCCGGCACCGGCTGGGTGATCTGGCCGAAGGTCGCGCGGTGCACGAAGGAGAAATGCGCGTTGTCGAACGAGTTCTCCATGAGCCGCAGCGGCGCCGTCTTCCAGATGTCGTGGAACTGCTGGATGCGCCGGTAGCCGGGGTTCGAATCCTCCGGGATTTCGGGAATGTCGCCAAGCGGCTCGCCGAGGCACACCCAGGCATAGCCATAGCGGGCGACGCAGTGGAAGGCGTGCACGCCGATGCGCGGCACGATCTGGTCCGGCGAGAATTGCGGCACCTCGATCAGCGCGCCGGTGCGGTCATAGGCCCAGCCATGATAGCCGCACACGATCAGATCGCCCTTGCACCAGCCCTTGGAAAGCCGCGCCGTGCGATGGCAGCAGCGATCCATCAGCGCCGCCGGCTCCCCGGCGGAATCGAGGAAGAGCACGATCTTCTCGCCGAGCAGCGTATACGGCTTCGGCCCGCCGGCGAGGTCTTCCAGGCGATGCGTCGCATACCAGAAGCGACGAAGGACGGGCTGGCGCGTGGTGAGCATGAGCGTCCCCTTCGGTGTGAGGCAGAAACTATCATGCCGCACCCCGCCGACCCCGCAGAAGCATCAATTTGCGGCAGGCCGGCCTTGCCGGAGCGGTGGTGTCACTCCGGCAGCGGGATGAACTCGCGTTCGTCGCCGAACACCTTGCCGAAGCGGCCATGCGCCCAGTCGGCCTTGGCCTGTTCGATGCGCTCCTTGGAGGAGGAGACGAAGTTCCACCAGATGTGGCGCGGGCCGTCCATCGGCGCGCCGCCGACCAGCAGGAAGCGGGCGTTGGAGCGCGCCGTGACGGTGATCGGATCGCCCGGGCGCAGCACGAGCAGCCTGCCGCCCTCGAAGACGTCACCGGCGATCTCGATTTCGCCGGAGAAGAGATAGAGCGCGCGCTCGACATGGGCCGCGTCGATCGGGACGCTCGCGCCGGGCTCCAGAATGAACTCGGCATAGATCGTGTCGGAATAGGTCTCGACCGGCGAGGTCGCGCCGAAAGCCGAGCCGATGATCACGCGGACATGCGCGCCGCCATCGTCGAGCAGGGGGAGGGCGGATGCGTCGTGATGATGGAAGACCGGGTCGGTCTCCTCATGGCTCTTCGGCAGCGCGACCCAGGTCTGCAGCCCCGAGACGAGCCGGTCATTGGCCCGCGTGCGGAATTCGAGGCTGGAGCGCTCGGAATGGGCAATGCCGCGCCCGGCCGTCATCCAGTTGACGTCGCCCGGACGAATCGACGCCTCGACGCCGGTCGAATCGCGATGCACGATCTCGCCGTCAAAGAGATAGGTGACCGTCGCGAGCCCGATATGGGGGTGGGGGCGCACGTCGAGCCCCTCGCCGACGGGCAATTCGCTCGGCCCCATCTGGTCGAGAAAGATGAACGGCCCGACGAGGCGCCGCTTGGCCGTCGGCAACGCCCGGCGCACCGGAAAGCCGGCGACATCGACGGTGCGCGGCACGACGATCAGCTCGATCGCCTCGCTCGACGCGGCATCGCCATAGATCGGATCATGATCGCTGGGGCTCATGGTGGCTCTCCCTCGTGTGCTGGAGAGAGAATAGAGCCTCCGCGCGACGGCGGAAGGGCACCGGCAGAAGACGGCCTGTTCAGCCTTTGACGTGTCCGGCTACTCGACGTCGAGCGGCTCGGTCCCGATCGCTTCGCCGGAGGCGCCGGTGCGGATCTTCTCGACCTTGGCTTCGGCCTGCTTGAGCAGCGCCTCGCAGTGCTTCTTCAGCACCTCGCCGCGCTCATAGATCTTGATCGATTCCTCGAGCGGCACGTCGCCGCGCTCCAGATGCCCGACGATCGTCTCGAGTTCGGCGAGCGCCTTCTCGAAGGAAAGGCCGGCAACGGCGCTGGCGTCGGACATGGTTCGTTCTCCACTTCGTCGGCCTCTTTTTGGGCGATCGGCGCGCCGGGTGCAAGCGCGAGACGGCTTCGTTGACGGAAATCAAGGCGAACCGGCGGCGCCTGGCGCCGTTGTCGTCACGAGGAACGGTTCATCGCTATCGAGAGGGAGAACGGCAGATGGAACACATCACGATTCCGAGGCATGCGCTGGTGGTGGTCTGCGACGGCGCCAAGGCGCTGCTCTTCCGCAACGAGGGCGACGCCGAACTGGTCAACCTGAAGGCGGTCGAGCACTTTGCGGAGTTCGAGGCGCCGGCGCACGACCTCGGCACCGACCGACCCGGCCGTGTCTACCAATCGCACGGCAGCGCGCGCAGCGCCGTCGAGACGACCGATTTCCATGAGGCGGGCGAAGTCGAGTTCCTGGCCATGGTCGCTGCCGATCTCGGCAAGCTGGTCGCATCCGAGAAGCCGAAGGGGCTGTTCGTCGTCGCGCCGCCCAAGGCGCTCGGCATTCTCCGGCAGCATTTCGGCGATGTCGTCCGTGCTGCGCTCACGGCCGAGATCGCCAAGGACCTCGCGCATTTGCCGACCAACGAGATCGAGCGGCATCTGACGGGCAAGAGCACGCTGTAGCGGCGCGGCTCAGCGCCCCATCAGCGTCTCGACATGGACTGCGACCGACCCGGCGAGCGCCTTGAGGTCGTAGCCGCCTTCCAGCACCGAGACGAGCCGGCCGCCGGCGAAGCGATCGGCCCGCTCCATCAGGACCGCCGTCGCCCAGGCGAAATCCGCCTCGATCAGTTCGAGGCTCGCCAGCGGGTCGCGCTCGTGCGCGTCGAAGCCGGCCGAGACGATGACGAGTTCCGGCGCGAAGCGATCGAGCGCCGGCAGGATGCGATCCTCGAAGGCCTCGCGGAATTCCTCGCCGCCCGCGCCCGGCGGCAGCGGTGCGTTGACGATATTGCCGGCGCCCGTTTCCGAGGCGGCTCCGGTGCCGGGATAAAGCGGCATCTGGTGCGTCGAGGCGTAGAGGACCGAGGGATCGTCCCAGAAGATCGCCTGCGTGCCATTGCCGTGATGGACGTCGAAATCGACGATCGCGACGCGGCCGATGCCGTGCTTCGATTGCGCATGGCGCGCGGCGATCGCCGCCTGGTTGAAGAAGCAGAAGCCCATGGCGTGAGTCGGCTCGGCGTGGTGGCCGGGCGGGCGCATCGCGCAGAACGCGTTGTCGGCCACGCCGGTGAGCACGGCATCGACCGCGTCGCAGGCGCCGCCGACCGCGATCAGCGCTGCCTCCAGCGTCTTCGGCGACATGATCGTGTCGGCGTCGAGCCGAACCATGCCCTCGGAGGGGCTGGCGGTGCGCATCGCATCGAGATGGGCGAGCGGATGGCAGGTGAGGATCGTCTCGGCATCCGTCATGGTCGCCTGCCGGCGGATGAGTGCGTCGAAGCGCGCCTCGGCGAGAACGGTCTCGACTGCGACGATCCGCTCGGGCCGCTCCGGATGGCCGAAGGGCACGAGATGCTGGGCAAAGATCGGGTGGTGGATCAGGAGCGTCGTCATGGCTCGGCTCTCCAGTTCGTCCGGAGCCGGGACGGCTCAGCGCGCCTTCCGCATATAGGCCACGAGCGTGTCACGTGCGACAGGCGAGCGGAGGCGATCCGCATTGGCCGCCGCTTCCTGATCGATCCGCGACAGGATCTCGCGCCGGTCGCCGCGCATCAGCCGTCGCGCGATGCCGACGGCTTCGGTCGAGCGCGAAGCGAGCCGCGTCGCGATCTCCATCGCCGTCGCCTCGACCATTTCCGGCGCGACGATGCTGTTGATGAGCCCGCATTCATGCGCCCTCTGGGCATCGAAGCGCTCGCCGAGCACGAGGAACTCGAAGGCGCGCAGATGGCCCATCAGCCGCGGCGCGAGCAGCGTCGAGGCCGCATCCGGGACCAGTCCGAGCTCGATCGAGGTCGCCTCGAAGGCCGACCATTCGCTCGCGACGACATAGTCGCAATGAAACAGGAGCGTGGCGCCGAGCCCCATGGCGAGGCCGTCGACCGCGGCGATGATGGGTTTCTCGACGGTGGCGAGGGTCTTGAAGAAACGGGCGATGCCGTCGTCGGTGCGGCCATTGTCTGCGAAATTGAGCAGTTCGCGCAGATCGCTGCCGACGGAGAAGCAGCCCGGCGTTCCGGCCAGGACGAAGGCGCGGACGCGGCCATCGCGCTCGCCGATGACCAGCGCATCGGCGACGGCGCTGAGCATCGCGACCGTCAGCGCGTTCTCCGCTTCCGGCCGATCGAGCCTGATGACCGTCACACCGGCGCGTGTCTCGACTTCGACCCCCGCGCTCATGCGGTCGTCCGTCCCGCGATCCTCATCCTCACCTCTCGTGCCGCTTCGTTTTTGTTCGTCCCTCAAAGTCCAGCACGCAGCGGTTCTTATATCATTCAATTCAAGTCGCAAATAAGCAACTGCCATCGACGGGGCTTGACGGATCACGCCGTCGTGCGGCTCTTCACCGGCCTGGACCCGACGTCGGGTTGCCTTTCGGGACAAGAGAGACGGTGAGCATCGCGATCCTGCACGCAAAGGATGATCCATCGGCCATCGGCCGGGCGGCGGCCGCGCTGCGCCGGGGCGAACTTGTCGCCATGCCGACCGAGACGGTCTATGGCCTGGCGGCCGATGCGCGGAACGGCGAGGCGGTGGCGCGGATCTATGCGGCCAAGGGACGGCCGCGCTTCAACCCGCTGATCGCCCATGTCGCGGATCGGACGGCGGCCGAGCGGCTGGTCCGCTTCGATCCCTTGTCGCGGCGGCTCGCTGAAGAGTTCTGGCCGGGGCCGCTGACGCTGGTGCTGCCGCTCGCGAACCGGGCGGTGGTCTCCGAACTCGTGACCGCCGGGCTGGACACGCTCGCGGTGCGCGTTCCCGCCCATCCGGTCGCACGGGCGCTTCTGGCCGAATTCGGCGGTCCGCTCGCTGCGCCGAGCGCCAATCGCTCCGGCCATGTCAGCGCCACCACGGCCGAACACGTCGACGCGGATTTCGCGGAGGGCGTCGCCTTCGTGCTCGATGCCGGACCGAGCGCGGTCGGCGTCGAATCCACCATTGTGAAAGTCGAAGGCGAGGACATCTTCCTGCTGCGCTCCGGCGGCCTGCCGCGCGCCGCGATCGAGCAGGTCGCCGGGCGGGCGCTGCGGACGAGCGCGCCGGGCGAAGGCGAAGCCCCGACATCGCCGGGGCAGTTGCTTTCCCATTACGCGCCGAATGCGGCGCTTCGTCTGGATGTTCGGGATGTGCGGCCGGGCGAGGCGCTGCTCGCCTTCGGTTCCGACCTGCCGCCCGGCGCGGACCAGGCGGCGGCGACCGTCAATCTGAGCCCCGCCGGCGATCTCGTCGAGGCCGCCGCTCGGCTGTTCTCGGCGCTGCGCGAGCTCGACGGCACGGCGCCGACGATCGCCGTCATGCCGATCCCCGGCGAGGGGCTCGGCGAAGCGATCGTCGACAGGCTGAAACGCGCAGCGGCGCCGCGGCCTGGCTAGGTCGGCTTAGCCCCCGAACTCCGGACCGCGCGCCGAATAGCGCTTCTCCTCGCGCCAGCGCTGCATCAGTGCCTCGAGCTCGGGATCGATCGTCTCGGGGAGCACGATCTTGAGCGCGACGAGCAGGTCGCCATGGCCGCCGGTTGACGTCGGCAGGCCCTTGCCCTTGAGGCGCAGCACGCGACCGCCATTGGAGCCGGCAGGCACCGTCGTCGTGACGCTGCCGCTGAGCGTCGGCACGCGCACCTTGGCGCCGAGGATCGCCTCGTCCAGCGAGATCGGCAGTTCGAGCCGCAGATTCTCGCCTTCCGGCTTGAACAGCGGATGCGGCACGAAATCGACCGTCACCATGGCGTCGCCTTCCGGCCCGCCATCCGGGCTCGCCCAGCCCTGGCCACGCAGGCGGATCGACTTTCCAGCGCGCGTTCCGGGAGGAATGGCGATTTCGAGCGTCTTGCCGGTCGGCAGTTCGACGCGCGCCTTCTCGCCATTCGCGATCTGCTCGAGCGTGACGGCGACATGAGCGGTCACGTCCTCGCCGCGGCTGCGGCGTGGGGCGCGCGCCCCGCCGCCAAAGCCCGAGCGCGCCGAGCCAGCGCCGCCCCCGAAGCCGCCCTGACCGCCAAAGCCGGAAAAGCCGCCGAAAATGTCGTTCAGGATGTCGTCATCGGCGCCCGCGCCGCCGGTCGACCAGCGGAAGGAGCGCGCGCCGCCACCGGCGCCCTGCGCCGTGCGCGGGTCGAAGCCTTCGAAACCCTGAAAGCGCGGCTTGCCGTCGGCGTCGATCTCGCCGCGGTCGAACTTCTCGCGCTTGTCCTTGTCACCGACGATCTCATAGGCGGAGTTGAGTTCGGCGAACTTCTCCTGCGCCTTGGGATCGTCCTTGTTGCGGTCGGGATGATGCGCCTTGGCCAGGCGGCGGAACGCCTTCTTGACCTCGGCTTCGCTCGCCGTCCGACCGACGCCGAGCACCTCGTATGGATCACGCATGAAAACCCCCTCGAAGGGCAGATTTCATCCCGGTCTAAAGGCAGCCCCGGGATCGATTGGATATAGGGAGGCCGATAACCGGATTCCAGTCACCCGCCATGCGGAGATGCGCATTCTCCGCCGCCGGCGGAGCGCCCCGTGGCCGCTCAACAGCGAAAGCGAATCAATGCGCTACAGTAGAGCAGTGTCTTCCGGCACGACATCGAAGAGCTGCCACATGCCGTCCGGCGTGTGGCAGGCGTCGCCCTGATAGCGGCGTATGCCGCGCACGTCGCTGATCGTCAGCGCGATGGCGCGGCATTCGCGCCCCTCGGTGGCGGGGCGCATGGCGGCGAGCGGCGCGATGGTTCCGTTCGAGCCCGTATCGGCATTGGTCCAGTCGAGCACCTCGCCGACCTTGGCCTGCGTCACGTTCGTCGCCGCGAAGAGACGGATCCGCTCCCAGTCCGACGGCGCGACGCCGTCGATCACGCTTTTCGGCTTCTCCGGCGCCGCGGCATAGCCGAGCGGCGCGGCGGGCTCGGCCGGCGCGGCGCGCGCGATCGAGCCGGTGGTGGTCATGTCGAGTTCATTGTCGCCGCCGAGCGGGGCGACGCTGCAGCCGGCCAGACCCAAGACGGCCAGGCTCAAGGCCAGGCAGGGGAAAGGCAGCAGGCAGGCGGGGCGAAACGTCATGCGGCGGCCCGGTTGGCCGGAGCACGCATGGCCGCTATATGTCTGTGCAATCGCGACATCCAACCGCTCCGGGCGCCCCCCGCGTCCCCACTATCGGAAATGTTGATTAATGATGGGTGACTTCACCGAGGCGACCGATCCTTTCGCGCTCTTCGCCGGCTGGCTGCTGGAGGCGGAGAAGTCCGAACCGAACGACCCCAACGGCATGGCGCTGGCCACCGTCGATCCGGATGGCCTGCCCAATGTCCGCATGGTCCTGATGAAGGATTTCGACGAGGCGGGCCTCGTCTTCTATACGAACTTCGAGAGCGCCAAGGGGCGTGAGCTTCTGTCGCAGAAGAAGGCCGCGGCGCTGTTTCACTGGAAGTCGCTGCGCCGACAGGTCCGCGTGCGTGGCCTTGTCGAGATCGTCACCGACGAGGAAGCCGACGCCTATTACGCGACGCGGCCCCGGCAGAGCCGGCTCGGCGCCTGGGCCTCGCAGCAGTCCCGACCGCTCGAATCCCGCTTCGCCCTCGAAAAGGCGGTCGCCGCCGTCGCGATGAAATATCCGCTCGGCGACATACCGCGCCCGGCGCATTGGTCGGGCTTCCGCATCCGCCCCGTCGAGATCGAATTCTGGAAGGATGGCGCCTTCCGCCTGCACGATCGCGTGGTGTTCCGCCGCGCAACCCCGGAACTGGGCGAATGGTCGAAGGACCGGCTCTATCCCTGATCGCGGCGCGCGCCGGCCGCTTCAGTGCAGCCGGCTCCACGAGACGCTGCGGCAGGCCAGTCCGCCGAGCACGCATCCGCGGCTCTTGAGGCGCTTCGGCTCGACGCTGATATCCATCGACACCGTCAGCTTGCGCTTCCGGTCATAGGCCGTGCCGGTATAGCGACCGGGGGCCTGGGGCTTCACCATCATCACCAGCGTGTCGCCGACGGCCTCGCCCTTGCTGGTGTCCTTCACCCAGATGTTCACGGCGCACAGATCCGCGCCGCAAGGCGCGATGCGCACATGCGCGTTGCCATCGCCCCGCGCCCAGACGCCATTGATCTCGGGCGCGGCCATGGCGTCGGGCGTGGCGAGGACGATGGGCGACAAGCCGATCAGGCGTAGCAGGGTGGGGCGGCGAAGCATCAAGACCTCTATGGGCGCGATCCGGTTGCGACGATCGGGAGCCGCGCCGTCAGAACGAGCAGCCGCTCCCGGAATCGTGAAGATGTTCCGTGATCGCGCGCCGGCAAGAGGTGGAGGCGAAAATTGGTGCTTTGCCTGGGGCCTCAGGCCTTGCGCAGGAATTCGGTCTTCAGGACGAGGCCCTTGACCTGCTTGGTGTTGCACTCGATCTCGCCGGTATTGCCGGTCAGGCGGATGCCCTTGACCAGCGTCCCGCGCTTGATCGTCTCGGACGTGCCCTTGACCTTCAGGTCCTTGATGAGCGTGACGGAATCACCGTCATTGAGCTGATTGCCGTTGCTGTCTCTGACGATATCGTCGCTCATTGTCTTCCTTCCGCGGCCATGATCCGGCCCGCTGTGGCAGCGCGCCGGAAAGCGGCCGCCGGCGCGAACAATGGCCGCCGGGCGAGCGCATGGCGCGGGCGCGGCATGTGCCGCACCCGCCTCCTAATGAGCGGATGGTGGGACTGGCAAGCGCCGTATCGACGCGGCCTCAGGTCGCCGTGCCGCCAACCGTGATCTGGTCGATGCGCAGCGTCGGCTGGCCGACGCCCACCGGCACGCCCTGGCCCGACTTGCCGCAGGTGCCGATGCCGAGATCGAGCGCCATGTCGTTGCCGACCATCGAGACGCGCCGCATCGCCTCCGGCCCGTTGCCGATCAGCATGGCGCCCTTGACCGGCGCGCCGATCTTGCCGTTTTCGATCCGGTAGGCCTCGGTCGAGCCGAACACGAACTTGCCGCTGGTGATATCGACCTGGCCGCCGCCGAACGAGACCATGTACAGCCCGTCCTTGACCGAGGCGATGATCTCCGCCGGGTCGTGCGCGCCGCCGCGCATGATCGTGTTGGTCATGCGGGGCATCGGGACATGGGCGTAGGACTGCCGGCGGCCATTGCCGGTCGGCTGCATGCCCATCAGGCGGGCATTCTGGCGGTCCTGCATGTAGCCGACGAGGATGCCGTCCTCGATCAGCGTCGTCGCCTGGGTCGGCGTGCCCTCGTCGTCGAAGGAGAGTGAGCCGCGCCGGCCGGCGATCTGGCCGTCGTCGACGACTGTGACGCCCTTTGCTGCCACCTGCTGGCCCATCAGGCCTGAAAAGGCGCTCTCGCCGCGGCGATTGAAATCGCCCTCGAGGCCATGGCCGACCGCCTCATGCAGCATGACGCCCGGCCAGCCGGGGCCGAGCACGACGTCGAAGGTGCCCGCTGGCGCGGGGACGGCGTCGAGATTGACCAGCGCCTGACGCAACGCCTCGTCGACGGCGTGCTGCCAGCGCTCGGTCGTGACGAACTGGCCGAAGCCCTCGCGCCCGCCCATGCCATAGGAGCCTTGCTCCTGCCGGTCGCCATCGCCGACGACGAGCGAGACATTGACGCGCACCAGCGGGCGGATATCGCGGCGGAAGGTGCCGTCGGGCCTGAGGATCTCGACGATCTGCCAGGAGCCGGCGAGCGAGGCCGAGACCTGCTTGACCCGCGGATCCTTCGCCCGCGCATAGGCGTCGATCGTCTCCAGCAGCGAGACCTTCTCGGCGAAGCTCGGGCTGCCGAGCGGGTTCTCGTCGGTATAGAGCACGCGATTGGTGCCGGCCGGCGGCGCCGCGAGCACGCCGGAGCGTGGGCCCTTCACGGCGGCCACGGCCTCGCCGGCGCGGCGGATCGAATTGAGCGTAATCTCGCCCGAATGCGCATAGCCGACGGCCTCGCCCGACACCGCCCGGAGGCCGAAGCCCTGGCGCGTATCGTAGCTCGCGCCCGAAAGGCGGCCATTGTCGAAGACGAGGCCCTCGGACTGCGCATATTCGAGATAGAGCTCGCCATCTTCGGCCCCGGCGAGCGCGGCGGCGACAACGGCCTCGGTCTCGTCGCGGTCGAGGCCGGCTCTGGCGAGGATGGAATGGGTATCGTCGGACATGGCAGGCTCCGGGGCAGGGAACGAGTTCAACAGATAGGAGAGCCGGACGCGTTTCGCACCCCCGAAACGCAGGACGCGCGGAAGAGTGCCGGTCAGTCGAGGATCGCGACCGGACCGGGCTCGTCCGGCTCGGCGGTCATATAGCCGTCCCGGCCGCGCCGCTTGGCCGCGTAGAGCGCGCCATCCGCAAGATCGATCAGCGCCTCGATATCCGCGACGCCGGCAGACGGCAGAGCGGCGATGCCGACGCTGACCGTCAGCCGGATCGCCTGGCCGCGCCAGACGAGCGGGGCGGACCGGAACGAGGCGACGAGGGTCTCGGCGGTCTCCGCTGCGGCGTCGAGGTCCATTCCGGGCAGCAGCAGGCAGAACTCGTCGCCGCCGGTGCGGGCGAGCAGCGCCTCCGGCGCCAGGCGGGCGGCCGCGTGCCGCGCGAAATGGCCGAGGCTCGCATCGCCCGCCGCATGGCCGAACTCGTCGTTGATCTGCTTGAAATTGTCGAGGTCGACGACGAGCAGCGCCAGCGGATCGCCCGTGGCGACGCTGTGGGCGACCGCCGCCGCGCCGCGTTCATGGAAGGCCCGGCGATTGGCGAGCGCCGTCAGCTCGTCGACGAGCGCCATGTCCAGCAACTCGCCGCGCAGCCGGTCGATCGCCATCATGACAAAGCCGAAGTTCCAGACCATCGTCGTGAAGATCTGGGCGAGGATGCCGGCCGTGTAGATCGCGCTATAGACCTCGAAGGTCGCCGCGCCATTGGCGTGGGCCGCGACGGCACCGAAGCAGAGGAGGCGGGCGAGGATGTTCGCCGTCATGCCCCAGCCCGCCATGGCGAAGCCGGCCGCGGGCCGGCCGCCACGCCGCAATTCCATGATCGCGAACAGCAGTGGGAGCGATTGTCCCGCCGCGTAGATCAGATTGCGGGCCGTTCGGCTGTCCTGGAACAGATAGAGCAGGCCGATCGAAAGGACGATCAGTATGGCGGTGGCCCGCCAGGGCTCGGGCCGGCCCAGAAACCGGCGGACGCCGATCCAGGAGAGGCAATAGCCGAGCAGGACGATCGCATTGCCGCCGAGGAGCAGCGCTTTGGACTGCGTCGGTTCCGCCGCCATGAGAACGACGCCGCCAAGGGCCGTGCTGCCCGCGGCAAAGGTCCAGATCCGGGCGGCGTCAAAACCTGGATATGACCGCCAAATGGCGAACCAGATCATGGTCAGCGTCGCCGCGTTCAGCAGCACCACGATGTAGATCGTGAGAAGGTCGACAACCATGGTGTGCGTCGAGACCGGAGCGGGTCGGAACGACCGGAGCTCGACCCGCTATTCAGGCCGAGCCTCATGGTCGTCGCGCGAACCGGTACCGGTCATCGTCCCCTGCGAACTGTCGCGCATTCTCAATAGAGGGCGCCGCGATAGCGCGCCAGCATCGCTTCCTGCGTCTCAGGCGTCTCTTGGGACCGCGTATGGTCCTTGAGCATCTCGCCCATGCTCGGCAGGCGCGAGCGCTCGATCTTCGTCTCGTCGGACCAGAGCTTCGAGCGCATCAACGCCTTGGCGCACTGGAGATAGGCTTCCTTCACGCTGACGACGAGGACGGTCGCCGGCAGATTGTCCTCAACGCGATGCGCCTCGCGGAGCGCGAGATCGTCATCGATCACGGCCGTGCCGTTGACGCGCAGCGTCTCGTCCACGCCGGGAATGAGGAACAGCACGCCGACGCCGGGGCGCTCCACGATATTGGACAGCGAATCGAGCCGTCGGTTACCCGGCCGGTCGGGGATGATCAGCGTGTGGTCGTCGGGCACGGAGACGAAGCCGGGATGATCCCCGCGCGGCGTCGCGTCGCCGAGCCCGTCCGCACCCTGCGTGGCGAGGATCAGGAACGGCGACAGCGCGATGAAGCTGCGGCAATGCCGATCCAGCCGGTCGAGCTGCTTGGCGACCGCGCGGCCATGCGGCGCGCCATAGAGCGCGCGGAGCTGGTCGAGCGATTCGATCGCAGCCATATCGGCCTCCCTCAGGGCAGCTTGTCGAAGCCGGCGGCGAAGCCGTTTAGCGAGACCGGGATGCCGAAGCCGTCATCGGGGGTCTGGTAGACATAGAAGAGGGCGGTGGTGCCCTTGCGCAGCATGTCGAGCACCTGCGGCGTCAGATCGACGTCGAGGACGCAGCCATCCGGCAGGCAGCGGTCAAAGCCCACGGCGCCAAGATTCTGGAACACCTCGGAGATCCCGACGCTGGCCGGCTTGTCGCCGTTCCACTGCACGGTGGCGGTGCGGTCGGTCATGGCGACGATGCGCATGAACTCGTTATTGTCCGCGCGCACGAGGATGTCGCCCTGCTTGGCATCGACATTGGCGGGCACGGTGACCGTCACGGTTCCCGGCTTGTCGCCGTCGCCGAGCGGCGACTTGAACGACACGACCGTGCCGACCGACACGCCGAGACCGCGCTTCAGATAGACGCCGAGCGGGGCGAGCACGCGCAGGATCTGCGCCTTCTTGTCGACGGTCTTCAGCGCGACGACGGCGAGGCCGACATTGGGGCGGTCCTCGGCGGAGACGAACTGCATGATCGAGCAGACCTCCTCCTGCGCGCCCGGCGGCTTGTCGCAACGGGTCTCCCAGTCGCCGTCCTTGCCGCGCGAGACGCCCTGCGCCGAAGCGCCGCCGGCATGCAGCAGGCAGAAGGCCGCGAGCAGGGCGAAGCCCGACAGACGGGCGATTCGGGACGGGCGCCAGGCCGCGCCGCTCAGGGTTGCCGCAAGATTGACCTTCAAGGGGCCGGTCTCCTCATCTCGTTCGCGTCCGCTTCGTTCTTATCGCACGACCCATCGCCGAGAGGCAGAGCCGCGCTGCGCCTTGATCTGGAGCAACAGGGCGCGATTTGCCGCATCATTTCGATCGATCCACCGTTGCGGGTCGAGGGCGCAATGTGATTTGTGTCGGGCGATATTCGGCCGAATCCGAAATCGCCGTGAAAGCTGATTTGCTTCGGCCTATACTGTTGCGGAAAATGGCGCAACGGAGGCCGGGCCGGCACCGGGAGGGGTTCGGGCCTTGAAGGCGGTACGAAAAGGGAGTGACGAGGTGGCGAAGTCGATGACGCGTCCGGTGTCCTGGCTGTCGCTGGCGGGGGCCGTCGCTGCTGTCTGGGGCGCGTCTGCGGGCGCCGCCTCGGCTGCGCAGCCGACCCCGTGGGCGATGTGGTTCCAGGAGCCGGCTTCACCGATCATGGATATGATCAACCGGTTCGGCACCGGCATCACGATCGCGATGGTTGCCATCGTGATTCTGGTTCTGGCCCTGCTGATCTATGTGATGGTGCGCTTCAACGCGAAGGCCAATCCGACGCCTTCGAAGACGTCGCACAACACTATGATCGAGGTGGTCTGGACGGTCGCGCCGATCCTGATCCTGATCGCGATCGCCGTGCCCTCCTTCTCGCTGCTCTTCGCCCAGCAGGATCCGGGCCGCGTGATCAAGGACTATGATCCGGCCAAGGTCCTCACCGTGAAGGCGACCGGCCTTCAGTGGTACTGGAATTACGAATATCCGGACAATGGCGGCGTCGCCTTCGACTCGACCATGCTGACCGACGACCAGCGCACGGACCCGGCCAACCAGCCGCGCCTCCTCGCCGTCGACAACGAGATGATCGTCCCAGTCGGCACCGTCGTGCGCATGCAGGTCATCGGCCAGGACGTGATCCATTCGTTCACCGTGCCGGCCTTCGGCTTCAAGATCGACGCGGTCCCCGGTCGCCTCAACGAGACCTGGTTCCTCGCCGAGCGCGAGGGCGTCTATTACGGCCAGTGTTCGGAGCTGTGCGGCATCAACCATGCCTTCATGCCGATCGCGATCCGCGTCGTGAAGCCCGAGCAGTTCAAGGCCTGGGTCGAGACGGCCAAGACCGATCTGCCCGGCGCCTACAAGTCGCTGATGGCGTCGATCAAGACCGACGGCCCGAAGGTGGCCGAGGCCGAGAGCAACGTTGACGTCGCGGTGCGCTGAGGCGCTCGCGGGACATTGATTGAGGGCCTCCCGCCGCCAAGGCGGTGAGGCTGTGAATTCAGGGAAGGGAAGCAGGCCATGGCCACGGGTGCTGCGCATACTGCCGATCACCACGATCATCCGACCGGTTGGCGGCGCTGGGTCTATTCGACCAACCACAAAGACATCGGCACGATGTACCTGATCTTCGCGATCTTCTCGGGTATCATCGGTGGCGCGCTGTCGGTCGGCATTCGCCTCGAGCTGCAGCAGCCGGGCCTCCAGATCTTCGGCAATCCCTACGTCTTCAATACCTTCGTGACGGCGCACGGCCTGATCATGATCTTCTTCATGGTCATGCCCGCGATGATCGGCGGGTTCGGCAACTGGTTCGTCCCGATCATGATCGGCGCGCCGGACATGGCCTTCCCGCGCATGAACAACATCTCGTTCTGGCTGCTCCCGCCCTCGCTGCTGCTGCTCATCATCTCGATGTTCATGCCGAGCGCGGCCGGCCAGCACGGCGTCGGCGGCGGCTGGACAATGTATGTCCCGCTCTCGGGCTCCGGCCCGGAGGGCCAGCCGGGTCCGGCGGTCGATCTCGCCATCTTCGCGCTGCACATTTCCGGTGCCTCGTCGATCCTCGGCGCGATCAACTTCATCACCACGATCTTCAACATGCGCGCCCCTGGCATGACGCTGCACAAGATGCCGCTCTTCGCCTGGGCCGTGCTCGTGACGGCGTTCCTGCTGCTGCTCTCGCTGCCCGTGCTCGCCGGCGCGATCACCATGCTGCTGACGGACCGCAATTTCGGCACCACCTTCTTCAAGCCCGATGGCGGCGGTGATCCGATCCTGTTCCAGCACCTCTTCTGGTTCTTCGGCCATCCCGAGGTGTACATCCTGATCCTGCCGGGCTTCGGCATCATCAGCCACATCATCTCGACCTTCTCGCGCAAGCCCATCTTCGGCTATGTCGGCATGGCCTACGCCATGGTCGCCATCGGCGTCGTCGGCTTCGTCGTGTGGGCGCACCACATGTACACGACGGGCCTCTCCTTCGAGACGCAGGCCTATTTCGTGGCCGCCACGATGGTCATCGCGGTGCCGACCGGCATCAAGATCTTCTCGTGGATCGCGACGATGTGGGGCGGGTCGATCGAGTTCAAGGCGCCCATGCTGTGGGCGATCGGCTTCATCTTCCTGTTCACCGTCGGCGGTGTCACGGGCGTGATGCTGGCCAATGCCGGCCTCGACCGCTCCTTCCAGGACACCTATTTCGTGGTGGCGCACTTCCACTACGTGCTGTCACTCGGCGCCGTGTTCGCCATCTTCGCCGGCTGGTACTACTGGTTCCCGAAGATGTTCGGCTACATGTACAGCGACCGCATCGGCAAGCTGCACTTCTGGGTCACCTTCGTCGGCGTGAACCTGGTGTTCTTCCCGCAGCACTTCCTCGGTCTCGACGGCATGCCGCGCCGCTATGCGGATTATCCGGACGCGATGTGGGGCTGGAACTTCGTCTCCTCGATCGGTTCCTACATCTCCGCCTTCGCCGTGCTGATCTTCCTCTATGGCGTCATCGACGCCTTCCTGAAGAAGATCCCCGCCCCGAACAATCCGTGGGGTGAGGGCGCGACGACGCTCGAATGGCAGCTTTCCTCGCCGCCGCCTTTCCACCAGTGGGAAGTCCTGCCGCGCATCGGCGACGTGAAGCACTGACGAAAAAGGCCGCGGGACGGGCAGGGACTGCCGTCCCGCCCGCTCCGGATGGATGAAGAAAATGTCTGACGTGCAGATCGAGGGTATCGAGACGGAGGCCGGCCAACTGGCCGGCCCTTCGGACTTCATTGCCCTGCTGAAGCCGCGCGTCATGTCGCTGGTGGTGTTCACCGCGCTGACCGGCCTCGTGCTGGCGCCCGGCGGAATTCACCCGGTGATCGCCTTCGCGGCGATCCTGTCGATTGCGGTCGGCGCCGGGGCGTCGGGCGCGCTCAACATGTGGTACGACGCGGATATCGACCGCGTCATGAGCCGCACGCGGAACCGTCCGATTCCCGCAGGCCGGATCACGCGCAGCGAGGCGCTCGCCTTCGGCCTCACCTTGGCCGGGCTGTCGGTGCTGGTCCTCACCGTCCTCGTCAATCCCGTGGCCGGCGCGCTGCTCGCCTTCACCATTTTCTTCTACGTCGTCATCTATTCGATGTGGCTGAAGCGCTGGACGCCGCAGAACATCGTCATCGGCGGAGCCGCCGGCGCCTTCCCGCCGATCATCGGCTGGGCGTCCGTCACCGGTTCGGTCAGCCTCGAGAGCATCGTGCTCTTCCTGATCATCTTCATGTGGACGCCGCCGCATTTCTGGGCGCTGGCGCTGTTCAAGTCCGACGATTATGCCCGCGCCGGCATTCCGATGCTGCCCGTCGTGTCGGGTGTCGCGGAGACCAAGCGCCAGATCCTGCTCTATTCGCTGCTACTCGCGCCGCTCGGCGTGCTGCCGGCGATCCTCGGCTTCGCCACGCCGGCCTATGGCGTGCTCGCGGGTCTGCTCGGCGTCGCGTTCGTCGTGCTCGCAATCCGCGTCTTCCGCATGGACGCAGCCGACACGTCGATGAAGGCCGCGAAGCGCCTCTTCGCCTTCTCGATCCTCTATCTCTTCCTGCTCTTCGCCATGCTGCTCGCCGAGCGCGTGGCCCAGCTTGCCGGCCTGATCGCATGAACGCCGGCCCCGAAGAGAAGCCCGTCGCCCCGCCCGTCGAGCTCGAGGGCATCCGCCTGACGGAGGCGCAGCTGCGCCGCCGCCGTGCCCGTTCGATCGCGATCGGACTGTCGCTCGGCGCGCTCGTCATCCTGTTCTGGGCCGTCACGATCGTCCGCATGGGCGGCAACGTGCTCAACCGGACGCTCTGAGGCCAATGATGGACGCGAGCCAGCACGAGAGCACGAAGAGCGAGGCCGCCAAGGCCGAGCCGCGTCGGCGTTCCTTCGCGGTGACCGCCGCGGCCTGCGCCGTGTTCGGCGCGGCGATGCTGGGCGCCGCCTTCGCCTCCGTGCCGCTCTACAAGCTGTTCTGTCAGGTCACCGGCTATGGCGGCACGACGCAGCGCGCCGAGACTGCGCCGGCCGTGCCGAGCGAGAAGACCATCATCGTGCGCTTCGACGCCAATGTCGCCAACGGCATCGGCTGGGCCTTCCGGCCCGAGCAGCGGCAGATCAAGGTCCGGCTCGGCGAGGTCGCCAAGGTCAATTTCTTCGCGGAGAACCGGACGGGCGCCGAATCGAGCGGCCAGGCCGGCTTCAACGTACAGCCGGATTCGGCCGGGCGCTTCTTCAACAAGATTGCCTGCTTCTGCTTCAATTCGCAGACGCTGAAGGCGGGTGAGAAGGTCGAGATGCCGGTGACGTTCTTCGTCGATCCGGCGATCCTCGAGGATGCCGACAACCGCTTCACCGACACGATCACACTCTCATACACATTCTACCCGAGCGCGGAGGCCAAGCCGGCCCCGCTGGCGTCGAACGACGCGACGAACTCGGGGAAGCCGCTTTGACAAGGACCGGGGGAGATCCTCATGGCTGAAGCCCACGCCAAGCACCACGACTACCACCTCGTCAATCCGAGCCCCTGGCCCGTCCTCGGTGCGGTCGGCGCGTTCGCGATGGCGCTCGGCGCCGTCGCCTACATGCACGGCGAATCGCTGCTGTGGCTGATCCCGGGCCTGCTCATCGTGCTCTACACGATGGCCTCTTGGTGGACCGACGTGATCCGTGAGGGCCAGCAGGGCCATCACACCCGCGTCGTGCAGCTGCACATGCGCTACGGCATGATTCTGTTCATCGCGTCGGAGGTCATGTTCTTCGTCGCGTGGTTCTGGGCCTTCTTCGATGCGAGCCTTTTCGCCAGCGAGGCGCAGAACGTCGCGCGTTACGAGTTCACCGGCGGGCACTGGCCGCCGAAGGGCATCGAGGTCTTCGATCCCTGGCACCTGCCGCTGCTCAACACGCTGATCCTGCTCACCTCGGGCACGACCATCACCTGGGCGCATCACGCGCTGATCCATGACGATCGCGAAGGCCTGAAGTGGGGCCTCCTCCTCACCGTGGTGCTCGGCGTGATCTTCTCCTGCGTGCAGGTGATCGAGTACACGCATGCGGCGTTCTCGTTCGGCGGCAATATCTACGGCGCCACCTTCTTCATGGCGACGGGCTTCCACGGCTTCCACGTCTTCATCGGCACGATCTTCCTGATCGTCTGCCTGCTGCGGGCGCTGGCCGGCCAGTTCACGCCCAAGGCGCATTTCGGCTTCGAGGCGGCGGCCTGGTACTGGCACTTCGTCGACGTCGTCTGGCTGTTCCTCTTCTTCGCCATCTATGTCTGGGGTGGCTGGGGCGCGCCGATCCACGCGGCCTGATCCAGGCCGCGGCAAAGGAGCCGCCGCTCTCGGCGGCTCTTCCTCCTCTCGGGAGATGAGTCATGAGCGAGGCGGACGGAACCCCGGCGGCACAGCCGCGGGACACGGCGCTCTATCCGCCGCTCTCGCCGGGCCAGACGGGCATGCGCGGGCTCTGCCCGCGCTGCGGCCAGGGCCGGCTCTTCAAGGGCTTCCTGGCGCTCGAGCCGCGTTGCCGCGTCTGCGGCCTCGACTACAGCTTCATCGATTCCGGCGACGGCCCCGCCGTCTTCGTCATCATGATCGTCGGCTTCATCGTGGCGTTCCTCGCGCTCTATGTGGAATTCACCTTCCAGCCGCCGATCTGGGTGCACATCATCCTGTGGTTTCCCCTGGTGATCGGCCTGTCGCTCGGTCTCCTGCGTCCGCTCAAGGGATTGATGATCGCGATCCAGTACCGCACCAAGGCCGAGCAGGGGCGGGTCGAAGGCTGACCGCCGGCCGGCGCAGCGAGGCGTGAGCCAACCATGGCCGATCGAGCCACTCTCCCGACCTGGCGCCGCCTTGTCGCGCCGACCATCGCAACGCTCATCGTCTTCGCGATCCTCTGCAGCCTCGGAACCTGGCAGCTTCGCCGTCTCGGCTGGAAGGAAGCGCTGATCGCGCAGGTCGAGGCGCGCACGGCCCTCGCGCCGGTTCCCGCGCCCGGCCCGGCCGCGTGGCCGACGCTCGACATCGCGGATTTCGACTACACGCCCGTGACCGTCTCCGGCGTCTTCCTGAACGATGCGGAGGCGCATCTCTACGGCCAGATTTCCAAGCCGCGGGGACCGCTCGGCGGCGTCGGCTGGTGGGTCTTCACCCCGCTCAAGACGGACGAAGGCTGGATCGTCTATGTCAATCGCGGCTTCGTCCCGGATGGGCGGCAGGCGGCGACGACACGCCCCGAGGGGCAGGTCGAGGGCCGCGTGACGGTGACCGGCCTCGCGCGCCGGCCCGAGACGCCCTGGCGTCTCCTCGCCGAGAGTGCGCCGAAGGACAATGAATGGTTCGCGCGGGAGCCGGCCCGCTTTGCTGCGGCTGCCGGCCTCCCGACGGCGAGCGTCGCGCCCTATTCGATCGATGCCGATGCCACGCCCAATCCGGGCGGCCTGCCGCAGGGCGGGGAGACGACCATCATCTTCTCGAACAACCACCTGCAATATGCGGTGACGTGGTACGGGCTCGCGCTGGCCCTCGTCGCGGTCTATGCGGTGTTCGCGCGCGGCGTGATCCGTCGGCGGCACTGACTAGCGTCAGGCGTGCCCTGCATCACCGGACAGCATCGAGGGATCGACGCCGAGCAGCGCCATGGCGCGCCCATATTTGCTGTCGAGGTCGCGGTCGAAGATGAGATCGGCGCTCGCCTCGCAATGGAGCCAGCCATTCGACTGGATCTCCCGCTCGAGCTGTCCGGCCGACCAGCCGGCATAGCCGAGCGCGAGCATGGCGCTTTCGGGGCCCGAGCCATAGGCGATGGCCCGCAGGATATCGAGCGTGGCCGTCAGGCACACCGACTCGGAGATCGGCATGGTCGAGTTCTCGATGAAATAGTCCGCACTGTGCAGCACGAAGCCGCGACCGGTTTCGACGGGACCGCCCCGCTGCACCAGCATCCGGCTCACCGAAGCCGGAACGCGGATCTCGGGACCCTCGGGCAGGATATCCAGTTGCACCAGAAGATCGACGAACTCGATCTGCGGCACGAGCTGGTTGACGACGATGCCCATCGCCCCTTCGGCGGAATGGGCGCAGAGATAGACGACGGCGCGCGCGAAGCGGTCGTCTTCCATGCCGGGCATCGCGATCAGGAAATGCCCGTCGAGATAGCCGCCGAGGCCGGACGCGCGATGGGGTCTCTCGCTCATGCAAGAAAGCCTATCACGGCGCCGGCAAAAGGAAAGCTAAGGCCGCTTGGGCGAAACACGAACTTATGATCGCGCCGGGGGCGGCGGGCGCGGCGTCGGCCTGTTCAAGGCGGCCCCCAGCCGATAGAGCCATCCGACCGCAAATGCCGAGGATCGCGAACCTTGATGCCCCGCCTGCGCCTTGCCCGTCTCGCTCCCTTCGCCCTGCTGGCCGTCGCCATGCCCGCCCATGCCGCGATCGGCGAGTGGGTCGAGGGCGAGCACGTCCGCCTTCGCCTGGTCGCGACGCATGATGAGAGCGGCGCGCTGCAGGGCCTGATCGAGATGGAGCTGGAACCGGGCTGGAAGACCTATTGGCGCAGCCCCGGCGACGCCGGCATTCCGCCGCGCTTCGACTTCTCCGCCTCGCGGAACGCGGGGGGCGCCGAGGTCGAGTTCCCGGCGCCCGAGCGCTCCGACGACGGCTTCGCGGCCTCGAATGTCTATCACGACCGCGTCGCGCTGCCGGTCCGCGTCGCACCCTCCACGGCTGGCCAGCCGGTGCGCCTCGATCTCGCGGCCGATCTTGGCGTCTGCGATGAGGTCTGCCTTCCCGTCGCGATCAAGGCGGTGCTGGATGTGCCGGCGGACGATCGCGACAACGCTGCCGACGGATTGATCCGGGAAGCGCGCGCCGCCTTGCCGGGCCCGGGACGCCCGGGGGAGTTCGAGATCCTCGCGCTGAAGCGCGTCGACGGCGATGACCGCGCGCCCGTCTTCGAGGCCGAGATCCACGCCGGCAGCGCAGACGATGTGCTGCTGTTCGCGGAGACGCCCGCCGACTGGTATCCGGCCCCGCCGGCGGCCGCTGACGCAGAGGAAGAGGGCGTCACGCGCTTTCGCTTCGCGGTCGACCGCAAGTCGGCGACGACGCCGATCGACGGCGCCGAGATCCGCCTCACCCTGACCGAGGGCGACGCCGCGACCGAGCGGCGCTTCCATCTCGACGCAACCGGCGCGGGACATTAGTCTGGCCGACGGCGCGAGCCACCCTCCAAACAAAAAGCCGTTCCCCACAGCCTGAGGAGTTCTTCCATGACGATCTCGGTCGGCGAAAGCCTGCCCGACGCCAAGTTCCGCGTGATGACGCCCGACGGCGTCGTCGAGAAATCCACCGCCGACATCTTCTCGGCCAAGAAGGTCGTGCTGTTCGCCGTTCCCGGCGCCTTCACGCCGACCTGCCATCGCAACCATCTGCCGGGTTATGTCGAGCAGTATGCCGCGATCAAGGCGAAGGGCGTCGACGAGATCGCCGTGGTCTCGGTCAATGACGTCTTCGTCATGGACGCCTGGGCCAAGGCGACCGGCGGCGACGGCAAGATCCTCTTCCTGGCCGACGGCTCGGGCGAGTTCACCAAGGCGCTCGGCCTCGAACTCGACCTCGTTCCGAACGGCCTCGGCGTACGCTCGAAGCGCTATGCGATGATCGTCGAGGACGGCGTCGTGAAGCTGCTCAACATCGAGGAAGAGCCGGGCGTGAACGTCTCCGGCGCCGCGGCGATCCTCGAGGCGCTCTGAGCGCTATCCAACATTCGGCAGGGCAGGGCGTCGCTTCGTCTTGAACGGCGCCATGCCCTCCCGGGCCAGCTCGTCCGCCTTCTCGTTGGCTTCGTTGCCGGCGTGGCCCTTGACCCAGTGCCAGGTCACCTTGTGGCGCACGAGCGCCTCGTCGAGCTTCAGCCACAGATCGACATTCTTGACCGGCTTCTTGTCGGCGGTCTTCCAGCCGTTCTTCTTCCAGCCGTGAATCCAGCCGGTGATGCCGCCCTTCACATATTGGGAATCGGTGTGCAGATCGACGGCGCAGGGCCGCGACAGCGCGCTGAGCGCTTCGATCGCCGCCATCAACTCCATGCGGTTGTTGGTGGTCAGCGCCTCGCCGCCCTTGAGCAGCTTCTCCTTGTCGCCATAGACGAGCACCGCACCCCAGCCACCGGGGCCGGGATTGCCGGAACAGGCGCCATCCGTCCAGATCGCGACGCGCGCGCCTTCGTTTGCCGTATCGTTCAAAGATCCATTCCATATGCGCCGGCGTCGTCGACCGACTGGTGGAAGCGCAGCTTGCGCCAATATTCGAGCGGGTCCTTCGGCGCGACGAGCGCGCCGGGTGGCACGTTCAGCCAGTCATAGAGCCGCGTCAGCAGGAAGCGCAGCGCCGATCCGCGCGCCAGCAGCGGCAGCGCGGCGATCTCGTCCGCACCGAGCGGGCGCACGCGCTGATAGCCGGCGAGCAGGGCGCGCGCCTTGGTGATGTTGAGCGCCCCATCCGCCTCGAAGCACCAGGCATTGAGGCCGATCGCCACGTCATAGGCGAGGAAATCATTGCAGGCGAAATAGAAGTCGATCAGGCCGGAAAGGTGGCCCTTGAGGAAGAAGACATTGTCGGGAAAGAGGTCGGCATGGATCACGCCCGCCGGCAGATCCCGCGGCCAGTTTTGCTCCAGATGGTCGAGTTCCCTGAGGATCGCGGCGCCGAGCTCCGGCAGGACGGTATCGGCCCCTTCCTCCGAACGCTGGAAGAGCGGACGCCAGCTATCGACCGAGAGCGCGTTGCGACGGTGGATCGCGAAGCCCTCGCCGGCGAGATGGAGCTGGGCCAGCGCCTCGCCCACCTGCGCACAGTGCTCGACGCGCGGGCGGCGTATCCACATGCCTTCGAGGAACGTCACGATCGCGGCCGGACGGCCGGCCAGCACCCCGAGCGCCTCGCCGGCGCGATTGCGCACGGGTTGCGGGCAGGTGAGGCCGCGCGCGGCCAGATGCTCCATCAGCCCGATGAAGAAGGGTAGATCCGTCGGATCGACGCGCTTCTCGTAGAGCGTGAGGATATGCGGGCCGGCCTCGGTGACGATCAGATAGTTGGAATTCTCGACGCCCTCGGCGATGCCCTTCACGGAGAGCAGGGCGCCCAGTTCATAGCCCGCAAGGAAGCGCTCGAGCTCCTCGTCGGCGATCTCGGTATAGACGGCCATTCGTTTCCCGTTATTCGGCGGCCGAGAGACGAAGCTCGCGCGGCAGGTTGAAGGCGATCGTCTCCTCGGCGGTCTGCACCAGCTCGACGCGGACGTCGAAACGGCTGGCGAAGGCGTCGATGACCTCCTCGACCAGGATCTCCGGCGCGGATGCCCCGGCGGTGACGCCGACGCTTCGGATGCCGTCGAGGCGCGACCAGTCGATGTCGGCCGCCCGCTGGATGAGGATGGAGACGGGGCAGCCCTCGCGCTCGGCGACCTCGCGCAGGCGCTGCGAATTGGACGAGTTCGGCGCGCCGACCACGATCATCGCGTCGACGAGGCCGGCGATCCGCTTCACGGCCTCCTGGCGATTGGTCGTCGCGTAGCAGATATCTTCCTTGTGCGGTGCCGTGATCGCGGGGAAGCGCTCCAGCAGCACGCGAACGATCGCCGCGGTGTCGTCGACCGACAGGGTGGTCTGGGTGATATAGGCAAGGTTCGCCGGGTCGCGGGGCGTGAAGCGCGCGGCATCCTCGACCGTCTCGATCAGGCTGACCGCGCCTTCGGGCAACTGGCCCATCGTGCCGATCACTTCGGGATGGCCGGCATGGCCGATCAGCACGATCTCGCGATCGCGCTTGAAATGGATCTGCGCTTCCTTGTGCACCTTGGAGACGAGCGGGCAGGTCGCGTCCAGGAAGAACATCTGCCGCGCCCGGGCGCTGTCCGGCACCGATTTGGGCACGCCATGCGCGGAGAAGACGACAGGCTGGCCGTCGTCGGGGATCTCGTCCAGCTCCTCGACGAAGACGGCGCCCTTGGCGCGCAGCCCGTCGACGACATAGCGGTTGTGCACGATCTCGTGCCGGACATAGACCGGCGCGCCGAATTTCTTCAGCGCGAGCTCGACGATCTGGATCGCCCGGTCGACGCCGGCGCAGAAACCGCGCGGCGCGGAGAGCTTCAAATCGAGCGGGGGCTTTTCGGCAGCGGTCATCATGGGTCCGTCGCGGCTGACGATCGGAATAGAAGGATGGCGACCGCCGCTGTCAAGCATGGCGCGGGGCCATGCTCAGGCGATCATCGCCTCTTCCTCGCGGAAGAGCAGCTTGCCCGCGTCCTGCGCCGACATGGGCTGGCCGAACAAGAGGCCGGCGGCATATTCGCAACCGAGATCATAGAGGTCGAGCGCGTCGTCCTCGGTCTCGGCGCCTTCCGACACCACGTCCATGTGCAGCTCATGCGCAAGGCCGATGATGGCGCGCAGCACCACGCGGCGATGCTTGGCCGTCGGTCCGCGCACGAAGCTCTGGTCGATCTTCAGCGTGTCGAAGGGGAAGCGCTGGAGATAGGAGAGCGAGGAATAGCCGGTGCCGAAATCGTCGAGCGCGAGGCCAGCGCCGAGTTCGCGCACGCGGGCCAGCACCTGCGCCGCATATTCCGGGTTCTCCATCACCAGGCTCTCGGGGAATTCGAGCTTCAGCGAGCCGCGCTGCACGGCGGAGCGGGAGAGAACCGATTTGACGTCGTTGATCAGGTCGTGGCGCAGCAACTGGCGGCTGGCGATCGGGACGGAGACGAAGAGCGGCACGTCACGCCCGAGCTGTTCCTGCCAGTCCGACAACTGGCGCGCCGCGCGATCGAGCACGAACAGGCCAAGCGGGATGATGAGGCCGTTGCGCTCGGCGAGCGACATGAAGTCGGCTGGCGGGATGCGCCCGTGCTTGGGGTGGTCCCAGCGCGCTTGAACCTCGAAGCCGGCGATGGTGCGGTCCTCGAGCCGGACGACCGGCTGGTAGAGAACCTTGATCTCCTCGCGGCCGATGGCGCGGCGCAGATCCGCCTCCAGCGTCAGCGTGTCCGAGCCCTGTTCGCGCAGTGCCGGACGGAAGGCCTCGATGCGGTCGCCGCCGAGGCGCTTCGCATAGAACATGCCCATCTCGGCGTCCTTGACGAAGTCCTGCGCGTCGCCCTGGCGGGCGTCATGCATCGCGATGCCGATGGAGGCCGTCAGGAAGATCTCGCGATCGCCGAAGGAGATCGGCGCGCGCAGCGTCCGCCGCACCGAATCGGCAAAGGCGGCGATCCGCTCCGGCTCGCTCTCCGAGATCAGCAGGAAGGCGAACTGGTCGCCGGAAATGCGGGCCAGCGAATCCTGCGGCTTGAGCAGGCGCGCCAATCGGCGGGCGATGGTCAGGAGGATCGAGTCGCCGACCGATAGGCCGAAGCTGTCATTGACCTGCTTGAAGCGGTCGATATCGAGCATGAAGATCGCCGGGCGGACGGCGCCTTCGGCCTGGCTGCGAATGATCGCGCCGGCAACGCGGTCTATGAAGAGCTGGCGATTGGGCAGGCCCGTCAGATTGTCGAAGACGGCGTCGTGCAGCAGCCGTTCCTCGGCGGTGCGCTCGTCGGTAACGTCGCTGATCGTTCCGACGCAGCGCAGAACCTCGCCATCGGAGCCGATCACCGGGCGGGCGCGAAGGTGGAACCAGCGGTAATGGCCGTCCTCGGAGCGCAGGCGGAAATCCTGGCTGATGCGTCCGCGCCGCTGCTCGACCACGGCGTCGAGCGTCGACTTGAAACGGTCGCGGTCGGCCGGGTGCAGCACTTCGAGCCAGTCGCGGGCAGGGCCTTCGAGCGTGCCTTGCTTGAGGCCGAGCAGTTCCTCTGCATCGGTGCCGGTGAAGATGCGGTCGCGCGCGACGTCCCAGTCCCAGACGATGTCGCCGGCGCCGACCAGCGCCAGAGCGCGCCGCTCGGTCTCGCCGATCGTGCCCTGCGCGATCTGTCCGCCGGCAAACGCGTGCTGCATCACCGTGAAGCCGATCAGCAGCACGATCAGCACGAGGCCGCCATTCAGCGCCGGCTGGATCACGTCATTGGCGAGGACGCCGGTCACGGTCAGATAGGCGCCCGCGATCCACACCATCAGCAGCACCCAGGTCGGGATCAGCATGATGGCGCGGTCGTAGTGACGCAGCGACATGTAGACGATGACGACGAAGCCGAGGAACACCGTGAGGCCGAAGGAGAGACGCGAGACGCCGGCGGCGATGCCGGGCTCGAACACCGCGACCACGATCAGGATCAGCAGGCCAACGAGCCAGGCGATCGTGGCGTGGCTGTAGCGCACATGCCATCGATTGAGGTTCAGATAGGTGTAGGTGAAAATCAGCAGCGCCGCGGACAGGAACACCTCCGCGAAGGCGCGCCACATCTTGTCGTCGCCCGGCGCGATCTGGATCACCTTGTTCCAGAAGCCGAAATCGATGCAGAGATAGATCAGAACCGACCAGGCGAGCGCGGCTGTCGCCGGGAACATCGCCGTGCCCTTCACCACGAAGACGATGGTGAGGAACAGCGCCAGCAGGCCTGAAATGCCCAGCACGATGCCGTGGTAGAGCGTGAAGGAGTTGATCGAGTCCTTGTAGGCGTCCGGATCCCACAGATAGAGCTGCGGCAGGTTCGGCGTGCGAAGCTCCGCCACGAAGGTCACGTTCGCGCCCGGATCGAGCGTGATGCGGAAGACGTCCGCTTCCTGGCTCGGCTGGCGTTCGGGCGGAAAGCCCTGGCTCGGCGTCACCGAGGCGATGCGCGAGGCGCCGAGATCGGGGATCAGCAGGCCGGAATTGGCGAGGCGGAAATGCGGCGCCACCAGCAGGCGGTCGATCTGCTCGTCGCCATTGTTGGAAAGCGCGAAATAGGCCCAGTAGGAGGTGCCGCCGGCCTGGTTCGAGCGCACCTCGATGCGGCGCACGATCCCGTCGGCGCCCGGCGCCGTCGAGACCTGCACGCGGTCGGATGGGTCGCGCGAGGCAAAATCGATGGCTTCCGTGAGGTCGAGCGTCTTGCCGTCAAGCGGAACCGTGACGGCGTCGAGAGCCTCGACCCGGGACACGTTTCCGACAAGCGCGAACAGCACGATGCCGATCGCGGCGACAATGCGGTTAAGCGACAAACAACAAACCTCCTGCACGCCGCCGACAAGTACTATTCCACGGCATGGCAGTCCAAGGAATTTTCAATTGGATAGAAAACGTGAACGCCGGCGGACGCCACTCCGCCTGTCCGCGCGTCAAGGGCGTGGATCGTCGGATACGATGGCGAAAAGCAAGTGATCCTGCCATTTTCCATCGATGCAGAGGTACCGGCGGGCATAGCCTTCGCGGGTAAATCCGGCTTTTTCGAGAAGGCGGATCGACGCCGCATTGTGGGGGAGGCACGCCGCCTCCAGCCGGTGCAGGCGGAGCGTGTCGAACACGAACGGAATCACCGCCTTGACCGCCGCCGTCATGAGGCCGCGGCTGGCATAGGGCTCGCCCATCCAGTAGCCGAGCGAGCAGGACTGCGTCACGCCGCGCACGATATGCGACAGCGTCAGCCCGCCGACGAGGGCGAGATCCTCGGTGCGGAAGACGAGAAAGGGATAGCCCGTCGCCTCGTTGATCTCGCGCTGATAGCGGCGCAGGCGCCGGCGGAAGGCCGGGCGCGTCAGATCATCGATCGGCCAGGTCGGCTCCCATTGCGCCAGAAAGGAGCGGCTGCGGCCGCGCAAATCCGACCAGGCCTGATAATCCGCCATGCCGGGCGCACGCAGGATCACGCGCTCGGTGGCGATCATCGGTGCCGGCTGGAAGGGGACGACCGATCGCAGGAACTCCATCGCGTCCGCCGTCTCCTGCCTGTTCCTATGCCTCGACGCGCGATCCGAGGCGCTCTGCGATCCGGTCCCGTTCGATGAGCTTGTCGATCGGGCCGATCGCCGCCATGGTCGGGCTGCCGCTGGTGAAGATCCGCTCGGCAAGACGCCGTACGCGCTCGACGGAGACGGCATCGATGCGCGCCACCAGCTCTTCCGTCGTGATCGGCCGGCCGAAAAGCAGCATCTGCCGCGCAAGCTGGCCGGCGCGGGCCGCCGGGCTTTCGAGGCTCATCAGCAGGCTGGCGCGCAGCTGCGCCCGGGCCCGCGACAGTTCGGCCTCGCTGATATCGGAGGCGGCGCGTTCGAGCTCGCCCAGCAGCACCGGCATCAGCTCGGGGATATCCTCCGCCCCGGTGGCCGCATGGATGCCGAAGAGGCCGGTATCGGCGAAGCTCCAGTGGAACGAATAGATCGAATAGCAGAGGCCCCGCTTCTCGCGGACTTCCTGAAACAGGCGCGAGGACATGCCGCCGCCGAGCAGCGCGGCGAGGATCTGCACGGCATGGAAATCGTCGGATGCGTAAGGCAGGCCCTCGAAGCCGAGCAGCACCTGCGCCTCCATCAGCGGGCGGCTCTCGCGCACGTCGCCGCCGCGATAGCGGGCGATCGGCGGTGTCGGCACCGCGCTCGACGGCAGGCTGGCGAACTGCGCTTCCGCCGCGGCGACGATCCGGTCGTGATCGACGGCGCCCGCCGCGGACAGAACCATGGACGGCCCGTGATAGTGCCGGTCGAGATAGGAGAAGAGATCGTCGGGCCGCGTGCGCCGCACGGTCTCCTCGGTGCCGAGAATGGTGCGACCGAGCGGCTGCTCTGGGAAGGCGCCCTCGATGAAGAAGTCGAACACCCGATCCTCGGGCGTATCGAGCGAGGCGCCGATCTCCTGCACGATGACATGCTGCTCGCGGGCGAGTTCCGCCGCGTCGAAGGCGGAATGGCAGAGAATATCGGACAGGATGTCGACGGCGAGTTCGGCGTCGTCCTTCAGGATGCGGGCATAATAGGAGGTGGTTTCGACGCTGGTCGCCGCGTTGACCTCGCCGCCGACCGCCTCGATCTCCTCGGCGATGTCGGTTGCCGAGCGGCGGGACGTGCCCTTGAAGGCCATATGCTCGAGCAGATGTGAAATGCCGTGCTCGGCCGGGCCCTCGAGCCGCGATCCCGCGCCGACCCAGACGCCGAGCGCGGCGCTTTCCAGATGGTCCATCGCGTGCGTTGCGACCGTGAGGCCCGACGAGAGCTTCGTGACGCGCACCGTCATGAGCGGCGAACCATGATCATGAGTAGATTTTCTCCTCGACGGCCCGCGAGCGGGCCTCGACAAAGGCGGCAATCGCGGCGGCGTCGTTCGCCAGAACGGTGAAGCGCTCCGCCCGCTGCATGAGATCGCCGGCCGAGGCGGGCAGGGCCGGACGGATGCCGGTGGCCGCCTCGACGGCATCCGGGAACTTGGCCGGATGCGCGGTCGAGAGCATGACCATCGGCGCGCGCGAAGGCGCGGCAGCGGACGCGACGGAAAGGCCGACGGCGGTGTGCGGATCGGCGAGATAGCCCGAGCGCTCCAGCGTGGCGCGCATGATCGCAGCCGTCTCGTCCTCGCTGGCCCGTCCGGCCGAAAACTCGGTGCGGATCCGCTCCAGCGCGGCTTCGGGCAGGGTGAAGCCGCCGGACTGGGCGAGGCTGGCCATGAGATTGCGCACGAGCGTGCCGTCGCGCCCGACGGCTTCGAACAGCAGCCGCTCGAAATTCGACGAAACCTGGATATCCATCGACGGCGAGGCGGTCGGCACCACGCCGCTCGTCTCGTAGCGGCCGCTTTCGAGCGTCCGCACCAGGATGTCATTCGTGTTGGTGGCGATCACCAGCCGCTCGATCGGCAATCCGATGCGCTTGGCGACATAGCCGGCGAAGACATCGCCGAAATTGCCCGTCGGGACGGTGAAGGACACCTTGCGCGCCGGCGCGCCGAGGCTGAGCGCCGCGGTGACGTAATAGACCAGTTGCGCGACGATACGGCCCCAATTGATCGAATTGATGCCGGACAGCGCCACGCGATCGCGGAAGGAATGGTCGTTGAACAGCGCCTTCACGATCGCCTGGCAGTCGTCGAACGTGCCCTCGACGGCGATCGCATGGACGTTGGGATCGGCGACCGTCGTCATCTGGCGCTGCTGCACCGGCGAGACGCGGCCCTTGGGGAAGAGGATGAAGATGTCGGTCGCGGCCCGGCCGCGGAACGCCTCGATCGCGGCGCCGCCGGTATCGCCCGAGGTCGCGCCGACAATGGTCGCCCGGCGGCCGCGTGCCGCCAGCACGTGATCCATCAGCCGCGCCAGCAACTGCATGGCGACGTCCTTGAAGGCGAGCGTCGGGCCATGGAAGAGTTCGAGAACGAAGCCGTTCGGGCCGATCTGGACGAGCGGCGCGACGGCCTCATGCCGGAAGGTGGCATAGGCCTCGGCGCACATGGCCCGAAGGTCCGACGCAGCAATTTCGCCGCCGACGAAGGGGAGGATCAGGCGGTAGGCGGCTTCGTCATAGGAAAGGCCGGCGAGGTCCGCGAAGTCCTCGGCCGAGAATTGCGGCCATGACTCGGGCACATAGAGACCACCGTCGCGGGCTAGTCCGGCGAGGAGTACATCGCAGAAGCCGAGCGCGGGTGCCTGGCCCCGGGTGCTCACATATTTCACGGAACTGACGCCTCCTCGTGGCGACCCGCCGGGGCGGATTGCCTTGCCGTTACCCTATCCTCGCGCCGCCGACGCGGCAAGCCGGCGCACTTGTGGAGCCTTGCGCACGCGGCTCGGCCTTCAAGTCGCCAAATATCGCTGGGACTGTTATAGAGATCGCGCTTCAGCGTCGAGGGTTATCGAATGCTTGTTCCGTCTGGCCGCAGCGTCATGCGCAAGGGCCTGCCACTGGGCGTCCTTCTCCTTTCCGCCGCAGTCCTCGCGGGCTGCAACAGCACCGGCCAGAGCTCCGGCTCGTCGGGCAATGCGGTCACGAACGCGGTGTTCGGCGCGCCCAATGCGGCGCAGCAGAACGCGATCGTCGTCAGCGCCGAGACGTTCGGGTTCGACGTCAACGACTGTCCGCCTGTCACGATCCGGCCGGGCACCGAGTCGATCACGCAGGTCGTTCCGGGCGAGAAGATCAATCCCGAACTCGGCCAGAAGCCGACGATCCAGTACCAGGCCTCCATCACCAACACGGCGCGCGAATGCACCAAGCTCGCGAGCGGCGTGAATGTGAAGCTCGGCGTGAAGGGTCGCGTCGTCGGCGGGGCCGGCGCCAAGGCCGGCACGATCACGCTGCCCCTGCGCATCGTCGTGATGAAGGGCACCGAGGAGGTCGTGACCTCGACGCTCTACAAGGTCTCCGTCTCGCTGCAGGAGCCCAATTACGCGGCGGACTTCACCAAGATCGACGACACGATCGTGCTGCCGATCGCGCCGGGCAACACCGACTACCGGATCTTCGTCGGGTTCGACGAAGGCTCCATGAAGTCGAAGAAGAGGTGATCGTGCAGCGCAGCGATTGACTCGGCCGCGCGACACCCTAGAGTGATTTTCAGGCCGGATTCGCGTCGTAGTCCGGCTGGCTGACCGCGCAAGCGGGAGGCTGAACGACCGCCGGGAGAGACCGGCCAGCGGAAGCTGGTCGGCGCCGAAGGAGCAACCGCCCCGGAAACTCTCAGGCCGAAGGACCGGACGGTCGGCGACGCTCTGGAAAGCAGCCCTTCCTCGTGAAGGGCTCACCGAAGGAGCAACCGCGCCTGCAAGGGCTCGGGAAATCTCTCAGGTTCTCGGACAGAGGGGGCGCGGTGGGTCCGGATTCGGGCCGCGTCGTGCTGACTCTGGCTTCCGGGACCTCTTATGACCGAAATCTCCGATACCGAACTGCTCGAAACGCCGCTCGCGTCGCTGCATCGCGAGCTGGGCGCACGCATGGTGCCGTTTGCCGGCTATTCCATGCCCGTCCAATATCCCAAGGGCATCATCGCCGAGCATAACTGGACGCGCGAGAGCGCGGGCCTGTTCGACGTCTCGCATATGGGCCAGGCCTTCCTGGTCGGCCCCGACCACGCGACGACGGCGCGGGCGCTGGAGGCGCTCACGCCCGGCGAATTCGCGGCCCTGGCGCCCGGGCGCGTCCGCTACACGCTCCTCACCACCGATCGCGGCGGCATTATCGATGATCTGATGGTCACGCGGCCGCTCGATCCGGCGGAGGACGGAGTGCTCGGCCTCATCGTCAATGCGGGGCGCAAGGTCATCGACTACGCGCATCTGGCGGCGCGCCTGCCCGCCGATGTCGGGCTGCAGGTGGCCGAGGATCGCGCGCTGCTCGCCTTGCAGGGACCGAAGGCCGCGGCGGTGTTCGCGCGCCATTGTCCGGCCGCGGCGGCCATGGGCTTCATGACCTCGATCCGCACCGAGGTGGACGGCGTCGAGGCCATCGTCAGCCGCTCCGGCTATACCGGCGAGGACGGCTACGAGATTTCCGTGCCGGGCGATGCCGCCGAGCGGGTGGCGCGCGCGCTGCTCGCCGACGCGGAGGTCGAGCCGATCGGCCTCGGCGCACGCGATTCGCTGCGTCTCGAAGCGGGCCTCTGCCTCTACGGCCATGACATCGACGAGGCGACATCGCCGGCGGAAGCCGATCTCGGCTTCGCCATCCCCAAGCGGCGGCGCATCGAGGGCGGCTTTCCGGGTGCGGACCGCATCCTGGGCGAGCTTGCGTCCGGCGCGCCGCGCCTGCGGGTCGGCATCCGGCCAGAGGGCCGCGCGCCGGCTCGTGACGGCACCGAGATCCGCGATGCGTCGGGCACGCTGGTCGGCATCGTGACGTCGGGCGGCTTCGGCCCCAGCGTCGGCGGGCCGATCGCCATGGGCTATGTCGCCGCCGATTGCGCCGCACCCGGCACGCCGCTGCTTCTCTCCGTCCGCGGCAAGGATCTGCCGGCCAGCGTCGCGCCGCTGCCCTTCGTGCCGCACCGCTACTACCGCAAGCCTTCCGCCTGATCCGCCACCTGGAAAACCGCCAGCAGGGAAACCTTCATGACGACCTATTTCACCAAGGACCACGAGTGGATCCGCATCGACGGCGACGTCGCCACCGTCGGCATCACCGATTATGCGCAGTCGCAGCTCGGCGACGTCGTCTATGTCGAGCTGCCGGAAATCGGCAAGGCGCTCGCCAAGGGCGACGAGGCGGCCGTCGTCGAATCCGTCAAGGCGGCGAGCGAGGTGTTCGCGCCCGTCTCGGGAACGGTCGAGGCGGTGAACGTCGCGCTGACCGACGAGCCCGGCAAGATCAATGAAAGCCCGGAGGCCGAGGGCTGGTTCGTGAAGCTGAAGCTCACCGCTTCGGACGAGTTGGCCGAACTCCTGGACGAAGAAGCCTACAAGGCCTTCGTGGAGACGCTCTAAGGTCGACGGTTCCATCGCTTTCACCTCTCCCAAAGGGAGAGGTCGGACCGCAGGTCCGGGTGAGGGGTTACGGCCTCATCCGGAGAATTCCCTAACCCCTCACCCGCCGGCTGCGCCGTCGACCTCTCCCCATGGGAGAGGTGAAGGAAGGAAAATCCGAGCCATGCGCTATCTTCCCCTTTCCGGCACCGATCGCAGCGCCATGCTCGCCAGGATCGGCGTCCCCTCGATCGATGATCTCTTCGCCGACATCCCGAAGCGCCTGCGCGTCAAGGGGCTCGACCTGCCGAGGGCGGCGGGGGAAATGTCCGTCGAGCGCACGCTCGGCCGGCTGGCCGCGAAGAATGTTCCGGCCTCCACCGTGCCGTTCTTCGTCGGGGCAGGGGCCTACAAGCACCATGTGCCGGCGAGCGTCGACCATCTGATCCAGCGCTCGGAGTTCCTGACCTCCTATACGCCCTACCAGCCCGAGATCACGCAGGGCACGCTGCAGGTCCTGTTCGAGTTCCAGACCCAGGTCGCGAACCTGACCGGCATGGAGGTGGCGAACGCCTCGATGTATGACGGCTCGACCGCGACCGCCGAGGCCGTGCTGATGGCGCACCGCGTCACCAAGCGGAAGAAGGCGGTGCTGGCCGGCGGGCTGCATCCGCATTATCGCGCCGTCGTCGAGACGACCTCGGCCATGGCGGGCGATAGCGTCGTCGCGCTGGCGCCCGATCCAGCCGGCACCGAGGATATCCTGGCTGCGATCGACGGCGAGACCTCCTGCGTCGTCGTGCAGTCGCCCTCCTTCTACGGCCATCTGATCGACCTAGCGCCGATCGCCGAGAAGGCGCATGCCAACGGCGCGCTGCTCGTCGCGGTGTTCACGGAAGTCATGTCGCTCGGCCTGATCGAGCCTCCGGGCGCCCAGGGCGCCGACATCGTCGTCGGCGAGGGCCAGTCGATCGGCAATCCGCTGACCTTCGGCGGGCCCTATGTCGGCCTGTTCGCGACGCGGCAGAAATTCGTGCGCCAGATGCCCGGTCGCCTCTGCGGCGAGACGGTGGACGCCGAGGGCCGGCGCGGCTTCGTGCTGACGCTCTCGACCCGCGAGCAGCACATCCGCCGCGACAAGGCGACCTCGAACATCTGCACCAATTCGGGCCTGTGCGCGCTCGCCTTCACGATCCACATGACGCTGCTCGGCGAGAAGGGGCTCGGCCGCCTCGCGCGCATCAACCACGCCAATGCGGTGGAACTCGCTGAGATGCTGGTCGAGGCGCCGGGCGTAACCCTCCTGAACGACTCGTTCTTCAACGAATTCACGCTGCGCCTGCCGAAGGACGCTGCGGGGGTGGTCGAAGCGCTCGCCGCGCGCGGCATTCTCGCCGGCGTACCGGTCTCGCGCCTCGAACCGGGCCGGCCGGACCTCGGGAACCTTCTCGTGGTCGCGTCGACCGAAGTGAACACTGTCGAGGATCGCACGGCCTTCGCCGCCGCGCTGCAGGAGGTGCTGGCATGACCATGAACACGCAAGGCCGTCCGACCGCTCCCGGCGAGGCTGCTGTGACCGCGACTGATACGTTCACCGGCAATCGCGCCCTCCAGATTGAGGAGGCGCTGCTGTTCGAGATCGGCCGGTACGACGTGACCGGCGTCGATCTCGACGAGCCCGAAACGTTCACGCCCCGCCTCGGCAAGCTGGCGCGCAAGACGCCGATCGATCTGCCCGGTCTCTCCGAGCCCGAGGCGGTGCGCCATTATGTGCGGCTTTCCCAGAAGAACTATTCGATCGACAGCGGCCTCTATCCGCTCGGCTCCTGCACGATGAAGCACAACCCGCGCCTCAACGAGAAGATGGCGCGGCTGCCGGGCTTTGCCGATGTGCATCCGCTGCAACCGCTCTCGACGGTGGCGGGCGCGGTCGACCTGATGGCCGAGCTCGGCCGCTGGCTGCTCGAGATGACCGGCATGACGTCAGTCGCGCTCTCGCCGAAGGCCGGCGCTCATGGCGAGCTCTGCGGCATGATGGCGATCAAGGCCGCGATCGAGGCCAAGGGCGAGCCGCGCAATATCGTGCTGGTGCCGGAATCGGCGCATGGCACCAATCCGGCGACTGCCGCGCTGATCGGCTTCAAGGTCGTCACGGTGCCGGCGCGCGCCGACGGCACGGTCGATCCCGAGGCGGTGAAGGCGCTGCTGTCGCCGCAGGTCGCGGCGATCATGCTGACCAATCCGAACACATGCGGCCTGTTCGAGCGCGACGTGGTCGAGATCGCGGCGGCGGTGCACGAGGCCGGCGCCTATTTCTATTGCGACGGCGCCAATTTCAACGCGATCGTCGGCAAGGCCAAGGTCGGCGAGCTCGGCGTCGACGCCATGCACATCAACCTGCACAAGACCTTCTCGACGCCGCATGGCGGGGGCGGGCCGGGCGCCGGGCCGGTGGTGTTCTCCGAGCGCCTCGCCGCCTTCGCGCCGCTGCCCTTCGTGCGCGTTACGGCTGACGGCCCCGTTCTGGTCGAGAACGAGGTCGCGCTGGAAGGGGGCGAGACGCCGTTCGGCCGCATGGTCGCTTTCCACGGCCAGATGGGCATGTTCGTCCGCGCGCTCTCCTACATGCTCTCGCATGGCGGCGACGGACTGCGGCAGGCGTCCGAGGATGCCGTCCTCAACGCGAACTATGTCCGCGTCGGCCTGCGCGATCTCATGAGCCAGCCCTCGGGCGACCGCACCTGCATGCATGAGGTGCTGTTCGACGATCATTTCCTCGACGGGACGGGCATCACTACGCTCGATTTCGCCAAGGCGATGATCGACGAGGGCTATCATCCGATGACGATGTATTTCCCGCTCGTCGTGCACGGCGCCATGCTGATCGAGCCGACGGAATCGGAATCGAAGGCCTCGCTCGACCTCTTCGTCGCGACGCTGCGCGATCTCGTCTTGAAGGCGAAGGCGGGCGATACGGCGCGGTTCCTCGAGGCGCCGCGCTTCGCACCCCGCCGCCGTCTCGACGAGACGCGCGCCGCGCGGCAGCCCAAGCTCAAATGGGAAAAGCCCGAGCCCTGGTCCGAGGCGGCCGAGTAGGGGTTCAGACGCTGGCGGTGAGGCGGATGCCGGGATAGCCGGCATCCGCGATCCCGTCGCAGAGCGCCGACCATTCGCAATCCGCGCAGGCGGTGCGGATCGTTCGCGCCTGAAAGGCCGTGCGCAGCGCCGCCAGCCGCGCGGCGTCCAGGGTCAGCCGCGCGCCTTCGCTGGCGCGAATGCCGAGCAGATCAGCGACGGAAGCCGCGGCCTCCGCGTCGCGCGCGACGATGCTCGCCTCATGGCAATGATGGCCTTCGAGCGTTTCGACGGGGGCGCAGACATCATCCGGCCCGGCGACGACGAGGATCTCCTCGCCGTCCCCGAGCCGGGACGTAATGGCATCGAAATTGGTGCAGAAGGCGTCCGTATAGCCCTTGCCCACATAGGTGAGCATGCAGAGCAGATGATGCGGACGCAGCCTGATCGTCACGCGGCGCGCTTGGTGATCGCGCGCTTCGCCACGACGAGCGTGCAGACGGCGAGCGCCGCCTTCAGCACCGCGCCGACGATGAACGGCGTCACGCCGAGCGCGATCGCCTTCTCAAGACCGGTGAAGGTCGCGAGCCACAGTGCGCCGGGCACGAAGCAGATCGCCTGCGCCAGCAGCAGGCCGAAGAAGGCCGGAACGATCTTCCGCGTCCAGCCCTGCTCGGCGAGCCAGCCTGCAAAGGCGGCGACCAGCGGGAAGCCAAACATGTAGCCCGCCGTCGGGCCGACGAAATGCACCGCGCCGCCGGCGCCGCCCGAAAGAACCGGGAAGCCGACAAAGGCCTCCGCCAGCCAGGCGATGACGGTGATCGCGCCGAGACGCCATCCGGCGAGCGCGCCGACGATGAGCACGGCGTAGGTCTGCATGTTCACGGGAACTGGCACCAGCGGCACCTCGATATAGGACGAGGCGGCGAGGAAGAGCGTACCGATGAAGACGAGAGCGGCCTTGTGCGCCAGCGGGCGGCCGTCGAGTCGGAGCGGCACGAAGGGGGCGGAGGTCGCGATGCGATCGGTCATGAAATAGCCCGTTCTGGAGGGTCGAAGGAAAGGGTCAGACGTCGAGGCCGGCCCAGCTGGCGATCGCGTCGATCGTCGCCGGCAGGTCGGCCATGCGCCGCACCACCGTCTCCGCGCCGGCAGCCGTCAGCGCATCGGCATGGCCCGGCCAGGAATGCGTGCCGCCGATGAAGCCGATGACGCGCATGCCGGCGGCCTTGGCGGCGTGGATGCCATGCGTCGAATCCTCGATCACGATCGCGTCGCGCGGCTCGACGCCGAACTCCGCCGCGCCGTGCAGGAAGACGTCGGGCGCCGGCTTCGGGCGCTTGTCGCGGACTGCGACGGCCGAGAAGATATAGGGCCGGAAGCGGTCATAGAGCTTGGTGCGGGTCAGCGAGATCTTGAGCCGCTCGGGGGAGGAGTTCGAGCAGATGCAGCGCTGATATTCGAGCCGGTCCAGCATCTCGTGGACGCCGGCAATCGGCTCCAGTTCGGTCGCCAGGCGGCGGTCGAGCTCGGCGTCGGTCTCGGAATGGAAATCCTCGGGCAGGGGGCGGCCGAGATCGGCTTCGATCAGCTTCGAGATGCGGTCCCAGGTCAGGCCGGCAAAGCGGTGCGACATCTCGTCGACCGAAATGTCGTAGCCGATGGTCTTGAGGCGTTCGCTGTCGACGCGGGAGGCCAGGATCTCTGAATCGACCAAAACGCCGTCGCAGTCGAAGATAACGAGCATCGAATGTCCATTCGGGTGGGGTTTTGACGGCGCTGTCTACCAGATAGCGCCGGCCCTGTCTTGGAACGAGTTTGCGGGTCTGCCCGTCGCTCAGCGGATGGTCAACGGCGCGGTCGCGAAGACGGCGCGTCCATCGCCGGCCAGATAGCGCAGTTCATAGCGCCCGGGCTCCGCCGGCGCCTTGATCCGAACCTCGGGATAATCCGGCCGCACGCGCGCCAGAGCGCGGTGGTCGCCGGGCGGCGATCCGGGCGTCGCGATGACGATGTCGTCGAAGCGCGCACCCGGTCCCGTCCAGGTGACGGTGATGCGGCTGCCGGCATCGGCCGTCTCCGGCGCCTTCAGCGTGGCGGCCGGCGGATCGACTATGAGCGTGGCGCTGGCTCCGGTGCCGTCCTCGGCCGCGATGTGGTAGCTGACCTCGTAGGTCCCGGCCGACAGCGGCGCGTCGAAGGCAACCGGGCGGCCGGTCTTGCTGACGCGCCCCGATGCGATCGCCGCACCGCCGCCCGCAGGCGTCAAGCGGATCTCGTCGAACTGGGCCGCGGGACCGGTCCATTTCACGACGAAGGGCGCGCCGGCGGCGACATGGTCCGGCGCCGAAATGGCGATCGGCTTGACCTTCACCTCGATCATCCGGCTCGCGAGAATGGCGTTCAGTTCGGGGTGGTAATAGCGAATCTCGTAGGTGCCGGCTTCTGCGGGCGCCTTCAGCATGCGGTCCTTGCCATCCTTGGCGACGAGCACGCTGCGGATCTCGGATCCGGGCGGCAGGCCGGGCCAGGCGATCTGGATCCGGTCGTCCTTCGCGTTCGGGCCGCTATAGCCGACCTTGAACGCTTCCGACTGCTCCATGCTGGCCGGCGCGTCGAGGGACGCGGCGGGCAGGTCGGGCGGCGGCGCCTTGGCGCTCGCCAGCGCGGCGGCGAGACCGCCGCCGAGATCCGTTCCGTCCATGGCGTTGAGGAATTTCCCGCCCGTCTTCTCGGCGATGCAGGAGGCGCGCGGAATATCGGCTTCCTCAAGGCCGAGCCCGATGACTTCGATCGTCAGGTCCTTGGCCTTGGCCTTCAGCGATTCGGCCAGCACGCAGGGATCGGCGTCGCAGGCCTCGATCTTGTCGACGAACACGACCAGCGTCGCGCGCTGGCGCTCATAATTGAGCGCATGCGCCGCGCGATCGATCGCGACGGCGAGCGGCGCCTTGCCGCGCGGCTGCAGGCCGGCCGCCGCGGCTGCGACGAGGTCGTTGCCGTTCTCCTGCGGGCGCACCAGCACCTGCGCATCCGAGCAGCTGGTCTTCGTTTTACCGCCAAAGGCGAGCAGTCCGATCCGTGCCTCGGTCGGAAAATCGGCGACGGCGGTCAGGATCGAATCGGCGACGACGTCGATCTTGCGGTCACGTCCGAGCTTGCCGCCCATGGAGGCGGACGAATCCACGACGAGCATGACGTCGTCGGCGGAGGCGGGGAGGGCGAGCGCGGCGCTCGCGAACAGCACGCCGGCGAGGGCGAGAAGGCGAATGAACATCGTGGCCTCGATTGATGGCCCGCCGGGGGCCGAAACGGCGTGAAACATAGACCAAGTCGCGCGGCGAGACGATGGCCGCAATGCCACGACCCACGGCAAGAATTGATTAACCATGATTCCTAACGCGGCCTTCACCCTGTTCGCTAACCATGTCGGCACGGTGGCGTTGCGTGGGAGTCGGGAATGCGGGCGGTGCAGCGGAAAACGGTCGGGGTGGCAGAGCGGCCGGCCTTCGCCGATACGATCATCAAGGGCGATTGCGTGGCCGCGCTGGAGCAACTGCCCAGCGCCTCCATCGATGTGGTATTTGGCGATCCGCCCTATAATCTCCAGCTTGAGAGTGGGCTGACGCGGCCGGACCAGTCTGTGGTCGACGCGGTCGACGACGAGTGGGACAAGTTCGCCTCGTTCGAGGCCTATGACGCCTTCACGCGGGCCTGGCTGCTCGCCGTGCGCCGCGTGATGAAGCCCGACGCCAGCATCTGGGTGATCGGCTCCTATCACAACATCTTCCGCGTCGGCACGATGCTGCAGGATCTCGGCTTCTGGATCCTGAACGACGTCGTCTGGCGCAAGACCAACCCCATGCCGAATTTCCGCGGCAAGCGCTTCACCAATGCGCACGAGACGATGATCTGGGCCTCGCGCAACCCGAACTCGCGCTACACCTTCAACTACGAGGCCATGAAGGCCTTCAATGACGATGTGCAGATGCGTTCGGACTGGCTGATCCCGATCTGCACGGGTTCGGAGCGTCTCAAGGACGATGCGGGCCACAAGATCCATCCGACGCAGAAGCCGGAGGCGCTGCTCGCCCGCGTCCTGCTGGCCTCGTCCAAGACCGGCGACGTCGTGCTCGATCCCTTCTTCGGCTCGGGAACCACCGGTGCGGTCGCCAAGCGCCTCGGCCGCCATTATGTCGGCGTCGAGCGCGAGCAGGGCTATATCGATGCCGCCACCGCGCGGATTGCGGCGGTCGAGACGGCGCCGGCCGCGACGCTGGAGCTCCTGAAGGGCAAGCGTTCCGAACCGCGCGTTCCCTTCGGCGCGCTCTTGGAGCGCGGGCTGGTCACGCCCGGCGCGATCCTCACCGATGCGCGCGGCCGCCATCAGGCGCGGGTGCGCGCCGACGGATCGCTCGAATCGGGCGAACGCGTCGGCTCCATTCACCGTGTCGGCGCGCTGGTGCAGGGCTTCGACGCCTGCAATGGCTGGACCTTCTGGCATGTCCACGACCGCGGCCAGCTGACGCTCATCGACGATCTGCGCAAGATCGTCCGCGACGAGATGGCGGCGGCCGGCGCCTGAGAGGGGCTGTTCAGACGAAGCTGAAGCCGGGCGGATAGGCGTGGAAGCCGTCGAAATCCGCCTTGCCCAGCGGAACGCCGATCTGCCTCAGGATCGCGTAGGCGGTCACGAGGTGGAAGAAGAAGTTCGGCAGTGCATAGAGCGTGACGAAGGAGAGCGCGTCGGTCTCGACCATCGCCTCGCCGGCACGCTCGCGGGCCGGGCTTCCCGCCATGGCGTCGATCATCGCTGGATCGAGCGCGGCGAGCGCCGCGCTTCGCCGCGCGATCACGGCGCGGAGTTCCTCGAGCGTCACGGCCTTCTCGGCCAGGAGCGGCTCCAGAGACGGCGCGACCGGCAGGAGGGCACGGATGGCGAAACCGCTCGCGATCAGCACCTGATGTTTGAGATCGAACATGCCCCCGGTCAGCGACGCCGACAGCAGCGCCTCTTCGCTCTGCTGCTCCGCCGCGGCAAAGGCGGCGAGGCGCACCAGCATGCGATCGAGCTGCCCGAGATAGCGCAGCAGCACGGGCACGGAGACGGCATGCAGGCCGGTCATGCTGCCCTCCTTAGCCGAGCACGATGCCCCAGCGGGCGAGATCGGCGCGCATGGTCGCCGGATCGACGAAGCGCTCGGCATTCCACCCCGCCGCCCGTGCCGCCTCGATATTGGCCGGCATGTCGTCGAAGAAGAGCGTCGCGGCCGGATCGAGGCCGTGGCTCGCCACGTGATGCTCGTAGATCGCGATGTCCGGCTTGATCAGCTTGACCTCGGCGGACACCGTGATGCCGCGGAAACGCTGCAGATAGGGAAAGCGCGCCTGCGCCTCGGCAAAGGTATCGCCGGCAAAATTGGTCAGCGCCGTGACGTCGTGGCCCGTCTCGATCAGTTGCTCGAGGATCGTCACCGTCTCGTCGATCGGACCGGGCACCATCTCGTGCCAATGGCGGCGCCAGGCGCGGATATTGTCCTCGTAATGCGGAAATTCCGCGATCACGTGGGCTTCGGCATCTTCCCAGGACCGTCCGCGATCCTGCTCGAGGTTCCAGGCGTGGATGTCGACATCGTCGAAGAAGCGCTGGCGCGCCGCCGCGTCAGGAATGATGCGCCCATAGACGATCTCCGGATCCCAGCGGATCAGGACGTTGCCGATGTCGAAGACGATGTGGCGGATCTCGGTCATGGGAGGCCTTCCGGAGCGTTCGAGCAGAGGCATGGTTCTGGCGGCATTCGCGCCGGGGGACAAGCCTCCCGCGCTCGGTATCACCCGTGTCGGACGCATTTGTGAACCCAAGCTGAACATCGATGTGACCCGCATTACTGCGGGCCGCCGCCGCGAATCCGACACTCCGCTCCGATCGGGACAAGGGCCCGGTCCAGCAAGGCCGCTGTACGGCCTCGCGCTCGCCGAGACATGCGGCCCGGTGCTGGATGGGCTGAGACGACAGGCGCCGATGTGGAGGATTGAAGGATGCCAAAGGCACTGAGGGCGGCCTGGCGGCCGCAAGAACCATCATCGGGGCCATGGGGGCGCTGGCGGAGCGCCCTGCTGGGGATCGCGCTGGGCGGGGCGGCGCTGCTGGTCACGCCCGCGCTAGCCCAGCAGGCGATCGTCGGTCCCGAGGATATCGTCGCGACCGGCCTCTCCGGCCTCGGCGACGGTCCGGCGCCGGCAGGCGCCGACCCGCTCGATTACAAATTCTTCCAGCCGAACGGCCCTTCGGCGAGGGTCATCGACGTTGCGTGGCTGGGTGCGCCGGGCACGCTCTCGCGCGTCTCGAAGCCGTTTACGGTCACGGCGGCCGAAGTCGGACAGGTGTTCGGCGTCGCACTCGACGATGCCGAGGCGCCCAACATCTATCTGGCCGCGACGGCCGCCTATGGCCTCTCGATCGGCGTCGCCGATCCGGCCGGCGGCATCCAGCGCTTGCACCAGGGGGCGCCCGGCGCGAGCTTCCTGCCGGGCATGTTCGGTCCGCCGAGCGCGGGCGGTGGCCCGGGCTCGGTCTGGCGGGTCGACGGACGCACCGGCGCCGTCAACCTCTTCGCGACCATCGGCTCCGGCACGCCGGCGGCGCTCGGTGCGCTCGCCTTCGATCCGAAGAGCCGACAGCTCTTCGTCGCCGACCGGTCGACCGGCCTCATCCACCGGCTCGGCCTCGACGGCCGCGATCTCGGCAATTTCGACCACGGCGTCGAGGCCCGGCCCGCGGCCGGACTTCCCGATGCGCCGCTGACGCCGGTTTCGATCGACATCGCGAGCCCCGATTTCGACACGGAACAGCCGGCGAGCTGGGGTTTTGCCGATCCCGAGCGGCTGGTCTTCGCGCTCGCGGTGCGGGACGACCGTCTCTTCTATTCCGTCGCGGCCGGACCGGAGATCTGGTCGGTCGGCATCGCACCGGATGGCGCCTTCGCCGCCGATGCGCGCTTCGAGGTCGCCGTTCCCGCGCTCGCGCCCGGCATGGAGGTCTCCCAGATCGCCTTTGACGGCGAGGGCCGGCTCTATGCGGCAGAACGCGCGCAGCCGAGCGGAGCCTATGACTTCCGCGCGGTTGCGGCCGGTGGTGACAGCCGTGTGCTGCGCTTCCAGCCGAAACCGGCACCGGACGAGGCGCCCGGCTTCTGGCTCCCCGATCCCGAGCAATATGCGATCGGTCTCGCGCCGGACTTCAAGAACGCGAATGGCGGCGTGGTGCTCGGGCGCGGCTATGACGCCGAAGGGCGTATCCGCACCGATGCCTGCCGGGCCACGGTCTGGTCGACCGGCGAGAGGCTGCTGGGCGAGGAGCCTTCGATCGATCCTATCGACGGACTGCAGGGCAATGATCCCTCGCTCGTCATGCCCGCCAACGCGCCGCCATTGGCGAGTTTCTTCGTCGATTATGACGATCTGCCCGGCGACGGAGAGGCTTCCGGCCATATGGGCTCGCTCGCCGTTCCGTTCTGCTCCGGCGCCGTCCGCGCCGAAGTGATGCCGCCGCCTCCGCCGGTGATCGTGAACTGCCCGGTCGGCACCTTCCTCGTCGGAGGCACCTGCCTGCTGCCGCCGCGCTGCCCGCCCGGAACACGCTTCCGCGACGGCTATTGCGTCGTCATCGGCTGCCCGCAGGGCACGGTCCGTGTCAACGGCGCCTGCGTACCCCCGCCGCAGCTCTGCGAGCGCTGGGAGACGTTCCTGAATGGACGCTGCGTGCCCTGGGTCTGCCCCGGCGATCTCGTGCGCATGCCGAGCGGCTATTGCGGCTGCCCGCCGAACGAGATCTATCTGCGCGGCAAATGCGTGCCGCCGCCCGTCTGCCCGCCTGGTCTGGTCCAGACCCGCGACGGCCGCTGCCTGCCGCCGCCCTGTCCGCAGGGATGGCTCCGCGACCGCGCCGGCCAGTGCCTGCCGCCGCAATGCAAGCGTCCCTTCGTGCAGGATCGGAACGGCCGCTGCGTGTGCCCGCCTGATCTCGTCCGCAAGGGAGGGCAGTGCGTTCCCCCGCCGCGGCCTTGTCCGGAAGGCAAGATGCCCGACCAGAACGGTCGCTGCGTCTGCCCGCCGAACATGCTCGAGCGCAAGGGTCGCTGCGTGCCGCCGCCGGTTGTCCAGCCTTGTCCGGAAGGCAAGGTTCGCGATCGGAACGGCCGCTGCGTCTGCCCGCCGAACATGCTGGAGCGCAAGGGCCGCTGCGTGCCGCCGCCGGTTGTCCAGCCTTGCCCGGAAGGCAAGGTTCGCGACCAGAACGGTCGTTGCGTCTGCCCGCCGGACACGATCCAGCGCAAGGGTCGCTGCGTGCCGCCCCCGGTCGTCCAGCCTTGCGCTGACGGCAAGGTGCGTGACCGCAAGGGCCGCTGCGTCTGCCCACAGGGCGAGGTCAACATCAAGGGCGTCTGCCGCCCGCCGATCATGATCGACTGTGCGCCGGGTTCGGTGCTGAAGGGCGGCCAGTGCGTGCCGGTCCGTCCGGTGCCGCCCAAGTGCCAGCCGGGCGAGCGGCTGATCAACGGCAACTGCATGCCGCTGATCAATCCCGGCATCCTCTGCAAGAAGGGCTCGGTGCTGAAGGACGGACGCTGCGTGCCGATCCGGATCGTGCCGGTGGAGCCGCCCAAGCAGGTGGAGCCCCGGCAGCCGGTGCCTCAGCCTGACCCGCAGCCCGACGACAACCCGCCGCCGGTCCTGCGCCAGCCGACCATCAAGATGATCTCGCCGCAGATCATGAAGGTCCTGCCGCAGACGGAGGCGCCGCAATAGCCGTCGGCTCGAACGACGCATGAGAGATGACGGCCGGACCTCCGGCCGTCATTTTCTTTTGCGCGTCGCTCCGGGCAGTGCCGCTTCGATCGCCTTTTTCATCACGCTCGGCAACGCCTCGCCGGCAACCTCCGCCTGCGGCGACCACCAATGGCCTTCCGGCGCGGCGACGTTCCTGTCGAAGGTGGCGCGATAGATGCTGAGCGTCAGACGGAAATGCGTGAACACATGCACGACGTTCGCGTTCGCCGCCTGCCAGTCGGCCTTGAGCGGCGCATCGCCATGGCGCGGGTCCGCCCGAAAGCCATCGACCCATACGCTGCCCGGCACCTCGGTCATGCCGCCGAGAAGGCCCTTGTCAGGCCGGCGGCGCAGCAGCACCGCACCATCGGTCCGCACCGCGACATAGGCGGCGCCCTGTCGCTCCGGGCGATCCGCCTTCCCGGCCTTTCGCGGATAGCTTTCCGCGACGCCCGCCTTCGAGGCCGCGCACCATTCCTGCCACGGACAAAGCACGCAGGCGGGTTTCTTCGGCGTGCAGATCGTCGCGCCGAGATCCATCATCGCCTGCGCATAATCGCCGGCGCGCGCCGTGGGCGTCAGCTTCGCCTGCAGGGCGCGGATTTCCTTCTTCGCGGCCGGAAGCGGCGTCTCGACGCGGAAGATCCGCGCCAGCACGCGCTCGACATTGCCATCGACGACGGCCGCCGGCTCGTCATAGGCGATCGCCGCGATCGCCGCCGCCGTATAGTCGCCGATACCGGGCAGGGCGCGCAGCCCCGCCGCATCCGCCGGAAAGCGGCCGCCATGTGCGGAGACCACGGTCTCGGCGCAGGCCTTGAGGTTCCGCGCGCGGGAATAATAGCCGAGCCCGGCCCAGGCCTTCATGACCTCCTCGGCCGGCGCGGCGGCGAGGTCGGCGACCGAAGGCCAGCGCTCCAGAAAGCCCTCGTAATAGGGCTTCACCGCCGTCACGGTGGTCTGCTGCAGCATCACCTCGGAGAGCCAGACGCGATAGGGGTCCGGCACCACGCCGGCCGCGCGCTCGCGCGGGCCGATCCGCCAGGGCAGGCGGCGGGCGTGGCGGTCATACCATTCGAGGAGCGCGGCTGCCGGTGGGGTGGCCTCATGTGGAATCATGCCGCCATTCTTGCCCGGCCTTGGCCGCGCCGCCAGCACCCCGCTTGATCCGCGACAATGCGCCGGCGCTGCGGTCATGCTCCTGAAATCGAACTGTCGGAGGTTCTCGCCGACAGAACAGGAGCCCGCCGTGCCGTCGCATTCGCTCAAGAAGCTCGAACAGGACGTTTCCACCCTCGCCGAGGCGGTGCGCGCGGAAGGCGCCGAACGCATGGCCGCCTGGTCGCCCTGGATCGAACGGGAGGCCTTCCGCGACAGCGCGGCCAATCTGGCGGAATATCTGGCGCTGCGCAGGCGCGATGTCCGCCCGCTGCAGCGCCGGTTGATGGCGCACGGCCTTTCCTCACTCGGTCGGCTCGAAAGCCGCGTGCTGCCGACGCTGGAGGCCGTCGGTGCCGTGCTGGCGGCGCTCCGAGAGCACACCGATCTCGAACCCGCGCCGAACGAGGACGATTTCTTCGGCGGCGAGCGGCGGCTGGCGGAGCGGACGGAAGAAATCCTCGGCGTCTCCTCGCCCGATCGCGGCGTGCATCTCCTCGTCACCTGCCCGACGGAGGCCGGCGACGGGCCGGATTTCATGCTGAAGCTCGCCGGCCTCGGCGTCGAGGCGGTGCGCATCAACTGCGCCCATGACGATGCCGAAGTCTGGCAGCGCATGATCGACCACGCCCATGCGGCGAGCGCGGCCACCGGCCGGCCAATGAAGATCCTGATGGACGTCGCCGGCCCGAAGATCCGCACCGGCGCGATCCGCCCGCTCGACGGCCACAAGCGCATCCTGCAGGAGGAGCGCCTCGCCATCGCGGCGCCCGGCCGGCTCGGCGATGCGCCGGCCGGCATCCTCGCCATCGAATGCACGTTGCCGCAGGCACTCGCAGCCGTGAAGCCGGGCGAGCGGGTCTTCGTCGACGACGGCAAGCTCGGCACCGTCGTCGAGGCGGTCGCCGATTGGGGCATCACGGTCCATGTCACGGCCTCGCCGGACGAGGATGGCTACAAGCTGAAAGAGGAGAAGGGCGTCAATTTCCCCGACACGGATTTCTCCATCCCCGCCCTGACCGAGAAGGACATCGAGGACCTCGCCTTCATCGCCGCCAACGCCGACGGCATCGAATTCTCCTTCGTCCAGTCGGCCGACGATGTCGCGATGCTGCAGGATGAACTCGCGAAGCTCCGCCCCGACTGGCAGAAGCTTTCGCTGATCCTCAAGATCGAGACCACGCGCGCCGTCACCAACCTTCCTGAAATCCTCGCGCGCGCGGCGGGTCGGCAGCCGACGGCGATCATGATCGCGCGCGGCGATCTCGCGGTCGAGATCGGCTTCGCTCGGCTCGCCGAGATCCAGGAAGAGATCCTCTGGATCGGCGAGGCGGCACAGGTCCCCGTCATCTGGGCGACGCAGGTGCTCGAACACCTGATCAAGAAGGGCTATCCCTCCCGCGGCGAGATGACGGACGCGGCGATGTCCGCCCGCGCCGAATGCGTCATGCTCAACAAGGGCCCGCACCTCTTCGCCGCGATCACCGAACTCAACACGCTGCTCTCCCGCATGGAGGAGAACCAGTACAAGAAGACCCCGATGCTGAGGAAGCTGATGAGCTGGTAGGGCTCTGGGAGGCGGGTGCTTGTCGATCTAGCCGGGCACTCCGGTGTCAGGGGCTCTGTCATTGCCGGGCTTGACCCGGCCATCCAGCCTTTGCTCCGCCCTATCTCCGCTGTCTGCCGCAAGTCTGGATTGCCGGGTCAAGCCCGGCAATGACGCCGGCGCGGAGCCGTATGAACGAGGTGCTAAAGAAGGCTGTAGCGGGGGCCATGGCGACCGCCGCGTCCGCAGAGTCGTTCTTCTTTTGATTGGAGCACTGACCGCGCAACCCGCTCCGCCGTCATCCCGGACTTGATCCGGGATCCATGCAGCCGGAGCATTGGGAGTTTCGATGAGGAGCGGCACGGCTGAATGGATCCCGGGTCAAGAGCCCGGGATGACGGAGCTTTGTCTGGCGGATTGACGCCCGATTCCGGCAAGACACGACCGCTTGGGCTACACCGCTCCGCCCATAGCTCTCCCGCCCAGTTCGATCCTTCGCGTCACCCCGATCGCGTCGAGGAAATCCACGTCGTGGCTGGTGACCAGCAGCGCGCCGTCGAATTCGGCCAGCGCCGCTTCGATCGCCGCGATGGAGGCGAGGTCGAGATGGTTGGTCGGCTCATCCAGAATGAGAAGCTGCGGCGGGGTTGTGCCGCCGAGCACGGCGGCGAGGCCGGCGCGGAGCCGCTCGCCGCCCGAGAGCGCCGTGAGCGGCTTCAGGGCGTCGTGGTTGCAGAAGAGGAAGCGCGCCAGCGCCGAATGCGCTTCGAACGACGTCGATGCGGGATTGAGGCGCTGGAAGGCGGAGAGGATCGTGCCCTCCGTTCCGAGCAGCGCCACGCCTTGATCGAGCATGGCGAGCGGGACGGGGCGGCGGATCGCGCCGGATGTCGGTGCGAGCAGGCCGGCGGCGAGCTGCAGCAACGTCGATTTGCCGGCGCCGTTCGGCCCAGTGACAGCGACGCGCTCCGGCCCGGTGAGCGTGAGATCGAACGCGTCGAGGATCGGCCTGCCGTCCGGGTGAGCGAAGGCGACGCCCGTCATTTCGACCACGATCCGGCGTTGGGCGAGGCCTGTCGACGTCAGCCGAACGGCGAGCGATTCGAACCGTTCGACCTCGGCTTCGGCCTCAGCGAGCGCCTCGCGCGCCGTATCGCGCTGGCGCTCGGCGAGACGGTTGGCCGCGCCGCCGCTCTGCTCGGCGCGGTCGCGCTTTGCGCCGAGCAGGATCTTCGGTGCGTCGCCGCGCGCGCTGGCGCGTTCGCCGCGGGCATCGCGCCGCGCCTTGCGCTCCCGGGCGATCTGGATGCGCGCGTCCGTCGCCTTGAGCGCCCGTTCCGCCGTGTCGCGCGCGTGGGCCGCCAGATCCCGTTCCTCGGCGCGCTTCGCCTCATAGAAATCGAAGCCGCCGCCATAGATCCGCGCGCCGAGGCTCGAAAGCTCGACGATCCGGTCCATGCCGCGCAGCAGGTTGCGATCATGGCTGACGACGATCGCCCCGCCGCGCCAGCCGGAGAGCAGGTTGGCGACGGCATCGCGGCCTTCGGCATCGAGATTGTTCGTCGGCTCGTCCAGCAGGATCATGTCGGGCGCGGCGATGAGCAGCGCGGCGAGGGCGACGCGTGTGCGCTGACCGCCGGAAAGCGTGGCGGTCAGGCGGTCAGGGGCGAGGGGCGGTAGGCCGAGCGCGGCGAGCGCGTCCGCGACGCGCGCCTCCAGCGTCCAGTCGGCCTCGGCCGCGTCGTCCGTCGTGCCGAGACCGGCGGACAGGCGATCGATCCGCGCGAGATCCTGGGCGATGCCGAGAAGGTCCGCGACCGACTCGCCGGCCTCGGCGGCCACGGTCTGGCGGAGCATGCCGATCGTGCCGCCGCGGATGATGCGGCCCGCTGCGGGCGCGCCATCGCCGGCGATCAGCGCCAGCAGCGTCGATTTGCCGATGCCGTTGCGGCCGACGAGGCCGGTACGCTCTGGTCCGAAGGTGATGTCGAGATGGGAGAGGAGGGGGCGCCCGTCAGGCGTGGCGATGGAAACGTCGCGGCAGGCGACCAGAACGGGGGAATGCAAGGATGACATGAGGCGAGACCGAAGCGGAGGGCAGGGCGCGGGCGAAGAGCGTCGTCCCGTTCCGGTCCATCTCGGTCTCCTCTGTCTTGCTCGGGTAGTTCTACCTAGGCGCGCGGGGCGCGTGCCGCAAGGGCGGCGTCAATCTTCGGCGGTCGTTCGGTTGTAGCGCGTCGCGGTCAGGCGCTCGGAGACGGCGCAGGACTTGGTGTCTCGGAAACCCGCCCCGCGCAGCGCCGTGCGGATGGCGCTGTCGCCGAAGGCCACGTCGCGGCCCTTCGGATAGATCGCCCAGAGCGCCAGATCCCGATGGGCGCTCTGCAATGCCGTCGCCCGAGCCAGATCGTCCGGCCCGTCGATCGGCGCGATCAGCAGGGTCGCGCTGGCCGGATCATCGACGGTGGCGCCGTCGAGCGCCTCGGCGAGAACCGGGTCGTCGAAGCTGCCGATGACGAAAGCGCGCCCCTTGTCGAGGCCGAGCTTGGCGCCGAGCGACGGCGGCGGCGTGGCGATCGCCTTGGCCCAGCTTTCCGCGACGCGCGCACCGAGATGAAGGCGGACGGTCTCGGCGCCGCTCGTGAAGCGCAGGGCCTCGCCTTCGATAGTGACGTCGCGGAGTTCGCTCTTCGGGAAGCGGCGCTTGATGGCGCCGCGCAGGATCAGTTCGCTGCTTTCGAGCAGGGCGCGAACTTCGCCGGTCTCGCCGCCGATCTCCGCCCGGACCGAAGCCTCGCGTCCCATGGCCTGCTCCCGCTCATCCTGCCTCGAGGAACCGCTCCGCCGCTTCCAGATCCACCGAGACCAGCTGGCTGACGCCGCGCTCGGCCATGGTCACGCCGAAGAGGCGGTTCATGCGCGCCATTGTGATCGGATTATGGGTGATCGTCACGAAGCGCGTGTCGGTCGAGCGGGCCATTTCGTCGAGAAGATTGCAGAAGCGCTCGACATTATGGTCGTCGAGCGGCGCGTCGACCTCGTCGAGCACGCAGATCGGCGCGGGATTGGTGAGGAAGACGGCGAAGATCAGCGCCATGGCGGTCAGCGCCTGCTCGCCGCCGGAGAGCAGCGTCATGGTCTGCGGCTTCTTGCCCGGCGGGCGCGCCATGATCTCGAGGCCGGCTTCGAGCGGATCGTCGGATTCGGTGAGCTGCAGCTCGGCCGTGCCGCCGCCGAAGAGATGGGTGAAGAGGCGCTGGAACTGCGCATTCACGACGTCGAAGGCGGCGAGCAGGCGCTCGCGGCCCTCGCGGTTGAGGCTGGCGATGCCGAGCCGCAGGCGGCGGATCGCCTCGATCAGATCGTCGCGGTCGGCGATCAGCGCCTCGCGCCGGGCCGAGGTCTCGGTCGCTTCCTCTTCGGCACGCAGATTGACGCCGCCGAGCTTCTCGCGCTCCTGCTTCAGCCTTTCGAGGCGGGCCTCGACCTGCGCGACATCGGGCAGCGGCGCGGCCGTGTCGATCTCGGCGATCTTCACCACCTCATGCGGCGCGCAGCCGAGTTCGTCGACGATGCGCGCCTCGATCTCGGCCCGCCGCTCCTCGGACGCCTTCAGCCGCTCCTCCGTACGCCCGCGCTGCTCGCGCGCCTCGGAAAGCTGGTTGAGCGCCGCCTGGGCCGCCTTGTCGGCAGTTGCCGCCGCGGCCTCGGCATTGGCGCGCCGCGCCGCGGCCTCGCGCTTCTCGTTCTCGGCGGCGGTGATCGCGGCGAGCAGCGCGCGGCGGCGGCCGGCGATCTCCTCGGGCGAATCGGCATGGCCCACCCGTTCCGCCTCGATCGAGGCCAGCCGCGCCTGCAGCACGCCGAGCTGCGCCTCGGCATTCGCCGCGCGCTCCAGCCAGCCGCGCCGCTCATCGGCGATCGAGCCGAGACGGCGGCGACGATTGTCGCTTTCGCGCGCCAACTGGTCGGCCTCGCCGCGCGCCTCGGAGAGATTGGCGCGGGCTTCGGCGACGCCGGCGCGGGCGAGCGCCATCGCCTGTTCCGCGCGGGCTGTGTCGCCGGCTCCGGCAAAGGCCTCGTCCGCCGCCCTGGCCTGGCCCTCGGCCTCGGTGACGGAGGCGGCGAAGCGTTCGAGCGATTCGGTGAGCGCCGCATGGCGCGCGGTCAGGCGGCCCTGTTCCCGCTCGGCGGCGGCCAGGCGGCTCCGCACGCCGTCGAGCCGCGCCCTGGCCGCCCGCACGGCCTCGCGCGCCGCACGCTCTGCGTCCAGCGCCTTCTTCGCGGCGGCGACGGCGGTCTCGATCGCGCCGCGCCGCTCGGTGACGCGCGCGCGCGCCGTGGCGGCCTCGGCCTCCAGCTCGGCGAGGCGGTTGCGGTTGGCGAGGCGCTGCGCCGCGGCCGTCGGCGCCTCGGCGGTGGCGACGAAGCCGTCCCAGCGCCAGAGATCGCCTTCGCGCGAGACGAGCATCTGTCCCGGCGCGAGCAGGGGCTGCAGCAGCGCGCCCTCGATCCGCTGCACGACGCCGATCTGCGCCAGTGCGCGGGCGAGGACGGCCGGCGCCTCGACATGCGCAGCCAGCGCGGTGGAGCCGGCGGGAAGCGGCGGATCGCCGGCCGAAGGCGCGACAGTCCGCCAATGCGCAGCGGCGGCCTGATCGTCGGAAGAATCGAGTGCGTCGCCGAACGCGGCGGCCAGCGCCGCCTCGAAGCCGCGCGCCACGCGGATCTGGTCGAGCAGCGGCGGGCGGCGGCCGGATGGAGCGCCGGCGCCGAGGATCTTGGCGAGCGTCTTCGCCTCGGTCTCGATCGCGGCGAGCGTGCGCTCGGCCTCGGCGAGTGGACCGCGCAGCGCCGTCTCGGCGTCACGCGCCAGCGCCGAATCGCGTTCGGCCGTCGTGGCGGCGGCCTCGGTGGCGGCGACCTCGGCCTCGCTTTCGGCGGCGGTCGCCTGCAGCGCGGCCATGCCGGGCAGCGCGGCAATTTGCGCGTCAAGGCCGGCCTTCTCGCGCTCGACCTCCGCCTTCTGGGCGCGCGCCCGCGCCAGGCGACCCTCGGCCTCGCGTTTCGCCCGCTCAAGTTCGCTCCGCCGGGCAAGCAGCGCCGCATGCGCCGCGCTCGCCTCCGAAAGCGTCGCCTCGCGCGCCGAAAGCGCGGCCTCGGCGGCCTCGCGCGCCGTCCGTGCCGCAGCAAGCCGCGCGGCAAGCTCGGCCTCACCGGCCTCGATCGTGGCGCGCTCGGCGTCGAGCTTCTCGACGAGGCCGGCATTCTCGCGCGCCATCCGCGCCTCGCGCTCGATATCGGCGCGCGCCTGCGTCATCTGCCGTTCGAGCTCGGCGAGCCGCTCGCGCAGCCGCTTCTCGTCGGCATCGAGCGAATCGCGCGCGATCACGAGGCGCTGCAGCGTCGCGGCCGCCGCTGCCTCGGCCTCGCGCAGCGCAGGCAGCGCCGAGCCGGCCACCGCCTGGTCGCGCACCGCCTTGCCCTGCGTCTCCGTACGCTCGGCCACCAGCTGTTCGGCCGCTTCCAGCGCGACGCGCGCCTCGCGCAGCTGCCCCGCCGCGGCATTGAGCTTCAGATAGAGCGAGGCCGCCTCGGCGCGGCGGATGTCGCCGGAAAGGTTGCGATAGCGATTGGCCTGCCGCGCCTGCCGTTTCAGCGTTTCGAGCTGGCCCTCGATCTCGGTGACGACGTCTTCCAGTCGTTCGAGATTCTGTTCCGCCGCCTTCAGCCGCTGCTCGGCCTCGTTCCGGCGGGAATAGAGGCCGGAGATGCCGGCGGCCTCTTCGAGCACGGCGCGGCGCGCCTGCGGCTTGGCGGCGATCAGCTCGCCGATGCGGCCCTGGCCGACCATGGCCGGCGAGCGCGAACCGGTCGAGGCATCGGCGAAGAGCAATTGCACGTCGCGCGCGCGCACCTCGCGGCCATTGATCTTGTAGACCGAGCCGGCCTCGCGCTCGATCCGCCGCGTCACTTCGAGCCCGTCGGCATTGTTGAACGCCGCCGGCGCCTTGCGCGCGGAATTATCGACGAAGAGCGTCACCTCGGCCGTATTGCGTGCGGGGCGATTGCCGCTGCCGGAGAAGATGACGTCGTCCATGCCGGACGCGCGCATGTTCTTGTAGGAGCTCTCGCCCATCACCCAGCGCAGCGCTTCGACGAGGTTCGACTTGCCGCAGCCATTGGGTCCGACAATGCCGGTCAGGCCCGGCTCGATCAGGAAGTCGGACGGTTCGACGAAGGATTTGAAGCCGGTGAGGCGGAGCCGCGTAAACTTCATGGCGCGGTTCCAGACGAGGGCTCAGCCCTGAAAAAGGCAAAGCCGGCCAACCCCGCGGGCGGCCGGCCTGCAGGTCGTTGGGCTGCCTCAGACGAGCAGCTTCTCGATTTCCTCGAGCGTAAGCGCACCCGGCTGCTTCACTCCGTTGATAAAGAAGGTCGGCGTGGCATCCACGCCGAAATCCTTCGCACCGCGATCCTTGATCGCGTTCACTGCATCGAGGAGGGCCTGGTTTTTCAAGGCCAGCTCGAAAGTCTCCTGTGTAAAACCGACCTGCTTGGCGATGTTGAAGAGGGCAGGGACCGGATTATCCACAAAAGCCCAGTTCTGCTGCTGGTCGAACAGCAGGTCGACCATGGGATAGAATTTGTCGTTCGGCGCGGCGTGCGCGAGCATGAAGCCGGCGCTGGCGAGCGGATCGAGCGGGAAGTCGCGCAGGATGAAGCGCACCTTGCCCGTGTCGATATATTTCTGCTTCAGCTCAGGCCAGGTCGTGTCGTGGAAATGCTTGCAGTGGGTGCAGGTGAGCGAAGCGTATTCAACGATGGTGTTCGGCGCATTCTCCGGGCCGAGCACCTGATCGCCGAGCGGGCCCGGCTTCAGGAGTTCCGCCATATCGACCTTGGTCTGCGCAAAGGCGGCGGCCGGCAGGAGCGACAATGCGCTGGCGCCGAAGGCAGCGGCACCCATGCCGACAATGAACTCTCTACGATTGAACGGCACGGACGCGATCTCCTGAGGCTCGTCGAGGCACGCCCGGTTGGCGGCGCGCCCCAAAAGGTTCGGTAGAAACGCTTGCCACGGCTCGGAGGGCCATTTCCAGCAAAATTGCGGAGAGCTTCGCCTCTGCCGTCTTCACGATCTCTCGACCGTTCGGGCATAGACGGCCCGTCCGAGCTTTTCGAGCGCACTGCGCAGGCCCTCGCTTTCGACCGGACCGACACGATCGCGAATCGCCGCCTCGGCACTCTCCGGGAGTCTCGGTTCGGCGCGCGGCGCCTCTGCGACCCGGCGCTCGACCGGCCCCTGGACGATGCGAATCGATCCGATCGCGCGAAAGCCGAGAAAGGCGTTCACCCGGTCGAGCACCAGCGTGAGCTCATGCTGTAGATATATGGCCATGCCGGCATCGACCCGCACCACCAGCGTGGCGCCGCGGGCGCTCTCGCCTTCGCGGCGCGGCCAGATGATCTTCTCGGGCTGCGTGGAGCCCGCATAGCGCTTTCCGACAATATCGTCCCAGGCGCCGATCAGATCGGCCGAAGCGAAGCCGCGCTTGGCGCAGATGGGATCGATCACCGCGCCGATGAGGGCGCCGATCGGCCTTGCGTCCCGTCCGCCGCCGCCGCGCCGTGAACCGTCTCGCCTTGCGTCACTCATGACAGACATCTCGCACGGGGGCGCGCGAAGGAAAAGCCGCGCTGCCGCGAAAACGCCCGCTTGGTTTGTCGTAGGGTAATGTCGGAGGCCAAAAATATCTTTTCGAATCAATAGTTTGGTGTCGGTCCGACTCGCCTTGACACGCCATGATGCCGTCACTATTGTGCGCGCGGTTTCGGGGGATGGCAGGAGCGCACCCGCATTCCATGGCCCGGCGAGGATGACGCTATTGAGCGATTCGGGATCGCAGGGCAGTGGAGACGGAAAGAAGCGCTCAGCCGGAGACGAAGCCGCGCTGTCCGAAAGGCTGCGCTCGCTCGGAAGCCGGCTGGATAAGGTCGCCGAAGAGCAGAAGCGTGAGGCTGCGGCGGCTCCCGCGTCCGGCGGAATGCAGGGCATGGGACTCGCCTTTCGGGTTGCGGCCGAGTTCGCCTCGGGCGTGCTGGTCGGTGCCGGTCTGGGCTGGATTGTCGACCATTTTCTCGGTACGTCCCCCTGGGGGCTTATCGTGCTGCTTCTGCTGGGCTTCTGCGCAGGCGTCCTGAACGTGCTGCGGGCGGTCGGCAGGATATCTCAGCCCGAAGAACGGCTCCGTGGCCGTTCCAAGGGCGACGGGACTTGAATTCAAGGCTTCGATCAGTGATCGAGGCATCATTAGAGGCAAAGAGGCGGGCTCGGTGGCGAACGATCCGATTCACCAGTTTCAGATCCACGAGTATTTCCCGCTCGGCCATTTCGGCGGCATGGAGTTCCATTTCACGAACTCTGCCGTGTCGATGATCGCCAATGTGGTGGTCGTCACGGGCTTTCTCTATCTCGCGACCGCGAAGCGCAGCCTGGTTCCGGGCCGGACGCAGTCGGTTGCGGAACTCGCCTATGAATTCGTCGCCAACACGCTGAAATCGAGCGCGGGCAAGGAGGGGATGCGTTTCTTCCCCTTCGTCTTCTCGCTCTTCAGCTTCATCCTGATGGCGAATCTCTTCGGCATGTTCCCGTATTTCCTGACGGCGACGAGCCAGATCATCATCACCTTCGCGCTCGCCATGACGGTGATGCTCGTGGTGGTCGGCTACGGCTTCTACCGTCACGGCTTCCATTTCCTCGGCCTCTTCGTGCCGCATGGGGTGCCGGGCGCAGTCATTCCGCTGGTCTCGGCGATCGAGGTGATCTCGTTCCTCTCGCGGCCGATCAGCCTCTCCGTTCGTCTTTTCGCCAACATGCTCGCCGGTCACATCACGCTGAAGGTATTCGCCGGCTTCGTGGTGACGCTGGCCGGCCTCGGTGTCGCCGGCATTGGCGGGGCGATCGTCCCGCTCGTGATGACCGTCGCGCTGACGGCGCTCGAGTTCCTCGTCGCTTTCCTGCAGGCCTATGTCTTCACGATCCTGACCTGCATGTATCTGAACGACGCCCTGCATCCCGGCCACTGAGCCGGGGCAACGGCACTCCCCTCAACTGCAATTCCCGATTACCCCTGAAGGAGAATGGAAATGGAAGCGGAAGCCGCGAAGTTCATCGGTGCTGGTCTCGCCTGCTTTGGCATGGCGGGCGCCGCTCTCGGCCTCGGCAACATCTTCGGCAACTTCCTGTCGGGCGCCCTGCGCAACCCGTCGGCTGCCGATGGCCAGTTCGGCCGCCTCATCCTCGGCTTCGCCGTGACGGAAGCGCTGGGCATCTTCTCGCTGCTCGTCGCCCTGCTGCTCCTGTTCGTGGTCTGATCCGGCTGGCCGGCCCGGCGCCGGCCTCCCGTCACGGTGTGCGGCGGGCTCTCCCGCCGCATGACGTTTTCAGCTCGATCCGGGGTCACCATTATGACTTGGCTCGTCAGCGCCGCCATGGCGCAAGAATCGGCACCCGCACCGGCCGCGGCTGAACCCGCTGCCGCTCCGGCGGCGCCTGCGGCTGCGCCGGCTCCTGCTGCCCAGCCGGCGCCTGCTGCCGCCCCTGCTGCGCAGGATGCGGCTCCCGCCCCGAACCCGGCTCCGGCCGGCCATGAGGCGGCTCCCGCAGGTCACGACGCGGCGCCCGCCGCGAACGCGACCCATAGCGAGGTCGGCGCGCCCGGCGGCGAGCACAAGGGCGCGTTCCCGCCCTTCGACACGCACACATTCCCCTCGCAGATCTTCTGGTTTGTGATCTGCTTCGGTGTGCTCTACATCCTCATGAAGCGGGTCATCACGCCGCGCATCGGCGCGATCGTCGAGGGCCGTGCCGCGCGGATCGAGGGCGATATCGCGGAGGCCCAGCGCCTGCGCAAGTCGTCGGACGATGCGCTGACCGGCTATGAAAAGGCGCTCGCAGACGCCCGCGCCTCGGCCCACAAGATCGCCCAGTCGGCGACCGACGAGGCCAAGGGCAAGGCCGACACGCGCCGTGGCGAGATCGAGGCGGAGCTTTCCGCCAAGCTCGCCGATGCGGAAGCGCGGATCGGCGCGATCAAGTCCAAGGCGCTCGCCGAGGTCGGTTCGATCGCCGAGGAAACGGCTGCCGCCGTCGTCGAGGCGCTGATCGGACACCAGCCGGCCGCCGACGAGGTCAAGTCGGCCGTCGCGTCGGTTTCGAGCAAGTAGGGAGCGCTGAGCGATGGAATTCGACGCCACATTCTACGCGCTCGTCGCGCTGGCTCTCTTCGTCGTGCTGCTCGGCTGGCTCGGCGTCCACAAGAAGGTGGGCGCGGCGCTCGACAGCCGCGCTTCGCTGATCGCCAAGGAACTGGACGAGGCGAAGCGCCTGCGCGAGGAAGCGGCGGCTCTGCTCGCCGACTACCAGAAGCGCGCCAAGGATGCCGAACTCGAGGCCCGCTCGATCATCGACCAGGCGACCCGCGAGGCGGCTGCCCTGGCCGAGGAGACGAAGTCGCAGCTCGAGGATTATGTCACGCGCCGCACCAAGATGGCCGAGGACAAGATCTCGCAGGCCGAGCACCAGGCCCTCGCCGAAGTGCGCTCGCTGTCGGCTGACGTCGCCGTCGCGGCGGCTGAGAAGCTGATTGCGGCCAAGATGAAGGCCGGCGCTGCGGCGGATTTCGTCGCGTCGTCGATCGACGAGGTCAAGAAGCGCCTCAACTGAGGCGGCTCAGCCCTCGACGAGCTCGTCTGCGAACATCGCGCCGCCGGCTTGCCCGGCGGCGTTTTCGTTTGAGAGGACGGCCCGCACCGGCGCAAAAGTCGTGCGGTGCAGCGGGCAGGCGCCATGCGCGCGCAGCGCCTCCAGATGCAGCGCGGTGCCGTAGCCCATATGCCGCTCGAAGCCGTAATGCGGATAATGGCGGCCGGCGCGGATCATCATCCGGTCGCGGGTGACCTTGGCGACGATCGAGGCCGCGGCGATCGAGACCGACCGCGCATCCCCCTTCACCACCGCCTCGCCGGCGCAGGGCAGGCCCGGCGGCACGTCGATGCCGTCGATGATCGCGTGGTCGGGCAGCAGCGGCAGCCCGGCGACGGCCCGCGCCATGGCCCAGAGCGTCGCCTTGCGGATGTCCGTGGCGCCGATCCGCGCGACGGAGGCTGCGACGACCGACACCGCGGCGTTCGCCATGATCGCGCCGTAGAGCGCCTCGCGCGCCGCCCGGTCGAGCTTCTTCGAATCGTCGAGCCCGTCCGGAACGCGTCGCGGATCGAGCACCACGGCGGCGGCCACGACCGGGCCGGCGAGCGGCCCGCGGCCGGCTTCGTCTATGCCGACGACCAGCTTCGCGCCGCCCCGCCGCAGCCGGCGCTCGATCGCGTCGGTGGGGGCGGGCGGTAGCTCGAAGAGCAGCGGCGATTCGGTCGGTCGGCGGGCCATGGCGGGACCTTCGCCAATGGCAGCGGCGCGCGCAAGGCGGCGCGGCGCCGCTATTTCTCGGCGGCGGGTTTCGGCGCGGTCTTCGGAGCGGGTTTGGCGGCGGCGCGCGGCGCGGCGGCCTTGGCCGCGGGCTTGGCGACGCTCGGCGCCTTTGGCTGGTGGCGAATCAGCACGGCCTTGCCGCCGGCATCCATGTCGACACGGCGAATCTCGACGCCCGGCACCGTCTCCATCAGGTCGACGAGCTTGCGATAGCCGAAATTGCGCGAATCGAAATCGGGCATGCGCTTGAACAGGATAGTGCCGACGGCGCCGAGATGCGCCCAGCCATCGTCGCCCGATACGTCCTCGATCGCCGAATCGATCTCGTCCTTGGGCAGCTTCGGCCCGCTCTTGGCCGGCGCGACGGCTGCCTTCCGCTCCGGCGCCTTCTGCGCCTTCTCCTCGGCCAGCAGCAGATCGCAATAGAAGAAGCGGTCGCAGGCGGCGACATAGGGCTTGGTCGATTTCTGCTCGCCAAAGCCATAGACGACGAGGCCGTCCTCGCGGATGCGGCTCGCGAGCGTCGTGAAATCGCTGTCGCTCGACGCGATGCAGAAGCCGTCGAGGCCCTTCTCGTGCAGCATGTCCATCGCTTCGATGGCGAGCTTCATGTCGGTCGCATTCTTGCCGACCGCCGCGGGCGGCACATGGACCGGCGTCAGCGCGTGGCTGTGCAACAGCGGCTGCCAGGCGTTCATCGCGCTCGAGGCGAAATGGCCATAGACGCGGCGGATCACGATCCGGCCGAGCGTCGAGGCCTCGCGAATGATGATCGGCAGAAAATCGGCGCGCACATTGTCGGCGTCGATGAGAAGCGCCAGCTTGGCGGTGGCATTGGCGGCGATATCGGCCATTTCGAACTCCAAACGCCGCGCGAGCGGAACGTTCGGGCGACACACATCAGGACGCCATTGTCGCACAATGGGCGCGACGCCGCACGCGCTCAGAACAGGCTGAGCTGCTTCACGCTGTCGGCCGGCGGCGAGAACAGGTCCGTGCGGAGCTTCAAATGGCGGCGGTTGAGGCCGAGCCGCTTGGTCGCGATCTCGAAGCGGCGGCCGATCTGCCAGGCATAGGGCCCGTCACCACGCTGGCGCTTGCCGAACTCGGAATCGTAATCCTTGCCGCCGCGCATGGAGCGCAGCACCGAGAGCACATGGCGATAGCGATCGGGATAATGGCGCAGCAGCCATTCCTTGAAGATGTCGTTCACTTCCAGGGGAAGGCGCAGCAGAACGTAGCCGGCCTCGTTCGCACCCGCGGCGACGGCGCTGTCCAGGATGCGCTCGATCTCCGCGTCGTTGAGCGCGGGAATGATCGGCGCGACCAGAACGCCGACGGGGACGCCGACATCGGCGAGGCCGCGGATGGCATCGAGCCGCCGGTCCGGCGTCGCGGCGCGGGGCTCCATGGCGCGGGCGAGCTTGCGATCGAGAGTCGTCACGGAGAGCGCGACCTTGGCGAGCCCGCGCTCCGCCATACGCCCGAGAATGTCGGCATCGCGCAGCACCAGCGCTGATTTCGTGACGATGCCGACCGGATGGTTGAACCGCTCCAGCACTTCCAGGATCTCGCGCATCAGCCGATGCTGCCGCTCGATCGGCTGATAGGGATCGGTGTTCGTGCCGATGGCGATCGTCCGCGGCTTGTAGCCGGGGGCGGAGAGTTCCTTCTCCAGCATGCGCGCGGCATCGGGCTTGTAGAAAAGCTTCGATTCGAAATCGAGCCCGGCGGAGAGCCCCATATAGCTGTGGGTCGGGCGGGCGAAGCAGTAGCTGCAGCCATGCTCGCAGCCGCGATAGGGATTGATGGAGCGGTCGAAGCCGATATCGGGCGAATCGTTGCGCGTGATGATGACGCGCGCCTTCTCGGCCTGAACCTCGGTCTTGAACGGCGGCAGTTCGTCGAGGCTCTCCCAGCCATCGTCGAACGTCTCGGCCTGCAGCCGCTCGAACCGGCCGGACTTGTTCGACTGCGCGCCGCGCCCGCGCCGGCGGTCGGGATCGATCGCCGCTGCCGCCGCGTCGGGCTTCATCAGCAGCGGGTCGAGATGCGGATCGAGGGGGCGAGCCAAGGACATAGGTCGATGCTAGGCGCGCGAGGAGAACAAATCAAGAACATTAACCCCGAGACTCCACAAATTGGCCCGATCGCCTCGCGATTGATGAAAATTGGCGCTATGCAATAGAAATGATCAGTGTGGTCCTTCCCATCCGGAATGATGAGGTTGCGCTGGCCCACGCGCTCGCCGCGCTGGTGCCGGCGGCTGCGGACGGCTCCATCCGCGAGGTGATCGTCGTCGATCGGGGCGCGGACGATGGTTCGATTGCCGTGGCGGATGCAGCCGGCTGCCGTATCCTGCGGGGCGGCGGGCTGCTCGGCGCGGACCTGGCGCAGGCGGCGCGCGACGCGCGGTCCGATTGGCTGCTCTTTCTTTCGCCGCGCAGCATGCTGGAGCCGGGATGGCAACGCGAGGCCCATGATTTCATGGAGCGCGTCGCGATGTCGGGGGCAGGCGGGGAACGGGCGGCCGCCTTCCGGCACGCCCGGCCCGAGTTCGGCTTCGCCGCGCGCCTCGCCGAGTTTGGCGCGGCGCTCCGCTCGCGTCTCCTGGCCTCGCCCGGTCTCGAAGAGGGGCTGCTGCTGCCGGCGCGCCTCTATGGCGCCGTCGGCGGGCATCGGGCAATTCCGGGCCCGACGGATGTCGATCTGGCCCGCCGCATCGGCCGGAGCCGTCTCGTCTTCCTGCGCGCCCGCGCCGTCGTGCGCCGCGCCGAGCCCGAACCAGCTGCTGCCGGCGCGCCCTTCGGCAACCACGCCGTCGAATCCTGAGGCCGGGAGCCTGCCGCCTTCCTTCTGTTATCCGCGCAGCTTGCCGCGCTTCAGATGCTCGTCAAGCCGCGGCATGATCTCGACGAAATTGCAGGGCTGGCTGCGATAGTCGAACTGCGGTCCGATGATGCCGTCCCACGCATCCTTGCAGGCGCCCGTCGAGCCGGGGATCACGAAGATGAAGGTCGTCCCGGCAAGGCCGGCGACGGCGCGCGACTGCACCGTCGACGTCCCGATCTTCTCGAAGCTCAGCCGATGGAAGACGACCGAGAAGCCGTCCATGCGCTTGTCGAACAGCGGCTCGATCGCCTCGGGCGTGACGTCGCGGCCGGTGAAGCCCGTGCCGCCTGTCGTGATGACGACATCGATCTCCGGATCGGCGATCCATTCTTCGACGGCTCCGCGGATCGCGGCGATGTCGTCGGTGGCGATGCGGCGGTCGACCAGGATATGTCCGGCCGCTGAAATCCGCGCGGCGAGCGTCGCGCCGGAGGCGTCGGTCTCCAGCGTGCGCGTGTCGGAGACGGCGAGAACCGCGAAGCGGACAGGGATGAAGGGCAGGGTCTCGTCGAGGCGTGTCACGATTCGCATCTCCCTTGGCGTGAAGACATGATGTCCGGACGCCGTCCTGCCGGCAAATCCGATCGGCCTCAATCCGGCGGCGCGGCCCACTACCCGCCGCCGGCTTGCGTCGCGACCACCCACCAATCCGGTCGCTCAGTAGCGATCCGCTGCGCCGCGCGGTCGGCGGCGTCGCTGTCGGCGAAGATGCCGAACACCGTGGCGCCGGAGCCCGACATGCGCGCGAGGCGGCATCCTTCGGCCGCGCCGACGCGCTCAAGAGCCTCGGCGATCACGGGCGCTTCCTCGATCGCGGGGGCTTCGAGATCATTGCGCGTTTCGGCGCGCAGGAAGGCGGCGAGCCTGTCCGCATTCGGCCGCGGCGGCAAAGTCGGTAGCGGCGTCCCGTCGCGGCGCGCGAGGCGACGGAAGACGGCCGGCGTCGCGACGCCGACGCCGGGATTGGCGAGGACCATGGCGAGCCGTGGCGCTTCCGGCCAGGGCACGATGCGCTCGCCAATGCCGCTGGCGTGCAACGAACGGGAGAGAAGGCACATCGGGACATCGGCCCCCAGGCGCTGCGCCGCCGCCGTCAGGCGCGGATCGTCGAGCGGAATGGCGAGCCGTCCGGCCAGCAGGCGAAGCGCTGCCGCCGCATCGGCGGAGCCGCCGCCGATGCCCGAGGCGACCGGCAGGCGCTTGGTCAGGCGAAAGCCGAGCGGGGGCAGGGGGCCGGCGAAGGCCGCAACGGCATCGCGCGCCCGCAGCACCAGATTGTCGGGACCATCGTCGAGGCCGGAGCCGAAGGGACCGTCGATCGCGAGCGCGGCAGGGGCCTCGTCCACCAGGGCGAGGCTGTCGCCGATCTCGGCGAAGACGACGAGTGAATCGAGCTCGTGATAGCCGTCGGCCCTGCGGCCGGTCACATGCAGCGCAAGATTGATCTTGGCCGCCGCGAAGCCCGCGCCGGCCGCCGGGGCGGATCCGCCGTCCGTCACTTCTCGCCGTCGGCCGCGGGAAGCTCGATCACGAGGCCGGGGAAGATGCGGTTGGGATTGGCGAGCTTCGTCCGGTTCGCCTCGATGAGGCGGGTGTAGAAGTCGCCATCGCCATAATGCTCGACCGCGATCTTCCACAGGCTGTCGCCGGCCTCGATCGTCAGCGTCTTCGGCATGGGCTTGGCCGCGTCGGCCGTGGTCGCGTCTGTGACCGTATTGCCCGTGGCGGACGCGACGCGGCTCTCCTCGACCTTGTCCAGGCCCTTGGCGAGCTTGGCCAGGATGCGCGCCTTGTCCTCGGGCTTCTCCGGGTTGAGGTCGCGGGCATGGGCCCACTGGAAGGTCGCTTCCAGCTGGCGTCCGGCCTTCCAATAGGCGTCGCCGAGATGGTCGTTGATCGTCGGATCATCGGGCAGGAGCGAGACGGCGCGCTCGAGCTGCGCCACGGCCTCGGGATAGCGGTCGGTCTTGTAATAAGCCCAGCCGAGGCTGTCGACGATGTACCCGTCGTCCGGCTTCAGTTCGACGGCCTTCTTGATGAGATCCGTGCCCTCGTCGATGTTGATGCCCTGGTCGATCCAGCTATAGCCGAGATAATTCATGACCTGCGGCTGGTTCGGCGAAAGCTCCAGCGACTTGCGCAGATCCGCCTCGGCCTTCGGCCATTCATTGGCAAGCTGGTAGGCGATGCCGCGATAGTAATAGAGCAGCCAGTCGCGCGGATCGCCGGGCTCGATGACCGAGATCGCCTTGGTGTAATAATCCGCGGCGTCGAGATAGTGCTTATCGCCGCGATAGAGCGTGCCGAGGCTGGTGAGCGCCTCCGGGTCCTTCGGATCAGCCTGCGCGAGCTTCTTCAGCTGACGGATCGCGTCGGGCCGCTTGCCCATCGCGTCGTAGTTGAAGGCGATCTGCATGTCGGCGGTGCGGCGCAGCGGCGAGGTCTTCGAGACCTTGTCGAACGCCTTGGACGAGCGGTCGTAGTCCTGCATGCCCTGCAGCACTTCGGCCAGCGCCATGCGGGCAATGTCGGATTTCGGATCGAGGTAGAGCGCGAGGCGGAGATAGACCAGCCCGGCCTCGTCGCCGCCCTTCTGCGTCGAAAGCGCCGATCCGATACCGTAGAGCACCTCGCCGCCGCCATCGGCGACATTGGCGACCATCGGCGCCGGCTTCTTGCCGGCCGCGATCTCGTCGGAAAGCGCCTTGATGATCGGCAGGGCGACGCCGCTCTTCGCGAACTTGTCGAGCGCCTCGCGAGCCTCGGTCGTCTTGCCGGCGCGCGCCATCATGCGCGCATAGGCTTCGACGACGCGCATCGCCGTCGGATCGGCCTTGTACGCGGCCTGGATGGCGGCGAGCGCCTCATCCTGCCGCCCGGCCACGTCCAGGATCAGCGCTGTATTGAAGCGCTTGAACACGTCGAACCACGGCGGGCCCTGCGTCGTGTCGATGATCTTCAGGGCCGCGTCGGTCTCGCCGCTGCCCTGCGCCGCCCAGGCGGCGAGCAGCGACGAGGTAATGCTGGACAGCTCGTTCCGGTCGCCCTTGTTCAGGCTTTCGGCGCTGTCCTGGTATTTCTTGGCCTTGAGCGCCTGAATGCCGAGCGCAATCTGCGCCATGCGGCTCGCATCGGTTACCTGGACCAGTCGCTCGGCGACCGGGAAGGACTGCTCGACATTGCCGCTGGCGATGAGGAGCGTGAAGGTCCGGTCGAGCAGGAACGGGTTCTTCGGGTCGCGGCTCAGCGCCTCTTCGAAGAACACCGTCGCGGCATCGAGATCGCGATTCTTCGCTGCGTTCATCGCGGCGAGGAAGCTGCCGGAGAGGGTGGTTTCCAGATCATCCGGCAGGAGGTCTGAAATCGTCGTGTCGGCGAAGGCCGCCTGTCCGGCGAAGAAGGAGGCAATGGCCAGACAGGCCGCCGCATAGCGGAGCCGGCGGGCGCGCGATTTCAACATGCGATGCACCGAATATGCTGTCCGAAACCTTCCGGCCCAGCTTCTGGCGGAAGCATGGCTGTTTTGCGGCTGTGCCGCAAGAAGATGGGCCGTGGGGTCAATAGGCGCGCTCGATGCAGAAGTCGACGACTTCGAGCAGCGCGTCCTTGTGGGGAGACTCGGGCAGCGGCGCGAGCGCATCGCGCGAGACCGAGCCGAAATGCCGCGCCCGTTCGACCGTATCCTCGATCGCATGGTGCGAGCGCAGAAGGCCGATCGCCTTTTCGAGGTCGCCCTCGCCGATCTCGCCGCGCTCCAGCGCGCGCTGCCAGAAGGCGCGCTCGCTCTCCGAGCCGCGCCGATAGGCGAGCACGACCGGCAGCGTGATCTTGCCCTCGCGGAAATCGTCGCCGACCTTCTTGCCGAGCTCGGCCGAGGAGCCGCCATAATCGAGCGCGTCGTCGATGAGCTGGAAGGCGAGGCCGAGATTGGTGCCATAGGAGCGGAACGCCGCGCGCTCGGCTCTACCGAGGCCGGCGATAATCGGCCCGACCTCGGCCGCGGCCGAGAACAGTGCGGCCGTCTTGGCGCGGATCACGGCGAGATATTCGTCCTCGGTCGTCGACATGTGCTTGGCGGCCGAGAGCTGCATGACCTCGCCCTCGGCGATGACCGCAGCCGCCGTCGACAGCACGTCGAGCGCATCGAGCGAGCCGACCTCGACCATCATGCGGAAGGCCTGGCCGAGCAGGAAATCGCCGACCAGCACGCTCGCCTGGTTGCCCCAGAGCATGCGGGCCGCCAATTTGCCGCGGCGCAATTCGCTCTCGTCGACGACGTCGTCATGCAGCAGCGTCGCCGTGTGCATGAACTCGACGCTCGCCGCGAGCTTCACATGTCCATCGCCGCGATAGCCGCACAGCCGCGCCGCCGAAAGGGTCAGCATCGGCCGCAGCCGCTTCCCGCCCGACGAGATCAGGTGGTTGGCGACTTCGGGAATCATCGCAACATCCGAGCCGGCCTTGGACAGGATCAGCTCGTTGACGCGGTTCATATCCGCCGAGACGAGCTCGACCAGAGGCTCGATCTTGGCCGAGCCCTTCTTCTTGCCCTCGTCCAGCGAAACTACCAATCCCACGGGGACGCTCCCGGTTGCCATTTTGAGGCGACAATAGGGGGGTAGGTGACGCGGAACAAGGGACACGATCGTTCAACATCCCGCAGGGGACCCGTGAACGCCGGCCAATCGGACAGTGCGGAAGCTCTGTCACGGTGCCCGTCATTGCCCGCAGCCTCCGGGCCACCTACCTTCGAAGAGCCGGCGCAACCGCGCCATGGAGGGCGAAAGACGCTTATGGACGAGCTCATCCGCACCAACGACATGGTCCTGATCTCCTTTGTCGAGGCGCTGCTCAAGGAAGCGGGCATCGGATATTACCTCGCCGACCAGAACATGAGCGTCATGGAAGGATCGCTCGGCGTGCTGCCGCGGCGCGTGCTGGTGCCGAGCAACGAGATCGCCGCCGCGCGGGCGCTGATGACGGAGGCCGGCATCGCGGACGAACTCCGTCCCGCCGGCAAGCGCTAGGCGATGACGGAGGCGCTCGCCGAACCCGAGGCTTTCAGCGTCGATGCCTTTCTCGGCGGACGGGTCGAGGCGGTGCAGCCGCGCGCCGGACACCACCGCTCCGGCCTCGACGCGGTGCTGATCGCCGCCGCCTTCGCCGATGGTGCGGAAGGGCGTGCGGTCGATCTCGGCGCGGGCGCGGGCGTCGCCGGCTTCTGCCTCGCGGCGCGCGCGGCGGCCGTCGACGTGGTTCTCGCCGAGCGCGAGGCCGAACTCGTCGATGCCGCGCGGCGCGCGCTGGAGCGGCCGGCGAATGCGGCCTACCGGGATCGCGCGCATCCCGTCGCCGCCGATATCCTCACGGCGGCCGGACGGCGGCAGGCGGGTTTGCTGCCCGCCAGTTTCGAACTCGCGCTGATGAACCCGCCCTTCTATGAGGCCGGCGCGGTGCGGTCTTCGCCGCGCGCCCAGCGCGCCGCCGCCCATGTCCTCACGGAGGCCGGTCTCGACGGCTGGTTCCGCGCCGCCGCGGCGGTGCTGGCGCCCGGCGGCATCCTCGCCGCGATCCTGCCCACGGCGCGGCTCGGCGATCTCCTGCCGGCGCTGGACGGCCGTTTCGGCGGCGTCCATCTCCTGCCCATCCATCCGCGCGCGCGCCAGCCGGCGCTGCGCGTCATCGCCCGTGCCACCAAGGGCAGCCGAGCCCCGCTCGCGATCCTGCCGGGGCTGATCCTGCACGACACCGATGGCAACGGCTTCTCGGCGCCGCTCAGCGCGATCTTGCGTGAGGGGGCCGCGCTGTGCGACGTCCATCCATGGCCGGCGTGACGATGCGCCGTTGGCGGAGGTTGACGTGACCGATACCTGGTTGGATTCCCTGCGAAAGGTGCTGCCGGCGCGGTTTCGCGGCGACCGCGTCACCATCCCCGTCGTGCGCCTCAACGGCGTCATCGGCCAGGTCTCGCCGATCCGTCCCGGTCTTTCGCTCGCCGGGCTTTCCGCCACGCTGAAGCGGGCCTTCGCGATCAAGAAGGCGCCGCTCGTCGCGGTCGTGATCAATTCGCCTGGCGGCTCGCCCGTCCAGTCCAACCTGATCTTCAAGCGGATCCGCGCGCTCGCCGACGAGAAGAACAAGGATGTTCTGGTCTTCGTCGAGGACGTCGCGGCCTCCGGCGGCTATCTGATCGCGCTGGCCGGCGACGAGATCATCGTCGACGAGAGTTCGATCGTCGGCTCGATCGGCGTCGTCTCCGCCGGCTTCGGCTTCGTCGGCCTCATCGAGAAGCTCGGCATCGAGCGGCGCGTGCACACCGCCGGCGAGAACAAGGCGATGCTCGATCCTTTCCAGCCGGAGCGGCCGGACGACATCCAGCACCTCAAATCACTGCAGCGCGACGTGCACGACATGTTCATCGACCTCGTCCGCGCCCGCCGCGGCACACGGCTCGGCGACGAGCCGACGCTGTTCACCGGCGCCTTCTGGTCGGGCCGGCGCGCCGTCGAGATCGGCCTCGCCGACCGGATCGGCGATCTGCATGGCGTGCTGCGCGCGCGCTTCGGCGACAAGGTCGATCTGCTGCCGATCCAGCCGAGGCGCGGCTTCTTCTCGCGCTTCGGCATGTCGCCGGCCTCGCGCGCCGGAGCCGGCGCCGATCTCGTCGAGGCCGGTCTTGCCGCGATCGAGGAGCGCAGCCTCTGGAGCCGCTTCGGCCTTTGATGGCGCGTCGCCATGCCGCATGAGGCACACCTATTGCAGTGCGGCCCGCGCGGAGTCATGCTTGTGGTTTAAGGCTGATGCCGAAGGAACATCACATGCCGCAGCTTGTCATGGTTGCTCTGCTCGGAACGCTCGGCGTCGTCGCCGCGCGAACCTTCGCCAAGGCACGCGAGCATGCGGCGATCCGCCTGCGCGAAGCCGAACGCGCCATGGCCGACCGGCCGATGGCGACGCTGGTGCAGGACCCGGTCACGGGCGTCTACCGCCCCATCCGCCGGGATTGAGCCGCTCCCTCGCAAGGTGGCACGCTTCCTTCAGCCCTCCCTTGAGGGAGGGCCGAAAGCGCGGAGCACTTTCGGGGAGGGGTAAGCTTCGACGCAGTCGAAGCGTTCTGGCGGCAGGGAACGATCGTCCGATCATCGAGTCGTGAGGTCGCCGTCAGCGGCAGCGTTGGCGGTCGCCGGCTTGCCCCCAAAGCAAATCCAGATCTCCGTCATTCCGGCGAAAGCCGGAATCCATTCAGCCTGAGACGCATCCTCGTCCAGCGCCTCGGCTGCATGGATCCCGGGTCGAGCCCGGGATGACGCCGGTCTATGGGACGGCCTGTGCGTCGCGGGTCGCAACGAGGCTGGCAAGCGCCAACCCCGGAAGAACCTCACCCCCCGACCTTGGAGAAATCCGCCACCGCCAGCGTGGCGTCGCGGATGGCGGTGAGGAGCTTCAGCCGGTTCACGCGGACGGCGGCGTCCTCAGCATTGACGAGCACCTTGTCGAAGAAGGCGTCGACCGGGGCGCGCAGCCGCGCGAGCGCGGCCATGGCGGCAGCGAAATCCTCGCGTGCGACGGCGGCCTTGGCCTCGGCCAGTGCGAAGCGCGCCGCAACATGCAGCGACTTCTCCTCGGCGGCGCCGAGCAGCGCCGGATCGACCTCGCCCTCGAAGCTCTCGCCCTTCTTCTCCTCGGCCTTCAGGATATTGGCTGCGCGGCGATAGCCGGCGAGAAGGTTCGCGCCGTCATCGGTCTCGAGGAACTTGCCCAGCGCCTCGACGCGGCGAACGATGAGAAGAAGGTCGTCGCTTGCGGTCTCGCCACCCGCCGACAGAACCGCATCGACGAGATCGTGCCGCGCGCCGGAATCGCGGAGCTGCACCTTGAGGCGTTCGACGAAGAAGGCGAGGAGATCGGCGAGGGCGCCGGCGCCGCTCTCGTCGAGGCGGCTTCGGAATTCTCGGCCGAAGGCCTCGAGCGAGATGTCGAGATCCTGCTCGCCATCGACATCCTGCTGCGTGACGCCGAGCTGCCGGCGCTCGTAGCGTTCCAGCGCCGTGGCCTCGAGCTGATCGTCGAGGCCGTTCAGCGCCGCCGCAAGGTTGCCGCGGAGCGCCAGACGCAGCCCGTTCTCCAGCACGATCCGGATCACGCCGAGCGCGGCGCGGCGGAGCGCGTAGGGGTCCTTGCTGCCCGTCGGCTTTTCGTCGATCGCCCAGAAGCCGGTGAGCGTATCGAGCTTGTCGGCCAGCGCGACGGCGATCGCGACCGGGTCGGTCGGTACGCGGTCGCTCGGGCCCTGCGGCTTGTAGTGATCCTCGATCGCCGCGGCGACGGAGGGGTTCTCGCCCTGCGCCGTCGCGTAATAGCGGCCCATCAGGCCCTGAAGCTCGGGGAACTCGCCGACCATTTCGGTAACGAGGTCGAGCTTGGCGAGCCTCGCCGCGCGCTTGGCGAGTTCGACATCGGCGCCGACCAGCGGCGCAAGCGCGGCGGCGAGCGCCTCGATCCGCGCGATGCGCTCGGCCTGCGTGCCCAGCTTCTCGTGAAAGACGATCTCGTCGAATTTCGGCAGCCGGCTGTCCAGCGGCGCCTTCAGATCCTGCTCGTAGAAGAACTTGGCGTCGGAGAGGCGCGCGCGGATGACGCGGCCATTGCCCTCCGTGATTGCCTCGCCGCCATCGATCGCCTCGATGTTGGAGACGAGCACGAAACGGTTGGCGAGCGCGTCCGAACCGCCCTCCCGCACAACGAAGCACTTCTGGTTGGCGCGGATCGTGGCGCGGATCACCTCCGGCGGGATCGCGAGGAATTCCTCCTCGAACGTCCCGACCAGCACGACCGGCCATTCGACCAGCCCCGCCACCTCGTCGAGCAGCCCCTCATCCTCGACCAGTTCGAGGCCGAGCGCCGAGGCGCCCGTCTTCGCGTCGGCCAGGATGATGTCCTTGCGCCGGTCGGCATCGAGCACGACCTTCGCCTTTTCCAGCTTCTCGACATAGTCGTCGAAGCGCCGCACGACGATCTCGCCGGGCGCCAGGAAGCGGTGGCCCTGCGTGACATTGCCCGAGCGGATGCCGTCGACCTCGAAATCGACGATCTCCGGCTCCTCGGTCTCCGGCCCGAAGGTGCACAGGATCGATTGCAGCGGGCGCACCCAATGCAGCGTGCCCGAGCCCCAATGCATGGATTTGGGCCAGGGGAACGAGCGGATGATCTGCGGGATAGCCTCGGCGAGGACATCGGTCGCGTGGCGGCCGTGCTTCTCGATGATGGCGACGTAGAAATCGCCCTTTTTCGGATCCGACTGGATCGTCGCCTGATCGATCGAGGCGAGACCGGCGCTGCGGAGGAACCCCTGGATGGCCGCGTCGGGCGCGCCGACCTTCGGGCCCTTGCGCTCCTCGCGGGTCGCCGCCGAATGCGCGGGCACGCCATGCACGACGAGCGCGAGCCGCCGTGGCGTCGCGAAGGCCTTGGCGCCTTCATAGGGCAGGCCGGCATCGACCAGCGCATTGGTGACGAGCTTCTTCAGATCATCCGCAGCCTTGCGCTGCATGCGCGCCGGGATTTCCTCGGAGAAGAGTTCAAGCAGGAGATCGGGCATCAGTTCTTCCCTCCGGCTTCCGTCTCGAGCCAGGCGGCGCCGCAGGCCTTGGCAAGTTCGCGTACGCGCAGGATGTAGCTTTGCCGCTCGGTCACCGAGATGACGCCGCGCGCATCGAGCAGGTTGAAGCGGTGGCTCGCCTTGATGCACTGGTCATAGGCGGGCAGCACCATCTTGTGGCGCTGGTCGCTGGCGTCCGGCGCCGGCGTGCCGGCTTCGAGCAGCAGGCGGCATTCCCTCTCCGCGTCCTCGAAATGCCGCTTCAGCATCTCCGTGTCGGCGAATTCGAAATTGTGCCGGGAGTATTCCTCCTCGGCCTGCTTGAACACGTCGCCATAGGTCACCTTCTCGGCGCCCTCGCGGCCGTTGAAATTGAGCTCATAGCCATTGTCGACGCCCTGCAGATACATGGCGAGGCGTTCGAGGCCATAGGTCAGCTCGCCCGAGACGGGGCGGCACTCGATGCCGGCGACATACTGAAAGTAAGTGAACTGCGAGACTTCCATGCCGTCGCACCAGCACTCCCAGCCGAGGCCGGAGGCGCCGAGCGTCGGGCTCTCCCAATCGTCCTCGACGAAGCGGATATCGTGCAGCTTCGTATCGATGCCGATCGCCTTCAGGCTCTCCAGATAGAGTTCCTGCAAATTCGGCGGGTTCGGCTTCAGGATGACCTGAAACTGGTAATAATGCTGGAAGCGGTTGGGGTTCTCGCCATAGCGCCCGTCCTTCGGCCGCCGCGAGGGCTGCACATAGGCGGCGCGCCAGGGCTTGGAACCCAGCGCGCGCAGCGTGGTCGCCGGATGGAACGTACCGGCGCCGACCTCCATGTCGTAGGGCTGCAGGATGACGCAGCCATAATCGGCCCAGAAGCGCTGCAGCACCAGAATCAGGCCCTGGAAGGACCGGTCGGGCCGCATATGGGGAGGGAGAGTCTCGGACACCGGATCGATCTCGAAGAGGAAGCGGCAAGGCCGCTGGAAAGGCGGCGCACCCTAATCGCGCGACGCGCGCAAGGTCAAGAAAGGCCGGGCGTCGCGCCCGCCTCCGCAACGCGCTATGCTGCGCGCTGACGTCGGGAGAAGCGCATGGCGGACGATCCAGACGACGTGTTCAGCCGCGCGCATCACCATGCGCTGGCCTTTCGTCGCGGGCTCGACGACGGTCCGCAGCGGCCGACGGCCGATTATCGCGTGATGCTCGACCGGTTCGCGCAGGCGCTGCCGGACGCCGGCCAGCCGGGCCCGGCCGTCATCGACGACCTCATGGCTCGGATCCGACCGGGCCTTGCCGCGATGGTCGGCCGGCGCTTCTTCGGCTGGGTGATGGGGGCTTCGCATCCCGTCGGCGTCGCCGCCGACTGGATGGTGAGCGCGTTCGGCCAGAACGCCGGCAACCATGTTGCCTCGCCGGCCAGCGCCGCGGCGGAGGCCGTCACCGCGGGATGGCTGCTCGACCTGCTCTCCTTGCCGCGCGAAGCGTCCGTCGGATTCGTGACCGGCGCCACGGTCGCCAATTTCGTCTGCCTCGCGGCCGCCCGCAAAGCGGTTCTTCGGACGGCGGACTGGGATGTGGAGGCGGATGGTCTGTTCGGCGCGCCGCCGATCACGGTCCTGATCGGCGCGGATGCACATGCGACGGTCTTCTCGGCGCTGCAATTCCTCGGCCTCGGCTCGAACCGCGTCCTGCGCCTGCCGACCGATGCGCAGGGTCGGATCCGGCCGGCCGACTTCGCGGAGCGGGCGAAGGCCATATCGGGCCCGTCGATCGTCATTCTCCAGGCCGGCCAGATCAGTACGGGCGCGTTCGATCCCTTCGCGGAACTGATCCCGGCCGCGAAGGCGGCGGGGGCATGGGTCCATGTCGACGGCGCCTTTGGCCTGTGGGCGCGTGCCGCGCCGAATTACGCGGCGTTGACGCATGGCATCGAGGGCGCCGATTCATGGGCGACCGACGGCCACAAATGGTTGCAGACGCCCTATGACCTCGGCTTCGCCATCGTCCGCGACGCGGAGGCGCATCGGCGCGCCATGACCATCGCGGCGAGCTATCTGCCGGCGGTCGCCGAGAGTGAGCGCGATCCGTCGCATTATGTTCCGGAGCTGTCCCGGCGCGCCCGCGGCCTTCCGGCCTATGCGATGATCCGCCATCTCGGACGCAAGGGCATCGCCGATATGGTCGAGCGCCATTGCCGCCTCGCGGCGCGCCTTGCCGATCGGCTGCGGCAGGAGGAGGGCATCGCGATCGTCAATGACGTCGTGCTTAACCAGGTCGCCGTCCGCTTCGGCGCGGGGCTGGCCGACGAAACCGCCGACGAACTGACCCGGCGCACGATCGCGGCGCTCCAGGCCGGCGGCGTTGCCTTCGCCGGCGGCGCGCAGTGGCGCGGCCGCTGGATCATGCGCCTCTCCGTCATTTCCTTCCCGACCACGGAAGCCGATATCGATCGGGCGGCCGATGCGATCATCGCCGCGTGGAGACCCATCCGCGACGCCGCTTGACGCAGCGCAAGGGGTTCGCAGGCCGTCACGGTCCACTATGCTGGTGTCGACGCAGGTCCATGCCGGGAGAAGGGCGCATGTCGCAGTTCAAGGCCGTGACGATCCGCAAGGACGAAGCCGGTGTGCAATCGGTGGGATTCGCAACGCTGGCGGATGAGGATCTGATGCCGGGCGACGTGACGGTCCGGGTCGAGCGCTCCACCGTGAATTACAAGGACGGGCTGGCGGTGACCGGACGCGCGCCGGTCGTGCGCCGCTTCCCGATGGTGCCGGGCGTCGACGGCGTTGGCGTGGTGGAAGAAAGCGCCAGCGACCTCTATGCCGTCGGCGACCGCGTGTTGATCAATGGCTGGGGCATCGGCGAGACGCATTGCGGCGCCTGGGCGGAGCGGGCGCGCTGGAAGAGCGAATGGCTGCTTCCCATGCCGGCGGGCTTCACGAGCGACGAGGCGATGGCGATCGGCACGGCGGGCTATACCGCGATGCTGGCGGTGCTCGCGCTGGAGCGGCACGACATCCGTCCATCCTCCGGTCCCGTGCTGGTCACCGGCGCGAGCGGTGGGCTCGGCTCGATCGCCGTCACCTTGCTCGCCGATCTCGGCTATCACGTCGTCGCCTCAACCGGGCGGCCGGAGCAGGCGGATTATCTGAAAGAACTCGGCGCGGCGGAGATCATCGACCGCGCGGAGCTTGCCGCGCCGGGCAAGGCGCTGTCGCGCGAGCGTTGGATCGGCGCCATCGATGCGGTCGGCGGCCAGACGCTCGCCAATGTCCTTTCCATGATCCGCTATGACGGCGCGGTGGCGGCCTGCGGCAATGCCGGCGGGCTCGATCTGCCGGCGACGGTGGCCCCGTTCATTCTGCGCCGCATCACGCTCTATGGCATCGATTCGGTCTATGTGCCGAAAGCCATCCGCCTCGTCGCCTGGGACCGGCTCGATCGCGATCTCGACCGCGCGAAGCTCGCCCGCGCCACGACGCGCATCCCCTTCGCCTCGGTCATCGACGCCGCGCGGGAGATCGTCGAGGGCAAGGTGCGCGGACGGCTGGTGGTCGAGATCGGCTGATGGTTGGGCGGCGAACCGCGCCGCCCAGCAAAGCCATCCGGGCCGTCGGTTCTAGAATTCGATTTTGAGGTTCGCGTTGAAGCCGTTCTGGGTCACCCCGTCGCCGAACTGGCCGGCATAGGCGACGCCGAGCGTGGCGCTGGTGCCGAGCTTGACGTCGAGCCCCGCCTGGAGCACGGCGGCATTCTGGGCGATCGGGACACCCGCCACGGTGAAGGCATCCGAACCGGCGAATGTCTGCGTCGCGAGCGGCGTGATGTCGCCGAAGGCGTAGCGCCAGCCGATCTCGCCGCGCAGCGTCGCGTCGAGGGCGGCGAATGCCACTTGTTGCGACAGGCGCAGGCCGAGCGTGGTGAAGCTCGTGCCCATGCTGGAGCTTGGGGCCGACAGCGCCGCCAACCCGCCATCCTCGGTGTAGCCGTCGTCATGCAGATGCACATAGGCGAGGTTGGCGAAGGGCTCGATCGCCGCGTAGGCCGTGTCGACCCGCCAGCCGAGTTCGCCGAAGGCCTGCATCGTGCCGGCGTCATAATGGGCCGCAAGCTGGTCGGCATAGCCGCTGAAGGCAATCGCGCGGTTCGTCTCGATGGCCTGCCACGTATAGGCGAGCCCGGTGCGGAGCGCGATCTCGCCCGCCGGAAGTCCGCCCCATGTGTTGCCGCCATAGACGCCGAGATGCCAGTTCTCGCTGTCCCCCGAGGCATTGCGATCGGTCAGGCTGAAATTCGTATAGCTGTAGCCGCCGGCGAGGCCGACGCGCCAGCTGTCGCCGAGCGTGGTATCGGCGCCGATGAGCATCCCGCCGGTCGATCCCGAAATCTCGGCTGCATTGCCATCGCCGGCCATCTCGCCCCACGAGCCGAAGCCCGCGGTCCACACGGCGAGGCCGTCCGTAGCGGTCGGGGTCCCAAGGGTCGCGCCGCCGCTCGAGCCGTAGCTGGCGACCTGATCGGTCGATGCCGCGACGCCGCCTTGCGCGGCGCGGAGGCGTCCATCGAGCGCATTGCGGATCAGGCCGCTCTGCTCGACGAGCAGGCCTTTGGCCGAAGCGTTCACTTCGCCGGGAAGCTGCTCGAAGGCCCAGCGCGCATTCGCGGCATCGAGAACTACCAGTTGCCCGTTGAGACCGACCGCGGCCGAATCGAGCGCGTTCGCCGCCGCCGCCTGGTTGGCGGTCTCGGCCACCGAGGCGAAAGTCACGCCGCTCCGCACGATATCGAGCTGCAGGCCGCCGCTATCCGCTGTCGTGGCCACGTCGAGGAAGGGATACGGCGCATCGACCGAACCGAAGCTCGGCGCGATCACGTCGAAATTGCCGACGACGCCTCCTCCCGCGCTGATGAGCTGATAGCTGGCAAATCCCGGCGTCCATTCCGCCATCGGTGCGACATAGAGCGACGCGTTGTCGACGAAGACCTGGCCGCTCGCCGCGACGAGATCGCTGGTGCCGCCGGCGCCGAGCTCGGCGACATAATAGGATCCCGGCTGAAAGAAGACATTGCCCTGCACGGACGCCGTTCCGATCGAATGGCCGGGCGAGACAGCGCCTCCGGTGGTCAGGTCTCCGGTGATCGTGCCGTTGCCGTTGAGTACACCCGAATTGGCGAAATTGCCGTCGACGGTCCCGTCATTGGAGAAGGTCCCCGCATTCGTCACATTACCGACGATCGTGCCGAGATTGGCGACGCTGGCGCCGGAAGCGACGGCGACCGGCGCCGTCACCGTCGCCTGGAACGTCGCCGAGCCGGCCGATATGGTGATCCCGGCGGGGAGCGTCATGTTGGCCTGGAAAGTGATTCCGCCGGGACCATCCAGGGTGAGCCCGCCTATGCCGGTAAACGCGCCGGCGAATGTCGCGTTGTCGGGCGTCGAAAACACCGAATCGCCGGCAAGATAGACCGGCAGGTTGGTGGCGAAGCTCGACGGCATATCGAAATCGCCCACGGCCGAAAGATAGGGCGAGAATGAGATGCCGGCGCCCTGCGGATCGGTCGCGGAATAGCCGACAAACCCGCCGACGGCATCGAAGACATAGGTGAAGGAGGCAAGGACATAGATGCCCGCATTCACGCCGCCGCCAGCAAGCCGGGCGAACTCCGGTGTCGCGGGCGGGTTGTCCGTCCCGCCCACGACGAAGCTGTAGCCGACGGCCTCGGTCCCGCCGAAATAGACGGACACCTGCGTCCCGTCGGGGGCGCAATTGAAAGACGCATTGCTGGGGCATGGGACGGATTGCGCCGCGATGGAGCTGCCGAGGTCCGCCCACATATATTGCAGCCCGGTATCGACCAGAATCGACGAGGACGACGACGTTCCATTGACGACCACCGAGCCCTGCGGCGTCTGCCAGTTGGGCGCCGTCGCGCCCGTGGTCGGCTGGAGCTGCACATAGGCATAGCCGGTTCCGGCATTCGCGCTCGTCAGGCCGGCCTGTATGCCGTCGGGCGTAATGACATAGCCCGAACGCACCGTGCCTTCGTCCATCCCGGTGATGTGGAGCAAGGGGTTGTTGTTCAGCGAGGGCAGATAGTCGGGTCCCCAGCCCGTGTCCGGGCGGCCGAACCCGATGCCAATCATATGGGCGCAGCCGGCGTCGGCCGAGGCGCAGGAAACGCCGCCAGGATTTGCGGTATCGTAATATTCGGCCGCGACAAACACCGCAACCTGCGCCGTGGCCAGGTTGCCATGGCCATCATCGCTGTCGGGAAAGGTGACGGTCTGCGTCGTCCATGTACCGAGCGCGTAATTGCCACTGCTGCCATATTCGATCTTCTGCAGATTGGACGACTGCTGGAAGTCCGGCATCAGATATTGCGGCAGGACCATCCCCTGCGAGCCCGTATCGAGCTGGTATTCGACCGCAGGCCCGCCGGCGACAGAAGCCATCACATAGAGCGCGGCCCCGGAGCTATCGAGGTTCGAACTCTTGGAATAATTGATCGTGTAGGATGTCGTGTAGCTGTCGTAGAGGTTCCAGCTCGGCGTCTGCTGGGCCCATGCGTGCCCAACGTCGACCCCGGCAAACAGGACCATAGCCAAGACTATCCGCGGAATAGTCATCGGTGCCCCCATCGCGCCATTCCTGCAGCCATCCTGCATCATCGGGACAGCGAAGCAAAGCCGGGCTGATGATGAGGCTGCAATAAATTCAGCCGATCGACCGGGAGAAGTCCGAAAAGTGCGATGAGATGCTTTGTCTTGTGGGGCGCGGGGCGCATAGGCCGTCGACGGACACAGCGCTTGGCGGGCCCGTCGGGGATGGAGTTGAGCGGCGACGGCTCAGGAAGCCTCCCTCGGGAGGGAATTCAGGGAAGACGGATCGCCGCGGCCGGCTCCGCTCAGCTCCAGCCGCCGCCATAGGTCTTGTAGAAGATGTGGTGGCCGATCTTCTGCATCTTCTTCATCGTGCGGGCCCAGCGCGGGCGCACATAGTTGGCGTGGTAGTGCGTCGACGAGCCGACCTTGGCGTTCCACCAATTGTCTTCATAGAGCACGCGATGCGCGAGCTCCTGCGCCTGGCGCCATGACCCCATGTCGGTGATGCGGTCCTTGATCCCGTCGCAGGCGAAGGAAAACTGGCAGGCGTTACGCATGTCCTTGTTCTGGTAGACGACGCCGCAGATCGTGTTCGGATAGGCGGGGTTCTTCAGACGGTTGATCACGACCTGGGCGACGGCCAGCTGGCCCTGCGCCGGCTCGCCGCGCGCCTCGAAATAGATCGCCGTCGCCAGGCACTTCTGCTCGGTCTTCGAGCGTGCATTCGGCGGGATCGGGTTCATCACCCACCAATGATCCGGCTTGCCATCGGCGCCGATGCGGGACGGCCCGTTCATCAGCGCGCGGAACGGTGCTTCGAGCGTCGTCGTGTCGTCGGCATTGGCATAGGCCGAGACGGCATCGGCGGCATCGCCGCGCCCGCGCCGGCCCTTGCGCTCGACCGGCGCGATCGAGGCGAGCGTCACGGTCGGGTTGGCGATCTTCTTCTTCGGCAGCGGCGCGGCCTCGGCAACGGCCGTGTCCTTGCTCCCCTCGCGTGGCGCGAGCATTGCGGCGTTCGCCGCGTCGCCGGCGGCGAAGGCGATGTTCTCGCGCTTCTCGCCCAGCGTCCCGGCGGAGAATTTCACATAGGTCACCTTGGCCGGCTTGAGCGGCACGGTGATGTCGGCCTTGGCGATGCGGTTGACCTCAGGGGCGGTGAAGGGCGGCGCCGAGACCAGCCCCTCGCGCAATATGTCGAGCCGCGGCTCGATCAGGACGCCCTCGCTCCGCGCGAGCTTGGCGTCCTTCGCGTCGGAATCGCCGATATCGGCGACATAGGCTTCGCCCGCCGGCGCCGGAACGATCCGCGCCAGCCAACGTTCCTTGATTGGAAGCTCCTCGCCGAAGAGATCGGCGACGTCCTGGAACGCGACCTCGCGGGCGTCGAGCGGCAGCAGCAGGATCGTCAGGAAGAGGGAGAGGAGCACGGCGCGCGCCGGCGAGGGGCGCGGCTTGCGAGGGCGAAGGGCCAGGCGCGGATCCCGGCCTGCCGGTACGCCTGAGCGCGATGCGTAATAGGTTCGCTGCTCGCTCGGTAGCATCAGGCACGCAACTCCACGCGCACGGGGCCGGCAATGCCGGCGTGTCTTGCCGGTGTGTCGCTCCGGCCACTTCCATAAAAGTTGATGGATTATCCTAAAAACGAGGTTAACGACCTGTGCCGTCCTGGGACTGGCGCCGCGTCAGGCCGCGCTTTCGCCCCGGCGCTGGGCCTCGATCTCCGCCTGCGCGGCGGCAAGGCGGGCGACGGGCACGCGGAAGGGCGAGCAGGAGACGTAGTCGAACCCGGACTCCGCGAAGAAATGGATCGAGGCGGGATCGCCGCCATGCTCGCCGCAGACGCCGAGCTGGAGATCCGGCCGCGTCGCCCGTCCCCGCTCGACGGCGATGCGGATCAGCGCCCCGACGCCGTCGCGATCGAGCGTCGCGAAGGGGTCGCTCGGCAGGAGACCCATCTGGAGATAGGTGTTGAGGAAGGTCGCGGCGTCGTCGCGCGAGATGCCGAAGGTCGTCTGTGTGAGGTCGTTGGTGCCGAAGGAGAAGAACGCCGCGCTGCGGGCGAGCTCTCCTGCGGCGAGCGCGGCGCGCGGCAGCTCAATCATCGTCCCGAGCATGAAGTGCGGCGCACGCCCGTGCAGCTTCTTCACCTGCGCCTCCGATTCGCGGATGCGCGCATAGATGAGGTCCAACTCCGCCTTGGTCGCGACCAGCGGCACCATGATCTCGAGCTCGACGGCCTGGCCGAGCCGGTCGCCGACTTCGAGCGCCGCCTCCAGCATGGCGCGCACCTGCATCTCGACGATCTCCGGGAAGGAGATGGCGAGACGCACGCCGCGATGGCCGAGCATCGGATTGGCCTCGGCCAAAGCCTGCGTGCGCGCGCGGATGCGGGCCGGCGAGATCTTCATGATCGTCGCCAGCTCTTCGATCTCGGCGTCGCCGCGTGGCAGGAATTCGTGCAGCGGCGGATCGAGCAGGCGGATCGTGACCGGCAGGCCGTTCATGATCTCGAACAGCGCCTCGAAATCGGCCTTTTGCATCGGCAGAAGCCGCGTCAGCGCGTCGGCGCGCTCGGCCGGCGTCTCGGCGAGGATCATCTCGCGCACGACCGCGATGCGGCGCGCGTCGAAGAACATGTGCTCCGTACGGCAAAGGCCGATGCCCTCGGCGCCGAAGCTGCGGGCGGCGCGTGCATCGGCGGGCGTGTCGACATTCGTGCGGATCTTGAGCCGCCGGATCTCGTCGGCCCATTGCATGATCTCGGCGAAATCGCCGGAGAGCTTGGGTTCGCGCAGCGGCACGGCGCCGACGAGCACCTGGCCGGTGCCGCCGTCGATGGTGATCATGTCGCCGCGGCGCACCGTGCGCCCGCCGGCCGTCATGGTGCCGGCCTGCAGGTCGACCCGGATCGTGCCGGCGCCGGACACGCAGGGCTTGCCCATGCCGCGCGCGACCACGGCCGCATGGCTCGTCATGCCGCCGCGCGTCGTCAAGATGCCGCGGGCGGCGTGCATGCCGTGCACATCCTCGGGGCTCGTCTCGACGCGCACCAGAATGACCTTGCGGCCCTGCGCGCGGGCAAGCTCCGCCTCGTCGGACGAGAACACGACGGAGCCCGACGCGGCTCCCGGCGAGGCGGGAAGGCCGCGGGCGAAGAGATCGCCTGCGGCGTCCGGATCTATTGTCGGGTGCAGAAGCTGGTCGAGCGAGCGCGGCTCGATCCGCATCACCGCCTCGGCCTTCGGGATCAGCCCCTCATGCACCATGTCGACGGCGGTCTTCAGCGCCGCATGTGCCGTGCGCTTGGCCGGCCGCGCCTGCAGCATCCAGAGGCGGCCGCGCTCGACGGTGAATTCGAGGTCGAGCACGTCGCGATGATGCCGCTCGAGCCGCTCGCAGACCTCGCGAAACTCGGCGAAGGTCTCGGGCATCGCCGCTTCGAGCGAGGGGAGATCGGAGCCGGTCTCGCGCCGCGCCGCTTCGGTCAGGTCCTGCGGCGTGCGCGTGCCGGCGACCACGTCCTCGCCCTGCGCATTGGGCAGGAACTCGCCCCAGAGCACCTTCTCGCCCGTCGAGGGATGGCGCGTGAAGGCGACGCCGGTTGCGGAGGTGGCGCCGAGATTGCCGAACACCATCGCCTGCACCGTGACCGCCGTGCCGGCGTCGGGCGAAATGCCGTTGATGCGGCGATAGACAGCCGCGCGCGGATTGTTCCACGACGCGATGACGCCGCGGATCGCGCCCCAGAGCTGCTCCTCGGGCGATTGCGGGAAGGCGATCTCCAGCTCTTCGAGCACCAGCCCCTTGAAGAGGTCGCAGATCGCCTGCCAGTCGTCGGCACTAAGCTCCTCGTCGAAACCGACGCCCTTGGCGAGCTTGAAATCCTCGAGCCGCTCCTCGAACACGCTCTGGTCGACGCCGAGCACGACGTCGCCATACATCTGCATGAAGCGGCGATAGCTGTCGAAGGCGAAGCGGCGATCGCCCGAGGCGCGCGCGAGGCCCTCGACCGTCTGGTCGTTGAGGCCGAGATTGAGCACCGTATCCATCATGCCGGGCATGGAGACGGCGGCGCCGGAACGGACGGATACCAGCAGCGGATCGTTCGCGTCGCCGAACCGGCGGCCGGTGATGCGGCCGATACCCTCGACGGCCGCCTGCACTTCGGCGGCGAGTTCGGCGGGGAAGTCGCGGCCATTGGCGAGATAGCGCTGGCCGATCGCGGTGGAGATCGTAAAGCCCGGTGGAACGGGGAGGCCGAGTGCGCTCATCTCGGCGAGGCCGGCGCCCTTGGAGCCGAGCAGTTCCTTCAGCGCGATCCCACCTTCGGCCGTGCCTCCGCCGAACGTGTAGACCCATTTGACCATCACCAGAGCTCCCCGGCGGCGCGATCCGCGCCCGTGATCTAGCTAATTCAGCCGCTTGCCGCGCTGCAACACGAATTAATTCGCGCCGAACGCGATGGCTGCGTCAAGCGGACGCGCGTCGGTTCATGCGGAGGGCCGCGTCAGAACGAAGGCGGCGGAGAGGAGAAGCACAACCGCCACGATCGCGGCGAGCGTGGGCGAGGGCGTGACGACATACCAGAACACCGCATAGCCGCCGGCCATCGAGACGACGGCGAACATCTTGGCGCGCTTGCCGATCGCGCCATTCTCCCGCCAGCGCATCACCGGCGGGCCGAAGACCGGATGGTTCAGCAGCCAGGCCTCGAAGCGCGGCGAGGAGCGCGTGAAGAACCAGGCTGCCGCGATCATGAACACCGTCGTCGGCATGACCGGCAGGAAGATGCCGATCACGCCGAGCGCGACCATCACCCAGCCGGCTGCGAACAGCAGGTGACGCTTCAGCGGCGTCACGATCAGGGCGCGGCGGGCGACCGCTCGTCCAGATCGAGCGCGAAGGGATGGCCCTCGAACGCATCGCGGCCGCGCCCGATCGCCTCCACGGCGCGCACCATGCGGCCGCGCCGGCCGAGGATCTCGTCGGCAAAACCGATGAGGCGAAGGTTCGGCGTGGCGGAGGGCGAAGAGGCGCGGATCCGGGCGGCGATGTCCGCTTCGTCGCGCTCGGGCCGGAGCGCGCAGACCGTGATGAAGGCCGCGGCCGTCGAGCGGCTGATGCCGGCAAAACAGTGCACGACGATCGGCTTGTCCGCCTTCCAGCGCTCGACGAAATCGAGCAGGGCGAGGACATGCTCCTCGGCGGGCGCGATCATGCCCTCCGTCGGCTCCAGAATGTCGTTGAAGCCGAGGAAGAGGTGACGGTCCTCGGGGATGGAGCCGGGTCGTTCGACCGGCGTGCCGACATTGATCAGCGTGACGAGATGGCTGGCACCGGTCTGGGCGACGGTGGGGCCGATTCGCTGCAGCGAGCAGACATGGACACGAGGCATGGCAGGTTCTCCTTGGGTCCTATCTAGTGCCGCCGGCGGCCGCGGTCATCCCAAAAGCGCGCGGCGCGATCCGATCAGGTCCCGGGATAGAGCGCGCCGAAGCGGGTGAGGAAACGGCGCTCCGCCTCCGCTGTCGGCCAGGGCTCGATCGGCAGCGTGGCGATGTCGATGCCGCGCGGGCGGCCGAAGAACTGCGCCGCCTCGCTCTCCGCGAAGCCGGCGAGACGGGTCGCCTCGAAAAAAGCGGCGACGCGATCGGCCGCCTTGATTGCCTTGACCAGGGCCGCAGGCTGCACGGCGGAAAGGCCGAAGCGGATATGGATCGCCGCCAGAAGCCGCGCCTCGATCGCCTTGTATTCGCCGCCGACCATCGCCTTGAACGGCGAGATCATGTCGCCGATCACATATTCCGGCGCGTCATGCAGCAGCACCGCCAGCCGGTCGGCTTCGGTGAGGGCCGGATTGGCATGCGCGGCGATCGCCTCGACGAGGACGGAGTGCTGCGCGACCGAAAAGGCGTTCGCGCCATGGGTCTGGCCGTTCCAGCGGGCGACGCGGGCGAGGCCGTGCGCGATGTCGGCAATCTCGACATCGAGCGGGGAGGGGTCGGCGAGATCGAGCCGCCGGCCGGAGAGCATGCGCTGCCAGACCCGCGGACGGGCCGCGGTCCCGCTCATGCCGCACCCTCGTCACCTGCGCCCGGCTGGGGCCAGGTGAAATGCGCGAAGGCTGGCAGCGCCAGGGTGAGCGTCACGCCATCCGCGACGAGCGGCACGCCGTCGTCCATGGCGCTGCGCGCCCGGTCGAGGCGGACCAGCGCGATGCCCGCGCTTCCGTCGACGCTGCCGAGCGCCCCGACAGCGCGCCCGCCGGCTTCGATCGCTGTGCCTGCCGGCGGCAGCGGCGCCGCGCCGCGTGCAAGGACCGCCCGCCGCCGCGCCGTTCCGCGATGCTGCATGCGCGAGACGATTTCCTGGCCGACATAGCAGCCCTTGCGGAAATCGAGCCCGCCGAGATCGTCCATGTCGGCGTCATGCGGGAAGGCGTCGCCAAAGGCGAAGTCGCGCCCGGCCTCGGGGACACCCAGACGGATGCGGTGGGCGTGATAGGCCGCCTCGTCCACTTCATCCGAGCCCGCACCGGCGAGCGCGGCTTCCTTGGGGAGGATCGCGCGCCAGCCGAGCGCGGCGAGGCGCGGGTCGGCGAAGACGACGCCATCGACCGCCGGCTTGTCTCCGCCCCAGAACGCCACGACCTCGCGCGCCGCGCTCTCATCGGCGATCGTCACCTTGGCGCGCAGCCGATAGAGCGTCATGCGCTTCACGAAATCGGGGACGCGCTCGAGCGGCAGGTCGAGCAGGAAACCATCGCCGTCGGGCGCGACGAGGAAGTCGGTCTGGATCTTTCCCTGCGGCGAGAGCAGCGCACCAAAGCCGGGCTCGCCTTGCGCCAGGCGCGCCATATCGTTCGTCACGATGTTCTGCAGGAAGCCCTCGCTGTCGGGGCCGGCGATCCGCACCACGCCGCGATCGCGGAGCCTTGCATGCGACCCATTACGCATCGGCATGGTTCCCATGCGCGGCGCGGGGTTGTGCGACCTCGCGCCCTTCCTTAAGCCGGTTCAACGGTTCGGCTCGGCGAGGAAAGCTGTAGGGCAGGGACCTGGGGAGGGCAGCCATGAGCGACACTTACGAACTCCTGTTCCGCAATGGAACCGTCGTCAACCAGGACGGCATCGGCACCCGCGACATTGCGGTGGCGGGTGGGCGCATCGTCGCCATCGGCGACATCGATCCGCGCCGGGCCGGCCGCGTGGTCGATTGCACCGGCCTCCATATATTGCCGGGTGTGATCGACAGCCAGGTGCATTTTCGCGAGCCCGGCGCCGAGCACAAGGAGGATCTCGAAACGGGCTCGCGCGCTGCCGTGCTCGGCGGCGTGACGACGGTCTTCGAGATGCCCAATACGAAGCCCACGACCACCAACGCCGCGGCGCTGGCCGACAAGATCCTGCGCGGACGCCATCGCATGCATTGCGATTTCGCCTTCTGGGTCGGCGGCACGCGGGAGAATGTCGCCGATATCCCCGACCTCGAAAGGCTGCCCGGCGCCGCCGGCATCAAGGTGTTCATCGGCTCGTCGACGGGCGATCTTCTCGTCGAGGACGATGCCTCGATCACCGAGATCCTGAAGCGCACCCGCCGCCGTGCCGCCTTCCACGCCGAGGACGAGATGCGGCTGGAGGAGCGCAAGCCGCTGCGCGTCGAGGGCGATCCCGCCTCGCATCCCGTCTGGCGCGACGAGACGGCCGCGCTGATGGCGACGCAGCGCCTCGTCTCGATCGCCCGCCGCTTCGGCGCCCGCATCCACATCCTCCACATTTCGACCGCCGAGGAGATCGACTTCCTCGCCGGCCACAAGGATCTCGTCACCTGCGAGGCGACGCCGCATCACCTCACGCTGTCCGCGGACGACTATGCGCGGCTCGGCACGCTGATCCAGATGAACCCGCCCGTGCGGGCGCCGCGCCACCGGGCCGGCATCTGGAAGGGCCTTTCGGGCGGCGTCATCGACGTGCTCGGCTCCGATCATGCCCCGCATACCCTTGAGGAAAAGGCGAAGCCCTATCCGGCGTCGCCCTCGGGCATGACCGGCGTGCAGACGCTCGTCCCGATCATGCTCGACCATGTGAATGCCGGCCGCCTGACGCTCGAGCATTTCGTCGACCTGACCTCGGCCGGTCCCGCGCGGGTGTTCGGCATGGCCCGCAAGGGCCGCATCGCCGTCGGCTATGATGCGGATCTCACGGTGGTCGACATGAAGCGCCGCCAGACCATCACCAATCGCTGGATCGCCTCCCGCGCCGCCTGGACGCCCTATGACGGGCGTCATGTTTATGGCTGGCCGGTCGGCACCGTCGTGCGCGGCAATATGGTGGTCTGGGACGGCGCGCTCGTCGGCCCCTCGCGCGGCGAACCCGTCCTGTTCCAGGAAGCGATGCCGCGCAGCTGAGGCGGGATCAATCCGGGAATTCGATCACGACCGAGGCGGCGGAATAATCGGCCGGGCCGTGATAGACGGCCTCGATATTGTTGCCGTCCGGATCGAGCAGGAACGCGGCGTAATAGTCCGGATGATAGGGCCGCAGCCCGGGGGCGCCATTGTCGGTGCCGCCGGCCGCAAGCCCGGCCGCGTAGAAGGCGTCCACCGTCGCGGTATCGCGCGCCTGGAAGGCGAGGTGGCAGCGTCCGGTCCGCGGCTCGCCCTCGGAGACGAAGAGCTCGTCGGCGTAGAAGAATTCAGGCCCGGGAACGACCGGCACGCCGATCACCTTGAGCACGGCCTCATAGAAGGCCTGGCTCTTCTTGATGTCGGCGACGACGAGCTGGATATGGTCGACCAAGCGCCCGCGATGCAGCTGCATGACTGTTTCTCCTGTTCGATCAGGAACAAAACATGAACGATCGCGAGCGTCAAGGCGTCAGTCGCCCGCCTGGAATTCGCTCCACTGGCCGTCCGGCGTGATGCCGACGCGGTAGAAGAGATAGGCGCCGTAGGTCTTCATCTCGTCATAGTCGGACGAGGTCAGCAGGCGGAACAGCTCGACCAGTTGCGGCGGCGTCAGCTTGTCGAGCGGATAGCGCGCGAAATAGGGCCAGACATAGAGCTCCTGCGGCGTGCCGACGTCGACATGGACATAGCCGGCCTCGAGCACCTCGCTGAGAATGGCGAGAATTTCGCGTCCGTCAGGATCGCCGGAAATGCCCTTGAGAAAGGCGATCGGGTCCTTGGTGTCGCCCTCGTCGGCGCCGAGATTGGGCGGATGGGACCCGCCTTGCATGATCGGGCGGAGTTGCTCCATGTCGCCGGTCTTCGCTGCGGCGAGGATCCTGTCGCGCAGCGCCTTCACCGGGGCAGGCAGCTTGGAAAGGTCGTACTCGACCGTCGGGACGGGTTCGTCGGCGGATGCCGGCTGAGCCGGCGCATCCGGCACGGGACCGGACGGCGTGCTTTCGTCCGCCCCGTCATTAGGGTCGGGCGCGATCGGGATGGTGAGGGTCGGGACCTGCTTGCCATCGGTGATCGGCGCGGCGGCAAAAGCCGCCGGAACGCCGGCCATGGCCAGGCTCATGCCGATGGCAATCAACAACCCGCAACGTGCGATCATCTTGGTCTCCTCGCTCGTCCGCTTCCTATCTACAGGACCCGTAGGCGCGGCGAAAGCAAGGCGGGGTCATTGTTGCGGGCAGGGGGACGCTCCCGGCAAGCCGGGAGCGCGGGTATCACTGGACCGTGCGCAGCAGCGTGAACTCGCCGCGGCGGACGCGATCCGGCAGGGAGACGGTGAGGTCTGCGACCGCGTCCTCGCCATAAGTATCGATCAGGTCGGCGAGCGCCGTGAACAGGGCGGCATGCGCCAGAATGTCGGGCTCGATACCCTCCGCGATGGCCTCATCCCAGGCTTCCGTCAGATAGGCGAGCGCGGCTCGCTTCTGCTCGGCAATTTCGATGGCTTCGCGGTCTGCATCCATGGCGTCGGTTGGCCTCCGTTCGTGACCGTTGGACGGAAAACGAATCGCCCACCCGGCAAAGCTAGCACGCACCGACTCGCGCAGGAGCATTATCCTGAAGGGGAGGTTAACGCGGACCTAAGATTCTGGTAAATTTGGTTAACGCTGTTATGCCCGCTTAGCGGCCATACCGGGTGGTGATGTCGCGGGTGAGTCGCTCGCCTTCGCTCATATAGCGTTCGACGGCCGTCGCCGCGGCGGCGGTGCAGGTGCGGTAAAGCGCAGCGAAGCTCGAATAGCCGTGGTTGAAGGCGTTGACGATGCGTCCGCGCCGCTCGGGCGGCGGCTCCTCGGCAGCGAGCAGGGCCTCCATCTGGTCGCGCCAGAGCGTCGGCTCCTCGGCCCCGCAGAGCGGCCGCAGATAGTGCAGCGCGCCGAGAATTTCCGAGAGACGGACCAGCGATTCTTCATAAGGCGGGTCGCCCTCGGCGGCGGTCGCCGGGAGGGGCGCGAGCAGAAGCAGCGCGAACGCCGCGGCGCGGAGCCTTCCTGTCCTCGGGTCACGAAGGCGCATCATCCGCCGTCCATTGCTGTCGCCTGTCGCGCATCGCTCGCCGGCCGGCCCGCGAGGGGGCCGCGAACCGATCGTCCGGCGATATCGCGACGCGGCCGGAAGATAGAGCATAGCGGCGATCCAAGGGAACACGGAACTCGCTGTCGCGATTCGGGATTCGGACCGAGCCCGGCCATAGCTCAGCGGCGGCGGGACAGCAGCACGATCCGTTCGAGGTCCGGCGTCGTCGTCAGCGCGGAGAGCTCGGTCGGTTCGAACCAGCCGGCCTCGGCGGCGTCGGATGCGGCGAGGGGCTCGCCATCGGCCTCGGCCGTGAAGACGATGATCACGAAATGGCTCGACGGCGGCTCGCCGGGCGCGATCGCGTCGAGCGTCTCGACAAGCCGCGGCGCGCCGATCGCGAGGCCCGTCTCCTCCATAACCTCGCGTCGGGCGGCGGCGGCGAGCGGCTCGCCCCATTCCACCCGCCCGCCCGGCAACGACCAGGCGCCGAGGAATGGCTCATGGCCGCGGCGCACGAGCAGGACCCGCTCCTCGCGCCAGATCGCGACGCTGACGCCGAGTTGCGGGCGGCGGGTTTCTGGCATGCGGTATGGTTCTCCCGGTCGGCGCGCGGCCCGGCCATCTCGGCTCAGGCGCTGGCGCGCGGCGGCGGAGCCTATATGAATCGCTGGGGACGCGGGAGAGGCTCCAAGGGAGCGGAACGAGATGTGTGGTCGCTATGCGCTGGCGGTGAAGCCGGAGGATGTCGAGGCGGAATTCTCGATGATCCGCATCGAGTGGTTCCCGCCGCGCTACAACATCGCCCCGACTCAGCCGATCCTCGTCATCCGCGCGGGCAGGGAAGGGCGCGAGGCCGCGCTGGTGCGCTGGGGGCTGGTCCCGTCCTGGACCAAGGACATGGCGGCGCTGCCGCTGTTCTTCAACGCGCGCTCCGAAACGGCGGCGACCAAGCCGGCCTTTCGCGGCGCCTTCCGCCATCGCCGTTGCCTGATCCCGGCCTCCGGCTTCTATGAATGGCTGAAGGCGCCGGCGGTCGGCCGGAGCGGCAAGGCGACCGTCATCCGCAAGCCCTATTATCTGGCGCCGAAGCGCAAGCTCGTCGCCTTCGCAGGCTTGTGGGACGAATGGGCCGATGCAAACGGCAACCTTCTCGACAGCGCGACGATCCTGACGACCGCCGCCAATGACGACGTCGCCGCGCTGCATGACCGCATGCCCGTCGTCGTCGAGCCGCAGGATTATGACCGCTGGCTGGGGCTCGGCGGCGCCGACGAGGCGGGCCTTGGCGACATCCTTCGCCCGGCGCCGCCCGGCACCTTCAGCGCCGTCCCCGTGGATCCGCGCGTCAACACGGCGCGATTCGACGATCCCGCCCTGATCGTGCCAACCGGGCCGGCAGAGCCCGCCGCGCCGACGTCGGAGACGCAGCTGAAGCTGCTCTGAGCGGCAACAGGAACCGCCCATTGCCATGGCCGCGCGCCGCGGCTATGGGAGGCGCCCTTTCGAAGACTGATCGGACAGATGGATATGCTCGCCGCCGCGACCGAAGGCTTCCTGCTCGGCGCGAGCCTCATCGTCGCGATCGGCGCGCAGAACGCCTTCGTGCTGCGGCAGGGGCTGGCGCGGCGGCAGGTCTTCGTCGTCACGACGTTCTGCTTTCTCGCCGATGCGCTGCTCATTTCGTTCGGCGTCGCCGGGGTCGGTTCGCTCGTGCGCTCCTCGCCGGGGCTCCTGTGGGTGGTGACGCTCGCGGGCGCGGCGTTCCTGCTGACCTATGGCGCCATGGCGCTGCGCCGGGCGCTGCATCCGGGCAATCTGTCGGCTGCCTCGGCGGCGCAGTCGCGCCTCGGCACGGCTCTGGCGACCGCTGCCGCGCTCACCTTCCTCAACCCGCATGTCTATCTGGATACGGTCGTGCTGCTCGGCTCGCTGTCGGCGCGCCATGCGGGCGCGGCCCGCGTGGCGTTCGGTGCCGGCGCCGCGATGGCCTCGGCCGTGTGGTTCTATGGGCTCGGCTTCGGCGCCCGCTTTGCGGCGCCGCTCTTCGCGCGGCCGGCCGCCTGGCGCATCCTGGATGGGGCGATCGCGATCATCATGGCCTCGATCGCCCTATCCTTGCTCGCGCAGGTGTTCTGACCGCGATCAGGCGTCGGCGGTCAGCTTGAGCGCGGCGATGCCGATGATGATCAGCGCGATCGCGCCAAGCCGCGCCGGGCTCGCCGATTCGCCCCAGTAGAGGATGCCGAAGGCGACGGTTCCGACCGTGCCGATGCCCGTCCAGACGGCATAGGCGGTGCCGAGTGGAAGCGAGCGCAGGGCAAGCCCCAGTGCCGCGACGCTCGCGATCATTGCAAGAACGGTGAGGATCGTCGGAATGGGCCGCGTAAAACCTTCGGTGGTCCGCAGGCCGACAGCCCAGCCGATCTCGAACAGACCGGCGACGACAAGGAGGAGCCATGCCATGGCGAATATCTCCGCTGGCAGGGTCGTCCCCGCGTCAAACATGCCGAACGGGGTCGTCCCCGTCCGCTGGATTTCATATGGAGGCTGGGAGCGGCCGGTCAAGGCCGCACAAGCGGGCGCTCAGTCGCGGTCCGGCGTCTCGGCCTGCATCTGCGGCTGGTGCTGCTCCTTGCGCTTCTGGTGCTTCAGCGCCTCGACGAGTTCGGGATTGCCGAGTTCGCCATACTTGGCGCGAAGATCCTGCTCTTGCTCTCGTTGAGCGCGGCTCTTGAACTGCGGGTGTTCTTGCTTGGCCATGATGCGTCGATAGTCCTGAACGTTTCCGATCCGCTGTCCGACCATTTTCATGCCGGCCGGCTCGCGGGTCGGCGCCTATGCCGCCCCAATATGGCAGATTCATGTTTTGTTATCCGGTTAACGAACCTCATCCATCTTCAAAACATGCGTAGAACTATTGCATTACGTGAGAAGGGTGCAGCAAGAACGCAACAGCGCCGAACCGTCGTGTTGCGGCTATGCGCATGCGGCAGCGCCGTGTTACGACGGTTCGACCTCGCGTGGAGTGGTTCCGGACCGGCACGATGACTGCTCGCCCATCGCAAAGGCTGGCCCGTTCGGCGCCCTGGGCGCTCCGCTTCGCGGCGCTGCCCGTTCCGCTGCTTTTGCTCGCGGCGTTGCTGCATCATTATCGCTTCATCGACATCGCGCCGCTGTTCGCGACGATCGGCATCGCCTGGGCGCTCGCCGCCGCGGCGCTCGTGCTCGCCGTGCTCGCCTTCCGGGCGATCTGGATCGACGGCGCCGCCGGTTTCCGTGCCGCCATGTGGGCGGCGGTACTGGCAGGCCTGGTCCTCCTGCTGCCCGCCGCCGTCGTCACCGAGATGATCCATCTCCCGCGCCTGGCGGATGTCTCGACCGACGGCACCGATCCGCCGCTGTTCACCGTTGCGCCCGATTCCGTCACCATGCGCCCGTTGCCGGGCCCCCGGCTCCGTGCGGAGCAGGCCGTGGCCTATCCGGATATCGTCGCGCGCCATTATCCCCTGTCGCCTGAACGCGTGTTTCAGTCGGTGGATGCGCTCGTCGCTGCGCAGGGCTGGAACGTGACGGACCGCCGCGCGCCGGACACCGACAACGAGGTCGGCTGGATCGAGGCGGAGGGCTCGACGATGGTCCTCGCGCTGCCGGTGGATATCGTCATCCGCGTGATCGGCGACGAGGACGGCGCGCTGGTCGACATGCGCTCGGCCTCGCGCGTCGGCGCGCATGATCTCGGCGACAATGCGCGCCGCATCCGCGATTTCCTCACCGCGCTCGACACGGCGCTGCAGGGCGTTTCCGAGCCCGAGGGCGGGATGGACGATGCAGACAGCGACGGTCAGGCGGGAGGCGACGCGCAGGATCTGCCGCCGCTGCCGGTTCCCTCGCCGATCAACGGTCGCTGACGGGCTCGTAGATCCCGTCGAGGCCGATGCCCGAGACGAGGCGAATGCGGCCCCGCGCGACCAAATCCTCGATATGCGCCAGCACCGACAGTGCCGCGGCGCCGTGCAGCGCCGCCGGCGTCTCGCGATAGATGACGGCCACGATCTCGCGGATGGTCCGGTCGCCGCGGGCGATGCGCTCCGCGATAGCGGCCTCGCGCAGCCGGCGATGCGCCTTCAGCGCGCGGACGAAGGCCGGCGCGTTGCGCAGCGGCGCGCCGTGCCCCGGCAGGTAGATCGACTCGCCCCGCGCCGCGAGCACGTCGAGCGAGGCCATGTAATCGGCCATCGAGCCGTCCGGCGGGGCGACCACGGTGGTCGACCAGCCCATGACATGATCGCCGGAAAAGAGGTGGTCGGTCCCGTCCAGCGCGAACGCCATATGATTGGCGGCATGGCCGGGCGTCGCAAGCGCCGTCAGGCTGTAGCCGGATCCCGCGATCACCGCGCCGTCGACGATCCTGCGGTCCGGCATGAAATCCGGGTCGCCGCCGGCGTCCAGCACGCCGCTCTCGCCGTCGCGTCCGGGCCGCGACAGGCGATGCGGTCCCTCGCCGAGTGTCTCCGCGCCGGTCGCTGCCTTGAGGCGGGCGACGCCCATGCTGTGGTCGCGGTGGGTATGCGTGACGATGATGTGCCGCACGCGCTCGCCGCGCGTCGCAGCGACCAGGGCGTCGATATGGCCGGGATCGTCGGGACCCGGGTCGATGATCGCGACCTCGCCCGTCCCGACGATATAGCTATTGGTGCCGTGAAAGGTGAACGGGCTCGCATTCGGCGCCGTGATGCGGCGCACGCCCGGCAGGATCTCGACGGCGACGCCGTAGCGCGGATCGAAGTCGCGCTCGAAGGCGATGTCGTCGCTCCTGGATGATTCGGCACGGGATGATGTCGGGTCGGTCATGGCGGCAAGTTGGGTCGGGCTGCCGGCCAGATCAACCCGCCCTCAAAAAGAAACGCCCCGGCCAGTGGCCGGGGCGTCTGACGCGCGCCGCGTCTGAAGGAGGGGCGCGGCGTCGCGATCCCTGTGATCAGGCGTTCGCCGCAGCCGGAGCCGAGACCTTCGCCGCGATCTTGGCGACGTGGGCGCCCTGGTAGCGGGCGGCCTCGAGCTCGATCTCGGAAGGCTGGCGGCTGCCGTCGCCATCGGTGATCGTCGAGGCGCCGTAGGGCGAGCCGCCCTTCACCTGCTCGACGCCCATCTGACCCTGGAACGCGTAGGGCAGGCCGACATAGATCAGGCCGTGATGCAGGAAGGTCGGGATGAAGCCGAGGATGGTCGACTCCTGGCCGCCATGCTGCGTGGCCGAGCTCGTGAACATCGAACCGACCTTGCCGACCAGCTTGCCCTGCGCCCAGAGGCCGCCGGTCTGGTCCCAGAAATTGCGCATCTGCGAGGCGACCGTGCCGTAGCGCGTGCCGGCGCCGACGATGATGGCGTCATAGCCCTCGAGATCGGCCGGGGTGGCGACCGGGGCAGCCTGGTCCATCTTGTAGTAGGACGCCTTGGCCACGTCGTCCGGAACCAGCTCCGGCACGCGCTTGATATCGACGGTCGCGCCGGCAGAACGGGCGCCCTCGGCGACGGCCTCGGCCATCTTCTCGATATGGCCATAGGCCGAATAGTAAAGGACCAGAACCTTGGTCATGACGTTCTCCTTCAGTTCGTCGTGTGATGCGGTGCACCGTAGATCGTCTTATGCGCGCGATTTGCAAAGCCGTGCTTCGGTGAACAGTCTGTTTGCGGGATTGTCTGGCTCTCAATCGATCGCGCCCGCCCTTGCGGCCCTGCCGCTTTGTCCTATGCTCCCGGCGGTTCGAGACAAGACGTTCGGGAGGAAACATGCTCGACAAGGACTTCCTGGTGCTCGATGACCGTTTCCGGCGTTACGCCATGGGCAACGTGCACATCGAAAAACTGTGGACCGGCTCGCGCTGGGCCGAGGGCCCGGCCTATTTCGCGGCCGGCAAATATCTGATCTGGTCGGACATACCGAACGATCGGCTGCTGCGTTACGACGAGACCGACGGCTCGGTCTCCGTCTTCCAGACCCCGTGCTACAACCAGAACGGCCATACAGTCGATCTCGAGGGCCGGCTCATCGCCTGCGAGCATCGCGGCCGCGCGGTCACCCGCATCGAGCATGACGGCTCGCGCAAGATCCTCGCCGACCGCTTCGAGGGCAAGAAGCTCAATTCGCCGAACGACGTCGTCGTCAAGTCGGACGGGTCGATCTGGTTCACGGACCCGACCTACGGCATCGACGGCGAATATGAGGGCGATTACGCCGTCTCCGAAATCGGCGCCTGCAACGTCTACCGCATCGATCCGTCCAACGGCGGCGTCACGGCGGTGATCACCGACATGGTGCGCCCGAACGGCCTCGCCTTCTCCCCGGACGAGAAGATCCTTTACGTCGCCGACACGGGTCTGACGCACAAGCCCGACTGCTCGCCCGACATCCGCGCCTATCCGGTCAATTCGGATGGCAAGGGCGTCGGCGTCGGCCGTCGTTTCGTGACCTGCGACCAGGGCCTGTTCGACGGCTTCCGCGTCGATGTGCACGGCAATATCTGGAGCTCGGCCGCCGACGGCGTCCATTGCTTCACGCCGGACGGCAAGCTGATCGGCAAGATCCTCATTCCCGAGGTCGTCGCGAACGTCACCTTCGGCGGCCGCAAGCGCAACCGCATGTATATCTGCGGCACGACGAGCCTCTATTCGGTCTATCTGAATACCCAGGGCGCATTGCGGCCCAAGGTCTGAACCGCGTGGCGGGCGCCCGGTCGACGGGCGCCCTCAGTGCCGTTCATGCAGGCAGCCGGCGTGGTCGCCGAGCACTTCGATCACGCGGCACTGCGCGACGCGCCCGTGCTCGCCTTCCTCGACCATCCGCTTGACCTCGCTGCGGAGCGCCGTGAGGCGCGCGATCTTGTCGTCGATCTCCGACAGATGCGCCCGCGCGATCACATCGACCTCGGCGCAGGAGCGGTCGGGTTGGTCGGAGAGATCGAGCAATTGCCGGATCGCCTCGACTTCAAAGCCGAGATCGCGCGCATGGCGGATGAAGCGGAGCCGCTGGATGCTCTGGGCGTCATAAGTTCGGCGGTTGCTTTCCGTCCGGTCGGGAGCGGGCAGCAGCCCGATATCCTCATAATAGCGGATGGTCGGAACCTTGATGCCGGTCTCGCGTGAGACCGCGCCGATCGAGATCGCATGCATGGTCGATTTTGTCCTTGATCCTCTAGTCACTGGAGGATGTAGCGTCATCGTCAGGATTTGCAAGAATCGGGAACCGGATGATGGGTGCCGCACAGAAGATCGAGGAACGCTACCGTGTCACGGGCATGGATTGCGCGGGTTGCGCCGCCAAGATCGACCGGGCGGTGCGGCGCATCGAGGGTGTCGAGGATGTCTCGGTCTCCGTCACGGCAGGCACGCTGGTCGTCCAGCGGCGGCCGGATGCCGCGATCGAGGGGCCGGTGTCCTCCAGCGTGCGGGCGCTCGGCTATGGCATAACCGCGGCCCCGCGCTCCGGTGCGGCGGTGCCTGCCGCGCCGGTCGAGGATCACGATCATGCGCATGATCATGAGGACTACGGCCATGCGGCCCACGATCATTCGGGCCACGACCACGCAAGCCACGACCACGCAGGTCATGACCATGCTGGCCATGATGACGGCAGGGGCGAGTCGGCCCTCGCCGGGATGCACGGCCATGACGACGCCGAGGATGGCGAGCTCGCCTGGTGGCAGACGCCCAAGGCGCGGCTGACGCTGCTGGCGGCGCTGGCCCTCGCTGTCGCCTTCCTCGTCACCCGGTTCGCGCCCGGCCTCGGCCACTGGCCCTATGCGCTCGCCATGCTGGTCGGCCTGGTGCCGATCGCGCGGCGGGCGCTCGCCGGCGCCCGCTATGGCACGCCCTTCTCGATCGAGACGCTGATGACGATCGCCGCGGTCGGTGCGGTCTGCATCGGCGCCAGTGAGGAGGCCGCCATGGTGGTCTTCCTGTTCCTGATCGGCGAGATGCTGGAGGGCGCGGCAGCGCGCCGTGCGCGCGCCTCGATCCGCAGCCTGGCGACGCTGTTGCCGAAGACCGCGCTTCTCGAGCAGGGCGGCGGCCTTGTCGAGGTCGGCGCCGAGACGCTCGTCGTCGGCGCTGTGATCCAGGTGCGCCCGGGCGACCGCATCGCGGCCGACGGCATCGTCCTCGCGGGCACGGGCAGTGTCGACGAGGCGCCGGTCACCGGTGAAAGCGTGCCGAAGAAGAAGACCATCGGCGACGATGTCTTCGCCGGCACGATCAACCAGGACGCGGTGCTGCGCGTGAAGGTAACCGCGGCGGCCACCGACAATACGATTGCGCGCGTCATCCGTCTCGTCGAGGAGGCGCAGGAGGCGAAGGCGCCGACCGAGCGCTTCATCGACCGCTTCGCGCGCTTCTATACGCCCGGCGTGCTCGTCGTCGGCGCGCTGGTGGCCATCCTGCCGCCGCTGCTGCTCGGCGCTTCGTGGGATGAGTGGATCTACAAGGGCCTCGCCATCCTCCTGATCGGCTGCCCCTGCGCGCTGGTCATCTCGACGCCTGCGGCCATCGCGGCCGGCCTCGCCAATGGCGCGCGGCGCGGCTTGCTGATGAAGGGCGGCGCCGTGCTCGAAGGGCTCGCGGGCATCGATCGCGTGGCCTTCGACAAGACCGGAACGCTGACGCTGGGCATGCCCGTGGTCAGCGACATCGTGCCGGCCGGGTTCGACGAGCGCGAGGTGCTGCGCCTCGCCGCGGCGCTCGAGACCGGCTCGAGCCATCCGCTCGCCCGCGCCATCCTCGCCCGGGCTGCTGCCGATGGTGTCGCCGTGCCGGATGCCGAAGCGCTCGCGGCGCTCGCAGGCAAGGGCGTCGAAGGCACGGTCGAGGGACGTCGCCTCTTCCTCGGCGCGCCGGGCGCCGTGTCGCTGCCCGAGGCGCTCGGTGCGCGGGCGCATGCGCTCTCCGGCGAGGGCAAGAGCATTGCCGTGCTCACGGTCGACGGTGTGCCCGCGGGCCTCCTCGCGATGCGTGACGGTCCGCGTCCCGACGCGAAGGCCGGCCTCGCCGCGTTGCGCAAGATGGGGATCGAGCCCCTCATGCTGACGGGCGACAATCGTCGCGCGGCCGATGCGGTCGGTGCCGAACTCGGCCTCGACGTGCGCGCGGAACTGCTGCCCGCCGACAAGCAGGGCATCATCAAGGAATTGCAGCAGTCCGGGCACCGCGTCGCCAAGGTCGGCGACGGCATCAACGATGCGCCGGCGCTGGCGGCGGCCGATATCGGGATCGCGATGGGCGGTGGCACGGATGTCGCCCTCGAAACCGCCGATGCGGCGATCCTCAACGACCGCGTCGGCGACGTTGCCGAGCTCGTCCGCCTCGCGCGGCGGACGCTTCGCAACATTCACCAGAACGTCGCGATCGCGCTGGGGCTCAAGGCGGTGTTCCTGGTGACGACGATCCTCGGCATCACCGGCCTCTGGCCGGCCATCCTGGCGGATACGGGCGCCACCGTGCTCGTGACGCTGAATGCGCTGACGCTGCTGGGATTTGGCCGCAGGACCTGAGACGGGGACACATCTCTCCACTTGCGTGTCCGCCGCCGACCGGCAGACTGGCGCCAACCAAGGGGGATTCGCGACATGATCCGCGGGACGATGACGAGACTGGCCGCGACGGCCTTTGCACTGGCGCTGGCCGGGACGGCGGCCCTTGCGGCAGCGCAGGACGACGCGCTGCCGACGCTGGGCGGGGCGGGGCAGGCGACGCCGCCCGGCTGGGTCAGCAGCTGCCAGGCGCCCGCCCGCGACGCGACGCTCGAATGCCGGATGGAGCAGCGCGCGGTTCTCAAGCAGACCGGCCAGATCGTGGCCTCCGTGACGATCCGCGTGCCGGCCGATACGCGCAAGCCCGTCCTGATGGTGCGCGTGCCGCTCGGGCTGTCGATCGAATCGGGCGTCACGCTCGCGGTCGACGGCGCGAAGGGGCGGAGCCTGCCGATCCAGACCTGCGACGGCGGCGGCTGCTATGCCGGCGCGCCGCTGCCCGCTGATCTGCTGAGTGCGCTGTCGAAGGGCAACGAACTCGACATCGTCTTCCAGAATCTCGAAAAGGCGCCGATCAAGCTCGTCATGCCGCTCGCCGGCTTCACCGACGCCTATGGCCGGATCAAATAGTGCCATCCCATCCCGCGCGATTGACCACGCGAATCGGCTGCGTGCAGGATCGGCGCATGGCTGATTCGCTCGACGACGAGGGACCGCGGCGCGATCGACCGATCCTCAACCGGATCGTCGAGGCGTTGTGCGTGATCGCATTCCTCTTTGCGCTGGTGCTGTGGCAATCCGACGGGACGCTCAGGGCCGTCCGCAATCTTGTCGCCGCTATCGGCTTCGGCGGATCGAGCGAGCCTCAGGCGATGCTCGCGGTCGCGCCGCCGCCCGACCCCGCCTTGCTCGACCGGGAGACGACGGGCTCGATCCCGGCGACGGCGCCGCTGCACATCGCGGTGGGGGAGGCGGAGCAGGCCCCGCAGGCCGAGGCAGATCTGCCGCCGGTGGGCTGGCGCGCGGCCTGCGACGGGGCCACGCCGGCCTTCTGCACCGCCACGCAGAGCCTCACCCTCGCGGGCGAGACCGATCTCGAGACATCCTGGACCATCGAGAAGGGCAAGGACGGTCTCGTTGCCGTCTGGACGACGCCGACCGACGTGATGGTCAGCCGCGGCATGTCGCTGAAGCTCGGCAGCGGCAGCGCCAAGGTCGTGCCGTTCGATTCCTGCGGCCCGCATTCCTGCGAGGTTCGAGCAAAGCTCGCGAGCGATTTCCTCGCCGATCTGCGCAAGGCCGGCACTGCCCGGACGGAAATCATGCTTCGGGGCGGGCGCGCCGTGACCTTCGACTTCCTGCCCGACGGTCTCGCCGCAGCGCTCGACAAACTCGGCGTCTGAACGGCAAAGCGCAGTTTCGCTCCGCCCCAGGCGGGAAATCAACAACTCGGTATATCGGGGGAAAGCGCGTTGGTCGGAGTGGCAGGATTTGAACCTGCGACCCCATCGTCCCGAACGATGTGCGCTACCAGGCTGCGCTACACTCCGTGACCACCGGCGAGGCGGTATATAGCCGCCGTGCCATTCGCCCGCAAGCACCGAATGCAAAGCCTGTGGACGAAGCGAACGCCGTTGCGGGGGAAAAGTCGAAACGCTATACGAGCCGAACCGGCCGGCACCGCGCGTGCCACCTGCTGGGGCGTCGCCAAGTGGTAAGGCAGCGGTTTTTGGTACCGCCATTCGAAGGTTCGAATCCTTCCGCCCCAGCCAGACTTTCAGTGTGATGGTCGCCGGCTTCGGTCGCGTCGATCCCCGTGCGCCAGGGCCTCTCCGCCATCGGCTCTATTTCTCGTCCGCGAAGGACGGATTGCCCTTCTTCTTCAGGAAGTCGACCATCTCGGGCGCCACATCCCAGTTGCCGGGAAATGGCTTCTCGGCGGGGGCGTTGCGGATGTTCCGCATATAGTTTGTGACGTTTTGGGCATATTGCGCATGGGCGGGCCCTTCCACCGTGAAGCCGTTCCAGACCCCGACGACGCCGAATGCGATGATGGCGAAGATGACAAGGGCGCCGGTGCGTGCCGGCAGGGCACCGGCCGTCCACGCCCGATCGGCGAGAACGATCGCCGCGAGCAGGACGGGAACGGCCATCTGGATATGCCAATTGCCGAGATAGCCACGGATCACCGCCACTGCACCCAGCAGCGCGACGCTGTAGAGCGTCAGCGCAGCCGGGAGGGCAAGGGCGCTGATGCGGCCCTTGACTGCGGCGAAGAGACCGAGCGCCAACATGGTGATGACAAGAACGAGCCCGGTGGCGGATCGCAGGTCGAACCCGAACTGCTTCAGGACAAGGGGCGAACTGAACAGCACGCCGCCGATCGCCGTCAGGATGTAGTAGGCGACAGGGGCGGGACTGCCCTGATCGCCACCCCCGCTGATGGCGTGCAGCACAAGGGCGACTGCGATGAACGCGGCGGCCAACACCAGGATTGCCAGCAGCTTCTCGCGTCGGGGCAATGGCTTAAGCGCGATCAACGCGCCGGCGGCGATCAGGCTGAAAGCGGCCGGCGCGGAGGACAGCACGCCGAGCGCCGCGAGAATCGCGAAGATTAGGGCAGAGCGCAGATCGATCCGGCCTTCTCGCGTTCCCTGGTCGAGTACGACGAGACCGATTACCGGCAGCCAGATGGACAGCGTCAGCGTGAACTGGAAGCCCCACTGAAATTCCATGAAATGCGCAGGGCTCGCGAGAATCAGCGCGGCCAGCAGCGCTGCCACGAGCGACAGTCCGGAGCGCGCCAGGGCGAGGGCAACGGCCAGAAAGCAAGCAGCTGTTATGGCGACCATGGCACGCGCGTCGAAGCCGAAGACGGGCGCGATGGTCAGATAGATCAGGTTCGGTACAATCAGCGGGTGATCATTGATCTTCCAGCCTAGGGCCCCGATGATCGCCAGGATGTTCTTGAACGAAGCATGTTGGGCGACCATCGCATTGTAGACAAGGATCCACTCATCGGTCAGCGGTGTGGGTGTTGCGAAGCGCCATATGAAGATGAGGGTTACAAGGAAGGGCAGGACGACGAGAGCGGTCTTCAGTGTAGGCTTTGTCAGTTTCACGTTGATCCTGCGTTCTTCCGGTGGTCTCGATCCGGTCATGGGCCGCTCAAGCACGCATGCCCGGATCACATCATGGGGCCCAATTGGGCACGGACTTCACGCGACGTGCCTCAGCTCTTCTTCAGGAACGGTCCGATCAGGGACAGGTCTGCCTCGGACAGGCGTTCGGAGGCCGTGGCCGCCTGGTGCCAGTAGGGATAGAGCAGGGGCGGCTGGCTGGCCTTGTCGAGGCGGGCGCGCTCGTCGGCGGTCAGGGTCAGGCTCGCCGCCTTGAGATTGTCGGCGAGTTGCGCATCGGTCCGCGCGCCGATGATCAGCGTCGTCACGCCGGGGCGGCCGAGGAGCCAGGCGAGGGCGACCTGCGCGCCCGAGACGTCGCGGTCGGCGGCGATCGTGACCAGTTCCTCGACGATGTCGTAAAGCTGGCTCTGGTCGCGCACCGGCGGCTCGTTCCATGCGGTGAGATGGCGCGAGCCGGCCGGCGGCTCGATCCCGCGGCGATATTTGCCCGACAGCAATCCGCCCGCCAGCGGGCTCCAGATCATCGTGCCGAGCCCCTGGTCGATCGTGATCGGAAGGAGTTCGTACTCCGCCTCGCGGGCCTGCAACGAATAGTGGATCTGCTGGCTGACATAGCGCTGGAAATTGTGCCGGTCCGACGCTGCGAGCGCCTTCATCAGGTGCCAGCCGGAATAGTTCGACGCGCCGACATAGCGCACCTTGCCGGAGCGCACGAGCGTATCCAGCGCCTCCATCGTCTCCTCGAGCGGAGTCCGGCCGTCCCATTGATGGAGCTGGTAGAGATCGATGTAGTCGGTGCGCAGGCGGCGCAGCGACTTCTCCAGTTCCGCGATGATGTGATAGCGCGACGCGCCGCCGTCATTGGGGCCAGGCCCGATCGTCATGCGGCATTTGGTGGCGAGCAGCACCTTGTCGCGCGGAACCGGCAGGGCCTCGCCGATAATCTCCTCGGAGACGCCGTTCGAATAGACATTGGCCGTGTCGATGAAATTGACGCCCGCGTCGATCGCCATGGCCATCTGCCGGCCGGCGCCCGCCGCATCGGTCGAGCCGACATTGGCGAACGGCCCCAGCCCGCCGAAGGTCATGGTCCCGAGCGTCAGCGTCGAGACGCGCAGGCCGGAGCGGCCCAGCTGTCTGTATTCCATGGCATTTCTCCCTTGAGCCTCTGGCGTCCGCGATGCAGCGGCGCACGCGTGCCGCTGATGGCGGCGTTCCGCCGCCATCGTAGCGAAAGCCGGGCGGTCGTCTATACGGCGCGCCGCGCGGACAGGCGCCGGTCGGATTGTCCGGACGCAAAATTGCGCGTGAAGCGGGGGACCTCACTCGCCGGCAGCGGCTCGGCGATCAGATAGCCCTGGACGAGATGACAGCCGAGGGCGCGCAGGAGATCCAGTTGCTCCCGCGTCTCGACACCCTCGGCCACGATGTCGAGGCCCAGCGCACCGGCGAGTGAGACGAGCGAGCGCACCAGCGCCGTGGTCTTCGCGCTCGTCTCGATGTCGGCGACGAAGGAGCGATCGATCTTGAGGCTGTTGACGGGGAGCTTCAGCAAATGGCTCAGCGAGGCGAAGCCTGTGCCGAAATCATCAAGGGCGACCGAAAAGCCCAGGGCCTGCAGCGCGCCGAGCGTCTCGGCGATCCGGTCCGCATCGCGCGACAGCACCGTGGTCTCCGTGACCTCGATCGCGAGTTGCCGGCTCGACAGGCCGTTCTCCCACAGCTTCTCCGAAATCTCCGACGCGAACTCCGGCTGACGCAGATCGAAGCTCGTCACGTTCACGCTGACATGCGCGGGAACGGCATCGTTGCTCCACTCCTTGATGTCCGAGACGATCGCATCGATCATGCGGCGCGTCATGGCCTGGGCGACGTCCGGGACATCGAGCGCCTCCGCGAAATGTACCGGAGAGAGCAGCCCGCGCTCGGGATGACGCCAGCGGGCCAGCGCCTCGAATCCGACGATCTGCCCTGTCCGCAGATCGAGCAGGGGCTGGTAGTGAGGAATGATCTCGCCCCGCTCGATCGCGGCGCCGAGCCTTCCGATGAGGCGATAGATGCGCTCGGCCTGCAGGCGTAGCGTGGGCTCGAAGAAGACCGGACGGCCGCGACCATCGCGTTTCGCGCGATAGACGGCCATATCGGCGGCGGCGGTCAGCTCGCGGGCGATCTGTCCGTCGTCGGGATAGAGGGCGGCGCCGACGGAGAGGCTGATCGGCACCTCCCGGCACTCGATCGTGAACGGCGCCATCCCGGCACGGACGAGGTGTTCGACGGCATCCTCGATCGCGCGCCGGTCGTTGGGGCCGGTGAGGATCACGGCAAACTCGTCGCCGCCCATGCGGCCGACGACGCCGGCCTTGCCGACCGCCGCAGCGAGGCGGCGCGACACCTCACGCAGCACCTCGTCGCCACCAGCATGGCCGAAGCGATCGTTGATCTCCTTGAAGCGGTCGATATCGACCACGCAAAGCACGAGGCGATTGCCGTCACGTGCCGCTTCCAGGAGCGCCTCCTCGAAACGGGTCTCGAAATAGCTGCGGTTGGGGGCGCCTGTCAGACCGTCATGCTGGGCGAGATGGATGAGCTCGAGCTCCAGGATCTTGTTGCGCCGGATTTCTTCGCGCAGTTCGACGGTGGTTCTCTTCAGGGCGTCGTTGCTCGCCTTCAGGTCGATCGCGTGCCGCTCGAGGAGGCCATGCGCACTCAGCAATTCGTCGTGCTTGTGCTCGATGGCGCGCCGCGCGGCGATTTCCGGACCGATATCGACCCCGGTGATGGTGACATATTCGCCCCACGGCATGAACCGGAAGAGCCGGTCGGTGGCCATTCCGTTCTGGACATAGCTGAGTTCGAATGAACCGGACTGCTGCGTCTCGACGGCGGCAATGAAGCGGTCGAGCGCGCCGACGGCCCGCGCAAACGGGAACCGCACCGTCAGGAGCGATCCGATGAGGGAATCGGCGGCCTCGCCGAGACGGCGCCCCGCTTCGGCATTCGCAGCGACGGTTCGGAAATCGATGATGCTGCCGGCCTCGTCCCGGACCGCCTCGATGACCGTGATCGAATCGGAACTGGCATGGAAGACCGCGCGCAGAAGTTCGTTTTCGGTCTCGCTGCTGCGCACATAGATGAGCAGCCCCCGGTGGCCGTCGATCCGCACCGGGAGGATCAGCCGCTCGTTGACGCCCATCGCGCTCGATCCGAAGCGCTGCTGCAGGCAGAGCGAGGGCTTTCCGTCTTCAAGGATGCGCCAATAGCGATCGGCAAACAGGCGCATGCCGGCATTGTCGATCTCGGACACCTTCAATCCGGCCCGCAAATGGCTGAAAATCGCGGAAACGGACCGGCCGACATGATCATAGACGAGGTCGCCGTCTGCCTCGAACAGCCCCATCAGCCGGTCGGCGATGGGGGCGAACTCCGCGCGCAGCGTGGCGGCATCGACCGGACCCGCATTGGCGTGATGCCGCCAGGACGCCAGCAGATCGCGTATATCGCAATACTGCGTGGCGTGGTCGATGTCTTCGTGGATCTCCTCGACGGAAGTGTGCACGTCAATCACTCTTTCTGCCGAAGTGGAGATTGCGCCTATACAGGTTAATTGGTGCTTTCAGGCGAGCCTCAGATAAAGCGCATAGTCGAGATCGGGTATCTCTGCGAAGAACCGCTCGCATTCGGCCCGCTTGATCGCGAGATAGATTTCGGTGAACCGCTCGCCGAGGCGCCGCGGCAGAAAATCCGAGGCCCGTGCGGCGGCGAGGGCGTCCGGCCAGCTCGACGGCAGGCTCGGCGCGATCTGCTCATAGCCATTGCCGACGATCGGCGCGCCGGGATCGATAGATTTTTCAATGCCTTCGAGCATGGCGGCGAGCACCGTCGCCAGCGCGACATAGGGATTGGCATCGGCGCCGGCGACGCGCTGCTCAAGGTGGCGGCTGGCGGGAGGGCCTGCGGTGACGCGGACCGGGACGGAGCGGTTGTCGATCGCCCAGGCCGGGCCGACCGGCGCATAGGAGTTGCGGCGGAAGCGGCGATAGGAATTGGCGTTCGGCGCGAACATCGCCATGCTTTCGCCCATCGTCGCCAGCAGGCCGCCAATGGCGAATTTGAGCAGTGGATTGGCCTCCCCCTCGCCGGCGAAGAGATTATTGCCCGCGGAATCGGCGAGGCTCGCATGGACATGCATGCCGCTTCCCGACCAGGTCGCATAGGGCTTGGCCATGAAGGTCGCGACATAGCCGCGCCGTTCGGCGACGCCCTTGACGAGCCGCTTGAACAGGATGGCATCGTCGGCGGCGCGGAGCGCATCGGTGCGATGGCCGAGCACGATCTCGAACTGGCCCGGCGCATATTCGGCGATCAGCGTGCGGGCCGGCAGGCCCATCGCCTCGGCGCCGCGATAGACTTCGTCGAGGAAGGGCGAGAAGTCCTCGAGGTCCTGGACCAGATAGGCCTGGAGCTGCGACTGGCGAAAGCCCGACTTGCCGGCGGGCGGACGCGGCCGGCCGGCGAGCATCGCCTCCCGGTCGATCAGGTAGAATTCGAGCTCGATCGCGACGACGGGGAAATAGCCGGCGGCCCGGAGTGCCGCGTCGACGCGGGCGACGGCATGGCGGGGATCCGCCTCGGTCGGCGTGCCGTCCTTCTCGAACGAGGTGAGCACGAATTGCGCCGAGGGCGTGTCGAGCCACGGCGCCATGGTCAGCGTGCCGGGAACCGGCCGGCAGTCGCGGTCGGAATCGCCCTGGTCCCAGACGAGGCCGGTCTCTTCGACATCGGCGCCGGTAATATCGAGCGAGAGGATCGAACAGGGCAGGGGCCGCCCGTGGCGATAGGCGGCAACGAGCTCTTCGCGGCGCAGGATCTTGCCGCGCTGTACGCCGGAGGGATCGGTCAGGAACGCCTCGAACTGCCGGATCTGAGGATGCGCGGCGAGGAAGGCCTCCGCCTCGGTCGGATCGCCGCCCTTCATGGCCGGTCTCCCGCGCCGAGCAGGGCATCGAAGGCGGCGGCGAGCGTCGCGACGAGCTTGTCGACCTCGGCCGCGCCGGTCGCGGGCGAGACGAGCATCATATTGTGGAAGGGCGTCAACAGAACCCCGCGGTTGAGAAGGAAGAGATGGATGGCCCGCTCCAGATCGTGATCGAGCGCAAGGCGCGCCTCGGCCCCGTTCACGGGCGGCGTATCGGTAAAAACGAGTTCGACACGTGCGCCGAGGCGGATCATCGACCAGGGCAGGCCGCGCCGCGCGATTTCGGCGTCGATGCCGTCGGCGAGCGTTCCGGCCAGCGCCGTCATCTGCGCATAGGCTTCCGGCGTCATGACCTCGGTCAGGCAGGCGCGCATGGCCGCCATGGCGAGCAGATTGCCCGAGAGCGTTGTCCCGATCCCGCTATAGCCGGGCGCCTTGGCGTCGAGCACGCCGCGCATGCCGGCCTCGACGGCGGCTGTGAAGCCATAGACCGCGGCGGGCAGACCGCCCGCGACCGGCTTGCCGAGCACGAAGAAATCGGGCGCCAGGCTCTCCCGCGCGATGTGGCCGCCATAAGCGGTGGCGATCGTATGCGTCTCGTCGAGGCAGATCAGCGCGCCATGGCGATGGGCCAGCGCGATCAGGCCTTCGAGAAAGCCCGGCTGCGGCAGCACCATGGCGGTATTGGTCAGCGCGGGCTCGGTCAAAACCAGCGCGACATCGCCCGCCGCCAGGGCCGCTTCCGCCGCGCCGAGATCGTTGAACGGCACGGCGATCGACCCCGGTGCTCCCGGCGCCTGGCCAACCAGCCCCGCCTTGAGCACGGTCCGCCCGTCGCGATGATCGACGAAGGCCTCATCGACCTGGCCGTGATAGCAGCCGTCGAAGACGAGCACGCGCGGGCGGCCCGTCAGCGCCCGCGCCCAGCGGATGACGGCGCGGTTGGCGTCGCTCGCCGTCGCCGTCACCTGCCAGAACGGCAGGCCGAAGATCGCCTCCAGCCGCGCCCCGACGGCCGCGACATCGGGGCCGGGCAGCATGGCAGTGAGCCCATGGCCGGCCTGCGCGGCGATCGCCCTGGCGATGGCGGGCGGCGAATGACCGAACAGCGCGCCGCCGTCGCCGAGGCAGAAATCGACATAGTGATGGCCGTCGGCATCCGTGATGGCGCAGCCTTCGGCCGAGACGATCGACAGCGGGAAGGGCGTGCCCCAATCCAGCATCCAGTGCAGCGGCACGCCGCCGAGAAAGTGCCGTCCCGTCTCGCCGGCGAGCGCCCGCGCGCGCGGATGCGACGCCGCGAAGCTCTCGGCCTCGCGTGCGGCCAGTTCGCGCGCCCGGGCCCGCAGCGTCTCGCGATCGGTCAATCGGTCGTCTCTCGTTGCATCATCCGGATTAGTCTTATCGTCATCCCGGTAACAAAATGAAGGGGCCGCGCGCTGCTGGAGCGGATCACAACGGCCGGTTCGAGGAGATGGCCTCGCCGGGCCGCGCACGCGAATGACGCCGTAGCAGGCAGAGCGCGGGACGTCCTTCGGTGAAAAAAGAAGGGTCACATATGATTGGCTTTCAAATCAATAATTCCTATGTTGCCCTTGAGCGAGTGCCTGGACGGAGTGTCGGCCGCGTCTCGCTCGCAGCAGCGGCCGTCGGCAGGTTCGGCGGACGGAGGAAACGGCGCAACGCGTTGCCAAAGAAAGGAAAATCATGACGCGGAATCTCCTGGACTATTCGGGCAAGACTGTTCTGATCACCGGCGCGGCGTCGGGCATCGGTCGGGCGACGGCCTTGGCCTTCGCCGAGCAGGGTGCACGGATCGTCATCGGCGACGTCGGCGAAGGCGCGCGTGACACCGTCGAGCAGATCCGCGCCAAGGGTGGGGAAGCGATCTTCCAGCATGCCGACGTGGCCGATTCGGCGTCGGTTCAGTCTTTGGTGAATGCGGCTGTCGCTACCTATGGCCGGATCGATGCGGCATTCAACAATGCCGGCATCCTGCCGCCGACGGCCGACTTCGCTGACATGAAGGAGGAGGATTTCGACCGGATCATCAGCGTCGATCTCAAGGGGGTCTTCCTGTGCGTCAAATATGAGATCCAGGCGATGCTGAAGACGGGCGGCGGCGCGATCGTCAACACGGCGTCTGTCGCGGGCGTGATCGCGGATCCGGGCATGGCCCCCTATGCCGCCGCCAAGCACGGCGTGGTCGGGCTGACCAAGGCCGCCGCCCTCGACTATGCGAAGCGCGGCATCCGCGTGAACGCCATAGCCCCGGGCCTGATCCGCACGCCGATGACGGAACGCTGGCTGGCCGATCCCCAGTTCACGCAGGCACTGATGGCCAACAGCCCGATGGGGAGAGCTGCGGAGCCGGAGGAGATGGCAGGCGTGGTCCTCTTTCTGTGCTCACCCGCCGCATCGTTCGTCAACGGCGCGGTGTGGCTGGCCGATGGCGGCATGACGGCGCACTGAGCGGGGCGCCAGGCCGGGCCGGATGACAAGGCGCGAACGTCGCTTGGCGAGTGGTTTGGCCATGTCGTCCGGCCCGCATGCCTCAATCGGCGTCAATCCGCTGGGCCGGAGGCCCGGCGGGTGCCACTGTCCAGGCTTTCGCGACCACCGACAAGACAAGAGAGCGCGACACTCATCACCTCGATGGAACTTCCTTGCGGCTTTGTTCGTTTGAACATGCGTCCAATTCACAGGAGGTTGCCATGGGCCGTTCCATTCTTCTCTGGCTGCTGGGTGTTCCTATCCCGATCATCATTCTCCTCGCGATCTTCTTCCGGTGACGGGGGCTCCTATGGCAATGGTCGAAACGTCGACGGTCGGTACGCTGGAATCTCCGCGTTCTGCCGTCTCATGGGGCGCTATCCTCGCCGGCGCCGTCGTCGCGTCGGCCGTCTCGCTCGTGCTCGTGCTGCTCGGCTCCGGCCTCGGGCTCGCGGCCGTCTCGCCCTGGTCCGGGGCGGGCGCATCCGTCACGACATTCGCCGTCTCGGCGGTGATCTGGTTCGTGGCGACGCAGTGGATCGCGTCGGCCTTCGGCGGCTACATCACCGGGCGCCTGCGGACGAAATGGACCGATCTCCACGGTGACGAGGTGTTCTTCCGCGATACGGCCCATGGCTTCATCGCCTGGTGCCTGTCGACGCTGATCGTCGCAGCCGTGTTCTCGTCCATGCTGGCGGGCATCGTCTCGCAGGGTGCGCAGAGTGGTGCGGTCGTGCTGGCGGGCGCCGCGCAGGGCGCGACGCAGGGCGCAACCCAGTCGGCCAATCTGGCGGATCCGACGGACTATTTCATCGATACGCTGTTCCGTCCGGCCGCCGGCAGCGCGCCGTCCGAGGCGAACGCCGCGGAAGCGCGGACCGAAGCGACGCGCATCATCGTCACCGGCCTTGCCAGCGGCGAAATCCCGGCCGCGGACAAGACCTATCTCGCCGAGATGGTTGCCAGCCGCACCGGCATCTCCCCGGCTGACGCGACGCAGCGGGTCGAGGCGGTTCTCGCCCAGATGGAAGCCGCCAAGCAGAAGGCCAAGGAAGCCGCCGATGCCGCCCGCAAGGCCGGATTGACGACGGCATTACTGACGGTCGCGGCCCTCCTCGTCGGCGCCTTCATCTCGAGCGTCGCCGCCGCCATCGCCGGCCGCCAGCGCGACGAAGACGCACCGGAGATCGTGACTCGAAGGGGCGGTATCGTGGGGTAGCATTCGGGGATGAGACGACCCGTCGGTCGCCTTCTGATCCCGAGACAAGAAAGACGCCGCTCTCCCCTGGGAGGGCGGCGTTTTCGTTTGGGTGCCCGATGGTCTGGATGGCCGGGCGGCGACCCATCGAGGTCATGGCGGGTCTTGCTGTTGATGCAGGACGTCTGGATTGCCGGGTCAAGCCCGGCAATGACAGCCGGGGGCAGCACGCGAGGGCGTCTCGCCGGCCGCAGAAGGAATGATCTGCGCCTCGGCTGGCTGAAACAGCCAGCCGTCATCGAACCGCGATATCAGGCGCCCTGCAGCGCCGCCTGGAGCTGCCCGGAGGCGGGCTGGCGCTGGCGGCGGACCTTGCGGGCGGCGCGCTCGGCCGCGACCGCGTCGGTGAAGATCGCACCTTCGAGCGCAGCGAAGGTGCGCTCCAGTGCGTGGAAGGCGAATGAACGGCCCGTGCGGACCAGAATGCCGGCCGCCTTGTCGTCGATCTCGATGATGTAATTGTCGAACATCGAAGTACCCCTTTGCGCCATCCCGTGCCATGCAAGCTTCGGGCCGCGGCAAAAAATCTTGGCTGAAAGAACTGTGCCGTACGAAAGCGACACGCCCCAATGCCTGTGATCAGGCGTGGTTCCAACACCGACAGTGCATCTTCCCGCGCGGCCCGCTCGATCGGGGGAGAACGAAGGTCTCGGACATCGAAGGCACTCCTGGTGGAGGCATGGGCGGCGCCGGGGGGGCGTCGCCATGCCGCTTCGTCGGCAGAAATCCTCGCCAAAGCGGGGCATCGGCGCGCTTGCGCGCCCTTCACGGGATCGACGTCCCGTGCTCCGCCTCGACGATCAGTCTGCCTCCGGACGGCACGGGGATACCAGCGAAGCATTTCCGTTTTTTGACAAGGAATTAGGGTGGATTTCCCGGGAGCGGCCCACCCGCCGCGATGCGTTCCGCCAGCGCCTTTTCGATTGACAGGAGAAGGGCATCGCCCTTGTCTCGGCTCAATAAAATTCGGGAGGAAGAGAATGGCGACCTATCTCGGCATCGATGTCGGCACGTCGGCGGTCAAGGCGCTGCTTGTCGACTCGGCGCAGACGATTCTGGCCGAGGCCGAGGAGCCGCTGGCGATCGCGCGGCCGCATCCGCTGTGGTCCGAGCAGGATCCGGAGGATTGGTGGCGGGCGACCGAGCGCGCCGTACGGCGCCTCCGCGATGCCTCTGGCGCCGCCTTCGCCGCCGTCGCCGGAATCGGGCTTTCGGGTCAGATGCACGGCGCCGTGCTCATGGATGAGGCGGATCGCGTCCTGCGGCCGGCTATCTTGTGGAACGATGGCCGCAGCCACGCCGAATGCGCGGAGCTGGAGCGCCGTGTTCCCGGGCTCGGCCGGATCGCCGGCGTGCCGGCCATGCCGGGCTTCACGGCGCCGAAGCTGGTCTGGGTCGCGAAGCACGAGCCGGAGATCTTCGCCCGCATCGCGCATATCCTGCTGCCGAAGGATTATGTCCGCTTCCGCCTGACCGGAGACCATATCTCCGAGATGTCGGACGCGGCCGGCTCGCTCTGGCTCGACGAGAGCGCGCGGCGCTGGTCCGAGGCCGTGGTCGGCGCCTGCGGCCTGCCGCTCTCGGTGATGCCGCGACTGGTCGAGGGCTCCGACGCGGCGGGAACGCTTTCGCCGGCCATCGCGCAGGCCTGGGGCATTGCGGGGCCGGTGGTGGTGGCCGGCGGCGCGGGCGATGCGGCGGGCGGCGGTATCGGCATCGGCGCGATCGACGAGAACGACGCCTTCATCTCGCTCGGGACCTCAGGCCAATATTTCGTCGTCAATGAAAGCTACCGGCCCTATCCCGATGCCTATGTGCACACCTTCGCGCATGCGCTGCCGGGTCGCTGGTTCCAGATGGCGGCGATGCTGAACGGGGCGAGCGCGCTCGCCTGGGCGGCCTTGGCGGTCGGCGAGAGCGATATCGGCAAGCTGCTCGCCGAGGTGGAGGCGGCGCCGCGCGGACGCGACGGCCTCGTCTTCCTGCCCTATCTCGCCGGCGAGCGCACGCCGCACAACGATCCCTATGCCCGCGGCGTGTTCTTCGGCCTCGATCCGACGACCAGCCGCGCCGACCTGATCCGCGCGGTGCTGGAAGGCGTCGCCTTCTCCTTCGCCGATGCGCAGGCGGCGCTCGCCACGGCGGGAACGCGGCCGACGCGGATGGGCGCGATCGGCGGCGGCGCGCGGAGCCCGCTCTGGATGCAGATCTTCGCCGACGTGCTGGGCATTGAGATCGTCGTGCACCAGGGCGGCGAGAAGGGACCCGCCTTCGGCGCCGCGCGTCTCGCCATCATGGCGACGACGGGGATCAGTGCGCGTGAGGCCTCTCCGCCGCCGCCGGTGCGCCGTCTCTTCACGCCCGACAGCGCCGCGCACGCGGCCTACCAGCCGAAGCTGGAGCGGTTCCGCCGGCTCTATCCGCTGCTGCGCGAGGAGTTCGCGCGGGGGTGAGTGGATGATGCATCCTTCGCAACGCCGCAGAATTCTGCGGTTTTGCACCGCGATGCGGAATCGAATCCGGATTGACTTGTCGTCGGGGAGGGCGATTAAGTGTAGCAGAATAAATTAATGGCGGCCTCGAAGCCGCTTTGGGGAGGGACGGCGTTGGAGAGCGTCGGCTTCGGCCGCGGAAGCAATTCCGCGCAGCTTCGCCGCTATAATGAGCGGCTCGTCCTGCAGCGGCTGCGCCGTGCGGGCGAGGCTTCGAAGGCCGATCTCGCGCGCGCCGCCGACCTCACCAACACGGCGATCGGCGCCATCATCCAGAAGCTGGAAGACCAGAGCCTGATCGTTTCCGTCGGCAAGCGGCACGATGGCGGCCGCGGCCAGCCGGCGACGCTGCTGCGCCTCAATCCGCAAGGCGCCTATGGCATCGGCGTGCGCCTCGACCGCCGCTCGATCGAGACGATCCTGATCGATTTTGCCGGTCATGCCATCGCCCGGCGCGCCTATGACATCGTGCTGCCGCGGCCGCAGGAAGCGCTGGCGCTGGTCGTGCGCGACATCCGCGAGCTGCTGGCCCTGCTCGATCGCCCGGCGCGCGAGCGCTTCGCCGGCGTGGGCCTCGCGCTGCCCTATAATCTCGGCGCCTGGCTCGGCCGCCTCGATTTGCCGCCCGAGACCTTCGCGCCCTGGGACGAGGTCGATTTCGCGCGGCTCCTGCAGGAGGCGACGGGCCTGCCTGTCTCCTGCGAGAATGACGGCAATGCGGCGGCGATCGCGGAGCTCTTCTATGGCGTCGGCCGGCGCCTCGACGATTTCCTCTATCTCTTTGTCGGCCCGGCGATCGGCGGCGGCGTGGTCACCGGCGGCGATCTGCTGCGCGGCAGCCATGGCAATGCCGGCGACGTGGCGGTGATGCCCGTCGGCCCGAGCCGCCTCGCCTCGGCGCCGCGCCCGCCGGCGAGCGGCGAACTTTTGATCACGCGCGCCTCGCTCACCGCGCTCGACCGCCACCTCGCCGCGGCGGGGCTCGCCGTCGGCGCGCCGGCGGATGCCGAGGCCGCCTTCCTCGCCGGCCATCCGGCCGTGACGGAGTGGCTGGAGGACGCCGTCGACGCGCTGACGCCGTCGATCTGGACCGCCATGGCGCTGCTCGACGTGCCGGTGGTGGTACTGGATGCCGATATCGACGCCGGGCTCGTCGACGCGCTGATCGCGCGGCTCGGCGCGCAACTGGCCGCCGAGGCGCCGGAGGCGCGGCGGCCGCCCCGCCTGGTCCATGGCTCGTTCGGGCGTGATGCCGGCGCGATCGGCGCCGCCAGCCTGCCGATGTTCTATTCCTTCTCGCCGCGCGCCTCGATCCTGATGCGGGCCAGCGACGAGCGGGGCATGCGCGAGACCCTCGCCGGCTGAGCCGGCGTGACGAGGTTCGGCCGACGCCGGGGAGGGCGACGGCCGCGATATCCGGGAGGAGCCGGGTGCACGCGGGGGAACTGGTCGCCCCGCGGGCGATAAGGGAGAGACCAGGGAGGAAACGACATGCTGAAGAAGATTCTGCTGGCCGGCGCCGTGATCGCGCTGTCGGCCGTGCCGGCGCTCGCCGACGAGACGATCGGCCTCATCACCAAGACGGAGACCAACCCGTTCTTCGTCAAGATGCGCGAGGGCGCCCAGGCCAAGGCCAAGGAGCTCGGCATCACGCTGATCACCGCCGCCGGCAAGTATGACGGCGACAATGACGGCCAGGTGGCCGCGATCGAGAATCTGATCGCCGCCGGCGCCAAGGGCTTCGCGATCGTCCCCTCGGATTCGAAGGCGATCGTGCCGACCATCAAGAAGGCGCGCGACGCCGGGCTGATGGTCATCGTGCTCGATACGCCGCTCGACCCGATGGACGCGGCCACGGCGACCTTTGCGACCGACAACCGCAAGGCCGGCCAGTTGATCGGCCAGTGGGCCGCTGGCACGCTCGGCGACAAGGCCAAGGACGCGAAGATCGTCCTGCTCGACCTCGCCACCAACCAGCCGACCGTCGACTTTCTGCGTGACCAGGGCTTCATGCAGGGCTTCGGCATCGACGTGAAGGACCCGAACAAGTACGGCGACGAGACCGATCCGCGCATCTGCACGCACGAGATCAGCCAGGGCGACCAGGAGAAGGGCCGCACGGCGATGGAGAACGCCCTGCAGAAGTGCCCGGACGTCAATGTGGTCTACACGATCAACGAGCCGGCCGCGGCCGGCGCCTGGCAGGCGCTCAAGGCCGTCGGCAAGGATGACGGCTCCGTCATGATCGTGTCGGTCGATGGCGGCTGCCCGGGCGTCAAGAATGTCGAGGCCGGCGTGATCGGCGCGACCAGCCAGCAATACCCGCTGAAGATGGCGGCCCTCGCGCTCGAGGCGATCCATTCCGGCAAGCTGCCGGAGATCGACCCGGCCGTCGGCTTCTTCGACACCGGCGCCCAGCTGGTCACGGCCAAGCCCGTCGACGGCGTGCCGTCGATCAACGTCGAGGAGGGGCTCAAGCTCTGCTGGGGCTGAGCCGGTCCGGCCGCTGCCGTGAGGCGGCGGCCGTCCTTTCGCGTGGGGGCGATCGACGCCCCCACTCCTTGAGCGTCGGGAGGATCGCCGCATGAGCGACAATCAATCCGGCTCGGCTCTCGCCGAGCGCGGTCTGCAAGGGGCCGACCAGTCGGTCGCCAGTTTCGACGAGGGCGATGTCGGCATCGTCCGCCGGATGCAGGGCTTCCTGCACCGCTTTCCGACGATGGTGCCGTTCATCGTCCTGCTCGCGGGCGTCCTCATCTTCTCCTTCGCCGCGCCCGGCAAGTTCTTTGCGCCATTCAATTTCTCGCTGGTGCTGCAGCAGGTCACGATCATCGCGATCCTCGGCGTCGCGCAGACGCTGGTGATCCTCACCGCCGGCATCGACCTGTCGGTCGGCATGATCATGATCCTCGCCTCGGTGGTCATGGGGCGCACCGCGGTCGTCTATGGCGTGCCGGTCGAGATCGCTTTTCCGCTCGGCCTCGCCGTCGGCACGGCCTGCGGCCTCCTCAACGGCCTCATCGTGACGCTGCTGCGGCTGCCGCCCTTCATCGTCACGCTCGGCACCTGGTCGATCTTCGGCGCGCTCAATGTCTGGTATTCGAGGAGCGAGACCATCCGCCAGCAGGACATGGACGCCAACGCGCCCTTCCTGCAGGTCACCGGCACGGTGATGAAGCCATACAGCTTCTTCTCCCAGACATTCGGTCTCGATCTCCCCTTTCTCAAGGGATGGGTGCTCACCTATGGCTCGGTGGTGATGATCATCGTCGCCCTGGTCATCTGGTACATCCTCAACAAGACCGCCTTCGGCCGCCATGTCTATGCGACGGGCGACGATCCGGATTCCGCACGCCTCGCCGGCATCAACACGACCAAGACGCTGATCGGCGTCTACACGCTGGCCGGCTTCATCTGCGCCATCGCGGCCTGGGTGCTGATCGGACGCATCGGCGGCGTCAGCCCGCAGGCCGGCCAGACCGCCAATCTCGATTCGATCACCGCCGTGGTGATCGGCGGAACCTCGCTCTTCGGCGGCCGCGGCTCGATCATCGGCACGCTGATCGGCGCGCTCATCGTGGGTGTCTTTCGCAACGGCCTCGCGCTCTCCGGCCTCGAACTGCTCTGGCAGGATTTCGCTGTCGGCGTGCTGATCATCGTCGCCGTCACGATCGACCAGTGGATCAGGAAGCTCTCGACATGAAAGCGGAACCCGTCCTCCAGGCCCGCGGCCTCAACAAGCGCTATGGCCGCGTCGTCGCGCTCGACAATGCCGATTTCGATCTGATGCCGGACGAGATCTTGGCTGTCATCGGCGACAATGGCGCCGGCAAGTCGACCCTGATCAAGGCGCTGACCGGCGCCGTGATCCCCGATTTCGGCGAGATCAGGCTGAACGGCCAGCCGGTCGCCTTCAAGAGCCCGATCGAGGCGCGCCATCGCGGCATCGAGACCGTCTACCAGAACCTTGCCGTGTCGCCGGCGCTCTCGATCGCGGACAATGTGTTTCTCGGCCGCGAGAAGCGGCGCGAGGACTGGATCGGCCGGATCTTCCGGACGCTCGACCGCGGCTACATGCAGCGCGAGGCGCGTCGCCATCTCTCCGATCTCGGCCTTCTGACGATCCAGAACATCAACCAGCCGGTCGAGACGCTCTCGGGCGGCCAGCGCCAGGGCGTCGCGGTCGCCCGTGCCGCCGCCTTCGGCAGCCGCGTCGTCATCATGGACGAGCCGACCGCCGCGCTCGGCGTCAAGGAATCGCGCAAGGTGCTGGAACTGATGGAGCGACTGAAGGCGCGGGGCCTGCCCATCGTGCTGATCAGCCACAACATGCCGCATGTCTTCGAGGTGGCTGACCGCATCCACATCCACCGCCTCGGCAAGCGCATCGCGGTCATCGACCCGAAACGCCACTCGATGTCGGACGCCGTGGCGATCATGACGGGCGCGATGGCCCCGCCGGAAGACGAGGCGGCGTAGGGGACCTGTCTGGGTATGCCGCGCCTGACGCCCGGCCAGGCCCCGCCTCCCCAACTCGCCAATGAGGGGGGAGAGGGCCGGGCAGCATGGTTCGTGTACGTCGTGTCCCGTCTCTTTCCCTTCGCGCATTGGCGCGGCCTCGGCTATCGTCACGGGGATCCGCCCGAGACCGCCTGCCATGCGCCTGCCCGGCCGTCCGCTCTATTATCTCGTCGTCGTCGCCTATCTCGTCGGCGCGGTGCTGCTGCGCATTTCCGATCCGTTTCCGGTCGAGGCGCTGCGCTATCTCGGCTTCGACCTCTATCAGCGCATCGATCCGGCGCCGCCGGTTGCCGACAAGCCTGTGGTGATCGTCGATATCGACGAGGATTCGCTCAAGGCGCTCGGACAATGGCCCTGGCCGCGCACGCGCATGGCCGAGCTCGCGCAGCGCCTGTTCGAGGCCGGCGCGGCGACGGTCGCCTTCGACATGCTGTTCTCCGAGGCGGACCAGACCTCGCCCGAGGAAGTGGTGAAGCGGCTGCCGCCGGAGCAGGCGGCGCTTGTCGCCGGCTCGATCGATCCCGCGGCCGGCAATGACAAGGCGCTCGCGGCGGTCCTCGCCCAGACGCCGTCCGTGCTCGGCATTTCGCTGTCGCGCGGTGGCGGCGAGAAGCCTGAGATCCGGGCCGGCTTTGCGGTCGCCGGCGACGATCCGAAGCCCTTCGTGCCGGACTTCGTCGGCGCCATCCGCAATCTGCCGGCGCTCGAGGATGCGGCACCCGGCGCCGGCTCGATCAACTGGATTCCGGACCGCGACCAGATCGTGCGCCGCGTTCCGCTCATCTTCCGCGTCGGCAACCAGTTCGTGCCCTCGCTCGCCGCCGAGGCGCTGCGCGTCGTGCAGGGCGCCGGCAGCTATGTGCTCAAATCGTCGAACGCGAATGGCGAGGAGGCGTTCGGCGCGGAGACGGGCCTCAACCACATCAAGATCGGCGAGCTGGTCGTGCCGACGGATGCGGAGGGCGCGATCTGGCTGCGCTTCCGCCCGTCCGATCCCGGCAGCTTCATTCCGGCGCGCACCGTGCTCGACGGGACCATGCCGGCCGATGCCGTCAATGGGCGCATCGTGTTGATCGGGACGTCCGCGGCCGGCCTGCTCGACCTCCGCGCCACGCCGATCGATGTCGCCGTGCCCGGCGTCGAGATCCATGCGCAGGTGATCGAGCACATCCTCTCCGGCCAGTTCCTCGCCCGACCGGACTATGCGCGCGGCGTCGAGCTGGCGGTCATGGTGCTGCTCGGGCTGCTCCTCGCGGTGATCGCGCCGCGCCTCTCGGCAACCTTCGGCGCCGTTCTCGGCTTCGCGGCGATCGGCGGCGTGCTCGTCGCCGGCTTTCTCGCCTTCGATGTCGGCGGCATGCTGTTCGACGTGCTCTATCCCGCGCTGGTGCTGATCCTGCTCACCATCGGCACGGCGCTCTATACCTATCGCGAGGCCGAGCGGGCCAAGGCCGGCGTGCGGCGCGCCTTCCAGTATTATGTCTCGCCCGATGTGGTCGACGAGATCATCGCCGATCCGAAGCGGCTCGAGCTCGGCGGCGAGGTGCGCGAGTTGACGCTGCTCTTCTGCGACGTGCGCGGCTTCACGACGATTTCGGAGGGGATGACGGCGCATGAGCTGACGCGCTTCATCAACAATCTGCTGACGCCGCTCTCCGAGATCATCCTCAAGCACCGCGGCACGATCGACAAATATATGGGCGATGCGATCATGGCGTTCTGGAACGCCCCGCTCGACGATCCAGACCATGCGCGCCATGCCGTCGAGGCGGCGGAGGAGATGCTGGCGGCGATGGGGCCGCTCAACGAGGCCTGGCAGCGCGAGGCCGAGGCGGCGGGGCGCACCATGCCGCTGGTCAGGATCGGCATCGGCATCAATACGGGCGAATGCTGCGTCGGCAATCTCGGCTCGGCGACGCGCTTCGACTATTCCGCCATCGGCGACGAGGTGAACGTCGCGAGCCGCTTCGAGTCGCTCACCAAGGAATATGGGCTCAGCCTGCTGATGGGCGAGCAGGCGGCGCGCCTGGCGGGCCGCGACGCCATTGTCGAGGTCGACCGCGTCAAGGTGAAGGGCAAGACCATCGCGACGCGCCTCTATACGGTCGCGCCCAAGGACAGCCCGGCGGACTGGCTGGCGAGCCATCGCCGCTTCGTGGGCGCCATGTCGGCCGCGGATTGGGAGACGGCGGAAGCCGAGCGGATTGTCGCAGCCGCAGCGGCGCCCGCGGGCTTTGCCGGCTACTACGAACGAATCGCTGAGAAAATCCGGATAAATGCAGCCAATTCGGGGGAAAATATCCCACAAATGGCTGATTGAAGTGTGACCTCAATCACACTAGAAGCTGTGCCACTCGGCCTAGAGTGCCGTGAGTAGCGACCGGCCGCACGCCGGACGTGAGGGAGCCGCCGATCGATGAATACCGCTATCACGGCGCTCGTCGCCCTGACGGTCCTCCAGGTCAAGCACCTGATCTGCGACTTCTTCCTGCAGACCAGCCACCAGATCGAAAACAAGGGCATCTATGGCCACCCCGGTGGCCTGATCCATGCCGGCATCCATGCGATCGGCACGCTGCCGGTGTTTCTCGTCTATCCCGTCGGCCTCGTCCCGGCGGCCGTGATCGTGGTGCTGGAATTCATCGTCCACTACCACATCGACTGGCTGAAGAACGTCGTCAGCAACCATTATGGCTGGACGGTCCGCGACCCCGCCTATTGGTGGGCCTTCGGCATCGACCAGTTCGCGCACCAGATCACCTATCTGGTCATGGTGCTGGCGCTGGTGCTGCTGACGGGCTGAGGCGTTCAGGCGGAGCGGCCGAACAGGCGCCGCACCGCGCCGGCGATCTCGTCGGTGCGGATGCCGAGCAGGCGGTGCGCATGTTCGTCATCGGCGATCGCGATCAGCTGCGCCCGCCGTTCCACCAGCATTTCGTCCATCCGGTCGAGCAGTTCCGGCGAGCGCACGAAGACGGATTCGAGCGCGACCTTGGTGATCTCGACCGCCCGGCTCGGCTCGACCGCCGTCACGGTGGCGGAGCGGCGCGCGCCGGTCAGCAGCGACATCTCGCCCACGATGTCGCCGGGGCCGAGCACCGCCACTTCGCGTGTCGCATGGCGCGTGCCGGCGACGGAGACCTCGAGCCGGCCCCAGAGGATCGCGACCATGAAGGTGCCGAAATCGCCCTCGCTCATCAGCACCGTGCCCGGCTCATAGTCCACGACATGGCAGCGCGCGGCGAGGTGGTCGAGCTCCTCCGGAGGCAGGACGTCGGCGAACAGGCTGATCTTGCCGAGCGTGGCGCGGACGTCCATCGTACCCTCCCTGAGCCCGCGCATTCTTCGCTGCGGTGCGGCGCGGCGTCAAGCGGCGCTCAGCGGCTCCGGAATTCGATCGGCACGCGAATGGGGTAGGGCGACTTCGGCGGCGGCGGGAACGGCGCCGCACGCTGGACCGTGGCCAGCGCGGCCCTGTCGACATCGCCATTGCCGGAGCTTGCGACCAGGCGGAGGGCGCTGATCGCGCCGCCCGCGCCGATGACGAAGGCGACATGCGCCGTGCCGCGCGCGTCGCTGTCGTCGATCGCGCGGCGCGCCCGGCGCAGCTTGGCGGCGACGCGGGCCGCATAGCCGGCCTTGAAGGCGTTGCCGCGTCCGGCTTCCGTGCTGCGGCCGCGTCCGGGATCCGTCGCCTCGCTGTCGGCATCGGCTTCCTCGCCGCCCTTGGTGTCGGCGAGCTCGCCGCTGCCACGCGGCGGCGTGACCGGCTTCTCGGCCTTGCGCGGCAGCAGGGCGGTGCGGACCTTGGCGGCCCGCCGCTCCGGCTTCGCTTCGGGCTTCACCGCGGGCCTCGGCTCCGGCTTCGGCGCCTCGGCAATCTCCGGGATCTCCTCGCGCACCGGCTCGATGGCCTCGATCGGGGTTACCGGTGTCACCGCCGCGACCTCGCGCGGCGCCTCGACCGGCTGGACCGGCTCGGCCGGCGCAATCTCCGACGCGACCGCCTCGGTGGGCGCGACGGAGGCCGTCTCGATGGTCGCCACCGCCGGCGCCGCCGCGACCGGCTCGCTCTCGGGAACGACCGCCGCGGCTGCCGCGAGGTCCGACTCGACCGCGGCTGCGGCGGTCTCTTCCAGCGGCGTGACGGACGCGACTTCGTTTTGCGACGGCGCGTCAACGGGATCGGCCGGCGCCGTCGCTGAAATCTCCTGCGGCGCGGCCTGCTGCGGCTCGATCTCCTGCGGCGCCGTGGCGGCGAGCGGGGCGGGCTCCACGACGGACGGTGCCGGCGGGGTGATCTCCGTCGGCTGCAGCGCCGCGACCTCGGTGGTCTCGATGGCCTGCGCCGCCTCGGTCGTCGTCGTCTCGGCCTGCGTCACCGGCTGGACCGAGGCCATCTCGGTCGCCTCGGTCAGCGTCTCGACCGGCATGTCGATGCCGATTACCGCGTCGACCGAGCCGACGACCTTGCTGCCGGCGCCGCTGCCGGCCTCTTCCATCGTGGTGTCGGTCGGCGTCAGCGCCATCACCAGCCCGGCATGGGCGACGAGGGAGAGCGCGATCGCGACGATCCAGCGGCGACGCAGCATGGCGGCCCGGGCCTCGTTCTAGTTTTCGAAGCCGATGGCGGTGCGGCTGCTCGCCTTGATGCGGTCGCTGCACAGCGGCGGCGTCAGGCCGGCGCCGGCGCATTCCTTGACGTCGTTCAGCAGCACCCGCCCGATATCAGCGCAACCCGTCTCGGGAATGTCGAACTGGCGCACGCGATCCTTGCCGGCGGGCACCTTGCCGCTGCGCACGACCACGAAACGCTCGACGCGGCCATCCTTGTCGAACAGCACGAGTTCGAGCGCCATGTCGTCGATCGCGGCGCTCTGGCCGTTGGCGATGACGAAGGAGAGGCGGCAGGCCTTGGCATTGGCCGAGGCGTCATTGAGCTCGAGCGCGATCGAATCCGCGGCCGTCTCGCCATAGGCGGGCAGGGCGGCGACGAGCGCGCCGAACGCGATCAGGGAGCCGGCCGCGCGGGCGCGCCAGCGGGAAAACCGACTGCCGATTTCGATCGACATGTTCAACCTCGTTGCGAAGGGGACCGCGCGACAACGCTGCCGCCCCAGCAACTAGGAAAACATGAGTATGAAAGTCAATATATAATCGTCGAACCGGTCAGGCGTTCGGCGTCATCGAGGCCGCGAGCATGGGGTGCAGCCCCTCGCCGCCGCCGATCTCCAGCAGGCCGCGCAGCTGGTTGCGGTCGGAGGAGACGTCCGCGATCGTGTAGCTGTCGAGCACCGCGAAAAAGGCCTTGAGCGCCTCGGCGAGGACGCGGTTCACGCCGCAGGAATCGACCAGCGGGCAGTCGCGATTGGTCGTGTCGAAGCAGTCCGTCAGGAAGAAATTGCTCTCCGTCGCGCGCACCACCGCGCCGACCGTGATCTCGTCAGCCGGCTTCGCCAGGCGGATGCCGCCGTTCCGGCCGCGGATCGTCTCGATGAACCCGGCCTCGACGAGCACATGCATGATCTTGAAGAGATGCAGCTCGGAGATTCCGTAGGTCGCGGCGATGTCGCGGATGCGGCTCGTGCCCCCCTTGTTGGCCTGGCAATAGAGGAGCACGCGGATCGAATAACTGGTCTGCTGGGTCAAGCGCATATGGCATCCCTCGCTTCATTCGCGGCCGGCGAAAACGCAACCGGGCGGGCGCGCGCAGGCGCCGGCCGTTAATCCTTCTCTTTAAAGTCTTCTTTTGCCGCTTTCAACGGTCGCGGTGCCGCCGGGCAAGGCGCAGGGCGGGCTCCCGTGGGAGGGCCGGAAATGAAAAAGGCCCGGGAAGCGGTGCTTCCCGGGCCTTTCGAGAGGGACGCTGCCTGCGTCAGATCAGCGAGCCGTTGACCAGAGCCTTGCCGCTCTTGTCGAACAGGTGGACCGTCTCCGGCGCCACGATGATGCGGACCTTGTCGCCGGCGCGCTGCGGCGCGAGGCCGTCGGCCTTGACGATCGTCGTGTCGCTGCCGGCGACGTCGACATAGATCATCGTCTCGCCGCCGAGATGCTCGGAGAGCGACACGGTGCCGGGGATGCCGCCGGTCTCGGTCGGGGCGATCGTCAGGTGCTCCGGGCGCACGCCGAGCGTGATCGGGCCCGGGGTGATCGTCGCGCCGCGGGTCGGCACGGCGATGGTCGAGCCGCCGGGCAGGGCCACGATGGCCGAGCCGCCGGTAACTTCGCTCACATTGACGTTGAACAGGTTCATCTTCGGGCTGCCGATGAAGGTCGCCACGAAGAGATTGTTCGGCCGGTGGTAGAGCTCGAGCGGCGAGCCGACCTGCTCGATGCGGCCGGCCGACAGCACGACGATCTTGTCGGCCATGGTCATGGCCTCGACCTGATCGTGCGTGACGTAGATCATCGTCGCCTTGAGGTCGTTGTGCAGCTTCGAGATCTCGATGCGCATCTGCACGCGCAGCGCGGCGTCGAGGTTCGAGAGCGGCTCGTCGAACAGGAACACGTCGGGCTCGCGCACGATGGCGCGGCCGATGGCGACGCGCTGGCGCTGGCCGCCCGAGAGCTGGGCCGGACGACGGTTCAGCAGTTCGGTGAGATGCAGCAGCTTGGCGGCCTTCTCGGTGCGCGCCGCGATCTCGGTCTTCGGCATCTTCGCCATCTTCATGCCGAAGCCGATATTCTCGGCGACGGTCATGTGCGGGTAGAGCGCGTAGGACTGGAACACCATCGAGACACCGCGCTCTGCCGGGGCGAGACGGGTCACGTCGCGCTCGCCGATCTTCACGGTGCCTTCGGTCGTCCCTTCGAGGCCGGCGATGAGACGCAGCAGCGTGGACTTGCCGCAGCCCGACGGGCCGACAAACACACAGAACTCGCCGTCCTTCACATCAAGATCGACGCCGCGGATGATCGGCACTTCGCCGAACGACTTCTGAATGTCGCGAAGCGTCAGACTCGCCATATATTTGCCTCCAACAAGCAATCCCCGACTGCGCTTGCGCGCGCCGGTCAAAACGGAACCCATCGGGGCGATACCGTCCACGATCCCGCTGCCGGAGTAAAGTCCTGATTTGAGGCTTGCCACAATCCGCGCCACGGCCGCGGATCGCCGGCCGGATCGGTAGGAGCCGGGGTGCGGCTGCGTTATGGTCGGCCCCCTGGAGGAGTGGACGATGAGCGCCGAGTTCCTGGTCGATCCGGACCATCCGACGCCCGCGGGCAGCGATTTCAATGTCGGCGACGTCTGGAAGGTCCGCCTCATGCGCTCGGCGCATGTGCACAGCCATGTCGAGCTGAATCTCCTGATCGACGGCGCGATGACCTACCTCTTCAACGGGCGGACCGTGACGCTCGCCAAGGGCGATCTGGCGCTGTTCTGGGCCGCGATCCCGCACCGTGTCATCGAGGTGGCCGAGCCGACCTATTTCATCTGCATCGACCTGCCGGTGGAGATGTTCCTCGCCATGCCGGGCTGCGAGCCGCTGAAGACGCCGATCCTGCAGGGCGGCGTGCTGGTCACGAATCATCTGCGCGCCTTCGACGAGCCGATGTTCAAGAGCTGGCATGCCGACATGGCCTCGGGGAACGAGGCGGTGCACGGGATCGTGCGCGACGAACTCGCGCTGCGCCTTCGCCGCATCGTCGTCGATGGCTGGCGCGACCTGACCTCGGACGAGGAGGAGCGCCGGGCGCTGGAGCGCTATCCCCGCTCCGGCGAGCACCAGCGCGACCGCGCGCATCGCATGGCCCGCTTCATCGCCGAGCACGCGATCGAGCCGATCACCGTCGCCGATATCGCCGGCTCGGTCGGCCTGCATCCGAACTATGCCATGACGCTGTTCCGCAAGACGCTCGGTATGACGATCAACGAATATGTGACGCGCCAGCGGCTGATGCTCGCCCATGGCCGCCTGCTTGCCAGCGACCGCGACATTGCGGAGATCGCCTTCGAGGCCGGCTTCGGTTCGCTCAGCCGTTTCTACGAGGCGTTCAAGGAGCGCTATGGCTGCACGCCGCGCGACATGCGGCGCAATTTCGAGCAGACCCGGGAAGCGACGGCGCCCGGCGCCTGAGGGGTGACGGCAGTCGGAGATTTCGCCCCGGCGCGACGGAAACGCCGCGCGGGGACGTTACAAGGCTGTCGTGCATCAACCGGGACACTTCATGTCAGTCGGCAAGCAGCTCTTCCTTTCGCTTCTCGTCATCCTGCTCGCAGGCGCGGGCTGGTACGTCTTCGAGCATCGCGCGAGCCTGTTCGGCGGCGAGGGCGCTGTGACGGCTGCGGCGCCCGGCGCGGCTGGCGGTGGCGGCGGGCAGCGGGGGCAGGGCGGCTTCGGACCGACGCCGGTGGTGACCGATGTGGTGGCGAGCGACGTGTCGTCGGAGTCCGTGCGCGCCGTCGGAACCGTGCTCGCCCCGCGCTCCGTGAATGTCTATCCGCAGGTGACGGCGATCGTCACCGAACTGCTGTTCAAGGCGGGCGACCAGGTCGCCAAGGATCAGCCGCTAGTGCGCCTCGACGATTCCGACCAGAAGGTGGCGCTCGATCTCGCCGACGTGGCGCTCGCCGACGCGAAGAAGGCGCTGGAGCGCTCGCAGAAACTGGCGTCGACCAACAACATCACCCAGACGGCGCTGCAGGACGCCCAGTCGGCCGAGCGTAAGGCCGAGATCGCCGTACTTGGCGCGCAGATCGCGCTCGACCGCCGCACGATCAACGCCCCCTTCGCGGGTGTCGTCGGCATCAGCGATATTTCTGAGGGCGACCTCGTGACGCCGTCGACCGTGGTCGCGACGGTCGATGATCTGACGACGCTCAAAGTGTCCTTCCTCGTGCCGGAGCGCTATGCCGCGCGGATCGCGATCGGCCAGGCGATCACGGCGACGGCCGACAGCCGTCCCGACGCCGCCATCAGCGGCGCGGTCTCCGCCATCGATTCCCGCGTCGATCAGGCCGCGCGCACGCTCAAGGTCGAGGCGACGCTGGACGCGGCGAGCGCAACGGCCGCCGGCGTTCGGCCGGGCATGTCGATCAAGGTGACGCTGCCCTTTCCCGGCCAGGAGCAGCTCGCCGTCTCCGCGCTCGCCATCCAGTGGGACCGAAACGGCTCCTATGTCTGGCGCGTGGACGGCGACGGCGTGAAGCGCGCCGCGATCGAGGTGCTGGAGCGGCAGAGCGGGCGCGTGCTGGTGGCGAGCGCTGATCTGAAGCGGGGTGACAAGGTCGTCGTCGAAGGGTTGCAGCGCCTCCGCGACGGCGCTCGGATCGCCGAGCTCAACGCCCAGCCGGCGGCTGATGCCGCCGCCGCGAAGGGAGGCTGACGCATGAGCGCCGCCGAGCCTCCGAAGAACGCCGGACAGGACGTCCACCATCTCGAACACGATCCGGTGCCGCGCAACGCCGCGGAGCTGTCCGGCATCTCGGCGCTTTCGGTCAAGCGGCCGGTGCTTGCGATCGTGGCGAACCTGCTCATCGTCGTGGCGGGCCTCGCGGCGTTCTCCGCCGTCGAGGTGCGCGAGCTTCCCAATATCGACCAGCCGGTCGTGACGATCACCACGACCTATACCGGCGCCTCGCCGGACACGATGGACAAGGAAGTCACCTCCATCATCGAGAATGCCGCGGCCGGCGTCTCGGGCTGGACCGACATCCAGTCGCAATCGACCAGCGGGCGCAGCCGCGTCACCGTCCAGTTCTCCGATTCGACCGACATCAACGTCGCGGCGAATGATCTGCGCGATGCGGTCGGCAACGCCCAGCGCAACCTGCCCGAGGATGCCGATCCGCCCACCATCGCCAAGGCCGACACCAATGGCGACGCGATCATGCGCCTCGCGGTCACGTCCTCGTCGCAGAAGATCGAGGACCTGACGCAGATCGTGAACGACGTGATCGTCGATCGCCTCAAATCGGTCCCCGGCGTCGCCGATGTGCAGGTCAATGGCGACCGCGCGCCGATGATCTCGATCTATATCGATCCGATGCGCCTCGCCGCCTATGGCCTGACGGTCGCGGATCTGAAGACGGCGCTCGCCACCGTCGCGCTCGACGTGCCGGCCGGCAATCTGAACGACGCGAACCGCAACATGTTCGTGCGTGCCGATGCGAGCGTGAAGGGCGCCGACGACGTCAAGGCGATCCGCATCAAGGGCGACACCCGCGTCGGCGACGTCGCCGATGTCGTGTTCGGGCCGGCGGCGAAATCCTCGCAGCTGCAGGTCAACGGGCGCACCGGCGTCGGCCTCGCCATCGTCCGCCAGGCGAGCTCGAACACGCTGGCGATCTCGGAAGCCGTGCGCGCCGCGGTCACGGAACTCGAGGCGAACCTGCCCAAGGACGTGTCGATCCGCGTCACATCTGATGATGCGAACTTCATCGCCGGCTCCTTCGAGGAGGTCGAGCGCAGCCTTGTGCTGGCGATCCTCATCGTGATCGCGATCATCTATCTGTTCCTGCGCTCCTTCCGCGCGACGCTGATCCCCGCCGTCACCGTGCCGGTCTCGCTCCTCGGCACGATCGCGGCGATGTATCTGATGGGCTTCTCGCTCAACATACTGACGCTGCTGGCGCTGGTGCTGGCGACCGGCCTCGTCGTCGACGACGCGATCGTGGTGCTCGAAAACATCGCCCGCCGCCGGCATGAGGGCATGGGCCAGCGCGCCGCCGCCGTGCTCGGCGCGCGGCAGGTGTTCTTCGCCGTGCTCTCGACGACGGCGACGCTCGCCGCGGTCTTCATCCCGATCTCCTTCTTCAAGGGCACCGCCGGCCGGCTGTTCTCCGAATTCGGCTTCGTGCTCGCCTTCTCGGTGGCGCTTTCGGCCTTCGTGGCGTTGACGCTGGTGCCAATGATGGCCTCGCGCTTCCTGACCGCGCGCGACATCGAGGCGGAATCGGGCGAGGGGAAGTCCAACATTTTCTTCCGCGCCATCAATGCGGTCGGCAGCGGCGGCCAGCGGCTCTATGAGAAGCTGCTCGACGCGGCGCTGGCGGCGCCTGCTGTCGTCATCGTGGCGAGCCTCCTTTTCGCCGGCGGCGCGGTGCTGGCCTATGAACTGCTGCCGCAGCAATTGACGCCGCAGGAAGATCGCGGCGCGGTGATCATCTCGCTGTCCACGCCGCAGGGCTCGACGGTCGACTATACGCAAGGCCAGATGGCGCTCGTCACGCAGGCCGTGCAGCCGCTGCTCAAGTCCGGCGAGGCGACCAACGTCTTCTCGGTGTCGGGCAATTTCGGCAGCGCCAATTCCGGCTTCATGTTCGTGACGCTGGCGCCCTGGGGCGAACGCGCACGCAGCCAGCAGGCGATCTCGGCTGAACTCGCCGCCAAGGTCCGCGCCATTCCGGGCGCCGTCGTCAGCCTCCGCCAGCCGAACAGCCTTGGCATTCGCGGCGGCGGCCAGGGCCTGACCTTCGCCGTCACCGGCACGGATTACGACACCATCGCCAAGGCCGCGACGGATCTCATCGGCACGCTGTCCGCCGATCCGGCCTTCTCCAGCGTCCAGCTCAATTACGACCTCAACCAGCCGCAGCTCTCGGTGAACATCGACCGCGACCGCGCGGCCGATCTCGGCGTCTCCGTCGCCGATATCGGCACGATCGTCTCGACGCTGCTTGCCGGCGCCGACATGGGCGATTTCTATATCGGCGACGACAAGATCAACATCCGCGCCCGCGCGCCGGACGGCATGATCGTGACGCCGAACGACCTCGAGAATGTCCAGGTCCGCACCGCCGGCGGCGTGATGGTGCCGCTGTCGGCCGTGGTCACGGTCTCGGAAGGCTCGACCTCGCCGACGCTGGCGCGCCAGTCGCAGCGCCGTGCGGTGCCGATCACGGCGACGCTCGCTCCCGGCGTCGATCTCGGCTCCGCGATCGGCATCCTCGATCGCGTCGCGGCGGAGCGCCTGCCGGCCGGGCTCGGCATCGTCTATACCGGCGAGGCGGCGACGCTGAACGAGACGTCGAGCGGCGTGCTCGTCACCTTCGGCTTCGCCGTCATCATCATCCTGCTCGTGCTGGCGGCGCAGTTCGAAAGCTTCGTCTCGGCCGCGATCCTGTTCACGACCGTGCCCTTCGGCGTGGCGTCGGGCATCTATGCGATCCTGCTCTCCGGTGGCTCGCTGAACATCTACACGCAGATCGGCCTCGTCATGCTGGTCGGGCTGATGGCGAAGAACGGCATCCTCATCGTCGAATTCGCCAACCAGCTCCGTGACGAGGGCCTCTCGGTGCGCGATGCGATCCGCGATGCCTGCCGCATCCGCCTGCGCCCGGTGCTGATGACGATGATCGCGACGGTGCTCGGCGGCCTGCCGCTGATCCTGATCGGCGGCGCCGGATCCGAGGCGCGCGCTGCGCTCGGCTGGATCATGGTCGGCGGCCTCGGCTTCTCGGCGCTGGCGACGCTCTTTCTGACGCCGGTCTCGTTCCTCCTGCTCGCCGGCTTCTCGAAGCCGCGCGCCGCCGAGGAGCAGCGCCTCGCTCAGGAACTTGCCGAAGTCGCGACGCTCGCCCGGCGCGACGCGGCTCCGGCCGGGGAACCGCCGCAGAAGCAGCAGCCGCTGCCGATCGCGGCGGAATAGGGGGCGCGATGATGGTGCTTCGCGAAACCGATGGCTCGAAGGTGGCTGCCGATACCGGCGCGATGCGCTATCGTCGCGTCGCCGGCCATGACGGTGCGGCGCTTCCCGTGAAGGACGAGAGAGGTCGGGTCGAGCCCTTGCCGCACAAGGACGATTTCGGAAGAGACGCCGCGCTGCGCGCCGACCACGCCCTGATGCAGGCGATTGCGGCCGGAGAGCGGGACGTCTTTGCCCGGCTCATCGATACCGAGGCGCCGCGCCTGACGCGCTTCGTCACGGCCATCCTGGCGGATCTCGCCGAGGCGGAGGAGATCGTCCAGGAATCGCTGCTGCGGCTCTGGCGCCAGGCGCCGACCTGGGAGCCGCGGGCCCGCATCGGCACCTATCTCCATCGTGTCGCCTACCGCCTTGCGATCGACCGCCTGCGCCGCCGCCGACCGCATGTCGATATCGACGATTACGACGATCTGATCGAGGACGAGACAGCGCCGCCCGATCGCAATCTCGATCGGATCGACGATGTGCGCCTCGTGCACGAGGCACTCGACCAGCTCTCCGACCGGCAGCGCGCGGTGATCGTGCTCGCCCATTTCCAGGAACTCGGCCAGGCCGAGGCCGCCGCCATCCTGGGGATCGGCGAGCATGCCTATGAATCGCTTCTCGCCCGCGCCCGCAGGAGGCTCCGAACGCTCCTGTCGGCCAATGGAGACGCGGATGGGGAGGATTGGAAAAGACCATGACGAACAACCGGAATTCCGACATCTCGCCTGAACTGCGCGCCGGACCGATCGGGCTGCGCGATGCGATCGACCTCTGGGGCCCCGATCTCTCCAAGTGGCCCGACATTGCGCAGCTGCGCCATGCGCGCGAAGCGCTCCTGTCCGACCGTGGCTTTCGCGCCTATCGCGACGGCGCGCTGGCCGCGGACCGCCAGTTGAAGGCGGCGGCGGACGCGCTGGACGAGCGGATCGCGGCGAAGGGCTCGGTGGCGCGCATCGCCGATGGCGTGCTGTCGCGCATCGAACCCCGCAAGTCGCGGCATTATTCGCGCTACGCAGCCGTGGCGGCCGTGCTCGTCGTCGCGGGTGTGCTCGGCGGCGCGTCGGAATGGATCCGCGGTGGCCCCGCCGATGGCTCCGTCACCGTCGTTCAGCTCGATCCGCTGGTGTTCGGTCCGTCCGAAATGGGCTTCTGATGGCGCTCGGAAAAGACGGCAAGCGAGGCCGCAGCTGGCTGGTGCTCGCCCTCGTCGCATCGCTCGCGGTGAACGCCTTCTTCGGCGGCGCGCTGGTGATGGAATTCCTGCGCTTCCGCCATGTCGGCGACGAGCCGGGCGCGCGCGCGACGCGGATGGAATTGCGCTGGTTCAAGGATCGCCTGTCGCCGGAAGCGCTCGGCCAGATCGAGGCGTCGCTGGCGCCGCTGCGTCCCGACATCCTCGCCCGCGTTGAGCGGCTCAGGAAGCTCCGCGCCGAGCTTGGCGCGCTGGTCGCGGCGCCCCAGCCCGATCGCGCGGCGATCGACGCCAATCTGCGCGAGATCCGCATCGAGGTCGGTGCGATGCAGGAGCAGATCCAGTCGAAGACCTTCGATGCGGTGCTCGCGCTGCCGCAGGCCGAGCGCACGCCGCTCGCGACGCCCGGCGCGAACGCCGGCAATTAGGGCGTGACATGAAAACGGGGCCGCTCGGGCCCCGTTTCCTCATTTCAGGATAGTGCCGCGCCGTCAGCGCGCGGCGATCAGCCGTTCGGCGTCGATCGCGGTCAGCGGCGCCGGGCGTTCCGTCGTCGTCGAGAGATCGACGACCTTGCGCGTCGCGGCGGCCTCGAGGATCGAGACCATGATATCGAGCGCGTGCAGCGCCACGCGGCCGGAGCAGCGCGGCTCGCGCCCCTGTTCGGCGGCGTCGAGCAGGTCGGCGACGCCGAGCATGCGGTAATTGGCGCGCTCGCCGGTCCAGTTGGCCCGCCCGAACGGCGCATCCGCTGCGTCGACCTCGACATAGTCGCCGCCATCCTTCGAATAGCTGACCGTGCCGCCGAAGAAATTGGGATCCGGCACCAGCATCGTGCCCGCCGAGCCATAGAGCTCGATCGGGTTGGCGTGGCCATGCTTCCACACGTCCCAGCTCGTGCCGAAGGTGATCTGCGCGCCCGAGACGAATTCGATGATCGCATTGATCGTCGTCGGGACCAGCACCGGCACCGACTTGCCCTTCATCGGGCCTTCGGCCGTGACGAAGCGCTCGTCGAAGCCCTTGGAGGCGATGGCGGTGACGGATTTCGCCGGTCCGATCAGGTTGATCAGCGCCGAGGTGTAGTAGGGGCCCATATCCAGCACCGGGCCGCCGCCCGGCTGGAAGAAGAAGGTCGGATTGGGGTGCCAGGCCTCCATGCCGTGCCCCATGAAATACATGGAGCCGGCGATGATGCGGCCGACCTTGCCCTCGTCGATGAGCCGGCGTGCCGTCTGGCCGCCGCCGCCGAGGAAGGTGTCGGGCGCGCTGCCGAGCTTCAGCCCGCGCGCGTCGGCCTCGGCGACCAGCTTCTTCGCGTCATCGAGCGACAGCGCGAAGGGCTTCTCCGAATAGGCGTGCTTGCCGGCCGAGAGGATCGCATGGCTGATCTCGTAATGGGCCGCCGGGATCGTCAGGTTGATGACCGTGTCGATCTCGGAATTCTTGAGCATCTCGTCGACGGAGAGCGCGGTGATGCCGAACTGGTCGGCGCGCGCCTTGGCGGCCGCCGGCGCGATATCGGCGACCGCGACGATCTTCGTGCCCGGGAATAGCGGCGCGAGCTTCAGATAGGCTTCGGAAATATTGCCGGCACCGATGATGCCGATCTGGTGGATCGTGGACATGAAAAAGGGCCTCAGGCCAGCAGCGACTTGATGGAGGCGAAGGAGCGCGTCGCGAAGCGCTTCCAGTCGGCAGGATTGTCATGCTCGGCGACGAGAACCTTGGCGTCGACGGCGTCGTCGATATGCGTCTTCAGGGCCTTCCAGTCGACGATGCCGTGGCCGACATCGGCCCAGCCATCCTCGACCGTGGTGCCGGCCGGGGCGAGGTCCTTGATGTGATAGGCGATGGTCTGCGTGGCGAGACGGTCGATTTCGTTCGCGGGGTTCTCGCCGGCGCGCACGACCCAGCCGATATCGAGCTCCGCCTTGACGTCGCCGCCGAGCAGATAGTCGATCGGCCGCGTACCGCCGACGAGCTTGAAATACTCGAAATCATGATTGTGCCAGGCGAGGCCGAAGCCGGCCGCCTTGGCGGTGGCGGCCGCTGTAGCGAGGCGCGCGTGAAGCTCCTTCCAGCCGTCGATCGTCGTCGGACGCTCCTCCGCGACGAGATAGGGCACGACGATGGTCTCAGCGCCGATCGTGCCGGCGATATCGATGAAGCGGCTCGTCTCGCCGGTGACGCCGGTGAGCGGGGCATGGAAGGTCGGCGTCTTCAGGCCGACCGCGTCGACCTTGGCGCGGTAGCCGGCCGGATCGTCGCCATAGAGCGGGTAATAGGGCTCGACCGCGTCATAGCCGATGGTGGCGAGGCCCTCGAGCACGGTCTCGAGCGGCGGGAAATTGCGCGCGGAATAGAGCTGGAACGAAATCGTATGATTGACCATGGGGGTGTCTCTTCAGGTCGGCCCGTCCGGCGGACGGGCGTAGAGGAAGTTCAGAGGCGGTTGCCGCTCGCTGCGTCGAAGATCGAGGCGTGATCGGGCGAGAAGAAGGCGTCGATCCTGGCCGGCGTATCGATGTGCTGGTCGCCGTCGATGCGGATCGAGAAGGACGAGCTGCCGACCCGTCCCCAGACGAGGCTGTCGGCGCCCATCGGCTCCAGCATGGTGAGATTGACCGGCAACTGCGATGTGTGATCGCCGCGCTCGAAGGGGTCCACCTGCTCGGGCCGGATGCCGAGCGTCGCCTTGCGGCCTTCCTCGACCTGTCCCAGGAAGGCGTAGCCGGAAAGGTCGATCCGCGCTCCGTCCGGCAGGACGAAGGCGGGGCTGCCGCCCGAAAAGCTCAGCGTGCCGTCGACGAAGTTCATCGCCGGCGAGCCGACGAAGCCCGCGACGAAGCGGTTGATCGGGCGGCGATAGATTTCCTTCGGCGAGGCGAGCTGCTGGATGATGCCGCCATTCATCACGGCGATGCGGTCGGCCAGCGTCAGCGCCTCGATCTGGTCGTGCGTGACATAGATCATCGTCGAGCCGAGCTCGTGATGCAGCCGCTTGATCTCGACGCGGAGCTCGGTGCGGAGTTTCGCATCGAGATTGGACAGCGGCTCGTCGAACAGGAACACGTCGACATCGCGCACCAGGGCGCGGCCGATCGCGACGCGCTGGCGCTGGCCGCCGGAAAGCTCCGACGGACGGCGTTCGAGCAGCGGCTCGATCTGCAGGATCTTGGCCGCCTTGGCGACGCGCGCCTCGATATCGGCCTTGGGCGTGCGCGCCATCTTCAGGCCGAAGGTGAGGTTCCCGCGGACTGTCATGCGCGGATAGAGCGCATAGGACTGGAACACCATGCCGATGCCGCGGTCCTTCGGCTCCTCCCAGGTGACGTTCTTGCCGCCGATCCAGATCTGGCCGCCGGCAACGTCGAGGAGGCCCGCGACGGCGTTGAGCAAGGTCGACTTGCCGCAGCCGGACGGCCCGAGCAGGACGATGAACTCGCCTTCGGCGATTTCGAGATCGAGCTCGCGGATGACCTTGATGCTGCCGAACTCGATATCGAGCTTGCGAATGGAAACGCTGGCCATCACTACCCCTTGACTGCGCCGGACGCGATGCCGCGGACGAACCAGCGGCCCGACACGAAATAGACGAAGAGCGGAACGAGCGCGGTCAGGATCGTCGCCGCCATGTTCACATTGTATTCTTTCTCGCCGAAGCTCGAATTGACGATGTTGTTGAGCTGCACCGTCATCGGGAAGTTCTCGCGGCCGGCGAAGATCAGGCCGAAGAGGAAGTCGTTCCAGATGCCGGTGATCTGCAGGATCGCGGCGACGACGATGATCGGCGTCGAGAGCGGCAGCATCAGGCGCAGGAAGATCGCCCAGAACCCGCCGCCATCGACGCGCGCCGCCTTGAACAGGTCGATCGGGATGCCGGCGTAGAAGTTGCGGAACAGCAGCGTCATCAGCGGTAGGCCGAAGATCGAGTGCACGAAGACGACGCCCGGGATCGAATTATAGAGCGAGACGATCGAGAGCATCCGCACCAGCGGATAGAGGAACACCTGGTAGGGGATGAACGCGCCGAGCAGCAGAACCGCGAACAGGAAGTTCGAGCCCTTGGGCCGCCAAAACGACAGCGCATAACCCGTCACCGCGCCGACCGAGATCGAGACGATCACGCTCGGGATCAGGATCTTCACCGAGTTCAGCATGCCGACATGGATGCCGTCGCAATTGAGGCCGGTGCAGGCCGAGGACCACGCCTTGGCCCAGGCATAGAAACTCGGGTCCGACGGCAGCGCGAACAGATTGCCGAGGCGGATCTCCGACATCGGCTTCAGCGACGTGATGATCATCACGTAGAGCGGAATGAGGAAGAACAGCGCCGCGATGACGAGGAAGGCATAGAGCCCGACACGCCCGGCGGTGAGGCGCTTCGGCCGTGGCCCGGACGGCCCCGCGGCGAGATCGACGCTGGTCATCGCGCGCTCCTCGGCTGGCGGAAGTACTGCCAGTAGAGCCAGGGCGCGAGGACGCAGAGCACGGTGATCATCATCACCGTGGACGCGGCCGTGGCGAGCCCGAGATTCTGGCGCTGGAACAGGTATTCGATCACGAATTTGGCGGGCACTTCGGTCGAGATGCCCGGCCCGCCATTGGTAAGCGCGACGACGAGGTCATAGACCTTCACGACGGCGGTCGCGAGCAGGACCGTGGCGGTGACGAACATCGGCGCCAGGATCGGGATCACGACATGGAGATAGACGCGCCAGGTTGGAATGCCGTCGACCTTGGCCGCCTTCCAGAGCTCGCCGTCGACCCCGCGCAGACCCGCGAGCAGGATCGCCATGACGAGGCCGGAGCTCTGCCAGATCCCGGCGAGCGCGACGACATAGATCGCGCGGTCGCCCCGCGTCAGCCAGTCGAAGGTGAAGCTCTCGAAGCCCCAGTTGCGCACGGTCTGCTGGATGCCGAGCGTCGGGTTCAGCGTCCACTGCCAGACGAGGCCGGTGACGATGAAGGACAGCGCATAGGGATAGAGGAAGATCGTGCGGAACATGCTCTCCGCGCGGATGCGCTGGTCGAGGAAGACCGCGAGCAGGAAGCCGATCACGAGGCAGCCGACAATGAACAGGCCGCCGAAGATGAAGAGATTGTTGACCGAGATCATCCAGCGGTCGGATGCGAACAGGCGGCTATACTGGGCGAAGCCGACATAGTTCGAGACCGGGAACACCTTGGAGCTGGTGAACGAGATCTGCACCGTCCACAGGATCGTGCCGATATAGGCGAAGATCACGATCAGCCAGGCGGGGGTGAGCGCGAGCTGCGCCGACCAGAACCGCTTCAATCGGGGATTCACGCTGCCATACTCCGGTTGCACGGAGCCGGGGCGGCGAGCGCGCCCCGGCCGTGAAAGCGATCGGCGGACGCCCCGCCAGCCCGAGGGCCGGCGGGGCAGGCGCTTACTTGCTTTCCCAGATGCTGACGACCTTGGCGACGAGCTCGTCGGGGGTCTGCGACGGCGTGGTCCAGAATTGGCCGATCGCGTCCTGCAGCGAGCCGAGCGTGTCCGGCGTCTGCAGGAAGTCGGTGCCCGGCACGGCGCCGTCCGGCTTCGCCAGTAGCTTCAGGCCTTCCTGGGCGCAGACGTCGAGCTTCGACGTGTCGACGTCGGCGCGCACGGGCACGGAGCCCTTCTTGGCGTTGAACGCGACCTGCGTGTCCGGCTCAAGCATGACATGGGCGAGGAGCTTCTGCGCCTTCTGGGCGTCGGCATTGTCGGTCTTCGGGAACACGAAGACGTCGCCGCCGATCCAGTAGACCTGGTTGCCGAGGCCCGGCACGCAGCCGACTTCCTTGCCGGGCGTCAGGCCGGCGGCGATGATCTCGCCCTTGGCCCAGTCGCCCATGAAGTTGAAGCCGGCCTTGCCGTCGATGACGAGGCCCGTGGCCTGGTTCCACTGCCGGCCCTGCTGGCCCGCATCGCCATATTCGCGCAGCTTGCCGAAGGTCTCGGCGACCTTCTTGAACTCGGGCGACTTGATCGCCTCCATATCGTTGTCCTGGAAGATCTTCAGGAACAGATCGCGGCCGCCGACGCCGAGGACCACGTCGTTGAAGAGCAGGAGCTGGGTCCAGGCGTCGCCGGACTGCGCCATCGGGATGACGCCCGCAGCCTTCAGCTTGTCGAGGGCGGCGAAGAGCTCGTCCCAGGTCTTCGGCGGCTCGATGCCGTTCTTCGCCAGGACGTCGGCGTTGTACCAGAGCCAGTTGTTCGAATGGATGTTGACCGGAACGGCATAGAAGTGGCCGTCGCGGCTCACCGCCTTGACGAGAACCGGCGACAGGAACTTCGCCCAGCCATCGGCCGCGGCGACTTCGTCGAGACTGCCGAGCAGGCCCTGCGCGACGAGATCCTCGAACTGCTTGCCGGTGTTGAACTGCATGGCGGTCGGCGGGTTGCCGCCGACGATGCGGTTGATGCCGGCCGCGCGGGCCGCTTCGCCGCCGGCGATCGCCGCATCGACCCACTCGCCGCCCTGGGCGTTGAACTGGTCGGCGAACACCTTGACCGCGGCGGATTCACCGCCCGAGGTCCACCAGTGAATGACCTCCGCCTTCTCGGCGGCAAAGGCCGAGCCTGCCAAGATGGCAAGCGAAGCCGCAGCGCCAAGCAGCGCTTTCGAAACATGCTTCATGATAACTCCTCCCAGTATCAGGCGCTTAGTTGCCGCGCCGCCTCCTCCTGAAAGCCGCGAAGACCTCCCAGGCGCTTCGGGCTCCAAAACTTGTAATCGATTACATCTACTGTATGCTTCCTCGAACGGCTGTCAACGCGAATTTATTTTGCGTTGCAAAAGAACAGGCGACCGACGAGTAAGACGGCCGCTGGCGGGGAAACGACGATGGCAGTGGACAGGAGCGCGCAGAAGGCGGGAGCCGTGACGATTCAGGACGTTGCGCGGCGAGCCGGAGTCTCTACTGCAACTGTAAGTCGCGCCATCGCGCTCCCGGATCGCGTCACGGAGGCGACGCGCGAGGCTGTGTTTTCGGCGATCCGGGAGACCGGATACACCCCGAATGCTGCGGCGCGGTCGCTCCGGGCCAAGTCGACGCGCATGGTGCTGGTGCTCCTGCCCGGCATCGGCAACTCGTTTTTCACCCCCGTGCTCAACGCGCTGGAGGAGGTTTTTTCGGAGGCCGGCTACGGCGTGCTGATCGGCTATGCGCGCAACAGCCCGCGCCGCGAGACGCATTATGCCCGCGTCATCCGCGCCGGCCAGGTGGATGGCGTCCTCGTCGTCACCGGCAACATCCCGCGCGACGAGGCCTTCGTGCAGATCCCCGGCTCGGTGCCGATCTCGCTGATGTTCTCGGAGGTGCCGGGCACGGACGAATTCTCGGTCTTCGACGTCGACAACCGCGCCGCCGCCGCGGCCATGGTGCGCCATCTGATCGGGCAGGGGCACCGGCGGATCGCCCATATCGCCGGCGCCGATGCGAGCCTCGAAGCGCGTGAGCGCAGCGCCGGCTATTGCGATGCGCTGCGCGAGGCGGGCCTCCCCGTCGATCCGGCGCTGCTATGGCGCGGCGCCACCAATTATGATTTCGGGTCGGGCGAGCGCGCCGCGCCGCGCTTTTTCGCGCTCGCGGACAAGCCGACCGCCGTCTTCGCCGCTGCCGACGAAATGGCGTTCGGCTTCATGCGCGCGCTCAAGAATCAGGGGCTCGACATACCCGGCGACGTGTCGGTCGCCGGCTTCGACGATACGGAATATGCCGTGCACTACGATCCCGCGCTCACCACCATGCGTCAGCCGCGCACGGAACTGGGAACGCTCGCCGCCCGCGACCTGCTGCGGCGCATGACCGGCAAGGATGGCGACGTCGCGATCTCGCATGTCCGCCTCAAATGCGATCTGGTGGTGCGGGAGAGCGTTCGCCGCATCTGAGCCCTCAGCCTCGGCGCGCGGCCAGCACCGCTCCGGCGAGCGCCGCGGCGGCGCCGAAGGCGCAGACGCCGCGCCAGCCGAAATGCGACCACGCCAGCGCGCCGGCCGAGGAGCCGATCGCGCCCGAGGCGAGCATCGCCGTCATGAAGATCGTGTTGAGGCGGCTCCGCGCAGCCGGGTCGATCGCATAGACGACGCTCTGGTTCGCGATCTGCGAAGTCTGCACCGCGATGTCGAGCATCAGCGTCGCGGCGACCAGGGTGACGATGGAACCCTCGCTCACGCCGAGCAGCGCGAAGGCGAGTGCCGCCAGCAGCATGCCGAGCATGGCGACTCGCCCCGCGCCGCCGCGATCCGCCAGTCGCCCGGCCAGCGGCGCGGCCACCGCGCCGGAGGCGCCGACCAGGGCGAGCAGCCCGACGGCGGTGGAGCCGAGGCCGAACCGCTCGGAGTGCAGTTCGAGCGCGATGCTTGACCAGAAGGCCATGAAGGCGGCGAAGACCAGGCATTGCGACAGCGTCGCCCGGCGCAGCGCGCGATGCGCCGCAACGAGGCGGATCAGCGACGCCATCAGCGCGCCATAGCCGATATAAGTCGTCGGCGTGACCTTGGGCAGACGCCGCGCGAGCAGGACGCCGGTGAGCAGCATCAGCCCGGCAGCAAGAAGGAAGACGACGCGCCAGCTCGCAAGATCGGAGATGATGCCGCTCGCCGTCCGTGCCAGCAGGATGCCCGTCAGGATTCCGCCGGTAACTGTGCCGAGCACGCTGCCCTTGCGGTCCGCGGGTGCGAGATGCACGGCCAGTGGCACGATCTGCTGCGCGACCGTCGCGAAGGTCCCGACGCAGAGGCTCGCGAGCAGCAGCAGGCCGAAGCTCGGCGCGATGGCCGCCATGACGAGCGCGACCACGAGCGCGCCCAGCGTCAGCAGGATCAGCCGTCGCCGTTCGATGCGGTCGCCGAGCGGGGCGAGCAGCAGGACGCCGGTCGCATTGCCGAGCTGGGTCAGCGCGGCGATCGCCGCGACCTCGGCGCCCGGCAGGGCGAAATCGCCCGCGATATGCCCGAGCATCGCCTGATTGTAATAGCTGTTCGCCACCGCCGCGCCGGCCGCGAAGGCGAGCAGGCGGGCGAGCGACGGGGTCAGGGCGGGAGACGGCGAGGGCGAGGTTGTCATGCGAGAGCGGTGCGCCGTTCCAGACCCTCGTTCAAACCAGAAGTCTTGAGCTTCGCTTTAGCCGCGCTAAACTGAAATCATGATCCAGCCTCCGCTGCCCGCGCTCCGGGCCTTTGTCGAAGTCGGCCGGCGCGGCGGCGTCAAGGATGCTGCCGCCGCGCTTGGCGTCACGCCCGGCGCCGTCAGCCAGCAGGTGAGGGCGCTCGAACTGCGGCTCGGCGTGGTCCTGCTTGAACGCTTGCATAGGGGCGTCCGCCTGTCGGCCGAGGGCGAGCGGCTGTTTGCGGCGCTCGATCCGGGCTTTCGGCAGATCGAGGATGCGTTGCGGCCCTATGGCGGGCGGCCGGGGCGGACCAACCTCCTGACCGTTACGACCACGCCGTCCTTTGCGGCGACCTGGCTCGCACCGCGCCTCGGCGCCTTCGCGGCTGTTCATCCGGATATCGAGGTCAGGTTGCTGGCCGGCGTGGGGCTTGCCGATCTGCATGGCGGCGAGGCGGATCTCGCGATCCGCCATGGCGGCGGCGACTATCCGGGCCTTGTGAGCCTCCGCCTGTTCGACCCGCATCTCGTCGTCGTCGCGAGCCCGAGACGCCTCGCGGAGGGCCCGCCGGTCCGGCGTCCGGCCGATTGTCTGGCGCATCCGCTGCTGCAGGATCGCAACCGCAGAGATTGGAGCCAATGGGCCGAGGCGTCGGGCGCGGGGGCGTCGCCGCGCTGGCGCGGCGGGTCCATCTTCGCCGATGACGCACTTCTGATCCGCGCCGCGATCGCGGGGCAGGGCCTTGCGGTGGTGCGCGACATCTATGCTGCCGACGAACTCGCCGCCGGCCGTCTCGTCCGCGTGCTGGCGAATACGGCACCGACCGCCGACGCCTATTTCCTCGTCGCCCGGCCCGACCGCATGGCGCAGCGAAGCGTCAAGGCGTTCAGGGACTGGCTTCTCGGCGCCGTCGAGGCCTTCGCGGCGGCCAACTGACGCGAAGGCTCAGCCTTCGATCGATTCGCGCAGCATTTCGAGTTCGAGCCATTCCTCCTCCGCGGCCCCGTGCTCGGCCTGCGCCGCGGCGAGGCGGGCGGAGGCGGCGTCGAAGCGCTTGCGATCACGGGTGTAGAGGTCCGGCTCGGCGAGCGTTGCCGCGAGCTTGGCGATCTCGGCATCCAACTTCTCGATCCGCGCCGGCAGCGTCTCCAGCGCATGCTTCTGCTTGAAGGAGAGCTTGGCTTTGGCGGGCGCGCGCGGGGCGGCGGCTGCCTTCGGCTCGTCCTTGCGATCGGCCTTGGTCACCGTGCGGGCCGGTGCCGTGGCGCCGCGCTGGGCCAGCATGTCGCTATAGCCGCCGGCATAATCGGTCCAGCGCCCGTCGCCCTCGGAGACGATCACCGAGGTCGCCACGCGATCGAGGAAGTCGCGGTCGTGGCTGACGAGCAGGATCGTACCCGTATAGTCGTCGAGCAGTTCCTCGAGCAGGTCGAGCGTTTCGAGATCGAGATCGTTGGTCGGCTCGTCGAGGACGAGGAGGTTCGAGGGCTTGGCGAGAGCCCGCGCCAGCATCAGACGTCCGCGCTCGCCGCCCGAAAGCGCGCTGATCGGCGCGCGGGCCTGTTCGGGCTGGAAGAGGAAGTCGCGCATATAGCCGATCACGTGCCGCGCCTCGCCATTGACGATTACCGTGTCGCCGCGCCCGTCGGTCAGTGCATCAGAGAGCGTCATCATCGGATCGAGGCTGTCGCGCCGCTGGTCGAGCGTCACCATCTCGATATTCGTGCCGAGCTTGATGCGGCCGCTATCGGGCGCGAGCACGCCGGTCAGAAGGCTGAGCAGCGTCGTCTTGCCGGCGCCGTTTGCGCCGACAAGCGCGACGCGGTCGCCGCGCTGAATCCGAGTCGAGAAATCACGCACGATCTCGCGCTCGCCGAACGCCTTGGAGATCCCGATCGCCTCGACGACCGACTTGCCCGAGACGTCGCCCACGCTGGCGCCGAACTTGACCTCGCCGACCTGCCGCCGCTGCTCGCGCTTTTCGGTGCGCAGGCCCTCGAGCTTGCGCAGGCGCCCCATATTGCGCTTGCGCCGTGCCGTGACACCGTAGCGGACCCAGTCGAGTTCCTGCGAGATCTTGCGGTCGAGACGCTCGCGCTCCTTCTCCTCCTCGTGGAGGATGGCGTCGCGCCAGGTCTCGAACTCGGCGAAGCCCTTGTCGAGCCGGCGCGTCTGGCCACGGTCGAGCCAGACGGTCGCGCGCGACAGCCGCTCCAGGAAGCGGCGGTCATGCGAGATCAGGACGAGCGCCGAGCGCATGGTGCGCAGCGTCTCTTCGAGCCATTCGATCGCCGGCAGGTCGAGATGGTTGGTCGGCTCGTCGAGCAGCAGCACGTCCGGCTCGGGCGCCAGCGCCTTGGCGAGCGCGGCGCGGCGCGTCTCGCCGCCGGAAAGCCGGTCCGGCGTCTCCTCGCCCGTCAGGCCGAGCGCTTCGAGCAGCATGGTCGCGCGGTGCGGATCGTCGCCCGGTCCGAGGCCGTCCTCGACATAGGCGCGCGTGGTCGCGAAGGCGGAAAGGTCCGGCTCCTGCGGCAGGTAGCGCACCGTGGTCCCCGGCTGCAGGAAACGCTTGCCCGAATCGGGCTCGACCAGCCCCTCGGCGATCTTGAGCAGCGTCGACTTGCCGGAGCCGTTGCGCCCGACGAGACAGAGCCGCTCGCCGGCCGAGACGGCGAGGGAGGCGTTTTCGATGAGCGGACGGCCGCCGAAGGTGAGGCGGATATCCTGCAGCAGGAGAAGCGGTGGTGCCATGGCGCGGGTTTAGGCTGCCGCAACGGCGCGGGCAAGCGCCGCGGCGACGCTTTCTCGCGGGCGAGGCCTGTGTCGCGTGGGCAATGGCCCAAGGCGGGCAACTGCCCTATCTTGCCTTGAATGGCTCTGGGAGGACGGCTTGGCTGAGAAGGCCGATGCGGACATGCGGGCGCGGGAACTCGCCGCGCTGCTGGCGGATGTGGCCCAGCGCAAGGAAGCCGCGTTCCGCCGTCTCTATGAGCGCTCGTCAGCGAAACTCTTCGCGGTGATCCGCCGTATCACCGTCAGCGAGGCCGCGGCGGAGGAAGCCTTGCAGGAGGCGTTCCTGCGGATCTGGGACCATGCCGACCGTTTCGATCCGGCGCTGGCGTCGCCGATGACGTGGATGACCACGATCGCGCGGCACACGGCGATCGACAACATCCGCCGCAGCAGCGAGCGGATCGCGTCGACGGCGGTGGCGATCGACGAGCTTCTCGCCGATCGGCTGGCGGCGCCGGAGGTCGTGTCGGACGTGCTCGCCTCGCGCGAGCTTCGGCGCTGCATCGACGGGATGGAGGCCGACCGGCGCGGCATGGTGCTGCTCGCCTATTGCTATGGCTGGAGCCGGGAGGAACTGTCGCGCCGGTTCGACCGCCCGGTGGCGACGGTGAAGACCTTGTTGCGGCGCAGTCTGATGTCCTTGAAGGAGTGCCTCGGTGGCGGATGACGAATTGGAGGGTCTGGCGGGGGAATATGTCCTCGGGACGCTCGACGCATCCGAGCGGAACGAGGTCGAGGCGCGGATGCATCGCGAGCCGGTCCTCGCCGCCGCCGTCGCGAAATGGGCCGAGCGCCTGCAGCCTCTGGCCGACCTCGCCGGGGAGACGGAGCCGCCGGCGACCGCCTGGTCCGGTCTTGCCTCCCGGCTCAGCGCCGAGCTCGGCGATCGTGTGGTCCGTCTGAGGCGCTCGGTGCGCCGCTGGCGTTTCGCCACGGCCGCGGCGCTCTTCGCCGCCTCGATCCTTGCCATCGTGATCATCGGCGAGCGCCAGGGCGAGCCGGAGCCCGGCGCCAGCTATGTGGCGATCCTGGGCGGACAGGGCGGCGAGCCGGCCTTCGTCGCCTCGGTCGACACGGAGGCGCGGACGATCCGTCTGCGCCGTGTCGGCCATGCGCCGCCGTCCGATCGCAGCTTCGAGCTCTGGCAGGTGCCCGCCTCGGGCCCCACCGTATCGCTCGGCACGGCCGACGCGATTTCGGATTTGAAGCCGCTGAACGTGGCGCTGAAGCCGGGTGAACTGCTGGCGATTTCGGTCGAGCCGAAGGGCGGATCTCCGACCGGGAAGGCCACGGGGCCGGTTGTCTTCACGGGAACACTGCTGCCGGCGGAATGAATGCGATCCGGCGTTCGATCTTGCGGTCGCAACCCGAATGGCGCGAGATCGTTGTGGGGAGGAACGGGATGTCGGCAGGGCTGGGTGGCGTAGCTCAGAGATGGTAATGCGTGAAACAGCCCAAACCGGCGACGGCGTCATGTCGGAGCTTCCGGCGTTCCTGTCGCGCGGCGGCGAGATCGCTCGCATCATCGCTGCCCATCGCTGGGACACGACGCCGGTCGGCGCGATCGAGACATGGCCGCCATGCCTGTGCTCGATGATTTCTTTCATGCTGTCGTCGAATTTGCCGATCACGCTGCTTTGGGGCGAAGACGGCGTCATGTTCTACAATGCCGGCTATGCCGAGATCGCCGGACGCCGCCATCCGTCGATTATGGGTTCGAAGGTCCTTGAAGGCTGGCCGGAGGTCGCGAGCTTCAACCGCCACGTTCTCGAATCGGGCTTTCGGGGCGAGTCGCTCGCCTTCGAGGACCAGCATCTCGTCCTGATGCGCAACGGCGTCGCCGAGGATGTGTGGCTCGACCTCGACTATAGCCCGGTCTTCGACGAAGCGGGCAAGCCGGCCGGGGTGCTGGCGATCGTGCACGAGACCACGCGTCGCCACTTCGCGGAGGCCGAGGCGGAGCAGAACCGCGAGCGCCTGTCGCATGCGCTGAATGCGGCGGGCGTCATCGGCATCTGGGACTGGCATCTCGAAACCGGCAACATGTTCACCGACGAGCGCTTTGCGGAGTTCTATTCGGTCAATGCGGAGCGGGCGCGCCATGGCGTGCCGCGGTCGGAATTCATGGCGGCGATCCACCCCGCCGACCGGGACGATGTCGAGGCGCATGTGGAGGCGGCGGTCGCGGATGGCGTCGACATCGCGCTCGAACATCGCCTTCTCCATGCCGACGGCTCGATCCGCTGGGTCATGGTTCGCGGCACGGGCTTTCGCGATGCGTCCGGGCGGGTCGTCCGTGTCTCCGGTGCCGCGGTCGACGTGACCGATCGGCGTGTCTCGGACGAGAAGCGCCGGCTGCTCGTCCGCGAACTGCATCACCGGATCAAAAACACCTTCGCGATCATCGGCGGCATGGTCACCATGACCGCACGTTCGGTGCACAGCGTCGATGAGATGGCCAATGTGCTGCGGGGCCGTCTGGTCGCGCTCGCGGCGGCGCATCAGCTGATCCGCCCCGCCATCACCGCCGAACTGGACGAGGTCGAGCAGACGACATTCGTCGATCTCTTCCAGGCGATCCTGGCGCCCCATCTGGTGCGGAGCGACCAGCTGGTCATCGAGGCGCCGGAGATCGAGGTCGGCGTCGTGGCTGCAACGAGCCTTGCGCTGGTGCTGCACGAACTCGCGACCAATTCGACCAAATATGGGTCGCTCTCGGTGGCGGATGGCACGCTGACGATCCGCGGGCGCCAGGCGGGCACGAGCCTGCGTCTCGACTGGATCGAGGCCGGTGGCCCGCCAATCTCCGGCCCGCCGCCGCATCAGGGGTTCGGCAGCCGCCTCGCCAGCATGAGCATCGCCGGGCAACTGGGCGGCGAGATCGAATTCCACTGGCAGGAGAGTGGCCTGCATGTGGTGATGTTGATCCCGATGGAGCGCGTGATCCGATAGCGACCAGAGCGCCGCGGCCGAACGGCCGCAGCCTTTGTCATCGAGCGATCAGGCTTCGATGCGTCACGCGACGGCGCGGCGCAGACCTTCGATCCACGTGCCGAGCCGGTTCAGCGCCTCGTCGAGGATCTCGTCGCGCTTGGAAAAGCAGAAGCGGACGAAATGCGATGGGCCGTTCTCGGCATAGAAGGCCGAGACCGGAACTGCGGTGACGCCGGCTTCGACCGTCATGCGGCGGCAAAGCTCGACATCATTGGCGCCGAGACCGAGCGGGGCGACGTCGGCGGATACGAAATAGGTGCCCCCGCAGGGCACGACGCCGAAACCGAGCCGCTCCAGCCCGGCGGCGAGCCGGTCGCGCTTGGCCGCCAACGCGCCGGACAGCTCCGCATAATAGGCATCGTCCTTGGCGAGACCGGCCGCAACGGCCTTCTGCAGATGCGGCGGCGTCGTGAAGGTCGTGAACTGATGGGCCTTGGCGATCGGATCGAGCAGGGCCGGCGCCGCGGCGACATAGCCGACCTTCCAGCCCGTGAAGGAGAAGGTCTTGCCGGCCGAGCCGATGCGAATGGCGCGCTCGCGCATGCCCGGCAGGGTCATGAGCGGGATATGGCCGCGGCCGTCGAAGCGGATATGCTCATAGACCTCGTCGCAGATCGCATAGGCATCGAAGCGCACGCAAAGCTCGGCGATCGCCGCCAGTTCCTCCCGGCTGAACACCTTGGCGGCCGGGTTCATCGGGTTGTTGAGCAGGATGGCCTTGGTCTTGTCCGAAAACGCGGCTTCGAGCGCGGCGACGTCGAGTTTCCACTCCGGCGGCGTCAGGCGCACCAGCCGCGGAATGCCGCCGGCGCGGCGCACGAGCGGCAGATAGCAGTCATAGAGCGGCTCGATCAGCACGACCTCATCGCCGGGCTCGATCAGTGCCGTGATGATGTCGGAGAGCGCTTCGGTCGCGCCGGAGGTAACCAGGATCTCGCGCTTCCAGTCGAGATCGAGACCGTAGAAACGACGATCCACATCCGCGACGGCCGCGCGCAGCTCGGGCAGGCCCATCATCGGCGGGTACTGGTTCGGGCCCGCGACGAGCGCGTCGGCGGCCAGACGGCGGAGATCCTCCGGACCGTCGACATCGGGGAAGCCCTGGCCGAGATTGATCGAGCCATGCTCGATCGCGAGACGCGACATGACTTCGAAGATCGTCGTCGGCAGGCCCGTATAGACGGGATTGGTCGTCTTCATGGAAAGCTCCGCGGAGTGGCGGACCATAGGTCCGTGAAATTTGCCGCGCAAGCAATCCTGTCCTAGTGCCGGCTTATCCCGCAGAACGAAATTCTCCCGGTCCGATCACGCGCTCGTGATCGGTCATTTTGATCCGGCATGAAACCGCTCTGCATCGGCCTCCGTATAAGCTCATGTGATCGGCGAATTCGGGAGTTCCGAAGAGGCCGAAATCCATATGCAGCAAGATGTCGTCGAATAAGAAAAAGACGACTTAGATCATGAGAAACGGACATTCTGGCGTCGGTCATCCGATCTGCTCCGGAATGACGATGGATGCGATCGGGGTATTTTATCGCCGATCGAAATTCGGGAGAAGAAAAATATGAGCGCCTTTTCGAATGCTATCCGGGCTGCGGCGATCGCCGCGATCGCCGTCACCGGCACGGTCGCCGTGACCAGCCCTTCCTTCGCCAAGACCGTGATGGTCGGCGGCGCGCCGATGTATCCGAACAAGACCATCGTCGAGAACGCTTCCACCGCCAAGGACCTGACGACGCTCGTCGCCGCGGTCAAGGCGGCCGGTCTCGTCGAGACCCTGTCCGGCCCCGGTCCGTTCACCGTCTTCGCGCCGACCAACGCCGCTTTCGCCAAGCTGCCCAAGGGCACGGTCGAGACGCTGGTTCAGCCCGCCAACAAGAAGACGCTGACCGCGATCCTGACCTATCACGTGCTGCCCGGCCATGTGTCGGCTGCCGACATCGTCGCCGCGGTGAAGAAGGGCGGCGGCAAGGCCGAGTTCAAGACCGTCAATGGTGAGTCGCTGACCTTCATGGTCAAGGGCAAGAACGTCTGGATCATGGATGCGAAGGGCGGCAAGTCCAAGGTCACGATCCCGAATGTCGAGCAGTCGAACGGCGTGGTCCACGTCATCGACACCGTGCTTCTGCCCGGCTGATGCAATCCGGCTGACCGGATGCGAGCGGCCCGGTCTCCGGGCCGCTTTTTTCGCAAGGTCTTCCGGTCGCGCGCGGCCCCGTGGGCCGCGCGTCGGCGGCGCCGTCCCGGTCCCGCCCCCGAATTGCCGGGGCGGCGTCCCTTTGTAGAATGCGCTCAGGCCGCCGGCTTCTGCACGAAGCCAAGGCGGCGATTGAGCGCTTCGATGAGTTGCTCGGCGGCTTCGGGGATGACGGTGCCCGGCGGGAAGATGGCTTCGGCGCCAGCTTCGCGCAGCGCATCGAAATCCTGCGGCGGGATCACGCCGCCGACCACGATCATGATATCGCTCCGCCCTGACGAGGCGAGCGCGTCGCGCAGCGCCGGCACCAGGGTCAGATGCCCGGCGGCCAGCGACGAGACGCCGACGATATGCGCACCCTGCGCGATCGCCTCGCGGGCTGCTTCCTCAGGCGTCTGGAAGAGTTCACCGATCTCGACGTCGAAGCCGAGATCGCCGAGCGCCGACGAGACGACCTTCTGGCCGCGGTCGTGACCGTCCTGGCCCATCTTGGCGACCATGATCTTGGGCCGCCGGCCTTCATTATCGGCAAAGGCTTCCGTCATTGCCTTGAGGCGCGCGATCGCGTCGCTGTCGCGGCTCTCGCGCGCATAGACGCCATGCACCGCCTCGACGCGGGCATGATGACGGCCGAACGCCGTTTCAAGCGCCGCGCTCATTTCCCCGACCGTGGCCTTGGCGCGCGCGCAATCGACGGCGAGCGCCAGCAGATTGGCCTTGCCGCGCGCTCCTTCCGCGAGCGCATCGAGCGCAGCACGCGTCGCTGTTTCGTCACGCTCGCGCCGCAGCTGTTCCAGCTTGGCGATCTGCGCGGCGCGCACAGCTGAATTGTCGATCTTCAGCACCTCGACGGGCGGCTCGCCCGCGACACGGTAGCGATTGACGCCGACCACGGTCTGTTTGCCGCTGTCGATCCAGGCCTGCGTGCGCGTCGCGGCCTCCTCGATGCGCAGCTTCGGTATGCCCGCCTCGATCGCCTTGGCCATGCCGCCCAGCGTCTCGACCTCCTCGATATGGGCGAGGGCACGCGCCGCGAGATCGGCGGTGAGCCGCTCGACGAAGCACGAGCCGCCCCAGGGGTCGATGAAGCGCGTGGTGCCGCTTTCCTTCTCCAGGATCAGCTGCGTGTTGCGAGCGATGCGGGCGGAGAAATCCGTCGGCAGCGCCAGCGCTTCGTCGAAGGCGTTGGTGTGCAGCGACTGCGTGCCGCCCTGCGTCGCCGCCATCGCCTCGATGGCGGTGCGGATCACATTGTTGAACACGCCCTGCGCCGTCAGCGACCAGCCCGACGTCTGGCAATGCGTGCGCAGCGAGAGTGACTTGTCGCTCTTCGGCGCGAATTTCTCGGCGACGAGCTTCGACCAGAGCAGGCGGCCGGCGCGCAGCTTGGCGACCTCCATGAAGAAGTTCATGCCGACCGCCCAAAAGAAGGAGATCCGCGGCGCGAAGGCATCGACATCGAGCCCGGCCGCCACGCCCGTGCGGATATAGTCGAGCCCGTCGGCGAGCGTATAGGCGAGCTCAAGGTCGGCCGTCGCGCCGGCCTCCTGCATGTGGTAGCCGGACACCGAAATCGAATTGAACTTCGGCATATGCGCCGAGGTGAAGGCGAAGATGTCCGCGACGATCCGCATCGATGGCTCGGGCGGATAGATATAGGTGTTGCGGACCATGAACTCCTTGAGGATGTCGTTCTGGATGGTCCCGGAAAGCTGCTCGGGCATCACGCCCTGTTCCTCGGCCGCGACGATATAGAGCGCGAGGATCGGCAGCACCGCGCCGTTCATCGTCATCGATACGCTCATCTTGTCGAGCGGGATGCCGTCGAAGAGCTGGCGCATGTCGAGGATCGAATCGATCGCCACGCCGGCCATGCCGACATCGCCGGCGACGCGCGGATGATCGCTGTCATAGCCGCGATGCGTGGCGAGATCGAAGGCGATGGAAAGCCCCATCTGCCCGGCGGCGAGATTGCGCCGGTAGAAGGCGTTCGATTCCTCCGCCGTCGAGAAGCCGGCATATTGCCGGATCGTCCAGGGCTGCTGGACATACATGGTCGGATAGGGGCCGCGCACGAAAGGCGGTAGGCCGGGATAGCTCCACGGAAAGTCGAGCCCGTCGCGATCCTGCGCGCCATAGGTGGCCTTGACCGCGATGCCTTCCGCCGTCTGCCAAGCCTCGCCGGGCTCGTCCGCTGCAGCGGTTTCGATGGCGAAGGGCAGGGTCGAGAAATCGGGGATCGCGCTCATGCGGCCTCGCTTTCAGCCGCCTGGCTGAGCCGGATCGAGGGCAGGGCGAAGGCGGGCTCCTCCGCCTGCGACGCGGGGAAGGGCGCCTCGATGTCGGGCGGCAGCGATGCCGGCGCGGGAAAGATGTTGGTGCCGACGATCGCGACCACGCCGTCGGCGATTGCGGCGAGGCGCGCGGCCCGCTCGGTGGCGATCCGTCCCTGCAGTGCTCCGGCCCTGAGCGACGCGGCCAGTCCCCCCTCCGCCTCGATGGCCTGGAAGCGTCGCCAGGCCTCGGCGGCAAGATCCTCCGTCAGCGCCTCGATGCTGCCCGATCCAGCTGAGGGATCGACGACCCGATAGAGGTTCGCCTCTTCGAGCAGGATCGACTGCGTGTCGAGCGCGAGGCGCCGCGGCACCGCTCCGGCGAGCCCGAACGGCGCGGTGAACGGCAGCACCGCGAGGCTGTCGGCGCCGCCGGCGCCAGCCGCGAAGGCGGCGATCGCAGCGCGGATCAGGTTGGAATAGGGATCGCGCCGCGTCGTCATGCGCCAGCTCGTCTCGCCATGGATGCGGATTGGGCCGGCCGTGAGGCCCGACGCGCTCCGGATCCGCCGCAGCATCAGCCGCGCGGCGCGGAACTTGGCGATCGTCATGAACTGGTCGCTGTCGGCCGCGAGCACCGCCTCGATTGCCGCGCCCGTGACGTCATCGCCGAGGCCGGCCTCGGCGAGCAGGCGGAGATAGGCGACATAGGCCGCCGCGACGAAGGCGAGTTCGCTCGCCACATCCGCGCCGGCCTCATGCGCGCGTCGCCCATCGGCGGCGAGGAAGGGGCCGCGAAAGCGCTTCGTGGCGAGCCGGGCGACGAGCGCGCCGATCGCCGCGCGTGTCTGCGGCCAACGATCGAAATCCTGACCGCACGCGGCATATGCCGAAAGCGGATCGATGCCGAAGGAAAGCTGCATCAGCGCCGGATCGATCCGCCTGGCCTCCGTCTCCGCGGCGAAGCGTGCCGCGATGTCGGCGCCGTCTATGCCGGTTTCGAGGCGGATCGGGCAGGCGTCGATGACGACATCGCGGAGAAGATCCGAAAGATCGTCGGCGGCTATGCCGAAGCCGCGCGCGCCCGGCGCATCGCTAAAGACCAGAGCGAGACCGTCGGCGCCGCCGTTCAGCGCTTCGAGCGAGAGGGCGGCGGACCGTCCGGCATCGGGGTGATCGATGCGCTGCAGCCGCATCCAGGGCGTCGCGGGCCGATCGAATGCGCTGACAGGCGCAGCGGGCGGGGTGAGGGGATCGATCGCGAAACCCTCGGCTGTGTTCGACACGAGATCCGAGAACGGACGCCCACGCAGCCCCTTTTCGACAAGGCGGCGCCATCCGGCTTCGGCTTCTGCCGCCGCGGCGGCATGTCCTGCATGTGTCATCGGCGTCACGCGACCCGCGGGATTCTCCCGAACCCGCGACACGGTGGCGCCGCAGGTCATGGCTGCGGTTATAGGCGCCGCGCCGAACCCGCCGCAATCGCCATCGCGTCGCGGCTGATTCAGGAGCGCCGGGCCGGCCTCGTCAGTAGGTGAGGACCGGCGGAAGGCTCTTCGCCTGCTCAACCCAGTCCGCGACCTGCTTCTCGGACGGAAGCTGGCGGACGAGCTTCCTGGCCTCGTTCACCTCGGCCATCTTGGCATGCAGATTGTCGGAGCGGCGCGTCTTGAGCTCCTTGACGGTGTCGACGCCGGCCGCTTCGAGCAGTTCGGAATATTCCTCCGCCACGCCCTTGATGCGCATCAGGTCGGACATGTTCGCCCATTTGAGAATGCGGGATTCGTCGAGCCCCGTCTTCTCGGCGAGCGCCTTGCGGCCCTTCGGATCCTTCGCGGCGTCGAGCAACCCATCGGTCGTGCTGATTCCCGCAGCCTTCAGCTTCTCGGCATAGGCCGGGCCGATACCTTCGATGTCTATGATCGGATAGGACAATTTCTTATCTCCTTTGTCCGGGACTCAAAGTGGCGGGAAGTCTGGCGCAGATGTTCCAACGGCGCGATGATCCTGGCAAGGCCGGTGATCGGCAAGGGGCTGCCATGTTTGTGCTTCGAACATGTGGTCCTGTAGGTTCGGGAGATCGCGGGGTCTCGCTTCGACTGTACAATGGGTTCAAGAACGCATGCCGATGCTTCAAGCCGACAAGGTCTATCTCGGGACGAGCGAGAAGCCGGAATATCTCCTTCTGCCGCTCGCCAACCGGCACGGTCTGGTCACCGGCGCGACCGGCACGGGCAAGACCGTCACGCTGCAGGTGCTCGCGCAGGGCTTCTCCGATGCCGGCGTGCCGGTCTTCTGCGCCGACATCAAGGGTGATCTCTCCGGCATTGCCGAACCGGGTGAGCCGAAGGATTTCCTGGCCAAGCGGGCCGCGCAGATCGGCTTCGCGGACGAATACAAGTTCAGCGCCTGCCCGGTGATTTTCTGGGACCTGTTCGGCAAGGCCGGGCATCCGATCCGCACCACGATCAGCGAGATGGGGCCGCTGCTTCTCTCGCGGCTGATGCAGCTCAACGAGGTGCAGGAGGGCGTGCTCACCATCGCCTTTCGCATCGCGGACGAGAATGGCTGGCTGCTCTTGGACATGAAGGACCTCCGCGCGATCCTCAATTACCTCGCGGACAATGCGGACACGGTTTCGGCCAAGTACGGCAACGTCACCAAGGCGTCGGTCGGCGCCGTCCAGCGCGGCCTGCTCCTGCTCGAAAACCAGGGCGGCGATGCCTTCTTCGGCGAGCCGGCGCTGGAGATCAAAGACATCATGCGCACCACGGTGGACGGGCGCGGCATGGTCAGCGTGCTGGCCGCTGACCAGTTGATGTCGTCGCCGCGGCTCTACGCGACCTTCCTGCTCTGGCTGATGTCGGAACTGTTCGAGCAACTGCCCGAGGTCGGCGACCCGGACAAGCCGCGGCTCGTCTTCTTCTTCGACGAGGCGCATCTCCTGTTCGACGAGGCGCCGAAGCCGCTGCTCGACCGCATCCAGCAGGTCGTGCGCCTGATCCGTTCCAAGGGTGTCGGCGTCTATTTCGTGACGCAGAACCCGCTCGACGTGCCCGACACGGTGCTCGGCCAGCTCGGCAATCGCGTGCAGCACGCGCTGCGCGCCTATACGCCGCGCGACCAGAAGGCGGTGAAGGTCGCGGCCGATACGTTCAGGCCCAACCCCGCCTTCTCGACGATGGACGCGATCACGCAGCTGGCCGTCGGCGAGGCGCTGGTCTCGACGCTCGAGCCGAAGGGCGTCCCGAGCATGGTCGAGCGGACCTGGATCCGTCCGCCATCCTCGCGCATCGGCCCCGTCACCGACGCCGAGCGGGCGCGGATCATGGCGACCAGTCCCGTTGCGCTCGCCTATGACAAGACGGTCGATCGCGAGTCCGCGTATGAAATCCTCGGCGCCCAGGCGGGCGGCGATGCGGCGCCAGCGAATGGCGGCACGTCCGGCGGCGACGCCGCGCAGGGCGGCGGCATCGACCTCGGCACGATCCTCGGCTCGGTGCTCGGAACCAACCGTAAGCGCGGCGAGCGCTTGACCGCGACGCAGCGCGTGGCGCGTCAGGTGACGCGGACGGTCACGAACAATGTCGCCGGCCAGGTCGTCGCCAATGTCGGCAAGTCGATCGGTGAAACGATCGCCGGGCCTTCGGGCGGAAAGATGGGCGGTTCGATCGGTCGCGCGATCGTCCGCGGCATGCTCGGCGGAATCTTCCGCGGCAACTAGCGGAGCGTGGTTGTGACGAGGCTGTGTAGACACTATCCTGTGGCTGTCTACACAGCGAGGTCGTCATGCCGCTGAACATCCGCGACGAGGAAGTCAACCGGCTCGCCACCAAGCTGGCGCAGATCAGGGGCGTCAGCAAGACCGACGCCGTACGCCACGCGCTGGAGAACGAGCTTCGAAGGCCCCCGAGCGAGCTTCCGCTGCGGGAGCGTTTGAAGCCGATCCAGGACCGTGTTCGGGCTCGAAAGCCCACGGGCCAGGCGGCCGACAAGGCGTTCTACGATTCGCTGTACGACGAATGATATTCGTCGATGCCTCCGCCCTGGTGGCAATGATCGTCGGTGAGCCCGATGCTGCCGTGCTCGCCGACGCGCTCGATGGCTCGGCGGCCGCCTTTACGTCGCCCATCGCCATCTTCGAGGCGGTTCTCGGCGTTCGTCGGGTGCGAAGCTCGACCCTGGCCGAAGCACAGAGCGACGTCGACAGCGTCTTGGATGCGGCCGGCATCGAAGTCGTGCCGATCCATCCCACGACAGCCAAAGGCGCGCTGGAGGCCTTCGCCCTCTACGGCAAAGGCCGAGGCCATCCGGCGCAATTGAACATGGGCGATTGCTTCGCCTATGCGATGGCGAAATCGCGCGGGGCCGCCTTGCTCTTCAAGGGCGATGACTTCGTCCATACGGACATCCGCTCCGCCGTCGCATCCTCCTGAGCGCTCCGGCGATCCATAGCGTTTGCCGCCATCTTCCTTTTATGCGGTCGGGAGCGTATCAGCAGGACGCGCCTCCCACCCATTCGTCCGCAAGGAGCCAGCCTTGTCCGACCGTCTCGCCGACGTCCTCGCCTATATCGATACGCATCTGGACGAGAGCCTCGAGCGGCTCTTCCGCCTTGTCGAGATCGAGAGCATCTCCACCGATCCGGCCTATGCGGGACGCTGCGTCGAGGCGGCCGAGTGGCTCGCCGACGCGCTCGGCGCCATCGGCTTCGACGCTGCGGTCCGTCCGACGCCCGGCCATCCCATGGTGGTCGGCCATGCCTCCGGCGGTGCCGGTCCGCACGCGCTCTTCTACGGCCATTACGACGTGCAGCCGGTCGATCCGATCGCGCTGTGGCATGCGGCGCCGTTCGAACCGAAGATCGTGACAGCGCCCGATGGCAAGAAGCAGATCGTCGGCCGCGGCACCTCCGACGACAAGGGCCAGCTGATGACCTTCGTCGAGGCGTTCCGCGCCTGGAAGGCGGTCACCGGCGAATTGCCAATCCCCGTCTCCGTCATGCTGGAGGGCGAGGAGGAATCGGGCGGCAAGAACCTCGTCCCCTTCATGGAGGCGAACCGCGACGAGCTGAAGGCCGATGTCGCCTTCATCTGCGACACCGGCATGTGGGACAAGTCCACGCCGGCCATGACCACCATGCTGCGCGGGCTGGTCGGCGAAGAGATCATCATCACGGCCGCGTCGCGCGATCTGCATTCCGGCCTCTATGGCGGCGCGGCGCGCAATCCGATCCAGGTCCTCGTCTCGATCCTTGACGGGCTGCGCGATGAAACCGGCCGCGTGACGCTGCCGGGCTTCTATGACGGCGTCGGCGAGCTGCCCGAGGCGATCCGCAAGCAGTGGGAGAATACCGGCTTCGATCCGGACGCCTTCCTCGGCGAGGTCGGGCTGTCCGTTCCCGCCGGCGAGGCCGGACGCTCGGTGCTGGAGCAGCTCTGGGCGCGGCCGACCTGCGAGATCAACGGCATTTCGGGCGGCTATACCGGCAACGGCTTCAAAACCGTGATCGCGTCGAAGGCCTTCGCGAAGGTCTCGTTCCGTCTCGTCGACAAGCAGGATCCGGAGGCGATCCGCGCGGCGTTCCGCGACTATGTGCGTTCGAAGATCCCTGCCGATTGCTCCGTCGAATTCGTTCCGCATGGCGGCTCGCCGGGCGTTCGCCTGCCGATCGATGGGGCGGCGCTCGTGAAAACCCAGGCCGCGCTGGCCGAGGAATGGGGCAAACCCTGCCTCCTGATCGGCTCGGGCGGTTCGATCCCCGTCGCCGGCGATTTCGCCCGCGTGCTCGGGCTCGACGCCTTGATGGTCGGCTTCGCGCATGACGACGACCGCATCCATTCGCCGAATGAGAAATACGATGTCGCCTCCTATCATGGCGGCATCCGTTCCTGGGCGCGCATCCTCGCGGCCCTTGCCGAAGGAGGCCGTTCTTGAAGGTCTGCGTATTCTGTGGCTCCAGCGAGGGCGTCCGTCCGCAATATCGCGAGGCGGCACTGGCGCTCGGACGGGCGATCGCCGCGCGCGGCGACGAACTCGTCTATGGCGGCTCGAAGGTCGGGCTGATGGGCGCCGTCGCCGATGCGACGCTCGGCGCCGGCGGCCGGGCGATCGGCGTGCTGCCGCGGGCGCTCCGCGACAAGGAGATCGCCCATGAAGGGCTGAGCGAACTCCACATCGTCGAATCGATGCACCAGCGCAAGGCGATGATGGCGGACCTTTCGGGCGCCTTCGTCGCGCTGCCGGGCGGCATGGGGACCTTCGAGGAGGTGTTCGAGATCTGGACCTGGGCGCAGCTCGGCTATCACCGCAAGCCGGTCGGATTGCTCGACATCGAAGGCTATTATGACCGGCTTCTCGCCTTTCTCGATCAGACCGTCGAGGAAGGTTTCGTCAAGCCGGAGCATCGCCGGATGGCGATCGTCGAGACCGATCCCGCTTTGCTGCTCGACCGGTTCGCGACCTATGAGCCGCCCACGGTCGCCAAGTGGATCAAGGCCGGCGAGCGCTGAGCGCCCGCCTCATTTCGCGCTGGCGATCGGCGGCAGGTCCTTGAGATAGGCCGCGATCGCGGCGCGGTCGGAGGCTGGCAGCTTCGCCATGTTCTCCTGCACCTCGACCATCGTTCCACCGACCGAATCGAAATCGGGCGTCATGCCGGTTTCGAGGAAGTTGGCGATGTCGTCTGCCGTCCAGTCGCCCATGGTGCTGGATCCGGGCGTTATGTTGGGGATGGTGCCCTTGCCGGACGGATCGGGCGCGCCGGCAAGCGCCCGCGAGCGGTCGAGACCGCCGATCGCGTTCCGCGGCGTGTGGCACTCGTTGCAGTGTCCGGGACCCTGGACGAGATAGGCGCCGCGATTGATCTCGTCGCTTTTCGAGGGATCGGGCGCGAAGGTCTCGCCGTCGAGATAGAACAGCTTCCAGAGGCCGACTCCGCGCCGGATCGAGAACGGGAACGGCAGTTCGTGCGCCTTGTTCGGTGTCGCGTCGGCGGGCAGCGTGTCGAGATAGGCCTTGAGGTCGACCAGATCGGCGACCGGCATGCGCTGGTAAGACGTGTAGGGGAAGGCCGGATAGAGATGCTCGCCGTCCGGCCCGAGGCCGCGCTTCATCGCATTGACGAAGTCGAGCGTCGACCAGTTGCCGATGCCGTGCACCTTGTCGGGCGAGATGTTCGGGGCATGGAAGGTGCCGAAGGGCGAGACGATCGGCTCGCCGCCGGCGAGCTTCAGTCGGTCGTCGCCCTTCGAGCCCGGCGCGGCGTGGCAGGAGGCGCAGCCGCCGGCCCAGAACAGCAATTCACCCTTGACGGGATCGCCCGCACGATCGGGAAGGACCGAGGCCGCAAGCGGCTTCGGCTCGGTCAACAACCAGAACGAAGCCGCCCCCACGAGGAGGGCGGCCACGATGACGAGCGCGATCCGGCGAAGCAGGGTGAACCTCGATCAGTCGGAGAGGCGGTAGGTCTGGTGACAGGCCTTGCAATTGGCGGCAACGGCGCCGATCGCCGGCTTGAACGCGTCCAGACCTCCATCAGCTGCAGCGGCTGCGGCCTTCGCGTCGCTCGCGAGCTTCGCCGCATGGGCCTCGAAATCGGCCTTGTCGGTCCAGACCTTGGGCGAGGCCTTGGTGTCGGCGCTCTCGGAGCCGGCCGGGAACAGCGTCGGGAACTCCGTCGCCTTCGCCACGATCGTCTCCATGGCCGCCTTGGCCTTGGCGGCGTCGAAATCGGTCTTGCCCTGCACCATGTCGAAGCCGGTCTTGAGCGAGCCGCCGATCGCCTTCATATCCGCCTCGCGCTGGGCGCCGAGATCGGATGCTGCGACCGCGGCGCTGCCTGTCGCCAGGGCGATGACGAGCCCGGCCGCAACCCAGATTCCTCGCATGGATCATTCCTTCCGTGGTGAGTACTGCCGCAGGACTGTCCCCGTAGAAGGTGACGCTTGCAAGTCGGAGCCGTTCTAATAACGCAAAGATGATGCTGCCGTGATGCACATTTCGGCGATGTCTTCGTTGTCGTTCCGCGATCCGGCAGGACGAGGGTCGCGTGATGGTGGGAAGGCACGCCGTGGGCGTTGCCCCCGCGCGGCGAGGTGCCTATGGTGCGTGCGGAACTCTTCCCTCCGGACGGCCGTTGTCGTGCTGTCCGACCCCACTGCATGCCCAAAGGAGTGCTCGCTATGGCCTTCGAACTTCCGCCGCTTCCCTATGACTACGAGGCGCTCGCGCCCTTCATGTCGAAGGAGACGCTCGAGTACCACCACGACAAGCATCACCAGGCCTATGTCACCAACGGCAACAACCTGCTGAAGGACTCGGGCCTCGAGGGCAAGAGCCTCGAAGACATCGTCAAGGAGAGCTACGGCAAGAATGCCGGCCTCTTCAACAATGCCGGCCAGCACTACAACCACCTCCACTTCTGGAAGTGGATGAAGAAGGGCGGCGGCGGCAAGTCGCTTCCGGGCAAGCTGCAGGCGGCGGTGGATTCCGACCTCGGCGGCTACGACAAGTTCAAGGCTGACTTCATCGCCGCCGGCACGACGCAGTTCGGCTCCGGCTGGGCCTGGCTTTCGGTCAAGGATGGCAAGCTGGCCATCTCCAAGACCCCGAATGGCGAGAACCCGCTGGTGCACGGCGCTACGCCGATCCTCGGCGTCGATGTGTGGGAGCACTCCTATTACATCGACTACCGCAACGCACGTCCGAAGTATCTCGAGGCGTTCGTCGACAGCCTGATCAACTGGGACTACGTCCTGGAGCTGTATGAGAAGGCCGTCTGAGGCTTCGCACGGCTGACGTGACAAGGGCCCCTTTCCCGACCGGGAGAGGGGCTTTTTTATGGGCTTTCGGGAGGCGGCCATGATCCAGGCGGTGTTCTTCGACCTCGACGAGACGCTGATCGACCGCGCGCCGGCGATCCGCGCCTTCGTCGTCGACCAGCATGCGCGCTGCGCGTCGGTGCTCGAGGCTGTCCCGCTCGATCGGTACAGGGACACCTTCCTCGACGTCGAGCAATTCGGGCGCATCCCGAAAAAGACGGTCTATCCGGAACTGGCGGCAAAGCTCGGCCTGCCGGAGAGCGCGGCGAAGATCCTGCTCGACGACTACACGGAATTCTATCCGCGCTACGCGACGCTCAGGCCGGAGGCAAAGCCGGCCGTCGAGACGCTCCATGGCCTCGGCGTGAAGCTCGGCGTCATCACCAATGGTGTCGCCGAGGTCCAGTACGGCAAGCTGGATTCGATCGGCCTGCGGCCGTTCTTCGAGGTCATCCTGATCTCGTCGATCGAGGGCGTGAGCAAGCCGGATGCCGAGATCTTCCTGCGTGCCGCAAGCCGGATTGGCGAGGCCGAGGGCGCCTGCCTCTATGTCGGCGACAATCCGCGCGTCGACATCATCGGCGCCGAAGCCGCCGGCATGCCGGCGGCCTGGCTGGAAAACCAGGAATCGCCCTGGCCGGCGGAAGTCCCACTGCCGCGCCGTATCCTCGCGACACTGGCCGATGTGGTGCCGCTGGTCACGGCCGCAGCGGGCGGGCGCTGATCGGTCACGCTGTCAGCGTGCCGGCAGGCCCTGCTTGCAGAAGGTGAAATCCATCAGGCGCGGATAGGCGGTCTGGGAGTTGTAGAGCCAGGCCTTGCATTCCTTGTAGGTCCTGAAGCAGCCGATGCCCCAGGCGCTCCAGAGGCCGCGATCCCACGGGTCGGGCTGCGAGCCCGAGAAGCGCGAGAACCAGACCTTGTTCGGCCCGACTTTGGCGGCGAGCGCGCGGCAATCGCCCTGGCTCAGATTGGTACCGCCGAAGCTCATGCCGAACCCGACCTGCGCTTCCGCAGCCGGAACGCTGGCCAGAACCGCGACCGCCGCGACCGCCGCCGCCATGGCTGCGCTTCGCGCCGACTTCCTCATCCGCTCGCCCATCTGCGAGACCTCCCTGTGGCGACGAGGCGGGTTTCCCGCCTCCTGCACAGTATAACGCCGCAGAAGGTGTCCGGCTGCGTCAAGATGTGCGCGCCGCGGTCAGCCCCTGCCGGCGACCTTCAGCGCGAAGGCGGTGGCGAAGGCCGTCTCCTTCAGGCTGTCGAACCGGCCGGAGGCGCCGCCATGGCCGGCGTCCATATTGGTCTTGAGCAGCAAGAGCGCGTCGCCGGTCTTCGTCTCGCGCAGCTTCGCCACCCATTTCGCCGGTTCCCAATAGGTGACGCGCGGATCGGTCAGCCCGCCGATGGCGAGGATCGGCGGATAGGCCTGGGCCGTGACATTGTCATAGGGCGAATAGGCCGCGATCGTCGCGAAATCGGCCGCGCTCTCGATCGGGTTGCCCCATTCGGGCCATTCGGGCGGCGTCAGCGGCAGCGTGTCGTCGAGCATGGTGTTGAGCACGTCGACGAAGGGGACCTCGGCGATGATGCCGCCGAAGAGGTCCGGCGCCATGTTGGCGACGGCGCCCATCAGCATGCCGCCGGCCGAACCGCCCCAGGCGACGATCTTGCCGCGCGCCGTGAAGCCTTCCCGCGCGAGATATTCGCCGGCCGCGACGAAATCCTTGAAGGAGTTGACCTTCTTCTCGCGTCGGCCTTCCCGGTACCAGCGATAGCCCTTGTCCTTGCCGCCGCGGATATGGGCGATGGCATAGACGAAGCCGCGATCGACCAGCGAGAGCCGCGTCGTCGAGAAGGAGGCGGGGATGGTGATGCCATAGGCGCCGTAGCCGTAGAGCAGCAGCGGTGCCGAGCCGTCGAGCGGCGTATCCTTGCGATAGAGCAGCGACACCGGAACCGTCTCGCCATCGCCGGCCGGCGCGAACACGCGACGCGTCACATAAGCGTCCGGGTCGTGCCCCGACGGCACTTCCTGTTCCTTGCGCAGGACGCGGGTGCGCGTCGCCATGTCGTAGTCATAGACCCGCGCCGGCGTCGTCATCGAGGAATAGGTGAAGCGCAGATTCGTCGTGTCGAATTCGTAGCCATCGCCGAGGCCGAGCGAATAGGCCTCCTCGTCGAAGGCGATCGCATGCTCCTCGCCGCTGGCGAGCGCGCGGATGACGATCCGCGGCAGGCCGGCGAAGCGCTCGAGGCGCACCATGAAGTCCTTGTAGAGGGTCAGGCCGAGGATCAGCGTGCCCGGCTGGTGCGGCACGAGGTCGATCCAGTTCTCGCGGCCGGGCGCGGCGACCGGTGCGGTGACGATCTTGAAATCCTCGGCGCCGTCCGCATTGGTCAGGATGTAGAGCCGGTCGCCATTGTGGTCGACGTCATATTCCTCGCCCGTCTTGCGCTCCGCGACGAGGCGCGGCGCGGCGGTCGGATCGGCGGCGTCGATGAGATGGACCTCCGCCGTCTCGTGGTCATGCGTCTCAATTAGAACGAAACGCGCCGACTGCGTCTGGCCGACGCCGAGGAAGAACCCCGGATCCGTCTCCTCATAGACGAGCACGTCTGCGCTCGCCGGCGTGCCGACGACATGGCGCAGCAGCTTGCAGGGCCGGTGGTTGTCGTCGAGCACGGTGTAGAACAGCGTACGCCCATCCGCGGCCCAGACCGAGCCGCCCGTCGTGCCTTCGATCCGGTCGTCGAGATCGTGACCCGTATCGGCCTCGCGGATGCGGATCGTGTAGGACTCCGAGCCGCGATCGTCGAACGACCAGGCGATCAGCCTGTGATCCGGGCTGTGGTCCGCCCCGCCGAGATCGAAATAGGCGAGCCCCTTCGCCATCGCGTCGGCATCGATCAGGATGGTCTCCGGCCCACCGTCGCGGGGCGTGCGCACGATCAGCGGATGCTGTGCGCCCTCGGTGTAGCGGCTCGCATAGGCATAGGGGCCGTCGGGCGCCGGGACGGAGGAATCATCCTCCTTGATGCGCGCGCGCATCTCCTTGAAGAGCGCCGCCTGCAGCGCCTCGGTGTCGGCCATCTCGGCGGCCGTATAGGCGTTCTCGGCGTCGAGATGCGCGCGAATTGCGGGATCGAGCGTCTCCGGCGCGCGCATCACCTCCTGCCAGTTGGCGGCGCGCAGCCAGGCATAGTCGTCGGTGATCGTCACGCCATGGTGCTGCGAGACGAGGGGTCGCTTGGCGGCAACGGGAGGTTTCAAGGGCAGGGGCTCCACGGGGAGAAGGAAGGGGCGGCAACGGCCGCCGGGCCGGGTCCTTCATTTGCCCATATCGGGCTCCAGCTTCAAGGAGCATCCGGCACAGGGGCGCGTCCGGAGCCGTCGCCGGCGGGGCGGTCCGAACGATGAATTCAGCGCAAGTCCCGGTTTTGCTTGGGAAACTCGCTTGACCGTGCTTTTCTTGTCATGTGCCGAATCGTGGGAATGAACGAAGGGAAGGAGAGAGCGACCAATGCTGCGGACGGTGAGCCTCGCGCTCTTTCTCTTTGCCTTCTGGTTGCTCCTGTCGGGCCATTATACGCTCTGGCTCGTCGGAGCGGGCGCCATCGTCTCGGTGGTGCTTGCGCTGGCGGGGCGGGCGCTCGGCTTTGCGGACGGGGAGGGTCACCCGGTCGAAAGGCTTCCCGCCGGCTTCGGCTACTGGCCCTGGCTCGCCCTCGAAATCATCCGCTCCTCCCTCCAGGTCGCGCGTGTGGTGATCGATCCGCGCCTGCCGATCGCGCCGCGCCTGTTCGAGGTGAAATGCGGTCCGAAGACCGCCGTCGGCATCGCCACCTACGCCAATTCGATCACGCTGACGCCGGGCACGGTCACGGTCGGCATCGACCGCGAGCGCGGCGTGCTGAGCGTGCACGCTTTGACGGCGGACGGCCGGAAGGGCGTCGAGGAGGGCGAGATGGACCGCCGTATCCAAGCCTTCGAAGGTCGGTCGGCATGATCGCCGGCGCGCTCCTCGCCGTTCTCGTCGCGGTCGCTCTGCTCGTCGTCCGCGTCCTGCGCGGCCCGACGACCTTCGATCGCCTGCTCGCCGCGAACTCGATCGGCAATGCCGCGATCGTGCTGCTGGCGCTGTTCGGCTTCCTGACCGAGAGGCCGGAGTTTCTCGATCTCGGGCTCACCTATGCGCTGCTCAACTATGTCGGGACCTTCGCGGTGCTGAAGTTCTACCGCTCCGGCTCGCTCGGCGCGGGCGCGGAGGACGGGACATGATCGAGATCGCGCGCGATATCGTGGGCGGGCTTTTTCTGGCGGCCGGCGCGGCGTTCTTCCTGATCGGCGCGATCGGCATGCACCGCATGCCCGAGCTCTTCTCGCGCATCCACGCCGCGTCGCTGGCCGATACGACCGGCGTCGGGCTGATCCTGATCGGATTGATGATCCATGGCGGCTTTTCGCTCGTCACGGTGAAGCTCGTCTTCCTTCTCATGTTCATGCTGTTCATGGGGCCGGTCGCGACCCACGCATTGGCGGCCGCCGCTCTGCAGGCCGGCCTGAAGCCTGGTTCGCCCACAACCCGCAAGCAGGTCGCCGCGCGCGCCACGAGGAAGGTCGCGGCCCATGCGGCCCCGCCGCGCAAGGGGAGGGGCAAGGCATGACGATCTCCGCCGAATTTCTGGAGCCGATCATCACGCTGGTGCTGCTTCTGCTGCTGGCGGTGATCGCGTTCGGGATCGTGCGCGTGCGCGGCCTCTTCGCGGTCGTGATCATGCTGGGCGCCTATTCCTTCCTGATGGCGACGCTGTTCATCGTGCTCGACGCGGTCGATGTCGCCATGACAGAGGCCTCCGTCGGCGCGGGCATTTCGACGGTTCTCTTCCTCGGCGCGCTCTATCTGACGGACGTCAAGGAGGCGACGGGCCGCGCACGGCGTCTGGCGCCGATGCTGGTTGCCGTGGTCACGGCAGGGGTTCTGATCTGGGGCCTCAGCGATCTGCCCGAATTCGGCTCTGCCGACCAGCCCATCCATACCAAGGGCGCCGACTATCTCGACCGTTCGATACCCGAGACGGGAATCCAGAACGTCGTCAGCTCGGTGCTTGCCAGCTATCGCGGCTTCGATACGCTCGGCGAGACGGCGGTGGTCTTCACCGCGGCCATCGGCGTTCTCGCGCTGTTTGCGCGCCGCCGCAGCGACGGGAAGGGCTGACCATGCGGCTCGACGTCGTCCTCCGCGTCACCACCAAATTCATCCTGGCGCCGCTGCTCCTGTTCGCCCTCTATGTGCAGTTCCACGGGGACTATGGGCCCGGCGGCGGCTTTCAGGCCGGCGTCATCGCGGCGGCGGCGATCATCCTCTATGGGCTGATCAACGGCCTCGCCGCGGCGCGACGTATCGTCCCCGACGCGGTCCTCGAACGGCTGATCCCGGCCGGCGTGCTGATCTACGCGCTTGTCGGCGTCGCCGGCATGTTCACCGGCGAGAATTTCCTCGGCTACAACCATCTCGCCCACGACGCGGTGCACGGCCAGGAATGGGGCGTTTTTCTCGTCGAGGCGGGCGTCTTCGTTACCGTCTTCTCCAGCATGGTCGGCATCTTCTACGCCTTCGCCGGCCGGAGACGCGCATGACGCTGATCGATCCGCTGATCGCGCTCGCGACGCGCGGCGTCACCATCTTCCTCATGGTGGCCGGGCTCTACGTGGTCATCGCCCGCGGCAACATGGTGAAGAAGCTCGTCGGCCTGTCGCTGTTCCAGTCGTCGGTCTATCTGCTCTTCATCCTGCCGGGAAAGATCGTCGGCGGCACCGCGCCGATCATCGATCCCGCCTTCGAGGTCTATGCCCATCCGCTGCCGCATGTCCTGATCCTGACGGCGATCGTGGTCGGCATCGGCACGCTGGCGCTCGGCCTCGCCCTCGTCGTCCGCATCCGCGAAGCGTTCGGTACGATCGAGGAGGACGAGATCCTGGCGCGTGAGGATGCCGTGCGGGTGGAGCGGGACGAATGATCGCCGCCCATCTCCCGGTCCTCGTGGTTCTGCTGCCGCTGTTCGGCGGCCTGCTCGCCGCGCTGTCGCGCCACAACGAGGCCGCGTTCTGGATCGCGCTGGTGGCAAGTATCGCGACGTTGGCCGCCGCGGCGGCCCTCGCCGGCCAGGTGATGGCGGGCGGGCCGATCAGCTACCGGATCGGCGGCTGGGATCCGGCGCTCGGCATCGAATACCGGATCGACGCCGTCAGCGCGCCGATCCTGCTGCTGGTCGCGGCCATGGGCGTCGCCGCCATCGTCTATGCCCGCCGCAGCGTTACGGTCGAGATCATCCCGGAGCGCGTCGCCTGGTACTATACGATGATGCTCATCTGCCTCGCCGGCCTGCTCGGCATGGCGGCGAGCGGCGATGCGTTCAACATCTTCGTCTTCCTCGAGATCTCCTCGCTCTCGACCTATACGCTGATCGCGCTCGGGCGGGACCGCCGCGCGCTGCTCGCGGCCTACCAATATCTGATCGTCGGCACGATCGGCGCGACCTTCTATGTGATCGGCGTCGGGCTGCTATATCTGTCGACCGGCACGCTGAACTTCGGCCTCATCGTCGAGCGCCTGCCGGAGATCACCAGCCCGCGCGCGTTGATCGCCGCAGAGGCGTTCATCGTCGTCGGCATCGCGCTGAAGCTGGCGCTCTTCCCGCTGCACGCCTGGCTGCCGAACGCCTATGCCTATGCGCCGTCCTCCGCGACGGCGCTGCTCGCCTCGACGGCAACCAAGGTCGCGGTCTATCTGCTGGCGCGCTATCTCTTCGCCGTCTTCGGCATCCAGCGCAGCGTCGGGCCGATCTCGGTCGCCGACGCCCTCATGGCGCTGTCGCTGCTCGCCATGTTCGCGGCCTCGCTTGCCGCGATCTTCCAGAACGACATCAAGCGGCTGCTCGCCTTCTCCTCCGTCGCGCAGATCGGCTACATCACACTCGGCCTCGCCATCGCCAACGAGGCCGGCGTGACCGGGGCCTTCCTGCACATCATGAACCACGCGCTGATGAAGGGCGCCGCCTTCATGGCGATCGGCGCGATCCTGATCAGCGCGGGGTCCTCCAAGCTCGACGAACTCGCCGGCATCGGACGCACCATGCCGGTGGCGGCCGGCGCGCTCACCGTCGCCGGGCTCGCGCTGATCGGCGTGCCCGGCACGAGCGGTTTCGTGTCGAAATGGTATCTCGTCCTCGGCGCCATCGAGGCCGGGCGGCTCTGGCTCGCCATCCTGATCGTCGCGAGCTCGGTGCTGGCCGTGCTCTATGTCGGGCGGATCCTCGAAGTGATCTGGTTCCGCGAGCCCGCGAAGCGCTCGCTGGAGGCGCAGGCGGTGCCCCTCAGCCTGCTGGCGCCGACGCTCGTGCTCGCGGCCCTCACGATCTGGTTCGGCCTCGACGCCGGCTTTCCCGTCGAGCTTGCGAGCAGCGCGGCGAAGGCGCTGCTCGGCGTTTCGAAGGGGGCGCTGCCATGACCGGCATGCTCCTCTCCGGCGAAGCGTCCCTGGCGCTCGCCCTTGTCATTCCGGCGCTGGCGGCGCTCGCGATCATCGCGCTCGCCCGTCATCCGAATCTGCGCGAAGCCGCGACGCTGGTCGCCGCGCTGGCGCTGTTCATCGTGGTCGTCGATCTGCTGACGGGCGTCCTCGCGGGGGCGCGGCCAGCGCTCGAACTGGCGCATCTGGCGCCCGGGCTCTCGATCGCGCTCCATGTCGATCCGCTCGGCATGCTGTTCACGGCAATTGCGGCGACGCTCTGGGTCGCGAATTCCGTCTATTCCATCGGCTATATGCGCGGGAATGATGAGCCGCGGCAGACGACCTTCTATGCCTGCTTCGCGATCGCGATCTTCGCGACCATGGGCCTCGCGCTCGCCGGCAACCTGCTGACGCTGTTCCTGTTCTACGAGATCCTCTCGCTCTCGACCTATCCGCTGGTGACGCTCAAGCGCTCGCGCGAGGCGATGCGCGCCGGCCGCATTTACCTGCTGACGCTGATCGGCGCCTCGATGATCCTGCTGCTGCCGGCAATCATCTGGACCTATGCCATCTCGGGCACGCTCGATTTTGCGCCCGGAGGCTTCCTCGCGGGCCGCGTCGGGCCGGAGGCGATGGCGGTCCTGCTGGGCCTCTATGTCTTCGGTGCCGCCAAGGCTGCGGTCATGCCGCTGCATCGCTGGCTGCCGAATGCCATGGTGGCGCCGACGCCGGTTTCCGCGCTCCTGCACGCCGTCGCGGTCGTGAAGGCGGGCGTGTTCACGATCCTGAAGGTCGTCGTCTCCGTCTTCGGGATCGAGACGCTGCAGACCACCGGCTCCTCGGCCTGGCTGGTCTATGTGGCCGGCTTCACGATCATCGCCGCCTCCTTTGTCGCGCTCAGTGCGGATGACCTGAAGCGGCGGCTCGCCTATTCGACGGTGAGCCAGCTCTCCTACATCGTCATGGCGGCCGCGCTGGCGACGCCGCTCGCCGTGATCGGCGCGGCGCTGCACATCGCCGCGCATGCCGTTTCCAAGATCACGCTCTTCTTCGCGGCCGGCTCGGTCTACACGGCCGAGCACGTCACCAAGGTCAGCGCCATGGACGGCATCGGCCGGCGCATGCCCTGGACGATGGCGGCCTTCACGATCGGCGCGCTGTCGATGATCGGCCTGCCGCCGACCGCCGGCTTCCTCGGCAAATGGTTCATGCTCGGCGCGGCGGGGGGCGCCGCCAACTGGTTCGCGGTTGGCGTGATCATCGTCTCGACGGTCCTCAACGCCGCCTACTTCCTGCCGATCATCTTCCGCGCCTTCATGAAGCCGGCGAACGGGCCGGTCCGTGAGGCGCCGCTGGCGATGGTCGTGGCGCTCACGGCAACCGCCGCCGGCACCATCCTGCTCTTCCTGCTGCCCGACATTCCGCTGCGGCTCGCCCGCGCGATGGTCGGCGTCTGACCCCGGAGTTAGCCATGGCAACGCCACGCGGCATCCTTGCGATCGAGCCCCGGCGGCGGCGCGTCCTCGCCATAGCCGTCGTCGTCTTGCTCGTTCTCGTCGGGGTGGATTTCTTCGTCGAGCATCACGGCGCCTTCGGCATCGACGGCACACCCGGCTTCGCGGCCTGGTACGGCTTCGCGTCGGCGGTGTTCTTCGTCGCGCTGGCACTCGGCTGGGCAAGCCTTGCCGCCGTGCGCGGAGGGCGCCGCGATGACTGACGCGCTCGCCGCGATGTCTCCCGCCTATCCGCTCATCGTCGGGAGTTTGGCCGTCCTGCTTTTTCGTCGCGGCGTGGTGCAGGATGCGCTCGCGCTGCTTGCGCCGTTGGCGGCCCTCGCGCTGGTCTGGCTCGTCCCGGAAGGCACCTCGGTCCCCTTGCAGTGGCTCGGCCTGCAGCTTCACCCTGTTGCCTCGGATTGGCTGGCGCGGCTCTTCGGAACCGCCTTCGCGCTCGCCGCGGCGGCGGGCGTGCTGTTCGCGCTCGACCGGCGCAGCACGATGGAGCGCGCGGCGGCGCTGCTCTATGCTGGCGCCGCCATGGGCGTCGCCTTCGCGGGCGACCTCGCCACGCTCTTCGTCTATTGGGAGCTCATGGCGATCGGCTCGACCCTCGTCGTCCTGGCCGGGGGAGCGAGCCAGGCCGCCCTCCGCTACGCGCTGATGCATGTCTTCGGCGGCATTCTCTTCTTCGCGGGCCTCGGCATCGTTGCCGCCGAGCCCGGCGGCCTTGCGCTCCGGGTGTTCCAGGCCGGTTCGCCCGGAAGCTGGCTGCTGCTCGCCGGCATCCTCGTGAATGCCGGTGCGCCGCCGGTCTCTGCCTGGGTCGCCGACGCCTATCCGCGCGCATCCTGGTCCGGCGCCGTCTTCCTCTCGGCCTTCACGACCAAGGCGGCGGTCTATGTTCTGATCCGCCTGTTTCCCGGCGAGGCGGTGCTCGTCCCGATCGGTCTCTTCATGGCGATCTATGCGCTCGTCTATGCGCTGATCGAGAACGACATCCGCCGCATGCTGTCCTATTCGATCGTCGGACAGGTCGGCTTCATGCTGGTCGCCGTCGGGATCGGCTCCGAGCACGCGCTCGCCGCCGCGGCGGCGCATGCCTTCGTCCATATCCTCTACAAGTCACTGCTGATGATGGCGGCGGGCGCCATACTGCGCGCCACGGGCGAGATCCGCCTGTCCGCGCTCGGCGGCCTGGCAAAGCTGATGCCGGTGACCGCCGCAGCCATGGTGGTCGGCGGCTTTTCGCTCGCCGCCGTTCCCTTCACGGCCGGGTTCGTCTCGAAATCGGCGATCATGGCCGCGCTGGCCGATGACCATGCTGCCCTCGCCTGGTTCCTCCTGACAGCCGTGTCGGCCGGCTCGTTCCTCTATGCCGGTCTGAGGCTGCCCTTCTTCGCGCTCGTGAACGGGAAGGCGCCCGACACCGTCGCGCCACTGCCGGTCTCTATGAAGCTCGCCATGCTCGTCATGGCGGCGTTCAATCTTGCCATCGGCTTCTCTCCGGCGCTGCTCGCCCGCCTTGCGCCGCCCATCGGGGCCGTTAAGGTGCTCAGCGCAGATCATATTCTGTTCCAACTTCAGCTTATCGTCGCAGCCGGGATTTGTTTCGGAGTGTTGCTGAAACTACTTGCGCCGAAGTCACGCATTACGATTGATTTCGACTGGCTGTGGCGCGAGCTTCCGGCTGCGGTGCTGGGCCGCCTGATCCGCGCGCGCAAGCAGCTGCAGGGCTTCTTCGAGCCCGTGCTAACAACGGCAAGATCCGGAATTGGCGAGCGTTTTCCGGTTTGGGCGGTCCGCCTGCTCGAGGCCGGGAACTGGCGGACCGGCGATATCGCGCTGGCAGCGACGGCCTTGCTCGGCCTCGCACTACTCGTCGCGGCGGTATGATGCCGACTGTTCACGCATATGATGCGGGAAAGTTAGTGGCGAGACGAATCGCCGCGATCCATCGCCGCTCAATGTTCAAGCATAGGCAGATCGGCACTTGTATTCAGATAATCAGGTCTATATAGAAACTGACCAATAACGGAATCAGCGTGGTTGCAGGTGGCTGTGAGTTGCGCTCGAAGAAGCCGCAGCTTTGACAGGCTGACTGCATTTTGTGGAATCACCGCAACAGTCTCAACGAACAACGACCGAGGTAAGGTATCGTGATGAGTGATAAAACCCCTAGCACCGATCTGATCGATCTGACGGCGGATATCGTTTCCGCTTACGTCAGCAATAATTCGATCTCGGCACATGACCTGCCGGGGCTGATTTCGGAAGTATTCCAGGCTCTCAGCCGCACCCACGGCGGTGTCGTCGAGGTCGAGCCCGAGCCGCTCAAGCCCGCAGTCAATCCGAAGAAGTCGGTCTTCCCGGACTTCATCATCTGCCTCGAGGACGGGAAGAAGTTCAAGTCGCTGAAGCGCCACCTGCGCACGCATTACGACCTCTCCCCGGAAGAATATCGCGAGAAGTGGGGCCTGCCGGCGGACTATCCGATGGTTGCGCCGAACTACGCTGCCGCGCGTTCCGAGCTGGCCAAGAAGATGGGCCTCGGCCAGCAGCGCAAGCGCCGCTGATCTCTTATTCTGCTGCTTGTATTGCGAAGGGCCCGGTTTTCCGGGCCCTTTTGTTTTGGGGCAGGGGATGATTGGCGTGTTGTTGCCCTTCGCAGTATCCTGATGTCTGGACAGGCTGGGTGTAAGCAACGGGCGAGACCATGGCTGGTCGATCGAACCGGTTCGCTTGGCTGGGTGTAGGCTATGCGCTGGTGGTGCTCGCCACGTGCGGCGGGATGGTCACCGCCGCCGCCCAATCCGCTGAGCCGGCGACGGTGGAGCGCCGGCTTCCCTTTGGCCCCGCCGAGGCCATCCTGCTCCGCTCGACGCTGATCGGCACGAACCTCTCGAACGCAACGGGCGAATACGCCCTGCTGCGCGGGCTGATGACCCCCGAAACCGCTGCTGTATTGCCCGTCGAGGCGCTGGCCACTCTCTTCGCGCCCTGGCGGGCGAAGCAGCGTGATTTCGGCTTCGCCGCGATCGCGGATGCGGAGCTGTCGGAGCCGCCTTCGCTGTCCCCGGACGGCGAACTGAGGCTGGCCGGCGAGGTGCCGACACCGAGCTTCAAGCTGGCCTTCGAACTCGTCTATGTGAAGCCCTCGAGCCGCTGGCTCCTGAAGCGCTTCTCCTTCGGCGACGGCACGATCACGATCCGCTCGACCGACGTTCCCGCCGTCACACAGGCCCGGAAGACGGCGCCGCCGGTGCGGAGCCTGGCGGTCCCGGTCACCACCACGGACCGCATTCCGCCGCTTCCGCCGACCCGGCCCTGGTACTGAGCAGACGGGTCAAAGAAATCTATCCCCGCCTTCCGAAACTGCCTTACGCTACCATAGGAAGAAATTCCTATGTGTTAGCGTATGCGTTGAGTCGGGGAGATTCGAATGGTTGGCGGACCAAATGGGCGGCGACCGCGGGGGAGCCATGGGGAGCGCGATCAGTTTGCGCGAAGGCTGGGAACGGTGCTGGCCGAGATGATCGGCGGCACGCTGTCCGTGGATCCGGGCCGCATCGCCCGAAAGGGGCGCGGCGATGCGCGGACAGCCTTTGCACGGCATGTCGCGATCTATCTGGCCTGCACGCGCTTCGGGGTAACCTTCACCGAGGCCGGACGGATCTTCGGACGGGATCGGACCACGGCGGCCTATGCGTGTCGCCGGATCGAGGAAGCGCGTGACGGGGTGCGGACGGACAGGTTGGTGGAACAGCTCGATCGTGCCGTCAGTGCCCGGATCGGCCCTGCGGCCGGGCGGGAACGCGCCGCATGAAGACGCCATCGGACGAAATGAAGCTGGTCCGGCGCCTCGCCGGCCTCGGACGCTACCTGGTCGTAACCGGGGATATCGTGCTGTTGCGATCGGATTCCGGCGGCGAGGCGACGCCGGTGGCGGCAACGCTCTTCCGGCGGCTCCGCGCGAGCGGGGCATTGCGGGAGGATGGCGAGGGCCATTGGCGGCTTTCCGAGCCGGGCCGCAGCCTTGCCCGACGCCTGGTGGCGAATGGCGGCGCCGTCGACGGGCAGCACCAGCTCCGCGGTCACGCGAAGGTCGGGGATGGCGCCGACGAGCGCTGGGTTTCCGTCGATCTCGGCGAGAGCCCGCTCTCCTGGATGCGGGCGCGGAAGGGGCGCGACGGCGAGCCGATGATCGACGACGTCGCCTATGAGGCCGGGGAGCGGCTGCGCGCCGATTTCACGCGCGGGCAGATGATGCCGCGGGTGACGGCGAACTGGAATCTCGGCGCGCCGGCCGGCCGCCGCAGCGGTGCGGCGGGCGGCATGGGCGAACTGACCGATGCGGCGCTCGCCGCCCGAATCCGCGTCGAGCGCGCCATGACCGCGCTCGGCCCGGAACTGTCCGGCACGGTGCTGGATTTCTGCTGCTTCCTGAAGGGCATCGAGGCCATCGAGCGGGAGCGGGGCTGGCCGAAACGCTCGGCCCGTCTCGTCCTGCAACTCGGCCTCTCGGCGCTTGCACGCCATTATGGCTTCTCGCGCGAGGCGGTCGGTCCGCCGCGGCGGGGGAGCGAGACGCTGCGCCGCGACGCCGGCTGATCAGGTGGCGACGGCGGCTGCCTCGTCCTTGATGCGCTTGACCATGGACCGCAATCCGTTCGAGCGCTGCGCGGTCAGGTGTTCGCGCAGCCCCAGCTGCGCGAAGACCGCCTCGGCATCGGTCGCGACGATCTCGGCGGTCGTCCGGCCCGAAAATATCGCAATCGCCAGCGCCACGAGGCCGCGCACGATCAGCGCATCGCTGTCGCCGACGAGATCGATATGCGTCCCATCGGCCTCGGGGCGGAGCCTCGTCTGGAGCCAGACCTGGCTGGCGCAGCCATGGACGCGGTTCGCTTCGTTATGGGCCTCTTCCGGCAGCGGTTCGAGCGCGCGGCCGAGCTCGATCAGGTACCGATAGCGGTCTTCCCAATCATCGAGAAAAGCGAAATCCTCGAGGATCTGGGCGAGGGCGGGGACGGTTTCCGGAGCGGTCATGGCGGACATATAGCGTCCGCGCTGAGGGAACGAAACCGTTGGCGGCGGATCGTGAAGACAAAAGCGCCGCGGGCGAAAAGGGCAGGGACGCCCGCGGCGCCCGGCAAGGCACGCCGGGAAACAAGGATCAGGCGTCGCGGCCGGGAGCCGGCGCACGCCATGTGGGGCCGAGATCTTCGAGCCGCAGCGTTCCGCGTGCCGCTTCGCCGGCCGGTCCATGGTTGCCGCCCTCGACGGCCGCCTCGAACAGCGCGGCGCCGACGCGAGCCTTGGCCGCGACGGCCTGTAGCGCCGCCATGCCGTTGCTGCAGACATCCGGCTGGCGCTCGCAAAGGCCCGCGACATCGGCAATCGCGCCACGCACGGATTGAAGCGCGGCGATCGCGACGGCCGCCGGCGCAGGCTTGCCGTTGGCCGGATCGCCCGGGATCAGGAAAACCACAAGACACAACCAGAAAGCGGCCCGCAGAATGAACATGGCTTGACCTTCGGTACGCAGAAACACGTCGCTGCTGTCACGGATTGCCGTGATCTCGTCGCAGGTTGTAGCGCCAGGAATTGAAACGTCGGTTCAGCCGATCGATAGAATTTTAGCGATTGCCGGGACGCCGCCCCCTTCAGCGTTCCTTAAGCCGCGAGGGGCATGATGGCTGCATCCGGAATTTGAATTCCGGCGTGTTGCCTGAGCGTGTTGCCTGAGGCTGGAACTGGGCGTCGCCTGTCGTGTTGCGTTTGACGAACTCCCTCGACCCGCTCTGGCGGAACCTCGACGGTCTCGTGCACGAGACGGTGGTCGCAGACGTGCATGAGGCGCGCCGCCATCGCGACTTCATCGCCAGTCATCTCGCCGCTGGGCTCCTGGCCCTTCTCGCGCTGACCGCCTTCCTCGCCGTCGCCGGACGCCCCTCGCTCGCCGCGGCGATCGCATTCCTCTGGCTGGCCGCGCCGCTGCCGATCGCGTTCTTCCTTTCGCGCACGGGCCGTCTGGCCGCCGCGCAGTTTCTGTCGAGCGCCGCGCTCGCCGGCTTCCTGGCCTATGTCGCCACGCTGACCGGCGGGCTCGCTTCGCCCGTCATCCTCTGGTTCGCGGTGATCCCCGCCGAGGCCGCGCTTGCCGGCTCGAAGCGGATCACGGCCGTGTCGGCTCTCGTGGCCGGCGCCGCGCTCGCGGCTGTCGCGCTCGTCGATTTCGGAGGCCTGCTGCCGAACCTGCGCGTGCCGGATCGCGCGCTGACGCTCGTCGTCGCGGGCGGGGCACTTCTCTATGCCGCCAGCCTCGCTCTGCGCCTCCACGCCCGCCATGCCGACGCCGAGCAGCGCATGCGAGACGGCGAGGGGCGCTATCGCCTGCTCGCCGACAATGCGACCGACCTCATCACCCGGCATGATCTTTCCGGCGATGTCGAGTTCGCCTCGCCGTCCGCCCGCACCCTGACCGGCTGCGCCCCGGCGGAGCTCGAAGGCCGCGGCCTGTTCGAGCGCGTCCAGGTCGCCGACCGGCCGGCCTTTCTGCAGGCCTTCTCCGAGGCCGATCGCACCGGTCGGTCGATGTCTGTCGAGTTCCGCGTGCGCCGCGGCGAGCCGGGCTCGCGGGCGACCTATTCCTGGCTGGAGATGCGCTGCCGGCCGGCGGTCGATCCCGTCGATGGACGGCGCATGCTGGTCGCCGTCACGCGCGACATCACGCAGCGCAAGGACGCCGAGGCGGCGTTCGAAGGCGCGCGGGGCGACGCCGAGCAGGCGAGCCGCGCCAAGGATCAGTTCCTGGCCAATATGAGCCATGAGCTGCGCACGCCGCTCAACGCGATCATCGGCTTCTCCGACATCCTGCGCGAGGAACTGGCGGGACGGGCGGGCGCCGAGCGGCATCATGATTATGCCCGCCTCATCCATGCCTCGGGGGAGCACCTGCTCGAGGTGGTCAACGCGATCCTCGACATGTCGAAGATCGAGGCCGGCGGCATCGATCTGACGCGCGAGCGCTTTCCGCTCGGATCGGTCGTCGATTCCGCCGTCGAGATGCTCTCGCAGCAGATCGCCGCGCGCCAGCTGCGCATCGCGCGCCGGATCGGCACGAATCTCCCGGACATTCTCGCGGACCGGCGGGCATGCCGCCAGATCCTGCTCAACCTCCTTTCGAACGCCATCAAGTTCACCGAGCCCGGCGGGCGCGTCAGCGTCGCCGCACGGCTGGAGCGGGGCAGCTTCTTGATCGAGGTTGCCGATGACGGGATCGGCATTCCGGCGGCCGACCTGCCGCGCATCGGCACGCCCTTCGTTCAGGTCGATGCGAGCTATGGCCGTCGCTATGAGGGGACGGGGCTCGGCCTCTCCGTCGTGAAGGGGCTGGTCGCCCTGCATGGCGGCACGCTGTCGATCGCCAGCACGCTCGGCCAGGGCACCACGGTCACCGTCCGTCTTCCGGCGGATGTAGTGGCCCTCCAGCCGGTCGGCCGGTTCGACGAGAGGGAGCGCAAGATTGCCTGACGCTCGCCGCCGTTCCCGCCCGCTGTCGCGCCATGCCGATGTCTACACGGAGTCCGATGGCCTGTTCGGCCGCCTCGCGGACCTCGTGATCGAGAACCCGGTTCGCTCCGGCGGGTTTGCCGCCATGGCCCTGATCTCCGGGGCGATCATCACCAATGCGGCCTATTTCCAGACGGCGCATCATCCGGATCCGTTCTTCGTGACGCGCTCCGACGGCACGGCGGCGGCTCCGGCGCATCCCGCGACCAAGCTGGCCACGCCACCAGCGAGCGAGGCGCCACAGGCGACCACGTCCGAGACAACACCTCCCATGCCGCCGCTCCCGACCGCCGAGCAGCAGGCGATCCCGGACGCACCAGCCGCCGACACCAGCGCCGGCGATCGGCAGACGTCGGCTGTCGCCGCGCCGGCTCCCGCCCGGCCGCGCGCCAAGCCGAGCGCGGCGCCCGCCATCAAGACGGCCGCCCCGGCGCGCAATACGACGGCATCCGCCCCCGCGACGGCGCTGCCCGCCGGCGCGCCCGGGCTCATCGCGGACACGCAGCGCGCGCTCCTTGATTCGCGCCTCTATGATGGACCGGTGGACGGCATCCTCGGGCCGCAGACTAAATCGGCGATTTCGAGCTTCGAAATGAAGATCGGCCTGATCCCCACCGGCCAGCCGAGTCCGCGCCTGCTGCAGCAGATCCGCAAGGGCTATCCGGCTGCGATCGAGCCGCAGTCTACGGGCTCGGTCGGCGATTCACGCTTGAAGCGCGTGCAGAAGGCGCTGAACGAGATCGGCTACGGGCCGATCCCGGAGGATGGGGTCGACGGCGACAAGACAGCCGCCGCCATTCGCCATTTCGAGGCCGACAACCGGCTGCCGCAGACCGGTCGTGTGAGCGACGCGCTTGCCGCGAAGCTCGTCATGATCGGCGCGATGCCGCCCGGCTGACGCCATGTCCCTCCGCGTCACCTCAGCGCTCTGGGTTTCGGCCTATGTCCGGCGCGTCTTCGTCCAGGGTGGCTTCGCCGCCACCATGCGGCGTGGCGCGGAAGAGGCTGGCGCGATCTTCGTCATCGTCGATCGGCTGAACGGGACGGTCGATCTGTACGGCCCGGCGCCACAGACGGCGTTCGACGACGACCGGCCGCGGGATCGCCTGTTCATCCGCATGGAGCATGCCGCCGAGCGTCCGGTGGCTCTGGCGCGGTTCGACAAGGAAATGCGCTTCGATCCTGACCTCTGGCTCGTCGAGGTCGAGGATCGGGAAGGCCGCGCATTCCTGGAAACAATCGATCCCGACAAGCTCTGAGCGGTCTGCCGCTCTAGCCCGCGGTACGGCGCTCCGCTTCCACCGTGCCTGCGGTCTCCGGAGCGCGCATGTGTCCGGCATGGGAGCCGCGCCGCAATTCCATATCGGCGAAAAGCGGCTGATGACCGGTCCGGCCCGACGAAGCGTCGCCGCGCCATCCCGCCACGATCTTCTCGGCCGCGTCACGGCCGACCTCGGCGCCGAGGCGCGCCAGGCGGAAGAACGTGTCGACGGCATCCGCGACGGTCGGGTTGGCGAAGAGCAGCACCTGATGCGTTTCCGCCTCGGCAAGCCCGATTGCGCGCAGAAGGACGACCAAGGCCTCGCCCGACGGGTCGTCGGTGATGGCGGTGACGGTCTCGGTATCGAGCTTCAGGCCATCGGCGAGAGCGCGGATCAGCGCCTCGCGCTGGCGGCGGCGGGCGGATTGCGAGACACGCGCGCTGCCGAGCGCCACACGGAAGGCACTGTCGGCATCGAGCACCGTCATGCCCGGATCGGCAGGGCCGACACGGCCGCAAAGCCGCGCGAGGGCGTCCAGACGGCCACGGGCGTCCAGCGCGAGGAAATCGGCGAGCGGATCGATTGCCTCGGGCGCGACACAGGTCGAAACGATCTCGGGCGCCGGCTCGGACGGCTCCTCGGCGGCCGGTTCCTCCGCGGGTGATTCGGTCGGTGCGGCACGCGTCACGTCGGCAGCAACGGGAACTGCGGGCGCGAGCGTCTCGACATCCGTTTGAACCGGCTGTGCGGGTTCCGCCGCAGCAACCGGAGGCTCGGCGGCACCCTGTGGTGCTGCGGCCTCAGCCTCCGGGAGCTCTACCGGCGCCTCGTTCTTTCGCTCGCCGGGGCGATAGATCGAGAAGCTCTCCATCTCGAGGCTGAGCGCCGCCGTCATGGCGCGTGCCGTCGCGAAGACTTCGCGGGCGCCCGGATCGCGTTCGAGCCGTCCAGCGGCGGCGAAGCGCTTCAGTTCGGTCGAGCCTGCCTTCGTCTCGGCGGGCAGCGGTGCGGCCGCCCGTGCCGCCGGCGCCGGGAGAGGCGCGGGTGCCGGTCGCGGCGCGGGCGGTTCGACCGAGCGGGCTGTTGCGGGCTGGCTTTCGGGATAGCCGGCCAGGAGGGAAATCGTCTGCGGGTCGCCGGCCAGGCGAAGCGCCGCCACGACGGGTGCAGGCAGTGTGCCGCGCTGCGCGATCTGGCGGTGATGCGCCGGTCCGGTCGACGAAATGATCGAGAGGAGGTCGATCTCGGACAGCGATTCGGAGCGGCGGAGCACGGGTTGGGCGATCTCGATCAGATCCTTGCCCAGCATCCGCAGCACAGAGGGCGGCGCATCCTTGGCCTTGGCGAGACGTTCGGCGACGAAGGCGCGGTCCGCAGACGACACCTTGCCGAGAAAATGCGTCGCCAGTTCCTCGAAGCGACGAATCTCGTCGACATCGTGCTTGGAACCGAGCGCAAAGAGCTCTGTGGTTGCCCGGAGGAGGGCTGCATCACGGCTCTGCTGATTTGAAACGGCCATGGCCATGAGACCATCCGAGGGAAAGGAAGGATGCATGGTGTACGCGGATACCGGGAGCATCGGGCTCGGCCGCCATTCTTGCCGCCAACTCGTTAGCGGACTGTTAACCTTGCTCGGCGGTAAATAAACTTACGACAAGCGAGAGCGTCCGCCGGACAGTTGGGGCGTCGATCCAGTCAGACGGACCTCCAAAGGAGGTCGCATGGCAGACATTCTATCCTTCTCGCTCGACAAGCGGCGCCGTCAGCGTCCGGCTCAAAAGGACCGGCCGCGCGGGGAGATCGTGATCTTCCATGGCGTCAGGATCGACCGCACGCCGGCCGAGAAGCGGCCTGTCGAGCCGGACCGGGTTCGCCCGAGCCCGGGCCTCGGTCGCTAGACGGCGTCAGGGCTGGGCGGGCTGCGGCGGGGCAGGGGCCGTCTCGAGCGGAGCGGAGCATTGCGCCGCCTTCAGCGCGGTGTTGACGCGGTTCGTATCCGCGCTGTCGGTCACGAAGGCCCGGATCAGCACGAAGCCGCGCGTCGCGGGGATCTCGATCACGATCGACTGATCGAGCGCCTCGACGGGATTCTCACGCAGCTTGGTGAGCTGGAGCGACGTCGCGAGAACCAGATCGATATCGGTGCGCTCGGCCGTGCGGTCGTTGAGGCTGTAGACATTGCTGCCGCGCCGGTCGAACACCGCCAGAGACCAGAACTCGTCCGGCATCGCCGCCTTGATCCGGATCGGGCCGTCATCGAGCGAGAAGCGGCAGGCGGCATGCGCGAGGCGCGGATCGAGATAGGGCAGCGGCTCGGTGCCCGGCTCGGACATCGGCAGAATGTGAAAGGCGCCGTCCGGACCGAACCGGCCCATCGACGTCCAGGCGTCGCGGTTCGCGAAATCGGGGATGAGCAGCACCACGGCGATATGGATGATGCCGCCGAGAAAGATGCCGCCGAGGACATAGAGGAGCGTGCGGATCATCGGCAGCTCCCCCGCATGATCGCCGGCAGCACGGCGTCGCCGACCCCGCTGCTCGTCAGCGGCGTGTCGTAGAGCCGGAGCACGAGGCGGAGGTTGGCGTCCCGGTCGACGGGCAGCCAGTTGCCCGGCACCACATCCGGCGAGAGCGTGATCGCAAACGAGCCGTCCTCGCGCCGCAGGATCTCGCGCGAGGCGAACTCCGTCCGTCCGATCGGATTGCGCATCAACTGCCCGTCGCCGTCATAGGCCGTGAGGGTCCAGAGCCGCGCCGGCGGCGTCTGGCCGGAGACCTCATAATTACAGCGACCCGAGAGGCGGCTGCCGGTGCTGTCATGGTCGGAGAGGAACGCGATCCCTTCGCCCGCCCCCAGCGGAACCTCGCCAGAACGCGCCAGAATGGCCTTGCTGTAGGGATCCGCATCCGGGCTGCCCGAATCCGGCCAGGCCGTCCAGGGGCCGCGCGAGACGGCCCCGAATAGGCTGTCGCGGTCGAGCACCAGCACGGCGGAGCCGAATCCGACGAGCGCAGCGACGGCGATGGCGATGGCGAGGTCGATCAGCAGTCGCAAGGGCGCCTCGGGAGCTTGGCCGTCACCATGCACTTCCGGCCGGCGGCCGCCATGGAAAGCCGCCGATGCGGGCCGCGTCAATGGGGCTTGGCTTCACCCGTAGACCGCGCCGGTGATCGCCTTGGGATAGGCGCCCATGCAGCCCTCGACCGCGGTGTTGGTGAAGCTGACAACGGTGAGTTCGCGCGCCGGGTCGACGAGCCAGTCATTGCCGTAGACGCCACCCCATCGCCAGGCGCCGCGGCTCGCCGGGGATTCCGCGAGCGCCGGATCGAGCACGATCGACCAGCCGAGGCCGAAGCCGACGCCGGGCCGGCCCGTCTCGACCGCGCCGAGCGCGTTCTGCGACAGGCCCGCGACGCTCTCGGAACCGAGGATCGGCGCGCCGCCCTTGCGCACGGCTTCGAGGAAGGTGAGGAAATCGCCGGCGGTTCCGACCATGCCGGCGCCGCCGGACGGGAACGAGGCCGGATCGAAAACGCGGTCCGGGGCAAAGCCCAGCACGCCGTCGAGCGCCTGCACCTTCTGGAACGGCGCCATCGGGAAGGGCGGCGTGCCGTCGGCATAGGCCGTGGCGAGGCGCGCGCGGTCGACAACCGAGAAGGCCGTATCCTTGAGGCCGAGCGGACCGGTAACCGTCTCGGCGACGATTTGCGGAAGGCTCTTGCCGGCGGCCTTCTCGAGAACGCCGCCGAGCACATCGATCGACACCGAATAGAACCACTTCGTTCCCGGCTCGAAGGCGAGCGGCCAGGCGGCGATTTTCTCAAGGTTTTCCGCCATTCCGCGGCCCGGATCGGCGAGACCTTCGGAAATCCCGGCCTCCGGCGGATAGCCATAGATGAAACCGCTCGTGTGGGTCAGCAGGTTGCGGATCGTGATGACCGGTTCGCGACCATCGGCGAGCTTCGGCCGGAAATCCGGCAGATAGCGGGTGAGCGGGGCATCGAGCTCGATGACGCCCTTTTCGATGAGCGCCAGCGCCGCTGCGGCGACCATCGGCTTCGTCACCGAGGCGAGGCGGAAGATCGTGTCGAGTTGCGTCGGCTGGCCCGCCTCGCGATCCGCATAGCCAGCGGCGCGGGCATAGACGATGTCGCCATGCTCGGCGACCAGCACCACGGCGCCGACGATGGATCGGCCGACGGCCTCGTCGATCACGGCGTCGAGCCGCTCTGCCATGGCGCCGCGCGCGGAGGATCCGGTCATGCTAACCTCTTGCTTCCCAAACGAAATTCATCACGATCAGTTGGCCGTACCTGAAGGCTCCGGCGTCAGCGCGGCCGTGTTCAGCCGCTTCAGTGGCGGCGCCGTCTCGAACACCTTCTGCAATGCGCCGAGTTGCGCCGTGGTCCGGGCCGAGAGCAGCAGCGGCTGCTGGCCGGAGCCGCCGGCGGCGGCGATGGCGGGGGCAGGGCGCTCGCCATCGGAAGGTCCGCCGTCGAGATAAGGGATCGGCTTCAAGTCTATCCCGCTATGCGCATAGGTCATGACGCGGTTCCAGGTCCGTGCGGGCAGTGAACCGCCGGTCATATTGTTGCTCGACGTGAAGTCGTCATTGCCGAACCACACGCCGCCGACGTAATTGCCTGTGAAACCCATGAACCAGGCATCGCGATAAGCATTGGTCGTGCCGGTCTTGCCGGCCGTCTTGATGCCCTGAAGCTTGGCGGCGCGGCCCGTACCCCGCTCGGGAACCTGGCTGAGCATGTAGTTCATCATGCCGACCGTCTTCTCGTCCAGCACCTGTTCCGGCGCGCCGATATCGCGCTTGCGATCGAAAACGACCTTGCCTTCGGAATTGACGATCTGCGTGAACGCATAGGGCTTCGCCCGGAAGCCGCCATTGGCGAAAACCGCATAGGCGCCGGTCATGTCGAGCACCGTCACCTCGGTCGCGCCCAGCGGAAGGGCGACCGAATTCACGATATTCGTCGTGATGCCCATGCGATGCGCGAGCGCGATGATCGTGTCGCGACCGACCGCGGCGGCGAGGCGGACGGCGACGGTGTTCAGCGAGTGGATCAGCGCCGTGGTGAGCTGGATCGAGCCCATATAGCGGCCGCCATAATTGCGCGGCGACCAGTTGCCGATCGAGATCGGCGCATCCTTGACGATAGATTGCGGCGTGTAGCCCTTCTGGACCGCGGCGGTATAGACGAAGGGCTTGAACGAGGAGCCCGGCTGGCGGAGTGCATCGGTGGCGCGGTTGAACTGGCTCTCGCCATAATCGCGCCCACCGACCATGGCCCGCACCGCGCCGTCCGGCTCGGCGATCACCATCGCCGCCTGGCTGACGCGGAACTGCTCGCCCGATTCGCGCAGCGCGTTCTCGACCGCGTCGTCGGCGGCCTGCTGCAGGTTCATGTCGACCGTGGTGCGCACCGTCAGCGTCCGGTCGCCGCCGGTCACCTGCCGCTTCACCTCGGCGAATGCCCAATCAAGGAACCAGTCCGGCGAATTGTCGGCCGCCGCCGGCACCACGTCGGCGGGCTTGCGCCGCGCGCCGAGCACCTGACCCTCGGTCATGTAGCCGGCCTGCACCATATTGGTCAGCACCTCATTGGCGCGGGCGCGCGCCGCCGGCAGGTTGACATGCGGCGCATAGCGCGCCGGTGCCTTGTAGAGGCCGGACAGCATGGCCGCCTCGGCGAGGTTGATGTCGGTGACCTTCTTGCCAAAATAGAACTCCGACGCCGCCGCGACGCCGAAATTGCCGCCGCCCATATAGGCGCGGTCGAGATAGAGCTGCAGGATGTCGTGCTTGGAGAGGTTGCTCTCCAGCCACATGGCGAGGAACGCTTCCTTGATCTTGCGGTCGATCGTGCGCTCGTTCGAGAGAAACAGGTTCTTGGCCAGCTGCTGCGTGATCGACGAGCCGCCCTGCACGACCGAATTGGAGCGCAGGTTCTCGAACAGCGCGCGGAACGTGCCGAAGACGTCGATGCCGAAATGCGTATAGAAGCGCCGGTCCTCGGTCGCGAGCGTCGCCTTGATCAGGCTGTCGGGCATGGCTTCCAGCGGCACCGCCTCGCTGTGGCGCACGCCGCGCTTGCCGATCTCCGTGCCGTTGCGGTCGAGGAAGGTGACGGAATAGTCTGATTGCGCCAGCCAGTCCTGCTTGGTCGCGTCGAAGGCGGGCAGCGCCAGCATCAGCATGACGACGCCGCCGCCGGCCGCGATCGTCAGACCGTCGCCGGCCAGCTCGACCGGAACGCGCGCAAAGCCGGTGGCGCGGAAGCGCCGCGTGAAGCGCGACAGCCCCTCGACGGCGGCCGTGAGCGCGGACCAGACGGCGAAAAGCGAGGAATCGATGAAGGCATCGATCTCGATCAGCCGCAGCCGCCGCCGCGGCGCATCGGCCGCCTCGTTCGGCGCCAGAGCCGGCGGCCCTTCCGGGAGCGGCGGGGGCAGGAGCGGGGGATGAACCGGCGGCGCCAGCGAAGGCGGCGCGTCGCGGCTCTCCGCCGGCGGCGGTAGGGCCGCGCCACTCCCCGCCGCACCGGCATCGCGGCCTTCGCTCCCCTTGCCGCCGAGCCGGCGCGCCAGAAAATCCATGTCCGGCGCGGCGCTGCGGCCATGCGCCAGCAGGCGGGCGATGCCGTCCGAAAGCCGTTGGAAAAGGGTGCGCGGAGACAGCAAGAACCAACCCGATCGCATGCGAGCCCAAGAAGACGGACGCAAGCTGGCGGCGCCCGCTGATGAGACCTGTTCCAAAAAGGCACGAAAGCCTCTAGGACGGGCTTCTTGTCAGCTTTTCCGCAAGGATACGCAACTCAAATGGCCGTGCAAGGAAACGGTGATGGCGCCGCGCCGCCCGCCCTCGATGCGGGGGATGCCGCGAGCCTGCCCTTCTGGAAGACCAAGACGCTGGACGCGATGACCACGGAAGAGTGGGAATCGCTCTGCGACGGCTGCGCGCGCTGCTGCCTGAACAAGCTCGAGGATTGGGACACCGGCGAGATCGTGTGGACCGCGATCGCCTGCGAGCTGCTCGACGATGAAAGCTGCCGCTGCTCGGATTATCCGAACCGCACCACCCGCGTGCCCGACTGCATCCCCCTCGATCCCGACGCGGTGCGCTCGCTCACCTGGCTCCCGGCCAGCTGCGCCTATCGCCTCGTCTCCGAGGGCCGCGACCTCTATTGGTGGCACCCCCTCGTCTCCGGCGACGCCGAAACCGTCCACGAAGCCGGCATCTCCGTCACCGGCCGCACGGTGAGCGAAGCCGACATCCCGGTCGAGGAATATGAAGACTTCATCGTGACCTGGCCGGGGGAATTGCCGGAGCGGTAGGGGGCGGTCGGCATTCGGTCCATGCCGGGCCGCAAAGGGCGCCGCGTGTGCGCGCCTCCGGAGCTGCGCGAAAGTCCGCGGCCGTTCAGAACCAAGCCTCCGGTCCTCACCAAAACCCTGTCGTAGCCGGGCTTGACCCAGCTACCCAGACTTTCTTGAGGACACTCCGAAGCGGACAGCAAGTCTGGATTGCCGGGTCAAGCCCGGCAATGACACGGGAGTGACGCCACGGCTGGGCGACGCACGCGAACAACGCCCGGCGACCCGCAAGGCGCCGATGCCGCGCACCGCCAGCCCTCTCTCCCGCGCAGCGGGGGAGAGCGGGAGAGGGGGCGTCGCCGCAGGCGACGGGCTTTTCTCATCCCCGGTCGGGGCACGGCGCTTCAAGCCCCCCCCAACCCTCCCCCGCTGCGCGGGAGAGGGGCTCTCCGGACCCGGCATTCGCGAGGCTTCAGGGGCGCGTCAAACAACAAGATCCCTAGATGTTCCGCAACGAATCGTTGTGCGCTCTATTGGCGCTAAGCGAACACAACAAGCTATGCGCCACCCGTCACTGCCATATGTGGTAAGAGACATGACTCCAGCAAGGCTCGAAGATCGCTGGCAACTTCATAACTGTTTGTGGTGCGATATGTGTTCAGACGTTTGTCATCATAGCCTTTGCTCTTGATGACTTCTTTAAGAGCGGAGAGTAACTTTTTCCCAACGACGGTATATGCAGTTGATCCGCCCGCTTGGAGCCACAAATGCTCAGAATTTGGTGATCCGCCGTCCGGATACAGCTCACGATTTATTAATTTTCTCTTCTCGAAAAACGTTTCCTTGGCTTTTTTTATTTTTGCCGCAGCCTCGCTTCTCCATCCCTCTGCAACATCGGTGGCTACATCATAGAGGTTTGACAAGTAAGGCGTTGTACAAAAATAAGCCTCTACATCGCATCCCGATGTGACCCAAGGAAAGGTACCCTCGGTTTTGAAGCGATCGGACCACATCTTGGCTTCAACCGTATTCATGAAATCGCCGTCACGATGTATGATGGCCTTTGTTTTTATTTGTCCATCGACGGGTAGTCCGCGCAACAGCGTGTCTTTAGGGAGGTTCTCAATTCCAAAGCATCGACAGATGGCCACTTGTCTCGACAATTCTGGCCATTGACGAAGAATAGCTCGAAGAGCTGTGTCATCCTCGTCTTCGACGAAGAACAGTGCTGCCTTGTCTAGGCCACCCCAGCCTAGCAATCGGCGAATCGCTTCTCCATCGTCGGTCTCTACACGCCCTTGATTCATCCAGACGAGCTTGGCAGATGGGCTCGCTCCACGAGCGATATGAGGGCTGTGAGTTGTCAGTATAATTTGAGTTTCTGATTCCGTCGCGGCCCGTTCCAGCGTCTCGATCAGTCGTTCTTGTTTGTCTGGATGAAGATGGGCATCTGGCTCATCAATCAGCATGATCTTTGGTTCGAATAATATCAGGTACGAAAATATTTGAACAACCTGAAGAAGTCCAGTAGCTGCCGTTTCTAGAGGTCGATCTTGATTGTCAAGGCCAGGCGAAGAGTAAGTCGCAGTAATATGATAGTCTTCACGTTCGTCGAAGGATACATCAACACTGCTCCCTGGATGAACGGTGTCTATGTATTCATTGAGCCGTTTGAGGCGAGCCGTACCGCCAGAATCGTCGACCTCGTTCAAACGACGGCTGCGAAGATTCAGAAGAATATTTCGCATAACTCCGCCCGCATCACCGCTGGCTGCCTGCCGGCGGAGAGAGGGCTGCGCTAAGATGCTTTCCCGTTCCGAGAGGCCCGCAAGGCCAGGAATGTAGGTGGTGATGAATTGGAAGCGCTGCTTATACGGTGTGACCGCGCTACCACCCTCCATATAGGCCGTGATGCCCCCACGATTTCGGGCAGCGCGGATCTTTACTGTTGCCGCAGTTCGCTCCTCCCCAAACGGGATGTGCGAAAATACGACCTCGACGGGAGTGGACGTTGAGTCTGTCTTGAGTTCACTCTTATGAGCGGTCCGCAAGGGCTCGCTGGACGGAACGTAGTCCAAGCGTTCAAAAGATATCATCTCCTTGGTATTTTTGGGTGCAACGTAACTGGCGGCACGAGCAGCCCAGTGCACTGCTTGAAGTACTGAAGACTTCCCCGAGCCGTTTGGTCCCACTAGAATTGTTACGTTGCCAAGAGGAATTGTAACATCCTGTGTCGCCTTAAAATTGCGAACGGTGATTGAGTCCAGACGAGTCCAGCGCCTTGCGCGGTTGGAGCGGGTGTCGGTAATGCCCAGTGCCGACTGGTCATCTCGTGCTGCGGTACCGAGATCAGTCTCGGGAATTTCGCCGACGAAGGCGACAGAGCTAGTGATGTCGCCGGCGTCCCTAAGGATCTGGATCTCGCTGGATAGGGCTGGAGCGACGCTAACCCCTCCAACTTCAGACTTCGCGCTATCCACTGCGGAGGTGTCCTGCCTGCCTTCAGATACTGGGTCGCTCACGTTCTCCGCGTCCTCTCCGTTACATCGCAAATGACGACCGGGCCCAAGTTGATCGCAAATCAACTTGATCCGTTGCCTTTCACTTTCGGCTGACTAGCCATCCGGTTGCGCATCAGATTCGATGCAAGCTGCGAGAATATTCGACACTCAAGTAAGCGTATGTCAATTTCCAAGCAGCAGAGCACCCGGCCGGCCAACACTGAGGCAATCGACGTTGAGCCTTCTGCGAGTGCCGTTTCATCGCCTGCGCCACCGTGCCCCGCCCTCGGAGGGCGGGTTGTAGGAGAGGGTGATGACCCTCGTGATCCATCGACGGCGCCGCAAAGCTCCACCGGCCTCGCGCGGCCCGCTGCCCCTTACCCCGCCGTCACCCCAACCCCTCCACAAACGCCCTGATCGCGGCGAAGGCGGCTTTGCCTTGGGGGAGGAGCTTGGCGCAGAAATAACAGCCGCGCCGCATCTCGGGTTGGACCATGAGAGCGACGCGGCGGCCGGCGGCTTCGAGCTTTGCCGTGAAGGCGCGGTTGTCGTTGATGATCGGGTCGGCGTCGTCGTCGTAGGCACGTTCAGCGTGATGTGCCTTCCTCTCTCAGTATGGTCCGCGCGCCCGCTCGCCGCAGCCGGCTCCGCAGCACCAGTGTCAGCACGCCGGCGAGCGCGACGATCGCCGCCAGCACTTCGAAGCCGGCGGTGAAGCTGCCGGTCGTGCCCTTGATCCAGCCGACGAGATAGGGGCCGACGAAGCCGCCGAGATTGCCGATCGAATTGATCAGCGCGATGCCGGCCGCCGCCGCGGTGCCGCGCAGGAAGAGCGGCGGCACGGCCCAGAACGGCCCCAGCAGGGAATAGATGCCGATCGAGGCGGCGGTGATCGCGGCGATGGCGAGGAGCGGCGAGGGCGCGTGCACGCTGGCCAGCAGCCCGGCGCCGCCGAGGAAGGCGGAGGCGGCGACATGCAGCATGCGCTCGCGGCTCATGTCGCTGTGCCGGCCCCAGGCGAGCATGGCGAGCGCGCTGAGGCCATAGGGGATGATCAGGATCAGGCCGATCTGCCCGGTCGAAAAGCCCATGGCGCTGATGACCTGCGGCAGCCAGAGGCCGATGCCATAAAGCCCCACCACGACGCCGAAATAGATCGCGCCGAGCGTGAGGACGCGCGGATCGGCGAGCGCCGGCCAGAGCGCCTCATGCGTCGCGCCCGCGCCGGCCTGATGGTCGGCGGCGAGGCGCGCGTCGATCGCTTGCTTTTCGGCCGTGTTCAGCCAGCGCGCCTGATGCGGCCCGTCCGGCAGATGGAACAGCACGACGAGGCCGAGCAGCGCCGCGGGCACGCCCTCGATGATGAACAGCCATTGCCAGCCCGCGAGGCCGAGGAAGCCATGGGTCTGGAGGACGAGCGCCGAAAGCGGCGCGCCGACGGCGCTGGCGATCGGCACCGCCGCCATGAATAGCGCGATATAGCGGGCGCGCATGGCGAGCGGGAACCAGTAGCCGAGATACATGATCATGCCCGGCAGGAAGCCCGCTTCCGCCGCGCCGAGCAGGAAGCGCAGGATGAAGAAGCTCGTCGGCCCGCTCGCAAAGGCTGTGGCGGCGGAAATCAGCCCCCAGGTGACCATGATGCGGCAGATCCAGAGCCGCGCGCCGACCTTTTCGAGCACGAGATTGCTCGGCACCTCGAACAGGAAATAGCCGATGAAGAAGATGCCGGCGCCCCAGCCATAGATTTGAGGCGTGAAGCCGAGATCGGCATTCATCGTCAGCGCCGCGAAGCCGACATTCACCCGGTCGAGAAACGAGACCAGATAGAGCACCATCATCAGCGGGATCAGCCGCCGCACGACCTTGCTATAAGCCCGCGCCTCCGTCCCGCCGCTCTCGATCGCCGCCTGTGCCACGCCCATTCTCCTCCCGCGCCCACCCTTGCTTTTGAAAGCGCCGGCGCGCGGGGTCAAGCCGGGGGAGGGGGCGGCCACTGGAAGGCGGGCCCTTCAACCCCTATGTCCATCGAAGACCGCTTCCCCACCCCGAGGATCCCCGCCATGCCCGCCACGCTCTCCGCTGCGCCGTCCGGTTCGTTCCTGCTCGGCGATATTCCCGTCACGCGCCTTGGCTTCGGGGCGATGCGCATTACCGGGCCTGGGATCTGGGGCGAACCCAAGGATGTGGCTGAGGCGAAGCGGGTGCTGAAGCGCGTGCCCGAGCTTGGCATCGACCTGATCGATACGGCCGACAGCTATGGCCCCTTTGTCAGCGAGGATCTGATCGCCGAGGTGCTCGCGCCCTATAAGGGCCTGGTGATCGCGACCAAGGGGGCGCTGACGCGGCACGGGCCGAATATCTGGCGCGTCGTCGGGCGGCCGGAATATCTGCGCCAATGCGTGCTGATGAGCCTCCGCCGGCTCAAGGTCGAGCGCATCGACCTCTGGCAGTTGCACCGGATCGATCCGCAGGTGCCGCGGGCCGAGCAGTTCGGCGTGATCGCCGAGATGCAGAAGGAAGGCCTCATCCGTCATGTCGGCCTCTCCGAGGTCAATATCGAGGAGATCCAGGCGGCCGAAAAGTTCTTCCCCGTCGTGTCGGTGCAGAACCAGTACAATCTGGTCGACCGCAAGAGCGAAGACGTGCTCGACTATTGCACCAACAAGGCAATCGGCTTCATCCCCTGGGCGCCGCTCGCCTCCGGCCGTCTGGCAGCGCCGGGCTCGGTGCTGGCTAAGATCGCGGCCGAACGCGGCGCGACGCCGGGGCAGGTGGCGCTCGCCTGGCTGCTCAAGCGCTCGCCGGTGATGCTGCCGATCCCCGGCACGGGCAGCGTCGCGCATCTGGAAGAAAATGTCGCGGGCGCGGCGCTGACGCTGTCGGACGCGGAGTTCGCCGCCCTCGACAAGGAAGGCAAGGAGGCCGGCTGAGGCCGCCTCACCGCATCGTGACGGTAAGGCGGTAGGCGCAGGGCGGGTGCGGGCGTAGGCTCTGCGCCCACCCCATCCGCCGGAGTCTCACGCCATGAACTATACCCGTCTCGGCCGCACGGGCCTCGAAGTCTCGCGCCTTTGCCTCGGTTGCATGTCCTATGGCGAGCCGAACCGCGGCAACCATGCCTGGACGCTGCCGGAGCAGGCGAGCCGTCCCTTCATCCGCAAGGCGCTCGATCTCGGCATCAATTTCTTCGATACGGCGAACGTCTATTCCGACGGCTCCAGCGAGGAGATCGTCGGCCGCGCGCTGCTCGATTTCACGCGCCGCGAGGATGTCGTGATCGCGACCAAGGTGCATGGCCGCATGCGCCCCGGCCCGAACGGCGCCGGCCTGTCGCGCAAGGCCATCCTCGCGGAGATCGATGCGAGCCTCGAGCGGCTCGGCACGGATTATGTCGATCTCTACCAGATCCACCGTTTCGACCATGCGACCCCGATCGAGGAGACGCTGGACGCGCTCGACGAGGTCGTCCGCTCCGGCCGCGCCCGCTATATCGGCGCCTCGTCCATGTTCGCCTGGCAGTTCGCCAAGATGCTGGCCGTGCAGGAACGCGAGGGCTTCGCCCGCTTCGTCTCGATGCAGGACTACGTGAACCTGCTCTATCGCGAGGAGGAGCGCGAAATGCTGCCGCTCTGCGCCTCCGAGGGCATCGGCGTCATCCCGTGGAGCCCGCTGGCGCGCGGCCGCCTGACGCGCGACTGGGACGCGGCGACGGCGCGCGCCGAGACCGACGCCTTCGGCAAGACGCTCTATGAGGCGACGGCCGAGGCGGACAAGAAGGTCGTCGAGGCGGTCGCCCATGTCGCCGCCGAGCGCGGCCTGCCGCGCGCGCAGATCGCGCTCGCCTGGGTGCTGTCGAAGAGCGTGATCACGGCACCGATCGTCGGCGCCACCAAGACGGAACATCTCGACGACGCGGCCGGCGCCCTGTCGATCCGTCTCGACGAAAGCGAGATCGCCCAGCTCGAGGCGCCCTATGTGCCGCACGCGGTGGTGGGATTCAGCTGAGGGGACGCCTCAGCTGGCACGCCGCGTCGTCGGAGATTTGCCGCCGACGTTCGTCCCGCACGCCGTCATCCCGGCGCAAGCCGGGATCCATGCAGCCTGAGGCGGCTCATCGTCTCGCGCCTCGGCTGAATGGATCCCGTGTCGAGCACGGGATGACGGCGGAGCGCGGCAGTGGACGGCACCCTTCCTTCACCTCCCCCTGAGGGGGAGGTCGACGGCCGCAGGTCGGCGGGAGAGGGTTTAGGGACGGCTCAGAATAGGGCGCTGATTCGTCTCGGCAGGATCGGAAGGTTCCCTAAACCCTCTCCCGGCGCTGCGCGCCGACCTCTCCCTCAGGGAGAGGTGAAAGGGGAGGGCAGACCCCGCCGCTTGGGAAGCCTGAGCGGCCCCAGACAGTCGCAACGACCCCGACCGTCGTCCCTCCTCACGCCTCATACACCTCCACCACCTGCATCATGCCGAGCTCCTCATGGTTCATCATGTGGCAGTGGAGCATGAAGGTGCCGGTGAAATCGAGGAAGCGGGAGCGGAAGGTGATGGAGCCACCGCGCGGCAGCACGGCGGTGTCGAGCCAGACCGGCTCGGTGAGCTTGGCGCCATTGACCGCGACGAGCTGGAACGGGTTCACGTGGATGTGGAAGATGTGGTCGTCCCTGTGGGCGTTGACCACGGTCCATTCCTCGACCGCGCCGAGCTTCACGCGCTGGTCGACGCGGTTCATGTCGAACGGCTTGCCGTCGATCAGGAAGCTGAACTCGCTCCAGTGACCGGCCGCATCGGCCTCGGGCGTGATCGCCGAGAAGGTCAGCGTGCGGCGGCCGGTGATCTCCGCGTCGGTGATATCGGGGAAGGGGGCCGGTGGCAGCGCGGCGGGCAGCGCCATGTCCATCGGCTCGCCGGCGACGCGGATGCGCGCGAACAGGCCGGTCGGCGAGGGATAGCCCTGGTCGTAGGGCAGGCCCTTCAGATCATAGACCCCGGGCGCGCCGGCCTTGACTAGGATGTCGATGCGCTGGCCCGGGGCGATCAGGATCGCGTCGGGATCGGTCGCGTCGGCGTCGCTGCGGATCTCGCGCGTGCCCATGCGCGGCAGGGGCATGCCGTCGCGCGCGACCGCCTGCAGCGTGTGCCCGTCGAGCTTCAGGAAGAAATCATCCTGATAGCCGGTGTGGAAGAGGCGCCAGCGCTGCACCTCGCCGGGCCGCATGTCGATCTCCGGCGCGCGCTGACCGTTGATGGTGAAGAAGCGGGCCGCCGTCTCGGGGAAGAGGGTCTCGAAGCCCTCGATCATGCCGAAGCCGTCATAGACGATCTCGCTCAGCACCAGCACGCGCTCGCGCGCCGCGGCGATCTCCGGCACGTCGGCGAAATCGCCCTCGATCACGATGGCGCCGACCATGCCGCTCGCGAGCTGCACATCGGCCGAGCCATGGTGATGCGGGTGGTACCAGTAGGAGCCGCGCGGATGATCCTCCGGCAGCGTGATCTCGATCTTATGCGTCAGGCCCGGCTCCATCGAGCGCATGACATTGTCGGATATGCCGCCCGGATCGACATGCGCGCCATGGAAATGGAAATTCGTCGTGTTGAGCCGGTGCGGCTGGTCGATATAGGCCGGCATCGGATCGCGGTTCGGCGGCAGGTCGTTGACGAGGTCGATCTTCAGCGTGTCGCCGGGCGCAAGGCGCAGCGTCGGGCCGGGAACCGTGCCCTCATAGGTGCGCACGAACAGGCGGTAACCGCCGACATCGCGATAGGCATAGGCGGCGCGGAGCGTCGTCGCGAGCACGCCGTCCACCGCGCGGCGCACCTCGGGCTCGACGAGCGGCTCGCCCGCCGTGAACGGCACGCGGAGCAGGCGGCCATCGCCCGGCGGGACCGCGGCCGCGCCGGCGCTCGGCTGCGCCGCCGGCCCATGCGCATGGTTCATCCCGCTCATCGCCGGCTCGGCCGCGGCGACCGGCAGCGCGGGCAGGGTGGCGAGCGCACCGGCGCCGGCGCCGAGGAAGCCGCGCCGCGACAGGCGCGACTGGCTCCGGCCAGGGCGCGCCGCGCCGCCGTCCCGCTCGATCTCGCTCGTCATGGTATCCCCCCGTGCCGCGCGCTTCCCGCCTCGGGCGCGCATGCGGGCCGCAGTGTCTGCGACGAAACGTCGCTTGGCAAGCTGGGGGAGGGGGCCGCGCGAATGGCGCGCGTCGTTGCGCATTGGCGACGCCCATGCGGAGAGCAGATTCACCGGAGCCGCCCCACACTCCGGCGTCATCCCGGCGAAAGCCGGGATCCATACAGCCGCGGTGCTGGACGATGAGATGCCTCAGGCTGAATGGATTCCGGCTTTCGCCGGAATGACGGCAAATAGGGGAGGCGGCGCGCGCAGACCCCGTCGATACGGACCGCCTTTTCGCAAGGAGACGCTGCGGACACGCTTCCCTCCCCATGCACTTCCCAACCCGCGTGCCTACATCCGGTCATCACTCCACCAGCCCCGTCTTCAAAAATTCGCATGAATCATGTTGCCAGCCACATAATGCGCTCCTAGATATGTGTGGCCGGCAACATGAAATGCCGGATGCGCGACCGCGGAGGATCCGGGCGCGCGGCGAAGGATCAAGGAGCACGGGAATGACGACGATCTGGGATCCGATCGAACTGGGCGGCGTCCAGCTGCCGCATCGCCTGGCGCTGGCGCCGATGACGCGTTCGCGCGCCGGAGCCGATGGCGTGCCGGGCCCGCTCACGGCCGAATATTATGCGCAGCGCGCCGGGCTCGGCCTGCTGATCACGGAAGGCGTGCAGCCCTCCGAGGACGGGCAGGGCTATATGAACACGCCCGGCATCCACACGGCGGCGCAGCAGGCGGCCTGGCGCGAGGTTGCCGAGCGCGTGCACGCGGCGGGCGGCCGTATCTTCATGCAGCTGATGCACGCCGGCCGCGTCGGCCATCCCGACAACACGCCGCATCATCGCCCGCTGCTGGCGCCCTCGGCCATCGCCACCGGCGAGCCGGTCTTCACGCCGACCGGACCGCAGCCGGCCCCGGTGCCGCAGGCGCTGACCACCGACGAGATCCGCACCACGGTCGATGATTTCCGCCGGGCCGCCGCCGCGGCCATTGCCGCCGGCTTCGACGGCGTCGAGATTCACGGCGCGAACGGCTATCTCATCAACCAGTTCCTGGCGCCGACGGGCAATGTCCGCACCGATGAATATGGCGGCTCGATCGACAACCGCATCCGCTTCGCGCTCGAAGTTGCCGCCGCCGTCGCCGGCGAGATCGGCCCGGAGCGCACCGGCATCCGCCTCTCGCCCGGCTTCGTGATCGCTGGCCTCGACGAGGGTCCGGAGGGGCCGGAGCTCTATCGCCGCCTTGTCGAGCGCCTCGCCGCGCTGGATCTCGCCTATCTGCATCTCTTCTATTTCGGCGACGAGGCGCTGCTCGCCGAGATTCGCGCGCTCTGGCCGAATGCGCTGCTTCTCGTACGGCCCGGCCGCACGCGCGAGCAGATCGGCCGCGACCTGGCCGCCGGCATCGCCGATATCGAGCCGATCGGCACCTTCGCGCTCGCCAACCCGGATCTGGTCGAACGATTGAAGTCCGGCGCCGAGTTCAATACAGCAGACAAGGCGACGTTCTTCGGCGGCGGCGCGGCGGGCTATACGGATTATCCGCGCCTGCCCGTGCACGAGGCCGCCGAATAGGAGGAGCGATGCAGGACGGACCGGACGATCCCTGCGGTGTCGATGCCGGTCAATGCGTTGCGGCCGAGGCCAGCTTCGGCCGCGACTTTCCCGCGAGCTGCGCGATCGCCATGCTGGCGCGCGCGCACCGCGCCGCCGTCCAGGCGCTGCTCGCCGATCTCGGCCTCTTTCCGGGCCAGGAGATCACGCTGATGCTGCTCTGGGACAAGGACGGGCAATCGCAGAAGGCGCTGTGCGAGGCGCAGCGGCTCGACCATTCCACCATCGCCAAATCGCTCCGCCGGCTCGAAGAGGTCGGGCTCGTCTCGCGCACGCGCTCCGACGACGACGCCCGCGTCTCGCTCGTCCGCCTGACCGAGAGCGGCAAGGCGCTGCGCGAGCGCACCGAGGCGGCGCTGGCCGAACTCGAACGGCGCGCCGTCGCGGACCTGACAGACGCCGAGCGCGCGACCTTCGTCGCCCTGGCGCATCGCATCGCCGGGTCAATCGACCGCAGGGCGGATTGATCGGGATCAAATTGGCGGCGCCGCTTCTCGCCTAGCCTTTATCCGATTGAGCGGGTGGGCTGCTTCGTGGCGAAGAAGATCGTGATCATCGACGGGCATCCGGATCCGGCCGGCGGGCATCTGTGCGATGCGCTCGCCGAGGCCTATGGCGAGGGTGCCGCGCATGCCGGGCACGAGGTCTTCCGCGTCCGCGTCGCCACCCTCGATTTCGCGCTGCTGCGCAATCAGGATGCGTTTCTGCACAGCCCCGTGCCCGATGCGCTGAAGCCGTGCAGCGACGCGGTTCTCGCCGCCGACCACATCGTCTTCGTCTTCCCGCTCTGGCTCGGCACCATGCCGGCGCTGCTCAAGGGCTTCCTCGAGCAGGTGATGCGGCCGGACCTCGCCTTCGCTGATGGCGACGGCGGCTTCCCGAAGAAGCTGCTCACCGGCAAGTCGGCGCGCCTCGTCGTGACCATGGGCATGCCGGCCTTCTTCTATCGCTGGTATTTCGGCGCCCATGCCTTGAAGGGCATGGAGCGGAACATTCTGAATTTCGTCGGCATCAAGCCGGTGCGCGAGACGCTGCTCGGCAATGTCGAGGGCGTCGACGCGCAAACGCGCGCGGGCTGGATCGCGGAGATGCGGGAACTCGGCGGCAAGGCCGCCTGACCATCCTTCGGCGCGGGCGGAGGGCCCACGCCGGAGAGACGCCCGGGAGGGCGGGCCGGGGCAGGGTGCGGAAAAGAGCTGTGGGGGCTCCCGATCCGCATCCGCCCCGGTCGTCTTTCGTCCGGGGCAGCAAAGGCTCCTTACCACGTGAACCCCGCCTCTGTCTCCCCCACGAAAAGGGGAGCGGCCGCCGCGACGACATCGCGCGGAAAGCTCTGCAGCGCCGCGACCTCGAACGGCAGATGCGGCATGTGGGCGGTGACGAGGGCTGCGACCGCCTCGGCTTGCGCCCGGTCACGCGCCCGCCGCTCCGCCTCGCGGTCCACCCGGCCCGACAGCCAGAGCTTGTGCACGGCGAACGCCCGCGGATCCGGCGCGACGAGACGGACGGGATAGCCGCGCTGGTCGATCGCCATCGCGGCGAACTCCGGCGCGCTCTCGAGCCAGGCCAGCCCATCGATCCCCACCGCCTGCAATTCGTCCGAAGCGACCGGGGAGAGGGCCGTCCGCTCTTCGCGCCATGGCGGGTTTCGGAGCGGTCTGATCAGGTCGACGAGATAGCCATCGCGATTGCGCGCGCGAAAATCCGCCGGCAGCCGCTCGAAGGAGCGATCCACCCGGCGCAGCAGCGCGATCAGGCTGCGCTCGCTGACTTCCTCCTCGGCGAGAAAGTCGATCCGGGCGCGGGCGTCGAACAGGAGGTCGATGTCCTCGGTGGTCGTCACGCCGACCGGAAAGCGCACCCCCGCCGCGGCCTCATAGGCGAAGAGCGCGTTCGTCCCTGCGACGCGCAGGCCCCGGCCCATGACGCCGGCAGCGTCGAGCGCGCGCAGGATTCGCGCGCCGAGGTCCGGTATGCGGTCGAGGCCGAGCGCCCGGTTGATGCCGGCCTGCCGTTCGATGGCGGCCCGCGCGGCCTTCAGATCCTCTGCCGCCTCCGCGCGCCCGCGCTCGAACGCTTGCTTCAGCGCCTCGGTTTCCGCCGTGCGGGGGCCGAGCGATCTCTGCCGCCGGAGGCCGCTTTTGGGGTCGTAATAGCTCTTCAGCAGATAGTCCGTGCCGCCGGTCGCCGAAAACACCATCGACCCGCGATAGCTGTCGCTTCGCTTCAAAGCCGCCTGAAACGCCTCGAAACGCTGCCGCGAATTGACCATCTCACGGCGCTGGTCGTTGTCAAGTTCTTGAAATTGCATGGTTCCAGCAATGGAAGGTGATTGTGGGGTCAGCTGTTGGAACAGAGCAAAGCATGGATGGGGCGAGATTCCAACAGTTGAGTTGGAAATGACATTGGAGTGTTGGAGGCCGGCCGGAATGAGAGGAGCGCCGTCTGCGACACATCCGGCCCGCAGGCCGCACTGATCCGCCGGGGACGGCGCGGCAGGATCAGCATCCGCCGCGCCGAGATATCGCGCGGCCAGCCCGCCAAGGCTTGTCATTGCCGGGCCCGACCCGCCAATCCAGCCTTTCCCGCGGCGCCCGCCTTCGACCCAGCGAAGGAGGCCTGGATTGCCGGGTCAAGCCCGGCAATGACGGGGGAGGGGGCGTGGTCAGGAGCGAACCCGTGGAGATCCGCCGCCGTCACGCCCGGTCGAGTCCCAGACATCTACGTCTTGCTGGCGGGCATGTGACGGGTGGCGGGCGAGCGCGGCACGGGAGCGGCGGTTACTGCTTGGTCTCGGCAGTCGATGGGGCCGCCCGGAGGATCATCAGTTGGGCGTGGCGCCAACGGTTTGAGCGGCCGGAGCCGTTGTGGTCACAGTCGGAGCCGGTGGTGCTGCCGGCGCGGCCTTCGGCGCAGGTGCGGCGGGTGCGGCCTTGGCTTGCGCGGAGGCCGTCTGGGATCGTTTCGCGGATGCCGGAGGCGCGCCTTGGAATCGGATATCGCATTGCTTGGCGATCGACGCCTGCTCGATCGCCTGCATCTCGCCCTTGAGCCGCGCCACCTCGCCGGCCTTGGCATTGTCGCCCTTGATCAGGAAAAGCGCCGGCCAGAACACGACGACGCCGATCGCCGTCGCCACCGCGTCATTGCTGGCCTGCTGGTTCTGCGCGCCTGCAGACGCTGCGGCGCTGATCGAGACGCGCTGAGCCTCGGCGGCCAGTTGTTCGCAACTCAGCTGCTGATACGGAAGGGGCGATACATAGGCCGCCGAGATATCATCCGGACGGGAGGCGCAGGCACTGACCCCCAGCGCCACGGCCACAACCAAGGCCGTCGATCTCACGCTCATTCCCTGCCCCCCAAAGGCGAATGCCGGATAGATCGCAATCTTTAATTGCAATAACTCCAACGTCAACAACCTGTGCGGGCTTCATCTCGGCACTCTGTCAGCGTCGCGCGCCAAGGGACCCAATCCTAGGAATAAAATCCTTGACAGCGCCGCGCTGCTCCGGTAGGGTTCAGGCATAGTCGGACAGTTGCGCGATGCCGCCGGGTGGTGGTTTTGCCGGTCCGATGCGAGACAGCTTCGTGGCCCGCTTTGGCGGGCTTTTTCTTTGCCCTTTTCATCCTTGGTTGGTCTCCGACCCGGCCCGTTCCTCCCCGGGCCGGTCGGCGATTCCGCCTTGCCTGCGGCTGTTGTCCTGCGTCGGCCCGGCAAGGCGGAATCGCCGCGTCTTATTTGGGGGTGGCAGGTGGCGAGGGCCGGCGGGTGGACGGCGATCTCCGCTTGAACCCCCCCCTTGAGGGAGGGTCGAAAGTGCGCAGCACTTTCGGGGAGGGGTTTGCTTCGGCAACGCCGAAGCGTGCTTCTCTTCCCCGCGAAGCGACCCCTCCCCAAAACCGCTACGCGGTTTTGGCCCTCCCTCAAGGGGAGGGCTCAAGACGATGGCACCTTCGGCGCCTTGCATGATCGACGAGCGACGGCCTGCAGGCCGTACGAATAGCGTCCGCAAAAGGAACTCTACCATGCCCGCGCATTCCGACGAGACGGTCGCCGCGGCGCGGCGGCTTTATGAGGAGGGGGTGCTCAGCGAGGCGGAGATCGAGCAGCGGACCGGCATGCCGCGCGGCACCTTCCGGGCGCGGGCGACACGCGAGGGCTGGGTGCGGCCGCATGCGCCGACCCGGGCCGCGGCGATCCGCGCCGCCGATCGCGTCTCGCTGGTGGCGCGGCTCTTCCGCTCCTTCGAGCGACAGATCGCCGATCTCGAAAAGCGCTTCGCGGCCGCCGATGGCGAGAGCGACGAGAAGGATGCGCGCATGCTCGCCGTGCTCGCCAAGACATTCGAGACGCTGAACGGATTGAAGGCCGAGGAGGACCGGAAGAAGGATGTCGCCGTCGATCTCGATACGCTCCGCGCGGAGCTTGCGAAACGCCTGGAACGCCTCGATCCGGGCGGGCCGGAGCCCGGCGGCGGCGATCGCGCGGCTGAGCTCGGCTGAAATCGACGCCTTCGCGAAGGATTGGGATTTCTGGGCCCGCGACGACCAGCTGCCGCCGGCGGGCGACTGGCTCACCTGGCTGATGATCGGCGGGCGCGGCGCCGGCAAGACGCGGGCCGGCGCGGAATGGGTCCGCGCCATGGCCGCGGGGCGCCCCGGCTATGCCAGTGCGCCGGCCGGGCGGATCGCGCTCGTCGGCGAGACGCTGGCCGATGTGCGCGACGTGATGATCGAGGGCGTCTCGGGCCTCCTCGCCGTGCACCGGCGGGACGAGCGGCCCCTGTGGCAGCCCTCGCGCCGCCGGCTCGAATGGCCGAACGGGGCCTATGCGCTCTGCTTCTCGTCGGAGGACCCGGAAAGCCTCCGCGGCCCGCAATTCGAGGCCGCCTGGGCGGATGAGCTCGGCAAATGGCGCCATGGCGAGGCGACCTGGGACATGCTGCAGTTCGGCCTTCGCCTCGGCGATCTGCCGCGCCAACTGGTCACGACCACGCCGCGCACGACGAAGCTGATGAAGCGCCTGATCGCCGCCGAACGCACCGTGGTGACGCGAGCCGGGACGGGGGCGAACCTCGCCAATCTGGCGCCGGGCTTCCTGGAGCGCGTGCTCGGCCGGTACAAGGGCACGCGGCTCGGCCGGCAGGAGATCGACGGCGAACTGATCGAGGATCGCGCCGACGCGCTCTGGAGCCGTGACGCGATCGAGGCGCTGCGCGTCGAAAGCGCGCCGGAATTGCAGCGGATCGCGGTCGCGGTCGATCCGCCCGCCTCGCGGCGGCGCGGCGCGGATGCCTGCGGCATCGTCGCCTGCGGCCTCGCCGGCGACGGCACGGCCTATGTGCTGGCGGACCGCTCGGTGGCGGAGGTGAAGCCCGCCGCCTGGGCAGCGGCGGCGGTCGGGCTCTATCGCGCGCTCGACGCCGACATTCTCGTCGCCGAGGTCAACCAGGGCGGCGACATGGTGGCGAGCGTGATCGGCGAGGTCGATCCGCACATTCCGGTGACGCCGGTGCGCGCGACGCGGGGCAAATATCTGCGCGCCGAGCCGGTGGCCGCGCTCTATGCACAGGGCCGCGTGCGCCATGCCGGGACGTTCCCGCAGCTGGAGGACGAACTGGCGGATTTCGGGCCGGAAGGGCTTTCGAACGGCCGCTCGCCGGACCGGCTCGATGCGCTCGTCTGGGCGCTGACCGCGCTGATGCTGAAAGGCGCCGGCGAGCCGCGGGTGAGGATGATCTGAGGCCGCTTCGAGCGATGGAGGATCGCCATGGGCGTGACGAAGGAGAAGCACCCCGCCCACCGCGCGTCGCCGATCGGGGCGCTGCTGCGCGGGCTCGGCGCGCTGGCCGTGTTCGCGCATCCCGCGCCGCGCGCCGATGCCGGGGCGAAATCGGTGCGGGTCGCGCGCTCGCTCGCCGGCGATTGGGACCGGCTCGGCGCGGATTTCCGCAAGGTCGTCGATCGTGCCCGCTTGTCCGGCTAGCGATCCGGCCGTGGAGGAGGCGCCGCCCGATGATCTCGCCGCCCATCCCTATGCCTGGGCCGGGCCGCTGCCGCCGCCGCAATTGCTGCGCCAGTTTGACGACGTGGTCGCGGACGGCGCCGAGCGGATCATGCGGCAATGGGAGGGCGAATCCGGCCATCGGCGCATGATGGAGCGCCGCGAGGCGGAGATTTTCGCGCGCGCCGATCTGCTGGGTCGCCTGTTTGCCTTCGCCTTCGTGCTGCTCGCGCTCGCCGTGACGGCGGTCGCGATCACCCATGCGCAACCTTTCGTCGCCGCCATCCTCGGCGGCACCACCATCGCCTCGATCGTCTGGGCGTTCCTCAGGACGCACCGGGACGGGGGGTAAGGCCCCGACCTCGAGTCACCGCAGGGCATCAATCCGGCCTCGCGCCCGCCCTTCTTCACCTCCCCCCAAGGGAGAGGAGGAAGGCGCGGCGGCGCATCGGTTCGGCCGGCACATCCTTCATCGACGGGAGTTCTCATGAAACCCTCACTCCTTTCCCGCCTGCTCGGGCGGCGCGTTGCCGTGCCCGAGGCGAAGGCGTCGCGGACCGGGCCGTTGCTGGCTTTGCAGGGGCAGGGCCGCGCCCGTTGGACGCCGCGCGATCTCGCCGCGCTCGCCCATGAGGGCTTCATGAAGAATGCGGTCGTCTACCGCGCCGTGACGATGATCGCCGAAGCCGCGGCCTCGGTGCCGCTGCTCGCCTATGAGGGCGAGGCGGAGGCGCCGGATCATCCGCTGCTGGCGCTGCTTGCCCGGCCGAACCGCCACCAGGGCGGCGCCGAGTTGATGGAAACGCTCTATGCGAACCTGCTCGTCGCCGGCAATGCCTATGCCGAGCTCGTCCGTCTCGGCGCCGCGCCGGCCGAGCTGCATGCGCTGCGGCCCGATCGGATGCGCATCGTGCCGGGGCCGGAGGGCTGGCCCGAGGCCTATGAATACACCGCCGCCGGGCGGACCCTGCGCTTCGAGGGGACGGGCGCGGGCGACATCGCGCCGATCCTGCATCTGAAGCGCTACCACCCGCTCGACGACTACTACGGCTTCGCGCCGATGGAGGCGGCGGCCGTGGCGCTCGACATCCACAATGCCGCCGGCGCCTGGAACAAGGCGCTGCTCGACAATTCCGCCCGTCCCTCCGGCGCGCTGGTCTATCGCGGCGAGGGCGGGGCGAACCTTTCCCAGGACCAGTTCGAGCGGCTGAAGCGCGAGCTGGAGGCCAATTATACCGGCGCGATCTCGGCCGGCCGGCCGCTGCTGCTCGAAGGCGGGCTCGACTGGACGTCGATGGCGCTGACCCCGCGCGACATGGATTTCATGGAGGCGAAGAACGGCGCGGCGCGCGAGATCGCCTTCGCCTTTGGCGTGCCGCCCATGCTGATCGGCATTCCCGGCGACAGCACCTATTCGAACTACGCCGAGGCCAACCGCGCCTTCTGGCGCCAGACCGTGCTGCCGCTGGTCGGGCGCACGGCAGCGGCGCTCGCCAACTGGCTGGCGCCCGCTTATGGCGGCGCCATCCGGCTCGGCTATGACGCCGATGCCGTCGAGGCGCTGGCCGACGAGCGCGAGGCGCTCTGGCGCCGCGTCGCCGCCGCCGATTTCCTCTCCCGCGACGAGAAGCGCCAGGCCGTCGGCTATGGCGCCGAAGGGGAGGGGGAATGGGACGGCTGAACCCGATTGTGAGCCCGTCGCCGCAAGGGATTCCGCGGATTCGGGAAATAGCTCCCTTCTCAACTCAGTTCTGAAGCGCCGTGCGCTTCAAGCCCCCTCCCTAACCCTCCCCCGCAAGCGGGAGAGGGGATGCCAGCCGCTTGTCTCGACGCCGATCGAAAGGCGCCGGCCTGCTCCCTCTCCCGCGCAGCGGGGGAGGGCTGGGGAGGGGGCTCCCGCCCTCCGTCCCGACCGTCTGATGCACGACATGCCAACCGCGGCCCGCGCCGCGATGGAGACCCCATGCCACCACCGATCGCACCGCCTTTGCTCGAAACGAAAGTCGCCGCCGCGGATCTGTCCGGCATCGACGGCGAGGGCACGTTTTCCGGCTATGCCAGCCTGTTCGGCGTCGCCGATCTCTCCGGCGGCCTCGTCATGCCCGGCGCGTTTCTCCGCTCGGTCGCGGCGCGGCGCGCCTCGGGCATCCGCATGCTCTACCAGCACGATCCGGCCGAGCCGATCGGCGTCTGGCTCGACATTCGCGAGGACCAGCGCGGCCTCTTCGTTCGCGGCCGGCTGACGCTCGACGTCGCCCGCGGCCGCGAAGTGGCGAGCCTGATGCGGGCCGGCGCGCTCGACGGGCTCTCGATCGGCTTCAAGACCGTGAAGGCGAGGGCCGAGCGGGCGAACGGCATCCGCCGCCTGACCGAAATCGATCTCTGGGAGATCTCGGTCGTCACCTTTCCCATGCAGCCCGAGGCGCGCGTCTCCGCCGTCAAGGCGCGCCCCGCCTCCCGTTCGCTGGCCGCGCAGATGCGGCGCGCGGCGCTCTCCCTGAACGGCACCACCAGCAGCAAGAGGACATCCAAATGACCAGCATCGAGGAACGGATCCGCGCGCCGGAGGCGAAGGCGGCCGAAGGCAAGGGCGGGACGGTGAAGCCGGCCGAGATGAAGTCGGCCGAAGGCGGCGACGTCGCGGCGGCGTTCGACGATTTTCTCTCCGCCTTCGAGGCGTTCAAGGAGACGAATGACGAGCGCCTCGCCGAGATCGAGCAGAAGCTCTCGGCCGATCCGCTCACCGTCGAGAAGCTCGACCGCATCAACAAGTCGCTCGACGAGCTGACGCTGAAGAGCCGCCGTCCGCCGCTCTCTGGCGAGCGGGGCGGCGAGCGGCGGCCGAGCGAGCACAAGGCCGCCTTCGAGGCCTATGTCCGCGGCGGCGACGAGGATGGCCTCCGCCGTCTTGAGGCCAAGGCGCTGTCCGCCGGCTCCAATGCCGATGGCGGCTACACCGTGCCGCTCGAAACCGAGACCGAGATCGGCAAGCGCCTCGCCAATATCTCGCCGATCCGCGCCATCGCCGATGTGCGCCAGGTCTCGTCGGGCACCTATCGCCGTCCCTTCATGACGGCGGGCCCGGCGGTCGGCTGGGCCGGCGAGACGGATGCGCGCAGCCAGACGACCTCGCCGACCATCGCGGCGCTCGATTTCCCTGCCATGGAGCTCTACGCCATGCCGGCGGCGACGGCGGCGCTGCTGGATGACTCGGCCGTCAATATCGACGAATGGCTCGCCGCCGAGGTCGAGGGCGCCTTCGCCGCGCAGGAGGGCACCGCCTTCGTCTCCGGCGATGGCTCCAACAAGCCGAAGGGTTTCCTCGCCTATACGACGGCGGCGGAAGGCTCCTGGAGCTGGGGCAAGATCGGCTATGTCGTGACCGGCGCGTCCGGTGCTTTGCCGGCTTCCAATCCCTCCGACGTGCTGATCGACCTGATCTACACGCTGAAGGCCGGCTATCGCGCCAATGCCCGCTTCGTGCTCAACCGCCGCACCCAGGCGGCGATCCGCAAGCTGAAGGATGCCGAAGGCAATTATCTCTGGCAGCCGGCGGCGGTGGCGGGCGGCGAAGCCTCGCTGCTCGGCTTCCCGGTCACCGAGGCCGAGGACATGCCGGACATCGCCGCCAATGCGCTCGCGCTCGCCTTCGGTGATTTCAAGCGCGGCTATCTCGTCGTCGACCGCCTCGGCGTCTCGGTGCTGCGCGATCCCTATTCCGCCAAGCCCTATGTGCTCTTCTACACGGCGAAGCGTGTCGGCGGCGGCGTGCAGGATTTCGACGCCATCAAGCTGCTGAAGTTCGGGACGTCGTAGCGGCCCCCGGCGACTCTTCTCCTTCCCCCTTGCGGGGAGGATCGGGGAGGGGGTACCGGCGCCGGCCGATGTCGTTGGAAGCGGCGCTCCCTTCCCATCCTGATCCGTCGGAGGCGGTAGCCCCTCCCTAGCCCTCCCCGCAAGGGGGAGGGAACCGGGCACGGCTGACCACCTCCGCCTTCCCTTTTCGCAGGACATCATCATGACCGCTGCTCTCACCACCGGGCCGGCGCTGGAGCCCGTGTCGCTGGCCGACGTCAAGGCGCACCTCCGCATCGATCTCGACGACGACGACGCGCTGATCACCGCCGCGATCACCTCCGCGCGCATCCATGTCGAGACCGCGACGCGCCGCGCGCTGATCCGTCAGAACTGGCGCCTCTATCTGTCCGAATGGCCGAAGGGCCGCGCGATCGAACTGCCGGTCTCGCCGCTGATCGCGGTCAACGCCGTTACCTTCTACGACATCGTCGGCGCGCCGACGCTCTGGGGGGAAGAGAACTGGCGGGTCGAGGCGCAGGCCAATCCGCCGCGCCTGGTCGCGAAGCTCCGCCCGGCCGCCGCGCTCTACGACAACGGCATCGAGATCGACCTGACCGCCGGCTATGGCGTCTCGTCGATCGACGTGCCGGCGCCGCTGCGCCAGGCGATTCTGATCCTCGTCACGCATTGGTACGAGCATCGCGGCATGGTCGGCCATGATTTCTCCGGCGCGATCGCGCCCGCCGGCTTCGAGGCGCTGATCGCGCCCTACAAGGTCCGTTCCCTGTGAGGGACGATTTCGATCCCGGCTGGATTGCGCATCGCGTCGTCATCGAGCGGCCCGTCCGCAGCGAGGACGGCGCCGGCGGCGCGACGATCGCCTTCGAGACGCTGGCGACCGTCTGGGCCGCGATCGAGCCGGTCGCCGCTCGCGAAGACAGCTCCAATGGCCGGCTCGCGACGCGCATCACCCACCGCGTGACGATCCGCTGGCGCGACGACGTGACGGGCGCGATGCGCCTTCGGCACCGCGGCCGCGTCCTGCGCATCGCGAGCCTCCGCGACGCGGCCGAGGACCGCCGCTTCCTCACCATCGACGCCGAGGAGGAACGGATATGAGCCGCAAGCTGACAGGCGCCGCCCTGGCGACGGCATTGAGCAAGGCAGCGGAAGCGGCGATTGCGGGGGCGGTGGAGCGGAATGCAAGCCAGCTCTCCGCGTCTTTGGCCGGCGTCGATGGAGGTCGCGATCAGCCCTCTCCCCCCTTGCGGGGGAGAGCGGCAGAGGGGGGCGCCGCCACAGGCGGCGGTCCTCTTTCACCTCCCCCTGAGGGGGAGGTCGGCCCGCAGGGCCGGGAGAGGGTTTACGGACTATCCGGAGAATTCCCTAAACCCTCTCCCGCCGGCCTCCGGCCGTCGACCTCCCCCTCAGGGGGAGGTGAAGGGATGGTCACCCTCACCCTATCCGCCCCGAACCTCTTCGCCCGCGAATTCGGCGCGCTCGGCGCGCCTGCCGATCCCGTCCTTGCGCCGGCGATCGACGCCATCCGACGGAGGCCCGCATGAACCCGGCCGCGCTCGACCTGCAGGCTGCCATCGCCGCGCATCTTCGCGCCGATGCCGATCTCGGCGCGCTCATCGGCGGCTCGCGCATCCATGACGCGCCACCGCGCGGCACTGAATTTCCGTTCGTCGCGATCGGCGACGCCGGCCAGACCGACTGGTCGGATGGCGACACGGCGGGCGGCTCGCTCCGCGTCCTGCTCCATGTCTGGTCGCGCGCCGCGGGAAAGCGTGAGGCCTGGACGATCCTCGGCGCGCTGATGCGCCTGCTGCACGAGGCCGAGCTGCCGCTCGCCGATCATACGCTGGTGCTGCTCCGCGCCGAATTCGCCGAAGTGCGGATGGATCCGGACGGGCTCACCGAGCACGGCGTGCTCAGGCTCGGCGCGCTGGTGGAGGGGTAGGAACTTGGCTCTCTCCTGCCGGGGTGGCTTTTCCTACTGGCTCTCTTTTTCACCTCTCCCTGAGGGAGAGGTCGGCCCGAAGGGCCGGGAGAGGGTTTACGGCCTCTCCGGATGGTTCCCTAAACCCTCTCCCGCCGGCCTTCGGCCGTCGACCTCCCCCTCAGGGGGAGGTGAAAGAGCGGAGCGCACCGCGACCGGAGAGAGCCCGCCGGTACCCCCTCCCTAGCTCTCCCTCAAGGGGAGGGTTCAAGTCCTCTCTTTGCCTCCCAATCCGGCCGCAGCATCGACATCACCATTTCGTCGTGATGCGTGCCGCCCATGAAGACGCGGCCGCGGGTGATGCCTTCGACGGTGAAGCCGGCCGCCGCATAGGCGCGGCGGGCGCGTTCATTAGCCGGGAAAAGACCGATTTCGAGACGGTAGCAGGGCGTATCCGTGAAGACGCGGTCGATGGCGGCGGCGAGCATGGCGCGGCCGATGCCGCGGCCGGGCTCGGTGACCACCACGCGCTTCACCAGCGCGCAGCCATCGGCGGCGTTCCAGTCGCGCACGATGACGAAGCCGACCGGCGCGCCGGCCCGCTCGCCGATGAAATAGGCATGGCGGCCGTCCTCCAGGAACGTCTCGTGCTGCGCCATGCCGGAGCGGCCGACCAGCGCTTCATAGCCTGGCAGGCGCTCGCTGGCGAAAACGAAATCGAGATCGGCCCGGCTTGCCGGGCGCACGCTGATCGCCTGATCCGACACGAAACCCTCCGGCGGGTCATCCCGCTCAATTGGCGAAGGAGACATCATGACCGCGCAGAAGGGCAAGGACCTTCTCCTGAAGATCGACACGAGCGGCGCCGGCGCCTTCGCGACCGTCGCGGGGCTGCGGACCCGCCGCATCGCCTTCAATGCCGAGACGGTCGACATCACCGACACCGATTCCGCGGGCCGCTGGCGCGAGCTGCTGGCCGGCGCCGGGGTGCGCCGCGCCTCGATCTCGGGCGCCGGCATTTTCCGCGACCAGGCGTCCGACGCGGCGATGCGCACGGTCTTTTTCGACGGGACGATCCGCGACTATCAGCTGATCGTGCCGGATTTCGGCACGCTGGCCGGTGCGTTCCAGATCACGGCGCTCGACTATGCCGGCGAGCATGACGGCGCGATCACCTATGAGATCGCGCTCGAATCCGCCGGCCCCGTCAGCTTCACGGCCGCCTGATGGCCAATCGCAGACGAGGCGAGATCGAGGCGGTCCTCGACGGCGAGGCGCGTGTGCTCGTGCTGACGCTCGGCGCGCTCGCGGAGCTCGAAGCCGTGTTCGGCGCCGGCGATCTCGCGGCGCTGGCTGCGCGTTTTGCGGACGGCAAGCTGTCGGCGCGCGACGCGGCCCGTATCATCGGGGCAGGCCTCCGCGCCGCCGGCGCGGAGGTCTCCGACGACGAGGTCGCCACGATGCGGGCAGAAGGCGGCGCGGCCGGCTTCGCGCGCATCGTCGCCGAACTGCTGGCCGTCACCTTCGGCGGCGAGCCATGAAAGCCGCGCCGTTTCCCTGGCGCGAGGCGATGGCCATCGGCTTCGGCGTGCTCAAGCTCTCCAGCCGCGATTTCTGGGCCCTGACGCCGCGCGAACTCGCAAGCGCCATCGAAGGCCTGACGGGAAGGACGAGCGCGCCGATGGACAGGGAGCGACTGGAGGAACTGGCGAGAAGGTTTCCGGATTGAAGCTTTCTTTCCCCCTCTCCCGCAAAGCGGGGGGCCGGGGAGGGAGCGCCGCTCAGGCCCTGCCGTCGTCCCAGGCTCCGCCGTCACCCCGTGCATGACACGGGGTCCATTCAGCCGAAGCGCCCATCGACCACGGCTTCAGGCTGGATGGATTCCGGCTTTCGCCGGAACGACGGCATTCTGTGAGAGCGGTGTGTCATGCCCGGCAGCGCCTTCTCCGGCATTCCTCCCGCAGCGGGAGCGTTTAAGAAAGGCATCCCATGCCCACTGTCGTCGACGAACTCTCGGTCACCATTTCGGCCGACACCACCGCGTTTCGCGCTTCGCTGGATGACCTGTCGAAGCGCGCGAATTCGTTCTCCTCCGCGATCACCAGCGCCTTTTCGAGCGCCCTCATCGGCGGCAAGGATCTCGATGACGTGCTGAAGAACCTGGCGCTGCGCTTTTCCACGATCGCGCTCAACGCGGCGCTGAAGCCGCTCCAGAACGGGATCGGGGCGGCGCTTTCGGGCGTCCTGTCGTCTTTCGGCGTCAGCGGTTTCGCCAAGGGCGGCGTCGTGCCGTTCGCTTCCGGCGGCGTCGTGGCGAGCCCGACCTATTTTCCCCTTGGCCGCGGCCTCGGCCTGATGGGCGAGGCGGGCGCCGAGGCGGTGATGCCGCTGGCGCGCGGGCCGGACGGGCGCCTCGGCGTCGCCGGCGGCGGGCAGGGCGGCGTCACGGTCAATGTCGCGATCCAGACCCAGGACGCATCGAGCTTCCGCAAATCCGAGGCCCAGGTCGCGGCGACGCTGGCGCGAGCGGTCGGGCGGGGACGGCGCGGGCTGTAGCGCGGACGCTTCGGCGTTGGAAGACCCTCACCCCATCCCTCTCCCGCAAGCGGGCGAGGGGGCGCCAACGATCAGCCTCGATAGGGATGAAGTCCGCCGGCGGAACCCCCTCTACCGCTTGCGGGAGAGGGTTGGGGTGAGGGTCTTGCTGGCCTTCATCTCCACGTCGCACGGCCTCCTGGAGATACGAAGATGCCCCTGATCCCATCCTTCCACGAGATCCGCTTCCCGACCGGGATCGCCTTTCGCTCGCGGGGCGGGCCGGAGCGGCGGACCGAGGTGGTGACGCTCGGCTCGGGGCGCGAGACGCGCAACCAGCGCTGGGCGGATTCGCGCCGCCGCTATGATGCCGGCTATGGCGTGCGCTCGCTCGCGGACATGAATGCCGTCATCGCCTTTTTCGAGGAGCGGCGCGGCAAGCTGTTCGGCTTCCGCTGGCGCGACCGCACCGACGATGCCTCCGCGCCGCCGGGCACTGTCCCCGGTCCGCTCGACCAGGCGATCGGCACCGGCGACGGCACGAATGCGGCGTTCCAGCTGGTGAAGACCTATGGCGCGGCGCATGCGCCCTATGTGCGGACCATCGCCAAGCCGGTCGAGGGAAGCGTGCGCGTGGCCGTCGACGGCGTCGAGGTCGCGGAAGGCACGGGTTTCGCCGTCGATCCGGCAAGCGGCATCGTCACATTCCTGCCGGGCCACGTGCCGGCGAGCGGCACCGCGGTCACCGCCGGCTTCGCCTTCGACGTGCCCGTGCGCTTCGATGTCGACCAGCTCGCGATCGACCTCGCCGCCTTCGATGCCGGCGAGATCCCGTCCATCCCGCTGGTGGAGATCCTGCCGTGAGGACGCTCCCTCCCGATCTCGCCGCGCATCTTGCCGGCGAGGCGACGACGCTGTGCCGGTGCTGGCGATTGACGCGCAAGGACGGCACGGTGCTCGGCTTCACCGATCATGACCGCGACCTCGTCTTCGACGGCGTGACCTTCGAGGCGGCGAGCGGCTTCACCGCCAGCGAGGCGACGAGCGCGGCGGGCTTTTCGACCGGCGGCATGGACGTGGCCGGCGCGCTCTCCTCCGAGCGCATCGCGGAAGCCGATCTCGCCGCCGGGCTCTATGACCATGCGACGATCGAGACCTTCACGGTCAACTGGCAGGCGCCGGCGGAGCGGCTGCTGATGCGCACCGGTCATGTCGGCGAGGTGGTGCGCGAGGACGGCGCCTTCCGCGTCGAGATCCGCGGCCTCGCCGCCATGCTCGACCAGCCGCAGGGCCGCGCCTTCCGAGCCGCCTGCGACGCGGATCTCGGCGATGCGCGCTGCGGCAAGAACCTCGATGCGTCCGCCTTCCGGGCGAGCGTGAGCGTGGTGGCGAGTACGGACGGCAAATGGCTGACGCTCTCCGGCATCGACGGCTATCAGGTCGGCTGGTTCGAGCGCGGCCGGGTGAGCTTCACCAGCGGCGCCAATGCCGGCCGCGGTGCCGTGGTGCGCACGCATCGCCTGATCGAGAACGTCATCAAGGTCGAACTATGGACCGCGATGACCGGCACGATCGCGCCCGGCGACACGCTGAGCATCACGGCCGGCTGCGACAAGCGCTTTTCGACCTGCCGCGACAAGTTCGCCAACGCGCTCAATTTCCGCGGCTTCCCGCACATGCCCGGCAATGATTTCAGCCTCGGCTACGCCCGCACCGGCAGCCGCAACGACGGCAGCGCGATCATCGTCTAGGTGAAGAGCAGGAGACCCCCATGCCCATCTCCCGCGAGGCGATCGTCGCTGCCGCCATGTCGTGGCTCGGTACGCCCTATCGCCATCAGGCCTCGCTCAAGGGCGTCGGCTGCGATTGCCTCGGACTGGTGCGTGGTGTCTGGCGCGAGGTTTGCGGCGCCGAGCCCGAGGCGCCGCCGCGCTATACGCCCGATTGGGCCGAGGCGCGGGGTCGCGAGACGCTGGCCGAGGCCGCCGCGCGGCATCTGGCGACCATCGATCTCGACGAGGCGCGTGCCGGCGACGTGCTGCTCTTTCGCTGGCGCGAGGGACTGCCGGCCAAGCATGCGGCGATCCTGGTCGCGCCGGACCGCTTCATCCATGCCCATGACGGCGCGGCGGTGGCGCTCGCCGATCTCGTGCCCTGGTGGCGCCGCCGCGCCGCCTTCGCCTTTTCCTTCCCCGGAGTGACCGACTGATGGCGACGCTCGTTCTGCAGGTGGCCGGCGCGGCGCTCGGCGGCGTGTTCGGCCCGCTCGGCGCCACCATTGGCGCGGCGGCGGGCGCGCTCGCTGGCTATGCGGTCGACCAGTATCTGTTCGGCACGACGGCCGAGGGCGCGCGCCTTTCCGATCTCAACGTGCAGCGTTCGGAGGAGGGCGCGGCGATCCCGCGCGTCTATGGCAAGGCCCGCATCTCCGGCCAGGTGATCTGGGCGACGCGGTTCGAGGAGGTGGTGAGCGAGGAGGGCGGCAAGGGCGGCCCGTCGATCGTCAACTATTCCTATTACGCCAATTTTGCGATCGGCCTGTGCGAAGGTCCGATCGCGCGCATCGGCCGTTGCTGGGCCGATGGCGACGAGATCGACCTCGCCACCGTCTATCACCGCGTCTATCGCGGCGACGAGGGGCAGGGCGCCGACAGCCTGATCGCGGCCAAGCAGGGCGCCGCCGGCACGCCGGCCTATCGCGGCACCGCGATCGTCGTCTTCGAGCGGCTGCCGATCACCGATTATGGCAACCGCCTGCCGCAGCTCGCCTTCGAAGTCTTCCGCCCGGCCGGCGGGCTCGAGGACGAAATCCGATCGGTCGTGATCATCCCGGCCGCCTCGGAATTCGCCTATGATCCGCAGCCCGTCTATCTCCAGGGCGGCGTCGGCAGCCGCGAGACGATCAACCGCCATATAGACGGCGCGGTGACGGACTGGCAGGCCTCGCTCGACGAACTGCAGGCGCTCTGCCCGAACCTTCGGCGCGCGGCGCTCGCCGTCACCTGGTTCGGCAATGACCTCCGCGCCAATCATTGCACGGTCACGCCGCGCGTCGAGGCCTATGGCACGACGACGACGCCCACGATCTGGTCTGTGTCCGGGCTGGTGCGGTCGGGCGCGCCGCTGGTCAGCCAGATCGGCGGCCGTCCGGCCTATGGCGGCACGCCGTCGGACGAGAGCGTGCTGCGCGCGATCGTCGACCTGAAGCGCCGCGGCCTCGCGGTCACCTATTACCCGTTCCTGATGATGGACATTCCTTCGGGCAACAGCCTGACCGATCCCTATGGCTGGGGCACGCAGCCGGCCTATCCCTGGCGCGGCCGCATCACCGCCTCCTGGGCGCCGGGCATGAGCGGCACGCCCGACAAGACCAGCGCGGTCGAGGCCGAGATCGCCGCCTTCATGGGCTCGGCGGCGCGCACCGACTTCGCGATCGCTGGTGTCAATGTCGTCTATTCCGGCCCGGCCGAATGGTCCTATCGGCGCATGGTGCTGCATTCGGCGTTTCTGTGCCTCATCGCCGGCGGCGTCGACGCCTTCATCATCGGCTCGGAGCTCCGCGGTTTGACCACGCTGCGCTCGACCGGCCATGCCTATCCCTTTGTGACGGCGCTGAAGGCGCTCGCGGCCGATGTCCGCGCGATCCTCGGGGCGGGCACGAAGATCACCTATGCCGCCGACTGGAGCGAATATTTCGGCCATCAGCCGGCCGATGGCTCGGGCGACGCCTTCTTCCATCTCGATCCGCTCTGGTCCGATGGCGCCATCGACGCCGTCGGCATCGATTCCTATGTGCCGCTTTCCGACTGGCGCGACGGCGCCGATCATCTCGACGCGGCGGTCGCGGAAAGCGGCCGCGACATCGCCTATCTCCGATCCAACATCGCCGGCGGCGAGGGCTTCGACTGGTATTATGGCTCGGATGCCGATCGCGCTGCGCAGATCCGCTCGCCGATCACCGATGGCGGCTACGGCAAGCCCTGGGTCTATCGCTACAAGGATCTGAAGTCCTGGTGGAGCCAGCCGCACTATAACCGCATCGGCTATGTCGAGCAGGCGAGCCCGACCTCCTGGGTGCCGGAGGGGAAGCCGATCTGGTTCACGGAGATCGGCTGCCCGGCGATCGACAAGGGCGCCAACGAGCCTAACGTGTTTCCCGATCCCAAGGTCGGCGGCTCGCGCCTGCCGCATTTCTCCAATGGCTCGCGCGACGCGCTGATGCAGGAGCGGGCGATCTCGGCGCTCCTGTCCTATTGGGACCCGGCCTCGCCGGATTTCTCCGCCGCGTCGAATCCCGTCTCCGCTGTCTATGGCGGGCGGATGGTGGATATCGACCGCACCTATGTCTGGTCCTGGGATGCGCGGCCCTATCCGGCCTTCCCCTTTCGCACCGATGTCTGGTCGGACGGTGGCAACTGGCAGACGGGCCATTGGCTGAACGGCCGGCTCGGCACGCTGTCCGCGATCCGCCTCGTCGAACGGATCCTGCGCGACTACGGCTTCACGCAGTTCGCGGTCGGTGACATCGACGGGATGATCGACGGCTATGTGATCGCCTCGGTCGGCTCGGCGCGACAGGCGTTACAGCCGCTCGCCGAGGCGCTCGGCTTCGTCGCCGCCGAATCCGCCGACGTGATCCGCTTCGTCCGCACCGCGCTGCCCCGCGCGACGATCGCCGCGGCGACACTGGCGGAAGACGGCGAGACGCCGCTCGTCACGCTGCGCCGGGCGCAGGAGACCGAACTGCCGGCCGAATATGGCCTCGGCTTCATCGATCCGCTGAACGATTATCGCTCGCGCACCGTCGCCTCGCGCCGTCTCGAAACGGCGAGCCGGCGGCAGGCGAGCACCTCGACGGCCATGGTGATCGATGACGGCGTCGCCACGGCGCTCGCCGATGATCGGCTGCAGGATCTCTGGGACGGCCGCGAGACGGTCGCCTTCGCGCTCGATCCGAGGCGTCTGGAGTTCGAGCCGGCCGATGTCGTCCGCCTGACCCGCATTGGCGAGAGCCTGACCCTGCGCGTCGGGCGGATCGAGGATGGGCTGGTGCGGCGGATCGAGGGACGAACCGTCGTCCCGCCGACCGCGACCACGCCGGTCGGCGATGGCTCGGCGACCCTTCCGGGCTGGACTGCCGATCCGGGACCGCCCGATGTCGTGGTGCTCGACCTGCCGGCAATGGACGAGGCGACCGGTGACGTGCACGCGCGGATCGCGCTCTTCGCCGATCCCTGGAACGGTCCGTTCGGCATCTCGGTCGGCTCGGCGGAATCTGGCTATCAGCTACGCCAGTCGGTGGCCCACCGCGCGGTCCTCGGCACGATCGCTGCCGCCGTGCCGCCCGGTCCGCTCGCCCGCTTCGACGAGGCGACGGTCGTCGAGATCGCCATTCCCGTCGGTTCGCTCGCGTCCCTGCCGGACGAGGCGGTCCTGAACGGCGGCAATCTCGCGGCGATCGGCACCGAGGCCGGCGGGTTCGAGGTGATCCAGTATCGTCATGCCGAACTGGTCGGCACGGGCCTGTGGCGGATCTCCGGCCTTCTGCGCGGGCAGGGCGGCACGAGCGATCTGGCCGCGGCCGGCCATCCGGCCGGCGCGCGCTTCATCCGCCTCGACGGCGCCGTGCCGGTGTTCGAACTCCAGACATCCGAAATCGGGCTGACGCGTGCCCTGCGTGCCGGACCCCTTGCATCGGCCTATGACCCGGCGACGTTCGCCGAGCGCGACTTTGCCGCCGCCGGCATTGCGCGCCGCTGCCTGGCGCCGGTGCACCTCACGGGGCGGCGCGACGCGGCGGGCGATGTGACGCTCCGCTGGATCCGCCAGACGCGGATCGGCGGTGATGGCTGGGATCAGGTCGAGGTGCCGCTCGCCGAGGCGAGCGAGGCCTATCGGGTCGATCTTCTCGAGGGGAGCACGCTGCGCGCGCGCTACACGGCGAGCGAACCGAGCCTCGCCCTCCCGGCGGCGACGCTCGCCGCGGTCCTGTCCGCGCCATCCGCGCCCTTCACGGCCCGCGTCGCCCAGCTCAGCGCCACGGCCGGTGCCGGCCTTTCCACGGAGATCCTGATCGATGGCTGATCCACTCGAGACGACGCAGCTCGCGCTGCCCTATATCGCGGCGGCGCAGGCGCAAAAGCACGTGACGCATAATGCGGCGCTCAAGATGCTGGACGGCATCGTGCAGCTTGCGGTGGAGGCGAGTGCGGCGACGGCGCCACCGGGTGCGCCGGCCGAGGGCGCGCGCTATCTGCTCGGAGCGAGCCCGACGGGCGTGTGGTCGGGGCAGGGCGGCAAGCTGGCCGTCTATGCCGATGGTGCCTGGTGGTTCGCGACGCCCCGGACGGGCTGGCTCGCCTATGACCGCGGCACGGATCAACTGCTCGTGCTCAAGGCCTCGGGCTGGACGACTGTCTAGGCGGCGCCGGATCGCGCTCAGATCGAGAGCACCTCGCCGACCAGAACCGCGGTCGAGCCGACCGTGTCGAGCACGGCGAAGGCGGCGGCGTCGTGGACCGGGCCCCAATGATGCGCGACGGCCTCATAGCCGGTCTCGACGCAGACCAGACCGACCAGGAGCAGCAGGGCCCACCAGCCGTTGCGTATCGAATGGCCTGACAGCACGCCGCCAAGCGCGGCAACAACCACTGCCTTCAACATCGACGCATCTCCACCGGCGCCCCCCGGCTGGAGGCGACGCTGCAGCGCAAAAACGGCGAGCGCGTGGCGCCTTTGTAACGAATCGTAAACGAGGCCCTCGGCGCGACGCATGCGTCGGCGGCATGCAGACCTCCAGCATCCTGAAAGGAAACCAAGATGGCGAACAGCTCGACGATCGATGGATTGCTCAGCGCGGTCGACTCCGCCCTGTCGCGCGTCGCCGCGCGCGACGACAATGCCATGACGCCGGATCTCGTGCCGGCGATCTCCGCGGCCGTGGCGGCAGAGGCGGCGCGCGACCCGGCCATCCAGCACGCGACCAATGCCGAGCCCTGGTACACCTCCCGCGTCACCTGGGGCGCCATCATCGCCGCGCTCTCGCCGCTGATCGGCCTGTTCTTGGCCATACCGTTACCGCCGCCGATCAGCTGGCGATCGTCGAATTCGGCACAGCGGCCGGTTCGCTCGTCGGGGCCGGCATCGCGCTCTATGGCCGCTGGGTCGCGCGGGCACCGATCGGGTCCCGATAGACCAACGCGCAGTTGCCCCAAACGGCAGGGGACGATACGCATTCAGTCCACGTTCATGCTGGCGGTGCTAGGGGGTACAGCATGTCGAACGCGCTCAAGCCTGCCGTCATGGCGCTGATCCTGCTGGCCCTTTCGGGAGCGCCGGCCTTCGCGAATGGCTGTCTGTCCCAGAGCGAGGCCCGTCAGGCCGTGCAGAGTGGCCAGGCCGTCTCGCTCAGCCAACTTCGCGCCGGAATTCCGGGCGAAGTTCTGTCGGCGCAGCTCTGCCAGTCCGGCGGGGGCCTCGTCTATATGGTGAGCGTCCTCGTCGACGGCGGGCAGGTGAAACGTCTGCGGGTCGACGCGACGAGCGGCGCGGTGAGCGGGAACTGAACGCAATGCGGATACTGGTCGTCGAGGACGACAAGGACTTGAACCGGCAGCTGGCCGATGCGTTTCGCGAGGCCGGCTATGTGGTCGACGCGTCGCATGACGGCGAGGAGGGGCATTTCCTCGGCGACACCGAGCCCTATGACGCCGTCATTCTCGATATCGGCCTGCCGCGCATGGACGGCATCAGCGTGCTCGAGGCCTGGCGCCGCGCGGGCCGCAAGATGCCGGTGCTGATCCTCACGGCGCGCGACCGCTGGAGCGACAAGGTGCAGGGCATCGACGCGGGCGCGGATGACTATGTCGCCAAGCCCTTCCACATCGAGGAGGTGCTTGCCCGCATCCGCGCGCTGGTGCGCCGCGCCGCCGGCCATGCCTCGAACGAAATCGAATGCGGCTCGCTCCGCATCGACACCAAGGCCGGCCGCGTCACCGTCGACGGCAATCCGGTGAAGCTCACCTCGCATGAGTACCGTGTGCTCGAATATCTGATGCACCACCGCGACCGGGTCGTGTCGCGCACCGAGCTGACCGAGCACCTCTACGACCAGGACTTCGACCGCGATTCGAACACGATCGAGGTCTTTGTCGGTCGCCTGCGCAAGAAGATCCCCGCGGAGATCATCGATACCGTGCGGGGGCTCGGCTACCGGATCGTGACGCCGGGCGGCACAACGGGCGGTTCATGAGGCCGCGTTTCGATTCGCTCGCCTTCCGCCTCGTCGCCGGCGCGACGGTCTGGGCCGCGATCGCCCTGGTCGCCGCCGGCTTCGTGCTGTCTTCGCTCTATCGCGACACGGTCGAGCGGGCCTTCGACGAGCGGCTCGGGGTCTATCTGAAGACGCTGGTGGGCAATCTCGCGGCACAGGCGCCCGGCGATCTGCGCGATCCCGGCAATCTCGGCGAACAGCGCTTCGAGCTCGTCTATTCCGGCTGGTACTGGCAGGTGCAGCAGGCGAATGGCCAGGTCGTCATGGCCTCCCGCTCTCTGGCGACCGACACGCTGGATCTCGCGCTCGCCAAGCCGCTCGGGCGAATCGACGGTCTGCAATCCGCGACGCTCACCGGGCCCAGCGACCAGAAACTGCGGCTGCTGCACCGCACCTTCACCTTCGATGCCGATCACCGCTACGAGGTGATGGTCGCTGGCAATGTCAGCGATCTGGAAAAGGAAATCCGCTCCTTCCAGGCCTCGATCGCCGTGACGCTGTCGGCCTTCGGCATCGGCCTGATCGCGCTTATCGGCGTGCTGGTGCGCTGGGGCCTCAATCCGCTCGATCGCGTGCGCCGCGGGCTCTCCGAACTGAGGTCCGGCCGCGAGCAGCGTTTCGAGGGGCCGTTCCCGGCCGAGCTCGAGCCGCTGGCGCGCGAACTCAACGCGCTGATCAGTTCCAACCAGGCGATCATCGAGCGCGCGCGCACCCATGTCGGCAATCTCGCCCATGCGCTCAAGACCCCGCTCAGCGTCATCACCAACGAGGCGCGGGCGAGTGATGGGCCGCTGGCCGAGAAGGTCAGCGAGCAGGCCGAGATGATGCGGGTCCAGATCAATCACCATCTGGAGCGGGCCCGCATTGCGGCGCGCTCCAAGGTGATCGGCGTCGTCACCGAGGTGGAGCCGATCACGGCCCGCCTCGTCCGCGCCATGCGGCGCATCCATCTCGACCGCGATCTCGCGATCGAGGCGAGCGTGCCGGCCGGCGCGAAATTCCGCGGCGAACAGCAGGATTTCGAAGAGATGGTCGGCAATCTCGTCGACAATGCCTGCAAATGGGCGCGGAGCGAGGTCGCGCTGACCTGCACGCTCGAGACGGCCACTTCGGACGAGCATTGGCTCGTTCTCCGCGTCGACGACGATGGTCCTGGCCTTTCCGAGGACCAGATGGCGGAGGCCACGCGCCGCGGCCGCCGGCTCGACGAGAGCAAGCCGGGCTCCGGCCTCGGCCTCTCCATCGTGTCCGATCTCGCCGCGATCTATGGCGGCAGTTTCACCATGCGCCGCTCGGCGCTGGGTGGCCTCTCGGCCGAGCTGCGGCTCCCGGCCGCTTGACGCTCCGTCACCCGAAATCCAAATTTCCGCCATTGTGTCGGCGCAAGGGGCGCCGGACCCGGAGGGCGGCCTTCGGGGTGTCACGTGAGGCATAATGCGTCTTGCTCCTTTGATCGTTCTCGCCACAGCGCCTTTCGCGCTGGCAGCCTGCCAGACTCCCTCCAACCAGCAGGTCGGCATCGTGACCGGCTCGGCGGTCGGTGCGGCCGTCGGCAACCAGTTCGGCTCCGGCTCGGGCAAGGTCGCGTCGACGGTCGCTGGCGGGCTGATCGGCGCGTTCGTCGGCAATGCGATCGGCGTCAGCCTGGATGCGCAGGCGCAGCAGCGTGCGGAAGCGGCTCAGATGGCGGCGCTCGAATCCGGCCGCGCCGGGACGCCCGTTGCCTGGAGCGGCGGCAATGCCCGGGGCGAGGTCGTTCCCGGCCCGCGCTACAACGTCAACGCCGTTGAGTGCCGGGACTATACCCACCAGATCTGGATCGAAGGCCAGCCGCAGACGGCGCGCGGCACCGCCTGCCGGCAGGAAGACGGAAGCTGGCGCCCGATCAGCTGACATTCGCGCGCGATCTGACGGGAATTTGAGCGGACGCAAACGGCGTCGCGACAGTTTGCGCTATGCGGACGGTCCTTGGAATGGCTACAGCCTTTCAGCCTGCGTGCGGATGACGATGCATCCGCACGGGGAGGACAAGGCTGAAGAGGCCGCAGGAGACCGATGCTGCTCTGGATCGCCATGGCCGTGCTCACGGCCGTCGCCTCGCTCGTCGTCCTCGCTCCGCTCGGGCGGCGGGGGACGAGCGACGCTGCCGCCGATTCGGCCGGCTCGATCTATCGCGACCAGCTTGCCGAACTCGCGCGTGACCGCGAGGCGGGCCTGATCGCCGAATCCGAGGCCGAGGCCGCACGCATCGAAATCGCCCGCCGCCTGCTGAAGGTCACCGATGCCGGGGCCGATAGGCTGCGCGATGGCGCGACGCTTCGGCGCTTTGCGGTCCTCGTGGCGATCATCGGCCTGCCGCTGATCGCGGTCGGCACCTATCTCGCGATCGGTTCGCCCAACCTCGCGGACCAGCCGCTGGCCGAACGCCGGCAGGCATCGAACGATTCGGAACTCGACGGGCTCGTCGCCAAGGTCGAGGCGCATCTCGCGGCCGAGCCGAACGACGGCAAGGGCTGGGAAGTGATCGGCCCGGTCTATATGCGCATGGGCCGCTTCGACGATGCGGCGCGCGCCTTCGACAATTCCCGTCGCCTGCTCGGCGCGACGCCGGATCGCGACGCGCTCTATGGGGAAGCGCTGGTCCGGATCCATGGCGGCCTGGTCACGGCTGATGCCGAGCAGGCCTTCGCGAGCGCGCTCAAGGCCGATCCGTCGAATGTTCGCGCCCGCTTCTACATCGCGATCGGGCTCGGTCAGTCCGGCCGGAAGGACGAGGCCGTCGCCGCGTGGAAGTCCCTGATCGATTCCGCGCCCGCCGATGCGCCCTGGCTCGATTCCGCCAAGGCCGAGCTTGCTGGGCTGGAAGGCGGAGCACCCATGGCTGCGGCTCCGGGCCCGACCGCCAACGATGTCGCGGCGGCGGCGGACCAGACCCCAGAACAGCGCCAGCAGATGATCGAAGGCATGGTTTCGGGCCTTGCGGCGCGTCTTGATGCCTCACCTGACGATCCGCAGGGATGGGCGCGCCTCTTCCGCGCCTATATCGTTCTGGGGCGTCAGGCGGACGCCGAGGCCGCGCTGGTGCGCGCCCGTGGCCTGCTCGCGGGAAAGAGCGACGTGCTCGCCGCCGTCGAGAAGGCGGCGGCTGATAACGGCATCAGCGCGAAGGCTGCGCCATGAGGCGCTGGGCGAAGATGGAGAAAGCGGCGGAACGGTCATGACGAGAAAGCAGCGACGCCTCAGCCTGATCGGTGCAGCAGGAGCGGTGCTCATGCTGGCCGTGGGCCTTGTCCTCTATGCGCTCTCCGATGGTATCGCATTCTTCGCCACGCCGTCCGAGATCGCCACCAAGCCACCATCGCCCGATACACGCCTCCGACTCGGCGGGCTCGTCGAGACCGGCAGTGTCGTCAAGGAAGCCGATGGCGTCGTCCGCTTCGCCGTGACGGACGGCAAGGCCGCCGTCTCCGTGCACTATGTCGGCATTCTGCCGGATCTTTTCCGCGAAGGTCAGGGCGTCGTCGCCGAAGGACGGGTCGATACGACCGGCGTCTTCGCCGCCGACACGATCCTCGCCAAGCATGACGAGACCTACATGCCGAAGGAAGTCGTCGAGGCGCTGAAGAAGAGCGGCGAGTGGCGGCCCGAGATGGCCGGTGAAGGCCCTGCGCCAAAGGCAGTCCAATGATCGTCGAGCTCGGCCATTATTCGCTCGTCCTGGCGCTCGCGCTCGCGATCGTCGGCTTCGTGCTGCCGCTGATCGGCGCGCTGCGTCATGACGCGCAACTCATGGCCGTCGCCCCATCGGCGACCGTGGCCCAGTTCGTGTTCGTGGCCATAAGCTTCGCGGTGCTGACGCACGCCTATCTCGTATCGGATTTTTCCGTCGCGAACGTCGTCGAGAATTCGCACTCGATGAAGCCGCTGATCTTCAAGATCAGCGGCGTGTGGGGCAATCACGAAGGCTCGATGCTGCTCTGGGTGCTGATCCTGGCGCTCTTCGGAGCCCTCGTCGCCCTGTTCGGCCGCAATCTGCCGCTTCGCCTCAAGGCACTGGTCCTGTCGATCCAGTCGCTCATCGGCGTCGCGTTCCTCTTCTTCATCCTCGCGACGTCGAACCCGTTCCTGCGCCTCAGCCCGGCGCCGATCGAGGGCCGCGACCTCAACCCGATCCTGCAGGACATCGGCCTCGCCATCCATCCGCCGCTGCTCTATCTCGGTTATGTCGGCTGCTCGATCTCGTTCTCCTTCGCGATCGCCGCGCTGATCGACGGCCGCATCGACGCCGCCTGGGCGCGCTGGGTGCGGCCCTGGACGCTGGCGGCTTGGGTGTTCCTGACGCTCGGCATCGCGATGGGCTCCTATTGGGCCTATTACGAGCTCGGCTGGGGCGGCTGGTGGTTCTGGGATCCGGTCGAGAACGCGTCCTTCATGCCCTGGCTCGCGGCGACGGCGCTGCTGCATTCGGCGATCGTCATGGAGAAGCGCGACGCGCTGAAGATCTGGACGATCCTGCTGGCGATCCTCGCCTTCTCGCTGTCGCTGCTCGGCACGTTCCTCGTTCGCTCCGGCGTGCTGACCTCGGTCCACGCCTTCGCCAGCGATCCGACCCGCGGCGTCTTCATCCTCGGCATTCTCTGCGTCTTCATCGGCGGCGGCCTCGCCCTGTTCGCCGCGCGGGCGCCGTCGCTCGCGCCCGGCGGCGTGTTCGCCCCGATCAGCCGCGAGGGCGCGCTGGTCTTCAACAATCTCATCCTCACGGCGGCCTGCGCGACCGTGCTCACCGGCACGCTTTACCCGCTGGTGCTGGAAGCGCTGACCGGCGGTAAGATCTCCGTCGGCGCGCCGTTCTTCGACATGACCTTCGGCCCGCTGATGGTGCCGCTTCTCATCGCCGTGCCGTTCGGTCCGCTGCTTGCCTGGAAGCGGGGAGATCTCCTCGCCGCGAGCCAGCGCCTGATGGCTGCCTTCCTGGTGGCGCTGGCCGTCATCGTCATCGGCCTGTTCCTGGCCGGCACCGGATCGGCGCTCGCCATCCTCGGCATCGCGCTCGCCGCCTGGCTGCTGGTCGGCTCGCTGTCCGACATCGCGTTCCGCGTGAAGCTCGGCCGCGCGCCGCTGGCCGAGAGCGTGCGTCGCGGCGTCGGGCTGCCGCGCGCGGCATGGGGCACCATGGTCGCGCATTTCGGGCTCGGTCTCACCGTGCTCGGCATCGTCGCATCGACGGCCTGGAACAGCGAGACCATCGTCACCATGAAGCCGGGCGACAGCGTCGAGGTCGCCGGCCGAACCCTCGCCATGGACGGCTTCCTGCCGGTCGCCGGCGGCACCTATACGGGAACCGCCGTGCGCTTCTCGATCCGCGAGGGCGGCGCCGCGATCGGCACGCTGCAGCCGGAGAAACGCTTCTACACGGTCCAGAACATGCCGACGACCGAGTCCGCCATTCGCACCTTCGGCTTCTCGCAGCTCTATGTCTCGCTGGGCGACGTCAAACCGGACGGCGAGACGACGGTGCGTGTTTATTGGAAGAGCCTCATCACGCTGATCTGGCTCGGCGCGCTGGTCATGGCGGCGGGCGGTACGCTCTCTCTGTCCGACCGGCGGCTGCGCGTCGGGGCGCCGAAGCCGGCGCGTCGCGCCGTCCCGGTCGCGGCGGAGTGACCATGCGCCGCTTGCTTGCTCTCCTCCTGCTCCTTGTCTCGCTCGTGCCGGCACTCGCGGTGCAGCCCGACGAAGTGTTGCCCGATCCGGCGCTGGAAGCGCGGGCGCGGACGCTTTCGGCGGAGCTGCGCTGCCTGATCTGCCAGAGCCAGTCGATCGACGATTCGGATGCCTCGATCGCGCGGGACCTCCGCCTGCTCATCCGCGAGCGGCTGAAGGCCGGCGACAGCGATGCGGCGGTGAAGGAATTCCTGGTCGACCGCTACGGCGAATATGTGCTGCTGCGCCCGGCCTTCGCCTGGCACAATGCGCTGCTCTGGGGCGCGCCGCTGCTCGCTCTGGCGATCGGCGGGTCGCTGTTTTTCCTGCTGTTCCGCCGGCGGCGGAATGCGCCGGCTGCCGCCCTCTCGGCAGAGGAAGAGCAGCGGCTGAGCGCCCTGATCGCCAAGGGCGACGAACGCTGAGCCCGCCAGGCGGGACATTACCAAGAATTCATATCGGTGACAGGCGACCGTAAGGTGCCGAACGGCATTGTGACGTCATGAGATGCAGCCCCCGCAAGGCTCTCATGATTGCAATTTCGTGGAGATACCGATGCCCGAACAGAATCTCGCACCGAAGACTGGCCGTCGCGTTCGCAGCCGCATCCTGCTCGGCACGGCGCTCGCCGCCGTCATCGTAGGCGGCGTCGCCGGCGAGGCCGTGCTCGGCAGCCGCACCCCGGCCTATGCCGAGGCGGTTCGCGTGCAGGCCGCCGCTCAGATGCCGGATTTCGCGGACCTCGTCGACAAGGTGAAGCCGGCGGTCGTCTCCGTTCGCGTCAAACAGGACGTCACGGACGTCGCGGACGACGGTTCCGATGACAATGGCTTCCCGAATCCCGGCCAGTTCCCGCCCGGTTCGCCCATGGAGCGCTTCTTCAAGCAGTTCCAGGATCAGGGACAGGGCGGCAAGAACCGCTGGCACAGCCAGCCGAACCGCCGCGCGGTCGGCCTCGGCTCGGGCTTCTTCATCTCCGAGGACGGCTACGTCGTCACCAACAACCACGTCGTCGACGGATCGAGCGACTTCACCGTCACCGATGCGGACGGCAAGGAGTACACGGCCAAGCTGATCGGCAAGGATGCGAAGACCGATCTGGCGCTGCTGAAGGTCGATGCGGACAAGAAGTTCACCTATGTCGAGTTCGCCCCGGGCGACGTGCGTGTCGGCCAGTGGGTCGTTGCGGTCGGCAATCCGTTCGGCCTCGGCGGCACGGTGACGGCGGGTATCGTCTCGGCGCTCGGCCGCGACATCGGCTCCTCGGCCTATGACGACTTCATCCAGATCGACGCTTCGGTGAACAAGGGCAACTCCGGTGGCCCGACCTTCAACCTCAACGGCCAGGTGATCGGCATCAACACGGCGATCTATTCGCCGTCGGGCGGCAGCGTCGGCATCGCCTTCGATATTCCGGCCGCGACCGCACAGCGCGTGATCGCCGACCTGAAGGAGCATGGCGAGGTCGTCCGCGGCTGGCTCGGCGTCCAGATCCAGCCGGTCACCAAGGATATCGCCGACAGCCTGAAACTTGCCGACGCCAAGGGCGCTCTCGTCGCCGATCCCCAGCAGGACAGCCCCGCGGCTGCTGCCGGGATCAAGTCGGGCGACGCGATCCTGACCGTCGACGGCAAGAAGGTCGATGACGCGCGCAACCTGTCGCAGATCATCGGCGGCTATGCGCCCGGCACGACCGTGAAGCTCGGCATCTGGCGTGGTGGCAAGGACGAGACCGTCGAGGTCAAGCTCGGCAAGATGCCGGTTGAGCAGAAGGTCGCGAGCGCGCAGGAAGACGTGAAGCCGTCCTCCGTCGCCGATCTCGGCCTCGCCCTCTCGCCGACGCCCGACGACAAGGGCGTGCTGGTTTCGGACGTCGATCCGAACGGCGCTGCGGCCGAGCAGGGCATCCAGGCTGGTGACGTCATCCTCGCGGTCGGCGGCAGCGAAGTCTCGCGTCCCGGCGATGTCGAGCGCGAGGTGGTCGACGCCAAGAAGGCCGGCATGAAGGCGGTGCTGATCCGCGTCAAGTCCGGAGACCAGACCCGCTTCGTGGCTCTGCCCTTCGCCAAGGCCTGATCCCACCCCATCGGCCCCGCCGGCACCAGCAGCGCGCATTTTTCCGCTCTGGGTGCCGGATGCCCAGGCAGGCGGGTTCCTGAACCCGCCTGCCTTTTTCTTGCCTGCGTCTGCTCGCCGGCCGCGACCACTCTCCCTTTCGCCCCTAATCGGCTAACCTTGCGCCATGCGAATCCTGCTTGTCGAAGACGATCGCGAGACTGCCGCCTATCTCCTGAAGGCGCTGAAGGAGGCGGGCCATGTGCCGGATCACGCCGCCGACGGCGAGGAGGGCGCGTTTCTCGCGGAATCCAACCGGTACGACGTCATGGTCGTCGACCGCATGCTGCCGAAGAAGGATGGGCTGACGCTCGTCTCCGAGGCGCGGGCCAAGGGCAACGACACGCCGGTCCTCATCCTCTCGGCGCTCGGCCAGGTCGATGACCGCGTCACCGGCCTTCGGGCGGGCGGCGACGATTATCTCGCCAAGCCCTACGCATTCTCCGAATTGCTGGCCCGCATCGAGGTGCTCGCCCGCCGGCGCAAGCCCGGTGAGGCGGAGACGCTGCTGCGCGTCGGCGATCTCGAGCTCGATCGGCTGAGCCATATCGTGCGTCGCGGCCAGACGGTCATTCCGCTGCAGCCGCGCGAGTTCCGTCTGCTCGAATATCTCATGAAGCATGCCGGCCAGGTCGTGACGCGCACCATGCTGCTGGAGAACGTCTGGGACTATCATTTCGATCCGCAGACCAACGTGATCGACGTCCACATTTCCCGCCTGCGTTCCAAGGTCGACAAGGGCTTCCCCGATCCGCTCGTCCACACGGTGCGCGGCGCCGGATACATGATCCGTGACGGCGCTCGGTAAGGTCGTCCGCACGACGGCATTCAAGCTGACGGCGATCTATTTCGTCGTCTTCACCGTCTTCGCCGTGGCGTTTGTCGGCTGGATCTCGCGCGAGACCGACCGCATCCTCACCCAGCAGGTGAAGGACTCGATCGAGGCCGAGATCGGCGTGCTGGCCGATGAGGGTCTGAGCCGCGGTCTCACGGGCATCGTCGCGGCGATCGAGCAGCGCAGCCGCGTTCCGGGCGCGAGCCTCTATGTGATCGCGGATTCCGAAGGCCGCGTCGTCGCCGGCAATGTGACGGAGGTGCCGCCCGCCCTGCTGCAGCGCAGCGGGCTGGACCCGATCACCATCCCCTATAAGAGCCTCGACGACGAGAACGGTCCGAAGACCGCGATGGTCCAGGTCCTGCCCCTGCCGAACGGCATGCGCATGCTGGTCGGTCGCGACATTTCCGACATCGAGCGCATCCGGTCTGTCGTGGCGAAGGCGCTGGTGCTGGGCCTCGGTCTGCTGATCGTCCTCGCCCTCGGCTCATGGTTCTTCGTCAGCCGTCGCGTCCTGAAGCGGATCGACTCGATCGCCGGCACGAGCCGGCAGATCATGGCGGGCGACCTCTCCGGACGGCTTGAAGTCACGGGGACGGGCGACGAGTTCGACCGCCTCGCCGAGAGCCTCAACGCGATGCTGAGCCGGATCGAGGATCTCCTGCACGGTCTCAAGGACGTTTCCGACAACATCGCGCATGATCTGAAGACGCCGCTGACGCGGCTGCGGACGCGCGTCGAGGCGACCCTTGCCGGACCGCAGGATCTCGGTGCTTATCGCACGGCGCTCGAATCGACGATCGAGGAATCCGACCAGCTCATCCGCACCTTCAACGCGCTTCTCATGATCGCGCGGATCGAGGCCGGTTCGCCCGATGGCGCCATGGGACCGATCGACCTGGCGCGGATCGTCGCCGATGTGGCCGAGTTCTACGAGCCGGTCGCCGAAGAGGCCGAGGTCTATCTGGCCCTGTCGCTGGAGGAGCCGCTTCCGATCGTCGGCAGCCGCGAACTGATCGCGCAGGCGCTCGGCAATCTTATCGACAACGCGATCAAATATGTCCGCAGCGGCGATCGCCCGCCGGCTGCGCCGCGCGTCGCCGTTGCCGCGCGCCGCGACGGCGACGCGATCCTCGTCACGGTCGCGGATAATGGTCCCGGCATCGCCGCCGAGGATCGCGAGCGCGTGCTGAAGCGCTTTGTCCGGCTCGAGAAAAGCCGGACCATGCCGGGCAGCGGCCTCGGCCTCAGTCTCGTCGACGCCGTGACAAGGCTTCATCATGGTGCCATATCGCTTCAGGATGCGAATCCGGGGCTGGTCGTGAATCTGCGATTCCCCGCTTCGTCCTAAGCGAAAGGGAGGCGATGTCGACGCGGAGGAGGGCGCCCGAGGCGCCGGGCGGAGGGGAGCCGCTCGCTACGAGGATCGGAGGTGGCCTGCGGCCGCCCCGTGCCGCGCGTGCCAAGGCGGCTTCGCGCGACCTCGGCGAGGCGTTCGCGGCGGCGGGATGCGCCGGCCCGTATGCGGAGCTGCTCGCGCGGAACGACGCCATCGCGCCCTTCCTGGCGACCGTGTTCGACGCATCGCCCTTTCTGCGCGATACGGCCTTCGCCGATCCGCGCCGCCTTCTCGACATCCTCTCTGACGATCCGGACCAGCGTTTCGACGCGCTCTGCGGGCGTGTCGAAGCGCTCTGGCAGACCTGTGACGGTGATGCCCTGATGGCGGAGCTGCGCCGCGCCCGATCGGAGGTGGCGCTGCTGGTTGGCCTGGCCGACCTCGGCGCGGTCTGGGAGGTCGATCGCGTCACGGAGGCGCTGACGGCGTTTGCCCGCTCGGCGGTCTCCGCCGCCACCAACTTCCTGCTCTTCGAGGCGCACCAGTCCGGCGCGATCCGTCTGCCGCATCCGGATAATCCCGGGCGCGGCTCGGGCTGGATCCTGCTCGGCATGGGCAAGTTCGGTGCCGGAGAGCTGAACTATTCCAGCGACATCGACCTGATCGTGCTGTTCGATCCGGAAATCGCCGATGTCGCGGATCGGGACGAGATCGGCAGCTTCTTCGTGAAGCTGACGCGCCGGCTCGTGCGCATCCTCCAGGAACGGACGGCCGACGGCTATGTCTTCCGCACCGATCTGCGCCTCCGACCCGATCCGGGATCGACCCCGCTCGCCGTTTCGACCACCGCCGGCTTCACCTATTACGAAGCGAGCGGGCAGAACTGGGAACGCGCGGCCATGATCAAGGCCGCTCCGGTCGGCGGCGACGAGGCGGCAGGCGCCGCCTTCCTGCAGGAACTTTCCCCCTTCATCTGGCGCAAATATCTCGACTATGCCGCGATCGCGGACATCCACTCGATCAAGCGCCAGATCCACGACCATCGCGGCCATGAATCGATCGCGGTGGCCGGGCACAACATCAAGCTCGGCCGCGGTGGCATTCGCGAAATCGAGTTCTTCGTCCAAACCCAGCAATTGATCGCCGGCGGTCGCGATCCGGAACTTCGAGGCCGGCGCACGCTCGATATGCTGGCGAAGCTCGCCGACAAGGGCTGGATCGAGCGGAAGGCCGCAACGGATCTCACCGAGAGCTACCGCTTCCTGCGGCGCGTCGAGCATCGCCTGCAGATGATCCGCGACGAGCAGACCCACACGCTGCCCGAGGCGGAGGAGGATCTGGACGTCGTCGCGCGCCTCTCGTGCTTCCGCACGGTCGCGGCCTTCGCCAAGGCGCTCACCACGACCATGGAGCGGGTGCGCGACCACTATGTCCATCTCTTCGAGGCGGCCCCGACGCTGTCCTCGTCGATCGGCAGCCTCGTCTTCACCGGCGACGACGAGGATCCGGAGACGGTCGCGACGCTGAAGCGCCTTGGCTATGCTAACCCGCGCGAGGTCAGTCGCACCATTCGCGGCTGGCATTTCGGACGTTATCCCGCCATGCGCTCGGCTGCGGCGCGCGAGCGGCTGACCGAGATCACGCCGGTTCTGCTGGAGCAGCTTGCGACGACCGACAATGCCGATGCGGCCTTCAACGCCTTCGACCGGTTCCTTGCGCGCCTCCCGGCCGGCGTCCAGCTCTTCTCGCTGCTGAGCTCCAATCCCGGCTTGCTCCGTCTTCTGACGCTCGTCATGGGAACCGCGCCGCGCCTTGCCGAGGTCGTGACCGCGCGTCCGCATGTGCTCGACGCCGTGCTCGATCCCGCCTTTTTCGGCCGGCTGCCGGATCGCGCGACGTTGGCTTCGCGTCTCGACGCGACGCTTTCCGAGGCAGGCTCGCTCGAGGAGGCACTCGACCGCGCCCGCATCTTCGGCAAGGAGCAGGCATTCCTGATCGGCGTCCGCGTAATCTCGGGCACCGTCGCGGCGCGCGCTGCCGGTTTTGCTTATGCCGATCTCGCCGAGCTCATCGTGGGACGCCTGCTGGACGAGGTGCGCAAGACATTCGAGGCCTCCCACGGGACGGTGAAGGGCGGACGGATCGCCTTGCTGGCGATGGGCAAGCTCGGCGGCCGCGAGATGACCGCGGCGTCGGATCTCGATCTCATCCTGCTCTATGATTGCGACAGCGACGCCGCAGGTTCCGATGGTCCTCGGCCGCTCTCGCCGACCCAGTATTATGCCCGCCTCACGCAGCGGCTGATCGCGGCGATCTCAGCGCCGACGGCCGAGGGCTCGCTCTATCAGGTCGACTTCCGTCTGCGACCCTCCGGCAATGCCGGCCCTCTCGCCACCAGCCTCGCGGCCTTCATGGCCTATCAGGCCAAGGACGCCTGGACCTGGGAGCACATGGCCCTGACGCGCGCCCGGGCGATCGCCGGCGATGCCGGCCTCATCGCCGAGGTCGATACGGCCGTGCGCGCGATCCTGGCGGCGCCGCGCGAGCAGAAGCGGATCACCCGCGACGTGCTCGACATGCGCGCCTTGCTGGCGGCCGAGAAGGCGTCGGACGGTCCCTGGGACCTGAAGCAGGCGCCGGGCGGCCTCGTCGATATCGAGTTCGTCGCGCAATATCTTCAGCTCATCCACGCGCAGTCGCATCCGGAGATCCTGGGCGTCGAGACGGAGGTGGTGCTCGCAGCGGCTTCGCGGGCGGGCCTGCTGCCGACGAGTGAGGCCTCGGTCCTGCTGCCGGCGCTGCACCTCTATCAGCGACTGACGCAGATCCTGCGCCTCTGCGTCGAAGGCCCCTTCAAGGCCTCCGAAGCGCCGCGGGGCCTGCTGGAGTTGCTGGCGCGCGCCGGAGAGCTTCCCGATTTCGCGATCCTCGACGCCGATCTGAAAGTGACCGAGGACGCGGTTCGCGCCGCCTTCGAGCGGATTATCGGGAAGGTTCCGCCGAAGCCCCGAGCCTGAGCGCGGCGCCTGCCGAGGCGCCGGTCGGCCGCGTCTCCACATCGTGACGATCGAGCGGCAGGCGCACGGCGACGATCGTGCCCTTGCCCTCATGGCTGCGGATGCGCATCGCGCCGCCGTGCAATTGCGCCAGCGAGCCCGTGATCGCGAGGCCGAGGCCGGAGCCCTTATGGCTCTTGGTGAACTGGTTCTGCACCTGCTCGAACGGGCGGCCGAGCTTCTTCAGCGCCTCGCGCGGAATGCCGATGCCATTGTCCTCGATGGTGATCGTCACGGCGCCGCCGATCTTGCGGGCGCGGACATGGACGCGCCCGGCGCCCGGCGTGAACTTCACGGCATTCGACAAGAGGTTCAGCACCATCTGCTTCACGGCGCGCCGGTCCGCCGGCAGGTGCAGGTCCGGTTCGAGATCGATCTCGATCGACACGTGCCGCGCATCGGCCTCCGGCCCCATGACGCGGGCAGCCTCCTCGATGATCTCGTTCAGTTCGAGCCGCTCCAGGTCGAGCGTCATGCGCCCGGCCTCGATCCGCGCCATGTCGAGAACGTCGTTGATGACGTTGAGCAGGAAGTTGCCGCTCTGGTGGATGTCCTGGCAGTATTCGCCATATTTCGGCGAGCCGAGCGGGCCGAACAGACCGGACTGCATGATCTCCGAGAAGCCGATGATCGCGTTGAGCGGCGTGCGCAGCTCATGGCTGATATTGGCCAGGAATTCGGACTTGGCGCGGTTCGCAGCCTCGGCGCGATCCTTCTCGTCCGAATATTTCTTCGCGAGCTCGTCGTTCTCACGCGCCTGCTGTTCGAGCTTCTGGCGGGAGAGGCGGAGGTCCGCGATCGTCGCCATCAGGCGGCGTTCGCCGTCGATCAGCTTTTCTTCGTGCCGCTTGATCGTCGTGATGTCGGTGCCGACCGAGACGAAGCCGCCGTCCTTGGTGCGCCGCTCGTTGATCTGCAGCCAGCGGCCGTCATTGAGCTGCGCCTCGAAGGACCGCGCACCGGCTTCGGGGCCGCCGTCGCCGGGAACCTGCGAGCGGACGATGGGCTGGCGCCCGGCCGCGATCACCTCGGCATAAGGCGCGCCAACGGCGAGGACCGCATCCGGAATGCCGTGCAACTGCTGGTACTTCGAATTGCACATGACCAGCCGGTTCTCCGAATCCCACAGCACGAAGGCTTCGGAGATCGTCTCGATCGCGTCGCGCAGGCGCAGATCCGCCGTGCGGGAATGCTCGGCAAGCCGCATCTGCTCGGTGACGTCGACGGCAATGCCGATGAGGTGAGGCTCGGGCGTCTCCGCATCGACCAGTTCGACGCGGATCCGCAGCCATACGAAACCACCACCGGCCTTGCGCATGCGGAACATGCGGTCGACCGTCGTCTCGTTCGATTCATAGAGCGTCTCGACGAGATCCATCAGGTCCCCGTCATCCGGATGGACGAGCGCATCGACCTCGCCGAAGCTCAGCAGCGTATCGCGCGGCGTCATGCCCACCAGCTCGAACATCGACTTCGACCAGAACAGCCGGCCGCGGGCGAGATCCCAATCCCAGAGCCCGCAACGGCCGCGACGCAGCGCCGTGTCGAAGCGATCATAGGTCTCGGCATAGATCCGGTCGGCCTGCTGAGCCCGCGCCGATTGCGCGAAATAGCCGTAGAGGATGACGAGGAGGATCGCTGTCGTCCCGACAAAGGCGGTGACGTTGACCGAGACTTCCGCGCGCCAGCCGCGATAGATGTCAGACAGCGGCGTGAGCACGGCCAGATAGCCGGCGCGTCCCGGAAGCAGGCGGGCGGCCGCCAGCGCCGGGGATCCGTCCTCCAGCGTCACGGTCATGGTGCCGGCGCGCTCACCGAAGATCACCAGCGGCTGCGCGCCATCGACCACGTCGTTGAAGTCGCGACCCTCGTCGGAAAGAACGCGCGGCGCGCTCGCGATGATGCGGCCGGTCGGGTCGGTGACGAAGAGGCGCCTCCCACCGGCGAGGGCGCCGTCGGGCAGCGCATCGTCGAGGGCGTTCTGCAGCCCCATCGCGTAGCGGTCGTCGGGGAGGGCAGCCTCGGCGTCGGAAAGGGTGCGGGCGACCAGCGAGGCCAGCAGCCCCATGGTCTCGCGGGCCTGAAACTCCCGATCGAGCCGCGCATCATAGAGATGCGTGCCGCGCGAGACGGCGATCACCACCAGGAAGAGGATGATGATGACGGGAATGCAACGCCTGAGGATCGGCTCGGCGGCAAGCAGTTTTTCATAAGCAGGCTGCGCGACGAGACGGGCATGGCCACGGATGCGATCTCTCCGGCGAGAGAAGATCCTGCCGATCGACAAACGTCCACTATCTGACGCACCGGCTGCTTGCGCCCGCGCCATGTCAGCCCCCTGATGTGTGCTGTCATCGGGATACGCCCACGCCCGAATCATCGTCATTTGAATCGAGCGGAATCGCGTTGTCCAGACCCGATTAGGGGTTTGTTAAGGATATTTGTTAACCAAGGCATGGCCGTCAGCGGCGGCCGTGCCTTTGCCTCAGGCGAGGGTGCGCGTGACGATGTCGAGCGTGTCGGAGGAAAGCCGCTCGGCGGCTGCGATCCGCCGCAGCGCGTGCTCCGCGCGCGTCCGACGGCCGGGCTCCAGCGCGCGCCAGGAGCGGAACGCGACCAGCAGCCGCGCGGCGGTCTGTGGATTGCGGCGGTCGAGGTCGAGCACGAAATCGGCGAGGAAGTCGAAACCGGCGCCGTCGGCCCGGTTGAACTGGGTCGGGTTCGCGGCCGAGAAGCCGCCGACCAGCGCACGCACGCGGTTGGGATTGGAATGCGCGAAGCCCGGCTGCGACAGCAGCGCCTTCACGCGGTCGAGCGTCTCAGCGGCCGGAACGGTCGCCTCGAGGGTCAGCCATTTGTCGAGAACGAGCGGATCGTTGCGATAGCGCTCGTGGAAGGCGTCGAGCAGTTCGCGCCGTTGCGGCAGGGCTGCGGACGAGACGGAAGCGAGCGCAGCCAGACGATCGGTCATGTTGTCGGCGTCGTGGAACTGGCGCGTGGTCGCTGCGATGGCCTCGTCCTCTCCGGTCGCTACCAGCAGGTCGAGCAGCGCGTTGCGCAGCGCACGACGTCCGGCATCCGCCGCATCGGGGCTATACGCGGCCTTCACGCCGAGCGCCTGATAGCGCCGCATGAGGCTTGGCCCGAGTGCGCGGGCGAGGGCGAGGCGGAGCTGGCGGCGCGAGAGCGCGATGGCGTCCGGGTCGACATTCTGGCCGATCTCGCGCGCAACATCCGCCTCGCTCGGGATCTGGAGCACCTGGGCGCGGAATGCGGGCTCGAGTTCCTCGTTGTCGAGAACCTCGGCCAGTCCGGTGGCGAGAGTCGGCTGCGCGGCAACGGGGCGGCCAGTAAGAACATCCGCGGTTCCCGCGATGAGCGCCCGCATGGCGAGCGTCTGGGCGGCCTGCCAGCGATTGAACGGGTCGGCGTCCGCGCGCACCTGAAACAGAAGATCGTCGGCCGACATGTCGATGGCGAGACGCACCGGCGCGGAGAAATTGCGCAGGAGCGAGGGGATCGGACGCGATGCGACGCCGCGGAAGACGATCGTCTCCGCCGTCTCGGTCAGATGGATCACATCGCCTTCGACCGCGGCGCCCTCGACCGACGAAAAGGCTAGGTCCTCGCCGTTCGGCCCGATGAGACCGAAGCGGACGGGGATGTGCATGGGCTGCTTTGTCGGCTGCCCCGGCGTCGGCGGCGTGCTCTGGGCGAGCGTCAGCGAGAACGTCTTCGCGTCGCCATCATAATGGCCGCGGGCGACGATCTGCGGTGTCCCTGCCTGCGCATACCAGAGCGCGAACTGGGAGAGATCCCGCCCGGTGGCGTCGGCAAAGCAGGCGAGGAAGTCCTCGACGGTCGCGGCCTCGCCGTCGTGCCGCTCGAAATAGAGATCCATGCCCTTCCTGAAATCATCTGCGCCGAGGATGGTCTCGAGCATGCGCACCACCTCCGCGCCCTTCTCATAGACGGTCGGCGTGTAGAAGTTGCTGATTTCGTGGTAGATTTCGGGCCGCACCGGATGGGCGAGCGGGCCGCCGTCCTCCGGGAACTGCCGCGCCTGCAGCGTACGCACATCGGCGATGCGCTTCACCGGGCGCGAGCGCATGTCGGACGAGAATTCCTGGTCGCGGAAGACCGTCAGCCCTTCCTTGAGGCAGAGCTGAAACCAGTCCCGGCAGGTGATGCGATTGCCGGTCCAGTTGTGGAAATATTCGTGCGCGATGACGCCTTCGACATTGGCGTAGTCGACATCGGTCGCCGTGTCCGGATCGGCCAGCACGTATTTGTCGTTGAAGATATTGAGGCCCTTGTTCTCCATCGCGCCCATGTTGAAATCCGACACGGCGACGATGACGAAGATGTCGAGGTCATATTCTCGGCCGAAGGCGGTCTCGTCCCAGCGCATGGAACGCTTCAGCGCCTCCATGGCGTAGCGGCAGCGCCCTTCCTTGCCGTGTTCGCAATAGATGCGCAGATCCACGCGGCGGCCCGACATGGTGGTGAAGCTGTCGCTGACGAGGCCGAGGTCACCGGCCACCAGTGCGAAGAGATAGGACGGCTTCGGGAACGGGTCGTGCCAGATGGCATAGTGACGATCGGTTCCCGCCACGTCGCCGCTCTCGACCGGATTGCCATTGGCGAGCAGCACAGGCGCTTCGCTCCGCCGGGCCTCGATCCGGGTCGTGTAGACGGCGAGCACGTCGGGCCGGTCCAGGAAATAGGTGATACGCCGGAACCCTTCGGCCTCGCACTGCGTGCAATAGGCCGAACCGCTTCGATAGAGCCCCATCAGCTTCGTATTGGCAGCCGGATCGATCTCGGTCTCGATGGTCAGCGTGAACGGCGCGAGCGGCACATCCCGGATCACGAGCGAGGCGGGCAGGGCCTCATAGCGTCCGGCGTCGAGCGGAATGCCGTTGAGCATCAGCCCCTTCAGCACGATCTCGTCGCCGACCAGTTCGAGCGTTCCGTTCTGCGCTTCCTCGGTGTTCGGCCTCAGCGACAGCGTCGCCACGACGCGCGTTGCCGACGGCGAGAGGGCGAAATCGAGATGGACCCGGTCGATCGTGAAGGCCGGCGGACGGTAGTCCTCGAGTCGGAACGGAACGGTTTCGGTTGTCATTGAGCGCCTCCCGACGACTCTGGCGGTTGACGCCACCTGCTTCGTATTCTTCTAGATCGTCCGCTCGCTCGCTGCCACATCCGAGCGCCCGTTGCGCAGAGGAACTATGGCTGCGGACCGGCGGCGTTCAGGCTCCTGCGGCCATCGTGGAGCGCCGGCCTGCGCGCCGATCGGGCGACAGTTCTTCAGCTTCGTGCGCGGCAGATTGTTGCCGTCCCGCCTGAGTTGCCCACCTCAGTTTCTGATGATAATTCATCAGCAGGGAGGAGCTCTCGTTGGGCAAGACGACGCTGCAAGACGTCGCGCGAGAGGCTGGCGTGAGCCTCGCGACTGTTGATCGCGTGTTGAACGGACGCGCCGGCGTCCACGCGCGTACGGTTCAGCGAGTCCAGTCAGCCATCGAGCGCCTCAATTATCAGCCGGACCGCCTCGCCTCGCGGCTGGCCCGGGCGCGGGACTATCGCTTCGAGGTGATCCTGCCCGCCGGCGCGAATGAATTCATGCGCATGCTCGAGGCAGAATTCCGCATCACGGCGGACCGCTACGTCCACGAGCGCGTGCGGATATCGATCACCCATGTCGACGTCTTCGATGGCGAGGCTCTTGCGGCAGCCCTGGAACGGCTGCCGGCGGAGCTCGACGGCGTCGCCCTCGTCGCGCTCGATCATCCCGCGGTCACCGAGGCCGTGAACGGGCTCGTCGAGCGGGGCGTCGTGGTGGTGACGCTGGTGTCGGACCTTCCCGGAACGCGGCGGGCCCATTTCATCGGCATCGACAATTATGCCGCCGGTCGCACGGCCGCGACGCTGCTCGGCCGCTTCCTCGGCCACCGGAGCGGCAAGGTCGGCCTCATTGCCGGCTCGCTTTCGCTGAGGGATCATATCGAGCGGCAATATGGCTTCGAGCAGGTCATCGCGCGGGAATATCCCGATCTCGTGCTGCTGCCGCTGCGCGAGGCGCGTGACGATGACGCCCGCGTGCGCGATGTCGCTGGTGGACTTCTGGCCGAGCACGAGTCTCTGGTGGGGATCTACAATGTCGGCGCGGGCACGCCCGGCATCGTGGCGGCGCTCGAGGAATCCGGGCGGGCGCGTGATATCGTCTTCATCGCGCATGAACTGACCCCCTTCAATCGCCGCCATCTGGTCCGCGGAACGATCGACGCCGTCATCAACCAGGATGCGGGCCACATGGCGCGCAGCGCCGCGCGCATCCTGCTCGCTTCGCGCGAGGCCATGCCGATCATCGCCGGCCAGGAGCGCATCCGCATCGACATCTTCATCCGGGACAATGTGCCCTGACCGCCAAGCGACGGCCGACTTAACCGTCAGAGACAATAGAGATCAAGGAGGAAACACATGAAGACGATCAAGGGCCCCGCCATCTTCCTCGCGCAGTTCGCGGGCGACGCGGCACCGTTCAATTCGTTCGACGCGATCTGCGGCTGGGCGGCTTCGCTCGGCTACAAGGGCGTGCAGATCCCGACCTGGGACGGGCGCCTCTTCGACCTCAAGAAAGCCTCGGATTCGAAGGATTATTGCGACGAGATCGCCGGCATCGCCGCCAGCCATGGTCTCGCCATCACCGAGCTTTCGACGCATCTTCAGGGACAGCTCGTGGCGGTTCACCCCGTCTATGACGAGCTGATGGACGGCTTTGCCGCTCCCGAGGTGCGCGGCAATCCCAAGGCCCGGCAGGAATGGGCAGTCGACCAGGTCAAGCGCGCGCTCCGCGCCTCGAAGCATCTCGGCCTCACCGCGCATCCGACCTTCTCCGGCGCGCTTGCCTGGCCGTTCCTCTATCCCTTCCCGCAGCGGCCGGCCGGCCTCGTCGAGCAGGCCTTCGCCGAACTCGGCCGGCGCTGGACGCCGATCCTCGACTATGCCGACGCCCACGGCGTCGATCTCGCCTATGAGATCCATCCGAGCGAGGACCTGCATGACGGCGTCACCTTCGAGATGTTCCTTGCGGAGGTGAACAACCATCCGCGCGCGAACCTGCTCTACGATCCCTCGCACTTCGTGCTGCAGCAGCTCGACTATCTCGAATACATCGACATCTATCACGAGCGCATCAAGGCGTTCCACGTGAAGGACGCCGAGTTCAACCCGACCGGCCGCCAGGGCGTCTATGGTGGCTTCCAGAGCTGGGTGAACCGTGCCGGCCGCTTCCGCTCGCTCGGCGACGGCCAGGTCGATTTCGGCTCCATCTTCTCGAAGCTGTCGCAGTACGACTATGGCAGCTGGGCCGTGCTCGAATGGGAATGCGCGCTGAAGCATCCCGAGGACGGCGCGCGCGAGGGCGCCGAGTTCATCCAGCATCACATCATTCGCGTAACCGAGCGCGCCTTCGACGATTTCGCGGGCGCCGGCACGGATGACGCCGCCAATCGCCGCATTCTCGGCATCGCGTAAGGAGACCGACATGGCCATCGAAGGCAGCAAGGAAGAAGCGTCGTCGGGACGCATCCGTCTCGGCATGGTCGGTGGCGGGCGTGGCGCGTTCATCGGCGCGGTTCATCGGATCGCCTCGCGCATCGACGACCAGTACGAACTGGTCGCCGGCGCGCTCTCGGCCGATCCGGAGAAGGCGAAGGCCTCGGCCGGCGATCTCGGCATTGCGCCGGATCGCTCCTATGGCTCCTTCGCCGAGATGGCGAAGGCAGAGGCGGGCCGCGCCGACGGCATCGAGGCGGTCGCGATCGTGACGCCGAACCACATGCACGCGCCGGCGGCCAAGGCGTTCCTCGAGGCCGGCATCCACGTCATCTGCGACAAGCCGCTGACGACGACGGTGGCCGAGGCCGAGGAGCTCGTGCAGCTGGTGAAGAAGAGCGGCAAGGTCTTTGCCGTGACTCACAATTACACCGGCTATCCGATGATCCGGCAGGCCCGTGCCATGGTCGCGGCGGGCGAACTCGGCGAGATCCGCCTCGTCCAGGCGGAATATCCGCAGGACTGGCTGACGGAGCGCGCGGAGACCGCCGGCTCCAAGCAGGCGGAGTGGCGCACCGACCCCAAGCGCTCGGGCGCCGGCGGCTGCATCGGCGATATCGGCACGCATGCCTATAATCTCGCCTGCTTCGTTTCGGGTCTTGAGCTCGACGAATTGCTGGCCCAGCTCACCACCTTCGTGCCCGGCCGGCTGCTCGACGACGACGTGCAGATCATGCTGCGTTGGAAGGGCGGCGCGAAGGGCCTGCTGTGGGCGAGCCAGGTCGCCGTCGGCAATGAGAACGGGCTGAAGCTGCGCGTCTACGGCACGAAGGGCGGCCTCGAATGGACGCAGGCCGACCCGAACTATCTCTGGTTCACGAAGTTCGGCGAGCCCAAGCAGCTTCTGACCCGCGGCGGCAATGGCGCCTGGCCCGAGGCGGCGCGCGTGACCCGCGTGCCGGGCGGTCATCCCGAGGGCTATCTCGAAGGCTTCGCCAACATCTACACCGAAGCCGCCCGCGCGATCCTCGCCGCCCGCAACCGCACGGCGCTCGATCCGGCAGTCATCTTCCCGACGGTCGAGGACGGGCTCAAGGGCATGCAGTTCATCGACGCCGCGGTGAAGTCATCCGCCGCGGGGAATGTTTGGACCAAGGTCTGATCCATCCCGCCGATCGAAGTCGAAGGGGCGCTGCGGCGCCCCTTTTGCTTGGGTGGATGACCGGTCTGCGTTTTTGCAGATCCGGTCTGCGAACTCGCGGATTGAGCCGAAGGTGGGCCGGGCCTAACCCACCGGCGCGAGCCCGCCGATCCTGATCCAGGCCGCAGCGTCCGCCCACGCTGCCGTTCCGGCGTGCCGTTCAGACCTATCGGGCGCCGGGAATATAATCATGAACCAGAACACGACGAAGCAGGCCGCCGACACGAACGCCAAGCGCGTGGTCCACGCCTATGTCGAGGCGATGAACGCCGGCGACTTCGAGCAGCTCAAGTCCTTGTTCGCGCCCGATGCCGAGATCGTCGGCGTGACCGGAAGCGGCTCGGTCGATTATGCCATGCCGGTCTGGAAGGCCCTGCATGAGGGCCTCCAGATGGAACTGACGATCGACGACATCATCGGCGAGGGCGATGTCGTGGCGGTGCGCTTCACGGAGCGCGGGCGCTGGGTCGGGCCGTTCCTGGGCTACGACCAGCCGACGGGCAAGCCCTTCGACATGACGGCGATCGAGTGGTTCGTGCTTGAGAATGGCCTGATCAAGCGACGCTGGGGCGTGCGGGATTCGGCGGCGCAGGCGAGGCAGATCGGTCTGGTGCCGAAGGCGGCCTGAGAACCGCGCTCAGCGTGCGGATGCGGTGGCATTTTCGTCCGCTGTCCGGCCTTCGATGAGGTGGCGCGCCGCGCGGATACGCGGCACCATCTCGTCGATGAAGAGGCGAATATGCGCCGCGTTCCTGAGTGTCTCCGGATAGAGAAGCCAGAGCTCGCCGCGAAATTCGGCGACGTCCGGAAGGCAGCGCAACAGGCCATGCGCCGCTGCGGCGATGGCTGGCAAGGCCGAGATGCCGAGCCCGGAACGCACGGCGGCCACGAGGTTCGGCACCGTGTTGCAGCGGATCGCCACCTCGGCGTCGGGCGCCGCCTCGGCCAGCCAGCGCAGCCCGCCGAGCCGCGCGATGGCGCGATCTCCGAGCACCAGCCGATGCATGCCGAGATCCTTGATCCGCTCGGGCAGGCCGTGTCGCTCGGCATAGTCGGCGCCGCAATAGAGCCCCCACACCGTGTCAGGCAGCCGGAGGCGGACAAGACCGTCTGCCTGCGGCGGCGCGCCGGCTCGTATTGCCACATCCGCTTCGCCGCGCATGAGGTCGAGAAGGCGATCATCCGCGATCAGTTCGATCGCGAGGCCCGGATGGGCGGCCTGGATGTCGCGAACGGCCGGCGCCACCACGAGCGCAAGCATCGTGTCCGTCGTCGTCAGGCGTACGGTGCCCGTGGCAGTGCGGCGCCAGGTTTCGGCGAGCGAGACGATTCCGGCGGCTTCCCGCTCGATCGCTTCGGCGCGGGCGATGAGCGCGCGGCCCTGTTCGGTCAGGCGATAGCCGTCGGCGCGGCGCTCGAAGAGTTGCGCGCCGAGCGCCGTCTCGAGCGCAGCGGTGCGGCGCGCGATGGTGGTCTGGTTGACGCCGAGCTGCCGTGCGGCGGCGAGCGTCGAGCCGCAACGGGCGACGGCGAGGAATGCGGAGAGATCGTTCCAGTCGAACATGCGCCATTGTGCCGGAGCGCAGCGCGCCAGGGCAATTGGCCTTTGAGAGCCGTCGCGCCGATCCTCTTGCTGCATGTTTAGTATTTTGCGCTGCAACCTGCCGCAATGCAGCATAAAATGGCGGAAAATTGGCGTTGCGTTGTTTAGTGAAATGGGTATCACTAAACACAATCACTAAACAGACGTCGGGATGAACCCGCGCAGAGGGAACGTGAATTCACCGGCCCTGGATCGCTTGAGGAGGCGGTCCGATCGACCCCGCGGTCTTTCTGCGCGGGCTGCGTCGGCATGGGCCTCCGGGAGGGATCCGATGAAGAAGCTACTGACGATTGCGTCCGCGATCGGCACGGCCGCCTTGCTGGCCGGCGCTGCGACCGGCGAGGCGCGGGCCGCTGACAAGCAGATCACGCTGTGCTGGGCCGCCTGGGATCCGGCCAATGCGCTGGTCGAACTCTCCAAGGACTTCACCAAGGAGACCGGCATCGGCATGAAGTTCGAGTTCGTGCCCTGGACCAGCTATGCCGATCGCTTCCTGAACGAGCTCAATTCGCACGGCAAGCTCTGCGACCTGATCATCGGCGACAGCCAGTGGGTCGGCGGTTCGGCCGAGAACGGTCACTACGTCAAGCTGAACGACTTCTTCGACAAGGAGAAGATCAGCATGGACGATTTCGTGAAGGCGACGGTCGTCGGCTATTCCGAATGGCCCAAGAACACGCCGAACTACTGGGCGCTCCCGGCCATGGCCGACGCCGTCGGCTGGACCTATCGCAAGGACTGGTTCGCGCGTCCCGAGCTGCAGAAGGAATTCAAGGAGAAATACGGCCGCGATCTCGCGCCGCCCAAGACCTATGACGAGCTGAAGCAGATTGCGGAGTTCTTCCAGGGCCGCGATATCGACGGCAAGAAGGTCTATGGCGCCTATATCTTCACCGAGCGCGGCTCGGAAGGCATCACCATGGGCGTGACGAACGTCCTCTACGATTACGGCTTCCAGTACGACGATCCGGCGAAGCCCTATCACATGGAAGGCTTCGTCAATTCGCCCGAAGCCGTGAAGGGGCTGGAGTTCTACAAGGAGCTCTACACGTGCTGCACGGCGCCGGGCATGACCAATGCCTACATGTCCGAGGGTCTCGACGCCTTCAAGTCGGGCCAGGTGGCGATGCAGATGAACTGGTTCGCCTTCTTCCCGGGCCTCTACAAGGATCCGAATGTCGGCGGCGACAAGATCGGTTTCTTCCCGAACCCGGCCGGTCCTGACGGCCATTTCACGCAGCTCGGCGGGCAGGGCATCTCGGTCGTCGCCTATTCCGACAACCAGCCCGAGGCGCTCGAATACATCAAGTGGTTCGCGCAGCCGGCGGTCCAGCAGAAATGGTGGGAGCTCGGCGGCTATTCGGCGATGAAGTCCGTCGTCGAGGCGCCCGGCTTCGCGGCCAGCGCACCCTTCGCGCCCGACTTCCTCGCCTCGATGAACATGGTCAAGGACTTCTGGGCCGAGCCTTCCTATGCCCAGCTGATGCAGGCGATGCAGAAGCGCGTCTCGGACTATGTCGTCGCCGACCAGGGCACGGCCAAGGAGGCGCTCGACGGCCTGGTCAAGGACTGGACGACGGTCTTCGAGGACGAAGGCAAGATGTAGCCGGCCGACCCGCAAGATGGCGGCTCCGGGAGCAAGCTCCCGGCGCCGCCTCCGAGCGAAACCGGAGACCGGCGGCATTCCCGTGCGCCGCGATCCCGACAGATCATGCCGGACCGAGCTTTCATGACCGAGACCACGACATCATCGGCGCTTCCGGAGAAGCTTGCGGGCGCCACGCCCGAAGTGATCGCCCGGCCGATCCGGGGGCTCTCCGACAAGGCGATCGCCTGGTTCTTCATCGGGCCGACGATCCTGCTGCTGCTGGCGATCAACATCTTCCCGCTGATCTGGACGATCTGGCTCTCGTTCACGAATTACCGCGCCAACAGGCCGAATGCCGAAGTGAAGATGGTGGGGCTCGACTGGTACCACCGCATCCTGGGCGACGGGGATGTCTGGCTCGCCATGCAGACGACGGCGCACTTCGTCGTCTGGACCATCATCATCGAGACGGTCCTCGGCTTCGGCCTCGCCTGGCTGATCGACAAGAAGTTCCGCGGCCATGGCCTGTGGACCACGGTCATCCTGATCCCGATGATGCTGTCGCCGGCCGTCGTCGGGAATTTCTGGACGTTTCTCTATCAGCCGCAGAGCGGGCTGTTCAATTACGTGGTCGGCTTCCTGACCGGCATCGACCCGTCCTCGTTCCAGATGCTGGGCAGCGTGCGCCTGTCGCCCTGGGCGATCGTGATCGTCGATGCCTGGATGTGGACGCCCTATGTGATGCTGATCTGCCTGGCGGGGCTCCGATCCATCCCCGACTACATCTATGAGGCGGCCGAGGTCGACCGCGCCTCGCCCTGGCGCCAGTTCTGGTCGATCACGCTGCCGATGGCGCTGCCCTTCATCATGCTGGCCGTGCTGTTCCGCGGCATCGAGAACTTCAAGATGTTCGACATGGTCAACCTGCTGACGGGCGGCGGCCCCGGCTCGACCACCGAGGTCGTGTCGATCACGCTGAAGCGGCAGGCTTTCGAGAGCTGGCGCACCGGCTATTCCTCGGCGCTCGCCATCATCCTGTTCGTGACCGTCTTCGGCCTCGCCAACATCTATGTGAAGGCGCTCAACCGGGTGAAGCAGAGATGAGCGGACTGTCCCAGGCCCATTCCGTCGTCGCGCCCTCGACCGCGACGCGGCGCATCGCCGGCGCCATCGTCATCGTCTACGCGCTGGTCACGCTGATTCCGCTCCTGTGGATCATCGCCACCAGCTTCAAGACGCCGCCGGATTCGATCGCCTATCCGCCGAAGATCGTCTTCACGCCCTCGCTCGAGGGCTATGTGAACCTCTTCACGACGCGGACGCGCCAGTCGCCGGAAATGCTGGCGCAGCTTCCCCCGCCCACGACCTGGTATGACAAGCTGGTGCGCTCGCGGAACATGGTCATCGCCGGGCCGTCCAACGTGATCCCGCGCTTCGTCAACTCGATCATCATCGCCTTCGGCTCGACGTTCCTGGCGGTATTTCTCGGAACGCTCGCCGCCTATGGCTTCTCGCGCTTCCGCGTGCCGCTCAAGGACGATTTGCTGTTCTTCATCCTGTCGACGCGCATGATGCCGCCGATCGCGGTCGCGATCCCGATCTACCTCATGTATCGCGAGATCGGCCTCACCGACACCAAGCTCGGCATGATCCTGCTCTATACGGCGGTGAACGTGTCGCTTGCCGTCTGGCTGCTCAAGGGCTTCATCGACGAGATCCCGCGCGAATATGAGGAAGCGGCGATGATCGACGGCTATACGCGGCTGCAGGCCTTCCGCAAGGCGGTGCTGCCGCAGGCGGCGACGGGCATCGCGGCGACGGCGATCTTCTGCCTGATCTTCGCCTGGAACGAATATGCCTTCGCGGTGCTGCTCACTTCGGGCAATGCGCAGACCATGCCGCCCTTCATTCCCTTCATCATCGGCGAGGGAGGGCAGGACTGGCCGGCGGTCGCCGCCGCGACGACTTTGTTCGTCATCCCGATCCTCGTTTTCACCATCCTGCTCAGGAAGCACCTCCTGCGCGGCATCACCTTCGGAGCGGTGCGCAAATGAGCGACCAGACCGCGGCGCCACGCGCCTCGCTGCTCTCCCGCTTCCTGCGCCTCCGCCGCGGGCCCTGGGAGAATCTCGCCACCATCCTGATCGGGCTCGGCGTCGTCATGCTGATGCAACCCTTCTCGGCGACGGCTTACGCCTACTCCTTCATCACGATCCTGGCGGGCACGGCGATGTTCGCAATCGTCAGCCATTTCCCGGAGTAGAGAAATGGCGGAAATCCGGGTCGAAAACGTCCAGAAGAGCTTCGGCGCCTTCACCGCGGTGAAGGGGTCGACCTTCACGATCGAGAATGGCGAGTTCTTCGTCATGCTGGGGCCTTCGGGCTGCGGCAAGACGACGACGCTCAGGATGATCGCCGGGCTCGAACTGCCGACCGCGGGCAAGATCCTGCTTGGCGGCGAGGACGTCACCTTCAACCGCGCCGCAGCGCGCGACATCGCCTTCGTGTTCCAGCTCTTCGCGCTCTATCCGCATATGAATGTGCGGCAGAACATCGGTTTCCCGCTGAAGTGCCAGGGCATGGCGAGCAAGGAGATCCGGCAAGCGGTTGAAGAAGCAGCGAAATTGCTGCGCATCGATCATCTGCTCGACCGCTCGGTCACGGGGCTGGCCGGCGGCGATCGCCAGCGCGTGGCGCTCGGTCGTTGCATCGTGCGTCGGCCCAAGGCCTTCCTGATGGACGAGCCGCTCGGCACGCTCGACACCGAGTTCCGCGACCTGATGGTCAGGGAGCTGCGCGAGTTGCACAACCGGATCGGCGCGACGACGGTCTATGTCACCCACGACCAGCTCGAGGCGATGGCGATGGCCGACAAGATTGCCGTGATGAATCATGGTGTTATCGAGCAGTTCGGCCGCCCGCAGGAAATCTATGACCGCCCGGCGACCATGTTCGTGGCCGATTTCCTCGGATCGCCGCCGATGAACTTCCTCGCCTTTCGCGGCGCGGTGGCGCCGGGCCAGCGCTCGGTCCGGATCGGCGAGGCGGAGCTTGCCGTGCCGGAGCTGCGCGAGGGGCAAAGCGAGGGCGAACTGGCGCTCGGGGTGCGGCCGGAGCACATCCGCCTCGACGATGCCTCGCCGTTTCGGGGCGCGGTGTTCGGCGCCGAATATCTCGGCACGACGCAGATCGTCACGCTCGACACCGCTTATGGCCAGGTGAAGGCGCGCCTTCCGGCGGATCGGAACGTGAAGGCCGGCGAGACGGTCGGTCTCGCCTTCCGCTCGGAGCGGCTGTCGCTGTTCGACAAGACATCGGGGAGGGCGCTGCGGTCTGCGTTGCATGGGGAGGCCGGTCATGGCTGACGTCACCATCGAGGGCGTGACGAAGCGCTTCGGCCAGACGACGGCCGTCGCCAATCTTCGCCTGGACATCGCCAATGGCGAATTCATCGTGCTGCTCGGGCCGACCGGCGCCGGCAAGACGACGACGCTGCGCCTCGTCGCCGGTCTGGAGGCGCCGGATGCCGGCCGCGTCACCATCGCCGGCCGCGACGTGACGGCACTCGCGCCGGCCGCCCGCGACGTCACCTTCGTCTTCCAGCAATATTCGCTCTACCCGCATCTCTCGGTCTACGACAACCTCGCCTTCCCGCTGCGCTCGCCGCAGCGGCGCGTCGCCGAACCGGAGATTCGGCGGCGCGTGCAGGAGGTGGCGGGGCTGTTGCGGATCGCCCACAAGCTCGACAACCGCGCGACGAAGCTTTCCGGCGGCGAGATGCAGCGCGTCGCCATCGGGCGGGCGCTGGTGCGGCGGCCGACCATCTACCTGATGGACGAGCCGCTTTCCTCGCTCGATGCCAAGCTGCGCTCGGACCTGCGGCTTGAACTGAAGCGCATCCAGCAGGATCTCGGTGCGACCGTGCTCTATGTGACGCACGACCAGATCGAGGCGATGACGCTGGCGAGCCGGATCGGCGTCATGGACCGGGGTGAACTGGTCCAGATCGGCACGCCGCGCGAGATCTATGAGCGGCCCGCCAACACCTATGTCGCGGCGCGGCTCGGCCAGCCGGCGATCAACCTGTTTCCCGAGGGGCTTGTCCCGGCGGGCGGGGCGCCGGCCGGCGCGAAGACCATCGGCGCGCGCACCGAGCATTTCCGCATAGAGAAGGCGAAGCCCTCGGCGGCCAATGCGAGCGTCGAGTGGATCGAGCATCTCGGCGACCAGAACCATCTCCATGTGCGGATCGGCGAGAGGAAACTGACGACACTGGTCGATCCGGAAAGCGATCTTGCCGCGGGCGACGCGGTTGCGCTCTCCCTGGTCGATCCGCTCTATTTCGACGCGGCGGGGAATCGGATCGAGGGGCGGGCGGCATGATCGACGAAGCGAAGAAGCGCGCACTGATCGAGGCGATGGCGGCCGCCATGATCGGCCATGCCGAGGAGCTGACCGCGCTCGACCAGGCCATCGGCGATGGCGACCACGGCCTCAACATGAAGCGCGGCTTCGAGGCCGTGCTCGCCGACAACGACGTGATCGCCGCCAAGCCGCTGCCCGATGCGCTGAAGGCGATCGGCACCACGCTGGTCATGAAGGTCGGCGGTGCCTCGGGACCGCTCTATGGCACGCTGGCGCTGGCGCTCGCCAAGGAGCTGCCCGCCGATCCGTCCCGCGACGATCTCGCCCGTGCGCTGCGCGGTGCTATCGCGGCGGTCAAGGCGCGCGGCAAGTCGGAGAGCGGGCAGAAGACCATGCTCGACGTGCTGGAGCCGGTGGCGGCAGCGCTCGAGAGCGGTGCCGATCCGGTCGCGGCGGCGAACGGCGCCGCCGAGGCGACCATTCCGCTGAAGGCGATCCGCGGCCGCGCTGCCTTTCTCGGCGATCGGTCGATCGGTCACATGGACCCCGGCGCGCGGTCGAGTGCACTGCTCGTCGCCGCGATCGCCGGCGTTCTGGGGGGAATATCGGATGGCGGCTAGGACGGCGGAATGAGCACTCAGGCAAACGGCAATGTCGGCATCGTCATCGTCTCCCATTCGCCCGATGTGGCGAAGGGGACGGCCGAGATGGTGCGCCAGATGGTCGGCGAGGAAGTGCCGCTCGCCTTTTGCGGCGGCAATCCGGATGGCGGGCTCGGCACCAGCGTCGAGGCGATCCTCGCCGCCATCGACCGCGCCTGGTCGGAGGCCGGCGTCGCGATCCTCGTCGATCTCGGCGGCGCGGAGACGAACAGCGAGATGGCGATCGAGATGCAGCCGGAGGCGCGGGCAGGGCGCATCGTGGTCTGCAATGCGCCGATCGTGGAGGGCGCCGTGATTGCGGCGACCGAGGCTTCGGGCGGCGCCTCCCTCGAAGCGGTGCGCCGCACGGCGGAAGAACTGTCGCCCGCGTGACGCGCGGCCGCGGCGAAAGGAAAGAGCATGGCTGAGCCAGGATCATCAAACGGCGCATCGGCGGGCAGCGTGCTTCTCACGCATGCCGTCGGCCTGCACGCCCGCCCGTCCGTGAAGCTCACCAAGCTCGCGAAGACCTTCGGCGCTTCGATCGAGCTCGGCACCGGTCCGGAGGGCCCATGGATCGATGCGAAGAGCATCGTCAAGGTGATGGCCGCCAAGGCGCCGCAGGGGACGACGCTGCATTTCAGGGCCGTGGGGCCCGATGCCGGCGAGGCCGTCGCCGCGCTGGTCGATCTGGTCGAGCGCGATTTCGACGAGGCCGCAGCCCATGCCGGGAATGGTTGAGCGTTTCGGCCGCGCCGCCGCGCCCGGCCTTGCCTTCGGTCCTGTCCACCGGATCGCCGACCGCACCGTGCTGGTGCGCCGCGCCGGCAGCCCGGACGAGGAGCGCGCGGCGCTGGAAGCCGCCATTGCGACCGCGTCGGAGGATATCGCCGCGCTGATGGCGGCGGCGGATGATGACGGCGCCGCGATGCTGGAATTCCAGCTCGCCTTGCTGGAAGACGACGCCCTGCGCGCCCCGGCGCTTGATGCAATCGCGGGCGGCACCGACGCGGCAAGCGCCTGGCGCGATGCGCTGAACGCCCAGATCGAGGATTACCGCGCCTCGGACGACGCCTATTTCGCGGCGCGCGCCAGCGATCTCCAGGATCTGAGCGATCGGGTTCTCGGTCATCTCGCCGGCGGCGGCGCCGAGGCCGCGCCGGCCCCGGGCACGATCCTTCTCGGCCGCGACCTGACGCCGAGCCGCTTCCTGGCGCTCGACTGGTCGAAGGGCGGCGCGATCGCGCTTTCGGAAGGCAGCCCGTCGAGCCATGTCGCCATGCTGGCGCGCTCGCGCAGCGTTCCGATGGTGGTCGGCCTGTCGGACATCCCGGATGCAGCGTTTTCCGAGGCGATCGTCGATGGCGAGAGCGGCCGCCTGGTGCTCGATCCCTTGCCCGAGCAGCGCGCGGCGCTCGCGGCCTTGCAGTCCGACGCCGCGTTGCGCGTCGGCGCCGAGGCGGCGGTCCTCCGCGAGCCGGCCCACATCGCCTCCGGCGAACGCGTCGCCGTGCTGATCAATGTGGCGAAGCCCGACGAGCTCGCCGCGATCGATCCGGCGATCTGCGACGGCATCGGCCTGGTGCGGACGGAGTTTCTTTTCTCCAGTCCGGCCGGGCTGCCGGATGAGGAGACGCAGTATCGGGCCTATCGCACGATCCTCGAATGGGCCGGCGACAAGCCGGTGACCATCCGTACGGTCGATGCTGGCGGCGACAAGCCCGTTGCCGGTCTCACCATCGACGGCGAATCCAATCCGTTCCTCGGCACGCGCGGCGTGCGCCTGTCGCTGGAGCGGCCGGCGATCTTCCGCCTTCAGCTGCGCGCGCTGGCGCGTGCGGCTGAGCACGGCAATCTCAAGATCATGCTGCCGATGGTCACGGTGCCATCCGAGATCGACCGTGCGGCGGCGCTGCTCGGCGCGGCGATCGAGGAACTGGAGGCCGAGGGCATTCCCTGCCGCCGGCCGCCGCTCGGCATCATGGTTGAGGTGCCCGCCGTCGCGGTGGTGCCGGAGCTCTTCGGCGCCGCGGCCTTCTTCTCGATCGGCTCGAACGACCTGACGCAATATACGACGGCCGCGGCGCGCGACATTGCCGCCGTGGCCGAACTCGGCGATGCCGGCCATCCCGCGGTGATCGCGCTGATCCGCAATGTCGTCGAGGGCGCGGCGAAGCTCGGCATCGATGTGAGCCTCTGCGGCGACATGGGCGGCGATCCGCAACTGCTGCCTGCGCTGATGTCGGCGGGCCTGCGCGCCGTCTCGGTCGCGCCGCCGTTGGTCGGCCGCGTCAAGCTGGCGCTCGCCCGCATCAGCGGGGAGGGGGCATGACGGCCGCCCCCGACGCCGCCGCCGATCCGGTGGCCGCCTACAAGGCCGTTTTGCAGCGCGTTCTGGACAATCGCCCGTCCGGGACTCGCGGCCGCCTGGCGCAGGCGCTCGGCAAGAACCGCTCCTTCGTCAGCCATATGACCAGCCCCGCCTACGCGACGCCCATTCCGGCGCAGCACATCGAGACGATCTTCGAGATCTGCCATTTCTCGCCCGAAGACCGCCGGCATTTCCTCGACGCCTATGGCGAAGCCCATCCCCGCCGCGTGCCGGCACTGAAGGAAAGCCGCCGCATGCGCCCGCATGTCATCTATCTTCCCGATCTCGGGGATCCCGAGCGGAATCAGGAAATGGATCGGCTCGTCGGAGAATTCGTGCAGCGGCTGACGAAGCTGGTGGAGGGATAGCGAGCCGGCCGCGACGGGGGGCGGACTTGCGGGAGCAACTGAAGCGCCGTCATCCCGGCGAAAGCCGGGATCCATACAGCCTGAGGCGCCTCATCGTCCTGCGCTTCGGCTGAATGGATCCCGGGTCGAGCCCGGGATGACGGCGAGAATGAACAGGCGCCTCGCGTCGTCCTGCGCCGGAGGGGCGACACGGGACGGCCGCGCCAGGATCGAAGGGGAGGAACCATGAAGAAGCTGATCAATTCGCCCGAGACCGTGCTCGCCGAAAGCCTCGACGGCTTTGCCGCGGCGCATGCCGACATTCTCGTGCTCGGCGAGGAGCGGAAATTCGTCCGCCGCAAGACGCTGAAGCCGGGCAAGGCGGCGCTGATCTCGGGCGGCGGTTCCGGCCATGAGCCGCTGCATGCCGGCTTCGTCGGCTTCGGCATGCTCGATGCCGCCTGTCCCGGCCAGGTCTTCACCTCGCCGACGCCGGACCAGATGATCGCGGCGCTGGCCGAGGTCGATACCGGCGGCGGCGCGCTCTTCATCGTCAAGAACTATGAAGGCGATCGCATGAACTTCGACATGGCGGCGGAACTCGCCGGCAGCGAGGTGCTGACCGTGATCACCGACGACGATGTCGCGGTCGAGACCTCGACCTATTCGATCGGCCGCCGCGGCGTCGCCGGCACGATGATCGTCGAGAAGGTGGTCGGCGCCGCGGCCGAGGCCGGCATGCCGCTCGCCGATCTGAAGGTGCTGGGCGACCGGGTCAATGCGCGCACGCGCTCCATGGGCGTCGCGCTGTCCAGTTGCACGGTTCCCGCCGCCGGCACGCCGACCTTCACGCTCGGCGAGAACGAGATGGAAATGGGCGTCGGCATTCATGGCGAGCCCGGCCGGCGCCGCGTGGCGCTCGAGCCCGCGGGCCAGATCGCCGAGGAGATGATCGCGGCGATCGCGGGCGATCTCGGCGCGCGCGGCGACGCGCTGTTGCTGGTCAACGGCTTCGGCGGCACGCCGCTGATGGAACTCTACCTCATGTTCAACGCCGCCAAGGCCGAGGCGGAGAAGCACGGCTACCGCGTCGCCCGCGCGCTGGTCGGCAACTATGTGACGTCGCTCGAAATGGCTGGCTGCTCGCTGACGCTGTCGCTGCTCGACGACGAGACGGCTGGATTCTGGGACGCGCCGGTCCACACGGCGGGGCTGCGCTGGGGGATGTAGCCCTCAGCGCGTCAGCATGGCGGTGCCGCCGGCCCCGGAGCCGAGGAGCACGGGGCCGGGTGAGAGGTTCCACCTGGTGTCGTTCCAGATCAGCGTGTTCACCACCATGGTGAGCGCGTGGGACTTGATGTTGGTCTGCGAATTGAACGTCATGTTGCGCCGCGCCAGGTAGATGATGCCGGAGAGAATGTCGGTCGGGCCGCTGTCCCAGGTGTAGTTGCTGAGCGCGTTCGACTGGTTTTCGTAGACGAGGATGTCCTTGTAGGTCCCGCTCGTGGGCGCGGTCAGCGTCTTCACGACAGACGCGTTGAAATGGATCTGCGCGCCGGCATTGGCGAAATAGAGCGTGACGCCGGAGCCGGTGAAGGTCGATCCCGAGACGTTGATGGTCCCTGTGATCGTATAGAAGCCGGGCGCCAGATTGACCTTCGTGCCGCCATTGAAATTGAAGCTGCAATAGGTTCCTGGCTTCAGATTGAAGGTCGTGGCGTTCTGGTCGAGCACCGTGCAGGCGGTCTGTGCCGGGGGCGACGGCAGCGTCGGGCCGATCGTGTCAGTTGCGGCGGCGCAGCCGGTCTCGATCGGCATGGCGGCCGAGCTGTTCTTGATGATGTTGGTGCCGGCGATGCAGACGCGCTTCACATTGAGCGTCACGCCGGAATTGACGATGGCGGCCGGGTTCGCCTTCGAGCGGACATGGATCTCGCAGTCGGGCGCGTTGATCGTGGCGCCGGAATTGGCAAGGAAGGCCTGGTTGTCCGTCGTCGAATTGACCAGGATGCAGGCGCTGCCGCCGGACGGGCGCACCGCCTTGCCGCTGGCCGAGACGTCGAACGATTTGAGGCCGAGCACACTGGAGAGCGTCGTCGGAACCGCGGCGCTCGCCGTGCCGGAGAGGCCGTCACTCTCGCTCGTGAACGACCGGCTGACGGATTTCGCGATCGAGCCCGTCGCGGTGTTGTCGAAGAAGGTCTCCGCGGTGGTCGTGCCCTGACCCTGGACGCCGGCGATCAGCGCCGCATCGAGCCGGTCCTGCAGCTGTGACCGCGTCAGCGCCATGCGCGAATAATCGACCGCCACGCCGATCGCGCCGATGAGCACGATGGAGACGACCGCGAAGATCACGGCGGCGTTGCCGCCCTCCGCGCGGGCGAAGGCTGCGGTGAATTTCGTGAATGGCCCGGCGCGCCGAAACGGGGTGGGGACCCGATCCATGGATGCGTCTCTGGTGGAAGCGTTTCAAAGTTTGATAAAGCTTTAATCAGATGCGCTTTAAGCCAAGCTTGCGCCGATCCGCGAAAAAGCCTGAATCGGCGTTAACGATGGGCCTCGCCTCTCCCGCTGCCCGTGCACGGCTTTCCGCTTGCCAGCGGCGGCCGTTCCTCTATCGTTGTGCAGCGCACGCCATCTGCTATAAGCACGCGCTGCCGCCGGTGGGCGCGGTCAACGAGTGAGAGGCTGATGTCTCTGAACGTGCAGGGAGCCGGTGTGCCTTCAGATCAGGCGGCCACTCCCTCAGGAGTTCCTCCAGGCGAGCATGGCGCAGCGTCGCATGCCGGCTTCTGGACTCTGGCCCTCGGCTCCGTCGGCGTCGTCTATGGCGACATCGGCACGAGCGTCATCTATGCGTTCCGCGAGGCGATGCATGCGGCCGAGGCCGCGCATGGCGAGGTCATGCGCGAGGACGTCATCAGCATCATTTCGCTGATCCTGTGGACGCTGACGATCATCGTCACGCTCAAATATGTCGTCATTTTGCTCAGGGCCGACAATAATGGCGAGGGCGGCACGCTCTCGCTGATGGCGCTCGCGAGCCGTACGATGGGCAAATCCGCCCCGATCGTGTTCCTGCTCGGCGTCGCCGGCGCGGCGCTGTTCTATGGCGACGCGGTCATCACGCCGGCGATCTCGGTCCTGTCGGCGGTGGAAGGCCTGAAGCTCGTCACGCCGCATTTCGACAGCTACGTGATCCCGATCACCATCGCCATCATCACGGCGCTCTTCCTCGTGCAGCGCTATGGCACGGCACGCGTCGCCTCGCTGTTCGGCCCGATCACGGCCGTCTGGTTCATCGTGATGACGATCGGCGGTTTCACCCATATCGCCGACGACCCCGGCATCTTCGCCGCGCTCAACCCCTATCACGCCGTGCGCTATATCGTGACGAACGGCTATACCGGCCTCATCGTCATCGGCGCCGTCTTCCTGTCGGTGACGGGCGCCGAGGCGCTCTATGCCGATCTCGGCCATTTCGGGCGCAAGCCCATCCAGGCCGCCTGGCTCGGCTTCGTCTTCCCCGCGCTCGCCGCCAATTATCTGGGGCAGGGCGCGCTGGTGCTGGCGAAGCCAGAGGCCGTCGCCAACCCGTTCTTCCTGCTCTTTCCCGAATGGGCCGTGCTGCCGGTCGTCATCCTCGCCACCATGGCGACGGTCATCGCCGCGCAGGCGGTGATCACCGGCGCCTTCTCGATGACGCGCCAGGCGATCCAGCTCAAGCTGCTGCCGCGCATGGACATCGCGCATACGTCCGAGCAGCATGCCGGGCAGATCTACATGCCGCAGGTCAATTCGCTGCTGATGGTGGCGGTGCTGCTGCTGGTCATCCTGTTCGGCTCCTCCTCGCGCCTCGCGACGGCCTATGGCATCTCCGTCACCGCCGAGATGGTGATCACGGCCTGCCTCGCCTTCATCGTGGTCTGGCGCTTCTGGCGCTGGCCGATCTGGGTCTCGGCGCTGCTCATCGCGCCGTTCCTGATCATCGATCTCGTCTTCCTCGGCGCGAACCTGATCAAGATCACCGAGGGCGGCTGGGTGCCGCTGCTGATCGCCTTCTCGATCATGCTGATCATGCGCTCCTGGGTGCGCGGCACGAAGATCCTGTTCGACAAGAGCCGCCGCAACGACGTGCCGCTGGTCGAACTGGTCAAGAACCTCGAGAAGAGCTCCGTCGTCCGCGTTCCCGGCACGGCGGTGTTCCTCACTTCCGACCCCGAGACGGCGCCGTCCTCGCTGCTGCACAGCCTCAAGCACTATCGCGTGCTGCACCAGAAGAACGTGCTGCTCACCGTCATCTCGGCCAATGTGCCGCGCATTGATGACGCGGAGCGCGTGCGCATCGAGCCGGTGAATGACAGCTTCACGCGCGTCTTCATGACCTTCGGTTATATGGAGACGCCCAACGTGCCGCGGGCGCTTGGCCTGTGCCGCAAGCAGGGCTGGAAATACGACATCATGTCGACGTCGTTCTTCCTCTCGCGCCGCTCGATCAAGCCCGCCAACGACCGCATCTTCTCGCGCCTGCAGGACAAGCTGTTCATCAAGCTGGCGATCAATGCGAGCGACGCGACGGAATATTTCCACATCCCGACCGGCCGCGTCGTCGAGATCGGGACGCAGATGACGATCTGACGGCGCGCCGTCCGGGCCCGCCGTCTGCCGCGTGCATTCAGTCGGCGTTCCGCGCGCGGCGCAGGCCGCCGGCAGCGACCAGAAGCGAGAGCAGCAGGAAGCTGCCGCCGACCGTCGCCGGCAGCGCCTCGACGCCGAAGAGATCGATGAGATAGCCGATCGGCGTCGCGCCGATCACCGAGCCGGCCGAATAGGCCATGCCGAAGGCGGTCGACACCAGCGCGAGGCGCTGGCCGCGATAATCCTGTCCGATCAGCACGATGCCGAGCGTATAGACGCCGGCCACGGTGCCGCCGCTGAGAAACAGCGCCGCCTGCAAAGCCGCCACCGAGCCGAAGACGAAGGGCAGCGCAGCCGTCGATACGGCCGCGATCAGCGTGGCGGCAGCGAGCACTGGCCGCCGGCCGTAGCGGTCCGCGGCCCAACCGAGCGCGATGACCAGCACCGCCTCGCCGAGCGCGAAAGTCGCCACCATGCGCGAGGCGGCGGCATCGCTGAGCCCATGCGCGAGGCCATAGAGCGGCAGCAGGCTCTGCATGGCGGTCTCGCCGACGCCGCAGATGAAGGCGGTGGCGAGAACAGGCCCGGCGACCGCCAGGGCGAGGCGCCAGGAAATGTCGGCATGTGCGTCCTCGCCCGTCTCCCCCGCCGGCGCCCCTGCGCGCAGCGACAGGAACGCGGCCACGAAGGCGCCGGCTGCGAGCGGGATCATCGCCGCGACGAGCGGCAGCGCGCCGGCGACGCCGACGACGCCGAGCATCAGCGGGCCGACGAACTGGCAGGCGGCATAGAGGGTGCCCGAGGCCGCGATGATCCGTCCGCGCCGGCGATCATCGAGTTCGCCGTTCAGCCAGATCTCGGTCGTGGTCCACAGCGCCGAGAAGCAGGTTCCCATGACGAAGCGCGCCGCGAACCAGGTGACCGTGTCGCCATGAACGAGGATCGCCAGGAAAGAGAGGAACGGGATCGCGAAGAGCAGCGCGACCAGGCGTCCGACCCCGAGCCGGGCGATGATGCGGGGCAGGAACGGACCGACGAACAGGATGCCGATGCCGGCGAGCGAGGCATTGAGGCCGATCAGCCAGTTCGCCAGGCCCTGCTTTTCGAGCGCGAGGGAGAAGAAGGGATAGCTGAAGCCGTAGAGCAGCGCCTCGGCGCCGATCAGGAACAGAATCGCGCCGATGCGAAAGCTGCGGCGGCCACGCAGCGACGTCACGTCGGGCCGCAGCGACATGGTCAAGGACGAAACGCGGCGGCGATATCGTCGAAGGCGAGATGCAGGCCGCCCGACTGACCGTCCCGCGAGGGAACGAGGTCCGCATTGTCGTACCGGGCGGCGATCCACTTCTCGCAGAGCCGCGCGGCATAGATCACCGGCATCTCGTGGCTATGCGTCTGCTTTTCCAGCTCCGCGAAGACCGGATCATTGTGCGGCGCCGTCCACCAGCGCCGATCATCCGACAGCGCGACCGCACGCTCCGGCGCGCCGGCCATGCGATTGTAGCTGGTGATCGTGTTGATCGACATGTTCTGCCAGGCGGTGGCGCATTTGTGCAGCAGCCGCTCGAAGTCGGCGCGCTGCGCAATCTCGTAGGGTGCGCAATGAAAATGCCGCTGCGCCAGATCATGCACCAGCATGCCGAAGGCGAAGCTGTCCGATGTCGTATTGATCGCCAGGAACGGTGCGCTCAGCGAGGGATCATAGAGCGGATCCGCCATCACCGCGGCGTGGCGGCAGAAGGCGACCGGGAAAAACTCGTAGATCGTGTCGATGCCGGTGACCGGGCAGGACACCTCCAGCGGGATCGCGATGGTCTCGCCGCGGACGAGCGCGCCGGCGCTTTCCGCATAGCCGGCCTCGACCATGATCTCGCCGAGACGCTTCAGTTCACCGACCGAATCCGAAAAGTCCTGATCGAGGCTCGGCACGACCGCGAGAAAGCCCGTCTTCTCGTGACGCCTGACACCATCGGCGAAATTGTCGAATGCGACGCCGAACTGGTAGCCGTTGCTCACCTGCTCGACATGATAGCGGCCGAGCTGGAATTCGCGCTTGCCGGCGGAGCAGCGCACGTCATTGTCGCGCCAGGCCTCGAAATCGGTGCGCGAAACCGCGCCCCGACCGTGGCCAAAGGGGCACTGCCTCTGCTCGGGGCGCGCTGAAATCAGCTCGCCATCGTCCTGATCCCGCCGCATCACCGCCCCGTCTACGCACGACACAATCCCAGCCTCCGGGTTGCTGGCCTACAACCCTAGCAGGAATTTACAGATCATTAACCTTACCCTCAGCCCATGGCACTCGCAAGACGGCCGATCAAACTGTATGGTGCACGAACTATCCGGAGGGGGCTTCGAGGGGCGCGCGGCGTGCTGCCTGCAAAGAGGTTTTTGCAATTGTCTTAAGGCTATTTAAAATCTTGATTTGCAGGATGGCGGGGAAGGGGAGCCGTCCGTCCAATGTCGATCTCGATCGCCGGTCGCATCACGCTCAATCTCGTCGCCGGCATCGTCGTGACCATCATCACCGTGGTGGCCGCGGTTCTGTGGATGGCCGAAGCTCAGAACGAGCAGGCGCAGAACAATACCCGCACCATGGTGACCGGCGGCATCGTCGCCATGGAAGACAACGTCAAGGCGTTCGCCAACGACTATGCGTGGTGGGAGGCGGGTTACAACGCCTACATGGCGCATGACGAAGCCTGGGTCGACGCGAACTTCGGATCCGGTATCAAGGATACCCAGATCTCCGACATCCTGGTCATCATCTCGCCCGAAGGCGACATTCCCTATGCCTGGGCGATCGATAATGACCACGGCCAGCCGCGCGATATCTTCTCGCCGGAGATCAGGGCCAAGATCAAAAATCTGGCCGTCGGAATGCCCGTCGAGAACGAGGCGGCGCGCGCCGGTTATTTCCGTGTCGGCAACGACGTTCTCCTCATCGCGGTGGCCCGCATCGCACCCGTCTCGCGTGCATCGGAGGTCGATCCCGCGACGCTGCCCTTTCTCGTCCAGGGCGTCTATCTGAACGAGAAGCGGCTGCACGATCTCGGCCGGCAGTTCCTGATCGAAGATCTGCAGGTCGACCTCACCCCCACCGACTCGAACCTCGCCGACGGGTTCCCGCCCATTCGCGATTTCGATGGCAAGCTGATCGGCGCCTTCGTCTGGACGCCGCCCAATCCCGGCTTTGTGGTGCTGCGGAGCGTCGCTCCGGCGATCGCGGTCGGCATGATGGTCTTCGTGCTGATCGCGCTGTGGACCGTGCTGCGCGCGCGTCGCCTTGCTCTGTCGCAGGCGTTCAGCGAGCGCCAGGCGATGACGGCCGCGCGGCGCGACAGCCTCACCGATCTGCTCAACCGTTTCGGCTTCAACGAATTCAGCGAGGGTCGTGCCTTCACGGCGGCCTGCGCGCGCGGCGAGGCGGCGATCATCTATCTCGACGTCAACGGCTTCAAATCGGTGAACGATTCGATCGGCCATCAGGGCGGCGACGAACTGGTGAAGCGTCTCGCCGAGCGTCTCGCCATGGTGATGCCGCCCGATGCGACCTTCGCGCGCGTCGGCGGCGACGAGTTCGTGGCGGCGCTGCTGGGTCCCACCGCGTCGCATGCCGTCGCCGGCATCGCCTCGGCGATGGTGCATGTGCTTGACCAGTCCTTCGCGGTCGGCGGGTTCCAGTTCCAGGTGACCGCGGCCGTCGGCTATGCGGTGGCCGAAGGCAGTGACATCGTCCCGGCCGAGCTGATGCGCCGCGCCGACCTTGCCATGTACCAGGCCAAGAATTCCGCCGAGCGCGATGCCGTCCAGTATCACAGCGGCATGGAGACGGGCGCGCTGCACAAGAAGCGGCTCGGCGTCGCGCTGCGCACGGCGGTCGAGGCGGGCGAGCTTTCCGTCGCCTACCAGCCGATCGTGCGGACGAGCGATCTCACGGTCATCTCGGTCGAGGCGCTGGTGCGCTGGGATTCGCCGGAATTCGGCCGTGTCTCGCCGGCCGATTTCATTCCCGTCGCTGAGGAAACGGGCCTCATCCACGACATCGGCAAGTTCGTTTTCCAGACCGCCTGCCAGGACATGGCCGAGTGGCCCGGCCTCAAGGTGTCGATCAACGTCTCGCCGGCGCAGCTGCGCGAGCCGAACTTCGCCAATGATTTTGCCGCCATCGCGCGGCGCAATGCCGTGGTGCCGAACCGCTTCAAGCTGGAACTCACCGAGGGCCTGCTGGTCCGCAACCCGACCATCGCCAAGCGCAAGCTCGCGCGGCTCAAGTCGATGGGCTTCGGGCTTTCGCTCGACGATTTTGGCACCGGCTTCTCGTCGATAGGCTATCTCCGGCAGTTCCCGTTCGACTGGCTGAAGATCGACAAGTCCTTCGTCGCCGAGCTCGGTACCAACCCGACGTCCAACGCGTTGATCCAGTCGATGATCGCCCTCGGCGACGCGCTCGACATCGCCGTGGTCGCGGAGGGCATCGAGACGGCCGAGCAGCTGCAGTTGCTGCGCCTGCTCCAATGCGAATATGTGCAGGGCTTCCATCTGGCGCGGCCGATGCCGGCCAGCGAAGTGACGGCGCTGCTCGCGCGGCTCGGCGATAGCCGCAAGATCGTCGAAGACCCCAGCCGCGCCATCGAGCGCACCTCCTGAGTCCATGGCGGCTCCGTCGGATCAGCAGCTTTCCGCATCCGACGCGCGCCGCATTGCGCTCGCCGCGCAGGGCTTCGACGCGGCGCGATCCGCGGCGACCTCGCGCTGGCCGCTGGCCGAGACCACGATCCGGCGCATGGGGCTGCTGCAGCTCGATTCCGTCAATGTGCTGGTGCGCTCGCATTATCTGCCGGTGTTCAGCCGGATCGGCGCCTATGCCCGTACCGATCTCGACGCGCGCGCCTTCGCCGCCGGTCGCGGGCGGCGCCTGTTCGAATATTGGGCGCACGAGGCCTCGCTGCTGCCGATCGAGATGCAGCCGCTGATGCGGTGGCGCATGCGGCGGGCGGAGGAGGGAGCCGGCATCTATGGCGGCGTCCACCGCTTCGCGGCGGAGAACCCCGCTTATGTCGCCGCCGTGCTCGACGAGATCGCCCGGCACGGCGCGCGTTCGGCGTCGGAATTGGATGATCCGGGCGCGCGCAGCGGTCCGTGGTGGGGCTGGCACAAGGGCAAGACGGCGCTCGAATACCTGTTCTGGACCGGCAAGGTGACGACGGCCTCGCGCCGCGGCTTCGAGCGTGTCTACGACCTGACCGAGCGGGTCATTCCCGCCGCCGTGATGGATCAGCCGACGCCGTCGGACGCCGATGCGATCCGCGAGCTGGTGCGCCTCGGCGCAAAGGCGCTCGGCGTCGCGACCGAGATCGAGATCCGCGACTATTTCCGCCTGCCGGTCGCCGAGACGCGCGTCGCGCTGGCCGAACTGGTCGAGAGCGGCGTGCTGGAGGCGGTGGCGGTCGAGGGCTGGCGCCAGCCGGCCTATCTCGATCCGCAGGCGCTCCGCCCCGAGCGCATCACGCCGACGGCGTTGCTCTCCCCCTTCGATCCGCTGGTCTGGAACCGTGAACGGGCCGAGCGCATCTTCGCGTTCCGATATCGCCTCGAATTCTACACGCCCGGCCACAAGCGCAGCTTCGGCTATTTCGTGATGCCGTTCCTCTATCGCGGCCAGCTCGTCGCCCGCGTCGATCTCAAGCTGGATCGCAAGGCCGGCGCGCTCCTCGTCCTCGGCGTGTTCGCGGAAGCGGGGCTGCGGCGACAGGAGCCGATGCTCGCTGCGCTCGCGCTTGAGCTTCGTCGCATGGCCGGCTGGCTCGGCGTCGCCGATGTCGCGATCCGCGCCGAAGGGCCGCTTTCCGCGGCGCTCGAGGGCCTTTCTCCGCAGTGACTTTCACGCGTTCTTAAAGCCCGCAGGGTTCAATGCGGAAGAGCATAGCCGGACCTCCGGGGGGATTGTGGCGCGATTGTTGAAATCGACCTGGGGTTTCGGCCTCAAGGTTGCCATCCCGGCGGCTCTGGTGCTTGCGGCGGCGATCTTCGCCGCCTCGCTGGTCCTCAGCGACATGTCGGCTCAGGTCGACCGCATCGAGGAGGCCAACCGGAGCAAGGCCGCCAGTTCGGCTTTGCGCGCCTTCCTCACCCGCCTTTCCGAGACGCATGGCGACTACGCCAAGTGGGACGATGCGGTCGATGCCCTTTACGGCAAGGTCGACGCGGACTTCGTCGACAGAAACCTCCGCGCCAGCACGCTGGGCGGTGTTCTGTTCGATCAGGTCTATCTGCTCGACGAGAATGATCGCGACGTCTTCGGTTTCCGCAGGGGAAGCGCCGTGATGCGCCCCCTGCGGGAGGAGTTCGGCGTGCCGATCAACCTCATGATCGAGCGTGCGCGCGACCGCTCCAATCTGCGCGGCGTCCAGACGGCCTTCCTCTCCGATCGCGCGGGAACGCTGCAGGCCGTCGCCATCGGTTCCGTGATGCCGTCCGACGATTTGCGGCCGGTGCCGGAGCGCACCCGCCTTCTGGTCCTGGCGCGCCCGGTCGACGCCAAGGCCATCGACCGGCTCGGCAGCGATTTCGTGTTCGCCGACCTGCATGTCGAGGGCAAGCCGGCGCCGGAGTCCTCGTCCCTGCCGATCCTCGACCCGACAGGAAACAGGATCGCATCGCTGGTCTGGACGCCGTCACGCCAGGGCACCGAGGCGCTGGTGCGCGTGGCGCCGACGGCGGTGCTCGCCATCGTCCTCGTCTGCGGCACCATGGCTTTCCTGCTCGTCATCGGCTTTCACAACCTCATCGAGCTGCAGCGGCGCGAGCAGGAGGCGCTGCGCTCGGCCAGCCATGACGGGCTCACCGGCCTCCCGAACCGTCGCGCACTCAGCCACGAGCTCGGTGAGGCGGTGAATGCAAGCCGGGCCGGCGCCGTCGCGGTGATCTATCTCGATCTCGACGGCTTCAAGGAGATCAACGACACCTATGGCCACGAGATCGGCGACCGCCTTCTGGTCAAAGTCGCCGCGGCCTTTTCGGCCATCTGCGCGGGGCAGGGCCTGCTCGCCCGGGTCGGCGGGGACGAGTTCGCCGTCGTGGTGCGCGCGCCGAACGCTGCGGAGCGGGCTGCCGCGCTGGCCGAGGTGATGGTGCGCTGCTGCGATGCGATCTTCGACCTCGACGGACGGCAGGTCCAGATCAGCGCCAGCGCCGGCGTCTCCGGCAACGAGCACGCGCCCCTCTCGGCCGACGAACTGATGCGGCGGGCCGACGTCACCATGTACATCGCCAAGGATTCCGGACGGAACCGCGTCGCGATCTATGATCCGTCGATCGACGCCGCGCGGACGGAGCGCGTGCGCCTTGCCGAGGACCTGCGCACCGCGATCCGCGAGGATCGGCTCGCGGTGGTCTACCAGCCGATCTTCGAGGCCGGCTCGATGCGGCCGTCCGGCGTCGAGGCGCTGCTGCGCTGGCTGCATCCCGAGATCGGTCTGGTGCCGCCCGACAAGTTCGTGCCGATCGCGGAGGAGAACGGTCTGATCGAGCCGATCGGCGAATGGGTGCTGCGCCGCGCCTGCGAGGACGCGCTGAGCTGGCCCGACGTCAAGCTCTCGGTCAACGTCTCGGCGGTGCAGTTCCGCAATCCCGGCTTCGATTCGCTGCTCGCCCGCGTGCTCGCCGAGACGGGCTTCCCCTCGCGGCGCCTTGAGATCGAGATGACCGAGACGCATCTCGTCGCCAATCCCGACCGCGCACAGGCGATCATCGCGAGCATCCGCGAACTCGGCGTGACGATCTCGCTCGACGATTTCGGGACCGGCTATTCCTCGATCGGCTATCTGCGCCGCTTCACCTTCGACAAGCTCAAGCTCGACCGTTCGCTGGTGATCGGCATCACGACCGACGAATCGGTCCGCGAGCTCTGCGGCGCGACGATCGCGCTCGGCCGCGCGCTGGATCTTTCGGTGACGGCCGAAGGTGTCGAGACCGAGCAGGAGGCCGCGATCCTCCGCCTTGCCGGCTGCGATCATCTGCAGGGCTATGCCTTCGCCCGCCCCATGACGGCCGAGGTGGTCGGCAGTTTCCTGGTCGCGACGCTCAGTCGCCCGCTGGTCGTGCCCTGGACCGCCTGACGGGTGGCGCCGGCGACGGGATCGGCCGAAGATGATGCACCCGAAAGCAATGACGAGGATCTGACGTGAGAAAGCCTGCCCCGGCCGACCATCCCATTCTGGACGTGATCGCGGAGCGCTGGAGCCCGCGCGCCTTCGACCCGGACCGCACGCTGACCGAGGCCGAGATCGCGCCGCTCTTCGAGGCGGCCCGCTGGGCGCCCTCGTCGAACAACACCCAGCCCTGGCGTTTCGTCTATGCGTTCCGCGGCGAGCCGGCATTCGACGCGCTCGTCGCCTGTGCCGTCGAAGGCAATCAGCGCTGGATCAAGCGCGCCTCGGTGCTCGGCTATACGGTGGCGCAGCTGCGCACCGAGGATGGCAGCAGCCTCTGGCATAACCGGCACGACACGGGGATCGCCCTCGGCTATCTGCTGCTGCAGGCCACCGCGGCCGGATATGCCGTCCATCCCTTCGGCGGCTTCGAGAGCGACAAGGTCGCCGCGGCCATCGGAATGCCCGAGGGCTTCGAGCCCTGCACGGGGTTCACGATCGGCTTCCCGGGCGATCCGGAACTGCTCGGCGAACGCGGGGCCGAGCGCGAGCGCGCCCCACGCACCCGCCGCCCGATCGCCGAGTTCGCGTTCCACGGCCACTGGCCGACGCCATAGTCTGACGCTCAACATCAGTCCGGCGCTCCTCCCTGCTGTGACGCGAGAGGGAGGAGCCCCGGCCTTTGGTCGCGTTTCATCGGGCGCGGCCGGTGAAGTTTCTCCTTCACCTTCCCCTGAGGGGGAGGTCGACGGCCGCAGGCCGGCGGGAGAGGGTTTAGGGAACCCTCCGGATAGTCCGCAAACCCTCCCGGACCTCGGTCCGACCTCTCCCTCAGGGAGAGGTGAAGAGGGGCCGCATCGCCCCGCCCACAAAGGGCGGGGCGCGGTCTTTTGCGCTGCATCGACTCCAGCTTCCGGAACCCTGCCTGCCGCCTCGCAAAGGCGGGAGGCAGGGTGCTTCATTCGAGCCGCAAATTTTTTGATGGCGGCGCTTCCGGGATCATATGCATCTATTCCGGAATAGTAATTTCTGCGCAGTGCCGAGTTGTCGGGGATGCATTGCAGCATCGATAGATGTCGTATGTACGCAGCACATTTTGCCCCATATATTGATGATATCGTTCCCCAATCGCTGCATTTGCGAAGGGTTCCGAGCTCGTCTTGACAGGCTTGGCCGATGCGCTCCTAATGATCCCGGAATTTAGAAGAGCGTTTCGGCGGCTTGGCCGCGCGGGAGGAGACGGGAGCCGAGGCTTCCGTACCGCGCGGGGAAGCGGGCGGGCGCTCCGGATTCTCAAGGGAGGAACGACATGAAGACGACAGTCGCAATGCGTCCCGGCTTTGCCGGGCGGGCTCTCGCCGCCACGCTGCTCGCGGGCGCGACACTGTTCGGCGGCGCGGCCCATGCCGCCGACGATGTTTCCGGCGAGATCACGGTCTGGAGCTGGAACGTCGCCGCGGCGGCGCTGCAGGCCGTGGTGCCGGCCTTCAACAAGGAATATCCGAACGTCAAGGTGACGGTGCAGGACCTCGGCAACCAGCCGGTCTATGACCGCGGCCTCGCCGGCTGCGCGGCCGGTGGCACCGACATGCCCGACGTCTATTCGGTCGAGAACGGCGAGGCCGAGGTGTTCTGGAACCGCTTCCCGGAATGCTTCAGCGATCTGAAGACCATGTCGGCGGACGAGGGCGCGCTGCTCGCCAAGTTCCCGGCCTTCAAGCTCACCGAGCTGACGGTCGGCGACAAGGTCTACGCCCTGCCGTGGGATTCGGGTCCCGCCGTCGTCTTCTATCGCCGCGACCTCTATGAGGCGGCGGGCGTCGATCCCGCGACGATCGTGACCTGGGACGATTTCATCGAGGCCGGCAAGAAGGTGATCGCCAAGGCCGGCGGCAACACCAAGTTCGTCTCGACCAATGGCGATACGAGCTGGTTCCGCATGCTCGCGAACCAGGCCGGATGCGCCTATTTCGACGAGAAGGGCGAGAGCATCACGATCGGCCAGCCGGGCTGCGTCCAGGCGCTGGAGACGATCAAGAAGATCAACGATGCCGGCCTGTTCATGAGTGGCAACTGGGACGAGACGCTGACGGCGATCAAGGCCAATGCGCTCGCCAGTGCCGTCTATGGCGGCTGGTATGAAGGCTCGATCCGCGGCAACGCCCCGGACCAGAGCGGCAAATGGGGCGTCTTCAAGCTCCCGGCCTTCGAGAAGGGCGGCAACCAGACGGCCAATATCGGCGGCTCGGCACTCGCCATTCCCGCTTCGTCGAAGAACCCGAAGGCCGCGCTCGCCTTCGTCAATTTCGCCAATGGCCGTCCCGACAGCCAGATCACGCAGCTGAAGGCCTCCGGCCTCGTGCCGACCCTGCCCGAGGCGGTGAACGACCCCTTCGTGAAGGAAGAGCAGCCCTATTGGGGTGGGCAGCGGATCTGGGAAGTCGTGCTCGGCACACTCCCCGACATCAAGCCCTCGCGCGGCACGCAGTATTTCGCCGAGGCCGACAGCCTGGTCAGCGCCGCCTATACCAACTTCCTGAAGGGTCAGGGCGGCTCGGCGCAGGCCGTGCTCGATGACGCAGCCAACCAGATCGCCAGCGCCACCGGCCTGCCGATCGCCGGCAAATAGCCGAACACGCGAGGCCCGGCCCCGCGAGGGGCCGTACCGCGTCCCGGAGACCAGCCCCTTTTCCCTCGGGGCTGGTCTTCGAACCAGCGCAGGTTCCCCATGGCAGCGACGATCTCCCCGAGCGTGACGACAAGCCGGCCGGCACGGGCAGGGCGCGGCAAGCCGATCGACCGTCAGTGGTCGGTGCCCTATCGCTTCCTGCTGCCCTATCTCGTCGTCTTCGCGATTTTCTGGCTCTGGCCGCTGATCGATTCCTTCCTGCTCTCGTTCCAGAACACCCGCGTCAATCCATGGACGGTCGACGTCGCGGTCAACTGGCGCCGGCTTTGGGTCGACCAGGCCTTCCATGCCGCGCTGCGCAACACGCTGATCGTCCTGGTGCTGCAGGTGCCGATCATGCTGGCGCTGGCGACGGCCATCGCCCTGGCGCTCGATTCGCCGAAGCTCGCGGCCCGGCCGCTGTTCCGCTTCGCCTTCTTCGCGCCGATCGTCGTGTCCGACGTCGCCTATTCCGTCGTGTTCCGCCTGCTGTTCAACGGCCAGTACGGCGCGGTTAACCAGGCGCTGACCGCCATCGGCCTGCCGGCGCTCGACTGGCTGCATGACCCGACCTGGATGATGGCGACCATCATCATCGCCGTCACCTGGCGCTGGACCGGCTACAACGCGATCATCATTCTCGCCGGCCTGCAGACGATCCCGAAGGATCTCTACGAGGCCGCGGCGATCGACGGGGCAGGGGCCTGGCGGCGCTTCCGCCACATCACGCTGCCGCTGCTGAAGCCGGTCATCGTCTTCGCGCTGGTGCTCTCGGTCATCGGCACCATGCAGCTGTTCACCGAGCCGTGGCTGATCACCGACGCCCAGTCGAGCGGCGTCTCGATCGAGATGCTCGGCACCTATCTATTCAAGCAGGGCTTCCGCAACCTGAACTTCGGCTATGCCTCGGCGATCGCCTATACGATCGCGGCGATGGCGGCGGCGATGGCGGCGTTCAACCTGCTGCTCGCCAGGAGGTCGCCGACATGACGACGCTGCCCGAGATGCGGACGACCTTTGCGCGGCCGGCCGGCGGCTCCGGCCGCTGGGGCTCGATCCTGCTCACGGCCGTGATGACGCCGCTGGCGCTGCTCTGGCTCGCCCCGCTTGCGCTCATGCTGCTGTTCGCGACGCTGCCTGACAGCTCGATCTTCTCGCCGACGCTGCCGGCGCCGGGAACGCATTTCTTCGCCAATGTCGCTGCGCTCGCCGGCTCGGCCAACTTCCTGCGCGCGCTCGGCAATTCGGTGATGATCGGGCTGATCTACACCGTGCTGTCGGTGCTGCTGACCTCGATGGCCGGCTATGCCTTCGCGCGCTTCGAATTCGTCGGCAAGAACGTGCTGTTCAGCCTGCTGGTCGCGACGCTGACGGTGCCCTATGCCGTCGTGGTCATCCCGCAATACATCCTGATCGCGCGCGAGCTCGGCCTCTCCAACACCTGGGTCGCGCTGATCGTGCCGCCCTTGTTCAATTCGCTCGGCGTGCTCTTCATGCGCCAGAGCTTTGGCGGCCTGCCGCAGGAGCTGCTCGATGCGGCGCGCGTCGACGGGGCGGGGGAGTGGCGCATCTTCTTCACCATCGCCATGCCGCTGGTCCGCCCGGCGATTGCGGCTCTCTCGATCATCCTCTTCCTGGCGTCCTGGAATTCCTATCTCTGGCCGCTTCTGGTCGGCACGACGCCGGGCGCGCGCACCGCGCCGGTGGCGCTCGGCAGCCTGATCGGCCTGAATGTCGTGCCCTGGGGCGCGCTGATGGCCGGTGCGACGCTGATGACGCTGCCCATGGTCGTCGTGTTCGTGTTTCTCCAGCGCTATTTCGTTGCCGGAATCACCGCGGGCGCCGTGAAATGAGCCGCCCTGCATCCAGCCCTTCTTCCAGCTCCGCGCATTCCCGCGGTGCTGCTTCCGCTTCATTCTGACTTCGCAAGAAAAGAGGACTTCCTATGGCCGAAAGCCAGAACCCCGTTCGCTGGGGCATTATCGGACCAGGCGCCATCGCCAAGGATTTCCGCCGCGGCGTGCTCGATTCCCGTTTCGGCAAGCTCGAAGCGATCGCTACCCGCAATCCCGGCAAGGCGGGACTTGCCGAGGATTTCCCCGAGGCCCGCATCCTCGATGGCTATGACGCCATCCTGAGGGATCCGGATGTCGACGCGATCTATATCGCGACGCCGCATGTCGGCCATGCCGAATGGGCGATCAAGGCGGCCGAGGCCGGCAAGCATGTTCTTGTCGAGAAGCCCTTCGCGCTCAGCGCCTTCGAGGCGGATGCCGTCTTTCACGCCCATCGCAAGGCCGGCACCTTCGCGGCTGAAGCCTTCATGTATCGCCTGCATCCGCAGACCAAGGCGATCTACGATCTCGTGGCCTCCGGCACGATCGGCGAAGTGCGGTCGATCAAGTCGAGCTTCGGCTTCCAGATGCCGGGCTTCATGCCGGATCATCGCCTCTTCGCCAGCGCGCTCGCCGGCGGCGGCATTCTCGATGTCGGCGGCTATCCGGTCTCGATGACCCGCTTCATCGCCGGCGCCACGGTGGGCAAGCCCTTCCTCGACCCCGTCAAAGTGTCGGGCATGGCCAATCTCAACGCCGAAGGCACCGATAACTGGGCCTCGGCGTTGTTGCAGTTCGAGAACGGCATCATCGCCGAGGTGAGCTGCGCGATCATGGCCAATCTCGACAACGTCCTGCGCATCATCGGCTCCGAGGGTCGCATCGAGGTTCCGGATTTCTGGTTCGCGGCCGGCGATCGCAGCGGCGGCGAAGGCCGCATCGACATCATCAAGGGTGGCCAGACGGAGACGATCCGCACCGGCAAGCAGCGGCATCTCTACTCCTTCGAGGCCGATGCCGTCGCCGAGGCCATCTTCGCCGGCAGGCAACAACTCGATTCGCCCGGCATGAGCTGGGCCGATACGCTTGGCAATCTGCGGGTCCTCGACAAATGGCGCGCCGATGCCGGCATTGAATTCAGCGTCGAGAAGCCGGCCCATCGCAAGCTGACGCTTTCGGGCCGGCTGCTGAAATCCGGCGGGACGACCGTGCCGCGGCGCAGACTGGCCGGAATCGGGAAGGAACTCTCGATCGTCGCGCTCGGCTTTGAGGATTTCCGGACCTTTGCGTCGGGAGCTATCCTGCTCGATGCCTTCTACGAGGCCGGCGGCAATCTCTTCGACACGGGCTGGGTCTATGGCAGCGGCTATACGGAGAAGCTGCTCGGCGAATGGCTCGCCAATCGCGGCGTGCGCGAGCAGTCCGTCGTCATCGGCAAGGGCGCCCATACCCCGCTTTGCTATCCTGATGTGATCGGCAAGCAGCTGACCCAGACCCTCGACCGCCTGCAGACCGATTATCTCGATATCTATTTCATGCATCGCGACAACCCGGACGTCCCGGTGGGCGAATTCGTCGATGCCATGGATGCCGAGGTCAAGGCTGGCCGCATTCGCGGCATTTTCGGCGGTTCAAACTGGACGCGCGAGCGGTTCGACGCGGCCGTGGCCTATGCCGAGAAGCACGGCAAGCAGAAGCCGGGGGCGCTTTCCAACAATTTTGCGCTTGCCGAAATGCAGGACGTGATCTGGCCCGGCTGCGTCTCGTCCTCGGACGATGAATGGAAGGCCTGGTTTCGCGATCGCCAGATCCCGAACTTTGCCTGGTCCAGCCAGGGCCGCGGCTTCTTCACGGATCGTGCCGGCCGCGACAAGCGCGACAATGAGGAGCTGGTTCGCGTCTGGTACAACGAACGGAACTTCGCGCGGCGCGACCGGGCGGTGGAACTGGCGGCGAAGCTCGGCCGCAGCCCGATCCATGTCGCGCTCGCCTATGTGCTCGCGCAGCCCTTCCCGGTAGTGCCGCTGATCGGCCCGCGCACGCTGGCCGAACTCGAGGACAGCCTCTCCGCCCTCGACATCCGCCTCACCCCCGAACAGGCCACCTGGCTCGACCGGGGATAGGCGAGGGCGATCAGTCCATCGCCGAATCGCCGCCGCAGGGCTCGCGGTCCTCGCGGCGGCTTTCGCGCCGAGCGTGGATGAGCGCGGCCTGCAGCTGCCGGTTCAGGACCTTGTAGTGATCCTGCAGCGACGGCGCGTCGGCGGGGCGAACGGCGCGGGCGGCGGTCTGGGTGACGGACATGGTCTTCTCCTCTCGTATTGCCGCTGCGCTCAGGCGCAGCGGTCTCGTCGTTCCGCCTCGAAGGCGGACTTTGTATCGATCGGTTCATGGCCGATCGGCAGGTCTGCGAGATCGTGGGCGCTCATGCGCCAGAGCTCGTTCTCATTGTCGTGCGTGAGCACGGGGCGCGCGGCCCAGGCGATCAGGGCGCGGTAGATTCCGATGATGGTCATCGTGGTTCTCCTTGGCTTGCGCCTTGGAAGATGGGGATAGACCACAACGGACGCCATCGACATGATCTCGGTCACACTTTAGAAAAACTGAATGGCGAACCCATTCAAAGTTCCATTGAACGCGCTCCGGGCGATAGAAATTGTCGCCCGGACTGGGCATCTCGGCGTTGCGGCCGACGAACTCGGCGTAACGCCAGGAGCTGTAAGTCAACATCTGAAGCGGGCCGAAGAGCGGCTCGGGTTTGTCCTTTTCGAGAGAACTTCGCAGGGAATGCGGCCGAGCGAGGCCCTTGCCGCAGCGCTGCCACATCTCTCAAGGGGCTTTAACGCCTTGATCGACGCGCTCGCCGCGCTCGACAATGCGCGGCGCTGCCTGTTGACGATCTCAGTCGCGCCCGCCTTCGCGGCCCGCTGGCTCGTGCCGCGGCTCGGCCGTTTCACGCGCGACAATCCCGAAACCGAGATCCGCTTCGTGGCGAGCGCGCAGCTGATCGACCTCAATCACAGCGATATCGACTGCGCGATCCGCCTCGGACGCGGCAATTGGCCGGGCCTCGAACTGGAGCGGCTGCTGCCGCAGCCCTTCTTCCCCGTCGCAACGCCGGACTGGCTGCCGCGCCTCGCCAAGCCGGCCGATCTCGCCCGCGTCCCCGTGATCCATGATGAGGGCACGATGGTGCGCTGGAACGACTGGTTCGAGGCCGTCGGCGAGCCGATGCAGGAGCTGACCGGACCGCGCTTTTCCGATCCGATCCTGGCGCTGGAGGCTGTTCTCGCCGGCCAGGGCGTGATGCTCGGCTGGGAGATGGTCGTCGCCGACGCGCTGGCGAGCGGCCGCCTCGTCCGCCCCTTCGAAGGCAAGGTGTGCAGCGATCTCGCCTATTGGTTCGTGACCAGCGAGCGTACGGCGAAGAAGCGCCAGGTTCGCATCTTCCGGGACTGGCTGAAGCGGGAGCTCTCGGTTCCCGCCTGACGCGCCGGGAGTGTCCGTTTCATGACCGCTGGAACGCCCCCTCTGGACAATTGAATCAGGACATCGCACAGAGCGAGGCATGTCATGGTTGCATGATCGCTGACCGTCTCCGCGAGACCGGCCTCATCATAGTGAGCGCATGCCGATCGAAACGCCCCCATCATCCGCATCATCCGACGTCGGTGCCATTCCGCGCGCCGAATTCGCCACCCGCCATCTCGCCGCGGCGGACCAGTTCGACGGCTGGCGCGCGCATTATCGCGACACGTTCGATCTGACGCTCGCGAACGGCCGCGCGGATCGTTACGACGCCACGCACCGCAGCTGGGACCTCGGCGAGCTGACCTTCACGCAGGCCATGATGCCGGCTGGGGTCGGCAGGCGCTGGCGGCACTGGCAGCGCCCCGTGCGCGACGATTGGATCATGGTGGTTGCGGCCGCCGAGACGAGGCCCGATGTCGGTTTCCGATCGCTCGCGCGACCCTTCGAGGGCGCCGGCCACGACGGACACATCCTGTCGCTGTTCCTGCCCCGCGATGCGTTCCGCAGCGAGGCGCAGGCCTTCGACGCTGCGCCGGTCCGGCTTCCCCATGCCGGCATGGCGGGCCTGATCGGCGATCTCATGCTCTCGCTCGACGACAAGCTGGCGGCGCTTCCCCCTGGCGGGCGGGAGGGCGTCGCCGCCGCGCTGAGATCGATGGTCGCCGCCTGCATCTCGCCGTCGCCCGAGCATCTCGAGCGGGCGGAAGGCGTGCTCATGTATGCGGTCCGCGAGAAGGCGGCCCGGATCGTGCGCCGGAACCTCGCCACGCCGGGCTTGGGCCCCGCCATGATCGCAGCGGCGCTCGGCATCTCGCGCTCGTCGCTCTACCGCGCCTTCGAACCGCATGGCGGCGTGGCCGCCTACATCCAGCGGGAGCGCCTCGACGAGGCGTATCGGCGCCTGTCGATCCCGGGCCAGAGGGGCACGATCAGCGCTCTCGCCTGGGAACTCGGCTATCCCGACCCCTCGACCTTCACGCGCGCATTCAGGCGCCGATTCGGCCATGCCCCGCGCGATCTGGTCGGCCGGCGAACCGAAACTCTCGACTGAAGCCTAAGCGGGGTGGCGTGCGGCAGGGCGCAACGCGCCCGGCCGTTGTCATTGCCGGGCTCGAGCCGGCATCCAGACTTGCCGTCCGTTGGGAAATACTCGCCTCGGGAAGGCGCGTGCCGGCTTTGCGCGAAACCCCTCAGCGCGCCGTCCAGAGCAGCCCGCGCTCGAAGATCGTCCGCATCGGCGGCACGCTGAATTCGGACGCGACATGGCCGAGGGCGGAATAGAAGACGCGACCCGCGCCATAGCGCTTCTTCCAGACCACTGGCATCACGACGCCGTCGATCCAGGGCGCATGCGCGCCGCTGAAGGTCGTCGTCGCCAGCACCTCATTGGCCGGGTCGACATGCATGTAATATTGCTCGGAGCGGTAGTCGAAGCTGTCGATGCCGGCCACGAGCGGATCGTCCGGCCGCGTGACGTCGACGCGATAATCGATGATGTCGCCGGGATGGGCGACCCACTGGCCGCCGACCATGAACTGGTAGAGCGGCGCGTTGCGGAACGAATCGCCCATGCCGCCGTGATAGCCGGCGAGACCCACGCCGCCGCGCACGGCCGCCTCGAGATTGGCGAGCTCGTCCTTCTCGATCGTCGACATGGTCACGATCGGCACGATCAGGCTCAGATCCGCGAGGCCCGGTTCGGCGAAGGCGGCCGTCGAATTCTCGACGCGCACGTCGAAACCCGCCGCCTCCAGCATGTCCTTCACCACCGCCGCGCCCTGGCGCGGCTCATGGCCTTCCCAGCCGCCCCAGACGATCAGTGCACGCCGCATCGCTTTCCTCCTCCGCATATCCAGCCCTGCGGTCAAAGGACCGATCGCCATCGATGTCAAGCGGCTGCCGCTTCGCGCGGCGATCGGCTAGAAGCAGCGGCGAGGCTCGCGAGGAGTGACCATGAGCGACTGGAACGAACGCGTCAGACCGATCGAATCCGTACTTCTGTCGGAAAACTGGGGCAAACTGCACCGCAATGTCTTCGACTATCGTCGTTCCGACGGCACTTGGCAGCGCCAGATCCGCGAGACCTATGATCGCGGCGACGGCGCGGCGGTTCTTGCCTACGACCCGGACCGCAATACAGTCCTGCTGATCCGCCAGTTTCGCTTTCCGGCCTGGAAACGCGGCCATGCCGAGCCGCTGATCGAGGTCTGCGCCGGCCTGCTCGATGCAGACGATCCCGTCACCTGCATCAAGAAGGAGGCGGAGGAGGAGATGGGTGTCACCATCGAGACGCCCGAGCGGGTCTTCGTCTCCTTCATGTCGCCCGGCAGCGTCGTCGAGCAGCTGCATCTCTTCGTCGCCCGCTATACGCCGGCGGATCGGAGCGGCGCCGGCGGCGGCCATGTCGCGGAGGGCGAGGACATCGAAGTGCTCGAACTCCCGTTCCCCGAGGCGATGGCGATGGTCGACGATGGCAGGATCTGCGATGCCAAGACGATCATGCTGCTGCAGCATGCCGCGCTGAAAGGCCTCGTGAAGGCCTGATCGGCGCTCGTGTCGCCCTCGATTTCCCAAGCCGGCCGTGATTGACTTCGCTGCCGATTCCAACTGGCGGATGATCCGAATGAACCGACTTCCCGTGATCGCCGCGGCCCTTGCCGCCGCACTTTCCACCATGCCCGTGCTGCCCGCTTCCGCTGCGGCCAAGGATCCGTCCTGCAAGTCGACCCGCTGGAGCATGGCTTTGCCGGCCGGCTCCAGCGACGAGAGCAAGGTGATCGTCGACAGCCCCGACAACAAGGTCTGGCGCGTCGGCGCAGGCGGCGTGCCGCCGAGCGTGATGCTGGTGATCGAGTATCGCAGCACCAATGGCACCAAGGGCGAACTGGTGCTGCAGTCGGGCAGGGCCGAGTTCGTCGAAGGCTCGACCGTCACGATGCATCTGCGACGCGTCGGAAGCGGACGCGACGGCGTCTCCGTCGCCGGCACCTATCAGGTGAAGTGCTGAGCCGATCGACTGACGTTCAACCGGGCAGGGCGTCGTAGCGCGCCCTGGCACCCCGGACGGCGTCATGATTGGCCGAGGCCCATCGCGTCAGCTCGGCCATCGGACCGACCAGCGAATGGCCGAGTTCCGAAAGGCTGTACTCGACCTGCGGCGGTGTCGTCGGGAAGACGCGCCGCTCGACGAGACCGTCGCGCTCGAGGCTGCGCAGCGTCACGGTCAGCATGCGCTGCGACACGCCGCCGACGCTGCGCTTCAGCGCGTTGAAGCGCTGTGGCCCCTCCGAGAGGCGCAGCACCACCAGAAAACTCCAGGCATCGCCAAGCCGGTCGAGCACGTCGCGCACGGGGCATTGCGAGGCGGCGGTGAAATCGCCGCGCGGGCCGATCAGCTTCTGCACCATGTCGTCCGGCACCAATTCGGCCACGCGATCGATAAGGCTGGTGCGGCCCGGCTGCTGGTTCATGGCGCGCTTCTCCTGCTCAAGACGACCGCGGCGGTTCCGCCGGTGTGCCTTAGGCAAGGATAAATGCGCTCTTCCGCTCGGACGAACAAGCCCTTAGTTACGATCAGTAACCACGCCGTCATGGCGCGGTCCCGTTTTTCCCAAGGAGTGTTCCCGTGAGCGCAGACAAATATCTCGTGACCGGCGCCAGCGGCCATCTCGGCCGCATCGTGGTCGACGCGCTGCTCGAAGCCAATGTCGGCCCGATCATCGCTACGACGCGCAATCCCGCCAAGCTGGCGGATCTCGCGGCGCGCGGTGTCGACGTGCGGGCCGCCGATTTCGACGATCCCGCAAGTCTGCCGGCTGCCTTCGCCGGGGCGACGCGCGGCCTGCTGATCAGCACGGATGCGCTCGACGGTTCGGACCGCCGTCTCACCCAGCATCGCGCCGCGGTTGCTGCCGCCGAGGCGGCCGGGCTCGGACACCTCGCCTATCTCTCCGCACCCGCGCCCTATCCGACGCCCGGGCCGAGCCTGATTGCGGACCATTATTGGACCGAGCAGGCGCTGGCCGCATCCGGCCTCGGCTGGACGATCCTGCGCGACCACATCTACACCGACTATCTACTGATGAGCCTGCCGCATGCTGTCCAGACCGGCCAGCTCTTCTCGGCGACGGGCAAGGGCGCGCGTAATTTCGTCCTGCGCGCCGATTGCGCCCGCACGGCTGCGGCGGTTCTGGCCTCCGATTTCACCGGACGCCAGATTCTCGACGTCACCGGCCCGGCGCCGCTCACCTTCGACGAACTGGCCGCGCTGACCAGCGAGATTTCGGGCAAGCCGGTGCAGCACATCGCCGTGCCGGCGGAAGGCCTGAAGCAGGGCCTCGTCGGCGCCGGCTTGCCGCCCTTCATGGCCGAGCAGCTCGTCGCCTTCGATGTCGACGCCTCGAAGGGCTTCCACGCGATCACCACCTCGGTGGTGAAGGACTGGACCGGCCGCGAGCCGGGCTCGGTCCGCGACTTCCTGGTCGCGAACCGCGCGGCGCTCGTCGGCTGAGCCTTATTCGATGACGATGCGGGGCGGGGCCTTGGCTCCCGTCCCGCCCGAGACGCCCTCCCAGATCATGGTCGCGATCGAGCGATAGGTCGCGGCATAGGTGCCGGCCGGATCGGAGGCGACGATCGGATTGCCCGAATCGGACGTCTCGCGAATCGCGAGTTCCAGCGGAATCTCGCCGAGGAACGGGACGCCGAGCCGCTCCGCCTCATGGCGGGCGCCGCCATGGCCGAAAATGTCCGAGCGCGTGCCGCAATGCGGGCACAGAAAATAGCTCATGTTCTCGACGATGCCGAGGATCGGCACGTCGACCTTGCGGAACATGGCGAGGCCCTTGCGCGCATCGATGAGCGCCAGATCCTGCGGCGTCGAGACGATAACGGCGCCGGCGAGCGGCACCTGCTGCGCCATGGTCAGCTGCGCGTCGCCGGTTCCCGGCGGCATGTCGACGACGAGAATGTCGAGCGGCGCCCAGGCGACCTCGCGCAGCATCTGCGTCAGCGCCGACATGACCATCGGCCCGCGCCAGATCATCGGCGTCTCCTCTTCGACGAGGAAGCCCATCGACATCGCCTTGATCCCGAAGGCTTCCATCGGCTTCAGCGTCCGCCCGTCCACGGTCTGCGGCCGGCCCGAGAGGCCGAGCAGGCGCGGCACCGACGGGCCGTAGATATCGGCGTCCAGCAGGCCGACCTTGAGGCCGTTCGCGGCGAGCGCCAGCGCCAGATTGACCGCCGTCGTCGACTTGCCGACGCCGCCCTTGCCGGAAGCCACCGCGACGATGGCGCCGACGCCGGGCACGCCCGGCTTGCCGGAGGCCGAGGTCGGCGCGCTCGGCTTTGCGGGCCGGGGCGGGGGCGCGGCGGCCGCCGGCTGCGCGCCGCCCTTCTTCTCGGCGGTGAGGATCACCAGCGCGCTCTCGACGCCCGGCAGCGCCCGGACGGCGGCCGAGGCCTGTTCGCGCAGCGGCTCCAGCGTCGCGGCGCGTGCGGCGTCGACCGTGATCGAGAACATCACCTTGCCGCCGTTCACCAGAATGTCCGAGACGAGCCCGAGCGAGACGATATCGCCGCCGCCATCGGGGCCGGGAACGGTGGCGAGGCGTGCGAGGATGGCGTCGCGATCGGGATTTGCCATGAAATGTACCTGTGTCGAGCTGGCCGCGGGGACGGCGATCCTGTGGGGGAAACGGCGCGAAACGGCGCCGGACGGCCAGTTCGGGCCGCGCGATGCCATGTCTGCGGCAAGGTCTTAGCGAAACCTTACCGGCAAAGCGATGATGATCCCCCTTGGTGTTGCATTTCCGTCATAGCGCATGAGGGGGCATTCGGTATGATCCCAATCACGGAATCGAACTGCGTGATTCCGGTTGCTTTACCGGCACCCAGGGGTGGGGCCACCAAGGTAGTGCAGCTGAACGGGGATGTGACGAACTTCGAACGGGCCGACATGAAAACAGCCTTGCGGCGGTTTTCAGGCAACGAGAAGGAAAGCTAGTCTCCTGGTTTAACCTTTTGGAGGTCAGGAAATGAACTTCAAGACCCTTCTCCTCGGCTCTGCCGCTGCCATGATCGTGGCCGGCGGCGCTCAGGCGGCGGATCTCACGGTCGCCGAGCCGGTCGACTACGTGAAGGTCTGCGACGCTTTCGGCGCGGGCTTCTACTACTCGCCCGGCACCGACACCTGCATCAAGGTCGGCGGCTATGTGAAGTTCGGTACGTCGGTCGGTCACACCGACTACGGCAACTATGTCGGCGCCTATCCGAATTCCGACTGGTCGAACTTCTACACCGAAGTGTCGATCCAGCTGACGGCTTCGTCGGTCACCGAGTTCGGTAACCTGACGGGCTTCTTGGACGTCCGCGCTCAGACGGGCAACTCCGGTGGCTTCACCGAGTCGCTGACGCAGGCCGCCAACTCGGTCACGAAGTCGGCTTACCTCGACAGCGCCTACCTGCAGCTTGGCCCGCTCAAGGCTGGTTACTTCACGTCGCTGTTCGACTTCGGCCGTGGCTACACCGACACCGGCGTGTTCGGTTCGGACACGACCGCCGACCAGATCCAGCTGAACTACGCTGTCAACGGCTTCGGCCTCGCGCTCTCGGTCGAAGACCAGCGCGATCGTGGTTCGACCGGCAACACCGGCGGCATCGAGTCCGAGACGACGCTCTATGCAACGGGCACTCCGCCGGTTCTCGGCGCGTCGACCGTCTACTATCAGGGCGGTTCGGATAACGTCCCGAACGTCATCGGCGCGGTCAGCTATGCTTCGGGCATCTTCTCGACGAAGATCGCTGCGGCTTACACCGATCTGGCGCTCGACCGTACGGTCACCGCGGGCTATCAGCCGACGCCGACCTCTGCTACCGGCGATCTGCTGACCTATACGGCTAAGTCGGGCTGGGCCATCGGCGGCAATGTCGAGTTCGCGCTCGACAGCTTCTCGGCCGGCGACAAGTTCACCGTCTTCGGCGCTTATGGTGACAACGCGAACTCCTTCACGGGTATCGCGGGTGGCACCTCGGTTGCTGGCGTCGGCGGCTTCGGCACCAACCAGCTCGCCGCTGTTGCTCCCGGCACCTCGTGGAGCGCCGGTGCTTCGTACAAGCATGTCTGGACCCCGTCCGTCTGGTCGGCGATCTCCGGCGGCTATGCTTCGTATGATGGCGACGGCACCTGGCGCGGTGCGGACAGCCTGAACGCCTGGCGTCTGCAGGCTTCGACCGGCTGGACCCCTGTCAAGGGCCTCGACGTCATGCTCGACGGCGGCTACACCTCGGTTGACGGTGACGGCGCCATCGGCGACGGCGACGCCTGGGCGGTCAACCTCTGGCTGAAGCGTTCCTGGTAAGTCCAGGATCCTTCGGGATTTAAGAAGTCCGGCGGAGCAATCCGCCGGACTTTTTTATTGTCCGGACGGTTATGGCCGCCCGGCTTTCGCTTGACCGCAGCGCAGGCTGATCGATTGGTCGCGCGGCCTTCGATGAGCTTGCCCCGCTGCCGTTTCTCGCGCAGGGTCTGATCATGGAGTGGTCGGACGACGCAATCGTGCTGGCGGTGCGCAGGCATGGCGATGCGAGCCTCGTGCTCGAATTGATGACCCGCGCGCATGGTCGCCATCTGGGCTTGGTCCGAGGCGGTCGTTCGCGCGCGCTGGCCGCGGTGCTGCAGCCGGGCAATGGCGTCGTGGCGCTCTGGCGCGCACGGCTCGATCAGCATCTCGGCCAATACACGATCGAGCCCCGTCAGCTGCGGGCTGCGAGAGTCATCGGCGCTGCTGTCCCGCTCTTCACGCTGCAGGTTCTCACCGCGCACATGCACCTTCTGCCGGAGCGTGAGCCGCATGCCGCACTTTTCGGTGGCCTGGAGGCGGCGCTCGATGTGCTCGCGGCGGATGTCCCGCCCGGAACCGATGAGCTTTGCGCGTTTCTCGTCCGCTTCGAACTGGCGCTACTCGACGAGCTCGGCTTCGGGCTCGATCTCGAGCGCTGCGCGCGGACCGGGTCGCGGGAGGATCTCGCCTATGTGTCGCCGCGATCGGGGCGGGCGGTCAGCCGCGAAGGCGCGGTCGGCTATGAGGACCGCCTGTTGCCGCTGCCATCATTCCTGCGCGGCGACACGCGATCGAACCGGGGCCCCGCGGAGATCACCGACGGTCTCCGCCTCACCGCCCATTTCCTGACACGCGATCTCTACGCGCCGCGGCAGCTGAGCCTGCCGACCGCGCGTGACGAATTGCTTGCCCGCCTGACCCGGGAGAGGTCGGAAGCGGCGTGACGATCTGGGAGATCAGGAGGCTTCGCGCATCCCTGGTCGGGCGCCCGGGGGCGCCGACCTAGCGAAAGGGCCGATCAACGGCCCCAGCAGAACCGGCGAACCTTCGAGGAATAGCGCCAGGGCTGCACGATGATGTCCGTATTGCAGCGATTATTGATCGCCTGCTGCGTGCGCGGATCGAGCGAGGCCTTGAACGCCATCAGCGAGGCGACATCGTTCGGGATCGGTGTCAGGTCGAAACCGAAGACCTGCCAATCCGGCAAGAGCTGCGAATAGCCATCATAGGTGCTGCCGCCGCGGGCAGACGCTTCGCTCGCGCCGAGAGCCAGCACGGCGCCGACGACGAACAGTTTGAGCAGCGATGATCTCATCAGGCTTTCCTCGGGAGCATCGTTCAGTTCCCTATATCGAATTCATCTTGGCCTGTCCCGCGTAAACGGACCCTCAATGAGCGATCGGCCTGTGGAAGCTGGTCGGCGCCGCATGATAGGGTCCCGCGCGAAATCGGGGCGCCGCCGGACTGGCCGGTGCGGCCCCGACCGCCCAGAAGGGAAGATGACGTGCGCTACGCGATCTATGCGGCCCCATCCGCTACCGAGCCGCTCTGGATCGCCGCCGCCGCTTGGCTCGGCCGCGACGCGGCGAGCGGGGCGCGGGGCGCACCCCCGCCCGTCGAGGGCCTCGATGCCGGCAAGATGGCGCACTATCTCGCCGATCCCGCCCGCTATGGCTTCCATGCGACGCTGAAGGCGCCTTTCCGCCTGGCCGAGGGGCAGGGCGAGGCCGAGCTCATCGCGGCCTTCGAAGCCTTTGCGGGCGCGTCGGCGCCGATCCTGCTGCCGGAACTGGTGATTCGCCGGCTCGGCCGCTTCTTCGCCTTCGTGCCGAACGAGCCGGTGGCGGCCCTCGATGATTGGGCCGGCCGGGTCGTCGAAGCGTTCGAGCCCTTTCGCGCGCCGCTTTCAGAAAAGGATCTCGCGCGCCGCCGCGTATCGGGGCTGACCCTGCAGGAGGAGGAGAACCTCGTCCGCTGGGGCTATCCCTATGTCTTCGACGCCTTCCGATTCCACATGTCGCTGACGGGCAAGGTCGCGCGCGAGGACGCGGAACTGGTGGAGGCCGCGGCGCGGCGCCATTTCGCGGCCTTCGACGGCAAGCCGTTCCGTCTCGACCGGATCGCCATCTTCATCGAGCCGGAGCCCGGCGCGCCGTTCGATATCCTCGCGAGCGCCCCGCTCGGCTGATGACGCAAGCGCTTTGATATGGACCCGTTAAACGCCTTGCCTTACGATTCGGGCGACGGCGCAAGCGCATGGCTGCCTTCTCGGGCGGCCTGATCGAAGACGCGTTGCGCCGGGGAAAGCCTTTGGGGGACATCATGCGATCGATCGTGCTCGCTGCAGCCGTTTCGGCCCTTCTTCTTGGCGCGGCGAGGGCGGATGAGGGGCATCTCTCCGGACTGCCGGCGGCGCTGCTCGGCGGCGCGGCGGCCGAGGGCACGCAGCATGAATTGCCCAAGGCGCCGGTAACGTCGATTTCGGCGGGCGGCCTCACGGCGGTCCTCGGCAAGACCACGCTGGGCGATGTCGCCTCGGCGCTCGGCGGTACGGTGGCGACGGCGAGCGATGGCGGGCAGGATGCTTCCTGGCTCTGCTACACCGCGACGATCGGCGGCCAGGCGGCCTATATCTGGTTCCTCGCCAACAGCACGGATGCGAATGGCGCGCTGGACCTGGTGGGCGGCAATTTCAGCTCCGTCGGCAAGAGCCAGCCCTGCGTCGCGCCGAAGGTCAGCCTCGACGACATCAATTTCTCCGTGCCCGGGCTCGGCGCAAGCCAGTCCGCATTGCAGCAGCAGTTCGGCACGGTGGCAGCGCGCTATGGCTTCGTCGCCTATTCGAGCGAGCACGGATCGAACCTTCAGAACCTCAACTACCTGATCAAGGACGACGTGATCGTCGGCCTCGCCGTCACGCGGATCAGCGCGCCCTGAGGGAAGAACGCGCCCTCAGGCTTCGCTCTCCGGTGGGAGCGGGCGCGGGCGACGGTTCTCGTCGATTGCGACGAAGGTGAAGGTCGCGTGGGTGACCTTGTCGATCGCGTCGCTGACGCGGTTGCGGCGCCAGGCTTCGACATAGATCCGCATGGACGAGCGGCCGGACGACAGGATCCGGCCATAGATCGTCACCTCGTCGCCGACCGCCACCGCGCTCAGGAACGACATGCCGTCGACCGCCGCGGTCACGACGCGGCCGCGCGCCCGGCGCGTGGCGATGGTCGACGCGCCGAGATCCATCTGTGACATCAGCCAGCCGCCGAAAATGTCGCCGGCCGGGTTGGTGTCATGCGGCATCGCGATGGTGCGCAGGACCGGCACGGTGGTGTGGTCGGGATTGAGCGTCGGAGGCGGCAGGTTCTGGGATTCGGACGTCACGTGGCAGGATCTCCGCAGGGCAGTCTGGGCACTATAGCGTCGTCGCGGCGGGCGTGAACTGCGGCGGTGCTCAAAGCTCGGGCGGCAGGCCCTTGCGAGCGCGGAGCTCCTGCAGCGGCGGGATCGTCGCATACATATGCGGGTCGAGCAGGTCCCAGATGATCCCCCGATCCGGCTTCTGCGCGCCGGGGACGGTGATGGTGCGCGTCGGCGTGAAGATGATGTCCGCGACGCTGTCGAACACCTCCGGCGTCAACTCCTCGTCCAGCACCTGGCAGTCATGCACCACGGCGGCGACCGGGGTGGTGCCGTCGACCCGGCCGAGCTCGTGCAGCATCGCCCATTCCGTGTCGAAGAAGCCGTGGCCCTTGCCGAAGCGCACGCCCTGGTGATTGATCGCGCCGGTTCCCGTCACGAGATAGTCGACCGGCGGCAGCGCCGCGATCGCCTCGAGATCGACCGGACGTCCGACGCGCTCCATGCCGTCCAGCGTCGCCGCATAGAGGTGGAGTTCGGGCGCGATCTCGGCCGGATCCAGCAGCCAGAAGCCGCGCCGGATGCTGTAGGTCGTCACCAGAACGCGCTTGCCGTCGCGCAGCGCCTGGTGGCGCAGCCGCTCGATGCAATTGTCGGGTGCGATGAAAATCAGATCGGCGCGCTGGTAGAACTCATGCGCGGTCAACCGCGCGCAGGCCGCTCCGCCGCCCTCGAAATCGGCGATGAATTCGCCGAAATCGAAATGGAACCGGCTGTCGGCCACCGCGACCTTGCGCAATTCGCTCCAGACGCGCTCGCGCACTGGCTGCTTCCCGTTCATCCTCAAGTCCTCGTCTGCTCAGTCTGGTGGTCGGGACGGCAACGTGCCGGTCCTGCCGGACGGACAGCAGCCTCAAGGCCCGGCGGCGGACATCATGACGAGCCGGCCCTCAAACGGAAAGGCCGCGCAGGGTGCGCGGCCTCTCTTCTTGTCCCTCTGGATTTTTGTCGTCTCAGGCGGCGACCGAAATCTCGGTCGGCACCTCGGAGATGGTCTTCAGCACCTGCGAGGCGATCTGGTAGGGGTCGCCCTGGGAGTTCGGGCGGCGATCCTCGAGATAGCCCTTGTAGTCGTTCTTGATGAACGAGTGCGGAACGCGGATCGAAGCGCCGCGATCGGCCACGCCATAGGAGAACTTGTTCCACGGCGCGGTTTCATGCTTGCCGGTCAGGCGCAGATGATTGTCCGGACCGTAGACGGCGATGTGGTCTTCGAGGTTCTTGCCGAACTGCTCCATCAGGGCCTCGAAATAGGCCTTGCCGCCCACTTCGCGCATGAACTTGGTGGAGAAGTTGCAGTGCATGCCCGAGCCGTTCCAGTCGGTATCGCCGAGCGGCTTGCAGTGCCACTCGATGTCGATGCCGTACTTCTCGGTCAGGCGCTGCAGCAGGTAGCGCGCCATCCAGACTTCGTCGGCGGCCTTCTTGGAGCCCTTGCCGAAAATCTGGAATTCCCACTGGCCCTTCGCGACTTCCGCGTTGATGCCTTCGTGGTTGATGCCGGCCTCGAGGCAGAGCTCGAGATGCTCTTCCACGATCTGGCGGGCCACGTCGCCGACGTTCTTGAAGCCGACGCCGGTGTAGTAGGGGCCCTGCGGCGCGGGATAGCCATGCTCGGGGAAGCCGAGCGGACGACCGTCCTTGTAGAAGAAATATTCCTGCTCGAAGCCGAACCAGGCGCCGTCATCGTCCAGGATCGTGGCGCGCGCATTGGAGGCATGCGGCGTGACGCCGTCGGGCATCATCACTTCGCACATCACGAGCACGCCGTTCTTGCGGGCGGGATCGGGATAGACGGCGACGGGCTTCAGCACGCAGTCGGAGCTGCGCCCCTCGGCCTGCATCGTGGACGAGCCGTCGAAGCCCCACAGCGGCAGCTCCTCGAGCGCCGGGAAGTGGTCGAATTCCTTGATCTGGGTCTTGCCGCGCAGATTGGGGACCGGCGTGTAGCCGTCGAGCCAGATGTACTCGAGCTTATATTTTGTCATTCAACTCTCTCATAGCTGGGGACGCGGGAGGCGCCACGTTCCGAACTGTCCGGCCGCGCGATGGGTAGCCCGACTACGACAGCATTGCTGTAGCATTTTGCATGCCATGTGCACCTGCCACTCACCATTCCACGCGCCGGAGCCCTTCGCGCGCCGCCGCGCGCGCGTGCAGCGCACCATGTAGCCCGCATTTCGCCTGCGATATGGGCAGGGCGCGGAAGCAGCCAGCGGCGACTTGCCGCGTCCGCCGGCCCCGCACCGTCCGCCGCCAGGGTGGGAAGACCGAACTGACGGATCGGCCAGCAAAGCCACATCATGATCAAATGATAGGCAATTGCATATTTTTTGGGATGCCGAGGATCGAATCCGGTCCCGCGCGTGTTATATGGGGGACATCGGCCGTGCCATTCGTGCGGCCAGTCAGGAGAGACCAACGTGAACAGGACAGAACAGCGGGAGTCGGCCACGATCATCCCGTTCCCCGTCCGGGCGCGTGCCGGCGCCTCGGGTCCCCAGCCATATGCCGTCGCCGACCTTCCGGTCGTCGACTCGGCGTCCTGGTACCATGAGGCAGCGATGCGCGAGGACGAGCAGGCGGGCACGCACTGAGATTGCGCACCCCGATGCGGATTGCCCGGGAGATCCGGGCCGCAGGACCGGGCGAAGTAGCCCCGCGAAACTGAAAAGGCCGACACGGTGATCCGGGTCGGCCTTTTCGTTTGAGGAGCGGGCGGCAGAGCCGCCCGCCGGGTCGGTCTTAGACCGAATAGTACATCTCGAACTCGATCGGGTGCGGCGTCATCTCATACGCCATCAGCTCTTCCCACTTCAGCTCGATGTAGCTGTCGATGAAGTCCTTCGAGAACACGTCGCCGGCCGTGAGGAAGGCGTTGTCCTTGCGCAGGCTCTCCAGCGCGTCGCGCAGCGAACCGCAGACCGTCGGGATCTTCTTCAGCTCCTTCGGCGGCAGGTCGTAGAGGTTCTTGTCCATCGCCTCGCCGGGATGGATCTTGTTCTTGATGCCGTCGAGGCCGGCCATCAGCATCGCCGCGAAGGCGAGATACGGATTGGCCGTCGGGTCGGGGAAGCGGACCTCGAGGCGCTTGGCCTTGGGCGAGGTCGTGTAGGGGATGCGCACCGAAGCCGAGCGGTTGCGCGCCGAATAGGCGAGCAGCACCGGAGCCTCATAGCCCGGGACCAGACGCTTGTAGGAGTTGGTCGACGGGTTGGTGAAGGCGTTGAGCGCCTTGGCGTGCTTCAGGATGCCGCCGATATAGTAGAGGCAGGTCTCGGAGAGGTCGGCATACTGGTTGCCGGCGAAGACCGGCTTGCCGTCCTTCCAGATCGACTGGTGGCAGTGCATGCCCGAACCATTGTCGCCGAAGACCGGCTTCGGCATGAAGGTCGCCGTCTTGCCATAGGCCTGCGCGACATTGTGGATCGCGTACTTGTAGATCTGCAGGTGGTCGGCGACCTTGGTCAGCGGCGCGAACTTGATGCCGAGTTCGTGCTGGGCCGAGGCGACCTCGTGATGGTGCTTCTCGACGGCGACGCCCATCGCGGCCATCTGGGCGAGCATTTCGCCGCGCAGGTCCTGCTGGCTGTCGATCGGCGGAACCGGGAAATAGCCGCCCTTCTTCTTGACGTGATGGCCGAGATTGCCGCCCTCATACTCGGTGTCGGTATTGATCGGCAGCTCGGGGTCGTCGATCTTGAAGCCGGTGTTGTACGGGTCGGTCTTGTACTTGACGTCCGAGAAGATGAAGAACTCGGCCTCGGGCCCGAAATAGACCGTGTCGCCCACGCCCAGCTGCTTCATGTAGGCTTCGGACTTCTTCGCGATCGCGCGCGGATCGCGATTGTAGCTCTCGCCGGAGATCGGGTCGATGATGTCGCCGACGAGAACGAGCGTGGTCTGCGCGAAGAAGGGGTCAATGAAGGCGCTGTCCGGGTCGGGAATCAGCGTCATGTCCGACTCGTTGATCGCCTTCCAGCCGGCGATCGAGGAGCCGTCGAAGGCGGTGCCTTCGGCGAACATCTCTTCGTCGACCATGCCGACGTCGAACGTCACGTGCTGCCACTTGCCGCGGGGATCCGTGAAGCGCAGGTCGACATACTTCACGTCCTGATCCTTGATCAGCTTCAGGACGTCCTTGGCCGTCTTCATTGGCGATTCCTTCCATCGAATGGTTCGTGCCGTTGGGGGCAGCGAAGGCTTGAGATGGCAGCCGCCGGCACAAACGGATTCCGGCGCACCAGGGCTCCGGAAGCCGTTGATAATCCGAGGAGCTAGATGGCGTCCAGCCCGCTCTCTCCGGTCCTGATTCGAACCGCTTCCTCGATGTTGGAAACGAAGATCTTTCCGTCACCGATCCGGCCCGTCTGGGCCGCCTTGCGGATCGCGTCGACGGCACGCTCGACGAGGTCGTCGCCGAGCACGATCTCGACCTTCACCTTGGGCAGGAAATCGACGACGTATTCCGCGCCGCGATAGAGCTCCGTATGGCCCTTCTGGCGCCCGAAACCCTTCGCTTCGGTCACGGTGATGCCCTGGAGGCCGACTTCCTGCAGCGCTTCCTTCACTTCATCGAGCTTGAACGGCTTGATGATCGCTTCGATCTTCTTCATTGCCTCCGCATCTCCGAATGCTTGCCTGAGAGGGCCGAGCTCGGCCTTCCGTCACGCTTGCAGGCTCCGTGCCATGTAGCATCATATGTCGAAACGCCGGAAAATTGGGCTGATTTGTCAGGCGGTCCGTTCGATTGCCACTGAAACGCGAGGAACGACGCGCGATCAATAGGCAAATGCACAATGCTTCAACAAATCGCCTGCGCGGATCGTCGCGACGGCGGCATTGCGCCATTGTAGGAAAGCATGATCGGCACGGGCCAGAGCCGGCAGCGGCCGGCCGGCATCTAATGCCGTGATCGACGGACGGGAGAGTTCAGTCATGGAACTGTTGACGCCGGCCGAAATGGGTGAGGCGGATCGGCTGACGATCGCAGCCGGCACGCCGGGCTACAAGCTGATGAAGGCGGCGGGCCGCGCCGTTGCCGACGCGGTCGCCCGCGCGCCGCTCGGAACGCGCGTCTCGATCTTCTGCGGGCCAGGCAATAATGGCGGCGACGGCTTCGTCGCGGCGCGCATCCTCACAGAGCGCGGCTATCGCGTCGAGCTCGGGCTGCTTGGGTTCCGCGAGGCGCTCAAGGGCGATGCGGCCCTCGCCGCGGCGGACTGGAAGGGCGAGGTGCTGCCGCTCGCCGCGCTCGCGCCGGTGGCGGATGGCGTGGTGATCGATGCGCTGTTCGGCGCCGGCCTCGACCGCGATCTGACCGGCGCGGCGGCCGAAGCCGTGCGGGTCATCAAAGCGTCGGGCGCGCGCGTCGTCGCGGTCGATCTGCCGAGCGGCATCCATGGCGGCACCGGCGCGGTGATGGGCGTCGCGGTCCATGCCGATGAAAGCGTCACCTTCTTTCGCCCGAAGCCCGGCCATGTCCTGCTGCCGGGGCGGGCGCATGCCGGCCGGCTGACCGTCGCCGATATCGGCATCGCCGATGCGGTGCTGGAGACGATCCGGCCGATGGCTATGCAGAACCGTACCGATGTCTGGTTGCCGTCCCTGCCGCAGGCGGACATCGTGGGCCACAAATATGACCGCGGCCATCTCGTGGTCCTCTCCGGCGGCATGCTGCATACCGGCGCGCCCCGCATGGCGGCGCGGGCCGGGCTGCGCATCGGCGCCGGGCTGGTCACGATCGCCGCGCCGCCGGACGCGCTGGCGACCCATGCCGCGCATCTGACGGCGATCATGATCCGCCGCGTGGCGGATGGCGCGGCGCTGGCCGATCTCCTCGCCGATTCGCGCTTCAACGCCGTCGTCGCCGGACCGGCGCTCGGGGTAGGGGAGGCGACGATCGCGCTGGTCGAGGCTGCGCTCGCCTCCGGGGCGGCCCTGGTGCTGGATGCGGATGCACTGACGTCGTATCGCGACGCGCCTGACCGCCTCTTCCGCGCGATCGCCGGGCGATCCGCGCCGGTCGTGCTGACGCCGCATGACGGGGAGTTCGCGCGCCTCTTCCCGGATCTCGCCGCTCAGGCGGGCAAGATCGAGCGCACCCGCGCGGCGGCGATGCGTTCCGGGGCGGTCGTCCTGCTCAAGGGCCCTGACACCGTCGTCGCGCATCCCGACGGCCGCGCCTCGGTCGCGGACAATGCGCCGCCCTTCCTGGCGACGGCCGGCTCGGGCGACGTGCTCGCCGGCATGATCGGCGGCCTGCTCGCCCAGCACATGCCGCCCTTCGAGGCAACGAGCGCCGCGGTCTATCTGCATGGCGAGGCGGGCAGCGTCGCCGGCCGCGGCCTGATCGCGGAGGATCTGCCGGAAGCGCTGCCCCGTGTTTTCGCCGCGCTGGACGGCGCCTGACGGTCGAAGCGTTGTTCGGTAGCGACGGTCCACCGACGCTGCTGTGCGTTGTAGGCGGTTGCGAGACGCGATATTCTCGGCAAGGTTGAATGCAATGCACAGCGGCGATGCGTGACGAAACGCCAGACGCCAGCGATCCGAGGGAGGAAAGCCGTGGGTGTCGACGCCGATCACTGGAATTCCAATATTCTCTTCACCGATAAGGCCGAATTCGACATCGAAGCCTACCTGACGACGGCCGCGCGCGATGCCGACTACAATCTCAAAGAGAAGCTGGAACAGTGGCGCGAACTCGGGGTCGTGGTGCTCGAGAACAGCGTCGATGTCGGACTGATCGAGGCCCTGCTCGCGGATGTCGAATATCTGAGCGAGCATCGTTCGCAATTCGACCTCGAAGTCGAGCACAAGGGCGTCCGCCATCGGCTCGGCGATCTGACGGAATCCCCGCTGACCGACACGGGCGTCAAGTTCAATTGCCTGGAGAATATCTCGCTCGCGGCCCGGCAACTGAGCCTGACGCCAAGCGTCTGCGACTTTCTGGGGCACGTGTTTCAGGATGCGCCGGTGGTGATCCAATCGCTGACCTTCTGGCGCGGCAGCGAGCAGCCCGCGCATCTCGACTATCCCTGGGTGCGCGTCCAGACGAAGCTGCCGCATCTGGCTGCCAGCTGGATCCCGCTCGAGGACATTCATCCAGACGCCGGTCCGCTCGCCTATTATCCCGGCTCGCACCGGCACGGCCTCATCCCGCCATTCGACTGGGGAAACGGCAGCCTCGTTCAGGAGCCCGACAGCACGCGCACGCCGGCCGATTTCGTCGCCTACCTCCGCGAGGAGATCGACAAGCTCAGCCTCTCGAAGGCCGTGTTTCTGCCGAAGCGGGGCGACGTGCTGATCTGGCACGGCAACGTCCTGCACGAAGGTACCCCGGTGAAGGATCGCTCGCGGACCCGCAGATCCTATGTGACACACTACACCTCGCTCGGAGCCTATCCATCGGACTATCATTTTCCGGATGCGCTGGCGGCGGGCCGCTACACCGGATCGGACCGCGGCTATGTCTTTGACCATCCCTGGGTGAAGGACGACGGCGGCTTGCCGAGCTGGGAAAGGCTGCCGCGCTGACCGCGGGCTAACCCGTCCGGCGGGAAGGCGATCGGCTTTTCGATTGACCGCGCGGGCGCGGATGCTATAGAGGCGGCGCCTTGGACTTCAGTCCGGCCAAAGGGCCATTCCGGCCGTCGGCCGTCGCGGGCGTGGTGGAACTGGTAGACACGCTGGATTTAGGTTCCAGTGGCTTGCGCCATGGGGGTTCAAGTCCCTCCGCCCGCACCAGACGTCCGCATCGAGAAGAACAACGCCGCCGGCCAGAAACCGACCAACGGACCGATACGAGAAAGCACTGATTATGCAGGTGACCGAGACCCTCAACGAGGGCCTGAAGCGTGAAATCCAGATCGTGGTCCCCGCGACCGAGCTCGACAGCCGCTTGAGCGCTCGACTGGAGCAGCTCAAGGGCCAGGTGAAGCTGAACGGATTCCGTCCGGGCAAGGTCCCGACCGCTCATCTGCGCCGCCTCTACGGCAAGTCCGCGATGGCCGAGATCGTCCAGGAACTGCTCAACGAGAACGCGCGCAAGACGCTCGAAGAACGTGGCGAGCGCGCCGCCGTGCAGCCGAACTTCGAGCTGCCCGAGAGCGAGGACGAGACCGGCGATATCCTCTCCGGCAAGCGCGACCTCGCCTACAAGATGACCTATGAGGTCCTGCCGCAGTTCACCGTCGGCGAAGTCACGGGCATCAAGATCGATCGCCCGGTCGCCGAGGTCACGGACGAGGAACTCGACGCCGAGGTCGCCAAGCTGGCCCGCGATTCGAGCGAGTACCAGCCCAAGGACGGCGAGGCCGAGAATGGCGATCGCCTGACGATCTCCTATGTCGGCAAGATCGACGGCGAGGCCTTCGAGGGCGGCGCCGACGAGAACGGCATGGTCCAGATCGGCTCCGGCCGCTTCATCCCCGGCTTCGAGGAACAGCTGATCGGCGCCAAGAAGGGCGATGAGCGCGTCCTGAACGTGACCTTCCCCGAGGAATACGGCGCGAAGCAGCTGGCCGGCAAGGCCGCGACCTTCGACGTCACCGTCAAGGAAGTCTCGGCACCGGTCGCCGTCACCGTCGACGACGAATGGGCCAAGAAGTTCGGCATCGAATCGCTGGAGAAGCTCCGCGAGACGATCCGCGAGCAGATGCAGAACCAGCTCAACGTCGCGACGCGCACCAAGATCAAGCGCCAGCTCCTCGACCAGCTCGACGAGCGCCATTCCTTCGAACTGCCGCCGACCATGGTCGAGCAGGAGTTCGAGAATGTCTGGCGTCAGGTGACGCAGGATCTCGAGCGCTCGGGCCGTTCCTTCGAGGACGAAGAGACGACGGAAGAGGCCGCCAAGGCCGATTACCGCAAGATCGCCGAGCGCCGCGTGCGCCTCGGTCTCGTCCTGTCGGAGATCGGCGAGCAGAACGCCATCCAGGTGACGGACGAGGAGCTCCAGCGCGCGCTCGTCGACCGCATCCGCCAGTTCCCGGGCCAGGAAAAGGAAGTCTACGACTTCTACAAGAGCAACCCGGAAGCCCTGGCGAGCCTGCGCGCGCCGATCTTCGAGGAGAAGGTCGTCGACCATCTCCTGACCCTCGCCGACATCACGGACCGCACGGTCTCCCGCGAGGAGCTGTTCAAGGACGACGAGGACGCCGACGCCGCGGCGTAATCCGCGCTTCGTCCGACGATCCAGCATGGCCGCGCCCGTCGCGGCCATGCGCATTTCAAGGCGCCGCGGATTCGCGGCTGGCGCCGGGGTCCGATCGGGCCGGGACGGGCACCCCTTTCGAAGCCGGGTGACCTACCATATGTATGGCACTGCAATGCCCCGGGAATCGGACATTCCGAGTGAGGTCGGCCGGGGCGATGACATTGGACCTGTGGCAATCTGACGTCGCCGAAGGAAGATCATGAAAGACCCTATCGACCTCTATATGAACACGCTCGTGCCGATGGTCGTCGAGCAGACCAACCGCGGCGAACGGGCCTACGACATTTATTCGCGCCTGCTCAAAGAGCGCATCATCTTCATCACCGGGCCCGTCGAGGACTACATGTCCACGCTGGTCTGCGCCCAGCTGCTGTTCCTCGAGGCCGAGAATCCGAAGAAGGAAATCTCGATCTACATCAACTCGCCGGGCGGCGTGGTGACGTCGGGCCTCGCGATCTATGACACGATGCAGTTCATCAAGCCGGCCGTGGCCACGCTCTGCATCGGCCAGGCTGCGTCGATGGGCTCGCTGCTGCTGACGGCGGGCGAGAAGGGCATGCGCTTCGCGCTCCCGAACGCGCGGATCATGGTCCACCAGCCGTCTGGCGGCTATCAGGGCCAGGTGACCGACATCCTGATCCACGCCAAGGAAGTCGAGAGCCTCAAGCGTCGGCTGAACGAGATCTACGTCCAGCACACGGGCAACGACTACAAGACGATCGAGGAGGCGCTCGAGCGCGACAATTTCCTCGTCGCCGAGGCGGCGGTGAAGTTCGGTCTCATCGATCAGGTGCTGACCACGCGCGAAGCGCTCGACGCGATCAAGAAGGATTGACCCGGCTAACCCCCGAAAACGCAGCCTGACGCGGCTTGGCGGTGCCGGCCGCGTCATTAAGTATATCTTGATCGAGTCGGCGATAGCGTGATTGGATTGGTGCCGGCCGATTGCGTCCGTCGGCTGGGGCGTTGGGGTCGGGGTTTTCGCCTGCCGGTTCGATGAAGTACGAGCCGGACCATACACGAATTGGTCGTTCCGCCAGCGAGGGTCGGACGGCAGCGAGGTAGATGGATGAGCAAAGTCAGCGGCGGCGACACCAAGAACACGCTCTACTGCTCGTTTTGCGGCAAGAGCCAGCACGAGGTGCGCAAGCTGATCGCGGGCCCGACGGTCTTCATCTGTGATGAATGCGTCGAGCTCTGCATGGACATCATTCGCGAGGAATCGAAGTCCTCGCTGGTGAAGTCGCGCGACGGCGTCCCGACGCCGCAGGAGATCTGTGCGGTTCTGGACGACTATGTCATCGGGCAGCGCCACGCCAAGCGCGTGCTGTCGGTGGCCGTCCACAATCACTACAAACGCCTGAACCACGCGACGAAGAACAACGACGTCGAGCTGGCGAAGTCGAACATCCTGCTGATCGGCCCGACCGGCTGCGGCAAGACGCTGCTCGCGCAGACGCTCGCCCGCATCCTCGACGTGCCCTTCACCATGGCCGATGCGACGACGCTGACCGAAGCCGGCTATGTCGGCGAGGACGTCGAGAACATCATCCTGAAGCTGCTGCAGTCGGCCGACTACAATGTCGAGCGGGCGCAGCGCGGCATCGTCTATATCGACGAGGTCGACAAGATCAGCCGCAAGTCCGACAACCCGTCGATCACGCGCGACGTGTCGGGTGAGGGCGTGCAGCAGGCGCTTCTGAAGATCATGGAAGGCACGGTCGCGTCCGTGCCGCCGCAGGGTGGCCGCAAGCATCCGCAGCAGGAATTCCTGCAGGTGGACACGACCAACATCCTGTTCATCTGCGGCGGCGCCTTCGCCGGCCTCGAGCGCATCATCTCGGATCGCGGCCGTCAGACCTCGATCGGCTTCGGCGCCCGCGTCGCCGGGCCGGAAGAGCGTCGCACGGGCGAGCTCTTCCGTCAGGTCGAGCCCGAGGATCTGCTGAAGTTCGGCCTCATCCCCGAATTCGTCGGCCGTCTGCCGGTTCTGGCGACGCTCGAGGATCTCGACGAGGCGGCGCTGATCACCATCCTGACCGAGCCGAAGAACGCCCTGGTCAAGCAGTATCAGCGCCTGTTCGAGATGGAGAATGTCGAGCTGACCTTCCATCCGGACGCGCTGACGTCGATCGCCAAGCGCGCCATCGAGCGCAAGACCGGTGCGCGCGGCCTGCGCTCGATCATGGAGCAGATCCTGCTCGAGACCATGTTCGACCTGCCCGGCCTCGACGGCGTGCAGGAGGTCGTGATCTCGGCCGAGGTGGTCGAGGGCAAGGCCCGTCCGCTCTACATCTATGCCGAGCGGCAGGAAGAGGCGGCGGCTAACGCCGGCTGAGTCCCGAGGCTCGGATATCTGAATGCAAAGGCCCGGCGGAGCGATCCGCCGGGCCTTTTCGTTGGGCCGGGGCCTATTTCACGTCGACGGGCATGAAGGCGAAGGGCTTCGCCTCCTCGAACTTGTCCGCCGCATTGCCGGAATAGACCTTGCCTCCGGCCAGCGTCAGCTTCTTCACCGGCGCCCCTTCCTTGAGGTCGAGATCGGCGAGCGGCACCCAGAAGGCATTCGGGCTGGTCGAGGAATCGAAGAAATAGACCTTCTCCTTCTGGTCGGAGATGGTCCGCCACAGCGTCGAGGAGATGTTGGGCTGTCCTGGCGTCGTGATGCCGAGTGGCACGCTCACGGCGCGCATCACGCTCAGCACGCTGGCGGCCGCCTGGTTGGCGAAGCTGCCGCCTGGAACGGCGCCGATGTAGTTGGGGTCGGCCTGTGTCGGGATCGCATTGATCAGGAACGAGGCGCGGGCGAAGCGGTCGGCGGCGCGGTTGGTGCCCGGCAGGAAGGTCAGCCCGCCGATCGACTGCCAATAGGCGTTGAGCGCGAGCTGCTGATCATAGCTCGGCGAATTGGTCATCACCTGGTATTGCCGGCCATGGTGGATGACGAGCTTGCCCTCCAGATACTCGAAGATCGCGCTGTCGCCGGTCGCGTCCGAGATCGCGAGGTGAAGCTGCGCGGCCCTGCCGTTCGGCAGTTCGGCCGTCACGACGCGGAAGGGCTCCTCTTCAAGAGCCGCGACGGCATCCGAAACGGTCGCGAAATTGTCGAGCACATATTGCGCCCACAGGCTCATCGAGAGAGCAGGCTTGCCCTCGGTCGTGCCGTAATCGGACTCGGCGAGATAGAGGAGATTGGCGACGAGACCGGCCTCGTTCATGCCGTCGGCCGTCCCGACATCATAGCCGGACGCGATCAGGCTGCCATATTTCGAGGTCCATTTGGGGGTGTTCGCCCCGGCGGCGCCGTCGCGTTCGATCCCTTTTGGAAACACCCACAGATTGGTGTGCATGTCCTCGGCCCAGTCCATGGTGCGGCCGGTGATCACGACGTCGTCCGAACCCAGATAGACGGCGCGCGTGCAGGCATCGGCCGGCACGAGGCTTGCTGTGGTGAGGGCGATGGCGGCCACGGCTGCGGTGAGCGAGGCGCGGAGACGGTTCATGGGTCAGATCTCCCTGAATGCAGGATCGGGTCGAGGCGACAGGTTAGGGTGTTTCGAATTCAGGAGGCTGACAATGATCAAGCCACACGGAACGACAAGGCGGCTGAGTTACCGATCGGTCAACGGGCCCGGCTTGACACCCTTCGGCAGCGACGCCACCTAATGAGCAACGCGTCGCAAGACGCACGAAGCGACGAGTCGAGCTCCGGCTTTTCCCAAGGGCCATGGCTCCGGCAGAAAGACCGCACGGTGCCTTCGGGGCCGTGCCGGTTGTGAAAGGAACAAGAATGACAACCGATTCCAAGCGTTCGATCGGCCTGTCGACAGGCGACGAGCTCTATCCGGTCCTGCCTTTACGCGACATCGTGGTGTTCCCCCACATGATCGTTCCGCTCTTCGTCGGTCGCGAGAAGTCGATCCGCGCCCTCGAGGAAGTCATGCGCGCCGACAAGCACATCCTGCTCGCGACGCAGCAGAATCCGAGTGACGACGATCCCCAGCCCGAGACGATCTATCCGATCGGTACCCTCGCGACCGTGCTGCAGCTCCTGAAGCTGCCGGATGGCACCGTGAAGGTCCTGGTGGAGGGCATCTCGCGCGCCGAGATCCAGCGCTACACGGATCATGACAGCTATTACGAGGCCTATGCCCACCCGATCCCCGATCTCGATGGGGACCAGGTCGAGGTCGAGGCGCTCGCGCGCTCGGTCGTGTCCGAGTTCGAGAACTATGTGAAGCTGAACAAGAAGGTCTCGCCCGAGGTCGTCGGCGCGGTCACGCAGATCGAGGATTACTCGAAGCTCGCGGACACCGTCGCCTCGCATCTCGCGATCAAGATCCCCGAGAAGCAGCAGATCCTGGCGCTCCGCACCGTTGGCGAGCGGCTGGAGCGCGTGCTCGGGCTGATGGAAAGCGAGATTTCTGTCCTTCAGGTCGAGAAGCGCATCCGCTCGCGCGTCAAGCGCCAGATGGAGAAGACCCAGCGCGAGTACTATCTGAACGAGCAGATGAAGGCGATCCAGAAGGAGCTGGGCGATCAGGAGGACGGCAAGGACGAGCTCGCCGAGCTCGAACAGCGGATCTCCAAGACCAAGCTCTCCAAGGAAGCGCGCGAGAAGGCTCAGGGCGAGCTGAAGAAGCTGCGCCAGATGTCGCCCATGTCGGCCGAAGCGACCGTCGTGCGGAACTATCTCGACTGGCTGCTCGGCATTCCGTGGGGCAAGAAGTCGAAGGTCAAGAACGACCTGCGCTATGCGCAGGAGGTTCTCGACGCGGATCACTATGGCCTCGACAAGGTCAAGGACCGCATCGTCGAATACCTCGCGGTCCAGAGCCGGTCGAACACGCTGAAGGGGCCGATCCTGTGCCTCGTCGGCCCGCCCGGCGTCGGCAAGACCTCGCTCGCCCGTTCGATCGCCAAGGCGACCGGCCGCGAATATGTGCGCATGTCGCTCGGCGGCGTGCGTGACGAGGCCGAGATCCGTGGTCACCGTCGCACCTATATCGGCTCGATGCCCGGCAAGGTCATCCAGTCGATGAAGAAGGCGAAGAAGTCCAACCCGCTCTTCCTGCTCGACGAGATCGACAAGATGGGCCAGGACTTCCGCGGTGATCCCTCGTCCGCGCTCTTGGAGGTGCTGGATCCGGAGCAGAACTCCTCGTTCAACGATCATTACCTCGAGGTCGATTACGACCTGTCGAACGTGATGTTCGTGACGACGGCGAACACGCTGAACATCCCCGGTCCGCTGATGGACCGCATGGAGATCATCCGTATCGCCGGCTACACCGAGGAAGAGAAGCTGGAGATCGCGCACAAGCACCTCCTGCCGAAGGTCATGAAGAACCATGGCCTCTCCGACAAGGAGTTCGCGGTCAGCGACGAGGCGCTGCGTTTCGTCGTCCGCCGTTACACGCGGGAGGCGGGCGTCCGCAGTCTCGAGCGCGAGCTGGCGACTTTGGCGCGGAAGGCGGTCAAGGACCTGATCCTGACGCAGAAGAAGTCGATCAAGGTCGACGAGCCCGTCGTCGAGGAATATCTCGGCGTGCCGCGCTATCGCTATGGCGAGGCCGAGCTCGAGGATCAGGTCGGCGTCGTGACGGGCCTCGCCTGGACGGAAGTCGGCGGCGAGATCCTGACGATCGAAGGCGTCATGATGCCCGGCAAGGGCCGCATGACCGTCACCGGCAATCTGCGCGACGTGATGAAGGAATCGATCTCGGCGGCCGCATCCTATGTCCGCTCGCGGGCCGTCGATTTCGGCATCGAGCCGCCGCTGTTCGACCGGCGTGACATCCACGTGCACGTGCCGGAAGGCGCGACGCCCAAGGATGGGCCGTCGGCGGGTATCGCCATGGTGACGGCGATCGTCTCGACCATGACCGGCATTCCCGTCCGCAAGGATGTGGCGATGACGGGCGAGATCACGCTGCGTGGTCGCGTCCTGCCGATCGGCGGTCTCAAGGAGAAGCTGCTCGCGGCACTTCGGGCCGGCATCAAGAAGGTGATGATCCCGGAGGACAATGCGAAGGACCTGGCTGAGATTCCGGACAATGTGAAGAACGGTCTGGAGATCATCCCGGTGGCCCGGATGGACGATGTTCTCGCCCATGCGCTGGTCCGCAAGCCCGAGCCGATCGTCTGGGACGAGGCCAAGATCGAGACCAAGGCGGCGCTCCCCGCCGAGGACGATGGTGCGGCCCTGACGGCTCACTGAGCCTCTTGACAACCGCAAAAATACGAGCGCCCGCCTCTCCGGCGGGCGCTTTCGTATGCGGATTCACTGAATTCTCGGTCAAAAGCGCGGAATTCAGCCATTTTCGCTTGCCAGCGCCGATATTTTCGGGGATTGGTCGCGCCACGGCCGGGGCCATTCGCTAGGCATCCCGGCCACGTGACCAGGGAAAGGATCATCATGAACAAGAACGATCTCATCGCCGCCGTTGCCGAGCGTACCAAGAGTTCAAAGGCCGCCGCTGCGGAAGCCGTCGATGCCACGTTCGAGGCGATCACCGAAGCCCTGAAGTCCGGCGACGAGGTCAAGATCATCGGTTTCGGCAATTTCTCGGTGGCGACCCGCGCCGCCAGCGAAGGCCGCAATCCCCGCACCGGCGAGACGATCGCCATCGCCGCTTCGAAGACGCCGAAGTTCAAGGCCGGCAAGGGCCTGAAGGACGCCGTCAACTAAGACGCGTGTGAGTTGGCAAACGGCCCCGCGCCCCCCGGCGCGGGGCCGTTTGTGCGTTCTCTTCCGGCGAGGGTTGAAAGGCGACCGCAAGATCGCCTATTGCTTCGCCGTCGATCCGGGCCGGGCGGTTAGCTCAGTTGGTAGAGCGCCTCGTTTACACCGAGGATGTCGGGAGTTCGAGTCTCTCACCGCCCACCAGATCCGCGCCGGGCATGCCCTCGGTGCGCATGCTGCGAGCCGACGTGCCGCAGCGAATCGTCTTCCGATCCGCGACCATCGCCATCCGCGTTCGTCCCCGCTTCTTCTGCGCTGGCTGAGCTTTGTGCGCGCCGCTGTCGTCTCGCAGCGGGCGGGCAGGGCGTTTCCGGCGTGGTTCGGGCGAGCCGCCGCGTTCTTATCCACAAGACGCGTCGGTGCTGCTTGACTTGGCCGAACGCGTGCCGTACTTCACCGCCCACACGACGCGGCGACGCCACGTCGGCCTCGAAAGAGGACCCCAGCGGGGGTGTAGCTCAGTTGGTTAGAGCGCCGGCCTGTCACGCCGGAGGTCGCGGGTTCGAGCCCCGTCACTCCCGCCATTTATCTCCCAGTTCCCCGGATTGATCACGCGGCCACTGAGCCATCTTGGTTGCGTCGCTTGCGTGCATTCCATTCGGCGCATGCGGCGGTGCGCAGACGTCCACAGCGTCGCGCCGCCAGGCGATCGGCGTCATCCCAGCCGCAGCTTGCGGTCAGAATGGGACAGGATGACTTGCCGTTGGACGGATTGTAGAGTGGCGCGGGGGTTCCGGGGGGACAAGGTGGTGATGTGGCCGAGAGCCGAGAGCGAACGCGGGGCGTGAAACCCGCAATCGGCATCCTGTCGCAAGGCTTCGCTCTCACGATCGCGGCCCTGATCGTCTTCATCCTGGCGATCCCGGCACGTCCGGCCGGAGCGACGGACCAACAGGTCAGCGCCCCGCTTCACCTCGAGATCGTTGGCGGGCTCGGCGGCGTCACGCAATATACCAAGCTCGAGCAGCCATTCTGGCAATCGGAAATCACGCGCCGATCTGCAGGGCACATCGTGGCCAACATTCGCCCCCTCGACGGGGGCGGCCTTCGCGGCGAGGAGATGCTGCAGCTGATGCGCCTCGGAGTCGTGCGGTTCGGTACGGCGCTGCTCGCCGTGGTGGCGGGCGAAGAGCCCGAGCTCAATGCCGTCGACCTTCCGGTGCTCAACCCCGACATAGCCACGCTGCGGCGCACGGTGGCGGCCTATCGCGGAAGGCTCCGTGAGATCCTGCGCGATCGCTACGATATCGAGCTGCTCGGCATCTACACCTACCCGGCGCAGGTCGTCTTCTGCGCATCGGCCTTTTCCGGCCTCGACGATCTGGCAGGGCGCCGGGTCCGGACATCATCGGTCGGCCAGTCCGAGCTGGTGTCGGCGCTGGGCGGGGTCCCGGTCATCCTGCCCTTCAGCCAGATCGTCTCGGCGCTCCGCGACGGCGTCGTCGATTGCGCCGTGACCGGCACGCTGAGCGGCTACGAGATCGGGCTCAACAACTATGTGACCCATGTCCACGCCATGGCGCTGAGTTGGGGCCTGTCGTTCTTCGGGGCCAACGCTAGCGCCTGGGCGGCGCTGGATCCCGCGGAGCAGGAAACCATCAGCTCTGCCGTGACGGAGCTGGAGGGCCGCATCTGGTCGCAGGCCGAGGCCGATACGGTGCGCGGCCTCGCCTGCGATGCGGGCAAGCTGGATTGCGGCACCGGCTCGGTGCGGCCGATGACGGTGGTGGCGACATCGAAGGCCGATGCGGAGCGAAGGCGCCAACTCCTGACCGAAGTCGTGCTTCCGCGGTGGATCGATCGGTGCGGGGAGGTGTGCAGGACGGATTGGGACCGCTATCTGGCTGGCGTCCACGGTATCGAGGGCAAGGCAAGTGACCTTCGGCCGAGCGGACAGTGATCGATGCGCTGGCGTCATCTGAGAGCGATCGTCATCGCCGCGACGGTTCTCATCCTGGTGGCCAGCGTCGCGGGGCCCGTCATCCTGCTGGAAGGCCGCCGGCAGAGCTTCGTCACCGGAGCCGAGGCGACGCTCGAACGTGCTGCGCAAGCCGTCGAGAACGCGCTGAACCGGCAGCTTCTGCAGGTCCATGGGGCCCTGGCGAGCCTGCCGGCGCTCTTCGCAGCGGCCGGGGCCTCGCCGCAAACACCCTTCGCGGCCAGCCAACTCCTGCGGGGGCTGAATTTCCAGACGCTCGCCTATCGCGACCTGCTCCTCGTCCAGCCGGACGGGACGGTCGTGGCGGCGGCGCGGCAGACGGCCGGCCGGCACGCCGTGGCGCTCGATTTCTCGGAACTGGCGCGCGAGCCGATCGCCCTGATCGGTCCCGTCAGGAATGCGCAGACGGGGCAATGGACGCTTTATGTCGCGCGGACGGTCCCGGCCTGGCGGGGCGTGATCGCGCTCGCCGAGATTCCGTTGCTCGCGCTGGTCGATGTCCTCGCGGAAACGCAGATGCCGCCGGGCTCGACGCTGCGGCTCGAACGTCCGAACGGCTTGCTGATCGCGGCCTTTCCGCATGACGAACTGGGGACGGGACGGCTCGATCCCGGCGCCCCGAAAGGCAATGTCCCCGAAGGAAAGGCGATTTTCGAAGACACGGCGGATGGTTTCGGCGAGATCGCCGTCCTGCGCACGTCGCTCTATTCGGATGTGCGGGTGGTCCTGACCCAGGACCTCCGGCCTGTGCTGGCCAATTGGGAGCGCGAACGGGACCGCACGGTCCTGGCGGTTCTGATCCGCTCTGTGCTGGTCATCGCCTCCGGCGCGGCGCTCCTCTTCGCTCTTCGGCAGCGCGAGCGCGCGGATGCCGAGCGTGCGCGTTCCGCGGCCGTCGTGGCGAGCGCCATCGACGCCATGTCGGACGGCTTCGTCATGTGGGACGAACAGGACCGTTTCGTGATGTGCAACCAGCGCTATCGCGAGCTGTTCCCCCTCATAGCTCCGCTTCTGAGGAGCGGTCTGCCCTATGAGGAGATGCTGCGCAGGGGCGTCCAACTCGGACAATATCCTCAGGCGACGGCGAACCCCGAGGCCTTTATCGAGCGGACGCTGCGCGCGCATCGCAACTCGGTCGGTCCGGTGGAAATCCTCCTCCCCGACGGACGCTGGCTGCTGATGCATGACCGGCCGATGGATCGCGGCGGCATCGTCTCCATCCGGACGGACGTGACGCCGCTGAAGCAGGCCCTGGCTGAACTCGCCGAAGCGAATCATCGCGCAAACGAGGCGATGCAGGAAGCGCAGCGCCAGAACGAGGCGCTGGCGGAGCAGGAAAGCCGCATCCGCTTCCTGGCCCATCACGACGAACTGACGCGGCTGCCCAATCGCGTCCTTCTGCAGGAGCAGATCGGGGCGGCGCTCCGTTTCGCCGAGGACCGGGGCACTCCGATCGCGCTGCTCTATCTCGATCTCGACCGCTTCAAGGAGGTGAACGACACGCTCGGTCATCAGGTCGGCGATGCGCTGCTGCGCACGGTGGCGAAGCGCATCGCCGCCTGCCTCGACCAGACCGACGGTATCGCGCGCCTCGGCGGCGACGAGTTCGCCGTCATCAGCCTGTCGCCCGGCCAGCCGGCCGGCGCGCAGGCGCTCGGCGAGCGCATCATCCGCGCCCTGAGCCAGCCCTATGAGGTGCTCGGCCACACCATCGGGACCAGCGTGAGCATCGGCGTCGCTCTGGGTGACGCGCGCACTTCGGATCCCGACACGCTGCTTCAGCGGGCCGATCTCGCGCTCTACGAGGCGAAGGCGCGCGGTCGCTCGACGGTCTGCGTCTTCGCGCCGGAGATGGAGGCGCGTCTGCGCGACCGGCTTCAGATGGAAGCCGATCTGCGCGCCGCCCTGGCGGAGGGCCAGTTCCACCTGGCCTATCAGCCGATCTTCGCGCTGCCATCGGGCGAGCGCTGCGGCTTCGAGGCGCTCTTGCGCTGGAACCATCCGACGCGCGGTCCGATTCCCCCCGACGCCTTCATCGCCGTGGCGGAGGAGACCCGCCTGATCGTCGATATCGGCGCCTGGGTCCTCCGGCGAGCCTGTACCGATGTCGGCGCCCTGCCGGGTACGCCCAGGATCGCCGTCAATCTGTCGCCCGTTCAGCTCGCCGTCGGGGACATTGCCGCAACGCTCGCCGCCATTCTCGGCGAGACCGGGATCGATCCGGCGCGGGTCGAGATCGAGATCACGGAGACGGCACTCTTTACCGGCGAGCAGCGCAATCGCGATACGCTGCGGCGGCTGAAGGCGCTCGGCGTGCGCACCGTGCTGGACGATTTCGGGACGGGCTTCTCAAGCCTCAGCCATCTGAGGCTCTTCCCGCTCGACAAGATCAAGATCGACCGCTCCTTCATCCACGACATGGCGGAGCATGCGGACAGCGCCGCGATCGTCGAGGCGATCGCCGGGCTTGCCCGGCGCCTCGGCATCGATACGACGGCCGAGGGGATCGAGACCGAAGAGCAACTCGCCATCATCCGGAGAATCGGATGCACGGAGGCGCAGGGCTATCTGCTCGGCCAGCCGGGACCGCTGGACGGCGATCGGCGCTCCTGAGGCCCTTCTGACCGCCGCACGGCGTCACTCGCCATAGACGGCCCGGCACACCCGGCGGCAGAGTTCCAGATCGAGCCAGTCATCGGTGCGGATCCGCGATTCCATGTCGATCCAGTAGGGCCCATCGGCGCCGATCGCCGCGACGACGGAGGCGCCCGTGTCCGGCCCGATGCCGCCGGCATAGCCGGCAAGCCGGCCGGGGTAGGGCGGCCATGTGCCCGCCGCCAGGCCGCGGCCGCCCGAAAGGTCATGCAGCCAGTCCACGGCGTCCGCGTCGGGAAAGCGATCGCCGGTGCAGGGCAGGATGCAGCGCCTGCCGATCGGGGCGCCGAAGCGGGAGGCCTCGGCGACGCTGACGCTGTGGCTGTTGATCTGGATGCGCGCGAACCGGGCGAGCGCCAGCGCCATATGCGCCGGCTCACCATCGCGCAGCGCCTCTGTATGCGCCCCGCAGAGATGGGCGGCGAGGCGAAGGCCGCTCGCGGCAACACGGGCCACCGTCTGCTGGTTGGGGAAGCGGGGCACCTTGCCCTGCTGCGCTGGATCGAGCAGCACGCCCCATTCGATCGGATAGCGCGCGGAAAGGTCTTCGAGCCCCTCGATCGGGGTGCGATCGTCGATGCCGGTGAAGGTGATGAAATCGGGCGCTCGCGCCATCAGGCGGCTCCGTCCGGGCTGGCGGGAGGGGCGCCGATCATGAAGATGCGCCGTATGAGCGGGAAGATCAGCAGGCCGAAGCCGGCGGCGACCGCGCCGATCAGCGTGTCGTAGAAGCGCTCGCGCAGCAATTGCGCGGCCTCACGGCCGTCGGGCGTGACGATTTCGATCAGCATCAGCACGAAGACGGTCAGGCAGAAGACGCCGAGCGCGTTGTTCACCTGCTGGGCCGGCCAGCGCACGAAGGCGGCGACGAGCATGACGAGCAGCATCAGGTTCTCGGAGCCGGGCTGCGCGACGAGCGCCGCGACGAGCACGCCGGCAAAGGTGCCGACGACGCGCTCGATGCCCAGCCTGATGCTGCTGGTGACCTCCGAGCGCATGACCATCAGGATGGCGAGGCACGCCCATGAGGGATGCGTCGCATTGGTCCAGCCCGTGGTCGCCAGCGCGCAGCCAATGGCGATCGCGACCGTCGTCGCGAACGCCCAGCGCTCGCGCGAGCGCAGCGCGACGCCGGGAAGGAGGCGGGCAAACGGGGGGACGGTCAGCGGCGGCCAGCCGCGCCCTGGCAGATCGAAGGCGAGCGAGACGAGCCAGGCGAAGACGAGCATGATTGCGATCGCCAGATAGTCGAACGGACCCGGCGCCAGGACGAGGCCGGCGAGCACGATACCGAAGGCGAAGAAGCGCGCCGCGAGGAGGAGGTGAGGGTGGCCCGATTCGACGAGGCCATAGGCGAAGCCCGCCGCCATGGAGAGCGCGAGGACGTGCAGCGGATGGCCGAGCGACAACGTACCCAGCGCCAGCCCCAGTGCGAGCGCCGCCGGTCCCGTCGCCATCCAGACGAGGCGGGGCAGGGGCTCGCCGGCCGCATCGCCCGCAAAGGCCACGATCGCCGATACCATCGCGAAGACGAGCCAGCTCTGCGCGCCGACGAAATGCGCTACGACGATCGGGCTCATCACGGTCAGCGTGAAGCGGACCGAGCGCAGGACGAGCGCGCGGTCGAGCGCCACGAAGGGCCGCGTCCCGCCTTCTCCCCGCCGCGGGGTTTCCAGTGGCTTCATCGTGCGTGTTCGTCCGCCCTTCGCTGCAGTGGCAGAGAAGGTGGCCGGACATGGTGCCGGCCGCAAGGCTGGCCGTGCATTGCTGCCATGCGCGCGGCGACGCTCGGCCCCTGGCGTGCCGCCGCGACTCGGGTGGATTGAGGATCGAACGGACGGGTTGGAACGGAGCGCTCCGTCTGTCGCGGAAATGGCGCGGCGCGTGTTTTTCTGCGGATCGGGCGGGGCCGCATCTTTTTTGCGTCGGCCCGCGATACGCCGCACTGCAAAATCCTCTCGGGACAATTCGCCGCGTGTATTGATGTTTTCATTGTTCCAGTTCTAATTTCGTCCAGTTTTCGGGGCAGGGCGCGGGGAATTCCGCTCTCGATCCGATCGAGCGGGGCCATGGCACGGGGCTTGCCACCTCCGCGCCGCTCCGCTAAGCCTCGCCTCGTGTTTATGCCCGGCAACCGATTGCCCCGCCTCACCCAGTGAGAGGCGCCGATCTGCCAGCCGGGTGAAGTGCTTGGCGGTATTTTTGCGCCGCACCATCGGAACCCCCCGATGGAGCCCTGGAGCCGGACGATGAGTGATCTTCTGCGCGAATATCTTCCGATCGTGATCTTTCTCGGCATTGCCCTGGTGATCGGTATCGCGCTCCTCGTTTCGCCGTTCCTTCTCGCCTATCGCAATCCGGATCCGGAGAAGCTGTCCGCCTATGAGTGCGGCTTCAACGCGTTCGACGATGCGCGCATGAAGTTCGACGTGCGGTTCTATCTGGTGGCGATCCTCTTCATCATCTTCGATCTCGAGGTCGCCTTCCTGTTCCCCTGGGCCGTGGTTTTCGGCGATCTCGGCTGGTTCGGCTTCTGGTCGATGATGGCCTTCCTCGGCGTGCTGACCATCGGCTTCATCTACGAATGGAAGAAGGGAGCGCTCGAATGGGATTGAGTTCGTCCTCCAACGCGCCCGGAACCGGAACGCTGGTCGCCCAGCAGCCGCGCGGTCTCGTCGACGCCTCCGGGCGTCCGATCGGCCATGACGATTCCTTCTTCATGGAAGTGAACAGCGAGCTCGCCGACAAGGGCTTCTTCGTCGCGGCCGCCGATGACCTGATCACCTGGGCGCGCACCGGCTCGCTCATGTGGATGACCTTCGGCCTCGCCTGCTGCGCGGTCGAGATGATGCAGGTCTCCATGCCGCGCTACGATGTCGAGCGCTTCGGCTTCGCGCCGCGCGGCTCGCCCCGCCAGTCCGACGTGATGATCGTCGCCGGCACGCTGACCAACAAGATGGCGCCCGCGCTCCGCAAGGTCTACGACCAGATGCCGGAGCCGCGTTACGTCATCTCGATGGGCTCCTGCGCCAATGGCGGCGGCTACTACCACTATTCCTATTCGGTCGTGCGCGGCTGCGACCGCGTCGTGCCGGTCGACATCTATGTTCCGGGGTGCCCGCCGACGGCGGAGGCGCTCCTCTACGGCGTGCTTCTCCTCCAGAGGAAGATCCGCCGCACCGGCACGATCGAGCGCTGAGGCGAGCATGGACGAAACCCTGAAAGAGCTCGGCGACTACATCGCCGCCAGCCGCGGCGAGGCGATCCTCGGTTATGAGGTCGCCTATGGCGAACTCAATGTGCGCGTCGCCCATGACGCGATCGCCGATGTCGTCGCCTGGCTCGCCAAGGATCCGAAGGGCGGCTTCGTCTCGCTCGTCGATGTCTGCGGCGCCGATTATCCGGAGCGCGAGAAGCGCTTCGACGTCGTCTATCACCTGCTTTCGCCGGCGCGGAACCTCCGTATCCGCCTGACGATCCAGACCGACGACGTGACGCCGGTTCCCTCGATCACGCCGATCCTGCCGGGCGCCAACTGGTTCGAGCGCGAGGCCTATGACCTCTACGGCATCCTCTTCGTCGGGCATCCGGACCTGCGCCGTCTGCTGACGGACTACGGCTTCGAGGGCCATCCGCTCCGCAAGGACTTCCCGGTGACGGGTTATGTCGAGGTGCGCTACGACGACGAGCAGAAGCGCGTCGTCTATGAGCCGGTGCGCCTCAATCAGGAATTCCGCGACTTCGACTTCCTCTCGCCGTGGGAGGGCACCGACTATGTGCTCCCGGGCGACGAGAAGGCGAAGGCCGAGACCAAGCCGAGCTGAGGCCCGACATGACTGAAGCGCAGCTCCGCACATTCAACATCAACTTCGGCCCGCAGCACCCTGCCGCGCATGGCGTTCTGCGTCTCGTCGTCGAGCTCGACGGCGAGGTGGTCGAGCGCGTCGATCCGCATATCGGCCTGCTGCATCGCGGCACCGAGAAGCTGATCGAGCAGAAGACCTATCTCCAGGCCGTGCCCTATTTCGACCGGCTCGACTATGTCGCGCCGATGAACCAGGAGCATGCCTTCGCGCTCGCCGTCGAGCGGCTGCTCGGCATCGAAGTGCCGAAGCGCGGCCAGCTGATCCGCGTGCTCTATTCCGAGATCGGGCGCCTGCTCTCGCATATCCTCAACGTCACGACCTGGGCATTGGACGTCGGTGCGCTGACGCCGCCGGTCTGGGGCTTCGAGGAACGCGAGAAGCTCATGATCTTCTATGAGCGCGCCTCGGGTTCGCGCATGCATGCGGCCTATGTCCGGCCCGGCGGCGTGCACCAGGACATTCCGCAGAAGCTCGTCGAGGATATCGGCGATTTCTGCGACGGCTGCCTGCGCCAGCTCGACGATCTCGATCGTCTCGTCACGGGCAACCGCATCTTCAAGCAGCGCAATGTCGATATCGGCGTCATCTCGCTGGAAGAGGCCTGGAAGTGGGGCTATTCGGGCGTGATGGTGCGCTCGGCCGGCGCCGCCTGGGACCTGCGCCGCGCGCAGCCCTATGAGTGCTATTCCGAGCTCGATTTCGATATCCCGGTCGGCACGCATGGCGATTGCTACGACCGCTATCTCGTCCGCATGGCCGAGATGCGCGAGAGCATCAAGATCATGCGCCAGGTCGTGAAGCGCCTCCTGACGACGGAAGCGAGCGGCCCGGTCTCGTCGACCGACGGCAAGGTGGTACCGCCCAAGCGCGGCGAGATGAAGCGTTCGATGGAAGCGCTCATCCACCACTTCAAGCTCTATACCGAGGGCTATCACGTCCCGGCCGGCGAGGTTTACGCCGCGGTCGAGGCGCCCAAGGGCGAGTTCGGCGTCTATCTCGTGTCGGACGGCACCAACAAGCCCTATCGCTGCAAGATCCGCGCGCCGGGTTTCGCTCATCTCCAGTCGATGGATCATCTGTGCCGCGGCCACATGCTCGCGGACGTCTCGGCGATCCTCGGCTCGCTCGACATCGTGTTCGGAGAGGTTGACCGCTGATGTCCGTCCGTCGTCTCGCCGCCGAACAACCCGCGTCCTTCGCGCTCACGCCGGAAAACCTGGCCTGGGCCGAGAAGACCGTTCTGAAGTTCCCCGAGGGCAAGCAGGCCTCGGCCGTCATCCAGATTCTCTGGCGCGTCCAGGAGCAGGAAGGCTGGGTCTCCGAGCCGGCGATCCGCTTCGTCGCCGATTTCCTCGGCATGCCCTATATCCGCGTGCTGGAAGTCGCGACCTTCTACACGATGTTCCTGCTCGCCCCGGTGGGCAAGAAGGCGCATATCCAGGTCTGCGGCACCACGCCCTGCATGGTGCGCGGCGCCGGCGACATCATTTCGGCCTGCAAGAAGCGCATTCATCCCGAGCCGTTCCATGTCTCGGAGAATGGCGATCTGTCGTGGGAAGAGGTCGAGTGCCTCGGCGCCTGCGTCAATGCGCCGATGCTGCAGATCGCGCCAGATACCTATGAGGACCTGACCGTCGAGAGCTTCAACAAGCTCGTCGACGACATCGAGGCCGGGCGTCCGCTGAAGCCGGGCCCGCAGGTCGACCGCTTCAATTCGATGCCGCTCGGCGGACAGCGCGTGCTGACCAGCCCCGAGCTCTATGATGGCTCGATGATCGGCAAGGGCGCCGGCCTCCAGGCGGCGGTCGAGGCGATCGCGGCCCGCGAGGCGGCGGAAGTCGCCAAGGCGGCGGAAGAGAAGGCCAAGGCCGAAGCCGAGGCAGCCTCCGTCAAGGCGGGCGAGGCGGTTCCGGCCGGCGATCCCGCGCCGGCCAAGGAGCCCGTTGCCCCGGCGGTCAAGGTTCAGGCCGAGGCCGACAAGGACAAGGTTCCGAACCAGGTCGATCAGTCGAAGCCCGCGTCCGATCCGGCCGTCCGGCCGGACAAGGGCACGGAACAGGTTGCCCAGTCGGGCAAGAAGGAATGAGGGCGGACCATGCTGGCTGACAAGGACCGCATCTTCACCAATATCTACGGTGCCCAGGATTGGGGCCTTCAGGGCGCGCTCAAGCGCGGCTCGTGGGATGGCACCAAGACCATCCTGACGGCCGGGCGCGACTGGATCATCGACCAGATGAAGGCCTCGGGCCTGCGCGGCCGTGGCGGCGCCGGCTTCTCGACCGGCCTCAAATGGTCGTTCATGCCGAAGAACAATGACGGCCGGCCGCACTATCTGGTCGTCAATGCCGACGAGTCCGAGCCGGGCACCTGCAAGGATCGCGAGATCCTGCGCCACGACCCCCATCACCTCGTCGAGGGCTGCCTGATCGCCGGTTTCGCGATGGGCGCGCATGCCGCCTACATCTATGTCCGCGGCGAGTTCATCCGCGAGCGCGAGCATCTGCAGGCGGCGATCGACCAGGCCTATGAGGCGAAGCTCATCGGCAAGAACAATGTCCATGGCTGGGACATGGACATCTATGTCGCCCATGGCGCCGGCGCCTATATCTGCGGCGAAGAGACCGCGCTGCTCGAGAGCCTCGAGGGCAAGAAGGGCCAGCCGCGCCTGAAGCCGCCTTTCCCGGCGAATGTCGGCCTCTATGGCTGCCCGACCACGGTCAACAATGTCGAGTCGATCGCGGTCGCGCCGACCATCCTGCGCCGCGGCCCGAGCTGGTTCTCCTCGATCGGCCGCGCGAACAATGTCGGCACCAAGCTGTTCGGCATTTCCGGCCATGTGAACACGCCCTGCATCGTCGAAGAGGCGATGGGCATCCCGTTCAAGGAACTGATCGAGAAGCATGGCGGCGGCGTGCGCGGCGGCTGGGACAATCTGCTCGCCATCATTCCCGGCGGCGCGTCCTGCCCGATCGTTCCGGCCAAGGATTGCGAAGAGCTGATCATGGACTTCGACGGCTGCCGTGCCGTGAAGTCCTCCTTCGGCACCGCCGGCGTGCTCGTCATGGACAAGTCGACGGACGTCATCAAGGCGATCGCGCGCATCTCGTCCTTCTTCAAGCATGAGAGCTGCGGCCAGTGCACGCCGTGCCGCGAGGGCACGGGCTGGATGTGGCGCGTGCTGTCGCGCATGGCGCGCGGCGAGGCCGACAAGCGCGAGATCGACATGCTGCTGCAGGTCACGACCCAGATCGAGGGTCACACGATCTGCGCGCTCGGCGATGCCGCCGCCTGGCCGGTCCAGGGCCTGATCCGTCATTTCCGTCCGCTCATCGAGGAGCGGATCGACCTCTATTCGGCCAATCCGCGGCCGGTGGAGCGCGAGATGATGGAAGCGGCGGAGTAGGGATGGTGAAGCTCGAGCGCGTCGTCGACAGGCTGGAGGTCAAGGAGGCCACCCTTGCGGGTTCGTCCTTCGCTGACGTCAACCTGTCCGGGTCGCGCTTCGACGACGTGAACATGTCGGGATGGGCCGTCGGCAACGCGAACCTGTCCGGCCTGTCCGTCGAGGATTCGAATGTTTCGGGAGCGCGCGTGCACGACGTCAATCTGTCGGGTTCGCGCTTCTCCAAGGTCAATCTGATGGGCGTTTCCATCAAGGACTGTCTTGTGGACGGCATGACGATAGACGGCGTTGCGGTCACGGAACTGCAGGCGGCCTATCGGGCGATGCAAGAGGCGAAGTAATGGCCAAGATCATCGTTGATGGCATCGAAGTGGACGTCCCGCCGGACTACACGCTGCTGCAGGCAGCGGAGGCGGCAGGCGCCGAAGTTCCGCGCTTCTGCTTCCATGAACGGCTGTCCATCGCCGGCAATTGCCGCATGTGCCTGGTCGAGGTGAAGGGCGGTCCGCCCAAGCCGCAGGCCTCCTGCGCCATGAATGTGCGCGACCTTCGGCCCGGCCCGAATGGCGAGCCGCCGGTTATGTTCACCAAGTCGCCGATGGTGAAGAAGGCGCGCGAAGGCGTGATGGAGTTCCTGCTGATCAACCATCCGCTCGATTGCCCGATTTGCGATCAGGGCGGCGAGTGCGATCTGCAGGACCAGGCCATGGCCTATGGCGTTGACAAGAACCGCTTCGCCGAGAACAAGCGCGCCGTCGAGGACAAATATATCGGCGCGCTCGTGAAGACGTCGATGAACCGCTGCATCCATTGCACGCGCTGCGTCCGCTTCACGACCGAGGTCGCCGGCATCACCGAGATGGGCCTGATCGGCCGCGGCGAGGATGCCGAGATCACCACCTATCTCGAGAAGGCGCTGACCTCTGAGCTGCAGGGCAATGTCATCGACCTCTGCCCGGTCGGCGCGCTGACCTCGAAGCCCTATGCCTTCCAGGCCCGGCCCTGGGAACTGGTGAAGACGGAATCGATCGACGTCATGGACGCGGTCGGCTCGAACATCCGCGTCGACGTGCGCGGCCGCGAGGTCATGCGCGTGCTGCCGCGTCTCAACGAGGCGGTGAACGAGGAGTGGATCTCGGACAAGACCCGCTTCATCTGGGACGGCCTCAAGACGCAGCGCCTCGACCGGCCATATCTGCGCGTCGGCGGCAAGCTGAAGCCCGTGTCCTGGTCCGAGGCCTTTGCGGCGATCGCGGCGAAGGTGAAGGCGGCCGGCGGCGAGAAGATCGGCGCGATCGGCGGCGATCTGGCCGCGGTCGAGGATCTCTATGCGCTGAAGGCGCTCGTCACGGCGCTCGGTTCGAAGAACCTCGACATACGCCAGGACGGCGCCGCACTGGAACCGGCCAAGGGCCGCGCCGGCTATCTCTTCAATCCCACGATCGCCGGCATCGAGCAGGCGGACGTCATCCTGATCGTCGGCGCCAATCCTCGCCTCGAGGCCTCGGTGCTCAATGCCCGAATCCGCAAGCGCTGGCGCGCCGGCGGCGTAAAGATCGGCCTTGTCGGCGAGAAGGTCGACCTCACCTATTCCTATGACCATCTCGGCGCCGGCGCGCAGACGCTCGCCGATGTGGTCGCGGGCAATGGCACGTTCGGGCAGGCGCTCGCCGGTGCCAAGCGTCCGATCGTCATCGTCGGCCAGGCGGCGCTCGCCGGCTCCGACGGCGCGGCAGTGCTCGGTGCGGCTGCGACAATCGCTTCGGCCGCTGGCCGCGACGAGGGCTGGAACGGCCTCGCGGTCCTGCACAATGCGGCGTCCCGCGTCGGCGGCCTCGACATCGGCTTCGTTCCGGCAGCGGGTGGCCTCGATACGGCCGGCATGATCAAGGCGGCGGGGCAGGGGGCGCTCGACGTCCTGTTCCTTCTCGGCGCCGACGAGATCGACACGGCCGCGCTCGGCCAGGCCTTCGTCGTCTATATCGGCACGCATGGCGATGCCGGCGCCCACCGCGCCGACGTGATTCTGCCGGCGGCGGCCTATACCGAGAAGTCGGCAACCTACGTGAACACGGAAGGCCGTGTGCAGATCGCCAACCGCGCCACCTTCCCGCCCGGCGAGGCACGCGAGGACTGGGCGATCTTCCGCGCTCTCTCCGACGTCGTCGGCAAGCGGCTGCCCTTCGATTCGCTCGCGCAGCTGCGCAAGGCGCTCTATGCCGAGGTGCCGCATCTGGCCGCGATCGACCAGGTGAAGGCCGGCGCGCCGGCGGATGTGGCCGCGATCGCCGCGTCCGCGCCCGCCCTCGGCAGCGCGACCTTCGGCCAGGCGGTCGCCGATTTCTATCTGACCAACCCCATCGCCCGCGCGTCGGCCGTCATGGCCGAGTGCTCGGCGCTGGCGGCCGGCCGCCTCGCGGCGGCAGCGGAGTGACGCGGACATGAATGGTATCGTCGAAGGCTATCTGATCCCCGGCGTGATCATGGTGCTGCAGAGCCTCCTGCTGCTCGTGCTGCTCCTCATCTCGATCGCCTTCATCCTTCTCGCCGACCGCAAGATCTGGGCTGCCGTCCAGATGCGCCGCGGTCCGAACGTCGTCGGCGCCTTCGGCCTGCTGCAGTCCTTCGCGGATCTGCTGAAGTTCGTCTTGAAGGAGCCGATCATCCCATCGGGCTCCAACAAGGGCATCTTCCTGCTCGCCCCGCTGGTGACGGTGACGCTGTCGCTCGCCGGCTGGGCGGTGATCCCCTTCGCGCCCGGCTGGGTGATCGCCAACATCAATGTCGGCATTCTCTACCTGCTGGCGATCTCATCGCTCGGCGTCTACGGCATCATCATGGGCGGCTGGGCTTCGAACTCGAAGTATCCGTTCCTGTCGTCGCTGCGCGCCGCCGCGCAGATGGTGTCCTACGAGGTGTCGATCGGCTTCGTGCTGGTCGGCGTGCTGCTCTGCGTCGGCTCGCTCAACATCTCCGACATCGTGATGTCGCAGCAGACCGGCCTCGGCACCAAGCTCGGCCTGCCGGGCAGCTTCCTCGACTGGTACTGGCTGCCGCTGCTGCCGCTCTTCGTCATCTTCTTCGTATCGGCGCTGGCCGAGACCAACCGCCCGCCCTTCGATCTCGTCGAGGCGGAGTCGGAGCTCGTGGCCGGCTTCATGTCCGAATACGGCTCGACGCCGTACATGATGTTCATGCTCGGCGAATACGCGTCCATCTGCCTGATGTGCGCGATGACGGCGATCCTGTTCCTCGGAGGCTGGCTGCCGCCGGTCAATGTCGCGCCGTTCACCTGGGTCCCGGGCATCGTCTGGTTCGTGCTCAAGGCCTGCGCGGTGTTCTTCATGTTCGCGATGGTCAAGGCTTTCGTGCCCCGCTACCGCTATGACCAGCTGATGCGTCTCGGTTGGAAGGTCTTCCTGCCGATCTCGCTCTTCATGGTCGTCGCCGTGGCCGCCATCCTCCAGCTCACGGGATGGGCTCCATAATGCGTCTCGATCAGGCTGCCAGATCCATTTTCCTGACGGAGTTCGTCTCGGCGTTCTTCCTGTCGATGCGCTACTTCTTCGCCCCGAAGAAGACGCTGAACTATCCCTATGAGAAGGGTGCGATCTCCCCGCGCTTCCGCGGCGAGCATGCGCTGCGCCGTTATCCGAACGGCGAGGAGCGCTGCATCGCGTGCAAGCTGTGCGAGGCGATCTGCCCGGCGCAGGCGATCACGATCGAGGCCGGCCCGCGCCGCAATGACGGCACGCGCCGCACGACCCGTTATGACATCGACATGGTGAAGTGCATCTATTGCGGCTTCTGCCAGGAGGCGTGCCCGGTCGATGCCATCGTCGAGGGACCGAACTTCGAGTTCGCGACCGAGACGCGCGAGGAGCTCTACTACGACAAGCAGAAGCTGCTCGACAATGGCGACCGCTGGGAACGCGAGATCGCCAAGAATATCAGCATCGACGCGCCGTATCGGTGAGGGATCATGATCATCCAGACCCTCTTCTTCTACCTGTTCTCGGCGATCACCATCGGCTCGGCGCTGATGGTCGTGTCGGCGCGCAATCCGGTTCATTCGGTCCTCTTCCTCATCCTCGCCTTCTTCAACGCCGCCGGCCTCTTCGTGCTGCTCGGCGCCGAGTTCCTGGCGATGATGCTGGTGGTCGTCTATGTCGGCGCCGTCGCGGTGCTCTTCCTCTTCGTCGTCATGATGCTCGACGTCGACTTCGTGGAGCTGCGGCAGGGCTTCCTGCAGTATCTCCCGATCGGCGCGCTGATCGGCTTCGTGCTGCTGGCTGAGCTCGTCGTCGTTGTCGGCGGCTGGGCCTTCGCGCCGCAGGCCGTGGGTGGCGGCGCCTCGCCGATCCCGGATCTGGCGCAGGTGTCGAACACCGCCGCGATCGGCCAGTTGCTCTATACGAAGTATATCTTCTTCTTCCAGATCGCGGGCTTCGTGCTTCTCGTCGCCATGATCGGCGCGATCGTGCTGACCCTGCATCACAGGATCGGCGTCAAGCGGCAGGTCATCTCCGAGCAGGTCTCGCGGTCGCAGAAGGTCGAGCTTCGCGACGTGAAGCCGGGCCAGGGCGTCTGAGCGGACAGGGAACCAACACCATGCAGATCGGCCTTTCGCACTATCTGACGGTCGCCGCGATCCTGTTCACGATCGGCGTCTTCGGCATCTTCATCAACCGCAAGAACGTGATCGTCATCCTGATGTCGATCGAGCTCATCCTGCTCGCGGTGAACCTGAACCTGGTCGCCTTCTCGTCCTTCCTCGGCGATCTCGTCGGCCAGATCTTCGCGCTGCTCGTCCTGACCGTCGCCGCCGCTGAGGCTGCGATCGGCCTCGCCATCCTCGTCGTCTACTACCGCAATCGTGGTTCGATCGCGGTTGAAGACATCAATCTGATGAAAGGCTGAGGCCTTCGATGTATTCGGCCATCGTCTTCCTTCCGCTCCTCGGCGCCATCATTGCGGGCCTCATCACGCTCATCGGACGCTATCGCATTGCGCGGGCGGGCGCGCCGAAGGAGAGCATGGCTCTCTATCAGAGCCACGATGCGCATGGTCATGACGACCACGCCCATGATGATCACGGCCACGACGACCATGGCCATGATGATCACGGGCATGGCGGTCACGATCACCACGCCCCGGCCGCGCCGGGCTCGCGTCCTGCCGAGATCATCACGACCGGCTTCCTGTTCGTCTCCGCCATCCTGGCCTGGATCGCGTTCTTCACGGTGACCTCGCCCGAGGGCCAGCCGGTGCTCGTGCCGGTGCTGCCCTGGGTGAATTCGGGCACGCTCGCCTTCGAATGGTCGCTGCGGATCGACACGCTGACCGCGGTCATGCTAATCCTGGTGACGTCGGTGTCGTCGCTCGTCCATCTCTATTCGTGGGGCTACATGTCCCATGACGAGCACCGGCCGCGCTTCTTCGCCTATCTGTCGCTCTTCACCTTCGCCATGCTCATGCTGGTGACGTCGGACAACCTCGTCCAGATGTTCTTCGGCTGGGAGGGCGTGGGCCTCGCTTCCTATCTGCTGATCGGCTTCTGGTTCCAGAAGCCCTCCGCCAATGCGGCGGCGATCAAGGCGTTCGTCGTCAACCGCGTCGGCGATTTCGGCTTCGCGCTCGGCATCTTCGGCGTGTTCGTGATGTTCGGCTCGGTCGAGTTCGACACGATCTTCGCCAATGCGGGCAGCGCTGTCGGCACGAAGATCCACTTCCTGTCGTGGGATTTCGATGCGCTGACGACGGTCTGTATCCTTCTGTTCATCGGCGCGATGGGCAAGTCGGCGCAGTTCCTGCTGCACACCTGGCTGCCGGACGCGATGGAGGGCCCGACCCCGGTCTCCGCGCTCATCCATGCCGCGACCATGGTGACCGCCGGCGTGTTCATGGTGGCGCGCATGTCGCCGCTCTTCGCCCTGTCGGATACGGCGCTGACCGTCGTGACCTTCTTCGGCGCGACCACGGCCTTCTTCGCGGCGACGATCGGTCTCGTCCAGAACGACATCAAGCGCGTCATCGCCTATTCGACCTGTTCGCAGCTCGGCTACATGTTCGTCGGCCTCGGCACGGGCGCCTTCGCCACGGGCGTGTTCCATCTTCTGACGCACGGCTTCTTCAAGGCGCTGCTCTTCCTCTGCGCGGGTTCGGTGATCCATGCCGTCTCGGGCGAGCAGGACATGCGCAAGATGGGCGGCCTCCGGAAGAAGATCCCGCTCACCTATTGGACGATGATCATCGGTTCGCTCGCGCTGACCGGCTTCCCGTTCACCGCCGGCTATTATTCGAAGGACGCGATCATCGAGAGCTCCTTCGTCGCCCACAATCCGCTGGCCGGCTATGCCTTCTTCATGACCGTCGTCGCCGCGCTGCTGACCTCGTTCTATTCCTGGCGCCTCTTGTTCATGACGTTCCATGGCAAGCCGCGCGCCTCGGACGAGGTGATGAGCCATGCGCATGAATCGCCCTGGGTCATGACGGTGCCGCTGCTGGTGCTGTCGGTCGGCGCGCTCTTTGCCGGCATGGGCTTCGAGGGCCGCTTCATCGGCGAGGGTTATGGCGAGTTCTGGAAGCAGGCTCTGTTCATGAACCCGGACAACCATGTCCTGCACGACATCCACGAGATTCCGGCCTGGGCCAAATGGTCGCCGACCGCGATGATGGTGCTCGGCTTCGTGGTTGCCTACTGGTTCTACATCGTGTCGCCGGCGACGCCGAAGCGCCTCGCCGATGAGCAGCCGCTGCTCTACAAGTTCCTGCTCAACAAGTGGTATTTCGACGAGCTCTACGACTTCCTGTTCGTCCGCCCGGCCAAGTGGCTCGGCAGCTTCCTCTGGAAGAAGGGCGACGGCTGGCTGATCGACGGGTTCGGTCCCAACGGGATCTCGGCGCGGGTCGTCGACGTCACGCAGCGCGTCGTGCGCCTGCAGACGGGCTACGTCTACCACTATGCTTTCGCCATGCTGATCGGCATTGCCGTGCTGGTCACGTGGATGATGTTCGCGCACTGAGGATTTGACAGATGACCAACTGGCCGATCCTCTCCACGGTCACCTTCCTGCCGCTGCTGGGAGCGCTCCTGCTCCTGTTGATCCGCGGTGACGAGGCCTCGACGCGGCGCAACATCTATTGGCTGTCGCTCTGGACCACGCTGATCACCTTCCTGGTGTCGCTGCTGATCTGGCGCGATTTCGACAACGCCAATACCGGCTTCCAGTTCGTCGAGCGGACGAACTGGCTCGGCGGCACCATCGGCTATTCGATGGGCGTCGACGGCATTTCGATGCTGTTCGTCATCCTGACGACGGCCCTGATGCCGCTCTGCATCATCGCGTCGAAATACTCGGTGCAGAAGCGCTTCCGCGAATACATGATCGCGTTCCTGATCCTCGAGACGCTGATGATCGGCGTCTTCTGCGCGACGGATCTGGTGCTGTTCTACGTGTTCTTCGAGGCCGGCCTCATCCCGATGTTCCTGATCATCGGCATCTGGGGCGGACCGCGCCGCGTCTATGCCGCATTCAAGTTCTTCCTCTACACGCTGCTCGGCTCGGTGCTCATGCTGCTCGCCATCATGGCGATGTACTGGCAGGCCGGCACGACCGACATCCCGACGCTGCTGACGCATTCCTTCCCGGCCGGCATGCAGACCTGGCTGTGGCTCGCCTTCTTCGCCTCCTTCGCGGTGAAGATGCCGATGTGGCCGGTCCACACCTGGCTCCCCGACGCCCACGTCGAGGCGCCGACCGCCGGTTCGGTCATCCTGGCAGGCGTGCTCCTGAAGATGGGCGGCTACGGCTTCCTGCGCTTCTCGATCCCGATGTTCCCGCTGGCCTCGGCCGATTTCGCGCCCTTCATCTACACCCTCTCCGTCGTCGCGATCATCTACACCTCGCTGGTCGCGCTGATGCAGGAGGACATGAAGAAGCTGATCGCCTACTCCTCCGTGGCCCACATGGGCTACGTGACGATGGGCATCTTCGCGATGAACCAGCAGGGCGTCGAAGGCGCGATCTTCCTCATGCTGTCGCATGGCCTGGTCGCGAGCGCGCTCTTCCTCTGCGTCGGCGTGGTCTATGACCGCATGCATACCCGCGAGATTTCCGCCTATGGCGGCCTCGTGAACCGCATGCCGTTCTATGCCGTCGCCTTCCTGTTCTTCACGATGGCCAATCTCGGCCTGCCGGGCACGTCGGCCTTCGTCGGCGAGTTCATGACCATGCTCGGCGCCTTCCGCGCCAACACCTGGGTCGCGTTCTTCGCGGCGACGGGCGTCATTCTCTCCGCGTCGTACAGCCTCTGGCTCTATCGCCGCGTGGCGCTCGGCCCGCTCGAGAAGCCCTCGCTCAAGGGGATCTTCGATCTGACGCCCCGCGAGCTGGTGCTGCTGGTGCCGCTCATCGTGCTGACGCTCTATTTCGGCGTCTATCCGACGCCGGTGTTCCACGTCACGTCGGCCTCGGTCGACAGCCTGATTTCCAACTACCAGGCGGCCCTCTCGGCCGCTGGCAAGCTCGCCGTCGCGGCGCAGTAAGCGGGACCGGTCACCCATGGATATCGCAACGCTCCCTACGCTGGCGCCCCTCCTGCCCGAGCTCGTCCTCGCGATCGGCGCGCTGGCGCTGCTCATGATCGGCGTGTTCGGCGGCGAGCGCTCCGCGCCGCTGGTCTCGACGCTGGCGGTGATCGTCATCATCGTCGCCGGCCTGGCGCTGCTCTTCCGGGCCGAGGACGGCGTTACCTTCCGCGGCGCCTTCGTGCTCGATCCCTTCGCGCGCTTCATGAAGATGCTCGCGCTGATCGGCTCCGGCTTTGCGATCGTCATGTCGTCGGGCTTCGCCAAGCGCGAGAATTTCGACCGCTTCGAATATCCGGTGCTGATCGTCCTCGCGACGCTCGGCATGCTGCTGATGATCTCGGCCAACGACATCATCGCGCTCTATCTCGGCCTCGAGCTGCAGTCGCTCGCGCTCTATGTCGTCGCCGCGATCAACCGCGACAGCGTGAAGTCGACCGAAGCGGGCCTCAAATATTTCGTCCTCGGCGCGCTCTCCTCTGGCCTGCTGCTCTATGGCGGCTCGCTGATCTACGGCTTCACCGGCCATACGGGCTTCCAGGCGATCTCGGCCGCGCTGACGGCCGGCGGCGCCTCGGTCGGCGTGGTGTTCGGCATCGTCTTCTTCATCGCCGGCCTCGCCTTCAAGATCTCGGCCGTGCCGTTCCACATGTGGACGCCGGACGTCTATGAAGGCGCGCCGACGCCCGTCACCGCGTTCTTCGCCGCGGCGCCCAAGGCGGCGGCCATGGCGATCATCGTGCGCGTGCTGGTCGGCGGCTTCGGTCCGGCCAGCGGCGACTGGCAGCAGGTGATCACCTTCATCGCCATCGCCTCGATGCTGCTCGGCGCCTTCGCGGCGATCGGCCAGAAGAACATCAAGCGCCTGATGGCCTATTCCTCGATCGGCCATATGGGCTTCGCGCTGGTCGGCCTCGCCGCCGCCAACGAGGCGGGCGTGCGCGGTGTCGTGCTCTATATGTCGATCTACGTCGCCATGACGCTCGGCGTCTTCGCCGTCATCCTGTCGATGCGGCGCGACGGACGCATGGTCGAGGAGATCGGCGATCTCGCCGGCCTCTCGCGTACCCATCCGGTTCAGGCGTTTATCTTCGGCGCGCTGCTGTTCTCGCTCGCCGGCATTCCGCCGCTCGCCGGCTTCTTCGCGAAGTTCTACGTCTTCCTGGCCGCCATCGAGGCGCATCTCTATGCGCTGTCGATCATCGGCGTGCTCTCGTCGGTCGTGGGCGCCTACTACTATCTCCGCCTCGTCAAGATCATGTATTTCGACGAGCCGGCGGGCGTGTTCGAGCCGATGGCGGGGTCGCTGCGGATCGTGCTCGGCCTCTCCGGCGCCTTCGTGATCCTCTACGTGGTCTTTGCCGGCCCGTTCGGCGCGGCGGCCAGCGTCGCCGCCAAGACCTTCTTCTGACGGTGGCATTCGAACTCGGATCCGGCGCGGCGCGCGCGGGCTTTCGTCTCGTCGAATTCGCCGAAGCCGGGTCGACGAATCAGGAGGCCATCGCCGCCGCCCGTGCCGGCGATGCCGGTCGCTGCTGGTTCGTGACGATGCGCCAGACCGCCGGTCGTGGCCGTCGCGGCCGTGACTGGAAGGCGCCGGACGGCAATCTCGCCGCGACGCTGCTGCTGCGCGTGCCGCATGATCCCATGACGGCGGCGACGCTCGGCTTCGTCGCCGGCCTGTCGCTGGACGAGGCGCTGCGCACCATCGCACCCGATCTGCAGCTCAAGGTCGGGCTGGATGGCTTCGACGGCGCCGGTGCGCCCGGTCGCGCCGACAGGCTGCGCCTCAAATGGCCCAATGATGTCCTGCTCGACGGCGGCAAGCTGGCTGGCATCCTGCTCGAGGCGGAGCCGTTGACCGAAGGCGGATTCGCGGTGGCGATCGGCATCGGCGTCAATGTCGTCGCGGCGCCGGAAGGGCTCCCCTATCCAGCCGCCTCGCTTTCCTCGCTCGGCTATGCGATATCGGCCCCACGTCTCTTCGTTGCGCTGGCGGACGCATTCGCCAGCGTGTTGCGCGTGTGGGACGAAGGCAGGGGATTCGCAAGCGTGAGGCGCCTTTGGCTCGACCGCGCTGCGGGACTGGGTGAAGATGTGGCAGTAAGAATCGGTGACCGGATCGTCTCGGGCGTTTTCGAGACGATCGACGAGGAGGGCAGACTCGTCATCCGGTCTTCACAGGGTAAGGTCCGGACAGTCGCCGCTGGCGAGGTCCATTTCGGTGCGGTGGCGTCGGCCAACTAATGAATCCATCACACAGTGGACCGGACGAGTTCGTCTTCCTCCCCCTCGGCGGGGTCGGCGAAATCGGGATGAATCTTGCCGTCTATGGCCTAGGCTCGAAGCGGGACCGGCAGTGGCTTGCCGTTGATTTCGGCGTCAGCTTCGCCGGCCCGGACCTTCCGGGCGTCGACCTGGTGCTCCCCGACATCCGCTTCCTCGAGGAAAATCGCGACAATCTGCTCGGCATCGTCATCACGCATGCGCATGAGGACCATTTCGGCGCGCTGCTCGATCTGTGGCCGCGCCTCCGTGTCCCCGTCTATGCGAGCGCGTTCACCGCGGGCCTGCTGCAGGCGAAGCGCACGAGCTATCCCGGATCGCCGCCCATTCCGATCGAGATCGTCGCGCCGGGCGATCGCGTCGTCCTCGGCGGCTTCGACGTCGAGTTCATCGCCGTCGCGCACTCGATCCTCGAGCCGATGGCGCTCGCCATCCGCACGCGGTTCGGCACGGTCGTCCATACGGGCGACTGGAAGCTCGACCCGGAGCCGGTCCTCGGCTGGCAGACCGACGCCCAGCGCCTCGCCGCGATCGGCGATGAGGGCGTGCTGGCGCTCGTTTGCGATTCGACCAATGCGATGCGCGAAGGTCGCAGCCCGAGCGAGGGGGAGGTCGCGCGCGAGCTCCACGCGCTGGTCGGCGAAGCGACCGGCCGCGTCGCCTTCACCGCATTCGCATCCAACATGGCGCGCATTCGCTCGATCGCGATGGCGGCGCAGGCGCATGACCGCCAGGTCGTCGTCGTCGGCCGGGCGCTGCGCCGCTCGATCGAGGTCGCGACCGAGCTCGGCTATATGGAGGGCGTCCCGCCCTTCCTCGACGAAGAGGCCTATGGCTACCTGCCGCGCGACAAGGTCGTCGCGATCGTGACGGGAAGCCAGGGCGAGTCGCGCGCCGCCCTCGCGCGCATCGCCGACGATGATCACAAGTTCATCGGCCTTTCACCGGGCGATATCGTCGTCTTCTCGGCGCGCCCGATCCCGGGCAACGAGAAGGCGATCGGCAACATCATCAACCATCTCGTCGACCAGGGCGTTCAGGTGATCACCGACCGGGATCGGCTGGTGCACGTCTCCGGCCATCCGCGGCGTGACGAACTGGCCGAGATGTATGGCTGGGTCCGGCCGGAGATCGCGATCCCCGTGCATGGCGAGCCGATGCATCTGGTGGCCCATGCCGCGTTTGCGCGCGAGATGGGCGTCGGCCAGGTGATCGACATCGAGGACGGCGCACTCGTCCGCCTCGCACCCGGCCGCGCGCAGGAAATCGACGAGGTGCCCTGCGACCGTCTCTATAAGGACGGCATCATCATCGCTGATCTCGACGGCGTCGGCGTTCCAGAGCGGCGTAAGCTGTCCTTCGCCGGTCATGTCGCCGTCTCCGTGATCCTCGACGGCAATGGCAGCCTGATGGTCGATCCCGAGATCGCCTTGACGGGTCTGCCGCTGCAGGGCGTATCGGGACATCCTTTCGAAGAGACGGTCATGTCGGCTGTCCTCGGGACCATCGAGAGCATTCCTCGCGCCCGCCGGCGCGACGTCGAACTGCTGCGCGACGCGCTGCGCCGCGCCGTGCGCGCGGCGGTGCGCGAAGGCTGGGGCAAAAAACCCCTTTGCACGGTCTTCGTCACGATCGTATGACGGCTGGCGCCCGCGCCGCCTTGCGCGGGCTGCCAAGCCGGAGGCGTCGATGATCGGTCGGCTCAATCACGTGGCCATCGCGGTTCCCAATCTGGAAGCGGCGGTGCAGGTCTATCGCGATCGTCTGGGCGCCGTGGTGTCGGCCCCCGTGGATCTGCCTGAGCACGGGGTCACGACGGTCTTCGTGACGCTTCCGAACACGAAGATCGAGCTGCTCGGCGCGCTCGGGGCCGATTCCCCGATCGCGAAATTCCTGGAGCGCAATCCTGAAGGCGGGATCCATCACATCTGCTACGAGGTCGAGGATATCGACGCCGCGATCGCGCGCCTCGCGGCCGAGGGTGCCCGCATCCTCGGCGAGGGTAGGGCCAAGATCGGCGCGCATGGGAAGCCCGTCGTCTTCCTGCACCCCAAGGATTTTCTTGGCACGCTGATCGAGCTGGAGCAGGCCTGAGTCATGCGGATCTACAGCCTCATCGCGATCTACTTCATCATCTGGTGGCTGGTCATTTTCATGATCCTGCCTTTCGGCGTCCGCACCCAGGCGGAGGAGGGCGACGTGACGCTCGGGACGACCGCCAGCGCGCCGATACGGCCCATGCTGATCCGCAAGGCGATCATCACCTCGATCGTCAGCGCCATCATTCTCTTCGCCTTCTGGTACGCCTACACCGTCAAAGGCTGGACGCCCGAGTTCCTCAGCCACATGTTCTGACAGACCGACGCGGTCACGCGGCATGGCTTGTCGGCAAGGCGAGGCTCGGAACGAGATGGTTGGATGCGGGATAGTCCGCCGCCCCGCCTGGAGCCTGTGCGGTCGGTGTGCCCTCCGCAGTATCGACCAATGACAGAAGACGATTGGCGAATACGGTTTCGTCGATCGGCCGATAGGCGAGCGAAATCTGCTGACGCAGGCGCTCGCCCCATGCCGGCTCAGTGATCGCGCGGCGGACTTCATTGCGCCACGCCTCGAGATCGCCGGTCGGCAGGACGGGCATCAGGCCCTGGGTCGCCTCGGCGAGCGATGGCGTATCGGAAATGATGATCGGCAGGTCGTAGTCGAGGCTCTCGGCCGCGCCGAGCCCCCAACCCTCCGCCAGCGAGGGGTACAGCCCGAAGGCGGCATTGCGATAGAGCCAGACGAGCTGCTGGTCGCTCATGTGATTGAGGATGACGAGGTGGCGGTCGAGCTCCGGATGGGCTTCGAGATACGCCTTGGCCTCGCCATACATCCAGCCCCAGCGCCCGCCGAAGACGAGCTTGGGCAGGCGGTCGCCAAACTCGTCGATGAGCGAGGACCACAGCTTCAGCAGGAGAATGTGGTTCTTGCGGATCTCGATCGTCGAGCAATAGAACGCGAAGCGCTGCCCGACGAGTGCCGGAACGGGCTCCGGCGCCTGGCCGCGAAGGGCCTCCTTGAGGAACGAACCGAGCTGGGACACGGCGATCCGCGGCGGGACGGCGACGCCGGCTTGGGCCGCATAGGCGGCGGCACGCTCGGCGGTGTGGTTCGAGACGCAGATGATCTGGCGACACTCGCCGAGCATCCAGTTGACATCGCGCTCGAAATTGCGCGCGTGACTGCGGTCGGTGAGGTGCGGCTGCTCGATCGGGATCAGGTCGTGCAGCACCGTCGAGATGTGCACGGTCTTGGGCACGGAGCGTCCGCTGGCGGCCAGATGATGCAGGCCGGCGCTCGAGAGGAAGCAGCGTGCGCCCGGGATCGCGAGCGGATCGATCTCGCCGCTGCGACCGCGCCCGCCGAGCCCCGTCAGCTTGAGGCCGCGGATGAGCGTCTTCGCCAATTGGTAGGAGAGGCCGCGCCGATCCGTCCGCCGGCTCAGATAGCCGGCCGAGACGCGATCGAATTCCTTGCCCGACAGCGCCGCGCCGTCCCGGATCGCCGTAGTCACCGTCCCGAGACGATGCAGGAAGCTCGCGTCGGCTCCGTCCTCGATGCTGCGGAGGCGTCCCTCGACCAGCCTGGTGAGATAGTTGAGTTCCCGCGGGGTCAGCACGCGCGTCTGGCCGTTGCGCTCGACCTTGAAGAACGCGACCCTGCCGGTCTTCTGGCGCATCGCCTGCCGTACGATCGCGAATTCAACGCGCGGTATCCCGACGACCGGGTGAGGTCCCCAACGCAGGGGCACAGTCGCATCGACAAAGAACGTGTTCAAAATATGCGCTCCATCTCATGTCGCCTTGTGCTGGAGACGAGCCCATCGGTTCGGCGCCCGGCTTTCTCCGGGGGCCGTGCAATGTCTCGCTGCCCTTGGTCGACGTTTCGATTGTTATGCGGTGACTGTGGCAAAACAATGTGGGAAAAATACCCACAAAATGTCAATCTTGGTTCGCATTAAAAAAATGGGATTGTGTCCCACGTTCACTACTCTATGTGTGAGATATGACCGAAATCGGCGGATCTTCACTGGACGGAGCGAAGCTGCAGGGCCCTTTGGCCCGGCTGCTGAGGCCATTGGTCCGTCTGGCCATCCGCAGCGGCGTGACCTTTCCGGCCCTCACCGATCTGCTGCGCGAGCTCTATGTGAACGTGGCGGAGCACGAATTCGCCCTGCCATCCAAGAGCCAGACCGACAGCCGCGTGAGCCTGTTGACGGGTATTCATCGCAAGGAGGTCAGCCGCCTGCGCGGGGCAGGGGCTCCCGTGAACGTCGTCCCGGTCGCTGTCTCCCGGACGAGCCGGATTCTGGCGCGCTGGCTCGCCGATCCGGCCTTTACCGATGCGGATGGACGACCTTTGCCGCTGCCGCGCTCCAGCGAGGACGGCAGCCCGTCCTTCGACGCATTGGTCGAATCGGTCACGCGCGACGTCCGGCCCCGCGTCGTGCTCGACGAATGGCGCGACCGGGGATTGGTGACGCGCGACCCCAGCGATCGGATCGTCCTGTCCGAGTCGGCCTTCGTGCCCCAGAGCGGCAGTGACCAGCAGCTCTATTATCTCGGCCGCAATCTGCACGATCACATCGCCGCGGCCGTGACCAACGTGGAAAGCCCGCAGCCGCGCTTCCTGGAGCGCGCCGTCCATTATGACGGGCTTTCGCACGATGTCGCCGCGATGCTCGAGCAGCGATCACGCGACGTTGCGATCGATGCGCTCCAGACGGTCAACCGGGACGCCCATGCCGCAGCGACACCGCAGGAGAGCGGGTCTTGGCGCTGGATATTCGGTGTGTATGTCTATGCTGAAGAGGTGGTAGACGACGAGTCGATAGACGCGGCTGCCAACGCCGGTCCGTCGCGCGAAAACGGCAAGCCCGGGGACGAAGGCACATGACCGGCCGGATCTCGCGCAGACACCTCCTTACCCTGCTTGCTGGCGTTGCAGGCGCCGCCACGGTTTCGGCCGGCGCCGAGGAACAAAAGCCATCTGATCGCGGCATTGGCGGCACGGGCATCACGAGCGAGCCGGATGCGGGCGCGGGTGGCCGCATCGGCTTCATCGGTACGATTCGTCGCTTCGGCAGCATCTACGTCAACGACGCGCGCATCAGCTATCCGAGCGACGTCGCTGTCTGGATCAATGGCGAGAAACGCAGCGCCACGGCGCTGGCCATCGGCCAGGTGGCGCGCACGGTCGCGCGCCGCGATGGAAAGGACCGTCTGGTCACCGACCGGATCGACGTGCTGAGCGAAGTGATCGGCCCGGTCTCCGGCATCGAGGAGCATGCCGTCACCGTCCTCGGGCAGCGCGTCCTGCTCGGCGATACGGTCGCGCCGCCCTCATGGCAGGTCGGCACCCGCATCGCCGTCTTCGGCCTCAGGACGGCGAGCGGCGAGATCGTCGCAACGCATGTCGCGCCAGCCGGCGATTCGCCTGATCAGATCGTCGGGACGCCGCGTATGCAGGGCTGGACGCTTCGCATCGGCGATCTGCCGCTGCTCGGCATCGGCGAGCAATACGAAGGCTGGCGCGTCATCGTTCGCGGCGCGGCAAGCGGCCGGGGTTTCAAGGTCAACCGGGTGTCGCTCGATGCGCCGTTCGAGGGGCGCGATGTCGCCCGCATATCCCTGGAGACCTATGTCGAGCACAGCGGCGCCACGTTCCGGACCGGGGCAGGTTTCGAGTTCCGCGACGCGGAGCTCGGCCAGCGATTGACGCCGCACGAGAACCTGCGCGCGGTGCTGAATGTCGAGGTGGGACGCACCGGCGAACTGCGTCTGGATGGGATGCGCTTCGAAGGCCCCGACGGACGGCTGGACGGGCAGGGGCTCCGATTTGGCAGCGGACCGGGATCGTCTCCCCCCGGAGGAGTCTCACCTCCGTCGGGCCAGCCGAGCATCGACGGCAATATGCGGGGCGCGGTCGGTCTCGGCAGCGGCCCGGGAGGCCCGGCAGGAGGCCGCGATGGCCCGGGGCCGGGGGGTGGCCACAGCCCAGGCGGGGTTGGCCGGGGAGCCATCGGAGGCGCGCTGGGAGCCGCGGTCGCCGGGTCTCGCGGCCAGGACTCGGACGGCGGCCGGCCGTCGAAACCCTCGTCTCCGGACTCCGGCCCTCGCTGAGCATCGCCGGAAGATCAGGCGATGACCTTTCTTCGCGCGTGGACCCGTGCGGTCGTCACGGTCGCCCGCACGCGAAAACGGCGCCGCCCCGGGGGGCGACGCCGTTTTGAAGATCGAACTCCTGCCTCGAAGATCCGCCTGAGGCGGATGATTTGCCCTTACTGTTCGACGTAGATCGCCGTCCGCGTCATGCCCAGTTCGGCGACGGCGCGGAAGAAAACCTCGGCATTCGACGGGTCGAGGCGCACGCAGCCATGCGATGCCGGGCGGCCCAGATGGTTGACTTCCGTCGTCGCGTGAACGGCGATGCCGTCATTGAAGAACACCGAATAGGGCATCGGCGCGTTCTCGTACTTCGTCGAATGGTGCAGTTCGTCGAGATAGTCCGGACGGAAGGCGCCGGGTGGGGTCTCGTAGCCCTTGCGGCCCGTCGAGACCTTCCAGGTGTAGCGCTCCTCGCGTCCATCCTTGCGCTTGATGAAGACGTCCATGCGCTGCTGCGACAGCGAGACCGTCGCCTTGACGCCGGGAGGCGCGGGGAAGAGCGGGTTCGACGCGGACGCGGGTGCCGCAAAGCCGACGATGGCGGCGGCGCAGATCGTGAGGATGGCGGTGAGGCGGGCAATCATGGTTCGGGTCCGGCTGTCTAGGTCTGGCTCACGGCGGTTACGACGCGCCGTTTCATGGGAGTGTTATGTCGATTCTTCCGGTCGCTATCAGTGATGAACTTCACAAGGCGGGCGGATTCCTCAGCGCGTGATGACGATCCTGGCATTCTCGATCCCCGAACTCTTGACGAGACTGTACAGGGTCCGCGCATTGTCGGGATGGAGGCGCACGCAGCCATGCGAGGCGGGACGGCCGAGCGCACGGATATGCGGCGTGCCGTGGACGGCATAACCGCCGAGGAAGAAAATCGAGTTCGGCATAGGGGCGTTGTCGTACTTCTTCGAGTACCACATCTTGTGCATGCGGGTCGGGCGGAAGCTTCCGACCGGCGTGCGATAGCCGCTTCGTGCGGTCGAGACGGCCCAGTCATAGGTCGGAATGCCATCGACATAGACGACCATCTGTTGCGAAGACAGGCTGATGCGCGCGACGACATCCGCGAAGGCGGATCCCGGCAGCAAAGTCGCGGCGAGCGCGACGATCATCAGTATCGCGGCGCCGATCGATCTCGGTCTGGCCATGGGACGTTCAGCCCTGAAAGTTGAAGTGGGACTATGCCACTTTGAACTCAGGAACTGAACAAGCGGTAAGTGAGGGGGCGAAGAGTTCGCGCGGGCGTAGCATGGAAAACACAATCACCGCGCCAAGGCTGGGCAGTCATGCGACCGCGATGGTCGAACGGGGCGGCGAATAATGCTAGGGACACCGCTCGTGCGGCTCGCCATCGAAAGCCGCCATGGAAATGGACGCGCCAGCGTCCGCTAGGGAGAACGCCGATGTCCGTCGAGGGTCAATCCCGCCGCCTGACGGCGATCGATATTGCGAGCCGCAAGGGCGGCCAGCCGATCGTTTCGCTCACGTCGTACCATGCCCATACCGCGGCTATCATCGATCCGTTCGTCGACTTCATCCTCGTCGGCGATTCGCTCGGCATGGTGATGCACGGCCTCGAATCGACGATTCCCGTGACGGTCGAGATGATGGTCCTGCAGGGGCGGGCGGTGATGCGCGGCTCGCAGCACGCGCTGGTCGTCGTCGACCTGCCTTTCGGCTCCTATGAAGAAAGCCCGGCTGCCGCCTTCCGCACCGCGTCCCGCGTGCTCAAGGAGACGGGCTGCGGCGCGGTCAAGCTCGAGGGTGGCCGGCGCATGGCGGAGACGATCCGCTTCCTGACCGAGCGCGGCGTGCCGGTCATGGGCCATGTCGGCCTGACGCCGCAATCGATCCACACCATGGGCGGCTTCAAGGTGCAGGGAAAGAGCGAGGCCAGCGCCGCCGCCGTCCTGGCCGACGCGATCGCCGTCGATGAGGCTGGCGCCTTCGCCATGGTGGTCGAGGGCGTGATCGAGACGCTCGGCCGCGAGATCACCGAGAAGGTGTCGTGCCCGACCATCGGCATCGGCGCGTCATCGGCCTGCGACGGCCAGATCCTGGTGCTCGAGGACATGCTCGGTCTCTCGCCGCGCGTGCCCAAATTCGTCAAGCGCTACGGCACGCTGGCGGGGATGATCGAGGAGGCGGTCTCGTCCTATGCCGGCGAAGTGCGCTCCCGCGCCTTCCCGGGCGAGGCCAATGTCTACAAGCCCAAGGCTTGATCGCGGGAAGCGCTGCCGTCCGCCATTTGCCAGCCGGGGGGCGCTTCGTTATGGTGCCCGCCGCTGAAGGCCGCCGAGGACTAGATGACCGATATCTTTCGTGAAGTCGAAGAAGACCTGCGCAAAGAGCAGGCCAAGAGGCTGTGGCGGCGCTTCGGACCCTATGTCGTTCTCCTCGCCATATTGATCGTGCTGGCGACTGCCGGATGGCGCGGTTGGCTCTATTGGCGTGGCCTGCAGGCGGCGGCGACGGGTGACCGCTTCGTCAACGCGCTCAACCTCGCGAATGACGGCAAGCACGACGACGCGATGAAGGCCCTGGCTGATCTTCAGGCGACGGGCACGGGCGGCTATCCGATCCTCGCGAAGATGCGTTCGGCGGCGGACCTTGCCACCGCCGGCAAGACGGACGAGGCGGTCAAGGCCTATGACGACCTTGCGGCGGCGCCGTCCACCTCGCCGCTCTTGAAGACGCTGTCGCGCCTGCGTTCCGCGCTTCTGCTCTCCGACACCGCCGATCTCGCCGCCATGAAGACGCGCATCGGCGATCTCGCCGCGACGGGCGGGCCCTGGCGCAATGCGGCGCGCGAGATTCTCGGTCTCACCGCCTGGCGCACCGGCGATGTCGATGCGGCGCGCGGCTATTTCAACGATATCGCCACCGACCCGACCGCGTCCGAGGCGGCGAAGAGCCGGGCTCAGCTGATGCAGGAGCTGATCCGCGGCAAGGCCGGCGATCCGCCGCCGGCGGCGAAGAGCTGAGGCGGAGCGCGGGCGCCACCTCCCTCCAGCGCGAGCCGAACCCAAAGCCCGGGATTGCCCGGGCTTTGATTTTTATCGCCGGTCCGCGCATTGATTTCCCAGGGCCGTTTTTTGGCCGAACAACCAACGCCCGACGGAGCCGGACGACATCATGAGCTTTACCGCCGCGATCATCGGCCGCCCCAATGTCGGCAAGTCCACGCTGTTCAATCGCCTTGTCGGCTCGAAGATCGCGCTCGTCGACGACACGCCCGGCGTGACGCGTGACCGCCGGCCGGGCGAGGCGAAGATCGGCGACCTCTATTTCACGGTCATCGATACCGCCGGCCTCGAGGAGGCCGACCCGGCATCGCTGCAAGGCCGCATGCGCGCGCAGACCGAAGCCGCCATCGCCGAGGCGGATGTGTCGCTCTTCGTCATCGATGCACGCGTCGGCGTGACGCCGGTCGACGAGCATTTCGCGGAGCTGCTGCGCCGTGTCGGCAAGCCGGTCGTGCTGGTCGCCAACAAGGCCGAAGGCAAGGTCGGCGAGGCGGGCGTCCTGGAGGCCTATGGCCTCGGCTTCGGCGAGCCGGTCGCGATCTCCGCCGAGCACGGCGAGGGCATGGCCGACCTCTTCGCGGCATTGCTGCCCTTCGAGCGTCCCGAGGAGGAAGAAGAGGCGGCCGAGGACGAGGAGTCCGACGAGATCATCTTCGTCGAGGGCGAGGAAGAGATCGCCGAAGAGCCGATCGATCCGGCCAAGCCGATCAAGGTGGCCGTGGTCGGGCGCCCCAATGCCGGCAAGTCGACCTTGATCAATACGATGCTCGGCGAGGATCGCCTGCTGACGGGGCCGGAAGCTGGCATCACGCGCGATTCGATCTCGGTCGACTGGATCTGGCGCGACCGCCCGTTCAAGCTGTTCGATACGGCGGGCCTGCGCAAGAAGGCGCGCGTCGAGACCAAGCTCGAAAAGCTGTCGGTGGGCGACACGCTCCGCGCCGTCCGCTTCGCCGAAGTCGTCGTGCTCATGCTCGATGCCACCATGCCGTTCGAGAAGCAGGATCTGCAGATCGCCGATCTCGTCGCGCGCGAGGGCAGGGCGCTGGTCATCGCGCTCAACAAGTGGGACCTGATCGAGGATCGCCAGAAGACGATGGCGGATCTCCGCGAGATGGCCGAACGGCTGCTGCCGCAGGTGCGCGGCGTGCCGCTGGTGCCGATCTCCGGCCTGACGGGTTCCGGTATCGACCGGTTGATGGGCGATCTGCTCAAGGTCTACGGCACATGGAACCGCCGCGTGCCGACCGCCGCGCTCAATCGCTGGCTGGCCGCGACGCTCGAGCATCATCCGCCGCCCGCCGTCTCCGGCCGCCGCGTCAAGCTGCGCTACATGACGCAGCCGAAATCGCGCCCGCCGACCTTCGTCGCCTTCTGCTCCCGCCCCGAGGCGCTGCCGGAAGCCTATACGCGCTATTTGCTGAACGGCCTCCGCGAATCGTTTGGCCTGACGGCGGTTCCGCTGCGCCTGACCCTCCGGAAAGGCGAGAACCCCTTCGAGGGCAAGGCGAAGAAGCGGTAGGGATTGATCCCAATATGGGATCGACCTAAGATCCGTCTTCATGCGGATCATCGCGCGCCGTACGCTCAAGGAGTTCGTGGACGGATTGGCGGGGCACCGCGATCAGTCGGCGGTGAAGGCCGCGCTCGATTCCTGGTTCCATGAAGTGAATCGCGCACATTGGCGAAACGCGGCCGACGTGAAGCGCAGCTATGCCTCGGCTTCGATCGTGTCGGCAGATCGCGTCGTCTTCAACGTCAAAGGCAACGACTATCGGCTCATCGTCGCCGCCGACTATGAGCGCGAGATCGTCTGGGTCAAATGGATCGGCACGCATCGCCTCTATGACGAGATCGACGCAAGGAGGATCGACTATGAAAGCTGATATCCATCCGATCCGGAACGAGGCCGACTACGACGCAGCGATGCAGGAGATCGGCACGCTTTGGGGCGCCGCCGCTGGATCGCCGGAGGGGGACCGGCTCGACGTGCTCGCCACTCTGGTCGAAGCCTATGAGGCGCAAGCCATCCCGGTGGATCTACCGGATCCGGTCGACGCGATCCTCTTCCGCATGGAGCAGCAGGGACTGTCGCGCAAGGATCTCGAGCCATATATCGGCTCCCGCGCCCGTGTGGCCGAGATCTTGAACCGTCGACGGGGACTTTCCATCGAAATGATCCGCCGGCTTCACGAGGGGCTCGGCATTCCGGCGGAAGTCCTGATCAGGCCTTCACGCCAGGAACAGGCGGCCTAGCAGCCCCTCGCGCCCTGTTTCAGTCCAGAAACCGCGTGACCGTGCCGGTCGGGAACGCGAAGCGCGTTCCGTTGTCGGCGAAATCGGGGGCGAGCATGCGCACGATGTCCGGGGCGACGGCGCTCGGATGCGGGACTGTTGCCGCGTCCTCGCCGGGAGCCGCCTTGGCGCGCATCTGCGTGCGCATGCGGCCCGGATCGAGCAGATTGGCGCGCACGCGGGTCGTGGCGACCTCGGCCGCATAGGTGCGCACCAGCGCTTCGAGCGCCGCCTTGGAGGCGGAATAGGCGCCCCAGAAGGGACGGCAGCTCTCGGCGACGCTCGACGTCAGGAACAGCGCGCGGCCGGCGTCGGAACGCTGGAGCAGCGGATCGAGCGAGCGGATCAGGCGCCAGTTCGCCGTGACGTTCACGGTGAAGACATTGTCCCAATCCTTCGGATCGAGATGGCCGAGCGGCGTGATCAGGCCGAGCTGGCCGGCATTGCCGAGCAGCCCGTCGAGCTTGCCCCAGCGCTCATAGATCGAAAGACCCAGGCGGTCGATCGCATCGAGATCCTTGAGATCGAGCGGCACCAGCGTCGCGCTGCCGCCCTTGGCGCGGATCGCGTCGTCGAGCTCCTCGAGCGCCCCGACGGTCCGGGCGATCGCGACCACATGCGCGCCGGCCGCGCCGAGCGCGACTGCGGCATTCCATCCGATCCCGCGCGAGGCGCCCGTGACGACATAGAGGCGGCCGGAAAGATCGGGTGAGGACAAGGCGGGCTTCCGTGATGAAAGGTGAGGCGGCGGCGGGGCGGCTTGGGTGTCAGCTCGCCTCGGCGAGCCGTGACAGGACCTGGACCTTGCCGCGCTCCTCGTGGTCGGTGAGGCGGGTCGGATACTCGCCGGTGAAGCAGGCGTCGCAGAACTGCGGTGCGCTGCCGTTCCGCTTCGCTTCGCCAACGGCGCGGTAGAGACCGTCGATCGACACGAAGGCGAGGCTGTCGGCGCGGATATAGTTCGCGATCTCGTCGACGCTCATCTGTGCCGCGATCAGCTTCGACTTTTCGGGCGTATCGACACCGTAGAAGCAGGAATCGGTGGTCGGCGGGCTGGCGATCCGCATATGGACCTCCGACGCGCCGGCATCCCGCACCATCTGCACGATCTTCATCGAGGTCGTGCCGCGCACGATCGAATCATCGACCAGCACGACGCGCTTCCCCTTGAGCACCGCCGAATTCGCGTTGTGCTTGAGCTTGACGCCCATGTGGCGGATGGCGTCGGTCGGCTCGATGAAGGTGCGGCCGACATAGTGGTTGCGGATGATGCCGAGATCGAACGGAATGCCGGACGCCTCGGCATAACCGATCGCCGCCGGGACGCCGGAATCGGGCACCGGAACGATGATGTCCGCGTCGATGCCGCTCTCGCGGGCGAGCTCCGCGCCGATCTGCTTGCGCACCGCATAGACGCCGCGCCCGTCGACCGAGGAATCCGGGCGCGCGAAATAGACATATTCGAAGATGCAGAAGCGTGAGCGGCTCTGCTCGAACGGGAAGATGCTCTCGATGCCCTTCTCGTTGATGATCAGCATCTCGCCCGGCTTCACGTCGCGCACGTAGCTCGCGCCGATGATGTCGAGCGCGCAGGTCTCCGAGGCTAGGATATAGGCGCTGTCGAGCCGGCCGAGCACGAGCGGGCGCACGCCGAGCGGATCGCGGCAACCGATCATCTTCTTCTCGGAGAGCGCGACGAGCGAATAGGCGCCCTCGATGCGCCGGATCGCATCGACGAAACGGTCTAGCAGGCGGCCGTGATTGCTGGTCGCGATCAGGTGGATGATCGTCTCGGTGTCGGAGGTCGACTGGAACAGCGAGCCGCGGCGCTGCAATTCGCGCTTCAGCGTGGCGGCGTTGGTCAGGTTGCCGTTGTGGGCGACCGCGAAGCCGCCGCCGACGAACTCGGCGAACATCGGCTGGATATTGCGCAGGCCCGCGCCGCCGGTCGTGGAATAGCGATTATGGCCGATCGCGCGCGAGCCCGGCAGGCGGTCGATGACGGCCTTGCGCGTGAACGTGTCGCCGACCAGGCCGATATGACGCTCGATCGCGAACTGGCGGCCGTCATAGGAGGCGATGCCCGCCGCCTCCTGGCCGCGATGCTGCAGCGCATGCAGCCCGAGCGCCGTCAACGCAGCCGCGTCGGGATGGTCGAACACGCCGAAAACGCCGCATTCCTCGTGGAAATGATCGTCGTCGGCCGCGACGGGCAGCATCGAGAAGTCGTCCATTGTCGTCCTCGGCGGAGACGCCACACCGGCGGTCGTCTCAGGGGTTGGGCTGGCTCCCGTTCGTTCCCTCTTGCGGCGCATTGTCCGGGTCTTCGGCCGGCGCGTCGCCATTGTCGATCAGAGCATCCAGGCCCTTGCGTTCGGTGCCGCCATAGTTCGGCGCCTGCGGCCCGTTGGCGGCAGGAGCAGGCGCGGAGGTCGCCGCGTCCGGCGTGTCCGCCGGAGGCGTCGCATCCTCGGTACCGCCGCCGCCATGCAGCCGGTCCTGGATCGTCTTTTCGATGTCCTCGGGCAAGGCGGCAACGAGCCGATCGCCGAGACGCTTCAATATAGGGGCGCTTTGCGCGTTCGCCACCCATGCCGGCTGGTGATCCGAGAGGATCCAGGACAGAAACGCGAACGCGATGACGACGATGAGGATGCCGCGCGCCAGGCCGAACACGAAGCCGAGCGTGCGGTCGAGCAGGCCGATGCGGCTGTCGATGACGAAATCGGAGATCTTCATCGCGATGAAGCTCGCGATGAGCAGAGTCACGAAGAAAACGCCGGCCGCGGCGGCGACAACGGCGATGTTCTTGTTCGAGATATAGGGCTCCACATAGGGGAGCAACGGCTTGTAGAAATAATAGGCGGCCGCGGCGGCGACGACCCAGGAGGCGACGGACAGCACCTCGCGCACGAAACCGCGCACCATGGCGAGCATCGCCGACAGGAGCACGACGACCAGTACGACGCCATCGAGGATGGTGACCGACATGTTCTCCTGCGACCCCCGCCATCCACCGGGCGAACCCGGCGATCCAATCCACGCCGCGTCAGGAACGCACGGCTTCGTCCGTCTCGGTCCGGCGCTGCCGCGATGCCACGGCTTCCGTGCGACCACCCTTCGGTCCCGATGCGGCGATCGCCGCGACGAGACCGGCGAGCTGATCGAGCCCGGTCATGCCGGATCCGAAGCCGGCTTCCCGGTCCATCGAAGCCGCCGGCAGCATCGCGCGTCCGAAACCCAGCTTCTGGGCCTCCTTGAGCCGCTGCACGGCATGCACGACGGGCCGCACGGCGCCCGACAGGCTGACTTCGCCGAAATAGACGCAATCCGGCGGCAGAGCAATACCGGCGAGCGATGAGACGAGCGCCGCGGCCACGGCGAGATCGGCCGCGGGCTCCACGATCTTCAGCCCTCCGGCGACCGCGAGGTAGATGTCGTTATTGCCGAGCTTCACGCCGCAATGGGATTCGAGCACGGCAAGGACCATGGCGAGGCGCCCGCCATCCCAGCCGACCACGGCCCGGCGCGGCGTTCCGAGCGGGGAGGGCGCGACGAGCGCCTGGATCTCGACCAGCACCGGCCGCGTGCCCTCCATGCCGGCGAAGACGGCAGCGCCGGGCGAGGCCGCGTTGCGCTCGCCGAGGAAAAGCTCCGACGGGTTCGGGACTTCGCGCAGGCCCGATCCCGTCATTTCGAACACGCCGATCTCGTCCGTCGCGCCGAAGCGGTTCTTCACGGCGCGCAGGATGCGGAAATGATGGCCGCCTTCGCCTTCGAAATAGAGGACGGCGTCGACCATGTGCTCGACCACGCGCGGGCCGGCGATCTGGCCGTCCTTCGTCACATGGCCGACGAGAATGACCGTCGCGCCGGACTGCTTGGCGTAGCGGATCATCGCCTGGGCGGCCGCGCGCACCTGCGTCACCGTGCCCGGCGCCGAATCGACCGTGGCCGTCCACAGCGTCTGGATCGAATCGAGGATCACGAGCGCCGGCGGCGGGCCTGCCTCCAGCGTCGCGAGGATGTCCTCGACGCTGGTCTCGGCCGCGAGCGCCACCGGCGCATTGGCGACGCCCATCCGCGTCGCGCGAAGGCGCACCTGCGCGATCGCCTCTTCGCCGGAGATATAGACGACGCGCTTGCCAAGGCGGGCCAACGCCGCGGAGGCTTGCAGCAGCAGCGTCGACTTGCCGATGCCCGGATCGCCGCCGACGAGCAGGGCCGAACCCCGCACGAAGCCGCCGCCGGTGACGCGGTCGAGCTCCGCGATGCCGGATGCAATGCGCGGCGCCTCGCCGCTTTCGCCGGAGAGCGCCTGCAGCTCGACCACGCGGCCCTTACCGAAGCCGCGGCCGGGACCGCCGCCGATGCCGCCGGAGACGTTCTCCTCGACAATGGTGTTCCATTCGCCGCAGGCCTCGCAGCGGCCCTGCCAGCGCGCGCTGACGGCGCCGCAATTCTGGCAGATGAACTGGCTCTTCGGTGCCTTCGCCACGTCAAACGCCTCCGGTGTAGCGGCGCTGATAGCGCCCGCCGAGGCTGGTCAGCAATTCGTAGCCGATGGTTCCGGCGAAGCCGGCGACCTCGTCGACGGCGATGTTGGGGCCAAACAGTTCCGTCCAGTCGCCGCGCCGGGCGGCTGGAATGTCGGTCACGTCGATCGCCATGAGATCCATCGAAATCCGGCCGAGCAGCGGCGCGCGCTGTCCGTGCAGGAAGACGCTCGCTCCCGACCGCGCGTCGGTCGAGCTTGACGCGCGCGGATAGCCATCGGCATAGCCGACGCAGAGGATGGCGACGCGGCTCGGGCGCTTCACCGTCTCGGCGGCGCCATAGCCGATCGGCTCGCCGGCCGCAACGTCGCGCACCTGCAGGACCTGCGCCTCCACGGTCGCCACCACATCCAGCGGGGCCACGCCTTCGCGAAAGACGCCGCCATAGAGCGCGATGCCGGGGCGCACCAGGTCGAAGCGGTAGTCGGGACCGGAATGGATGCCGGCCGAATTGGCGAGCGAGGCAGGCAGGCCAGGGAACAGGCCCGCCGCGGCGCGAAAGCGCTCCAGCTGGAGCTGGTTCAGCGCATGGGCCGGCGTATCGGCGCAGGCGAGATGGCTGATGACCAGCGCGAGCCCCTGCTGCTGCCAGTCGGCGGACGCGACGCTCTGCGCCTCGTCCGCCGTCAGGCCGAGCCGGTTCATGCCCGTGTCGATGTGCAGCGCGGCCTCGCCCTGTCCGCCGTCAGCCCGCCAGGCCGACCATTCGCGCCATTCTTCCAGCGATCCAATGACTGGTCGCAATCCAGCGGCCGCGAGCGCATTCGCATTGCCGGCCGTGAGGCCGTTCAGCACATAGATCGTCGCCCGCGGCAGCACGCGCCTGAGGCGCACGCCTTCGGATGGCACCGCGACGAAGAAGGTCCGGCAGCCGGCGCGGTCGAGCGCGGCGCCGGCTGCCTCGAGGCCGATGCCATAACCATCGCCCTTGACGGCCGCAGCCGTCTCGGCCGGGCCGGCGAGGCGCGCCAGGCGGCGCCAATTGCCGGCAAGCGCGCCGAGATCGATGGTAAGGCGGCTGGCATCGCCGGGACCGGCGGTGTCGGTGTCGGCGATGGGGTTCGTGAACTTCTGATGCGGCGCGGCCATGGCTGCGAGACTAACCGATTCCTGCATGACAATGCTCGTGATCAACGGTAGCTCTTCGCATGGAAGAAGGGCGATTGCGGGGCACCGCGGCCCGGATGTCTCCTACAGGGAACCCGCTGATGGCCGGAAGCCGCCTCGCCCATGTGACGTTCCTGGTCGATGACTACGACCGGGCGATCGCGTTCTTTACCACCGTGCTCGATTTCGAGCTGGTGACGGACACGCCGCTCGGGCCGGGCAAGCGCTGGGTGCTGGTGGCGCCGAAGGGGCAGGGCGGCGCGGCGCTGCTTCTCGCCAAGGCGGAAGGCGCCGAGCAGATGGCGCGGATCGGCGACCAGACCGGCGGGCGCGTCGGCTTCTTCCTGGAGACGGACGATTTCGCCCGGGACTACGCGGCCTTCAGCGCACGGGGGCTCGTATTCCGCGAGACGCCGCGGCATGAATCCTACGCGACCGTCGCCGTGTTCGAGGATCTCTACGGCAATCTCTGGGATCTGCTGCAGCCGACGGAATCCTGAGCCGCAGGCGCCATCGGCGGGAACCAAGCGCCGATCAATCTTCTTGAACTTTCTTCGGATGATGCCGACGGGGACGCGAAAGGGCGCGTCGCCAAGGTTGCATGAATTGGCCGTGGGGGGCTGATGAGGCTGGTTGTTTCTGAACTGCGCGACCGTCTCATGCCGGTGCGGATCGCCAGGTGGCGGGAGATCATCGACGCCACACGCGCGCTCTATCGTCGTGAGGAGGGTCGCGAACTCTCCCTGCTGCGCCCGCGGCGCTTCAGCGAGAAGATGCAGTGGCGAAAGCTGTTCGACCTCAACCCGGACTTCGCGATCTTCAGCGACAAATACGCGACGCGGCAGTTCGTGGCGGAGCGCGTGGGGGCCGAGTATCTGCCGGAGCTGCTGTGGTTCGGCCGGGATCCCGACCAGATCCCCTTCGACAGCCTGTCGGTGCCCTACGTCCTCAAGAGCACGCATGGCTATGGTCACGTCGAGATCGTCGAAGCCGGCACAGCGCCGGATGTCGCCAAGATGCGTGAGTCGGCGCGGCAATGGCTGGCCTATAATCACGGCACGGCGATGGGGGAGCCGGGCTACGAGCACCTGGCGCCTGGGCTGATCGTCGAGAGGCTGCTCTTCGACGCGCGTGGCGAACCACCGCCGGAACGCAAGATCTTCGTCTTCGACGGCAAGGCGCGAATCATCGAGACGATTCTGGTCGCGGCCAGCGACCGTGATCGAACGACGGGGTTCCACACGCCCGACTGGACTCGCCTGCCTTGGCGCTCGTCGCGCGAGCCGCACCCGGAGGAGATGCCGCGTCCCGAACGCCTGGACGACATGCTGGCGGTGGCCGAGCGGCTCGCCGCGGGACGGGATCACCTCCGCGTCGATATCTATGACTGCGGCCAGACGTTCCGGGTCGGCGAGCTCACGGTCTATTCATGGTCCGGATTGCCGCATTTCCAGCCGGACAGCGTCGACGAGATCATCGGCGGCTACTGGCGCATTCCGTTCCCGATGACGCGCGCGATGATCACTGTGCTATTTCGCAAGCACGAAATTCGCCCACGGCCGCAACGGCGAATCCGACGGGACCAGGCCATGGGCGAACCGGCCTCGGAGACTTCGTGAAGAGCCGGAGCCCCTGCCTGAGGCCTTACTCGTAGGATTCGGGCAGGTGGTCGCGGCGCGCGAGGTTGGAGAAGCGCGTGATCTCGGCCTCGAACTGCAGCACGACGGTTCCGGTCGGACCGTGGCGCTGCTTGCCGATGATGACTTCCGCGAGGCCGGTGACCTGTTCCATCTCGGCCTGCCACTTGAAGAACTCTTCGGTGCCTTCCTTCGGCATCTTGCCCTTGAGGTAATATTCGTCGCGATAGACGAACATCACCACGTCGGCGTCCTGCTCGATCGAGCCCGATTCGCGCAGATCCGAGAGCTGGGGCCGCTTGTCGTCGCGTGATTCGACCTGACGCGAGAGCTGCGACAGCGCGATGATCGGCACGGCCAGTTCCTTGGCGAGCGCCTTCAGCCCCGTCGTGATCTCGGTGATCTCCTGCACGCGGTTGTCGGAGCGCTTGCCCGAGCCGGAGAGCAGCTGGAGGTAGTCGATCACCAGTACGTCGAGGCCGCGCTGACGCTTGAGCCGCCGCGCTCGCGCCGTCAGCTGCGCGATCGAGATGCCGCCGGTCTGGTCGATATAGAGCGGGATGCGCGCCATCTCTTGCGAGGCCGCGACGACGCGCGCGAACTGCCGCTCGTCGATCGAGCCGCGCCGGATATGGGAGGACGAGACGCCGGCCTGCTCGGCGATGACGCGGGTCGCCAGTTGCTCGCCCGACATTTCGAGCGAGAAGAAGCCGACGATGCCGCCATTCACCGTCTTCATCGTGCCATCAGGCTGCAACTCGCCGCGATAGGCCTTGGCGATGTTGTAGGCGATGTTGGTCGCGAGCGAGGTCTTGCCCATGGCTGGGCGTCCGGCGAGGACGATCAGATCCGACGGCTGCAGGCCGCCCATCTTCTGATCGAGATCGTCGAGGCCGGTCGCGATGCCCGAAAGGTGCCCGTCGCGCTGATAGGCGGCGCTCGCCATGTCGATGGCGGCCTTGAGCGCTTCCTCGAAGGTATGGAAACCGCCGTCATATTTGCCGGTCTCGGCCAGCGCGAAGAGCCGCCGCTCCGCGTCCTCGATCTGCGCGCGGGGCGGCATGTCGATCGGCGCGTCATAGGCGATGTTGACGACATCCTCGCCGATGCCGATCAGCGCGCGGCGCAGCGCCAGGTCATAGATCGCGCGGCCATAATCCTCCGCATTGATGATCGTCGTCGCCTCGGCAGCGAGGCGCGCCAGATATTGCGGCAGGTTGAGGTCGCCAATGGCGAGGTCGGAGGGCAGGAACGTCTTCAGCGTGACCGGCGTCGCAACCTTGTTGGCGCGAATGATCTGCGCCGCGACCTCATAGATCTGCTGGTGGATCGGCTCGAAGAAATGGGTCGGCTCAAGGAAGTCCGAGACGCGATAGAACGCCTCGTTGTTGACGAGGATTGCGCCCAGAAGCGCCTGCTCCGCTTCGATATTGTGCGGTGCCTGGCGATAGGCCTCGGTCAATTGCGCCTGGATGGCACGGGCAGGAAGGTTCATCGTCACTCTCGCCGCTCGTCCAAAACAGATCTTGTCACGAATTTGTGCCCGCCGGGTGAATCCGATCGGGATGCTCCCCGCCCGCCCGAGCCTCAACCCTGCCACAGTCGGGGGACGTTATTTGATCCGTTCGGGCGCCGTAATCAATCGGGCCGATATTCGTCCCGCAATTCACAGGGCGGGATAACTCGCAACCGAGGAGTTGTTGTCACCGGGCCGCACCGCGGCCGGGAAGGTGAAGTGCTGCTTTTTCTCGGGACCGCAGGCGAAAGCCGGCGCGTCTTCGCACCGTTGAAGCGGGCTGGGGCGAACGAAGGAGCACGTTTATGTCTCAGGAAGAGGCCGCACTGGCCTTGAAGCGATTCGGCCTCGGTCCGAGGCCGGGCGATATCGAGCGAATCGCCGTCGATCCAAAGGCGGCGGTTCTCGCCGAGCTGGACGCGGCGGATATCACGCGTCTCGACGATGACCGCCTGCCGAGCACACCGGACGCCTTCGTCGCGATCCGGCACGATCAGGTGGCACGCTCCGCGGCCCGCAAGACCGCGGACATGCCCGCCAAGGGCACGGCGCCGGCTGCGGCGGTTGCGGCCATGAAGAGCGCCCCGCCGCCCGCGGCCCCCGCCATGATGGCGGTTGGCGGAAATGGCGGCATGGCCGCCGGTGCTGCAGCCGCTGGCATGGCGGCCGCCGCTCCGCCCAAGCCACCGGCGGGGCCGCAGAACCGCTCCATGGTCATCTATCTCGACGAGATCGATGCCCGTGTGCCGCGTCAGCTCGCCGCCGAGATCGGCTATGTCGAGCGGCTGGTCGCCTTCTGGACCAATCATTTCGCGGTCCAATCCGACAAGAACGAGCAGATCCGCGGCCTCGCCGGCGCCTTCGAGCGCGAGGCGATCCGTCCCCATGTGCTCGGCCGCTTCGAGGACATGCTGGTCGCGGCGACGCGCCACCCGGCCATGCTGCTCTCGCTCGACAATGTCGATTCGGCGGGGCCGCATTCCCCGGCCGGCCAGAAGCGGCACATGGGGCTCAACGAGAATCACGCCCGCGAGATTCTCGAGCTCCACACCGTCGGCGTCGACGGCGGCTACACGCAGGCCGACGTGACCGAGTTTTCCCGCATGCTCACCGGCTGGACCTTCGCGCGGGACGTCGACAAGCCGGCTGCCGGGACATTCGCCTTCAAGGCGGATTGGCACGAGCCGGGCGATCGCCGGCTGATGGGCAAGACCTATCCGGCGCCCGGCGGCAAGCAGCCGGCGGACCAGCAGGGCCTCGCCGCGCTGCATGATCTCGCCGTTCACCCGGATACGGCGCGTCACGTCGCGACCAAGCTCGTCCGCCATTTCGTGGCCGATTCGCCGCCTCCGGCCATCGTCGATGCCGTGGCCGCGACATTCACCGCGACGGGCGGTGACCTCAAGGCCGTCTCCCGCGCTCTGGTCGAGAACGATGCCTCCTGGGCGGGGGAGCGCAAGTTCCTGACGCCGCAGCTCTTTCTCGTCGCCAGCATGCGCGCCTATGGCGTTCCGATCGAGGGCAAGCGCCTCGTCAGCCTGCTGCGTGAACTGGGACAGGAACCATGGTGCCCGCCGTCGCCGGAGGGCTACCACGACGATGCCGCGTCGTGGCTTTCGCCCGATGGCCTGACCACCCGCCTCGCCATCGCCGACAGCATCGCCCAGCGCGTGCGGTTCGACGATGGGCCCGCGGCGATCGCCACACAACTGTTCGGTCCAAGCCTTTCCGACGATACGCGCCGCACGATGGAGCGCGCCGAAAGCGGGCGCCAGGCTGCGGCGCTGCTGCTCATGAGCCCCGAATTCCAGTGGAGCCGCACATGACCAATGATCTTGCCAAGGGCGGCTTCGCCCATCCCTCCCGCCGCGTCTTCCTCGCTGGCGCCGCGTCGCTGGTCGCTTGGTCGCAGATGCCGCGCTATGCCTTCGCCGGCCAGAGCCGCGATCCGCGCCTCGTCGTCGTGATTCTGCGCGGCGCGCTCGACGGTCTCGCCGTCGTGCCGCCGATCGGCGATCCGGCCTATGCGTCGCTCCGTGGCGATCTCGCCGTCGGAGCGCCCAAAATCGGCGGCGCATCGCAGCTCGACGGCATCTTCGCGCTCAACGACGCGATGCCGAATTTCCGCCGCCGCTTCGCGAGCGGCGAGGCGACGGTGGTGCATGCCGTGGCGACGCCTTATCGCGACCGCTCCCATTTCGACGGCCAGGACGTGCTGGAGAACGGCACCGAGAATCCGCGCTTCAGCGATTCGGGCTGGCTCAATCGGGCTGTCGCCGCGCTCCCGAAGGGCGATGCCGTGCGGCCGGTCGCCGGCCTCGCCGTCAGCCCGGTCGTGCCGCTGGTGCTGCGCGGCGACGCGCCGGTCTTCACCTGGATGCCGACCAATTTGCAGGCGAGCGGGCCCGATACGGCCGACCGGCTGCTGAGCCTCTACACCCATTCCGACCAGGAGCTTGCCCGCATCTTCGCGGCCGGCCGCAAGATCGACATGCTGGCCGGAACCGGCGGCGCGCCGGGCCGGGACATGGCCGGGCAGTTCCGCTCGGTCGCGGCGGGCACCGGCAAGCTGCTGGCGCGCGAGGACGGTCCGCGCGTGGCCGCCATCAGCTATGACGGCTGGGACACCCATGCGCAGGAGGGGCCGGAGGATGGAAGGCTCGACAAGCTGCTCCAGGCGCTCGACGGCGCGTTCGACGCTCTCGCTCTGCAACTCGGGCCGGCCTGGAAGGACACGGTCGTGGTGGCGGTGACCGAGTTTGGCCGCACCGCGCAGATGAACGGGACGGACGGGACGGATCACGGCACGGGCACGGTGGCGCTGCTTCTTGGCGGCGCCGTGCGGGGCGGGAGGATCGTCGCCGACTGGCCGGGGCTGGGTCCGACCCAGCTCTATCAGGGCCGCGACTTGAAGCCGACGACGGATCTCCGCGCCGTGCTCAAGGGCGTGCTCCGCGACCATCTCGGTATCTCGGAACGCGTCCTTGCAAACGACGTCTTCCCCGGCAGCCTGATGGCGAAGCCGTTGGACAATCTGATCGCGTGAGGCAATCGCGGGCGGAGCTATTCGCCCGCGATCTTGAGCGAAGGACGCGTGCCGGCGAGATCGCGCCGGCGCAGCGCCTCTTCGGACTGCCAGATATAGTCGCGCGTCATCGGCAGCGCGTGCTGATCGCGCACGATCTGGATCTGGAAGTTCATCATATCCTGATAGCGGAACGCCGTCTCGGACGCCGCCAGGTAGAACTCCCACATCCGGCAGAAGCGCTCGTCATAGAGCGCCTTGACCTCGTCCCAGCGCGCCAGGAACCGTTCGCGCCACGCCTTCAGCGTCTCCGCATAGTGCAGGCGCAGGATCTCGATATCCGTGACCTTGAGCCCGGCCCGCTCGATCGCCGGCAGCACCTCGGAGAGCGAGGGAATGTAGCCGCCCGGGAAGATGTATTTGTGGATCCAGGAATTGGTTTCCCCGGGCCCGTCGAAGCGCCCGATCGAGTGCAGCACCATGACGCCGTCATCGGTCAGCAGGTCGCGAACCTTCTTGAAGAACTCGTCATAGTGCCCGACGCCGACATGCTCGAACATGCCGACGGAGACGATCCGGTCGAACCGGCTCTTCAGCGAGCGATAATCCTGGAGCAGGAAGCGCGTGCGATGGGCGAGATCCTGCTCGCCGGCGCGCGCGTTCGACACCTTGTGCTGCTCTTCCGAGAGCGTCACGCCGGTGACGTCGACATCGGCGTGATTGGCGAGGAAGAGGCCAAGGCCGCCCCAGCCCGATCCGATGTCGAGCACGCGCTGGCCCGACTGGAGCGCCAGCTTGGCCGCCAGATGCCGCTTCTTGGCGTATTGCGCATCCTCGAGCGTCGTTTCCGGCGTCTCGAAATAGGCGCAGGAATATTGCTGGTCGCTGTCGAGGAAGAGCGAATAGAGCCGCCCGTCGAGGTCGTAATGGTGGGCGACGTTCTGCTTGGCGCGGAACGGCGTGTTCCACTGGCGGACCCGCCGCGTCATCACGCGCAGCCGGTAGATGATTCGCGCCCAGAGGGTGCGACCGCCGCCACCGATGTTCTGCAGCGTGACGGCGAGGAAATCGTAGATCGAGCCCTTCTCGACCACGAAGGTGCCGTCCATGAACGCCTCGCCGAGCTTGAGCTCGGGATTGAGGAAGAGCTGGCGAAGGGCCTTGTTCGTCGTCACGCGGACGCGAACGGTCTCCCCGCTGCCATCGCCGAAGCGATGGACCTTGCCGCTAGGGTCAACGAATTCGAGCGAGCCCTTCACGAGGACCCGCGACAGATAGTTGACGAGCAACTGGTTCATGGCGATCCGCTGCCCTTTCTCCTGAGGCCTCGTTTCACCGAGGGCAAGCTTATGTTTCGCCGGTTTCATCCGACCGTCACATGAATGTTAGCCTCGATTTCGCCATGATTACAAGCGCGTGGGCGTGACCCGAAAAGCACGCTTCCCAAATGAAAAAAGGAGCGCCCCGGCAAACCGGGGCGCTCCCTTGAAAGTAAGGCGTCCTTGGCGTCGGAGGATCAGACCTCTTCGTCGCCTTCTTCGGCCTCGAGAGCTTCCTCGTCCTCGAGCGGCTCGAGCTCGAAGGTCTCGCGGACCGTGAGGTCCTCGCCGCGCTGCTGCCGCTCGGCCTCGTCGGCGCTGCGGGCGACGTTTACGGTCACGGTCGATTCGACTTCCGGATGCAGGGCGATCGTGATCGCATGCAGGCCGATCGTCTTGATCGGGTGATCGAGGACGACCTGGTTGCGGGCGATCGAGAAGCCGGCCTCGGTGGCGATGTCGGCGATATCGCGGCTCGACACCGAACCGTAGAGCTGGCCGGTCTCGCCCGCCTGGCGCACGACCACGAAGATCTGGCCGTTGAGCTTCTCGGCGACCGTGCCCGCTTCCTGCTTGCGCTCGAGGTTACGGGCCTCGAGATGAACCTTCTCGTTCTCGAAGCGCTTCTTGTTCGCCTCGGTGGCGCGGAGCGCCTTGCCCTGCGGCAGCAGGAAGTTACGGGCGAAGCCGTCCTTGACGTGCACGATCTCGCCCATCTGGCCGAGCTTGGCGACGCGTTCCAGCAGAATGACGTCCATATTGATCTCCTTTAGTTCGTCAGTTCATTCGATTGAGGGATAAGGGTATTTCAGCTCTGCCGCCGCCTTCTGAGGCCGAGCAGCGTATCGGCTAGTCCGCCGATCGCCGCGACCGCGATCGGCAGGGCGAAGAGCACGGTTGCGAGATAGGTGGCAAAGAGGATCGCGCCGCGGCCCGGCCGCGCGGCGAGCGCGAAATGCAGCAGTCCGAAGCCGGTCATGGCGAAGGCGCAGACGCTGGCACCGAGGAAGGTGCCGCCGATATAGCCGACCGGTCCGGGAAAGAACCAGGCGAGCAGGCCGAGGCCGAACACGACCGCGCCAAGCTGCGGCAGCGACACGGTCCAGACCGGGGTCCAGGGCCGCTGCAACTGTCCGGACATGCGGGCGATTCGCGCGCCGAGCCAGCTGTTGAAGACGATGACCGTGAGCACCAGCACGGTGCTCGTGATCGGCATCAGCGAGACGCTCATGCTGACGATCGGCTCGAGATCGGCACGGCTCGGCGCGTCGCTGCCTGCGCCGGCAAACATGGCCTCGGCGCCGGTCAGCACCATGTCGGTCCAGCTCTTCGGATGATAGCCGAACATCATCCCGACCAGGATCACGGCGATGGCTGCAGCGATGGTGAGGCGGAACAGGACGCGATCGAGCGGAAACCACTCGCGCTCCTCGGAGGCTGCCGCGTTCTGACGTGAGAGGCCGATCAGATGCGCCGCCCAGGCGACGGGCGCGCCGAAGGCGAGAAGGTGGAAGATGCCGGATTGCGGGGCGAGCACTGCCCCGATCAGGGCTGCCGCAAAGCCGGCGCCGATCGCGCCCGCGAGCGTTCCGAAGCCGAGACCGGCAATGGCGATGGGGAGAGGGGAGAGCAGGAAGAGCGGCAGCGCGAGCGTCGTTCCCGTCACGAGGCCTGCAAAGAGCAGGGCCGCCGCGAGGCCGGCTCCGAGGCCGACGAGGATGTTGCGTGCCGTCATGTTCGCTGTCCCGCCGCGAGAGCGGTTAGAGGTGCGTAGCCATTGCGCCCGCACCCCAACCCGGATGGATCGGCGGTGACCCGCCGATGGAAACGCGCCGTCCGGTCCGTCCGGGCGGCGCGCGTCGTCTTACTTGATGACGTAGGGCAGCAGGCCGAGATAGCGCGCGCGCTTGATGGCCTGGGCCAGCTCGCGCTGCTTCTTGGCCGAGACGGCCGTGATGCGCGAGGGAACGATCTTGCCGCGCTCGGAGATGTAGCGCTGCAGCAGCCGCACGTCCTTGTAGTCGATCTTCGGCGCGTTCGGGCCGGAGAACGGGCAGGTCTTGCGACGGCGGAAGAACGGGCGGCGCTGGCCGCCGGAGCTCGAACTGGTCGAGGCGCTGGAAGTGCCGAACTCAGCCATTATTCTGCTCCACCTTCACTCTCTTCGGAACGGGGACGACGCTCGCCGCGGAAACCACCGCCGCCGCCGTCACGATCGCCACCACGGAAGCCGCCGCTGCGCGGACGGTCGCCACGGTCGCCGAAGCGGCCGCCACGGTCGTCACGATCATCGCGATCGCGCTTCTGGAGCATGGCCGACTGGCCTTCTTCCAGAGCCTCGACGCGGATCGTCAGGACGCGCAGAACGTCTTCGTTGATGCGCTGCTGACGCTCCATCTCGGCGACGGCGGCAGCCGGCGCGTCGATATTGAGGAGCGTGTAGTGAGCCTTGCGGTTCTTGCGGATGCGGAACGCAACCGACTTGATGCCCCACTGCTCGATCTTGGCGACGGAGCCGCCATTGGCCTCGATGATGCCCTTGAACTGCTCGGTCAGCGTCTCGACCTGCTGTGCCGACACATCCTGTCGGGACAGAAATACGTGCTCGTAAAGCGGCATAGTGCCCTTCCTTCGATCTTCCCGGCGCCAAGCCTCACCGAAGCCTTAGAGAAAGGCGGATCGGTTCACTTCGAGAGCGGAGACACGGGAAGACGGGATCCTTTTCGATCCCTGCGGCGAACCGCCTTCCGTTCAACCCCCGGCCGGGTGTCATTGCGACGGGCGGTCCATATACGCGATCGGCTTGAAAAGCAAGGATGGCTTGCCGGAGGAAACTCTCCGGCCGCGCCGTTCGCGCGGGCTTTCCCGCTGAGCGCGTGTCGCTCGGATCGTCGCGGCCCGGAAAGCTTCGATCAGAATTTGTGATGCAATCATCATGATCATATACTTTTCTTCGCCCGTGGGCGGAGGCATAGTGCCGGTCCTTTCAGGACCAGCGGAACGCCCGCCTTTCGGCTCGCCCTTCCTCGGTCATCTCATCGAGGTATCGGAAAAGTGAGCCAGAGCGCATCAGCCACGCCCGGCGCGGCGGGGCGAGACCTCGCCCAGAAGACGGCCTTCGGCATCCTCGTCGCGATCAGCCTGTCGCATCTGCTCAACGATCTGATGCAGTCGGTGATCTCGGCGATCTATCCGATCCTGAAGGACGAGTTCGCGCTCGACTTCAGCCAGATCGGCATGATCCAGCTCGTCTTCCAGCTCACCGCCTCGATCCTGCAGCCGATCGTCGGCATCTATACAGACAAGCGGCCGATGCCGTTCTCCCTGCCGATCGGCATGGGCTTCACGCTGATCGGCCTGCTGCTGCTGGCAAGTGCCACCAGCTATCCACTGATCCTGCTTTCGGTGGCGATGATCGGCCTCGGCTCCTCGATCTTCCATCCCGAATCCTCGCGCGTCGCCCGCATGGCGTCGGGTGGACGGCACGGCCTCGCGCAGTCGCTGTTCCAGGTCGGCGGCAATTTCGGCTCGGCCGTCGGGCCGCTGCTGGCCGCGCTGATCATCCTGCCGCGCGGGCAGGGCGCGGTCGCCTGGTTCGCGGTCGCGGCGCTGATCGGCATCATGCTGCTGTCGCGCGTCGGCATCTGGTATCGCGCGCAGCACCGCGCCGGCATCGGCAAGAAGGCGGTCCACGCCGTCGCCTCGGCGCTGCCGCGACGGCTGGTCATCCGCTCCGTCGTCATCCTGGCCGTGCTGATCTTCTCCAAGTTCTTCTACATGGCGTCGCTGACCAGCTACTACACCTTCTTCCTGATCGACCGCTTCGGCGTTTCCGTCCGCGATTCGCAGATCTTCCTGTTCATCTTCCTGGGCGCAGTGGCGGCCGGAACGGTGGCGGGCGGGCCGATCGGCGACAGGTTCGGCCGCAAGTTCGTGATCTGGTTCTCGATCCTCGGCGTCCTGCCGTTCACGCTGCTGCTGCCGCACGCCTCGCTGCCCTGGACGGTCGTGCTGACCGTTATCATCGGCTTCGTCCTGTCCTCGGCGTTCCCGGCGATCATCGTCTATGCGCAGGAGCTCGTGCCCGGAAAGGTCGGCCTCGTCTCGGGCCTCTTCTTCGGCTTCGCCTTCGGCATGGGCGGCATCGGCGCGGCGGCGCTCGGCGAACTGGCGGACATGACCTCGATCGAGTTCGTCTTCCAGATCTGCGCCTTCCTGCCGCTGCTCGGACTGTTGACGATGTTCCTGCCGAATGTCGCACCCCCGAAACGGCACTGATTTCGCCATTTTCCCGCCGTTTTGGCGGCGTCCTTGGCCGCCATGTCGAAACGTGCCCTGATCCTTCCGCTCGCTTTGCTGCTGCCGACGCTCGCATTCGCCGATCCGCCGGCCGCCTGTTTTTCGCCCTCCGACCTCGCCGGCAAGGCCGGTGAGAACCTCTCGCGCCGCGCCGGCGCGGCGGACCGCGTCGCCGTGCCAGCCGCCGAGCCCGCGCTCTGGTCGGGTCCGGCGGATGCCGGCACGGGCGTGGTGCGACGCGTCAAGTTGCCGGCCGGCGAGAAGCTGATCGCATTGACCTTCGATCTCTGCGAGGCCGGCGGCGAAGTTGCGGGCTATGACGGCGCGGTCGTCGATACGCTCCGCGCGCAGGGCGCGCCCGCGACCTTCTTCATGGGCGGGCGCTGGGCGCAGAGCCATGAGCAGCGCGCCATGCAGCTTCTCGCCGATCCGCTCTTCGAGGTCGGCAACCACACCTATGATCATGCCAATCTCGATCGCGCCGATGCGGCCAAGGTCGCGCAGGAGATCGGCCGGACCGAGGCTGTGCTGAAGGAGCTTCGCGCGCGCGTCGCGTCCGTCTGCCCGGCAGCGGGTACGCCGGCGGCGAGCGGTCTGTTCCGCTTCCCCTATGGTTCGTGTTCGCCCGAGAGCCTCGCCGCGGTTCGGGCGATGGGCGAGACGCCGATCCAGTGGGATGTCGTGTCAGGCGATCCGTCGGGCATCGGCGCCGGGCCGATGGCCAAGGGCGTGCTCGCGCGGGTGAAGCCGGGCTCGATCATCGTCATGCACGCCAATGGGCGCGGCAAGCACACCGCCGAAGCGCTGAAGACGATCATTCCGAAGCTGAAGGCGCAGGGCTATCGCTTCGTCACGGTCGGCACGCTGCTCAAGGCCGGGACCGCGCAGACCAACGACGCCTGCTTCGTCGAGAAGCCGGGCGACACCGCCCGCTACGACAAGCCGTCCAAGAAGGACGGGGTGCCGGGGGCCAGCGCGAAGCCTGCCCCCGGCTGAGTTGGTCATTGCGCCGGGACGCCCGACGAGCTGTCGAACTGCGACGGGTCCTCGGAGAAGCCGATGGCCTTCTTGCCTTCGAACGTCACGTTCACCTGCTCGCCGGGGCGAACGCCGATGAGCTGCGAGGGGTTCTCCACCGTATACTGATGCCCGTTATCGAGGGCGATCTGGCCGGTCTGCTGGTTCATGCCGGTCACGCGGCCGCTGTCGAAGTCGACGGCGAAGGCGGGGGCCGCGGCCATCAGGAGGGCGGCCGGAGCGAGGATTGCGATGGCTTTCATCGGATAACTCCACGTCTTTCGATCCCGTCTCCCTTCCCGCTCGGGGGATGCGTGAAGGAGACACAATGGATCTGGCGCCCTCCATTTCCAAGGCAACGGTCCGGCGCCGACATGAACGAATTTTAATAAGGCGGCCATGTTTTTTCGCGTTGCGCGCCAACCCGCCCCCGGGCCGGAAAGCCGGGCGGACTTGACTTCGCGGGCCGGAAAAGCGATTAGCCGCCGCCGATGGAGCCCCTGTTTTCGGGGACAGAACTCGACGAGGAGCGCGTTTCGGATGACGACGGCGCTGACGTTTCCGGGGCAGGGCAGCCAGGCTGTCGGAATGGGCAAGGCGCTGGCCGAGGCTCATCCCGCGGCAGCCGCAGTCTTTCAGGAAGTTGACGAGGCGCTCGGCGAGAAGCTCTCCTCGGTCATCTTCGAAGGCCCGATCGACACCTTGACGCTGACGGCCAACGCGCAGCCGGCGCTGATGGCGGTGAGCCTCGCGGCCATGCGGGCGCTCGAGGCCGAGGGCCTCGTGCTCGAGAAGGCCGCTTCCTATGTTGCCGGCCATTCCCTCGGCGAATATTCGGCCCTCGCGGCGGCCGGAAGCCTGTCGCTCGCCGATGCCGCGCGCCTGCTGCGCATTCGCGGCCGGGCCATGCAGGCGGCGGTTCCCGTGGGCGAGGGCGCCATGGCGGCGCTGCTCGGCCTCGATTTCGAGGCGGCGACGGCCGTCGCCGCCGAGGCGGCCGGTTCCGACATCTGCCAGGCCGCCAATGATAATGGCCCGGGCCAGGTCGTCATTTCCGGCACGCGCGCCGCGGTCGAGCGTGCGCTCGAAATCGCCAAGGCGAAGGGCGCCAAGCGCGCGATCCTTCTGCCGGTGAGCGCGCCGTTCCATTGCCGCCTGATGCAGCCGGCCGCCGACGCGATGGCCGAGGCGCTGGCCTCCGTCGAGATCGCCGCGCCGCGCGTGCCGATCGTCGCCAATGTGCTCGCCTATCCGATCAGCGATCCGGTCGAGATCCGCGATCGCCTCGTCCAGCAGGTTACCGGCATGGTGCGCTGGCGCGAATCGGTCGAATGGCTCGCCGCGAACGGTGTCGATCGCCTCGTCGAAGTCGGCGCCGGCAAGGTGCTGAGCGGTCTCGCCAAGCGGATCGCGCCGGGTGCCACGACGCTCGCCGTCGGCCAGCCGGAAGACGTGCCCGCGGCCATCGCCGCTTTGACCTGAAGGAGAGGGTTCTGATGTTCGATCTGACCGGCAAGCGCGCGCTCGTCACAGGCGCGAGCGGCGGCATCGGCAAGGCGATCGCCACGCAGCTGCACGGGCAGGGCGCGACCGTCGCGCTCTCCGGAACCCGCCGCGAGGCTCTCGACGCGCTCGCGGCCGAACTCGGCGAACGCGCCCATGTGTTCCCGGCGAATCTCGCCTCGTCCGACGAGGTCGAGGCGCTGGTCCCCGCCGTCGAAGAAGCGCTGGGCGGTCTCGACATTCTCGTCAACAATGCCGGTATCACGCGCGACATGCTGTTTGCGCGGCTTTCGGACGAAGCCTGGGCGCAGGTGCTCGACGTCAATCTGACGGCGCCCTTCCGCCTCGCGCGCGCCGCGCTCCGCGGCATGATGCGCCAGCGCTCCGGCCGCATCATCAACATCTCTTCCGTGGTCGCCGTAACCGGCAATCCGGGGCAGGGCAACTATACCGCCGCCAAGGCCGGCCTCATCGGTATGTCCAAGTCGCTCGCGAGCGAGGTGGCCGGCCGCAACATCACCGTGAACTGCGTTGCCCCCGGTTTCATCGAGACCGCGATGACCGACGTGCTGAACGAAAAGATTCGTGCGGCGATCCTGGAGCGCGTGCCGGCGAAGCGACTCGGCAGCGGTGAAGAAGTCGCCTCCGCAGTCGTGTATCTCGCCTCCGACGAAGCGGCCTATGTCACCGGCCAGACGCTGCACGTCAACGGCGGCATGGCTATGATCTAAAAGGGAAATCCCGACCGGTTTCCGGCAGCGCCGGCCGTGCCCGCAGAGGGGGCGGCGGCGCTGGTCAAGGTTTGGAAACTGTGTTAGGACCGCCCATCGATCGGACTGCTCTTCGAGCGCGGGGCTACGACGAAGCAGCGGATTGACGGTGACACCAGACTAGTGACGATATCGCGGAACGATTACGGGAACTGCGCCGAACGATGCATTCCCGGTGCGAGAGGTCGCACAGAGTTTAATGAAACGAGCAAGTCGAGGTTTGAGAAATGAGCGATATCGCTGACCGGGTTAAGAAGATCGTCATCGAGCACCTCGGCGTCGAAGCCGACAAGGTGACCGAGGGCGCGAGCTTCATCGACGACCTCGGCGCGGACAGCCTCGACACGGTCGAGCTGGTCATGGCCTTCGAGGAAGAGTTCGGCGTCGAGATTCCGGACGATGCCGCCGAGACGATCCTGACCGTCGGCGACGCCGTCAGCTTCCTCGAGAAGAACGCCGGCTGAGCCTCCGGCTTACGCCAGAGCACAGACAAGAACGGCGGCCGGATTCGATCTGAGTCCGGTCCGGGAGAAGCGCATGAGACGTGTCGTCGTTACCGGGATGGGTATGGTGTCGCCGCTCGGTTGCGGCGTCGAACCATCTTGGCAGAATCTCGTCGCCGGCCGCAGTGGCGCCGCGCGGATCACCGAGTTTGAAGTCGACGACCTGCCTTGCCAGATTGCGTGCGCGATCCCACGCGGCTCGAAGGACGAGGGCAAGTACAGTCCCGACGACTGGATGGAGCCCAAGGAGCAGCGCAAGGTCGACGAGTTCATCGTCTATGCGATGGCCGCGGCCGACCAGGCGGTGCATGATTCGGGCTGGCTCCCCACTAATTACGAGGACCAGATCCGCACCGGCGTGCTGATCGGCTCGGGCATTGGCGGGCTCCAGGGCATCGTCGAGGCCGGCCATGTCCTCCGTGACCGGGGACCGCGGCGCATCAGCCCGTTCTTCATCACGGGCCGCCTGATCAATCTGGCCTCGGGGCAGGTATCGATCCGCTTCGGCTTCAAGGGTCCGAACCATTCGGTGGTCACCGCCTGCTCAACCGGCGCGCATGCGATCGGCGATGCGGCGCGGCTGATCGCGCTCGATGATGCCGACGTCATGGTCGCCGGCGGCACCGAGAGCCCGATCTCGCGCATCGGCATTGCCGGCTTCGCCGCCTGCAAGGCGCTCTCGACGGGCTTCAACGACCGTCCCACCCAGGCCTCGCGCCCCTATGACCGCGACCGCGACGGTTTCGTCATGGGCGAGGGCTCGGGCATCGTCGTCCTGGAAGAGCGCGAACACGCTCTTGCGCGTGGCGCCAAGATCTATGGCGAGGTCATCGGCTACGGCCTCTCCGGCGACGCCTATCACATCACCGCTCCGACCCCGGATGGCGACGGCGCCTATCGCTGCATGACCGCAGCGCTGAAGCGCGCCGGCGTCTCGCCGTCGGACGTGGACTATGTGAACGCCCACGGCACCTCGACGATGGCGGACGAGATCGAACTCGCCGCGGTCGAGCGCGTGCTCGGCAATGCCGCCTCGACGACGTCGATGTCCTCCACCAAGTCGGCGACCGGCCATCTGCTCGGCGCTGCCGGCGCGGTCGAGGCGATCTTCTCGCTGCTCGCGATCCGCGACCAGATCGCGCCGCCGACGATCAATCTCGACAATCCCTCGGTCGAGACGGCCATCGATCTCGTGCCGAACGTCGCGCGCCCGCGCAAGATCGACGTCGCCGTGTCGAATTCCTTCGGATTCGGCGGCACCAATGCCTCGCTGGTGTTCCGCCGGCACGAGGTCTGATCCCGACGACGCAGGCCCGCCCGCCGCTTTATGGCGGGCGCCTTCGCGCTTTCGCCATAATCGTCCATACAGTCGCCTGAAGGGTTCCGGCTGCTCCGCGCCTGATTCCCTCGGATCCGAAAAGTAGGGTGTTATGAACGATTCGAGCCTGCCTGACGGAGCTGCTCAGAAGAACGTCACGGATGACGTAAGGGCGCCCGACGTCGGACAGCGGATCAATCCGCGTAGCCCGGGCGAGACCCTGCGCCCCGAGCGGCTGCCGCCCCCGCCGACGCGTTCGAAGCAGGCCCGCCATCCCCTCGTGATCGTCATGAACTTCGCCATGACGATCATCGTCGTCGGCGTGCTCGGCGTCGCCGGCGTGTTCTTCTTCGGCAAGATGCGCTTCGAGGAGCGCAGCCATTTCGACCAGCCGCGGACCGTCTCCATCGACCGTGGCATGGGCCTGTCGACGATCGCCGAGACGCTGCATGAGCGCGGGCTGATCTCGTCGAAATGGATCTTCATCGCCGGCGTGCGCGCCGCGCGCGTCCAGGACGACCTCAAGGCCGGCGAATATCTGATCCCCGCGCATTCGAGCATGCGCGAAATCATGAACGAGCTCGTCAGCGGCAAGTCGATCGTCTACTCGGTGACCATTCCCGAGGGGCTGACGTCGCAGCAGATCGTGGACCGGCTCAATGCCGATCCCGTGCTGATCGGTGCGGTTGCCGAGGTTCCCGCCGAGGGCACGCTTCTCCCCGACACCTATCGCTACACGCGCGGCGATTCGCGCCAGAACATCATCGACCGGATGATCCGCGAGCGGGATCGCGTGCTGACCGCCGTCTGGAACAGCCGCGACAAGGATCTGCCGATCGAGACGCAGGACCAGCTCGTCACGCTCGCCTCGATCGTGGAGAAGGAGACGGGCATGGCGGATGAGCGCAGCCGCGTCGCCGCCGTCTTCATCAATCGCATCAAGCAGAACATGCGCCTGCAGTCGGACCCGACCGTGATCTACGGCGTCTATGGCGGTGCCGGGCTGCCGAGCGGCGCGTCGATCACCAAGGCCGACCTGGACGCCGAGAACGACTACAACACCTACAAGATCGCCGGCCTGCCGAAGGGGCCGATCGCCAATCCAGGCAAGGCGTCGCTCGCCGCGGTCGCCAATCCATCGCGCACGAAGGATCTCTATTTCGTCGCCGACGGCACGGGTGGGCACTCCTTCTCGGAGACCTATCAGGAGCATCGCAAGAACGTCGCGCGCTACCGCCAGGTGCTGGCGAAGCAGAAGGCGGATGGCACCGCGACGGCGGCGCTCGCCGGCGGTCCGGGCGATGCGCTCGACGAAGATCCGGCCGCTGCGGGCCAGGATCCGGCGGCGGAGAGCCCGGCGGATGCCACGGATGGCAGCGCTGCGAACGACACCGCGGGCTATGATGTCCCGGCCAAGCCCGAGCCCTCGCCGGGCACCCCGACGCCCAAGCGCAAGCCGAACGCCGGCTAGGCGTTTTCCTGCCAGCCATTGCCAATCTTGAGCGCAGCCGGGCCCCGGACTACTGTCGCTTTCTTTCGGCGCGGAGCCTCGGACGATCCATGACGTTGATGAGCATGACGGGCTTTGCCCGCGCCGCCGGTGCCGGCTTCGGCTATCGCTGGGCCTGGGAACTGCGGAGCGTGAACGGCAAGGGCCTCGATGTGCGCCTCCGCCTTCCGCCCGGTCAGGATCATCTCGACCAGCCGGCGCGCGAGCGCATCGGCGGGCGGCTGCATCGCGGCAGTCTTCAGGCGAGCCTGTCGCTGCAGCGCGAGGCGAGCGCCACCAAGCTCAAGGTCAATGAGGAACTGCTTGCTTCGCTGCTCGAGCTGATGCGCCGCGTCGGCGCCGAGATCGCGGCGGCTCCGCCGACCCTTGATGGCATCTTGGCGATCCGCGGCGTCGTCGAGACGGTGGATGCCGAGGACGACCCCGAAGCGGTCGCGGCGGTCAGCGCCCGTATTCTCGACGATCTCGACATCGCGCTCGCCGAGCTGGTGGTCGCGAGGGCGCGCGAGGGCGCGCAGCTCGGGGCGATCCTCGGCGCGCGGCTGGATGAGGTCGACCGGCTGCGGGCCGCTGCCGAGACCGCGCCCGCGCGCACGCCGGAGGCCATTCGCGTCCGCCTCGCCGAACAGGTGGCGAACCTCCTCGGCGCCTCGCCGGCGCTCGACCCTGACCGGCTCTATCAGGAGGCGGCGCTGCTGGCGACGCGCGCCGATATCCGCGAGGAGCTCGACCGCCTGGAGGCGCATGTCGGCGCCGCCCGTGCGCTGCTCGCCGAGGGTGGCGCGGTCGGCCGCAAGCTCGATTTCCTCGCGCAGGAATTCAATCGCGAGACCAACACGCTGTGTTCCAAGGCGAATGATCGCTCGTTGACGGCGATCGGCCTCGAACTCAAGGCAGCCGTCGACCAACTGCGCGAGCAGGTCCAGAATCTCGAATAGGAATGAGCCGTTCATGACGCCAATCGGAACGAGGACAACGGCGGCGGTGACCGCGGCCAGCGCCAAGTCGGAGCGCAGGGGGCTCATGCTGGTCCTCTCCTCGCCCTCGGGCGCGGGCAAATCCACGATCGCGCGCCACCTCATGGAGCAGGACAAGGACATCGTGCTGTCCGTGTCGGTGACGACGCGCGGGCGCCGGCCGAGCGAGATCGAGGGGGTGCACTACCACTTCATCGACCAGGAGACGTTCGATCGCATGCGCGATCATGGCGACCTGCTCGAATGGGCGCAGGTGCACGGCAATTGCTACGGCACGCCGAAGGCGCCGGTGGAGAAGGCGCTGTCGTCGGGGCTCGACGTGCTGTTCGATATCGACTGGCAGGGCGCGGACCAGGTCGCCAAGGCCATGCCGCAGGATCTCGTGCGGATCTTCGTCCTGCCGCCGACCATGACCGAACTCGCCGCGCGGCTCGAGCGCCGGGCGGAGGACAAGCCCGATGTGATCGCGCGCCGCCTCGCCAATGCGCGGGGCGAGATCTCACACTGGCGCGACTATGACTATGTCATCATCAACAAGGACCTGCAGACCTCGCTGCAGAAGGCACAGGCGATCCTCTACGCCGAGCGCATGAAGCGCGCCCGCACGACCTGGCTCGAGGCGTTCGTCGAGGAATTGCTGTCCGAGGAGATCGAGAGCGGCGGCTGAGCCGCCGGCTCACGCCGTTCCGGGTTCGCCCGCGCGCTGCGCCGAAAGCGCATTGGCGAGGCGCACGAAACCCGCGACGTCGATCTCCTCCGCTCGTGCGGTCTCGACCAGGCCCGCAGTGGCCAGAAGCGGTAGCGGATCGACGCCGAGGCTCTTGAGGCTCTGGCGCAGCATCTTCCGCCTCTGGCCGAAGGCGGCTGCCGTGACGCGCTCCAGCGCGGCGCGGTCGCAGGGCAGGGGCTCGGCTCGCGGAATAAGTTCGACGACCGATGACACGACCTTCGGCGGCGGCGTGAACGCCTTGGGCGAGATGTCGAACAGCAGCCGCGCCTCGGCGCGCCAGCCGGCGAGCACCGCCAGCCGGCCATAGGCATCGTCGTCCGGCGTCGCGACGATCCGTTCCGCGACCTCGCGCTGGAACATCAGCGTCATCCGATCGAAGAATGGCGGCCAGGGTTCGGTCTGGAGCCAGCCGATCAGCAGCGGCGTCGCGATATTGTAGGGCAGGTTGGCGACGATCCGCACAGGCCCCGCGGCGGGCGCCAATGCCCGGTAGTCCGTCGCGAGCGCATCGCCCTCGATGACCTCGAGCCGACCCGGATAATGCGCCGCGATCTCGGCGAGCGCCTCCAGGCAGCGCGCGTCGCGCTCGATCGCGACGACCTTCTCGGCGCCTTCCATCAGCAGCGCACGGGTAAGACCGCCAGGTCCCGGACCAACCTCGATGACGGTAACGCCCTTCAGCGGACCCGCGGAGCGGGCGATTCGACCCGTGAGATTGAGATCGAGCAGGAAGTTCTGGCCGAGCGCCTTGACCGCCCGGAGGCCATGCCGCGCGATGACGTCGCGTAGCGGCGGCAATCCATCCATGGCGTTCACGCGATCTGCCTGGCCGAGCTGTGTTCTGCTCTGTAGTCGGCCTCATGCCGCGCCAGTTCGTCGGCGAGGCGAAGCGCCGCCGCAAGGCTGGAGAAGTCCGCCTGGCCCGTGCCCGCGATGTCGAAGGCGGTGCCGTGATCCGGCGAGGTGCGGATGAAGGGGAGGCCGAGCGTGACGTTCACCGTCTCGGAGAAGGCGATCGTCTTGGTCGGGATCAGCGCCTGGTCGTGATACATGCACAGCGCGACGTCATAGCGGGTCCGTGCGGCCGGATGGAACATCGTATCCGGCGAGAGCGGTCCGATCGCGTCGATGCCTTCCTCCTGCAGCGCGGCAACCGCCGGCCGGAGGACTGCATCGTCCTCGGTTCCCATTACGCCACCTTCGCCAGCATGCGGATTGAGGCCGGCGACGGCGATTCGGGGCCGCGCTATGCCGAATCGGCGGCGCATCTCATTGTCGATGGTGCGCCCGGTCGAGATGATCAGCCGATCGGTGATCATGCCGGGCACCGACGCGATCGGCACATGGATCGTCGCCGGAACGGCACGCAGTCCTGGCCCGGCCAGCATCATGACCGGCCGCGCCGGGCTGCCGCTCCAGGCAGCCGAGAGCATGCCCAGGAACTCGGTATGCCCGGGATGCTGGAAGCCGGCATCGAATAGGATCTTCTTGTTGATCGGATTGGTGACGATCGCGGAGGCGAGGCCGGCCCGCACGTCGCCCACCGCGCGCGCAATCGCCTCGATCACGCCGAGCGCAGCGGTCCGCTCAGGGCGGCCCGGCTCGGCAAAGGCTTTCGATTCGAGTGGTACGACAGGCAGCGCATGCGGAAAGACCGCGGCCGCGTCGGCGGCGGCGATGGTCTCGATCGGGATGTCGAGGCCCAGCCTTTCCGCGCGATCCCGAAGCACGTCGGGATCGGCAAGGCAGTAAAATGCCGGAAGCGAACGCTCACGCCACGCTTTCCACGCCATCAGCGTGACATCGGGACCGATGCCGGCCGGCTCACCCATCGTCAGGGCGAGGGGACGAAATGTTTCAGTCTGCGCCATGGCCCTAGTTATAGGAGATTATGGCGTCCTTTCGAAGCTCCGCCTTCACCGTCTTGTCGAGATCCTTCGTCTGCTCGGCGGTCAGGCGGCGCTCGACCTCGGCGCGGACGCCGGCCGTGCTCTGGATTTCCTTGACCGAGCACACGGCAATGACCTCGACGCCACGGGCGGAGACCTCCGGCTTCAGCGTGCCGCCGGCCGGGACCTTGGCCAGCGCCTCGGCGAAATCGCCTTCGATCTGGCTGGTGTCGCGGCGGCCCGCGTCGACGACGACCACACCCTTCAGCGCCTTCGCCTGGTTCAGGCTGTTGTCACAGCCCGAGAAACGCTGGCGGAAAGCCTCGGCCTCGCGCTGGCGCTGCGGCACCAGACCGGGCGGCGAGCCCTTCGGCACGACGAACACGATCTGCTGCAGCCGGTATTCCTTCATCGTCGCCGCGTCGGCATTGATGCCTTCCTTGGCGAGCTCGGCCTGGATGTCGGCCTCGCTGACATCGGCCGAGGCGGCGCTCGCCTTGGCGCGCATGACGTTGCCGAACATGATCTGGGCGCGCAGCAGCTTGCGCAGTGAATCGGGCTCGACCCCGTTCTGCTTAAGAGCCTTCGAGAAGGCCTCCGGCGAGAGCTTGACCTGTTTCGCGATGCCGTTGAAGCGCTGATCGATCTGGGCGTCGGGCACCGATATGTTGCGCTTCTTGGCGGCCTGATCCACGAGCGTCTCGTCGATCAGATCCTCAAGCGCCTGCTTCGGATTGGTCTTCTGATGGAACAGCGTCAGCATCTTGACGCGCTGGCTGACGTCGTAGCTCGTGATCGGCTGGCCGTTGACGGTCGCCTTGACGGCGGCCTGCTGCGCTGCGGCTGGCTGAGCCATGGCGAAGGCGGTCGCCAGAACGAGCGCCGTCAGGAACGCAGCCCTTCGAATGACAGTCTGCATGGCTGAAATCGTCGATCCCATCTCTAGCTGTATCGCGCGGCGCATGCTCTGCGTCCAACCCCTCCAAACAGCAGAAATCCGGCAAAAGCATGAAGCTGCCGGATCCATTCCGCTCGATCAGTTGCTGGAGCCGCCGAGATCGCTCTTGAATTGCGTCCCGCCGATCGTGCGGAGCTGAAGGCTGACCATCAGGGACTTGGAGGTCTGCAGGTCGGTGTAGTCCTGCGTCGTCTCGCTATAGGCGATCGAGAACGTCGTGCACTCGTCGTCATAGGCGAGGCCGAGGCTGTTGCCGGCCATCTGGTCTTCGTGGAAGTCCCAGGCGAGCGAACCGAACAGGCGCCACGTCTCGGTGAACTGCCAGGAAGCACGTCCGCTCACCGTGTCCGTCTCCTGGCCCGCATACGAGCTAGCGATGGCGGGCTGCTCGCGAAGGAAGAGATAGGACGCCGACGCGGTGACGTTGCCCGCCTTGCCTGTCGCCGTGATCTGCGCCTGGTTGAGGTCAAGCGTGCTCCCGTCGAGGCGCGCATTCGCCGTCAGGAAATAGCCCGCGCCGCCGTCGAGGGTCATGCTGCCGACATAGTCGGACACGTTGCTCTCGAGGCCGGAGACGGCGCCCGTCTGGGTCACGTCCTGGACGGCGAAGGAGTTGAGGCCGGCGATCTGGTAGGACTGGCCCACGACGCCGCGAATGGTCGCGATCTCGCCGAGATCGGCGACATAGCGGAAGCCCACATTGGCGCGCGTGCCGCCTTCGACGCGGTCATAGCCGGAGAACTTGTCCCAGGCGAAGAGCGAGGCGTCGTCGAAGACGAGGCTCTGCGCGTCTTCGTTCGGCAGCTTGCCGGCGAGCTGTTCGTCGGGACGCGCGATGATCTGCGCGATCGGCTCGATGACGACGGAAGAGCTGCCGGACGCCATCAGGATCGGCCAGCGCCATTCCATGCCGCCCGCCGGCATGATGCGGCCATAGCCGCCATTGTCATACACGCCGGGGAACTGCTGCTGGTCGAGATAGAACGCGTCGCCCTTCAGATAGGCGAAGGGCTTGAACACCATGCCCATCGGGCCGATCTGGCTGCTCTCCCACGTCCACTCGGTGCTGGCGCGGTTGAAATTGCCATAGATGCCGAGTAGCGCGTCGCCCTGCTTGTAGTAGCCGAGATTGTCGGAATCGACATAGTCGGTCTGCTGGCGCGTCAGGCTGACGACGTTGTTCTTCATCGAGAGCTGGCCGCCCAGGATCGGGTCCTGGAAGATGTAGCTCTGGTCGGCCACCGGCGCGACGATCGGCTGGCGTTCCTGATTGTACTGGTCCCCGGTATCGTTGGTCAGGACCTGGAAATAATAGCCGCGCAGATCGAAATAGTTGGTCGCGCTCTGGCCGGTCAGGTGCAGCGTCGAGACGGCGACATCGTTCGAGGCCGAGAGAACACTGTAATCGCGCGTGAACGTGCGGTCGGACATCGCGGTGACGTCCCAGCCCAGCGTCCAGAGCTTGTTCAGATAGTATTCGCCGATCGTGCGCACGCCGCCGCGGAACTGGATGTCGCCGGAATTGCGCGTGCCGCTCTCGACGAAGGCTTCCGGATCGAGCTGGTCGATGCCGGCCGCCGAAATGCTGTACTGGCCGAAGTCGAGGCGATGACGCCAATCGAAGTCGAGCAGCAGGCCCTGGCGCGTATAGGCGACGGGCGTGAAGGTGAGGTCATAATTCGCGGCGGGCGCCCAGAAATAGGGAACCTTCACGAAGGCGCCGAGCGCGGACTTGTATCCGGCCGACGGAACCAGAAAGCCGCTCTTGCGTTTCACGGTCGGATCGGGCGCCGAGAAAGCCGGGAAATAGGCGACCGGCATTCCGAGAAACTCGAGGCTCGCGGACCGGAAATAGATCATATGCTCGTTGTGGTCGACGATGATCCGGGCCGCCTTGACCTGCCAGACCGGCGCCTTCTTCGGATTTTCGCGGCAGGGTTCGCAAGCCGTGTAGACGCCGCGATAGAAGGTCGTCGTCTTGCCCTGGTCGCGATAGGCCTTCTCGGCCGCAAAATGCGTCTGGTCGGGCGTGTCGAGCCGGAGCGCGGAGACGAAGCCGGTGGCGAAGTCATCCGTGATGTCGATCGTATCGGCGGTCACCACGGTGCCCGTCTTGTCGACGATCTTCACGCCGCCCTCGGCGATCATCTTCTTGTTTTTCTGGTCGTAGCTGACCTTCTGCGCTTCCAGTGTGTAGCCGTCATAATAGATTTTGACCGCGCCCACGGCCGAAACCGTGGATTTGTCATAGTCATAGACGAGCTGGTCGGACTCCAGGAGCATCTTGGCGCCCGGCTCGGTCTTGAGCCCGGATTCGCCGGCGAAGCCCAGGGAGCCGGCCACCGACTGGACCGACTGTGCGGAAGCGGGAGAAGCAACCAGCATCGCGCACAGGGCCACCGCAGCGGCTGCGCGAAGGGACTTCAGCAAGCATTTCCCGCCGCCATGAAGGACGGCAAAGCGGTTCATCCGTCCTCCCTGTTCAGCAAGACCGTAATGCTCGCGAGAGTCGCGACGAGGGGCGGAGACCAAGCTGCAATCGCCGGATTCACGACGCCACTCCTCCCCAATCCTATCGCCAACTCCGACACAACATAAAGCACGAAGCCCACGATCACGCCAGTCAGAATCACCTGTCCGAGGTCCCTCGAACGGGAGAAGCGGAGCGAGACTGTGGATGCCACGAGCACCATGGCGAGGAACAGGATGGGCTGCGCGAGAAGCGACTGGTAGCGCATCTCATAGCCCGTGCTCGGAACGCCGGAACGCTTTGATATCTCAATGAAATCAGGGAGAGACCAGAACGAGATCGTCTCGGGATTCGCCAGCTGCTGGCTGACCTGGTCGGGCCGCAGGTCGGTCGGCAGCTCCAACTTGTCGACATGGACGGGACGCTCCGACATCCGCGTCAGGGTGGTGTCGTGCAGCACCCATTTCCCCGGCTCGTACTCGGCCGAACGGGCGTCGATTCGGCGGTCCAGCCTGTTGTCCAGATCGAACACGAAGGCCGTCACGCCGGCGAGCGACAGGCCCTTGTTGTAACTGTTCTTCGCGCCGAGGATCGAGCTTCCCTCGAGGCCCGACTGCCGCAGCCAGATCGGAGCGCCCTGCTGGGTCTCGCCATCGGTCGGCGAACCGGTCGCCTCCGCGGTGAGGCGATTGAGGATCCGTATCGACTCTTCCTTCAACTCCGTGGCGAGCGGATTGAAGGCCGTTGTGGCCAAAATGCCGAAGATCAGCGCAACGACGCAGGCAGGCAGAATGAACTGCCAGGCCGACAGGCCGGAGGCGCGCGCCACGACGAGCTCGAGTTGGCGATTGGCCAGGACGAAGCTCGCCATGGCCGCGAACAGCACGGTGAAGGGGAGGGCGCGCTCGATGACGGTCGGCACGCGCGTCAGCGAGATGACGAGGTACCAGAAGGCGTCGAAGTTCTCGCGCTGCACGGAGCGGCGGGCGAGCTCCAGATAGTCGACGAACGCGATGAGGACGAAGACCACCAGGAAGATGATGAAAGCCATCCGCGCGAAGCGCTTGGCGAAATAGAAGCTCAGCGTGGGATGGCGCAGCATGTCAGGCACCATCCGTGACGCGACGCCGCGGCAGCAGCCGCTGCAGGGATTCGACCACGAGCGATCCGATGCCTTCCGAGCTCGAGAACTTGAAGCCGCGCATGATCGCCACGATCGAGATCACGATCCCAACGATGGGAAGCGCATAGAGCGCCGGGATGGCAACCGGGTGATTGGCCGACAGACCCGCTAGCATGAGTCCGCCGACGCGCAGCCCCGTCGCAACGAGGACGGTGCCGAGCATGACGACGCCACGGCCGCGGCGCGTCGTCTGCGCCTGGCCGAGTGCGAGCACGGGCAGGATCGCGAACAGAAGCGTGTAGAGCGGGCTCGACAGGCGGTCATGCAGCTCGGCGGGGAAGGAGTCCGGCCGCTTCTGGAATTCCGGGTCGTTCGGATCGGGCGAGAGGAGATAGGACGTGTCGCGCTCGGCGGCCTTGAGCGAGGGAAGGGCAGCGGCGCTCGTGAAGGTCGAGAGGTCGAAGGCGTAGGATTCGAACTGGATGACGGACATTGAATCCTTGTCCGAGGCGCGCTGCTGGATCGTCCCGTTCTGCATCACCAGGAATGTGCCGAGCGGGTTCTTCAGCACCTGGCCCTTCTCGGCGATATAGACGTTGCTCTGGCCGGGCTCGCGCTCGTCGCGGATGAAGATGCCCTCCATCGTCCCGTCCGGCTTGCGGTCGCGGATGTGGAAGACCAACTGGTCGCCGATCGGGACGAAGGCGCCCTCCTGGACGAAGCTCGAGATCAGGTCCGTGTTCACATTGGTGATGAGGTCGCGGAAGGATTGCAGCGAACGCGGCACGAGATAGAGCGACATGCCCGCGACGACGAGCGTGCCGAGCACGCCGAGCAGCAGGGCCGGCCGCAGGATCATCGCCGGCGAGGCGCCGCTGGCGTTGATGATGACGAGCTCCGAATCCGCGTTCAGCTGGTTCAGCGTGTAGATCACCCCGATCAGCACCGCGACCGGGCAGACGATCAACAGCAGTCCCGGGAAGATGAGGCCCGAGACGTGCAGGAAGGTCAGGATGCTCTGGCCCTTGGAGGTGATGAGGTTCAGTTCACGCAGCGCCTGGCTGAGCCAGACTGTGCCGGCGAGCCCGCCAAGGCTCAGCAGGCAAGCGCCGAGCATGCGCTTGAAGACGTACCAGCCGATCAGCTTCATGCCGAGGCACACTCCACCCGCATGACGACATCCTTTCGGCCGGCGCGGCAGGCTGCCGTCCGATGGTGTGTCCTGGTCGACGGACGTGCCCCGCGTCCGCTATTGCATGATGGGTGAACCATTTAGGTGAATGCACCGCTAATGAACGCGCTTAACGATGCGTGAATGTCTACAGCGATATCGCGGCCCTTGCCAGAGGGCCGCTGCGGACGGCAATCTCGCCCGCAAGTGCATGTTGGCATCCCGCCCGACGTTCCAGTTCCCCGAAAGCCTCCGATGACCGAGATATCCACAGTCAGCTTCCGCAAGAGCGCCCCTTCCGACAAGGGCACGGCCGTCTTCCTTACCGATGACGGCCTGAAGCTGCCGCCGGCGGCCGAGGCGGCGGGCGTCGGGGCGCTGCTCGCGCGGGCGGCGACGGCGGCCTCCTACAAGGGCGCGCGCTTTGCCGTGCTCGACGTGCTGGTGCCGGCCGGAACGGAGTTCGATCGAGTCCTGCTCGTCGGGCTCGGCAAGGCTGGCGAGCTCGCCGAGGCCGATTATCCGCGGCTCGGCGGCGCGCTGATGGGCGCGCTCCGGCGCGGCGAGTCGGCGACCCTCTTCGCTGAAGCGCCGGATGGCGCTGCGCTCACGCCCGACCAGGCCGCCGAGATCGCGCTCGGCGCGGTGCTGCGCTCCTACAGCTTCGACCGCTACAAGAGCCGGCGGAACGGGGAGGGCGACGACGCCAAGAAGAAGGCGCCGGCCGCGCTCGAGATCATCCATCCCGAGGCCGGCAAGGCGAAGAAGGCCTGGGCCGCCCGCGAGGCCGTCGCCGAGGGCGCCATCCTGGCGCGCGAACTGGTCAACGAACCGGCCAATGTGCTCGGCACCGTCGAATTCGCGGAGAAGGCGGAGAGCCTCGAGCGGCTCGGCGTCACGGTCGAGGTGCTGACCGAGAAGCAGATGAAGAAGCTCGGCATGCGCGCGCTGCTCGGCGTCAACCAGGGTTCGGTCCGCCCACCCCGCCTCGTTGCGCTGCACTGGAACGGTGCTGAATCGAAGGAGCGCCCCGTCGCCTTCGTCGGCAAGGGCGTCGTCTTCGATACGGGTGGCATCTCGATCAAGCCGGCCGGCGGCATGGAGGACATGAAGGGCGACATGGGCGGTGCCGCCGCCGTGGTCGGCCTCATCCATGCGCTGGCGAGCCGCAAGGCGAAGGCCAATGTCGTCGGCATCATCGGCCTCGTCGAGAACATGCCCGACGGCAATGCGCAGCGCCCCGGCGATATCGTAGAGGCCGCGTCCGGCACGACGATCGAGATCATCAACACGGATGCCGAAGGCCGCCTCGTGCTGGCCGATGCGCTCTGGTACGTGCAGAAGGAGTTCGATCCGCGCGTGATCGTCGATCTCGCCACGCTGACCGGCGCGATCATCGTCGCGCTCGGCCATGATCATGCCGGCCTCTTCTCGACCGATGATACGCTCGCAAGCGCGCTCGCCAAGGCCGGCGAGGCGACGGGCGAAAAGGTCTGGCGCATGCCGCTCGGCCAAGCCTATGACAAACAGATCGAATCGAAGTTCGCGGACATCAAGAACACCGGTGGGCGCGACGCCGGCTCGATCACGGCGGCGCAGTTCCTGAAGCGTTTCGTCAAGGACGGCACGCCCTGGGCTCATCTCGACATCGCCGGAACGGCGATGAGCTCGCCGCAGTCGGAAACCAACCGCTCCTGGGCGTCCGGCTGGGGTGTACGCCTGCTCGACCGCCTCGTCGCCGACAATTACGAGGGCTGATGCGCGTGCGCGCCCCATGACGGAGGTCCTCTTCTACCATCTGCAGCGCCAGCCGCTCGAGGCGGTCCTGCCGCCCATGCTCGAGAAATGCCTCGAGCGAGGTTGGCGCGTCGTGGTCGAGGCGGGCTCGCCCGAGCGCTGCGAGGCGCTCGACGCGCTGCTGTGGACCTGGCGCGAGGAATCCTTCCTGCCGCATGGGACGTGGCGCGATCCGAACGCGCCGCGCACGCCGATCGTACTCACGGCCGACAACGCCAATCCGAACGCAGCGAGCGTGCGCTTCCTGGTCGATGGCGCGCCGATCGGCGATGCGGCCGGCTATGACCGCATCGTGCTGCTCTTCGACGGCAATGATCCCGATGCACTCGATGCGGCGCGGGGCGCCTGGCGCCAGGTGAAGGCCGCAGGCCACGCGGCCACCTATTGGCAGCAATCCGAGGCCGGGCGCTGGGAGAAGAAGGCCTGAGGTGCCGGTCCGCCGTTCAGGGAACGGCGATCAGCAGCAGATAGGCGACAAAGATCACCAGATGGACGCCGCCGGTCATCGCGTTCGTGCGCCCGGTGCCGAAGCTGACCATGCTGACCGAGAGCGCGATCACCAGCAGCGTCACGTCACCGAGGGCGAGGCCGAGCGTCAGGCCGCGCCCCGTGATGAGGCTCGCCACCGCGACGACGGGGATGGTGAGCCCGATCGTCGCGCAGGCCGAACCGAGCGCGACGTTGATGCTGCGCTGCAACTCGTTGCGATTGGCCGCCTTGATGGCCGAGATCGATTCGGGAAGGAGCACGAGCGTCGCGATGAAGGCGCCGACGATCGCATCCGACTGCGGCACCTGGAGTTCCGCGAGGCTCTGCTCGATGCCCGCAGCGACATATTCGGCGAGCAGCACGATGCCGACGAGGCCGATCAGCATCAGGACGAAGCGGATCTTCAGCCCGCCCGCGGCGGCCGCGTGTCCGCCATGCTCCGGCGGACCCAGATCATCGACGAAGTCGTGGCGGTGGCGCGTCATCTGCGCGAACAGGAACGACCCGTAGAGCAGGAGGCAGAGCAGGCTCACGAAGACGAGCTGCAAGGTCGAGAAATTGCCCACACCCGCGGTCAGGGTGAAATCGGGCAGCACGAGCGTCAGTCCGGTCAGCGCGATCAGCACGGCGAGCAGTGCGCTTGTGCCCTGGCGATTCAGATCCTGCTCGCGGTGGCGCAGCCCGCCGACCGTCAGGCAGATGCCGACGACGCCGGCACAGACGATCATCACTGTCGAAAACACGGATTCACGCGCCAGGGTCGGGTTGTTCGCGCCGTGCATCATCATCGAAACGATGACCGACGCCTCGATCGCCGTCACGGCGATGGTGAGCACGAGCGTGCCATAGGGCTCGCCGATGCGATGGGCGATAGCCTCGGCATGGCGCAGCACGACGAAGACCGTCCAAACCATTATGCCGACGATGGGGAGCGTCAGGAAGGCTTCATACGGCATTGGGACGCCGTCCATTCCCGTCTTCCCAAGATGCAGCATCAAGGCGAGGGCCAGTGCGATGAGGGGAAGAAACGCCGATCCGATCGATCCGCCCGCTCGCGTGACGAAATCGGCTTGCGGGCGCGCGGTCATCTGGATCTCCTCCGGCGTCTGCGGCATCGTGTCCTCCGGCGTGGATAGGCTTTGTCGGTCTGGGCCGGCGATCAGCCGTCGGCCGCGGCGCTCTCGTAATCCGACGACATTTCGAGCCATGATTCTTCCGCCGCGGCGAGGGCCGCGGCGGCGTCGGCGCGCGACTTGGCGAGCGATCCGGCCTTGGCTGGGTCGCGCAGATAGAGATTACCGTCGGCGAGCTGCGCGTCGAGCTTCTGAATCTCTTTCTGAAGTTTCTCCATCAAGGATTCGGCGTCCTTGATCTTTTTCCTGAGCGGCGCGAGCTCGGCGCGCCTTTGCGCCTGCTCGCGGCGGCGATCCTGCGCCGAGGCGGATTTGCCCGCTTCGTCGCGGCGCGCCGACGCGGCGCCATCGTCCGGACCCTGCAGGATCAGCCGGCGATAATCCTCCATGTCGCCCTCGAAGGGCGCGACGCCGCCATTGGCGACTAGGATCAGCCGGTCGACGGTCGCCTCGACGAGATGGCGGTCATGGCTGATGAGGATGACGGCGCCCGGAAAATCGTTGAGGGCCAGCACCAGCGCTTCGCGGCTGTCGATGTCGAGATGGTTCGTCGGCTCGTCGAGGATCAGGAGGTTCGCGCCGCGGAAGGTGGCGAGGCCGAGCAGCAGCCGCGCCCGCTCGCCGCCGGAGAGTTCGCGCGCCGGCGTATCCATCTTGGCGGTCGGGAAGCCCATGGCGCCGACCCGCGCGCGCACCTGCGATTCCGTCGCGTCCGGCATCAGCGACCGGATATGCTCGACCGGGCTCTCGGCCGGTCGCAGTTCGTCGAGTTGGTGCTGCGCGAAGAAGGCGATCTCCATCCGGTCGGCGCGGCGCAGCGATCCCGACATCGGCTCCATCCGGCCGGAGATGAGCTTCGCCAGCGTCGATTTGCCGTTGCCGTTCGCGCCGAGCAGGCCGATCCGGTCCTCGGTGTCGATCCTGAGGTCGATCCGTTTCAGGATCGGCTTCTCGGCCTCATAGCCGACCGAGACGCCATCGAGCGCGATGATCGGCGGCGACAGGCGACGGGCGGGCGGCGGGAACGAGAACGGCGTCACGTCGTCATCGACGATGCCGGCGATCGGCTGCAGCTTTTCGAGCGCCTTCATGCGCGACTGCGCCTGCCGCGCCTTGGAGGCTTTGGCCTTGAAGCGATCGACGAAGGCCTGGAGATGCTGGCGCTGCTCGTCCTGCTTCTTCTTCAGCTTCTGCTGCAGTGCCTGCTTCTCACGGCGCTGGCGGTCGAACGAATCGTAGCCGCCGCGATAGGCGACGAGCTTGCCCGCATCGAGATGCACGATCATGTCGACGGCGCGATTGAGCAGGTCGCGGTCGTGGCTGATCAGGAACACGGTGTGCGGATAGCGCCCGACATAGCTTTCGAGCCACATCGTGCCTTCGAGATCGAGATAATTGGTCGGCTCGTCGAGCAGGAGCAGGTCGGGCTCCGAGAAGAGCACCGCCGCGAGCGCGACGCGCATGCGCCAGCCGCCGGAAAAGGCGGAGCAGGGACGGCGCTGCGCCTCCGCGTCGAAGCCGAGGCCGGACAGAATCGCGCCGGCCCGCGCCTCGGCGGAATGGGCGCCGATATCGGCGAGGCGCAGCTGGATCTCGGCGATGCGGGCGGGATCGTGCGCGGTCTCCGCCTCGGCGAGCAGCGCCGTGCGCTCGCGATCGGCATCGAGCACGAAATCGATCAGCGACTGCTCCGTGCCGGGCGCCTCCTGCGCCACCTGGCCGATGCGCGCGCCGCGCGGCAGGCCGATGGACCCGCTCTCCGGCGCGATCTCGCCGGTGACGAGCTTGAACAGGGTCGTCTTGCCCGCGCCATTGCGGCCGACGAAGCCGGCCTTCACGCCATCAGGCAGCGCGATGGAGGCGCCTTCGAGGAGCGTTCGGCCGGCAATCCGATAGGTGACGTCGTTGACATGCAGCATGGCCGGCTATGTGCCGCGCCGGCCGTGCCTATGCAAGGGCGCGATTGCGCGCGGCCGTCAGCTGCGGCTCTCGATGTCGCGCAGGATCAGCTGGCCGTGATAGGCCGACAGCTCGTAGCAGAGCACGAGTTCGTTCCGGTCGGCGTCATAGCGCGACGTCGCTTCGCCGCAATGCATCGCGCGCACCTTGGGCGGCGCGGCGAAGTCATAGGTGGCGCCGAGCTTCGCCGCGACCTCCTCGAGCACGTGATTGTCCTCGAGAATGGTGGCCTCGGCGACGTCCTGGTCGACGGGTGGGTCATAGGCGATCGGCAGGGCCGGTCCGGTAGTGCCGGCCGGGCGCAGGATTGCCTTCAGCGACGATTTCCAGTGCTCCACGGACTTCCGCCAGCTCTCGGCGCAGGCCATGCGCTTCGGCGCGGAAAGCCCCATGGCCTCGGCGATGTCGGCGAAGCCGTCCGGATCCGAGCCCGCCATGGCGCAGGCGATCGCGCTGGCGCGGGCCTCGTCGACCGAATGGGCGTCGGGAAGCGTCGCATGGCCGCCGGGCGCGACGCCCTGCTGGTGCGCGGCGAGGCGATACGAATCAATCGCATCGACCAGCGTCTGGTTGCCGGCACCGGAGCGCGGCTCGAGCAGCGTCAGGGTCGCGAAACGATCCGCCGTCTCCTCGTCGGCGGGCCCGAGGCCATAGCGCATCGCCATCATGTGGCCGGCTTGGTGATAAAGCGCGAAAACGGCGTTGCCGACGATGAAGTCGACGATCTCGGCCATCTCCGAGTCGCTCAGCTGATCCGGTGTCCGCGGCTCGATATCCGGAACGGCCGCCTCGGCTGCGAACGGGAGAAACAGGGCCAAAACGGCCGGGAAAATCAATGTAAGACGCAAGATTCTGCCAAAATAAGCGGAAACGATGCGTCATGCTGCGCCCCAAGGGATGGCGAAGCAAGCAACCATCGGCTCGGTCCAAAGATTTAATCCGGACCGTGACGCCTCAGGCCGCGAGGTCCGGCGCGAAGGCGGGCAGGGGACGGCGGCGCCCCGCGCCGGCCTCGCCCTGACGTCCGGTGCGGACCGCCGCGATCAGCCGATAGGGCATTTCTGCGAGCAAGCCGCTGTCGTCCTCGAAGGCCACGCCATCCTCATGGCAAGCGAGACTGCCGCCCACGAGATGGGCGGTGCCGTCGCTGCCCTCCAGTTCCAGCCAGCCGGCTCGGCGCTCGGTCTCATCAGCCAGATGGGCGATGAAGTCACGAAGATGCTCGTTCATGGCTCTTCTCCGTCACGGTTCGTTTCCGTCCTGGCGTCCACCGCGCCGTTCCAGCCGCGCCGAGGTCACGATGCGGCCGCGCACATAGCCGAAGGACAGGCTGTCGGCGACGCCGTCGCCATAGATCAGCAGCATCTCGATCGCCGAGCGGGCGTCGCCGCCATGCGCGCTCAGGATGTCGTCGATGCGCTCCTGCATCGGATCCCGCGTTTCGATCGAGTCGGTCCTGACCATATTCATCCCCGGCTTTCTATGTTCCTATTTTGTTCTCATGGAGGCCGAAGTCAAGATGCGGGCTTTCGAGGACGGATTTCTTGGAGATATCGGCTGGAAGCCGGGCACGCGCCGCGATCGTGCGCCGTTCAGCCGGCTTGTGCCGTACGGCGCTCTCATGAGCGGCCGAGCGCGCAGTACTAGCTGGCTCACGGCCTATTCGACTTCGCGATGAACCATGCCGGCCTTCGGGCCGGCACGGATCTCTTGCGATCAGGCCTTGGAATCGGCGGGAATTTCGATCGGCGCGCGCTCGGGGAGGTGCTCACCGGCATTGGCGAACGCCGAAAGGCTTTGCGTCGGCACCGTTCGCGCGGTGCGCTTCATCCGCATGCCGGGGCGCCGGGGGAGGGCAACGAAGACGGGGGGCTCAGTCTGCAAGCCATCATGCCAAGTCTGCACATCGTCCTCCCTCGACCACGCTTGATCACGGAATAATACACGCTGAAACGCTTCGTGCCACCCTTCCCGCGCACACGATTTTTTGAATCGGCGCGCGGGATGGATTTGGGCGCTACGGCAGCGGCTCAGCCATCGCGACCTTCGCGTGCTCGCCGACCGCCGGCTTGGCGCCGGTTGCGGCGGCAGCGAGCATGAGCACCGAGGCGACCAGCGAGTTGCCGGAGTCCCAATATTCCGCCTGGGTCGGCTCGACGGTCAGAAGGCGGATCGTCGGATCGTCGGGCGAATCCCACCATGCCTTCGCAAAGGGCGACCAGAGCTCCCGGATCATCTCGCGGTCATTGGAGAGGGTCGCCTCGCCCCGCATCACGAGATATTTCGGGTGATCGGCGAAGCCGAGCGTCACCGGCGAAGCGCCGACGTCGCGATAGCGAATGCCGTCATCCTCGACGAGGAAGAAGATCGCGCGCCGGTCGGCATCGACATGGGCCGTCAGCGGCCACTGCGCGATCGCCTCGCCATCGCGTCGGGTGAACAAGGCGAACTGGATCTTCCGCGCGAGCTTCCACACATGCTCTTCGAGCTCGGCGGGGGTCTTCGAGACGTCTTCTTCGTTGGCCATTCCGTTCTCCTTTTCGGTAAAGGAAGAACGTCGCCCGTCCGCGATGGTTGCGCGCCTATCCGAGCCCAATCCCGGTCTCGCGCTGGAACAGCAGCAGATCGAGCCCCTCGACGGCGTTCCGCCCGCCGATCCGCGTCAAGATCGCCGTCGCCTGGCCGCGATGGTGAGTCTGGTGGTTGAAGAAGTGGGCGAGGCCGGTGGCGAGCGGCTGGCGGATTTCAGCCGGGTTGGTGATCGTGCGGTAGGAGAAGGAGCCGGCGAGCGCGGCTTCGTCGAGCGTGTCGATATAGGCGATGATGCGCTCGTCCTCGGCCTGCATCAGACCGGCGAGTTCGTGGATGTCGGTGGTCAGGATCTCGTCGAGCCGTGTCTGGGTGGGACCTGTGCCGGTGAAGCGGCGCATCCAGATCCGGTTGGTGACGACGATGTGGTTCAGCGTGCCGCAGACCGATCCGAAGAAGGCGCCGTGATCGGCCAGGAAATCGTCGGGGGCGAGCATTGCGGCGGCCTTGAGCACGCGCGCGTCGGCCCAGCGATTATAGCCGGCGAACATCGAAAAATGAGCCTTCACGGCAACTCCCTGCGTTTCCCCGGTGATCGGTGCCGGCTGGGACGACCCGAGCGCGACGTCACCTCGCGCTGTGCTGGCCGCTGCCGGCTTGTTCTGTTCGCCAAGCCTAGCCGCCTGCCGGCGGGGCCGGCAAGGGGGCGATGGCGCGCCGTCGAGCCGGGATCGCTTGCCGCATCAGGGCTCTCCGGCTATACAGCGCGCGACTTTTCAACCGTCGAAATGACAGGATCCGATATGGCGATCGAACGCACCTTCTCGATGATCAAGCCCGATGCGACGCGGCGCAACCTCACCGGCAAGATCACGGCGAAGCTCGAGGAGGCCGGCCTGCGCGTCGTCGCCTCGAAGCGCGTCTGGATGTCGCGCGCGCAGGCCGAGGGCTTCTACGCCGTCCACAAGGAGCGGCCCTTCTTCGGCGAGCTGGTCGAGACGATGACCGCGGGCCCGACCGTCGTGCAGGTTCTGGAAGGCGAGAACGCCATCCTGAAGAACCGCGAAGTCATGGGCGCGACCAACCCGGCCAATGCGGCCGAGGGCACGATCCGCAAGGAATTCGCCGTCTCGATCGGCGAGAATTCGGTCCACGGTTCGGATGCGCCGGAGACGGCCGCGCAGGAGATCGCTTACTGGTTCTCCGGCGTCGAACTCGTCGGCTGAACGGATCGGGGCAAGCCCCCGGAACGATCCGCGAGCGTTGCCTTGAGGCCGGCTTTGTCGGCCTCATTCGCGTCCGGCGTCGCGATAGCTCGCGCGGTTGACCCAGCGGTCGACCAGATTGAACGTCAGATTGTTCATGTCGCCGCCGAGACGCTTCATCTGCGCGTCGACATGCCTGAGGCGCCGCAGCAGGGTCAGCGACATGCGCGGCCTGTCCGCGTCCGCGACCTTGGCACCGGCCTGGCGGTTCGCCCGCGCAGCCCGGCTTTCCGCGCGATATTCGTCAAACGCCGTGCGCAGAAACGCGACTACGATGCCGAGCGCGCCAGCGAGGAAGCCCGCAAGCACCGTGCGGAACTGAAAGTCATTGAGATCGGGCCGATCGGAATAGATCAGCCCATTGAGCATGACCGAAGCGAAGCTGACCGCAAGCGCCATAATGAAGGCAAGCCAATAACTGCGCAAAAGCCAGCCAATCGCGACGGCGGCAATCGCTGAAAAAATCATAAGTCAATCCATCTACCGCCCGCGACCGGAGCATGTCGCAACGTGCCCTTGACGGCAAGATGGATCGTTCATGATTGACAAATGATTGACGCGGCGTGCCGCTCACGAAAGCGGCACGGCCACCACCTTGCGATAGGCCGGCCGCGTCAGGAGCCGGCCATACCAGGCCGCGATCGCCGGGAAATCCGGGCGTTCGGTGGGTATCTGGAACCATTCGTGGATCAGCGTGCCGAGCGGGAAGTCGCCGATGCCGAGGCGCTGGCCCGAGAGATAGGGCCGCTCGGCAAGTTCCGCCTCCGCAAGCGGAAGCAGTGTTGCGCAGCGCGCGAGGGCCGATTCGACCGCCGCGCTGTCGCGCTCTCCGTCCGCCGCGCGCAGCGCATTCGCGGTCAGGTCGCGGAAGGGCTGGGAGAAGGTGGAGATCGTCCAGTCCATCCAGCGATCGGCGAGCACACGGCGGGCCGGATCCGGCTCGTGGAGCACGCCGTCGGAATAGCGCGCCGCGAGATAGCGCACGATGCTGTGCGACTGCCAGACGACGAGGCCGTCATCGTCGATCGTCGGCTCCAGGCCGCGCGGCGCTGCCGGGCGCTGCGGCGTACCGCCCGCGGCCGTGAAGGGGTTGCTCATCGTGCCGATGTGCTCATAGGCGAGGCCGATCTCCTCGGCGCACCAGACCACCTTCTTCACATTGTTGGAGAAATCGCGCCCCCAGATCCGCAGCATGCCGGCCTTCCCATCGATTCGCCGGCGACATGCCGGCGTCGGCGGTGGGATGCACCGCGGCGGGCGCGGGCGCAACCGCCGCTCCGCAGCCAGCATGCCGGGATGGACCGCGTCAGCTGAGCGGCAGGGCCACCGCCTTGCGATAGGCCGGGCGCGCGTTCAGCCGCGCATACCAGGCTTCGATCGCCGGCGTCGGCGGGCGGTCGATCGGCATCTGGAACCAGCCATGAATGAACACGCCGAGGGGGAAATCGCCGATGCCGAGCCGCTCGCCGGAGAGGAAGGGCTGCTCGGAAAGCGCCGCTTCGACAATCGGAAGCAGTGCGGCGCATTGCTTGAGGCCCGAGGCGCTCTCGGCCTCGTTGCGCTTTTCCGGCGGCAGGCGGATCACGTTCCAGAACACGTCACGGAAGGGCCGCGCGAAATTGGACGTCGTCCAGTCCATCCAGCGGTCGGCGAGGGCGCGTCGGCCGGGATCGGTCTCGTATAGACCCCCATCCGAATAGCGGGCGGCGAGGTAGCGCACAATCGCGTTCGATTCCCACAGCACGATGCCGTCGTCTTCGATCGTCGGCACGAGCCCGTTCGGGTTGAGCGCGCGATATTCCGCGCTGTCGACCACACCGAAGGCTCCGCCCGCCGGAATGTGCTCATAGGCGAGGCCGATCTCCTCCGCGCACCAGAGCACCTTCTTCACATTGTTGGAATTGTCGCGCCCCCAGATCCGAAGCATGGCGGAACTCCCTTGCCGTTGCGGCGCGAGAGTGCCGGATTGCGCGCGCGATTGCACGCCCCCGATGGTCGCAGTTCAATCCTTCCAGCGCGCCTTGGCGTCGTCGTCGCTCGCCTTGGCCGCGACCCATCCGGTCGGCGTGCCGTCGCGCGCGTGCTCCTTCTTCCAGAAGGGGGCGTGGGTCTTGAGGAAATCCATGACGAATTCGGCCGCCTCGAACGCCGCGTGCCGGTGGGTGGAGGCGGCGACCACGACGACGATCGTCTCGCCCGGCCGGATGCGGCCATGGCGGTGAATGACCGTGAGGGCGGAAACCTCCCAGCGCTCGGCCGCCTGCGCGGCGATGCGGCCGATCTCCTTCTCCGCCATGCCGGGATAATGCTCGAGCTCCAGCGCATCGAGCCGGCCGTCCTCGTCGCGGCAGAGACCGGTGAAGCTGACCACGGCGCCGATATCGCTCCGCCCCGCCTGGATCGCCGCGATTTCTCCCGCCGTGTCGATCGGGTCCGCGGTGATCAGCGTGCGCAGCGTCGCCATGGCCTATCCTCCGGTCATGGGGGGAAACAGGGCAACTTCGCGCACGCCCGCGATCGGGGCGTCGCGCTCGGCATGGTCCTGGTCCAGCGCAACGCGGATCGCGTCCGGCTCGGCCAGGGCGAACGCATAGGTCTCGCCGCGTCCCTGCAGCCAGCCGAGCAGATCGCCGACGGTCGCGACCGAGTCGGGTGGCTCAACCGTCTCCTCCGCCGTGCCGATCCGCTCGCGGACCCAGGCGAAATAGCGCAGCTTCAAGGCTCTTCCTCCAGGATATGGCTCAGGCCAGCCCGGAAATAATCGTAGCCCGTATAGAGCGTCACGATCGCCGCGATCCACAAGAGCACGAGGCCGATGAGGGTCGTATAGGGGAAATGGACATCGCCGGCGGGTCCTGCAAGGAGGAAGCCGAGCGCCACCATCTGCGTTGCCGTCTTCCATTTGGCGAGCCGCGTCACGGGCACGCTGACGCGAAGTTCGGCCAGATATTCGCGCAGGCCCGAAACGAGGATTTCGCGCGACAGGATGATCAGCGCCGCCCAGATCGACAGATTGTCGATCGTGCGTTCGAAGACGAGGGCGAGGATACAGGCCGAGACGAGCAGCTTGTCGGCGATCGGATCGAGCATGCGTCCGAGCGAGGATTGCTGCTTCCAGATTCGGGCCAGATAGCCGTCGAAATAATCGGTGATCGAGGCGACGATGAAGAGCGCGAGCGCGATCCATCGCCATTGGTCGCGTCCTCCGACCACGCAGAAGACGACGAGCGGGACCGCAAGGATGCGGCCATAGGTCAGAATGTTCGGCAAGGACAGCAGCAGCGCGCGCTGCGGTCGTCTCGCCTCGAAGCCGCGCAGCTGGCTCATCGCGTCCCCCGGAGCATGGTTCCTGATAGCCTATCGTCCCGCCCGGTCACAAGGAAATGCCGTCGACGGGCTCACTCATGTCTGAATCCCTAGACGGCTGACATAGAGATCACATGTTGCATCGGTAAGGGGGACGGCACGTTTCGTCAGCCGTCTCTCTCGCTTTCCGCCGCTTCATAGCGGCTTCTTGGCTCCGGAGGAGCGATGCGCGCCTGGATCGATCATTTCGGCAAGGCCTTCGGCTGGTCGCTGTCGGGCCTGCGCATTCTCGTGACGAGCGAGATGGCCGCGCGCATGGAGCTGGCGGCTGCTGCCGCCGGCCTCGCCTGGATCGCGTGGCTCGGGCGCTCGTGGCAGGAGATCGGCGTCTATGTGATTCTCTGCCTCGTGACGCTGGCGGTGGAGGCGCTGAACACGGCCGTCGAGACCATCGTCGACGAGATCTCGCCGGGCCGTTCGTCCTTCGCCGGCCGGGCCAAGGATCTCGGCTCGGCGGCGGTGTTCCTCATGCTCGGTGCGACCGGGCTCTATGTGCTTGGCCTCACCGCGGCGACCGTGCTCAGCCGCGCGTCGGCTTGAGCGCCTCGGCCCAGATCGCGAGTTCGTCGAGCATCGACTTCGCGCTGGCGAGGATCAGTTCGTTCGGCTGCAGGCGGTCGTCATCGCCGATGAGCGAGGCGACCATCGGCAGCGCGACGCCCTGCGGGATCGGCATGACGTTGAGCGTCGTCAGCTGCTGCTTCAGCGCCTGCGCGGCGCGAAGACCGGCGGAGACGCCGCCATAGCTGACGATGCCGGCCGGCTTGCGGCCCCATTCGCTGTAGACGAAGTCGAGCGCGTTCACGAGCGCGGGCGGGGCGAAGTAATTGTATTCCGGCGTCACGATGGCGTAGGCATCCGCCGATTCGACGCTGGCGCTCCAGGCCTTGGTATGGGCGTGCTCGTACTGCTTGAGGCGCGGATGGCGCGGCTCGTCATAGACCGGCAGCTTGAAGTCGGCGAGATCGACGAGCGTGGCATCGAACGCTCCATGCGCGCGGGCATAGTCGTTGAACCAGGTGGCGATGGTCGGGCCGATCCGACCCGGCCGCGTGCTGCCGATGATGACGTTGAGCTTCAGGGCCATGGGCCTCTTCCAAAGGTGGGCGGATGATAAGGTTCAGCTAGTCTCGTTGTTGCTGCAGCGCAACCGTCCCGATGGCATCATCCGGTGAACAGCCTGTCGTCCGCCCGGCCCCCTAGTCGCCGCCCCATGGTCCGCCTTGGCAGGCGCGCGCACCGCGGCTATGAGGAACGCCCGCGCAGACGGACGTCCCCAAGGGCGCCGTGATCCGCCGAGCCGAGGACGCCATGAGCAACGAGCTTCCCGATCGCCTGTCGAGCGATCCCCGCAGCCCCTTCTACGACGCCGCCCTCCTGGAGCGTGGCATCGGCATCCGCTTCAAGGGTGTCGAGAAGACCAATGTCGAGGAATATTGCATCAGCGAAGGCTGGGTGCGCGTCGCTGCCGGCAAGGCGCGCGACCGGTTCGGCAATCCGCTGACGATCAAGCTGACCGGCCCGGTCGAGGCTTATCTCCGCGACGAGCCTTCGGCGGGCGGCGAGGGCGAGGCCGGCTGAGACCGGCCTTCGGGCGGCGTCCGCTCGACGAGACCATGGCCGAGGGCGATGCGCTCGTCGAAGACGAAGCAGTCGCCGCGCCAGCGGCTTTCCTCGGGCGGCACGGTTTCGAGATAGCGCAGGATGCCGCCCTTGAGGTGGTAGACCTCGTCGAAGCCTTCCGACTTGAGCAGCGCGCTGGCCTTCTCGCAGCGGATTCCGCCGGTACAGAACATGGCGACGCGCTTGTGGCGCGCCGGATCGAGATTTTCGCGAACGAAGGCCGGAAAGGCCGAGAATGTCTCGGTCTGCGGATCGAGCGCCCGCTCGAACGTGCCCATCGCGACCTCGAAATGGTTGCGCGTGTCGACGACGAGCACCTCGGGATCCGCGATAAGCGCATTCCAGTCTTCCGGCTCGACATAGGTGCCGACGATCTCCGTCGGATCGACCGCGGGCAGGCCGATCGTCACGATCTCCGCCTTCACCTTCACCTTGAGGCGTCCGAACGGCTTTTCCGACGCGCGGGAGAACTTGATCTCCATGCCGTCCAGCCTTCCGGCGAAGGCGGCGCCTCGATCGAGTTCCGCGACCAGCGCGTCGATCGCCGCATCGCTGCCGGCCACGGTGCCGTTGATGCCCTCGCGAGCGAGGATCAGCGTGCCGCAGATCTCCCGCGCCGAGCAGAAGTCGCGCACCCTATCGGCGAGCACCTCGCAATCGGGCAGCGCGGCGAATTTGTAGAGAGCGGCAACCTTGAAGCTCATGGCACTCTGGACGGATGAGTTGGGCATCGGGCCCGCCTCTTAGCACGTGCCATCCGGCGGGCAAAAGGACGGGATGGCGCGGCGGACGCTCCGCTTCTTCACCCAAACCCCTACGAATTGCGTCCGGCGATCCCCATATAGCCCTTCGTCGCCCGTATTGGGCCTTGATAAGGGGAGATCCATGCACCGCCTGAAGCGCTTCACCGCACCGCTCGCCATCCTCGCCATTGCGTTGGTCGCAAGCCTTTCGGTCGTCGACAGCGCAGATGCGCGGCGTGGCGGCAGCTTTGGCAGCCGTGGCGCGCGAACCTATTCTGCGCCCGCTCCGACGGCCACCGCTCCCGGCGCTTCGGCGCCGATCCAGCGCTCGATGACCGAGCCCTCCCGTGCCGCGACCCCGGCGCAGGCCGCGGCGCCTTCGCGCGGTGGCTTCTTTGGCGGCTTCGGCGGATCGCTTCTCGGCGGTCTCGCGCTCGGCGGCCTGATCGGCATGATGATGGGCCACGGCTTTGGCGGCCTCGCCGGCGGCCTCGGCTTCCTGCTTCAGATCGCACTGATCGGCTTCGGCGTCATGATGCTGATGCGCTTCCTCGCCAATCGCAATCGTCCGGCCGCAGCGGCCGGCGGCGCGCCGCTTTCCGGCGGCCCGGCGATGCGCGAGAACCTCGATGGCCGCGGGCAGGGCGCTCCTGCGTTCGGCGGTCTCGGCGGCTTCGGCCTTGGCAGCGGCGCGGCGAAGCCCAGCCGTCCGGCCAACGCCCGCAACGCGCAGGACGAGATCGGCATTCTCGATTCCGACCTCGACGTCTTCGAGCAGCGCCTCGCCGAAGTGCAGTCCGCCTTCTCGCGTGAGGACTATGCGGCCCTTCGCGCGGTGACCACGCCGGAGATCATGTCCTATCTCTCGGAGGAGCTTTCGCAGAACGCGACGAGCGGCGTCCGCAACGATGTCAGCGACGTCAAGCTGCTCCAGGGCGATCTTGCAGAAGCGTGGCGCGAAGGCGACACGGATTATGCTACAGTGGCCATGCGCTACGAAAGCCGCGACGTCATGCGCGACCGGACGAGTGGCGCGATCGTGTCGGGTGATCCTGACAAGCCGACCGAGACAGCCGAAATCTGGACTTTCACCCGAAGGGGTGGTCAGGACTGGAAGCTTTCGGCTATTCAGGACGTTCGCCCGTAAGGCGATTCCGGGGGTGGCATCCGCCGCCCCCGTTTTGACGACCTGAGAAATCACGCAGGTCGGAAAGGAGCAGTAGGCATTGCAGGTATTGGTTAGAGACAACAACGTCGATCAGGCACTCAAGGTGCTCAAGAAGAAGATGCAGCGCGAAGGCATCTTCCGTGAACTGAAGCTCCGCGGCTCCTACGAGAAGCCGTCCGAGAAGCGCGTGCGCGAGAAGGCCGAGGCGGTTCGCCGTGCCCGCAAGCTCGCTCGCAAGCAGGCTATCCGCGAGGGACTGATCGCCGGCCCCAAGCCCAAGCCGAAGAAGTTCGGAGCGCCGCGTCGCCCCGTCTGAAGACCGGTGCGCGCCGCACCGTCGATCGTGTCACAAGTCGATTGCGAATTTCGGCAGCATGACGTGGATTTTTGGTTCGCGTCCGCACGCTGCGTGACTTCCGGATCAGCGACGATCGAGCATGGAGCAGGGGCCGTCACGGCCCCTTTCTTCGTCTGCGCACATGAACGATCATCTCGACGCGTGCCTCCCCGGCGGCATCGTCGGGGTCTTCGCTTACCTGTCGTCATGTGGTGGACCGATTTGCGGCCCACGGCATGGCGATAAGGGTGCTGTCGCCGATCCGCCGCGGCGATACCGCCCATCCCGCGCTGTTTCGTTTCGCCGGGATTGGCCTTAAGACTGGGCCCGGGCCCCCGTTCAAATCCCCGAGACCCGCGAATGGCGAAGCTTTCCGCGATCGGCTTCGATGCCGACGATACGCTCTGGCAGAACGAGCAGTTCTACCGCCTGACAGAGACGCGCTTTCTTGAACTCTTGTCCGAGCACGGCGAGAGGCAGGTGCTCGCCGACCGCCTCCTGGAGGCGGAAAAGCGCAACCTCGCCCTCTATGGCTTTGGCATCAAGGGCTTCACCCTCTCCATGATCGAGACGGCGATCGAGGTGACGGACGGGCGCGTCAGCACCGCCGTGATCGAGAAGATCCTCGCCGCCGGCCGCGATTTGCTGCGCCATCCCGTCGAGACGCTGCCGCATGCGCGCGACGCGCTGGAGCGCCTTTCGGGCGCCTATCGCATCATCATGATCACCAAGGGCGATCTCTTCGACCAGGAGCGCAAGCTCGCCCAGTCCGGCCTTGGCGATCTGTTCGACGCCGTCGAGATCGTCTCGGACAAGGCGCGCGTCACCTATGAGCGCATCTTCACCCGCCATGCCGACGGGCCGGAGCATGCCGTCATGGTCGGCAATTCGCTGAAATCCGACATCGTGCCCGTGATCCAGGCCGGCGGCTGGGGCATCTATGTCCCGCACGACCTGACCTGGAGCGTCGAGCACGCCGAGACGCCGACGGAGGCCGAACGCTTCCGCGAAATCCGCGATCTTTCGGAGTTGCCGGACCTGGTGCGCGAGATCGCGGCCGCGTAGCGCGGCGCATGTCTTGTCGGAATCGGGCGTCGAATACCAACCCACCCAGACAAAGCTCCGTCATCCCGGGCTCTTGACCCGGGATCCATCCAGCCGTGCTGCTAGCTATCTGGATTCCCAATGCTCCGGATGCATGGATCCCGGATCAAGTCCGGGATGACGGCGGAGTGGGTTGCGCCGTCGGTGCTTCAATCAAAGCAGGAATAGCTCCAGACAGCTATTCCGCCGCTTCGGAAGGCGGGCTGAAGGCGGAGGGGCCGCGCGCGTCGGCGGCCGTGGTTTCGAGACCGATATCGGGCAGCACGGCCGCGCGATTGCCGCGAATGTCGATGCGCATCACGACATGGCCGGTCTTTTCGAGATGCTTGAGGCGGCTCCGCGCCCGGCCGGCCGAATGCGTGCCGGCGCGATGCGCGAGTTCCAGATCGGACGGGCAGGGTTCGCTCGCGATCGCGGCGGTGGCGAGTGCCAGATAGACGAGCTGCAGATCTTCCGGCAGGTCGCGCGCGATCGTCTGCGCGGTCTCGAAGGCGGCCTCGCCCAGCGCCGGCCGGCCGATGCGCGCCCGCGCGATGTTCTGCGCCAGGCGAAATTCGGGCAGCGGCAGCGGCGTGCCGCCGAGCCGGTCGATCCGGCAGCGGACGAGGAAATCCTGGTAGAGCACGGCCTCGGGGCGAAAAAGCGCCTCCGGCTCGGCCAGCATCATGTCGATGATCGCGCGATGGGCGGCGGCGCGCTCCTCCGGCGGCAGGCCGGACAGCTCCTCTTCGGCCGGCGCGGCCGAGACAGGGCGTTCGCGTAGCAGCCGCTCGAGGATCTCGTTAGTCGTCGGCTGCGGCGGCGCGACGGGGCGGCGCTCGGCGGGCGGGCGCTGCGATTCGACCGGCACGGGCGCCAGGACGAGGTCGCGCGTCTCCTCCGTGCCCTGCTCGGGCAGCGGCATCAGCTTCGGCGTGCCGGCGCGCGGCTGCGTCTCGACCGCGCCGACCACGACGGGCAGGGGCCGGCGGGACAGGGCAGGGCCGAGGGCGACGAACTCGCCGCGCTGCAATTCGCGGAACGTCTCCGCCTGGCGCCGTTCGAGGCCGAGCAGGTCGGCGGCGCGCACCATGTCGATATCGAGGAAGGTGCGGCCCATCAGGAAGTTGGATGCCTCGGCCGCGACATTCTTGGCGAGCTTGGCGAGGCGCTGCGTCGCGATGATGCCGGCGAGGCCGCGCTTGCGGCCGCGGCACATCAGGTTGGTCATCGCGCCGAGCGAGAGCTTGCGCGCCTCTTCGGAAACCTCGCCCGCAACGGCCGGCGCGAAGAGCTGCGCCTCGTCGACGACGACCAGCGCGGGAAACCAGAAATCGCGCTCGCAATCGAACAGCGCGTTCAGGAAGGTGCCGGCCGCGCGCATCTGCATCTCGGCGTCGAGGCTTTCGAGATTGAGCACGGCGGAAACGCGATGTTGGCGCACGCGCCGCGCGATCGTGTCGAGCTCGGCGAGCCCCCGCTCCGCGTCGAGCACGACATGGCCGAATCGCTCCGACAGCGACGCGAAATCGCCCTCAGGATCGATGATGACCTGCTGCACGAAGGCGGCGCTCTGTTCGAGGATGCGGCGCAGGAGATGCGACTTGCCGGAGCCCGAATTGCCCTGCACGAGCAGGCGCGTCGCCAGCAACTCCTCGACGTCCATCAGCGCCGGTCCGCCGCCGGACGTTGCAGGATTGCGGCCGAGTTCGATCTGCATCCGTCGCCTTTCTCCCGCATGGGGGCGGGCGACGCTTTCTAGCACGGCCGGCACCGCGCGCCTGAGATCACAAAGCCGCAGTCCACAGAAAGCGCCGGAGCGTCGGATGGCCGCGTTCCGACAGGTACGCTAGAATTCGCTCGAGGTTCGCCATGCATGGCGACCAGGCCCGAGAGGACGACCATGCAGACATATCTGGCGCTCGCCGCCGTCGGCCTGCTTTCGGCTGTGATCGCGAGCGGCACCCCGATGCCGACCCCGGCCCATGCCGAGACGGTGTCACCGGCAGAGGCGCGGACAATCGCGAAGGAAGCAACCATCTACGGCTTCCCGATGGTCGACAGCTACCGCATCCAATATTCCTATTTCGTCGATCGCAGCAGTCCCGAGTTCAAGGCGTCGTGGAACACGATCGTCAACAATGCGCGGGTCTATACGCCGGCCGACAAGGCGATCCAGACGCCGAATTCGGACACGCCCTATTCTTACGTCGGTGCCGATCTGCGCGCCGAACCGATCGTCCTGTCGGTGCCGGCGATCGAGAAGGAGCGATATTATTCGCTCCAGTTCATCGACATGTACACGTTCAACTTCGCCTATGTCGGCAGCCGTGCGACGGGCAATGGTGCAGGCAATTATCTGCTCGCCGGGCCGGGCTGGAAGGGCAAGACGCCGGCCGGAATCAAGAAGGTGATCCGGTCCGAGACGGACTTTGCGTTCGTTCTCTACCGGACCCAGCTCTTCGATCCGGCCGATATCGACAACGTCAAGAAGATCCAGGCCGGCTACAAGGTTCAGCCGCTCTCGGCGTTCCTCGGCAAGGCGCCGCCGCCGGCCGCGCCGCCGGTCGATTTCGTCAAGCCGCTCTCGCCCGAAGCGGAGCGGACATCGCCGGAGTTCTTCCCAATCCTGAACTTCCTCATGGGCTTCACGTCGCCCAACCCGGCGGAGACCAAGATCCGGGCCCGCTTCGCCAGGATCGGTGTCGGACCTGACGGGACGTTCGACGCGAAGACGCTGAGCCCGGAGATGCTGGACGCCATCAAGGGCGGCATGGCGGATGCCTGGGAAACCCTCGACACCTACAAGAAGACCGAGATCGACACCGGCAAGGCGACTTCCTCCGCCGGTTTCGGCACACGAGCCCATCTGAACGGCGACTATCTCGCCCGCATGGCCGGTGCGGCGTTTGGCATCTACGGCAATTCGGCCGCCGAGGCGCTCTATCCGGCCTATTTCGTCGACAGTGAAGGCCAGCCGCTGAACGGCGCGAACCGCTATCAGCTTCGCTTTGCGCCCGGCCAGTTGCCGCCGGTCAAGGCGTTCTGGTCGCTCACCATGTACGAGCTTCCGGAAAGCCTGCTCTATGCGAACGCGCTCGACCGCTATCTGATCAACTCGCCTATGCTGCCGAGCCTCAAGCGCGACGCCGACGGCGGCATAACGCTCTATCTCCAGCATGACAGCCCCGGAGCGGACAAGGAATCCAACTGGCTGCCCGCGCCGCAGGGACCGTTCCTGGCGGTGATGCGGCTCTATTGGCCGGAGCAGGCCGCGGTCGACGGCAAATGGAAATCGCCGCCGCTGACGAAGATCGCCGAGAAGAAAGCCGATGCGCCGGCGACGGGCGACGTCATCCCGGTCACGGTCGACAATTTCATCCGGGCCGAAAGCGATCTCTATTTTGCGAGCATCGTGAAGGATGGCGCATTCGGCAGTTTCCTGCACCGCCGCGAGCCGGCGGCCATCGACAACCAGACTGTGATCCGCCTCAACCGCGACACGCTCTATTCGTCCGCGCTCTTCGATCTCGCGGCGGGGCCCGTCACCATCACGCTGCCCGACGCAGGCAAGCGTTTCATGTCGATGCAGTGGATCAACGAGGACCACTACACCCCTGCCGTGCTCTATGGCGGCGGCGCCTACACGGTCGACCGGGAGAAGGCCGGTTCGCGCTATCTCGTCGCCGCCATCCGGACCTTCGTCGATCCGAACGATCCGAAGGATATCGCCGCTGTCCACGCGTTGCAGGACGCGATCAAGGTCGAGCAGCCGGGCGGGCTCGGCCGTTTCGAGGTGCCGAATTTCGACCCGCAAAGTCAGAAGAAGGTGCGCGATGCGCTCCTCGTCCTCGGCGCGACGATCCCGGACTTCAAGCAGGCCTTCGGCACGAAACTGGAGGTCGATCCGATCCGTCACCTGATCGGCACGGCAACGGGCTGGGGCGGCAATCCGGACAAGGACGCGGTCTATCTGAACGTCACGCCGGAAAGGAACAACGGCAAGACGGTCTATCGTCTCGACGTGAAGGATGTGCCGGTCGACGGCTTCTGGTCGGTCAGCGTCTACAATGCCGAGGGCTATTACCAGCCGAACACGCTCGATGCCTATTCGCTGAACAACGTCACGGCGAAGAAGGGCAAGGACGGCGCGATCGCGATCCAGTTCGGCGGTTGCGACGGCAAGGTCGAGAACTGCCTGCCGATCGAGCCGGGATGGAACTATACGGTCCGCCTCTATCGGCCCCAGGCGTCGATCCTTGATGGGACCTGGACGTTTCCGGCCCCGCAGCCGGTCGAGTAAGCGCTACGAGGCGGGCCGGACCCCGCCCTGCGTGAGGAATGCGCGCGCCGGAGTTGCCGATCGGCGACAGGCCGGCCCGCCGCAGCCGCTGTATCCAGGGAGGCCGCCATGGTGCGTGTCGTCGGTATCGATCATCTCGTCATCCGCGTCGGCGACTATGAGCGCTCCAAGGCGTTTTATGGCCGCCTGTTCGAATTCCTCGGCTTCTTCGTGCTCGGCGACTATGGCGACCAGATCGGCTGGAGCAATGGCAAGACGCGCTTCTGGATCGGCGAGGCGGATGCCGAGGGCAAGAAACACAAGCACCGCCTCGGCAATATCGGCTTCCACCATTACGCCTTCGAGCTGCGCAGCCGGAAGGACGTCGACGCGCTCGAGGCTTTCCTGAAGCGCGAGGGCGTCACGATCGTCGACCCCGCCGCCGAGTATTACGACGATTACTACGCCGTATTCTTCCTCGACCCGGACGGTCTGAAGCTCGAAGGCATGAAGTGGGGCGAGATGACCAAGAAGGCCGCGCGCGCGAAATAGATCGCTCTTCCGCGGCCGACAGCGCAATATGATGCTCCCAATTCGACAATTGGGTCAAAAATCTTCATGTCGTCTCAACGCCTCGCGCTATAGCCTTCGCGAGATGGTCCCCGACGCGGTTCGCGCGGCGAATCGGTGGTGATCGGTCGCGTCCGTCCTGTCCAAACGGGCAGGCGATGGAGGAATGGTTTCATGAAGGCTGCGCAGACAACGAACCGGGGAGCGCTTCCCGCCCTTGCCGGCGTGATGCTCTTTGCGCTCGGGCTGGCCGGTGCGCCGACGACGGCCGCGGCGGTCGTCTACTGCAAGACCGTGGGCGTTCCGCAAGGCTGCGTCGCGCGGCCGACGGCGCCCGTCGTCTATTGCACGCGTCCCGGCTATCCGGCCGGCTGCTACGACAAGGGCGCGCCGGGCGTCGGCGTTACCCCCGGTGTCGGCGCCGGAGCCCCGGGCGTCGGCGTCCAGCCGATGAATCGCGGCGGCCCGGTCAATCGTCTCGGCGTTCGCTGAAGCGGCGCCTGCTCAAGGAAGGAAACGCAATGAAGAAGTCCATGATGGTGGCCGCGGCCCTGCTGCTCAGCGGTTTCGCCGGCAACGCCTATGCCGACGCCGCGGGCGCCGTGACCTGTGCGGCCGGTCTCAGCGGCGACGCCAAGACGATCTATGACGCGACGGCGCCGAACGTCACCGCCGGTGCCGATATCCGCGCCCTCGTCACGACCCAGACCAAGAGCCTCGTCATGAACGGCACGATCGGCCGCGGCGGCGCCAAGGCAGCCGCGACGGCCGCCGGCGCCTGCCTCGCCATGCTGCCGTAAGCGGTCATCCCGCTTTCCAATGAGAAAAGGCCCGGCGGAGCGATCCGCCGGGCCTTTTCTTTGTCGTCAGGCCGCCTTCGTCTCGAGGCGGAAGAGGTCCTTCAGCATGGCCTCCAGCCCCTTGCCGTCCGAGGCGTGCAGATCGACGCGGCCGATCTTCTCGACCAGCCTTTCGAGCGATTCGAGCTCCTTCAGGCGCAGCAGCAGGGGATTGTCCTCCATGGGCTTCGCCGTATTAAGCAGCGAACGCGTCGCCGCCGTCTCCTCCTGGCGACGGATCAGGGTTCCGATGACCCCAAAGTTCTTTGGCGGGGACTGGACGATCTTGCCATCAGGCCATAGCCAATGAACGCAACCTTCATCATTTTTCCAGAACTCGGAGACACACTTCGGCTACCAGCGATGCCGTTCGGGCTTCAAGCCTCTCGCCAATCAGTCCCCCATAATGATGTCACTTGGTCTGAAATATAGTAACGAGGGCTTCCGCCACAAAGCCCGGAGCAAGGCAGATGGAAGACAGCCGACCCGTCTCACCGTGCATCGATCAGACCGAGAAGGACATCGAAACCTACTATCGGCATGCAGAGATCGGGCAAACAGCCGTGGTGCGGCACACGCAAGGCCATATGCTTCAATACGTGATCTCGGAAATCGAAGGCGGAAACCGTGGGCGCGTCTACGTCCGCAATGCAGGCGCCTTCTACATGAAGCATGGAAAGAACTGCTTTCATCCGAAGGGGCAGACCACGCTTGTTGTGCCGACCGATGACGTTTTGGCGTGGGCGAAGGAGCATCCGCAGGGGGAGTTCGGGTATTCCGTATATCGGTCCACCCGCCTAGTCGGACGCTGAAATCAACCTTCTCCTACTATACAACAAGTCTCTGGTTTTACGCTTTGGGCCACGTGGGCCGGACGTCAGATTTGTCCAGCGGGGTATAGACCGGGTCGGCTCCGTCCTCCACAAGCGGGCTGAACGTTCCCGGCTTTTGGGCATAACGGTCCACCCACAAGTCTACGGTTGCTTGCTTGACGTTCACCATGCAGTTCACCATGTCCGAACCCGCTTCCGTACGGCGGTACATCGACTGCGAGTTGTTCGGCCAATGCACGGCGAAGCCGCACATCATATCGCGGTCATCGACCAGAACTTCCATCAGCCCTTTGTAGTGGCTGTCATATGGTATCGCCTGCCCCTTCCTCGCTCCCCATACCAGGCGTGCATCAACATCAAGTTGGAAGAAGGCGGCGATGAACGCTTTTGCCTTGGTAATCAGGGCATCGAGTTCGTCGTACGTTAGTTTAAACGCCTTCGTACCGCTGATCCCGCTACGTGACCGGAAATCATCCTCGGTTAGGATGAAATCGGAATGCTGAACCGCGTTTCGCAATCGGCTGTTGTAAAACTCGTCATACATGTCGCCTACTGCCAAACCAGCATCTTTCGACAGCTGCTTTATCAGTTCGATTTTTCGACCTGTCCGTATGCCGTTCTTGGCGAAGTTATTCTGTTCCTTCGCAGTGAGGAAATCGAAATACGGATTGGGGCTGTAGCCCTTTCCCAAACGGAAGCGCAGGAGGTTCATGATTACCTCGTACGGCGCGTCCATTTCGACAATGTGGCTGTACAGCAGCAAGCCAAGTCTCCACACCGTCCAACCATCGGGGAACCGATCTTCGGGAAGCTCAAGCTTCATCAACCGATTGAGGTCATTCAATATGTTCCTGCTTTCGGCGTACGGGTCCCAGCCCTTGTCCTCCATTCCGAGGACACGAAGCAGAGAAGCGAAGTAGCGGATTATATCGTTACTGATTGGGTCTTCTGGCAGAAACAGAGGCTCTAGGACCTTTATGAACCGATCCCTGTGGCCCTCAAAAACTGCTTCTGGATCGTAGTCGCCCATGAAATCAATTGCTTGAGAGCTTTGAAGTGGCGGCAAATCTAGCATCAAAGAATAGGCGGGCTTGCATGCAAACGCAAAGGTTGTCTCAACCGCTGGAATCAAGGTGCGTTGCCGTCGCAGCTTGTTTGCTACATGAGGGGCGGCTTTCTGAGATCCTTATCCGAAACCCGCCTTTCCCCTTCCTACCCCGAAGCGCACATTCGCGACGGCAGGCCTGGAGGTTGCTTGGATCCATAGCGGACGTCAGTACCGAGCCATAGTCCGCGGAGGTAGAACTTGGGTGCGACCGTGCGGAATAGAACCGGCAGCCTTCCGCCTGTCGACGGATGCTCTTTCTCTGCGCTACGGACGCCCCACAGGCGTGGGGAACGGCGAGCGCAGAAGTAGTCCGGACCGGAGATCATATGTCCTCAGACGGCTCACGGTCCCGCGGCCGTTGACAGAAATCGTCGGCGCTGTCGGATTGTTCGGGCGCGGTTGTCGATTCAGCGCCGGCTCGTTCGTCGTCAGATTGGCGATCCTGCCGCAGACGAACCTGCTTCGAGGAGCAACCCATGCCCAAGATGATCTTCCTGAACCTGCCGGTGCGCGATCTGGCCGCCTCGACGCGCTTTTACGAGGCCATTGGCTTCACAAAGAATCCGCAGTTCAGCAATGAGCAGGCGAGCTGCATGGTCTGGTCGGACGAGATCTATTTCATGCTGCTCGTGCCCGATTTCTACGCCACCTTCACATCGAAGCCGATCGCCGACGCGCATGCGACGAGCCCGCATCTGATCGCGCTTTCCTTCGACAGCCGCGCAGAGGTCGATGCGATCGTGGCCAAGGCTTCCGAGGCGGGTGGGACGGGCGATTTCCGGCCGCCGCAGGAACTGGGCTTCATGTATGGCCGCACCTTCGAGGATCCCGACGGCAATGGCTTCGAGCCGTTCTGGATGGATCCGGCCGCGGCGTCCGGCGGCGGCGGCTGAGCGCGCCGGTCCGGCGTTACCCGCTCGCCGTCATCACGCGAAACACCTCGCCCGAGCCCGCGTCGCGAATGAGGTCCACGCGTTCGCCGTTCCAGTGATAGTCGAGGTGGCGGCCCTGCATGGCGTTGGCGGCGAGGTCGGGGAACAGCAGTGCCGCGCACTGGCCGCCGGGCAGGCGGACGCTCGGATAGAGGATGCCTTCCGAGCCGGCGGCGCGGAGCGCGGCGCCGAGCCGCTGGCTTTCGGCATAGCTGTCCGGTGAAAGATAGCGGGCGCGGTCAGCAAGTTGGCTGACATCGTGCAGTTCGGCCGCGACATCGAGCAGGATCTCGCGGAACTGCGAGGTCCAGCCCGGCGCCTCGCGTGTCGCCGCCATGAAGCGGCCATGGTGGTGCATGGTCTCGAACAGCGCCACCTCGAAGGTTCGCCCGACATAGAGCAGGCCGAAGGCGCCATCGGAAAAGCGGCTCGGCCGGTCGCGGCTGACATGGGTGAACGGCGCCATCAGATAGGACGCGCCGGGTCCGGAAACGCGGCGCTCGGCCGGGACGAGATCGAGATTGCCGATCGTCTCCATCAGGCGCGGATTGGTCTTCTGCTCCGCGGCGATCAGCAGCGGCCAGTCGGCCGGATCGGCAATGTCCTCGAACAGGTCGACCGGCGGATAGATCGAGCGGATGATCCGCACGCCCGGCTTCCACGCGACGCGGCGGATCGGGATCGCGGCGAGGTCGCTCACCAGGCGCCGCGCTCCGCATCGAGATAGCGGCGCACGCGCATCAGATCGGTCAGCTCGCCATTGAGCATCACGGCCAGTGCCGTCTTGTCGCCGAAGGCCGCGTTCGGCTTGCGCACCCAGGCATAGGCCCGGTCCGCTTCCTTGAAGATCAGGCGAAGCGCCTTGTGGATCCCCATCAGATTGGACATGCGCGTGCGCTGGTCGCGGTCGATGCGGCCGGGATTGCCGGCCTTCCAGCGCGCGAAGGTGCGCGGGGCGACATCCAAGAGGATCGCGGCTTCGGCATCGGTCAAATTCCAGAGGCGGAACAGATTGAGCGAGGCGCGCAGCAGCGCCCCGGCCTCGGCATCGCTGATCGGCTCGGGCGAGAAGTCGGCGGCGCGCGCTGCGATCGGAACGACATGCGGCATCGCAGTCTCCTTGATGACGAATGGCATATATATGGCTAAGTTTAGTCAAACGGCAAGATGGCGACGCAGGCTTCGAAGAAGACTGGCCAGAAGGTCTCCGAATTGCATCATGGCAGGGGCCTTTCGCAGCGCCAGGGACCGCCCATGACCGACCATTTCCTGAAAGCCACGCCGCAGACCGTGCAATGGGGCCGTTTCGCCGCCGCGACCAAGCCGGTGCTCACCGTGCAGTCTGGCGACCGCGTCGTGATCGAGACGTTTACGGGGCCGCCAGGGCTGCTGCCGCCGGAAGGGCAGGGGATGCATGTTGCGCCGGCTCTGCTCGAAATCCATGCAGCCGACCTCCCGATGCGCTTCGGCCATCTGCTGACGGGTCCGGTGGCCATCGCGGGCGCCGAGCCCGGCGACATGCTGGAGGTGCGGATCGAAAGGATAGAGCTCGGCGCCGATTGGGGCTTTAACGCGCTGGTGCCGTTCGAGGGCACGCTGCCGGATGATTTCATCCTCCCCGCGCTCGACTTGATCCACATCCCGATCGACCGGGCCAAGAACACCTGCCGTCTGCCCTTCGGGCCGGAGCTGAAGCTCGCGCCCTTCTTCGGCGTCATGGGCGTGGCGCCGCCGACGCACTATGGCGAACTCTCCTCGCGCGAGCCGCGCCTCCATGGCGGCAATCTCGACAACAAGGACCTCGGCGCCGGCTCGACGCTTTTTCTGCCGGTCTGGGCGGAGGGCGCGAATTTCCTCTGCGGCGATGGCCATGGCGTGCAGGGCCATGGCGAGGTCTGCATCACGGCGCTCGAAACCGCGCTCACCGGCACCTTCACCTTCATCCTGCACAAGAAGACGGGTACCGAACCTCTGCTCAAGCTGCCGCGCGCCGAAACGCCGACCCATTACATGACCATGGGCTTCGACGAAGACCTCGACGAGGCGATGCGCATCGCGCTCCGCGACATGATCGCCTTCATCACCACCGCCCGCACCGCAATGACCCCCGCCGACGCCTACCGCCTCTGCTCGCTCGCCGCCGATTTCCACGTGACGCAGACGGTGAATGGCGAGAAGGGCGTGCACGGGATGTTGGCGAAGGAGGTGTTGGGGTGAGGGCCGCGCTCGACGACAGTGGCCGGGTCCCGTCTTCACGTCCGGTAAGGTCCTCGGCCAAAGCCGTTTCCAGCGCTTGGGAATAGGCCGCGCATCAGGTCCCATTCTCAGTCATCCCGGCGGACGTCGGGATCCATGCAGCCTGAGGCGTCACATCGTCTGGTACCTCGGCTGTATGGATCCCGGGTCAAGCCCGGGATGACGGCGGAGCGTGGGGCGACGCTAGAGAATAGCCGTCTCGCAGAGCCGTCCTGGAGCTGAACCTCCTCACCCGACGCTACGTGGCCTCGTCGCCTCCTCGCCCCGCCATCACGCCGCACCCCGCCCCCTTGCATTCCCTCCCACTTTGGCGTCTCCTATGTACGTTACGTTATAACATTACATGAGGAACGCATGTCGCGTCTGTCTGGCTTGGATCGGCGTCTGCCGGTCACGGTGCTCTCCGGCTTTCTCGGTGCCGGGAAGACGACCCTGCTCAACCATGTGCTCAACAATCGCGAGGGGCGGAAGGTTGCCGTCATCGTCAACGACATGTCGGAGGTCAATATCGACGCCGATCTCGTCCGGGATGGCGGGGCGGGGCTGTCGCGCACCGATGAGAAGCTGGTCGAGATGACCAATGGCTGCATCTGCTGCACGCTGCGCGACGATCTGCTCGCCGAAGTGCGCCGCCTCGCCGCCGAAGGCCGGTTCGATTGCCTGCTGATTGAGAGCACCGGCATCGCCGAGCCGCTGCCGGTGGCCGCGACCTTCGATTTTCGCGACGAGGCCGGGCAGTCGCTGTCGGATGTCGCTCAGCTCGACGCGATGGTGACCGTCGTGGATGCCGTCAACCTGCTCAAGGACTACACCTCGCATGACCTGCTCGCCGATCGGGGCGAGACGGCCGGCGAGGGCGATTTCCGCACGCTCGTGGATCTGCTTGTCGAGCAGATCGAATTCGCGGATGTCGTCGTCATCAACAAGGTCCGCGATGTCACGCCCGATGCGCTGGCCGATGTCCGCCGCGTCGTGCGCGGGCTCAATGCCGATGCGCGCATCGTCGAGACCGATTTCGCCAAGGCGCCGCTCGACCTGGTCCTCGATACGGGGCTCTATGATCCGGAACGCTCGCGCGCGCATCCGCTCTGGATGAAGGAGCTCTACCACCACGAGGATCACGTGCCCGAGACGGAGGAGTATGGCATCCGCTCCTTCGTCTACCGTGCGCGCCGTCCGTTTCATCCCGCGCGCCTCTACAAGGCGCTTGGCCGCGGCTTTCCCGGCGTCGTCCGCGCCAAGGGCCATTTCTGGATCGCGACGCGGCCAGCCTGGCTGGCCGAGCTCTCGATCGCCGGCTCGATCCTGCGCACCGAGGGCCTCGGCTATTGGTGGGCGGCCGTGCCGCGCGAGCGCTGGCCGCGCGACGAGGAGAGCGTTGCGATGATGCGCCGCAACTGGACGCCGACCTGGGGCGACCGGCGGCAGGAACTCGTCTTCATCGGCGGTCCCGCCATGGACGAGGCCGCGATCCGCGCCGTGCTCGACAATTGCCTCTATGGCAGCGTGACCACGGGCCTGACGCAGGCGGCCGCCAATCTGGACGATCCGTTCCCGCATTGGGGCAGGGTGGCGTGAACGAGGCTTAGCCCCGGTCCGTCACGGACCGGGCTCCGGTCAGAGCGAGAGACGCTCGACAACGGCGTCGCGGTCGGACAGGTCGCCGACGATCAGGATCCGCCGGCCCGCGCGGATCGAGACCAGCGAAGGCGTCGCGAAGATCTGGCGGGAGAAGGCGGCCTTCGGATCGCGCCGCACATCGACGACCACGACGTCGTCGGGGCGCGATGCCAGCCGGCTGACGATCTCGTCCAGATTGTCGATGGCACGCCGCGACGACAGGTTGTCGCCGGCCACATAGAGCTCCAGAATGTGGCGATCGCAGCCACGCTCTTCGGCATTGTTCGACAGGGCCATCATGGCGCCTCTTCTGAACCGGCAGTGTGGCTGGCCCGCGCATTGCTCCGCAACTGGCTCAGTTCCTCCCGCCGCTCCTCCTCCTGTCGACCGATCTCTTTCGACCGGCCGACGAAGACGGCAAACTCGCTCTGCTTTTCGGCAAGTTCATGGCTGAGGTCGGCAATGCGGCGTTCCGTCTCCTCGATCGAGCGCCGGAGCAGCCGGGCGCGTTCGGCTGCGGCGAATTCGGCCGCCTCCGCCGCCAGATGATTGGCGCGTTCCTTTTGCCAGCGCAGCGAGCCCATCAGAACCGCTCCGTCCTCGACATAAGCATCGGCGATCGTGATGCCGCGACTGTCCAGCAGCAGCTCGCCGACTTGGTTGGAGTGCGCCGTGCCGCGGGACTTGACGATGGTCAATGCCCGGTTGCGTTCTCCGTTGTTCACGACGTAGGATAGATGAATCCAGTTGTCGCACAAGGTCGAGACATAAGAGCGCGAGGATTCGGCTTCCGTCGCGTTGCGTTCGAGCAGGCTGGTCAGGACGACCGTGATCCCTTCGCGCTTGCAGAACTGGGTCAGCCGGCGCACGGCGCTTTGCGAACTTGGCGAGGCCGTGAAGATCGAGATCGGATCGATCATCACATGGCGCGGCGCATGCCGCCTGATCTGGTCGAGGATCTCGTGCACGAATTCATCCGGGCCGGCCGATCGATCCGCCATGCCGTGAATCCTGAGCAGGCCCGAGGCGAGGTGCGCGGAGAGGTCGGTGCAGACAGAGGCGACGTTGCGCACGATCTCCTTCGGCGCCTCGTCGAAGCTGATGCCGAGCGCCCTCTCGCCGCGTTCGCAGACGGCGGCCAGGAAGCGGGTGCCGAGGGTCGTCTTCGCCGTGCCGGGCGCGCCGGACAGAAGCGTGCTGGATCCGCGAAAAAGGCCGCCGCCGAGCATGGTGTCGAGGCGCGCAATGCCGGTGGGCAGCCGTTCCGTCGAAACGGGAATGGCGGGCGGCTCCGGATTGGTCGCGTCCACCACGATTCCGCTGGCCGTCATGACGAAGGCGACGCGTCCCTGGGCATGGGCGGAGCTGCGGTATTTCTGGATCGCAACGCCGCGGGTCGAGAAGCCGTCTTCCGCGTCGCGGCTCAGTTCGACGACGCAATCGGCCATGTAGAGCGCCATCTCCTCGAAGCCGGCGCCGCGAAGCGGGCTCGCTTTCACGGTGACGATCACCGTGCCGGGATGCGATTCGACATAGCTTTGCAGCCGGACGAGTTCGCCCCGCTGCGCGCTGTGCGAATCGAGGATCGTCAGCAGCGCGTCGATCCCGTCGAGCACCACGAAGGGCGGGGCACCCGAATCCCCGGCGCCTTCGATCGCCGACAGCAGGCCGCCAATATCGAAACCGCCGCTGATCATCATGTCCGGATCGGGGCGGCCATCCACGAACAGCAGCTGGCCGGCATCGACGAGCCGCTGCACGTCCCAATCGAAGGAATTCATGTCCGACAGCGCGCTCCGCGGCGACTGCTCGAACGAGATGAAGAGGCCGGTCCGGCCAGTTTGGCGGATCATGTTCAGCATCGCCTGCATGGCGAAGACCGTCTTGCCGGTTCCGGCGGCGCCGATGACCGCGGTGACACGGCCGAGCGGCAGGCCGCCTGCGGACATGACGTCGAACCCGGCGATTCCCGTCGGAATCTTGTCGGGTCGGATCGACCCGATCGTCTCGGCCATGCGTGCCACTCCAGTCCAGCGTCCGCACTGACCCACGTCGGCCGCGAACCAGCTTACTCGGTGATCAAGGCCGACAAATCCGAGACTGGCAAGGGGGGCGAATAGAGATATCCCTGACCCGCATCGCACCAGATGCCCTGAAGAAAATCAGCCTGGGCGGCTGTCTCGACGCCCTCCGCGATGATCCTCATCCCCAGGCTGTGGCCCATGGCGACGATCGCGCGCGTGATCGCGCCGGCAGCCTTGTCGCCGGGCAGTTCCCGGATGAAGGAGCGATCGATCTTCAGATGGTCGGCCGGGAAGCGGTTGAGATAGGAGAGGCTCGAATAGCCCGTTCCGAAGTCGTCGATGGCGATCGTCACCCCCAGGGCGTGGATCGCCGCCAGCGGACGCAGTCCGGCCTCGCCTTCCGGCATCAGCTGGCTCTCCGTGATTTCCAGCACCAGCCGCTGGGGTGGCAGACCGGATTCCGCGAGGATGGCGCGGACCGCATCGATGAAGCCCGGATGCCGGAGCTGGATCGGGGAGACATTGACCGAGACGGAGAGCTGTCCGGGCAGGCGGGCGATGTCGGAACAGGCCTTCGCCAGCACCCATCGCCCGAGCGCGTCGATCAGGCCGGTCCGCTCGGCCAGGGGGATGAAGACCGTCGGCGCGACGGCATCGCCGCCCGGCTGCTGCCAGCGCGCCAGTGCCTCGACGCTCGTGACGCTTCCGGAGGACATGTCGATCTGCGGCTGATAGAGGACGACGATCTCCCCGCGCGTCCAGGCGTCCTTGAGTTTCGCCGCGAGCGGCGCGTCGGCGGTCGAAATCTGCCGCCGCGCGCCGCGCAAGGAGCGTTTCGTGTCGTCGATCAGCGCGACGATGACGGCGCCGATCAGCAGGGCCGAGAGGATCGGGAGCGCTTCGATCGTCGCCTGCGGGCCGAACACCGTGGCGATGACCGCCACCAGAAGCAGCGGGGCGGCGACGAGAAGCAGGCGCCGCCGGACGAGACTGCCGCTCGACTTCCTGGCGAGGACCCGGCGCATGGGCGTCTTGTCCGCGACGGATGCCAGGATGGCCGTCCCGCCGAGCAGGCCACCGGCCATGGTCGGCGCCGCCAACTGGCCGAAGAAGCCCTGCAGATGCGTGGCGTAGCCGATCGCGACAGCGCCGACGATCAGAAGCGCGAGGCCACTCGTCAGCTGGGCGAGGGCATAGCGGCGCAACTGCATGGAAATAACTGCGGCTGCGAGGCCGATCATCATCACCATGGTCTGGGGACTCATGCCGACCGGCGACCCTGCCAGGGCTTCGGCCGCCAGGCGGGCCCGGAAAGGCGAGATTGAACTGAACGCCTCGGGCCTTCCGCTCGCAACAGTGATCAGTCGAAATGCGACGATCCCCGCCGTGATCATCGACAGGGTGACGGCAAAGGCACGGTTCGCCCGCTCACGCCGCGGCGCGTAGCGCCTGCCAGAAGCCCAAATGGCGGCGCCGAGCGCGACCAGGCAGATCGCGGTCCAGGGGTGCGACGTCATGTGCACCGGCCCGACCCGCCAGAGTGGTGTACTATGCAATGAGTAGTTGAAGAGAACCAGCGCGCCCGTGGCGATGCACCCGCAGGCAAGCGCCGTCGACGTTATGCGCGCGCCGCGGATAGCCCACTGCCTGTATCGCCTCGACAAGATGATGAGTTCCCCCGACGCCCACCATTGAGGTACCGGGAACCCTGACGGGCCAATTCCTAAGAATCGCCTTAAACCGTCACAGAAACACGGCCCGATCTACCGTGAGTCACGGCTTCGTGACGTCGTCACGCAGAACGGGTGCGAGGGCCCGACGGGCGTCAATCCGCGCCGGTGTGGAAGAAGTCGTAGATCGTCTGCGCCATCTGGGCCGAGACGCCGGGGGCGCTCATCAGATCCTGGATGCTGGCGCGGCTGACGGATTTGGCGGTGCCGAAATGGGCGAGCAAGGCGCGCTTCCGCGTCGGGCCGATACCCTCGATCTCGTCGAGCGGGTTCTTGGTCAGCGCGGTCTTGCGGCGGGCGCGATGCGAGCCGATGGCGAAACGATGCGCCTCGTCGCGGAGCCGCTGCACGAAATAGAGCACGGGGTCGCGCGGCTGCAGCATGAAGGGCTCGCGGCCGGGAATGAAGAACTTCTCGCGGCCCGCGTCGCGGTCCGGTCCCTTGGCAATTCCGACAAGCGGGACTTCGCCCTCGAGGCCGAGTTCCTCGAGGATGCCACGTGCGGCGGAGAGCTGGCCCGCGCCACCATCGATGAAGACGAGATCCGGCCAGGGGCCGAAGCCGTCCTCGTCGCGCGGCGCATTCTCGCGCGAGCCGTGCTCCTTGACGAGGCGGGAGAACCGGCGCGTCAGCACCTCGCGCATCATGCCGAAATCGTCGCCCGGCGTGATCTCCTCCGAGCGGATGTTGAACTTGCGGTACTGGTTCTTCACGAAGCCGCCCGGTCCGGCGACGATCATGCCGCCGACGGCGTTGGTGCCCATGATGTGGCTGTTGTCATAGACCTCGATCCGCTTCGGCGGCCCTTCGAGGCCGAACGCCTCGCCGACGCCTTCGAGCAGCTTGGCCTGGCTCGACGTCTCGGCGAGATTGCGGCCGAGCGCGTCGCGCGCATTGGTCAGCGCGTGGTCGACGAGGTCCTTCTTCTCGCCGCGCTTCGGCACGGCGATCTCGACCTTGTGGCCGGCATGCTCGCTGAGCGCCTCGGCGAGGAGGTCCATCTCCTCGATCTCGTGGCTGATCAGGATCAGCCGCGGGCAGGGCTTGTCCTCGTAGAACTGGGCGATGAAGGCGGCCAGCACCTCGGCCTCGCCGAGCGATTTGTCGGCGCGCGGATAGAAGGCGTGGTTGCCCCAGTTCTGCCCGGTGCGGAAGAAGAACACCTGCACGCAGCTCTGTCCGCCTTCCTGGTGGACGGCGATCACGTCTGCCTCGTCGACGCCCTGCGGGTTGATGCCCTGGTGCGACTGGACATGGGAGAGGGCGGCGATGCGGTCGCGATAGATAGCGGCGCGCTCGAAATCGAGCTCGGCGCTCGCCGATTCCATCGCGCGGGCGAGATCGGTGCGGATCGCGCTCGACTTGCCGGAGAGGAAGCCCTTCGCCTCCTTGACGAGGCCGGCATAGTCGGGAAGCGAGATTTCGCCCGTGCAGGGGGCCGAGCAGCGCTTGATCTGAAAGAGCAGGCAGGGCCGCGTCCGACTCTCATAGACGCTGTCGGTGCACGTGCGGATCAGGAAGGCGCGCTGGATCGCGTTCACGGTCCGCCCGACGGCGAGCGCCGAGGCGAAGGGGCCGAAATAGTCGCCCTTCCGCGTATGCGCGCCGCGATGCTTGACGATCTGCGGCGCCTCGTGATCGCCCGTGATCAGGATATAGGGGAACGACTTGTCGTCGCGCAGCAGCACGTTAAAGCGCGGCCGCAAGCGCTTGATCAGATTCGCTTCCAGCAGCAGCGCTTCCGTCTCGGTGCGCGTGGTGACGAACTCCATCGTCGCCGTCTGCTGGATCATGCGAATGATGCGGTTCGACTGCATGCCGATCCGCGTATAGCTCGTCACGCGCTTCTTGAGATTGCGCGCCTTGCCGACATAGAGGACCGTGCCCTTGGCGTCGAACATGCGATAGACGCCGGGCGCATTCGGCAGGCGCGTCACGAAATCGGCGATCACGGCCGCGCCCTGGCCGCGCGGCGTCAGCTCGCCGCCGGCCTCGAAGGCCATCTCCTCGGCGGGGATGTCCCCGGTCGCTTCCGTCTCCGGCGGAACCGGAGCGTTGCCGTCTGGTGTCGTGCTGTCGTTCACTCTTTGATCCCTACGACGTCGGGCGTCTCCCAGGCAAGGTGCTGGCCGCCGTCGAGCGCGATCATCTGGCCGGTGATCGAGCCGGTCTCGTGCAGATAGCGGATCGTGCGGCCGAATTCGGCAAGCTCCGGCCCATGGCCGAGCAGGACCGCCTCGGCCTGGCGCGCGAAATCCGCCGGGTCCTGGCGCGGCGAGGGCAGGGTCGGGCCGGGGCCAATGGCGTTCACGCGGATGCGCGGGGCAAGCGCCTGCGCCAGCGTCCGCGTCGCGGTGAGCAGCGCCGATTTCGAAAGCTGGTAGGACAGGAAATGCGGCGTCGTCTTCCAGGCGCGCTGGTCAACCATATTGACGACGAGGCCTTTGGCCGGCGCGGGCAGGGCGCTCGCGAAGGCATCCGCCAGCAGCACCGGCGCCGTCAGGTTCACGGCCAGCTGGCGCTGGAAGCGTTCGGGATCCAAGTCGCCGATCCCGTCCGCCTCGAAGATCGAAGCATTGTTGACGAGCAGCGTCGCCGGCCCGAGTCGCTCGGCCACGAGGGCCGGCAGCGCCCGCGTCGCCTCAAGGTCCGCGAGATCGGCAACGACGACGGTGGACCTGCCACCGCGCGCGCGGATCGCCTCGGCGAGTGCATTGGCCTCGCGCTCCGAGCGATTGCAGTGGATCGCGACCGCATAGCCGTTCGCCGCCAGATCCTCGACGATCGCCCGCCCGATCCGCCGAGCCCCGCCCGTGACGAGCGCTATCCTGTCCATATCCGCACTTCTCTCCCCGCCGCCCATTCGCCGGTACTCCTAGATAGGACGGGCGCGCGGATTCGGTAAGCGCCCGCCCGTTTGTCACTTGCCCGGATCGGGACGCTATGACGCGCCGCATGGTGAACGGGCGGAAACACCTGTGCCGTCAATGTGGCGTGGCCTCGGTGTCGCCGTTTGAGCCGCGCAAGAAAGATCCATGAAAACAATGTCTTGGGCGGAATGTGCGGCTCTACGGCAACGCTGTTCATTGTCCCGAAGTCGCCCCAATTTGCTTGCCCTTCCGCCGCATTGCGGCGGTTGATTGGGGCATCGGCCGATGCGTCTCCGGTGCGTGGCCGTGGTGTTTCATGTTGTGTACCGCTGGAGAACACGATGCTGCGTATCCGCACTTTCTCGCTCGCCGCCGCGGCTCTCGCGCTCGGCGCGGTCCCGGCGCTTGCCGCCGACCTTTCCTATAATCCCTCGCCGCTCGTCACGGCCCCCACGGGCTTCACCTGGACCGGGCCCTATCTCGGCGCGATCCTCGGCTATGGCTGGAGCGATTTCGACGTCCGCAACAATCTCGCCCCGGCGACGCCGACCGCGGAAGGCGGCAAGATCGGCGTCTATGGCGGCTACAACTACGACCTCGGCAACAACGTCGTGCTCGGCGTCGAAGGCGACCTGAACATCGACAATGTCCGTGGCAATTACGGCTTCGATGGCTCGGTGAAGCAGAACTGGGACGGGACGCTGCGGGGCCGCGCCGGCTATTCCTTCGGCCGCGTCATGGCCTATGGCACGGGCGGCGGCGCCGTCTCGGGCGCGACCGTCAGCAAGGGCGGCTACGAAACCGACAACACCCATTGGGGCTGGACGCTCGGCGCCGGCGTCGAGGCGGCCGTGACCGACCATGTCACCGCGCGCCTCGAATATCAGTACGCGGATTTCGGCGAGCAGTTTTACCAGACCGGCCCGCTCACCGGCCAGAATGTCGACCTCAACACCAGCACGATCCGCGCTGGCGTCGGCTACAAGTTCTGACCTTTCTGCCGCGCGCTCCCACCCCGCACGCGAGAAGATGCCCGGGCCCGTCCCGGGCATCGTCTTTTCGGGGGGATGGTCAGGCCGGACGATAGACCTGCGCCATGGCGCCGGTCGCGAAGACCGAGGCGCTGAGGAGCTTCAGCGTCTTCGGCGCCGCCAGCTCGCTGAAGATCGACTTGCCGCGCCCGAGCAGCACCGGATGCACCAGCAGGCGCAGTTCGTCGACGAGATCCGCCGCCATCAGACTGCGCGCGAAGCGGACGCCGCCATGCGCGAGGATCGGCTTGCCGCCTTCGGCCTTCAGCCGCGCGATCGTGCCTTCGAGATCGCCGGAGACGCGCGGCTCGGCCCAGGCCGCCTCGACGGGCGACAGCGCGCGGTCGGCGTCGGTCGCCGCCGTCTCCCCCGGCGAGATGGCACCGTCTGATTGGCGGATGGCGAGCCGCGCGCGCGGCGGCTCGATGAGCCCGGCGCGCGAGAAGATCACCTTCGGGATCTCGTTCATCGGCGCGGCGTAGATTTCCGTCGAATAGGGCCAGTAGCTGGCCATGTCGTAATAGGTCCGGCTGCCCATCACATGGACGCCGGCGCTCCAGAGCAGATCCATGGTCCAGGCATTGGCGCCCTCGTCCATGGAGGCGAACACCCATTCGACCTGGTTCTCCGGCCCGCAGACGAAGCCATCGGCCGACATCGACATTTTCAGGATCAGCGGCCGCATGAACGGTCCTCCTCGATTTAACCGAATGGATAAATAGAAGGAAGAAACAGTCAAGCAGGAGCGGCGGTGAGGCGGCGCCTCCCGTTCAATGCGCCGAGGACTGGGAGAAGGCGTTGATGACGATGACACCGGCGATGATCAGGCCGATGCCGATCAACGCCGCGGCGTCGAGCTTCTGTCCGAAGAGCAGCCAGGCGGCGCCGGATATCAGGACGATGCCCGTGCCGGACCAGATCGCATAGGCGATGCCGACCGGCAAGACCTTCAGCGTCAGCGACAAGAAGTAGAACGAAATCACATAGCCGACGATCACGACGAGGGAGGGGATCAGCTTGGTGAACCCATCCGATGCACGCATGGCCGAGGTCGCGATGACCTCCGACACGATCGCGATACCGAGATATAGATAGGCAGGCATGATCAATCCCCCGCTGGAGGCGGATCTTAGAACAATTCCGCGCAACGGCGTCACGTTCACCTTGTCGTGAACAAGGACGCGGGCGACGAGGCGCCACCGTCTCCGCCGTCATCCCGTGCTCGACACGGGATCCATTCAGCCGAAGCGGCAAACGATCATACGCCTCAGGCTGTATGGATTCCGGCTTTCGCCGGAATGACGGCGTTCCGGGCTAAAGGGCGGACGCTTCACGCCTGCCAGGGCGTCCCTTGGCGGCCCCTTCGCCCCTCTCTCAACCAGCGTATTGCGTCCCGACGAACAGCGCCTTGTGCAGATCGTGCCAGGACTCCTCGGTCGGCGCGAACAGCAGGCCGCCGTCGCGGTGGGCGGCGAGATAGGGGGTGCCGTCGAAGCGGGCCGAATAGCCGCCGGCTTCGCGGTGGATCAGCCAGCCGGCTGCATGATCCCAGACATTGATCTTGGAATAGACGGCGAAATGCGAATTGCCGCTCGCCATCATCCGGTATTCCTGCGCCGCGCAGCGATAATTCGCCGCCGAGCGGGTGTTGGCGAGATTGGCGCAGAGCTGCGAGCGCAGCGGCTCGGGCAGGGTCGACCAGGAGGCCGTGCCGGACATCTTGGCGGCGGGCTTGGGCGGCGCGACCTCGAGCGGCACGCGCGTGCCGTCCTTGCCGACCGTGAACGCGCCTTCGCCGCGCACGGCGATCGACCAGTCGCCGGCCACCGGGTCGAGGATGATGCCGCCGACGATCTCGCCGCGGGCGACAACCGCCGCCATGACGCCGAACAGGGGCAGGCCGGAGGCGAAGTTCTTGGTGCCGTCGACCGGGTCGACCACGAAGGCGAGATCGGCGCCGTCGAGCTCATCGAGCAGCGCCGGCCGGGCCGACACGCTCTCCTCGCCGATGACGATCGAGCCGGGGAAGGCCTTCACCAGTGCCGCGGCAATGACCTTTTCAGCCGCGACGTCGGCATCGGTGACGAGATCCTCGGCCGAGGTCTTCTCGCGGATCGCGCCGGCACCGAGGTGATGGAAACGCGGCATGATCTCGGTTGCGGCGGCTTCACGCAGAATCTCGGCGACGGTGTCGGCGTCGCGAACCGAAAAACGCATTGGTCTAGCTCCCCAGGGTCAGATCGGTGTCGCGGCGCAGCTCAGCCCTTGGGCCGCGTCGCGGCGAAGGAGGGCGTGCGGGCCGCGAAATCATCCAGCCAGGCCACCAGGCCGGGATATTGCGCGCGCCAGCTTCCCTCGAACCGCAGGTCGAGATAGCCGAGCGCGCAGGCGACGGCGATGTGACCAATATGCGTTTCGCCGGAAAGATCGGTCTCGGCCAGCGCCGCGAGCCCGCGCGCGACCTTGTCGGCATGGTGCGCCAGCCAGCGATCGCTGCGCAGTGGCTCGTCGCGCCAGCGCTTTTCATAGACCTGCAGCAGCGCCGCATCGAGGACGCCGTCGGCCAGCGCCTGCAGCACGAGCGCGGGAAAGCGCCGCTCCGCCGCCTGCGGGATGATGCGGCCACCGCCGGCCAGATGGTCGAAATATTCGACGATCACGCGCGAATCATAGACGACGCTGCCGTCTTCGAGGACGAGCGCCGGGATCTTGCCGAGTGGATTCTGCTTGCGGATCGTGTCGGCGGGATCGCCGGTATCGGTCGCGACGACCTCGATCCGGTCGTAGAGGCCGAGCAGATGCGCGGCGATCTTCACCTTGCGGCCGAAGGGCGAGGCGTCGGACGATCGAAGGATCAGCATGAAAGGTCTTTCAGCGCACAGGCGGCATGACGAGTCGATCGCGGCGACAGGCGCCGCGGTCGACTTCGGGGCAGGGGCGGAAGGCGAGGCTCCGCGTCAGGCAGATCCGCACTTCCTTGAGGCGCTGCTGGTCGCAGGCAACGGCGATCGCATTGCTCATCAGCCCCGGATTGACGGCGCGGAAGGCCGCCTCGACCTCGTTCGGCGAGACCGTGAGGGGCGCTTCGGGCGCCACGAAGCGCTCGGGAATCTTGACCGTCTCGAAGGCGCGCCGCACGACGTCGAAATACTGGCTCTGGTTCAGCGCGCTGCAGGTGCCGTGCTGGCGCCATTCATGGCGAACGAGCCCGGGGCTCGGCATGATGTCGAGCATGCCGTCGACGATCGAGCGCGGGACGCCATCGCCGCGCGGGCTCGAGCAGTCGCTCGGATAGCCCCGCTCATATTGCGGCCACAGCCCGTGCACGACGAAGGCGAAGGGCCGCCCGCCGCACTGGAGGCGGTCGCCCTTGGCCTTGTTGCTTTCGCAATAGGTCGGCGACCAGGAGAGCGACAGGACATAGAAGGCGAAATCGCCCGGCGTGTCGGCGCGGGCGGGCAGGCTGGCGGCGGAGAAGAAGACGATCGCCGCCGCGGCGAGGGCGGCCAGCAGACGGCCAAGGGCTCCGGCAGGACGGGAGCCGACGCGGGACGCGAGCCGGCTCATCGGCCGCCTCCCGGCCTAGTAGCGAACGGTGCGGCAGCCGCCGTCAAAGACGCGCCACGGATCCTGGCCCGCGACGCAGAATTCGACGCCCCAGCCGATCGAAGCGAAGCCCTGCCGCTCCTCGATGAGATAGAAGAGGTCGGCCGGCCGGCCGTTGGAGAGCTCGACCTTCGCATGGCAGAAGCGACGATCCAGCAGGCCGGGATCGCCGGGCAGGAAGGCCGTCTGGTTGATCTTGCGGATGGTCGCGATCGAGAGGTCCGTCTGCCAGAGATCGGTCTGGACGGTGCGATAGCGCTTGGCGACATTGCCGAGGACCGAGTTCTGGTCGCAGGTCGGCACGCTGCCGCGCGAGAGCGGACCGACGGTCACGGCCGGATTGTCGAGATCACGCGTTCCAGCCGCGGCGACGCTGCCGAGCAGCGCGATCATCAGCATGGCGAAGAGCGCACGGACCATGGCCGCGATTCCCCCTTGAGGTCAAACCCGCCGAACGATGCGTCCCGGATGGGCGCGGGTCAAGCGCACCGCGCGGGACTGTGAACGGTTTGTCGCCATGCGTGCCTCTGGTGACACGCCGCGCGCTGACGCACATGTTGGGCAGCAAGAATGCATGGCGAGCGGAAGGAAGAGCGGCGATGGGCCTCTTGATCGACGGCGAATGGCGAGACCAGTGGTACGACACCAAGACCACGGGCGGTCGCTTCGAGCGGCAGGCCGCGGGCTTCCGCAACTGGGTGACGGCCGACGGCAGTCCCGGCCCGACCGGTACCGGTGGCTTCAAGGCCGAGGCGGGGCGCTATCACCTCTATATCGCGCGCGCCTGTCCCTGGGCTCACCGCACCATGATCTTCCGCGCGCTCAAGGGCCTCGAGGGGATCATCGACTATTCGGTCGTCAACTGGCTGATGCTGGAGAACGGCTGGACCTTCGATCCCGGCCCCGGCGTCACGGAAGACAAGATCAACGGCAAGCAGTTCCTGCACGAGGTCTATACGCTCGCCGACCCGCATTATACGGGCCGCGTCACGGTGCCGGTGCTGTGGGACAAGGAGCGACGGACGATCGTCTCGAACGAATCCTCCGAGATCATCCGCATGCTGAATTCCGCCTTTGACGGGATCGGCGCGAAGGCGGGCGACTATTATCCCGAGCCGCTCCGCGCGGAGATCGACGCGCTTAATGCGCGCATCTATCCGACCGTGAACAACGGCGTCTATCGCGCCGGCTTCGCGACGACGCAGGCCGCCTATGAGGAGGCCGTCGGCCCGCTGTTCGAATCGCTCGACTGGCTGGAGGGCATCCTCTCCAAGCAGCGCTATCTCACCGGCGACACGCCGACCGAGGCGGACTGGCGGCTCTGGACGACGCTGCTGCGCTTCGATCCGGTCTATGTCGGGCACTTCAAGTGCAACATCCGCCGCATAGCGGATTATCCGGCGCTGTCGTCCTATGTGCGCGAGCTCTACCAGGTGCCCGGCATCGCCGAGACGGTCGATATGGACCACATCAAGAAGCACTATTACCAGAGCCACCGCACGATCAACCCGACCGGCATCGTCCCGGTCGGCCCGGCGCTCGACCTGAGCGCGCCGGGCACGCGGGGCCTCTGACCTGATATCGCGCCGGCCGGCCGCTTATGGCAGATCCCCCGTCAGGTGAGCGGCGGGCCGACGATGTCGATGGCGTTGGCGGCGCAGGCCGCGGCGAGGCCCTCTGCCATCTCCGGCGTGACCTCGACCCGCGGCGGCAACGCCGTCGAACCCGTCCGCTGGCCGATAGTCTTCACCAGGGTCTCGAAATCGCTGCCGCGCGTCACGGTGAGGAAGCGCGCGCCTTCGGGCGACTCGGCGCGATAGCTGTGCGCGATGCCCTTCGGCGCCACTGCGGCGGCGCCCGCCGGGAGCACGAAGACCTCGTCGCCGACCAGGAAGCGGACGCGGCCCTCGAGGATGACGAAGGTCTCGTCTTCGTCGCGATGCACATGCAGCGGCGGCGAGTCCCCGGCCGGGACGCGGTGCTCGACGACGCAGATCGCGTCCTCTCCGTCATCCGCCGAGACCAGGACCTCGACATTGGTGGCAAGGAAATGGCGGCGCCCATCGCCGCCGTTGCGGGCGTTTACGTGAAGCATTTGCTGTCTGCCGTTTGTGAGGATCGACGATTGCTTTCGTCCTCCATTTGCTAATGCTTCGCCGTCGGGCGATGAAATCGAAAGATCATATGGAGGTCATTGCTGACGTGAATTTCAATGCCTTCGACATGAACCTGCTGCGTGTCTTTGACGCCTTGCTCAAGGAGCGCAGCGTCACGCGCGCCGGCGAGCGCATCGGCCTCAGCCAGCCGGCCGTGAGCGCGGCGCTGAACCGGCTCCGTCATCATCTCGGCGACCAGCTACTCGTGCGTGTCGGCAACGAGATGCTGCCGACGCCGCGCGCCGAAGCGCTGCAGGAGAGCGTCCAGCGCGCTCTCGCCATGCTGGAGGCGGCCCTCGGCGCGGGTGAGACATTCGACCCGGCGCGCGTAGAGCGCACGGTGACTCTGCTCGGTGCGGATTTCTTCTCGACGACGCTCGTACCTGCGCTCTTCCGCGAGTTCGCCGGGATCGCGCCGGGAATTCGCCTGCGCATGCTGGACAGTTCGCGCGGCGATGTCGGGCGGATGCTGCAGGACGACGCAATCGACGCCGCGCTGGAGCGTCCGCTGGTGATGCCCGACTGGATCGCCTCGGAGATCCTGTTCCGCTCCCCCTTCGCCGTCATCGCCCGCCGCGACGATCCCGCCATCCGGGCCTCGGGGCTGAAGAGTGGTGACGAGATGCCGCTCGATCTATTCTGCGCGCAGCCCCATGCGCTGCGGTCCATCGATGGCGGCTTTTCCGGTGCGACCGACCTCGCGCTCGCCGCCATCGGCCGCGAGCGGCGTGTCGTCGTCGCGGTGCCGCAATTTGCGGCGATCGCACTCTGCGTCGCCGAGGGCGGGCTCATCTCTGTCGTGCCGTCGCAATTCGCAGAGATCGCGGCGCGGCAGTTCGACCTCGCGATCTTTCGCCCGCCGGTCCCGATCGCGGTTCCGGACATCCGCCTCTATTGGCACGCCCGCCATTCCGAGGAGGACTGGCACCGCTGGCTGCGCGGCATGATCCTCGACATCGTCCGCCGACAGGGCTTCGAGGCCACGGCCGAGGCCTGGCACCCGTCGCCCTGACGGCCGGCTGGTGCGCGGGGGGCTGAGGGTTCTTTCCGTCGGAAGCTCCCGGATGGCTCAAACCGCCGCGCGCTCGCCGGCCGGCCCGGTACTCGACCTGAACGCGCCGGGCACGCGGGGCTATTGAGGGGCGGGCGCAGCCGCGGAGCGTCAGTCGTTTCCGGTGCTGCGTTCGTCGAACCGTGCCTGGCTGTCATGGATGGCGTCCCGATGCGCCATCGCCCACTCCGCCAACCGGTGTACCGGATCGGCCAGCGAACGGCCGAGCGGCGTCAGGGCATATTGGACCTGGGGCGGCGTGCTGGGGCGAACGGTTCGCTCGACGAGGCCGTCCCGTTCCAGCGTTTTCAGCGTCTTGATCAGCATCTGCTGCGAGATGCCATTCACGCTGCGCTTCACCTCGTTGAACCGGCACGGACGCTCATGGAGGGCGACGACGACCTGTACCGTCCATTTGTCTCCGACGCGGTTGAGCACCTCGCTGATGCCCCGGCAATCGGAGCGTGGGCCGCCGGCAGTGGTCAATCCCATATGACCTGGTCCTAAAGATATGCGTTTGACGCTCGAATTGATGGTCGACTATCCGGTCCTGGTCAAGATTTGAGACCTGAGGCCCGATCCGAACCGGCGCGCGCCGCGTTCCGATCGCCCGGACAGAAGGAACACGGCCATGATTCCGACGACCCGCATCTATCGAGACGCCAATATGGACGCGCCGATCCCGGTGGCGTCCGTCCGCGCGATCCGCCTCGCTGCGCCGGGACGCGGCGACGATCTCCAACTGCGGATTTCCGCTCCGGTCGAGGGCCGCGACCTGCCCGTCATCGTCTTTTCGCACGGCTTCGGCTCGTCGATGGATGGCTATGCGCCGCTCGCCGACTATTGGGCCGCCCACGGCTTCGTCGTGATCCAGCCGACCCATCTCGATTCCCGGCGGATGGGGCTGGCCGAGGACGATCCCCGCCGCGCCTCGATCTGGCGCATCCGCGTCGAGGACGTAAAGCGGGCGCTCGACCATCTCGCGCTTCTGGAACGCGCATTGCCGGGGCTCGCAGGCCGGGTCGATCACGGACGCATCGCGGCCGTCGGCCATTCTTTCGGCGGCCATACCACGGCCCTGCTGCTCGGCGCCCGGATGATCGGTCTGGAAGGCGGGGAGGGGGAAGACCTGTCCGATGCGCGGATCGGCGCCGGCATCCTGATGGCGGCCGGCGGTCGCGGCGGCAAGGATCTCAGCGCCTTCGCCGCCGAACACCTACCCTATCTCGGTGTCGACTTCGCGCCCTTGCGTGTCCCGACCCTGGTCGTTGCCGGCGACCAGGATCGCTCGCCCCTGACGGTGCGCGGACCGGACTGGTTCTATGATCCCTATTATCTCAGCCCGAACGGCCGGGGCCTCCTGACGCTCCATGGCGGGGAGCATTTGCTCGGCGGCATATCGGGCTACACGGTCACCGAGACCTCGGACGAGAGCCCCGAACGGGTCGCGCTGATCCAGCGCATGAGCGCGGCCTTCCTGCGCAGCGCACTCTATCCCGGCGACACGGCCTGGCAGGATGCCTGCGACGCGCTGCGGAACGAGACCGAGCCGCAGGGCCACGTGCTCGTCAAATGACGGCGGCTATTCCTCGCCCCGATCCACCCCAGGCGCCGGCCGGCCCGGCGCTCGACCTGAGCGCGTCGGGCACGCGGGGCTATTGAGGGGCGCCAACCGAACCGATCCGCGCGCCGCGGGGATCAGGCCGCGACGCGCTCGCTGGCCGGGCGGCGACGGAGGCCCGGCTGCGTCACCGCCGGGGGACGGTAGGCCGCCTCGTTCAGCCCGACATCGGTTCCCGGCGGGACGATCTGGTCGATCCGGTCCATGAGGTCGTCGGTGAGGCGCGTTTCGGCTCCGGCGAGCAGGTCGTCGAGATGGGCCATGGTGCGCGGGCCGAGGAGGGCCGACGTCACGCCCGGATGCGCCATGACGAAGGCCATCGCCATGTAGGTGAGCGACATCCCGGCTTCGGCCGCCAGCGGAATGAGCTGCTCGACCGCGTCGAGGCTGCGCTCATCCGACATCTGCCGACTGAACACCCGGGCGCGCGTGCCGCCCTCGGGCAGCGGCTGGCCCTTGCGGTAGCGGCCCGTGAGCATGCCCTTCGACAGCGGGCTCCACACCACGACGCCCATGCCGTAGCGCTGGCAGGTCGGCAGCATGTCGCCCTCGATGCCGCGATCGAGGATCGAATAGGGCGGCTGTTCGGTGCGGAAGCGCGCCAGCCCGCGCCGCTCCGCCACCCATTGCGCCTCGACGATCTCGGAGACCGGGAAGGTCGAGGATCCGATGGCGCGCACCTTGCCCGCCCGCATGAGATCGGTGAGGGTCGACAAGGTCTCCTCGATGTCGGTATCCGGCATCGGCCGATGGATCTGGTAGAGATCGATATGGTCGGTCTGCAGGCGGCGGAGCGAATCCTCGACCGCCTGCACGATCCAGCGCCGCGAGGCGCCTTGCCGGTTGGGATCCTCGCCCATCGGACCCGAGAATTTGGTCGCCAGCACGATGCTGTCGCGCCGTCCCTTCAGGGCCTTGCCGACGATTTCCTCGGATTCGCCGGCACTGTAGCGGTCGGCTGTGTCGATGAAGTTGATGCCGAAATCGAGCGCCTTGTGGATGATGCGGATGCAGTCGTCGTGATCGGCGTTGGCAATCCCTCCGAACATCATGGCACCGAGGGCATAGGGGCTGACCTTGATGCCGGTCTTGCCGAGCGTGCGGTAGTTCATGGCGGCCTCCTTGGATGGGCTGGACGGGTTCGGCGGCGGATCACCACGGGATCGTCGCGTTCTCCCACATGGTGAAGGTGCCGCTCGGACCGTCCGGGCCGAGCAGGGCGACGCGCACCACCTCGCGGGAGCCGTCCTCGAGCGATTCCGTGCCCTCGAAATTGTTGAGGTTCGTGCTGGTGAAGCCCGGGGAGACGAGGTTCACCTTGATGCCGCTCCCTTCCAGCTCGATCATCATGCCGAGCGTCACGGCGTTGAGCGCGGCCTTGGAGGCGCCATAACCGGGGTTGAAGACCGAGCGGTAGGGGAAGGACGGGTCGGCGTTGAGGGTGAGCGAGCCGGCGCCGCTGGAGACATTGACGATGCGGGCGTCCGAGGAGAGGCGCAGCAGCGGCAGCATCGCCTGGTAGACGGCGAGGACCCCGAAGACATTGGTTTCCCAGACGGCGCGGATCTCGTCGAGCGAGGCGATGCTGGCACCGCTGGTCTTGATGTAGTCCGCCATCGTGAAGCCGCTCTCCCGCGTGTTCGAGATGGCGGCATTGTTGACCAGCAGGTCGAGGCGCCCGAACTCGGTGCGGATGCGCGCCGTGGCGGCGGCGATCGAGGCCGGATCGGTCACATCGATCTGGATCGCGATGGCGCCGTCGCCGATCTCTCGGGCGGCGGCCTCGCCGCGCTCGAGATTGCGCGATCCCATCAGGACGGTGACGCCATGGGCCACCAACTCCTTCGAAAGCTGGAATCCGATGCCCTGATTGGCCCCGGTGACGAGGGCGATGCGTTTGTGCGACATAGGGGTGTCCTGTAGGGGAAAGAGTGGTCAACGCAGCCGTATCGGGCTATTCTCACGAAACGGAACGTCATTCCGATTAAATACGGAACATTGTTCCGTTTAGCAAGAGAAGATTTGGGTTATGAGTCAGGAGTCGGCCGAACCGGGCGATGACGCTTTTCGCCAGGCCGAGAAGGGCAAGCCCGCGCGCGCCGACGCGCAGCGGAATCTGGGTGCGTTGCTGGATGCGGCCCTGGCGGTCTTTGCAGCGTCCGGCGTCGATGCGCCCGTCAGGGAGATCGCGGCCAAGGCCGGGGTCGGTGTCGGCACGCTCTACCGCCACTTTCCGCAGCGCGCCGATCTGGTCGGCGCCGTCTTCCGCCGCGAGGTCGATGCCTGTGCGGACGCCGCGCCGGCCCTCGCCGCCGAATACGCGCCCGGGGAGGCGCTCGCGCGGTGGATGCAGCGCTATGCCGCGTTCATCGCGACCAAGCGCGGCCTCGCCGGCGCGCTGCATTCGGGCGATCCGTCCTACAGCTGTCTGCCGGACTATTTCCAGGCGCGGCTCGTGCCGGCGCTGCGCCAGCTGTTGGACGCAGCGATCGCGGCAGGCGAAATCCGCGCCGATGTCGAGGCCGATGAACTTCTGAACGCGGCCGCGCGCCTCGGCATGCAGGCGCGCGAAGATCGGCCCGGCCATGCCGAGCGCATGGTCGCGCTGCTCGTCGACGGGCTGCGCTACGGCGCGGCGTCCGCTATTCCTCGCCCCTGATCCACCACACGCGCCGGCCGGCCTTGTCGTCCTCGCCGAGGATCGGCACGAGGCCGGTCAGCATCTCGTCCAGCGTGCGGTCCAGCTCATAGGGCGGGTTGCACAGGACGAGGCCGGTGCCGTTGAAGCTCTCCGGCGTCGCACGGTCGCGCACCCACAGCTCCGCGGCGAGCAGGCGCTGGATGCCGCTCTCCGCCAGGGTCTGCCAGAGCCGCTTGACGGCGACGAGATCCTTGACCGGATACCAGAGCGCATAGACGCCCGTCGGCCAGCGCCGATAGGCCTTGATGAAGCCGTCGGCCAGCGTCGCGAACTCGTCCGCCTGCTCATAGGGCGGATCGACCAGCACCAGTCCGCGACGCTCCTTGGGCGGCACGAAGGAGCCGAGCGCCAGCCAGCCGTCGAGCTCGATCGCCTTGACCTGGATGTCGCCGGCGAAGCGGGCGGCGAGCGTGCGATAGTCGTCCGGGTGCAGCTCCACCGCCGTCAGCCGGTCGACCGGGCGCATCAGCGCGCGCGCGATCATCGGCGATCCCGGATAATGCTTGAGCCGTCCGCCCGGATTGGCGGCCCGCACCGCGGCGAGATAGGGCGTCAGCGCGGCGGCGAGCTTCTTCGCCATCGGCCGGGGCGCAAGATCCGGCCCGACGAGGCGGCCGATGCCGCGCTCCCATTCCCCCGTCTTGGCGGCGAGCGGGCCGGCCAGGTCGTAGAGCCCGATCCCCGCATGGGTATCGATGATGCGGAAGGGCTTGTCCTTGGCCTTCAGCCGCTCGATGACGAGCGTGAGGCTCGCATGCTTGACGACATCGGCGAAGTTCCCGGCGTGATAGGCGTGGCGATAGTTCATGCCCGCCTTCTACCGCCGATCGGCGAACAAGTGGAGCGCGGATCGCCGCCCGGCCAGGCGGCGGAAACCTTTTGTTCGCTCCCTGATGCAATTTGAGGTTTACCCGGCCGCGCACTTGCGGCAGTTAGCGCAGCGGGCAGGGCAGACTCGACAGGAGACAAAGGGGCGCTGGAAGGCGCGCAGGGGAGGTTCGTGCCGCAATGGCGCTCGACTTCACGACGCTCTACTTCGTTGTCCTGCTGAACTCGCTGCTGATGGCGATCGTCTGGGTCGTCGTCTACCGCTCCTATGAGCAGCTGAGCGCCGCCGGAATCTGGGCGCTCGCATGCATCACGGCAGTGGTGAGCGGCGTGACGCTCGCCTCCGCCTCGTTCATGGACGACATGCTGCCGATCTTCCTCGGCAACCTTCTCGTCGTGTTCGCCTTCTCGCTGTTCTGGGCCGGCATCCGCCGTTTCGAGGGCCGTCCCGTCCCCTGGGCCTGGATCGCGGCGCTCGTCCTGGTCACCGCCCTCATCCTGATCCCGCTGACCTTCGTCGATCCCGACTACAGCATGCGCAACGTCGTCTATGCCGTCGCGCAGTCGATCCCGCTCGTCGCCTCGATTCTCGACCTGCACCGCACGAGCGGGCGGCGCGTCGGCCGGCGGATCGCCATGGGCGCCATGGGCCTCGCCATCGCCGCCCATGGCATGGAGACGATCGGCAACGGCATGACGCTGCTCGGCATCACCAGCCGCGCCTTCTATGCCACCCTCGAGCCGAGCGCGGTGCTGGTGGTGGTCTTCTCGGGCGTGCTTTGGAATTTCGGTCTGGTGCTGATGGTGGTCGATCGCCTCTATGCGCGGCTCGAGCACAAGGCGCTGCATGACGAGCTGACCGGCCTGCCCAATCGCCGTGCGCTGGCCGAGCGCATCACGGACGAGATCGCGGCCGCCAACGCGACCCGCCGCCCGCTCGCGCTCCTCGTCGTCGATCTCGATGCGCTCAAGGAGCTCAACGACCGCCACGGCCATGGCGCGGGCGACGCCGGCCTCGTGCATGTCGCGCGCACCGTGCGGGCGCGGCTGCGGCCTGGCGACATGATCGCCCGCACGGGCGGCGACGAATTCTGCGTCGTCCTGCCCGGCACGAGCGCGGAGCAGGCCGGCGCCATGGCCGCCGCGCTGGTCGGCGCCGTGCAGACCGCGCCGCTCGCCCATGACGGCAAGGCGATCACGCTGACGCTCTCGATCGGCGGAGCGGAGTGGCAGCGCGGGCAGAACGGCGATGCGCTCACCGCCGCCGCGGATGCCGCGCTCTACGCCGCCAAGACCGCCGGCCGCAACCGCTATGCCGTGGCGGGGCTGCCGGATGCGAAGGAGATCGCCTTCCGCACCGCGCCCGCCGATCTCCGCGCCTGAGCGCGGCCGACGGCCGGAAGCCGTGGACGCGGCGCCCTCGCGCCTTCCCGCGGCGCGCCTTCTGCGCCATGCTCCTTGCCCCAAGCCTTCGGCCGCACCGCGGCCCACGCCATCGCAGGAGACCCCGACATGACCGACGCCGCCCGCCACGCCGACCCGCTCACCTTCGGCAGCGGCCCGCGCCTCTTCGAGATCTTCCTCGAGCCGACCTGCCCCTTCTCCTGCCGCGCCTATGGCAAGGTCGATGCGCTGCTGGCCGCCGCCGGCGTGGACAAGATCACGGTCAAGCTGCGCTTCGTCTCGCAGCCCTGGCACATGCTCTCAGGCCTGCTGGTCCGCTGCATCCTCGCCGCCTCGATGCTGCCGGGCGGCAAGGACACGGCGCGCAAGGTGCTGGACGCCATCGCCGCGCATCGCGAGGAATTCGAGTTCGACCACCATTTCGGCGGCCCCAATCTCGACGCCACCCCGCGCCAGATCATCGACCGCCTCATTGCTTATAGCGGCGTTCCGCTCTGGGACGCCTATGAGGCGCGCGAGCTCGAAAAAGAGATCAAGTGGCACGCCAAATACTCCCGCCAGAACGGCATCCACGTCTCCCCGACCTTCATGGTCGACGGGCTGGTGCAGGCCGATCTCGGCAGCGGGGATGATGTGGCGAAGTGGGCGGAGCGGTTGTTGGGGTGAGGAGGGGGGATGTGTCGTCCATTCTACTGACCCATCCGGGAGGGATCATGCATCGCGACCATCACCCACTGAATCCGCAGCTTTTATATTGCGCTCAGTCTAGGCGATGCGTCCCAGTGCGATATTTTCAAGATTAATTAGAAGATCGAAGTGAGTACGGTTAGGCAAGGGCGCGGTGCAGAAGTAGCGATTGCCGCTATGCGGGTGCCCTAGACGCCTGACTATGGAAAAATCAGTTTTGAATTGAATTCCATGAGTCGTGACGTATTCCGGGTCTGCTGAGAATGCAATCGCATGAACGCCGAGGGGCACATAAGTCTCGTATGTCTGATAAAGTGCGCCGCCAATTGCCTGTCCCATACTGACTAATATACCCAGCGATCTGCTGATGTCCTCGTCGAAGTCTACAATAAGATTGCTGTCGTATAGATTCCTTGGAGATTTTTTCGGGTAGCGGAACGCAAAATTCTCGACGAGCCATCTTTCAAATTCCATGGCCACGGCCATCGATCCGGCGGTCTCATATGTGTCAACAATGAAACCGTCAGGATATAGTCCCAGCGACTTGATGTTAATGGGCGTCGAGCCGTCTACCAGTACCCGACCACCTGTCAATATTATAGAATTCGGAGTCTCCGGGTTCGGGGAGGGTGGGGATTGGAACTCATAGTGGTCGACGATGGCCTTCGCCAAAGCAGGAGCGTAAAACCCGCCCCATGGCTGGATCTCATCTGGGGGATATATCCGAGTGACACGAGACGTCTCTATATTGACAAGTTTCATTCGCCCGGACCTTGCATATATGGCATCTGGGGAAAGCCTTCCGGCAAATCTTGTCTAGAGAAATCTAGTTCGTTGGCAGAAATTCGCGCTGGTGGTCCACTTTCTTCGGAAAGAAATTCGTTAATCGCTTGGCGATGCCAAGAGCTGTTGGCCAGTTGCGTGGAGGGTGTGGGTCGGTGAGTATAAGCAATAGGCATCGAATTTAACGACAAAGCCGATGATCGAGTAGATTGGCCTGAATGAATAACATCCAGATGGTGCCGAAGCGTCTCAAAAAGGGTATCGGACACCGTTTGCGTCACTTGGCTCTGCCATCTAGTTACCCATTCAAGTGCTCGCTCGTTCCGAATTGACGCAAGATCAAAACTCTCGGTTTCTGCCGCCTCACGAGAAACATCGGCCATCTCCTTAAGCCATTTGCTCCAGCCGACAAAACTTACAAATAGGGGCACGTCCAGCGCCGAGGCGATCTCAAAAAGCGTAGCCAAGGTGATCTTGCCATAGTCTGGATCCTCCAGGCGTGAAATCACGCTCTGGCGAGTGCCCATTTTCTCGGCGAGTTCGGCTTGTGTCCACTTGCGAGGACTCTGCTCGCGCAGGGCGCGAATTTGAGTGGCAATCCACGAGCGAACATGATCCGCTGCAAATGCGGTCCGAAAGTCCTTGTCATCGAGCAAAGCAAGGAAATCGTCATCCCAACTTGAAAGGGTGCGGGCGCTCTCTTGTGCTATCGGATTCGACAATGAGCTTTCGCTGCTTGGCCTGGTTGGGAGCATCGGGGGGGACGAACCTGTCATTTTTTTCGGTCGCCGGGTAAAGCATAGTGAATGCGCTATTGGGTCGATGGGTACTCAGAATCCGCCGTTGGACATTATCGGCCTTAAAGCGAATCTCTAGCAGGCCCTTGAATGACTTTAGCGGCTTGACGTGTTTGATATTCCAGTCGGTTTGGCTCGCTTGGGACATGACCCGCAGTCGAGAAATGAACACGCCCTGCACTGCTTTCGTCTGGGCGCCATACCATTCCTCAATCACGTCAGTCCTCTTGTCCTCCTTGAGGAAGCACATAATCATACACGGCATGTTCGGTCGTATCTCAATTTTGCGATATGGGTAACAAGGTGCGAAATGCAAGGCGCAACCTGCGCCTAACCGACTGCGTCTATAACGTGCATCAACGGCGAACCCACATCAATGGCTGAAATACGGAAAAGGGCCATTCTGGATTCGTTGCAACGTTCTGTCCCCCAGGCGTGGGGCACTAAGACTGTTCTCTGGAGATGAACTTGCCAGCCTTCGGTGCAGCCTGGCTCGTTCGTGGGTAGACGTTATGAGCTTGAACCTAGAACTCGCATCACACAGAGGTGCGAGGGCACGTCGGCTTTCAAACTGCAGGGTGACGCGCCGGTGTTGCTCGACGACACCGCGCGGTGTCGTTCCCTCCCTCGACACCCCTGCCGCATCGCGCCATAACACCTCTCGCACCACCAGCGAGCCCCACGCCCGATGAACCAGCACGTTCCCCTTCGTATCGGCCATTCGGCCTGTCCGCATGATTGTCCGTCCACCTGCGCGCTCGATGTCGAGGTGCTCGACGGGAAGCGGATCGGGCGGGTTCGGGGGGCGAAGGACAATGACTATACGGCCGGCGTCATCTGCGCCAAGGTCGCGCGCTATGCCGAGCGGATTCATAATCCGAACCGCTTGACGCAACCCCTTCGCCGCAAAGGCGAAAAGGGCGGTGGCGAATGGGCGCCGATCGGCTGGGAGGAGGCGCTCGACGAGATCGCGGAGGCCTTCATCAAGGCCGAGGCGCGACTCGGCGCCGAGACGGTCTGGCCCTATTATTATGCCGGCACCATGGGCCTCGTGCAGCGCGATGGCATCAATCGCCTCCGGCATGAGAAGCGCTATTCCGGCTTCTATGGCACGATCTGCGTCAACATGGCCTGGACGGGCTATATCGCCGGGGCCGGTCGGATCGCGGGCGCCGATCCGCGCGAGATGGTGAAGGCCGATTGCGTCGTGCTCTGGGGCACCAATGCAGTGGCGACGCAGGTCAACGCCATGACGCATGCGATCCGCGCGCGCAAGGAGCGCGGCGCGAAGATCGTTGCAATCGACATCTACCAGAACGAGACCATGAAGCAGGCCGATCTTGCGCTCTGCCTCAAGCCCGGCACGGATGGCGCGCTCGCCTGCGCGCTGATGCACATCCTCTTCCGCGACGGCCATGCCGACCGCGCCTATCTCGCGCGCTACACCGACGCGCCGGCGGAGCTGGAGGCGCATCTTCGCGCGAAAACGCCGGAATGGGCGGCCGCGATCACCGGGCTCTCGGTCGCCGAGATCGAGGCATTCGCGAAGCTGATCGGCACGACGAAGCGGACCTTCTTCCGCATCGGCTATGGCTTCTCGCGCCAGAGGAACGGCGCGGTGGCGATGCATGCCGTGCTCTCGATCCCCGCCGTGCTCGGGTCATGGCAATATGAGGGCGGCGGCGCGTTCCATTCGAACAGCGGCATCTTCAAGCTCGACGCGTCGGTGATCGAGGGCGAGGATTTGATCGACCGCTCCGTGCGCCAGCTCGACCAGTCGCGCACCGCCGACGTGCTGACCAATGACTCGGATGCGCTGAAGGGCGGGCCGCCGGTCACCGCCATGATCATCCAGAACACCAATCCGGTCTCGATCTGCCCGGACCAGACCAAGGTCAAGGCCGGCTTCGCGCGCGAGGACCTCTTCGTCGCAGTGCACGAGCAGATCATGACCGATACGGCGAAGATGGCCGATATCGTGCTGCCGGCGACCATGTTCCTGGAGCATGACGACATCTACAAGGGCGGCGGCCACCAATACATCATCTTCGGCGGCAAGCAGGTCGAGCCGCCGGAAGGCTGTCGCACCAACCATCAGGTGATCACCGGCCTCGCCACCCGCCTCGGCCTCACCCATCCCGGCTTCTTCATGAGCGAGCGCGAACTGATCGACGATCTGCTGCGCCGGTCCAATCGCGGCACGCTGGAGGAGCTCGAAGAGAAGCGCTGGCTCGATTGCCAGACGCCGTTCGAACGCGCCCATTTCCTCGACGGCTTCGGCCATCCGGACGGCAAGTATCATTTCCGCGTCGACTGGACGAAGGTCCGCACCGAGAATTACGGCACGGTCGGTCCGTTCGCGGCGATGCCGGACCTGCCCGACCATTGGGAGGCGATCGAGGCGGCCGATGCGCGCCATCCCTTCCGACTCGCCACCTCGCCGTCGCGCTCCTTCCTGAATTCCTCCTTCAACGAGACGCCGGGATCGATCGCCAAGGAGGGGCGGCCCGAGGTGATGATCCATCCCGACGATGCGGCGGCGCTCGGTATCGCCAATGGCGGCCTGCTGGCGATGGGCAATGAGCGCGGCACCGTGCGGCTGCATGCGCGCTTCTTCGACGGGCTTAAGCGCGGCGTCGTGATCTCCGAAGGCATCTGGGCGAACAGCGCCTTCGAGGATGGCAATGGAATCAATACGTTGACGGGCGCCGACCCGGTCGCGCCCTTCGGCGGCGCGGCGGTGCACGACACCAAGGTCTGGCTGCGGCCAATCGCGAGCTAAGGCATTGAAATGACGTCGAGATTATCCGGCCAAACCGCTCTCGTCACCGGCGCTTCGCGCGGCATCGGCCGGGCGATCGCGCTGCGCCTCGCCCGCGAAGGCGCCCATGTCGGCATTCATTATGCCAGGAACGCCGATGCGGCTGCGGCGCTGGCTGAAGAAATCGCGAGCTTTGCGGCACGGCCGTTTCTCGTCGGCGCCGATCTTGCCGAGGTTTCGGCAGCCCAATCGATTCTGGCGCAGGTCGAGGACAAGATCGGCGAGGGTGCCGTTCTCGATATTCTCGTCAATAATGCCGGCCATCAGCTTCCCGAGGGGCCTGAGGCCGATGCGGAGACGTTCGATGCGCTGGTCGCGGTCAATCTCCGCGCGCCGTTTCTCCTGACGCAGACGCTGGCGCCGAAACTCAACGACGGCGGGCGGATCGTCAACATCTCCTCGGGCCTGTCGCGGAAAGCGTTGCCGGATGCGATGCTCTACGGCATGACCAAAGCCGGTCTCAACCACCTAACCCGTTCATTCGCAAAGGAATTCGGCCCGCGCGGAATCACGGTCAACGCCGTGCTGCCGGGTATCATCCGCACGGATATGAGCGCCTGGGTGAACCGGCCGGAAGGCGCGGCGATCGCGGCGTCGCGCTCGGTGTTCAACCGGGTCGGTGAAACCGGCGATGTCGCTGATATCGTTGCGTTTCTCGTCTCGGACGATGCGCGCTGGGTGACCGGCGAGTGCATCGACGCGAGCGGCGGCCAGTTCCTGGTCTGATCAGCCCTCGAATGCGGGCGCGGTGATCAGGTCCTGAAGGTCCAGCGGCAGCTCGCTGGCATAGGCGATCCGCTCGCCCTCGACCCAGACGAGATCGCCCGCGACCAGCGCCAGCGCCAGCGGATAGATCTCGTGCTCGGCGCTAAGTACCCGTTTTGCAAGGGTTTCCGGCGTATCGTCAAAGGCGATCGGCACGGCAGCCTGGGCGATGATCGGTCCCGAATCCATCTCCGCGCGCACGAAGTGCACCGTGCAGCCGGCGAGCCGCATGCCCGCCTCGATCGCCCGCTCATGCGTATGAAGACCGGGGAAAAGCGGCAGCAGCGATGGGTGGATGTTGATCATCCGGTTGCGCCAGGCCTCGACGAAGGGAGGCGTCAGCAGCCGCATGAAGCCGGCGAGGCACACGATCTCGACCCCGGCCTCGCGCAGCCGTGCATCGACCGCGGCATCGAAGCTCGCGCGGTCGGCATAGGCCTTGTGGTCGACGACGGCCGTCGCGAGGCCTGCGTCTTCGGCGACCTTGAGGCCGCCGGCGTCGGCGCGGTTCGATAGGACGAGAGCGATTTCGGCAGGAAAATCAGCATCTTCAGCCGCATCGATCAGCGCCGACATGTTGCTGCCGCGCCCCGAGATCAGGATGCCGACCTTGCGCTTCACAGCGAGAGCGTCCCGGAGAAGACGACGCCTTCGCTCGTCCGCGGTACCAGCGAACCGAGTCGCATCACGCGCTCGCCCTCCACCTGGAGGCTGGCCGCGACCGAGTCCGCCGCCTCGGCGGCGACGACCACGATCATGCCGACACCGCAATTGAAGGTGCGCAGCATCTCGCGCGTCTCGACCCCGCCGGTCCGGGCGAGCCAGCCGAAGACCGGCGGCACGACGACCGCGTCGAGATCGATGGCCGCGGCGAGTTCATCGGGCAGAACGCGCGGGATATTGTCGATGAAGCCGCCGCCCGTGATGTGAGCCATCGCCTTGACGGCATTGGTCTTTCGGATCGCGGCGAGCATCGGCTTCACATAGATCCGCGTCGGCTCCAGCAGCGCACGGCCGAGCGTCGCCTCGGGAGCGAACGGGGCAGGCGCGGCGTAGTCGACGCCCGCGAGTTCCACGATCTTCCGCACCAGCGAGAAGCCGTTCGAATGGACGCCGGAAGAGGCGAGGCCGAGCAGCACGTCGCCGGCCGCGATGTCGGCGCGCGGCAGCAGGCCGGAGCGCTCGACCGCGCCGACGGCGAAGCCCGCGAGGTCATAGTCGCCGTCGCCATAAAGGCCGGGCATTTCGGCCGTCTCGCCGCCGATCAGCGCGGCGCCGGCGATGCGGCAACCTTCGGCGATGCCGGCGACCACGGCCGTCGCCGCGTCCACGTCGAGCTTGCCCGTCGCGAAATAGTCGAGGAAAAACAAGGGCTCGGCGCCCTGCACCACAAGATCGTTGACGCACATGGCGACGAGGTCGATGCCGACCGTGTCGTGAATGCCGCTGTCGATCGCGACCTTGAGCTTGGTGCCGACGCCATCATTTGCCGCGACGAGCAGTGGATCGGAATAGCCAGCGGCCTTCAGATCGAACAGCCCGCCGAACCCGCCGATCTCCGCGTCCGCACCCGGCCGGCGCGTCGCCTTGACGAGGGGCTTGATGCGGTCGACGAGCCGGTTGCCGGCATCGATGTCCACGCCGGCATCGGCATAGCGGAGGGCGTTCGGCGCGCGCGTCCTGTCGTTCATCGGCTCGTCCCGGTTTCGATGCCGAGGGAGGATCATGCCAGCGGCGCGGCGTCAACCGCAAATCGAGCATTGGCGCCCCGCCGGCCCCGATATTCGTCGGCTTGACCCGGCTCGCGCACTCGCCCTATCTGGATGACGAGCCTGAACGGCCTCGCCGATCGTAACCCCTGGGGCAGCCGCGCCGTGACCTTGCAGCGACAGATCGGTTTCTGGCTCGTGACCCTCGCGGTCTTCCTGATCTTTCTGTTCATGTTCCGCACCGTGCTGCTGCCGTTCATCGCGGGCATGGCGACGGCCTATGCGCTCGATCCCGTGGCTGACTGGCTGGAGCGGCTCGGCCTCAGCCGCCTTGCGGCCTCGCTCGTCATTCTCGTCGTGTTCGTGGTCCTGCTCGTGCTGCTGTTCGTCGTGCTGGTGCCGATCCTTGCGAACCAACTCGTCGCCTTCATCGAGAAGATCCCGACCTATGCGCAGCAGCTGCAGCAGTTCTTCACCTCGTTCCTGAACACGCGCTTCGGCCAGCTTTTCAGCATCGACGAGGCGCAGCTGAAAGCCTCGATGGGCCAGCTCATGAGCCAGGCGGCGAGCTGGCTGACCACGCTGATGCAGCAGATCTGGAGCGGCGGTGCGGCGCTGATCGACGTCGTCTCGCTCCTGGTGGTGACGCCGGTCGTCGCCTTCTATCTGCTGGTCGACTGGGACCGAATGATCGCGCGTATCGATAGCTGGCTGCCGCGCGACCATGTCGAGACGATCCGCATGATTGCCCGGGATATCGACACAGCGGTGGCCGGCTTCGTGCGCGGCCAGGGCCTGCTCTGCGTGATCCTCGGCGCGTTCTATGGCTTCGCCCTCGCCATTCTCGGCCTCAATTTCGGCCTGCTGATCGGCTTCGGCGCCGGCATGCTGAGCTTCATTCCCTATGTCGGCTCGACGGTGGGCTTCGTCGTCGCGGTCGGCGTGGCGCTGGTGCAGTTCTGGCCGGACTGGATCTGGGTTGCGGTAACGGTGGCGATCTTCGTCACCGGCCAGTTCTTCGAGGGCAACATTCTCCAGCCGCGCCTTGTGGGGCGCTCCGTCGGCCTGCATCCGGTCTGGCTGATGTTCGGCTTGTTCGCGTTCGGCGTCCTGTTCGGCTTCATCGGCCTGCTGATCGCCGTTCCGGCAACGGCGGCGATCGCGGTGCTGATGCGCTTTGCGCTCGCCCGCTACCTCACAAGCCCCATCTATCGCGGTGTCGGCACCATAGACGACGATGAATAGCTCCGAAGCGGGCGGGGAGGGCGACGAGGAGACCGGAGTGTCCCCGTCGCAAGGCGGCAGCGTCCGCCAGCTCGCCCTCAGCCTGCCGCATAACCCCCAGATGACGCGGGCCGATTTCCTGATCGGCACGGCGAACGAGAACGCGGCTGCCCTGATCGACCGCTTCCCGGATTGGCAGAGCCGAATCGTGCTGCTCGTCGGCCCCGCCGGGTCCGGCAAGACGCATCTGGGGCATATCTGGAGCGAGGCGGCCGGCGCGGCGCAGATCGCGGCGCGTGACCTTCGGGAACAGGACGTCGAGCCGCTGCTCGCCGGCGGGCGGCTGCTCGTCGAGGATGTCGATCGCGGCGTCATCGACGAGCCGGCGATGTTCCACCTGATCAACCGGGCGCGCGAGCGCGGCGCGCATCTGCTGCTGACGAGCCGCCAGCCGCCGGCGGCGATGGCGCTGGCCCTGCCGGATCTCATCTCGCGCCTTCGCGCCGCGCTGCTGGTGGAACTGCTGCCGCCCGACGACGCGCTGCTCGAGCGCGTCCTGGTCAAGCTGTTCGCCGACCGCCAGCTCCGCGTCGATCCGGCGCTCGCGACCTATATCGTGCGCCGCATCGAACGCTCGCTGGAGGCGGCCAACCATGTCGTGGCCGCGCTCGACGAGGCCGCGCTCGCCGCCGGTCGGCCGGTCACGCGCCAGCTTGCGGCGGAGGTGCTCGACCGCGACTTCGGCAACGAGCCCGAACTGCCTTTCTGAGCGATCGTGAGACGGCTTTGCCGAGCCATGACGAAATCGTCATATTGGCGCGGTATAGCAGGCGCGTACCGAGGGGAAGGACACGATGGACCAGACCAATCCGGATGCCCAGGCGGCCCTCGAGGCCCTGAGCGCCACGCAGGCCGACGCTGAGCGCTTGCGGCACAGCCCCGAGCGCTTCGTCAATCGCGAGCTCTCCTGGCTTCAGTTCAACCGACGCGTCCTCGAGGAATCGGGCAATCCGAACCATCCGCTGCTCGAGCGGCTGCGTTTCCTGTCGATTTCCGCGAACAATCTCGACGAGTTCTTCATGGTCCGCGTCGCGGGCCTGCGCGGGCAGCAGCTCGAAGGCGTCGGGCCGAACAGCGATGACGGCCTGACCCCGAGCGAACAGCTGATGCGCATTGGCGAGGCGGTCTCGATCCTGGCGAGCGACCAGCAGCAGCGCTGGGTCCAGCTTCGCGCCGAGCTGGCCTCGGTCGGAATCATGGCCGTCGATGTCAGCGAGCTGACCGACGCCGACAAGTCCTATCTCGAGGCCTATTTCCTCGATTCGGTGTTTCCGATCCTGACGCCGCTCGCCATCGACCCGGCGCACCCGTTCCCGTTCATTCCGAATCTCGGCTTCTCGCTCGCGCTGCAGCTCGTGCGGCCGGCGACGGGCGCGCGCATGACGGCGCTGATGCGCATCCCGATGACGATCGACCGCTTCATCCGCCTTCCGGACTCGGCGCCGGGCGTCGATCGTTTCATCAGCCTCGAGCAGCTCGTGTCGCTGTTCACCGGGCGGCTGTTCCCCGGCTATGTCGTCGAAGGGCAGGGCGCCTTCCGCGTCATCCGCGATTCCGAGCTCGAGGTCGAGGAAGAGGCGGAGGATCTCGTCCGCTTCTTCGAGACGGCCATCAAGCGCCGGCGCCGCGGGTCTGTGATCCGCCTGGAGATCGAGGCCGCGACGCCCGAATCGCTTCGCAACTTCGTGGCTGGCGCGCTCGCCGTGCTGCCGGACGAGATCTTCCTCGTCGAAGGCATGCTGGCGCTCAACGACCTTTCGCAACTGGTGGGGATTGATCGGCCGAACCTCAAGTTCCCGCCGTATCAGGCCCGATTTCCCGAACGCATAAGGGAGCATGGCGGCGACTGTTTCGCCGCGATCCGCCAGAAGGACCTGATCGTCCACCATCCCTACGAATCGTTCGACGTCGTGGTGCAGTATCTGCGCCAGGCCGCGCTCGACCCCGATGTCGTCGCGATCAAGCAGACGCTCTACCGCACCTCGAAGAACTCGCCGATCGTGCAGGCGCTGGCCGAGGCCGCCGAGGCCGGCAAGTCCGTCACGGCGCTGGTCGAACTCAAGGCCCGCTTCGACGAAGAGGCGAACATCAAGTGGGCGCGCGATCTGGAACGCGCCGGCGTGCAGGTCGTCTATGGCTTCATCGAGCTCAAGACGCACGCCAAGCTCTCGCTGGTCGTGCGTCGCGAGGGTGGGGCGCTCCGGAGTTATGTGCATATCGGGACGGGCAATTATCACCCGATCACCGCCCGCATCTACACGGACCTGTCCTTTTTCTCCGACGATCCGGTCATCGCCCGCGATGTCGCGCGGATCTTCAACTACATCACCGGCTATGCCGAGCCGGTCGAGATGGAAGCGCTCTCCACCTCGCCGCATTTCCTGCGCAAGCGCATTCTCGACCTGATCTATGCCGAGATCGAGCATGTGAAGGCCGGGCGGCCGGGCGCGATCTGGATGAAGATGAACTCGCTCGTCGATCCGCAGATCATCGACGCGCTCTATGACGCGAGCCGGGCCGGCGTCGAGATCGATCTTATCGTGCGCGGCATATGCTGCCTGCGGCCCGGCGTTCCCGGACTTTCCGACCGGATCCGCGCCAAGTCGATCGTCGGCCGCTTCCTGGAGCACGCACGGATCCTGTGCTTCGGCAACGGCCACGGCTTGCCCTCGCCGGAAGCGATTGTCTATATCGGTTCAGCAGACATGATGCCTCGCAATCTGGATCGCCGCGTGGAGGCGATGATCCCGATGCAGAACGCGACGGTGCACGAGCAGGTGCTGGACCAGATCATGGTCGCCAATCTGAAGGACAACCAGCAGAGCTGGGAGATTCTTTCGGACGGCACCTCGCGGCGCATCCACCCGAAGAAGGGCGAGCAGCCCTTCAACGCCCATCAGTATTTCATGACCAACCCGAGTCTCTCCGGACGTGGAAAATCGCTCAAGACCAGCTCGCCGCGCTCGATCGGGAACCGTGCCAAGCACTGAGCGCGCAGCCCCTGTGACGGCGACCGGCGAGTTCGCCCCCGGTCGTCTCGATGGCAACGGCCCCATCGCGATCATCGATGTCGGTTCGAACTCGGTTCGCCTCGTCGTATACGAGCGGCTGAGCCGCTCGCCGATGCCGTTGTTCAACGAGAAGGAACTGGCGGGTCTCGGCCGCGGCATCGCCGCGACTGGGCGGCTGAACGACGATGCGGTCGCGGCCTCGCTCGCGGCGGTCCGCCGTTTCATGGGCCTGTGCGAGCAGATGGGCGTCAAGTCGCTGCATGTGCTGGCGACGGCGGCCTCGCGCGAGGCCTCGAACGGGCCCGCCTTCCTCGCCGAGATCGAGCGGATCACCGGCGTCGAGGTTTCGCTGCTGTCGGGCCGTGAAGAGGCGCGCCTCTCGGCGATGGGCGTTCTCTCCGGCATCCACAATCCGAACGGCATCGCCGGCGACCTCGGTGGCGGCAGCCTCGAGGTGGTCGATGTCAGGGGCAACGAGATCGGCGACGGCGAGACTTTCCCGCTCGGCGGCCTGCGGCTCGAGGAAAGTTCCGAAAAGACGCTGAAGAAGGCCGAGAAGATCGCCGCGGAGGCGCTGTCCTCCTCCAAGGTGCTGCCGACCGGCGCCGGCCGGCCCTTCTATGCGATCGGCGGCACCTGGCGCTCGCTGGCGCGGCTGCATATGCGCCAGAAGGCCTATCCGCTGCACATCATGCATGAATATGCGATGCCGGCGGACGAGGCGCTGGAGTTCTGCCGCATGGTTGCGCGGCGCGACGCCGATTCGCTCGATTCGATCGAGGCGGTGTCGAAGAATCGCCGTGTCCTGCTGCCCTATGGCGCCGTGGTGCTGGAGCAGGTGATCCGTGCCATGCGGCCTTCGCAGATCATCATCTCGGCGCTCGGCGTGCGCGAGGGGCTGCTGTACGACCTGCTTGATCCGGCCGAACGGGCGAGCGATCCGCTGATTTCCGCTTCGTCCGAGCTCGCCTTGCTGCGCTCCCGCTCGCCGGGACACGCCAACGAGCTCGGCCCGTGGACGGCCGAGGCCATGGCGGCGCTCGGTCTGGACGAGACGGAAGAGGAGGCGCGGCTGCGCATCGCCGCCTGCCTTCTGGCGGATATCGGCTGGCGCGGTCATCCGGATTATCGCGGCGAGCAGAGCCTGAACCTGATCGCCCATGGCGCCTTCGTCGGCATCGACCATCCCGGCCGGGCCTATCTGGCGCTCGCGAACTACTATCGGCACGAGGGTCTCGTCGACGAGCATCTCTCCTCGCGCATCCGGGAACTCGCATCGACGCGGCTGATGGAACGGGCGCGGGCGCTCGGCGCCGCTTTGCGCGTCGCCTATCTCGTCTCGGGCGCCATGGCCGGGGTGATCCCGCGGACGCGGATCGAGGCGCGCGGCGACCAGCTCGCGCTGGTGCTGCCGCCGGATCGGGAGATGCTCGCCGGCAGCCGTCTCGGCCGCCGGATCGCGCAGCTCGCCAAGATCGCCGGCATGCGGCCGGCAATCATCATCGAATAGCGTCGCTTCGGGTCAGGCGCGGCCGTTGTCGATCAGCGTGACGCGCCGGCCTTCGAGGCGCAGCGCAATCGCGCCGCGCTTGAGCTTCAGCGCATTGTCGCCGAACAGCTCGCGGCGCCAGCCGGCGAGCGGCGGCACGTCCGCATTGTCGTCATTGGCGATCGCCTCGAGCTCGTCGACCGTCGCGATCACCCGCGCTGCGACGCCGTGCTCTTCGCTGGTCATCTTGAGCAGTACCTTGAGCAGATCCACCGCAGCGCCATTGTTGTCGGCGGTCGAGCGGGTTTTCGGCACGCGGGGGAGCTTGTCCTTCGGGATCGCGGCGGCCTTCTGCACCATGGCGAGGATCTCCTCGCCGACGCGCGAGCGCTCGAAACCCTTGGGAATGCTGCGCAGGCGACCGAGCGCTTCGGCGGTCGTCGGATGCTGCTCGGCGATCTCGTAGATCGCATCGTCCTTGATCACGCGGCCGCGCGGCACGTCGCGGGCCTGCGCCTCGCGCTCGCGCCAGGCGGCGAGTTCCTGCAGCACGGCGAGCTGGAGCGGCTTCTTGATGCGAAGCTTGAGCCGCTTCCAGGCCTGCTCGGGCTCGACCTGATAGGTATCGACCGAGGTGAGAACCGCCATCTCCTCGCTCACCCACTCGCTTCGCTGCTGGCGGTCCAGCTTGTCGCGGAGCGACTTGTAGACGTCGCGCAGATGCGTGACGTCTGCGAGGGCATAGTCGATCTGGTGCGCCGAGAGCGGGCGATGGCTCCAGTCGGTGAAGCGCGAGGTCTTGTCGATCGAATGGCCGGTGATGCGGCTGACCAGCTGGTCGTAGCTGATCGATTCGCCGAAGCCGCACACCATGGCGGCGACCTGCGTGTCGAAGATCGGATGCGGCAGGATCCCGCCGAGATGCCAGACGATCTCGATGTCCTGGCGCGCGGCGTGGAAGACCTTCATCACCTTTTCATCGGCCATGAGCGCGAAGACGGGTGCGAGGTCGAGGCCAGGCGCCTCGGCATCGATGATGACGGCTTCGTCTTCGCTCGCGATCTGGATGATGCAGAGCTTCGGCCAGTAGGTCGTTTCGCGCATGAATTCCGTGTCGACTGTGACGTAGGAATGGGTGGCGAAACGTTGGCAGGCGGCGGCGAGGTCTTCGGTCGAGACGATCAGATTTGACATGGCCTGTTCTAATAGCGCAGCGAAATGCGCTTGTCGCGCGCATGTCGGCAAAAGGAAAGCCCAGGCTCCGGCGAAGGCCCGCGGGAACTCTCCTGCGTGGCATCGACTACGGGCCTGGGCGATCTCTGACCCCTGGCTTGGCGGCGCCGGCGCCGCCTGCCTGAGCCCGCCGGTCCGGAGTACATCCGTCCTGAACCGGCGTTGGAGCGCCGCCGTCTGACCGGCACGCTTCCTGCTCTTGCGGGATGAACCCTAGATGGGGTGCTGCTTGCGGAATGCAAGGGGCATCGGAGGCGAAGCGCCGCGGCAGCGCACTGTGACCGCCTTCATAGGATGCAGACGCGGGATGCGGCATCTCTCGGTCGTGGAGCGCCACGGGGACAGGCGTTCCGAACCCATCATTCGGTGCAATCCAATGTCGACGCTCGAAATCGTAGCGAACAGCCTCGTCCATGTGGCGGCGCTTCTCTCCGTCGCGGCCATGTTCTTCAAGAGCCAGTTGCTCCTGCGCGTCTTCCTGCTCGCGGGAACGGTCCTGAATGCCGTCTACTTCTTCGCGGTGCCGCCGGAGGTGCTGTGGGGCCCGGTCTTCTGGAGCGTCGTGATGTTTGGCGTCAACGGCGTCATGATCGCGCTCCTCCTGCTCGATCGCTCGGTGTTCGGGCTCAATGCGGACGAGATCGAGCTCTACCGCAGCTTCTCCTTCTTCTCTCCTGGCGAGTATCGCCGCCTGATGCGCATCGCGCGCTGGCATACGGCCGAGGCAACGGAGCTTCTGACCTGGCGCAATGCGCCGGTGACGCAGCTTTCCTATGTCATCTCCGGCGAGATCAGCATCTCCAAGGATGGCGTGCGCTTCACGGTGCCGGCGGGAACGTTCATTGGTGAAGTCGCGCTGCTGCGCGGCACGCTCGCCTCAGCGACCGTGACAGTCGCTCCCGGCGCCCGCTATGTCTCGTGGGACCGCGAAGCGCTGTCCGCGCTGATGGCGCGGCGGCCGGCGATCGGCATCGCGCTCGGCGCGCTGCTCAATGCCGATCTCGCCGGCAAGGTGGCGGCCGAAGCGCCGCGCAGGGCACCGGGCGCGCTGGCGCTTGCTTGACAAGGGATGTCACGCGTGCGCTTTTCCGCGCGCGCGGCCGGCGGTCGCGCCAGGAACCGCAAGGAACCTGGAACACCCGAGAATCCGGCGGATCCGACCATGCATCGCTATCGCACTCACACCTGCGGCCAGCTCCGCGACTCTCACGCGGGCGAAACCGTCCGCCTGTCGGGTTGGGTGCATCGCGTCCGCGATCATGGCGGCGTTCTGTTCATCGACCTGCGCGACCATTACGGCATCACCCAGGTCGTCGCCGACCCGGATTCGCCCGCCTTCAAGACGGCCGAAGAGCTGCGCGCCGAGTGGTGCATCAAGATCGACGGCGTCGTGAAGCGCCGCACGCCGGAGACGATCAACGCCAACCTCGCCACTGGCGCGGTCGAGGTCTTCGCCGAGGGGATCGAGGTTCTCGGTGCCGCCAAGGAACTGCCGCTCCCCGTCTTCGGCGAGCCGGACTATCCCGAGGATACGCGCCTCAAATACCGCTTCCTGGACCTGCGCCGTGAGAGCCTGCACGCCAACATCGTCAAGCGGTCGCAGATCATCACGGCCATGCGCCGCGGCATGGGCGATGCCGGCTTCACGGAATATACGACGCCGATCCTGACGGCCTCGTCGCCGGAAGGCGCGCGCGACTTCCTCGTGCCGAGCCGCATCCATCCCGGCAAGTTTTTCGCCCTGCCGCAGGCGCCGCAGCAGTACAAGCAGCTCCTGATGGTCGCGGGCTTTGACCGTTATTTCCAGGTCGCGCCGTGCTTCCGCGACGAGGATCCGCGCGCCGATCGCCTGCCGGGCGAATTCTACCAGCTCGACCTCGAGATGAGCTTCGTCACGCAGGAAGACGTCTGGGCGACGATGACGCCGATCATGACGTCCGTCTTCGAGCAGTTCGCTGACGGCAAGCCGGTCACCAAGGATTGGCCGCGCATTCCCTATGACACGGCGATCCGCAAATACGGCTCCGACAAGCCGGATCTGCGCAACCCGATCGAGATGCAGGCCGTGACCGAGCATTTCGCCGGCTCCGGCTTCAAGGTGTTCGCGCGCATGATCGAGGCCGATCCGAAGGCCGAAGTCTGGGCGATCCCGGCCAAGGGCGGCGGCTCGCGGGCCTTCTGCGACCGCATGAACGGCTGGGCGCAGCAGCAGGGCCAACCGGGCCTCGGCTATATCTTCTGGCGCACCGAGGCTGGTGCATTGGAAGGGGCCGGCCCCGTCGCCAAGAACATCGGTGAGGAGCGCACCGACGCGATCCGCACGCAGCTCGGCCTCGGCGAGGGCGACGCCGTCTTCTTCGTCGCGGGCGATCCGAGGAAGTTCTACAAGTTCGCCGGCGAGGCGCGCACGCGCGTCGGCACCGATCTGAACCTCGTCGACACCGAGCGCTATGAGCTGTGCTGGATTGTCGATTTCCCGCTCTATGAATGGGACGAGGAAACGAAGGCGCTCGACTTCGCGCATAATCCCTTCTCGATGCCGCAGGGCGGTCTCGAGGCGCTGACGACGCAGGATCCGCTGACCATCAAGGCGTTCCAGTACGACGCGGTGTGCAACGGCTTCGAGATCGCGTCGGGCTCGATCCGTAACCAGTCGCCGGAGACGATGGTCAAGGCGTTCGAACTGGTCGGTCTCAGCCGTGCCGATGTCGAGGAGCGCTTCGGCGGCCTCTATCGCGCCTTCCAGTATGGCGCTCCGCCGCATGGCGGCGCCGCCTTCGGTATCGATCGCGTCGTCATGCTGCTCTGCGGCGCGCAGAACCTGCGCGAGATCACGCTGTTCCCGATGAACCAGCAGGCGCAGGATCTCTTGATGGGCGCGCCGAACGATCCGACGACCAAGCAGCTGCGCGAACTGCACATCCGCCTGAACCTGCCGAACTGACGGCACGGCGCTTCCCGGCGGCACGGCCTCGGCACGTGCCCCGGTTCACTCGATTTCGCGGGCGGGCACTACGGTGCCCGCCCGTTTCTTTTCCGGCTAATGCCGTCATGCCCTGTGGACGAAATGAAAATATCGCCTGGAGGGCTTCTCAAAGCAGGTGGGTACCTCTATATCACCACTGCGCGACGGCGACGCCGCGCTTGCCGCGGGGTGGAGCAGCCCGGAAGCTCGTCAGGCTCATAACCTGAAGGTCACAGGTTCAAATCCTGTCCCCGCAACCAAGTAAAAACCCCGTCAACTCGATGAGTTGGTGGGGTTTTTCTTTTTGGCCTCGACCTTGCGGATCTTGGTTCATCTCCAAGATCCCGACCCCAATGCAATTCGGGGCCGGGCCGCTTGGCTGATTTCAGCCGATCATCGGCGGGTTGAGCCGCGCGAAGCCTTCCTGCCGGTGATAGGGGAAGTGCGGATAGGGCGCGGTCACGCGGCTGGCCGCGTCGAGTGTGGCGATCTGTTCGGCCGTGAGCGTCCAGCCGACGGCGCCTAGATTCTGGCGCAGCTGCGTCTCATTGCGCGCGCCGATAATCACGCTCGAAACCGTCGGGCGCTGGATCAGCCAGTTGAGGGCGACCTGCGGCACGGTCTTGCCGGTCTCGCCGGCGATTTCCTCGAGCGCATCGACGACGCGATAAAGGAGTTCGTCGTCGACGGGCGGGCCGAAGCTCGCGGTCTCGTGCAGGCGGCTCTGTTCGGGCAATGGTGCGCCACGGCGGATCTTGCCCGTCAGGCGGCCCCAGCCGAGCGGGCTCCACACCAGCGCGCCGAGGCCCTGGTCGGCGCCGAGCGGCATCAGATCCCACTCATAGTCGCGGCCGATCAGCGAATAGTAGACCTGGTTGGCGACATAGCGCGGCCAGCCATGCTGGTCGGCAACGCCGAGCGCCTTCATGATCTGCCAGCCCGAGAAATTGGAAACGCCGACATAGCGCACCTTGCCGGCGCGCACGAGCGCATCCAGCGTCGACAGGACCTCCTCGACCGGCGTCGCGGCGTCGAAGGCATGCAGCTGCAGGAGGTCGATATAATCGGTGCCGAGCCGCTTCAGCGCGTCCTCGACGGCACGGATCAGGCGATGGCGCGACGAGCCGGCCTCGTTCGGAGCATCGCCCATCGGCAGGCTAGTCTTGGTCGAGATCAGCGCCTGATCGCGCCGGCCCTTGAGCGCGGCGCCGAGAACCGCTTCGGACGCGCCGCCCGAATAGACGTCGGCGGTGTCGAACAGGTTGACGCCGGCCTCGAGGCAGATGTCGACGAGGCGGCGCGCCTCATCCACATCCGTGTTGCCCCAGGCGCCGAACAGCGGGCCGGAACCGCCGAAGGTGCCTGCGCCGAAGCTGAGGACCGGAACCTTGAGGCCGGACCGGCCGAGAAAACGATAGTCCATGGATCGCTCCTTGCGGTGAGGGTAGAGGAGGGGTTAGTGCGCCGTGCCGAGGGCCGGCCGGCCGGCGCGCGCTGCGATCGCGGCAATGGCGATCGCGGCGAGCGGGAAGAGGGCGGCGACGAGCGGCACGGCGGCGAGGCCGGGGCCATGCTCGATCACGGCGCCGCCCGCCCAGGCGCCGACGGCATTGCCGAGATTGAACGCGGCGATGTTGAAGGAGGAGGCGAGGCTCTGGCCCGCGCCTTCGGCCTTCGACAGCACCCACATCTGCAGCGGCGCGACGGTGGCGAAGCCCGCCATGCCGAGAAGGCCGGTCAGCGCGACGGCCGCGATCGGCGAGGCAAGCCCCGGCGTCATCAAGGCGAGCACGATCGCGAGAGCGGCGAGCGTACCGAAGACGGTGGCGAGCAGGCTGCGATCGGCGAGGCGTCCGCCGACGAGGTTTCCAACGACGAGGCCGCCGCCGAAGACGAACAGGACCGGCGAGACCGCTGCCGGGGCGAGCCCGCTGATCCCGGTCAGCATCGGCGCGATATAGGTGAAGACCGCGAAGACGCCGGCATAGCCGAGCACGGTCGTGAGCAGGCCGAGCAGCACCGGCGCGCGCAGGATGGCCGCGAGATCCGCGCGCCAGTCGCCGACATCGGATGGCCGGCCGTCCTTCGGCACCAGCAGGGCGATGACCGCGAGCGCCGCCAGGCCGACCAGCGTTACGGCCCAGAAGGTGGCGCGCCAGCCCAGATGCTGGCCGATCCATGTGCCGAGCGGCACGCCGAGAATGGTCGCGACGGTGAGGCCGGTGAACATGATCGCGATGGCCGAGGCCTTGCGATCCGCCGCGACAAGGCTCGTTGCCACCACCGACCCGACGCCGAAGAAGGTGCCGTGGGCGAGGGCGGTCAGCACGCGCGCCGCCATCAGCAGACCATAGCTCGGCGCCAGCGCGCAGGCGGCGTTGCCGGCCACGAAGATGGCCATCAAGGCGAGGAGGACGGTCTTGCGCGGCCAGCGCGCCGTGAGCACGGTCAACACCGGCGCGCCGACGACGACGCCGAGCGCATAGCCTGAAATGAGCAGGCCCGCCGCGGCGATCGAGACGCCGAAATCGGCGCTGACCTCCAGAAGCAGACCCATGATGACGAATTCCGTGACACCGATGCCGAAGGCACCGGCCGTCAGGGCATAAAGCGCTAGAGGCATGATCTTTCCCGCAAAGCCGCGTTTCGGCTCAGGAGATAGACCGCATGGCTGGCGTGACGTAGACTGCCGATAGGAACATCATCTGTGAATTGAAAGACCAGTGCCGCGCAGCGAGATCAACCGTTCGGGGGAGATGCAGGTGTTCGTCTGTGTCGTCGAGCAAGGCGGCTTCTCGGCCGCCGCGCGCGCCTGCCATATGACGCCATCGGCGGTGAGCAAGCTGGTGGCGCGCCTGGAGGCGCGGCTCGGCACACGGCTCGTCAACCGCTCGACACGCGCCTTCCGCCTCACGCCGGAGGGCTCGGCCTTCTATGAGCGGGCCGCGCGCATCCTGGCGGATATCGAGGATGCCGAGCGCGGCGCCGCGGCGGGCGAGCAGCCGGTCGGGCGCATCCGCCTCAACACCAGCGCCTCCTATGCGACGCACATTCTATCGCCCATCCTCGCCGAATTCCTCGGCGCCTATCCCGGCGTGTCGATCGACCTCATGCTGACGGATGTGATCGTCGACCTGCTCGCCGAGCGGACCGACGTCGCCGTCCGGGCGGGGCCGATGAAGAGTTCGAGCCTCGTCGCTCGCAAGCTCGGCGAGACCGCGATGGTCATCGTCGGCGCGCCGGCCTATCTCGAACGCCTGGGCACGCCGCGGACGATCGAGGACCTCGAGCGCCACAACAGGCTCGGCTTCAGCTATGTCCGCACCGTCGACGGCTGGCCGCTCGGGAGGGCAGGAGACACCGTCGTCGTGCCGGCGGCGGGACGCGTGCGGGCCAGCGATGGCGAGGCGCTGCGGCATATCGCGATCGGCGGCGGCGGGCTGGCGCGGCTCGCGGCCTTCACGGTGCGCGCGGATGTGGCGGCGGGCCGCCTCGTGCCGGTGCTGGAGGATCTCAACCCGGGCGACCGCGAGGCCTTCCACGCCGTCTATATCGGCCAGGGCGGGCCCCTGCCGGTCCGCGTCCGAGCGCTGCTCGACTTCCTCGCCGAGCGGGGACGGGTGGGCTAGCTAGATCAGCGGGGCGACGATGCGCGAACAGATCCACAGGATCTGCGCGTCCTGGTCCCCGGACGACACGCAGGCATGGCCCATGGTGCTGTCGAAATAGCAGCTGTCCCCGGCCTCGAGCTCGGTCGGCGCGTAATGCTCGGTGTAGAGCGTCACCTTGCCCGAGAGGACGTAGAAGAATTCCTCGCCGACATGCTGCACGAGGCTCGGGAAATCCTCGATCGTATGCGCCTTGATCGTGGTGAGGAGCGGGATGAACTGCTTGCCCGACAGCTCGGCGGCCAGCATCTCGTAGGAATATTGCGCCGTGCCGCGGATCACGCCCTGGCCGCGCCGCGTGACGGTGCGGCGGCCCGTGACGTCGTTGGACGAGGTGCCGGTGAAGAGCTCCGCCATGTCGAGACCGAGCCCGCTCGCGACGCGCAGGATCGTGTCGTAGGTCGGTGACATCTGGCCGTTCTCGATCTTCGACAGCGTCGAAGCGGCGAGGGCGCAGCGCTCGCCCAGTTCCTGCAGCGTCAGGCCGGCATCGCGGCGCCGGCGGCGGAGGATCTGCGCGATGGAATCGTTGCGCTGGGCTGCGGCTTCGGCGTCGCCGGCCTTGGGCTTGCGAAGCGGCTTGGTCGAGGGGGACATGCACAGTTCCTATCGGAAACAATTTTCAACTACAGGATTTCCTGCGCGTTGGCAAAGCAGGCTGCGCGCGCTCCGCAGGCGTCCCGCGAAATTTCCGTCGACAATTTGTGCACAGATTCCAGCCGCGAAATGCGCGGTCGCCGAGCTCGGTCCGATCAGCGCAATTCGGGCAACCTCCAGAAATATATAGCGATTCCGAACGCGATATACGCCGTGGCGCCTTGCGCAACCAATATGCGAAGCCGACAGAGAATGTCATTTTGCGCAAGCGTGAAGCGGCGATGCGGAAAGAATAGCCTATACGAAATTTGTTTCCTCGCTATGGTTGAGGCCTAGAAGCGGGCAGAGGCTCGCCGGCGGCCCCTCGGGCCGCGCCGGTGCGGACATCTGGCAAGGCTTCCAATCAATGATGAGGGGACTAGCGATGAAACTCAGTACAAAGGTGCTGGCCTCGGTCGCGATGCTGGCTTTGCCCGCCTTCCTGGCCACGCCGTCATTCGCCGAGCGCGTGCTGCGTCTCGATGAATCGCCGATCGGCGAGATCGACCCGTCGAAGGTGACGGACTACGCCGACACCGTTCTGGCCGTGAACATCTATGACACGCTGGTCTACCCGAAGGCCGGCGGCCCCGGCGTCGAGCCGCTGCTCGCCACCGAGTGGACCACCGACGGCAAGACCTGGACCTTCAAGCTGAAGGACGGCGTGAAGTTCCATTCCGGCAACCCGCTCACCGCCGATGACGTCGTCTTCTCGCTGAACCGCATGATCGCGATGGGGCAGGGCTTCTCCAGCCTCTTCGCCGGCCGCGTCGAGAAGGTGGAGGCGGTCGATCCGACCACCGTCAAGTTCACGCTGACCGAGCCCTATGCGCCGTTCCTGGCTGCGCTGGTCCGCCTGCCGATCGTCGATTCCAAGACCGTCCTCGCCAACAAGGCCGAAGGCAAATATGGCGAGTTCGGCGATTATGCCGAGGCCTGGATGTCGTCGCACGACGCCGGCTCCGGCGCCTACAAGGTCGAGAGCCAGAACCCGCAATCCGAGACCGTCATGGTCAAGTTCCCGGACTATTTCCTCGGCTTCGCCGAGAACGCGCCGGACAAGGTGCGTTATCGCTACGGCATCGAGGCGCCGACCATTCGCGCGCTGATGTCGCGCGGCGAGCATGACATTTCGGACCTGTGGCTGCCGCCCGAAGTCATCCGTGCGCTGGCGGGCGAGAAGGGCATCAAGCTGGTGACCGAGGCCGGCGGCGCGACGGGCGAATATATCAAGCTCAACACCGCCCGCGCCCCGCTTGACGACGTGCACTGCCGCCTCGCGCTGACCTATGCGTTCGACTATGAGACCACGCTCAAGATCCTGAAGGTCAACGACAAATACGCGCAGGGCATCCCGATGAAGGGCCCGCTGCCGAGCGGCCTCCTCGGCTATGACAAGGACCTGCCGGACTACAAGCAGGACATGGACAAGGCGAAGGAAGAGCTCGCCAAGTGCAAATATGATCCGAAGACCAGCCCGATCGACATCGCCTGGATCGCCGAGGTGCCGGCCCGCGAGCGCATCGCGCTTCTGATGCAGGCGCAGTTCTCCAAGCTCGGCTTCCCGGTGAAGGTCATCAAGACGCCCTGGGCGCTCGTCTCCGAGCAGGTGACCAAGCCCGACACGGCCCCGCATGCGGTCGAGATCGCCGTCGCCGCGGTGACGCCGGATCCGGATTCGCTGCTCTACAACATGTATTCGTCCAAGGTCCCGCCGACCTGGATGTCCGCAGAGCATCTCAAGGACGCCAAGGTCGACGAACTGCTCGAGGCCGGTCGCACCGAGACCGATCCGGCCAAGCGCGAGGCGATCTACAAGGAGCTCAACAAGACGCTCCGCGATCTGGCGCCGGCCATCAACGCCTATGAATTCACCGGCGTGATGGTGGTGCGCGACCCGGTCGGCGTGCCGAAGCTCGAGGACAAGTCGAAGCAGACGCTCGACAATTTCAACCTCGTGTTCCGCGACATCTCCATCGCCGAATAGGCAGAGCCCCATCCCGGCGGCCTCGGCCGCCGGGATACCCGGATGAGACTGCGGCGCGCGCAGGAGTATCGGCTATGATCTGGAAATCCGCCCTCCGGCGGCTCGGCGCCGCCCTCATCGTCATGGTCGGCATCTCGATGCTGATCTTCGCGATCGCGCGGGTCATGCCGGGCGATCCGGCCCGTATCGCGCTCGGCCCCAATGCCAGCGCTGCGCAGGTGGCGGCGCTGCGCGCGGAGCGCCATCTCGATGCGCCGCTGCCTATCCAGTATTGGGAATTCGTCAAGGCGCTGTCGCGCGGCGATCTCGGCAAGTCGCTTTATACCAACCGGCCGGTCACGACCGATATCGCGCAGTTCCTGCCGGCGACGCTGGAACTCGTCATCGTGTCGGCCATCATTATGGTGCTGATCGGCCTGCCGATCGGCATCCTGTCGGCGCATTTCCGCGGCCGCCTGCCGGATCATGTCGGCCGCCTCATAGCGCTCATCGGCGTCTGCACGCCCGCCTTCGTCTGGGGCGTCATCCTGCAGCTCTTCTTCGGCTATTTCTGGCCGGTCTTCCCGATCGAGGGCCGCCTGCTCGAATCGACGCCGGTCCCGCCGGACGTCACCGGCTTCTTCCTCGTCGACACGCTTCTGGCCGGCAACGTCCCCGCCTTCTTCGACGCGCTGCATCACCTGATCCTGCCGGCCGTCGCGCTCGCCATGGCGGGGCTCGGACAGACCGCGCGCCTCACCCGGTCCAACATGATCGAGGTCTATGACCGGCCCTATATCGAGATGGCGCGGGCCTATGGCTTCCGCCCTCTGCGCATCGCGACGCGCTATGCCTTCCGCCCCGCCTTCATCCCGACGCTCACCATCCTCGGCCTCGAATTCGCGGCCATGCTCGGCAACGCCTTCCTGGTCGAGAAGGTGTTCGGCTGGCCCGGCATCTCCCGCTATGGCGTCGACGTGATCATCCGCAAGGATCTCGACGCGATCGTCGGCACCGTCCTCATCATCGCGGCGGCCTTCCTGATCATGAACATCGTCGTGGACATCCTCGTCTCGATCATCAATCCGCGCATCCGCCTTGCGGCGGGGAGGGGCTGAGGCATGTCCGAACCCGGCTCTCCGGTCATCGCGAAGCGCGGCGGCTCCCGCGCCGTCGCCGCCTTCTTCGGCAATCCGCTTTCCGTGGCGGGGCTCGTCATCGTCGTGGCGATCGTGCTGCTGGCGCTCGCCGCGGACTATGTGACGCCATTCCCGGAGCATGTCGGGCCGATCGGCGATTTTGCGGCGATGAGCGCCGCGCCCGCCTCGCCCTATATGCTCGGCACCGATACGATGGGGCGCGATCTCTTCACCCGCATCATCTACGGCTACCGCCTCTCCCTGATCATGGCAGTCGTGGTGCTGGCGATCGCGACGCCGATAGGCGTCATCGTCGGGCTCGTCGCCGGCTATCGCGGCGGCTGGACCGAATATGTGCTGATGCGCATCACGGACGTCTTCCTCGCCGTGCCGCCGCTCGTCCTCGCCATGGCGATCATGGGCTTCCTGGAGCCGACGCTGCTGAACGGCATGCTGGCGATCACCGCCATGTGGTGGCCCTGGTATGCGCGCCTCATCTACAATGTCACCCGCGCCGAGGCCTCCGAAGGCTATGTGCTGGCGGCCGAGACGGTCGGCGCGTCGACGGCGCATATCCTCTTCCGCGAGATCCTGCCGAACTGCTGGCCCTCGATCCTGACCAAGATGACGCTCGATGTCGGCTTCGTCATCCTGATGGCCTCCTCGCTCTCCTTCCTCGGCCTCGGCGTGCAGCCGCCGACGCCGGATCTCGGCTCGATGGTGGCTGAGGGCGCCAAATACATGCCGGACGCCTGGTGGCTGTCGCTCTGGCCGGCGATCGCGATCCTGCTCGTCGTGCTCGGCTTCAACCTGGTCGGCGATGGCCTCCGCGAAGCGTTCGAGGCGGAGGGCTGACCATGAGCGAACCCGTCCTCACCATTCGTGATCTCCGTCTCGCCTTTGGCGGACGTCGCGGCCATCCGGTCCTGCATGGCATCTCGCTGCATGTGCGGGCCGGCGAGAAGGTGGCGCTCGTCGGCGAGAGCGGCTCCGGTAAGTCCGTGACCGCGCGTCTCGCCATGGGGCTGCTGCAGGAAAGCCCGCGCGTTCATGCGACCGGCTCGATCCGCTTCGACGGCATCGAGGCAATTTCCGGCGGTCGGGACATCGCGCGCCGGCGCGGCAACCGCGTCGCCATGATCTTCCAGGATCCGACCTCGGCGCTGAACCCGACCTTCCGCATCCGCGGCCAGTTCCGCGACGTGCTGCGCTCGGGCGACCGAGGCATTTCGGCGGCCGAGGCGGATCGCCGGGCGGAGGCGGCGCTCGCCGAGGTCTCGATCCCCGATCCGAAACGCGCGCTCGATTCCTATGCGTTCCAGCTCTCGGGCGGCATGAACCAGCGCGTGATGATCGCCATGGCGCTCGCCAACCGGCCGGCGCTACTGATCGCCGACGAGCCGGGCACCGCGCTCGACGTGACGGTGCAGGCGCAGACCCTCGGCCTCATGAGCGACCTGACGGAGAAGCGGGGGACGGCGGTGCTGCTCATCTCGCACAATCTTGGCGTGGTCCGCGAATTCTCCGACCGCGTCTATGTCATCTATCGCGGCCGTATCGTCGAGCACGGCACCACGGCGCAGCTGTTCGCGGAGCCGCGCCATCCCTATACGCGCGCGCTTCTCGCCGCGATCCCGAAAATCTCCGGCGGCGGCCTGCCCGATTTGCCGGAGCGCAGCCCCGAATTCGAGAGTCCGCTCATCGTTCATGAAGGCTGCGGCGAGCCGGTGGAGGCGCGCGCATGACGCCGATCCTGGAACTCGACCGGCTGGGCAAGACCTTCGAGGCCGATGGGCACAGCGTCGTCGCGCTGGCGGATGTCTCGCTCGCCTTCGAGCGGGGCGAGTGCCACGCCATCGTCGGCGAAAGCGGCTCCGGCAAGACGACGATCGCCAATCTCGTGCTCGGCCTGATGCAGCCGACCGAGGGCGAGGTGCGCTTCAACGGCGTGAAGCTGCCGGGCCTCCGCTCGCGGCAGCAGAAGCGCGCGATCCAGCTCGTGCAGCAGAACCCGCTCTCCGCCCTCAATCCGCGCCGCAGCGTGGGCGCCAGCGTGCGCCTGCCGCTCGACGTGCATGAGATCGGCCCTTCGCGCGAGCGGGCCGGGCGTGTCGCCGCGCTGCTGGAGGAGGTCGGGCTCGACGGCGAGATGGCACGCCGCTCGCCGCGCGGCCTCTCCGGCGGCCAGCGCCAGCGCATCGCGATCGCCCGCGCGCTCGCCTGCGAGCCGGAACTGATCGTGCTGGACGAGCCGACCTCGGCGCTCGACGTGCTGGTGCAGGCGCGCGTGCTGCAACTCCTGCATCGCCTGCGCGTCGCGCATGGCCTGACCTATATCTTCATCACGCATGACCTCGCCGTGGTGCGCGCCATCGCGACGCGGGTCAGCGTGTTCCAGAAAGGCCGCCTGGTCGAGACCGGCCCGGTCGAGGCCATATTCTCCGATCCCAAGACCGCCTATACCCGCCAGCTCATCGGTGCGGTGCCGGTCGTGACGCCCGAAGAGGCGAAGCTTCGCGACGCGATCCGCGCCGGATCGGAAGCCGCCGGAACATGACCATGACATCCCCATCCAATTCGTCGCGCGAAGCGATTGCGCATATCGCCTTCGACGATCTCGTCGCGCTGCTCGAAGCGATCTTCGTCAAGGCCGGCACTGCGCCCGGCGTCGCCGCCATCCTGGCGCGCAATTGCGCCTCGGCGGAGCGCGACGGCTCGAAGAGCCACGGGCTTTTCCGCGTGCCGGGCTATCTCTCGACGCTCGCCAGCGGCTGGGTCGACGGCAAGGCGGAGCCCGTCGTCGAGGATGTGGCGGCCGCCTTCGTGCGCGTCGATGCGCGCAACGGCTTCGCGCAGCCCGCGCTCGCCGCCGGCACGCCGCTGCTGCTCGAAAAGGTGAAAGCCTGCGGCATCGCGCTGCTCGCCGTCCGCCAGTCGCATCACTTCGGCGCGCTCTGGCCGGATGTCGAGCCGTTCGCGCGGCAGGGCTTCGTGGCGCTCTCCTTCGTCAATTCGTTCGCCTGCGTCGTGCCGATCGGTGGCTCGAAGCCTGTCTATGGCACCAATCCGATCGCCTTCGCCGCGCCGCGCGCCGGCGGCGATCCCATCGTCTTCGACCAGGCGGCGAGCGCGCTGGCCAATGGCGATGTGCGCATCGCCGCGCGCGAGGGCCGCAGCCTGCCGCCCGGCTCCGGCGTCGACCGGACCGGCGCGCCGACCACCGACCCGAAGGCGATCCTCGATGGCGGCGCGCTGCTGCCCTTCGGCGGCTATAAGGGCGCGGCGCTCGCCATGATGGTCGAGATCCTCGCCGCCGCGCTGACGGGCGGCCAGTTCTCCTTTGAGGTCGACTGGTCGGCCCATCCCGGCGCGGAAACGCCGAAGACAGGGCAATTGCTCATCGTGATCGATCCCGATGCGGGGGCGGGGCGCAGCTTCGTCGACCGCGTCGAGACGCTGGTCGGCCGCATCGCCGATGCCGGCCAGGAACGGCTGCCGGGCGATCGGCGCTACGCACTACGCCGCCGCGCCGCCGAGATCGGCATTCCGATCGCGCCGGCCCTTCTCAAAGAACTCAGCGCCCTCGCGGGCGCTCCAACCGACTGAAGCAGGAGGAAGCGATGGCCACCCGGATTGGCGTCGATATCGGCGGCACCTTCACCGACCTCGTCTACTACGACGACGAGACCGGCGAGACCGTCGAAGGCAAGGTGCCGACCGTGCCGCATGCGCCCGAAGAGGGCGTCGTGGCCGCGGTGAGCGGGCATGTGCCGCGCGCCGTCATCGAGAAGGCCGAATTCTTCCTGCATGGCACGACGGTCGGCCTCAACGCGCTCCTGGAGCGGCGCGGCGCCAAGGTCGGGCTCATCACCACCGCCGGCTTCCGCGACGTGCTGGAGATCCGCCGCGGCGATCGGGCCGAGATGTACAACCTCTTCTGGCGCCAGCCCGAGCCGCTGGTGCCGCGGCATCTGCGTCTCGAAGTGTCCGAGCGGGTCAAGGCGGACGGCAGCGTCTACCGGCCGCTCGACGAGGCCTCGGTCGCCCCGGCGCTCGCCGCGCTCCAGGCCGAGGGCGTCGATTCGATCGCGGTCTGCCTGATCAATGCCTATGCCAATCCGGCGCATGAACTGGCCGTCGAGAAGCTGCTGCGGGCCGGCGGCTTCGCGGGCGGTATCTCGCTCTCGCACAAGATCTCGGGCGAATACCGCGAATATGAGCGCACCTCGACCACGGTGATCGACGCCTTCGTGCGGGCGCGCATGTCCAACTATCTGAAACGCCTGGACGGGCGGCTGCGCGAACTCGGCTTCCGCGGCACCTCGCTGATCACGCGCTCGGGCAGCGGCTCCATGACCTTCGCGGAGGCGGAGGAACGGCCGTTCGAGACGATCATGTCCGGCCCCGTCGCCGGTGCGCAGGGCGCGAGCGAGATCGCGACGCAGCTCGGCATCGAGGGCCTCGTCACCGCCGATGTCGGCGGCACGAGCTTCGATACGGCGCTCATTCTCAATGGCCAGCCGCAGGTGCTCTATGAGGGCGTGATCGACAATATGCCGATCCAGACGCCCTGGGTCGATGTGCGCTCGATCGGTTCGGGCGGGGGCTCGATCGCCCACATCGACGTCGGCGGGTTGATGCGCGTCGGCCCGCGCAGCGCCGGTGCCGCGCCGGGACCGGCCTGCTATGGCAAGGGCGGCACCGAGCCGGCCATGACCGACGCCGCGGCCTTTCTCGGCATGCTCGGGCCGGGCAAGCTCGCCTCGGGCATCAATCTCGATTTCGCCAAGGCGAAGGCCGCCATCGAGCCGGTGGCGGCCGCCATCCGGCAGGATGTCGAGACGACCGCGATCGGCATTCTCCGCATCGCCGCTTCGTCCATGGCGAATGCGATGCGCGAGGTCTCGGTCGAGCAGGGGCTCGATCCGCGCGCCATGGTGCTGTTGCCCTTCGGCGGCGCCGGCCCGCTGATGGCGACGCTGCTCGCCGACGAGCTCAAGATGAACCGCATCGTCGTGCCGCCGCTCGCCGGAAACTTCTCGGCCTGGGGGCTGCTCGGCGCCGACATGGTCCAGTCCTCGGCGCGCACCCGCATCATGGATCTGGGCGACGCCAACCTCGCCGTCGCCAATGGCATCCTCGCCGACCTCTTCGCCGAGGTCGCGGCCCGCGGCGACCATCTGGAGCACGGCACGGTCAGGAGCGCGCGGCTGGATCTGCGCTACAAGGGCCAGGAGCACTGGCTCTCGATCGACACCCCGCTCGCCGGCGATGCGATCGCCTGGACCGCGGACGAGGCCGGCGCCGCCTTCGCGGCCGAATATCTGCGCACCTTCGGCGGCACGATGAGCGAGGTGGTGGAGATCGTCTCGATCCGCGCCACGGTGCGGGCGCCGCTGCCGCGCCGCGAACAGGTGTTCAAGGCCGCCGACGCCGTCGCGGGCGACGAGATCTTCGACGCCTATTCCTTCGAGGAGGGGCGGCGCATGCCGTTCCGCGTCGTGCCGCGCGCGGCGATCACCAAGCCGCTCGTCGGGCCCGCCATCGTCACCGAGAGCACGGCAACGCTCTATCTCGACGCCCATTGGACCGCCGAGACCGGCGCCAAGGGCGAGCTCAACCTGATCCGCGCGGAGGCGAAGTGATGCTCGACCGGACCCCTGTCCTTCACCGTGCCGGCGTCGCGCGTTCGGGCGATGCCGCCAAGGCCGATCCGATCACCACCGAGGTGGTGCGCCACGCGCTCAACTCGGCCGCCAACCAGATGAAGCGCGCGCTGGTGCGCACGGCCTTTTCGCCGGTCATCTATGAGGTGCTCGATTTCGCGGTCGCGATCTACGATCCGCAGATGCGCCTGCTCGCCCAGGCGCCGAGCCTGCCCATGTTCATGGGCACGCTGAATTTCTGCGTCGAGGAGGCGGTGAAGAATGTCGGCGGGGAGGCGAATGTCTTCCCCGGCGACATGATCATGTACAACTGGCCCTATGGCACGGGCTCGCACCCGCAGGACCTCGCCGTGGTCAATCCCGTCTTCCTCGAGGACGGCGAACTGATCGGCTATACGGCGATCAAGGGCCATTGGCTCGATATCGCCGGCAAGGATCCCTACTGCACCGATACGGTCGACGTGTTCCAGGAAGGCACGATCTATCCGGGCGTGAAGATCTACAAGCGCGGCGAGCTGAACGACGACATCTACCGCATGGTCGTCGCCAATAGCCGCGTGCCGAAATTCGTTGCCGGCGATCTCAATGCGCAGGTGGTCGGCTGCCGCGTCGGCGCCACGAGCTTCCAGGAGGTAGTGCGCCGCTTCGGCCGCGAGGCTTTCAGCCATGCCGTCGAAGCGATGTTCGACCACGGCGAGCGCGTCGTGCGGTCCTATTTCGAGGCCATCCCGGACGGGCGCTATGTCGGCCGCGGCGAGATGGATTCGAACGGCATCACCGACGATCCGATCCCGTTCGAGGTCGCGGTCGAGATCGAGGGCTCCAATGTGCGCCTCGATTTCACCCATGTCCCCGAGACGCAGGCCGGTCCCGTCAACTGCCCGGTTCCCTCCACCATCTCGGCAAGCCGCGTCGCGATCAGCATGCTGGCCGGCTATGGCGAGGCGCCGCATGAGGGGCATTTCCGGCCCGTCGAGGTGCTGACCCGCCCGGGAACCATGTTCCATCCGCTGCCGCCGGCGCCGTGCTTCCTCTATGGCTGGCCGGCGCTGCAGGCGATCGAGGTGATCTACAACGCGATCGCCAAGGCGCTGCCGACCGCCGTGCCCGCGCAGAGCGGCGGCTGCATCGCGTCGGTCGTCTATTGGGGGACGCGGCAGGCGACGGGCGAGCCCTGGGCGGACGGCTCGCCGCATCCGACCGGGCAGGGCGCCTGGAACGGCGGCGATGGCGGCACCATGCTGCACATCTCCGAATCCGCGACGCGCTTCTCGCCGATCGAGGTCTGGGAATCGAAGAACCCCTGGATCATGGACAAGATGGCGCTGGCGCAGGATTCCTGCGGCCCCGGCACGTGGCGCGGCGGCCCCGGCATCGACTTCCACTTCCGCATGACCGAGGACACCTACATCACCACGGCGGTGGAGCGGACCAAGAACGCGCCCTGGGGCCTCGTCGGCGGTGGCACGGCGCGGCCGAACGGCGCCGGCGTGCGCTTCCCGAACGGACATTTCGTGTCGATCCCCAAGACGACGCGCTTCCTCGTGCCGAAGGACGCCGTGCTCGAACTGTCGACGGGCGGTGGCGGCGGCTACGGCCCGCCGGCCGAGCGGACCAAGGAGGCCGTCGAGAGCGACCTGAAGGCCGGCTACATCTCGGAAGCGTTCGCCCGCGCGAACTATCCGCACGCCTTCGAATAGTGCAGTGCCGGCGCATCGTCTTGATCGACGCGCCGGCGAACTCCTCGCATTGATGCGAACAGGATCGAGATGCGTCCATGACGACCCACGCCCTCAAGGACGCGATTGCCGCGGCCGTCGATGCCAATTGGCAGAAGCAGATCGACTGGCTCGCCAGCCTCGTCTCCTTCCCGAGTACGCGCGGCAATGAGGGGCCGTGCCAGGACTGGCTCGCCGCCGAATTCGCGGCGCGCGGCGGCGACGTGGACAAATTCACGATTTCCGAGGTGCCCATCGAGGGCAAGCCGGGCGCGTCCGCGATCGTCGATGTCGACTACACCAAGGCCGTCCAGGTGGTTGCAAGCTGGCGCGCCGGCGAGCCCAAGGGTCGCAGCCTGATCCTGCAGGGCCATATCGACGTGGTGCCGGCCGGCCCCGAAGAGCAGTGGTCCCATCCACCCTTCGTCCCGAAGATCGAGGACGGCTTCATGTATGGCCGCGGCGCCAACGACATGAAGGTCGGCGTGGCGACCATGGTCTTCGCGCTGGACGCGTTGCGCGACATGGGCCTCGAGCCCGCGGCCGATCTCTTCGTCGAAACGGTGTGCGAGGAAGAGTGCACCGGCAATGGCGCGCTCGCGACGCTGGAGCGCGGCTATCGCGCCGATGCCTGCCTCATCCCGGAATCGATGGACAACCGTCTGCTGCGCGCCGAACTCGGCTCCGTCTGGTTCCGCGTCCGTATCCTCGGCAAGCCCGTGCATGTCCTGCAGGCGCAGGCCGGCGCGAGCGCGATCCTCGCCGCCTATGACTATATCGGCGACCTGATGCAGCTCACCGCGCGCATCAATGAGCGCGCCAAAACGCATCCCTGGTTCGGCCATATCGAGAACCCGGTCAAATTCTCCTGCGGCAAGATCCGTGGCGGTGATTGGCTCGGCTCGGTGCCGGCCTGGTGCGAGATCGAATGCCGGTTGAGCGTGCTGCCCGGCGATCCGCTGCCCGATGTCCGGCAATGGGTGCTGGATACGGTCGCGGCGACGGCCGAGCGCCTCGGCGCGGACAAGTCACCGGCGGTCACCTGGATCGGCTTCCAGGCCGAGGGCCATGTCTTCCATCCCGGCACGGACGCCGAGGCGGTGCTGGCGCGCGCGCATGAGGCCGTCTTCGGCACGGCGCTCGAGAGCTTCAGCATGACCGCGACCTCGGATACGCGGCAATACGATCTCTATTACGGCATTCCGACGCTCTGTTACGGGCCCTGCGGTTCGGGCAGCCATTCGGCGAGCGAGCGGACGGACCTCGCCAGCATGCGCGAGACGACCAAGGCGATTGCGCTCTTCATCGCGGAGTGGTGCGGCGTGCGGCCGATTTCCGCCTGAAATCCCGCCGCCGCGTTCCCATCTCTGGACGAGGGACGGGTCGCGTCGGCAAATTTCGTGGTTCGCGCGGGATTAGGAACGCGACCGGCTCCGTATAAGGGTCATGGTCGCGCAGAACCGCCGTTTCGACGTCATCGGGCATCTGGCCTCGCTCCGCCGCTATGCGCGCTCCCTGACGCGCAGCGACACGGAGAGCGAGGACCTCGTCCAGGACGCCCTGCTCAGGGCCTATGAGCGCCGCTCGACCTTTCAAGAGGGACGAGGGCTCGGCCCGTGGTTGCTGTCGATCCTTCATAACGCCTTCATCGATCGGGAGCGCGCCCGCCGCGCGGAATCGACCCGCATCGAGCGTGCTGCGGAACTCCAATATCCGCATATCGAGCCGGTGCAGGATCATCACGTGCGCCTCGCACAGGTGCGGCGGGCCTTCATGATGCTGCCGGACGAGCAGCGCGCCGCACTGCATCTCGTCGCCATCGAGGGGCTGACATTCGCCGAGGCGGCGGATGCGCTCGACATCCCGATCGGAACGCTGATGTCGCGCCTCGGGCGGGCGCGCGCCGCGCTCCGGGCGCTGGAAGAAAATGTGCCGAAGCGCGTTGCCGCCGACGCCAAGCCCAGTCTGAAGCTGGTGGGAGGGTCCGATGGAACATCGCCCTGACGCGGTCGCCGAGTTCGATCTCGAAGCCTATGTCGAGGACCAGCTGCCGCCCGCGCGGCGGATCGAGGTCGAGGCCTATCTCTCGGGCAATCCGGAAGCGGCGATGCGCATGATGGCCGATCTGCGCATCCGCGACGAACTGCGCCTGGCGCTCGCCGAGATGCCGCGCATCGTGCGCATCGGCACCGCGGATGCGGCGCGGCGTCTGGAGCGCGGCCTCGCGCGGGACCGCCTGTTCCGCCGTTTCCGCCGCGTCGCGGCCGCCGCCGTTCTGGTCGGTCTCGGCTGGATCGCCCATGCCGGTCTCGGCCCGATCGGCGTCGCCGCCTCGGCCGCGACGCCGGACTATGTCGCCGACGCGCTGCGGGCGCATCGCACGGCGCTGCTGCGCGCCGGCATGCACTCGCAGACGGCGTCCGCCGCCTTCGACCCCGCGGAGATCCGTGCCGCGACGGCGATCAGCATTCCCACCCTGCCGGAGGACTGGAAGGTCGCCGATGCGCAGATCTTCCCGGCCACCTATGGGCCGAGCGTCGAGATGGCGATCCGCAGCGGCGGCCTCGGCACCGTCTCGCTCTTCGCTGCGCGGCCGGGGCGCTTCGACGTCGTGCCGGCGACGCTGGTCCACGATGGCGATCTCAACGCGGCCTACTGGCAGATGGGCGATGTCGCCTATGCGCTGGTCGCCGCGAGCACGACCGACGATCTCGGCAAGGCCGCGGAACGGCTCGCCGGATCGCTGCACTGAACGAATGAATGCCTTATGAGGGAGAGCAACGGATGAATACCCCGAACACCGGATTTCGCTGGCAGGGTGCCGGCGCGCGCGCGAGCGGCGCCCTCTTCGACGAGGGCCTGCGCAAGCACATGCTGCGCATCTACAATTATATGGGCCTCGGCCTGGTGCTCACCGGCATCGTCGCCTTCCTGGTCGGCACGACGCCGGCGCTCTATGTGCCGATCTTTTCGACCCCGCTGAAATGGGTCGTGATGCTGGCGCCGCTCGCCTTCGTGCTGTTCTTCTCCTTCCGCATCGAGCGCATGTCGGCGTCCGGCGCGCAGATGATGTTCTGGGCGTTCTGCGCCGTGATGGGCCTCTCCATGGCGTCCATCTTCCTGGTCTTCACCGGGACCAGCATCGCCCGCACCTTCTTCATCGCGGCCGCTATGTTCGGCGCCACCAGCCTCTATGGCTATACGACGAAGCGGGATCTCTCGCGCTTCGGCTCGTTCCTGATCATGGGCCTCATCGGCGTGATCATCGCGAGCATCGTCAACATCTTCCTCGGCTCCAGCGCGCTGCAGTTCGCCATCTCGATCATCGGCGTGGTCGTCTTCGTCGGCCTTACCGCCTGGGATACGCAGACGCTCAAGGAGCAGTATGCCGAGCACTTCGACGGCGAAACCCAGCAGAAGCTCGCCGTGATGGGCGCGCTGTCGCTCTATCTGAACTTCATCAACCTGTTCCAGCTGCTGCTGAGCCTCACCGGCCAGAGGCAGGAATAGGACCGGGAAGCGAAAGGAGGTCGCGTCATGGCTTTGGCCAATGAGGACCGTCAGGCGATCGAAGGGCTGTTCGGCCGCCTCGGCGATGTCGAGCGGCAGGCGGGTCCGCGCGATGCGGAGGCCGATGCCCTCATCAGCGAGCGGGTCGCGCGGCAGCCCGGCGCGCCCTATTTCATGGCGCAGACCATCGTCATGCAGGACTACGCGCTGAAGGAGGCCGAGCGCCGCATCGCGGAGCTGGAGCGGCAGGCCTCGAGCCGTCCGGCGGGCGGCCTGTTCTCCGGCCTGTTCGGCGGCGGCCAGCCGCCACGCGCGGCGCCGGCTGAGCAGCCCGGGCCGCCGATGCAGCCGGGCAGGGGCGACGGCTTCCTCGCCGGCGCGGCGCAGACGGCGATGGGCGTCGCCGGTGGCGTGCTGATCGGCAACGCCGTCGCCGGAATGTTCAGCAGCGGCACGGCGGAGGCCGCCGAGCCGGCCGCGCCCGAGCCGCCTGCCGAGGCACCGGCGGCGGAAGAGGGCGGCGGGTTCTTCGACGGCCTCTTCGGCGGCGACGACGAGTTCTGAACTGCACATGTTACCGATCGGTCGGGGCGGATGACATCCGTCCCGGCTTCATGCTACGCACGGTTGGTGCGGGAAGCCGCCCGTCCTGCGGACTGAAGAGAGCGCATGCTTGTTGATGAGTCAGAGAGCCCGGCGGATGCCGCGCCCGCCAGGCCGCGTCGGCTGTCTGAGCTGCTGAGCGATATCGCCGAAGACAAGAGCCGTCACCGGATCTCGATCGCCGATCTGCTCATCGCGATGAAGGACCGCGCGATCGGCGCGCTGCTGCTGATCTTCGCCATCCCCAATGTCCTGCCGACCCCGCCGGGGACCTCGACCGTCCTCGGCGCGCCGCTGATCTTCCTCGCCGCGCAGCTGGCTCTCGGCCGCCGGCCCTGGCTTCCCGGCTTCATCGCCAATCGCTCGATCGCGCGGCGCGATTTCGCGGCGCTGATGCAGCGGGCCGCGCCCTGGCTCGCCCGCGCGGAACGGCTGTTGCGACCCCGCTTCAGCGTGATCAGCCGTCCGCCCTTCGAATATGCGATCGGCACGATCTGCTTTCTGCTCGCGGTCATCCTGTTCCTGCCGATCCCGCTCGGCAACATGCTGCCGGCGCTCGCCATCTGCGTGCTGGCGCTCGGCGTGCTCGAGCGCGACGGCGTGTGGATCGTGGCCGGCCTGATCGTGGCCGCGGCCTCGGTGCTGTTGGTCTATGGCGTCATCTACGCGCTGGTGAAATCGGCGATCTTCATCATCGTCAACGCGTTCGCGTGAACGGCGGCGCCGTCAGTTCGTCGCCTTGCCGCCGAGGACGGCGCCGAGCGTCGCATAGCCATTGGCGTTGAAGTGGATCGCGTCGGCGCGGTAATTGCCGCAGCGCCAGGCCGGCGGGAAGAGCCATCCGACGAGCCGGTCGAAGAAGCCGATATTGCCGGCGAAATCGCAGCTGATCACCGCATCGACATTGACGTATTTGGTGAAGGGCCGCTCGGCGATCGAGCGCTGGATCTCGTCGTTCGCGGCGCGCCGGTCCTCGTCGCGGAAATCGAGATAGTCGCCGCGCGGCGGTATGGCGATGAAGACGATCTCGGCGCTCGGCCAGAGCGCATGCAGCCCGTCGAGCGTCCGCCGCACGCCCTCGGCGATGCCGCAGGGCGGGTCGCCGGCGCCGAGATTATTGGTGCCGAGCGTCATGATGACGTAGCGCGGGGCGAGCGCGTTGGGCTGGTATTGCTGCAGCCGCCAGAGCGCGTTCTGCGTCGCGTCGCCGCCAATGCCGAGATTGACCACCTTGAAGCGGTCGAACGGCGCCATGCCGGCGGGCCAGCCCTCCACCAGGCTGTCGCCGAACAGCACGATCTCCGCGTCGCTCTGGTCGAGCCGCGTCATCTTGTCGAGATGGGCTTCGAGCTTCGCGACATACTGCATGGGCACGGGCGTGGTCGCGACCGCGATCGCCGCCGGCGGGCAGGCGTTTTCCGCGCGTGCCGATCCGCCCGCAACCATCATCGCGGCGGCCAGCAGCAGCGCCGGGGCGATGGTCCGGCACAGGGAGCGGACGGCACGGCCGATCCTCGATATCAACGGCAGCTCTCCGTCACCAGCGCCGGTCAGGATGCGGTGCGCAGCCAGGCCAGCGTCCGTTTCACGCCCTCGTCGAATGCGACCGGCGGCGTGCCCGTCAGCGCGATGGTCGGCGCGAGATCCACCCGGCTCGACGTCGACATGCGGAAGGCGCGCCCCGAATCGATCGGCGAGCGGACGCCCGCCGCCTTGGCGATGTCGCCGGCCTTGCCGAGCAGCTTCAGCAGCCAGACCGGAATGCGCCGCGCCCGCTTGCCGGTCAGCCCGACCGAGAACGCATCGGCCCACATGTCGTAGTCGATCGATTCGTCGCCGACATAATAGACGTGCCGCTTCGCCTGCGCGGCGTCCATGGTGGCGAAGGCCATCATCTGGTCGGCGACATTGGTGACATAGCCGAAGGCGCGGGAGATCGGCGTGCGGTCGACGGGGTGCAGATAGCGGCCCGAGCGCATGTGGCGGAAGATCTCGCGCGCGAAGGTCGGGTGGTGCGGCCCCCAGATGATCACCGGGCGCAGGATGAACCAGGGCATCGAAAGGTTGGCGTTCCAGACCAGCTTCTCCGTCTCTGCCTTCGCCTCGCCATAGACGGTGTAGGGATCGAGGAAGCGCTCGTCGCGCGGCTCGACGCCCGGCTTGACCACGAACTGGGTCGAGACGTGCACGAAGCGCTTCAGCTGCGGCAGCTGCGCGGCGGCCGCCAGCACATTGGCCGTGCCGCCGATCGTCGTGCGGAATTCCGCGAGGTTCTGAATGGTGATGTCGATGTCGCTGGCGAGATGCAGCAGCCGGTCCGGCGTAAACGCCGTGATCGCGCCCATGACGGCATCGCGGTCACGCACGTCGATCTGGCGCCAGAAGGGCGCCTGCGCCGTGTCGCGCGGCGGGTTGATGTCGAGATTGAGGACCTCGTCGCCGCGGGCGAGCGCGATGGCGACGACCTCCGAACCGATGAAGCCCGATCCGCCCGTAATGAGGATCTTCTCGCCCATGGCCCGGCCGTTCCTTCTGTCCGTCGATTGTTGAGATCAGAGCTCGAACGGAGCCCGCTTGCGGATCGCGCGCGCCGGATTGCCGACATAGACGGTCCAGGGCTCGAGATCCTTGAACGCCACCGCCCGCCCGCCGAGCACCGCGCCCTCATGCACCGTCACGCCCGGACCGACGAAACAGTCGGAGGCGAGCCAGGCATAGCGGCAGATCCGGATCGGCTTGGTGTAGAGTTGGAAGCTCGGATCGTCGATGTCGTGCGTGCCCGTCACCAGATGGACGTATTGCGCGACATTGGCGTAATCCTCGAGGATCACCTTGCCCTGGCTGTAGCAGTTCACCTTCCAGCCGAGGACGGAGTAGTCGCCCATTTCGAGGTTCGGCGGATACCAGATCCGCGCGCTGCCATAGATGCGCGTGCGCTTGCCGATCTTGGCGCCGAAGAGGCGCAGCAGGAAGGCGCGCCAGCCATGCAGCGGCGGCGGCGTCCAGGAAGCGAGCAGCAGCCAGACGACGTTCCAGACCGCGCGGAACAGCCGATGCTTGAGCGAGAAATACGCCCCGCCCTTGACCGCGCTGCTGGCCCGCGCGTCGAGCACGCCTTCGGCCCGGACAGGTTCGTTCGGATCCGTCATCTGGCCCCCGCCGCGATGGCGTCGTTGAGAGTGTCAATGAGATCGCGCGCGGCAGCGACGGTCCCGAAATGGCGCTCATAGCCGAGGCGGGCCTTCGCACCCATCGCCCGCCGCGCATCGGGCGTCAGCGCGAGGAAGGTCGCGAGCAACGCTCTCGTCCCGGCGACGGTATCGTCCTCCACCAGGCCGCCGCCGCTCGCTTCGATCTCGCGCCAGATATTGACCTTGTCGGAGATCAGCACCGGCGTGCCGCAGGCCATGGCCTCCGCGACGACGATGCCGAAATTCTCCTGATGCGACGGCAGCACGAAAGCCTCGGCGCCGCGGAACGCACCCCATTTGGCGTCGCCGGCCAGCATGCCGGGGAAATGAACTCGTCCGGTGAGGCCGCGTTCGGCGGCCAGCGCCTGAAGCTTCGCCTGCCAGCCGACCTGATCCGGCCCGGCGATGACCAGATCGAGATCGGGGGCGGACGAGGCGACCGACGCGAAGGCCTCGATGAGCAGGTCACAGCCCTTCTTCGGATGGATGCGGCTGAGGAACAGCAGGAAGCGGCGGCCATCGAGCTGCGGCAGGGCCGCGCGGAAGGCCGCGTGCTGCGCTGCCGGGCGATCGGGCGCATCCGCCGAGCCGAAGGCGACCACGCGCTCGCGATAGCCATTGTGCCGGAACGCCAGCCGCGCGAGGCGCCGCTCCTCCTCGCAGGTGAACAGCACGAAGGCGGCGTCGCGCAGGACCGGGCCCTGAATGGTCATCCAGAAAGCCTGCTTGGCGAGGTTCTTGACCGGGAAGGCCTTGTTGAACCAGGGGTCCATCATGCCGTGCGAGAACACGACATAGGGCAGCCCGATCTCGCGCAGCGTGCCATGGCCGCCATAGGCGGCGAAGGTCCACAGGCCATGCACGACGGCGACGTCATATTCGCGGCCATGCGCCTTGAGCCAGCGCGCGAACTCCGGGACGAGGCGTCCGCGCAGCATGCCCGGGCCGTTCGCATGCGTCTTGACCGGAAAGCGCGCGACGTGCTCGGCGCCGGGATGATCATGGCTCAAAGCTTCGACGACATGTCCTGCCGGACCGAGCTCCTCGGCCGCAATGCGGAGCGCCTCCACCGGCCCGCCATGGCGGGGGTCGACCGAAGGAATGAGGTTCAGGATCTTCATCGGCTCATGATCGGACAGAGTACGGTTACCGGCACGCGCCGGTCTCAGTCGTACTGGATGCTCCGCTCGAGGGCCGCGACCGAGCCATCCTTATGCGCATGGGGATGGTGGTGCTGGGGTTCTGCGGCCGGGTAGTAGAAGCGCTCGCGCAGCGCGCTGTCGATCGGCGCGCTGTCGGCGTGGCCCCGCCACGTGCCGTAGAACTGGTTGAAGCGGAACAGCAGGATCGACGCCCATTCCTGCTTCAGCTGACGCCTGGCGCGCGCACTGCGCAGGTCCGCGGCGACATTGCTCGTCGTCAGGCGCAGGAAATCGAGGAAGCCGACGCGAATGCTCGGCTCGATCCGCTTCAGCGCGATCGCCTCGCGCCGGTAGCGGTTGCGCACCCGGCCCCAGCTCTCATCATGCACATGGGCGATCACGGCATCGGCGACATAGGCGATCTGGCCGCCCTGCTGCTGGGCGAGCTTCGCCCAGGCGAGATCCTCGAGGCCCGTCAGCGTCTCGTCATAGCGCCGGTTCTCCCAGGAAGAGCGGCGGATCGCGCAATTGGCGTTGTTGCAGAAATAGCCGGCCTGGCGCGGCACCGAGCGCGCCGGGAACCAGGATTCGAACACCTGGTGCTCGGAGAACTTGGTGACGTCATTGCCGACCTGCCGGCCATAGACGAGCTCGACCCCGTCGCGGGCGAACGGGGCGACCATGTGCTCCAGCCAGTCGGTGCGGAGCGGATAGACATGGGCGCTGGCGAACAGGAGGATTTCGCCCTTGGCCGCGGCGCAGCCGATATTGAGCGCGCGGCCGAAGGAGAATTCGGACTTCTCGATATGCACGATGCGCGCGCCATGCGCCTCGGCGATCGCGACCGTCTCGTCGGTGGAGCCGGAATCGACCAGGATCACCTCGTGATCGCTGAAGCCCTGCGAGGCGATGCCGCGCATCAGCTTGCCGATATGTTCGGCCTCGTTGTAGCTGCGGATGACGATCGATACGTGCGGCATTGTCGTACCCTGAATGTCAAAGCGCCGTCCGCCGGCACGGCGCCGGTCGGATATGGTCTTCGGTCGGACGATCCTGGCAGCTCATCGGTTCAGGCCTTCCTTACATCCGCAAGAATGGCCTCGAATTTCTGCGTGATCGGCCCGATGTCGAACGTCTTGAGCGCATAGTTGCGGCCGTTCCGGCCCATGCGCACGCGGATGTCCTGATCGGCGAGGAGCGGCTTCACGGCCTTGACCAGCGAGGCGCCGCTGCCCGGATTGACGACGACGCCGGCCTGTTCGCGCTCGATGATGCGCCGGGCGAGGTTCTTCTCCGGGATCGCCGCGGCGATCGGCTTGCCGGCGCAGAGATAGCCGAGCACCTTGGAGGGAACGGAGAAGATGCCCGCATCTTCCTCGATCATGGCGATGAAGACGTCGGCGGCGGAGAACATCTCGGAGAGACGCTCGGCCGGGACCCAGGGATGCACGGAAAGGTTCGCGACGCCGAGCTCGGCTGCCTGGCTGGCGAGGGCGCTCGCGGCGCCGCCTTCCGAAAACACATAGACATGGCCATCGACGGCGCGGGCGACGTCGATCAGCAGTTGCGGGTTGTGCTTGTAGCCGAGCGTGCCGGAATAGACGATCCGCAGGCCCGGATGGGGCATGTTCTCGCGCGACCAGTCATTGTCGCGCGCGACCGGCACGATCTCGTCCAGCGGCGCCCAGTTCTCGACGACGGAGACGCGCGACGTCTCGATGCCGTTCTCGACCAGGATCGGGACGAAATCCTCGGTGATCGGGATGATGTGGTCCGACCGCTCGAGGATGCCGTATTCCATCTTGTGATAGTGGCGGCCGATGAGCTTGCCGATCGGGCCGAGCTTCTGGCTCACGACGCGCTCGATGGCGACGCTGTTGATGTCCTGCAGCCAGCACACGAATTTCGCGCCGCTCGCCTTGGCCTGGCGCTGGATGATGCGCTGGCTGTCGAGCGAGGCGCTGGTCGAAATCACGACGTCCGGCTTTTCCTCGGCCACGATCTCGGCGACCCGCTGGCCGGTCTCGATCTCCTGCGCGCGGCGGCGGAACAGGCTGTCCTTGGCGAAGGGCTTTTCGAGGCGCACCGGGCGGATGCGGAACGTGGCCGGATCGTCGTCGCGGCGGACCAGATTGCCCTTGGGCGTCTGGAAGCTCGCCGAAAACACGTGACACACCTCGTGTCCTTCCCGAGCCAGGGCGCGCGAGAGCTGCGCGGGGAAGAGGTGACCGGAATAGTCGTGCACGATGATGCGCAAGAAGAAGTCCTCGGCAGATCTATGAGCCGGCGCCGCGGGCGGAGCCGGCTCCTCGTTCTGTCGCCAGCCGCCTCGCGGGGGCCGGCGGCGATGGCTCAGGCGGCCTCTTCGACGGCGAAGACCTCGAGGGTCTTGCCGTAGAGCGAGGTGAGCGGGATCTGGCGCCGATCCTCGCCCTTCTGCTTCTTGAAGCCGGTGTCGACGTGGTAGCCGATCGACTGGTGGATGCCGTTCTCGATCGAGACGAGCACCACGTCATTGGAGAGGTCGACGGTCTGGTTGCCGACGGTCGCCGTGGTGAACGCTTCGCGCTCACCGAAATAGCAGATCTTGCAGAACAGGCTGTCGCCGCGATCCTCGACCTCGAACATCGGCGCGCCGGCGCAATAGACCTGGCGCATGCGCTCGGCGCCCTTGGCCGCCGCTTCCGCGTTCGGGAACTCGACGAGGAAGTCGCGCGACATGCGTGGCACCACATGTGCGTCCTCGACGCCGAGCCGCCGCAGCACGCTCTCATGCTGGACGAAGCGATACTGGAACACGCGCTTGGGATTCGGCGTCTGGCTGAGGCCGGTCGTGATCATGAAGCGCGTGTGCGGCAGGCGCTGCAGCTCCGCGATGATCTGGTCGTAGAGCTTGTAGACAGAGAGGACCGGGTCGACCCCGTCCTTGCCGGCCTTGCTGTACCACTCGGGGTTCGATTCCTGGCCGCTATAGGCCGCGCATTCATACATATGGTGGTGCTGGATATGCGCGCCGGCATTGAGGAAGATCGAGCCGTAGTCCGGTCGCGTCTTCTTCCAGGCTTCGATGAAGATGTCGGCGAGGAGGCGATCCAGGACCATGGCGCGTGCCCACTTGTACTTGGACGCGAGCTTGAAGATCTGCATATATTGCGGGATCGACTGCGGGCGCAGCGTCTTCACGAAGGCAAGCAGGAAGCGCGAGAGGACCGACACCGAGAACTTGGACGAGGAATTGTTGTTCACGATGAAGCGCACCAGCTCGTAGAGCTGCTTGAGCTGGCGGTCGCCGGTCACATCGGTGACCGTCCAGGGATCGGGAACGAAGAAGGCCGCGCTCTCGCAGCGATTGGCCGCGTTCATGGGCGAGATCGCCGCGACGCGCAGCTTGCGCTCTTCCAGCGCTTCCCAGATCTGCGGGTAGTCGGTCTCGACGACGTCGCCGAGGCGGAAGATCTGGTGCTCGGAGTAGCTCTTGCCGCTATAGACGGTCGGCCACTGGATCCACGGCTCCAGATAGGGATAGTGCTTCTCCGAAATCGTTTCGAAGAGCGTGTAGTTTTCGAGCAGCTTCGCGAAGTTGGGAAGCTCGCCCTTCGCGATGTAGAGCTTGATGAAATCGAAATTGACTTCATTGAGCTCCAGCGAAATTACGGACTGGTTTCCAGCGTTCATCGGATGGCCTCGTGTCTTGATCAGATCACTTTATCAATGCGTCAAACGAGATGAGCATTTCGAAACAGTGGCTGGACCTCGATCTTGTGGGGCGATCGGAATCGGGCGGATTTCATTCGTTCATCCCGCCGCGTAAGTCCGGCGCGGCGACCGGGCGCGAGGGGGCGCGTCGGGAACATGGCGGCTCGCGCCTCCGCCATGTCGTGGGGTTGGTGCGCAATCCCGCCGCGGCACCGCCTCGCTGCGAAGCCGGTGGCTCCGTTGGGGCAGGGTGAGCGGGGGATCGCGCCGTTACGCATTATGCAGGACCGGGGCGTTGGCCATGATGAGGAGATCGGCGGCCATCATGTCCTTGACGAGGCCGTCGATGCCGGTCTCGTGCTTCCAGCCGAGCTTGGCGTGCGCCTTGGCCGGGTCGCCGATCAGAAGGTCCACCTCGGTCGGGCGGAAATAGCGCGGGTCGATCTCGACCAGAACCTTGCCCGTCTTCGTGCAGACGCCCTTCTCCTCGACGCCGACGCCCTTCCATTCGAGCGTCGTGCCGACTTCCGCGAACGCCTTCTCGACGAAGGAGCGCACCGTGTG
>NZ_JACIDS010000003.1 GCF_014196455.1 Kaistia hirudinis
GCGGCCAGCTGGGTGTTCCACGAGACCGCCACATGGTGGGCCGCAGGCGTCGCGGGCTCCATCGTCGGCGCCGTCTGGAACTACCTCCTCAGCGCCTCGCTCGTATGGAAAAGCCGCGCGTGAGCCCCGACGGCGCGTCGTTGCCCGGACGACGCATCGCGCTGGCGCTGATTGCCGCGCTGGCGATCGGCCGTCTGTTCATCGCCGGATTGACGCCGCTCGCTCCGGACGAGGCCTATTACGCGCTCTGGGCGCGCAGCCTTTCGGCCGGATATTTCGACCATCCGCCGCTGATCGCCTTCTTCATCCGCGCTGGAACGCTGCTCTTCGGCGAGACGCCCTTGGGCGTGCGCTTCGCATGCGCGCTCGCGGCGCTGCCGGCAAGCTTCTTCGTCTGGCGCGCCGCCGCCATCCTCCTCGGCGACGAAGACCGCGCGCCGCTGGCCGCGCTCTTCTTCAACGTCACGCTGATCGGCTATTTCGGCATGACGGTCGCGACGCCCGACGCGCCGCTCGTGCTGTTCTCCGCTGCCATGGTCTATTGCGCCGCCCGTCTGACGGTTCGTGACCGCCTCGGCGACTGGCTGCTCATGGGCGCCGCGACGGGCCTCGCCTTCGAGGCGAAATACTCCGCCGCGCTGCTCGCCGCCGGTTTCTCGATCGCCGTGCTGATCATCCCCGCCTGGCGCCGCCAGCTCCTGACGCCGAAGCCCTGGCTGGCGCTCGTGGCGCTTTTCGCGGTCTTCGCGCCCAACATCCTCTGGAACGCCAGCCATGGCTGGGCGACCTTCCTCAAGCAGGGCGGCCGCGTCGCACGGGAGGCGCCGTTCGCGCCGCGCTTTCTGGCCGAACTGATCGGCGCGCAGATCGGCCTCGCCACGCCCCTCATCTTCGCGCTCGGCATTCTCGGCCTGCTGCCCCTGGCGGCCGGAGCCTATCGGAGCGCCGCCGCGCGGCGCCTGCTGCTCGCGCTGATCCTCGTGCCCTCAGCCTATTTCGCGTTTCACGCGCTCCGGGCCCGGGTCGAGGGCAATTGGCCGGGCTTCCTCTATCCCGCCCTCGCCATCACGGCCGCCGCAGCCTTCGCACCGACCGCCGGACGGGTCCGCGCCTTCGTCTCGCGCGCCGCCCTGCCGCTGGCGCTCGCCCTCGCCGTCATCGGCTCGATCTATGTCGTGATCGGCCCCACGACGGCGTTCGGCCGCAAGGAGCCGATCCTGCGGACCACACGCGGCTGGGACGCGCTTGCCGCCTCGGTCCGCGCGAAAGCCGGCGCGATCGGCGCGCGCTATGTGCTGACCTTCGACTATCAGCTCAATGCCGAACTCTCGATGCTCCTGACCGGCATCCCGGTCGCACAGGGCAATGAGCCCGAACGCTATCGCATGCTCGCCGAGCCGCGCCCGGAGAACCTCACCGGCACGGGCCTCGTGGTCTCGCGCGGGGACATCGGCCCACAGCTCAAAAAGGTGTTCCCGACGGTCGAGCCGCTCGGCACCGCCGAGCAGCGCTACGGCGATGTCGTCGTGGAGCGGTTCTCGCTCTATCGCATCGAACCGTCCGCGGCGCCCTGAGCCTCCTGCGGCACCTCGCAGGCATCGGCCGAGCCCGGCCGGCAGAAAGCCGCATGCAGGGCCTCGACCACCGTCACCACCTCGGGACGCGTGATCCGGTAATAGACGGTCGTCCCCTCGCGCCGGGATTCCACCAGCCCGTCGGCCCGGAGCCGCATCAGCTGCTGTGACATCGGCACCTGATCGATGCCGAGCTCCTGCCGCAGTTCCGCGACGGATTTTTCCTCGCCGCCCAGCGCGCACAGCGCCAGCAGCCGCTGGGGATGGGAGAGGCTCCGCATCAGATCGGCAGCGCGCTCTGAAGCCGGGATCAGATCTTCTACATTCATGATATTGAATTTAGAACTTTTGAATGTTATGTGCAAGCCTGAGGTCGGAGCTGGGCTGCTCGTCCGTCACAAGATGGCATCGCGGGATTTTCGCGCAAGGAGCCAGACACCAGCGCCGGCATCTTCGGGCTGATCGCGTGCCATGCCGCATGGGGCGGCTCGCCACGGCGCAAGGCCTCGGGAGGAGTTTGCGATGGCACATATCGTGGTTCTGGGCGCCGGTCTCGGCGGCGTGATCATGGCTTATGAGATGAAGGCCGCGGTGCGGGCGGAGGATCGCCTGACCGTGGTCAATCTCGGCAGCACCTACACCTTCGTTCCATCCAACCCGTGGGTCGCCGTGGGATGGCGCGAGCGGGAGGATATCAGCGTCGATCTCGAAGGCGTCTTTGCGAAGCGCGGCATCACGCTGCGGCCGGAAGGCGCGAAGCGCATCCATCCGTCCGAAAACCGGATCGAGCTCAACGACGGCAGATCCCTCGACTACGACTATCTCATCATCGCGACGGGACCCGACCTCGCCTTTGACGAGGTGCCCGGCCTCGGCCCCAACGGCCACACCCAGTCCGTCTGCACCATCGACCATGCCGAAAAGGCCCGCGAGGCCTATGAGGCGCTTGTGAAGGCGCCGGGACCCGTGGTCATCGGCGCGGTGCAGGGCGCCTCCTGCTACGGCCCCGCGTATGAGTTCGCCTTCATCCTCGACACCGCGCTGCGGCGGGCCAAGGTGCGCGACCGCGTGCCCATGACCTTCGTCACGCCGGAGCCCTATGTCGGCCATCTCGGGCTCGACGGGGTGGGCGATACCAAGGGCCTGCTCGAATCGGCGATGCGCGAGCGTCACATCAAATGGATCACCAATGCCCGCGTGGCCCGCGTCGACGAGGGCCGCATGGCCGTCGAAGAGGTCAATGAGGACGGCTCCCTCAAGGCCGCGCATGAACTTCCTTTCGCCTTCTCCATGCTGCTGCCGGCCTTCCGCGGCGTTCCGGCCGTCGCCGGCATCGAGGGGCTGAGCAATCCGCGCGGTTTCGTGCAGATCGACCGCCACCAACGCAATGCCGCCTTCCCGAACATCTTCTCGGTCGGCGTCTGCGTCGCGATCCCGCCGGTGGGCAAGACCCCGCTCGCGGTCGGCGTGCCCAAGACCGGCTTCATGATCGAATCCATGGTCACGGCGACCGCGCAGAACGTCCGCGCCCTGCTCGACGGCGCGGAGCCGAGGGCCGTCGCGACCTGGAACGCGGTCTGCCTCGCGGATTTCGGCGATCAGGGCATCGCCTTCGTGGCGCAGCCGCAGATTCCGCCGCGCAATGTGAACTGGGCCTCGCAGGGCAAATGGGTTCACGCGGCCAAGATTGGCTTCGAGAAGTATTTCCTGCGCAAGGTCCGCCTCGGCCAGAGCGACACCTTCTACGAAAACCTCGTCCTCGACGTCCTCGGCATCAAGAAGCTGAAGGAAATCCACCTGGACGAAGCTCCCGGAAAATAATCCCCGTTTCCAGATCTGAAGGATTCTTCACATGAGCATCGATCGTTCCGTCATGATGTTCGCCGGCTTCATGGTTCTCCTGTCGCTGGCGCTCGCCACCTGGGTTTCGCCCTACTGGCTCTGGCTCACTGCCTTTGTCGGGCTCAACCTGATGCAGGCCTCCGTCACCGGCTTCTGCCCAGCGGCGATGGTCTTCAAGAAACTCGGCGTCCAGCCCGGCAAGGTCTTTTCCTGAGCCTGGGCCGGCCGTGCGGACGCGGCATCCCCCGGCCGCGTCCGCACTCCCTTTCCGCGAAAGCACTGTCAGAGCCATGATCCGACCGACGTCTCTCCTCTCCGGTCTAGCCCTCGCCGCCCTCCTCGCCTTGCCGGCCTTCGCCGGGGAGTTCACGGCGAAATCCGTCACCATCCCCGAGCTTAAGGCGGTGTTCGGCCAGGTCGAGAGCAGCAATGTCGTGCCGGCGCGCGCCCGCATCGGCGGCACCATCCGCTCCATCGCGATCCAGGAAGGCCAGGAGGTGAAGGAGGGCGAGGTGATCGCCGAGGTCGTCGACGAGAAGCTGGCCCTCCAGCGCGACGCCGCCGACGCGCGGATCAAGCAGCTCAATTCGCAACTCGACAATGCCAAGCTGGCGCTCGACCGCGCGCAGCAATTGCTGGGACGCGGCGTGGTCAGCCAGGCCAATGTCGACCAGGCGAAGATGAATTACGACGTCGCGGTCAACCAGGTCACGGCCGCCGAGGCCGACCGCGCCGTAATCGAGCAGCAGTCGAGCGAGGGCTCGGTGCTCGCACCTGCGACCGGCCGCGTGCTGTCGGTGCCGGTGACGCTCGGCTCGGTGATCCTCGCCGGCGAGACCGTCGGGCGAATCGCCACCGGCAAATACTACCTCCGCCTGTCGCTGCCCGAGCGTCATGCGACGCAGATCCGCACCGAGAGCACCGTTCTGGTCGGCCGGCGCGGCATGAGCACGAGCGCGAGCGGCGGCGTCGACGCGGCGCGGCCGGGGCGGATCGTGAAGGTCTATCCCGAGATCGTCGACGGTCGTGTCATCGCGGATGTCGATGTCGACGGCATCGGCGATTTCTTCGTCAATGAGCGCACGCTGGTCTGGATTCCGGTCGGCAGCCACGATGCGATCGGCGTTCCGGCAGAGGCCATCATCACCCGCCACGGCGTCGACTATGTCCGCATCGCCGGCGCCGATGGCCCGCTCGATGTCGCCGTCATTCTCGGCTCGACCTTCGAGGCCGATGGCAAGCCGCTCGTCGAGGTCCTGACCGGGCTTCGCGACGGCGACCGGATCCTCCTGCCGGAAGACGCGCAATGAAACTCGGCATCGCTGGCAATCTGACGCGGACCTTCATCGGTTCGCCGCTGACGCCCCTCTTCCTGCTCGCCGCCTTCGCGCTCGGCATCGTCGCCCTCATCACGCTGCCGCGCGAGGAGGAGCCGCAAATCTCCGTTCCCATGGTGGACATCCACGTCTCCGCCAACGGCCTCAAGGCCGACGATGCGGAGAAGCTGGTCACCGAGCCGCTCGAGACGATCGTCAAGGGCATAGACGGCGTCGAGCATGTCTATTCGCAGACCGACGATGACGGCGTCCTGCTGACGGCCCGCTTCCTGGTCGGCACCAATTCCGATGACGCGATCCTGCGCGTGCACGAAAAGATTCGCGCCAATATGGACCGCATCCCGGTCGGCATTCCGGAGCCGCTGATCGTCGGGCGCGGTATCGACGATGTCGCGATCGTCGTCGTCACGCTCACGCCGGCCAAGGGGGCCGCCGATCGCTGGACCGAGAACGGGCTGACGCGGCTTGCGCGCGAGCTGCAGGTCGAGGTCGCGAAGCTCCCCGATATCGGCCTCACCTATATCAGCGGCGAACAGGGAGAGGAGATCCGCGTCGAGCCGGATCCCGAAAAGCTCTCGCTCTACGGCATCACGCTCGGCCAGCTTCAGGCCAAGGTCGCCGGCGCCAACCGTTCCTTCCAGGTCGGGCGGGTGCGCGACGATGGCGAACAGCGCACACTCGTCGCCGGGCAGACGCTGCAGACGCTGACCGATATCGGCAATCTCTTCATCACCGCACGCGACGGCCGCCCGGTCTATGTCCGCGACGTCGCCAATGTCGTGCTCGCGACTGAGCCGAACGAATCCCGCGTCACCGAGATCCGCAAGGGCGATGGGGGCCTCGAACGCGCGCCCGCCGTCTCGCTCGCCATCGCCAAGCGCCCCGGCACCAACGCCGTCGTCATCGCGGAGAAGGTCACCGAGCGGCTCGAGCAGGTGCGCGGCCAGATCTTCCCGCAGGACGTCGAGATGACGATCACGCGGAACTATGGCGAGACCGCCAATGAGAAGGCGAACGAGCTGCTCTTCCATCTGGGGCTCGCCACCGTCTCGATCGTCGTGCTGGTCGCGATCGCGATCGGCTGGCGCGAGGCGATCGTCGTCGCCATCGTCATCCCGACGACGATCCTGCTGACGCTCTTCGCCGCGCGCATCATGGGCTACACGCTCAACCGCGTCAGCTTGTTCGCGCTCATCTTTTCCATCGGCATCCTCGTCGACGACGCCATCGTCGTGATCGAGAACATCGCACGACACTGGGCGATGAAGGACGGGCGCCCGCGCCGGCAGGCGGCGATCGAGGCCGTGGCGGAGGTCGGCAACCCGACCATCGTCGCGACGCTCACCGTCATCGCCGCGCTGCTGCCCATGCTGTTCGTCTCCGGCATGATGGGCCCGTATATGAGTCCGATCCCGGCCAATGCCTCTGCCGCGATGCTGTTCTCCTTCTTCGTCGCGGTCATCCTGACGCCCTGGCTGATGCTTCGCTTAGGCGGCAAAGGACATGCCGCGCACGGCCATGGGGAGCATGAGGCGGCGCATGGCGGCTGGCTCGGACGGGCCTACACCGCCGTCGCCCGGCCGATCCTGGTCTCGCGCACGCGCTCCTGGGTCTTCCTGCTGGTCGTCGGCGCGGCGACCATCGCCTCGCTGGGGCTGATCTACACCAAGCACGTTACGGTCAAACTGCTGCCCTTCGACAACAAGGCGGAGCTGCAGGTCATCGTCGACCTGCCGCCCGGCGCGTCTGTCGAGGCGACCAACCGCGTGCTGCAGCAGATCGCCGACCGGCTCGGCCCGGTGCCGGAGATCATCTCGTTCCAGAGCTATGCCGGCACCGCCTCGCCGTTCAACTTCAATGGCCTGGTCCGCCACTACAATCTGCGCTCGGCGCCCAACCAGGGCGACCTCGTCGTCAACCTGACGCCGAAGGGCGATCGCGACCGCGAGAGCCACGCCATCGCGCTGGAACTGCGCGAGCGGATCAAGGACCTTCCCTTCCCTGAGGGAACGCGGATCAAGGTCGTCGAGCCGCCGCCGGGACCGCCGGTGCTCGGGACGCTGCTCGCTGAGATCTATGGCCCGGATGCGCAGACCCGCCGCGCCGTCGCGACCAAGGTCGAGGAAATCTTCCGGAGCGTTCCCTTCATCGTCGACGTGGACGATTCCTTCCACACCCAGCCGACGCGCGTGCGCATGGCGATCGACCAGGACAATCTCGAATTCTACCAGGTCGAGCAGAGCGACGCCTATGACACGATCAGCGCGCTCTATGGCGGCCAGGTCGTCGGCTATTCGCATCGCGGCGGTGGCCGCCAGCCGATCCCGATCCGCATCGCGCTCTCGAAGAGCGACGGCGTGGTCGACGAGCGCGGCCTGACCGTGCCGGTTCCGGCCAATGCCCTGCCCGGCGGGCGCGGCGTGGTCGAACTCGGCGACGTGGTGACTGTCACCCGCGAGCCGGCGTCCTTCCCGATCTTCCGCCACAATGGAAGGCCGGCGGAAATGGTCACGGCCGAACTCGCCGGCGCGTTCGAGGCGCCGGTCTACGGGATGATGGCCGTCTCCGACGCGATCGACGCCGCCGACTGGGGCAATCTGCCGAAGCCGGTCGTCGCGCTGCACGGCCAGCCGGATGACGAATCCCATCCGACGCTGCTGTGGGACGGCGAGTGGGAGGTGACCTGGGTGACGTTCCGCGACATGGGCGCCGCCTTCGGCATCGCCATTCTCGGCATCTACATCCTTGTCGTCGCGCAGTTCGGCTCGTTCCGCCTGCCGCTGGTCGTGCTGACGCCGATCCCGCTGACCTTCATCGGCATCATGATCGGCCATTGGCTGTTCGGCGCGCCGTTCTCGGCGACGTCGATGATCGGCTTCATCGCGCTGGCCGGCATCATCGTGCGCAACTCGATCCTGCTGATCGACTTCATCCGCCACGCCCAGACGGCGGAGCGGCCGCGCATCGACGTGCTGATCGAGGCCGGCGCGATCCGCTTCAAGCCGATCCTGCTCACCGCGCTGGCGGCGATGATCGGCGCCGCGGTGATCCTGACCGACCCGATCTTCCAGGGCCTCGCGATCTCGCTGCTGTTCGGCCTCGCCTCCTCGACCGCGCTCACCGTGCTGGTGATCCCCGCGATCTATGTGGCGCTGCGCGGACCGGGCGTGCCGAAGCGCAAGGACGGCACGGCCGAGACTGGCGAGCCGGCAGCCACCGAAGCGTGAAGCCGGCGCGGTGGCGGAAGGGCCGGCGCCGTGCTAGCCCTTCCCATCCGCCGTCCGGAGCCGCGCATGACCCTCCTTCATCCGACATTGCCGATCATGGCCGCGCTGCTGCTGGCGGCGCTCGCCGTGCCGGCGGCGGCGCAGGGGACCTTCGATGCGGCGGGAAAGTGGATCGCCGATCCGCCGGCCGATGCCGCACCCGCGCCCGGCGCCGCGCCGAAGCAGGCCGATTCGATCGACAACCAGGTCTGCTCCGCCTTCGGGCCCGGTTTCGTCGCCGTGGCCGGTGGCACGACCTGCGTGAAGGTCGGCGGCTTCGTAAAGTTCGGCACGTCGTTCGGCTCGTCCAAGGGCGCACAATGGGACACGGCGCCGGCGAAATAGAGCCCGGCGATGACCGTCCTTCGAAGCGCGCGCCTCGCCGATTACGATCACCGACACGTTTAACCAATTTTCAAGAGAATGCCGCTAAACCTTTGTTCGTGGGCGCGTATCCGTGTGTTTTTCCGGGATGCCCACAACGACTTCAGGGACAGTCGGCCGCCCGGCCGGCTGTCCTTGGCGTTTGAGGGCCCATCATCCGCAACACGAGCGAGACCGACATGGCCACACGCCCCAGAGATCCCTTCAAGGCCGCCGAGGCCGTCTTCGCCAAGAAGCAGCCGGAAGCCCCGAAAGAGCGTCCGCTCCCGCCGGGCCGCGAGCAGGTCACGCTCAGGATCGACAGCGACATACTCGAGCATTTCCAGGCCGACGGTCCCGGCTGGCAGGACCGCATCAACGAGGCGCTGCGGCGCATCGTGACGGGCTCATAAAGCCCGTCGCCTCTCATTCAGCGCCTGCCCACCGGCCTCAGCTCTCGACCGCGGGCACCGCGGTCTTCTTCGCGCGATTGGCAAGCCTGTCCGAGAAGCGGCGCACGACGACATAGAACATCGGCACGAAGAAGATGCCGATGAACGTCGCCGCGAACATGCCGCCCATCACGCCGATGCCGACCGCATTCTGCGCGCCCGACCCAGCGCCCGTCGCGATGGCGAGCGGCAGCACGCCGAGGATGAACGCGAACGAGGTCATCAGGATGGGGCGGAGCCGCTGGCGCGCGGCGGTCAGCGTCGCCGTGACCAGTTCCCGTCCCGCCGCCTGCTGATCCCGCGCGAATTCCACGATCAGGATCGCGTTCTTGGCCGCGAGGCCGATCGTCGTCAGCAGGCCGACCTTGAAATAGACGTCGTTCGACTGCCCGAACAGCTTTGCCGCCACCAAAGCGCCGAGGACGCCGATCGGCACCGCCAGCATGACCGAGAACGGGATCGACCAGCTCTCATAGAGCGCGGCGAGCGACAGGAAGACCACCAGGATCGAGATCGCATAGAGCGCCAGCGCCTGGTTGCCGGAAAGCTGCTCCTGATAGGAGAGGCCCGTCCAGGCCGCCGTGAATCCGTCCGGCAATTCGGCGACGAGCTTCAGCATCTCGTCCATCGCCGTGCCCGAGGAGACGCCCTGCGCAGCCGAGCCCTGGATATCGACCGCCGAAATGCCGTTGTAGCGGTCGAGCTTCGGCGACCCCCGCCCCCAACTGGCGCTGGCGACGCCGGAGAACGGCACCATCTCGCCGGACGCATTGCGCACATACCAGGATTGGAGGCTCTCCGGCCCCGCGCGATAGGGCGCGTCGGCCTGGACCCAGACCGGCTTCACCTTGCCGCGGTCGATGAAGTCGTTGACGTAGGAGCCGGCGAAGGCGACCGACAGCGTCGTGTTGATGTCGGACAGCGCCACGCCGAGCGCGCCGGCCTTGCCCTGGTCGATGTCGATCTTGAACTGCGCCTGGTCCTCCTGCCCGCCCTGGCGGACGCCCGCGAGATTGGGATTGGCTGCAGCAGACGCCAGCAGTTGGTCACGCGCCGCCTTGAGCTTCTCCTGCCCGGCCCCGCCGGTATCCTGGAGATACATCTCGAAGCCGTTCGACTGGCCGAGATTGGGCAGCGCCGGCGGCGAGAGCGCGAAGACCTGCGCATCGCGGATCTTCGAGAAGGCCACCATGGCGCGTCCGGCGATCGCCTGCGCCGACTGGTCCTTGCCCTTGCGCTCGCTGTAGTCCTTGAGCTTCACGAAGGCCATGGCGGAATTCTGGCCATTGCCGTTGAAGCCGAAGCCGATCGCGGCAAAGACGCTGTCGACATTGGCCTTTTCGTTCTGCTCGAAATAGGCCTCGACCTGCTTCACCACGGCCAGCGTCCGCGCTTCGGTGGCGCCGGGCGGCAGCGTGATCGACGTCATCAGCACGCCCTGGTCTTCCTCCGGCAGGAACGAGCTCGGCAGGACCGTGAACAGGCCATAGACGCCGGCGAGGATCAGGGCATAGGCCGCGAGATAGCGCTTCGGCCGCCGGATGACGCCGCCGACGCCGCGCTGATAGCTGTCCGCCGTGCGCTCGAAATTGCGGTTGAACCAGCCGAAGAAGCCGCGCCGCGCGCCATGGCCGGTCGGCCGCAGCATCGTGGCGCAGAGCGCCGGCGTGAGCACGATGGCGACGAGGACGGACAGCACCATCGCCGAGACGATCGTCACGGAGAACTGGCGATAGATGACGCCGACCGATCCCGAGAAGAACGCCATCGGCAGGAACACGGCCGACAGCACCAGCGCGATGCCGACGAGGGCGCCGGTGATCTCGCCCATGGATTTACGCGTCGCATCGCGCGGCGACAGCCCCTCGTCGGCCATCAGGCGCTCGACATTCTCGACCACCACGATCGCATCGTCGACGAGGAGGCCGATCGCCAGCACCATAGCGAACATCGTCAGCGTGTTGATCGAATAGCCGAAGAAGGCGAGGACGCCGAACGTGCCGAGCAGCACGACGGGCACGGCGATCGTCGGGATGAGCGTCGCGCGAAAATTCTGCAGGAAGACGTACATCACGAGGAAGACGAGCACGATCGCCTCGGCGAGCGTCTCGAACACTTTCTCGATCGATAATTGCACGAAGGGCGTCGTGTCGTAGGGATAGACGATCTGGATGTTGGATGGCAGGCCGGCGCTCAGCGTGTTCATCGTCGCCTTGACGCCCGCCGCCGTGTTGAGGGCGTTCGCGCCCGTCGCGAGATTGATGCCGAAGCCGGCGGCCGGCAGGCCGTCATAGCGCGACGTCGTCGTATAGCTCTCGGACCCGATCTCGACCCGCGCGACATCGCCGAGCCGCACGATCGACCCGTCCGGTGTCGTCTTCAGAATGATGCGGCGGAACTCCTCCGGCGTCTGCAGCTGGCTCTGCGCCGTGACCGTCACATTGAGCTGCTGGCCGTCGGGGCTCGGCAGGGCGCCGAGCTGGCCGGCCGAGATCTGGCGGTTCTGCACCGTGATCGCGTTCGACACGTCGCCGGGCATCAGCTGGTACTTGGCGAGCTTGGCGGGATCGAGCCAGATGCGCATGGCATAGCCCGACCCGAAGACATTGACGTCGCCGACGCCTTCGACCCGCTTGATCGAATCCTCGAAGGTCGAGGAGAAATAGTCGCCGAGATCGGACGAACTCATCGAGCCGTCGGTCGAGACGAGGGCGCCGACCATCAGGATCGACGATGTCGACTTGGTGACCGTGATGCCCTGATTGACGACCGCATCGGGCAGCTGCGATTCGACCAGCTGCAGCTTGTTCTGCACCTGGACCTGGGCGATGTCGGAATCGACCCCGCTCGCAAAGGTCAGCTGGATCGAGGACCTCCCGTCGGAGGAGCTCGACGCCGACATATAGGTCAGGTTTTCGAGCCCGGTCATGCCCTGCTCGATCACCTTGGTGACCGAATTCTCGACGGTCTCGGCGCTTGCACCTGGATAGCTCGCCGAGACGCGCACGGTGACAGGCGCGATCTCGGGATATTGCGCGATCGGCAGCGTGTAGACGCCGAGCGCGCCGCCCAGCATCACGACGATCGCCAGCACCCACGCGAAGATCGGCCGATCTATGAAGAAGTTCGCCATCGTCCGATCCTCACTTGGTAGCGGCAGGCGTGGTCGCTGCCGGATCGGCGGTCGCGGGTGCCGCCTTGTCCTCGACCACGACGCCGTTCGCATCCAGCGTCACCGCGACCGGCGTGACGCTGGCGCCGTCGCGGGCCTTCTGCAGTCCATCGACGATCAGCCGGTCGCCCTCAGCAATGCCCTCATCGACGAGCCAGTCATTGCCGACGGCCTGGACGGTGTTGAGGATGCGGGTCTCGACCTTGTTGTCGGCCGTCACGAACTTTGCCGTCGCCGCGCCCTTGGCATTGCGGTCGATCGCGCGCTGCGGCACCAGGAAGCCGCTCTCATCCGTTCCGACATCGATGCGAGCGCGGACATACATGCCCGGCAGCAAGGTGCGGTCGTCATTGGGGAAGCGCGAGCGGATTGAGAAGGTGCCGGTCGTCTGGCTGACGGCGGCATCCGTCGATTCGAGCGTTCCCGTCTTCGGATAGACGCTCCCGTCCTCGAGGATCAGCGTGATCTTGGGCGGCCCGTCGGTCCGCTTGAGGCGGCCGCTGTCGAGCATGCCGCGAATGCGCAGCAGGTTCACGCTCGAATCGCTGAGGTCCACATTGATCGGGTTGATCTGGCGGATCGTCGCCAGCGGCGTCGTCTGGTTCGCCGTCACCAGCGCGCCGGCCGTCACCGACGACGTGCCGATCAGCCCGTCGATCGGCGCCGTCACCTTGGTATGGGTGAGGTTGATCTGCGCCTGCTCGACGCTCGCCCTGGCCGCGGCGACATCGGCATTGGCCTGCGCCAGCGCGGCCTTGGCGTCGTCGAGGTTCTGCCCCGTCACCGAATTGGCGCCGACGAGCTGATTGTACCGGTCGACCTTGGCCTGCGCGCTCGGCACCGCGGCCTCGGCCTTCTCCAGCGCCGCCGCCGCGGCATCATAGGTCGCCTGATAGCTCGACGGATCGATCTCGTAGAGTAGGTCGCCGACCTTCACGGCCGAGCCTTCGGTGAACACGCGCCGCTTGATGATGCCGTCGACCTGCGGGCGGATATCCGCGGTCTCAAGCGCGCTGGTGCGTCCGGCGACTTCGACCATGATCGGCACGGCCTGCTTCTTCAGCGTCAGCACGCCGACCTCGACGACGGGATTGCCGGCCCCGGGCATCTGGCCGCTCGCCGAGGCGGTCTCGTTGCCGCCGGAACAGCCGGCAAGGCCTGCCGCCAGGAGAATCAGGGGTGCCAGGACAGATCGCATCGTCTTCATCGTCGAACTCCGGATGTCACTGCCCTCCTATCATGGGTCCTTTGCCGCCTTTCGCCGAACTGTTTCGAACCATTGCTCCATCGGCGGAATTTGAAACGAGATGTCTCGCGGGGACCCGCGCGCGAGATCGGACGGGCCGAGGACGCAGTTCGAAAGTCCTCGCCGGCCTGCACTGGTACCGCCCCCTGATATCGCCTATCTACACAGCCATGCCGCCCATGCTCTCCATCCGGAATCTTTCCAAGACCTATGCGTCGGGCTTCTCGGCGCTGAAGGACGTCTCGCTGGACATCGCGCCGGGGGAGATCTTCGCGCTGCTCGGGCCGAACGGCGCCGGCAAGACGACGCTGATCAGCATCGTCTGCGGGCTGGTGCGGCCGACCGGCGGCAGCGCCACCATCGGCGGGCACGACATCCTCCACGACTATCGCGCGGCGCGCGCGCTGGTCGGCCTTGTACCGCAGGAGCTGACCACCGACGCGTTCGAGACCGTGTTCGCCACCGTCTCGTTCAGCCGCGGCCTGTTCGGCAAGCCGCGCGATCCAGCCCGTATCGAGCAGATCCTCAGGGACCTCTCGCTCTGGGACAAGAAGGACAACAAGATCATCACGCTCTCGGGCGGGATGAAGCGCCGCGTGCTGATCGCCAAGGCGCTGTCGCACGAGCCGCGAATGCTGTTCCTCGACGAGCCGACGGCGGGCGTCGATGTCGAGCTGCGCCACGACATGTGGCGCGTCGTGCGGGGTCTCCGCGACAAGGGCGTCACCATCATCCTCACGACGCATTATCTCGAGGAAGCCGAGGAGATGGCCGACCGGATCGGCGTCATCCAGCGCGGCGAGCTGATCCTCGTCGAGGAGAAGCGCGCGCTGATGCAGAAGCTCGGCCGCAAGCATCTGATCCTCGAACTCGCCGAGCCCGTGGCCGCCGTGCCGCCCGCGCTCGCGGCCTTCGGGCTGGAGCGCTCGGAAGACGGGACGACGCTCACCTTCGCCTATGATGGCGGACCGTCCCGCGTGGGCGATCTGCTGCGCGAGCTGCCGGCCGCAGGCGTCCAGGTCCGCGACCTCAAGACCGAGGAAAGCTCGCTCGAGGACATTTTCGTCGGCCTGGTGCGGGGCAAGTGATGAACATCCACGCGATCGCCGCGATCTATCGCTTCGAGATGGCGCGCACGGGCCGCACGCTGCTGCAGAGCATCGTGGCGCCGGTCGTCTCGACCTCTCTCTATTTCGTCGTCTTCGGATCGGCGATCGGCTCGCACATGAACGAGATCGCCGGCGTCTCGTACGGCGCCTTCATCGTGCCGGGGCTGATCATGCTCGGCCTTCTGACGCAGAGCATCTCGAACGCCTCCTTCGGCATCTATTTCCCGCGCTTCGTCGGCACGATCTACGAGCTGCTCTCCGCGCCGGTCTCGCCGCTCGAAACGGTGATTGCCTATGTCGGGGCGGCAGCGACGAAATCGACCATGCTGGCGCTGATCACGCTCGCGACGGCGGCCTTCTTCGTCGATCTGCGGATCGATCACCCGTTCTGGATGATCGGCTTCATGCTGCTGACCGCGATCACCTTCTCGCTGTTCGGCTTCATCATCGGCATCTGGGCCGACAATTTCGAGAAGCTGCAGCTGATCCCGCTCCTGATCGTGACGCCGCTGACCTTCCTCGGCGGCTCCTTCTATTCGATCGACATGCTGCCGCCCTTCTGGCGGACGGTCACGCTGTTCAATCCCGTCGTCTATCTGGTGAGCGGCTTCCGCTGGAGCTTCTTCGGCGCCTCCGACATCCATGTCGGCGTGAGCCTCGGCATGACGCTCGCCTTCATGCTCGCCTGCATGGCAATCGTCTTCTGGATCTTCCGCACCGGCTATCGCCTCAAGCGATAGTTTTCCTCAAAGCTTCCCCATGCCCGACGCCATGACGTCGTCGCGCATGATCCGTCCGGCGAGCACGAACACGATCAGCACCGGGGCCAGCAGGATCAGGCTGACCACGGCCGCGCTGGTGAAGCGGATGCCCGACCCGTCGAGATAGAAGAACAGGCGGACCGGCAGCGTCTCGACGAGCGGCGCGCCGACGATGAACGACATGTCGAATTCCTGGAAGCTTTCGACGAACGTCAGCAGCCCGCCCGCGACAAGCGTCGGGACCGACAGCGGCAGGACGACGGCGAGCATGGCGCGAAGCGGCGAGGCGCCGAGCGCGCGCGCTGCGAGCAGGAGATCCTCCGGGATCGTGCCGAGCGAGGCGGAGAGCAGGCGGATCATCAGCGGCAGCGTGCCGATGAGCTGGACCAGGATCACGCCCGGCACGGTATAGGCGAGCCGCAGCGACAGGAAGAGCTGCCCGACGCCGACCGCCACCACCAGCCCCGGCACGATCAGCGGCGCGAGCACGAACATCTCGACCGCCCGCTTCATGCGAAAGGGAAAGCGCGCCATCGCCCAGGCGGTCGGCAGGGCGATGACGCCCGAGAGCGCGGTGACGGTCGTCGCGATCAGGATCGAGCGCAGCGTCGCCTCGGCGAGGCCGCGATCCTCGACGATCTGCCGCCAGTGTTCGAGCGTGAAGGCCGTCGGGATCAGCGCCGGGGGAAACCAGCCATCGGCGAAGGACCACAGCACGATCATGGCGAGCGGCACGCCGATGACGAGCACCAGGGCGCTGTAGAGCCCGATCGCCAGCCAGAGCGAATCGTCGGTCGAGAAGGGAATGCGGCTGGAACGGGCCATCTATCGGCCTCCGCCCCCGGCTGGCGCGACGATGCGCGCGGTCAGGAAATAATAGGACAGCAGGATCAGGAAGGAAGCGAGCATCAGCACCGTGCCGATCGCATAGACGAGCGGCCAGTTCGAGTCGCGGAACGCCTGGTACATGAGGACCGACAGAGGCAGCGGATAGCTCGCGCCGAGCACGTCGGGGATCACGAAGGATCCGGTCGAGCGGATGAAGGAGAGCAGGATCGCCGCCGTGATGCCGGGCATGGCGAGCGGCAGGCGGACCTTGAGGAACGCGCGGAGCGGCGAGGCGCCGAAGGCCCGCGCGGCATGCAGCAGCTCCTCCGGCACGGCGGCGAAGCTGCCGACGATGATCAGCGTCATGAACGGGATATCCTTCCAGGCCATGGCCGCGATGACGCCGATGCCCCAGGGGTCCCGCACCAGGCGGGGCAGCGACAGCCCGACCAGATGCAGCACGCGGCTCAGGAACCCGCCCTGCTCGAGCAGCGTGAGCATCGCGAAGGCGACGACGATGCCGGGCACGGCAAGCGGGATCTTGTAGAGGCCGTTGAACAGCTTGCGGCCGACGAAAGACCGGCCGAGCGCCAGCGCGAGCGGAATGGCCACGACGAGATCCACCAGGACCGCCATCGCGCCGTAATAGAGCGTGGTGCGCAGGCCCGCGAGATAGCGCGGATCGCCAAACACCTTGGCATAGCTCGCGAGAGTCGGACCGGCATTGCGGCCCGCACCCATGCCGAGCCCGAACGAGCCGAAGATGCCCGAGACCAGCGGAATGCCGAAGAGCAGCGCCAGCAGCCCGACGCCGGGCAGCAGCAGCAGCGCGATCGTCCGCCCGTTCGGCTGATCGCCCTTCATCGCCGGCCACCCGTCATGACGCGGCGCCCGCGCTGTCGTCGAGGACATGCAGCGGCGCCCGGGAGATCAGCGCCACGCGGCTGCCCGCGGGGATGGGCGCCTCGCGGGCCGGCGCGCTCGCCGTCAGCCGAATGTCGCCGGCCAGCACATGGTAGAACACCGCCGAGCCGAGGAACTGGAACCCCGTCACGACGCCGGCGCCGTCCGGATCGAGGGCGGGATCGAGATCCTCGGGCCGGATCGACAGCGCGACCGGGCCCGATGCGGCGGAATCGATCGGCATCATCTGCCCCCAGGGCAGCCGGGCCATGCCCTTTCCGGCCAGTGCGTCGACCAGCGTGGTGCGGCCGAGGAAGCGGGCGGTGAACCGGCTCCTCGGCGCGCGGTAGAGATCGAACGGCGTTCCGGTCTCGACGACGCGACCTTCATTCATGACGACGATGCGGTCGGACATCGACATCGCCTCGTCCTGGTCATGCGTCACATAGATCGAGGTGCCGCCGACGCGCCGGTGCAGCGTCAGCAGTTCCTCGCGCAGCGTCTCACGCAGCTTGGCGTCGAGATTGGACAGCGGTTCGTCGAAGAGCAGCAGGTCGGGCTCCATGACGATCGCGCGCGCCAGCGCGACGCGCTGCTGCTGCCCGCCGGAGAGCTGGCGCGGCATGCGCGCGACATAGGGGCCGAGATTGCAGATCCGCACCGCATGCGCGATGCGGCGCTCCTGCTCGGCCTTCGGCACCTTCTTCATCTTCAAGCCGAAGGCGAGGTTGCCGAGCACCGAGAGGTGCGGGAACAGCGCGTAGGACTGGAACACCATTGCGATGTTCCGCTTCTCCGGCGGCATCGCGTCGATCCGCGCGCCGGCGAGCCAGATCGCGCCGCCGCTCGGCGCCGCGATGCCCATCAGCATGCGCAGGAAGGTCGACTTGCCACAGCCCGAGGGTCCGAGCAGGGTGATGAACTCACCCTGCTCGACGTCGAGATCGGTCGGATGGAGCGCGACGGCGTCCGCGAAGGACTTCGTCAGGCCTGCAATGCGCAGATGGGCCATCGATGTCATCCGATCCGGTTCTTCCGATCACATCTTCGAAACGATCTCAGCCACATAGGCGTCGCGCATCGCCGTCATGACGGGGACGGTCGGGTAGCCGATGGCATATTTGCGGTAGATCGCCTCAGGCACGAGGAACTGCGCGTTCTTCGCGTCGATCGCATCGGTGATGGCGATGTCCTTGCGCGCCGTGCGCGAGGCCATGTTCTTCATCTTCCAGAACTGCGGCTCGTAGCTCATCGCATAGTCGATCAGCAGCATGGCGGCCGCCGGATGGACCGCGTTGCGGACCACGAAGATGCCGTCGCCGCCGCCGTCCTGGCCGTTGGCGAGCAGCGTGATGCGATAGGTCTCGGGGAGCTGCTTGTCCTGCACGAAGGTGTAGGCGTAGTCCTCCCAGACGGTGCCGATCGTCGCCGCGTTGTTGGCGATCAGGTTCTGCGTGTCGGCATTGCCGTTGGTGACCTCGACCAGCGGCGTGAGCTCGCGCAGATACGCCCAGACCGGCGTGAAGCAGCCGCTCGTCTTGACCCATTCGGCGGCGGCGGCGTCATCCCAGCCGAAATCGCTCGCGAGCTTGTCGTGGCATTCGCCGGTCAGCATGCTCTGGGCGAGCGCATAGAGGAAATTCTCGCCTGAGCCGCCCTTGAGCGGCGAGGTGATCGCGACCTGCTTGGGATGAGCCTTGGCATAGGCGAGCAGTGCCGGGAAGTCGGCCGGGACCTCCTCGGGCTTCATGAGCGCGCTGTTGTAACCCATGCCGGTCTGGTCGCGGTGCAGCGGCATGAAGGTGCCGCCATGGTCGAAGCCGAACGACACGTGGAGCAGCGTCTCGTCGAAGTTCTTCGCCTCGGGGAGGACGTCGGCGAGCGGCAGATTGGCGATGATCGGCGTATTGCGCGTCTCGGCCGGGGTCGGTCCGGGCGCGAAATAGGCGTCGGCCGGCGAATCCTGATCCGCCTGGTGCACGGCGATCAGCTGCTGCTTCGCGACGTCTTCCTTCACGTCGTAGAAATTGACGCGGATTCCGTATTTCTTCTCGAAGCCGGGGATCACGGCCTCCTTCCAGAACACGGGGAAGGACGCGGCGAAGGAGTAGAGATTGACCTCTCCTTCCTGCTTCGCGACCGGAACCAGCACATCGTAGAAATTTTCGCGCGTCAGCGTCGCGGCGTCGAAATCGAGATGCTTCATGTTGAAGCTGTCGGTGCCGACCGGCTTCATGTCGGCGCTTGCCGACGCGGCCATGGCGGCGAGGGTCACTCCCGCCAGAAGGAGCACTCTGAGGCTGCGAGTCACGGGTCGTCTCCTGCGTTGGGCACGGCCGGAGGGCCGGCTGAGATCGCGTCGGTGGGGTCAGGTAGGCGCGGCAGATGACAGGCCGATTACAGTTCGATTTATTTTTGCAAATGGAATTGAAATATTTCCCTTGCGGCCATGCCGCGATGGAATGAGGTTCCCGGCGTCCTGCGGCGAGGCCTGGTGCGCGCCGCGATCCCTCTGTCCACCGGCCCGGCGAAGGGCAACTGCGCGGATCATCAATCGCAATGATGTCAGACTCTTACGTCGATCGAATTCTCGCGCTCGAGGTCATCGAGCACGAGACGGGCACCGTGCCGTCGCCCCTGCCGGACCGCGCCGCGATCATCGTGTTCGGCCACCAGCTCGAGCCGGACGGCAGCATGAGGCCGCGCCTGCTGCAGCGTCTCGCCGTGGCGCATACGCTCGCCGCTGCCCATCCGGAGGCGCCGATCGTGCTCACCGGCGGCCCGCTCGGCACACCGCGCAGCGAGGCAGAGGCGATGGCGGGCGGGCTGGCGGAGGAAGGGATCTCAGCCGACCGGCTGCATCTCGAACCGCTGGCCGAGGACACGGTCGGCAATGCGCTGCTGTCCGTCCCGATCCTGGCGCGGCTCGGCGTGCGGCATGCCCAGCTGGTGTCGAGCACCTATCACGTCCGCCGTGGCCTGATCCTGCTCGAGGCAGTTGCCCGGCGGGCGGGGCTCGCCATCGTGTTCGACCACCTCGCGGCCCGCGATCCCGCGCTTCAGACCCCGCGCATCGGGATCAACGCGGCGGAACATGAGCTGATCCTGTCCGACCTCGCGCGCGCCCGCTCGCTGCCGCTTGCCGCAATCGACGCGCGGGCTTCCGCCTAGGCGACCCGCCGCTCAGGGCGTGGTGCGCGGCGGCCTTCGGCTTCGGGCGACCGCGCCGGCCGCGCGAACCTGCGCCTCGACGGGGAGGCGCAGCGTCTCAACCGGAGCGCCCGGATCGCGGACGCGGGCCAGCATGCGCGCGACCGCCTCGGCCGCGAGCCGCGCCGGCGACTGGCGAATGGTCGCGAGCCCGCCAGTGACCAGCGCGACCCAGCTGATATCGTCATAGCCGACGACCAGCACCTCGCCGGGAATGCGGCGCCCCGCGCCATGCAGCAACTCCATGACGGCGAGCGCGATCAGATCGTCGGCGCAGACCACCGCATCGAAATCCCCGGCCACCAGCGCCGCGGATGCTTCCGCGGGCAGTTCGCGGCTGAAGGGGATCCGGCGCTCCGTGACCGCGACATCACCGCCGATGGCCTCGAGGAAGCCACTCCGCCGCTCTTCGGCCGAGCTGATCGCAGGGCCTGAGAGCAGCAGCACGCGGCGGCGCCCCGCGGCGCGGACGATCCCCGCCTGCTGCCGTCCGCCCTCGATATGATCGGAACAGACGACATCGAAGCCCTCGACGGCGCGGTCGAGGACGACCATCGGCAGGCGCGGCGGCGCGGCGATGGCGGTGCCGACCGGGATCAGGAAGATGCCGTCGAGATTATGCGCGGCGATCTTGGCGAGCAGCTCGCGCTCCTGCTCCGCATTGTCGACCGTATCCGCAACCAGGACGAGATAGCCCTCCTTCTGCGCCGCGAGCGTGACCTCGCGCACGACCTCCGCGAACCAGGGATTGGAAAGATCCGGCACGATCAGGCCGAGCGTATGGGTCGAGCCGGTTCGAAGCGCCTGGGCGATCCGGTTCGGGCGATAGCCGAGCTCGCTCGCGGCGCGGCGAACCCGCTCCGACACATCGTCGGAGATCGGCCGCGTGCCGTTCAGGACATAGGACACGGTCGCGGTCGACACACCGGCAAGACGCGCCACATCGATCAGCCGGACCATGCTACGAGCCCACCGCTTCGCGCCCCATGATGGCTGCCCAGCGGATGCCGAGCTTCAGAGACAGGGCGATGATCGTCGGATACGGCTGGAGGATGCGGACGAAACCGGCGGCATGGGCGTTCTCCCGAGCAGGCGTTATCTGCGTGGCTTTTGCCATCGGATCGCCGCCGACGCAGTCCGCCGACGACAATCGGCCATAGGATGATCCAGACGGGGCGCTCTGTCATCGTCCGATGCGTGTATTCGCCTATTCGTCCCACCTAGAAGCCGACCAGCCTCGCGCCAGCGTCACGCTTTCTTGGCGGCGATCGGCATGATAGAAATCGTTCGTTCTTTGTTCCGGAGCGACATCATGGCGAAGCGCGCGGGCAGCGCCGATCTGCCGCTGCATGGCGGGCGGGTTCCCGCATGGCTCGGCCAGCGTATGACGCGGCTCGGCGCCGTCATCGCCGAAGCGATTTGCCAGCATTATGGCCGCGACGAGTTCCTTCGCCGCCTCGCCCATCCCTTCTGGTTCCAGTCCTTCGGCGCCGTCATGGGCATGGACTGGCACTCATCGGGCATCACCACCAGCGTCATCGGCGCGCTGAAGCGCGGGCTGACACCGCTTTCGGGCGAGCTCGGCCTGCATGTCTGCGGCGGCCGCGGCACCCATTCGCGCGCGACGCCGGGCGAACTCATGGCGATTGGCGAGCGCGTCGGCCTCGACGGCGCCGCGCTGGCGCGCGCCTCGCGGCTTGTCGCCAAGGTCGACAGTGCCGCGGTTCAGGATGGCTTCGATCTCTATCTGCACGGCTTCATCGTCACCGACGACGGCAAATGGGTCGTCGTCCAGCAGGGCATGAACGGCGACAGCCGCCTGGCGCGGCGCTATCACTGGCTCTCCGAAGGGCTGACGAGCTTCGTCGACGCGCCGCATGCCGCGATCGACGGGCGCAGCTGCGGCACGATCGTGAACCTTGCCGACCATCGCGCGGCCCCGGCCCGCAAGGCGCAACTCGACCTGCTGACGGATCTCGGGCCGGACGGCATCGTGAACGAGGCGACCGCCCTGCAGCCCGCCAAAGCGCCCGCCGCCGCGCCGGACGCTCCGTTCCTGCCGCATCTCGTCATGCCCGCCCATCACGACGTCAGGCCGAAGGACGTCATGATGCGCCGCCTGCACGGGGCGCTGGCCGCCGCAGCCGAGCAGGGTCCAACCGATTTTTCCGAATTGCTTCTGGTGCCCGGCGTCGGCGCGCGCACCGTACGCTCGCTCGCGCTCGTTGCCGAGATCGTGCATGGCACGCCCTGCCGCTTCGCCGATCCGGCGCGCTTCTCGCTCGCCCATGGCGGCAAGGACCGCCACCCCTATCCCGTGCCGACCCGCGTGCTCGACCAGACGATCACCGTGCTGAAATCCGCCGTCACCGCTGCGCGCCTCGGCAATGATGAGAAGCTGGACGCGATCCGGCGACTTGATCGGGAGGCGCGACGCCTGGAGGGCCAGGTCGGCGGCCCGTCCTTCCAGGAATTCGTCGGCGAGGAGCGCCGCCGCTCGCATGATTATGGCGGGCGCAGCGTCTTCGGCTGGGAGCCGCCCGAGGCGGAGATGGAGTCCAGCCGCCGGGGCTGAGCCGCCAAAAGCTCAGTCGCGCTTCAGCAGGCGGCAGACCGCATCAAGCTGTTCCAGCGTCGAATAGCCGATCTTGAGCGTGCCCGAGCCGTCGCGGCGGTGATCGATCGTGACCAGCAGCCCGAGCGTATCCGACAGCAGACGCTCCAACGCCCGCGTGTTCGCGTCCTTGTCCGCCTTCGGCTTGGCGGCGCCGCGCTTCGGCTCCTTCTCCTGCTGCGTCAGCGCCTCGGCGTCGCGGACGGTCAGCCCGCCCTCGACGATGCGCGCCGCGACGGCGGCCGGATCCTCGACCGTGACCAGCGCCCGCGCATGGCCGGCCGTCAGCTTGCCGTCGCGGAGGTAGTCCTTAACGCTTTCGGGCAGCTTCAGCAGCCGCAGCGTATTGGCGACATGCGGCCGGCTCTTGCCGATCACATCGGCGAGCGCGGTCTGGCTATAGGCGAACTCGTCGATCAGCTGCTGATAGCCGAGCGCCTCCTCCAGTGGGTTCAAATCGCTGCGCTGGACATTCTCGATGATCGCGAGCTCGAGCGCTTCCTGATCGGAGACATTGTTGATGATGACCGGCACGTCGTGCAGGCCCGCACGCTGCGCCGCGCGCCAGCGCCGCTCGCCCGCGATGATCTCGAAGCTGTCGCTGCCGGCCGGCACCTGCCGGACCAGGATCGGCTGCACGATGCCCTTTTCGCGGACCGACGCGGTGAGATCGGCGAGGTCCTCCTCGCCGAAGGACCGGCGCGGATTGCGCGGATTGGGCCGCAGGAAGGCCGTCGGCACGCGGCGCGACGAACGCGCCCGCTCGCTCACCACCGCTTCCGTGTCGACATCCCCGATCAGGGCGGCGAGTCCGCGGCCGAGCCGCCGGCGCGATCCGTCTTCGCTCATCTTCGATCTCCCGAACTGGACGCGTCCTCAGGCGGCACGCAGCCGCTTCTCGCGCTGGATGATCTCCGACGCGAGCCGCAAATAGGCCTGGCTCCCCGTCGATTTGAAATCGTAGAGCAGCACCGGCTTTCCATGCGACGGCGCTTCCGAAATGCGGACATTGCGCGGAATGATGGTCTCGTAGACCGCCTCGCCCATATGCGCGCGCACATCGGCCACGACCTGGCCGGCGAGATTGTTGCGGCTGTCGAACATGGTCATCACGATGCCGTGGATCGACAGCTCCGGATTGAGTGCCTGACGCACCTGCTCCACCGTCGCCAGCAACTGGCTGAGACCCTCGAGCGCGAAAAATTCGCATTGCAACGGCACCAGGATCGAATGCGACGCCGACAGCGCGTTGATGGTGAGCAGGTTCAGCGATGGCGGGCAATCGACCAGAACATACGTATAGTTTCGGCCACGAATCGATTCCGCGCGCTGCATATGGCTGGCAATCGCCCGGCGCAGGCGGAACGCTCGATCCGAGCGGCTGGCAATCTCGAGCTCGACGCCGAGCAGGTCCATGGTCGACGGGGCGACGGACAGGCGCGGCACGGCCGTCTCGACGACGATCTCGGACAGCACGGAGTCGCCGACCATCAGATCATAGGTCGAGCGCAGACGGCTCTTGCGGTCGATGCCGAGGCCGGTGGATGCGTTGCCTTGTGGATCCAGATCGACGATCAGCACCTCCTCGCCGATCGCAGCCAGCGCCGTGCCGAGATTGATCGCCGTCGTGGTCTTGCCGACGCCACCCTTCTGGTTCGCCAGCGCGATCACACGCGGATGCGCGGGCAGCAATGAGGGCGTCGCGTAGCTCTCGCTCAGGGTCATCGGAGGCCTCTTCCAATGCGCTCAGCGGGACGAAAGCCGCTTCGCCCCGAGGATCTCCACGATCGTGCTGTCGCGATCGATCATGCTCTTGTGTCTTACCAGATCGAGCGACCAAGATTTAGAGGCTTCCGCCAGTTCCGCATCGAAATCTCCACCTTTATGAAAGGCGGCCCGCGTGCCGGCGGCGAAGAGCGGCTCGGCGAGGTCGAGCAGATCAGTGAGCGAGGCCAGCGCGCGTGCGCTGATGTAATCGACCGGTTCCCGCCATTGTTTCAGTACCGATTCGATCCGCCCCTCATGGACGGTCGCCGGCGCCCCCGTCTCGCGAATGACGCTGCGCAGAAAGGCGCATTTGCGCTGATTGCTCTCGACGAGATGGACGACCGCACCCTCGCGTCCTGTCAGCAGAATGGCCGTGATCATCCCAGGCAGGCCAGCCCCGGACCCGAGGTCGACCCAGCGCAGGACGTTCGGGAACTGGGCGACCAGTTGCGCCGAATCGGCTATGTGCCGCTGCCAGACCTCACCGAGCGTCTTCGGCGACACCAGATTCTGGGCCGGCTGCCAGCGGCGCAGCAGTGCGACATAGGCTTCGAGGCGCGCCAGTGTTTCACGTGAAACAGGCAGGATGCGGCTGACGGCCGTCGAATCGTCGCTCATGCCGCACCCCGCTCGACACCAACGCCCGACGGCGATCCGCTCGCATCCGCTGCGAGCGCAGCGCTCTGGGCAAGCGACGCCGCGCCCGTTGGCGACTCAGTGCGCCGCCCCGGCCGTCGTGTCCGCGCCAGAATGAGCGCCAGAGCGGCCGGTGTCATGCCCTCGATCCGCGCGGCTTGGCCGAGCGTGGTGGGACGAACCGTGCTGAGGCGCAGCTTCAATTCGTTCGACAGGCCGTCCATGCCGGCGAAGTCGAGATCGTCCGGCAGTGTGACGCCTTCGTCGCGCCGCACCGAATCGATGTCGTGCCGCTGGCGGTCGAGATAGACGGCGTATTTCGCGTCCGATTCGATCTGCGCCAGGATGGCTTGCGGGAACGCACCGAGCTCCGGCCAGATCAGGGCGAGCCGCGCGGGCGTCACATCGGGATAGGCGAGCAGATCGAAGGCAGAGCGCCGGACGCCGTCCTGATTGACAGCGAGCCCGCGGCGGGCCGCTTCGGTCGGCGTCAGCGCCACGCCACGATAGAGATCCGCCGCCTGCGCGAGCTGAGCCTTCTTCTCGCCGAAACGCTGCCGACGCTCAGTGCCGATGAGCCCCAGCGCATCGCCCCAGTCGGTCAGGCGCTGATCGGCATTGTCGGCCCGCAGCGACAGCCGGTATTCGGCGCGCGAGGTGAACATCCGATAGGGCTCCGACACGCCGCGCGTGACGAGGTCGTCGATCATCACGCCGATATAGCTGTCGGACCGCGCAAAGGTGACGCCATCGGCGCCGCCCGCCCGACGCGCCGCATTGAGACCGGCAACCAGACCCTGGGCCGCCGCCTCCTCATACCCGGTCGTGCCATTGATCTGCCCGGCGAGGAAAAGACCGGCAACGCGCTTGGTCTCAAGCGTCGCCCGCAATTCGCGCGGATCGACATGGTCATACTCGATCGCATAGCCCGGCCGGAGAATCGCCGCCTTCTCGAGCCCAGGGATGGAAGCAACCAGCGCGCGCTGCACATCCTCCGGCAACGACGTCGAGATGCCATTGGGATAGATCGTCGGATCGTCGAGCCCTTCCGGCTCGAGGAAGATCTGATGCCCATCGCGTTCACCGAAGCGGACCACCTTGTCCTCGATGCTCGGGCAATAGCGCGGTCCCCGGCTTTCGATCTGGCCGGAATACATGGGCGAGCGCGCGAGGTTCTCGCGGATGACGCGATGGGTCTCCGCCGTCGTCCGCGTGATGAAGCAATCGACCTGCGGGCGCGTGATCGCCGCGGTGAGCATCGAGAACGGCTCGGGCTCCTCGTCACCGGGCTGGCGATCGAGCGACGCCCAGTCGATCGTGCGACCATCCAGTCGCGGCGGTGTTCCCGTCTTAAGACGCGCCAGGCGGAAGCCCGCCCGCTCCAGCGTCACGGAGAGGCCGAGCGCCGGCTGCTCGCCGACGCGCCCCGCCGGAATCTTGGTTTCGCCAATATGGATCAGGCCGCGCAGGAAGGTGCCAGTCGTAATCACCACCGCGGAGCAACGAAGGACCCGTCCATCGGCCAGCACGACTGCATTGACCGCCCCGTCGACAATGTCGATATCGTGGGCCTCGCCTTCGACGACCGTCAGTCCGGAGGTCTCGGCGATCGCGGTCTGCATCGCCTCGCGATAAAGCTTGCGATCGGCCTGCGCGCGCGGTCCACGCACCGCTGGCCCCTTGCGTCGGTTGAGCAGGCGGAACTGAATCCCGGCCGCGTCGGCCACGCGGCCCATCAGCCCATCGAGCGCGTCGATCTCGCGGACGAGATGACCCTTGCCGAGTCCGCCAATGGCCGGATTGCAGGACATCACGCCGATGGTCGCGTGCTGATGCGTCAACAGCGCCACCGCCGCGCCCATGCGGGCAGCCCCTGCCGCCGCCTCGCAGCCGGCATGCCCACCGCCAATGACCACCACATCGAAGGACGTCATCTTCTTCCCAAACATCTTGTCTGCGCGTCCGCCGCGCGCTTCGCTGTACCGATCCGGACGCCGTCCGTCAAAGACCTGTTCCACGTGAAACACCCGAAACGATTCGGCTATTTCCCGATGCAGAATTCCCGAAAGATCACGTCGAGCCAATCATCGACGTCGATGCGTCCGGTAAGCCGGCCGATGGCGTCGCCCGCCTGACGCAGCCGCTCCGCCTTCAGCTCGATCACAGATTCCGTGGAAGCAGCCCGGAGCGCAGTACAGGCTTGCTCCAACTCGATGCGCTGCCGCTCCCGTGTCACCAGCGGATCGGGACCCGCGCGCCTGAGGCCGAGCGAGGCTGCGATCGCCTGCCGCAGCGCGTCCAGTCCCTGCCCCGTCGGCGCCGAGATCGCCACATCCCATCGGTTCGGATCCGAATCGATCGCGTTGAGGTCGGCCTTAGACCGGACACGCAATACCGAGGCGCTGGTGTCGGGCAATGCAAAGCGTGAACCCTCATCGCCGTCCGACAGCAGCAGCACCAGATCCGCCGCCTCGCCGCGGGCACGTGCCCGTCGCACGCCCTCGCGCTCGATCAGATTGTCCGTCTCGCGCAGCCCGGCGGTGTCGACGAGCGTCACCGCATAACCGTCGAGATCCATCCGCACTTCGATCGTGTCGCGCGTCGTGCCGGCCTCGGCCGTGACGATGGCGACCTCGCGTTTCGCCAGCGCGTTGAGAAGGCTGGACTTGCCAACATTGGGTGCGCCCAGCAGGACTACCTCGAAGCCCGACCGCACGCGCTCGGCAAAGGCGGCGTCACCCAGATGGGCTTCGATCTCCCTCGCGACGCTGTCCGCGATCGCGTCAGACAGGTTCGCCAGCGTCTCGGGGACGTCATCCTCGTCACTGAAATCGAGTTCCGCCTCGAGAAAGGCGCGGGCCTCGACGAGTCGGGTCCGCCAAGTCTCGGCGAGCCGCCGCAGCCCACCTCCAGCCTGACCGATCGCCAACCGACGCTGCATCTCCGTCTCGGCCGCGACGAGATCGGCAATGCCCTCGACCTCGGTCAGATCCGCGCGGCCATTGACGAAAGCGCGCCGGGTGAACGCGCCGGGTTCCGCCGGGCGAAATCCCGGCAGCTCGCCCAAAGCCCGCAGCACGGCCGCGACGACGGCGCGTCCGCCATGCACATGAAGCTCGCAGACATCCTCGCCGGTGAAGCTCGCCGGCGCCGGAAAGAACAACACCAGTGCGCGATCGAGTGGCTCGCCATCGGCAGTGCGAAGCGTCGCCAAAGTAGCGTGGCGCGGCTCCGGAATGCGACCGAGCAATGTTTCGAGTCCGAATCGAACGCCGGGACCGCTCGCCCGGATCACCGCGACGCCGGCCGGCGGCTGGCCGCTCGACAAGGCGAAGACCGTATCGCCGCTCGACGGGGGCTCCGCCTCCGCTATGCTGTCCGCGCGTCGATCCCAAGCTGCGAGAGGCCGGTGTCCCAAAATCTCCTGTCCCATGAGACCAGCCCCTATCTTCTGCAGCACCGTGACAACCCGGTGCACTGGCGCGCCTGGAACGCTGAATCGCTCGCCGAGGCGCAGCGGCTGGATCGGCCGATCCTGCTGTCGATCGGCTATGCGGCGTGCCACTGGTGCCATGTCATGGCGCACGAGTCGTTCGAGGATCCCGCCACAGCGGAGGTCATGAACGCTCTCTTCGTCAACATCAAGGTCGATCGCGAGGAACGGCCGGACCTCGACCAGATCTATATGGCGGCGCTGCACGCGATCGGCGAGCCGGGCGGCTGGCCGCTGACGATGTTCCTGACGCCGGAAGGAAAGCCGATCTGGGGCGGCACCTATTTCCCGAAGGCGGCGCGCTATGGACGCCCGTCCTTCGTCGACGTCATGCGCCGCGTCGCGGAGGTCTATGCGAACGAACGCGAGAGCGTCGCCGATCAGGCCGCCCGCCTGACCGCGCATCTCTCCGCACCGCCGCGCCGCGAGGTGACCGCCCGTCTCGACGTCGACCTGCTCGACCAGGCGGCCGACGCCCTGCTCGGTGTGATGGATCCCGATCGCGGCGGCACGCGCGGCGCGCCCAAATTCCCGAACTTCCCGCTCCTGGACTTCCTCGCACGGAGCGCAGAGCGAACCGGCCGTGACGATCTCGCCGGCGCCGTGCAGGCGACGCTGCGCGGCCTGACCGATGGCGGCATCTACGACCATATCGGCGGCGGCCTCGCGCGCTATTCGACGGATGAGCGCTGGCTGGCACCGCATTTCGAGAAGATGCTTTCGGACAATGGCCTCCTGCTCGAACGCCTCGCGCTCGCCGGATCCCCCGCGGCGCCAGAGCATCCGTTCCAGGACCGAATCGAAACCACCATCGCCTGGCTCGAGCGCGAGATGCCGCTGGATAACGGCCTGTTCGCCGCCAGCCTCGACGCCGATTCCGATGGGCGCGAGGGTGCCTATTATGTGTGGCAGCGGCCGGAACTCGACTCCCTGCTGACCGCAGCCGATGCCGGCTTCATCGCGACGCTCTACGACATCACGGCCGAGGGCAATTGGGACGGCGAATCGATCCCGAACCGGCTGCGACCCCACCCGCCACTCACGCCGGCGGACGAGACCCGCCGTCGCCATATTCTGGAGATGCTCCGCGTCGCGCGCGATCGCCGGCCGCGGCCGGGTCTCGACGACAAGCAGCTGGCCGACTGGAATGCCTTCGCCATCACGGGCCTCGCAGCGGCGTCGTTCCGCCTGAACCGGCCCGACTGGCTCGAACGCGCGCGCCGCGCTTTCGCCGGTATCGGTACAGTTCTCTCGGTCGACGGTCGCCCGATGCATGCGCATCGCGCCGGCCGGCATATCGGTCCCGCCTTCTCCTCCGACCTCGCGGCGCTGGCGACCGCGGCACTGGCGCTTCATCGTGCCAGCCAGGACGCGGCCTATCTCGCCGAGGCTGAGCGGCTGCTGGATCTGCTGGAGCGTCACCACGCCACCGGCGATGGCGGCTACTATTTCACGGCCGACGATGCGGAGGTTCTCATCCAGCGGCGGCGCGACCGGCATGACGATGCGACGCCGAATGCGCATGGCCTCGCCGCGAACGCCTATATCCAGCTCTGGTCATTGACGGGTGAGGAGCGGTTTCGCGAGCGCGCCGATGCGATCCTGAGCTCGGCAGCCGGCATGATCGCGGCCAACGCCTTCGGTGCGGCAAGCCTGCTCGCCGCGCTCGATCTCCGCCTGACTGTGCGCAGCGTGGTCATCGTGGCGCCCGATTCCGCGAGCGCGGCGCCGCTTGCCGATGTCGTCGCGCGCAACTGGCGCTCCGACCTCACGCTCGACATCCGGAGCGACGGCCACAGCCTGTCGCCCGACCATCCGGCGCATGGCCGGACGGCGATCGGCGGTCGGCCGACCGCCTATGTCTGTCGCGAAGGCGCCTGCTCGCTGCCGATCCAGGACGCCGACGAACTCGCGCGGTTCCTCCTCGTGGAATGAGGCGACCGCGCGCCGCGATCAGGTGTTCATCTGGTCGAAGAAGTCCGCATTGCTCTTGGTCTGCTTCAGCTTGTCGAGCAGGAACTCGATCGCATCGACGGTGCCCATCGGCATGAGGATGCGGCGCAGGACATACATCTTCTTGAGGACGTCGGACGGAACGAGCAGCTCCTCCTTGCGCGTGCCCGACCGGGTGATGTCGATCGCCGGGAAGACGCGCTTGTCCGCGACCTTGCGGTCGAGAATGATTTCCGAGTTACCCGTGCCCTTGAACTCTTCGAAGATCACCTCGTCCATGCGGCTGCCCGTATCGATGAGCGCCGTGGCGATGATGGTCAGCGAGCCGCCTTCCTCGATATTGCGCGCGGCACCGAAGAAGCGCTTCGGGCGCTGCAGGGCGTTGGCGTCGACACCGCCGGTCAGCACCTTGCCGGAGGACGGCACGACGGTGTTGTAGGCACGGCCGAGGCGCGTGATCGAATCGAGCAGGATGACGACGTCGCGGCCATGTTCGACGAGGCGCTTGGCCTTCTCGATGACCATTTCGGCGACGGCGACGTGGCGGGTGGCCGGCTCGTCGAAGGTCGAGGAGATGACCTCGCCCTTCACCGAACGCTGCATGTCGGTGACTTCCTCGGGCCGCTCGTCGATGAGCAGCACGATCAGGTAGCACTCGGGATGGTTATGCGCGATCGACGACGCGATGTTCTGCAGGAACACGGTCTTGCCGGTGCGCGGCGGCGCGGTCACGAGGGCGCGCTGGCCCTTGCCGAGCGGCGCCACCAGATCGATGATCCGCGGCGTCATGTCCTTGCCGGTCGGAACCTCGAGTTCCATCTTGAACCGCTCGTTCGGGTAGAGCGGCGTCAGATTGTCGAAGTGTACCTTGTGGCGCGCCTTCTCCGGGTCTTCGAAATTGATCGTGTTGACCTTGAGGAGGGCGAAATAGCGCTCGCCGTCCTTGGGGCTCCGGATATAGCCCTCGACCGTGTCGCCGGTCCGGAGCGAGAAGCGGCGGATCTGCGAGGGCGACACGTAGATGTCGTCCGGTCCGGCCAGATAGTTCGCATCGGGCGAACGCAGGAAACCGAATCCATCCTGCAGCACTTCGACCACGCCCTGACCGACGATCTCGACGTCGCTGGCGGCCAGCTGCTTCAGGATCGCGAACATCAGCTCCTGCTTGCGCAGCGTGCTCGCATTCTCGACCTCGAGCTCCTCGGCGAAGGCAAGAAGCTCCGTCGGGGACTTGGCCTTGAGGTCCTGCAGTCTCATTTCACGCATGGGTTTGGCGAATCTCGCTTGGATTCAAAGACACAGAATCGGTCATGGAGGATTGCGCAGAACTTGAACCGGTCGCAGCTTCAAGGGCTGCCCGCGTGATGCGTGGAATGACCCTGGCAGGTCCACCCGCATCCGTCTGCTTCGATAAGATGCCGCACCATAGTCGCTCGAACGCGGCTCGGCAAGCACCCGATCACGAAACGTGACCTTACATTTCAGAAAGGCTTTACCACCACGAGGATCACGATGGCGATCATCAGCAGGGTCGGGATCTCGTTGGCGAGGCGATAACCCCGCTCCGAGATGCGATTGCGGCCGGCCGCAAAGTCGCGCCGACGCCCTGCAAGCCACATATGGAAACCGCTCATCAGCACGACAAGGGCGAACTTCGCCATGAACCAGGGCTGCGCCTCCCAGCCGCCGAGACGGGCGAGCGCAAGACCGGCCAGCCAGGTCACGATCATGGCGGGATTCATGATGATACGCAGCAGCTTGGCTTCCATCACCTCGAAGGTCTGCGCCATCTCAGAGCCCGGCTTGGCCCGTGTGTGGTAGACGAAGAGCCGCGGCAGATAGAACAGGCCCGCCATCCACGCGATCACCGCGATGATGTGCAGCGCCTTGATCCAGTCGTAATAGGCCATCCGCCCTCCTATCCGCGCACGCGGCGGATGAGTTGCTCGACATGCGCGATCGGCGTCTGCGGCACGATGCCGTGGCCGAGATTGAAGATATGCCGGCCGCCTTCCATGTCGGACAGGATCGTCTCGACGCCGGCATCGAGCGCCGCGCCGCCGGCCACCAGGGCCATCGGATCGAGATTGCCCTGCAGCACGATCCGGTCTTCGGTCTCGCGGCGGATCGTGCCGAGTCCGACACTCCAGTCCAGCCCGACCGCATTCACCTCCGTGGCCGCCGCATAGGCGGCGATGCCGCGGTCGGCGCCCTTGGGGAAGCCGATGATCCGCGCGCCGGTAACACGCGCCCGCACGCCGGCCGTGATCCGCGCCGCCGGTTCCTGCGACCAGCGCCGGAATGCCTCCGGCCCCAACACGCCCGACCAGCTGTCGAAGATCTGTACCGCATCGGCCCCGGCTTCGAGCTGGGCTACGAGATAATCGATCGACGCGACAACGACCGCCTCGATCAGGACGGCGAACCCCTCCGGATCGGACAGCGCCTTCAGTCGGGCCGGGGCCTGATCGCTCGTGCCCTGCCCCGCGACCATGTAGGTCGCCACGGTCCAGGGCGCACCGCAGAAGCCGATCAGCGCGGTCTCGCGCTTCAGTTCGGCCCGCACGCGGCGAACCGTCTCGATCACCGCAGCGAGTTCCTGCACCACGAGCCCGCTTTCCCGGCTCCGGGCGGCGACATCGGCGATGCCGGCCGGATCGATCGGATCGAGGCGCGGTCCTTCGCCCTCGACGAAGCGCACGTCACGGCCCAAAGCCCTCGGGATCACGAGAATGTCCGAGAAGAGGATCGCCGCATCGAAGCCGAAGCGACGGATCGGCTGCAGCGTCACCTCGGTGGCGAGTTCAGGCGCGAAACAGAGATCGAGAAATGAGCCGGCCTTCGCCCGCGCTGCCCGATACTCCGGAAGATAGCGTCCTGCCTGGCGCATGAGCCAGATCGGAGGCGTCGAAAGCCGTTCGCCGTCGAGGACGCGAAGCAGCGCTGGGGAAGGGCCGAGACCGTTTTCGGGATGCACACTCACCTGCCAAAAGGGAAGTGAATCTTAGATTGCTTCTTCTTTTAGACGGGGGATTAGCGTCATTCCGATCCATCCACAATGAGTGCCACTGACGCAGAGCTGTTAACGCCGGAATCCGGCCTCTCGAACCCGGCTTGTGGAAAGTCGCTGGACGGCGAGCCGCATCCCTCTGACTCCCATCGAGTCTTGCCCGATCATTAAAATTCGAACGATCTCGACCTCCCTGTTAAGAACTCGTTAAGAAATTGGGCAGGCTGATCGCAATTCGCGATTCCAGTCTAAGCGGGATGATCGCGTCCCCAGCCTCACTGCCTGTTGATCCTTTTGCCGTGATCGGGGACATTCGGGTCCTGCGGGGAAACGGGCCGATTTCGTCCCGGTCCATCCACAGGCGGGCGGGAAAACTGTGAAGAACGAAGCGCGCCATCTTCACCTGCACCTGGTCTCGGATGCGACCGGCGAAACGCTGCTGACCGTGGCGCGCGCCGCCGCGGCGCAATATCCCGGCGTCGTGGTCGTCGAGCATCTGCACGCGATGACCCGCGCGCCCAAGCAGGTCGAGCGCATTCTCCAGGATGTCGAGCGCGAACCCGGCATCGTGCTGTTCACGCTGGTCGACCGGACGATTGCCGAACCGCTCGAGGCGGGCTGCCGCGAAATCGCCGTGCCCTGCGTCTCCGTCCTCGGTCCCGTGCTGCAGCTGTTCCAATCCTATCTCGGTGCTTCGAGCGAGGGCCGGGCCGGCGCCCAGCATGCGCTGGACGGCGAATATTTCCGTCGCATCGAGGCGCTGACCTTCGCCATGATGCATGATGACGGGCAGTTCCCCGAGGAACTCGATCTCGCGGAGATCGTCATCATCGGCGTCAGCCGCACGTCGAAGACGCCGACCAGCATCTATCTCGCCAATCGTGGCTATCGCACGGCCAATATCCCCATCGTGCCGGGCGTGCCGCTGCCGGCGCAACTGGCGGAGGCGAAGCGTCCGCTGATCGTTGGCCTGATCGCGACGCCCGACCGCATCATCCAGCTGCGCGAAAACCGGCTGCTCGCCTTCTCGTCGGTTCCCGGCGACGACATCTATGTCGACCGCGCGGCCGTGGCCAATGAGGTCGCTTCGACGCGGAAGATCTGCGCGCGCAATGGCTGGCCCGTCATCGATGTCACGCGTCGCTCGATCGAGGAGACGGCAACGGCGATCCTGTCGTTGCGGCAGGGGGATCCGAGCCGCATTCGGGAGGCTCTCGGCTGATGATCGTCCTTGCTTCCTCGTCCGGCACCCGCCGGGCGCTGCTCGCCAATGCCGGTCTCGTCTTCGAGGCCGTGGCGCCGCATGTCGACGAGCGCGCGATGGAAAACCTCATCCTGGCCGGCGGCGCGAGCCCGCGTGATCTTGCGATCGCGCTGGCCGATGCGAAGGCGCTCGCCGTGATGCCGTTTCGTCCCGATGACATCGTCATCGGATCGGATCAGGTGCTGGACCTCGAGGGCGAGCGCTTCGTGAAACCCACGAGCCGTGCCGAGGCCGCGCAGCATCTCCGCCGTCTCGCCGGCCGTACCCATCACCTGCACTCGGCCGTGTCGATCGGCTTCGGCGACGGCATTGCGCGGCGGCTCATCGCGACGGTGTCGCTGACCATGCGGCCCCTTTCGGACGCGGCAATCGAGCGTTATCTGGATGCGGCCGGAGAGGATGTTCTGCATTCGGTCGGCGCCTACCACATCGAAGGGGTCGGCATCCGCCTCTTCCAGGCGATCGATGGCGACTATTTCGCCATTCTCGGCCTGCCCATGCTGCCGCTGCTCGAAGCGCTCCGCGAGCTCGGCGCCCTCGAAAGTTGAACCGCCGCATGTCCGATCCAACGATCCCCACCGCCTGCGTCGTCGGCTGGCCGATCCGCCATTCCCGCTCCCCGATCATCCACCGTCACTGGCTCGCCCGTCACGGCCTGGCCGGCGACTATGTCCAGCACGCCGTGCCGCCAGAGGAAGCGGAGGCCTTCTTCGCCAATTTCGCGCGCGGACCGTTCGTGGGCGCCAATGTGACGGTGCCGCATAAGGAAGTCGCCTTCGCCGCGGTGGATCGGACGGATGCCGTCGCGAGCGCGCTCGGCGCCGTCAACACGCTGTTCGTCGAGAATGGCCAGCTGGTCGGCGCCAATACAGATGCGCCGGGCTTCATCGCCAATCTCGACCAGAGCTCGCCTGATTTCAGCGCGCGCAGCGGGCCGGCCATCGTGCTCGGCGCGGGCGGTGCGTCGCGGGCCGTGATCTGGGCGCTGAAGCAGCGCGGCTTCGCCCCGATCCATGTCGTCAACCGCACGCTCGCCCGCGCCGAGGCGCTCGCCGAGCGCTTCGGCAGCGTCGTGCGGCCGGCCGGCTGGGACCAATTGCCGGCGCTTCTCCCCGAAGCCGCACTCCTGGTCAACACCACCTCGCTCGGCATGCAGGGCGAGCCGCCGCTCGTCATCGACCTCGAACGGGCACGCGACGACCTTCTCGTGACCGACATCGTCTATGTGCCGCTCGAGACGCCGCTGCTGGCACTCGCCCGGGCGCGCGGTCTCCAGACGGTCGACGGGCTCGGCATGCTGCTGCATCAGGCGGCGCCCGGTTTCGAATACTGGTTCGGCGTTCGCCCGGAGGTCACGCCGGAACTGCGCCGTCTCGTCCTGGCCGATATGGGAATCGTCGAGGCCGCGCCGTGATCGTGATCGGCCTGACCGGGTCGATCGGCATGGGCAAGTCGACGCTCGGCCGCTTCTTCGCGGCCCGCGGCGCGGCGCTGCTCGATGCGGATGCGCTGGTGCACCGTCTCTATCGCGGCGCTGCGGTTGCGCCAGTCGGTGCAGCCTTCCCTGATGCCGTGCGCGAGGGGTTCGTCGATCGCGTGGCGCTGTCCGCCGAGATCGCGCGCCGGCCCGAGGCCTTGGCCGAGATCGAGGCCATCGTGCATCCGCTTGTTCGCGCCGAGCAGGCCGCCTGGCTCGGTCGTGCGCGGGCCGCCGGACGGAGCTTCGCCGTCCTGGATATTCCGCTCCTGTTGGAGACCGGCGGCGAGCAGCGCGTCGATGTCGTCGTGGTTGCGTCCGCACCGACGGATATCCAGCGCGAGCGCGTGCTGGCGCGGCCCGGCATGACGGTCGCGAAATTCGAACAGATTCTCGCCCGCCAGATGCCCGATGCGGAGAAGCGCCGGCGCGCGCACTTCGTCGTCGATACGAGCGGGGCGATGGAATGCGCAGACCGGCAGGCGGCGGACATCCTGCGCGCGCTTGCGCCCGTGGCGGCGGCGCGATCCTTCCGGGGATGACGGACCGGGTTGGTTGAACCGGGGATCCAGGCGGCGCATCCTGCCGCGGAAACCGGCGACGAGACGGAGCTTTGATGCGCGAGATCGTGTTCGATACGGAAACGACGGGGCTCGAGCCGCTGAAGGGCGACCGGCTGGTCGAAATCGGCTGCGTGGAACTCTTCAACCATTTGCCGACCGGGCGGAACTATCACGTCTATCTCAATCCGGAGCGGACGATGCCGGTGGAGGCGTTTCGCGTCCACGGGCTTTCCGACGAGTTCCTCGCCGACAAGCCGCTCTTCGCCGATGTGGCCGACGAATTCGCCGCCTTCATCGAGGGCGCGACGATGATCGCCCACAATGCGAGCTTCGACGTCGCCTTCCTCAATGCCGAACTGGGGCGGCTCTCCCGGCCGCCGATTCCGCCGGACCGGGTGATCGATACGCTCGTTCTGGCGCGCCGCAAGCATCCGAACGGCCCGAACTCGCTCGATGCGCTCTGCGCCCGCTATGGCATCGACACGTCGAAGCGCACGCTGCATGGCGGCCTGCTCGACGCGGAGCTGCTGGCGGAGGTCTATCTCGAGCTGATCGGTGGACGCCAGCCGGGCCTCGTCCTGGTCGCGGTCGAGGAGAAGCCGGTCGTCGATGCCGGGCCGTCGGCGCCGGTCCGCGGGGTCGTCGGCAGGAGACCCGAACCCCTCGCCCCGCGCGGGAGCGAGGAGGAATTCAAAGCCCACGAGGCTTTCGTGGGGAAGATCAAGGAAGCGATCTGGAGCCGCTATGCGGCGCCGCCTTCCGATTGATCAGCTCGGGCGCACGCCCTGCGTCTGCGCGAACTCCATCAGGCGCTGGCGATAGAGCGCGGTGAAGTCGACCGGATCGATCAGCAGCGGCGGGAAGCCGCCATTGCGCGTCATGTCGGCGAGGATCTGGCGCGCGAACGGGAACAGCAGCCGCGGGCACTCGATCATGAGCAGCGGCGGCAGGTTTTCCTTCGGTACGTTCGAGACGCGGAAGACGCCGGCATAGACGAGCTCGGCGACGAACAGCACCTGCTCGCCGGCCAGGGCGCGGCCCTCGAGACGCAGCTCGATCTCGAAATCCTCCTCGTCGAGGGGATTGGCCGTGACATTGATGCCGATATTGATGTTCGGAGCGGCGTTGCGCGGCCCGAGCGAGCGCGGTGCCGCCGGATTCTCGAACGACTGGTCCTTCACATACTGGATGAGGACCGTCAGGTTCGGCTGCGCGCCGTCTAGAGTAGTGTCGGCCATGGGCTCGCGCTCCTGTCGGTGTTATCGACCTTGTCTGAAAGGCGGTCGGTTTCGCGCGTGGGCTAACACTTCCGCCTGTCCGATACAAGCGCGGCACGGGGCCCCCGGCGAGGCTGCGCCTTGACAGCACGGCCCCTGATCGGGCTTGAGGGTTGATGCGCGTGCCGCGACGCCCTTGGATCGACCGCCAAGCATGACCAAATAGAGGAAAGGTCATGCGATCCAGGGTCTCGCGGCCCAATCCAACCGGGACAGGACACCATCGGCATGAACGGTTTCGTTGATATCTACACGCTGATATTCCTCGTCCTCGCTGTCGTGATCTTCTTCAAGCTCCGCAGCGTGCTGGGTCAGCGCACGGGCACGGAACGTCCCCCCTTCGATCCCTTCGCCCGCCGCAAGGCCCGCACGGCCGACGACAAGCCCGCTGAAGGCGAGGTGATCGACGTGAAGCCGGCGTCCAGCGGCGCGGAGAACGACAATGTCGTCGCGCTGCCGCGCCCCGAGGGCGCGGCGAGCCCGGCAGCCGGCGCCGCGACCGACGAGCGCATCACCGCCGTCGTCCCGGCCGATTCCCCGGCGGCTGCAGGTCTTGCGAGTATTCTGCTCGCCGATGCGAGCTTCGATCCCCGGCAGTTCCTGGATGGCGCGCGCTCGGCCTATGAAATCATCATCACGGCCTTCGCCCGCGGCGACCGCAAGGCGCTGAAGCCGCTGCTCGGCCGCGACGTCTATGACGGCTTCGCCGGCGCGATCGACGAGCGCGAGCGCCGCGGGGAGACCGTCGAGTTCAATTTCGTCGGCATCGACAAGGCGGAGATCGTCGAAGCCGTGCTCAAGGACCGCACGGCGCAGGTCACCGTACGCTTCGGCTCGAAGCTGGTCTCTGTAACGCGGGACAAGGGCGGCGAGGTCGTCGATGGCGATCCCATCGCGGTCGCCGACGTGACGGATATCTGGACCTTTGCGCGCGACGTCACCTCGCGTGATCCGAACTGGGCGCTCGTCGCGACCGAAACGGTCGAGTGAGCCACCCCCATCATGGCGACAGCCGAACTGCACGCGGCGGAATTCCACGAGCTCGACGGCTGGTCGGAAGACGATCATGAAGCGGCCTTCGCCGCCTTTCGCCGGAGCGCGGTCCGCGCCGCCGCCGAGGCACCGAAGACCAGGGCGCTCGGTGTAGACGGCGCGGCGCTCTCAGCTGTCGCGCGCAAGGCACTCGCCCTTCCCGAGCGTCCCGGCGCTGAGCGCGCGCGCGCCTTCTTCGAAGAGAATTTCGTGCCGCACCGCGTCGGCGCCGACGGCTTCTTCACCGGCTATTACGAGCCGGAAGTCGAAGCCCGATTGGAGCGTGAGCCGGGCTTCACTATTCCGCTGCTGCGCCCGCCGCCCGAACTCGTCGAGGTGGACGAAGTCGACCCGCCGGCGAACCTCCCGGCCGGAATGCGTTTCGCCCGTCGCATCGAGGCCGGCGTCGAGCCCTTTTTTGATCGCGGCGAGATCGAGCGGGGCGCGCTCGACCGGCGCGACCTCGAAATCGCCTGGCTGGCGGATCCGGTCGACGCGTTCTTCATTCATATCCAGGGCGCGGCCCGGCTCCGCCTTGGGGATGGGTCCCTGCTGCGGGTGACCTATGCCGCCAAGTCCGGGCATGACTACACGCCGGTCGGCCGCGTCCTGCTGGAGCGGGGCGTCTTGCAGCGGGGCAATGTCTCCATGCAGACCATCCGCGCGGCACTCGCAGCGGACTCCGAGGCCGCCCAGTCGGCGATGTGGACCAACCGGTCCTATATCTTCTTTCGCGAGGCGGCGGTCGAGGATGCCGCGCTCGGACCAATCGCGGCCGCGAAGGTGCCGCTCAGCACCGGCCGCAGCCTCGCCGTCGACCGGACGCTGTACACCTTCCATAGCCCGGTCTGGATCGAGACGAGCCTGCCGGAGGCTGAGGGGGGTGGCCCGTTCCACCGTCTCCTGATCGCGCAGGACACCGGCTCCGCCATCATTGGCCCGGCGCGGGGCGACATCTTCTTCGGATCGGGCGACGAGGCGGGCCGCGTCGCCGGCCGCATGGCCGCCAAGGGGCGCTTCGTCGTGTTCGTGCCGCGGGTCGCGTCGTGACGCGTCGCCGGCGCGGCCTCTCCGGCGAGGAACGCGCCCTATGGGAAAGCGTAGCCCGGACTGTTGCGCCGCTCAGGCCAGAAGACGCCCCGGCCGAACCCCCGCCGCCGGAGCCGGTGGTCGTCGCGGCGAGCGAGCCGGCGCCACTTTCGACGCCCACAGACAAGGGGCCGGCGCGGCCGAGCGCAAAGGCTCCGCATCCCCCGCTGCATCCGATCGAGCGGCGCACCATCACCCGACTCGTCCGTGGCGTGATCGAGATCGACGCCCGCATCGATCTCCATGGCATGAACCAGCTCGCCGCCCATGAGCGGCTGCATCGCTTCCTGCGCGACCAGCAGGCGGCTGGCGCCCGCGTCGTGCTGGTGATCACCGGCAAGGGCAGGCCGGGCGGCAACCCCGATGATTTCATTGAGGAGCGGGGCGTGCTGCGCCGCCGCGTCCCGCACTGGCTCTCGGAGCCGGGCCTCCGATCGGTCGTCGTCGGCTTCGAGGAGGCGCATCGCGCCCATGGCGGCGGCGGCGCGCTCTATGTGCGGATCCGTAAATCTGGTCGCGGCGGTGACACGCGGGGGCGGGCATGACGCCCTTTGGCCGTCGTCTGCGCGAGCTGCGCGAGGCGCGCGGCGTGACGCTGAAGGCGATGGCGGCGGCGCTCCGCGTCACGCCGAGCTATCTGTCGGCGCTCGAGCATGGCCGGCGCGGGCCGCCCACCTGGATGATGGTCCAGCGGGTGATCACCTTCTTCAACATCATCTGGGACGAGGCAGAGGAACTGCAGCAACTCGCTGCCCTCTCCCATCCGCGCGTCACCGTGGATACCGCGGGGCTCGAACCCGAAGCGACCGAACTCGCCAATCGCCTCGCCCGCGACATCCGCTCCCTGGAGCCTCAGGACCTGCGCGACCTGCTGGCGGTGCTGGCATCGGCCCGCCGCAGCGGCTGACTGGCTGAGCGATCGCCCATTGCGGGAAAGGCCTGCCGGGCGCACAATTCAACGTCGAACCGCATGACAGGCGAGGTCTCCCATGGACATGCCGCTGCGCGATGCCGGCCGCCGCTTGAGGTGTATGGCCCTGATGCTGGCGATCGGCACGGTGCCCGCCATCGCTGCGGAGCCGTATGTCGGCCTCTGGGCAGACGATCTCAAGGATTGCGCATCGAAGACGGTTCCCCCGCTGACGCAGGTCGAGGCCGGGGCCGCCTATTGGGGCGACTTCTTCTGCCCCACGGCCAGTTTCACGCCGGATGGCGGCTCATGGATCGTGCATCTCGAATGCCAGGATCCGATGGGTGGGCCGGGAAGCGATGACAGCTCGCACGATTACCGATTCACGGTCCTCGACGACACGCTGCACTGGGACCCGATCGGCGATGGCACGGGTTCGGTGCTGCAGCGTTGTCCGGAATGAGGCGCGGTCTCAGAGCAGCGCGCGGAGCTCCGCCTCGCGCGCGTTGACCAGCCAGCCGTAATAATTCTCTTCCGGCCAGGCATTCTTGTTGCGCTTGCGCGCCTGGGCGAGTGCCCGCGCCCGGACCTTGACGTCCCCGACATTGTAGAGCGTCGCCGTGACGCCGGGATTGTCCGAGATGTCGACGCCGGCCGTGTCGCGATAGACGTCGATCGACAGCTTGATGATCGCGGCCATGTAGTCCAGCGACATGTCCGGATCCATGATCGCCTGATAGACCTGCGGCGCCTGGTCGGCGGTCAGCAGCGGCAGCCCGCTGGTCCGGTGGACGATATCGGTGACCGTCAAAGCCGTCAGCGGGTTGATCTGGCCGAGGCCGAAGGTCTGGCCGGCGAAGAGCGGCTGGAAGAAGACCTTCGAGAAGCGGTCGCGCGGATAGGAGATGCCGTCGACCGTCTTGCCGCGGAACGACGCGTCATAGACGTCCTCGCGGCAGGTCCACAGGTCGTAATTGTTGGTGGCCTTGTCGCACTGGTCGAATTCGGGCTGCGCCAGGAACTGGTCGATCGTCTTGCCGCCAAAGCCGAAGGTGAGGTCCTTGGTGCCGAGATAGGACAGCGCCTTGACGTAATAGCCCTGCGCGCTGTCGAACGCGCCGACATTGTAGGTGTGCTCGCCGACGATCGCTCCGATCATGTGGATCGGGTCGATGCCATAGCGGGCGGCCGACTTCTTGATCGAGCGAATCAACCCCTTGTCGCGCTTCAGCAGGCCGTAGATCTGGCTGTATTTCTGCTCGAAGGATTCTTTCGTCATGCCGGCGCGCTTGATCGAGCTCATGTCGATCGAAGGCTGCGTCTTGGAGCGATTGCCCTCGGGAACCGGGACGGCCGCGAAGGCGGGCGTCGCAAGGGCCGCAACAAGCAGCGCGGCGATGGGTGCGCGAAGGAACTGCAGCATCGAGGGGTCCGCCGGTCGATCGTGGCAGGGAGAACCGGAGCGCCGGTTCGGGCCGGAGCGCCTTATAGCATCCGCTGATCGATGGCAGAAAGGCGGCAATGTATGCCGCGTGACGTCAGAGGATGTAACGCGACAGGTCGACGTTGCGCGCGAGATCGCCGATATGCTTCTCGATATAGGCGGCGTCGATCGTCACCGTCTCGCCCGAACGATCGGGCGCGGAGAACGAGATTTCGTCGAGGATCCGCTCCATCACGGTCTGCAGACGGCGCGCGCCGATGTTCTCGATCGAGCCGTTGACCTCGACCGCGATGCGGGCGATCGAATCGATCGCATCCTCGGTGATCTCGAGCGTGACGCCCTCGGTCGCCATCAGCACGACATACTGCTTGATGAGGCTGGCTTCGGTCTCGGTCAGGATGCGGCGGAAATCCGACTGGGTCAGCGCCGAAAGCTCGACGCGGATCGGCAGGCGGCCCTGCAGCTCCGGCAGCAGGTCGGACGGCTTGGCGACGTGGAACGCGCCCGAGGCGATGAACAGAATGTGATCCGTCTTCACCGGCCCGTGCTTGGTCGCGACCGTCGTGCCCTCGATCAGCGGCAGCAGGTCGCGCTGCACGCCCTCGCGCGAGACATCGCCCGAACGGCCCTCGCGGCCGCAGATCTTGTCGATCTCGTCGATGAAGACGATGCCGTCATTCTCGACGACCGAGATCGCCTCGGCGGTCAGCTGTTCATTGTCGAGCAGCTTGTCGGATTCCTCGTCGATCAGGACCTTGTGCGAATCGCGCACCGTGACGCGGCGCGTCTTGGTCTTGCCGCCGAAGGCCTTGCCGAGCATGTCGCCGATGTTCATGACGCCGATCGAGGCGCCGGGCATCCCCGGAACCTCGAATTGCGGCATGCCGCCCGAGGGATCGCGCACCTCGATCTCGATTTCCTTGTCGTCCAGCTCGCCGGCGCGCAGCTTCTTGCGGAAGCTTTCGCGCGTCGCAGGCGAGGCGGATTCGCCGACCAGCGCCGTCAGCACGCGCTCCTCGGCCGAGAGCTCGGCCTTGGCCTCGACGTCCTTGCGCTTCTTCTCGCGCGTCAGCGCGATGCCGACCTCGACGAGGTCGCGCACGATCTGCTCCACATCGCGGCCGACATAACCGACCTCGGTGAACTTGGTGGCCTCGACCTTGAGGAACGGCGCGCCGGCAAGCTTGGCGAGGCGGCGCGAAATCTCCGTCTTGCCGACGCCGGTCGGCCCGATCATCAGGATGTTCTTCGGCAGGACCTCCTCGCGCATCGGCCCTTCGAGCTGCTGGCGGCGCCAGCGGTTGCGCAGCGCGATGGCGACGGCGCGCTTGGCGTCGTGCTGGCCGATGATGAAGCGGTCGAGTTCGGAGACGATCTCGCGGGGAGAAAAATTGGTCATGGGGCTCTGATCCGTCCTCGGTGTCCCGCCTCAGGCAGAGCGCGGGACGCCGGACAAAACGCGTGGGTCGAAGATGCTGCCGTCGCCTTCCGGCTCAGGCTGCATCGAGCTGTTCGAGCGTGACGCTGGTGTTGGTGTAGACGCAGATATCGGCAGCAATCGCCATCGCCTTGCGGGCGATCTGCTCGGCGCTCTGTTCGGTGTCCATGAGCGCACGGGCCGCCGCGAGGGCATAATTGCCGCCCGAGCCGATGCCCATCACGCCGCCCTCCGGCTCCAGCACGTCGCCGGTTCCGGTGAGGACGAGGCTGGTCGTCTTGTCGGCGACGAGCATCATCGCCTCGAGACGGCGCAGATAGCGGTCGGTGCGCCAGTCCTTGGCGAGCTCGACGCAAGCGCGGGTGAGCTGGCCGGGGTATTGTTCGAGCTTGCCCTCGAGCCGCTCGAAAAGCGTGAAGGCATCCGCGGTCGAGCCGGCGAAACCGGCGATCACGCCGCCCTTGCCGAGCGGGCGCACCTTGCGGGCATTGTGCTTGATGACCGTCTGGCCGAGCGAAACCTGGCCGTCGCCGGCGATGACCACCTTGCCGCCCTTGCGCACGGTGATGATGGTCGTGCCATGCCAGGGGCCATAGGGGTCGTGGAGAGAAGAATCTGTCATGAGAGCTTTCCGGCGGGCCGCCTTGGTCCGGAATGGCCCCGCGGCGACCCCTCATCTGTTAGAGAGCCTTATGTAGGACGGGTGCCGAACAATGCAAAGCCTTGCTCGTGACTGTGGCTTTGCGCGGCTTCGCCTGCTAAAAGCCGCCTGTTTCGGCCAGAAGGACATGGGTGATGCGCAGCGCGACGATCGAGCGCAAGACGAAGGAGACCGAGATCGAGGTGACCCTCGACCTCGACGGGACCGGCCGCGCGGATATCGCGACGGGCATCGGCTTCTTCGACCATATGCTCGACCAGCTCGCGCGCCACGGCCTGATCGACCTGACGGTCCGCGCCAAGGGCGACCTCCACATCGACCAGCACCACACGGTCGAGGATGTCGGCATCGCCATCGGCCTCGCCTTCCGCCAGGCGATGGGCGACTATCGCGGCATCACGCGCTACGCCGATACGCACCTCGTCATGGACGAGGCGATGACCCGCTGCGCCGTGGACGTGTCGGGACGGCCCTATCTCGTCTTCAAGGTCGCGTTCACGCGGCCCAAGGTCGGCGATTTCGATACGGAGCTGTTCAAGGAGTTCTTCCAGGCCTTCGCGCAGAACGCTGCGGTGACGCTGCATATCGAGAACCTCTACGGCGAGAACAATCATCACATCGCCGAGACCTGCTTCAAGGCGCTGGCCCGCACGCTGCGCGCCGCGATGGCGATCGATCCGCGACAGGAAGGCCGCGTCCCCTCGACCAAGGGCCGGCTGGGCGAATAGGGCCGTCATGACGATCTATACCGTGCACGCTCCGCCCCCCGCCAAACGCGCGCGGGGGCGCGACGAAACCCGCTTCGTTTTCGTCAAGGAGGGCTTTTGTTGGCCCGGCCTGCTGATCCCCTTTCTCTGGCTGATCTATCGCCGCATGTGGATCGTGCTGGCGTTTGCGATCATCGCCTTGGCTGCTGCTGCCTGGCTCGGACGCGAGAACGCGCTCGACATGATCGGCTGGCCGCCGGCTGCACCGTTCCTGCTGCCGTTCTCCTGGGCGATCAGCCTCGCCGTGCCGCTGCTGCTCGGTTTCGAGGGCAATGATCTGCGCCGCTGGTCGCTTGGCCTTGCCGGCTATGATTTCGTCGGCGTCGTCGAGGCGTCGTCGCGCGCGGTGGCCGATATCCGCTTCTTCGCCGGCCGCGCCGAGAAGACGGTGACCCCGCCCCCGCTGCCGCCGTTGCGGACGCAGCCGCTCCTGCCCGCACCCGCCGTGGTCGGGCTCTTCCCGACGCCGGGGACAGCATCATGACGATCGCCGTCATCGACTATGGTGCGGGCAACCTGCACTCGGTGAAGAAGGCGCTGGAGCTTGCCGGCCGGCTGACCGGCGCGGATGGCCCTGTCGTCGTCACCTCCGAACCGGCTGTGGTCGCGAAGGCCGATCACATCGTGCTGCCCGGCGATGGCGCCTTCGCCGATTGCCGCCAGCATCTCGACGCCGTTCCCGGTATGATCGAGGCGATCGGCGAGGCGGTCGATGCGCGGGGCCGGCCGTTCCTCGGCATCTGCGTCGGCATGCAGCTGCTGGCGACGCGCGGCATCGAATACGGCATCACGGCCGGGCTCGCCCGCATCGCCGGCGAGGTCCGCCCCGTCCGCCCGTCCGATCCGGCGCTCAAGGTGCCGCATATGGGCTGGAACACGCTCGACGTCGCCAACACCCATCCGATCCTCGATGCGATCCCGCTCGGGCCGGAAGGCTGGCACGCCTATTTCCTGCATGGCTACCAGCTCTATCCCGAGGCTCCGTCCGATGTCGTCGCCACCGCCGATTATGGCGGCCCGGTCACGGCGATCGTCGCTACCGACAATCTCGCGGGCACGCAGTTCCATCCCGAGAAGAGCCAGAAGCTCGGCATTGCGCTCCTCGCCAACTTCCTGAAGTGGAAGCCCTGATGATCCTCTTCCCCGCCATCGACCTGAAGGATGGCGCCTGCGTCCGCCTGAAGCTCGGCGACATGAACGAGGCGACGGTCTTCAACGCCGATCCGGCCGCGCAGGCCCGCGCCTTCGAGGCCGAGGGCTTCGAATATCTCCACGTCGTCGATCTGAACGGCGCCTTCGCCGGCCGTCCCGTGAACGGCGCGGCCGTCGAGGCGATCCTGGCGAGCGTCAAAATGCCGGTCCAGCTCGGCGGCGGCATCCGCGATCTCGCCGGCATCGAGACTTGGCTCGGGAAGGGCATTCGCCGCGTCATCCTCGGCACGATCGCGCTGCGCGATCCGGATCTGGTGCGTGAGGCCTGCCGCGCCCATCCGGGCCGCATCGTGGTCGGCATCGACGCCCGCGGCGGCCGCGTCGCCGTCGAGGGCTGGGCCGAGACCTCGGAACTGACCACGATCGAGCTCGCGCGTCGCTTCGAGGACGCCGGCGTCGCTGCCATCGTCTATACCGACATCGACCGCGACGGCGTGCTGAAGGGCCTCAATATCGAATCGACCCTGGCGCTCGCCCGCGCCGTGCAGATCCCGGTGATCGCCTCGGGCGGCCTCGCCTCGCTCGACGACGTCCGCCGCCTGCTCGAGCCGGACTGCCGCATCCTCGAAGGCGCGATCTCGGGCCGCGCCCTCTATGACGGTCGGCTCGATGCCACAGAGGCGCTGAAGCTCATCCGCGCCGCGCGGGAGGCGCTGAACTGATGCTCAAGACCCGCGTCATTCCCTGCCTCGACGTCAAGGATGGCCGTGTCGTCAAGGGCGTGCAGTTCGTCGATCTCGTCGATGCCGGCGATCCGGTCGAGGCGGCGAAGGCCTATGACGAGGCCGGTGCCGACGAGCTTTGCTTTCTCGACATCACGGCGAGCCACGAGGCCCGCGGCACGATCCTCGATGTGGTCGCGCGCACGGCCGAGGCCTGCTTCATGCCGGTGACCGTCGGCGGCGGCGTGCGCACCGTCGAGGATGTGCGGGCGCTGATGCTGGCTGGCGCCGACAAGGTTTCGATCAACAGCGCCGCCGTGGCCGATCGGCGGATCGTCGCCCGCGCCGCGGAAAAGTTCGGCGCGCAGGCGATCGTGGTCGCGATCGACGCCAAGCAGACGCGCCGGCGCGGCCAGGATGGCGCCACGGCGGATCGCTGGGAGATCTTCACCCATGGCGGCCGCAAGCCGACCGGCATCGACGCGGTCGAATATGCGATCGAGGTCGCCGCGCTCGGCGCCGGCGAAATCCTGCTCACCTCCATGGACCGCGACGGGACGCGCGACGGCTTCGATCTCGGCCTGACCCGGGCGATCGCCGATGCCGTGCCGGTGCCCGTGGTTGCGTCGGGCGGCGTCGGAAATCCCGGCCATTTCGTTGCGGGCGTGCGCGAGGGTCATGCCAGCGCCGTGCTTGCCGCCTCGGTGTTCCATTTCGGCGACTTTACGATCCGGGAGGTCAAGGAGCATATGATGGCTGCCGGCATCCCCGTTCGGCTCGACGGTTGAGAGGCATTTCGTGTCGGAATTCTCGCTCGACGACCTCGCGGCCATCGTGAAGCGCCGCGCTTATTCGGACGATGCGTCGTCTTACACCGCCAAGCTGATGGCCAAGGGCCCCGCTCGCATCGCCAAGAAGTTCGGCGAGGAGGCCGTCGAGGCGGTGATCGCCGCGGTGGAGGGCGACCGCGACGCGCTCGTCTCGGAGACGGCCGACGTGCTCTATCACCTCGCCGTCCTGCTCGAATCGCGCGGCGTCGCCTTCGACGCCGTGTTCGCGGAACTGGCGCGCCGCACGGGGCAGACCGGGCTCGAGGAAAAGGCATCGCGGCCGGCGGAGTGATCCGCCGACCCGGGAGGAAGCATGGACTGGATCCTCAGGCCGGAACACGCCCCCCATCGCGTCTTCGAGCGCGAGGAATGGGCCAATCTGCGTGCCGACACGCCGCTGACGCTCGACGAGGCCGATCTGGCGCGGCTGCGAAGCCTCAACGACCCGGTCTCACTCGACGACGTCGTGACGATCTACCTGTCGCTGTCGCGCCTGCTCAACCTCTACGTCGCGGCGACCCAGGAACTCTATACGGCGACGCGCACCTTCCTCGGCGATCGCGATGGCAAGACGCCCTTCATCATCGGCATCGGTGGTTCGGTGGCGGTCGGCAAGTCGACCACCGCCCGTATCCTGAAGGCGCTGCTCGGGCGCTGGAACAACACGCCGAAGGTCGAGCTCATCACCACGGACGGCTTCCTCTATCCCAATGCCGTGCTGCAGGGCGAGGGCCTGATGGAGCGCAAGGGCTTTCCCGAGAGCTACGACCTGCCCGCGCTGCTTTCCTTCCTGTCGGACATCAAGGCGGGTTCCGACAAGGTTTCCGCCCCGGTCTATTCGCACCTCGTCTATGACATCGTGCCGGGCGAGCGGGTCACGATCGACCGGCCGGACATCCTCATCGTCGAGGGGCTGAACGTGCTGCAGACGCCGCGGCTGCCGCGCGACGGCCGCGCTGTGCCGTTCGTCTCTGACTTCTTCGATTTCTCGATCTATATCGACGCCGACGAGGCCGACATCCATCGCTGGTATGTCGCCCGCTTCCTGCGCCTCCGCGAGACGGCGTTCCGCGATCCGAACTCCTATTTCCATCGCTACGCCCTCATCGGCGAAGTGGAGGCGATCGAGATCGCCGAGCGGCTGTGGACGCGGATCAATCTGGTGAACCTCCGGGACAACATCCTGCCGACGCGCCCGCGGGCCGATCTCATCCTGCGCAAGGGCGAGGATCACCGCGTCGAGGAAGTCGCGCTGCGCAAGCTCTGAGCGTCATACCCGCTACTCGTTCGCAGTTGCGAAGATAGGCGTTGAACGCCTTCCGGTCGGATGCTAAGGGCGCCCCACAGCCGACATGCCGCCGGGAGTTTGCCATGCCGAAATGGATCGACAGGACCACGGCGGTCGCTTTCTCATCCATCGTGATCGCCCTGATCGTGATGGGCATCAAATATACCGCCTATCTGATGACGGGCAGCGTCGCGCTCTATTCGGACGCGCTGGAGAGCATCGTCAATCTGGTGACGGCGCTCACCGCCTTCTGGGCGATCCAGGTCAGCCGCAAGCCCGCCGACAGCGACCACCAGTTCGGCCACCACAAGGCCGAGTATTTCTCCGCCGTGCTCGAGGGCGTGCTCATCATCCTCGCGGCGCTTCTGATCCTGCGCGAGGCCTGGATTGCCTATCAGGCGGGGCACCAGCCCGAGAATGCGATCTCCGGCCTCGCGGTGAACTCGGTCGCGACCGTGATCAACGGCGCCTGGGCGATGTTCCTGTTCCGCTTCGGCCGTCGCCGCCGGTCGCCGGCCTTCATAGCCGAGGCCTGGCACCTGACCAGCGACGTCATCTCGTCGCTCGGCGTGCTGGTCGGCCTGCTGCTCGTCGTCGCCACCGGCTGGGCGGCGCTCGATTCGCTGGTCGCCGTTCTCGTTGCCGGCAATATCCTCTGGTCCGGCTGGCGCGTCGTGCGCGATTCGGTCAGCGGGCTGCTCGACGAGGCGGTTTCGAAGCAGGTGGAGCAGGAGATCCGCTCCATCATCTCGGCCGAGGCTGAAGGCGCCCTCGAGGTGCACGACCTCCGCACCCGTCATGCCGGCCGCGCGACCTTCATCGAGTTCCATCTGGTCGTGCCGGGTGCGATCACGGTATCGGCCGCGCACGAGATCTGCGACCGTCTCGAAGCGGCCCTGCAGCGTGCCGTCGAGGGGGCCGAGGTGCTGATCCATGTCGAGCCCGACACGGAAGCGCGCCACCAGGGCGTCATCGTGCTCTGAACGCCGCGCGCGCTTGATTTTCGGCGCCGGAATCCTGATATCGGGCTCAAACTGCAACTTGAGAAAGCGAGAATTCGCGATGTCCAACGATACCAGAACCCCGTCCGGCTCCGAGACGCCCGCCGCGGCCGGCTCGACACCGGTCGAGGGTGAGGTCGCCGGCGAAGCGAACGCGCGCATCGCGGCGCTCGAGGCCGAGGCTACCGAGCTCAAGGACCGCGTCCTGCGCACCATGGCCGAGATGGAGAATCTCCGCCGCCGCACCGAGCGCCAGGTCGCCGAGACCCGGCAATATGCGATCGCCGCCTTCGCGCGCGAGATGCTGACCGCCGCCGACAATCTCGAGCGCGCGATCCAGGCCGTTCCCGACGACGCCCGCAAGACCAGCGAGGCGCTCGGGACGCTGATCGAAGGCGTCGAGATGACCGAGCGCGAGCTGCACAATTCGCTGGAAAAGCACGGCGTCAAGAAGATCGAGCCGGTCGGCCAGAAGTTCGATCCCAACCTGCATCAGGCGATCTTCGAAGTGCCGACGGCGGATCACGCCGCCGGGATCGTCGTCCAGGTCATGCAGCCGGGCTATGTCATCGGCGAGCGCGTGCTGCGTCCGGCCATGGTCGGCGTCGCCAAGGGTCCGGCGAAAGCCGCCAAGGCCGACAAGTCGGCCGATTCCGACGCCGAACAATCCGCCTGACGCAACGTGGACCTGGGGCTCAGCCTTCTTCAGGTCCTTGGCAGTGTCGGCGTCTTCGTCTTCGCGCTGACCGGCGCGCTCGCGGCCTCGCGCCGCGAGCTCGATATTGTCGGCTTCATCTTCTTCGCCGCCATCACCGGTGTCGGCGGGGGAACGCTGCGGGACGTCCTCCTGGGCGAAACCCCCGTCTTCTGGATCCGTTCGCCGGAGCCGATCCTGGTCTGCCTCGTCACCGGAATCGGCGTCTATTTCCTCGCGCCCTTCGTCGAATATCGCTACCGGCTGATCCTCTGGGCCGACGCCGTCGGCATCTCCGGCTATTGCGTGATGGGTGCGGCGCAGGCGCTCAAGGCCGGGGCGAGCCCGACGGGGGCGATCGTCATGGGCATCATGACGGCCTCGTTCGGCGGCATCATCCGCGACATCGTCGCCGGAGAGCCGTCCGTGCTGCTGCGCAAGGAAATCTATGTGACGGCGACATTGGTCGGCGCGGCGCTCTTCGTCATCGCCGAACGCTGGGGCGTGCCCTTCTGGCCCGCGGCACTTGCCGGCACCTTCGCCGCCTTCGCGATCCGCGCCGGCGCGCTGGCCTTCGGCTGGACGCTCCCCGGCTATCGCTCGCGGCCGGGCCGCAACCCGCCGCCCGCCTGATCCTCAGCCGGCGTAACGTCTCACGCGGCGTAGCGCGTGGCGTCGACGCCGTAGTGGTTCACATAGCGCGCATTGATCGCCGAGACCGGCAGCACGATCATCACGTCGGTCGTTCCGAACTGGCGGTCGATGACGGCGCCGTCGCCGATATAGGCGCCGAGGCGCAGATAGCCCTTGATCAGCGGCGGCAGGGCGTGAAGCGCCGCCTTTGTGTCGATCGCCTCCGGCGGCAGGCGGTCCATGGCCACGCTGCGGCCGGGCAGGGCGGTAACCTGCCACGCCTCGGGTGCGCGGCAGTTGTGATGCAGGAACGAGAGCGGCAGCGCCAGGCGGTCCGGATCGGTGCCCTCCAGCGAGGCACAGCCCACCATGACGTCGAGCCCGTGGCTGCGGACATAGCTCCAGATGCCGTGCCACAGCAGCTCGACCGTGCGCTTGGTGCGATAGGGCGGCAGCACGCAGGAGCGGCCGAGCTCCAGGAATTTGAGGCCGGAATGCCGGCCGATCAGCGGGCCGACATCGAACTCGCTCGCGGTATAGAAGCCGGAATGGCGCGCCGCGACGTCCTGGCGGAGCAGGCGATAGGTGCCGACGATCGCCGGGTCGCCCGACTTGGTCCGCGTGTCGTGGTCGATGACGAGCAGATGGTCGCAGATCGCGTCGAACGCATCGCGGTCGCGCCGGGTCATCTGCGTCTGCACATCGGCGATCGCCGACATTTCCTCATAGAAGACCTTGAAGCGCAGCTTCTGGGCGCGCTTCACCTCGCGCGGCGAATGGGCGAGCCGCACCTCAAGCGAGCCGAGCCGGCCGAGCGGCTCGGGTATCGCCGGCGCGGTTCGAAGTCCCTTCGGCATGGTCAGCCTCAACCCGTCAAGCATGCGGCGGGAAAGCCCCGGCAGCGCGGCGATGGGCGCGGGCACGGCCAGCGTCCGCACGGCACCCTGTCGATCCGCAGCCTTGACCATAACATGATCCTCCGTCCGCGATCACCCCACCCGACAGGGGCGAAGCAAATCGTGATCCGGGGTAGTTTAATCATGCAATTCATACAGTTTGGTGACGAAGCGAATCCGCCTGCCCGTCCGATCCGGCGAGATCCGCCAGCGCGTGGCGGAGCGAATCAGGCGTGACCGGCTTGGTGATCGCGCGGTCGGCGCCGCATGAAAGGGCCCGGTCGGCGAGGTCCTTGTCGGCGCTCATGGCGAGGATCCAAGGCTGCGGCCCGCCGCGCTGCGCGCCGCGAAGTTCGCCGATCAGCGCCGCGCCGCTCTCGCTGCCGAGCTTCATGTCGACCAGCACGAGATCGGCGCCGCGCGCCGCGAGCGCCGCATGCGCCGTCGCGCGGTCAGAGGCCTCGGTGACCGCGTGGCCGAGACGCTCCAGCACGGCGCGGATCAGGAGCGCGCTGACGGGATCGTCCTCGACGACGAGCGCGCGGAGCCGCTGCCTGACATGCGAGGCGGGGGTCTCTTCGCGATCGGCCGGGTCGATCACGAAGCCGCCGCGATGATCCGTGAGCGCCGCGACGACCCGCAGCAACGACGCGCGGCGCACCGGCCGGACGAGATAGGCGTCGAAGCCGGCCTGGCGGAGGTCCGCGAGGCGCGGGCGTCCCGCGGGCTCGATCAGTGCGACGAGGCCGATGGCGCCGCCTGCGGCGGTCCGCAGGCGCTTCGGCGCCGCCTCGGCGTCGGCAAGACCGTCAATGTCGACCAGGAGCGCATCGAAGGGCTGGCGGGCTGCCGCCGCCGACGCAAGCAGCCCGTCGATGCGCGTTTGGGTGCTGGTCGTCGTGACCTCGCCGCCGGCATCGACAATGGTGCCGGCCAGCGCGTCGGCCTCGGGCTCCGAGCGGGCGGCGAGCAGCAGCCTCCGGCCGGTGAGGTCCGGGCCAAGGCTGTCCGCCGGCCGGGCGACGATCGGCAGGCCCAGGGTGAACGAGAAGACCGAGCCGCCGCCGGCACGCGGCGACAGCACGAGCTGCGAGCCCATATGCTCGACGATCCGGCCCGAAATCGCGAGGCCCAACCCGGCGCCACCCCCATCCGTGCCGCGTTCGAACGGGCCGAAGATCCGCGCCTGATCGCCCGGGTCGACGCCGCGGCCGCTATCGGAGACGGCGATGCGCAGCTCAAGGCGATCGGTCGTCTCGGCGACCCGTTCGGCCGAGATCACGATGCCGCCCTGGTCGGAGAAGGCCGCGGCATTGGCGACGAGATTGACGAGGACCTGACGCAGACGACCGGCATCGGCATCCACCCGCGGCAGGGCGCCGGTCGTCTGCGTCGACAGCGAGAGGCCCTTGGCGAAGGCTCGCGGCGCCATCAGCTCGGCGACCTGTTCAAGGAGCGTCCCGATATCGCAGGCCGAAGGGTCGAGCGAGAAATGCCCCGCCGCGATGCGCGAGGCATCGAGCAGGTCGTCGACGACGCGCTCCAGCGCCGCGGTCGACTGGCCGAGCGCCTCGACATAGGAGCGCTGCTCCGCAGAAAGCTCGGTCTCGGCCAGCAGATCGGCGAGGCCGTGCATGCCGTGCAGCGGCGCGCGCAGCTCATGGCTGACGGTCGCGATCGAAAGGGCCGGCTCGAAGCCCGAAGCGACGCCGCCGGTCGGAACGCCGGCACGCGCCTCCTCCAGCTCCCAGTTCTCGTCTTCGAGCGCCTCGAGCCGGGCCGCGAGCGCCGCCGCCTCGCGGCGCTCGGCGTGGAGCCGCAGGCCGAGGGCGAGGGCGGCGAGCAAGGCGAGAACGAGCGTCGCGACCAGCAGGAAGAGCGCGGCGCGGTCGGGCTCGAGCACCGCCAGTGCGGCGGCGAGCGCGGCGGTCGCGGCTGCGAGCAGCGCCAGAATGGCGGCGAGGCCGCGCCGCCCGGACGCCGGCGAAGAAGGACGCAGCGTCGCGGAACGTGGCGTGCGGCGGCGCTCGTCTTCCTGCCGGACGGGATCTGTGGCGATACGGGCCGGATCGGCGGACATGAAGGTCGCAGGCGCTCCGATGAGGCCGACCGCCCCCCGGCCGACAGGAGCAGCTTCGCAGCATCTGATTGCTGAATGCTTGATGCGGCGCGGGCGCGCGTTGTCTGCGCGCCCTTGGTCAGGCCGCCGCCAGCAGCCGCTCGCCCGTGCTGCGATAGGCGAGGGCCTCGGCGAGATGCATGCGGCCGACCGTCTGCGATCCGTCGAGATCGGCGATCGTCCGCGCCACCTTGAGCACGCGGTGATAGCCGCGCGCCGAGAGCTTCATCCGCTCCGCGGCCTCGCCGAGCAGCGCTCGGCCGCCGGCATCGGTCTCTGCGATCTCCTCCATCAGGGCGGAGGGACAGCGGGCATTGGTGTCGATGATCGTGCCGGCCGCCAGTTCGGCGTAGCGCTCGGCCTGGATCTCCCGCGCGCGGGCGACGCGCGCGGCCACCGCGGCGCTCGCCTCCGAGCGGCCCGGCTGGATCAGGTCGCTCGCGGTCACGGCCGGCACTTCGATGCGCAGATCGATGCGGTCGAGGAACGGGCCGGAGAGCCGTTCCTGATAGTCGGACGCGCAGCGCGGGCCGCGACGGCAGGCATGGCCGGGCTCCCCCGCAAGACCGCAGCGGCAGGGGTTCATGGCCGCCACGAGCTGGAAACGCGCCGGATAGGTCACGCGATGATTGGCCCGGGCAATGATCGCCTCGCCGCTCTCCAGCGGCTGGCGGAGCGAATCGAGCACCTGCGGCGAGAATTCCGGCAATTCGTCGAGAAACAGCACGCCGTGATGCGCGAGCGACACTTCGCCGGGCCGCACCCGCAGCCCGCCGCCGACCATCGCCGCCATGGAAGCGGAATGATGCGGCGAGCGATAGGGACGCCGGTCCGTCAGGCGTCCGCCGGACAATTCGCCGCCGATCGAGGCGACCATCGAGACTTCGAGCAGCTCGCGCGGCGAGAGCGGCGGCAGGATCGAGGGCAGGCGGCTCGCCAGCATCGACTTGCCTGCGCCGGGCGGGCCGGTCATCAGCAGGCTGTGTCCGCCGGCGGCCGCGATTTCGAGCGCGCGCTTGGCGAGTTCCTGGCCCTTCACATCGGCAAGGTCCGGCAGGAGCGGCGGCTCGCCCATCAGCGCGGCGACCGGTCGCGTGATCATCTGCGTGCCCTTGAAATGATTGGCGACGGCGATGAGGCTCCGCGGTGCGACGATGTCGAGGTCGCCGCCGGCCCAGGCCGCTTCCGGCCCGGCCGATGACGGGCAGATCAGCCCACGGCCGAGCGCATTGGCCCCGATCGCGGCGGGCAGCACGCCGGCGACGCTCGCGATCGTGCCGTCGAGCGCGAGCTCGCCGAGAACCACGTAATCCTTGAGCCGGTCGCCCGGCGGCGCGCCGAGCGCGGCCATCAGAGCCAGCGCGATCGGCAGGTCGTAATGGCTGCCTTCCTTGGGCAGATCCGCCGGGGCGAGATTGACGATCACGCGCTTCGGCGGCAGAGCGAGGCCCGATGCATGCAGCGCGGAACGGACGCGCTCACGGCTCTCCGCCACGGTTTTATCCGGCAAGCCGACGATGATGAAGCTCGGCAGGCCCGGCACGACCTGGACCTGCACATCCACGGGAACCGCCTCGATCCCCTGGAACGAAACCGTCGTCACATGCGCAACCATGCGTCAGCCCCCATTTGAAGGAAGCCTAAGCGAGATCAGTGCATCTGACAAGAACAGGACGGGAACAAAATCACGCGCCGGTTGCTATCCGGTTGTAGGCGGTTGAATTCCGTTCACCTTTTGGCTTCGATCGCATCCCAGACCAGCGCGGCGATATCGGCGCCGCCGAAGCGTTTGACCTCGCGGATGCCGGTGGGCGAGGTGACGTTGATCTCGGTGAGGTGATCGCCGATGACGTCGATGCCGACGAAGAGGAAGCCGCGCGCCCGGAGCGCCGGTCCGATCGCCTCGCAGATCTCGCGATCGCGCCGCGTCAGTTCGATCGGCTCGGGACGGCCGCCGACATGCATGTTCGAGCGGGATTCGCCATCCGCCGGGACGCGGTTGATGGCACCGACCGCGACTCCGTCCACAAGGATGATGCGCTTGTCGCCGGCCCGCACGGCGGGGAGGTAGCGCTGGATGACATAGGGCTGCGCGCGATACGCGGCGGCGAAGATCTCGAGCAGCGAGGCGAGGTTCTGGTCGCCTTCCGAGAGGCGGAAGACGCCGGCGCCACCATTGCCGTAGAGCGGCTTGATGATGATGTCGCCATGTTCCTGGCGGAACAACCGGATTTCCTCGGGATCGCGCGAGATCAGCGTCGGCGGCATCAGCTCCGGGAATTCGGTGACGAAGATCTTCTCCGGCGCATTGCGCACCTGCGCCGGGTCGTTGACGACGAGCGTCTTGGGATGAATGCGTTCGAGGAGATGGGTCGTCGTGATGTAGCCCATGTCGAAGGGCGGATCCTGGCGCAGCAGCACGACGTCGAACTTCGCGAGATCCGTCCGTTCCGTGTCGCCGAGCGAGAAATGATCGCCCGGCACGTCGCGGACCTGGACGCTTTCGAGCCGCGCCTCGACCCGTCCGTCGCGCAGGGACAGCCGCTCCGGCGTATAATGGTAGAGCCGATGCCCGCGGCGCTGGGCTTCCAGCATGAGCGCGAAGGTGGAGTCGCCCTTGATGTTGATGCTGGCGATATGGTCCATCTGGACGGCGACGCTGAGCGCCATGGCAACCCTCTCGATCGATCGGCCGGGGCGAGGGCCCCGACGCTAGCCTTATGTCGTGCCGGGCGTGCGGAAGGCAATCCCCGGATGCTTCAGCGGTCGAGCGCGAAGGCATCCTTGAGATGATAGGGCAGCCGGCCGGGCGCGAGCGCCACTACATCGAAGCGGATCGTCATCGCCGCCGCCTCGGGCCGCGTGGCGAGAAACCATTCCGCCGCCCGGAGGATGCGTCGCCGCGCCGTCGGCGAAACCGCCTCGATGGCTTCCTCGCGGCGTCTGCGGGCCTTGACCTCGATGAAGGCAAGCAGACCGCCGCGCCGCATGACGAGGTCGATCTCGCCGACCGGCGTCTTGAAGCGGCGCGCGATCAGCCGGTAGCCCTTGAGACGGAGATAGAGCGTGGCGATCGCCTCGGCCGACCGGCCGTGCCGTTCGGCGGCGCGCCGGTCACGGGCCATCGCCGTCGCCGGCCTTGAGTTCGAGCGCCCGCTGATAGAGATCGCGCTTGGCGAGGCCCGTGGCCTCCGCCGCGAGCCGCGCGGCCTCCTTGACCGGATGCTCGGCGAGGAGGGCGATCAGCCGCTCGTCGACATCGGCCGCGTCGGGCTCGGTTTCGAGCGGCGGGCCGACGAGGATGACGATCTCCCCGCGCGGATCGGGCCCTTCGCCGAAGGCGGCGGCCAGTTCGGCCAGCGTGCCGCGCCGGACGGTCTCGAACGTCTTGGTGAGTTCTCGCGCGACGGCGGCTGGGCGTGCGTCGCCCAGGACCGCGGCCATGTCGGCGAGCGATTCGGCGATTCTGTGCGGCGATTCGTAGAACACCAGCGTCGCCGGCACGGCGGCGAGCGCGGTGAGGCGCTTCCGCCGTCCCGCGGTCCGGTTCGGCAGGAAGCCGGCGAAGAGGAAGGCGTCCGTCGGCAGGCCCGCCGGCACGAGGGCGGCGAGGAGGGCCGAGGCGCCGGGGATTGGGTAGACCGCATGGCCCGCCTCGACGGCCGCGCCGACCAGGCGGAAGCCGGGATCGGAGACGAGCGGCGTGCCGGCATCGCTGACGAGCGCCACGACCTTGCCCTCGGCGAGCGCCGCGAGGATGCGCGGGCGCTGCTGCTCGGCATTGTGCTCGTGATAGGCGATGAGCGGCGCGCGGATGCCGTAGTGGCGGGTCAGTACGGCGGTGACGCGCGTATCCTCGCAGGCGACGAGATCGGCAGCGGCTAGCGTTCCGAGGGCGCGGATCGTGATGTCCTTCAGATTGCCGATCGGGGTCGAGACCACGTAAAGCCCCGGCGCCAGCGCGGGCGCCGGCAGGGTGTGGCCGTCGATCGAGAAGCTGCCATGCCCGGCGGGTTCGGTGGGGCGCGCGCTCATCGCGCCGGTCCGGTGTGGCTGCGGGGTGACAGAATTGGTGAAATCACGGATTTTGCTCGCTTTCCGTCACTGAATAGCCGAGAAGCCGGCGTTATGGCTACCGCTGTGGTTGGTGGACGGCTGGAGAGCGAATTGGTGCGTGACGGGTCGGATCGGACGAAGGGTCTCTCGCGGCGGACCGTGCTCGGCACGATCGCCTGGTCGAGCCTCCTTTCCGCCTGCACGTCGCCAATGACGAGTTCGGGCGAAACGCCGGCGGCCAACGCGCTCGCGACCCCCGCCGCCGGCCAGACGCTCGGCTCCGGCTCCGTCCGCATCGCGCTGATCATTCCCGCTTCCGCCAACGGCAATGCCGGTGCGATTGCGACCGGCCTCAGGAACGCCGCCGACCTCGCGCTGCGCGAATTCAAGGGCGCCGACCTGCAGATCCTGATCAAGGACGATCGCGGCACGCCGGAAGGCGCGCGAGCGGCCGCCGGCGAGGCGATCCAGGAGGGTGCGCGGCTGATCCTCGGCCCGCTCTTCGCGCCATCGGTCAGCGCGGCAGCGGGAGTCGCGCGGCCGGCCGGCGTGCCGATCATTGCGTTCTCGACCGATACCAGCGTCGCCGAACGCGGCGTCTATCTCCTGAGCTTCCTGCCGCAGAGCGATGTCGAGCGCATCGTCTCCTTCGCCGGCATGCGCGGCCGCCACGCCATCGCCGCGCTGCTGCCGGCCAATGGCTATGGCACCGTCGTCGAGGCGGCGCTGCAGAAATATGCGAGCGCCAGCAACAGCCGCGTCATCACGATCCAGCGCTACCAGCTCGACCGCGTATCGATGCAGGTTCAGGCCGAGGCGATCCTGCCCGTGCTGCAGCGCAAGGAGGCGGATACGCTGCTGCTGCCGGATGCGGGCGATGCCGCGCCGTTCCTCGCCCAGTATCTCGCCTCGAAGAATATCCGCCAGGGCGATATCCAGATCCTCGGCTCCGGCCAGTGGGACGATCCGCGCATCCTCGCCGAACCGGCGCTGCGCGGCGCCTGGTATCCGGGCCCCGACCGGGCCGCCTACAGCGCCTTCGCCGCGCGCTATCAGGCGGCCTTCGGCGCACCCCCCGTGCGCACGGCCTCGCTCGGCTATGATGCGGTGAGCCTCGCGGCGGGCCTTGCGGCGCGCTATGGCCAGCAGGCGTTCACGGCCCAGACGATCGCCAATCCGAACGGCTTCCTCGGCGTCGACGGCGCCTTCCGCTTCCTGCCGGATGGCATCAACCAGCGCGGTCTCGCGGTCTATGAGGTCGGCACGGGCACGGCGACGCAGATCGATCCGGCGCCGCGGACCTTCTCCCGTACCATGTGAGACGCGCCGCTCAGGCGGCGAGATCGGCCACGACGGCGTCGAGCACGAAGGAGCCGGCGCGCGTCGCGCGGACGCGGTCGGTGTCGATCTCCTCGACCATGCCGTGATGGATCAGATCGGACAGGCGATGGCGATCGAGCGGACGGCCGGCGATCGCGCGATAGCGGGCGAGATCGATGCCCTCGGTGAGGCGAAGGCCCATCAGCAGCAATTCGTCGCCCGACTCTTCCGGCGTTAGCACGTCGTCGGTATCGATGCCGTCGCCCCAGGATTCGACGCGGGCGAGCCATTTCTCGGGTTCGCGCGTTGCCGCCGTGGCGTGGCGCCGTCCGTCCATGACGAGGCGGCCATGCGCGCCCGGACCGACGCCGACATATTCGCCATAGCGCCAGTAGAGCAGATTGTGCCGGCATTCCCCGCCCGGCACGGCATGGTTGGAAATTTCATAGGCCGGGCGTCCGTGCTTGTCGCAGATCTCCTGCGTCAGCTCGAACAGCGTCGCTGCGGTGTCCTCATCGGGGATCGCCAGCTTGCCAGCATTGTAGAGCGTCTCGAACATCGTGCCCGGCTCGATGGTGAGCTGGTAGAGCGACATGTGGTCGGAGGCGCGGGCCAGCGCGGACTCGAGCTCGGCCGCCCAGGCCTGCGGCGTCTGGCCGGGCCGGGCATAGATCAGGTCGAACGAGATGCGGGGAAAGGTGCTCCGGGCGATCTCGACCGCGCGCAGCGCGTCCTCGACGCTGTGCATGCGTCCGAGCGCCTTGAGGTCGCGATCATTTAGCGCCTGGACGCCGAGCGAAACGCGGTTGACGCCGGCGGCGCGATAGCCGCGGAAGCGCTCGGCCTCGACACTGGTCGGGTTCGCCTCCAGCGTCACCTCGGCGTCCGGCGCGATTTCCCAGGCCCCGGCGATGGCATCCAGTACGGCGCCGACGGTCGCGGGCGCCATCAGCGACGGCGTGCCGCCGCCGAGGAAGATCGACCCGACGCGGCGACCGGGAACCTTCTCGGCCATGGTGCGGATCTCGGTCGCGAGCGCGGCCGCGAAGCGTGCCTCATCGACCCCCTGATGGCGGACATGCGAGTTGAAGTCGCAATAGGGGCATTTGGCCAGGCAGAAGGGCCAATGGACATAGACGCCGAAGCCGGGATCGCGCGGTTGCGCCAAGACGGTCAGTCTCCTAGTTCGGATGCGGCAAACAGGGCGAAGGCGCGGGCGCGATGCGACAGGGCATCGGTCCGTCCGGCCGACCAGCCATGCTTCTCTTCCGCCGCCATCTCGCCGAATGTCCGCTCATGGCCTTCGGGCAGGAACATGGGATCATAGCCGAAGCCGAGCGTTCCGCGCGGCGGCCAGACCATCGTGCCCTCGATCTCGCCGCGATAATAGCGCGTCGTGCCGTCAGGAAAAGCGAGGCAGAGCACGGCGACGAAGCGGCCGGTCCGCGCCTCTGCCGTGGTGGCGCCGGCCTGCTGCAGCTTCTCCTCGACATTGCGCATGGCGCGCGCGAAATCCTTGTCGGGCGCCGCCCAATCGGCCGAATAGACGCCGGGGTCGCCGCCGATCGCATCGACGCAGAGCCCGGAATCGTCGGAAAGCGCCGCGAAGCCCGAAGCCGTGGCCGCCGCGAGCGCCTTGATCGCGGCATTCTCCTCGAAGGTCGTCCCGGTTTCGGGCGGCTCGGGCAGGCCGAGCTCCCCGGCCGAGACCGTCTTCAGCCCGAACGGGCCGAGGAGATCGGCGAATTCGCGAAGCTTGCCCTTGTTGTGGCTGGCGACGACAAGCGTGTCACCCGGCTTGAGGCGGTGCGTCATGGTCATCTCAGCCCAGAACGGCCCTCTGCATCTCGATCAACTCGCCGATGCCCTGGCGCGCCAGCGCGAGCATGGCCGTAAGTTCCGCCTCGTCGAAGGGCTTGCCCTCGGCCGTGCCCTGGATCTCGACGATGCCGCCCGAGCCGGTCATCACGAAATTGGCGTCCGTCTCGGCTTCCGAATCCTCGGCATAGTCGAGGTCGAGCACCGGCTTGCCGCGATAGATGCCGACGGAAACGGCGGCGACGTGGTCGCGGATGACCTTCGGGCCGACCATGTCGCGCGACTTCATCCAGGTCAGGCATTCGTGCAGCGCGATGAAGCCGCCCGTCACCGAAGCCGTCCGCGTGCCGCCATCGGCCTGCAGCACGTCGCAATCGATGGTGATCTGCTTTTCGCCGAGATGGACCAGATCGACCACGGCGCGCAGCGACCGGCCGATGAGGCGCTGGATCTCCAGCGTGCGGCCCGACTGCTTGCCGGCGCTCGATTCGCGCCGCATCCGCTCGCCGGTCGAGCGCGGCAGCATGCCATATTCGGCGGTGACCCAGCCCTTGCCAGTGCCGCGGAGCCAGGACGGCGGCTTCTCTTCGAGACTGGCGGTGCACAGGACGTGGGTGTCGCCGAACTTGACCAGGCAGGAGCCCTCGGCGTGTTTTGCGATGCCCCGCTCGAGCGAGACGACGCGCAGGGCGTCGGGGGCGCGTTTCGAAGGTCGCATGCGTTTTCCTTGGCGGATTGGTTTGCCGCTTGTAGCCGCCGATGCGCCCGGACGCAAAGGTCCGCTTGAAGCGGGCGCGGAAATCGACACTTATCAGGAGTGTGAAGGCAATTCAGCGAGGATTGACCGGATTTGGCTGGCGAACGTTCAAACCTTGAGAAGACGGCCTCGACCCTGGCGCAGCTCGACCGGCGCTCGCGGGAGATATTCCGGCGCATCGTCGACAGCTATCTCGACAATGGCGAACCGCTCGGCTCGCGCAATCTTTCGCGCATCCTGCCGATGGCGCTGTCGCCCGCGTCGATCCGCAACGTCATGTCGGATCTCGAAAATCTCGGCCTCATTTATTCGCCGCATGTCTCGGCGGGACGTCTGCCGACCGAGAGCGGCCTGAGGCTCTTCGTCGATTCCATGCTCGAGGTCGGCGACCTCACCGAGGACGAGCGCCGCGATATCGAGACGCGCGTCGTGGCCGGCGGGATGGCCCGCAGCACCGACGACGTGCTGGCCGATGCGAGCCGCATGCTGTCGGGCCTGTCGCGCGGCGCCGGCGTCGTGCTGGCGACCAAGGCCGACGAGCCGCTGAAGCATATCGAATTCGTGCGCCTCGAGCCGACCCGCGCTTTGGTGGTGCTGGTCGGCGACGACGGCTCAGTCGAAAACCGCCTGATCGATCTCGATCCGGGTGTCACCCAGTCGACCCTCGTCGAGGCCGCGAACTATCTGAACAATCATCTGCGCGGGCGCACACTCTCGGAAGCGCGCGCCGAATTGCTGATGCGCCAGAGCGAAGCGCGGGCCGAACTCGACCAGCTGACGGCGGCGCTCGTCGATGCGGGCCTTGCGAGCTGGGCCGATGCGGCGGCCGGGCGGCCGGACACGCTGATCGTGCGCGGCCAGGCCAATCTGCTCGAAGATGTGCGCGCGGCGGAGGATCTGGAGCGCATCCGCCTGCTGTTCGACGACATCGAGACGCAGAAGGAGCTGATCCGCCTCCTCGGCGACGCCGAAGACGGCGAGGGCGTGCGCATCTTCATCGGCTCGGAAAACAAGCTCTTCTCGCTCTCCGGCTCCTCGCTGGTGGTCTCGCCCTATCGCGATACGAACCGGCGCGTGGTCGGCGTGCTCGGCGTCATCGGCCCGACGCGGCTCAACTATGCCCGCATCGTGCCGATGGTGGACTATACGGCGAAGCTGGTCGGCCGCCTGATCCGCTGAAATGCCATGGAGGCGCGACCGCCTGCCGTCTTCACAGCGCGGGATTGAGCCGATAAGAACGCCTTGAACGAACGGAGACGGTCATGACGACGCATCGCGGAAAGCTGGTCACGGTCTTCGGCGGGTCCGGATTCATCGGCCGCCATACGGTGCGCGCGCTGGCGCGGCACGGCTGGCGCGTGCGTGTCGCGGTCCGCCGGCCCGATCTCGCCGGCCATCTGCAGCCGCTCGGCACGGTCGGCCAGATCATGCCGGTCCAGGCCAATCTGCGCTATCGCTGGTCGATCGACCGCGCGGTCGAGGATGCGGATGCGGTCGTGAACCTCGTCGGCATCCTGAACGAAGGCGGCCGCCAGACCTTTGGCGCCGTGCAGGCCTTCGGCGCCCATGCCGTCGCCGAGGCGACGCGCGCCGCCGGCATCGAGCGTCTGGTCCATGTCTCGGCCATCGGCGCCGACAAGGGTTCCCCGGTCGCCTATGCCCGCACCAAGGCGGAGGGTGAGGCGCGGGTGCTCGAGACGGTGCCCGGCGCCGTCGTGCTGCGCCCCTCGATCGTGTTCGGCCCCGAGGATCGCTTCTTCAATCGCTTCGCCGAGATGGCGCTCGCCTCGCCCGTTCTGCCGCTGATCGGCGGCGGCCACACCAAGCTGCAGCCGGTCTTCGTCGGCGATGTCGCCGAGGCGATTGCGCGCTCCGTTTCCGGCGCGGTCGCGGGCGGCCGGGCCTATGAGCTGGGCGGACCCGAAGTGAAGTCGTTCCGCGCCTGCATGGAACTCCTGCTGGCGGAAATCGAGCGTTCGCGCGCCCTGATGCCGCTGCCCTTCGGCCTGGCGCGCGCGCTGGCCTCGGTCCTCCAGATCCTCCCCGGCGCCCCGCTGACGGTCGATCAGGTCCGTCTGCTCGAGGTCGACAACATCGTCTCCGACGCCGCCCGCCAGGATGGCCGCACGCTGGAAGGCGTCGGCATCGTCCCGACGAGCATGTCGGCCGTGTTGCCGTCCTATCTCGTGCGCTTCAAGCCGCACGGCCAGTTCGAGCACAAGCGTTCGAGCTGACCGTTTCGCGAGGGGGTGGTGGTCCTCACCCGAAGGTGAGGACCGCGGCGAGGCCGACACCGCCGACCACGATCCGCCAATAGGCGAAGGGCGCGAAGCCGCGACGGCTGACGAAGTCGAGCAGGTGGCGCACGACGAAGACCGCCGTGATGAAGGCAGCGATGAAGCCGACCGTGATGTCGAGCGCGGCGGCCCCCGTGATCGCGTCGCGGTTCTTGTAGAGGTCGTAGGCGAAGGCGCCGGTCATCGTCGGCAGCGCCAGGAAGAACGAGAATTCCGCTGCCGAGCGCTTGTCGCTGCCGAACATCATCGCCGCCACCACGGTCGAGCCCGAGCGCGAGACGCCGGGAACCATGGCGAGGCACTGGGCGAGACCGATGCCCAGATACACCGTGAGCGGAAAGCGCGTCGCGTCATGATAGCGCGGGTTGAGGTCGAGCCGGTCGACGATCAGCAGCACGAAGCCGCCGAGAATCAGCATGATGCAGACGAGCATGGGGCTCTCGAACAGCACCTGCTTGATGAAGCCATGCGCGGCGACGCCGATGACCACGGCCGGGAGGAAGGCGATCAGCACGCCATAGACGAAGCGCCGTGTCGCCGGATCGGACGGGAAATCGCGGATGATGCTGATGATGCGGCCGAAATAGACGGTGAGCAGCGCCAGGATCGCGCCGAGCTGGATCAGCACCTCGAAAGCGCGACCGGGGCTTTCGAAGCCGAGGAAATGGCCGATCAGGAGAAGGTGGCCCGTCGATGAGACGGGAATGAACTCGGTCAGCCCCTCAATGAGGCCGAGCACCAGCGCATCCAAGAGGCTCTGGGTATCCATGATTTCTCCCGTGGGGATATCGTCGCAGGCGAGAAGCCGCGAATCGCGCTTGATCGCCGTCGCGATCGAAGACTATATGCGGGCCGCGATGCGGCGCTGGCAATTGGACGAACCGCCGCAAAATCGCTGCGATTTCTCCCCACCTTGCCGGCGAATATGGCTCAGCTTCATCACCATCCCTTTTCCGCCGCCTCTCGATTCGTGCGTCTCGTCCTCGCCGAATACGACGAAACCGCCGATTTCATCGAGGAAAAGCCCTGGGTCCGCGACCCGGCGCTGCTCCTGATGAACCCGGCCGGCACGCTGCCGATCTTCGTCGACGACAACGAGGCCGTCGTCTCGGGCGGCGCCGTCGTCGCCGAATATCTGGTCGAGACCAAGGGCGCGCGCATGGGCGAGGTTCGCCTGATGCCCGAGCACGCGGCCGACCGGGCGGAAGTGCGCCGGCTCGTCGAATGGTTCTCGCGCAAGCTGCATGGCGAGGTGACGGACTATCTGGTCACCGAGAAGATCTATAAGCGCCGCATGACGCCGGCCGAGGGCAAGACCTCGCCGGATCCCGCCGCGATCCGCGCGGCGCGGGCGAATATCCGCTATCATCTCCAATACATCGGATATCTCGCCAGCCGGCGGAACTGGCTTGCCGGGCGCGAGCTGACGCTCGCCGACTTCGCGGCTGCCGCCGAGATCTCCTGCATCGACTATCTCGGTGAGGTGCCATGGGACGCGGACGAGACGGCGAAGGCGTGGTACGCCCGCATCAAGTCGCGCCCGTCCTTCCGCTCGCTGCTGACGGACACGCTCCGGGGCGTGCCGGCCTCGACCCACTACGCCGACCTCGACTTCTGACCGCGGACGATCTCGCCGCCGAGAAAAGTCGCCTCGTCGCTGACGCGCGCGCCGAGGGTTTCGACGACATCCGCGTGGCGCGCGCCGATTCGATTCCCCATGCGGCGGACCGGCTCCGCCGTTTCCTCGCCGACGGCCATCACGGCACTATGGCCTGGATGGCCGAGCACGAGGCGCGCCGCGGCGATCCACGCCATCTGTGGCCTGAGGTGCGCAGCGTCGTCATGCTGGCCATGAATTACGGCCCCGACGAGGATCCGCGCGCGCTGCTGGAACGGCGCGATCGCGGCGCGATCTCTGTCTATGCGCGGAACCGCGACTATCACGACGTCATCAAGGGCAAGCTCAAGCTGGTCGCGGGCCGCCTCGCGGCGCGGACCGGGGCCGAGGTGAAGGTGTTCGTCGACACGGCGCCGGTGATGGAGAAGCCGCTCGCGGCGGCAGCGGGGCTCGGCTGGCAGGGCAAGCACACCAATCTGGTATCGCGCCGCTTCGGCTCCTGGCTCTTCCTCGGCTCGATCTTCACGGTGCTCGACCTGCCGCCGGACGAAGCGGAGCGCGACCATTGCGGGTCCTGCCGCGCCTGTCTCGACGCCTGCCCGACGGATGCCTTCCCGGCGCCTTATCGCCTCGATGCGCGCCGCTGCATCTCGTATCTGACGATCGAGCATGCCGGCCCGATTCCGCGCGAATTCCGCGCGGCCATGGTCAACCGGATCTATGGCTGCGACGATTGCCTCGCCGCCTGTCCGTGGAACAAGTTCGCGCAAAGTGCGGCGGAGATGAAGCTCAGGGCGCGGCCCGATCTCGTGGCGCCGCCGCTCGCCGAACTCGCCGCGCTCGACGACGCGGCCTTCCGTGCCCGCTTCGCCGGCTCGCCGATCAAGCGCATCGGCCGCAACCGCTTCGTGCGCAACGTCCTGATCGCGATCGGCAATTCACAGGATCGCGCACTCGTGGCCGCGGCGCTCGCCGGCCTCGACGACCCGTCGCCGCTGGTCCGCGGCGCGGCAGTCTGGGCGCTCGGACGGCTGGCGCCGGCCATGGCGCTCGCCGAGAAGCAGGCCCGCATCGACGCGGAATCCGACGCCGATGTCCTGGAAGAATGGCGGACTTCTATCCCTTGAGGACGCGCTTCTCCGCGACGGTGGTGTCGGCGTTCAGGCGATAGACGATCGGGACGCCCGTCTCGAGCTCGCGCTGCAGGATCTCTTCGGGCGTGAGGCCTTCGAGCGCCATGATCAGCGCGCGCAGCGAATTGCCATGCGCGGCGACCAGCACCTTCTCGCCGCGCATCACCGGCGGCAGGATGTTGAAGAGATAATAGGGCCACACGCGCGCGCCGGTATCCTTGAGCGATTCGCCGCCGGGCGGGGCGATGTCGTAGGAGCGGCGCCAGATATGCACCTGCTCCTCGCCCCACTTTGCGCGGGCATCGTCCTTGTTGAGGCCCGAGAGGTCGCCATAGTCCCGCTCGTTCAGCGCCTGGTCGCGGATCGTCTGGAGGTCCGGCTGGCCGACCTCGTCGAGGATCAGCTTCAGCGTGTGCTGCGCGCGGGTGAGGGCGGAGGTGAAGGCGATGCCGAAGGAGAGGTCCAGCGCCTTCAGCCGCTTGCCGGCATTCTTCGCCTCCTCGACGCCGACCGGCGTCAGGTCCGGATCGCGCCAGCCGGTGAAGAGGTTCTTCAGGTTCCAGTCGCTCTGGCCGTGGCGCACGAGAACGAGGAGGCGGTCCATGCGGGTTCTTCCTGGATCGAGGGTGGGGTTTCAGGCGAGGCCGAGGACGTCGGCCATGGAGTAGCGGCCGGGCTTGCGCCCGGCGGCCCAGCGCGCGGCCTTGACGGCGCCGCGGGCAAAGATCGCGCGGTCGGACGCATGATGGGAGAGGGTGATCGTCTCGCCCTCGCCGGCGAAGAGCACGGAATGGTCACCGGCGACCGAGCCGCCGCGAAGCGTCGCGAAGCCGATCGTCCCGCGCGGCCTTGCGCCGGTATGGCCGTCGCGCACGCGCACGGAATGGTCGGCGAGGGTGATCTCGCGCCCCTCGGCGGCCGCCTGCCCGAGCAGCAGGGCGGTGCCGGACGGCGCGTCGATCTTGTGGCGATGATGCATCTCGAGGATCTCGATGTCGAAATCCGCGTCGAGCGCCCGTGCCGCCTGGCGGACGAGGCCCGCGAGCAGGTTGACGCCGAGGCTCATATTGCCGGACTTGACGACCACCGCATGGCGCGCGGCGGCATCGATGGCGGCTTCCTGGTCGGCCGAGAGGCCCGTGGTGCCGATGACGTGCACGATGCGGGCCTGCGCCGCGATTTCGGCGAAGCCGACGGTCGCCGCCGGAACGGTGAAGTCGAGCACGCCTTCGGCACGGGCGAAGACCGTGAGCGGGTCGTCGGAGACGGCGACACCGAGCGGCGGCAGGCCGGCCAGCGTTCCGGCATCCTGGCCGAGCTCGGCAGCGCCTTCGCGCTCGATCGCGCCGACGAGACGAACGCCCTCGCTCTCCGCAACGATGCGGATCAGCGTCCGGCCCATGCGGCCGGCCGCGCCCACGACGACGAGGCCCATATCGCTCATGTGTCATCCTCTCTTGTGGGAGGGATATAGCAGGGTGAGGACGACCGCGGAAAGGCCGTCAGGTTGAAAGGGCGCGCGCGATCTCCTTCTGGATCGCGTGAGCCGCGGCTTTGGGGTCAGCCGCTTCCAGAATCGGACGTCCGATGACGAGATGGTCCGCCCCGGCGCGGATCGCGGCCGTCGGGGTCGCGATGCGCTTCTGGTCGCCGACCGGGGTGCCGCCCGGCCGGATCCCCGGCGTCACGATCGCCATGCCGGCGCCGACGACGGCCCGCATCGCCGCCGCCTCGCTCGGCGAGCAGACGATGCCGTCCATGCCGGCGGCGCGCGCATCCGCCGCCCGGCGGGAGACCAGCTCGCCGATCGTGCCCGCATAGCCGGCCGCCGCGAGGTCGGCCTCGTCCATGGAGGTGAGGACCGTGACGGCGAGCAGGCGCAGATCGCTCGTGCCCTTGCCCGCGACGGCGGCGCGCATGGCCTTCGGATAGGCGTGGATGGTGCAGAAGGTCATGCCGAGCTTGGCGATGTTCTCGACCGCGTGCTCGACCGTATTGTCGATGTCGAGCAGCTTGACGTCGAGGAAGACCTTCTTGCCGCGATCGAGAAGGCGTCGCGCGAAGTCGATCCCGCCGGCAAAGGTGAGCTGCAGCCCGACCTTGTAGAAGGTCACGGTGTCGCCGAGCGTGTCCACCATGTCGTCGGCCGCCTCGATGGTGGGCAGGTCCAGACCGACGATCAGGCGGTCGCGCATGTCGAAGAGGGCCATGGTGTCTCCCGGTCGAATGGCTTCAGGGGTTGTTGGTGCGTTCGCGGCTCGCGGCGACGAGATCGCGCGCGAGCCGTGTCAGGGCGGCGGCGAGCCTGGGATCATCCAACCCGCCCTTGGCGTCGAAGGCGCGTCCACCCCGTCCGACGGCGAGGCCGCCGCCGACGAGGGTCGCGCAGAGGCCGCGCGTCAGATGGCCGGTGAGCCCGGCGAGGGCGGCGCCCGCGCTCCAGTCGTCATCCGCGATCGCAGCGGCGGCAAAGAGCGGCGGCGGTCCGCGGCGCGGCTCCTCGCGCGGTCCGAGCCATTCGAGGAGATTGTGCAGCAATGGCGGCATCGATCCCGAGCGGCTGGGGCTCACCACGAACACCGCGTGGTGCGAACGGACGAGTTCGCGGAGGCGCAGGGCGTTGGGCGGCTGGGCAGATGACGCATCGGCGTCGAAGAGCGGCAAGGGGTAGTCGGCGAGCGCGATCCGCGTCGGCTCGGCATCGAGAAAGGCCAGCTCGCGCATGAACGCCGCAGCAAGCAGGGTCGCGGGCGCATCCGGCGCCGTCGAACCTGCGAAGACGAGAATGCGCGGCGGCTGCATCGTGGCTCCTGTCGGACGATGCTCTATCAGGCCCGACGCGTCGGCAAAAGGCCGGGGCGCGCGCTTTTCACACGGTCATCCGGCTATGCGTGGCGATCAGGGGGCATCTGGCGATGTCAACAGCCTGACGATCGGCATGCGTCCGGTCAGGCCGTCTTGCGGTAGATCCACACGCGGGCAGGCGGCAGGTTCATCACCACCCAATTGGTGTGCTCGACGCTGAAGCGACCGGTCTCCGCCGGCACGGGGGGCACCAGCGCATAGGAAAACTGGATGAACGGCCGGCCGGCCGGCATGCGATCCAGCGCATCGACGATGAGCTTGCGCCGCATTTCGGGCGGGCGCGTGAACAGCGGCAGGCTGGAGACGACGGCCGATACCGGGCCGTCCACCCAACCCTTGAGCGTCGTCGAGAAGCCATAGGCGTCGCCCTCGACGATCCGCACGCCGGGGAAGCGCCGCTGCAGCAGCGTGCAGAATTCGGGATTGAACTCGATCGAGATGATGCGGCCCGGTGCGACACCGCGCTCCAGCAGGGCCTGGGTGACGACGCCGGTGCCGGGCCCGAGTTCGACCACGGGCAGCTTGTCACCGGGATCGACGAAGCTCGCCATCAGCTTGGTCAGGGCCTTGCCGGACGGGCTGACGGCACCTGTCGTGAGCGGCCGTCCCATCCAGCTTCGAAGGAAGCGGACCTCATCGGCCACCAAGGCTTTCAGCTTGCGCTTCTCGATCGACGACATCACGCCCCCTGCAGCATGTTCCCCACCAACTATCATCCGTCCTTCAAGGCAATCCTGTGACGAAGGGAGCTCACGCACCGCCGAAGAAGTCGCGGATGCGCGCGAAGAAGCCGGCCGATTCGGGATTGTTCTCTTCCGACGAGACCTGCTCGAACTCCTCGAGCAACTCGCGCTGGCGGCGCGACAGCTTGCTCGGCGTCTCGACGACAACCTGGATGTACATGTCGCCCATCTCCTTCGAGCGCAGCACGGGCATGCCCTTGCTCTTGAGACGGAACTGCTTGCCGGTCTGCGTGCCCTCGGGGACCTTCACCCGCGTCTTGCCGCCGTCGACCGTCGGGACGTCGAACTGGCCGCCGAGCGCCGCCGTCGTGATCGAGATCGGCACGCGGCAGAAGATGTCGGCGCCCTCGCGCTGGAACAGGCTGTGCGGCTTCACCGAGAGGAAAAGGTAGAGATCGCCGGCCGGTCCGCCGCGCAGGCCCGCTTCGCCCTCGCTGGACAGGCGGATGCGCGTGCCGTCCTCGATGCCCGCGGGGATGCTGACCTGAAGCGTGCGCTCCTGCGTCACGCGGCCGGAGCCGGCGCATTTCTCGCAGGGGTCGGTGATGATCTCGCCGCGCCCGCCGCAGGTCGGGCAGGTCCGCTCGATCGAGAAGAAGCCCTGCGCGGCGCGCACGCGGCCATGGCCGTCGCAGGTGGTGCAGACCTTGGGATGCGAGCCGGGCTTGGCGCCCGTGCCGGAGCAGGCGTCGCAGGCGATCTTGGTCGGGACGCGCACCTCGGCCGTCTTGCCGGCATAGGCCTCCTCGAGCGTGATCTCCATGTTGTAGCGCAGGTCCGCCCCGCGCTCGCGGCCACCGCCGCCGCTGGGACGCTGTCCGCGCCGCCCGCCCATGAACTCGCCGAAGATGTCGTCGAAGATATCGGACATGGACGAGGCGAAATCGCCTGAGAAGCCGTGCGCGCCCGGCCCGCCCTGCTCGAAGGCGGCATGGCCGAAGCGGTCATAGGCGGCGCGCTTCTGCGGATCGCGCAGCGTCTCGTAGGCTTCGTTGATTTCCTTAAACTTGGCCTCGGCCGTGTGATCGCCCGGATTGCGATCCGGGTGGAACTGCATGGCGAGCTTGCGGAAGGCGACCTTCAGGCCCTTCTCGTCGGTATCGCGGGCCACGCCGAGAATTTCATAGTAGTCGACCTTGGCCATCCGGCGGAACTCTCGGTGGTATCGGGTTGGAAATCCGGGGCTGCAAAAGCCGTCGCATCATAGAGGAAACCCGGCGCGTCGCCGCGCCGGGTTCCGGTCAGTCACGGCGTGATCCTTACGCCGATTTCTTCTTGTCGTCGTCGACTTCCTCGAAGTCGGCGTCGACCACGTCATCCTTGCCCGCCGCCTCGGCGGCGCCTTCGCCTTCCTGCGAGGCGGCATACATCGCCTCGCCGAGCTTCATCGACGCCTGCGCGAGGACGTTCGCCTTCTGGCTGATCGCCTCGGCGTCGTCCCCTTCGAGCGCGCTCTTCAGATCCGCGATCGCGGCTTCGATGGCGCTCTTGTCGGCGGCCGAGATCTTCGTGCCGTATTCGGCGAGCGACTTCTCGGTCGAATGAACGAGGGCCTCGCCCTGGTTCTTCGCCTCGACGACCTCGCGGCGCTTCTTGTCCTCGGCGGCATGCGCCTCGGCGTCCTTGACCATCTTCTCGATGTCGGCGTCCGACAGGCCACCCGAGGCCTGGATGCGGATCTGCTGCTCCTTGCCGGTGCCCTTGTCCTTGGCCGACACCTGCACAATGCCGTTCGCATCGATGTCAAAGGTGACCTCGATCTGCGGCACGCCGCGCGGGGCCGGCGGCAGTCCGACAAGGTCGAACTGGCCGAGCAGCTTGTTGTCGGCAGCCATTTCGCGCTCGCCCTGGAAGACGCGGATCGTCACGGCGGACTGGCTGTCCTCGGCGGTCGAGAAGACCTGGCTCTTCTTGGTCGGGATCGTGGTGTTGCGTTCGATCAGGCGCGTGAACACGCCGCCGAGCGTCTCGATGCCGAGCGAGAGCGGCGTCACGTCGAGCAGCAGCACGTCCTTGACGTCGCCCTGCAGCACGCCGGCCTGGATCGCGGCGCCCATGGCGACGACCTCGTCCGGATTGACGCCCTTGTGCGGCTCCTTGCCGAAGAACTGCTTCACGATCTCCTGGATCTTCGGCATGCGGGTCATGCCGCCGACCAGGACCACCTCGTCGATCTCGCCGGCGGTCAGGCCGGCATCCTTGAGCGCCGCCTTGCAGGGCGCCACGGTGCGCTGGACGAGATCATCGACCAGGGTCTCGAACTTCGAGCGCGTCAGCTTGATCGCAAGGTGCTTCGGGCCCTTGGCGTCGGCGGTGATGAAGGGGAGGTTGATCTCGGTCTGCTGCGAGGAGGAGAGCTCGATCTTCGCCTTCTCGGCCGCTTCCTTCAGGCGCTGCAGCGCGAGCTTGTCACCGCGGAGGTCAATGCCCTGCTCGCGCTTGAACTCGTCGGCCAAATAGTTGACGAGGCGCATGTCGAAGTCTTCGCCGCCGAGGAACGTGTCGCCGTTCGTCGACTTCACCTCGAACACGCCGTCGCCGATCTCAAGGATCGAGATGTCGAACGTGCCGCCGCCGAGGTCATAGACCGCGATCGTCTTGCCTTCGTTCTTCTCGAGGCCATAGGCGAGCGCCGCGGCCGTCGGCTCGTTGATGATGCGCAGCACCTCGAGGCCAGCGATCTTGCCGGCATCCTTGGTCGCCTGGCGCTGGGCGTCGTTGAAATAGGCGGGAACCGTGATCACCGCCTGGTCGACGGTGGTGCCGAGGAAGGCTTCGGCGGTCTCCTTCATCTTCATCAGGATGAAGGCCGAAATCTGGGCCGGCGAATATTTCTCGCCATCCACCTCGACCCATGCATCGCCGTTCGGACCCTTGACGATCTTGTAGGGGACGAGATGCTTGTCCTTCTCGACCATCGGGTCGTCATAGCGGCGGCCGATCAGGCGCTTCACCGCAAAGAAGGTGTTCTCCGGATTGGTCACCGCCTGGCGCTTGGCCGGCTGGCCGACGAGCTTTTCGCCCGAATCGGTAAACGCGACCATCGACGGCGTCGTGCGCGCGCCCTCGGCGTTCTCGATGACCTTCGGCGTCTTGCCGTCCATCACGGCGACGCAGGAATTCGTCGTTCCGAGGTCGATACCGATGACCTTTGTCATATCTCTCTCCTTTTCGGCGGGCCGGGCGGACCCTCTCAGAGGCCTCCGCCGATCCGGTCATGCCGGACGGCCCCCATGGACAAATTTGAGTTCGTGCGACGCCCGCAAGGAGCCCCGCCACGTTTCCCGGCGTATATAAGAATATGCCGAAACGGCCGCAAGGCGGCGGATTGAAGGATTTGAGCGGCGCGCGGACGGGTTTCGCGCGCGCCGGCACGCCCATGAAGCATCATTTCGACCAGCCACCCGAGGGCTTTCGCATCCTGCCCGGCCGGCTCGACCGACCGGCGCAGGAGGCTCTCCTTGCCGATATCCGCGCCGTTGTCGAGGCCGCGCCGCCCTACCGGCCGCAAATGCCGCGGACCGGCAAGCCCTTCTCCGTCCGCATGACCAATTGCGGCGCCCTCGGCTGGGTCTCCGATCGCGCCGGCTATCGCTACCAGAGCGTCCATCCGGAGACGGGCCGGCCCTGGCCGCCGATGCCGCAGGCCCTCATGGACCTGTGGCGCGCGGTCGCGGATTTTCCCCATCCGCCCGAGGCCTGTCTCGTGAACCTCTATGATGCGGACGCCAAGCTCGGCCTGCACCGCGACGAGGATGAAGACGAGTTCGCCGCCCCCGTCGTGTCGGTGTCGCTCGGCGACACCTGCCTGTTCCGCTTGGGCGGCCTTGCCCGGGCTGACCGGACGCGCTCGCTCCGCCTCTCGTCCGGCGACATCGTGGTGCTCGGCGGCGCGGCGCGGCTTGCCTATCACGGCGTCGACCGCATCTATCCGGGCACGTCGACCCTGCTTCCGGGCGGGGGCAGGATCAATCTGACGCTCCGCCGGGTGACGCCCGCGCCTTGACGCGGCGAACCCCAAGGGGCTTATCGCTGTTGAAACAGGAGAGGACTGCCGATCGATGGATTCGACCAGCGTGCTGATCGTTACGGACATCCAGAACGACTTCCTGCCGGGCGGCGCGCTCGCCGTGGCTGACGGGCATGCCATCATCCCGCTCGTCAACGACCTCGCCCGCCGCTTCAAGAATGTCGTGATCACGCAGGACTGGCATCCCGCCCATCACATTTCCTTCGCCTCGTCGCATCCGGGCCGTTCGCCCTTCGACGTGATCGACCTGCGCTATGGTCCGCAGGTGCTATGGCCGGATCATTGCGTGCAGGGCTCGTTCGGCGCGGCGCTCGCCGACGGCCTCGACATCCCGCATGCGCAGATGATCATCCGCAAGGGCTATCACGCCCACACGGACAGCTATTCATCCTTCTTCGAAGCCGACCGCAAGACGCCGACCGGCCTGACGGGCTATCTGTTCGAGCGCGGCATCGAGCGCGTCTATGTCGTTGGTCTCGCAACCGATTTCTGCGTGTCCTGGTCGGCCCAGGATGCCCGCATCCACGGCTTCGAGACCTTCGTGATCGAGGACGCCTGCCGGGCCATCGACACCAACAATTCGCTCGCGGCCGCGAGCGCGGCCATGGACGCGGCCGGCGTCAGGCGTATCGCGTCCGCAGCCCTCTGAGGCGATCCCTCACATCGGGACGGGAACCATCCAGCCCTGCGAGGCGCCGCCGGGGATCGCGATGATCGCGATGCTGCCGACGCCCGGCACATCGAACGGCTCGCGGAGCACGGTGCCGCCGTTTTCACGCAGCAGCGCGAGGCGCTTGGTGAGATCGTCGACGGCGATATAGGTGAACCAGTTGTCCGGAACGCCCTCGAAGTCCGGTCCACCCGGCATGGCCATGATGCCGCCGACCATCGTCTCGCCGACCTTGGCGATATGATAGTCGCCGAGCTCGCCCATCGGCATCGTGTCGAAGGTCCAGCCGAGCGTTTTGGAGTAGAAGTCCTTCGCCCGTAGGGCATCGCGGGTCAACAGTTCGTTCCAGTAGAACGTGCCGGGTTCGGCCATCGTCATGTCCTCCCTGATCGATTTCCTCGACGGATCGGGACAGGAAGAATATGGGAAAGTCGGACGATCAGAAAGTCCAGCCGGCGCTGACGCTTTCGAGCGCCTGGCCTAAGCCTCGGCGAGCGCCCGATACCGTTCGAGGATCTCGGGAGAGGCCAGAAGATCGGCGAACCGGACCCGGTTTTCCTGCACGAAGGCCGGCAGGTCCTCGATGGGATCGAGCCAGAACGACGACGGGTCGCCGCCGCCGAGCGAGGTCTCGAGGGCGTGCCGCATGGAATTCAGGATATGCGCCTCGCTGCCGAGCTCAGGGCGGACATGCGAATAGGCGTTCATCTTGGTATTGACCGAGGCCGGGCCGTTCATCGAGGTGAAGTGCCAGCCGGCCTCGGGGATCTCGACCCAGGGCCGCGGCCTCATGCCGAAGACCATGCGCTTCCACTGGCGCAGGACGGGCAGCGGATCGCGCTGCTTAGGGCGCCAGCTCGGCCCGCCGGAACGCAGGGACTGGATCCTGCGGATGTCGCCGAACCGGGCGACGCGCGGCTTATCCCACGGCAGATTGAAGCGCACATTGAGGAAGTAGACGTAAAACCGCATGTGCAGCGCATAGATCTGCATGCGCTGCTCGCGCCGTATCTGCTCGATCACGCCGGCGCGCGGAATCTCGTCGACGTCGCAGAGGATGACGAAATCGTCGGCCGCGGCATCGCGCAACCCCCGGCCGATGGCGTCGCGCTGGAAGCGCTCCTTCTTGAAATAGTCGCGCGAGGTCTCGCGACCGCCGAGCGGCATGTCGTCGACCACGATATGGACGATCTTGGGCAGGAACCGCGCGAAGCGGTCGCGGTTTTCCTTGAAATGCAGAGGCTTCGGCTTGCCGCGGAACGTATAGGGCGATTCGCAGAGGACGAAATGGTCGACGACCGGATCGAGTTCGTTCAGGCGGAGCTCGAGAATGTCGAGCTCATTGAAGAACGTGAAGCAGTCATAGACTTTCGGCACGAAGGGTCCCGTCGTATCGACATGGTGATCATGGTTTCGATGCGGCCATGCCCCGTTCCGGGGCACGGCCGATCTACAACCGCTCAGGCAAGGTCCGCATCGTCCGGCTGATGATCCATCCGAACGACGCGGCGGACCTTATCAACCGACGTTGAACGCCGCCAGAGCCGCCATGTTGACAATGTCGCTATCGCGCGCGCCGAGCGACAGGATCTGCACCGGTTTGTCGAGACCGACGAGCAGCGGGCCGATCACCGTCGCGCCGCCCAGCTCCTGCATCATCTTGGTTGAGATGGAGGCGGAGTGGAACGCCGGCATCACGAGCACGGTGGCCGGACCCGACAGCCGGCAGAACGGATAGGCGGCCATCGCCTTGGGATTCAGCGCGACATCAGCCGCCATCTCGCCGTCGAACTCGAAATCCACCCGGCGGCGGTCAAGAATCTGCACGGCTTCGCGGACGTGGCGCGAGCGCTCGCCTTCGGGCTGGCCGAAGGTCGAATAGGCGAGCATGGCGACGCGCGGCTCATAGCCGAGGCGCCGCGCGAAGCCGGCGGCCTCTTCCGCGATATCAGCCAGTTCCTCGCCCGACGGCATGTCGTGCACGGCGGTGTCCGCGACGACGACGGTGCGGCCGCGCACCAGGACGATCGAAACGCCGATCACCCGGTGGCCCGGCCGCGTGTCGATCACGCGGCGGACATCCGTCAGCACGGTCGAATAGTTGCGCGTCACGCCGGTGACCATGGCGTCCGCATCGCCGAGCGCCACCATGGTGGCGCCGAAATAATTGCGGTCCGTGTTGATCAGCCGCTGGCAGTCGCGCAGCAGGTAGCCCTGGCGCTGCAGGCGGGCATAGAGATTGTCGATGTAGTCCGGATTGCGCTTCGAAAGCCGCGCATTGTGGATCTCGATCCCGTCGCGGATCTCGATGCCGGCCTGAGCGGCCGTGTCGCGGACGATGTCCTCGCGGCCGATCAGGATCGCCGTGCCGAGCTTCTGCGCCGCGAAGCTCGCCGCCGCGCGGATGACCTGCTCCTCCTCGCCTTCGGCGAACACGACCCGCTTCGGGTTGCGCCGCACGCGCTCATAGATCCGCGCCAGCGTGCCGACGATCGGGTCGCGACGTGCCGAGAGCTGCAGCTTGTAGGCCGCCATGTCGGGAATGGGCTTGCCGGCGACGCCGGAATCCATTGCGGCCTGCGCGACGGCCGCCGGGATCTCCGAAAGGAGGCGCGGGTCGAACGGGACCGGGATGATGTATTGCGGCCCGAACCGGGGACGGACGCCCTGATAGGCGGCCGCGACCTCGTCGGGCACATCCTCGCGCGCGAGTTCGGCGAGGGCCTTGGCCGCCGCGATCTTCATCGGCTCGTTGATGGTGCGCGCGCGCACGTCGAGCGCGCCGCGGAAGATATAGGGGAAGCCGAGGACGTTGTTGACCTGGTTCGGATAGTCCGAGCGGCCCGTCGCCATGATCGCGTCGTCGCGGACCTCGGCCACTTCCTCCGGCGTGATCTCGGGATCGGGATTGGCCATGGCGAAGATGATCGGCCGCGGCGCCATGGAGCGGACCATCTCGCCCGTGAGCGCACCCTTGGCCGAGACGCCGAAAAAGATGTCGGCACCCTTCATCGCCTCTTCGAGCGTGCGGGCGTCGGTCGGCGTCGCATGCGCCGACTTCCACTGGTTCATGCCCTCGGTGCGGCCCTGGTAGACGACGCCCTTGGTGTCGCAGAGCAGCACGTTCTCGCTCGGCATGCCCATCGCCTTGACGAGTTCGATGCAGGCAATGCCGGCCGCGCCGGCGCCGTTGCAGACGAGGCGCGTCGTCTTGATGTCGCGCCCGGTCAGATGCAGCGCGTTGATCATGCCAGCGACGGCGATGATCGCGGTGCCGTGCTGGTCGTCATGGAAGACCGGGATGTCCATCAGTTCGCGCAGGCGGCTTTCTATGACGAAGCAGTCCGGCGCCTTGATGTCTTCCAGATTGATGCCGCCGAAGGACGGTCCGAGATAGCGGACCGAATTCACGAAGGCGTCGACGTCCTCCGTGTCGATCTCGAGATCGATCGAATCGACGTCGGCGAAGCGCTTGAACAGGACGGCCTTGCCTTCCATCACCGGCTTGGAGGCGAGCGGACCGAGATTGCCGAGGCCGAGAATGGCGGTGCCGTTCGAGATGACCGCCACGAGATTGCCGCGGGTAGTGTAGTCGAAGGCGAGGCTCGGATCGGCGGCGATGGCCTTCACCGGGACGGCGACGCCGGGCGAATAGGCGAGCGAGAGGTCGCGCTGCGTCGCCATCGGCTTGGTCGGCGTGATCTCCAGCTTGCCGGGACGTCCACGGGAGTGAAAGTCGAGCGCATCCTGGTCCGTCACGGCAGCGCCGCTCCGGCTCGGTTTCGGGGTGTCGTTCATCTGGGGCTCGGTCTGAGGCGTTTCCGGAAGGCAAGGCGGCTCTTGCGGCCGTCTTTGTCGCGAAGCGCGACGATAGCACCGGTTCCTGTGATCTCAAGGCGTGAGATTGATGCGCGGGCGGTGAAACAGCTTTCGCGATTTGATACCGTCCGCGCCATGAAGGATCCCGCCAACGAGAGCCCGCCGCCATCGGCCCGCCCGACGCCGATGATGGAGCAGTATATCGAGATCAAGACCGCCAATCCGGACTGCCTGCTGTTCTACCGGATGGGCGATTTCTACGAGCTGTTCTTCGATGACGCCGAGACCGCCTCGCGCGCGCTTGGCATCACGCTGACCAAGCGCGGCAAGCATCTCGGCGAGGACATCCCGATGTGCGGCGTGCCGGTGCATGCCGCCAATGACTATCTGCAGAAGCTGATCGCGCTCGGCCATCGCGTCGCCGTCTGCGAGCAGACCGAGGATCCCGCCGAGGCGAAGAAGCGCGGCGGCCGTTCGGTCGTGCGCCGCGATGTCGTGCGCCTGGTGACGCCGGGCACCATCACCGAGGAGACGCTGCTCGACGCGGGGCGCAGCAATTATCTCGCGGCCCTCGCCCGCTCGCGCGGCACGGGCGACCATGGCGCGGACCGCCTGGCGCTCGCCTGGGTCGACATCTCGACCGGCGAGTTCCGCGTCGCCGAGACGGATGCCGCGCGCCTTTCGGCGGATCTGGCGCGTGTCGATCCGCGCGAGCTGCTCGTCCCGGATTCGCTCTTCGCGGACGAGACCATGCGCGATCTCGTGCGGGCCCTGCCCGCCGGCGCAACACCGCTTCCCGCCGCCTTCTTCGACGGAGCGACAGCCGCCGGCCGCCTCGCCGCCTATTTCGGCCTCGGCACGATCGACGGTCTCGGCGCCTTCTCGCGCGTCGAGCTCCAGGCCGCGTCGGCCGTCCTCGCCTATGTCGAAAAGACGCAGATCGGCGAGCGTCCGCCGCTGGCGAGGCCGCTGCGCGAAAGCGACGGCGACGTCATGCTCATCGACGCGGCGACGCGGGCCAATCTCGAACTCGTTCGCACACTTGCCGGCGAGCGGCGAGGCAGCCTGCTCGCCGCGATCGACCGCACCGTCACGGGCGCCGGCTCCCGCCTGCTGGCCGGCCGGCTTTCGAGCCCCTCGACCGATCCGGACGCGATCGGCCGGCGCCTCGATTCGATCGACTTCATGCTCGACCTCGGCCCGGCCCGCGCAAAGGTCCGCGCCATGCTCGCCTCGGGGCCTGACCTGACGCGCGCGCTGTCGCGTCTGATGCTCAACCGCGGCGGCCCACGCGATCTCGCGGCGATCGGCGCCGGCCTCGCAGCGGCGCGCAGCCTCGCCGCGTTTCTGGAGCGGTCCGCATCGACCCTGCCCGACGAGATTCTGGCGGTTGCGGCCGACCTCGCGGCGGCGCCGGCGGTGCTCGCCGGACGGATCGCCGCCGCGCTGGACGACGAACTGCCGCTGCTGCGGCGGGACGGCGGCTTCGTGCGCGCCGGCTTCGACGGCGAGCTCGACGCGACGCGGGCCTTGCGCGACGAGAGCCGGCAGGTGATCGCCGGCCTGCAGGGCGGCTATGCCGCCGAGACCGATATCCGCGCGCTCAAGATCCGGCACAACAACGTGCTCGGCTATTTCATCGAGGTACCGCAGCAACATGGCGAGCGGCTGCTCGGCGCGGATTTCGCCGGCCGCTACATCCATCGCCAGACCATGGCCGGCGCAATGCGCTTCGTGACCACGGAACTGGCGGAACTCGAGGCGCGCATCGCCTCAGCCGGCGACCGGGCGCTCGCCATGGAATCCGCGATCTTCGACGCGCTGCTCGCCGATGTCGCCGCGGAGGCGGAGCCGATCCGCCGCGCCGCCGAAGCGCTCGCCGTACTCGATCTCGCCGCGGCGCTCGCCGAACTGGCGGACAGCGAAGGCTGGAGCCGGCCCGCGATCGACCGCTCGCTCGCCTTCGAGATCGAGGCCGGCCGCCATCCGGTGGTCGAGCAGGCCCTGAAGGCGCAGCACGCGGATCCCTTCGTCGCCAATGATTGCCGCCTCGGCTCCGCGGAAGCGGAGGCCGGGCGGATCTGGCTCGTCACCGGCCCGAACATGGCGGGCAAATCGACCTTCCTGCGCCAGAACGCGCTGATCGCGGTCCTCGCCCAGGCCGGGTCCTATGTGCCGGCGCGATCGGCCCATATCGGTGTGGTCGACCGCCTGTTCAGCCGCGTCGGCGCCGCCGACGACCTCGCGCGGGGCCGGTCGACCTTCATGGTCGAGATGGTCGAGACGGCGTCGATCCTCAACCAGGCGAGCGCGCGCTCCCTCGTCATCCTCGACGAGATCGGACGCGGCACGGCAACCTTCGACGGCCTCTCCATCGCCTGGGCGGCGATCGAGCATCTCCACGCCGTCAATCGTTCGCGCGGCCTCTTCGCCACGCATTATCACGAGCTCACCGCGCTCTCGCAGCGCCTGCCGCGGCTCGACAATGTCACGGTGCGGGTCAAGGAATGGGAGGGCGACGTCGTCTTCCTGCACGAGATCGTCGCCGGTGCCGCCGACCGCTCCTATGGCATCCAGGTCGCCAAGCTGGCGGGATTGCCGCCTTCGGTCGTCGCGCGGGCCCGCGACGTGCTCTCGCGGCTCGAGGAATCCGATCGCCGCACGCCGGCCGCCACGCTGATCGACGATCTGCCGCTGTTCGCGGCGGCACTGGCGAAGCCGGCGGCGGGTTCCTCCGCCGCTGCGGCGCCGGCCGAGGATCCGCTCGGCGTCGCGCTCGACGCCATCGCGCCGGACGATCTGACGCCGCGCGAGGCGCTCGAAGCGCTCTATCGGCTGAAGACGCTGCGAGCCGGGCAACCGCCCAAGGGTGCGCGCGGCTGAAGGCGTCGTCTTCGGTGTCGGCGGGCCTATGCTTGGAGGCCGACAACCACTAAGTTCGCCCCCACATTTGCCAATGTGGATATCGCCTGACCGATGATCCGTTCCGACTCCGCTCTGGTCGACCGCGACGAACTCGCGGCCGAGCTCGAGACGATCGCCACCCATACCGACAAGTCCAAGCTGCGCGGCGCCGTGCTGGCGCGCCTCAAGGACGTCATGCGCAAGGGCCGGCAGCGCGCGGAGCAGGATCTGCTCGCCGGCGGCAAGGGCAGCGTCTGCGCCCGTCGCCTGTCCGACATGGTCGACGAACTGATCGGCGCGATCTTCCACCTCGCCGTCCGCCACGTCTATCCCGCGCAGAACCCCTCCTCGGCCGAGCGCATGGCCCTCGTCGCCGTCGGCGGCTATGGCCGCAGCATGCTGGCGCCGGGGTCCGACATCGATCTCCTCTTCCTGCTCCCCTACAAGCAGACGCCCTGGGGCGAGAGCGTGGTCGAGTTCGTGCTCTACATGCTCTGGGATCTCGGGCTGAAGGTCGGCCACGCGACGCGTAATGTCGATGAGTGCATCCGCCTGTCCGGCGGCGACATGACGATCCGCACGGCGATCCTCGAAGCGCGGTTCCTGTGGGGCGACGAGAAGCTTTTCGCCCAGCTCACCCAGCGCTTCGACGAGCAGGTGGTGAAGAACACGGGTCCGGCCTTCATCGCGGCCAAGCTCGCCGAGCGCGACGAGCGGCATCGCCGCCAGGGCGCCTCGCGCTATGTCGTCGAGCCGAACGTCAAGGAAGGCAAGGGCGGGCTCCGCGACCTGCACACGCTGTTCTGGATCGCGAAATACTTCTATCGCGTCCGTTCAGGTGATGCGCTGGTCGAGGCTGGCGTCTTCTCGCGCTCGGAGCTCGCTCTGTTCAGGAAGAGCGAGGAGTTCCTGTGGTCGGTGCGCTGCCACCTGCACTTCCTGACCGGACGCGCCGAGGAGCGGCTCTCCTTCGATCTCCAGCGCGAGATGGCGGTCCGCCTCGGCTACACCTCGCATCCGGGGCTCAAGGATGTCGAGCGCTTCATGAAGCATTACTTCCTCGTGGCGAAGGACGTGGGCGACCTGACGCTCATCTTCTGCGCCGCGCTGGAGGAGGAGCACGCCAAGGCGACGCCGGGGCTGAACCGCTTCTTCGGCTTCGCGCCGCGCCGCCGCGTCAAGAAGATCCCCGGATCGACGGATTTCGTCGTCGATCATGACCGCATCAACATGGCGAAACCGGACGTCTTCGAGCGCGATCCGGTCAATCTGATCCGCCTCTTCCACCTCGCCGACAAGCACAACCTCGCCTTCCATCCCGACCTGATGAAGGCGGCGACGCGTTCGCTGAAGCGCATCGACGGCAAGCTGCGCGAGGATCCGACGGCCAACAAGCTGTTCCTGGAACTGCTCGCCTCGCACAACCAGCCGGAAATCGTGCTGCGCCGGATGAATGAGGCCGGCGTGCTCGGCCGCTTCGTGCCGGATTTCGGCAAGGTCGTCGCGATGATGCAGTTCAACATGTATCATCACTATACGGTCGACGAGCATCTCATCCGCTCCATCGGCGTCCTCGCCTCGATCGAGCGCGGCGAGCGCGCCCAGGATCATCCGCTGGCCAACAGCCTGATCCCGAATATCCAGGATCGCGTCGTGCTCTATGTCGCGATGCTGCTGCACGACATCGCCAAGGGCCGGCCAGAAGATCATTCGATCGGCGGCGCCCGTGTGGCGCGGAAGCTCGGGCCGCGGCTCGGCCTGTCGCCGGCGCAGACCGAGACCGTGGCCTGGCTTGTCGAGAACCACCTCGTCATGAGCATGGTCGCGCAGTCGCGCGATCTCGGCGACCGCAAGACGATCCAGGACTTCGCCGCCGTGGTGCAGAGCCTCGAACGTCTCAAGATGCTGCTCATCCTGACGATCGCCGATATCTCCGCGGTCGGCCCCGGCGTGTGGAACGCCTGGAAGGGGCAGCTGCTGCGCACGCTCTATTACGAGACGGAACCGCTCCTGACCGGCGGCCACAGCCAGATCTCGCGCGACAAGCGCGTCGCAGCCGCGCGGGCGGAACTCGCCCAGGCGCTGGAGAACTGGCCTGCCGCCGAGCGCGAGGCCTATCTGGAGCGGCACTATCCGGCCTATTGGCTGCGCGTCGATCTCCCGCGCAAGATCGCCCATGCGGAGCTCCTGCGCGCCGCCGATGCCGAGGGACGGACGCTCGCGACCTCCGTCGCGGTGCGCGCCTTCGAGGGCGTCACCGAGATCACGGTCTTCGCGCCCGACCATCCGCGCCTGCTCTCGCTGATCGCCGGCGCCTGCACCGCCGCAGGCGGCAACATCGTCGACGCGCAGATCTTTACGACCGGCGACGGAAGGGCGCTCGACACGATCGTGCTGCAGCGCGAGCTTGAGTCCGACGAGGAAGAGCTGCGGCGCGGCAAGAAGGTCAGCACCCTCATCGAGGACGCGCTCTCGGGCACCGTGGCCCTGCCGGAGGCGATCGCCAAGAAGGCCAAGCCGCGGGCCAAGATCAAGGCGTTCACGGTCAAGACGCAGATCCTGATCGACAATTCCTGGTCGAACCAGTTCACCGTGATCGAGGCGTCCGGCCTCGACCGTCCCGGCCTCCTGTTCGACCTGACGCGCTCGATCTCGGATCTGAACCTGAACATCGCCTCGGCGCATGTCGCGACCTTCGGCGAGCGGGCCGTCGACGTGTTCTACGTCACCGATCTGATGGGCCGGAAGGTCACCAACGCCGCCCGCGAAGCGAATATCCGCCGGCGCCTGCAGCAGGCCTTCGAGGGCGAGGCGGCCGCGGAGAAGACATCCGTCCGCCGGACCGGCTGAGGCCGATGTCGCTGGCGCGCAACTTTGCGACGGTCGCCAGCTCGACGATGTCGAGCCGCCTGATCGGCTTCGTGCGCGACATGTTCATGGCGGCGGCGCTCGGCACGGGCCCCGTCGCTGACGCCTTCCTCGTCGCCTTCCGCCTGCCCAATCTCTTTCGCCGGCTCTTCGCCGAGGGGGCCTTCACGGCGGCTTTCATCCCGCTCTTCGCCCGCAGCCTCGAAGAGCAGGGGGAAGCAAGCGCGCATAATTTTGCCGGCGAAGTATTGGCCGTGCTGGCGCTGACCCTGCTGATCGTGACCATCATCGGCGAGATCTTCATGGCGCAGCTCATCGCCGTGATCGCGCCCGGCTTCGCGGCGGATCCGGCGAAGTTCGCGCTCGCGGTGCTGCTGACGCGGATCGCCCTGCCCTATCTCGCGCTGATCTCGCTGCTTGCCTTCTATAGCGGCGTGCTGAACGGCCATGGCCGCTTCCTTGCCGCCGCCATCGCGCCGGCGCTCCTGAACGTCGTCCTGGTCGCCGCGCTCGCCTATGTGCTGCTCAACGGTCTCGAAAACACTGAACAGGCCGGCTTGCTGCTCTCCGGCGCGACGCTGCTCGGCGGTCTCGCGCAGCTCGGCCTCGTCATCGCGGCGACGCGGCGGGCCGGCATCGCGCTGCCGCTGCTGTGGCCGCGCCTGACGGCAGGCGTCCGCCGTCTCGTCGCCCTCGCCGTGCCCGGCATCGTCGGCGGCGGCGTCACGCAGATCAACATCGTCATCGGCACGATCATCGCATCCTTCGCGCCGGGCGCGATCGCGGTCCTCGGTTATGCCGATCGCCTCTACCAGCTGCCGCTTGGCATTGTCGGCGCGACCATCGCCGTCGTCGTCCTGCCGGAGCTGTCGCGGCATTTGCGTGCCGGCCGGTTCGACGAGGCAGCCGATGTGCAGAACCGCAGCCTCGAATTCGCCATGGCGCTGACGCTCCCCGCCGCCATCGGCCTCGTCGTGCTGGCCGAGCCGATCGTGCGGGTCATCTATGAGCGCGGCGTGTTCGACGCGGCCGATACGGCCGCGACCGCGCGCACGCTTGCCGGCTTCGCGCTCGGCCTGCCGGCCTTCGTGCTGATCAAGGTATTCTCGCCCTGCTTCTTCGCCCGCGAGGACACGAAGACGCCGATGTGGGTGGCCGCGATCGGCGTCGTGATCAATACGGCCGGCTCGATCCTTCTGTTCGCCTCCATGCAGGAGCTCGGCATCGCGCTCGCGACCTCCGGCGCCGCGGCCGTCAACGCGGCCCTGCTCGGCGTGATCCTCGTGCGGCGTGGCCAGTTGGCCGCCGACCGCCGCTTGCTGCGCGCGCTGCCGCTGGTGATCGGCGCCGCGCTCGTCATGGGGGCGGCGATCCACGCCGGCGCGCTCGTCGCGGATCCCTGGCTGCGATCGGGGCGCAGCCTTCCCGCAGCGGCGGCGCTGGCCGCGATCTGCATCGGTGGGCTGGCCGTCTATGCGCTGCTCTGCCGGGTCACTGGCGTCGTCGATTTCGGCGCGCTCGCGCGGAGCCTCCGCGGTCGCCGCGGCTGACGCTTGCGCATGGCCGTGCGGCGCGCGATAAGGCGCGCGCAAAACGGGATTTCTCCATGACCGACTTCCAGCCGCGCGTCTTCTCGGGCGTCCAGCCCTCGGGCAATCTGCATCTCGGCAATTATCTCGGCGCGATCGTCAATTTCGTCGCGCTGCAGGAGAGCCATGACTGCATCTATTGCGTCGTCGACATGCATGCGATCACGGTCTGGCAGGATCCGCGCGAGCTCTCGCGCCAGATCCGCGAGGTGACCGCCGCCTTCGTCGCCTCCGGCATCGATCCCGTGAAGCACATCGTCTTCAACCAGAGCCAGGTCTCGGTCCATGCCGAGCTCGCCTGGGTGTTCAACTGCGTCGCCCGCATCGGCTGGATGAACCGGATGACGCAGTTCAAGGACAAGGCCGGCAAGGACAAGGAGAACGCCTCGCTCGGCCTCCTCGCCTATCCCAGCCTGATGGCGGCCGACATCCTCGCCTACAAGGCGACGCATGTTCCGGTCGGCGAGGATCAGAAGCAGCATCTCGAGCTGACGCGCGACATCGCCCAGAAGTTCAACAACGACTTCTCGGAATCGATCGCTGCGCATGGCTTCGGCGATGCCTATTTCCCCATCACCGAGCCGCTGATCACGGGGCCGGCGACGCGCATCATGTCGCTGCGCGACGGCACCAAGAAGATGTCGAAGTCGGATCCGTCCGACTATTCGCGCATCAACCTGACCGACGATGCCGATGCGATCGCGCAGAAGATCCGCAAGGCCAAGACGGATGCCGACGCTCTCCCCTCGGAGGTCGACGGCCTCAAGGGGCGGCCCGAGGCGGATAATCTGGTCGGCATCTATGCGGCGCTGGCGGGCACCACCAAGCAGCAGGTGCTCGACACGTTCGGCGGCCGCCAGTTCTCCGAGTTCAAGCCGGCGCTCGGCGAGCTCGCCGTGTCGCGCCTCGGCCCGATCGGCGAGGAGATGCGCCGCCTGATGCAGGACCCCGGCCATATCGACGCCATCCTCGCCGCCGGCGCCGCGCGCGCCGAGGCGATCGCGCGTCCCGTCATGGACGGCGTCAAGGACGTGGTCGGCTTCATTCGGCGCAACTGATGCGGCCCTTCGCCTTGCGGGCCGACGCGCCGGGTGGCAGCATCGCATCATGCTGAAGCGCAGAAGCACCGAGGCGGGCCACAGGCGCAAATTCCTGGCGCTGATCGATGACAGCCCCGAATGCTCGCGGGCCGTCGTCTATGCGGCGCGCCGCGCGGAGCGCACCAGCGGCGCGCTCGCCCTCCTCTATGTCATCGAGCCGTCCGGCTTCCAGCATTGGCTCGGCGTCGAGAGCATCATGCGCGCCGAAGCGAGCGAGGAAGCCGAGGCGACGCTCGCCCGCTTCGCCGATCTCGCGCGGCGCCATGGCTCGGTCGAGCCCGAGCTCGTGGTCCGCGAGGGCACGCCGGGCGAGCAGATCGCCGCGCTCATCGGCGAGGATGAGGACATCGCGATCCTCGTTCTGGCCGCCGGCATGGACAAGGAAGGTCCGGGTCCGCTGGTCCAGTCGATCGCCGGCCGCCTCGCAGGCACCTTCCCGGTTCCGATAACGATCGTGCCGGGCGCCCTGACCGACGAGGACATCGCCGCGATCGCCTGACCCAAACGACGAAGGGCGCCGGAGGCGCCCTTCGCTTGAGAAGCCGGTGGCGGATGCGCCTTACTTCTTCTTCGCGCCGGTCTCGTCCTGGACGATCTCGAAGGTGATGTTGCGGCCGTGCTGGCGGGTATAGAACACGCGCCAGCCATTCTCGAACGGCGTCGGGACGGCCGTGCCGATCAGGCCCTCGACCGTCGGGTCGCCATTGGAGACGTGGATACCGGTGATCTCGTTGTCGCCGTCGTTCTGGAAGCCTTCGGCCGAGGCCAGCGCCTCGTCGATGGTCGCCATGTCGTCGCGGCCCTGGCTCAGGAAGCGGACCGGATCGGGCGTGCTCGCCTTGGCGTAGTCCGCCGTCACGTCGACGATATAGCCGGAATCGAAGGCGTTGCGCTGCATGTGCAGCTTGTCGCCGGCATCCTCGACGACGAGCAGCTGCGTGTCGTTGAGGAAGGACAGATTGTCGAAGCCCGTGCGGGTGGCATCGCCGCGATAGATGAGCGCGACGGTGGCCTTGTCGGGGTTCTTCTTCGACTGCGCGATCTTGAACACGCCGCCGAACCCACCGAAATCGACGCCGGCCTCGGTCTTGGCGTTGGTGTCGCCGGTCGCCGTGAAATAGAACTCCTTGAAGCTCGTTCCCGGACGGAACTGGCCGTTCTCGGGGCGCTTGAACGGCGTGCCGCCCGCCTTCTTGGCGAGATCATTCGCGTCGAAGGCCTCGGCCGGATGCTCGTCGCTGTCGCGGATGGTGACCCACTTCGCCGGCAGCTCGTTGCCATAGGTGTAGAGGGTCTTCTGGTTCGGCGAGAGGATGTCGCCGTCGATATTGTCCTTGTTGAAGACGATCGGCTGCGACTGCGCGTCGAGCACCTGCAGAACCTGCAGCTTGCCGCCGAGCGCGAGGTTCGTCTTGTCCTTCGGCACGAAGCGATAGACGAAGGAGTTCGGCTGCTTGGCGTTCTTGGTCTTCGGGCCGCCCTTGCCGCCGGCGTCCTCGACCAGCCAGAGCGCGCCGTCGCTGTCGACTTCGACGCCCTCATAGGCGGCGCGGCCGGTGAAAGCCGAGATGTCGACGACCTTGGACGGGAAATCGACCGTCGCGGTCCACACGCCGCCATCCGCGCCTTCCTCGGAGGTCAGCAGCAGCACCTTGGCGAAGGGATCCCAGGCGGAGCCGTCGATGAGCGGCAGCGGCTTGCCGTCGACATCGGTGTCGGCCATCAGCGTGACGCGGTGCGACTTCGGCGCGTCGAGATTGATGCGGGTCAGCCCGCCGCGCGAGACGCCGTTCTCGTCCTTCGGGCCGTTCTCATGGCCCTGGAACAGGAAATGCGTGCCGTACTTGACGCCCTTGGCCGGGCCGGTCGTGCCCTCGAGCACGAGATAGGTGTTCTTGTCGGGCTCGGTCTTGGTCGCCTCGACCAGGTGGTCCTTGGAGGGAACGGCGCCCTTGGCCGGGACGAGCGGGCCGTCCTTGGCATAGCCGTAATAGCCGAGATATTTTGACGGGTTCTCGAGCTTGAAGGCGCCCTCGGCGACCGGCACCTGGGCCAGGCCCTTGGCCAGCGTGTCCCCGGCGGGGGTGACCTGCGCGGAGCTGAGCTTGATCGGATCGGCGAGAGCGGGTAGCGAGAGCGCAACGAGCGCGCTGGTAGCGAGCAGCGTGATCTTCATGGTGAGAATGTCCCCGTGGTGGCGAGAGACCATCCCGATAGGCCTGGACTATAACGTTCCCGTGACAGGCATCGACCCAGCCTGTTTGCGGACCTGGCCTTGAAGCGGGGCGATTGATCCATCACATTGTGGTTTCGAAGAATTCCAAGGTGACGTGAGGCCCAAATGTTCATCCAGACCGAAGCGACACCCAATCCGTCGACGCTCAAGTTCCTCCCCGGCCGCCCCGTGCTTCCCGACAGCACGGCGGAATTCCGCGATTCGGCCGAGGCCGGCCGCTCGCCGCTGGCCGAGCGGCTGTTCGCGGTCTCCGGCGTCTCGGGCGTTTTCCTTGGCCACGACTTCATCTCCGTGACCAAGAGCGACGGCGAATGGCAGCACCTGAAGCCCGCCCTGCTCGGCGCGATCATGGAGCATTTCGTCGCCGGCGTTCCGGTGATGGCCTCGTCCGATCTCTCCGCGCATGAGGGCGAGTTCTTCGACGAAGCCGATGGCGAAATCGTCGAGACGATCAAGGAGCTGATCGAGACCCGCGTCCGCCCCGCGGTGGCGCAGGATGGCGGCGACATCACCTTCCAGGGCTTCCGCGACGGCATCGTCTATCTCAACATGCGCGGCTCCTGCGCGGGTTGCCCGTCGTCCACGGCGACGCTGAAGCACGGTATCCAGAACCTCCTCCGCCATTTCGTGCCCGAGGTTCGCGAGGTCCAGTCGGTCGGCTGATCTCGACAGCGCCCTGCCGGCCGGCTATGGCCTCGGCATGATTGTGCTGGCTATCGATACCGCGCTCGAAAACTGCTCCGTTGCGATCTCCGACGGCTCCGATGTCTGGCATCGCGAGCAGGCGATCGGCCGCGGCCATGCCGAGGTGCTGATGCCGGCTGTCGCGGCGATGCTGGGCGAGGCCGGCCGGACCGCCCATGATCTGGATCGCATCGTGGTGACGACAGGGCCGGGCTCCTTCACGGGCCTGCGCGTCGGCATCGCCGCCGCGCGCGGCCTCGGCCTTGCGGCCGGCGTTCCCGTGGTCGGCGTCTCGACGCTGGCGGCGCATGCCTTCCTCGCCGCGACGCTCCGGCGCGAGGCCGGCGGGCCGCCCCGCCTCATCCTCGCCCTCATTCCCGCGCGCGCCGACGAGCTCTTCGGGCAGCTGTTCTCGGCCGATGCCGAATCGCTCGAACCGCTGATGGTCGCCTCGGCTGAGGCCTTTACCGCCCGGGCGCGGGAGCTTGGTTGCGACGTTGCAGGCGCGGGCGCCGCGCTGCTCGGCGCGGATTTCGCGCCGCTGCATCTGCGCGCGGCGCCCTCCGTGACGGCTCTCCTCGCCTTCGGCGCCAGCCTCGATCCCGCATCCCATCCGCCGGCCCCGGTCTATGGCAAGCCGCCGGACGCTGCGCCGTTCAAGGGCGGGATCGCGCGGCGATGATCGAGCTTCTGCCGCGGCCGCGGATCTTCTTCGACCAGGTGCGGGATGCGTCCGACATCGAGGCGCTCGCCGCCATTCACGCCGAGTCCTTCGGCCGTGGCTGGAGTGTGGACGAGTTCGAATCGCTGCTCGCCGACGACATGGTCCAGTGCATCGTGTTGCGGCGCGAATCGGTGTTCGGCTGGCGCCGCGTGCTCGGTTTCGTCATGGCCCGCAACGCGGCCGGCGAGGCGGAGGTCTTGACGGTCGCCGTGTCGCAGCTTCGCCGGGGCCGCGGCTATGGCCGCCGGCTGATGGAGGAGCTCCTGCGGCGCTATTATGCGGAGCGAGTCGCCGACATCTTCCTCGAGGTGGACGAGCAGAATCCGCCGGCGCTGGCGCTTTATCGGCGCCTCGGCTTCGTCGAGGTCGGCCGGCGCAAGGGATACTATCGCGATGCCGAGGGTCGTCAGAGCACGGCCCTTGTCTTGCGGTTGCAACTTCACTAAGCGGCTGTCACCTTGCCGGCAGCCGAAGGACGGGCGGGATGAGCGACAATACGCCGATACCGACGCTTGAGGAGGCGTGTGCCGCCAAGGGCATGCGCATGACAGAGCAGCGTCGCATCATTGCGCGGGTGCTCGACGAGGCGACGGACCACCCCGATGTCGAGGAGGTCTATCGGCGCGCCTTCGCGATCGATGCGCGCATCTCGATCTCGACCGTCTATCGCACCGTGAAGCTGTTCGAGGACGCCGGCATCATCGAGCGTCACGATTTCCGCGACGGCCGCAGCCGTTACGAGACCGTCTCTGAGGAGCATCACGATCATCTGATCGATCTCCGCTCGGGCGAAGTGATCGAGTTCCGCAGCGAAGAGATCGAGGCCCTGCAGGACATGATCGCCCAGCGGCTCGGCTTCCGCCTCGTCGATCATCGCCTGGAACTCTACTGCGTCCCGCTCGCCGACCGGGCCAAGACCGAGCCGGGCAGGAACGACATGGACAAGAACGACCCGGACAAGAAGGAGACTTGATGGCCCGGCTCCGCGTCGGCATCGTTCTGATCGTCCTGGCGATCACGACGCTCGTCCTTTTGCCGGTCCAGCTCATAGCGATCCGCTTCTTCCCGGCGCTGGCGGCGCGCGTGCCGATGGCGTGGCAGCGGGTCGCGGCCTTCTGCCTCGGCCTCAAGGTCACGATGCAGGGCGAGCCCTCCGCCAAGCGGCCGCTGATGATCGTCTCGAATCACGTCTCCTGGCTCGATATCGTCACGCTCGGCTCGGCATTGCCGGTGTCCTTCATTGCCAAGAGCGAGGTCGGCACCTGGCCGGTGGTCAAATGGCTGGCGCGGCTGCAACGCAGCGTTTTCGTCGACCGCACGCGGCGCGCGATGACCTCGGCCTCGACCGAGGCGATCGCGGGTCGCCTGCGCGCAGGCGACACGATGGTGCTCTTCGCGGAGGGGACGACCGATGACGGGATCTCCGTGCTGCCATTCCGCAGTGCGCTCGTTGGGGCCGCGCAGGAGGTGGCTGGCGCAGAGGCTTCGGCGGTCGTCCAGCCGGTCGCGATCGTCTATACGGCGCTGCAGGGTATTCCGATCGGCCGGCTCCGCATGTCGGATGTCGCCTGGCATGGCGACATGGACCTCGCCCCGCATCTCCTCGGCCTGATCGGTGTCGGCGCGATCGATGCGGTCGTCGTCTTCGGCACGCCGATCCCCTTCGGGCCCGATGCCGACCGCAAGACGGTCACCGCCGCGGCCGAGGCGGAGGTGCGCCGCATGGTGCGTGCGGCACGCGCGGCGCGGGGGCCGCGTCGCGCGCCTATTCTCACGGGAGCCGAAAGCGGCTAGGAAAGGTCGGGAAACAGCGGGCTCCTCCGCCGCTGGCCATTCAACCCGGGGACCGATGACCGGAACGCCGAACACGAAGCGCGTCTTCATCAAGACCTATGGCTGCCAGATGAACGTCTACGATTCCGATCGTATGACGGACGCACTGGCGATCGAAGGCTACGAGCCGACCGATCATGTCGAAGACGCCGATCTCGTTCTCCTGAACACCTGCCACATCCGCGAGAAGGCCGCCGAGAAGGTTTATTCCGAACTCGGTCGCGTTCGCGTGCTGAAGGAGGCGGCTGCGCGGGAAGGGCGGCGCGTCGTCGTGGGCGTCGCCGGCTGCGTCGCGCAGGCCGAGGGCGACGAGATTGCCCGGCGTGCGCCGGTGGTCGACCTCGTCGTCGGGCCGCAATCCTACCAGCATCTGCCCGCGCTTCTGGCCGATGTCGCGCGCGGCAAGCGTCCGGTCGAGACCGAGTTCGCGATCGCCGAGAAGTTCGAGCGCCTGCCGGCCGCCGCGCGCGAACGCACGCAGAGCCGCGGCGTGACCGCCTTCCTGACGATCCAGGAAGGCTGCGACAAGTTCTGCACCTTCTGCGTCGTGCCCTATACGCGCGGTGCCGAGGTCTCGCGCCCCGTCGCGCGGATCGTCGAGGAAGCCGAGCGACTGGTGGAAGCGGGCGTGCGCGAGGTGACGCTGCTCGGCCAGAACGTCAATGCCTGGCACGGCGCCGGTCCGGATGGCAGCGAGTGGGGCCTCGGCCAGCTGCTCTACCGCCTCGCGGAGATCCCCGGCCTCGCGCGGCTGCGCTATACCACCAGCCATCCGCGCGACATGGACGATGCGCTGATCGCGGTCCATCGCGACCTGCCGGCGCTGATGCCCTATCTCCACCTTCCGGTGCAATCGGGCTCCGACGCCATTCTCGCGGCCATGAACCGGCGCCATCGCGCCGATGATTATCTCCGCCTCGTCGACCGCATCCGCGACGTGCGGCCGGACATCGCGATGTCCGGCGACTTCATCGTCGGCTTTCCCGGCGAGAGCGACGCGGATTTCGAGGCGACGATGCGTCTCGTCGAGCGCGTCGGCTACGCCGCGGCCTACTCGTTCAAGTATAGCCCCCGGCCGGGCACGCCGGCCGCCGGCCTCGGCACGCAGGTGTCCGACGCCGTCGCGAGCGAACGCCTCTATCGCCTTCAAGCTCTCATTGCAGCCCAGCAGACCGCCTTCAACCAGTCAAAGGTCGGAACCCATATGGACGTGCTGTTCGAGCGAGCCGGCCGCCGCCCCGGCCAGATCATGGGGCGCTCGCCCTATCTCCAGGCCGTCCAGCTTGACGGCGATCCATCCTGGATCGGCCGCATCGGCCGCGTGGCGATCTCGGGCCTCGGCACGAATTCGCTGTTCGGCGCCCGCATCGAGGCCGTCCCGGCCCCGCGCGCAACCCCCCTGCCGGAGATGGCGACGTGAACGCACGCTCCTCGACACCGCATCGCCCGACCCGCGGCGGACGCGTATCGGACATGTCGCATGCCTCTGACATCGCCCATGTCGTGATCGGCTTCGACGATAATCGCCTGGCGAGCGAGTTGTTCGGCCAGTTCGACCAGAACCTCGCGATTCTCGAGCAGAAGCTGGGCATTGAAGCGGTTGCCCGCGGCAACCAGCTCACCATCCGCGGCCGGCCGGAGGCCTGTGCCCAGGCGCGTCTCGCGCTCGACCTTCTCTATATCCGCCTGCAGCAGGGCCACGAGATCGGGCCGGGCGATGTCGAAGGCGCGCTCCGCATGGCCGAGACGGCCGATGAGCAGTTGAGCCTGCCGAGCTTTGAGCCGCGCGGCCGCCTCGCCATGGCGCAGATCTCGACCCGCCGCCGCACCATCATGGCCCGCAACCCGGCGCAGGACGCCTATATCCGGGCGATGGATCGCTCGGAAATGGTGTTCGGCATCGGGCCGGCCGGCACGGGCAAGACCTATCTCGCCGTCGCCTATGCCGCGGCGCTGATCGAGCGCGGCGATGTCTCGCGGCTCATCCTGTCGCGTCCGGCCGTCGAGGCGGGCGAGCGTCTCGGCTTCCTGCCGGGCGACATGAAGGAGAAGGTCGACCCCTATCTGCGGCCGCTCTATGACGCGCTCTACGACATGATGCCCGCCGACAAGGTCGAGCGCGGGCTCACCTCCGGCATGATCGAGGTGGCGCCGCTCGCCTTCATGCGCGGCCGTACGCTCGCCAATGCCGTCGTGATCCTGGACGAGGCGCAGAATACGACCTCGATGCAGATGAAGATGTTCCTGACGCGTATCGGCGAGGGATCGCGCATGATCATCACGGGCGATCCGAGCCAGGTCGACCTGCCGAACGGCCAGGTTTCCGGCCTCGCCGAGGCGGTCGACATTCTCCGCGACGTTCCCGGCATCGTGCAGATCCGCTTCAGCGATGTCGACGTGGTGCGCCATCCGCTCGTCGGGCGCATTGTCCGCGCCTATGATGCGGTGTCGCGGCTGCCATCGGCGCCGCATCGCGGAGGCCAGGGGGAAGAGGCATGACGGCCGAACTGCCGATCGCCGTCGACGTGCTGGTCGAGGCCGGCACCTGGCCGGCCAATTCGGAACTCGCCAAGCTGGTCGCGGACGCCGTCGAGGCGAGCATCGCGGTCGGCGGGCTGCGCTTCGTCGAGGGCTCCGAGCTCTCGGTCGTCTTCACGGACGATGATCATGTGCGCGCGCTCAACGCGCATTATCGCGAGAAGGACCGGCCGACCAATGTTCTCTCCTTCCCCGGCACGCCGCCGGGCCGCGACCGGTTCGGGCCGCTGCTCGGCGATATCGTGCTGGCGCAGGAGACCGTTTCGGCCGAAGCGGAGCAGGAAGACCTTCCCTTCGAGCACCACCTCACCCACTTGGTTGTGCACGGCTTGCTTCACCTCTTCGGTCATGATCACATCGAGGACGCAGAGGCCGAACGCATGGAAGCGCTGGAAACCAAGATTCTTGGCCGCCTCGGCGTTGCAGATCCCTATGCCGGAGCTGAGCTCGACGGCGGCGCGCACCACTAGATTGACAGGACGATGACCGACACTGACACGCCCGGCTCGGGCGCCGAAGCGAACCCGGAACCCCAGAGTAGCCAGAGCTCCGCCCCGGAACGGGAGGCGGAAAGAAGTCCCGAAAGCTGGCTCGACCGCCTGCGTCAGGTGGTCGGCCTGAAGCCTGCGGCGTCGCTGCGGGCCAATATCGAGGATGCGCTCGCGGGCGAGGGGGCCGAGGACGCCTTCTCCGACGAAGAGCGGCGCATGCTGCGCAATATCCTGCATCTGCGCGAGGTCCGCGTCGACGACGTGATGGTGCCGCGGGCGGATATCCTGGCGATCGAGGTCGACACCACGCTCGGCGAGGCGCTGAAGGCGTTCCGCGAATCCGGCCATTCGCGCATGCCGGTCTATCGCGAGTCGCTCGATGATCCGATCGGCATGGTCCACATCAAGGACCTGATGGGCCACATCATGTCGGAGGCGCTGGCCGATGGCGCGCTGGATCTTTCCCGCGTCGACCTGACCGTGAAGCTCGCCGACGCCGATCTCGTGCGCCGCGTTCTCTTCGTGCCGGCCTCCATGCATGCGGCGACCATGCTGTCGACCATGCAGGCCAATCGCGTCCAGATGGCGGTGGTCATCGACGAATATGGCGGCACGGACGGGCTGGTTTCGCTCGAGGATGTCGTCGAGATCGTGTTTGGCGAGATCGAGGACGAGCACGACGAGGAAGAGGCGCCGCAGATCGTGCGCGAGGCGGATGGCAGCTTCCTCGCCGACGCGCGCGCCGACCTCGACGAGTTCGAGACCGCGATCGGGACCCGACTCGATCTCGGCTCCGAGCATGACGACGTCGATACGGTCGGTGGTCTCGTCTTCACGCTGCTCGGGCGCATCCCCTTGCCGGGCGAGCGGGTCGACATTCCCGGTGGCCTCGAATTCGAGATCCTCGATTCCGATCGCCGTCGCGTGAAGCGGCTGCGCGTGCGCCGGCGCGACGCCGCCGCGGCTTGACCGCTTGCGGCGGCTCGCTCATCCCTGACGCGAAACGTGACCGCCTGACCGATTCGAGGATCCGCTCATGCCGCACCGGTCCGCACCGGGGCGAGCCGCGCTCGCCTTCGGGCGCTTCGCCCTGCTGAGCTGGGGCTGGCGGCGGCTGGCGCTCGCGGGCGGTGCCGGCGCGCTGTCGGCGCTCGCGCTTGCCCCGCTCGGCTGGCTTCCGGTCCTCTGGCTGACCATGCCGGTTCTGGTCTGGCTGCTCGATGGCTGTATTCCCGCGCCGGGTGCTGGCCTTGGCGCGCGCCTCGCCGCACCCTTCCTCGTCGGCTGGAGCTTCGGCTTCGGCTATTTCCTCGGCGGCCTCTGGTGGATCGGCGTCGCCTTCTTCGCCGATGCCGGCGCCCTGCTCTGGCTCATGCCCCTCGCGGTGCTGATGCTCCCCGCTGGCCTCGCGCTGTTCTGGGGCGTCGCCACGGCGGCAGCGCGCTGCTTCTGGCCCGAGGGATGGCCCCGCCTCCTCGTGCTCGCCGTGGCGCTGAGCCTCGCCGAATGGCTGCGCGGCCATGTGTTGACCGGATTTCCCTGGAATGCGCTCGGCTACACGCTGATGCCGGCACCCTTGCTGATGCAGATCGCGTCCCTGATCGGGCTTTGGGGCGTGACGCTGCTCGCCATCCTCGTCTTTGCGGCGCCGGTGCTCATCTTCGGGCCGACGGCCCATGCGCGGCGCGGCGACCGCATCGTCTTCGTCGCGATCCTCGTCCTGTTCGCGGCCGATGCCGGCTTCGGCGCCCTGCGGCTTGCGCGCGCCGAAGGGGGCTTTGTCGACGGCGTGAACCTCCGCCTCGTGCAGCCGGTGATTCCGCAGGACGAGAAATGGTCGCCCGATCGCGGCGACGAGGTCATGGCCCGCTATCTCGGGCTCAGTGCGACCGGCATGACCGAGGGTGGCAAGCCGCCCTTCACCGTCCTCGTCTGGCCGGAGACCGCGTTCCCCTTCTATCTGACGGATCGTCCCAATGCGCTCGCCGCGATCGGCGCGCTGCTGCCGCCCGGCACGACCCTCCTGACCGGCGCGGTGCGCGCGGAGCCTGATGCCAGCGAGCCTTTCGGCGCCCGCGTCTTCAACAGCCTCTATGTCATCGGCGATGACGGCGCGATCCTCGATGCCTATGACAAGGTGCATCTGGTGCCGTTCGGCGAGTATCTGCCGTTCGAGACATGGTTCAGGCGAATCGGTCTGCGCCAGATGGTAGCGCTGCCGGGCGGGTTCGACCCCGGCCGACGCCTGCGCACGATCGCGCTGCCCAATGCACCGTCGTTCGGCGCCCTGATCTGTTACGAGATCATCTTTCCCGGTGCCGCGACCGATCGGGTCGATCGGCCGGCCTGGCTTGTAAACGTCACCAATGATGCCTGGTTCGGCGATACGCCGGGCCCGCGTCAGCATCTCCAGCAAGCCGTCGTCCGCGCCGTGGAGGAGGGGCTGCCGCTGGCCCGTGCCGCCAATTCCGGGGTTTCAGCCATCGTGGACCCCTATGGCCGGATCCTGGCGCAGAAGGGTGTAAACGTCGCTGGCGTGGTAGATGGGCCGCTCCCGCAAGCGACCGCGCCGACTATCTACTCACGCTTTGGTGATACGATCTATTTCGGTTTGGCTCTGTTGTTTTTGGGTGCGGCCGCTACTGGTAATTTCACTAGAACTAAACGTCGCAATTGACACGATCTGAGATGCGCCGCATTTTGCCCCCCGTGGGGCTTAAGGTTCCGGGCTCAAAAGGCTCCGGGCCATTCGGTTAGGCGTATAGTCGGCGGCGGGGAACTGTTTCGCCAGCACGCCGATTCATGTGCGTCTAGTTTTCAGAGGTTAGCCCTAGATGGTCAATAAGAAGCAGCCCAATCCGATCGACATTCATGTTGGAAGCCGCGTGCGGCTTCGGCGCATGATGCAGGGGATGAGCCAGGAAAAACTTGGCGAGAGCCTCGGCATCACCTTCCAGCAGATCCAGAAATACGAGAAGGGCACGAACCGGATCGGTGCCAGCAGGCTGCAGCATATCGCCTCCGTCCTCGAAGTCCCGGTCTCGTTCTTCTTCGAGGATGCCCCGGGTGCCGCGACTGAGCCCGGCTTTGCGGAGTCGCGTCCCGCCGCCTTCGTGACGGATTTCCTCGCCAGCGCCGAGGGCTTGCAGCTCAACAAGGCGTTCGTCCGCATCAAGGACGCGAAGCTGCGCCGGCGCGTTGTCGAGCTGGTGCGTTCGATCGCCGGCGAAGAAGCCGAGGACTGATCGCTTCCCGATCTCGAGAAACGCCTGACCAAGGGCAGAAGGCTTCTGCCGGGACGCTCCCGGCTGGAACAGCCTTGCGCTTTGCCGTGCTGTTGCGGAAACGGGCTTGATCTCGCTTGACGGGTGAACTCATCGGGTTAAAAGCGTTCGTCGGAAGCTCGGGCGCTTGACCCAGCTGAGATTTTCTGCGGGGTCATTTCCAAGTGTCCAGGACGTCCTATCTGTTCACCAGCGAGTCGGTTTCCGAAGGTCATCCGGACAAGGTCTGCGACAGAATATCCGACGAGATCGTCGACGCCTTCTTCCGCATCGGACCGGAGCAGGGCTGGGATCCGGCTCATCTGCGCGTCGCTTGCGAGACGCTGGCGACGACCAACCGGGTCGTGATCGCCGGCGAGACGCGCGGTCCCGCCACGATCACGCGCGATCTCGTTGCCCATACGGCACGGCTGGCGATCAAGGACATCGGCTATCAGCAGAGCGGCTTCCATTGGGAGAACGCGGCGGTCGACGTGCACCTGCATGCCCAGTCTGTCGACATCGCCGTCGGTGTCGATTCGACCGGCAACAAGGACGAGGGTGCCGGCGACCAGGGCATCATGTTCGGCTATGCCTGCTCCGAGACGCCGGAGCTGATGCCGGCGCCGATCTTCTACGCCCACCGCATCCTGAAGCGCCTGTCCGAGGCCCGTCGCAGCGGCGAGACCGGTGCCCTCGGCCCCGACGCCAAGAGCCAGGTCACGGTCCGCTACGAGAATGGCCAGCCGGTCGAGGTGACGCAGATTGTGCTGTCCACCCAGCACCTCGACGAGAACCTCTCCTCGCATGACGTGCGCTCCATCGTGGAGCCTTATATCCGCGAGGCGCTGCCGGAAGGCTGGATCTCGCCCTCGACGATCTGGCACGTCAATCCGACCGGCAAGTTCGTCATCGGCGGTCCCGACGGCGACGCCGGCCTCACCGGCCGCAAGATCATCGTCGACACCTATGGCGGTGCCGCACCGCATGGCGGCGGCGCCTTCTCGGGCAAGGACCCGACCAAGGTCGACCGTTCGGCTGCTTATGCCGCGCGCTACCTCGCCAAGAACGTCGTGGCCGCGGGCCTTGCCGGCCGCTGCACGATCCAGCTCTCCTATGCCATCGGCGTGTCGCAGCCGCTGTCGATCTATGTCGACCTGCATGGCACCGGCCAGGTCGAGGAGGCCCGGCTCGAGAAGCTGCTCGCCGACGTCATGGACCTGTCGCCGCGTGGCATCCGCGAGCACCTCTCGCTGAACCGCCCGATTTATGCGCGCACCTCCGCCTATGGCCATTTCGGTCGCCCGGCCGAGGCCGATGGCGGCTTCTCCTGGGAGCGGACCGACCTCGCGGACGCGCTGCGCAAGGCGCTGTGAGCGAGCTTCCTCCTGGCAAGCGGCGCGATTCCTTCTTCGGGCGCCGCAAGGGCCATACCTTGCGGGCCGGTCGCGCCGAGACGCTCGACCGCGTCCTGACTCGACTTGAGATCGATCTCGATTATCAGCCGCCGGTCCCGCTCGAGGCCCTGTTCGCATCGCCCGTCGAGACCGTCGTCCTGGAGATCGGTTTCGGCGGCGGCGAGCATCTGATCCATCGGGCGCAGGAAGCGCCAGGGATCGGACGGATCGGCGTCGAGCCCTTCGTGAACGGCCTCGCCCGTGCGGCGGCCGAGATCGAGGCGCTGGATCTGCGCAATGTCCGCCTGTTCGCGCGCGATGCCGCCGAGCTTCTCGACTGGCTGCCGCCGGCGAGCCTTTCCGGTATCGATCTGCTCTATCCCGATCCCTGGCCGAAGCAGCGCCACTTCAAGCGCCGCTTCGTCTCGGCGAAGAATCTCGATCGCTTTGCGCGCGTCCTGAAGCCCGGCGCGCCGTTCCGCTTCGCCTCCGACATCGACAGCTATGTGGATTGGACGCTGCTGCACCTTCGCGACCATCCGGATTTCGAATGGCTCGCGCGCGACGCCGACGACTGGCGGACGCCGTTTCCGGGCTGGCCTGGGACGCGCTATGAGGCGAAGGCCATCCGCGAGGGGCGGACCGGCACTTATCTCACCTTTCGCAGGCTCTGATCACGCGTTGGCGCCAGACGCGGCGCGTCAGTTCGCGATCAGATAGGGCAGGGCGAGGATTGAGCTGCCGGCCACGGAGAGGACCACGAACGCGACGAAGCGGATGAGGACGGATTGCATCGGATACGCAACTCGAAGGAGGGCCGGTGGGGACGTTCTAGTTCTTGGATGCTTTGCGAATCGTTACGAAGCAGGCGGACCATAGAATAAATTCTGTGGCGGACCAGTGACCGGGATCACAACGGGCCGCAGCGCCGCCCGCGTCCACAGAATTCGCCTCGCTTGCATTTCCCCCCGACTGGGCCTATACGCCTCTCATTCATCTCAAACGATCGGTTCGTTGGAGAGTGGGTCCGCCGGGGTCCGCTCCCCTAGGCCTACGCCGATCGCAAGGTCGGAAGGAACGCGGCTTGGCCGATAGCAATCCCGATAGCGAAGCCCGCATCATCGTGGAATCGGGTGTCGACGCCCGTGTCGCGGCGATCGCCGAGCCCGTCGTCGAGGGTCTCGGCTACCGTCTGGTGCGCGTGAAGACGTCGCGCCGCAACGGTCTGACCCTGCAGATCATGGCCGAGCGCCCCGACGGCACCATGTCCGTGTCGGATTGCGAGGCGATCAGCCGCGATCTCTCGCCGGCGCTTGATGTCGAGGATCCGATCTCCGAGGCCTATCACCTCGAGGTCTCCTCGCCCGGCATCGACCGTCCGCTTGTGCGCCGGTCCGATTTCGAGCGCTGGGCGGGTCATGTCGCCAAGATCGAGCTCACCGTGCCGGTCGAGGGGCGCCGCCGCTTTCGCGGGACGGTGCTCGGGCTTGAGGGTGATGACGTCGCCCTGAAGGTCGACGATGTACCGGAGGGCGCGACGGATCGGTTCCGCCTGCCGCTTTCCGCGATCGGCGAGGCCAAGCTCGTCCTGACCGACGCGCTGATCGAGGACACGCTTCGCCAGGCCAAGGCCGCACGGGCGGCGGCTGGTCTCGACGATGAAGACTTAACCGACGAGTCGTCCGACGCCTGAGGCGGGACGTTCGCGAAAGAGTAGAGTGGAGACAGGACGATGGCAGTCAGCGCCAACCGGCTGGAACTCTTGCAGATCGCCGATGCAGTCGCCCGCGAGAAGGTGATCGATCGCCAGATCGTCATCGCGGCGATGGAAGATGCGATCCAGAAGGCCGCCCGCTCGCGTTACGGTTCCGAGACGGATGTCCGCGCCGAGATCAATCCCAAGACCGGCGAGATTCGTCTGCAGCGCCTGCTGCAGGTCGTCGATCAGGTCGAGAATCCGGCGACCGAGATCGCGCTTGAACTGGCGACCGACCAGAACCCGGCCGCCCGCGTCGGCGACTATATCGCCGAGCCCCTGCCGCCGATGGATTTCGGCCGCATCGCCGCCCAGTCGGCCAAGCAGGTCATCGTCCAGAAGGTTCGCGAAGCTGAGCGTGACCGCCAGTACGAAGAATACAAGGATCGCATCGGCGAGATCGTCAACGGTCAGGTCAAGCGCGTCGAATATGGCAATGTCATCGTCGATCTCGGCCGCGGCGAAGGCATCATCCGTCGTGACGAGCTGATCCCGCGCGAAGTCTTCCGCTATGGCGACCGCATCCGCTCCTATGTGTATGACGTGCGCCGCGAGCAGCGCGGTCCGCAGATCTTCCTCTCGCGCACCCATCCGCAGTTCATGGCCAAGCTGTTCGCGCAGGAAGTGCCGGAAATCTATGACGGCGTGATCGAGGTGAAGGCGGTCGCCCGCGACCCCGGCTCGCGCGCCAAGATGGCCGTCATCTCGCGCGACTCGTCGATCGACCCGGTCGGCGCCTGCGTCGGCATGCGCGGCAGCCGCGTCCAGGCGGTGGTCAATGAGCTGCAGGGCGAGAAGATCGACATCATTCCCTGGTCGACCGACCAGGCGACGTTCATCGTCAATGCGCTGCAGCCGGCGGAGGTGGCCAAGGTCGTCCTCGACGAGGATGCCGAGCGTATTGAAGTTGTCGTCCCCGATGACCAATTGTCGCTTGCGATCGGCCGTCGTGGCCAGAATGTCCGCCTGGCGTCGCAGCTGACGGGCTGGGACATCGACATCCTGACCGAACAGGAAGAATCCGAGCGCCGCCAGAAGGAATTCCAGGAGCGTTCCGCGCTCTTCAACGAGGCGCTCGACGCCGACGAGGTCGTCGGCCAGCTGCTCGCTTCGGAAGGCTTTGCCTCGCTCGAGGAAATCGCCTTCGTCGATTCCGAGGAGCTTGCCTCGATCGAGGGCTTCGACGAGGAGACGGCGGCCGAGCTGCAGCAGCGCGCCCGCGACTTCCTCGAAAAGCTCGAGGCCGAGCACGATGCGGAGCGCCAGAAGCTCGGCGTGTCCGACGAGCTTCGCGAGCTCCCGGGCATGACGACCGCCATGCTGGTCGAGCTCGGCAAGGATGGCGTCAAGACGATGGAAGACTTCGCCGGCAGCGTCCCCGACGATCTCGTCGGCTGGGCGGAGCGCGGCGAAGGCGAGACCAAGCGCCATCCGGGTCTCCTGGACAAGTTCGGCGTCACCCGCGCCGACGCCGAGGCGATGATCATGGCCGCACGCGTCCGCGTCGGCTGGATCACCGAGGAAGAGGCGGCGCAGGAAATTGCGGAAGAAGCCGCCGAAGAGGTGAATGAGGAGAGCGAGTCCTAGGACTCGCGATCCGCTGCGCGGAGGATTGCTTGCCCCGACGGACCGAGCCCCTGATCCGAAGCTGCGTCGTCTCGCGTCTCGCCATGCCGGCGGACGGGATGATCCGCTTCGTGCTCGACCCCGAGGGCAAGGTCGTGCCGGATCTGCGGCGCCGTCTTCCGGGACGGGGCGTATGGGTTACGGCGCGGCGCGAGATCGTCGCGGCCGCGGAGCGCAAGAAGGTATTCGGCCGCGGCTTCAAGGCGGCCGCCGAAGTCGAGCCCGGTCTCGCCGATCGGGTTGACAGGTTGCTCGAAGCCGGCGCGCTGCAGGCGCTGTCCTTCGCGCGCAAGGCCGGCGAGATCATCGCCGGCTTCGCGAAAGTCGAACAGGCGATTGCACGGGAACGCGTCGTGGCGATCGTGCAGGCAGAAGAGGCCGGTGACGACGGCCGGACGAAGATTGAAGCGGCGCTCCGGCGACGCTTCGGCAGGCCAGATGCGGTTCCAACCATCCGAATCTTCACGTCGGGGCAATTGGATTTGGCATTAGGCAGGGCAAATGTGATACATGCAGCACTGCTCGCGGGCTGGGCGAGCGAAAATGCATTGGAGCGTGTCGCCGCGCTCGCCCGTTTTCGAGGAGAAGACGGGCTTGTTGGCATTGGCGACAGCAATCCGAAGACTGATACGCCGGAAGTGCCCGAGACGAACGCGCCCCTAGCGGCGCAGGACCCCGCAGGACTGAAGAGACCGAATGAACGATACGAGCAATAGCGGCGACAAGGATCTTGGCGGCGCGAAGAAGACGCTGAGCCTCAAGGGCCGTGACCTCGAGCGCGGGACCGTGCGGCAGAGCTTCTCACACGGGCGGACCAATACCGTCGTCGTGGAGAAGAAGAAGCGCGTCGTGATACCGGGCAAGAGCGAAGGTGCTCCGGCCGCGGCACAGCAGAGCACGTCCGCTCCGGCGTCGCAGCGCCCCGCCGGCGCTCCGCCTGCGCAGACGCGCACCATCCAGTCGACGCAGGTTCGCCCGACGCCGGCTGCTCCGCCGCCTCGCCAGCAGCCGCGCGGCGGCATGGTGCTGCGTCAGCTTTCGACCGACGAGCTCGATGCGCGCGCCAAGGCGCTTGCCGACGCCCGCGTCCGCGATGCCGAAGAGCGTCGCCGCGCCGAGGAAGAAGCCAAGCGCCGCGCCGAGGAAGAGATCCGTCTCGCCAAGGAGCGTGAGGAAGCCGCCAAGCGCCAGGCCGAGGAAGATGCTCGCCGCCAGGCCGAGGCTGTCGTTCGCGAGAAGAGCGAAGAAGCCGCTCGCCGTCGTCTCGGCGAGAACGAGTCGTCGCGTCCGCAGTCCTCTGCCGGCCAGACGGCCCGTCCGGCTCCGACGCAGCGCGATCCGAATGCCTCCGAGAAGCCGGCGAGCCGCACCGCCGCGCCGTCTGCCGCCGCCCGTCCCTCGGGCCGCGCCGACGACGAGGAGGATCGCGGTGGTCCGCGCACGGCCGCATCCAAGCGCCCGAAGACGGTCGACACCAAGCCGGTCAAGAAGGACGACGCCAAGCCGCGCGGTCGTCTGACCCTGTCCAACGCGCTCGACGATTCGGAGCGCGAGCGTTCGCTCGCCTCGGTCCGCCGTCGTCGCGAGCGTGAACGTGCCCGCCAGATGGCGCAGGGTCCGCGCGAGAAGATCTCGCGCGAGGTGATCCTGCCCGAGACGATCACGATCGGCGATCTTGCCAACCGCATGTCGGAGCGCGCCGTCGACGTCATCAAGTTCCTGATGAAGCAGGGTCAGCTGCTCAAGGCGACCGACGTCATCGACGCCGACATGGCGCAGCTCATCGCCGAGGATCTCGGCCATACGGTTCGCCGCGTGGCAGAGTCCGACGTCGAGGAGGGTCTGTTCGACCATGCCGACGCGGCGTCCGATCTGGAGCAGCGTCCGCCCGTCGTCACGATCATGGGCCATGTCGATCACGGTAAGACCTCGCTGCTCGACGCGATCCGCAAGACCAGCGTCGTTTCCGGCGAGGCCGGCGGCATCACGCAGCATATCGGCGCCTATCAGGTCGAGCAGGCCGGCCAGAAGATCACCTTCATCGACACGCCCGGCCACGCGGCCTTCACCGCGATGCGCCAGCGCGGCGCCAAGGTGACGGACATTGTCGTGCTGGTTGTCGCGGCCGATGACGGCGTCATGCCGCAGACGATCGAGGCGATCCACCACGCCCGCGCCGCCAAGGTGCCGATCATCGTGGCGATCAACAAGATCGACAAGCCGGACGCCGATCCGCAGCGTGTCCGCACGGAACTGCTGCAGCACGAGGTGTTCGTCGAGACCATGGGCGGCGAGGTGCTCGACGTCGAGGTTTCGGCCAAGACCGGGCTCAATCTCGACAAGCTGCTCGAGACGATCCTGCTGCAGTCCGAGGTGCTCGATCTCAAGGCCGATCCGCGCCGCGTCGCCGATGGCGTCGTCATTGAGGCCAAGCTCGACAAGGGCCGCGGCCCGGTCGCGACGGTTCTCGTCCAGGGCGGCACGCTGCATCCGGGCGACATCGTCGTCGCCGGCTCGGAGTGGGGCCGCGTCCGCGCGCTCGTCAACGATATCGGCAAGACGGTCTCGGAGGCACCGCCTTCGATGCCCGTCGAGGTGCTCGGCTTCCAGTCGGCGCCGGAGGCGGGTGACCGCTTCGCGGTTGTCGAGAACGAGGCCCGTGCCCGCGAGATCGCCGATTACCGTGCCCGCCAGAAGCGCGAGCGCGCCGTCGCTCGCCAGACCAGCGCCCGCGGTTCGCTCGCCGAGATGATGAGCCAGCGCCAGAGCGCCGGGCTCAAGGAGTTCCCGATCGTCGTCAAGGGCGACGTGCAGGGCTCCGTCGAGGCGATTATCGGCGCGCTGGACGCGCTCGGCACCGACGAGGTCGTCGCCCGCATCCTGCATTCGGGCGTCGGTGGCATCACCGAGTCCGACGTGACGCTGGCCGCCGCGTCGAACGCCGCGATCCTGGCCTTCAACGTCCGCGCCAACAAGCAGGCGCGCGACGTGGCTGACCGCGACGGCATCGAGATCCGCTATTACAACGTCATCTACGACCTCGTGGACGACGTGAAGGCGGCGATGTCCGGCCTGCTGACGCCGGAGCGGCGCGAGACCATGCTCGGCAATGCCGAGATCCTCGAGATCTTCCACATCTCGAAGATCGGCAAGGTCGCCGGCTGCCGCGTTACCGACGGCACGGTCGAGCGTGGCGCCAATGTCCGCCTGATCCGCGACAATGTCGTGATCCACGAGGGCAAGCTGTCGACGCTCAAGCGCTTCAAGGACGAGGTCAAGGAAGTGCCCGCCGGCCAGGAGTGCGGCATGGCCTTCGAGAAGTACGAGGACATGCGCGCAGGCGATGTCATCGAGTGCTACCGCGTCGAGGAGATCAAGCGGTCGCTCTAACGAGCGACCGCCGAAGGTTTCATGGCGAGAACGGCCTCCAACGGAAAGAAGATCGGCACGCCCGGCCAGCGACAGCTGCGCGTGGGCGAGCTCGTGCGTCATGCCATGGCGGAAATCCTGGCACGGGGCGAATTGCGCGAGCCGGCACTCGAGGGCGTGATCGTCACGGTCCCCGAGGTCAGGCTCTCGCCCGACCTCAAGATCGCGACCTGCTACGTCATGCCGCTCGGCGGCCATGACGCTGCGGCCGTGGTCGAGGCGCTCGACCAGCACCGCCGCTTCCTGCGCGGCGAGGTCGCGCACCGCATCAACATGAAATTCGCGCCGGACCTCAGGTTCCGCGTCGACACCTCCTTCGAGGAGGGCTCGCGGATTGATGCCCTGCTGCGTTCGGATCCGGTGATCCGACGGGATGTGACGACGCCCGGCGCTGCAGACACCGACGAAGACTGATTCCATTCAAGGCTGACCGAACCCATGGGCCAACGCCGCAAGAAGGGCCGGCCGGTTTCCGGCTGGCTGATCCTCGACAAGCCGCTCGGCATGACGTCCACCCAGGCCGTCTCGGTGGTCCGCCGCCTGTTCGGCGCGCAGAAGGCTGGCCATGCCGGCACGCTCGATCCGCTGGCGACCGGCATGCTGCCGATCGCGCTCGGCGAGGCGACCAAGACCGTGCCCTATGTGATGGACGGGCGGAAAATCTACGCCTTTTCAGTACGTTGGGGCGAAGAGACCACGACCGACGACGCCGAGGGCGCCGTTGTCGCGACGTCGGAGCTCAGACCCGATCGCGAGGCGATCGAGGCGGCGCTCGGCGATTTCACCGGCGAGATCCTCCAGGTTCCGCCCGCCTTCTCGGCGATCAAGGTCGAGGGCGACCGCGCCTATGATTTGGCGCGCGAGGGCGAGGTGGTCGAGCTCGCGGCGCGGCCGGTCGAGATCCACAGGCTCGACCTCGTCGCCATGCCAGATGCGAACACCGCGAGCTTCGAGGCCGAATGCGGCAAGGGCACCTATGTCCGTGCAATTGCACGCGATTTGGGCCGTGCGCTCGGAACGCGGGGCCATGTCGTGGCGCTCCGCCGCCTGCTCGTCGGCCCGTTCGGCGAAGAGGCGATGGTGAAGCTCGACGAACTGCGCTCGCGCGCCGAGGCGGAGGGTCCGGAGGCGCTCGAACCGCTTCTGGCGCCTGTCGAGGCGGCGCTGTCCGAGCTTGCCGAGCTCCGCGTCACCGACAGCGAGGCGGGGCGCCTCCGCAACGGGCAGGGCTTCATCGTCCGCGGTCGCCCGGAGGCCGCCAATGGCGATCTGTGCTTCGCGACCTGTCGCGGAACGCTGATCGCGATCGGCGAGATCGAGCGCGGCGAGTTCAAGCCCTCCCGCGTCTTCCCGCCGGAAGCCGCCCGGGCCGACTGAAGTTTTGTCTGGTCTTCCAGCCAAAGATCGGGCATATGTCGCCCGCTCCCGGACGGCCGCGCGGCGGTCCGGGGTTTTGCCGTTTCCGCCTCGACCGTGCTGGACGACATCCCGGCACTGGCCGATCGCGGCAGGCGGCACCGCTCGGGCGATCGACGCCCGCGCGGCAATGGGCGCCGAGAAGGCGTCCGGCATTCTCTGAACAGAAAGGATACCCGATGTCGATCACGGCTGCTCGCAAGCAGGAACTGATCAAGGAATACGCCACCGGTGCGAACGATACGGGTTCGCCGGAGGTTCAGGTCGCCGTTCTTTCCGAGCGGATCGCCAACCTGACCGAGCACTTCAAGACGCACGGCAAGGACAATCACTCCCGCCGCGGCCTTCTGAAGCTGGTCAGCCAGCGCCGCAGCCTCCTCGACTACGTCAAGAAGGTCGACGAGGCGCGCTACAAGTCGCTCATCGAGCGCCTCGGCCTGCGTCGCTGAGCGGGGCGGGCGCAAGCCCGCGCCCGAACGACGCCATGGCATCGGGCCGGAAAGCGGCCTCCGGTTTCCGGATCGATCCGGTGCCATGACACGAAAGAGGGATCGCCAATCCTGCGTCCAGCGCGACGCCTGGCGATCCAGGAAGCACGGCGCGGCGGCATGGGGCTGCCGCGCGAAACGGCTCGCGGACAACGCCCGAGCCATGGCAGGATCGCAGGACGCTCTCTCGCAGGACGATCGAGAGCGTCCCGTCATCTTGCCCATGGCTCTTCCGAGGCGCCCCGCCTTAGGCAAGGAACTGCCATGTTCGATATCCAGCGCGTCGAAATCGAGTGGGGCGGCCGCCCCCTCGTGCTCGAAACCGGCAAGGTCGCCCGTCAGGCCGACGGCGCCGTTCTCGCCACCTATGGCGAGACCTCGGTCCTCGCCACCGTCGTCTCGGCGAAGTCGCCGAAGGCCGGCATCGACTTCTTCCCCCTGACGGTGAACTATCAGGAGAAGACGTTTGCGGCCGGCAAGATCCCCGGCGGCTATTTCAAGCGCGAAGGCCGTCCGACCGAGAAGGAGACGCTGGTCTCCCGCCTGATCGACCGCCCGATCCGCCCGCTGTTCCCGAACGGCTATCGCTGCGAGACGCAGGTCATCGCCACCGTTCTCTCGCATGACCTCGAGAACGATCCGGACATCGTCGCCATGGTCGCCGCCTCCGCGGCGCTGACGCTCTCCGGCGTGCCCTTCATGGGCCCGGTCGGCGCGGCCCGCGTCGGCCTGATCGAGGGCGAATACGTCCTCAACCCGCTGCTTGAGCAGGGCGAGAATTCCAAGCTCGACCTCGTGGTCGCCGGTACGGGCGACGCGGTGCTGATGGTCGAGTCGGAGGCGCAGGAGCTCTCCGAGGAGACGATGCTCGGCGCCGTCATGTTCGGCCACAAGGGCTTCCAGCCGGTGATCGACGCGATCATCCAGCTCGCCGAGCGCGCCGCCAAGGAGCCGCGCGAGTTCGAGCCGGCTGATCTGTCGGCTATCGAGACCGAGATGCTCGGCATTGCGGAGGACGAGCTGCGCGCCGCCTACAAGAACACCGTCAAGCAGGAGCGCTATGCCGCCGTCGACGCCGTCAAGGCGAAGGTGCTGGCGCACTTCTTCCCGGAAGGCCAGGAGCCGCGCTTCGACAAGGAGAAGATCGGCGCCGTCTTCAAGGAACTGCAGGCGAAGATCGTCCGCTGGAACATCCTCGACACCAAGAGCCGCATCGACGGCCGTGACCTCGTCACGGTCCGCCCGATCGTCTCCGAGGTCGGCATCCTGCCGCGCACGCACGGCTCGGCCCTCTTCACCCGCGGCGAGACGCAGGCCCTCGTGGTCGCGACGCTCGGCACCGGTGACGACGAGCAGTTCATCGACGCGCTGGAAGGCACCTACAAGGAAACCTTCCTGCTGCATTACAACTTCCCGCCCTATTCGGTCGGCGAGACCGGCCGCATGGGCTCGCCCGGCCGTCGCGAGATCGGCCATGGCAAGCTCGCCTGGCGCGCCGTTCGCCCGGTCCTGCCGAAGCACCACGAGTTCCCCTACACGATCCGCGTCGTCTCCGAGATCACCGAGTCGAACGGCTCGTCCTCGATGGCGACGGTCTGCGGCTCGTCGCTCTCGCTGATGGACGCCGGCGTTCCGCTGAAGCGTCCGGTGGCGGGCATCGCCATGGGCCTGATCCTCGAGGGTGACCGCTATGCGGTTCTCTCCGACATTCTCGGCGACGAGGATCACCTCGGCGACATGGACTTCAAGGTGGCCGGCACCAGCGAGGGCGTGACCTCGCTGCAGATGGACATCAAGATCGCCGGCATCACCGAGGAGATCATGAAGGTCGCCCTCGACCAGGCGAAGGGCGGTCGCGCCCACATCCTCGGCGAGATGGCGAAGGCGCTCACTGCCGCCCGCCCGTCGCTCGGCGAGCATGCTCCGCGCATCGAGGTCATCCAGATCCCGACCGACAAGATCCGCGAAGTGATCGGTTCGGGCGGCAAGGTCATCCGCGAGATCGTGGAGAAGACCGGCGCCAAGATCGACATCTCCGACGACGGCACCGTCAAGGTCGCCTCCTCGGACGGCAAGGCGATCACCGCCGCGCTGAACTGGATCAAGGGCATCGCCGCGGAGCCGGAAGTCGGCGCCATCTATCAGGGCACCGTCGTGAAGGCCGTCGATTTCGGCGCCTTCGTGAACTTCTTCGGCGCCAAGGACGGCCTCGTCCACATCTCGCAGCTTTCCAACCAGCGCGTCGCCAAGACGCAGGACGTGGTCAAGGAAGGCGACAAGGTCTGGGTCAAGCTGCTCGGCTTCGACGAGCGCGGCAAGGTCCGCCTCTCCATGAAGGTCGTCGACCAGACGACCGGCGAGGAGATCAAGGAGCCGAAGGCGGAAACCGCCGCCGAGTAAGCTCCGGCGTCAATTCGGAATAGAAAGGCCCCGGCGCGCAAGCGTCGGGGCCTTTTGCGTTTGGGGTGCCGTGTCGCTAGGAGCGCACCCAGCGACCTGGCCCCATCGCGACCGCTGCCACGGCATAGGGAGGAGCGCGATTCCCTCCCCCTTGCGGGGAGGGTCAGGGTGGGGGTGGCCGGCGCTCGCCGTGACGTCGATGACGGACGCCAGCGCTTTTTCTTGCCGCGACGGTTCCATCCCGCGACCCCCACCGCGGCCCTCCCCGCAAGGGGGAGGGCGGAGGCTGGGCGTTTCATTGATGGCGCGGCAGCCGGCCGAAGGGCGCCTCTTCTCCTCCCCCCTTGTGGGGGAGGCCGGGAGGGGGGCGGCCCATCCGCCGCGCCGGCATCACCGCGTTCAGCCGGAATGGGTCGGCGCTCCATGCCCGGCTGCCCCCCTCTCCAACTCTCCCCCACAAGGGGGGAGAGGGCAGGGCGGAGCGTTTGATGGGTGGCGGCACTCCAATCCAGCGTCCCAAGCTTTCCTTGCGGGGCCGAAAGGCCTTCGGCGGGTGTGAACTTCGGCAACCGCCGAAGTGTACCTAGGTATTTGGACGGACCTCACTCTTGCGACCACTGCGCCAGCAATCCGCCGCCACGCCAAGGCATAGGGAGGAGCGGATTCCCTCCCCCTTGCGGGGAGGGTCAGGGTGGGGGTCGTCGGCGCTCGCCGTGACGTCGATGACGGACGCCGGCGCTACTTCTTGCCGCGACGGTTCCATCCCGCGACCCCCACCCCGGCCCTCCCCGCAAGGGGGAGGGTGGAGGCCGGGCGTTTCGTCGACGGCCGCAGGCCGGCGGGAGAGGGTTTAGGGAACTCTCCGGAGAGGCCGTAAACCCTCTCCCGGCGCTACGCGCCGACCTCTCCCTCAGGGAGAGGTGAAAGGGCAAATCGCGCGTGACCGCCATTCCCGCATCCTTCCGGATGCTGGCCCCTCACGCGCCCCGCGTCTCCTTGACCAGCGCCAGCCAGGCCTGGGCTGCCGCGGAGAGATAGGCGCCGCGGCGCCAGGCCATGGTCATGATCCATTCGGTGCCCGGCTCGTCGAGCGGCACGAGGCGGAGCGCCGGGTTGCGGCGCTGTTCGGCGACGATGCGCGGCAGGAAGGCGGCGCCGAGGCCGGCGCCGACCAGTTCCACCATGAAATCGATCTGGCTCGTCCGCGCGACGATGTCCGGCTCGAAGCCGGCGCGGCGGCTCGCCTCGAGGATGATCCGGTGCAGGCTGAAGCCGGCCTCGAACGAGATGAACGGCGTATCGCGAAGCGCCGCGAGTGAAATGCTCTCTCGCCCAGCTAGGGGATGGGCGGCCGGCAGCAGCGCGACCAGCGGCTCGTGCCGCATGACCGCATAGTCGAATTCCTCGGCGGTGGGGACCAGCATGCCGGCGAAATCGATGTCGCCGGCGCGAAGGCTCTCCTCGAGTTGGTCGGAGCCATGTTCGACGAGGCGCACCTCGATGCCCGGATAGCGCCGGGCATAGAGCGCGAAGAGCGGCGCGAACAGCACGGAACTGCCGACCGGCGGCAGGCCGAGCCGCAGCACGCCGCGTTTCAGCCCGCGGATCTCGGCGAGTTCGGCCAGCAAATCGTCGCGCTCGGCGAGCAGCTTGACTCCGCGCCGATAAACCACCTCCCCCGCCGCGGTGAGCGTCGCGCGATGGCCGATGCGGTCGAGCAGCGGCAGGCCGATCTCCTCCTCCAGCTGTTTCACCGCCTTGCTGACGGTCGGCTGCGTGGCGAACAGCGTCTTCGCCGCCTGGGAGAAGCCTCCCTGGCGGACCACCTCGACAAAGGCGCGGAGCGGACGGAATTCCATGACCATTCCATAATGGCATGATGAGCATGCAATCAATTCATTATCATCATGCTGCACCGCGCCCTAGATTGCGGGGGTCGAAAGGTTTCCCGCGATGCGCCTCTCCCGCTCCCTGTCCGCGCTGCTTGGCAAGAGCCGCCTGCTCCAAGCCGCGCTCGTCGTCGGCTTCTGGCTCGCCGGCGAGACGCTGGTGCGTGTTCTCGGCATTCCGCTGCCCGGCGGCGTGATCGGGCTGGCGCTGATGCTCGTGCTGCTCGCCACGCACCGGCTCGAGACCGGCAGCGTCCGTCGCGGCGCGGAATGGCTGCTCGCCGATATGCTGCTTTTCTTCATTCCGGTGGCGCTCGCCGTCGTCGACCACCGCGAATTGCTGGGGTTCACGGGGCTCAAGATCCTGTTCGTGATCCTGGCGAGCACGGCCGCCGTGATGATCGCAACGGCGCTCGCCGTCGATCGCTGCTTCCGCTGGAGGGCGGCCCATGTCCGCGATGCCATTGCTTCTCGCTGAGCCCGCCGCCCATGCGCTGGCCTGGTCGGTCGCGACGATCGCGCTCTATGCCGGCGCCAAGCGCATCTATCGCCGCTGGCCGCGCTGGTGGCTGATGCCGCTGCTCGTGACGCCCGTGCTGCTCGGCGCGCTGCTGCTGGGCCTCCATGCGAGCTATCGCGACTATATCGATGGCACGGGATGGCTTGCGCTGCTGCTCGGCCCGGCGACGGTCGCCTTCGCCCTCCCGATCTATGAGCAGCGCGCGCTGATCCGCCGGCATTGGCCGGTCCTGCTCGTCGGCATGATCGTCGGCAGCTTCACGGCGATCGCGACGAGCTGGGGCCTCGCGACGCTGGTCGGGATCGACGGGGCGATGCGCCTCAGCCTGTTGCCGCGCTCGATCAGCACGCCCTTCGCGCTGGCCGTCTCCGGCGATATTGGCGGGCTGCCGGATCTGACGGCGATCTTCGTGATCATCACGGGCGTCGCCGGGGCGGTGCTGGGCGATCTGATCCTCGCGCGGCTGCCGATCGCTTCGGCCATGGCCCGGGGGGCGCTGTTCGGCATCGGCGCGCATGGCGCCGGCACGGCCCGCGCCAGCCAGATCGGCGAGACCGAGGGCGCGGTCGCCGGCCTCGTCATGGTCCTGGTCGGGCTGATGAACGTGCTGGTCGCGACGCTCGCCGTTCGTCTCCTGTGACGGCGGCGGCGCTTAGCCGTGATCCGGCATGGCGCGGGCGCGGGCGAGCGCGTCCTGGAACGCCTTGGCGAAGCTGTCGCGATCATCCGGCCCGAGGAAGGTGCCGATCGGCAGCTGCCTGCCATGCGAGGTCAGCGCCATGCGCGTGACGCCCCATTCGGGATGGCGGTCGACCTCGAAGCGCGCCCAATAGGGATTGAAGGCGAAATCCTGCTGCTTCCCGTCGGGCGCGATGCGGCGCACGGTCAGCGTGTCCGGCGTGATCTCGACGATCTCCATGGCGCGGCCGGAGCGATAGTTCATGCGGAAGGCGAACTGCACCGCGAGGATGTCGAGGCCGAAGAAGGCGGTGATCGGCCAGTAGCCCTGCGACCAGAACAGGAGCCCGCCGGCGAAGCAGGTCGCGGCGACGAACATCAGGAGCAGCGCAAAGCCGCGCGGCGAGAGCGAGCGATAGGGCTTGAGCACCGCGGAGAACAGCACCTCCGGCGGCGCCTCCGGATTGCGGTCGGTCATGAGGCCAAAGTATAGATCGCAAATGTCGAAAGCACAGCCTCGATCGCGCGCCGCCGTCCCGCCGCCGAAGACCGCACGGTCCCGCGCGAGCCGGCTTTCGAAGGCCGAGATCGAGACATTTTTCGCCCGCTTCGAGGCCCGCGAACCGGAGCCGAAAGGCGAGCTCGAAAGCGTCAATCCGTTCACGCTGCTGGTCGCCGTCGTGCTGTCGGCGCAGGCGACCGATGCCGGCGTCAACAAGGCGACGCGGCCGCTGTTCGCGATCGCCGACACGCCGGAAAAGATGGTGGCGCTCGGCGAGGATCGGATCCGCGATTTCATCAAGACGATCGGCCTCTTCCGTAACAAGGCGAAGAACGTCTATGCGCTGTCGCAGCTGCTGATCGTCCGCCATGGCGGCGAAGTGCCGGCGGATCGCGAGGCGCTGGAGGCGCTGCCGGGCGTCGGGCGCAAGACGGCGAATGTCGTGCTCAACATCGCCTTCGGCCAGCCGACCATCGCTGTCGACACCCACATCTTCCGCGTCTCGAACCGCACCGGCCTCGCGCCCGGCAAGACGGTGGAAGCGGTGGAGGCCGGCCTCGAGAAGGTCGTGCCGAAGCACTACCGCCTGCACGCGCATCACTGGCTGATCCTGCACGGTCGCTATGTCTGCAAGGCACGCAAGCCCGACTGCGCGGCCTGCATCGTCAACGACATCTGCCGCTGGGAGGGGAAGACGGTCGTGGCTTGAGCTCGCCTCTGGCCCCGCGTCGCGATCGCGGGCAATCTTGTCGCGTCGCCCTGTCCAATGGAAAATCCGCATGCTCATCGAACAGCGCCTTGCCGAGCTCGGCATCGTCCTGCCAACCGTCCCGCAGCCCGTCGGCACCTATCTGCCGGCCGTGCAGATGGGCAATCTGCTCTTTCTCTGCGGCCAGGGGCCGCTGCTGGAGACCGGCGAGAATGCCAAGGGCAAGCTTGGCCGCGAGATCAGCATCGAGGAAGGCTACCGGCACGCGCGGCTGACAGGGCTCTATCTGATCGGCGCGATGAAGCTGGCGCTCGGCGATCTCGACCGCGTCGTGCGTATCGGCAAGGTGCTCGGCATGGTCAACTGCACGCCGGATTTCGGCGACATGCCGGCGGTAATCAATGGCTGCTCGGATCTCTTCGTCGAGGTGTTCGGCGAGAAGGGTCGCCATGCGCGCTCGTCGGTCGGCATGGGCTCGCTGCCCGGCGGCATGACGGTCGAGATCGAGGCGGTGGTCGAGGTGCGCGACTGAGGCCGACGGAACGGCAAGCGAAGCGGGCGCCCTGTGCCTTCTGGATCAGACGACCCAGGGCGCCCGCTCCAAACCGCGCCGGTGGGGCTACCGACGGGTCTGGTTTCCGGAGCGGATCGGCCAAAAACGCAGCCATACATGATTCGCTCGCGATGTGGGAAATTTACCCACGTTATTTGGGCGCCGTCAAGTCCGATCGAAATCGCAGCCGGCCGGAAGCTAGTCAGGCCGGTGGCGGCGGGCGAGATAGGTGTCCATGATCCAGCCCTTCGCGGCGCGTAGTCTCTTGCGCAAGGCGCTGATCTCCGCGGCCACGTCGCCGGCCCGGCCTGTGACGAGAACCTCGTCCGGCGTGCCGAGATAGGCACCCCACCAGACCTCGTGCTCGGCGAGTTCGGCCCGCGCGAAGGTCTCCTCCCCGTCGAGCAGGACGACGAAATCCTCCTCCGGCGTCGCTTGGGCGACGCGCCGGCCCGTGGTGAGCAATACCGGCGCGCCGATACGGTTGAGCGCGATGCGATGACCGGCGGCCAGCGCCTGCACGCTGGAAATGCCGGGGATGACCTCGCAGGCGAGCGCGAGGCCGCCCGCCTCGATCCGCTCGACGAGGCGGATCATGCTGTCATAGAGCGCCGGATCGCCCCAGACGAGCAGGGCGCCCGTACCGCCCTCGGGGAGCGCGGCCTCGATCGCCGCGCGATAGGCGGCGGCGAGCGCGCCGTGCCAGGCGTCGACATCGTCGAGATAGCGTTCGCTCTTCGCCCGGCTCGGCACGGCGATATCGACCAGCCGCGGCGTCGGATTGCGGACGAAGCGCTCGAGGATCTCGAGCCGCAGCGCACGCAGCCCCGCCTTCTCGCTGCCTTTATCGGGCAGGAAGAAGACATCGGCGCGGTTCATTGCATCGATCGCCTGCACGGTCACATAATCGGGATTGCCCGCGCCGATGCCGATGACGAGGATCCTGCGCATCGTTGTTCCCGTCCGAGGATGTGAGAGTCGGCGGAAACTTGGCCCTCATGCGGCGGTTTGTCGACCGCCGCGCGTCGCAAATCGGTGGATCGGCGGATTCGGATGCGCGCGAGGCGGCCGGTCCTTGCGGCGGGGCCGGCGGATCGCCACATCGCTCTGCGGAGAGAAGGATCGAACGGATGACGATGTATCGCGCTTATTTCATCTCCGGACCGCAGCGCCGGCCCGGCCTCATGGACAAGCTGCGGCTTGCGGCAGCCGGCGTGGTCGGCCTCGTCATCGTCGGCGTGGCGCTCGTCCTGTCGTTGAGCCTGCTGCTGATCCTGGTTCCGATCGCGGTCGTCGCCTATCTCTTCCGCCGCCGCATCATCGCCGCGCTGTTCCGCCGCGCCGGCATGGTCGATCCGGCCGCCGCCGCTGCGGCTGCCGCAGCCGCCTCGGAGGCGTCCGAGCGGCCGGCTAACCCCCATCGCGCTGACGCCAGCGGCGTCACGATCGAGACCGACTATGTCGTCGTCGAGCGCGATCGGCCGGACGACGGCCGGCGCTGAGGGAGCCATCGGCGCAGCCGGGCGTTGTCTCCTCGACAGGTCAGAGGAGCATGCCATGGCGGAACGGATCGACAGCAGGACGGGCGAGCGGGTCGAGGCCCTCAGCACCACCGAGGCGCGGCAGGCCGTTGCGCCGCATCGCCTGCGCTATGTCCTGGGTTTCGGCATTCTCGGCGTCGTGGTCGCCTTCGCGATCATCTATGCCGTTTTCGTCGGCTGATCGGATTGCTCAGGGCTGCGCATTCATCGTCGAGCCGACCTCTTCGGCGAGGGTCTCGCCGCTCCCGGCCTGACGATGCTCGCGGATCAGGACATAAATGCCGGAGATCATGACGATCGCCGCGCCGATCAGCACCTGCGCGTCCGGCTTGTCGCCGAAGAAGATCAGGCCAAACACGATCGCCCAGAGCAGCATGGTGTATTGATAGGGAACGACCACGGAGGCGGGGGCGAGCTTCAGCGAGCGATTCACGGCAAGGCTCGCGAGCATGGCGACCACGCCGAGCAGCGACAGCAGCCCGAAATCGGCGAGCGTCGGCGTCAGCCAGCCGAAGGGCACCAGCGCCGCGCCGACGAGACAGGCGGCGAGCGTCGTATAGGTGACGAGCGTGGTGTCGCGTGTGCCGCGCAGCTGCCGCGTGATGATCATCACCAGCGAAAACAGGAAGCTGCCGGTCATGGCGATCAACGCCGGCCAGGAGAAGCTCGCCGTCGACGGCTTGAGCACGATGACGACGCCGACGAAGCCGACGAAGATCGCGATCCAGCGCCGTGCGTCGATTCGCTCCTTGAGCAGGCTCGCCGAGAGGGCGGCGACGAAGATCGGCGCCGCGAGATAGAAGGTCATGACATCGGCAAGCGGCAGATGGCGCACCGAGGCGTAGAAGAACGCCACCTCGGTGGTCGCGAAGACGATGCGCAGCAATTGGAGGCCGGGCCGCGGCGGATGGACCAGTTCGCGAAAGCCGCGGTCGCGCCAGATCATCGGCAGCAGCAGCACCAGCGCCGCGAGCGACCGGAACAGCAGCACGGCGCCGACGGAATAGGTGTCGACCAGCCACTTGCCGAGCGCATCATTGGCCGAGAACAGGAAGATGCCGAGCAGCATCAGCCCGATGCCGGCCATGCGGCCGGACAGGCGCTTGCGCCCCGAAAAGGGTCGATAGGGATGAGGAACGGTCGACATGACACGGGTACTGTCGCGGAACGCGCAGTCTGCACAGATTTGAGGCCTGTACAATTGTCCCGTCGGACAATATTTGGGCATGAGCGGCGATCTGGACCCGCGCGCCGATCACGCTTGTTTCATGGCCGAGTTTTCATTTGATTTCTCTCACGGGAAGCGGCATATAGTGCACTGACGATCATCGTGATCGCGCTGCACCGCGGAGAATGGCCGCGGTTTGACCCCGCCAGGATTAGGTGGGACACGAAACGTCCTCTGACTCCTTCGCGCGTGGGTCACGACTTTTGAAAACGAGCTGCCGACAGGCGCTTGTGGAACTAGGCTCTCTGCTTGAATTCGACTCATAATTTCGCGGATTTGGCCCTCGCCGAACCGCTGCTGCGTGCTCTTGCCGCAGCCGGCATGACCGTGCCGACGCCAATTCAGCGCCAGGCTATACCGGCGCTGCTCGAAGGCCGTGACATGCTCGGCATCGCGCAGACCGGAACTGGCAAGACGGCCGCTTTCGGCCTCCCGATTCTCCAGATTCTTTCGCGCCGCGCAGAGGGGCTCGCGCCCAAGAGCGTCGGTGCGCTCGTTCTCGCCCCGACGCGTGAGCTCGCCATCCAGATCGACGCGGAGTTTCGCAAGTTCGCGAAGTTCCTCGGCGTGCGCCATGCCCTCGTCTTCGGCGGCGTCGGCCATCAGCCGCAGATCCGCGCGCTCGAGAAGGGCGTCGACGTCCTCGTCGCCACGCCCGGCCGCCTGCTGGACCATGTCCAGGCCAAGGCCGTGCGTCTCGACAGCGTGACGCATCTCGTCCTCGACGAAGCCGACCGCATGCTCGACATGGGCTTCGTCCGCGACGTGATGAAGATCGTTGCGCTGCTTCCGACCGAGCGGCAGACGCTGCTCTTCTCGGCTACCATGCCGACGGAAGTGGCCCAGCTCTCGCGCCGCCTGCTCAAGGATCCGATCCGCGTCGAGGTGACCCCCGAGGTCATCACGGTCGAGAAGATCGAGCAGAAGCTCTATCGCGTCGCCGCCGGCGACAAGCGCCACTTCCTGGTGGATCTCTTGTCCGACGCGGCGATGGAGCGCGTGATCGTCTTCACGCGCACCAAGCACGGCGCCGACCGCGTCGCGCAGCATTTGCAGAAGGCGGGCGTCGAAACGCTCGCCCTGCATGGGAACAAGTCCCAGGGCGCCCGTCAAAAGGCGCTCGAGGGCTTCAAGGACGGGACCCTTCGGGTTCTCGTAGCGACAGACATCGCGGCACGCGGCATCGACGTGGCCGATGTTACCCATGTCGTAAACTTCGACCTGCCGGACGAACCGGAGGCCTATGTCCATCGTATTGGACGGACGGCCAGAGCCGGGCGTAGTGGCATGGCCTACTCTCTCTTCGACGCTGGCGAAACTGCGCGCCTGAAGGCGATCGAACGGCTGATTCGCCGTCCGATCCCGGAAGTCGCGACGAATTTCAGGCCCCCCGTTCCGACGCAACGTCCCGCCAAGGAGGCGGTTCGCGGCGAGTTTTCGGCCCGGGAAGGCCAGCCGATGCAACAAAAGAGCAAGAAAAACCGGTGGCGAGGTCAACAACGCCGCCGCGCCGCTTGACGACGAGATCGTCGTTAGCAAAGTTCTCTACCGCCAGACTGAAGGAGATTTCCATGGCGACGGGTACGGTTAAGTGGTTCAATGCGACCAAGGGCTACGGTTTCATCCAGCCCGATCAGGGCGGACAGGACGTGTTCGTTCACATCAGCGCCGTTGAGCGCGCTGGTCTTTCGACGCTGCGTGACGGCGCCAAGATCTCCTACGAGCTCGAGACGGATCGCCGCGGCAAGACCTCCGCGACGAACCTGAAGGTCTCCTGAGGAATCCCATGGCGAAGGAAGAAGCGCTCGAATTCGAGGGAACCGTCGTCGAGGTGCTGCCCGACGCGAAGTTTCGTGTGGAACTCGAGAACGGGCATGTGGTCGTCGCCTACACGGCGGGCCGGATGAAGAAGAACCGAATCAAGACTCTGGCGGGTGACCGCGTCACGGTCGAGATGACGCCATACGATCTCGATCGTGCTCGGCTGGTCTTCCGGCACAAGGGCGACAGCTCCGCGCCGCCCTCGGCCAGGCCTCCGTTCCGCGGCGGTCAGGCGCGGCGTCGCTGATTCCCTCGCCAACACCGATATGCGAACCGGCGCCCCGTGCCGGTTCGTTTCCAAATCCTTCCCTCTTGCATCGATTCCCGTCTGGCGTTAATCTTTGGGCTGTCCGGGGGATTCGCAAGCGTCCCTGACGGGCGTCACTTAGAAATGTACTCACAGTTGTCGTACGCCTAGTTGTGCTGAACATTTGTGGGCCGGAACAGATTTTAGTTCTGGCATCAGGTTATTCGCTTTAAGTTTAGATACACCGCCGGCCTTCGCCGGCGGTTTCTTTTTGTGCGGTCGGTTTTTTCAGCCGCCGCCGGGCGCGCGTCCCTCTTGGCCGCCTCGACGGTTCCTCCGGAGACCCCACATGCTCAAGGCGATCAGGAACTTTCTTGCCGATTTCTCGGGCAACGCCACGAAGCAGCCGTTTCGCGAGGATGATCATCGTCTCGCCGCCGCGGCGCTGCTCTATCACGTGGTCGCCATCGACGGCACGGTGGACGAACGCGAGAGGGAGCGGATGCACGACCTGCTCGCCTCGCTCTATGGGCTCGACGACGAGGCGACCCATGAGCTCGTCCGCGACGCGGAAATCGCCGACAACGAGGCGGTCGATCTCTATCGCTTCACCAGCCTGCTGAAAGAGCGCCTCGACGAGGCGGAGCGCGAGCAGATCGTCGCGATGATGTGGGATCTCGTCTATCGCGACGGCGAACTGCACGAATTCGAGGACAATGTCATCTGGCGCGTCGCCGATCTGCTGGGCCTTTCGAGCCGCGATCGCATCCGCCTGAAACGCGCCGCCCGCAACGAGATCACGAACGGCACCTAGGCCGCGGGTCCGCGGGCGCCCGCTTTCGGCCCGAATCTTGCGTTAGCGATTCGGTTCAGTTTTCTCACCCGCGCACCATCCCATGAAGCCGCCCGTCCTGATCGTCCTTCACCAGGAGCACTCGACCCCCGGTCGCGTGGGTCAGCGGCTCGCGGCGCGGGGCCATCCGCTTGATATTCGCCGCCCGCGCTTCGGCGATCCGCTGCCCGCGACGCTCGCCCATCATGCCGGCGCCGTCGTGTTCGGCGGACCGATGAGCGCCAATGATGGCGACGATTATGTGCGCAGCGAGATCGACTGGCTGTCCGTGCCGCTTGCCGAGCAGGCGCCGCTGCTCGGGATCTGCCTCGGCGCGCAGATGCTCGCCCGCCATCTCGGCGCCCCGGTCGCCCGGCGCGACGACGGCCTGGTCGAGATCGGCTATTACCCGCTCCGTCCGACGGAGGCGGGGAGCCGCCTCTGCACCTGGCCGCAGATGGTCTATCAATGGCACAGCGAGGGCTTCGACCTTCCGGCCGGCGCGGAACATCTCGCCACCGGCGATCTCTTCGCCAACCAGGCCTTTCGCTACGGCCCTTCGGCCTTCGCCTTCCAGTTCCACATCGAGCTGACGCTCGCCATGATGCATCGCTGGACGACGCGCGGCGCCGAGCGCTTCGGCCTGCCGGGCGCGCAGCCGCGCCATCATCATCTCGAAGGCCGCGCGCTCTATGACGTGCAGAGCCTGGCCTTCCTCGACGCCTTCCTCGATCTGTGGCTGGCGCTGCCCCGCGCCGAGGCTGGCATGGCCGAGCGGCTCGCCGCCGAATAGGCCAGGTCCCGCAGGCCAGCTCTCGCAGTCTGCAACGCGACTTGCAGATTGCAATGCAGGGATCGTGAATCAACCGTAAAGAATAACGAGATCTGGTGTTTTGCGAGCTGCGAACACCGATATCTTGATGCCAAATGCCAGTCTGCGCCTGGCAAGCGACTTGCGAAACAGGATGCCAAGCTGGCATCTGGTTTTGCGTAGCCAGCGGGAATCGGACGGAGAGGGGATCAACCGAAGACCCCCGGGCAGCCCCTCTCCGCACCGACCTCTCCGATCCCCCTTGCATCCCCCCAAAACACCGGATTGACTGGAGACGCGGCGGAAATTTCCGGCTGCGAGGATCCGGATCGACCGCCCATGATGCTGCCTCCCGACCCGAAGGCATTCGCTGCCGGCCTGCGCTGCTGGAGCGGTCCCGTCGACCCCGAGCCGCTGCCGGGCGGCCTCACCAACACCAATTTCGTCGTCAGCGACGACGGGCGCCGCTATGTCGTGCGCGTCGGCGGCGACATTCCCGAGCATGGCATCGTGCGCGCGATCGAGCTCGCCGCCAGCCAGGCCGCGGCGGCGGCCGGCATTTCGCCGATCGTCTACCACCATGAGCCCGGCGCGCTGGTCATGGACTTCGTCGAGGGCACGACGCTGACGCCGGAGGCGGTGCGCGATCCGCGCAACCTCGATCGCCTCGTGCGCCTCGTCCGCCACGCCCATCGCGACATTCCCCGCTTCTTCCGCGGTCCGGCGCCGATGTTCTGGCCGTTCCAGGTCATCCGCGACTACACCCACACGCTGGAAGACGGCGAGAGCCATTACCTGCCGATGCTGGTGCGCCTGCTCGACGCCGCCGACCGGCTGGAGACGGCGGTCGGGCCGATCCAGCTCGTCTTCGGCCACAATGATCTCCTCGCCGCCAATTTCATCGACGACGGCACGCGGCTCTGGCTGGTCGACTGGGACTATGCGGGCTTCAATTCCCCGCTCTTCGATCTCGGCGGCCTTGCCTCGAACAATTCCTTCTCGGCGGCCGAGGGCGAGCATCTGCTGGAGCTCTATTTCGAGCGGCCCGTCGACGATCAGCTCCGCCGCAAGGCGGCCGCCATGACCGCGGCCTCGCTGCTCCGCGAGAGCATGTGGAGCATGGTCTCCGAGATCCATTCGCCGCTCGCCTTCGACTATGCGGCCTATACGCAGGAAAATCTCCGTCGGTTCGAGGCGGCGCTCGCCACCTTCGACGCGCTGGATCGCTGAGGCATCCCCCAAAATGACCGAACTTCCGCAGGAAGCCCGCATCGTCGTCATCGGCGGCGGCATTGTCGGCTGCTCGCTCGCCTATCATCTCGCGGCGATGGGCGAGAGCGAGGTGCTGCTGCTCGAGCGCGGCCAGCTCACCTCCGGCTCGACCTGGCATGCGGCCGGCCTCGTCGGGCAATTGCGCACCTCCGCCAACATCACGCAGCTGCTCGGCTATTCCGTCGCGCTCTATGATCGCCTCGAAGCCGAGACGGGGCAGGCGACGGGCTGGAAGCGCAATGGTGGCCTCCGCCTCGCCTGCAATGGCGAGCGCTGGACCGAGGTGAAGCGCCAGGCGACCACGGCGCGCTCCTTCGGGCTGGACATGGAGCTGCTCTCGCCGAAGGAAGCGCAGGATCTGTGGCCGATCATGCAGGTCGACGACGTCGTCGGCGCGGCCTTCCTGCCGACCGACGGCCAGGCCAATCCCTCCGATATCGCCGCCGCGCTCGCCAAGGGCGCGCGGATGAAGGGCGTCACGATCCGCGAGGGCGTGCGCGTCACCGGCATCCGCGTCGAGGATGGCCGCGTCACGGCCGTCGAGACCGACCAGGGCACCGTCGCCTGCGGCAAGCTCGCCATCTGCGCCGGCCAATGGTCGCGCGAGATCGGCCGCATGGCCGGCGTCAACATCCCCCTCGTCTCGGTCCAGCACCAGTATCTCATCACCGAGAAGGTGCCGGGCGTCACGCCGGACCTGCCGACTCTGCGCGATCCCGATCGGCTCACCTATTGGAAGGAGGAGGTCGGCGGCCTGGTCATGGGCGGCTATGAGCCGAACCCGAAGCTTTGGGACGTCGATCCTTTGCCGGCTGATTTCGCGTTCCAGCTGCTCGAGAACGATCTCGACCATTTCGAGCCGCTGTTCGAGCAGGCGCTCGGCCGCGTGCCGGGGCTCGGCGATGTCGGCGTGCGCCAGTTCATCAACGGGCCGGAGAGCTTCACGCCGGACGGCAATTTCATCCTCGGCGAGGCGCCCGAGGTGAAGAACATCTTCGTCGGCGCCGGCTTCAACGCCTTCGGCATCGCGTCCGGCGGCGGCGCCGGCATGGCGCTCGCCGAATGGGTGGCGAAAGGCGCGCCGCCCTTCGACCTCTGGCCGGTCGATATCCGCCGGTTCGGCCGCAATCATCACGACCTCGCCTGGATCCGCACCCGGACGCTCGAGGCCTATGCGCGCCATTACACCATGGCCTGGCCATTCGAGGAGTTCGAGACCGGCCGGCCGCTGCGCCGCTCGCCGCTCTATGATCGCCTCACGGCGGAGGGCGCCTGCTTCGGCGAGAAGCTCGGCTTCGAGCGCGCCAACTGGTTCGCGGACCGCGCCGCCGGCGAAATGCCGGAGGACCACTACACCTATGGAAGGCAAAACTGGTTCGCCGCGATCGGCCGCGAGCACGCCGCGGCGCGCGAGGCGGCCGTGCTGTTCGACCAGAGCTCCTTCGCGAAGTTCGAACTCACCGGCCCCGACGCGGAGAAGGCGCTCTCCTGGATCGCCGCCAATGACGTGGCGAAGCCCGTCGGCCATCTCGTCTATACGCAGATGCTGAACGCGCGCGGCGGCATCGAGGCCGACCTGACCGTCGCCCGCCTCGCCGCCGACCGCTATTACGTCGTGACCGGCACCGGCTTCGCGACGCATGATTTCCACTGGATCGCGTCGAACATCCCGGAGGGCCTCGATGCGCGCCTCACCGACGTGACGTCGCAGAACGCGGTGCTCGTTCTGATGGGGCCGAAGGCGCGCGACATCCTCGAAAAGCTGACGCGCGACGATATCTCCAACGCCGCCTTCCCGTTCGGCCGCGCCCGCCGCCTTTCCGTCGCCGGCTGCCCCGTCCTCGCGCTCCGCGTCACCTATGTCGGCGAACTCGGCTGGGAGCTGCATGTGCCGAGCGAATTCGCGCTGACGCTCTATGACTCGCTGATCGCGGCGGGCCGGCCGCTCGGCCTCCGGCTCGCCGGCTATCGCGCGATCGAATCGCTGCGGCTCGAAAAAGGCTATCGCGCCTGGGGCGCGGAGATCGGCCCCGACCATTCGCCGCTCGTCGCCGGGCTCGGCATGTTCGTGAAACTGAAGAAGGACATCCCCTTCCTCGGCCGCGCCGCGATCGAGGCACAGGCCGCGGCGCCGCTGCCGCGCCTTCTCGCCGCCTTCACGACGGAGGACCCGGATATCGTCCTGCTCGGGCGCGAGACGATCTATCGGAACGGAGTCCGCGTCGGCTGGCTCGCCTCGGGCGGCTATGGCTACACGGTCGGCAAGCCGATCGGCTATGGCTATGTCCGCCGCGCGGAAGGCGTCGACCGCGACTTCGTGCTGTCGGGAACCTATGAGCTCGAAGTCGCCGGCGAACGCGTCGCCGCGACCGCCCATCTCGACCCGCTCTACGACCCGGCCGGAACGCGCATCAGGGCGTGAGGGCGCGCCGGTGGTCGCCGTCGGTCGACGGGGGCCAAGGATCCAACCCGCCCCTGGAGGGCGGGTCGAAAGTGCGCAGCACTTTCGGGGCGGGGGTAGCTTCGGCGGCAGCCGAAGCGTTCTTGCTCCCCGTGGAAAAGTGCACGGCCGGCGAGGAAGGCACCCCTCCCGTCCATCGCGCCCCCGCCCCGAAAACGCTCTCGCGTTTTCGACCCGCCCTCCAGGGGCGGGTTAAGGGAGCGTCGGTCGGATATGGCGGCTTCATCGAGGGCGCAGCGGAGCAACAAGCACCGAGGCATAGGGCGTACCGCGCTCCCTCCCCCTTGCGGGGAGGGCCAGTGTGAGGGTGGGCGGCGTTGACTGCGAGCTGGATGACGGATGCCGGCGATCACCTTGATGCGACCGCCGCATCCTGCCACCCCCACCCCGGCCGTCCCCGCAAGGGGGAGGGTGGAGGGATAGTGCTCTTCCCCATCCGCCGCTCCGAGGGACGGCAGCGCTAACCGCCCCTCCGCCCCGCCACCTTCCGTGTCCCCCGCGACGATTTGCGCTCCCTCAAAGCGCCGATGGCGCAACCCTATATTGACAGGAGGGGGACGAATCGATTGGTTCGCCCGACAATCGTCAGCAATGACATAGAGTTATTCCAATGTATGACGTCACGCGGCGCCGGTTCATCCAGCTTTCCGGTGCCGGTGGACTGGCTCTCCTGCCCGGCATGATCCGGCCTGCCCGCGCCGCGGGCGGGCGCATCGCGCTTTACAACGGCCAGCACCGGCCGCCGGTCGAGGCGCTCGTCGCGGCCTTCACCAAGGCGACCGGCATCGAGGTCGCAATCCGCCACGGCAACAGCGCCCAGCTCGCCAGCCAGATCGTGGAAGAGGGCGCGAATTCGCCTGCCGACGTGTTCTGGTCGGAGGAAAGCCCCTCGCTGGTCGCGACCGCGAGAAAGGGCCTGCTGGCGCCGCTTCTTCCCGACACGCTGAAGCAGGTGGGCGCGGAATGGTCGGCGAAGGACGGCAGCTGGATCGGCGCCACGGCGCGCTGCCGCGTCATCGTCTATAACAAGTCGATGATCGAGGAGGCGGCGCTGCCCGCCTCTGTGCTCGATTTCGCGGCCGAGAGCTGGAAGGGCAAGGTCGCCTTCGCGCCGAACAGCGGCGCGTTCCAGCAGCAGATCATGGCGATCGCGATCCTGAAGGGGCGCGATACCGCGCTCGCCTGGCTCAAGGGCCTGCGGGATTACGGCGAGACCTATAATTCCGATTCCGCCGCCGTGGAGGCGGTCGAGGGCGGCGATCTGCCGATCGCGCTCAGCAACAATTACTATTGGTACGCGCTCGCCCGCGAGATCGGCGCGGCCGACATGAATTCGGCGATCTACAATATCGGCCGCGGCGATCCGGGCACGCTGGTCACCGTCTCCGGCGCTGGCGTGCTCAAATCCGCGAAGAACGCCGAGGCGGCGCAGAGCTTTGTCGCCTTCATGGTCAGTGCCGAAGGCCAGCAGGCGATCGTCGACGCGATCGCGGAATATCCGCTGCGTCCCGGCATCGTCTCGCCCTTCCCGCTGACGCCCTTCGACAAGCTCGATCCCGCCCCCGTGACGCCCGACCAGCTCGGCGACGCCGAGGAGGCGCTCACCCTTCTCCGGGAGGCGGGCCTCGCTTGAGCGACGCACTCGGCGATCTCGAAGCAGGAGCCGGCCGCATCAGGCTGCCGTCGACGCGCCGCCGCGGGCGGCCGTCGTCCCTGCTCGTCCTCGCCGCGGCGATCCCGACGATCCTCATCCTGCTGCCGATCATCTATGTCGTGCTGCGCTCGTGGAATGCCGGCTGGTACGCGATCGCCGCCGAACTGGCGCGGCCGCGCACGGCGCTGCTGTTCTGGAACACCACGGTCCTCACCGTCTCGGTCACCGTCCTGTCGGCGATCATCGGTTTTGCCGGCGCCTGGCTGACGGAGCGCTGCGACCTGCCCGGCCGCGCGATCTGGCGCGTGGCGCTGTCGCTGCCGCTCGCCATGCCGGCCTTCGTCGCGAGCTTCGCGTGGAAATCGATGGGGTCCGAGTTCCAGGGCCTCACCGGCGCGGTGCTGATCCTGACGCTGGAGAGCTTCCCGCTGATCTATCTCCCGGTCGCCGCGGCGCTCCGCTCGATGGATCCGGCGATGGAAGAGGTCTCGCGCTCGCTTGGCCGCAGCCCGCGCTACACCTTCCTCGCGGTCGTCGTGCCGCGTGCGCTGCCGGCGCTCGGCGGCGGGGCGCTGCTGGTCGCGGCGCATATGCTGTCGGAATTCGGCGCGCTGGCGCTGCTGCGTGTGCAGACGCTGACGACGGCGATCTTCCAGCAATATGAGCTGCAGTTCGACAATGCGACGGCGGCGGTGCTCTCGGCGCTGCTGATGCTGCTCTGCCTTCCCGTCGTGCTCGCCGAGATCCGCCTGCGCCACGGCCACCGCGTTTCCAAGGTCGGCCGCAACACGGCGCGCCAGCGCGCGCTCGTGCCGCTCGGCCGCTACGCCTTCCCGGCGATCCTCGGCCTCGTTGCGCTCACCATCCTCTCGCTCGGCATCCCCTTCGGCCGGCTCGGCTATTGGCTGCTGGTCGGTCTCTCGGCCGGGCGCGGGCTCGACACGCTCGGCCCGGCGCTCGGCGGCTCGATCTCGCTCGCCATCGCCGGCACGCTGGTCACCACGATCGTCGCGCTGCCGCTCGTCCTGCTGGCGCTGAAGAGCGGCGGTATCTTCGCGCGGATCGCCGACCGCCTGCCCTATGTCGTGCACGGCCTGCCCGGCCTCGTCGTCGCGCTCGCTCTGGTCTATTTCGCGATCCGCCTGTTTCCGCCGCTCTACCAGACGGCCTGGGTGCTGTTCGCGGCCTATGCCATCCTCTTTCTGCCGCTCGCCCAGTCGGCGATCCGCGCCTCCGCCGAACTGGTGCCGCGCGAACTGGAGGAGGTCGCCCGCACGCTCGGGCGCGGCCCGCTCAAGGCCTTCGCCAGCGTCACGCTGCCCGCTTTGGCGCCCGGCCTCGGCGCGGCGCTCGCCCTCGTGGCGCTCGAACTGATGCGCGAGCTCACCGCGACGCTGATCCTCGCGCCCACCGGCGTTTCGACGCTCGCGACCGAGGTCTGGTCGCACACCAATGACGGCGCCTATGCGGCGGCGGCGCCTTTCGCGGCGCTGCTCGTGCTGATCTCGGGCGTCCCGGTCTATCTCTTCACGCGCCGCACGCTGATTCCGCGACGCGGATGAGCCCAAAGATTTCAAAAGCATAGGGTCTATCGGTGCCCGTCCACTTGGCCTGACGGCTATGGTTGGCAAAGTCTTGCCGCATTTCGTGTGCATAACGCCCACGTTCCGGAAACGGAGCGGCGTGGTTGCTCGATCGGGTGACTTCGCGTCCTTCGCGATATTACAGTGCTTTCGAAATCATTAATCGGAGATCATCACGCGAATACAGTGGCGGCGGCGGGGCATTCGGGTTCAGTCAAAGTAGAGAGCAATCTCATGAAACACTCCGTCAAGTTCGTAGAGCGCGATGAAACGCCGGAATACTTGGGCAAGCCGCAGCGATCGGTGCGAGGCGACGCCGGCAATCCCTTCGCCGCAGCAAGGCCGGCCAGCGCGGAAGAGCCGCCCGCCGCGCCGCCGGAACCAGGCCGCACGATCGACATCGAGGACCTTGTCAGCGAGCTCGAGGCGGCACTGATGGCCGATCTCGATCATGTCGCGACCATGATGCAGAACGATCCCGCTGACGAGCTCCGCCCCGCGCCGTTCCGAGCCGAGACGCCGGCCGAGCCGGAGGACGAGGAGACGCTCGACGGCGAAGCGCTGCAGCGCCTGATGGCGAGCATCCGCCAGCCCGTCCCCAAACCGTCACAGCCCGAGGAAGCCACCGCCGAAGAAGAGCGCCCGCCGCTCCGACCTTCCGCCCCACTCGCCACGGCCGCCGATGCGGCGCCGCGCGGCAGCCGGTCTGAGCAGCGTTCGGTCGAGCGCGGCCGGCGCGTCCAGAGCAGCCTGATCGTCGGCGCGACGCTCGTGGCGCTGGCCGGCGGCGGCGCCTTCGTGACCGTGCAATCCGTCACCGCGCATGACGATCCCGGCCCGGAACGCGTCGCCAGCCTCGCATCGGCGCCGGACGGGAACGCGGCCACGCCCGTGTCCGACACGGCGACCGCCAGCCCCGCCGTCGCCAAGACCGAGGAGCGCGCATCGCCCGCTGCCGAGGCAACGCCCATGCGCGCCGCGGCCGATCCGGGCGCCCGCGATGCGGCCTTGGTTGCGGCTGCAAGCGATACCGGCGCCGCCGCGAATGCCGGCACGGCGGCTCTCGCCAAGAGCGATCTGCTCTTCGCCCCGCCCGCCGCCGATGCCGCGCCGCCGCCGGCCGTCGCGGATGCGCCCCCAACTCAGGATGCGCTCCCCGCCAACGAGGCGCCGCCGCAGAAGCTGGCGCTCGCCGAACCCGAACCGGCTCCCGCCGCGCTCAAGGCCGGCGCGCCGAAGACCGGCGACGCGCGCATCACGAGCGGCGTCAAGCTGCGCAGCAATCCCGACAATGGCGCGCCCGTCATCGGCCTGCTCAAGGCCGGCGAGAACGTCACCATCGTCGCCTGCAAGGGCTGGTGCGAAGTGGTCGCCGGCGACAAGCGCGGCTTTGTGTTCCAGAAGTTCCTCGCCAAGGGCGGCTGAGGTTCCCCTCAGCGCATGACGGTCTCCGCTTCGATCGCGCGCACGCTCGCCATGAAGGCCAGCATCGCGGGCGAGGCGGAACGGCCGCGCCGGGTGATGAAGCCGTAATTGAGGCGCAGCCACGGCAGAAGTGTCGGCAGCAGCGCGCATCGGCCTGCGGCGATATCGGCCTCGACGAGAAAAGGCGGAGCGACGCCGAGCGCTGCCTTGTCGGCGAGCACGATATCGCGGGCGGCGGAGAAGGTCTCCACCAGGATCCGCGGCAGGAAGCGGTCGCTGTTCCTGTCGTAGCTGCCGAAGGCGCCCTCCGTCTTCGGCAGGGCACCGCTCATGCGGCCCGGCGCCGAAGGCCCCACCCAGGGATACAGGATGAGATGGTCGATGGTCGGCATCCCGCCGGCCAGCGGATGATCCGGCGCGCAGAAGAACTGCATCGGCGTGGCGGCAATCGGCTCCACCGCGAGATCGCCATGGCGTTCCGCCTCGGACACTTCCGCCAGCGCGATGTCTGCCTCGCCGGACAGCACCGCCTCTGCCGCGGCTGTCCAGTTGACGATGTGCAGCCGCACCGAGAGGCCCGGATGGCGCGCGGCGAGACGGCCAATGGCGCGGTGACCGGAGATCTGCGAGGGATAGGGTCCCGCGACGACGCGCAGCTCGCCGATCTCGAGCCCCTTGGCGAGCGTGATTTCGCGGATCATGTCGGTGAAGCCGCCGATGATCGCGCCGCCGCGCTCCAGCACGATGCGGCCGAAAACCGTCGGGGTCACGCCCTCGCGGTCGAACAGCGTGACGCCCAGATTTTCTTCCAGATGCTTCAGGCTGCGGGTGAGCGCCGGCTGCGATACGCCGAGCGCGCTGGCGGCACGGCCGAAATGCCGATGCTCGGCGAGCGCCGATAACATTTCAAGATGACGAACGGAATGCACGATAACAAGACTCTATCAAACGATACCATTTCGGGTATTTGACGGCTGAACTCCGATAGCAAATCATAATCGTAAGACCGGCCCTGACAAGCGCCGGGACCGAGAGGGAGGACGTTATGGTGGGGTATTGGAGAGGGACGGCCGTCGCCGTCGCGCTCGGCGTGGCGGTGCTTGCCGGGGCGCCGGCGCACGCCGCGGAGCCGGTCAAGAAGCCGAACATCCTCGTCATCTGGGGCGACGATATCGGCGGCTTCAACATCAGCGCCTATAACAACGGCATGATGGGCTATCGTACGCCCAATATAGACCGCGTCGCGAAGGAAGGCGCGCTCTTCACCGATTGGTACGGCCAGCAGAGCTGCACCGCCGGCCGCGCCGCCTTCATCACCGGCCAGTCGCCGATCCGCACCGGCCTGACCAAGGTCGGATTGCCCGGCACGCCGGAGGGCATGCGCGCCGAGGACCCGACCATCGCGACGCTCTTGAAGCCGCTCGGCTATGCCACCGGCCAGTTCGGCAAGAACCACCTCGGCGACCGCGACGAGATGCTGCCGACGGTGCATGGCTTCGACGAGTTCTTCGGCAATCTCTATCACCTCAATGCCGAGGAAGAGCCGGAGAACGTCGACTATCCCAAGGCCCCCGCCTTCAAGGCGAAGTTCGGCCCGCGCGGCGTGATCCATGCCTGGGCGCAGCCGGACGGGACGCAGAAGATCGAGGATACCGGTCCGCTGACGCGCGCGCGCATGGAGACGGTCGACGAGGAGGTCACCAAGGCGGCCATCGGCTTCATGAAGAAATCGCATGAGGACGGCAAGCCGTTCTTCGTGTGGTGGAACTCGACCCGCATGCATGTCTTCACGCATCTGAAGCCGGGGTCGCAGGGCAAGACCGGGCTCGGCATCTACGCCGACGGCATGGTCGAGCACGACGCCATGGTCGGCGAGCTGCTGGACGAATTGAAGACGCTCGGCATCGAGGACGACACGATCGTCATGTACTCGACCGACAATGGCGCCGAGACCTTCACCTGGCCCGATGGCGGCACGACCATGTTCCGCGGCGAGAAGAACACCAATTGGGAAGGCGGCTACCGCGTCCCGGCGCTGATCCGCTGGCCCGGCGTCGTGAAGCCCGGCACGGTGGTCAACGAGATCGGCGCGCATGAGGACATGCTGCCGACCCTGCTCGCGGCAGCCGGCGCGCCGGACGTGAAGGCGAAGCTGCTCAAGGGCGACACGATCGGCAAGCGGACCTACAAGGTCCATCTTGACGGCTATGATCTCGCCCCGGCGCTCAAGGGCGAGGGCACCTGGCCGCGCAAGGAGTTCATCTACTGGACCGATGACGGCTCCGTCGCGGCGCTGCGCTACGGCGATTGGAAGGCGACCTTCCTCGAGCAGGACGCCGTCGGCCTCCGCGTCTGGCAGGACCCGTTCAAGGAGCTTCGCGCCCCGCTGCTGACCAATCTGCGCATGGACCCCTTCGAGCGCGCCGAGGACGAGAACGCCATGGGCTATCAGCGCTGGTACATGGAGCACATGTTCATGATCGCGCCGGCGGCGGCCTATGTCGGCCAGTGGCTGCAATCCTTCAAGGAATTCCCGCCGCGCCAGAAGCCGGGCAGCTTCAGCCTCAACCGCGTGATGGAGACCGTCACGGCGGCGGGCGGCGGCGCGCAATAGGCGTCGATCGCCCCGCCCGGCAGGTCGTCCCGGCCTCGCCGCGCGGCGCGAAACCAACCACCGGCGCCGGAAACACCCGGCCGCCGGTTGGCCCTTCGCAGGCTCCGTCAGGAGACTGTCGAAACCGGACGACGTCCCCTATAGGCCCCCCGGGGCCGTCGTCCGGCCTTCTCCCGAGCGTCGTCCCGCGGGCCGCCAGATCGAGGCCCGCCAGCCTCAATAACCGCGCGCCATGGCCGCGGCGAAGATCGGGATCAGAAGGAAGATCGTCGCCTCGATATGCATGACGAAGCGGGCGCGCCTGATCTCCGCCGCCGGCGGCACGAAATGGGGCTCGCGCTTCGCGCGCCGGCTCCAGGCGATGATCTTGAGCGTCGGATAGATCGACAGGAGGGCGATCGCCACGAAGGCGGCGATCTTCGTCCAGAACGAATGGCTCGCGAAATAATACTCGTAGCCCTTGGCGCCGTAGAAGACGCGCGCAAAGCCGGCGACGAGCACGAGGCCGGCGACGATCCCGAAGATCATGTCGAGCCGGGCGAGACGGGGCAGGCCCTCGCGCGTCAGCTCGCGCTTCATCCAGACGAGCTCGACCGCAAGGATCGCGAACAGGATGAAGACGAGCAGGTGATGCACGATGGCGAGCAGCAGGTCGGTCAGCATGGACGGGTCCGGTGATGCGCCCTCCCGGCCGTCCGGGAGGCGGATCGCGGCACTCTGCCCTCAGGGTGCCGCCACGTCCACCGGGCGCGAGCCGGTGAGGCGCTTGTTGAGATGCGTCATGAACGCCGTGGCGAACAGCGGCGTCAGCAGGTTGACGATCGGGATCGCCAGAAACAGCGCGATCACGAAGCCGGCGAGGAGCACGGTGAGGCTGTTTTCCCGGCGCAGCGCCCGCGCGCCTTCGACGCCGCGAAAGCGCGCCGCCGCCGCCTCGAAGAACTCCCGCCCGAGCAGATAGCCATTGCCGATGAAGAAGGCGACGAGATTGACGCCGGGGACGAGCAGCAGCGCGAGGCAGACGATGTTGACCGCGATCACCGTCGCCGTGAAGCCGAGCGTGCCGAGGAGGCTGGCGCCGAAGGACAGCCCGCGGCCCGGCGGATCCTGCGGATAATGCTTGGCCTCGACGAGGGCGGAAATGTCATCGGAGAAAAGCCCGGCCATCAGCGCGGAGACCGGCGCCACCAGGAAGCCGAGGCCGACGATGAAGCCGAAGCCCGAGACGATCGCGACCGAGGTGGCGAGCCAGGGATAATCCGGCACGGTGACGAAATGCGTCACCAGCGCCTGCAGGCCGAGCCAGGCGAGCGCCAGCAGGGCCAGGGTCAGCCCGAGCGACTTCCACAGCACCGCGCGGAAGGGCGGCGTCAGGATTTCGCTGAGCGCGAGGGTGGCGGCCTGCAGCATGCATCGTCTCCTGCCGGGTCTCGTGCCGGCGCCCGGCCGCCGGCCTCGCGCAAATTGGGCATCGTGTCCCTTCCGCGCAAGGGTTGCCGGGGCTTCGCGGCTGTTGCGCGGCAAAGCACCGCCTGTATAGTCCGCGACCGACCCGTCAAGCCGCAGAGCCGGCCCGCCTCGACCCCATTTCCAGGATCCATCCATGACTGAAGCCCGCCTCGACGTTCTCGGCATCGGCAACGCGATCGTCGATATCCTGGCGCGTGCGGAAGACGATTTCATCGTCGAGCAGAAGCTGAACAAGGGTTCGATGCGGCTGGTCGACATGACGGAATCGAAGCGGCTCTACGAGGCGATGGGCCCGGCGATCGAGGCCTCGGGCGGCTCGGCCGGCAACACCATCGCCGGCATCGCCTCGCTCGGCGGCGCCTGCGCCTATGTCGGCAAGGTCGCCGACGACGAGCTCGGCGCCGTCTATCGCCACGACATGCGCGCGATCGGCGCCCGTTTCGACGTCGCGCCGCTCCCGGCCGGCACGCTGCCGACCGCGCGCTCGATGATCTTCATCACGCCGGACGGCGAGCGGACGATGAACACCTATCTCGGCGCCTGCCACGCGCTCGGGCCGGAGGACATCGACGAGGCGCTCGTCGCCGACACCAAGATCACCTATTTCGAAGGCTTCCTCTGGGATGCGCCGAGCGCGCGCGACGCCTTCTACAAGGCGGCGTCGATCGCCCACAAGGCCGGGCGCAAGGTGTCGCTGACGCTCTCGGACGCGTTCTGCGTCGATCGCTTCCGCGCCGATTTCGGCCGCCTGCTGCGCGACGGCACGATCGACCTGCTCTTCGCCAATGACGGCGAGCTCAAGTCGTTCTACGAGACCTCTTCCTTCGGCGCTGCGCTCGAGGCGCTGCGCTCCGAATGCCGCCTCGCCGCCGTCACGGTTGGCTCCGAAGGCTCCTTCGTGGTGACGCCGGACGGCATCGAGCAGGTGCCGGCGACCGAGGTCGAGCACGTCGTCGACACGACCGGCGCGGGCGACCTCTATGCCTCCGGCTTCCTCTACGGCCATGCCCGCGGCCTCGAGCTGACGCGCTGCGCCGCGCTCGGCTCGCTCGTCGCCGCCGAAGTCATCACCCATGTCGGCCCCCGCCCAGCCGTCTCGTTGCTCGATCTCGCGCGCCAGAACGGCTATCCACTCTGAAGGCGGGAAAGCGCAACAGCGGCGATTGACAAGCCGCCAAACGCCCCTTAAGCATCCGCCCCAAGCCCAGATGGCGGAATTGGTAGACGCGCACGGTTCAGGTCCGTGTGACGCAAGTCGTGGAGGTTCGAGTCCTCTTCTGGGCACCATCTCATTTACCTGAGATGGTCAGCACTTCCCGAAAATCGGCGGAAATGCTTCGAAATCGGACCCTGCGGGGTCCGATGTCGTTTTGGGCTTCGCGTGTCGGGGATGGGGATCCATGGGCGCGGGTGGCGGCTGGACGGCGCGATGCAAGTCGATCTAAGCTGTCGCGGGGGTAGGCCTTGACGATCGATACACCAGCGCTTGAAGAACTGATTGCCCGCGTCAAGGCGTCGGGCGGATCGGAGATCGCCAACACGCAGGTGTTCGTCGAGCGGCTCTGCAAGGCGCTCGGCCTCGAACCGCCCGAATTCAGCACCGCGCAGAACCATTTCAACGATTACGTCTTCGAGCGGCGGGTGCAGTTCAAGCATCCGGACGGCTCGACGACGACCGGCCGAATCGATCTCTACAAGCGCGGCTGCTTCGTGCTCGAATCGAAGCAGTCCAGCATCGCCCATCGCGTGAAGATCTCCGGCGATCAGCTGGCGCTGCTGCCCGAGGATGCGACCCAGATCAAGCACGGCACCGCGCGGCGCGGCACGCGCGGCTGGGACCGCGCCATGCTGGAGGCCCGCGGCCAAGCCGAGAATTACGCCCGCGCCTTGCCTGTCGAGCACGGCTATCCGCCCTTCCTCATCGTGCTCGATGTCGGCAACGTCATTGAGCTCTATGCGGACTTTTCGGGGCAGGGGAAGAACTACGCCCATTTCCCGGATCGCCAGTCCTATCGCATTTCGATGGACGACCTTCGCGATCCTGCCATCCAGGCGCGGCTCCGCGCGATCTGGACCGATCCGCTCGGCCTCGATCCGGCCAAGCGCTCGGCCGAGGTGACGCGCGATATCGCGGCGCGCCTCGCGCGGATCGCCAAGAACCTCGAAGGACGGCACGACCCGCGCGACGTCGCGGAATTTCTGATGCGTTGCCTGTTCACCATGTTCGCCGAGGATGTCGGGCTGCTGCCCAAGGCCGGCTTCGCGGAGCTGCTGAAGGAACTGCACGCCCGTCCCAGCACCTTCCCGCTGGCGCTCGAAAGCCTGTGGCGGACCATGGACGAGGGTGGGTACGAGCCGCGCATGATGCTGAGCCTGCGCCGGTTCAACGGCTCGCTGTTCAAGACGCGGCGGGCGCTGCCGCTCGCGGCGGAGGATATTCACGAGCTTTATGTCGCCGCACGGCAGGACTGGTCGGACGTCGAGCCGGCGATCTTCGGCACGCTGCTCGAACGCGCGCTCGATCCGCGCGAGCGTTCCAAGCTCGGCGCGCATTATACGCCGCGCGCCTATGTCGAGCGGCTGGTGGTGCCGACGATCATCGAGCCGCTCCGCGCCGACTGGACCGCGGTGCAGGCGCATGTCGTCGACCTCAGGCAGGAGGGGAAAAACGACGAGGCGCTCGCGGCGGCGAAGGATTTCCATCACCGGCTCTGCACGATCCGCGTGCTCGACCCGGCCTGTGGCACCGGCAATTTCCTCTATGTCGCGCTGGAGTTGATGAAGAAGCTCGAAGGCGAGGTGCTGGAGGAGATCGAGCAACTCGGCGAACAGCAGGGCCGCCTCGCCATGGAGGGTGAGACGGTCAATCCCCGCCAGTTCTACGGCCTGGAGCTCAATCCGCGCGCCGTGCCGATCGCCGATCTGGTGCTGTGGATCGGCTATCTGAAATGGCAGCTCAGGACCATGGGCCTTGCCGCCATTTCAGAGCCGGTGCTGCACGCCTATGGCACGATCCGCCATCAGGACGCGATCCTCGCGTCGGAAAAGAAGAGCCTTGTCCTTGATGATAGAGGGCGACCGGTTACAGTCTGGGACGGCGTCACACACAAGATCCACCCAACTACCCGGAAATTGGTCCCCGACCAGACAGCCCAAATTGAAACCTACAGCTATCGAAACCCACGACCGGCGAAGTGGCCCGATGCGGAATTCATAGTTGGTAATCCGCCGTTTGTTGGCAACAAGTTGCTGCGACGGCGCCTTGGTTCTGGATACGTCGATGCCCTTTTCAAGGCCTATCCAAATCTTCCAAACTCGCTCGATCTGGTTACCTACTGGTGGGCAAGAGCCGCCGATCTTGTCAGCAGCGGCGAAGCGCGAGGATTTGGGTTCGTAACGACGAAGACCTTGACGCAGGTATCCATCGTCCCGTCATTGTGAATTTCTTGAATCAGAAAGACACAACACTCTCATTTGCTGTCCCAAATCATCCGTGGATCGATAGCGCCAATGCTGCGGCGGTGCGGGTTGCGTTCAGCGTTGGCACGCGATTCGGCGAACAGGGCCGGCTGGTTCAAGTGCTGACCGAACGGCGGACCAAGCGGGATGAGCCACCGGAGGTGCAACTATCCGAGAAAATCGGATTGATCCATGCCGACTTCCGGATTGGCGTCGATGTAACGCAGGCAAAGTCACTGCAATCGAACTGTGATACTTCCTATCAAGGGTGTAAACTTGGTCATGATGACTTTCAAATTTCCCCTCCGTACGACTCTATTTTTCCAAATCGATATCGCGATGATTCAATCATAAGGCGATATATTGGCGGGGATCAGATAAAAGACGGAGCGAGTGCCGCACTGGTTGTCGATCTGTTTGGCCTAGGACATGATGAGGTCGCTACTCAATACCCCGATATTCATCAGTATCTCTTAACTCACGTAAAACCTCATAAAGATGAGGTCCGCCGCGCTTCTTATCGTGATCGTTGGTGGATGTTTGAAGAACCGCGACCCGAAATGAGGTCGGCGCTTCTCGGAATCAAGCGATACTTTGTAACCGTTGAAGTATCCAAGCACAGGTATTTCGTCTCTCAACCGTGGCCCGATGTCCTGATAGATGGTTCAGTTATAGCGATTGCTATTGCTGATTGGCATGTGTTCTCCTGTCTGCATGCGAGATCGCATGGTCATTGGTCTATTCGACTAGGCGGCAGGATGGGCGCTGGAAATGACCCCCGATATCAGAACAGTGTCGTCTTCAACACTTTCCCCTTTCCAGCCTTCTCCGACCTCCCGCCCGCCTTGCTCGCCCGGCTCGACACCCTCGGCGAACGGCTCGATGCCTTCCGCAAGGCGCGGCTCGCGGAGCATGATTTTCTCACCATGACCGGCATGTACAATGTGCTGGAGCGGCTGCGCGAACTGGAGGATGGCGCCGATGTGCCGCCGCTCGACGAAAAGGAACGGGCGATCCATGAGGCCGGGCTCGTCTCGGTGCTGAAGGAGATCCACGACGACATCGACCGCGCGGTGTTCGAGGCCTATGGCTGGTCCGACCTCGCGCCGGCCCTGGTCGGCAAGCCCGGCGCGACGACGCCGAGCCCGCACAAGAAGCCGGAGCAGGAAGCGGCGGAGGAGGAGCTTCTGACCCGCCTCGTCGCGCTCAATCGCGAGCGCGCGGCCGAGGAGGCGCGCGGACTGGTGCGCTGGCTCAGGCCCGACTACCAGATCCCGAAGCTCGGTTCCAAGGTCGCCAGGCCCGAGGGCGAGCAGGTCGAGGCGGAGCTCGCGATCGTCGAGCGCGCGGGCGCGCCCAAATGGCCGTCCGACGCCTTCGAGCAGATCCGCATCGTGCGCGACGTGCTCGCCCGCGCCCCGGCGCCGGCGCTGCCCGACGCGATTGCTGCTGCCTTTGACGGCCGCACCAGTTCCAAGCGCAAGGCGCGGGTCGAGCAGGTGCTGGAAACGCTGGTCGCGACCGGCGCCGCCCGCACGGGACAATCGGACGGCGCGACACGCTATTTCGTGCCGAGATAGGAACTTCGCGATGCGGGAGCCAGCTAAGCGGGAAGAGCGCCCAGCACGAGACGGTCGGCTCGCCCGTCTTCTGGCTGATGTCCGCCAGCGACTGATCGAGACGGGAACTCGGAACCGGCTGGTCCACGCCGCGCGCTTCGGGAAACGGGGCAAGTCGATCGATATCTTCGACGAGCGATCCGACGATACGTTCCACATTTTGCTTCGCAGCGCCAAGCCGATGCGGTTTTCCGCCGATCCGAGCGCGATCGAGTCGACCGCTAGGGACGAGCCGGTGCTCACCCGGCGTTGGGCCGGCGAGATCGACCCGGAACGCTACACGGATCAATTGCTGCAGACCCGGCTGGGCCCTGACAAGCTGCACAAAAGGCTCCTCGGCCTGGCACGCGAAGCCAAGACGCTGGAAGAGGAACAGGGCATCAATGCCCTTTACATGGCCCTAGGCTTTCTGCGCTGGTACGAGGATGAGGCGTCAGACGTCATCCGGGAAGCGCCGCTCGTTCTGCTACCGGTCAGTCTCGTGCGGAACCCGCGGACCTCGCTGTACGAGGTTGTCGCCCGCGAGGAAGATCTTCTGACAAATGAGCCGCTGAAGCGCCGGCTTCAGGATGAATTCAACATTCGCCTGCCGGAAATTCCTGAAAGCGACGACTGGTCGCCGAGCGACTATTTCGCGTCCGTCGCCGACGCCGTTAGTCCCAAGCCGCGCTGGACCATAGAACCGGACGGAATGCAGCTCGGGTTCTTTTCCTTTGCCAAGCTATTGATGGTGAAGGATCTCGAACCGGAAAACTGGTCTGAAGGGGGAATTCTCGATCACCCGATTGTCGCAGGTCTCCTGCAGGAAGGCTTTGAAGCGGAGGCGGAGGATTTTCCCGATGACAGTCGGTTGGACAGCCTTTTCGCGCCAGCGGATCTGGTCCAGATCGTTGATGCCGACGCCTCGCAGACCCTTGTCATCGAGACCGTACGCAAAGGTCGCAACCTCATCGTGCAGGGCCCGCCCGGCACCGGCAAAAGCCAGACGATCACCAACATTATTGCTGCCGCCGCGCACGACGGGAAACGCGTGCTGTTCGTCGCGGAGAAGATGGCGGCTCTCAACGTCGTGCATGACCGGCTGAAGAAGGCCGGAGTCCAGGATATCTGCCTTGAACTCCATTCCCGTTCGGCCAACAAGAAGCAGGTCCTCGCGGAGCTGGAGCGCACCCTCGAAGCTTCGTCGGCGTTCCCTGCGAACGGTCTCGACACGGCGGAACTGACACAACTCCGCGACCGTCTGAACAAGGTCGCGGCCGTAATGCACCAGCCGATCGGCGAGACGGGGTTTACGCCATATCAGGTCCTGTCGACCCTGATCGGGCTGAGCGAAACGAATTTGACGCCGCCCGACATCGAGGTGGAGGGGATTGCAAACTGGTCAAGGCAAGACCGTGACGCCGTGCTTCAGGCGGTCGGCGCGCTAGCGAAGTTGACCGAGAAGGCCGGGCCCCGGCTCGCCCATCCGTTCTACGGTGTCGGTAATACCAAGCTTTTGCCAACGGACATTCAAAGGCTGCTCCCCAAGCTCGAAAATCTGGTCAATGCGCTTGGAAAGGCGCGTGACATGACGCAGCTGGCCGGTCGGAGCGTCGGAAGCCGCGCCGATCCGAGCCAGATATCTGCCGAAGGTCTTTCCGCAGTGGTTCGCCATATCGCTGCTCTATCGCCGCTGGCAGCCCCCTTCGCCGCCATCTTCGCGGCACAGGGCGGCAGTGCACAGGCTCGGGCGCTGATCGAAGCAGGCCGCGCATTTCAGCGCCAGCGAGCTTCTGCCGGACCACTCTTTATCGGTCCGGCGCTCGCTGCGCCAATCGACCATCTGCGCCAGCGGCTGGCAGCCGGACACAGCCTGCTCGGGCGTCTCAGCGGCGAATACAGGTCCGGTTCGGCTGAGCTGAGCTCACTTCTGACCGGCTCCTTGCCCAAATCGCAACCCGACCGGGTCGCGCTCTATAGTCAATTGGTCGATCTGCAGCAGGCAGGAAGGCGCCTTGCCGAGCTGAAGCAGACGGGAGCCGCCTGGTTTGGGCCGCACTGGCGGGACGAGGACACCGATTTCGAGTCTATGTCCGAAGCGGCGGACTGGGTAAGCCGCTTGCTGTCACTGGCGGTTGAACTAAATCCGAGCGCGGCCGTACAACTGAGACAGAATGAGCCGCAACAGCTTCTGGCGCTGAGCGGGCATGTCGAAAGTCTCGGCCAGACCGCGATGAGGCTGATGGAGGACATCGCCCGCCAGCTTGCCGTCGATGTCGAGACTGTCTTCAGCCACGGAAAACTTCCGGACGTCCCCTTCGATCTGCTGAGCCAAAAGGCTCAGATTTGGCTCGACCAGATCGACCGCCTTGAGGAGTGGTCGCAACTCGACACGGCCGACGCAGCCCTGCGAGCCCTTTCGGGCTCCTCAATTGCCGACGCCGTCTCCGCCGGGTACCTCCTGCCCGAGCAGGCATCCGACACGGTGCGCTACCTTCATGCCGAGGCGCTCTATCGTCAGTTTGCTGCCGGTGAGAGTTGGGCGACGCAGCTTACCGCCGAGGAAAAAGCCGAAATGGTCGCCTCGTTCAAGGCGCTGGAGACCGCGAGGCGACGGGCGACGGCCCGGATGATCCGCGGCAATCACGTCGCGTCGATTCCTCGCGGCGGCATGGGCGCCATGGGCATCGTGCGCGGCGAAATCGGCAAGCGACGAGCCCACAAGCCGATCCGCAGGCTGATGAGCGAGGCAGGGGCCGTCATCCAGCAGATCAAGCCCGTCTTTCTGATGAGTCCGATCTCCGTCGCCCAGTTCCTGCCGCCGAACCGGCTCGAATTCGACCTCCTAGTCATTGACGAAGCTTCGCAGATCCGGCCCGAGGACGCATTCGGTGCAATCGCGCGGTCGAAGCAGATCGTTGTGGTGGGGGACAAGGAGCAGCTACCGCCCACCTCGTTCTTCGACAAAGTGGTTTCCAATGACGAGGATGAGCCGCCTGATGACGAAGACGAGAATCCGGCGCCGCCTTTGACGGCCGCCGCGGAGCTCGAAAGCATTCTGAAGCTTTGCGACGCACGCGGCCTCAACTCGAAGATGCTGAAATGGCACTATCGTTCTCGACACGCTTCGCTCATCGAGGTCTCGAACGACGAGTTCTACAAGGGGGAGCTTGTTCTCTTTCCCTCGCCCTCGATGTCTCGGGAAACAGATGGCCTGGCGGTTCGCCGAGTAATGGGGGCCTATGATCGTGGAGGCAAACGGAACAATCCCATCGAGGCGGAAGCCATCGCCCAAGCCGTCGCTGCTCATGCTCGGATCTTTCCCGGTCGCTCGCTCGGCGTCGTCACGTTCTCGACGACACAGCGGGATCAGGTGACTTATTGGCTGGACAAGCTGCGGCAGACCGACGCCGATCTCGACGCCTTTATGCGCGAAGGCCGGGATGAGGAGTTCTTCGTAAAGAACATCGAAAATGTCCAGGGCGACGAACGCGATGTGATCTACATCTCCGTTGGCTACGGACCGAGGACCGCTGGCAGCCGGCTTGACAGCATGGCCTTTGGACCCATTTCGACGGAGGGTGGCGAGCGACGCCTGAACGTGCTGTTCACGCGGGCGCGGTATCGGACAGAGGTGTTTGTTTCGTTCCAATCCGGCGACATCGACCTCGCCCGAAGCCGAAGCGTTGGCGCCCGGGTGTTCAAGCGTTTCCTGCAATACGGTGAGACCGGCGTCCTCGCCGAGCCGAGGGCGCTTGGGGCCGACCCGGATTCCGAGTTCGAGGTCGCCGTCGCCGACGTGGTCCGAGCGATGGGCCATGCCGTAGATCTTCAGGTCGGCTCAGCTGGCTTCAAGATCGATATGGCGGTGCACCATCCGGAGAGATTAGGCCAGTATATGCTGGCGATCGAGTGCGATGGCGCTACCTATCATTCCGCCGTTTGGGCGCGGGAGCGAGATCGGCTCCGCCAAGAGGTGTTGGAGGAGCTCGGTTGGCGCTTCCATCGCGTATGGAGCACCGACTGGTTTCATAGACGGAGCGACGAGGTCAGGCGATTGCAGACCGCACTGCGGGACGCGGTGAATCATGTCCCCCATCGGCCTGTGGAGCCCGCCGATCCAGAGCCTGAGCCTTATGTCGTGGAGGAGGAGCCGGGCGAGGACGTCAAGCCCGCGCCCTCAAGCGGACGGCAATTGCCAGAATATGTGCTGGCCGACTTCCCGATCCCTTTTGGTCAGGAGCCCCATGAAGTTTCGATTCGCGAACTTGCGCCCATTCTGCAGCGGATCATCGAAATCGAAGGCCCCATACATCAGGAGGAGGTAGCGCGCCGGCTGGCTGGCCTGTTCGGAAAGCAGAAGGCCGGGTCCCGAATTGCGGCCAGCGTGTCAACAGCTCTTCGCCATCTCAAATCCGTGAATCGCGAAATCCTCGCGAAGGATGAGTTCTGGTGCACGACTACCCAACTCGTCGACGTTCCCCTGCGAAACCGCTCGCGAGCGCCGCTGAGTTTGCGCAAGGCAAGCATGTTGGCTCCAATCGAAATCTCAGCAGCGATTCGGACGGTACTAGACGAGAACGGAGCCTTGCCTTGGAACGAAATAGCTCGCGCCGTCGCATTTCTCTTCGGATTTCAACGGACGGGACCGGAATTCCGCCCTGCTATCGAGCCGATCGCTGAAGAGATGCTGCGCCGCGGCGAGATTGTCGAGGGCGCTGCAGGTATCAGCCTTGCCCCGACGGCCAGTTAGACGGCTGATTTAGGGCCTGGCAACGCAAGTCGGCGAATGCGCCTGACATCGATAGAAACCGCTCTTGGTGCCTGTCACGCCTCGCATGTTGTTGCAGCACGGCGAAGGCATGAGAGGAGGCTATCGTCTGTGCCAGGGCAGGGCCGACGACAGCGCTACCCGCGTGTTTTGGGGCATCCCAGGCGCAGTCCGAGGCGATCAAGGAAGCTCAGCGCGCCGTCATTGCCTGTGCCAAGGCCCATGCCGGCGAGCGCTACCGCGGTCGTAAGTCGTCCGGATAATTGTCGTGGAACAACGCTGACGCCGCGCCCCGAGCGTCAATCGGTTTGCAATGATCCGGGGCCGAGGGCGAACCACCAGTGGGTCAAGAGACCTAGACTCCATCCGAGCAGTGGCCATTCGAACCAATAGGGCGCGCCGAGAATGAAGTTGAGAACGGCGAGAAATATGATCGACGGGACGAATACGAACGCGTGGATCTGAAATCCGCGACGACGCGCGGACTTGGTGGCGTGTAGCATGGCGCTCTCCTGCCGTGGTCATGGGACGGGCGCGAGGCGCGGCTTCACGGCAGGCCGATAGCTGACTGTCGCGTGAAGGACCGGCGTCGCGACTGGAAGCATGGCCGAGAGATCACTTCGGGTCTTTGCCACTCCTGCGCTCTGTTTGCTCAGATTTGCTTTTCGGCCCCTGCGCTGCGCTTCCTCGCATTGCTTGTCCCGACCGAGCCGTTCGTGCGAATCTCGCAAGGCGACGCGACGACTGCACTTGGTGCCCGAATGATGAGCGAGCGATGACGGAGCCGGGTGAAGTGGATGACCGCACATCGGCTACGGCTTGGTATGCTGTCGTCATCCTGTGTCTTGCGCTTCTTCTTTCGTTCTCCGATCGCCTCGTCATCAATCTTGTGGTCGATCCGATCAGACGCGAGCTGAGCCTGTCCGATCTCGAGATTAGCCTGCTGCAGGGCGCCGGCTTCGCGGTGATCTTTGCGCTCGCCGGCCTACCATGCGGCCGGCTGGCCGATCGTGCCAACCGGCGCAACCTGATCGCCGGCGGCGTTGTGCTCTGGTCGGCGGCGACGATCGCCTGCGGGCTCGCCGCCGATTTCTGGACTTTCTTTGCCGCGCGCGTCGGCGTTGGGCTCGGCGAGGCGACACTCATTCCCTCGGCATCGTCGCTCATCATCAATGCCTTCCCGCCTCGCCGCCGCGGGATCGCTCTTGGCATTTTCTCGCTCGGAGCGACATTCGGCACGGGCGTCGCCCTGTTCGCCGGCGGCATTCTGCTTCGGTGGAGCGCGGCGGGCTTGTTCGATCCCCTGCCGCTCGTCGGCGCGCTTCCGCCTTGGCGCCAGATGTTCGTCTTCGTCGGCACGCCGGGATTCGTGCTACTGCCGCTGCTGCTCATGATCGTCGAGCCGCTGCGGCGGCATCGTCAGGACCTCATTCCCATCCAAGAGGTCCTTCAGCGATGGCTGGCGGAAAACGGCGCCGTGCTGCGCGTGGCGCTGGTCAAGGGGGCCCTCGGGATTGGAGACTATGCCCTGGTCTCCTGGCTGCCAACGCTGCTTCAGCGCTCTTACGCCCTCTCGCCTCTTCAAGCCGGCAGTCTCGTCGCCGTCTCGATCACGACGAGCGGCGTCATCGCCTCGCTGGCGGGAGGGGGCCTTTCCGACTGGCTCGCACGCCGCCACGGCGTGGCGACGCGCGTCGTGCTTCTTCTCGGCAGCTACACTGTGACATCGGCCGCCGCGATCGCGACCTTCTTCGCCGCAACGCCGGCGCAGCTCGCGCTTGCGTTCGCTGCCTGGGCTCTGGGGTCCATTTCCGGCTACGTCATCGGGCATGTCGTCATGCAGGAAAGCGTGCCGAACGAGATGCGGGCGACGACGATCGCGCTTTCTCTCACTGTCACGGCGCTGGTCGGGATCGGCCTCGGACCGACGCTGGTGCCCCTGCTGACGACACGCTTCCCCGGAAGCCTCAGCCTGCAGACGGCGATGGCTGCCGTCGCGCTCGCGGCGTCGCTCGCGGCGCTCCTGATCATCGTCCCCCCGGTTCGCCGGGGCTTCGCGGCCTTGCGGGCTGGCGACCCGCCCTGACGGTCAGTTGCCGCGGCGCGTTTCGATCAGCGCGCGCGCACGGCGCAGGTCGCCGGTCCCGAAGCCTTCGGTGAATCTGCCATAGGCCGTCTCCAGCATGGCCTCGGCATCGTTGTCGCCACCAAGCTGGCGCGCCAACTTCACGAGGCTTATGGCGCTCCGCAACTCCCAGCCGAGGGCATGGTCGCGCCGGGCGAGTTGGATCGCCTCGCGGTAGCACTCGGCCGCCCCTTCGACGCGCGAAGGCTCCTCAAAGCGGATGACATTGCCCTTGATGCGCAGGATCTCGGGAATGCCAACCACTTGACCGTTTTCACGGCACAATGCGATCGCCTCGTCGATTGCGGCGAGCCCACCTGCGACGTCGCCGGCCCGAGCGAGCGCCTCTCCATAATTGGTGAGATAATTGGGATAGCGCATGCGAAAGCCGCCCTTGCGAATCTCGGCGAGCGCTTCGCGATAGCTGGCGAGATCGAAGGGCTGTCCAGTGTAGAGCGTCAACCTTCCACCCGCGCAGAAGCCCATGTTTCGCCAGATCGAGAGGCCGTGCGTCGACGCGTGGGCAAGCCCGCGCTCAAGATGCCGGGCGGCAGCGGCATAGTCGCGGACATACATCGCGATGATCAGCGAGCCGTGCAGGAGCGCGCAGCAGAGCGAGACCGCATAGTGGGAGGCTTCCGCGTCGCGGAGCTGACGCTTCGCCGTTTCCACTGCCTGATCGGCGTAGCCCTGCAACCACATGACGGTCGCCAGCGCACCCGTTGCAGTCAACCTTTGATCGAACTGGAAGCGATCGCTTTCCCCGCGCGGGTCACCCAAAACGGGCCGATGGACGATGCCCTCGAGCCTGTGGCGCGCGGCCCCGAGCGCGCCGAGCCACGACAATGCCGAGCCGGTCTGCGCGTCTGCATCGCCAGCCGCTGCCTTCTCTCCCTTGACTTCGAGGCTCCGGATGGAATTGGCAACCGCGATGGCAGCGCGGGAATCGCCGGTCCACAGCTCGTATTCCGAGAGACCACGCAGGCATTCAAGTTGTAGATCGGTGTCCGCCAGATCATCTGCCAGGCGCAGCGCGCGGGTCAGCGACGCCTTCACCTCGGCGAGAGGGCCGCGTGAATGCAGCAATGTCGCGCCGAGGGCAAGGTTCAAGATCAGATCGTCCCGTTCGCTGCGATGGGGCGCAAAGCGATCCTGCAGCGCCGTTTCGACGGCTGTTCGGCACTCCTCGATGAGTGAGACCTGCTTGCCAAAGGGAATGGCGGCCACCGTCAATCGGACAGCCAACGATGCCGCCGCCTGGTCGGTGAAGGCCCAGGCCAGCGCACTCCGTACATCGTCGATTCTGCCGCTGTAGCGGGCGAGCCACATGTTGCGCGGCAGGCGTTCGGCATCGTACTTCGCTTCGGCAAGCCAGGCGATGCAATGCCCAATGTGACGGCGCCGCATCTCGTTCAGCTCGCCGCTTCCGCTCAGCTTTTCCATTGCATAGGCTCGCATGGAATCGAGCAGGCGATAGTGCATCCCATCATCGGCAATTTCGGCCGAGAGCAACGATTTGGAAACCAGATCGGCAAGACCCTGGACGACCGCGGACCGTGGGACCCTATTATCGCCGACGACCGTGACCGCCGCTTCCAGGTCGAAGCCGGCCGCGAAGACCGCAAGCCGCAGCATGATCAGCCGCTCGGCTTGACCAAGGAGATCGTAGCTCCAATCTATCGTCGCCAGCAAAGTGCGATGTCGCTCGGGGCCGCCTCTTCGATTCTCAAGCAGTCGGAAGCGATCGCTGATCTGATCGAGCAGACCGGCCACACCAAGCCCATCGACACGGGTTGCGGCGAGTTCGATCGCTAGAGCGAGCCCGTCAAGCTGTCGACAGAGCGTGGCGATCATCGGTGCTTCGACATCGCGCAACTCGAAGTCCGGCCGGGCCTCGCTGGCACGGTCGACGAAAAGTTCGATCGCAGGATAGACGAGCGCTTCTCGCGCGCTGATCGACGACGCGTCGGCTGGCACGGCCAGGCCGGGCAACCGGCGAACCCTTTCACCACGCACGCGAAGCGGCTCCCTGCTGGTGGCAAGGATCGTGACCTCGGCCGTCTCGGCGAGCAGTCGGTCGACGCAGGTCGCGACCCCCTCGATGACATGCTCGCAGCTGTCGACAAGGATCAGCATCGACTTTCCGCGGAGTGCGTCGCAGAGAGCGGCGAGCATGTTCGCCGAATGCACCGCCAAACCGATCGCCGCGGCGATGGCATTGGGAACGAGGTCCGGATCAGTCAGCGCGGCAAGATCCACAAGCCAAACCCCATCGCGACGCTCGCCAACTACTTGGTTGGCAATAGCGAGCGCCAAAGTGGTCTTTCCGATCCCGCCAGCGCCGACGATGGAGACCAGGCGGACTTCGGCTAGATCTCGCTTGACCGCCTCTATGGCGTCGCTCCGTCCGATGATGCGCGTTGTCGCCGTCGGCAGATTGTTGTCTCGGCGCAATGGCGGCACGTCGCCGGCCTCAGGCGGCGTCGAGACTGTGACCGGAAGCACAAACCGGTACCCCCGACCCACCACTGTGGCGATGCAGGTCAGATTCCCGTCGCCTGCGTCCAGCGCGCGGCGCAGCGCGTTCATGTTGACCTTTAAGTTGCCCTCCTCGACGAAGGTGTCCGGCCAGACACGGGCGATGAGGTCACGCTTGCCGACCACCTCGCCGGCGTGCTCGACGAGAACGGTGAGGATATCGAGGGCGCGGCCGCCGAGCCGGACCGGCACGCCGTTGCGCAGCAGCAACTGGCGGTCCGGCACGAGCTCGAACGAGCCGAACGCATAAGACCGACCCGCAAGCGCTTCCGAGATTTCTACCATTGCTGCTGTCGCCCCACAGCCCAACGCCAATCTAGCACACCGACCGGCACCTGCTTCATCGCGGCACCGTTTAACCGAGTTTAACTCGCTCGGGGACGATAACAGCGCGAGATTGATCCGGCCTTCAACCCGAGCCGGTGATCGTATGCCTCTCGCAGCTCAAGCGGACCGAACCGACCAGTCCAGCGCGTTCATTGGCGGTGCGTCGGAGGGAGAGTCGATTCATGTCGCGCATCACAGGTTCGGATCCGGCGTTCAAAACTGCGTGCGGCCGGAATGCACCGAGCTCGCCTTGATCCTCTCCGGCAAATCGCTCGTGCGCCGTTGCGCTGACGGAAAGTGGCAAGAGGGACTGGCGCTTCCCGGCAGGGCCTGGCTGCTTCCGGCGGGAAGCAACGAGACCCACCTTGAACTTGGTGATGCCCTCGAATGCCTGCTCCTGTTCCTGCCGGCGAGGCTGCTCGGAGACAGCGCCCTGATCGACCATGGCCTCGATCCCTCGAAGGCTGAGCTCGCCTGTGCGGGCGGCTTCTCCGACCCCATGCTGAGCCGGATCGGCGAGGCCCTTCTCCAACTTATTGCGTGTGAGACAGGCCCGACCAGGAAGTTCGTCGCGGACGGCCTCAGCGCCGCGCTCACCGCCCATCTGTTAGGCCACTACACGATCGATCGCTGGCGACCGGCCGCGCGGTCTCCCTCCCTAGACAAACGGCGCCTTCAGCGGGTGTTGGACCTGATCCAGTCTCGCCTCTCCGAGACGCTCTCGCTCGCCGAGCTGGCGGCAGAGGCCTGTCTCAGCCCGTTTCATTTCTCCCGCCTCTTCCGCGAGGCAACCGGACTTTCGCCGCACCAGTATCTTCTCGCCCGCCGCATCGAGGTCGCGAAGCGACTCATCGCGGAAGGGCAGATCTCGATGGTGGAGATCGCACTCGATACCGGCTTCGGCTCTCAAGCCAACTTCTCCCGCACCTTCAGCCGGTTTACCGGATGCACACCGCGGGACTACCGCCGGCTGCTCAGGCGCTGAGCCTTTTTTCCGCCGCGGGCTGAAAGAGCAGGATCTGCCGGATAAACGGCAAGATCCGGCGATCGGGCCGCCATAGCGGCTTCTACGATGCGTCGAACCTCCAGAGCCGATCCGGCCAGAGGGACCTATCCCGAACATCGTTACGCGCCACCGCCGCATGAGGTCAGCTTTGCGAAAATCATTTATCCGTCTCGGCGTCGCCGTTCTGGTCGTGATCCTGACCGTCGCGCTCTATCTCTGTTTCTGGCCGGTTCCAATCCGGGCCGTCGCATGGTCCGCGCCAGTGCCGCCGGGTTATGTCGGTCCGCATGCGCCGAATACGCGCCTCTCGGGCCTCCGCAGGATCGAGGTCGCCGGACAGTTTGGCCCCGAGCACATCGCGATCGGACCGGATGGCGACGTCTATGCCGCCATGACGAGCGGCGCGATCATCCGCATGCGTCCAGACGGCAGCGACCAGCGCGTCTTCGCCAGGACGGGCGGCAGGGTGCTCGGTTTCGCCTTCGACGCCGACGGACGAATGATCGCGGCTGACGCGATGTCGGGCCTGCTCGCGATCACGCCCACCGGCGAGATCTCGCTGCTCACGAACCGCGTCGGCGCGGATGACCCGATCGGCTATGCCAACTCGGTCGTCGTGGCGAAGGACGGCATGATCTACTTCACGGATTCCTCAACGCGCTTTGCGCCAGCCGCCTGGGGCAGTACCCTCCAGGCAAGCGTTCTCGATGTGCTGGAACAGTCCGCGACAGGCCGCGTCCTCGCCTACGATCCGAAGAGCCGGAGGACGCGCATCGTCGTGCATGGGCTCTCTTTTGCCAATGGCATCGCCCTCTCGACCGACGAACGGAGCCTCTTCGTCAACGAGACCGGCCGCTACCGCATCTGGAAAATCGATGTCGCCGCCGACGACCTCGATGTCGGCAGTGGATCGCCCCAGGCCGCGGTGCTTGTCGACAATCTGCCTGGCTATCCGGACAATCTGATGCGCGGCCGCGACGGCCGCATCTGGGTCGGTCTGTTCAGGCCGCGCAATCCGGCAGCCGATTCCCTCGCCGACAAGCCCCTCCTCCGCGAAGTCCTGTTGCGTCTGCCGCGATCGATGCTGCCGTTAGGCCAGCCATACGGGCATGTCTTCGCAATCGACGAGAGCGGCCGAGTCGTCGAGGACCTGCAGGATCCGAGCGGCGCCTATCCGGAGACGACGGGCGCCACCGAGACCGATAAGCAGCTGTTCATCCACAGCCTGCATGCAGACGCGATCGGCTGGCTGTCGCGATAGCGCGGTCATTTCGCCCGGAGCGAGGCATCGTGATGAGGCCGGTCGGGCGTCGTGCTGCACCGGAAGATGGCGTTGGCGCCAGAAGCAACACCGCAACTTCGTGGGCGACAAGGGCAAGTTTCGCAAATAACCGGTCCAGCCTCCTTGTCAGGATGCTGTGGTCGACGCCCCGGCAACACCACTCCCGCTGGACGTCCGCTGCAGAAGAACTTCGGAATTTTGCCGGCGAAGGACTGGCGGCGGGACTGCGTCTCCGCCGCAGCGTCGACCAGCAACGAGAACAAGCGAAAGGAAGGACTTCGATGCCCATCAAGTCGGTTGTCATCGCCGCCGCTGTCGGCACGGCGAGTATGGTTTCCGCGGCGGTCGCCGCCGATACGCCCTCGATCGTACTCGTACACGGAGCCTGGGCGAACGGCTCCAGCTGGTCCGAGGTTATTCCGCTGCTTCAGAAGCAGGGCCTTCATGTCGTTGCCGTCCACAACCCTTCCTCGTCCTTCGAGGCCGACGTGGCGGCAACCCGCCGCGTGATCGCCGACCAGCCCGGCGATGTCGTGCTCGTCGGCCATTCCTATGGCGGTGTGGTCATCACCGAGGCCGGCAACAGCGACAAGGTGCGGGCGCTCGTCTACGTCGCCGCTTTCGCGCCGGCAGCGGGGCAATCGGTGAATGCGATCGTCGCGGCCGCGCCTGAACCGCCGCCGTGGCAGGGGGAACTGCATGCCGACGCCACGGGCTGGCTGACCTGGTCGGCGCCAGGCATGGCGAAATACTTTGCTCCCGACGTCACGCCGGAGGCCGCGGCTCTGCTTGCCGCGACGCAAGCGCCGCTCTTCTCGGGCGCCTTCGACGGCAAGGTGACGGAGCCAGCCTGGTCGAAGAAGCCGAGCTGGTATGTCATCGCCGACAACGACCAGATCATCCCGCCGCCGCTGCAGAAGATCTTCGCCGACGCCATGCACGCGACGACGACCCATGCCGCGGCGAGCCATGTCGCCATGCTGTCGCAGCCGCAGGTGGTCGCCGATGCGATCATCGCGGCGGCCACCGAGGCGCCCTGAGCCTGTCAGCCGCTGACCGTGCGGGGCAGCGCGGACCTCGGGTGCGCGGTCCGCCCTTCCGGCCAGCACGACGGGAGCCTCCCTCCCGTCGTGCCGCCCGGCCGGACCGCAGCCTTTTCCGCATGCCTGGAGCCTTCGAAGGGATTGCGATGACCAGCTTGCATGACGCGACGCCGGCAGGGGCGGTGAGGAGCCCGGAAAGTCACGGACGGGCGACGCTCTTCGCTCTGGCGCTCGGCACGTTCTGCATCGGCACGACCGAATTCGCCAGCATGGGGATCATCCAGATCTTCTCGCCCGCGCTCGGCGTCGATGTGCCGACCGGCACTCACGCCATCACCTTCTATGCGCTTGGCGTCGTCATCGGCGCGCCGGCGCTGACCCTCGCTGCAGCACGTCTCAACAGGCGGACGCTGCTCCTGCTGCTGATCGGCATCTTCGTCGCCGGAAACCTGCTTTCGGCCTTTGCCGGCAGCATCGGCCTGCTCGCCGCGGCCCGCTTCCTGACAGGGCTGCCCCAGGGCGCTTATTTCGGAGCCGGCGCCGTCGTCGCCGCCCATGTCGTCGGCGCGTCCCATGCGGGCCGCGCCTTCGCCGTCGTGATGTCGGGGCTGACGCTCGCCACGATCTTCGGCTCGCCACTGGCGACGCTTCTCGGGCAGACAGTGGGCTGGCGCGGCGCCTATCTCTCCATCGGCGCGCTCGGCCTGGTCTCGTTCCTCGCCCTCTGGCTGTTCGTGCCGCGCACGCGGGAGCTCGACGGGGCCTCAGTCCGCGATGAGCTGAGCGGCCTTTGGAACGGCCGGGTCTGGCTGATGATGGCGACGACCGCGCTCGGCATCTCCAGTATCTTTGCCGTCTACACCTTCATCGGCCCTCTGGTGACCGATCTCGCGATGCTGCCCGCCGGCGTCGTTCCCGTTGCGCTGGCGCTGTTCGGTATCGGCATGGCGGCGGGCAATGTCTATGGCGGCAGGTTGGCGGACGCCCACCCGTCCCGCGGCATCGTCGCCGGCTATGGTGCTGCGATGATGGTGCTCGCCGTGCTCGGTCTCTGGGGCGCGAACATGTGGATACTCGTCGTCTCGCTGCCGTTTGTCGGCGCCACCCTCATGGCGGCGATACCGACCATCCAGGTCAGGATGATGGCCCTGGCGCCGGAGTCGCAATCCCTGATGGGAGCGATGAACCTTGCCTCGCTCAACGTCGCCAACGCACTCGGAGCCTGGGCTGGTGGCATCACGATCGGCGCAGGCTGGGGGTTGCTTTCGTCAGTCTGGGCCGGCTTCGTGCTGACCGGGCTCGGCCTGATGCTGTTCATCGCGGTGTTCACAAGGGGAGAGCGCGCCGCGCCGGAAGAGCGAACTCCGCTGTCGCATGGTCACGGGCCGCGACATGCCGGGATTGCCGCCCCTTCGACCACCATGCCCGACGGGAGCCAGCCATGAGACCGCGCGTGATCCTGCACATGATGTCCAGCATCGACGGTCGCATCACGCCGGAAGGCTGGCCGGCATCTGCCGACAGGGAGGAAGTCTACGAAGCGGTGCATCGGGAGCTCGACGCCGACGCCTGGCTGGTCGGCCGGCGCACCATGGCTGAGTTTTCGCAGGGCGCGCCACGCTCAGCATCGACTGACCGACTCTATCCGCGGCAGACTTGGAAGGCGCCGGCGGCCGGGATGGGACCCTATGCCGTCTGCCTCGACCGCTCGGGAAGGCTTCATCTCAACCGCGACCGCGTCAATGGCGATGCCGTCATCGCCATTCTCACGCGGGCGGTCGATGATGATCACCTCGCGGAACTGCAGCGCGACGGCATATCCTATCTCTTCGCCGGGGCCGCCGAACTTGACCTCGTCTACGCCATCCGCGCCTTGAGGGCCGAGTTCGGCATCGAGCGGCTTCTGCTTGAAGGCGGCGGAGCGACCAATGGCGCCTTCCTCGGCGCGGACCTCGTCGACGAAATCAGCCTGCTCGTTCTTCCGATCGCGGACGGAGAGCCCGACAGGCCGACGACGCTCGACGGCAACCCTCTCGGCGCCAGGGGCCTCGCCCTGATTGCGGCGACGCCAGTGGCAAGGGATATCGTTCACCTGCGCTATCACGTCCTGCCGAGGAACGATCCAGCAACAACAGCTGGCGACTGACGGAGAAGCAATTGGCACTGAGGCACATCATCAAGGGTCGGCTCGGTTTCGGCACGGCGCCGCTCGGCAACATGTTCCGCGCCATACCGGAAGACGAGGCACGGGAGACCGTCGATGCCGCCTGGGACGCCGGCATCCGCTATTTCGACACGGCGCCCTTCTACGGCGCCGGGCTCGCCGAACTCCGCCTGGGCGCTGCGCTCGCCGGGCGGCCGCGCACGGATTTCGTCATCAGCACGAAAGTCGGGCGGCTCATCCTCGACGAGATCGAGACCACAGCCAGCCGCGACTTCGGCGAGAAGGGCGGCGTCTTCGCCCATGGCCGCCCCAACCGCGTCGTGAACGACTACTCCGCCGATGCGACGCTCAGATCCATCGAACAGAGCCTCGTCCGGCTCGGCACCGACCACATCGAGATCGTGTTCGTCCACGATGTGGCGCAGGACTTCTACGGCGATGAATGGCTTTCCGTCTTCGAGGCGGCGCGCAAGGGCGCCTTCCGGGCGTTGGACAGGCTGCGCGACGAGGGCGTGATCAAGGGCTGGGGGCTCGGCGTCAACAAGGTGGAACCAATCGAGCTGATCATGGCGCTGGACGAGCCGCGACCGGACGGATTTCTGCTGGCCGGGCGCTACTCGCTGCTCGACCACGAACGGGCGCTGCAGCGCGTCATGCCGGCTCTCATACCGGCCGGTCTCGAACTGGTGGTGGGCGGTCCCTACAGCTCAGGCGCGCTGGTCGGCGGTCCGAACTTCGAATATGCGCCCGCTTCGCCGGCCATTCTGGAGAAAGTCGCCCGCATCAAGGCCATCGCCGCGCGCCACGGGATCTCGATGAAGGCCGCCGGCCTGCAGTTCGCGCTTGCTCATCCGGCCGTTGCGGCCGTCATTCCGGGCGCAAGCAAGCCCTCCCGGATCGCCGAGGACGAAGCCGCCCTAGCCGAGGTGTTGTCGTCCGCGTTCTGGTCCGACTTGAGGGCGAACAGGATTATCGATCCGACCGCGCCGCTTCCCTGACGTTTGGACGGACCGGGTCTGATTGATCCGACGCATTCAGCTCGGCGGTACCGTGACGGTGACCCCGGGGGGCGAGCCCAAAAAATCAAGGAGGCCCAAGCGGGCATTGCCTAAGCGAAAGCCCATGCTGGGGGTTACTAGGGCAGGAGCGGCGTCGTCGTATCGGAGGCCGGTACGGATCCGAAGGTGGCGGCGGTCGTCTATATCGCCGCCTTCGCGCCCGACGCCGGGGAATCCGTCTCGAGCCTGATCGCCAATCCGCCGCCGGGAGCGCCGGTGCCGCCGGCCGTCGACGGCTTCCTGTTCCTCGACAAGGCCAAGTTCGCCGCCGCCTTCGCCGCCGACGTCCGTCCCGACCTCGCCACTTTCATGGCGAACTCGCAGGCGCCGTGGGGCGTCGCCGCGCTCGACGGCAAGGTGACCGAGCCCGCGTGGAAGGCGAAGCCGAGTTGGTACCTTGTCGCCGCCGACGACAAGATGATCCCGCCGCCGGCGCAGCGCGCCATGGCGGAACGTGCCGGCGCCGTGGTGTCGGAAGCGCCGGGCAGCCACGCGATCTACGTCTCAAGCCCGAAGGCGGTCGCCAAGGTCATCGAGCAAGCTGCGCACGGACGTAGATCCGGCTGACTAGCGAGTGGGCCGCCAAGGTCTACGCTGGCCCGGCGGCCCGTCACCGCAGGATCGTTCTATTCGGCCCGTGGCGGCTTGCTATAGGCTAGATCGCCGGTCCATCGGAGGATGGGGTGGCCTCAACTACCAGATCCCGAAGCTCGGCGCCAAAGTTGCGCGGCCAGCTGGACGGCGCGACACGCTATTTCGTGCCGCGCTAGCCTTGCCCCCCGCCGTTCACCTTTGGTCCCAGCCGCCGATCTGCTGGCCTGAGCCGTCCGATTCGGGTGGGGGTACCGGTTGGCCGGCGAGGCGGAGCGTGCGTTCGAGGAGGACTTCGTAGATCGGCCGGCCGCCGAGCCAGTCGGCGATGAAATTCGCGAACAGGCAGGTGATGAGCGTCGGCAGCAGCATCGTATAGGCGCCCGTCAACTCCGCGATCAGCACGACGCCGACGAGCGGGGCGCGGATCGTCGCGGAGAAGAGGCCGCCCATTGCGGCGACCACCAGCGCGGCCTGCGCGCCGGCCGGAAGCGGCGCGACGAGCTCGAGGCAGAGGCCGAACAGCAGGCCGAAGGCGGCGGCCAGCGCCAGGATCGGCGCGAAGATGCCGCCCGGCACGCCGGTCGAATAGCTCGCCATGGTCATCACGAAGCGTGCGACGACGATGAGCGCCACGATCGCGAGGGCCGGGTTCTCACGCGCCAGCGAGACGGCCAGCGTCTCGCCGCCCATGGTCGCGTCCGGCTGCAGCACGAGCAGCGCGCCGATCAGGAAGCCGACCACGGCCGGGATGAGATAGAAAGACGAGCGCTTGCCGATAGCGAGCGAGAGGTCCATCGCGCGGATCAGGCAGCGGTTGAAGGCGACGCCGACGAAGCCGAGGGCGATGCCGAGCAGGGCGAAGAGCGGCATGGTCGTGAGCGGCATCTGCGGCACGTCCATCGCCATGAAGGGCCGGCTGCCGGCGATCGCCTGCGTGACGATGCCGCTCGCGACCGAGGCGAGCATCACGCCGGTATAGGAGCGAAGCGAATAGGGGAACTCGCGCCGCGTCTCCTCGATGATCAGCAGGATCGAGGCGAGCGGCGCACTGAAGGCGGCGGCGAGGCCCGCCGCCGCGCCGGCCGCGAGCAGGCCGCGGCTCTGCCGCGTCGCGAGCTTCAGCCGTTCCGCCGCTGCTTGCGCAATCGATGCGCCCATATGGATCGTCGGACCCTCGCGGCCGATCACCAGGCCCGATGAGAGCGCCAGGAGGCCGCCGAAGAACTTCACCGGCAGGATGCGCCGCCAGCGCACCTGCCGGAGCCCCTGCATGGCGCCCTCGATCTCCTGGACGCCGGAGCCGCCGGCCTCCGGCGCGAAGCGGCGGACGATCCACACCGAGATGATCACGAGCACGGCGCTGATCGTTCCGGTCAGGAGCAGGAAGAGCGGCTCGTCGAGACTGACCTGCGCGCGCAGCCATTGCGGCCAGGCGAGCGCCTTGTCGACGCCCAGATGCAGCGCCGTCCCGATCACGCCCGTGATGGCGCCGACCAGCGTCGCGGCGACGTAGAAGACCGCGTCATCCTTACGGCTCTCCCGCGCGCCCTCCGGTGCCTTCACATCCGCTCTCCCCGATCCCTGCGTCCGCGCTGCGGACGTCGAGGCCCGACCTCCGCCGCCTTCTGTCGCACGAACGGCGCGGCCTTGTCGCTGTCCGCCCCCCGCCTCATGCCTCATGCCGCGGGAAGTCCCGTCGTCATCCGGCCGGCCGGGTGCGGCGCCTCGGGCAGATGGCCGCTTTCGCGCAGGCGCACCATATGCGCCAGCTCGTCGACGACGCCGTCGAAGAGGGTCATGAGCGCGGCATCCGCGCCGGCGCGGCGCGGCGGCAGCAGCCCGGGCCTATCGTCGGGTCGCGCCGCGATATAGGCGGCCAGCTCCCGCAATGTTGCGGCGTCGGCCGGCGTCGGCGGGCCTTCGGCGCGGGCGGAATAGGCGGTGACGCGATCGCAGATGCGCTCGGCCGCAGCGATCAGGGGGAACCAGGAAGCAGCCTCGTCGCAGGCCGGCGGCGGCTCCATGAGCGAGATCTGGAGCCGTGCGCGCATGTCGGCGAGGCTACCATAGGCGGCGCGGCGCTGCCCGGAGAGCTGCGGGCCCGGCTCGCCGTCGGCGATGGCGCGCAGATAGGTCGCGATCTCGTGCTTCGCCGCGCGAAAGCTGATGGCGAGCGCGCGTCCATGCGTCCGCGGCCAGATGAAGTAGCCGAAGATCAGCACGATGATGCCGGCAACGACCGTATCGGCGACGCGCTGCAGGCCGAAATCGATATTGACCGGTCCGGGCGTCAGCAGGTCGACCAGCACCAGCACCAGCGGCGTCAGCACCAGCGCTTGCAGGGCATAGGAGCGCCGCATCGACCAGGGCAGCAGGCCGGCGAGGAGCGCCATCACGACCACCAGCACCGGCCCCTTCGCCAGCAGGCCGAGCACCAGCACGGCAATGGCCGCGCCGCCGACCGTGCCGACGCTGCGCAGCACGGCGCGCGCGAAGATCGAACCGAGATCCGGCTTCATGACGAGGCTGACGGTGAGCGGGACCCAGAACCAGTGATTGGCGTCGTTCACATAGCGCGTCGAATAGGCGAGACCCATGCAGAGCGCCAGCTTGATCGCGGTGCGCACCGCATCGCCGCCGGGGGCGAGGCGGTCGATGGCGATCCGCAGCCGCCCGGCGCGGGTCCCCTCGCGCGGCGGCGCCCCGGCCCCGTGCGGGGTGGGCGTGATGATGGCGTCGATGTCGTCGTCGATCGCGCTGAACAGCCCGCCCAGCGCGCGGAAAAGCGCGTCCGGCGCGCCGCCCTGCGGCATCGGCGGCAGTTTCGCGCCCTGGCCGAGCGCGTTCGCCGCGGCGTCGAGCTGCTCGGCGGCGGCGGCGAGGACCCCGGCGTCCGAGGCCGACAGGATGGCGGCAAAGGTGACGTCGGCGCCGTGCACGACCGCCGCGAGCCGGTCGGCCTCCCGGCTGGGGCCGGTGCTGCCCGAGCGGAGGGAGAGCATATGGGCGCAGAGCGCCGCGATCTGGCTGGTCACCGCCTGGCGTGCCGACGCCGCTTCCGGCGCGCCGACGGGCAGCACGGCGGGCGACCCGTCCGGACCGCCGCTCCGGCGCCGCGCGAAGGCGGCGAGCGCGCGCAGCAGGCTGGCGATCAGCGCCCGCCGCTGCCCGCTGCCGACGATCAGCGCTTCCACCGCCAGGGCCGCGGCATAGATGAGGGCGCCGGCGAAGAAGAGCAGCGCGGCCTGCCAGAACGACGCGATCGTCGGCACGCCGATGGCGATCGAGGCGAGCAGGAGCGCCTGCATCGTGCCGATCGACAGGATGGCGCCATAGAAGCTGAGGATGCCGGCGGCAAAGCCGGCAGCGGTCATGATCACGACGATGGCGGCGAGCGGCAGCGGATCGAGATAGCCGGCGAGGAAGCCCGAGGCGCCGATGAGCGTGGCGCCGAGAACCTGGCGCAGCTTAGTGTGATAGGAGCCGCCCGGTTCGCCGGCCGCGGCCATCAGCGCGCCCAGGGACACCCACATGCCGACCATCATCGCGTCGAAGGCGATACCGGCGGCCCAGGGCAGGGCGATGCAGAGCGCGGACCGGATCGCGCGGCCCCATTCCCAGGGGGCCGGCTTCAGCCGCGCCAGCTCGCGCAGCCAGGCGCCGGGTTGTTCATGGGGCGGCTCGCTCGTCATCTCGGCTCGTCTTGCTGTCATGTTCGGATCGACGGATCTGGATCCGTCGGCCGCATCGGATCGGGATCCGGGCGTCGAGGATCGTGCGCGAAAAGAAGCGCTCGGTCCTCGCGCTGATGGGCGGCGTCGGGTGGGGGGATTGCTGGCACCATCCGTGACAGCATAGCCGGCAACGACGCCGTGTCGACCAGGAATTGCACCGGGCCGTCTCTGCCCGATGCCTTTGGAAGCCCGCCATACGGCCGCGGGGATACGGCCCCGCGGCGATGGTCAGCCGGCTTATCGCCGCCCTCGGATCAGCCCTTGACGACCGGCTGGCGCGTGGCGCGGAGCGAGGACATCAGCGGATCGCCGACATCGAGATGCCCCTGAACCAGATGTTTCGGCGTCAGGGCCAGCCAGTTGTTGAGCGAGACATCGCGATATTCGCCGGTGTGGAACACGTTCAGGACCCGCACGGGCTCGTCGCCGGTGTTCTCGATGTAGTGGGCGAGCGTCTTCGGCACATAGCCGACATCGCCGGCCACGAAGTCGAATGTGCGGGCATTGTCGACCGCGTCGAACACGGTCATGCGCGCCTTGCCGCTGATATAATACTGGATCTCGTCGGCATCGGGATGCCAGTGGATCTCGCGCATGCCGCCGGGCTCGAGATCGATGAACAGGGCCGCGAGATTGGTGACGGGGAAGTTCCGCGAATCGACCACGGTGGTGGCGCCGCCGGGATAGCGGGTCGGCGCCAGCTTGGAGGCGCGGAAGACATATTTGTCGGTGAAGGTCACGGCACCGAGGTCGCGGCGCACCTCATCGATCGGCGGCGGCACGGGCTGACGGAAGATGTACTTCTCATGCGCCGGGATGCCGTCGAAGGCGCTGACCGGCACGCCGAAATTCTTGGCCAGCACCTCGCGCGGGGTATGGGCGAAGAGTTCGGTGACCAGAAGCGTCTGGTTCTCGGAGAAATTGCCGTCATTGAAGACGAGCACGAATTCGGTGCCCTCTTCGAGGCCCTGGATCGCGTGCGGGAAGCCGGCCGGTGCGAGCCAGAGATCGCCCGGCTCGAGGTCCTCGACCAGGGTCTGGCGCTGATCATCGATCAGATAGAAGCGGACCCGGCCCTTCAGCACATAGGCCCATTCGGCTTCCTTGTGCCAATGCATCTCGCGCACCACGCCCGCGGGCAGGCGCATGTCGACGATGGCGAGTTCCTTCAGCGCGCCGAGCTCGCGCTGCGTGACCTCGCGCGCCCAGCCGCCGTCCTCGAGACGGTTATGGGCCATCGCGAACGGGAACTTGAGGTTCTGGATGCCTCCATGATCGGTCAACGGCGGAATCAGAATGTCGGGGTTCTGCGCCTCGACCTCCGGATTGCGCGGCCCGACAATGTCGGCGCCCCTCGTTCCCACGATGGGTTGCGGCAGGTCAGCCATCGAAAGCTCCCTCTCTTTTCTCTGCTGAACGGAACTGGATTTGATTGGGTCGATATTGAGATTGTGTGAAGTGCGCGCCGGAACCAGGGCGGGAAGCAGCGGCGCCGGCCGGGCCTCGATCGCGACGCCCGCCCGCAGAAGACGATAGCCGATCGGCGGCCGGCGGCTTTCCGCAAACGCATGACGGGCGCGTGCGCCCGTCGGCGGCCTGCCTCGGCATGGTCCGGAGGCTCAAGCGATCGTACCGCCCGAAGTCGGATCGGCCGCCTTGGGTTGGGCCTTGGCGCGGAGCGCGAGCCAGACCGCGATGGCCGCAGCGAGGAAGAGCGAGGCGTGGTCGATGACCCGCATGTCGATATAGAAGCCGATCGCCCCGCCGGCCGCGAAGCCGAGCAGCACCGAGAAGAAGACGCCGGCCCACATGAGGTTCGGCTCGCCATTGATGCCCGTCTTCTTGAAGAAGCTCTGTGCCAGGAAATTGAACGCCATCTGGACGACGAAAGTCACGGCCACATTGCCGTAGAGCATGCCGTGATCCTTGTGGAAGGCATTGCCCTGCGTTCCGGCGACGAAGCTGACGCCATAGGCGACGACATGCGGGTCGACCAGATCGAGCCGCGAGGCGATGGCGAGGGCGAGCAGCGCGATGCACTCGAACCAGAGCACGACCGGCGTGAAGATCTGCCCGTGCCGCAGCCGATTGGTCATCAGAACGCCGCACAGCGCCGAGCCCAGGCCGAAGGCGATGACGGAGCCGAAGGCGAAGATGAAGGCGGACCAGTCGCCCTGCACGAGGCGATAGCCGCTCTGGAGGACGTTGCCGGACTGAACCGTGGCGAAGGTCTGCGCGTGATAGAGCGTCCAGGCGTTCATCAGGCCGGCCATGAAGGCGAGCAGGAACCCGACGACTCGCTCTTCCATGAGCGGAAAGCGGATTTTCTCCGGATGATCTTCGATGATGGCCGTCGTCATCAGCGCCCCCTTTTTGCGAGTTCAAAGTTCAGATCGTCGGAAGGATGGTCATCTCGCGTGCGCCCACGCATCGCCAGAGCAAAGCAGCAAATGCGGATCGTTCATCGATTGAAGCGCTCCAATATCCATCGATTTATCGCAATATCAGATAAATCAGATGCCAGATCGCGCCGTACTGTTGCTGGAAAATTAAATAGACATTGTTGATGACAATTGCAGATTGAATATATGTGCTCAATATCCCATATGGTATATTATCGATCTCGCGGGATGGTTGCCGGCTGGTGGCGCCCGGACCGATCAATGGCGCAGCGGATTGGGGGCGTGAATTTGGACAGGCTGGCTCTCCCATCCTTCAGCGAGGCGTTGCACGCCGTCTATGAGGCCGCGCTCGATTCCGATCATTGGCCGGTGGCCCTGTCGCGTATCGGCCGGATCTTCGATGCCGACGGCGCCGTCGTCATCTTCTACAGCGGCGATGCGCAGGCGGATTTCATCACCTGCGACGAACTCCGCCCGGCGGTGGAGATCTATCAGGCCGAGGGCTGGTGGCGGCACGACCTGCATGCCCAGCGCGCGATCGCGCAGAACCTTGCCGACGGCGATGTCTTCAGCGATCTGACCGTCGCCACGCCGGACGAGATCGAGACGCATCCGATCTATGTCGATTTCTTCGAGCGGGTCGGTTTCGGCTGCCTGATGTCGGCCGTCATGCTGCCCGACCTCGACATGCTGGTCGGCCTCTCGGTGCCGCGCGCAAAGGCGAAAGGCTTCTTCGATCGCAACGACATGAACCTGCTGAGCCTCATCAGCCGCCATGTCGAGCAGTCGCTGCGGATCTCCCTTCGCATCACCCATCTCGAGGCGAGCGAGGCGGCGCTTACGACTGCGGTCGATTCGATGGATGCCTGCATCTATGCGCTGGACGACGCCGGGGGGATCGCCTTCGCCAATGCGTCCGGCCTCGCCCGCTTCGCCGATTATTTCCTGCCCGGCGAGGGCCGCATCGTGCCGCGCGAAGCGACGGAACGGGCCTCGTTCCGGGCATTGCTGGACGAGGGCAGCGGCGGCGACGTGCGGGCCTCTCCCCGCTCCTGCGTGATCAGCGGAGCGGATGGCAGCCGGCTCGCCGTATGGGCGATGCCCATGACGGATGCCGCCCGCGGCCTGCTCACGGTCAGGGACAGCGCGACGACGCTCCTCTTCGCCACCCCCGTCGAGCGGCGGGACATGATCGACCCCGCGGTGATTCGCGACATCTTCGATCTCTCGCTCGGCGAGGCGCGGCTTGCCGCGCTCGTCGGCGGCGGCATGGAGATCCGCGACGTCGCCGGCCGTCTCGGCATCACCGAAGGGACCGCGCGCATCGTTCTGAAGCGCGTCTTCCGCAAGCTCGGCATCAACCGCCAGGCACAGCTGGTGCTCCAGCTTTCACAGCTCGCGCAGTTTCGGACGCTGCGGGCGGGCGGCGCGCCGGGCCGATCCGGGTGAGGCGGCGCAAGCCGAGGGGGGGGGGCTTGTGATCCGCGCGGGACAGGGCGACTGTGGCGTCAGACTATTCCAATGCGCCCGGCTTCCCCGCCCGCCCGGCGCCCAGGAGGGATCGAGCGATGCTGAGATATGTCCTGATCGTTCTGTCGGCGCTCGCGCTGGCGCCGTCCCTCGCCGCGGCCGGCGAGCAGCCGGCGCGCTCGCGGATCCAGTTCGCGCCTGGCGCGAATGCGGCCACGGTGAAGGGGCGCGTCGTCGGCTATCAGGTCCGCGACTATGTCGTAGGCGCGCGGGCCGGCCAGACCATGACGGTCACCCTCTCGACGAATAATCGCTCCGCGACCTTCAACGTGACGCCGCCCTTCGGCGACGAGGCCGTCTTCATCGGCTCCGTCTCGGGCACGCGCTTCTCCGGCCGGCTCGACCGGGGCGGCGACTATGTCATCAGCGTCGGCCTGATGCGCAATGCCGCCCGGCGCGGCGAGCGCGCCGACTACAGCCTCGCCGTGCGGATCAAGGGGGGCGCACCGATCGCCGTGCTGCCGCCGCCGAAGAACGACTTCGCCGACGGCCTGATGGGCGGACCGGATGAATGGCGGGTCGTCGGCGTGCCGGCGGGCGATCTCCTCAATATCCGCACCAAGCCCGCCGCGAACGCCCCGCTCGTGGCGAGCGTGCCGAATGGCACCCGCCTCGCCAATCGCAGCTGCCGCCTCGTCGAATCGTCGCGCTGGTGCCTGGTCGAAATCCCCGGCGGTTCCGGCATTTCCGGCTGGGCGAATGGGCGCTATCTGCGCGAATAGCCCCTTAGCGTGCGATGACGCGCGTTAGCCCTTGATCCGCATCAAGGCGGCGGAAGCTGCATGAAGGTCTGCTATGATTGTGGCGCGGAGCGCGTGCGGCGGTCGATCCTGCCGACGCGCCCGGCCGTCGGTTCGCCGTGACGCACGCCGTGGCGTGCGCGATCGGTTCGCCGCGCGGGGAGCGGCTTTCACAGACGGGGAGATCACCATGTCGGATACGATATCGGGCCTGGGCCGCGGGACGTTTCCCGGGCTGGCGCCCTTGCGCGGCAAGTGGGGCTGGATCGTCGCCCTCGGCGTCGTCTATGTGATCGCGGGCGCCATCGCGCTCGGCAGCATCGTCAGCGCCACGGTGGTGAGCGTCTTCGTCGTCGGGATCATGATGATCGTGGCCGGCGTCGCCGAAGTGATCAACGCCTTCCAGGTCAAGGCCTGGGGCTGGTTCCTGTTCTGGCTGTCGCTCGGCATCCTCTACATCGTCGGCGGCTTTCTCGTCTTCCAGAACCCGCTGCTCACCGCCGCCGGGCTGACCCTTCTCCTCGGGGTGGTGCTCGTCATCTCCGGTCTCGTGCGCATTTTCCTCGGCTTCACCATGAAGCAGGGCACGCCCTGGGGCGGCGTCGTGCTGTCCGGTGTGATCACGCTGCTGCTCGGCGGCATCATCCTGCTGCACTGGCCCGTCTCGTCGCTGTGGACGCTCGGCATCTTCCTCGGTGTCGACCTCGTCTTCGCCGGCGCGAGCTGGATCGGCGTCGGCCTCGGCCTCAGGCGGGCCATCCCCGCCTGACCGGGCAAGGCCCGCACCTCGACCCCGAACCCAAGGCCCGGGGCTGGCCGCCGCATGTGACGATGCCGCCGCGGTACCTTCGTCCGCGGCCGTAGTTCGTTCTGCCGCCGGCCCGCCGGAGAACGCGCCGCCCATCGTGGGCGGCCGCGACGCCGCTTCCCATCCTGAGGACCCTTTTCATCGCTGCAGCCCGCCGATTTCGGCGGGGCGCGGGCGTGCATGCGCGCGGCTTCGGGCGCCCTGCACGCCTGCTTTCGTGCGCTCATCTCCCCGCTGGACAGGCGGCGCATTCCGCGTATAGGCTCTCAAGTCTGATTAATATGAATAATAGGAATAATCGGATCCGATGTCGCAAGCAGAGTCGGCCCCCTTGCCGGTAGCAGGCTCCGGTCACGCCTTCGGCGGCCTCCATGCCGCTGCGGTCGAGCGGATCGGCGCCTGGATCGTGCAGGGCCGGATCCCGCCGGGCGAATTGCTGCCGAACGCCAGCGATCCGACGCTGGGCATAAGCCGCTCAGTGCTGCGCGAGGCGATCAAGGTCTTGGCCGGCAAGGGTCTGGTCGAGTCGCGACCAAAGACGGGCACCCGCGTGCGCGCCCGCTCCGAATGGAATTTCCTCGATCCCGACGTCCTGTCCTGGCGCTATGCGGGCGCCATCGGCACGGAGGATGTGCGCGCGCTGTTCGAACTGCGCCGGGCGATCGAGCCGATGGCCGCCTCGCTCGCCGCGACGCGCGCGAGCGCTGAGGAAATCGCCGTGCTCGAGGCGGCTCTCACGGAGATGGAGGCGGTCGTCCATGACGGCGAGCTCTTCGCCAAGCCCGATCTCGTGTTCCACCAGACGATCCTGCGCATGACCGGCAACGAGCTGATCAGCTCGCTCGCTGCGCTGATCGAGACGGCGCTCGTCATGAGCTTTCGCCTCTCGATCGACAGTCCGGACGGCCAGGAGCCGTCCATGCCGCTGCATCGCGAGGTGGCGAACCGGATCGCGGCCCGCGATCCGTTGGGCGCCCAGCAGGCCATGATCGTGCTCCTCGAGGGCGCGGAACAGGATGTCCGCCGCGTGGTGGAAGGTCGCAATCGCCGCCGCGGCGGCAGGGAGATCAAGGAATGACCGAGAAGAAGCGCCCGCTGCGCTCCACGGCCTGGTTCGGTGGCGAAGGCAAGAATGCCTTCATGCACCGCAGCTGGATGCGCAACCAGGGCCCGCCCGATCATCTGTTCGACGGACGGCCGGTCATCGGCATCTGCAATACCTGGTCCGAGCTGACCCCCTGCAACGCGCATCTGCGCGGCATCGCGGAGCGCGTCAAGCAGGGCGTCTACGAGGCCGGCGGCTATCCGCTCGAATTCCCGGTCATGTCGCTGGGCGAGAGCAATATGCGCCCGACGGCGATGCTGTTCCGCAACCTCGCCTCGATGGATGTCGAGGAATCGATCCGCGCCAACCCGATCGACGGCGTCGTGCTGCTCGCCGGCTGCGACAAGACCACGCCCTCGCTGCTGATGGGCGCCGCGTCGGCGAACCTGCCGACCATCGTCGTCTCGGGCGGTCCGATGCTGAACGGCAAGTTCCGTGGCCAGGACATCGGCTCGGGCACGCATGTCTGGAAATTCGCCGAAGAGGTGAAGGCGGGCCGCATGTCGGTCAAGGACTTCCTCTCGGCCGAGCAGGGCCAGAGCCGCTCCGCCGGCAGCTGCATGACGATGGGCACCGCCTCGACCATGGCGTCGATGGTCGAGGCGCTCGGCGTGGCGCTGCCCGACAATGCCGCCATTCCGGCGGTCGATGCGCGGCGCGGGCTGATCGCGCATCTCTCCGGCATGCGCATCGTCGATCTGGTGAAGGAAGACGTGAAGGTCGCCGACGTGCTGACGCGCGAGGCGTTCGAGAACGCGATCCGCGTCAATGGCGCGATCGGCGGCTCGACCAATGCCGTGCTGCATCTGATCGCGATCGCCCGGCGCGTCGGCGTCGATCTGTCGCTTGACGACTGGGATCGCCTCGGCCGGGGCATTCCGACCATTGTCGACCTGATGCCGTCGGGACGCTTCCTGATGGAGGACTTCTATTACGCCGGCGGTCTCCGCGCCGTGATGGCGGCGCTCGATGATGCCGGGCTGCTCCATGCCGGCGCCGTCACGGTGGCCGGCCGCAGCGTCGGCGAGATCGTGCGCGAGGCGCCGAACTACAATGAAGAGGTGATCCGCCCGCTCGACAAGGCTCTGACGCCGGAGGGCGGCATCGCCGTGCTGCGCGGCAATCTCGCCCCCGACGGCGCGGTGATCAAGCCGTCCGCCGCGACGCCGGAACTGATGCAGCACCGCGGCAAGGCGGTCGTGTTCGAGAATATCGAGCATTATTACGCGCGCATCGACGATCCGAACCTCGATATCGACGCGGGCTCCGTGATGGTGCTCAAGAATTGCGGCCCGCGCGGCTATCCGGGCATGGCCGAGGTCGGCAACATGCCGCTTCCCGCCAAGCTGCTGAAGGAAGGCGTCTCCGACATGGTGCGCATCTCCGATGCGCGCATGAGCGGCACGGCCTATGGCACCGTGGTCCTGCATGTCGCCCCCGAGGCGGCGGCCGGCGGACCGCTGGCGCTGGTGCGCGACGGCGACATGATCGAGCTCGACGTTCCGGCGCGCCGGCTCGAACTGCTCGTGTCGGAGGAGGAGCTCGCCGCAAGGCGGGCGGCCTGGACGCCGCCGGCAGCGCCCGAAGGCGGCTATGCGAGCCTCTATGTCGAGCGCGTGCTGCAGGCCGACAAGGGCTGCGATTTCGACTTCCTCGTCGGGCGCCGCGATGCCGGTATCCCGCGGCATTCGCACTGAGAGGGGGGACGAGAGATGAGCGAGACCGCTCCGCGCTTCGCCGCCTATCCGAGCCTCAAGGGGCGCAGCGTCTTCATCACCGGTGGCGGCAGCGGCATCGGCGAAAGCCTCGTGCGCCATTTCTGCGCGCAGGGCAGCCGCGTCGCCTTCGTCGATATAGCCGAGGCGCCCTCGCGGCGTCTGGTCGAGGACATTGCGGCGGCCGGCGATCCGGCGCCGCTGTTCGTCCCCTGCGACCTTCGCGATGTCGAGGCGCTCAAGGCCGCCGTCGCGACGGCCGCGGAGCACAACGGCCCGATCGGCGTGCTCTGCAACAATGCCGGCAATGACGACCGCCACCAGACCGAGGATGTAACGACGGCCTATTGGGACGACCGCATGGCGGTCAACCTCCGGCATCAGTTCTTCGCGGCCCAGACCGTGCGCCCCTACATGAAGGCGCTCGGCGGCGGTTCGATCATCAATTTCGGCTCGATCACCTGGATGGTCGGCGATCCGGATTGCCCCGCCTATGTCACGGCCAAGGCGGCGGTCTGGGGCCTGACGCGGGCGCTCGCCCGCGAATTCGGTCCCGAGCGCATCCGCGTCAACTGCATGGCGCCCGGCTGGGTCATGACCGAGCGGCAGGTGAAGCTCTGGCTGACGCCGGCCGGCGAAAAGCAGATCGCGGAGCGCCAGTGCCTCCCCGACCGGCTGCAGCCGGCCGATATCGCGCGCATGGCGCTCTTCCTGGCCTCGGACGACAGCCTGATGTGTTCGAGCCAGCAATTCATCGTCGACGGCGGCTGGGTCTAGGCGCGCCGGAGACCGCGACGACAACGACAAGAAAAACAAGAAATCAGCACCACCCCGGAACCAAGGGAACAGCAATGGCACTCAAGCGACTCTTTACGGGATTAGCGGGCGCGGGCCTCGCGCTCACCCTGCTCGCATCGGCGGCGTCCGCCGAGACGCTGCGCGTCATGGCCTGGGACGGCTATGCCGACAAGGATTGGGTGGCCGATTTCAAGGCCGAGACCGGCATTGATGCCGATGTCGTCTTCATCGGCAGCGACGACGAGATCTGGGCCAAGATGAAGGGCAGCGAAGGCAAGGACTTCGACGTCTTCGCCATCAACACGGCCCAGCTCCAGCGCTATATCGCCGCCGATCTGGTCGACCCGATCGATCTCGCGGCGCTGCCGAACCAGAAGGACGTGCTGCCGCGCTTCCGCGATCTGTCCAAGGTTGGCGGCGTCGAGAAGGACGGCAAGGTCTATGGCATTCCGTTCGCGTTCGATTCGATCGGCCTGATCTACGACACCGACAAGGTGAAGACCCCGCCGACCTCGATGGCGATCCTGTGGGACCCGGCCTATCAGGGCAAGGTGCTCGCCTATGACAATGGCGAGCACAATTTCTCCTTCACCGCGCTCGTGCTCGGCTATCCCGATCCCTTCCACCTGACGCCCGAGCAGATGGACGCGGTCAAGCAGAAGCTGATCGATTACAAGCACAACGTCCTCTCGTTCTACACCACCGCCGACGAGGCGCTGCAGATCTATAAGAACAACGACGTCGCGCTGATCTGGGCGAATTACGGCCAGCAGCAGATGAAGGCGATGAAGGATGCGGGCGCCCATGTCGCCTACATCAATCCGAAGGAAGGCGCGCTCGCCTGGCTCGACACCTGGGCGATCTCCAAGGGCGCCAAGGACAAGTCCGCCGCCGAGAAGTGGATCAACTTCATGATCTCGAAGAAGGTCGGCGCGCAGCTTTCCGAGCGCACGGGCTTCGGCAATACGGCGGTCGCGACGGCCAATGCCGGCGGCGACGACAAGATCGTCTGGCTCGAGAATGTCGAGGACCCGCTGAAGCGTTCGGACATGTGGAACGAGATCAAGGCCGCGCCCTGATCCCCGTCGCCACCTTCGCCTGACGTGCAAGGGATCCGGGCTTGCCCCGGATCCTGGGGACCCGGGCTCTGTCCTGGTCGAGCCCGGGTCCCGCCAGCCTCTGTCACCACACCGGAACCGCCGATGTCCGAGTCCCGCGAGCTGCTTGCGCTCCGTTCCGTATCGAAATCCTATGGTCAGGTCCCGGTCCTGCACGGGGTCGACCTCTCGATCCGCGATGGCGAGTTCCTGGCCGTGCTTGGGCCTTCAGGCTCCGGCAAGACCACGGTGCTGCGCCTCATCGGCGGGCTCGAAAGCGTCTCGTCCGGCGCGATCTATCTCGACGGACGCGACATCAGCGCCGTGCCGATCAATCGGCGACCGTTCAACACGGTGTTTCAGGACTATGCGCTCTTCCCGCATATGAGCGTCGCCGCCAATGTCGGCTATGGGCTCTCGGTGCGCGGCCGCCCGAAGGCCGAGATCGGCAAGAAGGTCGCCGAAGCGCTCGACCTCGTGCAGCTCGGCGCATTCGCCAATCGTCAGCCGGCGCAGCTTTCCGGCGGGCAGCGACAGCGCGTGGCGCTCGCCCGCGCCCTGATCTGCGAGCCGCGCCTCGTCCTGCTCGACGAGCCGCTGGCGGCGCTCGATCTGATGCTGCGGCGGCAGATGCAGGAATTCCTGAAGTCGATCCAGCGCGAGATCCGTACGACCTTCCTGTTCGTGACGCATGACCAGGAAGAAGCGATCGCCCTCGGTGACCGGATCTGCGTCATGGAGGGCGGCTATATCCGCCAGATCGGCACGCCGCACACGCTTTATTATCGCCCGAACTGCCCCTTCGTCGCCCGCTTCTTCGGTGACAACAACCTCGTGCCCGGCACGCTCGGCGCGGTGGATGGCGATCTGCGGGCGATCGACACCGCGCTCGGCCGCCTCGTCTGTTCGACCGGCGGCGATACGGCCCTGATGCAGGCGCCCGAAGGAACGGCCGCCTTCGCCGCGTTCCGGCCGGAGGCGCTGCGACCGGCGGTCGAGGACGACGTCAACCGGTTCTCCGGTACGCTGTCCGAGATCAGCTTCCATGGCGCGGCGACGATCGCCCATGTCGCGACGACTCCGGGCGATGTCCGCCTCCGCCTGCGCCTCGCCAGCCAGGTCGAGGGCATCGCGCTCGGCGAGGGCGAGACGCTGGCGCTCGGCTTCAGCCCGGCGCAATCGCATCTGGTGCTCGCATGAGGCCGTCGCTGACGCCGCGCGGCCTCCTGCTCGCGGGGCTCGCCTTCGCGCTGCCGGTTGTCCTCATCGTGGTCCCGCTGGCGATCTTCGTCGTCTATTCATTCTTCAGCGTCGACCACGGCACGATGGTCTATACGCCGACGCTCGCCAATTACGGCCGCTTCTTCACCGATCCCGTCTTCATTCCCGTGCTCGTCACCACCTGCATCCTGTGCGTTTCGGTGGCGGTGATCTGCGTGGTGGTCGGTTATCCCGTCGCCTATTTCCTGGCCTCGCTCAGAGGCCGCTGGCGCTACACGCTGCTGCTCCTGATGCTCGTGCCGCTGCTCATGAGCTATGTCATCAAGATCTACGCGATCCGCTCGATCCTCGGGCAGAACGGCTTTCTCAACGCCGCCTTGATGACGCTCGGCATCATCGACAAGCCGTCCTCGCTGTTCGTGTTCAACCTGAACGCCGTGCTGCTGGCGCTCACGCTGCTGCTCATCCCCTTCGCGATCCTGCCGATCTTCCTGTCGCTGGAGCGCATCCCGGGCAATCTCCTGCAGGCGTCCTATGATCTCGGCGCGACCGGCACGCAGACCTTCCTGCGCGTCACGCTGCCGCTCAGCCTGCCGGGCGTGGCGTCGGCGGCGAGCTTCGTCTTCGTGCTGGCGATCGGCGACTTCCTGACGCCGCAGATGGTGGGCGGCACGAGCAGCTTCACCTTCAGCCGGATCATCTACAGCCAGTTCGGCGCGGCCTTTAACTGGCCGTTCGGCGCGGCGCTGTCGATCGTCCTCGCCATCGTCGTTATCCTGGCGATCCTGGTCGGGGAACGCTTCGGCCAGCAGGAGGCGGCGCGATGACGGCCTCGCTGCGTCCTGCGAGTCTCTTCCTCGCGCTGGTTACGGCGCTGGTCGGCATCGTCCTCTATTGCCCGCTGCTGGTGCCGATTCTCTCCTCCTTCTTCACCGTCACCCATGGCCAGGCCGACTGGTCGAGCCCGACCTTCGCCGCCTATGTCGCGCTCGCGCAGAACGACGACATTCTCTCGGCGCTCCGGGCGACGATGATCGTCGGCTTCTCGACCGTGGTGCTCTCGGTCTCGATCGGCACGCTGCTGGCGCTCTATCACAATGGTCGCGGTGCGGGCGCCGCGCTGCTGCAGTTCCTGGTCTTCCTGCCCTTCCTGATGCCGCCGATCATCACCGGCCTCGCGCTGCTGATCTTCTTCCGCGAGGTCGAGTTTCCGCGCTCGCTGGTCACGGTCGTGATCGGGCATACGGTCTTCGTCCTCGCCATCGTCTACCGGACGGTGCTGACGCGCCTCCGCAGCCTCAGCAAGACCCTGGTCGAGGCGTCGCTCGATCTCGGCGCGAGCCGCTGGCAGACCTTCTGGCGCGTCATCCTGCCGAACATCGCCGGCGCCATGGCCGGCGGCGCCGTGCTCGCCTTCGCCCTGTCCTTCGACGAGACGATGATCACCATCCTCGTCACCGGGACGACCAGCACGCTCCCGGTCCGGCTCTGGGCGATGATGCGCCTCGGCTTCTCGCCGGACATCAACGCGCTCGTCGCGCTGGTGCTGATGTTCACCATCCTGCTCTGCATCCTGGCCGCCCGGCTCCTGATGCCGGCGAAGGACCGCGCCGCGCACTGAGCGGCGCGCTCGCGCGCCGCCCCGCCAGCCGTGCAGGCCGGCCGGCGGGCGAGCGGCCCGGCCCCTCCCGCAAGGTCGAAAGATCCCCTCATGGATCGCGACGTGATCGCGCCGCGCCGCAGGATGCGCGTGCCGGCCGCTGCGCCTATGTCATGCGCCGCGCCTCGCTCTCGGCTGGCCCGACCCGCATTCTCAGAATGACAAATTCTGCAGTTTGCACCCCCCGACAGACCTGTAACTATTCGATACACCCTCGGGAGGGGAAAAGGCTTCAGAGGCTTAGTTAAGCTCAGGAATATCGACCGCGGCAATCGTCATTGTCGTGTTCGTGGTCCTGTAAACTGGTGCATGTCGTCTATAGATGATGCATGGGAGGAGACAACGATGATCAGAATAAGTAAGATTGCGGCACTATTTGTCGGGATGGCGGGACTCACCGTCGCCGCAGTGCCGGCATTTGCTCAGGATTCGAAATTCTATACAGGCGCGCCGCGGACGTATCTGTACAATCCTGACACCGAAGTGTGCTTCAAGGATACCTCGCAGTACAAGAAGGACGGTCCCTACACGATCGGCTTCTCGAATGCCGGCCTCGGCGATTCCTGGCGCGTGGTGATGCTGCATTCGCTCGAGAAGGCGGCTGCCGAGCATAAGGACGAGATCAAGAAGCTGATCATCACCGATGCCGGTCATGACGATGCCAAGCAGGTCGCCGATATCCAGGACCTGATCTCCCGCGGCGTCGACCTGCTCATCGTCAGCGCGAATACGCAGCAGGCGCTCGATCCGGCCGTCTCGCAGGCGATGGCCCAGGGCATTCCGGTCGTGATGGTCGACCGGCGCATCGCCTCGGACAACTTCGTGACCTTCGTGACGGCATCCGACGCCATGATGGGCCGCCTGTTCGCGCAGTGGATCGCGGAAAAGCTGCACGGCAAGGGCAATGTGATCATGCTGGCCGGCCAGGCCGGCTCGAGCCCCTCCGAGAACCGCGAGAAGCCCGCACGCGAGGTCTTCGCGCAGTATCCGGACATCAAGGTGCTGGAGACGGTCTATTCGGACTGGTCGCCGGTCAAGGGCAAGCAGGTCATGCAGGCGATGATCGCCAAGTATGGCAAGTCGATCGACGCGGTCTGGTCGGCCCACGGCCTGCAGACGCCCGGCTCGATCGAGGCCTTCATCGAGGCTGGCTACAAGGACGGCGAAATCCCGCCGCACACCACGTCTGACGTGAACGGGCCGCTGCAGATGGCGATCCAGCACAAGGTTCCGATGCTTGAGGTCGGCTATCCGCCGGCGATGGGCGGAACCTCGGTCGAGGTGGCCCTGCAGGTCCTGCACGGCGCTCCGGTTCCCTGCATCTACACGATCAATTCCCAGATCGCCGTCAGCGAGGGCGACAACACGCCGTCGATCGAGACGCAGCTGCGCCTGACCGACATGGTCGTTCCCGACGGTGCGCCGGACATGCTGATCACCGGCGGCATGGGCCCGGGCTACGATCCCAAGACCTTCAAGATCGACTTCCCGCAATAGTACCCTGCGGATTCCGACTTCGGATGTCCGGGCCTGCCCGGACATCCTTGCAGGGAGAGTGAGAGACGATGCTGAAGCTCACAGGCATCTCGAAGGGCTTTGCCGGCGTGCAGGCCCTCTCTGGTATCAATTTCGATGTCCGCGCCGGCGAGATTCACGCGCTGGTCGGCGAGAACGGCGCCGGGAAATCGACCACGATCAAGATCATCGCGGGGGCCTTGCAGCCGGACGCGGGCGAGATCGCGTTCGACGGCAAGGTCGTGAGCTGGAGCGGCCCGGCCGATGCCAAGGCCGCCGGTATCCATGTCATCTACCAGGAATTCGTGCTCTTCCCGCATCTCACGGTGGCCGAGAACATCTTCCTCGGTCATGAGCGGCGCGGACGCTTCGGCCTGATCGACCATGATCGGACCCGTCGCGACGCCGCCGACCTGCTGCAGCGTCTCGGCGTCGCGATCGATCCGGACAAGATCGTCTCGGAGCTGACCGTCGCGGATCAGCAGATGGTCGAGATTTCCAAGGCCCTGGTCCACAAGGTCAAGCTGCTCATTCTCGACGAGCCGACCGCCGTCATCTCCGGCCGTGAGGCCGATCTTCTGTTCGCGCGGCTCGCCGCACTCAAGGCCGAAGGCGTCGCCATCGTCTATGTCTCGCACCGGCTCGAGGAGATCTTCCAGATCGCGGACCGCGTGACGGTGTTCAAGGACGGCGCGCATGTCGCGACGACCGACATCGGCGACGTCAACCGCGAACGGCTGATCTCCCTGATGGTCGGCCGCGATCTGAAGGACATCTTCCCGCCGAAGCGCGGCACGGGCGGCGGCAAGGTCACGCTCAAGGCCGAGAATGTCTCGGTCGCGGGACGCGTGCGCAATGCCAGCCTCGAGCTGCGCGCCGGCGAGATCACCGCGCTCGCGGGCATGGTTGGTGCAGGCCGAACCGAATTCGCTATGGCGATCTTCGGCGGCCTGCCCGCCTCGAGTGGTACCGTTTGGATCGATGGCGAGCAGGTCGGGATGCTCAGCCCCGCCCAGTCGATCCGCAGAGGCATGGGCTTCGTGACCGAGGACCGCAAGGGTCAGGGCCTGGCCATGCTGCTCGACGTGGCCGCCAATGTGACGGCGGCTGACCTCGATGCGGTGACGCGCAGGGGCGTGATCGATCGGCGGCGCGAGAACCAGATCGCACGCGAGGAGATCGAGAAATACCGCATCGCCTGCCGCGGCCCGTCGACCCCGGTCGCCACCATGTCGGGCGGCAACCAGCAGAAGGTCATCGTGGCGCGCTGGGCGCGGACGAGCCGCAAGGTACTGGTCCTCGACGAGCCGACGCGCGGCGTCGATGTCGGCGCCAAGACCGAGATCTACCGCATCATGCGTCAGCTCGCGGACGACGGCATCGCGTTGCTCATGATCAGCTCCGAGCTTCCGGAGGTCGTAGGAATGGCCGATCGCGTCGTCGTCATGCGCGAGGGCGTCGTCAGCGGCGAACTCGCGGGCGCGGCCATCAACGAGGCGGCGATCATGAGGCTCGCCACCCAGCACCCGAGCGCTGCAGGATCGCATCCATGAGCACCATCGCTTATCCCCGCCTCAGGGCGCGCGTCGGCCGCAATCGGGGCGTCGTGGTCGTGATCGGCCTGCTCGTCGTGTTGCTCGTGTTCGGCGCCTTCCTGTCCGATCGCTTCCGCACGCCGACCAACCTTCTCAACATCGTCGAGCAGTCGACGGGCCTGGCCCTCGTCAGCCTCGGCCAGACTCTGACGATCCTTACCGGCGGCATCGATCTGTCGGTCGGGTCGATGATCAGCCTTCTGTCGACGCTGACATCCGGCCTGATCGCGGGCAATGCGGCGATGATCCTGCCGGTGGCCGTCGGCGTCGTCCTGCTCGGCATGGTGATCGGCGGGCTGAACGGTCTGCTCGTCATCACGCTCCGCATCCATCCGCTCATCGTCACCCTCGGCATGGGCGCGGTGCTGCAGGGCGTGGTCCTGCTCTATTCGCTCGGCCCCGCCGGCAAGGTGCCGCCCGGCTTCACCTTCGTCGCCTATGGCAAGCTGTTCGGCATTCCGATCGGGGCGATCGTCGTGCTCGTCCTGTTCGCGCTGGTTGCCGGCTTCCTGCGCTATGCCCGGCTCGGCCGCTACATCTATGCCGTCGGCGACGATGACGAGGGCGCCAAGCTGATGGGCCTTCCCCGGGCGCGCGTCATCCTGTTCGTCTACGCGTTCTCCGGCGTCTGCTGCGCGCTGACCGCCCTCTATCTCGTGGCTCGCTTCGGCGTCGGCCAGCCCTATACCGGCCTCAACTACACGCTCGCCTCGATCACGCCCGTCGTGGTCGGCGGCACGATGCTGACCGGCGGCAAGGGCGGCGTCCTCGGCACGCTTCTCGGCGTCTACCTGATCTCGCTTCTGAACAACGTGCTGAACTTTATGGACGTCTCCACGCACTACCAGCTGATCGCCCAGGGCCTGATCGTGATCGCCGCCGTGTCGATCTATGTCGAGAAGAAGAAGAGGATCTGATGGTGGACCTCGTTCAGAGCAAGCCCGCCGCCGCCACCGAGCCGAAGCGCTCGCTGACGAGCCGCTTCTCGCATCTCGCCCTGCCGGTGTTCCTGATCCTGCTGATCGTCATCTCGGGCCTCGTGTCCCCGGCCTTCCTCTCCGGCAGCAACATCTCGAATATGCTGCTGCAAGTGGCGCCGCTCGGCATCGTCGTCATCGGGCAGGCCTATGTGATCATCCTGCGCGGCCTCGACCTCTCGGTCTCCTCCGTCATGGCGACCTCGGCCGTGATCGCAACCAGCTTCTCGGGCCAGAATGGCGACGTGCTGCCGATCCTGCTCGTCGCCGTCGGCATCGGCGTCGCGACGGGCATCGTGAACGGGCTGCTGGTCACCAAGCGGAGTGTCTCGCCCTTCCTGGCGACGCTTGCGACCATGATCGTGCTACAGGGCTTCCGCTTCGCCTATACGCAGGGCGCGCCGTCGGGCAATGTGCCGCCGCTGTTCCGTGCGATCGGCTCCGCTACCTGGAACGGCATCCCCTACAACATTCTCGTGCTGATCGTGCTCGCGGTGGTGTTCGGCCTGCTGCTCGCCCGCTCGCGCTTCGGCCGCGAGGTCTACATCACCGGTGGCAATCCGACGACCGCGCGGCTCCTCGGCATCAACGCCGACCGCGTCACCATCATCGGCTATGTCATCTCGGGCGCGATGGCGGCGATCGCCGGCCTCGTCCTCTCCGGCTATGTCGGCATCGTCGACAACTGGGTCGGGCGCGGGTTCGAACTCGATTCGATCGTCGCCGCGGTGATGGGCGGCATATCGCTGTCGGGCGGGCGCGGCGGCATCGTTGGGGGACTGCTCGGCGCGGCGGTTCTGGTCGTCGTCTTCAACGCCGTGCTGCTGTTCGGATTGCCCGTCCAGCTGCAGATCATCATCAAGGGTGTCGTCATCGTGGTCGCCGCGGCGTTCTACGTCCGCCGCTCGCGCTGAGGCGCCGGCCAGCCGGCCGTGCACTCGGCGCGCCGGCGACACGAGAAATTGCAAGGGAGGATCAGAATGGGTCGGCTTCAGGACAAGATCGCCATCGTGACGGGCGGCGCGCGCGGGATCGGCGCGGCGACGGTGCGCCGTTTCGTCGAGGAAGGCGCTCGCGTCGCGATCTTCGACGTGCTCGTGGACGACGGCGAGGCGCTGGCCGCGGAGCTCAACCGGGACGGCGACGTCGCGAGCTTCAGCAAGGTCGACATCACCAGCGAGCGCGAGGTCGAGGCCGCCGTCGCGGCTGTGACCGCCAAATGGGGGCGGCTCGATATTCTCGTGAACAACGCCGCCATCACCGGCGTCAACAAATTCGCCCATGAGGTCACGGTCGAGGAATGGGATCGCGTCTTCGACGTGAACGTCAAGGGCACGTTCCTCTGCACCAAATACGCCGTCAGGCCGATGATGGAGCAGCGCAGCGGCTCGATCGTGAACTTCTCGTCGATCTACGGCCTGATCGGCAATGACGACGTCCCGCCCTATCACGCGACCAAGGGCGCGACGCTGATGATGAGCAAGACCGACGCGATGTGCTACGCGCCCTACGGCATCCGCGTGAACGCCGTGCATCCCGGCTCGACGATGACCGAGATCTTCATGAAGTGCGCGGAGACCTACCCCAAGGGCAAGCAGGCCTATCTCGACATGATGAAGGAGAAGCATCCGCTGCGGCTTGGCGAGCCGGTGGATGTCGCGAATTGCGTGCTGTTCCTCGCCTCGGAAGAGGCCCGCTTCGTTACCGGCGCGAGCCTCGTCGTCGACGGCGGCTACACGACACAGTGAGATCGATCGTCAGGGAGTATCGCCCGTGAAGGCAGTCCGTTTCCATGGCCGGCGCGACATCAGGGTCGAGGATGTCGCTGCGCCCTCCGCACCGCTCGCACCGGGCCAGGTTCTTATCAAGCCGATCATCACCGGCATCTGCGGCACGGATCTGCACGAATATATCGCCGGGCCGATCGTTACGCCGGTGACCCCGCATGTCTACACCGGCGCGACCAACCCCCAGATCCTCGGCCATGAGTTCAGCGCGGTGGTGGTCGATACCGGGGCCGATGTCGTCAATGTGAAGGCAGGCGATCGGGTCTCGATCCAGCCGCTCGTCTCGCCGCGCAACGACTATTACGGCCGGCGTGGGCTCTATCATCTGAGCCCGAAGATGGGCTGCATCGGCCTCTCCTGGGCCTGGGGCGGCATGGGCGAACTCGCAGTGGTGAACGACTACAATGTCGTTCCGGTGCCGGCCGGAGTTTCCGATATCCAGGCGGCCATGATCGAGCCCGCCGCGGTCGCGATCTATGGCGTCGATCGTGGGGGCGTCCAGTCCGGCTCCACCGTGCTCGTTTCGGGGGCGGGTCCGATCGGCGCGCTCACGCTGCTCGCCGTCCGCGCGGCCGGCGCGGCGACGATCTTCGTCAGCGAGCCCAATCCGAACCGCCTCGCCAAGGCGAAGGAACTGGTGCCGGGCATCATCGCGATCGACCCGACCAAGGACGATCTCGAACAGATCATCCGCGACCATACGGAGGAGGGGGTCGGCGTCGACGTTGCCCTCGAATGCGTCGGCCTCGAGGCGAGCCTCAATGCCTGCGTCAAGGCGGTGCGCAGCCAGGGCAAGGTCGTCCAGACCGGCCTGCACCTCAAGCCGGCCAGCATCGACGCGATGCTGTGGGCGCTGAAGGACATCACCGTCGAGGCGACCTGGTGTTACCCGGTGCAAATCTGGCCGCGCATCATCCGCATGGTCGAGGCCGGACTGCTGCCGCTCGAAAAGGTGGTGACGGCGAGCATCGCCGCGGAGGACGTCGTGCGCGACGGCTTCGAGGCGCTGCTCGACAAGGCCGGCAAGCATTTGAAGATCCTGGTCACGGTCTAGAGCGGTCCTTGGCGCGAGACGGACGTCGTCTCCCGCCCGGAAGACCTTCAAGACGGAGACCCACCGCCGCTCGCGACGATGACGGCGGATTCATAACGATAAAGGGAGGACGACATGGCTGACGGAGCATTCCAGAACTACGCGCTGACGGGGAAGACGGCGCTGGTCACCGGCGCCGCCGGCGGTATCGGAAGCGCGATCATCGAGCGGCTGGCCGGCCTCGGTGCTGGCGTGGTGCTGGCGGACCAGACGGACCGCGTGTTCGAGGCGGCCGCCGAGTGGGCGGCGAAGGGTTTCAAGGCCAAGGGTATCAAGCTCGACGTGACCGACAGCGCAGCCGTCGAGCAGGCAGCCGCCGATCTCAATGCGGAGTTCGGCGCGATCGACATCCTCGTGGCCAATGCCGGCATTTCCTATGAGAGCTCGACCGAGGAGCACTCCGACGCCGATTGGAAGCGCTGCCTCGCGATCAATCTCGACGGCGTCTTCTACTGCGTGCGTGCCTTCGGCAAGCGCATGGTCGAGCGCCGCAGCGGCGCGATCGTGGCGATCTCGTCGATCGCGGGCGTCAGGGCGGTCAGGCCGGAGCTGCATGCGGGCTACGACGTCTCCAAGGCGGGCGTCGCGCATCTGTGCCGGGTGGTCGGCGTCGAATGGGCGCCGCACAATGTCCGCGTGAACGCGGTCGGCCCTGGCTACACCGAGACCGAGATGCTGAAGAAGGTGGGTGTCGCGCAGCCGAGCGTCATGGCCGCCTGGATGAACGACATCCCGGCGCGGCGGCTGCTGCAGCCCGCCGAGATCGCCAATGCCGTCGCCTTCCTCGCCTCCGACGCGGCGAGCGGCATCACCGGCCAGCTTCTGATGGCCGACCTCGGATATTCGAGCTGACCGGCGCGGGCCGGCTGCGGCCCGCGGCCTCAAACTTCCGGAGAGCAACGTGAATTCAGCTTCGCAGGGTCCCGTGCGCGTCGCCTTGGTCGGCCTCGGCTGGTGGGGCCGCAAGATGGTGTCGGTGCTAAGGGGCGCGGACGCGGACTTGAACATCGTCTGCGCGGTCGAGCCGGATCCGAATGGCGTCGCCTTCGCGGCCGAACACGGGCTGGATCTCCTGACCGACTATGACGCCGCACTCGCCCGCAGCGATGTCGAGGCGGTGATCCTCGCGACGCCGCACAGGCTGCACGGCGCGCAGATCGAGGCGGCGGTCGCGGCCGGCAAGCATGTCTTCTGCGAGAAGCCGCTCGCCATGACCCGCGTCGGCGCGGAACGCGCCGTCACGCTCTGCCGCGAGGCCGGGCTCGTCCTCGGCATGGGCCATGAACGCCGCTTCGAGCCACCGCTCGCTGCTCTGCTGGACGATGCCGCGAGCGGGCGCCTCGGCCGCATTCTGCAGATCGAGGCGAATTTCAGCCACGATCGGTTCCTCGCGCTCGATCGCTCGAACTGGCGGCTCGATGCGACCCAAGCGCCGGCGGCTGGCATGACCGCCACGGGCATCCACCTCACCGATCTGTCCGTGAAGCTGATGGGGGCGGCGAGCAATGTCCGCGTCGCCTGCGAGTCGCTCGCCTCGGATTTCGCCCAGGGCGATACGCTGAGCGCCCATATCCGCTTCAGGAATGGCGGCACCGCCTATGTCTCGGCGACGCTTGCAACTCCGTTCATCTCGCGCTTCGCGGTCTTCGGAACAAAGGGCTGGATCGACGTGCGCGACAAGGCTCATGTCGAGGCTCCGGCCGGCTGGGTCGTGACGCGGGCCTTCACGGGGACGGAGATCACCGTCAGCGAGATCGGCCCGGCGGAGCCTGTGCGCGACAATCTGGTCGCCTTCGCGCGGGCCGTCCGCGGCACCGCGGCCTATCCGATCACCGGCGAGGAACTGATCAACAATATCGCGCTGCTCGAGGCGATCGTGCTGTCGGCGCGCAGCGGCGACGTCGTCGCCGTGCCGTAACGGGATGCCCCCGGCCGGTGGGCAGCGGTTCAGGATGAGGCAGTCCGGCGAGCGTTGCCGATGAGGACCGGTTCCGACTTCGGCCTTCGGGATCGCCGGGAACCCGGACAGGGAAGGAAGCAAAATAATGCGTGCGCTCGTATTCGAAACCCCGGACAAGCCGGTCATCGTCGACAAGCCGATGCCGGAGATCTCGCCGCAGCAGGTGCTGGTCAAAACGCGCACTGTCGGCATCTGCCATTCCGACTATGAGCTTCTGGCCGGCCGCTACATCATTCCGATTTCCTATCCGGTCACGCCCGGTCATGAATGGTGTGGTGAGGTCGTCGAGGTCGGCAGCGCCGTGCGCGACTTCAAGGTCGGCGATCGCGTCGTCGGCGAATGCGTGGTGCGCACGCCGGAGCGGCTGCATCATTTCGGCTTCTCGATGGACGGCGCCGACCAGGAGTATTTCGGCGTCAATCCTGCCTGGCTGCACAAGCTGCCAGACGAGGTCGACGACCGCCGCGCCTCGCTGATCGAGCCCTTCACCTGCGGCTTCTATGCCGTGCTCCGCTCCGGCGGAACCAATGCGAGCGAGACCGTCGTCGTGTCCGGCGGCGGCACGATCGGCCTGGTCTCGGCAGCGGCCGCCATCGGAATGGGCGCGCGCGTCATCGTGGTCGACCCGCTGGCGAAACGGCGCGAGGTCGCGCTGAAGCTCGGAGCCGACGCGGTGGTCGATCCGACAGCCGATGCGGTGGCGCAGGTCATGGAACTGACCGGCGGCAAGGGCGCCGATCTGGTCGTCGAGGCCTCGGGCCATGACGCCTCGCTCGCCAATGTCTTCGAATTCGCCCGCGAGGAAGGCCGCGTCTCGATGGTCGGCATCAGCATCGGCCGCAAGATCCCGGTCGAGCTCGGCAAGATCCAGATCCGCAATCTCGTGGTCCGCGGCTGTATCGGTTCTCCGGGCGTCTGGCCGGCCGCCATCCGCTTCCTGCAGCGGACGGGCATCGATCTGTCGCCGATCCAGACGCACAGCTTCGCACTGGAGGATGCCGTCGAAGCCTTTGCCCTCGGCAAGGACGCGACGCAGTGCATCAAGGTGACGCTGACCTCGAGCGGCAACTGAGCCGGCCGCGGCTCGGCCGCCCATTCGAACCAAAGGGAGTGAACCATGTCGCGGCAATTGACGGTCATCGCGCATCTCGTCGCGAAGCCCGACAAGATCGAAGAGACGAAGGCGTTCCTGCTGACGCTGGTCGACCAGACCCGGGCGGAGCCGGGCTGCGTCGACTATGACCTGCATCAGGACGACGCGAACCCGGCCGAATTCACCTTCTACGAGAACTGGGTGGATCGCCCCACCTGGGACCGGCACATGGAGATGCCCTATCTCAAGGAGTTCGCCAGCCGCGCCGGCGACCTCTTCGCGGCGGAGCCGCATATCCGTCTGATGACGATGGTGACCGCCCGCGCCTGAAGGATCCCTGTCGGAGCGTGCGCGCGCCGGCGGCGATGCCCGCAGGCCAAAAAGGGGCCATGGCCAGGCGAGAATATGAGACGGCAAACTGAAATGTCGCGGGCGGGTCCGGTGTGGCCGCGAGGTGTGACGGCGTGCGCGGAAGAGGATGGCCGGCCGCCGGCGCCGGGAGCATAGCAAGGAGGAAGAAATGGAACTTGAAAGCAAGGTCGCGGTCGTCACGGGCGCGGGGCGCGGCATCGGCGCAGGGATTGCCACGGTGCTGGCGAAGCACGGCGCGGATCTGGTGCTGACCGACCGCGAGACGTCGGGCGCTGAGGAAACGGCGGAGCTGATCCGCAAGACGGGCCGCAAGGTCGTGGTCCTGCAGCACGACGTCACTTCCTGGGAATCGACCCGCTCCATCGCCGAGGCGTCGATCGCCGCGTTCGGCAAGGTCGACATCCTCGTGACGAATGCCGGCGTCTCGAAGAGCGTGCCCTTCGCCGAGCTGACGGCAGAGGAGTGGGACCGGGTCAACGACGTCAACGCCAAGGGCGTCTTCCTGAGCTGCCGGGCCTTCGTGCCGCATATGATCGAGCGCAAATACGGCAAGATCGTCAACATCTCGTCGATGGTCGGCAAGGAGGCGATCCCGTTCTTCGCGCATTACTGTGCGTCGAAATTTGCGGTCATCGGCCTGACGGAATCGATGGCCAAGGAGCTCGCGCCGCACAACATCAATGTGAACGCGGTCTGCCCCGGCGTCGTTCGTACGCCGCTCTGGGATCCGCTGCTCGAGCAGCTTTCCGAGAACAAGAAGATCAGCCGGGAAGAAGCCTGGGAAGAGTTCGTCGGCGGCATCCCGTTCAAGCGGCCGCAGACGCCGGAGGACATCGGCGAGGCCGTCGCGTTCCTGGCGTCGGACCGGGCGCGCAATATCACGGCCAGCGCGGCCAACGTCTCCGGCGGCCAGATGATCTGGTGAATCCGGCGGGCCGCGCGCAGGCGTGGCCCGCTTTTCCAAGGCATATCCCGGCGCGGCGACGCGTCTGCCCGAGCCTTGCCCTCCCCAAGTGATCACGGCCGGTGCGAATTCTCAGACTGAGGATCTTTGGGCCGGCCGAACCGCCTGACCGGGCTAGTCTTTCGAGCAAAGGAACGCGGCAGCCAAGCCGCGGCGGAGGCCACGGTCAGGGAGGGAAGAGTGGCGAGGCTTTCTGGAAAAATCGTGTTGGTGAGCGGGGCGGCCCAGGGCATCGGCCGTGCGGTCGCGGAGCTGTTCGCCGAGGAAGGCGCCACCGTCTATGCCGGTGACGTCAGGCCGGTTGCGTCGGCGGCCGGCATCGTACCGCTCAGCCTCGACGTGACCCGCGAGAGCGACTGGGCGGCAGCGGTCGACCGCGTCCTCGCCGAGCAGGGGCATCTCGACGTGCTGGTCAACAATGCCGGCATCGTCAAGGCCTATGGACCGGTGCTCGATACGCCGCTCGATGCCTGGAACGAGGTCGTCGGCGTCAATTTGACCGGCAGCTTCCTCGGCATGAAGGCCGTGATTCCGGCCATGCAGTCGGCCGGCAAGGGCTCGATCGTCAATTTCTGCTCGATCTGGGGCAATGTCGGCGTGGCCGGCGCCGCTGCCTACAACGCCGCCAAGGGTGGCGTGCGCAACATGACAAAGAATGCGGCCGTCACCCATGCGGCGGAAAATATCCGTGTGAATTCGGTGCATCCGGGGCTCATCCGCACGCCACTGGTCGAGGCGCAGTCGGACGCGATGAATGCCGGAATCATCGCCCAGACGCCAATGGGACGGATGGGCTCGCCACGCGAGGTGGCACAGGCCTGCCTCTTTCTCGCCAGCGACGAATCCTCGTTCGTCACCGGCTCCGAACTCGTCGTCGACGGCGGCTATCTGGCCCAGTGAGTGTGCAGGAGGATCGCATGAACATCATGAACGCCCGCGTCGAGCCGACGATCGAGCATGGCGGAACCTGCCACACCTATTTCATGGTGCCCAAGGAGGCCATGCGGGCGGAGACGCAGGGCTCCTATCTCGAATACGTCGCCGAGTTCGAGATCGCTGTCGGCGCCCATCTGGAGCCGCACCGGCATGACACGCATGAGTTCTACTACGTCCTCAGGGGGCGCGGGCTGATGCAGATCGGAGCCGAGAAGCGCGAGGTGGCGCCCGGCGACCTGATCCACATTCCGCCCAATGTCGTTCATTCGATCCGTCCGATCGGCGAGGAGCCGATCCGCGCTCTTGCCTTCGCCGCCAGCTTCCTCCCGCCTGGCGGTGCGGGGAGCGAAGCCGAGGCCGCCGACCTCCCGGCGTGAGGGGACTGCCGTCTCTCCGGCTTCTCCCCAGGCCGGCCTCGCTGCTAGAGCAGCGAGGCCGGCCTTTCGAACGCGAGCGTCGTCCCCACCAGCGCCGGCGGGACGGCCGAACTGGAGCCATGTGAGCAATGAGCGATTTCGACTGCGTCATCGCCGGCGCGGGTGTGGTGGGGCTTGCGATCGCCAAGGCGCTCGCCGAGCGCGGCCATGCGGTGCTGGTCGTCGAGAAGGAGGAGCATGTCGGGACCGGCATCAGCGCGCGCAATTCAGAAGTGATCCATGCCGGCCTCTATTATCCGCCGGGCAGTCTGAAGGCCCGCTTCTGCATCGAGGGCCGCGACCTGCTCTACGACTATTGCGTCGCGCGAGGCGTCCCGCATCGGCGGGTCGGCAAGCTGCTGGTGGCCGTCGAAGCGGCGCAGGCCGGCCGTCTCGACGCGATCCGGGACAATGCGCAGAGCAGCGGCGTCGATGACCTCGTGCCCCTGACGCAGGCGGAGGCGCTCGCGCTCGAGCCGGAACTGCACTGCGTCGCCGCGCTGCTGTCGCCATCGACGGGAATCGTCGATGTGCACAGCCTGATGCTGGCGCTGCAGGGCGACGCCGAGGCCGGGGGCGCGGTGATGGCGCTGCGCACGAGTGTCGAGCGCGTCGCCACGCGCCGCGACGGCGTCACGGTGACGACGCGTGGGGCCGATGGCGAGGGCTTCGACCTCGAGGCGGGGTTCTTCATCAATGCGGCCGGGCTCGATGCACCGGCGCTCGCGCGGCGGATCGACGATCTGCCGGCGGAGCGCGTTCCGCCGGCCTATCTCGCGCGGGGCCACTATTTCACGCTTTCCGGCCGGTCGCCCTTCTCCCGGCTCGTCTATCCGATGCCGGTCGAGGGCGGGCTCGGCATCCATCTGACGCTCGATCTGGCCGGCAGCGCCCGTTTCGGTCCGGATGTCGAATGGATCGACACGATCGACTATTCCGTCGATCCGGCGCGCGGCGCGCTCTTCGCGGCCGAAATCCGCCGCTACTGGCCGGCCTTGGACGAGGCCTCGCTGCAGCCCGGCTATGCGGGCATCCGGCCGAAGATCTCCGGCCCCGGCGAAGTGGCGGCCGATTTCCGCATCGAGGGACCGGCCGACCATGGCGCCGGGCCGATCGTCAATCTCTTCGGAATCGAGAGTCCCGGCCTGACCGCGAGCCTCGCGATCGCGCGGCACGTGGCCGATCTCGTCGATGCGGCGGGGGGCGGCAGGGATGGTCCCCCCGGATCCTGAACCATCACGGAGTTGATATCGATGTCGAGCGCCCTCTTCTCGCCGATCACGCTGCGCGGGCTGACCTTGCCCAACCGCATCGTCGTATCGCCGATGTGCCAGTACAATTCGACGGACGGCACAGCGAACGACTGGCATCTCATGCATCTCGGCCAGTTTTCGCTCGGCGGCTCCGGCGGTCTCGTCATGACCGAGGCGACGCATGTCACGCCGGAAGGGCGCATCACGCTCAAATGCGCGACGATGTGCAGCGACGCCAACGAGGCGGCGATGAAGCGCGTCATCGAGTTCTGCCGCCAGTATGGTGTCGCCCGTCATGGCATCCAGCTGAGCCATGCCGGCCGCAAGGGATCGACCTTGCCGCCGGCGCTCGGCGGGCGCCCGCTGAAGGCGGAGGAGGGCGCCTGGCAGACCGTCGCGCCGTCGGCACTGCCTTTCGGCGATGGCTGGCACGTGCCGCATGCGCTGGATCTCGACGAGATCGAGGCGCTAACGCGGTCCTATGTGGCTGCGGCCGAGCGGGCGGATCGGATCGGCTATGATCTCGTCGAGCTCCATGCGGGGCACGGCTATCTGCTGCACCAGTTCCTGTCCCCGTTGTCCAATGTGCGCACGGACCGCTATGGCGGCAGTCTCGAGAACCGCATGCGCCTGCCGCTGGAGATCTTCTCGGCCGTGCGCGCCGTCTGGCCGGACGAGAAGCCGATGGGCGTCCGCATCTCCGCCACCGACTGGGTCGAGGGTGGCTGGACGCCCGAGGAGTCGGTTGTCTTCGCTCGCGAACTGAAGGCGCTCGGTTGCGACTATGTCGATGCGTCCAGCGCGGCGCTCGATCCGCGCCAGCAGATCCCGATCGCCGCCGGCTACCAGGTTCCTTTCGCCGAGAAGATCCGAAACGAGGCGGGCATCGCGACGATGGCGGTGGGGCTCATCGGGACGGCACAGCAGGCCGAGGCGATCATCGCGGACGGACGGGCCGATCTCGTCTGCATGGCGCGCGGCGCCATGTGGGACCCGCGCTTCGCCTGGCATGCCGCGGAGGAACTGGGCGCCGAGGCGCCTTATGCGCCGCGCACCATGCCCTGCCATCCCTCCACCCGCCCGTGGCTCTTCCCCGGCCGGCAGAAGCCCGCCGCCTGAGCGGCCGGGCTGCCGACCCAGTCGCCGGCCCTATCCGGCGGGATTGGCGAACACGGACCGGTAACGGTCGCGCAGCACGTTCTTCTGCACCTTGCCCATGGTGTTGCGCGGCAGTTCGTCGACGAAGTCGATATGGCGCGGCAGCTTGAAGCGGGCGAGCCGCTCCGTCAGCGCCCCAAGGATCGCTTCGGCCGAGACATCGTTCCGGCCGTCGCGCACCACCACGGCGACCACGCCCTCGCCGAGATCGGGATGCGGCACGCCGATGACGGCACTCTCGACGACGCCGGGCAGCGCGTCGATCTCGCTCTCGATCTCCTTGGGATAGATGTTGTAGCCGCCGGCGATGATGAGATCCTTGCCGCGGCCGACGATCTGCACATAGCCGTCGGCATCGATCAGGCCGAGATCGCCGGTGATGAAGAAGCCGTCCGGCCGGAACTCCGCCGCCGTCTTCTCCGGCATGCGCCAATAGCCGCTGAACACGTTCGGCCCGCGCACCTCGATCATCCCGATCTTGCCCGGACCGAGTGGACGCCCGCCCTCTGGCTCAGTGATCCGGACCTCGGTCCCGGGCAGCGCGAAGCCGACCGTGCCGGCGCGCCGCTCGCCGTCATAGGGGTTGGAGGTATTCATGTTGGTCTCGGTCATGCCGTAGCGTTCGAGGATGGCGTGGCCCGTCCGCTCGCGCCAGACGGCGTGGGTCTCCGCGAGCAGCGGTGCCGACCCGGACACAAAGAGACGGATCGACCGCGCCCGCTCCCGATCGAGTTCGGGATGCTGCAGCAGGCGGACATAGAAGGTCGGCACGCCCATCAGCGCGGTCGCGCGCGGCAGCGCGGCGATGATGCGCTTCGGATCGAACTTGCGTTCGAACAGCATCGAGCCGCCAGAGAACAGCACGACATGCGTCGCGACGAAGAGGCCATGCGTGTGGAAAATCGGCAGCGCGTGAATTAGCACGTCGTCGGCGGTGAAGCGCCAGGCTTCGACGAGGGCCAGTGCGTTGGAGACGAGATTGCCATGCGTGAGCATGGCGCCTTTCGAGCGGCCCGTCGTGCCCGAGGTGTAGAGGATCGCTGCGAGATCATCGGCCCCGCGCGGGGCGACAGCCACCTCGCCCGTCTGCGTCCCCGCCTTGGCGAGCAGGCTTCCATCGCCGTCGGCGCCGAGCGTTTCGAGACGCGCGCCGACCTTGCGCGCAAGGGGCTCGATGGCTTCGGCGCGCGCGGGATCGACAATGACGAGGCGCGGCTCCGCATCGGTGAAGAAATAGTCGAGCTCGGCCGTCGTATAGGCGGTGTTGAGCGGCAGGAACACCGCGCCGGTCCGGATGCAGGCGAGATAGAGCAGGATCGCCTCAGGGCCCTTCTCGACCTGAACCGCGACGCGATCGCCGAGCTCCACGCCGAGCGCGACCAGCGTCGCCGCGATGCGGGCGGCGCTATCGAATGCCGCGCCATAGCTGATGCGGCGGCCGTCGTCGGTCTCCATGAGCAGGCGTTCGGGCGCCGGACTGCGCGCGCGTATGGCGTCGAACAGGTGATTGCCCATGACGATGTTCCTCCGCTTTATTCTTTGTGCTCGGACTTTGCGCCGCGCCTTGCCGATGGCAGCCGTGGCCGCTTTGCGCCCGTCCGCGGCAGAAGGCTGCGGATCGATGGTACGGCGACCACCTCATGACTGGCGAAATAGCGCTCGTGGTTCGTCTCGATATCTTCGGGCCGATAGCGGTAATTGACCATCAGGCCGAGCGCCGTGCCGATCCCCCGGGGCGAGCGGTCGCCGAGCGGATTGATGCGCTCGAGCTGCGCGCCATTGCCGAGGTGGAAGCGGGCGACGGGATCGATCACGCGCCCGCCATCGTCCCGCGCGAGAAGGAAATACCGTGCCGCGAGAGCGGGCATGAGCGCCTCCATGCGCGCACAGGCCGCCTCGTCGTCGATCCAGCCGGGCGTGGTGGCGATAGCCCGCGCCTCCTTCGCGCCCTCGACGTCCGCGCTATCGCCGCCGACCCACGCGGCGAAGCCGGGCACGGGCGAAAGGGTCATGAAATCGACGAGGCCTGGAAGATCCCGGTGCAGATCCTCGACGACCTGCTTGATCAGGAAATTGCCGAAGGAGATCCCCCTGAGACCGCGCTGGCAGTTCGATATCGAATAGAAGACCGCGGTCGTCGCCTCCTCGGCCGGAAGCACCGGCCGCTCTTCGCGCAGGAGTTCCGCGATCGTGGAGGGAATGCCGCGCGTCAGCGCTACTTCGACGAAGATCAGCGGCTCTTCGGGCAGTTGCGGGTGGAAGAAGGCGTAGCAACAGCGGTCCTCCGGTTGCAGGCGCCGTCTCAGATCATCCCAGTTGTGGATCTCGTGCACCGCCTCGTCGCGGATGATCTTCTCGAGAATGCTGGCCGGCGTGCTCCAGTCGATGCGGCGCAGCGTCAGGAAGCCGCGATTGAACCAGGACGACAGCAGGTGGATGAAGTCGCGGTCGACCACGGCGAGATCGGGGCGCAGCGCCAGCCGTGGGAGCAGGTCCTCGCGCATCCGCACCAACGTCTCGACGCCGCCCGGCGCGAGATTGATCCGGCGAAAGAGGTCCTGGCGCGCCGGCTCGGTCGCCGCGTGCAGCAGGGAAGCCGACATGTCGCTCGGATCGCGCGCATAGGCATCGATCGCCGCCGCGACCTGTGCATGATCGCTGCCGAACCGCGCGAGCAGCATGTCCAGAAATGCGAGCCGCGCCGCCGCGTCGGACTGGCGCCAGCGCGTGATGATCGCGCCGGCATAGGCAACGCCGGACACCTCGCCGCGGCTCGAGACCAGCCTTTCACACAGCTGCTGCATCGTCAGCCCGGCGGCGATCCCGTCGCCGCCACGGACGCGGCCGATCATGCGGCGCCCGCGGTCCGCGACGCCCTGCAGAAGCTCGGCGAGGGAGAGGGCGCGATTCATCCGGGATGGTCCGCTGCGCGAGGCCCGTCAGGCGCCTCGACCGGCGAAGAGCCAATATGAACATAAAATATCGATAGAACGACCATGCCGCAATTATGATCGCTAAAAGCCAGGATGCCGGATGGAGGATTACCGGAATGAATATCGCGGCGCAGTTCGACTTGAGCGGCAAGACGGCCTTCATCACCGGTGGCGGCGGCGGGCTCGGTGCGGCGGTGGCCGAGGCCTATCTGGCCGCCGGCGCTGCGGTCGCCATTTCGGACATCGACGCCTGGCGGGTCGACGCCGCCGTTCAGCGCCTTGCCGGCAAGGGAACGGTCATCGGCGTCCCGGCGGACGTGACCGATGCGGGCAGCGTCGGCGAGGCGGTCGCCGCGGCGATCCGTTCCCTCGGCAAGATCGATATCCTCTTCACCGCCGCGGGTTTTGCACGCCGCACGGCGGCGGTCGATCTCGATCCGGAGGAGTTCGATCGCATCATGGCGATCAATGTGAAGGGTACCTTCCTGCCGGCCCAGGCGGTTGCGCGCGACATGATCGCCCGCGGTGGCGGTGGCAAGATCATCACGATCGGCTCGGTGCGCGGCCTGGTCGGTCACCCGCTCGGCTATGTGAGCTACGGCACCAGCAAAGGCGCCGTGCACCTGCTGACCCGGCAACTCGCCACCGAATGGGCTCAGCACCGCATCAACGTCAATTGCATCGCGCCGTCGGTCATCCGTACGCCGCTCGCCGATTTCATCCTCAAGAACCCGGAGGTGCGCGATCTCTTCATGTCGCGCATCCCGTTCAACCGGCCTGCGGAGCCCGAGGAATTGGTCGGCACCGCGATCTATCTCGCCGGCCGGGCTTCGGATTTCGTCACCGGGCAGATCCTGTTCGTCGACGGCGGCAGCACCGCCGGCTGAGCGGCGCCAGGCGGCGTTCAGGCCGGACCGCGGTTGCGTCGCGGCCGTGCGTCCGGCATTTCCCGTGAGCGGAGCGCCTGCAGCGACAATTCGCTGGTCAGGCGATAGTGGCGGAGGAGCGCATCGACGGCACCGTCCGCGTCGCCCTCCAGTGCCTTGGTGGCGATGTCGCGGTGCTCGGCGAGTTCGTCCCGGTCGCTCCGCCCGCCCGCCCGCGCGATATGGCGATAGCGCCGTGCCTGGTCGGCGAGTTGCTCGCAGAAGCCGATCAGCCATCGCGACCGGCAGGCGGCGATCAGCGCGCCATGAAAAACGCGATGCAGCCGCTCCCATTCGGGATTGGCCTGTCCGGCCGCGAGATAGCGCTGCGTGCGCGACAGCCAGTGGAGCGCGACGACGATCTCCTCCTCCCAGCGACGCGTGCGATTGGCGATCGATTCGCGCAGCGCTTTCTCCTCGAGCCAGCACCGCGTGCGCGTCAGCTCCATCAGCTCGTCGGCCGAGACGGGCATGACGAAAAAGCCGCGCTGGTCGTGGCGTTCGAGCAGTCCTTCCGAGGCGAGACGGTTCATCGCCTCGCGCACGGGCGAGGCACCGGCGCCGTAATGCGCCACGGCCCATTCGACCCGAACCTTGCTGTTGGGTTCGAGCGCACCGTGCAGCAGATCGTCGCGAAGCTGCCAGTAGACCGTGCTGGCCAGCGTGCTTCGGGCGGGCGGACTGGACGGGGCATCGGAGAGGGATGTGTCGGTCAACACAGTTCCGTCGGTGGCAACCCGGCCGGCATGCCGGGGCTGACCACGTTATATTTTCGTTGATCGGGAGTTCAAGCGAATACAATCGATATTTCGTCCCGATGCGACGCGGAGCGCCCCACGCCGCATGGCCGTCCGACCGAGTTCCGGACGGGTTGATTCGTCGGAACCCAGCATCGGCTCCCCGGATCACGCGAGGCCGATCGGCCGACCTCCCTCGGCCGCCGATGCGACGATCGCCTCGAAGATCTGGATGTTGCCGAGCAGTTCGTCCGGTGTGAAGCGATAGGGTCTCCTGCCGGTAACGGCGTCGGCCCAGGCCTCGAAATTGGCCGTGACCGTGTCGGTCGGCTCGAACACCCCCACCTCGCGCGGCCGGCCCGTTCCCCGGCAGAGTGTGACGATGGTCGGCTTGCCTTGGTCTACATTGCCTTCGCTGACCACCTCGACCCAGGCCCGGTCGCCGAAGAGCGTTGTCCGGCCGTAATAGGGCACGCTGGACAGCAGGGTGATATTCGCCCGTGCACCGGAGCGGAAGGCGAGCGCCGCCGAGACGAAGTCCGTCGCCGGCGGCGCGAACACGAGGCTCGCTGTCTGCGCGCGGACCTCCACCGGCGAGCCGAGCAGCGCGACGCAGAGGTCCGTCTGGTGGATTCCGGTCGCCGTCATCATGCCGGCCGGCGCATGGCGGGGATCGAGCCGCCAGTTCGCCGGGTCGATCGAACGGAAGAGGTCGTGGCTGATGTTCGCCTCGAAGAGCAGCGGCGTCCCCAGCGCTCCGTCATCGAGGAGTTGCTTCATCATCTCGTAGGCCGGCTCGTAGCGCCGCTCATGACCGACGCCGAGCACCTTCCCGGCGCAGGCGCAGGCGTCCAGCACCCGCGTCGCGCCGGCTGCCGTCATGGTGAGCGGCTTCTCGCAGAACAGCTCCTTGCCGGCGGCGAGAACGGCGAGGCATTGCTCTTCATGCAGCCTGTGCGGCGTGGCGAGGATGACGCCGTCGACAGTCGGATCTGCGAGCACCACGCCGAGTTCGAAGGCGTGCGGAATGCCGAGCCCGGCCAGGAAGGCCATCGCGTCCGGCGCCGGGGCCGGATCGATACCCCAGACGACGTCGAAAGACCGGCTCTTCGCCAGTGCGCCGATGATCTGCTTGCCCCACCAGCCGAGGCCCGCCACTGCAACGCGCATCGCCGTTCTCCTTCGGATCACGCCGGATTCAGCCCTGCCGCTTCTGGAACGCCGTGATCGTCACGACCTCCCAGACGCCGGCCGCGTGATAGGGATCATCACGGTTGAAGGCTTCGACGGCGCCGCGATCGTCGGCGTCGACGATCAGCAGGCTTCCCTTCATCGTCGTCCCGTCGTCCTCGACCAGTGGGCCGGCCATGACCATGCGAACCCCATAGTCTCCGGCCTTCTTCAGATGTTCCGAGTGAGGCTGCTGGGCGGTCTTGCGCCGCGCGAGGCCTTCGGTGCCGTCAAGGGCATGGATTGCGAACAGCATGGCGAAGTCCTCCCGATCCTGGCGGCGCCGTCCATGCGCCGGCCCGCCAATGACGGGCTTGTTTCACGCGGAGAGTAGGGGACGGCACGGCGCTTCCCGGCTTGGATTTTCCCAGACTGAGAAAAGATCGAGGATCGATTGTGAGGATATGAAATATCGATATTTTCGGTCTGCGGCGCTTGGGCGATCTCCGCCGACGCCATCGGGAGAAGGTGTATGCGCTATTCGGTGGTGCTGGAGGAGGGCGAACGGCGCCTCGCGGTGGTGGATGGCGGCCGCTTCGCGATCCTCGGTCCCGACTTCGCCGATCTTCGTGCGGTCCTTGTGTCCCCCGGCGCCGAGGAGGCGATGCGTCGCCGCGTGAGCCTCGCCGAGGCGGACTGGCGGCCCCTTGAATCGGCGCGGTTCGCGCAGCCCTTCGCGCGGCCGGGCAAGATCGTCTGCCTCGGGCTCAATTATCGCGATCACGCCCTCGAAGGCGGCTATGCCGTGCCGGATTACCCGGCGCTGTTCCTGCGCACGGCGACGTCGCTGCTGGCCGCCGGCGCGCCGATCGTGGCGCCCGCTGTGTCGGAGAAGCTCGACTTCGAGGCGGAGCTGCTGGTCATCGTCGGGCAGGGCGGCCGCCGCATCGCCGAAGCCGACGCGCTGCGCCATGTCTTCGGATATGCCTGCTTCAACGATGCTTCCATCCGCGACTTCCAGCGCAAGACGCATCAATGGACGCCCGGCAAGAATTTCGACGGCACCGGCGCGATCGGGCCAGTGGTGGTGACGGCGGATGAGCTTCCTGCGGGCGCCTCGGGTCTTGCCATACGCTGTCGGTTGAACGGCACCACCGTTCAGGACGCGAATACCGCCGACATGCTGGTTTCCGTGCCGCGCGCGATCGCGATCATTTCCGAGTTCATGACGCTGGAGCCTGGCGACATGATCGCCATGGGCACGCCACAGGGCGTCGGCCATGCACGCAATCCGCCGCTCTGGATGCGGCCGGGCGACGACGTCGAGGTCGAGATCGAGCGGATCGGCATCCTGCGCAACCCGATCGTCGCCGAGGACTCGGCCGCCGTGCCGCGCGCATCCTGAGACCGTAGGGAGGAACCATGCGCGACATCACCGCCGACACGATCACGCAGGCCGTCATGGCGTCCTGGGCGAATGCGCCCGACGCCCGTGCGCGCCAAGTCCTGCAACGCCTCACGCATCACCTGCACGCCTTCATCGACGACGTCCATCCCACCCATGCCGAGTGGCTCGCGGCGGTCGATTTTCTCTGGCGGTGCGGCCAGATCAGCGACAGCCAGCGCAACGAGTTCGCGCTGCTGTCGGATGTGTTCGGGGTGACTTCGCTGGTCGATCTGCGAAACGCCATCCCCGGCGCGACGGTCGGCTCCGTGCTCGGCCCCTTCTATTCGGACGACAGCCCCTATGTCCCGTTCGGCGCGGACCTCGTGAAGGACAATGCGGGCGACGTCGTGCTCGTCACCGGTGTGGTGCGCGACACGGCAGGGGGGCCGATCCCCGGCGCCGTCATCGACATGTGGCAGACCAATGCGACGGGCGCCTATGCGACGCAGGATCCCGACCAGGACGACGCCAATCTGCGCTGCAAGCAACTTTGCGACGCGGCAGGCCGCTATGCCTTCACGACGGTCGAGCCGGCCGCCTATACGATCCCGATGGATGGACCGGTCGGAGCCGTCGTGCGGCTGGCGGAACGCACGCCGTGGCGCCCCGGCCATTTCCATTTCATCGTCAGGGCCGAAGGCTACCAGCCGATCGTGACGGAGATCTTCTTCGCGCACGATCCGCTGGTCGACAGCGACGCCGTCTTCGGCACCCGGCAATCGCTGGTCCGCGACATTGATCCGGTGCGTGATGACGAGGAGCTTCCGGCGCCCCTCGACCGTCGCCCCGATCGTCGCCTAGACTTCGATTTCACGCTGACGGCCGCCGGCGTCGACGCGCCATGACCGCGACGCGGCGAATCCTGATCCGGAATGCGATCGTTCTCACAATGGACGACCGCATCGGCGCATTCCGCGATGCCGACGTCCTGATCGTCGGCGATCGGATCGCCGATGTCGGTCCGGGCCTCGTGGTCGACGACGCCGAGATCGTCGACGGCCGCGGCCGCATCGTCATTCCCGGCCTCGTCAACGTCCACATGCATACATGGCAGACGGGATTGCGCGGGCTGACGTCGAACATGACGCTGCTCGAATATTTTCGCTGGGTGCATCGCGGGCTCGCGACGGCGTTCACGCCGGAGGACATTCACATCGCGACACTCGCCGGAGCGCTCGGCCAGATCAATGCCGGCACGACCACGCTCGGCGACTGGTGTCACAACAACCCGACGCCGGACCACACCGACGCCGCGGTTTCGGCCCTTTTCGAGAGCGGCATCCGTTCGGTGTTCCTGCATGGCTCGCCCAAGCCCGATCCCAAGCCTGGCCAGCCGCATTTTTCGGAAGTTCCGCATCCGCGCCACGAGATCGAGCGGCTCCTCGCGACCCGCTTCACAAGCCGCGGCCAACTCGTCACGCTCGGGCTCGCCATCCTCGGCCCGCACTATTCGACTCTCGACGTTGCGGACGCCGATTTCCGCCTGGCGCGGGAGTTCGGCTTGGTCGCCTCGATGCACCAGGGCGGCGGCGCCCCGAAGACGCCGGGCGGCTGGGAGATCCTCGAGGCGCGCGGCCTCGTGGGGCCTGGCCTCAACATCGTGCATGGCAATGATCTCTCCGACGAGCAGATCGCGCGCTTCGTTGCGGCGGGGGTTTCGTTTACGGTCGCGCCCGAGAATGAGCTGACGCAGGGCCATGGCTGGCCGATCACCGGCCGCGTGATCGCGGCAGGCGGGCAGCCGACATTCGGCGTCGACATCGAATCCCTGGTGTCGGCCGACATGTTCACCGTCGGCCGGATGGCGATCGGCTGCCAGCGCGGATTGGACAATGCGGCGAGCCGTTTGGCGACCGGCTCGATACCGCAGTCCCCCAGCGTGACCACGCGCGACGCGCTGCGCTGGATCACGATCGAAGGCGCACGCATGCTCGGCCTCGACGACCGCATCGGCTCGTTGACCCCGCGCAAGCAGGCCGACATCACGATCCTCGATGCCACGGCCTGGAACATGTGGCCGGTGCATGATCCCTATTCGACGGTGATCATGCAGGCCGGGATCGGCAATGTGGAAAGCGTCCTCATCGGCGGCCGCTTCTTGAAACGGGATGGCAGGCTCCTCCGCGACGACGCCCCGTGCATTCGAGAGGATCTCGCGTCGTCTGGCCGGCGGATCGTCGAGGCGCTTGGCTTGCCGGACGCCTTCGCGACCTGATCGCACTGCCATTTTGAGAATGTTCGCGCCGCGCGCCCGCGCGGCGCTTTGCCATTGTCCCCGCATCGGGAGCGATCGCGGAGCCGGGCCGCCGGCCCCGCGCCACCCTCACCAGCCGACAAAGCGGGATCAGGACATGCTGCACGACATCAGCCATTTCATGCGCCAAGCCAACCTGATCGGTGGCGAATGGGTCGGCGCCGACCACGGCGGCACCATCGACGTCACCAATCCGGCGACAGGCGCGGTGATCGGCACCGTGCCGCGATCGGGCATGGCCGAGACGCGGCGGGCGATCGAGGCAGCCCACGCCGCCTTCCCGGCCTGGCGCGCCACATCCGCCCTCGATCGCCATGCGCTGCTGCGCGCCCTGCACGACGCGATCATGGACAATCGGGAATCGCTGGCCGAACTGCTGACGATCGAGCAGGGCAAGTCGCTCGCCGAGGCACGCGGCGAGATCGGCATGTCCGCGAGCTATATCCTCTGGTTCGCGGAAGAGGGGCGGCGCGCCTATGGCGATATCGTTCCCTCGCCCTGGGCGTCGCGCCGTATCCTGGTGACGCGCGAGCCGGTCGGCGTCGTCGCGGCCATCACGCCGTGGAATTTCCCCTCGTCCATGCTGGCGCGCAAGCTCGGTCCCGCGCTGGCCGCCGGCTGCACGACGGTGGTGAAGCCGGCCTCGCAGACGCCCTATTCCGGGCTCGCCTGGGGCGTGCTCTGCCAGGATGTCGGCCTGCCGCCGGGCGTCGTCAACATCGTGACGGGGTCGGCGGCGGAGATCGGCGACGAGATTTGCGCCAATCCGCTCGTCAGCAAGATCACCTTCACCGGCTCGACGGAAATCGGCCGGCTGCTCATCGCGAAGGCGGCGCCGAGCGTCAAGAAGGTGTCGATGGAGCTTGGTGGCAATGCGCCGTTCATCGTTTTTGACGATGCCGATCTCGACCGCGCAGTCGAAGGCGCGATCGCATCGAAGTTCCGCAATTCCGGACAGACCTGCGTCTGCACCAATCGCTTCCTCGTCCAGTCGGGCATCCACGATCGCTTCGTCGAGCGGCTTGCCGCGGCGGTCGCCGTCCTCCGCGTCGGATCGGGCCTCGAAGCTGGCACCCAGCAGGGTCCGTTGATCGACGAGGCGGCGGTCGTCAAGGTCGAGGCGCTGATCGCAGACGCCGTCGCCAAGGGCGCCGAGGTGGTCTCGGGCGGCCGGCGCCATGCGCTGGGCGGCTGCTTCTTCGAGCCGACGGTGATCAAAGGTGCTACGCCGGCTATGCGTTTCACCGATGAGGAGATCTTCGGGCCGTTGGCGCCCGTCTACCGGTTCGAGACGGAGGCCGAGGCGATCGCGCTTGCCAATGCGACCGAGTTCGGCCTGGCGAGCTATTTCTACACGAGTGACCTCGGTCGGGCCGTCCGCGTGATGGAGGGGCTGAAATGCGGCATCGTCGGAGTCAATGAAGGGCTCGTGACGACGGTCGAGGCGCCGTTCGGCGGGATGAAGCAATCCGGCCTCGGCCGCGAAGGCGGTCGGCAGGGCATCGAGGACTACCTCGATACCAAATATGTCTGTATCGGCGGGATCGCCGGCTGAGCGCCTGAAACAGATCCGCGACGCCGACGTCTGCCGGCACCGCCATGGGATTGCGCGTCGCGGGGTCAGTAGCGGCCGGCTGCACGCATCACCTTGTCGATCCGGTTCTGGCTGCGCTCCAGCGCTTCCCGGTCAGTGAGCTCTCCATTGAGCGCGGCGAATATCTCCTCGCCCAATATGTGCTCGACCAGCGCGTATTCCGGGATCGGTGGCCGATGCCAGCCATGCAGCCGGTTCTGCTTGGCGAGGCGATCGACGAAGCGGACGATCGGCGTGGTGGCCGCCGCCTCCGGGTCGGCCGTGACGCTGAAGCGCGGCGCGACCGGGATGCCGTTCTTCACGTGCTCCTTCATCGCTGCCGGCGAGGCCATCCACGAGATCGCCTCGAAGGCGAGTTTCGAGCGTTCCGGCGAAAGGCCTGCCGGTATGGCGAGCAGGAAGCCGCCGATCGGCCCGATCGAGGGACCGCCCGGGCCGTGCGGATGGGGCAGATACTCGACCTTGCGCTTCACGACCGACTTGATGTCGTACTCGAAGCGCGACGCGCGCATGGTCCAGCAATAGATCATGGCGGAGCGGCCGAGCATGAAGCAGTCGAGGGCCCGGTTCCAGTCCATGACGAGGATGTCGGGCGGCGAAACCGTCAGCAGGCGGCGCATATAGTCGAGCGTCTGCAGGCCCTGCTCGCTCATCACCAGTGGCCGGTACATCTCGCCCGACATCTTGCTGTAGTCGAACGAGACGCGGAACATCGGGACGTTCAGCACCGGCGCGCCGCAACTGCCCATGAAGAACATGAAGGAATGGGCGATCGGCATGCCCTTGGCGGCGTTCCAGACGATGCCCTGCATGCCGCGGCGAGGGTTGTGCAGCTGCCGCGCGGCGTCGATCACCTTGTCGAAGGACGTCGGCGCGTGAAGATCGTGCGCCTGGAAGAGGTCCTTGCGGATCGCGAGCGTTTCGATCGTGCTGTAGATCGGCACGCCATACTGGCTGCAGCCCCAATGGCCGGTCGACCAGATATTGGGATGGAAGTCGAGCGGGTTGATCCCGCTGTCGGCCAGATAGCCGTCGAGCGGCTGGACGATGCCGCGTTCGACCATCTCGCCGAGCCAGGGGATGTTGACGCAGAGAACGTCGTATTCGCTCTCCTTGCGCTTGGCATTGCGGATCAGCTCCTCGTGCAGGTCCGGCAGCGAGAGGAGGTGGAAGTTCTTGCGCGAGGCCAGCTTGCTGCGGAAGTCGGACCACATGTTCCGCATGGATTCGAAATAATTGTCCTCATTGAGCAGGAACCGGAGATCCTGCGAGGGTGAAAGCCGCGTTTCCATGATCTTGAGCGGCGGGATGACCTGATCGGCCATATAGGCGCCGCCGAAATAATAGTCGTCGGCATTGGCGCTGCCCGAGCCTAGGCCGAAGGTCTCCGCGAGCAGGACCTTGACCTTCATCGCATAGGCAACGAAGTCGGACTTCAGCCGCCGGCTCGGCGCGAGATAGAACGCCTTGGCGCCGGCGCTGCGCTGGTACTGCTCGATGTCGCCATCGTCGATCAGACGATGGATCCGGCGCATGGCGCTGGCGAAGGGGATCTGCGAGATCGAGGCGAGCGACGACATCGTGACGGGATCGCCGCGCAGGTGGCACTTCATCAGATAGAGAACGATGTTCCAGATCGGGTCCGGGTCGGCGCTCCCGAGGCGCTCGTCATAGGGTGTCCGAATGCGCTCCAGGAAATTGATGATCCGGAGCAACTCGTAGTCGGTCATGCGGTCCGTGGCATGATCCGCCGCTCGAAGGTCCAGCACGTTGTCTTCCTCCCAGGACTTGGCGGTCTGGGCCGGCGAGTGCCGCCGGTCATCCGATCGAACAGAGTCTCAGCGCTTGGCGTCCGCCTGCATGCGGCGGCGCAGATCGCCGACCACCGGGTGAGATCGGAACGGCAGGGCCGACTGAAGCCGGGCTAGCGCTATCCTCATTCGGTCTTTCATGGCTTCCTCCCTCTGGCCCTCTGAAACGGAGCCATTGAACGCGGTACCGATCGGGTTTCGAGCGCACGAAGATAGGCGGAGGCGCCGGAATCACTCCGTCGCTGTCAACAAGCCTGAAAATGATGGGATGGCGCCGGGCGAACCGGACCACATTTCACGCGCACTTGCCACCCTGCTGCTCCTCCAACAGCACGACGACATCCACCGGCGCAACAGCCGGCGGGAGCGCGATGTTCCTCCCCATCGCGTGGCAAAACTAGCATCGCGGGCAAGGTGTCAGAATCCAGGAAATTATCAATATGAGAATGCCGTGAGGCACACAGGAAGGCCGATGGCCTCCCACTGCATCCGTTCCGGCCGTGCGCGAAGGCGGTTGCGTCCGGGCGAAGTTGATCATTCTGAGAAAATTGGCATGTGTGCGGCCAAAGCCCATTTGGCATGGTTCCGTCCTGAGGGATGGACACGCACAAATGACCAGCAAGAAAGATAGAGACGGTGAGACCGCTCTAAAGAACGATGATATCAGCCCCGATATCCGGCAGGAACTCTTCCGTCTTCAGGTAGAAATCCGTGATTGCGAGAAGAGAGCGAACGATCTGTTTTTTCAGAACATGATCAAGGGCACCAGCCATCTTTCGCTGGGCCAGGAGGCGATTGCGGCGGGCATGGCGATGGCTATGCAGCCGGGGGACAAATCCTTCTGCACCTATCGCGGTCATGCCCACACCCTGGCGCGCGGCGTGCCGATGGAGAAGGTTCTCGGCGAGCTGATGCTACGCGACAACGGTCTGATGCGCGGCAAGGGTGGCTCGATGCATCTGACCTCCGTCGAGCACGGCGTGATGGGGTCCTATGCCATCATCGGCGCGCATCTGCCGATCGCCTGCGGTGCAGCCTGGCGGGCTCAGTACCTCGGCCAGGATGATGTGTCGGTCTGCTTCTTCGGCGACGGCACCACCAATATCGGCGCGTTCCACGAGGCGCTGAATTTCGCCGCGATCTGGAAGCTGCCGGTCGTCTTCGTCTGCGAGAACAACCTCTACATGGAGTACACGCTGACGTCGGAGATCACCGCCGTCGAGCATCCCGCCGCTGACCGGGCCTCGGCCTATGGCCTGGAGCGGATCGTCATCGACGGCAACGACGCGGACGTCGTCTATCGAACGGCCCAGGCGGCCTTCGCCAAGGCGCGCAGCGGCGGCGGTCCGAGCATGATCGAATGCATGACCTACCGTCATTCCGGCCATTCGCGCGCCGACCCGGCGAAATACAGGCCGCCGGGCGAGCTCGAGCGCTGGCTGGAGAAGGATCCGATCAAGATCTATCGCACGCGGCTTGCCGAGTTCGGCGTGCCGGAGGCCCGGATCAGGGCGATCGAGGAGGAGAGCAAGCGCAAGGTCGATGAGGCAACCGAGGTCTGCAAGGCCTCCCCGCCCGCGCCGGCCGAACTGCTGACGACCGACGTATACGCCGATGGAGGATGGGCATGGCGGAACTGACCTATCGCGACGCCGTTGCCCGAGGGATCGCGCAGGAGATGGAGCGCGACAGCAATGTCGTGTTCCTGGGCGAGGACGTCGCCCGCGCGGGCGGCGTGTTCAAGGCAACCGTCGGCCTCGTGGATCGTTTCGGTCCGCTGCGCGTCCGCGACACGCCGATCTCGGAACAGGCCATCCTCGGCGCGGCCATGGGCGCCGCGATGACGGGGCTCCGGCCGATCGCCGAGATCATGTTCGCTGATTTCGCAGCGGTCTGCTTCGACTACATCGCCAATGAGTTCCCGAAGCTGCGCTACATGACGAACGGCCAGCTCGGCTGTCCCCTCGTGGTGCGGACCGGCAACGGCGGCGGGGCGCGCTTCGGTGCGCAGCATTCGCAGTCGATCGAGAACTGGACGATGATGATCCCCGGTCTCAAGGTCGTGGCGCCGTCGTCGCCCGTCGACGTGGTCGGCCTCATGGCCGCCGCCGTGCGCGACGACAACCCGGTGATCTTCCACGAGCACAAGTCGCTCTACGCGACCAAGAGCGAGGTCCCGGACGGGGAGATCGTCGACACGCTGGGAACGGCGAAGATCCTCCGACCTGGACGGGACGCCACGATCCTAGCGCTAGCTCTGATGGTTCCACGCGCGCTTGCAGCGGCGGAGACGCTGGCCAGCGAGCACGGAATCGATTGCGAAGTGATCGACGTACGCTCGCTCGTGCCGCTCGACACCCAGACAATCCTGAATTCGGTGGCGCGGACAGGCCGCCTGTTCACCGTCGAGGAGAATCCGCGGCTGTGCGGCTGGGGCGCCGAGATCGCCTCGATCGTGGCCGACGAGGCTTTCTGGGATCTCGACGGGCCGATCGTGCGCATCACCACGCCGCACATTCCGCTCCCGGCCGCCGATCATCTCGAAGATCTGGCCCTGCCGAGCGCGCCGCGCATCGTCGAGCGGATCGCCCGGGTCATGAACGGGGCGCGGCGATGAGCACTGACGTCCTGATGCCGCAACTCGGCGAGACGGTCGCCGAGGGCAAGATTCTGAGCTGGTTCAAGAACGAGGGCGACGAAGTCCGCGAGGGTGACAGCCTGTTCGAGGTCGAGACCGACAAGGTCACGATGGAGGTCCAGGCCATCGCGGCGGGCCGACTCGGCGACGTCCGCGTCAAGGCCGGCGATGTCGCCAAGGTGGGCGCCGTGGTCGCAGTGATCGGCGGGGCCGCGAAGGTTGCCCCATCCGCGCCCGCTGTGCGCGCGGACAAGGCCTTGCCGAATGGCGCTGCGCCGCGGTCGCCCTTCGAGGAGGTCGCGACGCCGACCGAATCCTATGGCCGAGCCGAGGCACCGCTCGGCCTCCGGGCCACGCCGCTTGCGCGTCGCCTGATCGCGCAGAACGGCCTCGATGCCGAGGCGATCGCGCGGGTCGTCGCGGCACGTGGCGGGGCGCGCATCTCGGAACGTGACGTGCGCGATGCGCTTGCCGCCCCGCGGCGCGCCGACAATCCTCCGCCCGCGGCGCCGGTCTCCGCGCCGCAGCGGCCCCCCGCGCCTCCCGCACCGACGCTCGTCGGCGAGATCTTCACGCTGAACACCATCCGCCGCCGCACCGGCGAGCGCCTCGCCCAGAACTGGCAGAGCATTCCGCATGTCTTCCAGGCGATCGACGTGGATTTCACGGCCGTCGAGGCGGTGAGGGCCGTGCGTAAGGCCGCGTTCAAGGCGGAGAGCGGCTTCGCGCTGACTTATCTGCCGTTCATTGCGCGGGCGAGCTGCATCGCGCTCAAGGAGTTTCCGCAGATCAACGCCCAGTTCGGCGGCGAGCACCTTGTATTGTCGGCCGAGGTCAATCTCGGCATCGCGGTCGATCTCGCACATAACGGGCTCGTGGTGCCCGTCGTGCGGGGCGCGGGGGATCTGACGCTGCCGGGTCTCGCGAGGGCGATCGGCCGCCAGATCGAAAAGGCGAGGGCCGGGAAGCTGACCGGCGAGGATTTCACCGGGGGCACCTATTCGATCACAAACAATGGTGCGTTCGGAACGAGCTTCACCGCGCCGATCATCAATGCGCCGCAGGTGGCGATCCTGTCGGCCGATGCGATCCGCCTGCGTCCGGCCGTCGTGGAGACGAAGGAAGGCCCGTTCATCGCGCCGCGCCTGATCGGCATGGTGGGACAGAGCTTCGATCACCGCGCCTTCGACGGCGGCTATTCGGCCGCTTTCCTTTCCCGCTTCAAGGCGATCATCGAGCAGCGTGACTGGGCTGCTGAATTCGCCTGAGGCGCAATAACGAACAAATCCCGAGACGAGGAAACGGTCGAGGAGCCGCAGTTCATGAAGTACAATAGTCCCCATTCCACGGCCGCCTGGGGCCAGATGGCAAAAGACTGGGAACAGGGCGTCGATTACAGTCGTCTGTCGAAAGAGCGGCTCGCGCGGGCGCAGCAGGCGATCCGCCATGCCGGTCTCGGCGCCGTGCTGTGCTTCAACTTCGACAATATCCGCTATGTCACGGCGACGCATATCGGCGAGTGGGCGCGCGACAAGTTCATGCGCTATGCGCTTTGTCCGGTCGAAGGCTCGCCGTTCCTGTGGGATCCGGCACCGCCGGCAAAGCGCATTTCGTCGCCCTGGATCGCCGATAACGTCGCGGCGCCGATCACCACGATGCAGGGCGCCATTCCGCCGCATATGAACGTGCAGCGGGACTTCGCACGCCAGATCAAGAAGGCGCTGGTGCACTACGGCATCGAAAAAGAGCCGCTCGGCATCGACCTGATGGAGCTCGGCATGCTGCGCGCGCTCGAGGCCGAGGGCATCGAGGTGGTCGACGGTCAGCAGGCTCTGCTCGATGCGCGCGAGATCAAGACGCTGGACGAGATCGAGCTGCTCAAGATGGCGGCGGCGATGGTCGATGCCACCTATGTCGACATTGCGCGGGCGATCCGCCCGGGCACCAAGGAGAACGAGCTGGTCGCCATCGCCAATGACCGGCTGTTTCGCATGGGATCGGAGCGCGTCGAGTGCGTGAACTCGGTCTCGGGCCAGCGCGGCCGGCCCCATTCGCACACGTTTTCCGACCGGATGATCCAGCCGGGCGACATGATCTTCCTGGACATTATGCATTCCTACAATGGCTACCGGACCTGCTATTATCGGACCTTCATCTGCGGCGAACCGAACAAGCACCAGATCGACGCCTATGAGACGGCGTCGAAATGGATCAGCGCCTCGATCGACATGATCCGACCGGGCATTACGCCCGATGAAGTGGCCGCGGTCTGGCCCGATGCGCAGGAGTTCGGCTATCGCGACGAGGCCGAGGCGTTCCTGCTCCAGTACGGGCATGGCGTCGGCCTGTCGCTCTGGGAGCGCCCGATCTTCTCCAAGCGCTTCCGCGGCCAGAATACGCCGCTGCGCGAGGGCATGGTCTTCGCGCTCGAAACCTGGAAGGGCGCCGAGGACGGCACCGGCGCGGCGCGCATCGAGGAAGAGGTGGTCGTCACCAAGGACGGCTGCGAGATCATCACCAACTTCCCATCGGATCGCCTGATCTCCTGCGGCCTTCCCGGCTGCGAGGTCTTCTGACGCCGGCCGGCGCATCCCGTGATGCGCCAGAACCAGACGGAGCGCCCCATGGCGACAGCAGCGAGGCGGCCCGCCCGGCGCCGCGACGCCGGACGGATTCCGGTGACGTTCGTCACCGGATTCCTGGGCAGCGGCAAGACGACGTTGATCAACGCGGCGCTGCGCGCCCCGGAGATGGCGCGAACGGTCGTGGTGGTGAACGAGTTCGGCGAGGTAGGCCTCGACCACCAGCTCGTGACGTCGAGCAGCGATCAGGTGCTGGTGCTCGAGAATGGCTGTCTGTGCTGCACGGTCCGCAGCGATCTCGTGGGAACCCTCAACGGGCTCTATCATGATCGGGCGGCTGGCCGGATACCCGACTTCGGCCATGTCGTGATCGAGAGCTCCGGGCTCGCGGAGCCGGGGCCGGTCCTGCAGGCCTTCCTGTCGGAGCCGACGCTCGACGGCCTCTACCGCGTCGCCTCGGTGGTGACGCTGGTCGACGCCGTCAATTGGCGTTCGACGGTCGAGAAGCATGATGAGGCGGTGCGCCAGGTGGCTTTCGCCGACCATGTGCTCATCACCAAGCTCGACCTCTCGACGGAGCCCGATGCCGAGGCGGCGATTCGGCGCGACATCGCAAAGCTCAATCCGGCGACAGAGGTGGCCGTCGCTGACCCGATGCCGACGCCGAAACGAGTCGCGGAACTGCTGACGGCCAAAGGGTTCGATGCCGGTGACACGGCGGCAGACCCGCGGCCATGGCTGAAACTCCCTGCCTATCAGCGTCTCGCGGCGGAGAGCCGCGAACACGGTGAGCATCATGATCATGATCACCACCACCACCACCACCACCACCACCACCACGATCATGATCATGACGAGGATCACGATCATCCCCCGCATTTCCATCTGGAGCGGCGCGGCATCGAGAGCTTCGTGCTGATGCGCGAGAAGCCGCTGTCGCGGGACGAACTCCAGTTCCTCCTCGACGGCATCAGCCAGAATCTCGGGCCGGGTCTGCTGCGGGTGAAGGGGCTGGTCAATATCGCCGAGGAGCCGGGCCAGCCGGCCGTCATCCAGGGCGCTCAGCATCTCCTGCACACCATGGTCTGGCTCGATCGCTGGCCCGACGAGGATCGCCGCACGAAGATCGTGTTCATCACGCAGGGCGTCACTGGCGACGAGCTCAAGGAGATGATCGAGCTGCTGGAGCGTGTCGGCTCCCGTACCTTCGCCGCACGGGAACGGGCCCGCCGCAACAAGCCGATCGATCCGCAGGCACAGACCACCTAGCGTCCGTCCGGAGCGTCCATGTACGATATCGTCATCATCGGCAGCGGGCCGGGCGGCTATGTCGCGGCCATCCGCGCCGCGCAGCTCGGCCTCCGCACGGCCGTCGTCGAGCGGGAGCATCTTGCCGGCATCTGCTCCAACTGGGGCTGCATCCCGACCAAGGCCCTGCTGCGCTCAGCCGAGCTGATGGATTTCATCGGCCATGCCGAGACCTTCGGCGTCGCGCTGCCCGGACCGGCGGCGCCCGATCTCGCGGCCATGGTCGCGCGTTCGCGGCGGATCGCCGAGCGGATGAACAGCGGCGTTGGCTTTCTCCTGCGCAAGAACAAGGTCGATGTCATCTGGGGCGAGGGTAGTCTGGTGCGTGCGCCGACCGCCGATCGGCCGGGCGAGATCGCCGTCGTTGCGTCCGCACGCCCCGCGCGGCAGCCGCAGGCGCCGCTGCCCCAGGGTGCACTTGGTCCCGGCCGCTACCAGGCGAAGCACATCATCGTCGCGACGGGCGCCCGGCCGCGCAGCCTGCCGGGTATCGAGGTCGATGGTGATCGCGTCTGGAGCTATTTCGAGGCGATGGTTCCGCCGAGCCTGCCCAAGTCACTGCTCGTCATCGGCTCGGGCGCGATCGGAATCGAGTTCGCAAGTTTCTATCGCTCCCTGGGGACGGAGGTGACCGTCGTCGAGGTTCTGCCCCGGATCCTGCCGGTCGAGGACGCGGACGTCGCCGCATTCGCGCAAAAACAATTCGAGAAGCGCGGCATCCGCTTTCGTCTCGGCGCGAAGGTCGTGCGCATCGAACGCGGACCCGAGGGTGTCACCGCGGATGTCGAACGCGGCGATGGCACGATGGAGCGCATCACGGCCGAGCGGGTGATCTCGGCGGTCGGCGTCACCGGCAATGTCGAAGGGCTGGGGCTCGAGGCGCTTGGCGTCGCGGTCGAGCGCGGCACGATCACGGTGGATGGCTTCGGCCGCACGAATGTCGCCGGGATCTATGCGATCGGCGACGTCGCCGGCGCGCCGATGCTCGCTCACAAGGCGGAGCACGAGGGTGTGCTCTGCGTCGAAGCCATCGCCGGTAAGGCGGCTATCGAGCCGCTGGACCGCACGCAGATCCCCGGCTGCACCTATGGCGCACCGCAGGTCGCATCGGTCGGTCTCACCGAGGCCAGGGCGCGCGAGGCCGGACATGCGGTGCGCGTCGGCCGCTTTCCGTTTGCCGGCAACGGCAAGGCGATTGCGCTCGGGGAGGACCAGGGTTTCGTCAAGACGGTGTTCGACGCCGGCACGGGCAAGCTGCTCGGGGCGCATCTGGTCGGTGCGGAAGTCACAGAGCTGATTAACGGCTTCGTCGTCGCCATGAACCTCGAGACGACGGAACAGGAACTGATGCACACGATCTTCCCGCATCCGACACTGTCGGAAATGATGAAGGAGAGCGTGCTCGACGCCTATGGCGAGGCAATCAACATCTGACGGCGGCCGCCTGTCGATGAAGGAGAGACCATGAGAATCGGATGGATCGGGCTGGGCAAGATGGGCCTTCCGATGTCGAAGCGGATCGCGGAGGCAGGGAACAGTGTGACCGTCCTTGCCAGGCACAGCGCTGGTGCCGCGCGCGCCGAGGCGGCCGGATACGCGCATGTCGGGGACATGGCGGCGTTGGCGGCGGCGAGCGACGTGATCATCTCCGCCATTCCAGACGACCCAGCGCTGCTTCAGACGGTGCTGGGGGAAGCCGGGCTCGCCCGCCACGTTCGGGCGGGGCAGGTCTATATCGACACCAGCACCGTCTCCCCCGAGGCCTCCGCGCGTGTCGCCGAGCAGATGGCGGCGGGCGGCGTCTCCTATCTGCGCGCGCCGGTATCAGGTTCCACGGCAACGGCGGCAGCGGGCGCGCTCACCGTCATGGTGTCGGGACCGCGGGATACGTACGATCGGCTGCTGCCCTTGTTCGAGGCCTTCACGCGGACGCGGTTCTATCTCGGGGCCGACGAGCAGGCCCGCTTCATGAAGCTGGCGCTCAACGCCATGGTCGGCGCCACGTCGGCGCTGCTCGCCGAGGCGCTCACCCTGTCGCGGCGAGGCGGTATCAGCCTTGCCGACGCCCTCGATGTGTTTGGCAAGAGCGCGGTGACGTCGCCGCTGATCGAGTACAAGCGCGCCATGATCCTTGAGGGCCGCTACGATCCCGCCTTCGAGCTGTCGCAGATGATGAAGGATTTCGACATCGCACTCGATGTCGGCCGGGCGCACCATGCGCCGCTGCCCCTGACCGCGCAGATCCGCCAGCAATTCGAAGCCGCCTATCTCCGCGGCCATGGCGAGCGCGACTTCTTCGTCCTGGTGAGGGAACTCGCCGAGCTGGCCGGCCTCGAGGACTGACCGCCGGCGGCCATCCCTCCCGCCATCAATGAAAAAAGGGCCCGACAGCGTCGGGCCCTTTTCTTATGTGCCTTCGGCCGGCCGGTTCAGCCGATGGAGGTGCCTTCGGCGCCGGTACGGAAGTCGAAGCTCGTGGAGAGCCCGCCATCCGCCATCAGATCGGCGCCGATGAACGCGCTCGACTGTCCCGATAGCAGGAAGACCGCAGCCTGCGCGACCTCCGCCGGATCGAGGATATGGCCGGCCGGCTGGCGATTCGCTCGCGTCGCGAGGAACTTGGCGCTGTCGGCGGCGGATTCGAGATGCCGCTTGAAGAGGCCGGCCATCATGGGGCCGGGGCTCAGCACGTTGACGCGGATGCCCTGGCGCGCATGGTCCATCGCGATCGTCCGGGCGAGGCCCCGCACTGCCGCCTTGGACGACGAATAGGCCGCGAGCTGCTGTTCACCGAAAGAGCCGGAGACGGAGCCGATGGCGACGATCGGGCCGCCGCCATTGTCGATCATTCGCGGGAGCAGCGACTTGATCGCCAGGGCGGTGCCGACGACGTTCACCTCGAGCGTGCGCATGAGCATCTCGCTGCTCGTTTCGAGGATCGAGCCGACGTCGAGGATGGCGGCCGCCGTGACGAGGCCGATTGATTGCGAACCCGAGCGATCGATCAGCGCGTTGACCTCCTCCCAGGTTGCCGGGTCGGAGACGCTGCCGGTGACGTGGGCGTAGCGATTGTCCTGGCGCAGCTCTTCGAGCGCCGGGGCGCGGTCGACGCCGATGGTCTCGACGCCGCATGCGAGCAGGATCCGGCACAGCTCATGACCGAGGCCCGATGCGGCGCCCGTCACCACGACGGTGCGGGGCAGCGTGAGCGCGAAGGTCGGTGTCGTGGACATGGAGGGTTCCTTCTCGATGGCTTGTCTGCGAGGCCGCTCAGTTCTGCGGCGCGTCGCCGGTGAGGCGCGTCACGATGAGGGCGAGCAGGATGATCGCGCCATAGCAGGCGTCGATCCAGAACGCCGCGACCGAGGAGAGCGTCAGGACGTTCTGCAGCAGGCCGAGCAGCAGCACGCCGGTGAGCGCCCCGATCATGCGGCCCTGGCCGCCATTGAGGCTGATCCCGCCGATGACCGCCGCCGCGAAGACGTAGAAGATCATGTTCTGGCCCTGGCCGGCCATGACGGACGCGATCCGCCCCGTCAGGAGGAGTCCGGCCAGCGCGGCGAGCAGGCTGCCGACCACGAAGACGCCGATCGTGATCCGCTCGACTGGGATGCCGGCTACGCGCGCCGCCTCGGCATTGCCGCCGATCGCATAGATCGCGCGGCCGGTGCGGTGGTAGCGCATGAAGAGACCGAACAGCAGGAACAGGACGCCGGCGATCCAGATCGACGCCGGGACGCCCGCCCACTTGGCCGTGCCGAGATAGAGGAACGGCTCCGGCAGGTCGAACAGCGTCTGGCCATTGGTGATGCCCAGCGTCATGCCGCGCAGCAGGATGAGCATCGCCAGCGTGGTGATGAAGGCGTTGAGGCGCAGCTTGACGACGAGGAGCCCGTTGATCAGGCCGACTACGAGGCCGGTCAGCAGCGCCACGCCGATGCCGGCATAGCCGTTGATGCCGATGCCCGAGCCGCCGATCGACGTGTCCGAGATCATCAGCCAGGCGGCGAGCATGGGCGCGAGGCCGACGGTCGATTCGAGCGACAGGTCGAACTTGCCGCAGATGAGGATCAGCGACTGCGCGATGACCAGGATCGAGAGCTCGGACGATTGCTGGAGAACGTTGAGCAGGTTCTCCGGCAACAGGAAGGACGGGCTCACGAAGCTGCCGATGATCATCACCAGGCCGATGACCGGGATCAGAACGAGATCGCGCAGCTTCATCCGCGAAGCAAAGGACGAACGGCGCATGGGGGCGGTGTTCTGGGAGACGCTGGACATGTTCAGTACAATCCCTCAATGGCCGCGACCATGTCGTGTTCCTTCCAGTCTCTTGCGAAGCTTCGTGTGATGCGACCGCGGAAGATGACGGCGACGCGGTCGCAGATCGACAATTCGTCGAGATCGTCAGAGACGAGCAGGACCGCCATGCCGCGCGCCTTCGCAGCGTCTATGATGCCGTAGAGCGCTTCCTTGGAGGCGACGTCGACGCCTTGCGTCGGTGCGTCGAGCACCAGGACGCGCGGGCTCGAGGCGAGTGCCCGTCCGACCATCGCCTTCTGCTGGTTGCCGCCCGAAAGCTCGCTGATCCGCTGCTCTCCCGAGGTCGCGACGATGCCGAGGGTGCGTATCTGGTCGTTGACCGTAGCGGCCTGCTTCGCCGACGAGATCAGCCCGAGCCGGCCGAGCCGCTCCAGGATCGTCGTCACAAGGTTCTCGCCGACGGACATTTGCGGAAACAGGCCGCGGACATGGCGATCCCGCGCGACATAGCCGACGCCGGCCGCACGCATCGCGGCAACGCTGCCGAGCGGGGCCGGCTGGCCGAAGATCGAGATCGTTCCGGCTTTCGGGACCGCGAGGCCGGCAACCGCTTCGGCGATGCGGTCCTTGCCCGAACCGGCGAGGCCGGCAAGCCCGACACATTCGCCGGCCGCAACCGAGAGGTTGAACCCCTCGATGTCGTCGCCGAGGGCGAGGTCGCGGATCTCCAGGCCTGTCTTCACGGGCGCGTCGGATACGGGACGGGACTGGCGACGGCCGGTCGCGACGCCGGGCCCGACCATCGCGGCGACGAGCGCGTCACGCGGCAGCTCGTCCAGCGGCGCATCGGCGACCACATCGCCGTCGCGCATCACCGTGACGGTGCGGCAGATCTCGTAGATCTCTTCGAGATGATGGGAGATGTAGAGGAAGGTGACGCCGGCATCCTGCAGGGCGCGGATGCGATCGAACAGGCGGTTGACTTCCTTGCGCTCGAGCTCGGCGGTCGGTTCGTCAAGGATGATGAACCGGCTGCCCTGGAGCAGGGCACGCGCGATCTCGACGATCTGGCGCTGCTCGACGGTCAGCCGCCAGGCTTCGAGATCGGGTGAAACATCGAGCTCCCAATCCGCCAGCGCCGCCATGGCGCGGTCGCGAACGCTGCGCCAGCTGACCAGGCCGGCCCGTGCGGGCTGGTTGTTGAGCAGCAGGTTTTCCGCGACGGTCAGATGGGGGATCACCATCCAGCGCTGATACACGCAAGCGACGCGCTCGCGCCAGGCGCGGCGATCGCCCTGCGCCGGCGCAGGCTGGCCGGCGAGGCGAATCTCGCCCGCGTTCGGACTGTGAATTCCGGTCAGCAGACTGACCAGGGTCGACTTGCCGGCGCCGTTGCGGCCGACGATGGCGCGCGCATCCCCCACGGGGATGGCGATATCGACGCCGTGCAGCACCTCGATCGGTCCGAAGCGCTTCACGACGCCGTGGGCCTCGGCGGCAAAACCGGGGGCGATGGCTGTCATGGCGATACCTGGCTATTCGGGTCGGTGGTTAGGAGGGGCCGTCGGCCCCTCCGCGCCGGGCCTATTTCGCGGCCTGGTTGCCCCAGAGGTTCGGATCGCTGGCATTGTCCTTGGTCACGACCGTCGCCGGCAGATAGTCCATCAGGTTGTCGCCGACCGTCACGATCTCGCTACCATGGTCCGTCGGGCCGGCCGAGAAGGTCTTGCCCTCCAGCGCGGCCTTGGCATAGGCGGTGCCGTAACGGGCGTAGAGGTCGAGCGGCTGCGCGACGGCCACGTCGAGCAGGCCATCGCGAATCTGCTCGAGCGCGTAGGGCGTTCCATCGACCGTGGCGAGGAAGATGTGGTTCGGCTCGCCGACCTTGGTCAGCTTGCCGGATGACTTCAGGACATTGAGCACGCCGGCGAGCATCACAGAGTCGCTCTGCATGTAGATCGCGGCGAGGTCGGGGGTCGTCGTGACGACGGTCTGCGCGGCGGATGTGGCCCGGTCGGCCTTCCAGTTCGTCGGCTTCTCGATGATCTCGACCGCGGGGAATTTGGCCTTCATGCATTCGTTGAAGCCGGTCGTGCGGTCGCGCCCATTGGTCGTCGCTTGGTCGCCCATCAGCGACAGCACCTTGCCCTTGCCGCCGATGGCCGCGCCGACGGCCTCGCAGGCCTTCGCGCCGATGCCCTTGTTGTCGGCCCGGACGATCATCGCCGCCTTGCCCTTGGCGGGCGCGATGTCGATGAGCACGGCCGGTACCTTCTTCTCCTCGGCGAGCGCGAGGACGGGCGCGATGGCCTGGCTGTCGGTGGGGTTGATGATGAGGACGTTGGCGCCGGCGGAAATGAGGTTGCGCACGTCGGAGGCTTGCTTGGCGGCATCGCCATTGGCGTTGGTCGCCGGAAGCGTCTCCATACCGGCTGCCTTGGCCGCGGCCAGTGTCTGGTTGGCCATGATCGCCTGGAAGGGATCGGTCAGGAAGGGCGCGGAATAGCCGAGCTTCGGCGCATCGGCGGCGAGGGCGCCGCCCGAGGCGAGCATGGTAGCCGCGCAGGCAGCCATGGCGATATGACGGGCCGAGATGCCCGAGAGCTTCTTCATGATGTTCCTCCCTTACCGGCGTCTTTCCTCATGCGCCGATGGGCAGAGTTTTTCGGTCCTGCGCCCCTCATTCAACGCGCATGATGCTCAATATGAGACTTTGCGCCTCGCCGGGCGCTCTGAATGGCTGTCCCGAAGAAAGGCCCGCCGCCTGACGAAGCGGCGGGTCCATCAGCGGTTGTGGCCGCTGGTTCAGATGATGCTGCGGATCGAGCCGCCGTCCACGCCCCAGACGGCTGCCGTGACGAAGGATGCCCGATCGGAGGCGAGGAAGACGACGACATTCGCCACCTCCTCCGGCTCGCCGAGGCGTGCGAGCGGCAGTTGCCGAAGGCTCATCTCATGCTCCACCGCCTCCTTGGGCGGCATCTTGTGGAACTTGCCCATCGTCTCCGCGAAGCCGCCCGGCTTCGACCAGAAGGGCGTCCAGATCGGTCCTGGCGCGACCGCGTTGACGCGGATCTTGGGCGCCTCGGCCCGGGCCAGACCCTTGGTGAGTGCGAGAACCGCCGCCTTCGACGCGCTGTAGTCGACGGGAACCGGTTCGGGCTGGCGCGCGAGGTCGGACGCATTGTTGATGATCGCCCCGCCGCGCTCGCGCATCGCCGGCAGCAGCAGGCGGGTGGCGCGGACATAGCTCATGAAATTGAGCTGGAGCGTCTTGTCCCAGTCCTCGTCGGTCAGCTCGTCGAAGGTACGAACGGCGCCCGATCCGACATTGTTGACCAGTACGTCCGGCGCGCCGCCGAAGGGCTTGAGCGCGGCGGTGATCGCCGTCCTGACACCCGCATCGGTGCTGAGGTCGCCAAGCCCGATGCTCGCCTCGCTGCCGAGGCTCCGGATCTCTCCGGCGACACCCTCGCAGGCGTCGCCGTCGCGATCGACCAACGCCACGCGGGCGCCCTCACGCGCAAAGGCAAGCGCCGTCGCGCGCCCGATCCCCATCGCCGAGCCGGTGATGACGACCGTCTTGCCGGCCAGTCCTGTTTCCATCTTGTCCTCCCTCGTTGAATTGTCTTTAGGCAGCCGGCTCGAACATCGCCATGGTCGTATCGAACGACCGCTTGGCCTGCTCGCGCAGTGGCAGCAGGCGATGCTCGCGCCCGAGCAGCTCGACCGACCAGAAATCGTCGAAGCCGGTGGCCTGGATCGCCTTGATGAAGCCGCGCACGTCGAAGGAACCCTCGCCGCACAGGACCCGTTCGTTGATCGTGTCCTCCCAGAGGCCGCCCGGCACGATCTCCGCCCTGGCATCGTTCAGCTCGACCGACTTCAGATAGCCCACCGGCAGAGCGGCGACTTCGCCGAAGTCGATGCCGCCGCGCTCCATATGCCAGATGTCGATGCACAAGCCGCCATTGGCGCGTCCTGCGCCTTCCACGACGGCCCGCGCCGTCTTCAGGTCGCGTATATTGGTGAAGGGCAGGACCTCGATCGCCACATTGGTGCCGATCGCGGCGGCCGCGTCGCAGACATCCGCGAACGCCGCGGCATAGTGCGCAATGTCGATGGTCTCCGACCACATCTGTGGTGCGATCTTCACGTCGCGCGCGCCGAGGACCGCGGCCGCCTCGAGCAGATCGCCGCGGACCTTGTCGGATGCGCGTTTCTTCTCGCCAGCCTCGAACCAGTCGCCCAGGAACTCGACTTCCACATGGGGCAGGCCGTTGTCGTCGAGGATCTGGCGGATGCCGTCGAGGCCCATCAGGGCCTTGTTGGCCTCAATGTCCTGATAGACGAGGCCCAGCCCCTTATATCCGGCCTCCGCCGCGGCCTCGGCGCGTTCGCGCAGCGAGAACGGACTGACTTCCGTGGGGCCCATGGGAATGCGGTCGCCGGCGATCGTCCAATAGGCCGCCAGCAATTCGATCTTGTTCAATGCCTGTCTCCTCCCGACGTCTGCCATCCGAAAGCACTGTGTCTGGATGGTGCGGCAGCCGGCACCCCTCGACGATGCGGCTCCGCCACCCGAGTGTCCGGGTGCGATGGCTCGCAGGCAATCGGTAGAATTTTCAGGATGGACATTTCTCCCGTCGCGATTGCCGGCGAAGAATTCTCATTCTGGTCAAGCCGCGGCCTCGCCGGGCCGTCCGCCTCGCCTATGCTGCATTCGCAGCCGGGGCGTCGCAGTCGATAACCTGTGCTTCTCATGCGAACGGCGGGATGGAGGAAGACATGCAGGGACGAGCACTTGTCGTCGGTGCCAGCGGGATCACGGGCGGCCACACGGCGCGCGAGCTGATTCGCGGCGGCTGGCAGGTCTATGGCCTGTCCCGGAGCGCGGCGGACATGGGCGATGGCGTCATCCCCGTAGGGGCGAACCTTCTGGACGCCACCAGCGTCGAAGCTGCGCTGGAGACGATCGCGCCGACCCATGTCTTCTTCACGACATGGACGCGCCGTGCCACGGAGGCGGAGAACATCGCCGCGAACAGCGCGATGGTGCGCCACGTGCTCGATGCGCTGGCGCCCAAGCGCAGCGTTCGCCACGTCGATCTCGTAACCGGCCTGAAGCACTATCTCGGGCCGTTCGACGCCTATGTGAGTTCAGGTCTCAAGCCGGAGACGCCGCTGCGCGAGGAGCAGCCGCGCCTCGATCTCCCCAATTTCTACTATGCCCAGGAGGACGCCGTGTTCGCCGCAGCCGCGCGTGACGGCTTCACCTGGACGATCCAGCGCCCCCATACGGTCATCGGCAAGGCGGTCGGCAATGCGATGAACATGGGAACGACGCTCGCGGTCTATGCCTCGATCTGCAGGGAGACAGGCCGGCCGTTCCGCTGGCCCGGATCGCGGGCGCAATGGGAGGGGCTGAGCGACGTCACCGACGCCCGCGTCCTCGCCAAACATCTGGTCTGGGCCACCGGTTCGATCGCGGCGCAGAACGAGGCCTTCAACGTCGTCAATGGCGACTATTTCCGCTGGAGCTGGCTCTGGCCGCGCCTCGCCGCTTGGTTCGGCGTCGAGTGGGCGGGCTTCGACGGCGAAATCCATCCGCTCGAGGCGGAACTCGCCGACGGCGCGGAGATCTGGGAGCGAATCGCGGCGCGCCACAAGCTCAAGGAATTCCGCTTCGACCGTCTCGCCTCGCCCTGGCACACGGATCTCGACCTCTCCCGCCCGCTCGAGGTCATGACCGACATGAGCAAGAGCCGGCGCGCGGGGTTCACGGTCTTCCAGACGACCGAGCTCTCGTTCACCGACCTTTTCGCGCAACTGCGCAGCGACGGCCTGATCCCCTAGGCGCCTCGTGCTACCGAAGCCGGGTGTGCGCAGACCGCCGCGGCCGTCGCGCATCCGGAAGATCCCGATCGCGGCCGGGTATCCGCGATCAGGGAACGTCTCAGGCCAGACTGCGCACCTGAGGTTCGCGGTCCCATTGCCGGGTCGCTGCTGCCGTGGCGAAGTCCTTGCCGGATTTCGTCACATCGAGGATCAGCTCGTCCGCAGTGACGCCGGCCTTGTCGAGCAGCGCGGCTGCCGCGGGAACATGGCCGATCGCCTTGAGATGCACGAAGGCGTCCTGCACGAAATCGACCGCCGCGCTGTCCTTTACGAGTTCGGCGCAGCCGCTCTCCGAGACGATCAGTGCGACCGCGTCGAAGAGGACCGAGGGCGAGCCCGCGAGCTGGCCATCGGCGGGCAGCAGCGCGCCATTTGCGAGCGTGACGCCGCCGATCCGGGGCGCGACGATCTTCACGGAACCGCCGGCCGATTCGACGGCGTGGCGGACCTCCTCGACAATGGCGCCGTCGGCACCATCGGTCACCAGGATCGCCACAGTCCTCCCCTTCAGCGAGGGCGGGTATTTGCCGATGATGCGCAGCGCCGGCGAGGGCGCCATATCCTGCGGCGGAGCGGCAGGTTCCGACGCCTCAGGGAGCTCGACATTCAGCCCCTTGGCGACCCGTGTCGCCAGATCCTCGTCGACATTGCGCAGATTGGCGATCATCCGCAGCCGCACCGCAGCGAGCGTCACCTTCGACAGTTCAAAGACGATGGCGCTGGCGATATGCGCCTGTTCGATCGCGGTCTGCGACCGATAGAACATCCGCGCCTGCGAATAATGATCGGCGAAGCTCTCCGGCCGCAGCCGCGTCTTGGGGCCGTCCAGCGCCAGCCCGAAGGTGCGGAAGCCGCCAGCCGGATCCTCGCGCGGTCCGCCGATCTCGCCCTCGCTCGCCAGGCTGTTGGGCTCGTAATTGGCGCGGCCGGTCGGAACCGCAGTCTGCATGTGGCCGTCGCGCTGGAAGTTCTGGAATGGGCAGCCCTTGGCCCGGTTGATCGGAAGCTGATGGAAATTCACGGTGCCGAGCCGCGAGAGCTGCGTGTCCTGATAGGAGAACAGCCTGCCCTGCAGCAGGGGATCTTCGGACACGTCGATGCCCGGCGGCATGTTGGTCGGCAGGAAGGCGACCTGTTCTGTCTCGGCGAAGAAATTGTCCGGGTTGCGGTCGAGCACCAGGCGCCCGATGAAGCGGATCGGGACCAGCTCTTCCGGGATCAGCTTGGTCGCATCGAGAATATCGAACGGCAGCGCGTCGGCCTCTTCGGCCGTCACGATCTGGACGCCGAATTCCCATTCGGGAAAATCGCCCGCCGCGATGGCCTCATACAGGTCGCGGCGATGATAGTCCGGATCGGCTCCGGCGATCTTCACCGCCTCGTCCCAGCAGGTCGATTGGAGGCCGAGCTTCGGCCGCCAGTGGAACTTGACGAAGACGGCCTCGTCGCGGTCGTTCAGCAGGCGGAACGTATTGACGCCGAAGCCTTCGATCATGCGCAGGGAGCGCGGAATGCCGCGATCCGACATCGCCCACATAACCATGTGGGTCGATTCCGGCATCAGGCCGATGAGATCCCAGAACGTGTCATGTGCGCTCGCCGCCTGCGGATAGCCGCGGTCGGCCTCCATCTTCACGGCGTGAATGAGATCGGGAAACTTGATCGCATCCTGGATGAAGAACACCGGGATGTCGTTGCCGACGAGGTCCCAATTGCCCTCCTTCGTATAGAACTTGACCGCGAAGCCGCGCACGTCCCGCGGCGTATCGACGGATCCGGCGCCGCCGGCGACGGTCGAAAAGCGGACGAAGACCTCCGTCTTTTCGCCGACCTCGGTGAGGATTTTGGCGCGTGTGAACCCGTCGAGCGACTGCGTCAGCTCGAAGAAGCCGTGCGCCGCCGATCCCCGCGCATGAACGATGCGCTCCGGGATCCGCTCGTGATCGAAATGCTGGATCTTCTCGCGGAGGATGAAATCCTCCAGGAGGCTCGGTCCGCGCGCGCCGCCCTTGAGCGAGTTCTGGTTGTCGCCGATGGGAACGCCGTGATTGGTCGTCAGCCGCCGCTCGGGCGCTGCCTCGGTCTGATGCAGTTCCCCGCCATTCCCGCGCAGCGCCGCTGCGTCCGGTCCCTCGCGCCCCGGTGCCTTGTCCTTGCGATCAGCCATGGTGAAACTCCCGGAGGTTCGATCTGGATCGCCGCATCCCGCGGCCAGGGAAGAGCCCGGCGAGGCAAGCCCGCGGGAAGCCGGCATGGAGCATCCGCCGTTCGCGTGGAACGACGGACGCACGCCCGATGTCAGGCAGCAGCTTCGTTCACGGAAGCCAGCGCGAGATCCGTCAGGAGACGATCGGTCTTCTCTTCCTCGTCGAGCGTCTCGCCGAGGAGCTTCGCGACGTCGTTGAGGCCGAGTTCGTTGGCCCAGGCCTGCAAGGCGCCATAGCGGGCGATCTCATAGTGCTCCACGGCCTGCGCCGCCGCCACGAGCCCGGCATCGAGGGCGCTGTTGCCCTTGAATTCCGCCGCGACCTCGTCGCCTTCCTTCAGAATGCCCTTGATCGCTTCGCACGGAACCGATTCCGCCTTGACGCCCAGAGACTTGAACACGGCGTCGAGCCGCTTCACCTGGCCTTCGGTCTGGGTGAGATGGGTTTCGAACGCGGCCTTGAGCTTGGGCGAGGTCGCGGCGGCAGCCATCTTGGGCAATGCCTTCAGGATGGCGTGCTCGGCGAAATAGACATCCTTGATCGTGTGCACGAGCAAAGCCTTCAGGTCTTTGTCAGCCATGGATTTCTTCCTTCAATGGGGGTCAGGGTCTATAGCGGCCGACATGTGTCGATGGCGCGCCCTCGTGCCAGTCAACCGGGTGGTCGGGGATTGGTTCCACCCCCAAGTGCGCGCCGGCTCATGAGCTACTTCATCAGACCGGCCTGCCGCAGCGCTGTCTCGATCACGGACCGGATCGGATCGGTGCTGGCGCCGGACGGTGTCGCCGGGCGCTGCGGCCGCGGTTCGAACCGCTCGGCGGCCGGCGGCATTTCCGTCGAATGCACGAACTCGCTCGCTTCGAGCGGGCGATCGTCATTGGCGCGCGCAACGGCCGTATCGGAAGCGGCCACGATGGACCAGGACCGGGCGATGTGCCGCGTCGAGGAAATCCCCTGATCCAGCATGAAGGGTCCGGCATGACCGAGCCCGTCGCCGCCCCTCGTCTGCAGCGGCGTGCCATGGCCCATGCCGCTGATGAGGTAGAGCTCCAGCCGATCGCCCCAGCGTCGCCGCATATGGCCATCCACCAAGCTCGTCTCGCTCGAATGAGCCGGCAAACCGTGCACGCCGCGCCACTGCTCCAGGATCGCATCGGCATTGGCGACGCTCACGGTCTGGTCGGCATTGCCATGCCAGACGGAGACCGTCGGCCACGGACCGGCATGATCTGAGGCGTCCAGCACCCGCTGCGCGAGCTCTGGGCCCGAAGGACCGCCATGACCGCGCATGCGGTCGAACGCCTCCGGCACGGTCGCCGCGACGTCATAGGGCAAACCGGCGATGATGGCGCCGCCGGCAAAGAGTTCGGGATAGGTCGCGAGCATCACCGATGTCATGGCGCCGCCAGCGGAGAGGCCGGTGATAAAGATCCGCTCCTCGTCGATGCCGTGATCTTCGACCATTCTCGCGATCATCTGCCGGATCGACAGCGCCTCGCCCGATCCGCGCCCCGTATCCGCCGGCTCGAACCAGTTGAAGCAGAGATTGGTGTTGTTGGACCGCGTCTGTTCGGGGAACAGCAGGGCGAAGCCCTGCGCGTCGGCCAGCGTCGACCAGCCGGAGCCATGGTCATAGGCGGCGGCGGACTGCGTGCAGCCATGCAGCACGACGACCAGCGGCGCATGACGTGGCAGCTGAGGCGGCACATAGGTCCGGGCGCGCAGGGCGCCGGGATTGGTTCCGAAACCGGTCAGATCGGCGAGGCGATCGACAATTCCCGGCGCTGCCGCCTGATGATGGACCGACCGCAAAGCGGAAAGCCGCGCGAGGGTGTCCGAGAGCTTCCGCATGACGTCTCCTTGTGCCAACGGCGGATGCGCCGATGCTGCCGGTTAAACGCATGGTCGCCCCTTTCGTTGCTGCAGTGCACAATGAGTCTTTCGCATCCGACGAGCGGTGTGGCGGAAACGAAGATTCTGCGATCATGCGGATCGAAATGCTGCGTTCGTCGTTGAGAAGCGTCGTCGTGCGCATGGCTCCCGCCGGACGCGCCTTGCCTGCAGGCTGAGATGTCAGATCCGCTCATCAAGTTTGAAGTCCCTGCCGCCGAAACGGTCCCTCTGGAACCGCCTGATCTCGCCGGGGAAAGGGGGCCGCTGACGTCGGATCTGAAGCTGCTCGTGCTGGTCTGCCTTCTCGTCATCGCAGTCCTGGTCGTCGCCTATCTGGCTGCCGACATCATTCTCCCGATCGTGCTGGCCCTCGTGCTGAAGCTCTTGCTGCAGCCGGGCATGCGGTTCCTCGAAAAGCTCCGCATCCCGCGCAGCCTCTCGGCGCTGCTGCTGATCATCTCGATCTTCGCCGTCATCGTGGCGGTGGGCGCCGCCATGTCGGGGCCCGCGGCGGCCTGGGCAGCCAAGCTGCCGGGTGGCATCGCCAAGCTCGAGGAGCGGCTTCGCTTTCTCAGCCGCCCGATCCAGACGCTGCAGACATTCCTACATCAATTCGATGGCGACGGCGCCGCGGTCGCCGCCGCGGGGCCGACCACGTCGGAACTGCTGCTCAAGGGAACGCAGCATTTCGCGAGCGGCTTCTTCGAGATGCTGCTGATCCTCTTCTTTCTGCTGATCTCGGGCGACACGTTCCTGCGCCGGATGGTCGAGATCGTCCCGAGCTTCCGCGACAAGCGCCGCGTGGTGGAGCTGTCGCAGCAGGTCGAGGAGAATGTCTCCGCCTATCTGGTCACCATCACGCTGATGAATGCCGGGGTTGGCGTCGCGACCGGCCTAGCCATGTGGGCCTGCGGGCTTGGCGATCCGATCCTCTGGGGCGGTGTCGCATTTCTTCTGAACTACGTGCCCATCATGGGCCCCTTCGCCGGCGTCGGTCTCTTCCTGCTGGCCGGGCTGTTGACGATGGATCAGCTCTGGCAGGCGCTCTTGCCCGCCGGACTCTATTTCCTGATCCACCTCATCGAAGGCGAAATGGTCACTCCGATCCTGCTGGCGCGGCGGTTCACCCTTAATCCCGTGCTGGTGATCATCTCCCTGATCTTCTGGTTCTGGATGTGGGGCGTCCCGGGCGCCATTCTGGCGGTCCCGATGCTCGCCATCACCAAGATCGTCTGCGACGGCATCAAGCCCCTCAACCCGCTCGGCCACTTCCTTGAGGGGTAGGCCCACGGACCAGCTACGACTAACCCCATTCGCGATCGATACTGGACGCGAGATCGGGTCGACGCCGGCGCTGTCCCCGCCGATAGCGGTGGCGCGACCGACTGAGCAGAGGGCGCTCGAACAGCGCTTCGTCAGCCCTGAAGCTTGTAGAGCCCGACGTCGATTGCGCCGGCGCGGAAGCCGCCTTCGCAATAGCTGAGATAATACGTCCAGAGCCGTCGGAAATTCGCGTCGAAGCCGAGCTTCTCCATCTGAGCTTCGGCGGCGACGAAGCGTTCGCGCCATGCGGCGAGGGTGTGGGCATAGCCCAGGCCGAAGCATTGGCGTTCGACCAGTTTGAGACCCGCGCGGCTGGCGTGATCGGTGATATGCGCCTTGGTCGGCAGCATGCCGCCGGGAAAGATGTGGCGCTGGATGAAGTCGGTGTGGCGCCGGTAGTGCTCGAAGCGGTCGTCGGCGATGGTGATCACCTGGAGCACGGCCGTGCCGCCTTCCCTGAGGCTGGCGCGGAGCCGCTCGAAATAGGTCGGCCAATAGGCTTCGCCCACGGCTTCCAGCATCTCGATCGAGACGACGCGATCGTAGCGCTCGTTGACGTCGCGATAATCCTGGAGGCGAAGATCGACGCGCTCCGCCAGTGCCGGCTCCGCGCCGATCATCGCCTGCGCATAGGCGAGCTGCTCTTTGGAGAGGGTGATCCCCGTCACGTCCAGACCGCGCCGGCCGAGCGAGGCGGCGAGCGCGCCCCAGCCGCAGCCGATCTCAAGCACGCGGTCCCCTTCCGTCGCATCCAGCATTGCGGCGATGCGCGCGAGCTTCTCCTGCTGCGCCGCCTCCAGCGTCATGGCGGGACGGGAATAGATGGCGGATGAATAGGACATGCTCTCGTCGAGCCAGGCGCGGTAGAAATCATTGCCGAGATCATAGTGGAAGGCGATGTTGCGCCGGCTGCCCGCCTTGGAGTTGGTTCTGAGCGCATGGCGCAGCCGATTCCACAGCCGGATCGGCGGCAGAGCAGCGATCCGCGCCGAGAGGGAAGGCAGGTTGCGCGCCGCGAGCTCGATGAAGGCGGGCAGGTCCGGACTCGACCAGTCGCCCGCGATATAGGCATCGGAGAACGCGACGCCGCCGCCCGTGGCGAGACGGCGCAGCGCGCGCCAGCGATGCAGGACCAGCGTCGCCTCGGGGCCCGGCGTCGTTCCGCGCGCCGTGATGCGCCGGCCCGTCGGCGTCACCACCGTCAGCGTGCCCGCCGTGATCCGCCTGGCGAGACCGGCGAGCATCCTCTCGCGCAGCCCGACGCGCGGTCCGCCCTTGTCGAGCGTGCCGGGGAAATCGTCGAGACCGTTGGCGTCGATATGCATGCGTTGGGGTCCTCAGGATCGGTGCGAGGGCGAGATGGTCACGGGCGTGGCCGGGGCGGCGGGGCGCGGTCGAAGGCCGATGCCCTTGATCCAGATCCGCAGCGCCTCCCAGTGAATGCCGGCCATCACCTTCAGCGTCAGGAACGGATAGGCGGCGAAGGCGCGGGCGAGCTGAACATCGTCGAGCGGACGCCGGGCCGCATGGTGGACGGCGCTCAGCACCGGTCCTTCGGCATCGCTGGCCAGGATCGAGACATGGACCTCCTCGCCGGGCGGGCGGATGCGGAACGCATAGGTCAGGTCCATGTCCATGAAAGGCGAGACGTAGAACTGCTTCTCGGCCCGTTGGCGCAGCGGATATGCGGCGCCGTCCGTCACCGGGATCAGGTAGCTGTGACGCTGGCCGAAGGTGTTGTTGACCTCGTAGAGCAGGGCGAGCAGCGAGCCGTCGCGGCGGTGGCAGAAATAGATGCTGATGGGGTTGAACGCGTAGCCGAGGAGGCGCGGCATGGCGAGCAGCCTGACCGGCCCGCCATCTGGCTCCAGCCCGGCCGAGACGAGCAGCCCTTCGACCTGCGCCTTGAGCGACCCGGCGCCGTATCCGCCATGGTCGCCGTCATGGAAGCTGAAGATGTTGAAGCGGTTGCGCGAGAAGAGACGCAGCCGCCGATCGAGCGCCTCCAGTTCGTCGAGGTCCAGCAGCAGCGAGAAGATGCGGTAGGCGAGGCGGTGGCGGCGCGGCTTGAGCCGCACATGCATCACCGAGCCGGCATAGAGCGCGGAGGCGGTTTCGGTCATCGGACCGGTTCCAGCGCCGCAGGCGCGATGCGGCCCTGCGGCAGGCCGATGCGACCGGATTCGTCGGCAACCCGCCAGGGCCGGCGCACGCCCCCCAGCGCTTCGGCGACGGCGAGCCCGGCCTGAAGACCGTCCTCATGGAAGCCGGCGCCGAAATAGGAGCCGCAGAACCACACGCCGCCATCCCCCTGCAGCGACCAGAGCCGCGCCTGCGCCGCCATGGCGCCCACATCGAACAGGGGGTGATCATAGCTGGTCAAATAGCTGATCGTGGCCGGATCGGGATCGATCGAGGGATTGAGCGTGACGAAGAGCTGCTGCTCGCCCGCGATATCCTGCAGCCGGTTCATCCAATAGGTCACGCAGAGCTGCGTGTCGGACCGACGGTCGGCCAGATAGTTCCACGCCGACCACGCCTTGCGCCGGCGCGGCATCAGGCGCGGATCCGAATGCAGAACCGCGTCGTTGCGGCTGTAGCGGAAGGCGCCGAGCACGTCGCGCTCCGCGCCGGTCGGCTGGTCCAGCATGGCGAGCGCCTGATCGGCATGCGTCGCGATCACGATCTGGTCGAAATAGCTTTCGCCGCCCGCCGCATCGACGATCGTCACGCCGACATGCTGGCGGCGCACGCCGCGCACCGTCCGACCGGTCTTGATCCTGCCGCCGAAATCCTCGCGGAGCCGCGCGACATAGCTCCGGCTGCCGCCGACGACCGTGCGCCAGACCGGCCGGTCGGTGAGCTGCAGCAGGCCGTGATTCTCGCAGAACCGCACGAAGGCGGCCGCCGGATAGGCGCCGACATCGGCGGCCGGCGTCGACCAGATCGCGGCCGCCATCGGATAGAGATGATCGTCGCGAAAGGCTTGGCCGTATTTGTTGGCATCCAGATAGTGATCGAGGCTCTCCAGGCCCATCTTGGGCAGGTCCCGCCGGGCGTGGCGATAGAACCGCAGCAGATCGGCCAGCATCGACGCGAAGCGGGGGGACGCCAGGTTCCGCGGCTGCGCGAACAGGCCGGAGAGCCCGGACCCCGAATATTCGAGCCGCCCGCCATCGAGCGACACGCCGAACGACATGTTGGATGCCTGCGTCGCGACGCCGAGATGCGCGAACAGGGCGGTGAGGTTGGGATAGGTCTTTTCGTTGTAGACGATGAAGCCGGTATCGACGGGCGTCTCGCCCACATCGACGGTGTTGGAGTGGCCGCCAAGTCGGTGTTCCGTCTCGAACAGCGTGACGTCATGGCGCCGGGACAGCAGCCAGGCCGCCGAGAGACCCGAGATGCCCGCACCGACCACGCCGATGCGCATGGGACGCTCTGGTCCGAAGTCCTGACGCATGTTCATCTGCGAGCGTTCCAGCCAATAGAGTGGAGAGGCGGTATCGGCTAATGTACGCAGCCGGCTCGGCCATGGATCACCCGACGGCGCGGTCTCGCCCGGTGCTTGATCGCCCCGCAATCGATCGCCCGGCTGACTGATCCGCCGACGCGGTCGGTGCGTAGAAGGGGCATGAATGCGCCGCTGGACCACATATCCTCAGGAGAGCCCATCCGGCTTCCGTCGTTTCGGCGGAGGCGGACGGTGACGCATGTGATGCAGGAGGGTGGACCACCCGATGGCGCGCAGCTGGCGCGCATGATCGTCCGCATCGCCGTCGAGCGCGACCGGCAGGCCTTTGCCGCGCTCTACAGCCATTTTGCGCCGCGCGTGACGGCATTCCTGCGCAAATCCGGCCTGCCGCCGAACATGGCCGAGGAGATCGCGCAGGACGTGATGTTGACGGTCTGGCGCAAGGCCGAGCAGTTCGACCCGGCTCGTGCCGGCGCCTCGACATGGATCTTCACGATCGCCCGCAATCTGCGGATCGATCATCTGCGGCGGGTTCGCGTCGCGACATCGGCCGAGCAGGTCGAGCCGGAGGAGATCGAGACCGCGCCCTCCGGGGAAGCGCTGATGCTGGCGAGCGAGCGCGAGTCGACCGTGCGTGCGGCGCTGGCGGCCCTTTCCGATGAGCAGGCGATGGTGCTGCGCCTCTCCTTCTTCGGCGACAAGCCGCATTCGGAGATCGCCCGCGAGCTCGGCCTGCCCCTCGGCACCGTCAAATCGCGTGTGCGCCTGGCCCTCGGCCGGCTGCGCGCGCTGCTGGAAGGCGAGACATGACCATTCGACACCACCCGACCGACGAATCGCTCATGCGCCTTGCTGCCGGCTCGCTGCCGGCGGGGCCTGCCATGGTCGTCGCGACGCATCTGGCCGGCTGCCCCCAGTGCCGCGAGCGGGTGGCCGAGTTCGAGGCGCTCGGCGGCATATTGCTGGAGGAGTCGGCGCCGGTCCCGATGGCGCCCGATGCCTTCGCCGCCGCCCTGCGCGCCATCGACGCCGAGGAAACCCGGGCTGCCGCGGGCAAGACCGCCCGCCCGGCGGCCAAGCCACGTGCCGGCCGCGCGCCCGCCACGCTGCCGGGCGGCATTCCGCTGCCCGAGCCGCTGCGCGATTGCGAAATCGGCCCGTGGCGCTGGATCGGCATCGGCGTGCGCGCCAGCGCCGTCAAGATGCCCGACGATCCGGAAGCGCGGCTGACGCTGCTGCGGGTCGGGCCGGGGCGCAAGCTCCCCGAGCACGGCCATTTCGGCACGGAATTCACGCAGATCCTCGTCGGTTCGTTCACGGACGAGTTCGGTCGCTACATGCCCGGCGACCTGACCGAGATGAACCACGATATCGAGCACCAGCCGATCGTCGACCCGGACGGCGAGTGCATCTGCCTCGCCGCGCTCGAAGGCGGCATGCGGATGACCGGTCCGTTCGGGCGCCTGATCCAGCCCTTCGTCCGTCTCTAGGCGCGCCATGCGCAAGGCTGGGCTCCTCGCGCTCGGCCTCCTGGCCGGCGCCGGCGTCGCGTTCTGGCTGGCGCCGGTCGCGACGCTGAACGCTCTGGCCCGGATCGAGAATGTCCGCGTCACCGCGGATCTCGCCTATGCGGATGGGCCGCGCCACGGCCTCGACGTCTATGCGCCGGCGGGCGGCGGCAAGGGCCGGCCGGTCGTCGTGTTCTTCTATGGCGGCGGCTGGGAGGATGGCGAACGTGCGCTCTATCGCTTCGTCGGTTCAGCCCTCGCAAGCCGGGGCTTCGTCACCATCATCCCCGACTATCGCGTCTATCCTGAGGTGCGCTTTCCCGATTTCCTTCAAGATGGCGCGCGCGCCGTCCGCTGGGCCCGCGATCACGCGGGTGAATATGGCGGCGACGAATCCCGTCTGTTTCTCGCCGGACATTCGGCCGGCGCGCATATCGCCGCGATGCTGGCACTGGACGGGCAATGGCTGAATGGAGAGGGCATGGACAGCCGGCGCGACATTGCCGGCCTGATCGGTCTGGCCGGCCCCTATGATTTTCTCCCCCTGCACAGCCGGACGCTCGAGGCGATCTTCGGGCCGGAGCAGACGCGAGCCCTCAGCCAGCCGATCAATTTCGTGGCGGGCGGCGAGCCTCCGGCCTTCCTCGCGACGGGTCTCAACGACACGACGGTCGATCCCGGCAATACGAGCCGCCTCGCGGCGCGCCTTGGCCGGCAGGGCGACGCGGTTACGACGCGGTTCTATCCGCGCGTCGACCACCGCACCCTGATCGGCGCGCTGTCGCCGCCGCTCCGCCTGTTCGCGCCGGTCCTGGACGATGTCGCGGCCTTCATCGACGCCACGCCGCCACGAGGGAGCGGGACATGAGCCTTCTCGTCCCGTTCGTCGGGCTTGCCGTCTTTCTCTCGCTCGCCATGACCGGAGCCTGGCTCGTCGCGGAGCGCAGCGGCAATCATGGCTGGGTCGATACGATCTGGTCGCTTTCGACCGGGGTGGCCGCCGTCGCCGCCGCGCTCTGGCCCATCGGCGCCGAAAGCTGGATCCCGCGACAAGTCCTGGTCGCCGGCCTCGCGGCGGCGTGGTCGCTCCGCCTCGGCCTGCATATCCTCAGGCGCACGCTGAAGGGCGGGGACGATCCGCGCTATGCGGCGCTCCGCCGCGAATGGGGATCATCGGCCCGCCGGCGCCTGTTCCAGTTTCTTCAGATCCAGGCGCTCGCGGGGCTCGTTCTGGCGCTTGGCGTCGCGGCCGCCGCGCATAACCCGGTCGCCACGTGGCGCATTGCCGATGGCGTCGCGGTCGCGCTGGCGATCATCGCGGTTCTGGGGGAGGGCATCGCCGATCGACAGCTCGCCTGCTTCCGCGCTGTCCCGGCCAATCGCGGCCGCATCTGCGATCAGGGCCTCTGGGGGATGAGCCGCCATCCCAATTATTTCTTCGAATGGCTCGGCTGGCTCGCCTATCCGCTCTTCGCCATCGATCTCGCCGGCGCCCATCCCTGGGGTTTCACCGCGCTGCTGGCCCCGCTTCTGATGTATGCGCTGCTGGTGCATGCCTCCGGCATTCCGCCGACCGAGGCCCACATGCTGCGCTCGCGCGGCGATGCGTTCCGGAACTATCAGCGACGCGTGAACGCGTTCTGGCCTGGACCCGCGCGTCGCTCCAATGGGCGAGCATAAGTCCGGCACACATCTTCGACACACAAACCTGCGCGTGCGGGGTCGGGATCAGCCGCTGGTCCAGCCCGCCGCCATGCGTGTGATCAGGAAGCCGGCCGTCGCGGCCACCGCGGTGAGAGCCGTTCCCCAGGCGAGATCGACCACCGTGAGCAGAGCAGGCCAGTTGCGGAGCGTTGCCTGGTTGGTAAGGTCATAGGTGCCATAGGCGACCAGACCGAACAGCGCGCCCATCAGCAGGGCCGACGTCCATCGTCCCGATGCGAGCGCCGGCTGCACGACGAACAGGACGACACCGGCGACATAGAGCAGGTAGAACAGCACGGCCGCCGGCCAGTTCGCCTGATCGGTCATCAGATCGCCGAGCTGCGGCTTGTAGAAGCGGCTCGCCATCGTCGAGAGCCAGACGGCATCGATCGCGAGGAACACGATGCCCGTGGCGAGATAGGCGACTACCAGCTGCATGACGGCCTTCCAGTTCGAAACCTGACCCCCGCTATACGGCCTCCGCGCGCTCATGGATCAGCTGCCCCGGCGCCTTTGGCGCCGGAGGATGCACGCCTTCGTCAGTCGGCTCAGCCGTGACGCGGTCGGATGCGCGCCGATGTCTCTGCCCTGTCGTCGGGCGAGGCGGTAGGCCGACGCGAAGATGGTCGCCATCGCCGCGTAGCGCCCAAACGAAGAGCGGCCCGCAAGGGGCCGCTTCGTCAGTTCAGATTGTTTTCAGAACCGAATCTGGAGGACTGGTGGAGCCAATCGGAATCGAACCGACGACCTCTTGAATGCCATTCAAGCGGCCTGCATCTCATTGGATACGATCGACATATATTGTGTGCGATTAATCAGCGTGTTACGTATCAACCCGTCCCGCCGGGTCTGCTTACGTTAGCCTCTCGGTGGTCACCATGTGGTCACCGGAGAGCCGATATGGCCGAACCAGCCCGCAAGATTACCAAGCGCGTCGTCGACGCGGCGGCGCCGGGGGAATCCCGTTTCGTCGTATGGGATAGCGAGCTGAAGGGCTTCGGCTTGCGTGTCGAGCCAAGCGGCACGAAGACCTATCTCGTTCGCTACCGACCGAGGGACGGCGGCAGGACGGCAGCCAAGCGCTTCGTCACGATCGGCAGACACGGGCCGCTCACACCCGACGAAGCGCGGGCGAGGGCGTTGGCGATCCTCGGCGCCGTCGCGCGTGGCGAAGATCCCGCCGCGAAGATCGGGGAAGCGAAGGCCCGGCCGACGCTGCAGGCGCTTTATGACGAGTACGACCGGCTGCACATTTCGACGAAGTTGAAGCCGTCAACGGCGTCGTCTTATCGTTCGACATTCAAGAAACACATTTTGCCAGCTTGGGGCGCGCGTCGAGCCGATTCGATCGGCCGCCCCGACATCCTGCGCTTCCATGCGGGGCTGACAGATCATCGCGTCACTGCGAACCGCGCTCTTGCGATCCTAAGCGGCATGTTTGAATGGGCGGCTGGGAACGGATACCTCCCCGAGGGATCAAACCCAATTTCGGGCGTGGCGCGATATCGCGAGCAATCGCGGGAGCGCTTCCTTGATCTTGATGAGTTGGAGCGCTTCGGCGCCGCACTTCGCGAAGCCGAGACGATCGGCATTCCGTGGCAGGTCGACGAAGCCAAGGCCAAGGCAAAGCATGCGCCGAAGCCCGAAAACCGCCGCACGCTCATCTCGCCCTATGCCGCTGGCGCCCTCCGGCTCTTGCTCTTCACGGGAGCCCGCTTGCGGGAGGTGCTGCACATGCGCTGGGAGTGGATCGACTTCCAGCGCGGTATTGCCACGCTACCAGATTCCAAGACCGGTAAACGATCGATCTATCTCAACCCGCCTGCGCTCGCGGTCTTGGCGTCGCTCCCTCGACAAGGAAAGTTCATCTTCCCAGCTGAGAGGGAGGCTCGCGACATTGACGGCGGTCCGGAAGAAAAGCCCCGCCACGATCTCAAGCGCGCCTGGAATGCCGTAAGGCGCATGGCGCAGCTGGACAACGTGAGAATTCACGATCTCAGACACACGCATGCGAGTTTCGGCGCTGCATCAAACCTTGGCCTTCAAACCATCGGGCAGCTGCTTGGGCATGCACAGCATAAGACGACGCTTCGCTATGCGCATTTGAGCGCGGACCCGCTTCGACGGGCTTCCGAAGCCATCGGAGCGCAACTCGCCGAGGCGCTTGGCGAGGGCGCGGCTGCGGCCCCGTCCGGGGAGGTTATCCCCTTCGGCCGATCGCGGGAGACCGGCTGACGAGAAGCGCGGGGATAGGCCGGCCAGCCGACAAGCCGAAATGCACCATTCGGCTTCCCCGCGCCCGCTTCGGTGCTTCGCGAGGTGCTGCGATGGTTGTGATACCCCCAAGGTGTCCGGACGGTTGGCGCGATCAATCCGTTATCGAATTTTGGCGCAATCGGATTTGGCCGGAGGATGTGAAGGGCTATTCCTTCTTCGGCCGCGCCGTATTGAATTTCGGGGGCACTTGGTTTGGAAATGACTGGCATTTGCTGCAAGGCGCCGGGTCCTTCGCAGAGGCTCGCGCCGAGATCGCAAGAGCACTACTAGGCAGGTTGCAGGCAGGGATCGACCGCGCGGGCTATCTGGATGGCTCTATCGTGAAGGAAATTCCCTCGGATCGGTGGGGAGGCCTGACTGTCGACGCGCCCGCTTTCGGCAAGTGCCGCGCCAATCCCGACGATCTAGAAGGGAACTACACTTGGGCGCCCGTTGACGACGCGCAAATGCGCTGGGCGCCGGTCGGCGCATCGTCCAGCTCCAACTATTATGACAGCCCGCGCCATCGATGGCTCTTCCTCCGCTTGCCAGCGGATATATCGCCCGCGCATCACGCCAGCCTACCGAAGCAGGTGGCGGAATCTGATCTCCGATCCATCGTCGACGCGTACGCGAACGAAGAAAGCCAGCCTTCGATGCTCAAGGCATGGAAGGAAACAGACCGCCGCTTGAGTCCCGACCGTTCGGTGACGCGAGCGCGGTTCGAAGCGGCATGGAAAAACAGATTTCCGAATCTTAAGCCTGGACGAAGGCCGGGCAAGGACAAGCCGACCGATTAGCCCATACCCGACCCGAAATGCCCCGAATTCGACCGGGATCGTCCCAAAATCGATCCGGGACTGTTCCGGGTATCGACCCAGTAAATTCGGTCGGGCATTTTGATTATATTGCACGCCTAGTGCGTTACATTGACGATGATCCCGTCATCAATCGGGATACTCGGCAATGGAAACCATGAATTCTTCGCTTCGAACCGAGTCTTCGCTCTTCAACACGCGTGAAGCTGCGGACTATCTCAATTTGAGCAAGTCCACGCTGGACATGAAGCGGCTCAAGGGTGGCGGGCCCGTTTTTTGTGCCCTTGGAAGAAGGGTCGTTTACAAACGCTCGGATCTCGACGCGTGGGTTGACGCGAACCGCCGTCGTTCGACTTCCGAGGTCGCCTGATTGATGCAGGCCTTAGAAGCGGCGAAGGGCGCCACTGCTGAGACAGTGAACGCCCTTCGGGAAGACCTCGCTTGGCGGCGGCTGGTCACGATCGAAAATAACGCGTCAGTGATGCAGGCGCAACGCCTTGCCGATCGGTTTGGCTTCCTGCCGGAGCGCGCCGCCGTCATCGCCCTGCATGCATTTGGCGAGGCGCGCGCATGAACAACGTCCTGACGTTCCCTTCCCGTCAACACCCGAAGTCCGGGCGCTTTTTCCCCGTTCGCCTCGCTGACGGCTTATGGTGGATCGATCATGAGTCGCGCGGCGGTGCCAGCTTCGGCATTCAATCCGACTTCGGTCCCTACAAGCTGGAAGGCGAGGCACAGCAAGTCGCGAACCAGCTTAACGCGATAGTTTGGCAGGCCCTGCAAGCCCAGACCCCGCCGGAAGGGGATGGCGCATGATAAAGGACCTTTTCGAGGACCCCGCCGAGGGCACCGCCCCGACTATGCGGCAGCTTTCGTTTCTTCTGGATGCGGGCGTGCCACTGGATGCGATCGTGGCTCCATGGTGCTTGCGCGTCGCGCGCGTCGCCTTCCCTGAACGGTGGCGCTATGCGCCATCGCCAATGGGGGATCCGAGCTTTGTCTTTGCCGTCATCGCATCGGACGGGATCATTGACCTTGCCGCGTGGCATCCGCGAACGGGAAGAATTGGGACGCGCCTCGGAATCGGAGGGCTTCTCGGAGAAGGCCAGATAGGCCGCGATGGCCTCGGCACAACTGGCCTGCCCTTGCCAGTTCTGCGCACCCCTGCGGATTGGCTGATGGCGCACCGTAAGGGGCTTGTTGTCGTCGATCCGCAGGCCGCCGCCTATCGTCTTGCCGGCATGACGCTACATGCCGTCGACGTCGGGCACGGTCGCGATTTGCGGGACATGCTCTCCCTGCCACGGCCGTTTATCGTTGTCCCAGCCCAGACACGGGAAAGGATCGCTGCGTGACGCACAATGCCTTCCTTAGCCTGGACGAAGCGGAAGAGCGCGCCCGGTTCGGTGATTGGCGCCCTCAAGCATCCCAGGCGGCTCGCTCGCCCGCATCGGCGCCCGTTATCGTGTCGGCGCCGGATCTCATGGCACGAACTTTCGCGCCCATTTCTTACGTGGTTCCGGAGATCATTGCCGAGGGTCTCACCATTCTTGCCGGAAGACCCAAAATCGGCAAGTCGTGGCTGGCCTATGATATCGCGCTCTCAGTCGCCCAAGGTGAAACCTGCCTCGGACGACTGCGGTGCGCCCAAGGTGCCGTCCTGTATCTCGCACTAGAGGACAATGAGCGGCGACTGCAAAGCCGCCTCCGCAAGCTTCTTATCGCTAGCGACCCCCCGCCGATAAGTTTGCACATGGCGACGGCATGGCCTCGCGCCAATGAAGGCGGCATCGAAGCGATAAGGAGTTGGATAAGAAACACGCCCGATGCGCGGCTCGTTATCGTAGATGTTCTCCAGATGTTCCGCCCTGCCGCATCCGCGAGAGACATGCCCTATGAGGCGGACTATCAGGCGATCAAGGGACTCCAGAGCGTCGCATCGGAAGAGCGTGTCGCAATCCTCGTCGTGCACCACACCAGAAAAGCAGGCTCTGACGTCGACCCCTTCGAGAAGGTAAGCGGCACGCTTGGACTTTCTGGAGCCGCCGATACCGTCGCCATCTTGGATCGCGATAGCCAGGGCGCCACGCTCTATGCCCGCGGCCGTGACATTCAAGAGGTTGAAAAGGCAGTGTTTTTTGACAAGATCCTTTGCAAGTGGACTATTCAGGGCGACGCTATCGACGTGCGCCGAACCGATGAGCGCTCGTCGATCCTGGATGTTCTCCTATCTGCAACCGAGCCTATGGCTCCGCGCGAGATCGCAATTGGCGCCGATATGCCGCGAAACAATGTGGATCAGCTGCTCTTCAAAATGGCGAGGGCTGGCGAGGTAATCAGGGCCGGCCGCGGGCACTACGTTCACGCCGAGCGCACTGACCTTATGCCCCTCCACAAGAACGATAAGAAGATAAGAAGCGGACGTGATGACGAGTCGTGAGAACACCCTTCTTACCGTTCTTATCGATCTTATCGGGGGGAGCCCCCCGGTAAAAAAGCTTCGCCAAGAGAGCTGCAATGAAATCCAACACATACCTCTCGAAAGGCAATGTGAGGGAGTGCTGTTCCCTCGAAAGCGCTCTAATCAGGAAGTTCGCCAGTCTTGAGACTGCATATCCGCTTTCGGCTAATCATGGCTCTTGTTCACCTAAGCGACTGGCTGTCCGAGCCGGACGATTTTCGCATGCGCTTGAGGCGCCATATGCGCGCGTCGTGGCGAGAGCTTATCGCGTGGGTGGCGATAGCCGGTGCTCTGTTCGTCGCACTTCTCGCCATCGCATCTGCGATCGGGCCGCTGTGGCACCGATAACCGGCGCCCTCGCGTGATGACTTCAGATAAATCGGTGAGCCATCCCTTTTACGGCGTCCGAAAACTCCGCACCGCGTCGGCTTCGGCTTGCGTCTCGCGCGCGTACTGCTGACGAAATTGCGGCCTCAGCTCGCGTGATGACCGTAGATAAATCGGTGATATTCGCGCGCGCATTTTACGGTATACGGAAACTCCTGCGCAGCATTGCCATCGCTCTGCAATCGTCCGAACAGTCTCGCGTTTTCCAGCGTCGGAAAATTCACAGTGGGCAATTTGACGTTCACCCTCGCGCGCCCGCGAGTAGCGCATCTGAGGATGCGTCGCCGTATGCCACGATACCGACGCGCGAGATCCTGCCCCCAAAAAGAGAAAGGGCGCCTCGAACAAGGCGCCCTATTGACCGTGTTTGTTTATTGACCGACCCACTAAGCCGCCGCGGCAGCGATCATAGCGTCGGCCGGCTCAAGCTGCGTTGTCGCATCGGCGCGAGCGAGCCGCGCCAGCGTATCTGCGGCACGGGCGAGAAAAGACAGGTCGTCTTCGCCGGGGACACAGTCCCTGGTCCTATCCGCGAAAATGGCGACTGCCGCGGCGCAGTCCCTCGCCGTTACGATTGGCGCTGCCATCGCTTGCTCCTCGATTGCCAAGGTCTCTGCGAAGAGGCGGTCGATCGTGGCTTGAGGCGTCCCTGATACCAACGAGTTCAGGCGCTGGATCGCAATGCCATGGGCCGAACGCAGCGTGCTCATGATGGTGTCGGCCGGCGCTGCTGATGCCTCCGCGAGCGGCGATGCCGCGGACGCAAAAGCTGCCCTCATCGAGGGACCAGGTTGAGCAAGATATCCAGCAGCCACAGCCGCAATGGTGTTTGACATTTCATCCTCCATAACCAAAATCATTATGTACAACCTATATCGTTGTATGTAGCCATCGTCAATGAAATTCGTTATAGATGGCTATTACTGCCATAGCGAAATACCCAAGGATGTCATTGACCCCCGCGCAATGCCGGGCCGCTCGCGGTCTTATCGAATGGTCTCAAACCGATCTGGCCAAGGCGGCGACGGTCGGCCTGAGCACCGTGCGAAATTTCGAGACGGCCCGCTCAGTGCCCATCACCAATAATCTCGCAGCGATCCGCGCTGCCCTAGAGGCCGCTGGCGTCGAGTTCATTCCAGAGAATGGCGGCGGCGCGGGTGTTAGGTTGGCAAAGCGCACAAAAGCGCCAACCGACAGTCCCGCCCGTGAGGGATGATCTTTTCACTCCCGAGATGGTCGCTGAAGTATGGGGATGCAGCTCGATACAAGGGTAAGTAGCCGGAACGGGCGGCCGAAAAGATCCGAATCCATACCAATGGGTTGCGTCGGAACGCGGGATCCGGAGCAAATTTTCGGACGCTCCCGTTATTGCCTTCTTAGAAAAGATGGGCCATATCTCGAATTAATAAGACCCGCCACGCCTCGGACGAAGCCTCGGCTTCGCACTGCGCACCCCGGCGGGTTTCTTCTTTTCAGGGGCGATTTCTCGTCATATTTATGACGGCATGAAGTTTGCCAAACCTTCTTTACCCATTGCTGACCAGATCGCGCTTCTCAAACGAAGAGGGATGACGATCCCCGATCGGGCAAGGGCAGAACACTACCTTCAGCACGTCAGTTATTACAGGCTTAGAGCATATTGGCTCCCATTTGAGCAGCTTGCGCCCGTCAACGGCGACCATATGTTTCGCAACGGCACTTCGATCGATGATGCCGTTGCGCTCTACGTGTTCGACCGCCAACTTCGCTTGCTCGTCATGGATGCGATTGAGCGGATCGAGGTCTCATTGCGGGGTGCTTGGGCATACCACCTTGCCGTGAAATATGGCTCCCACGGCTATCTTGATCCGAACCTATATGATCGAGCGGATCGATTTGCGAATGCACTCACCGGCCTTTTGGATGAAATTGAGCGGTCGACTGACACCTTTATCGTCCACTACAAGTCCAAGTATGACGATCCAGAGCAACCACCAATATGGATGACTGCCGAAGTCATGTCGCTAGGGCAGCTCTCAAAGTGGTATAGCAACTTGAAGCGTCGTCCAGATCGACAGGCGATCGCGAAGATTTATGGACTGGATGAGAAGGTTCTTACCTCGGTCGCTCATCATCTGACCTATGTGCGGAATATCTGTGCTCATCACGGAAGGCTCTGGAACAAGCAATTTACCGTCACAATGACCATTCCAAACTCTCCGGGTTCCCTAAAGCTGGCGATGAACACGGCGGCCACGCGAAAGCTCTACAACACGTTGGCAGTTCTTGGTTATCTGATCGGGATAGTCGCGCCTGGCACAGAGTGGCGGAAACACCTGGCTGACTTGGTCGCGTCCTGCCCGCTTGCAGGCACCGCTGCGATGGGGTTCCCGACCAACTGGAAAGAAATGCCTGCCTGGAAGTCGGCCTGCGCTTGATGGTAGCGCCTGTAGCACCTGCAGATTCTGAGGCCAAGGCGCACGGGCGCGGCGTAAGGCGATCTATGAGGAGCTGCATCCGGAGACTAAGGCCGGAACGGCAGGCGCGACGGCACGATGGGATGCAAGCGCCAACTTGGCGACTGCATTTTCGGCAGAAACCGCTGCTGTTTCTGGCCGCGCCGAACGTTCGATCCAGCGAGACGCCGAGCGCGGCGAGAAGGTGACGGAAGAGGCTATGGGCCTCATTCGCGGCACGCATCTCGATACTGGCGCCTATCTCGACAAACTGAAGCGCATGACGCAGCCCATCCGCTTTGAACCTATCAACATGAAAAGCGTTAGCGGTTGGGGCGATTGAGGAAGTTAGGCCCCGAGGGAGGTCAAAATGCGATTCGTGATGGTACTTGTGGCGCTTTCAGTCGCCGCTCCTTCTCTCACGGCCTGCACCATGGCCAATACGAAGTCGCGCACATATCAGACCATGACCAATACCCCGAACCAATGCGGGACGGGCTTCAAGCGCGATAGGGAGGCATGCTGACGCCGCGCGCAGCGAGCAGCGGCGGGCCGTTCGAGCGCTCGGGCCGCTCTAGTCGTAGCAGATCGGGGAGCGCCCGCCCGGCCGGCTGTAGGCGCTTCGGCCACCGCACAGGCGCCCGTTGCGCATGAGGTCGTACGGGCAATCGCAGCGGCCGACATAGGGCTCACGCACCGGGTTGGCGCCGCGTTGCATTGGCGCGGGATCGGCCGGCGGCCGGGGAGCTGAAACGAGAGGTCGCGGCGCGGCTGGAGTGGCTTCTGCCAAAAGGTCGACGTGAACCCAACCTGCCGCGCCGGTCGCCTTCACCCTTCGCCATTCTCCGGTGACTTCAAAGCCGTCCAGAGATTGCCCAGCCGGCAGGACCGTGACGACCGGAAACGTCGTCCCCGGCCCGGCGCGGACCCTCGCCGTTGTGCTCGTGAACAGGCGCACGGCACGGGGAGCTGCGGCCGGAGGATCAAGGCGCGGGGCGGGTGCGGCCGGACGTGGCGCGGGCGCCGCGGGAGGTGGCTGCACAGGTGCCGCCTGCGGTTGGCCGCGTGAATCCTGGTTGATGCTCGTTGCGGAGTTCGTGTCCGGCGGTGGTGGCGCGCGTTCGGGCGCTTTCGACGAAAGCCACCACAGCCCGGCGCCGACAATGACGATCGCCCACGGCAGTCGCCCCGAACTCCCCATGCCGCCCTCCCCAAAGCGCGCGAGCAGTCTGCCGGCCAGACAATTGGAAGTCGAGCGCGTCGCCGGTCGCACTTGGTGGCGCGGCACCTCGGCATTTCGACCCGGCGCTAGACTGTGGAAAGGGACTCGACTCCCGATTGTGTTGGGATGATCTTCTCCCCTTCGGGGGAGGGGCTACCATGAGGGCAAGAATTGTTGCGCTGGCGTCTGCGGCTGCGCTGGCGTCATGCACCAGTGTCGAGACACCGTCGTTTGTGCCGAACGCGCAGCAAGAGGCGATCGTGCGCGACGGCCAGCCGGCGCTGATTTCCAAGAAGCCGAAATCGGTGGTGATGGTCCGGCCGGCGACCCGGTCGTTTCAAGGCGGCGAGCGGCCGGCCTTCGTCGTCGCCGTGCTCAACACCGGGCCGGCGCCCGCGACGCTCTATGTCCGCGACGTGCGCGTTTCGCAGTCGATCCCTGGCGACAAGCCCTATGAGCTCAAGGTCTACAGCTATGACGACCTTGTCGCAGAGGAGAAGCAAGTGCAGCTCAACCGGGCGATCCTCGTTGGCCTGGCTGCCAGCGCCAACGCGGCCGCCGCGGCGAATGCGGGCTACTACAACGCCAGCGGCACGGTCTATTCGCCCTATGGCGTCTCACGCGTGACGGTGTCGGGCTACGACGCGTCGGCCGCAGCAATCGCCAATGCGAATGCCGCCGCGACGAACTCGGCGATGATTGCCGACGCGGTCGAGACCGGCCAGCGCAATTTGGCGGTGCTCGAGCAATCCGTGATGAAGGACAACACCGTGCTGCCAGGCGAGTGGTACGGCGGCCGGGTGGTCATCGCGCCGCCGAAGCTGGTGGCGACCGACAAGCCGAAGGTCTACCGCATCACGGTCTCGTTCGCCGGCGAGGTGCATGAGATCGACGTGACGCAGAGCCGGGCGAGCGGGTAGGGGTGCTGCGGGGACCCACGGGGCCAGGAACTGCCCTTGCCGAACTCACGAAGCGCGTCAGCAAGGCGCTACGAGCGATGAGGGACGCAGGGGATGTTCGGTCGCGGGCTGACGCCAAAGGCAATCTGGTCTGGGAGCGTCGGTAGTTAGTGAACTGATACCGGCAATGAGTATCGAAACTTCGTGATGCACTTACTTTCAACCATCCTGTTGGGATGAATCCCGGGGGATGCGTGTGGCGGTTACATTAACTTGAGATCTGATGTTGCTAGCTTGAATGTCTTTTACTAGTCGTTGCAACTCATCATTCAATCTATTGATCGACTCGGAGACATTGACAATTGATGTATTCGTCTTATCAAATAGTACATTAGAGATATTTGCCCCGTTTATTAAAAAATAGTTCCATTCGTTATTATTATTATAGTCATGATTTGGAAATAATTGTGTTTTTAGACCTGTAGATGGCGTATCACCATCCATGATCATGAAATATTTCGAACAATTTCTCAGTACGATATAGGAAAAAGAGCCATTTCCATCAAGAAAATACTCTTCTAGAATACCTTTGTACATTAAACATCGATTATTTTCGACCACATTTGTGGCAATGTATGCTGTTATTATAGAATAATCTTCTGATGATAGATTTTTTACCCATTTGAAAGCTGAAAAATACCGAAATACTCCACAATATGCTAAAAGAATCCCGATCGAAAATGACGCCGTTGATATGACAAAGGCATATATTACTGAAATTTCTATCCCACGCTCGATCTGTTGAAGAACATAAAAACTAGGATATACTCTATAATATACTAATGGATATATGTATGACTTGATGTTGAACCCAAAGAACGTCGCGGAAATATACCAGGACAGGCTATGTGCGGCCAACGAGACAAAGAACGCTCCCGCGACATCCCCAACCACGCTTGTTCGGATGAGGTCGCGCGCGAAGCGCTCCTTAAGGGCGGCGCCGAAAAAGAAAGAGACACCAGGGAGAAGCGCAAACACAATAGCGATGGTTGTCCACGCTATCGCCATAGCGAAGCGCCGTCAGGCTGCGGCAGTCTGCCGATCCCGATTCTGGACGATGTAGTCAATAATGTCGCCCAGGTCGGCTTCCTTGCCGCCCTTCTTGGCGGTCGCGCGGATAGCTTCCTGCACGAGCTCGATATTGCCATTCGCGAGCCGTACGAGCTTATCGATAAGAGCGCTGTTATGCGTGCTAGTGACGACCATGCGACCCTCCTCTTTAGCTATCAATGCGGCACGTTCACCGTGGTTCATTGTTTGAACCATCGCACGGCATGAATCACGTCGCAAGCGTACGATGCTTTCATTGACAATTCGTGCTTATGTCCCGTTTGCACACGAACGCATTCCGGCTCATTTTCCGGGGCTCGGCACAAACGCGGCTTCATGCGCTGATTTATGCTCTGTGCAATTAGTTGCAATTGGCGATGCCGATAGCCCTTCCACGTACGGCTCACCGGATGCGCCATCGCCAGCCCAAGAGCGCGGCGCGCCATGCGCCGTTGTCCAGCTTGCGATGATCCTCTAGCCACGCTGCGTGCGCCGCGTACTGATGCAGGTAGCAAGAGCAGACACGTGATGGTGCTGGCCTTCGACCATGCGCCAGCGACCCACCCTGTGGCCCGCTGGCCTCTCGTTTACAGGTTCTCACCGCACCAGTGTGCAGTTCGCGCCGCCTTGGCCTCGGCGCCAGGCCGATAGGGCAACGCCAGCCCTCCACGCACCAGCACATCGCCCACGTCGCCGTCAGCCGTCGTGAGGTTGGCCAGCGTCCGCCCATAGCGATCCTTGCGGCCCGACCGCTCGACATAGACGGTCGCGCCGCGGAGAAGCTTCGCGACCCGAGCCTTGGCCTCCAGCCCGACCCGTCGCTCGTTCTCGCAACGCGGCCGGAATGTCTCCGGCGCGTCGATATCGATGAAGCGGATCTTCTCGGCGCACCCCTTCGACGGCGCGACACAGGGCAGCGCAACGGTGTCGCCGTCGATGATCACGATCCGGTCGCCGTCGATCGCTTCGGCGTGTGCGGCCAGAGGCAGCGCCGCTGCGACAAGGGCCGCGGCGAGACGAATTCGGAAAGGACGACGAAGCAGCATCGCGTCGCTATCTGTCCGCTTCCGGCCGGCAGGTGACCGCAGCCCGATGCCCCGCCGTCTTCCTGAACCACCGCATGAACAGCCAATGCGCGCCGAAAACGACGACGAGCAAGACACCCAGCCAGACGATCATCCACTGGCCTAGCGTCATAGATCGGGCACCATTGGCGGGTCGGAAGGCGGACGAAGCCGTCGGGCCTCATCGGATGCGGCGATGAGCCGGCGCCGGAGGTCCGGCATGTCGGCGACGTCAGTGAGATTGATCAGCTCAGCCAGCTTGTGCTCGATCTTCGAAAGCGCTTGCTCGCTGCCGAGGGGTCTCGTTTGGGCCATCATCTCCAACCGTTGCTTGGGCTTCAGTCTCCGCCATCTTCAGCAGATAGGCCAGAAACGGCAGCCCCGCGACATTAGCCAATTTGGCCAGTTCCCCCGACATTCTTCCGACATATTCAGCCGTGGTGTGCATATAGCGCTCCCCAGTGCGCGTGCATTCACCTGAAGATAGTATCATATGAAGAATGCAACTTCGTGCCAAAATGCGACAGGAGTTAGCCGTCTTTCTTCACCCCGCGCGCCACGATCTGCAGCGCTCCATCCGGCAGCGGCCTTTGCAGAGCGAGCGCGTCGGCCGCCGGCGCCGTGAGCCAGGTCTCGATATCTTCCGGCTTGGTCAGGATCGCCGGCATAGCCTTGGGATGGATCGCGCCGACCTCAGCGTTCGGTTCCGTCGTCAGGAAGCCGAAAAGGTCGATCGTCTCTTCGCCCGTCCTGATCTTGCGGACGGATGTCCACTGCGGGACCCAGATACCGGCGAAGACCGCGAGCGGCCGCTCGGCCGAGAGGGCGAACCAGATATCGCCGCCCGCGTCCCTGTTGAACTCGCTGAACGACGTGAACGGCACGACGCAGCGATGCTCGACGCCCAGCCAGCGCGTCCAGTGCTTGCTCGCCGTGTTGCGGATATTGGTCGTGCCGCTGTCGGGCTCGGCCTTCAGCAGCGCGGGAAAGTTGATATCCTTGCCCTTGGCCCGCAGCTTGTCGGCGCGTGTCGTCGCCGCCTTGAACAGGGCCTGGGATGACGACGGCATACCCCAACGGACCATGGCCAGTTCGCGGCCGGCGGGCGAGTTGCGCACGACCGGTGCGGCATAGTCCGGATAGATGCCCGGAAGCGGCGGCAAGTTACCCGTCGTGTCGAGCATCGCCCCGGTCATCGCCCTGATCGCTTCTGCGTTCGAGGTCATGCTGTAGAGGTTGCACATGCCAGCCAGCCTGCCATAGGCGCCGGAGCCGCACAATTCGTGGTCGATGGACACTGCAGTCCTTAACTGGTCGGTCCCATCAATCCCGTTCCCGCAAATAGAGGTACAGCGGCAGTGCCAGCGACAGACCCACAAAGAAACTTCCAGGAAGAACCAGCCACCAGCGCTCGACCTTGTGCTTCACGGCGTCGCGCCATGACCAAACCCAGAAAATCGGTATCGAAATGAGTATATCGGCCGAAAATCCAGCGGATGGATCATTTGCAAACAGCGACTTAAGAAATAGCGGAAGCGCGAGGCCATGCTGCGCAAAGAAAGACGAAAAGAACAACCAGGGAGCGGCCGTCCCGATAATTGCCATGGCGATATAAAAATGTCGGATCGTCAATGCTCTATTCCTCGCAGAGAAGCCGCTAAAGGTCGAGGTGGGCTTGTTGAAAGCGCCCTATAAGGGTGGACACCGGCCTGCGGCACGAAGAGCCCGGCCGCGCAAAGTATGTGGGGCAATCCGCGGTCGGGCTCTCGCGAACCGCATCGGGGGATGCAGCTCACACACGCGAGGATAGCAGCAAGCGCGCGTCTCGGGCAGCCGCCCATATCAATCGGCGGTCGATTGACTCCACCACGAACGAGAACATTATAAGAACGAATTGTGGCAAAGGAGATGGCAGTGACCGAGCAGGATCAGGATCTGACCGATCAGGAAAGGGCGCTGATGGCACGGATCGATCAACTGATCGTGGTCCACGGCGGCGACCTGCGCGGGGTGATCGAGACGCTCTTGCTCGCTTACGACGATCGCCGCGAGCAGATCTCCACCGGCTATGTCCGTCGGCGAGCGCGATGACGAGTGATGGGCCTAACCCCGTCCCGCCCGAGATGACGCCCTGGCGCTTGAAGGACCTGATCGAGCGCCGCGTCACCGCCGGGAAAGGCGTCCGCCTGACACTGGACACCACAGTAATCGTGCTGCGCGCGCTCCGCGCCTATATCGCCGTCCCGAAACAGCGTCGTATCGCCGCCATCGTGTGTTGCCGGGCGCATGTCCACAAAGTGCCGTGCAGGCCGCTCTGCCGCCGGTGTCTCGAAACCGCTTACGAGATCAAGCTGGAGCTGCTCGCCGAACCGGACTGGTTTGGGGATCGTGGGAGATATGACGGCGGTGGGCGATGAACGCGAACCGTCACCTTCCTCACCTGTGCGAAAGTTTGACCCTTCCTCGAAAAATTGCGGGAAAGGGTGCTCGATGGCCGGCTAAGAGGCCTGGTGCAAACGGTCGGCCAAAATCTCAACATGGACGAGTGAGCAGACGGCTTCGCAAGATCAAATTACAAAACTTCGCAATGTTCTGTTCAAATCGGTGAAGCGGCAAGGCTTCGCGAAAAATACAGCCTTCTCCGGCAAGTCACTTGCCTGCGGTGCACGTCGGCCGGAGATAACTACGATATGCACTGGCGGCCAGCGATGTCGGACGGTGTGGGCCAGTCTCACGCCGTCCATGTCTCCAGGCATGTCGATGTCTGTGACGATGACCCTTATGGACGGCTCCCGATCAAGCATGGCGATTGCTTCAGCCGCATCGGACGCCTGCAGCACCTGAAAGCCAGCGCCCTCCAGCTCCACAGCTGTGGCCATTCGGATTAGCGGCTCGTCCTCCACAAGGAGGATCGTAGCGAAAGGCTCGGGCAACATGAGAATGAATCCTAAGGCCAGGCCGAACAGGCCGGCTATTGAATGACGACGTCATGACTTGGTTCCAGCGAGAATCGGCAGTCTCAACGGATTGCGCTCGGATCTACGACGCGTTCGGCGGACTCGTCATCCGATCGCATCGCGGCTTCTGGCTCGGTTAGGCCGAGACAGCTTTCCCACTTTGAATTGCCGACATATCGCCAGGTCATACGGCCGGTGTCGCTGAGGCCGAAGAGGTGCAGCCAGCGATTGTCGAAAAGCGCGCGGATCTGAGGGTGGCGCGCCAGAACAGAGAGGATCGCCTCGCGGGGCGCTTCAACCAGCACGGAAAGTCGGAGTGGGTCATGGATCAGCCGCTCACCGTTATGGACGGACTGCCAAGGCAGTCCGGCCCGCATTAAGCCGCCATTGCCTTCGATGACACCGAGACCGCCGGTGACGTTGTGGAGCAGCTTGTTGCCGGCCCCGAAGACTCCCGAAGCAACGACCGAACCGTAATATTGCAGGCTGATCCAGCTCGCGACGACGACCGGCGCGGTCAGGATCAGTTCGAGCACGGCGAAACCTTCATCGCGCCGCCAGTCATAGTCATGCAGAAAGGCCCGGCCGGCCAGATCCCGACCGGCGGTGCGCGAGCGGGGCGCGGCGATGAAGGCCTGGCAGCCGGCGAGCCCCCATTCGGGACGCAGCTCCGCCCAGTCGCGGGCACGACGCGGGATGCCCCGGCCATGTCCGGCCCGCGGCAGGCGCTGCGCCCGCTCTGTCCGTGCCAGAGCACCAGCCGAAGTGAGCCAGACCCTCGCCTGCGCGAGATCCCCGGCATGAGCCGCAGAGGGATGGTCGTTCGAATAGATGACTACATCATCCGTGGTCGTGTCGTGCAAAGCGGCCAGAAAGAGCGTGTCCTGCGGAATGGAAATCCCGCGTGCGACCAGACCATCGCGCACCGGGCGATCGTTGAGCAGCGAAGCCAGCAGCCGCGCGTTAACGTCACCCGAATACCCGCCGCAAGCGCCGCAGTTCAGCGCGCTCGCATGGGGATTGTTGACCACGCTGGCGCCATGCCCGGCTAGCAGGACCAGCCTTGCGAATCCGTCGGTGAGCGACATCGCCCTGAGCACCTTCTCCGCCATTGTCAGCCGCGTCGCGAGGTCGAGCTGATCGGTCACGCGCGGGGCGGGATCGTTGGCCGCAGCGGCATGGGGGAGGCCCAGTCCGTCACGCAAAAGCTTGGCGGCATAGACCGGGCCCGTCGCCTCGACGAAGGCGAACGAGGAAATGGCCGCCAGCTTGAAGCGGCCCCAGGCCCGCTTCGCGCGCGCCGCAATGCGCGTGGCCCGTTCCGCTCTCGCCGATTGCGGTGTCGCCTCTCCCGAGCAAGTGAAGACGCTAGGCGTCAACAGTACGGGCAGGCGCGCCTCAACGACATCCGATGCGAAGCGGCGATGGCCAATGCCCAGTCCGAAGAAGCCGGCGAAGCCGAGCGTCCGGATCCCTGGATCGAGGCTCTCCAGCGCCCGGCGACACACCTCCGAGCGTACATCGATGCAGAAGGCCATCTGCAAGGAAGGGCGAGCCGACGCCACTGGCGTTGATGGCGATTCCGACAGGAGAATTTGGAGCCGCCGTTGTGCGGCGCGTTCCGCCGACTCCTGGAGGATCGAATCGATCCCATCATCCGGGGTGGGCGAGACGGGCTCGGCATAGGCCGCGACGACTGGCCGCCAAAGCGGTTCAACAGAGGATTCGTCGTGGCGCAGCAATGCAGCTTCCCAGAGGAGGCGGATCGCCAGCATCTCGGTTAAGCACGCATCCGTCGCCCCCCGCAAATCAGCCTGCCAGAGTCGATAGCGGGCGAACTGGCTCCAGCCGCCAAGCGTCATCAACAGCCGGTGGAAATAGCTCTCCAGCGCCGGCTCCGGGAGCCCGAGTTGCGCAACGCATTCGGCAATGGCACCTTCAGCCGTGGCCGGAGCATCTGCCACGAAGCGCGCGAATCCGCTGAGGCCAGCGATCTCCGGCGTGAGGTCGTGAACCGCATGATTCCGCCACGAAGCGTAGGCGCCGTGCGCGTCTCCGGCGGCCCAGAGCGCTTGCCCCTGATCGAAAAAGCCGGCTGCCCAATGGCTGATCCGCTCCTGGACGACGCCAGGCCAGTCCACGAACGCGACATCGCGGGCGAGCTCGGCGACGGTCGGAAGCGGCAAAGGCGCCGCCCGCTCCACGTGTGCGGCTGCCTTGAATGCGGCGAATGTCCCTAGCCGGAACGCCGGCGGCGCCGCCTCGAAAGCGTCCAACATATCCTCTTCCAGGATTTCTCTGGTTTGCCGCTTCTCGGCATACCAGGCGCGGGGCATCGTTATCGCGATCCCCGCCGCCCGACGAAGGCGGGCCGCCGCCAGCGGGAGCGGTTCGCCCGTCTGCCCGAGGAAGGGATTGACAGCGACGCTGGATGCGAGCGGCCAGAGCGGCGGAATGGCGCGTGCCGCACGGTTTGCCGCCTCTGTGATGGCTTCTGAAGGCAGGAGCGGCGCCTTGGCCACGGTCATGAGCATGGGGTCTGTCCTCGGCTTTTCAGCTTCACGATGCCTTGCGCACGTCCCAACCGCCGAGCAGCCGGTCGATCAGGGCGTTGATGTAGAGCCCATTGGAAAGGTGGATGCGCGCACCGACGGCGGCGGGATGCATGGTCCAGAGCGGAAACAGCGCCTGCGCTACCGCCACCAAGCCGAAGCTCAGTACCGCAAGCACCATGAGCGTCCACTCGAGGCGGCCTGGCGCCGGCGGGGACGGCAGTACGCCAGCCGTCAGCCATTCCGCCGCAGTCTGCAATGCGAAGTAGCCGACGGCCGCCGCACCGGCATAGGCCGCGGTCCTGCGGGTCAATGCGCGTGGCGCGGCGTCGGCAAGGCCTTGCGCCAGTAGATAGGCGACGCCGAAGATCAGGATGGCTCCGAGCACCAATGCCTGCGGAGACTTATGGTCGAACCCGAAGGCGACGCCGAAGGAAGCGCCGCTCCCGGCGTAAATCGCGATGGCGATGAGGAATGCTCGGCCTACGGCTAAGCCGTCGGGAACGGCGACCGGTCCGGGACGACGCATGGCAGCCACCCGCTCAACGGTTCCGCCGGACGCCAGGAACGCATGCGCCTTATAGAGCGAGTGGGCGACGATATGGAGCAGCGCCAGCGGGAACAGCGCAAGGCCGCACTGCAGCATCATGAAGCCCATCTGCGCGACCGTCGACCAGGCAAGTGAGGTCTTGACCGCTGGCTGCGTCAGCATGACGAGCGCGCCGAAGAGAGCCGAGAAACCGCCGACTATAGCCAGCACGGCGAGCACACCGGGAGCGGCGAGCATCACATCGGCGAAACGGATCAGCAGGAAGCCACCGGCATTAATCACGCCGGCATGAAGCAGTGCCGAGACCGGGGTTGGCGCTTCCATGACTTCGGTGAGCCAGCCATGGGTCGGGAATTGCGCGGACTTCAGGAGAGCGGCAAGCGCCAGCATTGCGGCGGCCATGATGACGGGCCCGTTTCCGCCGCTCGTCCGGGCCAGCGTGTTGATCGTGGCAATATCGGTAGTGCCGAAGCTCGTTCCGATTAGAGCGGCCGCCAGGATCAGAGCGGTGGCCCCAATCGTCGAGAACAGCTTCTTCTTCCGCGCGGCGCGCTGCGCCCCGGGACGTTCGGGATAGAACAGGAGCAGGCGATGCAACGCGAGGCTGGTCGCGATCCAAGCTGCGACCAGTTGGACGAGATTGCCAGCCTGGACCAGGAGCAGGACGGCGGCGAGTGCGGCGCAGAGCCAGCCGACAAAATAGCCCTGCCGTGCCTCGCCATCGAGATAGGTGCGGGTGTAGCGCACGACGATCCAGCCGACGAAGCTGACGAGAAGCAGCATCGCGGCGCTGACCACGTCGAGCCGAGTCGACAGGCCGATGCCTGACCAAACCCACAAACCGCTGCCGCCGGGACCGTGAAGGACGAGAAATCCGAGCGAGGCGATGGCGACGAGTAGCGCGCAGAATGCAGCGCATTCCCCAAGGATCGAGACCAGAGTCGAACGGCGCTCCTTGTGAGCGAACCCAAAGATGGAGGCGCCGAACAGCAGCAGCGGCGCGGAAAGGGGTAGCAGATAGGCTGACACGGCAAATCCCTCGGAGAGCGGTGGGACAGCCTCGTAGCAAGGGCGGAAATCAGAGAAAAATGCATTGTTGGCGCCAGATCGTTCGTTATTATCGAACGTCATGTCATCGCTGAACTACAATCACCTGCGCTACTTCTGGGCGGTCGCGCATGACGGCAACCTCACCCGCACCGCCGAGCGGCTCAACCTCACGCAATCGGCACTCTCCGTGCAGATTCGAAAGCTGGAGCAGCGTCTCGGACATCCCCTGTTTGAGCGGCGAGGGCGGCAGCTCCATTTGACCGAAGCGGGCCAGATCGTCCTCGACCATGCGGATGCGATCTTCGCGACTGGCGAGGAAATGCTGGGCACGCTCCGCCAGACCGGCGATACCCGTCAGGCCCTGCGCGTCGGTTCCCTCGCCACGCTCTCGCGAAATTTCCAGATGGAGTTTTTGCGTCCCGTTCTCGGCCGCACCGACATAGACCTCATTCTGCGCTCCGGCAGCGCAGGCGAGCTGTTGCGCGCGCTCGAGGCGCTCAATCTCGACGTCGTCCTGCTCAACCAAGCGCCGACGGCCGATGCGCTCAGGCCTCTGGTCACGCATCGCCTTGCCGAGCGATCGGTCAGCCTGGTGGGCACACCCGACCGTCTGGCAGGCGGCACTACCCTGGCTGAGCGGCTTCGGCGGCATCCGATGATCCTACCGACCGTCGATAGCAGCATCCGCATCGGTTTCGATGCGCTGGCCGACCAGCTCGGCGTGAGGCCCCAGATCATTGCTGAGGTCGAGGACATGGCTATGATGCGGCTTCTCGCCCGCGAGGACATAGGCCTGGCCGTCCTGCCGCCGATCGTCGTCAAGGACGAGATCGCCACAGGCGCGCTAGTGGAGGGCGAGAAATTGCCGAGTATCGCGGAGGCGTTCCACGCCGTCACGATGGCGCGACGATTCCCGAATCCCCTGGTCCGCCTGTTAATCCAGCCGTCAGCCTTGGACGGTCCGGAACCTATTCCGCTCTAGTAGCAACCTCGCCGGGCAGCATTCGCTGACGCCGATTTGCTGGTGCGCCATGGCGAGCAGCACTTGGAACGCCTAAGACTACCGCCCCTGGCCGCGCGTTGCGCCCGCGCGGCGCGTCCCACGGCAGCGCCACCGTGTCGCCGACGATTATCAAGATCCGGTCGGGCAGTCGGCTTTGCGGCTTCGTGAGACGAATGGCGGCCGTCTCGCCAACTGGAGATAGACCGGGCTCCACGGTTTCGATCTGTATGGGCCCGAAGTGCCGAGGCCCATCCCCCGTAGCAAGAGAGGGATCTTCGGCGCCTAAGCTCGATATCTGCCTGTCGCAACCATCATCGACCTCGCTATTGCCCGTCGGTCGATCCAATCGCGTCGATGCTCCGTATACCCTGCAGTTACCGCGCGGCAACGGAGCGATGCAATGTACCGGAGCAAGTTGATCTTTCTGGGTTTCGCGATTCTGGCGCTATCGTGCGTCCCCGCATCCGCCGGCGACTTTTCCTTGGAAGGCTATTTCACTGGCAAGACCTCGGCGGTGGGCAGTTTCCGCGCAATCAACGGTGTGAAGCGCGACTTCACCGTCGATCTTCGCGGACGGTGGAACGGCCGGACGCTGACGCTGGTCGAGGACTTCGTCTATTCCGATGGCGAGCGCGACCGCAAGACCTGGCGCTTCCGCAAGATTGCGCCGAACCAGTATCGCGGCACGCGCGAGGACGTCGTCGGCGACACGCTGGTAACCGTGACGGGCAATACGGCGCGCTTCACCTATCTGGTCGATCTCGACGCGGCGCGAAAGCGCAATCGCGTCCGGTTCTACGACACCATGGTGCTGCAGGAGGATGGCCGGCTCATCAACAACGCCACGATCACCAAGTTCGGCCTGCCCGTCGCCAAAACCCACGTCGAATTCCGCCGCTGACTCGGACGCGCGTGTCATCGCAAACGGACACGGGAGACAATCTTATCATGCCGAATCCTTCCAGCCGAAGGCTCTCACTTGCCGTAACTCTTGCCGGATGCGTGGCGGCCACGCCGGCCGCTTCGGCCGAGCTTAGCGGTCCGGAAATCCGGCAGATGATCGGGGGCAAGAATGTTCGCCTCAACACGCCTTTCGGCATCGCCCTGCCGCTTCACTATCGCGACAATGGCGTCGTGGTCGGCGACGTCTCAGGGATTTCGGCTGCGCGAATGCTAGTGCCTCGCGAGGAAGGGCGCTGGTGGATCTCCGACGATTCGCTCTGCCAAAAATGGCCGAGCTGGTACGATGGTCGACAGTTCTGCTTCAGGATCACGTCGCTCGGCGGCGGCAAGATCGCCTGGCTGCGCGACGACGGCGCCTCAGGAACCGCGCGGATCGGTCCATAGTGGCGCAAGCTCCGGAAGTGCAGGCAGGAATGCCCGGACGCACGGCGATTCTCGCCTATGCCTTGCCGGCTGTGCCGCTCGCGGCGGTCGCGCTGCCACTGTATGTCATCGTGCCGACTTTCTACGCCGACCATCTCGGCCTGTCGCTCGCGGCGATCGGTACGGTGCTGCTCCTGATCCGCCTGTTCGACGCTGCGAGCGATCCGGTGATCGGCTGGCTGTCTGACAGGGTGTCGCCGACATTCGGGCGGCGACGCGCGATCTTCGTCCTTTCGCTGCCCATGACTGCGCTGTCGGCCTTCATGGTGTTCTGGCCGCCGAGCACCGCCGGGACCGGCTACCTCGCGTTTTGGGGCATCCTGCTTTCGATTGGCTATACCGCGACGCTCTTGCCATACACCGCCTGGGGCGCCGAGCTTTCGACCGACTATCGCGGCCGTTCCGTCGTCTCGGCGTTTCGCGAAGGCGCGACGCTCCTTGGCACGTTGGTCTCCATCGCGTTGCCCTTTGCCGTCGGCATGAAGGCCTCCGACGGGTTCCACGGCATGGCCGCCGTCGCGGTGCTGATCCTTATCGCGCTCCCCGCCTTCGGGCTCATCGCGGTAGGTGCTGTGCCCGAGCCGGCCAACCGATCGCGGTCGCGGCTCTCGCTCCCCGACAGCCTGCGCTATCTCGGCCACAACCGTCCCTTCATCAGGCTTGTGGTCGCCTTCCTGCTCAACGGATTCGCCAATGCGATCCCAGCGTCGCTGTTCCTCTATTTTGTGTCCGAACGTCTCGGCGCCGAGTCGATGCGCGGCCCGTTGCTGTTCGGCTATTTTCTTTGCGGCATTCTCGGTGTGCCGATCGCCGTCTGGGTGGCGGCTCGGGTCGGCAAGCATCGGAGCTGGTGCGGCGCCATGGTGCTTGCCTGCGTCGTGTTCTTCTTTTCTGGCTTCCTCGGGACAGGCGACACCGCCGCCTTCGCACTGATCTGTGCGCTGACCGGCGTGTTGCTCGGCTTCGATCTCGCCCTTCCGCCGGCGATTCAGGCCGATGTGGTCGATTGCGACACGGCCGTGTCGGGAGAGCAGCGCACCGGCGTGTATTTCGCCGCTTGGGGGCTGGCGACCAAGCTGTCGCTTGCTCTTGGCGTCGGCCTGGTCTTTCCAATTCTGGCCTGGTCGGGCTTCGCAACGGGAAGTGACGCCGAAATTCCACCCTTCGCGCTCGATATGTTGACGATCCTTTATGCGTGGCTGCCGATCCTGCCGAAGCTGGCGGCAGTCGCCATCATGTGGAACTTTCCGCTCGGCGAGGCGGCGCAAAAAGAGCTGCGGGCCCGCATCGAGGTCAGCATGCCGGTTGGGCCGCCCTCCAAGTAACGGTCAGATAGCCGCAGTGGGCGGCTACCGCGCATCGCCTAAGGCTGGCGCCCCTGGCCGTGCGTTGCGCCCGCGCGGCGCGTGCTTCCCTGTCGCGGTCCGGGTTACTCTCAGTCTTCATTGCAGAAAGCCGATTCCCCTATCGAGGACAAGCCTGGCCAGTACCGCAGAGAGATGACGCGCGGCCGTGGCGGTCGAGTGCCCGTCTATCAGCTAGCCAACGTTTCGTCCAAAATAGAACACCGCCAAAAAAAACATGATGAGGATCACGACGGCTATGACGGAGGCCCTACGGTCGATCCCTGCGTCTTCCGCAGCCTTTTTCGTCAAGGTCTCAAGATATTCCGCCGAAGATCGATTCGGGCCTGAATCGGGCGATTGAGGCGGATCCTCGCTTGGCGAGTGGTTTCGAATGTCTAACAAAGATGCCATAGAGCAGGCTTCTCCCCGTTGTCGGGGAAGATTGCTCCGAGATCACGAGTGGAGCAAGGGCGGCTTTCCAAAAGCTATGACGGCCAGCGCCGTCGATAGGTTCTTCGCTGCGCTAGCGACAAGGTCACGGTCAAAATGGCCATCCGCTATTAACCGCTCATGCACGAATTCTGCCATGAGGCCGCACCCCTGCAATGTGGTCGGCTGGGTACGGGCGACGACTCGCGCGGCTGCAATCCACTCGGCCATGCGCGCCTCGTATCGTTCGAGATACTCGGGAAGCCCAGCCCGGTTGCGTCCCTCTGTGATTGCCGCAGCGTCTGCCATGAGGGCTCGATGCTTCTCCGCTCGGCGGCTTTCCAAGACCGCACGCTCGGCAGCGCCGTTCGGCGGGTGCCTGTTCGCGAAATCATCAACAAACTCGTCAAGCTCTTCGTGGGTCGCCGCGAAGACGGACAAGGCGTTGGCGCCCGATGTTGCAAACTCTGAAACGTCAACACGGGCCGCGCGGTAATGATCCGGGTGCACTGTTGCTATTACGGCGTCAAGGGTCTGCCCGGCATGGATGACTTCCGACGCACGATCCCGGCATGTGCGCAAAAGGGCGACTATCGGGTCTTGACGGTCGAGCTGTTCGCAATTGTCCACGTCCTCCGCTTGGCTCGAAGCGTCAGAATAGCCGGTGCGGTCATCCCGCCTTCGTGCGGTCAAGTCGGCGCCCTCACTTCATGTTTGGGATATATCGTCCCGTACGCACATCAACGAAGCCCGGCGCTTTGGTCGATTCGCCAAACACGTCGATCTGCAACGGCAGACGCGGTGCCCCTTGGACAGCACTTCCAACGGCGGGGGCTGTTAGGGCGCCAATGTCACCTCCGCGTTTCAAAAGCTCTTGGAATACCTCGGGAAGATCCGTTGCGGTCTTTCGCTCCATTAGAGCGCGGGTCACAGGGTTGTTGATGGCAGTCCGTACAGCGCGAGCCGCCAGCGGCACGCCGACAATACCGCCAGCCGTCGCGATGGGGCCGAGAGCGCCGGTAGCGCCAGCAGCAGCGACACCGCCCATGCCACCCACGCCGAGTGCCGGCCCGACATACTGGCCGAGCGCACCTAATACCCTCTGGCCTGCCAGCCGCTCGGCCGTGCCGGATTCAGGAAGCGGGCGCATGAACCTAGTCCCAATCAACGCTAGATCGGACAGGTCTCCGGCCTTCCCAAGCTCGCCCTTGCTCTTGAGATTGTTGGCAAGCTTCGCGACCGAGACGTTTCCGTTTGCATCCGCCGCCTGATCGACGCGGAGCATGTTGCGCCACTGGCCGCGGGTGGCCTGAAGGGCCTTGACGGCATCAGGATCCGTCGCAGTGCGCTCCGCGGCGCCCATGAGAACGTCACGAATCTCGCCCGCATAATAGCGCACGCTGCTATCATTGCTGCGCATCGCACGGCCGAGCGGGGAATTGTAATCCGTCAGCGCTTTGTAAGCGTCGGCCGTGAGTTTCGGCTGGAGCGACTTCGGATCGCTCGTCGTAAATTTGCCGATAATGTTGGCCACCTGCTTGCGGATCGGCGTCACCTGATCGGGCGTCAATTCCATGCCGGCTTCGTCAATGAGATTGTCGAACTCGTCGATCATCTGCTGATCGCCGCCGATGCCGCCCATCTGCCGAATGTTCTGGTCGAACTGATTGCCCAGGCGCGTGCGTGCATTGTTGATGGTCTCGACCGTCAGCTTGTCCGTGTTTTCCCCAAACGTGTTGGCGAGGGCGCGATTGAACGCGGAGCGCTGCTCAGCCATGGCGCCGGAACCGCCGGAAAACGGCATCTTGTTCGCCACATCGTTCATGTAGCGGACCATGGGATTTTGCGCGTACTGGCCCGGCTCAATATCGATGCCGAAGCGCTCGCGGGCCAGCCGCGCCAGACGGGCCGACTCTTGATCGGCGATGCCGCCGAGCGTGGCCTTTAGTCCGGACCCCGCGGCCTTAGCGATGACCGAGCCTACCGGAGAGCCGACCGCGCCGAGACCCGCCCCCATGGCGACCTGTTCGCCAAAGCCCGGCTCGATCGGTGCGTCCAGCATTTCCGAGCGCGACATGGGATCGACGGCCGTGGCGTCTGGACGGGGCGCACCCGAAACCAACGTGCCGAACAGCGCGCCCTCACCTGCGCCCCGTGAGGCAAGCGAGAGCAGCCGCGCGATGGCATTGCCGCCCTGCTGCGCCAGCGCACCCGTAGGAAGCTGCGTGACGCGCGGCATTCCGCCGGCGCCGGCAAGGAACTGCGCTGCCCGCCCGCCTGCGACGGCGCGCACGCCCATGCCTGCAACGGGACCAAGCGCCATGGCAGCCGGCGCCGTCGCGATCATCTGGCCACCGACGCGCCCGGCCTGTCCCCAGCCGGAGCCGTGCTCGCGCTCGAACTGGTTGTTAAGGAGCCCCGAAATCAGTTCGTCGCGCGCCGCGGCCCGGTTGAACTTGTCCGGACTATTGCCCAGCAGCTCGGCACCCCTGCCGACGCCACGAATGCCACCGCGATAGATCGTGCCAAGCACGTCATCGATGCCCATCATGGCGCCTTCGCCGATGTCACCGGCAACCTGGCCCCACGTGCGCGGCGGCGCACTTTCGCGTGCAGGCGCCGGCTCGATGTCACCGCTGGTCAGCCCCCATTGGGAAAACTCACCGGCATCATTCGACGCGCCCGCGGCACTCGGCTCGTCGCCGAGGCCCCAAAGCTCGAATTCGTTGCGAGAAGGCGCGGTGCCTGGACTGGTGCGCTTTTCGGCCATTGGTTATGCGCTCTAATAGAGGCCGCCGGTTTGCATGGCCTGCGGCGGCTGCAAATAGGTCTTCATCAGCTCGTACTGTGCGATGTTATTTGCCGCGTTGGTTATGCCCTGTGCGGTATTGAGCGCGGCGCCAGCCTGTGCGTTGCCGGCTCCATAGGCCGCTTGCCCTGACGTGTTGCCAGCGCCAATCAGTGCATTGCCCACGCCCTGCGCGGCGTTCATGTAGTTCCCCGAAATTCCCGCGCCGAGGGCAGTCAGCATGTTCGCGACATTGGCTGCCGTTTGGCCTTGTACTCCAGCGGCCCCAGATGCCGTCTGCAATCCAAGATTGGACAGCAAGCCTGCCGCATTCTGCCCTGTCCCGAGCAGGGAAGTCAGATTGCCGAATTGGTTCTGATAGGTGTTGTCTGCGAGGCCTGTGGCGTAGTTCGCCGCGCCCTTGAGTGCAGCGCCGGAAGATCCAAGCCCGCGGGCCGCCGCCGAGTTCTGGACGGCTTTCAGCCCCTGATTGAGCGTGAACTGGTAGCCAGGCGTCGCGGCAAGCCATGCCTGTGCATTCTGGGGGTTGGCATACAGGTCGTTAATCGCGCCGGCTGCACTCTGTCCGAGGCCGATATAGGGGGCCATCTGGCTTTGCCCGTTGCCGTAGGCGCCGGCATAATAGCCGAGCAACTGCGGCAGCGCAGCGTTCTGCGTGTCGATCGCCTGCCCGGTGAAGTCCTGAAGCGCTTGATTACCGACATCGCGCGCGTTCGTGTACCACTGGCTCGCTTGCCCGGCCGCCTGTTGCGCATACTGCGTCGCTTTATCAGCGGCTTGCGTCTGTGCCTTCGCCGCCTTGCTGCTCGCAAGAGCGCTAGCGCCCGCGCCGATGACGGCGGAACCGATCGTTGCGACCGCTACCATCGCCTAGCCCCTCGCCTCTAGTACACGAGCCTGCGTCGGGCTGCTGCCTTGGCGGCACGTCGCGATGCCCCTTTCCTTTTCCATGTAGTCGGCGACGCCAAGGCGCCCCGCGACCGACTCTCTCACGAGCCTAGAAATGGAAATTCCGGCTTCCGATGCGGCCGATCGGAGTATCAGAGAAAACTCTGGCGGAACACGAAGGCATATGATCTTGGACATGGTCGAATGTTCGCCGTTGACTAGCGAACATTATCCGATTTTTGACTGTATTACAATGTCGGTCGACCGTATGTATATGATAAATCTGAGACATTATATTGAGTAATGATGCGGTATATTCAGTATCATTTAGGAGTACTGACATTTATTGACATGCTGCCGCGAGACCCTCCTGCTCGTCGCCGGGCTTCGAAAGCGCAGCCGCGAGCGCTGGCGAAAGAGTAGGGGGAGAGGCGTATCCGAGGCGGTCCAGCGCCCAAATCGCGGCTGGTGGTCACCATGTGGTCACCAAAACGAAAAGCGGTCCCGAATGGGACCGCTTGTCATGTCAGATTGCCGTTACTTTTCAACCTGTTGGACTGGTGGAGCCAATCGGAATCGAACCGACGACCTCTTGAATGCCATTCAAGCGCTCTCCCAACTGAGCTATGGCCCCTTCCGTCCAGTGCCGGCAGGTTTGGGTTCCCGCCGGCGGCGCGATCAATAGGCCGCGCCTTTCAGCAAATCAAGTGGCAATCGTGCGCCGGTCCACAGGCTGTGGAAGCCTACGGCTCCTCGTCGTCGACACCGCCGATAATGTCGGTGACGTCGTCGCCTTCTTCTTCCTCTTCCTCGATGAAGACGTCGCCATCGTCCTCGCCGATCACGACATCCTCGTCGTCGACATCGGCGTCGGCCGTGTCGGCGGTGCCGGTGGCTTCGGTGTCGGCTTCCTCGAGGCTGATGAACTCGGCCGCATCGGCGACGTCGTCCTCGACCTCCTCTTCCTCGACTTCCTTGGCGACCGGGCGGGCGCGCACGGGCCCGCTCTCGAAGAAGGATCGCGGATACGAATTGCCCGTATAGGGCGAGACGATCGGATCCTTGTTCAGGTCATAAAACTTCTTGCCCGTCTCCGGGTCGATCCGTTTCGTGCCGAGATCGGGTTTCGCCACGTCGTGCCTCGTCGTTGGGAAAAGCCGCGCTCCCATAAAGACTATAGGGCACACTGTCAAAACTATTCGTCGGCGTCGAGGCCTCGAAGGGCGATGACGGAGGCCGCTTCGGCGTTGGCGAGCGTGCGCGGCCCATGCTATCCGACGAGCGGATGCCCTGCGTGCCGTGGCGATTCCATGCCGCCGCCGACCGATGAGGAGCCCGCCATGTCCCCGAGCGCCGGCAGCGTCAGGCCGCTCGCCGCCCTTGCCTCGGGGCCGCTGCGCGGCCGTATCCGCATCCCCGGCGACAAGTCGATTTCGCACCGTGCGCTGATGCTGGGCGCGCTCGCGATCGGCGAGACGGTGATCGAGGGCTTGCTCGAAGGCGGCGACGTGCTGGCCACCGCCGAAGCGATGCGGGCCTTCGGCGCCACCGTGACGCGGCAGGCTCCGGGACGCTGGACGGTCAACGGCCTCGGTGTCGGCGGATTGCTGGAGCCGGAGGACGTCGTCGATTTCGGCAATGCGGGCACCGGCGTCCGCCTCGCCATGGGTCTTGCGAGCAACCAGGCCACGACCGTCACCTTCACGGGTGACGCTTCGCTGCGCCGGCGCCCCATGGGCCGCATCCTCGATCCGCTGCGGCGGATGGGCGTCCAGGTGCTCGCGCGCTCCAAGGACCGCCTGCCGTTGACCTTGAAAGGCCCCGACGTCGCCTTGCCGATCGACTATCGCGTCCCGGTCGCCTCGGCGCAGGTCAAGTCGGCCGTGCTGCTGGCCGGCCTCAATGCGCCGGGCGTCACCCGCCTCGTCGAGCCGGTCGCCACGCGCGACCATACAGAGCGGATGCTGGCGGCCTTCGGCGCGGCGATCGAGATCGAGACCAATGCGGATGGCGAGCGGGTGATCAGCCTCGAGGGCCAGCGCGATCTGAGGCCGCAATCGGTCGAGGTGCCCGGCGATCCGAGCGCGGCGGCCTTCCCGATCGTCGCGGCGCTGATCGTCGAGGGCTCCGACATAACCGTCGAATCGGTTCTGCTCAATCCGCTGCGCAGCGGGTTGCTCGAGACGCTGATCGAGATGGGCGGCGACATCACCATCGAAAAGCGCCGCACCGTCGGCGGTGAGAGCGTCGGCGACATCCGCGTCCGCGCCAGCCGCCTCCGGGCGGTGAACGTCCCGGCCGGGCGGGCGCCGTCGATGATCGACGAATATCCGATCCTCGCCGTCGCCGGGTCCTTCGCCGAGGGGCGGACGGTGATGGAGGGCCTCGGCGAGCTGCGGGTCAAGGAATCCGATCGCATCGCTGCCGTGGCGGCCGGGCTGGCGGCGAATGGCATCGCCTGCGAGGAGGGGCCGGAATCCCTCGTCGTGACGGGCGGAAGCGGCGTCGGCGGCGGCCGCGTGACGACCCATCTCGACCATCGCATCGCCATGAGCTTTCTCGTGCTCGGCCTTGCCACGGCCGATCGGGTCGCCATTGACGATGCCGCGCCGATCGCAACAAGCTTCCCCGAATTTCGCGACCTGATGACGGGCCTCGGCGCCCGTTTCGAAGAACTGGAGCCGCCGGCCTCATGATCATCGCCATCGACGGCCCTGCCGCTGCCGGCAAGGGTACGCTCGCCCTGCGCCTTGCCGCCCATTACGGCCTCAACCATCTTGATACGGGCCTGCTCTACCGGGCGATCGGCCGCAAGATGGCCGATGCCGGGCTCGATCTCGACGATCCGGAGGCGGCGGGCCGCGTGGCGCGGGAGCTCGATCCGGCCGATCTCGGCCATGGCGATCTGCGCGGTCGGGAGGCGGGCGAGCTCGCCTCGCGCGTCGCGGTTCATCCGCCCGTGCGCTCGGCGCTGGTCGATTTCCAGAGGTCCTTCGCGGCCCGGGCGCCCGGTGCGGTCCTCGATGGCCGCGATATCGGCACGGCGATCTGTCCCGATGCGGATGTGAAGATCTTCGTCACCGCCTCGGCCGAGGTGCGCGCCCGCCGCCGCACGGACGAGCTGGCCGCCAAGGGCCGTTCGGTGAGCTATGAGCGCATCCTCGCCGAGATCCGGGAGCGCGACGAACGGGATTCGGTGCGTGCCAGTGCGCCGCTGCGCAAGGCCGATGACGCCGCGCTGCTCGACACCAGCGATCTCGGCATCGACGAGGCCTTTGCGGCCGCCGTGGCGATCGTGGACGCAAAACGGGGCTGAATCGACGCGATCGGCCCCTGAATCGGCACCTTTGCGCCATTTCCGCCTTGCTGGCGTGAATTCGAGACTATATAGAGCCCAAGTCTCGACGGACCCGGGTCCGGCGCCCCTTCATGGCGCCAGTCTCGGCAGCCTCGGGATGAAACATCGGGCCCCGATCCGGAAGCGTCGGTCCGCCTTATTCGGCAGCCGCGATCCTATCCCCCAGAGGGATGATCGCCGGGCAGGACCGGGTCCCGATATCGCAACACGAACCGCCGACGCATGCCAGCAATGGCACCAGGAGATTTCATGGCTCTATCCAATCCGTCCCGCGAAGATTTTGCCGCACTGCTCGAGGAGTCCTTCCAGAAGGAGGATGTCTACGAGGGTAGCGTCGTCAAGGGTACCGTCGTCGCCATCGAGAAGGATCTCGCCGTCATCGACGTCGGCCTGAAGACCGAAGGTCGCGTGGCGCTCAAGGAATTCGCGGGTCCCGGCCGCGATCAGCCGATCAAGGTCGGCGACGTCGTCGAGGTCTATCTGGAGCGCGTCGAGAACGCGCTCGGCGAAGCCGTTCTCTCGCGCGACAAGGCGCGCCGCGAGGAGAGCTGGATCCGCCTCGAGGAGCAGTTCAACAAGAAGGAGAAGGTCACCGGCGTGATCTTCAACCAGGTCAAGGGCGGCTTCACGGTCGACCTCGACGGCGCTGTGGCGTTCCTGCCGCGCTCCCAGGTGGACATCCGCCCGGTGCGCGACGTCGGCCCGCTCATGCACACGCCGCAGCCCTTCGAAATCCTCAAGATGGACAAGCGCCGCGGCAATATCGTCGTCTCGCGCCGTACCGTGCTTGAAGAGACCCGCGCCGAGCAGCGTTCCGAGCTGGTCCAGAGCCTCGAAGAGGGTCAGATCATCGAGGGCGTGGTCAAGAACATCACCGATTACGGTGCGTTCGTCGACCTCGGCGGCATCGACGGCCTGCTGCACGTCACGGATATCGCGTGGCGCCGCATCAACCACCCGACCGAGGTTCTCTCGATCGGCCAGACCGTCCGCGTGCAGATCATCCGCGTCAATCACGAGACGCACCGCATCTCGCTCGGCATGAAGCAGCTCGAGGCCGATCCGTGGTCGGGCATCGAGGCGAAGTATCCGGTCAATGCCAAGTTCACGGGCCGCGTCACGAACATCACCGACTACGGTGCGTTCGTCGAGCTCGAGCCGGGCATCGAAGGCCTGATCCACGTCTCCGAGATGAGCTGGACCAAGAAGAACGTCCATCCCGGCAAGATCGTCTCGACCTCGCAGGAAGTCGAAGTGGTCATCCTCGAGGTGGATCCGGTCAAGCGCCGCATCTCGCTCGGCCTCAAGCAGACGCTGCAGAATCCGTGGGAAGCCTTCGCCGAGAAGTATCCCATCGGTTCGGTGGTCGAGGGCGAGGTCAAGAACAAGACCGAGTTCGGCCTGTTCATCGGTCTCGACGGCGACGTCGACGGCATGGTGCACCTGTCGGACCTCGACTGGAACCGTCCCGGCGAGCAGGTCATCGACGAGTACAACCGCGGCGACATGGTCCGTGCGCAGGTGCTCGACGTCGACATCGAGAAGGAGCGTATCTCGCTCGGCATCAAGCAGGTGGGCGGTGATCCGTTCGTCGAGGCCGGCGATATCCGCAAGGGCGCTGTCGTGACCTGCGAGATCCTGCAGGTGACCGATGGTGGTCTCGAGGTTCGCATCGCCGACACCGACCTGACCGCCTTCATCCGCCGCGCCGACCTGTCGCGCGACCGGTCGGAGCAGCGTCCGGAGCGTTTCGCTGCCGGCGAGAAGGTCGACGCCCGCGTCACCAACTTCGACAAGAAGGCCCGCAAGGTTGCCGTCTCCATCAAGGCGCTCGAAATCGCCGAGGAGAAGGAAGCCGTGGCCCAGTTCGGTTCGTCCGACTCGGGCGCCTCGCTCGGCGACATTCTGGGCGCGGCCCTGAAGGCCCGCCAGAACGAGGAATAATCCTCCTCGCCGCGGCGCGAGCCGCGGCCCAGACACGATCGAACGCCCCGCCTCGTGCGGGGCGTTTTCGTTTGCGGACGCCATTTCCGAAGTCCTGACAAGCGTTTGCCCGGCCGCCCCGCGCCGTCCGGGTTTGATTTCACCGCCGGGAAGGGCTAACTGCTCTGGCGAATTGGCTCGCATGGAGGAACGCATGGACGCGGACCAGATCATCGATCGCCGCCGGCTCAAACGGAAGCTCGTGTTCTGGCGCGTGCTCGGCCTGCTCGCGCTGGTCGCGGCCATCGTCGTCGGCGGCATCCTCGCGATCGGTCCGGACCGGATCGGCGAGCGCGCCAATGCGCATATCGCCCGCATCTCCATCGGCGGCTTCATCTCGGACGATCGCGCCGAACTCGAACTGCTCGATCGCCTCGGCAAGTCGGATGCGGTCAAGGCGGTGCTCGTGTCGATCGATTCGCCCGGCGGCGCGACGGTCGGCGGCGAGGCGCTCTATGACGGGTTGCGGGCCCTGTCGGCCAGGAAGCCGACGGTCACCTCGATCAAGACGGTCGGCGCCTCGGCAGCCTATATGGCGGCGATCGCGACGGATCACGTCGTGGCCTACAAGACCTCGATCACCGGATCGATCGGCGTGCTGTTCCAGTCGCCCGAGGTTTCCGAAGCCATGGCGAAGCTCGGCATCAAGCTGACCGAAGTTAAATCCTCGCCGTTGAAGGCCGCGCCCTCGCCCTTCGAGCCGGCGACGCCCGAAGCGCTCGCCGTCATCCAGTCGCTTGTCGGCGACAGCTACAACTGGTTCGTCGACATCGTCGCCGAACGGCGCAAGCTGGACCGTCCGACGGCGCTCCGCCTCTCCGATGGCCGTGTCTATTCCGGCAGCCAGGCGCTGGCCGCAGGCCTGATCGACGCCGTCGGCGGCGAGGAAGTCGCGCTCGCATGGCTGGCGAGCGAGAAAAATATTGATCCGCAGTTGCGCGTGATCGAGTGGAAGAAAGATGACGCGAGCTCGGGCTTCTCCTTCGCGGAAGCCGCACTTTTCCTGCTGATCCGGCAGGTTGGGCTCGATCCGTCCGGCGGCGAGGCTTCCGCGATCGGTCGCCTTCTGCCGCAGCGTCTCGGCCTTGACGGTCTTCAATCGGTTTGGCAGGCTCCGACCGCTCTGAATGACGCCGGGGGGACTGCGCGATGATCAAGTCGGAACTCGTGCAGAGGATCGCGGAGCAGAATCCGCATCTGTATCAGCGCGATGTCGAGCACATCGTGAACTCGATCCTCGAGGAGATCGTCGAGGCGCTGGCCCGGGGCGATCGGGTCGAGCTGCGCGGCTTCGGCGCCTTCTCGGTCAAGAACCGCCCGGCGCGCCAGGGGCGCAACCCGCGGACGGGCACGAAGGTTGACGTGACCGAGAAGTTCGTCCCCTTCTTCAAGACCGGCAAGGAGATGCGCGAGCGCCTCAACGCGGATTGATCCGCCGGGGAGCAGAGCAGGCACGATGAAGAAACTTCTGGCAGCGCTGATCCTCGTCCCGCTCGCGATCATCGTGGTGGCCCTGTCCGTGGCCAATCGGCATGCGGTCGTCCTGTCGCTGGATCCGTTCAATGGCGAGGCGCCGGCGGTTGCCGTGGCGGTTCCGCTGTTCGTCGTCCTCTTCGCCGCGCTCGCTATCGGCGTGCTGCTCGGCGGCATCGGTGTCTGGCTCGGCCAGGGACGCTGGCGTCGTCAGGCGCGCGCGCTGAAGCGCGAGGCGACGACAGTTCGCCGGGAGAACGAGGCGTTCAAGGCCGCGCGCACCAGCCCGGCCACGGCGCTCGCCGTGTCGCGGCGCGACGCGGCCTGAGACCGGTCACACCGCGGCCGGGCCGTCACGCTGTCGTTGGCGCGTCTTCCCCCAGCGGCCGCGGGAACGGGCGGAAGGTGATGGCGATCAGGAAGGCCGCGAGGCCGAGCCCGAACGAGGTGATGTAGAGCCCGCCATAGCTGCCGGTCGCATCGAAGATCCAGCCGCCGAGGACCGGGCCGAGCGCCATGCCGAGTCCGCCGGCCATGCCGGTGCCGCCCATCACCGTTCCCATGATCCGCATCGGGAAATTCTCCCGGATCAGGACCGCATAGAGCGGCATCACGCCGGCATAGATGAAGCCGAACAGGGCGGCGACCGCGTAAAACTGGCCGAGCTCGCGGGCGAAATAATAGCCGAGCGCGCCGAAGGCCTGTGCGAGCAGACCGGCGACCAGCACATGCTTCGCGCCGAAGCGATCGCCCATCAGGCCGAAGCCGAGCCGGCCCGCCATGCCCGCGATCCCCTCGACCGAATAGATCGAGACCGCTGCCAGCGCGGAGATCCCGCAGATCTCGGCATAGGAGACGGTGTGGAAGATCGGGCCGGAATGGGTGGCGCAGCAGAAGAAATTGGTCAGGACGAGGATCAGGAACGGCGCCGAGGTCACGGCGTCGCGCACGCTCATGCCGGCCGGCGGCCCTGCGTCGTTGGCAAGGCCGGGCGCCGTCTCGACCGCCGGCGGCCGGCGCAACAGGGCTGCGGCCGGGATCGTCACCAGCACCACGATCACGGCCAGGATGGAGAACACATCGCGCCAGTCATGCCCGCCGACCAGCCAGGCCGCGAGCGGCGACATGGTGACGGGGGCGAGGCCCATGCCGGCCGAGACGAGCGAGACGGCGAGGCTGCGCTGCGTCGTAAACCAGCCGGTGACGGTCGCCATCATCGGCGCGAAGAACGCGGCGACCGCGCCGCCGACCATGACGCCGAAGAACAGCTGAAACAGGAACAGCGACGGCGCGCGGCCGGCGAGCCACAGGCTGAAGGCGAACAGCGCCGCACCGGACATCACCACCGGGCGGGCGCCGAAGCGGTCCGAGAGGGCGCCCCAGCCCATCGAGGTTGCCGCCATGGCGAGGAAGCCGATCGTCATCGCGCCGGAGATGCCGGTTCGCGACCAGGCGGTGGCTTCGACCATCGGCGTCAGCAGCACGGGCAGCGAGAACATCGCGCCCATCGCCACGCAGCCCATGATGCCGCCCGCCGCAACGATCACCCAGCGATAGGCCGGATCCGCCATCCTGTCCTCCCCGCGCGTATCTCCGGAACGCGGCTGCGCGTCCAAATTTGTCCTCACGAGAATAGTTTGATATCAATCAATTATGGATGACACAAGTCCACCCGCCATTCCGACCCACGGAGACGCCCCGGCGGCGCCCCTGCCGGTCGCCACGGTGCTCGAAATCCGCGATCGCTGCCTGTGTCTCGCCGCGCAGCGGGCGGCGCGGCGCCTTGCGCGCCGGTTCGACCGGCTGTTCGCGCCACTCGGCCTGACCAATGGGCAGTTCTCGCTGCTGGTCGCGCTGTCGGGCGGCTGGAAGCCCCGGCTCGGCGAACTCGCCGACTTCCTCGCCATGGATCCGACCACCGTGACGGCGTCGGTGAAGACGCTCCGGCGCGGCGGCTTTGTCGAACTGATGAGTGATACGGAGGATGCGCGGGTGCGCCGGCCGAAGCTCACCGATGCCGGCCGGGCGATCCTTCAGGAAGCGGTGCCGATGTGGCGCGCCGAACACGCCCGCGTCGACGCCGAACTCGACGCCGAACTCGGGGCCGAGGCGGCGCGGGATGCAGCCCGCCTGCTGCGCGCGCTCGCCTGACGGTCTGCAGGGCGCGGCCGTTGGACTTCCCGGCTCTTTCGTGGCAAAGGGTGGCCATGCTCAGGATGCGGAAGCCATGTCCGTGATCGTCAAAATCTGCGGCCTCTCGACGGAGGACACGCTCGACGCCGCGCTCGATGCCGGCGCCGACATGGTCGCCTTCAATTTCTTCCCGAAGAGCCCCCGCTTCGTGACGCCCGCGCGCGCCGCGGCGCTCGCCGGCCGCGTGCGGGGCCGGGCCGAGATCGTCGCGCTCACGGTCGATTTGGACGAGGCCGCGCTTGCTGAGATCGTCGAAACAGTGCGGCCCGACTGGCTGCAACTGCATGGCAGGGAGACGCCCGAGGCCGTCGCCGCGGTCCAGGACTGCTTCGGCCTCGGCGTGCTGAAGGCGCTCGGCATCTCCGACGCCGCCGATGTCGCGGCCGTGGCGGCTTTTGCCGGCGTCGCCGACCGCCTGCTGCTCGACGCCAAGGCGCCCAAGGGTGCGGCGCTGCCGGGCGGCAACGGCCTTTCCTTCGATTGGTCGCTGCTCGATGGTCTCGACGCGGACCTGCCCTATATGCTTGCCGGCGGGCTCGATCCCTCCAATGTCGGGATTGCGCTTGCTGAGACCCGCGCCATCGGCGTGGATGCCTCGTCCGGCGTCGAGAGCGCGCCGGGGGTCAAGGATCCCGAGCGCATCCGCGCCTTCATCGCCGCCGCCCGCGGCTCCGTTTCGCTGGAAAGAGCCGGCCAGCCGGCCTGAGGATTCGCCCGTGACCGCACCGACCCTGCCCAATTCCTTCGCCACCGGTCCCGACGATCGCGGCTTCTTCGGCATCTATGGCGGGCGCTTCGTCGCCGAGACGCTGATGCCGCTGATCCTGGAGCTCGAAGCCGCCTATCGCGCGGCCAAGGAAGATCCGGCGTTCCAGGCCGAACTCTCGGCGCTGTCGAACCATTATGCCGGCCGGCCGTCCAAGCTCTATTTCGCGGAAGGGCTGACGCGCCATCTCGGTGGCGCGCGCATCTTCTTCAAGCGCGAGGACCTCAATCACACCGGCAGCCACAAGATCAACAACTGCCTCGGCCAGATCCTCCTGGCGCGGCGCATGGGCAAGACGCGCATCATCGCGGAGACTGGCGCCGGCCAGCACGGCGTCGCCTCGGCGACGGTTTCGGCGCGCTTCGGCTTCCCCTGCGTCGTCTATATGGGTGCGACCGACGTCGAGCGGCAGGCGCCGAACGTCTTCCGCATGAAGCTGCTCGGCGCGACGGTCAACCCCGTCACCGCCGGCAATGGCACGCTCAAGGACGCCATGAACGAGGCGCTCCGCGACTGGGTGACCAATGTCGAGGACACCTATTACCTGATCGGCACCGCGGCCGGCCCGCATCCCTATCCCGAGCTCGTGCGCGACTTCCAGTCGGTGATCGGCCGCGAGGCCCGCGCGCAGATGCTGGAGCAGGAGGGGCGCCTGCCCGATCTCGTCATCGCGGCCGTGGGCGGCGGGTCCAACGCGATCGGCATGTTCCATCCCTTCCTGGACGACAAGGACGTCGCGATCATCGGCGTCGAGGCCGGCGGCCATGGCCTCGCGATCGACAATGGCCATGCGGCATCGATGAATGGCGGCCGTCCAGGCGTGCTGCACGGCAACCGCACCTATCTGCTGCAGGATGACGACGGCCAGATCCTCGAAGGTCATTCGGTCTCGGCCGGCCTCGATTATCCGGGCGTCGGACCGGAGCATTCCTGGCTGCGCGACACCGGCCGCGTCGCCTATGTGCCGATCGTTGACGATGAGGCGCTCGAGGCGTTCCAGCTCTGCACGCGCACGGAAGGCATCATCCCCGCGCTCGAATCCGCCCACGCCATCGCCGAGGCGATGAAGCGCGCGCCCGGCATGTCCAAGGACGACATCATCCTCGTCAACCTCTCCGGCCGCGGCGACAAGGACGTCCACACCGTCGGCAAGATGCTGGGGATGGACATTTGAATCGGCGAATGGGCCGTCTCTTCACCTCTCCCAAAGGGAGAGGTCGGACCGCAGGTCCGGGTGAGGGGTTACGGCCCTTTCCGGAGAATTCCCTAACCCCTCACCCGCCGGCTTCGCCGTCGACCTCTCCCTTTGGGAGAGGTGAAGCGTGGCCGAGGTCGAGAAGATTGGCGATCGCCTCGAGGACACCTTCGAGGTTCTCGTACACGTCGTTATTGGTGACGCGCAGTATCTCGAAACCATGTGCGTTCAGGATCTCGGTTCGTTGGGCGTCGTGCCTCAGCTCTGAATCCGTCGAATGTGTCGCGCCATCGACTTCAACGATCAGTTTGCCGTCCAACGTCACGAAGTCGACAACATATCGGCCGATCGGATGCTGCCGCCGGAATTTCCAGCGGGCCAGTCTTCGATCGCGCAGCCGATACCACAACCTCGCTTCGGCATCGGTCTGTGTGGCTCTCAATGCCCGCGAACGTTTCTTGAACCGGTCCATCGCCTCTCCCCGTCTTGACGCCATCCTCCATCGAGCCTAGGCCGAACGCCATGACCGAAACCCGCATCGACCGCCGTTTTGCCGCTCTCAAGGCCGAGGGACGGCCGGCGCTCGTCACCTTCATGACCGCCGGCGATCCGGATCCGGCGACGACGCTGGCGCTGCTGAAGGCCCTTCCGGCTGCCGGCGCCGATGTCATCGAGCTCGGCATGCCGTTCTCGGATCCGATGGCCGACGGCCCGGCGATCCAGGCGGCGGGCCTGCGCGCGCTCAAGGGCGGTCAGACCATGGCGAAGACGCTCGATCTCGTCCGCGCCTTCCGCAAGGAAGACGACGCCACGCCGATCGTGCTGATGGGCTATTACAATCCGATCTATGTGCGCGGCTCGGAGGCCTTCGTCGCCGAGGCCAAGGCCGCCGGCGTCGACGGGCTGATCATCGTCGACCTGCCGCCGGAAGCCGATGACGAGCTCTGCATCCCTGCGCTCGCAGCCGGGCTGAATTTCATCCGTCTCGCGACGCCGACGACCGACGACAAGCGCCTGCCGACGGTGCTCTCGAACACGTCCGGCTTCGTCTATTATGTTTCGATCAACGGCATCACCGGATCGGCGGCGCCGGATGCCTCGCGCGTCGCGGAGTCGGTTGCGCGGATAAAGCGCCATACCCATCTGCCGGTATCGGTCGGCTTCGGCGTGAAGTCCGCCGAGCAGGCCGCTGCGATCGGCGCCCATGCCGACGGCGTCGTCGTCGGCTCGGCGATCGTCTCGGCGATCGCCGCTTCGCTCGATGAGCAAGGCCACGCGACCGGCAAGACGGTGCCGGCGGTCGTCGACCTCGTGACGGCGCTTTCGGCCGGCGTGCGTTCGGCGCGGCGCCCGGTGGCGGCCTGACAACAGGATATACGATGAGCTGGATCAACGACGTCGTCCGCCCGAAGATCAAGAGCCTCCTCAACAAGCGTGAGGTTCCGGAGAATCTCTGGGTCAAATGCCCGGAGACGGGCGAGATGGTGTTCCATCGCGACCTCGAGGCGAACCATTATGTGATCCCGAACTCGGGCTATCACATGCGCATGAGCGCGCCGAAGCGGCTCGCCTATTTCTTCGACGAGGGCCGCTACGAGACCGTTGCCGTACCCGAGGTGCCGGTCGACCCGCTGAAGTTCCGCGACGAGCGGCGCTATACCGACCGCCTCAAGGACGCCCGCACCAAGACGGGTCTCCAGGATGCGGTCGTCGTCGGCGCCGGCTTCGTCGAGGGCGTGCCGCTGGTCGCGGCCGTCCAGGATTTCGATTTCATGGGCGGTTCGCTCGGCATGGCGGCCGGCGAGGCGGTCATTTCCGGCATGGAGGCGGCGCTGCAGCGCCAGCAGCCCTTCGTGATGTTCGCCGCGTCCGGCGGCGCCCGCATGCAGGAAGGCATCCTGTCGCTGATGCAGTTGCCGCGCACGACGGCGGCGGTGATCGCGCTGCGCGAGGCGCGGCTGCCCTATATCGTCGTGCTGACCAACCCGACCACGGGCGGCGTGACCGCGTCCTATGCGATGCTGGGCGACATCCATATCGCCGAGCCCGGTGCGCTCATCGGCTTTGCCGGTCCGCGCGTCATCGAGCAGACGATCCGCGAGAAACTGCCGCCGGGCTTCCAGCGCTCCGAATACCTCTACGACCACGGCATGGTCGACATGGTCGTGCACCGGCATGAGCTGAGGCCCACCATCGCGCGGCTCTGCGGCCTGCTCGGTCCGAAGGCGGCGCCGGTACAGGCCATCACGGCCCAGCGCCATGACGGCGTCGCGCTGGCGTCGTAGTCGCCTGCCAGCCTGCCGTCCGGGCGGCCCGCCGCCCGCATCTCCCAGCATCCATCGGGGCGGCCCGCCGAGGCCTGCCCGCGGGGTCCGTTTCCATGATCCAGAGCAGCGTCATCCTGGAGCGGCTGTTCAAGCTCCATCCCAAGGAAATCGACCTGTCGCTCGACCGGTTGACGCCGCTGCTCGAAAAGCTCGGTCATCCGGAGGAGCGGCTCGGTCCGGTCTTCCATATCGCCGGGACCAATGGCAAGGGCTCGGTCACGGCGTTCCTGCGCGCCATGCTGGAAGCGACCGGCCGCACCGTCCATGTCTACACCTCGCCGCATCTCGTCTCCTTCCATGAGCGCATCCGTCTCGGTGCGCCCGGCGGCGGCCGTCTCGTCGACGAGGATCGGCTGGTCGCGACGCTGACCGAGATCGAGGCGATCAATGACGGCGCCCCGATCACCCATTTCGAGATCACCACGGCTGCTGCGCTGAAGCTCTTCGCCGAGCAGCCGGCCGACGTCACGCTGCTCGAGGTCGGGCTCGGCGGTCGCTTCGACGCGACCAATGTGATCCGGGCGCCGGAGGTGGCGATCATCACCTCGATCTCGCTCGACCACGAGAAATTCCTCGGCTCGACGCTCGAAGGGATCGCGCGCGAGAAGGCGGGCATCATCAAGCGCGGCCGGCCGGTGGTCGTGTCGCCGCAGCGCAACGAAGTGCTGGACGTGATCGAGGACCGCGCCGCGCGGCTCGGCGCGCCGCTCTATCTCGGCAGCCGCGACTGGCTGTCCCATGCCGAGCGCGGCCGTCTCGTCTTTCAGGATGAGGACGGATTGCTCGACCTGCCGGCGCCGCGCCTGCCTGGCCGCCATCAGTTCGTGAATGCGGGCGCCGCCATTGCCGCGCTCCGCCGCTCCTCGCTCGAAGTTCCGGCGGGCGCGATCGAGGCCGGCCTGCTCTCGGTCGAGTGGCCCGCCCGCATGCAGCGCCTGTCGAGCGGACGGATCGTGGACCTCGCGCCTGCGGGTTCGGAGATCTGGCTCGATGGCGGCCACAATCCGGGCGCCGGCGCGGTGATATCGGAAGCGGTGGCCGATCTCGAGGAGCGCGTGCCGCGGCCGCTCTACATGATCGCCGGCATGCTGCTGACCAAGGATCCCGTCGGCTTCTTCCAGCCCTTCGCCGGGCTGGCGCGGCATGTCTTCACCGTGCCGATCGAGAGTTCGGATGCCGGCCGCTCGCCGGCCGAGCTGGCGGCGGCGGCGGAAGCCGCCGGGCTGGAAGCGGAACCGGTCGCCAATGTTCCCGCGGCGCTCGACAAGCTGAAGCGCATGCTGCCGCCGGGTACCGTGCCGCGTATCCTGATCTGCGGTTCGCTCTATCTGGCGGGCACGGTCCTCGCCGAGAACGGTACGCCGCCGCGCTGACGGCTCTATCTCTTTGTTTGGTCGCGATTTCTTCACGCGAACCGGAAGCCACTTCGCTCGAAAACGCTCCAAAACGAAAACGGGGCCCGAAGGCCCCGCGCATTCTCGTCGGTTCGAAGGGCTCAGATCGCGCCCTTGATCCAGTCCGCGAGACGGTTCTTCGGAGCGGCGCCGACCTGGATGGCCGCGGGCTCGCCGTCCTTGAACAGGATCAGCGTCGGGATCGAGCGCACGCCATAGCGCACGGCGATGTTCGGGTTCTCGTCGACATTCAGCTTGGCGATGGTGACCTTGCCGCCCATCTCCTGTTGGATCTCTTCCAGCGCCGGAGCGATCATGCGGCACGGACCGCACCACTCGGCCCAGAAGTCGACGACGACGGGACCCGAGGCGCCGAGGACCTCCTGGTCGAATGAACTGTCGGTTACTTTGGCGGTAGCCATGAGGGCCTCACAGGAAGCTCGAGGGAAGTTGCCCCGAACGTAGGTATCGGGTCCGAGTCGGTCAAGCGCTGGTAGGTCACGCTCCGGTGATGCGCGACATGCATGCGTCCAGCGCGGCCGGCGCGATGTTCACGAGCTCGGCCGCATCGGTGAAGAGCAGCGCCGCCTCGACGCTCCGTCCGGGATAGAGCCGCTGCAGCAAGGCGCGATAAAGCGCCATCTGTCGCAGATGAGTCGGCGCCAGACCTTCGACCCCGGCCTTCGGCGCGCGGCCGGTCTTGAAGTCGACGATCAGCACCCGGTCCGCCAGCACGGAGAGCCGGTCGATGCGCCCGGAGATTTCGGCCGGGCCCGCCGCGGTGTCGATCACGCCGGCGATCGGAACCTCGGCGCGGCTTCCGGCAGCGAAGACTGGCGCGAAGATGCTGTCGTCCAGAATGGCGACGAGCGCGCGGATCAGCGCGGAACGCTCGGCTTCGTCCCAGTCCGTCACCGCTGCCAGATAGGCGGCAGCAACCTCGGCGCGCTCGGCCGGCCGGTGCTCGGGCAAGGCCTGGAGCAGGCGGTGAACCGCGCTTCCCCGCTCGATTGCCTTGCGCCTAATTTCGCGCGGAATCGCAGCGTTTGCGGGCCGTTCCTCGGGTTCGGCCTCGCCGAAGCCGGCGGCCGAGGAGGGGGCTAGCCGCAGGCGCTGCGGGCTCGCCGGCGGCGCATGACGGGTCCATTCGGGCACCGGTGCGACCGAGACGGCCGCTGCTGTTGCTTCTACCGGCGGAGCCGGCACGCTGGTCCAGTCGCTACGCCATTCGAGTGCGGCGAAATGGTCGGCGCCGAGATCGATCTCGACCGGCCGCGCCTCGTCTTCGAGGGCCTGCTGCACGAGATCCTGCCACAGCGCCTCTGTGCCGCCGCCGGCCTTGGCTGTGCCGCAGATGATCAGCCGGTCGCGCGCCCGCGTCAGGGCCACATAGAGCAGGCGGCGATACTCTTCCCGCGCCTTTTCGCGAATATCTTCAAGGGCTTGTTCGACGGCACCCGGCCGTGGTGCGCCCGGTGCGATCCAGACCAGCGGCGCGGCGGGGGCTCCTTCGCCGCCGGCGAGCGCGACGATCTTGGGGTCATGGCTTGGATGGACGGGCTTCGAACCGGTGTCGACCAGGAAAACGACATCGGCTTCGAGGCCCTTGGCGCCATGCACGGTCATGACGCGGATCTCGTCGCGGGCGAGGTCGGCGTCGCGCTTGATCTCAGTCGCCGCCTCGCGCATCCAGGCGGTGAAGCCCTGCAGCGTCGGCACCTCGGCCTGTTCATGCGCCAGCGCCTGCGCCAGGAATTCCTGCAGCACGTCGTCAGCCTCGGGACCGAGCCGAGCGAGAAACGCCTTCCGCCCGCCATCCGGACCGAGGATTTTCGCAAAGAAATCAAAGGGTCGCATGCGGTCGGCCCGCGCACGCCAGTCCGCGAGCCGCTCGGCGACGGCGCGGACGCCGGGCTCTTCCGATTGCTGGACCGCGCGATAAAGCGTGCCCCGGCGATCATGGGCGAGGGCGAAGAGCTGGTCCTCGGAAACGCCGAGAAGCGGGCTTTTCAGGAGGGCGGCGAGGGTCAGATCGTCGTCAGGCTGCAACACGAAATCGGCGGCGGCCAGGAGATCGAGCACGGCGATATGCGATCCAAGGGCGAGTCGGTCGGCGCCGGCGACGGGGAGGCCGGCGGCTTTCAGGGCTCGATTGATGGCGTCGGTCTGGGCACCGCGCTTGCGGGTCAGGACGAGGATGCCGCCGGGGCGGATCGGCTTGCCGGTCGCGTCGATCCGTTCGCCCGCGAGCAGCCATTGGCGAATCGTGGCGGCGATCCGGGCGGCGAGGCGCACTTCCGGACTCTCCGTGTCGAGCCGGTCCAGCGGCTGGTGCCACTCTTCCGGCTCGTCCCGCTTCTCGGCAATGATCGGCGGCCAGACCGTCACCCGCCCGCCTTCGTTCCGCCGCGCTGCCTGGTGAGTGGTCGCCTGCGGCGTGCCGGTGAGGCCCTTATGGGCATGCGGGGCGGCGAAGACGCGGTCGACGGCGGCCAGCACGTCGGCGGTCGAGCGGAAGGAGAGGTTGAGTTCGAGCGATTCGAACGGGCGGCGGGCATCGCGGGCGCGGCGGGAGAATTCCTCCCGCTGGCGCGAGAAGAAGGCGGGCACCGCGCCCTGGAAGGAATAGATCGACTGCTTCTCATCGCCGACCGCGAACAGGGTGCGGCGGCGCGGGCCGGCCCCTTCGCCGGAGAAGAATTCGGAGACGAGCTCGGCGATCACCTGCCACTGGCGCGGGCTGGTGTCCTGCGCCTCGTCGACGAGGACATGGTCGAGGCCGCGGTCGAGCTTGTAGTGGATCCACGCGCTCGCGCCCGAGCGGGTCAGCAGCTCGGCGGTGCGCACGATCAGGTCCTCGAAGTCGAGCGCGCCGCGCCGCTGCTTGGCCCGTTCATAGCGCCGGATGACGGAAAGGCCGAGCGTCACCAGCGCGGCGGTCGATTGCGCCGCCTCGGCCCCGGCGATCTTGTCCAGCAAGGCCTCGACCCGTCCGCGCTCGGCGAGGAGCAGCTCTTCGAGCCCGGGCCAGGCCGTGAACACGGCCTTGGGCGCGAGGCTCGACAATTCACGCATCTTCTTGCGCGCGGCCGTCATCAGGAAATCGAGCCAGGCTTCCGCACGATCGCCTGGCTCCGCCGCACCGGCGACCGCGCCGAGCGGCACGGCGAGGCCGCGATGCTTGGCGCCGCTCGTGCCGAGCAGCTCCGCGAGGCGGCGGATCTCGTCACGCCCGAGCGGGAGGCCCGCGGCGATCTCGCCCCTCAGCGAGTCCGCGGTCTCGCCCGCCTCAACGCCGAGCTTCTTGCGCAGGGAAGCGATCGCCGCCTCCTCCGACCCGGCCCCATCGAGGAAGCCGACGAGGGCGTCGCGCTTGGCGATCACGGCGGCGAGCGCCTCTTCGATGCCGAGATCGCTCGACGCCTCCAGCACGCGCGCGAAGGCGCGGCCGAGCGGCGTATCTGGACCCGCCGACGCCTCCTCGATCACGGCACGCTTGGCGCTGTCGATCAGGATCGCCGTCGCCCGCTCGTCCAGCACCTCGAAGGACGCCGCGACCCCGGCCTCAAGCGGGAACTGATGCAGCAGCCGCTCGCAAAAAGCGTGGATGGTCTGGATCTTGAGCCCGCCCGGCGTCTCCAGCGCCTCGGCGAACAGCCGCCGTGCCCGGATCCGCTCGGCGCCGTCGGTGAAGCCCTGATAGTCCGAGAGTTCCTTGTCGAGTGCTTCGTCGTCCAGCCGGGTCCAGCCGGCGAGGATGCCGAAGACGCGGCTCGCCATTTCGGCCGCCGCCGCCTTGGTGAAGGTCAGGCAGAGGATCGCGCCGGGATCGGCGCCGGAGAGCAGCAGCCGCACGACGCGCCGCGCCAGCACATAGGTCTTGCCCGAACCGGCATTGGCGGAGACCCAGGCCGAGACGCCGGGATCGGTCGCCAATTGCTGCACGCGCTTCGTCTCGGCGTCGACGGCGATCATGCCTCGCCCTCCTCGCCCTCGCCGAGCGCCCATTCGCGCACTCGTGCGAGATGGTCATAGGGGCTCTCGAAGCGGGTCTCGAACATCGGCCGGGCGCGCGAAATATAGCCGCGCTCGGGATCGCGATAGGCCGCGATCAGGTCGGCCAGCCGCGCAGCGGCCTCGGCGCCGAGCTCGTCGGGCGTGAGGTCCCGCACGGCCGTGCGGAAGGGTTCGCCCCGGCCGACCTGGCCGAGCCCGATCCAGCCGAGCAGCGCGACCGAGGCGCCGGCCGGCAAGCCGGTGAACGCGCCAGCCCGCGCCATGGCGACTTCGAGCGCCAATTGCGGTGCGAGACCGGTCGAAAGCTGCTTGGCGGTCGGCGGCGAGCCTGTCTTGAAATCGAGGATCTCGAGGCTGCCATCGTCGCGGACATCGATCCGGTCGGCGCGGCCGATCAGGCGGAAGCCGTCCGGCATGGTCCAGCTGCCCTCGATCTCGGCATGGCGCGCCGCGATTTCCGTCCGCCGGGCTTCCCAGGCGATGAACCAGTCGGCGATGGCGACGAAGCGCGGCCACCAGAGCGCATGAATGGCCGGAAAGGGCTCGACCAGCGCCAGCGCTTTCCGTCCGGATTCGAGCAGCGCCGTGCGGGCTCGTTCGTCGAACGGTCCGGCCCATGCGGCGGAGAAGGTGCCGAGCGCCTCGTGGATCAGCGTGCCGCGCATCGCCGGGTCCGGCGCGACGACGATCGGGTCGAGCTGACGGAGGCGCAGCACGCGGCGGGCATAGATCGCGTAGGGATCGCGCACCAGCGTCTCGATGTCGGTGACCGAGAGCTGGCGCGGCCGCGCGGCGAGCGGCGGCTTCGGGTTCGGCCGGGCGCTGGCACGCGCTACCGGCGCGGCATCGAGCCCGCGCGCACAGTCGAGATAGCGCCGGCCCCGTTCTTCGAGTGCCGCCATCCGCGCCGGCCCGAGGCGCGCGCCGAGCCGCTGCATCCAGCGCGCCGCGACGGTCGGTGCGCCGCCGCGCCGTTCGGATCGCGTCACCACGACATCGGGATTGGCGAGCGCCGCCGCGAAATCATGCGCGGAGAGGCCGAGACGGCGTTCCGGCGCTTCCAGCCCGAAGGCGAGCCGCATGGACCGCGACAGCCACGGGTCGGTGCGCGCCTCGCTCGGCCAGACGCCTTCGTCGAGCCCGGCCAGCACCATGCGGTCGACGCTCTGCAGGCGCGCTTCCAGCGTCCCCCAGATGAAGACGCGCCCATCGGCGACCGGCGGCCCGGGGACGGTCACCGCGCCCATGGCGGCGTCGAGCAATCCCGGGAACTCCCCGGCGGTAAGCACCAGGTCCTCGGCCGCGTCGCCGCCGAGCCCATCCAGCAGCGTCGCGAGCGCCGTGCCGGCGGGACCAGCGGTCGCCGCCTCGCCGCCCGCCACCAGGAGCGCGTCGCCGAGCGCCGCCGCCATGGCGCTCAGGGGAATTGGTTCGCGGCTGCGGTTCAGCGCGACCGGCGGCGCCAGGGCCGCGGCGAAGCCGGCAAGCAGCGCTTCGGCGCTCGGGCGCTCTTCCGCGTCGAGCGCGGCGCCCGCGAGCGCGTCCTTGAGGCCGGCGAGGCCGCCCGGCAGCAGGCGGCCGCGGAACAGGCGGAGGTCCAGCAGCTCCGCGGCGCGGCGGCAGGCGGCGCGCTCCATGCCGAAGGTCGCGAGCGGATGCTTGGCGAGCGCGATGAGGTCGAGCGGCGCGCCGTCGGAGGCGGCGGCGGCGAGCAGGAGGCGGGCCAGCACGCCGGGCGGCGCCGTGGCGAGCGGCCGGCCGGCCGAATCATCGACGGCAATGCCGAAGCGGCCGAGCTCGATGGCGACGCGGCCGGCAATGCGCCGGTCGGGCGTGACCAAGGCGGCGGTACGGCCCGGCGTCTCGATCGTCTCGCGCAGCGCCAGCGCGATGGCGAGTGCCTCTTCCTGCTCGCTCTTGGCGACGACGAGCGCCAGGCTCTCTGTGGCCTCGCTTGGCGCGGGCGGCGTCTCGGCCCAGATTTCGGTCGTCGAAGCCGGTCGGAACGCATCCGAGACGAGCCGGCGGCGCGCTGCGATCGGGACCGGCAGCGTCCCGAGCTGTTCGACTTCGTCGCGCGCGACCTCGATCGCCGTCAGCAATTGCCGGAGGCCATATTGCGGATGCGCCGGCGCGGCCTCCGCCTCGCCCGGACCACCGATGGCCTGCCAGCCGGCCGCATCGAGGCCTTCGTCGAGATCGGGCAGGATGACGGCGCCGCGCGGCAGCCTTGCGATGGTCGCGAGCAGGTGTGCCGTCGCCGGGATCGAGCCGGTCGAGCCGGCGGCGAGCACGATGCGGTCTCCGGCCGTGGCCGCCAGCCGGGCGGCCTCGGCGCGGATCAGCCGGTCGCGGCGGACGGACGGGTCGGTCCGCCCCGCCGCGGCCAGATGCGCCGGCCAGGCCTCGGAGACGATCTTCAGGAAATCGAGCGAAACCTGCCAGTAGCGGGCGAGGTTGTCGGGTACGAGCGTGTTCAGGCCCTGCCAGTCGAGGCCGGCCGTCTCGACCTCGTCGATGAGGCGGGCGAGCTCGCCGGCAAGATGAAAGGCATCGGCGGCGGAGGCGGGAACGGGGGAGGGCGCGCCGTCGGGCAAAGCGAGCAGCTGGCGATGGATCAGGCTCGACCAGGCCGCCGTCAGCCGCGTCAGATGCAGCTGCCGTTCGAGCGGCGAGATCGCCGCCGGCAGGAGGACCCGCTCGCCCGGCGTCTCGAACGGGGCGAGCAGCAGGTCGGCCTCGTCGACATCGCCGATCGGCCGGATCGCCGGCAGGATCGCCGCTCCCGTACCGAGGCGGGCGAGGATCGCCGCATGCAGCGCGCGGGCGGCGCGGCGCGTCGGCAGGAAGATGGTGACGTCGCCGAGCGCCAGCGGATCATCGCCGATCGTGCCGAAGCGGCCCCCGAGCAGCGCATCGGCCAGGGTGGGCAGGAAGGCGAGGCCCGCTTGGATCGAGAAGAGGCGGGGGGCCGCGCGCGCCATCCGCCTCAGGCAGCGCTTTCCTGGACGCGGATCTCGGCCTCGCGGATCGCCTCGGGCGTTCCGACATGCAGCCAGATTCCGTCCATGCGCACGCCGAAGAGCCGCCCGGCCTCGATCGCGCGATCGAACAGCGGGTTCAGCGAGAAGGATCCCTCCGGGGCACCGTCGAAGAGGCGCGGCGAGAGGATCGCGGCGCCTGAATAGACGAAGGGCGCAATGGTGCGCTCGGGCCGGCGCGTCAGGCGGCCATCCTTGTCCATGACGAAATCGCCGGGTCCCGGATAGCCGATCGACGAGACGGTCGGCGCCAGCATCAGCAGCGCATCCATCCGCTCATCGTCCCAGGCGGCGGCGAGCCAGTCGAGATTGGGCCGCGGCCCCTCGATCCAGAAACTGTCCGAATTCATCAGGTAGAAGGCGTCATTGCCGAGCAGGGGCAGCGCCTTCTTGACGCCGCCGCCGGTCTCCAGCAGCTGGCCGCGCTCGTCCGAGACGATGATCTGCGGCGGCGGACGACGGCGCTTCACATGCGATTCGAGCAGCTGCGCCAGATAATGGACATTGACCACGACGGTCTCGACGCCCGCCTCGGCGAGGCGGTCGAGCGCGTGGTCGAGCAGGGGACGGCCGGCCACTTCGATCAGCGGCTTCGGCACGGTCGCCGTGACCGGGCGCATGCGCTTGCCGATGCCGGCGGCGAGGATCATGGCCCGCTTGGGTCCGGCGGGCTTGCGGAAGGGGATGGGCGTACTCATCGAACGCTCTTCTTCTTCTTCGTCTCAAGGGCTCCCGGATGGAGCCGCAGCTTCGTCATAGGGCACATGCGATTCATACCAGAGCGCGAGGTCCGACAGAACCGCGTGCTCGAAATTGCGCCGAAGATAGCCCCATACACGGGGAATGTGACGGAGATATTGGGGCTTGCCGAAGGAGGCAAGGCGGGCGAAGCCGCCGAGCACCTTGGTCGCGCGCTGCGCGCCGGAAATCGCATAGGCCGCGGCGAAGGCCTCCGCATCGAATGGGCCGAGCGCCTGGCGGCGGGCGATATAGCGCGCCTTCAGCGCACTCTCGAAGCCGGGCGCGATGTCGATGCGCACGTCCTGGCCGAGCGAGGCGACGTCGTAGGCCGAGGCGCCGATCATCGCGTCCTGATGATCGAGGATACCGATCCGCGCCGTGCCCTGCCGGTGCGGCAGATAGATGAGATTGGGCGAATGATAGTCGCGCAGCAGCCAGCTCTTCTCGGCCTTGTCGAAGCGGGCGAAGAGTGAGCGCCAGATCGCGGCGAAGGCGGCCTCGGCGTCGGCCGCAAGCGTGACGCCGACAAGCGGCGCGTACCAGCGCGGCAGCAGATCGACCTCGATCGCGAAGGCGGCCGCGTCGAAGGGCGGCACGCGATAGGTGCCGCCATCCGGCAGTGGCAGGGCGCTCGGCCGACGCGTGGCATGCAGTTCGGCCAGCACCTCGGCCGCCAGCGCATAGCGCTCGAAATCCGGTTCGCCATGGCGGATGATGCCCTCGCTGCCGAGATCTTCGAGCAGCAGCAGCCCGTCCTCGATGTCGGTGGCGAGGAGCGCGGGGGCGGAGAAGCCGGCGGCGCGGATCGCGAGGTCCATGGCGACGAAGGGAACGACATCGGTCGCGCGATGGGCGACCTCGTCATAGGTGCCGCCGCCGGGCAAGGGCGGTCCGGGCTGGCGCGCCGGCGCATTCATCAGCACGGCGCTCGATCCGTGTCCGCCGGCGTCCTCGCTCAGCGTTACGCGCTCATAGGCCCGCGTCGAGGCATCGCCCTGGAGATGCCGCCGCGTGGCGCCCGGCCAGGCCGATCGGTCGAGGAAGGCGCGGATGGCGAGCGTGCGGGCGATGCGGCCCGCCCAGGCATCGGGCATGGTGAGGATCGCGCGCCGGCCATGGCCCTCATCGTCGAGACGGATCGCGAGCGCGTCACCCTGAATGAAATCGCCGCCGCGTTCCGGCCACTCGACCAGCGCCGCGCCGCTCAAAAGCGCCTCGTCGAGGCCGAGCTCCAGCAATTCCGACGGATCGCCGAGGCGGTAGAGGTCGAGATGGGCGATGGCGAGGCGCAGCGGATAGGACTGCACCAGCGTGAAGGTCGGGCTCGGCACCTCCAGCGCGTCATCGTCGGCGATCGCGCGGATCAGCGCCCGGGCGAGGGTCGACTTGCCGGCACCGAGGCCGCCTTCGAGCAGGACGAGATCGCCAGCCTTCAGGATCGCGGCGATATCCTCGCCGAGCCGGCGCGTCGCCGCCTCGTCGGGCAGCAGCAGCGAGACCGTCGCCGCGCTCATTCCGCCGCTTCGGCCATCGCGCTCGGGCGGATCGGCAGGCGCACCGTCACGGTCGTGCCGCGGCCCTCCTCCGAGGCGATCGCGACCTTGCCGCCATGCAGTTCGACGAAGCTGCGCACGATGGCGAGGCCGAGCCCGGCGCCGCCGCGCGCCGCGCCCGAGGCGCGGCTCTCGAAGCGGTCGAAGACCTGGCTGATGAACTCGGCCGAAATGCCGGGGCCCTCGTCCGCCACGGCGAACTCGACGAATTCGCCCGCCCGCTTCGCGGTGAGGCTGACGCGGCTGCCGGCCGGCGAGAAGCCGACGGCGTTGGAGAGGAGATTGTAGAGGATCTGGCGGATGCGCTTCTCGTCGCCGACGAAGCTGCCGATATCCGGCGCGATCGTCGTTTCCAGGCGGATGCGCGATTCGGCGAGGCGGTCGCGCACGCCCTCGCTCGCCGCCGCGACGGTCGCCGCTACGTCGACATCGGCCAGCTCCAGCGTGATGATGCCGGCGTCGACCGTGGCGAGGTCGAGGATGTCGTTCACGATGGCGAGCAGCGTGTTGCTGGAGGAGAGGATGTAGCCGGTATAGTCGCGCTGCTTGTCGTTCAGCGGCCCGATCGTCACATCCGAGAGCAGCTGCGCGAAGCCGATGATGTTGGTCAGCGGCGAGCGGAGTTCATAGGAGACGTGCTGGATGAAGGCGTTCTTGAGCCCGTCCGCGGCTTCCAGCGCCTCGTTGCGCTCGCCCAGCGCGCGGGCGACGCGGACCGAATCCGACACGTCGACAAAGGTGACCATGGTCTGCCCGTTCGGCAGCGGAATGGTCGAATAATCGATGACGCGGCCATCGCGCCGCTCCATGCGTCCGCTCTTCGGCGCACGCCGCTCGCCGAGGCCGATGACGGCGCCCGAAAGTGCGGCCCATTCCTCCGCCTTGTCGTGCAGGCGGCGGCAGGCGCGCACGATCTCGCCGACATGCGGCCGTCCGGCGAGAAGATCGCGGTCGATCTGCCAGATCTCGGCGAAGGCGGGATTGTCGAGCCGCAGCCGCCCGTCCGAGCCGAACACGGCGACGCCCTCGGCGAGATGATCGAGCGTCTCGCCCTGCACCTGGATCAGCGCGTTATAGCGGCTCTCGAGATCGAGCCGTTCGGTCACGTTCTCGTAGATCCACGTCATGCCGCCCTGGGGGTGCGGATTGGCGATGACGCGCAGCGTCTGCCCGTCGGGCAGGTGCCACCAATATTCGCGCGAATCGAGCGACTGATAGGCGGCGAGAACCTCGTTGCGCCAGCTCTTGAAGTCGGCCTGCTCGGGGATCCGCCGCGCCGCGCGCATGGCGTCCAGCACGGCGCTCTCGCTCGGCATGCCGGCGAGGAACGCCTCGTCGAGGCCGAACAGCGCGCGGAAGGCGGCATTGTAGGAGCGCAGCCGCCGATCCGGTCCGAAGATCGCGACGGCGGTGGCGAGCTGGTCGAGCGTGCGCGCATGGAACTCGATCATGCGGCGCATCTGGGTCTGCAGCGTATCGAGCTCGCTGATATCGGCGGCGATGCCGGCGCTGCCCGCCTCGGAGACCACATCGATCACGTCGAACATGCGCCGCTCGCCGGCAACGACGATCGGCAGGCGGCCGGAGAAATAGGGCGCCGCCGCATGGGCGCGGATGACCGTCTGGCGGCCGGGCGTGTCGATCAGCTCGACACCGCGCGCCACCGCATCCTCGGGGCTCGCCGCCTCGGCCGCGCGCGCAAAGGCCTCGTTCACCCATTCGAGCCGGCCGTCGCGGCCGCGGATCCAGGCGGGCATGGCCGACGCCTCGAAGAGCGCGCGCATCGCGGCGATCTCCTGGACGACGCGGCGATGCCGCCCCTCAAGCTCGGCGAGCGCCAGGCGGTCGCCGGAGAGATCGCGGAACCGCGCCACCGCCCGTCCGGCCGCAGTGCGCCCGCTCGCCTCGATCAGGCGGCCGGCCTGCGTCTCGAGGGCGAGCACGAAGGATTCGCCGCTGCGGCGCAGCCGCTCGATCGCCGCCTCGAGCCGGGACGCGGCGCCGGGCGTCAGCCAGGTGCCGAAGGCGAGGAAATGCGAGCGTTCGTCCGGCGCACCGCTGAGGGCCGGCAGGCGGCCCATCACCAGCGGCGTCTCGCCGGCGCCGCTCCAGGCGACGAGGCGCTGGTCGTCCACGTCGACGAGTGCCTCGGCGCGGTCGGCCGCAGCGCGCAGATCCGCGAGGCGCAGCCGCAGCGCGGCATTCTCGCGCTCGGCGCGGCGGCGTCCGCGCAGCAGCACGGCGACGGAAAGGACGGAGAAGAGGATGACACCGACGCTGGCCGACAGGGCGACGACGCCGGCCGGTCCGGGCAGCGCGGCGAATTCTACCGGCAGCGGGCCCGCGAACGCCGGATGTCGAGCGGAGAGGAGAACCGGAGCGGCGACGGCGGTGGCGCAAAGCGCCGCCCGAATCCCTCTCGATTTCCTGCGATGCCAAGGCATGCGACAGGCCCTTCCGCCCTTTGGAACATTGAGATCAACCCGCCTCCGACGCCGACGAGCTACTATGGCAACGCGCGAATCACCCTAATGTAGCGGTTTGGGGAATCCCCTGAAAAGTCGATCCTGGGGAGAAACGGCCCGACCGCCCGCTGATCGCCCGCCGAACGATTGTCGGCCCTGCATGGTTAATCAGTCGTTAAGCAAGAATAACTATATATAGTATGTGTATAAGTATCGGGCCACGATCGGTTGATTTCGGTCGCGCCCTGCTCTTTCTTCATGCCACAGCTGCGCTCTGGTGTCGCGTGCGATGTCGCAGGCGAGGGCGGAACGCCCTGTCGCGGGGGCCCGAGGCAGGCCCCGAAATGCAATACGCCGCGCCTTGCGGCGCGGCGTATCGATGATGTCACCGACCGTGTGTCAGGCGGTCATGCCGGGCGCGGCGTTCACCACCTCGTCGTCGACATGGGTCGAGAACTTCTCGAAGTTCTTGAGGAACATGCCGACGAGGCGGGCGGCCTGCGCGTCGTAGCCGGCCTTGTCCTGCCAGGTCTTGCGCGGATGCAGCAGGTGCGGCTCGACGCCGACGACGTCGGTCGGCACCTGGAAGCCGAAGGTCCGGTCCAGATAGAAGCGACCCTGGTCGAGCGAGCCGGTGAGGGCCGCCGTGAGCAGCGTGCGCGTCGCCTTGATCGGCATGCGGCGGCCGACGCCATAGGCCCCGCCCGTCCAGCCGGTGTTGACCAGCCAGCAGGAAACGCCGTGCTCGGCGATGAGCGTGCGCAGCAGATTGCCGTATTCGGCCGGGTGGCGCGGCATGAAGGGCGCGCCGAAGCAGGTCGAGAACGTCGCTTGCGGCTCCTTCACGCCCTTCTCGGTACCCGCGACCTTCGCCGTATAGCCGGAGAGGAAGTGGTACATGGCCTGCGCCGGCGTCAGCTTGGCGATCGGCGGCATCACGCCGAAGGCGTCGGCGGTCAGCATGATGATCGCCTTGGGATGACCGCCGCGGCCCGTGTCGCTCGCATTCGGGATGAAGTCGAGCGGGTAGGCGGCGCGGGTGTTCTCCGTCTTCGAATCATCGTCGAAATCGGGGATGCGCGTCACCGGATCGAGAACGACGTTCTCGATCACCGTGCCGAAGCGTTTCGTCGTCGCGAAGATCTCCGGCTCGGCCTCGGCGGAGAGGCGGATCGTCTTGGCGTAGCAGCCACCCTCGAAGTTGAAGATGCCATGCGGGCCCCAGCCATGCTCGTCGTCGCCGATAAGCGTGCGGGCCGGATCGGCCGAGAGCGTCGTCTTGCCGGTGCCGGACAGGCCGAAGAAGACGGCGGTGTCGCCCTCGGGGCCGATATTGGCCGAGCAGTGCATCGGCATCACGCCCTTCGCGGGGAGCGTGAAGTTCAGATAGGTGAAGACGGCCTTCTTCATCTCGCCCGCATAGGACGTGCCGGCGATCAGCACGATGCCGCGGGAGAAATCGCAGGCGATCATCGTCTCCGTCCGCGCGCCATGCCGCTCGGTGCTGGCGCGGAAGCTCGGCAGATCGAGGATCGTGAGCTTCGGCACGAAGGTCTTGAGCGCCGCGACGTCCGGGCGGATCAGCAGGTTGCGGATGAACAGCGAATGCCAGGCCTTCTCGGTGAAGACGCGGACATTGACGCGCTCCGCCGGATCGGCGCCGCCATAGAGGTCCTGCGCGAACAATTCGCGATTGGCGGCATGCGCCACCATGTCGGCATAGAGCGTGTCGAAATGCGCCTGCGAGAGCGGCTTGTTGTTGTCCCACCAGACCGAGTTCTCGGTCAGCGCGTCGCGCACGATGAACTTGTCCTGCGGCGAGCGGCCGGTATGGACGCCGGTCTCGACGCTCAGCGCGCCGTCGGCGGTCAAGAGGCCCTCGCCGCGGCGCAGGGCCTGCTCATAGAGCTCTGGCGCGCCATAGTTCCAATAGAGACCGGCAAGCCACTTCAGGCCGAAGCTGTCGGCGCCGAAGGAAGGATTGAAAATGCCGTTCTCGGTCACAGTGGATCTCCTCGATAAGGACGCCGCGCTGCGGGTCCTCGCTACAATTGCAGTCGATAAGGAAGATCGCCGGGCCAGATGGGTCAGGCCCGCTCGAGCCGACGTTTCGTCACGCCGGCGCAGGACCCTAGGGTTCCCGCTGTTTTTTTCGCAAGCAGAAGGATCGGCTTACGCTGCGCTGCAGTAGATAAAATCGATTTAGGATGGTGCGACGAAGCAACGCGGTTAATGCTTGGAATTCTTAGGTTTCCGAATAAAAGCAAGGGGATGTTGATCCGGCTCCGAATATTGCGGAGCCGGTTCGAGGCCATTTTTGCGGGCCTTCAAGGGCGCTGGCGCGCCTCCTTGGCGAAACTCTTCAGATAGCCCCCGGCTTCGGCCACCGTGGCCGCCCGCTCGGGGAAGCCGAGCCGCGCCCGGCCGGCGGCGGAGGCGAGATCGATCCCCTCCGGATCGCAGCCGGTCATGCGCCAGTTCGAATGCGGCAGGCCGAGCAGCTTCTGCGCATAGAGCGCGATGGCGTCGGAATGGTCGTCGTTCATATGCTCGACGACCATGACCTCCCCGGCGCGAAGATCATCGCACCCCCCGAGGTCGGTGAGGAGATCGGCGGGAGCGACCGGAACGATGCGGCCGAAGCCGGCGACCAGATGCGACGCTTCGATCTCGAAGACGTAGATGTGGAAATCCGCGAAGCTCGATGCGCCGTCGCCATGCATCTGCCGGTAGCGCCAGGCCGCATGCGTATCGGTGCTCTGCGCGAGCCGGCCGGTCACGGTCAGCCGCGCGCCGGCCAGCGGGTTGCCGCCCTCGCCGCCGGGGGCGACGAAGAGCAGCGAGGCGCGCGGGTCGCGCTTCAGGTTCTTCGAATGGACCGCGAGATCGGAAAGCGACAGCACCGGGCGCCCGTCCGGCAGCGTCGCGAAGGTGACGAGCGAGACGAAGGGTCCGCCCGTCTCGTCCAGCGTGCCGAAGCTGGCCGCGCCGGCGCTGCGGATGATGCTGCGGGCAGTGGCGACGGGGTCGAACGGGGTCTCTGCGCTCATGTCCGATCGGGCCTTTCTGGTCGTTCGATCGCTTAAAGATGAGTACGATAATCATGATTTTGCGGGGCCGGTCCAGCGGCCAGTTGGCGTCGGCGGTGGATATCCTGTAGGTTGGACGCCATATTTTCCGCGTATTCCTGCGACCTTAACGCGGTTGCCGGCTCGACCGGTCGGGAATGTCCGATCGGAAGGGAAAAGGACAGTACAAGCGGACAAACCGTCCTGGAGATGTCACTTCATGCCGACGATTGCCCTCGTCGATGACGATCGCAACATTCTCGCCTCCGTTTCCATTGCGTTGGAATCGGAAGGCTATCGGGTCCAGACCTATACCGACGGCGCTTCGGCGCTGGACGGTTTCCAGCAGACCTTGCCCGATCTCGCGATCCTCGACATCAAGATGCCGCGCATGGACGGGATGGAGCTGCTGCGCCGCCTGCGCCAGCGCACCGACCTGCCGGTCATCTTCCTGACCTCCAAGGATGACGAGATCGACGAGCTGTTCGGGCTCAAGATGGGTGCGGACGACTTCATCAAGAAGCCGTTCTCGCAGCGTCTTCTGGTTGAGCGCGTCAAGGCCGTGCTGCGTCGCTTCCAGCCGCGCGATGCGGCGCCGACGCCCGGCAAGGTGCCGGATGCGGCCAAGAATCTCGATCGCGGCGCGCTGTCGATGGACCAGGAGCGGCACACCTGCACCTGGAACGGCCAGCCGGTGACGCTGACCGTGACCGAATTCCTGATTCTCTATGCGCTCGCCCAGCGTCCCGGCGTCGTGAAGAGCCGCAATGCGCTGATGGATGCGGCCTATGACGACCAGGTCTATGTCGACGACCGCACCATCGACAGCCACATCAAGCGGCTGCGCAAGAAGTTCAAGGCGGTCGACGACGATTTCGACATGATCGAAACGCTCTACGGCGTCGGCTATCGCTTCAAGGAAGCCTGAGGCAAGGAAACCTGAGGATTGCGATCCGCCACCGGGTGGGAGGCATGACGGTCAGTCTCGACGAGCAGCTTCCGGCGCGCCCAACCAGGCGTTGGCGGCCCCGGGTGTGGCGCCGCGTCGGCACGCGCATGCTGCGCGCCATCGGCCCGCATCTGTTCTCGAGCCTGACGCGCCGCATCGTCGTCCTCAACCTTGCGGCGCTGATCGTCCTCGTCTCGGGCATTCTCTATCTCAACCAGTTCCGCGCCGGCCTGATCGATGCGCGGCTGGAGAGCCTGCTGACGCAGGGCGAGATCATCGCCGGCGCCGTCGCCGCCTCGGCGAGCGTCGAGACCAACAACATCACGATCGATCCCGACAAGCTGCTGGAGCAGCAGGCCGGCGAGAGCCTGTCACCCGGCCTCGGCCAGATCGAGGGTCTCGATTTTCCGATCAATCCCGAGCGCGTCGCGCCGGTGCTGCGCCGCCTGATCTCCCCGACCCGAACCCGGGCGCGGATCTATGATCGCGACGGCAGCATGATCCTCGATTCCTCGCATCTCTATTCGCGCGGGCAGGTGCTGCGTTTCGAGCTGCCGACCAATCCCGAGGACGAGCCGGCGCTGTTCGATCGCATCTGGGAATGGGTCAAGATCCACCTCCAGCGCGACGACCTGCCGATCTATCACGAGCTGTCGGGCCTCAATGGCAAGGGCTATCCCGAGGTGGCGGCCGCGCTCGACGGCAATCCCTCCTCGATCGTGCGCATCACCGAGCGCGGCGAGCTGATCGTCTCCGTCGCGGTGCCGATCCAGCGCTATCGCTCGGTGCTCGGCGTGCTGCTCCTCTCGACGCAGGGCGGCGACATCGACCAGATCGTGCATGCCGAGCGCATGGCGATCGTGCGCGTCTTCCTCGTCTCGGCCGCCGTCGTGGTGGTGCTGTCGATCCTGCTCGCCGGCACGATCGCCGCGCCGCTGCGCCGCCTCGCCGATGCGGCGGACCGCGTGCGCCGCGGCGTCTCCTCGCGCCCGCAGATCCCGGACTATTCGAGCCGCCAGGACGAGATCGGCCATCTCTCTGTGGCGCTGCGCGAGATGACGCAGTCGCTGTTCAACCGGATCGAGGCGATCGAGAGCTTCGCCGCCGATGTCAGCCACGAGCTCAAGAACCCGCTGACCTCGCTCCGGAGTGCGGTGGAGACGCTGCCGCTCGCCAAGACCGCGGCATCCAAGGCGCGGCTGACCGAGATCATCCAGCACGACGTCCAGCGCCTCAACCGGCTGATCAGCGACATTTCCGACGCCTCCCGCCTCGATGCGGAGCTGGCGCGGCAGGACGCGCTGCCCGTCGATGTCGCCAAGATCGCGGAGACGGTGGTCGCCATCGCCCGCGAGATCGCCGCGCCCGAAGGGCCGCAGATCAAGCTCGAGATCGCGCGTTCGGACATTCCCGACGCCTATGTCGTGCTCGGCCATGACGGCCGCCTCGGCCAGGTCCTCACCAATCTGCTCGACAATGCCCGCTCCTTCACGCCGAAGGAGGGCACGGTCCGCGTCTCGATCAAGCGCAGCGGCGCTTCCGTCGATGTGGTCGTCGAGGATGACGGGCCGGGCATTCGCGCCGAGCAGGTCGAGCGCATCTTCGAGCGCTTCTATACCGATCGTCCGGAACAGGAGGCGTTCGGCCAGAATTCCGGCCTCGGCCTCTCCATCTCCAAGCAGATCGTCGAGGCGCATCGCGGCCGCATCTGGGCCGAGAACCGGTCCGCGCGCCCCGGCGCCGGCAAGGATGTGCATGGTGCGCGCTTCACGGTCCGCCTGCCGGCCGCCACGGTTGGCGCCTGAGGTTCGAGATGAGCGAAGCCGCCGCCCCGATTCCTGCCCATCCGCGCAATGAGCTGCCGCCGACGATCCATGCCTCCGCCGTTCAGGTCGCGGGGCAGGGCGTGCTGGTGCGGGGCCCGAGCGGCAGCGGCAAGTCCTCGCTGCTCCTCGCATTGCTCCTCGCCGACCGCACCGGCAACCGCCTCGTCGCCGACGATCGGGTCGTGCTCGCGGTCGCCGCCGGCCGTCTCCTGGCCGCGCCGCCGGCGGAGCTCGCCGGGCTGATCGAGGTGCGCGGGCAGGGCATCCTGCGCCAGGACCACGTCCCGTCCGCGGAAATCGCGCTGGTCGTCGATCTCGAACCCGCGGCCGAATGCCCGCGCATGCCGGAGGCCGAGTCGGCTTTCGTCGAGCTGGCGGGCGTCCGCGTCCGGCGGATCCGCCTGCCGATCGGCCAGGCCGATGGCTGGATGCGGGTCATGGCGGCCGTGCTGTTTGCGCCGGCTGCGATTTAAGGGTAGCTGAAGAACCATGTCCCCCAGTTCTGAATTCTTCTTGCGTTGCGGAATCGTTCGGTCAAGATGCGGAGCCGTTCGGCGGGCTGCCATCCGCCCCGCGGCCGGGAGAAGCCGGCTCCACAGAGCCAATCGACCCGCAGGGCGTCGAGTAACGCGAATAGCAGGTAACCAAAGGGCATGATCGGGCTCGTCCTTGTCACCCACGGCCAACTCGCCACCGAGTTTCGCGCCGCCTTGGAGCACGTCGTCGGCCCCCAGAGCCAGATCGAGACCATCGCGATCGGGCCGGAGGACGACATGGAGCGGCGCCGCCAGGACATCGTCGAGGCGGTGCAGCACGTCGATGACGGCAGCGGCGTGATTCTCCTCACCGACATGTTCGGCGGCACGCCGTCGAACCTCGCCATCTCCGTCATGGAGGCGGGGCGCGTCGAGGTGATCGCCGGCGTCAACCTGCCGATGCTGATCAAGCTCGCATCGGTGCGCGCGGAGAAGCCGCTCCAGGCGGCGATCCAGGGCGCGCAGGAAGCGGGCCGCAAATATATCAATGTCGCGAGCCAGGTCCTCGCGGGCCAGTAGACGGAGCGGGCTTGAGCGGAAACGATTTCTCCCGCGATCTCGTCATCGTCAATCGCCGCGGCCTGCACGCGCGCGCATCGGCGAAGTTCGTCCAGTGCGCGGACGGATTCAACGCGACGATCACCGTGGCCAAGGACCAGAACGTGGTCGGCGGCACCTCGATCATGGGTCTGATGATGCTGGCCGCCGGCATCGGCTCGTCGATCCGCGTGACCGCCGAGGGACCCGAAGCCGAGGCGGCTCTGGCCGCGATCGAGCGCCTCGTCGCCGATCGCTTCGGCGAAGAGGAATAGGCCGCCGGCCTCAGGCGGAGCGGCCGAGCGCCGCGTGCCCGGCGAAGACGGCGTCGCGGCCGAGTTCTTCCTCGATCCGCAGCATCTCGTTCCATTTCGCCATGCGCTCGGAGCGCGAAAACGAGCCGACCTTGAACTGGCCGGCGTCCCAGCCGACGGCGAGATGGCAGATCGTGACGTCTTCGCTTTCGCCGGACCGTGCCGAGACGATCGTCCCGAAGCCAGCGGCCTTGCCGGCGTCGAGCGCGGCGCGCGTCTCGGTCAGCGTGCCGGCCTGATTCGGCTTGACCAGCACGGCATTGGCGGAATGCGCCGCAGCGGCGGCCTCGACGCGGGCGGCATTGGTCACGAGGAAATCGTCGCCAATAACCTGGCAAGTCCTGCCGAAACGGCTGGTGAAGGCGATGAAGCCGGCCTCGTCGTCCTCGGCGAGCGGGTCCTCGATCGAGAGGATCGGATAGGCGGTGAGCCAGCGGCCGAGCAGCTCGATCATCCCCTCCGTATCCAGCGCGCTGTCGTCGAGGGCGAGGCGATAGCGCCCGCCCCGACCGAATTCCGAGGCGGCCACGTCGAGCGAGATGCCGATATCGGGCCCCGGCGTGAAGCCGGCATCGAGGATGGCCGCAGTGAGTTCGTCCAGCGCCTCCTCATTGGTGGCGAAGGCCGGCCAATAGCCGCCCTCGTCGGCGACGCCCTGCAGCTTGCCGGCCCGCTTCATGCGCAGGCCGGTGGCGCGATAGACCTCGGCGGTCCAGTCGAGTGCCTCGGCGAAGGAAGCGGCGCCGGGCGCCATCAGCATGAAGTCCTGAATGTCGACGCGCCGCGCCGCATGCGCGCCGCCACCGAAGATTTGGATTTCCGGCACGGGGATGCGCACCGGGCGCCCCTGCGCGAGGTGGCGCCAGAGCGGCACGCCGGCCGCGGCGGCCGCGGCATGGGCGAGCGCCATGGATGTGGCGATCAGCGCATTGCCACCGAGGCGGCCCTTGTTCGCCGTGCCGTCGAGCGCGATCAGCGCCGCGTCGATCCCGGCCTGGTCGGCGGCGTCGCGGCCCTTGAGCAGCGTCGCGATCTCGCCATTCACCGACGCGACCGCGCGGGTCACGTCATAGCCGCCAAAGGCGTCGCCGCCATCGCGGAGGTCCACCGCCTCGCCGCTGCCCGTCGAGGCGCCGGCCGGGGCGATGGCCCGCCCGATCGCGCCGCCGGAAAGACGGATCTCGGCCTCCACGGTCGGCCGGCCGCGCGAATCCCAGACCCGCCGGCCGATGACCCCGATGATCTCCGTGCTCATGCGGAAAGCTCCCTGTTCCAGGCTACGCGGACCGCGTCGAGGCGCTCCGGCGGATCGATGAGAAGGCGGGCGGCGACGCGCCGGACATGGTCGCGATCGGCCTCCGCCGTCACATATTCGACCGGCGACTTGCCGTCGACCCGCGCGAGGAAGAGCCCCGGCAGCAGCCGCGCCGCGCGCCCTTCGAGCGCGTCAGCATCTTCGAACCGCACAGCCTCGAGATAGGCGGCGGCGAGCGCGTCATAGGCGGCGAGAAACGCCCCGCGCGCCGGCGGCACCCAGAGGCATTTCAGCAGCAGATGGTTGAGGCAGAAGGCGATGTCGAAGGCCGGATCGCCATACCAGGCGCATTCGGCATCGAGGAAGACCGGCCCATCGGGCCCGACCAGGATGTTCTTGGGCGAGATGTCGCCATGGACGAGCGCCTTGCGGTTGGCGAGGGTCGCCGCGATCAGCGCATTCAGCGCCGGGGCGAGGCCGGGATGCGCCTCGGCCGCGGCGGCGAGATAGGGATCGAGGCGGAGCGCCGAGAAGGTGGCGTCGTCGCCGAAGCGGCCGGCGATCTCCGGCCGGTTCGCCGTGCCGGCATGGATCGCGGCGAGCCGGCAGCCGACCGCCGCGGCGAAGGCCGGGTCCGCGCGACCGGCCTTCAGTTCCGCCTTCCAGACGGGATGGTCCTCGGGCGCGAGTAACTCCATGGCGAAGGCGCCGATCTCCGCGTCATGCGCGAGGATGCGCGGCACCGCGCCGGGGACGAGCGCGCCGGCCGCCGCCAGCCATTCGACCTCATTGGCATTGCGCGAGACCGGCGCCCGCCAGTCGCGGGCGACGCGGAGCTTGGCGAGCGCCCGCTTGACGGCGAAGCGGCGCCCGCCGGTCTCGACCCGCCAGATGTCCGATGCGACGCCGCCGGTCAGCGGCTCGGCCGAAATCGAAGCGGCGTCCGACGCGAGGCCCGCACGGACGAGCCACGCGGCGAGGGCCGGATCCAGTTCCATCAAGCGCTCCCCCAATGATTATAATCGTTTCAGGCGCGCTAAAATTCCCGTTGGATGGGCGCGCCGCTCGGTCTATGCCTATCCGCCGATCGATAGACATCGCGGAGAAAAAGTCCATGGAGCAGTGCTGGCGCTGGTTCGGCCCGGAAGATCCGGTCACCCTCGACCATGTGAAGCAGGCCGGCGCCACCGGCATCGTCACGGCCCTGCACCATATCTATGACGGCAGGGCGTGGACGATCGACGACGTGCTCACCCGCAAGGGCATCATCGAGCAGGCGGGGCTGCGCTGGAGCGTCTGCGAATCGATCCCCGTCCCGTCGGAGATCAAGCTCCGCAACGGCGCCTATCGCGACAGGATCGACGCCTGGAAGACCAGCATGACCAGCCTGGCGCGGGGCGGCATCCAGACGATCTGCTACAATTTCATGCCGGTGGTCGATTGGACGCGCACCAATCTCATGTGGAAGCGCCCCTCGGGCGGCTATGCGCTGCGCTTCGACATGGCCGATTTCGTCGCCTATGACGTCCATATCCTGAAGCGGCCGAATGCGGCGGCGTCCTATTCGGACGAGTTGCTCGCCGAGGCCGGCCGCCGCGTCGCGGCGATGAGCGCCGACGACGAGAACCGGCTCGAGAAGAACATCATCGCCGGCCTCCCCGGCGGCGAGGATTCCTATACGCGCGAAGGCATCGCCCGGCAGATCGCCCGCTTCGACGGGCTCGGCGACAAGGAGATGCGCGAGCATCTGGTCGAGTTCCTGAAGGAGGTCGCCCCGCTCGCCGAGGAGCTCGGCGTGCGGCTCGGCATTCATGCCGACGATCCGCCCTTCTCGCTCTTCGGCCTGCCACGCGTGGTCTCGACGGCCGCCGACGCCCGCCACATCCTCTCCGCGGTGGATGTTCAGGCGAACGGCCTGACGCTGTGCTCGGGCTCCTATGGCGCGCGGCCCGACAACGACCTGCCGGCCATGGCGAGCGAATTCGGCGCACGGGTCCATTTCGTCCATCTGCGCAATGTGACGCGCGAGGCCGACGGCTCGTTCTTCGAGGATGATCACCTCGCCGGCGGCACCAACATGGTCGACCTCATCATCGCGCTGACGCGCGAGGAGCGGCGCCGCAAGGCCGAGGGACGGACGGATTGGGAGATCCCGATGCGCCCCGATCATGGCCATCTCCTGGTCGACGACATCGACAAGGTCGAGAAGGGGCTGCGCGTCAATCCGGGCTATTCCTGCATCGGCCGCCTGAAGGGCCTCGCCGAGCTGCGCGGCGTCATGCAGGCGGTCGACCAGCTCGTTCCGGCCTGAGGCGGAGCGCCTGCGGGCGCGGCGGACACCGGTTCGCGCGCCGAGGACGCGACCTTGAGATGAGCCCGTTCGGCGCCTCCATGGGGCGTCGGACGGCCTCGCGCCTGCTTCGGTCGGGCGCGACATAATCTCCGGCGGGACCGCGGCGCCGCGGCCGACCGAGATTTGTGTTTTATGTGACAGGCCATTGTGAAAGGGCTGTGCGCGGCCGGCGCTTTGCCGGCGCTCCTGTCGTCTCTCGCCCGCGCGGCTCCCGATGGCCCTCGAAATCCTCTTTCACGTCGGCAATGCGATCACGCTGATCGCCTTCCTCTTCCGCGACCAGATCCAGCTCCGCGCCGTCATGATCCTGTCCATGGCGCTGCAGGCGCTCTATTACACCTGGCTGCCCGGCGGCCCGCTGTTCGATCCGCTGCTCTGGAAGATCCTGACGATCCTGCTCAACCTCGTCATGATCGTGCTCATCATGCGCGACCGGTTCGGCTACGACATCGAGGCGGATCTGCGTCCGCTGTTCGAGGCGATCAAGGTGCTCAGCCCCGGCCAGTTCCGCCGGCTGGCGAAGGTCGCGGCGCGCCGCAGCGGCCCGGTCCAGATCCTGAGCCAGGGCGTCGCGCCGGACGAATTGTTCTATCTGGTGAAGGGCGAGGCCGAAGTGGTGAAGGACGGCCGTCGCCTCGCGCTCGCGCCCGGCGTCTTTCTCGGCGAGATCGCCTTTCTCTCGGGCGGGACGGCCACGGCCGACGTCTTCCTGGCCGAAGGCGCGGAGGCCCTCGCCTGGCCGGTCGGCGAACTACGCCAGCTGATGGCGCGCGACGGGCGCATCGAGATCGGCATACGCGGCGTGCTCAGCCACGACCTCGCGGCGAAGACGGCGAAAAGCCATCTGCCCGCTGCAGAGCCCGTCGCCGCGCCGGCGCCCTGAGGCCGGCGTCATGAAGCGGACGCCTCAGCCGACCTTCTGATCGGCCGGCGCGGTCTCGCCGGCGAGCGCTGCGGCCTGCTCGACCCATTTGTCGCGCGCCGCGCGGCCCTTGAAGGCGAGGCGGTCGTCGAGCTCGGCGAGCTGCGCCGCAGTCAGGCCGGCGAGCTGCCAGAAATGGAAGATGCCGATCGCATTCAGCGTCGATTCGAGCTTCGGGCCGACGCCCGAGATCAGCTTGAGATCATCCGCGACGCCCGAGGGCGCGGCGAGCAGGATCGCGGCGAGCCCGTTCTTGCGCGCGCGGGGGCGTGCGCGCTTCGGCGTGATCTCGGCAACCGGCGCGCCCTCGGCTTCCGCCGGCGCGGGAGAAGCTTCCACGACGGGCGCGGGTGGCGCGGCAGGGCGCACGGGCTTCGCGATCATCTCGGGCCGATTATGCGTCAGCACGAAATCGCCGATGCGCGGCGCGATCTCCGAGCGGAAGCGCGAGCCGTTGAAAACACCGTAATGCCCGACCTTGGGCTGCACGTAATGCGCCCGCTTCTCGTCCGGCAGGTTGACGCAAAGATCCTGCGCCGCCTTGGTCTGGCCGACACCGGAGATGTCGTCGTTCTCGCCCTCGACCGTGAGCAGGGCGATGTTGCGGATCGCCGTGAGGTCGACCGGCATGCCCCGGTGCATCATCTCGCCCTTGGGCAGCGCATGGCGGATGAAGACCGTGTCGACGGTCTGGAGGTAGAACTCCGCCGTCAGGTCCATGACGGCGAGATACTCGTCGTAGAACTCGGTGTGCTTGGTCTGCGAGTCGCCGTCGCCTTCGACCAGATGCTTGAAATACTGCTTGTGCGCCGAGACGTGGCGATCGAGGTTCATGCCCATGAAGCCCGACAGCTGCAGGAATCCGGGATAGACGTCGCGCATGAAGCCCTGATGCGGGAAGGGCACCTGCATGATGACGTTCTTCTGGAACCAGTCGATCGACTTGCCCTCGGCGAGCTTGTTGACCGCGGTCGGGTTGACGCGCGTATCGATCGGCCCGCCCATCAGCGTCATCGAGCGGGGAATATAGGGGTCGCCCCGCGTCTCCATCACGGCCGCCGCTGCCAGCACCGGCACGGCCGGCTGGCAGACGGCGACCACATGGGTGTCGCCGCCCAGGAAATGCAGCATCGAGATGACGTAGTCGATATAGTCGTCGAGATCGAACGGCCCGTCGGCGAGCGGCACGGTGCGCGCATCGGCCCAGTCGGTGATGTAGACCTCGTGCTTCGGCAGCATCGCCTCGACGGTGCCGCGCAGCAGCGTCGCATAATGGCCGGACATCGGCGCGACGATCAGCATCTTCGGGTCGTTGCGCGGCCGGTCGAGGCCGCGTTCGAAATGGATCAGGCCGCAGAACGGCCGCTGCCAGACGACGCGTTCGGTCACCGGCACGCGCGTGCCGCCGACCAGCGTCGTCGGCAGGCCGAAGACCGGCTTGCCATAGCGCCGCGTCACGCGCTCGAACAGTTCGAGCCCGGCCGACCAGTTCTTGCCGAACGGCGTCTGCCCGATCGGGTTGAACGGGTTGCGCAGCGCGAGGCGCATCGCGTCGGCCGCGGCGCGCATCGGCGACAGCGCGGCGTGATTGAGCTCGTAAAGCTGGTAGTAGGAAAGAGGACCCATCTGACCGCCCTTCTTGGCCGGAGAGGCCTTGAGACGCCTGTGCCCGGCCTGCGGCGAGGGTCGCCGACCTTTTGCATCGCAATATGTAAGGACGAATTTATCCACGATGCAAGCTGCCAAAGACATCTATACTCCCGGTGGCGCCGCGCGCGATTACGCGGACCATCGTTGAGCCGGCTTCGGTCCGGCGCGAAGCGGGAGCTGCCGAGTGCCGCAGGGCGCGCAACCAACCCACCGGCCCGACGCGCCGCGTCTCAAGCTCGATACGCTGGTGCGCCTGCGCTGGCTCGCCGTCGCCGGCCAGACCATCGCCGTCGTGGTCGTGCGCTTCTGGCTCGGCTTCCAGATGCCGATCGGCCTCTGCCTCGCCGCGATCGCGCTGTCGGCCTGGCTGAACCTCTTTCTCAAGGTCCGCTATCCTTCCAGCCTGCGCCTGCGCGGCTGGACCGCGGCGCTGCTGCTCGCCTATGACCTCGTCCAGCTGGCGGCGCTGCTCTTCCTGACCGGCGGGCTGCAGAACCCGTTCTCGATCCTGGTGCTGGTGCCCGTCATGGTCTCCGCGACGGCGCTCGCGCCGCGCCTGACCGTGGCGCTCGGCGGCCTCGCCATCGCCGCGGTCTCGCTGCTCGCCGTCTGGCACCTGCCGCTGCCCTGGCACGCCGAGGCGCCGATCTCGCTGCCGCTGCTCTATGTCGGCGGCGTGTGGATGGCGCTCGTCTCCGCCGTCCTGTTCATGGGCACCTATGCCTTCCGCGTCGCCGAGGAATCGCGCCAGCTCGCCGATGCGCTCGCCGCGACGGAGCTGGTGCTGGCGCGCGAGCAGCACCTGTCGGCCCTCGACGGGCTCGCGGCGGCGGCGGCGCATGAGCTCGGCACGCCGCTCGCCACCATCGCCCTGGTGGCGAAGGAGCTGGAGCGCGAACTGCCGAAGGACAGCCCGCATGCCGACGACGTCGCGCTGCTGCGCAGCCAGTCGCAGCGCTGCCGCGACATTCTCGGCAAGCTCACCTCGCTCTCCACCCAGACCGACCAGATGCTGGACCGCTTCCCGATCAGCCATCTCCTCGCCGAGGTGGTCGAGCCGCATCAGGGCACGGGCGTCACGATCGACGTGCAGATGGCCGGCAAGGGCCCCGAGCCGGTCGGACGGCGCAATCCGGCCGTGCTCTACGGCGTCGGCAATCTCCTTGAGAACGCCGTCGATTTCGCGCATTCGCGCGTCGATGTGCGCGCAGCCTGGGACGAGGCCGGCGTCTCGATCGTCATCGCCGATGACGGGCCCGGCTTCGCGCCGGACGTGATGGACCATATTGGCGAGCCCTATGTGACGACGCGCAGCCGCGTCGCCGAGGCCGCCGAGGATCACGAGGCGGGCGGGCTCGGCCTCGGCTTCTTCATCGCCAAGACGCTGCTGGAACGCTCGCAGGCGCGGGTCGAGATGTCCAATCGCGCCGCGCCCGAACATGGCGCCGTCGTGCGCATCGCCTGGCCGCGCGAGGCGATGGATGGGGTGCGCGGTGGCACGGCGGGTGCCGAATCGGCCGCTCGGGGCCGGACGGAGACGCAAAAGCCTGCCGGATCGGCCCTTTTTCGGTCCTGAGGGACGAGTCGGGCTTGGCGGAACAACGCCGTCTTCCTATAACCCGCGTGGGATGGAACAAGAAAATCAAGGGAGGGCGGAGGCAAGATCCGATGACGGACATTGATGCGGCCGGGCTTTCCGGCGCCGATACCTCGCTCCTCATCGTCGATGACGACAAGGCGTTCCTCCAGCGGCTGGCCCGCGCGATGGAGTCGCGCGGCTTCATCGTCGAGACCGCCGACAGCGTCGCCGAAGGCATGCGCAAGGTCGAGCAGCTGCCGCCGGCCTTCGCCGTGGTCGACATGCGGCTCGAGGACGGCAACGGGCTCGATGTGATCGAGGCGATCCGCAGCCGCCGGCCGGAATCGCGCATGGTCGTGCTCACGGGCTATGGCAACATCGCGACCGCGGTGACGGCCGTGAAGCTCGGCGCCGTCGATTACCTCGCCAAGCCCGCCGATGCCGACGAGGTCTTCCTCGCGCTCACCCGCGATCCGACCGAGAAGGCCGTGCCGCCCGACAATCCGATGTCGGCCGACCGCGTCCGCTGGGAGCATATCCAGCGCGTCTATGAGCTGTGCGAGCGCAACGTCTCGGAGACCGCCCGCCGCCTCAACATGCACCGCCGCACGCTGCAGCGGATCCTGGCGAAGCGCGCGCCGCGCTGAGCGCCGTCAGAGCGTCTCGAAGCCTGCCTCCGGATCGAACAGACGGTGCAGCCGGTGCGCCGCCGCCTGGCCGAAGCGGATCGTCATGGCCTTGCGCCGCGCCGCCGGCAACGGGGCGAGCGGCGGCTCGCGCAGGATCTCGCCGCCATAGCCGTCCGCCATGATCAGGCCGGTGGCTTCGGGGAAGATCGCGGCCGGCACGCCATTGTGGCTCGCGAAATAGAAGCGGTCGCAGAACGGCCCGTAGTCGATCCACTTGCCGTCGGCGCGGAAATCCTCGATCGACGACTTGATCTCGACGATCGCGATCTCGCCGCCCGGTCCGAGCGCGACAATATCGGCCCGCCGCCCCGTCGCCAGCACCAGTTCGCTCACCACCGCATAGCCGCGCGCCCGAAAGAGACGCGAGACGCCGCGCTGCAGGAAGAGCGCAGTGTCGGATTGCCGCCCGTCGCGCGGCAGCGTCGGGGAGGTGGAAAGGGGGTAAACCATGAACGGATCATGCCACGGGCGCGGGACGCTGCAAAGCGGGGTCTCCGCTCAGCGCCAGCGATTATGCAGCCAGAGCCATTGCTCCGGATGCTCGCGCACCCAGCCTTCGATGACGGACATCACGGTGGCCGTGCCCGCGTCCACGTCGATGAGGCCCTCGGCATCGCGCGGCAGGTCGATCGGCGGCGTCAGTTCGACGCGCAGGCGTCCATCCGGCAGGCGGATCGAGCGCGCGCCATGGACTGGGCAGTCATAGTGACGGGCGAGGCGGGCGACGAGCGGGTTCGCCGACACGGGCCGGCCGAAGAAGGGGACGCGGGGGCCGTGCGTGTGGTGCTGGTCCGTCAGCATGCCGAGATGCTCGCCGCGATCGAGCGCCGCCCCGACCTCGAAGGTCGCGCCGCGACCGGAGGCGACGAGCCGTCCCATGAGGCGCTCGCGCTCGCTCATCAGATCCTGCGCCAGCTGGCTGTTGCGTGGCGCGCGGAACAGCGAAATGACGGGCAGGCCGAAGCGCGCGGCGGCGACGGCGAGGATTTCCCAGTTCGCCAGATGCGCCGAGAAGATGATGGCCGGCTTGCCGTCGTCGCGCAGCGAATCGAAATATTCGATGCCGACGACATCGACGCGGCCTTCGCCGGGGCGATGCGGATCGAATTCCGCGAGCTGGTCGAGGAAGACATATTCGACCGCCGTGCGGCCGAGGCCGGCCCAGACGCCGGCGAGGATCGCCTTCAGCTCCGCGTCGCTCTTCTCCGGGAAGGCGGCGCGCAGATTGGTCAGAGCGAGCTTCGATTCGGGGACGAACGGCGCGATGAGGCGGGTCACCCGCACGGCGATGCGGCTCGCTCGCTCCAGCCCGAGCCAGCGCACCACGGCAACCGTGTTCCGCACGGAAGACGCAATCGCCGCCTTGGCGGGCCGGCTGCGCATCATGCGGCGGATGAATGTCTTCACGCTTCGCCTTCGATCCCCGGATGCCGCGCCGCGGTCATCACAGCGTCACGACGATCTTGCCGAACACCTGGCGCTGCTCGATACGTGCGAGCGCGACGTCGATGTCCTCGATCGCGATGACCGTGTCGATGACGGGCGTGACGATGCCGGACGCGATCTTGCCGAGCGCATGCGCGATGTTCTCGATCCGGCAGCCGAAGGAGCCGATCAGGCGCAATTGCTGCTGATAGAGCTGGAACAGATTGATCTCGGTCGAGATGCCCGTGGTCGAGCCGCAGGTGACGAGCGTGCCGCCGCGGCGCAGCGAGAACATGCTGCCGGCCCAGGTGTCGACGCCGACATGCTCGAACACGACGTCGACGCCGCGCTTCTTGGTGATCTTGCGCACCACGCCCTCGAAGCGCTCCTCGCGATAGTTGATCACGTGATGCGCGCCGAGATCGAGCGCCTTCTGCGCCTTGTCGGGGCTGCCGACCGTGGTGATGATCGTGGCGCCCGCCGCCTTGGCGAGCTGGATCGCCGCCGTGCCGATGCCGCTGCCGCCGGCCTGGATCAGGATGGTCTGGCCGGCTTCGAGATGGGCATTGTCGAACAGCATATGCTCGACCGTGCCATAGGTGATCGGCGTGCAGGCCGCATCGCGGACCGAGACGCCCTCGGGCGCCGGCACGACGTGGCGGGCCTTCAGCGTCACATATTCGCAGGCGAGGCCGTCGATGTGGAAGCCGCGCACGCCCGCGACGTTCTCGCAGAGATTGTCGCGGCCCGCATGGCAGGCCGGGCAGGTGCCGCAGGTCTCGGCGCCATAGATGGCGACGACCTGACCCGGGGCGAGCCCTTCGACGCCCGGGCCGATCGACTCGATCGTGCCGGCAGCTTCGGCGCCGATGGTCAGCGGCAGCTTGCGCTTGGCGAAGGCCATGCCGCGCCAGCCCCAGACGTCGATGTGATTGAGCGCGACGGCGCCGATCGCGACGCGGACCTCGCCCTCGCCGGGCGGCGGGGCGGGCGGCACGTCGACGAGCGAAAGGGTGCGGTCGGCGAGCAGCTGCAGGGCGCGCATGTGTTCAGATGTCCTTCCGTCGAAACCGGCGCCTTGATTAGCCGTTCGCGTGCAAAGATGCCAGACCCGCGGCGATCTCAGGCCGGCTCGGCGCCGATCAGCAGGCAGGCGTTCTGTCCGCCGAAGCCGAACGAGTTCGACAGGACCAGCGAGACCGGGGCGGCGCGCGCGACATTCGGCACCACGTCGAGCGGGATCGAGGGATCCGGGACGTCGTGGTTGATGGTCGGCGGGATCACGCCTTCGAGGATGGTCTTCACCGAGAACACGGCCTCGATCGCGCCGGCGGCGGTGAGCGTGTGGCCGATCATCGACTTGTTCGACGAGATCGGAATGCCGGCGATGTGCTCGCCGAAGACGGCGGCGAGCGAGAGCGCCTCCATCTTGTCGTTCTCGGGTGTGCTCGTGCCGTGCGCGTTGATGTAGTTGACCTCGTCGAGGCCGGCGCCGGCATCGTCCAGCGTCTGGCGGATCGCGGCGATCACGGGCGAGCCGTCCGGCGTCGAGCGGGTGCGGTGGAAATCGTCCTGCTTCTCGGCGATGCCGCGCATGATGCCGAGGATCTTGGCGCCGCGGGCGCGGGCCGCGTCATAGTCTTCGAGCACCAGCGCGCCGGCACCCTCGGCCATGACGAAACCGTCGCGGTTCTTCGAGAAGGGGCGCGAGGCCGCGGTCGGATCCTCATTGTTGGTCGACAGCGCCGAGAGCAGCTGGAAACGGATCAGGCCTTCGATGTGGATCGAGCCATCGGTGCCGATGACGAGCGCGGCGTCGGTATCGCCGCGGCGGATCGCCTCGACGCCGAGCTGGATCGCGGATGCACCCGAGGCGCAGGCCGTGGACAGCGACACCGGCGAGCCGCGCGTGCCGAACGAGTCGGCGATGCGGTCCGCGACGCAGCCATAGAGCGCGAACTCATAGGCATCGACATCGTTTTCCTGCAGCGCCCGCACGATCATGCGGTCATAGGCGTCGCCCTCGGCGGAGCTGGCGGCGGCGAAGAGATCGCGCCGGGCCGGCCATTCGAGCTCGACCGGCGGCACGGCCATGAACAGCATGCCGGGAAAGTCGCCCGGCGAGCCGATCCCGGCCTGCGCAACGGCTTCATCGGCGGCCAGATGGGCCAGCCGCTCCGACAGCACGGGCGAACGCACCTCCTCGGGGAAGATGAAATCGACGGTGCCGGCGATGGTGGTGCGCAGATGCTCGGTGGGGAAACGGGTGATGCGGTGGATGCCGGACCGGCCGGCGGTCAGCGCCGCCCAATTGTCGTCAATGCCCTGGCCGAGCGAGGAGACGACGCCCATGCCGGTGATGGCGACGACGGGCCGTCCGAGATGATCGCGCGTGACACCCATTTGCCGTTCCTTTCAGTCGACCGCTTCGACGAGCGCCATGCCCTCTCCGCGCCAGAATCCCCAGGAGGTGGTGAGGACCTGCCGCGGGGCGCCGTCGAAGGGACGTTCGATGGCGGCGTCGCCCTTCGGTAGATAGAAACCCTGCCGCGAGACGGCCAGTGCGGCGAGGCCGACCTGCGCGGGGAATGTCGTTTCGAGGCTGTTGCCGATCCAGCTCTGCGGCGCCCGCACGGCGGCGACGCGGCCGTCCGCGATCAGGCCTTCATGGAAGGCGCGCTCTTCGAGCGTCGGCGCGGCGAGACCGCTGGCGCCCGAGACGACGGCGAGCGGTTCCGAGCCGAGTAGCGGCGCGAGCTCGGCGAGCTGGCGCTCGGCGACGGCCCTGGCCTCGCCCGGCTTGCGCCGACTGCGGCCGGAAAGCACCGAGGCGAGCCGCGCATGCGGCCGCTTGCCGCGTGCCTCGGCATGGGCGCGCGATTCGATCACGAGGAAGGCGCCGACCGAGCCGGTGACGACGCCGCCATTGCCGGAAGCCGCGCGCGCCCAGACGGGCACGTCGCCGCCCTGCCACAGCATGTGGCCGAGCGCGAGGCTCAGCAGCATGTCCTTGCGCTCGGCATTATAGGCACCGCCGACGAGGAACACCTCGCCCTGGCCGGCGCGAATGCGCCGCGCGGCGATCTCGACCGCGCTGATGCCTGCCGATTCCTCGCCCATGAAGGTGCGCGAGGAGCCCGTGACCTTGTGCACGATGGCGATGTTGCCGGCGAGCAGGTTGGAGAGCTGGGCCAGGAAGAGCGTCGGCCGCAGATCGTTGATGAGGCGCTCGTTCAGAAACGTCTCGTCCGCGCCCTGCGCCAGACCGGCGAGGATCTGGCCGTCGACTTCGAGATCGCGCTCGCCGCCGCCGGCCGCCACGATCATGTCCATCCGCGACAGACGGTCGAGGTCGCCCTTCAGGCCGGAATCATCGAGCGCGAGGCCCGCGGCATAGGTGCCGAGGCGCTGCCAGGTTTCCATCTGGCGCTGGTCGGCGCGGCGCGGGATCTGCTTGTCGAGTTCCAGCGGCGCCATCGGATAGACGGGGAACGGCGCGAAGCGGGTCGTATCGATCGGCGCGGCGCGATCGGCGCCCTCCGCCATGACCTGCCAATGCGCGTCCAGCCCTTCGCCGAGCGAGGAGATGAGCCCGATGCCCGTGATCCAGATCTCGTCGGCCGGTGCCGTGCTCATTTCGTCTCCACATTCGCGGCAAGGCCGATCGCCTCGGCGCGCTCGCGAATCATGCCTTCGAGCTCGGGGGCGGGGAAATCCATGATGCGCAGCGTGAGCTCCGCGTCGCAGACCGGGCCGTTCTGCTCGATCCGCGCCTCGGTCACGCTGTAGCCCGAGCCGTCGTGCACGATCTTCGCGAACACGTCGAGTTCGGTGCCGGGCTCGATGAACTTGCGGAACTTCGCCTTCTTGACGCCGGCGAAGAACGGCATGCGCGAGAGGCCGTTCATGCCGAGGATCAGATAGCCGGAGGCCTGCGCCATCGTCTCGATGAGCAGCACCCCGGGAAGGATCGGATATCCCGGGAAATGGCCCTCGAAGACGGGACTGGTCAGCGGGACCTGCGCCTTGGCGTGGATCTCACCGCTCGACGCGTCGAAGGACACGACGCTGTCGATCATCTGGAAATATTCGAGCCGCATTGCCGCCTCAGGAAGCGTTCGTCACGCGTTCTTCTTGGCGATCAACTCGTCGATATGGGCGCACAGGTTCTTGAGCACGAAGTACTCCTCGACCGTGGCCTTGCCGGCGTTGACCTCCTGCGTCCACTGCTCGAGCGGGATCTTGATCCCGAACTTCTTGTCGAGCGCGAACACGATGTCGAGGAAATCGAGGCTGTCGATGCCGAGATCGTCGATCGCGTGCATCTCCGGAGTGATCTTGTCCCGCGGGATCTCGCTGGTTTCGGAGATTACATCAGCAACGATGTCGAACGTGGAAGACATGACGATCCCGTAATCCTATCTTGAACCGGTTGTCGAATGGCGGCGCCGGGAGGGCGCCCATCGGGAGCGACCCCGCCGTTCCGGCCGGGGACTCACCGGGAATGCGTAAACGACCACCGTCCTGATAACGTGTAGTCGTTCGAAATACCAGCCTGCCCGGCTGCTACGATTCGACCGGGACGACATCGACCGCCACATCGAGCGAATGATCGCCGGATGTGACAATCACGCCATCGACTGGCGCTGCGTCTGCATAGTCCCGTCCGATCGCCAGCACAACATGATCATCACGCGCCGCAACGCCGTTCGTGGGGTCGAGGCCGATCCAGCCGGCTTCGCGTCCGCACCACACGGCGACCCAGGCATGCGTCGCATCGGCGCCCTCCAGCCGCGGCTGTCCCGGCGGCGGCTCGGTCCGCAGGAAGCCGCTGACATAGGCCGCCGGCAGGCCGATGGTACGGAGTCCGGCGATCATGACATGGGCGAAGTCCTGGCAGACCCCCGCCTTCTGGGCGAAGGCGGTCGCCGGCAGCGTCGTCACGTCGGTGGCCGCGGAATCGTAGCGGAAATCCGCCTTGATGCGCTTGGTCAGCTCGAACGCGCCCTCGAGGATCGGCGTGCCCTCGGGAAAGCTCTCGGCGACATAGTCGCCGATCGCATCGTCGATCGCGACGAGCCGGCTCGGAAACAGGAACTGGACCGGCGAGCGCGCGGAGAGATCGGCCACGGCGAGCGCCAGGCGGCGGATCTGCTCGAAGGGCGGCGTCCTATCCGGATCCGGCAGCGGGTCGGTTTCCACGAGAACGCGCGCCCGCGTCTCCAGCGTCAGCTCGTCATGGGGGAAGGAGAAGGCGACCGTGGTGATCCGGTTGCCGAAGAAATCGAGCGAATCGGTGCGCTCGGTCGGTCCTGGCCGGATCGAGAGATCAGCGGCCACGACGCGCTGGCCAGGCCGGTCCACGGGCAGCAGGCGCAGGGCCTGCCGCGCGAACGGCACGGGGATCGCGTAGCTGTATGTCGTCACCTGACGGATGTCGTAGAGCAAGATCAGTCCCCGCTCGCTTCGCCGGGTGGCGCGCGGTGCGTGAAATAAGCGAGGGCGATTTCGTCGGAAATACGCATCAGCGTCTGCTCATGCGCAAAGATCGCATTGGTCGTCAGCGTGGCGGCGTCGCCGGTCTCCAGTTCGGCGAAGAGGCGCGAGGCGAGGCGGTCCGCCGGCGCCAGCATGCCGGCCGGCGCATGGGCCGGCAGTTCGGAGAGCGCCCTGCGGATCCGGTCGGCCTGGAAGGCGAGGGCGCGCGGATTGGAGCTGTCGAGCAGCACGAGGTCGAGCACGGGAACGCGCACCGCCTGCATCACATAGCGGATGCGGTAGGTGATCTGGCTGTCGGCGAGTTCCAGCAGGGCGTCGAGGTCGCCGGGCCGGGCGTCGAAGCCGCACATGCGCGCCGCGCGGGCGATCGCGAGGCCACGATCGATGCGGCGGCCGAGCTCCATGAACCGCCAGCCATGCTGGCGTACCATGTTCTCCTGCGCGAGGCCGGAGAAGGCCGCGATCAGCCGCAGCGCCTCATTGGCGCGTTCCAGCATGTCGCTGCCGGTCCGCCCATGCAGCGGGCGCTGCGTGAAGGTTTCGAGATCGGCGACGGCGCGCCAGGCATCTGGCGACAGGCGGTCGCGAATCACCGAGGCGGCGCGGCGCGAGGCCTCGGCGAGGCGGGGAACCGTATTGAAGCTCGTGCGATCGGTGAGCGCGGCGAAGGCGAGCCCCGCCGGCTGCGTCGGACCGCGTTCGGCGACGGCCGCGCCCGAGGCGACGAGCGTGCCGACGAGCCGCGTCATGACAGAGGAGCCGTTGCCCTCGGCCTCGACCAGCCGGCCGGCGATCGCGCGGACGATGCGAAGCGCCGCCTCTGTGCGCTCCAGATAGCGCCCGAGCCAGAAGAGGTTCTCGCCGGCCCGGCTTGGCAGGGTCAGCGTCGTGCGGCGCAGCGCCACGCTGTCCGGCGAGGAGAGCAGCGTCGTCTCCGCGACCGGCCGATCGGAGAGCACCCAGACATCGGCCGAGACGCCGCCCTGCTGCAGCGTCACCGCGCGCGCGTCGGGACGATCCGAGATGCGGCAGAAGCCGCCGGGCATGACGGTCCAGCCTTCGGCGCTGCGAGCGACATAGAGCCGCAGGATCGACGGCCGGGGTTCGAGATGCGCGTTTTCGCCCTCGCCGCGCCAGACCGGCGTCGTCGAAAGGCGCACGACTTCCTGGCCGACATAGTCGGAGCCGCGCCGGCCGATGGCATGGATCAGCTCGCTGCGCTCCTCGGGCGAGAGCGCGCTGCCGAGCACCGGGCCGCGCGCCAGAATGCCGGGCAGCGTGGCGCCCAGCGCCGGCGCGATCACCATGCGGTCGAAATTCTCGATGACATGGTCGCGCTCCATCGTCTGGCCGCACCACCAGGTGGCGACATTGGGCAGGAGCAGCTCCTCGCCGAGCACGCGGCGCGCAAGGCCCGGCAGGAAGCCGAGCATGGCGCGCGCTTCCACGACGCCCGATCCGAGCGCATTGGCGATGGCGACATTGCGCTGGCGCACCGCCCCGGCGAGGCCAGGCACGCCGAGCCGCGAGGCGGGATTGAATTCGAGTGGGTCGGCGAAGTCGGAATCGAGGCGCCGCAGCAGCACGTCGGCGCGCTTCAGCCCGGATATGGTCCGCATATAGACGGTGTCGTCGCGCACGGTCAGATCACCGCCCTCGACCAGCACGAAGCCGAGATAACGCGCGAGATAGGCGTGCTCGAAATAGGTCTCGTTGAGCGGGCCCGGCGTCAGCAGCGCGACGCGCGTCTCCTCGTGCCGGTTGAGCGCGTTGAGCCCGGCGCGGAACGCCTGGAAGAAGCCGGCAAGCCGCTCGACATTGAAGGCGCGATAGACGTCGGGCAGGGCCTGCGACAGCGCGATACGGTTTTCGAGCGCATAGCCGGCGCCGGAGGGCGCCTGCGTGCGATCGGACAGCACCCACCAGCGCCCGTCGGGCCCGCGGCCGACATCGACGGCATAGATCCGCAGATGATGGTCGCCGACCGGCTTGGAGCCGACCAGCGGGCGCAGGAATTCGGGGCTTCCCGCGATGATGGCGGCGGGGAGCGCGCCGTCGCGGGCGAGATGCCCCTCGCCATAGGCGTCCGCCAGCACCGCGTCGAGCAGGCGCGCGCGCTGGATCAGCCCCGCCTCGAGCTTCTTCCACTCCTCTGCCGCGATCAGGAAGGGGATATGGGACAGCGGCCAGGCGCGCTCGTCGCCATTGTCGTCGCCATAGACGCGCAGCACCACGCCGGAATCGGCCAGATGCCGATCGGCGAGATGGAAGCGATGCGCCACCTCGCGCGGGCCGAGCTCCGCCATGGTCTCGACGAAGCGGACCCAGTGCGGCCGCATCTTGCCGTCATTGCCGATGAGCTCATCCGCCGCCCCGGGGATGGGGCGATAGTTCGCGACCAGCCGCATCGCCCGTTCGGCGGCGGTGCGGCGGCTGCGCGCGGGTTCCCTGCGGGTCACGGTGTCATTCCTAGAGCCCTGCCGGACGGCGGAGGTCGAGCGTCATCGGCAACTCCGCCGAGGGCGTCTCGGCCGGCGGCAGGAAGCTGCCGCCGGTATGGCCCATCGCCTCGAAGCGGGCGAGGCGGCGTGCCTCCGCCTCGTAGGAATTGACCGGGAAGGTCTCGTAGTTCCGCCCGCCCGGATGCGCGACATGGTAGACGCAGCCGCCGATCGACCGGCTGGACCACGCATCGACGATGTCGAAGGTGAGCGGCGCATGCACCGGGATCGTGGGATGGAGCCCCGAGGCCGGCTGCCAGGCCTTGAAGCGCACGCCGGCGACATAGCTGCCGACGGTTCCCGTCGAGGTCAGCGGCAGGCGGCGTCCATTGCACGAAATGACGTGGCGGCGCGGATCGAAGCCGATCGCCTTCGCCTCGATCCGTTCGACGGAGGAATCGACATAGCGCACCGTGCCGCCGACCGCGCCTTCCTCGCCCAGCACATGCCAGGGCTCCAGCGCCTGGCGCAGTTCCATCCGCACGCCCTGGTGCTCGATGGCACCGAAGAAGGGGAAGCGGAACTCGCGCTGCGCCTCGAACCAAAGCGGGTCGAAATCATAGCCGGCGGCGCGAAGGTCGCCGAGCACGTCGAGGAAATCGGCCCAGACGAAATGCGGCAGCATGAAGCGGTCATGCAGCTGCGTGCCCCAGCGCATCAGCGAACCCTGCTGCGGCGCCTTCCAGAACCATGAGATCAGCGCCCGCAGCAGCAATTGCTGTGCAAGGCTCATGCGATAATCCGGCGGCATCTCGAAGGAGCGGAACTCGACGAGGCCGAGCCGGCCCGTCGGCCCGTCGGGCGAATAGAGCTTGTCGATGCAGATCTCGGCGCGGTGTGTGTTGCCGGTGACGTCAACGAGCAGATTGCGGAACAGGCGGTCGACCAGCCAGGGCGGCGGCGGCGCGCCCCAGCCGGGCGGCGACACCTTCGCCATCGCGATCTCGAGCTCATAGAGCGAATCGTGCCGCGCCTCGTCGATCCGCGGCGCCTGGCTCGTCGGTCCGATGAACAGGCCGGAGAACAGGTAGGACAGCGAGGGATGGCGCTGCCAGTAGAGCACGAGGCTCTTCAGGAGGTCCGGGCGGCGCAGGAACGGGCTGTCGGACGGATGCGCGCCGCCGACCACCACATGATTGCCGCCGCCGGTGCCGGTGTGGCGCCCGTCGGTCATGAATTTCTCGGTGCCGAGCCGCGAGAGCCGCGCTTCCTCATAGAGATCGCGCGTGGTGGCGACGCACTGCGTCCAGTCGGCCGAGGGATGGATGTTGACCTCGATGACGCCGGGATCCGGCGTCACCTTGATCACGTCGAGCCGCGGATCGATCGGCGGCGGATAGCCCTCGATATGCACACGAAGGCCGAGCGCCTTGGCGCTCGCCTCGACCGAGGCGATCAGCTCGAGATAATCCTCGAGCCGCTCGGTCGGGGGCATGAACACGCAGAGCCGCCCGTCGCGCGGCTCGATCGCGATCGCCGTGCGCACCGCCCGGCCACCGGTGAAATATTGCTGGACCAGCGCCTCGCGGTCGGCATCGAGCGCCTCGGCGTCCCGCCGCGCGACGGCTTGCGCGAGCGCGTCGGGATCGGGCAGCGGCGCGTTGATCGAGCCGGGATCGGCTTGGATGATGAAGGGATAGGACGTCGCCGGCACATAGGGCAGCGAGGCCAGCGGCAGGCGGAAGCCAATCGGGCTGTCGCCCGGCACGAGGAACATCTTGCCCCGGCGCAGCGGCCATTTCTCGGACGCCCAGCGCCGGGCGGCCCGCGCCTGCCAGCGCTGGACCGGCAGGATATAGCCGGACGGATTACCGAGCCCGCGCTCGAACACCCGGGCGATGCGGGCCCGCGCCTCGGCATCGTCGAGCTTCGAATCGCTGGTCGTCACGTTCTCGGGAAGCTCGGCCTCCTTGAGGATCCAGTGCGCGGGATCCTCGAAGGCGGGAACGACATAATCTTCCGGGATGCCGAGGCGGGCGGTGAGGTCGGTCAGCAGCGCGCCGGCCTGCTCGGCGGTCGCGCCCTGCGGCTGCGCCTCGCGGGCGATCAGCTCCGGATCGCTCCAGATCGGCTTGCCGTCCTTGCGCCAGTAGAGCGCGAAGGTCCAGCGCGGCAGGCTTTCGCCCGGATACCATTTGCCCTGCCCGTAATGCAGGAAGCCGCCGGGCGCGAAGCGATCGCGGAGGCGCCGGATCAGTTCGTCCGCACGCTGGCGCTTGGTCGGCCCGACCGCGGCCGTGTTCCATTCGGCCGACTGGTAGTCGTCGATCGAGACGAAGGTCGGCTCGCCGCCCATGGTGAGGCGCACGTCGTTGGCCGCCATCTCGGCATCGACCTTCTGGCCGAGCGCATCGAGGGCCGCCCAGCTCTCGTCGGAGAAGGGCAGCGTGACGCGCGGCCGCTCGGCGACGCGGTCGACCCGCATCTCGAACGCGAAGGCGGTCTCCGTGCCGGGCTGGGCCGTGAAGGCGCCGGAAATCGGCGCGGCGGAGCGATAATGCGGCGTGGCGGAGAGGGGAAGGTGACCCTCGCCGGTGAAGAGGCCCGACGTCGGATCGAGGCCGACCCAGCCGGCGCCGGGAATATAGACCTCGGCCCAGGCGTGCAGGTCGGTGAAGTCGACATCCGTTCCGGACGGACCGTCGAGCGCGGCGATGTCGGGTTTCAGCTGGATCAGATAGCCCGACACGAAGCGCGCGGCGAGGCCGAGATGGCGCAGCGCCTGCACCAGCAGCCAGCCCGTATCGCGGCACGAGCCCGACGCATTGGCGAGCGTCTCCTCGGGCGTCTGCACGCCCGGCTCCATGCGGATCAGATAGCTGATGTCGCCCTGGAGGCGCTGGTTGATCGCGACGAGGAAATCCACGGTCTGCAGCGGCTCGCGCGGGATCGAGGCGACGAAGGCCTCGAGCAGCGGACCCGCCGGCTCGGGCGCCAGATAGGCGGCGAGTTCCTCGGCCAGCGCCGGCTCATAGGTGAACGGGAACTGCTCGGCATAGGGCTCGATGAAGAAGTCGAACGGATTATAGACCTCAAGCTCGGCGAGCAGGTCGACCTCGATCGAGAATTCGAGCGTCGGCTCCGGGAAGACGAAGCGTGCCTGCCAGTTGCCGTGCGGGTCCTGCTGCCAGTTGACGAAGTGGTTCTCCGGCTTGACCTTGAGCGAGTAGCTCGGAACCTTCGTGCGGCAATGCGGCGCCGGCCGCAGGCGGATGACCTGCGGCCCGAGCGCCACGGGCTTGTCGTAGCGATAGCTGGTGACGTGGCGTAGCGCGGCGAGGATCGACATCAGCTCTCACGACTCCAGAAAGTAGCGGCCGTCTTCGGGCGACCGATGGCAATTCACGGTAACGTTCGTGCGGGGGCACGCAAAGCCCGGCGCCGTCATGCCTTCACCACCGTCGAGCGGAACTTCGAGGCGAGATATTCGCCCGAGCCGACCGGGGGATATTTGGCGCTCTCGCCGGGCGCGAGGCAGGTCGGGATGCAGGCGATCTCGGCGTCCCAGTTCGGCTGGTGGAAGAAGGCGATGGACTGGCGGCGGGCGCTGCGGGAAAGGCCCTTCGGCGGTACGACGACGCGATGCAGCGTCGATTTCCACTGGTCGTTGGTCCAGCGCTGCATCAGATCGCCGATATTGATCACGAAGCTGCCCGGCACGGCCGGAACGGGATGCCAGGCGCCGTCGAGGCCCTTCACTTCGAGGCCGCCGGGCGAATCCTCCTGGCAGAGGATCGTCAGCGAGCCATAGTCGGAATGCTCGCCGGCGCGGAGCTGTCCCGGCAGCGGCTCCTCGACCACGTCGGGATAGTTCAAAAGGCGCAGCGCACTCGCCTCATGGTCGATGAAGCGGGCGAAATGATCCGGCGGCAGGTCGAGCGCGAGGGCGAAGAAGCGCATGATCCGGCCTGCCAGCTGCGACATCTCCCGCCAATAGGCCATGACGGCGAGGCGGAAATCGTCGCCGCCGATCGGCCAGGGATTGGCCGAGAACACGAAGGCCTCGGCGTCGTCTGCGGGCTTGTGGTCGAGGCGCTGGAAGGCGGACGGGCCGAAGGAGAAGGTCTCCTTGAGATCGGCCGGCTTCACCTCGCCGAGCGAGGCGGCCAGCGTCTCCCCCTTGACCGGACTGTAGCCATAGGGATAGCCCGGATAGGGCATGACCGCCGTCAGCTTCTCCTCGACGGGGCGGTCGAAGAAGGCGCGGGTGGCGCGCCAGCCGGTGTCGACGACGCCCTGGTCGGCGCCATGTCCCGTGATGAGGAAGAAGCCGGTCTCGCGGCAGGTACGACCGATCGCTTCACCGACCGCTGCGTCGCCGCGGCTGTCGGAAAGATCGATGATCGGTATGATCGACATGAAGGCACCGTCTCTTGGCTGGCAGTCGCGATGAAGACTATGGGGACGGCGCGCGGATGGGAACTGCCAATCTTCAGGGCGTGCACATGAACGAGGCAGAAGCGCCGCGGCGCATCGCCCTTCTCGACGCTGTCCGGGGCGTCGCGCTGGTCGCGATGGCCATCTTTCACGGCGCCTGGGACGTGTCGTTCCTGCGCCTCGTGCGCTTCGATCCCGGCGAATCATTCGGCTGGACGCTGTTCGCGCGCCTGATCGCGGGAACCTTCCTCGCCGTCTCCGGCATCAGCCTGGTGCTCGCGACGCGGAACGGAATCCGGCTCAAAGCCTATTTCCGCCGCCTCGCGTTGGTCGCGGCTGCCGCGGTGCTGGTATCGGCGGCCACCTGGTTCGTGATGCCGCAGGGCTGGGTGTTCTTCGGCATCCTGCATCAGATCGCACTCGCCGGCGTGCTGGCGCTGCCGTTCCTCCGCGCGCCTGCGCTCGCAATCGCCGCGGCCTCGGCGTTCTTCCTGGTGCTGCCGCACCTCTTCCGCGCCGAGATCTTCGCGACGCCGGCGCTGTGGTGGGTCGGCCTCGCGCCGCTGCCGCCGCCCTCCTTCGACTATGTGCCGGTGTTTCCCTGGTTCGGGATCGTGCTGGCCGGCGTCCTCGCCGGGCGCCTCGGCCTCCAGTTCGGACTCGACCGGCGCCTCGCCGCTTGGACGCCGCGCCATTGGCCCGGCCGCGTGCTGGCGCTCGGCGGCCGGCACAGCCTTCTCGTCTATCTCGTGCACCAGCCGATCCTGTTCGGCTTCTTCTTCCTCATCGCCCATGTCGTCCTGCCGGACACGGCGGAGATGGCGGAGCGGGCCGATTGCCGCGACAGCTGCATGGCGCAGGGCTTTGATGCCGGCGAGTGCACCGCCTATTGCGGCTGTGCCTTCGACACGATCAAGACCGAAGGGCTGATGCCCGCCTATCTGACGAACAGCCTGACCCCGATCCAGATGGCGACGCTGCGCGATTCGTTCCTGACCTGCCAGGCCAAGTCATTGCGCGCGCTCGGCGACGAGCCGCCAGCCGATGCGCCGCCAGCCGACGTACCGCCAAGCGATGCGCCGGCGAGCGCCGCGCCATCCCCATGAGCGGTCGCGATCAGGGATCGATCACGCCCTTCTTGAGGATCACATTGCCGTAGAGCCGCCGCTCGCCCGTCGCCACGATGGCGAAGGCGGCTTTCGCGCGCTCGTAGAAGGCGAAGCGCTCGAGCTTGGCGAGCTTGTAGCCGGGGTCGCGCCGGTCCATGACCTCCTGGAACAGCGCACAGACCGGCGGCTCGGCATGGGGATCGTCGACCACCTGCATGCGGATCGCGGTCTCATGCGGCGCGAAGCGGTCGAGCGGCATCAGCGACAGGATGGCGTCGGTGACGCGGACGGCGTCGTGCCCGTCGAGCCGCACCAGCCGCTTCGCCATGGCGAGGGCCGGGAAATTGGCGTCGACCACGACGATCTCGTCGCCATGGCCCATCGCCCGGAGCGTGAACAGGAGATCCGGACCGAGGATCGGATCGATACCGCGCAGCATGAGTGTTTCCTCCGGCGGCCATGCGCCGCTCTCCCTGGGGCGATCGGGGCGACCGCCATGCGAGGCGGATGGGACCGGGAAACGGCTTGTCCGTCAACCGCCAAGGCGGGCTCATGGCCATGCCGTGGCGGTTTCCCTTGCCGCGCGCCGAGCCGCTGTGAAATGCTGGACCGCCTGCCCCGCAGCCGACCGGACCGCCGATGATCTCGCAGAAGGCCAAATATGCGTTCAAGGCGCTCATCCATCTGGCCGCGCAGCCACGGGGCGCGACGGTGCAGATCGACGGGATCGCGCGCGAGGCTGGCGTCCCGCGCAAGTTCCTCGAACACATCCTGCTGGAGCTGAAGCATCGCGGCCTGATCGCCAGCCGGCGCGGCCGTCTCGGCGGCTATGTCCTGATCAAGCCGCCGGAGGAAATCACGATCGGCCAGGTGCTCCGGGCGATCGACGGCCCGATCGCGCCGCTCTCCTGCATCTCGCGCACCGCCTACCAGCCCTGCGCCGATTGTCCTGACGAGGCGAATTGCGGCGTGCGGCGCATGTTCGCCGGGACCTATGCCGCGCAGCTGCTGCTGTTCGATGCGACGACCCTTGCGGATGCGCTCGATCACGATGACATTTCAGGAACGAGCGCTGCGCAGGAAGGATTTTCTAGCCTATAGGGGTCGATACGGCGCTCCGTAGTTTGAATTTGTCGACTGCTCATGTCGAGATAGATGGAGTTTCGGCTCGAGGAGGCAGCGCATGGTCACGATAAGGACGTCCTGGTTGCGTCGCGGCAGTATCGCCGCAGCGATGATGCTGGCCGTAGCGGCCGGTTCGGTCCCGGCTTTCGCCGATACGACGATCCTCAATGTGAGCTACGATCCGACCCGCGAGCTCTACAAGGCCTATGACGAGGCCTTCGCGGCCTATTGGAAAGAGAAGACCGGCGAGGACGTGACGATCGAGCAGTCGCATGGCGGCTCCGGTGCGCAGGCGCGCGCCGTGATCGACGGCCTCGAGGCGGACGTGGTCACGCTGGCGCTCGCCAGCGACATCGACGCCATCGCCAAGAAGAGCGGCAAAATCCCCGCCGACTGGGCGAAGAAGCTCCCCGACAATGCGACGCCCTACACGTCGACGATCGTCTTCCTGGTCCGCAAGGGCAATCCCAAGGGTATCAAGGACTGGGGCGACCTGATTAAGGACGGCGTCGAGGTCATCACCCCCAATCCCAAGACCTCGGGCGGTGCCCGCTGGAACTATCTCGCCGCTTGGGCCTATGCGAACGAGAAGTTCGGCGGCGACGAGGCCAAGGTGCGCGAGTTCGTCGGCACGCTGTTCCAGCACGTTCCGGTGCTCGATTCGGGTGCCCGCGGTTCGACCACGACCTTCGTCCAGCGCGGCATTGGCGACGTGCTCCTCTCCTGGGAGAACGAGGCCTTCCTGGCGCTGAAGGAGCTCGGACCCGATCAGTTCGAGATCGTCGTGCCGTCGATCTCGATCAAGGCCGAGCCGCCCGTCGCGCTCGTCTCGGGCAATACCGAGAAGAAGGGCACCACCAAGGTCGCCGAGGCCTATCTCGAATATCTCTACAGCGACCCCGCGCAGAAGATCATCGCGCATAATGGCTACCGTCCGACCAACCCGGCCGCGGCCGATCCGGCGGATCTCAAGCAGTTCGCGGATGTGAAGCTGGTGACGATCGACGATCCGCAGTTCGGCGGCTGGGCCAAGGCGCAGCCCGCGCACTTCGCTGATGGCGGCGTGTTCGACCAGATCTACAAGCCGGCGAAATAGGACGAGATGGCGCGCGCCACCGCCTTCGCCTTCCGCAAGCCGAGCGTTCTCCCCGGGTTCGGGCTGACGCTCGGCTTTGCCGTGGCCTATCTGTCGCTGATCGTCCTCGTTCCGCTGGCCGGTCTGGTCGTCAAGACGGCGAGCATGGGCTGGCCGGAATTCTGGAGCCTCGCCACCGATCCGCGCACCCTGGCGGCGCTCCGCCTCTCCTTCGGCGCGTCGGCGGCGGCTGCGGCGATGAACGCCGTCTTTGGCCTCCTCGTCGCCTGGGTGCTCGTGCGCTACGAATTTCCCGGCAAGCGCATCATCGACGCCATGGTCGACCTGCCCTTCGCGCTCCCGACGGCGGTGGCCGGCATCGCTCTGACGGCGATCTATGCGCCGAATGGCTGGATCGGCCGCTATGCCGCCGAGGCGGGGGTCAAGATCGCCTATACGCCGATCGGCATCTTCATCGCGCTCGTCTTCATCGGCCTGCCCTTCATCGTGCGCACCGTGCAGCCCGTGCTGGAGGATATGGACCGCGAGGTCGAGGAAATGGCGGCAACGCTCGGCGCGAACCGTCTGCAGACGGTCGTCCGCATCGTGCTGCCGACGCTGGCGCCGGCTCTCCTGACGGGGTTCGCCCTCGCCTTCGCCCGCGCCGTCGGCGAATACGGCTCCGTGATCTTCATCGCGGGCAACATCCCCTATGTCTCGGAGATCGCGCCGCTGCTGATCGTCATCCGCCTGACCGAGTTCAATTATGCCGCTGCAACGGCGATCGCGACGGTAATGCTGGCGCTGTCCTTCGTCATCCTGCTCGCGATCAACCTGCTGCAGGCCTGGAGCCGAAGGAGGCTCGGTCATGACTGACGTGACGCATGGAGCGCCGGTCGCCGCGCCGCGCGCCTTCGTCTCGCCGGCGACGGAACGGCGTGTCGTCCGCATCGTGCTCGTGCTGGTCGCGATCGCCTTCCTGGCGATCTTCCTGTTTCTGCCGCTGATCTCGGTCTTCTACGAGGCGTTCCGGGCCGGCTTTTCGGCGTTCCTCCGCGCGGTGACCGAGCGCGAGACGGCGTCGGCGATCCGCCTGACGCTGCTGGTTGCGGCCTTCTCCGTGCCGGCGAACCTCGTCTTCGGCGTCGCCGCGGCCTGGGCGATCGCCAAATACGAATTCAAGGGCAAGAGCCTGCTGATCACGCTGATCGACCTGCCCTTCTCGATCTCGCCGGTCACCTCCGGTCTCATCTATGTGCTGATGTTCGGCGCGCAGGGCTATATCGGACCGGTCCTCGCCGATCACGGTATCAAGATCATCTTCGCCGTGCCGGGCATCGTGCTGGCCACGATCTTCGTGACGTTTCCGTTCATCGCGCGCGAGCTGATCCCGATCATGCAGGCGCAGGGGTCGCAGGACGAGGAGGCGGCGCTGTCGCTCGGCGCCAGCGGTCTCAAGACCTTCTTCCGCGTCGCGCTGCCCAATGTGAAATGGGCGCTGCTCTACGGCGTGCTCCTCTGCAACGCCCGCGCGATGGGCGAATTCGGCGCCGTGTCGGTCGTTTCCGGCCATATTCGCGGCAAGACCAACACCATGCCGCTGCAGGTCGAGATCCTCTACAACGAGTACAACTACGGCGCCGCATTCGCGGTCGCGTCGCTGCTCGCCCTGCTCGCCCTCTTTACACTCATCGTCAAGTCGGTCTTGGAATGGCGTTATGCCGACGAGATCGCCGCGACCCGCCGCCATTGAGGTCCACGAGATGAACGCGCTCGCCTCCATCGACAGCGAAGGCTCCGTCGCGCTCGGCGAGCCGGTCGACGTCACGATCGAAAATGTGGTGAAGGCCTTCGACGACACGCCGGCCCTGCACGGCGTCTCGCTCGACGTCAAGGCGGGCGAACTCGTCGCGCTGCTCGGCCCCTCCGGCTCGGGCAAGACCACGCTGCTGCGCATCCTCGCCGGGCTCGACGCGCCGACCGCGGGGCGCGTGCTGTTCGGCGGCGAGGACGCGCTCGGTCTCGCCGTGCAGGACCGCAATATCGGCTTCGTGTTCCAGCATTACGCGCTGTTCCGCCACATGACGGTGTTCGACAACATCGCCTTCGGGCTGACGGTGCGCCCGCGCGCGCAGCGCCCGTCCAAGGCCGATATCCGCCGCCGCGTGCTCGGCCTGATCGACCTGGTGCAGCTCAACGGCCTCGACAAGCGCTATCCCACCCAGCTTTCGGGCGGCCAGCGCCAGCGCGTGGCGCTCGCCCGTGCGCTTGCCATCGAGCCGCGCGTGCTGCTACTCGACGAGCCCTTCGGCGCGCTCGATGCTCAGGTGCGCAAGGATCTCCGTCGCTGGCTGCGCGAGATCCATGACCGCACCGGCCACACGACCTTCTTCGTGACTCATGATCAGGAAGAAGCGCTGGAGCTTGCCGACCGCGTCGTCGTGATGTCGAAGGGGCGGATCGAGCAGGTCGGCTCGGCCGACGACATCTATGATTCGCCCGCGAGCCCCTTCGTCTTCGGCTTCATTGGCGAATCCTCGCTGCTGCCGGTGACGGTCGCGGACGGAGCCGCCGTGCTCGACGGCGTGCCCACGGGGCTTTCGGCGCCCGGCGCGGCGGCTGGACCCGCGACGCTCGGCTTCCGCCCGCATGACGTGGTGCTGGTCGAGGACGACGGTCCCGCGCTGCGCGGCCGCATCATCGCGGAGCGGCGCCACGGCGCCCGCCGCCGGCTGGAGCTGGAGGTCGGCCGCGAGCACCACCGCGCCGAGATCGACGTCGAAGTCGGCGCGCCGCGCCCCGAGGGCGGCCGCATCGCCTTCCGCCCGGAGCGCTGGCGGATCTTCCCGCCGCGTTGAACGGACGGCCTCTTCCCGCGCGCGCGGCTTGCGCTTAGTGTCCCCCGTCTGGCCATGATACCGGCCGCGTTGTGGAGGAAAGACGATGAAGCGCTCGCGCGTGAACGAGATCATGCAGGAGGCGGATTCCTTCATCCGTTCCTTCGGTTTCCTGCTGCCGCCCTTTGCCTATTGGACGCCGGAGGAATTCCAGCGCCGCCGCGCCGAAGCCGGCGGCATCGTCGAGGCCCGCCTCGGCTGGGACATCACGGATTACGGCAAGGAGAAGTTCGACGAACTCGGGCTCTTTCTCTTCACCGTCCGCAACGGCCGCGCCGCCGACCTCTCGACCGGGCGGGGCATGCTCTATGCCGAGAAGATCATGATCTCGCGCAAGGACCAGCTCTCGCCGATGCACCGCCACAACATCAAGGCGGAAGACATCATCAATCGCGGCGGCGGCTCGCTGGTGCTCGAACTGTTCATGCCGGATGCCGAGGGCAATATCGACCGCGAGGCCGAGGTCACCGTGCCGACCGACGGCGTGTTGCGCCGCCTGCCCGCCGGAGGCCTGCTCAAGCTCGATCCCGGCGAGAGCGTGACGCTGCTGCCGGGCGTCTGGCACGCCTTCTGGGGCGAGGGCGCCGACGTGCTGATCGGCGAGGTCTCGACGGTCAATGACGACCTGACCGACAATGTCTTCGCCGAGCCGATCGGGCGCTTCGCGCAGATCGAGGAGGACGAGGAGCCGATGCATCTCCTCGTCGCGGACTACGGCACGCGCCTCAAGGGCTGAGGCCGGGCGTCGGCAGATGTCGAACGGGCGAGCGGCGCAGGGCGAAGACGATGGACGTATCGTCAGGATCGCTGAAATCGAGATCGATCCGGACTGCCTCGACGACTACAAGGCGCTGCTCGCGGAGGAGATAGAGGCGTCGGTTCGGCTGGAGGCCGGCGTTCTCTCCCTTCTCGCCGTGTCGATAAAGGGACTGCCTGCACACATCCGCATCCTTGAGATCTATGCGGACCGGCAGGCCTATGAGGCCCACCTGACGACGCCGCACTTTCTCAAATATAAGACTTTGACCGCAGGCATGGTCCGTTCGCTCCGTCTCGTCGAGACGGATCCGATCTGTCTCGGCTTGAAAGGCGGCTGAGCGGATTTTCCCTGCGTCAGTCCTCGATCCGCTCATGTGCGTCCGCTTCGCCGCGCTTCCAGTAGCCGGCCGCCTTCATCCACGCCTTGGGATGGCCGCGCTCCTCGGTGAGGTAGCGGCGGATCGCCCGCGCCACGCTGCTCTCGGCCGCTACGAAGATGAATCCGTCGCCGGGCGGGAAGTACTGTCCGGCGAGGAGGGCGATCAGCGCCGCCGCATCGTCGGGGCCGGATTCGCTGCGCAAGCTCCACAGCGCCGTCCAGTCCGCCTTCGTCTCGATCGTCTGGCGCTCGCCGGCATCGGCGACCACGGCCGCGGTCAGGACCGGCAGGCCGGGGCGGGTCTCCTCGAGCCAGCGGCCGATGGCCGGGAGCGCCGTCTCGTCGCCGATCAGCCAGAGCCAGTCGAAATCGTCGGCGACGACGGCCGAGCCGCGCGGCCCGCCGATATCGAGCGTGTCGCCGATGCGGGCGCCGGCAGCGAAGGCGGTGGCGGGGCCGGCCTCGTGCAGCGCGAAATCGATCACCAGCGTGCCGGCGGCGACATCGAAGCGGCGCGGCGTGAAATCGCGCATCTGCGGCCCGCTTTCGTCGGCGAAGAACAGCTTGATGTGGTCGTCCGGCGCGAGGCTGGCGAAGCCCTCCATCGTGTCGGCGGTGAAGGTGATGCGCCGCATGCGCGGCGTTACGTCCTCGATCGCCTGCACCGTCAGTTGCCGCCGCCGGATCTCGTGGCGCACGCGGCGGACCGCGTGGCGCTCAGGGTTCGGTGTGTCCATGGCCATTCGGCCTCCGATAGATCATAAGATATAACGTAAGATACTATCGAAAGATCGATCGGGCAAGCCTTGGTGCTCAATCCGCCGCGGCGACCGCCGCGCGGCCCCGGGTGTGGGCCGGCTCCTCGTCATGCACATAGCGCCCGCCCGCGAACCAGGAGGCGAGGGCGGCGAGGAGATTCAGGATCATCGAGAACGAGAAGGCGAAGACGAGCCCGTGCATGAAGGGCGCGGCCAGGAGATGTGGGAAGAAGGTCTTGCCGGTGATCGTCGCCGCGGCGTCGGGCGGGAGGGTCGCCAGCGCCGCGGCCGGCACCAGTTCGCCCATTGGGTTGTAACCGAGGAAGGCGGCGAAGAGGCTCGCCACGGCCGGTTCCGACGCCGCGTGCCGGGCGATGTCCGCCGGGACATTCTGCGCGAGCAGCGCCGTTTCCATCGCCTGGGGCAGCATCTGCGTCATGCCGGCGATCATCAGGCTGAAGAAGATGCCGATCGACAGCACCTGTCCGGAATTGAGCGTCGTCGCCCGCATGCCCGCGGCCTGGCCGCGCTCGGCGGCGGGGACCGAATTCATGATTGCGGTCGAGTTCGGGGCGATGAAGAGGCCCGAGCCGAGGCCGTTCAAGAACAGCAGGAACGCGAAGAGCGGATAGGAGAAATCGGGCGGCAGCTCCATCAGAGCGGCGAAGGAGATCGCGCCGATGATCATGCCGCCGACGGCGAAGGGCCTGGCACCGTGATGGTCGGAGAGATAGCCGGAGACGGGTGTCGCGACCAGGAATCCGAGTGTCAGCGGCAGCATGAAGATGCCGGCCCAGAGCGGCGTCTCCTCGAAGGAGTAGCCGTGCAGCGGCAGCCAGATGCCCTGCAGCCAGATGATCAGCATGAACTGCAGCCCGCCGCGGCCGATGGCGGCGAGGAGGCTCGCCAGATTGCCGGCCGAGAAGGCGCGGATGCGGAACAGAGCGAGGTCGAACATCGGGAAGGCGACCATCCGCTCGACGAACAGGAAGGCGACGAGCAGCGCGATGCCGAGGGCCAGCAGCGTGACGACCTTCGGGCTCGTCCAGGCCATGGCATGGGTGCCATAGGGCTGGATGCCCTCGGTGATGGCGACGAGCACCAGGATCAGGCCGATGCCGAAGGTGGCGTTGCCGAGCCAGTCGACGGGGCGGTGGCGCGGCGGGATCCGGTCGCGGAGCCGCCAATAGGCCCAGGCCGTGCCGATGACGCCGATGGGAACATTGATCCAGAAGACGAGCCGCCAGTCGATATCCGCGAGCAGGCCGCCGATAACGAGGCCGATGAAGGAGCCGCCGATGGCCGCGATCGTATTGATGCCGAGCGCCAGCCCGCGCTGATGCGTCGGGAAGGCGTCGGTGAGCAGCGCGGTCGAGTTCGCCATCAGCATGGCGCCGCCAATGCCCTGGATGATCCGCACGACGATCAGGTACCAGGCCGCGCCCGGCCCGTCGCCGGGCATGAGGCTCAAGGCGACGGCGGCGAGCGTGAAGATCAGGAAGCCGGCATTGTAGCTCTTGGCGCGGCCGAGGCTGTCGCCGAGCCGGCCGAAGGCGACGACCAGCACCGAGGTCGCGACCATGTAGCCCATGATCGACCACAGGAGAATGTTGACGTTGGACGGCTCCAGCGGCTTCAGCCCGATGCCGCGAAACACGGCCGGCAGGCTGATCAGCAGGATCGAGCCGTTGATCGACGCGGCGAGCATGCCGAGCGTCGTATTGGAGAGCACGAGCCACTTGTAGTGGGGCCCGAGGCTCTTGTGGTGTCTGTGGACCATGGTGAACTTCCGCCGAGCCGCAAGATCCGGCGCAGTGCACACACCCGTGCGCGCCGCGCCGGCCAATCCCGAGATAATAATGACGCCTTATTATATGCAACGGGAGTTTCTGGCAATCTCCTGCCATGGCCGGCGCCTATCTCAACGTCGTGCCTCGCCCCATCTCCGCGCGGCACGGCCCCCAAATGAAACGGGCTCCCCGCGCCGGCATGGCACGGGGAGCCCGGATCGGCCGGGGTGGGGCCGTTCGGCGCCGCGCGGCGCCTTGATCAGACGCCCTCGACGGTCTCGAAGCCTTCGAACTGCGGATGGCCGAGGAACATCGGCTTGCGGTCGCCGGCGCCCTTGTGCGCCTGGCGGAACTGCTCCGACTTGGTCCAGGCGACGAAATCGTCCTTGGTCTTCCAGATCGTGTGCGAGGAGTAGAGCGTGTGGTCCTCGGCTTCCGGTCCCTTCAGCAGGTGGAAGTCGACATAGCCCTCCATCTCGTCGAGATGGCGGTCGCGCGAGCGCCAGACTTCCTCGAATTCGGCTTCGGAGCCCTTGATGACGCGGAAGCGGTTCATGGCGATGTACATTGCGGTTCCTTTGGCGATTGTCGTTGCGTGCCTGTCGGGTGCGTAGGGCCGCCCTCGCGGGCATGCCCCTAAGAGATGGGGAGGAAAGACGTTTTGCGTCTTTCCTCCCCCGTGCGGGCCGGGCGTCACCACACCACCCGGCCTGCCGTTCCGATCCGGCCGGCCTCAGAACTGGTAGGTGAGGTTGACGCGGTAGTTGCGTCCCGGCTCGGTGTAGTAGTCGAGGTTGGAACTGCTCGCGGTGACCGTCGTCGGCACGTCGAGCGCGTTCCAGTACTTCTCGTCGAAGAGGTTGAAGACGCCGGCCTGCAGGCGAAGGCCCTCGACCTGCTTGGGCTGCCACCACACCGTCCAGTCGACGACGGCATAGGCCGGCGCGTTGTAGGCGGCGGAGGTCTGGGCGTCGAGCGCGGCAGCCGTGAGGAGCAGGTCGGAACCCCAGTCTTCCGTGAAGTAGCCGAGGCCGATGATGCCCTTCACTGGCGGCACCGAGTCGAGCCAGGTGCCGTTGGCGAGGTCCTGTCCGACCATCCAGGCGACCGAGCCCCAGGTCTTCCAGTTCTCGGCGAACTGCCAGTTGCCGCGCGCCTCGACGCCATAGATGTTGACGCTCTCGAGATTGACGTAGCGCGTCACGCCATAGGGGTAATTGGCCAGCGGATAGCCTGCGGCCGCGGCCTCGGCGGCCGTCAGCGACTTGGCGTCGATGAAGTTCTTGTAGAAATTGCTGAAGAGCGAGACGCCGCCGCCGAGTTCGCGGTCGCCGAACTTCACGCCCGTCTCGTAGCCCGAGCCTTCCTGCGGCTTCAGGTCGGGATTGCCGAGCGCGACATAGGCGCCGGGTCCGCCATAGGTCAGGTAGAGCTGGGCGGGCGTCGGGGCGGTGAAGGACTGCGCCCACTGGGCGTAGAACGACACGTCCTTCGTCGCCTGCCAGGTGCCGAGCAGGCTCGGCGACAGCTTGGAGCCGCTCGATTCCGGCGGCAGGCCATTATAGGCGTTGTTCTGGCTGAAACCGGCCGAGGCCTGCGGGACCTGCTCGAACCAGTCGTAGCGCAGGCCGGGCGTGATGGTCAGCTGGTCGGTCACCGCGATGTCGTCGCGGATCCAGGCGGCGAAGCTCGTGCCATTCGCGTCGGGCGAGTCGGCCTGGTTCGTGTGCAGCTGCGAGCAGGTCGAGCCGCGCGCCGGATTGGGCGGGCAGTTGTCGACGCCGTAGGAATACTGCGTCGTATCGGTCAGATAGACCTCGCCGCCGAAGGTCAGGCTGTTCTGGTAGCCGCCGACGTCGAACTTCTTGTTGCCCCAGCCCTTGATCCCATATTCCTCGATCTCGTTCGAGTTGTTGCGGATATAGGGCCCGATGACCGAGGTCGAGCGATAGGCGTCGGTGCCGTTGTCCTGCTGGAGGTTCTGCCAGTAGGCCATCACCTGGCCGCCATCGAGGAAGCCGCCGCCCTCCTCGGGCTTGTAGTCATAGGTCAGCGACACGCGCTGGCGCTCCGCGACCTCGCTGCCGTCATAGTTGCCCGGACGGTAATTGCCGGTCAGCGACTGGCTCGTCATCACGTCCGTGGTCGAATCGTACTTGAACACCTCGCCCGTCAGCGTCAGCTCGTGGCCGCCCTCGAAGCGCTGCGACAGCTTTCCGAGCACGCTGTACTGGTCGTAATCCATGGGGTTGGCTTCGGTACGGGTCGTGCCGTAGCCGCCCACCGTGCCCATGGTCTCGGTCTCGTGGCCGTTCGTGTAGGAGCCCTGGACGAGCACCGAGGTGTCGTTGATCCGGCCCGCGATCGCGTTCGAGGTGACGAAGCTCTGGTTCGCGCTCGAATAGGTGTTCTTCGTGAGGAAGCCGAAGTTGCGGCCATCGCGGATGATGTCGTCGGCCGAGAGGGTCGTCAGCGCGACGATGCCACCCATCGCGCCCGAGCCGGCGATGCTGGAATCGGCGCCGCGCACGATGTCGATCGTCGAAAGCGCGCCGAAGTCGAACGTCGAGAGACCGCCGTTCGAGCCCGTGCGCGCGCCGCCCTCACCGAGGTAGGGAATGCGGATGCCGTCGATCGTCGTCAGCACATTGCCCTGATCGAGGCCGCGCACATTGATGCTGTTGGTCGTCGTGGAGAAATTCACGCCCGGCTCGGCGCGCGACGAGAAGTCCTGCCAGGAATCGATGAAGCGGTCGTTGATCTGCTCGGCCGTGGTCGTCGTCGCCATCGCCGTCCCCTCCTTGGCCGTGACGGCCGGGGAGGTGCTGGCGCTCGCGCTGCCGCTCGTCACGACGATCTTCGGCAGGACGGCACCCGATTCGGTCTCCGTGCCTGCCGCGGATTCGGTCGTGCTTTTCGCCGCCGATTGGGCCTTCGCCGCCGATGCCGCGAATGGAGAGATCAGGAGGACGGCCGTTCCGGCCATCAGCAAGGTCCTAAGTGGAGCGACGCTCATTCGAGCCCCCAGTTGGCGAGTTCGGGATGGCCTGGCTGGCTGTCGCATCCGCGGGGAAGGCGCGGGGGAACCGGCGTGCTCGGCATGGGCCCGAGCCTTTGAAGGGCACGGGTGTCGACATCTGCGTGGATGTTTCGCTTGCGGTGATAGGAAAAGGTGAGTACGTCAGTCAACTAATTTGTTGCGAATGGTTCGCAACTTAGAACTGATCCAAGAACGCCGTGCCGCGGCGAATGGTGAAAGCCGATGACGGAAGACCAGTCGGGCCCGCAGTCGAGTGCGGCCCGTGCCCAGCAGACGACCTCAGACAGCCCCCGCGTGGTGCCGAGCGAGGACCTCTTGATGGGCGCGCGCGAGATCATCATCCGGCACGGCAGCGAGGACTATCGGCTCCGGCTGACGCGGGCCGGCAAGCTCATCCTGAACAAGTAAGGAGATCGGACCCGTGCTTACCACCGCAATCCTGGCGCATCCCGGCAGCGCGTTGCGCGGCCCGTTCCGCCATCGCCTGCCGCGGCTGGCCCTTGGTCTGGCGGCGGCGGTCGCGATCACCTGCTGCGCCATCCTCCAGAGCGTCGCGGCCGAGCGGACCGTGCGCGACGCGACGGGACGCGACGTCGTCATTGGTGACGCCAAGCGAATCGTGACCATTGGCGGCGCGGTGACCGAGATCGTCTATGCGCTCGGTGCCGCCGACCGCGTCGTCGCGCGGGATTCGACCAGCTCCTATCCGTCCGCCGCACTGGAAAAGCCCGATGTCGGCTATATGCGCGCGCTCTCGGCCGAGGGCGTCCTGTCGATGAAGCCGGATTTGATCATCGCCGTCGAAGGCTCCGGCCCGAAGGAAGTGGTGGAGATCCTCGAATCGGCATCCGTGCCGATGGTCATGGTGCCCGAGCACTACAGCGCCGAGGGCATTGTCGAGAAGGTGAAGCTGATCGCCGCGGTGCTGGGCGAGGATGATCGCGGCGCCGCGCTCGCTGGCGACATCGAGGCGAAGTTCGCCGCGCTCTCGTCGGCCCTCGCCAAGCTGCCCGAGGCGGATCGCAAGAAGGCCGTGTTCCTGATGAGCATCGCCGATGGCAAGCCGCTCGCCGCCGGCTCGAAGACCGCCGCCGACGCGATCATCCACCTGGCCGGCGCGACCAACCCGATGGCCGATATCCCTGGCTACAAGCCGGCCTCGGACGAGGCTCTGGCCGCCGCCGCTCCGGCCGCCGTGGTGATGATGAACCGGCATGGCGCCGATGCGCCGTCGCCCGACAAGGTCTTCGCCGTTCCCGCGCTCTCGACCACGCCCGCCGCCGCATCCAAATCGCTCGTCGTCATGGATGGCCTCTATCTGCTCGGCTTCGGGCCGCGCACGGCCGATGCGGCCCGCGATCTGGCGCATGCGCTCTATCCCGGTCTCGCGCTTCCGGAAGCGTCGGCAGCACAATAATGGCGCTCACGATGACGACGGCGGCCAGCGCCGGGGATCGACGCGGCCGCGCGCGGGTGGTCCTCGCGCTGCTCGGCGTGGCGCTTGTGGTGACCGTGCTGCTCTCGGTGTCGATCGGGCCCTCCGGCCTGTCGACGAGCGAGGTCTGGAGCCTGCTCGGCGATGCCGCGGCCGGGCGCTTCGACGCGATCGGCAGCACGAGCCACGTCATCCTGTTCGACATCCGCCTGCCGCGCACCGTTCTCGGCGCGCTGGCGGGGGCCGCGCTGGCCGTGGCCGGGGCCATGCTGCAGGGCCTCTTCCGCAATCCGCTGGCCGATCCCGGCCTCGTCGGCGTCTCTTCCGGCGCGGCGCTCGGCGCGGTGCTGGTGATCGTGCTCGGCTCGGCGCTGATCACGCCGATCGTCGGCGCCCTGCGCATCGGCGCGCTGCCGGTCGCCGCCTTCTTCGGCGGCTTCGTCACCACCCTCGTGCTCTATGCCATCGCCACCCGCCAGGGCCGCACCTCGGTCGGGACGATGCTGCTCGCCGGCATCGCGATCGGCGCTCTGGCCGGCGCCGTCACCTCCTACATGGTCTTCCGCTCCGACGACCTGCAGCTTCGCGAGCTCTCCTTCTGGTCGATGGGCAGCCTCGGCGGCGCCACCTGGCTCAAGATCGCGATCGCCGCGCCCCCGGTCCTTCTGGTGCTGGCGCTCTCCCCCTTCATCGCGCGCGGGCTCGACGCGCTCGTGCTGGGTGAATCCGAGGCGCGGCATCTCGGCATCGATGTCGAGCGGCTGAAGACGCTGGTGATCTTCGCCGTCGCGCTCGCCGTCGGCGCCGCCGTCGCCTTCTGCGGCGTCATCGGCTTCGTCGGCATCATCGTGCCGCATGTGCTGCGCCTCGCCATCGGGCCCGAGCATCGCACGCTCCTGCCGGGCAGCGCGCTCCTCGGGGCCGCCCTGCTCATCGGCGCCGACATCGTCTGCCGCACGATCGTGGCACCCGCGGAGCTGCCGATCGGCATCGTGACCGCCGTGCTCGGCGCGCCGGTGTTCCTGTCGATCCTGCTGCGCCGGCGGAGCGTCATCGACCTTTAGTCAAACCGTGATCCGATTGGGGGCATCATGATCGAGGCACAGCACATCACGGTTCGGGCCGGCACGCGGCAATTGCTCTCGGACGTCTCCGTCGCCGTCCGGCCGGGTCGCCTTACGGTGATCATCGGCCCGAACGGCGCCGGCAAGTCGACGCTGATGAAGACGGTGACGGGCGAGATCCGCCCCGCCGCCGGGCAGGTGCGTCTCGACGGCGAGGTCATCCAGCGCATCGGCGCCGGCCGGCTCGCGGAGCGGCGTGCCGTGCTGCCGCAGGCCTCCTCGCTCTCCTTCCCCTTCACCGTGCACGAGGTGGTGCGGCTCGGCGTCTCGCGGCTCCGCGATCCCGCAGCCGTGCGCGAGCGCGTCGCGGCGGCGCTCGGCCGCGTCGACCTCGGCGGCTTCGGCGCCCGCTTCTTCCAGGAGCTCTCCGGCGGCGAGCAGCAGCGTGTCCATCTGGCGCGCGTGCTGTGCCAGGTCTGGCAGCCGGTGGAGGACGGGCTGCCGAACTATCTCTTCCTCGACGAGCCCACGGCCTCGCTCGACCTCCGCCACCAGATCCTCATCCTCGACGAGGCGCGCCGCTTCGCCCGTGCCGGCGGCGGCGTCGTGGCGATCCTGCACGATCTCAACCTCGCTGCGCTCTATGGTGACCATCTCGTCGTCATCGCCAAGGGCAGCGTCGCCGCCGAAGGACCGTCGCAGCAGGTGCTCACCGACGCGATGCTCCGATCCGTCTTCGGCGTCTCGCTGCGTGTCGGCTCGGCCCCCGCGGACCGGCCCTTCGTCCTGCCGCATGCGATCGAGGCGGCCTGAACGGCGTCTACCCATCCGGCGCACATGCCTCTAGATTGCGCCTCCCGAGGACGAGCGAAGAGGCTGCCGGTGAACGCGACCATCCTGATCATCGATGTCGGCACGTCCTCGGTGAAGGCGGTGCTGTTCGACGCCGAGGGGCGCACGCTCGCCGCCGCCGACCATCCGCTCACAACGCTTTCGGCGCAGCCCGGCTGGGCCGAGCAATCGGCGCAGGCCTGGTGGGACGCTACGGTAGCCGCGGTCCGCGCGCTCGCGATCGCCGCGCCGCCCGCCGCGATCACGCTGACTGGCTCGATGCAGAACGTGCTGCTGCTCGGCGGCAGCGGCGAGTATCTGCGGCCGGCGATCCTCTATAGCGATGCGCGCGTGACGCGGAGCCAGGTCGCCGCCCAGCGCGCCGCGCTGCAGGCCGATTTCGAGACGCGCGTCGGGAATCTCGCCGAGCCGGCTCTGTGCCTCTTCCGCCTGCACTGGCTCTATGAGCACGAGCCCGAAGCGATGGCGGCGACGCGGCGCGTCCTGTTCGGCGCCAAGGACGCGGTGATCCATCGCATGACCGGCCGCGCGGTGGTCGATCCGAGCTGCGCGACCACCAGCGGACTGATGAATATCGCGACGCGCCAATGGGATCCGGAGATTCTCGGCGCGGCCGGCATCTCGCCGGCCCTGCTGCCCGACATTCTCGATGCCGATGCGCTCGCCGGCCCGCTCCTGCCCGAGGCCGCCGCCGAACTCGGCCTCGCTGCCGGGATCCCGGTGCATGTCGGTGCGGGCGACGGCGGCGCGACGGCCTGGGGAACGTCGAGCGAGGCGCATGATCGCCCGCATGCCTATCTCGGCACGACGGGCTGGATCGCGGCGACCATGCCGCTCGCCCTCTCCGGGGCACCGACCAGCGCCTATTCGCTCGCCGCCCCCGTGGGCACCGATGTCGTGGTCATCGCGCCCTTCCTCGCGGCCGGGCTGGCGGCCGACTGGTTCGCCGCGCTGGCGAGCCGTCCGGTCAGCGCGCTCTATGCCGAGGCCGCGGCCAAGGACGCCGCGCCGCCGAACGCGCTCTTCCTGCCCTTCCTGATCGGCGAGCGCGGTCCCTTCTCCGATCGCGACGTGCGCGGCGCCTTTCTGGGGCTCGACAGGTCGCATGATGCGGCCGCGCTGGCCTATGCGGTGCTCGAGGGGCTCGCCTTCGCGATTCGCGACAATCTCGACGCGCTCCCGGTCCGCCCGCGCGAAATCGCGCTCGCCGGCGGCGTCGTCGCCAGCCTCACCGTCGCCCGCCTGATCGCGGATGTGACGGGCGCCACGGTGACCGTGCCGCCGGAAAGCCGACTGGTCACCGCCTATGGCGCCTATCGCCTGCTCGCGCCGGTGCTCGGATTGCAAGGCCATGCCGATGACGGCCATGTCATCGTCGCGCCGCGGCCGGAGCGGGCGGAGCGGGCCGCGCGCCGCTTCCTCGCCTATCGCAAGGCGACGGCCGACGCCCGCGCGCTCGCCGCTCTGCTCGCCGAGACATAGCGGGCGGCGCCGCTTGCTTCGCCAAGGGCGCAGGCGATATCAATCAGGACCAAATTCACGGGGAGTTCACTCACAATGCGTTCCGCAATCTTCGCGCTGGCGCTCGCCGGCTCCGCGCTCGTCGCGCCGCTCGCCCACGCGGTCGACGTTGCGGTCATGACGCCCTATCAGAGCTCGGTCGCCACCAACCAGATGATCACCGTCTTCGAGGACAAGGCGAAGGCGGCCGGCTGGAACGCCTCGGTCATCGATACGCGCGGCGATGTCGGCCAGCTCGCGAGCCGCATCGAGGATGTGGTCGCCGCCAAGGTCGGCGCCATCGTGCTCGTCTCGGTCGATCCCAAGCAGCTTCAGGACCAGGTGAACGCCGCCGCGGCGGCTGGCATCCCGGTGATCGCGATCGACGGCGCGACGGCACCGGGCGTCGTGCTCAACGTGACCTCCGACAATTTCGAGCTCGGCTCCAAGCTGTCCGAATTCCTGTTCGGCAAGCTCGGCGGCAAGGGCAACATCGCCAAGTTCTATTATTCGGCGCATCCCGGCGTGCACCAGCGCGAGCTGGCGCTCGACGCGGCGCTGAAGAACAACCCGGATATCAAGGTCGTCGCCGAGCACTACATGGTCGTGCCGGGCCCGATCGACGATGCCCGCAAGGTGACCGAAGACCTGCTCAAGGCCAAGGGCGACGAGATCGACGCGATCTGGGCCGCCTGGGACGAGCCGGCCATCGGCGCCGAACTCGCGATCGAGGCCGACAAGCCGGATTCGAAGATCATCATCGCCGGCATCGACGGTAACCCGCAGGCCGTTGAGATGATCAAGGCGTGCAGCCACATCAAGGGCACGGTCAGCCAGGACTTCGACGCCATGGCCGGCCTCGCCGCCGACGGGCTCACCAAGATCCTCGCCGGCGAGAAGCCCGAGAAGGCCGAGCTCTATGCCCCGGCCAAGCTGATCACGCCCGAGACGCTCGGCGTCACCTGCCCGTGAATCCCGAAGACGCGCCGTTCCTGGCGCTGACCGGGGTCACGAAGCGCTTCGGCGCCACGCTGGCGCTGGACGGCGCCGCGCTGCGCATCGCCGCCGGTTCGGTGCATGCGCTGCTCGGCGAGAACGGCGCCGGCAAGTCGACCCTGATCAAGATCCTCTCCGGCGTGCATGCGCCGGAGGCGGGCATGATCCGCCTGGACGGGCGCGAGGCCGCGATCGCCTCGCCGCGCGCCGCCGAGGCGATGGGGCTTCGCTTCATCCATCAGGAACTCAACCTCGTCCCGCATTTCGATGCGGTGGCGAATGGCTGGATCGGGCGCCGGCATCCGCGCCGCGGCCCCTTCATCGACCAGCGCGCCATGCGGGCGCGGGTGGCCGAGGTCGCCGCCCGCATCGCGCCCGATCTGCCGCTCGACCGGCCGGCCAAGCGCCTGACGCCCGGCCAGCGCCAGATGGCGGAGATCGTGCGCGCCTTGATGGAGCCGGCCCGCCTCGTCGTGATGGACGAGCCAACATCGAGCCTGTCCGAGGGCGAGGCTGAGCGGTTGCACGCGGTCGTGCGCCAGCTCGCCGCCGAGGGCACCGCCGTCCTGTTCATTTCACACCGCCTCGACGAGGTGACCGCGCTCTGCGCGGACTATACGGTCCTGCGCAATGGCCGCACGGTCGGTTCCGGCCGGATCGCCGACACGAACCGCGACGGGCTGGTGGCGCTGATGTCCGGCGGTTCGGACAGACGTCAGGATTCCGCGAGCGGTGGTGCCAAGTATGCGGCGCCGGTCGCTGTCGCGGATGGCTCGGCCGCTCCTCGCCTCAGCGCCGAGATTGCGTTCGGGCCCGCGGGCGAAGGGATCGCGTTCGAGGCGGCGGCGGGCGAGATCGTCGGCCTCTACGGCCTGGTCGGCTCAGGCCGCTCCAGCCTGCTCAAGCTCATCTGGGGCGCGAAGCCGGCGCGGGGTCGTATCTCCGTCGACGGGGCGCCACTCAAGGGCGGCATCGCATCGCGCGTCGCGCGCGGCCTCGCCTATGTGCCGGAGGATCGCCGCCGCGAGGCGCTGGCCGCTCCGCTGTCGATCGAGGCGAGCCTTGCTCTGCCGCATCTCTCTGATTTTCGCGCGGCGCGGTCGCTGCCGGTATCCTCCCGTCCCGCCATCCGCCGTTTCGCGCAGGATGTCGCGCGCCGTCTTCGCCTCGCCGCGGCCTCGCTGCAGGCCTCGCCGATGACGCTCTCCGGCGGCAACCAGCAGAAGCTGGTCTTCGGCCGCTGGCTCGGCCGCAGGACCCGCGTGATGCTGGTCGACGAGCCGACGCGCGGCGTCGATGTCGGCGCCAAGGCCGAGATCCACGCCGAACTCCGCCGTATCGCCGCCGACGGCGCCGCCGTCATCGTCGCGACCAGCGATATCGAGGAGCTGATCGCCCTCTCGACCCGCGTCGTCGTCCTCTGCGCCGGCCGCATCACCGCCGATCTCGCCGCGGATGCGATCGACCGCGGCCGCATCGTCGCGGCGGCCTTCGGCCATGCCGTGACCGACGTTCCTCCGAAAGCCGCCTGATGATCCTGCTTCGCCGTTACGGCACCCTCGTCGCGCTCGTCGTCATCGTCGCGATCTTCGCGATCGCCTCGCCGGGCGCCTTCGGTTCGGTGGCCAACCTCGTCAACATCACGCAGCAGATGTCGCTGCTTGCCATCGTCGCGATCGGCGCGACGCTGGTGATGGTGCTCGGCGAGTTCGATCTCTCCGTCTCGGCGGTCGTGTCCTGGGCGGGCATCGCGTCCGTCGCCCTCTTCGGCGCCGGCTGGCCGCTGGCCCTCGTCTTCCCGCTGGTCCTGCTCTCCGCCCTTGTCATGGGCGTCGTCTCCGGCGTCCTGGTCGCCCGCTTCGCCCTGCCGAGCTTCATCGCGACGCTGGCGCTCGGCACGGTGATCGGCGGCTTGACCTTCTGGGTCTCGAATGGCGCGACGCTCTTCTCCGGCATCCCGCCCGTCTTCCGTGCGCTGGGTCGCGGGGCGATCCTCGGCGTGCCCGTGCCGACGCTCTGGCTCGCCGGCGTCGCACTTGTCTTCTGGCTGGTGCTCGACCAGACCGAGTTCGGCCGCCGCCTCTATGCCATCGGCGGCAATCGCGAGGCCGCGCGGCTCGTCGGCCTGCCGGTCCGGCGCGACATGGTGGTCGCCTTCGCGCTTTGCGCCCTGCTCGCGGCGCTCGCCGGGCTATTGCTGACGGCGCGGCTCGGCAGCGCCCATCCGACCGGCGGCGGCGGCTATCTGCTGCAGGCCTATGCCGCCGTCTTCCTCGGCATGACCGCCTTTCGCGAGGGCGAGCCGAGCATTCCCGGAACGCTGCTCGGCGCGGCGATCATCGCCGTGATCTCGAACGGCCTCACCATTCTCGGCGTGCCGAGCTTTCTGCAGGACGTCATGACAGGCGCGATCATCATCGCGGCGGTGCTGATCCGACATTTCGGCCGCGAGGGGGATTGAGAAAGGCCGGAATCGCCATACTTCAGCAAGGTCATTCCCTCCCCACGTCCTTCCACGGATACCGCCCGATGAAAACCGATCTGAAGATCCAGGCCGCCGACGGCACGGCAGCCGCGCACTTCTTCGCGCCGTCCGATCCGGCCCGCCGCGCCGCAGCCGGCGTCATCCTCTATATGGACGCCTTCGGGCTCCGGCCCGCACTCGACGGCATGGCCAACCGCCTCGCGGATGCCGGCTATTTCGTCCTGGTCCCCGATCTCTTCTACCGCTCCATCCCCTATGGCCCCTTCGACACATCGGCCTTTGGGAACGAGGATTCGCGCAAGGCGATCATGACGCTGCTCGGCAGCACGACGCAGGCGATGACCGCTGCCGATAGCGGTGCCTTCATCGAGGCGCTGCGGGCCAATGGAGCAAGCGGGCGCATCGGGACGGTCGGCTATTGCTTCGGCGGCGGACGGGCGCTCGCGGCCGCCGGCACCTATCCCGACGCGATCGCGGCGGCTGCGAGCCTTCATGGCGGCAATATCGCCAGCGAGGCGCCGGACAGTCCGCACCGCCTGGCCGCCTCGATCAAGGCGCGGGTCTATGTCGGCAACGCCGGCGTCGACCAGAGCTTCCCGCCGGAGCAATCGGCCCGTCTCGCGACGGCGCTGCGCGAAGGCGGCGTCGATCATGTGATCGAGAACTATGTCGGCATGAACCATGGCTGGACCGTGCCGGACAATCTCTCCTTCGACGCGGCCGGCGCCGAGCGCCACTGGAAGCGGCTGCTGACCTTCTTCGAGGAGACGCTCGGCTAACCGCGCGCCTCGCCGAACGCGGCGCGCAGCCAGCGCGCGGCATGATCGCTGGCGGCGCGTCCCGCCGTCAGCCGTTCCGACCACAGCATCCAGGCGTGGATCATGCGCGGCCAGATCTCGAGCGTCGTGCGAACCTCCGCCGCGCCGAGCGCGGCCGCCCCGCGCACGGCATCGTCCAGCAGCGTCTCGCTGGAGCCGACCTGGATCAGCACCGGCGGCAGGCCGGCGAGGTCGGCATAGAGGGGAGACACGACCGGATCCCCCGGATCGTGCCCGGCGAGAAAGGCCGCGGCGAGGCCGGTCAGATAGTCCCGGCTGATCAGCGGATCGATGGCCGCCTTCGAATCCAGCGTCTTGCCCGTCATGCGCAGGTCGAGCCATGGCGAGACGAGCCAGGCGGCCGCCGGCAGAGCCTCGCCCATGGCGCGCAGTCTGAGCATCAGGGCCAGGGTGAGATTGCCACCCGCGCTGTCGCCACCGATGGCGATCGAACCCGGCGCATAGCCCTGATCGCGCAGGAAGCGCCATGCGGCCAGCGCATCCTCCAGCGCCGCGGGATAGGGGGCTTCCGGCGCGAGGCGATAGGCGATGGCGAGCGTGCGGATGGCTGCGTCCCGGCCCACGCGGCCGACCATGCCGCGATGACTGGTGATCGATCCCGAGCAATAGCCGCCGCCGTGGAAATAGAGCAGCACGCGGCGCGCGTCGCTGCCGGGCCCCAGCGACCATTCCGCCTGCATCGCGCCGATCGTCGCGGGCGAGAAGACGATATCGTCTGGCGGCGGATCGATCGCGCAGATCTCGTCCATCCGCTGCCGTCGCTCGGCCCAGCTCGTCGGCCGCGGCTTGGCGGTGAAGAGCGCCTTCAGATCCTCGATCTCGTCGGCCATGGCTCCCCCGGTTGTCGGGCGAACCGGCCTGGCCGATGGCTGGGCCCGGCCGGTTCGACGCGCGCAACCCTATCAGGATTTGGCGTCGGCAGCCGCCTTTGTCGCTGCCCTGCGCCCCGGCATGGCCGCGAGCGCCGCGCCTGCGACGACCAGGATCGTTGCGAGGCCAAGGCGCCAGCTGGCCGGCGCCTGGCCGAACAGGACGAGCAGGATCATCGAGAGCGGCGGCGTCGCATAGGAGAGCGCGCCGAGCACGGTGATGTTGCCGCGCTTGGTCGCGTGGTCCCAGGCGACGAAGGCCGCGCCCACCGGTCCCGCGCCGAGCACGGCGAGGCCGATCGCGGTCGGCAGATCCGGCGTGACGAAGGTCTCGCCGGCGAGGACATGGCCGAGCGCGCCGAGCAGGGCGACGGCGGCGCAGACGAGAATCATCGGCTCGCTCCCCGGCGCGCCGATGCGGTTGTTGATCACCGAATAAAGGCTCCAGGTGAAGGCGCAGGCGAGCGCGGCCAGATAGCCGGCCATGGCTCCGCCGCCGAGCGCGACAGCGTCGCCGCTGCCGCCGATGAGGAGGATCGTCGCCCCGAAACCGACCACGCCGCCGACGATCTGCGGCCAGCCGAGCCGCGACGTCCCGCCCGGCAGGATGCCGGCGAAGAGCACGATGAGCAGCGGCCAGAGATAGTTGACGATCGTCACCGGCCCGGCCGGCGCCAGGCGGAAGGCGAGGAAATAGAGCGCGTGATAGAGGAAGATGCCGGCGATCGAGATGATCCAGGCCTTGGCCGGCCAGGCGCGGAAGCCGGTCACGATCCGCGACGGGCCGGAGATGGCGAGAAAGCCGACGAGCACCGTCGCGGCGCCGATCGCGAAGGTGATGGCGAGCGCCTCGAAGGTTGGAATGACCTTGGTCAGCGTGGTTCCGACGGCCAGCGTCGACCAGAGCAGGATCGCGGCCGCGCCGACCGCCGTCGCCTTGCCGGACGCCGTTCTCACGATGCGCTGGCCTTCAATCGGCCGGCCGGCGCGTCGATCGCGTCGAAGGTCTTGGCCACCGGGTGGGGCTGGCCCGGCGGCATCACCACCTCGCCCCGGTCGAGCGCGATTGTCGCCATGCCGATTTCCGCCGCCGCGTCGAGTTCGCGGATATTGTCGGAGAGGAAGAGGATCGCCTGCGGCGGCAGGCCGATCACCTCGGCAATCGCGGCATAGGAGGCGTGGTCCGTCTTCAGGCCGACCGTCGTATCGAAATAGCCCGAAAAGAGCGGCGTCAGGTCGCCGGCGGCGGTGTGGCCGAAGATGAGCTTCTGCGCCAGCACCGAGCCGGACGAATAGACGTAGAGCACGAGACCTTCATTGCGCCAGCGCGCCAGCTGTTCGGCCGCGTCGGGATAGATGTCGCCGACGAGCTGGCCCGAACGATAGCCATCCTCCCAGATCATGCCCTGCAGCGCCTTGAGCGGCGTCGCCTTGCGGTCCTCGTCGATCCAGGCAATCAGCAGCGCCACCGTGGCGTCGCGGTCGAGCGTGGCGTCGCCGGCCAGCGCGCGCGCCGCATCGAGCGCTTCGGCGACGGCCGGTTCGTCCGCGTGCTCGGCGACGAAGCCGGCGAGGCGGGCACGGGCGAAGGGAAACAGCACATCCTTGACGAAGGAGATCGAGGAGGTCGTGCCCTCGATGTCGGTCAGGACCGCACGGATCGGCTGCTTCGGCATGGCCATGGATCGCTCCTCGTCGTGTTCTTCGGGCCCCCTCCGGCGCGGACGGCGCTCAGGAGGGGCTGGCGGTTCCGCGTCTACTCGATTACGTGAGGACGGTCATCCATTTCGAACGCTCCAGCAGCGGGGTCTGCCATGAAAGTCGACGGCGTCGCCTATCGGTCCATCTGGCGCGAGGGGGAAGCCGCTTCCGTCGTCGTCGTCGATCAGACGCTGCTGCCGCATCGATTCGAGACGCTGCGGCTCGAAAACGTGGCCGATGCGATCGACGCGATCAAGCGCATGGTGGTGCGCGGCGCGCCGTTGATCGGCGTCACCGGCGCCTATGGCCTCGCCATGGCGCTCCACGACGACCCCTCCGACGACAATCTCGCCGCAGCCTTCGCCGCGCTGAACGCCGCCCGTCCCACGGCGGTGAATCTCCGCTGGGCGCTGGAAATCGTGCGCGATGCGGTGGCTGCGGTGCCGCCCGGCGCGCGCGCCGCCGCGGCTTTCGCGACAGCGGATCGCCTGCATGCCGAAGACATCGCCACCAACGGCACCATGGCGGCCCATGGTGCGCGGCTCATCCGCGAGATCTGGGAGGCCAATGGCCGCTCGCGACCGGTCAATATCCTGACCCACTGCAATACCGGCTGGATCGCCTGCGTCGACTGGGGCACGGCGCTCGGCGTCGTCTATCACGCCCATGACAGCGGCATTCCCGTCCATGTCTGGGTCGACGAGACGCGCCCGCGCAACCAGGGCGCCAGCCTGACGACGTGGGAACTCGGCTCGCACGGCGTGCCGCACACGCTGATCGCCGACAATGCCGGCGGCCATCTGATGCAGCATGGCGCGGTCGATATCTGCCTCGTCGGCGCCGACCGCGTCACCGCGCATGGCGATGCCTGCAACAAGATCGGCACCTATCTCAAGGCGCTCGCCGCCCGCGACAACAACGTGCCCTTCTATGTCGTCATGCCGAGCTCGACGATCGACTGGCGCATCGGCGATGGCGTCAAGGAGATCGAGATCGAGGAGCGCGCCAGCGACGAGGTCACACATATTGCGGGCGTCGCCGGCGACGGCACGATCGTCAAGGTTCGGCTGACGCCGAAGGGCACACGCGCCGCCAATCCGGCCTTCGATGTGACGCCCGCCCGCCTGCTGACCGGGCTCGTCACCGAGCGTGGCGTCGCCAAGGCGAGCCGCGACGGGATGCTGGCGCTCTTCCCCGAGCGCGCCTGATCGCGGTTTCAGACGATATTCTTTTCCAGAAGCGGCCGTCCCGCGAGGATTCGTTCGAAGCCGAGCGGTGACAGGTCGAGCGTTTCATAGGCGCCGCGCGCGACGAGTTCGGCGAGGCCGCGCCCGACCGCCGGTGCCTGCTGCAGCCCATGGCCGGAAAAGCCGTTGGCGACGAGCAGATTGGCGAAGCCGGGCACCGGCCCGACGATGGCGTTGTAGTCGAAGAGATTCATGTCGTAGTGCCCGGCCCAGGCCCGTCCCGGCCGGATCGCCTCGAAGGCGGGAACGCGGGCGGCGAGAACAGGCCAGATCCGCTCCTCGAACAGCGCGTAATCGACCTCGAAATCCGTTGCAGTCGGATCGTCATCCGGGTCGGGTGCCGCGCCGCACAGGAAGAGCTCGCCTTCGGGCCGGCAATAGGTGCCCGACGGGTCGATCAGCATGGGAAAGCCCGGCAGCTTCTCACGGCAGGCGAAGGTGAAGATGCAGCGCTTGCGCGCTTCCACGGGCAACGCGATGCCGAGCGGCGCCAGCAGCGCGGTCGCGCCCGTCCCCGCCGCGACGATGACATGGCCCGCCGCGCGAAACCCGCCATCGGCGAGACGCACGCCCGTCACGCGCCCACCCTCTTCCACGATCGATTCGACCGTCGCGGTCTCGACCTCGACGCCGAGCGAGCGCGCCTTGGCGCGGAAGGCCTGCATCAGCCCCCAGCCGTCGAACCAGCCCTCGCCGGTGAGCCCGTAGCTGCCGGCGGCGATGTCGTCGAGCGCGAGGAAGGGGAAGCGCGCGGCCAGCGCTTCGGGATCGAGCAGCGCCACATCGGCCCCGAGCGACGTCTGGAGCGCGTGATTGGCTTCGAGAACGCCCCGTCCGGCCGCGCTGGCGAGAAACAGATAGCCGCCCTCGACCAGGCTGACCGCCGGCCTCGAACCTTCGACGGCCAGGCGGTCGCCGATTTCGCGCAGGAAGCGGATGCCGTAGAGCGAGATGGCGATATTGGTCGGATCGGAGAATTGCTGGCGGATCGAGGCGGCGGAGAGCGCGCTGGCCGCCGTGGCAAAGCTCGGATCCTTCTCGATCAGGAGAATGCGGCCCGAAAAGCCGGGATCGGCCGCGAGGTGATAGGCCGCGGAGGCGCCGTGAACGGCACCGCCGATGATGATGACGTCGAAGGCCGGCACGGATGGCTCCGCAATTGCGCGGCCGCCAGCATGGCATGCCGGCTGCCACCGGTCGATGCGGCGCTATGGATCGGATTCGATGGCCGGTCGTGCGCCCTGCGGCTTGACCCTGGTCGTGCCTTGCCGAACCGTGCCGTTGCCGCTCACGCAGAAGCAGAGATTGCCCGAGCGCTGCAGCCGGCCCGTGGGACAGCTGCCGGCCATCAGCAGGCACTGGTTCGCGTTGAGCGGCGGGACGCCGGGCGTCACGGTCTTCGGCACGACGCGCGGTACCTGAACCGGGGCCATGCCGAGGCCGGGATTGCTGAAAAGGCTGTCGGCGCTTGCGCCGAGCGGGGCCGCGAGGACGAGGAAAGCTGCCATCATCATCCGCCCTATCGCCACACCGGCGGCGGCGATGCTGAGCCGCCATAGCGCTCCGTCACCCACTCCGCGCAGGGCAGGGCGACGGAATCCGGCTGCTTCGCGGGCTTTCGAACGGAATCGGCCTATGTTAGGAAGGCCACGACCCGCGCGGGGGTGCAACGATACGCGCATGAAATCAATATGGGGCCGTTCGGGCTGAAGCGCCAGTTCGGCAACCGGGAAGAGGTGGACAGACGGCATGGAAGATCGCCCGTCGAGCTTTGACTATGAAGCTCTTCTCGCCTGCGGGCGAGGCGAATTGTTCGGTGAGGGCAACGCCCAGCTACCGCTTCCGCCCATGCTGATGTTCGATCGGATCACCTCGATCTCCGAGGAGGGCGGCGAATATGGCAAGGGCCACATCCGCGCCGAACTCGACGTCAATCCGGACCTCTGGTTCTTCCAGTGCCATTTCAAGGGTGATCCGGTGATGCCGGGCTGCCTGGGACTGGACGCCATGTGGCAGATGCTCGGCTTCTTCCTCGGCTGGCTCGGCGCGCCGGGCCGCGGCCGCGCGCTGTCGACGGGCGAGCTCAAGTTCTCCGGCATGGTGCTGCCGTCGGTCAAGCTCGTGGAATACGGCGTCGATCTGAAGCGCGTCCTGCGCTCGAAACTGGTGCTCGGCATCGGTGACGGCTGGCTTAAGGCGGATGGCGTGACCATCTATCGGGCCAAGGACCTCCGGGTCGGCCTCTTCCAGGGCGATGCGCAGCCTGCCGTCGGTTGAGCGGCAGGCCGGGCCCGATCGGGGCCGGCAGGTCGCAACCGAGCGGTTCGCGCTCCAAGCTTAAGGACAGATTGCAATGAAGCGGGTCGTCGTGACGGGGATGGGGATCGTCTCCTCCATCGGCAACAACACCCAGGAAGTGCTGGCGAGCCTTCACGAGGCCAAGAGCGGCATTTCGTTCGCCGAGGACTACGCCGCGCACGGCTTCCGCAGCCATGTCGCCGGCGCGCCGACGCTCGATCCGGCCGAGATCGTCGATCGCCGGGCGATGCGCTTCCATGGCGGCGGCACCGCCTGGAACCATGTCGCGATGGACCAGGCGATCCGCGATGCCGGGCTCGAGGAGCACGAGATCTCCAACGAGCGCACCGGCATCATCATGGGTTCCGGCGGCCCCTCGACGCGCACCATCGTCGAATCGGCGCAGAAGGCGCTCGCTTCCGGCTCGTCCAAGAAGGTCGGCCCGCTCGCTGTGCCGAAGGCGATGTCGTCCTCGCCCTCCGCGACGCTCTCGACCTGGTTCAAGATCAAGGGCGTCAACTATTCGATCTCCTCGGCCTGCGCGACGTCGAACCACTGCATCGGCAATGCGTATGAGTCGATCCTCTGGGGCAAGCAGGACCGCATGTTCGCCGGCGGCTGCGAGGAGCTCGACTGGACGCTCTCCGTGCTGTTCGACGCGATGGGCGCGCTGTCGTCGAAGTACAATGACAAGCCTGCCATTGCCTCGCGCGCCTATGACGCCAATCGCGACGGCTTCGTGATCTCCGGCGGCGCCGGTGTTCTGGTGCTCGAGGATCTCGAAATCGCCAAGGCGCGCGGCGCGCGCATCTATGGCGAGATCGTCGGCTATGGCGCGACATCCGACGGCGCCGACATGGTCGCTCCGTCGGGCGAAGGCGCCGCGCGCTGCATGCGCCAGGCGATCGCCAATGTTCGCGACAAGATCGACTACATCAACCCGCACGCCACCTCGACGCCGATCGGCGATCTGAAGGAGATGGAAGCGATCCGCGAGGTGTTCGGCTCGGGCGACGACTGCCCGCCGATCTCGGCGACCAAGTCGCTGACCGGCCACTCGCAGGGCGCGACCGGCGTGCACGAGTCGATCTATTCGCTGTTGATGCTCAACAACCGCTTCATCGCCGAATCGGCGCATATCGAGGAGCTGGATCCGGCCTTCGCCGACATGCCGATCGTCAGGAAGCGCATCGACGACGCGAAGATCGACACCGTGCTTTCCAACAGCTTCGGCTTCGGCGGCACCAACGCATCGCTGGTCTTCCAGCGCTACACGGCCTAAGGCCGACAAAGGGGCGACGGAATGACGGGAACGATCAGCAGCCTGATGAGCGGCAAACGCGGCCTCGTCATGGGCGTCGCGAACGACCATTCCATCGCCTGGGGCATCGCCAGGACGCTGGCGTCGCACGGCGCCGAGCTGGCCTTCACCTATCAGGGCGAGGCGTTCGGCCGCCGTGTCCGGCCGCTGGCCGATTCGGTCGGCGGCAAGCTGCTGCTCCCCTGTGACGTCGAAGACCTCGCCTCGGTGGACGGCGTCTTCGAGACGCTCAAGGCCGAATGGGGCTCGATCGACTTCCTCGTCCACGCCATCGCCTTTTCCGACAAGAACGAGCTCAAGGGCCGCTATGCGGACACGACGCGCGATAATTTCGCGCGCACCATGCTCATCTCCTGCTTCTCCTTCACGGAGATCGCCAAGCGCGCCGCGGCGCTGATGACCAAGGGCGGCTCGATCCTGACGCTGACCTATGGCGGCTCGACCCGCGTCATGCCGAACTACAACGTCATGGGCGTCGCCAAGGCGGCGCTCGAATCCTCCGTGCGCTACCTCGCCATGGATTTCGGCGGCGAGGGCGTCCGCGTCAACGCGATCTCCGCCGGTCCGGTCCGCACGTTGGCCGGCTCGGGCGTGTCGGATGCTCGGCTGATGTACAGCTTCCAGAAGCGCAACTCGCCGCTCCGCCGCACCGTGTCGATCGAAGAGATCGGCGGCACGGCGACCTATCTCCTGTCCGATCTCGGCTCGGGCGTGACCGGCGAGATCCATTTCGTCGATTCCGGCTACAACATCATCTCGATGCCGCGTCTGGACGAGCTGAAGGCCCAGGAAGCGCGCGCCGAGGCCAGCCCCGAAGCGGCGGAATAAGCGTCTCCGCGGCAGCGGGGAGGACGCAATTGTTTCCCGTCGACGACGTCATCCCGGACCTGATGCGCGCCCTGGCCGCGGGCCCGAATGCGGTGCTCGTGGCGCCGCCCGGTGCCGGCAAGACGACCCGCGTTCCCTTGGCCCTCCTCGACGCGCCCTGGCGGGGCGACGGACGCATCCTCGTGCTCGAGCCGAGGCGCCTCGCAGCCCGCGCCGCCGCGCGACGCATGGCCGAGACGCTCGGCGAGACGGCCGGCGGCACCGTCGGATATCGCGTCCGCATGGAAAGCCGCATCTCGGCGCGGACGCGGGTCGAGATCGTCACCGAAGGCGTCTTCACGCGCATGATCCAGGACGATCCGTCGCTCGACGGCGTCGCGGCGGTGCTCTTCGACGAGTTTCATGAGCGCAGCCTCGACGGCGATCTCGGCCTCGCCCTCGCCCTTGATGCGCAGGCCGGTCTCCGCGACGATCTCCGCATTCTCGTCATGTCGGCGACGATCGACGGCGCCCGCGTCGCGCGGCTGCTCGGGGACGCACCGGTGGTCGAGAGCCTCGGCCGCATGTTCCCCGTCGAGACGCATCATCTGCCCCGCGATGGCGCCGAGCGCATGGAGGATGCCGTCGCCGCGGCGGTCCGGCGCGCACTCGCCGAGCAGCCCGGTAGCCTCCTCGTGTTCCTGCCCGGACAGGCGGAGATTCGCCGCGTCGCCGAACGGCTCGACGGGCGATTGCCGGCGGGCGTCGAGCTGGCGCCGCTCTATGGCGCGCTCGATTTCGCCGCGCAGGATCGCGCCATCCGGCCCGCGGCCGAGGGCCGGCGCAAGGTCGTGCTCGCCACGTCGATCGCCGAGACGTCGCTGACCATCGAGGGCGTGCGGGTCGTGATCGATTCCGGCCTCGCGCGGACGCCGCATTACGAGCCGGCGACCGGGCTGACGCGTCTGGAAACGCGGCGCGTATCGCGCGCGAGCGCCGACCAGCGCCGCGGCCGTGCCGGGCGAACCGAGCCGGGCGTCTGCTACCGCCTCTGGGACGAGGGCCAGACCAATGCGCTGGCGCCCTTCGACCGGCCCGAGATACTGGAAGCCGACCTCGCCCCGCTGGTGCTCGATCTCGCCGGCTGGGGCGTTTCCGATCCCGCGGCTCTCTCCTTCCTCGATCCGCCGCCCCGTCCCGCCTGGGAAGAGGCCGTGGCGCTGCTCACCCGGCTGGAGGCGCTGGATGCCGATCGCCGGCTGACGGATGAGGGGCGGGCGCTCGGCCGGCTCGGTCTGCCGCCGCGCCTCGGCCACATGATGCGCCGTGCCGCGGCGCTCGGGCTCGGCGGTCTCGCCGGCGTGGTCGCCGTGCTGCTGGAGGAGCCGGGACTCGGCGGCAATGATCCGGACCTCCGCGAACGTCTGCGCCGCCTGCTCGTTGCCCGCGATCCGCGCAGCCGCGATGCGCTGGCGCTCGCTGCCCGCTTCGCCCGCGATGTCGGCGCCGATCCGGAGACCGGGCGTGGCCAGATAGAGGAAGCGGGCCTCATCGCGGGTTTCGCCTTTCCCGATCGCATCGCGATGGCCCGTGGCGCGCCCGGCGCCTTCGTGCTCGCCAATGGCCGCGGCGGCGTGCTCGATCCGGCCGAATCGCTGGCGCGCGCGCCGCATCTCGTCGTCGCGGCGTTGCAAGGGGCGGCCGAGAATGCGCGCATCCTGACCGCCGCGCCGATCGATCGCGCCGAGATCGAGATCCATTTCGCCGCCGGGATCACCGATGAGCGGAAGATTGCCTTCGACCAGACGACCGGCTCGGTCCGCGGGCGGCTGCAGCGGCGGCTCGGCCGGCTGGTGCTCAGCGACAAGCCTCTTGCCGATCTGCCCGAGCCGGGGGTGACGGCCGCGCTTCTGGCCGAGATCCGCCGGCGTGGCCTTTCCAGCCTCGATCTCGGCAGTGCCGACGCCTTCCGCAAGCGCCTCGCCTTTCTCCATGCCCGTTTCGGCGATGCATGGCCGGATGTCTCGGATGCCGCGCTGGAGCACTCGCTCGAGGACTGGCTCGGGCCCCATCTGGCCGGAAAGCGCCGCCTCGACGGCGTCGATGCAGGGCTCGTGCGGGAAGCGCTGATGTCACTCGTGCCCTGGGATCGGCGCGAGGCGCTGGATCGTCTCGCGCCCAGCCATTTCGACGCGCCGACCGGCTCCCGCATCCCGATCGACTATTCCGATCCCGCCGGCCCCATTCTCGCCATCCGGGTGCAGGAACTGTTCGGTCTTGATCGCCATCCCTCGGTGGCGGACGGGAGCATGCCGCTGGTCGTCTCGCTGCTTTCGCCGGCGCATCGGCCGATCCAGATCACGCGCGACCTGCCGAGCTTCTGGCGCGGTTCGTGGCGGGACGTGCGCAGCGACATGCGGGGCCGCTATCCGCGGCATGTCTGGCCGGAGGATCCGGTCGCCGCGGCGCCGACCAACCGTGCCAAGCCGAGAGGCCCGGCATCCTGACACGCGGCCGGCCAGGGCCCGGATGCGACAACGAACTTCCAAGGAGGGAGAGCGCCATGCCCCAAACGGCCGTCACGCCCGATCCCCGGGCGATCGACGTCTTCGTCACCGAGGACATGCTGCTCGTCGGCTTCGCGGACGGGCGCGAGCTGTCCGTCCCGCTGGCCTGGTCGGCGAAGCTGCTTGCCGGCAGCGAGGCGGCGCGCGCCAATTGCGCCATCCTCGACGAGGGTGCCCGGCTCAGCTGGCCCGATCTCGATGAGGAGATCGAGGTGGCGAGCCTGCTGCGGACGCGCTGATCAGCGCCGCCAATGGCGGCCCGTGGTCACCACGCCGAAATTCTCCGGCCGGCGCGCATAGGCCGCGATGCCGGCCAGCGCCGGCTCGGGATGGACGATCACCGAGGTCGGCATGCGGTCCATCATCGCCTGATGCGGCGCCTTGTCGATGAACGCCGCGCGGAAATCGCTGCCTTCGATGAAGTGCGCGATCTTGGCGGCGATGCCGCCGGCCAGGAAGACGCCGCCGCGCGCCATGAAGGCGAGCGCGAGATTGCCGGCGAGACGGCCGAGATGTACGCAGAACAGCGACAGTGCCTCGCGCGCCGCGGCATCGCTGCCCTCGATCGCGGCGGCGGTGATGGCGGACGGATCGTCGAAGCGCGGCGTAAGCCCGTCCGCGGCGACGATCGCGCGGTAGAGCCGCACGAGGCCTGAGCCGCAAAGCAGCGTCTCGCCCGCGATGCGCCTGAACGGACCGGTGCCGAACGGCTCCTCGATATGCGGCCAGATGGCGAAATCGCGCGCCGTCACCGGCGCGAGATCGACATGGCCGCCCTCGCCGGGCACCGGGAACCAGGTGCCGCGGGCATGGATCAGCGCGGCCGCGCCGAGGCCCGTACCGGGCCCGACCACGACCTGCGCGCCGCTCTCGACCGCGCGGCCGCCACCGATCCGCACGAGATCGCCATTTCCGAGTGCCGGAAGCGAGAGCGACAGCGCCTCGAAATCATTGAGCAGGATGACTTCGTCGAGGCCGAAGCGCTCGATCATCCGTTTCGGCTCGACCACCCAGGGGCAGTTGGTGAGCGGCACCTTGTCGCCCTGCACGGGGCCGGCGAGCGCCAGGACCGCCGAGCGCGGCTTCGCGTCGGCCGGCACCACCGAGGCGATCGCGTCGTCGATCGTCGCGAAGTCCGCCGTCTTGGCGTCCGGAAAGCGCTCGACCGGGGCGTCGCCGCCGCGCACCAGCGCGAAGCGGGCATTGGTGCCGCCGATATCCCCGATCAGGACCGGGAAGGCGACGGTGTTTCTTTCGGAGGCTGGGGCGCTCATGGGCCGGGATCGCAGTCCTGCTCTCGTGCGGTCAATGGGATGGCTGAAAGGCGGTCGGATGCGTAATGAGCAACTCAGCCGTGGCGCGGTTGAGCGCCATCGGAATGTCGTAGAGCTCAGCGAGGCGGGTCAGCGCCTTGACGTCGACGTCGTGCGGCATCGGCGTCAGCGGATCGACGAAGAAGATCAGGCCGGCGACCCGTCCTTCGGCGATCAGCGCGCCGATCTGCTGGTCGCCGCCGAGCGGACCGCTCTTCAGGCGGACGACGGGAAGCTCCGGCACCGCCTCGGCGATCTGGCCGCCGGTGGTGCCCGTCGCGACGAGATCGAAGGCAGCGAGGCGCGCGCCATGCCGAATGGCGAAGGCGACCATGTCGGCCTTCTTCTGGTCATGCGCAACCAGCGCCAAAGTCGCTCGCAAGGGCCGCTCCCTCTCCGCTCCGCGGTCGACAATCGACCGCAGCCCAAGAGTGATAGAAAGATCGGGGTCCGGAGAAAAGCCGAAAGTGCATATTCATGCGCCGCGGCGGCGCAATAGTGCCGCTTTGCCGGTCGTTTGCATGCTCTGCGTGCAGTCTGGCGCGTTTTCTGCGGCTTGACCGCCCGCGCAGGGCGGGGCTTGATCGCGGTGACGGAGTGGTTTTCGGAAGGATCGACCCGATGGACTCGGAGCTCTACGAGCGCGCTCTTGCCGTGCGGCAGCGCGCCTATGCGCCCTATTCGCGCTTTGCTGTCGGCGCAGCGATCCGCACCGAGGATGGCCAGGTCTTTACCGGCGCCAATGTCGAGAACGCGTCCTTTCCCGAGGGCTGGTGCGCCGAGACCTCGGCGATCGGCCAGATGATCTCGGCCGCGGCCGATGCGGCCGGGCGGCGCATCGCCGCCGTAGTGGTGGTCGCGGACCGCGTCGACGGCGGAATCGTCTGTACGCCCTGTGGCGGCTGTCGCCAGCGCCTCAAGGAGTTCGCGACGGCGAAGACGGTGATCGAATGCATCGATCCGACCGGAAAGGGCCAGCGCTTCTCGATGGCCGAATTGCTGCCGGCAAGCTTCGGCCTCGAAGAGGCGCGCGCCTGAGCCTTTCGAAGATTGCGACGCGGTCCGGGCGGATCGCGTCGCGTGTTGTCGGGGTCGTTCCCGTCACGCTGACGGGCGTACCTCAGACCCAGCCGCCGTCGACGATATAGGCCTGGTTGGTGCAGCCCGAGGCCTCGTCCGAGGCGAAGAACTGCACGACGCGGGCGATGTCGTCCGGATAGAGCTTCCGCTTCAGGCACTGCTTCTGCATGAGCTCGGCTTCGGCCTCCGGCGTCAGCCAGAGATCGATCTGACGCTGCGTCATGATCCAGCCGGGAACGACCGAACAAACGCGGATATTGAACGGGCCGAGATCGCGCGCGAGGCTGCGGGTAAGGCCGAGAACCGCCGATTTGGCGGCCGAATAGCCGGGCATGCCGCCCTGGCCGATCAGCCAGGTCACCGATCCCATATTGATGATCGCGCCGCCACCCGCCGCCTTCATGTCGTCCATGACCGCCTGCACGGCGAAGAACTGGTGCCGCAGGTTGACGTTCATGCGCTCGTCCCAATACTCGGGCGTCACGTCCTCTATTTTGTGACGCTGGTCGTGGGCGGCGTTGTTGACGAGGATGGTGATCGGGCCGAATTTAGCGCGAATATTGGCGATCGCCTGGCGTAGCGCCGCGATGTCCCTCAGATCGCAGGGCTCGAAATGCACCTCGCCGGTCTGGCTGAGCTCCGCGACGAGCTTCTCCGACGGCTCCACGGCAATATCGAGAAAGCCGACCTTCGAGCCTTGCGCGACGAAATGGCGGACGATGGATTCGCCGATGCCGCTGCCGCCGCCGGTCACCAGAACAGTACGCCCCTTGAGGCTCGGATAGATTGCGCCCGTGGTCATTGCCGTTTCCTCCTCCGGTCATTGCTTCGCCAGACCGCAGGACGGTCGGCCCGCGCTCTTTCTAAGCCATGGCGGGCGGAAGAGAAACCCGGATCTGAGGGGCGTACGTCAAAGGGCGTCGCAGCGCGACGCGCCGTCTTACTCGACCGGGCGCGGCTTGGGCCGCGGGGCTGCGACGGAAGCGAGCAGCGTCGGCGCGGTCGTCGCGTCCGCCAGCACTGTCGGGCGCGGACGGGGCACGGGCATCGGCGGCAGGATCTTCACCGCGATGTCGAAATAGGACGCCGAGAAGTCCGGGCCAGTCGCCTCGGCCGTCTGCGGTTCCGCGGCGGCGGTCAGGGTCGGCTTCGGCTTGGGCAGGGGCGCACCCTCCGCCTGTGCCTCGGCGGCATTGTCCGGCGCGGCCTCTTCGGCGATCGCCATGGCTGCGGCTGAAGCGGGAGCGGTCTCACGGCCGAAGCCCAGCGAGAGCCGGGGCTCCGGCAGCACGGAGGCGAGAACGACCTTGGGCTTGGCGACGATCGGCGCGTCGGCCGGCGGCGGCGACTGGACAGCGATCTTCGGCTTGGCGATCGGCAGCGGCACATTGGCGGCCGGCGCGGGTTCATCCGGCGTGGCGTCGGCGACGACGAGCTTCGCCGCGCCCTGCGTCTTGCTGGCCGGAGCGTCGGCTTCCGCGACGTCGTCTGGCCGGGCTGCGGGCAGCGGCACATCGACCGCGGCATTCGGATGGGGCGGCGTCAATGCGGCGACCATCACCGGCTGTTCGCCGATCGCCGGTGCCTTGATCAGCTTGGCCAGCATGCGCTTGCGCTTGGCTTCGTAATAATAGCCGGAGCGGTAAAGGCGATGGGTGCGGCTCTCATTGCCGCCGGCGATCATATAGGCGTTGGCGAGATAGGCGACGCCATAGGTGAGGTTCGTCGCCGGATCGAGCAGGCCCTGCGCGGTGCCCTTGTAGCCGACACCCTTGGCGGTGTCGTAGCGGATCTGCATCAGGCCCCAATAGGGTCCGTTCCGCGCTTCCGGATCAAACCGGCTCTCGCGCTTCACCGTGCGCAGCACGATCCCGGGCGGCAGGCCATAGAGAGCGGCATAGTGGCGGGCGAGCTGCTCGACCTGATCCGGTGGCATCTTTTCGTCCGCGAAGGACGGTGCCGGCAGGATGAGAAGGATGAGCGCCAGAAGAAGGGGGGACACGCGGTCCGCGATGGAGCCTATCGGACGCCTCCCTTTCGCTTCGCCTTGCTTTGGCGATGCCTTTTGTCCGTTCGCATGCAGTTCACGAGGCGGATACGCACATTGATTCGATCACGCGTGACCCCACTCATGGATCACCAAACATGACAAATTCTTAATCCATTTTGTCCACGGCGTCGAGATGGCCAGGATCGATGCGATTGCCGTCACGAATCCGGGACAAAACGAGCGTTTTCGGGGCCGTCGCGTGCATCTGCCGTCAATGCACGACGCGCGCGGTGTTCGGCACGTCGAGCGAGAAGGCAGGGATGTCGACGAGGAACAGCTCGCCCGTCTCCGTCTGCATCTGATAGGTGCCGACCATGATGCCCGACGAGGTCGAGAGCGGGCAGCCGCTGGTATATTCGAAGCTCTCGCCCGGCTTCAGCAGCGGTTCCTTGCCGACGACGCCGACGCCACGCACCTCTTCGGTCCGGCCGATCGCGTCGGTGATGCGCCAGCAGCGCGAGCGCAGCTGCACGGCTTCAAGGCCCAGATTGACGATCTCGATGGTGTAGGCCCAGACATAGCGGCCTTCCCCGGGGGAGGACTCGTCCTCGACGAAGCTCGGCTGGACGGTGACCTGGATGGAGCGCGTCACGGACCGGTACATCGTTGGCAAACCCCACTCTTTGGCAGGCTCTTAATCCCAAGCGTACGCAAGCGTCAACGGCCCGGATCGTCGCGCCGTCGGCGCAGCGAGCGGATTGCGAAGCTGCTCGGTTGATTTAAGGTCGCGAAGAGTCGAATCGGGGGTCGGCGCGGACAATCAAGGGAGTCGCGACAATGCTGAAGGAATTCCGGGAATTTGCCCTCCGGGGCAATATGGTCGATCTCGCCATCGGTATCATCATCGGTGCCGCCTTCAGCGGGCTGGTCCAGTCGATCGTCAATGACATCATCATGCCGATCATCGGCCGCATCACCGGCGGCATCGACTTCACCAACAAATATATCCAGCTTGCCGGCGACCCGCAGCCCACGCTGGATGCCGCGCGCAAGGCAGGCGCGACCATCGCCTATGGCAACTTCCTGACGTTGCTGATCAATTTCCTCATCATCGCCTGGATCCTGTTCATGATCGTCAAGGGCATGAACACGCTGAAGCGCCAGCAGGCGAAGTCGCCCGAGCCGGCCGCGACGCCCGAGGACATCCTGCTGCTGCGCGAGATCCGCGACCAACTCGCCAAGAAGTAAGCGCCTGGATGGTGCGGCTGTGGCGCGCGTCGCAGCCGCTCGCCCTTCAAAATGGTTGAAGGGACGGCTCACGAATTTTGATGAGCGTCGCGGGCGGGAATGGGCTAGCTTCCGGCCTTCCTCAGCAAGGTCGAGCCATTCGTGACCCTTCACCCATCCCTGGCCGGGCTTCGTCCCGAAGCGAGCGAGGCGCCCGAGAGCGGCATCGTCGAAGTCTTCAACTATGGCCGTGACCGTCCGGGCCTGATCCCCTTGTGGGTCGGCGAGGGCGACCTGCCGACGCCGTCCTTCATCGGCGAGGCGGCCAATCGCGGCCTGGCGGCCGGCGAGACCTTCTACACCTATCAGCGCGGCATTCCCGAACTGCGCGCGGCGATCGCCCGCTATCATCAGCGGCTCTACAGCCGCCCGTTCGATCCGGAGCGCTTCTTCGTGACCTCGGGCGGCATGCCGGCGATCCAGATCGCGCTGCGCATGGTGTCCGGCGCGGGCGACGAGGTCATCGTGCCGACGCCGGCCTGGCCGAACCTTGCCGCGGCCACCGAGGTGGGCGGCGCCAAGGCGGTCGAAGTGCCGATGCAGTTCGGCAATGACGGCTGGACCCTCGATCTCGACCGTTATTTCGGCGCCGTCACGGCACGCACCAAGGCGATGTTCCTGAATTCGCCCTGCAACCCGACCGGCTGGACCGCGACGCGCGATGAACTCGTCGCGATCCGCGATTTCGCGCGGCAGCGGGGCCTGTGGATCATCGCCGACGAGGTCTACACGCGCTTCTTCTATGAGGGCGAGCGCGCGCCGTCCTTCTATGACGTCGCCGATCCGGAGGATCGCATCCTCTACGTCAATACGCTGTCCAAGAACTGGGCGATGACCGGCTGGCGCCTCGGCTGGCTCTCGGCGCCGCCGGCCTATGGCCAGGTGATCGAGAACCTCGTGCAATATTCGAGCTCGGGCACGCCGAAATTCCTGCAGCGCGGCGGCGTCGCGGCATTCGACGAGGGCGAGGACTTCATCGCCTTCCAGAAGCAACGGGCGCTCGAAGCGCGCAACATCGTCTGCGACGGGCTGGAGGCGACCGGGCGCGTGCGCTTCGGCCGTCCGCCGGGCGCCTTCTATCTGTTCTTCTCCGTCGATGGCGAACCGGATACCCGCAAGCTCGGCCTCCGTCTCGTCGACGAGGCGAATGTCGGGCTCGCGCCGGGCGATGCCTTCGGTGCGGCCGGGTCCGGCTTCATGCGCATGTGCTTCCTGCGCGACCCCGCCCATCTCATCGAGGCGACGGCCCGCTTGTCGGACTGGCTCCGCCGCCACTGAGCGCAGCAACGAAAACGCCGTCCGGCTGGGCCGGACGGCGTTTTGAAGTCTCTATCTCGCAGGACGCCGGGGTCAGCCGCCGGCGCTGGAAACTGCGAGCCGCTCGACGCCATCGAGATGCGCCGGGACTGCACTGAACGGCGCCGTACGGCCGAGCGGCAGCCAGAGGCGGTGCCAGACATCGACCAGCGCGTCGCGAAGACCGGCGATCAGCGCGTCGTCATGCAGCGGCGTCGGCGTGATGCGCAGCCGCTCCGTGCCGCGCGGCACGGTCGGGTAATTGATCGGCTGGATGTAGATGCCATGCTCCTCGAGCAGCATGTCCGAGGCCTTCTTGCAAAGGTCCGGATTGCCGACGAACAGCGGCACGATATGCGTCTCGGACGGCATCACTGGCAGGCCCGCATGGATCAGCACCGACTTGGTGCGCTGGGCATAGAGCTGCTGCAGGTCGCGCTCGACCTGCGAGGCCTTCAGATGCCGGATCGAGGCGGTGGCCGCCGCGGCGACGGCCGGGGGCAGGGCGGTGGTGAAGATGAAGCCGGGCGCATAGGAGCGGACGGCGTCGACGACGGCCTTCGAGGCGGTGATATAGCCACCAAGCGCGCCGAACGCCTTGGCGAGCGTACCCTCGATGACGTCGATGCGGTGCATCACGCCGTCGCGCTCGGCGATGCCGCCGCCACGCGGGCCATACATGCCGACGGCATGCACTTCGTCGATATAGGTCATCGCGCCGTATTTCTCGGCGAGGTCGCAGATGCCGGCGATCGGGGCAACGTCGCCGTCCATCGAATAGACACTCTCGAAGACGATCAGCTTGGCCCGACCGGGCGCCGTCTCCCGAAGCAGCTCTTCGAGATGCTCGAGGTCGTTGTGGCGGAAGATCTTCTTCTGCGCGCCGGAGCGGCGCACGCCCTCGATCATCGAGGCGTGGTTCAGTTCGTCGGAGAAGATCACGCAGTCGGGCAGGAGACGGGCGAGCGTCGAGATCGACGCCTCGTTCGAGACGAAGCCCGAGGTGAAGACGAGACCGGCTTCCTTGCCGTGCAGATCGGCGAGCTCCTGCTCGAGCTCGACCAGCGGATGGTTGTTGCCGGAGATGTTGCGCGTGCCGCCGGCACCGGCGCCAGCGCCGCTCGCCGTCGAGACCATCGCCTCGATCACGTTCGGATGCTGGCCCATGCCGAGATAGTCGTTCGAGCACCAGACGGTGATCTCGCGCGCGCCCCGCTCGGAGCGCCAGACGGCATGCGGAAAGCGACCGACGATTCGTTCGAGGTCGGCGAAGACGCGATAGCGCTTCTCGGAATGGAGAGCTTCGATCGCATCGACGAAGAACGACTGATAATCCATGAAGTCGGCCTGCTCACTGGAACGATTGCAAACTAGCGAAGGACAGCCGAACTGTCCAATCGCCGGCACGCCGGGCGATTTCAACTTTGCGTCACTAACCATGGTCGAAGGCAGCCCGCCATGGCGCAATTTACCGCATGGTCACACGAGGCCGTCCTTGATGCGGATCAAGAAGCGTTCCAAGGAGCGAAGACGTCAGAAGCCGTGCTGCACGCCGAGGGCGAAGCCGTAGGTATCGCCATGCAGCCCGTCGCCGGTTCCCTTCCAGGAATAGCTGGCATTGCCATAGACCCGGTCGGCTTCGGTCATCTTGTAGGTGAGGCCGGTCGTCACTTCCGGCGTGACCCAGACATAGTCGAATGCGTCGCGATAGCGCAGGTCGAACATGGTCCAGATGAGCTTCTCTGACAGTGCGAGATCGCCTGCGAGATAGAAGGCGTAATAGGCGGTCGTCGCGTCCCCCGACGGGCCGAAGCCGGTATCGTTCCATGTCACGCCGAGTGACGCTGACGGCGTCAGCGAGAAGCGGCCGAAATCGAATCGGTAGCCGCCCTTGGTCTCGGCATAGAACTGATGCTTGCCGTCCTGCTTGATGTCGTCCTTCAGCGAGCCGCCGAGCGCGAAGGCGCCGTCGAAGCGATGCGCATAGTTCAGCTTGACCGAGGTGTCGTCGTAATGGCCGGCGACGTGACCGCCGGTGCTCGTCGCGAAGAAGCTCGGGCTGACCTCGAGGCCGATCCAGTCTGTGGGCGGAGCGATCGTCCCGTCGGGCTGCTTGACGGTGCCGAGTTCGGCGGCCGCGGCCGCCGAGGCCATCGCCGCGAGAGCGCCGATCGCCAGATATGCCGTCCGCCGCCGCATCATTCAGTCCCCCGCCCGCTGCGCCTGTTCTAGCGCGAAACGGGCCGGGGCGTTGTAGCGCGGCCGCAACAGGGCGCCGCGGCTCAGGCCGCGTCGAGCGCCGCTAGGAGATCCTCGGCCAGATCCTCCGGATCCTCGAGCCCGACCGAGAGTCGCAGCAGGCCCTGCGTGATGCCGAAGCCGAGGCGTGCTTCTTCCGAAAGGCGCTGATGCGTCGATGTCGACGGATGGGTGATGAGGCTCTTGGCGTCGCCGAGATTGTTGGAGATCTTGACGATCTCCAGCGCGTTGGCGACGCGGAAGGCCGCGTCCTTGCCGCCTTCCAATTCGAAGGCGATCAGCGTCGAGCCCGCCTTCATCTGCTTGGCGACGACGGCCGCCTGCGGATGGTCGGCGCGTCCGGGATAGATCAGCTTCGAGACCTTGGGATGAACGGCGATCAAATCGGCGAGCTTGGCGGCCGTCTCGGTCTGGCGGCGGACGCGCACTTCCAGCGTCTCCAGGCCCTTCAGCAGCACCCAGGCATTGAAGGGCGAGAGGCTCGGACCGGTCTGGCGCAGGAAATTGTGCAGGTGGTCGGTGACATAGGCCTCGTCGGCGGACAGGATGATGCCGCCGAGCACGCGGCCCTGGCCGTCAATATGCTTGGTCGCGGAATAGACCACGACATCGGCGCCGAGCGCGATCGGCGACTGCCAGATCGGCGTCGCGAAGACATTATCGACGACCAGCCGGGCGCCGGCCTCATGCGCGATCTTCGCCACTTCCGCGATGTCGATCACTTCCAGCGTCGGATTTGTCGGGCTTTCCAGGAAGAAAGCCTTGGTGTTGGGCCGCACCGCATCACGCCACTGGTCGAGATCCGTGCCATCGACCAGCGTCGAGGCGACGCCGAAGCGCGGCAGCAATTCCTCGACGACATAAAGACAGGACGAGAACAGCGCCTTGGCGGCGACGACATGATCGCCGGCCTTCAGCATCGACACGAGCGACGCCGTGACAGCGGCCATGCCGCTCGCCGTCGCGCGCGCTGCCGCGGCGCCTTCGAGGAGGCGCATGCGTTCCTCGAACATGAACACGGTAGGGTTCGAGAAGCGCGAATAGATGAAGCCGGGCGCCTCGCCCTTGAAGCGCGCTTCCGCGGCCTCGGCGTCCTCATAGGCAAAGCCCTGGGTCAGGAACATCGCCTCGGACATCTCGCCGAACTGCGAGCGGAGCGAACCGCCATGCACGAGTTCCGTGGCGGGGCGGCGGCGGCGCGGCGAAGTCTCTTCGGTCATCTCGAACATCCCGGACATGAAAAACCCGACCAAAGGGTCGGGCCAAAAGATCGGGAACGGAGGATACCGCCACCGACCTTTTAGCAACCTTGTTTAACGTGGCGGCAAGCCGGTCGGCTCAAAGGACCACGAACTGAGGTTTTTGATAGGCCTGTTGCGCCTTGGCGTCAATCGGGAGTTCGGATAGGAAGGGCGACCGATATGGGGGCCGACGTGGCGGGCGAAGTTCAGACCGGAATCCTTTCCGACAGCGAGATCCGCGCGGCGTTCGATCTTAGCCAGATCCGCGCGCCGCGCCCGCTCGATGTCGATCAGGTCCAGCCGGCGAGCCTTGATCTCCGCCTCGGCGATGTCGCCTATCGCGTGCGGGCGTCCTTCCTGCCGGGCAAGGCGCTCACCGTCCAGGAGCGCATCGACCAGCTCAAGCTGCACGAGATCGACCTGAAGGCTGGCGCGGTGCTGGAGACCGGTTGCGTCTATATCGTGCCGCTGCTCGAAAGCCTGGCGCTGCCGGCGGATATCGAGGCCTCGACCAATCCGAAATCATCGACCGGCCGGCTCGACATCTTCACGCGCGTCATAGCCGATCGTGCGCAGTCCTTCGATACGGTCCCGCCCGGCTATGCCGGTCCGCTCTATCTCGAAGTCTCGCCGCGCACCTTCCCGATCGTGGCGCGCACCGGTTCGCGCCTCAGCCAGATCCGCTTCCGCCGCGGCGATGCGCGGCTATCCGATAGCGAGCTTGTGGCCCTCCACGCGCGCGAGCCGCTCGTCGACGGCGCGCCGTCGATTTCGAATGGCCTGCTCGTCTCGATCGATCTCGAAGGCGCCGGCGACATCATCGGCTATCGCGCCAAGCGGCATACCGGCGTCGTCGATGTCGACAAGCGCGCGGCCTGCGACGTGCTCGACTATTGGGAGCCGATCCGCCCGCGCGGCAAGGCCGAGATCATCCTCGATCCCGACCAGTTCTATATCCTCGTCTCGCGCGAGGCGGTGCATGTCCCGCCGGATTATGCCGCCGAAATGGTCGCGTTCGATCCGCTGGTCGGCGAGTTTCGCGTCCATTATGCGGGCTTCTTCGATCCCGGCTTCGGCCATGATGCGGCCGGCGGCGCCGGCAGCCGCGCCGTACTGGAAGTGCGCAGCCACGAAGTGCCGTTCATCCTCGAACATGGGCAGACCGTCGGCCGCCTCGTCTATGAGCGCATGTCGAAGCGCCCCGCGCTGCTCTATGGCGCGGATCGCGGCTCGAACTATCAGGCGCAGGGCCTGAAGCTCTCCAAACATTTTCGCTGACGGCGCGCGCGCCGTTCAGGCATCGACAACAAGCGAGACCGCGCCGAGCCCGGTGATCTCGATCTCGGCCCGGTCGCCCGCTGCCAGCCAGCGCGTCTCGACGAGGCTCCCCGTCAGCACGATCTCGCCTTCCTCGATGCGCCGACCGCGCGCGCCGAGATTGCCGGCCAGGAAGGCGAGCGCGTTCAGCGGATGGCCGAGCACGTCGGCGCCGACGCCCCGGCCGGCCTCGGCGCCGTTGATCCGCGTGACGCCGGCGAGTGCGGCGAGGTCACCGATATCGTCGAACGGCACCTCCGCGCCGAGCACGCAGCCGGCGGCGAAGAAATCATCGGCGATCAGCGTCGGCGTGTCGGTCGAACGCCAGTCTTCATAGCGGTCGTCGACGATCTCGATCGCGGTGAAGACGGCGCCGATCGCCGCTGCGATGGCGTCCCGGTCCCCCGCCGCCTCGGTCGGCACGGCCGCCTTGAAGCGCACGCCGATCTCGCATTCGATCCCGATCCGGCGGAAATCCCCGGCGCGAAGGCGGACGCCCGAACGATGGCGGGTTCCCGCGAACAGCCCGGCGGCGCAGGGTTCGGGAATGCCGAGATAGGCCTGCATCACCGGCGTGGTGCAGCCGATCTTCCAGCCGATCCGCGGCCCGAAGCGATCGGCGGACAGGCGCTCGTGCACCCGCGACTGGATGCGATAGGCCGCATCGAGATCGGCCGCGCGCAGTCCCTCCGGAAGAACAGCAACCGCCGCCCGCGCGAGACGTGCCGCCGCGAGTGTCGCCGCCGCCGCGTCCTCGTGCTCGACCCTGCCGTTCACCATCCCATCCTCCCGGGATTGCCGGCAACTATTTCCGGCCTTCCGCGCGGCGCGCCGGCTTGCTAAAGCCGTTGCCGCCCGTCCATGCTGATAGCAGCAAGTCGGGCGATCAGGGAGGGCTGGTCCATGGATGTAGGTGTCGACGGCAAGATCCTGCTGGTGACGGGTGGCACGCAGGGCGTCGGCCGCGCGATCGCGCTGGAGGCGGCGCGCTCCGGCGCCGACGGCGTCATGATCAGCGGCCGCAATGCGCGCCGCGGCGCCGAGGCGGCCGCCGAGATCGAGGAGCTGGGCGCCGAGGCCGGCTTCGTCGAGGCGGCGCTCGAGGATGCCGAGGCGCCTGCGGCGATCTTCCAGGCGACGCTGGACCGGTTCGGCCGTGTCGATGTCGTGGTCAACGCCGCCGCGCTGACCGATCGCGCCTCGGTCATCGATGTCGACCCCGACTTTTTCGATCGCATGTTCGCCGTCAACACGCGCGCGCCGCTGATGCTGATGCAGGAGCTCATCCGCCATCTGCGCGAGCGCGAGGCGCCGGGCGCGGTGGTGAACATCCTCTCCGTCAATGTCCATGGCGGCACGCCGGAGCTCGCCATCTATGCCGGCAGCAAAGCCGCCCTCGCCGTCATGACCAAGAACGCGGCCTATACGCACCGTTTCGATCGCGTGCGCTGCAACGGGATCCTGCTCGGCTGGGCCGATACGCCCGGCGAGCGCGACATGCAGGCGAACAAGCTCGGGCTCGGCGAGGACTGGCTTGCCAAGGCCGAGGCCGGCATGCCCTGGGGCCGGCTGATCAAGCCGGAGGACGTGGCGCGGCTCGCCATCTTCCTGGCGAGCGACGCGTCGATCCCGATGACCGGCGCGCTCATCGACCAGCAACAGGACTATACGCTCGGCGTGCGCGACTGACGCGCCGCCGCGACACACCGGAACCATCCCCGATGCCCATGCCGGCCGCCTCCGACCGCGACATCCTTGCCGCCCTGTTCGACGCCGCCCTCTCGGCCGCGTTGCCGGACGGCCGTTTCGCCGGGCGCCTCCCCGAGCCGCCGCGCGGCCGCACGATCGTCCTCGGTGCCGGCAAGGGTGCGGCCCGGATGGCGTCGGCGTTCGAAAAGGCCTGGTCGGAAGCTGGTAACGGCCCGCTTGAGGGCCTGGTTGTGACGCGCTACGGCCACGCCATGGCGACGCAGTCGATCGAGGTCGTCGAGGCGTCGCATCCGGTGCCCGACGCGGCCGGCATGCAGGCGGCCGAGCGCATCCTCGATCTCGCCCGCGCGGCCGGTCCCGACGATCTCGTCGTGTTCCTGATGTCGGGCGGCGCCTCGGCGCTGCTGGCGCTGCCGGCACCCGGCCTGACTCTCGCCGACAAGCAGGCGCTGAACCGCGCGCTCCTGAAGAGCGGTGCGCCGATCGGCGCGATGAACCGTATCCGCAAGGCCGCCTCCGCCATCAAGGGCGGAAGGCTGGCGGCTGCCGCGGCGCCGGCCCGCCACGTGACCTATCTGATCTCCGACGTTCCGGGCGACGATCCGGGCGCCATCGGCTCGGGCCCGACCATTCCTGACGAGTCCGATCCCGAAGCGGCGCTGGCGATCCTCTCGGAGTATGGCATCACCATCGAGCCGCGCGTCGCGGAGGCCATTCGCGCCAACCGCGTTGCTGCTCCGGCGCCGGGGCGCGTCGAGATGCTGGCGACCCCGAAAATGGCGCTCGACGCGGCGGCGGCCAAGGCACGCGAACTCGGCCTTTCGCCGCTCGTCCTCGGCGATGCGATCGAAGGCGAGGCGCGCGAAGTGGCCCGTGTGCTGGCTGCGATCGCGCATTACGCCGCCGATCATGGCGAGCCGGTTGCCCGGCCGGCCGTGATCCTGTCGGGCGGCGAGACGACGGTCACGGTGCGCGGCAAGGGCCGGGGCGGCCGCAATGCCGAATTCCTGCTGGCGCTGGCGATCGCGCTCGGCGGTCGGGCCGGCATCGCGGCGCTTGCCTGCGATACCGACGGCATCGACGGCTCGGAGGACAATGCCGGCGCCTGGTTCGACGACCGCATTCTCGACACAGCCCGTGCCGCCGGCATCGATCCGGCCGCGCATCTCGCCAACAATGACGGCTATGGCTTCTTCGCGGCATTGGAGCGGCTCATCGTGACCGGCCCCACGCTCACCAACGTGAACGATTTCCGCGCCATCCTCATCTGTTGATTGCGGAGCTGGCGGCCATCGCGCCGCTCGCCACCCACTGCTATTCTGCGTCCGTCGGGCAAGACGGCACGGAGAGCAGGCATGGACCAGTGGATCGCTTTTGCGCTCTCCAACTTCACGCTGACCTTCCTCGTCCTCGGCCTCTTGATGTCGCTGCTCCAGCTCTTGTTCGGCTGGCGGTCCTTTTCGATCGCCTATCTGGTTGACGCCTTGCTGCGCTGGTTTCTGTTCTTTTCGATCGGCTTCAGCTTCTTCTACAATTTCGTGATGCACACCTTCTTCGGTGCGATGGCTGCCCGCTTCATCGGCTGGGCAGACAGCCCGTTCCAGGCCGAGGTGGGTTTTGCCAGCCTCGGCTTTTCGCTGGTCGGCTTCCTCGCCTTCCGCCGTTCGTTCGATCTTCGTCTCGGCGCGATCGTCGGCGTATCGGCCTTTCTGCTCGGGGCAGCCGGCGGCCATGTCTATCAGATGATCGCAACCGGCAATTTCGCGCCCGGCAATGCCGGCGTGATCTTCTGGACCGATATCGGCATTCCGCTTTTCGGCCTGCTGCTGCTCTCTCTGCAGCATCGGGTCGGCCGTCCTCGACGCCCGAGGCCGCCGGTCGCCGCCCGGATCGAGGCTTAGGACCGGTCACGGCCGCGCGCAGGAGAGAGGCGCGGATGAGAGGCTACGGGTCGTCGTCCTCGTCAAAGCCCTCGATCTCGATGATCGCTTCGGCTTCGCGGTTCGGCCGCCCATCTGTGTCGAACAGCGTGTCGAGGAAGGCCTCGTTGGCCCGGTGATCGATATCCGGGGTCTCCGGCGGCATGTCAGGATCGGGCTTCTTGGGGTCGCTCATGCTTTCCTCCGCCTTGGCGCCGAAATATCCGGCTGCAAGACCAACGCCGGCAGGCCGCTGGCGGTTTCATCGGGATTGCAGTTGACGCCCGGCGCCGGACAGGGCTCCCTCGGCGCATGACCATGGGAGGGTTGAGAATGCGCGGTCTTCTGGCTGTGGTGGGAGCAGCATTGTTCTGGGTCGGGACCATGGCCGCGCCAGCCCTGGCCGCGCCGGACTTCGATCCTGCGCTGCTCGGCACGCTTCACCAGCAGGTGCAGGACGGCGTGACGGTGCGGACGGCTGTTCCCGACGCGAAGCAGATCGAGGCGATCTTCGGCTTTCGCGTGATCGAGAAGGGCGTGCAGCCGGTCTATGTCGAGATCGAGAATGGCGGCGACGAGCCGCTTTGGTACATGCCGATCACGACCGACGAGACCTATTTCGCGCCGCTCGAGGTCGCCTGGCGTTTCCGCGATCCGATCGATCCGAAATCCGGCACCGAAGCCGCCGCGGCGATGACGCGCCTCGCCGTGCCGCTCTCCGTGCCCGCGCATGGCAGCGTTTCGGGTTTCGTCTTCACCCATCTGGAGACCGGCCTCAAATTCCTGACCTTCGGCATGCTGAAGGGCGGCGACGAGATCGGCTTCCGCTTCATCGTCCCCGTCACCGGACCCGCCTATCTCGGCGAACGCCTCGACTTCAGCGCCATGTACAAGCCGGGTGAGATCCGCGACGTCGATCTTCCCGGCCTCAGGGCGGCGATCGCGGCGATGCCCTGCTGCACGACCAACAAGGACGGCAGCAAGAAGGGCGACCCGCTCAATGTGGTGGTGGTCGGCGATCTCGCCGCGCTGTTCGCCTTTGTCGATCGGGGCTGGCGCATGACCGAAATGCTGGATCTCCACAGCGCCGTCGACACGGCGAAATCCTTCGTGCTCGGCACCACCTATGACACCTCGCCGGTCAGCCCGCTCTATCTGTTCGGCCGGCCGCAGGATCTCGCGCTGCAAAAGGCGCGCTCGACGATCGACGAGCGCAATCATGTTCGCTTCTGGCTGACGCCGCTTCGTTTCCAGGGCAAGGATGTCTGGATCGGCCAGATCAGCCGCGACATCGGCGTCGAGCTGACGCGCCATTCCTGGTACCTGACCACGCACAGGATCAGCCCCTCGGTCGATTTCGACCGCGACTACCTGCTGCAGGACTTGCTCCTTTCGGGCGCCGTCGAGCATTTCGGCTATGCCGCAGGGGTCGGCGTCTCGCCTCCGGCGGATCCGCGCACCAATCTGACGGATGATCCCTACATCACCGACGGGCTTCGCCTCGTCCTGATGATCGGGGGCGAGGACGATCCGATCGGCGATGTCGACGAACTCGAATGGGAGAAGCTGCCCGTTCCCGCTCCCTGAGGGGATCGGAAGGCTCGCCGGGCGAGCCTTCCGCATGCCTTCGCACGGGTCTTGCGACCCGTCCGGCGACGCGGAGGCAGGGGGTTCTGCAGTATGGCGGCGCCCGGTCAGAGGGCGCGCCAGCGGCGCGTCGGACTCTGCGTCTCGGGGATGAGACCCTTAACTAGGGCAACTAAATCCGGAGCCCGTCAACCGCTGCGCCGATCACGGTTGCGGGAGCCCTATTCGAGCGTGCTGCGCTCCCATGAGGCGTCGGTGACGCCCGGCAGCGCGGCGATTTCGCTCGTCACCCGCTCGAGTTCGGCCACCACGACGGCCGTGCTGACGAGGACGGCGGTCACCTCCATCACATCATCGCCCCGCTCGGTGACCTCGATGTCGCCGACGGGATAGTTCGCCGCATTCAGGCGCAGGATCAGCGCACGACGGACCGCGGCGAGGTGCTCCGGATCCGTCATGGCACGCAGTTCGAAGCGGGCTTCCATGGTCGCCTCGTCGACCGGCGCGCGCTCGATGCGGGCGACGAGCGGACGCAGCAGCGTGTTTCCGGCGAGCACGAAGAGCGTCACCAGCACCGCCTCGGCCATCATGTCGGAGCCGGCACAGGCGCCGATCGCCGCCGAGCACCAGAGTGTGGCGGCCGTGTTGAGGCCGCGCACATTGGCGCCGTCCTTCATGATCACGCCGGCGCCGAGAAAGCCGATGCCGGAGACGACATAGGAGATCACGCGCACGGATTCCGCGTCGCCCGCGATCCGCTGCGCGAGGTCGACAAACGCCGCCGCGCCGACGGCGACCAGCGTATTGGTGCGGAGCCCGGCGCTGCGCTGGCGATATTCCCGCTCCGCGCCGACCAGCGTACCGAGAATGAAGGCGACGAACAGGCTGAAGGCGCTGTCGATCGTCGGGCCGAGGGCGAAGGTTTCCAGGAAGCGCAAGGCTCGCTCCGATGGCTGGATGGCGTCAGGAACCAAGCCGCCGCCTCAGTTCGGCGGCGGTGGACGGAAAGCCATCTAACCAGAGCGATATGTCATCGATATGTCCAGAAGGCCCCGGCGTCACCCGATGCCGTCCGGGCCGGCGCCGCAGACGAGCGTCGCCACCGATGCGGCGGCGTCGGGCACGAAGTGGCGGGTGCGGAGCGCCGCCATGCCGGCGGCGCCGCTGAGATCAGCCGCGATGCCGAATTCGAACCAGAGCCAGCGGCTTGCCTCCAGCATTTCCTCGTCGGAGACCAGCACGACCTCGTCGACATGGTCGCGCACGAGCTCGAACACCGCCGGATCCGTCTCGGCGCAGGACATGGTCGCGACGCGGCTGGTCACGGCCGGCAGGCGCACGACATGGCCCGCATCGAGCGAGGCCTTGAGCGTGGGCGAACCTTCCGGCTCGATGCCGATCAGGCGGATGGACGGCTTCAGCGCCTTGAGCGCGACGCCCATGCCCGAGATCAGCCCGCCGCCGCCGATGGCGACCAGCACCACGTCGATGTCGGGCCGCTCAGCGAGGAGCTCGAGCGCCACGGTACCCTGTCCGGCGACGACGGCCGGATCGGCAAAGGGGTGGAAATAGGCGGCGCCCTCGCGGCTCGCGAAGTCGAGCGCATGACGATTGGTGTCGTTCCAGATCTCGCCGATGATCTCGACGCGGGCGCCGAGCAGCTTGAGCTTGGCGACCTTGGGCGGCGTGATCGATTTCGGCACGAAGATCGTGGCAGCCACGCCGGCCATGCGGGCCGCGCGGGCGACCGCGAGGCCATGATTGCCGCCCGATGCGGTGACGACGCCGGCAGCGAGCTGCTCCTTCGGCGTGGTCAGCAGCTTGTTGGTCGCGCCGCGCACCTTGAACGAGCCGGTCGGCTGCAGGCATTCGAGCTTGAGACCGAGCCGGTCGACGCCGGTCGGCTCGCTCGTCGCATCCACGGCGATGGTCGGGGTATGGCGGATGAAGGGCGCGATGCGCTGGGCGGCGTCGCGGACGTCTTCGAGCGTGATCATGTAAGCCTCGAACGATAGGGCGCGGCGACGACCAGGCAGCAATTGCCCGGGCGTACGCGGCCCGGCTGGCGGCGGGCGTAGACGATGCCGTCAATACCATAGGCGAGTTCGACGGGCGCGCGGCCGGGATCGGCGAGGAAATGGATGCGTCCGGCCGGCTGACCCGCCGACACCTTCTCGCCGTTCCGGTGGAAGGGCTCGAACACGCCATCGTCCGGCGCGATGACATAGGCGCCCGCGCCGGGAATGTCATAGAGCTCCGGCTCGTGCTCCAGCGGGGCGCCGAAGGTGGGCGGCAGCGCGCCGAGATGGACGAGGACATTGCGCACGCCGCGCCGGCAGATGCGGACCGCGTCGAGCGAGACCGTGCCGCCGCCCGCCATCTCGGTCCCGACGACCGTAAGGCCCGCGCGCGCCGCCGAGGCGGTGGCGGTGCGCGGATCGCCGCGATTGTCGATGACGACGATCATCGGCGCGTCGAAGGCGGTGACGGCGGCGATGTTCTGCGCATGCTTCACCGGATCGTCGACCGGCTCGATGACCGAGCTCGGGATGATGTCGAGCGAGGAGCCACCGGAATGGAGGTCCAGGAACGCGTCGCCCATCGGGAAGAGCACGTCGTTGACGAAAGCGGCGATCTGCTGCGTCGTCGTGCCCACCGTGCTGCCGGGGAAGGTACGGTTCATGTTGAGATCGTCGATCGGTGAGGTTCGCCGCGCCGCGACGACCGCCGGCTGGTTGATCGCCGGGATGAAGATCAGCCGGCCCGAGACGAGGCCGGGATCGAGATCGCGGATCAGCTCGCCGAGCGCGATCGGGCCCTCATATTCGTCGCCATGATTGCCGCCTTCGAGGATGACGGTCGGTCCTTCGCCGTTCTTGATCTGCGCCAGCGGGACGCGGACGACGCCCCAGGCATCGTCATGCACCGACAGGGGAAGATTAAAGAAGCCGATCTGCTTGCCGTTCTTCTCGAAGTCGACGGTGCAATGGCCCATCTGCTTTGCGTTCAAGCCCATGTTCTGCTCTATGCTCGCTGGCTCGGTGCGCTGTGGCCCGGATACCCCGGCCGGTCGGCACTCATTTTTATCAGTGAAATATCTGGTTGATTAGCGGAAGTTTCTTGCTCATAGTCCCGCGCTTGACGGGGGCCGGATGGAAGCCGGCCGATGTCAGCGGGAAAGGAGCGAGGGACATGCCGACTCGTGAGCCGGGAAAGCTGCCGCGGGCCGCCGCGGCCCGTCGTGGCGCGCCCGCCAAGAACGCGACCGCCAAGGATGGCGACAAGCCCGCCTATAGCGCGCCGGCGCTCGAGAAGGGGCTCGACGTGCTCGAACTGCTCGCGACCCTCTCCGAAGGCGTCACGCCGAGCCAGATCGCCCAGCGCCTCGGGCGCTCGCTGCAAGAGGTCTATCGCGTCGTCATGGCGCTGGAGCGGCGCGGCTATATCCGCCGCGCCTTTGGCGAGGAGAGCCTCGTGCTCTCCACCAAGCTGCATGATCTCGCCTATGCCTATCCGCCGATGCGACGCCTCGTCGATGCGGCGCAGCCGGTGATGATCCGCCTGGCCGTCGAGGCGAACCAGGCCGTGCATCTCGCGACGCTGGACGGGCTGATGATCCGCGTCATCGCGCAGGTCGACAGCCCGGCGCCGCTCGGCTTCCGCCTGCGCATCGGCACGCAGAACCCGGCCGCGCGCACGGCTTCCGGCCGTCTGTTGATCGCCTATCAGCGCCCGGCCGTGCAGGACTGGGTCTATGCGGCGATCCGCGAGGCGGGCGGCGAGGCGGCGCTCGCCAAGCTGAAGGCCCGCGTCGAGGCCGTGCACGCGCATGGCTACGAGATCATCGAGGGCGAGCAATTGAAGGGCATCACCGACGTGTCCTTCCCGGTGCTCGACGCCGAGGGATACGCGCCGGCCGTGCTGACCATGCCGTTCCTGTCGACCGCGGCCGAGACCGTGCCGATCGCCGACGCGTCGCGGCTGCTGTTCGAGGCGGCGGAGCGTCTCGGCGCCGATCTCGGCGGACGGCTCGACCCGCCGCGTTTCCCGCTGGAGAGCTCCGAGGCGGCAATGGCGCGGGGCCGCGGCGCTGGCTAGGGCGAGGAGCGTCACGAGTCGGCCCTCGCCTTGAAGCGGAACACCTCGTCGAGCCAGAGCGGCTCGCCGCTCTCCGTCGCGATCTGTTCGAAGAGATGCGCGAGCGAGGCCGTCCAGCGCTGCTGGATGTCGCTTGCGGCGAGCATCGCGGCGGTCGCCTCGAAGCCCTGCCGCATGCGCAGCCGGCAGACCACGATCTCCTCGTGCCGCCAGATCCGGTAATCCTCGATCCCGGCCTCGTCGATCAGCGCCAGCATCTGCGGCCAGACCGCCTCATGCGCGTGGTCATACTCCGGGCCGGCGCCGGGCTTGAGACGGTAGAGATAGAGGAGCGGTGCGCCCGGCACCGTGTCGCGTCCGCTCATCGCACCGCTCCGGCCACGGCGCCCGAGAGGATCTGGCGCTGGAACAGCAGGTAGACGATCATCACGGGCAGCAGCGCCACGACGAGGCCGGCCGAGACCAGCGGGATCGAGACGTCGTACTGGCCCGAAAGCAGCGCGACGCCGACCATCAGGGTCTTCTTGTCCGATCCGCCCATGATCACCAGCGGCAACAGCAGGTCGTTCCACATCCACACGAAGTTGAGGATGGAGAGCGCCGCGATGGCCGGCGTCGCGATCGGCAGCATGATCGAGAACAGGATGCGCATCTCGCCCGCGCCGTCGAGCCGCGCCGCCTCGATCAGCTGGTCGGGGATCGCGCGGAAATAGGCGGCCAGCAGATAGGTGCTGATCGGCAGGCCGAAGGCGGCATAGGCGAGGATCAGGCCCTGATAGGTCGAGCCGAAGCCGAGGTCGAGGATCGTCTCGTAGAGCGGATAGATGATGACCTGGCTCGGGATCACCAGCATGGCGATGATGAACAGGAAGACGAGGTTGCTGCCGGGGAAGCGCAGCTTGGTGACCGCATAGGCGAGCAGCAGAGCCGCGAAGGTCGACAGCACCAGGCCGCCGGCCGTCGCGATGACGCTGTTCAGGAAGAGACGTGGCACCGCCATGCGGTTGAACGTCTCGATGTAGTTGTCGAAGGTGAGTTCGCTGGTGAGGCCGAGCGGGTTCTTCGCGAAGCCGGTGCGCGTCTTGAACGAGTTCAGGATCGTGAACAGCAGCGGATAGAGCGCGACCACGGCGATCATGGCGAGCGCCGCCGTGACGACGAGGCGGACGATACCGCGGCTGCCCGGCGCGGCGGCCGAGCCGGTCCGCTTGCCGGCGCGGCGGAGCGTTTGCGACTGGCTCACGACGCTTTCCCCTCGGCATACATGCGGCGGACGACAAAGGCGGAGACGATGGCGACGAAGACGAAGAGCGCCATGCCGATCGCCGCGCCGAGGCCGCGATTCATGAACTGGAACGTTGTGGTGAAGACGAGATATTCCGGCAGCGTCGTGGCATTGCCCGGCCCGCCCTTGGTCAGGGCGTAGATGAGCGGGAACATCCAGATCAGGATGCCGGAGGTGCACAGCACCGTCCAGTAGCCGATCACCGGCTTCAAGAGCGGCATGACGATGCGCAGCAGCAGGCTCCAGAACCCGGCCCCGTCGAGGCGCGCGGCCTCGATGATGTCCTCGGAGATCGTGGCGAGGCCGGAGAGATAGGTCAGGACGCCGAGGCCGAAGAAGCTCCAGAGCGCGACGGCGGTGAGCGAGAGCAGCGCGCTGTTCGGTCCGTTCAGCCATGCGATGGCCAGCGGCGCGAGGCCGATGGCGCGCAGCAACGCATTGAGCGGGCCGTCCGGCGCCAGGATCTGGCGGAACATGATGCCGACCACGATCGGCGCGATCATGTAGGGCAGGAAGAAGGTGGCGCGGAAGAACTTCCACCCGGGTGAGCGCTGGAAGATCAGCACCGCGAGAACGAGCGGCAGCAGGACCCAAATCGGCAGCGTCGCGAAGGCGACCGCCGCATTGCGGAACGAGCCGATGAAGACCGGATCGTCGAGCATGGTCCGGTAGTTCTCGAGCCCGGCAAAGCTCGGTTCTTCGAAGCCCTGCGTCTCCAGAAGGCTCAGATGGAAGCCGCGGATCAGCGGCACGAGCTTGAAGAGCACGGCGAGCGCGATGCCCGGCACGATGAAGGCGAGCGCGAGCCAAAGTTCGCGGCGCTTCATCCGGCGTTCGGTCTGAGGGCGCGCGCGCGGCCTCGCTTGGTCGAGCTGTTGGGCTGCGGCCATGGCTGTTCTTTCCGGGCGTGAGGGCGGTGGGGAGGCATGGCCTCCCCACCCGGTGCGATCACTTCTTGCGCTTGCTCGGGCTCTGCTCGAGCGCCTTCTGCATGCGCGCGGTCCAGTCTTCGATCGAGAGCTGGCCGAGCGTCACTTCCTGCCAGCCGCGGGCGAGCGCGTCCGCTTCCTGGCCCGAGAGGATCACACCGGCATGCAGCGTCGGCTTCTTGATGATCTCGAGGATCTGGCTGAGGGCCGGCGAGTTCGGCAGGGCGGACGGATCGACATTCTTGTAGAGCGAGATGCCGCCGGCGACCTTGGTCAGGAGTTCGGCATTCTCGGGCCCCGCCATGAACTTCACGAAGCGGAAGGCCGCATCCTTCTTGTCGCTCCAGGACGAGACGCCGAAGACCGAGCTCTCGATGCCGGAGAACGAACCGGCGAGCGGTGCGTCGGCGACGAGGGTCGGCCAGCGCATGGCGCCGACATTCTCCGCGCCGAGCGCCTTGTCAAAGGCCGCCCAGTTCACCGCGTCGGAGATGATCGTGCCGGCGAAGGCCGCATTGCCGCTCTGGAAGAGGTCGGCGCCGTCGGGGAGCATGGTGATCGAGGGCGCGCTCGCATTGGCCCAGCCCTTCTGCGTGATCGAGGCGAGGCCCTTCAGGATGTTGACCATCTTCGGGTCGGTCCAGGGCATGTCGCCGGTGAGCATGGCGCGCATGTCGTCTTCGGTCAGGTAATTGCGCGCGACTTCCGGGAAGTCCCAATAGGCCGGGAAGATGCCGGAGAGGCCGAGCGCCAGGCAGGTCTTGCCGACCGATTTGATCTTGGCGCAGGCCGCGTCCATCTCATCCCAGGTCTTGGGCGGATTGGCCGGGTCGAGGCCTGCTTCGGCCAGGACCTTCTTGTTGTAGTACATGACGTTGCCCTGATAGCCGAAGGGCAGGCCATAGCAGCTCTTGGACGTATCGAAGTTCAGGCAGCCGCCCGAATAGGTGATCAGCTCCTTGCCGGCTTCGAGCACGTCGGCCGGCAGTTCGGCATAGGCGCTGCGCCGGTCATAAAGCTCGAGCCCGGCATTGTTCTCCATCACGTCCGGGCCGCTCTTGGTCGCGATATAGGGACCCTGCACCTCCGGATAGCGGTCGAACGGCACGGTCTCCAACTCGACCTTGATGTCCGGATTGGCCTTCTCGAAGGCCGCGACGAGCTGCTTCCAGTATTCGGCGCCGCCCGGCTCCCAGTTCAGAACCTTGATCGTGGTGACGTCCGCGGCATGGGCGGCGGGTGCCAGCGGAGCGACGAGGGCGGCCGCGCCGAGAAAGCTGAATGCCGTCGCGGCGAGATGCCGGCCGATCCCGCCTTTCCGCGATGAACTCGAGTTCATGGGTGGTCCCTTTCGAAAGGTGTTCGTCGTTTTGCTTTTGGGCGCAGCGGCCCTGATCCGCTGCGCAGTCGCCGGCTTGGCTTGACGATGTCTTGGCCTGGCGATCGGGGAGAACGCTAGCATGAGAGTTTCGTGTGTAAAAGCACAATTTCGAATACGAAATTGTGGTGGCCCTCATGCAGATGGCCAAGCGTCGACGCCGGGCCGCGTGACGCGTCCGGTTGCTCAAGCTTCTGATAGGAAAGGAAGATCGGCGCGGCGCTGCCGCGCCGCGCTCTCTTATGGGAGACTCAGATCGCCTCGGGCACCACGCCGCCGAGCCGGCTGGAGGCGAGGCAGGCATCCACCAGCGCCATGGTGCGGATGGAGTCGTGCACGTCGGTGTCGAGCACGGCGTCCTCACCGGCGGCGAAGCGCTGGAGATTGGACATCACGGCGCCGAAGGCATCGGGCACCCGCTCGCCGACCAGCGGTACGGTGGTCCAGTCGCCGCCCTCGACGATCATTTCCAGCTTCTCGGGATGCGGCTTCACATAATCGATGAGATAGCCGAGCTCGAGCCGCGCGCAGCCCTTCGTCCCCTCGACGCGGATCGTCGCCTCGACGTGCTTCGGGCCGTAATTATAGGTGTGGTTGAGCGACAGGCAGCAGCGCGCCGCCGCGCCATAATCGAGGATGATCGAGGAGCGGGCATCCTTGAGATCGGGATAGCGCGGATGCGGCACCGCCTTGGCATAGGCGCTTTGCGGCTCGCCGAGGACCGAGCGGATCCAGTCGAGATAGTGGATCGAGTGCAGTGGGATCTCGACCGCATGCATGCGCGGAATGAATGCCCACAGCTCCCAGGGCATGTAGACGGCGAGATGTACCTCGAGCTCGACGATGTCGCCGAGAAGGCCGCGCCGGACCGCGTCGCGGATCGCCAGCATGGAGGGCGTGAAGCGGAGCTGGAAGTTGACGGCGGCCGTGATCGAGCGCGCATCGACGGCGCTCACGATCTGCCGCGCCGCTGCCAGATCGCGGCCGAGCGGCTTCTGCACCAGCGCGACGCTGCGCTCGGGCAGCTGCGCGACGGCGGGCAGGATCGCGTCGGGCGGCAGAGCGAGATCGAAGATGCCGTCCGGACCCGTCGCCGCAATGGCGGCCTCGAGCGTTTCGTGCACGACGGGCACGCCGAAGCGCTCCGCCACCTCGCGCGCCTTGCCGCCGTCGATATCGAAGATGCCGGCGACGGGCAGGCCGATCTTGCGATAAGCCGGCAGATGCGCGTCCTGCACGATGCCGCCGGCGCCGATGATCGTGATCGGCCGCGGCCGGCTCGGCATGGGCCAGCTTTGCTGCAGGCTTTGCAGCAGGGCGCCCACCTCCGCGATCTGAGCAGCCGACATCCGTGCCTCCTTCACCGTTCCGATGCGTCCGGCCCGGATTGGAGATATATCACTGACAAAAGTCAACGTTGATATTTGATAGAACATCCCCCATCCTCGTCCGGTCAGGCCGCGCGAGCAGGGAGCGAGAGGGAGCATGCAGCGTCAGGATTTCGTGTCGATCGGCGATCGGCTGGCGGTCGTTGGGGGTGAACGCCACCCGCATGCGCTGCGCCGCCTTCGCGAGACCTTTCCGAACCTCGTGGTGATCGCCGCCTCCGAGGCGCCCGCGCAGACGCCGCGTCTCGAACTTCGCGAAGATGCGTCCCTCGCCGAGGGCGCCTTCGGCATCGTGGTCCAGCCGGGCGACACGCCTGTGATCCGCCTTCGCGGCGGCCCGTTCTCCGGCGTCATCTACGGCATGGAGGAACTGCTGGCGAAGGGGCTCTGGCAGGCCGGCGGCCTTGCCGTTCCCGCGGAGCCCCTCTCCGGATCGCCGGGTCTTGCCTATCGCGCCTGGTGGACCTGGGATCATTCGACGAACTGGGAACTCTCGCAGATCGGGCATCAGGAGATCGGCGTTTTCAATCCCTATGGCAAGCCGCCCGCCGGCTTCCTGGCCGACTACAAGCGCGCCGTCGATTTCGCGAGCCGCAACCGCATCGCCGCGATCATCATCTATGGCTTCCTGCGCGATTCGCATGGCGGCATCGCTGCCGCGCAGGAGCTCTGCCACTACGCCAATGAGCGCGGCGTGCGCATCATGCCGGGCATCGCCGTCGGCGCCTATGGCGGCGTCTATTGGGAAGGCGAGCACCGCTACAATCTCTCGACCTGGCTGCGCGGCCATCCCGATATCGGCTCGGCGCTGGAGAAGGGCGTCGGCTTCCAGATCGCCGATCTCGATTTCCCGCTCTCCTTCCCGCGCTCCGACTATACCGTCGCCGCCTGTCCCTCGCGGCCGGAGACGATGGCCTGGATGACGGAGGCCGTCTCCTGGCTCGCCGAGACCTTCGCGATCGGCGGCATTAATATCGAGAGCGGCGATTATGGCGTCTGCGGCTGCGCCCGCTGCCGGGCGCGGCGCGGCGAGCGCGAGGATGGCAGCCGCCGCGCCGGCGACCTCGAATCCTGGTCCTATGCCGACATGGCCGATAATTTCCCACGTCTCATGGACGCCGCGCGCGCCAAGCGCGACGATCTCTGGCTCTATTGCGAGCTGCAATGGGACAATCTGCTCGATCCGAACGCCCATGGCGCGCTGGCGGGCATGCCGGAGGGCGGCATCTACCAGCACACGCTGAACCGCAGCTACTGGAACCGTCTCGAGGCCACGCTGTCGCGGGACTATGTCGCGCGGCTGCCGACCAAAACCAACATCTTCCGCTGCCAGTTTGCGAGCCAGTGGAACGGCGACCGCCGTACCGAGCGCTATGCGTTCAACGGCCGGGTGTTCTCGGATATGTGCCGGAAGGCGGCGGCGACCGGCGTCGAAGGCCTGACCGTCTGGGGCGAGGCCTCGCCCTATAATGCCCCGACCGAGCTCAGCTATCTCGCCTTCGGCCGCTTCGGCTATGATCCCGCGCTCGACTGGGAGACCTTCCTCGACGCGGATGTCGCCCCGCTCCTGGGCGGGCGCGCTGCCGCCGATCGGTTCATCGCGATCGCGGAGGAAACGGACGCCCAGGCCGAACTGCCCGAGACCCGGCTGAAGGCGCTGGCGGGCGAGGCGCTGGAGGGCGCGCGCTCGGGCGATGACGATGTCGCGCGGCGCTGGCTCAGCCTCGCCGACCGCATCACCCGCCGCCGCTACATGGGCACCTGACGATGGCCGCGCGCCTCTATGACGGGCCGATCGTCGATCCGCACATCCATCTGTGGGATCGCGCGCTCAAGCGCCACGCATGGCTGGACGGTGCTAGCGAAGCCCCGCTCGTCCGCGACCAGATGCCGGCGGACTATTGGCAAGCTGCCGCGGGGCAGAACGTCGTGGCGACCGTTCATGTCGAGGCGAACTGGGATGCCGGCGATCCCTATGGCGAGATCGCCTGGCTGGATGGTCTCGATCGCAGCGGCGGCATGGCGGCGCGCTATGTCGCCGGTGCGGCGCTGGCGGACCCGGCGGTGCCGGCCCTGCTCGAGCGCTATGGCGCGCACCCCGACGTGGTCGGCATCCGCGAGATTCTGAGCTGGCATCCCGACCGGGCCCGCCGTTTCGTCGAGACGCGCGACCGGATGGCGGATCCGGCCTGGCGCCGCGGCTTCGCCCGTCTCGCGGCGGAAGGTCTTTCCTTCGACCTGATGATCACGCCCTGGCAGGCCGATCTCGCCGTCCGCCTCGCCGCCGATTTTCCGGATACGCTGTTCGTCCTCAATCATTGCGGCAGCCCGATGGATCGCGACGTCGAGGGCCTCGCGCGCTGGCGAGACGGGCTCTCCACCCTGGCGGCGGCGCCCAATGTCGCGGTGAAGATCTCCGACCCCGTCGCCTATGACGCGGACTGGACGGTCGAGAGCCTGCGACCCGTCGTGCTCGGCTGCATCGAGGCGTTCGGGACGGAGCGGGCCATGTTCGCCAGCGACTATCCCGTCGTGGCGCTGAACGCGTCCTTCGCCGACATCTATGACGCGTTCCGCACGATCGTCGCCGATTTCACGCCCGACGAGCAGCACGCGTTGTTCGCGGCCAATGCGCAGCGCGTCTACCGTCTGCCGGAGCTGGCCTGATCCCTCAGGGGCAGGCGGCGCCCGATTGCGCCCAGGCGGTGACGAGCGCGCCGGCCTTCTTCTGTGTGCCGGGGGCGGGCGTGCGGCCATAGCCGGGCGCCCAGGCCCAGCCGACCAGCGTATCCTCGCCGATATGCTCGATCAGATCGTCGAGCGAACGGCCGCCATTGCGCGCGGGATCCTTGATCTGGACGCAGATCTCGTGGAGCGACTTGCCTTCCCAGGCCATCGAGGCCGGCGCCAGATGCCAGGCCGGGTGGCCGGGAATGCGTCCGGGTTCGAAGTTGGCGCCCTGATGGCAGGTCGAGCAGCGCATGCTTTCGAGCCCGAAACCGTCGGCGCCGCGAAAGACGGGCGGCTGGTGCGGGCGTCCCTCGTCACCCTGACGCGGACGATTGCCGGCGGGATGGCAGTTGACGCAGCGCGGATTGGTCAGGACCTTGCCGAGCTCGGTGAAATAGGCGGCCGAACGCTGCTGCGGATCCGCGATCGCGGCGAAGCTCGCGGGATCGGCGAGATCGCCGGGCGCCGCGGACGAGACCGCCAGGCCGGTGGCGGCGAAAGCGAGCGCGTTCGTTGCAATAACGGCCGCGGCGACGAGCGCGATGCCCGGGATCGGCTTCATCCGGCATCTCCCGTCGCGTCCGCAGGATCGAGATAGCGCGTGGGATCGGCGAGGATCACCGCGCGGACCGCCTGATGATATTTGACATAGCCGGTGCAGCGGCACAGGTGCCCGTCGAGCGCCTCGGTGATGACGCGTTCGAGATCGGCGCGGGCGACCTTGCTGCGCTCCAGCCTTTCGAGCAGCACCTGTCCCTCATTCAGGAAGCCGGGGGTGCAATAGCCGCACTGGAAGGCGAAGTGCTCGACGAAGCTCGTCTGGAGCGGCGAGAGCGCGCCGTCCCGCGCATGCCCCTCGACCGTGCGGATCGCCTTGCCGTCGAAATTCACGGCCGGTACCACGCAGGTCGGGCTGGTATGGCTGGTCCCGTCGGCCTGGTCGATGATCACCGCACAGCTGAGGCACTGCGCCGCGCCGCAGCCGAATTTGGTGCCGGTGAAGCCGAGATATTCGCGCAGGAAATCATTCATGGTGAGGTCGTCGCGCACGTCCATCGGGCCGTGGTCGTGACCATTGATCCGGACCGCGAGCTTCGTCATGCGAGAACGCCCTTCAGCATGTCGGCCGTCACCGGCAGCGACTGGAAGCGATGACCGGTGGCATCGCTGATCGCGTTGAGGAGCGCGGGGACGACCGGGATCATCACCACCTCGGCCATGCCCTTCGGCGCTTCCTTCGGCGAGATCGGCGGCAGCACCTCGACGTCGAAATCATGCAGCGGCAGATCCGATCCGCGGGCGACCACATAGCGGCCGAGATTCCATTGCCCGTTGCCGGGCCCGTCCTCATAAGGCGGCAGGGTCTCCAGCAGCGCATAGCCGACGCCCATGGCGAAGCCGCCATGCGCCTGGCCGAGCACGACCTCCGGCGCCAGCATCGGCCCGCATTCGAGCACGCTATAGGCCTTCGCGATCCTCAGCGCTCCCGTGGCGCGCTCGATCTCGATGCGAACCAGCGTGCCGCAGAGCGAGGTGAAGGCCGTTCCGATGCGGTTATAATCCGTCGGCGGGAAGGCGACGGCCGTCCGCTCGAGCCGTTCGAACGGGCCGGAGCCGCGGCGAAGCGCCAGCGCATCGATGTCGGCGGTCCATTCGTTGCCGTCGATGGCGAAGCTCGCCTGCGACCAGGCCCAGCGCGAAAAGGCATGCGTCATGGCGCCGGTCACGCCGCCCATCGCATGCGCCCGCGCGGCGATCTTGGGCAGCGGCAGCGGCGAAAGGCCGGACATCAGCAGATGCTCGTCCTGCCAGAACGCCTCGGCCCATTGTTTCGAGCGCGGATCGGACGGCGCGATGCCCCAGAGGTCGAGCGCGGCCGGCCAGAGGCCGAAGCGGAAGATCACGCGCGCGGCCTCGGCACTCGCCTGCGTCCCGACATGGGCGCCGATCGAGGCGCTCGTCGCCGAACTGATTTCCGGCACCCAGCGCGGATCGCGCGCCGCCTCGTCCTGCGCCGCCTGCGTGATGCTGTAGGGATCGCCGGAGGTCACCAGAGCGAGCGCATCGAACACGTCGACCTGCGCCACGGTGACCTCGTCGGCGACGCGGCCGACATGCATCGCGACCCGGTTGGCAAGGGCCGTCCCGATGCCATTGCCCATCTCGACCGCATCGGCATGGATCGAGACACGGCCCTCCGGGTCGATCGCGACCGTCCCGAGCGCGCAATCGGCGCCGGTGCCGAAATCCTTGGTCGCGCAGGCGACGCCGGTCCCGACCAGGAAGCCGGGGCGTGCCGCTTCCTTCTCCGCGGCGCGCTGGCGCCAGATCGGGTGCTGTTCGAGCTTGTCGAGGATTTCGGGCGTGCGCACCGACACCGAATAGGGATTGCCGGTCATGGTGCGCCCGCCGGTCTTCAGCGCATTGCGGCGGCGCAGCTCGATCGGGTCCATTGGCAGCGCCGCGGCCAGTTCGTCGACCAGAACCTCGAGCGCCGTCATGGTCTGCAGCGCGCCATAGCCGCGCATCGAGCCGGCCGTGACACCGCGCGAATGCCGCGCGACCGTGGTGACGTCCACCTTCGGCACGTCATAGATGCCGAGCGCGCCGGTTGCCCCGACGACCGCGACGCTGGGCGAATAATTGGCGAGCCCGCCGCCATCGAGTTCATGATCGGCGGCGAACGCGGCCATCAGGCCGCTCGCCCGATCGACGCCGATCCGGGTCGTCATCTTGAAGGGATGCCGCTTGATGCCGCCCTGGAACTGCTGGAAGCGATCATGGGCGAGGCGGACGGCCTTTCCGGGAAAGAACATCGCCGCGAGCGCGACATAGAGCGGAAACGGCGTGTGATCGCGGCCGCCGAACCCGCCGCCGACATAGGCGAAGTTCGTGTCGATGGCGGCCGGCCGGTGCTGGACATCGGCCTTGCTGAGCAGAAAGGCGATGGCTTCGGCGGCTTCGAGCGGCGATTGGACGCCGAGGACAAGACTGAGCCGGCCGCTTGCGGGATCGAACCAGGACAGCCCGGCCTCCGGCTCGAGGAACATCGGATCGACCGATTGGGTCTCGAAGTCCCGCTCGAGCACGAGCAGGTCCGGATCGCTGCCGGCGAGCAGCGCCCGCACGGCCTCGCCATGCTGCGCCCCCGTCACATATTGACCGCCCTCGGGAACCGGGAGCGGGCGCCAGATCGGCCGTCCCGAATCGTCGGTGAATCCGGGACTGATCCAGCCTTCCTGAAGGGGCGAATAGACATCGGGCGAATCGGGTGTCGGGCCGGCGATGCGGGTGAAGCGGAAGGCGCCGTAGTTCGGCTTCTGGAGCGGCCCGGTCTTGTCGCCGAAGCGCAGGAAATCGCCGTCCCTGAGCGCGAGGCGCGCCCGGTCGAAATCGTCGAAGTGCTCGAAGACGAGCAGCGCGACGGGCTCGCCGAGATAGGCGGGAGTCTGCCCCACGGGCGAGAAGAGGTTGCCGGCATAGAAGGGCGGTGCGTGGATGCCGGCGGCGGCAATCCCGGCCGATGTCAGCACGACGGCCGGCTTCGCAATCGAGGCCAGGCGGTCGATGTCCAGCCCCTCGTAGAGCCGGTCGGCATGCGGGGTGCGCACGAGCAGCGCGTGGGCGGTATCCGCCGGCCAGCCGGGCAGGTCCGCCGCGCGGAAATCCGACGCATAGAGCTTCGCCCCGGTGACCTTGGCGACGCCGTCGACGCGGCCGAGCGGAGGCCGGCGGACGCCGCGTCCCGGCAGCGTCTCGCGCGCCAGAAACGGCGGCTGCTCTGCCGCCATGAGCGGCGCCACGGTGAGGGCGATGCCGCTTGCCGCCGTCAGCTTGATGAAGTCGCGTCGCGACGGTCTCATCTTCCCCCCGGAGAGCCGACCGCGAATTTCAGCCGTCACGTGGCCGATCGGGACCGCGGAACCTTCGAAAAAGCCTAGCATGGCCTCGACGCCACTGCACGCCGCGCCGCAACACGATGGAGCCCGTGCAGTCAAAAGAAACGGCGCCGCCCGGTAGAACCGCGCGGCGCCGTATTTCGTGCGGGAGAATTACTTCAGGAATTCACCGACATTGGCGGCCGTGACGCGGTCGAGACCCGTATAGATGATCTTCTCGACCTTCTCGCCCTTCTTCAGCTTGAGCAGGGTCTGGATCGCGACCTCGCCCATCTCGTAGGGACGCTGGCCCACGAGCGCATTGGCGTAGCCGTCCTTCAGCAGCTGCAGCTGGACCGGCAGCGTGTCGGCGACGACGAGCGCCACCTTCTTCGACTCGACGTCGGCCTTGAACGGCTCGACGAAGTTCTTCCAGCCGTCGGGCGCGAACATCGGCCAGCCGCCGACCGGCACGATCGCCGCGATGTCGGGATTGGCGGTCTTGAGATCGCCGGCCTGCTGCACGGCGAGCGTCACGTCGTCGTTGCAGAAGGTCGGCGAGCCGGGAACTTCCGTCCACTTCGAGCCCTTGAGGGCCTCGCGCACGCCGTCGACGCGCTCGGCAAGGTTCGGCGCGGCGGCGCCGCCCGAGATCATGCCGTAGGTGCCGCCTTCGGGCTTCAGCTTCAGCAGCTCTTCGCCGAGCGCCTTGCCGAATTCCTTGTTGTTGGTGCCGACATAGGCGGCGCGCTTCGAATCCGCTGCGTCGGAATCGAAGGTGATGACGGCAATGCCGGCATCCACCGCCTTGTTGATCAGCGTCGTGGCCGCGGCGGCGTCGGAGACGGAGATCGCGAGGCCGTCGACGCCCTGCGTGATCAGGTCGTCGATGATCTGCGCCTGCGTCGCCGGCTCATGCTCGACCGGTCCCTGATAGATGCAGGTGACATTGCCGAGCTTCTTCGCCTCGGCCATGCAGCCGTCGCGCGTGAGGTCGAAGAAGGGATTGTTCATCGCCTTCGGCACGACCGCGAACTTGTAGCTGTCGGCGGCATGGCTGGCGCCGGCAAAGCCGACCGAGGCCAGGGCGGCGACGGTCAGAACCTTCAATATCTTCATGTTTCTCCTCCACGTTTCGTCTTCGTCCGGATCGTTGTCCGGACACGCTTGCTCCGGGCGGCCGGCGGCCGCCCGCTCGCTCCGCTTGCCGGTCTTCTAGCCGCTGCGGAGAGATCTGAAGCGGTCGACGAGGACCGCTGCGACGATGATGCAACCGACGAGTGTCTGCTGCCAGTAAGGGTCGACGCGGGCGAGCACGAGCCCGTTGCGGATGACTTCGATCAGGATGCAGCCGATGATGGCGCCCGAAGCGCCGCCTATGCCGCCGGCGAGGTTCGCGCCACCGATGACGGCCGCCGCGATGATCGTCAGCTCATAGGCGGTGGCGAGGTTGGCCGGCGCGGAGCCGAGCCAGCCGGAGATGATGATGCCGTTGAAGCCGGCCGCGAGCGCGCAGATGACGTAGACTTGGATCTTCACCCGGTCGACGGCGACGCCCGTGAGCTTGCCGGCCGCCTCGTTGCCGCCGATCGCATAGACGTGCCGACCCCAGGCCGTGTGGTTCAGCGCCACCCACATCGCGAAGGCGGCGATGATCAGATAGACGAAGCTGATCGGCATGCCGGCGAGCTTGCCCGAGGTGAGCGCGAGGAACAGCTCCTTGTCGGGCCCGGCCGGCGCGGTGCCGCGGCCGAAGGTGGCGACATAGGTCAGGCCGCGCACGATCGAGAGCGTGCCGAGCGTCGTCACGAAGGGCGACAGCTTCAGCTTGGCGATGGCGAAGCCATTGGCGAAGCCGATGATGCCCGCGGTCGCAAGGCCGGCGAGAAGCGAGATGATCAGCGCCGAGCCGGGGAAGGGATAGAACCCGGCATTGTTCAGCGTCACCATGGTCAGCGACGTCGTCGTCGCCGTCAGCGCCATGGTCGAGCCGACCGAGAGGTCGATGCCGCCGGTGATGATGACGAGCGTAATGCCGAGCGTCGCGATGGCGATGAAGGAGAAGTTGCGGGTGATGTTCGAGATGTTGCCCGCGGAAAGGAAATTGGGCGAGGCGAAGCTCATCACAACGATCAGCACGATGAGCGCGAGGCCGACATAGGCCGTCTGGCTGGCCAGGAAGCCGCGCTGCCAGAAGCGGGTGCGGCGCACATTGGAGAAATTCTGCACGGTCTCGGCCATCATGCCACCTCCAGCGCGCCGGTGATGAGCGCCGTCACCTCTTCCGGCGACGTGTTCGCGATCGGCTTGTCCGCGACCTTGGTGCCGCGCCGCATGACGATCACGCGCTCGCAGACGGCGAACACGTCGGGCATGCGGTGCGAGATCAGGATCACGGCGATGCCGGCGTCCCGGAGGCGGTTGATCAGCCCGAGAACCTCGGCGACCTGACGCACGGAAATCGCCGCGGTCGGCTCGTCCATCAGGATCAGCCTTGCGTCCGAAAGGCGGGTGCGGGCGATCGCCACCGCCTGGCGCTGGCCGCCCGACATCAGCCGCACGAGGTCATCGGCGCGCGTCTCGGATTTGAGTTCGGCGAAGAGCTCGGCGGCGCGCGCATTCATGGCGCGGTGCCGCAGCAGGCGGAGCGGCCCGAGGTTATATTTGAGCTCGCGCCCGAGGAAGATGTTGGCCGAAGCGGTCAGATTGTCGGCGAGAGCGAGGTCCTGATAGACGGTCTCGATGCCGAGGCGCCGTGCTTCGCCCGGCGAATGGATGTGGGCCGCCTCGCCGCCGAAGCTGACATCGCCGGCGCTCGGCTGGTAGATCCCCGATATGATCTTGACCAGCGTCGACTTGCCGGCGCCGTTATCCCCCATCAGGCCGACGATTTCTCCCGGCTCGATCGAGAATGACACGTCATTCAGCGCACGGATGGCGCCGAAATCCTTTCGGACATTGTGCAGTTCGAGTAACGCCAACAACTCCTCCCTCGTTGGCTGTCGCTTTCACGCGCTATGATTTTCAGTGGGTCGTAGAGCCTCTCGTCGGTTCCGATCGTTGTTGCGTCCGCTGCGAACAGCGCGCCGGTTCAGTGTCCCACGCTCACCATCGCCTTGATCAGCTGGCTCCGGTCTGCGGCCCATTCGGCCATCTTGTCCGGCAGTCCCTCGATGCCGGTCCGGTGCGTGATCAGGCTCTGATAATCGATCTTGCGGCTCGCCAGCGCCGCGACGACGGTCGCGAAGTCCTCGCTGGTGGCGTTGCGGCTGCCGAGCAGGCTCATTTCCCGCTTGTGGAATTCGGCATCGTTGAAGGTGATGTCGTCCGGCACCACGCCGACGAAGACGAGCGTGCCGCCATGCGCCACGAGACGGAAGCTCGCCGCCATGGCGCGCGGGCTGCCGGTCGCGTCGAGGACGACATCGAAACCGTCGCCGCCGGTCGCTGCCATCAGGGCGGCCGTTCCCTCGGCGACGGTATGGGCATGCTCGAAACCGAACCGGTCGGCGACCATGGCGAGCCGCTCGGCGCTGGCGTCGAGCAGATGCACCTCGGCGCCGCGGAGGCGCGCGAACAAGGCCGTGCCGAGCCCGATCGGACCGGCGCCGACGACAAGCACCCGGTCGGACGATCCCGGCGCGGCGCGGCGCACCGCATGGGCGCCGATCGCGAGAAACTCGACCGTGGCCGCCTCGTCCTGCGCGAGCCCCTCCGCGCTGATCAGATTGGCAGCCGGCACGTTGATGCGCGCGCACAATCCACCGTCGCGGTGGACGCCGAGCACGCCGATATTCATGCAGCAATTGGGCTTGCCGCGCTGGCAGGCATGGCAAATGCCGCAGGCGATATAGGGATTGATGATGACGCTCTGCCCGCGCCGCCAGCCGGCGGCGTCGACCGCGACCAGGCCGCTGAGTTCATGTCCGATCACGCGCGGATAGCGCAGATACGGATGCTTGCCCTCGTAGATGTGATAGTCGGTGCCGCACAGCCCCGCATAGGCAATGTCGATGGCGACCCATCCTGCCTCGGGTTCGGGCGGCACGGGCCGATCGTCAAGCGCGATCGATCCAGGCTGGTTGACGACGATAGCGAGCATCGGGTGGCGTCTTGCACTCCCTGCGATCGGTGATCCGACGTTCTGCTTGTCGGCTGCTTCGTATGATGAATTAAGCCGGTTGCAGGACGCCGCCGTCAATTGTTTTTTATCGGTTCCGAACAATGTCCGCCGATGTCATGAAGATCAAGCACATAGGGCGCGAACGGTACGGAATATGGCAAGGAACAATTCCCGCTTCAAACGGGCCTATAACGAGGCGCTGGAGATCTGCCGCGCCATCGGCGTGGGGCGTGAGCTGCCGTCCGAGCCCGTCCTGGCCGCGCGCCTCGACACCAGCCGGACCACCGTCCGCGCGGTGCTGACGCGGCTGAAGAGCGCGGAAATCGTCGATTGGCGCGGCCGGCGCAAGATCGTGCTGCGCGCGCCCGGGCGCTGGGATCGCTTCGACGAGACGGAATTGTCGACCATGTCGGAGCGGCTCGAAGGCCAGTTCTTCGAATGGATGCTGCGCAGCGACGTTCCGCCCGATACCCCGCTCAATGTCAGCGCCCTGGCCCGCCGTTTTGCCGTCAGCCCGAGCGGCATGACGGATGTGCTCAGAACCGTCGCGCAGTTCGGCCTGATCGAGCGCCATGGCACGCGCGGCTGGATCACGCGCGGCTTCAACCGCGACTATGCCGGCGAATTGTCGGATTTCCGTCTCGTGCTCGAGCTCGATGCGGTGCGCAAGCTCTGCGCGCTCCCGGATGCTCATCCGATCTGGCCGCAACTGGACGAGATGGAGGCCGGCCACCGCGCGCTGCTGGCGGAGATCGACACGAGGTTCCACGACTTCTCGAAGCTCGACGAGCGCTTCCACGCGACGATCAACGAGGTCGCGAGCAATCGCTTCGCCCGCTCGTTCCAGAGCGTCATCTCGCTCGTCTTCAACTACCATTATCAATGGAACAAGAAGGACGAGAAGCCGCGCAACGAGACCGCGATCCACGAGCATCTCGACTATATCGCCGCGCTGCGTTCACGCGATGCCGCCAACGCGCAGGCGGCGGCGATCCGTCATCTGACCACGGCGCGCGAGACGCTGCTGCGCTCGATCGGTGCGGAGCGATGACGACGAGAAACTGTCCCAAGATGCCGGGGCCGTTTTTGGCAGCGCCGTCTTTTCTGATCGGATAGCGTGTGGCCATGCCGTTCCGCTTCGTCCACACCGCCGACATCCATCTCGATTCGCCGCTGCGCTCACTCGCGCTGCGCAATCCCGCGCTTGCCGAGCTGATCGGCGATGCGACGCGGGCGGCCTTCCTGGCGCTGGTGGATCTCTGCCTCGAGGAGCAGGTCGACGCGCTGGTGATTGCCGGCGACCTCTATGACGGCGACCAGACCTCGATGAAGACGGCCCGTTTCCTCGCCGGGCAGATGGAACGCCTGCACGCGGCGGGCATCCCGACCTTCGTGGTGCGCGGCAATCATGACGCGCTGTCGAAGATCACCAACGAATTGATCCTGCCCGATACGGTCAAGGTGTTCGGCGGGCGCGCCGAGGCCGTCGAGATCCGCCGCGGCGGCCTCGATATCGTCCTTCACGGGCTGAGCTTCGCCCGGCCCCAGGCACCCGAGAGCCTGCTGCCGAAGTTCCGCCGGGCCACGGCCGACGCGGTCAATATCGGCATCATGCATACGAGCCTTGCCGGCGCGCCGGGCCACGACGTCTATGCGCCCTGCAGCGTCGCCGACCTGCATGGCTGGGGTTTCGATTATTGGGCGCTCGGCCATATCCATGCCCGCGCGGAGCATGCGGGCGCCCGCGCCGTGATCATGCCCGGCATCCCGCAGGGCCGCGACATCAACGAATCCGGCCCGAAATCGGTGTCGCTGGTCACCGTCTTCGACGATCGGCGCATCGAGATCGAGGAACGGCAGACCAGCGTCGCCCAGTTCGAACGCATCGCGGTCGATCTCTCCTCGGCCTTGAGCTGGCGCGAGGCCGTCGGCACGATCGAGCAGGCGCTGATGGCGGAGCGCGCGCGGGTCGCCGCGCCGCATCTGGTCGGCCGGGTGATCCTCGTCGGCGCCACGCCGCTCGCCTTCCGGCTCCGGCGCGACCGCGACCTCCTGCTCACGGAAATCGAGCAGCGCGCCGAGCGCGTCGGCCAGACCTGGATCGACAAGATCGAACTGGCGACGCGCGCCGAGGCGCCTGCCGGTGACGCGCCTTCCGCCGACCCGGTCCTCGAACTCGACGAGCTGATGCGCGCCGAGATTGCCGGCCGTCACGGCACGCGCGAGGCCCTGCGCGAGCTGGTCGAGACGGTGCGCGATGATCTGCCGGCCGATGCCCGTCATTTCAGCGGCGACGATGTGGCGAGCTTCGAAGCCTTTCTCGACCGGCTGATCGACGAAGGCCGCGAGGACGTCGTCGCGCGGCTGAAGTCCGGCGAGGGCGAGGCCGCATGATGCGCATCAGCCGTCTCGACCTCATCCGCTACGGCAAGTTCACCGATTATTCGATCGATTTTGGCGCCCGCATCGAAGGCCAGCCGGACCTGCACATCGTCTATGGCCTGAACGAAGCCGGCAAAACGACGGCGCTCTCGGCCTATCTCGACCTGCTCTTCGGCATCGAGCAGCAGACGCGCTATGGCTTCCTGCACCCCTATGCGACGATGGAAATCGGCGCTGCGCTCGAATTCGGCGGGGACGTGCACGAGCTGCGGCGCGTGAAGCAACGCACCAATGCGCTGCGGGATGCCGGGGGACAGCCGGTGAACGAGGCGCTGCTGGGCACGCCGCTCGCCGGTCTCACGCGCGACGCCTACCGCATGATGTTCTCGCTCGACGACGAGACGCTGGAAAAGGGCGGCGAGGCCATCCTCGAAAGCAAGGGCGACCTCGGCGAATTGCTGTTTTCGGCGAGCGCGGGCCTCGCGGATCTCAGCCGGACGCTCGAAGCGATTGACGCCCAGGCGGATGCGATCTTCCGCAAGCGCGCCAGCAAGACGCGGATCGCGGAACTCAAGCGCAGCCTTGACGAAAAGAAGGCGGAGCGCGAGCGGATCGACGTCCAGGCCTCGGCGCATGCGCGGCTGGTCGCTGAACTCCGGCAAGCGGGAGCGGCCTATGAGGAGGCGCTGGCCGCGCTCGGCGCTGCGAAGGCGCGTCACGCCGAAATCGGCCGGCTGATCGACGCCGCGCCGCTCGCCGATGAATATGCCGGTCTCGACGAGGAACTGGCGCAATTGCAGGATCTGCCGCGCCCGCCGACGCACTGGGCCGCAGACCTGCCACACCTCATGGCCGACGACACGCGGCTGCAGACCCGGCTGATGGATCTCGACGGCCGGATCGACGCGCTCGACACCGACGTCGCCGCGATCGCCGTGGATGAGACGATCCTGTCGCTGGGCGATCGGCTCGAGCGGCTCGGCGATGCCGCGGGGCGCTATCGCGGCGCCGAGGACGATCTGCCTAAGCGCCGCGCGTCGCTTGACGACGTCGAGGCGCGGACCGGCGTGCTGCTGCGGGCGCTCGGACGCCCCGACGAGTCGGAGGCGGAGCGCCTGCTGGTGCCCGCTGCCGTGATCGGCTCGCTGCGCGACCTGATCGAGCGCCGCTCCGGCATCGTCGGTTCGGATGCATCGGCGTCCGAGGAACTCGCCACCGCCACCATGGCGCTCGAGCGCGCGCGGGAGAACCGCGACCGGCTGGCCGGACGTGCGTCGTCGGACGATGCACCACGCCTCGCATCACTACGCGCCATCCTCGGTCGGCTTCGTCAGGGCGATCTGTCCGCCCGGCTGCGCCTCGCCGAGCGGGAACTGCCGCGGCTGCAACGCGCCGCCGATGAGGCTTTCGCAGCGCTTTCTCCCTGGACGGGCGATGCGGCTCTCCTCAAGGCGCTCGTCATGCCGGATGCGGCACGGCTGGAGGAATGGCGCCGTGCGCTGCCCCTGCTCGAAAGCCGCAAGGCCGCCGAAACGCAGCGGCTGCGCGAACTGGCCGAGCAGGAGCACGAGCAGGCGGCGCGCCTCGCTGCGCTGCGCGGCGAGGCCGGCGGGATCGACGACGCGAGCGCGGGCGATCTCCGTGCCGAACGCGATGCCGCATGGGATCGACACCGCGCCGCGATGGACAAGGAGACCGCTGCGGCGTTCGAGGCGAGGATGCGCGCCGACGATGCGCTCGGCGGTCTCCGTCTGGCGCGGGCGAGCGAACTGGCGGAAATGCGCGGCCTTGCGGCGACGCTTTCCGTGACGCGGTCGGCCATCGAGCGGCAGCAGGCGCAACTTGCCCAGACCGAGGCCCAATGGCAGGCGATGGAGACGGCGGTGCGCGATGCGGTTCCGCCGACGCTCGCTATTCTCGGCGACGTGCCGCTGGCCCGACAGCTGGCCCGCATCGAGCGCTGGAGCGCGCTGCGCGAGAAGGCTTTGGCGGCGCAGGAGGGGCTCCGCGCGGCGCAGGATGAGGCAGCGACTATCCGGCAGGAGGTGTCACAGGAGCGGGCGCGCCTCGCGCAGTTGCTGTCGGCGCCCGGCGTAGCGATCGACGATCTGCCCTTGGACGCGCTTGTCGAGATGGCGGACGCGGCGCTTGCGGGCGCCACCGAACGCATTAAGGCGCTGGAAGCCGCCGAGGCGGCGCTGCGCGAACGCGCGGACGAGCTGGCGACGCGCCGGCACAAGGCCGAACGGGCGCGGGCCGACCTCGATACCTGGCGCGCATCCTGGGAGGCAGCGCTTGCCGGGACCTGGTTCGCCGATCGCCGGGAGGATCCCGCTGCCGTCAGGGGCATTCTCGACGCGCTCGGCGAACTCGCCGCCGTCCTTGATAAGCGGGCCGAGTTGCGGCATCGGGCCGAGGCCATGGAGCGTGACCGCGGCGCCTTCGCGGACGAGCTCGCCGCGCTCCTGGCCGTGCTCGGCGAGACGCTCGACGCCGGCGCCGTCCTGCCGACCGCGGAGGCGCTGGCGCAGCGCTACCGACAGGCGATGGCGGATTGGGAGCGCCGGAAAGCCAAGGAGGTCGAGCGCGAGGGGCTGGTCGAACAGCGCCGGAAGCTCGGCGAGGAGAGGGCGCTGCATGCGGCACGGAAGGTCGAGATCCTGACCTTCCTCGACGTGCCCGATCTCCTCGCCGCCAGTCAGGCTCTCGACCAGTGCGTCACGCGCGACCGGTTGGAGGCCGATCGGCGAAAGCTCGCAACGCGCATCGCCGCCCAGATGCAGGCCGGATCGATCGAGGAGGCGCTCGGCCGGCTGGGTGGGCTGGACCGGGACGCGGCGAGCCGCGAGCTCAACGAACGCGCCATCGGGATCGAGAATCTCGACGAGCGGGCCCGGGAACTCTTCGCCGCCCGCACGACCGCTGAAAACAAGCTGATCGCAATCGGCGGCGACGATGCTGTGGCGCGCATCGAGGCGGAGCGGCGGACGCTGCTGCTCGACATCGAGGATCTCGCGCTCACCTATTTGCGCCTCAAGACAGGCGCGCTGATGGCCTCGCAGGCGCTCCGCGCTTATCGGGAACGACATCGGAGCGCGATGATGAATCGCGCCTCTGAGGCCTTTCGCCTGATCACGCGGGGGGCCTATTCAGGTCTCGCCACAAGGCAGGACAAGGACCGCGAAACGCTGATCGGCCTCGCGCAGGGCGGCGGCTCGAAGCTCGCTTCCGACATGTCGAAGGGCACGCGCTTCCAGCTCTATCTCGCGCTCCGCGTCGCGGGCTATGAGGAGTTCGCGGCTGTGCGGCCGTCGGTGCCGTTCATCACCGACGACATCATGGAAACCTTCGACGAGCCGCGATCGGAAGAGGTCTTGCGTCTGTTCGTACGCATGGCCGGGTCTGGCCAGGTGATCTATCTCACCCACCACCGGCATCTCTGCGATCTCGCGCGCCAGGTTCATCCGGGCGTGCGGATCCACGAAATCCCGTCATAGATCGGGGCCGTTCCGCCCGAGCAGGTTGCGTTCGACCGTCCGCAGATGAGCCGCCATGGCGCTGCGGGCGCGATCGGGATCGCGCGCGACCAGCGCGTCGACGATCGCCTGGTGCTCGTCGCAATAAAGATGGCGCCGCTCCTCGGAGAAGGAGCGCCGCTTCATGTCGAACCACGGTGCCTGGTTGCGGAGGATCCGCATCAGATTGTGGATCTCCTTCAGGAACTCGTTGCGGCAGCAGGCGAAGATGCGGTGGTGAAACTCGGCGTCGAGATGCTCGAATTCCGGCATCTCGCGGGCCTCGACGGCCGCCTGGTGCGCCTCGCGGACCGCGGCGAGCTCCGAGGCGCTGGCATTGGTCGCGGCGAAGGCGGCCGCCGCCGGCTCCAGCAGCAGGCGGATCTCCATCATGTCGGCCGGGCTGGTGTCCTCCATGCGCGCCACGGTCGCGGCGAGCGTATCGGCGTCGCGCGCCGTGATGAAGGTTCCCCGCCCGACCTGCCGCACGATGGTGCCGTCGCGTTCCAGCGCGTCGAAGGCCTTGCGCACCGTGTTGCGCGCCACCCCGAATTCCACCGCGAGATCGCGCTCGGGCGGAATGCGTCCTTCGGGGCTCCAGTCGCCGGCGGCGATCCGTCGCTTGAGAGCGGTCGCGATGTCATCAGCCATCAGCTTGGGCATGGGGCGGCCTGCGGCGAAGTCGTGTACCAATAATGATCCTTTTGTAACAGCGGTCCTGCACGGCGTCCAGCAGGGCCCGCGTGGGCGCTCTTGTCAGGATTGGCGCAACTATCTCGCAGAGCAGCAATTTTTGCGCACTGCCGCATCGATCTGTACCGCTTGCGCCCTGAACCAATCGCTGTTAGCGTGATCCAAAATCAAGCCAATTGGTTCACAATTGGATCACGGAGGGAATGCATGAAGCTCGCGTCATTCTCGGTCGCAGGGGAGCGCCGGGTCGGTGTCGTCGACGCCGATGCGCGCACGGTTGCGCCGTTCGACCTCAGCGCCTCTGAAGCCGCCCGCGGCGTCGTCGCCCTGATCGAGCGCAACGGCGCCGGTCTGCCGCGCACGCTTTCGCCGATCCCCCTTGGCGCGGTGACGCTGGAGGCGCCGATTCCGGTGCCGAGCCGCAACATCTTCTGCGTCGGCAAGAATTATTTCGAGCATGCGAGCGAGTTCGCCAAGAGCGGCTTCGATTCGAGCGCGGCGGCTGGAACGGTCCCCAAGCACCCGATCATCTTCTCCAAGGTTCCGGAATCGGTGATCGCGACCGGCGAGCCGGTGGTCATCGATCCCGCGGTCTCCACCGCGATCGACTATGAGGCCGAGCTCGCCGTGATCATCGGCAAGGGCGGCCGCGGCATCGCCAAGGAGGATGCCTATGATCACGTCTGGGGCTACACCATCGTCAACGACGTGACGGCGCGCGACCTGCAGGGCCGTCACAGCCAATGGCTGATCGGCAAGTCGCAGGATACATTCTGTCCCATGGGACCCTGGGCGGTCACGAAGGACGCGTTCGACATCGAGACGGCGGCGGTGCGCTGCTTCGTCAATGGCGACATGCGCCAGAACGCGAAGGTCTCCATGCTGATCTTCGACATCCCCACCATCATCTCGACCCTGTCGCAGGGCATCACGCTGAAACCGGGCGACATCATCGCCACGGGCACGCCGGTCGGCGTCGGCATCGGCTTCGATCCGCCGAAATATCTGAAGGCCGGCGATGTGGTCCGCGTCGAGATCGACGGCATCGGCGCGATCGAGAACCGCTTTGCGGAGCGTGCGGCATGACCACCGCGCAGGTCGGTCCGATCGTTGCCGAGGTCGAGGGCGAAGGCCCGGCCGTCGTGATGATCCACGGGCTCGGCGGCACGTCCAACATGTTCCAGCCGCAGATGCAGGCGCTCGCCGGGCATCGCGTGATCCGGCTCGACATGCCCGGCTCCGGCCGCTCGCCGCGCCCGGTGGAGCCTCTCTCCATGGAAGGCATCGGCCGCGCCGTCGTGACGGCGCTCGGTGCGCTCGGCGTGACGCGGGCGCACTTCGTCGGTCATTCCATGGGTACGATCACCTGCCAGTGGATCGCCGCCAACCATGCCGCGCTGGTCGGATCCTTGATCCTGCTCGGCGCGCTGGCCGAGCCGGGCGAGGCGACCCGCAAGGGTCTTGCCGGCCGCGCGCGGCTCGCGCGGAGCGGCGGGATTTCGGATATCGGCGATCAGATCATCGCGGGCGCCATCTCGGCGCATACCCGCGAGAATTCGCCGGCCGCCGTCGCTTTCGTGCGCGAGAGCATCACGCGGCAGGATCCCGAATCCTATGCCCTGACATGCGAGGCGCTGGCGGCAGCACAGGCTGTGGATCCGCGCCGGATCGCGGCGCCGGCCCTGCTTCTCACCGGCGACGCGGATGCGGTCAATCCGCCGAGCGTCGCCCAGGCCCTGGCGGATTCGATCAAGGGGGCGTCCTTCGCCTCGATCGATCGGGTCGGCCATTGGGCCACCATTGAAGCCCCGCGGGAAGTCGCCAGGAGGATGGCCGATTTTCTGCACCGCGTCGGAGCCTCATGACGATCTGAGACCAACGCGCTGAATGCCAACGGGAGGAAGGCATGGCAGACGACTGGAACGGCAATGGGAGCACGCTCTTCACCAATGTGCGCATCCTCGATGCGACGGGAGAGTATCCCTATACCGGCGAAGTGCTCGTCCAGGGCAACCGCATCAAGCAGGTGACGCGCGGCTCGTCCCGCTTCGGGACGTCGTCGTCGACCTATGGCGGCACCACCGTCATCGACGGCATGGGCGCGACGCTCATGCCCGGCATGATCGATGCGCATCTGCATCTCTCCTGGAACAATGCGCCCGGCATCGACCCCATCCAGATGATGGAGGTCGAGGAGCACATGCTCGTCACCATGGAGATGGCGAAGCTCGTCATCGATGCCGGCTTCACGGGCGGCCGCGGGGCGGCCTCGGCCAAGCCGCGTCTCGACGTGGTCGCGAAGAAGTTCATCAATCAGGGCCGCTTCCCGGGTCCGCGCTATCTCGCGGCCGGGCCCGAGATCACTACGGTCGGCGGCCTCGGCGACGCCGCGCCCTCGCATATCCCGCATGAGGGGCTCAATCTCGGCCTCGTCATCTCCGGGCCCGAGGAGGTGCGCCGCACGGTCCGCACGCTGATCAAATACGGCGTCGATTCGATCAAGCTCAACCTCTCCGGCGAATCCCTGACCGGCATGGGCGCCGAAGAGACGCCGATGTCGGAGGAAGAGGTCGCCATGGCGGCCAGCGAGGCGCGCTGCCGCAACAAGGTGCTGTCGGCCCATGCCCGCTCCTCCGGCTCGGTGAAGCAGTGCATCCGTCACGGCATCCAGAACATCTACCACGCGTCCTTTGCCGACGAAGAAGCGCTCGACATGCTTGAGGCGGCCAAGGACCGCCACATCGTGGCGCCCGGCATCGCCTGGCTGATCAATACGGCGCGCTATGCGGCCGAATGGGGCATCAAGCCCGGCTCGCGGGTCACGATCGAATATGAGCGCGAGCTCGAGATGTGCATCGAGACGATGAAGAAGATGCATCGCCGCGGCATCCGCATCTGCATCGGCGGCGACTATGGCTTCGCCTGGACGCCGCAGGGCACCAACGCCAAGGACATCGAGACCTTCGTCACCATGCTCGGCTTCTCGCCCATGGAGGCGATCCAGGCCGCGACGAAATATGGCGGCCACATCATGAACATGGCCGACGAGCTCGGCCTGATCAAGGAAGGCTATCTGGCCGATATCATCCTGGTCGACGGCGACCCGATTTCCGACGTGCGCATCCTGCAGGACCGGAACCGCCTGCTCGCGATCATGAAGGACGGCAAGTTCCACAAGGCACCGCGGCTCAACGAGCAGCGCCGCCGGCTCTCGGCCTGACGGGGAGACCATCGTGAGCCTCGCCGATCAGCCGAAAAGCGCGATCGAGAGCAACGGCCTCAGCCGGCGGCAGGGATTCCTGCTGCTGTGGCTGCTGGTCGCCGCGCTCGTCGCGCTGCCGATCTTCGCGCCCTGGCCGGCCTGGCTGAATGCCGTGCTCATCTCGAAGAAGGCCTTCGTCAGCGCCATCATGAACGGCATCACGCTGGCCGGTCTCTATTTCCTGGTCGCGAGCGGCTTCACGCTGGTCTTCGGCCTGATGCGCAACGTCAATCTCGCGCATGGCTCGCTCTATCTGCTCGGCGCCTATATCGGCTATTCGGTCACGCAGTGGACCGGCTACTGGCTGGTCGGCGTCGCCGCCGGCTTCCTGGCGCTGGCGCTCATCGGCATTCTCATGCAGGTCATCGTGTTCCGGCGGCTGGAGGGGGACGATCTCCGCCAGACGCTGGTGACGATCGGCATCTCGATCGTGGCGGCGGACCTGATGCTCGCCGTGTGGGGTGGCCAGACCTATCAGCTCGCGACGCCCGAATGGCTCGACGGCGCCGTGACGCTGCCCATCATCACCGCGACGCGCTCGAACGGCGCCGCCGTGTTCCTCACCTTTCCGCTCTATCGCCTCGTCGTCCTCGCCGGCGCGATTGTGATCGGCGTCGCGCTCTGGCTGATGCTGAACCGCACCCGCGTCGGCATGATGATCCGCGCCGGCGTCGATGATCGCGCCATGCTGTCGGCGTCGGGCGTCAATGTGCATATGGTCTTCGCCATCGTGTTCGCGATCGGCGCCGGCCTTGCGGGCTTTGCCGGTGTCGTCGGCGGCTCGGCGCTCTCGATCGCGCCCGGCGAGGATGTGCGCTACCTGCTCGCCTCGCTGGTCGTCGTGATCGTCGGCGGCATGGGCTCGATCCCGGGCGCGGCGATCGGCGCGCTGCTGATCGGCCTCGCCGAGCAGATCGGCCTCGTCTATTTCCCGACCTATGGCGTGGTGCTGACCTTCGTCATCATGGTCGTGACGCTCGCCATCCGCCCGCAGGGCATCATGGGGAGGGGCTGATGGCGACGACCGATCTCCCTGCCGCCTCGGCCGCGAAGGGAAACTGGTTCGAGCGCATCGGCGCCGGGCATTTCCTGCTCGCCGTCGCCCTGCTCGTCTATCCCGCCGTCGCATCTGATTTCTTCCTGACGCAGATCGGCGGCTATTCGCTGGTGCTCGGCATGCTGGCGCTGTCGCTGATGATGCTGGCCGGCTATGGCGGCATGGTCAGCCTCGCCCAGATCACCGTCGCGGGCGTCGCCGGCTATGCGGTGGCGATCTTCGGCGAGAACGGCGCCAATGTGCTCGGCTTCGGCTGGCCGTGGTGGATCGTGGTGCCCTGGGCCGTGCTGCTCGCCTCGATCGCCTCGGCGCTGATCGGCTGGATCGCCGTGCGCACGCAGGGCATCTACACGATCATGATCACGCTCGCGATCGCGACGGCCATATTCTATTTCGCGCAGCAGAACTACGCCATCTTCAACGGCTTCTCGGGCTTTGCCGGCGTGCGGGCGCCGCAGTTCTGGGGCGTCGACTGGCGCGCGCCGCTGCCCTTCTACTATCTCTGCCTCGGCATCGCCGTGCTCGCCTATGTCGCCGTGCTCTATGGCGCGCGCTCGACCTTCGGGCTGACGTTGCAGGCCGTGCGCGACAACCCCCGGCGCATGCGCGCGATCGGCTATGACGTCACGGCGCACAAGGTGTTTGCCTGGTTCATCGCCGGCATCGTGGCCGGGCTCGCGGGCGTGCTGATGGTCTGGTTCAATGGCCGGATCTCGCCCGGAACGATCGGCGTCGGCGCGGCGATCAACATCCTGATCATCGCGGTGATCGGCGGCATGCGCCACCCGATCGGACCGTTCATCGGCGCGGTGGTCGTCGTCTTGATGCAGACCTTCGCGATCGACATCGTCGGCGCGCAGCGCTTCAACACACTGATCGGACTGGTATTTCTGGCGATCGTCTTCTTTTCGCCGGATGGGATTCTTGGGCTTTGGGAGAGGATCAAGCCGCATCTGGCCCAGGAGGGGTTGCGTCCGGGCGGCTGATCGGACGAACGGACATCCAACGATAACCGAGGGAGGAAGAACATGAAGATCCATCGCAGGGCCCTGCTCGCCCTGGCCGTGGCGACCGCATTCACGGCGCCGGGCTTCGCATTCGCTGCCGACGACACCATCAAGATCGGCCTGCTCGCAACCTTCGAAGGGCCGTTCACCGTGCTCGGCGAGGATGGCGAGCGCGGCGCGATGACCGCGATCGGCGAGGCCGGCGGCATGGTCGGTGGCAAGAAGATCGAGATCGTGAAGGGCTCGTCCGACGCCTCGCCCGACAGCGCCGTGCGCGCTGCGCGCAAGCTGGTCGAGCAGGACGGCGTCAAGGTGCTGATCGGACCGCTCTCGGGCGACGAGGGCATCGCGGTCAAGGACTATGCCAAGACCCAGCCGGGCGTGACCTTCATCAACGGCTCGTCGGCCGCGCAGGACACGACCTTCCGCGATCCGGCGGAGAACTTCTTCCGCTTCTCGACCGACGGCGCGCAGTGGATGGCCGGTCTCGGCACCTACGCCTACAACGACAAGGGCTACAAGACCGTCGCGACGGTCGCCGAGGACTATTCCTTCCCCTATACGCAGGTGTTCGGCTTCATGGCCGAGTTCTGCAAGGCCGGCGGCAAGGTTCCGTCCAAGTCCTGGGTGCCGATCGGCAACAAGGATTATTCCTCGGTCATCGCCGCGATCCCCGACAATGTCGACGCGATCTATGTCGCGCTGGGCGGTGCCGACGCGGTCAACTTCCTGACGCAGTACCAGCAGTCGGGGGGCAGCGCGCCGCTGATCGGCGGCTCGATCACCGTCGACCAGACCGTGCTGACGGCGCAGGGCAAGCTCCGTGACGTGCTCGTCGGCACGCCTTCGGCCGGCCCGACGGCCGATACCAATGATGCACCGGCCTGGAAGGCCTTCGTGGAGGAATACAAGAAGCAGCCGGGCGCGTTCCCCTCGCCCTCGCTCTTCGCGCATGCCTACTACGTCAACACCAAGGCCGCGCTCATCGCCCTCGACGAAGTCAAGGATGACCTCTCCGACGGCGGCAAGGCGTTCCGCGAGGCGCTCGCCAAGGTCTCGTTCGATTCGCCCACCGGCAAGGTGTCGCTCGACGCCAACCGCAACGGCATCGCCGACATCTTCCTGACCGAAGTCTCGGAAGGGGCGGACGGAACGCTGCTGAACAAGCTGATCAAGGTCGTGCCGCAGGTCAACCAGACCCTCGGCATTCCCGAGGATCAGTTCCGTGCGCTCGGTGCGGTCAGCCGCGACAATCCCAGCTGCTCCTGAGCTTTGTGACGGGTCACGCCACCATGGCCGAGAATTCAGTCGCCTCACGTCTCCAGGGAACCGGCGCCTTCGCGCTGGAGCTCGAGGGCGTCGGGCGCCAGTTCGGAGCCCTGGTGGCGCTGGCCGGCATCGATATGAGGATCGCGGCCGGCGAACGGCGCGCGGTCCTCGGCTCCAACGGCGCCGGCAAGACGACGCTGTTCAATACGATCACCGGCGACTTTCTGCCGACCAGTGGCCGCATTCGCTTCTTCGGCGAGGATATCACCACGCTGCCGGCGCATGAGCGCATCCGGCGCGGGCTGCGCCGCACCTATCAGATCTCGCAGCTCTTCAAGGGGCTGAGCGTGATCGATTCGATCTTCCTCGCCTGCCGCGGCGTGTCGCGGCGGCGCTTCTCGCTGCTGCGGCCCGCCGCCACCGACGTCAACATGGTCCAGGCGCAGTCGATCCTGCATGCCGTGCATCTGGAGGCCGAGCGCGACATCCTCGTCGCGACGCTCTCGCATGGCCAGCAGCGCCAGCTCGAAATCGCACTCGCGCTCGCCGGCGCGCCGCGCTTCATCCTGTTCGACGAGCCGGCCGCCGGCCTGTCGCCGACCGAACGGCGCGATCTCGTCGCGATCCTGAACGCGCTGCCGAAGCATATCGGCTACGTCATCATCGAGCACGATCTCGACGTGGCGCTGCGCGTCTCCGAGCGCGTGTCGATGATGCACAATGGCCGCCTGTTCAAGGAGGGGACGCCCGAGGAGATCGAGAACGATCCCGAGGTCCAGGAGATCTATCTGGGAGGGCGCCATGGCTGAGCAGAGGATGGCCGAGCGCGCGCAGCCGGCCGCGAAGGCGGTGCTGCGGATCGACGATCTCCAGGTCTATTACGGCGAGAGCCATGCGCTGCAGGGCGTGTCGCTGACGCTCAAGAGCGGCGTGCTGTCGGTCGTCGGCCGCAACGGCATGGGCAAGACGACGCTCTGCAATACGATCACGGGCTTGAAGCGTGCGCGCTCCGGCTCGATCCGGCTGAACGGGCGCGAGATCTCCTCGCTCGAACCGCACGAGATCCATCGGCTCGGCATCGGCTATGTGCCGCAGGGCCGCCGCGTCTGGCCGAGCCTCACGGTGGACGAGCATCTGCGCCTCGCTGCCGGCGGACGGCGCGACGCGTCCTGGACCGTCGAGCGCGTCTACCAGACCTTCCCGCGCCTCGCCGAACGGCGCGGCAATGGCGGTTCGCAGCTTTCGGGCGGCGAACAGCAGATGCTGGCGATTTCGCGCGCCCTGCTCTCCGATCCGAAGCTGCTCGTCATGGACGAGCCGACCGAGGGCCTCGCGCCGGTCATCGTCGACCAGGTCGAGCGCATGCTGGTCACGCTCGGCGTGGAAGGCGAGATGGCGATCCTCGTCATCGAGCAGAATATCGGCGTCGCGACGGCGATCTCCGATCAGGTCGCGATCATGGTCAATGGCCGCGTCAATCGCATCATGGATGCGAAGGCGCTGGCGGCCGACCGCGACCTGCAGCAGCGCCTGCTCGGCGTCGGCCGGCATGGCGAGGAGGTCGAGGCGGTCAGCGCCGCGGAGGTGAGCGAGGCGCGTGAACAACTCGCCGAGGTCTACCGGATCGCGCGCGGCGAGGAGGCCGGTGGCGTCCCCGGCGAGCCGGTCGCAAGCGCAACCGGCATGTATCGGCCGGTGACCGAGCTGCCCAATCGCTGGAACGTCCCGGTCACGGCGATGCGACAGGCGGCGGTCGAAAAGGCGCGCCCGGCGGAAGACCTCTCGGCCGTCTTCCATATGCCCTTTGCGGAGCGGATCGGCCGCACGGTCCTGGTCGTCGGCACCTTCGATACGAAGGGCAGGGAGCTGCGCTTCCTCGCCGACAAACTGAAGGCGTTGCGCATTCCGGTCCGCACCGTCGATCTCTCAACCTCCGGCAAGCCGGCCGCCGTCGATGTGCCGGCCTCGCAGGTGGCGGCGATGCATCCGGGCGGCACGTCGGCCGTGTTTTCCGGCGATCGCGGCGCCTCGGTCACGGCGATGGCCGACGCCTTCGCCCGCTGGGTGGCGCGCGAGCGCGGCATCGGCGGCGTCGTCTCGGCCGGCGGCTCCGGCGGCACCACGCTGGCGACGGCCGGCATGCGGGCGCTTCCCGTCGGCATTCCCAAGCTCATGGTCTCGACCGTCGCGGCGGGCGATGTCGGGCAATATGTCGGCGGCGCCGACATCCTCATGCTGCACTCGGTCGCCGATGTGCAGGGGCTGAACGCGATCACCGAGGCGGTGCTCGGCAATGCCGCGCATGCCATGGCCGGCATGGTGGCGCAGCTTCCCTCGGGCGACGCCTGGGAGCAGAAGCGGCGGACGGCTCGACCCGCCATCGGCATCACCATGTTCGGCGTCACGACGCCGGCGGTGCAGGCGGTGACGCGCCGGCTCGAAGCCTCCTATGACTGCCTCGTCTTCCACGCGACGGGCACCGGCGGCCGGGCGATGGAGAGCCTCGGCGATTCCCGCCTCCTCACCGCCTTCCTCGATCTCACCACCACCGAGGTCGCCGACATGCTGGTCGGCGGCGTCTTCCCGGCGACGGCGGATCGTTTCGGCGCCGCGATCCGCACCGGCATCCCCTATGTCGGCTCGGTCGGGGCGCTCGACATGGTCAATTTCGGCCCGCGCGAGAGCGTGCCGGAGAAGTTCCGCGGCCGGAACTTCGTCGTCCACAATCCGAACGTCACCCTGATGCGCACGACGCGCGACGAGAACCGCGCATTCGGCGAATGGATCGGCGAACGGCTGAACGCCATGAACGGGCCGGTGCGTTTCCTGCTGCCCGAGGGTGGCGTTTCCCTGCTCGATGCGCCCGGCAAGCCGTTCCACGATCCCGAGGCCGACAATGCGCTTTTCGAGGCGCTGGAGCGCACGGTGCGCCAGACGCCGCAGCGTCGCATCGAGCGCGTTCGCGGCAATATCAATGACGAGAGCTTCGTCGAGGCGGCCGTCGCTGCCTTCCAGTCCATCACGCCAAAGCTGCCGAGGAGCGCCTGAGTGCCGCGTCTTGATCGATCCCAGTTGATGGAGCGCTTCCAGGAGATGAAGCGCCGCCGGATTCCCATCGTCGGCGGCGGTGCCGGCACGGGGCTCTCAGCCAAATGCGAGGAAGCGGGCGGCATCGACCTGATCGTCATCTACAATTCCGGCCGCTATCGCATGGCCGGCCGCGGCTCGCTCTCCGGCCTGCTCGCCTATGGCAATGCCAACGAGATCGTCATGGACATGGCGAAGGAGATTCTTCCGGTCGTCCGCAAGACGCCGGTGCTGGCCGGCGTCAACGGCACCGATCCCTTCTGCTCCTTCGATCATTTCCTCGACCGGGTGAAGGCGGTCGGCTTTGCCGGCGTGCAGAACTTCCCGACGGTCGGCCTGATCGACGGGACGTTCCGGGCGAATCTCGAGGAGACCGGCATGTCCTATGCTCTCGAGATCGACATGATCCGCCTCGCCCATGAGAAGGACCTGCTGACGACGCCCTACGTCTTCAACGAGGACGAGGCCGCCGCCATGGCGCGGGCCGGCGCGGACATCGTCGTCTGCCATCTCGGGCTGACCACGGGCGGGGCGATCGGCGCCGAGACGGCGCTGAAGCTCGAAGACGTGCCGGCGAAGGTCGACGCTTGGTCGGAAGCGGCGCTCCGCGTCAACAAGGACGTGATCATCCTCGTCCATGGCGGCCCGGTCGCCGAGCCGGAGGACGCGGAATATGTGCTCCGCAACACGGCGAACTGCCACGGATTCTACGGCGCCTCCTCCATGGAGCGCCTGCCCGCCGAGCGGGCTCTGACGGAACAGACGAAGAAGTTCAAGTCGGTCGCCTTCGGCTGACCGGATTGGAATTGGGAGGAGGCATCATGGCTGCGCAGGCTTTCGGCGCGTTGCTGATCTGGCTGATCATTCTGGCGATCGTCGTCGTGGTCGCCGTCTATGTCCTGCGCTGGCTGTACCGGCGCTCGACCAAGGAAACGGCGTTCGTCCGCACCGGCTTCCTCGGCGAAAAGGTGGTCGTCAATGGCGGCGCCTTCGTGATCCCCGTGCTGCACGAGATCACGCCGGTGAACATGAACGTCATGCGCATCGAGGTGCGGCGCGAGGACGCCATGGGCCTGATCACGCGCAACCGCATGCGCGTCGATCTGGTCGCCGAGTTCTTCGTGCGCGTCGGTGCCAGCAAGTCGCTGGTGGCCGCCGCCGCGCAGACGCTCGGCCGGCGCACGCTGCGCGAGGATGGCCTGCGCGAACTGCTCGAAGGCAAGTTTACCTCGGCGCTTCGCACGGTCGCCGCACAGATGACTCTCGAAGAGATGCATGAGCGCCGGGCCGACTATGCGGCCGCCGTGCATGCGCTCGCCTCGGACTCGCTCGCCGCCAACGGGCTGGAGCTCGAAAATGTCGCGATCGTCGATCTCGACCAGACGAGCCTCGAATTCTTCGATCCCTCCAACGCGTTCGATGCCGAAGGCCTGACGCAGCTGACCGAGACGATCGAGATCCGGCGGCGCATGCGCAACGAGATCGAGCAGAAGACGCTGGTCGATATCCGCAACCAGAACCTCGATACGCAGCGCCGCGTGCTCGAGATCGATCGCGAGAGCGAATATGCCCGCCTCGAACAGGAGCGCGAGGTCGAGATCCGCCGGGCGGCGCAGCGTGCCGATCTGGTGCGCGAGCGGGCCGTGCGCGAGCAGGAGGCCGAGCAGGCGCAGCTGTCGGCGCGCGAGGCCGTCGAAAAGTCCCGCCTGGCGCAGGACCGCGCGATCACCGACGAGCGGATCCGCAATGAGGAAGAGACGCAGCGCCGCGAGATCGCGCGCCGCCGTGCCCTCGACGAGGCGGAGCTGAAGACGCGCGAGCTGACCGAGCGCGAGCAGATCGCGCTGCAGCTTTCGCTCGAAAGCGCGCGGATCGAGCGCGAGCGGGCGCAGGAAGAGCTGGAGATCGCCCGGCGGAGAGCGCTGGAGATCGTGGAACTCGAACGGCAGGTCGCGCTGGCCGAGAAGTCGCTCGAAGTGACCCGCGCCGAGGCCGAGAAGCGTCGCGCCGAGATCGTGGCGAACCAGGAGACCGAGGTGACCCGCGTCGCGCAGGAGCGGGCGCTGGACGAGGTTCGGGTGGCGCGCGAGCGTCATCTGGAGGCACTGCAGATCGCCAAGCGGCAGGCCTTCGAGGAGGCCGAGATCGCGGCGGCCGAGGAGGTCGAGCGCGCGCGGATCACCACAGAGCGCGGCATCGAGGAGGCGAAGCTGATCAAGGAGCGCGAACTGCGCCAGCTCGCCGTCGCCCGCGACCAGCAGGTCGAGATCGCCGAGATCCAGAAGGCGATCGACATCGCCAAGAAGACGCAGGAACGCTCGGCGGCGATCGCGGCCTCCGAGGCCGTGCGCGCCAAGGCGATCCAGGCCGAGGAGCAGGCTCTGACGGCGCGCGAGCGCGAGGTCGCCGAGCGGCGCAAGCTCACCGACCTGATCGCGGCCGCCCGCGAGGCGGAGCGCGAGGCGCTGCGCATCACCGCGGCGGCGGATGCGGAGATGAAGGCGGCGAAGAGCCTCGCCGAGGCCCAGAAGATCGCGGCGCTCGCCAATGCGGAGGCCGAGAAGATCGCGGCGCTGGCCGCAGCCGAGCGCTATGCCGTCGACGCCGCCGGCCAGTCGAAGCTCAACGAGGCCGACAACCTTCTCTCCGAGGAGGCGCGCTCCGGCCGCCTGCGCGGCAAGCTGCTCGAGCATATGGAAGGCATCATCCGCGAGAGCGTGAAGCCGATGGAGAAGATCGAGGGCATCAAGATCCTCCATGTCGACGGCATGAATGGCGGCGCGGGTTCGAACCGCAACGTCACCGACGAGGTGATCGACTCCGCCCTGCGCTACCGCGTCCAGGCGCCGATGATCGACAAGCTGATGAAGGAGATCGGCATCGAGGGCGGCTCGCTCGGCCGCATGACCGACGTGCTGCGCGACGCCAAGGACATTTCGAGCCTGGCTCGCAAGGAGGATCGCGCCAAGGACGACAATGACCGCGACCGCTAAAGCCGTTGGGGAGCTTCAGGGAGCATCGGAATGACCAAGGTCTATGTCTCCTCGGTCATTCCCGCGCCCGCGGCGTCCGTCTGGGCGGTGATCCGCGATTTCAACGCGCTCCCCGCCTGGACGCCGTTCGTCGCGGAGAGCCGGATCGAGCAGCACATGCTGCCCGACCAGATCGGCTGCATCCGAAACTTCGCGCTGAAGGATGGCGGTCGCATCCGCGAGCGGCTTCTGGCGCTCTCCGACTACGATCTCTCCTGCACCTATTCGATGCTGGAGAGCCCGATGGGCGTCGAGAACTATATCGCGACGCTGTCGCTGACGCCGATCACCGACGGCAACCGGACCTTCGCCGCCTGGCAGGCGGAATTCGACTGCGCGCCCGAGCGGGAAGGTCAGCTCGCCCGCGATATCGCCAATGGCGTGTTCCAGGCGGCGTTCACCGCCCTCCAGAAGCGGTTCCAGCGCTGACCATGGTCGAGGTCCGCCGCTCCACCATCATCGACGCGCCGGTCGACGAGGTCTGGGCGATCCTGCGCGACTTCAACGGCCATGAAAGCTGGCATCCGGCCGTGGCGACGAGTGCGATCGAACACAGCGCGCCGGTCGACATGATCGGCGCCGTCCGCCGCTTCCGCCTCTCCGATGGCAGCGAACTGCGCGAACAGCTCCTCTCCCTGTCGGACAAGGATTGGAGCTTCTCCTATTGCATCCTGGAAGCGCCGATCCCGCTGATGGGCTATGTCGCCACCGTCCGCCTGAAGCCGGTCACGGATGGCGACGCCACCTTCTGGGAATGGCGCTCCACCTTCCATCCGCCGGAGAACCGCAAGCGCGAACTGACGGCACTGGTTGCCGACCAGATCTACAGCGCCGGCTTCGAGGCGATCCGCAAGCTCATCGCCGCGCGCTCCGGCCGGATGCGTCCCGCCGCGCCCGCTGCGCCGCCGGCCGCCGCGCCGCAGCCTGTCCCTGTTGCCGACCGGGCGGCCTCGCCCGGCACCGAACGCACCCAGGCGATCATCGTCGACCGCTATGGCGGGCCGGAGGTGCTGCGCTGGGGCGAGGTGGCCGTGCAGCCGCCGGAGCCGGGCGAGATCCGGATCCGGCACCGGGCGATCGGCGTCAATTTCATCGATATCTACTGCCGCACCGGCTATTTCGACCTGCTGCAGCCGCCCGGCGTGCCCGGCATGGAGGCGGCCGGCGTGGTGGATGCGGTCGGGCCGGGTGTTACGGCCTTCGCGGTCGGCGACCGCGTCGCCTATGCCTGTCCGCCGGTCGGCGCCTATTGCCGGCTCCGCACCATGTCCGCCGAGCTCGTCGTGCCGCTCCCGCCCGACATTGACGAGGAGACGGCCGCCGCCGGCCTGCTCAAGGGCGTCTCGGCCTCGTTCCTGCTGCATGATGTGGAGCGGGTCGGCGCTGGCGATGTGGTGCTGATCCATGCGGCCGCCGGCGGGATCGGTCAGCTCCTCGTCCAATGGGCGCGCCATCTCGGTGCTACGGTGATCGCGACGGTTTCGAACGACGACAAGGCCGCGACGGTCGAGGCGCTCGGCGCCCACCATGTGATCGTCTATTCGCGCACCGATTTCGCGGCGGCCGTGCTCGACATCACCGGCGGGGCGGGCGCCGATGTCGTCTATGACGCAGTCGGCCGCGATACGATCGCCGGCTCGATCCGCGCGCTGGCCGCGCCCGGCCATCTCGTCAGTTTCGGCCAGGCGTCGGGCCCGGTCGGCGAAATGGATGTTGGCCGCCTCGCGTCGAAGTCGATCACCCTGTCGCGCCCCAATTACGGGCACTACACCGATACGGGTGCCAAGATCGCGCGCCATGCGGAGCGCATCTTCGCGGCGCTCCGCTCCGGCGCCGTCCGCGTCGCGCCGCCGCGCCGCATCCCGCTCGCCGACGCCGCCGAGGCGCACCGCCTGCTCGAATCGCGCGCGACCAGCGGTTCGCTGATCCTCGTCTGACGGCGTTCAGCGCTTCCAGGTCCGCTCCAGCAGGTCGAGCCAGTTCTCGCGCGCGATGCGGGCGATGAGCGCCTCGCCATAGCCGCTGGCGCGCATCTTCTCGATGAGCGCCGGCAGATGCGCCGCGTCGTGAAGCTCGGACGGCACCACCGCGCCGTCATAGTCCGAGCCGATCGCGACACCGCCCTCGCCGAGCTTTTCGATGAGGGCGTCGAGATGGCGCATGACGATGTCGAGCGCGGGGGTCGCCAGCATCTTGCCGTCGGGTCGCAGGAAGGCCGTCGCGAAATTGAGGCCGACGACGCCGCGGCGCTCGGCGATGGCGTCGAGCTGGCGGTCCGTCAGATTGCGCGAGACCGGGCAGAGGCGGTGCACGTTGGAATGGGTCGCGACCAGCGGCGCGTCGGACAGTTCCGCGACGTCCCAGAAGCCCTGCTCGGTGATGTGCGAGAGGTCGATCACCATGCCGAGCCGGTTGCAGGCGCGCACCAGCGCGCGGCCGGCGTCGGTGAGGCCCGGCCCAGTGTCCGGAGAAGAAGGAAACCGCATCGGCACGCCATGGCCGAAGCGATTGTGCCGGCTCCAGACCGGACCGATCGAGCGCAGGCCCGCCGCGTAGAGAACGTCGAGCATGTCGAGATCGGCGCCGATCGCCTCGGCCCCCTCGATATGCATCACGGCGGCGATGGCGCCGCGCCGCATCGCCGCACGGATGTCCGCAACGCTCCGGCAGACGGCGAGCGCGCCGGCGGACGCCTGTTCGAGACGGAACAGGATCGCGGCCATGGCGAGCGTCGACGCCTGGCCCTCGGCGAGCGTCAGCGGATCCGGCAGCGGCAGGTCGTAGCCGTCGCCCAGCATGGCATCCATGAAGGCCGCCGACATCGGCGAGGGCGGAAAGATCGCGAACATCCCGCCGGCGAAGCCGCCGGCGCGGGCGCGCGGCAAGTCGATATGCCCGGCCTCGGTTCCGGCGAGGAAGGCCTGGATGCCCGATTCGCCGCCCTCATTGTAGAGGCGGAGCAGCACGTCGTTATGGCCGTCGAAGACGGCGACGGGGGCGGTGGGCATGGCGGAAATCTATCCAGGCAGGGTTGGGGAAAGGCGCAGCACCTCGCCGAGCGGTTTGCGCTGCGAGCGGGGCACCTTGAAGTGCTCGGGCATGTGGCCGAAGCCGAGCATGGTGATGACGAGTTCATTGTCGGGAATGCCGACGAAGCCGCGCATGGCGCGGTCGACATCCGCCGTCGTGCTCCAGTTGAGCATGCAGGCGCCGAGCCCCTCGGCATGGAGGGCGAGCGTCAGCGTCATCGCGAACATGCCGCCATCCACCCAGCCTTGGTAGCGCTCGCCCACGGCGCACCAATGCGCGAGATCGCTCGTGATCACGGCGAGCCCGCCGAGCTGGTCGCCGAAGCCGCGATGGCCCTGCTGGAAGGCGAGCACGCGGGCGATGTCGGCCTTCGCCGTGAAGACATAGACGCGGCACGTCTGGCGGTTGCAGCTCGACGGCGTCTGCTGCGCCGCGGCGACGGCGCGCTCGATCTGGGCCGGATCGACCGGACGGTCGGTATATTGGCGCACGCTGTGGCGGGCATCCATGAAGCTCGCGAAATCCATCATGGCCCGCTGGCGGATGCCGTCGGCGCTGACATCCTCGGTGCCGCCGGCGAGCCCGGCCCGCGCATCGGCGGCCTGCTGCTCCAGCGCCGCGATCGCTCCGGCGAGCGTGCCGATATCGCCGCCGGCCGAACGGCTGAACGCGGCATAGGCGCCGAGCGCCTTCACGGCGATCTCGGCGCTCGCATCGAGCCCGAAATCGGCGATGTAGCGCTCCGTGCCGGCAATCAGCTCGGCGACCTTGGCGAGGCCGAAGGCCGGGCGCGGATCGCGCAGTGATAGCCCATGTTCCAGCGTGTGGGCGAGCAGATGGATCTGCGCCTTGCGGCTCTCCCGGCTCACCGCGCCGTTCAGATAGGAGGCGCGGACGAAACGGCGATAGTCATAGACGAAGTTGCGGACGAGCAGGGCCCGATGGCGGGCGGCGCGCCAGGCACGGGCGATCGGGGCGGGCTGTCTCGTGTTCATGGCTGCGCAAGTTCATGAGGGCGATCGGCAGCGACCGCTCGGGCCGCCTTGCCGGACCGAGGTTTCCCCGCCGGCCCTCCCCTGTCAAACGACGGCGAACAGCCGGAGCTGCCCAGGATTTGAACCGTGCCTCATTCGAAGGCGATGGTCAGGCCCAAAAACGCAATTCAATCAAATGCCACCGGGCCAGGACCCTATTCTTATGGATAGGTCGACGAAATATCCTTACGCGAACCTACCCCCCGAATCAGTTTCCCACCTACCTCTTTTGTCCCCTTGGTCCTCGGCGGCTGGGGTGCGAGCGTTTGGCCAGCAGCGAAGGCGAGCGAGGTCAAGATGCGTGCTCCGATCGACGTCCGGGTGCTTTCTCCCATTACAACCAAGGGGTTCCGTCGTCCGTCGGACCTGAAGGCGCTGGAATATGACGGCGTCGTGGTGAGCCACAGCCAGATCGAACACGGGCCGGCGTCGATCGAAAGCGAATATGAGATCGCCATGTCCGTTCCGGGCACGATCGCCAAGGCGATCGAGGCCGAACGCGAGGGCGCCGACGCCATCGTCATCGACTGCATGGGCGATCCGGGGCTGCGCGCCGTGCGCGAGGTCGTCTCGATCCCGGTGCTCGGCCCGGCGGAAACGGCGATGCATATCGCCGCGATGCTCGGCCACCGCTTCAGCGTCGTCACCGTCATGCGCCGGCTGCGCGCCCAGTTCGAGAACGAGGCGGCGGTCTATGGCCTCTCGACCAAAATGGTGTCTGTCCGCCATGTCGACATCCCGGTTCTCGAGCTCGAGGACGATCTTCCGGTCACGCAGGCTCGCCTGGTCGAGCAGGCGGTGATCGCGGTCGATCACGACGGAGCGGAGGCGGTGATCTTCGGCTGCACCGGTCTGCTCGGCTGCGCGAGCGCCGTGCGCGCCGGGCTGCTCGCCAAGGGCATCGACATTCCCGTCATCGACCCGATCCCGACGGCGGTCTCGATCGCCGCCGCGCTCGCTCGCGTCGGCCTCAGCCAGAGCAAGCTGACCTATCCGGCGCCGCCCGAGAAGGAGATGGTCGGCTACGCCGACATGCTCCCCGCCGCGATCGCGGCCGAGTGAGCGCAACCGAGACGATCGGGAGGCCGGCACAGCCATGAGCATCTCCGAAGGACGGATCCTGACGCGCAAGGCCGGGTTCTCCGTCTCCGAGGCGTTCGGCGGCTTTCGCCTGTGGTGGCTGGTGCTGCCGGCCTTCCTCTTCTTTCTCGCCTTCTTCCTCGTGCCGGTCATTTCGCTGCTGGCGATCTCGCTCAACAAGACCGTGCCCGGCGTCGTGACGCTGACGAGCAACCTCACGCTCGACAATTTCGTCCGCATCTTCACCCGGGCGATCTATTACGAGGCGATCATCCGCTCGATCGTCATCGGCGTCGTGGTCGCGGCCGTCGCCCTCGCGCTTGGCTATCCGCTCGCCTTCCTCATCGCCAAGACCGAGCACCCGACCCGCAACACCATCCTGATGGTCCTGGTGCTGTCGGCCATGCAGCTCGACATGGTCATCCGCATGTACGGGCTGATGGTGCTCATGGGCGATACCGGGCTCATCAACAGCGCCCTGATGTGGCTCGGCATCACCAGTGCGCCGCTGCCGCTCATGTACAACACCTTCGGCGTGGTGGTCGGGCTGGTGCAGGTGACGCTGCCCTTCATGGTGCTCTCGCTCATCGGCATCATTCGCGCGATCCATCCGTCGCTGGAAGAGGCGGCGCGCAGCCTCGGAGCGACGCGAGGCGAAGCGTTCCGCAAGGTCGTGCTGCCGCTGTCGATGCCCGGCATTCTCGCCGGCTCGCTGCTCGTCTTCGCCCTGTCGATCAGTTCCTATGTGGTGCCGGCACTGATGGGCGGCTGGAAGGTCGTCGTCCTGCCGATCCACATCTACCAGCAGATCGCCGAAGCCGGTCGCTGGCAGTTCGGCGCCGCCGTGGCCGCGGTCCTGTTCGTGACCAGCCTGATCGCCGTCTTCGTCTATCACCGCGCCGCCGTCTTCACCTCGGGAGGGCGAACCTGATGCGCGACGAGGCCGCCGTCTCCCCGCTGATGAAGGCGATCGCGATCCTCGCCCTCGTGGTCCTGCTGCTGCCGGTCGCGATCGTCGTCCTGGCTGGCCTCAATGCGGGCGAATATCTGACCTTCCCGCCGCAGGGCCTGTCGCTGCGCTGGGTCTGGGCCTTCCTGTCGTCGCCGACCTTCATGGGCGCCTATCTCTACAGCTTCGTGCTCGCGCTGGTGACGACGCTGATCTCGACCGCGCTTGGCACGCTGGCCTCCATCTATCTGTCGCGGTCCCGGGGCCGGGCCGCCGCGGCGCTGCGCGGCTTCTTCATGCTGCCGATCGTGCTGCCCGGCGTGGTGCTGGGGCTGGCGCTTTACGTCTTCTATGTCTCGACCGATATCGGCCTGGCGCGCTCCTTCCCGGGCCTGCTGATCGGCCACGTCCTGGTGACCTTCCCCTTCGTCGTCGCGACCGTGACGGCCTCGATGGTCGGCTTCGACCTCTCGCTGGAGGAGGCGGCGCGCAGCCTCGGCGCCTCGCCCTGGACGGCCTTCCGCAAGATCACGCTGCGCCTGATCGCGCCGGGCATCTCGGCCGGATCGATCTTCGCCTTCATCATCTCCTTCGGCCAGTTCGAGACCACGCTGTTCCTCACGGTGCCGAACCACGAGCCGCTGCCGATGGCGATGTACATATCGCTTCGCTACAAGTTCGAGCCCACGGCCGCCGCGGCCGGCATCTTCGCCATCGCTCTCGTCGCCCTCTCGACCGTCGTCTCGGCGCGTCTCGTGAGCCTGCGGCGTGTCTTCCGAGCCTGAAACGACTCCATCCGCCATGCCCCGCAGAAGGGCAGGCGTTTTCACATGCAACGACAGGGACAATCGATGACCAGCAAGATCGGTAAGGGCGGCGCCACGCGTCGCGGTTTCCTCAAGGGCACAGCCGGCTTCGCCGCGCTCGGTGCCGGCGTGAACATGTTCAATATCAACCACGCCTGGTCGGCCGACGCCGTCTATGACGGCGGGGTGTTTGATGCCGGCGGCGCGACGCTGAACATCGCCGAATGGGGCGGCTTCTGGGAGGAGATCATCCGCAAGGAACTTCTCAACGCCTTCGAGAAGGACTTCAACTGCAAGATCGTCTACGAGAGCTCCTTTCCCTGGTTCCCGAAATTCGTGGCCGGCGGCCCGGAGAAGCCGCCCTTCGCGATTGCCAACTGGAACTATGGCGAGATGTTCAAGACGGCCGCGGCCGGTGATTTCTTCACCCCGCTCGCCGAAGTGGTCGAGAACGTCCCGAACGCCAAGAACATCTGGCCGTTCGCGACCGAGAACGGCGTCGGCGTCACCTGGAGCTATACGCGCTACTGCTACGCCTACCGCACCGATCTCGTCGATCCCGCCCCCAAGACCTTCAAGGACTTCTGGGAGGAGAAGTTCGCGGGCAAGCGCGGCACCTATGTGACGTCGAACGGCCTGCAGATGGATTTCTTCATCGCGTCCTGCGTGATCTTCGGCAAGGATCAGTTCGATCTCGACGCCGGCTACGAGGCCATGAAGAAGGCCATGCCGATGAAGATCTCGGACTTCACCGGCAACATGCAGACCCTGCTGGAGCGCGGCGAGGTCGTCCTCGCGGTCCAGCATGACGCCGAGGTCTACCAGATGATGGACAAGGGCATCAAAATCGCGCCCTACATCTGGGAAGAGATCAAGCCGATCCTCACCCAGACCAAGACCATCAGCAAATATCTGGAGCCGACGCAGAAGAAGCTCGCTTATGCGCTGCTGAATCGCACGCTCGATCCGAAGTTCCAGACCGTCATGGGCACGAATTTCTACCAGCGCCCGGTCGCCAAGGAGGCCGTCGTCTCCGAGAACCTCGCCTCGAAGGGCGTCACCAATTCGGCGGACGCGATCGCCGGCTACTGGACGCCGGACTGGAAGAGCTACAACGAGAACGAGGCGGACATCGTCGAGACGGTGAACGGCATCTTCGCCGGCTAATCATCATCGATACGGAGCCGGAAGGGAACCAATGTCCGACATCCGCCTGGTGAACCTCACCAAGAGCTATGGCGAGGGGAATGCCGTCTCCGACGTCAATCTGCAGATCGGGGAGGGGGAGTTCTTCTCCCTCCTCGGCCCGTCCGGCTGCGGCAAGTCGACGACGCTGCGCATGATCGCGGGCTTCATCCGCCCGACCTCGGGCCAGATCCTGGTCGGCCGCGACGACATCACCGCCCTGCCGCCCGAGAAGCGCGACATCGGCATCGTCTTCCAGAACTACGCGATCTTTCCGCATATGAATGTCGCGGAGAACATCGCCTTCGGCCTGAAGCTCCGCAAGCTGCCCAAGGCCGAGATCGCGCGCCGCGTCACGGAGTCGCTCAAGCAGGTCGGCCTCGCCGGCTATGACGAACGCTACCAGCGCCAGCTCTCCGGCGGCGAGCAGCAGCGCGTCGCGCTCGCCCGCGTGCTCGTCACCGAGCCGCGCATCCTGCTCCTCGACGAGCCGCTCTCCGCGCTCGACAAGGGCCTGCGCGAGGAGATGAAGTTCTGGATCAAGGATCTGCAGAAGAAGCTCCGCATCACGACGATCTATGTGACGCACGACCAGGACGAGGCGCTGACCATGTCCGACCGCATCGGCGTCATGTCGAAGTCGCGCGTCGTGCAGGTCGGCACGCCGCAGGAGATCTACGAGCGCCCGAAGACTCTCTTCGTCACCTCCTTCATCGGCCATTCCAACGTGCTCGATGTGCGGGTGCTGCGCGCGGAGGAGGGCAGCGCGCTCGTCTCGCTCGCCGGGCAGGAACTGCGCACGCGCAATGGGGGCGGTCTCTCGCCCGGGGCGGCGGCGAAGCTCGTCGTCCGTCCGGAGAACATCCTGATGGGCAGCGCGCTCGGCCCCACCGATGCCCGCCTCGAGGCGAGCGTCATCAGCGAGATCTATCAGGGCGCGCTGGTCCGCTACCGTTTGAAGGTCGGCGACCAGGAGATCGTCGCCGAGCGGCAGAACCAGGCGCATGTCGAGCGCTTCCCGCCGGGCGCAGAAGTCACGATCGGCTGGGATCCGGAATGGTCGGAGGCGCTCGTCGCCTGACGGCAGGGCACGGGCCCGGAACACAAGACACAACACGAAAAGAACGAAGGTCCATCAGCCATGCGCATCGGCATCGACGTCGGCGGCACCAATACCGACGCCGCTCTCATGGACGGCATGACCGTCAAGGGCGCCTGCAAGACACCAACCACCGCCGACGTCAGCTCCGGCATCACCGCCGTGCTGAAGGAGGTGCTGCGCATGACCGGCGTGGCGGCGTCCGAGATTCAGGCGGTGATGATCGGCACGACGCATTTCACCAATGCCGTGGTCGAGCGCAAGCGCCTGCTCGAAGTCGCCGCCATCCGCCTCGGCCTGCCGGCGACCAGGGCGCTGCCGCCCATGACCGACTGGCCGAACGACCTCGCCACCACGCTCGGCCGTCACACCTTCATGGTGCATGGCGGGCATGAGTTCGACGGGCGCGAGATCGCGCCGCTCGACGAGAAGGAGATCCTGCGCATCGCCGGCGAGATCAAGGCGCGCGGCCTCAGGACGGCGTCGATCACCTCGGTGTTCTCGCCGGTGACGCCGGTCATGGAGCAGCGCGCCGCCGAGATCCTGAAGAACGAGATTCCCGATCTCGCCCTGTCGCTCAGCCACGAGATCGGCCGCGTCGGCTTCCTGGAGCGCGAGAACGCGTCGATCATGAACGCCTGCCTCGCCGATCTCTCGGCGAAGGTCGTGAGCTCGTTCCGTGCGGCGCTGCGCGAACTCGCGATCGAGGCGCCCTTCTTCATCAGCCAGAACGACGGCACGCTGATGACGCCTGACTATGTCGAGCGCTATCCGGTCCTTACCTTCGCCTCGGGTCCGACCAATTCGATGCGCGGCGCTGCGCTGCTCGCCGGGCGCAAGGAGGCGATGGTCGTCGATATCGGCGGCACCACCTCCGATGTCGGCATGCTGATGCAGGGCTTCCCGCGCGAGTCGGCCGTCGCCGTCGACATTGGCGGCGTCCGGACTAACTTCCGCATGCCCGACGTGCTCGCGGTCGGCCTCGGCGGCGGCTCGATCGTGCGCGATGAAGGCGCCCGGATCGGCCCGGACTCGGTCGGCTACGAAATCACCTCGAAGGCTCTCGTCTTCGGCGGCGATACGCTGACGACGACGGACATCGTCGTCGCGGCGGGTCTTGAGGATATCGGCGACCGGTCCCGCGTCGCCCATATCCCGGCCAGGACCGTCGAAGCCGCGCTCGATACGATCCACCGCATGGTCGACGAGGCGGTCGACCGGATGAAGACCAGCGCCGAGCCTCTGCCCGTCATCCTGGTCGGCGGCGGCTCCATCCTCGTCTCGCGCCCGCTGCCCTCGGCCTCCGAAGTCATCCGGCCGGAAAACGCGTCCGTCGCCAATGCCATCGGCGCGGCGATCGCGCAGGTCGGCGGCGAGGTCGACCGCATCTTCTCGCTGGAGGGCACCTCGCGCGACGTGGTGCTGGACGGCGCCAAGGCGGAGGCGTCCGAGCGCGCCACCAAGGCGGGCGCCGATCCCGCGACGGTCAAGATCGTCGATATCGAGGAAGTCCCGCTCTCCTATCTGCCCGGCAATGCGACGCGCATCCGCGTCAAGGCTGTCGGCGATCTCGTGATGGCGTGAGGCAGGTCATGAAACTCACCTCCGACGACCTGCAAGACCTCGCCATCGGCGCCGCCTTCCTCGGTACGGGCGGCGGCGGCAACCCCTATGTCGGCCGCCTCATGGTGCAGCGCTGTCTCGACGAGGGGCTGACCGTCGAACTCATCGACCCGACCGAGTTGGCCGACGACGCCTTCGTCATCCCCACGGCCATGATGGGCGCGCCGACCGTGCTGGTCGAGAAGCTGCCGAGCGGGCAGGAGGCGATCGACTCGCTGCATCTGCTGGAGCGCTATCTCGGCCGCAAGGCTGATGCGACGATGCCGATCGAGATCGGCGGCATCAACTCGACCATCCCCCTCGTCGTCGGCGCACGGCTCGGCCTGCCGATCGTCGACGCGGACGGCATGGGGCGGGCGTTCCCTGAGCTGCAGATGGAGACCTTCGGCGTCTACGGCATCTCGGGCAGCCCGATGGTCGTCAGCGACGAATATGGCGACTCGACTCTGCTGAACGGCGCCGACAACAAGCAGATGGAATGGCTCTCTCGCATGGCGGCGATCCGCATGGGCGGCTGCGCCTATATCGCTGAGTATTCGATGACCGGCGCCGATGTGAAACGAACCGCGGTACCGAACACCATGACGCTCGCCATGCGGATCGGACGGTGCCTCCGCGAGGCGAAATCGCACCATGAGAGCCCGTTCGACGCGCTGCTGCGGCTCTTGCCGCAGACGCTCTACAACTACGGCCGGATCATCTTCACCGGCAAGATCGTCGACGTCGCACGCGAGACGCGGAACGGCTTCTCGCTCGGCCGCGCGCGCATCGACGCGCTCGGCGCCTTTGCAGGCACGATGGAGATCGAGATCCAGAACGAGAACCTGATTGCCCGCGTCGATGGCAAGGTGAAGGCGATCGTGCCGGATCTCATCTGCATCATGGACAGCGAGAGCGCCGAGCCGATCACGACGGAGAGCCTGCGCTACGGCCAGCGCGTCACGGTCGTCGCCGTCGCGGTGCCTGAGATCATGCGCACGCCGGAGGCGCTCGCCGTGTTCGGGCCGCGCTGCTTCGGCCTCGACGAACCCTTCACGCCCATCGAGACGATGCCCTGACATGTCCAAGCTCATCACGACCGACGATCTCGACGATCTCGCAGTCGGCGCGGCCATTCTCGGCACGGGCGGCGGCGGCGATCCCTATATCGGCAAGCTGATGGCCCGCGCCGCCATCGAGGCGCATGGCCCGGTTACGCTGATGGCGCTCGACGAACTGCCCGACGATTTCGGCATCGTCGCGTGCGGCGCCATGGGCGCGCCGACCATCCTGATCGAGAAGATCCCGAGCGGCGAGGAAATGGGTCGCGCGCTCGATCTCTATGTCCGCTACACGGGCCGCACGCTCGACGCGCTCATTCCTTTCGAGGCCGGCGGGATCAATTCGACCATTCCGATCATGGCCGCCGCGAAGCTCGGCCTGCCGGTGATCGATGCGGACGGGATGGGCCGGGCCTTTCCGCAGCTCGAGATGGAGACGTTCAACGTCTATGGCGTCCCGGCCGGCCCGGTGGCGATCGCCGACGAGCGCGGCAATACCGGCATCATCGAGGTCAAGTCGGCGGCGAAGTCGGAATGGCTGGCGCGCGGCCTCACCATCCGCATGGGCGGCCAGGCCTATATCGCCAATTACGGCATGGACGGCGCCACCTGCCGGCGCGTCTCCGTCCCCGGCACCATGTCGCTGGCGTTCGGCATAGGGCGTACGGTGCGGGAGGCCAAGGCGCAGCATCGCGACGTGCTGACCAGCCTGATCGATTTCTTCGCCGGCACGCATTACGAGGAGGCGCGCATCGTCGCCTCCGGCAAGATCGTCGACGTCGCGCGCGGCGTGAAGAATGGCTGGTCGGTGGGCACGGTGACGATCCATCCGTTCCAGCGCGGCGCGGAGCCGGTGCGCATCCAGATCCAGAACGAGAATCTGGTCGCCGAGCAGGGCGACGAGGTGCTCGCCATCGTCCCGGACCTGATCTGCATCCTCGATCTCGACACCGGCGAGGCGATCACCACCGAGAGGCTGCGCTACGGCCAGCGCGTGAATGTCCTCGCGGTCCGCGTGCCGCCGATCATGCGCACGCCCGAGGCCCTCGCAGTGTTCGGCCCGAAGGCGTTCGGTCTCGACCAGCCCTACCGGCCGCTCGGTCTCGTCGCGTGAGCCGGCGCGACGAACGCGAGCTCCGGAACTTGCGCGCCATGCGGAGGGGTATAGGTTCGGGCGTCTGACCAACAGGGAGGCCGGCGGAAGGGATGTCAGTATTGCCCTTCGTTGAACGGGTCGGTTCGCTGACGCCGCGCTTCTCTGTGCCGCGCGGCTCGGCCGATGCCATCGAGCGGCCCTTCCTGCTCGACCGGATCCGCAACGGCCTCGCCGGGCAAGTCGTGATGCTGCTGGCGCCGCCCGGCTTCGGCAAGAGCGAGCTGCTTGCGACGGCATCGTCGCGTCTCGCCGAGCCGAAGGATCGCTTTGCCTGGCTCACCCTTTCGCCGGAGGATTCCGATCCGGCGGTCTTTCTCGACAATCTCGCCGGCGCCCTCGGTCTCGACGTCGCGCCGGCGCAGCGGCTCGGGCTCGAACGCGCCCGCCAGATGCTCGTCGCGCGGATCGCCGGCGAGGGCAGTCGCATCATCCTGGTCATGGACGAGTTCCAGGCGGCCGCCGGCGAGGCTTTCGCGGCATTTTGCAATGCGCTGTTCCGCCAGTTGCCCGACAATCTGCGCGTCATCGTCTCATCGCATCGCCGTCCCGACCTGCCGCTGTCGCGCTTTCGTCTGAAGGGGCTGCTGACCGAGATCCTCGCCGACGAGCTCGCCTTCACCCGCACCGAAATGAAGCAATTGGTCGGCAAGCGGCTGTCGGCGGAGGAGTTCGAGGCCTTTGCCGAGGTGACGGGAGGCTGGCCCGCGCTGGTGAATCTCGCCGCCTCGCTGCTCGCCGATGCGGGCGAGAAGGAAACCCGCGCTGCCCTTGTGGCAGGCGACCACCGCGTCTTCCGCGATTTCGTGGTCGAGGAGGTCGTGCCGCAGATCCCGCCGGACATGCGCGAGGCGCTGACGGTGTGCTCGATCCTGGCGGAGTTCCCGCTCGATCTCGCCGCCCATCTCTCGGGCGTCGACGTCGCGCCGCGCTAGCTGCGCGATCTGGAGGATTTCGCGCCGATCCTGGTCCCGGTGACCTCGCGCCCCGGCTGGCTTCGCCTTCACCCGGCGGTCCGCGCCACCTTCGCGGCGCATCTCCAGTTACTGCCGCCCGAGCGCGTGGCGGCGTTGCACGGGCGTGCCGCTGCCTGGTTCGCCGAGCGCGGCCATCTCGAAAAGGCGGTGAGCCACGCCTCGCGCGGCGGCGATTTCGCGCTTGCGGCCGAGGCGATCCGGCAGGCCGGGGGCGTCAGCATTTTCATCCGCGCGGGCCACAGCGTGCTCGCCCGCGTCATCGAGAACATCCCGACCGACGTCATCTACCGCTCGCCGAGCCTCATGATCTCCTATGCGCTGGTGCTCGGGAAGCAGGGCCGCGTGCAGATGGCGCGCGAACTGATCGTGGACCTGCGCCGCGCGGACGAGCCGTCGCCGTTTCCAGCCATTCCCGTGACCGCGCTCGACCATATCGAGGGCCTCATCGCCGTCTACAATGACCGCAATCCCGGCGACGAGGAGATCGAGTGGCTGGAGCGGACCGCGCGGATGATGGGGCCGGGCGAGACCTGGAGCCGTGGCTGGATCTACAATCATCTCTGTATCGCCTACACGGTGAAGGGCGATCTCGAGGCGGCGCGGACCAACGCCCTCAAATCACTGACCTGCTATCGCGAGGAGAAGGCGTCCTACGGCCAGATCTTCATGCTCATCCATATGGGCCTGCTCTCGATCCTGTCCGGGCGGCTGAGCACCGCGATCCTGTTCGGGCGCGAGGCGGAGGAGCTGTGCCAGCGCCATCAATGGACCGACCGCAATCTGCTCGCCATCGCGCATATCCCGCTCGCCGAGGCGCTCTATCATCAGGGCGAGCTCGCCGCCGCCGAGCGGCTGATGCAGGAGGGCATGCCCTATCTCGCGCGCGGCGAAGGGTGGGTCGATCTGTTCGTGCGTGGTTATGGCACGCTCGCACGCTGCCGGATCGCCCATGGCGGCATCGAGGCGGCTTTGGCGGTGATGGACCGGGCCGAGGAGGTCGCGGTCGAGCGCGAGCTGCCGCGCCTCCGCCTCGCCGTCGACATCATCCGTATCGAACTGCTCGCGCGGGCCGGGCTCATCGAGTCGGCGCAGCACATCGTCGACCGGTTGCCGCCGATCGACGAGGAGAGCGCCTGGCCGTCATGGCGCGAATGGAGCGATGCGGTGATCGGCGTTGCCCGGGTCTGCATCCGCACGGAGCGGCCGGAACGGGCGATCGAACTGCTCGAGCGTCTGGCGCTCCGCGCCCACGCGCGCGGCCATGGCTTTCATCTCCTGCTCGCGACCGTCGTCGTCATCGAGGCTCACTGGGCCGCGGGCCGGCTCGAAGAGGCCCGCGCGGCGCTGCAGCAGGCGCTCGCCCTCGCCCGGCCGCAGGATTGGCTGCAGGTCTTCCTCGACGAGGGCCAGCCGCTCGCCCAGGCCGTGCGCGGCATCGTCCGGCGCTTCGGCCTTTCGGCCTTCAGCCCCAAGACGTCGGAATTCGTCAGCCGCATCGTCGGCGCGCTGCAGCATGGCGGGCCGAGCAAGCCGACCACAGGGCGCGGCGAGATCCTGAGCGGGCGCGAGAACGAGGTGCTGGAACTGCTGGCCCGCGATGCCACCAACAAGGAGATCGCGCGCGACCTCGGGCTCAGCGAGGCGACGGTCAAGTTCCACCTGAAGAACCTCTACGCCAAGCTCGGCGTCAGCCGCCGCAGCCTGGCGATCTCGGTCGCGCGGCAGACGGGACTTCTGGACGCGAGCTGAGCGATCGGTTCGGTTGGGTGCCGCTCGTCTACCGTCCCCAGACGACGGCGTTCTCATGCCGCTTGATGATGTGCTTCAGCTCTTCGAAGGCCGTCGTGACATGGCCGGCGAAGCGCTCGGCCGCCGGTGAGCGCGGTCCGCCGACCCGCCGCAGGATGCCGAGCGAGCGGTTGGGCTGCGGAATCTCGTAGGGCAGGACCGTGACCCGGTTCTCCTTGCGCTGTGCGAAAACGACGGAGAAGGGCAGCACGGCGAGCGCATCCGTCTCGGCAAGGAAGTTGATCACGCTCATCAGCGAGCCGCCCGAATAGCGCACGTTCAGCTCGGACATGCCGATGCTCATCAGGATCATCTGCAGATCCGACATCAGCGGCGAGCCGGGCAGCGGCGCGACCCAGGGAAAGCGCGTCAGGTCGTGAGCCCTGAGGCGGCGATTGCGCAGTAGCGGGTGGCTCGGCCGGCAGGCGACGATGTTGCGGCCGGGCAGGATCTCGGTGAACTCGAAGCTCGGCCCGAGATCGACCACGCCGATCGGCACGATGCCGAGGTCGATCTGATTGGCTTCGAGCGCAGCCACCATTTCGGGCAGGTTGAGATAGCTCTGCTGGACGGTGACCTCGGGTTCCAGGTTCTGGAATTCGCCGATCATGCGGCTGATCATGGCGTCCATGAAGAAGGGCACGCCGCCGACGCGCACCACGCCCTTGGTGCCCTTCATGAAGCCCTGCACGGCGTCGGATGCCTTGCGCGACGCCGTGATGATGGTGCGCCCTTGCGCGGCGAGCTGGGCGCCGAGCGGGGTCGCCTGGAGCGGGCGGCGACCCTTGAGAAACAGCGGCTCTCCGACACGCGCCTCGAGCATGGCAAGCGAACGGCTGACCGCCGGCTGGGTCAGGCCCAGCATGGCGGCTCCTTCCGAGACGCCGCCGGCATCGAGCACCGCGGCGAGCTGCATCAGGTGACGCTCATTCAGCTTCATAGCAAAATGCTATATAGGTGATCCCACAACTCATCAAGGCGGGGCGATTGCCGTGCTATCCCGTTCAGCAAGGGGAAGGGAGGCCCCGGATGAATGGACGGCCAGCACGACGGTCCGCGGAGGGAGGAAATCCCCGCAGCGATCTCGGCGCAGACGGAGGAGTTCGCGCGCCGTCTCGCCACAGCCGACCCATCCCGCCTCGCCGAGGCGGCGCTTGCGACCGTTGGCAGCCTGCATGCCCTGATCGCGGCGCTGCGCCCGACCGGCGAAGAGTTCCGCATCGCGATCGATTTCATCACCGAGGTCGGCCACTACGCGGATTCCCGGCGCCAGGAATGGGTGCTTCTCGCCGATGTCCTCGGCGTGTCGTCCCTCATCGAGGATCAGAACAGCGCGCGGCCCCGCGGCGCGACGCCCAACACCGTGGCCGGTCCCTTCTACCGGGCCGATGTCCCCGAGACGGCGCTCGGCGCCAGCATCTCGCGTGACGGAAAGGGTGAGCCGCTGGCCGTGACGGGCCGGGTCGCGGGTCTCGACGGTCAGCCGCTCGCCGGCGCAATCGTCGAGGTCTGGCAGGCCAATGCGGAGGGGCTCTATGAGAACCAGGAGCCCGATCTCCAGCCGGAGTTCAATCTGCGCGGCCGCTTCCGCACCGATCCGCAGGGCCGCTTCCACTTCCTGTCGGTGAAGCCGAAGGGCTACATGCTGCCCGCGGACGGGCCCGTCGGTCGGCTGATGGCGATGCTCGGCATCAGCCTCGAGCGTCCCGCCCATATCCATTTTCGCATCACCGCCAACGGCTTCGAGACGCTGACCACGCACGTCTTCGACCGGTCCGATCCTGCCATCGGCCGGGATGCGATCTTCGGGGTCAAACCCGAACTCATGGCCGAGTTCCGCGCGCTTCCTCTCAATGGAGGAAGGCGGAGGCACGCGCTCGACCTCAATCTCGTGCTCTGCCCTGAGCGGCAGGGCGAATCTGCACATGCTGGGAGGAAATGACCGATGGCTCGTGTCAGTGGCTACCACCACCTGACGATGTCGACAGACGGCGCGCAGGAGGATTTCGACTTCTATACCAAGGCGCTCGGCCTTCACTCGGTGAAGCGCACGGTGTTGTTCGACGGCGTGATCCCCGTCTACCACCTCTATTACGGCTCGCCGAACGGCGACGCGTCGACGATCATCACGACGTTCCCGTTCCGCAAGCCCGGCGTTTATGGCCGTCGCGGCACGAACCAGTCGCGCACCATCATGCAGGCGATCCCCAAGGGCGCCGCCGGCTTCTGGGTCGACCGCCTGAACGAGCGCGGCATCGAGGCGACCAAGATCACCCGCTTCGGCGCCGATCGCGCCGCCTTCGCGCATCCCTGCGGCATCCTGCATGAACTCGTCGAGAGCGACAGCGACCCGCGCGAGCCGATCACCAATGCCGCGCAGGGCATCGGCAAGGAACACGGCATCAAGGGCATCTATGGCGGTGTCGTCGCCGTGACCGATCGCACGGCCATGGACGACTTCTTGACCATCGCCCTGCCGCTGGAGAAGGAGGCCGACACGCATGAGGGCCTCGTCTATCGCGTTCCCGATGCGAACGGCGTCAATCAGCGTGTCGAGGTCATCGTCGACCGCGACAGCGCGCAGGGCACCTGGACGCTCGCCGGCGGCACCATCCATCACCTCGCTCTCAATACGGGCGACGAAGAGAACCAGATGAAGCTGCGCGCCCATATCGAGGGCCTCGGCTTCACGGACATCTCGGAGCAGAAGGACCGCAACTACTTCAAGTCCTGCTATGTCCGCTCGCCCGGCGGCGCGCTGTTCGAACTCGCCTGGACCACGCCGGAGGGCTGGGCCAAGGACGAGCCCCCGGGCGCGATCGGCAAGACGCTGGTGTTCCCGCCGTGGTTCAAGGATCGCGAGGACGAGCTGCGCGCCGGTCTCGAGGAGGCGACGTTCGCATGAACGCAGGCGGCGGCCCACTTCGGCTCGGGGCCCGCGGTTCGGCGGCGAAGGCGGTCTGCGTCTTCGTCCATGGCCGCGGCCAGTCCCCCGAGGAGATGCAGTCCCATGTCCTGGCGCGGCTTGCCGCGCCAGGCGTGGCCTTCGTCCTGCCGCGCGCCCCGACGGGTGCGTGGTACGAAGCGCGTGCCGTCGACCCGCTGACCTCGGTCGCCCGGGCTCAGCTTTCCGCTGCCCTCGATCATCTCGCCGCCGCCATCGTGGCGGCGAGGGCGGAACTGCCGGGATTGCCGCTGCTGCTGGCGGGCTTCTCGCAGGGCGCCTGCCTTTCAATGGAATATGTCTGCGCCGGATTGCCGCCGCCCGAGGCGCTCGTCGCGCTGACCGGCTGCCGCGTCGGCGTTCCGGCCGACGGGCGGGCTGAGGCTGCTCCGGCTGGCCTGCCGATCTACCTGACCGGTGCCGATGCGGATCCCTGGATTCCGCTCGGCGCGTTCACGGAAGCGCTCGGCTCGCTCGGCAAGATGGGCGCGCATGTCCGCGCCGACGTCTTTCCCGGCCGCGCTCACGAAGTTTCCGACGCCGAGATCGCAATGCTCGAGGCGATCCTCTCCGATCTTTCCGCGGGCAGGCGTCCGCGCATGGAGGCGCCACGATGATGGACAGCTTCGTCTTCCCGGGCCTCACCACCCGGGTCGTCTTCGGGTCCGGCACCATGGCGCAGGCCGCCGAGGAAGTGAGCCGGCTCGGCCACGCGAAGGCGTTGGTGCTCTCCACGCCGCATCAGAAGGGCGAAGCCGAGACGCTCGCGGCGAGCCTCGGTGATCTCGCGGCCGGCGTGTTCTCCGGCGCGACGATGCACACGCCGGTCGAGGTGACGGAGCAGGCCGTGGCGGCCTTCCGGGAAAGCGGCGCGAGCGCGGTCGTGAGCCTCGGCGGCGGTTCGACCACCGGGCTCGGCAAGGCGATCGCGGTGCGCACCGGCGCCGATCAGGTCGTGATTCCGACCACCTATGCCGGTTCGGAGATGACCGACATTCTGGGCGAGACGGCAGCGGGCGAGAAGGCCACGCGGCGCTCGCCGGACATCCGGCCCGAGACGGTGATCTATGACGTCGATCTGACGCTCAGCCTGCCGGTCTCGCTCACCGTGACCTCGGCGATGAACGCGATCGCCCATGCGATGGAGGCGTTCTACGCCCCGGACCGCAATCCGGTGATCGAGCTGATGTGCAGGGATGCGATGGTCGCGTTCCGCGACGGCATCCCGACGCTGATCGCCGATCCGAAAGACGAGAAGGCGCGCGCGCAGGCGCTCTATGCGGCGTGGTGCTGCTCGACGGCACTCGGCTATGTCCAGATGGCGCTGCACCACAAGCTGGCGCATGTCTTCGGCGGCTCGTTCGAAACGCCCCATGCCGAGACCCACGCCATCCTGCTGCCCTACACCACGGCCTTCAACGAAGTCGCCGTACCTGAGCTGCTCGCGCCCCTCGCCGACGTTTTTGGCGGCGGCTCGGCCGGTGGCGGCCTTTGGGATTTCGCCAAGAGCGTAGGCTCGCCGCTTAGCCTCAAGGACATTGGTATCGCCGAAGGCGACCTCGACCGAGCGACGGCGATCGCGGTGAAAAACGCCTATTCGAACCCGCGGCCGATAGACCCGGGATCGATCAGGGAACTCCTCCAGACGGCGTGGGAGGGACGCCGTCCGGGGGGCTGAGGGAACAAGAGGGAGGAGAAGCACATGATTACGAGACGCAATTTCCTGAAGGCATCCGCTGCCACGGGTGCCGCGCTTGCCGTGCCTGGGCTCGCCGCCCCGGCCATCGCGCAGGGCGCGAAGATCAAGCTCGGCTATGTGTCGCCGCAGACGGGGCCGCTCGCCGGCTTCGCCGAGAGCGACGCGTTCAACATCCAGGCCTTCCTGGCCTCCGACGCCGGCAAGAACTTCGAAGTCATCGTCAAGGACAGCCAGTCCAACCCGAACCGGGCTGCGGAGGTGGCGAAGGAGCTCATCGTCGACAGCGAGATCGACCTGATGCTGGTCGGCTCGACGCCTGAGAACACCAACCCGGTCGCGACGACCTGCGAGGCCGAGGGCGTTCCGGTCATCTCGACCATGGCTCCGTGGCAGCCCTGGTTCATCGGCCAGCAGGGCAATCCGGGCGATCCGGCATCCTGGAAGCCGTTCAACTTCGCCTATCACTATTTCTGGGGTCTCGAAGACATCATCGCGACCTACACGTCGATGTGGAAGCAGCTTTCCACCAACGGCAAGGTCGGCGGGCTGTTCCCGAACGATGCCGACGGCAATGCCTGGGGTGACGCGAAGAATGGCCTGAAGCCCGGCCTCGAAGCCGCGGGCTTCACGCTGACGGACCCCGGCCGCTACCAGAATCTCTCGGACGATTTCACGGCGCAGATCAACGCCTTCAAATCGGGTGGCGTCGAGATCGTGACCGGCGTGGTGATTCCGCCCGACTTCACGACCTTCTGGAACCAGGCCCGCCAGCAGGGCTTCAAGCCCAAGGCCGTCACGGTTGCCAAGGCGCTGCTGTTCCCGCAATCCGTCGAGACGCTGGGCGCCGCCGGCAACAACCTCTCGTCCGAGGTGTGGTGGTCGGCCTCGCACCCGTTCAAGTCCTCGCTGACGGGGCAGAGCTCGGCCGAACTCGCGGCAGCCTTCACCGCCAAGACCGGCCGCCCCTGGACGCAGCCGATCGGCTTCGTCCATTCGCTGTTCGAGATGGCGGCCAATGTGATGGGCCGTGTGAAGGATGTCGGCGACGCCGAGGCTGTGGCCGCCGCGATTGCGGCGACCGATCTTCCCACCATCGTCGGCAAGGTCGCCTGGAACGGTGCGGGCGTTCCGCCCTTCGCGGCCAAGAACGTCACCAAGACGCCGCTCGTCGGCGGCCAGTGGCGGATGAAGGACGGCGGCGGCTTCGATCTCGTGATCGTCGACAACTCGAACGCTCCCGAGATTCCGGCAGCCGGCAAGATGGAAGCGCTCGGCTGATGATCGGCGGCGGCGGCCGGCCAGCGAGGCCGTCCGCCGCGCGCGGTCGCAAGAGGGATACGATGATCCTGAAGCTTGAAAACGTCTCCAAGTCGTTCGGCGCGTTGAAGGTCGCGGATTCCGTGACCTTTGCCGTGCCGCGCGGCGAGGCGCTCGGGATCATTGGCCCGAACGGCGCCGGCAAGTCGACGCTGTTCAACCTCATCACCGGCAATCTGCTCGCCAATGCCGGGCGGATCGAATTCCTGGGCCGGGACGTGACGCGGGCTCCGGCGATGGAGCGGGTGCGCATGGGCGTTGGCCGCTCGTTCCAGATTCCGCAGCCCTTCGAGGGGCTGACCGTCTTCGAGAACCTCCTGACCGCCGCCGCCTTCGGGCGTGGCGGGCGCGAGGCCGAGATGGTCGAGGATTGCGCCCGCATCCTCGACGAGACGGAGCTTCTGAAGAAGGCCAATGTCGTGGCGGGAACGCTCAGCCTGCTCGACCGCAAGCGGCTGGAGCTCGCGCGTGCCCTGGCGACCGATCCCCAGCTCCTGCTGCTGGACGAGATCGCGGGTGGCCTGACCGAGGGCGAATGCAAGGCGCTCGTCGCGACGATCCGCTCGATCCACGCCAAGGGCACGACGATCATCTGGATCGAGCATGTGCTGCACGCCCTGAACTCGGTAGTCGAGCGGCTGCTGGTTCTCGATTTCGGACGCGTGATCGGCCTCGGCGCGCCGGACGCGATCATGGCCTCGAAAGAGGTGCGCGAGATCTATCTGGGGCTCGAAGTGTGATGTTGCTCGAGACCCGCGCCCTCACCGCCAATTACGGCCAGTTCCGCGCCCTGTTCGGTGTCGACGTCACCGTCGATGCCGGCGAGTGCGTCGCCATCATCGGCGCGAATGGCGCCGGCAAATCGACGTTGATGCGCTCGATCACCGGGGTGCTGCGCAACGAGCCCGGCATGGTGCTGCATCGGGGCGAGTCGATCGGCGCGCTCTCGTCCGCCGAGGTCATGAAGCGCGGCATCGCGATGGTTCCCGAAGGCCGCCGTCTGTTTCCCTCGCTCACGGTCGAGGAAAATCTCCTGATCGGCGGGCAGATGCGCAAGGCGCCGGGTCCCTGGAACCTCGCCGCGATCTACGACCTCTTTCCGATCCTGCGCGAGCGGCGCCGGAACCCGGGCACGGCGCTGTCCGGCGGACAGCAGCAGATGGTGGCCATCGGCCGCGCGCTGATGTCGAACCCGGAACTGCTGCTCTGCGACGAGATCAGCCTCGGTCTCGCGCCCGTCGTCATCCGCGACATCTATGCCGCGCTGCCGAAGATCCGCGAAGGCGGGGCGGCGATCGTCGTCGTCGAACAGGATATCGGCAAGGCGCTCGCCGTCGCCGACCGCGTCTATTGCATGATGGAGGGGCATGTGACGCTCGCCGCCAAGGCCGGCGACGTGACGCGCGAGGCGATCCACGCCGCCTATTTCGGGGAGGCGGCATGATCCTCGTCGACACACTCGTTCAGGGAATTTTGCTCGGCGGACTCTATGCGCTGTTCGCCGCGGGGCTCTCGCTCGTCTTCGGCATCATGCGGCTGGTCAATCTCGCCCATGGCGATCTGATCGTGTTCGCCGCCTATCTGGTGCTGCTCGGCGTCTCCCTGCTCGGCCTTTCGCCTTTCGTCGCGGCCCTGCTCGCGGCGCCGATCATGTTCGTCCTCGGCTGGCTGCTGCAGAGCGCGGTGCTCAACCGCGTCCTCGGCAAGGACATCCTGCCGCCGCTCCTCGTCACCTTCGGTCTCTCGATCGCCATCCAGAACGGCCTGCTCGAGGCCTTCTCGGCCGATAGCCGCCGCATCCCCGCCGGAGCGCTCGAGGGCGCGTCGATCAATCTGGGGATCGTCACGGTCGGCGTGATGCCGCTCCTCACCTTCGCCTCGGCCATCGCCGTGATCGTGGCGCTGAACGCGATCTTCTATCAGACAGCGCTCGGCCGCGCCTTCCGCGCGACATCGGACGACACCGTCACCGCCGGCCTCATGGGCATCGAGCCCAAGCGGATCTTCGCGATCGCGACCGGGCTCGCCATGGTCGTGGTCACCGTCGCGGCGCTCTATCTCGGCATGCGCGCCAATTTCGATCCCTCGGTCGGTCCGGCGCGCCTGCTCTATGCGTTCGAGGCGGTGATCATCGGCGGGCTCGGCAGTCTGTGGGGCACGCTCGCCGGCGGCATCATCATCGGTGTCGCGCAGACCTTCGGCGCCGCGATCAATCCCGAATGGCAGATCCTCGCCGGCCATATCGCCTTCCTGCTGGTGCTCCTGGTCAAGCCGCGGGGTCTGTTCCCGCGTGCGGTGGATTGAGGGCGGCAAAGAACCATGACCCAGCTCGCCTCCTATCGCCTCACCACCCGCACCCGGACCGGCACGGCCGCTGGCCTTGCCGCGCTCGTGCTGATCGCCGTCGGCATCGTGTTGCCGGCTTTCGTCTCGCGCAGCGTGATCCAGGATCTCTTCTACATCCTGACCATGCTGACGCTGGCGCAGCTCTGGAACCTGCTCGCCGGCTATGGCGGCCTCGTCTCGGTCGGCCAGCAGGCCTTCGTCGGCATCGGCGCCTATGCGATGTTCGCGGGCGTCATCCTGGCCGGCTGGAATCCGGTCTTCGCAATCCTACTCGGCGGTGTCGCTGCGCTCATCTTGGCCATTCCGACGGCCTTCTTCGTCTTCCGCCTGCAGGGCGCCTATTTCGCCATCGGCACCTGGGTGATCGCAGAAGTCACCCGCCTGCTTGTCGCGCAGTGGAAGACGCTCGGCGGCGGCACGGGCACGTCGCTGCCGCGTGAGGCGACCGGCAGCATCCTGGGCGTCGACGCGATCCGTGCGCTTTTCTCCGTGCGCGAGGCGGCTGCGCGCGACATCCTCGCCTATTGGCTGGCGCTGGTCCTCGTCGTTGCCGTGACGGGCGGCATCTACTGGCTGCTGCGCAACCGGCTCGGCCTGGCGCTCGCGGCCGTGCGCGACAATACCGAGGCGGCGAAATCCGTCGGCGTCGATGCCGGCCGGCTCAAATGGGCGGTCTTCCTGCTCGCATCCGTCGCGACGGGCCTGACCGGCGCGCTCATCTTCCTGCAGACCGCCCGCATCTCGCCCGATGCTGCCTTCGCGCTGACCGACTGGACCGCTTATGTCGTCTTCATCGTCGTCATCGGCGGCATCGGCACGATCGAGGGCCCGATCCTGGGCGTGATCGTCTTCTTCATCCTTCGCTCGGCGCTCGCCGACTACGGCAGCTGGTACCTGCTGAGCCTCGGCATCATCGCCATCGTCGTCATGCTTTTCGCACCACGGGGCCTGTGGGGGCTGATCTCCTCCCGCAGCGGCCTGCACCTGTTCCCGGTCCGCCGCAGGCTGGCCGGTCCGAAGATCGAGGGAGGACACTGATGGCCGATATCGAAACCGACGTGCTGATCGTGGGAACGGGCCCTGCCGGCTCGGCCACGGCGGCGCTGCTTTCGAGCTATGGCGTCGCGAACATGGTCATTAACCGCTATCGCTGGCTGGCCGACACCCCGCGCGCCCACATCACCAACCAGCGCGCCATGGAAGTGCTGCGCGACCTCGGCCCCGACGTCGAGGGCGAGGCGGTGATGCATGCTTCGCCCCAGGAGATCATGGGCGAGAACGTCTTCTGCGAGAGCCTCGCCGGCGAAGAAATCGGCCGCATGAAGAGCTGGGGCACGCACCCGCTCTCCAAGGCCGAACATCTGCTCTCCTCGCCCTGCTTCATGAACGATCTGCCGCAGACCTTCATGGAGCCGATCCTGTTCAAGACGGCCTGCTCACGCGGCACGCAGGCCCGGATGAGCACGGAATATCTCTCCCACATCCAGGACGACGAGGGCGTCACGACGACCTGCCGCGACCGCCTGTCGGGCAAGGAATTCACGGTCCGCTCCAAGTTCCTGGTCGGCGCCGATGGCGGCAATTCGCTCGTCGCCGAGCATCTTGGCCTGCCCTTCGAGGGCAAGATGGGCGTCGGCGGCTCGATGAACATCCTGTTCCGGGCCGATCTCTCCAAATACGTCGCCCATCGCCCGAGCGTTCTCTACTGGGTCATGCAGCCGGGCGCGGATGTCGGCGGCATCGGCATGGGCCTCGTGCGCATGGTCCGGCCGTGGAACGAATGGCTGATCGTCTGGGGCTACGACATCAACCAGCCGCCGCCCGAGGTGACGCCGGCGCTGGCGACCGAAGTCGCGCGCCAGCTGGTCGGTGATCCGAACCTCGAAATCGAGCTGCTGCGCGCCAACACCTGGACGGTGAACAACTGCTTCGCCACGCATATGCAGAAAGGGCGCGCCTTCATCATGGGCGACGCCGCCCATCGCCATCCCCCGTCCAACGGCCTCGGCTCCAACACTTCGATCCAGGATTCGTTCAACCTCGCCTGGAAGCTCGCCAAGGTCGTGAAGGGCCAGGCCGGCCTCGGCCTGCTCGACAGCTATTCCGCCGAGCGTGCGCCGGTCGCCCGCCAGATCGTGACGCGCGCCAATCAGTCGATCGCCGAGTTCGGTCCGATCTTCGAGGCGCTCGGCATGGATGGCGGCGTCGACCACGAGAAGATCCAGAAGAACATGGAGGCGCGTGCCGACGCGACGCCGGCCGCCGAGGCGCAGCGTGAGGCGCTCCGCAAGGCGATCGCGTTCAAGAAGTACGAGTTCGATGCGCATGGCGTCGAGATGAACCAGCGCTATCGCTCGGAGGCGATCGCGACGGATGGGCAGGCGGAGCCGGCCTTTGAGAAGGATCGCGAGCTGCACTACGCGCCGACCACCTGGCCGGGCGCGCGGCTACCGCATGTGTGGGTGTTCGATCGTGCGGGTGCCAAGGTCTCGACGCTCGACCTGTGCGGTCGCGGGGAGTTCACGCTGCTGACCGGCATCGGCGGCGAGGCCTGGGTCAAGGCTGCGGAGACCGTCAGCGCCGAACTTGGCCTGCCGATCCGCACCCATGTCATCGGTCCGCGCCGCGCCATCGAGGACCACACCGGCGACTGGGCGCGGGCGAGCGAGATTCGCGACGCCGGCTGCCTGATCGTGCGTCCCGATCATCACGTGGCCTGGCGCTCGGAAACGCTCGCCGCCGATCCGGCGGCCGAACTGCGCCGCGTGCTCACATCCATTCTCGCGCGCTGAGGAGACGGCGATGAACGCGGATCACGAATATGGCTACTTCACCGAGGCGGACTCGGCGGATGTGGTCGTGGCGCGCAACAAGAACGCGAAGGATGAGCGCCTCAAGCAGATCATGGAGGTGATCACCCGCAAGCTGCACGAGGCGGTCAAGGAGATCGAGCCGACCCAGGATGAGTGGTTCCGCGCGATCATGTTCCTGACCGAGACGGGGCAGATCTGCAACGAGTGGCGGCAGGAATACATCCTGCTGTCCGATATCCTCGGCGTCTCGATGCTGGTCGACGCGATCAACAATCGCAAGCCCTCGGGCGCTTCGGAGTCGACCGTGCTGGGGCCGTTCCACGTCGCCGGCGCACCCGAACTGCCGATGGGCGCCGACATCTGCCTCGACCAGAAGGGCGAGCCGATGTTCGTCCATGGCCATATCCTCGACACGAAGGGCAACCCGGTCGAGGGCGCCAAGATCGACGTCTGGCAGGCCAATGACGAGGGCTTCTACGACGTGCAGCAGAAGGGCATCCAGCCCGACTTCAACCTGCGCGGCGTCTTCCGCACCGGCCCGGACGGCCGCTACTGGTTCCGCGGCGTGAAACCGAAATACTACCCGATCCCCGACGACGGCCCGGTCGGCAAGCTGCTCGGCGCGCTCGGACGCCATCCCAACCGCCCGGCGCACCTGCACTACATCATCTCGGCGGACGGCTATGAGCCGCTCACCACGCACATCTTCGATCCGGATGATCCCTACATCAATTCGGACGCCGTCTTCGGCGTGAAGAAGAGCCTGCTCGCCGAGTTCGTGAAGATCGACGACGCGACGGCGGCGACCACGGTCGGTCTCAAGGCGCCCTACTACGACGTGGAGTTCGACTTCGTCCTGTCGCGGGCGAAGACGGCCTGAAGGCCTGCGCCCGGAGGGGGGCGCAGCAGTGAATTGCGGTAACGGGAGGAACAGATGGCCGCACTCGAGACAATGTTCGATGTCGCCGGCAAGTCGGTGATCGTCACCGGCGGTGCCAGCGGCATCGGGCGGGCCTATGCCGAGATCCTGGCCGAGCATGGCGCCAGGGTCTGCATCTTCGACATCGACCCGGCCGGGCTGGACCGGGTCGTCGGCGAGATGACGGCCAAGGGATGGGATGTCTGGGGCCAGGTCGTGGATGTGGGCGACCGGCCCGCCATGGCCGCCGCCTTCGACGCCGTGGCCGCGAAGCATGGCCGCATCGACACGGTCTTCGCCAATGCCGGCATCGATCCCGGTCCCGGCTTCAACACGCCGACCGGCGAGCGCAACCCGGACGGAGCGATCGAGAACATTCCCGACGAGCAATGGGATCGGGGGATCGAGATCAACCTGACTTCGGTCTACACGACGGTGAAGAACGCCGTCCGCCATATGAAGCCGAACGGCGGCGGCGAGATCATCGTCACCTCGTCGATCGCCTCGATGATCAATGAGAGCATCGTCGGCACGTCCTATATGCCGGCCAAGGCGGCGGTGAACCATTTCGTCCGCCACATGGCGATGGAGCTCGGTGCCTACGGCATCCGCGTCAACGCCATCCTGCCCGGCCCTTTCATCACCAACATCGCCGGCGGACGGCTGCGCAACAAGGAAGACCGCGCCGCCTTCGAGAGCCAGTCGCTGATCGGGCGCATCGGCGACGTCGAGGACATCAAGGGAGTGGCGCTGCTGCTCGCCTCGCCAGCCGGTTCCTATTTCACGGGCTCGCTGATCGTGATCGACGGCGGGTCGCTGACGCGCATGACCTGATCGGATCCATGCCTGCAGCCCGCGATGCGGGCTGTCCCCACGCAGGAAGAAGCCATCCAGAAGGAGGAGTCTCAGATGACCTACTACAACAGGATCGTGAAGTCCGGCCTGAAGCCGAGCCGTCGCTCGGTGCTGAAGGGACTGGCCGCCAGCGCGGCGGCTGGCGCGCTCGCCATGCCGACCTATGTCCGCGCGCAGACCGCGGGCAAGATCAAGCTCGGCTATATCAGCCCGACCACCGGCCCGCTCGCCTCGTTCGGCGAGACGGACGGCTATACGCTGCAGAAGATCCGGGCCGTGCTCGGCGGCAAGTTGACCGCCAACAACGGCAATACCTACGAGATCGAAATCCTCGATCGCGACAGCCAGTCGAACCCGAACAAGTCGGCCGAAATCGCGGGCAATCTCATCCTCAACGACGAGATCCAGCTGCTGCTCCCGGCCTCGACGACCGATACGATCCTGCCGGCGGCCGAGCAGGCCGAGCTCTACGAGACGCCGTGCCTTTCGTCCGGCGCGCCTTGGCAGGCGGTGATCATGCCGCGCGGCGGCGACAAGCAGAGCTTCAACTGGACCTATCATTTCTTCTGGGGTCTTGACGAGGCGCTCAACACCTTCGTGGGTCTGTGGAACGGGCTGGAGACCAACAAGAAGGTCGGCATGCTGTTCCCGCAGAACATCGACGGCGAGACCTGGGGCAACGACAGCTACGGCCTGCCGGTCCCGACCAAGAAGGCCGGTTACGAAGTCTTCGTTCCCGGATATTTCCAGCCGCGCACCAATGATTTCTCGGCCCAGATCGCCGAGTTCAAGAAGAACAACTGCGAGATCATCGGCGGCATCACCTATCCGGACGATCTCAAGACGTTCGTCACCCAGTGCAACCAGCAGGGCTTCAAGCCGAAGGCGGTGACGGTGGCGGCGGCTCTGCTCTTCCCGAGCAGTGTCGAGGCAATGGGTCCGCTCGGCAACGGAATGTCGTCCGAAGTCTGGTGGACGCCGGCCTTCCCGTTCAAGTCGTCGCTCACCGGCGAGACCAGCCGGCAGCTCGCCGAGCAGTGGGAAGCCGATACCAAGAAGCAGTGGACGCAGCCGCTCGGCTATTCGCATGCCCTGCTCGAGGTCGCGATCGACGTGCTCAAGCGTGCCTCCGATCCGACCAACCGCGAATCCGTCCGTGACGCGCTGGCTGCGACGGATCTGGAGTCCCTGGTCGGGCACATCAAGTTCGACGGTGCCGTGCACAAGAACGTCTGCAAGACGCCGATCTTCGGCGGTCAGTGGGTGAAGGGCGAGAAGTGGCCCTATGACCTCAAGATCGTCGACAACTCCGTGAACCAGCTGTTCCAGCCCCAGCAGAAAATCCAGCCGATCCAGTGGCCGTGATGTGAGGTGCAGGACGCGGGAGGAGTTTTGATGGACAGGGAAATCCTGCTGAAAGCGCGTGACGTGTCGAAGTCCTTCGGCGCCGTCCGCGTCCTGCATGAAGTGAGCTTCGAGGTCCATCGGGGTGAGGTGCTCGGCATCCTCGGCCCGAATGGAGCCGGCAAGACGACGCTGTTCAATATGATCAGCGGCGATCTGAAGACGTCGGGTGGCGAGATCCATCTCGGCGGCACTGCCTTGCGCAGCGAGCCGCCGTTCCGGCGCTGCAAGATGGGGATCGGGCGGACCTATCAGATCCCGCGTCCCTATTCCGGCATGACCACCTTCGAGAACCTGCTGGTCGCCGCCGCATTCGGCGGCGGCCGGTCGGAGCGGGACAGCTATGCCTTCTGCGCCCAGGTGCTGCGCGATTGCGAGCTCGCCGACAAGGCGAACAAGCAGGCCGGTGCGCTGACGCTGCTCGACCGCAAGCGGCTGGAGCTGGCGCGCGCGCTCGCCTCCGATCCGAAGCTGCTGCTGCTCGACGAGATCGCCGGCGGCCTCACCGACGAGGAATCGAAGGATCTCGTCGCGCTGGTCCGGCGCATCCGCGATCGCGGCGTCACGATCGTCTGGATCGAGCATGTGCTGCACGCGCTGCTCGCGGTGGCCGACCGGCTGATGGTGCTGAATTTCGGCGAGAAGATCGCCGAAGGCGTGCCGTCTGAGGTGATCGCCATGCCCGAGGTCCAGCGCGTCTATATGGGGATCGAGGCATGAGCGCGGTTCTTTCGACCCATGGGCTCGTCGCCCGCTATGGGGATTTTCAGGCGCTCTACGGCGTCGACACCGAGCTGCATGCGGGCGAGGCCGTGGCGCTGATCGGCGCCAATGGCGCCGGCAAGTCCACCTTCCTGCGCGCGATCATGGGGCTCCTGCCCGTGGCGCGCGAGATGGTGCGTCTCGACGGCGAGCCGGTCGGCGGTACGCCGACGGACCGCATGGTGCGCAAGGGAATCGCGATCGTCCCGGAAGGGCGGCGCCTCTTCAGCGGCATGTCGGTCGAGGACAATCTGCGTGTCGCGATCGACCAGGCCGCGCGCATGGGCGCCAAGGGCGGCTGGACGCTGCAGCGCCTGCATCAGTTGTTTCCAATCCTCGCCGAGAAGGCGCGCACGCCGGTGCAGAGCCTCTCCGGCGGCCAGCAGCAGATGGTCGCGATCGGTCGCGCGCTGCTCTGTCAGCCGCGCGTCCTGCTCTGCGACGAAATCAGCCTCGGCCTCGCGCCGAAGGTGATCCGCGAGATCTATGCCGCGCTGCCGGAAATCCGCGCCGCCGGCACCGCCATGATCGTCGTCGAACAGGATGTCGGCCTCGCGAAGTCTGCCTCCGACCGCCTCTACTGCATGCTGGAGGGTCGCGTGACGCTCACCGGCAACTCTGCCGAGGTCACGCGCGAACAGATCGGCGAAGCCTATTTCGGAGCTGGCCATGCAGTGGTTTGACGCATTGGTGCAGGGCGTCCTGCTGGGCGGGATGTATGCGCAGTACGCTCTCGGCATGGCGCTGATGTTCGGCGTCATGCGGATCGTGAACATCAGCCATGGCGACCTCGTCATCCTGCTGTCGCTGATCGGCATCTCGATGGCGATGGCCTGGGGTCTCGGGCCGTTCACCGTGCTGATCATCCTGGTGCCGCTCGGCGTGTTCATGGGCTGGCTGCTGCAGAAGGCGATCCTCAACAAGGTCGTCGGCAGCGATCCGCTCCCCTCGCTGATCGCGACCTTCGGCCTCTCGATCGCGCTGCAGAATCTCATGCTGCAGATCTGGTCGGCCAACAGCCGCTCGCTTCCCGGCGAAGGCATCGAAAGCCGCTCGATCGATATCGGCGGCATCTATATCGGCCTGCTGCCGGTGATCGTGCTGGTCGTGGCGACCGGGCTGACCTGGGGTCTCGACCTGACGCTGAAGCGCACGCGTTTCGGCCGGGCGCTGCGCGCCGCGGCCGCCGATGTCGAGGCGGCGGCGATGACGGGCATCAATCCGCGCGCCGTCTATGCGCTGGCGACCGCGATCGCCGTCGGCATTCTCGGCTTCGCCGCTGTGTTCCAGGCGCTGCGCTCGACCGTAGCGCCGGCCGATGGTGCGGCCCAGCTGATCTATGCCTTCGAGGCCGTGATCATCGGCGGCATGGGCTCCGTCTGGGGCGCCTTCATCGGCTCGATGGTTCTCGGCATCTCGCAGGGCATCGGCTTCCGCATCGACCCCGGCTTCGGCGTCCTCGCCGGCCATATCGTCTTCCTGATCGTGCTGGCGACCCGCCCGCAGGGCCTGTTCGGAAAGGCATGAGCATGACCGTGATCTCCCAAGCCCCGGTCGAACCGCCGGCCGTCACGGTTCGCCGCCAGACCCCGTCGGGCCGCATCGCGATGACGCTGGCCGTGCTCGGCCTGATCGCGCTCGCCGCCATGCCCTGGTGGGCTTCGACCGGCACGATCCGCTCCGTGCTGGTGCTCTGCTGCTACATCGCGGTCGCGCAGATGTGGAACCTGCTCGCCGGCTATGCCGGTCTCGTCTCCGTCGGCCAGCAGGCCTTCATGGGCGCGGCGGGCTATGCGCTGTTCGTGTTCGCGCAGACGCTCGGCATCAATCCCTTCGTCGCCGTGTTCCTGTCGCTGCTCGTTCCCGCGATCCTGGCCGTGCCGCTCTATTTCCTGCTGCACCGTCTCGACGGCCCGTATTTCTCGATCGGCACCTGGGTGGTGGCGGAGGTCTTCCGCCTCGTCGCCTCGAACCTGCCGCTCGTCAATTCCGGCGCCGGCATGTCGCTGCGCGTGATGAGCCAGTATTCCGCCTTCGAGCGCAACGTCGCCATGTCGTTCCTCTGCGCCTTGATGCTGCTCGTCACGCTCGGCGGCAGCTACTGGCTGCTGCGCTCACGCTTCGGCCTGGCGCTGATCGCAATGCGCGACAATCCCGTCGCCGCGGCCAGCCAGGGCGTCAATGTCGCGAAGCTCCGCTTCCTGATCTATGTCGCCGCCGCGGTCGGCTGCGGCCTCGCCGGCGCGGTCTATTTCATGGCGCAGCTGCGCATCAATCCACCCTCGGCCTTCGACCCCATGTGGGCCAATGTCGCGATCTTCATCGTGATGATCGGCGGCATCGGCTCGATCGAGGGCGTGCTGATCGGCTCGCTCATCTTCTTCATCGCCGATCGCTGGTTCGGGGAATATGGCGCGACCTATTTCGTCGTGCTCGGCCTGATGACGCTGCTGGTCGCGCTCTACGCCCGCACCGGCATCTGGGGAATGATCTCGAAGCGCTGGGACGCGCCCTGGTTCCCGATCCGCCGCACGCTCGTCGATCCCGATCGCTGAAAGGAGAAAGCCATGAAGGCCGCCATTTTCGACGCCGTCGGGAGCCCGCTCAGGATCGGTTCCGTGCCGGAACCGTCGCCTGCGCCGGACGAGGTCGTGCTGCGCGTCGCCGCCTGCGGCATCTGCGGCAGCGACCTGCACATCACCGAGGATCCGGTGCCGTTCGGCATCGGCGCGGGTTTCGTGCTCGGGCATGAATTCGCCGGCGAGATCGTCGCCCTCGGTGCCGATGTGACGGGCTTCGCGCTGGGCGATCGCGTCGCGGTGGTGCCGATGCGCGGCTGCGGCCATTGCGCCGCGTGCCTGCGCGGTGACCCCGGCCGCTGCCCGGAGATGACCCTGATCGGCGGCGGCTATGCCGAGTACGCGACGGTCGCCGCCCGCCAGTGCCATATCCTGCCCGAGGGCGTCGCGCTTGAGGATGGCGCGCTCGCCGAGCCGCTTTCCGTGGCCCTTCATTGCGTCGTGCGCTCCGGCATGAAGCCGGGCGACCGGGTCGCGATCCTCGGCGCGGGGCCGATCGGGCTGCTGGTCGCATTCTGGGCCCGGCGCATGGGCGCCGCGCGCGTCGTCGTTGCGGACATCCACACCCACCAGAAGGAGCGTGCCCTCGCGCTCGGCGCCACGGGCTTTGCCCTGTCGGGCGAGAAGCTGGCCGCGAATCTGGCCGAGGATTGCGACGGCGCGCCGGACATCGTCTTCGAATGCGTCGGCAAGCGGAGGCTGCTCGGTGCTGCCGTCGAGGCCGTGCGTCTGCAGGGCACGGTCGTCGGCGTGGGGCTCTGCATCGGCGGTGACGAATGGGACCCCTTCGTGGCGCTCTCGAAGGAAGTGAACCTGCTGTTCTCGGTCTTCTTCCATCAGAGAAACGAGTTCGGCGTCGCGCTCGACGCGCTCCGCGGCGGGCCGTTCGCGCCGCAGGCGCTGATCACCGACCGGATCGACCTGTCGCCGGTCCCCCAGATCTTCGAAAGCCTTCGGCGCCGCACGACGCAGTGCAAGGTGCTGATCCAGCCAGAACTCGTTTGAGGAGGAAAGACCCATGGCCGTAGCGTTCGAGACGCTCGAATTCGATATCGACGGGGTGAAGACGGTCGTGAAGGCGATCGGCTCCGGCAAGCCGATCCTGTTCCTGCACGGCGCTTCCACGCTGGAGGGCTTCGATTTCGCCGAAGGCCTCGCCGATCGCTTCCGCGTGCTGGCCGCCAGCCATCCCGGCTGGGGCTATTCGGGCGACGCGCCGCACATTGCCGGCATGGCCGACATGGTGCTGCACTATCTGAACCTGCTCGATGCGCTGGATCTTGCCGAGAAGCCGCATCTGATGGGCTTCTCCATGGGCGGGTGGATGGCGAGCGAACTCGCCGGGCTCGCCCGCGAGCGCTTCGACAAGGTGGTGCTGGTCGCGCCGGCAGGCCTCAATGATCCGGCCCATCCCGCGACCAATCTCGGGGCGCTGGCGCCGCAGGACCTGCCCGGATATCTCGCCCACGACGTGACCGTCGCGCTGCGTTATTTCCCCGACGGGACCGACATCGTCTTCGCCGAGACATTCGGCGCCGATCGGGCGCGCGAAGGCGAGACGCTGGGCCGCCTGCTGGCGCCGTTCGGCATGGGCCATCCCAATCTCCGCCGCTTCCTGGCGCGCATCACCAACCCGGCGCTCGTCGTCTGGGGGACGGAGGACCGCCTCCTGCCCGCCAGCCAGGCGCCGCTCTGGGTCGAGGCCTTGCCCGATGCCCGGCTGCTCCTCGTCGAGGATGCAGGCCACTTCGTCATGCAGGAGAAGCCCGAGACGCTGACCAGGATCGGCGATTTTCTGGCCGGCTGAACGCAATTTTTGAGGAGGATGACATCATGAACAAGCCTATCAAGCACGGCTATTGGGGCAGCACGGTCGACTATCGCGACATGCTGAAGAAGATCGAGGAGATCGGACCGATCCTCGAAGCCAATGCCGATGCCGACGAAAAGAACCGCGAGCTGACGCCTGAAAGCTTCGAGGCGCTGAAGCCGCTGCGCATGTCGCATGTGCTGGCGACCGAGGGGCTCGGCGGCGCCCAGCTTCCCCCGACGCAGGTTCTCGAACTGCTCTCGGCGATCACCTGGTGGTCCGGCTCGGCCGGCTGGGTTTCCATGGTCCATGCCTGCATCGGCGCCATGTCCGCCGCCTTCCTGCCCGACAGCGCGGTCGAACGCCTGTTCGGACCCGGCACCGACAACCGCTTCTCCGGCCAGGGCGCGCCGCTCGGCATGCTGAAGAAGGTCGAAGGCGGCTATCGCCTCACCGGCAAGTGGAGCTATGGCAGCGGCTTCAGCCACGCCACCTATTCGCATAGCGCCGCCTTCGTCGATGACGGCAACGGCAAGCCGGCCAAGGACGAGAAGGGCAATGTGATCGTGATGTGCGCGCACGCGCCCATCCCCGAGCACAAGCAGCTCGGCAACTGGGACGTGCTCGGCCTCGGCGGCACCGGCTCGATCGACTATTCGGCCGAGGACGTCTTCATCCCCGACGATCTCGTCTTCCCGATCCTGACCGCGCCGCCCATGCGCCTCAAGGAGCTGTTCAGCCTCGGCGTGGTCGGCCTCGCGGCCATCGGCCATACCGGCTGGGCGCTCGGCACCGGCCGCCGCATGCTGGACGAGATCGCCAAGTTCGCGCGCTCGAAGTCCGGCCGCGCCGGGCTGATCGGCGAGAGCGAGAAGTTCTGGTACGACTATGGCCGCGCAGAGGCCCGCTATCGCGCTGCCCGCGCGTTCGTGTTCGAGGTCTGGAGCGACATCGAGGCCACCGTCGAGGCCGGCAATCCCGTGTCGACGCAGCAGATCAGCCTCGTGCATCTGGCGAAGTCCGAGATCCACGAAGTGGGCGTCGAAGTCTGCAACTTCGCCTACCGGGCAGGTGGCGGCGCTTCGCTGCGCGCCGGCGTGATCCAGCGCACCTTCCGCGAGATGATGGTCGCCGCCAACCACTTCACGATCGCGCCGTCGATCGTCACCTCGGCCGGCCGCGATCTCGGCGGTCTGTGGAGCGATCGGGTCTGGCAGTTCTATGATCTGATCGAGAAGAAGTAATCTGAAGGGACGGGCGGCCTTGTGGTCGTCCGTCCGCTCCTCCCCAGCGCAGCCGAGTCATGTCCATGAGCCAGTCGAACCCGATGACCGACGCCTTCCGCGAAGCGTTTCGCCGCCATCCGGCGGGCGTTGCCGTCATCACGGCCGATCCGGGCGACCGGCCCGTCGCGATGACGGTGTCCTCGCTGATCTCAGTCAGCGCGGCGCCGCCCATCGTCGCCTTCTCGCTGTCGATGAAGTCAGGTTCCTCGGAACCGCTTCTGCGCGCCGAGACCATGGTGATCCATCTGCTGCGCTTCACCGATATCGATCTGGCGCAGCTCTGCGCCTCGAGCGGCGCCGACCGTTTCGGGCCGGACGTCGCCTGGGAGCGGCTGCCGACCGGCGAGCCGCGCTATACCGGCGTCGCGACCTGGTTCCGCGCCAAGAAGCTCGGCGTCCTGCCGATCGAGGGGGCGACGCTGGTGGCGGCGGAGCTGCTCGACGGCGAGGTCAGGCCGGGCGACGACGCGCCGGAGACGCATTCGCTCGTCTATCTCGACCGGCGCTGGCATCGCCTGCATAAGGAGTTGGAAGGCGTCATCTCGCTGTTCGATTCCTCGCATTTCGTCTGAGGATATCGACCTGTCCAACGAACGGACGACACGCCTGCAGCGATCCGCGGAAAGCCGAGATGCCTGATACCGCCCGTGCACCGACGGATTTCGGTACCTTCGACGTCATCATCGTCGGTGCCGGATCGGCAGGCTGTGTTCTCGCCAACCGCCTGTCGGCCGATCCGTCGCGGCGCGTGCTGCTCATCGAGGCAGGCAAGAGCGACAATCACCCCTGGGTGCACATCCCCGTCGGCTATCTGTTCGCGATCGGCAATCCCCGCCTCGACTGGGGCTTCAGGACCGCGCCCGTCCCGGGGCTCAACGGCCGCAGCCTGCTTTATCCGCGCGGCAAGGTGGTCGGCGGCTGCTCGTCGATCAACGGCATGATCTATATGCGCGGCCAGGCCCAGGACTATGATGGCTGGCGCGACGCCGGCAATCCGGGCTGGGGCTGGGACGACGTGCTGCCGCTCTTCCGTCGCTCGGAGCATCACTTCGGCGCCGCCGACGCGGCGCATGGCACGGAGGGCGAGTTGCGCGTCGAGCGCCAGCGACTGAACTGGCCGATCCTCGACGAAGTTGCCAAGGCGGCGCAGGAAATGGGCATCCCGCTCGCCGAGGATTTCAACGCCGGCGACAATGAGGGCGTCGGCTATTTCCCCGTCAACCAGAAGCGCGGCATACGCTGGAATGCGCGCAAGGCCTTTCTCTACCCGGCGCGCCGGCGGCCCAATCTGGCGATCCTCACCGAGTGCCACGTCCGGCGGCTGCGGCTCGACGGGAAGCGCGTCACAGGCGTCGTCTTCACGCGCGGCGACGCGCTGTTCGAGGCGAAGGCCAATCAGGAGGTCGTGCTTGCGGCCGGATCGATCGGCTCGCCGCAGCTTCTCGAGCTCTCGGGGATCGGACGGCCGGAGGTTCTGGCGCGGATCGGCGTCCCGGCGCTGCATGCCCTCGCAGGCGTCGGCGAGAATTTGCAGGATCATCTGCAGCTGCGCACGATCTTCTCGATCCGCGGCGCGCACACGCTGAACGACCGCGCTGCGACGCCCTGGGGCAAGGCGGGTATCGCATTGCAATATGCTATGACGCAGAGCGGGCCGATGGCGATGGCGCCGAGCCAGCTCGGCATCTTCACCCGCTCCGGTCCCGCCCATAACCGGGCCAATATCGAATACCACGTCCAGCCGCTGTCGCTCGATGCCTTCGGCCAGCCGCTGCACCGGACCCCCGCTTTGACGGTCTCGGTCTGCAACCTCCGCCCGACCAGCGTCGGCGCCTCCCATGCCGCGAGTGCGGACCCGCTGGCTTCGCCCGAGATCCAGCCGAACTATCTCTCGACCGACGCGGACAAGCAGGTGGCCGCCGACAGCATTCGCCATGCCCGCCGCCTGATGGCGCAGCCGCATCTGGCCCGCTACGCGCCGACGGAGATCAAGCCAGGCCCGGGCCCCGACGATGATGCAGCGCTGGCGCGGCTCGCGGGCGAGATCGGCACGACGATCTTTCATCCGGTCGGCACGGCGAAAATGGGCACCGACGAGGCGGCGGTCGTCGATCCCCAGCTCCGTGTGCACGGGCTCGCGGGACTGCGCATCGCCGACTGCTCGATCATGCCGACGATCGTCTCCGGCAACACGCACGCCCCGGCCGTCATGATCGGCGAGAAGGCCGCCGAGATGATCATCGCCGCCGGGAAGGTGTAAGCGTCGGTTTGGAGCCATGACAGCGTCGCTGTACACAGAGCTCTTCACGTCGTGCTTGAAGCGAAGGCGCTGCAACCAGAACTGCCGTCATCCCGGCGAAAGCCGGGATCCATCCAGCCGGATCGTCGGGAGTTCAAATAATTGGCAGCACGGCTGGATGGACCCCGGGTCAAGAGCCCGGGATGACGGAGCTCTATGCGGGTGGGTTCGTAATCGACGCCCGATTCCGAAAAGCCTGAACCGCCATAGCCTCTATTTCACCGCGCCCTTGGCCTTGTAGAAGGCCAGCGCCGCCGGATGGAACGGAACCGCGCTCGGCCCGGCGGCCGTCGCCAGCGTCAGCCGGGCGGCCTCGGGATGGATTTTGTGGATCGCATCCAGATTGTCGAAGATGGCCGTGAGCAGCGCCTCGACCAGACTGTCCTCGGCCTTTGAGGAGACGATCAGCGCATTGGCGACGCCGAGGCACGGGGTATCGGCGGTCATGCCGGCATAGGCGGTCTTCGGCAGAGTCAGCGGCACATAGAGGCCGGGAAATTTCTTGTCGATCGCGATCTGTTCGTCGCGCGTCGGCAGGAAGACGATCGGCGGATGACCGCCCTTCGCGAGTTCGGCGACGGCTGCGGTCGGCACGCCGCCGATCCAGAAGAAGGCGTCGATCTTGCCGTTTTTCAACGCGGCGGCGGACTCGGCGACGCCGAGATTGGAGCGCTGCACATCCGTCTTCGGATCGAGCCCCGCCGCTGCCAGCACGCGGTCGGCGATCGCTTCCGTCGAGGAGCCCGCCGAACCGATCGAGACGCGCTTGTCTTTCAATCCTGCAATGCCGGTGACGCCCGAGGCGTCGCTCGCGACGACATGCAGGTAGGAATCATAGAGGAGCGCGAGGACGCGGATGTCCTGCTTGCCGTCCTTGGCGAAGGCGCCGGTGCCTTGGATCGCATCGAAGGCGGAATCGATCGTGGTGAAGCCGAGCTGCGCCTTGCCGGACTGCAGCAATCGGGCATTGTCGACCGAGCCGCCGGTGATTTCCGCCGATGCCTTCAAGCCCGGTCCGGATTTCGACAGGATCGCCGCCAGCCCCTCGCCATAGGGATAGAAGACGCCGCCCTTGCCGCCCGTCGCGATCGTGATCGGCACGGGCGTCGCTGCTTTGGCTGGCAAGCGAAGCGCGGTGAAGGCAGTCGCTGCGGCGCCGAAGCCCAGCACCTGGCGGCGGTTCCATCGAAGCTCGGTCAATTCTGCCTCCCCAGGCCGATCAGCGCCGTGCGCGGCGGCTGCTCGCAGACGATGATAGACGCGAACCCATCCGCCGCAAGCACAACCCGAAGCGGTGGTTAGCCGGCGTTCACCGCAGGATCTCGCGCATGCGCGCGCTGACGTCCCTGAGCGCCGGCAGGTAGCGCTCGACCAGTTCCGCGATCGGTTCGCCTCGGGCGGGCAGGCCGAGATTGAGCGCGGCAACGGTCTGCCGTCGCGACGACACCAGCGGCACGGCGATGGAGCGCAGCCCGATCTCCACTTCCTGGTCGATAACGGCGTAGCCGTCGGTGCGTATGCGGGCGAGTTCGGCGAGGATCGCGTCGGGATCGGTCAATGTGTAGGGCGTGCGGCGGGGCAGCGGCGCCGCGCCGAGCCGTTCGCGCGCCTCCGCCTCGGGCAGGGCGGCGAGCAGGACGCGGCCCATCGAGGTGCAATAGGCCGGTAGCCGCGAGCCCGGCATCAGCGTGATCGACATGACCTTTCGCTGCGCTGCGCGGGCGACATAGACGATCTCGGCGCCGTCGAGGATCGAGACGGAGGAACTCTCGTCGATCCGCTCGGAGAGTTCGTCGAGCAGCGGCTGCACCAGTTGCGGCAGCGGCATGGTGGCGAGGCACGCCGTACCAAGCCGCAGCACGCGCGGGGTGAGCGTGAAGAACTTGCCGTCATAATCGGCATAGCCGAGATGCGCGAGCGTCAGCAGGCAGCGCCGCGCCGTCGCCCGGTCGAGCCCGGTGGCCGCGGCGACTTCCGAGATCGACTGGCGCGGCTGGTCGATGCTGAAGCTCTCGATGACGGCGAGGCCCTTGGCGAGACCGCCCATGAGGTCGCGTTCGGTGACTGTCATGCCCGTTCGATTTCGAGTTTGAGCGATATGCGAACAAATGCATCATATCGCACAAATCGGATGGACGGAAGCGCGGGTGGGTCCTATCGGTCAGGCTGAGCCGGGCGGTTCTGCGCCACGGGATCCGAGAGGAACTTGCATGGACAAATCAGTCGCAGACCTCGCCACCGCGGTGGCCGGCATCGAGGACGGCATGACGGTGATGATCGGCGGCTTCGGCGGCGCGGGCGCGCCGATCGAGCTGATCCACGCGCTCATCGATCGCTATCGTGCGAGCGGTCATCCCAAGGACCTGACGATCGTCAACAATAATGCCGGCAACGGCCATGTCGGCCTCGCCGCGCTGATCGAGACGGGCATGGTCAGGAAGCTGATCTGCTCCTTCCCGCGCTCGGCCGATCCGGTCGTGTTCACCGATCTCTATCTCGCCGGCAAGATCGAGCTCGAGCTGGTGCCGCAGGGCACGCTCGCCGAGCGCATCCGCGCGGGCGGCGCCGGCATTCCGGCCTTCTATACGCCGAGCTCCTATGGCACGGATCTCGCCAAGGGCAAGCCGGTCGCCGAGTTCGACGGCCGCTCCTATGTGCAGGAGCGCTGGCTGAAGGCCGATGTCGCGCTGGTGAAGGCCGAGACGGCCGACACGCATGGCAACCTCACCTTCCGCGCGGCGGCGCGTAACTTCAATCCGTTGATGTGCATGGCCTCGAAGGAGGCGGTGGTGCAGGCGACCCGGATCGTGCCGGCGGGCGTGATCGATCCCGAGAACGTCGTGACGCCCGGCATCTTCGTCCAGAAGGTGGTGGAGGTCGCCCATCCACAGCAGGAGGAAGACCTGAACCGCGCCAACGCCGTCTATCCGGGAGCCGTCTGAGATGACCACGAAGCTCACCAACAACCAGATCGCCTGGCGCGCCGCTCAGGACATCCATGACGGCGCCTATGTCAATCTCGGCATCGGCTTCCCGGAGAAGGTCGCGCAGTATCAGCCGCGGGGCCGCGAGGCGATCTTCCATACCGAGAACGGCATCCTGAACTTCGGCGAGGCGCCGCCTGCCGGTCAGGAGGACTGGGACCTGATCAATGCTGGCAAGCGCGCGGTGACGCTGAAGCCGGGCGCCTCGTTCTTCCATCATGCCGACAGCTTCGCCATGGTGCGCGGAGGCCATCTCGATGTGGCGATCCTCGGCGCCTATGAGGTCGCGGAGAATGGCGACCTCGCCAACTGGTCGACCGGCCCGAAGGGCATTCCGGCCGTTGGCGGCGCGATGGACCTCGTCCACGGCGCCAAGCGCGTCGCGGTCATCACCGACCATGTGACCAAGGACGGCAAGCCGAAGCTTCTGAAGCGCTGCTCGTTGCCGCTGACCGGTGTCGGCTGCGTGACGCGCGTCTACACCTCGCTGGCCGTGGTCGACATCGAGGGCGGTCGCTTCGTCCTCAAGGAGAAGCTGCCGACGCTGTCGCTCGACGAGTTGCAGGCCGTGACCGGTGCCGAACTGCTCGTCGCGGGTCCCGTCGCCGATCTGATCGTTCCGGAGCTTTGAGACCATGACCGACGTCTTCATCTGCGACTATATCCGCACGCCGATCGGCCGCTTCGGCGGTTCGCTCGCCTCTGTCAGGGCCGACGATCTCGGCGCGATCCCGCTGAAGGCGCTTCTCGCCCGCAACGGCGGCGTCGATTGGGAGGCGGTCGACGATGTGATCTTCGGCTGCGCCAACCAGGCCGGCGAGGACAACCGCAATGTCGCGCGCATGTCGCTGCTGCTCGCCGGTCTGCCGGTTGGCGTTTCCGGCACGACGATCAACCGCCTCTGCGGTTCCGGCATGGACGCGGTCATCACCGCGGCCCGCGCCATCAAGGCCGGCGAGGCTGAGCTGATGATCGCCGGCGGCGTCGAGAGCATGTCGCGCGCGCCCTTCGTGCTGCCCAAGGCCGAGACCGCCTTCTCGCGCAATGCCGAGATCTACGACACGACGATCGGCTGGCGCTTCGTCAACCCGCTGATGAAGGCGCAATATGGCGTCGATTCGATGCCCGAGACCGGCGAGAACGTGGCCGAGGATTTCGCTGTCTCGCGCGAAGACCAGGACGCCTTCGCGGTGCGCAGCCAGGCCAAGGCGGCGGCGGCGCAGGAGAACGGGCGCCTGGCGCGCGAGATCACGCCGGTGACGATCCCGCAGCGCAAGGGCGATCCGATCGTCGTCGCCAAGGACGAGCACCCGCGCGCCACCACGATCGAGGCGCTCGCCAAGCTGCCGACGCCGTTCCGCAAGGGCGGCAGCGTGACGGCCGGCAACGCCTCGGGCGTCAATGACGGCGCCGCGGCGCTGATCCTCGCCACCGAGGCTGCGGCGAAGAAGCATGGCCTGACGCCGATCGCGCGCGTCCTCGGCGGTGCCGCGGCCGGCGTTCCGCCGCGTATCATGGGCATCGGGCCGGCGCCGGCCTCCAAGAAGCTGATCGCGCGGCTCGGCCTGACGCCCGCCGATTTCGACGTGATCGAGCTCAACGAGGCCTTCGCGTCGCAGGGTCTCGCCACGCTGCGCGATCTCGGCATTGCCGATGACGACGCCCGCGTGAACCGGAACGGCGGCGCCATCGCGCTCGGCCATCCGCTCGGCATGTCCGGCGCGCGCATCACCGGCACGGCGGCGCTGGAACTTCAACTCACCGGCGGCCGCCGTTCGCTCTCCACCATGTGCATCGGCGTCGGCCAGGGCATCGCGGTCGCGCTCGAGCGGGTCTGACGGGCAGGGCACGTCCGACCTCCGCCTTGACGGAGACACCAAGTGGCAGCGCGCGGGTCCATGACGCGACCCGCGCGCCCTTTGCCGTTCCCGCGCAGTTGAGCTGCAGCGACCCGCCGACTCGCGCGGCAATATCAGGGCGCCGCCGTCGCCGTCCGATCCAGCCAAAGCCGGATCTTGTCCCAGCCGTCCGAGTATTCGAGCACCGAGTGCACCGGGAGCGACGAATAGCGGACCATGACGACGCGCGTGGTCGGATTGATGTAGAGCCCCTGGCCGTACACCCCGAGCCCCATGAGGGCGTGGTCGTCGCCTGCCAGCTGGTACCAGTAGGAGCGGTAGGAATGGAAGACCTTGATCTTCTTGAAATTTCCGTTCTGCCAGGCGTGCGCATCGCCATATTCATAGAGGCGATCGATAACCTCCGGCGCGAAAACCTGCTTGCCATCGACCTTGCCGTGATCGGCGATCATGACGCCGAGCTTGGCGAGGTCACGGGCTGAGATCGTCAGGCCCGTGCTCGCATACACCTTGCCGGTCGGATCGACCGGCTCGACGATGTCGTCCTGCAAGCCGAGCTTCGACCACAACAGGTCGCTCGCCAGTTTCTGATAGGTCTCGCCGGCGGCGCGCGTGATCACCCATCCGGCGACTTCGGTCGTCATCGAGGCATAGTGGAAGTTGCCGTCGTTCGGGCCGTCTGCCTTCACCGCAGCCAACGTATCATACGCGGACTGGCGACTGTTCAGCGCCATGGTCGACCAGAGGGCGGCGTCAGCGACATCGACCGCGCCGCTCGTCTCTCCGGCTCCGACATTGACCTTCATGTCCAGAACGTCGCGCACGGTCGCGTCGCCGAAGGGCGAGCCGGCCAGCTCCGGCACGTAGGACTTGACCGGACGCTTGTCGTCCAGCCTGCCATCGGCGATCAACAGTTCCGCGAGCAGCCCGGTGACGCCCTTGGTCACCGACGAGATATAGTGCGGCTTGCTCGCGCTCATGCCGTTGCCATACCACTCGGCAACGAGCTTGCCGTTCTTGGTCACGACAAGAGCGTCGGTGAACGACTTGCCGGCATACTCGCCGACGCTCTGATCGGTGCCGCCGATGTCCAGCTTGGTGTCGAGCAGCGCGCCGTCGCGTTGTTCGGGAATCGGGCGGACGGTCTTGCGATCGCTCAGCATCGAGACGGTGCGCGTGAAGAGGCTGGTGTTCTGCAGCGTCCACCGGACAAACGGATAGCGGAACAGATTGTCCGGGGTGACCTGCTTGTCGAGGGGGGGTGGGAACCCCACCATGATACCCGCCTCCTGCCAGGTCAGATGGCATTCCGGCGCGTCCTTGACGGAATCCGCCCGGACACCCGCCGCCAGTGCGACCTTGTCGCTGCCCGCAAGGCAATCGCCAGTCGCTGGCGACTGCGCGAAGGCGGGACCGATCGCCGACGCAATCATCAGTGCTGAAAGACTGGCTTTGACAGTGCTCGCCACTCTAGATCTCCGCTCGTCAGAATAATCCACCGCCTCACCCCGCAGCGTCGCCTCTCGACCGTGGGATCCACGGCTTCCACCGGTCCGCCCCTTGGCAAGACCCCGGCCACGGTTGCGGCCGTCGCCCCGCGCAGCCCGGCGCCGCATTCGGGCCATCTCCGACAATCGAGGCCTTGCGGCACGAGGTCCAATCCGGGCTGGTCACAGCCTCGGTGCTGAAGCTGAACATCGATGGCGGCGACGCGCAGTATACCGCCGCGATGCTCACTCCCTATTCCGACAAGCCGGTGACAAGCCGCGACACCTTGCCGCCGACCGACATTTTCGCCGACATTATCCGGCGGGCCGATCGGGAGGGGATCGACATCCACCTCCACTATTATGGCGATCGCGCAACGCGCTTGTCGGGCCGCTTTCGTTGCGGTGGCCGCAGAATAGGCCCCGATCTGGCTGGCCGGCGAGCGGCCTCTCAATCGGGCCTGCTCCATGCCGGCTCTCCGGGCGGAGCATCAGTCGGCGCCGCCCGGTGCCGACTCGCTTCCCGCGTCAAGTGAAGGTCGGGAATCGCCCGTCGGCGAAGAGCGGAGGCTGGAGGCGTGACCAGTTGTAAGCGAACTGGAAGGTGTCGAGATCGGTGAAGGTCTGGCCGATCACCTGCATACCCGCCGGCATCCGGTCCTCGACGATGCCGAGCGGCACATCGACGACCGGATAGCGATTGAGGAGGTTCCACGGCCACGTCAGCGCGTAGGCCAGTCCGGTACCCTCCAGGAACGGCAAGTTCTTCTTCTGGCTCTCGAACATGTCGGCAGGAACCAGCGACGTCGCCATGGTCGGCATCAGCAGGATGCGGTAGCCCTTCCCGAAGACACGCTCCTGAACCTGCCGGTGCCAGCGCTCGATCAGCGCCTCGACGGCTTCGGCCGCGTTCGGTCCAAGGGTCCCGGCCGCCATCCCGAGGAAGTCCGTCATATAGGGTGACAGCTGGTCGCGATGCGCGCTCGCCTCCTCGATGAAGCTGCCCATGGAGGTCGACATCAGGCCGTGCACGAAGGTCGGCATCACGGTCTTCGAGAAGCCGCAGTCGACTTCATCGACCACGCAACCAGCGCCGCGCAGGGCCTCGACGGCCTTGACCATCGCGCTCTTCATCGCCGGCGTAACGGGGGCGATGCCGGCGCCCCAGTCCAGGGCGATGCGCCATCCCGAAACATCCGGGTATGCGGCGGGATAGTCGAGCGCCGGCCGGATCCCGGCCATGATCTTGTCGGACGGGCCGACGATGGCGTTCTGGAGATGCACGAGGTCGTCGAAGCGCCGCGCCATCGGACCCGACGTCGACATCGGGACCTCTCCGCTGGCGACGCGACCGAATGGCGGCCTGAAGCCGTAGAGGCCGTTCTGCGAGGCAGGGAGTCGGATCGATCCGCCCATGTCCGACCCGAGAGCGAGCGTGGTGAAACCCGCGGCGAGAGCAGCGCCCGATCCCGCGGAGGAACCGCCCGGCGAATACTCGAGGTTCCACGGATTGTGGGTCGTGCCCCAGGCGCGGGTCGACGCGCCGACAAAGAGGTAGAATTCCGGCACCGTCGTCTGAATCGCCATGACGGCACCGGCCGCCTCGAGTTTGTCGATGATGGTGGCGTTTTCGGTGGCCGGCGGCGAATCCTTGTAGAGGAGGGAGCCCTGGGTGACGCGCCAGCCCGGCCGGGCGAATTCGTCCTTGATCGCGACCGTGATCCCCTCGAGCGGCCGTGCTTCGCCGCGGCGGTAGCGATCTTCGGACTGCCTGGCTTCCTGCATCGCCTCGTCGAAGTGCGTGTCGGTGATGCAATTGACCTTCGGATTGAACGCCTCGATCTGTCTGATCTGCGCCTTCAGCAGGTCCACGGGCGAAGCCGTCTTCGTCCTGAACAGCTCCACAAGCTCATCGACCGAAGCATAACAGAGCGGATCGATCGCCTCTGCCCGCGCGGCGGGCAGGTCAAGCGCCGAGGCGGCCAATGCCGATCCGACGCCCTTGAGGAACGTTCGTCTATCAATCATACCTGCCTCCAGGTCTTGAGGGGGTTGATTTTGGCCGCGGAGCGACGTCGGGCGCGGTGCCCGTTCAGACCGCTTCGTTCATCGCAGCCACGAGAGCCTCAAGTCATCGATCTACGGATATTATCCAGATCTCAGTTGCGGCGCGTTTAACGACATCGATGTAGTTTGTGTCGTACTTTCAGAAGCGTCCCGCGTCGGCAATATTGACTTCTTGTCCCCGAATAAGCGCTCGACCGGCGGAGCGGCGGCAGTCGAGAGCTGCGCTCGGCCCGCTGCAATCCGGATCGTTCGAAGCTGAAGCCTTTCGCCGAGATTTCCCGGCAGGGAAACGGGCAGAGCGGCATAAGGCATCGAAGCCGTCCGACGCGCTCGGCTGTCTGGCGTGCTGCCCGGACCCCTTCAGTCGATGTCGACGTTCCAGAATCCGTGCCGCGTAGCGGTCGCACCGTTCGCAGGATCTGGATCCTGCTCGACGAAAACACCGTGCTCTGCACCGCGCCGGGCGCAGTCCGGCCCAGCCCACTGTCTGCCATCGAGCACGCGGGCTATTTCAGGGCGATCGCAGCCAAGCTCCGCGGCCGTTTGGATGCGGTCGCCGACGGCGGAGTGATCGGCATGGAGCCACCGGGCGTCATGCCGCGCTCAAATACTCTGGCTATCTAGGAGGAATCGGCCCGATCGGCCCGATCCCGCGCTTATTCCCGGAAAACGAGCAGCCAGCCGGCGCCCTCGCAGGCGAACAGGGTTTCGGCCGCGTCCGGTACGCCATCGACAAGCGGCATGGCCACGACCTTCGAACTATCCCAGCCGGCGATCAGCAGATGGTCGTTCAGGACCACGAGATGCTGCGGCCAGTCGACCGTTGAATCGAGCTCGTTCATAAGCCGGGGTGTCGAGCCCGATACGTCGAAGGTGCTGATGGTGTCATAGCCGCGATTGGCGAAATAGACACGGCGGCCATCCAGGGAGCGCTGGATGTCGCCGGGGTAATTGCGCAGGTGCCGCGTCTTCGCCGGTCCCGTCCGCAGCGTGCTCGGCACGTCGGCCCAGCTGTCCACCGGCGAACGAGGCAAGCCCGTCAGGAGGTTCGAGCCGAGTTCGCCGCTGAGTGCGAAGCGGCCGTCGGGTAGGACGACGCCGTGGCGCGGCCCCGAGCCGGCCGGGACCGCCGTCACCGGACCGGCGCGCAGCGCCGCGGCGCCCCGCGCGTTCGGATCGAGCGTGAATTCGCGCAGCAGATCCGCCCCGAGATCAACGATGAAGAGCGTGCCGTCATGGAACAGCGCCTGATGCGGATGCGCATCGTCCTGCCGATCCGTCTCCGGCCCGCCGCCCTCCAGCTTGATGAGCTCGATCGCGCCGTCGAAGCTGCCATCGGCTGCGAGATTCTGGATCGCCAGCGTGCTGGTCGTGTAGTTCGTGATGATCAGGAGGCGCCCGTCTGGATCGACGGCGAGATGGCAGGGCTCGGCGCCCTCGCTGGACTTGTCGCCGATCGTCGCGGCGCGTCCGCCCTCGATCCGCCAGGCATGGATAGCGCCCTCGAGGCCCACGCGCGAGGTGCCATAGATGACCGGCAAGCGCGGATGGCGGGCGAGCGAGGAAAGCTGCGTGACGGTGGCGAGCTGCTTTCCGGCCCAGCCGTGATCGCCGCGCGACCAGGACCAGAGGCCATGCCGCTCCTCCGCGCCGCGGGAGGCGACGAGCAGGACTTCACCGTCTGAAAGCGTGACGTTGGACATGCTGTCCTCCTCCGTTCGTATCTATTCCGACGCACCTGGACCGAAGCCGTCCCAATGCCCTCGCACCATGCCGTCCTGGACGATCGTGGCCCGGCGCAGGCCCGCGCAGGCCATGCAGACGTGATTGGGGACGATCTCAAGCCGCGAGCCGACGGGAAGCGGCGTCGGCACGCCCTCGCCGCGCCAGCGCAGCCAGCCATGTTCCTCCGACATGCGCTCGACGATCCAGCCCGGCGCATTGACGATCAGGCCATGGCCGGGAAATTCCTCGCGATGCGCCGACGCCGGCACCAGGTCGGAACTCATCGATTTCGAGCCGGCATCGATGCAGGCGCGGTCGGGATCGGGATGGCTGACGACAGTCGCGACCACACGAAGGGCCGCGGTGTCGAGGCTCGCATTGCCGAGGGCGATCTGGCCGACATCGTTGAAGGCATAGATGCCGGGACGGATCTGCGTCACGCCAGGAACCTGCGCGACGGCCCGCGCCGATGCCGAGGCGCCCATGGAGACGATGGGGAGCGCGATGCCCGCGGCGCGGATCGCCTCGGCCACCGCGACCATCGCCCGGCCGGCCGCGACGGATCGCACTTCGAGATCGGCGCGATCGACGGCGCCGTAGGTCGTGCCTTCATGCGTATAGATCCCGACGAGTTCGACGCCCGGGACGGCGGCGATCGCCCTGGCGACCTCGGGGGCGCGGGCCGGCGAGACGCCTTCGCGTCCCAGGCCGGAATCGATGGCGAGCAACATGCGGGCCCGCGATCCGGCCGCGGCGAAGACAGTGCCGATGCTGGCCGCCGCCTCGGGACTGTCGGTCGCGAGCAGGAGGTCGGCGCGCCGGGAGAGGTCGAGCGCGCGTTTTGCCTTGTCGGCGCCATAGATCGGATTGGCGACGAACAGGCTCGCAACGCCGGCATCGGCGAAGGCCTCGGCCTCGCCGAGCTTGGCGACGCAAAGGCCGTTCGCGCCGCGCGCGATCTGCCGGAGGCCGGCCTCGGCCATGCGGTGCGTCTTGGCATGCGGATAAAGCTCGACGCCGGCCGCGCGGGCGATCGCGGCCATCTCGTCGAGATTGCGATCGAACGCATCGAGATCGAGCACGAGGCCCGGCGTGGTAACGGGAAGCGCCGCCCAGCGCGAGCTGGCCGGCCCCGGTGTGAGTGCGAGATCTGCAGACACGATCGTTCCCCTCAGCCGTCGGTTCGCAGAACGCGCCCGGCGCGCTTGCCCGTGATCACGCCGTTCTCGACGGCGAACGTGCCGTTGACAAGGACGTGCAGAATGCCGGAAGCGGCCTGCCGCGGCACCTGGTAGGTGGCGTTGGCCTTGATGTTCTTGGCGTCGAACACGACAAGGTCGGCGCGCGCGCCTTCGACGATGCGGCCGCGATCGGCCTGGCGCAGCCGGTCCGCTGCAGCGCTCGTCATATGCCGCACGCATTCCTCGAGACTCAGCACCTTTTCCTCGCGCACATAGGTCTCCAGCATGCGCGGGAAGGTGCCCCAGGAGCGCGGATGCGGCCGGTCGCCGACCAGGATGCCGTCGCCGCCGACGGTGTGTTCCTCGCGCTGCATCAGCGCCCGGACATGCTCCTCAATGCCGATGAAGAAGACGCAGGGGGCGGCGCGGTCGGTCGCGATCAGGAGATCCAGTGCGAACTCCGCCGGCCTAAGGCCGAGCTTCGTCGCCGCTTCGGCCAGGCTGCCGTCCATCACCCATTCAAGCTGCGGCGCGTCGGGCGTGCCGACGACATAGACATTCTCCCATTTGACCGTCAGGCCCTGATGGCCATCCGAGCCGATGACGTCGAGCGCCTCGATGATCCGCGCGCGGTCTTCCGGAGACCGAAGACGGGCCATCTGCTCTGCGCCCGTGCCGGCCAAGGCCCAGCTCGGCAATTGCGACAGCAGCGTCGTCATGCCGGCGAGATAGGGATAGGCGTCATAGGAGAAGGCGATGCCCTCGGCGATCGCGGCGTCGAACATGGCGAGCAATTGCGGAAGCTTGCCGCGATTGGCCTCGAACGAGAGATGCGTATGCGCCAGATGCAGCGCGACCCCGGAGCGGCGCGCGATCTCGAAGCATTCGCGATAGCCGCCGAGAGCATCCGTGCCGTAATTGCGATGATGCGGGCAATAGAAGCCGCCATATTCGGCGACGACCTTGCAGAGTTCGACCAGCTCGTCCGTATCGGCATACATGGCCGGGACATAGGTGAGACCGGTCGAGAGGCCGATACCGCCTTCCTCCAGCGCGATGCGCAGCAAGGCCTTCATCTGTTCGAGTTCGTCCGGCGTCGCGAGGCGCGGCGCGTTGCCCATGACGAGCATGCGGATATTGCCATGCGGTACCAGATAGGCGGTGTTGACGGCCGTATTGCCGTCGAGGCGCTGGAGATATTCGCCGACGCTGCGCCAGTTCCAGTCGAATCCGGGCGGGTCGTCGTTCCAGCCCTTGAGCTGGGCGCGAAGCTCGCGCAGCGTCTCGGCATCGACGGGCGCATAGCTGAGGCCGTCCTGGCCGAGGACTTCCGTCGTCACGCCTTGACTGAGCTTCGCCGTATGATCGGGATTGCAGAGGATCTGCAGATCCGAATGGGTGTGCATGTCGATGAAGCCGGGCGCGATGACCATGCCATCGATCGCGACCGTCCGGTCGGCGGAGAGGCTTTCGCTGCCGTCGGTCACCCGGGCGATCGTGTCGCCGATGACCAATACGTCGCCGCGGATCGGCGCATTGCCGAGCCCGTCCACGATGATTCCGCCCGCAAACAGCGTGCTGCCAGTCGTCATGATGCTTCGATTCCGTGTTTCCGGCCGTCGCGGGCGCTTGCATAGATCGCATCGGTGACGGCAACGACATGAGCCGCCAGATCGGCCGAGAGGCCGGCGGGCGGCGAAGCGCCGAAGGCGCAGGCGATGAGCGCCTTGGTCGGCGCGCCGGCGTCATAGAGGCCGGAGGCTTGAGGGTCGCCGAAGGTGACGACCTCTCCATTGGCGCGCACCAGGCGGAGCTGATCCGATACCGAATCCAGCCAGATCTGGCCGCGTCCGCCATAGAGCGCCATGTGCCATTGCGGTCGCGCGAGATAGGGATGGGTCGAGGCGCTGGAGATCGCCGCCGAGCCGCCATTGGCGAAATCGGCATTGACGCTGGTATGGACGTCGATCGCCCGACCCGGTGGCCAGGTGCTCGCGCTGACCGCGACGATCGGCTCGCCGGTCAGCCACTCGATCAGGCCAAGCTGATGCGACATCGAGACGGCAGCCGAGCCGCCGCCGGAGACGCGCGCATCGGTATAGGTCGCGGCGCCGGATTCGAGTGCCCCGCCCCAGCCGCCGTCGGAGCCGCCGAAGAGCAGCGCGCGGGTGTTGACGGCGAGATGCATGGTGAGGTGCTCGACGGGGCCGACCTCTCCTGCCTCGATCAATGCGCGGGCGAGCGCGAAGATCGGTGCGGCCGGCCAGCCGAAGCCGACCAGCAATGTTCGGCCGACCTCGCGGGCGGCATCGCGCATCCGATAGGCGGCAACGCCGTCGAGTGCGAAGGGCTTCTCGACCAGAACATGCGCCCCCGCGCGAAGCGCCGCGACGACCTGTTCCTCATGGGCGACCGGCGGCGACGAGACGACGACGATGTCAGGCTTCTCCTCAAGCGCGTCCCGCCAGTCGGCGAAGGCCCGCTTGACGCCGAATTCGGTCGCGAGCTTCTCGGCCATGGCCGCGTTCGGGCTCGACAGCGCGACGAGCTCGACCCGCGCATCGCCCGCCAGGGTCGGCAGATGGCTCGATTGCGACCAAGCGCCGGCCGACAGAACGGCGGCGCGAATCCGCGCGGAAGTTGTCATTTGCCGATACCCGCGGTCAGCGCGCCGATGACGTGGCGCTGGAAGAGGAGCACGAGCACGACCGGCGGAAGGATCGACATGACGGTCGCTGCCGCGAGCGCGTTCCAGTTGAACTGCTGCACCGACTGGAAGCCGGCGAGGAGCGGCGGCACGGTCAGCTGGTTGGTGAGCACGAGCGCATAGAAGAACTCGCTCCAGGCCTCAAGGAAGATCAGCACGCCAGCGGCGACGAGACCGGGTCGGGCGATCGGCACGACGATGATCCATAGAGTCTGGAGCCGCGAGGCGCCGTCGATCTTCGCGGCCTCCTCAATCTCGCGCGGCAGCTGATCGAAATAGTTCTTCAGGATCATGATCGCGAGCGGCAGCGTGAAGACGTTGTAGCTGATGATCAGCGCGAAGGGCGTGTTCAGCACGCCGATGATGCGGAAGGCGACGAAGAACGGCCCGATGATCGCGATCGCCGGCACGACGCGGGTCACGATGATCGCGAGTTCGAAGGAGCGTGCGCCGCGGAACGGGTAGCGCGACAGGCCATAGGCTGCGGCACCGGCGAGGATGAGATCGAGCACGACCAGCACGGCGCCGATGAAGAAGCTCTGTCCGATCGCCGGTAGCAGCCGCGAGCCGGCATCGGTGCTGCCGAAGACCTGGTTGCGCGTCGATCCCGTCAGGACCGAGAGATAATTGTCGAAGGTGATGCTCGTGGGGATGAGCGGGAAGGGCTTCACGCCGAGTTGCGTCGGAGTGATCAGGCTTGAGACGACCAGATACCAGACCGGCAGCAGGATCCAGATCGCGAAGACCAGCAGCCCGCCATAGATTGCGATCGTCGCGCCGGGGCTGCGGGCGCGGCCGCGGTCGCGCGATCCGGATGCCGTTCTCCGTGCCGGGCGCAGGGCCGGCTCGCTGGCGATGCTCACTGGACATGCCCCCTGTACAGCAGCTTGACGGTGATCAGCCCGCCGACGAGGGCGACGAGGCCGAGGATCACGGCGAGCGCCGAACCGAGGCCGATCTGCGTCACCGCGAAGAGCTGGCGATAGATGAGGAGGCTCAGGACCTGCGTCGCGTCGCCCGGACCGCCCTGCGTCATGGCGAAGATCACGTCGAACTGCAGGAAGGCATAGATGACGTTCAGCACGGCGACCGTGGCGAGCGCCGGCCGGAGCCAGGGCAGGGTGATATGCAGGAAGCGCTGCCAGACGCCGGCGCCGTCCAGCGCCGCCGCCTCGCCGAGTTCGTCGGGCAGTGTCTGCAGTCCGGCGAGCAATAATATGCCGGCAAAGCTTGCCTGTCGCCACACCGCGGCCAGGATGGTGACCGGGAGCGCCGTGTTCGGATCGGCGAGGAAGTCGTGATAGTCGGAGGTGATGCCGAGCGCGATCAGCACCGCGTTCAATCCGCCGACGCTGCCGTCGGCGAACCACTTCCACAGGATGCCGATCACCAGCCAGGGCGTCGCCCAGGGAATGATCAGCAGCGCCCGCGCCAGGCCCCGCCCGATGAACTTCTGATTGAGCAGGATCGCCATGGCGAGGCCGATCGCCGTCGACAGGGTGACGAAGCCGATCGAGAACAGCAGCGTGACGGTCGCCGAACGCCAGAAGACCGGGCTCGACAGCACGATCGAGAAGTTCTCGAAGCCGACGAACGGCCCGAGGCTCGCGCCGTTCGCCGGCACGTCATGCAGGCTGTAGAGGATCGTCAGCCCCGTCGGCAGGGCGAGCAGGACGATCAGGATCACGGCCGCGGGGACCGTGAGCCTGAAGCCGAACCACTGATCGGCGCGCGAAAGCTCGTTCGATAAAGCCGGCGACGTCACAGCGGCTCCTTTCCTTCCCGATGGATCGACAATCCTTCCGATCAGAGGCGCTTGGTGCCGCCGCTTGCCGCCGCTGCCGCGTCAGTCAGGTCCTGGACCGTCTTCTGCGGCGTCGCCTGGCCGAGCAGCAGCGGGTGGATGATGTCGCCGACCTTGGCCTGGAAGTCGGGATACCAGGGCAGGGTGCGCGCCGGCACGACCTTGGACCCGGTCTCGAAGGTCTTCGAGATCAGAGGCAGGTCGTAATAGGTCGGGAAGGCGGCGATCACATCGGGGTCGGTGAAGAAGCCGGGATAGGGCGCCGCGAGGCCGGCAGCCTTGGCCCATTGGTTGAAGACGGTGAACTTGCCCGCCTTGTCCTTCCAGCCATAGTATTTCATCAGATCCCAGGTCGCGGCCTTGCGGTCGGCATCGGCGGCGGCGCCCATCTGAAGAACCTCGCCGATCTGCAGCGTGAAATTCTTGCCGCCGATCGCCGACTGGAAGACGTTGTCCGACTGCGGACCCTTCAGGCTGCGGATCGACGTCAGGAAATAATGGTGCAGCACGAAGAAGGCGGCGTTGCCCTGCGCCATCTCGCTCGAAAGCTTGCCGGGGTCGTCGTTCAGAACCGACTTCGGCGCGAGCCCTTCCTGATACATGGCCTGCCACCATTCGAAGACGCCGACGGTCTTCGGATCATCGGCAAAGACCGGCTTGCCGCTCTCGTCGAAGGCGGTGATGCCCTCGTTGAGCAGATAGGTGTGCAGATATTCCTCGCAGAACTCCTTCACCCAATAGGCGACATAGGGAGAGGCGACGATGCCGCCCTCCTTCAGCGCCTTGGACGCGTCATAGATTTCCTTCAGCGTCGAGGGCACGGCCGCGATATTCCCCTTGGCCAGCATGTCCTTGTTGTAGTGGAGCATGTGGACGGCCGAGAAATAGGGCACGCTGATCACGTCGCCGGCGGCGTTCACATGCCGGCCGCGCGCGCTCTCGAACATCTCGCCGAGCATATCGTTGACACCGGGCAGGCCGTTCAGCTTGCTCGCCCAGCCCTGGTCGATGAACTTCTGGGAATTATAGGCAAAGTTGTAGTAGAGATCGATCTTGTCGCCGCCGCGCAGACGCGTTTGGAGCGCCGAGGAATAGCCGAGATTCGGGATCACGGCGACGTTCACCGCCGGGTTCCCCTGTGCCGTCCATTCGGCGACGAGCTTCTTGATCGTGTCGGGCTGGAAGTCCCAGGCGAGCATGTCGAGCGTGCCGGTATAGGCAGCCGCCTCGGCGCCGCCGGCCATCAGGCCCGGCGTCATCGCCGCCAGCGCCGTGGCGCCGGACGCCTTCAGGAACGTCCTGCGATCCATCCGGCCCTGAAGCGAGCCGTCGGCCTTCCTCGTCTTCATCATAGCTGACCCCTTCTGGAAGTAACTCGGTCCCATTCCACGGCAAGCCCCGACCCGCGCCCGCGGCGCCGACGGTCCGGTTCTGCCATCCCTGCACCCGCCGAGGCTGTCATCCGCCATGGCTGTCGCCATGTCCTCGCGGTTGGCCGCTCCGGCATGGGCGACGTCACCACCCTTGCGGGCTGCGCCATCGCCACTTCATCGATGGGCGGTCTCTTGGTCCGCCGCCCTTCTCGATCACCACGCTAAGTCGCGTATTTTCAAATATCAACGCGCAATATCGTATGTAATAGAAACAAATCAGACGCGCCTGTGACCGGCAGGCATCTGGACGAGACCGCTGGCGCGGTCTCGCACGAGAAGGCGGCTAACGCATTGTCTTCAAGACGGTTTCGGCAACATCCAGGGTGCGCTCGACATCGGCCTCGCTATGGGCGGCGCTGATATGATTGCGTTTGATCGCCAGCGGCAGCATGAAGATGCCGTGCTCGATCATCGCTGACCGGAACCCGACATCCCGGGCGGTGTCGTTGCGCAGGAGATCCTCGTAGCGCTCGACGGTCCCGTCCATGAAATAGGGCGTGAAGACCGAACCGTAGCCGGCGGAGATCATGGCGATGCCGAGCCGGTCGGCGATCTCCTGCAGGCCGGTGCGCATGCGCTCGCCGAGGCGGAAGGTCCGCTCGTAGACGCTGCCATCTTCCAGTGCGGCGATGGTCGCCAGAGCGGCCGCCGTGCCGACGGGATGACCGTTATAGGTGCCGCCGACGAACACCTTGCCGCCGGGCGCCGTGGAGAACTGCATCATCAGATCGCGCCGGCCGGCGACGACGGCGCAGGGATACCCATTGGCGATCGCCTTCGCCATGGTGGTCAGGTCCGGCTTGACGCCGAGTTTGGCCTGATAGCCGCCGAGCCCGTGGCGGAAGCCGGTGATGACCTCGTCGAAGACCAGCACGATGCCGTGCTCGTCGCAGAGGCGGCGCAGCCCTTCGACGAAATCCTGCCGCGGCAGGACGCAGCCGATATTGTGCGGGATCGCCTCGAGGAAGATCGCGGCGATCTCGCCCGGATGGGCGGCGATGGCGGCCTCGACGGCGTCGAGATCGTTGAAGCGCACGACGATCGTGTTGTCGATCGCATCCTGGAGCTGTCCTGCCGAGCCGGGATCCTTCTGGCCGATCTTCTCGGGCGAGCTGATGATGTTCATCAGCAGATAGTCGTGCCAGCCGTGAAACGTGCCCTGGAACTTGATCAGCTTGCTGCGGCCGGTGACACCCCGGGCAAGCCGGACGGCCATATAGGTCGCCTCGGAGCCGGAGGAGAAGGTGAGCGCCATCTCCGCCGAGGGGACATGCTCCACCACCTTCTCGGCGAGACGGATCTCTGCCTCCGTGACGCCGACGCCGACCATGTCGACGCCGTGGAGCGCCTCGGCGACGGCGGCGTTGACGCCCGGATGGTTGTGGCCCAGCAAGATCGGCCCGAAGGCGGCGTGATAGTCGAGATAGGTATTGCCGTCGACATCGCGGATATAGGCGCCCTCGGCCCAATCCCAGGAATAGGGCCTGGCGAGGCGCCGCGTGGCGGAATTGACCCCGCCGGGGATGACCTGACCCGCCCGCTTGGCCAGCGCTTGCGAATGGCTGTTCGGCATTTTCGGGTGCGCGTTCATGAGCTCAGTCCCAGCAGTGCGAGGCTGTCGCGATGGATGATGGCCTCGATCTGCTCCTCGGGGATGCGCGGCAGCGCCGTCCCCTTGGTGATCGCATTGACGTTCCGCAGCGCCGCCAGCGTCTCGGCCGGCGTGGTGATCGGATAGTCCGAGGCAAAGAGCAGCTTGCCGAGGACGTTCCACTCATAGGCCTTCATCAGCGCCTCGTAGTGGGTCCAGGGCCGGTACATGAGGCCCGAAATATCGGCATAGACATGGGGATGCTTGCGGATGACGACGGCGGTATCGACCGTCCAGGGATGGCCCATATGCGCCATGATTATCTTCAGATCGGGGTAGCGCATCGCGATCTCGTCGACGACGAGCGGATGGGCGTAGCGGATCGGCGCCATGCGGACCGGCGAGGTGCCGATATGAAACAGGATCGGCAGGCCGTGCCGCTCGGCCTCGCGATAGATCGCGAGCGCGCGGCTCTCCAGCGGATCGAACACCTGGTAGTTGGCGCCCATCTTGATGCCGCGCAGACCGAGATCGGACCGGCTGCGCTCGATCTCGGTGAGCGCGAGCGGGTCGTGCGGATGCACCGACATGAAGCCGATCAGGCGGTCGGGATGCGCCTTGACGAAGGTCGCGGTGACATCATTGACGCCGACCGCGACGTCGCCCGGTTCGTTGAAGCCGTTGACGCCGCCGGTACGCTCGCCGGGCGCCCAGGCGACGCCGAACACGATCGACTTGTCCGCCGGTGCCTGCGCCGCCAGATGCTCTTCCCAATTGTAGACGGACTCGACCACGCGGTCCGGGCGCCAGTTCGGATTGCTGCGGCGATTCTCCTTCGGAATCGCGCCGCGAAACTGCGGGGTGTGGGTGTGGACGTCGATGATCATGCCGTCTGCTCTGAAGATGCGAAGCCGAGGTCGTGGGAAATGTCGCCGGCCGCGGCGCGGACGATGCGGATCAGATCCGGCATGGTTTCGTCGCTGACGCGCGTGGTCGGTCCGGAAATCGAGACGGACGCGATGACCTTGCCAGAATGGTCGCGGATCGGCGCCGCGATGCAGGCGAGGCCCTCCTCCATCTCCTCGATGTCGGTGGCGTAGCCCTGGCGGCGGATCGTCTCGATCTGGGCCGCGAGGGTCGCGATGTCGTCGATCGTATGCGGCGTGAGACGGCCGAAGCGTATGCCGGCCAGGAGCGCGCGTCGCGTCGGCTCGTCCTGGAAGGCGAGCAGCGCCTTGCCGACGCCCGAGCAATAGAGCGGATCGCGGAAGCCGACGAAGGAGGACATGCGCACCGAACGGTTGCTGTCGATCTTGTCGATGCACAGCGCCGTATCCTCCGCCAGCACGGCGAGGTGAACGGTCTCGCTGGTGGCCTGCATCAGGCGCTCGATGTGCGGCTTGGCGATCTGGCGCAGATCGAGATCGCCGAGCGCGCGGGCGCCGATCGTCAGGGCGAGCGTGCCGAGGCGATAGGTCTGCCGCTCCGGATCGCGGTCGACGAAACGTCGCGCCGTCAGCGTGGCCAGCACGCGGAACACGGTGCTCTTGGGCAGCCCGGTCGCCGCCGTAATGTCATCGACACCCAGCGCACCGTTTCGCTCCGCCACGCACTGGATGATGTCCAGGGCCCGGTCGATGGAGCGGACGGCATAGCGCTCGTTTTCCGAAGAATTCATCTAGTGAATTCCGAATTCATTCTGTATAAGAAGCTAGAGCGAGCGCGGCGCGCCCGTCAAGGGGCGCCGTGCAAATGCCGGCTGATACAGCCCGGCCGGGCATAAGCGACCACGCACCTGGCCGGCCTCGGCAACAGGATCGCGCGCGATTGGCGCGCCCAGGCTTCCTTGGGCGGGATCGTCCGCACGGGCTGGACCGGACTGCGATCAAGGCCCGCCCGGGCAGCTACAGCGGCTCGCCACGGCGTGGCGGCAGCAGGCTAGCGCCGGGCGGCAATGTCCGTTGATATCGGACCTAGTCGCGCCGCTTCGATGCCGAAGAGGAGGTCAACAAGCGCCGCGGAAGGCATCGGGACGGGATCGGCTCATTCCCCGAAGACCCGTCCATTCCCTCCCGGCCCTGTCTCAATGCCGGCTCAACTGGTCGGCGATCTTTTCGGCGATCATGATCGTGGGCAGATTGGTGTTGGCGCAGGGGATCGTCGGCATGATCGAGGCGTCGCTGACATAGAGGCCGTCCAGGCCGCGCACCTTGCCGTTGGAATCCGTCACGGCCATCCTGTCGCCGTCGGGTCCCATGCGGCAGGTGCAGGACGGGTGCCAGACGCCGCCGACCGTCTCGGCGATATAGGCTTCGAGCTCGTCGCGATTGGCGGCGAGCCGCTTCGGGTCATTGAAGTTCGAGAGCATGTAGGGGAAGGCCTTCTCGCGCAGCGGGCCGATCAGGTCGAGGCCCATCGCGCCTACGCCGGTGACGACCGCGCCGAGCCGCGACTGCTTCGAGAAGAGCTTGCCGAATTCCGACATGCCGCCGGCATAGATCCCGGAGATAACCCCGTTGAGGCTCGGATCCGTGGCGAGGCCGACCGCGCGCTCGAACGCGTCCGCTAGGCGCACCAGATCGCGGCGGTCGGAGAGCATGCGGAAATCGATCCGCGGCGGCCCATCCGGCGCGGCGGGGTCGAGCAGCAGTTGGCCGCGCGAATAGGACTTGTTGACCCAAAAGAAGAGCGAGCCGAGCTGCCCGCCGACGGAGTGCCAGGCCGCCCGCGTCACGAAATTCATGTGCATGTCGCCGGGCGGGCAGCCCTCGATGCCCGAGGAGAAGCGGTAGCCGATCGGGATGTGGTAATCGAGCGGTCCCTTCTGCCGCGCGCCGGGCTTGAGGAACGGCACCAGCCCGGACGAGGGGTGTTCCATCAGGTTCTGCCCGACGCCCGGCAGATGATGCAGCGTTTCGATGCCGCAATCCGCCAGATGCGGCGCCGGGCCGATGCCCGATCGCATCAGGATCGCCGGCGAGGCGAGCGCACCGGAGCAGACGATGATGCGGTGGGCGCGCAATTCCTCTTTCTCGCCGCCGCGTTGCACGAGCACGCCACGCGCGCGGCCCTCGGTGACGACGATGCGCGAGACGCGGGTCTCCGTGCGGATCTCGAGATTGGGACGGCGGCGGACCTCGGGCGTCAGATAGGCCCAGGCGGTGCTGACGCGCCGCTTCTGCTCGTCCATGTTGACGGTCATCTCGAAGATGCCGTCATCCCACCGTCCGTTCTGGTCGGGCAGGAAGGGGATGCCGCGCATGGCGCAGAGCGCCAGCATGGCATCGGTGAACGGCGTCCAGATCTCGGCGCCTCGACGGCGGATCGGAAACGGACCGGTCTGGCCGTGCAGCTCGTTGTCGATGTCGAGGTCGCGCTCGAGCTTCTTGAAATAGGGCAGGCATTCCTTGAAGGACCAGCCTTCGACGCCCATCTGGCCCCACTCGTCATAATCATGGGGCGAGCCGCGATTGGCGCCGACGCCGTTGATCGCCGAGCCGCCTCCGAGCACGCGGGCCTGCTCGTAGCGCGTCGTCTTGCGGTCGGGACGATTGGACCCGGAATAGGGCAGCGAAGCTTTGAGATTGTCCCAGGTGTAGCGGGGGTTGGAATAGGCGATGCCCGGATAGGGGCTGGCGAGATCGGGGAAATCTTCCGGCCGCGCCGCGTCGATGCCGGCCTCGAGCAGGATGACCCTGACGGCCGGGTTCTCGGTCAGCCGGGAGGCGAGCACGCAGCCCGACGACCCGCCGCCCACGATGATGTAGTCCGTCTCGATGGTCGTTGCGGTGCTCATTCCCACGATCCTTGATCGCTTGTGTTATCCAAGCCTTGTGAAGGGGCCGCTGCGGGCGCCGACGGCGCGCCCCGCGGGGCTGCCCCGGTCATTCCGGCATGTCGAGTGCCGTGTCGTCGGCGCCGCATATGAGCGTCGCGATGCGCTCATGCGGCTTCAACCGGATCTTGCCGAGGTTCAGCGCCGCGATCGCCGCCGCTGCCGAGAGATCCGCGCGAATGGCGAATTCGGAGAGGATCCAGCGGGCGGCGGCGAGCAGTTGCTCGTCCTCGACCAGGACGACCTCTTCGACATGCTTCGAGACGATGTCGTAGATGAGCGGAGCGGTCATGCCGCACGACATCGTCGCGACCCGCGTCCACTGGCGTTCCAGCCGCACCGGTCCGCCGGCCGCCAGCGCCGCATGCAGGGTCGGGCTGCCGGTCGGCTCGATGCCGATGATGCGCGCCTTGGGATTGCGGGCATGCACGACGGTGGCGAGGCCGGCGATGAGGCCGCCGCCGCCGATGGCGACGAGATAGACATCGGCGTCCGGAACCGCGTCGAGCATCTCCAGCGCCACCGTGCCCTGGCCGATTACGACATCGGGATCCTTGAAGGGGTGGAAATAGATCGCCCCTTCGCGCGCCGCATGTTCGGCTGCCGCAGCATCGGCGTCGTCCCATTTCTCGCCCACGATGCGGATCGTGGCGTTCCATTCGGAGAGCGCCTTGATCTTGGCGCGGGACGCGTTGGGCGGCAGATAGATCGTCGTCGGAACACCGGCGAGAAAGCCCGCCCGCGCCACCGCCATGCCGTGATTGCCACCGGAGGCGGTGACGATGCCGTGGGCGAGCTTCTCGCGCGGCGTCGTCAAGAGGCGGTTCATCGCGCCGCGCGCCTTGAAGGCGCCGGTCACCTGAAGCGATTCGAGCTTCAGGAAAAGCGGGTTGGCCACGGGGCGGTTGCGCACTTCCGTGACCTCGATCATGGGCGTGCGACGGATGTGACCCGCAATGCGGGCGGCGGCGGCCTCGATGGCCTCCACGGTGATGGCGGGCGAGCCCTGTTCCTCGATCATGTCAGGGCTCCAGATGGAAGGTGATGGTCTTCAGGTCGGACATCTCCAGCAGCGTGTGCCGCCCGCCCGTCCGCCCCGTTCCCGAGGACGTGCCGGCCGCGCCGCCGACCGGGACATGGGTCTCCCAATAGCTGGAGGCCTCGTTGACATTGACGACGCCGCAGCGGATCCGCTCCGCATGACGGAAGGCGCGGCTCACATCGCGGGTGAACAGCGCCGCCGAGAGCCCCATCGGGCTCTTCGCCGCCAGGGCGTAGAGTTCCTCGTCCGAGCCGAAGCGCAGGATCGGAATGACCGGTCCGAACGTCTCGTCGCAGTGGAGGGCCGAGTCCGGAGGCACGTCGACGATCACCGTCGGCTCGTAATAGAGGTTCGTCGGCATGTTTTTGGCGCGGCTGCCGCCGGTCAGGATCTTCGCGCCGAGGCTCACCGCCTCGGCAAGGTGGCTGTCGACCTTGCCGGCATTCTCCTCATTATTGAGGGCGCCGAGCTTCGAAGCCGGATCGGTCGAGGCCATCGGTTTGATCTGGCCGACGGCTTCCACGATCCGTTCGACGAGCGCGTCATGCACCCGCGCATCCACGAGCACGCGCTCCGTGGCGGTGCAGGTCTGGCCGGCATTGGCGAGGGCACTCTTGACGATGCAGCCGGCTGCCCGGTCCAGGTCGGCATCGTCCAGCACGATGGTCGGCCCGTTGCCGCCGAGTTCGAGAAGCTGCGCCTTGCCGATCGAGCGGGCTGCGATGACCTTGCCGGTCTCGGACGAGCCGGTGAAGGCGATGCCCTGCGTTTCCGGCGACGTCACGAGCGTGTCGCCGACGACAGGCCCCTCGCCGGTGACGAGTTGCACCGTCCCCTCCGGTACCCCGGCCGCGATCATGCACTCCATGAGCAGCATGGCGCAGAGCGAGGTCGTCGGCGCCGGTGTCCAGACCAGCGCATTGCCGGTGGCGATGCCGGGACCGAGGTAATAGATCGAGGGCAGGGCAACGGGATAGTTCCACGGCGTGATCACGCCGAAGACGCCCTTGGGCTGAAGGATCGACAGGGCCCGCTTGGCGGGATCCTCGAGCGGGATGCTCGCGGTCTCCAGCCATTTGATCTGCTCGCCGGCATTGCGGAATGCCTTGGCGGCGCCGGCGGTCTCGCCCCGCGCCTCGGCGATCGGCTTGCCCTGCTCCAGGCTGAGCAGCGTCGCGATCTCGTCGGCGCGGCGATCGATCTCCGCGCCGATCGCCTGGCAGAGCGCGGCGCGCTGCCAGACCGGCATCGAGGCGAGCTTCCAGGCATTCTCACGGGCCGAGGCAATGGCGCGGTGGGCATCATCGCGCGAGCCGAGCGGCAGCCAGCCGACATCCTGGCCCGTGCTCGGGCTGACGACGCGCAGCCACTCCTTGCCGGTTCCGCTTTCCCAGCTGCCATTGATGAACATCTGGCCGAGCCGTGCGCCGGCCTCCGGGCGGTCATGAACTTCCAGCCCCTTCAAGAACCGCACGTTTCCCACCTTCTTGTTGCTGTACTTCTCGATCGAATGATTAGATATGTTCAACTATGTTGTCGGCGCTCTTGAGGGATGCCTGCGGGGCGGGCATCGGCCGTCATATGCGACTTTTACTTGCGAAATGCCGCCTTGGCAGCGGTGCCCGATATGCCTAAGAGAGAATCTGTGTCGAGAAATGTTTGGATTCGAACAGGATCGGCGTCGGGCATCGCGAGGCGGGGCTAGGTATCCATGAGCGACAATGAGCGGGAATCCGTTGCGCCGGTCGAGGGGCGCCTGATCGGGCGGGTTCGCAAGGAGCGGATCGTTGCGACCATCCGTTCGCAGGGCTTCATGTCCTCGGTCGCCCTCGCCGAACTGTTCCAGGTTTCCGAGATGACGATCCGCCGCGATCTCGCCGAACTGGAGATGCGCGGGGAAATCCAGCGCACGCATGGCGGCGCCGTGACGGAAGACCCTGCCGCGCGCAGCAAGACCCCGCGCGAGCCGTTCTTCGACGAGCGACATCTCGTCAATGCGGAGGCGAAGGTGCGGATCGCGAAGGCGGCGCTCACTTTCGTCAAGCCGTCCCAGGCGATCGCGCTCGATGTCGGAACCACGACCTTCGAACTCGCGCGCCTGATCGGCCCGGAGCTCGGGGTGCGCCTGTTCACCAACAATCTGCGGATTGCAGCCACCCACGCGGAACGGAACGCCGAGATCTATCTCTTCGGCGGGCGCCTGCGCGAGAAGGAGATGTCGCTTTGCGGCCCCGTCGCCGTGGAGCAGGTGCGCCGGCTGTGGTTCGACGTCGTGTTCATCGGCGTCTCGTCGATCACCCCGCAGGGCATCTTCGACTATTCCATCGAGGAGACGGAGATCAAGCGCGTCCTCATCGAGCGCTCGACGCGTCGCATCGTCGTCGCCGACAGCTCGAAGTTCGACGAGATGTCGCTGGTGCAGGTCGCCAATCTGCAGCAGTTCGACGTGCTGATCAGCGAAGCCCCGCCGCCACCCGCCCTGGCGTCCAGCCTGGCAGCGGCCGGCGTGGAGGTCGTTGTCGCGCCTTGACGGTCCCGAACGCTCGGATGGGAGCAATGAGGTCATTCTCTTGCCGGTCGTCGAGGCATCGTCATGCCGTTGGCAGATAGGAATCCGGAGAGACCGGACGGCCGGTATTGGCCGACTCGTCGCAGGCAAAGAGCACGCGGTGCATCTCCCATGCCTCGTCGAAGCCCGAATAGGGCATGGGTTCGTCCCGCAGCAGATTGGCGAGGATGCGGCCGAACATCGGACGGAACATCTCGGGCGTGATGTCGCCGGCGTCGTTGATCGAGCGCGTCGCCAGTTGCTGCCAGCCGCGCGGCTCGAGGCCTGGAAGCATCACGCGGCTCAACAGCTTCGTGTCGATGAGGCTGCCTTCCGAGCCGATCAGCGTGTTGCGCCAATAATAGGGATGGAGGCTGTCGAGGCAGGACGTGACCTTGCCGAGGCGGCCATCCTCGAAGCGGATCAGATTGACCTGCGTCGCCGGATATTCGAGCTCCGCGAAGTCCGGCGCCGAGGACATGGTGGTGAAGGCCTGCACCTCGGCAACCTTCAGCCCCTTCATGACCAGCATCATCATCATCAGCGGGTGACAGCCGCAGAACAGCATCGACGAGCCGCCGATCTTGCGCGTCCGGGCCCACCAATGCTGGCGAACCCAGGGGCCGATGCCATTGAAATACTCGATTTCGGCGAGGTGCACGCGCCCGAGCCAGCCGCTGTTCACGGCCTCGATCGTGGCCTGGAGCTGGCCGTAGTGGAACTCCTGGAAGCCGACAAAAGCGCGGACGCCCGCCTTGTCGACGGCCCGGCGAACGGCGAAGAGCTCTTCCGGCGTCAGGCAGATCGGCTTCTCGACGATGAAATGCTTGCCGCGCTCGGCGGCGCCGATCGCCTGCGCGGCATGGGTGTCGTGCAGCGTGCAGATCGACACGAAGTCGCAATCGGTCTCGTCGAGCATCCGCTCGTAATTCGAGAAGACCGGGACATGCGATCCGACGACCGCCGCGATATCGGCGGCCTCGGCGTCAGGCCGCAGGGAGTAGACGCCGACAACGGTGACGCCCGGCATGGTCGCCCAGGTCTCGGCGTGGCATCGCCCCGCCTGACCGAAGCCGGCGACGGCCACCCGCAGCGGACGGCTTGCATCGATCGCGGGCATCAGTTCGCTCCGTCCGTGGCAACCACGCGCTCGGTGGCCGGGTCGTAGAGGCGGGCCGCGGCGCTGTCGAAGTTCGCGTCGAGCCGCGCGCCGATCGGTGCGGTGAAGCCGGCCTGCGTCACGACGCGGATCTTCTCGCCCGCGGGCCCGTCGCAGATCACGATCGCCTCGTTGCCGAGCTGCTCGATGGCGTAGACGGTCAGCGGCAGAGCGGAGCTGCCGGCCTCGCTGAGACGCATGAGATGCGGGCGAATCCCGAGGACCACGTTCTTCATCGGCTTCGCGCTTGCGAACTCGCCCTTGATTTCCATCCGGATCGACGGGTTGACGAGCCAGAGCTTGCCGTCGGTCTGCTCGAGCGAGCCCTTCAGAAAGTTCATCGGCGGCGTGCCGACGAAGCCCGCGACGAACAGCGTCTCCGGCCGGTTGTAGATGTCGGTCGGCGTGCCGATCTGCTCGAGCCGGCCCTGCCGCATCACGCCGATCCGGTCGCCCATCGTCATCGCCTCGATCTGGTCGTGCGTGACGAAGATCATCGTGGTGCGGATGCGCTTCTGCAGATTGACCAGTTCGGCGCGGAGCGAGAGCCGCAAGGCCGCGTCGAGCGCGGAGAGCGGCTCGTCGAGCAGGAAGCCCGCCGGCTCGCGGACGATCGCCTTGGCGGTCGCGACGCGCTGGCGTTCGCCGCCGGAAAGCTGCGAGGGGCGCTTGTCGAGCAGGCGGGTTACATCCACCGTCTCGGCCGCATGGGCGATGCGCGCCTCGATCTGTTGTTTCGAGAGGCCTGAGCGCTTGAGGCTCATATAGATGTTGTCGCGCGCCGAAAGGTGCGGATAGAGCAGCGACGACTGGAAGACCATCGCGATATTGCGCTCATGCGGCGAGCGCTGGGTCACGTCGACGCCGTCGAACAGGATCTGTCCGGAGGTCGGGCTGTCGAGGCCGGCGATCATGTTCATGGTCGTCGACTTGCCGCAGCCGGAGGGGCCGAGCAGAACCAGAAGCTCCCCGTCCTCGATCGTCATGTCGAGGTTCTGGACAGCATGCTGGCCGCCGAAGGTCCTGACGATGTTCCGCAGTTCAATGCGTGCCATGTTGCTTTAATTCCTCAGCGGTCTCAGGCGAGATGCATTTCCGCGATATGCTTTTGCAGGAAAAATGCGATGACGAAGGGCGGTAGCAGGCTCAGGAGCAGGCTTGCTGCCAGCTGCGACGGTTCGGGCACCTGGAAGAGGAAGCCGGACATTGCCGCAGGCAAGGTCACCGCATTCGATCCGGTCACCAGGATCTGCGCATAGACATACTCGTTCCAGGAGAAGAGGAACGCGATCACCGCGGCGACCAGAATGCCGCTTCGCGCCATCGGCACGATGATGCGGGTCAGGACATAGAACCGGCTGAAACCGTCCACGCGGGCGAGAAGCTCGACCGGCGGCAGGTTGCGGAAGAAGCCGATCAGCATCCAGGCGACGATCGGGATGGTGATCGTCAGCGTGACGATGATCAGACCGATCAGCGTGCCCGTCAGGCCGAGCTGCACATAGAGCGTGTAGAACGGAATGAGCGTGGAGACCGGCGGCAGCGAAACCGACAGCAGGATGGCCGCCAGCAGCTTGCCCTTGAAGGGGAATTCGAGGCGCGCGAACACATAGGCCAGCGGAACGACGACAAGCGTGGTGACCGCGGTCACGATCACCGCGACCAGAACGCTGTTGCGTATGCCGAGGATGATCTGCCGCGCCTGTCCGGAGGCCTTGTAGACCGTGCCGTTGTCCGCGGTGTAGTCGAAGCCGAAGATGTTGAAGAAGGAGGCGAGGTTCGGCGCATGCGGATAGAGCATGGGCGGGAAGCGCGCGATCTCCGTCTTCGTCATGAAGGCGTATTTGACCGTCCAGTACATCGGCAGGAAGGTCCAGATCACCGCGACGACGACGGCGAGAACAAGCCAGAATGCAGCGCGCCGGCTCATTGGCGTTCTTCCTTTCGACCCCAGATGAAGTAGAGAATCCCGGTCGAACCCAGGATGACCGCGAGCAGGAAGAAGGACATGGCAGCGCCGTAGCCGAGGTCGAGATTGACGAAGCTGATCTTGTAGAGCGTGTAGGTCAGCACGGCCGAGGCGCTTCCGGGGCCGCCCTGCGTCTCGGTGAAGATGTAGTCGAACGTCTTCATCGCGAGCACGGTGGTGATGCAGCTGAAGACGAAGATCGTGAAGCGCAGCGGCGGCAGCGTGACGTGCCAGAAGGTCTCGAAGTGGGACATCTGGTCGATCTTCGCGAGATCGTAGAGCCGCGGCGGCGTCGTCAGCATGTTGGCAAGCAGGAAGAAGGCGACAAGGGGGGCCATGTTCCAGGCCGCGCCCAGCGCCAGATACTCCATCACGAAGTTCGCGGAGATCAGGTTGAAGGTCTGGTCGGACCCAAGCGCAGCGGCGACGGAGGTGCCGATGCCGGTCTGGCCGCGTCCGAGATAAGCGAAGAAAATGCCGGCGCCGTAGGGAGAGACGGCCCAGGGCAGGATGATCAGCGCACGCAGCCAGCGCCAGCCGGGCGGCAGATGCTTGAGGATCAGCGCGAGGCCAAGGCCGATCGCGAGCGTGAGGATGACGGTCTCGACCGTAAAGCGAAGGGTGCGTCCCAGCGAACTCCAGAAGCTCGGGTCGTAGAGGACGTTGGCATAGTTGGTCAGGCCGACCCAGTCCGCCGAATATCCGCCGAAGAAGCGGATCTCGTTGAAGCTCAGATAGAAAGCGTAAGCGAGGGGATAGGCAACGACGATAAGAAGAAAAACCAGGACCGGAATGGAGATGATGAGCGCGAAGCTCAGATTACTTACCTCCGTCCGGCGATGCGGCGCAGGCGCGGAGTTGTCAGGATGAGCCATAACTGACGACTTCCCTCACTTCTTGAAGCGACTTAGGGAAGGGCGGGGCGCGTGTCCCGCCCGCCGGAACGAGGGGTGCCGGCGGGCGCAGCGCGCGCCGGCACCGGCCGGCGTCAGATCTTGTAGCGCTTGTTGAGCTCGACGATCTTCTCGTTGGCTTCGTTGATCACGGCTTCGGCTTCGAGGTCCTGCTGCAGGAACGCGAACAGCTTCTCGCGGAGCCAGAAGTTGAACTCTTCCGACCAGACGACGTTCCAGATACCCTTCGGATAAGGCGTCTTGGAATAGACCTCGAGCACGCGATCGTAGTCTTCAGGCCGCATGAGGGAGGTGGAAACGGCCTCGCGAGCCTGCGGGCTCTCCATGACCTCCTTGTAGCCCGAGAACAGCATGTTCTCCTTGAGCCAGCGGTCGGCGACGAAGAACTTGCCGTCCTGATCCTTGTAGCCGTACCAGTTCACGAACTTCTTGACGTCATCCGTCAGGGCTTCCGACCGACCCTTGCGGGCGGTCATCACATAGAGGGCCGAGTCGATCAGGCCCCAGCTCTGGTTCTTGCCGGAAAGAAGCGTGACGTGACCCGCGACGTCGCCCGACTGCGCCTTGTCGTTGAACGTCTTGAGGTCATAGATCTGCTGGGGCGAGAAGACATAGCGGCCGGAGCGGAAGGCGTCGATATAGCCCGCCTCGTTGTAGGAGAAGACTTCTTCCGGAACGAGGCCGGACTTCCAGAGCTTCTTCCAGGCGGCAAGAGTCTTGCCGGCAGGTCCGTCGACGGTGAGCTTCGGCTCGTGCGTCTTCGCGTCGGCAACTTCGCCGCCACGGTTCATGACTTCGAACACGAATGCCCAGGAGATGCCGAAATACTCGCCGAACCAATGCGGCAGGAACGGGGTCGCCACGCCCTTGTCCTTCAGGACATAGACCATGTCGTACAGTTCGTCCCAGGTCGTGGGCAACTGCTCTTCGGTGAAGCCGGCCGCGAGGAACGGCTTGGTGAAGACCTCGAGGCAGCCGCGCGTCGACACGAAATAGGACAGGCCGAGCAGCTTGCCGTCGACCGACCAGGCGTCGCGGATGTTCGGATAAAGACCGTTGGCGATCTCCTCGCCGTTCGGCAGCTCGGACGCCGGCAGGACCCATCCGCCGCCGTTGTAGCGCACGGCGCTCGAGGGGTTCGCGTAGAGAACGTCCAGGTTCTCGTTGGCGATCAGCGCCTTCTCCATGACGGCGGGATAGTCGCCGGTCACGGTGGCATAGTCGACCTTGCCGCCGAACGTCTTGTTGTAGAGGTCAACGTTCTGCTGGACGACGTCCGTGCGGAACTGCCAGCCGCGGAAATAGACGGTCTCGCCGGAGGTCGGCTTGAAATCGACGGACTGAGCGAACGCCGCGCCGGCGAAGCTCGACGTCATCGCCGTGGCGCTCAGCAGCGCCGAGGTGCGCAGGAAGCTGCGCCGGCTCATGTTCAGAAAGTCACTGCTCATCACTCTGGTTCCCTTTTTCGAGCCTGAGGCTTCGTTGGCTTAGGCATCCGGATCCGAGGATCCGTAATGTTCTAATTTTGTCGATTGTGTTCGATTAGTGTTGAATTGGCTGTTTGGGTCAAGCGGATTCTGCGCGCCGCATCCCGAAAATAATCGACCGATCGCCGTCCGATGGCAAGTTATCTGATAAGTTGGATGTCGATGGACAGAAAATGGCGATAAAACAAATAGATAGGATTTGTTTCCGACGCGGATCGAGCCCCTTGTATGCAGTCGTCAGGGAAATAGGCTCGCGCGGGAACGATCCGGGAGCGGTCGCTGTTTGAGCCGGTCCCCAGGCGGTGATTGCAATTGTTTGCTCGGTCCATCCGTCGCAACGCCAGGGCGAGTTCCAGCGACCGGCACAGCCCGTCGGCGGCCCCGGGGCCGCGGCGGTGGTCGGCATCGGCGGTTCGATCGCGCCGCCCCCTCGCGGCGTCCGGTTCAACCCGGAACCGTCTTCGCGCTTCCGCGAGATGTCCGACGCGATCCGGCATGCGTTTCAGGCGAAGAAAGCCCGATCGACCCTCAGGACGGTGCGTCTCGCCGCGTCACCTAACCCGGCGCGCAAGAGCCACGAGCATTTCGGCGGCGCTGACGACCTGGTCGATCTCGACATATTCGTCGAGCGAGTGGGCCTGGTCGATATTTCCCGGCCCGAACACGATCGTCGGGATCGCGCCGACATTGACCATCTTCGTCGCGTCGGAACCATAGGGAACGCCGATCACTTCGCGCGGCAGGCCGCGTTCGGCGCGGACGGCGCACATCTCTTCGACGATCCGCGAATCCTCCGGCACATCCATGGCCGAACTGTCGACGAAGGGCGGCTCCACGATCACGGAAAGCCCGGGAATGTCGGACTCGAGCCGCTCGGCGACCGTCTTGAAATGGGCGTGGACGGCCATGCTGTCTTCTGTCGGAAGATAGCGATAGTCGAACCGCAGCCGCGATTTCGAGGGAACGGTGTTCGGCCCCTCGCCGGCTTCGAAAGCGGTGCAGGTCAGCGTCGGCGGCCCGAGCAGAGGATGGGCCATCGTCCGCGTCGCCATCTCGGCCTCATAGGCGGCGAGCAGCTTGCAGCCCGCCGTCACCGCGGAGAGGCCCTCATGCGGCTTGGCGGTATGGGCCGGCCGGCCTCTGAGTTCCACGAACCAGCGCACGGTGCCCTTGCAGGCGCGGACGACCGCGAGATCCGTGGGCTCGCCCGCGACGCCCAGCGCATAGGTCTCGCCGCGGGCGACATGATGCGTGACGCCCTTGAAGCCGAACTCCTCGTCCATGGCGGCGACGAAGTCCACGTCGCCCGCCGGCGGATCGGCGGCGAGCGCCCGCATCGCCAGCAGGAACGCCACCACGCAGCCGCCATCGTCGACGGCGCCGCGGCCATAGAGGCGGCCACCCTCGATGCGGGGTGAGAAGGGCGCCGCCATATTGGTCACCTGGACCGTGTCGAGGTGCCCCTCCCAAAGCATGCGCGGCCCGCCGGACGTTCCCTTGACCCGCATGATCAAATTGGGGCGCCCCGGCTCGACGAAATCGAGCTCCGAGGACAGCCCCTGTGCTTCGATCCATTGCGCCAGGGCGCGCGCGAGGCGTTCCTCGCCGAAGAGTGTCGGATCCATGCCCTCGCGCTGGAAGGCCGGGTTGACGGACGGGACCGACACGATGAGCTTCAGAAGCTCGATCGCCGCATCCCGATTGATACCGTTCATTCGATCCTCACCTCGTGGAGACCCAAACCCGCAAACTCGATCCGCGCGCTCGCGCGCCGATCAGTCCTTTACCAGGCGGTGTAGCCGCCATCGGCGATGACGATCGAGCCGGTCATGAAGGCCGAGGCATCGGAGGCGAGGAAGAGCATGATGTTGGCGATCTCCTCCGGCTTGCCGAGGCGCCCCATCGGCGTGTTGTCGGTCCAGGTCGTCAGCCATTCCGGATTGGACATGCCGCGCTTCGTCATTTCGGTGACGATGAAGCCGGGCGCCACCGCATTGACGCGGACATTCTTGGGGCCGAGTTCGCAGGCGAGCGACTTCACCATCTGGTGGACCGCGGCCTTCGAGGCGTTGTAGTGCGCCTGCGGCTGCGGGCGGTCGACGATGAAGCCCGAATTGGAGCCGATGCAGACGATCGAGCCGCCGCCGATCTCGGCCATGTGTCGGGCCGCGGCCTGCGCCACGAAGAACTGCGCATTGACGTTGACGTTCATCACCTGCGCCCATTCCGCCGCGGGAATGTCGAGCACATAGGTGTTCGGCGCGATGCCGGTGCAATTGAACAGCACCTCGATCCGGCCGAATTCAGCCACCGCCTGTTCGACGGCGGCCTGTGCGGCCGTGGCATCGGAAAGATCCGCGACGATGCCCTTGGTCTTCCGGCCATAGGTCGAGGCGATGTAGTCCGCGGTCTCCTTCGTTTCCTTCTCGAGGATGTCGAGGATCACGATATCGGCGCCGGTCTGCGCTGCGAGTTCGGCAATGGCACGACCCATGCCCCGGGCACCGCCCGCGACGATGGCGGTCCGGCCTTTGAGGCCGTAGCGGTCGAGAACGCTCATGATCAGGCTCCGTCTGTATCCGGGGATGTGGGGAAGGGCAGGGGATCGAGAAACCGTTTGAGGACGTTCTCGGTTATGCGGGAGACGTTGTTGTCGTAGCCATTGTGCGAGAGCGACCCGCACCACGCGATCGATGACGTCGCGAAGAGCGCACCGCCGGCCGCGGTTTCGCCAAAGGCGAGATCGGCGCGGACGCGATCGTTCTGGTCGCCGCCGAGATTGGGCGGCACGGGCCCGAACTCCTCGTTGACCAGCAGCATGAAGCCGGAATGGCCCTCGGAGCTTGCCAGGCGCAGCATGTTGGTCGGGGAGCCGAGATCCGTCGTGATGCAGTCGAGCTCGATGCCGGCGGCGCCGCCGCCCACGAGGCCGAAATTGCCGATGATCTGGTCCGGCACGCCCTCGAAGATGAAGCGCGCGCGCGGATTGTCCGCATCGAGCGCCCGCTGGTAGTAGGACGAGAAATCGAAGCCCTGGGCGATGAAGCCGACGCCGGCCATGACGTTCGGCGCGCGGCCGAGACGGCGCCAGAGCCCGCCATATTCGCCGGTGAACGAGTGGTAGTACTCGCCCGGCTCCGCGATCCACGGCCGGATGCCGTCCTCGGCCCGGCGCAGCTCCATGGCGCCCGGCCAGTGATCGGAGAAGCCGACGCGCCAGTACCAGCCATTACCGCCGAGATACATGAGGCGACCGCCACGGTCGATCCACGCCTTCATCGCGTCCCACATCGCGGTCGAGTGATATTCGGGATGCGTGCCGGTCATGATGACGTCATACGGCTCGATCAGCGCGAGGCCGTCCCGATGCAGGTCCTCATCGGTGATGACGTCGTAGTCGAAGCCCTTCTCCTCGAGCCAGTCGAAGAGATGGGTGTCGGCATTGTACTGGTAGACGGCCGAACCATGGCCGCCGAGCCAGGAATGATACTGCGCCTTGAAATTGAGCACCGGCCGCAGCCGCGAGGAATAGGCAACGCCCGAGCCGTCGGCATGGGTGTCATAGAGCGAGCCGCCGAGCTCGGGATGCTCGTACATCCAAAGGTCCGAATGGCCGAAATGGACCATGCGGTTCATGAGGATCTCGACGCCGCGCGCGGTGATGTGCTCGGCATGATTCGCGTAGGCGATATAGGAGCAGGTCGGGGCCAGGAAGCAGAGCTTCGGCCGCGTGCCGCGCTTGGCCGCGTCGCGCGGCGGCGTCACGAAGAAGGAGATATAGTCCTCGCGCGTCGCATCGACATCGCTCGGGCCGCAGGAGACGTGCAGGGCATAGGGGCCTGAGGGAAGGTCGTCCGGCAGCGTCACGGCCACCGAGGTTTCCCAGGCGGCATCATAGAGATCGTCGGAATGGAAATGGATGGCGCCGTAATGCTCCGGCTTGCGGGTCCAGGCATGGTCCTCGCCGGTCCAGTTCCAACCCTTCATGCCGCGCGTCGGCAGGTTGCCGAGCTTGCCGTGGAAGCAGTAGGGGCCGGTATCCACGGTCTCCGCCGTGTCGATCTTGCGCGAGAAATTCCAGTGCGCGATCAGCGAGCGCCCAAGCTCGATGTCGCGCGGCGTGCGCATCAGACGGTCCTGCAAGCTCGCCGGATGAAGGCCGCTGAGGAGGATCGGGCTGTCGAGCTTGCCGTCGAAGTGCCGTCCGACGGTTCCGTCCGCGAGTCGCGTGCCGGCCAGCATGAGGCCCGAAGCCGCATGGGCCGGCGAGAGGGCAAAGTCCGCCGCGACGCGATCGTCGCTCATCGCATAGGGGATGATGGGCGCCTGATCGATGCGAACCGTGCCGCGCGCGGGGTCGATCGCGACGGCGAGCGCGTACCATTGCCGCTCGACCATCGCCTTCGGGGCGACGGCCTGCGTGACCCCCTCGGGACCGCCGAGCGTGACGGTCACATAGCCGCCGGCCTTCAGTCCGATATGGACGCCCGTCCCGCTTTTGTCGTCCCACTGGGCGAGGATCGTCTGGTCGTCGCGGCGCAGCAGCGTCGGCCAGATCATCGTGTAGAAGGTGAAAGCGGCGTCGAGGGGCGGAAAATTCTCGACGCTCATATAGCTGCCGGCGTCGATGGACTGCGCGAAGCCGGGATGGGAGCCGTCGGCGTTGCTGGGAATATGCCGGAACTTCAGCCCCGGCCCCTGCGGATTGGCGTCGCCGTGAATGACGCGCACGAGCCGCGCTTCGAAGCGGTCATTCTCCTCCAGTGACACCTTGAAAGCGATCGTCTCGCCGGGCTCGGCGGAATAGCGGTCGGGATAACCCGTGATCTTGAGCATGCCTCGTCCCTCGCGCAGCCGGTCAAGCCGGCTTTTCTTCGTAGTTCAAGGCGATGGTCTCGCCGGTGATCTGGTGCCAACGCCGGCGGAAGAGTTCCCATTCCGCAGCTTCCCGGCTCGGTAACACCAGATCGTCCTCGATGACGATGGGTTCGTCGCGGAGCGGCGGCATGCGGCCGATCACATAATCCTGGAATTCCTTGCGCGCGATCAGGATGTACTGGTCGCCGCCGCGATAGAGCCGCATGACGTTCAGGACACGCTGCAGGCCGGGAGACCGGTGATGCGTGATCGGAGCTTCGCGGAATTCCTCGATATACTGTCGGTCAGCCTCGGCGGTAATCTTGTAGACCATTGCCAGTCCTTTCACCTCGCCCCGAGGGGCAGAGGCCGCAGAATGAGTTCGGGCAGATCGAGCAGGCGGTGGATCGTCGTCTCGGCCGGCTCCAGATGACCGTCGCCATGGGGCGCAATGCCGAAGACCCGCATGCCCGCCGCGCGGGCCGAGGTTGCGCCGGCGACGCTGTCCTCGATCGCGGCCATCTCGTCCGGCGAGAAGCCGAGGCGCTGCGCTGCGGCGAGATACGGCTCCGGCTCGGGCTTGCCCGCAACGACGTCGTCGAGGCTGATCGAGAAATCGATCCGGTCCAGAATGGCGAGCGCGCGCAGATTGGCGTCGACCACGCTTCTGTTCGAATTGGAGACGCAGACCTGCCGGACACCGGCGTCGGCGAGTGTCTCTATCACCTCGATCGCGCCGGGCAGCGGCTGCAGTTCTCCCGCCCGCTCGATGTAGCGCTCCACGATGGCGTCGAGCCATGCGGCTTCTTCGAGGCCTTCGGGAAGCCTTGATTTCAGGGCTTTCCAGACGTCGGGCATGTGGACGCCGCGGAAATGGTTCTGCGGGAGATCCGAGAGATCGGCGCCGTGAAGCTCACAGACCTCCACGAGAACCGCCTCATGCAGCGGTTCGCTGTCGATCAGTGTCCCGTCGATATCCCAGGCGACGGCGCGGATCGCCTTCATGACGAGGCGCTCGCGAAATTGTCGCTGTAGAGCTTGCGGAAGCGGGCATAGCCGGCGCGATAGAGCTCGCGCTGCTCCGCCCGCGGCTCGACGACAGGGCCGCGTTGGACGAAGGCGGCGACGCCGTCCCACTCGGCTGTGGCGCCGGTCCCGATCGCCGCAGTCCAGGCCGCCCCGAGGCAGGAGCCGGGATGGCCGGTCAGCGTCTGCAGCGGCGCCTGAATCACGTCGGCCACGATCTGCATCCAAAGCCGGCTGTTGGAGCCGCCGTCGGAGACGAGATAGCGCTCCGGCTGGTGGCCCATGTCGCGCATGACCTCAATGTGGTGCGCGACGGCATAGGCATAGCCCTCGAGCAGCGCGCGCCAGAAATGCGCCAGGCCATGCGACAGCGAGATGCCGTGGAAGATGCCCCGCGCGAGCGGATCGTGGATCGGGGTCTTCTCGCCGAGGAAATAGGGGAGGGCGAGGAGCCCGTCGGCGCCCGGCGGTGTCTCTTCCGCGAGCAGATCGAGATAGGCGTGCGGGCTCATGCCCTTCTCGGCCGCGATGGCGGCTTCCGCTCCGGCGAAGGTGCGCACGAACCAGTTGAGGCCCGAGCCGCCCGTCGCCATGCAGCCATTGGGAACCCAAAGGCCCGGGACCAGGTGATGGTCCAGATACATGCGCGAATCCGGCGCGACCTTGTCGGTTGCGACGAGGACGTCGACGGAGCCGCCGAATTTCAGCAGCACGTCGCCTTCGGCGGCGAGACCGGCGCCGAGTGCCGAGGCGATGAGGTCCGCCGCACCGCCGACGACCGGCGTGCCCTCGACGAGACCGGTCGCCGCCGCAGCCTCGGCCGTGACAGCTCCGAGGATCGCGTGCGAAACCGAACGCGGGGGCAGCGCGTCCAGCGGGATATGAGCGAGCGCGACCAGGTCCGGACTGATCTCCATCTTGCCGAGATCGACGAAGCCGGCTTCCAGCGCCCAGTTCTGCTCGACGGCACGGCGCCCGGTCAGGCGCCAGTTGATGTAATCATAGGAGCCGAAGACCGTCGCGATGCGCGCGAAGTTCTCCGGCTCGTTGCGCTCGATCCATCTGAGCTTCGCGGTCACGAGCTGCTGGTTGATGCCGTTGCCGGCCGTGCGCAGGAACCAGTCGGGATCGACCTCGCTCTTGAGCAACTCGACCTCGGCGGAACAGCGCCCGTCGCTTTGCTGGATCGACGGGCGGATCAGCTCCCCGTCGCTGTCGAGCAGCACCACGGCCGGAAGCATGCCGGTGACGCCGATGCCCTCGATCGCGCCGAGGTCGACGCCGCGTTCAGCGAAAGCCGCGACGATCGCGCGGACGTTCTCCCACCATTCCCGTGGGTCCTCTTCCGCCCATCCAACCCGTGGCGCGGAGAAGGTCACCGGCCTCGATATGATACCCACCACCTCATTTGGCAGCTTGATCAGGATGCCGATCGTCGAGGTCGTGCCGATGTCGAGGCCGAGAAACATGTCTTTTCCCCGCCCTTCAGCGCAGACCGTTCACCTTGTCCATGAAACGCTTCACGCGCGCGGGATCCACGGCGTTCCAGGTGATGCCGTCATGCTTGAAATGGGTCCCGATGATGCAGCCGGAGGCGAGGCTCATGACCTCGGTGACGTTGTCGATATTGACGCCGGTATTGGCGAAGACCGGGACATCGCGGATCGTCTCGCACACGGCCTTGAGCGCCGAGGACTCGGCCGGCTCGCCGGTCAGCGGGCCCGAGACGAGGATTGCGTCGGCCAGCGAGGAGAAGACGGCGCTCTTGGCGCGGAGCGCGATTGGACGCTGATCGAGCGAATGGGCGAATTCGGCATTGATGTTGAAGAGCAGCTTCAGATCCGGCCGGCCGAGATTGCGCCGCAGTTGCAGCGCCTTGGCGGCGTTCGGCTCCCAGACGCCCATGTCGGAGGCGAAAAGGCCGGTGAAGATCTCGCGCACGAAGCTCGCACCGCTTGCGGCCGCGATCGAGACGGAGGCTTCCGGATCCCAGAGATAATTAACGCCGAACGGCACCTTCAGCATCGGGCGGATGGCCGAAACGACGGCCGTCATCGCCGCAACGCCGGACTTGGGCGCGTCGAAGACATAGGGGCGGTCATTTTCGTTGCCGAACATGATCGCATCGACACCGCCGGCCTGCAGCGCTTCGACGTCCTTGGCAACGCCCTCGATCAGCTTCTCCATGCCGCCATCCGCGTCATAGAGCGGAGTTCCCGGCAGGGCGCCGATATGGGCCATCGCGATGACGGCCTTCTTCTTGTTGCCGAAAAACTCGAAAATCATGCTGGCTCTCCACGTGGTCGACGGATCGTAGAATCAGAATAAAACATTTTCAAACATATTTCGAACAGAAATTATCAACCCCGGAGCGCGGCGATATTCTCCGCATAGGTGCCGGCGCCCTGGAACACCGCCGAACCGGCCACGAGCATGTCGGCGCCCGCTTCGACAAGGGCGGCCGCATTGTCGGGTTTGACGCCGCCATCGACGCAGATGAGGTATTGGCGCGCCCCGCGTCGTTCCCGCAGCGCTGCGACCTTGTCCAGGCTGCTGGCAATGAAGCTCTGGCCGCCGAAGCCGGGATTGACGCTCATGACCAGCACCTGATCCACGATGTCCGTGACGGCCTCGAGCGCGGCGACGGGCGTGCCGGGATTGATCGCCACGCCGGCTTTGAGCCCGGCATCGTGGATCTGCCCGATGATTCGGTGGAGGTGAATGGTTCCCTCGACATGGATCGTGATGCGATCCGCGCCGGCCGCCACGATCGAGGGGATCATGGCTGCGGGATCGAGGACCATGAGATGTAGGTCGAATACAGCCGCGCTGTGCGGGCGGAGCTTGCGGACGACGTCGGCACCGAAGCTGATGTTGGGAACGAAGACGCCGTCCATGACATCAAGATGGAGCCACTCAGCACCCGCATCGTGAACGGCGCGAACCTCTCTCGCGAGATGGGCATAGTCGGCCGTCAGGATGGAGGGCGCGATGATGGGTCGGTGACTGGCCAGGGGAGACACGGGATGAACTCACGAAATCAGCGGAACGATCGGCTCCCCTTGTCGCGCTCCCGAGAATGGAGCGTCAGCCGGGGTGCCATCGACCAATTGCCCCGCCAGCATGCCTCGGCGACAGCGTCTTGTCAGGCCCAAAACGTGTGCTTTTGATCAATAATGTTCTTTTTTGTTATGAGGGCGCTATCCGAACGATGTCGGGAGCACGCAGATCACCCGCTGCTGCTCGTCGAGACCCCAGATCAACTGATGCCGGTCGATGTTCGTGCAGGGATGCGAAAGCCCGAATTCGATGACATCCCCGATTGCGGGGGCCGGTCCGTCACCCGTGACGCGGACGAAGGCGTGCTGGTCGTTGAACTTCTCGATGAGGAGATGATCGCCGGCGCCGAGCTCCTGGCCGTCGCGCCAGATCCGCAGCGGCATGGGAACGCCCTGGTCACTCGCCGCATCCCGCATGCCGAGGCCGCAGATGATGAGGCCGGGTTCGGGCGTCGAAAGGACCTCGGCCCAGAGCCGCAAGGCGGGCGCGATACGCCCGGCGAGGCCGATGCCCCGCGCTTCCATCGCGGCGAGTCCGCGCTTGTAGACGCCATGGTCGGAGAAGAACAGCGCGCCGCTGCGCAGGATGAGGCGCGTTCGCCCATCGGCCGCCGCGGCCGGGCCTAGATTTGCCAGCACGCGGTCGAACCACAGCGACCCGCCCGCCGTCAGGATCAGCGGCGCCGCCGGGCCAACGCGATCGCGCATGGCGGCGTGCAGCGCCGCCATGCGGAGCATCAGCGCATCGACGCGGTCCCGGCTTTCCTTGGCATCGGCGACGACGACGGCGCCTTCATAGCCGGCGACGCCGGAGAGGCGCAGGCCGCTATCGGGGGGGAGGGCGAGAATGCGCTCCATGAGATCCAGCGCAGACTGGTCGTCCCGGACGCCGGCGCGCCCGCCTCCGAGCTCGATGATCAGCCCCAGCGGCGGCATGCCCTTGCCCCGTGTACTCTCGGCCTGCCAGGCAGCGGCGAGCGCATCGACGCCCTCCACCGAATCCACGAAGACGTGCACCTCGGCCAATGGATGGTGCCACAGCAGCGCGGCGAGACGGCTCGCGCCGCCGCGTCCGCCAACCTGATTGGCGAGGATGAGGCGGCTCAGCCCGCCCTCCAGCATGACGGAAGCCTGCCGCGCATCCGCGACGGTCGCGCCCCAGGCGCCTGCCTCTTCCAGGCGGCGCGCGATGGCCACCGACATCGGCGTCTTGGCATGCGGCGCGATCAGCGCGCCTTCGGTGGCGAGATAGCGCATCACCGCTTCGATATTGAGATCGAAGGTCGTGAGATCGAGCGAAAGCAGCGGCAGCGCCATCTGCCCGTCCTGCGGCCGCCAGCCGCGCCCCGCGATCTGGGCGATCGGCAAGGGCGCATAGCCGGTCGGAAAGCCGCGCCAGCGATCATCGATCCAGCCCGTCCAGTCATCGGCGAGGGTGACGTTCGTCGTCATCTTCTATCCTTCCAGCCCGTAGATGCGCGCGGCGGTATCCCGGAAGAAAGCGCGCTGCGCCGCTTCGGGTCGATCCGCCAGGATGTTGCGATAGACGTCGAGCAATGGACCGAACCCTGCCTGCAGACCCGAGACCGGGGCATCGCTGCCGAACAGCGAACGGTCGGGGCCGAAGCAGTCGAAGCAATAGCTGATGACAGAGCCGAGGCTCGTTTCGGTCCAGTCGTGGTCATAGGCGACCGGATTGGAAATCTTGATGCAGACATTGGGCTGGGCCGCGAGGCCGGCAAGGCCGGCGCGCCAGGCCGCCATGCCCGCTTCGCTTCGATCCGTCGGGCTGCCGCAATGGTTGAGCACGAAGACCGTATCGCCGAAGTCCCGCGCGAGTTCAGCGGCCTCCTCCATCTGGTGCGGGAAGAGCATCAGATCGAAAGGCAGCTTCGCCTCGGTCAGCGCGGCCAACCCGCGACGCCAGGATGGGTCCGACATGCGATGGGGACGCGCCGCGAATGAGCGCGCCGGATCGGGGTGCCATGCCACGATATCCCTGAGCCCGGCCGCGCGTGGATGGGCCGCTTCGCGGGCGATGCGCGTCGCGGCGTCGGGCGCGTCGAGCGCGACATGGAAGACGTGGCGCGCGGCGACGATCGAGCGGTCGAGCGTATCGAGCCAGGCAGACTCCTCGCCGCCCGGATCATGCGCCCATCCGCCTTCGACATGGACCGATGCGATGACGTTCTGGCCCGCCGCGTCGGCGAGATAGTCCTCGACCAGATAGTCGCGCCGCAGCGGGGCAAGGTCCCCCATCGGCAGGCCGGCCTCGTCCGGCGCCGGCTGCTTGTCGAGCCAGCTGTGCTTGCCAAGGCCATAGGCCCACAGGTGATGATGGGCGTCGATAACGGGTCCGCGATAGGGCGCCATGGGCTCGCTCACCTTGTCAGATGACTAACTCAGCATAGCCGCGACGGCGCCGCAACGCCGCCCGCGCCAATTTTCGTCGCGCCGCGATCCCTCTGCCAGGCACTCCGGACGAAGCGGATCCATCACGAATCTGTCGTCTCGACGGGCTGCTGGGGGAAGCCGCCCTCATGCAGGCAGGTCGCCGCGGCGAGGGCCGCGGCCTTCTCGCCGGCGACGTCTGGCGACGCGCCCGAAAGCAGCGCGTGAAGGAAACCGGCGATATAGCTGTCGCCCGCGCCCGTCGTGTCGACGGGAACGATCGGACGGGCGGGAATGTCCGCGTCGAAGCCGTCGACGAAGACCGAGCTGCCCTGCGATCCGCGAGTGACGACGACACCGCGTGCGCCGCGCGCAAACAGCGCATGGGCCGCACGGCGGGCGGCGTCATGCGAACCGTCGATCGAGGCGAAGGCGATCGAGAGTCCGTCGACGCCGAGGTTCTCGGGGCGCGCGTTCACCGTCGTGTCCTGCGATACGGAGATGCCGGCGGCGGCGAGATGTCGCCGCACGGCACCGCCATCATCGAGCCAGCCGATATGCACATGGTCGAAGCCGAGCAGCGCCGCCATCGCGTCATCGTCGGGGACATAGCCGGCGCAGGCGCCGAAATCCTCGAACCCGATGCTCCGCTCGCCATTCTCTGCGACATCGATCTGCGTATAGGCGGTCGGCAGGGCGCGGCGGGCGAGACGGGATATGTCGACGCGGTTGCGAACGAGGCTCTGTTCGGTCAGCGCGCCATTCTCATCCTCGCCGACGGCGCCGAAATAGGCCGAGACGCCGCCGAGGGACGCGAACTGGACCGCGACATTGACGGCGTTGCCGCCGATGAAGCGCCGCCCTGCCGGCCGCAGGATGTCGACGCAATTGTCGCCCACGGCAGCAAGCCTGAGAGGACGCTCAATATTCGACACGGCGATAATACCGGCGCGTCGTCAGGGGGTGATTGCGCAGCTTCTCGAGATGGGCCGAGATGCGCTCGAGCAGCGTGGCGAGGAGGGCCGGCGCGAGCAGCGCCCGCAGGGTGGGGGAGAGGTCCGGCGTCGGATAGTCGGCCGTGTCCAGCACCGTCAAATCACCCTCCACCTTGGGGACGAAGCGCTCGACGCGATCGGCCAGCGCCCGGCAATCGTCTTCACCCTTGAACAGGATGACGCTCACGCCCTTTTCCACCAGCTCCAGCGTGCCGTGGAAGAAATCCGACGCATGGACGGGACGCGTGCGAATCCACTGCATCTCTTCCAAAATGCACATGGCATAGTAGTAGGCCTGCGGCCACACATTTCCGGCACCGACGAAAATGTGCCAGTCCGACCCGGCGATGATCTGCGCGAAATCGGCGGCCTTCGGCTCGATCGCCTGCTTGATGGCGAGCAGCGACCGCGGCAGCGCCTGCATGCCGTCGACGAGGCTTGCGAAGCTGCCGAGCGCGCCGAGTTCCCCGCGATGGCCGAGCACCGAGAGCGCGATCAGCAGCGACTGGATGTAGAAGCTCTCGCTCGACGTGTCGTCGGCGGCAAAGTTCACGAAGGCGCGATCCGCGCCGCGGCCGAGCGGCGTGTCGGCATGGCCGACCAGGGTCGCGACCTTCGCGCCCCGCGCCTTGGCGAAGTCGAGGAAGGCGACGCTTTCCTTGGTCGTGCCGGACAGCGATACCAGGAACACCAGCGAGCCGGCGTTCAGATTGGCCGAGCCGGCGGCCATCGTCTCGGAAACGGAATCGGAGAACACGGGAAAGGTCGACAGCCGCCGCAGCAGCTGCACGGCCGGCTGCAGCAGGATCGCTACGCCGCCCGTTCCGACGATGTGAATGTTCGTGATGCCCTGCCGGAGCGATTCGCCGACGAACTGGTCGATGTCTCCCGCGAGGGCTACGGCCCCCGACTGGATGCCCAGAAATCGGGTCTCGTCGAAATTCAGCATCATGCTTCCCTGGATCGAGGATTTATCTGACAACAGGCTTGCGTCATGTTGCCCGGCGCTGTCAAGGGTGGCCAGGCATCCGGCGCCAGTTTGGCCGCGAGAGGTCTGACATTGTCGACCGGGAATGCCTGTGGCAGATTTGCTCCTCATTCAGGAGAGCATGCATGGAGCCGGAGCCGAAAGCGCGCCGTGTCGGGACGAAGCAGCTGCACGAGGAGATCGTGCGCCTTCTGGCGGAATCCGGCCTGAAGCCGGGCGATCAGATCCCGACCGAAGCGGAGCTCAAGGAGCGTCTCGGCGGCGCGAGGCCCACCATCCGGGAAGCGCTGAAGCTGCTCGAACAGGACGGCGTCATCCGCGCGGAGCACGGGCGGGGACGCTTCCTCACGGCGGCCGGATCGATCCGCATCGATCGGCCGATCACGACGTTCGAGAGCGTCACCGAGATGGCCCGCCATTTCGGCTATAATCTTGTCAATAAAATACTTTCCGTATCCGAGGAGCGTCCGGCGGCCGACATTGCCAAGGCACTCAATCTCGCGAAAGGCGAGACCGTGATCCGGCTCGAACGCCTTCGGCTGAACGATCGCGAGCCGGTCCTCTACTGCCTCGACCATATCCGCCGCGACGCGATCAGCGACCGTGTCTTCGATGTGGACTGGTCGGGCTCGCTGATCGAGACGCTCGCCCGCTATGGCGCCCGGCCGAGCATGTCCCAGGCGCGCGTCCGCGCGACGTTCCTGCCGGATGATGTCGCGGCGCGGCACGACCTTCGCGACTTCGGACCGGCGCTCGTGATCGAGGAGACGGCCTATCGGGACTCGGGTCCGCCGGTGCTCCATGCGATCGACTATCACAGGGGCGATCGCTACGCATTCAGCTTCCTGCGCAAGTGAGCGCTCTTGACAGATGTAAGACAACTCGTCTGCTATGGCTCCGTGTCCAGCGCCTTCGGAGCCGATCATGACCACCAGCGAACCCGTTCTCACTGCCGCTCAGACGGAGGCCGTCGAGCGGGCGATCGACGCCCTGTGGCCGAAGGCCGTCGATCTCCTGCAGCGCATGGTGGCCACCAACAGCGTGAACCCGCTCTTCCCCGGCATCGCGCGTGAGGCGGTGATCGGCGGCGAGACGCAGGTCACGGGCATGCTCGCCGAATTTCTGTCCGGCTTCGGCCTCGACAGCCATGCGGTCGCGCCGGACCCCGAACGGGTCAATCGCGTCTCGGTCCTGAAGGGGGCCGGCGGCGGGCGCTCGCTGCTGATCAACGGCCATGTCGATACGGTCGCGCCGTTCAAATCCGAGCTCTGGTCCACCGGCAGCCCCTGGAACGCCGAGATCCGGGACGGGCGTCTCTACGGTCTCGGATCGACTGACATGAAGAGCGGCCTCGTCTCGGCGGCGCTGGCGGCCGCCGCGCTCGCTTCCGCCGGCATCCGCCTCAAGGGCGAGCTCCAGATCCACGCGGTGGTGGGCGAGGAGACCATGAGCCATGCATTCGGCACGTCGGCCGTTCTCGAAGCCGGCTATGTCGCGGAGGGCGGCATCGTGGTCGAGCCGACATCGCAGCCGGTGCCGCTGACGGTGTCGCCGGTCGGGGCCGGTAATTTCAACCTGCATATCGAGGTCCAGGGCCTCGCCAGCCATGGCGGCAATCGCGGCCCGTCGATCCGGGCGGGCGGTGGCGGCATGGCGGTCGGCGTCAACGCGGTCGAGAAGGCGATCCTCGTCGTCCAGGCGCTGCAGCAGCTCGAGCAGGAATGGGGCACGACCAAGGTGCATCCGGCCTTTCCGGCGGGCTTCTTCACGCTGTGTCCTGCCGTTCTGCATGGCGATGCGGGCGTGCCGAGCGTCGGCTATCTCGCCGACCGCGCGACGATCGGCTACCTCGTCTGGTATCCGCCGCAGAACACCGCCGCCGAGATCCGCGCCGAGATCGAGGCGCAGGTCCGCCGCGCCGCCGAGATGGATCCGTGGCTGCGCCAGCACCCGCCCGTGCTGCGCTGGGACAGCAACTGGCCGGTCTCCGACACGGACCCGGAGCATCCGCTGGTGCGCAGCCTCGTGCGCGCGCGGGCCGACGTTCTGGGAGCGCCGCCGGCCGGCCTCGCGGATACGGCGGCCTTCAACGCCTGCTGCGACGCCGCCTTCATCGAGCAGAAAGGCATTCCGTCCGTGATCTTCGGGCCGGGCGATCTGCGCTGCGCGCATTCGATGAACGAGTTCGTGAACCTCTCCGAAGTCGCCGACGCCGCACGCATCCTCGCCCGCTCCGCCGCACGCTGGTGCGGCGTAGCCTGACGCAGACACGACGAGCGGCCCGGCCCCAAACCCCGCCGCTCGTCCTTCTCGCCCGTTCCGGCCCCACAGAGGACGCGGCCGTTCGGTCGGCTGCGTCCTTTGCGCAGGGAGCCGGAACATAGGCTGCCGCACGCGATCGTCGGCCGCAATGCAAGCGCTGAACGAGTCGCTCGCACGGTCTTTCACGTGCACCGGTACTGCTTCGCTTGAAAGCGCTCTAGAGACCGACGGTCTTGATCGTCTCGACGAAGCGGTCGATGAACCGGTCGACCTGTACGTCAGTACAGACATCGACATTCTCGCGGCCCTCGGCCTGACGCCGACGATCGGCGATGAACTGGCCGCGAGTCCACTCGCCGTTCAGTTCGACCGTGGCGAGCATCGGCGTTTTCGTGACGAGGCTCGGATCCTCGGCGATGGCGACGGCCAGGGGATCGTGCATGCCCGCGCCGATCTCGTAACCAGCCGATTCATTGTAGAAATCCAGATAGAACTTGGTGATCTCCATCAGCTTACGACCGGCGGGGCCGCCCTCGGCCGTGATCTGCGCGATCCTGTCCGCCGTCAGCATCGTCCGCATGGTGACGTCCATGCCGACCAACGTGATGCGTGCACCCGAGTTGATGACGATATGTGCCGCCTCGGGATCATTGAGGAAATTGGCATCGACCATGGGGCGCGGCGTGCCGCCGATGCCGGGGTGGAAGACGGTGCTTCCCATCACCACGATCTCGCGCAGCAGACCGGCGATCGCCCGGTCCTTCGCGATCGCGAGGGCTACATTGGTCAGCGGCCCGACCGGCACCAGCGTGATCTCGCCCGGATTCTCGCGCGCGAGCCGGATGATCAGATCGCTGGCATGCTCTTCGAGTGGCTTGCTGCGCGGCGGCGGCAGCGTGATCTCGCCGAGTCCGTTGTCGCCATGCACATGGCCGGCGGTCTTGATGAAAGGATGAAGCAGCGAGCGCGCGGCACCGGCGGCGACCGGAATGTCCGCTCGTCCACCGAGTTCCAGGATCTGCAGCGTATTGCGCGTCGCGTTCTCGATCTCCGTGTTGCCGAAGACCGTGGTGCAGGCCTCGAGCGTCAGTCCGGGCCGATTGATCGCGTAGAGGATCGCCATCGCGTCGTCGACGCCCGTGTCGACATCGAGGATGATGCGGCGCTTTTCGGTCATGGGTTTCACCTTCTCGTTCCTGGAGGCAAGGCTCAGCGCATCCTGAGGCGGATGCTGGATCGGCCGGAATTGAGCACGATGACGATGAGCGTGATCACGTAGGGCGTTATGTCGGTCAATTGATTGGGCAGGCCGATGGATTGGAGGCGTAGCCCGATTGCATCGGTGAAGCCGAAGAGGAGGCACGCGGCAGCCGCCCAGAGCGGATCGCTGCGGGCTAGCATCACCGCCACGAGGGCGATCCAGCCCCGGCCCGCGGTCATGTCCTCGGAAAAGACGCTGACCGTTCCAAGCGAAAGCTGCGCGCCGGCAAGGCCGAGCAGAAGGCTGGAGCCGAGGACCGTCACGATGCGGTAACGCGATACGTCGACGCCGAGCGCCTGCGCAGCATCCGGCCGCTCGCCGACCCCGCGCAGGCGGAGGCCGATCGGTGTCCTGAACAGGAGGAACCACACCACACCGATCAGCGCCCAGGACAGGAACGTGATCGGCGTCTGCGCCCAGGTGAGGATGCCCGCCACGGGAATGTTCCGCAGCCAGAGCCAGCGCAGCTTGACGATCGGGAGGATCGCCGGATCGGAGAAGGTGCCGCTGACGCCGAAGACGATGCGCAGCAGGAAGCTGGTCAGGCCCGAGGCCAGAAGATTGAGCGCGATGCAGATCGATATATTGTCGCCGCGCAACCATGTGGTGCCGAGCGCCAGCGGCAAGGTGAAGACCAGCACCGCAACGAGCGCTGCGGCAACGCCCGCCAGCGCGCTTCCCCCATAATAGCTGCCGACGACCGCGAAGAACGCGCCCACCAGCATCTGTCCTTCCAGCGCCATGTTGAAGACGCCGACCCGCGCGCAGAGCACACCCGCCAGCGACGCCAGCAGGATGGGGGTCATGGCCTGAAGCGTTGCCTGCAGCAGGATGACGGAAAACAGATTGCTCATTCGCGATCCGTCCGCTGGCGACGGAAAAGGGCGATGAGCAGGATCGTGATCGCCTGCAGCACCATGGTCAGGACGCGCGGCACCTCGGTATCGCGCTGCATGCCTACGCCGCCGATCTGCATCGCGGCAAAGAACAGCCCGGCCGCCACGCTGCCCAGCGGCTGGCCACCCGCCAGCAGCGCTGCCATGAAGCCCGTGGGACCGAAGGACGGCGCCAGCAGACCGTCGTCGATGAAGCGGAAATGCGAGCCCAGCACGATGATCGAGCCGACAAGGCCGGCGATCCCGCCGCTCACGAACATGACGCCATAGGCCTGCCGCGCGAGATGAATGCCGCCATAGCGCGCGAATCGCGCATTGATGCCGCTGAGACGCAGCTCGAGCCCGCCGACGGTCCGGCGTTCGAACCAGACATAGGCGAGCGCGACCGCAATCATCACAGGCGCGCCGACATTCAGCGGTCCGACCAGGGCAGGCAGGCGGTCGTCGAGCGGGATCATCGCCGATTGCGGCAGGTTGGACGTCGTGTCACGCAGGGGAAAACGCACCAGATAGGACGCCACGCCGACGGCCGGATAGTTCAGCAGCAGGCTGGAAATCAGCATCGGGATGCCGCGGCTGATCTCGCCCCAGGCGGCGAGCAGGGCATAGAGGCCGGCCGCGATGATAGCCGCCGCCATGCTGATGATGATCGCTGCGAACCCGGTGAAGGGCAGATGGAGCGGGACGATTGCGGCCACGAGGCCCCCGACCACCAGCTGACCATCGCCGCCGAGATTGAGCATGCCGGCGCGGAGCGGAATCGCGGCCACAAGCGTCATGCCGACCACGGGCATCGCCCAGTTCAGCGTATCCGGCAGATTGGGCAGCGAGAGCGCCCCGGAGACCAGGGCCCGATACGCCGTGAGCGGGTTGTTGCCGGTCGACAGCAGGACCAGACCGCCGACCACGAAGGAGGCGAGAATGGACCAGAGCGCGGTCGGCAGCCTCCGGTGAGCGCGCCTCAGATGGGGGAAGGTGAAACTCATGTCATGGATCGCGGAGCTTGGCGTCGGAGAGCGACGGGGCCGGGCTCGGTGCCCGGAGCGGGCCGGCCTCAACGGGCGGCGCATCGCCGGAGCCGCCGGCCAGCAGGGAGCCGATCCGCTCTTCGCTCGCCTCCCGGCTCGGCAGGTTTGCAACGATCCGTCCTTCGTAGATGACGAGGATCCGGTCGCTGAGCGCCAGGATCTCCGACAGTTCCGCCGAAACCAGAAGGATCGCCCGGCCGCGAGCGCGCTCTTCCAGGAGCTTGCGGTGGATGAATTCGATCGCGCCGATGTCGACGCCACGCGTCGGCTGCTCGGCGATGATCAGCGCGGCCTGGTGTTCGAGCTCGCGGGCCACCACGACCTTCTGCAGATTGCCGCCGGATAGCGTGTCGACCGGCGTCTGGGCATCGCGGATGCGGACGTCGTAGCGCACGATCAGCCTTTGCGCCCAGCCCAGAACGCGCTCGTGCAGGAGGTGGCCCCAGCGCTGGAACTCCCGCCGGCGCTGGAAGCCGAGGATGAGGTTCTCGGATGCGGAGGCCCGGCCGGCCGTCCCCACTGTCGCGCGATCCTCGGGAATATAGGCAACCCCCAGACGGCGGCGCGCCCCGACCGAGAGCCCGCCGATCTCGGTGCCTCGAAGACGGATGGTCCCGCCGGCATGGCGGCGGAGGCCCGCGATTGCCTCGATCAGTTCGCTCTGCCCATTGCCTGCGACGCCAGCGATGCCGACGATCTCGCCGGCGTGCACCGTCAGGCCGGCATCCGACACGGCGCTGTGACCGTGCTCCATCTTGACGGACAGGTGATCGACCTCAAGGACCACATCGCCGGTTGCTACGTCCGGCCGCTGGATATCGAGAGAGACAGCGCGACCGACCATGGCCCGCACCACCTCCTGTTCCGATGTGCGGGCCGTTTCCAAACGGGCGGAAACCGCGCCGTGGCGCATCACGGTGATCCGGTCGGTGACGTCGAGGACTTCCCGCAGCTTGTGCGTGACGAACAGGATGCTGCGTCCGTCGGCGACGAGCGCGCGCATGACGTCGGCGAGCGCGTCCGCCTCCCGGGGCGTCAGGACCGCGGTCGGCTCGTCGAGGATCAGGATCCGGGCCTCGCGATAGAGCGCCTTCAGGATCTCGACGCGCTGGCGCACGCCGACCGACAGGTCGCCGACGCGCGCATCGACATTGACGGAGAGCGAGAAGCGTTCGGCAAGTTCCGCGACAGCGGCCCGCGCCGTGCGGCCGTCGACCACCCAGCCGCGGACCGGCTCCCGGCCGAAGACGATGTTCTCCCAGACCGAGAGGCTGTCGAACAGGCGGAAAGCCTGATGGACCATGCCGAGCCCGTTGCGGATCGCGTCGAGCGGGGAGCGCAGCCGCACGAGCGCGCCGCCCAGCCGGATCTCGCCGGCATCAGGTTGGGTGACGCCGTAGAGGATATTCATCAGCGTCGACTTGCCGGCGCCGTTCTCGCCCATGATGCCGTGGATCTCGCCGCGCTCGACGACGAGATCCACGCCGGCATTGGCGACCAGGGCACCGTAACGCTTGACGATGCCCCGCACTTCCAGTGCTGCCGCCATGGACGGTCAGGGAGAGGTCAATGGATCGCGAACGGCGACCTTGCCGTCGATGATGTCCTGCTTGACCTGCCGAACCTTGGCGATGACGTCGGGATACTCCGCGATCACGCATTTCGATGCGGCAACGTCCGGTCCGAGACCGGTCAGATCGAGCCCGCCCTCCGCGAGGCCCAGCACCGTGTGCTGCTTCGCCTCGCCCTTGATCACGGCGAGGGCCGTCGCATGGGTCGCCACATCCGTCTTCTTCTCGACATTGTCGAGGATGAAGCCCTCCGCCTCCGGGCACTGGTTGACGTCGACGCCGAAAGCCAGGACGCCGGGGAAGTCGGGCAGCGAGGCGAAGATGCCGGTATTGCTGGCCGATGCCGCCGCCATCAGGCGGTCAGCGCCGTCTGAAAGGACCGAAACCGCGCGCTGCTGGCCGCGGGCTGGATCGGAGAACGGATTGTCGCCGCCGACCCAGAGCGTGTTCAGGACCTTGATGTCGGGCTTGGCGTATTTCGCCCCGTCCGCAAAGGAATCGGTCCAGCGGTGAATGAAGGGGATGTCGAGGGCGCCGATCGCACCGATCGTGCCCGTCTTCGAGGTCAGCGCAGCCTCGACGCCGGCGAGGAAATTGACTTCCTGCTCACGGAAGCCGACGCAGGTGACGTTGGGCGCCGGGTCCTTCGGGCAGGCATCGACATCGAGGAACTTGATGTTCGGGTAGGCCTTGGCCACTTCGGCGAGGATGTCGTCGAATTCATAAGTGATGGTCACGACCAGATCGGCACCGGCACGCGCTGCCGCCTCCACGTTCTGGCGCTTCGTCGTCGGGTCGGGGCTCTCATAGAGGCGGGCGGTGCCGCCCAGTTCCTTGGCAGCGCGCTGGGCACCTTCCCAACCCTGTTTCAGGAAGTTGTCGACGCCGATCGGGCCGGTCACATAGACCAGCAACGGCTTCTTGTCCTCGGCATGCGCAGTGAGCGCGAAGGCGGAGGCGAACAGGGCAGCAATCAGCGATTTGACGGGAAGACCCATGGCGGCACCAGAAGGATGGAGACACGTATGAGCTATCCGGTCCTCACCCCGCCGAACAGGAATCAGATTGCGATTATCGCGGCGTCGTTGGATTCGGAATTCTCGGCCGGCTCTTTGCGAAGCGCGACATGACGGGGCTTCGACGAGAGTGAGCGGCAGCGGCCGAAAGCGGCAGGCCACACTCCCCTTCGCTGCGAACGAGCGCCGACAGCGAGCATGACCGGTGGCAGGCCAGCATGCGAGCGCGCCTTATGGCGCGCGGGCTCCGGATGAGCGGCGGCTTTTGGCAATAAGCTGCGTCAGGACGACCGCGAGCACCAGCGAGAAGCCGTAGAAGACGTCGTTCACCCAGCCGGTATAGCCGAGAAGCTGCAGGCCGGTGACGCCGGTGACGAGGAAATAGATGGCGATGAAGACGCCGGCCACGTTGAAGCGTCCCGGACGGATCACCGTCGAGCCGAGGAAGGCGCCGGCGAAGGCCGGCAGCAGATAACCGCTCGCGACCGCGGGCACCGAGGCCCCGGTGATGCCGACGAGGAGAATGCCGGCCACGGAGGAAAGCAGCGATGACCAGATCAGCGATGCCGAGCGCATGCGCGCGACGCGGATGCCGGCGAGACGCGCCACCTCGGCATTCTGGCCGCTGAATACGAAGGCGCGGCCGGCCGGCGTGTGCTCCAGCACGTAGTAGATGCCGATGCCGATCGCGAAGGTCACGTAGATCGCGAGGGGGGCACCCAAGACATCGAGGGAGACGAGGTCGATGAGCCGTTGGTCGACGCCCGCCCGTGGCGCAGAACCCGCCCAGCCATTGGCCGCGCCCATCAGCAGCGTGCCGGAGCCCAGCGTCGTGATGATGGAGGGCACGCCGATCCGGACAGAGATGAAGGCATTGAGCGCCCCGAAGGCGAGCGCCGCCGCGATGACGGCGAGGATCGTCCAACCGATCGGCCAGGCATAGTCCGTGTTGAGCGTCACGACCGCGGTGGCCGCTACCGCCATCACATTGGCGACCGACAGATCGAACTCGCCGCCCAGCAACGCGACGACGACGGCAAGCGTGATCACGATCTGCGTCGCCTGCGAACCGAGCACGATCTGGAAGGTCGAGACCGAGAAGAACGAGGGGACGAACAGCGAGTAGCCGGCGATCAGCAGCAGCCAGACATAGATGAGCCCGAAGCGCTCGATGTCGAGAAGGCCCGCGAGCGGGTTCAGGCGCGGCCGAGACTCTGGGATCGCGATGGCGACTTCGGCGCTCTGATTCTGGCTCATGCGGCGTGCGCTCCCTGGCGCTCATCGGCGGAAAGGACGTCGCGATCACGGAAACCGAGATCCGCGATCGCCGTTTCGGTAAGGTCGGGGCCGGCCAGCACGCCGGCGATGCGGCCGCGGCGCAGCACGGCGACGCGATGGCAGAGACGCGCGAGGTCCTCGGTTTCGGAACTGGCGATCAGAACCGCGACGCCCGAGGCGGCGATCTCCTCGATGCGGCGGAAAATGTCCTGCTTCGAGCCGACATCGACGCCTTGCGTCGGTTCGTGCAACACGAGGACCGACGGCGCCGTCTGCATCCACTTGCCGAGCAGCGCTTTCTGCTGATTGCCGCCGGAGAGGGTGCGGAGCGGCGCCTCGGCGCGCGCCGGGCGCACGTCGAAGGCATGCAGCAGCCGCTCCGCCGCGACCCGTTCCAGGCCCGCGCGGATCGTGCCGAAGCGTGCAAAGCGCGCGAGCACCGGCAGGCTGACATTCTCGCGCACGCTCGCCTCCTGCGCGCCGCTTGCCTTCTGCCGGTCGGCAGGAAGCAGAGCGAGGCCGGCTGCGCGGGTCGCGATCGGGTCGAGGAGGCGCGCGTCATATTTCCGCTCGCCGATTCGCACGACGCCACCGGCGGCCCGGCTGGCGCCGGCAATGAGATAGGGCAGTTCTTCGTGGCCGGCGCCGGCGAGCCCGGTGAGCCCGACGATCTCGCCGCGCTGCACCGTGAACGAGGCGCCGCTGACCGTCTCGCCGTCGAGCTCGCGCACCGAGAGGGCGAGTTCCTCGCGGGCCGGCGCCAGGGCGGGATAGAAAGTCCGGACATCCTCGCCGAGGATGTGCCGCACGAGATCGTCCTCGCCGAGCCCGGCGACCGGGCCCTCATGGACCAGCGCGCCGTCGCGCAGCACGGTGACCGAATGGGCGATCTCAAGCACCTCGTCCAGCCGGTGGCTGACATAGATGACGCCACGGCCAGACGCCGCGAGAGAGCGGATGCCGGCGAAAAGGCGGGCGACATCGGCTTCGGGAAGAAAGGCGGAGGGCTCGTCGAGGACGATCACGCGGCCTGCCGGTCCCCCGGCGTCGATGAAGCCGCGCGCAATGGCGACGAAGGCCCGCTCGGAAGGCGAGAGCGCGCTGACCGGGCGCGACGGATCGAGGTCGAGACCGAAGCGGGCCAGCGTCGTACGCACCCGCTCGCGTTCACGCCGCCAGGCGATGGGCGCCGCACGACCGCCGGCAAAGCGCCCGACCAGGACATTGTCGAGGATGCTCGCCTCGGCGACGAGGCCGAGATCCTGATGGACGAAGGCGAGGCCGGCGGTCCGCAGCTTCTCGGGCGAAAGGGGAAAGGCGAAATGCTCGCCGCCGATGGCGAGGGTCGTGCCCGACGCTGGGCGATGATAGCCGGAGAGGATCTTGATGAGGGTCGACTTCCCCGAGCCGTTCTTGCCGACCAGCGCGCGGATCTCGCCGGGCGCCACCGTCAGCGAGACCCGCCTCAGGGCCGTAACCCCGGCGAATGCGATGGAGGCATCGCCGAGGCTGAGGGCCGCCGGGGCAGAGGAAGCGGCGGCCGTTCCGGTCACTTCACGCCCCAGATCGCCTTGAACTTCGCCGGGTAGTCGACGCCATACCAATCGGTATCGACCTCCTTGGTCGTGTCGATCGATTGCGTGTTCTCGTGATCGAAGATCTTGTAGCCGATCTTGTAATCGTGGATTGCCGGCTGTCCGGAAAGGACACGCAACACGTCGTCGATGACGGCGTAGGAGAACCAGGCATTCGGGCCGCCGAGATCGATCTTGAGCGGCGTGCCGCCCCGCTTCAGATTGGTGACCTGGGTCAGAACGGCGTTGAAGCCGGCCGTCTTCACCTTGGCGCCGCGTGCGCCGGACTGCGCCAGCCCGGTCTGTACGAAGAGCGCGAAATCGTCGAACGGCGGGATGATGTAGCCGATCGACGGATCGCGGAGCACCGCGGTGCTCGCGACATTCGCCAGGTCCGTCTGGACGGACGGCCCGAGGCTCGTCGCCGCTTCCGAGATCTTCGCATCGACGCCGAGGCGCTTCACCTCGGCGCGGAAACCGTCCAGCGTCCAGCCGGCGCTCGGAAGGCCGGTGATGTCGACAAGGAGGACATGGCCCTTGCCGGCGGAATCGGCGACGAACCAGTCGGCGAGCAGCTTGCCGGCATCGGGATAGTTGTAGCTGATGTCGGCGACATGCCCTGGCACTTTGGCCGGCGCGTCCGGACCGATCGGATGGCTGTTGATGCTGAAGACGGGAATGCCGGCCGCCTTGGCCTTGGCCACCTGCGCCGCGAAGGCGGCGGCGGGATAGCCGGTGCCGAGGACGATCGCATCCGCCTTGGCGGCAATGGCGAGTTCGAAGCCGCGCACCTGCTCGGGGACCGAGCCGCCGCCGTCATAGAGGTGCCACTTGAGGCCGCCATCGGCAGCCGCCTTTTCGCCGAGAAGGGCCCACTGCTTCAGGATGTTGGTCTTGTAGTCCGAGATCCACCAAACGGTCTTGCCGCGCGCCGGCGTCGAATCGAAGCTGGGCGGCGCCCAGAATTCCGGCGTTCCCAGATGCGCCTTCACGATCGCCTCGGCCTCGGCGACACCGGCCGGATTGTCTTCGGCCTGAGCGAAGGAGGCCGCGAGCGGCAGAGTGATGGCGAGCGCGGCGGCGGCGAGGAAGCGAGGCACCCGAAGGGCTGTAATCGGCGAGAAGGTCATGGTCCGGCTTTCACGATGGTCGGGCGCGATGCCCGAAGAATTGGCTTGGGGGTTCAGGCGGCGAGCGAGCGACCGCCCTGGCTGAGGGCTGTTTCGAGCGGCGTCCGGTCGATCCAGCTCCCGAGGTCGAAATCCTTGCGGATGAAGCCGTGGCTGAGGAGGAACTGCTTGCGCCGCCTGAGCGCCTCGAGGGCCTGCTCCGAAAAGCCCGTCGCGAGCTGTTGCTCGAGCAACGGATAGGTGGAGTCGGCGATCTCCTCGGAGACGTTGGCCTCGAGCGCCGTGATGTGGACGACCTCCTCACGATGGGTCGTCGCCCATTCGGCGGCAGCGATCGTCTGTGCCAGGACACGGGCCACGAGATCGGGCCGGTCGCGCAGCAGGCTGGCGCTCACAGTGAAGGCCTGCGGGATCGCATTGTTGTGGCGGACCAGCGGGTCGGGATGGGTATGTGCGTCATAGACGACATGCGCCCCGAGAAAGCTCTGCAGGTGAACCGAGAAGGAGCTTTCGGAAAAGATGGCGTCGACGTCGCTGCGAACGAGCGCGGCAAGGTCGCCGCTCAGGGGACTGCGCCGGCGCGCCTGCGAGAAGATCGAGCCGGTGAGCGCCGATGTATTCGCGGGATCGATGTAGGCCGCCTCGATCGGGACATCGACGAGTTCGACATCGTCGAGCGTCAGGCCTTCGCTCGCCAGGGCGACCTCATAGGTGCGGATCGCGCCGGCGCGCCAGAAATCGATCTGGTCATTGACGCGGCGCGGCACCGAGAGCCGCCTTCCCTTGAGATCGCGCACATTGCGGATACCCGATTCCGGCAGTGTGAGGATCACATGCGGTGCGTCGATCCAGGACAGGCCGATCAGCCGCGTGTCGGCGCCTTCGGAGCGCGCCCAGATCGGCGGGATGTTGCCGCCATAGCGGAAGCTGTCGTCGAGGCTGTGGTCGAAATGCGATTGCAGCTTGGTGCGGTCGGCCTGCTGCAGCGAGGCGATGCGGATGCCATCCGGCGCGAATTCGCGCTTCAGCAGCCCGAGATGGATGGCCAGGCTGAAGGCGGTCGGGACCGGGCAACGCGTATACCAGATGGTATCGACGGCGCGCGCGCCGGCAGGCGGGGCGAGGCTCATGTTGCGATCTCCGAACGGGACTGGGAGGAAACGGTGCGTGCGGCCGCCGAGCGGGCATTGTCCGGCGGGATGACGCCGTTGAGGTGGTAATTGCCGATCGCGTGGTGCCGCCAGCGGATGGGGTCGTGCACGGTATGGGCGCGGGCATTGCGCCAGAAGCGGTCGAGATTCCATGTCTCCAGCGAAGCGCGGGCGCCGCCGAGCGCGATGATCTCGTTGGAGGCCGTAAGCGCCGCATGATCCGCCGCGGCACGGGCTGCCGCGACGGCGAGCACGGCCTTCGTCTGAAGCGTCGGCGAATCCGGATCGGTGCGCAGAAGAGCGAGCACGCCGGCTGCCCGTTCGACGAGAGCGTCGGCCGCCTCTTCGAGCACCTTCAGTTCGCCGAAGGTGCGGATGGTGTGGGGCTCCTCGGCTGCCCGCTCGACGGCGGCTTCCGGCCAGGCGCGTGCCTTGGTGTTCAGGAAGCGCACGGCTTCATCGAGGGCACCTGCGGCGATGCCGACATCCACGGCAGCATGCAGGAGCTGCGCGAACGTGTTGCCGCTATGGGGCCGCGGCGGCCCCGACGGGCGGATGACGGCGATCTCCTCGACCGCCACGCCGTCGAAGCGAGCGGTGCCGCTGACCGTCGCGCGCTGACCGATGCCGCGCCAGTCGTCGAGGATCGTCAGTCCCTCGGCATCGCGGGCGATGAAGGCGTAAACGACCGCGCCGTCATCGTCCCTGGCCAGAACGGGGAAGTAATGCGCGACATAGGAGCCGGTCGTGTAGAACTTTTCGCCGTCGAGCCGGTAGCGGCCCTCGCCGGTCCGCGAAAGGCGCGTCGTGATGTCGGCGGCCGAGCGGGTCTTGGCCTCGGTGAGGGCATTGGCGACCCGCGCCCCGGCGAGGATCAGCGGCAGGAAATGGTCTTTCTGCGCTGCCGTGCCCTGGTCGGTGATCACGTCGCCGAGCGAATATTGCGCGATCAGGATCTGGGCGACGCTCGGGTTGGTCCGCGCCACCGCGGATATGACACGCGCCAGCGTCCAGTAGCTCGCCTCCGGGCCGCCATGCGAGCGCGGAACGAAGAGGCTGGTGAGGCCGAGCGCCGAAGCGCGTTCGAGTTCCACGAGCGGGGGAATGGCCTCGATGGCGCGATCGGCGGAGGCTTCGCGAATCTCCTCGGCGAAGCGCTCGGCGACCGCGACGGCCTCGTCCGCATCGAAGAGGATCGGCGTCGCGCCGTCGGGCGTGAAGCTTCCGCGATAGGTGCTCGCACGGCTGCGCCGTTCATCGGCATCGATGGAGCGCGCGGCGGCGAGCGGTGCTGCAGGGGCGTTCATGATGTTTTCCCCCGCTCAGGTATAGAAGGTCGCCGGCGGATAGGCGCCCGAGAGCCCCCATTCGCCGAGTTCCCGCACCTTGTAGAAAACGGGGCTGTGCAGCGTGTAGGTGCGTGCGTCGCGCCAGAACCGGTCGAAGCCGTAGCGGTTCGCGGTCGAGCGCGCGCCCATCAGCTCGAAGATCGTGGAGGTGATGTCGACGCTGGCGCGCGTCGCCGTCACCTTCAGTGTCGCCACGACAACCCGGAGCTCTCCCAGAAGATCCTCGGTCAGCGCCTCGGGCGGCAGGTTCTTGGCCTGCTGCACCTTTTCCGCCGCATGATTGGCAACCGCGAGCGCCTGCTCGAGCTGCAGCCAGAGCTCACCGTAACCATTGATGATGAGATCATCGTCGGCGGCGCGTTCGGCCTTGGAGAGGATCCAGGGCCGCGTCTCGGTCTGGATGTAGTCGCGCGCCGCGCGGAGCGCGCCGATGGCCGTGCCGAGATAGACGTTGGAGAAGGCTAGGTTGCCGGAAGGCACGCCGAGCGGCCCCAGATTCGGCTCGTTCGGCTTGCCATCCTCCGGCGGCGGCCCGAAGGCGCGCAGATCCTTCTCATCGACGATGACGTTTTCGAGCACGAAGGAGCCGCTGTCGCCCTGCGGCAGGCCGATATTGTCCCAGTCGCCAAGATGCGTCAGCCCTTCCAGCGGCGGGCGCAGGATGGCGAGGACATATTGCTGCGTATCGGCGCGGCGCACCTGCGCCCCGATCTGGTCGGCGAAGGCGGCGCCGGTGCAGAAGCTCTTGCGTCCATTGAGCGCGAACTTGCCGTTGCCGATCGGCGTCGCGACGATCTCCGGATCGCGCGGATTGGCGATGACGCCGCGGAAATGCTTGGTCGCGACGGCGTCCTTCCAGGCCCCGACACGCTCAGGCTCGGGCAGCGAGCCGATCCCCTCGATGCCGAAATAATGATGCGTGAGCAGCACGCCGACCGAGGCATTGCCGGCCGCAATCTCGCGGATCACCTCGACCACCAGTCGCCAGTCGCCGCCGCCGCCACCGAATTCCTCCGGAATGAGCAAGGTCGAAAGGCCCGTCTCCTTGAGCCGGGCGATCTCGGCGCGCGGCGGCCGTCGCGTGCGATAGCCCTCCACGGCGGTCTTCGCGAATTCGGCCGAAACGTCGCGCGCGATGGCGAGCCACTTCTCCTCGAGAGCGGAATGCGGCCGATCGAACAGCGAACGGGCGCGCAGATAGTCGAGCGAAGCCGGCGCCTTTTGGGGGCGCGCGGCGATCTTGATGGGGCTGACGGCGGTCATGATTCCGGTCTGATCAGGCGAAGGAGGGGGGCTCGTGCGCGACGCCGTTCAGCGCGAAATCGCCGATGGTGCGCAGCTTGTAGTGCTGGTTGTCGTGAAGCGTGTGCGTGCGGATATCGCGCCAGAAGCGGTCGAAGCCGAAATCGTTGCGCGTCGCCCGCGCCCCGGTGACTTCGTAGATGCGCGGCGTGACGGAAAGCCCGGCGCGCGTCACGAAGGCGCGCACGGCGTTGGCCTTGACGCCGAGTTCGGCGCGCTCGCGCGCCGTGATGCTGCGGCGGCGTTCGAAGCCGTCCTCGACTTCGCGGCCGACCGAGAGGAAAAAGGCGAGGGCTGCCTCAGCCTCGGTCCAGAACTCGCCATACTGGTGCAGGACGTAGGGGTCGAGCGTCGCGCTGGCGACGCCCGAACCGGGAGCCGGCCGTGTTTCCTGGCGGGTATAGAGGGCGGCGGCGTCGATGGCCCCCAGAAGCGAGCCGAGATAATAGCTCGCGAAATAAAGCTCGCCGATCGGCACATAGAGCGGCGGAAAGCTCGTCACCGGCCCGAAGCTGGAGCGGAACACCTCGTCCGCCTTCAGCTCGACATCGTGGAACTCCAGCGAGAGCGTTTCGGCGCGGCGCAGGCCGAGATGATCCCAAGTGCCGGAAAAGACGAGGCCCTTGCGGTCGATCGGGACATAGCCATAGGCAAGCTCGGGGACGTCGTCGCGATTGGCGAGCACGGTCGTCACGTCGGCGAGCGAGGGACCGGTGTTCCAGTGCTTGACGCCATTGAGGCGGAAGCCCTGTCCGTCCGGGGTCGCCGCAAGGCTGCGTGCGCCGGGCTGGCTGACATTGCCCCAGAACCAGCGGCCTTCGGCAGAAAGACGTTCGACCGCCTCGGCATCGCCTTCGACATCGAAGAGGCGTGCGACGCCGGAATTCGTATAGTGGTAGCCGAGCAGCGCGCCGATCGAGGCATCGCCGCGCGAGAGCGCGACGAGGATCTTCAACGCCGTCGTGATGCTGCCGCCGAGCCCGCCGAACCATTCGGGAATGAGGAGGTTGACGAGACCCGAAGACTTCAGGATCGCGACTTCCGCCGTCGGCCGGATATTGGCCTGTTCCCGTGCCGTCGCAACCTTGGCCAGCGCGGCGCCGAAGGCCTCGGCGAAGCGCAGCGGCGCCGCCGGATCGACTGACGCCGCCGGCAGGACCGTGTTCGGATCGAAGCCCTCGGCTGCCAGTTCGCCGATGGGATCGACATGGATATTCATGATGATCTTCCCGATCTTGGGTCGTGTCACGCGACGGAACGGATGTCCGCCGTCCCGCTCGTTCCGGCAGCCTTCCAGGCCGCGACGATCTCCTCGGCCCGCGCCAGCGGCCGCGGATCGATCCAGCCGTCGAGGTCGAAATCGGCGCGGATGAAGCCGTGGCGCAGCAGGAAATCCTTGCGCCGCCCCAGCGCCTCGACGCGGAAGGGCGAGAGGGCGATGTCGAGATGATCGGTCAGGGTCGGGCCATAGGCGACCTCGACGGCTTCCTCAGCCACACGCTGCTCGGAAGCGACGATGCGAACCGCCTCGCGGTGATGATCGCGCGCCCAGTCGGCAGCGAGGATCGAGGCCGCGAGGATCGTCGCGACTGCCTCGAAGTCCTCCTCGATGAGGCTCGCCGAGACCGTGAACGCCTCCGGAAGCGCATTGTTGGCGCGTTCCAGGGGATCGGGGTGCTGGCCGACGTCGTAGAGCGTCTCGACGCCGACGAAGCTCGCGAGCTCGGAGGCGAATGAGGACTGCGAGTAGATTGCGTCCACTTCGCCTCGGATGAGCGCGAAGACTTCCTCGCGCTGCAGGCCACCGCCGGTGGCGAGCCCCGCAGGTCCGCGCGGCTTGCGGATGAGCCGGCTGTCGTCGAGATAGCTGCGCGCGACCGGCAGATCGACCAGCGTGACGTCGTCGAGCGTCAGCCCTTCGCTCGCAAGCGCCGCCTCATAGGCACGGAGCGCCGCCGCGCGCCAGAAATCGATGACGTCGTTCTGGCGGAGGGACAGCGCCAGGCGCTTGCGCTTGAGATCACGCACCGTCTCGATGCCCGAACCCGGCCTGACCAGGATCGGATGCGGCGTCGGCGTCCAGGACAGGGCGACGATGCGGGTATCGGCGCCTTCCGACCGCGCAAAGATGGCGGGTGTATTGCCGCCATGACGAATCGAGCTCGCGAGCTGATGGGTGAAGTGCGACGCCTGAGTCGCCCGGTCGCCTGATTGCTGGATCGAGGCGAGGCTCCGTCCGAGCGGCGCGATCGCCTCATGCAGCGTGCCGCGCTGAACCGCAAGGCCGAGCGCCGTCGGCACGGGGCAGCGTGTGTACCAGATTTGTCGTTCGGCCATGGGTCGCCTTGTCGCCTTGCGAAGCCGCGAAAGCGCTTCGCCATCCTGGCTGGAGGCTAAAGACGATCAAATCGATCTACAAAATAGAATTTTCTGATCCCTGCTTTCCGGGAGAAATGCTCTTTCTTCCGAACAGCGGCCGCACCTCCGATCGGGATTCTGCGGATTGATCGAAAACCACATCGAATTTCCCGGATGGGTGTCCGCGATGAGAGAATTTGTGCTCCGTCGCAAAGGACTCAGCCGGCGACACAGTCTGCCGTCCGCCCCGGCGCGCGGAAGGAAATGCCTTCCCTTGAGGACGGCGCTCGCGCGGCGCAGCAGGATGCGGCGTCAACGGGCAGCGCTTCCGACCGAACCGTCCTTCTTGACACCCCGCCACGATGGCGAGTGCCTCAGGCCTCTATGGATCTCGGCGCGTCCTGCGATCGGACGAGGCTCACGACCACGAGAGCCAAAGCCCTGAGCCTTGGAAATGTTCCGAAGGCACCAGAAGGGGCGCGGTTGGCGCGCCTCACCTACATGGTCTCGACGCCGTCGGGCGATAATTGGAGCTATGGCTATGACACGCTCGACCGGCTGCTGACGGCGACGAACAGCGCCGATACGAGTACCCGCCGGACCTGCAGGACAATGCCGCCGGCTCGATCGCGACAAATTCGGCCATCGGCAGCTATAGCTATCCGGCGCAGCGCGCCAGCGCGGTGCGGCCGTACGCGCCGACCTCGATCGCTGGTTCGACGCGGAGCTACGACGCGGCCGGCAATCTGACGACGGCGACGGTCGGCACCAACCCGGCCGAGACCTTATATGCGAGGCGCCACAGCTTCGAGCCGCCTGGATTGATCAGAAGGTGTAGGCCACCGGAATCGGAGACCTTGTAGGCCTTCTCTCGCCGCTTTGCGCTACGGATCGCTAAGTCAGTGATCGGATAGCTATCGTGCCTGTCGGTATGGCGCTCGGCCGCGCCGCTTCGAATCCAACAAAACACCAACAAATGCGTCGGACTGCACCGGACGTGGTTGGACAAACATGAATGCAGAATGGCTCAGATCCGCCGATCTATCGGCCGAGAATGACGGCCTCGGACCATGCTGGATCGGAAGGTGGTGTCCCGGAAGGGATTCGAACCCCTGACCTACGGTTTAGGAAACCGTTGCTCTATCCTGCTGAGCTACCGGGACAGCCGAATGGGCCGCGAGGGCCTTTGAGGCCGTGCCTCCTCTAGCATGTTCGCCCGCGCCCGTGCCACCCTGTTTGCATGGCTCGGGGGAACCGGAATCAGGCTCGTGGCGCCGCGCGGCCGTCCTGTCGCGGGGCGGGCGGAAACGGTCGTGCCCGCCATGCCTTTGCCATGCTCTTCGGCATCATGGTCGCCATGGCGGTCAGTGGAGAAGCAGCGGTCGGCGGAGACTTGGCGGGCGACACGCGGACGGGCGCGACGGTCGGCAGCGCGGATCCCGGCGGCGAACGGCTTCTGGGCGGCGCGGGCTGTGCGCTCGTCGCCGGCGAGGGCGGCGTTGTCGCCTCCGTCATCGATGGCGATACGGTGCAGCTCGACAGCGGCCTCGAAGTGCGCCTCGCGGGCACGCAAGCGCCGAAACTGCCCTTGGACCGCCCCGGCTTCGTCGCCTGGCCGCTCGCCGATGTGGCCAAGGCCGCGCTGGAGCGCCTCGCGCTCGGCCAGGCGGTGGAATTGCGCTATGGCGGCGCGCGCCGCGACCGCTATGGCCGCGCGCTCGCGCAATTGTTCGTGATCTCCGAGGATGGCGGCGAGACCTGGCTGCAGCGCGAGATGGTGGCTGCCGGGCTCGCACGGGTCTATTCCTTCGCCGACAATCGACAATGCGTCGGTGCACTGATCGAGGCGGAGCGTACAGCGCGCCGTTCTGCACTTGGCCTTTGGGCCGATCCGTATTACGTGATCTACGCCGCGACCGAGCCTGGTCTTGCGCGTCGGCATGACAGCTATGATCTGGTGGAAGGACGTGTTCTTTCCGTCGGTGAACGCGGTCCTATCGTCTATCTCGATTTCGGGCTTACCTGGTCGACGGACTTCACGGTGGTCCTGTCGAGCGAGGCCATGGCCGCGCTTGCCGAGAGCGGCTGGAAGGCAGGCGATTTTCAAGGGCGGCGCGTGCGCGTGCGAGGATGGATCGAGCAGCGCGGCGGTCCGAGCATCCGGGTGACGCATCCCGAACAGCTCGAACTGCTGGATGATGGTGGACGATGAGCGAAGGCGCGGCGGGTGCGGTGAGCCCCCGGAGCGGCAGGCCGTGGTGGCGCGGCACGGGATTGGTGGTGCTGGCGGGGCTGCTCCTCGCCGGCTGCACGACTGCGCTCGAAGGAACCTACGGGCCGCCGCAGACCGTCGCCGGCGCCACGACCCCGCCCGCGGTCGATCCCACCCAGGCGCGGATCGGCGCCGAGGAACACCCGCGCATCGTCGCGAGCTATGGCGGCGTCTATCATGACGACAAGCTCGAGAAGACGCTCGCGCGCATCGTCGGCCGCTGCGTCGCCGCATCGGACGACCCCTCGCAGTCCTATCGCATCACGATCCTGAACAGCCCCTCGGTCAACGCCTTCGCGCTGCCCGGCGGCTATCTCTATGTGACGCGCGGCCTGCTCGCACTCGCCAATGATTCGTCCGAGGTCGCGGCGGTCATCTCGCATGAGATGGGCCATGTGACCGCGAACCACGCCATGCAGCGCCAGAACAAGGCGCGCGCGGCCGTGATCGTCAGCCGCGTCGTCTCCGATGTGCTGCAGGATGGCGAGGCGGGCCAGCTCGCGCTCGCCTCCAGCCAGCGCACGCTCGCCGCCTTCTCGCAGCAGCAGGAGCTGGAGGCCGATGCGATCGGCGTGCGCACCATCGGCAAGGCCGGCTACGATCCCTTCGCGGCGGCGCGCTTCCTCGACCTGATGGGCCGCTATGCCGAGTACAAGCAGGCCGGCCAGGTGCAGGACAAGCGTCCCGATTTCCTGGCGAGCCACCCGGCGACGCCGCAGCGCGTCGAATTCGCCATCCGCGCGGCCCGCCAGTTCGGCGCGCCCGGCATCGGCGAGGTCGACCGCAACCGCTATCTCGAGGGCATCGACGGCATCGTCTTCGGCGACGATCCCTCGCAGGGCTTCGTGCGCGGCAAGACCTTCCTGCACCCCACGCTCGGCATCGGTTTCGCGGTTCCCGACGGCTTCGTGCTCGACAATACGAGCGATGCCGTCCTTGCCACAGGGCCGGATGGCACGGCGCTGCGTTTCGACGGCGCCAATCTGCCGGCCGGCTCGTCGCTCGCGACCTATATCGCCTCCGGCTGGGTCAACGGGCTCGACGCCGCGTCGATCAAGACCTTCCAGGTGAACGGGCTGGAGGCCGCATCCGCCAAGGCGCAGGCCAAGGGCTGGGTCTTCCGCATCGCCGTCATCCGCGTCGGTCCGAGCGCGACCTATCGCTTCATCTTCGCCAATGAGAGCGATACGCCCGGCCTGCAGGCGGCCGCCGATGCGACGATCCAGAGCTTCCGACAGTTGACGCCGCAGCAGATCGCGGCGCTGAAGCCGCTCCGCGTGCGCGTCATCACGGTGGCGCAGGGCGATACCGTCGAGAGTCTCGCCGGCCGCATGCGCGGCGTCGATCGGCCGCTCGATCTCTTCCGCGTCCTCAACGACATCAAGCCCGGCGCGTCTCTGCCGGCCGTCGGCGAGAAGGTGAAGATCATCGCGGAATAGCGGTGGGTCGCTTCTCCTCCTCGGGGAGGGGTAGGCGGCGTTGGCGCATTCCCTCTCCCGCGAAGCGGGGGAGGGCGAGGGAGGGGGCCAACCTGCACGATCGCTGCAAGCTTCGGCGCCAGCCCTGAACTCTATCAATTCCCACAGCCTCGGCCTCGACGCCCCCTCCCCAACCCTCCCCCGCAAGCGGGAGAGGGGGCAGGCCGGTGCGCGCCGGGCGAGCCAGGAAAATAATCTATCCCCGCCCCCTCTCGCCGGGCGCATACTCCTTTCATCCCCGCCCACCGAAGAGGGCGAACCGGTCGTTCCGTTTGCGGGTGGGGCTCGGCGGGCCTTGGGGGCGAGGGGTCACGAGCCTCGTTCCGAAGGGCGGCCGGAACTCCGATGCGCCGGGTCCGTACACGCGGGCCAGCGGCGGGCGTTCGGGCTTTCCGCAAGGGGAGATCCGGACGCGGGACTTGCCGCCGGGTGACCCAGCAACGAAACACCCACGGTCCATCGGTACCGGCCGCAGATCTCGTCGGCGCGGGGCGCCGGCTGCCGCAGACGGGCGGCTCGGGCACCTCATCCATCATCTTCAGCCGGCGCGCTGCCCGCGCGCAGGCACTCGGCCGCCCCGCGCGACCTCTTCGTTCACAACCCTGCGGCCAAGGCCGGCGGGGTGCATCGGGCTGGCCGCTGTGTCGTCGTCTGTCTGGAGCAGCCCATGGGGACTGCAGCCTGTGACCCAAACAAAAAGGGCAGGCCGGAGCCTGCCCTTTCAGGATGCGTTATCGGGCGCTCAGTCTTCGAGCAGCGTCACGTCGCGGACGGCGCCCTTGTCGGCGCTGGTCGCCATGGCGGCGTAAGCGCGGAGCGCCACCGAGACATTGCGCTTGCGCGGCGCCGCCGGCTTCCAGCCCGCCTTGCCCTTGGCGTTCATCGCGGCGCGGCGGGCGGCCAGCGCCTCGTCCGAGATCACGATGCGGATCGAGCGATTGGGGATGTCGATCTCGATCGTGTCGCCGGGCTCGACCAGGGCGATCGCGCCGCCCGAGGCCGCTTCCGGCGCGACATGGCCGATGGAGAGGCCCGACGTGCCGCCGGAGAACCGGCCATCGGTGATCAGCGCGCAGGCCTTGCCGAGGCCGCGCGACTTCAGATAGCTCGTCGGATAGAGCATCTCCTGCATGCCGGGACCGCCGCGCGGGCCCTCATAGCGGATGATGACGACGTCGCCTTCCTTGACCTTCTTGTTCAGGATGCCGTGCACGGCATCGTCCTGGCTCTCGAAGATGACGGCGGGGCCGGTGAACTTCAGGATCGAATCGTCGACGCCGGCCGTCTTCACGACGCAGCCATCGGGCGCCAGATTGCCCTTGAGCACGGCGAGACCGCCATCCTGCGAGAAGGCATGCGGCACGTCGCGGATCGCCCCCTTCTCGCGGTCGAGATCGAGCTCCTCCCAGCGCGCGGACTGGCTGAAGGCGACCTGGGTCGGCACGCCGCCGGGGGCCGCCTTGAAGAAGTCGCGCACGCTCTCGGAATTGGTCTGGCGGATATCCCAGCGCGCGATCGCCTCGGCCATGGTCGAGGCGTGCACGGTCGGCAGCTCGGTGTTCAGGATGCCGCCGCGCGCCAGCTCGCCGAGGATCGCCATGATGCCGCCGGCGCGGTGGACGTCTTCCATATGAACGTCCTGCTTGGCCGGCGCGACCTTGCACAGCACCGGAACCTCGCGCGAGAGGCGGTCGATGTCGTCGAGGTCGAAATCGATCCCGGCCTCATGCGCGGCCGCGAGGATATGGAGGACCGTGTTGGTCGAGCCGCCCATGGCGATGTCGAGCCGCATCGCATTCTCGAACGCGCCGAAGGAGGCGACGTTGCGCGGCAGCACGGTCTCGTCGTCCTGCTCGTAATAGCGGCGGGCGAGATCGACGATCAGATGGCCGGCCTCGACGAAGAGCCGCTCGCGGTCCGAATGGGTCGCCAGCATCGAGCCATTGCCGGGCAGCGACAGGCCGAGCGCTTCGGTCAGGCAGTTCATCGAATTGGCGGTGAACATGCCTGAGCAGGAGCCGCAGGTCGGGCAGGCCGAGCGCTCGATGACCTTGACGTCCTCGTCGGTCACCTTGTCGTCGGCGGCGGCGACCATCGCGTCGACGAGGTCGAGCGCCACCTTCTTGCCGGCGACCGTGGCCTTGCCGGCCTCCATCGGGCCGCCCGAAACGAAGACGGCGGGGATGTTGAGGCGCAGCGCGGCCATCAGCATGCCGGGTGTGATCTTGTCGCAGTTGGAGATGCAGACCATCGCATCCGCGCAATGCGCGTTGACCATGTATTCGACGCTGTCGGCGATCACCTCGCGCGAGGGCAGCGAATAGAGCATGCCGTCATGGCCCATCGCGATGCCGTCATCGACGGCGATCGTGTTGAACTCCTTGGCGACGCCGCCGGCGAGCTCGATCTCGCGCGCGACGAGCTGGCCGAGGTCCTTCAGATGCACATGGCCGGGCACGAACTGGGTGAACGAGTTCACCACGGCGATAATGGGCTTGCCGAAATCGCTGTCCTTCATGCCCGTCGCGCGCCAGAGGCCGCGGGCGCCGGCCATGTTGCGGCCGTGGGTGGTCGTGCGGGAGCGATAGGCAGGCATTTTATCCTCGCATCGGTGGCGATTGGCGTGGGGGCTGCTGCGGCCTCTTTCGGGCCGGTGAGGAAAGATAGTGTCGATGCACGAGAATCCGAAGTCTGTCGAGAAAAAATGCCCGGCCATGCCCCTTGCAAGGCCATGCGGGCCGTCTCACATTATACGGAACGAGCGGGGTCCGGGCCCCTCTGGCGGTGTGTCGCCCACCGCGATGTCGGACCTCTAGAGCACAGCAACACGGCGACCTGCGCTCGCTCAACCATGTCCATCATTCCGTTCCTGTCGGCCGAGTTCCTCGGCCAGCCTGCCAGTGCGTGGGCGATCTTTTTCGTCATCATCGTGGCGCTGCTCGCCTTCGATCTCGGCTTCGCCAACAAGGGCGACCACGAGATCGGCATCTCGCGCAGCCTCGTCTTCTCCGCCTTCTACATCGCCGTGGCGCTGCTCTTCGGCGCCTGGGTCTGGGTCGACCTCGGCGCGAAGGCCGGGATGGACTATCTGACGGGCTTCCTGGTCGAGAAGAGCCTCGCGCTCGACAACATCTTCGTCATCTCGCTGATCTTCGCGGCCTTTGCGATCCCGCGCGCCTATCAGCACCGCGTGCTGTTCTGGGGCATCGTCGGCGTCGTGGTCCTGCGTGCCGTCATGATCGGCGTCGGCGCCACGCTGATCAGCAATTTCTCCTGGATCCTCTATATCTTCGGCGCCTTCCTGTTCTTCACCGGCGTCAAGATGCTGTTCGCCAGCGACGAGCCGGTCGATATCGAGAAGAATCCCGTCGTGCGCATCGTCAGGCGGATGATCCCGGTGTCATCGAAGCTGGACGGCCACAAATTCCTGACCCATGAGCCGCACCCGGTGACCGGCAAGCTGCGCCGCGTGGCGACGCCGCTGATGCTGGCGCTGGTCTCGATCGAGATCGCCGACATCGTCTTCGCGGTCGACAGCGTGCCGGCCGTCTTCGCGATCACGACCGATCCCTATATCGTCTATACGAGCAATATCTTCGCGATCCTGGGCCTGCGCGCGCTCTATTTCGCGCTCGCCGCCGCCGTGCACCGCTTCCACTATCTGAAATATGCGCTCGCTTTGGTGCTGATCGCGGTCGGTGCCAAGATCTACTGGGCGCACCTCGTCGGCCCGGTCCCGTCCTGGATCTCGCTCGGCCTCACGGTCGGCCTGCTCGGCGGCGGCGTGGTCGTCTCGCTCTGGAAGACGAGCGGCGAGGCCGAGAAGGCGCCTCAGCGGGGCTGAAGCGCCGTCTCGACCAGGCGGGCGAGATAGGACGAGCCGATCGGGATCGCGGCGTCGTTGAAGTCGTATTCGGGATTGTGCAGCCCGGCCGTGTCGCCATTGCCGAGGAAGATGAAGGCGCCGGGACGCTCCAGCAGCATGTAGGAGAAGTCCTCGCCGCCCATCATCGGCGGCGACGCCGCGTCGACATTGGCCTCGCCGACGATCTGCTTGGCGACCTCGACGGCAAAGGCCGTCTGATCCGGGTGGTTCACCGTCACCGGATAGTTGCGGTGATAGCCGACCTCCGCCTTGGCGCCAAAGGCGCCGGCGATGCCCTGCACGATCTCGTTGATCCGCCGCTCGGCGAGGTCGCGGACCTCCGGGCTGAGGCTGCGGACCGTGCCGCCGATCGCCGCAGAACCGGGGATGATGTTGTGGGCGCGGCCGGCGTGGAACGTCGTCACTGACACGACGACGGCGTCGAGCGGGTCGACGGAGCGCGAAGCGATCGACTGCAGCGCCTGCACGACATGGGCGCCGATCAGGATCGGATCGATCGTGACATGCGGCTTCGCGGCATGCCCGCCATGGCCGATGATGCGGATCTCGAACTCGTCGGTCGCCGCCATAATCGGGCCCGGCCGGATCGCGAACTTGCCGACGGGCAGGCCCGGCATATTGTGCAGGCCATAGACCTCGTCGATGCCGAAACGCTGCATCAGACCGTCATCGACCATGGCCTTGCCGCCCGCGCCGCCCTCCTCGGCCGGCTGGAAGACGACGACGGCGGTGCCGTCGAAGTTCCGCGTCTCGGCGAGATAGCGCGCGGCGCCGAGCAGCATGGCGGTGTGCCCGTCATGGCCGCAGGCGTGCATCTTGCCCGGCACGGTCGAGGCATAGGGCTTGCCGGTCGCTTCCTCGATCGGCAGCGCATCCATGTCGGCGCGAAGCGCAATGGTCTGACCGGCCTCAGCCTTGCGGCCGCGGATGACCCCGACGACGCCGGTGCGGCCGATGCCGGTCACGACCTCGTCGACGCCGAAATCGCGCAGGCGATCGGCCACGACCTCGGCCGTGCGCTGGACGTCATAGAGCAGTTCAGGATGGCGATGAAAATCGCGCCGCCAGGCCGTGATGTCGTCGTGGAAGTCGGCGAGACGGTTGATGATCGGCATCGAAGCGTTCCCCAGCGATACAAAGAACAAGTCTAGCTGCACTGCAGCAGAAAATCACGCCGCCGCTTTGAGTCCGCCGGCCCGCTCGATGAAGGCGACGACGTCGTCCACATTGTGCCCGGCGCGGACATTGGTGAAGACGAAGGGCCGCGTGCCGCGCATGCGCTTCGAGTCGCGGTCCATCACCTCGAGCGACGCACCGACCATGGGGGCGAGATCGATCTTGTTGATGACGAGGAGGTCGGAGCGCGTGATGCCCGGCCCGCCCTTGCGCGGGATCTTGTCGCCGGCCGAGACGTCGATGACGTAGATTGTGATGTCGGCAAGCTCGGGCGAGAAGGTCGCCGCGAGATTGTCGCCGCCCGATTCGATCAGGATCACGTCGAGCATCGGGAAGCGGCGATTGAGATCGGCGACGGCGGCGAGGTTGATCGAGGCATCCTCGCGGATCGCTGTATGCGGGCAGCCGCCGGTCTCGACGCCGAGAATGCGGTCGGGCGAGAGCGCGCCGGAGCGCGTCAGGAACTCAGCGTCTTCCTTGGTGTAGATGTCGTTGGTGATGGCGGCGATGTCGTAGTGCTCGCGCAGCCGCTTGCAGAGCGCGTCCATCAGCGCCGTCTTGCCGGAACCGACGGGTCCGCCGACGCCGACGCGGAGAGGGCCGTTCGAAGAGCGGGTCATGACCGGAAAAGCCTCGTATACTGGGTTTCGTGCTTCATGCTGGCGATATCGGCGCGGAACGCGGCGCCGCCGAGCGCGTCGAGCGGCAGATCCTGCGTCGCGCGCACGACAGCCCCGATCGTCGGTCCGAGCGCGGCGATGATGCGCTGGCCGTCGGTCTGGCCGAGCGGCACGGCGCGCAGTCCCGCCGAGACGATATTGGCCGAGAAGGCATGCAGATAGGCGTGCAGCGCCGGGGCCTCCGCGACGCGATGCGTCGCCGCGGTGATGGCGACGGCGAGCGAGAACGGCGCGCCGTCCTCGCCGAGGATCGCCTCGGCGGTCGTTTCGAGCGCGGGATCCGCCCAGGCGGCGCGGACGGCGAGGAGGAAGGCCCGGCCCTGCGCCAGCGATTCGAGCCGCCGCTCGGCGCTCGGCTGGAAGGCGGTGGCAAGCTCCGCGATTTCGGCGAGCTCGTCGATCCGGCCGGCCGCCGCGGCACGGTAGCCATGCGCGAACAGGATCGCATCCGACCGTCCGGCGCCATGTTCCAGGATCGCGGCGACCCAGGCAGCGAGATCGGCCGCGGTGCGCACCGTCCCGTCTTCGATCGCCCATTCGAGCCCATGCGAATAGGAGAAGGAGCCGACCGGAAAGGAGGGGGACAGCCAGGCCAGCAGACGATGCAGCCCGGCGAAATCGAGACCGGTCACCGTCATGTCGGGACCGCCGCCGTCAGCGCTTCCCATCAATCATGTCCGTGGCCGCGATGACCATGATGGTCATGCGCATGGCCGTGATGATGGTCGTGGTCATGGTGATCATGGGCGTGGGCGTGATCATGCCCGTGCTCATGGCTGCCGTGATGATGCTCATGGGCATGCGCATGGTCGTCATGGTCATGATGGGCGTGGCCGTGGTGATCGTGCGCGTCGTGAGCGTGTTCGTGCTCATGGTCGTGATCGTCATGGCCGTGGACGCGGCCGTGACCATAGGCGCCGCCTTCGGGATGGAAGGGGGCGTCGACGGGCACGACATAGGCGCCGAGCTGGACGAGCATGTCCTCGATCACGTGATCACGGCGGATGCGCAGGCGGTCGCCCAGCAGTTCGGTCGGCAGGTGCCGGTTGCCGAGGTGCCAGGCGAGGCGCAGCAGATGCGCCCCATCCTTGGCTGTCACCTCGACCAGCGCCTCGGGCGCCGCCTCGACCGCAATGATGCGCCCGTCCTCGAGCAGCAGCCCGTCACCCTGCTTCAGCGCCACGGCCTCGGGCAGGTCGAGCAGGAATTCGGTCCCGCCCTTCGCGGTCATGGCGATCCGGCGCCGGTGCCGCGCGTCGAAATCGAGCACGACGGCGTCGGCAGGCGCCTTGGACCAGAGGCCGGCGGGATAGACGGAGAGAGCGCGGATCAAGCTAGTCTCCGATCAGATCGTCTGGATGCCACGGCCGGCCAGGCATGAAATCATAAGCGAGGATTTGCTCGATCGTGTAGGGGCACGCCGTCGGGAATATGTCCTGAGCGAGTTTCGTCTCTTCCGCGGCCTTGCGTATGGCGCCACGATAGGCCCAGTCCAAGGCGTCTTCTGGAAAAGCAGATAGACTGGGGCTGTCCTCGATCACGCCCTCAATATGCACACGCTGCTCACTGATCGTCGATTGCCATGAGTGGCATCGAAGCTCGGGCTGGAAATGCCACTTGAGCAGGTGCTGTAGCAGGACACGCAGGCGATTTCGAATTTCCGACTTCTGCGACCTGCCCACGCTCTCGATCTCCTCGGCCAGGTTGTCCCAGTCGATCTCGTTGTGGCGTCGGGCACGCAGCTTCTCCGCCTGATCCTGCGTCCAGGCATAGAAATCGTCGTCATAGCTGGTCGACGGACGCGTGGTGGTTTTGGTGCTCATGTCCTCAACCTAGAACAGGAAGTACCTCTGCGCCATCGGCAGCTCTGAGGCCGGCTCGCAGGTCAAGAGTTCGCCGTCCGCGCGCACCTCGTAGGTCTCCGGGTCGACCGTGATGTTCGGCGTCGCGCTGTTGTGGATCATCGAGTGCTTGCCGATGCCGCCGCGCGTGTTCTCCACGGCGACCAGCGTCTTGTCGACGCCGATCCGCTCCCTGAGGCCATTGTCGATCGCCGCCTGCGAGACGAAGGTCACGGAGGAATTGGTCAGTGCCTTGCCGAAGGCGCCCCACATCGGGCGGTAATGCACGGGCTGCGGCGTCGGGATCGAGGCGTTCAGATCGCCCATCGGCGCCGCGGCGATGGTGCCGCCGACCAGGACCATGTCCGGCTTCACGCCGAAGAAGGCCGGAGACCAGATCACGATGTCGGCGCGCTTGCCGATCTCGATCGAGCCGATCTCCTTCGAGAGTCCGTGCGCGATCGCCGGGTTGATCGTGTATTTCGCGACATAGCGCTTGGCGCGGAAATTGTCGTTGTCGCCGCTCTCCTGCGTCAGGCGCCCGCGCTGCACGCGCATCTTGTGCGCGGTCTGCCAGGTCCTGAGCGGCACCTCGCCGACGCGGCCCATGGCCTGGCTGTCGGAAGAGATGATCGAGAACGCGCCGAGATCGTGCAGGATATCCTCGGCCGCGATCGTCTCCTTGCGGATGCGGCTCTCGGCGAAGGCAATGTCCTCGGGGATCGAATTGTCGAGGTGGTGGCAGACCATCAACATGTCGAGGTGTTCCTCGAGCGTGTTGCGCGTGTAGGGCCGCGTCGGATTGGTCGAGGAGGGGATGACGTTCGGCAGGCCGACGACGCGGATGATGTCCGGCGCATGGCCGCCGCCCGCACCCTCGGTATGGAAGGCGTGGATCGTGCGGCCCTTCATTGCCGCGATCGTGTCCTCGACGAATCCGCTCTCGTTCAGCGTGTCGGTGTGGATCATCACCTGCACGTCATAATCGTCGGCGACCGAGAGGCAGCAGTCGATCGCCGCCGGTGTGGTGCCCCAGTCCTCATGCAGTTTGAGGCAGGAGGCACCGGCCTCGATCATCTCGACCAGTGCCTCGGGGCGCGAGGCATTGCCCTTGCCGGCCACCGCGACATTGATCGGGAAGGCGTCCAGCGACTGGATCATGCGGGCGATGTGCCACGGGCCGGGCGTGCAGGTCGTCGCCAGCGTGCCATGGGCCGGACCGGTGCCGCCACCGACGAAGGTGGTGACGCCGGACATCAGCGCCTCCTCGATCTGCTGCGGCGCGATGAAATGGATGTGCGAGTCGATGCCGCCGGCCGTGATGATCTTGCCTTCGCCGGCGATCACCTCGGTGCCCGGGCCGACGATGATCGTGACGCCGTTCTGCGTATCCGGATTGCCCGACTTGCCGATGGCGACGATGCGCCCGTCCTTGAGGCCGATATCGGCCTTCACGATGCCCCAGTGGTCGAGGATCAGCGCGTTGGTGATCACGGTGTCGACCGCGCCGCCAGCGCGCGTCACCTGACTCTGGCCCATGCCGTCGCGGATCACCTTGCCGCCGCCGAACTTCACCTCCTCGCCATAGGTCGTGAAGTCCTTCTCCACCTCGATGATCAGGTCCGTATCGGCGAGGCGCACCTTGTCGCCGACGGTCGGGCCGAACATGTGGGCATAGGCGTGGCGGGAAATCTTGAAGGACATCGATCCGTCTCCGAAAGGCCCTTCGGCCCGTTATCGTTATGCCGAGCCGCGGGACATGGCCCGTTCGCAGCGCCTAGAGCGCGCCCATGATCTTCTGCTGGAAGCCGTAGACCACGCGGCTGCCGCCGAAGGGGACGAGCGTGACCGTGCGGGTCTGGCCGGGTTCGAAGCGCACCGCCGTGCCGGCAGCGATATCGAGGCGCATGCCGCGCGCCTTCTCGCGGTCGAAGGCGAGGGCGTTGTTCGTCTCGAAGAAATGATAGTGGCTGCCGATCTGCACCGGACGGTCGCCGGTGTTGGCAACCTCGAGCGTCACGGTCGGCGCGCCGGCATTAAGCTCGATGTCCTCATGCGCCGTGATGATCTCGCCTGGAATCATGGTGCTGTCGTCCTCTCGGATTCACGGAGCGCCCGGCGATACGCGCCGGGATAGGCAGTCGCCGTCCCGCAGCACGCGCACCATGGAGGCGGGATTGCGGATGAGCTTCTCGGCCGGCCTGATGGGCCGGGCAACCAGGTTGCCGCCGCAATTGGGGCAGCGGCCGTTGAAGACCGTGCGCGCACAGTCGGCGCAGAAGGTGCATTCGAAGGTGCAGATGAGCGCGTCGACGCTGTCCGGCGGCAGATCCCGGTCGCAGCATTCGCAGTTGGGACGCAGCTCCAGCATGGTGTGCCCTAGCGGATGGGCTCGTGAACCGTGACGAGCTTGGTGCCGTCCGGGAAGGTCGCCTCGACCTGGACGTCGTGGATCATCTCGGCGATGCCGTCCATGACCTGGCTGCGCGAGATGACATGCGCGCCGGCCTCCATGAGGTCGGCGACGGTCCGCCCGTCACGTGCGCCCTCCACGACGTAGTCAGTGATCAGCGCGATCGCCTCCGGATGGTTGAGCTTGACCCCGCGCTCCAGCCGCCGGCGGGCGACCATCGCTGCCATGGAGATCAGCAGCTTGTCCTTTTCCCTCGGCGTCAGATTCATCGAAGTCCGTCTCCCAATTCTCGGTTCTCAGCAGTGCCAGACACGCGGCAGTGGACGGCGTCTGAGCGCTTCGGCGACCCGCCGCAGATCCGCTCTCAGGATCTGGCTCGACGCTGCAACAAATCGCACATTCAGAAGGCCCGGCCAAGCGCTGGCACCGGTCTCGCCTGCACATTCGCCGAGCACCGCGCGGACCTCATCGAGGCGCCGAGGTGCATCCGGCGCCACGAAGACGAGGCTGCCGATCGCCGTCGCCGCCGACGCCGTTGCGCCACCGGCGAGGATCGCGGTTGCGTCGCCGTTCACGACGATGCCGTCGGCAAAGACGAGGGCGCCGTCGCGCCGCACGCGCCAGCGGTCCGTCAGCTCAAGCGTGCGGACCGCTTCGCCCATGGCGCCGCGGCCGAACACGATCGTCTCGGCGAGGAGCGCCGTCGCATCGCCGGCAAGGTCGACCTCTAGGCGACGATCCAACCCGCAGCGGTCGAACAGGATCGTCTCCTGCGGCAGCCAGTCCAGCGATCCGCCCGCCGCGACGTTCAGGCGATTGATGACGAAGCCGGGGCCGGCCGGGCTGCGATAGATCCGCTCCGCGGCCTGGGTCGTCACCACCAGCTCGGCACCCGCACCGACGGCGATTTCGTATTCGAGCCGGTCGCCGCCCGTGATCCCGCCCGAGGTATTGAGCAGGACGGCCTCGACCGGGCGGCCCGGTTCGGGGCGCGGCAGGCGCACCTTGCAGCAGCCCTGCTGGTAGAATTCCAGCAGCCGCGTGCGCTCCTCGACGCGGCGAAAGGCGATGCGGGCATGGCCCTGGGCGCGCTGCAGGCGCGGCGGCGATTCGGCGGGCGCGTGCGCCATGGCAGGCATCGGAAGATCGAGCATGGCGGCAGGATCGGTCATGCCCTCGCCCTTGTAAAGCGCGACGCCGTCCATGTTGAGCACAGGTGGCAGGTGTGTCGCTTTGCCAAAGCGGCGACCGTTGGTTATGGTTCGCACAGCATCGACGGCATGCTGCATGCCTCTCGCGGACCCAAATCCCAGCGTGGACCGGAACTCCAGGACAGACCCGTGACGCGGCCGATCGCCCAGCTCATCGCGACCTTCTTCGCCCTCATCCTCACAGCCGGCGCGGCGGCAGCGGTGGAAACGCCCTATCTCGTCGCCGATATGGACAGCGGCAAGGTCCTCGCCGAACGCAACGCGCACCAGCTCTGGTATCCGGCTTCGGTCACGAAGTTGATGAATGCCTATGTGGTGTTCAAGGCGCTGCGCGAGGGGCGTGTGACGCTGCAGACCGAGGTGGTGGTCACGCCAGAGGCGCTGGCCGAGCCGCCGAGCAAGATGGGCTTCAAGGTCGGGACCGTGATCGATCTCGACAACGCCCTCAAGATGATGCTCGTCCATTCCTCGAACGATATCGCCGTCGCCGTCGCGCAGACGATCGGCGGCACCGAGCAGAACTACGTCGACATGATGAACGCCGAAGCCGCGCGCCTCGGCATGACCTCGACGCATTTCGTCAATCCGAACGGCTTGCCGGGGCCGGGTCAGGCGACGACGGCGCGCGACCTCGCCGTGCTCGCTCGCGCGCTCTGGACGGAGTTTCCGCAGCAGCGCCCGGTCTTCCAGATCAGCGCCATCAAGTCCGGCAAGCGCGTGCTGAAATCGGCGAACAACCTGCTGGAGCGCTATACGGGGACGCTCGGCCTCAAGACCGGGTTCATCTGCTCCTCCGGCTTCAACATCGTCGCCGTGGCCAAGCGCAACGGCCGGACCCTCGTCGCCGTGGTACTCGGCTCCGACAGCTCCAAGGACCGGGCGGAGCTGACGGCGCGCCTGCTGAACGACGGCTTCTCGAAGCCGATTTCCCTGACGCCGCGCCCGACGCTGGCGAGTTTCCGCGGCTCCTCGCCGGTGCCCTATGCGATCGACATGCGCGATGACGTCTGCGGCAAGCGCAACAAGGGCGAGAACGAGGCCGATGCCGAGAATGCCGGCGGCCCGGTCGCGAGCGCACTCGAGCCGCGCTTCAAGCTGATGGAGCCCGTCGTGGTGACGACGCTCGGCATGCGTACGCCTTCCGGCGACATCAAGGCGGCGGGCGTCGATCCAACCGACAAGCCGGCCGCTCCGGCCAAGCCTGCCAAGAAGAAGGTCGTCAAGAAGAAGGCCTCGCCCGATGCGACGGCCTCGCAGGAAGCGCCCGCGCCGACGCTCGTCGACAGCCCGCCGAAATCCGCGACGAAGAAGGCGGCGAAGCCGTCGTCGAAGATCGAGGTCGGCGTTCCCTTCGATTCGACCGATATCGCGCCTCTGCCGGATGTGCCGGCACCGGCGACGCAGTGAGCGGCGCCGGCGGCCGGCGTCCGCCCATTCCCCTTTCCGTGGTCACGGGCTTCCTCGGTTCGGGCAAGACCACGCTGCTCAACCGGCTTCTGAGCGATCCCGCGCTCGCCGGTACGGCCGTGATCGTGAACGAGTTCGGCGAGGTCGGTCTCGATCAGCTCCTCGTCGGCCAGGCGGATGAGGGGATCGTCGAGCTCTCCTCGGGGTGCCTCTGCTGCACCATCCGCGGCGAGCTGGTGACGACGCTGGAGAACCTGCTGCGCGCGCTCGACAATCACCGCATCGAGCGGCTCGACCGCGTGGTGATCGAGACGACCGGCCTCGCGGATCCCGCGCCGGTGCTGCAGAGCGTTCTGCTGCATCCCTATCTGTCGATCCGCTATCTGCTCGACGGGGTCATCACGGTGCTCGACGCCGCGAATGGCGCCGCGACGCTCGCCAGCCATGCCGAGGCCGCGCGGCAGGTCGCCGTCGCCGACCGGATCGTGCTGACCAAAACGGACATCGCCGATCCCGCAGCGACCATCGCCGCGGCCCGCGTGCTTAACCCGATCGCGCCCATCCTCGACCCCGCGAAGGGCGAGGCGGAAGCGGGTCGCCTGTTCGGGGTCTCACCCTTCTCGACGGAGGGCAAGATCGACGACGTCGCGCTCTGGCTGTCGGCCGGGACCGATGACGGCCACGATCATCACCACGATCACCACCATGATGATCACGGCGGACACCATCACCACGGATCGCATCACCACCATGATGTGAGCCGGCACGATGCGCGCATCCGCAGCTTCGTGCTCCGTCGCGCCGCGCCGATCGGGATCCATGCGCTGGAGGATTTCCTCGGCCGCGTCCTGCGGGCCCATGGCGAACAGCTGCTGCGCATCAAGGGCATCGTCGCGACCACCGAGGATCCGAGCCGGCCGCTCGTGGTCCAGGCGGCGCAGAAGCTGTTTCACCCGCCGGCGCGTCTTCCGGACTGGCCGTCCGGCGACCGGCGGTCAGTGCTCGTCTTCATCGTGCAGGACATGAGCGACGCGGAATCGGACCGGCTTGCCGATGAGTTCGCGGGCATCCCGGCGACGGATCGGGCCGATCTCGAAGTTGCGGCGGCCAATCCCCTCGCGATCCCCGGCTTCGGCGGACGGTTCTGAGTCGCCCGAGGCGGACTTACCAGCTGCCGGCCGGGCTTTCGATGCGGGCCGCACCGATGATCGGGCCGGCAACGCCGCCGGGGCTTTCTTCCTGCAGGATCAGCGCGCAGCCATCCGCGTCGCCCTGATGATATTTGCTCATCGGCAGGTCGACCTTGATCGGCTCGCCGCGCCACATGGCGACGGGCTGCATGCGCCGCACGGCGTTGTAATAGTCGAGGGTCTTGTTGCTGTTCTCGCCGCGCCCGATCGGGACCTGGGCATGGCGGTCATAGAGCACCAGCCAGAGTGTCGCCTTGCGATCGGCCCAGCCCTCGACCTTGCCGACCGAGACGCTGACGGCGTCGCCATTCATCGACACGTCGATCGGCACGAACGGCTTGGCGCTGTGCTCGATCGCTTCCTTGATGGCCTTGTCGTTGCTGCCGATCGCGGGCAGCTGCCCGTTGACGACGACCTGGGGCGTATAGACCTGACGGTCGCCGCGCGCGGCGGCATAGGCCTTCTGGCGATCGGTGAACTCGTGGCTGGCGAGTGTGTCCTTCCAGCCTTGATAGTCCCAATAGTCGACCGAATAGGACAGCGCCACCACGTCGGGCCGCTTGGCATATTCCTCGAGCAGCTCGTCCGCCGGCGGGCAGGAGGAGCAGCCCTGGCTGGTGAACAGCTCGATGACCGCACCGATCTGCCGCTCAGCCGCCGCCGCGCTCGAGGCGAGAGCGGTGCAGATCAGGGCTGCGGCGAGAGCGGGCTTGTGGCTCAGCATGGCGTTGGGCCGGTCCAATGGGTGCGCCGGTCCAAGGCGGCCGGCTTCGATGCAGCTTGATAAGGTTTCCAGCCGATCGCGTACCAGTCAATTCCGGGTGACCGCGCCGGAAAAGGAAAGGGCGGCACCCTTCCAGGTGCCGCCCCCTTGTTGCTTGCCGCCTCAGGCGACCAGATTGCGCAGCACGTATTGCAGGATGCCGCCATTCTTGAAGTAGTCGAGCTCGTCCAGCGTATCGATGCGGCAGAGCAGCGGAACCACCTTCTTGGAGCCGTCGGCAAAGGTGATCTCGGCGTCGAGCATCTGGCGCGGCTTGAGATCGCCGGCGATCCCGCGGATCGTGACCGTCTCGTCGCCCTTGAGGCCGAGCGTCTGCCAGGAGGTGCCCTCCTCGAAGACGAGCGGGACGATGCCCATGCCGACGAGGTTCGAGCGGTGGATGCGCTCGAAGGACTGAGCGACCACGGCGCGCACGCCGAGCAAATTGGTGCCCTTGGCGGCCCAGTCGCGCGACGACCCGGTGCCGTATTCCTTGCCGGCGAAGATCACCAGCGGAACGCCCTCGGCCTTGTACTTCATGGCCGCGTCATAGATCGGCATCTCGACGGCATCCGGATAATGGATGGTGAAGCCGCCTTCCTTGCCGCCCAGCATCTGGTTCTTGATGCGGATATTGGCGAAGGTGCCGCGCATCATCACTTCGTGATTGCCGCGCCGCGTGCCGTACTGGTTGAAGTCGATCACCGCGACGCCGTTGTCGGTCAGGTACTTGCCCGCCGGCGAGGCCGGCTTGATCGAGCCGGCCGGCGAGATGTGGTCCGTGGTGATCGAATCGAGGAAGAGGCCGAGAACGCGTGCGTTCACGACGTCGGTGACGTCGCCCGGCTTGCGGCCCATGCCGACGAAATAGGGCGGGTTCTGCACATAGGTCGACTGGTTGTCCCAGGCATAGGTGTCGCCCTTCGGCGCCTGGATCTTCTGCCAGTTGGCGTCGCCCTTGAACACGTCGGCATATTTCGACTTGAACATCGCCTGGGTGATGTTCTCGGCGATGAACTTGGCGATCTCCTGCGAGGACGGCCAGATGTCCTTGAGATAGACCGGCTGGCCGTCGCTGCCCGTGCCGAGCGGCTCGCTCGTCAGGTCGACCTGCAGCGAACCGGCGAGCGCATAGGCGACGACGAGCGGCGGCGAGGCGAGATAGTTCGCCTTCACGTCGGGATTGACGCGGCCCTCGAAATTGCGATTGCCCGAGAGCACCGCAGCCGCGACCAGATCATGCTCGTTGATCGTGCGCGAGATATCCGGCGGCAGCGGGCCCGAATTCCCGATGCAGGTCGTGCAGCCGAAGCCGACGAGATTGAAGCCGAGCTTGTCGAGATCCTTCTGCAGGCCCGACTTGGTGAGGTACTCCTCGACCACCTGGCTTCCGGGTGCGAGCGAAGTCTTGACCCAGGGCTTGGTCTTCAGGCCCTTGGCGACCGCGTTGCGGGCGAGGAGGCCCGCGCCGATCAGCACCGACGGGTTGGAGGTGTTGGTGCAGGACGTGATCGCGGCGATCGTCACGTCGCCATGGCCGAGGTCGAAATCCGTGCCGGCGACGGCAGCGCGCTTCGCCGCCTCGCCCGGCTTCTTGAATTCGCCCTCGAGAGCGGCCTGGAAGCCGCTCTTGGCGTCGGTGAGCAGGACGCGGTCCTGCGGGCGCTTCGGGCCGGCCAGCGAGGGCAGGACCGAGCCGATGTCGAGCTCGAGCGTGTCGGTGAAGACCGGATCGAGCGTCGACTCGTTCCGCCACAGGCCCTGGGCCTGCGAATACTTCTCGACGAGCGCGACGCGCTGGTCGGCGCGGCCGGTTTCGACGAGATAGTCGATCGTCTCGGAATCGACCGGGAAGAACCCGCAGGTCGCGCCATATTCGGGCGCCATATTGGCGATCGTCGCGCGGTCGGCGAGCGAGAGATGGTTGAGGCCGTCGCCATAGAACTCGACGAACTTGCCGACCACGCCCTTCTTGCGCAGCATCTGCGTGACCGTCAGCACGAGGTCGGTCGCCGTGATGCCTTCCTTCAGCGCGCCGGTCAGCTTGAAGCCGATGACCTCGGGAACCAGCATCGAGATGGGCTGGCCGAGCATGGCCGCCTCGGCCTCGATGCCGCCGACGCCCCAGCCGAGCACGCCGAGGCCGTTGACCATCGTCGTATGGCTGTCGGTGCCGACGAGCGTGTCGGGATAGGCGATCTCGACGCCGTCCTCGCTCTTGGTCCAGACCGTCTGCGCCAGATATTCGAGGTTCACCTGGTGGCAGATGCCGGTGCCCGGCGGCACGACGCGGAAGTTCGAAAAGGCCGACTGGCCCCACTTCAGGAAGCGATAGCGCTCCTGGTTCTGCTCATATTCGCGGTCGACATTCTGCTTGAACGCCGAGGCATTGCCGAAGAAATCGACGACGACGGAATGGTCGATCACAAGGTCGACCGGAACGAGCGGGTTGATCTTCTGCGGATCGCCGCCGAGCGCCACCATCGCGTCGCGCATCGCGGCGAGGTCGACCACGGCGGGGACGCCGGTGAAGTCCTGCATCAGCACGCGGGCGGGGCGGAAGGCGATCTCGCGGTCGCTCTTCTTGGTGACGAGCCATTCGGCGATCGCGCGAATGTCGTCGGCCGTGACCGTGCGCCCGTCTTCGTTGCGCAGCAGGTTCTCGAGCAGCACCTTCAGGGAGAACGGCAGATTGCCGATGCCCGGCAGGCCGTTCTTCTCGGCGTCCGGAAGGCTGAAATAGACGTAGCTCTGGTCGCCGACCTCGAGGGTCTTGCGGGACTTGAAGCTGTCTGGATGCTCGTTGCTCACGATAGAGTCGTCCTCGGTTCGGTCGCGTAACGCCTGGCCGAAGTCGATGCACGAAGCGTGCCCGACCCGGTCGGGCAACCTGAGGGAAGACCACGGAAGCGCACCGCTCGGGTCTGACCTCGGTAGTGACACAGGTCTTGCCGCGACGCAGCAAGCGCCGGGTTGCAGGCCTTATAGTGAATTTCGTAAGGAGAAGCCAGAACAAGGAAACTCGCTGCAGCTGGAACCTTTCGAGACTGCGGCGAGAGGCCGCTCCCACCCGACGGAGGCCCGGTGACACAGCTGGACGTCTCGGATCTCGCCGTCGAACGCGGTGGGAGGCTGATCCTGAGCGACGTGTCGTTCGTGCTGCGGGCCGGGGAACTCATCGTCCTCACGGGGCTCAACGGCGCGGGCAAATCAACGCTGCTGCGCGCCGTGGCCGGCCTGCTGCCGCGATCCGAGGGCGCGATCCGCCTCGTTCCCGACGAGCCGCCGATGGCCGAAGCCTGCCACTATTTCGGTCATCTCGACGCCTTGAAGCCCTCGCTCTCCGTCGCCGACAATCTCGGGCTCTGGACCCGTGTCGCCGGCGCGCCGGGGCTCGCCGTCGAGGAGGCGCTGGCGCGCATCGGCCTCGATGCGCTCGCCGATCTGCCGGCTGCCTATCTCTCGGCGGGACAGAGGCGACGCGTCGGCTTCGCGCGGCTCCTGCTGGTGCGCCGCCCGATCTGGCTGCTCGACGAGCCGACCTCCGCGCTCGACACCGAGGCGGAGCAGGTGTTCGGCGCGCTGCTCGGCCAGCATCTGGCGTCCGGTGGCTCGGCGATCGTGGCGACGCACAGGCCCTTGCCGATCGAGGCGGCCACGGTCCTCCGGCTCGGCGCGGGCGGCATCGCATGAGCCTCTTTCTCGCCCTCGCCGGACGTACGGCCCGTCTTTCGCTCCGCGCCGGTGGCGGCGCCTATAGCGGGCTCGTCTTCTTTCTCTCGGTGGTCGCGGTGGTGCCGTTCGGCGTCGGTCCGGATATGCCGCTGCTCGCACGCATCGGGCCGGCGATGCTGTGGATCGCGGCGTTGCTCGCGACCCTGCTCGGGCTCGACCGCCTGTTTCAGGACGATCGCGACGACGGCTCGCTCGACCATCTGATCCTGTCGGGGATGCCGCTCGAACTGGTCGTGCTCGCCAAGGCGATCGGCCACTGGCTGGCGACGGGCCTGCCATTGGTCATCGGCACGCCGGTCTTCGGCCTGATCCTCGGCCTCAATGCGAACGCTATCGGTCTCGTCGCGCTGACGCTGCTGCTCGGAACGCCGGCCTTGACGCTGATCGGCACGATCGGCGCGGCGCTGATCACCGCAATGCGGCGCGGCGGCCTCGTCGTGGCCGTGCTCGTGCTGCCCTTCACCATCCCCGTGCTGATCTTCGGCGTCGGCACGGTGTCCGGCGCGCTCGGATCGGGCGGGGCCGGAACGCCGCTCATGATCCTCGCAGCGCTGTCGCTCGCCTCGCTCGTCCTCGCCCCGATCGCCGCCGCAGCGGCGCTCCGGGCGGCGCTCGACTAGCCGATCGTCATCAGGCTGGCATTGCCGCCAGCCGCCGCCGTGTTGGTGCTGATCGAGACCTCCTCGACGAGCATTTCGAGCGGGAACACCTCACGTCCCGCCGCGAGGCCTTCGGGCGAGACGGCATGGACCGGAACGATCGGCCCGTTCTGGCCGACAAGTGCGGTGCGCAGGCGAAGCAGTGCGTCGCCGCCGCCCTCGAACAGCACCGCCGCGACGTCGTCGCCATCCCGGTCGAAGGCCGCGCGCACCGGTTCCGGCAGGGCCGCGACGACCGGTTCGTCGTCGACCACGAAGCGGTTGCCGGTCGCGAGCACCGCCGCGATCGCGAGATGAAGCCCCGTCTCGGTTTCGGCTTCGATGCGGATGCGGCCGCGCGGGCGGGTGCGATATTCGTCGCGCTCGCCGACCGGTCCCGCGAGTTCGCGGGGTGCCAGCGGCGGGGCAGCCCGCAGTTGGTCGAGCGCAAGCGCGGCGAGCGCGGCTTTGCCGTTCCCCTCGAGCCAGTCAAGATGCGCCGCGAGCGCCGGGGGCAGGGCGGGCGTCTCGCCGGTCTCCGCGGCCGGCTCCGGAAGCGACAGGCGCAGCAGATAGAGCGGGCCGCCCGCCTTAGGACCGGTGCCCGAAAGCCCGTTGCCGCCGAAGGGCTGCACGCCGACCACCGCGCCGATCATGTTGCGGTTCACATAGATATTGCCGGCGTGGATCGCGCGCGTAGTGGCCGCGATGGTCTCGTCGATGCGGGTGTGGATGCCGAAGGTCAGCCCGTAGCCGGTCGCATTCACATCATCGAGCAGCGCCGGCAGGTCGCTGCGGGCAAAGCGCAGGATATGGAGAACCGGGCCGAACACCTCGTGGTCGACATCCGCAATGGAGCCGATCTCGATCAGCGTCGGCGGCATGAAAGTGCCGGATTCGGCCTCGGCCGGCAGGTCCAGCGCATGGACCGCGAAACCACGTTCCGCCATGGCGCCGACATGGGCGAGCAGCTTGTCGCGCGCCTCGGCGCGGATCACGGGGCAGACATCGGTCGATAGGCGATCCGGCCGGCCGATCGCAAGTTCCGCCATCGCGCCCTTGAGCATGGCGATGGTGCGGTCCGCGACATCCTCCTGGATGCAGAGAATGCGCAGCGCCGAGCAGCGCTGGCCGGCGCTGTCGAAGGCGGACTGGATCACGTCGGCCGTCACCTGTTCGGCCAACGCTGAGGAATCGACGATCATGACGTTCTGGCCGCCGGTCTCGGCGATCAGCGGCACGCCACGACCCTCCGGCGTCAGCCGGCCGGCGAGGCTTGCCTCGATCAGCTTGGCGACCTCCGTCGAGCCGGTGAACATGACGGCGCGCGTCCGCGGATCGGCGACGAGCGCCGCGCCGGTGTCGCCGGCGCCCGGCAGAAGCTGCAGCGCCGCCGGCGGCACCCCGGCCTGGCGCAGGATCCGCACGGCCTCCGCGGCGACCAGCGGCGTCTCCTCGGCGGGCTTGGCCAGCACCGGATTGCCGGCGGCGAGCGCCGCCGCGATCTGGCCGGTGAAGATGGCGAGCGGGAAATTCCACGGGCTGATGCAGACGATAGGCCCGAGCGGGCGGCGATGGGCACAGCTGCGCTCGGCTTCATCGGCATAGAAGCGCAGGAAATCGACGGTCTCGCGCACTTCCGACACCGCATTCGGGATCGTCTTGCCGGCCTCGCGCACCAGAAGGCCGATCAGCGACGGCATCGCCGCCTCGATCCGGTCGGCGCCGCGGCGCAGGATCGCCGCACGCTCCGAAGCCGGTGTGGCGGCCCAGATCGGCGCAATCGCCTCGGCGTGGTCGAAGGCCAGCGCAACGGAGGCCGCATCCGACGCGACGACCGTTCCCACGACGTCGCGCGCATCGGCGGGATTGCGGATCGCCGCGCCCTCGCCGCCGAGAATCTCGCCGCCGACCATCGGCGCCGCCCGCCAGCGCCGGCCCGATTCGCCGACCAGCGTCGCAGCAAGGGAGGCCAGCGTCTGCTCGCTGGAGAGATCGAGCCCGAGCGAATTCTCCCGCCCGCCATAGAGGGCGCGCGGCGCGCGAATCGCCGGATGCGGCGCGCCGACGGGCTCGAGCGCGGCCGCCTGCTCGACCGGATCGGCGATCAGCGCCTCGATCGACACCGATGGATCCGAGATCCGGTTGACGAACGAGGTGTTGGCACCGTTCTCCAGCAGGCGGCGCACCAGATAGGCCAGCAGCGTCTCGTGCGTGCCGACCGGTGCGTAGATGCGGCAGGGCCGGTTCAGCCTGTCCGGCCCGACGACATCCTCGTAGAGCGGCTCGCCCATGCCGTGCAGGCACTGGAACTCATATTGCCCGGCATAGAAATTCGCCCCGGCCAGCTTCATGACGGTCGCGAGCGTCAGTGCGTTGTGGGTCGCGAATTGCGGGAAGATCGCGTCGGGCGCGGCCAGCAGCCGCTTGGCGCAGGCGATGTAGGACACATCGGTGTGGATCTTGCGCGTATAGACCGGGAAGTCTTCGAGCCCGCCCTCCTGTGCCCGCTTGATCTCGCTGTCCCAATAGGCGCCCTTGACGAGGCGCACCATCAACCGGTGCCGGCTGCGGCGGCCGAGATCGATCAGCCAGTCGATGACGAAGGGGCAGCGCTTGCCATAGGCCTGGATGACGAAGCCGATGCCGTTCCAGCCCTCAAGCTCCGGATCGAAGCAGAGCGCCTCAAGGAGATCGAGCGAGAGCTCGAGCCGATCCGCCTCCTCGGCGTCGATGTTGATGCCGATATCATAGCGCCGCGCGAGCAGGGCGAGGCTCTTGAGACGCGGCAGAAGCTCGCTCGCCACGCGCTCGACCTGCGCGCGGGCATAGCGCGGATGCAGCGCCGAGAGCTTGATCGAGATGCCCGGCCCTTCATAGATGCCGCGCCCGCCCGCAGCCTTGCCGATCGCGTGGATCGCCTGTTCATAGGAGGCGAGATAGCGTGCCGCATCGGCCTCGGTCATCGCCGCTTCGCCGAGCATGTCATAGGAATAGCGGAAGCCCTTCGCCTCCAGACGCCGGGCATTCGCCAGCGCCTCGCCGATATTCTGGCCGGTGACGAACTGCTCGCCCATCAGGCGCATGGCGATCTCGACGCCCTTGCGGATGACACCCTCGCCGCCGCGCGTGATCAGCCGCGACAGCGCAGTCGAGAGGCCGGATTCGCTGGCGGTGCCGGTGAGCTTGCCGGTGACGACGAGGCCCCAGGTCGCGGCATTGACGAAGAGAGAGGGGCTCTGCCCGACATGGGCGCGCCAGTCGCCGGCCGCGATCTTGTCGCGGATCAGCGCGTCGCGCGTCGCGCGGTCGGGTATGCGCAGCAGCGCCTCGGCGAGGCACATCAGCGCGACGCCTTCCTGGGTCGAGAGCGCATATTCCCGGATGAGGCCTTCGACACGGCCGCTGCCGGCCTTGGCGCGCAGCCGCTCGACAAGCCCCCGCGCGATCGCCGCGGCATCGGCCCGGACGGCGGGCGGCAGCGTCGCTTCGCTGATCAAAAGCGGCAGGCAGTCGGTCTCGGGGAGGCGCGCGGCTGCGGTGATCCGCGCCCGCAACGGGCTCTGCGGGCGGACCGAGCCGGCCAGGGCGAGGAACGGCCGATCCGGTTCGGCGGGATAAGCGGCATCGCCGGCGCCGCCTTCCGCTTCGGCAATGGCGGCCATCAACCCCTTCTTGGCGAGCCAGTGCGGCGACTTGCCGATCACGTCGGCGGCGGATTTGAGCCGCGCCTTGGTCTCGTCATCGACCTTGATGCCAACCGTGGTGGAACCCATCTGCGCCTCCGCGTTTGCGAAGGCTATACCTTTCGGTCTCGAAAGGAGCAACCGGATCTGGCGCGAACGGCGGCCCGGCAGGATGGGCTGCGGATACCGGTTGCTCCGAATCCGTGTCTTCGGGCCTAGAGGGCTGCCGCTGGGCAATTCGATCGCCCACAGGGCACTTTCGGCGCCGCTGGCGAGTTGCGATGGCGCGGAGGCTGTGCTAACGAACGCGCGGCCTTCGGGCAGGCCATTTTGACGCTTTCAAGGCGCTCAAGAAAATTCCAATCCGATCAACGTGTTGCGATAAGCGACCCCTGGTGGTGCCGGAGCCCGGCGCAAGGTCTGACAGCGAGGTTCAGGTGGCGGAGCAGCAAAGTATCGTCTCAGGAGTGGCCCAGCGCTACGCGTCGGCTCTCTTCGAACTCGCGCTCGAAAGCGGCACGATCGATGCCGTCGAAGCCGATCTGACCCGATTCACTGCTTTGCTGGCCGAGAGCGAGGATCTGACCCGTCTCGTCAAGAGCCCCGTTTTCGCCGCCGAGGATCAGGCCCGTGCGATGTCGGCGGTTCTCGACAAGGCGGGCATCTCCGGCCTGGTCGGCAATTTCGTGAAGGTCGCGGCCAATAATCGTCGCCTGTTCGCCGTGCCCGGCATGATCGTAGCGTTCCGCGCGATGGTTGCCCGTCACCGCGGCGAGGTGACTGCTGAGGTGACGAGCGCCGAGCCGCTCAGCGACGCGCAGACCGCCTCGCTCAAGGATGCGCTCAAGGCGCAGCTCGGCAAGGATGTCACGCTGGCGACGTCCGTCGATCCCGCCCTTCTCGGCGGTCTCGTCGTGAAGGTCGGCAGCCGCATGGTCGACACCTCGCTCCGTTCCAAACTCAATTCCCTTAAGATCGCCATGAAAGAGGTCGGCTGATGGACATCCGCGCCGCAGAAATCTCCGCAATCCTCAAGGAGCAGATCAAGAACTTCGGCTCCGAGGCTCAGGTTTCCGAAGTCGGACAGGTCCTGTCGGTCGGTGACGGCATCGCCCGCATCTACGGTCTCGACAATGTCCAGGCCGGCGAGATGATCGAGTTCCCGAACGGGACCCGAGGCATGGCGCTGAACCTCGAAACCGACAATGTCGGCGTCGTGATCTTCGGTTCCGACCGCGACATCTCCGAGGGCGATACGGTCAAGCGCACCGGCGCGATCGTGGACGTTCCGGTCGGCAAGGGCCTGCTCGGCCGCGTCGTCGACGCGCTCGGTAACCCGATCGACGGCAAGGGCCCGATCGAATACACCGAGCGTCGCCGCGTCGACGTGAAGGCGCCGGGCATCATTCCGCGCAAGTCGGTGCACGAGCCGATGCAGACCGGCCTCAAGGCGATCGACGCCATGATCCCGATCGGCCGCGGCCAGCGCGAGCTCATCATCGGCGATCGCCAGACCGGCAAGACCGCCGTGGCGCTCGACACGATCCTGAACCAGAAGCCGATCAACGAGAGCGGCGACGAGTCGAAGAAGCTCTATTGCGTCTATGTCGCTATCGGGCAGAAGCGCTCCACCGTCGCGCAGTTCGTGAAGGTGCTCGAGGAGCGCGGCGCGCTCGAATATTCGATCATCATCGCGGCCACCGCCTCCGACCCGGCGCCGATGCAGTACCTGGCGCCCTTCGCCGGCTGCGCCATGGGCGAGTTCTTCCGCGACAACGGCATGCATGCCCTGATCGTCTATGACGATCTCTCCAAGCAGGCCGTGGCCTACCGCCAGATGTCGCTGCTGCTCCGCCGTCCGCCGGGCCGCGAAGCCTATCCGGGTGACGTTTTCTACCTGCATTCGCGCCTGCTCGAGCGCGCGGCCAAGCTGAACGACGACAATGGCAATGGTTCGCTGACGGCGCTGCCGATCATCGAGACGCAGGCCAACGACGTGTCGGCCTACATTCCGACCAACGTGATCTCGATCACCGACGGCCAGATCTTCCTCGAGACGGACCTCTTCTACCAGGGCATCCGTCCGGCGGTGAACGTCGGTCTGTCGGTGTCGCGCGTCGGCTCCGCCGCGCAGATCAAGGCGATGAAGCAGGTTGCCGGCCCGATCAAGGGCGAGCTGTCGCAGTACCGCGAGATGGCGGCGTTCGCGCAGTTCGGCTCCGACCTCGACGCGACGACGCAGCGCCTGCTGAATCGTGGCGCCCGCCTGACCGAACTCCTGAAGCAGCCGCAGTTCTCGCCGCTGAAGGTCGAGGAGCAGGTCGCGGTGATCTTCGCCGGCGTGAACGGCTATCTCGACAAGCTCCAGGTCAGCCAGGTCGGCCCCTTCGAGCAGGCCCTGCTCACCTCGCTGCGCACCGAGCACAAGGACCTGCTCGATGCGATCCGCGACAAGCGCGAGCTGAACGACGAGATCCGCGGCAAGCTCAAGGCCGCCCTCGACGCCTTCTCGAAGAACTACGCCTGAAGCTGAAGGTCGGGCTGGCGCGATGAGCGCGCCGGCCCTCCCTCGCCTCGACAGGGACGCTCATGCCGAGCCTTAAGGACCTACGAAACCGCATCGCCTCGGTTAAGGCGACGCAGAAGATCACCAAGGCGATGCAGATGGTCGCCGCGGCGAAGCTTCGCCGTGCGCAGGCCGCGGCCGAGGCCGCGCGTCCCTATGCCGAGCGCATGAGCGTGGTGCTGTCGAATGTCGCAGCCGGCGTCGCTGGCCGCGCCGATGCACCGCGCCTTCTCGCGGGAACCGGCTCGGACGCGACGCATCTCCTGATCGTCTGCACCGCCGAGCGCGGCCTCTGCGGCGCGTTCAATTCCTCGATCGCGCGTCTGGCGCGCGATCAGGCGATCGCCCTGCAGCGCGACGGCAAGATCGTGAAGATCCTCTGCGTCGGCAAGAAGGGCTATGATCTGCTCCGCCGCCAGTTCAAGGACCAGATCATTGAGCTGGTGGAGCTGCGCTCCGTCCGTCAGATCGGCTTCAACGAGGCCGAGCAGATCGGCCGCAAGGTGCTGTCGCTCTACCAGAAGGGCGAGTTCGACGTCGCGACGCTGTTCTATGCGAAGTTCCGCTCCGTCATCCAGCAGCTGCCCACCGCGCAGCAGATCATCCCGGCCGAGGTGACGGCCGCGGAAGAGGCTGACGGCGCAAAGGTCATCTACGAATACGAGCCCGACGAAGCCGCGATCCTCGAGGATCTGCTGCCGCGCAACGTCTCGATCCAGATCCTGTCTGCTCTGCTCGAGAACGTCGCTTCCGAGATGGGCGCCAAGATGTCGGCGATGGATAATGCCACGCGCAATGCCGGCGAGATGATCAAGAAGTACACGCTCCGTTACAACCGGACGCGCCAGGCGATGATCACCAAGGAACTGATCGAAATCATCTCGGGCGCCGAGGCGCTCTGACCGGATTCTTGAAGAGGTTGAACACCATGGCGAACACCAATCAGCAGACCGGTCATTCGGGCCACATCACGCAGGTCATCGGCGCCGTTGTCGACGTTCAGTTCGAAGGCCATCTGCCCGCCATCCTGAACGCGCTCGAGACCGAGAACAACGGCAACCGTCTCGTGCTCGAGGTCGCCCAGCATCTCGGCGAGTCGACGGTGCGCTGCATCGCCATGGACGTGTCGGAAGGCCTCGTGCGCGGCCAGCCCGTGCGCGACACCGGCGCTCCGATCCAGGTTCCGGTCGGTATCGGCACGCTCGGCCGCATCATGAACGTGATCGGCGAGCCGATCGACGAGGCCGGCCCGGTTGACGCGGAGGGCCTGCGCCCGATCCACGCCCCGGCCCCGAGCTATTCCGAGCAGTCGACCGAAGGTCAGATCCTCGTCACCGGCATCAAGGTCGTCGACCTGCTGGCGCCTTACGCCAAGGGCGGCAAGATCGGCCTGTTCGGCGGCGCCGGCGTCGGCAAGACGGTGCTGATCCAGGAGCTGATCAACAACGTCGCCAAGGTTCACGGCGGCTATTCGGTGTTCGCCGGCGTCGGCGAGCGGACCCGCGAGGGCAACGACCTCTATCACGAGTTCATCGATTCCAAGGTGAACGCCGATCCGCATGACAAGGACTCGAACGTCAAGTCCAAGTGCGCGCTGGTGTTCGGCCAGATGAACGAGCCGCCGGGCGCCCGCGCCCGCGTCGCGCTGACCGGCCTGACCGTCGCCGAGCATTTCCGCGACCAGGGCCAGGACGTGCTGTTCTTCGTCGACAACATCTTCCGCTTCACCCAGGCGGGTTCGGAAGTGTCGGCTCTGCTCGGCCGTATCCCGTCGGCGGTGGGCTACCAGCCGACGCTCGCGACCGACATGGGCCAGTTGCAGGAGCGCATCACCACCACCCACAAGGGTTCGATCACCTCGGTGCAGGCCATCTACGTGCCCGCCGACGATCTGACCGACCCGGCGCCGGCCACCTCCTTCGCCCACCTCGACGCGACGACGGTGCTTTCGCGCGCCATCTCCGAGAAGGGCATCTACCCGGCCGTGGATCCGCTCGACTCGACCTCGCGCATGCTGACGCCGGCGATCGTCGGCGAGGAGCACTATGCGGTCGCCCGTCGCGTGCAGCAGATCCTGCAGCGCTACAAGGCGCTCCAGGACATCATCGCGATCCTGGGCATGGACGAGCTGTCGGAAGAGGACAAGCTCACCGTGGCCCGCGCCCGTAAGATCGAGCGCTTCCTGTCGCAGCCCTTCGACGTCGCCGAGGCCTTCACGGGTTCGCCGGGCGTCCAGGTCCGCATCGAGGACACGATCAAGGGCTTTAAGGGCCTCTGCAACGGCGACTACGACCACCTCCCGGAAGCCGCCTTCTACATGGTCGGCACGATCGAGGAAGCCGTCGCCAAGGCGAAGAAGCTCGCTGCGGCGGCCTGATCGCGCGACGACGCGTCACTGCGCGGCCGGCTCGTTCCGGCGGCGCAGCGGCGCCGACAGGTTAGTTTGAAGCGTGCCATCGCCTCGCGCGGTGGCCGCTCGGCAGGAGCAAGCGCCACATGGCCGAACCGTTTTCCTTCGAACTCGTCTCGCCGGAGCGGCTGCTCTTCTCGGAGCAGGTGCTCGCGGTCGTGGTGCCGGGCACCGAGGGCGAGTTCACGGTGCTGAAGAACATGGCGCCGTTCATGTCGACCATCAAGCCGGGCGTGATCACCGTCACGCCGGTCTCCGGCACGAGCCAGCGATACTTCATCCGCGGCGGCTTCGCCGATGTCAGCCCCACGGGTCTGACCATCCTGGCCGAGCAGGCGGTTCCGGTCGAGAGCCTCGATCCGAATCTGATCGCGACGGAGATCAAGAACGCCGAGGAAGACCTCGCCGACGCCACGGATGACGAGGCCAAGTCGGCCGCTGCGCAGAAGATCGCGCAGCTCAAGGAAGCCCAGGCTGCGCTGGCGCACTGAGCCACCGACAAGGCATCGACGTGATTGCGGCCGCCCATCGGGCGGCCGTTTCGTTTGGGGGCTTCGAACTGACGGTACGCGTTACGGCGCCAGATGGCGGAAGGCCGCCACGACCTTCTCATAGACCTTGCGCTTGAACGGCACGATCAGCTGCGGCAGTTCCTCGAGCCGCTCCCAGCGCCAGGAGATGAACTCGGCCTCGAAGGCGCCGCCGCCGGGCGAGAGGACGTCGATCTCGCGCTCCTCGCCCTCGAAGCGGAAGGCGAACCACTTCTGGCGCTGGCCGCGATACTTGCCCTTGAGCGCCACGCCGACCAGCTCCGGCGGCAGGTCGTAGTCGAACCAGCCCTCGGCCTCCTCGATCAGCGCCACCGATTGGATGTTGGTTTCTTCATAGAGCTCGCGCCGCGCGGCCGGCAGCGGGTCCTCGCCGGGATCGATACCGCCCTGCGGCAATTGCCAGACCGGATCGCCGGCGACCAGCTCGGCATTGGGCGAGCGCTCGCCGATGAAGACGAGCCCGGCGGCGTTGAAGACGACGACGCCGACGCAGGGGCGATAGGGCAGGGTCGAAGGATCGATCGGCTTCTTCTTGGACATCGCATCCGGCCTCCAGCGCCGGCGCCGGCAACTTAGAGCGTTTTCGGGCGAAGGGAAGTCCGCTTCGCGACAACGCCGCGACCGGCCGGGCTGCGCCGATCAGGGATCGCGGATGATGACCTGGCCGGAGGGATCGTCGGCCGGTTCGGCGGGCGGCGGGGGAGCTGGGAGGACCGCCGGAACGGTCGGAAGTTGCTGGCGGAGGACGGGCTGCCCGCCATCGGGATCATGGAACACGATCGCCCAGCCCACGACGAAACCAACGAGGCCGAGCGACAGGGCGAGCGCGATCGGCCAGATGCGCCAGCGCATGGCGCGGCGGTCGCGATCCAATCCGAGAGGGGCGGAATAGTCGTCCGGCAAGCGCTGCTCCGGAACCCTGTGCTGGAATGCGGCAGGACGTAGCGTGGCCCGCCTGTCTGTCGGGGGCCGCTATCCCTGCGGCGCGGCCACGGCAGCCGGCGCATGACGCTGTGGTAGGCCGCGGCCGGCAGAAAAGCGGCGCCTCAGGGGCGCCGCTCGTTCGCTGCTCAGTTCGGGACGACCGCCTTGGGGTCCGGCGGGAAGGCGCTATTGGCGACCTTGCCGTCGAGCAGGCCGATCGCCTGCTGCAGCTGCTTGTCGTCCTTCGCCTCCGGCGGCACATAGGCCTGCGAGCCGCCGCCCTCGGCGCCACCCGCCTCGTTGGTCAGGTGACCCTTGAGCGAAGCCTCGCCCTTGGTGTCAGTGACCTGGTCCTTCAGCTCCGGCGGCAGGTCCTGCAGCACCTGGATATCCGGATCGATGCCCTTGGCCTGGATCGACCGGCCCGACGGCGTGTAGTAGCGCGCCGTCGTGAGACGGATGGCGCCGTTCGAGCCGAGCGGGATGATCGTCTGGACCGAGCCCTTGCCGAAGGAGCGCGTGCCGAGAATGGTCGCGCGCTTCTGGTCCTGGAGGGCACCGGCGACGATCTCGGACGCCGAGGCCGAGCCGCCATTGATGAGCACGATGACCGGCTTGCCGTCGGAGAGATCGCCCGGCCGCGCATCGTAGCGCGTGTTCTGGTCGGAATGGCGCCCGCGAGTCGCGACGATCTCGCCCTTGTCGAGGAACGCATCGCCCACGGCCACCGCCTGGTCGAGCAGGCCGCCGGGGTTGTTGCGGAGATCGAGGATGTAGCCCTTGATCTTGTCGCGGCCGATCTCGTTGTCGAGCTTATCGATCGCGCTCTTCAGCCCGTCGAAGGTCTGCTCGTTGAAGGAGGAGATGCGGATATAGCCGATGTCGCCTTCGGGACGCGACTTGACCGACTGGATGCGGATCACGTCGCGGACGATCTTGACGTCGAAGGGCTTGGCGACGCCCTTGCGCTGGATCTGCAGCGTGATCGGCGTGTTGACCGCGCCGCGCATCTTCTCGACGGCCTGGTTCAGGTTCATGTTCTGAACCGCATCGCCGTCGATCGCGACGATCAGGTCGCCCGCCTGGATGCCGGCCTTCTGCGCCGGGGTGTCGTCGATGGGCGACACGACCTTGACGGCGCCGTCCTCCATCGTGACCTCGATGCCGAGCCCGCCGAACTCGCCGCGGGTCTGCACCTGCATGTCCTTAAACTCTTTCGCATTCATATAGCTTGAATGCGGGTCCAGCGACGTCAGCATGCCGTTGACGGCGGCTTCGACGAGCGCCGAATCCTCGGGCTTCTCGACATAGTCGGAGCGCACCCGTTCGAACACGTCGCCGAACAGGTTGAGCTGCCGGTACGTGTCGGAAACGGCGGCGTGCGCCACGCCGGGCACCAGATCCGGCATCTGGCTCAGCGTTACCGTGGCCGCGGCGCCGATGATCGTGCCGGCCAGGAGCAGGGTAGCATTACGAATCATCCGCCAACCTTTTCGTCGTTGGATCGCGCCCACCATGGGGCCGGGTCGATCGAGGTTCCGTCTTTTCTGAATTCGACATAGAGCACGGGCTGCGTAGCGCCAATACCGTCGACATTGTTGCTGGCCAAAAGTCGCGATCCCATGACCGCGACCGGTTCGCCTGCCAGCACGAACTGTCCAAGTTCGACGTCGATCCGCTCCATTCCTGCCAACAACACATGATATCCGCCGCCGGCGTTGATGATCAAGAGTTGTCCGTAGGAACGGAACGGGCCGGCATAGACGACCCAGCCATCCGAAGGCGACGAAACACCGGCATCGGCGCGCGTCGCCATCGAAATTCCCTGCGTGATGCCGCCGAGGCCGTCCGGCACGCCGAAGCCCCTGACCTCGGTGCCGTTGACCGGGCGCGGCAGCATGCCCTTCGTGCTGGCGAAGGCGACGGCGGGCGCGATGCGGTTCGGCGCGCCGAGATTGGAGGGCTGCGCCGGCGCCTTTCCGGATTCGACCGCCGCCCGGTTGTCCGCCTCGGCCTGCTTCGCCGAGGCTGCGGCGTCGGCCGAAGCCGCGATCTGGTCCTCGAGGCTCGCGATCAGGTCCTTGAGACTGGTCGCCTTCTTGGCGAGCTCTTCCGAGCGGGCCTGCTCCGCGACCAGCTGATCCTGCGACGCGGTTCGGGCCTTCTTCTTTTCCTCCACCAGCAGCTGGATGCGCGTGCGCTCCTCGGCGAGGGCGCTGGCATCGGCCCGCATGCGGTCGCGCTCGCGCTGCTGCTCGGCCTTGAGCGCCACGAGATGGTTGAGGTCGTCGGCGAGTGATGTCGCCTCGGTCCGCAGTTCCGGCACGACGGAGCCGAGCAGCATCGCGCTGCGCACGGCGGAAAGGGCATCCTGCGGTCGGACGACGATCGCCGGCGGCGGCTTGCGGCCCATGCGCTGCAGCGCGGCCAACACATTGGCGAGAACGCCGCGCCGGGCTACGAGCGAATCGCGAACCGTCTTCTCCTCGTCGAGGAGGCTGCTCATGCGCTTTTCGGCGTCGTCGATCTTCTTTTCGAGTTCCTGGGCGCGATCGCCCGTGTCGACCAGAGCCGTATTGAGCGAGGTGCTGTCCTGCTCGAGCCTGGCGATCTCGGCCTGCAGCGCGTCCTGGCGCTCCTTGGTGACCTCGATGTCATGCGTGATCGCGTCGAGCTCGGCGCGGCGGGCGCTCTGTTCGGCGGCGGCCGCCGATCCGGGCGCCGGCGCCGGCACGTCCTGCGCCATCGCCGAATTCATCCCGAGCATCATCACGGCCGCCATGGCGGCGGCCTGGAAGGATGACGTGGAATTCGAGCAGCGTCGCACGTTATGAGGAACCGAGAGAAGCGTTCGGCCGGCCGCTCGCAGCGGCCCTGCGGGCCGGCTGTCTATACACCGCCGCCTTTCATCCATGCTCGGCAATTGCGGCCGAAGCGCGACGGATCATTCGCGATGATAAGGGTGGCCCGAGAGAATGGTCACCGCGCGATAGACCTGCTCGGCGAGCAGGAGGCGGACGATCTGGTGCGGCCAGGTCATCGGCCCGAAGGCGAGCAGTTCATCGGCGCGGGCCCTGATCGCGGCGCCGTGCCCATCGGCGCCGCCGATGGCGAAGACGAGGTCGGGGACGCCGTCGTCACGCAGGCGCCCGATGCGGCGGGCGAAGTCGGCGCTGGTGGGCGCCGTGCCGCGTTCATCGAGCACGACCAACCGCGCGCCCTTGGGCAGCGCGTTCAGCATGGTCGTGGCTTCCTGGTCCATGCGGTCTTCCGCACGGCCGGCCCGGCTCTCAGAAAATTCGCGCGCGCTCACATCCAGCCCGAGACTGCGGCCGGCGAGTTTGGCGCGCTCGACATAGCGCTCGATCAGAAGGCTGTCGGGACCCGACTTGAGCCGCCCGATCGCGAAGACTGCTACACGCATCGTCCGTCCGGCGCTCAGCCGGCGTTCGGCTCCGTCACGCTGCGAAGGCCGGTCGCCTTCGGCGCGTCGGCCGTCCACATCTTCTCGATGTTGTAGAAGGTGCGGACTTCCGGACGGAAGACGTGCACGATCACGTCGCCCGCGTCGATGAGCACCCAGTCACAATGGGGTGTGCCCTCAATGCTGGAGACGCGTCCGCCGGCTTCCTCGATGTCGCGGGCGATATGGTCCGCGATCGCGCCGACGTGACGTTGCGAACGGCCCGTGGCGACGACCATGTAGTCCGCCAGCGCCGATTTGCCCGCAATGTCGATGGACACGATTTCCTCGGCCTTCGAATCGTCGAGGCTTTCGAGGACAGTCTTCAGGACGTCATCCGCCGCAATCTGCCGGCGCACAGCCGTCCGCTGAGGAACGCGCTCAGGCGCGGCCTCGGTTTGAATTGCCGTCGTCAGTGGTTCTTCCTTTCGCCATGGGGCGCATCTGGCCTTTCGAGATGGCCGGAACAGAACGCTAACCCATGCAGCTTTTGCCGCATGTTCAAAAGATAGGCACGAGCGGGTGAAGCTTTCAAGACGCCGTCTGCAATGCGTCAGACTGAATCGTGCGGATTGGCGCCGCCGGCGCGGATCGCCGTCGAGGAAATCGCCATGCGATGGCCGTGCAGCACCGTCCAGGCGGGCGGCGCGCGGAAGGCGAGCCCGGCGGCGTCCGTCTCGCTGATACGAAACGATGCCAGCGCGGAGGCGGCCGGCGCGGCGCCGGCCGCGAAGGTGCTGCCCGGCCTATCATAGACGGCGATCGGCATCATGCCGGCGATCTCGCGCCACTGCCGCCAGCGGTGGAACTGGCGCAGATTGTCGGCGCCCATGATCCAGACGAACCGCACGCCCGGCCGCCGCGCCTTGAGGATCGACAGCGTCTTGGCCGTATAGCGCGTGCCGAGCGCGGCCTCGATCGCGGTGACGCGGATGCGCGGCTCGTTCGCAGCCATGGCCCGGGCGGCCTCGACGCGGCGGGCCAGCGCGCCGGGCGCATGGTCCTTCAGCGGATTGGCCGGTGTCACCAGCCACCAGAGCTGGTCGAGCTTCAGCCGGCGGAGCGCGGCGCGGCTGACCATCAGGTGCCCGGCATGCGGGGGATCGAAGGAGCCGCCGAACAGGCCGATGCGCTGTCCGGCCGCGGCGGCCGGCAGTTTCAGCGCAGCCCGCAGCGCGGGATCGGAATAATCCTCGGGGCTCACGGCCGGGTCTGGCCTGCGCCGTGGACCCGATATTTGAACGAGGTGAGCTGCTCGACGCCGACGGGCCCGCGCGCATGCATCCGTCCCGTCGCAATGCCGATCTCGCCGCCGAAACCGAACTCGCCGCCATCCGCGAACTGGGTCGAGGCATTGTGCAGCACGATGGCCGAATCGACCTCGGCGAGGAAGCGGTCGGCCGCAGCCTGGTCGGCGGTGATGATCGCATCGGTGTGGTGCGAGCCATAGGTCTCGATATGGTCGATCGCCGCGTCGAGGCCGTCGACGACCTTCACCGCAATGATCGCGTCGAGATATTCCGTCGACCAGTCCGCCTCGCTCGCCGGCGTCGCTTCGGCGACCAGGCGGCGCGTCTCCTCGTCGCCCCGGATCGAGCAGCCCGCATCGATCAGCGCGCGGACGATCGGCACCAGATGCGTGCCGGCGACGGCGCGGTCGATCAGCAGCGTCTCCGCCGCGCCGCACACGCCCGTGCGCCGCATCTTGGCGTTCACGACCAGCGGGATCGCCATGGCGAGATCGGCCGCCGCGTGGATGTAGATGTGCACGATGCCTTCGAGATGGGCGAAGACGGGAACGCGCGCCTCGTCCTGCACACGCGCGACCAGGCTCTTGCCGCCGCGCGGCACGATCACGTCGATCGACCCGCCGAGGCCTTCGAGCATGGCGCCCACGGCGGCGCGGTCGGCGAGCGGCACCATCTGGATCGCGTCGGCGGGCAGGCCGGCCGCCTCGAGGCCGCGCGCGAGCGCCGCATGGATGACGGCCGATGTGCGGAGCGTGTCCGAGCCGCCGCGCAGGATGACGGCATTGCCGGATTTCAGCGTCAGCGCGCCGGCGTCGGCGGTGACGTTGGGCCGGCTCTCATAGATGACGCCGATCACGCCGAGCGGCGTGCGCACGCGTTCCAGATGCAGCCCGTTCGGCCTGTCCCAGGCTGCCGTGACGGCGCCGACGGGGTCCGCGAGGTCGGCGATCTCCTCGACGCCGCGGGCCATCGCCTCGATGCGAGCCGGCGTCAGCGTGGCGCGGTCGATGAAGGAGGGGAGCGCGCCGGAAGCCTTGATGGCGGCTACGTCGAGCGCGTTCGCTTCCAGGATGGCGGGCGCGGCGGCGCGGATCTCCGACGCCATGGCGCGCAGCGCCTGATCCTTGGCGGCCGATGGGGCGAGGGCGATCCTGCGGGCGGCGGCACGGGCCTTGCGGCCCATCGCCAGCATCACGCTCGCCACGTCCTCGCTCTCGCGCTTCAGAACGGCCGTCGTCGTCATGATCATTCCCTCAGATCCCGAAGAGGCGCCGACAAACGCCCTTCGCCCGGGTGCATTCCACCCGAAAACTGCCTATTCGCCCCGCAGCGCCATATCGTCCCGGTGCACCATGGCGGCGCGGCCGGTATAGCCGAGGATCGTGGCGATCTCGCTCGAATTGCGTCCGGCGATGCGGACCGCATCGGCCGCGTCATAGGCGACGAGGCCACGGCCGACCTCCTCGCCCGCCGGCCCCTGGATGATGATCGCGTCGCCGCGCTGGAACGAGCCCTCGACGCGGCGCACGCCGGCCGGAAGCAGGCTCTTGCCAGAACGCAGCGCCCGGACCGCACCTTCGTCGATGACGATCAGCCCATGCGTATCGAGATGACCGGCGATCCAGCTCTTGCGCGCCGCGACGGGGCTGCCCTCGGCGAGGAACCAGGTCGCGGTGCCGCCCTCCGCAATCCGCTTGAGCGGATGCAGCGGCTTGCCGAGCGCGATCGCCATGGTGGCGCCCGCCGCCGTCGCGATCTTCGCGGCGTCGACCTTGGTCTTCATGCCGCCGCGCGAATATTCCGACGCCGCACCGCCCGCCATCGCCTCGATCTCCGGCGTGATGCGCGGAACGACGGGGATCAGCCGGGCGTCGGGATTGGTGTGCGGAGGGGCGGTATAGAGCCCGTCAATGTCGGACAGCAGGACGAGCAGGTCCGCGCCCATCATCGAGGCGACGCGCGCCGCGAGGCGGTCATTGTCGCCATAGCGGATCTCGGTCGTCGCCACCGTGTCGTTCTCGTTGATCACGGGGATCGCGCCGAGCTTCAGCAGCGTGCCGATCGTCGAGCGCGCATTCAGATAGCGCCGCCGCTCCTCGGTGTCGCCGAGCGTCAGCAGGATCTGCCCGGCGCGGAGGTTGTGCCGGTCGAGCATCTGCGAATAGGCGCGCGCCAGTGCGATCTGCCCGACGGCCGCGGCCGCCTGGCTCTCTTCGAGCCGCAGCGCGCCGCCCGGAAGGCCGAGCACGCCACGCCCGAGCGCGATGGCGCCGGAGGAGACGAGGAGCACGTCACGGCCGCCGGAGGCGAGTTCCGCCACATCCTCGATCAGCGCCGCGAGCCAGTCCTCGCGCAGCCGACCATTCGCCCGGTCGACCAGCAGGGCCGAGCCGATCTTGACGACGATGCGGCGAAAATTGCCGGGCTTGAGGCCAGCCGAGGACTCGGCGGCGAGGGCGGTGGCGCTCATGGTGTCCAGCTTTCGGCCTTGCGCGAAGGCACGTCGTTCGGGTCGCTCGTCCGCCCTTCCTCGATGATCCGCCAGAGCACGCGGAGCGCGCCCTCGACGCCGGCTCCCGAGGCGGAGGAGAGGACCACCGGCGTCTTGCCAGCGACGCGGGCGAGCGCCTTCTTCTTCTTCTCGATCTCGTCCGGCGGCAGCGCATCGGCCTTGGAAAGCGCGACGACTTCCGGCTTCTCGTCGAGCCCGGCCCCATAGGCCTCGAGCTCGCCGCGCACGACGCGGTAGGCTTCCGCCGGGTCCTCCTGCGTTGCATCGACCAGATGCAGCAGCACGCGGCAGCGCTCGACATGGCCGAGGAAGCGGTCGCCGAGGCCGATACCCTCATGCGCGCCCTCGATCAGGCCGGGAATATCGGCCATCACGAATTCGCGGCTGTCGACGCGGACGACGCCGAGATTGGGGTGGAGCGTGGTGAAGGGATAATCGGCGATCTTGGGCCGGGCGGCCGAGACGGCGGCAAGGAAGGTCGATTTGCCGGCGTTCGGCAGTCCCACCAGACCGGCATCGGCGATGAGCTTCAGCCGCAGCCAGATCCAGCGCTCGATGCCTTCGAGGCCGGGATTGGCGCGGCGCGGCGCCTGGTTGGTCGAGGTCTTGAAATGGGCATTGCCGAAGCCGCCATTGCCGCCCTTGGCGAGCAGGACACGCTCGCCGGGATGCGTCAGGTCGGCGATCAGCGTCTCCTTGTCCTCGTCGAAGATCTGCGTGCCGACCGGCACCTTCAGCACGACGTCGGCGCCTCGGCCGCCGGCCATGTTGCGGCCCATGCCATGCACGCCGGTCTTGGCCTTGAAATGCTGCTGGTAGCGATAGTCGATCAGCGTGTTGAGCCCGTCGACGCATTCGGCCCAGACGTCGCCGCCCCGCCCGCCATCGCCGCCATCGGGACCGCCGAACTCGATGAACTTCTCGCGGCGGAAGGAGACGCTGCCCGCGCCACCGTCACCGGAGCGTATGTAGACCTTCGCCTCGTCGAGAAACTTCATGATTTGAACTCGGCATGACGCGTGCGCGTCAGTTGGGTGTCGATATGATCAAGATCGCGCCGAAGCGCAAGATTATGCTGGCGCGAGTGACCGATGATCTCGAAGCCGAGCTTGGTCTGGATCGCCAGCGAGCGCTGATTGCCCTCGAAGACGCCGGACTGGATCGTTTCGATCATGGGATCGGCGAAAGCATCGTCGACGACGGCGGCGACCGCCTCGCTCATCAGCCCCTGGCCCCAGTGCTGGCGCGAGAGCCAGTAGCCGAGCACGGGATCGGCGCCGCGACCGCGCAGGGAAACGAGACCGATCGGGCCGTTCCGGTCGACGATGAACACGCGATCCTCGCCGCCCCAGCGCTGCCCGCGCTCCCAGACGAGGAAACGCTCGGCCTCGTCCAGACTGTAGGGAAAGGGCACGCGCGCCAGCCAGCGCGTCACCTCGAAATCGTCGAGGCCGGCCGCGATCGCGGGCGCGTCCGAGAGTTCGGCCGGCCGAAGGACGAGCCGGTCCGTGGCCAGGATCCGGTCAGGCGGCGTCGATCGCATCGTCTTCATTGTCCGCCTCCTGTGGCGTCCTGCGCATCGCGCCCTCTGCGCCCCAGGCCTTGAGGCTGGCCCAGACGCGTCGCTCGAGCACGAAGCGTTCGATCGGCACCGCGCCGCGCGCCGCGAGCGAGCGTATCATGCCCGTATCGCGGAACTGGAAGCCGCACTTCTCCGCGACACGCCGGGCCGCCGCGCTGTTGACGCGGATCGCGCACCAGAGCCGCTCGGCGCCGCCGGCCTGAAAGGCGTGGTCGACGATCGCATGCGCGACCTCCGTCCCGAAACCCCGGCCCCAGAAGCGCTCGGCGATCCAGAACGAGATCTCGAAGCCATCGGGCCAGCTGTCGCTGCGGCTATGGAAGGCGGCCCCGACCAGCCCGCCCTCGCGCCGCGCCACGGCGACATAGCTGGCGCCGGAGGCGCAGGGACGCGCGCGCTCGCGCTCGACCCAGGCCTCCGCGTCGTTCCGCAGATAGGGGTAGGGCACGTTGACCAGCCCCATCGCCACCCGCGGATTGTCGAGCGCTGCCGAAAGGGCGGCCACATCGCCCCGCCTTGGCGGGCGAAGCTGCAGCCGCCGTGTCGGCAGCCACCGTTCTTCGTCGTCGCTCGCCGCTTCGCCGCCGTCGTCCTGCATCGTCGCCTCCCGATGGGCCATGAAGAAAGGGGAGATGGTGTCCCATCTCCCCTCGCAACTGGACCGTCATCAGGCGCGGCCGGGGTCATGGTGACACCGGCGTTCCTTGGGAATGACCGGTTATTCTGCAGCCTCTACCGCCACTGGGGCGACGGAGACGTAGGTACGGCCATTGGCTTTGCGGCGGAACGCGACCACACCGTCCTCGACGGCGAAAATCGTGTGATCCTTGCCCAGGCCAACGCCCGTGCCGGGATGCCACTGCGTGCCACGCTGGCGGATGATGATGTTGCCCGAGACGACGGCTTCGCCGCCGAACTTCTTGACGCCGAGACGGCGACCCGCGGAATCGCGACCGTTGCGCGAGGAACCGCCTGCCTTCTTGTGTGCCATGATCCACTCCAATTCCGCTTCAGGAAGCGAGCCGCCTCAGGCCCGGTCTTCCCGGCTCACGCGTTCGACCCGCGGAGCCTCGATGAAACCTGGTGCCCGGCCGTTGGGCCGGAGCGCCGCTCGGTGCCTGCTCAGGCGCCCGCCGAGATGCCGGTGATCCGGACCACGGTCTGGTGCTGGCGATGGCCGCGGCTGCGCTTCGAATTCTGACGCCGGCGCTTCTTGAACACAAGGATCTTGCGCGTACGGGTCTGGTCGACGATCTCGCCGGTGACGGTGGCGCCGGCAACGGTCGGCGCGCCGACGGTGGTGCCTGCCTCGTCGCCGACCAGGAGCACCTGGTCGAACGTGACGGTATCGCCGGCTTCACCGGCCAGAAGCTCGACGGCGAGCTCGTCATTGGCGGCAACGCGGTACTGCTTGCCACCGGTCTTGATGACTGCGAACATTGTTCTTTCCGTTGTTCAGCTCAGCCTCAAAGGGCCGGCTTCTTTCAGTCAGGCTAAAGCGAATGAAAAACGGCGCGACTGCTCTGCCGCACCGTGATCGGCCGCTGTTATACGGGCGAGGCTGTTCCTGTCAAGGCCGAACGGTCGGAAATCGGCCTTTTCTGCGCCGTTCAGCGGCGGGCGGCCAGGAGGTCGGGCCGTCTCTCGCGGGTGATCCGCTCCGCTTCCGCGCGGCGCCAGCGGGCGATGGCCTGATGGTCGCCGGAGAGCAGGATTTCGGGGATCGACTGCCCCTCCCATTCGCGCGGCCGCGTATAATGGGGGTATTCGAGCAGCCCGCCCTCGAAGCTCTCCTCTTCGCCCGAGGCGCTCGCGCCCATGACGCCGGGCAGCAGGCGGACGACGGCATCGATCAGCACCATGGCGCCGAGCTCGCCGCCGGACAGCACATAGTCGCCGATCGAGACCTCCTCGAGGCCGCGTCCCGCGATCACCCGCTCGTCCACGCCCTCGAACCGGCCGCAGACGACGATCACGCCCTGCTCCTCCGCGAGAGCGCGCACGCGGCTTTGCTGGAGCGGACGGCCGCGCGGGCTCATCAGGAGGCGCGGGCGCGTGTCGTCCGGCGTGAGTGCGGCATCGATCGCCGCCGCCACGATGTCGGCGCGCATCACCATGCCCGGCCCGCCGCCGGCCGGCGTATCATCGACATTGCGATGGCGTGAGGTGGCCGAGGCGCGGATGTCACGCGCCTCGATCGCCCAGGTGCCGTCCTGGAGCGCACGGCCGGCCAGCGATGTGCCGAGCGGGCCGGGGAACATCTCGGGATAGAGCGTCAGGACCGTGGCGCGCCAGGGCGGAACGCTCACGACCCGTCCTCCGGGCTCGCCGTCTCGTCGCCCTCGCGCGCCTCGGTCTCGTCCGGCGGCTCGACGACGAGCCGCCCGCCGGTGATGTCGACGACCGGGACCACGGCGCGGGTGAAGGGGAGGTAGAAGCTGCGTCCGCCTTCCGGGAGGATTTCCAGAAGGTCGCCCGCGCCGAAATCCTGCACGGCGACGACACGGCCGAGCGAGGTTCCATCGCGGCGCTCGGCCGAAAGGCCGACGAGGTCGGCGTGATAGAAATCGTCCTCGTCCTCCAGCGGCGGCAGGGCCGACCGGGGGATGTAGAGCTTGCGGTTGCGCAGCGTCTCGGCCGCATTGCGGTCGGCGACGCCCTTGACGCGCGCAACAAGCGCCTCGCCCTGCGGACGCAGCTGAACGATCTCGACGACGCGGCCGTCGTCGAGCGTCAGCGGGCCATAGTCGGCGAGGCTCGCGGGATCCTCGGCGAAGGCGTGCAGCTTCACCTCGCCGCGAATGCCATGCGCGGCACCGAACTGGCCGAGGAGGATCCTGTCCTCACGCAGCGGATCGTCATGCGCCATGGCGAAGCTCCGGTCCCTCCCCGCGAAGGGGAGGGCGGCAGCGGCAAAGTGGCCGCATTACTCCGCAGCGGCGGCGGCTTCGGCCTTCTTGGCCTTCTCGGCGGCGCGCTCCTGGGCCTTCTTGCCCGGGACGGCCTTCTGCGGGTTGTTGCGCGGCGCGCGGTTCAAGAGGCCGGCATCGCTCAGGAAGCGGGCGACGCGGTCCGTCGCCTGGGCGCCGACCGAGAGCCAGTGCTTGGCGCGCTCCTGGTCGAGCACGACGCGGTTCGCGTTCTCCTTGTCGAGCATCGGGTCGAAGGAGCCGATACGCTCGATGAAGCGGCCGTCGCGCGGCGAACGGGCGTCGGCGACGACGATGCGGTAGAACGGACGCTTCTTCGCGCCGGAGCGGGCGAGGCGGATCTTCAGGGACATTTTCTTCTTCCTTTCAAAGCCAGATTGGTCTGCGGCGCGTCGCGCCTATTTCTTCTTTCCGGGCAAGCCCGGGAAACCACCACCACCAAGGCCGGGCAGCTTCGCCCCGCCGAGGCCGGGAATACCCTTGAGGCCCTGCGACAGGCCCTGCGACAGGCCCTGCGGCAATCCGGGCGGAAGTCCGCCGGCGCCGCCGCCCATCTGCTTGGCGAGCTTTTCGAGCTCGGCCGGGTCGATATTGGGCATGCCGCCCATCCCGCCGCCGCCGAGCGCGCCCATCATCTTGCCGAGCATGCCGCCGCCCTTCTGCTTGCCCATGGCCTTCATCATGTCGGCCATCTGGCGGTGCATCTTGAGCAGGCGGTTGACGTCCTCGACCTTGGTGCCGGAGCCCGAGGCGATGCGCTTCTTGCGGCTCGCCTTCAGCACGTCCGGATTGCGGCGCTCTTCCTTGGTCATTGAGCCGATGATCGCGACCTGGCGCTTGATCACCCTGTCGTCGAGATTGGCGCCTTCGAGCTGCTTCTTGATCTTGCCGACGCCCGGCATCATGCCGAGCATGCCCGACATGCCGCCGATCTTTTCCATCTGGCGGAGCTGCTGGGCGAGGTCGTCGAGGTCGAAGATGCCCTTGCGCATCTTCTCCGCGGCCTTCTTCGCCTGCTCCATGTCGATGTTCTGGGCCGCCTTCTCGACGAGCGAGACGATGTCGCCCATGCCGAGAATGCGGTTGGCGATGCGGCCGGGATGAAAATCCTCCAGCGCATCGGACTTCTCGCCCGTGCCGAGCAGCTTGATCGGCTTGCCGGTGACGGCGCGCATCGAGAGCGCGGCGCCGCCGCGGCCGTCGCCGTCGGTACGCGTCAGCACGATGCCGGTAATGCCGACGCGCTCATCGAACGAACGCGCGAGGTTGACGGCGTCCTGGCCGGTGAGGCTGTCGGCGACGAGCAGGATCTCGTGCGGCTTGGCGATAGCCTTGATGTCGGCCATCTCGACCATCAGCGGCTCGTCGATATGCGTGCGGCCGGCGGTGTCGAGGATGACGACGTCATAACCGCCGAGGCGAGCCGCCTGCAGCGCGCGCGTCGCGATGTCTGTCGGCGACTGGCCGGCAACGATGGGCAGGCTGTCGATGCCGTTCTGCTCGCCGAGCACGCGGAGCTGCTCCTGCGCCGCCGGGCGGCGCACGTCGAGCGAGGCGATCAGCACCTTGCGCTTGTCGCGCTCCTTGAGCCGGCGGGCGATCTTGGCGGTGGTGGTCGTCTTGCCCGAGCCCTGCAGGCCGACCATCATGATCGGCACGGGCGCAGGCGCGTTGAGGTCGATCGTCTCGGCCTCGGAGCCCAGCATCTCGACGAGCTGGTCGTGGACGATCTTGACGACCATCTGGCCCGGCGTGACCGAGCGGATGACTTCGGCGCCGACGGCGCGGCTGCGGACCTTGTCGGTGAAGGAGCGGACGACGTCGAGCGCTACGTCGGCCTCGATCAGCGCGCGGCGCACCTCGCGCATCGCCTCGTTGACATCGGCCTCGCTCAGCGCACCGCGCCGGGTGAGCTTGTCGAAAATGCCGGAAAGGCGTTCTGAGAGACTGTCGAACATCGGGCCCGCTTGCTTTGAGGGATCGCCACCGTCATGCCAAATAGGTACGCCGCCCGCGGGCGCAACGCGCTGGCGGACGTTGACCTCCGGAATCTCGTTCCGGTCGGCAGCTCGGAGGTGACCTCTTCGCAGATTTCCGCGGCTCTTAAGGAAAAACCGCGGAAATGTCAATTGCGGCGCGCGCGGACGCCCGATCAGACGGCGCCGGTCCCGCCTATGCCGATGTCGCGCGCCATGGCTTCAGTAGCGCGAAATCGTGCCGCTGCGCGAGACCGTGCCGCCGTTGGGGCCGGTGGTCGAGCCGCCATAATTGATCGCGCCATTGCCGGTCGCATAGGCGGAGCCCTGGTGGTTCACGGTCCCGCCATTCGGTCCGGTCCAGCTGCTGCCGCGCTGGCAGCCGGCGCCATAGGCACACTTGCCGGACGCGCTGCCGGTATAGGTCCCACGCGCCGTGGTCACGCTGGAACTCCGCGTCCAGGCCGAGGCGGGTGCGGCGGTCATCGCCACGGCGGCGGCGGCGAAGGCTCCGGCGACGAGCAGTCTGGTGGTCGCATTCATCATGGTGCTTCTCCTGGGGTCGAATTGTCGGGAGGCTGGGGTCTTGCTTCGACGCCCTGGAGGATGGCCGGCCGAGTTTGCGCCGGCTTTTCAGAAACGGCCCGCGATGTAATGTTTTGTAACGATGGCCTCGCGACGCGTTGCAGCGCGCGCGAAGAGGGCGCAGCTTCCCGCTCCATGGAAGCCAGGGCGAACGAGACGGTGTCGGAGAGCATTGCGGCGCGGCAGCCGGTCCTGCTGGTCGTCGAGGACGATCGCGAGATCGGCGCGCTCTTGTCCGCCTTCCTGGGGCGCGAGGGTTTCCGCGTCGAGCTCGCCCCGTCGGGCGCGGCGATGGATGCGATGCTGCGCACGCTCCAGCCCGATGTCGTCATCCTCGATCTGATGCTGCCCGGGGAAGACGGGCTCTCGATCTGCCGCCGGCTGCGGGCGCGCAGCCGCATTCCGATCCTGATCCTCACCGCCAAGGACGACGACGTCGATCGGATCGTCGGGCTCGAACTCGGGGCCGACGATTATCTCGGCAAGCCGTTCAATCCGCGCGAATTGCTGGCCCGCATCCGCGCCATCCTGCGCCGCATTGAGCCGGTCGCCGCCGCCGAGTCCGTGCCGCGCCGTCGCCATCGGTTCGGCGATTTCCTAATCGATATCGACATGCGTAGCCTCGAGATCGGCGGACGGCGGATCGCGCTCACCTCCGCTGAATTCGATCTCCTCGTCTGCTTCGTCGAGCATCCGCGCCGGGTCCTGTCCCGCGACCAGCTGCTCGACTGGACGCGCGGCCGCATGGCGGATCCCTTCGACCGGACGATCGACGTTTCCGTCAGCCGCCTGCGGCGCAAGCTCACCGACGCGAGCCCCGGCGCGGAGGGGCTGATCACCACGGTCCGCAATGGCGGCTATCTCTTCGCCGGCGAGCTGCGGGACGGCTGAGATGCTCCGTCTCAGCCTGGCCTGGCGCATCAGCCTCGTGCTCATCCTTGCGGTGATCGCCCTCCAGATCCTCTCCTCGGTCGCCTTCTTCGTCCGTCGCGACGCGGCCACGGAGGCCGGCTTCCGCGCGCCGCTGCCCGATCAGGTTGCGTCGCTCGCGACGCTCCTCGACGGCGCATCGGCGGAGCAGCAGCGTCTCGTGCTGCGCGCGCTGAACGGGCCGAGCTTCGATGCGAGCGTGAGCGAGGCGCCGGTGCCAATGGCCGAGGCGGGCAGTCGCATCGGCTGGCTGGAGGCCGCGATTCGTCGCAATCTGGCACCGGGCGACGGACGCGAAGTCGTCGCGCGGCGCTCCGGCCCTGCGCTCGAGGGCCAGCCCGTTCGCCGCGGCCTGCGCCGGCTGTTCATGCGCGATCCGATCGAGATCATCGTCGGTCTCGCAGGCAGGCGAAGCCTCGTCCTCCGTCCAGCCGACAGCCTCAATATCCGCCTGTTCGGCTTCCCCTCCGGTTTCGTCGCGAGCCTGGTCGGATTCGCGGTCGCGATCCTGGCCGGGCTCGCCATCCTGCGCGAGACGCGGCCGATCACCCGCCTCGCCGCGGCGGTCGAGCGCTTCGGCCAGGGTATGCAGGCCGAGGCGCTGCCCGAGACCGGGTCGCCCGAGACGCGGTCGCTCGTGCGTGCCTTCAACGCCATGCAGTCGCGCATTGCGGGCCTGGTCCAGGGCCGGACCTTCGTGGTCGCAGCCATCGCGCATGATCTGCGCACGCATCTGACGCGGCTGCGTCTGCGCGTCGCGATGCTGCCGGACGACGCGATGCGGGATCGCGCGGAGCGCGATGTCGAAGATATGCAGGCCCTGGTCGAGGAGGCGCTCGCCTATGCCAAGTCGACACGCAGCGCCGCGGCCCGGGCGCCGGTCGACCTCGTGGCGCTGGTCGATGACATCGCCCGCTCGCGCATCGAGGCCGGCGCGCCGGTCGTCTTCACGCCTCCGGCGGAGCCCATACAGGTCTTGGCGTCGCGGCTGGCGCTCGGCCGGGCGCTCGGCAATCTGATCGACAATGCCGTCGCCTATGGCGGGTCGGCGGAGCTGTCGATCGAAGCAGGGCGAGACGAGATCGGGATCTTTGTCGAGGATCGCGGTCCGGGCATCCCGGAGGCGGACCGCGAGCGCATCCTGGAGCCGTTCGAGCGGCTGGAGGCCTCGCGCGGACGCGACACGGGCGGCGCAGGGCTCGGCCTCGCCATCGTGCGCGAGATCGTCGACGCCCATGGCGGGCGGCTGGCGATCACCGCACGGCCGGGCGGCGGCTCCCGATTCGGCATCGTGCTGCCGGCCTGAGGCGCAAAAGCAAACGGGCGCCGTGGGGCGCCCGTCAAATTCGTTGGCTGATCTCGGGATCAGTTCGGCCTAACGGCAGCTCTTGCCCATCGCATCGAGCGAGGCCGAGATGCCGGAAAGCGAATAATTGTCGGTCGTGACCGTGCCGCGGCTCGACGTGCCGGACACCGACATGGCGTGGCCCTTCTTCATCGCCTCGATCATCGCGGTTTCCTCCGCGGCGTTCTCGATCCAGGCGCCATCCTCCTTGGTGAACATGGAGAATTTCTGCCCGTCGATGTCGACGGTGACCTTCGAGCCGTCCTTGAAGCGGTAGCCGATGATCACCGACACCTCCGAGCGCACATTCTCGCTCGGCCGCGCCGTGATCATGAAATAGGCCGGGTCGCGGTTGGCCCCCTTGGGTTCCTGCGACTTGGGCTGCGAGGCGGCGTAGCAGACCTTCCCCTTCTTGTCCGCGTAGGCGTAGGCGCTCCAGTCCTTGAAGGTGCCGACGCGATTCGGGGTCTGAGCGTGCGCCACGCCGGCGAGGCCGCCGAGGAGAAGCGCCGTGGTCGCGATCCTGATTGCGTTCATTATCCTCTCACCCAAGTTTCAAATCACCGGCGGCGAGGATACCACCAGCCTTCGGAACCAACTCAAATTGGCGGTGTCACATTAACATTCCGTGAACCAATCCGCCTGCGCGAAACGCCGCGCTCCCCCGAGCACGACGCAGGGAGTTCATGGGGCAAGAAAATGGCCCTAGAGGGGCAAACGTGCATCAGGCTGCTTCGCTGCTGGCACGATCGAGCGCGCGCCGGGCCGCCTCACGGTGAACCGGCTTCAAATGCGCGCCCAGCATGGTGACAGCCGTCATCAGCACGGTGGCGTCATCGGCGAAACCGATGCCGACGAGAATGTCGGGAACCGCATCCACGGGCATGACGAAATAGGCGAGCGCGCCCATCAGCGTCGCGCGGACCCGAAACGGCGTGCTGGAATCCATCGCGCAGAAATAGGCGGCGACCACGTCTTCGGCGAAGGGAATGCGTCCCGCCGAACGGCGCAGGGTCTGCCAGAGACCGCGCTGTACGCGCTCGCTTTCGGCCACGAAATCATCGGGGCCGTGGATCTCGACGGGTTCTGCCTTCCTGCCGCGCTTCCAGCCGAACATCGTTCATCACCTCCAGGCGCTCGATAGAGCTGCCTGGAAAGAAATGGGAAGCGTGGCGGCGCGCTGCAATGGCGATCGGCACGACAGGCGCCGCGCCGCTCGCAAAGCGAGGCCAGGAGCGGTCAGGACTTCCCGGCCAGCGCGTCGATCTTCTTCTGCATCTCCTCGAGCTGGCGCTTCAGCGTGTCGAACTCGCCGTCGGCCTTGCCCTCGCTGCGCGTCTCCGCCTTGGGCTCAGTGCGCGGCCGCTCCTGCGTGCTCGGCTCGGGCCGGCCGCCGCTGAACGGCAGGAACATGCGCATTGCCTGCTCGAACATCTCCGTATTGCGACGCACCGTCTCCTCGATCGCGGTGAAGGCGCTCGGGCCGAAGGCATTCGCCATCTGGCCGCGAAGCTTGTCGGAGTCGCGCGTCAGGCTGTCGATGGAGAAATCGAGATAGGTCGGCACCAGATTCTGCATCGAGTCGCCATAGAAGCGGATCAGCTGGCGCAGGAAGGTGATCGGCAGAAGGTTCTGCCCCTTGTTCTCCTGCTCGAAGATGATCTGCGTGAGGACCGACCGCGTGATGTCATCGCCCGACTTCGCGTCATAGACGACAAAATCTTCGCCGGACTTCACCATGGATGCGAGGTCCTCCAGCGTCACATAGGTGGAGGTACCGGTATTGTAGAGCCGCCGATTGGCGTATTTCTTGATCGTCGTCGGTTCTTGATCCTTGGCCATACCCGCTCCCTGAGTGCCAATGGACATATACCGCCGGTTGCGTCGGGCGCGCCAGAAGCGCGCGAGCGCCAGGACCGGCTCTTCCTCTCCTTTTGTCACGATAGGTGCTTTTGACAGCAGCCGCCATCCTTTTGTGCGGCGCATTGCTGCACTCTTGCTGCGCAAACGCTGCGACGCAGCACAAGAGAGAGGCACGGGCGCTGCCGGGCGCTGCCGCCTCTGGTTGACAGCGGGGACGGCGCGGTCTTCTCTCGCTCGAGGGATCTCCAAACAAGGATTACGCCATGGCCCATGAAGTCGATATCGTGATCGCGGCGGCGGGCCGTACCGCGGTCGGTTCCTTCAACGGATCGTTCGGGTCGACGCCCGCGCATCAGCTCGGCGCCGCCGTGATCAAGGGCGTGCTGGAGCGGGCCAAGGCCGAGGCGGGCGAGGTCGACGAGGTGATTCTCGGCCAGGTGCTGACGGGCGCGCAGGGCCAGAACCCGGCGCGACAGGCGGCGATCGCGGCTGGACTGCCGATCGAATCTACGGCCTTCGGTCTCAACCAGGTGTGCGGCTCGGGCCTCCGCGCGGTCGCGCTCGGTATGCAGCAGATCGCCTCGGGCGACGCTTCGGTGATCGTGGCCGGCGGGCAGGAGTCGATGTCGCTGGCGCCGCATGCGGCGTATCTGCGCGCCGGCACCAAGTTCGGCGACCTGAACCTCATCGACACGATGATCCGGGACGGCCTCTGGGATGCCTTCAACGGCTATCACATGGGTGTCACTGCGGAGAATGTGGCGCGCGAATATCAGATCACGCGCGAGCAGCAGGACGAACTCGCCGTCGCCTCGCAGAACAAGGCCGAGGCGGCCCAGAAGGCGGGACGCTTCAAGGACGAGATCATCCCCTTCGTCATCTCGTCCAAGAAGGGCGATATCGTCGTCGAGAATGACGAGTACATCCGCGCCGGCGCGACCCTCGACGCCGTCGCCAAGCTGCGCCCCGCCTTTGCCAAGGACGGCACTGTGACCGCCGGCAATGCCTCCGGCCTCAATGACGGGGCGGCGGCCGTCGTGCTGATGACCGCCGCCGAGGCGGCGAAGCGCGGCGTCACGCCGCTCGGCCGTATCGCGTCCTGGGCGACCGCCGGCGTCGATCCGGCCCTGATGGGCTCGGGCCCGATCCCGGCCTCGAAGAAGGCGCTCGAGAAAGCGGGCTGGTCCAAGGACGATCTCGACCTGATCGAGGCCAATGAGGCGTTCGCGGCCCAGGCCTGCGCCGTCAACAAGGGCCTCGGCTGGGATACGTCCAAGGTCAACGTCAATGGCGGCGCCATTGCCATCGGACATCCGATCGGCGCGTCGGGTGCGCGCATTCTGGTGACGCTGCTGCATGAGATGGTGCGCCGCGATGCGAAGAAGGGCCTCGCCACGCTGTGCATCGGCGGCGGCATGGGCATCGCCATGACGATCGAGCGCTGAGCCGGCCGCTGGCCAGACTTTGTCGTGAGGCGGCCGGATTGAACCGGCCCCTCCTTTCCAGGGAGCAGGGAGAACTATGGCACGCGTAGCCCTCGTCACCGGCGGTACCCGCGGCATCGGCGCCGCCATCGCCATCGGCCTCAAATCGGCCGGCCATACCGTGGCCGCGACCTATCACGGCAATGTGGAGAAGGCCGAGGCCTTCAAGGCCGAGACCGGGATCGAGACGTTCAAATGGGACGTCGCCGATCACGAGGCCTGCGTGAAGGGCATTGCCGAGGTCGAGGCGGCGCTGGGACCGGTCGACATCCTCGTCAACAATGCCGGCATCACCCGTGACGGCTGGTTCCACAAGATGGACCATGACGCCTGGATCAGCGTCATCAACACCAATCTCGGCTCGATGTTCGCTATGACCCGTCCGGTGATCGACGGCATGCGCGAGCGCGGCTTCGGCCGCATCGTCAACATCTCGTCGATCAACGGCCAGAAGGGCCAGCTTGGCCAGGTCAATTATTCCGCCGCCAAGGCCGGCGTGATCGGCTTCTCCAAGGCGCTCGCGCTGGAGAATGCCCGCAAGGGCGTCACCGTGAACTGCATCTGCCCCGGCTATATCGACACCGACATGGTCGCTGCCGTTCCGGAGAAGGTGCTCGAGGGCATCATCGCCCAGATCCCGGTCGGTCGGCTCGGCCAGGCCTCCGAGATCGCGGCGCTCGTCGCCTATCTCGCCTCCGATGCCAGCGCCTTCATGACCGGCGCCGTGCTCACCATCAATGGCGGCCAGTATATCGCCAATGGCTGAATGAGGGCGAAGCCCTCCGGCTATTTGCCGGAGGGCTTCCTGTTCTGGCTGTAGGCGGCGAGGATGCGCTGGATCTCGTCGCCAATATCGCCGTCATCCTCGACGGGCGCCTGCTGCTGCTTCGGCGCCGACCGCTTTGCGGGCGTCGACTCCGCGATGCTCTCCGCGGCAATCGCCGTGTCCGCCGCCTCGGCGACCTGCGGCTCCGTCCCATCCTCGACCACGAGCACATCGACCGCTTCGGCGATCGCGGCAAGGATCGAGCTCTCGATCGGATCCTTGTCCTTCTCGCCATCCGCAGCGGGCTTCGGCGCCTCGGCGGCTGCGGCCGGCGCCGGGCGTCGTGCCGGCGGCCGAACCGGACCGACCGAAGCGCTGCGTGCCGGTACGGGCGGGGCCGGTGGCGGCGGGGCAGGCGGCGTCGCCTCGGGCGTCGTTCCCGTGCGTACCGTCCGGGCCCGCGGCGGGCTGATCGGCGTCCGCGGACGCACCGGCTCCTCGACCTCGACCGCCGGCCGTGAGGCCGCGGGCCGCGGCGCCGGGGGCGCGGGCCGGATCACAGGCTGCGGTGCATCGATGGCCGGCGGGGCCGACGGGACGACAGGCTCGGGCTGCTGCTGAACCGTCGGCTGCGGCTGGGGCTGGGGCTGGGGCTGCGGCTGCGCTGCCGGGGGCGGCGCGGCGACGCGGCGCTCTGGTGCAGGGCGAACGGGCGCGGGCCCGGGCGCGATCGGCTGCGGCTCGGGCTGTGCCGCCGGCTCGGCCGGCCGAACGGTGATCGGGCGGATCGGCTGCGGCATCGGCGGCTCCGAAGCGCGCACGATGATCGGCCGCGGCTTTGCGGCCGGCTCGCTCGATGCCGGCATCGGCGGCGGCGACGGGATCGGCGTCATCCGTGCCGTGGAAGGCGGCGGCGCGGCAGGCTGGGGTGCAGCCGGCTGCGGCGCGGCCTTGACGCTCGGGGCGACGGCGATCGTCGGCTGCGGCGGGGGCAGGGCGGGGATGTCGGAGGGGCCGGAGCGCCCGCCGACCCAGATCTTCACCTGCATCTCGACGGCGTCGTCGATTTCGAGGCCGGCATTGCGGGCGAGGTAGAGCACCTGCTCCTTGAACACCTCGGCGAGGCGCTCTGGCGTGTCGGTCACGGAGAAGACGTGGCCCTTCAGCGCGAGGCCCTTCACGACGAAGGCGACCTGCCGGCGCGAGGCGTTGCGGCCGGCGGCGATCAGCCGGGCGGCGACATTCTCGGCGGTCGCCTGGAAGTGGTAGCCGTTCTCCGCGATCTCGTGCGCAAGGGCCCGGAAGAGCTCGGCATAGACCTTGGGCGGGAACAGCGGAACATTGGTCGCCTGATGGATGCGGCGGGCAAGCGTCGCGAGATCGTCGCGCTCGCCGGCCGGCCGGCCGGCCGCATCGTCCTCGACCTCCTCGGCCTCAGGCGACTCGGAATCGGCGGTCGTCGCCAGGATGGCGGTCAGCGCGGCCTCGTCGATCGCGTTGTCCGCAACGGCGCGGTAGCTCGCCGGCGTGAGGAGCGTCGAATAGATCGTCGTCTGGCGATTGTAGGAGCGCAGGCGAAAGATCACCGGCGTCAGGTCGGAATCCGCCGACAGGAGGATGAATTCTTCAAAGCCGGTCTGGTGGCCGAGCGCATCGATCGTATCCAGAACCATATGGATTTCGGCCGAGTTGCGCTCGCGGCCCGGAAGGGGCGGGCAGTCGACGATCTGGAAACCCTGACCCTGGAAGGCTGCCCGCGCCTTGCCGATCAGCTTCGGGTCGGCATAGCAGCGGCGCATCAGGATGCGGCGGCGAACGGGGTTTTCACCGGACGGCGTTGCGAGGAGCCCGGACTCGATGGCCTCGATCCAGGTTCCCGGCCGGGAGGCGAAGCGACGAGCGATCCCCGGATCGCGTGCTCGCAGGCTGAGATAGAGGCTGTCGTAATCGACAAACAAGACAGTTTTGACTGCGGCCGTCATGAACTCTCCCTGCGGCACACCAGATCGGCCAGGTCCATGACCGACCGCATGCCTCTGCGCCAGGCCGGGCGAGCGGCCGGGCGACAGACCTTGTAACGATTTCCCCGCCCGATGTCTCGCTCTCCGAACCCGCTCGGAGGCCCTTCGGCGGCGCGGGCGAAATCATCACCCATGACCGGCCGGCGTCAATGCCGGAAGTGACGCATGCCGGTGAAGACCATGGCGAGACCCGCAGAATCCGCGGCCGCGATCACATCTTCGTCACGGATCGAGCCACCCGGCTGAATGATCGCGGTGGCGCCCGCCTCGGCTGCGGCCAGCAGGCCGTCGGCGAAGGGGAAGAACGCGTCCGACGCGACGACGGAGCCGATCGCGAGGCTCTCCGCGAGACCCGCCGCCCGCGCCGCCTCCGCTGCCTTCTTGGCGGCGATGGTCGAGGAATCGACACGGCTCATCTGGCCGGCGCCGATGCCGACCGTCGTTCCGCCCTTCGCATAGACGATGGCATTCGATTTCACGTGCTTCGCCACGCGGAACGCGAAGAGCAAATCGGCCATTTCGGCCTCGCTCGGCGCCCGCTTGGTCACCACCCGCACATCGCCGAGCGCGACGCGGCCGGCATCGCGGTCCTGCGCGAGAAACCCGCCGGCGACCGTCCGGATCGAGAGGCCGGGCGCGGCTGGATCGGGCAGGCCGCCCGCCAGCAGCAGGCGCAGGTTCTTCTTGGCCGCGACGATGGCGATCGCCTCATCGGTCGCGTCGGGCGCGATGATCACCTCGGTGAACACCTCGACGATCTCGCGCGCCGCCTCGGCGTCGAGCGTGCCGTTGAGCGCCACGATGCCGCCAAAGGCCGAGACGGGATCGCAGCGCAGCGCCAGCCGATAGGCTTCGAGCAGCGAGGCGCCGGTGGCGACGCCGCACGGGTTCGCATGCTTGATGATCGCCACGGCCGGCGTCACCGCCGGGTCGAACTCGGCGACGAGCTCATAGGCCGCGTCGGTGTCGTTGATGTTGTTGTAGGAGAGCTGCTTGCCCTGCACCTGCCGCGCCGTCACCACGCCGGGGCGCTTCTCGCCCGTGGCATAGAACGCTGCCGACTGGTGCGGATTCTCGCCGTAGCGCAGCGCCTCGCGCAGCGTGCCACCGAGGCTGCGCCATTTCGGCGTGGTGTCGCCGACCTGGCCGGCGAACCAGCCGGAGACCGCCGCATCATAGGCCGCCGTGCGGGCAAAGGCCTTGGCCGCCCAGCGCTTGCGCGCCGCGAGCGTGGTCGCGCCGCCATGCGCCTCGATCTCGGCGAGCAGCGCGTCATAGTCGTCGGGATCGACCAGGACGGAGACGAAACCATGGTTCTTCGCGGAGGCGCGTGTCATCGCCGGCCCGCCGATGTCGATATTCTCGACGATCGTCGCATAGTCGTCGGTCGCGGCGACCGTGGCTTCGAAGGGATAGAGATTGCAGACCACGAGATCGAAGGGCTCGATGCCGTGCTCTTCCATCTCCGCCGCATGTACCGGATCGTTGCGGATGCCGAGCAGGCCGCCATGGATCTTGGGATGCAGCGTCTTCACGCGCCCGCCGAGGATCTCGGGAAAGCCGATCAGGTCGGCCACATTGGTGACGGGCATGCCGGCCGCTGCAATCGCCTTGGCGGTCGACCCTGTCGCAAAAAGAAGTACCCCGCGCGCGTCGAGCGCCCGGGCGAGATCGATCATTCCGCGCGAGTCGGAAACCGAGAACAGGGCGCGGGTGAGCGGAACCAGGTCCGGAGCGGCGACCTTGGGCGGCGGCACGGCCATCTCAAATCCTCTTGGGTGTCATGGGGCTGCCGCGCGATAACACGAATCCGCGCCCTGTGCAGCCGTGAACACGCCTTGGGCCGTATCAGACCTCGGGCTATGCCGGCTGATCATCCTCGGCATCGTCGTGATCGGACGAGCGGCGGCCGCCGGCCTCGGCGACCCGCCGGAACTGCCACTTGACCTCGGCCTGGCGGAGCGCCCGGCCATGGATCACGATCTGCTCGGCCCGCCGGCTGCCGCGAATGTCGGAAAGGCGGATGCTCTCCTCGATCGCGAGCTCCTGCGCGTCCGTCTCGAACTGCCAGGCGGAGCCGTCGGGCAGCACGAGCAGCACGCCGTGACCGCCCGCGAGACGGTTGGCCTGGACCGCGGGATGCAGATGGAAGCGGATCGCGAAGGAATCCCGGCCGCCCTTGGCGATGGCGCTGCCGCTCGGGCTTGTGAAGCTGTCGATGCCCGAAAGGCGGTCGCCGAAGCGCGAGAGCGACAGGCGACGCGTATGTAGGATGCCGTAGCGCGCGACATAGCCGTCATGCGAGGCCGTCACGACGACGGCGCCGCGCTCCTCCTGGCGGGTCACCGGAACCCGCGTCGGTCCGGCGATGATCACTTCGCCCAGCCGTTCGGCGAGGTAGCCGCCGGTCAGGAAACGGCAGGAGGAGGAATCGTTCAGCGTGGCGGTCGAATGGGCGGCGGTGGTGCGCGCGAGGCGGCGAAGCGCGGTCGCGCCCGGGCCGGGCACGCCGCAATTCACGATCAGCGGCTGGCGGCCGACGCTCATCTCGAAGGCGAGGCAGCCGGCATGGGCCGTCGTCGAAAGGACCGGCAGCGGCGGCGGGCCGGTGTCGGCGATGACGACCGTCTCGCCGGCGTCGAGCCGCTGGTAGCCGGCATAGGGCGCATTGCGCACCGGCGCGCCGCGCGCATCGTCATAGGCCAGCACGGTTGCCAGCAGGCCGAGCTGCGTCTCGCCCATGCCGTTGAACTTGGCGAAGGAGCCGTCGCCGTGCCGGAAGAAGCGCAGCATCGGCATCATGCGGTCGATCGCGCCGAGAAGCGCCGGCGTCGGCTGCAATCCGCGCGCCGTGAACGCCTGACGGAGCGGCAGCAGATCGACGAGAACCTCGAGCACCGTGCCGGGGTTGCGATCAATATGGCCACCATCGGGCAGGATCTGGCGGTTCAGTTCCTGGTCGACGAAGCGCGAGGCCTGGCGGGCGAAACGCGTCTGGTCGGAGAGCGAGAGGCTGGCAGCGGCGAGCGCCATGGCAACGCGGAGGCGCGGCAGGCCGGGCCTCACATCGCGCGAAACGCGCCGCAGCAGTCGCACCTGCCGCGTCAGCATGCGCATGAAGCGGCGGTAGAAGCCGTGATCGCAGCCGTCGAGAACGAGCGGCGTCTGCGCCAGCCACGACATCACGCGCCGCGCCGTCACCTCCGGATCGCGCGCGACCGGATCATGGCTGCGCTGGAAGCGGATCCACTCGTCGACGAGCGCCCGCGCATTGGAGCGGGAAACGGCGAGGTCGGACGCGCGCAGATGCCGCAGCCAGCCGAAGCCGTGCAGGCCCGCCGCCCAGGCTCGCGACGGCGCCTCGATCTCGAAGACGGAGAAGCCGGAAACGTCGACCACGTCGCCGGCGAAGACGAAGCGGCCGGCATAGATGTCGTGCGCAATGGTCGGATCGGCGGTGCGAAGATCGGTCGGCGCGATCAGCAGCCGCTCGGGGACCTGACCGAAATAGCGCCAGCGATAGAACGGGCCGGCATGAAAGTCGTAGCGCGCCCGGCGCCAGGCCGAAGCGGCCGCGTACCGGACAAGTCGTCCCTTTCCGGTTCCCGCGCCGAGCGCCATACTCAATGCCCCTTTTTCAGCCGCCAGCGCCCGCACGACGAATCGCCCATACTATCGCGCTGCAATCTAGCGGCCACTGTCCTCGAATTGAACCGCCTCGCGGGAGATGCCTCTCAGGCGATCTTGCGAAGGCGGGCGGCGAAGAAGCCGTCGAGGCCCGAAAGGCGAGCATCCTCCATCGGAAGATCGCTGGGCAAGGTCCTCATGAAGCCGTCGCGGCAGATTTCCCCAATCCCGCCGACATCGCCCGGCGCAACGGGTTCGAGCGCCAGCGGCAGTTCGGCCAGCGCGCGATGGATCTGCTCCTCGCCTTCCTCCCGCTCCAGCGAGCAGGTGCAGTAGACGAGCGTACCGCCCGGCTTCAGCATCGTGGTCGCATGCCGCATCAGCCGCGCCTGGATGGTCGCCAGCGCGCCGATATCGTCGGGATGCTTCAGCCATGCGACGTCGGGATGACGGCGGATGGTGCCGGTGGCGGAGCAGGGGGCATCGAGCAGGACGGCGTCAACGGGCTCGGCGGGAACGAACGTCCCGGCATCGGCGGCGATCACCTTAGCGTCGAGACGGAGGCGCGCGAGATTCTCACGCACCCGCCCGAGCCGCTGCTCCGAAATGTCGACCGCAGTGACACGGGCGCCGGCCGCGGCGAGCTGTGCCGTCTTGCCGCCCGGCGCGGCGCAAAGATCGATGGCCGTCTTGCCGCGAAGATCGCCGAAGAGGCGGGCGGGCAGGGCGGCCGCGGCGTCCTGGACCCACCAGGCCCCCTCGTCGAAGCCGGGCATGCTTTCGATCGGACCGTGGCCCGCGAGGCGCACCGATCCCGTCGGAAGGACGAGCCCGCCCAGCCGTTCGGCCCAGAGCGGGGCATCGCCCTTGACGGTCAGGTCGAGCGGCGGCTCGACCAGATGGGCCGCCGCGATGGCGCGGGCCGTGTCGGCGCCATAGGCGTCCGTCCAGCGCGTCCACAGCCAGGGCGGCGTCGCGAGGCGTTCGGCGTCCTGTTCGGCGAGGATCGCCTCGCGGCTGCCGACCACTCGCCGCAGGACCGCATTGGCGAGACCCTTGAAATGGCGTGCGTCACGGTCGGCCGCAGCGAGGTTGACGGCGATCGAGACGGCGGCGTGGTCGGCGACATCCATGAACAGGATCTGCGCCGCTCCGGTCTCGAGGATCGCCGACAGGCGACCGCTCTTGCGCGGCAAAGCCTTGTCGAGGAAGCGGCCGAGCGCCTCGCGGATCTGGCCGCGCCGGCGCAGCGTCGTGCCGAGGATGGCGCGGGCGAGCGCGCGGTCGCGCGTCTCCAGCCGGCGGAACGGGCTGCCATCCGCCTCGATGGCGACGTCGATCGCGACGCCCTCGCCGAGGATCAGGTCATAGGCAAAGGACGCCGCATCGCGCGCGGCGTATCCGGGATCCACATTCGCGCGGGCGGGTTTCCCGGCTCCAGGCTTGCGGTTCGGGCGGCCTCCCGTCGGGGCGGTCAACCCCAGGGACCCCGGCCGGAGGAGGCGCCATTGCCGGAGCCTCCCCAGGGGCCGCGCGTGCCGCTCGTTGCCCGGCGCGTGCCGAAGCCGCCCGGTAGGTCGACGCGTCCCGAATAGGTCGGCGTGCCGCCCATCTGCCGGTCGAGCTCCATCAGCGCCGCGATGCGATTCTCCGTCGCCGGGTGAGTCGAGAAGAGATTGTCCATCCGCTGCCCTGAAAGGGGGTTGATGATGAAGAGGTGCGCCGTCGCCGGATTGGCCTCGGCAGCCTCGTTCGGAATATGGCCGGCGGCCCCGGCGATTTTGGCGAGGGCGGAGGCGAGCGCGCGCGGCTCGCCGCAGATCTCGGCGCCCGTGCGGTCGGCCGAATATTCGCGCGTCCGGCTGATCGCCATCTGCACCAGCATGGCCGCGATCGGCGCCAGCAGGGCGGCCGCGATCGCGCCGATGGCGCCGAAGGGGCTGCGCTCGTCGCGGTGCCCGCCGAAGAAGAAGACGAAATTCGCAAGCATGGACACGGCACCGGCGATGGTCGCCGTTATCGTCATGGTCAGCGTGTCATGGTGCTTCACATGCGCCAGCTCATGCGCCATGACCCCGGCGACCTCGTCGGCGGAGAGCGTCCGCAGCAGCCCGGTCGACGCCGCGACGGCGGCGTTCTGAGGGTTGCGGCCGGTCGCAAACGCGTTCGGCTGCGGCGAATCGATGACGAAGACACGGGGCATGGGCAATCCGGCGCGCGCGGCGAGGCGCTTGACGATGCCGTAATATTCCGGCGCCGAGCGTTCGTCGACCTCGCGGGCGCCGTACATCGACAGCACCATCTTGTCGGAATTCCAGTAGCTGAAGATGTTCATCGCCGCGGCGATCAGGAAGGCGATCATCATGCCTCCCATGCCGCCGACCAGATAGCCGACACCCATGAAGATGGCGGTGAGCGCCGCGAGCAGCAGTGCAGTCCGCATCACGTTCATCGTTTCAGGCCCGCTGGCGCGGCCTCCTCTCGCTATGATCTGCGAGCCATATGATGGGAGTGCCGCCGCCCTGCAACAAGTCTGTTCGCGGCGTCGGTCGCGCATCGGCCCCCATCGCGGCCGGCGACGCGAGCCGATCGGTTCGTCGTTCGGGATTGCCGGCGGGCCGTGCCGATCTCTATATCGACGCAAGACCTGAATTTGAACGGGACGGACGATGAGCGAACCGACCGAAGCCGCGGCGCCGGACGCCGAGAGGATCATCAGTCCGGCCGCAGCGCGCGCGCTGGCCGAAGCCGCGGCGCGGCGGAAGGCGATCGATGCGGCATCCAGCGGGCTTCCGCGCGAGATCCTCGGCCGCGCAGGGCCGGAGCCGATCCGCTATGGCGACTGGGAGAACAAGGGAATCGCTAGCGACTTCTGACCGGCGATCCCGTTTGTTCCCGGCAGGCCTCAGGACATGATGAGGCCGCCATCCACATTGACCGTCTGGCCGGTGATATAGGCGGCGTCGTCGCTGGCGAGGAACGCCACGAGCCCGGCGACGTCCTCGCCCGTGCCGGCGCGGCCCATCGGGATGCCCTCGACCCATTCGGCCATCAGCTCGCCGGGCTTGTAGTCGCCGAGCAGCTTGCCCCAGGCGGTGTCGTTATAGGCCCACATGTCGGTCTCGATGATGCCGGGGCAGAAGGCATTGACGGTGATGCCCTCCTTCGCCAGTTCCTTGGCGAGGCTCTGCGTGATGCCGACGACTCCGAATTTCGAGGCGGCATAATGGGGCGTGAAGATGAAGCCCTGCCGCGCCTGGCCCGAGGCGGTGTTGATCAGCCGGCCGCCCTTTCCGTGCTTGCGGATGCGGGCGATCGCCTCCTGGCAACACAAGAAGACGCCCTTGGTGTTGACCGCCAGCACCTTGTCCCACTCGGCTTCCGTCATCGCCTCGATACGCGCAATGGTGATCACGCCGGCATTCTGGACCGAGATGTCGACGCCGCCGAAGGTCCGCTCGGCCTCGTCATAGAGCGCGGTGACGCTCGCCTTGTCGGTCACGTCGGAGACGACCGCATGCGCCTTGCCGCCCGCAGCGCGGATTTCGTCGGCGACCTCCGCGACCCGCGCCTCGTTGGCCGAGACCACGACGGCCGCGCCTTCACGGGCGAAGCGCCGGGCGATCGCGGCGCCGATGCCGCGGCTTCCGCCGGTGATGACGACGGTCTTGCCTTCGAAACGGGTCATGGTTCCTCCACTCCAGATGTCAGGGAGCCGGCTGCGCGAGCAGCTTCTCCGCCGTGAACTTGTCGGTGATCAGCACGTCGACGAGCCGTCCGAGCAGCGCGGCGCGGATCGCCCGAACCTTGCGCTCGCCGCCCGCGACGCCGACGACGCGCGGCACGGCGCGGAGCTCGTCGATCGTCATGCCGATGACGCGCTCGTCGAGCGGGCCGCCAACGGCCTCGCCCTTCTCGTCGAAGAAGCGCAGGCAGACGTCGCCGACCGCGCCCCGGGCTTCGAGGTCGTGCAGCTCTTCGGAATCGAAAGTGTTGCCGGAATTGGCCAGCATGACGGAGGGTTGCAGCGCGCCGATGCCGATCAACGCCATGGTGACGCGGCGGAACTGGTTCATCGTGGCGCGGACATAGCCGTCGCCGACCATGACGAGGCGGGCGGCGGCGGAGCCGGCGACACCCTGCGCCGGCAGGAGCATCGGCTCGGCGCTGGTCAGCGTCGCCAGTCGGGTCGTCAGCTGGGTCGCGTGGCTCTGCACGGCCGGATTGCCGATGCCGCCCAGGATCTGCACCACGCGTTCGGCGCGGGCGCGCTTCAGCGGATGGATCGCGTCCACCATGCGCAGCAGCGAGGCGCTCCAGGACGAGATCCCGATCACCTCGCCATCTGACACCGTCGTCTCGAAATAATGTCCGGCGGCGTCGCCGATGGCGCCCAGAATGGTCTCTTCCCGATCCTCGTAGCATTCGGCCACGATCGCCTCTGTCAGGGCGAAGCGTTCGCGGAGGCCCGCTTCCAGATCGGGGAAAGTGCCGCGCGGCGGCGTGATGGTGATCCGGACGATCCCTTCCTGCTCGGCGCGCTTGAGCAGCCGCGAGATGGTCGCTTGCGAGATGTGCAGCAGCGCCGAGATCTCAGCCTGCTTCATGCCATCCACATGATAGAGCTGTGCGACCCGCGTGATCAGCCTCAGCTCATAGATCCTGCTCATTGCGCGCCGTCCCCTGCGACCGATCCGTGCGGCCATCTTCGATGGCCTTGAGCGGCCATTCTTTGCATTAAAATTCACACCTGAAAATATCCAGACAGGTCGGCGCTATCGGCCATGTCGATCGATAAATGGTGCAACGCAACGCAAATTTTGGGTGCAGTGCATGCATCGACGACTCGCCAAACCAGCTTGACGACCATCCTATCGAGGCCTAATCTGCAAATCAATACATATCTGAATATTTATTCAGATTGGACATTCGATTTTCGAGGTCGATCGTGTCGCTCGAGTTTTCTGCTGAAGTGCCGACGCCGGAAGGGCTGTCGAACCTCTCCCCATCCGATCGGGCCGCGCGCCTTTCGGACATTGCGCGCGCCGTGCGCCGCTCGGTCGTGCGCATGATCGACTCGGCCCGTGCCGGCCATATCGGCGGGGATCTGTCGGTCACCGACATCCTGACGACACTCTATTTCGGCGTGCTGAAGCTTGATCCGGCGGAACCGCTCGCGCCGGGCCGCGACCGCTTCATCCTGTCCAAGGGACACTGCGCCGCCGCGCTCTATTCCGCGCTGGCGCTCCGCGGCTTCATCGATCCCGCGCTGCTCCCAACCTTCATGAAGCCGCTCTCCGTGCTCAATGGCCATCCCAATCGCCGCAAGGTCGCGGGCGTCGAGGCCAATACCGGCCCGCTCGGCCATGGCCTTCCGATTGCCGTCGGCAGCGCGATCGCCTCGTGCCTTTCGGGCCGTAACTGGCAGACCTTCGTCGTCACCGGCGACGGCGAGCTGCAGGAAGGCTCGAACTGGGAGGCGGCGATGAGCGCCGGCCATCGCGGGCTCGACAATCTCTGCGTCATCGTCGACCGCAACCGCCTGCAGCAGGGCGCGCGCACCGAGGACACCAACCGCCTCGATCCGTTGACCGACAAATGGGCGGCCTTCGGCTGGGAAGCCGTGGAGGTCGACGGCCATGATCACGCCGCGCTCTATGAGCTGTTCACGCGCCCCCGCAGCGGCAAGCCGCTCGCGATCGTCGCCAACACGCTGAAGGGCAAGGGCGTCTCCTTCATCGAGGACCGGGTCGAATGGCATCACAAGGTGCCGTCGGCCGAGCAGGTCGCTCTCGCGCTCGAGGAGCTGCGCTGATGAACGCCCCCGTCGCCGCCCCGCCCGCCACCTTCGACTGCCGCCAGGCCTTCGCCGAGACGCTGATCGAACTCGCGAGGGCGGATGAGCGCATCGTCGCCGTCTGCAACGACAGCGTCGGCTCGTCCAATCTCGGTGGCTTCCAGAAGGCGTTCCCGGACCGCCTCGTCAATGTCGGCATCGCCGAGCAGAACATGGTCGGCGTCGCCGCCGGCCTTTCGAATGGCGGCTTCGTGCCGTTCGTGTGCTGCGCCTCGCCCTTCCTGACCGGCCGCGCGCTCGAACAGGTTAAAGCCGACATCGCCTATAATGGCTATCATGTCGTGCTCTGCGGCATGAGCCCGGGCATGGCCTATGGCGAGCTCGGTCCGACCCATCATTCGATCGAGGATCTTTCCTGGCTGCGCGCCATCACCGATCTCTCGATCGTGGTGCCGGCCGATCCGGCCCAGACCAGCGCGGCGGTGCGCTGGTCGGTCGAATATGGCAAGCCGTCCTTCCTCCGCGTCGGCCGCACCAAGGTGCCGTCGGTCAGCGAGGGCCAGGCGGAGCCGTTCGTCTTCGGGAAGGCCAACCGCCTCAGGGAAGGCCGCGACCTCACGATCGTCGTGACCGGCATCCTGGTCTCCCGCGCGCTTGAGGCGGCCGAGGCGCTTGCCGCGCAGGGCATTTCGGCGCGCGTCGTCAACATCGCGACCATCGCCCCGCTCGACGAGGCGGAGATCATCGCCGCCGCCCGTGAGACCGGTGCGATCGTCACGGTCGAGGAGGCGGTCGTCAGCGGCGGCCTCGGCGCCGCGGTCGCCGAAGTGGTGGTGCGGCATCATCCGGTCGCCATGCGCCTTCTCGGCGTGCCCGGCTTCGCGCCGACCGGCGACACCGCCTTCCTGCTCGATCATTTCGGCCTCAATCGCGACGGCATCGTCCGCGCCGCGCTGGAGCTCAGGGGCTGATCATGCAGGCGCCGCTGCTCCTCGCCATCGACCAGGGCACGAGCTCGACCAAATGCCTCGCCGTTGACGGCGAGGGCAGGGTCGTGGCGCGCGGCCAGGCGCCGGTGAGCCAGCAGACGCCGCATCCCGGCTGGGTCGAGCAGGACGCCGAGGAGATCTGGGCGAGCGTCCGGGCCGCCGTGGCCGCGACGCTGACGGAAGAACTGGCCGCGCGGGTGGTCGCCGTCGGCCTCTCGACGCAGCGCGAGAGCTGCGTCATCTGGGATCGCAAGACGGGCGCGCCGCTGACACCGGTGCTCTCCTGGCAGGACCAGCGCACCGAACCGCTCTGCGAGGTGCTGCGCGCCGACGGTCACGACGCGCTGATCCGCGCGCGCAGCGGCCTGCCGCTCGATCCGATGTTCTCGGCCGTCAAGGCGAAGTGGCTGCTCGACCGGATCGATCCTGACCGGCGCCGCGCCGAGGCCGGCGAACTCGTCATCGGCACGATCGACAGCTTCCTCGTCTCGCGCTTCGGCGGCGAGCCGGTCGTCGAGGCCGGCAATGCCTCGCGCATGCAACTCGTCGATGTCGCGCGCGCCGCCTATGACGACGATCTCCTGCGCATCTTCGCCGTCCCGCGTGCCGCGCTGCCGCGGATCGTGCCGTCCACCGGCCCGTTCCCGGCGGTGAAGGGGCTGGCGCCGCTGCCTGATGGCGTGCCGCTCGCCGCGGTCATGGCCGACAGCCATTCGGCGCTCTTCGCCCATGGCGCCTTCGCGCCGGGTCCGGTCAAGGCGACGCAAGGCACGGGTTCGTCCGTCATGGGCCTGCTGGCCGGCACGGGCGCCGAGGCGGCTGAGCGGCTGCATCCGGGCGTGTGCCTCACGATCGCCTGGTGGATCGACGCGCCGATGCTCGCCTTCGAGGGCAATATCCGGTCGGCCGGCTCCACGCTGATCTGGGCGGCCGAACTGCTCGGCATCGATCCGGCGGAGCTTGCCCGCCTCGCGGCGAGCGTCGATGACGCCGGCAACGTCCATCTCGTGCCCGGCTTCAACGGCCTTGGCGCACCCTGGTGGGACGGCGCGGCCGTCGCGACGCTGTCCGGATTCACGCTCGGATCCGGCCGGGCTGCCGTCGCCCGCGCGGCGCTCGATTCGATCGCGCACCAGATCGCCGACGTGCTGGACGCGGTCCGGGCGAGCGGCGTTCCGGTCGATCGTCTGCATGTCGATGGCGGCCCGACCCGCAACGACCAGCTGATGCAGTTCGAGGCCGACATGACCGGCCTGACGGTCGCGCGCACCGATACGGCCGAGCTTTCCGCGCTCGGTGTGGCGCATCTGGCAGGCCTCGCGGCCGGGCTTTTCACGATCGACGGCCTCGCGCGGCTCGACCGCGGCGGGACGGAATTCGCGCCGGCGATCGATGCCGCGTCGCGCGCCGCCAAGCGGGCGGGCTGGGCGAGGGCGCTCGCGCGCTCGAGGAGCTGACCGGACGCCGCCAGGCGGACGGAAGGATACGACCGGGCGAGCGAGACCCGGCGGGAGAGGAGGAGAGGCAATGATGGCCGTGACGTCCGAGACTGCACGAGTGGAGACGAAGCGTCGGCGGTTCAGCCTCGGCGGCGGCGCGACCGGGCCGTTCATCGGCCTGATCGCGATGTGCATCTTCCTGTCCCTCGCGACCGACACCTTCTTCTCGGTGCGGAATTTCCTCAACGTGATGGACCAGGTCACGGTGATCGGCGTCATGGCGATCGGCATGACCCTGGTGATCCTGATCGGCGGCATCGACCTGTCCGTCGGTTCGGTCCTGGCCCTCTCCGCGATGGTGATGGGCTTCCTCGGCAATACGATCGGTCTGCCCTTCGGCGTCGCGATCCTGGCTGCCCTGCTTGCGGCGGCGCTGTGCGGGACGGTCTCGGGGCTGATGATCACGCAGCTCAACATGCCGCCCTTCATCGCCACGCTGGCGATGATGTCGATCGCGCGCGGCATCGCCTCCATCATCACGGATGGCGAGCAGATCGTCGGCTTCCCCGACTGGTTCTCCAACCTGGCGATTATCCGCTATGGCGGCTTCCTGAGCGCGACCGTCGCGACCATGATCGTGCTCGCCTTCGCGTTCTGGGTGTTCCTGCGCTTCCGCCCGGCCGGTCGCGCGCTCTATGCGATCGGCGGCAGCCCCGAGGTTGCCCGCCTCGCCGGTATCCGAGTCAAGGCCGTGACGGTCCGGGTCTACATGGTGTCCGGCCTGCTCGCCGGCCTCGCCGGCGTCATCCTGTCCGCGCGCCTCGACAGCGCCCAGCCGAGTTCCGGCCTCGGCTACGAACTCGACACCATCGCCGCTGTCGTGATCGGCGGCGCCAGCCTCGCAGGCGGCGTCGGCGGCATTGCCGGCACGGCCGTCGGCGTCCTGATCATCGGCTTCCTGCGCAACGGCCTCAATCTCCTGCACGTCTCTCCCTTCGTGCAGCAGGTCGTCATCGGCGTGGTCATTGCGCTCGCCGTCGCCGCCGACACGCTGAGGAGCCGCCGTCGGCACTGAACAAGGCCGGCGCGGCGATCGAGCCGCTGCCGGATGGAGGAATTCGGGCGGCCTGCCGTCCGAGACGTTTCGCCCGAAAGGCGAGACGGAGGCCCCGGAGGGGGTCGCACCGAACGCAGCCGGCCCAAAGTCCGGCGGCGCCCAACCCTGGAGGAGAAACATGTTCACTCGTCGTACCACGCTTCTGGCCGCCGCCGCGGCCTTCGCGCTCACCGCCACGATGGGCGTCGCCGACGCCAAGGAGGCCAAGAAGATCGGTCTCGCCGTCGCCAATCTGCAGGCCAATTTCTTCAATCAGATCAAGCAGTCGGTTGAAGCGTACGGCAAGGAGAAGGGCCTCGAGGTCATCACCGTCGACGCCAAGGGCGACGCGGCGACGCAGGTCAGCCAGATCCAGGATCTGCTGGCGCAGAACGTCGACGCGCTGATCTACATCCCAGCCGGCGCGACCGCCGCCGCCGTTCCGGTCAAGGCCGCCCGCGCTGCCGGCGTCCCGGTCGTAAACATCGACCGCAATGCGGAAGGTTCGCCCGGCGACACCTTCATCGCCACCGACAGCGTCACCTCGGCCAAGCAGGTATGCGACTATCTGGCCAAGCAGGCTGGCGGTAAGGGCGAGATGGTCATCGTCCACGGCCAGAAGGGCACCACGCCCGAGGTCGATCGCTCCAAGGGCTGCGCCGAGGCGCTCAAGGGCTATCCGGACATCAAGGTCGTCGGCGAGCTGTGGTCGGAAGGCTGGCATCAGGACGAGGGCTTCAAGCTGACCTCGGACCTGCTGCAGTCGAACCCGAATGTCAGCATCATCTTCGCCCAGGCCGACGCGCTCGCGCTCGGCGCCGCCCAGGCGGTGAAAGTAGCCAATTCCGGCCACCGGATCTTCATCGGCGGCTTCGACGGCGACACGGCCGCTCTGACGGCGCTGAAGGACGGCGTGTTCGACGTGACGGCGACCCAGCAGACCCAGAAGATGGGCCGGCTCGGCGTCGATGCGGCGATCGCGCTCGTCGCGGGCGAGAAGCTCCCGGCCGAGCAGCTTCAGGACGCGACGCTGACGACGAAGGAAAACGTCGACCAGTTCATCGCCAACCACCCCTGACGCGTATCCGCGCCAAGCACGATGAGGGACGGCGCCCAGGCGCCGTTCCTCAGGATCCGGCCGGCCTGTCACCTCGCCGGCGGCGGACATTTCAATCGAGGCCAACGCGATGACGGTTTCCTCCCCCTCTCCCGACCGCGATGTCGTGCTGCAGCTCCGGGGCATCGGCAAGACTTACGAGCCGGTGACCGTGCTGCGTAACCTCGATCTGGATGTGCGCCGCGGCGAGGTGCTGGCGCTGCTCGGCGAGAACGGCGCCGGCAAGTCGACGGCTTCGTCGATCATCGCCGGTCTCGTCCGCCCGACGGTCGGCACGATGACATGGCAGGGCGCGCCCTATGCGCCGGCGAGTCCCGCTGATGCCCTCTCCGCCGGCATCGGGCTGATCCATCAGGAGATGCGGCTGCTGCCGGATCTCTCCATCGCCGAGAACGTCTTCGTCGGTCGCCTGCCGGTGGCGGGCGGCAGGGTGGACCGGGCGCAGATGGAGCGGCGCGCTGCCCAGCAGCTGCATCGGCTCGGCCTCGACGTCTCCCCGTCCATGCTGGTGCGCGAGCTGCGCGTCGCCGCCCAGCAGCAGGTGGAGATCGCCAAGGCGCTGACGCTGAAGGCGCGGCTCCTCATCTTCGACGAGCCGACCGCGGCGCTCGGCGGCGATGAGACCGACCGCCTCTTCGAACAGATCGCCAGCCTCAAGGCCGAGGGCGTCTCCTTCATCTATATCAGCCACCGCCTCGACGAGATCGCGCTGATCGCCGATCGCGTCGCCGTCCTCCGTGATGGCGAACTGGTCGCGACGCATGAGACGGCCCAGGTCCCGGTGAAGCGGCTGGTCGAGGACATGGTGGGCCGCCCGCTCGACCGCATGTTCCCGGCGATCCAGTCGATCGAGGGCGGCGCGACCCGCATCGAGGTCGAGGGCCTGACCGGTGTCGATGGTGCCTTCTCCGATGTCAGCTTCGCGGTCCGGGCCGGCGAGGTGTTCGGCATCGCCGGCATCGTCGGCGCGGGCCGCACCGAGCTGGTTCGTGCGATTGCCGGGGCTGATCCGGTCGTCTCGGGCACGGTCAAGGTCGACGGAGTGCCTGTGCATCCCGGCGATCCCCGCGCGGCGCTCGACCAGGGCATCGTGCTGGTTCCGGAGGATCGCAAGGCGCAGGGCGTGCTGCTCGACCACACCATCGCCGACAATATCGCGCTCGGAAACTATCCGCGCGTCGCGCCGTCCGGCTGGGTCCGGCCGGCGGCGGTGGAGCGTTTCGCCGAGGCGGCGATCAAGCGTTTCGGCATCAAGGGGCGCGGCGGCCAGCTCGCGCGCCAGCTCTCCGGCGGCAATCAGCAGAAGGTCGTGATCGCGAAGTCGATCTCGCGCCAGCCGCGGGTCGTCATCCTGGACGAGCCGACGCGCGGCATCGACGTCGGCGCCCGCGCCGCGATCTACGATGTCATCGCCGAGCTGGCGCGAGAGGGCCTGGCGGTGATCGTCGTCAGCTCCGATCTCGACGAGGTGCTCGGCCTGTCGCATCGGATCATGGTGCTGAATCGGGGCCGGAACCGCGGCATTCTCGGACACGAGGCCGCCGGCCGGATTGAAGTGATGGAACTGGCCACGACCTGAGCGTGGCGCGAAGGAGACGGACATGAACCTGTTCAGCCTCGAGGGCGAGATCGCGCTGGTCACCGGCGGCGGCAGCGGCATCGGCCAGAGCATCGCGATCGGTCTCGCCAAGGCGGGCGCCGACGTCGCAATCTTCGACATGCCGACCAGCCCGGGCGTCGCCGACACCGTCGCGGCGATCGAAGCGACCGGGCGGCGTGCCTTTGTCACGGCAGGGACGGTCACCGAGGCGGCCGACATCGCCTCGGCGGTGGAGAGGATCGAGGCAGAGTTCGGCGCCCTGTCGATCGCCGTCAACTCAGCGGGCATCGCCAATGCCGCCCCGGCCGAGGATCTGCCGCTGGCGCAGTGGCAGCGCATGATCGACGTCAATCTGACCGGCGTGTTCCTGTCCTGCCAGGCCGAGGGGCGGGCCATGCTGAAGCGCGGCCGGGGCGCGATCGTCAACATCGCGTCCATGTCGGGCTCGATCGTCAATCGCGGCCTGACCCAGGCGCACTACAACGCCTCCAAGGCGGGCGTCGTGCACCTCTCGAAGAGCCTCGCCATGGAGTGGGTCGAGAAGGGTATCCGCGTCAATGTGATCAGCCCCGGCTACACGCTGACGCCCATGAACCTCCGTCCCGAGGTCGCCGAGCAGCGCAAGATCTTCGAGCGCGAGACGCCGATGCAGCGCATGGCTGTGCCCGATGAGATGGTCGGCCCGGCGGTGTTCCTGCTCAGTCGTGCGGCGTCCTATGTCACCGGCGTCGACCTCCTGGTCGATGGCGGTTTCGAGTGCTGGTGACCGGCCTCATTCCCCGGCGCGGTAGCCGACGCCGGGTTCCGTGACGATCAGCTTCGGATTGACCGGGTCGGCCTCGAGCTTCGCACGGAGCTGGCCGACATAGACGCGCAGATATTGCGTGTCGTGCTCATGGGCCGGCCCCCAGACCTCGCGCAGGATCTGGCGATGCGTCACGACGCGGCCGGCATGGCGGGCGAGGAAGGCGAGCAGGTCGAATTCCTTCGGCGTTAGCTTCACCTCCGCACCGTCGCGGACGACGCGATGGCGCGGCAGGTCGATCTCGATCGGTCCGAGCCGCAGCACCGGCGTTTCGACCGTCGCGCGGGCATGGTGCCGGAGCGCCGCCCTCAGGCGCGCCATCAGCTCGCCCATGCTGAAGGGCTTGTTCACGAAATCGTCGGCGCCAAGATCCAGCGCCTCGATCTTCTCGGCATCGCGATCGCGCGCGGAGAGCACGACGATCGGCGTATCGGTCCAGCCGCGGAGGCGCCGGATCACCTCCTTGCCGTCCATGTCGGGCAGGCCGAGGTCCAGAATGACGATCTCGGGCCGGCGGCTCGCGGTCATCGCGATCGCCTCGGCTCCGTTCTCGGCCTTCAGCGCCTCATAGCCATTCGCGACCAGCGCAGGCGCCATGAAGCGATGGATCGCCGGCTCGTCATCGACCACGAGCACCCGCGGCAGCTGCATCTCCTAGCCCTCCATCTGTCGTGCGCCGGTCATGTCGGGCGGCGGCGCGAGCGGCAGGCGGATCGTGATCCGCGTTCCCAATGTCGCGCCTGGTGCCGGGCTCGTCGCGGACACCGTGCCGCCATGCGCTTCGACGATTCCCTTGGTGATCGCAAGTCCGAGGCCGGAGCCGTCGCCGCCATCGCCATTGTCATGCGCGGCGCGCACGAATTTCTCGAACACATGCGGCAGCACCTCGGCGGCGATCCCCGGCCCATCATCGGTGACGGCAATCTCCAGCCGGTCGCCGGTGGCTTCGGCGGCGAGTTCGATTTTGGAGGTCGGCGCCGTGTGGCGCACGGCATTGCCGACGACATTGCCAAGCGCCTGGTCGATCAGCCCCGGATCGGCGAAGAGCAGCGGCAGCGCCGGTGCAACGCGGATCGAGAAGCCCTGCTGCGCGCCACGGCGCCTGGCGGCGGCGACGGCCCGGTTCAGCACCTCCGCGACATCGATCCAGTCCCGCCGCAGCTCGAGCGCGCCTGCCTCCAGCCGCGTCATCGAAAGGAGGTTGCGCACCATCGCGTCGAGATGCTCGGCCTCGTCGCGGATATGGCCGAGAAGATCGCGCCGCGTCGCTTCCGGCATGCCGCCGCCATAGTCGAGCAGGCTGGTCGACGCGCCGAGGATCGAGGCGAGCGGCGTGCGGAAATCATGGCTGATCGAGGCGAGCAGGATGTTGCGCACGCGCTCCGTCTCCGCGGCCGTCCGTGCACTCGCGACTTCCGTTGAAAGCCGTGCCCGGACGAGGGCTGCGGCGGTCTGCTCGGCGAGCGTCGCCAGCAGCGCCTCGCTCTCGGCGTCGAAGGGCGCACTGCCGGCCGCCCCACGCTCGACGCCGATGACGCCGAGCGGCTCGGCCTCGGCCGATCCTGCGAAAGGCACGAAGCGCCAAGCTGCGTCCGGCAGGGTCTCGGTTCCCGCGCCCGCCGCCTCGCGATGGTCGAGCGCCCAGCGCGCGGCGGTCATCGAGGCGGTGTCGAGTCGGTCCTCCGGCGGCCAGGCGGCGGCAATCGCGAGGTCGCCGCCCGGCCTGGTCAGGATCACCGCGGCCCGGCCGAGCGCCGCATGGATCTCGATCGCGGCGGCCTCGGCGACGGCGGTGCGGTCGGGGAGAGCCGAAAGCTTGCGCGTAAAGTCATAGAGCCGGCGTGTCGCGCGGATGCGCAGCGCCGCCGCGCGCGTCTGCTCGCGGGCGCGGCCGGCAATCGCCGAGATCAGGACCGCGACGGTGAGGAAGATCACCAGCGCCAGCAATTCGTGCGGCCGCGCGACCGTGAGTGTTCCGACCGGGTCGATGAAGAAGAAGTTGTAGGCGAGGAAGGAGAGCGCCGAGCCGAAGATCGCCGGCCATACGCCATAGCGGATCGCGGGCACCAGAACGGCCAGCAGGTAGAGCATGGAGACGTTCGGCAGCGCGACGAACTGGGTCAGGAGGCGTCCGATGACGCTCGCCAGCGCGACGCAGGCCGTCGCGGCGAGATAGCCCGCGGCGCCACCCGAGGCCGGCAGCTTCGGCCGCTCCATCCGCCGCGCGACGCTTTCCGCCGTGACGACATGGATCGCGACGCCGTCGGCCTCGCGGACGAGCGCATCGGCGAGGCTACGGCGCAGGCGCAAGGGCCGACGTGGCTGCGCCTTGCCGATCACGATCTGCGTGACGTTCTCGAAGCGGGCAAAGCGCAGCAATTCCGCGGCGATGTCACCCGCCACCAGCGAGCGCGTCTGCGCCCCGAGGCTCTCGGCGAGCCGCATGCCGGCCTCGAGCCGCGCCCGCTCGGCCGCCGCGACCGTCCGGCCCGGCCGCTCGACCGTTACCGCGAACCAGCTCGCATCGAGCAGGTCGGCGAGGCGCTTCGCCTCCCGCACCACGCGTTCGGCGGCGACGTCGGGTCCGACACAGACCAGCAGCCGCTCTCCGACTGCCCAGGGTCCTTCGATCGCCGAGCCCTGCATGCGCTCGAGCAGGTCGCTGTCGACCCGCGCCGCGACGCGGCGGAGCGCTAGTTCCCGGAGCGCCGTCAGATTGCTCGGCTTGAAGAAGCTCTGCACGGCGCGCGTCGCCGTATCCTCGACATAGACCTTGCCCTCGGCGAGCCGCCGCAGCAGCTCATCCGGCGGCAGATCGACGAGGATGATCTCGTCGGCCTTCTGCAGCGCCGTGTCGGGAACGGTTTCGCGGACGCGGACCCCGGTGATCCGCTGCACCACATCGTTGATGCTCTCGACATGCTGGATGTTGAGCGTCGTCCAGACATTGATGCCGGCGGCGAGCAGTTCCTGCACATCCTGCCAGCGCTTGGCGTGGCGGCTGCCTTCGATGTTGGAATGGGCATATTCGTCGACGAGAAGCAGCTGTGGTGCGCGCTTCAGCGCCGCGTCGACATCAAACTCGGCGACGAGCCGGCCGCGATAGGGAATGTTTCGCCGGGCCAGCACCTCGAAGCCGCCGACGAGCGCCTCGGTCTCGGCGCGGCCATGGGTCTCGACGAGGCCCACGACGACGTCGAGGCCGCCGGCCTTGGCGGCGCGGGCGGCCTGGAGCATGGCGAAGGTCTTGCCGACGCCGGGGGCGGCGCCGAGGAAGATGCGCAGTTTGCCGCGCATCTCCCGTTCGGCGGCTGCGAGCAGCGCGTCGGGCGACGCGCGGGGTGTCGCCTCATTGCTCACCGGCGCGCCTCGTCAGGATGCCGGAGGGACGGGCGCCGGCTTGCCGGCCTTCGCCGCGGCATCATCGAGCGCGATGTTGAGCTTGAGCACATTGACGCGGGGATCACCGAGGAAACCGAGTTCCGGTCCCTCTATGTGCGCCTGGACGAGCCCGCGGACAACTGTCGCGTCGAGGGCGCGCGCCTTGGCGACGCGCGGCACCTGCGCCAGCGCATAGGCCGGCGAGATATGCGGGTCGAGGCCGCTGCCCGATGTCGTGATGGCATCGGCGGGGATCGGACCGGCCATGCCGGCGGCCTGCATCGCCGCGGCGTCGCTCTTCAGCCGGTCGGCGAGCTTGGCGCTGGTCGGGCCGAGATTGGTGCCCGACGAGGTGCTGGCGTCATAGCCATTGCCGGAGGCCGAGGGTCGGGGGTGAAAATACCCCTCGCCGGCGACCGCCTGGCCGATCAGCGCGGACCCGACCGGGGTACCGTTCCGTTCGATCAGGCTGCCCTTCGCCTGGAAGGGCAGCACGGCCTCGGCGACCTCGGTCATGGCGAGCGGATAGAGGAGGCCGGTCAGGAGGGTGAAGGCGACGAGCAGGGTCGCCGCGGGACGTAGTTCGGAGAGCATCGTGGATGTTCCTTAGGCGAGGCCGAGGGCGACGATCGCGAGATCGACGAGCTTGATGCCGACAAAGGGCACCAGGATGCCGCCGAGGCCGTAGACGAGGAGATTGCGGGCGAGCACAGAGCCGGCTTCCTGGGCGCGGTATTGGACGCCGCGAAGCGCAAGCGGGATCAGCGCGATGATGATCAGCGCGTTGAAGATGACCGCTGAGAGGATCGCGCTCTGCGGCGAGTGGAGACCCATCACATTGAGCACGCCAAGTTCCGGGATGGCCGCGATGAACAGCGCCGGGATGATGGCGAAGTACTTCGCGACGTCGTTGGCGATCGAGAAGGTGGTCAGCGCGCCGCGCGTCATCAGCAGCTGCTTCCCGATGCCCACGATCTCGATGAGCTTGGTGGGATCGCTGTCGAGGTCGACCATGTTGCCGGCCTCGCGGGCGGCCTGCGTGCCGCTCTGCATGGCAACGCCGACATCCGCCTGCGCGAGCGCGGGTGCGTCATTGGTGCCGTCGCCGCACATGGCGACAAGACGGCCCTGGCGCTGCTCGTTGCGGATATAGGACAGCTTGTCCTGCGGCGTTGCTTCGGCGATGAAATCGTCGACGCCGGCTTCCGACGCGATCGACGCCGCCGTGATGGGATTGTCGCCGGTGACCATCACCGTGCGGATGCCCATGCGGCGCAGCTCTGCGAACCGCTCCTTGATGTCCGGCTTCACCACGTCCTTCAAATGGATGACGCCGATGATCCGTCCGCCCTCGGCGAGGCCGAGCGGCGTTCCGCCCGAGCGCGCGATGCGCTCGACGGCAGCGTTGAAGGCCGGGATTTCCGGGGCCGGCCGGCCGCTGGCGCCGGCGACGAAGCGGCGAACCGCGTCGATGGCGCCCTTGCGGATCTGGCGATCGCCGACATCCGCGCCGGAGAGACGCGTCGCCGCCGAGAACGGAATGAAGTTCGTGCCCGCCTCCGCCTGTTCCGCGACGGCGATGCCATAGCGCTCGCGGGCGAGAGCGAGGATGGAGCGGCCCTCGGCGGTCTCGTCCGCGAGGCTTGCCTCGACCGCGAGCCGCGCGGCTTCCTCCTCGGAAACGCCGGGAACCGGGATGATCTCGGTCGCCATGCGATTGCCGAAGGTGATCGTGCCGGTCTTGTCGAGCAGCAGCGTGTCGACGTCGCCGGCCGCCTCGACGGCTCGTCCGGACATGGCGAGCACATTGTGGCGGATCAGACGGTCCATGCCGGCGATGCCGATGGCCGAAAGCAGGCCGCCGATCGTCGTCGGGATCAGCGTGACGAGCAGCGCGACCAGGATCGGCACGGGCACGTCGGCGCTCGCATAGCGTCCGAGCCCGGCAAGCGCCACGACGGTGATCAGGAAGATCAGCGTCATGCCGACGAGGAGGATCGAAAGTGCGATCTCGTTCGGTGTCTTCTGCCGCTCAGCACCCTCGACGAGTGCGATCATGCGGTCGAGGAACGACGAGCCGGGGCTGGCGGTGATGCGCACCACGATCCAGTCCGAGATGACGGTGGTGCCGCCGGTGACGGCGGAGCGGTCGCCGCCCGATTCGCGGATGACCGGTGCCGATTCGCCGGTGATCGCGGCCTCGTTGACCGAGGCGATGCCGGATGTGATCTCGCCATCGCCGGGGATGAGGTCGCCGGCCTCGACATAGACGAGGTCACCGATCTTGAGGTCGAGCGCGGAGACGCGATCGAAATGGGCATGGTCCGCCGGGTCGCGGAGGCGCTTCGCCACCGTATCCGTGCGCGCCTTGCGCAGCGTGTCGGCCTGGGCCCGGCCGCGGCCTTCCGCGATCGCCTCGGCGAAATTCGCGAACAGCACCGTGAACCAGAGCCAGGCAGCGATCTGCCCGTTGAAGCGGAGTGGCAGCCCGGCGATCAGGTCGCGGATGAAGATGACCGTGACCAGAAGGGCCACGATCTCGGTGACGAAGATCACCGGATTGCGCATGAGATGCGCGGGGTTGAGCTTGGCGAAGGCGTCGCGCGCGGCCCGCCCGATCAATTCGGGCGAGGCGATGCGGGACGAGGCCGTTTCGGTCTTGCTGGACATGGATGGATCTCCGAAGCGACGGGCTCAGAACGTCTTCCCGGCCAGCATCTGCACCTGCTCGGCGATCGGGCCGAGGGCGAGAGCGGGGAAGAACTGGAGGCCGCCGACGATGAGGATGACGCCGGTCAGGAGGCCGACGAAGAGCAGGCCATGGGTGGGGAAGGTGCCGGACGAGGCGGTGAGGCGTGTCTTGCCGGCGAGCGATCCCGCGATCGCCATCATCGGCACGATATAGGCGAACCGGCCGAGCATCATCGCGATGCCGAGCGTCGCATTCCACCACGGGCTGTTCGCCGAGAGGCCGCCAAAGGCGGAGCCATTGTTTCCGGCCGCCGACGAATAGGCGTAGAGGATCTCGGAGAGGCCGTGCGGACCGGCATTGCCGAGACCCGAGAGCGCCGCTGGCAGGACGGTGGCCACGGCCGAGAAGCCGAGGATCGCCGCGGGCAGGATCAGGATGGCGAGCATGGCCATCTTCACTTCCTTGGCCTCGATCTTCTTGCCGAGGTATTCGGGCGTGCGTCCGACCATCAGGCCCGCGACGAACACCGCGATGATCGCCATCACCAGGAGGCCGTAGAGGCCGGAGCCGACGCCGCCGGGCAGGATCTCGCCGAGCTGGATCATGAACATCGGCACGAGGCCGCCGATCGGCGTGAACGAGCCATGCATGGCGTTGACGCCGCCATCGGAGAGGCCGGTGGTCACGGTCGCGAACAGCGCCGAGCCGGCGAGGCCGAAGCGGACCTCCTTGCCCTCCATATTGCCGCCGGCCGGATCGATGCCCGCCGCATGCAGCATCGGCGTGCCGGCAGCCTCGGCCCAATAGGTGATGCCGATGCCGACGATCAGGATGAGGCCGATCGACGCGAGCAGCGCGCGCGCCTGGCGACGATCGGCGACGAGGCGGCCGAAGGCGAAGACGAGCGCCGCCGAGACGACGAGCATCTGCCAGATCTCGAGCGCGTTCGAAAGCGCGGTCGGGTTCTCGAAGGGGTGCGCCGCATTGGCATTGAAGAAGCCGCCGCCATTGGTGCCAAGCTGCTTGATCGCGATCTGGCTCGCGACCGGGCCGAGCGCGATCGTCTGCTTGGCGCCCTCGAGCGTCGTGACGGTCGCGCTGGCGTCCAGCGTCTGCGGCACGCCCATGGCGACCTGGATCAGCGCGGTGACCACCGCGAGCGGCAGCAGCACGTAGAGCACCGCACGCGTCATATCGACGAAGAAATTGCCGACGCCGCTTGCCCCGGACCGCGCAAAGGCACGGACCAGCGCGACGGCCAGCGCAATGCCGGTCGCGGCGGAGAGGAAGTTCTGGACCGTGAGCCCCGCCATCTGGCTCAGGAAGCTCATGGTCGTCTCGCCGCCATAGGACTGCCAGTTCGTGTTGGTGACGAAGCTGACGGCCGTGTTGAAGGCGAGATCCGGCGAGAGCCCGGCGAAGCCGAGCGGGTTGAGCGGCAGAAGGCCCTGGAGGCGCAGCAGCGCGTAAAGCAGCGCGAAGCCGGCCGCATTGAAGACCAGCATCGCGACGGTGTAGCCGAGCGCGCTCTGCTCACGGGATGGATCGACGCCCGCGACGGCGTAGAGCCCGCGTTCGATCGGCCGGAAGAGGGGGGAGAGGAAGGTTCGCTCGCCTGCGAAGACGCGCGCCATATAGGCGCCGAGCGGTGCCGCGGCCAGCAGGACCACGGCGAGGATGACGGCTATCTGAAGCCAGCCGACGACGGTCATGGCATTTCTCTTGTTTCGGGAATGGAGCGGGCGTCAGAACTTCTCGGGTCGCAGCAGCGCGATCACGAGATAGACGGTGAGCCCAAGTGCGATGGCGGCGCCGAGGACGAGGTCCAGCATGGCTCAGGCCTTCGCGACGACGCGCGCATAGGCGACGAGCAGCGCGAAGCCGCCGAGCCCCAGCACGAGATAGAGGATATCGGACATGATGCAGCCCTCCTTTCGGGGTCGGGCTAAGCATCTATGGACAGGCGGATAAGGGCTCCATCGGGAATGGAGGCGGCCTGCATAAGGATCGCGTAAAGACGCAATGAAAAAGGCCGCCGTCCCGGTCGGGGCGGCGGCCTTTCGCGCGGCTTCTTGCGTTCGCCTAGACTTTTTCTTCGGCGCGACGGTTCTGGCGGTTGGCGATGAGATCCTCGACGACCGACGGGTCGGACAGCGTCGTGATGTCGCCGAGCGCGCCGAACTCGTCCTCCGCGATCTTGCGCAGGATGCGGCGCATGATCTTGCCGGAGCGGGTCTTCGGCAGGCCGGGCGCGAACTGAATCAGGTCCGGCGTCGCGATCGGGCCGATCTCGCGGCGGACCCAGTCCTTCAGCTGCTTCTTGAGGTCCTCGCTCGGCGTGACGCCCTGCATCAGCGTGACATAGGCATAGATGCCCTGTCCCTTGATGTCGTGCGGATAGCCGACGACCGCAGCCTCGGAGACGCTGTGGTTCGAGACCAGCGCGCTCTCGACCTCGGCCGTGCCCATGCGGTGGCCGGACACGTTGATCACGTCGTCGACGCGGCCGGTGATCCAGTAATAGCCGTCGGCATCGCGCCGGCAGCCATCGCCGGTGAAGTACATGCCCTTGTAGGCGGAGAAATAGGTCTGCTCGAAGCGCTCATGGTCGCCATAGACCGTGCGCATCTGGCCCGGCCAGGAATCGAGGATGACCAGATTGCCCTCGCAGGCGCCTTCCAGAATCTTGCCGTCGCCGTCGACGATGGCGGGTTGAACGCCGAAGAACGGCCAGGACGCAGAGCCGGGCTTCAGCGGGGTCGCGCCGGGGAACGGCGTGATCAGGATGCCGCCGGTCTCGGTCTGCCACCAGGTGTCCACGATCGGGCAACGCCCGTCACCGACGACGCGGTGATACCATTCCCACGCTTCCGGATTGATCGGCTCGCCGACCGAGCCGAGCAGGCGGAGCGAGGCGCGCGAGGTCGATTTCACCGGCTCCTCGCCGCCCTGCATCAGGGCGCGGATCGCGGTCGGGGCCGTGTGGAAGATCGTGACCTTGTGCTTGTCGACGACTTCCCAGAAACGCGACGTGGTCGGGTAGTTCGGGATGCCCTCGAACATGACGCTGGTCGCGCCATTGGCGAGCGGTCCGTAGACGATATAGCTGTGGCCCGTGACCCAGCCGATATCGGCCGTGCACCAGAAGACGTCGTCCTCGCGCAGGTCGAACACGATCTCATGGCTCATCGCCGCGTGCAGCAGATAGCCGCCGGTCGTGTGCAGCACGCCCTTCGGCCGGCCGGTCGACCCGGAGGTGTAGAGGATGAACAGCGGATCTTCCGCGCTCATCGGCTCCGGCTCGCAGAAGTCCGGAACGGCCGCCGCGAGCTCATGGTACCAGTAGTCGCGGCCGGCATGCATCGCGACTTCCGAGCCCGTGCGGCGGATGACGAGCACCTTCTCGTCGCCGATCGTGCGGGTCAGCGCCAGGTCGGTATTGTGCTTCAGCGGCACCTTCTTGCCGCCGCGCACGCCCTCGTCGGCGGTGATCACGACCTTGGAATGGCAGTCGCCGATGCGGCCCGCGAGGCTGTCCGGCGAGAAGCCGCCGAAGACGACGGAGTGCATCGCGCCGATGCGGGTGCAGGCGAGCATCGCCATCGCCGCCTCGGGGATCATGGGCAGGTAGATCGTGACGCGATCGCCCTTCTCGACGCCGAGGCGCTTCAGCACATTGGCGAAGCGGTTCACCTCCGCGTGCAGTTCGCGATAGGTGATGGCGCGCGACTCGGAAGGGTCGTCGCCCTCCCAGAGAATCGCGACCTTGTCGCCGCGCGTCGCCAGATGGCGGTCGAGGCAGTTCGCGGAGACGTTCAGAACGCCGTCCTCGAACCAGCGGATCGCAACGTCGCCGAGCTCGAACGATGTATTCTTGACCTTGGTGAACGGCTGGATCCAGTCGATCCGTTTCGCCTGCTCGGCCCAGAACACATCCGGATTCTCGATCGACTGCCGGTAGAGCGAATCATACGCGGCGGTGTCCAGACGCGCGGCGCGCGCCCACTCTTCCGGAATCGGATGGATCTTGTCGTGCATGCCAACCTCCCATTGCCGCACCCGCGCACGCTAGCCGATGCGGCGGCCTCCGCAATTGAGATAAGTCATTCTCGCCTCATGTCGCAACCGTGCCGTCGGCTCATCATCGTGACGCGCTGTCGCACGATGCGGCAGGCGACGTCCCGGCGTCGGCCCGCGAGGGCAGTATCTCGAGGATTGAGACCTGTTTGACGAGGCTGTCCTCGAGCGCCGTTTCCGCCGGCACCTCGTAGCGCGCAAGCTCTCTGAACCCCTCCGCCGGCCTGTAGGTCCGGCCGGGATCGCCGACGATCACACGGGCATGCCGGGCGAGGCTGGTCAGCCAGGGCAGGACTCGTTCCGAGAAGGCGCGATCGTAGAAGATGTCGCCGGCGAGGACGATGTCCGTGTCGGCGGGCGAACCGATCCGGTCGCCGCCGCCCGTCACTATTGTGACGCCATTGGCGGATGCATTGAGGCCGATCGCCACGGCGGCGAAGGAATCGATGTCGACCGCCTCGACGGAGGCCGCGCCCGCGCGCGCCGCCGCGATCGCGACAAGGCCCGAGCCGCTGGCGAAATCGACCACCCTTTTGCCGGCGACGATCTCGGGATGGTCGAGCACATAGCGCGCGAGGCCGCGCCCGCCGGCCCAGGCAAAGGCCCAGAACGGCGGCGGCAGGCCGATCGTCGCCAGCTCCGTCTCGGTCTTCTCCCAGAGGCTCGTGGCTTCGTCTGCCTGGTGGATACTGATTTCCGGAACGAAGGGCACTGGCGCCAGCCGGGTTTCGGCCCGGATGAAGCGCTGCCTGTCCACGCCGCTCAGCATGCGGCCGTTCAGGGCTCGGTCCCCGCCATCTCGCAAACGATCGCCCATTCCGCATCGCTCACCGGCTGGACGGAGAGGCGCGAATTGGAAACGAGCGCCATGGTCTTCAGCCGGGGCTCAGCCTTGGCCGCAACGAGGGTCACCGGCTTCACGACCGGTCGCACGGCGCGAATGTCGACGCATTCCCACGTGCCACTGTCGTCGGTCGAATCGGGATGGGCGGTCCGCACCACCTCGACGATGCCGACGATCTCCTTGCCCTCGTTCGAATGGTAGAAGAAGCCGCGATCGCCGACCTGCATGGTGCGCATGTGGTTGCGCGCCTGATAGTTGCGCACGCCGTCCCATTCCTGGCCCGCCGGACCCTTCGATTCCAGATCGGCGAAGGAGAAGACGTCGGGCTCGGACTTGAAGAGCCAGTGGGCCATGAATCGGATCCTCTCGGTCGTGATCAGTCGGGCTTACCGACGACCCAGCGCCAGGGCTTGATCTGGCTCGACTTGAACAGCCCAGCCTTCGCATAGGGATCCTGCGCGAGAATGGCGGCGGCTTCGGCCTCGCTCTCCGCCTCGACGATCAGCAGCGAGCCGACCGGCTTTTCGCCGCTCGCGTCGAGCAGCGGTCCGGCGATCCGGACGGGGGCGGTCTTCATCCATTCGAGATGGACGGGCCGGGTCTCGAGACGGGTCGGCAGACCGTCGTCGCGGTCTTCGAGAATGGCGACGAAATGCATGGGCTTCCTCCAGGAATGGGCCGGCGGCACGTTATGCGGCAGGCGCGCGGCGGTAAAGGCCGCTCTCGGCAACGGGGCGCTAATCGGTCTCGTGTTTCAGCGGCCGGCTCATCAGGGCCAGGATCGCCTCGTCGATATCAATCTCGCCCTCGACGATCGCGGCGACGGCTTCTGTGATCGGCATCTGGATGCTGTGGGTTCGCGCCATCTCGCGCGCGACGGGGGCCGTGGCCGCGCCCTCGACCAGGCCGAGAGCCGGTGCCTCGCCGCGGCCGAGCGCAATGCCATAGGCGAAATTGCGCGACTGCACCGAGGAGCAGGTGAGCACCAGATCGCCGAGCCCGGAAAGCCCCATTAGCGTCTCCGGCCGGGCGCCCATGGCCGCACCGATCCGGCGCAGCTCCGCGAAACCACGGGCGATGAGCGCCGCCGACGCGCTCGCGCCGAGCTGCCGTCCCGTGACGATGCCGGCGGCGATCGCGAGCACGTTCTTGAAGGCGCCGCCGATCTCGACGCCGATCATGTCGGTCTCGGCATAAGGCCGGAAGCTCGGCGAGCCGAGCGCCTGGCAAAGCGCCATGGCCAGCTTCGGCTCGGACGCGGCGATCGTCACCGCCGTCGGCAATCCATGGGCGACATCGACCGCGAAGCTCGGTCCCGAAAGCACCGCCGGATCGGCGGGCGGCAGGGCCTGTTCGAGCACTTCCGTCGGACGAAACATGGTCGATCGTTCGAGACCCTTCGCGCAGATCACGACGGGCGTTCCGTCCGCAATGGCGGAAAGCCGCATCGCGACGGCGCGCACGGTCTGTGTCGGCGTCGCGAGCAGGATCGCGTCCGCCTTGGCCACATGGGCGATAGTGCCGGTGATCTCGATCGCGGGCGGGATGGCGACGCCGGGCAGATGCGCATCATTGCGCCGGGTCGCGGCCAGCGCCTCGACGTCGCGCCCCCAGAGGATGACCTCGCGTCCGGCCCGCTCGGCAGCGAGCGCCAGCGCGGTTCCCCAGGCACCCGCACCGACGACGGCGATTCGTTCGAGGCTCATCGGGACATCTCCTCGAGGCTGAGCCGCGCGATCACCTGCGGCAGGAAGCTGTCGAGCGCGCCGAACAGCTTCGGCTGTGGCAACAGAGGCTTGAACGAAAACGCCATCCGGATCGGCGGTCCGCCGCCGTCGGGTGTCGCCTCGGTCCATTCCCACGAGGTTGCCGGCGCTTGATCGAGCGCCGTATGGAAATAGGTGCGCAGGTGCTCGAAACGCGTGGCGCCCGTCTCGAAGCTCTCGGATTCGAAGCTGTAGAGCGCCTCGCCGAGCCGACCGAAGACCTGTGGCGCGGCAAGGCCGGTTTCCTCGGTGAACTCGCGCCGGGCGGCCATTTCGATATCCTCCCCCGTCTCGACGGTCCCGCCCGGAACCTGAAGCCCTAGCTCCGGAAAGTCGGGTTCGCTGAACACGAGAAGGTGCTGGTTCCAGGTCGCGTAGACCACAACCTTGCGCCGAAACCGGACGTGCATTCGGCGATCGGAGCTCATGCCTTGGCTCCCTTTGCGCCCGAGCCGATCCGTGGCGCGGCGAGCTGGTCGAGTGGCCAGCGCGGCCGGGCGAGGGCGTCGAGCCCGTCGGTCAGGCCGAGCGCGAGCCGTTCGGCGCCCGCCCAGGCGATCATGGCGCCATTGTCGGTGCAAAGCTCCATCGGCGGCGCGAGAAAACGGAAGCCGCGGGCGGTGAGTTCGGCATCGAGGCGCCGGCGCAGCGCGCGGTTCGCGGCGACGCCGCCGGCGACGACGAGGGTCGGCGTCACGATGCCGGGATAGGCGGCGCGGAAGCGCGCCAGCGCATGGCCGACCCGGTCGCCGACGACATCGGTGACGGCCGCTTCGAAGGCCGCGCAGAGATCGGCGACATCCTGTTCGGACAGCGGCGCGGCAGCCTCGGCGGCGTGGCGGACGGCTGTCTTGAGGCCGGAGAAGGAGAAATCGCAGCCCGGCCGGCCGGTCATCGGCCGCGGCAGGTCGAAGCGGTCCGGATCGCCGACAGCGGCGGCGCGCTCGACGGCGGGACCGCCGGGATAGGGCAGTCCGAGCAGCTTGGCGGTCTTGTCGAAGGCTTCGCCGAGCGCGTCGTCGATCGTCGTGCCCCAGCGCTCATAGTCGCCGACGCCGCGCACCAGCAGGATCTGCGTATGGCCGCCCGAGACGAGCAGGAGCAGATAGGGGAAGGCGAGGCCATCCGTCAGCCGCGCCGTCAGCGCATGGCCTTCGAGATGATTGACCGCGACGAGCGGCTTGTCGGCGGCAAGCGCGATGGCCTTGGCGGTGGTCAGCCCGACGATCAGCCCGCCGATCAGGCCGGGGCCCGCGGTGGCCGCAACCGCCGAAAGACCGTCATAGGACACGCCGGCATCCGCCATCGCGCGCGCCACGATATGGTCGAGCGCTTCGATATGGGCACGCGCCGCGATTTCCGGCACGACGCCGCCGAAAGCCGCGTGATCGGCGATCTGCGAGCGGACGACATTGGAGCGGATTTCGCCGCGACCCTCGCCGTCCCAGGCGACGACCGAAGCGGCCGTTTCGTCGCAGCTCGTCTCGATGCCGAGCACCAGGACCGGGGAGGAGTGCATCGCAGGCCTTTCGGCACCTCGAGAAATATCGGATTGCGATCAGGCGCACGGACACTAGACTGCGCGCCTTGTTCGCCGAGAGGCTCTAACACCCGGACCCGACGCCTTGCAATCCGACCTTCTCCCGCCCGTTATCCGGATCGGCACGCGCGGCAGCCCGCTCGCGCTGGCGCAGGCGCATGCAGTCCGCGCGCACCTTTCGGCGCTGCCGGACATGGCGGCGACCGAGATCGAGGTGGCGGTGATCCGCACCTCGGGCGACCGCATCCAGGATCGTCCGCTGTCGGAAGTCGGCGGCAAGGGCCTCTTCACCAAGGAGATCGAGGCGGCGCTGCTCTCCGGCGAGATCGATCTCGCGGTGCATTCCTCGAAGGACATGCCGACCGTGCTTCCCGAAGGGCTGGAGCTTTCCGCCTTCCTGAAGCGCGAGGACGTGCGCGACGCCTTCCTCTCGCCGGTCGCGACGACGCTCCGCGAACTGCCGCAAGGCGCGGTGCTCGGCACCTCGTCGCTGCGCCGGCGCGCCATGGCGCTGCGCGTTCGGCCGGACCTGCAAGTCATTGATTTCAGAGGCAATGTCGAGACGCGGCTGAAGAAGCTCGCGGAAGGCGTCGCGCAGGCGACGCTGCTCGCCAAGGCCGGTCTCAACCGCCTCGGTCTCGAAGCCCATGCGACCAGCCTCCTCGACACCTACGATTTCCTGCCGGCCGTCGGGCAGGGCGCCGTCGCGATCGAGACGCGGATCGACGATTTCCGCATCCGCGAACGCGTGGCGCGGATCGGCGACGAGGCGACGGGTATCGCGCTCATCGCCGAGCGGGCCTTCCTGGCCGTGCTCGACGGGTCGTGCCGGACGCCGATCGGCGGGCTCGCGGAGATCGAGGGCGAGCATATCCTCTTCCGCGGCATGGTTCTTTCGCCCGATGGTCGGCGCAGCGAGGCGGTCCGGCTCGAGGGCGGCATCGCCGATGCGCGGGCGATCGGCATGGCTGCGGCCGAAGAACTGGTCGGCCGGGGCGGGCGCACCTTTTTCGGCGGCGACTGACCATGCGCCTTGTGGTGACGCGGCCTTCGGGAGATGCCGAGGCGACCGCCGCCCGGCTGGCAGCCTTGGGGCATGAGGCGCTGGTCGCGCCGATGCTGGAACGTGTGCTGCTGCCGATGCCGACCCTCGGGGAGATGCCCGCCGCGATCGCGCTGACCAGCGCCAATGCGCTCGCCGGCCTCGAGGCGTCGCCCGAAAGCCGCCATTGGCGAAATCTACCCGTCTTCAGCGTCGGCGGCCGTACGGCGGCGGCGGCGCGCGTCGCCGGCTATGCCGACGTCCGCTCGGCGGAGGGTGATTCGGCCGACCTCGTCCGATTGATCGCGAGCGATCTTTCCCCCGGCGCGGGGACCATCCTCTACCCGGCCGCGACGGAGCGGGCCGGCCATGTCGATGCGGCCCTCGCCGCCGCCGGCTACCGCGTGCATCTCGCCGAAGTCTATTCCATGGAGCCGGCGGCGCGCCTGCCGGAGGAGGTCGCAGCCGCGCTCCGCCAGGGAAGGCTCGACGGCGTGCTGCTCTATTCGCATCGGACAGCGGCGACGCTGGTCCGGCTGGCCGATGCGGCCGGTCTCGGGCCGGCGTTGGCGGCGGTGCGCGCCTTTGGGATCTCGGAGGCGGTCGTCGCCGGGCTGCCTTTCGATCGGGTGACCCTTTCGGCGGCGCCGAACGAGGATGCGCTCCTCGCCGCGCTCGAAAGCGGGGACGGAACATCGGCCGCAGGCAAGCGTTGACGCTTTCCTCTATACTGTGCGCCGGGGCAACGCGAGACGAGGCCAGATGCAAGACGCGGACAAATCGAAGCCCGAGGCCGACCGGACGGGAGAAGCGCGCCGCAAGCGGCCGCCCGTGACGATCGATCTCGAAGCGGAAGCCGTGAACGAGGTCGCGGGCGAGCGCACCGAATCGCCTGCCGAGCCGGAGGTCGCCGTGGCACCTGAGCCTGAGCCTCACCGGGAGGCGGAGCCGGCCCGTCCGGCCGAGCCGGAAGCCAATCCCGATCCGGAGGTCGCGGTCGATACGGCGGCGATCGAGCGGCGGCGCGCCGGGGCGTCGCGCTATGTGCCGGTTCTCGCGGCGGCCGTGCTCGGCGGTGTCGTCGGCGGCGTGCTGGTCGCGTTCCTGAACGCGCCGCAGACCGATACCGTCAATATCGCCAGCATCGACAGCCGCTTCGCGACGCTCGCCGCCCGCCTCGACAAGCTGGAGACGGCGGACAACACCGCCTCTGCCGGCTCCGTCGATCCGCAGCGTTTCGCGGCGCTGGAGCAGCAGGTCGAGGCGCTCCGCGCCGCGCCGTCTGCCGCCCCTGCCGCGGCCGAGGCCCCGGCGCCCGTCGATCTCGGGCCGCTGGACGCGCGGATCGCCGCGCTCGAATCCCGTCCGGCCGCTGTTGCGGCGCCGGCGGTCGATCTTTCGCCCGTCGAAGCGCGCGTCACCGAACTCGCCGCCCGGCTCGACCAGCTCGTGGCGCATCCGCCCGTCGATCCCAAGACCGAGGCCGCGGCGCTGACCATCGCGCTCACCTCGCTGCGCCAGGCCGCATCCAGCGGCAGAGCCTTCGCCGGTGAGCTCTCCGCCTATGCGGCGCTCGGCGGCAAGGCGGAAGCGCTCGCGCCGCTGGCCGCTGCGGGTGCGCCGTCGCTCGCCAGCCTCGAAGCCGCCTTTCCCGCCATTGCCGACCGTATCCGCGCTGATGCGGCCAAGGTCGATCCCGATGCCAGCGTCTGGCAGCGCCTCGCCGCCTCGGCCGGGTCCCTCGTCAGCGTGAAGCCGGCCGGCCCGATCGAGGGCAGCTCGACGATCGCGGTCGTCTCGCGCATGGAGGCCGCGGTCGCCCGCGGCGATCTTCCGGCGGCGCTGCGCGAATCCGATGCGCTGGACCAGGCGGCGAAGGTGCCGCTCGCCGATTGGGCCGAAGGGGCACGGCGCCGCGTCGCCATCGACGCGGCCATTGCCGATCTGCCGCCCGCCGGCGCCTCGAACGGGTAGGCCGCATGATCCGCATCCTCGTCTATCTCGCGCTTCTCTTCGCCGTCGCCGCCGGCTTCGCCTGGCTCGCCGACCGGCCGGGCGAAATCGCGCTCGTCTGGCAGGGCTATGAGATCCGCAGCAGCCTGATGGTGGCGGCGATCGCCTTCGCGGCGCTGTTCGTGGCGCTCGCCATCCTGTTCTGGATCGTGACGACCCTCGTCCGTGCCCCGCGCCTGTTCGGCGACTGGCTCGGCGGCCGCCGTCGCGACCGCGGCTTCCGCGCCTTGTCGCGCGGCATGGTCGCGGTGGGCGCCGGCGACGTGAAGCTCGCCCGGCGCTATGCGCTCGAATCGCGCAAGATCCTCGGCGCCGAGCCGATGACGCTGCTGCTGGCCGCGCAATCCGCGCAGCTCTCGGGCGACGCCCCGGCGGCGCGGACGGCGTTCGAGGCCATGCTGGAGGACCCGGAGACACGGCTCCTCGGCCTCCGCGGTTTGTTCGTCGAGGCGGAGCGGGCCGGCGAGCACGAGGCCGCCCGCCATTTCGCGTCCGAGGCGCATCAGAGCGCGCCGGCCCTCGCCTGGGCTGGACAGGCGCTGTTCGCCTATCAGGCCGCGGCGTCCGACTGGCGCGGCGCGCTGGAAACGCTCGGCTCCAACACTCATGCCAAGCTGGTCGATCGCGGCGAGTCGCATCGTCTGCGCGCCGTGCTGCTGACCGCGCGCGGCCTTGGCGATGAGGCCTCCAATCCCGAAGAGGCGCGGGCCGCCGCGCTCGAAGCGGTCAAGCTGGCGCCGGGTCTCGTCCCGGCGGCGACGCTCGCGGCCCGCCTCTCGGCGCGCAACAGCGACTATCGCCGCGCGTCCAAGATTCTCGAGGCGGCCTGGAAGGTCGAGCCGCATCCCGAGATCGCGGAGGCCTATCTGAACGTCCGCCCCGGCGATGCCGCCGGCGACCGGCTGAAGCGGGCGGAGAAGCTCGTCACGCTCCGGCCGATGAGCGCCGAGAGCCATTATGCCCTCGCCCGCGCCGCGTTCGATGCACGCGATTTCGCCGCCGCGCGGCGCGCGCTCGGGTCGGTCGCGGAAAGCGAGCGCACGGAGCGCTATTGCCTGCTCATGGCCGAGATCGAGGAGGCCGAGGGCGATCGCGGGCGGGTGCGCGAATGGCTCGGCCGTGCGCTGCGGGCCCCGCGCGATCCCAGTTGGATGGCCGATGGCTATGTCTTCACGGCCTGGGCTCCGGTCTCGCCGGTTTCCGGACGCATCGACGCGTTCGAATGGCGCGTGCCGACGCTCAGCCTCGGCGGCGAGGAGCGGCCTTTGATCGATCTGATGCCGGCGCCGGAGACGAGCCCGGCCGAGATGCCGGTCCTCGAAGCCGCGCCGGTCCAGCGCGCCGCGCCGCCATCGCCTCCCGTCGAGCCGGCTGCCGTTCAGCCGAGCCGCCCCGTCCAGGCAGGGCGCGATCTCCCCAAGGCACCGATCCCCGATGATCCCGGCGTCGAGGACCCCGACAAGCGGATCGACCCGATCCACCTGCAATAGCGGAGGGCGGGCTGACGGCGTTTGCGGGACAGATTGCCGTGCAATGCCCTTGGCCGGGACGTCGTCCGGCCCGCCCGTCGTCCCACACTCCGGCGTCATCCCGGGCTTGACCCGGGATCCATACAGCCGAGGTACCGGACGCTGATGCGCGTCAGGCTGAATGGATGCCGGCTTCCGCCGGCATGACGGAGCTTTTTGGCGCAGGCCGGTGCGCTCTTCCACACGGCGATCGAAGCCGAATGACCGGGGGGCAGCCGCAGCCGACCCGAGGGCGATCAAAACTACTCGTTCGCCGCAGCCTGCTGCGGGCCGAGCCAGATGAATTCCAGCAGGATCGTGCGCTGGATGAAGGAGCGGTTGTCGTCCGAGACCAGCGTCAGGCGTGTGCGGCCGTCCGGGTCGGTGGTGACCGAGAGCCCTTCCATATTGTCGATCTGGTTCGACATGTCGGCGAACAGCATCACGGGGCCGTCGACCGTGGCGCCGGGGCGGATGCGGGCCGCGTCGATGCGGCGGAGCCGCATCTGGACGCCGAGCGGCATGATCACGCGGCGCTCAAGGATGACGAGGTCGCCATTGGGCAGGAAATCGGCGTCGGTCACGGCGAAGCCGTCGCGGCGCTTGACGGCGAACTCGCCCGCGAGCGGGCCGTTCACGACGAAGGCGCGATGATCGCCGGCCCGGTTCAGCGTTTCCTCGGCGATCAGGATCGGCGCGCCCTGGAGAGGCGAATCCTGCGGCGCGAGCGCCAGCGCCTCGAAGCCGCGATTGCGCCGGATCCCCTTGGCGCTCTTCGGCAGGCGGATCGGCTGCGGCCGCGACAGAGCGAGGTCCGGCTCCTGGCGATAGGCCTTCAGATCATTGGTCTGCTCGAACGAGACATAGGCGACCGGTGCACCATTGAGATGGCCGAGCCGGAGGCCTTCCGCATCGGCATTGCGCTTGGCGCCGAGCGGGCGTCCCTCGGCGTTCAGGATCGGCGCCCATTGCGGCTCCGAAATGCCGGTCAGCCAGCCATTCGTCCGCTCGACGGTGCCGCGGAACCAGTAGCCGAGATCCGATACCGCGACGAAACGCTTGCCGTCCGCCTCGAAGTCGAGGCCGGAGAGGCCGCCGAAGCTCGGGGCCGGCGAGGAAAGCACCAGCCCGCCGCGAAATTCGAGCTCGCCGAACCGGGTCGCGTCGCTGGTGAGGCCGAAGCGGTTGATCGGCGTCGCCGTCAGTTCGATATCGGCAAAGCCCGCCGCCTCGGCGGAGCCGGCCAGCGGGTGCAGGAGGTGCAGCGCGATCGCCGCCGCGAGGAAGAGGGGACGCAGGGCGGCGAAGACGAGTGCCGTCATCGGCCGCCGGCCCGCCGCCGGGGCGCCGGGGCGGCCGCGTGCTCGTCGAACAGTTCGGCGAGCTTTTCCGTCATCGCGCCGGCCAGTTCCTCGGCATCGACGATGGTCACGGCGCGCTTGTAATAGCGCGTCACGTCATGGCCGATGCCGATGGCGATCAACTCGACCGGCGAACGGTTCTCGATCTCGTCGATCACGAAGCGCAGATGCCGCTCGAGATAATTGCCGGTGTTCACCGATAGCGTCGAATCGTCGACCGGCGCGCCGTCCGAGATCATCATCAGGATCTTGCGCTGCTCGGTGCGGGCGAGCAGGCGCTTATGCGCCCAGTCGAGCGCCTCGCCGTCGATGTTCTCCTTGAGGAGACCCTCGCGCATCATCAGCCCGAGATTGCGGCGTGCGCGCCGCCAGGGCGCATCGGCGGCCTTGTAGATGATGTGCCGGAGATCGTTGAGACGGCCGGGCGCCGCCGGCTTGCCGGCCTGCAGCCACGCCTCGCGCGATTGCCCGCCCTTCCAGGCACGCGTCGTGAAGCCGAGCAGCTCGACCTTGACGCCGCAGCGCTCCAGCGTGCGCGCGAGGATATCGGCGCAGGTCGCCGCCACGGTAATCGGGCGGCCGCGCATCGAACCGGAATTGTCGAGCAGCAGCGTCACGACCGTGTCGCGGAAATTCGTGTCCTTCTCGATCTTGAACGAGAGCGGCTGCATCGGATCGGTCACGACGCGGTGGAGCCGCGCCGGATCGAGCATGCCCTCCTCGCGGTCGAAATCCCATGAGCGGCTCTGCTGCGCCATCAGCCGGCGCTGCAGGCGGTTGGCGAGACGGCCGACCGCGCCCTGCAGATTGGAAAGCTGCTTGTCGAGGAAACCGCGCAGCCGGTCGAGCTCGGCGGCATCGCAGAGGTCCTCGGCCTTGATCACCTCGTCGAAACGGGTGGTGAAGGCCTTGTAGTCGCTGGTCGGCACGCTCGGGGCGGTCGGCATGTCGGGATGGCGCGCCTCGCCGGCGTCGCGTGCATCCTCGCTGTCCTCGCCCTCGGATTCGTCCTCGGCGCCGGCTTCGGTCGTCTCGGTGTCGCCGCTCTCGGTCTCGTCGCCGGTCGCCTCGGATTCCTCCGAGGATTCGCTCTCGGACTGGTCGGCCTGCTCGGAGCTCTCGTTCTGCTCGGAGCCGGAATCCTCGCTCGCCTCGCCGTCCTCGTCGTTCGGATCCTCCTCGCCCTCGCCGAGTTCGTCGGCCATGTCGAGGGAGGCGAGCAGCGAGCGCACGGCGGAGGCGAATTTGCGCTGGTCGGCGAGCGTGTCGGCGAGGCGGTCGAAATTGTCGCCCGCCTTCTCCTGGACCCAATCACGCCACAGATCGACGATGCGCTGGCTCGATTCCGGCGGCTTCAGCCCGGTCAGCTTCTCGCGCACCATGAGCGCCACGGCATCCTCGAGCGGCGCCTCGGCGCGGTCGGTGATCTCGTGGAAATTGCCGCGGTGATAGCGGTCCTCGAGCATGGCGGCGAGGTTGCTCGCCATGCCGTCCATGCGCCGTGCGCCGATCGCCTCGACCCGCGCCTGCTCGACCGCGTCGAACACGGCGCGAGCGTTCTTGCCCTCGGGCGCCACGGCCCGGTGGACCGTTGCGTCATGGCAGGCAAGGCGCAGCGCCATGGAATCGCCGAGGCCGCGGGTCACCGCGATCTCGTTGGCCGTGGGCTTGCGACCCGGCTCCGGCAGGCGCACGCGCAGGCCCGCGAGCCCCGGCCGGTCGTTGGAGAAGGTGACCTCGAGATCGGCCTTGCCGGAAATCGCGCGCACGCAGCCGACGACCGCCCGCTTGAACGGTTCGGAGGCCGGCTCGCCCGGCCGTGCCTTCGGATCGGTGTTGCTGCCGCTCATGATGACTGCTCGGCTGATGCTCGACGTGACGGGGCCGGATTAGGAGAGGACGACGTTCGCCGCCGATTCCGCCAGTTCCTCGCCGAAGGCGCGCTGGTAGAACTCGGCGACCAGCGGCCGCTCCAGCTCGTCGCACTTGTTCAGGAAGGTGACGCGGAAGGCGAAGGCGATGTCGCCGAAGATCTCGGCGTTCTCGGCCCAGGTGATGACCGTGCGCGGGCTCATGACGGTCGAAAGATCGCCGTTCATGAAGGCCGAGCGGGTCATGTCGGCGAGGCGGACCATGCGGCCGACCAGCGCCTTGCCCTTGGGATCGGAGAAGTGCTTCGCCTTGGAGACGACGATGTTCACCTCATTGTCGTGCGGCAGGTAGTTCAGCGTCGTCACGATGGACCAGCGGTCCATCTGCGCCTGGTTGATCTGCTGCGTGCCGTGATAGAGGCCGGACGTGTCGCCGAGGCCGACCGTGTTGGCGGTGGCGAACAGGCGGAAGGCCGGATGCGGGCGGATGACGCGGTTCTGGTCGAGCAGCGTCAGGCGGCCGGAGCTTTCGAGAACGCGCTGGATGACGAACATCACGTCCGGCCGGCCGGCGTCATATTCGTCGAAGACGAGCGCGACATTGTGCTGATAGGCCCAGGGCAGGATGCCGTCGCGGAACTCGGTGATCTGCAGGCCGTCCTTGATGACGATCGCATCCTTGCCGATCAGGTCGATACGCGAGATGTGGCTGTCGAGATTGACGCGCACGCACGGCCAGTTGAGGCGCGCGGCGACCTGCTCGATATGCGACGACTTGCCGGTGCCGTGATAGCCCGTGACCATGACGCGGCGGTTGCGCGAGAAGCCGGCGAGGATGGCGAGCGTGGTCGTCCGGTCGAAGAGATAGTCGGGATCGATGTCCGGGACATGCTCGTTCGGCGCCGAAAAGGCAGGGACCGTCAGGTTGGAATCAATGCCGAACACCTCCCGCACCGCAATCTGCGTATCGGGGAGGGAGGCCTGATCGATCGTCGTTTCAGTCATATTGGCTCCGTCGCGTCCCGGGGGAACGCCTGCGGTCGGTTCCTGGAGGGGAAGGGCCCGCATCGCTTCTCCGGCGAAGGGGTCCGAGGTCCTTCTAGCAGAAGCCGGCCGCTTTGAGGAAGTTGTAAGCCTGGATGATCTCGCGAAGTCGGTCCTCCGACGAGCGATCACCGCCATTGGCGTCCGGATGGTAGAGCTTCACCAGCGACTTGTAGCGCGCCTTGATCTCGGTCTGGGATTCCGAACCTTCGAGCTCCAGCGTGTCGAAGGACTTCTTTTCCAGCGTTTTCAGGTGCCGTTTCGGCTCCGGCGCCGCCGCCTCATGCGCCGTGCGATTGCCGCGGAACATGCCGAACGGATCCTCGGAATCGGCGCGCCAGTCGCGTGCGGCATGGGCGCGCACATTGTCGCGCTGCTCGCCGGCCGCGTTCACGCCCATCGCCCAGGTCGGGCGGTGTCCGGTGATCGAGTCCTTCTGGTAGGCGGCGATCTGCTCGTCGCCCATGCCGGCGAAATAATTGTACGACTTGTTGTAGAGCCGCACATGGTCGATGCAGAAATGATGGTACTGGCCCTCGCGGCCACGACCCATCGGCGCCTTGTGCGTCCCCGCGAGGTCGCACCCGGCCCAGCCGCAGCGAAAGGGCGAATCCTTCGGCATCGCATCGACGCTCGGCTTGATGCGGATGCGATCGAAGAGTTTTGAATCGAGCTTCATCGAACGATTATGCTAGGGCGCCCGCGCCCGGACAAGGCGAAGGCTCGGGAAAGGTGAAAGGAAGAGCGATGGATACGAGGGAGCGGATCGCAAAGGTTCTCGGCGAGGCGCTCGCGCCCCAGAGCCTAGATGTGATCGACGAATCGCATCTTCACAAGGGGCATGCGGGCGCGCGGCCCGGCGGCGAGACACATTACCGCGTCCGCATCACGAGCGAGGCCTTCCGCGGCAAGAGCCGCATCGAGATGCATCGCACGATCAACACGCTGCTCGCGGGCGAACTTGCGGCCGGCGTCCATGCGCTGGCGATCGAGGCGAAAGTGCCGGCCTGACGTCGCTTCTCAGCTGGTGCGGCCGGTTTCGATGGCGCGGCGGCGATTGGCGGCGGTGAGCTTGCGGGCGAGCGCGATGCCGACGCCGCGATAGATCGCGGCGGCGATCTTCGGGTCTTCCTCGCCCGCGGCCTTGAGCTTCGCGCTGTCGAGCGCGATCACGGAGAGCGGCGTCGCGGCGCGCACGGTCGCCGTCGCCGCGATCCCGGTGAGGAACGCGACCTCGCCGACGAATTCGCCGGCCCGGATCTGCCCCACGCGGCGCCCGCCGACCTCGGCCACCGCATGGCCGGACGCGATCAGATAGATCGCCTCGATCGGCTCGCCCTCGCTGGTCAGCACGGCCCCCGGCGGCATGTCGAACGCCTCGCCGAACTCGATCAGTTCGGCCAGATGCTCGTCGTCGAGATCCGCGATGCCCTTCTTCAAGAGATCGCCGCCGCTCGCCGCGTGAACCAGCCGGCGCGCCTGCTCCAGCATATAGAGGCGGTAGAGATTGATGAGGATAAACAGGGCGTTATAGGCGATGCCGGTATAGAGCGGCGTCTCGGGCAGCGCGAAATAGACGATCTGGAACGCGAAGGCGAGGACGAGGAAGACGCGCAGCCAGAAGATGGAGGTCAGGAAGAACGAAACGGCCATCAGCAGGAAGCCGATATGGCCGGGAATGTCGATCTTGTTGCCGAAGAACAGGCTGAGCACGTCGAGCACGGTCGTTCCCCCTTCCGAGCGGCTGCGGCCACTCTAGTGCAGACGAAGGACCAGACAAGCGCCGATGCGGCGAGGCGCGCGCCATCGCTTCACGAGAGGACGAAAAGAAGCCGGGGGACGCTGGAGGACGCATTCCGACCGGGCCTCTCACCCTTCAGGGGCGCAGTCCGAAATCCTCGGTGGATTGGTGCGCCGCGCTCTCCGCAACAACTGCCGTCATTCCGACTTTCGCCGGGATGACGGCAAGCATGGGGTGATGGCAGGACTGCGCCAGCCCGCCCCGGCAATCGTCATCCCGGCTTTCGCCGGAATAACGCCAGGGGACGGAGGGGGGATCGCCCCCGCGCCGCGCTCAGCGCGCGACGCGGACGCCGATTTCGATCGGCTGGTCGTCGAGGGTCGAGCGCGAGACGAAGCCTTCCGGCTCGCCGTCGGTCGGGCGGAGCGTCTCGGCCAGCGTCTCGGCGCGGATCGTCTCCTCATGGTCGACGATCGCCATGGCCGCGTCGTTCGCGGCCTTCACCTCGATATGGATGCGGTCGGAGATGCGGAAGCCCGCTTCCTTGCGCGCCACCTGGACGAGGCGGATGAAGTCGCGCGCGATGCCCTCGCGCTCCAGGCCCTCGTCGACATGCGTGTCGAGCACGACGACGCCGGCCGAACCGTCGAAGGGCGCCGCGTCGACGCCTTCATTGGCCTGGAACTTGAGGAAATACTCGCCAGCCGCCAGCGTCACGCCACCGACCTCGACCGCATCGCCGACCGGCTTCCACTCGCCCGCCTTGGCGGCGGCGATGACGCCCTTCAGCTGCGCGCCGAGCCGCTTGCCGACGACGGGCAGGTTCGGCGTCAGCACCGGACGGCCATAGGCCGAGGGATCGTCGACGAAGGTGACTGCCTTGACGTTGACCTCGTCCGTGATGACGCCGACGAGCGGCTCGAGCTTGGCATGGTCGGGATGCGCCACGACCAGCGAGCGCAGCGGCAGGCGCGTGCGCAGGTTCTTGATCGTCCGGATCGAGGCGGCCGAAGAGGCGACGGAGCGGGCGAGGTCCATGCGCTCGACCAGGACCGGATCATTGACGAGCGCGCCTGCATCCGGCCAGTCGGCGAGGTGCACGCTCTGCCCATCGACCAGCGCACGGTGGATGTGCTCGGTCAGATAGGGCAGGAACGGCGCCAGCGCGCGGGTCATCGTCACCAGCACGGTATAGAGCGTGTCATAGGCCGCCTGCTTGTCGGCGTCCTTCTCCGCTTTCCAGAAGCGCTCGCGCGAGCGGCGGATGAACCAGTTGTTCAGCGCCTCGATGAAGGGCGGGAAGGCGTTGGTCGCGCCGGCAAGGTCGAGCTTGTCCATCGCCGCCTCGATGCCGCGGATCAGGTCCGCGGTCTTGGCGAGGATGTAGCGGTCGAGCTCCGCCTCCGCGGTCGTCACCATCCGGCCCTTGATGCCGTCGATGTTCGCGTAGAGCGTGAAGAAGGAATAGGCGTTCCAGATCGGCAGCATGACCTGGCGCACCGTCTCCGCGATGGCGCGGCCGTCCTTCGGCATGGCGAGATCGCCGCCGGAGAGGAGCGGCGACGAGACGAGATACCAGCGCAGCGCATCCGCGCCATAGGTGTCGAACACCTCGATCGGGTCGGGATAGTTCTTCAGACGCTTGGAAAGCTTCTGCTTGTTCTCGTCGAGCACAACGCCGTGGCACACGCAGGAGCGGAACGGCGCCTTGTCGAACAGGGCCGTCGACATGACCATCAGCGTGTAGAACCAGCCACGCGTCTGCGCGACATATTCGACGATGAAGTCGCCGGGGAAATGCCCTTCGAACCAGTCCTTGTTCTCGAACGGGTAATGCACCTGCGCGAAGGGCATGGAGCCCGATTCAAACCAGCAATCGAGCACGTCCTCGACGCGGCGCATCACCGACTTGCCGGTCGGATCGTCCGGGTTCGGGCGCGTCAGATCGTCGATATAGGGGCGGTGCAGATCGTGCGGGCGCACGCCGAAGTCCCGCTCGATCTCGTCGAGCGAGCCATAGACGTCCATGCGCGGATAGTTCGGATCATCCGACTTCCACACCGGGATCGGCGAGCCCCAGAAACGGTTGCGGCCGATGTTCCAGTCGCGCGCATTTTCCAGCCACTTGCCGAACAGGCCGTCGCGCACATGCTCCGGCACCCAGGTGATGCCCTGGTTGAGCTCCACCATCCGGTCCTTGAAGGCCGAGACCTTCACATACCAGGAGCGCAGCGCCTTGTAGATCAGCGGCTGATCGGTGCGCCAGCAATGCGGATAATTGTGGTCATAGGTCTCGTGGCGCAGCACCACGCCATGCTGGTGCTTCAGCTCGCGGATGACCTCCTTGTTGGCGTCGAACACGTTCATGCCGGCATAGGGAGGCACTTCCGCGGTGAAATTGCCCGCGAAATCAACGGGATCGACGACCGGGACGCCGTTCGCCTGCGCGAGCGCCATGTCGTCCTCGCCGAAGGCCGGCGCGATATGCACCACGCCGGTGCCGTCCGTCATCTCGATGAACGAGCCGGCATGGACGCGGAAGGCGCCTTCCTGCCGCTTGGCCTCGAAGAAGGGGAACAGCGGCTGGTAGGTGCGCCCGACCAGGTCGGAGCCGCGGACCTGCGCGACCTCGTTCCAGCCTTCGAGCTCCTTGGCATAGTTGCCGACGAGCGGCGCACCGACGATGACGCGCTGGCCGTCCTTTTCGAGCACGGCGTAATCGGCGTCCGGCGCCACGGCGAGCGCCATGTTGGACGGCAGCGTCCAGGGCGTGGTCGTCCAGGCGGCGAGGCGCGTCGGCTTCTCGTCGGCGGTGAGCGGATCGAGCAGGAAGCCGACCGTCAGCGCCGGGTCCTGGCGCATGCGGTAGGAATTGTCGAGGCGGGTCTCGAAGTTCGACAGCGGCGTCTGCGCGGCCCAGGAATAGGGCACCACGCGATAGCCCTCATAGACGAGGCCCTTGTCGTGCAACTGTTTGAACGCCCACATGACGCTCTCCATGAAGGAGAGGTCCATGGTCTTGTAATCGTTCTTGAAATCGACCCAGCGCGCGGCGCGGGTGACGTAATATTCCCAGTCCGCCGTGAACTGCTGCACCGAGGTGCGGCAATGCTCGTTGAACCGGGCGACGCCGTATTTCAGGATCTCGAGCCGGCCGGAGACGCCGAGTTCCTTCTCGGACTGCATCTCGGCCGGGAGGCCGTGGCAATCCCAGCCGAAACGGCGGTCGACGACCTTGCCGCGCATCGTCTGGTAGCGCGGCACGAGGTCCTTCACGAAGCCCGTGACGAGATGGCCGTAATGCGGCAGGCCGTTCGCGAAGGGCGGGCCGTCATAGAAGACGAACTCGCCCGCGCCCTGGTCGCGCCGCTGCTTGATCGAGGCCTCGAAGGTCCCGTTCTCCTTCCACCAGGCACCGATCGCTTCCTCCATCTTGGGGAAGGACGGCGAAGGATCAGCGGCGGGATAGACGGTCTTCGGCTCGGTCATGAGGACGGATCTTCGGTTCTGGCGGAAATCGGCGTTTCAGATAGCGCCTTTGACGGGCAGGCGCCACCCCCGGGCGGGAAGGGCAGCATATGGGGAGCGCGCGGGCGGAGCGGAAGGGCTCAGGACCTCGCGACAGGCGCGCCTTCCTCCCCCTCTCCCGCTTGCGGGAGAGGGTCGGGGTGAGGGGTCTCAACCCGCCTATGGAGGGGGGAGAAGGCGAACGCTGCCTACCGCTTCGGATAGATCCGGTTCACATGGCCCATCTTGCGGCCGGCGCGGGTTTCGCTCTTGCCGTAGAGATGCAGCCGGGCGCCGGGTTCGGCGGCGAGCGGCAGCCATTCGTCGGCCTCGAAGCCGATCAGATTGATCATGACTGCGTCGCTGTGGCGTTCGGTCGAGCCGATCGGCCAGCCGGCGATGGCGCGGATATGGTTCTCGAATTGCGAGACGAGGCAGCCATCCTGCGTCCAGTGGCCGGAATTATGGACCCGCGGCGCGATCTCGTTGACGAGCAGTCGCTCCTCGCCGCCGCTCTCGGTCACGAACATCTCGACGGCGAGCAGGCCGACATAATCGAGCGCCTCGGCGATGCGGATCGCGATGGCGCGCGCCTCGTCGGCCGTTTCCGGACGGATTGCGGCGGGGACGGTCGATGTCGCGAGAATGTGGTTGCGATGCGCGTTCTCGGCGATGTCGTAGACCGCGACCTCGCCGCGGCGGCCGCGCACGACCAGCGCCGAGACCTCGCGCGTGAAATCGACGAAGCCTTCGAGCACGGCGGGCTTGCCGGCGATCGCGGCAAAGGCGGCGGCCGCGTCGTCGCCCTCGCGGATCGCCACCTGGCCCTTGCCGTCATAGCCGAAGCGGCGCGTCTTCAGGATCGAGGGGCGGCCGAGCCGGGCAAGCGCGACATCGAGGTCGCCCTGGCGGTCGATCGCCGCGAAGGGTGCGACGGGAATGCCGAGCTCCTGCATCAGCCGCTTTTCCGACAGGCGGTCCTGCGAGGCGGCGAGCGCGCGGGCATTGGGCAGCACGCGGGCCTGCTCGTCGAGGAAGGCGGCGGTTTCGGCCGGCACGTTCTCGAATTCATAGGTAATGACGTCGACCGAGCCGGCGAAGGCGGCGAGCGCCCGCTGGTTGTCATAGGAGGCGACGGTGCGGGCGGCGACGACGTCGAAGGCCGGGCTCTCGCCCTCCGGGCAATAGATATGGCAGCGGAAGCCGAGTTCGGCCGCGGCGAGTGCCAGCATGCGGCCGAGCTGACCGCCGCCGAGGATGCCGATCGTGGCGCCGGGCTTCAGGACGGAACTAGGCATCGTCGGTCGGCCGCTCCGCGACGCGGGAGGACTGGGCCGCCCGCCAGGCGTCGAGCCGGGCTGCGAGCGCCGGATCGCCGATGGCGAGGATCGCGGCGGCGAAAAGGCCGGCATTGATCGCGCCGGCCTTGCCGATGGCGAGCGTGCCGACGGGGATGCCGGCCGGCATCTGAACGATGGAGAGGAGGCTGTCCTCGCCGTGCAGCGCCTTCGATTCGACGGGGACGCCAAGGACGGGCAGCGGCGTCATGGAGGCGCACATGCCGGGCAGATGCGCCGCGCCGCCGGCACCGGCGATGATCACCTTGAAGCCGGCCTCGCGCGCGCCGGTCGCGAACGCATAGAGGCGGTCGGGCGTGCGATGCGCGGAGATAATCCGGTCGTCATGCGCGACATCCAGCGCGTCGAGGACCTCGGCTGCGAAGCGCATGGTCTGCCAGTCGGACTGGCTGCCCATGATGATCGCGACGGACGGCGTGGTCTCCAAGCGCGTTGTACTCCAGGGTTGGGCCGGGCGGGAAAGCGCGCGGATTATAGGGACAAGGCGCCGGGGAGCAAGCCGGCGCGGAAAGACCGGCTTGGTGACGGAGCGTTAACCATTGCTGAACCGCTTTCGGCGATGATTCACGAATGCCGACCCCCAAGCCCAATCCGTTTCATTCCGCCGATGATCATGGGGCCCCGTCCTATCGTGGCCGCAACCTCTTCGACGCGGATGCGATGGCGCCGGGCCATGGCGCGGGCGACTCGGCGGCGCTGCTTGCACGCCTCGCCCAGGAGGTTGCGGCGCTCCGGGCCGCGCTCGACACGAGCCGCCAGCAGATTGCCCGCCTAGAGCTCGAGGCGGCGGAGGATCCGGTCTCGGGCCTTCTCAACGAGCGCGCACTGAAGCGCGAGATCGACAAGGCGATCGCCTTCCATGCCCGCTATCGCGCGGATGCGGCGCTGGCGCTGATTTCCGCCGACGGCATGGGCACGGTCACGGAGCGGCACGGCCAGCGCGTCGGCTGCCGCATCCTGCGCACGCTCGGCGATCGTCTGCGCGGCGCCATCCGCTCCTGCGACGTGGCCGCCCGGATCGAGCCGCACCGTTTCGCGGTGGTGATGTGGAATGCGGCGCCGGCCGATTGCGAGCGGCGGCTCGAACTCGTGCGCGCGGCGCTGGGCGGCATGGACCGGATGCTGGAAGGCCGCGTCTGCGCCATCCGCATCCGCGCGGTCGCAACCGCGATCGGCCCGGATGACGATTCGGCGAGCCTTCTGGCGCGGGCGGAGGGATTGCTCGACGAGACGGCGTCCCGCGCCGTCAGGCGATGATGTCCGGCAGGAGCTGATCCTCCAGCACCACGATCCGGTCTTTCAGCGCGAGCTTCTTCTTCTTGAGGCGCTGGATGCGCAGCGGATCGACCCGCCCGGTTTCCGACATGACCGCGATCGCCGCGTCGAGGTCGGCATGCTCCTGCTTCAACCGCGCGAGCTCGAAGCGGATTTCCTGTTCGTCTTCCTCGGTCATGCGCCCCAATCTCGCTCCCCTTTCCCGTCGGGGGCCGACAAATCGGTGAGCAGAATACATGGTCGACCGCTGCGGCGCGAGCGGCGTTTCCGCCGCATGAGGCTCTTGCGCCCGTCGATCCCCGTTCCCAGATCACCTCAAGGAGATGTGAGCCGGCAACGCCGATTTTGATCGCCGGATCCACTCCCTCCGTTCGACAGGCGGCATGCTTTGTGTCAGCATGAACTCGCCATCATCGGTAGACGAAGAAAGGCAATGCTCATGTCCATCGAATCGCATCTGGAAGCGTTGGAGCGTCGGCACCAGGCTTTGGCCCATGAACTCGACAAAGCGGTGAAGAGCCATCCGAGTATGGATGCTCTTGAACTCGCAAGTCTCAAGCGCCGGAAACTTCAACTCAAGGATGAGATCGCGCGGCTGAAGGCCGATGCGACGATGCACTAGGCGAGAAATTTCAATCAAATCTTCGAAACGCCGCGCCTCGACGCGGCGTTTCTTTTTGGGGCTTTACTCGGCCGGAGCCACGGAAACGCCGGCGCGCTGCGGCTGGAACGAGCGCCCCGTGCGCGGCTTCATCCAGTCGAGCAGGAAGGCGAGGCCGAACAGCCCGACGAGGCCCGCGCCGATCAGCATGGTGTCGAGAACGAGGCTCGAGGCCGACAGGGTCGGGTCGTTCGGCAGCAGGAAGACGTTCTCGCGGATGATGTGGCCGGTGACCGAGAGCACGACCGAAAGCCAGAAGACGGGCAGCGTGTTGCGCCCGAGGCGGACGATCCAGTTATCGGCGTCGAGCCATTGCTGCAGGAAGCGCGGCACCGGGCTGAAGACGATCACATAGACCAGCGCCAGAAGGTGGGCGAGGCGGAAGACGCCAACCCAGCTCTTGTCGAAGCCGGTCAGCCAGACCCATTGCGGCAGCGGCGGGAAGCGATCCCAGAAGGCGCCGACGACCAGCACGGCGCTCAGGACGAGATAGCCGACCGCGAGCGCATAGAGCGCGCTGGACGGCTTGACCACGTCACCGCGCCTTAGCTTCACGCCCATGACGAAGCCGATGGTGAAGATCAGCTGCCAGGTGAAAGGGTTGAAGAACCAGCCGCCCGGCGCGGGGTAGGCCGGCAGCGAAAGGCGGAAGATATTGGCGGCCAGCCACAGCGCGAAGCTGGCGCCGAGCGCCAGCGAGAGGCGGATGCGGGCGAGCACCATGATGGCGGGCAGCATCAGCAGCATGCAGACATACATCGGCAGGATGTTGAAATTGCCGGTCTGGTAGGTGAGGGCGCCGATGCCCGCCATCGCCTTCAGCGGCTCGTCCATGATCCAGTGCCGCTCGTCCGGCACCATCAGTTCCGGCTTTTCGAGGAGCACCGCGGCGGCGGCATAGAGCGCGAAGCCGATGGCGACCGAGGAGAGCTGGGCGACATAGAGCGTGCCGACCCGCTTCAGGATCAGGCCGACCGAAAGCGGCGCCTGTCCGGAGAGGAAGCGGGGGAAAAAGGCGAGTGCCGCGGACATGCCCGCCAGCAGCACGAAAACCTCCGCCGCATCCGAAAGACCGAAATTCCTGTGCGTGAAATTCGCATAGAAATTCCCGGGAATGTGATTGACGAAGATGGAAAGCAGCGCGAGCCCACGGAAAAAATCGATCCGGTAGTCGCGCGGCATGGTGTTCGAAAATGGCTGCAACAATTCAATCGATCCTGCGTGCAGGTTCCAATCTCACCTCTGCCGGCTAACAAGCAATAAAGGCCAGCTTGGGGCCGCGCGGCAATACGACAACCCGTCAATGCGCGCCGCGTTCCCGTGCCTCACGTGTCCGTGACGGGCGCAGGAGGTTGCGGGAAAGCCGGGTGCTTGCATATGATAAGGATGCTTATTATATTGCCGCCATGGATAAGCCGCCCCGCGAAAAGCACCTGGGTTTCCTAATAAACGACGTTGCGCGCCTGCTCCGTCGCGCCTTCGATCAGCGCGCACAGGGGGCCGGCCTGACGCGCGCCCAGTGGCAGGTTCTGGCCCATCTCTTCCACAATGAGGGCTCGAACCAGGCCGCGGTCGCCGAGGCGCTGGAGATCGAGCCGATCACGCTGTCGCGCCACATCGACAAGCTCGAGAAGCTCGGCTTCGTGGTGCGCCTCCCCGATCCGAACGATCGCCGTGCCCGCCGCTTGCATCTGACGCCGGCGGTTCAGCCGCTGCTCGATGAGATGCGGCTTATCGGCAAGAGCGTACTCGCGGCCGCCCTCGAGGGCGTGGATGCGGAGGAGACGGAGCGCATGATCACTTCGCTCTCGCGCATGCGCGCCAACATGGCCGGACGCGGCATCGAAACACCCGATCATTCCGGCGACGCGCCCATGCCGTCGTCCCAACGCCAGAAGGTGCCGTCATGAGCGCCCAAACCGACCAGAATGCCTCGGAAGCAAAAGCTGCCGGCACCGCGCAGGCAAACCCGGCCAGTCCCGTCAAGGACGCGGCCAAGGCGCCGCAGCTGACCGTCGTCGGCGAGGCGCCGCCCGCCAAGCGCAAGCGCGGCCTCAGGGTCGGCCTGATGCTGGCGCTGCCGCTCGTGCTCGCCATCGGTGGCGGCTATCTGTGGCTGACCGGCGGCCGCTTCGCCGCGACCGACAACGCCTATCTCGAGCAGAACCGCGTGACGATCACCGCCGACCAGTCGGGCCGGCTCGTCGAGGTCGCGGTGGCCGAGAACGACCGCGTCAAGAAGGGCGATCTGCTCTTCCGAATCGATCCCGAGCCCTACAAGATCGCGCTCGACCAGGCCAATGCGGCCGTGGCGGTCGCGCGCCTCGAGGTGGAGCAGCTCCGCTCCGCCTATCAGCAGGCGCTTGCGGCGCAGCAGTCGGCGACGGATACGCTCGACTATCAGCAGAAGGTCTTCGCGCGCCAGCAGGACCTGTTGAAGCGCGGCGTCTCGTCCAATGCCGATTTCGACACGGCGCAGAATGCGCTGCGCAATGCCGAGCAGTCCCTGGCACAGGCGAAGGAAAAGGTTGCCGGCGCGCTGACCGCGATCGGCGGCGATCCCAACATCGAGACGGACAAGCATCCCGCGGTGATGCAGGCGCTGGCCGCCGCCGCAAGCGCTGCGCTCGCCCTGAAGCAGACGGCGGTGTTTGCCCCGGCGGACGGCATCGTCTCGCAGACGGATCGCCTGCGCGTCGGCCAGTACGTCACCAATCCCGCCATGGCGCCGACGGCGCTGATGAGCCTCGTCGAGACGGCGACGACCTATGTCGAGGCGAATTTCAAGGAGACCGACCTCACCCATATGAGGGTCGGCCAGGATGCGACGGTCACGCTCGACGCCTATCCGGATCACACCTTCCGCGCGACGGTCGATTCGATCGATGCCGGCACCGGTTCGGCCTTCTCGCTGTTGCCGGCGCAGAACGCCACCGGCAACTGGGTCAAGGTGGTCCAGCGCGTGCCGGTGCGTTTGAAGCTGGTCGATGCGGTCGACAAGGACGTGCTCCAGGCCGGCCTCAGCGCCTCGGTGGAGGTCGATACGGGCTACAAGCGCTCGCTGCCGGGCTTCGGCACGGCGCAGGCGGCCGACTCGCTGAGCATCCGCACGGCCGAGGACGAGAAGACAGGCGCGGCGGCCAATATCGCCACGCAATAGAGGCCATGCAATCGGCGATGCCCGGCATGCCGCGCAGCGCGACGGCCCGCGAATTCCCATGGGATCCGCGGCATGCCGCGCGCGGTGACGCGGAGCCCGGGATCCAGGGTCCAGTCAGATGAACGCTCCTGCCGCCTTCAAGCCGGTCCCCTTCCGCGGGCTGATCACCGTCTCGATCATGCTCGCGACGATCATGCAGGTGCTCGACACCACGATCGCCAATGTCGCGCTGCCGTCCATGCAGGGCTCGCTGGGCGCGGCGCAGGACACGATCACCTGGGTGCTCACCTCCTACATCGTCGCCGCGGCGATCGCGACGCCGATCACGGGATGGGTGGCCGATCGCATCGGCATCAAGCGGCTGTTCCTCATCTCCGTCGCCGGCTTCACGCTCGCCTCGATGCTCTGCGGCCTTTCGCAGAGCCTGATGCAGATGGTCGGCTTCCGCATCCTGCAGGGCATCTTCGGCGCCGCGCTGGTGCCGCTGTCGCAATCGGTGCTGCTCTCCATCAACCCGAAAGAGAAGCACGGCCAGGCCATGGCGATGTGGGGCGCCGGCATCATGGTCGGCCCGATCATCGGACCGACACTCGGCGGCTGGCTGACCGATAGCTTCAACTGGCGCTGGGTGTTCTTCATCAATCTGCCGGTAGGCATCCTCGCCTTTGCCGGTATCTTCGCCTTCATGCGCGAAGGGCCTATCCGCGATCGCCGGTTCGATTTCTTCGGCTTCGCTTTTCTCTCGCTCGGCATCGGCGCCTTGCAGATGTTGCTCGACCGCGGCGAGCAGCTCGACTGGTTCTCCTCGCCCGAGGTCCTGATCGAGGCCGCGCTGACCGCGATCGGCTTCTGGGTCTTCACGATCCACATGGCGACATCGAAGCTCACCTTCATCGATCCGCACATCTTCAAGGATCGCAACTTCGTCACGGGACTCGTCTTCATCTTCATCATCGGCATCATCCTGCTCGCCACCATGGCGCTGCTGCCGCCGATGCTGCAGAACCTCTATGGCTATCCGGTCATCACCACCGGCATCATCCTGGCGCCGCGCGGCGTCGGGACCATGGCCGCGATGCTGCTGGTCGGGCGGCTGATGGGGAAGGTCGATCCGCGGCTGCTGATTCTGGTCGGTCTGTCGGCCACGAGCTGGTCGCTCTACGACATGACGACCTGGGCGCCGCAGATGGGCTCGGTCCCGTTCATGATCACCGGCGTCGTGCAGGGTTTCGGGCTCGGCTTCGTCTTCGTGCCGCTCTCCACCATCGCCTTCGCGACGCTGCCGCCGCACTGGCGCACCGACGCGGCGAGCCTCTTCTCGCTCGTGCGCAATCTCGGCTCCTCGATCGGCGTCTCGCTGGTCGCGACGTTGCTGGCGCAGAACACGCAGGTGAACCACCAGGTGCTGGCGGGCCATGTCACGCCGTTCAATCCGGCGATCCCGGCCGACGCGGCGATGGGCAATCTGGAGACGCTTGCCCAGATCAACAACGTCATCACCCGCGAGGCGGCGTTCATTGCCTATATCGACGACTTCAAGCTCATGATGTTCGTCACGCTGACGACCATCCCGCTGCTGCTCCTGCTGCGCTACCGCCCGCAAAAGGGCCCGGCCCAGCACGTCGCACTCGATTGAGCTCCCTTCGGCGCCACCAGCTCGCCCCGTGACGCAGTCCCTACCCGCGTCCTTCGGCGGCCGGTGGCGCCGATCCCTATCGCAGCAGATAGCCGGCGAGCGCCGCCAGCGGCACGACGATGAAGACCGGGACCCGGCCCGCGGTGATCAGCGCGTAGCAGAACACCGCGGCAGCGAGATCGCGCCCATTATGGACCGCCGTCACGAAGACGGGGTCATAGAGCGCCGCGCCGAGCAGGCCGACCACGGCGGCATTGACGCCCGCGAGCGCCTTGCGGCAGGCGGCGTTGGAGCGCAGGCGCAGCCAGAACGGCAGCACGCCCGTCACCAGCAGGAAGGCCGGCAGGAAGATCGCGAGCGTCGCGAGCAGCGCGCCGGAGATCGGGCCCGGCACCGCCGCGACGGCGCCGAGGAAGGCGGCAAGGGTGAACAGCGGCCCCGGCATCGCCTGAACCGCGCCATAGCCCGCCACGAAGGCTGCATCCGGAACGAGCCCCTTGTCGACCACGGCGCTCTGCAGCATGGGCAGCACGACATGGCCGCCGCCGAAGACCAGCGCGCCAGCGCGGTAGAATGCATCGGCGAGGACGAGTGCGGGCGTCGGTGCCAGATGCGCAGCGAGCGGCAGGCCGGCGAGCAGCAGGAAGAAGAGTGCCATGAGCACGGCGCCGGTCCTCCGCGTCACCGGCACGGCCGCGCCCTGGCGGACATGCGGCGGCGTTGCCGGATCGAGGCGCCAGCCGGCCAGGCCGCCGAGAACGAGGATCAGGATCTGGACGGCGCCGAGCGGAACGGCCAGCGCAAGGGCGGCGGCGGCGAGCGCGATTCCCGCATGCAGCCGGCCGCTCGCCAGCGACACGGCCATGCCGCGCACCGCCTCGGCGACGACGGCGAGCGCGACGATGGCGAGCGCGCCGATGACGCCGCGGTCGATCCCGGCGGATCCCGATGCCGCGACGGCGAGGCCGATCAGCGTCATGGCGAGCGCGGAGGGCGCTGTGAAGCCGATGAAGGCGGCGAGCGCGCCGGCAAAGCCGCCGCGCGAGAGGCCGATCGCCATGCCGAGCTGGCTCGAGGCGGGGCCGGGGAGGAACTGGCAGAGCGCGACGAGATCGGCGAAGGCCGGCTCGTCGAGCCATTTCAGCCGGGCGACGAAGCGCTCGCGGAAATAGCCGATATGGGCGACCGGGCCGCCGAAGGCGGTGAGGCCGAGGCGCAGGAACTCAAGGAAGATGCGCCCCGGCGTGACGGCGCCGGCGGGGACGGCAGCGCCGGGCGAACCCGGTGCGGCCGCCGGCCGCCGCGCGCGGCTCATTTTCCTTCGATGAAGGCGAGGCTCGCCGCCGCCATCAGGTCGACGGTCTGCGGGCCGGTGAAGGCGTCGAAAGCGTGGTCGGTCGGCAGCACCATCAGCCCCTCCGGGCCGTCGTGATAGGCGAGGAAGGATTCGCCCGCGAAGGGCTGCGGCGTCACGACGGTATCCTTGGTGCCGACGATGACCAGCAGCGGGCCGCTGTAATGCGAGATCGCAGCGACCGGATCGACCGTCACCAGCGACTGGAAGAAGCGGGCCTTGAGCTTGGTCGTGGCGCCCCAGGGCAGCTTGATCTCGATGACCGCGTCGGGATCGGCCGAGGCAATCGCCTTCTCGACGGCTTCGCTGCCGAGGAAATGGCTGAAATTGTAGAGCGCGTTGCTGGCCGGCGCCCACAGCGTCGCCGTGACGACCGGGCGTTCGGCCGCGACATGGGCGGCAACGAGGCCGCCGAGGCTCCAGCCCAGCACGTGGATCTTGGCCGGGTCGATATTCGTCTGGGTCTTCAGCCAGTCGAAGGCGGCGAGCGCATCGACGATCTCGCCCTGCGGGGTCATGTCCTCCCACTTGCCCGAGCTCTCGCCCGAGCCGGTGAAATCGATGCGGAGGCTCGCCAGGCCACGCGCGGCGAGGATATGCGCCGTGCGCGAGAACACGCCTTCCTTGGTGCCTTCGATCGGCAGTTCGTCACGCGATCCCGTGAAGCCGTGCAGCAGCAGCACGACGGGCGGCTTCTCGGCGCCCTTGGGCAGGGTGAGCGTGCCGACGATCGTCGCGTCGCCGCGCTTGATCTCGACGCGGCTCTCGACATAGTCGGCCGCAGGGCGCGCCAGAACCTCCGCCGCCGACGTCTTGAGCTTGTCCGTCACGTCCTCGGCCCGGGCAAAGCCCGCGACAGCGGCCAACAGCGCCGCCGAAAGAGCCAAACGCTTCAACATCCCGCATATCCCTCTGGTTCGACAATCGGCCCGCCGCTTCGCGGCCGGGCCAGGACACAGATCAAGAAAAAGGCCGGCGAAGCCGGCCTTTCTCATCGTCCTGCGATTGCTGCGCCGCGTCAATGCGCTGCGGCGGGCTCGGCGGTCGGCGCGGGGCCGGCCGGGGGCGGCGCATGCGGCGTGGCCGGCGCGCTGCCGTCCGTATGCTGCTTATGCTCGCTCGACAGCAGCGTGTAGAACATCGGCACCACGAAGAGCGTGAAGATCGTACCGATCGACATGCCCGAGGCGATGACGATACCCATCGCGAAGCGTGCCTTGGCGCCGGCGCCCACCGAGGTGATCAGCGGCACGACGCCGAACACCATGGCCGCCGTCGTCATCAGGATCGGACGCAGGCGCACCCGGGCGGCCTCGATGATCGCCTCGCGCTTGCCGAGACCGCGCAGCTCGCGCTGCTGGTTGGCGAACTCCACCATCAGGATGCCGTGCTTGGTGATCAGGCCGACCAGCGTGATCAGACCCACCTGGCTGTAGATGTTGATCGTTCCGCCCGATAGCGCCGGCACGAAATTGCCGAGCCGCGAGCAGACGTTCAGCACCGCCACCGCGCCGAAGATCGACAGCGGCACCGACATCATGATGATGAGCGGGTCGCGGAAGCTCTCGAACTGGGCGGCGAGCACCAGATAGATCACGACGATGGCGAGGCCGAACACGATGAGCAGCGTGTTGCCGGTCTCGATTTCCGTGCGCGACTGGCCGGCATATTCGAGGAAGAAGCCCTGCGGCATGACTTCCTTGGCGATCTGCTGCAGTTCAGCGAGGCCCTGGCCCGACGTGACACCGGGCACCGGCAGCGCGGAGAGCGTCGCCGAGTTGAGCTGGTTGAACTGCTCGATCGCCGGCGCAGAGCCGACCGTATCGATCGACACCACCGAGGACAGCGGCACCATGTCGCCGGATTGCGCCCGCACGAAGAAGGTGCCGAGGCTCTCCGGATTCATGCGGTACTTCTGCGGCACCTGCGTGATGATGTCGTAGGCGCGCGACTCCCGGTCGAACTTCGAGATGCCGTTCTCGCCCACGAGCAGCGTCAGCGTGTTGCCGATATCCGCGACGGAAACACCGAGCGCGGCGGCACGGGCACGATCGATCGTGACGTTGACCTTCGGCGTGTCGAAGGACAGCGAGTTCTGCACGATGATGAACTTGCCCGAGCCCATGGCACGGCCGAGGATCGTCTCAGCGACCTGATAGACGCGGTCGGCAGCGGCGGTCGACTGGATCACGATCTGGATCGGCAGGCCGCCGCCGGTGCCCGGCAGCGAGGGGACGCCAAACACGAAGGACTGAACGCCGGCCACCTGGTTGAGCAGCCCCTGCACCTCCTGCTGGATCTCGGCCTGGGTCCGCGTACGCTGGCTCCAGGGCTTGAGCACGAGGCCGGAGAAGGCCGAGTTGGCGGAGCCCGATCCGGAGATCGAGAACAGCGCGTCACGCTCGGGGATATCCTTCGTCTTCTGCGCGATCTGGTCCACGTAATGCTGCGTGTAGTCGACCGTCGCATATTGCGGCGCATTGACGACCGCAAACATCGCGCCCTGATCTTCCTCGGGCGCCAGCTCCGACTTGGTGCTGGTGAAGAGGTAGACGAGCGTGCCGAGGATCACGGCCACCATCAGCAAGGTGATCGGGCGCACCTTCAGCGAGCCGTCGAGACGGCGCGCATACCAGTTGCCGAACCGCTCGAAGATGCGATCGACGAAGTGCTGCAGCTTGCCGCCGCCCGGCTTCAGGATGCGCGCCGCCATCATCGGGGAGACGGTGACGGCGACGAAGCCGGACAGGATCACGGCGCCGGCCAGCGTCAGCGAGAACTCCCGGAAGAGCGCTCCGGTGACGCCCTGCGTGAAGGCGATTGGCGCATAGACCGCGGCGAGCGTGATCGTCATCGAGACCACGGCGCCGAAGATCTCGCGCATGCCAACGATCGCCGCCTCCATCGGGGCGAGACCTTCCTCGATATGGCGATGGATATTCTCCACCACGACGATGGCGTCGTCGACGACGAGGCCGATCGCCAGCACCATCGCGAGGAGCGTCAGTGTGTTCAGCGAGTAGCCGAGCGCCCAGAGGATGAAGCAGACGCCGATCAGCGACAGCGGGATCGTCACGATCGGGATGATGACCGACCGGAACGAGCCGAGGAACAGCAGGATCACCACGACGACGATTGCCGCGGCCTCGAGGATCGTGTGCAGCACCTCCTCGATCGAGGCACTGATCGCCTCAGTCGAGTCGTAGACGAGCACGATATCCATGCCGGCCGGGAGCGACGACTGGATGAGCGGAAGCTCAGCCCTGACGCCCGCCGAGACGTCGAGCGGGTTGGCCGACGGCGTCTGGTAGATGCCGAGGAACACGCCCTCCTCGCCGTTGAAGCGCACCCGCGTGTCGTTGGACGCTGCGGCGAGCTCGATCCGGGCAATGTCGTGCAGGCGGACGACTTCGTCGCCATTGGCACGGACGGGCAGCTCGCCGAACGTGTCCGGATCCTGCAGCGTCGTCTTCGCCTCGATCGAATAGGCGTAGTACTCGTTCTTGGTCTTGCCGGGCGCCGAGAGGAAGTTGGAGCCCTGGATGGCCGCCAGCACCTCGGTCGCGGTGACCTTGCGGGCCGCCATGGCGGTCGGGTCGAGCCAGACGCGCATGGCGAATTCCTGAGCGCCCAGCACCTCGGCATTGGCAACGCCGTTGACGGTGGCGAAACGCGGCTGGATCACGCGGATCAGGTAGTCCGTGAGCTGCTGCGTGTTCATCGTCTTCGAGCGCGCCGCCAGATACATGAGCGCGAAGGTGAAGCCCGTGCCCTTCTGGATGACGGGGTCCTTGGCCTCGGTCGGAAGGTCGCCGCGGACCTGCTGCACCTTGGCAATGACCTCGGTCAGCGCCTTGTCGGGATCGGTGTTGAGGCGCATGTAGACCGAGACGGTCGACAGGCCGAGTGCCGACTTCGACGTCACATAGTCGACGCCTTCGGCTGACGAGACCGACTTGGTGATGGTCGAGGTGATGAACCCCTGGATGACGTCCGCGCTCGCGCCCGGATACGCCGTGGTGATCGTGATCACCGTCTCGTCGACCTTCGGATACTGCCGGATCGACATGTTGAGGATGCCCTGCGCGCCGAGCAGCAGGATCAGGAGGCTGACGACGGTCGTGAGGACCGGTCGGCGAATGAAGATTTCCGAGAAATTCATGGCGTGACGGAGCCCGCCTTCTCAACCGCGCCCATCGGCGGGGTGCCCGAGGGATCGATCGCCACGGGGCTGCCGGGCGAAAGCTTGTTCTGGCCGGAGGTGACGATCATGTCGCCCGCCTTGACGCCGTCGAGCAGCTCGATCCAGCCATCCGAGCGCCGGCCGGTCTTCACGAAGACCTGCTTGGCGACGAGGTCCGGAGCGGCGCCGGCTGCGGGAGCCGGGGCGGCGGCACCTTCGGCCGGCTTCTCGCCCTCCTTGGCGGCGGGTGGCGGCGGTGCCTTGTCGACGACATAGACATAGGTGCCATAGAGGCTGATCGTCACCGCCGTCTGCGGAACGGCGAGGATGTTCGGCTCGGCCGGCAGCTGCACGCGGACATGGATGAACTGACCCGGACGCAGCGTGCCGTCGGCATTGGCGACGCGCGCCTGCACGGTCACGAGGCGCGAGGCGGGGTCGATCTTGGGATCGATGCCGGTGATCTCGCCGGTGAAGTTCAGATTGTTCTCGTCGAGGCCGAACTTGGCCGGCTGGCCGATCTTGAGCGAGGCGAGGCGCTGCTCGGGCACGGTGAAGTTGACCTTCATCGTATCGAGATCCTGCAGCGTCGCGACGATCGTGCCAGGCTGGACGTACTGGCCGACATCGATCTTCGGAATACCGATCGTGCCGGCGAAGGGCGCCTTGATCGCCTTCTGGTCGACGGTCGCCTCGATCTGCTGCAACTGGCCCTTGGCCTTGTCGAGATTGTTCTGGGCGTCCTGCAGCGACGCGATCGTGCCGACCTTGCGGTCGAGCAGCTGCTGCGCGCGGTCGAGCGCATCCTGGCCGACGGACACGGATGTCTTGGCGGAGAGCAGGCCGGCGCGGTCGACGGCGTCGTCGATTTGCACCAGGAGCTGGCCTTCCTTCACGCGGTCATTGGCCTTGAACAGGATCTGCTTGACGATGCCGCCCGCCTGGACCGCAATGTCGACGCCCTGGAAAGCGGCGACCGTGCCGACGGCTTCGATGCCGGGCTCCCAGGTCGTCGGCTTCAGTTCCTCTGCCGAGATCGTGACGACCGGCTGCTTCATATTGGCGAAGAACTGCGCCGTCGCCTTGTCGAAGAAGACGTTCATGAAGATCAGCAGGCCGCAGAGGGCAGCCACGAGGACGAGAAAGATCGTGGCGATTATGGTCCGCTTCATGGGGGCAGTTCCGTTCTGGCACTCCGACCGCCGGAGGGCGCTTTCGCTGGCTCGGACGCAAGGGAGGGCACGGCGTCCTTGATCGAGCAGCGGGAATTAGTGTACCGTCCGGACGGTACTGTCAATGTGCTGCGTTGCAGCGTTCCGAAATTGGTCGGGCTTGATGACCAAACGGCAACGGTAGGATGCACGAAATCACGAGCGAGAAGCGCACGGCCTCCCGAGGCAAGGGAGAGCGGAAGAACGCGCGCCAGCGCATCCTCGATGCGGCGCTCGCCGTGGCCCACGACGTGGGGCCGGCCCATCTGTCCCTCGACGCCGTCGCCGAGCGGGCCGGCATCTCCAAGGGCGGCCTGCTCTATCATTTCCCGACCAAGCAGGCGCTGCTGCAGGCGATCGTTGAAAGCCATCTCGCGGCAATCGAGACGGCGGCCGGCATCTCGGCCGAGGCGCCGCCGCAGGACGGCAACGCGATCGCGATCGGCCTCCTTCGCTCCTATTGCACTGCATCGCCGCGCAAGGCCGGAGGCGCCCAAGGGTTTCTCGCCGCCATCGCCGAGACGCCGAGCCTGCTCGACCCGATCCGGGCCCACAATGTGCGCATCGTCGATTGCCTGCGCAAGGCGCCCGAGGCGGACCTCGCCTTGATTTCCTTCCTGGTCGTGGAAGGCATGCGCAGCCTCGAACTGTTCGACTCGAACCCGCTCAGCCGCGGCGAATGCGAGTCGATCCTGATGCGGCTCAAGGATCGGCTCGAAGCCAATGGTCTGGAGCGTGCCGCCGGAACGATTCCGTCCTAGATCTGGCGGGCCGTTTCGCGAAACGCTGCATGGCGCTAGCCCTGATCGGCCAGCCGGATCGCGAGCTCCGTTTCCCATTTCGACGGGTCCGGTTCGGCCTTCGGGTCGGTGTGATAGATCTCGAAACGCCCGCCGAAGACATCGCTCGTTCCTTCGACATGCTGATCGAAAAGCAGGCCGCGCTGCCTGGCAAAGCCGATCATGACGGTGTTGACGTCGTAGAGGTCGTCATAGGGGCCGAAATAGGTGACGCTCGCATAGCGCCCGCCGGGGATGGTGCCGGCGACGAGCACCTCGTCCGGCGCGATGGGCTCCGCCACGGCCACGCCGAAGTCGATCTCCAGATCGGCATCCATGTCGATCGCCAGATAGCGGAAGAACAGCGGTCCGGCCGGCGTGATGCCGCGCTCGCCGAGCCGGCGAAAGAGGGCCTCGATGCGGCCGGGCGCGATCTCGTCGATGGTCTTCATGGTCACGAGCGCGCGGATCGCCGCATAGGGCTGCGCCGGGCGGTCGATATATTTCGGCAGGGTCAGCAAGTGTTCCTCCCAGGAAGCGGTCGTCGGCGCGGGGCCGACATTGATTTAGCTGATCGGTTAATTAACGATCAGGTTAATCATGGGCCGGCGCTTGTCAAGCGGTTGAAGGCCGCGGCTCAGGCGTCGTCGAGCGTGCTGGTGACGTGGGTCGGGCCGCGGCGGCTCTCGCGATAGAGCAGGTAGAGGCCGCTCGCGACGATGATCGCGGTTCCGGCCAGCGTGCGCGGCGAAGGCGTATCGCCGAAGACCAGATAGCCGAGGATGATCATCCAGATGATCTGCGTATACATGAACGGCGCCAGCACCGGCGCCGGTGCGAGCTTGTGCGCCGCGATCACGCACCAATGGCCGAAAAGCCCGCAGAAACCGGTCATGAACAGGCAGAAGACGACGATCATGTTCGGCGGCGCGACGGTGACCGGTACGGCCACCGGCGCCAGAGCGATCGCCGGGACGACGGCCGAGAGCAGCAGCATGGAGGCGCTGGTCTCCGTTCCCGACAGGAGGCGCGTCAGGAGGATATAGAATGCGTAGGAAACCGTTCCCGTGAGCGAAAGCAGCACGGCCGGTTTCACATCGCCGAAGCCCGGCATGGTGATGACGAGAACGCCGACGAAGCCGACGGCGATCGACGCCCAGCGATGCGGTCCCGCCCATTCGCCGAGCACCGGCCCCGCCAGCGCCGCGATCAGGAAGGGGCCGGAGAAGCCGATCGATACGGTCTGGTCGAGCTGCAGGCTTTGCAGCGCCCAGAAATTGAAGATCGTCGAGCCGACCAGGCAGAAGCTGCGCACCACCTGGAGGAAGAGGCGATTGGTCCGGTACGGCGCCCAGTCACGCCACGGCCGCAAGATGGCGAGGGCCAGGGCGACATGGACGAGGAAGCGGACCCAGGCGACTTCGAGAGCCGGCAGATAGCGCCCCGCATATTTCGCCGACGCATCGAGGCAGGCGAAGGCCAGCATCGTGCAGCAGTAGATCGCGATGCCGCGCAGGCGATGCGCGGGGTTCGCGGCCAGAGGCGGGGGAGGCATCGAAGCTCCGGGGAAGGGGCGGTCCGGCGCGCTGCGTCCGGCGGGGTATCATCGCCCGCCAGTCAACCAGATCGGCGGCGGCGCCTCAAGCGGCCGGCACCGCGGCAATCTCGACGTCCTCGGCCTCGGGCTCGTCCTCGGGCTGGTCGTCCGCGCTCTCATGCGAGGCGGTGAGGTTGCGCTCGATCTGGCGGAGAAGCTTGCGCAGCCGCTTCACGTCCTTCTCGTCGATGCCGGCGAGCGCCTCTTTTTCCAGCCGCTTCCAGCCGCGATCGACATCGGCGATCGTATCGCGGCCCTGTTCGGTGAGGAAGACATGCGCCTGCCGGCCGTCGCCCTTGGAGGCGCGGCGCTCGACATAGCCCTGTGCCGCCAGCCGGCTCACCATCTTGGTGACCGTGGGTGGCTGGACTGCCAGCGTCTGGGCCAGCTGGCTCATCGTCAGTCCGTCCTGCTCGGCCAGCGCCTTGAGGACGCTTTCCTGGCCCGGATGCAGTCCGATCCGGATCAGATGGCCGCCGGACCGGCCGCGCGCGGCGCGGGCCGTCTGGGCGAGGCGAAAGGTGATGGTTTTGCGATGGTTAAACGCCATGATGCCTTCCCATAACGGAAGATCGTGTCGGGTTGATGACACGGCAAAGGATCATAGCACCATGCAAGTTTCCCGCCGGATCCGACCTGATCCGCGCTCGTCGCGGCGCGTCAGCGCTGGAGCCGCAGGCCGATCGTCGCCGTGGTCGTCGGATAGTCGCCGCCCGGCGCGGCGCTCGCATAATATTCCTGCGCCAGCCGTCCCACGATCCAGGCCGTGCGGTTGAGCTTCCACGTCGCGCCGATGCCGGCTTCGTAAGTGATGTTCGAGAGGTCGGTGCCGATATAGTGCTGCCGCTGCCAGCCGATATCGCCTTCGATGGTGAAGTTCTCGCGGATGTAGCGCTGCGCCGACAAAGCAAGATCGTAGACCAGCGTGCTCGAGGCCGTCAGGTCGTCCGCCGGGTCGATGGAGGTCGATGCGACGAAATTGATCTGCGTCAGCGGCGAGGGCGACCAGACCAACGAGGCGTCGATCGTCGGCGCGTCGAAGGACGGATAGGCCGCGTCGACATAATTCTCGCGATGCCAGCCGAGCGCGATCTCGCCCTTGAGCACCGGGTCGGCGGAATATTGCAGGCCGCCGCGGATCGTGATGCCGTTACTATCGCGGCCGTAGCCGAAAGCGTCGATCGGCTGCGCGAAGGTGCGACCCGTCAGCTGCGTCTCGACGAACGGCGCGATGGCCGGTGTCGCCTGATAGCCGACGCGCACCGCGCCGCTGACGAGGGTGTTGTCGCGATAGGACTGGTCGATGACCTGCCCGGCGAGCGTCGCCGCCTCATAGCCGGTATAGGTCGCCGTGCCGCGCAACTCGACCAGCACGCGGCCGAACGAGCCGTCGAGCGTGGCGCCGCCGTCGAAGGTGTTCACGCCCGACGGGTTGTTCGCGTCAATCGGATAGCCGAGGACGGTGATCGCGTCCTTTTGATAGTCGTAGTCCGCCTTCAGCCGCAGCGCCCAGTCATCCGGCAGGTCGATCCGGCCATTGGCTTCGACATACAGCGTCGGATCGGCCGCCACGCTCGTGTCGGTGTAATAATTGTAAGCGCCCTTGAGGCGGAAGCCGAGTTGGTGCTCGGACCAGTCCGACTGGAGGCTCACATCGGGCGCGACCGCCAGGACGCCGGAGGGCCCGCCTGTCGGCGAGCCGGCGGCATTGCTGGTGTAGCCCGTGCGGAACTCGATCGCCGGACGCAGGATGAAGGCGCCGAGGCGGATGCCGAGCGGCTCATAGTCACTGCCGTCCGGGGCGCTGGACCGCTTGCGCTGCGCCGGGCCCTCCGCCGCCTCGTCTGTGATGGGTGCCTGCGGCGCGGCGCGCTGCGGCTTCCCGTCCTCGCTCTCGGTTGGGGCGGTGCCGACACTCGTTCCGGGCCCCGAATCGATGGCAACCGGCGCGCCGGGATCTGTGCCGCGCAATTGCGAGAAATCGTCCTGCGTATCGAACCAGATCGGCGGCGCCTCAGCCTCCTGCGCCCGGGCAGCCGACCCCGTGCCGAGCGCGACGAGGAGCGCGGCTAGGGCGTGGAGCCGGAGCAGGGGGCGCATTGCGCGTTCCGTCTTCCGTTGGCGAGGCGACCCGGCAGGCGGGACCATTTGGTTGCCGAATCGTAAACACAGATGGTTAAGAGAACCTTCCCGCGCCCCGGCCCCGGCCGTCGTCGCATTTCCTGCGCCACGTCACGGCCATCGTGTTAAAAGCCGGCGGTGGAAACCAAGTGGAGCCGGACATGAAGAGTTCGGTGCGGCCCTTCCCGGCCGACGACATCGACGCCATCGAATCGGGCCGGCGGACGCTGGCCAGCGAACGCGCGGGCCTGGACGTCCTGTCCGAGGCGCTCTCGGGCGAACTCGGGCGCAGCTTCGTCGCCGTGGTCGACATGATCCGCACGACGCGTGGCCGCGTCATCGTCACCGGCGTCGGCAAGAGCGGGCATGTCGGCGTCAAGATCGCCGCGACGCTGGCCTCGACCGGAACGCCAGCCTTCTTCGTCCATGCCGCCGAGGCGAGCCATGGCGACCTCGGCATGGTGACGCGCGACGACGTGATCCTCGCCATTTCCTGGTCGGGCGAGACGGGCGAACTCAAGGCCGTCGTCGAATATGCCGGCCGCTTCCGCATTCCCTTCGTGGCCATGACGTCGATCCCCACGAGCTCGCTCGCCCGCCAGGCGAACCATGTGCTGCTGATGCCGCGCGCTGAAGAGGCCTGCCCGCATGGCCTGGCGCCGACGACTTCGGCCGTCATGCAACTGGCGCTCGGCGACGCGCTGGCGATCGCGCTGCTCGAATCGCGCGGTTTCTCGGCCCAGGATTTCCGCCTGTTTCATCCCGGCGGCAGCCTCGGCGCCAGCCTCCATTTCGTCCGTGAGGTCATGCATCAGGGCGATGCGATGCCGCTGATCGCGCTCGGCGAGGCGATGGACCGCGCCTTGGCCGTGATGACGGAGAAGTCCCTCGGCTGCGTCGGCGTCCTGGATGGCGACGGCCGCATTGTCGGCATCATCACCGATGGCGACCTCCGCCGTCACTTCGGCCCGGATCTTCTCGGGAGGCCGGTCGAGGCGGTGATGACGCGCAATCCCAAGACCATCCCGCCGGACATGCTGGTCGGCTCGGCGATCGAGCTCCTCAACCGCACCGCGATCACGGCCTTCTTCGTGGTCGAGGACGGGCGGCCGGTCGGCATCCTGCACGTCCACGACCTGCTGCGCCTCGGCGTCGCCTGACGCGCAGGCCGTTCAGCCATTCCGCGAGGCCTCGAACGGGCCTGGCGATCGGTCCCGGGTCAGTCCTGGGGCGGCTTGACGGTCAGGAGCGTGCCATCATGGCCGGTGACCTGGACCAGGGTCCCGGCCGGCTGGTCGGGCCCGGCGACGCCCCATGTGAAATCATCGACACGAATGCGCCCGACGCCGTTGATGATCGGCTCGGACAGGGGATAGACATGGCCGCGGAGGCGGCGGGAGCGGTCGTTGAGGCGCAGCGGGTCGCCGCGGATCTCACGCAGGACGAGAATGCGGCGCGCCACATAGACCAGGACCAGGGCAAGAAAGGCATAGACCGCGAACTGCGCCTGCAGCGGCAGCGGGAGCACGAGAGCGATCAGCCCCACGAACACCGCCGCGACGCCCAGCCATCCGACCACGCCGTCCGCGAGGATCAGGCCGAGGAGCACGAGGGCGATACCGACGATGATCCAGTGCCAACCGTCCCAGCTCCAGACCACATCCCACATCAAGACCGTACCCCTGCATCCGCGCGCAATCTCGCGGGAACGAACCGACCACGCGCCGATGCGACATCTGCGCTGCCATCGCGACGGATCACCGCCCCATCGGAGATCGCCGGCCCCGGCCTCCGCCACCCGCACCGGGCAGACCGGGACATGGCGATGCTGGACATCAACTCGGCCCAGCCTGCTGCGTTCCGGCCGATCCGATTGCGCCGCCGAGGATCGAGGCTTCGAAGCCGCGCTTCGTCTAGCACCAGCGCCACCGGCGTTCCACTGATTCCGGCCGGGCGCGCCGCTCTATTCTGCATACCGAAGGGCAGGGGGGCGCGCTCACGGCCCGAAGCGTTCTCGTCCCGTCGGGCGACGATCAGATACAATGTCCCGGCGTTCAGCTGGCAAGGTCGCTTGATCGAATAGTTCGTGGAGGCTTCCGGTGCCAATGGAACGGAGCGCTCATCCCTTGCAAGGATCGTCATCGCCAGCCTGTCAGTCGGAATAGACAGGGCCGGTGCACCGAATTCATCCCGATAATCTCAAGCACTCCAGCAAGAAGCTTGGAAGGATTAAGCGTCTCGCTGAAGAGTTGCAACCGCAATTTGAGCCGGGAGGGCGGTGCCTCAGATCCAGCCGGAGAGCTCGCGGCGGGCGAGGTGCTCCAGGAGGACGATGCCCTCCGGACTGTCGTTCAGGCAGGGGAGGGCCGCAAACTTCTCGCCGCCATGCTCATGGAAGATCTCGGCATTCTGCATGCCGATCTCCTCCAGCGTCTCGACGCAATCGGCCGCGAAGCCGGGGGAGGCGACGGCGAGGCGGCGCATACCGCCCTTGGCGAGCGCGGCGACGGTCTCGTCGGTATAGGGCTTCAGCCACTCCGCCTTGCCGAACCGCGACTGGAAGGTGAGCCGCAGCCGGTCCGCGCTCCAGCCCAGGCGCTCGCGCAGCAGGCGGGTCGTCTTCTGGCAGTGGCAGTGATAGGGGTCGCCCTTCAGGAAATAGGATTTCGGCAGGCCGTGGAACGAGGCCAGCACGCATTCCGGCTCGAAATCCAGCGCGGCGACCGAGCGCTCGATCGAGCGGGCGAGCGCGTCGATATAGACGGGATCGTCGTGATAGGGCGGCAGCGTCCTGAGCGCCGGCTGCCAGCGCATCTTCTGCAGCGTCTCGAAGGCCTTGTCGTTCACCGTCGCCGTGGTCGCCGCGGAATATTGCGGATAGAGCGGCATGATCAGGATGCGCTCGCAGCCGGCCGCCTTGAGCGCCTCGATCCGCTCGCCGATCGCCGGTGTGCCGTAGCGCATCGCCCAGTCGACGACGACATCGCCGGCGAAGGCCGGGGCGAGCTTCTCCGCCTGGGCACGGGTGATGGTCCGCAGCGGCGACTCATTGCGCTCGGTATTCCAGATCGACGCATAGGCATGGCCCGAGCGCTTCGGCCGGGTGGTCAGGATCACGAGATTGAGCAGCGGCCACCAGAGGTGGCGCGGCAGCTCGATGACGCGCCGGTCGGAGAGAAATTCCTTCAGATATCGCCGCATCGACCAATAGTCGGTCGCGTCCGGTGTACCGAGATTGACGAGCAGGACGCCCACCTTGCCGAAGGCGACGGGCGGGTGGCCGGGCGGGAGCGCGCTGGCGGGAGTGTGGTTCATTTGAATCTATCTAGCGCCCGATCGCCCCCGCGCGAAGGGCCAATCGGTGCGTTGCGGCAAAGGCGTGAAGCGCGCGTCGCAAACTCGCGCTAAGCTCGCGAGCAAGAGGCCCTGAGGCCGGGGCCGATCGAACGGAGATCATGCCATGTCCGCCCGAATCCGACTTCGGCTGAGCGTCCTTGCGCTCGCATCCCTGCTGTCGACCGCCGCGCTCGCCGAGACGGTCACGCTGCGCTTCGTCCAGACCAACGACATTGATCGCATGCAGGAAGAGAAGGGCCGCGGCGGTTTCGCGCGCCTTGCCGCCGTCATTGGCGCGGAGCGCGCCGAGGGTCCGACCTTCTTCGTCCATTCCGGCGATACGCTGTCGCCCTCGCTGCTGTCCGGCATCGACAAGGGCGCCCATATCATCGACATCCTCAATCAGATGGGCGTCGATGCCATGACGCCGGGCAATCACGAGTTCGACTTCGGCAAGGACAATTTCCACGATCGGATCGCCGAGGCGAAGTTCCCTGTTCTCACCTCCAACATGCGCGAGGCGGATGGAAGCCAGCCGCCGGGCACGCTGGATGAGCGGATCGTCGACGTCGACGGCATCAAGATCGCCTTCTACGGCCTGACGACGGAGGATACGCCGATCGTCTCCAGCCCCGGCGACATGGTGTTCAAGTCGTCGATCGAGACCGCCAAGGCCAAGGCGAAGGCGCTGCGCGAAGCTGGCGCCGATCTCGTGGTGGCGGTCGTGCACACGCCGCTGCCGGTCGATATCGCCCTCGTCCGCGCCCACGCCGCCGATCTCGTCTTCTCCGGCCATGACGAGCATCTGATGACCTTCTATGACGGCAAGACCGTTCTCACGGAATCGGGCTCGCAGGCCGACGATATCGTCGTGACCCGCGTCACGGTCGACAAGGAGGTGAAGGACGGCAAGACGCGCGTGACCTGGCGTCCGGCCTTCGACATCGTCGACAGCGCCACCGTTACGCCCGATCCGAAGATCGCGGCGGTCGTGAAGGCGTATCAGGACAAGCTCGACGCGGCGCTGAAGGTCGATATCGGCACCACCACCACGCCGCTCGACAGCCGCCGGGCCACGGTGCGCGGGGAGGAGGCGGCTATCGGCGATCTCTTCGCCGATGCGATGCGCGCTGCTGTCGGCGCCGATGTCGCGATCACCAATGGCGGCGGCATCCGGGCGGACCGCGAATATCCGGCCGGCACCGTGCTGACGCGCGCCGACATCTTTGCCGAGCTGCCCTTCGGCAACAAGACGGTGAAGCTCTCGGTGACGGGCGAGCAGCTCCGCGCCGCGCTGGTGAACGGCTTCAGCCAGGCCGATCAGGGCGCCGGCCGCTTCCCGCAGGTCTCGGGCCTCACGGTCGATGTCGATCTTGCGAAGCCGCCGCGCGAACGCGTCCTCGCCGTCAAAGTCGGCGACAAGCCGCTCGACCTGTCGGCGACCTATACGCTCGCGACCAATGACTTCATGGCCAATGGCGGCGACGGCTATGCGGTGCTGCGCGAGGCCGGGCAATTGATCGGCCCGATCGACGCTCAGCTGATGGCGAGCCAGGTCATCGATTATATCACGGCGAAGAAGACGATCGCCCCGACGGTCGAGGGCCGGATCAGGCCGGCGCCATAAGGCGCCGCACCGCGCGGGGCGGGTCTTTTCTTGCTCCCGCGCGGCGCCTTTCGTGACGCTGTTCTCTCGCCAAGACGCTCCATCCGGTATAATTCAGGGCCATGATCGCAGCCGCTCCCACCGCCGGTGCCGCCGGCCATCGCCCCCCGATCGTCGCCGTCAGCGCCGATGTCCGTGATGCGGACGGATATCGCTGGCATGCGGCCCCCGAGACCTATCTGAAGGCCGTGACCATCGGCCTCGGCGGCATCCCGCTGATCGTGCCCTCGCTCGGCGACGTGCTCGATTTCGACGCTTTGCTCCAGCGCGTCGACGGCGTGCTGCTGACCGGCGCCCGCTCGAACGTCTTCCCCGAATTCTATGGCGAGACGCCTGATCCGGTGGCCGAGCCCTATGACATCGCGCGCGACCAGACGACGCTGCCGCTGATCCGCGCGGCGATCCGCCATGGCGTGCCGCTGCTGGCGATCTGCCGCGGCTTCCAGGAACTCAACGTCGCGCTGGGCGGCACGCTCGTGCCGGAGGTCCACAAGGTGCCCGGCCGCGTCGACCACCGCTCGCCGGAATCGACCGACCAGAGCGAGCGCTTCGCCATCCGCCAGGACGTGGTCGTGGCGACGGGCAGTTGCCTCGGCCGCATCCTCGGCGACGGCGTGATCCGCGTGAACTCGCTCCACCGTCAGGCGGTGCTGCGCCTCGCCGATGGCCTCTCCATCGAGGCGGTCGCGCCTGACGGAACCATCGAGGCGGTCAGCGTCACCGATGCGGCGGGATTTGCCGTCGGCGTCCAGTGGCATCCGGAATTCTGGGTGGCGACCGACGCGCCCTCGGGCCGTCTCTTCCGCGCCTTCGGCGAGGCGATGCGCGAGCGCATGGCCCGCACGCCGGGCCTCGCTGCGGCCGAATAGCGCCGGTCAGGCGGCGGCGATGGCGCCGCCCAGCATCACCAGACCGAAGAGCAGGATGCCCGCCGACGCGGCAAGCTCGAGGCCGCGCAGGATGCGCAGCCGGCCATTCGAACCTTCGGCCGAGAAACGCAGCGCCAGATCCTTCGCCTTGACGGCCATGGTCGCCAGCGCTGCGACCGTGACGCCGGTGCCGAGCGCCATCATCAGAACCGACAGGATGCCGGCCCAATAGAGCCGCTGCGAGATCGCGAAAACGAGCACGATGATCGCGCCCGAGCAGGGCCGGATGCCGACCGCGAGGATCGCCGCGAGCGCATTGCGAAAGGTCAGCGGTCCGGTCAGCGTCGACGGGTCCGGCGTGTGGGCATGGCCGCAATCGCAGGAGAACGATGTGGACGAGACCGCGGCCGTGCTCATGGCGCCATTGGTCGAGAAGCTGAGATTGTGGATGCAATGGGCATCATGGACATGCACGGGCGCGCCGGCGCCGGCCGTCCGCCGTTCCACAGGCTTCAGCCGCGACCACAGCAGCCAGAGGCCGCAGAGCGCCACCATCGCGTAGCTCGCGATCTCCAGCGCGTCGGTCGCGCGTGTCATCGTCACCGCGGTCACGTTCAGGACCAGCGTGCCGATGCTGACGACGACGATCGCCGTCAGCGCCTGCACGAAGGCGGAGGCGAAGGAGATCGCGATGCCGCGTTTCAGCGTGTCGCCGCTCGCCAGCAGATAGGACGAGATCACCGCCTTGCCATGGCCGGGGCCGACGGCGTGGAAGACGCCATAGGCGAAGGAGATCGCGACCAGGATCAGCGCGGCGTGGCCGCTCTCGGTCAGGAGCTTCAGCGCTGCGGTGAGCTGGTGATAGAAGGCGGCCTGCTGCGCGGCGACCCAGATGAAGAAGCCCTTGAACGGCCCCGCCCAGGCGACGGAGCCGGAGCCGTCCGGCGTCGCTATGCCGAACGGGCTGCTCGCGGCGAAGGCGAGGCCGGGGATCGCCATGAGGGCGAGCGCAGCCGGCAGGCGTCTCATGAGCATTTCACCGTGATGAGGCTCGCAAGGCTCGATGCCGCATCGGCGAGCTCCGGCGGCAGGTCGCGCTGATCCATCGGGATCGCGGCGAGCTGCGCCATGGTCGCGTCGTCGAGTTCATGCGGCGGACGGTAGGTCGCCTGACAATTGGCGGGCGCACCGGCGAGATGGATCGTATGGTCCTTCACGAAATTGAAGGCGACGAAATATTCGGGGTCGAACACCTCGAGCGTCGTGGTCAGCCCCGGTGCCGTCGGCGTCTTGAGCGGCAGCGTATAGAACAGCGTCAGGCGGCCATCGTGGAAGTCCAGCCAGTATTCGCTCGGGAACTTCACCGGGACGTGCTTGCCGTTCACCTTGAGCAAGGTGAAGTAGTTGTAATCCTTGAGTGAATCCACATTGACCTTGGCGAGGGGCTGCAGCTCCTCATCCGAGAGCTTGCCGTCGCCATTGGCGTCGAGGCCCTGGATCGCGAAGGCGGTGAACGCCTCGTCGAACTGCCAGATATGGCGGATCGCCGTCATCCGGCCCTGCTCGTCGAAAACGATTTCTTCCTTGGCATCCACGAAGACGTGGGGATGCGCCGAGGCGAGGCCGGTGGCCGCGATCAGCATGAGGAGCGCGAAGCCTATTCGGAGCATTCACGGTCGCCTATCGTTTGGGGAATTATCAGATCGCGCAGAACTGCGGCCGGATCGTGTCAGCTCAGCAGGCGCCGCCGGGGGGAGTGTTCGTCTCGAACCATTTGACGAGAAAGTCGATGAAGGCCCGCACCTTGCCGGAGAGATGGCGCCGGTGCGGATAGACCGCGTGGATCGCGACGCTCGCCGGCTCATAGGCCTCGAGCACGGCGACGAGCCGTCCGTTGCGCAGATCGTCCTTCACGACGAGATAGGGCACGATCACGAAGCCGAGGCCGGCCAGTCCGGCGAGGCGGGCGGCGTTCGGGCTGTTCACCTCGACGCGGCCCTTGACGCCCACGGCGACGCGCTCGCCATCGACCATGAAGGGCCAGTTGCTGCGATAGCCGACATTGGTGTCGATGATGCAGGGCTTGCTGGAGAGGTCGGACGGCACCTCCGGCAGGCCATAGCGTTCGATGACCTCGGGGCTGGCGCAGATCATGATGCGGAAGGCGGCGAGACGGCGCGCGATCAGGCTCGAATCGGTCAGCGAGGTGATTCGGATCGCGACGTCGAAGCCCTCGTCGACGAGGTCGACGAACCGGTCTTCGAGGTGGAGTTCCAGCGTGATGCCAGGCTCGCTCACCACGAAGTCCATGATGGCGCGGCCGAGTTCGCCGTCGCCGAAGGTCCGGGGCGCGCTGACCTTGAGGCGGCCACGCGCCGCCGCATGAGCGTCGCCGACGGAGTTCTGCAGATCGTCGATGCGCTGCAGGATTTCCGTCGCGTCGCGCGCATAGGTCTGGCCGACCTCGGTGAGCGACAGCGTCCGCGTCGTGCGGTTCAGCAGGCGCGCGCCGAGCTCGTCCTCGAGCTCGCGCACATATTTCGAGATGAGCGCCTTCGAGCGGCCCATCTTGCGCGCCGCGGCCGAGAAGCCTCCGGCTTCGACCACTTCGACGAAAGTCCGCATGCGGGTGAGCGTGTCCATCCGCGCGATACTATAGCGTGCCGGAGATGATGGAAGTCCTCGTCTTGCTTGCAGGGCCGCGATCGTGCCGCAACATCCCGCCGGCGGCTCAGCCGGCGAGAATCCGCCGGGCGATGTCGATCAGCGCCTTGTCGCGGCCGGCGGGCGCCACCAGCGAGACGCCGAGCGGGCAGCCATCCATGTCGGCGATCGGCAGGCTGATCTGGGGCAATCCCGAAAGGCCGGACGAGCAGAGCATCGAAAGGGCGCGGTTGCGATAGGATTCGAGGTCGTCGCTGGGGAGATTGCGCAGCGGCGCGATGCTCGGCGTCGTCGGAATGGCGAGCACCGTATCGTCGCCGAGCAGGCCGGTGAGCCGCTCGCGCACATGGCTGCGGCGCTGCCCGGCGGCCGCGTAGTCCTCGGCGGTGACGCGGCTCGCCCATTCGAAGCGCTCGCGCACGCCCGGGCCGAAGACCGGGTTGTTGGCCGTGATCCAGGCGCCGTTCGCCTGCCAGGCTTCATAGGCCTGCATGGTGCGGAAGATCATGCGCCAGGCGGCGAGGCCGTCATCGGACACCATCACGGCGCCGGCCGGCTCCAGATGCGCCGCGATCCGCGGGCTGGCGCTGCGCACGGCCGCTTCCTCGATGTCGCCGAGCAGCAGGGCGTGAATGTCGTCGCCGACGATGAAGCGCGTCAGCGGCGGACCGCCGGCATCCTCGCCGAGCAGCACGTCGCCGACCCGGGCGAAGGTGTCGATATCGCGCGCGAACCAGCCGACCGTGTCGAATGTCTCGGCGAGCGGCAGCACGCCGGAAATGTCGATCCGCCCATGCGTCGGGCGAAGCCCGATCAGCCCGTTATAGGAGGCGGGCGCCCGGACGGAGCCGCCCGTATCGGTGCCGAGCGCGAAATCCACCAGGCCCGCCGAGGTCGCCGCCGCCGAGCCGGACGACGAGCCGCCGGGAATGCGCCCGGGCGCGCGCACATTGATCGGCGTGCCGTAGTGGAAGTTCTCGCCATTCATCGAATAGGCGAACTCGTCCGTGTGCGTCTTGCCGACGAAGCGCGCGCCGGCATCGAGCAGCTTCTGGACCGCCGGCGCATTCTCCGTCTTGATCGAGCTTTGCTGGCGAAACAGCGGATGACCGCCGCCGGTCGGATAGCCGACGACGTCGTAGAGATCCTTCACGGCGAGGGTCAGCCCCGCGAGGGGACCGGACGATGCAGCCGTGACCTCCACGGCCGGATAATCGACGAAGGCGTTGACGGGATCGCTGGTGAGAAGCATGGGCTCGCAAGGGCTGGGGAAGGCCGATCGGCTCGGCCGATGCGGCGTGGGACAGGCTCCCTCAGTACATAGCCCGTTCTTTCATCCAATGCCAAAAAAACTGCCGCTTCAGGCGGCAATCGCCGCGCCGTCGGAGCGTGGGTCCGTCGCGCCGAGGATGCGCCCGTCGGGTCGCCGGACGAGAGCGCCGGCATGGCCCATCAGGTCCGCATGGCTGGCATCGAGGACCTCGACATCGTGCCCCGCCCGTTCGAGCGCCAGGACGAGATCGGGATCGAAGCGGTTCTCGAGGCGCAGATTGGTGTGGTCCGAACCCCAGGTCCGTCCGAGCAGCCAGCGCGGCGCATCGACGGCCCGGGCCAGGTCCATGCCGAAGCGGGCATAGCGGGTGAAGACTGCGGCCTGCGTTTGCGGCTGCCCTTCGCCGCCCATCGTGCCGTAGCTCATGAAGCGGCCGTCGTCGAACGAGGCCATGGCCGGGTTCAGCGTGTGGAAGGGCTTGCGGCCGGGGTGGAGCGGATTGCGCGCCTTGGGATCGAGCGAGAAGGACGAGCCGCGATTCTGCCAGGTGATGCCGGTGCGCGGCAGCACCACGCCCGAGCCGAATTCCCAGAACACCGACTGGATATAGGAGACGGCCATGCCGTTCGCGTCGATCGCGCCGAGCCAGACCGTGTCGCCCTTCAGCGCGACCTGCGGCCAGGGCGCCGCCCGGCGCATGTCGACGGCGCCTGCCTCGCGGTCGAGCACGGCATTGGAGAGATGGACCGAAAGATCGCCGGCGATGATCGGATCGGTCACATGCGCATCGCGGATGAGGAAGGCGCGCTTGGTCGCCTCGACCAGACCGTGCACATGCTCGAAGCTCTCGCCGCGCTTGACGCCGAGGCGCTCGAACACGCCGAGGATGATCAGCGAGGCGACGCCCTGCGTGGGCGGCGGGGCGTTGAACAGTTCGACGTCGCTGAGGCGGACCGACAGCGGCTGGCGGAAGCGCGGCTCATGACGCGCCAGATCCTCGCGCGTCACCGGGCTGCCGATCCGCTCGAGGTCGTCAGCGATCGTGGCAGCCACGTCGCCGCGATAGAAATCGTCGAAGCCGGCATGGGCGAGGTGATCCAGGGTCTCGGCGAGCCGCTCCTGCCGGATGATCGTGCCGACCTCCGGCACCTGGCCATCGACGAGGAAGGCCTCGGCGAAGCCCGGCGCGGCGTTGAGTGCCTCGAAATGCTCGCGCGTCAGCCGCGTCTGCGAGCGCGTGACGGCAATGCCGGACCGCGCATGGGCGATCGCATTGGCGAGCAGCGTCTGCCGGTCGAGCCGGCCGCCGACGCTCTGCGCGTATTCATAGGCGAGCTGCCAGCCCGAGACGGCTCCGGCGACGGTGAGCGCCGCGTCGGGGCCGCGCGTCGGGATGCGGTCATAGCCCTTCTCGCGATAGGCGGCGATCGTCGCCTTCGAGCCGGCCGAGCCGCAGCCCTTGATATAGCGCGGCGGACGGCCGGGCTCCCGCACCAGCCAGAAGCCGTCTCCGCCGATGCTGTTCATGTGCGGATAGACCACGGCGATCGTCGCGGCCGTCGCGATCATCGCCTCGATGGCGTTGCCGCCGGCCCGCAGCACCTCGGCGCCCGCCTCCGCCGCCGCAAAATGCGGCGCCACCACCATGCCCTTTTCGCCGACGACCGTCTCGCTCACATCCGCCTCCTGAAAGCTGGCTTCTGCTTAGGCGAATCGCGGGGGCGCCGGAAGGGCGAATCAAGGCCTGCCGCCTATCTGCGCAGCTTCTGCCCAAGCCTGCGGCAGGGGGCCGAAGATGTCATTTTCGTCACCGGAACATCACATTTCCTGCGCCTTTGCGGCGACTTTCCGGCCCTGGGCGGTGTTGCCGGACCCCCGGCGCGGATTTTTCGGGGCGAATGCAAAAAGTCGCTTGAATCAGGGGTGCGTTCGGCATACCTACCGCTTGCCCAATTATCGCACGTGCCTGTGGTTGCGTGCCGACCGGTGGGGCTTCGGACAAGAGGCCGAAGCGACGCCCATGTGGATCCCGAAAGGGCCACGAGGAGTCCGGGGAAGTCCCGGAAAGGTCGGCAGCCGGAAAGCGAACCGGTGAACTCCGTCTCCGCGGAGGACGCGACTTGAAGCAACGACGTAGCGGGCTTTTTTGGTCTCTACCGGCTCTCCAAAGGCCGGGGTTACTGAAGAGGCACTACATCCTTGCCGGGCGTGCGGATCGGGTTCCCCGTTCCAAGCGAAGGCGGCGCACACGATATCGCAACCGCGAGATCGAGGCGACTGTCACCCGCGAAAGCAGCCGGTTCTTCCGGCAAATCGGATCGCCATCTGCGCTCCGGCCGCGTCCACAGCGGCCGGCGTGAAGGTTTCGCTCCGCTCGCTCGTTTCGCAACGCTTTTTTGGGCCTGTCGCTGGGCTCATGGGGACAACTGAGATGACCGCTCGCATCATCGATTTCCTGAATACCCGACGTCCTGAGGGCCCCTGCCTCGTCGTCGACCTCGAGGTCGTGCGCGAGAACTATCTCAATTTCGCCCATGCCCTGCCGGACACGCGCATCTTCTACGCGGTCAAGGCCAACCCGGCTCCGGAAGTGCTGAAGCTGCTCGCCTCGCTCGGCTCGAGCTTCGACTGCGCTTCGGTGGCCGAGATCGACATGGCGCTCGCCGCCGGCGCGAGCCCGGACCGCATCTCCTATGGCAACACGATCAAGAAGGAGCGCGACATCGCCGCTGCCTTCGAGCGTGGCATCCGCCTTTATTCGGTCGACTGCGAAGTCGAGGTCGAGAAGGTCGCCCGTGCGGCCCCCGGCGCGCGCGTCTTCTGCCGCATCCTCTGCGACGGTGCCGGCGCGGAATGGCCGCTGTCGCGCAAGTTCGGCTGCGAGCCTGAAATGGCCGTCGGCGTGCTCGAGCATGCGCACCGTCTGGGTCTGCGCGCCTATGGCGTGTCGTTCCATGTCGGTTCGCAGCAGGGCAATGTCGAGGCCTGGGACGGCGCGCTCGCTTCGGCGGCGGAGATCTTCCGCACGCTGGCCGAGCGCGGCATCCAGCTCTCCATGGTCAATCTCGGCGGCGGTTTCCCGACTCGCTACCTGAAGGACATTCCGGGCGTGGAGAGCTACGGCTCGGCCATCGACGGTGCCCTGAAGCGCCATTTCGGCAACCGCATTCCCGAGACGATCATCGAGCCGGGCCGCGGCATGGTCGGCAATGCCGGCATCATCAAGTCGGAAGTCGTGCTCATCTCGAAGAAGAGCGAGCAGGACCAGGTGCGCTGGGTCTATCTCGACATCGGCAAGTTCGGCGGCCTCGCCGAGACGATGGACGAGTCGATCCGCTACCCGATCCGCACGATCCATGATGGTGACGACAGGGCGCCGTGCATCCTGGCCGGCCCGACCTGCGATTCGGCGGACGTCCTCTACGAGAAGACGCCGTACGAACTGCCGGTCACGCTCTCGATCGGCGACGAGGTGCTCATCGAGGGCACCGGCGCCTACACGACGACCTACTCGGCCGTCGCCTTCAACGGCTTCCAGCCGCTCGCTTCCTACGTGATCTGATCACCGGGCATTCGAAGGCGTCACGAACATGATTCATCTCGGCGTCGAGGCGCCGGCGGAAGCCGGCGCCCGTGAGATCCTGCTCGACCGCACCATGGGCGAGGGCCGCTTCACGAAATCCTCGGAGCGGCTGCGTGAAGGCCGCCTGCCGGCGGAGGGCCTTGCCCTCGTCGCGCGCGACGGCGACAGCATCGTCGGCACGGTGCGCCTGTGGAACGTCTCGGCCGGCGGCCGCGACGCGCTGCTGCTCGGCCCGCTGGCCGTGGCGCCCGAGCTCCAGGGCGAAGGCGTCGGCTCGAAGCTGATGCGCCTCGCGCTCAACCGCGCGGCTGCGGCCGGGCATGGCGCGATCGTGCTGGTGGGCGACGCGCCCTATTACAGCCGTTTCGGCTTCGCGAACGGCCTGACGGCGCGGCTGCTGATGCCGGGCCCGGTCGACCGCAACCGCTTCCTCGCGCTCGAGCTTCGTTCGGGTGCGCTGGCGGGTGCCCGCGGCCTGATCGTGCCGACCGGCGACCTCGTCGCGCCGGCCCTCGTTCCCGACCTCGCAGAGCGTCTGCCGGTCCGTCTCGCAGCCTGATTGCAGCTTCGGCTCGTCACCGCCCCCGCCCGATGATGTCGGGCGGGGTTACTTTTGCCTGTTCTTTTTCTGTATCGTCACGCAAGGAGGCTATGAGCTGCCCTATCGGCAGCCTTGCCGAAGTCGTCGTGCCAAGTTCAAGGAGTACACCGATATGACCAGTTGGCCTGTATATGGTCGCATCGATGGCCCCGTCGTGATCATCGGGTTCGGATCCATCGGCCGCGGCGTCCTGCCGCTGATTCGCCGTCACTTCGCGATCGATCGCTCGCATATCGTCGTCGTCGAGCCGAGCGACGAGAATTCCGGCCTGCTGGCGACCTTCGGCGCACGTCATGTCCGCGTGGCGCTGACGCGCGAGAACTATCGCGAGATCCTGACGCCGCTGCTCACGGCGGGACCGGGCCAGGCGTTCTGCGTCAACCTCTCGGTCGATACCTCCTCGCTCGACATCATGCGCCTGACGCGCGAGCTCGGCAGCCTCTATATCGATACCGTCATCGAGCCCTGGCCGGGCTTCTACTACGATCACAAGGCCGATCCGGCCGAGCGCTCCAACTACAGCCTCCGCGAGGCGCTCCTCGCCGAGAAGCGCGCCAATCCGGGCGGCGCGACCGCGGTCTCGTGCTGCGGCGCCAATCCCGGCATGGTGTCGTGGTTCGTGAAGCGCGCGCTGCTCGATGTCGCCCGTGACATCGATCTCGAATTCGACGAGCCGAAGACGCGGCCCGAATGGGCGGAGCTGATGCGCCGGACCGGCGTCAAGGGCATCCATATCGCCGAGCGCGACACGCAGCGTTCGCGCAATCCCAAGCCCCTCGACACCTTCGTCAACACCTGGTCGGTCGACGGCTTCATCTCCGAGGGCCTGCAGCCGGCCGAACTCGGCTGGGGCACGCATGAAAAGTGGGTGCCCGACCATGCCCGCACCCATGACACGGGCTCGGGCGCGGCCATCTTCCTGCTCGGGCCGGGCGCCGACACGCGCGTGCGCAGCTGGTGCCCGACGCCGGGACCGCAGCTCGGCTTCCTGGTGACGCATAATGAGGCGATTTCGATCGCCGACCACTTCACGGTCCGCGAGGCCGGCAAGGTCGTCTATCGCCCGACCTGCCACTATGCCTATCACCCGTCCAACGACGCGGTGCTCTCGCTGCACGAATTGTTCGGGCGAGCCGGCAAGCCGCAGTCACGCCAGCACATCCTGACGGAAGAGGAGATCATCTCCGGTCGCGACGAGCTCGGCGTGCTGCTCTATGGCCATGCCAAGAACGCCTATTGGTACGGGTCCCGGCTGACCATCGACGAGGCGCGCGAGCGCGCGCCGTACCAGAACGCCACCGGCCTGCAGGTGACCTCGTCGGTCGTCGCCGGCATGGCCTGGGCGCTCGCCCATCCGAGCGCCGGCATCGTCGAAGCCGACGACATGGACTATCATTTCTGCCTGCGGGTGCAGCGGCCCTATCTCGGAACGGTCGAGGGCATCTACACGGACTGGACGCCGCTCACCGGCCGGCCGGGCTTCTTCCCGGAGGATATCGACGAGAGCGACCCCTGGCAGTTCCGCAACGTGCTGGTTCACTCGCTGGCGTGAGGCTGCCCCGCGAGGGGCGGGACAGCCCCTCGCGCTCAGGCGGTGCCGTGAACGACCTTGCCGTTCATCAGCGTGAGGTCGATCTTCGTGGAGGCGATGTCATAGACATCGCCTTCGAAGATGTTCTTCTCGAGCACGATCAGGTCCGCGAACTTGCCCGTCTCGACGCTGCCGACCTTGTCGTCCAGCCGGATCTGCCAGGCGGCGCCGAGCGTATTGGCGTGCACAGCCTGCTCCAGCGTCAGCCGCTCCGAAACCGGATGCAGAATCGGATTATTGGGATTGCCGATCAGCTGGCGCGTCACCGCGATCTGGATGGAATCGAGCGGCTTGTAGGTCGAGAAATAGCCGGCCGCCGGCCAGTCCGTGCCGAAGGATATGCGCCCGCCGGCCTCCAGCGCGGTCTTGGCGCGGTAGATCTTCTGCTGACGCTCGCCGTACCGTTCCTTCATGTTGATCAGCGTGTCGGGATCGGCGGAGAACCAGTTGGCCGAGAACTGCGCGTTGACGCCGAGCGGGCGAAAACGCGGAATATCCTCTTCGGTCACATAGACGAGATGGGCGATCGTGTGGCGCCGCTCGCGGGCGGGATTGGCGGCGATCGCCTTCTCGATGGCGTCGAGCCCCATCCGGGCGGTCCCGTCACCGCAGGCATGGATATGCACGTCGAACCCGGCGGCATCCGACATGCCGACCAGCTTGATCCAGTCCTCCGTCGAGAAGGGCGAGCCGCCACGGAAATCCGGGCGGTCCGAATAGGGCTCGACCAGCCAGGCCGTATAGCCTTCCTGCGTCCCGTCGCCGACGATCTTCATCACCGAGACATTGACCAGCTCGGAGGAGACCGACGCATTTATCTTCTTCAGTTCAGCCACCGCATCGTCGATCGGCGGCGACTTGACGATGTAGGACCCGACGACGCGGAACGGCAGGCGGCCCTGCTTGTCCAACGTTGTGTACATCGACAGCACCGTAGCCTGGTCGGCGCCGATCGGCGGCACGCCCGCATCGAAAAGCGACGTGATGCCGGCCGCCGACGCGCCCGGCAGCCAGTCGATCATCAGGCCCGCCATCGCATCGGGCGAGATCGGCTGCACGGCGTTGACGAGCTGCAGGACGGCGTTGACCTCCAGCGCGTAGCCAGTCGGGAAGCCCTCCTCGTCGCGGGCGTAATAGCTGAAGCGCGGGACTGGATCCGGCGTATCCTTGCCGATCTTGGCGATCTCGAGCGCCTTGGAATTGGCCCAGAGGCTGTGCCCGTCGACGGCGAAGAAATAGGCCGGTCGGTCGGGAATGATCTTGTCGATCAGCTGCCGGGTCGGGCCCGACGGCGGGAACATGTCGACGCGCCAGCCGAAGCCCCGGATCGGGCCGGTGGGATTCGCCTTCGCATGGGCTTCGATCGCGGCGAGAACAGCATCGAGATCGGGAAGCTGGAGATTGAGGCCGGAGGTCAGGAACGCGCCGAGGAAGGGATGCGTGTGACCCTCGACGAAGCCCGGCATGACCAGCCGGCCGTCGAGCTCGACGACTTTCGTCCCCTCGGTCTTGAGCGCATCGATCTCCGCATTGGTGCCGACGGCGGTGATCTTCTTGCCGGAGACGGCGACGGCCTCCGCCCAGGGCTGCTTCGGGTTCTGGGTATAGACCTTGCCGCCGCGCAGGATGAAGGTCGTGCCCGTCTCCTCAGCCGCAAAGGCCGGGAGCGACGTGGTACCCAGAGCCGCGGTGCAGGCGAATGCTGCGCCGAAAAATCCTCGCCGGCTGATTCCATGCGCCTGCATCAGGCGGGAGGACTGACCGGACGCAAATTGACCAAGGACATCATTCAAGCCGCAATTAATGCACAAAAGAACCTCCCTGAATTGCGCCCTTGAAATGGTCGCTCGAAGAGACTTTGGCGTGCAGAGGATAGTGTGACAAGTCGTGTTCGTTGAACTTGGCGCGCCTTGGCTATCAAGGCGTCAATTTCTCAGCACGACACAATTGCCGCCCGCGCGCTTCAGATCACGGCAGAACGCGCTCGCCTCCTTCAGAGTTCCCGCAGGCAGGCGCACGCGATAGAAGGCGTGCCGGCCGCGGCCGGGTGCGCGTGATCCCAGGATGAGCGTCGGCTTGCCGGCGAGAAGCGCCGGAAAGCGCCCGGCCTGCCGTTCATAGGCGGCGATCGCCCGCGCTTTCGAGAAATTGCCGGCGAGCTGAACGCCATAAGGGGCATAGACGCCGTCATAGATCCGCGGCGCGGATTTGCGGATCGCCGCGACCGTGGTGGCGCAGTCCGCCATGGCCGTCTTCACGGCAGAAATGCGCGGCGCCCTGGCGCCGGTGCCCGGCCGCGCCATGCCGGCATCGATCTCGCCGGGACCGATCGGGGCGGGCGTCGGCGCGGCAGGCGCCTCGCGTCCCTTGGCCGCCCATTCGGCGACCGGGCGACCGGTGATGAACAGCACATAGTCTTCCGTTTCGAGCGGCAGGTAGCCGCCATCGGCGATCCAGCGGGCGAGGCGGGTCGGGCCGGCATTATAGGCGGCGGCCGCAAGGCCGAGATTGCCGAACCGGGCGCGGAGCGTCGCGAGATAGCCGGCCGAAGCGGGGATCGCCGCCTCCGGATCGAACGGATCCTCGAGCCCGCGCTCGGCGGCGGTTCCGGGCATGAACTGCGCGATGCCCTTGGCGCCGGCCGGGCTGGTGACGCCGGGGCGGAACGAGCTTTCGCGCCAGATCAGCCGGGTGAAGAAATCGACCGGCAGCGCCTCCGCCGAAGCGGACGTCTCGATCAGCCGGCAGATCGTCTGCTCGGTCGTCTCGCCCCCCGCGGGCAAAGCCGCGAAGCCTCCGGTCGGCAGGACCAGCAGACCGGCGAGCGCGGCGAGCAGGGCGCGGAACCTGGCGCGAAATTGCATGCAATCCCGCTGCGGACGTGAATAGTCTCGCTGCGAGGAAGATGAGCGATTCGCCGGTGGAGGAGACCCCATGCCAAAGCTCAGTCAGTGGTTCATCAAGTCGGCCGTGATCTATGTGATCCTCGGCATGCTGCTCGGGATTGCAATGGGCATGAAGCAGGACTTCACCCTTGCGCCCGCGCACGCGCATCTCAACCTGATCGGCTGGGTCTCGCTCGCGCTGATGGGGCTTTATTACAATGCCGTGCCGGCCAAGGCAGCCTGGCGCGCCGCCTTCGTGCAGTTCTGGATCTCGACCGTGGGCGTCTGGGTCATTATCCCCGGCCTGATCCTGACGCTGCTGCAGGTCCCGGTCGGCGAGCCGCTCGTGATCCTCGGCTCGCTGGTGACGCTGATCGGCATGATCCTCTTCGCGATCAACGTCTATCGCAGCTGATGGGCTTCAGCCGCGCAGATCGACGATCCCCGCCACACCTTCCTCGGTGCCGAAGGCGAGGCGGACGCCCGCCTTGTCCCAGACCAGCGCGCTGATCGGCCCGCCTTCGCCGGCCTGCCGCAGCGCGGCCTCGCCGCCGTCGCCGTAGCGGCCGGCGAGGATCATGCCGTCCTTGTAACCGATCGCCACGACCTCCTCGGTCGGGTGGCACGCGACGAAGGAGACGATGCTGGTCGGCCGGTTGCCGACCTGCAGCGGTTGGCGGCCCATCGGGCCGTCCTTGAAATGGAACGGCCAGAGCACGGCCATCTCGGCGCCGGAGGTCGCGAGGAAGCGGCCCTTCGCCGACCAGGACATCGACCTGACCTTGCCGGGATAACCGGACATGCGCATATGGCCGCCGCCATCGGCGACGCGCCAGCCATGCAGCGCGTTCTCCTGCATCGACGTGACCAGGAACTTGCCGTCCGGCGAGAAGGTCACGCCGAGATGCGAGCCCTTCCATTCGAAATCGGTCGGCTTGGCGTCGGTCGCCGGCCACCAGAGCGAGGCGCCATTGTAGCGCGCGACTGCAAGCCGGAGGCCCTTGGGCGCGAAGGCGAGGCCGCCCACGGTGCGCTCGTGCTGCAGCACGCGCTCCTTGCCATCCGGCAGATGCACCACCGCCTCGCGGCCATAGGCGAAGGCGAAAGCCCCGTTCGGGCCCGTGGCGAGCTGGTCGATCCACTTCTTGGGCCGACTCGCGAGCTCGACGAGACCGCCGGCCGCATCGCTGGCGACGACGCGGCCGTCATCGCCGGAGGTCAGCAGCTGCTCGCCATCGGCGCTGACGGCCGCGGCGAGCAGGCCGCCCTGATGCGCGACCGACGTCTCGGCGGCGGCGCCGTCGACCCGTGCGACCCGCCCGTCGCCGAGCGCGAAGACCGGCGTGCCGCGGAGAAAGGCGGCGCCCACGACGAAGGCACCGAAGGGGAAGGTCTGCAGGGTCGGCATCGTCCGTCGGTCGGTCGGGAGGAGAGGGAAGCCGGCGGCGCGCCGCCGCCGGCTGAACAATTCAGGTCTTGGCGATCCTAGTTCTTCTTGGCCAGGCAGGCTTCGAAGCTCTTGCGGATCGCGTCTTCGTTCAGCTTGCGGCCAATGAAGACGAGTCGGCTCTCGCGCGGCTCGTCATCGCGCCAGGGGCGCTGATGCGTGCCCTCGATGATCATGTGCACGCCCTGGATCACATAGCGGTCCGGGTCGCGGTCCATGGCGAGAATGCCCTTGAGGCGCAGGATGTTCGGCCCCTCGACCTGCGTCACCTCCTGGATCCACGGGAAGAACTTGCCGGGATCGAGCTCGCCGCCGCGCAGCGAGATCGAGAACACCGACTCGTCATGCCGCGGGTGGTGGTGATGGTCGTGATCGTGGTCGTGACCATGATCGTGACCATGGGCGTGGCGGTGATGGTGGTCGTGATCGCAGTCCGGGCCGCATTCATGATCGTGATCATGATCGTCCTCGCCCTCGAGGAATTCGGGATCGAGGGTCAGGATGCGGTCGAGGTCGAACGCGCCGCGGTCGAGCACCTTGTCGAGGTCGATCGCCGAGCGCTCCGTCCGATGGATGGTGGCGTGCGGGTTGATCTCGCGGATGCGCCGCTCGACGGCCGCGATCTGCTCGGCGCTGACAAGGTCGATCTTGTTCAGCAGCACCACGTCGGCGAAGGCGATCTGCTCCTCGGCCTCGGGCGAATCGTCGAGCCGCTTCAGGAGGTTCATGGCGTCGGCGACGGTGACGACGGCGTCGAGCCGCGACTTGGCGCGCACGTCCTCGTCCATGAAGAAGGTCTGCGCGACCGGCGCCGGATTGGCGAGGCCCGTGGTCTCGACCAGGATGCCGTCGAAGCCGCCGGGCCGCTTCATCAGCCCTTCGACGACACGGATCAGGTCGCCACGCACCGTGCAGCAGACGCAGCCATTGTTCATCTCGTAGATCTCTTCGTCGCTCTCGACGATGAGGTCGTTGTCGATGCCGATCTCGCCGAACTCGTTGACCACCACCGCATATTTCTTGCCGTGGTTTTCAGAGAGGATGCGGTTGAGGAGGGTCGTCTTGCCGGCCCCGAGATAGCCCGTGAGCACGGTTACCGGAATCTGCGTTTCCGCCATCGGTCAATCTCCGGCCCGGCCGAGGGCGCCGGGCGAATGAGGGAAGTCGAGGTAGGGTGATATAGGCGATGACGCGCCGATTTGCACGGGGGCCGTTACAATGTTCGCCCGCTCATCGCCTCGTTCGCCGCCCAGCACGCGACCAGCGTCTCGCCGTGTATTTCGAGTTCCGGCCGTTCGCGTCGGCAGCGGTCGAAAGCGAGCGGGCAGCGTGGGTTGAAGGCGCAGCCGGCGGGGGGATTGAACGGAGACGGCAGTTCGCCCGTGAGGCGGATGCGCTCGCGCGGCCGCTCCGGGTCGGCGACCGGCGTCGCCGAAAGCAGGGCCTGCGTATAGGGATGCAGCGGATTGTCGAAGAGGGCGTCGCGCGGTGCCTGCTCGACGATGCGGCCGAGATACATGACCGCGACCTCGTCGGCCATGTGGCGGACGACCGACAGGGAATGGCTGATGAAGAGATAGGCGAGGCCGAAGCTCTGCTGCAGGTCGACGAGGAGGTTCAGCACCTGAGCCTGGACCGAGAGGTCGAGCGCGGAGACAGGCTCGTCGAGGACGAGGATCTTCGGCTGCAGCATCAGGGCGCGCGCGATGGCGATGCGCTGGCGCTGTCCGCCCGAGAACATGTGCGGGTAGCGGTCGGCATGCTCGGGCCGCAGCCCGACGCGCTGGAGCATCGCGCGGGCCGCCTCGCGCCGCGCGGCGGCGTTGCCGCCGCGGCCGTTGAGCGCGAGCGGCTCCGTCAGCGCATCGAGGATGGTCTGGCGCGGATTGAGCGAGCCATAGGGGTTCTGGAACACGATCTGGACGTCGGTGCGCAGCGCGCGCAGCGCTGATTTGTCCGCCGTGCCGATATCGACGCCGCCGATGTCGAGCCGTCCCGATGTCGGGGGCTCGATCATGGCGACGAGGCGGGCGAGCGTCGACTTGCCGCAGCCGGATTCGCCGACGATCGCGAGCGTGCGCCCGGCTTCCAGCCTGAAAGACGCGTCGGCAAGGCCTTTGACGGTCGCGGTCGGGGCGAAGGCGCCGCGGCTGACGCGATAATGGCGGGCGAGATGGCTCGCTTCCAGGACCGTCGCATTCATGCCGCCACCTCGCGGCCCGCCGGGTTGGGGTGGCCGATCGGCCGCCCATGGGTGAGCGGGTAGTGGCAGAGCGCGAAGCCGGCGAGCGCGCCTTGGCGCGGCGGCGCCTTGTCGCGGCAGCGTGCGGTGGCGAAGCGGCAGCGCGGCTCGAACAGGCAGGCGGGCGGGCGGTCGAACTGTCCGGGCACGACGCCCGGGATCGAGGGAAGGTGCCGCCCGGTCGAGCGCTCCGGCAGCGCGGCGAGCAGCGCCGCCGTATAGGGATGGTGCGGGTCGGCGAAGAGGTCGCGCACGGCCTGTTCCTCGACCTTCTGCCCGGCATAATGCACCGAGACGCGTTGCGCCGTTTCGGCGACGACGCCCATGTCATGCGTGATCAGCACGAGCCCCATGCCGGTCTCGCGCTGCAAAGCGATCAGCAATTCGAGGATCTGCGCCTGGATCGTCACGTCGAGCGCCGTGGTCGGCTCGTCGGCGATGATCAGCTTCGGCTGGCAGGCGATCGCGATGGCGATCATGACGCGCTGGCTCATGCCGCCCGAAAGCTGGTGAGGGAAGGCGGAAAGCCGCCGCTCGGGATCGGGGATGCCGACGGCGGCGAGCAGTTCGATCGAGCGTGCGCGGCGCTCGCTCCGGGAAAGGCCGAGATGGGCCTTCAGCGTCTCGCCGATCTGGAAGCCGACCGTGAAGCACGGATTGAGGCTCGACATCGGCTCCTGGAAGATCATCGCCATGTCCTTGCCGACGATCCTGCGCCGCTCGCGCGCCGACAGATGCGCGATGTCGTTGCCGTCGAAGACGAGGCGCCGGGCAGAGACCTTCGCCGACCAGGGCAGCAGCCCCATCACGGCGAGCATGGCGACCGACTTCCCGGAGCCGGATTCGCCGACAATGGCGAGGATCTCGCCGGCATCGACGCTGAGCGAGACGCCGTCGACGGCGCGAAACAGGCCGGAGGCGGTGCGGAACTCGACCGTGAGGTCCTCGATCTCAAGGAGCGCCATGGCTCAACTCCTCCGCATCTTGGGATCGAGTGCGTCGCGCAGGCCGTCGCCGACGAGGTTGATCGCGATCACGGTGATCAGGATGGCCAGGCCCGGCTCGGTGACGATCCAGGACGCGCTCTGCAGGAATTCGCGCGCCGAGGCGAGCATGGCGCCCCATTCGGGCGAGGGCGGCTGTGCGCCGAGGCCGAGAAAACCGAGCGCCGCGGCCTCGAGAATCGCGTTCGAGATGGTGAGTGCCGCCTGGACGATGATCGGCGCCATGCAATTGGGCAGCACGGTGCGGAACATGATGTGGAACGTGCCGGCGCCGGCGACGCGGGCCGCGGTGACATAGTCGCGCGATTTCTCGGTCAGCGCCGATGCCCGCACGAGGCGCACATAGTTCGGCAGATAGACGACCGTGATCGCCACGATCGTGTTGGTGAGGCTCGGGCCGATCACCGCGACGATCACGATGGCGAGCAGCAGGCTCGGCACGGACAGGATCACGTCCATCGCCCGCATGATCAGGATCGAAGGCCAGCCGGTGAAGAAGGCGGCGACCAGACCGAGCACGATGCCGAAGACCATGGAGGCGGCAACGACCGCGAGGCCGATGAAAAGCGACAGCCGCGCGCCGAACATCAGCCGCGAGAGCATGTCGCGGCCGACCTCGTCGGTGCCGAGCGGGAAGGCGGGATTGCCGCCCTCCTGCCACATCGGCGGGATGCGCACGAAATCGCGGAACTGCTCGACAGGGCTATGGGGCGCAAGGAAATTGGCGAAGATCGCGACGAAGACGAGCAGCGCCAGGATGAAGAAGCCGGCGACGGCCGCCCGGTTCTCGGCGAAGGCGCGCACGAACGAGGCGAAGGCGCCGGGCGGCGCCATGACGGCGGGTGCGGTCCGGTCAGCGGGCATGGCGGATCCTCGGATTGAGCACGCCGTAGAGCAGGTCGACCAGGATGTTGATCAGGATGACGATGCCGGAGACCAGCAGGATGCCGCCCTGCAGCACGGGATAATCGCGGCGCTGGATCGATTCGATCAGCCAGGTGCCGATGCCGGGCCAGGAGAAGATGTATTCGGTCAGCACGGCGCCAGCCATCAGCATGCCGACCTGCAGGCCGATCACGGTGACGACGGGAATGAGCGCGTTGCGCAGCGCATGGATGCCGATGACGCGGAACGGCGAGAGGCCCTTGGCGCGCGCCGTGCGGACATAGTCCTCGCCGAGCACCTCCAGCATGGTCGAGCGGGTCATGCGCGCGATCGTCGCGAGCGGGATCGTGCCGAGCACGACGGTGGGCAGGATGAGATGCGACACCGCCGAGGCGAAGGCGCCGTCCTCGCCCGAGAGCCAGCTATCGATCAGCATGAAGCCGGTCGTGGGCTCGAAATAATAGAGCAGGTCGATGCGGCCCGAGACCGGGGTCCAGCCGAGCGTCACCGAGAAAAACAGGATGAGCAGCAGGCCCCACCAGAAGATCGGCATGGAGAAGCCGGTGAGTGCGACGCCCATCAGCGAATAATCGACGAAGGTGCCGCGCCGCGTCGCCGCGATCACGCCCGCGGGAACGCCGAGCACGACCGCGAAGATCATGGCCGAGAGCGCCAGTTCGAGCGTCGCCGGAAACAGCGTCGTGAATTCGGTCAGCACCGGCGCATGGGTCGACAGCGACGTGCCGAAATCGCCATGGGCGAGCTGCCAGAGATAGTCGAGGAACTGCTTCCAGACCGGCTGGTCGAGGCCGAGCTCGTGGCGGAAATAGGCGAGACGCTCGGGCGATATGCCCCGCTCGCCGGTCCGCACCTCGATCGGGTCACCGGGAACGAGACGGATGGCGACGAAGGTCAGGAAGGCGATCGCGATGAAGGTCGGGATGACCAGCAGGATGCGCCGGACGACGAAGCTGAACATGAGGGGACCCGTGGTGGGCGGCGCGCCAGGGCGCGGCGCCTGGTCCGGCATCGCCGGGAGAGCGCAGGCGTGGCCCGCAATCTCCCGGCTTTGCGAGAGGCCTATTTCAGATCGACATCGGTGAATTCATGCCGGCCGAGCGGGCTGACCTTGTAGCCCACGACCTCCTTGCGCACCGGCTCGAACACCACCGAATGCGCGATGGTGAACACCGGCACCTCGTCGTGCTGGATCACCTGCATCTCTTCATAGAGCTTGGTGCGCTCGGCCTTGTCGAAGCTGGCGCGTGCCTTCTTCAGCTTGTCGTCGAAGTCCTTGTTGCACCATTTGGCGAGGTTCTGCCCGCCTTCACGCGCGGCCTCGCAGCCGAGCAGGAAGAAGAAATTGTCGGGATCGCCATTGTCGCCGGTCCAGCCGAGCTGGCCCATCTGGTGCTCGCCCGCCTGAAGCCGCTTGCGATACTCGCCCCATTCATAGGAGACGAGGTTCGTCTTGATGTTCAGCTTCTCGAGGTCCGACTGGATGATCTCGGCGACGCGCTTGGCGTTCGGATTGTACGGCCGCTGAACCGGCATCCACCAGATGTCGGACTCGAAGCCGTTCTCGAGGCCGGCCTCCTTGAGCAGTTCCTTGGCCTTCTCGACATCGTGCGGATAGTCGACGATCGCGTCGTTATAGCCCCAGATGGTCGGCGGGATCAGGTTCTTGGCCGGCTGGCCGGCGCCGAGATAAACGTCCTTCAGGATCGCCGCCTTGTCGATCGCATAGGTGACGGCGAGGCGCACGCGCTTGTCGTCGAACGGCTTCTTGGTCACGTTGAAGGCGAGATAGCCGATATTGAGGCCCGGCTGCTGCATCAGGTCGACATTGGGATCCTTGCCGATCGCCTCGAGATCGGCTGGGTTCGGATAGGGCATGATGTGGCATTCGCCATTCTGCACCTTGGCCCAGCGGGCCGTCGGATCCTTGGTGATCGCGAAAACCAGGTCGATCTTCGGCTGACCACCCCAATATTCGGGGAAGGCCTTGAAACGGATCACCGCGTCCTTCTGATAGGCGACGAATTCGAACGGGCCGGTGCCGACGGGCACCTGGTCGACCTGCTCGGGCGTGCCGGCCTTCAGCATCGCGTCGGCATATTCGGCCGACAGGATGGTCGCGAAATCCATCGCCAGATTGGCGAGGAACGGCGCTTCCGGACGGGTCAGCGTGAACTTGACCGTGTAGTCGTCGATCTTGTCGATCGACTTCAGCAGGTCCGGCATGCCCATGTCGTTGAAGTAGTCATACGCGCCGCCCGAAACGTCGTGATAGGGATTGTCCTTCTTCCACTGACGATCGAACGAGAAGATCACGTCGTCCGCGTTGAAATCGCGGGTCGGCGTGAACGTCTTGGTCGAGTGGAACTTGACGCCCTTGCGCAGGTGGAACGTGACCACCGTGCCGTCCGGCGACACGTCCCAGCTCTCCGCGAGCGCGGGAACGACATTGGTCGTGCCGGGCTCGAACTGGACGAGCTGGTTATAGGCCGGACGGGCCGCATCGAGCGACGTTCCGGTCGTATTGATCTGCGGATTGAAGTTTTCGGGGCTGCCCTCGGCGCAATAGACCAGTGTCTTGGCTTCGGCCGCGACCGCAAGGCCGCCCATGAGAACGGTCGCCGCCAGGAGGCGGGAAACAATCTTCATCACTGAACTCCCCTTCAGCGCAGCGTCGCGCGCTTCTGCATGTCGCCCCGGTGCGATCTCTTGTCGATTGGGCCGCTCGCCGGTGACTTAACTCCAATCGAGCCGAGGCGAGGCACGAAAGCAAGAGCGAATCTTGTCCGCTTGGTCAGCGTTTCAAAGCGCTTCGGATTTTCTCGACCACGGCCTCGGAAGATCGCAGGTGCGATTCGAGCGTCAGATCGGCGACACGGGGCGTGAGGATCAGGTTGGGCACGCCGGCAAAGACCGCTGCCGTCTCGATGGTCAGCGGCTCGGTCACGAAGCCGTCGAGCGCGGCGCCGCGCAGCTTGCCAACGGAGAGCATGTTGGCGACCGCCGCCTCGTCGACGACGCCGGAGGCGCCGACCGCGATCAGCACCGCGCCGGCCTTGATCCGGTTGAGCGCGAGCGTGCCGAGCTTGCCCTGCAGCTCGCGGCGCGGCGGGAGGTGTACGCTGACGACGTCGGCGCTGGCGAGGACGTCGTCGAATTCCCGGCGCTCGATATCCTGCCAGACGGGATGGCTGTCCTTCAGCAGAGGGTCCCAGCCGATCACGCTCATGCCGAGCGCCCGCGCCCGCGCCGCAGCGCTCCGCGCGCCGAAATCGAGGCCGACGAGACCGAGCGTTCGCCCGCCGATCTCGCGTCCCATCAGGAGGCCGCGCGGCCACTGGCCCGTCAGCATGTCGCGGTTCGAGAAGAAGACGCCGCGCGTCAGTACCAGCGCGGCGGCGATAACATATTCGCCGACGGCATCGGCCATGGCATCCGGCGTGCGGACCACCGCGATCCCGTGGGCGTCGCAGCTCCCCATGTCGATATTGTCGGAGGGCAGCCCCACCTGCGCAACGACGCGGAGCTGGTAGGCCTGGGCGATCAGCGGCACGTCAATCACCGTGCGGTCGCGGATCACCAGCGCCAGCGCGCCGCGCAGGAATTTCCTGAGCGCCACCGGGTCCATGCCGAGCGTCGGCTCGTAATGCACCTCGAAGTCGCGCGCGAGATCCGCGACCGACTGCTTGTGCATGAACTCGGTGATGACAATGTCGACCAACGCCGCCCCCGGGCTACGCGGCCTCTGTCGCCAGCCCCCCGCCGGACTTCACTTTATCGGTCCGGCGGCGCGGCTCAAGCGGATCGGCGGCGGCTTTTTCGCGCGTCAGCGCGCCGGGCGCCAGAGCCGGTCGATGTCGAATCGGTGCATCTCTTCGAGAAGCTCGACGAAGAGCCGCGCCTGATAGTCGACGATCTGCCGGCCACGCTCGGCTGTCGCCCGCGCCGCATTGCCGACCGCGCCTTTCGGATTGAGGTCCTGCGCCTTCCAGCCGATCCGCGCCGCGGCCTGGTGGAAGCGCAGATGCTTGAATTCCTTGAGGAGATCGAGCTGGGCGGAATGGAAGTCCTCGGCGAGCTCCATCTTCACGAGATCGGGTCGCAGATGCAGCATGATCGACGTCTCGTCGTCGCCGCCATGGATGCCGTAGAGCTTCTCGCGCGGCTCGACGAGACCGGTCGGCTCGCCGACGCCGGCCCAGCCTGTCGAGACGACCATCATGTCGTGCTTGATCCGGAGTTCGCGGGCGAGGATGTCGGCGATAGCGACATTGCCGCCATGCGAGGTGACGATCACCAGCTTCCGCACGCCGGCCCGCGCAATCGAATCCGCGATCTCGGTCCAGATGCGGATCGCCGTTTCCCAGGAGAAGGTGATCGTGCCGGGCGAGGAGATGTGCTCGTTCGACTTGCCGATCGGCTGGATCGGCAGGAACGTCGCCGGCAGGCCGGCGGGAAGCAGCTCGACCGCCCGCTTCACCATGCCCTCGCCGATGCAGTGATCGGTATATACGGGCAGATGCGGCCCATGCTGCTCGATCGCGCAGACCGGGAGCACCGCGATCCAGTCCTTCGTCGACGGATCGAGAAAGTCGGGAGCCTGCATTTCGTGCCAGTAGGGGCGGGGGAGGGTCATCGCATCAGCCTCAACAGTGGAACCTAGATCGCCTCGAGAAACGCCTTCGCCGCCTCGCCGTGCTCGTGACGCAGCTTTGCGAGGTCGACGCCGACAGGCTGGCCATTCTCGACCCGCCATTCGCCCTTGACCATGACGCGATCGGCCGCATGGGCGCCGCAGAGCACGAGGGCGGCGATCGGATCGCCGGCGCCGGAGAAGCGGAGGTCGTCGAGCGACCAGAAGGCGAGGTCCGCCTGCTTGCCGACCGCAATGGTGCCGATGTCGTCGCGGCCGAGGCAGCGCGCCGAGCCTTCCGTCGCCCAGCGCAGCGCATCGAGATGGGTGACCGTCTCGGCGTTATATTTGAGCCGCCCGAGCATCAGCGCGTGGCGGACGGCTTCCATCAGGTTGGAATTGTCGTTCGAGGCCGAACCATCGACGCCGAGCCCGACCGGAACACCGGCGGCCTCCAGCTCCTTGGTGCGGCAAAGGCCCGAAGCGAGGACCATGTTCGAGGTCGGGCAATGGCAGACGCCGACGCCGTGCCGGCCGAGCTTTGCCACCTCATCATCGTCGAAATAGATGCCATGCGCGAGCCAGGTCCGGTTCGTCAGCCAGCCGCAATCTTCGAGATAGTCGGCCGCCGTCATGCCATGCGTCGAGCGGGCGAAGGCCGCTTCCTGCGCGGTTTCGACGAGATGGGTGTGCAGGCGGCAATCATGCTTCTCGGCAAGCGCGGCCGTCTCGCGCATCAGGTGCTTGGTGACGTCGAAGGGCGCGTTCGGCGCGAGCGCGACGCGCGTCATCGCCCCGTCGGCGCGGTCGTGATAGCGCGCGATCACCTGCTCGCAATCGGCGAGGATGACGTCGTCGTCCTGGATCGCACCGCCCGGCGCCACCGCCTGGCTGTCCTCGCCGCCCGAGAGGTCGAGCGCGCCGCGGGTGAGCGTCATGCGAAGGCCCAGCGCTTCCGCCTCCTCCGCCTCGATGTCCATCGCGTTTTCGAGGCCGGAGGGAAAGAGGTAGTGGTGGTCGGAGGCACAGGTGCAGCCGGACATCAGCAGCTCGGTCATCGAGAGCCGCGCGGCGAGGCGGAAATTCTCCGCGTTCACGTGCCGCGTCCAGACCGGGTAGATCGAGGTGATCCACGGCCAGAGCGACTTGTTGATCGCCTTGGGATGGGCCCGCGTCATCGTCTGGAAGAAGTGGTGATGCGTATTGACGAGGCCGGGCGTCACCACATGGCGCGAGGCGTCGAACACCGCATGCACCGGATGGGCGGGCTCGGCGCCCGAGGGCACCAGCTCGACGATGCGCCCGTCCTCGACGACGACACCGCGCTCGGCTCCCACAGCCAAAGCCGCGATCGGGTCCTTGATCCAGCGCCGCTCCGCCATTCCCATCCTCATCGATGCCCGGCTAGCGACAAGATATCGTCGCGCCTTGCCGGGCAAGACCATATGTGCGGCAAGGATGGGGACGATGTGCAGCGCAGGACCCGAACTGCGTGCAGATCGCCTGATCGAACCTAGACGCTCTCCAGGAACTTCTTCGCCACGCGGCCATGCTCGTAGCGCAGTTCGGCGAGGTCGACGCCCGGCGGTACGCCGTCCTCGATCCGCCAGGCGCCCTTCACCATGACGCGGTCGGCCTTGTAGGCGCCGCAGAGCACGAGCGCGGCGAGCGGATCGCCGGCGCCCGAGAAGCGCAATTCGTCCAGCGTGAAGAAGGAGAGATCGGCCTGCTTGCCGACGGCGATGGCGCCGATATCGCTGCGGCCGAGGCAGCGCGCGGAGCCTTCAGTCGCCCAGCGGAAGGCGTCGAAATGGGTCACCGTCTCGGCATTATAGGTGAGGCGGCCGATCATGAGCGCGTGGCGCACGGCTTCCATCAGGTTGGAATTGTCGTTGGACGCCGAGCCGTCGACGCCGAGCCCGACCGGGCTGCCTGCCGCCTCCAGCTCCTTGGTGCGGCACTGGCCCGAGGCGAGGACCATGTTCGAGGTCGGGCAATGCGAGACGCCGACGCCGGCCTTGCCGAGGCGAACCATCTCGTCGTCGTTGAAATGAATGCCGTGCGCCAGCCAGACGCGGTCGTTGAGCCAGCCGACCTCCTCCAGATAATCGACCGGCCGGTAGCCGAAATGCTCCATGCAGTAGACGTTCTCGTCGCGCGTCTCGCCGAGATGGGTGTGCATGTGGCAATTGCACTTCGCGGCCAGTTCGGCCGTCTCGACCATCAGCCGTTTGGTGACGTTGAACGGCGCGCAGGGCGCAAACGCGACCTGCAGCATCGAACCCTCGGACGCGTCGTGATAGCGGCCGATGACGCGCTCGCAATCGGCGAGGATGACGTCGGTATCCTGCACCGCGCCCTGGTCGGCATTGCCGCCCTCGTCGGCGGTGAGGTTCAGCGAGCCGCGCGTCAGCGTCATGCGCACGCCGAGCTTCGCCGCCTCCTCGGCCTGGATGTCCATTGCGAATTCAAGGCCCGGCGGAAACAGATACTGGTGGTCCGAAGCTGTGGTGCAGCCCGAGATCAGCAGCTCGGTCAAGGCAAGGCGCGTGGCGAGGCGGAAATTCTCGGGGTCGACGTTCCCAGCCCAGATCGGAAAGAGCGCCTGGAGCCAGGGAAAGAGCTCCTTGTTGATCGCCTTCGGATGGGCGCGCGTCAGCGTCTGGAACATGTGGTGATGCGTGTTGACGAGGCCCGGCGTCACCACGTGGCGCGAGGCGTCGAACACCGAATGCACCGGGTGGGCGGGCGCTGCGCCCTTGCCGACAAGCTCGACGATCCGCCCGTCCTCGACCACGACGCCGCGTTCGGCGCCGTCGGCCAGAACCGCGATCGGATCCTTCACCCACACCCGTTCGGTCATCGCATGCCACTCTCGGAACATTGATCTGCGGGCCGACGCTAGGGCCGGCGCCGCAAAGTTACAAGGTTTCGGCATGCCGCATTCTCAGGCAAACCCGGCGATCCGAACGAAGGCGAGGCTGGCGAGGATGAGCACGCCCAGCGAAAGCGCGGCGGCGATCGCCACCCGCCCGCCCGACTTGGCGAGGCTCCGCAGGTCCGCGCCAAGGCCGAGCCCGGCCATCGCGATGACGGTCAGCACGGTCGAGGCCGCCCGTGCGAAGCTTGCCGCCGCGTCCGGCACGACGCCGAGCGTCCTGAGCGCCGCCAGCGCGAAGAAGCCGAGCAGGAACCAGGGAACGAGCTTGCCGAAGGGCAGGCGGGGACCACTGCGACCGTGGATCAGCGCGAGGCCGAGCAGGACCGGGCCGAGCATCATGACGCGCAGCAGCTTGACGATCGTCCCCATCTGCACGCTGGCGAGCCCGATTGGCGCGGTCGCCGCCAGCACCTGCGGCACCGCATAGACGGAGAGGCCGGCGACCACGCCATACTGGATCGGAACGAGGCCGAGCAGGGGGACGAGCAGGGGCAGGAGCAGGACCGTCAGGATGCCGAGGACGGCGGTGAAGGCGATCGAAGATGCGACTTCCGTCGCGTCCGCGCCGATCACCGGCGCCGCGGCGGCGATGGCGGAATTGCCGCAGATGGAATTGCCGGCTGCGACCAGCATCGCCATGCCGTGCCGGAGGCCCAGCAGGCGCCCGATCGCGTAGGACGCGCCGATGGAGGCGAGCACGATGACGGCGACGCCGGCGAGCAGGCGGCCGCCCGCGCCGGCCACCACGGTTCCGTCGACGGAAAGGCCGAGCAGCACGATGGCGAGTTCCAGCGGAAGCTTGGCGCTGAAGCCGATCCCGCGCTCGAGCGCAGCCGATTCCGGGAAGCTGGTGCGGATGAGCGAGCCGAGAAGGATGGCGAGCACGAGCGGCTCCAGCCAGACACGGCCGAACAGCGCGCCCTCGGCCTCGGCGACAAGGCTGGCGAGCACGGCGACGCCGCATGCCGCGAGGATGCCCCCCACCAGGGGGCCGGGATGGGACAAAGGCCGGGAAGAAAGAGTGAATGCAGGCATGACAGCCTCCGGATCGAATGAGGCCGCTTATCCTCCCGGTAAACCGTTCGATCCATCGACTAATGTGCTATGTTTCATTCGATCAAAGCGAATGAACCCATGACGCTCGAGCAACTTCGTATCTTCCTGGCCGTCGCGGAGCGCGAACACCTCACACGCGCGGCCGAGCATCTGCACCTGACGCCTTCGGCGGTCAGCGCCGCGATCCGTGCGCTCGAGGATCGCCATCAGGTGCGCCTCTTCGACCGTGTCGGGCGGGGAATCGCGCTGACCGAGGCCGGCCTGCTCTTCCTGGGCGAGGCGCGGGCGATCCTCGATCGGGCGGCGGCCGCCGAGGCCATGCTGTCGGATCTCGGCAATCTGGCGCGTGGTGCGCTGATCATCGGCGCCAGCCAGACCACGGCCAGCTATCACCTGCCGCAGCTGCTGATGGCATTCCATGACGCGCATCCGGCGATCACGCTCCGCCTTCTGACAGGCAATACGGAGACGATCGGTCAGGCCGTCGTCGAAGGGCGCGTGGAGCTCGGCTTCATCGAGGGGCCGTTTTCCTCGCCGCTGGTCGAGCGCGTCGCCGTGGCTGAAGACGAACTGATCGCGCTCGTCGGGCCGGGGCATCCTTGGGCTGAGCGAGAAGGCCTCGGTGCCGATGACATCAGGGCGGCGCGGTGGGTGCTGCGCGAGGAGGGGTCCGGGACGCGGGCGACCTTCGAGCAGTATCTTCAGTCCGTCGGACTATCGATCGGCCAGCTCGACGTGGCGCTCGAACTCCCGTCCAACGAAGCGGTGCTGTCGGCCCTTGAAGGCGGCACCTGCGTCGCGGCGCTCTCTGTATCGGCCGCCGCTGCGGCGATCGATGCCGGACGGGTGATCCGCGCGGATCTCGGCCTGACGCGGCGCACGCTCGCCATGATCCGCCACCGCGAGCGCCATGCGACGGCGGCGATGCGCGCGTTCGAGACGCTCCTGTTCGCGCGCGGCCCGTGGCGCGCCGTCAGTCGCGCCGCGCCGCCACCGCCTCGACCTCGACCAGAAATTCCGGCCTCGTGAAGCCGGAGACGATATAGAGCGTGGAGGCGGGCAGGGGGTCGCTCACATAGCGGTCGCGCACGCTCATATAGCGGCGCATGTCCTCGCGCTTCGTCACGAAGGCGGAGAGGCGGACGATGTCCGCCATGTCCATGCCGCCGGCCGCCAGAATGCTGCGGATCGCCTCGAAGCAGATTTCCGCCTGTTCCTCGACGCTCTCGGGAACCGTGTCGTCGGCCCGGACGCCGAGCTGCCCGGACGTATAGACGAAACGGCTCCCGGAAGGCACCTCGACGCCATGGCTATAGCGGCCGAAGGGTGGGCGGATGTCGGAAGGCGTGACGGGCCGGTTGGACATGGACGATGCCTTTCTGCGTGGTCGGGCGAGGCTAGAAGCGCCTGGCGCGGGCCGCAAGAGCACCGCGCCGCGTGTCGCACAGCCAATAGGCAATCTGTCGCAGTGCGCTGGGGTGGAGTCGTGATTTGCCTCTATACTAGGCAAAAGCCATCCCCTAGATTGGCTGATGATGGCACGGGAGAGCTCTGCGGCGCCGCGATGGCGAGGCCGATGGCGCACAATCCGGTGGCACACGTCTTGCGAGCGAACGGCGTCCGCGGCGGCTGCCTGGATGCGGGACGGGCAGGACCGGAACGCGGCGTCGAAGAGAGGGACATAAGAATGGGACGGACGAAAAACGGGGCATTGGCGGCGGTGGCGGGCGCATTTGCGCTTTTCGCGGCCGGTCAGGCGATGGCGCTCGACGAGGTGAGCTTCGGCACCAACTGGCTCGCGCAGGCGGAGCATGGCGGCTTCTATCAAGCCGTTGCCGATGGCACCTATGAGAAATACGGCCTCAAGGTCACGATCGTTCAGGGCGGGCCGCAGGCGGCCAACCGCGCGCTGATGCTGGCCGGCAAGACGCAGTTCTTCATGGCCGGCAATCTGCTGGAGCCGTTCTCGGCCGCGCAGGAGGGCATTCCGCTCGTCGAGGTCGCGGCGATCTTCCAGAAGGAGCCGCAGGTCCTCATCGCCCATCCCGATACGGGAATCGAGAAGTTCGAGGATCTCGCCAAGCTGCCGACCATCTTCATGGGCAAGGACGGCTATGCGTCCTATTTCCAGTGGATGAAGTCGGCCTATCCCGGCTTCACCGACGAACAGTACAAGCCCTACACCTTCAATCCGGCGCCGTTCCTGGCGGACAAGCAGTCGGCGCAGCAGGGCTACATCACGTCCGAGCCTTTCGAGATCGAGAAGCAGGGCGGCTTCAAGCCGAAGCTCTTCCTTCTGGCCGACAGCGGCTTCGACACCTATTCGACGCTGATCGAGACCACGCAGGACTATCTCAAGTCCAATCCGGACGTGGTGAAGCGCTTCGTCGAGGCGTCGATCATCGGCTGGTACAATTATCTCTACGGCGACAACAAGGCCGCCAACGATCTGATCAAGAAAGACAATCCGGAGATGACGGATGAGCAGATCGCCTTCTCCATCGCGACGATGAAGGAGTATGGCATCGTCGATTCCGGCGAGGCGGAGAAGGGCGGCATCGGCTGCCTGACGAAGGAACACATCGAGTCCTTCTACGGCAAGATGGTCAAGGCCGGCGTCGTCAAGGCCGGGCTCGACCTGGCGCCCGTCTATTCGACCGAATTCGTCTGCAAGGGCGTCGGCAAGGAACTGAAGAAGTAGTGCAATATGGGCGCGCCGCCTGCCGGTCACCGGCGGGCGGCGCCGTCTTTCTTCGGCCGCGCGCGGCCTTGCGAGGGTTTTTCTCTGTGTCTTCGGCAGTGAGCATGAACGCGGTCGCACCGTCCGGGAAGCCGATCGTCCGGCTCGAGCATGTTTCCAAAACCTTCTCGAACGGGACGATCGCCCTCAAGGACATGTCGCTGACGATCGGCGAAGGCGAGTTCGTCAGCCTGCTCGGCCCGTCGGGCTGCGGCAAGTCCACGGCGCTCAGGATCATGGCCGGGCTCGGCGATGCCTCGACCGGGCGGGTCGAATGGCCGACCATGCCGCATGATGCGTCCGGCAAGCCGGAGCGCGAGATCGGCTTCGTGTTCCAGGAGCCGACGCTGATGCCCTGGGCCACCGTCTACAAGAATGTCTGGCTGCCGCTGCGGCTGCACGGCGTCTCGAAGGCCGCGGCGCGCGAGCGCGTCATGTCGGCGCTCGAGATGGTCGGCCTCGACAAGTTCGCCGACTCCTATCCGCGCGAGCTCTCCGGCGGCATGAAGATGCGCGTCTCGATCGCGCGCGCTCTGGTGACCCGCCCCCGCGTCCTGCTGATGGACGAGCCCTTCGCCGCGCTCGACGAGATCACGCGGCAAAAGCTCAATGACGACCTTCTGCGCCTTTGGGAGCAGTTCGGCTGGACCGTCGTGTTCGTGACCCATTCGGTGTTCGAATCTGTCTATCTGTCGAGCCGGATCGTCGTCATGGCGGCCCGACCCGGCCGCGTCATCGATGAAATGGAAGTCGACGCGCCGCATCCGCGCGGCGTGGCCTTCCGCACCTCGCTGGAATATGGCGAATTCTGCCGCCGGGCGTCGCAGTCGCTGCTCTCGGCCATCGGAGCGAACGACCACCTATGAGTCAGCTGGATCAGAGCGGCGCGGTGCCGGCCGCTGCCGAGAACGCCGCGCCGGCGGTTTCCCTCTCGGGCGAGCGGGTCTTGCGGGTCATCGTGCCGCTGGTGATGCTCGCGGCGCTGGTCGGGCTCTGGGCCTGGTATGTCCAGGCCTACAACATCCCCAAATACATCCTGCCGAGCCCAGCCCTCGTCGCGCAGTCGCTCGTCAATGATTGGCCGATCCTCGGTGCGGCCCTGCTCGTGACGCTGAAGATCACCTTTGCCGCGCTCGCCATCGCGCTCGTCGGCGGCGTCGTCCTCGCCGTCCTCCTGGTGCAGTCGAAATGGATCGAGCTCGCCATTTCGCCCTATATGGTCATCCTGCAGGTGACACCGATCGTCGCGATCGCGCCGCTGATCCTGATCTATGCTCCGTCGACCCAGGTTGCGCTGCTTGTCTGCGCCTGGATCGTCGCCTTCTTCCCGGTATTGTCCAACACGACGCAGGGCCTCAAGAGCACGGATCACAACCTGCTCAACCTGTTCGAGCTCTATGGCGCCTCGCCGCTGCAGACGCTGTTCCTGCTGAAGCTGCCTGCGGCGCTGCCCTATTTCCTGGCCGGCCTGCGCATTGCCGGCGGCCTGGCGCTGATCGCGGCCGTGGTCGCGGAGTTCGCCGCCGGATCGGCCGGCGCCGGATCCGGCCTCGCCTTCCGCCTGCTCGAATCGCAGTATCGCCTCAACATTCCGCGCCTGTTCGCGGCGCTGCTGCTGCTGTGCGCCACCGGCGTCGCGATCTACGGCGCGACCAGCCTCATTTCACATCTGATGCTGCGGCGCTGGCACGAGAGCGCCATCCGGCGGGAGAATTGAGCATGGGCACGGGATTCGCGGCGCTTCCGCGGGGCGGGCGCTATGTGCTCGCCAATGCCACGCTGCCGCAGGCGGTGGTGCAGGGCTATGAGGGGCAGGATGTCGGCGAGGGGCTGATCCGCGCCGATATCGTCGTCACCGATGGTGTGATCGAGGCGCTCCGTCCGGCCGGTTCGGTCGGCGGCATCGCGGCATTCGACATGGATCACGGCCAGGTCTGGCCGACCTTCGTCGACATGCACACCCATCTCGACAAGGGCCATATCCTGCCGCGGGCGCACAATCCCGATGGCACGTTTCCCGGCGCGCTGGCCGCCGTCGAGGCCGACCGCGACGCCAATTGGTCGGCGGACGACGTGCGCGCCCGCATGGATTTCGCGATCCGCTGCGCCTATGCGCATGGCACCTCGCTGATCCGCACGCATATCGACAGCGTGCCGCCGCAGTTCCCGGCCTCGTGGCCTGTCTTTTCCGAGATGCGCGAGAAATGGGCCGGCAAGGTCGAGCTCCAGGGCGTCGGCCTGACGCCGATCGACCGCTATCTCGACGCGGCGTTTTCCGAGCGCCTCGCCAACACGATCGTCGAGCATCGCGGCGTGCTCGGCGGCGTCACCTTTATGATCCCGGAACTGCGCGAGGGGCTGAAGCGGCTGTTCTATCTCGCCTCCGAGAACGGGCTCGACATCGATCTCCACGTCGACGAGACGGCCGATCCGGCGGCGCGTTCGCTCGCCGTGATCGCCGAGGTCGCGCTCGAGACCGAGTTCGAGGGCGAGGTGGTCGTCGGGCATTGCTGTTCGCTGGCGCGGCAGGAGGAGGCCGAGGCCGACCGGACGATGGATCTCGTCGCCGCGGCTGCGCTTTCCGTCGTCTCGCTGCCCATGTGCAATATGTATCTGCAGGATCGTCATCGCGGCCGCACGCCGCGCTGGCGCGGCGTCACGCTGCTGCATGAGATGCGTGCGCGCGGCATCCGCGTTGCCGTCGCCTCCGACAACACGCGCGATCCCTTTTACGCCTATGGCGATCTCGACGCGCTCGAAGTCTATCGCGAGGCCGTCCGCATCCTGCAACTCGATCATCCGATCGACCTGGCGCCGGAAGTGGTCACGACCACGCCCGCCTCCGTCCTGCGGAGGCCGGAGCACGGCCGGATCGCGGTCGGCGGCAAGGCCGATCTGGTGTTGTTCCGCGCGCGGAGCTGGACCGAGCTGCTTTCGCGCCCGCAAGCCGACCGCACGGTCGTCCGGGACGGCGCCGCGATCGACCGGACGCTGCCCGACTATCGCGAACTCGATTTCCTCTTTGCCCGCTGAACAGGCCTTCGGACGCTCACCATGACCCGCACCTTCGCATTCGACCTCGACGCTTTCCGCAAGGATCTCGACGGCATCGCGATCGAGGACAATCCCGCGCTCGTGAAGCAGAAGAGCCGCGATTTCTTCTGGTATTCGCCGATCCTCAAGGGGCAGCTCGAGCATGTGACCGGCGATCTGGTGGCGACGCCGAAGGACGAGGCCGAGGTCATCCGCATCCTCAAGGCCGCGTTCGCGCATGATGTCCCGGTCACGCCGCGCGGCGGTGGCACGGGCAATTACGGCCAGGCCATGCCGCTCTCGCGCGGGCTCATCCTCAACCTCGCCGAGATGAACAAGGTCAAGGCGATCCATCCGGGCCGCGTGATCTGCGAGCCGGGCGCGATCATCGCCCAGATCGACAAGGAAACGCGGGCCCATTCCGGCCAGGAATTGCGGCTGCATCCTTCGACCTATGCGACCGCCAGCATCGCCGGCTATGTCGCCGGCGGCTCCGGCGGCGTCGGCTCCATTCGCTGGGGCGGGCTGCGCGATATCGGCAATGTGCTGCGCCTCCGCGTTGTCACCATGGAGGCCGAGCCGCGGATTCTCGAGCTGACCGGCTGGGAACTGCACAAGGTCATGCATGCCTATGGCACCAACGGCATCATCACCGAAGTCGAGATGCCGCTGACCGCGGCCTATGACTGGGTCGACGTGCTCGTCGGCTTCGACCAATGGATGGACACGGTCCGGTATTGCGACGCGCTCGGCAATGCCGACGGCCTGTTGCTCAAGGAGATCGCGGCCATCGCGGCACCGGTGCCGCACACCTATTTCCTCCGCCACCAGAAGTTCATTCCCGAGGGCAAGTCGGTCGCCGTCCTGATGGTCGCGCCGCATGCGATGGACGCCTTCCTGGCGTTCACGGCTCGCGCCAAGGGCGAGGTCCTGTTCCGCGCCGATACGGCCGCCGACCCCAAGGGCCTGCCGCCCGCCTATGAACTTGCCTGGAACCACACGACGCTGCGCGCGCTCCGCGTCGATCCGTCGATCACCTACATCCAGACGATGTTCGCGCCGCCGACCCATATCGAGAAGATCGAGACGATCACCAGGCTGTTCGGCGACGAGGTCCCCGGCCACCTCGAATTCGTCCGCTTCGACGGCAAGATCACGCCGATGGGGCTCTCGCTGATCCGTCACACGACGAATGAGCGGCTCGAAGAGATCATGCGGCTGCACGAGGAGAATGGCTGCCCGATCTTCAATCCGCATCGCTATACGCTGGAGGAGGGCGGCATGAAGCAGACCGACCTCGTCCAGCTCGACTTCAAGCGCGAGGCGGACCCCAAGGGCCTCCTCAATCCCGGCAAGATGATCGCTTGGGAAGATCCGAGCTTCGACTTTGCCGCGCAGAAGACGTATTTGTTCCCGGGACTGCAACAGACGGGGTGATGGCTCCATGCGCGCGCTCGTGGTCTATGCTCATCCCGTTCCTGAGAGTTTTGGGGCGGCGGTCAGGGATACGGTCGTCGCGGCCCTCGGCGAGGCCGGGCACGATGTCCGCCTCGTCGATCTCAACGCGATCGGCTTCAATCCGGTCATGAGCGCCGACGAGCGGCGGCATCACTTCGATCAGGGCGTGAACGAGGTCCCGGTTGCCGATCAGATCGAGCACATCAAATGGTGCGAGATGCTGGTCTTCGTGTATCCGACCTGGTGGTACGGTCTGCCCGCCATCCTCAAGGGCTGGCTCGACCGCGTCTGGGTGCCGCACGTCGCCTTCCTGATGCCGGCGCACGAGGGCCAGAACATCCGCCCGGCCATGCAGCACATTCGTCGCATCGTCGTGGTCACGACCTGCGGCGCGAACTGGTGGCTGTCGAAATGGGTCGGCGAGCCCGGCCGCCGCACATTGCTGCGCGGCATTCGCACGCTGGCGCATCCGCTGTGCAAGACGCTCTATCTCGCCCACTACAAGATGGACAGCTCAACGCCGGAAAGCCGGGCGCGATACCTCACGAAAGTGCGGAAGCGGCTGGCCCGTCTCTGAGCCGCCGCTCCCGCAACCTTCGTGTCACTTGCCGGCCAGCAGTGCCTCCAGCGCCGGACGGAATTCGTCGGCGATGTCCTTGCGTCCGAGGGCGAAGGCGACATTGGCGGTGAGGAAGCCGACCTTGCTGCCGCAGTCATAGACCTGGCCGTCGAAGCGGCAGCCATAGAAATACTGGCGGTCCATCAGCCGCAGCATCGCATCCGTCAGCTGGATTTCGTTGCCGGCACCCTTGCTCTGCTTGGAGAGCAGATCGAAGATCTGCGGCTGCAGGATATAGCGGCCATTGATGTAGAGGTTCGACGGCGCGTCCTGCGGCTTCGGCTTCTCGACCATGCCGTTGATGCGGAAGGCCGGGCCTTCGAGTTCGGCACCGATGCCGACGATGCCATATTGGTGGGTCTCCGCCGGGTCGCATTCGCTGACGCCGAGCAGATTGCCGCCCGTCTGATTGTAGACCTCCACCATCTGGGCGAGGCAGCCGGGCTCGCCGCGCATCACCATGTCCGGCAGAAGCACGGCGAAAGGCTCGTTGGCCACCAGTTCGCGCGCGCACCAGACCGCATGGCCGAGCCCGAGCGGCACCTGCTGGCGGGTGAAGCTCGTCGCGCCCGGCTCCGGCAGGTCGCGCGCGAGCAGATCGAGCGCCTCCTGCTTGCCGCGGCCCGACAATGTCGCCTCAAGTTCATACTGAACGTCAAAATGATCCTCTATGACGGCCTTGTTGCGACCGGTCACGAAGATGAGATGCTCGATCCCGGCCTCGCGGGCCTCGTCGACCGCATACTGGATCAGCGGCCGGTCGACGACGGTCAGCATTTCCTTGGGCATGGCCTTCGTGGCCGGCAGGAAACGGGTACCGAGACCGGCTACGGGAAACACGGCCTTGCGGATCGGAGCAGTCATGAATGCCTCACGGTTGGATGCGGCGGCACTTTAGCCGAGGATTCTAACAACAAAACTAACGCAGCGCTTTGGATCCTCACCACTTGCAAGACTTCCTTCACACGTTGAGGGTTCATTAACGATATGAAACGCATGAGGACGGGATGACGGTACTTGTCACAGGTGGTGCAGGCTATATCGGCAGCCATATGGTGTGGCGCCTGGTCGATGCGGGCGAGTCCGTCGTCGTGCTGGACCGCCTCACGACCGGGTTCGAATGGGCCGTGGCGCCCGAGGCAAAGCTCGTCGTGGGCGAGGTCGGCGACGAGGCGCTCGTCGAGCGGCTGATCCGCGAGCACGGCATCAACGCGATCATTCACTTCGCCGGTTCGATCGTCGTGCCGGAATCGGTCGCCGATCCGCTCGGCTACTATCAGAACAACACGGTTCAGTCGCGCGCCCTGATCGCCACCGCGATCCGCTGCGGCGTCCGGCACTTCATCTTCTCGTCGACCGCCGCCGTCTATGGCGACGCCGGCACCAAACCCGTCGTCGAGACGGCGTCGACGCATCCGCTCTCGCCCTATGGCCGATCGAAGCTGATGACCGAATGGATGCTCGAAGATGCCGCCCGCGCGCATGATTTCAGCTATGCGGCGCTGCGCTATTTCAACGTGGCGGGCGCCGATCCGAAGGGGCGGACCGGCCAGTCGACCCGTGGCGCCACCCATCTGATCAAGGTCGCCTGCGAGACCGCGCTCGGCAAGCGCGACCGGATCGAGATCCTCGGCACCGACTACGACACGCCCGACGGCACCTGCGTGCGCGACTACATCCATGTGAGCGACCTCGCCAATGCGCATGCCGATGCGCTCGCCTATCTGCGCGCGGGCGGCACCAGCCTCGTCGCCAATTGCGGCTATGGCCACGGCTATTCGGTGCGCGAGGTGGTGGACGCGGTCCTGCGTGTCTCGGGTGTGGATTTCACGGTCGTCGAGGGCCCGCGCCGGGCCGGCGACGTGCCCGCCGTGGTCGCGGACGCGACGCTGGCGCGCACGCGGCTCGGCTGGCAGCCGGCGCATGACGATCTCGACGAATGCGTCGCGACGGCGCTGGCCTGGGAAGAGGCGCTGTCGAAGCGCAACCGACTGGACTGAAGAGACGATAGGGAGGACGTGACGATGATGGCGACCGGAACCATTGCTGCCGCCAGGATGCCCATGGGGGTCCGGCGTCCGTTCGCCCTCGCCGCAGCGGCCCTTCTGGCTGTCGGCCTGATGCTCTGTGCCGGCGGCGCCGCGTTCGCTGATGCGGCCGGCGCGCGCTTCGTGCAGTCCTTCTGGCCGACCGCCAAGAAGGCCGGCATCTCGCGGAGCGTCTATGACCGGGCGCTGGCCAACTTCACGCCCGATCCCGACGTGCTCGCCAAGGCGAGCAATCAGGCGGAATTCGTCAAGCCGATCTGGGAATATCTCGACGGCGCGGTCTCGGCGAAGCGGCTCGAGAATGGCCGCGAGGCGCTCGCCACCTATGGCCGCCAGCTCGCCCAGATCGAGGCTGCCTATGGCGTGGATCGCTATGTCGTCGTCGCGATCTGGGGGATGGAATCGTCCTATGGCCAGGTCCTCAAGAACGAGAAGATCGTCAAGAACACCATCCGTTCGCTGGCGACGCTCGCCTATATGGGCGGATCGCGGGCGAAATACGGCCGCCAGCAGCTCATCGCGGCGCTGAAGATCCTGCAGAAGGGCGACATCACGGCGCGTGGCATGACCGGCTCCTGGGCCGGCGCCATGGGCCACACCCAGTTCATCCCGACCACCTATCTGGCCTATGCGGTCGATGCCGACGGCGACGGCCGCCGCGACATCTGGAATTCCGAGGTCGATGCGCTCGCCTCGACCGCCAATTACCTCGCCAAGATGGGCTGGCGCCGCGGCGAGACCTGGGGCTACGAGGTCGAGCTTCCCGCCGGCTTCGACTGGCGTCTTGCCGACGGTTCGAAATCGGCGCCGCTCAGCCAGTGGCGCAAGATTGGTATCACGCGGGTGGCGGGCCGACCCTTTCCCCAGTTCGACGAGACAGCGCGGCTCTATGCGCCCGCGGGTGCCGGCGGACCGGCCTTCCTGCTCCTGCCGAATTTCCGCGTCATCAAGCGCTACAACAACGCCGATGCCTATGCGCTCGGGGTCGGACATCTCTCCGACCGGCTGAGGGGCGGCGGCGCCTTTGTCTCCGGCTGGTCGCGCGACGCACGGCCGCTGACGAGCGCCGAGCGCGCCGAGATCCAGGAATTGCTCGCCCGCCGCGGCTTCTACCAGGGCACGGTCGACGGCAAGATCGGCGAGGGCACGCGGACGGCGATCCGCACCTATCAGCATCGCGCCGGGCTGGTTGCCGACGGCTATCCCTCGACCGAGTTGTTGCAGCGCCTGCGTGCTGGCGGATAGAGTAGACCCGGCTCCGGGGGGCGGATTGTCCGGGTGACTTTGTGATGCGGCGCGCACGTTCCGGGTTGTTTCTTGTCCTGCTGGCGGCGCTGGTCGGTGTCATAGCCGCGCCCGCATCGGCGCAGTCGTTCCGTGGCGGGCCGACGGGCTTTCTCGATCGCCTGTTCGGCCGCGAGCGCGAGGTGGCGCCGCCGGCGGATATTCCCGACGTCGCCCCGCGGGCAGGCCGGCAGCCGCAGGCCGGGCAGAACCCCGGCCAGGCCCCGCGCAAGAAGGCGCCCGCGCAGCCGAGCGAGCCGCCCTATGCGGTCCTCGACGTGCAGCCGAAGAACGCCGATGCCAAGCGCGTCCTCGTCGTCGGCGATTTCATTGCCGGCGGTCTCGCCTGGGGCCTCGACCAGGCCTTCGCGGACGAGCCGCGGGTCGAGATCCTCGACCGGACGGAAGGCTCGTCCGGCTTCGTGCGCGACGACCATTACGACTGGGCCGCGACGCTGCCCGAGCTGCTCTCGACCGAGAAGCCGGACATGATCGTCGTCATGATCGGCACGAATGACCGCCAGCAATTCCGCACGGCCGACGGGCGTTTCGCGCCGCGTTCGGAAGAGTGGCAGAAGCTCTATCAGCAGCGCGTCGATCGCTTCCTGCTGGCGCTCCAGTCCTATGGCAAGCCGGTCTATTGGGTCGGCGAGCCGCCGATGCAGTCGGCCGACAGCGCCGCCGACATGGCCTATCTGAACACGCTGTTCAAGGCGCGCTCCGAGGCCGTGGGCGCGAGCTTCGTCGACATCTGGGATGGCTTTGCCAGCGAGGACGGCAAGTTCGTCTCGCGCGGTCCCGATGTCGACGGCCAGATGCGGCAGCTTCGCTCTGGCGACGGCATCAACTTCACCAAGGCCGGACGGCGCAAGCTCGCCTTCTATGTTGAGCGCGAGATCCGCCAGGATGCCGGGCTCGGTTCCGGTGCCAGCACGGCCACCATGCTGAACCCGAACCAGACGACGGAGATTGGACCGGACGGAAAATCGCGCGTGGTCGGGCCGATCGTCTCGCTGACCGACCCGCCGCCCGGCGCGGCCGATGCGGCGCTGGCCGGCGGCGAGCCGACCGCGGCAGCATCCACCACCGGGGTTGCCTATAGCCTGACGGTCAAGGGCGATGCGCCGCCGGCGCCGCCCGGACGCGCCGACGACTTCGCCTGGAAGGCGCCACGCTCCGATGAGGAAGCCGCCGCCACGCGCAAGAGCGTTGTCGACGGCATCGTCATCCTCCCGGCGGCGGCACCCGCTCAGTAGCGGCGCGGACCGACCTTACGAGAAGGTCGGACGCTGATGCGGATGGTCGCGCGTCAGGGCGAGCCGCAGCTTCTCCAGCGCGCGGCTCTCGATCTGCCGCACGCGTTCCTTCGAGATGCCGAGCGTGGCGCCGAGCGATTCCAGCGTCTCGCCATCATCCTTGAGCCGCCGCTCCTTGAGAATGCGGGCCTCGCGGGGCGACAGCGTCGCCATGGCGTCCTGCAGCCACCCGCTCCAGCGGCCGGTATCGATCTCGTCCTGCACGAGTTCGTCCTGCAGCGGCGCGCCGTCGACGAGGAAGTCCTGACGGTCGGATGACGCCGATTCCCCATCCTGGATCGGCGCGTTCAGCGAGAGATCCGAGCCGGAAAGCCGCGCATCCATCAGCGCGACATCGTCCATGGAAACGCCGATGGCGGCCGCGATCTGCTGGTGCAGATGATGCGCCTCGACGGCGATCCCGCCGCGGGCCAGTTTGGCGCGCAGGCGGCGCAGGTTGAAGAACAGCGACTTCTGCGTCGAACTGGTGCCGCCGCGCACGATCGACCAGTTGCGAAGGATGTAGTCCTGGATCGCGGCGCGGATCCACCAGGTCGCGTAGGTCGAGAAGCGGATATCGCGCTCCGGCTCGAACCGCGCCGCCGCCTCCAGCAGGCCGACATTGCCTTCCTGGATCAAATCGGCCATCGGCAGCCCGAAATGGCGGAAGCGCGCGGCTATGGCGATCACGAGCCGCATATGGGAGGCGGTCAGGCGATGCAGCGCGCCCGGGTCGTGATCTTCGCGCCAGCGGGTGGCGAGATCCTTCTCCTCCTCGCGTTCCAGATACGGTGCATGCATGGCCGCCCTGACGTATCCACGTCCTGAAGTCATTGCGCTGCCCATAGGATCACCCGTTTCGCTGTTGTGGTTCCCGATACTCACAATACGAACGAGGCAGCCATTCGGCTTCCGTTGCCGGCACAAAAGGACGTGATTGAACGTGATCGCACGCGATCGGCGGCGATGATCGTGGACGACCGGCCAGATTGGCCGGCACCAAATGCAACGAGGCGCCCGGACAGGGTCCGGACGCCTCGTTTCAATGGCTCGTCAGCCTTGGCCGACAAAGCTTCTAGCGGCAGGTGATCTTCGGCGGGGTCGCGGCGTGGCGTGGGAGCGCCTGCGTCAAAATCCCGCAGAAGGGATCACGCCGCCTCGTCGTGCTCGTCATCCTCGGCCGTCTCGACCGCAACATTCTCCTCGTCGCCCTTGCCGCCACGGCGCGGGCTCTTGGCGAGGTTCTGCTCGATCTGACGGATCGCCTCGGTCTCGGAGATCTCGCTGACGGCGGCGATCTCGCGCGACATGCGGTCGAGCGCGGCCTCGTAGAGCTGCCGCTCCGAGTAGGACTGCTCGGGCTGCGATTCCGAACGATAGAGGTCGCGGACCACTTCGGAGATGGCGATCAGATCGCCCGAATTGATCTTGGCCTCGTATTCCTGCGCGCGGCGGCTCCACATGGTGCGCTTGACGCGCGCGCGGCCACGGATGGTTTCCAGAGCCTTCTTGACGATCGTTGTATCGGAGAGCTTGCGCATGCCGACCGAATTCGCCTTGGCGACGGGGACACGCAGCTTCATCTTGTCTTTCTCGAAGGCAATGACGAAGAGTTCAAGCTTGATGCCGGCCACTTCCTGTTCCTCGAGGCCGACAATCTCGCCGACGCCATGCGCCGGGTAGACGATCCGCTCGCCCGTCTTGAAATCGGAACGTTGGGTGGTCTTCTTTATTGCGGCCATACGCGTATTGACTCCCTTGCGGTTACGGTCCCAGCTCGCCAAGCCAGAGGCCGGATCTCGGTAATCCGTCCGAAGCATCGCTTCCGCGCAACCAGCCGATGCCGAGACGCAAGGTCCGGCGGCGAACCGGCTGGTCCGCACATTCGCAACATCAGCCGATGGGAAGATCGCTTTGCCCGCAGAGATGGGCGTGATCAGCAGAAATTCAATCGCGCAAAAATTCAGGCGCACCGCCACGTGCACCTGAACGTCAACGAGCTGAAGATTGAGGGCTGATCACAAACCAAACACCAACACGGTGCGGCGACGCCTTAGAGCATTTACCGACTGTGTTGGGTATATATCACAAAATACCCGAAAAACAAAGTCTTGCCGTCGCCGCCCGGAGGGCCGCGCGTAAAAGCGGTTCAGAGCGGTAGGCGGATCAGTCGCCCTCGCCCGGCTTCTCGGAGAAGTGCGCTTCCAGCTTGTTGGGGACGCCGTCGAACTCCTTCGCCTCCGGCAGAGGGTCCTTGCGCACCGTGATGTTGGGCCACTTCTCCGCATATTCCGCGTTGAGCTTCAGCCACTTCTCAAGACCCGGCTCGGTGTCCGGCTTGATCGCTTCCGCAGGACATTCCGGCTCGCAGACGCCGCAGTCGATGCATTCGTCCGGATGAATGACGAGCATGTTGTCGCCCTCATAGAAGCAGTCCACCGGACATACTTCCACGCAATCCGTGTACTTGCAGCGAATGCAGTTGTCGGTCACGACATAGGGCACTTGAGCCTCCTGCGGCGGGCATAACGCTTTCCCGCGCCGAGCGTTGGGGTAAACGGTTTGGCGCGAGCGTGCAAGGATTCGCCGTTCGCCCGCGACGACGTGTCAGGAATGGTTGTCTATTCGTCGCCGTCCCGCGAAAAGTCAGTTTCGGCGAAGGGCGTTCCGGCGTGAAAAGCGTCCAGGGCGCGACGATCCCGCTTGGTCGGGCGCTGCCCGCCCGACGACGGGGCAGAGGGGTCGGCGGGCTCCGTCAGATCCTCGTAGAGCGTCTGCGCTTCCGCCGGCGGGCCGCGGCGCACGCCCGGCGCGACCACCTTCAGCACGCGGATCTGCCGCTCGAGGCGGATGGTCAGCACGTCGCCCGGGCGGACGAGGCGGCTGGCCGCCTCGACCTTCTCGCGATTGACGCGGACGCGACCGTCCTCGACGAGGCGCTGGGCCGCGGTCCTCGTCTTGGCGAGGCGCACGAACCAGAGCCATTTGTCGATGCGCTGGCGATCCGCTTCGGCCATCGCGCTCCCGGTCCGCTAGCCGCCCCGCTTGCGCGCTTCGAGATCGGCCTTCAACGCGGCGAGCGCGGCGAAGGGCGAGTTCGGATCGATTGCGCGCTCGCGCTTCGGCTCCTCGCGGCGCGGCGCGCCGCCATGATTGCCGCCATGGCTCTTGCCGTGCTCGCCTTGGCGGTGATCCGGACGATCGCCGCGCGGACGATCGCCGCGTCCTTGGCCGCCATGATTGCGTTCGCCCTGCGCGCGCTGCTCGCGATCCTGCTCGCCGCCGCGCGGCCCGCCCTGGCGCTCGGGACGCGGACGGCGATCGTCACGACGCTCGCCTTCGCGCGGCGGGCGGCCATGCCGCGGCTCGGCGTTGCGGCCTTCCGCGGGACGGGCCTCGCCGGCCTCGGCGCCGCCGGCATTGTTCTGGTGGCGCTGGCGGCCGAAATCGCGCTTCTCGTGCCGCTCGCGCGGACGGCGATCGGGGCGGCCGGGACGCCAGACATCGACCATTTCGGGCTCAGTGGGAGCCGCCGCCGTCTCGGCCGTACCGGCCTCGGCCACAGGAGCATCCGCCGTCTCGACCGGCGCGTCGGCGGCGATCTCGGCCGCAGCCTCCGGCTCTTCGACGGGATCCGCGGTCGCTTCCGCGTCGGCCGGCACCTCGTCCGCCTCGGCCGTTTCGGCGGCGACGGGCTCGTCCGCTGCGGTTTCGGGCTCGGCGATCGCCTCGGCCGTCTCCGGCGCATCGGCTTCGACCGCTTCGGGGGCATCGGCAACAATGGCGCGTTCGGCGACGGTCTCGGCCGGAGCCTCGCTCGCCGTGGCCGCGTCCTCGGCGACCGGCGCGTCCTCTGCCGCTACAGCCGGGGCCGGTGCGGGCGCGGCGACCGCCTTGGGCGGGGCAGGGCGGCGTTCGACGCGATAACCGAGCGACTTCAGCACGCCGGCGAAATCCTCGCCCGAGCAGCCGAGCAGCGAGGTCATGGCGACCGTTACCGTGAAGCCATTGCCGTCATAGGCGCCGTCGGGCGGGATCGGATTGTCGGATGTCGGCTTCCAGGCGATGAGCGGGCGGATGATGTCGGCCAGCCGCTCCAGGATGTCGATGCGCACGGCGCGGTTGCCGGCGATGCGATAGCCGACGACGCGATAGAGCGGCTTGGCGAAGGTCGGGTCGACCTGGATGGTCGTGCGGCCGCTGGACGAGAGCTGCGGCAGCTCGGCGAGGCCGGGCATGTCGAGCCCGCCGGCCTTCAGCGCATAGAGCATCGCGTTGAGGGCGCTCGGGGCCGGCTTGAGCAGCGCCGGGACATAGATGTGATGCGCGCCGAAGCGGACGCCCAGCTTGCGCAGTCCGGCGCGCGAATCCTGGTCAAGCGCCTTCATCTCGCCAGCGATCTCGGAGCGCTCGAGCACGCCCTGGCCTTCGGCGAGACGGAACGCGATGCCGCGCGCCTCGGCGGAAAGCTCGGCGCCGGCGAGAAGGTCGAACAGCGGCTTGAGCAGGGTTTCGATATGGCTCTTCAGCCAGAGATCGACCCGGTCCTGGACGCGCTCGCGCGACGGGCCGGTGAGGCTGTCGTCGGCAAGCAGGATGAAGCGCGGCTTCAGCCGGTCGTCGGTCGCGATGATGCGCGCGACCGGCGCGCCGAGCCAGCGCAGCGTGCCGTCGATCGCAAGGGCGAATTCGGTGTTGGGCGCGCGGCCGATCTTCTCGGCCCGCCGCTCGATCTCGCTGGCGAGCGACTTGTGCGCCACCGCGGCAATGGCCTTGGCGTCGGGACCATCAGCCTTTGGATCGGGCGTGAAGCGGAAACCCTGCAGGCTTCCGACATGCTGTCCCTCGACCAGCACATCGCCGGAGGTCGTGATTTCTGCTTCGAGCATCGCGTTTTCTCTGAGCCGCTTCATCAGCACACTGGTCCGACGATCCACGAAACGCTGTGTCAGCCTTTCGTGCAGCGCATCGGACAGCCGATCCTCTATCGCGCGCGTGCGCTCCTGCCAATGGCGTGGATCCGATAACCAGTTCGGCCGGTTGGCCGCGAAGGTCCAGGTGCGGATATGGGCGATGCGATTCGCGAGCGTATCGATATCGCCGTCCGTGCGATCGGCGAAGGCGACCTGCCGTGCGAACCAGTCGTCGGGAACCGCTCCCTGCCGGACGACGAATGAGAAGATCTCGCCCACCAGTTCGGCATGGCTGGCGGGCGCGATGCGACGATAATCCGGAATCTGGCAAATGTCCCAGAGAAGCTGCACGCGTTCGACACCTTTGGCGAGTTCTCGCGTCTCCGCGTCGCGCTTCAGGATCTCCAGCACGTTCACATCTTCCGATGGCGGCGCCTTGGTCAGGCCTTCCATCGCGGGTGGGCGGTCGAGCGAGAGGCGCAGCGCATCCATCGAGCGGAAATCGAGCGCGCGGTTGCGCCATTGCAGCACGCGCACCGGCGCGAAGGCGTGATTCTCGAGCGATTCGACCAGCTCATCCTCGAACGGATCGACCTGACCGGTGACGCCGAAGGTTCCGTCGCGCGTATGCCGGCCGGCGCGCCCGGCGATCTGGCCGAACTCGGCCGCGCTCAGGCGGCGATACTGGTAGCCGTCGAACTTGCGCTCCTGCGCGAAGGCGACATGCTCGACATCGAGATTGAGACCCATGCCGATCGCGTCCGTCGCGACGAGGAAATCGACGTCGCCCGACTGGAACAGTTCGACCTGGGCATTGCGCGTGCGCGGGCTGAGCGAGCCAAGCACGACGGCCGCGCCGCCGCGCTGGCGACGGATCAGCTCGGCGACCGCATAGACCTCGTCGGCCGAGAAGGCGACAATCGCCGAGCGCCGCGGCAGACGCGTGATCTTTTTCGAGCCGGAATAGGTGAGCAGCGACATGCGCGGCCGCGTCATGACCGTGACGCCCGGCAGCAGCTTCTCGATGATGCCCCGCATCGTGCCGGCGCCGAGCAGCAGCGTCTCGTCGCGGCCGCGCAGATTGAGCAGGCGGTCCGTGAACACATGGCCGCGCTCGAAATCGCCGGCGAGCTGGATTTCGTCGATCGCCAGGAACGAGGCATCCGTCTCCGAAGGCAGCGCCTCGACCGTGCAGACGCGGTAGCGCGGATGTGGCGGGACGATCTTCTCCTCGCCCGTGATGAGGGCGACCGCCTCTGGACCGACGCGCGCCGCGACACGGCTATAGACCTCGCGCGCGAGCAGGCGCAGCGGCAGGCCGATCACGCCGCTCGAATGGGCGAGCATCCGCTCGATCGCATAATGCGTCTTGCCGGTATTGGTCGGCCCGAGCACGGCGATCACCTTGCGCCCGTCGGCAACCCCACGCGGGGGCTTCTCAAACTCGGTCATCGCTGCGGGGTCTCGGGACAGGAAAAATCGCCTTCTCGGCGCGCGGCGGGCAGGTGCTTGTACCATGCCGGCACAGAAGCGGGAGACCATCCTGCCTGTAGCGCGGCCGTCTTAACAACCGGAACGAGTCTGGAACAAACACGGTCCGAATCGCTGACTCGATCGATCTTCGCGTTCTGTTCACGGCGACATATGGGGTGCGTAGCGTGGGGTTCCACTATTTTCAGCGCGCCGGGACGCCATGCCGGGGCGAAATCCGGCTGCCCGTATTAACGGGAGGCGCCCCGTCACCCGCCAAGTCATGGTCAACAACACCTTAATTCGATCACTCGGATTTTTCGCATCGGCGTTAAGGGCTGGGCCGAATCCTGAACGAATCGGCGACGAATCGCTGGGAACCGGGGCTTCATGCTTCGTTCTCACCACGGGTCGCGGTCGGCGCGTCCAAGTCCTCAAGATCTGCGATGCCGGCGTTCTGCCGCAAGCAGCGCACCAGCGAAACCACGTCGGCTTCGTTAGGGATTGTCGTCGGATTCTGTCGCGTTACGGGACTGGGTGGCCCAGGCGTACGGGCATGAAAAAGCCCGCCGGCTGCTCAAGCCGGCGGGCTTATGAGTGAAACGGTCGGATGGGTGTCAGTTCAGCGCGGCGCGCTCGCTGGTCGACTGGCCGACGAAGCGCGAGGCATGGATCGTAAGCACGCCCGCTTCAGTGCCGATCTGCATGCGGAACGGCATCAGCACGCCAAGATTATCGACCGGTGCCAGCCAGACTTCGAGCTGCTTGTTGTTTTCCATGAACTTGACCTGCTCGCGCGACGGCCGATGGCCGGCGACGGGCACGTAGCGCGCGCCGCAGACGACGACGGGCCCCGAATAGGAGCCGCCCTCGCCCTGAACCTGCGCGGTCGACTTGTAGAAGAGCTTGACGTCGAAGCGCTGCCAGCCGTCGAAGACCGGGATCGAGCGGTTGCAGGCCGCGCCCATGTCGGCGCGCTTCATCGGCACCATCATCGCGCTGAGCGGATCGACGATATTGTGCTTGTGCGCAGGGAGCAGCGGCACGCGGTCCGCCTTCACCGGCAAGGGTGGGAGCGCCGCGACCGAGACGATCGTGCCGAGCTTCATGCGCATGGAGACATTGCTGCTCCTCTGCCCATTCTCGGTCGTGTCGAGATAATAGTCGCCCGGCAGTACCTTGGCGCCGGCGATCTGGCCGCTGCTCTTCAACAGCCCGGTGCCGTCGGAGACCATCGCTGTGACGCCGGCCGTGCGGCCGCGGATCGTCATGGTGTAGCGCGCATGATCGATCTTGGTGTCGAGATCGAAGCGGCCGATCGTGACGCCATTGAGCAGCATATTGTAGCTCGCCTCGAGCGAGCCGTCGCGCACCGGGCCAGGCTCGGCAAAAGCGATCTGGCCGCCGGAAGGCGCGAAAGCGAACAGGGCAGCCGCCAATGTGCCGGCGCGCCGCAGGGATGAGAACAGAGATCCGGTCATCGGCCTCTTCCGTCGCAGGGGTGCAGAGGACGTCATCATTTCATTAACCATAATGACCGGGGGTTCTGACTAAAGTGTTACCTGCCGGCGGACGTCTGCACGATGCGGGTAGCTTAGGCCGCCATCGAGGCCGGTCAAAGGGGCGTTCGGCCGGGATCGGCGCGGGAAAAGCCACCCTATCCGCGCGATCATAGCCGGCTCCATGCCTGTTCGGCTTGACGCGCCGCTTCGTGGTGACTATGAGAAGCCCACTTTTCAGATCCCTGCCGTACGGATGGCGGATGCCGACTGAGCGCGGCGGATAAGAAGGATTATTGCCATGTCTCGAGTCTGCGAGCTGACCGGCAAGGCCGTCATGACCGGCAACACCGTCAGCCATGCCAACAATAAGAGCCGTCGTCGCTATCTGCCGAATCTCGTCAATGTGACGCTGATCAGCGACGCGCTCGGCCAGAGCTACCGTCTCCGCGTTTCCGCGGCCGGCCTGCGCACGGTCGAGCATCGCGGCGGCCTCGACGCCTTCCTGGCGAAGGCCGATGCGAGCGAGCTTTCGGCGAAGGCCCAGCTTCTGAAGCGTCAGATCGCCAAGAAGCTCAGCGCTTCCGCCGCCTGATAATCGTCGCTTCGACGTTCAAACACCCGGCCGCGCCGCTGCGCCGCCGGGTGTTTTCGTTTGCGCATTCGCCGGGGTGGCCTATCCGTCGATGAGCGCGACGAAGCGGTCGACCTCGCCGGCCCGTGTGCGGAAATTGGTAACGGCGCGCACGATGACGCCGTCGTCCGGCTTGGCCAGGCCAAGCGTTTCCGCCGGCCAGCCGTGATAGACGGCGCCGCCCGCGCGCAGCCTGCTGTCCGCATCCCTCGTCAAATGGATGAAGAGTTCGTTCCCGTCCGGAGCAAGCGCCAGACGGGCGCCGCGTGACGCCGCGACCCCGGCCGCGAGGCGGGCTGCCATGGCGTTGGCGTGGGCGGCGAGCGCGAGCCAATGCCCGTCTTCGAGATAGGCCGCAAACTGCGCCGAGACGAACCGGCTCTTGGAAAATAGGTGGCCGGCGCGCTTGCGCTGGAAGGCGAAGCCGGCTGCCCGCGCCGAATCGAAGAACACGACCGCCTCGGCGGCGAAGCAGCCATTCTTGGTGCCGCCGAAGGACAGCATGTCGACCCCGGCGCACCAGGTGAGTTCCGCCGCGCTCGCGGTCGAGCCGGCCAGCGCATTGGCGAAGCGCGATCCATCCATGTGCAGCGGCAGCCCGGCGCCATGAGCGATCTCGGCCAGCGCCCGGATCTCATCCGGCGCATAGGCCGTGCCGGCCTCCGTGAGCTGGCTGATCGAGACCGCCATGGGCTGGCCATGATGGATCGCGGCGGCCGGATAGCGGGCGATCGCCGCCCGGAGCGCATCCGGCGTAATCTTGCCGGCGGCACCTTCGATCGGATGCAGACGGCAGCCGGCGAGGAATTCCGGCGCGCCGGCCTCGTCGACGGCGATATGAGCCCCCGCATGGCAGAACACCACGCCACCCGCTCGTCCGGCCTGCGCCAGCGCGAGGGCATTGGCCGCCGTGCCCGTGGCGACGAAGAAGACATGCGTCTCGTGCTCGAAGGCCTCCGCGAAGAGGCGCTCCACCCTGGCGGTCAGCGGATCGCCGCCATAGGCCGGCATCGCGCCGTCCCCGGCCGCTGCCAGTGCCGCCACCACGCGCTCGGAAGCGCCTGCCCAATTGTCGCTCGCAAAGTTCATGGCTTCCTCATGCTATGGGATGGAGCGCCCGCGCAAGCCGGCTGCGACGCCGAGGGCGCCGCCGCGACAAAGCGTGTCATCGGGTGATTCGCGAAATGGGCAACCCGGCGCAAGAATCTTGCGTGTACGTCGGGGCGCTTTCGCGGTAACGACGATTGCGGGGAGCGCTCTGAAACAAACATAATGCCGCCGGTGCCGAACGCTTGCGCACCGCGGAGAAGTCTGGCATTTTGGCGCGCTTTTGATAGGACAGTATTGCTGTCCCATTTGAGGGTGCTCCGAGATCGGGGGTGAATCGCTGCGGCGATGCCTTCCGGACCCGGAATGGAACTTGCTTGGACGGGATGGCGGTAGGAGGCCGGGCCCGTTCGGGCGGCGGAGGGGGACCGCTGTCGGGCTGATGGCCCGACGCGGGCGATGAACGGATTTCTGACAGAGATGAGGGCAGTGCAATGCCGAAGGTCATGAGCGATGCGCAGATGCGGTTGGCGGGAGCGGCGGTGGTCCGTGAAGCCAAAGACGCCGCGCGCGCCACGGCCACCGGCGCCCGAACGCTGAGCCCCGGCCGCCGCGGCCTTTACGACCCGCGCAACGAACACGACGCCTGCGGCGTCGGCTTCATCGCGAACCTGAAGAACGAGAAGTCGCATCGCATCGTCGAGAGCGGCCTCGAGATCGTGCTGAACCTCACGCATCGCGGCGCGGTGGGTGCCGATCCGCTGATGGGCGACGGCGCCGGCATGCTCGTGCAGATTCCGCACCGCTTCTTCTCCGAGGAAGCGGTCCGGCTCGGCTTCACGCTGCCCGAGCCCGGCCACTATGCGGTCGGCTTCCTTTTCCTGCCGCAGGATGCGGCGGTTCGCGCCGGCATGGAGAAGATCGTCGAGGACGTCGTCGCCGAGGAGGGCCAGGTCCTCATCGGCTGGCGCGACGTGCCCGTCGACAATTCCTCGCTGTCCAAGGCGCCGGAGATCGCGGCGACCGAGCCCTATCACCGGCAGGTCTTCATCGGTCGCGGCAAGGCGATCGAGAGCGAGGACGATTTCGAGCGGCGGCTCTTCATTATCCGCAAGGTGATCTCCAGCCGCATCTACGCGACCTATTCCGGGCTCGACAACGATTTCTACGTCGTTTCGCTCTCGGCGCGGACCATCGTCTACAAGGGCATGTTCCTCGCCTATCAGCTCGGCGCCTATTACCGCGACTTCCATGATCCGCGCTTCGAGAGCGCGCTCGCCCTCGTGCATCAGCGCTTCTCGACCAACACCTTCCCGTCCTGGCGGCTCGCCCATCCCTACCGGATGGTCGCGCACAATGGCGAGATCAACACGGTGCGCGGCAACGTCAACTGGATGGCGGCGCGGCAGGCCTCGGTCGATTCCGAACTGTTCGGCAACGACATCTCCAAGCTGTGGCCGATCTCCTATGAGGGGCAGTCGGACACCGCCTGCTTCGACAACGCGCTCGAGTTCCTCGTGCAGGGCGGCTATTCCATGCCGCACGCCGCGATGATGCTCATTCCCGAGGCATGGGCAGGCAACCCGCTCATGGACGAGCAGCGGCGTGCTTTCTACGAGTACCATGCCGCGCTGATGGAGCCGTGGGACGGTCCGGCTGCCGTTGCCTTCACCGACGGAAGGCAGATCGGCGCGACGCTCGACCGCAACGGGCTCCGTCCGGCGCGCTATTTCGTGACCGAGGACGGCGACGTCATCCTCGCTTCGGAGGCCGGCGTGCTGCCGATTCCGGAGGAGAAGATCGTCACCAAGTGGCGCCTCCAGCCGGGCAAGATGCTGCTGATCGACCTCGAAGAGGGACGCATCGTCTCCGACGAGGAGATCAAGCATCAGCTCGCGGCGAAGCTCCCCTATCAGAGCTGGCTCTCGCGCACCCAGATCGTGCTCGAAGATCTTCCGCCCGTGCCGCCGCGCGCGCCGCGGACGGATGTGAGCCTGCTCGATCGCCAGCAGGCCTTCGGCTATACGGTCGAGGATCTGAAGCTTCTGATGAGCCCCATGGCCACCACCGGCCAGGAGGCCGTCGGCTCCATGGGCACGGATACGCCGATATCGGTGCTCTCCGACAAGTCGAAGCTGCTCTACACCTATTTCAAGCAGAACTTCGCGCAGGTCACCAACCCGCCGATCGACCCGATCCGTGAAGAGCTCGTCATGAGCCTCGTCTCGTTCATCGGGCCGCGGCCGAACCTGTTCGACCTGCAGGGTGCCGGCCATCGCAAGCGCCTCGAGGTTCGCCAGCCGATCCTGGAGAACCAGGACCTCGAAAAGATCCGTGCCATCGGCGACCTGGACGACAACCCGTTCCAGTCGAAGACGCTCGACATCACCTTCGCCTCCACCAAGGGCGCGGACGGGATGCAGGATGCGCTCGACCGGCTCTGCGAGCGGGCTGAGGCGGCGGTGCATGGCGGCTACAACATCATCATCCTGTCCGACCGCATGGTCGGCCCGGAGCGGATCCCGATTCCCGCCCTGCTCGCCACGGCAGGCGTGCATCATCACCTGATCCGCAAGGGGCTGAGGACGTCGGTCGGCCTGGTCGTCGAGACGGGCGAGGCGCGCGAGGTGCATCATTTCTGCGCACTCGCCGGCTTCGGCGCCGAGGCGATCAACCCCTATCTCGCCTTCGAGACCCTGCTCGACATGCGCGACGAGTTCCCCGGCGAGGTGGACGAGGAAGAGATCGTCCATCGCTATGTGAAGTCGATCGACAAGGGCATCCTCAAGGTCATGTCCAAGATGGGCATCTCGACCTACCAGTCCTATTGCGGCGCGCAGATCTTCGATGCGATCGGCCTGTCGCAGGATTTCGTTGATCGCTACTTCTTCGGCACCGCGACCACCATTGGCGGCGTCGGCCTGCCGGAAATCGCCGAGGAGACGGTGCGCCGTCATGGCGAGGCGTTCGGCAATGAGGCGATCCTCAGGACGGCTCTCGATATCGGCGGCGAATACAACTATCGCATCCGCGGCGAGCGCCATGCCTGGACGCCGGATTCGGTCGCGAACCTGCAGCATGCAGTGCGCCTCGATTCCTGGGAGCGCTACGAGGATTTCGCGCGCGAGATGAATGAGCAGTCCAAGCGGCTGCTGACCATCCGCGGCCTGTTCGAGATCAAGCTCGCCGACGCCATGGGCCTCGCGCCCGTGCCGATCGACGAGGTCGAGCCGGCGACCGAGATCGTGAAGCGCTTCGTCACCGGCGCCATGTCGTTCGGCTCGATCTCGCGCGAGGCGCATACGACGCTCGCGATCGCCATGAACCGGATCGGCGGCAAGTCGAACACCGGCGAGGGCGGCGAGGAGGCCGAGCGCTTCCTGCCGCTCGCCAATGGCGATTCCATGCGCTCGGCGATCAAGCAGGTCGCCTCGGGCCGCTTCGGCGTGACGACGGAGTATCTGGTCAACTCCGACGTCATGCAGATCAAGGTCGCGCAGGGCGCCAAGCCCGGCGAGGGCGGCCAGCTGCCCGGCCATAAGGTGGATGCGACCATCGCCAAGGTCCGCCACTCGACGCCGGGCGTCGGCCTGATCTCGCCGCCGCCGCATCACGACATCTATTCGATCGAAGACCTGGCGCAGCTCATCTTCGATCTGAAGAACGTCAACCCGTCGGCGGCGGTGTCGGTCAAGCTCGTCTCCGAGGTCGGCGTCGGCACGGTTGCCGCCGGCGTCGCCAAGGCGCGCGCCGACCACATCACCGTGTCCGGCTTCGAGGGGGGCACCGGCGCTTCGCCGCTGACCTCGCTCAAGCATGCCGGTTCGCCCTGGGAGATCGGCCTCGCCGAGACGCAGCAGACGCTCGTTCTCAACGGGCTGCGCTCGCGCGTCGCGCTGCAGGTCGATGGCGGCTTCCGTACCGGTCGCGACGTCGTCATCGGCGCGCTGCTCGGCGCGGACGAGTTCGCGTTCTCGACGGCGCCGCTGATCGCGGCCGGCTGCGTGATGATGCGCAAGTGCCATCTCAACACCTGCCCGGTCGGCATCGCCACACAGGATCCGGTGCTGCGCAAGCGCTTCAAGGGCACGCCCGAGGACGTGATCAACTACTTCTTCTTCGTCGCCGAAGAGGTGCGCCAGATCATGGCCGCCATGGGCGTGCGCAAGATCGAGGAGCTGATCGGCCAGTCGGACCGGCTCGAGAAGAAGGCTGCGATCGAACACTGGAAGGCATCCGGTCTCGACTTCACGCGGCTGTTCTTCAAGCCCGACGCGGAGCCGCACGAGATCCGTCACACCGAGCTGCAGAAGCACCCGATCGACGACGTGCTCGACCGGCGCCTGATCGCGGCGGCGAAGCCCGCGCTCGAGACCGGCGTGCCGGTCAAGATCGAGGAGCGCATCCACAACACCGATCGTTCGGCGGGCGCGATGCTCTCCGGCGAGGTGGCGAAGCGCTACGGCAATGACGGGCTGCCCGAGGACACGATCGCGATCACGCTCCGCGGCACGGCCGGACAGAGCTTTGCGGCCTTCCTGGCGCGCGGCGTCTCGATCGACCTGATCGGCGAAGGCAACGACTATGTCGGCAAGGGCCTCTCGGGTGGGCGCATCGTCGTGCGGCCGCCGGAGAACACCCGCATCGTGCCGGAAGAGTCGATCATCGTCGGCAACACGGTGCTCTATGGCGCGACCGAGGGCGAGGCCTATTTCCGCGGCGTCGCCGGCGAGCGCTTCTCTGTGCGCAACTCCGGCGCCATCGCGGTCGTCGAAGGCTGCGGCGATCACGGCTGCGAATACATGACCGGCGGCATCGTCGTCGTCATCGGCCAGACCGGGCGCAACTTCGCGGCCGGCATGTCCGGCGGCATCGCCTACGTGCTGGACGAAGACCAGAGCTTCGCGCAGCGCTGCAACCTGTCCATGGTCGAGATCCAGCCGGTCCAGGAAGAGGACGACCTGCTCGAACAGCTGCATCACCATGGCGGCGACATCGAGCACAAGGGCCGGATCGACATCACCTCGGACATGAACCGGTTCGACGACGAGCGTCTGCATCGGCTCATCTCGCAGCACCTTCACTACACGGGCTCGGAACGGGCGCGGGTCATCCTCGAGAACTGGGCCGCCTACCGGCCGAAGTTCCGCAAGGTCATGCCGGTGGAATACCGCCGTGCACTGATCGAGATGGAACGGGCGCGTTACGGCATCGCGGCGGAGTGAGGAATTCACATGGGTAAGGTTACAGGCTTCCTCGAGATCGACCGCCAGGACCAGAAGTACCAGCCGGCATCCGACCGGATCCGGCACTTCCGGGAGTTCACGCTGCGCCTCTCCGACGAGGAGGTGTCGCGGCAGGCGGCCCGCTGCATGGATTGCGGCATCCCCTATTGCCATGGCGGCACGGGCTGCCCGGTCCACAACCAGATTCCGGACTGGAACGACCTCGTCTATACGGGCGACTGGCAGGAGGCCTCGCGCAACCTGCATTCGACCAACAACTTCCCGGAGTTCACCGGCCGCGTCTGCCCCGCGCCCTGCGAGGAAGCGTGCACGCTGAACCTCGAGAACACGCCGGTCGCGATCAAGTCGGTCGAGCAGACCATCGCCGACAAGAGCTGGGAGAACGGCTGGATCAAGCCGGAAATCCCGTCGGTGAAGACCGGCCGGAAGGTCGCGGTGGTGGGATCGGGTCCTGCGGGCCTCGCGGCGGCGCAGCAGCTGGCGCGGGCCGGCCACGATGTTCACGTCTATGAGCGCGAGCCCAAGGCCGGCGGCCTGCTTCGCTATGGCATCCCGGACTTCAAGATGGAGAAGCACTTCATCGATCGGCGCGTCGCGCAGATCGAGGCCGAGGGTGCGACGTTCCATTATGGCGTCAATGTCGGCGTGACCAAGCCGATCGCCGAGCTGATCGACGCGCATGACGCGGTGCTGCTCACCGGCGGCGCCGAGGCCCCGCGCGATCCGAAGCTGCCGGGCGTGGAGCTCGAAGGCGTGCATTACGCCATGCCGTTCCTGGTCCAGCAGAACCGCCGCGTCGGCCGCGAGGACGTCAGCAATGAGGAGCCGATCATCGCGACCGGCCGTCGCGTCGTCGTCATCGGCGGTGGCGATACGGCGTCGGACTGCGTCGGTACGGCCTTCCGCCAGGGCGCGCTCGCCGTCACCCAGCTTGACATCCGCCCGATGCCGCCGCTGCGCGAGGACAAGCTGACGGTCTGGCCCTATTGGCCGACCAAGTTCCGCACCTCGTCCTCGCAGGCCGAGGGCGCCGAGCGCGAATTCGCCTGTGCGACGCTGCGCGTCGTCGGCAAGAACGGCAAGGTCGTGGGCGTCGAATGCGCGCGCGTCGACGAGAAGCGTCGTCCGATCGAGGGCACGGAGTTCATCATCCGCGCCGATCTCGTCTTCGTCGCGATCGGCTTCGCGCATCCGCTGCATGAGGGCATGCTGGCCGAACTCGGCGCGGATCTGGACAAGCGCGGCAATCTGAAGGCCGATACCGAGCGTTATGCGACCTCGGTCGACAAGGTCTTCGCGGCCGGCGACATGCGCCGCGGCCAGTCGCTGGTCGTCTGGGCGATCCGCGAGGGACGCCAGGCGGCGCATGCGATCGACAAGCGGCTGATGGGCGAGACAAGTCTGCCCTGGTAGGGCGGGCCACCTACCCCTCAAGACGGAAAAGCCCCGGCATCGGACCCGATGCCGGGGCTTTTTGCTTAGTGTCCGCCTCGAAAAGCGGAGAGTTTCAGGCCGTCCAGACTTCGGCGCGCGGCTCGCCCGCCTCGGTTTCGGCGAGGAACTCCTCGATCACGGCGACGGCCAGCCTGTGGTCCTCGGCCTGCGGCAGGCCGGAGACCGTGGCCGTGCCGACGACGCCGACATGGCGCACGATGATCGGGAAGGCGCCGCCATGGGCGCGGAACAGCGCGCCGTCGACGAGGCTGCTCGTGGCGAAATCGACGCCCTTCAGCCGTGCGCGCTGGCCGATATAGAACGAGGAATGGCCGAAGCGGCGCACCACGGCGTTCTTGCCGGCGATCCAGAACTCGTTGTCCGCCGACGTGCCTTCGAGCGCGGCATAGAACAGCCGCTGCTCGCCGCGCGAGACATCGACCGCAACCGCGAGCTTCTCGGCACGGGCGCGTTCGATGATCTTGAGACCGAGCGCGATCGCCGTGTCATTGTCGAAGCGGTCGAAGACGAGCCGCTTCTCCTGGTCCAGCAACTCCTTGAGGAGAGCCTCGTCGTCGCTCATCGTCCCGTCTCCCGATCGCGCATGCGACAGCCGGCCCTCAGGCCCATTCGATCACGATGTCCTGCGCGCCGTGCCACAGCGTCAGCTTGCCAAGCGCCAGCAGGTTCTCGCGGCCCTCGGTGATCGTGATGAAATGATTGCCGGCGAGCTGGCCGACCTTGGAGGAGAAATCGACGCCGCCATAGGCGAGCAGGATTTCCGTTTCGCTGATGCCGCCGGGATAGAGAATGAACTCGCCGGGGGCCGGGTGCGAGGTGTGGTTCTCATAGGAGAGGCCGAGATCGAGGTCGCCGAGCGGAATCCAGCAACCCTCGCCGCTCCAGCGCACATGGATGAGCTTTTCCTTGTAGGGCAGCAGCGTCTTGAACTTGGCCACCGTCTTCGGCGCCGCCTCCTCCTCGAACTTGCCATAGAAGGTGTAGGGGCCGGCGGTGATCTTGAGTTTGCTCATCGGCTTTGCTGTCCTTTCGAAGCGTTGTCGGGCGATCCGCGAGCACATTGTGGATCGCGGCGGGCGCGGTCAAGGCTCCTCGTGCCGCGGCGCACCATCGGCGCGCCCGGCGGAGGAGTTGCAAGCGTCCGACCGCGGGGGAGGGGGCTTCAGGCCCAGATCGCCATGCGGAGCCCATGCGCGTCGCGGTCCGGCTCGGCCGGGAAGGGCTCCGCCGCGCCGGCGTGGATGCGCCGGGCGATCAGGGCATTGGCCGCCGCGTCGAGGAGATCGTCCGCTCCGGCGCCCCGGGGGACAGCGGCGAGGAAATCCGGCGCGAAGCCGAGACGTTCGAGCAGCCGGCGCCGCTCTTCGATGCCCGGGCGCGAGGCTTCGCTGCGGATCGTCTTCGGCAGCGACATCGCCTGCCCGCCGTTCAGTCGCCAGAAGGCGAGTTCGGGGTGCACCTCATGAACGCGCGACTCGAGCGCCGGCGTCATCAGCGCGTCGATCTCCCGCATCTTCGGGAACAGATGAAAGCACTGTTTCGAGACCTTCTTCGGCGGTGTCGATGTAGCGACCGCTGCCGCGCAGGCCGCGCCATAATCGCCCGCATAGACGGCGGCGCGCGACGGCACGGCGAAGACCGACGATTGCCGCGCGCCGAGCAGGCGCCGCACGGACTTTTCCGGGCCTCTGCCGTTGGGACCGATATGGTCCGGCAGCCCGATCGGCATGTCGACGGCGATGATGGCCGGCCGCGAGGGATGGTCGAGGAGATCGGCAAACCGACCCGTCACGAGCAGTTGCGGCGCGATCGGGCCGTCCGCCGGGATCAGCACGGCGATCCAGCCGGCCTTGCAGCCGTCGACGCCGGCAAGGAAGGGCTGGCTAGGCTCGGTCATCGGTGATGGTGACCGGGATCGTCGGCGCGACCAGTGCATCCTGGATGCTGGCGAGGGGAAGCTCGTCCGTGCCGAGGCGGACCGCTCCGTCGAGCGCCGCCATGACGCCGCCGGCGGTCAGGCGCAGGGCCTCGGCATCGCTGAGGCCGTCCAGCAGGCGGGCCAGCAGCAGCGCGGCGAACAGGTCGCCCGTGCCATTGGTGACGCGGCCGGTGATCTGCGCATGCCGCGCCGCGATCGTGGCATCGGCGGAAACAAGCAGCGTCTCGGTCCAGTCGGCCTCGACCGCCGCCGAGGTCACGGCGACGCGGCGGGCCTTGAGCGAGCGGGCCGCCGCGATCAGCCCGTCCCGGCCCTCCGGCGGCGTGCGGGCAAGAAAGGCGAGCTCGGTCGGGTTGGGGGTCAGCAGATCCGCCCGCGGCGCGAGATGGTCGCGGATCGCTTCGGCCGTCGCCTGCGGGACATAGAGCGTGCCGTGATCGCCCATGACGGGGTCGCACAGATAGAGCGCATCCGGCCGTGCGGCCTTGACCGCATCGATCAGGCCGGCGATCGCCGCCGCCTGGCCCGGTGCGCCGAGATAGCCGGTCAGGATGCCGCCGATCTCGCCGAGCTTGGGCGAACGGGCGAGGTCCGAGAGCAGCGTCTCGAAGGCCGCCGCGTCGGGCACGATCCGGTCGGCCCGTCCCTGGCCGGGATGCCAGGGTAGCGTCACGGTCGCGACCTGCCAGACTGGGAAACCGAGCCGCTCCAGCGCGAAGGTGGCCGCGCGCCCGCCGATCGAGCCGCGGGCGACGGTGCTGGTGATGACGAGGACAGCGGGCTTCTGGCGGCCGGGCATGGCGATCTCCGAGGAAGGCGCGAAATCTAGAGTGTTTTCAGCGCGAGGGGAAACCCGCCGATGTGAAGAATTGACGACAAATCAGCAATCTAGTCGTGGTCTGGCGGTGCATTCCCTCACCCGCATGGCCTGCGTCCGCCTCGAGCCGCTATGATCGCGCGGCAGAAGCGGAGAAGGCCATGTCGTCTGTCGTGCCGCGCCGTACGGCGCTTTATGTTCCCGGGTCGCATGCGCGCGCGGTAGAGAAGGCGCCGCATCTTGGGGCCGATGTCGTGATCTTCGACCTCGAGGACGCCGTGGCGCCGGACGCGAAAGCCGAGGCACGGCGGCGGGTCGCCGAGGCGCTGGCAGCCCCGGCCGGACCGGAGCGCGTGATCCGCATCAACGGCCTCGACACGCCCTGGGGCGCCGAGGACCTGGCCGCGGCCGTTGCGGCACGGCCGGACGCGATCCTGATTCCGAAAGTGTCGTCCGGCGCAGAGGTCGAGCGCGTCCGCGCCGCGATCCGGGCGATGGATGGTGCTGCCGCCATTTCGCTCTGGGCGATGATCGAGACGCCGCGCGCCGTCCTGAACCCGCTCGACATCGCGGCTTCACGCGACGAGATGCTGCCGCTCGCGGCCTTCGTGCTCGGGCTCAATGATCTTTCCCGCGAGACCGGGACACGGCAGGTGCCGGGCCGTGCGCCGATGCTGCCCTGGATGATGAACACGCTCGCTGCCGCGCGGATCGCCGGTCTCGCCGTTCTCGACGGTGTCTTCAACGATATTGCCGATACGGCAGGCTTCGCGGCGGAGTGCGCCGTGGCGCGCGATTGCGGCTTCGATGGCAAGACGGTGATCCATCCCGCGCAGATCGCGCCCTGCAATGCCGCCTTCTCGCCATCGGGCGAGGAATTGGCGGAGGCGGAGCGGATCGTTACGGCCTTCGCGCTGCCCGAAAATGCCGGTCGCGGCGCGATTGCCCTCGGCGGGCGGATGGTCGAGCGGCTCCATGCCGAGATCGCGGCCCGCCGGATCGCCTTCGCCGCCGCAATCGCGCGGCGTGAGGCCATGCCGGACGATGGCGCCGCCGGGCGGGAGGCGGTATGACCGCCGGAACAGCCCGAAAAAATATATGTAGACTTATGATAAGCAACGCTATTTTGTGAACGATCACCGTCGAGATGGTGAACAATAGCGAGCGGTTTCGGTAGATAATTCTACTATAATCGTGATTCTTAGGACGTATCTCTCCAAATTTGGGAAGAGGCGCAATTACCGATCAGTCACATTTTTCAAGATCGGTGCACATGACAAATCCGTGAATTGAGCCGCGAAGAAGAGGGGCCCATATCAGCGTCACCGAAGACGGACACCGAATGCGAACGATCGGTTCGGTACCACCGTCCGGCAGGACAAATGCAGACAAGGAGTTGCATTATGCGCAAGCTCGTTCTCGCGGCCGCCTCGCTGGCCTTCCTCGCTTCCGGCGCCTCGGCCTTTGCCGCAGAGCAGATCGAGGGCACCGTCGCCAGCGTCAACCCCGCAACCGGTACGCTGACGCTTGCATCCGGGCAGACCTACACCTTCGCCAATGGCTCGGTGCTCTACGGCCTTCTGCCGGGGCAGCCGGTCGGCGTGACCTACAACGGCACGCAGGGCGTGGGCGCGTTCAACCCGCACCCCGCAAGCGCCGACAACAGCGACGCCAACTAAGCGATCTCTGATCAACCTGCCCTTCGGCAGGGCCGATGTCGGCAGGATCGAGATCAACGGGGCGGGCAGGTAGGCCTGGACATGCGGTCCGGCGCAGCCCGTCCCTCACAACCAAGAGAATTCAAGGACACATATCATGCGCAAGTTCGCTATCGCGGCCGCCTCGCTGGCCTTCCTCGCTACCGGTGCTTCGGCCTTCGCCGCTGAGCAGATCGAGGGCACCGTCGCTTCGGTCAATCCGGCTGCCGGCACGCTCACGCTCGCTTCGGGCCAGAGCTTCACCTTCGCCAATGGCTCGGTGCTTTACGGCCTTCTGCCGGGCCAGGCCGTCGGCGTGACCTACAATGGCACGCAGGGCGTGGGCGCGTTCAACCCGCATCCGGCGAGCGCCGACAACAGCGACGCCAACTAAGCGATCTCTGATCAACCTGCCCTCCGGCAGGATCGGGATCAACGGGGCGGGCAGGTAGGCCTGGACATACGGTCCGGCGCGGCCCGTCCCTCACAACCAAGAGAATTCAAGGACACATATCATGCGCAAGTTCGCTATCGCGGCCGCCTCGCTGGCCTTCCTCGCTACCGGTGCTTCGGCCTTCGCCGCCGAGCAGATCGAAGGCACCGTCGCTTCGGTGAACCCGGCCGCCGGCACGCTCACGCTCGCTTCGGGCCAGAGCTTCACCTTCGCCAATGGCTCGGTGCTTTACGGCCTTCTGCCGGGCCAGGCCGTCGGCGTGACCTACAATGGCACGCAGGGCGTGGGCGCTTTCAACCCGCATCCGGCGAGCGCCGACAACAGCGACGCCAACTAAGCGATTGCTGATCGACCGGCCTTTTTTTTGAGGCCGGTCAAATGAAAACGCCGCCCGGATCCCCCGCCGAGCGGCGTTTTCTCATGTCTGCCGTCCAGTCTGTCCCGCAGCCGACCAAGGCCGCAGGGAAGGCTCAGGCCCAGGGACGGGTGGTCGCGGTCGTATCCTCATAGCGGGCGATCGCCGGCGCCTTGACCAGCGTCGTGCCGATGTCGTCCAGACCGTTCAGGAGCTTGTGCTTGCGCTCCGGATCGATGTCGAAATGCACCACGCCGCCATCGGGGCCGCGGATCTCCTGCGCCTCGAGATCGACCGTGATGCGCGAATTCGCGCCGCGGTCGGCATCGTCGAACAGCTTGTCGAGATCTTCCTTCGCGACGCGGATCGGCAGGATCCCGTTGTTGAAGCAGTTATTGTAGAAGATGTCGGCGAAGGACGTTGAGATCACGCAGCGGATGCCGTGGTCGAGAAGCGCCCAGGGCGCATGCTCGCGCGAGGAGCCGCAGCCGAAATTGTCGCCGGCGACCAGGATCGTCGCGTCGCGATAGGCCGGCTTGTTCAGCACGAAATCGGGATTCTCGCTGCCATCCTCGCGGTAGCGCATTTCCGCGAACAGCCCCTTGCCGAGGCCCGTGCGCTTGATCGTCTTCAGATAGTCCTTCGGGATGATCATGTCGGTGTCGATATTGACCAGCGGCAGCGGCGCCGCGACACCGGTGAGCGTCGTGAACTTGTCCATGGTTGGATGCCTCTTTCTGCTTGCCGGATCGGATCCGGCTTGATGCGTGGAAACCCGCTTCCGGGTCAATCTTCTTTCATGCTGCGGCCGGCCGCGCTTCAGTCGGCCGCGTTCTCGATGGCTTCCATATCGTCGTCGGAAAGCCCGAAGTGATGTCCGATCTCGTGGATCAGCACATGGCTCACCACGGCGCCGAGCGTCTCGTCATGCTCCGCCCAATAGTCGAGGATCGGGCGCCGGTAGAGCCAGATCCGGTTGGGCAGCCGGCCCGTGTAGCCGGTGGCCGACGCATGGGCGAGGCCGACGCCCTGAAACAGTCCGAGCAGGTCGAATTCGCTCTCGAGGCCGAGTTCCTCGAGCGCGTCCTCCGCCGGAAACTCGTCGACGCGGATCTCGATGTCGCCGATCAGCGTCTTGAATTCGGCCGGCAGCCCATCCAGCGCCACACGGCCGAGCCGCTCGAAATCCTCGAGCGACGGCGCCTTGAACGCGGCGATATCGATGCTCGTCACGTGCCGCTCCCGCAGCTTTGATCGGCTGAACGCCAGGTGAACGGGAACCTCAGGCGGGGTTCAGGCGTCGCCTGATCATATGGCTCCAGAACGAAGCCAGACGGCTTCGCGACGCAAAAGGGAGATGCCATCATGATGAAGCCTGCCTTCCTCGCTCTCGCAGCCTCGCTGGTCCTCGCCGGCGGCTCGCTCGTCCCCACCGCCGCCTCGGCGCAGCCCTATTATGGCGGCGGGCCGGGCTATGGCGGACCGGGCTGGGGCGCGCCCCATCGTGGTCCCGGCTGGCATGGCGGCCCTGGCCGCTACTGCAAGCCGATCTTCCGCACCGTCAAGGTCCACGGTCCCTATGGCTGGCGCTGGAAGACTGTTCCCGTCGGCGAGCGCTGCTTCTACAAGCCGCGCCACAACTGGTAAGCGGATCGGATCGGTCCGGCCTTTGCCGGACCGATCCGGCCGTTCTCAGTGCCAGTCGCGGATGTCGACGAAGTGACCCGCGATCGCCGCCGCCGCCGCCATTTGCGGCGAGACGAGATGCGTGCGGCCCTTGAAGCCCTGCCGGCCCTCGAAATTGCGGTTCGAGGTCGAGGCGCAGCGCTCGCCCGGCTTCAGCCGGTCTTCGTTCATCGCGAGGCACATCGAGCAGCCCGGCTCGCGCCATTCGAAGCCCGCGGCGCGGAAGATCGCGTCGAGGCCTTCGGCTTCGGCCTGCGCCTTCACGAGGCCCGAGCCCGGAACGACCATGGCGTTCACGCCCTCGCGCACCGTCTTGCCGGCGATCATGCCGGCGGCGGCGCGGAGGTCCTCGATGCGCCCATTGGTGCAGGAGCCGATGAAGACGCGCTCGACCGGGATGTCGACCATGCGCGTGCCCGGCTTCAGGCCCATATAGTCGAGCGCACGCCACTTGGAGGCGCGCTTGTTCTCGTCGGCGATGTCGTCGGGGTTCGGCACGACGCCGGTGATCGCGATCACGTCCTCGGGCGAGGAGCCCCAGGTGACGATCGGCGGCAGCGCGGCGGCGTCGAGGCGGATTTCCTTGTCGAAATGCGCGCCGTCATCGGAGCGGAGCGTCTCCCAGTAGCGCAGCGCCGCATCCCAGGTCGCGCCCGACGGCGCCTTGGGACGGCCCTTGATATAGGCGAAGGTCTTCTCGTCCGGCGCGATCAGGCCGGCGCGGGCGCCGCCCTCGATCGACATGTTGCAGACGGTCATGCGCCCTTCCATGGAAAGGTCGCGGATCGCCTCGCCGGCATATTCCATCACATGGCCGGTGCCGCCGGCCGTGCCGATCTCGCCGATGATGGCGAGGATGATGTCCTTGGCCGTCACCCCGTCCGGCGCCTTGCCGTCCACGGTGATGCGCATGTTCTTCGCCTTCTGCTGCAGCAGCGTCTGCGTGGCGAGCACATGCTCGACCTCCGACGTGCCGATGCCATGGGCGAGGGCGCCGAAGGCGCCATGGGTCGAGGTGTGGCTGTCGCCGCACACGATCGTCATGCCCGGCAGCGTGAAGCCCTGCTCGGGGCCGACGATGTGGACGATGCCCTGGCGATGGTCGCGCTCGGAATAATATTCGACGCCGAACTCGGCGGCGTTGTCGGCGAGCGTCGCTACCTGCAGCGCCGATTCCGGATTGGAGATGCCCTGCGAACGGTCGGTCGTCGGCACGTTGTGGTCGACGACGGCGAGCGTCTTGCCAGGCTGGTGCACCTTGCGATGCGCCACGCGCAGACCTTCAAAGGCCTGCGGGCTCGTCACCTCGTGCACGAGATGACGGTCGATATAGAGGATGGCGGTGCCATCAGGGGTCTGCTCGACGACGTGGTCGTCCCAGATCTTGTCGTAGAGGGTTCGCGGTTTGGCCGGCGACGTGGTCATGACGTCATTCCTGAAGAAGGGGAGCGGAGAAAAGGCGGCGTTCGAGGGGCGTCACGCCCCGTCAAAGTCGGCCGGAACCACGATCCTCGGTCGCCTGGAGGCGCGAGAAGAACCGCCAGGGCAGGCGCGCATGGTCGTCCATCGCCGCGAAATTGGCGGTCGTGGGGACGAAGGCGATCCTCTGCACGGTCAGGTTCATAACGTTTCTAAATAGCAGCCTCGCTGCCCACAAACAATGCTCTGCGCCCGCCGCGGGGGCAATTGCATTTCCAAACGGCCGTGCCGGTCAGACGGTCCGGGTCGCCTGCAGCGACAGCGCGAGGGGAAGGCGCGGGATGCCGGGAGGAAGCGCGAACATGCGCTGGCCGGCATCGACCATCATCGGGAAATGCCGATAGGGCAGGAGCTCATGCTCGTGCAGCCAGTCGAGCCGCATGCCGGCCCGCAGCAGCGCGCCGACGACATCGGAGACGCCGCGCATCCACTCATAGGTGCGCGTGGCGGTCAGCTGCGTCGCGTCGCCGGTATAGGTCGTGGCGCTTTCGAAATGCTCGGGCCGCTCGCGCAGCGAACGCCAGTCATAGCGCGGCTGCAGCGTGCCCTTCTCTTCCTCGAGCGGGCCGATGCCGGGATGCGTGTCGGCGAAATAGAGCCGTCCGCCCGGCTCAAGCACGCCCGCGACAGCCTCCGCCCAGCTATGGATGTCGTCGAGCCAGGTGATCGTGCCCCAGCTGGTGAACACCATGTCGAACCCGGTGCCGATCCGCTCCGGCGCATCATAGACCTCGCCTTCGACGAAGCTCGCCGCGAGCCCGGCGCGCGCCGCGAGGTCACGTGCGTGATCGATGGCACGCGGCGAGAAGTCGAGGCCGGTGACGGCGGCGCCGCGCCGCGCGAGGCAGAGCGTGTCGATCCCGATATGGCACTGGAAATGGGCGATCCGCAGGCCGTCGACATCGTCGATCTCGCGGCTCTCGATCGGATAGAGGACGTCCTCGCCCGCCAGGAAGCGGTCGATGGCATAGAAGCCGGTGCGATCGAGGGCGTGGAGATCGGCCCTCTCGTCCCAGTTCGCCCGGTTGCTGCGTTTGAAATCGTCCATCGCAAGACCCGCAACACAAAAGACCCGCAACAGAAAAAAGGCGGATCACATGACCCGCCTTCTGGAAGTCGCATCGGAAAGGCCGGAAGGCCGGGGCCTCAGCCCTTCGCCTTCTCCTTCGGAGCGCGCGGCTCGGTCTTCTCGACGATACGGGCGGCCTTGCCGCGACGATCGCGCAGGTAATAGAGCTTGGCGCGGCGCACCTTGCCGCGACGGACCACCTCGATCGAATCGATCAGCGGCGAATAGACCGGGAAGACGCGCTCGACGCCCTCGCCATAGGAAATCTTGCGGACGGTGAAGCTCTCATTGAGCCCGCCGCCGGAACGGGCAATGACGACGCCCTCATAGGCCTGCACGCGGGTGCGCGAGCCTTCGACAACCTTCACGTTCACCTTCACCGTGTCGCCCGGGGCGAAAACGGGGACGGCGCGAAGGGCGGCGATCTTCTCGACCTGCTCTTTCTCGAGCTGCTCGATGATGTTGGTCATGACTTGAACTCCTGCCGAGGGGCGTCCGTCGAGCGGGCGCCAGCGTTTCGGTGCGCTGTTTTCAGTTGGTTTCCGAGCGGCTTGCGCCACGGGATGCGCGCACATAGCGGAAAAGGCGCGGCAAGTCCACTGGAACCGGCGCGAATCGACAGATTTCAGCCATTCGGCGACCAGCCGGGCGGCGCCATCTCGAAGGTTTCGAACAGGAAGCCGGGCGCGACGGTGCAGCCGACCAGCGTCCAGGCGCCGAGGCTCTCCGCCGCCTGCCACCAATGCCGCGGCACGATGCCCTGCGGCCGCTCGCCGGCCAGGAGGTCGGCGCCGAGACGGATCGTCTCGACCGGGCCGCCATCCGGCGCGATGTCGAGCAGGAGCGGCGCACCCGCGTGGAAGTGCCAGACCTCGATGGCGTCGATCCGGTGCCAGTGCGAGCGCGTTCCGGCCGGCAGCAGGAAGTAGATCGCTGTCGAGGCCGACCGCCCGCCATCTGGCGAGCTGTCCGCGAAGGTCTGGCGGTAGAAGCCGCCCTCGGGGTGCGGCGCGAGATCCAGCAGAGCAATGATCTCCTCGGCCGATACGTCCGCGCTCATCCCTTGAAATTGTCCTTGGCCGTGCGGATCGCCGCGAAGACTTCGGCCGGCGTGCCGTTCGGCAGACCCATCGAGCTGCGCAGTTCCGCCGTGGCGGCGCGCAGATACGGATTGGTCGCCCGCTCGATCGCGACATTGGTCGGCACGGTCGGCTTGCCGTCAGCCCGGAGGCTGGCGATCATCTCGCCGCGCGCCGCGAGCGCCGGGTTGGTCGGATCGACGGCCGTCGCGAAACGCCAGTTCGACTGCGTATATTCATGGCCGACATAGAGCTTGGTCTCGGCCGGCAGCGCGCCGATCTTCTCGACCGAGCGCCACATCTGCTCGAGCGTGCCTTCGAACACGCGTCCGCAGCCGAGCGCGAACAGCGTGTCGCCGACAAAGGCGACCTCGTCCTTCGGGAAGTGATAGGCGATATGGCCGAGCGTATGGCCGGGCGTCTCGATGATGTTCACGGGATGGCCGGCGAAATCGATCGTGTCGCCCTCGCGCACGGTGCGGTCGATGCCGGGGATCTTGTCCGCCTCGCCGGCGGGGCCGGTGATCGTGCAGCCGGTTGCGGCCTTGACCTCCAGATTGCCCTGGACGTGATCCACATGGTGGTGGGTCGTGAAGATGTCGGTCAGCTTCCAGCCGCGCTCCTTGAGCGCCGCCAGCACGGCAGCCGCCTCCGGCGCATCGATCGAGGCGGTGCGTCCGCTCACCGGATCATGGACGAGCACGCCGTAATTGTCCTCAAGGCAGGGAAACTGAAAGATATCGAGGGCCATGGCATGCTCCGGGCATTGAAGGGTGTCGCGCGGGGCTGCGTCCGGACGGCTGGCGCTTCCCGCCCGCGATACCTAACATCGGATGCAGCGGATATCGACAGGAGAGAGCCAGTTTGGAAGAGGGGCGGACCATATCTCCCGACGTGGTCGATCTGCGCAGCTTCTACGCGGAACGGCTCGGCACGATCGCGCAGCGGCTGATCGCGGCGCGGGTGGGCAGCCTCTGGCCGACGCGGACCGGCGATCGGGTCCTCGGTATCGGCTATGCGACGCCGTTCCTCAGCGCTCTGGCGGGCGGTGCCGAGCGCGTGCTCGCCTTCATGCCGGCGGCGCAGGGCGTGATGAACTGGTCCGACGAGGGCGGCAATCTCGCCGCGCTCGTCCATGAGGATGTGCTGCCGCTCACCGACGCCTCGATCGATCGCATCCTCGCCGTGCACTGCCTGGAGACGACCGCGAATGCGCGCGATCTCCTCCGCGAGCTGTGGCGCGTGCTGGTGCCGGGCGGGCGGCTCATCATCGTCGTGCCGAACCGGCGCGGCATCTGGGCCCGCGTCGAGCGGACGCCGTTCGGCTATGGCCGTCCGTTCAGCCGCAGCCAGATCTCGAGCCTGCTGCGCGACACGCAATATAGCGAGATCGCCTGGTCGGGCGCGCTGTTCGCCCCGCCGCTCAAGAACCGTCTCCTGCTGCGCAGCGGGCGCAACTGGGACCGGGTCGGCCGCGCGCTCTGGCCGGCCTTCCCCGGCGTGCTCATCGTCGAGGCGACCAAGCTCGTCTATCAGGGCCTGCCGGCGCGGCGCACATCGAGCCGCCTCGTGCTGAAGCCAGCCCTGATCCCGGCCGGCAGCGGTGCCGGCCAGTTGCAGAAGCGGCCGCAGGGCGGCGCGCCGGCGGCGCCGCTCAGCGTCCGGATTGGTCCAGCCGAGCCAGATCCTCTGGGCTGAGTACCAGCTCGGCGGCGCGGGCGAGGCTCTCGAACTGATCGAGACGCGTGGCGCTCGCGATCGGCGCTGTGACGCCCGGCTGCGCCATCAGCCAGGCGAGAGCGACCGCGGCCGGTGTGGCGTTGTGGCTCGCTGCGACCGCGTCGAGCGCGGCGAGCACTGCCCGTCCGCGATCGTTGAAATAGTCGCCCATGCCGCCGCCGCGCGGGCTCTTGCCGAAATCGGCCTCCGACCGGTACTTGCCGGTCAGAAAGCCGGAGGCGAGGCTGAAATAGGTCACGACGCCGATGTCCTCGGCAACACAGAGCTGCTGCAGCGCGCCCTCGAAGGTGGAGCGGGCATAGAGGTTATATTCGGGCTGCAGCACCTCGTAGCGCGGCAGGCCCTTTTCGGCCGAGATGCGCAGCGCCTCGCCGAGCTGGTTCGCATCGACATTGGAAACGCCGACCGCGCGCACCTTGCCGGCGGCGATCAGCTTCGCATAGGCGCCGAGCGTCTCCTCCTGGGATACCGCCGCGTCGGGCCAGTGGGAGAAATAGAGGTCGATCGTCTCGATGCCGAGGCGAGCGAGCGATTCATCGGCCGCCTGCAGGATCCAGCGCTCCGAGAGGCCCTTCTTGCCGGGCTGACCGAGGTCGGAGCCGACCTTCGTGAAGATCTTCACTTTCTCCCGCACGCCGGGCCGCGCCTTGAGCCAGTTGCCGATGACGCTCTCGGATTCGCCGCCCTTGTTGCCCGGCACCCAGCTCGAATAGACGTCGGCGGTGTCGATCGCGTCGAAGCCATGGTCGACGAAGGCGTCGAGCAGGCGAAACGAGGTCGCTTCGTCGGCCGTCCAGCCGAACACATTGCCGCCGAACACCAGCGGCGCGATCGTCATGCCGCTCCGGCCGAGGGGTCGCTTCTGCATTTCCGGTCTTCTCCTGGTCTGGCTACGCCCACCGCCGGCAGGCGAAAATGGATCTAGCGTCGGCGCTTGCGATGGCCAGAGCGCGCGGCTCCGCTCAGCCGCGCCGTGAGAGCAGAAACACGGCCTGCTGGCCGAAGAGATTCCAGAACCACCAGGGCGCCTTCAGCGTCATACGCTGTCCGCCCGCATCGAGCGCGACCGCCTTCTCGATCCGCGCATCGGCGTCGCGGCAGAGCTCGACGAAGTCGCGGATGGTGCAGAAATGGATGTTCGGCGTGTCGTACCAGGAATAGGGCAGGTTTTCCGTCACCGGCATCCGCCCCTTGAAGCCGAGCGAGGTGCGCACGCTCCAGTGGCCGAAATTGGGGAAGGAGATGATCGCCTTGCGGCCGATGCGCAGCATTTCCGACAGGACGCGGCGCGGATGCTGCGTCGCCTGGATCGTCTGGCTGAGCACGACGAAATCGAAGGAATCGTCGGGATAGTCGACGAGGTCGGTATCCGCATTGCCCTGGATCACCGACAGGCCGCGCGCCAGACACTCATTGACGCCGTCCTGCGAGATCTCGATCCCGCGTCCGTCGACGCCGCGGGTATCGACGAGCAGCTTCAGGAGTTCGCCGTCGCCGCAGCCGACGTCGAGCACGCGTGCGCCGCGATCCACCAGTTCCGACACAACGAGAAGGTCAACGCGCTGGGAATGGGCGCGGGAATTGCCGTCGCTCGTCATGATGGTCAGCGCCCCTCCGACGCGGAAAGGAAGCCGCGCACGCTCGCGAACAGCACCGGCTCGTCGAGCAGGAAGGCATCGTGGCCGCGATCGGTCTCGACCTCGACGAAGGAGACCTTGGCGCCGGCCGCGTTCAGCGCCCGCACGACCGACTTGCTCTCCTCCGTGGGGAAGAGCCAATCCGAGGTGAAGGAGACGACGCAGAAGCGCGTCTTGGTCCCGAGAAAGGCATTGGCGAGGCGGCCGCCGAAATCGGCGGCGAGGTCGAAATAGTCCATCGCGCGGGTGACGTAGAGATAGGAGTTCGCGTCGAAGCGCTCGACGAAGGAAAGCCCCTGGTGGCGCAGATAGGATTCGATCTGGAAATCGGCGTCGAAGCCGAAGGCCACCTTGTCGCGATCCTGCAGGTTGCGGCCGAATTTCCGGTGCAGCCCCTCGTCGGACATATAGGTGATGTGCGCGGCCATGCGCGCGACCGCGAGGCCCTTGCGCGGGCTGGTGTCCTCGGCGAGGTAGCGTCCGCCGCGCCAGTCCGGATCGGCCATGATCGCCTGCCGGCCGACCTCGTGGAAGGCGATGTTCTGCGAGGAATGGCGCGGCCCGGTCGCGATCGGCAGCGCATTGGCGACGCGGTCCGGATAGCTCGCCGCCCATTGCAGAACCTGCATGCCGCCCATGGAGCCGCCGGCGACGCAATAGAGGCGGTCGATGCCGAGTGCGTCGACCAGCATGGCCTGTGCGCGCACCATGTCGGGAATGGTGATCAGCGGCAGGTCGAGCCCATAGGGCTGGCCGGTTTCGGGATTGGTGGAGGCCGGGCCGGTCGTGCCCATGCAGCCGCCGACGACGTTGGAACAGATGACGAAGAAGCGGTCGGTGTCGATCGGCTTGCCCGGACCGACCATGGTCTCCCACCAGCCTGGCTTGCCGGTCACGGGATTGGTGCTCGCGACATGCTGGTCGCCGGTCAGCGCATGGCAGACCAGAATCCCGTTGGACCGGTCCGCATTGAGCGTGCCGTAGGTCTGGTAGCCGATCTGGAGATGGTCGATGCGCCTGCCCGATTCGAGGATCAGCGGCTTGTCCGGTCCGAAGCGCATGACGAGACTAGACGGATTGTCCGCTTCGCTGCGCGCCTGGCTTGCGCCAAAGCTCGGCGCCGGATGGCTGGTGGTTGCCATGGTTCGGTTCTGGACCGCTAGGTAAGGGGCGATTAGCTACGGGCGCCCTCCGCGGACTGTCAATGTTTTCTTTGCTTTCGACGTTTTCTTTGCTTTCGATCCGGGGCTTGCCTATGAATCGGCCCCCGCCGGTCGCCCCGCGCGATCCCCCTGAACTGCCGGCGAAACGCCGGTGAATGTCCGATCTGACCGACGAGACCATGTCCTCCAGCGAATCCAGACCTCAGGGCGAGGCCGATTTCCAGAAGCTCGCCGAAATCCGGGCGACGATCGACCGGCTGGACGCCGAGATGCATGGCTGCCTGATCGAGCGGAGCACGGCGATTTCGTCGCTCATCCGCGTCAAGGGCACGAGCCGTCCGGGCGCCGCCTTCCGGCCGGGCCGCGAGGCCGAGATGATGCGCCGCCTCGTCGACCGCCATGAGGGCACGCTGCCGCTGTGGACCGTCGAGCATATCTGGCGCGAGATCATCACGACCTTCACGCGCATGCAGGCGTCCTTCGACGTCGCCTATGATGCCGGCGTCAATGCCGACGCGGTGCGCGACGTGGCGCGGTTCCTGTTCGGCTTCACCGTCGCGTTGCACCGCCAGTCCGACGCGCTCTCCACGATCAACCACATCAAGGAGAGCGGCACGGATCTCGGCGTCGTGTCGCTCAATCAGCCGGCTTCCGCCGGTGCCTGGTGGCGGGCGCTCGGCCGCCCGTCGGCGCCGCGCATCATGGCGCTCTCGCCTTTCATTCGCGTCGGCGGCCGCCCGGCCGATCATCCCGCGCTGGTGATCTCGCCGGAACTCTCCGATCCCGCTCCGCCGGATTTCCTCGTCTTCGCGGCCGCCACGATCGGCGCCGATCCGGCTCCGGTGATCCTTGCAGCGGGTGGCACCGTGCTCGCCGCATCGGGACGCGAGCGCCTGGTCGTGCTCCCCGCCGGTGCGCCCGTCGCGGCCGTCGCAGCGCGGGCCGGTCTTGAGGATCTCGCCCGTGTCGGCGCGCTCTTCCGCGGCATCGCGCTCGGTGACGCCGCTGCGGATCCCGTTCTCTATCAGCGCCTCGACGAGGCCGGAGTCTCGCCATGAGCAAGTCCCCCGCGCCGGAGCGCCCGACCGATCGCCCGACGCCCCGCGCCGGCATCCTCAACATCGCGGCTTATGATGCGGGTCGCGTGGTTGCTACGGGCGGCGGCCGCTCGTTCAAGCTCGCCGCCAACGAAACGCCGCTCGGACCGAGCCCCGCCGCAATCGCAGCCTTCCGCGAGAGCGCCGAGGGACTGGAGATCTATCCGGATGCCTTCGCCACGGTTCTGCGTGAGGCGATCGGCGCCGCGCATGGTCTTCTGCCGTCGCGGATCGTTTGCGGTGCCGGTTCGGACGAATTGCTGGCGCTGCTCGCCCGCGCGTATCTCGCGCCGGGCGATGAAGCGATCCACACGGAATATGGCTTCCTGATCTATTCGATCGCGATCCGCGCCGCGGGCGGCGTCCCCGTCGTCGGGCCGGAGAAGGATCACACCGCCTATGTCGACGGGATCCTCGACCGGGTGAGCGAGCGGACGCGGATCGTCTTCCTCGCCAATCCCAACAACCCGACCGGCACCTATCTGCCGTTCAGCGAGATCCGGCGGCTGCATGCAGGGCTGCCGCGCCGCGTGCTGCTGGTGCTCGATGCGGCCTATGCCGAATATGTCCGCCGCAACGACTATGAGAGCGGCGTGTCGCTGGCCGCCGAGGCCGAGAACGTCGTGATGACGCGGACCTTCTCGAAGATCCACGGCCTCGCCTCGCTGCGTATCGGCTGGCTCTACGGCCCCGAGGCGGTGGTCGACGTGCTCAATCGCATTCGCGGTCCGTTCAACGTCTCCACCCCCGCGCTCCGCGCCGCGACGGCGGCGCTGGCCGACCGGGCGCATGTCGAAGCTTCGGTGGCTCACAATGAAGAATGGCTGCCGCGTGTCACCAAGGCGGTGGAGGCGATGGGCCTCGAGGTGACGCCGAGCGTCGGCAATTTCGTGCTGATCCATTTTCCGAAGATGCGCGGCCGCACGGCCGCCGAGGCCGAGGCCTATCTGCTCGACCACGGCATCGTGCTTCGGACCGTCGGCGGCTACGGTTTGCCGGATGCGCTGCGCATGACGATCGGAAGTGCCGAGGCGAACGAGGCGGCGATCGCCGCGCTCAAGGCGTTCCTGCACCAGGCGGGCGGCGTCTGATGGAGGCTCCGTTTTATTCGCGGCTCGCCCTGATCGGCATCGGCCTCATCGGTTCCTCGATCGCGCTCGCCGCGCGGGCCTCCGGCGCGGTCGGGGAGATCGCGATCCATACGCGCTCGCCATCGACGCTGAAGCGGGCCGAGGAACTGGGGCTCGGCGACGCCTATTTCGCTACCGCCGCCGAGGCGGTGAAGGGTGCCGATTGCGTCATCGTCTGCGTCCCGGTCGGCGCCTGCGCCGCGGTGGCCGCCGAGATCGGGCCGCATCTGGCGCCCGGCGCCGTGGTCTCCGATGTGGGCTCGGTCAAGGCGGCTGTGGTCAAGGCCATGGCGCCGCATCTGCCGGCCGGCATCCACTTCATCCCCGGCCATCCGATCGCTGGCACGGAATATTCGGGTCCCGACGCCGGCTTCGCCACGCTGTTCGAGAACCGCTGGTGCGTGCTCACACCCGGCGAGGATGTCGATCCGGCGGCGGTCGCGCGCTTCGTCGCCTTCTGGCGGACGCTCGGCGCCAATGTCGAGACCATGTCGGCGGAGCATCACGATCTGGTGCTGGCGATCACCAGCCATCTGCCGCATCTGATCGCCTACAACATCGTCGGCACGGCCTCCGACCTCGAGGCGGGCATCCGCTCGGAAGTGCTGAAATTCTCCGCCTCGGGTTTCCGCGACTTCACCCGGATCGCCGCGTCGGACCCGACCATGTGGCGCGACATCTTCCTCGCCAACAAGGATGCCGTGCTGGAGATGCTCGGCCGCTTCAACGAGGATCTCGCCATGCTGACGCGCGCGATCCGCACGGGCGACGGCGATACGCTGTTCGAGCTCTTCACCCGCACGCGCGCCATCCGCCGGTCCATCGTCGCGATCGGTCAGGATACTGCCGCACCTGATTTCGGGCGGCGTGGCACGGAGAAGCCCGAGGGCTGATCGCTACCAGCCGGCGCGGCTGATGGCCTCGGTAACGGTGTCCGCCACAAGCTTGTGGCCGACGCGGTTCAGGTGGATCTGGTCCAGCCGCTGACCCCCGCCGATCTTGCCGTTCGGATCGACGAAGCGGCTGCCGAAGCGCGTGGCGAGCGCGGCATTGAGCGCCTTGATCTGCGCCCATCCTGCCTCGCCCGGCTGCTCGCCCGGATAGGCACCGGGTGGCACGGCCAGCACCAGGAAGCGCGGGTCCGCTGCGGCCGCCAGGATCGCGGCGATGTCTTCGATCACGGCCTCGCCATCGGCATAATTGTTGCGCCCGGCCCAGACCACGATCGGCCGGCCGTGATAGCCGGCCATGCGCAGGAAGCGCTGCCGGATCTCGCCCGACGTCTCGCCCCCGACGCCGAGATTGACGTAGCGCCGGTTGCCGAGGGCCTCCGAGACGAGGGCGGGGTAGGCGGCTTCGAAGGGCAGGCCTGCGCCCGAGGTCAGGCTATCGCCCAGGAAGACGATCGGCTCGCCGACGCTGCCGGCCGACCGGATCCGGCCATAGACCTTCAGGGCGGGGCCATAGGCCGGCCCGGAGGCCGGCAGCGTCTTGATCGCGAGCAAGGGAAGCTTCGACAGGGCCTGACGCATGGGTTGTGTCTCCGAAGATAACAACCAATACGAGCTTGAGTGCAGAGATACAATCCATGGTTATATCTGACTTCGGATACACCATGCTGCGTCCCCTCATCGGATATTCGGCAGCACGCTCCGCTTGAACGCCGTGGCCCGGCGCTGCGCGTAATAGGCGACGCCGAAGGCGCCGGGGTGCGTCTTGTCGCCGGGGTCGATATTGGTGATCAGCGCCGAATTCGCCGAGGTCGGTGTCGCCTCGTTGTTCCAGGCGCCGGTCACCCACGGCCCGGCCGGGTCGGTCCGCACCGGCACGAACCAGCACTGCGGATCCGCGAAGGCCGTGACCGCGTCGGCGACCGCCTGCTCGGCATACGCGATCTTGGCCGCCGCCCCTTCCGCGCTGTCATCGATCGGAACGATGCCGAAGGAGACGATGGGACCCGCATAGCCGAGGCCGCGCAGCGTCCGGTAGGTCGAGAGCGCCGCGGCCGTCAGGTCTGCGGCCGTGATCGCCGTTGAGGCGAAGGGCGTGCCGGCCCTGGTGCCGCGGTCGTTGGACGAGCCGGCGAAGAACACGATGTCCGGCTTCAGCGCCACGGCCTGCGCCAGCCGCTCGGCATAGCTATAGGACGCGCCGTCGACATCCTTGGCGATGTAGCCGGTGCCGCCCTTCGCAAGCGACCACATGTCCCGGATACCGACGAGGTCGCCGAACTGTCGGTGCAGCGTCTGGCCGACCATGTAGGGGCCGTAGTTCGAGCCCGCGCCAATGCTGTCCTCGATGAAGACCGCCCGCACGAGGTCGGTCGCCGGCGGCGCATAGACCTGGCCGAGCGTCGAGACGCGGACGCCGCGAAAATTCCAGTCGTCGCGCCGGCCGCGCACCTCGACCCGGTGTTCCCGCATCCCGCCCGGCAGCGCGACCTTGAGCCACTGGCTGGAACTCGGCACGCCGTCATGGTCGAGCGAGACGAAGCGGCCATCGACGATGACGGTCATGCCCTGCGCGAAGGCGACATGGTCGATGGCGAAGGCGCTGTCGAACACCATGAACTCGATGCCGGAGCTGGCGCCATAGACGGTCGTGCCGCTCTTCGACTGGAACACGGCGGGCTTCCACTGCGTCGTGCTGTAGACCTCGGGCGTCGCGCCGAGCATGCGGAAGCGGCCGGGATGCGAGACGGGCTGGTAGAGCAAGCCAAGGCTCGGGCTGCCATAGGCCTCGACGCTGACGGTCGGCGCTGCGCCATCATCGGCCGTCATGCGCGCGGCGCCGATCCAGGACCAGAGCACGCCCGTCGAGCCGGCGCCGTCGAATGCGGGGTTGGCGATCGTATGCGTCGGGCCGCTCGCGCCGGCCGTCGTCGCGGTCGAGAGGGCCTCGTACCAGTTTCCGCCGGAGGCGCGGACATTGCCGGTCTTGATCGCCTCGCCCTGTGCATAGGCGGGCGGCGCCTTCCAGGGCAGGTTCGACGTCGGATTGCCGCGTTCGGCATCGCGCGCCAGGCGGCGGAGCTTCGCGCCGAGCGTCTCGGCGAGACGGACGGGGGGCGTGATGATCGCGTCGGCCATGGCTCAACCCCGGAATTCGATGGCGAGCACCGTGCTCGCCGGCGCGATCAGCTTCAGCGTCGCAAAATCCGCCATGCGGAGGGGATATTGCGCGCCCTCATAGAGCGCGGTGCCGATGCCGGTCGCATCCGATGCGGTGGTTGGCGTCGCGCCGCCATGGGCATAACGGATGCCATCGCCGCGCGGCTGCAGATAGACGAGCTTCGCGCCATTCGGGATCGTGGCCGAGACGGCGGAGAGCAGGGCGGCCAGCGTCTGCGCTGTCGCGGTGACCGTCACGGTGCGATGCCCGAGCGGGGCGAAGGGCGCGTCGGGCACCGGCAGCGCGGCGAGCGCGCTCTCGATCCGGTCCGCGGCCGTCTCGACCGCGCTTAAGAGCGCGGCGAACAGGGCCTCGATATCGATCGGCAGGCCGTCTTCCGGCCCGACCAGGGCCTGAACCGGCAGGAAGGGTCCGGCGCCGGTGCCGGAGACGTCCAGCACGCGCTGGAGGAAGGCGTTGCCGACGCCGTCGCGGATCGGGCGGGTGGAAAGGGCGGTGCTCATGCCAGCCATCCAAGCAGGAAGAGGGGAATGTTCTCGGGATCGGCCGCGTCGAGCATCGTCGCGCCGGCCGGCGCGCCTGCGTCGGCATTGACGCCGCCGAGGCCCGTCACGTCGCCGAAGAACAGCGTCGTCTCGACATCATCCACGCGCTGCTCGATCTCGTAGCGGGCGACGCGGCCCTGCGGGATCGCGCGGGATTCGGCGAGGCTCGGCGACCAGCGCAGCGTGCTGCCGGCGAGAAGCAGCGAGCCGGAGGGCGTGTCGCGCGTGAAGAGCGTGCGGCCGCCGGCTTCGACAGCGAGAAAGAAGGCCGCACCCTCGGGCGGGGCTTCGGCCAGCGTCCAGGCGATCTCCGGCGCGTTGTTGCCGCGCCAGAGGGAGACATCGGTTCGGATCGGCATCGTGAACTCGCTGACAGGGGAGGCGGGCGCCAATTGCGCCAGACATTCGATATACAACTTTAGATTGTATATGTCACGCAATTTCGACCATATGCAGGGCGGACTGCGTCTCTGCGCATCGGCCGTCGCGCGATCGGCCGGCTGTCGGCTCCCCCCATGACCGCCCGAACCGGGAGCCCGCAGGTCGCCAATCCGCACCCCACGCCATCCGTTGACAGTGAATTATGGTAACGTTACCATCGTCACGAAATGGGAGGAACCATCGTGTCGTCAGGGGAAATGCGGGCCGTCGTCACCGGTGCCGGTGCGGGGCTCGGACGGGAGCTTGTCTCGATGTTCGCGGCGCGGGGCGTCGCGGTGGCCATGGTCGATCGCGATGCCGCGGGGCTCGAGGCGACGCGCGGCGGCCTGCCGCCGGCGGCGCGCACGCTGTCGATCGTGCAGGACCTGACGGCCGAAGGGGCGGGTGAGGCGATCATCGGCCAGGTCGGGGCGGCCTGGGGTGGTCTGGACATCCTCGTCAACAATGCCGGCTATGGCGCGATCGAGCCCTTCTTCGAGATGAGCGCCGGGCTCTGGAACCGGACGCTCGCCATCAACGTCGTTGCGCTCGTCATGCTCAGCCGCGCGGCGGGCGAGGCGATGAAGCGCAGCGGCGGCGGGCGCATCGTCAACATCACCTCGCCGGCCTCGCGCATGGCGCTGCCTAACTACGCCGCCTATGCGGCGTCGAAGGCCGCCGTCGATTCGATCACGCGGACCAGCGCCATCGCGCTCGCGCCTTTCGGCATCACGGTCAATTCCGTCTCGCCGGGCATGATGGACACCGAGATGCAGCGCGTCACCGAGCGCGCGCTCGCGCGGGCCGAGGGCCGCGAGGATTTCGAGGAATTCATCGCCGAACGGACGCGCCGCGCCCCGCTCGGCCGCCGCGCGGGGATCGACGAAGTCGCCGCCGCGGTCATCTGGCTCGCGCTCGATGCGCCGGCCTATATCACCGCCGAGCGGCTCAACGCTTCCGGCGGCATGGACAGGGACTGAACCATGGCGCTTCCAGCCAATCATCCGCCGGAGACGGCGGATCTCGCGGCGCTTCGCGCCCATGCGCATGCGATGCGCCGGCATATGCTGGTGATGGCGCGCGGTCCGGGCCAGGGCTATGTCGGCCAGGGGCTCGGCATCGCCGATACGCTCGCGGCGCTCTATTTCCATGAACTGCGCTGGGACCCGACGGATCTCTCGGCGCCCGACCGCGACCGCTTCCTGCTGTCGACCGGTCACTATTCGATCGCGCTGTGGGCGGCGCTGGCCGAGGCCGGTGTCTTTCCACCGGAGGAGCTGACCAGCTACGGCGCCGATGACAGCCGCCTGGACATGTCGACGCTCGACACCACGCCGGGTGTCGAGATGATCGGCGGCTCGCTCGGCCATGGCCTCGGCCAGGCCGTGGGCATGGCGCTGGGGCTCCGCCTCAAGGGTTCGCCGGCACGGATCTTCTGCGAGCTCTCGGACGGCGAGATGCAGGAGGGCTCGACCTGGGAGGCGGCGATGTCCGCAGGCCATTTCGCCCTCGACAACCTCGTCGCGCTGATCGACTGCAACGGCATCCAGGCCGATGGGCCGGTGGTGCTCAACATGGAGCCGGTCGGCGAGAAATGGCGCGCTTTCGGCTTTGCGACGCAGGAGATCGACGGCAATGATTTGCCGGCCGTCGTGGATGCGCTCCATGCCGCGCGCGCACGGGACGGCAAGCCGCACGCCATCGTGCTCCGCACCCATCCCGGCTTCGGCCTGCCGACGCTGATGGCGCGCGAGAAGGCGCATTTCGTCCGCGTCGACAGCGGCGAATGGGACGCGTTGATGTCCGAACTCGACCGGGAGGAGGCCAACCATGGCTGAGACGGCGCGCGTTTTCACGAAGGCCAACTATACCCGAGCCATGGGCCGGGACGAGGTCACGGGAACCCGGCCGACGGTCGATGCGCCCTTCGGCCATGCGCTCGCCGCGCTCGGCGCGGAGCGCGGCGATATCGTCGGTCTGACCGCGGATCTCGGCAAATACACCGACATCCTCCCCTTCCGCGATGCGTTCCCGAGCCGCTTCTTCAACGTGGGCATGGCGGAGCAGAACCTGATCGCGGCGGCGGCCGGCCTTGCGCGCACGGGCTTCACGCCCTTCGCGACGACCTATGGCGTCTTCGCCTCGCGCCGCGCCTATGATTTCATCGCGATCGCTTGCGCCCATTCCGCCGTTCCGGTGAAGATCATCGCCGGCCTGCCCGGCCTCACCACCGGCTATGGCGGCACGCATCAGGCGATCGAGGATCTCGGCATCATGCGCCTCGTGCCGGGGCTCGTTGTGATCGATCCCTGCGACGCGACAGAGATCGCGGCGGCGACGCGCGCCGCGGCCGCCCATGACGGCCCCGTCTATATGCGGCTGCTGCGCGGCAAGGTCCCCGTCGTCTTCGCGCCAGATGGTTTCGACTTCGCCATCGGCAAGGCACGCCTCGTGCGCGGGGGTAGCGATGTCGGCATCGTCTCGACCGGCTTCATGACCGAGCGGGCGATCGACGCAGCCGATGCCCTCGCCGCCAAGGGCATCGCGGCCGGCGTCCTGCACATGCCCTGCCTGAAGCCCTTCGACGCGGAGGCCGTCGTCAACTTTGCCGGCAAAGTGAAGCGTCTCGTCACCGCCGAGAACCATGTTGTCTCGGGCGGTCTCGCGACGCTAGTGGCCGAAACCTTGTTCGAGGCGGGCATCACGCGGCCGCTCACGCGTATCGGCCTGCCGGATCGCTTCATCGAATGCGGCGCGGTGCCGACCTTGCAGAAACGCTACCGCATCACCGCCGACGACATCGCCGCCGCTGCCACAGGAGGAAACGCGTGAAGATCACCGGGATCGAGACCTTCACCGTCAGCGCCGGCTGGAAGAACTGGCTCTTCGTGCGCGTCCAGACCGATGCCGGCATCACCGGCCTCGGCGAGGGCACGCTGAACGGCTTCATCCGCACGACCGAGGCCGCCGTGCGCGAACTCGAGCATCTCGTGATCGGCGCCGATCCGCGCCGCATCACGGCGCTCGCGACCAGGATGCTCGACAGCGTCTCGCTGGATGGCGGTCATATCCATCGCACGGCAATCGCGGCCGTCGAGGTCGCCTGCTGGGATATTCTCGGCAAGTCGCTCGGCGTCCCGATCCACCAGCTTCTGGGCGGGCGGGTGCGCGACAGCGTGCTCGGCTATGCCAATGGTTGGTATCGGACCGAGCGCACGCCGGACGCGTTCTTGAAGGCGGCGGAGAATGTGATCGCCAAGGGCTTCCACGCGCTGAAGCTCGATCCGTTCGGCACCGCCAAGGGCTTCATATCGCAGCGCGATCTCGATATCGCGCACGACATCCTGAAGACGCTGCGCGACAATCTCCCCGCCGATACGCGCATCCTGATCGACGTGCATGCACGCTTCACCGAGATCGAGGCGATCCGTGCCGCCGAGCGTCTCGCGCCGCTCGATCTCTATTGGTGGGAGGAGCCGACCAGCCGCGACCGGCAGGAAACCGTGCATGCTGTCGGCCGACGCAGCCCGATCCCGGTCGCCACGGGCGAGATGTACGATACGGTTGGACAGTTCTTCACGCTCGCCGAGCGCGGCGGCGTCAACATCTTCCAGCCCGAGCCGATGTCGCTCGGCGGCATCGGCAACACCATGGCCGTCGCCAATCTGGCGCTCGCCCATGGTAGCTATATCGCGCCGCATCAAAGCGGCGGTCCCGTCGCCACCGCGGTCTGCCTGCAGCTTGCCGCCTGCGTGCCGAATTTCCTGATCCAGGAGCATTTCGACGCCTTCAACGAGCCGTGGACGCACGACCTCGTGAGCTGGCATCCCACCATCGACGCCGAGACCGGCCATCTCTCGCTGCCCGATGCGCCGGGACTCGGGATCGAGCTCGACGAGGCAGTGGCGCTCGCCCATCCCTATGACCCGCAGGCCTATCTCAACGTGCATGAGGAGGGATGGGAGCGCCGACTCGGCGCCAAGGGCCGTTCCTGATCCGCGCGGCGCGTTGGTCTTGTAATTCTTATAATAGTATGTTCGTCTGGTTGCCGTGAGCGGGGCCTACCCGCCCGACAAGAAGAGAGGCCCGGCATCCGTCGCCGGAGCATCCGCCAGAATTCCAGGAGAGGAACACCGGGGCCGGCGCGCTTTCGCGCCGGCCGATGAGGGAGGATTGCCATGACCGATACCCGTCGGAGCCTGTTCCGCCGTGCCGCCGGCGCGCTGGTCGGCCTCGTTGCGCTGGCGGCGCTGCCGGCCGCAGCGCGCGCCGAGACGACGATCGACGACATCATCTCGCGCGGCAAGCTGGTGGTCGCCATCGACACCACGACGCCGCCCTATGGCATGCTGGACAGCCAGATGCAGCCGACCGGCTTCGATGTCGAGCTCGCCCAGATGATCGCCAAGACCATCGGCGTCCCGGTCGAGTTCGTCACCGTGACCTCGCCCGGCCGTATTCCGGCCCTGTTGACCGACCGCGCCGACATGGTCGTGTCGATCTTCTCGATCACGGCGCCGCGGGCGCTCCAGGTCGCGTTCTCGATCCCCTATGCCTCGCAATCCTCGGTCGTGCTGGCGCCGAAGAGCGTCAACATCAAGTCGGCCAAGGATCTCGTCGGCCTCAAGGTCGGCGTCACGCGCGGCACAGGCGAGGACGGGCTGCTCACCGCCCAGGCCGAGGCCAATCCCGGCATCGAGATCCTGCGCTTCGACGACTATGCCTCGATCTCGCAGGCCATGCTGTCCGGCCAGATCGATGCCATGGGCGGCGGCGACTATGGTGACATCTATCTGAAGAAGAGCGCCAAGGGCGACGATTTCGAGCTCAAATATGTGCTGAAGACGTTCTATTTCGGCATCGGCGTGCGGAAGGACAATCTTCAGCTGCTGCAATGGCTGAACACCTTCATCTTCACCGTGCGCCAGGACGGCACGCTCGACGCCCTCTCGCAGAAATATCGCAAGACGCCGCTGCCGACCCTGCCGACCTTCTGACGGCGGTTGCCAAGCATGCGATACGGCTTTTCGCCGTATCGCCTCCCCCGTTCGGAGCGGCGACGGCATGCAATACGTCTTCCAGTTCGGACCCATCCTCGACCGCTGGCCGGAGTTTCTTTACGGCGCGGCGCGGACGATGGAACTGACCGCGTCCTCGGCCGCGATCGGCTTCGTCATCGGCATTGCCGGCGCGCTCGGCCGCTCCTTCGGGCCGCCGCCGGTCCGCAAGGCCATCGGCGTCTATGTGGAGATCATCCGAAACACGCCGCTGTTGGTTCAGCTCTATTTCGTGTTCTTCTCGCTGCCGCTGCTCGGGCTGCGCCTCTCGAGCGACCAGGCCGCCATCCTCGCGCTCTCGATCCATCTCGGCGCCTATGCGACTGAGATCCTGCGCGCCGGCGTCGAATCGATCCCGTCCGGCCAGATCGAGGCGGCGAAGTCGCTCGGCCTCAAGCGCGGGCAGATCATCCGCCATGTCATCGTCGTGCCGGCGGTGCGCGCGGTCTATCCCTCGCTCACCAGCCAGTTCATCCTGCAATTGCTGGGCACGTCGATCGTCTCCGCCATCGCGGCCGAGGAACTGACGGCCATCGCCAACAACATGGCGATGCAGACCTTCCGAAATTTCGAAATCTATATCGTCATCGCGGTGATCTATTTCGTGCTGGTCCGGCTCTGCGACCTCCTCTTCCGCCTGTTCTCCCACGTCCTGTTCCGGTGGAAGACATGAGCCTGCGCGAGTTCGGCCTTCCCGAGTTCTATTTCCTGCTGCTGTCGGCGCGCTGGACGCTGCTGCTGGCCATCGTCGCCTTCGTCGGCGGCGGCGCGCTCGGTCTCGTCATCGCGGCGCTCCGCGTTGCGCCCGCCGCCTGGCTGCGGCATCTGGCGGGCGGCTACATCTCGTTCGTGCAGTCGACGCCGATCCTGATCCAGCTCTTCATGGTCTATTACGGCTCGGCCTTCATCGGCCTCAGGCCCGATCCCTGGCCGGCCGCGGCGATCACCTTCTGCCTCAACAGCGGCGCCTTCTTCGGCGAGATCTTTCGCGGCGCGATCGAGAGCGTTTCCAAGGGACAGTGGGAAGCCGCGAAGTCGCTCGGCCTGCGCTATCTCGCGACGCTGCGACTGGTGATCGTGCCGCAGGCGATGAAGCTGAGCCTGCCGCCGACGGTCGGCTTCATGGTGCAGATCGTCAAGACGACATCCGTCGCCTCGCTGATCGGCCTCTCCGAGCTGTCGCGGACCGCGACGGCGATCAACACCATGACCTTCGAGCCGATCCTCGTCTTCGGCACGGTCTCGGCGATCTATTTCGCCATGTGCTGGCCGCTCTCCGTGCTCGGCCGTCACCTGGAGCGGCGCGTCGGCGACGGTCGCCAACGCCCCGTGGAACTCTGATCGTGACCGCGTGGCGGCGTGCCTCACGCGCTCTCCCGGTCGACGATCTCGAAGCCGATCGGCACCACGGCTGGAAGGTCCGCCTCGCCGGCGAGGCGGCGCAGCAATTGCTCCACCGCGCGGCGCCCCATCTCGTAGCGCGGCACGCGGACCGTGGTGAGGCGCGGGAAGAGCTGCGCGGCGAGATCCATGTCGCCATAGCCGGCAATGGCGAGACGCTTGGGAATCGCCCATCCGCGGCGGTGGCACTCCTGCACCGCGCCGATCGCCAGCGTATCGGAGGAGCAGAAGATCACGTCCAGCGCGCTGTCGCGCTCGACCAGCATGGCAAGCGCATCGGCGCCGCCGAGCGGGGTGATCGGCACCTCGACCTCGAGGCTCTCCGGATAGGCATGGCCGCGGTCGAGCAGCGCCTGGCGATAACCGATGCGGCGCTGCTGCAATCGGTCATTGCCATGCGCCGGTGTCGAGACGAAGCCGATCCGGCGGTAACCCTTGTCGATGAGATGCGCCGTCATGGCATAGGCGGTGTCGAAATTGGAGACGCCGACGGCCATGTCGATCGGGTCGCGGCCGCGAATCTCGCTGATCTCGACGACGGCATAGTCGCCGTCGGAAAGAAGCTGGCGCGCGGCCGGCGATTGCACGAAGGCTTGCAGGATCAACCCGGCGGGCTGCCAGCCGAGCAGCGAGCGGATCGCCTGCTCCTCGGCTTCGGTGTCGAAATTGCCCTGGATGAGCAGCAGCTGGTAGCCGGCGGCATGGCAGGCGTCGGTCATGCCTTGCACCTGCTCGGCGATGCCGGAATTGATCAGCGGCGGCACCATGGTGCCGACGATGCGGCGGCGGCTGCGCATCGAGGATGCCAGCTGGTTGCGGATGAATCCCTCGCGCTCGATCACCTCCATGATCCGTGCGCGCGTCTGCGGCGAGACCTTGTCCGGATCGGCGAGGGCGCGCGAGACCGTCATCGGCGCGACGCCCGCGCGCCGCGCAATCTCCTTCATGCCGAGCCGCGGCCGTCCGTTCCCCGTCTTGCCGCCAGGCGGCTTGGTCATCGCGTGTTATCCTCGGCCCGCAAATCGGTGCGAGCCATTGTATCGCGCCGGTGCACCCGGCGTCAGCAGCGTCGCGACAGGCCGCCGCATGGCGGCATGTCGGTCGGTTCTCTGTTGATAAAAATATAATAGCATGATGTTATGTGAATAGGCCCGCGATAGAAGAGGCCACCGGGTTCTGCTCGAGGAGGAGCGGCTCCCGGTCGAGGGAGGAAAGAATGGATAGAGCTGCCCAGCGTTCAACCGCGCCGGAGGCATCGGGACGTGCGCTCCGGGATCGTCTGACGCGCCTGGTCGCCGTCGGCGAGGTCGGCGTGCTTCTGGCGCTCGTCGTGATCGTCGTGTTCTTCTATGTACTGGAACCGGCCTTCCTTTCGGAGCGCAACATCCGCGCGATCCTCCGTGTCGTGTCCTTCGTCGGCATCATCGCGATCGGCCAGACGATCCTTCTGGTCAGCGGCGAGTTCGATCTTTCGGTCGGCGCGGTGGCGGGGCTTTCTGCCGTGGTCAGCGCCAAGCTGATGACGGCGCTGGCGCTGCCGGTGCCTGTCGCTCTGGTGGGCGGCGTGCTCGTCGGCGGCTGCGTCGGCCTCGTCAACGGCCTCGCCGTGGTGAAGCTCAAGATTCCCGCCTTCATCCAGACGCTCGGCATGCTGTTCATCGGCCAGGGGCTGATCCAGCTCGTCACCAATGGCTATCCGGTCTATCCGCTGCCCAAGGTCGTCGGGGCCATCGGCATGGCCGATTTCGTGTTCGGCCTCGGCTGGAGCTTCGTCTTCTTCGTGATCGCCGCGGTCTCGGCCGATTTCGTGCTCCGCCGCACCGTGCTCGGGCGCAACATGTATGCGACCGGCGGCAATCCCGAGGTCGCGCGCCTCGTCGGCATCGACACCAACCGCTACAAGATCGGCGCCTTCATGGTCACCGGCATGCTCGCGGCCGTCGCCGGCATGTTCGTCATGGCCGATCTTTCCTCCGGCACGACGTCGATCGGCTCCGGTTGGGAGCTTACCGTGATCGCCGGTGTCGTCGTCGGCGGCGTCAGCCTGTTCGGCGGCTCCGGCACCATGGCCGGCGGCCTGATCGGCATCCTTTTGCTGCAGGTGGTGACCTCGGGCCTCGTCGTCATCGGCGTCAATGCCAACTGGCAGCAGATCGCCGTCGGCCTGATCATGGTCATCGCGGTCGGTCTCGACGTGCTCCGCCGCCGCACCTTCATCGCCGGCTCCAGTGCGCAGCCGGTGAGCGAGCCGGGTAACAGCCCGGGCTGAAAGGCGGCCGTTCCGCCGGGTCGGCGGGCGGCCGAACAAGATCCGGCGGGGGGCCGGTCAATCAAGAGGGAGGACTAACCATGCTCAACAGAAGAACCGCGCTCGGCAAGGCGCTGCTCGTCGCACTCACTGCGACGGCGGCCCTGATGGGCGGCACGGCGCTCGGCAACGCCGCCGGCAAGAACATCCTCTGGGTCCAGCCGATGCGCGACCATCCGGTTCATCGCCTGATGCAGGCCGGCTTCCTCGCGAAGTGCAAGGAACTCGGCAATACCTGCGAGGTCGTCGGCAATCCGAGCGCGACCAATTACGACGTCTCGGCCTCGATCCCGCTGGCCGAAGCCGCCATGGCGCGCACCAAGTTCGACGCCATCGCCGTCTATGGCCCCGGCCCGGAGATCTATCCCTTCATCGGCAAGCTCGGCCAGGAAGGCTTCCCGGTCGTGACCTGGCACGTGCTGCCGCCCGAGGGCAGCGTTCCCGGCCTCAAGGCCGCCACCGGCGAGGACATTCCGAGCGCCGGCAATGCGGCCGCGATCTCGATGGGCGAGAAGCTCGGCGGCAAGGGCACGATCGCCCTGACGCAGGGCTCGTCCAACGACACCGAGAACGTCATGTCGGATTCGTTCCGCAAGACGATGGCGGAGAAGTTCCCGGACATCAAAATCCTTGAGACGCAGATGGAGGGCTTCGAGCCGTCGGCTGCCGAGGGCAAGGCCGTCGCGATCCTGCAGGGCAATCCCGACGTCGTGGCCGCCTTCTCGACGACCGGCAACGGCATCCAGACCTGGTCGGGCGCCGCCCGCAAGGCCGGCCGCGAAGGTCTCGTGATCATCGGCATGGACTATATCCGCCAGAACCTCGACATCGTGAAGGCCGGCCAGGCCTTCGGCGTGGTCGCCCAGCCGCTCTATGAAGAGAGCGCCAAGACGGCCGAGCTCGCCAATGATCTCGCCGAGGGCAAGACGGTGCCGTATCTCAATCCGCTGCCGGCCTCGGTGCTCACCGCCGCCGACCTCGAGCCCTATTACAAGATGCTCGACAGCGCCGGCCAGTAAGGCAAGGCGAGCAACCGCTCCGTCTCTCCCGGGGAAGTTCCCGGGGGAGACATCTCCTCGACCCGCCTTTACCGTCCCGATGATGGCGAAGGCCGATAGCGCGACGCAGGCGAAAGCAGACGACCATGACCGACACCAGGGCGCCGCAGTCCGTCATCGAATGCCGCGGCATCGTGAAGAGCTTTTCCGGCGTCCAGGCGCTCCGCGGTGTCGACATCGCGGTGCATGCGGGCGAGATCCACGCGCTGCTCGGACAGAACGGCGCCGGCAAATCGACGCTGGTCAAGATCCTGAACGGCGTCCATGCGGACGGCTCCTATAGCGGCGAGATCCTGATCGACGGCAAGCCCGTCCGCTTCGGCTCGACCTCGGACGCCCGCGGGCATGGCGTCGGCTATGTGCCGCAGGAAATCGAGGTGCTGGAGAACCTGACCGTCGCGGAGAACGTCTTCGCCGGCCAGACCGGCCTCGGCGGCCTCCTCGTCAGCCAGAGGGCCTTGCAGGCGCGCACGCGCGCGCTCTTCCGCGATCTCGGCCTCACCATCGATCCGGGCGCGCTCGTCGCCAGCCTCACCTCGGCGCAGCGCCATCTCGTCATGATCGCCCGCGCCCTCTCGTTTTCGCCGCGCGTCCTGATGCTGGACGAACCCACCGCATCGCTCTCCGGTGCCGAGGTCGACAGCCTCTTCGCTGTCCTCAGGCGCCTCCGCGAGCAGGGCCGCACCATGATCTTCATCACCCATCGCCTGCCGGAGGTGCTGGCGCTGTGCGACCGCGCCACGGTGCTGCGCGACGGGCGCGTCGCCGCCGAGATCGGGCGCGAGGATTTCGACGCCGACCGCTTCATCTTCGCCATGTCGGGCCAGCGGCTGCAGCGTCTCTATCCGCATCACGACGCACCGGCGGACGCGCCGCCACTGCTCTCGGTCAGCAACCTCTCGGTCCAGGGGCGCTTCGGCGTCAATCGCGGCGTCACGGGCGTCTCGTTTGACGTGAAGCCGGGCGAGATCCTCGGCCTCGCCGGCCTGCTCGGCTCCGGCCGCACGGAGATCCTGCACGCCATCTATGGCCGCATTCCCTATTCCGGCGAGATCCGTCTCGGCGGGCAGCCGGTCGCGATCCGCAAGGCGAGCGACGCGCTGCGCGCCGGCATCGCGCTCCTCACCGAAGACCGCAAGCATGACGGGCTCTTGTTCAATCTGCCAGTCGGCGCCAACATCACGATCGGCAATCTCGGGCCGCTCTCGGCGAACGGCATCGTGCGCGGCGACAAGGAGAAGAGCGCCGTGCTCGCGGCGATGCGGGCGCTGAACGTCAAGGCGCGCTCGCCGCAGGCTTCCGTCGCGCATCTCTCCGGCGGCAACCAGCAGAAGCTGCTCTTTGCCCGCGTGCTGATGAGCGCGCCGCGCGTTCTCCTGCTCGACGAGCCGACCAAGGGCGTCGACGCCGGCACGCGGCACGAGATCTACCGCCTCATCGTCGACCTCGCCAATCAGGGCGTCGCGCTGATCGTGGTCGCCTCCGAGCTCGAGGAGGTGATCGGCCTCGCCGATCGCTGCCTCGTCGTGGCCGATGGCCGCGTCGTCGACGCGTTCTCGCGCGAAGCGGGCAGTGAGGATCGCGTGCTCCGCGCGGTCGCGGCGGCGCAGGCGGCGGCCAGCGCGGCGACGGCGGGCGTGGCGGCGCGGACGGGGAATTCCAAGGCATGAGCGGCGCGTTGGCTGGCAAGTTTGCCGGCAAGAGCATCTTCATCACCGGCGCCGCGACCGGCATCGGCTGCGCCAGCGCCGAATATCTGGCGGGCGAGGGCGCCTCCGTCTTTGGCTTCGGCATGGACGGCGCCGAGGGCCGGGCGCTCGAAAGCCAGCTGTCCGCCGCCGGTCACCGCTTCGTCTTCCGGGAAGGCGATGTCACGGAAGACGCGGCGGTGCGCGCCGCAGTCGCGGCGGCCGTCGCGGCGTTCGGCCGGCTCGATGCCGTCGTCAACTGCGCCGGCATCTATGCGACCGGGAAGCGGCTCGAGGATCTCTCCGACGCCGAATGGGACAAGACGATCGCCGTCAATCTAACGGCCGTCTTCCGCACCTGCCGCGCTGCGCTGCCGCATATCCGCGCGAGCGGCGGCGGTTCGGTCGTCAACCTCGCTTCGGTCCATGCGCTGGCGACGGTTCCCGGCGTTCCGGCCTATGCCGCCACCAAGGCGGCCGTGCTCGGCCTCTCGCGCCAGATGGCGCTCGACTATGCCGTCGACCGCATCCGTGTGAACGCCGTCATCGTCGGCTCGGTGGCGACGCGCATGACGCTCGGCGGCGCGGATGGGCCCGAGGCTCGCGCCAAGGTCGAGGCGGCCGGGCTCTATTTCGACGAATGCCGCGTGCCGCGCGTCGCCGATCCGGCGGAACTCGCCAAGGCCATCGGCTTCCTGATCTCCGACGACGCCTCCTTCGTCACCGGCTCCGGCTTCGTCGTCGACGGCGGCCTGACGGCGCTGCTGCTCTGACGGCCCTTACACCGCGAACGGTGTGAAACAGATCGTGCCGCCGATGCGGTCACCGGGTTCCAGAACGATGATGCCGAGGTCGCGCTCGCCGCGCTCGGCCTTGTTGAAGGCGCAGGGCACGTTGGTCTGCGGTTCCAGGCAGAAGAAGTCCTTGGCCGGATCGGCATAGAGCATCAGATTGCCGAAGATCGGGTCCGCGGCCATGCGGAGGCCCGCGCCGCGCCTCGGCCAGCTTATCTCGGCGATGCCGTCCCAGCCGCCGTAATTATTGTTGCGCCAACCCGGCGGCAGCGGCGCGCCGGCGGTGAAATCGAGCTCCGGCGGCAGGCTGATCCGGTCTCCCGCGACGCCGTCCGGCGCTTCGAGCCAGAAGGCGCTGGCCGTGAAGGCGAGCGTCACGCCCTCTTCGCGCTCGAACCAGGGATGATGGCCGAAGCCGAACGGCATGGCCTCAGCGCCGGTGTTCTCGATCGTCGTCTCCAGCACGAGCCCTTCGGGCGCCAGGCGAAAGATCTGCGTCGCGCGATAATCATAGGGATCGTCGCCGCCATGGTGGTCGAGCGTGAGCTCGGCGAGGCCCCCGTCCTGCGCGGCGAGCGTCCAGGCTGATTTCCAGCCGGTTCCATGCACATTGAAGCGCTCGGGGCTGTTATTGGTCTGGACGACATAGTCGCGTCCGGCAAAGGCGAAGCGGTTGCCGTCGATCCGGTTGGCGTAGGGCACCATTGGAAAGGACGCGACGGCGAGCACGTCGCGCCGCGCGGCGGCGCCCGGCGAGAGCGGGCGCATCAGGTCGATGCCGCGCCAGCGGAAATGGGCGATCGAGCCGCCGATCTCCGGCACGAGCCCGAGCGACAATTCGCCAGCCTTCAGCGTGACGAGGTTGGGTTCAGAAGTCACGGCCATAGCCCGCCGCCCAGCCGCCGTCGACGGCCAGCACCTGGCCGACCGTGTAACTGTTCATCGGATCGCAGAGGAACAGCACGGCGTTCACGACCTCGTCCGCCGCCCCGCCCCGGGCGAGCGGCACATGGCTCAGCATCGCCGGATCGGCAGCACCGTTTTCCGTGTCGATGAAGCCGGCGGCGACGCCATTGACCAGAACCTTCGGCGCCGCCTGCATGGCGAGCACGCGCAGGCTCGCGATCGCCGCGGCCATGGCCGCCGAGGCCGCCTCATGCCGCCGCATCGGCACGAGGCCGATCGCCGACAGGATATGCACGATCCGCCCCGCGCCGCGCGCCGCCATCGCCGCCGCCGCCTGCCGTGCCGTCTCGGTGAGGGCTGGCGAGAGATCGGCGCTGAGATCGAGTGGATGGGAGAGAACGAGCAGGTCCGGCGTCGGCCCGGTCGGGATCTTCTCCGCCGGCAGCAGGCTGGCCCCATTCCGCTTGAGCGCCGCGGCGACGCCGTCCGATACGGCATTGCGCGCGCCGGCCAGCACCGCGGTCTGGCCCGCGAGATCGATCTTCATGCGTCCTCCCCCTCGACCGGATCATTTTTGGTCTGAGCTTGCCGATCCTCGCGTGCGATTCCCGCTTGGCAAGCCTGCGGTCGATAACATAACATCATGCTATTATAATCATTGAGCGCCTGTCCATGGTCTTGGACCCAAGCAGGCGCCGCCGCCTCGCCGCGGAGAATGGGAGGAATGATGAGCGCAGCCGCATCGGGCCGCAAGGTCCGCGCCGTGAAGTCCGCAGGCCTGCCGGCGGAACTGTCGCGAGCCGCCCTGCTCGATCTCTATGAGCGCATGGTCCTGCTGCGGCGCTTCGAAAGCGTGGCGCAGACGGCGTGCCGCAAGGGCGAGACGCCCGGCTTCCTGCATCTCTATATCGGCGAGGAGGCGACGGCCGTCGGCATCTGCGCGCATCTGAAGCCGACCGACTGGATCACCTCCACCCATCGCGGTCATGGCCACGCGCTCGCCAAGGGCATGAGCCCCAACAGCCTGATGGCGGAACTCTTCGGCAAGCGCGACGGCTGCTGCGGCGGCCGCGGCGGCACCATGCATCTCTATGACCGCTCGGTCGGCCTGTTCGGCACCAACGGGATCGTCGCGGCCGGCATCAGCCACGCGGTCGGCGTCGGACTCTCGGGGCGTGCACGCGGGCGGGAGGATATCGGCGTCGCCTTCTTTGGCGATGGCGCGACCAATCATGGCGGCTTCCATGAATCGCTGAACTTTGCCGGCATACAGAAGGCGCCGGCGATCCTCGTCTGCGAGAACAATCTCTATGCGACGGCGACGCCGCTCGCCTCGGCGACGCTCAACACCGAGATCGCCTCGAAGGCGGCGTCCTATGGCATTCCCGGTATTGCCGTGGACGGCAATGACGTGATCGCCGTCTGGGAGGTTATGCGCGAGGCGACGCGCCGCGCCCGTTCCGGCGAGGGCCCGACCCTCATCGAGGCGAAGACCTATCGCACGGTCGGCCATCACGAGGGCGATCCGGTCACCGGCACCTATCGCACGCAGGCCGAGGTCGATGAATGGCTCAAGCGCGATCCGGTGAAGCTGTTCCGCGCCCGGCTGACCGACGATTTCTCCGTGGCTTCGACGGATGAGCTCGACGCCATCGATGCGCGCATCGACGCGATCGTGCAGACCTCGCTTGAATTCGCGCGCAATTCGCCCGAGCCGGATCCAGCGACGAGCGGGCTGCACGTCTTCGCCGAGCCGCTCAATCCGCCGGAAGCGCTGGTCCAGCCCGTCCCGGGCGCGACGCAGACGCAGAGCTGGCTGGATGCGGTCCGCGACGGCATTGCCGAGGAGATGCGCCGCAATCCGCACCTCCTCTATTTCGGCGAGGGCACGGGCGAGCGCGGCGGCACCTTCGCCCATACCAAGAACCTCTATGCCGAGTTCGGCCCGCAGCGCATGGTCGACACGCCGATCTCGGAGCAGGGCTTCACGGGCGCGGCGATCGGCGCCTCGGCCACGGGAACGCGGACCATCGCCGACCTGATGTTCGCCGATTTCATGTTCGAGGCCGCCGGGCAGATCGTGCTGCAGGCCTCGAAGCTGCGCTACATGTCGAACGGGCAGATGAATGCGCCCGTCGTGATCCGTGTCGGCTCCGGCGCCGTGCGCTCGGCCGGCCCGCATCACAGCGGCATCTACCACACCTCCTGGGCGCATGTGCCGGGCCTCGTGGTCTGCATGCCGGCGACGCCGGCCGATGCCAAGGGGCTGATGAAGACGGCGCTGCGCGCTTCCGACCCCGTCATCATGCTGGAGCCGAAGGCGCTGTTCGCGACCAAGGGCGAGGTGCCTGCGGCCGAGCATTTCGTGCCCTTCGGCCTGGCGCGCATCGCGCGCGAAGGTCGCGACATCACGATCGTCTCCGCCGGCCAGCTCGTGCACCGCTCCTTGGAAGCAGCCGAAAAGCTCGCTGCCGAAGGCATCGAGGCCGAGGTGATCGACCTCCGCACCATCATGCCGCTCGACGTCGGCACCGTCGCCGCGAGCGTCACCAAGACGCATCGCCTGCTCGTGGTTGACGAGGGCTGGGGCGCGTTCGGCGTCGGCGCGGAACTCGCGCAGGCCATGAACGAGCTCGCCTTCGACGAACTCGACGCGCCGGTGGGCCGCCTGCATTCCGAGGCGCAGCCGCATCCGCTCGCCCCCGCGCTGGAGCGGGCGATGCTGGTCGATACCGACAAGATCCTGGCCGCCGTCCGGAGCGTTCTCTCCGGGACGGCGCCGACCCCCAAGCACTGGCGGCATCTCGGCGGCCGCACGGCGGCGCCGGTCGCATCATCTCCTCCCGTCCCGGTTCCGTCTGCCCCGTCGCAAGCCGCCAGTGCTTCCCCGCCGCCACCTGCCGCCGCGGCGCCCGGCGGCCCGGGCGAGCCGATCACCATGCCGTTCGGTGACTTGACCGTTTCGGAGGGCACCATCGTCGGCTGGCTGAAGGCCGAGGGCGACAAGGTCAAGGCCGGCGAGATCGTCGCCGAGATCGAGACCGACAAAGCCGTGGTCGAGATCGAGGCGCCGATCGACGGCGTGCTCGGCCCGATCGAGCAGGCGAAGGGCGCCGTCGTCCCGATGGGCGGGCGCATCGGCAGCGTCGTTCCGGGAGGGGCGGCATGAGCGCCGCCGCCAGCCGTCGCGCCGCCTCTCCCTATGCGCGGCGCCTCGCCCGCGAGCGCGGCATTGCGCTCGCCGAACTGGCGGGCACCGGCCCGCGCGGGCGCATCGTCGCGGCCGATATCCCGCTGCAACTGGTTGCCGCGCCCGAGCCCGCGGCCGCCGTGCCAGCGCCGGCGCCTGTCGCCACCGCGCCTTCTGCCCCGGCTCCGGTCGCCGTCGCGGCACGGGCGTTCGGCGCCTTCGCGACAAACCTCGCCCTCGGACCGCTGCGCGAGCTTATTGCCGCGGCTGGTGTCGATGTGCCGCTGCACGCCTTCCTCGCCCGCGCCGCGGCGCAGGCGACGGGGCGCTATGCCGAGGCGATCCGCCTCGTCGCCGCGGATGGCCGTTCGGTAGCGGTCGCGGGACCGGCGCGCCTCGCCCCGTCCGAGATCGCGTGCCGCTTCGAGGCAGGGGAGGGCGCATCGGCCGAACGGCCGCTCGTGCTCACCCATCTCGCCGTCTCGGGCATCCGCCCGGTCGCCGGCAGCCTCGCGCCGGACTGCGACCTGCGCATCCTCGTCGTGGCCGCGCCCGGTACTGAGACGGGCGAGGCCTTGCTGGTGCATGACAGCGACGCGGTGAGCGAAGCCGAGGCCGCCACCATGCTCGCGGCCTTCCGCGACGCGCTCGAAAACCCGCTGCGGCTGCTGGTGTAGACGCAGCGGCATGCCGGCAAAGCGCCGACGTTGTTCCGGCACGCGTGTGTTGTGGCCGCTGGCGGGGCTTCCTCTTTCGCCAAGGCGGGGAGGAAAGCCTGTCCTTGCCGATTCGGCGGCTTTTCTCCGCCGGCTCCTCATCCGCCGCCGTCGCCCCGGCGAAAGCCGGGGCCCATTCAGCCGAAGCGGCAAACCAGCATAGGTCTCAGGCTGTATGGATTCCGGCTTTCGCCGGAATGACGGAGCTTGATGCAGCTGGACTGGTGACCGTCATCGACAGTGTGGCCGTCAGCCCCTCATCGGGCGCGGCGCGCTCCCTGCGCGCCCACGCCTCCGCGCGGCGGGCGATCTCGCCCTACATCATGTAGCCGGCGGTCCAGCCGCCATCGACGGTGAGGATCTGGCCGTTGACGTAGCTGGAGGCCGGGGAGGCGAGGAAGAGGACCGCCTCGGCAATCTCCTCCGGCGTGCCCGGACGTCCGAGCGGGACATGGCGCATGAAGGCGGCGGCCTTTTCGTGGAACTTGCCGCTCTCGCCATAGAACAGCTTCTTCGTTCCCTCGGTCATCACGGAGCCCGGCGCGACGCAATTGGTCAACACGCCCTTGGCGCCGAGTTCGAGCGCCATCGAGCGCGTCAAATGGATGATGCCGGCCTTGGCGGCGACGAAGGGGCTTTGCAGCCGCATCGCCGCGAGGCCGACCACCGAACCGATATTGACGATCCGTCCGCCCCGCCCGGCGGCCAGCATCGGCTTCAAGGCCGAGCGGCTCATCAGGAAGAGCCCGTCGAGATCGATGCCGACGATGCGATGCCATTCCTCGGTCGGGAAGGCATCGATGTCGACGCGGTGGGCGAGCGTATTGACGCCGGCATTGTTGACGAGGATATCGAGGCGGCCGAAGCGCTGGATCGTGCGTTCGACGGCGCGGTCGATCGCCGCCTCGTCGCGGATGTCGACGATCGCGGGCATCGCGTCCGGCAGCGCGGCGGCGACGGCCTCGGCGCCTTCGGCATTGATGTCGGCGACGACGATCGAGGCGCCGTTCGCCGCCAGGCGGTCGACGATCGCGCGCCCGATGCCGCCCGCCGCCCCCGTCACGAAGGCGACGCGGCCCGAGAGATCGCACTGCATGGAAGCCTCCTCCCGCCCCACATCCCGCAGGGTCGATTTCTTATCTATTATGATACTATAATCAAGGCGAGCGCGGATCGACAATGCCGCACCGTCATAACCGGCGATTGGTCGCGGCGGAGAATTCCGCTAGCCTTCGCCTTTATCGGACGATTCTGGGACTTCAGCTTTGCGAGCGAGTGGTCGAAGGCGGGCAGAGGCGGTGGCGGAAGAGGCGGGCGAGGCGCCCGATCTTTCGGACGTCTTCGCGATGCGCGTGCTGTCGCGGGACGACGGGCCGCTCTATCGGCAGCTGCTCGCCATCCTGCGGGCGCCGATCACGGATGGCCGTCTCTCGCCGGGCACCTCGCTGCCGCGCGAGGCCGATCTGGCGGAGCGCTTCGGCGTCAGCTTGATCACGGTGCGCCAGGCGTTGCGCGATCTCGAGAGCGAGGGGCTGATCAAGAAGCGCGCGGCCAAGCCCGCCGTCGTCGCGGAGCCCGAGGCACGCGGCAGCAGCAGCTTCGCCTTCAAGAGCTTCACCGAGATTGCCGCCTCCACCCGCGAGCGCCGCCTCGTCATCCACTCCTATCGCAAGGAGCGCTCGACCACGGCCGCCAAGGCGTTCGGCCTGCCGGCGGACGAGCCGATGCCGTGCCTTCGCGCGACGCTTTACCTCAAGGACGTGCCGACGGGGCAGACGACGTTCTATTTCCCGCCCGCCATCGGCGCGCAGCTGAAGCGCTCGGATTTCGACGACGTCGTCATCTTCCGCTCCGTCCAGCGCCATCTCGGCATCAAGCTGTCCGGCGCCGGGATCACCGTGCGGGCCGATGTCGCCGACCAGAAACTCGCCGAGGCGCTGGACTATGAGGTCGGCGGCCCGATCCTCGTCATCGAGATGCTCTATCGCTCGGCGGATGGCGAGCCGGTCGAACTGACGATCAACCGCAATCGCGCCGATCTCTTTTCGCTGAGCTACGAAGCGCCGAACGACCTCGTCTGAGTCCCGGCCCTGCGGATCTGCGCCTCGCGAAAGCCGACGGCGAGCAGCACGAGCGTCGTCAGCCAGCCCATGGTGAGCAGGTCGACGAAGAAGGCGACCGGAATCAGCAGTGCCAGCACCACGACGCCAGTGACATGAGAGGCTGGCACGGCGCCGTAGACCACCTTCTTGTAGACGGCGCTGCCGAGCAGGTAGATCGCCGGGCCGCAGCTCAGCACCAGGGCGTAGGTGGTCTTCAGCGCGTCGTGCGGATGCGCCATCACGAGATCATTGCCGACGGCGGTGGCGATGATGCCCGCGACCAGGATCGCGTGGACATAGTGGAAATAGGCGCCGATCCGGCCCGGGTCGTCGGAGCCGGCGATCCGCGCCGTCGCATCACGGCTCCACGTGCCGAAATAGAGCCACCACATGGCCAGCGTGCCCAGGAAGGTGGCGAGCATCGCCGAGAGCGTCGCCGGATCCCAGCTCTCCGCCGCCGCCAGCGTCGCGCCCGTCGCGAGCAGCGTCTCGCCGAGCGCGACGATGACGAAGAGCTGGCAGCGTTCGGCAAGGTGCCCGCCATCGATCGTCCAGTCCCTCGTCGTCGACCTCCCGAGACCGGGCAGGGCGAAGCCGAACATCGGCGAGGCATATTCGCAGGCGACCGCCACCGTCCAGAGCGCCATGCGGGCCTCGTGCTCGACGAGGCCGCCCGCGATCCAGAAGACGGCGGCGATCAGCAGCCAGCCCAGCATGCGCCGGTAATTGGCCGCGAGAGGGTGATCCGGACCGAGCTGCCACACGATATAGGCCGTCCGCCCGACCTGCATGGCGGCATAGGCGCCGGCAAAGACCAGGCCCTTGTCCGCGAAGGCGCCGGGGATGGCCGAGGCCATCACCAAAGCGGCGAGCATGGTCGTGAACAGCAGCGTGCGGATACGCGGCGTCTCGGGATCGAACCAGTTGGTGACCCAGCACGTATATTGCCAGCCGAGCCAGACGGCGAACCACAGGATCAGCGTTTCGACCACGCCGGTGAGGTTGAGATTGTGCAGCAGCTCGTGGCTGAGCTGCGTGATCGCGAAGACATAGACGAGGTCGAAGAACAGTTCCTCGAACGTCACACGGGCATGATGACCGTCGCGTCGGCGAAGGAGCGGGTGATGCGTGGGGGAAGCAGCGGTCATGCGGGAGGGCTTTCGCAATTCCTGGGCGGGTCGGCTCCGCCATCTTGGCGTGGGTCGGTGCCGATGGAAAGCCGCCGCGGCAACTGAGCGGGCCGGCGCTCCCGCGCCCGGCGACGCTGAACCGCTCGACACCGCAGATCATCTCTATCGCTTTGTTCTGACAGGACTTATCGCCGCGTTCCGGCATCCGTTCCGCGCGAAAACGCTCTATCGACAGCCTGATAAGATTATAATAGCATGATGTTGGAGGACGGGCTGGCGGGCTGATCGCGGAGGAGCATCACCATAATGCCGTAGCAGGTCCCCAAGAGGCATGATAACGTTACCATAACCGTCGCCGCAGATGAGCGCCGGATCTTGGGAAGTAACGGTTTCAAGGGAGGACAATGTGAAGCGGACAGTCATTCTATCCGCCGTGGCGGCAACCGCCATGGCGCTCGCGGTTACGCCGCAGGCGTTCGCCGAGGGCAAGCCCTACAAGATCTATCTCTCCAACAATTTCGTCGGCAACGACTGGCGCCAGCAGATGGAGCGCGTCGCCGAGGTGTCGGTGAAGAAGGGACCGTTGGCCGGGCGCGTCGATTTGAAGATCGAGAACGCGGAAGGCACGGTCCAGGCGCAGATCAATTCGCTCAACAACATCATCCGCTCGAAGCCCGATGCGATCCTGATCGACGCGGCCTCGGCCGAGGCGCTGAACCCGACCATCAAGAAGGCCTGCGACGCCGGCATCGTCGTCATCTCCTTCGACCAGGTCGTGAGCGAGAAATGCGCCTATGCGCTCGAATCCGACTGGACCCGCATTCCGGCCGTGATGGCGGAATGGATGGCCAAGCAGCTGAACGGAAAGGGCAAGGTCTTCGTCGACCGCGGCCTCGCCGGCGCACCGATCTCGGCCCAGCTCGAGAACGGCTATCTCGAGGTGCTGAAGAAATATCCGGGCATCGAGGTGATCGGCACCTATAACGGCGAATATGCGCTCGGCCCGGAGCAGGCCGGCGTCGCCAGCCTTCTCGCCGCCCATCCCGAAGTGGATGGCATCCTGACGCAGGGCTATGGCTCGGGTGCGATCAAGGCGCTGCAGGATGCCGGCCGCAAGGTCGTCCCGGTCACCGCCTTCTCCTACAATGTCGCGGCGACCACCTGCGCCCAGACGGAAGGGGCCGCCTGCATCCTCGGATCGAACCCGGCCTATCTCTCCTCCGAGGCGATCAAGCTCGCGGTCGACATCCTCGACGGCAAGCCCAAGCCCGCCGATCGCCATATCCTCGTGAATGGCGACTTCCTGGCGACGAATGGCGGCGCGTGGACGTCGGAGCTCTATCCCAAGGCGGTGATCCAGAAGATCGAGATCGGCAAGAACGCCTTCCCCGATCGTCCGCCGGGCCTCACCCTGCCGATCACGCCTGACTGGGTCGAGATTACGGCTGAGGAAGCCGCCGGCTGAGCGGCGACCCTTCCGGCAGCCTGTCTGCCGGCACTCTGCGGGGCGGCCGTGCCGCCCCGCTTCTTCCAGCGTTTCCCTGACGAGCGGACTCCATGCCCGATTTTCTCGAGGCGCTCTCCGTTGCCAAGCGCTATGGCGGCATCGTCGCCCTGTCCGATGCGACGCTGAAGGCCCGCTCCGGCGAGGTGCATGCGCTCCTCGGCGAGAATGGCGCCGGAAAGTCCACCTTCATCCAGATCCTCGCCGGCGCCGTGCGCGCCGACAGCGGCAGCATCACGCTCGGCGGCGAACGCTTCGCGGTCCGCAATCCCGAGGAAGCGCAACGCCTCGGCGTCGCGGCCGTTTTCCAGGAACTCTCGCTCATTCCCGACCTGACCGTCGCGGAGAACATCTTCTTCCGCCGTGAGCCGCTTTCGCCCCTGCGCACCGCGCGGGCCGGCGCCATGCGCGAGGCGACGGCCGAACTCTTCGCCCGCTACCGCTTTCCCGCGATCCGGCCGGACCAGGAACTCCGCCGACTCACGCTGGCGGAGCGGCAGGTGGTCGAGATCGCCAAGGCGCTCGCCCGCGATCCGAGGGTGCTGATCCTCGACGAGGCGACATCGGCCCTCGCCCCGCGTGAGACGGAATGGCTGCTCGGCCTTTCCCGCGATCTCGCCGCCGAGGGCAAGCTCGTCATCTACATCTCGCATCGCCTCGGCGAGGTCCGCCGGATCGCCGACCGCGTCACCGTCTTCCGCAATGGCGCGACGGTTGCGGCCTATGACACCGCGTCGGTCGATGACGACACGATCATCGCCGATATGCTCGGCCGCCAGATGGAGCGGCTCTACCCCGAGCGGCGCAACACCACGACGGGTCGGATTGCGCTCAGCGTGAAGGGCCTCAGCGTCGAGAACCGTCTCGCCGACCTCGATCTGGACCTGCGCGAAGGCGAAGTGCTCGGCGTCGCCGGATTGCAGGGCCACGGCCAGCGCGAACTGTTCCAGGCGCTGTTTGGCGCCGCCCGCGCCTCCGGGGCGATCGAGGTCTGGGGCAAGCCGCGCACCATCCGCAGCCCGCGCGATGCGCTCTCCGGCCGCGACGGCCTGGCGCTCGTGCCGGAGGACCGGCGCAATCACGGCCTGCTTCTGGCCAAGAGCGTGCGCGAGAACCTGACCCTCTCCGTCGTCAAGCGCTTCACCAGGTTCGGCCTGACCGATCCGAAGCGCGAGGCGAAGCTGGTCGACGACATGATCGCGCAACTGCGCATCAAGGCCGGCTCGCCGGAGCAGGCGGCCGGCACGCTGTCGGGCGGTAACCAGCAGAAGGTGATCTTCGGCAAGATGCTGCTCACCGATGCGCGCATCCTGCTGCTCTATGATCCGACCCGCGGCATCGATGTCGGCACCAAGGGCGAGATCTTCACGCTGATGCGCGACCTCGCCGCGCGGGGCTATGCGATCCTGTTCTATTCGAGCGACCTCGCCGAACTCGTCCATGTCGCCGATCGCGTCGCCGTGCTGCGCTATGGCCGTCTCGCCGCGATCCTCGAAGGCGCGGAGAATTCCGAGCACCAGATCCTCCGCGCCGCCATGATCGATACGAGGGCTGCATGACGATGATAGCGAGCGAACCCGGCGAGCATGCTGCCCGGCCGCCCAGCGCGCCCGCACGCTGGCGGGGATGGCTGCTGGACCGCGCCTCGCTGCTCATTCCCTGCCTGATGCTGCTGGCGCTGCTCGCCGTCTATGGCTCGATGCGTGAGGGGGTCTTCACGCTCGACGAGCTCAATCTCGATACGGCGGCGGCGATGACGCTGATGCTGGCCGCAACCGGGCAGACCATCGTGCTGCTGCGCGGCGGCATCGACCTGTCGATCGGCGGCATGATCAGCCTCGGCACGGTGATCGCCGCCACGCAATTCGGTGATGGCGGCGCGACGACGCTGCTCTGGAGCGTCCTGATCGTCCTGCTCGGCGCCGTGGTCGGCATGCTGAACGGAGCGCTGATCACGGTCCTGCGCCTCCAGCCCTTCCTGGTCACGCTCGCCACCTGGTCGATCCTCGCCGGCACCGCGCTCATCATCCTGCCGATCGACGGTGGCAGCCTTCCCTCGGGCTGGATGGCCTTCGGCTCCGGTTCGTGGCTCGGCCTTGCCAGCCCGGTCTGGCTGCTGATCCTGCTGCTCGCCTTCTGGTTCTGGTTCAAGCGCACGCGCACGGGCATCGCGATCAAGGCGACGGGGTCGAACGAGCGCTCCGCCTTCCTCTCCGGCGTCTCGCCGCTCGCCATCAACCTGTGGACCTACGGCCTGTCCGGCGTCTTCGCCGCGCTGGCGGCGCTCTATCTCACCACTCAGACCGGTGCCGGCTCGCCGACCATCGGCAAGGACTACATCCTGCCCTCGGTTGCCGCGGCCGTCATCGGCGGCATCAGCCTGTTCGGCGGGCGCGGCGGCTTGGTCGGCACGATCATCGGCGCCTACATCCTGACGATCATCGGCAATCTCGTCTTCGTGCTGTCGATCTCCAGCTATTGGCAGCCGATCGCCTCCGGCGTCATCCTGCTCATCGCGGTCCTTGCGAGCTCGCTCGCCGAGAAGTCATCGCGGCGGAACCTCTCATGAATCTCGCGCGCCACCGCTCGATCCTGTTCGCCTATCTCGGGCTGATCCTGCTCCTGGTCGTGACCGGCCTGGTCGCGCCGGGCTTCCTGTCGCCGACGCATTTCCGCAGCCTCGCTGTGCTCGCCGCCTTCATCGGCATCGTCGCGCTCGGCCAGACCTTCGTCGTCATCGGCGGCGGCATCGACCTCTCCGTGCCCTGGGTGCTGAATGCGGCGGCGGTGCTCATGACGCTGTTCGCCCATGGCCAGGATGCGCCGCTCGTCTGGATCGTGCCGCTGCTGCTCGCCGCCGGCACGCTGGTCGGCGTCGTCAACGGCCTCGGGGTGGGTCTCTTCGGCGTCCCGCCGATCATCATGACGCTGGCGGTCAACGTCATCCTGCAGGGTGGTATCCTCGTCTATACCGGCGGCGCCCCGCCGGCGACGGCGCCGGCTGCGATCCAGTTTCTCGCGGTGGGACGGATCGCCGGCTTCCCCGTGATCGTCCTGCTATGGATCGTGCTCGCCATCGTCGCGACGCTGCTGCTCTCCAAGACCGCCTTCGGCCGCTACCTCTATGCGGTCGGGTCGAGCGCGACGGTCGCCGAGTTCTCGGGCGTCCCGACCTTGCGCACCTCGGTCGCCGCCTATGCGCTTTCGGGCTTCACCGCCGCGCTCGCCGGCATGCTGCTCACCGGCTATTCGGGCCAGGCCTATCTCGGCATGGGCGATCCCTATCTCTTCACCTCGATCGCGGCGGTGGCGATCGGCGGGGCCTCGATCCTCGGCGGAAGCGGGCATTATGTCGGCACCATCGCCGGCGCGCTGGTGTTGACCGTGCTCACCGGCCTCCTGCCGGCGCTCAACCTGTCGAATGGCGCATTGCTCGTCGTCTATGGCGCGGTCATCCTGGTGACCGTTGCGCTCGCCAGCGAGGCGCTCACCGATCTCCTGCCGCGCCGCCGCGCGCGCCGCATTTCCTGAAGGACGAGGACATGACCGATATCGAATGCGTCGTCGACGCCAAGGCTCTGCTCGGCGAGAGCACCTATTGGGACCCCGAGGACCAGGTGCTGTGGTGGATCGACATCTATGGCAAGACGGTCCACTGCTTCGATCCCGATACCCGCATCGACCAGACGATCACGCTGCCGGAATATCCGGGCTGCCTTGCCGTGCGCGAGATCGGCGGGCTGGTCATCTCCGACGTGAACGGCTTCCATTTCCTCGACACCGCCACTGGCGCGCTGCAGGCGATCGTCGACCCGGAGGCCGACCTCGCCGATACGCGCTTCAATGATGGCAAGACCGATCGGCAGGGCCGCTTCTGGTCCGGCTCGATGTGGGAGGCGCCGCCCAAGGCGCCGGAAAAGATCGGTTCGCTCTATCGTCTCGACACGGACCTGACCTGCCACAAGATCGTCGAGGGCGTCGGCTGCTCGAACGGGCTCGCCTGGAGCCCCGACAGCCGCACGATGTATTACACCGACAGCCATACGCCGATCGTCTGGGCCTTCGACTTCGATCCGGTCTCCGGCGAGGCGGAGAACCGCCGCACCTTCGTCGACCTCTCCTTCATGAACGGCATCGTTGACGGCGCCACCGTGGACGAGGAGGGCTGCTACTGGCTGACTGTGCCATTCAAGGGCAAGGTCATGCGCTATGACCCGTCCGGCAAGCTCATGCGCACGATCGACCTGCCGACCGATTTGCCGACCTGCTGCGAATTCGGCGGCCCGAACCTCGACATCCTCTATGTGACGACGGCGACGCTGCGCCGCTCGCCGGAGGAGCTCAGGGACCAGCCGCTCGCCGGCGGGCTGTTCGCCCTCCATGTCGGCGTGAAGGGCCTGCCGCTGGTGCCGTTCCGCGGCTGATCAACCGCGCGCGCAGCGGCCGGGGTGCTTCAGCGTGGTCGCGAGATCGCGGATCGCCTCGGCGGCGCCCGTTGCCGCCGGCAACGGCGTGAGCGGCGCGGCGGCGGGCGTCTCCGGGGTAGCCGCTGCCGTCGCGGGCGCGCCGAGGTCCTGCGGCGCCGCCGGTTCGCTGTTCGCGGCCGGGGTGAGCGTCTGATCCGGCAGGGCGGGGGCCGGTGCGAGCGCGATGCCGCCCGCGCCGCGCAGCAGCGACGGGATCTGGCCGAGCGGGATGAAGCCGAGCACGGCGCGGCCGCGCTGCACGGTGATCTTCGCCTCGCGCCACGTCTTGCCGTCGGCATCGACCGGCCGCAGGAAGGCGGAGATCGGGCCGATCAGGCGCGCGACCTTTTCCCCGCTGCCCGGCCGGAAGCGGTCGACGAGCGCCGGCAGCGCGTCGAGCGCCGAGAGGCGGACGGTGAAATTGCCGGAGATCAGGCCGGCCGCGTCGATCGTGGCGTCGCCGGCGAGCGCGAGCGAAAGGCCCGCGACGTCGATCTCGGCGCGATGGATGCGCACCGGCTGGCCGGAGGCGATCCAGGCGGCGACGGGATCGTTCCGCTGCTTCAGCACCGCCTCGGGCACGCCGATCGCGACATTCGAGGTCGCGGGCGGCACGGCCGGCCGGCCGGGCAGGGTGGTGACGCCGTTGTCGACCGTCGTGAAGATGTCGATCATGCCGGCCGTGTCGGGATCGGGCACGAGATGCAGCTCGGCATGATCCGCCTTGAAGGCGACGGGCCCGGCGAGGCGGCCGGGCGCCGAAAGGCTCGCGTCGAGGCCGTCGGAGACGATCGAATAGCGCTTGAGGCCCGAAAAGCCGATCCGCAGGCTCGACTGCAGCGCGCTCCAATTGGCGCTTGCCGAGGTCCCGTCCGGCCCGCTGAGCGTGAGCGGCCCCTTGGCGTCGAAGAGCAGGTGGCCGGGATTGTAGACGAGGCCCATTGCCTCGACGCCCGCGAGCGAGAGGCTCGCATCCTCGGCCGGGCAGGCGGCCTCGAGCGGCGTGCAGGTGATGCCGAGGCGGAAGGGGAAGCCGGAAAGGCTCTCGGCCCCGCAGGAAAGGCTCGCGCCCTCCGCTTCGGCCCGGGCGACGACGGTGTCGATCTTGCCGGCGACATAGTGGCGGACCGCGAACCAGCCGCCGGTCCACAGCAGGGCGAGGGCGATCGCGACGCCGATCAGGATCTTGAAGCCGCGGCCGCCCCGTCGCCGTTTCGTCGGACCGCCCGTTGCCGAAACTGTCATCGCCTGCTCCGTTGAACTCCGCATCTGGCCCTGCTAGGCAGCGGCAGGTGCGGGACGTCACTCATGTCCGATTTGTGGATCTTTGGCTATGGCTCGCTGATGTGGCGGCCGGGCTTTTCCTATGTCGAGGCGCAGCCTGCGCGTCTCTATGGCGAGCACCGCGCGCTCTGCATCTATTCCTTCGTCCATCGCGGAACGCCGGAAAAGCCTGGCCTCGTATTGGGGCTGGACCAAGGCGGTTCGTGCCGCGGCGTCGCCTTCCGCGTGGACCCGTCGGAGCAACAGGCGACCATCGCCTATCTGCGCGAGCGGGAGCTCGTCACGCATGTCTATCGCGAGGTCGAACGGCCGCTGCGGCTGGAGGACGGCACGGGCCGCGGGGTGCGCGGCCTCGCCTATGTCGTCGATCGCGCGCATCAGCAATATGCCGGCCGGCTCGACCCGGAGACGGTGCTCTCCCATATCCGCGATTCCGAGGGCGTGTCGGGCCGGAACCGCGATTATGTGATCGCCACCAGCCGCCATCTGGAGCAGGTCGGCGTGCATGATCCGCTGCTCGCCTGGCTCGCGCGCACCCTCGAGGCCGAGACGCTCACGCCGTCCTGAGCGCCGAAAGCTTCGCCTCGGCCTCCGCCGGCAGCGGCGGATGGCCCGGCGTCTTCACCGCCTCTTCCAGCAGGCGGTCGCTCGCCGGCTCGATTGTGTCGATCAGGCGGTGCAGGAAGGTCTTGGAATCGAGGCCCGGCGGGATCGGATCGAGCACTTCGATGATGATCGTGCCCGGATAGCGCAGGAAGGACCGGCGCGGCCAGTAGAGCCCGGCATTGAGCGCGATCGGATAGACCGGGACCTTGAGCTCCCGGTAGAGGTGGATGATGCCGAACTTGTAATCCGGCGGGGCGCCGACCGGCCGGCGCGTGCCTTCCGGAAACAGGATGATCTGCCGCCCCTCGGCCACCGCCGCGCGCGAATCCGCCGCGAGCTTGCGCAGCGCCTTGGAGCCGCCGGCGCGGTCGACGGCGATCATGCCGGCCTTCCACGTGTACCAGCCGAACAGCGGGATGAACATCAGCTGCCGCTTCATGACGTAGGTCGGGTCGGCGAGCAGCGGGAAGAGCGCCATCGTCTCGAAGGCCGACTGGTGCTTGGGCGCCAGCAGCGCGCCGCCCTTGGGCAGCTTGTCCAGCCCGCGCACCTCGATCTTCGTGCCGGCGAAGACGCGCAGCGCCCACATGGACGCGCCGGTCCAGAACTTGACTACGGCGATCGCGGCCTTGTGCGGCAGGAAGAAGAAGAACGGCAGCGTGACGAGCAGGATCGCCGCCATGATGACGTAGAACGCGATCTGGAAGAGGATCGAGCGGAGGATCAGCATGGTCCGGCTCTGCGGTGGCGTCGAGGAATCGGCGTCAGCGCAAAACCTCAGGCGCCACGCCGGCCGCGCTCGCCGTCGCCGACGGCTCGGTCTCGTGCAGCTCCTTCGGCGACTCGAACACGAGCCGCGCTCTGGCGAGCGTATACTTCAGGTACTCTGCCAAGAGAAGGCGGGCGGAGCTCGCATGGCGCCACCAGCGTTCCATTTCCAGCTGAGGGTTGCGGATTGGATACGCTATCAGTTCCACATCCGGCATCGCGCTCGCCAGTTCCACCATGCTGCGCGGCATGTGGTAGTCGCTCGTGACCACGATCAGCGAGCGGTATTTGTGGTCCTCGGCCCAGGCGCGTGCCTCGTCGGCATTGCCGATCGTGTCGCGGGCCGCATGGCCGAGATCGACCCGCGTATCCAGCGAGCCGCGCGCATCCGGGTCCAGCGTCGAGGCGATCTCGCGCCGGCCGACCGAGGGATTGACGCCCGAGATCAGCAGCCGTCCGGCGCGGTTGGCGGAGAGCAGGTTGAGCGCGCCATCGATGCGCGCCGCGCCGCCGGTGAGCGCCACAATGCCCTCGGCGCGCGGATCGGACGGCCGCTCGCTGGTTCCCACGAGCAGGGCGAAGCGGGCGAAATCGGCGGCGACGACCAGCAGGACGACGAGGATCACCAGCAGCAACGACGAGACGAAACGCCGGAACGGCGAGCGCCGCCGCACGGCGCGACGCGGCATCTGGGCGACCGTTCCCGTACGGAATGCCGGCCGCGCCATCTCGATCCGGGATGGAATCGCATCGCTCATCGGGTCAGGATCGTAGCAGATTGGGGCAGGGGATGGGCAAGACGGTACGGAGCCGGCTCACTCGAGTGCGGCGAGATGGCGATAGACGGTCAGGCGCGACGTCACCGCGGTCATGAGCGCGATCAGCACGGCGATCACCAGCGCGCCGATATAGCCCTGCGGCCCGATCGCGAATCGCCCGAAAAGCGCCGACACTTGGTCGCCTTCCGGCGTCGCGAGCGAGCGGGTCAGGAAGAAGGAGAGCAAGGCGAACAGGAACGACGCTGCGGCGGCGCCCCAGAGCCCGCCCTTGAGGCCGAGCAGCAGGAAATGACGCTGGAACTCGCGCGCGATGAAGCCGGCCTCCGCGCCGACATAATGCAGCACCGAAACGATGTCGCGGTTAGAGGACATGGCGCCGCGCGTCGCGAACACGACGGAAAGCACGGTCGCGACGAAGACGAGCGCGAGGATCGAGAAGCCGATTATGACGGTGGCATTGGCCATCGCCTTCAGCCTCTCCGTCCAGCTGCGATGATCGTCGAGGCTGGCGCCCTTGACCTCCTGCGTCAGCCGCTCGGCCAGCGCCGGCAGGTTCACCGCCTCGGGATCGGACAGTTCCACCACGATCAGGCGCGGGATCGGCAGATCGCTCATGTCGAGCCCGCTGCCGAGCCAGGGCTCCAGCAGCTTGGCGTTCTCCCAGTCCGCGAGCGCGCGCGCCGAGGCGACGCCCTTGGCGGAAAGGGCGATCGCCGTCGCCTTCTGCGCCTCCTGGTCGAGATCGACGCCCTCGGTCGGGCGAACCTGGATCGTGATCTCGCGGGTGATGTCGGACTGCCAGTCGAGCGAGGCGTCGCGAACGAGCGTCACCGCGCCGAGCGTGAGGCAGGCGAGGAAGCTCATGATCGCGATGACGATGGTCAGCGAGCGGCCGGCGATCGAGCCCGCCGGCACGATCGGGCCGGGCTTCTGCGCGCCGCCGCTGCGGCGACGCGGGCCGAGGAAGCGCGTGAAGAGGCCCTCGCGCGGCGCGGCTGCGAAGGCGTCGGCTCGTGCGGGGCGGGTTTCATTCATAGATCGAAAGCCGCCCCTCATGCAGCACCATGCGGCGCGCATCGAACTGGTTCATGAGGCCGATATCGTGCGTGGCGATCACCACGGACGTTCCGAGCCGGTTCAGCTCCACGAACAGACGCAGAAGGCGCTTGGCGAGCGGCGGGTCGACGTTTCCGGTCGGCTCGTCGGCAAGCAGGATCTCCGGCTGGCCGATCAGCGCGCGCGCGATGGCCGCGCGCTGCTTCTCGCCGCCCGAGAGGATCGGCGGCAGCGCATGCACCCGGTCGCCGAGGCCGACCCATTTCAGGAGCTCGATCACGTCGGCGCGATAGGAGATCTCCTCGCGGCCGAGCACGCGCAGCGGCATCGCGACATTCTCGAACGTCGTCAGATGGTCAAGCAGGCGGAATTCCTGGAACACGACGCCGATCCGGCGGCGGAGCGCCGGAAGCTCGGCCTTGCGGATGGTGCCGACGTCCCGATCGAACACGGTAATCAGGCCGCGCGTCGGCTTCAGCGACATGAAAAGCAGCTTGAGCAGCGTGGATTTGCCCGCGCCCGAGGGGCCGGTCAGGAACTGGAACGATTTCGGCGCGATCTGAAACGAGAGGTCGCGCAGGACCTCGGCGCCCATTCCATATCGCAGGCCGACATTTTCAAATCGGATCAATAGAAAATCCCCGTTCGGCCTCCGGCCCTCAGGCTGCGGACCCGCCGTCGCGCCGCGCCAGCATGTCCGCGGCAGCGTTAACGACTTTCCAATTCCCCATGGTTCATGACGTGGAAATGCCACTCGATCAAGGCAAAGCCGCGGCGCTCTTCCGGGCGACATGCGGCGGCGGCTTCACGAGGGGCCCGAATCGGGTTGAAATCGACGAATCGGCGCCGCTTTGCGCCAACACAAGGATCGCACGGGTCTTGCTCGGCGGGAACAACGCGGTGAAGACGAGGGGAGCGACGCCGGGCCGGTCCGCGCAGGACTGGCGCGACGGCGCGTCGCTTCTGCTGCTCGCCGTCCTCGTGGCCGCCTTCCTGCTCGGCCGCGCGCCGCTCGTCGCCGCCGCGCCGGGGCTCGCCAGCCTCTATGCGCGGCTCGGCCTGCCCGTGAACCTCCGCGGGCTCGATTTCGGCACTGTCTCGATGGTGCGAGACGTAGAGGGCGGCGCGTCCGGCCTGGTCGTCTCCGGCGAGATCGTCAATCCGGGCGGCGCGCCACGAGGGCTTCCTGCGCTTCGCTTCACGCTGTACGACGGGCACGGCCGAGAGGTCGGCGGCTGGTCGGCTGACATCGATCACGCCCCGCTTTCGGCCGGCGAGGCCGCGCCGTTCCGGTCAAGACTGGCCAACCCGCCGGAAGCGGCGCGCCAGCTAGCGCTGCGCTTCGAAGACGCGGCAGAAGGAAAGCCCTGATATGCCCATCGTCCGCGGCCGCAGCATTCGCGTCCTCTATGACATCGATACGATCGACGCGCGCAACCGCGAGCTGGCGGCCGAGATCGCAGCGTCCGGCTATCGCGACCTGCTGGTGATTTCGATCCTCAAGGGCAGTTTCGTCTTTGCCGCGGATCTGATTCGCGCCCTGCATGAGTCCGGGCTCGCGCCCGAGGTCGAGTTCATCTCGCTGTCGAGCTATGGCGCCGGCACGGAATCGAGCGGCAATGTCCGCGTGGTCAAGGACATCGAGAGCGATGTGAAGGGCCGCGACGTGCTCCTCATCGACGACATTCTCGAATCGGGCCGCACGATCTCCTTCGCGCGCAAGCTCATGGAGGAGCGCGGCGCGAACCGGGTCGGCGTCGCCGTGCTGCTGGAGAAGCCGGGCAAGCGCGCCGTTCCGATCGAGGCGGAGCATGTCGGCTTCGTCTGTCCGGACCTCTTCGTGGTCGGATACGGCATGGATGCGGGTCACGCCTTCCGCGAGCTTCCGTTCGTGGGCGTGGTCGAGGACTGATTTTCGGGCAGGGTTTTGGGGAAGGACGGGCATGGCGCGCATTTTGGTGACGGAAGACGACGACGCGGTCCGCAGCTTCGTGGCGCGGGCGCTGACGCTCGACGGCCACCGGATCGAGACGGCGGAGGATGGCGCCGACGCGCTGGAAACGCTGCGTCGCGAGGAGGGCGCGTTCGATCTGCTGCTCTCCGACATCAAGATGCCGATGATGGACGGCATCGCGCTCGCCAAGGAGGCGAAGCCCGAATTTCCCGGCCTGACGATCCTGCTGATGACCGGCTTCGCCGACCAGCGTGAACGCGCCGACGATCTCGCGCGCATCATTCACGACGTGGTGCAGAAGCCGTTCTCGCTCGCCGAGATCCGTTCGGCCGTCGGCGCCGCGCTCGAGGCGGCGTTCCCCGTATCGCCGCGGCAGGCCTGCGCCTGAACGCGCGTCAGTAGCGCTGCAGCAGCCGCTCGAGATAGTCCTTCTCGAGCAGCGGCCTGGCCGCGTCGCCGAGGCGGCGGCGTATGTCGTCGAGGATCTCGCGGGCGCGCTGCGTGTCGATCGCGTCCGGAACCTTGACCGAGGAGCCGAGATCATTGCCGCGCCCGGCCTGCTGGCGGCCGAGCGGGTCCTGGCCCGGCGCGGTTCCGCCGCCCTGCCGCACGCCGGTGCCGTTCTGCTGCTGGCGCGCCATGCGGTCCGCGAGGCTGCGGGCGCCTTCGCGCAGCGCCTGCAACGCCTGGCCCTGCGGCCCCACGGCCTGATTGGGCTGGCCCTGGCCGAGCTGATCCGTCGCCTCGCCCATGGCGCGACCCGCCTGGCCGAGCCGGCCGTCGGGCTGCAGACCCTGCGCCTGCATATCCTTCTGCAACTGGTCGAGCTTGCGCTGGAGCTCCTGCTGGCCCTGGCGCAGCGCGTCGAGCGCCTGCTGCCGCTCCTGCGGCGTCATCGAAGGCAGGTCGGCACCGCTGCCGTCCGTGTCGGGATCGAGCTTGAAGGTGCGGTCCATCAATTGCTGCTGGCGGCGGATCATGTCGCCCAGCTTGTCGAGCGCCTCGTTCATCGGCCCGCCCTCGCCCTGCTGCGTTTGCTGGCTGCGGCCGGATTCCATGTTCTCCATCATCTGCTGCAATTCGCTGAGCAGTTGCTGCGCGGCCTCGCGCGATCCGGTCTTGGCCAGATTCTCGATCTGGTCGAGCATCTTCTGGAGATCCTGCTGGCTCATCACCCGCGCGTTCTGATCCATCGGCGCACGGGACTGCTCGGGATTGCGCTGTGCATTCTCGGCGAGCGCCTGCAGATATTTGTCCATGGCGGCGCGGAGGTCGCGCATCGCCTTGTCGATCTCCTCGTCGCTCGCGCCGCGGTCGAGCGCCTGCTTGAGCTGCTCCTGCGCGGCGCGGAGGTCCTGCGCCGCGAGGGAGAGGTCGCCGTCCTCGATGCCGAGCGCGATCTCCCACAGGAAATCGACGACCGAGCGCAGATCATCATCGCCGCGCGCGCCGGTCAGGCGGTGATAGGCGGCGCGGAGCGACAGATAGACGCCGTCGCTGTCATATTTCGACGGATCCATGGTGATCGCGTCGAGTGCGGCGGCGACGGCACCGGCCTTGCCGGCGTCGAGCGCGAGCGTGCGCCGCTGCTCGACGACGGCCCGCGCGATCGGATTGGTGAACTGGCGCATCGGCAGCACGAATTCGGTCGGCGCGCTCCTTCCGGTCTGGCCCGCCTCGTCGGTCGCCTCGAGGCTCATGCGCACCTTGGCGCCGGCCCAGGGATGCGCCGAGAGATCGCGGATCGTCTCGCCCGCCCCCTCGCGCATGCGCAGGCGCGGCAGGCCGAGCGGCATTTCCGGCGGGCCGACGAGCGGCCGTGCGGCTTCGCTTCCCGCGGGCGCGGCGCTTTCCAGGATCGCGCGCGCGGCGATGACGCCATAATCGTCCGAGACGGAATAATTGAGCTGCAGCGCCCCCGACAGCGTCGCGCCGGGATCGCGCGTCAGCTCGATCTTGGGCGGCTGGTCGGGCGTCACGAGGAAATTCCAGGCCATCAGCGCGCTGCCGCCGCGATCGATCGCCACGCTGCCATCCTTGCGCAGCACGACGCGCCGCTCGCCGAGCGCCGGCGCCTGCGGCCCCTGCGCCGTGCCCGCAGCCGGGGTCTCCGCCGCTTCGAAGGGCACGTCGGCGCCATCCACCGTCTTCGCCACGACGGCGAGCGCATCATCCTGCGGCACGCGCACGGTGACCACCGAGCCGAAGGGGATGCGCACGGGCTGCTCGCCGCCCGTCACGCGGGCCGATTCGCCGGTCAGGAAGATCGGCGGGATGCCCGTATAGGCGGGCGGCGTCACCCAGGCATCGATCCGCGCCGCGATCTCGGCGGCGGGCAAGGTCGGTCGCACCGCGTCACCGATCAATTGCCGGCGATCCGCGCCCGCGGCAAAGAAGGCGACGAAGAGGAGCAGCGGCACGAGGAAGCGCAACGCATAGGGATCGCGCGCATTCATGCCCGGCGACGGCCAGCCGGCCCGGACGGCACCGAGGCTTTCCACGAGACGCCGCCGGTGCGCGCGCCAGAGCGCGAGCGTCAGCGGATCGTCGGTGTCCTTCAGGCTGTCGTTGAGCGCAACGGCGGGCCGGTGCGGCGCCTGGCTGTGCTCCGCCACGCGGGCGAGGGCCTCGTCGGCGGTCGGTCCGCGGATGCCGCCGAGCCGCAGGACGAGGAACAGCAGGATGGTACCGAGGAGGCCGAGCAGGGCGAAGCGCGCGAGATCGGGTACGCGCGACCAGAGGCCGAGCCAGGAGAGGATGAGGAAGACGCCGCCCAGCGCGAGGATCGGCACGAGGCGCGGCCAGACGCGCTCGAAGACGAGGGCCAGCCGGGCGCGCTCGATCGCGCGGGCGATCCGTTGCCGCGCCGCGGCTTCGCCGTCCGACGACACAAGTCGCTGGTCGGCCTCCCGCTTCGCCGCTCCGCCGGCAGGCTCGCTCATCCGCGCTCCGTTCGTCCCTCTCGCCGCCCAGCCGATCGGATGAACAGTCTACCAACATAGCTGGGTCGGGGCGAGCCCTTCGGCAAGGCGCGCCCCGTCAACCGCCGTCAGTCGAGCCAGGGCGCGATCCGGTCCATGCCGATGAGATCGTCATAGCTCTGGCGCGGACGCACCACCGCGAAGCGGTCGCCGTCGACCAGCACTTCGGCGGCGAGCGGGCGCGTATTGTAGGTCGAGCCCTGCACGGCGCCATAGGCGCCGGCGGTCATCACCGCGATCAATTCGCCCGCCTCCAGCCGCGGCATGCCGCGCCCGAGCGCCAGATAGTCGCCCGTCTCGCAGACGCCGCCGACGACATCGGCCTTGATCCAGGGCGTGTCCTCGGCGGGCAGGCGCACGGGGCGGATGTCGTGATGCGCCTCGTAGAGCGTCGGCCGGATCAGATCGTTCATGCCGGCATCGACGATCAGGAACGTCTTGGACGTGCCTTCCTTGCGATAGACCACCTCGGAAACGAGGATGCCGGCATTGCCGACGATGGCCCGGCCAGGCTCGAAGAAGATGCGCGCGCCGAGATTGCCGAGACGCCGCTTGACGATCGCCGCGAAGGCAGCCGGATCGGGCGGCGGCGGATCGTCGAGGCGATAGGGAATGCCGAGCCCGCCGCCGCAATCGACATGGTCGATTGCGTGTCCGTCCTCACGCAGCGTCGTGACCAGTTCGGCGAGCAGGCCATAGGCCGTGTCGAACGGCTCCATCTCGGTGATCTGGCTGCCGATATGCATGTCAACGCCGGCAACCCGCAGGCCCGGCAGGCCGGCGGCGCGGGCATAGACGGCGCGGGCGTCCTGGAACGGAATGCCGAACTTGTTCTCGGCCTTGCCGGTCGTGATCTTGGCGTGCGTCTTGGCGTCGACGTCGGGATTGATGCGGAGCGAGATCGTCGCGACCTTGCCCATGGCGGTCGCGATCTCGGAGATGCGGACCAGCTCCGGCTCGGATTCGACATTGAAGCAGCCGATGCCGACCTCGAGCGCCAGCGCGATCTCGCGCGCCGTCTTGGCAACGCCGGAGAAGACGATCTTGGCCGGTTCGCAGCCGGCGGCGAGCGCGCGGCGAAGCTCACCCTCCGACACGACGTCGAGGCCGGCGCCCTCCTTCACCAGCGTCCTGAGGATCGCCTGGTTCGAGTTCGCCTTCATCGCATAGCAGATCAGCGTGTCGAAGCCGGCGAAGGCGTCGCGGAAGACGCGGAAATGGCGGACGAGCGTGGCCGTGGAATAGCAATAGAACGGCGTCCCGACCGCTTCCGCGATCAGGGGGAGCGGCACGTCTTCCGCATGGAGCACGCCGTCGCGATAGTCGAAATGGTTCATGGGAGCTTCTCGAATCCCGCACGGCGGCTCGCATGCGCCTGTCCGCGCCATGCGGACGCGCATGCCTTCCGATGACGGATCGAAGAGAAAAGTTCAAGCGCCGCGCAAAGAGCGCGGCAAGGTTCAGAACGCCGCGCTCAGAGCAGCTTGTCGATCCACAATTTCTTGTCGGGGCGCAGCGGAACGGAGGTGTCGACCTTCTCGCCGCGTTTCGCGGCCTCGGCCGCTTCCGTCGCCTGGATGCCGCCGGGCGGCGGCTCGGGCGGTCCCTTGACGCCGCAGCCGGCGAGCGCGAGGGCGGCAAGGATGAGGGCGGTGCGGGTCGCGGCGGCCAAGATCGGCAACTCCAAGGTCGGCAAGTCCAAAGTCGGCGAAGGCTGGGGCTCGTCGGTGCGGCAGGCCATCATAGCGGATCGCGGCCTGCCGTCACCCCTCTTAGCTGCGCCGCGCAGCTTCCCGTGCGAGCGCGCGCTGCCAGCGTTTCGCCTGGGCGCGGACATTCTTCGGCGAGGTGCCGCCATAGCTGGTGCGGCTCTTCACGGACTTGTCCACCGTGAGCACCGAATAGACCGCATCCGTGATCGCGCCGTGCACCGCCTGCATGTCGGCGAGCGGCATGCGGTTGAGCTCGACGCCGCGCTCCGCCGCGATCGCGACGATGCGGCCCGTGACGTGATGGGCGTCGCGGAAGGGCAGGCCGGCGACGCGCACCAGCCAGTCGGCGAGGTCGGTCGCGGTCGAGAAGCCCGATCCAGCCGCCTTCTTCAGGTTCGCCGCTTCCGGCTCCAGGTCGCGGACCATGCCGGTCGTGGCGGCGATGACCAGTTCCAGGCTCTCGAACGCGTCGAAAGCCTGTTCCTTGTCCTCCTGCATGTCCTTCTGATAGGCGAGCGGCAGCCCCTTCATGACGATCTTCAGCGCCGTCTCGGCGCCGATGATGCGTCCTGTCTTGGCGCGCACCAGCTCCGCCGCGTCGGGATTGCGCTTCTGCGGCATGATCGAGGAGCCGGTCGTGAACTTGTCCGAGAGGCGGACGAAGCGGAACTGCGCCGAGGACCAGATCACGATCTCCTCGGCGAAGCGCGACAGATGGATCGCGCAGAGGCTCGCGGCCGAAAGCGTCTCGATGGCGAAATCGCGATCGGAGACGCTGTCGAGCGAATTGGCCGTCGGCCGGTCGAAGCCGAGCGCCGCGCTGGTCGCGAAGCGGTCGATCGGGAACGAGGTCCCGGCCAGCGCGGCGGCGCCGAGCGGGTTCTCGTTGAGGCGCTTCCGCGCATCCTGGAAGCGGCCGCGATCGCGCGCAATCATCTCGACATAGGCGAGGAGATGATGGCCGAAGGTCACCGGCTGCGCGCTCTGGAGATGGGTGAACCCCGGCATGACCTGGCCGGCATGGGCGAAGGCCTTGTCGGCGAGCACGACCTGCAGCTCATGCAGCGCGGCGTCGACGCCGTCGATCACGTCGCGGACATAGAGACGGAAATCGGTCGCGACCTGGTCGTTGCGCGAGCGGGCCGTGTGCAGCCGCCCGGCCGCATCGCCGATCAGTTCCTTGAGGCGCGATTCGATATTGAGATGGATATCCTCGAGCGCACGCGAGAACTTGAACGATCCGTCCTCGATTTCTCGCAGGATCGTGTCTAGACCCTCCCGGATCTTTTCGGCATCGTCCGCGCCGATGATCCCCTGGGCCGCCAGCATGGCGGCATGGGCCTTGGAGCCTTCTATGTCCTGACGGTAGAGCTTCCGGTCGAAATCGATCGACGCGTTGATCTCTTCCATGATCGCGGCCGGTCCTTCGGAGAAGCGGCCGCCCCACATCGAATTGCTCATGACCCCTCGAAACCTCTTCAAAGGCGGGACGATATGAACGAAGCGCGCGGCGAGACGCGATCGGGAAAGACGCGACTTTGGCCGGTGCTGGCGCTCGCCGCGGTCCTCGGGATCGCGGCAGGAGTTGCGGTGCTATACGTGAGGGGAGGCTTGGATGGCAATCTCGCCGCATCCGGCGGCGCGGATTGTGCGCCGGCCGTGAAGGCGGCGGGCCTGCTGGCGCCGCTCGCGCGCGGCGAGGTCGCCGCCTTCCAGATCGCGACCGAGCCCGTTTCGCTCGCCTCCCTCGCCTTCGAGAAGGCCGACGGGGCCAAGGCGACCCTTGCCGATTATGCCGGCAAGACCGTGCTCCTCAATCTCTGGGCGACGTGGTGCGCGCCCTGCCGCAAGGAGATGCCGGCGCTCGACTCGCTCGAGGCCGCGGAAGGTGGCGCCGATTTCGCCGTGGTGCCGGTCTCGATCGACACCCAGGGCGCGGAGAAGCCGAAGGCGTTCCTCGCCGAGATCGGCGTCAAGGCGCTGCCGCTCTATGCCGATCCGTCGACGAAGATCTTCCGCGATCTCAAGTCGAACGCGATGGCCGTCGGCCTGCCGACCACGGTGCTGGTCGACCGCAAGGGCTGCGCCCTCGGCGTCATGTCCGGCCCGGCCGAATGGGATTCGGAGGATGCCAAGGCGCTGATCACGGCGGCAAAGAGCGGCGCGTGAGGGCCTGACATCCGGCGCGCTCGTCTTCGCCTCCTCGGAGCGGCGAAGGGAAGGCCGTCTGCGACCGCCTATGTCCGTTCGCGCAGGGCGACGAGAAGGATCGTTGCGAGGCCCGTGAGCAGCGTTCCGCCGAGCGCGGGCGGCCAGAGGCCGAGCGTGATGAAGGGCGCGACGAGCGCTGTGCCCGCTGCCGCCGTGCTCAGGATGCCGGCGACGACGAGAGCCGCGCCGCGCGAATGATCGCCCTCGGCGGCGATGATCGCCTGATGGAAGCCGACCGGGCCGCGAATGCCGAAGCCGAGATTTACGAAGATCCACACGCCGATCACGACGACGAGGCTCGTGCCGCCCGCGAGCGCGTAGAGCAGGATCAGCAGGAAGGCCGCCGCCAGCATGGACGTGCCGCTGAGGATGGTCCTTTCGGTGCCGAAACGATCCGCGAGACGGCTCGACAGATTGGCGCCCACGATGAAGGCGACGATGCCGACCACCTGCATGACCACGAATTCGCTGATGCCGAGGCCGAGCGGGCCGGTGATCACCGCCGGTGCGGCGAAGACGAACACCAGCAGCCCGCCGAGCGCCAGGGACTGGCTGAGCGCATAGCGCAGGAAGCGGCGGCTGCGGAGTATGGTCCAGTAGGTCTGGTGCCGCTGCACGGCCTCGGTGCGGGCCGGCAGGGTGCGCGCCAGCGCCGCGAGCACGAGCGTCAGCACGAGGCCGAGGCCGCCGAGCACGAAGAACGAGGTTTCCCAGCCGCCGAGCGTCAGCAGATAGGCGCCGGCGATCGGCGCGAGCGCCGGGGCCAGCGCCTCGATCGATCCGAGCCGGCCGATCGCTGCGGCAGCCCGGTCCTCGGCAAAGATCCCCTTGATGAAGCCCGGCGCGAAGACGGCCGGCCCGGCGCCGAACGCGCCCTGCGCCAGGCGGAACGCGATCAGCCATTCCATGGACGGCGCCAGCGTCGCGGCGATCGAGGCCAGCGTGAACAGGCCGAGCGACCAGATCATCAGGCGCCGCGGATCGTGACGCGCACCGAGCTCGCCGAACGTGATCAGGCCGACCAGCGTGCCCACCGCATAGGCGGCGAGCACCATCTGGGCCTTTTCGATCGAGCTGCCCAGAGCTTCCGGCAGGCTCGGAACGGCCGGCAGGACCAGATCGGTTCCGGCGATGCCGAGAATGGTCGATGCGGCGACGAGGCCGAACAGGGCGTGGGGATTGAGATTCCGGGTCATGATGCCCGGTTCCTACCACCGCGTGCGGGGAGGGCAAAGCGCTCCCGGCCGGGCCTTGCGGCGATTCTTACCGCGTCGGAACCGGGTGTTCGCCGCGATAGTCGTAGAAGCCGCGCTGCGTCTTGCGGCCGAGCCAGCCGGCCTCGACATATTTCACCAGCAGCGGGCAGGGGCGGTACTTCGAATCGGCCAGCCCGTCATGCAGCACCTGCATGATCGAAAGGCACGTATCGAGGCCGATGAAGTCGGCGAGCTGGAGCGGACCCATCGGGTGGTTGGCGCCGAGCCGCATCGCCGTGTCGATCGCCTCGACCGACCCGACGCCCTCATAGAGCACGTAGATCGCCTCGTTGATCATCGGCAGCAGGATGCGGTTGACGATGAAGCCCGGGAAATCCTCCGAGACGGTCACCGTCTTGCCGAGCGCCGCGACATAGGCCTTGGCCGCGTTGAAGGTCTCATCCCCGGTCGCGATGCCGCGGATCAGCTCGACGAGCTGCATGACCGGCACCGGGTTCATGAAGTGGATGCCGATGAAGCGCTCCGGCCGGTCGCTGGCCGCGGCGAGGCGCGTAATCGAGATCGACGAGGTGTTGGTCGCGATCATCGCCTCGGGCTTCAGGACCGGGCAGACGGTCGCGAAGATCTTGCGCTTGACCTGCTCGTCCTCCGTCGCCGCCTCGATCACGAGGTCGCAGGTGCCGAGTTCGTCGACCGCGATCGCCGGCTTGACGCGGGCAAGCGCCGCCTTGCGGTCATCCTCCGAGATGCGGCCGGAATGCACCTGGCGGGTCAGATTGCCATCGATCGTGGCGAGGCCCTTGCGGACCCGCTCCTCGGCAATGTCGTAGACGAACACATCGAGGCCCGCGAGGGCGCTGACGTGGGCAATGCCGTTGCCCATCTGCCCGGCACCGATGACGCCGATCGTCGAAATCGCATTGCTCATGGTCGTGACGGATCCCATCCGATCAAGCCTTACGGAGACGGCAATCTAGAAGGTTTTCATGCGAAGGGGAAACCGCTTCGCATGAAGAATGCGTGGGATGGCGACGAATGTCCGATCGGCTGCAACGGGGCGTTGCAGCGGCGGCGCCAGACGCCGTCGCTATGGCTTGAGCGCTTCGACCAGGGCCGGGACCGCGGTGAAGAGATCGTCGACGAGGCCGAAATCGGCGACCTGGAAGATCGGCGCTTCCGGATCCTTGTTAATCGCGACGATCACCTTCGAATCTTTCATGCCGGCGAGGTGCTGGATCGCCCCGGAAATGCCGACCGCGACATAGAGCTCGGGGGCCACGACCTTGCCGGTCTGGCCGACCTGGAGGTCGTTGCCGGCATAGCCCGCGTCCACCGCGGCCCGCGAAGCGCCAATGGCGGCCTTCAGGCTATCGGCGAGCGGCGTGATCACCTCCGCGAACTTCTCCGCTGAGCCGAGCGCGCGTCCGCCCGAGACGATGACGCGGGCGCTCGACAGCTCCGGCCGCTCGGACACCGAGAGATCGGCGCCGACAAAGGCGGAGAGATGGATGTCGTCGGTCGCCGCGACCGTCTCGATCGACGCCGCACCGCCGGAAGGCGCCGGCGGGAAGGCGGCGATGCGGACCGTGATCACCTTCGTGGCGTCGCGCGAGCGTACCGTCTCGATCGCATTGCCGGCATAGATCGGCCGCTCGAACGTATCGGGCGCGACGATCCGCGTGATGTCGGACAGCTGCATGACGTCGAGCAGGGCCGCCACGCGCGGCAGCACGTTCTTGCCGCTCGACGTCGCCGGCGCGACGATCGCGTCATAATCGGCCGCCAGCGACAGGATGAGCGCCGCCACCGGCTCGGCGCGGCGATGGGCGAGCGCCTCGTCGTCCGCGAGCAGCACCTTGCCGACGCCCGCGAGCGTCGCGGCGGCTTCGGCGGCCGGACGGCTCGCCAAACCGGCGACGAGGATGTCGACCGGGGCGCCGAGTTCCAGCGCGGCGGTCAGCGCGCGCGCCGTCGCCTCGTTGAGGCTCTTGTCGTCATGTTCGGCGAGAAGAAGCGTTGCCATGTCAGATTACTCCCGCTTCCCTGAGCTTGCCGACGAGTTCGGCGGCCGAGCCGACCTTGATGCCGGCGCCGCGCTTCGCCGGCTCGTCGATCTTGAGCACCTCGAGGCGGGGGGTGATGTCGACGCCGAGCGCTTCCGGGCTCGTCTCGTCGAGCGGCTTCTTCTTGGCCTTCATGATGTTGGGCAGCGAGGCGTAGCGCGGCTCGTTGAGGCGCAGATCCGTGGTGACCACGGCCGGCAGCTTGAGCCGCAGCGTCTCGGCGCCGCCGTCGATCTCGCGCGTCACCTCGGCGCTGCCATCGGCGAGCACGAGTTTGGAGGCGAAGGTCGCCTGCGGCCAGCCGAGCAGGGCGGCCAGCATCTGGCCGGTCTGGTTGCTGTCGTCGTCGATCGCCTGCTTGCCGAGGATGACGAGATCGGGCTTTTCGTTGCCGATCACCGCCTTCAGCAGCTTGGCGACCGCCAGCGGCTCGATCCGTGCGGCGTCGGTCTTCACCAGGATGCCGCGGTCGGCGCCCATGGCAAGGCCGGTGCGCAGCGTCTCGGACGATTTCTCGCCGCCGACCGACACAACGATCACTTCGCTCGCGCCGCCCGCTTCCTTGATGCGGAGCGCCTCCTCGACGGCGATCTCGCAGAACGGGTTCATCGCCATCTTCACATTGGCGAGATCGACTCCCGTCCCGTCCGCCTTGACGCGGATCTTCACATTCGCGTCGACGACCCGCTTCACGGGCACCAGTATCTTCATCTCGGAGCGGTTCCCTGTCGCACTCTGTCAGCAAAATCCCGGCCGGGACCGTATCGATGACGTGCGGATATTTCAACGCGCGGCGCGCAATCCGGAATGGTTCAAACGACCGGTTCGGCGGCGATGAGCTCCGGTTCCTCCCGCGACAGCAGCGGAACGCCGCGCCGGCGCATCACCAGAATGAGCAGCGCGCCGGTGACGAGACCGCCGAGATGCGCCGCCCAGGAGATTTCGCCGGGCGGGCCGAACAGGAAATTATAGATCTGCAGCAGGATCCAGAAGCCGAGCACCCAGATGGTGCGCAGGCGCAGCGGAATGCGGAACAGCAGCAGGATCCAGATCTTGACGCGCGGATGCAGCAGGAAATAGGCCGCGATGACGCCGGCGACCGAACTCGACGCGCCGATCAGCGCGAGGTCGGAATTGGGCGCGACGGCGACATGGGCGAGGCCGCCGCCCACCGCGCAGAGGAAATAGAAGATCAGGAAGCGGACATGGCCGATCGCGTCCTCGACATTGTCGCCGAAGACCCAGAGGAACAGCATGTTGCCGGTGAGATGCCAGATATCGCCGTGCAGGAAGCTCGACGTGACGAAGGTCATCCATTCCGGCGCATGGAAGACGCCGGGTGTTCGGATATGCACGCCCGTCAGCGTCGAGGGAATGAGCCCGAACGACATGACCGATGCGGCCTCGGCGTCCGCGTTGCCGCCGCGCTGATAGAGCAGGAAGACTAGGATGTTGATGACGACGAGGCCACGCGTCGCCCAAGGGAAGCGGATATATTTCAGCGGGTTCTGATCATGGAGCGGAACGAACATCCGGCCTCGTCTAGCGGTTCTGCCCAGGCACCCAGAGAATGTCGCCGGCGCCCTGATCATTCACGAATCGGGCCGCCACGAAAAGAAAATCCGAAAGACGATTCACATATCGGATCGCCGCCGCGTTCACGCGCTCATGCGCGGCGAGTTCGACCATCAGCCGTTCCGCCCGTCGCGCGACCGTCCGCGCGACATGCAGGTGCGCCGCCGCGGCCGTTCCGCCCGGAAGTACGAAGGAGCGCAGCGGCTTCAGCGCGGCATTCAGCACGTCGATCTCGCCCTCGATGCGGTCCACCTGCGCATCGATGATTCGCAGCGCCGGGCGATCCGCCTTCTCGGCCTCGACGGGGAAGGAGAGGTCGGCGCCTAGATCGAACAGGTCGTTCTGGATCCGGCCGAGCATCGCGTCGAGCGGGTCCATGCCGGACGTGGCGAGGCGCACAACGCCGATGACCGAATTGGTCTCGTCGATCGTGCCATAGGCCTCGATGCGCAGGTCCGACTTGATCCGCCGCTCGCCGCTGGCGAGCGCCGTCGTCCCGTCATCGCCGGTGCGCGTGTAGATCCGGTTCAGAACGACCATGAAGAGTGCCTCAGCGCGCGGAGAAATAGAGCGCGAGCATCATGATGACGATCGCGACGAACTGCAGCAAGACGCGGAGCCGCATCAGCCGCTGGGAGCGGTCTGGCGAGCCGCCGCGCAGCATGTTGAGCAGGCCGAGCAACAGCACCAGCGCGACGGCGCCGAGCGCGATCGGAATCAGCAGATGAAAAAAGCCGGACATCGAATCGTCCTCCCGCAGATCGAAGTGCGGGGACTCTAGCTCTGTCGCCCGTGCTCGCGCGCGTTGCGAACTGACGCATCCTGCCCCGGCCTCAGTTCAGGGCAAAGACGGCGCCGTTCAGCACGCTCGCAAAGCTCACCCAGGCCAGATAGGGCGCGAACAGCCAGGCGGCGAGCCGATCGATCGGCGTGAAGACAAAGATCGTGGCGATGATCGCCGCCAGCAGCGCGACGATGACGATCAGCCCGGCGCCGGGCGAGTGGGCGGCGAAGAAGACCGCCGACCAGGCGACGTTGAGCGCGAGCTGCAGCGCGAAGATGCCCGCCGCGCGCTGGCGTACATCGCCGCTGGACCGCATCCAAACGCGCCACATCGCGACGGCCATCAGCGCATAGAGGATCGTCCAGACGGGGCCGAACACCGTGTTCGGCGGGTTGAACCAGGGTTTGACGAGGCCTTCGTACCAGGTCGGGATCTGCGGCAGGGTCAGCGCCGAACCGATGCCCGCCGCGACGAAGCAGATGGCGAGGCAAGCGACGAGCACAAGAAGCGAAGGCCATTGTCGCCCCGCATGCCGCTCTCGCTCATGTCTCTCGTCGTCATGAACCAGATTGCTCATGGTGCGTCACTCCTTGCCCGGCTCGGCCGTAATCCAGATACGAAACAAGCCGGTGCGCGGATCGTTCCCTGTCGCGATTGTCACGAATTGCGCGCGATGAGCCCGTCGAGCGTCCGATCCGGCAGGATGCGCTTCAGGAAGGCCGCGCCCTTCGCCAGCGTCGTGATGCGGTAGCGCGTCTTGGGGCGCGGGCTCTCGAGCGCATGGATCAGCGCGGCCGTCACCGCCTCGGGGCCGAGCTTGAAGGCGGAGGGCTTGCGCGTTCCGGTCAGGCGCGCGAGCTGGCTTTCGTAATCGGCCCGGTGCGGCGAAGCGGCGATGTCGACGGTCTGGCGGAAATTGGCCAGCGCATTCTCCTGAAAGCGGCTGGCGATCGGCCCCGGCTCGATCAGTACGACATGGATGCCGCTGCCCGCGAGTTCCATCCTGAGCGTATCGGTCAGCCCTTCGAGGGCGTGCTTGGAGGCGACATAGGCGCCGCGATATTTGCCGGCGACATAGCCGAGCACCGAGGAGCACTGCACGATCCGTCCGCTGCCTTGCCTCCGCATGACGGGCAGGATGCGGCGCGTCAGATCGTGCCAGCCAAAGAAATTGGCCTCGAACTGGCCGCGCAGCAGATCGGTCGAGATATCCTCGACCGCGCCGACCTGGCCGAACCCGCCATTGTTGAACAGAGCGTCGAGCCGCCCGCCCGTCGCGTCGAGCAATTGCTCGGAAGCGGCTGCGATCGACGTCGCGTCGGCATAGTCGAGATGGAGCGCCTCGATCCCCGCGCTTCGCAGCCTTGCGAGATCATCCGCCTTGCGGGCGGTAGCGAAGACCCGCCAGCCGCGCGCCTTCAGCGTCGCCGCGGCATCGGCGCCGATGCCCGACGAGGCGCCGGTGACGAGGATGATCTTTTGTCCGGCCATGATGGTCCGATCGCTCGGCCGGCCGCGCCGACCCGGTCAATGACAGTAGCGGCTGTCACCATGCTTGCCGCGATGGCGCATGTCGAGGTGGAGATGGTTCTCGTGATAGCCGTCGGAGCCCGGACCCAGCACGGTCATGAAACGCGTGCAGGCGGCGTGGCGGACCGTCTCGATGAAGTCCGTGTCCTTGTCCGTATGGTCGCCGCTCTTCTCGACGGTCACCCACCGCCCGCCGATCTCGAAGGCGCCGACATCGATCGCGTTCATGAAGGCGTGCTCGGAGAGCTGCGCGCCGACGACGCGGTTGCGGCCGCGGCAGCTATAGGAATCGAGCACCCGCAGCGAGGTCACGCGGCTGCCATAGGCCGCGACCGCCGCCGATTGCACGTCGCCGTCGAGCCACAGCGCCAATGTGCTGGCCATCTCGCAATTGATCGTCGCCGCCGGCTGCAGCGCGACGTCCCCATCGTCGAGCGTCGAGACCGACAGCGGGTCGGGCGCGCCGCATGCGCCCTCCTGCACGGCCGGCATCGGCTTTGCCGCGATCTTGAGCGCGGCGAGGCCCGCCTTGCAGGCGGCCAGCGTTTCGGGAATGAGCGGCGCGCGGGGCGGGATGATCGCCGCGAGGAGGATGCCGGGCTTGGCGCGCGGGAGCGGCGGACCGTCGTCTTCCGTGTCGGCCGCCGCATGGTCGTCCGGCAGATGATCGATCCCGGGCGGAGCGGGGAGCATGCCTTTGGGCGGCAGCACGATGCCGAGCGGCGAGAGTGACGGATCGACTGGCGCGGCCGGCTCGGGCTGCAGCCGCATGGCGGCGACCGGCGGCGCGAAGGCGAGCGCTTCCGCGCCCAGCGGCGGCGACAGCGTGCCGACATTGGTCGGGCCCGCCTGGATCGCGGTGGCGTCGAGCGCGCGCCGCGCAGCGGGAAGCGGCGGCGGGGCCGGCTCGGCTGCGGCGGCCGGCAGCGGATCGATCGCGGCCACCACCTTGGCGTCTTCGTGATCCGGACGGGGACGGGGCGTCGGCATCGCCGCGGCGGTATCGGCCGGCGCGGCAACGTCCGGGGCCGGCTTCGGCGCGGCCTTCACGCTCCGGCGAACCTTTTTGGGCTGCTGGACGCGCGGAATGATCTTTTCCAGCAATTGTCCCGGCGTGAGCGTGTCACCGCTCGCGGCCGAGGGGCTCGACATCAGCATAACGGCCGCGACGACGGCCGACGCCAGAACGCCGCGACGTCCCGATGCAAGCCCCCACGCGCTGGCCCTTGCAAGGGCGGGACGCGCGCGGGCCGGGCTTGCGGGGCAGTGAAGACTCATGGGCGTCCATCCTCCGATGTCCGCTTGAGCAACGCCCGCGTCACCGCTTCGGTTGCGCTTCTCCCCCCGCCGTCACGTCCTGCCCGCGCTCACGCTACCATGCGAAGGGATCGGTCGTCAGCCGCTTGCCGATCATCATGGCGTCCGCGACGAGCGTCAGCGGCGCGCTCTCCACCTCGCTCCGGCGCTCGGCCAGGAGCTCGGCGAAGCGGACATAGATCCGCTCATATTCCTCGCTCGGCGCCTCGATCACCGTCTTGCCGTCGATCGACAGCGCCGCGCCGCCCTTGAAGAGGCGCGCGCTTCGTCCGTCGCCGGTCTCGATCATCATGTGCCACTTCTCGTCGCCCTGTTCGCGCCAGTCGAAATCGGCGGAAAGCGCTGGTGCGCCGGCAATGTCGCTCTTGAACGCGAGGCGGGCGGCGATCGGCGTCTGGCGGTTGGCCGGATAGGTGAGTTCGGCGCTTTCGACGAAGGCCGTGCCGGGGAGAATGCGCACGAAAATCGACAGCGCATTGATGCCAGGATCGAAGACGCCGAAGCCGCCGGGCTCGAACACCCAATCCTGGCCGGGATGCCATTTGCGCACATCCTCGCGCCATTCGATGCGCAGCGACTTGAGGCCCGCCGCCGCGAGCAAGGCGCGCGCTTCGTCGACGGCGGGATTGAACTGCGAATGCCAGGTGGCGAACAGCACGCGCCCGGCCGCCGCGGCGCGCCGCTTCAGATCGTCGATTTCGGTCAGCGTGGCCGCTGGCGGCTTTTCCAGCATCACGTCCTTGCCGGCGGCGATCGCCTCGACGGCGATGGCATGGCGCACTTCCGGCGGCGTGCAGATCGCGACGGCCTCGATCCCCGGAACGGCGGCGTACATCTCGGCCGGCGTGCGGAAGCTCGGCACGCCGCCATGGCCGAGGCCGCGCTGGCTGGTCACGGCCACGAGCTCGAAATCGGCGCTCTTGCCGACCACGGGCAGGTGCTGGTCCTGCGCGATCTTGCCGAGCCCGATAATGGCGATGCGGCGCTTGCTCATGCGTCTCCTCCCTCTCCCACAGGCCGGTTCTCCCGGCGTCTCATCGCTGCATAAGCGCGTTCAGCGCTTGGGTCCATCGCCGGCCGCGACGAGAAAATAGAGTTGCTCGCCCGAGGGCGCGGAGATGGCCGCCCGCCGCAGCAGGCGATGGCCGTCCTCGGCGCACATATGCGGTATGTCGATCGCCGCCATCGGGTCGCTCGCCGCGATGATCAGGGTCTCGCCCGCACGCATCCCCGCCAGCACTTTGCGCGCCTTCAGCACCGGCAGCGGACAGGCGAGACCGAGCGTGTCGAGCCGCCTTGCTGCATCCCAGGCTTCGATCTCTTCATTCATTCTTAGCGACGAATCCAGCTTGAAGCCCAGCATGGGCCGAACCCGTAATCTGCCCAAGGGTTTCTTAATGCAGAAAATTGTAGCGACATGCGCGGTGGCCTGATGTCGCCATGTGATGTCGCCAGCGACGTCCCTATGTCATGCCGTCCGGAGCAACGCGAATTGCGCCATCCCTTCGCCCGGATCGTCCAGCGCCTGGCGCCGCCGCCGCTGCGCCGCGCGCTCGCGGGGCCGGCGGGCTGGGCGGACGAGGTGGTGTTCGGCTCCGGCGAGCGGGCGGTGTCGCAGCGCATCGCGCTCACGGCCTTCCTGATCCGCATCATCTCCGCTGTCATCGCCTATGCGAGCCAGGTCCTGCTCGCGCGCTGGATGGGCGATTTCGAATATGGCGTCTATGTCCTGGTCTGGGTCGGCGCGGTCATCGTTGGCGGTCTCGCCTGCTTCGGCATCCAAACGGCCGTCGTGCGCTTCGTGCCCGAATATGCCGAGCGCGGCGACCATGACCTCCTGCGGGGCATCATCCTCGGCAGTCGCCTCCAGGGCATTGCCTCGGCGACGGCGCTCGCCGGTCTCGGCATTCTCGGCATCTGGCTGCTCGGCGATCATATCGCCAGCTACTACGTCATGCCGCTCTATCTTGCAGCGATCTGCATTCCCATGCTCGCCATCGGCGAGATCCAGGACGGCCTCGCCCGCGGCTTCAACTGGCCCGATCTCGCGCTGTGGCCGACCTTCATCATCCGCCCTGTGCTCATCATCGCGCTGACCTTCGCGGCGATCCGCCTCGGCGCGCTGCCGGATGCGGTCACCGCGATGATCGCCGCCATCGTCGCGACCTATGCGACGGCGCTCTGGCAGATGCTGGCGCTGGCCCGCCGGGCCCGCAATGTCGTGCCGGACGGACTGCGGCGTTTCCGGCCACGGACCTGGGTCGCGGTCGCGCTGCCGATCTTCCTGGTCGAGGGCTTCTTCAATCTCCTGACCAATGTCGACATCCTGATCGTCGGCCAGCTTCGCCCGCCCGAGGAGGTTGCGATCTATTTCGCGGCGGTGAAGACGCTGGCGCTCGTCCATTTCGTCTATTTCGCGGTGCGCGCCGCGCTCATGCCGCGCTTCTCGCAATATTACGCGGCGGGCGACCGGGCGCTTTTCGAGGCGGCGGTGCGCGATTCGCTGCACTGGACCTTCTGGCCCTCGCTCGCGACCGTCGGCCTGCTGCTCGTCTTCGGCCAGTTGCTTCTGGCCATGTTCGGGCCGAGCTTCATTGCGGGCTATCCGCTGCTCTACATCTTCTCCGTTGGGCTCCTGTTCCGCGCCGCGATCGGGCCGGCCGAGAGCATCCTGACCATGGCCGGCGAACAGCGCATCTGCGCGGCGGTCTATGCGGCGACCTTCGTGGTCAATCTCGCGCTCAACTATGCGCTCATCCCCCGCTTCGGCCTGCATGGCGCCGCGACCGCGACGGCGATCGCGCTGGTGCTCGAAACCATCGCCGTCTATCTCGCCGTGCGCTGGCGCCTCGGCCTCAACTGCTCGATCTTCCATGTCACCGGGGCGCGGTCGCTGAAGCGGGGCACCGGAACGAACGGGAGCCAGCCGTGAGCGCGCCGGCCGGCTGGGACGATCTCGCGGCCACGGCGCTCGAGGCGAATCCACTCTTCGCGCCCGCTGTCGCCGCCGCCTCGCTCGCCCATCTCGGCGATCAGGCGGTGAGCCTCGCGGCACCGCGTATCGGCGGAAGGCTGGTCGCACTGGCGCCGATCCGTGCGGCGCGACTCGGCCGCATCGCCCCTGCCATGTCCGTCTGGACGCACCTCTACGCCCCCCTCGGGACGCCGCTCCTCGATGCCGCCACGCCCGATGCCGCCGCCGAAGCGCTGGCAGCCGAAATGGCTGGCGGGTCCGGGCGGCGCGTCCTCCTCTTCCCCGACCTTCCCCTCGACGGCCTGGCGGCTACGGCGATCCGTGGCTTTGCAGAGCGCAGCGGCCGGCCAGCCGTGGAGATCGGCGCCTATGCGCGCGCCACGCTTCTCCTTCGTCCCGGCGCCGCGCCGCTCCGTGACACGCTGGAACGGCGCCGGCGCAAAGAATTCGCGCGCCAGTGGCGCCGCCTGGCGGAGCAGGGCGAACTCGCCTTCCGCCGTCTCCGGGACGGGCCGGATTTCGAGCGCGCGGCGCTCGCCTTTCTGGCGCTCGAAGCGGGCGGCTGGAAGGGACGGCAGGGCACAGCGCTCGCTGCCGATCCGAAGAGCCGGTCCTTCGCGCTCGCGGCCCTGCTGGGCTCTTTGCCGGGCATGGCGACCATCGACGAATTGCTGCTCGGCGGCGATCCGATCGCCATGCTGGCGAGCTTCCAGTCCGGCGGTCGTGCCGTGAGCTGGAAGATCGCCTATGACGAGCGCTTCGCGCGCTTCTCGCCGGGCGTCCAGCTCATGCTGGAGGCATCGGACGCCTGGGCGGCGGCCGGAGACGTCGCGCTGGTCGATTCGCTCGCCGCGGCCGGCCATCCGATGATCGACGGGCTGTGGCCGGACCGCATCCGTATCGGCCTGCTGGCGCTGGGGCCGCCGGGCGGCTCCGCGCTCTTCAGCCTGGCGGTCCGCAGCGCCGAGGCCGAGGCGACGCTGCGGCAGAAGCTCCGCGCGCTTCGCAAGCGCCGCCGGAAAGAGGCTCTTCGTGAGGAGAAGGCGTCATGACGACTACCGGCAAGGATGCGGCGTCCCGCATCATCGACATGGATCCCGCCATCATGCGGGCGCGCTTTCCACGCGAGCCCTTCACGTTCCGCCACGCCCTCGCGGATCACCCGCTGTTACAGCTGGAGGCGCTCGCCGCCCTCGTCGGTGAATTGCCGCGCGACCGGATCGAGTTCAACTCCGGCCGCCTGCAGCCGAACCAGCGGCCGGAGGACACGCCCGGAGTCGATCTCGAACCAGAAGAGATCGTGCGGCGGATCGAGACCGCCGGCGCCTGGCTGGTCCTGAAGAATGTCGAGGCGGTGCCGGCCTATCGCGCGCTGATCGAGGCCGCGCTGGCCGAGGCGGCACAGTCGGCGGGCCCGGCGGCGCCGCCGTTTTCGGAGCCGATGGGGTTCATCTTCGTCTCCTCGGCCAATTCCGTGACGCCCTTCCATATCGACTATGAGGAGAACTTCTTCGTGCACCTGCACGGCGAGAAGTTCATGCACGTCTTCGACAATCGCGATCGATCGATTGTCGACGAAGAGGGGCTGGAGACCTTTCCCGGCAAGCACCGCAATCACGCCTATCGCGATGCGTTCGAAGCGAAGGGGCAGGTCTTCACCTTCGGGCCCGGCGACGGGCTGTTCCTGCCCTATACTTGGCCGCACTGGGTGCGCACCGGCGGCGACTGGTCGATTTCCATGGCGATCACCTGGAAGTCGCCGGCCGATCGGCGGTTGAACAAGCTCTATTTCACCAATGCCGTCCTGCGGAAACTCGGCCTGCCGCAGCAGCCCCCGGGGCGGAGGCGCATGCTCGATGCGGCCAAGGTCGCGGCCTATGACGCCGCGCGCCTGCCGCTCGAGCCGCTCAGGCGCAGCGAGGCGATGCGCCGCCGGCTCCGCGCCCTCTTCTTCGGGCGCGACGCCAATTATTTCTACCGCAAGGCCGAATGAGGCGTCAGCGCCCCACCACCGCGCCGCCGAGCTGGACGACCGTGCTGCCATCCGCCGGCAGGGCCGGGCCCGCCATCCCGGCCGGCGGCTCATAGGGCTTGGCGAGGATCAGCGACCAGTAGACCTTGTACTTGCTCTTCGGCGCATAGGCCGTGCCGATGCCGAGCCGTGTCACGCCGGGCTTCAGCATATTGGCGTTGTGCTTGGGCGAATCGCGCCAGCCGGAGAAGGCCTCGGCGAGCGTGCGGTAGCCGGCGCCGACGTTCTCGACCGCGAGGCCGGCGTCGAAGCCGGACGCTGCGAGGCGCTTATCGAAGCTGCCGCCGCCCTTTACGTCATGGCCGACCTGGTCGACTGCGGCCATGGCGCGCGCCTGATCGGCGGCCATCTTGTTGAGGCGCGGATCGACCGTCACGGCCGAGAGGCCGCGCGTGGCGCGATAACCGGTGATCATGCTCGCCGCCGCCTCGGGGCTGACGGTGGCGCCGGCGGCGTCCAGGCGGTCGTAGAACACCGGCGACTTCGGCGCCTCCACCGTCGAGAAGCAGCCCGAAAGCATGGCGGCGAGGACAAGCGGGGCAAGGGCCAGCACGCGGCGGGATGGGTTGGTCATTGGATTGGGCCTCGGGGGGATCGGCATCCGGTCAATATTCGGATGGGGCGAGTGTTCGCCGATTTGGCGCGGCGAAGCAACATGGTCCGGTCAGGGGGCCGGGAGCTGGATGTTGTGCCTGGCGAATTCCTCGAAGCAGCGGAAGCGCAGATCGGAGCGGACCGTGCCGGCCTTGCCATTGTCGGAGACGTAGCAACCGAGCTCGAAATGCAGCGCCTTCGCGTCGAAATCGGTGAATTGCACCCATGGCTCGGGGAAGGACAGCACCAGAGGATGATCCTTGGCGATCTGGCGCAGGATATCGCGCACGACGGCGGGATCGCTGTCCTTGCTGACGCCAACCTTGACGACCGCGCGGCCCGACCGGTCATGCAGCACCATGTTCTTGACCGGCCCGGTGATGAGGCTCGAATTCGGCACGATCACCGTCGCGCGGTCGAAGGTCTCGATTTCCGTCGCGCGGATGTTGATGCGCTTGACGACACCCTCCTCGGCGCCGACCACGATCCAGTCGCCGGCCCGGATCGGCCGCTCGGCGAGCAGGACGAGGCCCGAGACGAAATTGTTGACGATGCCCTGCAAGCCGAGGCCGATACCGACGGAGAGCGCGCCGGCGACGATGGCGACCGACGAGAGGTCGAGTCCGGCATAGCCGAAGGCGAACACCGCCGCGAGGATCCAGCCGATATGGCCGATGATCGTCCGGATCGAATTGCGCAGACCTGAATCGAGCCGCGTCGTCGGCAGGAAGCGCGTGTCGAGCCAGCGCTGGAAGGCGCGCGTCGCGACGAGGCCGATGATGAAGACTGCGATCGCCGTCAGGATCGTGATGGGCGAGATCGTGATCGCGCCAATCGTGAAGCCGATGAACAGCTGGCGGAAGCTGCCGATCACCGAATTGGAATCGAAGCCCCAGGGCGCGAAGACGGCGAGCAGCGCGAGGCCGACAAGGATGAGGCGAACGACGCCGTTGAACACGACGCCGAGCTGGGTCAACGAGCGCGGCGCGAAACCGACGGACGCGATCAGCCGGCTGCCGACCACGCCTTCCCGGCGGAACCAGGCCGTCGTCAGCTCGTCGGTCAGCATGGTGAGCAGATAGAGCAGGCTGAACACGGTCGTCATCCACGCGATCTGCGTGGTGACGAAGCGGCTGAGCGCCACATAGCCGATCAGGCTGGCAACGACTGCCACGGCCGCGGTGAGGCCGGCGACGATCAGCGCGAAGCGTTGCAGCGGCGATTCGTCCTGCTCGCCGTCGTCCTCCTCCTCGGTGGCATCGGCATGCCGATTCAACGTCCGGACCGTCTTGACGATCAGCAGGGCGCTGGCGACGGAGAGCACGCCGTCAAAGACCACCGTCAGAGGCAAGGCCGTCATCACAGTGCGCGTCAGGCGATCGATGAAGATGGCGAGCGCCTGAAGGACGGAAATGGCGATGACGAAGTTGAAGATCTGCCGGGCGAGCGCGTCGTCGAGCGAGACGAGGCGCAGCGGCGGCCGGGCAGGAGCGAGCAGGGCGCGCGCCAGCCCGGAGCACAGTGCGAAGAGGACGACGGATACGGCGACCCCGTACCAGATCTGGCTCATCCGTTCCGGCGACAGGCGGAAAGCGGTCAGGATCGAGTGGCCCGCGAACATGATCACCGCTGGAATAACGGTGTTGATGCCGACGGTGAGGGCTGCGGCGACAACCTTCGAGCGGGAGGAATAGGGCTCCGTGTGATGTGGAGACCTGATCCGGTCGACGATCAGGCGCCGTCCCATGAACAGGCCGATAAGCATGCTGGCGCCCACGATGACCACGACGATGGCGGCCCATCGGTCCGCGCCGGCGCGGAACGAGGAGTACCATTCGCTGACGATGTCCGCGATGCCGGACGCCATCACCGGGACCTCGGCTCCGGCATCGATCCACAGCGTCGGATCGAGCAGGCTCTGGCGTCGCTCGAGCAGGCGCGCCGTGAAGATGCTGCGCCGCCGCTCGTTGATCTGGGCCTGGGTGGATGCCCCGTGCGCGACGATGGCGATTGCCTGCCTCTGGCTGCCGGCCAGGTCTCCATAGGTCTGCTGCGCCGTGGCGAGATCGGCCTTCACCGCGTCGGAGATCGTCTCGTCGGCGCCCTGAACCGGCGAGAGCGCTTTCACCTGCGCATCCGCCGCGGCGATCTGCGGTGCGAGCTTTGCCGCGAAGGCGCTCGCCTTGGTCATCACATCCGTGACCTGGTCGTTCAACTCGCGCAGTTCGGGGTCGGTGACGTTGACGCGCCGGATGGCGCTGTCGACGCGTTCCAGCGTCGCGTTCCACGTGTCGATCCGCGCCTGCTGGTCGTCCTGTGCAGCCGCCCCGGCGGCATCAAGCAGGAAGATCGAAACCATCAGCAGCACGCCGACGGTCGCTATCGATCGCCAGGACAGCCGAGAAAGACGCCGAACCATGAGTGCTCCGCCCGATATGCCAGCTTGGGCTGGCCGCCCTTGAAGTGGACGGCGGTGATGACGACACTATGGCAGCGATTTCGCAAGACGGTCTGTGCGGGCCGGGGAAACGGCTGGTCGCCGGAAATTTCCCCGCCGTGCAATGGCTGACGGATGGAGGCAGAACGGCGTGGGGATCGACGATCCGGCTTCGAGCGGCGAAACGCCCGCCGGCGACGGCTCTCAGAGCCTCGACTCGGGCACTGCGGCGGAGCGTTCCGACGATCTCGCGGCCTATGCCCGGTCCCACTCCGCCTCCGCCATCCTCGCCGATCTCGGAAAGCTCCTGCCGGATCGGCGGGTCACGGTCGGCGAGATGGTGGACGCGCTCGGCGGCGCGGGGATCGGACTGACGATCCTGATGCTGGCGCTCCCATCCTTCATTCCGGTGCCTGGCCTGCCCACCGGCGTCGTCTTCGGCACCGCGCTCGCCATTCTCGCGCTGCAGGTGATGCTGGGGGCTGACCGGCTGATCCTCCCCGAGAGGCTGCGACGCTTCAGCATGCCGCGGGAGCCGGTGGTCAAGGGCGGGCTCTGGATCGCGCCCTGGTTCCGCCGGGTCGAATGGATGCTGCGGCCACGCCTTCCCGCGCTCTCGGGGCGCGTCGCCCGCTTCGTGCTGGCGCTGCCGATCCTGGTCCATGCGGTGATGATCGTTCTGCCGATCCCGCTCGGCAACCAGCTGCCGGCGCTCGCGGTCATCGCCTTCGCCTTCGGGCTGATCGAGCGCGACGGTCTCGCGGTGCTCGCGGGCGCGTTTCTCTCGTTCATCGCGGTCGCCTGGAACGGCGCGATCGTCTTCTTCAGCGCCGAGCTGAGCCTGATGGCCTATCGCTGGACGACGGCTCTCGCCGAGACCTTCTAGCCATCGCCCTCTCTCGCCGGAGCCATCGGCACCCGCTTGCCAGAAGCGGGAGGAGTGTGTAGCCTGAACTGAGAAAAGGTTTTCTCAAGTTGCCTCAAGGCGGTGGCCGACGCTCCCGCCTTTTTAAGGCGACGAGTGAGAAAAGCTTTTCTCAGACAAGGACCTGCCCATCAGAGGCGGGCCGTGGAGAGGAAATGCGATGTCGAGCGGGTCGGACAGCGGGACCGGAGGCGCAAGGCGGCGACCCGTCACGCTGCGCGACGTGGCGCTCGCGGCCGGGGTCAGCGTGGCGACGGCCTCGAAGGCGCTGAACGACCAGGGCCGGATGACCGCGGAGACGCGGACGCGGATTCAGGACACGGCGCGCCAGCTGGGCTTCCGGCCAAACGGGCTCGCCCAGAGCCTGCTCCGCCGCCGCAGTTTCACGGTCGGCCTGCTCACCAACGACACCTATGGCCGCTTCTCGCTGCCCGTCATGGCCGGCATTTCCGAGGCGCTGGTCGATAATGGCGTCTCGGTCTTTCTCTGCAATGTCGAGGACGATCCGCGGCTCGGTCAGCTTCATGTCGACGCGATGCTGGACAAGCGCGTCGACGGCATCATCGCGACCGGCAAGCGCGTCGACCGCCATCTGCCGGTCGACCTCGCCGGGCTCGGACTGCCCGTCATCTATGCCTTCACGCAGCCCGATCCGGGCTCGATCGCCTTCGTCTCGGATGACGAGGGCGGTGCGCGGCTGGCCGTGGAGCATCTCGCGCGGCTCGGCCGCCGGCGGATCGCCCATGTCACCGGGCCCGAGACATTCGCCGTCGTGCACCAGCGCGCCCGCGCCCATGCCGATGTGCTCGCCGAGCAGGGCCTCGATCCGATGCCCGCGCTGATGGGACCGTGGTCCGAAGCCTGGGGCCATGAGGCGATCGCGCGCCTGTTTGACGGCACCGGCGAGGCGCCGGATGCCGTGTTCTGCGGCAACGACCAGATCGCGCGCGGCGTCATCGACGCGCTGCGCGAGCGGTCCGTGCGCGTCCCGGACGACGTGGCCGTGGTCGGTTTCGACAATTGGGAGATCGTGGCCCGCGCGTCGCGTCCGCCACTGACGACGGTCGACATGAATCTCGTGGCGCTTGGTCGCGAGGCGGGGCTGACGCTGCTCTCGCTCGTCGACGGCACGCGGGTTGAGCCCGGCATACGCAAGTTGCCGTGCCGGCTCATGGTGAGGGAGTCCTGCGGCCAGCCGCCGGGCGGTTGACGAAGAAGCGACGCCGGTCGGGAGGAGCCGAGCCGGCGAACAGGGTGGGAGGATGACGATGAGAAGACTGGGTAGCCTCTTGGCCGCCACGGCGGCCGTGCTGTCGATGACGGCGCTCGCGCAGGCGGCGGAAACCGCCAATATATGGGTGCGCGCCGACGGCTCGAACTTCATGCCGCAGATCGTGGAGGCCTTCAACAAAAGCCACGAGAACCAGATCAAGCTCGACATTATCCCCAATGCCGAGATCGTTCCGAAATATGCGACCTCCGTCGCCGGCGGCACGGCGCCGGATGGCCTGTCGCTGGACCTCATCTATACGCCCGCCTTCGCGGCGGCAGGCCAGCTCGAGGACATCACCGACTGGGCGAAATCGCTGCCCTATTTCAGCCAGCTCTCGCCGGCGCATGTGAAGACCGGCACCTATAAGGACCGAATTTACGGCCTGCCGTTCTCCGCGGATTCCTCCGTGCTGATCTGGAACAAGAAGCTGTTCAAGCAGGCCGGGCTCGACCCCGAGAAGGGTCCGACGAACTGGGCCGAGATCGAGGCCGATGCCGAGAAGGTCAATGCGCTCGGCGGGGACATCAAGGGCTTCTATTTCTCCGGCGCCTGCGGCGGCTGCAACATCTTCACCTTCACGCCTTTGGTCTGGGCGTCGGGCGGCGAGATCCTGTCGGAAGACGGCTCGAAGGCGATGCTGACCGACCCCAAGCTGCGTGAGGCGATCGACTTCTATCGCTCGATGGTCAAGAAGGGCCTCGTGCCCGAGGGCGCGCAGACCGACAACGGCGCCAATTTCTTCGCCGCCTTTGCCGGGGGCAATATCGGCATCGCGCCGTCGGGCGCCTTCGCCATCGGCGCGCTCAACACGCAGTACAAGGACATCGACTACGGCGTCACCTTCCTGCCGGGCAAGGATGGCGGCTGGTCGTCCTTCGCCGGCGGCGACAATTTCGTCGTCACCAAGGGCACCAAGAAGCTGGACGTGCTGAAGGAGTTCCTGGACTACGCCTATTCGCTGGAAGGCCAGACCCTGCTCGCGAGCCGCGGCTCGCTGCCGGTGCGCGGTGATATCGCCGACGCGGCGCTGAAGAACCTCGACCCGCGCTACAAGATCGCGGCCGAGGCGATGGCCAAGGGACGCACGCCCTATTCGGTGGTGTTCAACGACATCATCAATTCGGCGAACGGCCCGTGGGCGCAGATGATCAGCGAAGTCTTCTTCGGCGACGACGTGGACGGCTCGATCCAGAACGCCCAGGAGACGATGCAGAGCATCATCGACCAGGGCGCCGGCAAGTAACGGCACGCCCTCACAAGGCGGAGGCGCCGCGCGCCTCCGCCGCTCTCTGAGCGCCAGAAACCTTCGCAGCGCCACGACGGAGCCGCCATGTCGACCCTATCGGCCAAGGCAGCGGGCACCCAGGCAGCCAACAGCAAGGCAGCCAGCACCGATCCAGCCGCCACGACGCCTGCCATTCGCGGCACGCGCCATCGGCGCGTCGATCGCAGTCAATGGGTCGGCTATCTCTATATCGCGCCCGCCATCGCGCTGGTTATCGTGTTCTTCGTCGTGCCGCTCGGCATGACCGCCTGGATGTCGCTGCACAACTGGCCCCTCATGGGCACGCACAGCTTCATCGGGCTCGACAATTACATCGCCATCACCAAGGACGTCCGCTTCTGGCGGGCGCTGAACTTCACCTTCTACTATACGGTCATCGTCACCATCGCGATCTTCGCCGTCGCCTTCCCGCTGGCGCTCTTCGTCGAGCGGCCGCGGCCGATGGTCGGCGCCTATCGCACCGCCTTCTTCATGCCGGTGGTGGTCGGCTTCGCCTCGGCGAGCCTGCTCTGGGCGTGGCTGCTCAATGTCGATGCCGGCCTGTTCAGCCCGGCGGCCTATCAGCTCGGCCTGACCGACAAGAAGGTCAACCTGCTCGCCACCTTCAATCCCGCCTTCTGGTCGATCATCGTCATGGTGGTCTGGAAGGTCGCCGGCTTCACCATGGTGATACTGATGACCGGACTGCAGTCGATCCCGGGCGAGCTCATGGAGGCGGCCAAGATCGATGGCGCCAATGCGTGGCAGCGCTTTCGTTCGATCACGCTGCCGCTGATGCGCCGCACATTGGCGCTGGCGCTGATCCTGTCCGTCGCCGGATCGATCCTCGCCTTCGACCAGTTCTACATCATCCTGCGCGGCGGGCCGCGGAACTCCACGCTGACGGCCGTCTACTGGATCTTCAACCAGTCCTTCGTGTCGTTCAAGCTCGGCTACGGCGCCGCGCTCTCCATGGTCCTGCTGGTGATCCTCGTGGTCCTGAGCCTCGTCCAGCTCCGCCTGCTGCGCAATCCGGAGGGCATGTGATGGCGATCCGTTCGCGCGAGCGCTCGCTCGCATCGCTCTTTGCCGATCATGGCACCGGCATCTTCCTCTCGGTGGTGTTCATCGCCCCCATCGTCTGGGCCGTGCTGTCGACCTTCAAGCCGCCCATGGAGGCGCGCCAGCCGCCGCTGCCGCCCTGGCCGACGACCGGCTTCTCGGTCCAGAACTATGTGACGCTCGACACCTTCGGCGACGGGCTCTGGCACGCGGCGCAGAACAGCATCTATGTCGCGGTGATGAGCGTGCTGCTCACGGTGCTGATCTCGGTCTTCGCCGGCTACGGCTTCTCGCGCTTCCACTTCCCGTTCAAGAACGCGTTCTTCCTCATGATCCTCGCGACGATCATGATTCCGTTCCAGTCGATCCTGACGCCGATCTTCCTGATCCTGACGACCTTCAAGCTGCAGAACACGCTGACCGGCCTCGTGCTCGTCTATGTTACGCTGCAGCTGCCCTTCTCGATCTTCATGATGCGCAACGCCTTCGATGCGGTGCCGAAGGAGATCGAGGAGGCGGCGCGGATCGACGGCGCGAAGAGCGTGGCGCTGCTGGCGCGCATCATGCTGCCGCTCGTCTGGCCCGGCGTCGTCACGGTCGCGATCTTCGCCTTCCTGAACAGCTGGAACGAATTCCTGGCGGCGCTCGTGCTGATGACCGACCAGTCGAAGTTCACGCTGCCGATCATGATGACGGCCGTCCAGTCGGGACGCTTCGGCGCCGTCGACTGGGGCGCCGTCCAGGCGGGCGTCACCGTGATGATGATCCCCTGCCTCGTCCTCTTCCTCCTGCTTCAGCGCTTCTACATCCGCGGCCTGACCGCGGGCGCGGTGAAGTAGGCCCACGCATCCCGTCACAGTCCAGGAGACGACCATGAGTGCACTTTCCGCGCCGGCTGCTGCCGAGACACCGAGGGCCCGCTTCCGTCCGCCGGCCGTTCCCCAGGTCGATGTGCGCGGCTTCTGGGGCGCGCGTGTGGATGCCGTCGCCGACAAGACCGCCGATATTCTCTATGAGCGCTGCGTCGAGGCGGGCATGCTCGACCAGATCGATCCCGACCGGCCGGTGCCGGAGCTGCGCATTCCCTTCATGTCGATGTCGCCGGCGGCCATCGGCAAGCCGACCTTCACGGCCTCGACCGTGACGACGCAGATGTTCTGGGATTCCGACCTCGCCAAGACGATCGAGACGGCGGCCTATTCGCTCTATCGCAAGCCCAATCCCGCGCTCGAGGCGAAGATCGACGCGGTCATCGACATGTATGGCAAGCTGCAGCAGGAGGACGGCTATCTCTCCTCCTGGTACCAGCGCATGCAGCCGGGCCTGCGCTGGACCAATCTGCGTGACTGCCACGAGCTCTATTGCGCCGGGCACCTGATCGAGGGCGCAGTCGCCTATTTCCAGGCGACGGGCAAGCGCAAGCTGCTCGACATCATGTGCCGCTATGCCGACCATATCGACAGCCAGTTCGGTCCCGAGCCGGGCAAGAAGCGCGGCTATTGCGGGCATGAGGAGATCGAGCTCGCCCTCGTCAAGCTGGCGCGCGTCACCGGCAATGACCGCTATATGAAGCTCGCCAAATTCTTCATCGACGAGCGCGGCCAGCAGCCCCACTATTACGATCAGGAGGCGCGGGCCCGCGGCGCCGACCCGAAGGACTTCCACTTCAAGACCTATGAATACAACCAGTCGCACAAGCCGGTGCGCGATCAGGACAAGGTCGTCGGCCACGCCGTCCGCGCGATGTATCTCTATTCGGGCATGGCGGATGTCGCGACCGAGTTCGGCGACGATACGCTGCGCGTGGCGCTCGACCGGCTCTGGGACGATCTGAACAGCAAGCAGCTCTATGTCACCGGCGGCCTTGGGCCTTCGGAGGCCAATGAGGGCTTCACGTCGGATTATGATCTGCCGAACGAAAGCGCCTATGCCGAGACCTGCGCTTCCGTCGCCCTGATCTTCTGGGCCAATCGCATGCTCGGCATGGGCCCCAACCGCCGCTATGCCGACGTGATGGAGCGCGCGCTCTATAACGGCTCGATCTCCGGCCTGTCGCTGGATGGCTCGCTCTTTTTCTATGAGAATCCGCTGGAGAGCCGCGGCAAGCACAATCGCTGGAAGTGGCATCGCTGCCCCTGCTGCCCGCCGAACATCGGCCGCATGGTGGCGTCGATCGGGTCCTATATGTACGGCCAGGCCGAGGGCGAGGCGGCGGTGCATCTTTATTGCGACAGCACGGCGCGGCTCGATCTCGGCACCACGGCGGTCACGCTGACGCAGTCTACGAACTATCCCTGGGAGGGGGCGGTGCGGATCGATGTGGACGTGGCGAAGCCCGCGCACTTCGCTCTGCACCTGCGCATTCCCGGCTTCGCGGCGGGCGCTAGGCTGAGGCTGAACGGCGAGGCCGTCGATCTCGACCGCTCGGTCCACGACGGCTATGCGACGATCACCCGCGAGTGGCACGCCGGGGACCGGATCGACCTCGAACTCGAACTCGTCATTGAGCGGCTCTATGCGCATCCCGATGTGCGCCAGGATGCGGGACGCGTCACGCTGAAGCGTGGTCCGCTCGTCTATTGCCTCGAGGGCGTCGACAATCCGGTCGGCCTCAACCGCATCTCCCTGCCGGCCGGCGCCGCCTTGCGGGCGCAAGCCGAGCCGGATCTGCTCGGCGGCGTGGTGACGCTGATCGGCGGGGCCGATGTCGATTCGACCGAGGATTGGGACGGGCAGCTTTATCGCAACGAGCCGCCGAAGCGTGAGCCGGTGACGATCAAGGCCGTGCCCTATTACGCCTGGGACAATCGCAGCCCCGGCGAAATGCTCGTCTGGCTTCGCCGCGGCTGACACCTCCCCGGACGCGACGAGACCGGCGCCGTGCCCCCAATGCCTCTGGCGTGGGGGCACGGCGTTTTTCGCGTTTCGGCCTGTTGCTTTGCCGCAAGGCTGCCGTCACCATCCCGGCCCAACGGTTCGGGCGCTGAGGTGGGATATTCGATGGTGCGGCTCGTGATCCTCTATCTCGTCGCAGGCATCGGGATCCTCTACCTGCAGCTCGCAAACGCCAAATGCACGACGCCGCTCGTGCTGGACGACGGCAAGGGCGCGGTCACCGCGCCGATCGATCTGACCCGCCTCGGCAGCGATCGCGACTATCAATGGCGCGTCGGCAGCGACGTCGTCTTCTGGCTGCCCCGCCTGATCCACTTCGTGGTGCTCGGCGGCATGCCGGTGAAGGATTTCCTCTACGCGACGGACTGCGCGCCCGTCAGGACGTGAGCGGCAGGTCGCGACCGCCGCTGAGGCCGAGATCGGCGTGATAGCTGCGCTTGGCCTCGTACATCGCGGCGTCGGCGCGACGGGCGACCTCTTCCATCCGCTCGCCGACATGCCGCGTGGCGGCACCGAGCGAGAGGGACAGTGGCTTGCCGGTGTGGAACTGATTGTTGAGGTCGAGCAGGCGGCGCACATTCTCCATGACGAGTCTGGTCTCGTCCTCATCCGCGCCCGGCAGGACGATCGCGAACTCGTCGCCGCCGATCCTGGCCGCGCTCCACGGCTTCTCGACGGACTTCGCCAGGATCTCGCCGACCCGGCGCAGCAGGTCATCACCCGCCGCATGGCCGAACCGGTCGTTGGTCTCCTTCAGCTCGTCGAGGTCGACCATGACGATCGAGACGGGGAAGGGGGCGTTGCGCTGCAGCCGCGCAAGCTCGTCGATATAGAAGGAGCGGTTGTGCAGCTTGGTGAGCGCGTCGTGCTTGCCGAGGAATTCGAGATAGGCCTCAGCCGCCTTGCGCGCCGTGATGTCGGTCAGCGCCACCTGCACCAGCGACCAGTCCTCCTCGTGCCCCGGCAGCACGGAGAATTGCAGCAGCAGATAGAGCTCCCGCCCGTCCAGAGCGTAGTTCACGACCTCGCGCAGCTGGAACAGCTTGCCGTTCCACAGATCGACCAGTTGCTCGCGGAAGTGACGCTCCATGTCGTCGCGAAACACGTCGCCGAGCCGCCGCAGCAAGGTCTGCATGTCCGGCGCCGCGAACAGGTCCAGCGTCTGCTGGTTCACGTCGATGACGCGGATCTCGCTCATGCAGCGCGAGACGAATTCCGGATGGACGTCGGTGAAGACGCGAAAGTCGATGATGCCCCGCGCCCTGACATCGTCGATCAGCCGCTTGACCGCGCTGAAATCCTCGACCCAGAGCGACACGGGCGAATGCTGGAACAGGCCGCGGCCATAGTCGTTGCTGCGCTGGAGGCGGCGATAGGCGGTTTCGAGCGCCGTCACGTTCTCCGTCGAGACGAGGACATGGTCCCAGCTCGTCTCGGATCCCGGCATTACGACGCCGCGCAGCTGGATGTCGAGCCGATCGCCGGCCAGCGTATAATTGACCGTCGTGCTGAAGAACTCGCGCTTGCCTTCCCAGAGCTGCACGAGCTCGGCGATATGCGTCTCGAACATGTCGTCGCGGAAGACGCGGCCGAGATTGGCCTCGAGTTCGGCAACGTCGCGCGCACCATAGAGGGCGAGCGTGCGCTGGTTGACCTTGAGCAGGCGGATCGAACGCGAGCAAAGCGCCACGCGCGCCCGATCCTCACGCAGGTGAAATTCGAGATCCGTTACACCGTGGGCGCGCCACTCACCGAACAGGCGCCGAAGTGCGCTGTAGTCTTCAAGCCAAAGCGCGATCGGGGCGAGATCAAAGGTGGCATCCACCATCGGCCCGCTCACAGCAGGAGTGTCCATCCGCATGGCGTCCTAAAAGACTTAAATCAGATCTGACGATATGCCTGCAGCCCGGCCCACCGATCGTGAGCCAGCTTTCGGCGACAAATGAACATGACTCGCGGCGAAATACAACTTTCGCTTTTCAGAAATAGCCCGGAGGCCGCGCCGCGGAAATGGCCGGTCGTCGCCGGCCGAGCCATCCGCCAGCGTCGCGGCCGCCCTGGTTCTGGACGCGCCGATGGCCTCAGCCGCGGCCCGTAAACGGCATCTTGGTCGCCATGACCGTCATGGTGAGCACATTGGCGTCAAGCGGCAGGCCGGCCATGTAGAGGACGGCGTCGGCGACATGCTTGACGTCGAAGGTCGGCTCGACCTTGATCGACAGATCGGGTTGGAGCACGCCGCTTTTCATCTTGGCTGCCATCGGCGTCTCGGTATTGCCGATGTCGATCTGGCCGCAGGCGATGTCATATTTGCGCCCGTCCAGCGAGGTCGACTTGGTGAGGCCGAGCACGGCGTGCTTGGACGCCGTATAGGGCGCCGAATTCGGCCGCGGCGCCGTCGCCGAGATCGAGCCGTTATTGATGATCCGTCCGCCGCGCGGCACCTGATCCTTCATGATGCGGAACGCTTCCTGCGTGCAGTAGAAGACGCCGGAAATGTTCGTGTCGACGACTGCCTTCCACTGGGCCGGCGTCAGTTCCTCGAGCGGGATCGCCGGCGCGTTGGTGCCGGCATTGTTGAACAGGAGGTCGAGGCGTCCAAAGCGCGCCTTGATGGCGGCAAACAGCGCGGCAACCGAGTCCGGATCGGTCAGGTCGGCCGCGATCGCGACCATGCCGCGGCCGGTCTCGCTCGCCACGGCGTCCAGCGCCTCCTGGCGGCGCCCAGTGATGACGACCTGGTAGCCGGCCCCCGCCAGCGCCTGCGCGACGGCCTTGCCGATCCCCGTGCCGCCGCCGGTGACGAGCGCGATCTTCCTGTCCTCGGACATTTCTCGTTTCTTCCCTTCTGCTCTTCAGGCCGCAGCGAGGCGGTGCTTCGATATGCCATAGCGGGCGGCGCAAACGCAAAGCGCCGGGGAGAGGCCCCGGCGCTTTCTTTCTCCTGAGGACGTGCAGACCCTCAGCCGAAGACCGCGAGAAGGTCCTTCGCGTCGATCTGGCTGCCCGGATGCACGAGCACTTCGGCGATCGTGCCGTCGCGGTCGGCGTGGATGGCGGTCTCCATCTTCATCGCCTCGATGGAGAGCAGCACGTCGCCGGCCTTGACCTGCTGGCCCGCCTTGACAGCGAGCGTTGAGATCACGCCCGGCATCGGCGCCGCGACATGGTTCGGATTGCCTTCCTCGGCCTTGCGCTTGGCGGCGATCTTGCCGGCATTGGCCCGGTCCGGAACCTTGACGACGCGCGGCTGGCCGTTGAGCTCGAAGAACACGCGGATCAGCCCGTCATCATCGGCCTCGCCGATCGCCTGGCAGCGGATCAGCATGGTCTTGCCCTTTTCGAGCTCGACCGGGATCTCCTCGCCGACCGGCAGGCCGTAGAAATAGACGGCGGTCGGCAGCGCGCTCGTCGGGCCATAGGTGTCGAGCGCCTTGGCGAAGTCGGTGTAGACCTTCGGATACATGAGGTAGGAGGCGAGCGCGAAATCGTCGATCTCGCCGCCGCCCGACTTCTCTCGCGCCGAACGCCGTTCCGCCTCGATGTCGGCCGCCGGAATGAGCGAGCCAGGACGGGCGGTCGAGGGCTTCTCGCCCTTGAGGATCTTGGCCTGGATCGCCGGCGGCCAACCGCCCGGCGGCTGGCCGAGATCGCCGCGCATCATCTGCACGACGCTCTCGGGGAAGGCGATCTCCTTGCCCGGATTCTCGACATCGTCGACCGAGAGGTTCTGGCTCACCATCATCAGCGCCATGTCGCCGACGACCTTGGAGGAGGGCGTGACCTTGACGATGTCGCCGAACATGCGGTTCACGTCGGCATAGGTCTGCGCGACCTCGTGCCAGCGCGTGTCGAGACCGAGCGAGCGGGCCTGTTCCTTCAGATTGGTGAACTGGCCGCCCGGCATCTCGTGCAGATAGACCTCGGATGCGCCGGCCCGCAGATCGCTCTCGAAGGCGACATACTGGCCGCGCACCGCTTCCCAGTAGAACGAGATCTTGCGGATCGCCGCCGGATCGAGCCCGGTATCGCGCTCGCCGCCCTTGAGCGCCTCGACGATCGAGCCGAGGCAGGGCTGCGAGGTCAGGCCGGACAGTGCGTCCATCGCCGCGTCCACCGCGTCGACGCCCGCCTCGACGGCCGCGAGAACCGTTGCCGCCGAAATGCCGGATGTGTCGTGCGTGTGCAGATGGATCGGAAGGTCCGTCTCCTCGCGCAGCGTCGAGACGAGCAGGCGCGCGGCGGCCGGCTTCAGCAGGCCGGCCATGTCCTTGATGCCGATGACATGCGCACCGGCCGCCTCCAACTCCTTGGCGAGGGAGACGTAATATTTGAGGTCGTATTTCGGACGGGCGGAATCGAGGACGTCGCCCGTGTAGCAGATCGCCGCCTCGAGGATCTTGCCTTCCTCGCGCACGGCGTCCATCGACACGCGCATGTTCTCGACCCAGTTCAGGCAGTCGAACACGCGGAAGAGGTCGACACCGCCGGCGGCCGCCTGCTTGACGAAGAACTTGACGACATTGTCGGCATAATTGGTGTAGCCGACGCCGTTCGCCCCGCGCAGCAGCATCTGCAGCAGGATGTTCGGCGCGCGCTCGCGGATCATGGCGAGCCGCTCCCACGGGTCTTCCGTCAGGAAGCGCATGGCGACGTCGAAGGTCGCGCCGCCCCAGCATTCGAGCGAGAACAGGCCCGGCAGCGCCCGTGAATAGGCATCGGCGATGCCGACAATGTCATGCGTGCGCATGCGCGTCGCCAGCAGCGACTGGTGCCCGTCCCGCATCGTCGTGTCGGTGACCAGCACGCGGGTCTGCTCGCGCATCCAGCGGGCGACGGCCTCGGGGCCATGCGCTTCGAGGATCTGCTTGCTGCCCGGCGCCGGCGGCTCGTCATAATAGGGGACGACCTTGGCGAGCGCGTCGGCCTTCGGCTTGGTGCGCCCGCGCGTCTCGGGATGGCCGTTGACGGAGACGTCCGCGATATAGGTCAGCAGCTTGGTGGCGCGGTCGCGCCGGCGAACGGCGGCAAACAGCTCCGGCGTCGTGTCGATGAACCGCGTCGTATAGGAATTGTCGCGGAATTTCGGGTGGTTGATGATGTTGGCGACGAAGGTCAGGTTCGTCGCCACGCCGCGGATGCGGAACTCGCGCAGCGCGCGGTCCATGCGGGCGATCGCCTCCTCGGGCGTCGGCGCCCAGGCGGTGATCTTTTCGAGCAGCGGGTCGTAGAAGCGCGTGATCACGGCGCCGGAATAGGCGGTGCCGCCGTCGAGGCGGATGCCGAAGCCCGATGCCTCGCGATAGGCGGTGATGCGGCCATAGTCCGGGATGAAGTTCTGCTCCGGATCCTCGGTCGTGATCCGGCACTGCAGCGCATGGCCGTTCAAGCGGATGTCGGCCTGCTTCGGCACGCCCGATTGCGCCGTCCCGATCGCGGCGCCTTCGGCGATGCGGATCTGCGCCTTCACGATGTCGATGCCGGTCACCTGCTCGGTGACGGTATGCTCGACCTGGATGCGCGGATTGACCTCGATGAAGTAGAACTTGCCGGTGTCGGCATCCATCAGGAATTCGACGGTGCCGGCGCCGTAATAGTCCGCGGCGTGGCCGATCTTGATGCCGTAGTCGGTGATCTCCTTGCGCTCGCCCTCGGAGAGGTAGGGCGCCGGGGCGCGCTCGACGACCTTCTGGTGGCGGCGCTGCACCGAGCAGTCACGCTCGAACAGATGGACGATATTGCCGTGACGGTCGCCGAGGATCTGCACCTCGACGTGACGGGCGCGTTCCACCAGCTTCTCGAGATAGATCTCGTCCTTGCCGAAGGCGGCCTTCGCCTCGCGCTTGGCGGTCGTGACTTCCTTCAGCAGCGTCTCTTCGTCGCGGATGACGCGCATGCCGCGTCCGCCGCCGCCCCAGGAGGCCTTCAGCATCAGCGGATAGCCGACGCGCAGCGCCTCGGACTTGATCGTCTCGATGTCGTCTGGCAGCGGATCGGTCGCGGGCATCACCGGCACGCCGGCGGAAATGGCGAGATTGCGCGCGGCCACCTTGTTGCCGAGCATGCGCATCGTATCGGGGGAGGGCCCGATGAAGGTGATGCCGGCCTCGGCGCAGGCCTCGGCGAATTCAGGGCTTTCGGAGAGCAGGCCGTAGCCGGGGTGGATGGCATCGACCCGCGCCTCGCGGGCGATGCGGATGATGTCGGGGATCGAAAGATAGGCTTCGATCGGGCCGAGGCCCTTGCCCACCTGATAGGCCTCGTCCGCCTTGAAGCGGTGAAGCGCCAGCTTGTCTTCTTCGGCGAAGATGGCGACGGTCCGCAGTCCGAGCTCGTTGGCTGCCCGGAAGACGCGGATTGCGATTTCTGACCGATTGGCGACGAGAATCTTCTTGATGGCCACGCATTCCCCCGATGTCGGTCCCTCACACGCTCCGGGACGTGACCTTATTCTTAGCCGGTTTGTGCGGTTGCGAAAAGCCGGATTGCCGCACTGCAATGTGAGGCGGCTATAGGGCGATCAGTGCTTGGGAAGCTCTGCCAGCTTGACGATGAGCGTGGGCGTCGCGAGCACGGTGGCGCGCTCCTGCGGCGTCATGAAAGCCACCGCCTCTTCCACATTGGTCGCCTCGCCGATCTTGGCCGTGGCGAGCGCCTCGGTGGCGTCGATCTGGCCCCGCGGCCGATCCGCGACGCGGTCGACCAAAGCGAGATGGAGGGCGCGGGCGCTGCTGTCCTCGGCGAGCGTGGCAAGGTCCGGCCGCGCCGCGATCGCCTGGTCGTAGACGGGGCGGAGCGCCGCCGCTGCGCGCACGATCGCGGGCGGATCGACCTCCTCGGGCGTGCGGAGCAGGCCGAGGCGGCGGATATCGCGGCCGATGCGCGTCGATCCCGTGATGCCGGAAACCGGAACGGCGAGCAGCATGCCGAGAATCGCCGGCGACAGCCACGCCACCAGCACCCAGGAATCGAGCGATGCGGCGAAGAGCAGGGCGATGCCGAACAGCATGTGCCAGCGATGGCGCACGATCAGCGCCTTGAGCGGCACGCCGCCATCGTCGCGCCGCTGCGGCTTCCAGCCCGAATCGCGGCCGATCAGGATCGAGACGATGGCGCCGGTATGGACCAGCATCATGACCGGCGCGATCAGCGCGGAGACGAAGATCTCGAAGAAGAAGCTGAAGATCGTGCGGAAGAAGCCGACCTTGCGCCGCGCCTCGGGGTCGCGCAGGAAGGCGATGAGGCCGAGCAGCTTCGGCGCGAACAGCACGATGAGCGTCAGGCCGAACAGGCGGAGCGCGAGTTCCGCGTCGATCACCGGCCAGGTCGGGAAGAGCTGGAAATCCTCGGTGAAATATTCCGGCCGGATGAAATGGGCCTGCAGCGACAGGGCGAGGCCGGCGAGGATCAGCAGCAGCCAGAGCGGCGAGGCGAGGTAGGAGCCGATGCCGGTCATCAGGTGGATGCGGCTGACCCAGTGCAGTCCCCGCGCCGGCAGCACGAAGATGTGCTGCAGATTGCCCTGGCACCAGCGCCGGTCGCGGATCGCGAGGTCGATGATCGAGGGCGGGCTCTCCTCATAGGAGCCGGCGAGGTCGTCGGCGATGCGCACCGTCCAGCCGGCGCGGCGGATCAGCGCGGCCTCGACGAAATCATGGCTGAGGATATGGCCGCCGAAGGGCGGCTTGCCGGGCAGGTCGGGGAGGCCCGCGGCGCCGAGGAAGGCGGCGGTGCGGATGATCGCATTGTGGCCCCAGTAATTGCCTTCCGAGCCCGTCCAGAAGGAGAGGCCGGAGCCGACGATCGGGCCATAGACCCGGCCGGCGAATTGCTGCAGGCGCGCCAGGATCGTCGTGCCGTTGACGAGCGCGGGGATCGTCTGGATGAGGCCCGCATCGGGATCCTCGTCCATGCGGCGGGCAAGCTCGACGATCGTCTCCGGCGCGATCAGGCTGTCGGCGTCGAGGACGAGCATATTGTCGTAATGGCTTGCCCAGCGGGTGCAGAAATCCGCGACATTGCCGGCCTTGCGCGCGACATTGCGCCGCCGCCGCCGGTAATAGAGCCGCGTCTTGTCGCCGAGGCGGCTGCGTGCCGCGAGCAGCGCCGCTTCCTCGGCGAGCGCCACGTCGGGATCGGTGGTGTCGGACAGCACGAACCAGTCAAACGCCGGCGCCTGGTTGAGATCGTAGAGGCCCGTCGCCATCGCCTCGATCGCCGCGAAGACGCGCGCCGGATCCTCATTATAGGTCGGCATCAGGCAGGCCGTGCGCGAGGCGAGCGGCCCGGCCGGGGTGCGGCGGGTGCGGCTGAGGCGCCCGATCACGACGCCATAGCCGGCAATCGCGCTGACGAAGGCCATGGCGATCCAGGCGAAATTGAGCGCGAACAGGATGAGCACGACGATCTCGACCGGCGTGAGCCCGCCGACCTCGAGCACCTGCTCCATCTCATAGACCGCGAAGGCGGCGAGCAGCATCGCCGAGCCGAGCACGGCGAAACGCCGCGTCAGCGACGAACGCGAGCGGCCGGCATCGATGAAGCGGCGCCGGTTGCGCCGGCGAAAGCGCCACAGCGATTGCCGCGGCATGTCGCCGGGCATCTCGGCCGGCATGCCGCGCATCGGCATCTCGGGCGAAGCCGGACGATCCGCGGCATCGGTCAGGTCTGTTTCGGCGGCAGCTTTATTGCTGGCCGACAGGGCGATCACGCCGTCGCCGTCCATCGATAGACCCATGTCTCGGACGGGCGCCCGTCGGGGAAGGTGAGAACGACGCGGAGTTCGATCAGGCTGGCCTTGCCGGGATCGAGCTCGAAATGCACCCGCCAGCCCTGGCCCTGGCCGATCTGCGGATTGGGCATCACGACGACATTGGAGACCGTGCCCTCGGACGTCGTGACGGTGGCCTTCGGCTCCGGCGCCGGCTTGCCGTCGAGAAGCTGCTGCGGCGCGAAGTCGATGACAAAGCGGCGGGCGGGACCGTCATCCTCGATCAAGGCCCGGCCGATCATGGTGTCGGAGACGACCATGCCGCCCGGCGCAAAGGCCGGATCGCCGCCCCAGGACAGGCGATAGGCGAAGGAATATTCCGAGCCCGCGGGGATCGCGTCCTTCGGCTGCCAATAGGCGACGATGTTGTCGTGGATCTCCGAGTTGGTCGGGATCTCCACCAGCGTGACCGCACCCTGGCCCCAGTCGCCGACCGGCTCCACCCAGAGGCTCGGCCGCTTCTCATAGACCGCTTCGAGGTCCTGATAGGTGACGAACTCGCGATCGCGCTGGATCAGGCCGAAGCCGCGCATGCCGGCATCGACAAAGGCGCTGATCTGCAGCGTGCTCGGGTTCGAGAGCGGCCGCCAAAGCCGCTCGCCGCGCCCGTTCAGGATCATCAGCCCGTCCGAATCATGCACTTCGGGGCGGAAATCATCGACGCCGATGCGATCGTTCGGCCCGAAGAAGAACATGCTCGTGCAGGGCGCCAGGCCGAACTTGGCGAGATCGACGCGCGGGAACAGATCGGCCTCGATGTCCATCGTCGTCGGCATGCCGGGCCGGATCGTGAAGCGATAGGCGCCGGTGACGCTCGGGCTGTCGAGCAGCGCGTAGAGGACGATCGTCTCGCTGTCCTTGAGCGGCGTCTCGATCCAGAAGGCGCGGAAAATCGGGAATTCCTCGCCCTCGGGCTCGGCCGTCTTGACCGCCAGCCCGCGCGCCGAAATGCCGTAGGCCTGCCCCTTGCCGAGCGAGCGGAAATAGCTCGCGCCCTGGAAGACGACGATCTCGTCGAAATAATCCGGCCGGTTCAGCAGGCCGTGGATGCGGATGCCCGCGAAGCCGAAATCGTCGTTCGGGATGCCCTTCGGCACCAGCGGGCCGAAGTCGAACATGTCCGTCGAATAAGGCAGGTGCTTCGCCTTGCCGTCCTGGACGATCGCAACCTCGATCGGCTCCTTGAAATAGAAGCCGGGATGGAAGAGCTGCAGCTGGAACGGCAGACCCGAATTCGCCCAGACCGCAACCGACGGCTTGAAGCGGATGTCGCGATACTGGTCGTAGGTGAGGTTCTTCAGAACGTCCGGCAGCCGCGAGGTCGGAGCGGCATAGGGGACGCGGGAGAGGCGGCGCGCGATCTCCGAAACGGTCGACCGGGTGAACGGTCCGTCGGCGGTCAGCGAGGCCGGGGCGTTCGTCGCCTGGGCAAAGGCCGGCGCGGGAAGCGAGCCGACGAGCGCCGTCGCGGCGGCGGCGCCGGCGGAGCTGAGCAATTGCCGGCGCGTCAGGGAAAAGGCGGACTTCTTCATGCTTCTTACTGTGAGACCCCGACGGTTCGGCACGTTCGCTTCTGGATGGGTTCCTGGGAAATGGCAGTCAATTCAGTCGGCTATGGCGTAGCTGATTTGGTCGTCCGCGTCGATGGACGCCGCCTCGGCCTGACGCGCGCATCCCTTGTTACAACAGTCATTCGTGGCGAAGAGAAGCCCCTCCCTCGCCATGCCGTCCCGCGAAGGCGACAGCATGCGAACACGCAAGATTGGCACGCAATCTAGCCATTTTTGTGCGTCCGCAAAACGACACTTGGCGATTGCCCTGAGGAATATTCGTGCGCCCCGCGCGAAGGGGCCGCACGGCCACGCCCACGGCGCGCTTGACCCCCGCGCCATAGGGTCGCAAACCTCGCTGGAGACACAAGGGAGAGACGCCAATGATCGTCGTGTTCGGGTCCATCAACATCGACCTCGTCTGCCGGACGGATCACCATCCGCGGCCGGGCGAGACGGTGCCGGGCTCCGATTATCAGCTCATTCCCGGCGGCAAGGGCGCGAACCAGGCGCTGGCCGCACGCCGCGCGGGCGCGAATGTCGCCATGGTCGGCGCGGTCGGCGCCGACGACATGGCCGCCGCCGCGCTCGCCGAGTTGACGGCCGACGGCGTCGATCTCGGGGCTGTGGTGACACGCGGCGCCACGACGGGCATGGCGATCATCACCGTCGACCGCCACGGCGAGAACACGATCGTGCTGTCGCCCGGCGCCAATGCACGCCTGAAGGGCGAGGATCTCGGCGCCGTCCGGCTCGGCCCCGGCGACACCGTGCTGCTGCAGATGGAGGTGCCGTTCGCCGAGAGCCTCGCCGCGGCGAAGGCCGCGCGGGCGGCCGGCGCGCGCATCATGCTGTCGATCGCGCCGTTCCTGCCGATCGAGCGGGCGGCCCTCGCCGCCGCCGACATCATCCTCGTCAACGAGACCGAGGCCGCCGACCTCGCCCGCCATCTCGGCCTCGCGCCGGGACCGGACGGCGCGGCGACCGTCGCGACGCTCGCCCGCGACCTCGGGCGCACCGTGATCGCGACGCTCGGCGGCGACGGCGCCGTGGCGGCAACCGGCACCGAGACGATCGCCGTGCCCGCCTTGCCCGTCGATCCGGTCGACACCACCGGCGCGGGCGACACCTTCGCCGGCGTGCTCGCCGCCTTCATGGACGAGGGCGCGCCGCTCGCCGAGGCGATGCGCCTTGCCGCCAGCGCCGGCTCGCTCGCCTGCACCCGGCTTGGCGCGCAGCCGAGCTTCCCGCGTCGCGCCGAAATCGACGAGGCCGCCAATCAGGATGGCGCGCTCGCCTGAGGCGCGCGCGGACACTGTATCCGTGACACCGAACCTGCTTTATTGTACGACCAATGTGCTCCGATCATCTGTGAATGAAGTCTTCACATAAGCACGGATGATCGTTGCGCCCGACGACCGGCCACCCCAGATGTGGTTGGATACGCCAATCGTCCCGCTTCCTCTTGCCGAGATCCCCATGAGCGCCACCACCGCCGCCCTTCCCCGGACCCTCCGCCTGAACGCCAAGGACAATGTCCGCGTGGCTGTCGACACCATCATGCAGGGCACGACCATCGAGGGCGTGACGGCGGTCCAGCGCATCCCGAAGGGCCACAAGATGGCGCTCACCGGTATTCCGGAGGGCGGGCCGATCCTGAAATTCGGCCAGATTATCGGCTTCGCCAAGACGCCGATCGCGCCGGGCGAGCATATCCACGAGCATAATTGCGGCATGCATGATTTCGACCGCGACTATCAGTTCGCGGAAGGCGCGCATGATGACGGCCTCCTGCCCGACAGCGAGCGCCGCACCTTCGAGGGTTATGTGCGCCCGAACGGCAAGGTCGGCACGCGCAACTATATCGGCGTGCTCACCTCGGTGAACTGCTCGGCGACGGTGGCGCGCCACATCGCCGAGGGCTTCAACCGCTCGGGCCTGCTCGAGGCCTTCCCCAATGTCGACGGCGTCGTCTCCTTCGTGCATGGCACGGGCTGCGGCATGGGCGGCTCGGGCGAGGGCTATGAGACGCTGGAGCGGACCCAGTGGGGCTATGCCTCGCACCCGAACCTCGCCGGCGTGCTCGTCGTAGGCCTCGGCTGCGAAGTCTTCCAGATCCCGCGCCTGATGAAGGCCTACAACCTCGTCGAGCACGAGGGCTTCCGCACCATGACCATCCAGGACATTGGCGGCACGAAGAAGACCATCGAGTGGGGCATCGACATGATCAAGGAGATGCTCCCCGCCGCCAACAAGCACACGCGCACGACAGTCCCCGTCTCGGAGATCACGGTCGGCATGCAGTGCGGCGGCTCGGACGGCTATTCGGGCATCACCGCCAATCCGGCGCTCGGCTATGCCTCGGACCTGCTGGTCAAGCATGGCGGCACGACGATCCTCTCCGAGACGCCGGAGATCTATGGCGCCGAGCACCTGCTCACCCGCCGCGCGGCCAATCGCGAGGTCGGCGAGAAGCTGGTCGACCTGATCCATTGGTGGGAGGATTACACCGAGCGCAATCAGGGCGAGATGAACAACAATCCCTCGCCGGGCAACAAGGCGGGCGGCCTCACCACGATCCTCGAAAAGTCGCTCGGCGCGGCCGCCAAGGGCGGCACGGCGACGCTGCGCGGCGTCTATAAGTATGCCGAGCCGATCGACACGCACGGCTTCGTCTATATGGACAGCCCCGGCTACGACCCGGCCTCGGTCACCGGCCAGGTGGCGTCGGGCGCCAACATGATCGTCTTCACGACGGGCCGCGGCTCGGCCGCCGGCTACAAGCCCACCCCCTCGATCAAGCTCGCCACCAATTCAGACCTCTATGCCCGCATGACCGACGACATGGACATCAATTGCGGCGACATCCTCGAGGGCGTGAGCCTGGAGAAGAAGGGCGAGGAGATCTTCGAGGAGATCGTCGCCGTCGCCTCAGGCAAGCGCTCGAAGTCCGAACAGCTCGGCTATGGCGATGCGGAATTCGTGCCGTGGCAGATTGGTGCGGTGATGTGAGGGGGGGGCGATTCGGGCTTGCGGACTCCGAAGGGCCTATTTGTCAATAGGGCGGGTTCAATGATACTGTTCGAATCGTCTCGGCAGAGCGTGCTGAACTCGCAATGGACGTGAACACATGAACCGCCGTGAATTGACTCTCGCGATCTTGGCCGCGGCAGACGGGAAACCCTATACACCTGTTCAAGTTCAAAAGGCGGCCTTTCTTGTAACTCGCAATATTCCTGGGATAGTGACCGAGGGACCGGCTTTTAACTTCGCTCCTTATGACTACGGACCATTTGATAGTTCCGTTTATTCCGAAGTCGAATCCCTTCAGAATCAAGGTTTGGCGACGGTGGGGCAGTCCTATGGTCGTTGGCGAACATATGCCGCGAATCAGGCGGGCATCGAAGCTGGAGCGCAAGTGCTTGCTGCGATTCCAGAAGCGCAGCGTGAATATATTCTCGAGGTCGCCAGATGGGTGCGCAGTTTGGACTTTGCGACTCTGGTAAAATCTGTTTATCAGGCTTATCCTGACATGAAGGTGAACAGCATCTTCCAGGGGTAGGTGTGACTGTACTTGTCGGGGTGAGATGCACCGATGGTGTCATAGTCGGTGCAGATAGCATGGCCACATCTGGTGCAGGCCGTCTCCCATTAATGCGGATGGCGAGCGATAAGCTGGCGGTCGTCGGCGATCGTGTGATCATCGCCGGGACAGGCGCCGTTGGACTTGGCCAACGTTTTCAAGATGTTGTTCAGAAGGCCTGGGATAAGAAGGCCTTCAATGGCAAATGTGTCGACTGCTGCCGAGTGTTGTCTCACGATGCCGTCAATGATTTTAGAGGCACGGGCGTGCCATTCGTACAAGATCAGGGCTATGGATTTGGTGCATTATTGGCAGCTCCATTGGAAGATCGGGCGCAGCTTGTCGAATTCGGTACTAATGACCTCCAGCCGGAGATTAAGAGCGACAAGCTAAACTTCGTATCGATGGGGTCCGGCCAGATGCTCGCCGAACCCTTTATGGGATTCATCAGTCGAGTCATTTGGGCCGGTAATATGCCGAATGTGCAGTCGGCTACGCTGGGAGTCTACTGGGCGTTGAGGCATGCGATTCAAATGGCTCCGGGGGGAGTTGGTGAGCCCATTAGGATCGCGACGCTGACTAGGCAGAAGGGGCATTGGATGGCTCGCATCTTGGAGGATGAGGAACTCCAGGAGGTTGGTCAGCACATCGATGCGATTGAAGAGCGTATCCGGCAGTATCCGGCCGGGGTGCTCAGAGAGGCTGCGGCCCAACCTCTGCCAGAACCCCCGAAATCTGGAGCGTGACGGCGACGTATTGCCAAGTTGCTTAGCTCCCGACAAAAAGCAGTCCTTAGGCTCAACAACTCCCAGGGCCGGCTTTGGTCCGCATCCCGTCCCCAAACCGGCTTTGCGGATTTGACTCTCTCTCAACGGGGGGGCACGCGGAGTGCGGTTCGTCGATGCTCGTTCAGGTGTCATGGTCGCATCTGGTTAGGTCGTCTTGGGCGTGTTTGCTGGCGTTGAACGTCGCGCGTCGCGGCGAAGGGCGGTCGAGGGTGCCTCGGCGGCGCTGGCCTGATGGTGCGCATTACGGCGCCCCTTGCTCTCTCCCCCTTGCGGGGAGCGCGGGGGAGGGGGGGGCCGACTCGGTCTCTCCGAACCATTTGCCATGCTTTTCGTTGTTGGCAAGGGCATCGCGTTAAGCGGTGGCCCCGTTCTCGTCGTTATTCTTCGCGGCCGGCGCGCTTCCCGATGCCTGCGCCGGTATCCCCTCCTCGATCCACCCCGCAAGCGGGAGGATCAAGGGGGGGCGATCCCATCGCGCCCGTTCTTTCGCGAAATGGCGGGCGCGGCTCTGGTCCTCTTTGTCCGCCCTTTTCAACGGGGCGCGCTGCGGCAAATGCGAGCGTTTGAATGCAGCCCAACAGGCGCTGGTTTTGGGCTGTTGGCCCGAGCAACGTCAAGAAGCCTGACAAGACTATCTTGGGCACTCTGGAAGACTTAGAAGATTGTTCGGCTCGTCCCCATCCACCGTCGTCTTGATATAATGGTTCCCGAAGCGGCTAATGGCGACCTCGATGTCAACAACATCGCCTCGTGGGCGATTCACATAGAACTCCTCGCGCTGCGCTATGATGCGGTCGATCACCTCAGCGACTGACAGGGTCCAACCACCACCTGCCTTTCCGCCAATCTTCTGTATCCGTTCATAGATGTTATCTCGTGGGATCTTGTTTATGCACGAGACCTCAAAACGTGGCGCCATCGTCCCCTCCAGTGGTTGTGGCTGCATAAGTGTTACACCTTATGAGAATCACGTCTAGCGCGAGCTGAGACCTGCGAGCTTCCCGATCGCTGCGCCGGTACCCCCTCCTCGGTCCTCCCCGCAAGGGGGAGGAGGAAGGGGGGACTCGCACCATCGCGCCGCGTCTCTTTCGACTTGGCGCGCGCGGATCTGTTCCTGTTCGCCAAGAGGAAAGACGCGGGGGCCGGTCTCCTCTTGAGCCCTCCCCTTGAGGGAGGGCCGAAAACGCCTTGGCGTTTTCGGGGAGGGGCTAGCTTCGGCGTAGCCGAAGCGTTCTTGGCGGTGGGGCGAGTATGCTCGTCGCGGACGGAGACCTTCCTGTCGGCCTGTGTCCCCGCCCCGAAAACGCGATAGCCGCGTTTTCGACCCGCCCTCCAGGGGCGGGTTAAGGGGAGTGTGCGGCGTCGTCGTGCGCGTACGCATCCGTCCGTGACCCCTCCCCAAATCCGCTTTGCGGATTTGACCCTCCCTCAAGGGGAGGGTTCAAGGGGAGCCTCGTTTGTCGAGGGTGGCTCGGCGTCCTGCCGGCGGGAACGCCCTCCCCGCAAGGGGGAGGGGACTAACGGGGCGTTGATCGGCAGGGCGCGTGCCCCCGGCGGCGCTAGAAAATAATCTATCCCCGCTCCCTGGCGCCGGGCGCATAATCCTCCCATCCCCGCCCGATGGAAGAGGGCGAACCGGTCGTTCCGTTCGTGGGCGGGGTGGTGGCAGTCTTCCGTCTGCGTGGCGTCACGAGCCCGCGGCGGGAGCGGCCGAAGTGCGATGCGCCGGCCCGTGACACCGGGACAGCGGCGGTGCGCCGGCAGCGATGCCGGGGCGCGGATTTCGCCGCCGGGTGGCTGGAAGAAAAAGCAACACCCAAGGTCCATCGCGCGAGGCCGAAGCTCTGTCACGCGCGGGGCGCCGGAGGCCCGGAGGCGGGCGGTTCGGGCAACCCCTTGTCGTTCGTCTTCTTCAGCTGCCGGCGCGCTGCCCGTGCGCCAGGCCGCCGGCCGCCCCGCGCGCCTCTTCCCTATCCCTCCGCGGCGAGAGCCGGCGGGGCGAACAGGGCTGAGCATTTCCTGCTGCGCCGGAAGACCCTCACCCCGGCCCTCTCCCGCTCGCGGGAGAGGGGGCGCCAGCCGAAAAGGCCGCGGCGCAGCTTTCCCTCCCTCTTGCGGGGCGCCGGTCTCTTCTTGAGCCCTCCCCTTGAGGGAGGGCCGAAAACGCCTTGGCGTTCTCGGGGAGGGGCTAGCTTCGGCGCAGCCGAAGCGTGCTTGATGGCGGGGCGGGTATGCTCGTCGCGGACGGAGACCTTCCCGTCCGCCTGTGCCCCCGCCCCGAGAACGCGAAGGCGTTTTAGGGCCCGCCCTCCAGGCGCGGGTTGAGCGGAGCGTGTGGCGGGGGTGCGCGCATCCACCTCCGTCCGCGACACGTCCCGAAAACGCGCCGGCGGCTCCCTCTCCCGCTTGCGGGAGAGGGCGGGGGTGAGGGCCTTGCCGCCCCTACGCCGCCTTCTTGCGCGGCTGGATCAGCTTGCGGTTGACCAGCACTTCGGCGATCTGCACGGCGTTGAGCGCGGCGCCCTTCCTGAGATTGTCCGAGACGACCCACATGTTGAGGCCGTTCTCGATCGTCGCGTCCTCGCGGATGCGCGAGATGAATGTCGCGTCCTCGCCGGTCGCCTCATAGGGCGTGATGTACTGCGCTTCCTCGGGATTATCGATCACGAGGCAGCCCGGCGCCTCGCGCAGGATGTCGCGCGCCTCGTCGGCGGTGATCGGCTTCTCGAACTCGATGTTGACCGATTCCGAATGCGAGATGAAGACGGGGACGCGGACGGCGGTGCAGGTCAGCTTGATCTTCGGGTCAAGGATCTTCTTGGTCTCGGCCATCACCTTCCACTCTTCCTTGGTGTAGCCGTCCTCCATGAAGACGTCGATCTGCGGAATGAGGTTGAAGGCGATGCGCTTCGAGAACTTCTCCGAGACGATCGGATCGTTGACGAAGACGGCGCGGGTCTGCGTGAAAAGCTCGTCCATCGCCTCCTTGCCGGCGCCGGACACCGACTGATAGGTCGAGACGACGACGCGCTTGATCTTCGCGACATCGTGCAGCGGCTTCAGCGCGACGACGAGCTGCGCGGTCGAGCAGTTCGGATTGGCGATGATGTTCTTCTTGCGAAAGCCGACGATCGCATCGGCATTCACTTCCGGCACGATCAGCGGCACTTCGGAATCGTAGCGCCAGGCCGAGGAATTATCGATGACGACGCAGCCCTGTGCGCCGATCTTCGGCGACCATTCCTTGGAGATCGTGCCGCCGGCCGACATCAGGCAGATGTCGGTGTCGGAGAAATCATACTGGTCGAGCGGCTTCACCTTGAGCGTGCGGTCGCCGAAGGAGACCTCCGTGCCCTGGCTGCGGCGCGAGGCCAGCGCCACCACCTCGTCGGCGGGGAAGCCGCGCTCGTCGAGGATGTTCAGCATTTCCCGGCCCACATTGCCCGTGGCGCCGACGATTGCGACCTTGTAGCCCATGTTCGTTATGATCCTGCTCGTTGTCCGTCTCTCCCACGCCGGCCCGGTCATGCGCGCCGCGCACCCGTCCGGCTCGTCACCCCCGGTCGCCCCGAGGGAGAGAACGGGGAGGCGAGGGCGATCAGCGCGTGGTCGTGGTTTTCGGAGCGGTTTTTTTCGTGCAGGCGTCAGCCATCGTGCCGGCGGTGAACGCCTGCATGAACGGCATCGAGACGAAGTCGGCCCGCACGGTCATCGGAAAGCCCGAATGTTGATGCCGACCTTCTGACGGCAAACGGCGCGCAAGTCAACTGTCGCGGGCGCCGGCAGGGGGTCTGAAGGAGGGTCGGTCCAATGGGCGCTCATGCGCGCCGCCGGGGGGCGGTGCTGGTTTTCCTCGCCGCGGCGCTGGCCGCGATTGTCCCGGCCGCCGCAGGCGAGCGGATGACCGCGGACGAACTCGAGCGGGCGCTCGCCGGCATCACGCTCGACGGCGTCTATGCCAATGGCACCTTCTTCTCCGAGAGCTACAATGCCGACGGCACGATCCGCTATCACGATCCCGACGGCGCGGATTCCGGCGAGTGGTCGGTGCAGGACGGGCGCTTCTGCACCTTCTATGAAAGCGCGCAAGGCGCCTGCTTCTTCGTCGAGCGCGACGGCGCGAACTGCTTCAGCTTCTATGAAGGAGACGGCGAAGGCGAGCACGCGAAGCCGAAGGCCGACTGGACGTCGCGCGGCTGGAACCGCGACCTGCCGCCGACCTGCCCGAAGGCGCCGGAGGTGCAGCTTTAGGCCCGCTCAGGCGGCGAGGCTCTGGGTCCGCGTCTCGTAGACGTGGTCGACGATGCCCCAGGCCTGCGCTTCCTCGGCGTCCATGAAATGGTCGCGGTCGAGCGTCGCCTCGACTTCCTCCTGCGTGCGGCCGCAATGGCGGGCATAGAGCGTGTTCAGCCGCCGCTTGGTGCGCTTGATGTTGTCGGCATGGCGCTCGATGTCGGAGGCCGAGCCCTGGAAGCCGCCGAGCGGCTGGTGCAGCATGATGCTGGCATTGGGCAGGGCGATGCGCCGCCCGGGCGCGCCGGCCATCAGCAGGAACGAGGCCGCGGAGCAGGCCGAGCCCATGCAGAGCGTCGAGACGGGGCTCGAGATGAACTGCATCGTGTCGTAGATGGCAAAGCCGCTCGACACCACGCCGCCCGGCGAATTGATGTAGAGGCCGATTTCACGGTTCGGGCTCTCGGATTCGAGAAACAACAACTGGGCGCAGATCAGCGCCGACATAGCGTCGTCGATCGGCCCGTTCAGGAACACGATCCGCTCGCGCAAGAGCCGCGAATAGATGTCGAAGGCGCGGTCGCCGCGGTTGGACTGCTCGACGACCATCGGGACGAAGCTCATCACGGATCTCCTTCAGGCAGCCAGGCGCATGAGGGTCGGCAGCGCACGGCGCGCGGAAATTGCATATCGGGGCTTGCGAAGACGGCGCCGCGCAACCAGATCGAGCGGCAGCAGAACGATGGTGTCCGCCTCCGGCGCGGGAGCGTCGAACGGATAGTCGGCCGGTACAACGAAGCCGTCATGGAAGAGGCGGAGGCGCGTGCCACCTTCTTCTCCCGGTTCCAGCTCGAAGGTGACGATCGTGTCCAGAGGCTTTTCCCCGCTGTCGGCTTTCGATCCGTCGGTTCTCCAGGAAAAGCTCAGCCGCCGCGGCGGATCGCTCTCCAGGATTTCGCAGGCGATCGTCCCGCCATCCGCTGCCGAGCCGTTGAGGGCGAAGCGCGCGCCCGGCTCAGCCACGATGTCGTTCGGCAGCAGCCATTGCGCGAGGAGCGCCGGGTCGCTGAGCGCGCGCCAGACCTTTTCGATCGGCGCGTCGAGATCGCATGCAAGGCCGAGCGAGGCGCGCTTCGTCTCGCCGGTGTCCGGGTCGCTCATGGGTCCATTCCTTTCAGCACGTCCTTCAACTTCTCGATCTTCTCCGGCCAGAAGGCGCGGTAGCGCTCCACCCAGCTCGCGAGCGGCGCCAGCCCCTCCGGCGCGAGGCGGTAATAGGCAAAGCGCCCCTCGCGCCGCTCGACGACCAGCCCGGCGGCCTTCAGCGCGGCCAGATGCTGCGAGATCGCCGGCTGCGAGACCGCGAACTTCGCCTTGAGCGCGCCGACGCTCATCTCGCCGCCGGCCAGCCGCTCGAACACGGCGCGCCGCGTCGGGTCGGCCAGCGCGCGGAATATATCCGTCTCGATCATGCGATAAACATAAGCCATGACTTATGCGATTCGCAAGCCCACACCGGCCTTACAGGGAGATCGCATTGACATCCGCGCGCGCTCATCCCTAAATGCGAATAATTCGCATTATCAAGAGCAGGTAGCATGCGCGGCATTCCGGATCAGACGACGGCTGAGGGCAGTGGCTGGCGGCGCGAACGCGGGCTGCCCTCGATGTCCGAGGTGCATGGCACGATTGCAGTCGCCTCCGGCGCGCCGGCCTGGCGCAAGGCGGCGGCCTTCCTCGGCCCGGGCTATCTCGTCGCCGTCGGCTATATGGATCCCGGCAACTGGGCGACCTCGCTCGCCGGCGGTTCGCAGTTCGGCTATGCGCTGCTCTTCGTTGCGCTGCTCTCCAACATCATGGCGATCATCCTGCAGGCGCTGGCTGCCCGCCTCGCGGTCGCCACGGGGCGCGATCTCGCCCAGGCCTGCCGCGACGCCTATCCCGCGCCCGTCGCCTTCGTGCTGTGGGTCATCGCTGAAATCGCCATCTGCGCCACCGATCTCGCCGAAGTCATCGGCACGGCGATCGGCCTCAACCTGCTCTTCGGCATCCCGCTCGAGATCGGCGTCATCATCACCGCGCTCGACGTGTTCCTGGTGCTCTATCTCCAGACCAAGGGCTTCCGCTGGGTCGAGGCGCTGGTGATCACGCTGCTCGGCGTCATCGCGGTCTCGTTCCTGATCCAGATCCTGATGGCCGATCCGAACTGGAGCGGCGTCATCCGCGGCTTCGCGCCGACGACGGACCTCGTGACCAATCCGGCCATGCTCTATCTCGCGCTCGGCATCATCGGCGCGACGGTCATGCCGCATAACCTCTATCTGCACTCGGGCATCGTGCAGACGCGGGCCTATGCGACGGACGAGGCGGGCAAGCGCGACGCGATCCGCTATGCGACGTTCGATTCGACCTTCGCGCTGATGTTCGCCCTGACGATCAACGCCTCGATCCTGATCCTCGCCGCCTCGGCCTTCCATGCCAATGGCCAGCACGACGTGGTGGAACTCGACAAGGCCTATGCGCTGCTGCACCCGCTGCTCGGCTCGGCGCTCGCGCCGACGTTATTCGCGATCGCGCTGCTCGCCTGCGGCCTGAACTCCACCGTGACGGCGACCATGGCCGGACAGATCGTGATGGAGGGCTTCCTCAATATCCGCCTCCAGCCCTGGCTGCGGCGGCTGATCACGCGGGCGATCGCGATCGTCCCGGCGGCGGTGGTGACGATCCTCTACGGGGCGAGCGGCACCGGCAAGCTGCTGATCTTCAGCCAGGTGATCCTCAGCCTGCAACTGCCCTTCGCCGTCGTGCCACTGGTCATGTTCACGGCGGAGAAGCGCAAGATGGGCGTCTTCGCCGCGCCGCGCTGGCTGACGGCGATCGCCGCGATCACGGCGGCGATCATCATCGTGCTCAATCTGAAGCTGATCTACGACGTGGCGACGGGCGGCTAGAGCGTTTTCGAGCGAAGCGGGTCCCGCTTCGCGTGAAGAAAACGCGTTCAAACAAAGAGAGAGAGCCGTTCAGCTGTTCCGTGAACAGCTGAACGGCTGTAGCCCGCCGCCGGCCGTCAGGGGGTGACCTCGGGGATGGCGAAGCGTCCGCTCTGCGGGTCGAGCAGATGCAGTTCGCCGGTCGAGATGTCGAACCAGGCACCGTGCAGTTCGATCTCGCCGATCTCCTCAAGGCTGCGGATCGTCGGGAAGGTACGGAGATTCTCGATCGCCTTGCGCACCGAAGCGAACTCGAGCGCTCGCTGCGCGTCAGACGTCTCGGCGGGGTCCTCGCAGATGAAGGCCTCGGCCGGGGCGATCAATGAGATCCACTTGCCGATGAAGTCGCTGGCCGACGCGATGGCGCCGCCCTGGCCGTCGCGCGCCGCCATATAGGCCTGGACGCCGCCGCAGCGGCCATGGCCGAGCACGACGATGTGCTGCACCTTGAGGCCCATGACGCCGAATTCGATCGCCGCCGACGTGCCGTGATATTCGCCGTCCGGATCATAGGGCGGGACGAGATTGGCAACGTTGCGCACGACGAAAAGCTCGCCCGGCGCGGCATCGAAGATCGTTTCCGGCGCGGCGCGGCTGTCGCAGCAGCCGACGATCATGGTGCGCGGGCGCTGCCCGGCGTCGGCCAGCACGCGATAGCGCGAGCTCTCATGCGGCAGCCTCTGCTCGCGAAACGCGGCGTAGCCGCGCAGAAGCCGGTTCGGAAAACGGGACATGTCAGCCATCGGCTCATCCTCCGGACAATACTCGAACGCGGATCATGCAGTGCAGCATGGCGGGGTCGAAAGCAAGACCGTCCTCGCGGCGCAGCCGGCCGCGAGATAGGCAGCGGCCAACGGCGCCGCTATTGCCGGCGCGCCACACTCGCCATCCGAAATCATGTCCAGGGCGGCGGTGTCGCAAAATATCAAGCACGAGCCGTCGCGTCCGTGCGACTCCTCTGAGCATTGGGCATCGATGCCGCCATACCGAGCGATTCGGTCGACGGCGAGCGGTGCGGGTTGGTCGGTCCCGCGGCCGGCGGTGGTCTGGGGGCCTCGGGCGTGACGCTTGGGGATCCGGCCTGGAGGGTGAGAGATGAAGCAGTCCTGGTTTGCCGGCATCGTGCTTGCCGGCGTTACGGTTGCCGGACTTGCGCTTTCCGGACCTTTCGTGGGTGCCGCCAGCGCGGCGGACATCGCGCAGGAGCCGGCGCCCGTCGTCGCGTCCTCGACCAATGACTGGCGCTTCCAGGCGACGATCTATGGCTGGCTGACGGGAATGAACGGCGATGTCGGCGTTCGGGGCCTCGGGCCGGCGCGTGTCAACCTCACCGCCTCCGACGTGCTGTCTGATCTCGACGGCGCGCTGATGGCGTCACTCGCGGCCGAGAACGACCAGTTCCTGTTCATCTCTGATTTCATCTTCGCCCGGGTCTCGGACGACGGCACGATCCGCAACGGCGCGCTCGGCTTCGATTACACGCAGAACCAGGCGATCGTGCAGGGCCTCGCCGGCTACAAGCTGCCGCTCGGCATCCCCAAACTGACGCTGAGCCCGACGGTCGGCTTCCGCTACATGTATCTCAATGCCGATCTCGGCATCACGCCGGCCGGCGTGCCGATAACGCTGTCCGACGGCGGCACCGAGCAGTGGATCGATCCGACGGTCGGCCTCTACGGCCACTACGACATCACCGACAAGTGGTTCATCAACGCGCTCGGCGACATCGGCGGATTCGGCGTTAGCTCGGACCTGACCTGGCAGGCCTTCGGCGCGGTCGGCTACAACTGGACCAAGACGCTCTCGACCTCGATCGGCTATCGCGCGATCTATGAGGATTACGAGGACGGCGGCTTCGTCTACAACATGACGCAGCAGGGCGTCTTCGCCGGCCTCGGCATCCATTTCTGAGGCGCGCGAGCCTATTCGCTCCCGCGCGGCGAAACGCTCACGGGATCGCTGGCGGGGAAGCTCTCCTCCAGCGCCTCGTCGAGCCGCTCGTCGAGTTCTGCCGCCGTCTCGTCCGGCAGGGACGGAACGATCTCGGTCCTGATCGGCATGCCCTGCTTGAGCGCCAGCGTCACCGGCGTCCTCTCGGCAATCTCGGCCAGCCGCGCGATCTCGGCCTCGCCGAGCGGCGCACCGAAGCGCAGCCGGCGCGCGACGCTGAGTTCCTTCCCCGCGCGGTGAAGCTCGACTTCGGCATGGATCGTGCCGAGCTCCCAGCCCTTGCGCGCACCATACATGCGGAGCGTGATCGCCGTGCAGGCGGCGAGCCCGGCGAGGACATGGTCGAACGGGGTCGGCGCGGTCCCGCCGCCGCCGCGATCCACCGGTTCATCGACGGCGAGATTGTGGGATCCGGCCGAGATCGCCACGGCATAGTCCGTCGCTCCCAGCGTGGCCTTGATGGTCGACATCGCGCCCTCCGTGATCGTTCAAGCCGATCTTCGCGCGCCTACCACTGCACGCGCAAGCCGAAGCTGCCCGACCACGCATCGCCGCTGCCGAAGGCTGAGGCATAACTGGCCTCGCCATAAAGGCTCGTCCGTGCCGCCACCCGCAGCGCGCCGCCAAGGCCGATCTCGCCGGTGAGGCGGCCGGTCTGCTGCGCCAGCGAGGTGCCACCCACGCTGACATCGGTGTCGCCGATGAAGGCATAATAGAGATTGGCGATCACATAGGCATTGTAGCGCATGGCATCGAGCGCGATGGCGTCCACGAAGCCGGAATGCTCGAGGCGCACCCCGGCCCGGCCGAGCAGGCTCTCGCCGGACAGGCCGACCGCGACGCCGTCGGCATCCGTCAGGTCGTCGAAGCCGAGCGAAGCGTAGAGAAGCTGCGCCTGCGGCACGATCGCGATCGAGGGAGTCGGCTGGAATCGCTGGCCGACTTCCAGGCTGAGCGCGGTGCCGACCGCGGAGTTGCCGCCCACCAGCGCGCCGGCGTCGCTCGTGGAGATCCCGGTGTCGAAATAGGTCAGCTGGCCGACGGCATCGGCATAGAGCCCGTCCTGGCCCCAATAGGTGAGCGTGCCGCCGAAGCCATAGGCGTCGGTGTCGATCCGGCCGCTCCCTGCGGTTCCGTGCGAGGCGGCGTCCACATTGACCTGCGAGCGGCCGAAGGTCGCCGTGACGCCGGCCGTGACGAGGCCGGGCGCGGCAACCGGCAGTTCGGCCGCGATGCCGGTCTGTCCGAAGGCGAGGTCCTGCCGGTAGGGCGAGCCCGTATCGGGGGAGGTGCTCGACGAGAGGCCGGCGCCGCGCACGAAGGCGCCGCCCGGAACCGTCGTCGTCGCCGCGCCGACCGTCCAGCCGCCGGTGCGCTGCTCCAGCGTGCCGATGCTGGCGGCGCTGTAGGCGAGCAGCGTGGCGGGATAGGCGCGATAGGTCTGTGCGGCGATGGAGAGGTCGCTCCGCAGATACCAGTTGCCGTTGCCGGCATCCGTGCCGACGCCGCCCTGATAAAGGCGGTAGTCATAGGCGCCGGCGATGGTGCGGCCGAGCGAAAAGGCGTCCGACGGCGAAGCACCGGCGATGGTGACGATCTCGATGCCGCTTCCGCTGGTCTGGGCGCCCTTGCCGCCGAGATTGACGATGGCGAGGCGGCTCCGGCCGGAGACATCGCCCTGGACGACCAGCCTGTCGGTCGGGGAGGTGTCGCCGCCCAGCGCCGTGCCGAGAACGATGCTGCCGCCGCCCGCATAATTGCCGGACACGGTCAGGACGGTGCCGGCCGTCATGCCGGCCAGCGACACGGTGCCGGCATTGGCGAGACTCGCGACGGTCTGGCTGAAGCCGGAGAGGTCGAGCACCGCGCCGGAAGCGACGGTGAAATCGGATGCGGCCGAGAAGGCGCCCTCGGCGCCCGCCGCCAGCGTGCCGGCCGTGACATCCGTGGTGCCCAGATAGGTGTTGGCGCCGGTCAGGATGGTGCGGCCGTTGCCGGACTGGACCAGCGAGATCGAGCCGGTGATGTCGGGCGCGAAGGTGTAGCCCGTCTCGTCATGGCTGAAGACGACGGTCGCGATGCCATCGCCGCCGGTGACTTCGGCCGCGTCCAGCGTGCCGGCGCCGAGGCCGATCGTCAGCGTGCCGGTCGAGTCCGAGGCGCTCGCCAGCGTGACGATGCCGTTGCCGCCGTCCACCGTGATTGCGCCCTGACCGGATATCGTGAGCGCGCCCGCGCCCGCTTCACCGACCATGACATCGCCGGCAACCGTCCAGACCGAGCCGAGCCCGGCGACCGTGACGTTGCCGATGCCCGTCGCGCCATTGCCGATGACAGCATCGGCGCTCTCGAGCGTGCCGCCGGCCGTCACCTGGAGAATGCCCGTACCGGAGCCGCCGACGACAAGCTCGCCCGATACGGCGAGATCCGAACCGGCGGCGTTGACGAGCACCGTGCCCTCGCTGCCCGCAAGCGCGCCGACCAGCGCGCCGGCCGCGGTGACCGTGCCGCCGGCATCGATCGTCAGCGCGCCGGTGCCGGCGAGGCCGACAGCGAGCGAACCGCCGACGGTCAGCGTGGAGCCCGCATTGGAGACGACCGCCGATCCCGTGCCGGATGCGTCGGCGCCGAGGATCACGTCGGTGGCGGAGACCGCCGCGCCGTTGCCAACCGTGAGCGCGCCCGCTCCGGCGTCGCCGACGGTCAGCGTATCCACGATATCGAGGGTCGATCCGTCATCGGTGAGGGCGATCGTGCCGGTGCCGCCCGTCTCGCTGCCGATCGTCGCCGATCCCGCCGTCGCGTTTGCGCCGAGGCCGATCGACAGGCTGGCGTCGCCGGCCGCGCCGACGATGAGCGCATCGGTGACGGCGAGGCTTGAGCCGGAGCCGGAAAGGGTGATTGCGCCGCTGCCGCCGGCCGAGAGGCCGGCCGTCAGCGTGCCGGTGGTGACCGTGCCGGCCGAATTGATGTCGAGCAGGCCACTGCCGGCCGCCCCGACCACCAGCGCATCGGTGACCTCGAGCGACGAGCCTTCGCCGGTCACATGGATCGTACCGGAGCTGTCGGCGAGTGCGCCGAGCGTCGCGCTGCCCGTTATGGCGCTACCGGCCGCCTCGACCGTCAATGTCGCGCTGCCCGCGTTGCCGACGACGAGCAGGCCGTCATTGGTCCAGCTCGATCCATCGCCGGTGACGACCACGGTGCCGGTGCCGCCGGACTGGTCGCCGAGAACTGCGCTCGCCGATATGACCGCGCCGCCGGCCTCGACCGTGAGGGCGCCCGCTCCGGCGCCGCCCAGCGTCAGCGGGCCATTCGTCGTCAGCGTCGAGCCGGCACCGGTGACGCGGATCGTGCCGCTGCCGCCCTGGAGGGCTCCGGCGACCGCCGTGTCGGTGGTCACGTCCGCACCCGCCTCGAGGATCAGATTGCCGGCCCCGGCCGACCCGATCGTCAGCAGGCCGGTATTGCTCCAATTCGAACCGGCGCCGTTGAGCGTGACCGTGCCGGTCGCGCCTGCCGCCGTGCCGATCGTGGCCCCGAGGCTCGCGACGGAGCCCGCCGCCTCGATGCGCAGGCTGCCGGTGCCGGCGCCGCCGACCGTCAGCGCGCCCTGCACGTCGAGCAGCGAATCCGTGCCGGTGACGAGGATGGTGCCGTTGCTGCCGGCGAGCGCGGCGGCGGTGAGATTGGTGGTGTCGACCTCGCCGCCCCCGGAGACGGTCAGGAAGCCGGTCCCGGCGCTGCCGACCGTGACATCCTTGTCGACGGTGACGACGGTGCCCGCGCCATCGACGGACAGCGTGCCGCGCGCGCCGGTGCTGTTGCCGAGGATCATGTCGCCGCCGACGCCCATGGTGGCGGACATGTCGACGGTGAGCGTGCCGGTTGCCCCGGTCTGGTCGCCCACCAGAACGTCGCCGCCGGCCTTCCAGTCGGAGCCGAGCCGGGTGACCGTGACCGCCCCGGTGCCGTATTCGCCGATGATGGCGGCGTCGGTGGAGGTCGTCAGCGTGCCGCCGGCGGTGATCGTGAGCCGGCCGGAGGTCGTGCCGTCGGTGCTGCCGAGGATCACGGTCGCGGCGCTCGCGCCGGCCGTGGTGATCTGCGCCTCGCCGCCATTATCGATGACGACGATGTCCGCGGCCGTAGGGACGGCGGCCGGCGTCCAGTTCGCCCCCGTATTCCAGTCCGCTGCGCCCGTGTTCGACCAGACGCTCTGGCCGTGCGCGGTACCGGAAAGCAGCATGGTGGCGAGGAATGCGAGGCCCGCATGTCGCGCGACCGGCGAACCGGATGCTGTCATCCGAATCGCCCCCCATTGTCGCGTCGACGCCGGCACTCGCACCCCCACTTCGCCCCGAGATGACGATCCGCCGAACGCGAAACCTTTTGCGACGGATCTTGAGGATGACTTTGGCGATTCACGCTTAATGCCGGGTTAACCATAACGTCAGCTGCGCGGCTTTACCTGTGGAGGCCGAGCGGCGAGGCTGGGGATGTCGTCCTTCCGCGTCGCCTCGGAGAACCCCATGCAAGACCGCCTCTGGATCCGTGATCCCCTCGCCATTCTCGCCGAAGGGGCGGAGCGCGGTGTCGTCGTCGAGGGGGACCGCATCGCGGAACTGGTGCCGAAAGGCGCCGAGCCCGCCGCGGCGGTGCAGCGCATCTTCGATGCGGCGCGCCATGTCGTGACGCCGGGCCTCGTCAATGCGCATCATCATTTCTATTCGAATCTGACGCGCACCCATCCGGACGGTATCGACAAGCCGCTGATGCCCTGGTTGGCCGCGCTCTATCCGCGCTGGGCGGCGAAGCTCAATCCGGACAATTTCCGCCTCGCCAGCCGCATGGCTCTGACCGAGCTGCTGCTGTCGGGCTGCACCACGGCCTCGGATCACCATGCGATGTTCGCGCGCGGTCTCGAGGACGCGATGGATATCGAGGCGGAGGAGGCGGCGCGGCTCGGCATGCGGATCACGCTGGTGCGGGGCTCGCGCGATCTCTCGGTCAAGGACGGCATGCTGGCGCCGGAAAACGTTGTCGAGACGGTCGACGCGATCCTGGCCGACAGCGAGCGCGTGGCGCGGCGCTATCACGACCGCTCGGAGGGGGCGATGACGCAGGTCGCGTTCGCGCCCGATTCGCCCTTCACGGTCAGCGAGACGCTGATGCGCGAGACGGCCGCGCTCGCGGAACGGCTCGATTGCCGGCTGCACACGCATCTGGCCGAGCGGCGCGAGGAGGTGACCGCGGCGCGCGAATTATGGGGCTGCCGGCCGGTCGAGCGGATGCAGGACCTCGGCTGGATCTCGGAGCGCGTCTGGCTCGCGCACGCGATCCATCTCGACGCCACGGAGATCGCGACGCTCGGCCGCCATGGCGTCTCGGTCTGCCATTGCCCGACATCCAGCATGATGCTCGGCGCGGGTCACTGCCGCACCTGCGAGCTGGAGGCGGCCGGCGTCGCGATCGGCCTCGGCGCCGACGCCTCGGCGGCGAACGACGTCTCCAACCTGATGGGCGAGGTGCGGCAGGCGATGCTGCTGAACCGGCTGACCTATGATCCGCGCGACGTGACGCATCGCGACTCGCTGCGCTGGGGCACCGAAGGCTCGGCCCGCTGCCTCGGGCGGCGCGACATCGGCGCGATCGCCGTCGGGCTCCAGGCCGATCTGGCGCTCTACCGGCCCGAGGGCCTGCGCTTTTCCGGCGCGGGCGATCCGCTCGCCGCGCTCGTCTATTGCGCCGCCGACCGCGCCGACCGCGTCATGGTGAAAGGCGAGTGGGTCGTCGAGGACGGCCTTCCGCGCGGGGTGGACCTCGACGAGCTGATCTTCGAGCACACGCGGGCGTCGAAGGCCTTCCTCGAGGCCGTCTAGCGACGCTCAGGGCAAGCCCAGCAACTTACGCGCCCGCGTTCTTGCCGCGCCAGAGCCCGGCGCCGCCTTCCAGTCCCGCCTCGTTCGAGGCGATGGAGACATTGTCCGGCAGCGTCACGTCGATGTGCTTGGAATTGCCGCCGCCGAGATAGAGGTGGTCGTAGTGCAGCAGCGTGAACAGGATGCCGATCACGCGCTCGACCCGCTTGTTCCAGTGTTTCTTGCCCTCGGCCTCGAAGGCGGCGTTGCCGAGATACTCGTCATAGGTCTTGTCGCCGCGGATCGGGTGATGGGCGAGTTCCATATGCGGCATCAGTTCGCCGTCGCGGAACAGGGCCGTGCCGGCGCCCGTGCCGAGCGTCAGGACCATCTCCAGCCCCTTGCCCGTGACGATCGCGAAGCCCTGCATCTCGGCATCGTTGGTCATCCGCGCCGGCTGGCCGCCGAGGCGCTTGGTGATCGCGTCGGTCAGGCCGAACCCGGCCCAGTCCTCGGTGCCGAGATTGGGGGCGGTCAGCACCTTGCCGTTCCGCACCACGCCGGGAAAGCCGATCGAGATCCGGTCGAAGGCGGGGAAGTCCTTGACCATGCCGGCGACCGCATCGAGCAGCGCTTCCGGCGGGCAGGGATGCGGCGTCGGCACGCGCGCCCGCTCCGTCAGCATCTTGCCGCTCTCGTCGATCACCGCCGCCTTGAGCCCGGTCCCGCCGACGTCGATCGCCAGAATTCCCGCCACGCCGCTCTCCTTCGTCTCAGCTGCCATCATGTTCGTCCGTCTCGCCGCTGCCCGCTTAACGCGGGTTGTCGGATACCGGTGGTGCCTTGCGCGCGCCGCTCGGTCCGAGAGCACGATGCGCCGGCGTCGGCGCGCGCGGCGGCTCGACCTCCACCGCGAAGTCCTCGCCCTCCCAGCGATCCGCCTCGGGCCAATAGATGGTGAAGCGGATCATTGTTCCTTCGGGAAGGTCCTTTACGGGCAGATCGACGAGATGGATGCCGAAGGCGTTCTCGCTGGTCGGCGAATCCGTCGTCGTCTTCCACTCGTCGGCTGACCAGTGCACGAGACCCGGCGCCTGCAGCTCGATCCGGAGCGCCTTGCCCGAGGGAAGGGTGCGGATCTTACCGCAGAAGCGCCAGGTGCGGACCGGCGCGGTGACGCCCTGCTTCTGGTAGCGCTCGACGGGCTGCGGCGGCATGTCGAACACCGCACCGTCACGCAGCGAGCGCAACAGCTTGATGTGCTCGGAGTGCGCCCAGACCAGCGGCATCGCGCTGCCGGAGGGGCGGCCATGGAACAGTTCCCGCTGCGGGATGTCGGCCTGGTCCCAGACCTGTTCGGGCAGCATGCCGCCGGAACTGGCGGATTCTTCGAGCGTGGTCAGGAGCTGTTCCGCGATCTCGGGCCGGCCGGCCGCGAGCTCGTAATGGGCGCGTTCACCGGACAGCAGCGGCCAGGGCCGGCCGATGCCGACGCCGTTGAACGGCCGCCCATCGGCATGCTCGCCATAGCCGTCGCCATTGTAGCGGTACCAGATCGGGCCCTGCGGCAGCTCGATCCGGAGCGTCGCGTCGATCGCCGTCACCGTATCGAGGATGCGCGGATCGTCCGGCGCGCGGAGGCCGAAGCGCACCAGGGCGAGCGCATCCGGGCTGATCAGCATGGCGGCGAGCTGGCTCATCTCGCTCGGCGGGCGATTCTTGACGGGGACGAAGCCGTCGAGCGGCGACGCGGCGTCGGCCGAATCCGGCGCCGCGATCCGCACATAATAGCCGGAGATGCCGAGGTCGCGGGCGAGCTCGGTATCCTTCGCGAAGGTCCAGTATTCGATATCGTCGTTCCAGCTGTCCGCCGTCTCGCGCAGATAGCGCGCGGCCATCTTGCGGCCGAACACCTCCAGCAGGTCGGCGGCGGCGAGCAGCCCCGCGATCTCGACCGACAGGGTGAAGGGCGAATAGCCGGCGTCCTCCTCCCAGCGGTCCTGCCCGGTGACGGGACCGTTCATGGCGATGTAGCGGGCGGCCTTCTCGATGATCGGAACGTAGCGCTCCAGCTCCTCGACTTCGAGATGACCGCCGCGCCAGAGCATGTCGGCAAGGAGCAGCGGGAAGGCGCACTCGTCCATCTGCACGCCCTCCCAATAGGGCGCGCCGTCGAGCCAGACATTCTGCGACCAGTGCCCGTCCGCCTCCTGGATCGAAGCGAGATAGGCGAGGATGTCCCGGGCGAAGGCCGGCGCGCCGGCGGCGAGAAAGCCGCCCGCCGTCTCGACGAGGTCGCGCGGCCAGACGAGGTGATACCCGCCGAGGTCCTCGTCGCCCTTGGAAAAGCCCCACGGGATCGAGAGGCTGGCGATGGCGGCGCCGGGAAAGGAGTTCGGCTGGTGCGTGGCGAGCACCGCGGTGCTGATGCGGTAGCGGTTCAGATTGGACGAGCCGGCCGGCCGGTCGAGCGGCAGCAGCGTATCCTGCCAGGCGCGCCAGCCATGGGTGTAGAGCTTGCGTGCCGTCTCGAAGCCTTCCTGCAGGCTGGAGAGCGCGCGATAGCCGGCCTCCTCCGCCCGGGCGCCGAAGGCGAGCGCCAGCACGGCATGTCCGCCCCGGGCCGACAAATCGATCTCGCCGGTCAGCGCGACATTGCCATGCTCCGCACGCTGGTAGCTCTCGTCCAGGGGCTGGCCGCGCGACAGCAACTGCCAGCCATCCGAGGCGCCGACGAAGCCGACAGAGCGCGCGCGCCAGGGCACATTGGACGCGAGCGCCATGGACACGCCGCGGGGGCCCGCGGCGAAGAGCATCGGCGTGCCCTTGTAGTCGCCGACCCAGGCCGTGTTGTTGGCGCCGGCATTGACGAGATGCGGCGAAACCATCGCATAGAGCCGATAATCGGAGAGATCGCCTTCGAGCGCCTCGAAGGTGATGCGCTGCAGCAGCGCCTCGCGGCGCGGATCGGTCAGGACTTCCTTTTCGATCCGGTAGCGGCGGTCGCGCGCGGTATTGGAAAGACGGAAGGCGGGAACGCCTTCCTCCATCATCGATATCTCGTGGTCGGCGTCGCGTTTCTCCTCGGAGAAATAGCCGTCCGGGCCGGTGACGACGAAGCCGAAATCGCGCGTGCAGGCGACATCGACGCGCGGATAGTAGATCTCGTTCAAGATGCCGTGGCTGAGCGTGAACCAGATCCGGCTCGCGGCATTGTGGGCGGTCCCGACGCCGCTCTTCGCGCTCGATGTCCAGCGCGGGGGAAGGCCCGGCGCCCCCGGCGGCACTTTCGATGTCGGATCCATGTTCGTCCCCCCTGCACCCGCGATCGGGCGTCTCTTGGCTTCTCGTCCCGTCAAGCAATGGCGGCTATTCGATAATCCGGCGTAAATCTGCTCCCTTCATCGTGCCGTCTTCCGATCTTAATCGAATTTCAGCATGATTCCGCCAAGAGCGAAGGTGGAAACGACAAAGGGGATGAGCATGACTGAGGCCGCCAGCAAGCGCCCTGCGCACGACGATCAAGGGCCGGCACCGGCTTCGACGCTGTTCATCTTCGGCGCTTCAGGCGACCTGACCAAGCGGCTCGTCATGCCGGCGCTCTATAATCTGGCGCGCGAGGGCGCGCTCGATGCGCAGTTCCAGATCGTCGGCGTCGACATCGTCCAGCACGACGATGCCGATTATCGTGCCTTCCTGACCGATACCGCCCATCAGATGGCGGGTGCCGCCGGGCTGACGCTGAACGAAACGGCGTGGTCCTGGCTGATGGACCGCATCCACTACATCGTCGGCGATTTCGACAGCGCCGAGACCTACAAGAAGGTCGGCGCCTGGCTCGATCAGCGCAAGAGCGAGACCGGCCAGGCCAATGCCGTGTTCTACATGGCGGTCACGCCGCGTTTCTTCGGCTCGATCGCGGAGAAGCTCGGCGAGAACGGGCTCTTCGACGAGAGCGAGAACGCCTTCCGCCGCATCGTCGTCGAGAAGCCCTTCGGCACGGACCTCGCCTCGGCCAAGGCGCTGAATGCGCATCTCCTGACGGCGGCCCAGGAGCATCAGATCTTCCGCATCGACCATTTCCTCGGCAAGGAGACGGTACAGAACGTGATGGCGATGCGCTTCGGCAACGGCATCTTCGAGCCGCTGTGGAACCGCAACTTCATCGACCACGTGCAGATCACCGCCGCCGAGACGGTCACGGTCGAGCAGCGCGGCAAGTTCTACGACGCTACCGGCGCGCTGCGCGACATGGTGCCGAACCACATGTTCCAGCTCCTCGCCATGATCGCGATGGAGCCGCCGAATTCCTTCGACGCCGATGCGATCCGCACCGAAAAGGCGAAGGTCGTGCAGGCGATCGCGCCGATGACGCCCGAGGATGTGCTGCGCGATACGGTCCGCGCGCAATATCTCGCCGGCAATATCGGCGGGCGGCATGTGAAGAACTATCAGTGGGAAGACAATGTCGCCCATGACAGCCACCGCGAGACCTATGTCGCGCTGAAGCTCTCGGTCGACAATTGGCGCTGGTCCGGCGTGCCGTTCTATATCCGCACCGGCAAGGCGCTCGCCGTGCGCCGCACCGAGATCGCGATCCAGTTCAAGCGCCCGCCGCATCGCCTGTTCGACGAGACGCCGACGGACGAATTGCTGCCGAACGCGCTGGTCATCCGCGTCCAGCCGGACGAGGGCATGTCGCTGCGCATCGCCGCGAAGATCCCCGGCCGCTCGGTCCGCCTCGCCGAGGTCGACATGGATTTCCGCTACTCCGACTACTTCAAGGCGGAGCCGTCGACCGGCTACGAGACGCTGATCTATGACTGCCTGACCGGCGATGCGACGTTGTTCCAGCGGGCCGACAATATCGAGGCCGGCTGGGCGGCGGTGCAGCCCATCCTCGATGCCTGGGAAGCGGGCGAGGGCGAGCTCCACCATTACAAGGCCGGCAGCGCCGGCCCGTCGGCGGCCGACCATCTGATCGAGCGCGACGGCTTCGCCTGGCAGCCATTGATCTAAAGGCGGCGCCGGTCGCCGCCTCTCACGCTTCGCCGAGCGCCTCCGCAATCTGCGCGACGCGCCCGGCGCGCGAGCCCGAGACTTCCAGGATGCGGGGGCCGTCCTGCAGCAGGCCGAGATCGTCCTGCCGCAGCATGGCCTTCAGGCGGCGGTCGACGCGGGCGCGCAGCTTCGGATACTCGATCGGCACCTCGATCTCGTCGCGCTGCAGCAGCGGCACGAAGACGACCAGATCCAGCGTCGCGAGGGCGCGAGCGATCCGGCCGAGAAGGCTGCCCTGCGGCAGCCACTCGAAGCCCTCGTCGGCGCTGACGACGTCGAGATAGGCGAGGAAGTCGAGCGGGCAGCGATCGAACACCACATCGCGCTCGCCTGCGTGCTCGAGGATCAGGCGGCAGCTCTGGTCGAGCTGCTGCTCGAGATCGGCCGCGGTGGGCCCGTCCGCGAACGGCATGTCGCGCTGGTCGAGCAGCCAATAGGGCTCGGGCACGCTCTCATAGCCCGGATGCGCCGCGACGAAGTCGCCGATCAGGGTCGTCTTGCCGGTGCCATGCGTACCGGTTACCGCGATGCGCATGGCGCTCGGATCTCCTGTCTGTCTCTAAAGGCGTGTGAAGCCGTCAGCCGCGGCGCGCCGCCTCGATCGCGGCGACGTCGATCTTGCCCATTTCCATCATCGCCGCGAAGGCCCGCTTCGCCTCGTCGCCGCCGGCCGCCAGCGCCTGCATCAGCACGCGCGGCGTGATCTGCCAGGAGATGCCCCATTTGTCACGGCACCAGCCGCACATGCTCTCCTCGCCGCCATTGCCGACGATGGCGTTCCAGTAGCGATCGGTCTCCTCCTGATCGTCGGTGGCAATCTGGAACGAGAAGGCCTCGCTGTGCTTGAAGGCTGGCCCACCATTGAGGCCGAGGCAGGGGATACCGGCGACTGTGAACTCGACCGTCAGCACGTCGCCCGCCCTGCCGGAGGGATAGTCGCCCGGCGCGCGATGGACGGCGCTCACGAAGCTGTCGGGGAAGACCTCCGCATAGAAGCGGGCTGCCGCCTCGGCGTCCTTGTCGTACCAGATGCAGATCGTATTCTTGGCGCTCGCCATGGTTCGTCCCTCCCTCTAGCGTGTTCAGCCAGTCCTGGGCAGTCTTTCCGCGCTCATGCGGGCACGGCGGCGCGATGATCGCACCGAAGTCCGAACGCAGTCGTGACACAGGACGTTCCAGCGGAAAAGCGCGAAGCGTCGAGCGATGCGCAATGATCTCGTGGGCACGGATGAAGAGGAGGGCAGGTCATGGATAAGACTTCGGAGGACGAAGGGCTTTCTCCCGCGCAGCGGATCGATGCCCATATCGCAGAACGTGCCGATTGGCGCGGCGCCGTGCTGGCGCGGATTCGCACGCTCATCCACGAAGCCGATCCCGACGTGATCGAGGCGTGGAAATGGGACATCCCGGTCTGGGAGCATGGCGGCATCATCTGCACCGGCGAGACCTACAAGAAGGCGGTCAAGCTCACCTTCCCAAAGGGCGCCGCGCTCGACGATGCGTCAGGCCTGTTCAATGCGAGTCTCGAAGGCAAGGTGCGCCGCGCGATCGATATCCATGAAGGCGAGACGATCGACGCGACGGCGTTCAAGGCGCTGATCCGCGCCGCCGTGGCGTTGAATGGCGCGACGGCGGCAAATTCCGGAGCGAACTCGACCAAAACGTCTAAGGGAGCCTGAGGCTCCGCCTCACCGCGCCTTCGGATCCGCCCAGCGTTGTTCCGGCAGGACCGAATACCAGCCCGGTCGTGTCGGGTCGCGGTCATAGGTGTAGCCGCCGACCTCGCGGTAATATTCGGCATATTGCGCGAGCTTGTCGCGGTCGATCTCGACGCCGAGGCCGGGGCCGGTCGGCACGGCGATCGCGCCGTTCTCATAGCGCATCTTGCCGCCGACAATGATGTCATCGACGACATGGTGGTAGTGGGCGTCGGCGGCGAAGGAGAGGTTCGGCAGCGCGGCGCCGAGATGCAGCATCGAGGCGAGCTGGATGCCGAGTTCGCCGGAGGAATGGACCGAGGCGCCATACTGGAAGGTCTCCAGCACCGTGCCGGCCTTATAGGCCTGGCGGAGGCCGCCCCAGAAGGTGGTGTCGAGCAGGATCACGTCGACGGCCTCCTGGCGGATATTGGTCGCCAGCTGCTCGAAATTGACGACCACCGTGTTGGTCGCTGTCGGGATGCGCACGAACTGGCGCACGCGGCGCATGCCCTCGAGACCCCAGGTCGGGTCCTCGAAATAGTCGTTGTTCAGGTCCTCGATCGCATGGCCGACGCGGATCGCCTGCTCGACCGACCAGGCGGCGTTCGGATCGAGGCGGAGCCCGTCATCGGGGAAGGCGGCGCCGAGCGCGCGCGTGACCTCGACATCGTGGTCCGGCGGGAAGACGCCGCCCTTGAGCTTGTGCGCGCGGAAGCCATGGCGCTCGGCGAGGTCCTTCGCATGGGCGACGATCTCGTCCGGCGACGTCTCGCCGCCCTTGCCGGTGACGGGGTCAGGAAGGCGATAGAATAGATAGCTGGCAAAGGGAACGCGCTCGCGCACGGCGCCGCCGAGGAGATCGCAGGCGCGGATGCCGAGTTTCTTGCCGGCCGCATCCATCGAGGCCATTTCGAGCGCGGCGTGGATCTGCAGGCGGTTATTGTAGAGCGAGGCGGTGGGGTTCATGATCTTCCAGCGCAATTGCTCGAGCTGGAGCGGGTCGTGACCTTTGAGATAGGGCAAGAGCCCGCGCACGGCGGCCTCGGCGGATTCACCGCCGCCGCCCATTTCGCCGACGCCGATGATGCCCTCATCCGTCTCGATCTCGACGATCGTGCGGATGAAGCGGCCCCAATGCGCGCCGCTCGCATGGCGAAGCGGCGCTTCGAGCGGCACGGCCACGGTGGTGGCGCGGATATCGACGATCTTCAACGGATGCTTCCTCTTGGCTGCGCCTGTTCGGCTGCTTGATAGTGTCCGAGGCCTAGCCCGAGGCGGCCTGCGGCATGTCTTGCGAAAGGATGGCGAGCGGCGCGAGCACGGCGCGCAGATGCGCGCGCATGGCGGCGGCGGCCGCAGCGGCGTCACGTGCCGCCATGCCGGCAAGGATGGCGGTGTGCTCGCGCACGATGAACTCCGCCGGCCGCGGCCAGGCGACCGAGATGTAGCGTAGCCGGTCGAGATGGACGCGGAGGTCTTCAAGTTCCTCCGAGACCGAGAGGAAGCCGGCCGCCGCGAAGATCGCGCGATGAAACGCCTCGTCGAGCTCGAACAGGCGGCGTATGTCGCCGCGCCCGGCCGCGATGCGCTGGTCGTCGACGAGCGTTTCCAGGCGCGCCAGGGTTTCCGCATCGGCGTCGAGCGCGGCGCGGCCGACGATCTCGACTTCCACCGCCTCGCGGATCAGCTGCGCGGCGCGCACTTTCTCAATGCGGATCGGCGCGACGCGCGTGCCGCTCTGCGGATAGATATCGACAAGGCCGAGATCGGCGAGGCGGAGCAGCGCCTCGCGCACCGGCGTACGCGACACGCCGAGCCGCTCGGCGATCGCCGCTTCGCGGATCGTGTCCATGGGCTTGAGGACATTCATCACGATCTCGCCGCGCAGCAGCTCATAGATGCCCTGCGCCGCCGAGCGCGTCTTCATGGGGGACGCCGCTTCCACCTGATCGACCCTCGCCCTTCCTTCGCCCGCCATCCGTATCGCGTCGGGCCCATCCGTCCGATCCATGCCGCACGATCGCTGGGCGGCGCAACACGACGACTTCGGGACGCAGCGTAACCCACTGGACGATGGCGGTCTACTAATATATTAGTACGGCAATCGGCCCCGCGAACGACCGGATTTCGATCGGATCGCGGATTAAGTCGGCACATAAGAAAACTGTTTGCACAAATAAAAATGGGAGTTATCGTCCCGGACAAGCCGATCAAGTTCGGCACTGACGGGAGGAGCGGGAGGAATGACGGCGATGTTGCGTGGGCTCGCCTGGGATCACAGGCGCTGCTGGGGGCCGCTCGATGCGAGCGTCGAGTCCTGGCGCGCTGCCCATCCGGGCTTCGACATCGTGTGGGATCGGCAGAGCCTTCACGACTTCGGCGAGGGGCGGCTCGAAGAGGCCGTGCGGCGCTACGATCTCGTCGTCTTCGACCATCCCTATATCGGCGATATCGCCGAGGCCGGGCTGACGGTTCCGTTCGACCCCTATCTCTCGGCTGCCGAGACGGCGCGGTTCGAGGCCGATTCCGTCGGCGGCTCGTGGCGCTCCTATCAGGCCGGCGGCCGGCAATGGGCGCTGCCGATCGATGCGGCGGCGCAGGTCGCCTCCTATCGACCTGACCTGCTCGGTGCCTATGCCGACGGACCGCCGAAGAGCCATGCCGAGGTGCTGGCGCTCGGCGCGCGGCTGCGGAAGGATGGCCGCTACATCGCGCTGCCCTTCATCCCGACCGATGCGATGTGCCTCGTCATGACCGTCGCCGCCGGTGCCGGCGCGACAATCGGGGAGGGCGGGCAGTTCCTGCCGCCCGAGGCGGTCGAGCAGGCGATCGACGCGTTGCGGGCGCTGGTCGCCTATGCGCATCCGCTGTCGGCGGAGTGGAACCCGATCCGCTGCTACGACCACATGATCGCGCATGACGACGTGGTCTATGTTCCCTATGCCTTCGGCTATGTGAACTATGCGGCCCGCGAGGCGGCGCCGCGCCTCGCCTTCACCGATGTGCCGGCGCCCGGCTCTCGTGGTGCGCTGCTCGGCGGCGCCGGCATCGGCGTCTCGGCTTTCTCCCAGCATCGCGAGGCGGCGATCGCCTATGCGCTGCATCTGTGCTCGGCCGAGTTTCAGCGCGGCGACTATGTCCGCTTCGGCGGCCAGCCCGGCTCGCTTGCCGCCTGGCGCGATCCGGCGGTCAATGCGCTGACGCGCAATTTCTTCGCCGACACGCTGACGACGCTGTCGCGTTCGCTGCTGCGTCCGACGCATCCCGGCTTCATCGGGTTCTTCCGCGACCTGACCCATCCCGCGGCCGATGCGATCGCCGGACGCCTGTCGGCCGCCGAACTCGCCGTCATGCTGAACCGCCGCTATGCGCAGACGCTGACCGCGGCCGCACCCGAGCGGAGGGCCGTATGAGCCTTCCCGAGGTCGAGCGCGAGGATGAGGCGGGCGGCGGGGATGCGCGCCGCGACTACAAGGTGCCGGCTGCCGAGAAGGCGCTCGACATCCTCGAGTTCATGGCCGCGCGCAACGAGGACGTGACGCAGACCGAGATCTCGGTCGGGCTCGGCCGCTCGATCCACGAGATCTACCGCGTCATCCAGCTGCTCGAAGGCCGCGGCTATCTGATCCGCACGCGGGCCGATCGCTATCGCCTGTCGCTGAAGCTGTTCGAACTCGCGCATATGCATCCACCGGTCAACCGGCTCGTCGATGCGGCGCTGCCCGTCATGCGCACGCTGGTCGGCGAGACCGATCAGAGTTGCCATCTGGTCGTGCTGCGCGGCTCGACGGTTCTGGTCGTGCTGCAGGTCGATTCGCCCCTGCCGATGCGCTACTCGGTGGCGCTCGGCTCGCATTTCCCGGTGCTCGAGACGAGCTCCGGCGCTGTCCTCTTGTCGGCGCTGCCGCCGGCAGAGCGCCAGGCGGTGATCGCCGCGGCGTTGGCTGAGGGCGAGGCGGGCGCTACGCCCGACGAGATCGCCGCGCGCCTCGCCGCGATCGGGGAGGCGGGCTACGAGATGCGCGCCTCGCTCGCCGTCGAGGGCTGCATCAACATTTCCGTGCCGATCCGCGACCATGTCGGATCGACCGTCGCGGCGCTCACCGTTCCCTATGTGGCGCAGAAGCGCGCGCGGTTCGACCGGGCGAGCGTGCTGGCGTCCGCGCGGGCCGCGGCAAACGACATTTCGCGCGCGCTCGGTGCGCCCGAAGGCGAGGGGCGCAATCGCGTGATCCGCGCGGAGAGCCCCTGAACGATACCTGCCGCCCGGGAAGGGCGGAATGAGAGGGAGGAAGAGAGCATGAGGAAGCTTCTGATCGGCCTTTTGGCCACGTCCGCCGTCGCCGTGATGGTGACCGGCTCGGCCTTCGCCGAGAAAATGCCCAAGAAGGTGGGCTACGTCGTGAACTACGCGACGCATGAGTGGTACCAGAACGTCATCAAGGGCATGAAGGACCGCGCCGCCCAGCTCGGCTTCGAGGTCGAGGTCAAGGACGCCAATCTCGATGCGGCCAAGCAGATCGCCGCCGCCGAGGACTTCATGTCCCAGGGCGTCGACGTGCTGATCATCACCCCGGTCAACGAGGATGCCGTCGTTCCGCTGCTGCGCCGCGCGAAGCAGGAGAACATGCCGATCGTCCTCGAGGGCAATCCGGTCAAGGGCATGACGACGCTGGTCGCGATCTGCGACTACGACACCGGCTATCACGCGGGCGTCGAGGCGGGCAAATATGCCAAGGAGCATCTCGGCGGCAAGGCGAAGGTGATGAATGTCGGCCTGCCGCTGCTCTCGGCGACGGTGCTGCGTTCCAACGGCTTCATGGACGGCATCAAGACCGAGGTGCCGGATGCGGTGATGGTCCATGACCTCGATGGCGGCGGCAATCCCGACCGCTCGTTCGAAGTCTCGGCCGCTGCCCTCGCCCAGAACGGCGACGTCAATGTGATCTACGGCATCAACGACTCTTCGTCGCTCGGCGGCCTGCAGGCCTGGAAGGCGGCCGGCAAGTCCCAGGACGATCTGCTCGTGGTCGGCACCGGCGGCGAAGGTCTCGCCTTCATCAACGCCATCGAGAAGGAGCCGTCCTACAAGATCGAGGCGGCGATGTTCCCGGAGAAGGTCGGTTTCACGGCCATCGACGCGGCCGTGAAGCTCTACAACAAGGAAGAGGTCCCGAGCTGGATCGTCTCGCCGACCACGCCGATGCTCGGCGATGGCTGGAAGAAGTACTATTCGGTCGACGGCAATGTCCGCACCATCAACTGGGACGCGGTCAACGCCGTCAAGGCGCCGGACAAGTGCATGAAGACGGCAGCCGATCTCAAGAAATAAGCCGTCATCCAGACTGCCGGGGACGGTCCGCCGTCCCCGGCGATTTCTTCCTGATGGCGAGCAGCCCTTTCTTCACCTCCCCCTGAGGGGGAGGTCGGCGGCCGAAGGCCGACGGGAGAGGGTTTAGGGACCCGTCCGGATAGGCCGTAAACCCTCACCCGGCGCTGCGCGCCGACCTCTCCCTCAGGGCGAGGTGAAGGGAAGGCTTTCGCTCCGTTGTGCCGAACCTTGCGAGTTCCAATGTTCCGAGCCGCCTCATGACCACCGACACCCTTCCGGCGCGAAAGCGCGGCGTCTCCTTGAGTGCCCTCACCGACAACAGCCAGATCGTGCTGATCGGCTTGCTGGCGGTGCTGTGCATTGGCATTTCGCTGGCGGCGCCGCAGTTCTATTCGCCCGACAACGCGATCGCGATCCTGCGCCAATGCGCGCTGGTGCTGATCGTCGCCGTCGGCATGACCATGCTGCTGGTGGCCGGCGAGGTGGATCTGTCCGTCGGTGCCTCGCTCGCCTTCACGGGCTGCGTCGCGATGGACGTGACCAACAGGACCCATTCGGTCGTGCTCGGCGCGCTCGCGGCACTCGCTTTTTCCGGCGCTGTCGGCCTCTTCAACGGTCTGGTCGTCACGCGGCTCAAGATCAATTCGCTGATCGCGACGATCGCGACGATGATGATCCTGCAGGGCGGCGTCTATCTCTATACCCGCGAGGCCGTGCAGAACCATCATCTGCTCGACGCCTTCACCGCGATCGGCGCCGGCTATGTCGGGCCCGTTCCGATCCCCGTCATCATCGCGGCCGTGATCTTCGCCGTCGGCTATGTGACGCTGCGCTTCACCCTGTTCGGCCGCTATCTCTATGCGGTCGGTGCCAATCTGCGCGCCGCGCGCCTCTCGGGCCTCCGCGCCGAGCGGCTCAAGCTCCTTGCCTTCGTCATCACCGGCCTGCTCGTCGGCGTCGCCGGCCTGATCCTCGCCTCGCTGATGAATGCCGGCCAGCCCACGGCCGGCCGCGGCTTCGAGCTTACCGTCATCGCCGCGGTGATCCTCGGCGGTACCTCGCTCGCCGGCGGCCGCGGCACGCTATTCGGCACGCTGCTCGGCGTGCTCGTGCTGAAGATCGTCGATAACGGCATCATAATCCTGCGCTGGAACCAGGACCTGCAGATGGTCGTGCCCGGCCTCGTCATCATCCTCGCCACCTGGCTCGATATCGTGCGGAGGCGGAACGATGCACGCTGAGACGCTCACGCGGAACGAGGCTATTCCCCTTGACGTTCCCGCGCTCGCCATGCGCGGCATCGGCAAGCGCTTTCCCGGCGTCGTCGCGCTCGACGGCGTCGACCTGACGCTGATGCCCGGCAAAGTCCATGCGCTGATGGGCGAGAACGGCGCCGGCAAGTCGACGCTGATCAAGATCCTGGCCGGCGTCTATGGCAAGGATTCGGGTACGATCGCCATCGGCGGCGTCGAAACCGAGCTCAAGACGCCGCGCGACGCGCTGAAGAAGGGCATCAAGGTCGTCTTTCAGGAGATCGCGCTGATCTCCGAGTTCACCGTCGCGGAGAACATCTTCCTCGAGGAATATCCGAGGCGCGCCGACGGCTCGATTGCCTGGAAGACGATCCGCGCCGAGGCGAAGGCACTGTTCGATCGGATCGGCTTCGCCGTCGATCCGGCGGCCCGGACCGGCGATCTCCCCGTCAGCCAGCAGCAGATGGTCGAGATCGCCCGCGCGCTCGCCCATGAGGCGAAGATCGTCGTCATGGACGAGCCGACCTCGTCGCTGACGCCGAAGGAGGTCGAACTCCTCTTCGTCGTGATCCGCCGCCTGACCGCGCTCGGCATCGCCGTCGTCTATGTGAGCCACAAGCTCGACGAGGTGTTCGAGATCTCGGACACCGTGACGGTGCTGCGCGATGGGCGTCACATCTCGACCAAGCCGATCGGCGAGCACACCCATGACAGCCTGATCCACGACATGATCGGCCGCCGGATCGAGAACCTCTTCCCCCGCTCGCGCACCGGCTCCGCCGGCAAGGTGGCGCTGTCCGTCGAGGGGCTTTCGACGGACACGAAGCTCAAGGACGTCTCCTTCGAGGCGCGGGCCGGCGAGGTGCTCGGCTTCTTCGGCCTGATGGGCGCCGGCCGCACGGAACTTGCCAAGGCGATCGTCGGCTATGACCCGATCCGTACCGGCCGCATCACCATCGACGGCACGGCGCTGAAGCCGCACGACACGCGCACGGCGGTTTCGCTCGGCATCGGCCTGCTGACGGAGGATCGGAAGCTCGAAGGTCTGATGCTCGAATTGCCGGTGCAGCAGAATATGAGCCTCGCGGCGCTCTCTAGCTTCGCGAAGGCCGGCTTCGTCGATGAGGGCAGCGAGCGGAGCGCAGTGCAGTCCTTCGTGGATCGCTTCCGCGTCAAGACGCCGAGTCTCTTCCAGCCGATCAAGAATCTCTCCGGCGGCAACCAGCAGAAGGTGCTGCTCGCCCGCTGGCTGATGCGAGGCCTTAAGGTGATCGTCGTCGACGAGCCGACGCGTGGCATCGATGTCGGCGCCAAGTCCGAGATCTTCGCGCTGATCGACCGTCTCGCCGGCGAGGGCCTCGCCGTCATCATGATGACCTCGGAAATGCCGGAGCTGCTCGGCCTCTCGGATCGCATCGCGGTCATGGCGGAGGGACGCCTCACCGCGACTTTCTCGCGCGAGGAAGCGACGCAGGAAAGGATCTTGAATGCCGCAATCGCCTAGCCTTTCCGCCTCTGGGAGCGCATCGCCCGGCCTGGCGCGCATCCTGTTCCGCCGCAGCGAGATCGGCCTCGTCGTCGCGCTTCTGGCGGTGATCCTGTTCTTCGCGCTCGCCTCCGACACCTTCCTGACGGTGCGCAACCTCACCAATGTGCTCGGCCAGGCGTCGCTTGCGATGATCGCCGGCGTCGGCGTCGCGATCGTCTTCATTTCCGGCGAAGTCGACGTCTCGGTCGGCTCGCTCGTCGCGGCGGTGGCGATCCCGCTGATCACGGTGATGAACGCCACGGAATCCCTCGCGCTCGGCATCGCGGCGGCGCTGGCGCTCGGCCTCTGCGTCGGGATCGTGAACGGCTTCCTCGCCGCCTATCTCGGCATCAACTCGCTGATCACCACGCTCGGCACGCTCTTCATCCTGCGGGGCGGCGTCTATCTCTATACCGGCCAGAAGGCGATCCCCGACGATGTGATGCTGGAAAGCTTCTTCCAGCTCGGCAATGGCCGCCTGTTCGAAGTGGTGCCCTATCCGGCGCTGATCGCCTTCGCGCTGCTGCTCGTCTTTGCCTACGTCATGCGTCACCGCACCTTCGGGCGGAAGGTCTATGCCGTGGGCGGCAATCCCGAGGTCGCGCGCCTTGCCGGCTATGACGTGAAGCGGGTCAAGTTCACCTGCTTCATCATCTCCTCGCTGCTCGCCACCGTCTCCGGCATCCTGCTCGCCTCGCGCCTCGGCTCGGCCGTGCATGTCGCCGGTCTCGGCTTCGAGTTCCAGGTGGTCGCGGCCGTGGTGCTCGGCGGCGTCAGCCTCTCCGGCGGCGTCGGCTCGTTGTTCGGCGCCGCGCTCGGCGTGCTGATCCTCTCCTTCCTGTCGAACGGGCTCGGCATGCTCGACCTCGCGACGGAATGGCAGCTCGTCATCACCGGCTTCATCATCATCGCCGCCGTCGGCTTCGACGAGTGGAAGCGGCGCCAGCCATAGGGAGGCTCGTCATGGGACGACTTCAGGGCAAGACGGCCGTCATCACCGGCGCCGCGGACGGCATCGGCCATGCGATCGCGAGCGGCATGGCGCGTGAGGGCGCGAGCGTCTATCTCGCCGACATCGACGACGCGAAGGGCGAGGCCGCCGCGGCGTCGATCCGCAGCGAGGGCGGCAAGGCGCGCTATGTCCATTGCGACGTCTCGGTCGAGGGCGACATCGCCGCGCTGATCGAGACGGCCGTCGAGGAGACGGGCCGCATCGACGTGCTCGTCAACAATGCGGCGATCGCGATCGGCGGCATGCCGGTGCATGAGATGACCGACGCGCAATGGCACCGCCTCATCGCGGTCAACCTCACCTCGGTCTTCCGCGGCTGCAAATTTGCCCTGCCACACATGATCCGCCAGAAATCCGGCTCGGTGATCAACATGGCCTCGGCGCAGGGCCATGTCGGCCTCGATGGCTGGACCGCCTATGCCGGTGCCAAGGGCGCCGTGCTGTCGATGACGCGGCAGATGGCGGTCGAGTTCGGGCCGGTCGGCGTGCGCTTCAATTCGATCTCGCCCGGCACGATCGCGACGCCGATGAACGAGAAGGTCATCGCCGATCTCGGCGAACATGTCGCGCGCGCCTGGGTCAAGATGCATCCCATCGGCCGCATCGGAAAGCCGGAGGAGGTCGCGGAGGCCGCGATTTACCTCGCCAGCGACGCCGCCGGCTTCACCACCGGCATCGATTTGAAGGTCGACGGCGGTCTCACCGCCGCCCCGCGCTTCGTGCCGGACCTCGTCTGACGCCAGCCCAACGAAAGCACCACCATCATGGAAAAGGCCCTCTCCGGCGTCACCATTCTCGATTTCAGCCATCTGCTGCAGGGGCCGTTCGCCACCCAGCTGCTGGCCGATATGGGCGCCGACGTGATCAAGATCGAGCGCGCCGGTCCCGGCGATCTCTTCCGCTCCATGACCTTCTTCGCCAAATGGGTCGGCGGATCGGAGAGCCCGAACTTCCTCGCCTGGAACCGCAACAAGCGGTCGATCGCGCTCAATCTCAAGAGCCGCAAGGTGCACGCCATCATCATGGAGATGGCGAAGAAGGCCGATGTCGTCGTGCAGAATTTCCGCCCCGGCGTGCTCGACCGGCTCGGCTATGGCTATGACGACTTCAAGGCCGTCAATCCGCGCATCGTCTATTGCTCGGGCTCGGGCTATGGCGAGGAGGGCCCCTATCTGGAGCGTCCCGGGCAGGACATGCTGATCCAGGGCCTTGTCGGCCTGCAGACCAATACCGGCCGAGGTGACGGCCCGCCCATTCCCGCCGGCTCCGGGCTCGCCGACCAGATCGGCGCGATGAACATGGTCTATGGCATCCTCTCCGCGCTCTATTGGCGCGAAAAGAGCGGCAAGGGCCAGAAGGTCGAGGTCAATCTGATGGCCGGCATGCTGGCGCATCTCGGCCAGGAATATTGCGCCGTGATGAATCTCGGCGAGGATTTCGTCCGGCCCAATTCCGGCATCGGCCATCCCGGCATGCAGGCGCCGTTCGGCGTCTATGAGACGCGCGACGGCCGCTATGTCTCGATCGCCATGAGCCCGTTCAAGACGCTCTACACCGTGCTCGAGGCGCCGCACCTCGCCGTCTATGACGATCTCGAGACGCTGTTCAAGAAGCGCGACGAGGTCTGGGAGAAGGTCAACGCCGAGACGAGCAAGTTCGACAGCGACGAACTGCTCGAGCGGCTCTTCTCCGTCGATATCTGGGCGGCGCCCGTGCAGGATATCCGCGCGGCGACTGAAGATCCGCAGGTGGTGCACATGAAGATGATCACCAGCTACGAGCATCCCAAGGCCGGGACGGTCAAGGTCGTGGCCCCGGCGGTGGGCATGAGCGAGACGCCGCCCTCGATCGACCGGCCGGCGCCGATGGTCGGCGAGCATGGCCGCGAGATCCTCGCCGAATTCGGCTTCGCCGCGGACGAGATCGATGCGCTCGAAGCCTCCGGCGACATGACGATCGAGCGGGCCTGATGCGATGAGCTGGAGCTTCGAGACGCTCACCGTCACCCGCGAGCACCGCGTCGCGCTCGTTACCTTCCGCCGCGCCGACCAGCTGAACGCGATGAACCGGCGCATGATGGCCGAGATCACCGAGGTGTTCGAGCGGCTCTCCGACGACCGCGAGGTCGGCGCGATCGTCGTGACGGGCGAGGGGCGCGGCTTCATGGCCGGCGCCGACATCAAGGAGTATGCTGCGCAGACGGGCGCCGAGTTCGACGCCTTCCAGAAGAACGGCGCCCGCATGTATGCCGCGATCGAGGACAATGCGAAGCCTGTGATCGCCGCGGTCAACGGCTTCGCGCTCGGCGGCGGCTTCGAACTGGTCCTCGTTTGCGACATGGTCGTCGCCTCGAATTTCGCCAAGTTCGGCCTGCCCGAGATCAAGCTCGGCCTGGTGCCCGGCGGCGGCGGGACACAGCGAAGCGTCGCCAAGCTCGGCCGCAACCGCGCCAACTTCCTTCTGATGACCGGCGCGATCCTACCGGCGTCCGAATTCGTCGCCTGCGGCCTCGTCAACGAGGTGGTCGAAGCCGAGCGGCTCGTGCCGCGCGCGCTGGAGATCGCGCGCGAGATCGCCGCCGAACCGGCTGAGGCGGTCGAGGGGCTGAAGCGGCTGACGGCGGTGGCGCGCGAGAGCGAGCTCGCCCTCGGCCTCGAACAGGAGCGCGAGCTCGTCTGCGCGCTCTATCGCAGTGAAATCGGCCAGGCGCGGGTGAAGGCCTTTGCGCAGAAGAGCGTGGCGAGAGCCGCCGAAAAGGCAGCGGAGAAAGCGGGGAGGGGATGAGCGGCGAGACGGACGATTATCGCGGGCTCGGCTGGGCTCACGGCGCGCTGACGGTGCAGCGTCTCGGCGCGATGCTGGCGCCGATCACCTTCGTGGTGGCGGGCGGCCGGCAGGTCAGCCCGATGCATATCGCGCCCTGGGCCGGGACGCCTGAGGCCGACGGCCTGCCCGGCATCCTCAAGCGCCTTCGCGGCGACTGGTCCTGCGCGCCCTTCGGCTATGCAGTGCCCGTTCCGGACGCCGCGCCCGACTGGGCCCCGCTGCTCGGCACGCCCGAGGCCGGCGAGGAACTGCACGGCCATTCCTCCAATGCGGAATGGCAGTGGCTGGACGGCGCTCACGGGTCGCTCGCGCTGACGCTCGACTATCCGGACGCCAGCCCGATCGCGCGCGTCGAGCGGCGGATCACGCCCGACCCGCAGGCCGCCGCGGTCGATATCGAATTCACGATCGAGACGCGCGCCGCCTGCCGCCTGCCGATCGGCCTGCATCCGACCTTCCGCCTGCCGAAGCTGGCGCAGGCGTGCCACCTCGAGCCGGCGCCCTTCACGGAAGGCCGCACCTATCCCGGTACCGTCGAGCCGGCCGGGCCGCTCTTCGCCATCGACCGTTCGTTCAAGGATCTGCGCGCCGTCCCGCTCCGGAATGGTGGCACGACCGACGCCTCGCGCATCCCGCTCGCCGACGATGCGGAGGAACTGGTGCAGCTGAACGGCATCGAGGGCAGCTGCGCACTCGCCAATCGCGCCGAGGGCTACCGCGTCCGCCTGATCTGGCAGAAGGAGCATTTCCCCAGCCTGCTGCTGTGGTTCTCCAATCGTGGCCGCAAATTCGCGCCCTTCGACGGCACGCATGTCGCCATCGGCATCGAGCCGATCTGCTCGCCCTTCGGCCTCGGCCCCGCGACCGCGCGCGCCGACAATCCGATCGCGCGCTCCGGCACGTCGACCGCGCGCGACTTTGCGGCCGGCGAGATCTTCACGACGCGCTACCGCATCGAGGCGGAGGCGCTGTGACGATGGCGGGGGACGAGGCGGGGGCGAGCGCGCCGTTTCTGAACCCTCCCCTTGAGGGAGGGTCGAAGGCGCGAAGCGGCTTCGGGGAGGGGTTGCTTCGATGGCCCGCTCCGCAGCCTGGGCCGGCCCTTACAGCTGCCGGTGTTTCTCGATCGGCACCGCGACCCCTCCCCGAAAGTGCTGCGCACTTTCGGCCCTCCCTCAAGGGGAGGGCTCAAGTGCAGCCGGGCCCGTCGGGCGGGGCTTCGTCGTGACCCGCCAGAGCCTCGTCAAATCCAACAGCCCAGCCTTCGTCGATCTCGCGACGCTGGCGGGCATGGTCGCGGATGGTGATTGCTTCGGCGTCGGCGGGCATCATTTCGCGCGGCTGCCGATCGCTTTGCTGCGCAGCATTGCTGCGTTGCACAAAAGAAATCTCGCCTACACCGCCTGGGCCGGCGGGCTCGCGCTCGAAATGCTGCTGGAGGCGGGCTGCGTCGGCTCGATCGATCTGTGCTTCTCCAGCCTCGACATTTTCGGCCTGCCGCCGCGCTTTCGCGCCAGCGCCGAGGCGGAGGCCGTTCCCCTTCGCGACTGGACGGCGCTCGCCATGATCGAGGCGCTGCGTGCCGCGCAGCGCAACATGCCGTCCGGCGCGTTCCAGCTTCCCATGGGCTCGTCCATGATGGAGCGGGTCCCCGGTGCCCGCACCGTCGCGGATCCGCTTGTCGGCGAGCCGATCGGCGCGATCCCGCCGCTCGCCCTCGATACGGTCGTGCTGCATGCGCCACGCGCCGATGCGAGCGGCAATGTCCAGATCATCGGCGCCCGCGCGCTGGATATCGCCATGGTCGGCGCGGCCAAGAAGGTGCTGGTTACGGTGGAGGAGATCGTCCCCGTCGGCACGCTCGGTGCCGCCGGCCGCCAGACCGTGCTGACGCGCAACCAGATCTCGGCCATCGCCGTCGTGCCCGGCGGCGCCTGGCCGGCCTCGTGCCTGCCGTTCTATGCGACCGATTATGCCGCGCTCGCAGCGGCGTTCGAGAGCGAAGCGCCGCTCGCTGAAAGCCTCGCTTTGCCGGAGGCGGGTGTTCCGGCCCATCCGCGCCGTGCCGTCGCGATCCGCGCGGCCGATCTGCCGCAGCGCTTCCCGGCCATCCTCCCGGCGCCCGCGACGCCGACCATCGACGAGATCATGGCGGTCCGCCTCGCCGCCGAACTCGACGATGAGAGCTTCGCCTCGGCCGGCGCCGTGTCGCCGCTCGCCAATGTCGCCTACCGCCTCGCCAAGGCGACGCATGCCCCGCGCATGATGCTGGCGACGCTCTCCTGCGGCCATCTCGATATCGCGCCTTCGCCGATGCTGCTTTCGGCGCTCGAAAACCTCGATGCGGAGACAGCCGCCGCCCATGCCGGCGGCGACGATACCTATTCGACCTATTACCAGGCCGGCGCGGTCACGCATGAGATCATCGGCGCTGCACAGGTCGATCGGCTCGGGCGGGTCAACAATCTGGCGCTCGTGAAGAAGAGCGGCGGCAAGCTCCGCCTGCCCGGGCAAGGCGGCATGGCGGATGTCTCCAACATGCATCGCGACTATGCGATCTACGTCACCCGCCATTCGCCGCTCTCGATCGTCGACGAGGTTGCTTTCGCCAGTTCCGGGCGCGGCTTGCTGGACGCGGCAGAGCGGTCCGCAGCGGGCTATCGGACCGGGCGCGCGCAGATCTTCACCGATCTCAGCGTCTTCCGCCTCGACGCGGAGACGCGCGAATTGGTCGTCGCCGAGATCATGCCCGGCGCAAGCCGCGCGGCGATCGGCGCGGCCACCGGATTCGCGCCGCGCTTCGCTGCCGATTGCCGGGAAATCGACCTGCCCGACGCGGACATACTGGATATCCTTCGCCGGCAAATCGATCCGCTCGGCCTTCGCCGACTCGAATTCGTCGGCGCACGCGAGCGCGGCGGCCTGATCGCGTCGATCCTGGCCGAGGACCGGCGCCTCGTCGAACACTATGCTGGAGGGATCGCATGAAGCCGCTGCTCGATATCGCCGCCGCAAGGGTCTTCTTCGACGGCGTGTTCTCGACCCCGCGCCTCGCTCATCCCGAGGGCGTCGCCATACATCCCGATGGCTCGGTCTGGTGCGGCACCGAGACGGGCGATTTGATCCGCATCGAGGCCGATGGCTCCGCGGCGCACCTCATGGCCTCGACCGGCGGCTTCCTGCTCGGCATCGCCTTCGACAAGGCCGGCAATGTCTTCGCCTGCGACCTGAAGCATGCGGCGATCTTCCGCTATGAGGCGGCGACCGGTGCATTCGAGCGCTTCGCCGCCTCCGGCATCGGCGTTCCAAACTATCCCGTCGTGGATGAAGCGCGTGGCGTACTCTATGTCACCGACAGCCGCGGCAACAACAATATCGGACCCGGCGTCTTCCGTTACGATCTCGCGAGCGGCGCCGGCGGCGTGTGGTGCGACGCGCCGATGGATTTCGCCAATGGCTGCCTGCTCGCCCCGGACGGCAGCGGCCTCTATGTCGTCGAGAGCGACGTGCCCTGCGTCTCCTTCGTCGCAATCCGCGCCGATGGTTCCGCCGGGGCCGTCCGTCGCATCGCGGAGCCGGTGCCGAACGTCCCGGACGGCCTTGCCTTCGGACCGGACGGCGCGCTCTACATTTCCTGCTACGAGCCGAGCCGCATCTATCGCAAGAAGGAGGGCGGACCGCTCGAACTGCTGATCGAGGACCCGAAGGCCACCGTGATGGCCCATCCGACCAACATCGCCTTCAAGGGTTCGAAGCTCTACACCGCCAATCTCGGTCGTTGGCACATTACAGAGATCGACCTTTCCGGGCTCGACGCCATCTGAGGAACGCCATGCAGGATGCCGAACTCTTCGCGATCGTTCGCGAGAAACTCTTCACCGCCGTGATCGGCGACGTCATGGACGTGGCCGGGCTGACGCGGCAGTTCCTGCCGCCGGAGATCCGCGCGCTGGTGGGCGAGCATGTCCTCGTCGGCCGCGCCATGCCGGTGCTCGAGGCCGATTGCGCCAGCGAGTCGCTTGGCCATAACGGCTCGAACGAGGCCTTCGGACTGATGTTCAAGGCGCTCGACCAGCTGTCGGCCGGCGAGATCTATATCTGCACCGGTTCCTCGCCGCGGTATGCGCTCTGGGGCGGCCTCATGAGCACGCGCGCGGCGAAGCTCGGCGCGGTCGGCGCGGTGCTTGACGGCTATCATCGCGACACGCGCGAGATCCTGAAGCTCGATTTCCCGGTCTTCTCGATGGGCTCCTATGCGCAGGACCAGCGTGTGCGTGGCCGCGTCATCGACTATCGCTGTCCGATCGAGTTCAAGAATGGCTGCCGCGTCGAGCCGGGCGACCTGATCGTCGGCGATATCGACGGCGTCCTGACCGTGCCGAAGGCCCATGTCGGCGACATCGTCGCGGCGGCGCTGAAGAAGGTCGCCGGCGAGGACGTCGTCCGCGACATGATCCTCGCAGGCCGCGACACGAGCGGCATCTTCGCCGAAACAGGCATCATGTAGGCCTGGGGGCTTGAATGGGCCTTCCTCCCCCTTGCGGACGCCGCCGTAAGAGGGTGACGTCACATTGGGGATAGACACCCAGCCGCCGTCCAACGTGCCGTCATCCCGGCGGAAGCCGGGATCCATTCAGCCTGAGACTCGCTGTCGTCTTGCGCCTCGGCTGCATGGATCCCGTGTCGAGCACGGGATGACGGCGGAGACTGAGGCGATGGCGGAGAATCAACGTTTTGCAGCGGAATCTCCTTGGTGAGCGGCGCTGCGCGATTGACTGACCCAAGCGCCCCTCCCGCCTTGAGCACGGCTCAAAACGCGGCTACCAGAGCGCACCGCCTCTCTCGCCGCGAGGATCGCCGTGAAGCACGTCGTCGCCATTCGCCATGTCCATTTCGAGGATCTCGGCACGCTCGAACCGGTCCTCGAACAGCGCGGCTATGCGGTCCGCTATCACGATGTCGGTCTCGACGATTTCGCGGCGCTCGATCCGCTGGAGCCGGATCTCCTTGTCGTCCTCGGCGGACCGATCGGCGTCTACGAGACCGAGGCCTATCCTTTTCTGATCGACGAGACGGCGCTGATCGCGCGCCGGCTTGCGAGCGGTCGTCCGATCCTCGGCATTTGTCTCGGCGCGCAACTCGTCGCCGCGGCGCTGGGTGCCAAGGTCGCGCCGACCGGCGTCAAGGAGATCGGCTTCGCGCCGCTGACGCTGACCGAAGCCGGCCGCGCCGGCCCGCTGCGCCATCTGGACGGCGTCGCGGTGCTGCACTGGCATGGCGACGCCTTCGCCATCCCGGAGGGCGCCGAGCATCTCGCCGCGACGCCGGTCTGCGCGACGCAGGCCTTCGCGGTCGGACGCACTGTGCTCGGCCTGCAGTTTCATCCCGAGGCGGATACGCAGCACGGCTTCGAGCGCTGGCTGGTCGGCCATGCCGCTGAGATCGCCGGCGCGGGCATCGACCCGCGCGTGCTGCGCGCCGACGCCAGGCGCCTCGGGCCACCGCTCGCGCTGGCCGCGGCGGCGATGTTCGGCGCATGGCTGGATGGTCTTGCGCCGGCCGGCTGAGCCGTTCAGGGCAGCGCGGCGACCACCATGATCTCGACGCGATAGATCGGCTTGGCGAGCCGCGACTCGCCGGTCGCGCGGGCGGGCGGGTTGGCGGGATCGACCCAGGCGTCCCAGACCGCGTTCATCGCAGCGAAATCGGCGATGTCGGCGAGCCAGATCGTTGCCGAGAGGATCCGCGATTTGTCGGTGCCGGCCAGCGCCAGCAGGCGGTCGATCTCGGCGAGCGCGGCACGCGTCTGTGGCCCGACCTCGGTGCCGTCGCGGCCGACCTGGCCGGAGACATGGACGAGACCGCCATGGACGACGACCTGGCTCATGCGGGAGCCGCTCTCGTGGCGGACGATGCTCATGCGGAAACCTCGGCTTGATCGATGAAAAGGGGAGGGCGATGTCAGGCGTCGGCGGCGCGCGAAAGCTCGGCGTCGGCGAGGCGGCGATAGCGCTCATAGGCGGCGCGGGAGGCTGCGATCCGCTCAGGGCGGGGATCGAAGCGGCGGCTGGTCGCGACCGTCCGCCGCACCACGGCGTCGAGCGAGCCGGCGCCGATCGCGACCTGGGCCATCAGCGCGGCGCCGACGCTGGAGGCGTCGAGTTCCTCGATCCGTGTGACCGGGCGTTCCAGCACGTCGGCGATGATCGCGCACCAGGCATCGACCCGGGCGCCGCCCTCGGCGACGCGCACCTCGGCGATGTGGCCGCCGAGCCGTTCGAACAGGCGCGTGCAGTCCTTCACATTGAAGGCGACGCCCTCCATGACGGCCTGCACCATTTCGCCCGCGCCATGCGACGAGGCGAGGCCGTGAAAGGCGCCGCGCGCGCCGGCCCGTGGCACGGGCGTCGCGGAGCCTTCGAGGAAGGGCAGAAAGGTCACGCCGCGCGCGCCGGCCGGCACGTCGTCGGCGAGTGCCGTCATCGCCTCGAAAGCGAGCGGCAGGCGGCCGTTCAGCGACAGCGTCCGATGCAGCCAGGCAAGGCTGAGCCCGCCGCTCATCACGAGGCCGAGCCAGATCGAGCGCGCGGGATCGGCATGCGGCAGCAGCCAGAAACCGGGCTCCATACCCGAGCGCGGCAGTCCGTCCTCGGCCAGCACGACATGGCCGGCCGTGCCGAGCGTGACGCCGAGCACGCCGGGTTCGACCACGCCGCAGCCGACCGCGAGCGCCGCGACATCGCCGCCGCCCGGCGCAACCGGCAGGCCGGACGGCAGCCCGGTCGCGGCGGCGGCTTCCGCGCCCAGATGGCCGGCGACGGCGAGCGAGGGCGCGATCGGCGGCAGCAGGCCGGCATCGAAGCCCGCGGCGTCGGCGAGTTCGCCGATCCATGCATGCGTGCGCGCATCCATCATCCCCGTCGCCGAGGCGTCGGAAGGATCGGTGGCAATCGCGCCGGTCAGGCGATGGAGGATATAGTCCTTGACCAGCAGGATCCGCCGGGTCGCGGCGAGGTGCTCGGGTTCGGCTTTCGCGAGCCAGGCGAGCTTGGCCAGCACCGCAATGCCGGTCAGATCCGTCGCGGCGCGCTCGCGCAGCAGCGCGCCATGCCGCGCGGCGAGTTCGGTTGCCTGTGCCGCGCCGCGCGTGTCGAGCCAGATGATCGCCGGCCGCAGCACGCGGTTGTCGCCATCGAGCAGAACGACGCCGTTGAGCTGGCCGGACAGGCCGATGCCCGCGATCCGCTCCGCGCCGATCGCCGCCACGATCTCGCGGATGGCGGCGAGGGTCCCGCGCCACCAATCCTCGGGATCCTGCTCGACGAAGCCCGGCGCCGGGCTCGTCATCGGATAGGGCCGGCTCGCCCGCGCCAGCACGCGGCCGTCGCCGCCGACGGCGACGACCTTGACCGCCGACGTGCCGACATCGATGCCGAGCGTCGCCCCGTCCTTGCGCATCAGGCCTCGCCGGCGAAGAAGCGGCGGGGATTGTCGACCAGCAGCATGGTGAGTTCGGCCTCGGTGAAGCCCTCGGCCATCAGGCGGTCGCGGAACTGCGTCAGCACATAATCGAGGCCCGGTCCGCCGCCATACGAACGCCAATAGCTGGGACGGCCGAGATCATTGCCGATCAGCACGCGCTGGCCGTGGCCGCTGTCGAGCATGTCGCGCAGCGCCGTGACGCGCCGGCTCTCGGGGCCGTATTTCGACTTGCCGAAGCAGTCATAGCCGACATAGACGCCGAGCGCGGTGATGCGCTTGTGGTCCGGCAGATCGAGATTGCGGTCCATATGCGAGAGCGCGATCCGGTGCGGCGCGACGCCCTTCTCGATCAGTAGCCCCGCCTGCTCATAGCCCATGGTGCCGGCGGTGGTATGCGTGATGACCGGCCGGTCGGTTTCCAGATGCGCGGCCGCGGCGACGCGCACCAGCTTCTGCGCCGTGTCGTTGAAATTGTTGTACTCGGTGCCGCACTTGATGATGCCGGCCTTGATGGTCGTGCCGTCCATGCCGATGAGGCAGTCGCGCACCGTGTCGCGGATCATGTCGGCCTCGGAGACCGAATGCGCCCAGCGGCCCATATAATGCGGCCGGTTGTAGCCGGCCGTCATGATGACGTTCACCTCGGGCACCAAGTCGGCGATCGCCTTGATCTTCGCCGTGTTGCGGCCGAAGTCGACGGCGGTGAGCTCGCACAGCGTCCGCCCGCCCGCCTTCGCGAAGCTCTTCAGCTCCTCGGCGGATTTCTCGACCGAATCGAGCGCGAAATCGGGATCGCGCGCATGCAGCCAGGTCGGCGGCTCGACATAGAGATGCTCGTGATAGTCGGTGATGCCGAGCTGGTCCGCGGTGATCGGACCATTGACGGTCATGATCTCGCTCATTGCTGCTCTCCTTGGTCTTCTTGAGAAATCAGTCCGTGCCGGGCGAGGAAGCCCGTCCAGAGCGCGGCCGAGCGGGCGGCGCCGAGGCCGATCCAGCGCCGGCCCTTCTCGGCCGTCGCCGGCGTCGGATCGCCGAACACGCCGCTGCGCATGATGTGGCCCATGGACAGCTCCGACTTGCCATAGTCGGGCGGCACCGGCGGATAGTCGGGCGCGGCGAGGTCCATCCGAACGAGGTCTGGCGCGATGGCGAGCATCAGCGAGGTCTCGATCTCCTCGGCATGGAAGTCGTCGGCCCAGGGCTTGCTGTCCGCCTCCGCCGTCATCTCCTTGAGCCCGCCATACATGCCGTAGAGCATGTGGATGCCGTAGCGATCGTGGATCAGCTCGCGCAGCGCATGCTTCAGCGGCTGCGGATTGGAGCCGTGGCCGGAGATGACGTAGAGCGCCTTGATGCCCCAGCGGTCGAGGCTTTCGGCGACGTCGCGGATCACCTGCATATAGGTGTCGAAGCGTAGCGTCAGCGTGCCCGGCACGTCACGCCAGACCCAGGCATAGCCGAGCGGCAGCGCGGGGAGGACGAGACCGCGGCTCAGCTTCGCCGTCTCGAGCGCCATCGTCTCGGCGATCATCGTGTCCGTGCCGGTCGGCAGATGCGGGCCGTGCTGCTCGGTCGAGCCGACGGGCAGGATGGCGAAGGGTTCGCGCGCCACGAAATCGCGGATCTCGGGCAGGCGGGCCCTTACAGCTTCCAGATAGCGGTCGGTCATTTCACGGCTCCCGATGCGAGGCCCGCCACGATATGGCGCTGCGCGAAGCCGACAAAGATCAGCGCCGGGATCATCGAGCAGATCGAGACGGCGGCGATCAGCGGCCAGTCGAACGACATGGTGCCGGCGAGCGAGGCGACGGCCACGGGAACGGTCTGCGCACCGCGCGCCGTCAGCACGAAGGCGAGCAGGAACTCGTTCCAGGAGAAGATGAACACGACGATCGCGACGGAGGCGAGCATCGGCCGCGCGATCGGCACGATGATATAGAGCAGGATCTGCAGCGGGCCTGCGCCATCCAGCATCGCCGCCTGGTCGAGCTCCTCGGGGATCGAGCGGAAATAGGTGAGCAGCATCCACACCGCGAGCGGCAGCGTCAGCGTCAGATGGGCGAGCGAGACGGCGACCCGCGTGTCGAGCAGGCCGAGCGCCTTGAACAGCACGTAAAGCGGCAGGATCACCGCGAAGACGGGCGCCATGCGGACCGAGATCACCCAGAAGGAGAGATTGTCCTGCGCCTTGCCGGTCATGCGCGCCAGCGCATAGGCGGCGGGCGTGCCGAGCAGCAGCGTCAGCACGACATTGGACAGCGCGATGATCAGGCTGTTCTGGAACGCGCCAAGGAAGCCCTTGGCGACGATCGCCGAATAGGCGTCGAAGCTCGGCGTGAAGATCAGCTGCGGCGGCAAGGCGAGCGCCTGGTTGCGCGTCTTCAGCGAGCCGAGGGCCAGCCAGGCGATCGGCAGCAGCACGAAGGCCAGCGCGAAGATCGTGAAGGCAAGCCGGGCGATGCGCACGCTCGCCGGCACGGGCGGCCCGTCGTCATGGATGCGTCGGCGGATCATGTCGCGGGCCTCAGGAAGCGGCGATAGGCGATGGAGGCGCAGACCGTCGTCACGACCACCATGACGACGCCGAGCGCCGCGGCGAGGCCGAAATCGAAGCGCTGGAACGCCGACTTCCAGCCGAACAGGGCGAGCGTCTGCGTCGCGCGGCCGGGCCCGCCCTTGGTCATGACATAGATGAGCTCGAAGGTGTTGATCGCGTCGATGACGCGGAAGAGCAGCGCGACGACGACGGCCGGGCGGATCATCGGCAGAGTGACGTGCAGGAATTCCTGGAAGACATTCGCGCCGTCGAGCCGGATCGCCTCGTAATAGTCGCGCGGGATGCTCTGCATCGCGGCGAGGAAGATCAGGAACATGAACGGGGCGCGGCTCCACACATCCGCGATCACGACCGAGATCATCGCGCCCGTCGGATCGGCGAGCATATTCATCTTGAGCCCGAGCCCCGGCAGCAGGAAGGCGCCGAGGAAGCCCATCTCGCCATTCATCAGGAAGCGCCAGGTGAAGCCCGCCACCACCGGCGGGATCACCAGCGGCATGATGACGATGGAGCGCAGCGCCGAGGGCGTGCGCGGCGCCGAGAGGGCCAGCGCCAGCCCCATGGCGAAGGCGACCATCAGCGCGGTCGAGGCGACGAGATAGACCAGCGTCACCCAGACGGCGGAGGTGAAGTCGGCCGAGCGGAACAGGACGCGGAAATTGCCGACGCCGTCGAAATAGCGCTCGGGATCGGTGACGATCCAGTGCGTCAGGCTCATCCAGACCAGATAGCCGGAGGGGAAGAGCACGACGGTTCCGAGCGCCAGCACCATGGGCACCACGAACCAGAAGCGCCAGTCGTTGAAGATCGCCATGCCGTCCGCAATTCGCGAGGAAGAGGCGGCGCCCGGTCCGGTGGAGCGGGCGCCCTGTTGGTTCAGCAGCGGTCTACTTGTAGTAACCCGCGCGCTCCATGCGCTCCTCGGCCCAGCTCTGCAGCTCGGCGAGCGCTTCGTCGGTGGTCTTCGTGCCGGCGATGGCCTCGGACGCCGCCGTGCCGATCTTGTCCATGAACTCGTTCAGCTCGGGGATATAGGGGAAGTAGTGCGGATCGGCGCTGATGAAGGCCGCCTCGACGCCGTCCAGCGTCTCCTTCGGCCATTTCGCGGTCAGCACCGGGCCATGCATGATCGAGGGATAGGTCGTGTAGGGCCAGCCGATCTGCGTCGCGAAGTCCTCCATCACCGGCTCCGAGGTCATGAAGGCGAGCACCTTGTAGGCGGCGTCCTTGTCCTTGGAGAAGTTGGAGACGCCGACGGAGAAGGTCCAGAAGCTCTCGATCGGCTTGCCTGACGGTCCGATCGGGCTCGGGCCATAGGCGCTGAACTGCTTGACGGCGGGAACCTCGGAGCCGGGAATGCCGGCGAAGCCGTTGATTGCGGAGGGCAGCAGCACGACCGCCTTGCCCTGGCCGTAGAGGTTCATCATGTCGACCCAGGTGTGGGTCGCGATGCCGGGCGGGCCATAGTCCTTGGCCCAGTTCACGAAGGTCTCGAAGCCCTTCTTGAAATCGCCCGTGAAGATGGGCTTCGCCTTCTTGGCCTTGATCTCCGCCGGGGTCGTGGCGCCGCCCTCGAACCAGGCCGGATAGCCGGCGAAGGCGAAGACGAAGCCGGCGAGGTCGAGCGAGGGCTCCTCGCCCGGGGCGCCGCGCATAGTCAGCGGATAGACGTCGGTGATGCCGTCCTTGGCGAGGCCGGCCTTGATCGTCTTCAGCGCGGCTTCCATCTCCTCGGTCGTCTTCGGGAAGGTGGTGATGCCGTATTTGTCGAAGATGTCCTTGCGATAGACGACGCCCGGACCGAACGAATAATAGGGCAGGGCCCAGAGCTTGCCGTCGACCGTGTTGGCCTCGAGGAAGGGCTTGTAGACCTTCGCGGCGTCGAAATAGTCCTTCGCCTTGTCGAGATGCCCGTCGAGCGGCTCCAGATATCCGGCCGCCGAGAAGGTCTGCACGGCGCCGTCGCTGCCGAGCATGACGAGGTCGTAATTGCCGGTGCCGTTGACGAGGTCGAGCAGCACCTTCTGCCGGGCGACCTCCTCGTCCGCATATTCCATGTTGACGGTGATGCCCTCCTTCTTCTCGAAGTCGAGCAGCTTCTGCGTCTTCTCCGTGCCCGACGGCCCGAACAGGTCGGCCCAGGCGAAGCCGGCGCCGAAGCCGACGATGTTCACCGTCGTCTCGGCCCGCGCCGGGGCCGTCGCGGCCATCAGCCCCGCCGTGAGGCCGGCCGTCAGCGTCGCGGCGAGCGCGGCGCGGTTCAGCATCTTCAACATGGAAGTCTCCCGAAATGAGCCCCTCGCGGAGCCTGCGGTTGTTCCCTTTGGCAGCGCCCGGATCGCCTGAAACGACGTTTTATTGGAGCGCTCCAATAACGCCAGCGAACGCTCTTAGGCCCGACTTGTCAAGCGGCTTCGGAGGGCTTTCGTCAGGCGGCGGCCGTGGCGCTGAACGGTGCTGAACTGCGGCGCGTCATGAGGCGGGGCGGAACCAGGATCTTCGAGACCGCGGCATCAGGCTCGGCGAGGCGCGCCATCATGGCGGCGATGCCCGCGCTGGCGAGATCGCCGGCGGACTGGTGGATGGTCGAGAGCGACAGCGTCTCGGTGCCGGCCAGCGTCACGTCGTCATAGCCGACGACGGAAAGGTCGCCCGGCACGGAGAGCCCTATCCGCATCGCCTCGTTGATGAGGCCGATCGCCGTCATGTCGTTGGAGGCGAAGACCGCCGAGGGGCGCCAGTCCGGTTCGGCGAGAAGCGCCCGCGCCGCTCGTGCGCCGGCATCGATCGTATAGGCGCCCTCGATGATGCGGATCTGCCGTTCGAGCCCGTGCCGCTCCATGGCGCGGCGATAGCCGTCCCGGCGCCGCTCGGCGCCCGGCGAGGCGCCGCCATCGACATGGGCGATCCGCCGGTGGCCGAGCGCGACGAGATGATCGACGGCCAGAATGCCGCCGGTGACGTCGTCTGTCGTGACGCTATCGACGGCGACGACCTTCAAGAGGCGGCCGACATAGACCATCGGGATCCAGCTGGCGACACGCGCGATTGCCGGCTTCTCGAACGGCGCCCCGATCGCCAGCACGCCGGAAACGCGGTGCGCGATCAGCGTCCGGATCGCTTCCTCGGCCTTCTCGTCCGTGTCCGCATCGATCGAGACCAGCGCGCTGTAGCCCTCGGCGCGGGCGAGGCCGCTCGCGAGCTTGGCGATCTCGGCCTGCAGCGGGTTCTCGATTTCACCGACGACGATGCCGAGATAGCCGGCCTCCGCCGAGGCCAGCGAGCGGGCGACGAGGTTCGGCCGGTAATCGAGCGCGGCGGCCGCTTCCATGATGCGCTTGCGCGTCTCCGGGCTGACGGCGCCCTCGCCGCGGATCGCGAGCGAGGCGAGGCTCCGCGACACGCCCGCATGGCGGGCGATATCGGCGAGCGTCGCGGGGCGCTGGGGCGGCTTCTTCGTCATTCCCTCGTCCTCAGAGCGACGACTGTCATCCGGCCGGCCGCAACTGGTCAAGGGAGGGCGCACGCCCGCGGCCCATGCCGGCCGGCCTTTGGTGCGTCGGGGAATATTGTACCGCCAACATGCCGAACTTCGGAATGGACTTGCTCGCCGCGCGGATTCCGGCACCTTACGAAATGGAGGGGTTCCCTCATGTGCTGCGGGACTAGGCCCTGGACTTCGAGACTGCCACCATGCCGCGTAACCTGACCTCGGACACCCCGACAAGTGCGGTGTCGCTCGAGGGCGTCAGCAAGAGCTATGACGGGCGCCGCGTCCTTGCCGATCTCTCGCTTGAGGTCGCCGCGGGGGAGTTCCTGGCGATCGTCGGCCCGAGCGGCAGCGGCAAGACCACCGTCATGCGCATTATCGGCGGCTTCGAGGCGCCCGATGCCGGGACGGTGCGGATCGCCGGCGAGGACGTGACCGAGCTGCCGGCCGAGCGGCGCAGCGTCAACACCGTGTTCCAGAGCTATGCGCTGTTCCCGCATATGAGCGTGATCGAGAACGTCGCCTATGGCCCGCGCATGCGCGGCCTGTCGCGGCGGGACCGGCGGAAGAAGGCGGCCGAATTCCTCGATCTGGTGCGCCTTTCCGATTTCGCCGAGCGTCGGCCGCACGAGCTCTCCGGCGGCATGCAGCAGCGCGTGGCGCTTGCCCGCGCGCTCGCCAACGAGCCGACCGTGCTGCTGCTCGACGAACCGCTCGGCGCGCTCGACCGCAAGCTGCGCGACGAGATGCAGCGCGAGCTTCGCCGCGTGCAGGCCGAGCTCAAGGCCACCTTCATCTATGTGACGCATGACCAGGACGAGGCCTTCGGCATGGCCGACCGGCTCGCCGTCATGCGCGAGGGCCGCTTCGAGCAGATCGGCCCGCCCGCCGAGATCTATGACCGTCCAGTGAATGGCTGGGTCTCGCTCTTCGTCGGTTCGGCGAACACGATCGCTGCGCGCGTCGAGCGGGCCGGCGTCCTTCAGGCCGATATCGGAACCATCGAGGCGGATTATCTGGCGCCCGGCCTGGCCGCCGGCGACCGCGCGCTCGTCGCGATCCGGCCCGAGGCGACGCGCTTCGTGCCGCAGGCGGGCGCGAGCGGCGCGAACCGCATCCCGGCCGTGCTCGCCGATGTCGTCGCGATCGGCCCGTCGCTCAGGCTGCGCGCCGCGACCGCCGGTGGCCTCGCCTTCGAATCCGTCGTGCAGCGCCATGCCGGCGATACGAGCGAGCCTCTGCCCGGAACGCCCGTCTTCGTGACCTTCGACGCAACTGCCGCCCGCGCCTATCGCGACGAGCGGCCCAACTGAACCCACCTCTTCTTCGCAACCGCGGGACCGACCATGACGATCTTCAGGACTGCTCCTTCCGCCCGCTCCGGCCTCAGCCGGCGCACGCTCTTGACGCTGCTCGGCGCCGCGCCCGCGACGGCGGCGCTCTCCGCCGCACTGCCGGGCGGCTTCCGCGCCCGCGCGGCGGACGCCCAGCTCAACATCTATTCCTGGCCGGATTATTTCTCGGCCGACAATCTCGCCGCCTACGCCAAGAAGACCGGCGTGACGCCGAACATCTCGACCTATGATTCGAACGAGACGCTGTTCGCCAAGCTGAACAGCCCGGCCGGCGCCGGCTTCGACCTGATCATCCCCTCGTCGAGCTGGATCCAGCAATTCGCCGCCAAGGGCCTGCTTCAGGAGCTCGACCACAGCCGGCTGAACCTCGCCTCGTTCGACCAGGACCTGCTCAACCGCGACTATGATCCCGGCAACAAATATTCGATCCCGAAGGACTGGGGCGTCCTCGGCGTCGTCTATGATCCGGAAGCCGTCGGCGGCGAGATCAAGACCTGGGAGGATTTCTTCAAGGCCTTCGAGAAGCCCGAGGTCTCCGGCAAGATCCGCCTGTCGGATTCCGGCTGGGAGACGATCGGCCCGCAGCTGTGGATCGAGGGCAAGGACTGGAACACCGCGACGTCTGACGAGATCCGCGCCGCCGGCGAGAAGGTCAAGGCGCTGGCGAAGCACGTGAAGTCGTTCTCGGGCCTCGATCCGAATGCGGTCGCCAATGGCTCGATCGTGCTGGCGCAGACCAACCAGGGCACCGGCCGCGCGATCATCGGCCTCAATCCGAAGCTGAAATGGGTGGTGCCGGGCCCGTTCAGCGAGCTCTGGGTCGACAATTACGCGATCCCGAAGAACGCGCCGAACCTCGACCAGGCCTATGATTTCCTCGCCTATCAGCTGCAGCCCGACGTCCAGCTGGCCGAGACGCAATATATCGGCTTCCCCGCCGCGCTGGCCGGCCTCGAGGAGAAGCTGCCCAAGGACACCAAGAACGCGGACCTGATCTTCGGCGGCAAGGACCTCGACTTCTCCAAGCTGACCTCCTTCGTCGTCAATCCCGACACGATCGGCACCTATCTCCAGGTGCAGACGGAGATCCAGGCGGCTGCGGGCTGAGGCGGCGGGATCATCGCTTTCCGGATGGGTCGGCCGTGAACAGGCGTTCACGGCCGACCGCATTTCACCTCCGGGGTGAAGGCGCCATTGCCGTCTGCCTCGGCGGCAGATTCATCGTCGTCGACGCTCTGGCGACCAGATTGCCAAAGCGGACTATCATGACCGCTCCGGCGAATTCCCGATCGCCGGCGTCCGGAAGCGCGTTCGTCATCCTATGACCACCCCATCCCGCTCCAGCCTCTCAGCCCGCAGCGCCGACCATGTCGTCGCCGCCATACCGGCTGCCTGGCTGGCGGTGTTCTTCCTCGCGCCGCTCGGCTTCACCGTGGTGTTCTCGTTCGCGCGCAGCGTCTTCGGCGGCGTCGAGCTCGCCTTCACCTTCGAGAACTACCGGACCGCGCTCACCGGCTTCAACGGCGCGACCTTCCTGCGAACGATCATCTTCGCAGTCTCCGCCTCGGCGCTCTGCCTCGCGGCGGCCTATCCGGTCGCCTATTTCCTCGCCCGCCACACAGGCCGCCGGCGCGCGATCGCGGTCGTGCTGATCCTGGTGCCGTATTTCTCCAGCTTCCTCATCCGCATCATGGCGCTGCACATGCTGATGTCGCGCGGCGGCTTCGCGGAGACCGTGCTGAACGCGCTCTATCTGCATGGCGGGCCGCTCGACGTGCTGGATACGCAGACCGCGGTCTTCATCGGCATGGTCTATGCCTATCTGCCGATCGCCATCGTGCCGCTCTTCGTGGTGCTCGACCGCATCCCGAAGCCGCTGCTGGAAGCGAGCCGCGACCTCGGCGCCTCGCCGCTCAAGACCTTCGTCTTCGTCACGCTGCCGCTGTCGCGCCCCGGCGTCGCGACCGCCGTGCTGCTGACCGTGGTGCCCATGCTCGGCGAGATGGTGATTCCGCGCCTGCTCGGCGGCTCGAAGGGCGTGCTGATGGGGCAGGCAATCTCGTCGCAATTCCTGCAATCGCAGAATTATGCCCTCGGCGCGGCCATGGCTGTGCTCGTCCTCCTCGCCGTCGGCGTCATGGTCGTGCTGCTCGCCCGCCTCACCAAGGGCTTCGCGGAGATCGGCCAATGAGTGCGCGCGGCGTGATGGGCGCCCGCTGGGGCGCGCGGGGAACGCATGCGGCGCTGGCCATCTGGTACGCCGCTGCCGTCCTCTTCCTGTTCGCGCCGATCTTCGCGGCGATCGTCTACTCCTTCAATCTCGGCGTCGTGAACAAGCAGACCGCGACCATCACCGGCTGGACGCTCCAATGGTATCCGGCCGCGTGGAACGACCTGTCGCTGCGCCGTTCCGTCGAATCGAGCCTCATCGTCGCGTTCTGGTCGGCGCTGATTTCCGTGCTCGTCGGCGCGGCGCTCGGCTACGCGATCGTGCGCCATCCGCTGGCCCGCGCGCGCGCCGTGCTGGCCGCGCTGACCTATATCCTGCTGATCGTCCCGGAATCCGTCATCGGTGTCTCGCTGCTGCTGTTCTATGCCGAGACGGGCATTCCGCTCTCGACGGCGACGCTGGTTGCCGGCATCACGCCGATGGCGATCGCGGTCGTCGCGCTGATCGTGCGCGCCCGCGTGCTGACGCTCGAGCGCCGCGTCGAGGAGGCGGCGGCCGATCTCGGCAGCAGCCGCGCCAAGACGCTGTGGTTCATCGTGCTGCCGCAGCTCGCGCCCGCGCTCGCGGCCGGCGTGATCATGGCCTACACCTTCTCCTTCGATAATCTCGTTGTCTCGGCGTTTCTCACCACGCCCCAGATCAACACGCTGCCGGTCTATCTCTATGGCAGCCTGCAATACGGACCATCGCCCGCCGTCTATGCGGCCGCGTCCGTCGTCTTCGTCTTCACCCTCTCCATGCTGGGCGTCGCCGCCTTGATCTACCGGCTCGCCCGCCGCCCGCAGTCCGCCGACTGAACGGAACCCGCCATGCCCGCGCCCGCCTACAATTCCCTGCTCGACACGCCGACCTATCCCGCCGAGCGCTATGCTCCGCTCGCCGACCGGCTGAAGCGCCTGCTCGCCACCGAGTCGGACCTCCTCTTCATCCAGGCGGAGGCGATCCTGTCGCTGGAGGCGATCGCGACCTCGATCGCCCGGCCGGGCCTTTCCGCGATCAATGTCATCACCAGCCCCTACGGCGCCTATTTCGGCGCCTGGCTGCGCCGTGGCGGCGTCGCGGTCACGGATGTCGTCGCGGAACCGGGCCAGCCGATCGCGGCCTCGGCGGTCAAGGCGGCCATCGCGGCGCTGCCTTCGGTCGACATCGTCGCCGTTGTGCACGGCGAGGCGGCGAACGGCGCCCTCAACCCGATCGCGACGATCGCCGCGGATGCGCGCGCAGCCGGCGCCCTCGTCGTCGTCGATGCCGTCGCCTCCTTCGGCGGTCATCCGCTCGCGATCGATGCGCTCGGCATCGACATCGCGGCGATCGGGCCGCAAAAGGCGCTGGGCGGTCCGGTCGGGCTCTCTGCCGTGACCGTGAGCGCGCGCGGCTGGGCGGCGATCGGCAAGGTGCCGTCCTTCTCGCCCTCGATCCTGTCGCTGCAGGAGCTGAAGGAAAACTGGCTCGATCGCGGCCGCGGCGTCCTGCCCGGCACGCCGTCGCCGCTCGAATTCTGGGCGCTGGAAGCTGCGATCGACCGGATCGAGGCGGAGGGGCTCGAGACCCTCGTCGCCCGCCACCAGCTGGCGGCGAGGGCCAGCCGCGCTGGCCTGCGCGCGCTTGGGCTGGAACCATGGATCCGCGATGACGATGCGGCGTCCGCGCTCGTCACGGCGGCGCCGGTGCCGGCGGGCGTCGATGCGGAAGCGCTGATCGCGGCGGCCGGGCGCTTCGGTGTCGCGCTCGGCCGGGGCTTCGGCGACATCAAGGACCGCCTCGTACGCTTCGATCATACCGGCGCACGCGCGGCCTTCCCGTCCGTGGTCGCGGCCGTCGTCGCCTATGGCGCCGCGCTCGAAGGGTTCGGCATCGCCGTCGATGTCGGTGCGGCGGCCGAGGCCGTGGCGCGCAGCTATGCGAAGGCCGCGGCCTGATCGGCGCCCAAGAGGAGCAATCCGCAATGGCCGAGCGGCTTATCCACCTGAACGCGTTCGAGAACGCCTCGCCCGTCAACATTTCCTCGGGCCTCTGGCGGCACCCGGAAGACCAGTCGCACCGCTACAAGGACATTCGCTACTGGACCGAGCTCGCCATCATGCTGGAAGGCGCGGGCTTCGATTCGATGTTCCTCGCCGATATCCTCGGCATCTTCGATCTCTACCAGGGCAAGACCGACGCGACGCTCAGGACCGCGACGCAGGTCCCGATCAACGATCCGCTGTTGATCATCTCCGCCATGGCGGCGGCGACGCGGCATATCGGCTTCGCGGCAACCGTCTCGCTCACCTATGAGCACCCCTATTCCTTCGCCCGGCGCATGACGAGCCTCGATCATGCCAGCGACGGGCGTATCGGCTGGAACATCGTCACCTCCTATCTCGAAAGCGCCGCGCGCAATCTCGGCCTCGACAGCCAGATCCCCCACGACCAACGCTATGACCGCGGTGACGAGTTCCTCGAAGTCGCCTACAAGCTGTGGGAAGGCTCCTGGGAGGATGATGCGGTGGTGATCGACAAGGCGCGCGGCGTCTATGTCGATCCGGCCAAGGTGCACAAGATCGCCCATCACGGCAGGCACTTCTCCGTGCCCGACGCCTTCCTCGCCGAGCCCTCGCCGCAGCGCACGCCCGTGCTGTTCCAGGCCGGTTCCTCCGCGCGCGGCCAGCAATTTGCGGCCACCCATGCCGAGGGCGTCTTCGTGCATGGCACGCGGCCGGAAGTGATTGCGCCGGTCGTCGCCAATATCCGCGCCCGCGCCGCCGCGCTCGGCCGCGACCCGCGCTCGATCAAGGCTTTCGCGGTCACGACGATCGTCGCGGCCGAGACGGACGAGGAGGCGCAGGCGAAATACCGGGACCTGCAGAGCTATGCCGACTATGAGGGCGCCATGGTCCAGTTCTCCGGACCGCTCGGCCTCGACGTGTCGAAATTCGATCCCGACCAGCCACTCACCGAAATCAATCCCAACGCCGCCCATTTCACGGCGCAGCTCTTCTCGGCCGCCGATCCCGACCGCGTCTGGACATTGCGCCAGATCGCCGAATATCTCGGCGTCGGCGGCATGGGTCCGAAATTCGTCGGCTCGGGCAAGACGATCGCCGACGAGATGCAGCGCTGGGTCGACATTGCCGATCTCGACGGCTTCAACGTGACCTATGCGATCCGGCCGGGCACCTTCGTCGATACGGTCAAACATGTCGTACCGGAACTGCGCCGCCGCGGCCTGATGCGCACGGCCTATCCCGGCACGACGCTGCGCGAGACCCTCTACGGCGCCGGCCAGAAGCGGCTGCGCGACGACCATCCCGGCAAGCGGTACTGGCGCGGCTGACGCGCGGCAAGGAGCAGCCATGTTCGACCTTTCCGCCGCCCAAAGCTTCATGCGCGCCAACGCCATCGACGCCTGGCTGCTCTATGATTATCGCGGCAGCAATCTGTTCTTCTGGAGCGTGCTCGGCGAGAGCAAGACGCCGACGCGGCGGGCCTTCCTCGTCATCCGTACTGAAGGCGCACCGGTTCTGGTGCTGCACACGGTCGACCAGATGTTCTTCATCGATATCGCGGTCGAGAAGCGGGTCTATCGCGGCTGGGAGGAGATGCGCGCTTTGGTGCGCGACCTGCTCGGCCCCGCACAGCGTCTCGCCGTCGAATATTCGCCGGACGGCGCCGTGCCGACGGCGTCGTTCCTCGATGCGGGCACCGCGGAGTGGCTGCGCGATGTCGGCTATGACCTCGTCTCCTCGGCCGATCTCTTCCAGGTTTCGGCTTCGGCCTGGGACGACTATGCGATCGACTCGCACAAGCGCGCCTGCGTCGTCGTCGCCGGCATCAAGGATGCGGCCTTCGACCTCGTGCGGCAGGCGATCCGTCGCGGCGAGAGCGTCGGCGAATATGAGCTGCAGCAGTTCATCGTCTCGGAGTTCGATCGGCTCGGCCTCGAAAGCGAGGGCTCGCCCGTCGTGCAGGTCAACGAACATTCCGGGCAGGTGTTCTACGAGCCGCGCCCTGGCGCCTCGTCGCCGATCGGCAGGGGTGACTGGCTGCTGATCGATTTCTGGGCCCGCTTTTCCGGCGAGCGCAATGTCTATTCCGATATCGCCTGGGGCGCCTATGCCGGCGAGGAGATCCCCGCGCGGCTGCAATCGGTCTTCGATCTGGTCAAAGAGGCGCGCGACGCGGCGCTCGCCGCGATCCGCAATGCCTGGGCCCGAGGCGAGACGCTGGCCGGATACGAAGTCGATGACGTGGCACGCGGGATTATCGCCAATGGCGGCTTCCGGGCGAACTTCCACCACCGCACCGGCCACTCCATGGGACCGGGCAAGCGCCTGCACGCGCTCGGCGTCAATCTCGACAATCTCGAAACCCACGATACGCGGCTGATCCTGCCGCGCACCGGCTTCTCGATCGAGCCGGCGATCTACCTGCCCGAATTCGGCGTTCGCCTGGAGATCAACGTCTTCCTCGATCCCGTCGCGGGCCCAAGCGTAACGACGCCGATCCAAGACGAGATCGTCCGGCTCGTCTGAACTGCCGCGCCCGATCAAGGCGAGACGCGGTCCTCCTCCAGCGCCTGCCAGAACGACGGCGGAATGGGGTGGCGCGACCAGGCAAGGTTCTCGCCGACCCGCTCCGGCCGGCTCATTCCCAGAACGGCAGCGCTAACCTGCGGGTGTCGCAGGGGAAATTGGATCGCTGCCGCCTGCAGCGGAACGTCATGGGCGGCGCAAATGGAGGCAATCCGCCGCGCTCGCGCGACCACCTCTGGCGGCGGCGCGCCATAGTCATAGGTCGTGCCGGCCGCTTCCGGCCCCGCCGCCAAGATGCCCGAGTTAAACACGCCGGCCACCACGATCTCGGTGCCCTGCCGCGTCGCTTCCGGCATGAGGTCCGCTTCAGCCTGCCGGTCGAGCAGCGTATAGCGCCCCGCCATCATGATGGCATCGAACCGTCCGGCCTTGAGGAAGCGCGTCGCGACATCGCTTTCGTTCACGCCGACGCCGATCGCCCGGATATGCCCGGCCTTGCGCAGATCGTCGAGCGCGCGATAGCAGCCCTCTATCGCCTCGTCGAACCGCCGCTCATAGGCGTCGCCATGCGTGAAGCGGTCGACGTCATGGATATAGATCAGGTCGAAGTCGTTGATTCCAAGGCGGTTTGCAGATTGCTCAAGCGCGCGCAGCGTGCCCGCATAACTGTAGTCGAACACTGGCTTCAGCGGCAGCGGCTTTGCCCATAGCCCGTAATCGACCGCTTCGCCATAAGGCGGAACCATATAGCGGCCGACTTTGGTCGAGACCGTCACCGTGTCGCGTGCCACCGTTCTCAGAAAGCTGCCGAGGCGCAGTTCGCTGAGGCCATGCCCGTAGAGCGGCGCGGTATCGAAATAGCGCAGGCCCGCCTCATAGGCGGTCGCCAGTGTTTCCGCCGCTCGCCCCTCCGGCACATCGCGGTAAAGCGTGCCGAGGCCGCTGGCGCCGAAGCCGAGGCGCGAGCGAAAGCCGATCCTGCTGCGCTCAGTCATGGCCGGCGCCGCCATAGCCGGGCAAGCGGTAAGCTTCGACCGCGGATCGGCCGAAGATCTGGGCCCGTTCGTCCGCAGAGAGGTCGACGAGGCATTCCTCGAGGGCCTCGACGACGCGGGGATAGCTCGCGGCGACCAGACAGACGGGCCAGTCCGTGCCGAACATGCAGCGATCCACGCCAAAGATGTCAAGCACCTCAAGCACATAGGGCTTGAGGTCCTGCGGCGTCCAGCTCTGCCAATTTGCCTCCGTCACCATGCCGGACAGCTTGCACCACACGTGACTGCGCTCGGCGCGGAAGCCGCGCATCAGCGCCGCCCATTCCTTGAAGCCGCCATTGCGGATCTCGGGCTTGGCGATGTGGTCGAGCACGAAACGCTGATCCGGCAGCGCCGCAGCCGTCGCCACGCATGAGGAAAGCTGCGGCAGGTTGGGCACGAGATCATAGACGAGCCCGGCCGCGCCGACGGCCAGAAGCCCGCGCCGGACATCGGCGCGCAGCAACCAGTTCGGATCGGCCTCGGTCTGGATCAGATGCCGCACACCGACGAGCCACTTGCCCTCCGGGGCGGATTTGAGGCTCGCGATCGTCGCCGCGACGTCGGGGTCCGTCAGGTCGATCCAGCCGACGACGCCGGCGACGAAGTCCGTCGCCGCCGCCGTGCGGATAAAATCCCATGTCTCGCCGAGATCGTTCCAGGTCTGGACGAGCACCGTGCCGTCTATGCCGCATGCCTCGAGCGCCGGCCGCAGATCGGCTGGGGCGAAAGGCCTGTTGATCGGCGCGAACGGGCCGCTCAGCCAGGCATAGTCGCCGCCGGCGGCTGGGTTCCAGAAATGGTGATGGGCGTCGATCCTCGGCGAAGACATGGGATTTCCTGCTTACCAGCGCTGGTGCACGTAGGGCTTGATCGTGGTGTCGTAGATCTCGCGGATCGCCCGCATCGTCGCATCGTCCAGCGGCGACAGCTCCGCCGCCTCGGCATTGGAGCGGGCCTGGGCCGGGTTGCGTGCACCGGGGATCGCGACCGTCACCGCGTCGAACATGAGGATCCAGCGGAGCGCGAACTTCGCCATCGTGGTGCCGCCGGGGACCAGCGGACGCACGCGCTCGACCGCCTCGAGGCCGACCTCATAGGGCACGCCCGAGAAGGTCTCGCCGACATCGAAGGCCTCGCCGTTCCGGTTGAACAGGCGATGATCGGACTCGGCGAACTTGGTGTCCTTGGTGAACTTGCCGGAGAGCAGCCCGCTCGCCAGCGGCACGCGGGCGATGATGGCGACGTTCTTCTCGCGCGCCTGCCTAAAGAACTGCTCGATCGGACGCTGGCGGAAGGCATTGAAGATGATCTGGACGCTGACGACGCCCGGATATTCCATCGCCTTCAAGGCTTCCTCGACGCGCTCGACGCTGACGCCATAGTCCTTGATCTTGCCCTGGCCCTTGAGCTTGTCCAGGCGCTCGAACACTTCCGGATGATAGTAGAGGTCCGTCGGCGGGCAGTGCAGCTGGACCAGATCGAGTGTGTCCATCTCGAGATTGGCGCGGCTGCGGTCGATATAGGCCGTGAGGTTCTCGAGCGAGTAGCCTTCAACGGTCTGCGCGGGCAGGCGGCGCCCGGCCTTGGTCGCGATATACGGCCGCTCGCCGCCGCGCTCGCGGACGACCTTGGCAATCAGCTTCTCGGAATGGCCATCGCCATAGACGTCGGCGGTATCGATGAAGGTGACGCCGGTGTCGAGCGCGGCATGCAGCGCGGCAAGGGCCTCGTCGTCGTTCACCTCGCCCCAGGAGGCGCCGATGGCCCAGGCGCCGAAGCCGATTTCGCTCACTTTGCGGCCGGTTCGGCCGAATTCCCTCGATCTCATCAGGATCTCCTTTGCGTCGGCCGCCCGGTCGCTCGGCCTGCCAGGGCTGTCTTTGCCCTTGCTTGACATCCCCCGTCAATGCCATTAACAGGAAACATGGTTGTACGACAACCCGGTAAGACTGCAAAATTTGTCCTGGGAGGAACAAACCTTGCGCTCACTTCTTTTGAGAAGCGCGTCGGCAGCGCTTTGCCTTGCCGCATCGGCCTATTCGGCGTCCGCCCAGGACGCCGACACGATCAAGATCGGCGTCGTTGCCGCCGAGTCGGGCGCGTTCGTTTCCGCCGGCCACACGCTGCCGGCCGGCGTGGGCCTGGCGGTCAAGGAGATCAACGATGCGGGCGGGGTGAAGATCGGCGACAAGACCTACAAGATCGAGCTCCTGAAGCGCGACGACCGTACCGACATCGCGACGGCGATCGCCGCGACGCAGGAACTGGTGCGCGACGACAAGGTCGCGGCGATCTTCGGTTCGGAGTCGCACGACTTCACGCTTGCGATGGCCAAGATCACGCAGCCCGCCAAGGTGATCCACTTCGCCGGTAACAGCACGCTGGCCAAGGTGCTCAATCCCCAGTCCGTCGCGCCCGGCGGCGAGGATCACTACCTCTTCCAGTCCGAGCCGCAGGAATTCCAGCGCTCGGGTTCGACGGCCCGCGGCGTGCTCAGCCTGTTGACCCCGCTCGTCGGCCATCCGCTGAAGAAGTCGGTCGTCATCGTCGGCAATGACGCGACCGGCCAGTTCCTCACCTCCTATTACGTGAAGGCGCTGAAGGCGGAGGGCCAGGAGGTTCCGGAAGTCATCGCCTATCCGCCGGATACGACGGACTTTTCGCCCTTCCTGACCCGCGCGAAGAGCCTCAATCCGGACGTCGTGCACTTCTGGTACAATGGTGACTCGACGCTGACGGCGCTGCCGCAGGCGCTTGAGCTCGGCGTGGCGCCCAGCTATTTCCTGTTCGGCGTCGATCCCGGCATCTGGAAGGAACGCGGTCTCTCGGCAGATGTGCCCGTGGCCATGAGCTGCGTGCCGATCTGCTGGGGCGAGTCCTCCAACGCCAATGCGAAAACCTATTTCAGCAATTACTTCGCAGCCGGCGCGCCGAAGGGTGTGACCTCGTCGGTCTCGCTCCTCTACTACGACTATGTCCACTTCCTCGCCGATGCCTGGGAGAAGGCCGGCACGCTCGATCCCGACGCGACGGTCGCCGCGCTGGAGAGCATGCATCACAAGGGCGTCGTCTCGGACGATCTGTCGTTCAACGCCTCGCACCAGGTCACCCACGCCACCGAAGTCTGCGCCGCGGCGCCGGGCGGGGCGATCACCTGCGCCATGCAGCAGCCGCCTGCCGAAGCGCCGAACTAGACGAGCGAGGGGGATATCGGTCCGCGTGAAGAAAGCGAGACCGATCAAAGCGATGGGGCCGTTCTGCTCTTTGCGGAGACGCTGAACGGCTCCTGGCCCTCAATCCTTGCGGACGGCGCCATGCGTGCCATGCCGTCGGCAACTCCGGCTCATACATTCGGAAGCGGACACCGATGTTGCCTATCCTTATCCAGCAGCTGCTGAACGGCCTGTCGATCGCGAGCGTCATCACGCTGATCGCCGTCGGCGTCACGCTCATCTTCGGGCTGACCGGAATCATCAATTTCGCCCATGGCGAATTCCTGATGATCGGCAGCTTCGTCACCTGGCTCGCCGTGCAGGCCGGAACAGGCTTCGTGCCGGCGCTGGTGATCGCGATCCTGGCCGTCGCCCTGATGGGCCTCGTCCTCGAGCGCGGCCTGTTCCGGTTCACGCTGACGCGACCAACGAACGGGTTCATCGTCTCGCTCGGCCTCATCGTCGTGCTGCAGCACGTGGTCATTCTCTTCTTCGGTCCCAACCAGAAGAGCATCCCCCGTCCGCTGGCCGGGGTCTGGGACGTGGGCGGCGTGCGCATCGCCTCGGTGCGCGTCATGGTCATCCTCGTCACGATCGCCGTCGTCGCCATGACATTCGTGATGATCACGCGAAGCCGCTATGGCCGCGCCCTCCGCGCGGCCGTGGAGGATCGCGATACGGCGGCGCTGATGGGCATCCCGGTCCGCCGCTACATCACCGGCGTCTTCGTTCTCGGCAGCGCGCTCGCCGGTCTCGGCGGCGCCCTCCTGATCGCGCTCTTCCCCGTGACTCCCTTCACCGGCGGAACGATGGTCATGAAAGGTTTCGCCGTCGCACTGATGGGCGGCCTCGGCAATCTTACAGGCGCCGTGGTCGCCGGCCTGATCCTCGGCATCGTCGAAGGGTTCAGCGCGGGCTACGGCTTCTCGGAATGGACCGACGCCTATTCGTTCGGCCTGATGATCCTCGTCCTGCTCGTGCGGCCCAACGGCCTATTCGGCGGCACGAGCGGACCCAAGATGGCCTGATCCGGGCGCAGCATGATCATGAAAAGCAGTTCCTCGCCTCTCGCCTCCCTGCTGCCGGCGCTCGCGGTGCTCGTCGTCCTGGCACTGGTTCCCGCGCTCGGTCCCAGCAACCGCATCCTGTCGCTCGCCATATCCGCGGGGATCAACATCGTCGCGCTTTATGGCCTGGCAGTGCTGTTCGGCCAGACCGGCATTCTCTCCATGGGCCATGCCGCGCTTGTCGGCGTCGGGGCGTATACGGCGGCCATCCTGGCGCGCGACCTCGGCATCGGCTTCTGGGTCGCGCTTCCGCTCGGCAGCCTGCTGGCCGCGGCGGTCGCGGCCATTGTCGGCGTGCCGTCGCTCCGGGTTTCCGGGCACCATTTCGTCATCATGACCTTCGCCTTCGGCCAGTTGCTCAGCATCGTGCTGACCAATGGCGGCGCCTTCACGGGCGCGGCGACGGGGCTCGACCTGCAACTGCCCGTCACCTGGTTCGGCCGACCCGCCGGCGATCTCGTGCCATACTATTTCATTGTCATTGCCTTCGTCGCCATCAGCGCCGTCGCGAGCTGGCTCATCATCAACTCCTCCTATGGCCGCACGCTGCGCGCGATCCGCGAGAACGAGAAGCTGGCGGCGTCGCTCGGCATCAATGTCGGCCGGCACAAGATCGGCGCCTTCGTCGTCAGCGGCCTGTTCGCCGGCGTTTCCGGCGTGCTGCTCGCCTATTTCTTCCGCCACATCTCGCCCAACCAGTTCTCGGCCTTCCCCTCGATCTATCTCGCGCTGATGGTCATGATCGGCGGCGCGCGGCTGCTGCTCGGGCCGATTGCCGGCGGCATCCTCGTCTCGTTCCTGCCCGAGATGCTCAATCTCGATCCGGTTGAATCGCGCATCCTCTACGGAATCTGCCTGATCGCGGTGATCCTGCTGCTGCCGAACGGCCTCATCGCCGGCCTGTTCGACGGGCTGCGCGCGCTTGGAAGGCGGCTCGTCGGTTCCGCCCCGCGCCCCAACGTCCCGACCGACGGCACGTCGGAGACCGCATGATGAGCGCCATTCTGCAAATCGAAGGTTTGCGCAAGCAGTTCGGCGGCGTGACGGCACTGGCCGGCGTCGACCTCGCGATACAGGAGGGCGAGATCCTCGGTGTGGTCGGGCCGAACGGCTCCGGTAAGACGACACTCTTCAATGTCGTGACGGGCGTTCACAAGCCGAGCGGCGGGCGCGTGCTCTGGCATGGGCGCGACATAACGGGTCTGGCAGCGCACCAGATCTCGGGTGTCGGCATCGGCCATACGTTCCAGCAGGCCATGGCCTTTCCGGGGCTGCCGGTCATCGAGAATGTGCGCATCGCCTGCGAGCATGCGCGCCGATCGTCCCGTGCCTATCCCTGGACCACGCCGGAGGCGCTCCTGCGCTTCGTCGGCCTTTCCGATCTCGCCGGGGAGCGCGCGGGCGTCCTGCCCTTCGGCAATCTCCGCCTGCTCGGTATCGCGCTGGCGCTGGCGACACGGCCCTCGCTGATCCTGCTCGACGAACCGGCAGCCGGGCTCAACGACAAGGAGACGCTGGCGCTTGTCGGGCTGGTCAAGCAGTTGCCCGAGCATGGCATCAGCGTCTGCGTCATCGACCACGACATGAAGCTGATGCAGATGCTTTGCCGGCGGCTGGTGGTTCTCGACTTCGGATCGAAGATCGCCGACGGGCCGATCCGCGATGTGTTGAACGATCCCAAGGTTCTGGAAGTCTATCTCGGGGGCGTGCTGTGACGCTTCTTTCGGTTCGCGGCATCACGACCGGCTATGGCCCCTCCATCGTCAACCGCGATGTCTCCCTGACGCTCGGCGAAAACGAGATCATCACGATTCTCGGTCCGAACGGCGCCGGCAAGTCCACGCTGCTGCGCACCATTGTCGGTCTCGTCCGTCCGCGCGCCGGCAGCGTCGTGATGGACGGGGAGGATCTGACGGGTCGTACGCCGGACGTCATGGCAAAGCGCGGCCTCGTTCTGGTGCCGGAGGGGCGGCGCATCTTCGCCGACATGACGGTGGCGGAAAATCTGCGCCTCGGCGCCTATGCGCGGCGCGATGCCGACGGCATCGAGGCCGACGTCGAGGTCATGGAGGGGTTCTTCCCGATCCTGGCGGCAAAGCGCCAGCAGAAGGGTGGCTCGCTCAGCGGCGGCCAGCAGCAGATGCTGGCGATCGCGCGCGGCCTGATGGCTCGCCCGCGGGTTCTGCTGCTCGACGAGCCCTCGCTCGGCCTGTCGCCGCTGCTGGTGAAGGAAATTCAGGCGATCATTCTCGGCATCGGCGCGCGCTTCGGCGCTTCCGTTCTGCTCGTGGAGCAGAACGCCGGTCTGGCGCTCTCGGTGGCATCGCGCGGCTACCTCATGCAGAACGGCCGCATCGTCACCTGCGGCCCGATCTCCGAGCTGAAGGACATGGCGCTGATGCGCGAGCTCTATCTCGGCGGGGCGACGGAGCCAGCGTCATGAGCCCGGAACCGATCGCGCTATCCTATGGGCGCGGCCATCTGCCCGTGCGGCTGCCGCCGGGGTCGGTCGGCCATGTCATCCGCAAGCAGCCGCTGCCCAAGCTCGCCGATCCCGCGGCGGCCCTTGCGGCGGTGCTGGCCGATCCGATCGGGTCGCGGCCGCTCGCCGAACTCGCGCGGGACCGGAAGAGCGCCTGCATCCTCGTCTGCGACATTACGCGGCCCGTGCCGAACCGGCTTTTCCTGCGGCCGATGATCGAGGTGATGATCGCATCCGGCATTCCGCTCGCGGAGATCTCGATCCTCGTCGCGACCGGTCTGCACCGGCCCAATCTCGGCGACGAACTCGCAGAGCTGATCGGCGATCCCTGGGTGCTTGAGCATGTGCGGATCGTCAATCACGACGCACGGGATGATGCCGCCCATGTCGATCTCGGCTATACGCCGGTCCGCCGGACCCCGGTGAAGATCGATCGCCTGTTCGCTGAGGCGGATCTGAGGATCGCGACCGGGCTGGTCGAACCGCATTTCATGGCTGGCTGGTCCGGAGGCCGCAAGGTGATCGCGCCCGGCGTGGCCCATCACGAGACGATCAGGACGTTTCATTCCGCCCGCTTCATGGAGGACCCGCTCGCGGTCCAGTGCAACCTCATCGGCAATCCGCTGCATGAGGAGCAACTGGAAATCGTCCGTATGCTCGGCGAGGTCTATGCGGTGAACACGGTGCTCGACGAGGACCGCGATCTCGTCTGCATCACCTTCGGCGAGATCATCGCCAGCCATCAGTCCGCGGTCGATTTCGTTAGCGCGGCGACGCAGGTGCCGCTCGACCGGCGCTTCTCAACCGTCGTGACCTCCTCCGCCGGCTATCCGCTGGACAAGACCTACTACCAGACGATCAAGGGCATGGTGACGCCGCTGGACATCCTTGCGCCGGGGGGAACGCTCATCATCGCTTCGGAATGCTCGGAAGGCTTCGGCTCGCCCGAATTCCGGGACGCCCAGGCACGCCTGGTCGCTCTCGGTCCCGACCGGTTCCTGGCGACTCTGACGGCCAGGCGTCTCGCCGAGATCGACGAGTGGCAGACGGAGATGCAGCTGAAGCCCATGCGCCTCGGCGAGGTCGCGTTGTTCACGACGGGCCTTGCGGGCGAAAGCCGCCGGCTGACGGGCGTCACATTGATCGATGATGTCGATGCCGCAATCGCAAGGAGCGTCGCGCGCTCGGGTGATCCCCACGTCGCGGTGATTCCGGAGGGGCCCTATGTCGTGCCGCGCTTCGCACCATAGCGTCAGGCGGCATCCCGGCGCTTCACTGGCTACCTTTGCGGTGGGATGCCGTTCTGCGGTCGTCGTGCGATCAGGCGGGGCCCGCGCGTCGCTCACGCACGCGTCACGAGGAGAGTTTCGCGTCCCGCATCTCTCCGAAGCGCGCCATACTCTTGGTGAGATGGCTCCGGATGGTTCGCCGCGCCGCCGCCTCGTTGCCGTCGCGGATGGCGGTCAGGATCGCCTGATGCTCGCGCCGCATGCGTGCCGCATGCTGTTTGCGTTCCGCGGGCGTCATGCGATCGAGGCGCGCCCACTGGCGCGGGACCATGCTCGTTCCGAACGTATCGAACAGCCGCGCATAATAGGGATTCTGGGTCGCCCGGAGAATCGCGCGGTGGAAGGCGTAGTCCTCCTCCGCGCCATAGCCCCCGCTTTCGATCGCCTCGTCGAGCGCGGCAAGGCACGCCTGCATCTGCTCGATGTCGTGTTCGGTACGACGAAGCGCTGCGAGACCCGCGGCCTCGCATTCGATGCCCAGCCTGAGCTCGAGCACGCGGCGGACCTCGTCGATCGATTCGAGATCGTCGGGCAGGATCGTGAAGGAGGTCGGCTTGGGATTCGCGAGGACAAAGGCGCCGAGCCCCTGGCGGGTCGCAATGAGGCCCTTGGCCCGCAACGTCGCGAGCGCCTCGCGGACGATAGTGCGGCTGACGCCCGTCGCCCGGACGATCTCCTGTTCGGTCGGCAGGCGCTGGCCGGGCTTGAGGGCGCCAGACTCGATCTGGGCGATGAGCGTGTCGGCGAGGCCGCTACGCAGATTGGGGCCCTGGTGGATGGCGCCGAATACGACGTCGTCCTTGTCGGTCATCTGGCTGTGAAATCCCGCAATGAACTGTTGCGCTTGCGCACCTTGCCTGTTGCTAGCGTAATCGCGCGCGAAAAGCAAAACCGATCGTTGTCGTAAGCTGGTACGAAACAAAAAGGAAAGTAACGGCATGAAGGAACGGATCGGATTCGTCGGTGTCGGCGCCATGGGTTCGGGTATGGCAGGTAATCTGCTTGCCAAGGGCTGGCCGATTACCGTCCTCGCGCATCGTCGACGTGAGGCGATCGATCGCCTTGTCCAGTCAGGCGCAGAGGAGGCCGCCAACGCGCGTGATCTCGCTGTTGCAAGCGATGTCGTTATTCTCTGCGTCACTGGCTCCGACCAGGTCCAGCAGCTTCTGGCCGGGCCGGACGGCATCGTGGCGGCCGGCAAGCCGCTCCTGCTCATCGATTGTTCGACATCCAACCCGTCCGTGACGACACGGCTCGCCGCGGATCTCGCGCCGCGCGGCATAACCCTGATCGATGCCCCGCTGGCTCGTACGCCCAAGGAGGCGGCCGAGGGGAAGCTCGACGTCATGATCGGCGGGCCGGAGGAGGCCGTGGCGCGTGCCCGGCCCATTCTCGAGGCTTTCGCAGCGCGCATCGTCCCGACGGGGCCGGTCGGGACCGGTCACACCATGAAGCTGCTGAACAATTTCGTGTCGATGAGCTATGCGGCGGTCTATTCCGAGGCCCTGATGCTGGGCGCCAAGGCGGGCCTGACGCCGCAGGTCTTCGACAGCGTTCTGCGCGGCAGTCGCATGGATTGCGGCTTCTATCGCGCGTTCTTCGAATTCGTGCTGGAACGCGACGAGAATGCGCAGCGCTTTGCGATGGTCAACGCGTTGAAGGACATGTCCTATCTCGCATCGTTCGCGCTGGCCTCCGGCGCGGTCAATCCGATCAACGCCGCCGTGCGCAATTCCTTCGCGACGGCCGTCGCCGCGGGGCAGGGCGAAGCGTTCGTGCCGGCGCTCTCCGACGTGATCGCGGCGGCCAATGGCCTATCGCTCGTCGGTCCGGTCGATCGGGCCGAATGAGGGCCGGACGGATGCTCCAGCTGCACCTTGATCCGCTCGGGGGTGTCGCAGGCGACATGTTCGTCGCCGCGCTGCTGGACCTCCGCCCCGATCTGGCTCCGGGCCTCCAGGCGGCACTTTCGCATTGTCCCCTGATCGCGGACGTGGATTGCACGGTCCTCGCACATGACGACGGGATATTGACCGGCAAGCGGTTCGTGGTGAGCAAGCCGGCCGCGACGGACATCGTATCAAGGCCGCATCGCCACGAGCCCTCCGATCTCCACCGGCATCCCCATGCTCCTGCGCCGGGACACACCCATGGAGACCCGCATGAGGATCAGGGCCATGGCTCGCCGAGCCACGGCCACATCCATTGGCGCGATATCCGCGCGGCCATGGCGCGGTCGCCGCTCGACGAGGTCACCCGCGCGCATGCGATCGGGATCTTCTCGCTTCTAGCCGGTGCCGAGGCGCGCATCCATGGCCAGGCGGTCGATGACGTGGCGTTCCACGAGGTGGGGGCCTGGGATTCCATTGCCGACATCGTCGCCGCGTCCTGGCTGATCGGCCGGCTCGACGTGCAGCGTTGGACGATCGGCGCAATACCGATCGGTAGCGGCCGCGTCCGGACGGCCCACGGTCCGCTCCCGGTCCCCGCGCCGGCCGCCGCCCGGCTGCTGGAGGGCTTCGAGGTGATGGATGACGGCATTGCCGGCGAGCGGGTTACGCCGACCGGCGCCGCGATCGTCGCCTATCTCTGCGGCAATCGCGATACGCCCGTCGCCGCGCGGGTGCTTCGCGCGTCAGGCTACGGCTTTGGTGCCCGCCGCCTGCCGGGCATCAGCAATTGCCTCCGCGTGCTCGCATTTGAAGCGCGGGCCGCCCATGCGCCCGCTACCGATGCTGTGGCGGTGCTCGAATGCGAGATCGACGATCAGAGCGGCGAGGATCTCGCGACGGCGCTGGCGCATCTGCGGGCCGCGCCCGGCGTGATCGACGCCTTGCAGGCCCCTGTCTATGGAAAGAAGGGCCGGCTGATGACGCACCTGCGGATTCTGGCGGAGCCCGCCCATCGTTCGGCGGTCGAAGAGGCGATCTTCCACGAGACGACCACGCTTGGCATTCGCCATGCCATTGTCGCGCGGACCATCCTGCGCCGCGAGATGAGGGAGATCGAACGGGACGGGCGCGCATTTCGCGCCAAGATCGCGGATCGGCCCGCGGGCCGGACCGTGAAGATAGAGGCGGATGACCTCGCCGGGATTGGTGGCGCCGCGGATCGCTCGCGGCTGCGCGCCGGTCTGGAGGCAAAGCTGTTGCGGGAGGGGGAGGGGCCATGACGCGGCAGCGGCTCGAGGCGGTGCTGTCCTCGCTCCCCCCGGTGGCCGTTGCGGTCAGCGGCGGCGTCGATTCCATGACGCTCGCCGTGCTGGCGCATCGCTTCCTCGGACCCGCGGCGGTCGAAATCTTCCACGCCGTTTCGCCGGCCGTGCCCGTCGACGGGACCCGGCGGGTGCAACTTTGGGCGGAGCGCGAGGGCTGGAACCTCGTCGCGCTCGATGCGGGCGAGTTCGCCGACGGGCGCTATCGCGACAATCCCGTCAACCGCTGCTTCTTCTGCAAGGGCCATCTTTATGGCGCGATTGCTGCGGTTTCGCGCCGTCAGATCGTGTCCGGGACCAATATCGACGATCTCGGAGACTATCGGCCGGGCCTCGACGCCGCCCGTAGCGCGGGCGTGCGCCATCCCTATGTCGAGGCCGGGATCGACAAGGCGGGTCTGCGCGATCTCGCGCGCCAGCTGGGGCTCGGCGCGGTGGCGGAGCTGCCGGCCTCACCCTGTCTGGCGAGCCGGGTGGAGACCGCGATCCCTATCGATCCGGAGGCGCTGCTGGCCGTCGATGCCGTCGAGAAGCTCGTGATCGAACGCCTCGGCGTGCAGACCGTCCGCTGCCGCATTCGCCGCGCCGGCGTTGTGGTCGAGCTGGACGCGCCCGAATTGGCCGCGCTGCACGGCGATGGCGAGCTCGTGGCGGCGATCACGGCTCTTCTGCCATCGGATCTCGCGGGCCGGTCGATCGCGTTCGAGCCCTATCGACGGGGCAGCGCATTCTTGGGAGCCGGCGCATGACCTCCCCCGACATCGTCTTCGACTATGAGCGGGGCGAGCGCATCGGGCTGGATGAAGCGGTGTTCTGTGCCGGCAAAGGCCCGGCCCAGATCAGCGCGATCCTGTCCCTGGCGGCGGAGCGGGGCAGGGGCCTTCTGCTGACGCGCCTCGACGCCGATGGTCTCGCGCAGCTTCCTCCCGACCAGGCGCGCGCGCTCGACTATTGCGTGATGTCGCGGACGGCATTCTTCGGTCCGCTGCGGCCGGTCACGAGCCGGGGCCGGGTCGCGATCGTGGCGGCCGGGACGTCGGATGCCGTCGTCGCGCGCGAGGCCGAGCGCACGCTCCGCCATGCCGGCATCGAGGCGTCGCTCATCCTCGATGTCGGGGTCGCCGGGCTCTGGCGCCTGCTGGAGCGGATCGACGAGATTCTCCGATTCCCGGTCGTGATCGCGGTCGCCGGCATGGATGCGGCAATCGCCAGCGTCCTCGGCGGGCTGTTGCGCGGCACGATCATCTGCGTGCCGACATCGGTCGGCTATGGCGCCGCCGAGGCGGGGAGGACGGCGCTGAACGCCATGCTATCGAGCTGCGCTCCCGGCCTTCTGACCTGCAATATCGACAGCGGCTATGGCGCCGCCTGCGCGGCGATCCGCATCCTGAACAGCTTTCCCGACGCGCAACAGGATCCGTCGCGCGGCTCTTGATCCGATCGCGTTGCTGCTTCCCGCAGCGGATCGGGTGTCCGTCTAGGGGGCCGGCTCAGCGGGCAGCCCGACGCGGCTGGCGGCGCCGGAGAGATGGGCGAGCATCGCCAGGCGTGCTGCATCCGGATCGCGGGCCTCGATCGCGTCCAGGATGCGCTGGTGCTCCCCGATCGTGACGCGGGCGAGTTCCTCGGACTTCTTCTGGTTGCCCGACGCCAGAATACTGTCGCGCACACGTTCCGAAACGAACATCAGGAACTGGACCATATAGGCGTTGCCGGTGGCAGCGGCGACGGTCTTGTGGAAATTGAGGTCGTTGGTGAGCCAGGTGACGCTGCCATAGGGAACGTTGTTCATCGTCTCCAGCGCGTCGCGCATGGCGGCCACATCCGCGTCCGTGCGCCGCTGCGCGGCAAGCGCGGCAGCCTGCACCTCGAGGATGCCGCGCAGCTCGAACAGGCTCCGGAAGGCTGTGGCCTGCTGCAGCGCGTCATAGTCGATCGTGAGCACGGTGGCGTTCGGCTCGTCCGAGACGAAGGCGCCGCGCCCCTGCTGCGACCAGATGCGCCCTTCCGAGCGAAGCCGAGCGATGGCTTCGCGGATGACGTTGCGGCTGACGCCGAAGGTCACGGCGAGCTTCTGTTCCGTGGGCAACTGGTCGCCGGGCTTGAGCCGGCCTTGCGCGATTTCGCGTGAGATCGAACTCGCCACCAGCGTCGACAGATTGGGGCCGCGGCTTACCTTGTCGAGCTTCAATGTCACGCCGCTGTCTCCATCAAACGTCGCGAAGGGGGAGAATACGCCCTTCGCTGAGAAGGTGCCGAGGATCGAACGCGTCCTTGATCCGGCTGGCAAGCTCCAGCGTCAAGGCGTCGGCGCGCTTCAGATAGGCCTTCTGCTTCACGCGGCCGATTCCATGCTCGGCGCTGATCGAGCCGCCATGCCGGTCGATCACGTCGAAGATGATGTCTTCCGCCGCATGGAAGAGGTCATCCATGGTCTCGGGCGGCATGCCAAGAGGCGGGACCACGTTCATGTGGATATTGCCGTCGCCCACATGGCCATAGGTCACGACGCGCGCTTCGGGGTGAGCTTGTGCCAAAGCGGCGAGGCTCTGCGCGACGAAGGACGCGATGCTGGAGATCGGCACCGATACATCCGTCCGCAGATATCGTCCGCCGCGCCCCTGCGTCTCCACCATCACCTCGCGCAACCGCCACAGCCGAGCGGCCTGGGCCCTGTTCGATGCGATCACGCCGTCCAGCACCAGTCCGTCCGTATGGCCGAGAAAGTCCTCGACCAGCGCCCTCAGATCGACGCGCCCGCCAGCCGCCGTCTCCAGAAGCACATAGACCGGATAGGGCTGCGAAAGCGGATCCTCGAGACCGACCTGCGCGTCGATCGCGATTTCGATGCAGCCGCGCAGCAGCAATTCGAACGCCGAGAGGAGATCGCTGCACTCGCGGCGCGCGCGCGCATAGAGCGCCATCGCATCCTCGACGGAGGCGAGGCCCACCAGCGCGGTCTCGACCTGCGTCGGGCGCGGAAAGAGCTTGAGCGCGACGGCCGTCACGATGCCGAGCGTGCCCTCGCTGCCGATGAACAACTGCTTCAGGTCGTAGCCGCGATTGTCCTTGCGCAGCGTCCGCAACCCGTTCCAGACCCTTCCATCCGCCAGGACCACCTCGAGCCCCAGCACGAGGTCGCGCGTCATGCCGTAGCGCAGCACGTTGAAGCCGCCGGCATTCGTCGCGACATTTCCGCCGAGCCGGCAACTGCCCTGCGCGCCGAAGGTGATGGGGAGAAGGCAATCCAGCTCTTCCGCCGCGCGCTTGGCCTCTTCGAGGATGCAGCCCGCCTCGACGACCATGGTGAAGTCAATCGGATTCACGGAGCGCACGGTGTTCATCCGTTCCAGCGAAACGACGACCTCGCCGCCGGGAAAGCTCGGCACCGCGGCGCCCACCAGCCCGGTCAGCCCGCCCTGCGGGACCACATGGATGCGGTGCTCGTGGCAGCAGCGCATCAGGAGGCTGACCTCTTCGACGGAACGGGGGCGCACAACGGCCAGCGGGCGGGCGTAATGGTCGCCCGTTCCGTCCCGGCTGTAGCGTTCGATCTCGGTATCGTCCTGCGTCAGGATCTCGGCCAGGAGCGTGGCACCGAGGGCCGTGAGCGCCAATTCCTGAGGGGAAAGAACAGCATGCATGGCGTCAATCCAATGGCGATCCGAAACGGCTGGACAATGAAGTATCTTGCATGGTTATCATACAACGCTGGTTTTGAACATCAAGGGCGACGACGCTTGCGACGACTGTTCCATTCGAAAATCAGCCCAAAGACGATAGCTTGCAGGAGGACACCCGAACATGAGCGACAAGCCCGAAACGTTCAGAATGATGCACACGATGATTCGCGTGCTCGATCTCGACAAATCGATCAAGTTCTATACTGAGCTTCTCGGCATGACCTTGCTTCGCCGCGACGATTATCCGGATGGGAAGTTCACCAACGCTTTCGTCGGCTATGGTCCGGAAGATTCGAATACCGTGGTTGAGCTCACGCTGAACTGGGGCCGGGAAGAGCCCTATGAGCTCGGCACCGCCTTCGGTCATCTCGCGCTCGGCGTCCACGACATCTACGCCGTCTGCGCCGCGCTCGAGGCGCAGGGTGCGCGCATTCCCCGGCCGCCGGGCCCGATGAAGCACGGCACGACGCATATCGCCTTCATCGAGGATCCCGATGGGTACAAGATCGAGCTCATCGACCTTGCGACCATGTCGTAACCAAGATCCGGCGCCGGAGGCCGCACCGCACGGTGCGGTCTCCGAACCCAGGTTTCCTGCGACGCAGCTCTGCTCCCGCGTCATTTGATGATGGCGATCTTGCTGCGGTCGATCGTGATCGCGACCGCCGTGATCAGTACGGCGCCGAAGACGACGTTCTCCGCGAAGATATTGATGCCGATGAACGTCATGCCGATCCGAACGATCGAGATGATGAGGGCGCCCACGGCCGTTCGCGCGACGCCGCCGAGGCCGCCGGTGATCGCGGTCCCGCCGACAATGACCGCGGCGATAGCCGGCAGCAGCAATTGATTGGCGAGATTGGGTGAGCCGCTCGAAAGGCGCGCCGCGAGGATCGTGCCGGCGATCGCCGCGAGCGTTCCCGAAACGGCGAAGGCGATGATCTTGGTGCGCGGAACATTGATGCCCGCCGCCAGCGCGGCCGGTTCGCCCGCCCCCACCGCGAGGCTATGGCGCCCGAAGGGCGTATAGCGAAGCGCGAAGAAGGCGACGAGCCCGATGACCGCCGCAATGAGGGCGACAGCGGGCACGCCGGCGACGGTCCCGTTGATCCAGGCGGTGTTCTCGCGCCCGGCTTCTTCGATTGTGATCGCGCGACCATCGGCCAGCCACAGCGCGATGCCGGCCACCACGCCGCCCGTCGCCAGCGTTGCGACGAAGGAGGGCACCTTGAGCCGCACATGCACATATCCCGACAGAATCCCGAACAGCAGCCCGCCCAGGATCGCGACGGGGAAGGCGGCCATGCCGATGCCCGGCAGAAGCTGCGCCAGGATCACGCTGGCGAGCGACGCCACCGCCTGGATCGAGAGATCGATCCCGCCGATCAGAATGACGAAGGTCACGCCGGCGGCGAGAATGAAGAGCACCGCCGTGTTGGCTAGCAGGAGCATCAGCGTCTCGCCGGAGAGGAAGCCGGGCGCGGCGAGCTCGATGATGAGAATGAGGGCGACGAGAAGAATCGGCGGGATCGCACCCTGCAGCCAGCCTGCCGTCAGGAGTGATCGGATGTTGGAAGTGCTGTTCATCGGGTCCTCACACCATCGCCTTGACGACGTCGACCTGGTCCGGTTTTTTCCCCGGCTCCGCGTCGAAACGGGCGGTCACGGCGCCGTCGCGCATCACGATGACGCGGTGGGACAGCCCGATCGTTTCTTCCAGCGTGTCAGAGATCAGCAGGATCGCGACCCCCTGGCTGGAGAGCTCGCGCACGAGCTCGTAGACCTCCTCCTTGGCGCCGACATCGAGGCCGCGGGTCGGGTGGTCGAGGATGAGGATGCGGGAACCCGCCGTCATCCAGCGTGCGAGCACAACTTTCTGCTGATTGCCGCCGGAAAGCTTGCGACAGGCGATGTCGGGCCCCGGCGCCTTGATGTGCAGCCGGCGGATCCAGACGGTCGCGAGGCTCCGCTCCCGGCGGTAGCTGATCAGCCCGTTCTTCACGACTGCGGAAAGGTCGGCGAGGGTTATGTTCTCCGCGATCGAGAGAAACATCACGAGCCCCTCGACCCGTCGCTCGCGCGGTATGTAGCCGACGCTCCGGCGCACCGCCTGTTCAGGCGAGCGGAAATGCACCTCTTCGCCGAGGATGGTGAGCCGGCCATCGGTATGGGGCATGAAGCCACCGATCGTGCGCGTCACCTCCTCGCGACCCGATCCGACGACGCCGGCAATGCCGACGATCTCGCCGGCGCGGATCTGCAGGTCGACATCGGAAAAGGCGCCGGCCGCGCCGAGCTTGGACGCATCGACGAGGATCTCGCTGCGGGGCGGGAGCTGCCGGTCTTCCTTGTAGTAGGCCGTCTGCAACCCGCGGCCGACCATGATCTTGTGCAGCTCCGGCGCCGTGATGTCGCCGGCGCGGTGCTCGGCCACGACTTCGCCGTCCTTCATCGTGTAGACGCGATCGGAGATGCGAAGCACCTCGTCCAGGCGGTGCGAGACGAAGACGAAGCTCGCGCGGGATTTCAGCGAGCGCACCCGATTGAAGAGAACCTCGATATCGGCGCCGCTGAGGACCGATGTCGGCTCGTCGAGCAGGATGACGATCTGCCGCGAGACCGTCTCCTCGAGCGTCAGCGCCTTGGCAAGTTCCACCATCTGGCGCGCGGCGAAGGTCAGCTCAGATGTGCGCGCGGTCACGTCGATATCGACGCCGATCTTGTCGAGCTGGCGCCGCGCGGCGGTGCGCATGGCCTTCCAGTCGACGATGCCGAACCGGACGAACTGGCTCTCCTGGCCGAGATAGATGTTCTCCGCGACGGAGAGGTTGAGGAGCAGAGACTGCTCCTGGAAAACCATGCCGATGCCGTTTGCGGCGCCGTCGCGGGCATTGCGCAGCCGCACCGGTTGACCGTCCCGCATAAGCGTGCCGCCGTCAGGCTGGTGCGTGCCGGCGAAGATGCGCATGAGCGTCGATTTGCCTGCACCGTTTTCGCCGATGAGGCCGACCACCTCGTTCGGACGGATCTCGAGCGAGACGCCCTTGAGGGCCGGTACGCCGGCAAAGGATTTGGTGATCGCGTTGGCTGTCAGCATGGCCGTCACTTCACGATCTGGAGGCGCTGGCGATCCAGCGAAAGGGCAACCGCGGCGATGATCATCAGGCCCTGGACGGTCTGCTGGACGTAGGGCGATACGCCGAGCAGGATCATGCCATTGCCGAGCACCGTCACGATGAGCACGCCGATCAGCGTGTTGATCACCCCGCCTTCGCCGCCGGTGAGCGCGGTGCCGCCGACCACGACGGCGGTGACCGCGGCGAACAGGCGCCCATCGGCGATGACCGCGTCGGAGCGGCCGAGCTGCGCGGCCGCGAGCACGCCGGCAATGCCGAAGAAGAAGCCCGCTAGGCCGAAAGCGAGAATGCGGACGCGTCGCACATTGACCCCGGAAAGCTCCGCGAGGTCCTCGGCGCCGCCGACCGCCACGATGTGCCGGCCGAGGCGCGTATAATACTGAATGGTGCAGGCGAGCCCGAACGCGCCGAGCGCGACCCAGACGCCGAGCGGCAGTCCGAGGAACCGCGCCAGCGCAAGATCGCGGATCGAAGGATCCATCAGCCGAACCGCGGAGCCGCCGAGCATATAGACGGATATGCCGAGGCCGATGAACCAGACGCCGAGCGTCGCCATGAAGGAGGGAATGCGCAGCATCGTCTGGACGAGGCCGCTGGCAAAGCCCATCGCCGTGCTCGCCGCAATCGCGGCGACGACCGCGAACCAGCCGAAATGATTGCTGTTGGCGTCATTGGTCGCGAGGAGCACCACGACCATCGCCGCGATCGACAGCGAGCCCTCGACCGAAAGGTCGATGCTGCCGAGCAGGATGATGAAGGTCAGCCCCATCGCGAGCGTGAGCGGAACGGCCGACGAATTGGCGATGCGGATCAGGTTGCGCGGCTCGATGAAGCTTGGATTGGCGATCGTGATGAGCACGCACAGCGCAATGAGGACGAGCAGCGGCGCGGCGCGTCCGCTCGTCAGCCGGCGTGCGGCGCCGATCAAGGACGGTCGGGCGGCGCCCCGGACGGATTTGAGATTGTCGATATCTGCGGTCAACAGACTGGATCCCGCTCACGGCCGGCAGGGCCGGCAACTACCGAAAAGCGCGCCGGCAGCATGTGCCGGCGCGGACGGAACAATGCGTCCTGCGGAAACGAGGACGTATCAGGTCCGGATCGGGCCGGTCACGCGACCCCAGATGTCGTTCCAGTCGACGACCGGCTGGGATTCGATGTTGTTCTTGTAATAGGCCTGCACATTGTCCTTATCGATGAGGACGGCCTTGCCATAGAACTCGCGATGATCCGGCGGCTGCGTGGCGGGGTCGAACTTCTTCTGCAGCGCCTGCAGCGCGATCGAAAGGCCCATGCCGCCCTGCCAGAACGGGTCGGAGGTGACCGTCGCGGCGAACTCGCCATTGCGCACCGCATCCACGGCCGCCTTGATGCCGTCGACGCCGACGACCGGAACCTTGCCGGCGAGGCCTTCGGCGCGCAGCGCCTCGAGCGCGCCGGTGCCCATGTCGTCATTGGCGGCCCAGACGCCCTTCACCTGGTCGCCGAACCGCGTGAGCAGATTGGCCGTGAGGTCGTAGGCTTCGGAGGATTTCCAGTTGGCGACCTGGAAGTCGAGCAGCTTGATATCGGGATTGGCGGCGAGCGCCTCTTCCAGTCCCTTCTTCCGCTCGATTGCGGCGGTGTTCGAGATCTGACCGCCCAGCGCGATGATGCCGCCGGATCCGCCGATCGACTTGAACAGGATCTCCGCGATCTGCTTGCCGCTGGCGACGCCGTCGAACTCGATGTGGCATACGTAATAGGGGTTGAAGTCCTGGGGATGCAGGTCTTTCGGCTTGTTCCACTGCGTGACGACATAGGCGCCGGCCTTGGCGCAGGCCTCGACGATCGGGCGCGCGTCCGGCGTGTCGTTCGGATCGGAGTTCAGCACCATGTTGCCGCCCGTCTTGGCGAGCATGGCCTTGATGTCCGCGATGCCCTTCTCGCTGTTGCCTTCGGAGACCAGCGTGACGTGATCGATGCCGACCGACTTGGCGAAGGCTTCGGCGCCCGACTTCCAGACCGCGTGATAGGGGTTGGAAAGCGAGCGGATGGACGTCACCAGCGTCGGCTTGTCTGCGGCGAACGACATTTTCGGCAGCGCGGCGACGCCGACGCCCGCCGCGACCGTTCCGAGGAACGACCTGCGATTCATCGCGCCGAAGCGCGCATTGCTCCTGTCAGCCATGCGTATTCCTCCCGTTGAATAGGCCGAGTCGAGACGCCGCCTCTTCTCCCGGCGTCTCAGATTCGAAGGGGTCGAGCGTGTTTAATTGTACGACAACCCTTCAAGGAGATCACCATATGCATTGTCTTGACCTTGAGCAAGTGCCTTGCGAATGTGCTGCCGAAAGAGCGGCGCTGGCCGCCGGATTTCGTGCCGTTGCGCGATCGGGGAGGTGAGATGTCGGATTATGTCGTGGTCGGCGGCGGGTCGGCCGGATGCGTGCTGGCTGCGCGCCTGAGCGAGGATCCCGACGTCACGGTCACGCTGCTCGAGGCCGGCCCGCGCGACACGAACATGTACATCCATCTGCCGGTCGGCTTCTTCAAGATGACTGCCGGCCCCCTGATCTGGGGCTATGAGACCGAGCCCGGCCGCGAGATTTCCGGCCGCAAAATGGTCTATCCGCAGGCACGGGTCCTCGGCGGGGGCTCATCGATCAATGCGCAGGTCTTCACGCGGGGGTGTCCGGAGGATTACGACGCCTGGCGCGACGCCGAAGGCTGCTCTGACTGGGGCTATCGCGATGTGCTGCCCTATTTCCGCAAGTCCGAGGGCAACGATACCTTTGTCGGCGAACATCACGGCAATGATGGCCCGCTCGGCGTGTCGTCGACCGTGCCGCATCCCCTGACGCGTGTCTTCGTGCGCGCGGCGCAGGAGGCCGGCCTGCCCTTCAATGCGGATTTCAACGGCGGCAAGCAGGCCGGTGCGGGCTTCTATCAGGCCACGACGCGTGGGGGGCGGCGAAGCAGCACGGCCGTCGGCTATCTGCGGCCCGCGCTGCGCCGCCCGAATCTGACGGTTCGCACGGGTGTGCTCGTCAATCGCATCGTCATCGAGGGCGATCGCGCCGTCGGCGTCGAGATCATCGAGAACGGCCGTCCCGTCACGCTACGTGCGGAACGCGAGGTCGTGGTGGCGTCCGGCGCCATCGGCTCGCCGAAACTCTTGATGCTGTCGGGAATTGGACCTGCCGATCAGCTTGCCGCGCTCGGCATTGCGGTCGTGCGCGACGCGGCGGCCGTTGGGCAGAATCTGCAGGATCATATGGATGTCGACGTCCTGGCCCAGCTTTCGGGCTCACACGGCATCGACCGCTACAAGAAGCGGCGCTGGCAGGCCGTCGCCGGGCTCGAATATGTCCTGTTCGGCAAAGGTCCCGTCGCGTCGAATATCGTGGAGGCCGGCGGGTTCTGGTGGAGCGACCGCAGCGAGGCGACGCCCGACATGCAGTTCCATTTCCTCCCCGGCGCGGGCCTGGAGGAGGGTATTGGCGGGGTGCCGGGCGGCCATGGCTGCACGCTGAATTCCTACCATGTGCGGCCTCGCTCGCGCGGATCGGTCACGCTGCGGTCGGCGGATCCCCGGGTCGCGCCGGCGATCGATCCCAACGCCTTCGCCGAGCCCTATGACCTCGATCGGGCGGTGGACGGCATCCAAATGAGCCGCGAAATCCTGTCCCAGCCCGCCTTCAGGCCGTTAGTCAGCGCCATCCATCTGCCCGGACCCGGGATACGCAGCCGGGCGGAGCTGATGGCGTTCGCGCGCGAGCATGCGCGCTCGGCCTATCATCCTGTCGGGACCTGCCGCATGGGCGGCGGCGAGGATTCGGTCGTGGACCCTCAGCTTCGCGTGCGCGGCATCGGCGCGCTGCGCGTCTGCGACAGCTCGATCATGCCGAGGCTCATTTCGTCGAACACGAATGCAGCGACGGTCATGATCGCCGAGAAGGCGGCCGACCTGATCAAGAGCGCCGCCGCCGGTCACTCCTGATGCGGCGGGCGCCGCTCAATCGTCCTCGAACATCGCGCGGGGCGGGAAGTCCGGGCGGCTATAGTCGACCACGACGAACTTGCCGCCCTGGTAGCGCTCGATCACCGGATCGTCGGTCACGAGGCCGCGAACCCGCTCGGCATGGCTGTCGGAACTGTCCAGCGGCGTCCAGCCGATCGTGTCGCGCGCGTCGCGACGCCAGAAGCTGCGCGCATTGTCCGAGGCGCCCCAGATCACGGAGCAGCCGGTTCGTTCGGCCGCCGCGCAGCGTTCCATCAGGCGGACGAAGTCGTCATGCGAGATCCAGGTCGAGAGGCTGCGCTCGTCGATCGGCTCGGTCAGGACGGAGCCGATGCGGATCAGCACGCTCTCGACCGCATGCTTGTCCCAATAGAGCCGCGCCAGCATCTCGCCATACGCCTTGGAGAGACCGTAATAGCCGTCAGGCCGGAGCGGGCAGTCCTGGTCGAGGATGTCCGTGCGGTCATAAAGGCCGACGGCATGGACGGAGGAGGGGAAGACGACACGGGCGCGCTCGCGCCGGGCCGACTCATAGATGTGGTAGAGGCCGCGCAGATTGGGCCCGAGCACGGTCTCGAAAGGCTGCTCCGTCGAGATGCCGCCGAAATGCAGGATCAGGCCGCAACCCTCGGCGAGCCGGCCTATAGCGGCGGCGTCCTCGAGATCGGCGCGCTCGAAGCACGCGCCGCGCGGCAGGGGGATGGGAAGATCGATCAGGTCGGTGAGGCGCAATTGCCAGCCCAGAGCAGAGAGACGCTCGGCAAGCATGCGCCCGATCGTGCCGCAGGCGCCCGTCAGCAGGACGGGTCGGTCGGAGAGGGACAATTCAGCACCTTCCTAATGCGAGGGGATTGCGCGCTGTGGCACTGGCGGAGTCCCGTCAGCGACGACGGGAGCCATTTTCATCGTATCACCCGATGATTCGCAGGTTGCGAACAGCGATGTTTGAGTTATGCCTTGGGCGTGATGAAACGACCCCTCGGCACATTGCCGCCCCAACTCAGCCGCACGGCGCAGGTCGCGGACTGGTTCGCCCGCGAGATTCGTGCCGGCCATCTCACGAGCGGCGAGAAGCTGCCGACCGAGCAGGAACTGATCGCGCAGTTCGGCGTCAGCCGCACCGTGATCCGGGAGGCCATGGCGTCGCTGCGTTCCGAGGGCCTGGTCGTCAGCCGTCAGGGCTCGGGCGTCTTCGTCGCGGATCATGAGGCCAGCGCCTCGTTCCGGATCATCTCCGACGAATTGCGCACGCTGGCCGAGGTCCAGCATGTGCTCCAGCTCCGTCTCGCGGTGGAAGTCGAGGCAGCGGGGCTGGCGGCCGAGCGGCGAACCGATGACGATCTCGCCCGCATGCGCGACAGCCTCGCGGCGATCGACGCGTCCATCGCGGCGGAGGACAGCGCCGTGGAGCCCGATTTCGCCTTTCACCGCGCCATCGCCTCGGCGACGGGCAATCCCTATTTCGAACGGTTCATGCACTTTCTGGGTCCGGTGATCATCCCGCGGCAATCGGTTCGCCCGCGCGGCGAAACCGCCGACCAGCGGCGGCGTTATCTGGAGCAGGTCCAGATCGAGCACCGCCGAATCCTGGCGGCGATCGAGCGGCAGAACCCGGAGGCTGCCCGCTTCACCTTGCGCGAGCATCTCGAGGCCGGTCGCGAGCGCTACCGCCGCATGGTGGGCGTCGGGGAGGGTGCCTAGCATCGCGTCCTGTCCGCTCAACCGGTGCTCCCGGCCTCAAGCCGGCGCCGCAACGGGCATGCCGTTGGCCTGCATGAGGGATGCGAGCTGGTGCTCCTCGTCCGTCGTCAGGTCGAGAAGCGGCAGGCGCACGGGGCCGCAGTCGAGCCCCGCGATCCGGGCACCGGCCTTCACGATCGAGACGGCATAGCCCGCCCGCCGGTTGCGTATGGCGAGATAGGGCAGGAAGAAGCTGCGGAGGAGTTGCCCCGTTTCCTCCGATCGCCCGGCACGCAGCGCCGCGAAGAAGCGCAGCGCGAACTCGGGCGCGAAATTGTAGATCGCAGAGGAATAGGTGGTCATGCCGATCGCGGCGGCCGCGCTGGCGTGCACCTCGGCGGTCGGCATGCCGCCGATGAAGATCAGCCGGTCGCCCATGCGCTGGCGCAGCGCCGTCAATAGCTCGATATCGCCGACGCCGTCCTTGAGGCCGATCAGGTTCGGGCAGTCATCCGCGAGGGCGGCCAGCGTCTCGGGGGCGAGGACCGCATTGTCGCGATTATAGGCGATCACCCCGATACCGACCGAACGGCAGATCGCCGTCAGGTGCCGGCGCAGCCCTTCCTGCTCGGATCTGACCAGATAGGGCGGTAGCACCAACAATCCCTCGGCACCATTGGCCTCGGCGGCCTTGGCGAATTCGATCGCCATTTCCGTGCCATAGCCGACGCCGGCCAGGAGCGGCAGGTCGGCAGGCGTCTCCTGTGCGGCGGCCCGCACCACGCGTCCGAATTCGCCGAGCGTGAGCGAGAAGAACTCCCCCGTACCGCCGGCCGCGAACAGGCCGGAAACGCCGCCCCGCGCCTGCGCCGCGACATGGGCGCGATAGCCGTCCTCGTTGAAGGCGCCGTCAGCGCCAAAGAACGTGAGCGGAAAGGACAGCAGGCCCTGGGCGAGTGTGGTCGCGAGTTCGGTGGGCGAGAAGCTCAAGGCGAAGACTCCGTGCATGGGCCCGGTCGGCGCGCGGGCGGGCGATATTGGCTGTGCGGCGGCGATCGATGCGGATCGCCGGCGTGGTTCGTCGCGTGGCCGGATGGAGGGGCCTTTCGCGCACCGGACGGTAGCGGATGGTCGGCCGTCCGGTGCCATCGAGTTATGCGGTTACATTGTAATATGACAACTTATGTGTCAATGCTGCCCGGGATGCGGGATCGGCCGGAGGTGACGCGCGATCCTGTCCCGTCAGGATGATCTTTGGGCGGAGAGGGATGGATGGCGCAGATCGAAACGAGGCCGGTCGCGAAGGGCGGGCTGTCGGTGACGACCATGGGGCTCGGCGGTACGGGGCTCGGCAATATGTACCGCGCGGTCGATACGGATGTGGCGATCCAGACCGTGCACGCGGCCTATGCGAGCGGGATCCGCTATTTCGATACGGCGCCCGTCTATGGTTTCGGCGTCAGCGAGACGCGCCTGGGGCTGGGGATCCGCGACCTGCCGCGGTCCGAAATCGTGATCTCCTCCAAGGTGGGATATGATCTCGTACCGATTTCCCCGGACGAGATGCAGCCCGCGCTCTGGGCGCAGCCGGGGGCGTTCCGCGCCGAGTTCGACTATTCGCGCGATGCCGCCATGCGCTCGCTCGAGGGGACCTTGGAGCGCCTCGGTACCGACTATGTCGACATGGTCTCGATCCATGATCCGGACGAAGCGATTCATTTCGGGCCCGGCGAAGATCCCTATGCAAGCAGCCGCTTTCGCGAGGCCATGGACGGGGCCTATCCCGTTCTGGACGATCTGCGCACGCAGGGCGTGATCAAGGCGATCGGCGTCGGCATCAACCAGTGGCAGATGCTGTCCGACTTCGTCGTGGCCGGCGATTTCGATTATTTCCTGCTCGCCGGACGCTACACGCTGCTGGAGCAGGAGCCGCTGGCAACGCTGTTTCCGCTCTGCGAGCAGCGCGGCACGCGGATCGTCATCGGCGGTCCCTATAATTCCGGCATTCTCGCCAGCGGCGCCGTCCCGGGTGCGACCTTCAACACGCGGCCGGCGCCCGAGGCGGTCCTCGCACGCGTCCGCCGCATCGAGGGGATCTGCGCGGCGCATGGCGTGTCGCTGGCGGCGGCGGCGCTGCAATTCCCGCTCGGCCATCCCCTCGTCGCCAGCGTCATTCCGGGCGCGCGATCGGTCGGCGAACTCCAGCAGAATCTCGCCTATCTCGGTGAGGCGATTCCGCCGGCCCTGTGGACCGATCTGAAGGCGGCCGGCCTGATCGACCCCGCCGCGCCTGTCCCTGCGGCGTAGCGGTCAGTCGCGCTGTCGCACCGCACCGTCAATCGCGCGGCCGAGTGCCGCGAAGATCTTCTCCTCCGCCGATTGCGCGACGTTGAAGCGCAGGAACCCGCTCGCGGTCTGCGACTGGCTGAAGGCGTTGCCCGGCGCGAGCACGACGCCTTCGTCGAGGCAGCGGCGCGCCACGAGCGCCGCGTCGACGCCTTCGGGAAGCCGGCACCACAGGAACATGCCGGCCTGCGGCATCAGCCAGGGCGTGACGCCGAGCCGTTCGAGCCGCGCGGCGGTCCGCTCCATCGCGGCGGCGAGACGGGCGCGCGTCGCCTCCATGTGCTTGCGATAGCCGCCATCGGTCAGCGCCGCGTGCAGCAATTCCGCGGCGAGGCGCCCGCCGCCGAAGCTCGTGGCGAGCTTGAGATCGGCGAGGCTCTCGATCCAGTCGGGCCGCGCTGCGATATAGCCGCAGCGCACCGAGGCCGAGAGCGTCTTCGAGAAGCTGCCGATATGGATGACGCGCGCCAGCCCGTCGAAGGCGGCGAGCCGCGGCGCCGGCGCCGTCTCGAAATCGGCGAAGATGTCGTCCTCGACGATCACCAGTTCGGACCGGTCGGCGAGTTTCAGCAGGCGATGCGCGATCACCGGCGACAGCACCGCGCCGGTCGGATTGTGGATCGCGGAATTGGTGATGTAGAGCCGCGGCGCATGGGCGAGGAGCGCGGCGCCGAAGGCCTCGGTGTCGGGCCCGTGCGGCGTATAGGGCACGCCGACGACCTTGACCCGGTGCGCCTTCAGCAGCGCATGGAAGTTGAAATAGCAGGGATCGTCGACGAGGACCGTGTCGCCCGGCTCGAGCAGGAAGCGGCAGATCAGGTCGATCGCCTGCGTGCCGGATTCGGTGAGCATGATCTGGTCGGGCCCGGCCTGGATGCCGTTCGCCGCGATGCGCCGGCTGAGCACGGAGCGGAGCGCCGGCAGGCCGAGCGGGCTGGCATAGTCCATGAGGACGGCCTCGTCGCCGCGTGCGAGCCCGCGCAGCGCGCGGCGCATCCCGGTCACTGGCATCCATGAGGCCGGCAGCCAGCCGCAGCCCGGCTTCAGGGTCGCGTCGTCGGCCTCCAGCGCCTGGCGCGAGATCCAGAGCGGATCGACCTCGCGCTCGACCCTCGGCCCGAGCGTCGCGAGGGAGAGCGGTGCGGCCGGGCCGGACACGTAATAGCCGGACCCCGGCCGGGCATGGATGACGCCCTCCGCCGCCAGCCGCTCATAGGCTTCGACCACGGTCGAGACGGAGACCTGCATCGTCTTGGCCTGCGCGCGAACCGAGGCGAGGCGCATGCCCGGCGACAGGCTGCGCGCGGCGATTCCGGACCGGATCGTCCCCATCACCGCCTCGATCCGCGTCCCGTGTGGCCTTGCTTTGAGTGTATCGTCCATCCGTACTGCTCGATCAGGCATAACAGTTTGACGAAATCGTACCGGATCGCCTCTGGATCGTCGATCCGTTCGCGGCCATGACAGGCGAAACGACCCCGGAGCGTGTCATGGACAAGGCGGCGAGCGGCTGGATCAGCGGCTTCATCGGAATGGTGATCTTCTCGGGCTCGCTCCCCGCCACGCGTGCCGCCGTGCTCGGCTTCGATCCGCTGTTCCTGACGGCCGCGCGCGCCGCGATCGCCGGGCTGCTCGGCCTCGCGCTGCTGGTGCTGCTGCGTCAACGTCGGCCGTCGGGACGCGAGTTGGTGTCGCTCCTCATCGTCGCCCTCGGCGTCGTGGTCGGCTTTCCCCTGCTGACGGCGCTGGCGCTCCAGCACGTCTCCTCGGCGCATTCGCTGGTGTTTATCGGCCTGCTGCCGCTCTCGACGGCGATCTTCGGCGTGCTCCGTGCCGGCGAGCGGCCGCGGCCGGCCTTCTGGCTGATGTCGGCGCTGGGGAGCGCGCTCGTCGTCGCCTTCGCGCTGCGCGAAGGCGTGGCGGCAGCGCCCGTCGGCGATGGCTTGATGCTCACGGCGATCGTCGTCTGCGGCCTCGGCTATGCCGAAGGTGGCCGCCTTTCGCGCGCGCTCGGCGGCTGGCAGGTCATCTGCTGGGCGCTCGTGCTGGCGCTGCCGGTCATGCTGTCGCTCGCCATCCTCACGCGGCCGGTCTCCTTCGCCGGCATTGCCGGCGGCGCCTGGATGGGCCTAGCCTATGTCTCGCTGTTCAGCATGCTGATCGGTTTCATGTTCTGGTATCGCGGCCTCGCGCACGGCGGCATCGCCGCCGTGGGGCAGCTCCAATTGCTGCAGCCCTTCTTCGGGCTCGCCCTCGCCGCCGCGCTCCTCGGCGAGCGGGTCAGCCTCGCCATGCTCGTGGCGACCCTCGGCGTGGTCGGCTGCGTCGCGGGCGCGAGGAAGTTCGCGACGTGAAGGGCGGGCCGTTTCCCGTTGCGACCGGTGCAAAGAAAGGCAGCGGCGAGGGTTTCGCCGCTGCCTTTGTCTGTCATAAGCCGGCCGAAGCGTCGGGCGTTCAATTGCCGGTTGGCAGGCCGATCGAGAAGCCCTGATCCTTGAGCTGGTCCTGAACGCTGCGGAAGCGCTCATAGCCGGACAGGGTGATCGGGCCGGAATAGGCCTCGCTCTGAACCTTGCGCGGCGGATAGTCGACATAGGTCTTCATCAGCCGCGAAATGGCGTCATTGGCCGGAACCACGGCCCAGGTGTGCTCCGTGAAGTTGTTCATGAAGATGTCGTAGCGCTCCTGCGGGTCGGCGAGCAGGTCGAACACTTGCGGGATGGTGGCGACGTATTTCTCCTGCCCCTTCCAGCCGAGATTCGTATCGACCGCGAGACCGCCGGTCTGGGCGCCGTCATCGCCGCGCAAGTTGAAGACGTATTTGAAATTGTCGACCCGCACGGCGCCGGGGGTCAGCTCGTTCTCGGTGAAATAGAACCATTCGTGACGTGGGTCGGCGCCCTTGCCGAACCAGACCGGGGTGACGTCATAGCTGTCGAAGACCATGGGCTGGCCGTCGCGGTCCTTGGTCGGAAGCGGAACGCCCGCGATCGAGGCGAAGGAGGCCATCAGGTCGAGGCCGCCCATGATGTCGTCGCTCTTGGTGTTCGCCGGCACCTTGCCCGGCCAGCGCGCGAGCGACGGGACAAGGTTGCCGCCTTCGCGGACTGTGCCCTTGGTGCCGCGGAACGGCGTATAGCCGGAATCCGGATAGACGTCCTGCCAAGCGCCATTGTCGACCGTGTAGAACACCAGCGTGTTGTCCTTCAGGCCGAGCTCGTCGAGCTTCTTGAGGACGTTGCCGATGCGCGTGTCGAGCTCGACGACGGAATCGGCATATTTCGATTTGGAGATCGACTTGCCCTCGAATTCCGGCGCGGGCAGATTCGGCTGGTGGTTCTTCATGAAGTTGACGTTGATGAAGAACGGCGTGCCGGGCGACTTGGCGGCGTCCTCGAGGAATCCCTCGGCTGCCTGCTCGACATATTTGTCGAGGAAGGGAATGCCGACCACGCCCTTTTCGGGCGTGTCGACATATTCGCCGTTGACGGCAAAGTCCTGCTTCGCAGGCTCGCCCGCATTGCCCGAGAGCGCGCCCTTGGTCACCTTCTGGAACATGGCCCTGAGCTCCGGGCTCATCTCCGGGAACCATTTCGGGTCGGCATAGGTGTAGGCGTTCAGGTGATACAGGAACGCATATTTCATCACGTCGTAGCCTTGGGCATTCGGCAGCGCATAGTCCGATTCGCCGAGGTGCCACTTGCCGGTGAAGTAGGTCTTGTAGCCGCCCTCCTTCAGCACCGAGGCGAGCGTCCATTCCGCATGCGGCAAGCCGCCGCCCTGGCCCTGAAAGGCAACAGTTGTCATGCCGGAGCGGTTCGGAATGCGGCCGGTCTGGATCGCGGCGCGGCCGGGCGTGCAGCTCGGCTGGCCATAGAAATTGGTGAAGGTCATGCCGCTGGCGGCCAGATCGTCGAGATTGGGTGTCGGCATGCCGCGCCGCTTGCCGCCGAGATAGGGGCCGAGATCGCCCCATCCTGTATCGTCGGAGACGATCAGCAGGATGTTGGGCTTCGTCGTCGGTGCTTTATCCTCGGCATGGGCGCCACCCGCGAGCGTCAGCAACGCCGCCGCGGTGACAATTGGCAGCGATTTATGGACTTGGAGACCCATTGGCCGCTCCTTTCGTGGTGAAAGTATCGAGACCGACTGGCGGCCTCACTGCGCGGCTGGAAAGATCTGTTTCCAGTCGTTCTTCATGTCGATGAGCACCCACCCCTGCGCCGGGGCCATGTCCATCGCCTTGTCCAGACGACCGAAGGTGGAATCGCGGTCATAGGCATATTCGCGCTCGGCGTCCGTGTGGTGGACGATCATGCCGAGGCGCGCGCCGTCGCCGGCCGTCGTCCATTGCAGCATCTCGAGGTCGCCGTCCGAATTGCCGAAGGCCGCGATCGGACGCTGGCCGATGTGCTGGTTGATGCCGATCGGCTTGCCGGGGCCGTCATCGACGAAATTGACCTCCGGCAGGCGCATCAGCACCGGCTTGCCGTCCACCATCTCGAATTTCGTCTTGATGCTGGAGCCGACCACCTGCGCCGGTAGAACGCCATAGGCCTTATCGGTCCAGGGCCGCATGAACTCGATGCCGCCGCCCGAGACGATGTAGGTGGTGAAGCCGTTGTCGCGGAGATAGCCGAGCAGCTCCAGCATCGGCTGGTAGACGAGGTCCGTGTAGTGCTTCTTGAAGCGCGGATGCTCGGCCTTGGCCAGCCAATCCGAGACGATGCTCTGAAAATCGTCGGGCGTCATGCCGGCATGCGTCACCATCATAAGCTCGACGAGCCCCTTCTCGCCGGTGGCCGCGAGGGCCTTCATGTCGCCGTCGATCGCCGCCTTCAGCCTGGGGTTTGACTGCCATTCCGGATGATCAGGGGCGAGCGCCTTGATCCGGTCCAGCGCGAAGGCGAGCTGGGTGTACATGGGCTGCTCGACCCACAGCGTGCCGTCATTGTCGAATACGGCGATGCGTTGCTCGGGCGGGACGAAGTCCTTGCCCTTGGCGTCGGTGACGCGCTGCACGAAGGATTGGATGGTCTGCTTGGCGGGCCCGTCGTTCCAGGAGGCCAAAGGCTCGGCGAGCCCGGCCCCCAGCGACGCCAGCAGCAGTCCCGTAATGACCAGGACCCTTGCAAGAAAACGCATGGCGACCTCCTCGCATGCGGCAGAGGCGCGAAGCATAGACCACATCGTCGTGGTCATTGTTGTTATTTTGCGTCAGCCGACGCCACGCCGGATATTTGGCTTATCCCGCGTCGCGGTTGGAGCGCTCAGGCTTTCGATTGGCTCAGCAGCGAGACGAGCCTCTGGCCGCCGACGACGATGTCGCGTTCGATCGCCTTGCGGACGGCCTCGCCATCCCGCTGCGCGAGGCCGCGCAGCACCGCCAGATGCTGGTGTCCCTCGGGGTCGCGCGGCGGCGAGACCTCGTAGAGCACGCCCATGGCGGGGCCGCACTGGACCCAGAGGTTCTCGACGAACTGGAGCAGCATCGGCATCTGCGCGAGCATGCACAGATGCAGGTGGAACTGCCCGTTCATCTCGAGGGCGAGCGCCGAATCCTGGTTCTTCTCCGCCGCCGCCATGCGCTCGTGAATGGCCGCGAGCCGCTCGATATCGGCCGCGTTCACCGTGTCGACGGCGCGCAGGCCCGCCTGTCCCTCCAGCCAGAGGCGCAGGTCGCGAATCTCCAGATAGCGCTGCAGCGTCATTTCCGGAACGAAGGCGGTGCCGCGGCTGTCAAACCGGACGATGCCCTCCGAGCCCAGGCGAAGCAGCGCCTCGCGCACCGGCGTGGCGCTGATGCCGAGCTGCTCGGCGAGGCTGCGCAGGACGAGTTTCTGCCCGGATTTGAGCCGGCTCTGGGCCAGCGCATTGCGGATCTGCCGGTAGGCGCTCTCGCTCAGGTTCTGCCTGCTCAGCGCATCGAACGGCGAAGCCGCCATCACGTCATCGTTCATCTCGATCCCCAGCCGAAACCGTCGCCGACAAGGTGCTTGACAACGGCTTCGAGTGCAAGCTTATTTGTTATAACAAACAACATATAACACGAGGATCGAATGGCCGGAGAGACAAAGAGCAAGCGCATCGACGAGACCGTCGTTGCCATGCGGCTGGCCGAGGCCTTCAGGCGCCACGGCGTGGATCATGTCTTCGGCCAGAGCATTCCGAGCGCCTTCCATCTCGCCGCGCCGCATGTCGGCATCCGGCAGATCGTCTACCGGACGGAAAATGCCGGCGGCACCATGGCCGACGGCTATGCGCGGGTGACGCGGAAGGTCGGCGTGGTGACTGCGCAGAACGGTCCCGCCGCGACGCTTCTGGTGCCGCCGCTCGCCGAGGCGTTGAAGGCTTCGGTTCCCATGGTCGCGCTGGTCCAGGACGTGGCGCGCTCGCAGACCGACAAGAACGCCTTCCAGGAATTCGACCATGTCCGCCTGTTCGATTCCTGCGCGAAATGGGTCCGCCGGATCGAGGATGCGAGCCGCATCGACGACTATGTCGACATGGCCTTCGTCGCGGCGACCTCGGGCCGCCCGGGTCCTGCAGTGCTCATCGTTCCCGTGGATCTCCTGATCGAGACGGTCGGCCCCGCGCCGCTCGTCCCGCGCAAGAGCCAGTACGGCATGGCGCCGCTCGATAGGCCGACGCCCGATGCGGCGGCGATCGCGACCGCGGCGCGGCTTCTCGCCGAGGCGAAGGCGCCGCTGGTGATCGCCGGCGGCGGCGTCCACGGCTCGGATGCCAGCGCGGAACTCGCCCGACTGCAGGAGACGTTCCACCTACCGGTGGCGACCACCGTCATGGGCAAGGGCACCGTCTCGGAGCATCATCCGCTTTCGCTCGGCGTTGTCGGCTATTTCATGGGGGAGGGCGGCCGCAGCCGCGATCTCCGTCCGCTGATCGACGAGGCCGATGTCGTCCTGCTGATCGGCAACCGGACCAACCAGAACGGCACCGACAGCTGGTCGCTCTATCCGAATGCGGCGACCTTCATCCATCTCGATGTCGACCCGATGGAGATCGGCCGGAACTATGAGGCCGTGCGCCTCGTCGGCGATGCGCGGCGCGGCATACGCGCGCTCGGTGAGGCGATGGCGGGTCTCGACCTGTCGCGCCGCGTCGCCGCCCGCCCGGCCATCGAGGCGACGATCGCCGCTGCCCGCGCCGGCTGGGAGTCGCTGACCGCCCGCATCCGCACGCAGGACGCCGTCCCGATCCGGCCGGAGCGCGTCATGGCCGTCATCGATGCCGCGTTGACGCCGGAGACGATCGTCACCACGGATGCGAGCTATTCCTCGATCTGGGCCGCGAACTACCTGACCGCGGCGGAGGCTGGTGCGCGCTTCATCACCCCGCGCGGTCTTGCCGGCCTCGGCTGGGGGCTGCCGCTCGCCATCGGCGCCAGCCTGGCGCGGCCCGGCGCGCCGGTCATCACCATCGTCGGCGATGGCGGCTTCGGCCATGTCTGGTCGGAACTCGAAACGCTCAAGCGTCTCGACCTTCCCGTCATGACCATCGTCCTCAACAACCAGATCCTTGGCTACCAGAAGGATTCGGAGGACGCGCTCTATGGCGAGCATACCGACGCAGTCTATTTCGCCCCGGTCGACCACGCCAAGATCGCCGAGGCCTGCGGCATCCGCGGCATCCGCGTCGAGGACGGCGCCGACTTGGCCGGCGTGCTGGCCGAGGCGCTGGCGAGCGGCAAGCCGGCGGTCATCGACGTGCTCACCGATTCCGGCGCACAGCCGCCGGTGACCGTCTATGCCGGCAAATTCGCCAGCCCGTTCTGAGCCCCGCGGAGCCGATGCGCATGCTGGCGTTCCAGAAGACCGATGCGGCCTACGGACTGGCGCGGATGGAGGCCGCCGCCCCAGTCGTGGCGGCCGGCGACGATATCCTCATTGCGGTCGAGGCCGTCGGCATCTGCGGCAGCGACGTCCATGCCTATGAATGGACGGATGGCTATCAGTTCCTGGCCACGCATCTGCCGCGCACGCTCGGCCATGAAGTAAGCGGGCGTGTCGTCGACACGGGCAAGGACGTTGTCGGGTTTGCGCCAGGCGACCGTGTCGTCGTCGCGCCGGTGGTGGTCTGCGGCCATTGTTCGGCCTGTCGGATCGGCCAGCCGCAATTCTGCGCCAATCGCAGCATTGTCGGCTTCCACCGTGACGGCGCCTTTGCCGAGCGGGTCGTGGTGCCCGCCGCCAATTGCTTCCGCCTGCCGGACGGCGTCGATGCCGAACTCGGCGCGTTGATCGAGCCGCTCTGTGTCGCCGGCAATGCCGTCGATGTCGCTGCCGTGCAGTGGGGGGATCGGGTCATCGTCATGGGCGCCGGCCCGATCGGGGTCGGCATCGCCTGGCTCGCGCGGCGCGCCGGCGCAACCAGCGTGCTGCTGATCGGCAAGGACGACGGGGCGAGGCTCGCCGCGGCCCGGCGCCTCGGCCTCGAGCGTACGCTCGATCTCGACGAAGATGGAGACGCCAACGTGACCGCGCTGCTGGGCGGCGAGGCCGATATCGTGTTCGAGGCGACCGGCGTCCCGGAATCGATCGAAGCCGGGCTCGGCTGGCTGAGGCCGGGCGGCGTCCTCGTCGCGACCGGCATCCATGCCCGTCCCGTGCAGTTCGATCTGACGCGCTTCGTGCGGCTGAAGCAGCAGCTCCGCGCCGCCTATGATTCCTCGCCTGCGACCTTCGCCCGGATGCTGTCGATCCTCGCCGAAAATGGCGAGGCGCTGCGCGCGATGATCACGCATCGCCTGCCGCTTGCGGCGACGCTCGAAGGCTTCGAGATCGCGGCCAGCCGGCAGGCGCTCAAGGTGATGCTGTTGGCCGATTCCGATCGCGCGGTGACGCCATGAGCGCCGCTCTGGCTTTCGGCGTCCGCTCAGCCGCGCTGGCGCAGTCGCGTCGCGGCGTTGCGCAAATGCTGCTCCGCCGCCAGGCGCGCGGCATCCTTGTTGCCCTCGGCAATCGCCTTGTAGATCTCGCGATGCTCCTGCTGGACGAGGTCCGTCAGGCCGGCGCGCGAACTGTTGGCGCGCGCCTCGCGGATCAGGTGGCGAACCCGGTTCTCGAGGAAGGCGGCAAAGGAGATGAAGAACTCGTTGTTCGTCGCGGCCGAGATCTGGGCGTGGAACTGGAGGTCTTCGTCGATGCCGGTCTCGTTGCGGCGGATCGCATCCTCCATCGCGTCGAGTGCGGACTTGATCCGCGCGAGTTCCTCGGGCGAGCGCCGTTCCGCGGCGAGGCCGGCGGCGGCGGATTCATGGGCGAGGAGAAATTCGAGCACCCGGTCCAGTTCGTCCCGGTCGCTCAAATCCGCCTCGGCGAGGCGGAACGTCGCCTCCGGCGGCTGGCCGGAGACGAAGATGCCGCGACCCTGATAGCTCTCGAGGACGCCGCCCTGCTTCAGCGCGCTGATCGCCTCGCGCACCACCGCGCGGCTGACGCCGAAGGTCGCGCACAGCGAGCTCTCCGTCGGAAGCCGCTCGCCGGGACGGAACACGCCGCGGTCGATCTCGGCGCGCAAAATATCCGCGATCTTGTTAGCGTAGCTGCGAGGAGGCGCCAAACGCCGGTTAGCCGTGTCCATACCGCTCATCTATCGCTCCGCCAGAATCCGGGGCGCTACCACCATAGCACGTAACTAAGCGTAACGTGGGATACGAGCAAGCCGGCAATCTCATTAGTAGCTTGTCAGGCAAGCTGATTAGTGCCATAGAGTCGTCAACAGCACGGCGGGCCTGATGCCGCCGATCGTCGTCCTAGCGGCACGACGAGCCTTGGGAGGGGCACATGCAATCGGAACCGTGGTCGCGATCCGTCGGCGCCAGCGCCGTCCTGTCGATCCGACGCTCGTTGATCCAGGACAGATAGCCGGTCGCCCGGGCCATCCAATGTGCATTCTCCGTGAAGGCGGGAGAGTGAAGGGAGTCGTGAATGTCGGCTAGTCAAACCGAGCAGCGCCGGGGTGGGTTCAAGCTCACTCAGGAGAACATCGTGTTCTTCATCGCGCTGCTGCTCTTCATCGGCTTTTCCGTCTTGCTTCCGGGCTTTTTCGATACGTCGAACCTGCTCTCCCTCGTCCAGAACGTCGCGATCCTCGGCATTCTCGGCATCGGCATGGGCATCGTCGTCATCGGCCGCGGCATCGATCTCGCCATGGTCGCGACCATGGCGCTGTCCACCGCCTGGACCGTGGCGCTGATCAATCGCGGCTTCGGGACGGGCGAGGCGATCGGCCTCGGGCTCGCCTTCGCCGCCGCCGTCGGCATCATCATGGGCGTGCTCGTCGCCTATGTCGAAATCCCCGCGATCTTCGCGACGCTGGCCATGTCGACCGTGATCTATGGCTTCGGTCGCCTGGCGCTGGTCGATCTCGACGTCATCTATCTGCCGGACAATGCGATCTGGCTGCGGTCGATCTCGAACTCGTTCCTCGGCGTGCCGCTGCCCGTGATCTGGTTCTCGGTCCTGGCGATCCTCGCCTATCTGTTCCTGCGCTTCACCAAATGGGGGCGCTACTTCTACGCGATCGGCGACAACCGCGCCGCGGCGCGCATCACCGGCATTCCCGTCCGGCCGATGACCGTCATCCAGTATCTGATCTCGTCGATCATCGCCTTCGGCGCCGGCCTCATAACCGCCTCGCTGCTCGCCTCGGTCAATATCCGCGTGGCGCAGTCGACCATGGTCTACGACGTCATCCTCGTTGTCGTCCTCGGCGGTATCGGCCTGAGCGGCGGCAAGGGCGGCGTCCGCAACATCCTGGTCGGCACGATCCTGATCGGCATCCTGCTCAATGGAATGACGATCCTCGATATGCCTTTCACCATGCAGAACATCGTCAAGGGAACGGTTCTGCTCATCGCGATCATCGTCGACAGCCTGGCTAATCCACGCGACGAGCAGACGGCTCAGCAGGGCGACATCTGATCACCTGAATTCGGAGGAGGAAATCATGAAGACGTTTATCGGAAGAACATTGGCTGCCCTGTTGGCGCTCGGGTCCGTCTCGACGGCCCTGGCCGAGCAGTTCGATGATGGGCTCGCCCCGTCCTATTACGACACCTTCAAGGGCAAGAAGGTCGTGTTCCTGCCGCTCGCCATGAGCTTCGACCTGCCGCAGGTCTGGGCCAAGGCGATGGAGACGCAGGGCAAGCGCCTCGGCTACGACTTCTCGGTGCGCGATCCGAACTGGAGCAGCGACGCGGGCGCGCAGGCGCTGACGACGCTGATCACGGAGAAGCCGGACCTCCTCGTCGTCCATAACCCGGACATGCAGGTCTATGCGCGGCTGCTGCAGCGCGCGCAGAAGGAAGGCATCCCGGTCATCCAGATCAATCTGAAGTCGGTTGCGACCACCGACGCCTATGTCGGCGTCAACTGGTACGAGGTCGGCCTGCATCAGGCGAAGATGGCCGTCGACGCCTGCAGCCCCGCCGCCGGCAAGAGCGGCAAGATCGCCATCATGCAGGGCACGCCGACCAATCCGAACAACGCCATCACCATGACGGCGATCGAGGATACGCTGGCGCAGCATCCCGATATCAAGGTGGTCTCCAGCCAGTCGGCTGACTGGGACGCGACCAAGGCGCATGCGGTGGCCTCGACCGTCATCAAGCAGAACCCGGACCTCTGCGCCTATGTCGGCCTCTGGGAGGTCATGGATGCCGGCGTCGCCGCGGCGATCCGCGAGGCCGGCAAGACCGGCGCCATCCAGCTGATCACCAATGGCGGTGGCCAGAAGCCGGCCTGCGACAATATCGAGAACGGCACCTTCAACGGTTATGTCAGCTATGACGCGATCGGCCAGGCCCGCGATCTGACCGACGCCATCGCTCAGGTGCTGCAGGTCAAGGCCACGCCCGGTTCCCAGCCCTACGGCATCTACACGCCGATCAAGGACATCTCGCGCGAGACCATGCGCGCGAATTCCTGCTGGACCATGGAAGACGTCGCCGCCGCGCCGTTCTGAGCCTGAGGCAGCTCCGCCGGCACGCGGCGGAGCTGCCCTTTCGTGACCACGAGATCTTGAGGCGTCGCGACATGTCGGTTTCTGAATCCTTTGCCAAATGGCGATACCGGCTCGTGCCGGATCACCTGCTCGGCGAGGTGCTCTCGAAGAACTGGATCGACAACACGATCCCGTTCCTCTTCCTCATCATCGTGGTCGTGCTGTTCCAGTCGCTGATCCCGGGCTTTCTCTCGATCGCCGGGTTCGCCGATCTGGCCCGCCAATTGGGCGAGGTCGCCTTCGTCGCGATCGGGCTCGCCATCGTCATGCTGGCCGGCGGCATCGATCTGTCCGTCGGCTCGGTCTTCGCGCTTGCCAATTTCGCGGCGCTTGCCTTCATCAACTATCTCGGCTGGCCGCTTTATCTCGCCATTCCCGCCGTCGCCGCCATCGGGGCCTTTGTCGGCCTGATCAACGGCCTGCTCGTCGGCTATCTGCGGCTCCGCGCCTTCCTGACGACGCTGGCGACGCTGATCATCGTGCGCGCCGTCGTCGACCTGCTCATCCTCGCCTATGCCCGCAAGGTGGCGATGACGATGAGCGATTCCGACGCCTGGCTGTTCCTCGGCGAAGGCGACCTCTTCGGCGTGCCGTTCAATTTCGTCCTGCTCGTCGCCGTCGCCATCATCGCCCATCTGGTACTGAGCCGCTCGCGCTATGGCTGGCACATCCTGGCGGTCGGCGGCTCGCGCCGCTCGGCCTATAATGCCGGCATCGCGGTCCGCCGCACCATCTGCATCACCTATGTCATCTCCGGCATGTTCGCCGCGATCGGCGGCCTGTTCTATGCCGCGCGGCTCGGCAGCGTCGGTCCGGACACCGGCATCGGCCTTGAAGTGACCGTGCTCACGGCGGCCGTTCTCGGCGGCGTCAGCCTCGGCGGCGGTCGCGGCTCGATCTTCAAGGCGCTGCTTGGCACCGCGATCGTGCTCCTCGTCACCAACAGCCTGATCCGCCTCAACATGCCGAGCGGCGCGACGCCGCTGGTGCTCGGTCTGCTCCTGCTGCTCGCCGTCGCGGTCGATATCCGCTGGCTCAAGAACCGCCACAAGCTGCTGTCGCGGGTCTATGTGTCGCCGACCTATTTCGAGCTGCCGCAGCGTCCGGCGACCGAAGCCGGCTCCGCTTCGCCCTATGCCGTCAACGACGCCTTCCACGGCGTCGAGGCCATCGGCCTCGGCGAGCTGGACGGCCCAGAAGACATGATCTTCGACAGCAAGGACAATCTCTATACCGGCGGCCGGCAGGGTGACATCGTCCGCTTCCTGGCGCCGGACTACCGGACGTCCGAAGTCTTCGTGCATCTCGGCGGCTTCCCGCTCGGCCTCGCCTTCGACGCGAAAGACAATCTCCACGCCTGCGTTGCCGGCATGGGCGTCTACATGGTCACGCCCGAGCGCGAGATCGTCCGCCTGTCGGATGAGACCAACCGCAGCCTCTTCTCGATCATCGACGATTCCCGCATCCGCATGGCCGATGATCTCGACATCGCGCCTGACGGCCGCGTCTTCTTCAGCGAGGCGACGGTGCGCTATGGCGTGTCCGATTGGGCCGTCGATGCGCTCGAGGGCCGCGGCAATGGCCGCATCATCGCCTATGATCCGCGCACCAAGTCGACGCGCACCGTCCTCTCCGGCCGGATCTTCCCCAATGGCATCTGCATGGTCGGCGACGGTGAATCGCTGCTCTTCGCAGAGACCTGGGCCTGCCGGATCAGCCGGTTCTGGTTTGCTGGCCCGAAGAAGGGGAAGGTCGAGACCGTCGTCGCCGATCTCCCGGGCTATCCCGACAATCTGAACAGGGCATCCGACGGACGCTTCTGGGTCGCGCTGGCCGGCATGCGCTCGCCCGTCTTCGACATGAGCCTCACCGTGCCGTCCTTCCGCCGCCGCATGGCGCAGCGCGTCGCCATGGATGAATGGCTCTACCCGAACCTGAACACCGGCTGCGTGGTCAAGGTGTCGCTCGACGGGACCGTGACGGAATCGCTCTGGGATCTCGGCGGCGCCTCGCATCCGCAGATCACCTCGGTGCGCGAGCACAAGGGCTATCTCTATCTCGGCGGCATCAACAACAACCGCATCGGCCGCCACAAGCTGGCGGATGCGGATCCGTCCTGGACCAGCCAGCACGCCTATTGGGGACAGCCCTGATGTCGTTCCTCAAGCGAACCTATGATTCGATCTTCGGCGCCGGCGAAGCGGCGGTGACGGTGCCCCCGCTCGACGGTGCGCTGCTGCCGAACGATGCGCTGGATCAGGCCGAACTGGTCGCGACGGCAACTGCCGCGGACAATCTCGTTCGCGACGGCGAGCGCTGCTTCTTCAGCAGCGGCGCCGAGCTGTTCCGCCTCGATCTCATGGACGGCGCGACGCCGGCGGGTCGCTTCGATGCGCCGATCAGTGCGCTGGCCGCCGACGGCAAGGGCCCGCTCGCCATCGGCTTGAGCGGCAAGGGGCTGGTCATCCGGGGCGGGCAGCATGAGGGCCGCCGGCTCTCCGGCTTGTCCGAGGCGGATGCGGCCTGCATCACGGCCATCGCCTTCGACGGGCCGGACAAGCTCTTCCTCGCCGTCGGCTCCAGCCGGAACCGGCCGGAGGATTGGGCGCGCGATCTGATGGAGCGCAACCATCTCGGCTCCGTCTGGCAGGTCGACCTTGCGACCGGCGCTGCCCGGCGCATCGCCGACAAGCTCGGCTGGCCGGCGGGCCTTCTGGTTCGGAGGGGCGCCGGTCTCGTCGTCTCCGAGGCCTGGCGCCATCGCCTGATCGCCCTCGACGACAAGGGCCGGCATACGGTCCTGCTCGACAATCTCCCGGCCTATCCTTCGCGCCTCCAAGCCGGCGAGGGCGGGCTCTGGCTTTCGCTGTTCGCGCCGCGCCGCCAACTGATCGAATTCGTGCTGCGCGAGCCGGCCTTCCGGCGGAAGATGCTCAAGGAAATCGATCCCGCCCACTGGATGGCGCCGGCCCTCTCCTCGGGCAAGAGCTTCCTCGAGCCGCTGCAGGGCGGATCGGTGAAACAGCTCGGCGTCCTGAAGCCATGGGCGCCCTCGCGCTCCTACGGGCTCCTCGTTCGCCTCAACGAGGCGTTCCTGCCGGAAGCGAGCTTTCACAGCCGCGCCGACGGGGCGCGTCACGGGATTACCAGCAGCCTCGCGATCGGCGGCCGCGTCCTCGTGACGTCGAAAGGCGGAGGCGCCGTGCTCTCGATCGCGGCGGACGACAATCGCAGGGAAGTTGCATGATGACGGCGCCACTCATCGAATTGCGCGATGTCTCCAAGGATTATCGCGGCGTCTATGCGGTGCGGAACGTCAACTTCACCCTGAACAAGGGCGAGATCCACGCGCTGCTGGGCGAGAACGGCGCCGGCAAGTCGACGCTGACCAAGATGATCGCGGGCGTCACGCAGCCGAGCCAGGGCCAGATCCTGCTCGACGGCAAGCCCGTCAGCTTCCAGCGTCCGGCCGAGGCGCTGCATAACGGCATCGCCATGGTGTTCCAGGAAACCAGCCTGGTGCCCTCGATGACGGTGGCGCAGAACCTCTATCTCGGCGACGAGAAGCTCTTCAACCGGCTGCGCGGCCTCTACATCGCGGCGCAGCAGTTCCTGTCGTCGCTCAACTTCAACGTCGATCCCTGGGCCAATGTCTCGACGCTCGGCGCGGCGCAGAAGCAACTCGTCGAGATCGCCCGCGCGGTCCGGCAGAAATCGCGCGTCATCATTTTCGACGAGCCGACCGCGACGCTGACGCCGGAGGAGAAGCACTATTTCTTCTCCCTCGTCGATCGCCTCCGCAAGGACGGCGTCTCGATCGTCTTCATCAGCCATGCGCTGGAAGAGGCGCTGGCGATTTCCGATCGCATCACGATCCTGCGCGACGGCGAACTGGTCGCGTCCGACGTGACGTCCAAGTTCGACCGCGACGGCATCATCCGCGCCATGGTCGGGCGCTCGCTCTCCAACGAGCTTTATGGCCGCAAGCGCAGCGACGCCGATGCGCGTCCGCCGGGCCCCAAGGTCCTCAGCGTCGAGAACCTTTCCATGGGCTCGATGGTCCGCAACACCTCGTTCTCGATCTATGCGGGCCAGGTGACGGGTCTGTTCGGGCTGATCGGCTCGGGCCGCACCGAGACGGCGAAGATCATCGCCGGTGTCATCAAGCGCAACATCTTCCATGGCGGCGAACTGCGCTTCGGCGAGCGCTCGGTGCGCTATCGCGAGCCGCGACCGGCCATGCGCGACGGCATCGTCTATGTGACGGAGGATCGCAAGGCCGAAGGCTTCTTCGAGACCATGTCGATCGCCGAGAACATCCAGATGGGCCTCATCGCCTCCGGCCTGCAGTCGAGCAGCGTGGTGACGCAGGGCGAGGCGCGCGAGGTGACGGCCGAATGGTCGAAGCTCCTGCAGATCCGCGCGATCAACCCCAATGCCCGCATTGTCGAGCTTTCGGGCGGTAACCAGCAGAAGGTCGTGATCGCCAAGTCGCTGGTGCAGAAGCCGAAGCTGGTCATCTTCGACGAGCCGACGCGCGGCGTCGATGTCGGCGCGATCGCCGAGATCCACAAGGTCATCCAGGACCTCGCCGATAGCGGCCTCGCCGTGATGGTGATCTCGTCCTATCTGCCGGAGATCATGGTTCTGTCGGATCGCATCCTGGTCTACCGCATGGGCCGCGTGGTCGAGGAGTTCACGCCGGGCCGGGCGACCGAAGAGAAGATCATGTATGCGGCCGTCCATTGACGGCCGCCGACTGTTGCAAGGGAAGCGGCGGCCTCACGCCATATAGAGGCCGCCATTCACCTGGATGGCCTCGCCGCTGATATAGGAGGCGCCGGGGCCTGCCAGGAAGACGGCGACCGATGCCACTTCCTCGACCCGGCCGAGCCGGCGCAGCGGCAGCCCCTCGATCGCCTTCTGGACCCGGTCGGGCGCAAGGCTCTGCATCATCCGCGTATCGATCAGGCCCGGCGAGATCGCATTGACCCGGATCCGCGGCCCCAGCTCCTGCGCGAGGCTGCGCGTCAGCGCCAGCACGCCGCCCTTGGCCGAGGCATAGGGTGCATGGTCGGCGCTGCCGCGATGGCCGGCCATCGAGGCGATGTTGATGATGCTGCCGCCATCGCGGATCAGCGGCAGCACGGCCTGCAGCGTCAGATAGACCCCGTCGAGATTGATCGCGATGCCGCGCGCCCAGTCGCCCGGCTTCAGCGTCGCGAAAGGCAGGTGCTCATAGAGGCCGGCCGAGGTGATGACGGTGTCGAGCGCGCCGAAGCGCTCTGTGAGCTGGCGCGCGAGTTCCGCCGTCTCTTCGCCATTGGCGACGTCATGGCGAAAAACATGCGCCTCCGTCGGCAGCTCGGCGGCGAAGCTCTCGAGCGCCGCCGGATTGAGATCGGTGAGCGCGAGCGTCGCGCCCTCCGCGGCGAAGGCGCGCGCCACGGCGCGGCCGATCTCGCCATTGGCGCCGGTGATCAGAACATAGCTGGACAAGGCTTCCTCCCTCGAAGGCGCTGGCTCGCCTAAAGGCCGGCCATGCAGAGATATTTGATTTCGCTGTAGTCTTCGATGCCGTGGCGGGATCCCTCGCGGCCGAAGCCGGATTCCTTGATGCCGCCGAAAGGCGCGACCTCGGTCGAGATCAGGCCGGTATTGATGCCGATCATCCCGCACTCCATCGCCTCGGCGACGCGCCAGATCCGGCCGATGTCGCGGCTGTAGAAATAGCCGGCGAGGCCGAATTCGGTGTCGTTCGCGAGCCGGATCGCCTCGGCCTCGTCGGCGAAGCGGAACAGAGCCGCCACCGGCCCGAAGGTCTCCTCGCGCGCCAGCGCCATCTCAGGCGTGCAGCCGGTGAGCACGGTCGGCTCGAAGAAGGTGCCGCCGAGGCTATGTCGTTGACCGCCCGAGACAATTTCGGCGCCATTCTGCACGGCGTCGGCGATGTGCTCCTCGACCTTGGCGAGCGCCGCATTGTCGATCAGCGGGCCCTGCGTCACGCCTGGCTCCGTGCCTGGCCCGACCTGCAGCCGCGCCACCGCGACCGCGAGGCGGCGGGCGAACTCGTCATAGACGCCATCCTGAACCAGGATGCGGTTGACGCAAACGCAGGTCTGGCCGGTGTTGCGATATTTCGAGGTGATCGCCCCTTCCACCGCCGCATCGAGGTCCGCATCGTCGAACACGATGAAGGGCGCATTGCCGCCAAGCTCCATCGAGAGCTTCTTCAGCGTGGCGGCGCTCTGCCCCATCAGCAGCTTGCCGATTTCGGTCGAGCCGGTGAAGGAGAGCTTGCGGACGACCGGGTTCGCGGTCAGCTCGCCGCCGATCTCGCGGGCGCTGCCCGTGACGACATTGATCACGCCGGCGGGGATGCCGGCGCGTTCGGCGAGACGGGCCAGCGCCAGCGCCGTCAGCGGCGTCTGCGAGGCCGGCTTGACGACCATGGTACAGCCGGCCGCCAAGGCTGCGGCGGCCTTGCGGGTGATCATCGCCGCCGGGAAGTTCCACGGCGTGATGGCGGCGCAGACGCCGACCGGCTGGCGGATGACCAGCAGGCGGCTGTCGGCGCGATGGCTCGGGATGATCTCGCCATAGACGCGCTTCGCCTCTTCCGCGAACCATTCGACATAGGCCGCCGCATAGGCGACCTCGCCGCGTGCCTCGGCCAGCGGCTTGCCCTGCTCGCGCGTCATGATCATGGCGAGGTCTTCGGTCGCCACGACGATCGCATCGAACCAGCGGCGCAGCGCCGTCGCCCGCTCCTTGGCCGTCCGCGCCCGCCAGGCCGGCAGAGCTCGCTCCGCGGCGGCGATCGCCTCGCGCGTCTCCGCAGCGCCGAGCTGCGGCACATGCGCGATGATCTCACCGCTCGCCGGATCGGTCACCGCGAGCTTCGGCTCCCCGGTCCAGATGCCGTCGATCAGGCAACGGTCGCGCAAAAGGTCCGGGTCGATGAGATCCATGCTGAAGCTCCCTTAAGCGAGCAGGCGAAGCGGCTGCTCGATCAGATCCTTGAAAGCGGAGAGGTAGCGGGCGCCGATCGCGCCATCGACCGAGCGATGGTCGACGGAGAGCGTGCAATTCATGACGGTCGCCGCGACGATCGTGTCGTCCTCGCGCACGACGGCCCGGCGCTTGCCCGCGCCGACCGCGAGGATGCAGCTCTGCGGCGGATTGATGATCGCCGCGAAGGACACGACGCCATACATGCCGAGATTGGAGACGGTGAAGCCGCCACCCTGATATTCCTCGGGCTTCAGCTTGTTGGCGCGGGCGCGTCCGGCCAGTTCCTTGATCTCGTTGGAAAGCGTGCCGAGGCTTTTCTCGTCGGCCCGGCGTAGCACCGGCGTGATCAGCCCGCCATCCGTCGCGACGGCGACGGCGACATCGACATCGTCGAAACGGAGGATCGCATCCTCCGTCCACATCGCATTCGCCTCCGGCACGATGCGGAGCGCTTTCGCGGCCGCCTTGATGACGAGGTCGTTGACCGAGAGCTTGTAGTCATCCGCCGCGACCGCGTTGAGGTCGGCGCGGAGCGCCAGGAGACGGTCGATCTCGCATTCGACGCTCAGATAGAAATGCGGGACAGTCTGCTTCGATTCGAGCAGCCGTCTGGCGATGACCCGGCGCATGGCGCTGTGCGGCAGCCGCGTGACCCTCTGGGCGGGAGCCTCCGGGACCGGTGCCGGGCGCGGCTCGGCCGCGGGCGCTGGTGAAGCCGCCGACGCGGCGGCGCGCGCGCGCTCGACATCGATCCGCACGATCCGGCCGCGCGGGCCGCTGCCGGTGAGCGCGGCGAGGTCGATGTCACTTTCGGCGGCGAGGCGCCGGGCCAGCGGCGAGGCGAGATGCCGCGGCGGCAGTTCGTCGGCCGCCTGGGTCGCGACTGCAGGCTTCGGGGCCTCTGAGGCAGCCGGCTGAGCCGGCGGCGCGGCGGGCGTGGGCGCCGGCGCTTCGGCGAGCGATTCTCCGGGCTGGAGGAGAATGGCGATCGGCGCATTCACGGGCACGCCATTCGTTCCGGCGGGGACGAGCAGCCGTCCGAGGATCCCGGCCTCGGCGGCTTCCATTTCCATGGTCGCCTTGTCCGTTTCGATCTCGGCGATGATCTCGCCGGCCGCGACGGCATCGCCCTCGGCCTTCAGCCAGCGCGCCAGCGTGCCTTCCTCCATCCCGGCTGAAAGGGACGGCATCAGGATTTCCTTGGGCATCCGACGGCTCCGGAGAGAGAATTAGGGGAGGGGGCGGCCCTGGCCGGCCATGACGGTGCGCAGGCCCGCTTCGACATCGGCAGGTCCGGCGAAGGCCGCCGTCTCCAGCACCTTCGAGATGCTGGGCGAGGCCTCGCCGCCATGGACGCGCTGCACGGGCTGGTCGAGCCAGTCGAACAGGCGGCTCTGGATCTCCGCGGCGAGCCAGCCGCCATAGGAGGTGCCGATCGAACCCTGCTCGACGATCAGGACATTGCCCGTCTTGCGGATCGAGGCCTCGATCGTCTGCCAGTCGAGGCCGGCCCGGTCGAGGCTGCGCAGATCGATGATCTCGGCATCGACGCCGAGTTCCTCGACCTTGTCGAGCACATGCCGGACCATGCCGAGATAGGTCAGGACCGTGACGGCGCTGCCGGTGCGGAGCACCTTCGCCTTGCCGAGCGGGATGAAATAGTCGAGATCGCCCACCGGCGCCGGCCCGCGCGCATTGTAGAGATCGACATGCTCCAGCACGAGCACGGGATCCTTGCAGCGGAGCGCGCTGTTCATCAGCCCGACATAGTCGAACGGCGTCGAGGGGGCGACGATGCGCCAGCCGACCGAGGTCGCGAAAATGCCGGCGGGGTCCATCGAATGCTGCGAGCCATAGCCCGTGCCCATCGCGACCTTGGTCCTGAGCACCAGCGGCATCTCGCTGTCGCCGCCGAACATGTGCCGCGCCTTGGCGATCTGGTTGAACACCTGGTCCGCCGCGACCCACAGGAAGTCCGGATACATGAACTCGATCACGGGGATGTTTCGTCCATCCATGGCGAGGCCGCCGGCGAGGCCGGCAAAGGCGTTCTCGCTGATCGGCGTGCCGAGGACGCGGTCCGGGAAGAGGTCCTTGAGCCCGCGCGTCGCGCCATTGGTGCCGCCCTTGAGGCGGTGGACATCCTCGCCCATCACGACGATGCGGGGGTCCTGCTCCATGCGGCGCTGCATGACGTCGGCGACGATGTCGACGAACTTCGCCTCGGGCTCGATCGCGCCGGCAAAGGTTTCGAGTTCCGCCGTGCGTACGTCCTGGAACTCGGAGAGATCGCCGCGAATGCCGAAATCGCGGAAGGAGGGCGAGGGCCAGAGCGTCGGACGGATACGACGCTTGCCGTCGACCTCCTCGATGAGTTCGGCGGCGACGTCGTCCATCAGCGCCTTGCAACGCTGGCGCAGCGCAGCGATGGCCGCCTCGCCGAGAATCTGCCGCTCCATCAGGACGCGCGCGACACGGTCGATCGGGTCGCGCTCGCGCCAGGCGGTCTCCTCGGCCTTGCTGCGATAGCCGAAGGCGCTGCCGGGCAGCGGGCCGTTCTGATGGAAGAAGCGATAGACATCCGCCTCGATGATCGTCGGCCCGCCGCCGGAGCGCATGACCTCCAGCGCTTCCTGCGTCGCGAGATAGACGGCGAGCGGATCCATGCCGTCCACCTTCCAGGCGGGGATCGCGAAGGCGCTGCCGCGTGCGGAAAGGCGGGTCTCGGCAGTCGATTCCTCGACGGTGGTCGACACGGCGTAGCGGTTGTTCTCGACGAAGAAGCAGAGCGGCAGTTTCCAGGCCGCCGCGAGGTTCATCGTCTCCAGCACCGAGCCGATATTGATCGCCCCGTCCCCGAAATAGGTGAAGGCGACATCGCCGGTTCCTGCCCGGCGATGCGCGAAGGCGGCGCCGGCGGCCAGCGGTGCGCCGCCACCGACGATGGCATTGGTGCCGAGATTGCCGGCATCGGCCCAGCGCAGATGCATCGAGCCGCCACGGCCATGGCAGAAGCCGTCGGCAAGGCCGAGGATCTCGGACAGGGTCTTGTGTGAGAGGTCGCGAACCGACGCCGCCAGATCGGCCGTCGGCGAGAGGCCGTCCGGCTCGATGAAGCGCAGCGACTTGGCGAGGAACTGGTGATGCGCGCGATGCGAGCCATTGATCTGGTCGGTGGCGCGCAGCGGCAGGGCGGAGCCGACGGCACCGCCTTCCTGGCCGATCGCCGAATGGGCGGGGCCGTGCACGAGGCCCTGTCCCGCGAGCTCCAGCACCTTCTCCTCGAAGGCTCGGATGACCTGCATCGAGGTCAGGAGATTGCCGAGAAAGGCGGGATCGGCGGCGGCCCAATCGGCATCCGTCGCGATCAGCTCGCGCCAGGGCGCCGCCGGGGAGAGGTTCTTGTAGTCAGGCATCGAAGGCGCGCTCCGCGGGGATTCAGACGTAGCCGTACGCCGTCCAGCCGCCATCGATGCCGATCGTTTGACCGGTGATGAAGGCTGCGGCGTCGGAGGCGAGGAAGATGGCGAGGTCGGCGATCTCCTCGGGCGCGGCCATGCGCTTCATCGGCGTGCGGCCGAGAAGGGCGTGCTCGTCCATGCGGCCGGCGGCGATGAGGTCGTCGACGAAGGGCGTCCGCACATAGCCGGGCGCGATCGTGTTGACGCGGATGCCGTGCTCCGCCCATTCGACGGCCAGCACGCGGCCGAGCATGTCGACGCCCGCCTTGGTGCCGCAATAGCCGGCGCGCCGCGGCGCCGCGACGGTTCCGAACATCGAGCCGAGATTGAGGATCACGCCGCGTCCGCGGGCCGCCATCCTGGCGCCGACGATGCGGGAGGTGAGGAAGGTGCCGGTCAGATTGATCGAAACCACCCGCTCCCAATCGGCGAGCGACAGCTCGAAGGTCGGCTTGTTACTGGCGATGCCGGCGCTGTTGATCAGGAGCCGGACCGGCCCGAGCGTCTGCTCCGCGGCTTCCACGGCGTTTTCGATGGCCGCTTCGTCGGCGACGGAGCCAACGAGCGCAAGGACGTCGGCGCCGCTCTCGCGGATGGAACGGGACGCGGTTTCCACGGCTGCCCGGTCGATATCGAGGAGCGCCAGCGCGTAGCCGGCGGCAGCGAAGCGTCGTGCGCAGGCGAGGCCGATGCCCGAGCCGGCGCCGGTGATCAGCGCGACGGGGCTTTGCGATGAGTCCGTCATGCGACGATCGAACGCTCCGGCTGGGACGCCTTCGCCATGCCGTTCGCCGCCCGCGCGCCGTGCCCAGAGGCCGATCGCTGCCGCGCTCTCGCTCTCATCCAGATTTCCTCCGCGCTCGATTGCGCCCACATCCCCGGCGCTTCGATTGGTTGGCGGAGCCTAATCTTTATCAGCTTGTCTGGCAAGCTGATAAAAGCCCGAATGAGCTCTGCGAAGAGGCGGGATCGTCACGGGAAGTGCCGGTTAGCCGTGACAGGATCGACGATTGACGGCGGTCATGGCGGCCCTCGAAAGGTGGGGAAAGCGGCCATGGGACCAGGGCGCTCCGGTGCGTCGAACGCCTGCGGTATCGCCCGATACCGGCCGCCCGGCTGGCACGCTCGCGGCGCCGGGTGCAAACCTTGGATCAGCGGAGGGCACAGGAGGCGCCCGCCCCCGACCCTGTGTCGGGATCCAGTTCGAGGAGGAACACCATGCGCAACGTCACCATCGAGAACGTCACGGACGTCGTCATCCAGTCACTGGGCAAGCATGAGGCGATCTCCGCGCGCCAGCGCGAGATCATGACGAGCCTCATCCATCACCTGCATGATTTCTGCCGGGAGGTGAATCTCACCCATCCGGAATTCCTCGCGGCCTGCGACTTCCTGGCCCGCGCCGGACAGACCTGCTCCGACAAGCGACAGGAGTTCATCCTCCTCGCCGACATCGTCGGCGTCGAGGTGCTGGTCGACATGCTCTCGAACCCGATCGCGGGCAGCGAGACGACGTCGACGGTGCTCGGCCCGTTCTTCCGCGACAACGCCCCGATCCTGCCGAAGGGCGCCTCGACGGTCCAGAAGGCGTTCGACACGCAGGAGACGGTCTTCGTTGAGGGCTATATCCGCGACGTCGACGGCAAGCCGATCCAGGGCGCCATCGTCGATGTGTGGGAGGACGCGCCGAACGGGCTCTATGAGAACCACGATCCCGACCAGCCAGACTACAATCTCCGCGGCCGCTTCGAGAGCGACGAGAACGGCCACTATGCCTTCCGCGCCATCCGCCCGGTGCCCTATCCGATCCCCGGCGACGAGACCGCGGGCGAACTGATCCGCTATATGGGCCATCATCAGATGCGGCCGGGGCATCTGCACATGATGGTGACCCGCGAAGGCTATCGCCCGCTGATCTCGCAGATATTCGACGGCGAGAGCCCCTATCTCGACGAGGACTCGGTGTTCGCGGTCAAGCAGGAGTTGATCGGCGAGTTCCGCAAGGCGCCGGCGGGCGCGGATACGGATCTCGTCCTGCGGTTCGACTTCACCCTGCCGCACGCCGCCGAGCAGCGCATGGCCGCCGAGTAAGCGGCAATTCTGACGCCGCGCTCCTGCCGAGGCACGGGCGCGGCGTTGCGTTCTGTATTCCGAAGCCGCTCATTCATGCGGACACACCAGGGACGACCATGATGCACAAGCCGGACACAGCGGAGCTCGCCTTTCCGGTTTCCGTTGCCGAGGCGCCACGGGGGCATGAGATTGCCGCCGTCGAGACGGTCATCGTCGATTGTCCGACCACGCGGCGCCACCGCCTGTCGAATACCGAGATCAGCTTCCAGTCCTATGTGATCGTGAAGGTGATCCTCGGTGATGGCACGGTCGGCTATGGCGAGGCGGCGACGCTCGGCGGCCCGCGCTGGGCCGAGGAGAGCGTCGAGGCGATCAAGGCGAATATCGACGCCTATATCGCCCCGGCGATCCGCGGGCGGAGCGCGCTCGATTTCGAGCGCAACGCGCTGCTCATGGCCAAGGCCGCGAACCGCAACAACGCTGCCCGAGCCGGCGTCGACAGCGCCCTGTTCGATGCGGCCGGCAAGGCGCTCGGCCTGCCGGCGAGCCAGTTGCTCGGCGGCGCGGTCCGCGATCGGATCGAGGTGCTGTGGGCGCTGGCTTCGGGCGACGCCGAGCAGGAGATCGAGGAGGCGAAGGCCAAGCTTTCAGCGCGCGAGCATCGCCGCTTCAAGATCAAACTCGGCTTCCATTCGCCCGCCGACGACATGACCCGCCTGACGAAGATCGTCGAGGCGCTGCCTGGCTGCGAGATCGTCTGCGACGTCAACCAGGGCTGGACTGAGGCGACGGCGATCCGCTTCCTGCCGCGCCTCGCCGAACTTGGCGTCGTGCTGATCGAGCAGCCCTTGCGGCCGGGCCTGATCGCGGCCACGGCCCGCATCGCGGCCCGCAGCGCGATCCCGATCATGATCGACGAGGCGGCCTTCACCGGCCCGGAGATCGTCGCCAACGCGATCGGCGCCGCCGGCAGCGTCTATTCGCTGAAGCTCGTGAAGAGCGGCGGGCTGTTCAATCTGAAGCGGGCTGCGGGAATCGCGCAGGCCTGCGGGCTCGAGCTCTACGGCGGCTGCCTGCTGGAAACCGGCATCGGTGCCGCCGCGCATCTCGCCGTGCTCTCGACGCTGCCGCAGGTTGAATGGGGCTGTGAGCATTTCGGTCCCAAGATCCTCAAGGCCGACTTGACGCAGGGCGAGATCGTCTTCCGGGACTTCCACATCCATTGCCCCACCGGTCCGGGCCTCGGCGTGACCATCAACGAAGACGTCCTGCGCGCGGCGCGCCGGAAAGGCTGAGCCATGCCGCTGCTGCACTGGTCGCCGCGCTCTCCCTATGTCCGCAAGGTCATGGTCGCGCTGCACGAGAAGGGGCTGGCGGATGGCATCCGAACTATTAGGACCTATGCCGATCCGATGATCCCGCATGAAGGGCTGATGCGGCTCAATCCGCTGTCCAAGATCCCGACGCTGGAGCTCGATGATGGCCGGGTGCTCTTCGACAGCCACGTCATCTGCCGCTGGGCCGACGAACAATCCGAGGCGGGGCCGCGCCTGTTTCCGCAGGGGCCCGGCCAGTTCGAGGCCGAGCGCGACGAGGCGCTCGGCAACGGCCTGCTCGACGTCGCGCTCGCCTGGTTGGTCGAGACGCGCATGCGCCCCGAGGCGCAGCGTTCGGCGGAGCTGGTGAGCGTCTACCGCACGAAGCTCGTCCGCACCGCCGACTGGCTTGAGACGCATGTGCCCGATCTGGAGCAGCGCCCGTTCGACATCGGCCATCTGACGATCGGCGTCGCGCTCGCCTATCTGGATTTCCGGTTCGCCAGCGAGGCCTGGCGCGATGGGCGCCCCACGCTCGCCCGTTGGCACGCCACGTTCAGCGCGCGGGCCTCGGTCCCGCCGACTTCGTTCCGCGACGATCCGCGGCCGGCGGGCTGATCGGCCGTCTCAGTGCTTGCGGGCGAATTTCCGCGTGATGTCCATGAAGTTCATCACCTGCGGCGCGCGGTTGTCGAGCCTCGCGTGCACCGTCAGCGCCGTGCCCGGATTATAGCCGACATAGGGCCGGTAGATCACGCCGGGACGCTGGGTGCGGCCGACGGATTCCGGTACGACCGACAGGCCGACGCCGACCGAGACGAGGCTGATGGCGCTCTGGAAATCCTGCGTGAGTTCCAGCCCCGCCGGCTTGAAACCTTCGCGCTCGCAGATGCCGAGCACGACATCGGCATAGCTCGGCCGCGGGCGGCGGGGATAGAGCACGAAGGTCTGGTCGGCGAGATCCGTCAGGCGCACCTCGCTCTGGCCCGAGAAGCGCGAATTGTCGGGCAGGGCGAGGATGAGGCGCTCGCGGCACAGCAATTCGCGCCGGAATTCCTCGTCCTTCAGCTCGGGCCGCGCCACGGCGATGTCGATCTCGCGGCTGACCAGAGCGTGCTGCAGTTCGGCATTGTTCATCGCCGAGAGCGCCAGCTCGACATCCGGATAGAAGGAGCGGAACGACTTGATCAGCGTCGGCAGCAGGCCGTGCGAGGCGGAGCCGACAAAGGCGATGCGGATGCGCCCCGCGCCGCCGGAGCCGATCAGCTTGGTCTCGCGATAGGCCGCGTCGAGCCGGTCGAGGATCTGCCGGGCATGGTCCTGCAGCACCGCGCCGGCCTGCGTCAGGCGGATCTGGCTGCGGCTGCGGTCGAAGAGCTGGACGCCGAGTTCGGCCTCCAGCGTCGCGATCTGGCGCGACAGCGGCGGCTGCGCCATGTCGAGGCGCGTCGCCGCGCGGCCGAAATGCAGTTCCTCCGCCACGGCCAGAAAATACTTGAGACGCTTGAACTCCATCCCGTCCTCCCCGAGCGGAATGCGATCGACGACGCATCATAGCGTGTCGTGCGATACCTTTTGGGTATCAGACAACACGGCATGGCGCATTGTCTACCGTGGTTTCGCGAGGGCTTCCTTGCGGCTCCAACAGGAGAACGCACCCGATGCTAATGGTTCGCTCGCAAGGCATATGCCTGCATGTGAAGGTGGATGGACCGGCCGGGGCGCCGGCGGTTCTGCTGCTGAATTCGCTCGGAACCGAGCTGCGCATGTGGGACGGGATCGCGGACGGGCTTGCCGGCGCCTTCCGGGTGATCCGCTTCGACAAGCCCGGCCATGGCCTCTCCGAGACGGCCGAGCGGCCCTATTCGATCCCGCAGCTCGCCGCGCATGCGATCGCGGTGCTGGACGCGGTCGACGTCGCGCGCGCCCATGTCGTCGGCCTCTCGATCGGCGGGCAGATCGCCATGGCGCTCGCGGAGGCGCATCCGGGCCGCGTCGACCGGCTGGTCCTCTCGAACACCGCGGCCCGTATCGGCTCGCCGCAGATGTGGTCGGACCGCATCGGCGCGCTGGAACGCGGTGGCATCGCGTCGATCGCCGATCCGATCCTGGAGCGCTGGTTCTCCGCCCGCTGGCGGCGCGAGCATCCGGAGGAACTGGCTGGATGGCGGGCGATGCTCACCCGCTGCGATCTGGCGGGATATCTCGGCTGCTGCGAGGCACTGGCTGGCGCCGATCTGTCGGCGGCCTGCCACGCGATGCGGCACGCCGTCCTCGTCATCGCCGGCAGCGAGGACGGTGCCACGCCGCCCGCCCTCGTCCAGGGCACGGCGGCGTTGATCCAGCACGCCGGCTATGTGTGCCTTGAGGGCGCGGGCCATCTCCCCTGCATCGAGCAGCCGGAGGCGTATATCCGGCTGCTCAGGGAGTTCCTGGGCATAGCCAGCGCTTGAACGGCGACGTCTAGCGAAGGTTCGAGCGAGCGCCTATTCGCCGGGCGGCCGCGCGACGGCTCGCGCCTAGCCGGGCGTGCGCTGCGAGGAACCCGGCGGCTGGTGGGTATCGCAGGATACCTCCCGCGCCATTGCGAGCATCCGGGCCGCCGCCTCTTATCGAGAGGCAGGCCCGTGGGCCTCGGGAGGATCGATCGCCGTGGACGGCCCACATGGGAGCGCCGCGCTGCGGATGAGGAGGTCGGATCCATCCCGGGAATGATGCCCACGCACCTGACGGCCATCGACCGGTCCTGAACCGTCGGCCGTATTCACATGGGGGAGGAGACCCAGATGACCGATTTCGCCGCCGATGACAGCACGCCGCGGACGATGATGATAAGCCGGCGCAGCTTTGGCCGGGCGGCGCTGGCGCTCGGCGCCGCAGCCGTGCTGCCGCGCCTGTCGCTTGCCGCGGATCGGGTAATCCGCGTCGGCTTCGTCACGCCCCAGACGGGGCCGCTCGCCGTCTTCGCCGAACCCGACGCCTTCGTGCTCGAGCAATTCCGCAAGGGTCTCGCCGACGGCATCGACATCAACGGCGAGAAATGGGCCGTCGAGATCATCGTCAAGGACAGCCAGTCCAGCTCGAACCGCGCCGCGACCGTGGCGCAGGAGCTGATCCTGAACGAAGCGGTGCATATCCTCACCGCGACCTCGACGCCCGACACCACCAATCCGGTGGCCGATCAGGCCGAATTGAACGGCGTCCCCTGCATCACCAATGATACGCCCTGGCAGCCGCATTTCTTCGGCCGCGGCGGCGATCCGGCGAAGGGCTTCGAGTGGACCAATCACTTCTTCTGGGGCCTCGAGGATGTGATCGCCACCTTCACCGGCATCTGGGAGAAGGTCGAGACCAACAAGGTCGTGGGCGCGCTATGGCCCAACGATCCCGACGGCAATGGCTGGGGCGATCCCAAGATGGGCTTCCCCCCGGTTCTGGCCGAGAAGGGCTACACGCTGGTCGATCCCGGCCGCTATCAGGTGATGTCGGACGATTTCACCGCCCAGATCACCGCCTTCAAGAATGCCGGCGTCGAGATCGTGACGGGCGTCGTGCCGCCGCCGGATTTCGCGACCTTCTGGACCCAGGCGGCGCAGCAGGGCTTCCACCCCAAGGTCGTCACCTTCGGCAAGGCGCTGGAATTCCCGCAGGTGATCTCCAGCCTCGGCGAGCGCGGCGATGGCCTGTCCGTCGAAGTGTGGTGGAGCCCGAACCATCCCTTCAAGTCCGGCTTCACCGGCCAGAGCTCGAAGGAACTCGCCGACGCCTATGAGGCCGCGACCGGCAAGCCCTGGACGATGCCACTCGCCTTCAAGCATTCGCTGTTCGAGGTCGTCGTCGACGCCCTGAAGCGGTCCGGCGATCCGACCAAGCCAGAAGCGATCCGCGATGCGATCCGCGCCACGAACTACGATTCCATCGTCGGCAAGGTGAACTTCACCACGGGTCCGGTGCCGGGCATTTCGAAGACGCCGCTCGTCGGCGGCCAGTGGTCGGTGGTGGACGGCAAGCCGCAACTCGCGATCGTCGAGAACGGCGCCCATCCCGAAATCCCGACCAGCGCCGCCATGCGCCCGATCGGCGGCTGACGGCGATAGGGGCCGCGGGCCGGCGGCCCCGCCAGCGCGTGCCGGGGAGGGAACCATGCTTCTCGAAGCGACCGGACTTGGAAAGAGCTACGGCGCATTGAAGGTGGTCGACGACGTTTCGATCGCCGTCGATGCGGGCGATGCGCTCGGCATCATCGGTCCGAACGGCGCCGGCAAGTCGACGCTGTTCAACCTGATCGCCGGGTCCGTCCGCCCGAACCGCGGCACGATCCGCCTCGCCGGGCGGGACATCACGGCGCTTTCGGCTGCCGCGCGCTGCCGCGCCGGCATCGGCCGCAGCTTCCAGATCCCGCGTCCCTGGGTCGGGCTCACCGTCTATGAGAACCTCCTGGTCGCCGCGGAATTCGGTGCCGGCGAGGCGGCAGCCATGGCCGGCAGCGACTGCCTCGCCATTCTCGACCGGCTTGGGCTCGGCCATCTCGCCGACGTGCCCGCCGGCCGCCTGCGCCTTCTGGAGCGCAAGCGCCTCGAACTCGCACGCGGCCTCGCGACCCGGCCGCGCGTCCTGCTGCTGGACGAGATCGCCGGCGGCCTGACCGATCTCGAATGCGAGAGCCTGATCGAGGCGATCCGGGGCATTCGGAAAGAGGGCGTCGCCATCATCTGGATCGAGCATGTCGTCCACGCGCTCTTCGCCGTCGTCGATCGCCTGGCGGTGATCTCGTTCGGCGCCAAGATCGCCGAAGGAGATCCCCAGGAGGTCTTCGCGAGTCGGCAGGTGCAGGAAATCTATCTCGGAGTTCCGGCATGACGAACCTCCTCTCGGTGCGGAACCTCGACGCGTTCTACGGTGATTTCCAGGCGCTGTTCGGTGTCGATCTCGATGTCGAGGCGGGCGAGGTCGTCGCGCTGGTCGGCGCGAACGGCGCCGGCAAGTCGACCTTCCTCGCCAGCGTCACCGGTCTTCTGCCGACCCGGCCGGGCTCGATCCTGCTGCGCGGCGCCAATATCGCCGGCGAGCCGGCCTTCCGGATCGCCCGTGCGGGCGTCGCCATGTCGCCCGAGGGGCGCCGGCTCTTCGCCTCGCTGTCGGTCGAGGAGAATCTGCGCCTCGGCGCCACGGGCGGGCGCAAGGGGCACTGGTCGCTGGAGAAGGTGCAGGCCCTGTTCCCCATCCTCAAGGAGAAGCGCCGTCAGGGCGCGAGCGAACTCTCCGGCGGTCAGCAGCAGGCCGTCGCGATCGGGCGTGCCCTCATGGCCAATCCCGACCTCCTCCTGCTGGACGAGGTCAGCCTCGGCCTCGCGCCCGTCGTTGTCCGCGACATCTATGAAAGCCTGCCTGCTATCCGCGCCGCGGGAACGGCGGTGATCGTCGTCGAGCAGGATATCGGCCGCGCGACGGAGATCTCGGACCGCCTCTACTGCCTGCAGGAGGGACGCGTGAATCTCACCGGCCGATCCCGGCAGCTGACGCGCGACCAGATCGGTGCCGCCTATTTCGGACGCGCGAGGTCCGCCGCATGACCGACCTGCTTAACGCCATCCTGCAGGGCGTCCTCCTCGGCGGGCTCTATGCGCTCTTCGCCGCCGGCCTCTCGCTGATGTTCGGCGTCATGCGCTTCGTCAATCTGGCGCATGGCGACTTCATCGTGGCCGCGGCGTTCGGGGCGCTGCTGCTGGTCGACATGCTCGGCCTGCCGCCGCTTCTCGCCGTGGTGATCCTCGTGCCGGCCTTCGCCGCCTTCGGCTATCTCGGCCAGCGCCTGGTGCTGAACCGCGTCATGGGCCGCGACATCATGCCGGGCATCCTGCTCACCTTCGGCTTCTCGGTCATGCTGCAGAACCTGATGCTCGAAGGCTTCAGCGCCAATTCGCGCCGGCTCAATGCGGGCTGGCTCGACACCGCTTCGCTGCCCCTCGGCCCGTTCCAGATCGGCTTCGTGCCGCTGCTCATGTTCACGACGGCGCTCCTCGTGCTGGGCGGGCTCGGCCTGTTCATGTCGCAGACCAATACCGGCCGCCTGATGCGCGCGACCTCCGACGACGCGCAGATCGTCGGGCTGATGGGCGCCGACCGGCGGCATCTCTTCGCGATCGCGACCGCGATCGCCTCGGGCGTCGTCGCGCTGGCCGGGGTGCTGATGGCGATCAAGACCAATTTCGATCCGTCCTCCGGCTCGATCCGCCTGCTCTTCGCCTTCGAGGCGGTGATCATGGGCGGGCTCGGATCGCTCTGGGGAACGCTGGCCGGCGGCATCATCCTCGGCGTCGCGCAGGGCCTCGGCGCGGCGATCGATCCGGGCTACCAGATCCTCGCCGGCCACGTCGTCTTCCTGATCATCCTCGTCCTGCGTCCGCAGGGCCTCTTTCCGAGGCAGCGCCCATGACCATGACCGTCGCCATGCCCGGCCGCCTGCCACGCAGCGTCATGCCGGTGCGCCTCGCCATTCTCGCTGCCGTGGTTCTGGCGATGGCGAGCGTTCCGCTCTGGGCCTCGGGCGGTTCGCAGCGGCTGCTGGTCGAGTTCATGACCTATGTCGCGCTCGCGCAGCTCTGGAACCTGATGGCGGGCTATGCCGGACTGATCTCGATCGGCCAGCAGGCCTTTGTCGGGCTCGGCGGCTATACCCTGTTCTCGCTCGCCATTCTCGCCGGCGTCCCGCCGCTCCTCGCCCTGCCGGTCGCGGGGTTCGTCGCGGCTATCGTCGCCTGGCCGACGGCCCTGGTCGCCTTCCGCCTGTCGGGACCCTATTTCGCCATCGGCACCTGGGTGATCGCGGAGGTCTACCGCCTCGGCTTCGCGCAGGTCGGGGCGCTCGGCGGCGGCTCGGGGATTTCGCTCCCGGTCGGCCTCGTCAAGACGATCTCGGCCGATCGCGGCACGCGCGACAGCATCATCTACTGGATCACGCTCGCCGCCTGCGTCGCCGTGATCGGCTGCATCTGGGCGCTGATGCGCTCGCGCCTCGGTCTCGGGCTCGCCGCGATCCGCGACGACGAGGTCGCGGCCGAGAGTGCCGGCGTCGTCACGCGTCGGCTCAAGCTGCAGGTCTATGTCATCTGCGCCGGCGTTACAGGCTTTCTCGGCGCACTGATCTTCCTGCAGAAGCTCCGGATTTCGCCAGAGGTCGCCTTCAGCGTCAATGACTGGACGGTGCTGGTGATCTTCATGGTCGTCATCGGCGGCATTGGCAGCATCGAGGGGCCACTGATCGGCTGCCTGCTGTTCTTCGTCCTGCGCGAGCAGTTCTCGGATTGGGGCAGCTGGTACATGGTCGGCCTCGGCGCTCTGTCGGTTGCAACCATGCTGTTCGCGCGGGGCGGACTCTGGAGCCTGATCGCGCCGCGGATCGGCTTCCGCCTCTTCCCGGTCGCCCGCGCCGCACCGCGTCGTCCGTCATAGGAAGGCTGAGCGGCTCGGCCTGACCCGTCAGCTGCCGATCAGCGCCTTGGCGGCGGCCTCGTCGGTGATCAGCGTGTTGCAGCCGACGCGCTTGATCGTGGCGCGGATCGGCACTGCGCGATGCGCGCCGCCCGAAGCGAGCACGATATGCCGCGCCTTGCTCACCGACTCGAGATCGATCGACATGACGCGGTCGTTGAGCGGATGGGCGACCGTCCGCCCTTCGGCGTCGAGGAAGTTGCACATCGTGTCGCAGACGCAGCCGGCGGCCACGAGTTCGTTCAGTTCCTCCGACGAGATCAGCGCGCGCGACAGCGACGTGGCGGAGGCGGCGATGTCGCCGGCGCTGATCACGGCGATGTCGAGGTCCTCGGCGAGGCGATAGAGCCGGTCCAGGCCGCAGCGATCGATGAGATGGCGCTTGGTCTCGACGGAATCGACCAGGAGCGGCGCCAGGAAGAGATAGCATTCGGCGCCGAGCTGGCTCGCCAGACGCCAGGAATATTCGATCGGGTTGGTCTGGTGCGCCTCGAGCACGCCGCCAAGCAGCGAGACGATCCGCACGCCCTCTTTTCGCGAAGGGCGGAAGCTCGCCAGCGAGGCGGTCAGCGTCCGGCCCCAGCCGACACCGATGGTGCAGTGATCGGTGATGGCGTCGGAGAGGAACTGTCCGAGGGCGAGCCCGACCGCCTTTGCGGTGGCTTCCGGCCCCTCGGCGGACGGCACGACGATCGCCTCATCGAGGCCGTAGGCCTTTTCGAGTTTCAGCGCCAGTTCGACGCAGTCGCCGATGCCCTCGTTGATCCAGAGCTGCACCTCGCCGCGCTTCACCGCCTCGTCGAGGATGCGGATGACGGTCGTGCGGCTGACGCCGAGCTTGTCGGCGACCTCCTTCTGCGTGAGGCCCTGATTGTAGTAGAGCCAGGCCGCGCGCAGCCGCGTCGATGCGGTTTCCGAAAGCGCCGTCTGGGTTCCGCGTCTGAGCTTTGCCACGAGCGTCCCCGCTTTCAGGAATGGGCCGCCAGGAAGGCCTTGAGCCAGCCATTGACCGATTTGAAGTCCTCGATCTGCGGCATGTGGCCGGCGGCGGCCACGATGTGCTGCGCGCCGCCGAAGGCCGCGAGCTTGTCGGGATCGAGCGGGTTGATCGTGTCGGCTGCGCCCCAGATCGTCAGGCGGGGAATGTCGCTCTTCCCGACCGCGGCGACCGCGTCCGCCAGATCGGTCTCGATGGCGCGCAGCGCCAGAGCCGCCGAGGCGAGCGCCGCGCGCCGGCCGGGCTTCTCCAGATGCTTCAGCACATGCGCCACCATCGGCGGATTGATGAGGCGGGGTCTGGTGACGAGCCGCTGAAGCAAGGCGAGCGCGTCGTCGGCATCGCGCAATTGGGGGAAGAGCTCGAGGAAGTCGCCATCGACGCCTTGGCCGAGGCCGGCCGGCGCGATCAGGCTGAGCGAGCGGACGCGAGCGGGGGCGCGCGCGGCGATTTCGAGCGCGATCGCGCCGCCGAGCGAATGCCCGACCAGATGAAACGGATCCGGCCCGAGCGGATCGAGCGCGGCGATCACCGCGTCGGCGAGGCCGGCGAGGCTCGTATCGCCCGACAAGGGTTCGGCCTCGCCATGGCCCGGCAGATCGACGGCCGAGATCCGGAACGCGTCGAAGAGATCCGGCGCATTCGCGAGCCAGGACAGGCGATCGGCGCCGAAGCCATGGATCAGGACGACATCGGGCCGGCCGTCCTTGCCGCCGAGCCGATGCAGGACCGCGCTGGTCACGGGCTACTCCGTGCTGATGATGGCGAGCGTGGCGCCGATTTCGGCGAGATCGCCTTCCGGCACCACGATCTCCTTGATCGTGCCGCTGGCGGGCGCTTCGATCTCCATGCTGAGCTTGGTGGTCGTGACGACGAGGATCTGCTCGCCTTCGGTCACGGCGTCGCCAACAGCCTTCAGCCATTCGGTCAGCTCGGCCTCGGTCGTTTCATTGCCGAGCTGTGGCATCAGCAGCGGAATGTCCATGGTCTTCTCCAGTGATCGATGAGAATGCGACGCGCCCCCCGCTAGAGGGCGCGTCGTGCCAGGTCGAGATCGTTCCAGTCGCGCACGCCGCGACGGTTGGAGCGCTTCTCGGGGAAGAACTCGCCCGTCACGACGTCGAGAATATCCTCGACCTGTGGGAAATAGGTCGTCTCCATCTCGGCGCCCGGTACGATCCAGTTGGGCGACCCGAGCACGCGCGGCGCCGCCTTCAGATCGCCGAAGGCGAAGCGCGCAATGTTGGCCGACAGCGTCATGGCGAAGCTGCCGCGTTCCGAGGCCTCGCTCACCAGCAGGATGCGGCCCGTCTTCTTCACCGATTCCAGCACCGTGTCATAGTTGAACGGCACCAGCGAGCGCGCATCGATGATCTCGGCGGAGAGGCCGTGATGCGTCTCCAGCTGTTCCGCGGCGGCGATGGCCGAATAGAGCGAGGGACCGATGGTAAGGATCGTGACATCCGAGCCGACCCGCTTGATGTCCGGCTCCCCCATGGGAATGCGGTAATAGTCGGTCGGCACGCCCTCGGTGCGGAACTGCTCGACGACGTCATAGAGCCGCTGGCTCTCGAAGAACACGACGGGATCCTCGCTCGACAGCGCCGAGGCAAGCAGTCCCTTCGCGTCATAGGGCGTCGCCGGATAGAGCACCTTGAGGCCCGGAATATGCGCGACGAGGGCGGACCAGTCCTGCGAATGCTGCGCGCCATATTTGCTGCCGATCGAGCAGCGCAGCACGACGGGAACCTTGAGCGCGCCGGCGGACATGGACTGCCACTTGGCCATCTGGTTGAAGATCTCGTCGCCGGCCCGGCCGATGAAATCGCCATACATCAGTTCGACCAGCGAGCGACCGCCTTCGAGCGCATGACCGACTGCGGTGGCGACGATCGCCGCCTCGGAGATCGGGGAGTTGAACAGCCGGTCATAGGGCAGGATATCGGACAGGCCGCGATAGACGCCGAAGGCGCCGCCCCATTCGCGGCACTCCTCGCCATAGGCGATGAGGCTGGGGTCGTTGACCATGTGATGCAGCACGGATTCGAACAGCCCGTCGCGCAGCGTGATGGCGCGCATCGCCGAGAGCTTTTCGCCGCTTTCCGACAGTCCGAACCGCGCCTTCTTGGCGTTCTGGCGGATGCGGGCCGAGGTCTCCGGCGCCGCCAGGAGGGGTGCGGGCGTCTCGGGAACCGGGATTTCCGCATTGCTGAACATCAGCCGGCCAATGAGGGTCGGATCGGCGCGGACATCGACGATCGGCGCGGCCGCCGGGTCCACCGCCGCGCTGGTGATCGCCTTGATCTGGGCGGCCACGGTGTCACGCATTGCGGCGAGACTGTCCTCGGTCAGCACGCCTTCATCGAGCAGCGCGCGCTCGAACAGGACGATCGGGTCATGCGCCTCCCAGAGCTGCATTTCCTCGCGCGAGCGATAAACATTGGTATCGGTCGTGGAATGGCCGCTGATGCGGTAGCATTCGACGTCGAGCAGGGCCGGACCCTTGCCTTCGAGCAGCAGGGCGCGCTTGCGTGCCACCGCATCGGCGACGGCCAGCGGGTTGGTGCCGTTCACCGTCTCGGCATGCATCGAGGCGGGGTTGATCGCGGCGCCGATGCGCGACAGGCGATCCCAGCCCATCGTCTCGCCGATCGTCTGGCCGCCCATCGCATAGAAGTTGTTGTTGAAGAAGAAGAGGACAGGCAGGCCGCCCTTCTTGTCGCCCCAGAGCGTGTCCAGCTGCGCCATGGCGGCGAAGTTCATCGCCTCCCAGACAGGTCCGCAGCCCGTCGACCCGTCGCCGCTATTGGCGACCGTGATGCCGCCCGAACCGCTGAGCTTCTTGCGCAGCGCCGCGCCGGTGGCGATGCCGGCCGAGCCGCCGACGATCGCATTGTTCGGGAAGGCGCCGAAGGGCGGGAAGAAGGCATGCATGCTGCCGCCCATGCCGCCATTGAAGCCATTGGCGCGCATGAAGATTTCGGCGAGCAGGCCGAACAGCAGGAAGTTCTCGGCGAGCGCCTTGCCTTCGCCGCCGATATGCTGCTGGACGGATCGCAGCAGGCCGCCATCCTGATGCTCCGCCATGATCGCGTTGAGGGCAGGCTCGTCCAGCTGCGCGATCGTGGAGAGGCCCTTGGCGATGAACTCGCCATGGCTGCGATGGCTGCCGAAGATGTGATCCTCGGGCTTCAGCGCCAGCGCGGCGCCGACGGCGGCGCCTTCCTGGCCGATCGACAGATGCGCCGGCCCCTTATAGTTGAAGGAGATGCCCGCATAGCTGCCGGTCGCCTTGAACGAGGCCAGCATGCTCTCGAAGGCGCGGATGATCAGCATATGCCGCAGGATCTCGCGCAGCGCCGCATCGCCGCGCCGCGCCCGCTCCTCCGCGAAGGGCGTCGCATAGGCGTTGACCGGAATCTCCGCGAAGGCGAGCGTCGCCTTCTGCCGCATGAGATCGGGATCGACGATGATTTCCTTGGGCATGCGCGTCTCCGAAAGCCCTCTGGCTCGGCGCGCCCGCACGGCGCCGGATCAAGCCAGCAGGCGTCTTCCTGCTTCTTTTCCGGCGCAGCTAATCATCGGCTGCGACATATGTCAATTTTCCTGTACAAAAGTTCATAGGCGCCTGATGAGGCCGCGAGGCGGGTCCCTGCCTCATGCGATGCGGGCTTAACGGTCGCCTCAGCCCTTGACCGAGCCTTGCAGCAGGGCGGCGACGAACTGGCGCTGGAAGATCAGGAACAGGAGCACGGTCGGCGTCAGGATCAGCAGCGCGCCGGCGCAGAGCAGCGGCACGTCGGTGCCCCACTGGCCCTGGAAGGCGCCGAGCGCCCCGGCCATCGTCCGCTGCTCGGGATCCTGGACGAGCACCACCGGCAGCAGGAACTGGTTCCAGGTCCACAGGAACAGGAGGATCGACAGCGACATGATCGCGGGACGGGCGATCGGCACCTGGATCAGCCAGAACTGCTTCCATTCCGACGCGCCGTCGACCTCGGCCGCCTCGCCGAGCTCGGACGGCACGTTCAGGAAATGCGCGCGCATCCAATAGACCGAGAAGGGCATGAACAGGCCGATCAGCGGCAGGATCAACGCCATGCGCGTATTGAGGATGCCGAGCGCCTTGACCTCGTAGTAGAGCGGGGTGATCACCGCCTCGAAGGGGAGGGTTAGGCCGAGCACGAAGACGAGATAGAGCCACTTGCCGCGGCCCTTGTCGATCCGCGACAGGCCAAACCCCGCCATGGTCGCGATCAGCACGGACACGGGAACGACGCCGAGCACGATCAGCGAGCTCGACCACAGCAGCTTCGTCATGTTGGCGAGTTCGAACGCGCGGACGAAATTGCCCCATTGCGGGTCGGACGGCCATTGCAGCCCGGCCGGATAGGTACCCGAAGGCGCGAGCGCCGCGGAGAACATGCTGAGGAACGGCAGCAGAGTCACCGCCATCAGGGCGATGAGCATGAGGCGCGCGAGCAGGGCGTTGGTGCGGGCTTCGATCATCGCTTCGGCCGGGCAAACCACTGGACGGGGAGGATGCAGAGGAGGACGAGCACCATCAGCACGATCGCCAGCGCCGAGGCGAGGCCGACCTGGCGATGCGCGAAGGCGAGGCGGTAGATCTCGAGGCCGGGAACCATGGTCGAGATGCCGGGCCCGCCTGCCGTCGCGATATAGACGATGTCGAAGCTCGCCAGCGCGGCGATGACGGTGACCGTCACGCAGACGCCGATCTCCTGCCTGAGGGCGGGAATGGTGATGTAGATGAGCTCCTGCCATTTGCCGGCGCCGTCGAGTTCGGCCGCCTCATAGATGCTGGTGTCGATCTTGGCGATGCCGGTGACGAGCAGCATGGTGCAGAGACCGAGCAGCACCCAGGCCCCGATCATGCCGACCGCGGGCAGGGCAAAGGTGAAGTCGCCGAGCCAGCCACGCGCGAGCGAGCCGAGGCCGACCGCCGTCAGCAGCTGGTTGACGAGGCCCGTGGAGGCGAACATCCAGCTCCAGGCGATGCCGGCCGCGACCAGCGGGATCACCTGCGGCAGGAACAGCACCGTGCGGGTGACCGTGCCGAAGGTGCCGGACATGTGGCCGCGAATGACCGAGGCGACGGCAAGCCCGAGCGCGATCGGGATCAGCGTGAAATAGAGGATCAGGTTGAATGCGTTGCCGATGATCTGGAGGAGGTCCGGATCGGTCAGCACGATGAGATAGTTCTTGAGGCCGACGAAGCGCAGGCGGCCGATGCCGTCCCAGCGTTGCAGCGAATAGTAGACGGACATGCCGAGCGGCACGAGCACGAACGCCGCATAGAAGACGAGCGCCGGCGCGATGAAGGCGATGGCGACGCGCAGCTTGCGGCGGTCGCGGTCGGTCGGCGCGCGGCGCTTGACGGCAGCTTGCTGCGGCGGGTTTTCGGCCCGCCGCGGCGCATCCCGATCGAGCGGCCTGTCGCTCAACGCGAGAGTTCCTGCTCATATTCCTTCTGCACGGCCTTCAGCAGCCCATCGGCCGTCTGACGGCCGCCGACGAGCTTCTGCAGTTCCGGCGTCCAGCCGGCCGAGAAGATCGCGCCGGTCGCATTGGCGATGAAGTCCATCGCGCCATTCTCCTTGGCGATCACGGAGCCCGCGGCGAGCGTCGCCTCGGTCACCGAGCCGGGCGCCACCGCGGGGATCGGCAGCGAGGCCGGGCCGCCGGGATTCGAGCCGCCGACCTCGACATTGATCTTGCGCGCTTCCGGATCGGTTGCCACCCAGTTCAGGAAGAAGGCAGCGCAATCTGCGTTCGCAGCCTTGGCGCCGATGCCATAGGTGAGCGGCGCGGACATGGCCGCATGCCGGCCACCCGCCTCGGCTGGCGGCATCAGGAAGAAGCCGACCTTGCCGGGCATCTGCTTGTCGAGATTGCCTGATTCCCAGTCGCCATTGAACATGAAGAGGCCGTCGCCCTTCATGAAGCCGCTCATCATCCCGAAATAGTCGATCGCATTGGTGTCGGGCGCGAAATAGCCGGCCTTGACCCAGCCTTCGAGATGCTCCGCCGCCTTGAGATTGGAGGGCGTATCGATGGTGGCGCCGTCCTTCTGGAAGATCCAGTCATTGACCGGCTCCGGCGGGCCATAGGCGCCCATCAGGTCCTGCAGCGGGAAGGCGAGGCCGCCATTGGTCTTGTTGAACTGGATGATCGGCGTGATGCCGGCAGCCTTCGCCTTGGCGAGGAGCGCGTCGAGCTCGGCGAGCGTCGTCGGCGGTGCCGTCATGCCGATCTTGGCGGCGAGCTCCTTGTTGTAGAACACGCCCGTCATCGAATAGTTGAGCCCCATCGCATAGAGCGAGCCGGTGCCGCGCGGGCGGCCTTCGGGTTCGACGCGGAGCTGGATCAGTTGCGAGGCCGGAAACTTGTCCCAGCCGAAATCGGCGTAGTAGCCGTCGAGGTTCTTCAGGAGCTCGTTGGCGACGAGATCGCTCATGCTCGGAAGGCGCACCAGATCGGGCGGCGCGTCGCCGGCCAGGAGGCGCGGCGTGTTCTCCATCAGATTGGCGAACTGGTCTTCCTTGATGTCGAACTTGACGTTCGGAAACTGCTTCGAGAAGGCCTCGGCCAGCTTGCCGGGCAAGGGGAAGCCCGTCTCGAAATAGGCGTTGAGCGTGACCGGGTCTGTGCCGCAGCTCGGTGCGGCCAGCGCCGCCGTCGAGGCTGCAACCGACAGCGCCACTGCCATGCCGGCTGCTTCGAGCGATCTGATGGTCAAGATGAAATCCTCCCTGCCGCAAATCTACATGTGGATCAGCGTGCTAAAAGGATTTAGCACGCAGTATGGCGGCGGGCAAGATTGGCGCCCGCCTCCGGGTTCAGAGCACGCCGCGCAGCGCGTCGATGATCCTCGTCGCGCGGAGATCGCCGGGTCCGATCATCCAGTTCGTCACGAAGGCGAAGCCGAGGCGTGCATCGGGATCGGCGAAGGTCACCTGACCGCCGGCGCCGTCATGGCCGAAGCTGCGCGATGTCAGATAGCGCCGCGCCTCGGAATCGAGCTGGAAGCCCATGCCCCAGCGGGCGTGCGGCGGCGGCTCCGGGAACACGGGCGGACCTTCGGACTGGACCGCCGTCGCCAAAGCGCGCGTGGCGGGATCGAGCAGGCGGACGCCATCCGTCTCCGTCACCGTCGCCGACCAGATGCTGGCCAGCGCATCGGCGGTCGCGATGCCTCCTGCGCCGGGGATCTCCGCGGCCTGGACCCGCGGATCGTTGAAGCCGCCTTCGGGCGTCACCAGTTCCGCCGGCAAGGCGCGGCCGAGCGTCATCGCGCGATAGGTCCAGTTGACGGGCCCATCCAACGGCTTCGCAGCCTCCGTGGCCCAGAGGTCGCGAAGACCCGGGTCGACCTGGAGATGGGCGACGCGGCCCCGCTCGCGCGCCGGCAGCCCGATCCAGGCCGCGACTGACAACGGCGCGGCGATCGTGTCGGCAAAGTAGGCTCCGACGGACTGACCGGCGACGCGGCGAATGAGTTCGCCGGCGAGCCAGCCATGGGTGAGCGCATGATAGGCGTGGCCCGAACCGAGCGGCCAGATCGGCGCCTGCGCGGCGAGACGGCTCACCATGGTCTGCCAGTCGAGAATGTCGTCGAGCGTCGCATCGACATCCGGCGCCGAGAGGCCGGCCTTGTGCGACAGGAGATGCTTGACCAGCACCTCGCCTTTGCCGGCAGCGGCGAATTCCGGCCAATAGCGCGCGACCGGAGCCTCATAGTCGAGGCGGCCTTCCTGGACGAGGCGGGCGGCGAGGATCGAAGCGAGGCCCTTTGTGCAGGAGAAGACGACCGAGGCGGTCGTCTCCTGCCAGGGTGCGCCCGTCCGCTCGTCGGCGATGCCGGCCCAGAGATTGACCACGCGCTCGCCCGCGACGCGGACGGCCAGCCCCGCGCCCATCGTCGGCTGGCCGGCGAAGGCGGCCGCGAAGGCCTCGGCGACCGGCTCGAAGCCGGGCGCGAACTGTCCCTGGATTGAAATCGTCATGCCTCGGCCTCGATCTGCAGCGTTCCATCGCGTTCGACCAGCGGCAGCGGATCGCTGACGCCGCCGGCAAACGCGCCGTCGTCCTGGATATTGTGGAAGGCGAGCAGGACGGGTCGTCCGCTCCGATCCGCGATGATGCGTCCGCTATAGAGCGCCTCCGGCGCGATCAGGCGCGCAGCCGCGATGGGGTAGGGGCCCTCCGCCGCATCGGAAGCGACGCTCCAGATCCCACCCGTCCCGCCGCTTCGGTCACCGGCCAGCTTGGCGCTGTCGCAGGAGAATAGCAGATGCGTCCCGCCGGTGAGCGTCACAACCTGCGGCACTTCGAGATGCGCGAAGCCGGCGCCGATGTCGCTCAGGGGCGGCTGGACCTCCCAGCTTTCGAGATCACGCGAGGTGGCGTGGCCGATGACGCCGCGGTCGAGTTCGTCACCATGGTTGGCCCGCGCCGTCACCAGCATGTGCCAGGTCTGGCCGTCTGCCGACGGGAACACCCAGGGATCGCGCCAGGCTTCCTCCGGCCAGGAGGAAGTCCCCAGCGTCTCATACCAGCGCGGATCGGCGCTGCAGATCGGGCCGGGCGCCTTGGTCCAGTGATAGAGGTCGGGCGACGTCGCGACGCCGACGGTCTCGATATTGGGATGGGCATCCGGCGCGAGGAAGCGCGTGCCGGTATAGAACATCCGCCACAGCCCGTCCGGCCCGCGCACCACCGAACCGGTCCAGGTCGCCGTCTCGTCGAAGGCGCCGGCGTCTCCGGCCTCGAAGATGCGGCCGTGAAAGTCCCAGTCGATGAGGTCCGACGACGTGGCATGGCCGATCCGGGCGTTGCGATGGCGCAGGTCCGGATTGCCCAACGCGCGCGGCGCATGCAGGAAGTACATGTGGAACAGGGCGCCGTCGTCGGCCAGCCAGAAATCCCAGACCCAGTGATCGTCGAGCGAGAAGGCCATCAGCCACCAATATTGCTAAAAGGATTTAGCAAATGATGGCGTGGTCGCTGGTTTGTCAAGCGCGGGCCCGCTCCGCTATGAGGGGCGGTACGCCGCCTTCGGGTTGCGGGTGCAAAGGGGTGGGTTTTCTTGAGCAAGAAGCGCGTCACGCTCGCCGATGTGGCCCGATTGGCCGGGCTGTCGCCGACGGCCGCGTCGATGATCCTGACGGGCCGGCCCGATACGCGCCTTTCGGCCGAGGCCCATGCCCGCGTCCATGCCGCCGCGCTGGAACTCGGTTACCGGCCCAATCTCGCGGCGCGCGCGCTGCGCACCGACAAGACGCGGACGATCGCCTTCATTTCCGACGTCGTCGCGACAACGCGCTTCGCCAACGGCCTCATTCGCGGCACGCTGGAGGCCGCCGACGCGGCGGGCCATGTCGTGCTCGTGCTGGAGACCGGCGGGGAGCCGGCGCGTGAGGTTCAGGCGATCGAGGCGGCGCTCGACCGGCAGGTCGACGGCTTCATCTTCGCCGCGATGCGCGCGCGCGAAGTCTTCGTGCCGGCGCTTCCGGCGGCGACCCGCGTGGTGATGCTGAACGCGACCAGCCGGCATCATCCGGTCTGCATCCTTCCCGACGAGTTCGAGGCCGGCGGCGCGGCCGTGCGTCTGCTGCACGACGCCGGCATCCGCGACGGCATCGCGCTCATCGGCCACAATCAGATGGTCGAGCAGGGCCTCTTTCGCTCCGAGACCGTGTCGCGCCGTCTTTCCGGCATCCGGACCGAGATGGCCCGCTTCGGCCTCGACTTCGTTGCCGAGGAGAGCTGCTGGAACTGGGAAGCGCGCAATGGCTATGAGCTGGTCTGCGGGCTGCTCGAGCGCAAGGTGCCGCTGACGGCGCTGCTTTGCCTCAATGACCGACTGGCCTTCGGCGCCTATCAGGCTCTCGGCGAGGCCGGACTGCGCATCCCCGCCGACATGTCGGTGGTCTCGTTCGACAATGACGAACTCGCCGCCGACCTCCGTCCGGGGCTCACGACCTTCGCCCTGCCGCACGAAGAAATGGGCCGCGAGGCGGTGCGACTGCTGCTCGCGCCCAAGTCCGAACTCGGCGAACACCTCATCCCGATGACCGCTACGATCCGCCAGTCCATTGCGATTATCGGCGAGGGCAGGGGTCTCGTGACCGAGATGCCGAGGCCGTCGCGGTCAAACTGAACGTCGCGCCGCCCTCCGCTCATAGAGCGTCGAGGTCGTCGTAGAAGGCCTGCGCGGCGGTGTAGAGGCGGGCGAAGATCGGCATCATCCGGTCGTAGCGCGCCGTCCAGGCGGGATCGGGCATGATGTCCGGGCCGAAGCGGACCATGTGCGCGACGGCGGCGTCGAGATTGGCCGCGCCGCCGACCACGCTGTCCATAAGGATGGCCGCGCCGACGACGCCGCATTCCAGTTCTTCCGGCACGACATAGGGCACGTCGTAGAGGCTCGCCTTGATCTTGAGCCACAGCGCCGCCTTGGCGCCGCCAGAGGCGGCAACGATCCGTTCGGGCCGCGCATGGCCGCCCTGCAGCGTGTCGAGCTTCATCCGCACGGAAAAGGCGACGCCTTCGAGCACCGCGCGGTGGAGTTCCGGCAAGCCATGCGCCGCCGAGAGACCGAAGAACTGGGCGCGCGAATTGCGATGCGCGCCGAAGCGCTCGCCGGAGAGATAGGGCAGGAAAAACAGGCCCTTGGAACCCGCCTCGGCCCGCTCGGCCTGCGCAGCGACCTCCGCATAGGAGAGCGCGTTCTCGTGAAAGGCACGCCTTGCCCAGCGCACGGCGTCGCCGCCCGCATCGAGCAGCGTCATGGCGCCCCAGGTGCCGTCGGCCGAGATGACGTTGGACACTTCGGGATCCAGCACCGGCCCGTCATGCAGCAGCGTGATGATCGTGGATGTGCCCGTGACGTCGGAGCCCATGCCGGGGCGCGTGACGCCCGAGCCGAGCAGCGCCATCGGATAATCGCCGGCACCGACCAGAACCGGCAAGCCGGAGGAAAGGCCGAGCGCGCCGGCGACATCGGGCAGCAGACCGCCGAGCACGTCGCCCGGGGCGTGGAGTTCGGGCAGAAGGCGGCGGGGCACACCCGTCAGCGCGAGCAGCTCGTCCGACCATTGCCGGGAGCGCCAGTCCATCAGGAAGGAGAGCGAGGCTTCGGTCACGTCCTGGGCGTGACGGCCGGTCAGCTTGAAGTTGATCCAGTCCTTCGGCATCAGCAGCGCGGCCGCGCGCTCGACGGCGGACGGATCATTCTCCATCAGCCACATCAGCTTGAAGGCGGGCCAGGCGGGAGACGGAAGATTGGCGGCGAGCGGCAGGACGCGTTCGCCCGCGACCCGCGCGGCAAAGGCCTCGACCTGCGGGATGGGGCGCTTGTCGTTCCACAGCAGCACCGCTTCGCGCGTGAGTTCGCCCTTCGCATCGACGAGAACCGAGCCATGCATCTGGCCGCAGGTGCAGATCGCGGCGACGCGGGCCGCGGCGTTGTCGACCCGCTCCAGAACATCCCGAATGCTGGCGATCGTCCCGGTCCACCAATCCGCCGGACGCTGCTCCGACCAGCCGAATTGCGGCACGATCTGCTCATGCTCGCGATGGCTGATCGCCAGCACCTTGCCGGCGGTGTCGACCAGCGCGGCGCGCAGGCCGCCCGTTCCGACGTCGATCGCCAGATAGAGGTCGCGCATCAGAGACGCTGCTCCGTCTGCGGATCGAAGAAATGCGCCTGCGTCATGTCGATCGGAACCGTGCAGGGAGCGCCCGGCGTCACCGGGAAGCGCGGATCGACCTGCGCCGTGATCTTCTCGCCCGCGAGGCGACCGAGCACCAGCGTGTGGGGTCCGAGCGGCTCGACGGCTTCGGGGACGAAGCTGAGCGCCGCCTGATGTTCGGAGGCGCGCATATGCTCGGGCCGGATGCCGAAGATGACGCTGCCGCGCGCGCCGAGACGCGCCGCCTCGTCGGGCGGGAGGCTCAGGACCTGGTCGCCGACGCGCACGGCGCCGTCCGCGATCGTGGCGTTCAGGAAGTTCATGGCCGGCGAGCCGATGAAATTGGCGACGAAGCGGTTGGCGGGGCGTTCATACAGCGTGATCGGATCGGCGGCCTGCTCGATCCGGCCGGCGCGCATGACCACGACGCGGTCGGCCATGGTCATCGCCTCGACCTGGTCATGCGTCACATAAACCGCCGTGGTGCCGAGGCGGCGCTGCAGCAGCTTGATCTCGGTGCGCATCTCGACGCGCAACTTGGCATCGAGGTTGGAGAGCGGCTCGTCGAACAGGAAGACCTGCGGATGGCGCACGAGGGCGCGACCGATCGCGACGCGCTGGCGCTGGCCGCCGGAAAGATTCTTGGGCTTGCGGTCGAGATAGGGATCGAGGCCGAGAAGCCTGGACGCTTCGGTGACGCGTTCGGCGATCACGGCCTTGTCGGTGCCATGCACCTTCATCGCGTAGCCGATATTCTCGCGAACGCTCATATGCGGGTAGAGCGCGTAATTCTGAAACACCATGGCGCAATCGCGCTCGCCCGGCCGGGCATGCGTGACATCGCGGCCATTGATGCGGATCGAGCCGGACGAGGCGCTTTCGAGGCCCGCGAGCATGCGCAGCGTCGTCGTCTTGCCGCAGCCCGAAGGCCCCACCAGGACCAGGAATTCGCCCTTCTCGATCGCGAGGTCGAGCGGGGGAATGACCGAGGTGGCCCCGAAGGATTTGGTGATCTGGTTCAGCTCGACATGCGACATGGCTGTCCATCCGGAAAATGCCCTGGCCGGGTGAACCCGGCCAGGGCGTGGCATGGGAGATCGGCTTACTTCAGCGGCGGCAGGCCCATCGCGGAGCGGTAGGCGGCCAACTGCTTGTCGCGGCCGAACTCGTCCGTGATCTTGTTCCACTCCGCAGCGATGTTATCCAGCGCCGCCTGCGGCTCCTCCTCGCCGGCGAGCGCCTTGGAAAGCTCGATCTCGAGGACTTCCGTGTAGTTGAAGAAGCCGGGAATGCGCAGGTCGAGCGCGACGTTCGGCGAGTCGAGCGAAGCCTTCTGAGCGCTCAGATAGCTCTCGGCTTCCTCCTTGGTGAAGATCGACGACCAGTTGTCGATATTGGTGTAGTGGCTGAGACGATAGGGATTGACGCCGGTATTGGCCGTCACGATCGCCTTGGCCGAGACTTCGGGGCTGGTCGCGACCTGGACGAAGGACCAGGCGGCCGCCTGGTTCTTGCTGTCGGCCGGAACGGCGAGCTGCCAGCCGCCGAAGGCGAGGAAGGGCGAGGCGACCGGCTTGTCGAACTTGTCCCAGGACTTGGTCTTGTAGTTCCAGATCTCCGTCGAACCGGGGAGCACCGCCGTGCGGACATTGCCGGCGATGGCGCTCTCGCCCTTGGTCGCGCCGAGCACGCCGGAATCGCCCCAGTCGATGTTCATGGCGACCTTGCCGCCGGCATAGAGCGGACGCACGTCGCCCGAGCCATTGTTGAGCGCGCCCGGCGGATTGTAGGCGAGGCCGCGCTTGTAATCCTCGAGGGCCTTAAGCCAGCCGGGATTGTTGATCTGCGCGTCCATCGTCTCCGGATCGAAGAACATCGAGCCCGGATTCTTGGGATTGTTGGTGTAGCTGGCGGCGTGGCTGAAGAAATACCAGAACTGCTGGCCGCTACGCTTATAGGCCTCGGCCGTGCCATAGAGCCCCTTGGCCGGATCGGTGAAGAAGGCGGCCACGTCGTAATATTGCGGCCAGGTCGTCGGCGCGGCGAGGTCGTAGCCGTACTTCTTCTTGAAGGCTTCCTTGTTGGCGGCGTCCTCGAACAGATCGGCGCGGTAGTTCAGCAGATGCATGTCGCCATCCATCGTCGCCGACTTGATCTCGCCGTCCCACATCATCAGCCGTTCGCGATAGACCGGATGGATGTCATCCCAGGCCGGGCCCTTCTGCATCTCGGCCGGCATAGTCGAAAGATAGGGTGCGAAGTCCGGGACCCAGGCCGGGATGAAGCCGATGACGTCGAAGTCGCCGGTCTGCTGCGACATGGCGGTCAGGAACTTCGGATAGAGCTCGCTGAACGGGAACTCGACGATGTTGACCTTGCCGCAGGTCTTCTCTTCCCAGACCTTCGCGGCATCCTTCAGCGCCGAGGCGATGAACGGGCCGTTCTGGGTCGAGACGGACAGGGTCACGCCGGAATAATCGGGCGAGCAGGCGGCATTGGCCGCGCCCGCGACCGAAAGCAGCGCGACGGCGGATAGCAGGATACTCTTCATTCCATTCCTCCCTTGAAGACTACTTTATCGAACCGGAGAGCAGGCCCGAGCGCATCATCCGGCCGAGAATGGCCGCGACGACGATCATCGGGACGATCGAGATGAGCGTGGCGACCGAGATCGCCCACCACTCGTCCCCGCGGCTGGAATTCTGGCCGGCCAGCAGGATCGGCAGCGTCTGCCACTTCGACGAGGTGAGCAGCAGCGCGAACAGGAACTCGTTCCAGATGAAGGCGAGCACGATCATCGCGGTCGCCACGAGGCCGGGCTTGGCCATGGGCAGCACGATCTGGAAGAAGATGCGCATGCGGCCGATATCATCGACCTGCGCCGCCTCCTCGACCTCGATCGGAACGGTCTGGAAGAAGTCGCGCATCAGCCAGATCGCGAAGGGCAGGCCGAAGGCGGTATAGGCGAGGACGAGGCCCGGAAAGCTGTCGAGCAGGCGTAGCCCGACCTTGTTGCTCTCCGAATAGAGCAGGAAGATCGCGAAGGCCGAGACGATCGGCGGGAACATGCGCTGCGAGACGAACCAGAAGGTGACGTCCTGGTTGGTCATCACCGGGCCCGGCAGCGGCAGGCGGTTGGCGAGGATCGCGACCGGCAGGCCGACGACGAGGACGATGACCAGCGCATAGGGAACGCGCATCCCGTAGACAGACGTCAGCAGGATGAAGCCGCCGATGGCGACGATGCCGAAGATGACGCCGGACAGCAGGCGGACGCGGAACTCGAACCGCACCAGCGCATAGGCCGCCATGGATCCGAGGAAGACCGAGAGCGCCGTCGCCGTGATCGACACATAGACGGAGCTCAGGATCGGGTTCAGGAAATCGCCGCGCTGGCCGGAGAAGGCGTCGCGAAACGCCTGCAGCGTCGGCTGGAAATCGATGAACGGCAGGTAGGTGGCGCCCTGGCTCACCGCGAGCGGCGGCTTGAAGGCGGTGACGAACACCCACCAGAGCGGGAACAGGCACAGGAAGAGCCAGAACAGGCTGAAGAACAGTCCGAGGGCCCGATAGCTGCGGTTTTCCATCACGCATACTTCCGGGTCAGGCGTTGCGCCGCAGCGAGATAGACGGTGCCGAAGAGGATGATGACGACGAGGAAGACGAAGCTCAGCGCCGAGGTCATGCCGATGTTGAACTTCTTGAAGCCCTCATTATAGGCGTAGAGCGTCACGGTTTCGGTCGATGTACCCGGACCGCCGCCCGTCAGCACGAACACCGTGTCGATGATCTTGAACCCCTCGATCAGGCGGATGAACACGACGGCGACGGACAGCGGCAGCAGCATCGGGAAGGTGATGTCGCGAAAGCGCCGCCAGGCCGGGATGTTGTCGACGCGCGCCGCCTCGAAGACTTCGGCCGGCAATCCCTGCAGCCCGGCCAGCATCAGCAGGACGACGAAGGGCGTCCACTGCCAGACCTCGATCGTGACGAGGACGGCGAGGGCGAGCTTGGGCTGCGTCAGGAAGGGGATGTTGGGTGCGCCGAGGAACGTGAAGAGGTCGTTCACCGGGCCGACCACCGGATGGAAGATCATGCGCGCGATCAGCGCGACGCAGACCGGCGCCAGGAACATCGGTAGCAGGAAGGTAACGCGATAGAGCGCGGCGCCCGGCACATTGTGGTGCAGCGCCAACGCCAGCGCGAAGCCGATCACATATTGCAGCGCGACCGAGGCGAAGACGATGATCGCGGTGGTCCAGACCGATCCCCAGAACCGCGCCGAAACGAGAACATCGGCGTAGTTGCTGACGCCGACGAAGCGGGGCGGCGTCGGCGGCACCAGACGCATGGTCTGGAAGCTGACCGAGAGCGCGTAGATCAGCGGAAACAGCGAGATCAGGAGGACGATCAGGAAGGCAGGCCAGAGAAAGGCATGCTTGATCCGATCCTGACTGTGAGCGGCAGCGTTCATCCGGTCCCTCCTCCTCAGGCCAACTTGCCCGATCGCCGGAGAGTCTGCAACTCTTTTTGGTAGCTTAACTACCGATTATTTTACTATTGCAACGCAGCAAGGATTGCTGCAGGGCGTCATTCCGGCCGAATTGGCCGATAATCGGCGTGCCTCACGCCAGCGGCGTCGAGCTTCCGAACTTTTCTTATTGCATTCCATCGCCGAAAATGTAGTTTTTATACGGATTGGAGGACCCCATGCTCATTTCCCCCAGCGCGCACCGCATCGATCCGGCCAGCGGCGCCCTGTCGAACGCGACCGGGCGCTACGAGAAGCGGCTCGCCGAGCTCGACGGCATCTATGCCGACGCCGAGGCCTTTGCCGCGGCCGTCGCCACGGGCGGCGCGCGCGTCGTCTATCATGTCCATGAAGTTCGCCCGCAGGCCGCCCATGGCGATCTGATCTTCGGCACCACCTTCATGGAGCCGGGCCGGATCGGCGACGAGTATTTCGTTACGCGCGGCCACATCCACGCCCGCGCCAATCGCCCCGAGACCTATTACGGCGAATCGGGCGAGGGCCTGATGCTGATGGAATCGCCGCAGGGCGAAACGCAAATCCTCGCCATCGCGCCGAAGGTGCTCGTCTATGTGCCGCCGCTGTGGATCCACCGTTCGGTGAATACGGGCGCCGCGCCGCTGGTGATGAGCTTCTGCTACCCCGCCGATTCCGGACAGGACTACGACGTCATTGCCCGCTCGGGCGGCATGGCGACGCGCGTCGTCGCCGACGGCACCGGCTGGAAGGCCGTGCCGAATGCCGCTTACCGGCCGCGCAGCCAGGCCGAGATCGAAACCATCCTCGCCACGCAGGACTAGCCGCACGACATGTCCATCTTCGATGAGCTTTCCACGCACGCGATCGTCCCGGTGATCGCGCTCGACGATGCGGCCGCCGCCCTGCCGCTCGCCGATGCCCTGATCGAGGGCGGGTTGCCGGTCGCCGAGATCACCTTTCGCACCGGCGCGGCGCGCGCCACGATCGAGGCGATCGCCAAGGCGCGGCCCGAGCTTCTCGTTGGCGCGGGGACCGTTTTGGACGAGGCGCAGGTCGATGCCGCGCTGGATGCCGGCGCCCGCTTCGCCCTCTCGCCGGGGCTCGATACCGCCGTGCTGGCGCATGCGGCCGCCTGCGGCCTGCCCTTCGCGCCGGGCATCATGACGCCTACCGACCTGCAGGCCGCGCTGCGGGCCGGCTGCCGCATGGTCAAGTTCTTCCCGGCAATGCCGGCCGGCGGGCCGAACATGCTGAAGAATATCGCCGCGCCCTATGCCCATACCGGCATCCGCTTCAATCCGACCGGCGGCGTCACGCTCGACAATCTCGGCGACTGGCTGGCGCTCAAGGAGGTCGCGGCGGTGGGCGGCACCTGGATCGCCACCCGCGCCGACATCGCCGCAGGCAATTTCGCCAAGATCGCCGCCAATGCGCGTGCGGCGGTCGCCCGCGTCGCGGAACTGAGGGCCAAGCCGTGACCGGAGCCGTGACCTACGCGCCCGCCACGCGGCCGACCTTCTATTTCATCGGCGTCACCACGGCGAAATCCTCGATCATGCGGGTGTTCCCCGAGTGGGCTGGTCATCTCGGCCTCGGCGATGTCGAGATCAAGGGGATCGATTTCGTGCCGCATGACCGGCCCGAGCGCTATCGCGAGGCCGTCGCCTTCATCAAGGCGGATCCGCTGTCGCGTGGCGCGCTGGTGACGACGCACAAGCTCGACCTGTTCGACGCCTGCCGCGATCTCTTCGACGAGATCGACACCCACGCGCGGCTGATGGCCGAGACGAGCTGCCTTTCGAAGCGCGGCGACCGCCTGATCTGCCATGCCAAGGACCCGATCTCCTCGGGCCTGTCCATCGACGGCTTCCTGCCGCCCGGCCATTTCGCGCAGACGGGCGCGGAACTCTTCTCCATGGGCGCGGGCGGATCGACCATCGCCATCACTTGGCATCTGATGCAGGCGAAGCGCGGCGCCGACCGCCCCTCGCGTATCATCGTCTCCAACCGCTCGCAGCCGCGGCTCGACCATATCCGCGCGATCCACGACGAGCTCGGCACGGATATCCCGGTCGAATACCGGCTCGCACCGGAGGCCGGCGACAATGACACCATCCTCGCCGCGCTGAAGCCCGGCAGCCTCGTTGTCAACGCGACCGGTCTCGGCAAGGACGCGCCGGGCTCGCCGCTGACCGACGCCGCATCCTTCCCCGAGCGCGCCGTCGTGTGGGAGCTGAACTATCGCGGCGACCTCATCTTCCTCGGCCAGGCCCGCGCCCAGCAGGCGGTGAAAGGGCTGCAGGTCAAGGATGGCTGGACCTATTTCATCCATGGCTGGACGCAGGTGATCGCCGAAGTCTTCGATATCGCCATCCCGACCTCCGGACCCGCCTTCGACGAGATCGCGGCGATCGCCGCGCGCGTGACCGGGAGGGGCTGATGCGGCGCATCCTGATCACGCCGCGCTCGCTCTCGCAGGGCGGCCATCCGGCGCTCCGCTCGCTCGAGACGGCCGGCTTCGAACTCGTCATGCCGGCGCCGGGCGCCATTCCCGACGAGGCGACGCTGATCGCCGCCTTGCCGGGCTGCGTCGGCTGGCTTGCCGGCGTCGAGCCGGTCAGCGAACGGGTGATCGATGCGGCCGACCGGCTGCGCGTCATCAGCCGCAATGGCACGGGCGTCGACAATCTGCCGCTCGACGTCCTGGAAGCGCGCGGCATCGAGCTTCGCCGCGCCGTCGGCACCAATGCGCGCGGCGTCGCCGAACTCGCGCTGACGCTGACGCTGGCGGGCCTCCGCCAGATCGTCTGGACGCATGAAGGCATGCGCCGGGGCGCGTGGCCGCGCCGCCTCGGGCGCGAGATCGCGGATGCGCGTGTCGGCGTGATCGGCCTCGGGGCGATCGGTGCCACCTTCGCGCAACTTTGCCTCGATCTTGGCGCGCGCGTCGTCGGCTATGACCCCTTTGCCAATGCCGATCGCATCGTCCATCCGAATTTCAGTCGCACCGGCCTCGATGAGGCGATCGGCGGCGTGGACGCCATCAGCCTGCATGCCCCGCTGCCGGAGGACGGCCGTCCCCTGCTGACGGCGGAGCGCATCGCGGGCCTGACGCGCGGCTGCGTCGTGGTCAATACGGCCCGCGCCGGGCTCGTCGATGCCGATGCCATGCTGGCGGCGCTGGAGCGCGGACAGGTCGGCACCTATGCGACCGACGTGTTCGAGGCTGAGCCGCCGGAAGCGGAGCCGCTCTTCGCCCATCCGCGCGTCGTGCTCACCAGCCATATCGGCGGCTTTACGGACGCCTCGGTCGAGCGCTCGACGGTGCGGGCGGTGGAGAACCTTCTGGAGGCGCTGGCGGTTCATGCGCATTGAGCGCTTCGCAGGGCTGCCCGAGCCGGGACGGCCGGGCCTCTCCTGGCTCGGTCAGGCCGGCTTCTGGATCGAGACGGGCGACCATCGGATCCTGATCGATCCCTATCTCTCCGACAGCCTCGCGCTCAAATATGCCGGCAAGCTGAACGACCATCGCCGGATGATGCCGCCGCCGATCCGTCCGGAGGACTTGCCTGAACCCGATCTCGTGCTCGTCACCCATGCCCATGGCGATCATATGGATGCCGGCACGCTCGCCCCGCTCGCCGCACGCTTTCCGAAGCTTCGTTTCGTCGTTCCGGCCGCGAAGCGCGACCTGGCGCGCGAGCGGATCGGCGCCGCGGCCGAACTCGTCGCCGTCGATGCGGGCGAGACGCTGGAGCCGCTGCCCGGCCTTACAATCCGCGTCTTCGCCGCGGCGCACGAGACGCTGGAGCGCGATGCGTCCGGCCGACATCTCTTTCTCGGCTACGGGATCCGGTCGCCACGGTTCTGCGTCTATCACTCCGGAGACACCGTTCCGTATCCGGGTCTCGATGAGGCGGTGCGCGACTTCGCGCCGGACGTTGTGCTCCTCCCCGTCAATGGGCGCGACGCGCACCGCCTCGCCAACGGCATTCCCGGCAATCTGACGCTTCACGAAGCCATCACACTGGCGCGCAAAGCGGATTCGCCCTACCTCGTGCCGCACCATTTCGGTATGTTCGCGTTCAATACGCTGGACGAGGCGGACATCGACGCCGCCGCTCTCTCGGCGCTGCGGCCTGTCATCCTCAAGCCCAAGGTGGGTGAAACCTTGAGCTTCGATGCGGCGGAAGGCGGGACCCATGGATCAGATCGCGACGACCGAACTCGACGACAATCTCCTTGAGGTCATCAATCGCAGCCTGCCGACGCTGCGCAAATCCGATCGCCGCGTGGCCGAGGCGGTCCTCGCCGACCCCAATGCTTCCGTCGACATGACGCTGGCGCAACTTGCCAAGGCCGCCGGCGTCAGCGAGCCGACCGTGCTGCGCTTTGCGAGCGCGATCGGCTGCGACGGCTTCCGCGACATGCGCATCAAGCTGGCGCGCTCGCTGGTCTTCGCCCGCACCACCTCGCATTCGGCCATCTCGACCGAGGACGAGCTGACGTCGATCATCGGCAAGATCTTCGATTTCAACCTCGCCAATCTCAATTGGGTCCGCAGCCGCCTCGATCCCGTCGCGATCGGCGAAGGCGTCGCCGCGATGGTGAAGGCGAGCCGGATCGAGTTCTTCGGGCTCGGCGCCTCGGCCATCGTCGCCCTCGATGCCCAGCAGAAATTTCCCCTCTTCGGCGTGCCCTGCGGCGCCCATAGCGACGGCCACCAGATGTTCATGGTGGCCTCGCTGCTGCAGAAGGGCGATGTCGCGGTCGGCATCTCCAATCGCGGCCAGACGCGCGAGGTCATCCAGGCGCTGCGCTTTGCCCGCGAGAAGGGCGCGACGACCATCGGCATCACCGGCTGCGAGAGCCCGATGCTGCGCTATTGCGACATCCGCATCGTCGCCGAGACGCTGGAAAACACCGATCTCTACACCCCGACGATCTCGCGGCTCTCCGCCATGGTGGTGATCGATATCCTGTCGACGGCCGTCAGCCTGGCGCGCGGCGAGGGTCATCGCGAGCGCGTCGCCGACATGAAGCGCCACCTCGCCGAGGTGCGCATGAGCGGCCACTACTGATCCAGCTTCACCGTTCCCTCGAAACGGGAACGCTGCATGCAAGTCGGCTCCCCACCGGCGCACCGTCAGGCCGACAATCCGCTCTCGCGCTCTCGCGTTCTCCAGGAAAGCCCTCGCCGTTCCATGAATGGAGCGGCCGCGCGCCCTGAAGACAAAATTATCTTTGTGAAATCAGTGGTTTGTAACTGATATGCGGCGCCCGGATACGCCGAAGAGTTGTAGATGCATGCCGTGCAAATCCATTTGCAAATCCATTTGCAAATGGATTTGCAGAGCGCTATCGGTAGAAGCATGAGCACGATTTCAAAGGTTGCCGAGCGAGCTGGGGTGTCACGGACGACGGTGTCGCACGTGCTCAATCACGCGGATCGCGTCTCCAAGCCGCTGCGCGACAAGGTCATGGCTGCCGTCGAGGAACTGGGCTATGCGCCAAACCCGCAGGCGCGGTCGCTGCGCACCGGGCGCACGAACCTCATTGCCGTCCTGATCCCTGATATTCTCAACCCGTTCTATGTGAAGCTCGTCCAGGTCATCCAGACCGAGCTCGAGAAGGCCGGGCTGGAGACCATGATCTTCAACACCGACGTGCCGGGCGGGCGGTCGGTCGAACATGGCCGGGAATATCTGCGCCAGATCAGCCCGAAGCGTTTCGACGGCATCCTGATCGCCGATTTCGCCGTGCACCGGATGCATGAGGATCTCGAGCGACTGACCATTCCTGCCGTGTTCATCGGCCAGTTGCCGAGCCAGGTCATCGACAGCGTCGGGATCGATGATGCCGGCGGCGCCTATCTCATGGGGAAGTATCTGGCCGAGGCGGGGCATCGCCGCGTGGCGCAGATCACCGGTCCTTCCTTCTTCGATCAGGCCGTCATCCGCCGCACCGCCTTCGACGAAGGCTTCGGCCAGCATGGCGGCATCGTCGACACGACGCTTCACTATGAAGGCAGCTATCTCACGCCTTCGGGCTATGAGGGCGTCGAATGGCTGCTGCGCGAGCATGGCGGCAACCTCCCCGACGCGATCTTCTTTTCCAGCTCGCTGATGGCCCAGGGCGGGCTCGCCGCGCTCTATGACCACAAGCTGAGGATCCCCGACGACATCGCCGTCGCCTCCTTCGGCGGGTGGGAGCATTTCGACTATTTCCGCCCCCGCGTGACCCGCGTCGGCAACGACCCCGCGCTGCTCGCGACGCGCTCCGTCGCCATGCTGCTCGACCGGGTCGAGGGCCGCGTCGACGGCACGCCGCGCAACGAGATCCTGCCCTGCATCCTCCGGCAATTCGATACCGCCTGATGCAGGCGGAATGCGGCGGGCGATGCGCCCGCCACCCAGTAGGCAAACCAAGAAACCAAGCAAGAAACGCAAGCAATCAACAACGCTTCCGAGGAAAACATGAGTGATACCCATCTCCGCCCGCAGGGCTGGTCCCGGCGTTCGATCCTGAAGGCCGGCGTCGGCCTGGGTGCAGCCGGACTCACCGGCTTCTCGCTGGGTTCGAGCGCCTTCGCTGCAGACGGCAGCCTCAACTTCATGCAGTTCATCGGACCGAATGGCCCGTCGAAGACGCAGTCCGAGTGGATCGTTCATCTGGTCGACGCGTGGAACAGCGCCAACGACGCCAAGATCACGCTCGATTACGTGCCGGACAGCGAATATATCGGCGGCACGAAGCTGGCGACGTCCTTCGCGTCCGGCCAGGGCCCGGACGTCTTCCTGATCTCGCCCGGTGATTTCCTGCGTTATTATAATGGCGGCGTGCTGACGGATCTGTCGCCCCATATCGACGCTGCCGCCCAGGCCGATTTCCCCGAGACCGTGATCGCCAACCGCAAGGTCGACGGCAAGATCTACGGCGTCCCGATGGAAGTCGAGCCGATGGCCTTCTACTATTCGGTCAAGGCGTTCGAGGATGCCGGTCTCAACGAGAACGACGTTCCGAAGACCTGGGACGAATTGCTGGAGGTCGGCAAGAAGCTGACCACGGCGGATCGCTATGGCCTCCTGTTCGAGACGCAGCCCGGCTATTACCAGAACTTCACCTGGTATCCGTTCATGTGGCAGGGCGGCGGCGAGTTCCAGCAGGCCGACGGCAAGAGCGCCTTCGACAGCCCGGCAACCGTGGCGGCGCTGAAGTTGTGGCAGGATGCCGTTGCGTCGGGCGCGGCGCCGCGCCAGGCGCTGGGCGGTGGCGGCAGCGACATCGCGGCCAACCTCGCCTCCGGCTATTGTGCCATCCAGAACATGGGCATCTGGGGCATTTCCGACCTCGCCAACAACGCCCCCGATTTCAAATATGGCGTCTTCCGCCTGCCTGTCCCCGCGGGCGGGAAATATGTAACGGTCGGCGGCGGCTGGGCCTTCGTCGCCAACGCCAAGGGCAAGAATCCCGAGGCGGCCGCGAAGTTCATCGCCTGGGCGCTCGCGTCCATGTCGAAGGAATCGATCGACCGCGTCGTCGACTGGTGCACGGTCGCCAAATCGGACATGCCGCCACGCAATTCGGCGCTCAAGGCCGGCGCCGCGGCGTTCGACAAGGGCATGCTCGGCGTCTTCACGCGCGAGATCCATCCCGGCACGCGGGCCGAGCCGCGCCTGCCGCCGGAGGTCTACAAGATGATCTCCGACGCGATCCAGGGCACCATGTTGGGCGGCACGGATCCGCAGCAGGCCGCGGCGACGGCCAGCCAGCAGATCGACGCCTTCCTGGCGAGCTACAAGGGCGCGCCGCTGCTGTGACGGCCCATCTGAACGGAGATCGCAAGGCGGCCAAGCGCGCCGCCTTGCGACAGCTTCCGACGGAGCGGCGCGAGGCGGTTGCCGGCATCCTGTTCGTCCTGCCGGACGCGCTGGGACTGCTGATCTTCATCGGCCTGCCGATGCTGCTGGCGATCGGCATGAGCGCCTTCGAGGTCGACGGCTTCGGCGGCTTCCGTTTCGTCGGGCTCGGCAATTATGCGCGCATGGTGGCCGATCCGCTGTTCTGGTCGGCGCTGCGGGTGACGCTGACCTTCGCCCTGATGGCGGTGCCGCTGCTCTACGTCATCGGCCTGATGCTGGCGCTGCTCGTCCAGAAGACATCGCGCTTCAACACCGCGATGCGCTTCCTGTTCTTCGCGCCGCAGGTCGTCAGCCTCGTCGTCGTCGCGCTCGTCTGGCAACTGATGTCGGTCGAGAAGATCGGCGTGCTGCCACGCCTGATTGCCGGCCTCGGTCTCGGCTCCGTGTCCTTCCTCGGCAATCCGCATGTCGCGCTGTTCACCGTGGTGCTGGCCTTCGTCTGGTTCCTGATGGGGTTCTACATGCTGATCTTCATCGGCGGCCTGCAGGACATCCCGAAGGAGTATTACGAGGCCGCTCGCATCGATGGCGCGAACCGCGCGCAAAGCTTCTGGCACATCACGCTGCCATTGCTGCGGCCGACCAGCTTCTTCGTGCTCGTCGTCTCGTCGGTCGCGGCAGTCTCGGGCCAGCAGGCCTTCGACCTCGTCTATGTGATGACGCGCGGCGGGCCGGCGAACGCGACGCTGCTGCTGATCACCTACATCTATCAGCAGGCCTTCCAATATGGCGCGTTCGGATACGCCTCGGCCATGGCGACGCTGCTCGTGCTGATGCTCATGGCGATCACGCTCGCCTTCTTCTGGGCAACACGCGGCGGGAGGTTCCAGTATGACTAAGGCGCCCGCGCCCCCCGTCTATGACGGCCAGCAGCGCATCGTCCGCCTCATCCTGATGGTGATCACGGCCATACTCGGCGTGATGGCGATCTATCCGCTGCTCTACATGCTCTCGATCTCGTTCAAGCCGCCGCCGGAGGTCTTCCGCTCCAACGTGCTCCCGGCGCAGCCGACGCTCGCGAACTTCTTCTACGTGCTGACCGAGGTGCCGTTCTGGCACTATCTGGCCAACACCTTCATCGTCTCGTCGGTCGTCACGGTGGTCGCGCTCTTCTTCCACACCATGGCGGGTTATGCGCTGGCGCGGCTGCGCTTTCCGGGGCGCGAGGCGGTGTTCCTCGCGATGCTCTCCACCTTCCTGGTCTCGCTGCCGGTCATCATCGTGCCCCTCTTCGCCATGGTGCGGATGATGGGCATGGTGAACAGCTGGGCGGGGCTCATCATCCCCTCGATCTTCGACGCCTTCGGCATCTTCCTGCTGCGGCAATATTATCTGTCGCTGCCGCGGGAGCTGGAGGAGGCGGCGCTGATCGACGGCGCCGGCTACTGGCGGATCTACTGGAGCATCATCCTGCCGCTCAGCCGCCCGATCGTCTCGACGCTGGCGATCCTCTTCTTCCTCGCCAACTGGAACAGCTTCCTCTGGCCGCTCACCGTCGCGCCCCAGTCCGATCTCTGGGTCGTTCAGGTCGCGATCGCCAATTTCAAGAGCCAGTATTCATCCGCCTGGAACTATACGATGGCGGCCTCCGTCATCGTCGCCATCCCCATGCTCGTCATCTTCGTGATCTTCCAGCGACAGATCATGGATTCGATCAAGACGACGGGCCTCAAGTAAATCCGCCTCAAGTAAATCCGGCCCATAACAACGGATCCTCATATGACAACCTCGTTCAACGGCCTCGGCGTCGGCCTGCATAATCTCTACCGCCTGTCTCCCGCCAAGACGCGGTCCATCTCCGCCGAGAACATGACGGGCGAGAAGGGTCGCGGCGGCATGGCGACCGAAGGCACGGGCGCCATCCATGCGCGCGGCCTCGGACCCGATGGCGGCGTGCTCGGCTGGAAGGTCTCGCCTTCGATCCGCATCGAGCCCGGCGAGACGCGCGTGCTCGCCGATATTCGCGGCATGGGCGCGATCCAGCAGATCTGGATGACGTCGGCGTATCTGCGCTGGCGCGAACTGATCCTGCGCATCTGGTGGGACGATCAGGAGCAGCCCTCGGTCGAATGTCCGCTGGGCGACTTCTTCTGCTCGGGCTGGAACCAGTATGCGCAGGTGTCCTCGCTCGCCGTCTGCGTCAATCCCGGCCGGGCCTTCAACTGCTATTGGGAAATGCCCTTCCGCAAGGCCGCGCGCATCGAGATCGAGAACCGCGATCCGGAGAATTTCGGCATCCTCTTCTACCAGATCAACTATACGCTGACCGACGTGCCGGAGGACGCGGCCTATTTCCATGCGCAGTTCCGCCGCACCAATCCGCTGCCCTTCAAGGAAGACTATACGATCGTCGACGGCATCAGCGGCCGCGGCCACTATGTCGGCACCTACATGGCCTGGGGCGTCAACAATTCCGGCTGGTGGGGCGAGGGCGAGATCAAGTTCTTCATGGACGGCGACACCACCTTCCCGACCATCTGCGGCACCGGCACCGAGGACTATTTCTGCGGCGCCTATAATTTCGACGGCGGCGTCGTCGACGACACGATGGACAGCCGCTATCGCGAATTCACCACGCCCTATTCGGGTCTGCCGCAGGTTCTGCGGCCGGATGGCGTCTATCGCAGCCAGCAGCGCTTCGGCATGTATCGCTGGCACCTGAACGACCCGATCCGCTTCGAGAGCGATCTTCGCGTCACCATCCAGGCGCTCGGCTGGCGAACCGAGAAGAAGGACCCGCGCTATCTGCCGCTGCAGGACGATATCGCCTCGGTCGCCTTCTGGTACCAGACCCTCCCCACGGCGCCCTTCCCGCCGCTCCCGGACCGCGACTATCTGGAAGTCGCGTAGCGAGGTACGCGCGAGACCACGCAAGGCGGCGGAAGCGATCTCCCGCCGCCTGTTCGGTGTGGTCCAGCGCAGCGCCTATTCGATCACCTCGAACGAGGCGAGATGCTTGTCGGAGAGGGTGATGCCGAGGCCGGGGACGTCGTCGCTGAGGTTGATGAAGCCGCGCTCGGGCAAGGGGTCGCCTTCGAAGAGATAATAGAACAGCTCGTTGCCGACCTCGACCTCGTTGACCGGGAAGAACTCGGAGATCGGGCAGTTCAGATTGGCCATGGTCAGGTGGTAATTGTGCATCTGGCCGGCATGCGGGATCACAGGCACCTGATAGGCCTCGGCGAGCATGTTGATCTTCTGTGCCGCCGTGATGCCGCCGACGCGGTTGGTGTCGTATTGGATGACGCTCACCGCCTCGGCATCGAGCAATTGCTTGAAGCCGAACAGCGTGAATTCATGTTCGCCGCCGGAGATCGGGATGGGGCTCTTGCGGCGCAGGAATGAATAGCCGGCGATATCGTCCGGCAGCACCGGCTCTTCCAGCCAGCGCGGGCGGAATTCTTCCAGCCGCGGCAGGATCCGTTCGGCATAGTCGACCGTCCAGCCCATATAGCATTCGATCATGATGTCGACGTCGTCGCCGACGACCTCGCGCACGGTGCGGATCAGATCGATGTTCTTGCGCATGCCGGCCGCGCCGTCCCGCGGCCCCCAGCCGAAGCGCAGCTTCATCATGGTGAAGCCCTCGTCGAGATAGCGCTTCGCCTCGGCGGCGAGGCTGTCGAGCGGCTGGCTGTAGAGCTTGGAGGCATAGACGGGGATTGCCTCCTTGGTGCGGCCGCCGAGAAGCTTGAACACCGGCTTGCCGACGGCTTTGCCCATGATGTCCCACAGGGCGATGTCGATCGCGGAGATCGCGGCCATGCCGATGCCCTTGCGGCCCCAGGCGATGGTCGAGCGATACATCTTCTGCCAGATCGCCTCGACGTCGAACGGATCGCAGCCGATGACCAGCGGCGCGAGATAGGCGTCGATGATCGGCTTGGCGATGCGCGGGGCGAGCGCGCAATTGCCGATGCCGACAATGCCGTCGTCGGTCTCGACCTCGCAGATGAGCCATTCATGGAAGCGGAACGAGCTCATGGAATCGCCGAGCCCGCTCAGCGCATCCATCGCGCTGGCGCTCAGATTGCTGCGCGGCGCGGCGGTGGGGCCGGTCCAGCGATAGACGCGCGAGCGGATGCTCTTGATCTTCATGATATTTCCCCGCGAGACGGCTTCAGTCGATAGAGGCTGGCCGGACGATCTGGCCGCTGGCGGCGGAGGCATAGGCCGCCTCGACCAGGGCGAAGGTCTTCAGATTGTCGTGGCCGGAGGTCGCCGCGACGGCGCCGCTGTCGAGGCAATCGAGCCAGTGGCGCTGCGTGGCGCGGACGCTGTCCTGGACCACGGTCCAGGGCTCGCTGCCCCAGGCGACGGCTTCCGGAGCCGCCGTCTCGTGATGGGTGCCGGACGCGTTCTTCCAGACGATCTTGCAGCCGGCATCGACGCGCAGCGATCCGGCCTCGCCGTCCAGTTCGAAGATCATGAACGGGAAGGGGTCGGGCTCGGGATGGCTCGCATAGGAGATCTCGCACACGCTGGTGCCGCCGCCGACATGGCCGAGCAGCACCGTCGCATGGTCCTCGCCCTTGATGCCGGGGCGGACCTGCTGGGTCCGGCAGGCGACCGACTCGGCCTCGCCCATGAAGACGCGGGCGACGTCGAGGACATGGATGCCGACATCGAGGATGGCGAAGCGCTCGACTTCGGCGAGATAGGGCTGGCCGGCATAGATGTCGTAACCGGTCCGGAACGAGAAGCGGCCCCAGACGACCTTGCCGATCGCGCCCGATTTGACCAGCTCGGCGGCGCGCAGCAGCGGCGCCTGGAAGCGGAAATTCTCATGCACCATCATCGGCAGGCCGGCGCGGTCGAGCGCGGCGACCAGCGCGCGCGCATCCGTCCAGTCGGGCGCCAGCGGCTTCTGCACGATGACCGGCACGCCCTTGGCGGCGCAGGCCTCGGCGAGGGCGAGATGCGAGGGCGCCGTGGTCGCGATGTCGACGAAATCGAGGCTCTCATTGGCGAGCATCTCGTCGACATTGGTATAGGACTTCGGCACGCCGAAGCGCCTTGCGGCCGCTTCCGCCTTGGCGCGATCGATATCGCAGACCGCGACGATGCTGCAGCGCTCGCTGAGATCGTTCCAGGCATTCAGATGATTTTGCGAGAAGAACCCGCAGCCGATCACGGCGGCGCGACGGTGGGTCATGGTGGCGGTCTCCGGGTGTCGGTCAGGTCGCAGTGGATCGTCGGGCCTCGACGCCGGGCTCGATCCGGATCTGCCGGCGCGTCAGGCGGGCGAGGATGCGGGTGCGCTGGCTGTCGAGCAGCACGGCGATGAAGATGATGGCGCTGATCACCAGCGGATAGAGATACGGATTGGCGTTGAGGAGGACGAGGCCGTTCTGCACCGTCTGGATCAGGATCGCGCCGAACACCGAGCCGAGCACGCCGCCGCGCCCGCCGAACAGGCTGGTGCCGCCGAGCACGGCCGCGGCGATGACCGGGAATTCCTTCTGCAGGCCGAAGCCGGACGAGGCAGCCGCGACCTGGCTGAACGAGACGAAGCCGCCGAGACCGGCGAGCGTGCCGCAGAGGACATAGGTCGCGAACACCACGCGGCGGACGGGAATGCCGGCCTTGCGCGCGCCCTCGCGATCGGCGCCGATCGCATAGAGATAGCGGCCATAGGGGGTCCATTGCTGCACCCAGAGGGCGAGGAGCAGCACGATCGCCATGGTCCAGACCGCATAGGAAATGCCGAGGAAACCGCCCTGGCCAAAGGCAAGCACGGGGTCGCCGGCGAAGACCATCTTGGTCTGCGACAGATGCAGCGCCAGGCCGCGGCCGACGAAGAGCGTCGCGAGCGTCACGATGAAAGCGGCGATGCCGAGCCCGACGATGAAAAGCGCATTGATGGCGCCGAACAGGGCGCCGATCGCCGTCATCAGCGCCATGGCGGCGGGCGCCGGCAGATCCTTGAAATAGAGCCCGGCCACGGCGGCGCAGACATACATGGCCGCGCCGACGGAAAGATCGACGCCGGCCAGGAGCAGCACGAAGGTCATGCCCACCGCGACGATCGCCACATTGGCGGACTGGGTGAGGATGTTGGCGAAGTTTTGCACCTCGAGGAAGCGGGGGGCGAGGATCGCGAAAAGAACGACGACCGCCACGAACAGGAGGGCAGGGGCCGAGCGCAGGACGGCGAGGCTTGCGCGGGTCGAACTCGTCTGCATCACGCGGCTCCCTCTTGCCTCTGCATGGCGGCGCGCAGGATCGCAGCGCGATCGAGCTCCGGCCAGGTGAATTCGGCGACGATCTCGCCATGGGCCATGGTCAGCACCCGGTCGCAGACGCCGAGCAGTTCCTCGACCTCGGACGAGATGACGAGGACGCCGGTGCCGCGCTCGGCCAGCTGGCGGACGAGGCCGTAGATCTCGGCCTTGGCGCCGACATCGATGCCGCGCGTCGGCTCGTCGAGAATGAAGACGGCCGGCTCGCGCAGCAGCCATTTGGCCAGCACGACCTTCTGCTGGTTGCCGCCGGAAAGGCTGAGCACCGGCTGCCGCACGAGGTCGTGCGCCTTGATGCGGACGGATCGTGCGGCTTCGCTCGCATCGCGGTCGAGCATGGCCTGCGGCAGCGGCGCGGCGGCGTTGGTACGAAGGTCCGCCAGCCGGGCGAGCTCGACATTGGTCAGCACGCCCTCGGGCAGAAGTAGCCCGTCGCCGCGCCGGTCCTCGGTCAGGAAGGCCATGCCGGCGGCCATGCAGGCGCGCGGCGAACGCTGGGCGATGACCGTGCCGTTCACCGCGACCGTGCCGGAAAGGGCGGGGTCGAGCCCGAACAGGATGCGCGCCGTTTCGGAGCGGCCGGAGCCCATCAGCCCGGCGATGCCGACGATCTCGCCGCGCATCACGCGGAAAGTGAGGTCATGCACGATGCCCGGCTGGGTCAGGCCGCGCACGTCCAGCGCCACTTCCTGGCGCGGCGCCGCTGCGGAGCGCGGCGGGAACAGTTCGGCAATCGGTCGCCCCAGCATGCTCTCGATCAGATGGCCGGTGGTCACGCTGGCCGCCGGACGGTTGTCGACCATGGTCCCGTCGCGCAGCGTCACCACATCGTCGCAGAGCCGCAGCACGTCTTCGAGGATGTGGCTGATATAGATGACGCCGAGGCCGCGCGCCTTCAATTGCGCCACCAGCGCGAACAGCCGCTCCGCCTCGCGCGAGGTCAGCGATGTCGTTGGCTCGTCGAAGACGATGATCCGTGCGTCGCCCGACAGGGCCTTGGCGATCTCGACCAATTGCCGCTCGCCGGGCGCGAGGCGGTTGACCAGCATGTCCGGCGACAGGTCGAGATCGACCCGGCGCAGCAGATCGGCAGCCCGCGCCCGCATCCGCGCCTTGTCGATCTGCGGCAGCCAACTGATTCTCCGCGGAAAAGCTTGCAGCGCCAGGTTCTCGGCGATGCTGAGATTCTCGAAGAGATTGAGTTCCTGATGGATGAAGGCGATGCCGGCGCGCGCGGCTTCCTTGGAATTCGCAGGCGCATAGGGCCTGCCGTCGATCGCCATCGTGCCGGCCGAGGGCGGCAGCAGCCCGTTGATTATGTTCATCGTCGTCGACTTGCCGGAGCCGTTCTCGCCGATGACGCCGAGCGCCTTGCCGGCTTCGAGCGTGAAGGAGACGCCCTTCAGCACCTCGACGCCGAAGAAGCTCTTGCGGAGGCCCTCGACCTTGAGCAGCGGGGCGCCGCCCGCACGTTCGCTTGCCGCGCTGTCACGTGCCGAGCTCATGCTGCCACCCTGACCAGAATGCGGCTGCGCAGGGCGTCGATGATCGCCGCCAGCAGGATGACGCCGCCCTTGACCGCGAAGACGATGGACTGCGACAGGCCGAGGAGTTGCAGGCCCTTGTCGACGACCGAGAGAAACAGGACGCCGAGGATCACCCAGGAGATCTTGCCCCGTCCGCCGAAGAGGCTGACGCCGCCGATCACCGCCGCGCCGATGACATCGAGCAGCACGCGCTGGCCGAGCACCGGCGTGCCGGTCTCGAGGCGGCTCGTATAGACGATCGAAGCGAGCGCGGCGCAGAAGCCGGAAAGGACGAAGGCGATGATGATCACGCGGCCCGTGGGCACGCCGGACACCGTCGCGGCGCGCGGATTGTTGCCGACGGCATAGAGCCAGCGACCAAGCGTGGTGCGGCCGAGCAGCCAGTGCGCGGCGAAGGCAACGACGAGACAGAGCAGAAGCGCATAGGGGATGCCGGCGATGCCGCCGCGGCCGATGACGGAGAAGGCGGCTGGGAGATCGCCGATGCTGACCGAGGTCGAATGCAGCGACGTGAACCAGATCGCGGCGCCGCTCAGGAAGGTCTGCGCCACCAGCGTGACCATGAAGGACGGCATGCCGAGGCGCACGACGCAGAGGCCGTTGGCGCAACCGACCGCGAGGCCGATCAGCAGGAAGGCGATGAGCGCGACGGGGACGGCGAGTGCATTGCCTGCCAGATAGCCGCCATCACCGGTCATCAGCGCGGCGGCGACGACACTGCTGAACGCCATGGTCGAGGTGATCGAGAGATCGATCCCGGCGACGATCAGCACGAAGGTCTGGCCGATCGCCAGCAGCAGGAGCGGCAGCATCGCCATGATCACTTCGAGCGCCGTCTGGGCGCTGACGATCTCGGGCGCGAAGGGCCACAGGCACAGCACGTAAAGCGCCGTGAGCAGCAGCACCAGATACTCCGACGTGAGGAGGCGGCGAAGGAAGCGCCACATGACGTGCAATGGCCTCTTGAGGGGACCCGTGCCGGGTGGCGCACCGCCCGGCGCGCCGCTTGCGAAAGAAGCTGGGAGGATCGGGGAAATGCGGGCCGTCAGGCGCGCATCTCCCCGATCCGGGCGCCGGAACGCGTCAGCCGTTGGCCTTCTTCCAGACCGCGTAGCCCCACATCTTGTCGCGGTCCTGGTCGAGCGTCTCCTGCGTGATGACGAAGCCGGGATCAAGCAGGAGCTTCGGCACTTCCTCGCCCTTGTTCATCTTCTCGATGGCGCCGATCGCAAGGTCCGCCTCATAGAAGAGGTTCTGGACGCCACCGACATCCATGTAGCCATCCTTGAGCGCGGCATACTGGCCCTCGTCGCCGTCGAAGCCCGCGAACAGGACGTGGCCCTCCTCGCCGGTCTTCTTCCACTTGCCGGCGATCTTGAGCGCCTGCTGGATCTGCGGCAGCAGGAAGTCGGACGAGGTCACGAGGAAATTGATGTCGGGATTGGCCTGGAGCGCGTTGGTCAGGTCCGCAAAGGCCTTGTCCGGGTTCCACTCGGTCGAGATGCGGGCCACCACCTCGATGATGTCCTTGTTCTGGTCGACGACGTCGAAGAAGCCGTCGCGGCGCTGGATCGCGTTCTGGTCGCCGAGATCGCCGATCAGGATTGCCGCCTTGTACTTGCCGCCGGCCTTGCGCGCCTTGTCGACGAGCGCCTGCACGGTCGATTTCATGATGGCGCGATTGTCGGCCTGCACGGCGGAGGACTTTGCGTCGCTTTCGGCCGGCGGGCGGTTGAAATGCACCATCGGGATGCCGGCCTTGTTGGCCTCGCGGATCGCGGGGATGACGGCCTTCGAGTCGGTCTGCACGATGATGATGCCGGAGACCTTCTTCTGGATCATCGACTGAACCTGCTCGAACTGCTTGTTGTCGTCGAGGTTCGAGATCGATTCGAGTGGCTGGTAGCCGGCGGCCTTCGCCTTCTCTTTCAGCACGTCGAAGCCCGTCACCCAGAACGGCGACTGCAGGCTGTCGAACATGATGGCGATCGTCTTCTCGTCCGCGGCGCGAACGGCGCCGGGCAGAATGACGGTGCCTGCGGCGAGGATGGCGCCGAGATTGAAGGCGCGACGTGTGACGTTCATGAATTCCTCCCATCGACGAGCCGGACCCCGTCAGTGCACTCCTCGGCAGCCGCCCGGCTCAGCGGGGCCGACGGCCGACTCATAGCGCCAGAAAAGTTGTTAGACAATTCTGTTGGTGATAAATTTGTTAGACAGGTTCGATGCCGGGTGCGACGCTGGTCCGGCAAGCAGGGAGTCTCCGATGGCGCAGTCGAAATCCGCCACCCCCGGCCGCGGCATGCTCGCGGACGAAATCGCGGATTATCTGAGCGCGAATATCCGCAGCGGCGCCTTCGCGCATGGCACCAAACTGCCCACGGAACACAGTCTTTCCGAACAGTTTGGTGTCAGCCGGACCGTGGTGCGGGAGGCGATTTCGCGCATCAAATCCGACGGTCTGGTGACATCGCGGCAGGGCAGCGGCGTCTATGTCGCGCATTCCTCGACGCGGCGGTCGTTCAAGCTGGGTGAGTCGCTGGTCGATGCCGCCGATGTCCTGGCGCTGTTCGAACTGCGCCAGCCGCTCGAGCTCGCTTCGGCGCGCCTCGCCGCCGCACGCCGCACCGAGGAGCATCTGGAGCGGATCCGGCAGGCCCATGCGGCGATGGAGGATTCCAGCGATTGGAGTGAGGAGGGCGTGATTGCCGACCTCGCCTTCCACCACGAAATCGCCATGGCTACAGGCAATGGCTATTACGCTGATTTCATGGCGTTTCTCGGCGGCGCACTGCAGAACACCATCCGGGCCGCGCGCTCAGGCAGCGGCAGACCCGAGATCAAGAAGATCACCATCAGCGAGCATGCCCGCATCCTCGCCGCCATCGAGCAGCGCGACCCCGAATCCGCCGCCATGGCCATGTCGATGCATCTGCAAGGCGCCCGGGAGAGAATGTCAGACAAAACATAGGCTGGCTCCTCTGTCAGGCTCGATCGCCGGGTTGGATCGTAACTTGTATGAAGAGTCCCGTTGGCGAGGGTCGCGACAGGCGGTTGTCTGTTACGGCCCGGCTCGAACCTGCGCCTGACGCCGCAACCCCGGCCGAACGGCCGAATGGGCGCTGGATCGCTGACGTCGCGACCGAGTTTGTCTGCGCGCATCGTGTTCCAGATCCGGATACGGCGCCAGAAGGTCGAGCCGACGCCCGTCCTTTGGCGGGGGGGAGCGTATCTCTGGCAGGAGGCGAGCGGAAACGGTGGGCCGCGCGTCGCGACCTGTTGATAGGCCGGCTAAAGACCGTCCGGGGTCGTCGCTCGCTACGTCTCCGGCGGCAATTCTGGTCGCGGCCTCGACGCCAGTTCCTCGGCTGCTTCCGTGCCGATGCCGTTCATGCAGAGCAGCCGGACGACGGTCTCGTGGATCTTTTCCTCCGGCAGCTCGCCATTGGTGATCGCCAGGCTGACGCCGACGATCGCGTGGGCGGCCATCTTCCACACGAGTTCCGGATCGCCGACGGAAAAGCGCGAGACGGCGGTGGCTTGCCGCAGGTCCCGGATCGCGAAGGGACCCATGCGGCGGAAGATGGCATGGGCGATCACCTCGGACCGGCTGAGCAACTGTCGCCAGCGGACATCGCGCGTCGCCGCCTCCAGCACGGTTCGCACGCCGAAGGCATAGACCTGACCGGGATCGTCGAAGGTGTTCGTCACGCGCTCGATCCGAAGCGCGAGGTCGTGCATCATGTCCTCGAGCACCGAGACGGCGAGCTCATCCTTGGACTTGAAGTAGTTGTAGACCGTGCCGGCGCCGACATCGGCACGCTCGGCGATCTCCAGCATCGTGGAACCGTCCACACCCTTCTCGCTCATCACTGCACGGGCGGATTGAATCAGCGCATCGCGGATGCGGCGTTGTCTGCGTGCAACGCGTCCTTCGGCCGGCTCCTGGTTCATGGTGACGATAGGGCTCCGTCGCTGTGCGGTCGATGAATCGCACAATCCTAAGGCGCCGGATCGCAATTCTCAAGTGAACGCGTTCAGTTATGAACGTGAATCATGATCGACGTCCGTCGGGACGGAAGCTGCGCGCTGCGCCATTTCCAGCACATTGCCTGTCTCAACGGCTGCGATCGGGCGGCGTGGCGTGCGACAAAAATCATGATAACGCAGATATATCAGGCAATTAATGTTCCTTCTCGCTAGTGCGAACGTAATTCAAAAATGGCTAATAGCCAAAGTTGACGATCATTCATTTTCGAGATAGGTGTTTGGCAACGGCGTGGTCTGCCTCGGAGGAGGAGGGTCCATGGCCCGGAGGGAGTCGATGGGTCGGCGCCGCTGCGCGACCCGCGGAGGAGACCAGCATGACAGTCGAATTGGCCGGCGCGCCGCTTGCGGGCGCGTCCTTTGATGCCGATGTTGCCATTGTGGGTGCCGGCCCGGTCGGTACGTTTCTGGCGATTCTTCTCGGACGGCAGGGAAAGAAGGTCACGCTCATCGAGCGCTGGACGACGGCCTATGCCCGTCCGCGGGCGGTGACCTACGACCATGAAATCGCACGCATTCTGGCCGTTCTCGGGATCGACTCGGAGAACGATCCGGCGATCAATTTCCATGACGAGCTCTACTACTGGAAGAACGCTGCCGGCGAGGACATCCAGATCCTCGACTGGAAGAGCATTTCGGCGTCGGGCTGGCGCGTGCGCTACTGGTTCAACCAGCCCGACCTGGAAGGGCGCCTGACCGGCATCGCCAAGGCATGCCCCGACATCACCCATATCCGCGGATACGAGGCTGTCGCCCTCGTCCAGGACGCGGACAGCGCCACGCTGACGCTCAAGCGCAACCCACTTGAAGATGCAGCCGACCTCGGCCAGCGCACGGTGCGGGCGCGCTATGTCGTCGGTGCCGACGGCGCGAACAGCATGGTCCGGCAGGCTCTCGGCATCGACAACGAGGACCGGGGCTATTTCTTCGACTGGCTCATTCTCGACATGATTCCGCCAGCGCACTACTCCATGTCGCCGGCGCAGTGGCAGATGTGCGACCCGCAGCGGCCCACCACGATCGTGCCGGGCGGCCCGGGACGCCGACGCTGGGAATATATGGTGCTCCCGGGAGAGGTTCCCGAGGAGATCGCCAAGGAAGAGAATGCCTGGAAGCTTCTCGAGCCCTGGGGGCTGACGCCTGAAAACGCCGTCATGGAGCGCAGCGCCGTCTACCGCTTTCAGGCGCGGTGGGCCAAGGTGTGGAACAAGGGCCGCTGCGCCATCGCGGGCGATGCCGCCCATCTGATGCCGCCCTTCGCCGGCGAGGGAATGTGCGCCGGGCTCCGGGATGCCTTCGCGCTCGGATGGCGGCTGAACGCCATTCTGGAGGGCAAGATCGATCCGCGGACGCTCGACAGCTACACGTCGGAGCGGAAGGAGCACGCCCGGCACTATATCGAGTTCAGCCAGGAGCTCGGGAAGATCATCTGCATCTCCGATCCCGAGGAGGCCGCCGCGCGCGACCGCCGCATGAAGGCGGAACTGGCCGAACGGAACTACAAGCCGGTTCCGACCGATATCTGCCAGCTCGGCCCGGGCGCATGGTGCGAGGACACCGCCCATGCCGGCGAACTCTCGACCCAGGGCGTCGTCGAGGCCAATGGCCGGCGCGACCGGTTCGACCAGGCGGTGGGGTTTGGCTGGATCGTGCTCGGGCTCGATCGCGATCCCGCCGCCGTTCTGGCGCCCGATCAGGTCGCGCAGCTGGAACGGCTGGGCGGGCGCATCGTGAAGATCGGCGCGGCGGGCACCGGCTGCGACGCCGTGGATGTCGAGGGCACCTATGCCCGCTGGCTGAACGGAATCGGCGCGAGCTATGTGATATTGCGCCCCGATTTCTATGTCGCGGCCACCGCGTCGTCGTCCCAGGCGCTGCGCCGCAAGTTCGATGACGTGATGGCGCGCATCCATATTCTGGATGCGCAGGACGAGCCTCGTCTGGCCGTCGCCTGATCGGGCGGCATCATGATCCGCTCATTCCGCTACACCGTTCAACCGGCACGCATCGTCTTCGGACCCGGCGTCCGGTCCGAAGTCGCCAACGAGATGGGGCGCCTCGGTCGTCGCCATGCGCTGATCCTGGCCACGCCGTTCCAGTGCCCCGATGCCGAACACCTCGCGGGCGAACTGGGATCGCTGGCGGCGGGACTGTTCGCCGGGGCCGCGATGCATACGCCGGTCGAGGTGACGGAGGCGGCGATGGCCGCCTACGAGGCCGCGGACGCCGATTGCGTCGTCGCCTATGGCGGCGGTTCCACGATCGGCCTCGGCAAGGCGATCGCATGGCGCAACGATGCGGCGCAGATCGTCGTCGCGACGACCTATGCCGGGTCGGAGGTCACGCCGATCCTCGGCCAGACCGACGCCGGGACGAAGACGACGATCCGGGATCCGAAGATCCTTCCCGAGGTGGTGGTCTACGATCCCGAACTGACGCTGGGCCTTCCCGTCGGGATGAGCGTCGCGAGCGGCCTCAATGCGATGGCGCACGCCGTCGAGGGGCTCTATGCGCGGGACCGTGATCCGATCTCGACGCTGCAGGCGGTGGAGGGAATCCGCGCGCTGAAGGAAGCGCTGCCCGCGATCGTCGGCAGCCCCCGCGATCTCGCGGCCCGCACCACAGCGCTTTACGGCTCCTGGCTCTGCGGAACGGTGCTCGGCACGGTTGGCATGGCGCTGCATCATAAGCTCTGCCACACGCTCGGCGGGAGCTTCGACCTGCCCCATGCCGAGACCCACGCGATCATGTTGCCGCATACGGCGGCCTACAATGAACCGGCGGCAGCGGCGGCGCTGGCTCCGGTGACCGATCTGTTCGGCGGGAGCCTCGGCGGCGGTCTCTACGACTTCTCCGCTTCTCTCGGCGCGCCGCTCGCCCTGCGGGATCTCGGTCTGGCCGGAGCCGATCTCGACCGGGCCGCCGCGCTCGCCGTAACCGACCCTTACTGGAATCCACGGCCCGTCGAACGGGACGGCATCCGCTCGTTGCTGCAGCGCGCCTGGGAGGGGATCAGGCCCGCCTAGCAGTCCGCAGGATCGAACGACGCAGAGCATCAGGGAGGAAACGATGTTCACCAGACGGAAGCTCTTGAAGAGTGGCGCGGCCTTGGCGGCCGGCGCCTTCGCACTGCCGGCGATGCCGGCCCTTGCGAAGGGTGCGGCGATCAAGATCGGCTATGTCAGCCCGCAATCGGGACCGCTCAGCGCCTTCTCGCAGGCCGACGCCTATATGGTCGCCGGATTTCTCAAGGCGGCGAAGGCGAACGGGCTGGATGTCGAGGTGATCGTCAAGGACAGCCAGTCCAACCCCAACCGCGCCGCCGAGGTGGCGCGCGAGCTCATCTCGCGCGATCGTGTCAACCTGATCCTGGTCGCGTCGACGCCGGAAACCACCAATCCCGTCTGCACGGTGGCGGAGTCGGAGGAGATTCCCGTCATCTCGTCCGTGGCGCCGTGGCAGCCCTGGTTCATCGGCCAGCAGGGCAACCCGGCCGATCCGGACAGCTGGCAGCCCTTCGAATATGTCTATCACTTCTTCTGGGGGCTCGAAGACAACGTCTCCGTCTTCATGAACATGTGGAACCGCGCGCAGACGAACAAGAGCGTCGGCGCGCTGTGGCCCAATGACGGCGACGGCAATTCCTGGGCCAGCGAAGTTGGCCTGCCGCCGGTGCTGGCCGCTGCCGGCTACCGCCTGACCGACCCCGGCCGCTATCAGAACCTGACCGACGATTTCAGCGCGCAGATCGGCGCGTTCAAGAAGGGCGAGTGCGAGATCCTGACGGGCATCCCGATCCCGCCGGACTTCACCACCTTCTGGACGCAGGCGCAGCAGCAGGGTTACCGGCCGAAGCTGGTCTCGATCGCCAAGGCGCTGCTGTTCCCCGAGAGCGTGCAGGCGCTCGGCGAACTCGGCCACAACCTGACCTGCGAGATCTACTGGTCCCCCGCCTTCCCGTACAAATCATCGCTGACCGGCGAAAGCTGCGCCGAGCTCGCGGCCGGCTTCTCCAAGGCGGCCGGCCGGCAATGGACGCAGCCTGTCGGCTTCACCCATGCGCTGTTCGAAGTCGCGTCGGACGTGATCCAGCGAGCCTCCGATCCGACCGACAGCGATGCGCTCGTCACGGCGATCCAGGCGACGTCGCTCGACACCGTCGTGGGCAATATCCGCTGGGGCAAGGACAACGTTCCCCCCTTCGCCCGCAAGAACGTCGCCAAGACGCCGCTGGTCGGCGGCCAGTGGCGGCGCCAGGCCGACGGCAGCTTCGATCTCGTCATCGTCGAGAACGGCAACGCGCCCGAGATCCCGCTGAGCGGGACTCTGGAAACGCTGAGCTGAACGCGCCGCCGCCGGCGCCTTGCCCGCGCCGGCGGCGGCCTTCACGACCTTGCCGGAACTGGACCCCATGCCGATCCTCTCCCTTCACAACGTATCGAAATCCTTCGGTGCCCTCACCGTCGCCGAGCGGGTGAGCTTTGATCTTCGGGCCGGCGAGGCGCTGGGCGTCATCGGGCCGAACGGCGCCGGCAAGTCGTCGCTGTTCAACCTGATCGCCGGCAACCTCCGTCCCGACTCCGGCCGCATCGTGCTCGATGGCCGCGACGTGACGGCCGCCCCCCCGATGCAGCGCTGCCTGGCGGGAATCGGGCGATCCTTCCAGATCCCCCAGCCTTTCGGCCATCTCTCGGTCTACGAGAATCTGCTCGTGGCGGCCCGGTTCGGCGGGGCGCTGTCCGCCGACGCCGCGCCGCGGCACTGCATGGACATTCTGCGGCGAACCGGCCTGGCGGCTCAGGCCGAGCGCATCGCCGGCTCTTTGTCGCTTCTCCAGCGCAAGCGACTGGAACTCGCCCGCGCCATGGCGACGGAACCGCGCGTGATCCTGCTCGACGAAATCGCCGGCGGGCTCACCGAAGGCGAATGCGGCGAACTCGTCGCCACGATCCGCCAGATCCACGCCGAGGGGACGGCGATCATCTGGATCGAGCATGTCCTGCATGCGCTGACCTCGGTGGTCGAGCGGCTGATGGTGCTGAACTTCGGGCGGGTCCTGGTGATCGGTGCCCCGGACGAGGTGATGGCCTCGCCGGAAGTCGGCGAGATCTATCTGGGCGTCGCAGCATGACCAGGGCCGCTCCCATCATCGAGATTGCCCGCCTGACGGCGCATTACGGCGACTTCCAGGCGCTGTTCGGCGTCGATATGCGCCTCGGGGTCGGCGAGACGATCGCGATCATCGGAGCCAACGGCGCCGGCAAGACCACCTTGATGCGGACGATCGCCGGCATCGTCTCCGCTTCATCCGGCACGATCCAGCTGGATGGCAGGCCGATCACCGCCCTCTCGGCGCCAGAGATCGTCATGGCGGGCGTCGCCATGGTGCCGGAGGGCCGGAAGCTTTTTCCCTCGCTCTCGGTCGAGGAGAACCTGCTCATCGGCGCCTATGCGCGCAAGGCCGCCGGAGACTGGACGCTCGATGCCGTCTATGGGCTCTTCCCGATCCTGCGGGAGCGACGCAACAGTCCCGGCACGGCCCTGTCCGGCGGCCAGCAGCAGATGGTCGCCATCGGGCGTGCCCTGATGTCGAACCCGCGGGTCCTGCTCTGCGACGAGATCTCGCTCGGGCTCGCGCCGGTGGTCATCCGCGACATCTATGCCGCCGTGCCGAAGATCAAGGCCTCCGGAACGTCGATCGTCGTCGTCGAGCAGGATGTTGGCCAGGCGCTGCAAATCGCCGATCGCGTCTACTGCATGATGGAGGGCCGCGTGACGCTCGAAGGCTCGCCGGCCGACCTATCCCGCGCAGCCATCCATGACGCCTATTTCGGGGTGAGCGCATGATCTGGCTCGACACGCTCCTGCAAGGCGTCCTTCTCGGCGGGCTCTATGCTCTCTTCGCCGCGGGCCTCAGCCTCGTCTTCGGCGTCATGCGGCTCGTCAATCTCGCCCATGGCGATCTCATCATCCTCGCGGCCTATCTGATCCTGGGCGTCGCCGCGGTGCTGGGAGTGACGCCGGTCGTCGCGCTCCTGATCGCCGCGCCGGTCATGTTCGTGGTCGGATGGCTGCTCCAGATGCAGGTGTTCAACCGCGTGCTGGGGGACGACATCCTCCCGCCGCTGCTCGTCACCTTCGGCCTGTCGGTGGTGATCCAGAACGCCCTTCTGGAAGGCTTCACGGCAAACAGCCAGAAGCTGTCGCTCGGGCCGATCGAGACCCAGTCGCTCCACCTCGGATCGGTTACGGTCGGCGTGATCCCGATGATGACGCTCGCCTCGGCGGTGGCCGTCATCTTCCTGCTCAATCAGCTCTTCTATCGCACCAGCCTCGGCCGTGCCTTCCGCGCCACGTCGGACGATGTGGTAACCGCGCAGCTCATGGGAATCCGGCCCCGCCGGATCTTCGCGATGGCAACCGGCATCGCCATGGTCGTGGCGACGCTCGCGGCCTTCTATCTGGGCGCCCGCGCCAATTTCGATCCCTCCATCGGTCCGGCCCGTCTCCTCTATGCGTTCGAGGCCGTGATCATCGGCGGCCTCGGCAGTCTCTGGGGGACGCTGGCCGGAGGCCTGGTGATCGGCGTGGCGCAGGCTTTCGGGGCTGCGGTCAATCCGGAATGGCAGATCCTCTCCGGTCATATCGCCTTCGTGATCGTGCTTCTTCTGAAGCCGCGCGGCTTTTTCCCCCGGGCAACCGATTGAGGCGACCATGACGACCAGAACTTCTTCCGCATTCGGCCGGCCCGCTTCCATCGCCGGCGCCGTGGCCCTGGCGGCGCTGATGTTCGCCATGCCGCTCATCGCGCCGCGCGCGGTGGTGCAGGACCTCTTCTCGATCCTGACGCTGCTCGTCCTGGCGATGAACTGGAACCTGCTCGCCGGCTTCGCCGGTCTGGTTTCGGTCGGCCAGCAGGCGTTTGTCGGCATCGGTGCCTATGCCATGTTCGCGGCCATCATCCTCTGGGGCCTCGATCCTCTGGTCGGTGCGCTCATCGGCGGTCTCGTCGCGGTGCTGTTCGCCATTCCGATGGCGTTTTTCGCCTTCCGCCTGCAAGGCGCCTATTTCGCCATCGGCACCTGGGTCGTGGCCGACATGGTGCGGCTGGCCGCCGGACAGTGGAAGGCGCTCGGCGGCGGAACGGGGACTTCACTGCCCAAGGGCACAACCCGCGACATGATCGGCGTGCCGCTGGTGAAGAGCGTGCTCGGCGTCAGCAGCGCGGCGGCGGCCGATACGGTGGTCTACTGGCTGGCGCTCGGCCTGGCGATCCTGACGCTGGCGGCCAGCTTTTATTTCCTGCGCTCGCGCATGGGGCTCGGCCTGCAGGCGCTGCGCGACAATGCGAACGCCGCCCGCTCGGTCGGGGTCGATCCGCGGCGGATCAAGGCGATCGTATTCCTGCTCACCGCCTTCGGAACCGGCCTCTGCGGCGCGCTGATCTTCATCCAGATCACGCGCGTGACGCCGGATGCCGCCTTCTCGGTCATCGACTGGACGGCGTTCGTGATCTTCATCGTCGTGATCGGCGGGATCGGCACGCTGCCCGGCCCGATCGTCGGCGTCGCCATCTTCTATCTGCTGCAACGGCTCCTTGCCGACTATGGCACCGTCTACCTGATCCTTCTGGGGCTGATCGGCATCGGCATCATGCTGTTCGCCCGGGGCGGAATCTGGGGCGCCATTTCGGATCGGACCGGAATCGAACTTCTGCCCCTGCGCCATCGTCCCCCCAGCCACCAGCCGGTCGTCGTCGAGCAAGAGGCGGCAAGGCCCGCCGGATGATGCGCGACCAAGGAATGCAGCCAACCAAGAGGATTGCACATGTCCCGATATTTCACTGAAGAAGGCTCCGTCGAAGCCGTCAATTCCCGCATGGGCAAGGACGTGACCCCGCGCCTCGCCGCGGTCATGGCCAGCCTGGTCAGCCATCTCCACGCCTTCGCCAAGGCAGTGCATCTGACCCAGGAAGAGTGGGAATACGGCATCGAATTCCTGACCAGGGCCGGGCAGAAATGCAGCGACGAGCGGCAGGAGTTCATCCTGCTCAGCGACACGCTCGGCCTTTCCATGCTGGTCGATGCGATCAACAATCGCCGTCCGATGGGCGCGACCGAGAACACGGTGCTGGGCCCGTTCTATGTCCGCGGCGCGCCGGTTCGTCAGATGGGCGATACCATCTGTCTCGACGGCAAGGGCGAGAGCTGCCGCTTCGAAGGCACGGTGATCGATCTGCACGGCACGCCGATCGAGGGTGCGCGTCTGGATGTCTGGTCCGACAACGCCGAAGGGTTCTATGACGTCCAGCAGCCGGAGATCCAGCCCAAGTGGAACAATCGTGGCGTGTTCGTGACGGGGCCGGACGGCCGCTACGACTTCGTCGGTATCAAGCCCGTGTCCTATCCGATTCCCTATGATGGCCCCGTCGGCCAGATGCTGGGCCATCTCGGCCGCCACCCCTATCGGCCAGCCCATATGCACTATCTCGTGACAGCACCCGGGTTTCAGAAGCTCGTCACGCACACATTCGTCGGCGATGACCCCTATCTCGAATCCGACACGGTGTTCGGGGTCAAGAAGTCGCTCGTCGCGCCTTTCGAGAAGCTGCCGCAGGGCTCGACCCTGTGGCGGTCGCCATTCGATTTCCTGCTGACCCCGACTTCATGAGTTGTCGATGCATGCCGGCGAGGGGGCGCGATGCCCCGGCCATCGCCCGCCAGACCCCTTAGCTTCCCTCAGGAGAGGATGAACCCGTGCCCAATCTGAAGATCTATGTGGACGAAGCCGTCTGGGCAGAACGGTCCGAGCAACTCGGCGCGGCCCTGACACCGGTCCGAAACATGCTCTGCAAGGAGTTCAACGTCGACGTCTCGCTCTGTCATCTTGCGATCGTCCCGGTTCAAGGCTTGAGCGATCAGGCGTCGGTCTCCGCCGAAATCCAGATATTGCCGCGGCCGGAGCGGACCAACGATCTGATCCGCTCGGCCTGCGAAAAATTGCGCGACCTGCTGGACCAGGCTTCGGAGCGGCGGTCATCCGTTCGCGCCACCGCGCTCGACCCCGCCACCTATATCGCGCTTCGGTAAGCCCCTCCGGCTGGTTCCGGAGAGAAGCCACCGGCGGTGTCGGTGGTCGCTACGCTCTCCAAATGCCCCCATGGCCCGGGGGAAGCCATCGCCCGCGGCGATGCTTGCCGATCTCGCTGCACGCCATGAACCAACCGAGGACGGCGACCCGGAATCCAGGTGTCGTGGTGCGAATCAAAGTGTCGTGGTGCTTGGTCTCGGAGCCTCGGGAGAGGGCGGCCGCGTTCCCGGGCCGAAAGCCAACCTTCGGAAGAAGGTGGTGCGGGTGGTCGGAATCGAACCGACACTCCTCTCGGAACCGGATTTTGAGTCCGGCGCGTCTACCAGTTCCACCACACCCGCTTGCGACGGTACCGGTGGGGGTCCGTCGATCGGTCCTATACGACAGTTGGCGGAGCGATTCCAGCGCTAAGCCGGGGTGTTGCGGTGCCTGTCGGAAGGGCCAAGCCTTGAGGCCGCGATGCGCGCCCGATGCGGCCGGCGGCCCTGTTCAAGCGGTCCGATCGACCCTATTGTTCGCGCCTTCCCGCCAGCGTTCCCGACGACGCGTTCCGCCCGGCACGCTCTTCCTCACGAGATGGGCGTGCGTTCATGATCTATCGGCTGCAGGACATCGCCTTCATCGTCCTGCCGATCTTCGCCCTCATCGGCGTCGGCTATCTCGCCGGCTGGACCAAGCGCCTCGGCGACCGGGCTGCGGACGGGCTTTCCGAATATGTCTTCACGATCGCCGTCCCGGTGCTGATCTACAAGACGCTCTCCGCCGCCAAACTGCCCGAGGACGGCCAGCCCTGGGGCTATTGGATCGCCTATTTCACCGGCGCCTTCATCGTTCTCGGCCTCGGCTTCCTCGCAGCACGGCGCCTCTTCGGTCGCAGCCATCTGGAAGCGGCGATGCAGGGCTTTGCGAGCGGCCAGGCCAACACCGTCTTTGTCGGCGTGCCGATCATCCTGAAGGCGTTCGGGGAGCAGGGCGCCGTGCCGCTCTTCCTGCTGATCGCGATCCACCTGCCGATCATGACGACGGCGGCGACGATCCTCGCCGAAGGGCTCGAGCATGGCGTGTCGCGGGCGACCATGCTGCGCCTCGCCAAGGCGCTCGCCCGCAACCCGATCCTGATCGGCATCTATGCCGGCGGCATCGGCCAATTGCTCGGCATCCATCCAAGCGGCGTTTCCGGCCAGGTGATCGACATGGTCGCAACCTCGTCGGTGCCCTGCGCCCTCGTCTCGATGGGGCTGGCGCTGCGCCGCTACGGCTTCGCCGGCGATCTCGGGCCCTCGCTGGTGATCAGTGCGCTGAAGCTCGTCGTCCATCCGCTCATCGTGCTCGGCCTGACGCTGGTCCTGCCGATGCCGCCGGTCTGGGCCGGCGTCGCGGTCGTCTTCGCCGCCATGCCCTGCGGCGTGAACGCCTATCTGCTCGCCGGCCATTACAAGGCGGGCGTCGCCGCCGCCGCCAGCGCCGTGTCGCTGTCGACCATGCTGAGTCTCTTCACGATCACCGTCTGGCTCTATGTGCTCGGCGTCGGGTGAGGCAAAGGGTTCTCGAGACCGATCCGCCGCCGGATTTCTGCCGGCGTGACGCCGGCGGCGCGAAGCTCGCGAAGGCCGCTGTCGCCGTCCGATTTCGAGAGCTTGCGGCCCGCGGCATCGCGAATGAGGGGATGGTGCCGGTAGGTCGGCTCGGGCAGGCCGAGCAGGACCTGCAACAGGCGATGAACCGATGTCGCATGGAAGAGGTCCTGTCCGCGTACGACATCGGTGATGCCCTGCAGCGCGTCGTCGACCACGACCGAAAGGTGGTAGCTGGTCGGCACTTCCTTGCGCGCGATGATCACATCGCCCCAGCGCGCTGGATCGGCGCCGAGGCGTCCGGTCTCTCCCGCCGGACCAGAGCCTGTCTCGAGGAAGGCGAGGGGGCCGGCGATGCGGATCGCCGCGTCCATCCTGAGGCGCAGCGCATAGGGGGCGCCGGCGGCGATCCGGTCCGCGGCCTCGTTCGCGGGCAATTGCCGATCGTCGTCCGGATAAAGGGGCGCGCCGTCGGGATCGCGCGGCCAGGCCGGATCGGCCGTGCGGGCGCGGATCTCGGCCCGTGTCAGGAAGGCGGGATAGACGAGACCCATCGCTTCGAGGCGGCCGAGCGCCGCGCGATAATCGCCGAAATGCTCCGACTGGCGGCGGACGGGCTGCTCCCAGGAAAGCCCGAGCCAGGCGAGATCGTCATCAATGGCGGTCTCGAACTCCGGCCGGCAGCGGGCCGTGTCGATATCCTCCATCCGCAGCAGGAAACGACCGCCGGCCGCATCGGCAAGATCGGCATTCAGCAACGCCGAAAAGGCGTGGCCGAGATGCAGGAAGCCGTTCGGACTGGGGGCGAAGCGGAAGGTGCGGGTCATCCGGGCGGCAGGATGGCGGAGCGATGTTGGGCGAACTGGAGCGTTTTCGAGTGAAGCGGCTCCCGGTTCGCGTGAAGAAAACGCGACCAAACAAAGAGATAGAGCCGTTCAGCGATTCCATGAAGCGCGGAACGACTCTAGCATAGCCGCGAATCGAGGATTGATCCGGGAGATTTCGCTCATGCTCGACGGTCCGCGGCTGGCGCCGCTCTCGGGGCAGCCCGCACGGCAACTCGTGGTCCTGCTGCACGGCGTCGGCGCCGACGGCCATGATCTCATCGAACTCGGCCGCGCGCTGGCGCCGCTCTTCCCCGATGCCGCCTTCGTGGCACCGAACGCGCCCGATCCCTGCGACTGGGACCCGGCGCGCTATCAATGGTTCCGCCTCGCGGTGCGCGATCCGCATGAATATCGGCTTGGCGCCGAGGCGGCGGCGCCGCTGCTCGATGCCTTCCTCGACGCGGAGCTCGCTCGCCATGGTCTCACCGATGCCGATCTCGCGCTGATCGGCTTCAGCCAGGGCACGATGATGGCGCTGCAGGTCGGCCCGCGCCGCAAGCGGCCGATGGCCGCGCTGATCGGCTATTCCGGGCGAATCGCCGGGCCCGATCGCCTCGCCGCCGAGGTGGTGAGCCGCCCGCCGGTGCTCCTGGTCCATGGCGCGCTCGACGAGGTAATCCCCATCGCGGCCATGCACGAGACGGCCGCGACGCTGCGCGCCGCCGGCTTCGGCGTCGCGACGCTCGAGCGGCCGGCCCTCTCGCATGCGATCGATCCCGAAGGGCTCACCGCGGGTGCGCGTTTTCTGCAACGCGCCTTCGCAACCGGCGCGGCCTGACGCCGCGCCGCACGGCCCCCCGCTTCACAAGGATGACACACAGCCTATAGATTAATCGACGCATCGCGAGCTTCTGCGCCTCAAGGAGAGGAAGCCAGCCTTGACGATAGCCGTGCCGCCTGGCGCCCACCCGGCCCTTGTGCTCAATGCCGATTACCGGCCTCTGAGCTATTACCCCCTCTCGCTCTGGTCCTGGCAGGACACCATCAAGGCGGTCTTCCTGGATCGGGTGAACATCGTCTCCGAATATGAGGTCGCGATTCGCAGCCCATCCTTCCAGATGCGGCTGCCCTCGGTCGTCTCGCTGAAGAGCTATGTGAAGCCGACGCGCAACCCGGCTTTCACTCGGTTCAACGTTTTTCTGCGCGACCGTTTCGTCTGCCAATATTGCGGTTCGCGCGAGGAATTGACCTTCGATCACGTCATTCCGCGTTCGCGTGGCGGCCAGACGACCTGGGAGAATGTCGTCGCCGCGTGCTCGCCCTGCAATCTGAGGAAGGGCAGCGCCCATCCGCGCGACATCGGCATGTGGCCGCATCAGATGCCCTTCCAGCCCTCCGTCGCGGACCTGCACAATAATGGCCGCGCCTTCCCGCCCAATTACCTCCATGAAAGCTGGCTCGATTATCTCTACTGGGATACCGAGCTCGACCCCTGATTGCCCGATTTTATCGATATCGACGATCCGGCCGATCCGCGCATCGCCGTCTTCCGCGACATACGCGAGCGCGACCTGATCGGCCGCGAAGGCATCTTCATCGCCGAGGGCGAGGTCGTGCTCGGCACGCTGCTGCGCTCGGCCCGCCACCGCCCGCGCTCGATCCTGATCGACGCGCGGCGGCGCGCGTCGCTGGCGCCGCTGCTGGAGACGCTGGACGAGACGGTGCCGGTCTATCTCGCGCATCGCGCCGTGCTCGACGCCATCGCCGGCTTTCCGCTGCACCGGGGCATCCTGGCGGCAGGCGAATGCGGCCCGTCCATTACGCCGGAGGAACTGCTGGCGCCTGAAGGCCCGCGCATCATTCTCGCGCTGTCGGCGATCGCCAATCACGACAATATGGGCGGCATCTTCCGCAACGCTGCCGCCTTCGGCGCAGCCGGGATCCTGCTCGATTCCGATTGCTGCGATCCGTTCTATCGCAAGGCGATCCGGGTATCGGTCGGCACCACGATCACCATGCCCTTCGCGCGCCTTCCCGCCGGCGCGGACGCCGTCGCGCTGCTCGCCAGGCATGGCTACGAGGTGCTGTCGCTCAGCCCCGCCGGCGCCGAGCCGCTCGCGGGCATCCGCAACGTGCCGCGCGTCGCCGCCCTGCTCGGAGCGGAAGGCGCGGGCCTTCCCGCTTCGGTGCTGGAGCGGACGCGCACCGTCACCATCCCGATGGCGGCCGGCATCGATTCGCTCAATGTCGCGACGACAAGCGGCATCGTGCTCTTCGCGCTCTCCACGGCGAACGGCTGACGCCTCAGCGGCGGAACGCCGCCGTCAGGGAGAGTGCGGCGACGATCGCGGAAGCGACGACGTTCCAACCCGCGAAGGAGAGGCCGAGCAGCCGCCAGGATGCTTCCGTGCAGCTGACGACCTTGATGCTGGAGATCTGGCTCATGAGGTCGGCGGCGTTGCCGGTCGTGGCTGTGCCGCCGCCGCAGTCCGCCGGGCCGAGCCAGAAGCCCCATTCGACGCCGGCGTGATAGACGCCGAGCCCGGCCCCGACGATGAAGATGGCGCCGGCGAGGATCAGGACCACCCGGGACAGTGCCGCCTTGCGGCCCGAGGCGAGCAGGATGATCCCGAGCGCCAGGATCGGAAGCCCGGTGTAATAGGGCACGCGCTGCTCGAGGCAAAGCTTGCAGGGCACATAGCCGCCGATCAGCTGGAAGCCCCAGGCGCCGAGGATCGCGGCGAGGCCGATGACGAAGGCGGCGATGGCGGGAATGAGACGGCGCGATGAAACCACGGCAGGCGCTCCGGTGAAACCGGCTCCGCTTCTAGCGATGCGCCTTCTTCCTGTCGACGCGGCTGCCATCACGTCCTCGTGCGGGCGAAGTCAGGTGAGCCGGCCATCGGCCAGCGCTGCCAGGATCCAGGCGCGATATTTCGGATCGGCCTTGTCGCTCGCCGGCTCGACCTTCGACGCCTCGCTCATGAAGAAGGCATAGTCGCGGCCCATTTCCTGGCCCCGCCGCGTATGCATATCGAGCGCCACGTCGATGATCTCGGGCTTCAGCTCGCCGAGCTCCGTGCCCCGCTTCGCCCAGTTGACCATGTCGTCGCTCGTCCGCTCCTTCTCGCCGGTCGCGATCAGGCGGATGGCGTGCGCGGCGAAGAGGAAGCGGTCGCCCTCCGGCCGGGGATAGCGCTTGTGCATCTGATAGAGCGTCTCGACGATGACCGGGGCGTTGGGATTGCCGAAGCCGACATCCTCGACCGAGATCACGCAGAGGCGCGCCCAGAGCTTCTCCTCGAGTTCGGGGCTGGTGATGAACATCTCCCAGCCGAGCAGCAGCGCATTGTCGACCAGGCCGCGGCGCAGCGATTTCTGCAGCGCCGAGATCACCTCGTCGGCCGCGAAGCCGTTCTGCGTGACGGTGCGCTGCCAGGGATCGGGCGGAGTGGCGACTTGGATCAACGAACGGCTCCTTCGGGTCAGGGCTGATGCGGCGCGCCGGAATCTGCCCGAGGCAGGGCGATCCGTCCACCGCCTTGATCCAGTGAATTGTCCCGAGCGTCCATTTGTCTGCGGAACGTCGAGCGCCCTTGGCCGTTATTTTCGCCGGCAGCCTTGAGTGGTAAGGATGGCGCTCGCTCTTGCCGTCTCCCGCCACGAGAGGCTGCGGAGTGTCACGCATCAGGAGACCAAGAGATTGGCCAAGTCCTCTTCTTCCAGCATCGAGCTGGCGTCCAACGTCAAGTCGGCGATGATCGAGCTCATCAATGCGCGCCTCGCCGACGGCATCGATCTCGCGCTCATCACCAAGCAGGCCCACTGGAATCTCAAGGGCATCCAGTTCATCGCCGTGCACGAGATGCTGGACGGCTTCCGTGATGACCTCGACGAGCATGTCGATACGATCGCCGAGCGTGCGGCCCAGCTGGGTGGTGTTGCCCTTGGGACGACGCAGGACGTGGCGTCCAAGACGACGCTGAAGCCCTATCCGACTGATATCCATGCGATCGAAGATCATCTCAAGGCCTTGCGCGATCGCTACGCCGCCACTGCCAAGTCGGCGCGTGCCGCGATCGATGCGGCCGACGAGGCGGGCGACGCGGATACCGCCGACATCTTCACGGCCTATTCGCGCACGCTCGACAAGGCGCTCTGGTTCCTCGATTCCCATCTTGCTTGAGAGTTCGATCCAGGCCCTGGAGACCGGCTGGGAAAACAGCTGGCTCTGGGGCGTGCCTCTCGTCGTAACGACTGTGGTCTTCCACGTCCTGTGCCTCGGTCTCATCGACCGGGGCGTGACTTCCGTCCTCGAGCGGACCGGCATCGGGCGCCCGTCGCTGATGCGTTTCGTGCTCGTCATGGGTTCGGTGGCGTTCCTCGCGACCCTCCTGCATGGCATCGAGGCGTCGATATGGGGGCTCGCCTTCGTCGTCCTGGGTGCCGTCCCCTCCGTGGCGCCGGCGATGCTCTATTCGCTCAACGCGCTGACGAGCTATGGCCACGACACGATCGTCCTGCTCGGACACTGGCAGCTGCTGGGCGCCATCGAGGCGCTGAACGGCATCATGTTGTTCGGGCTGACCACGGCTTTCCTGTTCGCGACACTTCAGCGCGTCTGGTTCCTCGGGCGTCATAGGCATGAACAGTAATCGAAGGCAGGCCGTGCCCTGTGGTAAGCAGGTGCAAGCGCAGCCGCGCGATTCGGAACCAAACGGGAGCATCACATGAAGAATTGGCGCATCGGTCTTCTCGCCCTCGCGGCGGCCCTGCCGCTGGCCTCGCCGGCCTTTGCCGAGAAGGCAGCCGTCGGAAAGCTCGAGTGCGACGTTTCGTCAGGCGTCGGCATGTTCGTCGTCGAAAAGCAGAAGATGAACTGCAAGTTCACCTCGATCGACAGTGCGACGGTTGATTATTACACCGGCCAGATCGCCGAATACGGCGTGGCGATCGGCGAGATCCAGAAGGGCGTGCTCCTCTGGGGCGTGATTTCGGCCACCGATACGGTTCCCGGCCCGGCTGCTCTCGCCGGCGAATATGGCGGTGCGGGCGCGGATGTCGCCTTTGTCGGCGGTCTCGGAGCCAATGTCCTCGTCGGCGGTTCGGAGAAGTCGTTCGCCCTGCAGCCGCTCTCGGTCGAAGGCGAGGCGGGCTTCAACATCGCCGCCGGCGTCACCACCGTGAAGCTCGAGGCGGCACCTGCCCCCAAGAACTGATCAGATCGTTGAACTGATCGGACCGTCGGCTCCCCGCGACGCGGGGAGCCGCATATCTCGACGGACCTGGGCGACCATCCGCTGCCATCAGCGTTTCCGCCGGCCCGCCAATGATGTATAGGCTCGGCGCCTTGCGCTGCCATGGCGGTGAGCGGGCCATGGTGCAGCTATCGGGATCGACAGATCTCTTGCGAGATTTGCGGACTTCCCTTTCGGTATCCTCGCCAATTGGCGCCTGGCGAGCGTAGAGCGTGGCCGGGGAACATCGGCCGGTTATGGACGCGACGCATGCGTCCAGTGTGGGGGTAGGTGTGCGGCAGTTCCTGAGCTTCGAGCGATGGCCGTCCTTGGCCCTTCTCGAATTGAAGTTCGATATCGAGGTCCTTCGAGGCGCGGCGCGGCAGACTTGGGTCACCCGCCGCATGAACGCGCGCTTCCGACGCTCCCTCGCCTGGCGGAAGGATCTGGTCCAGCTCCTCCAGAATGCGCCGCTCGTTCAGGAACTCGACGAAGTCTATCTTGCTGATGCGCCCTGGTGGGGCGACGAGACATCAGGCGGCGATGCCGTCGCCAAGGATCGCGGTATAGCCGATTCCGTTCGACGCTATGTCGCGCCGTCCGCCGATTTCGAAGAGGTCGCACCCGCGATCGTTGGCGATCACGCCAAGCTCGCCAGGGTGATCGCGTTTTATCTGCCGCAGTTCCACGCTTTTCCTGAGAATGACAGCTGGTGGGGCAAAGGCTTCACCGAATGGACCAACGTGGCCCGGGCGATCCCGCGCTTCGAGGGCCACTATCAGCCCCGTATCCCGCGCGATCTCGGCTTCTACGATCTCACCGACGACCACACCATGCGGCGCCAGATCGACATGGCCAAGGCGGGCGGCCTCGAGGGGTTCTGCTTCTACTACTATAATTTCGACGGCAAGCGCCTGCTCGAGCGGCCGCTTGAACGCTTCCTCGCCGACCCCAGCCTCGACATGCCCTTCTGCATCATGTGGGCGAACGAGAACTGGACGCGTCGCTGGGATGGCGCCGAGTCGGAAGTGCTCATGGAGCAATCCTATGCGCACGACGCCGCCGAACTGCTGGTGGACGACCTCGCGCGCCATATGCGGGACCCACGCTACATCTCTGTCGACGGCCGCCCGGTCGTCATCGTCTACCGTCCGAATGTCATCCCGAATGCGGCCGAGGTGGTTCGCCATTGGCGCGTGCTCTTCGAGGAGAAACACGGCCTCTCCCCGATCCTGCTGATGGTGCAGGCTTTCGGCAGTGAGGATCCAGCCGAATTCGGCTTCGACGGAGCGCTCGAATTCCCGCCGCACAAGCTGCATCAGCGCGTGTTGCCGGTGAACGACGAGACGCGCATCTACGATCGTTCGATGACGGGGCAGATCTTCCGCTATCGCGATTTCATCTCCTCCTCGCTGAGCTTCAAGCCGCCGCCCTATCCGCTCATCAAGACGATCTTCCCGTCCTGGGACAACGAGGCGCGTCGCCAGGGCAGGGGCATGAGCACGACCGGCTCGACGCCTGCGCTTTATGGCTATTGGCTCGAGAAGACGATCCAGTACGCACAGCGCAATCCGGCGTTCGGCCAGCCTTTTGTCTTCATCAATGCCTGGAATGAGTGGGCCGAAGGAACCTATCTCGAGCCGGACATCCACTACGGCGGCGCCTATCTGAACGAGACCGCGCGTCGCATCGCCGGGGTGAAGTCGGCGGCTGCCAAGCGCCGCATCCTGCTCGTCGGGCATGATGCGCATCCCCATGGGGCGCAGGAACTGCTGCTCAATATCGGCAAGATGCTCAAGCGCGAGTTCGGCTGCGAGATCGAGTTCCTGCTGTGCGGCGACGGGCCGCTGATCGAGCGCTATCGCGACATCGCGCCGACCACGGCCGCGCGTGCGGATACGGTGGCGGATCTCGTCAACGATTTCTCGCGCCGCGGCTTCTCATCCGCGATCGTCAACAGCGTCGCTTCGGGCATGGCCATCAAGCCGCTGCGGGATCGGTCCTTCCGGATCGTCACGTTGGTGCACGAGTTGCCGCAGCTCATCGCGCGCTACGGGCTCATTTCGCAGGCGGTGGACATCGCCGTGGCGTCGGACGAACTGATCTTTCCCTCGTCCATCGTCCGCGATGCCTTCGCTTCCCTCGTGGGCGTCTCCTTCAGCGCCTTGGTTCGCCCGCAGGGCCTCTACAAGAAACTCAAGACCTCGCCATCCGATCGAGCGGACCTGCGCCGCGAGCTCGGCATCGGCGAGCACGTGAAGATCGTCTTCAATGCCGGCTTCGCCGACATGCGCAAGGGTGTCGACATCTTCGCCGATGTCGCCCGCCGCTTCGTCGGAGATCCCGACGTCCACTTCGTCTGGGCCGGGCTCGTCGAGGGTCCAACCAAGCAGGAACTCGGCGCGCGTCTCGATCTGCCCAACCTCCATTTCATCGGCCAGCGCGACGATATGGGTCGCCTGCTCGGCGCTTCGGACGTCTTTGCACTGACCTCGCGCGAAGATCCGTTTCCTTCTGTCGTGCTGGAGGCACTGGCCGTCGGACTTCCGGTCGTCGCCTTCGACGGGGCGGGCGGGTTCGTCGACCTGTTCGATTCGGAAGAATCCGGCACCCTGGTGCCGCTTGGCGACGACGCGGCGATGGCGGACGCGATCTGCGACGAGTTCGCTCGTCCTGACGAGGAGCGAATCGCGCGGGCCGCGCAGAGGGCGGAGAGCATCGCGCGGACCTTCTCGTTTCGGGATTACACGTTCTGGTTGCTGCAACGGCTCGATCCGGATCTGCTCAAGGTCTCGGTCGTCGTGCCGAACTACAATTATGAGCGCTATCTCGCCGACCGGCTGCGGTCGGTATTCGACCAAAGCTACCCGATCTTCGAGACCATCGTCCTCGACGACGCCTCGAACGATCACAGCGTGGCAGTGGCCCGGAGCACGGCCGACGAGTCGCAGCGGCATATCCGGCTCGTCACGAACGACTCCAACTCCGGCAATGTGTTTCGCCAATGGCGGCGCGGAGTCGAAATGGCGAGCGGCGACCTCGTCTGGATCGCCGAGGCCGACGATCTCGCTCAGCCCGATCTCGTCGCGACGCTCGCCGAAAGGTTCGTCGAGACCGACGTGCAGTTCGCCTTCAGCGATTCCAGCGCCATCGACGAAGACGGTCGGCGGCTGAGCGCGAGCTACAAGTTCTATTACGCGACCGTGGACGATACGGCCTTCACGACGTCGATGGTGCTCGACGGTGCAGAGTTTGCGTCCCGCTTCCTGTCCGAGCGCAATATCATTCTCAACGTGTCGAGTGTGATCTGGCGGCGGGATTGTCTCGAAGCGGTCCTCGATGACCACGATCCCGATGTCTCCGAGTTCGCGATCGCCGGAGACTGGCTGCTCTATCTTCGTGCCTGCCGCCGGCATGGCAGGATCGCCTACCATAGCCGGGCGCTGAACGTTCACCGGCGCGGCCAAGGTGTGACGGCGCGAACGCGCGGCGAGACGCAGCTGCACGAGATCCAGCGGATCCATGGCATTTACGATCTCATGTTCCCGGAATTCGCGCCGCCGACTGACCGGCGGATGACCTATTTGCACGAACTCCGGCAGCAATTCGGCCTCAGCGCCTGAAGAGCCGCCTTCAACGACCAGGGCATCCCGGCGCCTGTTCGTGCCAAAGCGATGGTCCGCTGCGGGCACAGCGGGATTCCTCGCTGTGCCGAAATCATGGAAATGATTGCAGAATTCGGCCGCGGCTTGCCCGCACCCGACCGCTCAATCCTCGGGCGCGGTCGATCCGTCCATGCGGGGAATGTCGTCCCGCATGCGTGCGACGCGCTGGCCTTCTTCGTAGACCGCGCGCGAGGCATCGCGCCAGGACAGGAGCAGCAGCCGGTTCTCCGGCGTATCGGCGACGAGCCGATGCAGGCTGACCTTCTCGCGCTTGACCTGTTTGGGGTCTTCTACGCGATTGATCACCCAGGCGCTCTTGCCGTCGCGATCGGCCATGACGACCGTGACCGGAACGATGGAGAAACCCGAGTGATCGAGGAGGAACGCCGGAGTTTCCATCTGGCGTGATTCGATCTCGAGTTCGTCGATCATCCTTCGGAGGGAGGAGAGGACGCTTGCTTCCAGGGAAAGCTGGTCCGCACGCCAGACATCCCGTGCCTCGTCATAGACGATCTCGTAGCCGCCGTGGTCCGTAGAAATACTCATACTTCCGGATTCGATCGTCCCTAGACCCTGTGAGCGGTTATCCCACAGCCTCGGAACTGTTCCAAGAGCTTTCGGCGGCTCGCGCGTAAATTGTATGCGGGCGCGCATCGTCGATGGGCAAGGCTACGACGCCTCGCGCCGATGATGGTTCGCCCGCGAAGGACTGCCAGCCCTCCGGCTCCGAGCATTAGGCAGCTGCCGAAGTGAGCTGTTCAGTGCGCCTCGTCCCAATTGTCGGCGGCGCGCGCGTCGACCTTGAGCGGAACGTTCAGCCGGGCGGCCGGCTCCGGCGCGCGCTCCATGATTCCCGCGACCAGCGGCAGCGTCGCGGCGACCTCGTCCTCGGGCACCTCGAAGATCAGCTCGTCATGGACCTGAAGCAGCATGCGGCCGCTGAGGCCGGAGGCCTGCAGCGCCGGCGCGACGCGGACCATGGCGCGCCGGATGATGTCGGCGGCGCTGCCCTGCAGCCGCGCATTGATCGCCGCACGCTCGTTGAAGGCGCGGATCGACGGGTTCTTCGCCGCGATGTCGGGATAGTGGCAGCGGCGGCCGAACAGCGTCGTCACATAGCCGTGCTCGCGGCAGATCCGCTTGGTCTCTTCCATATAGTCGCGGATGCCCGGGAAGCGCTCGAAATAGCGCTTGATATAGGCGCCGGCCTCCTCGCGCCCGATGCTGAGCTGGTTGGCGAGGCCGAAGGCCGAGATGCCGTAGATGATGCCGAAATTGATCGCCTTGGCGCGGCGGCGGATTTCCGAGGGCATGCCCTCGACTGGCACGCCGAACATTTCGGACGCCGTCAGCGCATGAATGTCGAGGCCGTCGCGGAATGCCTTCCGCAGCGCCGGAATGTCGGCGATCTCCGCGAGGAGGCGCAGCTCGATTTGCGAATAGTCGGCCGAGACGAGCTTCTTGCCGGCTTCGGCGACGAAGGCGCGGCGGATCTGCCGCCCGGCCTCGGTGCGCACCGGAATGTTCTGGAGATTGGGTTCGGACGAGGAGAGCCGCCCCGTCGTCGTCGCGGCGAGCGCGTAGGAGGTGTGGACGCGTTTCGTCTCCGGATTGAGATAGGAGGGCAGCGCGTCGGTATAGGTGGAGCGGAGCTTGGTGAGCTGGCGCCAGTCCAGGATCTTCTGCGGCAGTTCGTAACCCTGCTCGGCGAGGTCCTCGAGAATGCTGGCCCCGGTGGCCCAGGCGCCCGTCGCGGTCTTGGTGCCGCCCGGAAGCCCCATCACGCCGAAGAGGATATCGCCGAGCTGCTTGGGTGACCCGACATTGAAGGGCTGTCCCGCGAGTTCCTGGATCTCGGCCTCGAGCGCCGCGGCCGATTGCGCGAAGTCGCCCGACAGGCGCGAGAGAATCGAGCGGTCGATCGAGATGCCCGCGCGTTCCATCTGCGCGAGCACGGGAACCATCGGCCGTTCGAGCGTTTCGTAAGCCGTCGCCATGCCCTCGGCGACGAGGCGCGGCTTCAGCGCGTGCCAGAGGCGGAGCGTCACGTCGGCGTCCTCGGCCGCATAGGCCGTCGCCCGGTCGAGCGGCACGCGGTCGAAGGTGATGCGCGCCTTCCCCTTGCCGGTCACCTCGTCGAAGGTGATCGGCGTATGGCCGAGCCATTTCTCCGACAGCGGATCCATGCCATGGGCGCCGCGGCCGGCGTCGAGCACATAGGAGATCAGCATCGTGTCGTCATAGGGCGCGATCTCGATGCCGTACCGCGCCAGCACGAGCCAGTCATATTTGAGGTTCTGCGCGATCTTGAGGACGCCGCGGTCCTCCAGCATCGGCTTGAGCACGGCGAGCGCGTCGCGGATCGGTATCTGGCCGGCCAGCAGGCCTTCCGTGAACAGCCCGTCGCCCTCGCCGCGATGGGCGAGCGGGATGTAGCAGGCCTCGCCGGGGGCCAGCGCCAGCGAGACGCCGACGAGATCGGCCTGCATCGGATCGAGCGACGTCGTTTCGGTGTCGACCGCGACGATCCCGGCGGCGGTCGCGCGAGCGGCCCAGTCGCGGAGCCGGTCGATCGAGAGAACGGTCTCATAGGTCGAGCGGTCGACTGGCGCGCGGGCGGCGCCGAGCCGGGCCGCGGCGAGCGCGGACGGGTGCAACTCGGGCAGCGCGGCAACGGCGCCCGTTGCGGGAGCGGCGGTGTCGGCCATCGCGGCCGGCGCGGGTGCCGTCTCGCCGAGCGCGCGTGCCGAGGCGATGCTGGGATCGGGCTCGACCGATGCGGATTCGACGCCCGTCGCGCTCGCGACGCGGCCGGTCAGCGTGGTGAATTCCATCGCCTTCAGGAAGCGGATCAGCCGCTCGCCTTCCGTCGGGCGCACGCAGAGCGCATCGATCGCCGTATCCAGCGGCACATTCTGGTCGAGCGTGACGAGGCGATAGGAGATGCGGGCCTGGTCGGCAAAGGTCTGCAGCGCCTCGCGACGCTTGGGCTGCTTGATCTCGCCGGCGCGGGCCAGCAGTGTTTCGAGGTCGCCATATTCCTCGATCAACTGCGCCGCCGTCTTGACGCCGATGCCCGGGACGCCGGGCACGTTATCGACGGAATCGCCGGCCAGCGACTGCACGTCGACGACCTTCTCGGGCGGCACGCCGAATTTCTCGATCACCTCGTCGCGGCCGATGATCTTGCCCTTCATCGTGTCGAGCATGATGACGCCCGGCCGGATCAGCTGCATCAGGTCCTTGTCCGAGGCGACGATGGTCACGTCGGCGCCGGCCTCGACCGCCTGGCGCGAATAGGTCGCGATGAGATCGTCCGCCTCGAAGCCTTCCTGCTCGATGCAGGCGACGTTGAAGGCATGGACGGCATCGCGGATCAGCTTGAACTGCGGCCGCAGGTCCTCCGGCGGCTCGGGCCTCTGCGCCTTGTAGAGGTCGTAGATCGTGTTGCGGAACGTCGTCGCCGAGTGGTCGAGCACCACGGCGAGATGGGTCGGCTTGACGCCGACCTCGTTCGCCTCGCGCAGCAGCTTCCAGAGCATGTTGCAGAAGCCGGCGACCGCGCCGACTGGCAGCCCGTCGGACTTGCGCGACAGGGGCGGCAGGGCGTGATAGGCGCGGAATATGTAGGACGACCCGTCGATCAGGAAGACGTGGTCGCCCTTCCGGACGGGGCGAGAAGGCGCGGCGTTGAGCGTGGCGTCGGACATGGGCGCGACTATGCCTCCGCCGTCCCGATTTGGCTACAGCGGCACCCGGCCCGCTTGGCATGGATTGTGGCCGGGCCCTCGAATGGGCTAGCGTGCCGCGCATGGTCCAGCCGAAGAAACCCGCCCCGCGCTCTGCAAACGCCGAGCAGCGTCGCTTGCTGATGGCGCCGCTCGCCCTGTTCCTGGCGACGCTGCTCGTCATCTGGACGATGACGGTCTACGCGATGCGCAGCATGGAGGGGATCGACCCGTCGCTGCGCCAGTTCACGCCCATCCTGCTCTGGGCCATCGCCATCATCCTGTGGCTCCGCTGGCAGCGGATTTCGCATCCGCGCCGCTGGCTTGGGCTCGTCCGGCCGTCGATGAAGACGCTCGGCGTGGCGCTGGCCGCCTTTGCGATCGTCGTCGCCTGGAACCTGATCCGGGTCAGCCTGGCGCGCACGCCCGGCGGTCTGCTGGCCGAGCTGCCATGGGAAATCTATCTCTGGCTCGCGCTCGGCGTGTTCATGAACGAGGTGCTCTTACGCGGCGTGGTGCTGACGCGGCTCAGCGAGTTCTACGATCCGGCGATCGCCATTCCCGTGACGGCGGTGATCGGCGTGCTGTTCCGTATCCCCGCCTTCTTCACCACCACCGTGCCGATGCCCTTCGATCCAATGGTGCTGTTCGCGGTCCTGATCTTCGGCTGCATCGCCGGCCTGTTGCGCCATTTCACCGGCAGCCTCTGGCCCGCCCTCGCCCTGCAATGGGGCAATTCGCTGGGCCAGTTGCTGTAGGGCCGGTGGGAGCATCCGCATGATCGTTGAACATGCCCTGCTCAATGTGAAGGCGGGCCAGGAAGCCGCCTTCGAGGCGGCCATGCGCGAGGCCGCGCCGCTGATCGCCGCAAGCCCCGGCTTCCTCGGCATCGAAGTGCGGCCCTCATGCGAGTCGTCGGGGCTCTATCTCCTGCTCGTCCAGTGGCGCTCGCTCGAGGATCATGATCCCGGTTTTCGCAGTTCGGAGCGCTACCAGCGCTGGAAAGCGCTGCTGCATCGGTTCTACGAACCGTTTCCCACGGTCGGGCATTTCGCGGCGCCGATCGCGTTAAGCCCTCACTAACCTTGCGGGCTCTTACTGATCGGCATGACCGCCCCCGTCCTCGTCATCGCCGCCCCTGATACGCTCGCTCGCATCGAGGCGTGGGAAGAGCATCTGGGCGCCGAGCGGCGGCTTTCGCCGAAGACGCTGGAGGCCTATCGGCGCGATCTCGATCAGTTCCTCGCCTTCCTGACGCCCCATATCGGCAATCCGCCCAAGGTCGCCGATCTCTCGGCGCTGCGCATGGCGGATATCCGCGCCTTCATGGCGTCGCGGCGCGGGGAGGGCGTCGGCGCGCGGACCTTGGCGCGCGGCCTCGCCGGCATCCGGTCCTTCATCGCCTTCCTCGAACGCGAGGGGCTGGCCAATGGCGCCGCGTTCCGCGCGATGCGGACGCCGCGCCAACCCAAGACCTTGCCGCGCCCGCTCTCGGCTCCGGATGCGCTGCGCGTGGTCGACGAGGACGAACAGCTCGACGAGGCGCCCTGGGTCGCGGCGCGCAATGCCGCCGTGCTCGCATTGCTCTACGGTTCCGGGCTGCGCATATCGGAGGCGCTGTCGCTGCGCCGGGCCGAGGCGCCGTCTGTCGAGGGCGGCGTGCTCCGCGTCACCGGCAAGGGCGGCAAGACCCGGCTCGTCCCGGTTCTTCCGGTGGTGGGCGAGGCGGTCGCAGACTATCTGCGGCTCTGCCCCTTCGTGCTGGCGCCCGACAGCCCGCTCTTTCGCGGTGTCCGCGGCGGGCCGCTCAAGGCACGCCTGATCCAGCTCGCGCTGGCGCGCCTCCGCGGGGCGCTCGGCCTTCCCGACAGCGCCACGCCGCATGCGCTGCGTCACTCCTTCGCGACGCATCTCCTCGCCAATGGCGGCGATCTCCGCGCCATCCAGGAACTGCTCGGCCATGCCAGCCTGTCGACGACGCAGATCTATACGGCCGTCGACACCGATCGGCTGCTCGCCGTGTTCGAAAAGGCACATCCGCGGGCGCAGAAGGCGCATCCGCAGACATGACAAGCCTCCCTTACGATGCTAGAAGAGGCGCTGTCATGATCCGTGCAGCCATCCCCTCCTGGCTTCTTATTCTTGGCGCCATGCGCGACCGGGACGGTTTCTGACACCTGACCCCCGGCCCGCCGCATGGATGACGGGCCGACGCGGAAACGCGCCACTCGTCGTTCTGAACACCACGACGAGATCGCGCGTATGAACGCCTCCCCCGCAACGACGCCGCCCGAGAGCCAAGCCGCCAAGCCGGCTGAAGCCTCGACCGAATCCGATGCCGCCCGCCGGCGCCGCCTGATCGGCTATGCCTTCGCCGCGATCGGGGCGCTTCTTTTCGCGTCCAAGGGGATCGTCATCAAGCTGGTCTATGCGCAGGGTCTGGATGCAGCCACCACGCTGGCGCTGCGCATGTTCGTCGCGATCCCGATCTATCTCGTGATCGGCCTCGTCGCCGTGCGGGATCGTCGCCGCAACGGCCGCCCGCTGCCCGGCCTGCCGATGCTCGGCAAGATCATCCTGGTCGGCCTGCTCGGCTACTGGATCTCGTCCTACCTCGATTTTCTCGGGCTCGAGACGATCTCCGCCCAGTTCGAGCGGATGATCCTGTTCACCTATCCGCTCTGGGTGGTGCTGTTCGGCGCGGCCTTCTTCGGCCAACCGATCCGCGCCAAGGCGCTGGTCGCGTTCGCCGTCGCCTATGCCGGTCTCGGGCTGATCTTTCACGAGTTCTCGGCCGCCTCGACGACGAGCATCGTCTTCGGCGTCAGCGTGGTCCTCTGCGCGGCCGTGACCTTCGCGCTCTATCAGCTGTTCGCGAAGGGGCTGATCGAGCAGGTCGGCTCGGGCCTCTTCACCTGCATCGCCATGGTCGCCGCCGGCATCGTCGCCATCGGCCAGTTCCTGGTGACGCATCCGATCAGCGCGCTTGCCGTGCCGCCGGCCATCTATCCGCACATCATCTTTCTCGGCATTGGCTCGACCGTGCTGCCGACGCTGTTCCTGAACGCGGCGCTCCAGCGCATTCCCGCGCAGTCCAACGCGACGATCGGCATGCTCTCGCCGGTCGGCACGATCCTGCTCGCCATGCTGATCCTCGACGAATGGCTGACGCCGGTCGAGTGGCTCGGCACGGCGCTCGTCATCGGCGGCATCGCCTGGTTCACCTTTTCCTCCGACCGCCGTCAGGCGGCGAGGGAGCCGTAGCGGTTCGCCGCCTCGATCGTGAGGCCCATGCCGACGGAGCCGAAGGTGTCGCCATCGACGACCTTCGCCTCCTTCGCCTTGGCGAGGATGGCGGCGCGCACATGGGCGAGGCGGGTCGAACCGCCCGTCAGGAAGACCGCGTCGATCGCGTCGGCGGTGAGGCCGGCATCGCGCAGGCAATCGTCGATGCGGGCGCCGATGCGGTCGGCGAGCGACTGCGTGTGGCTGACGAGTTCGTCGCGGCGGATGGCGGCGGCGAGGCCCTTTTCGATCCATTCGAGCAGGATCCGGACGGTGGGTTCGTCCGAGAGGCCGATCTTCGCGGCCTCGACATTGATCGCGAGCCGGTGGCCGTCGCGCTCCTCGACGACGTGGATGAGACGCTCGATCAGTTCGGGATGCTGCGCCTCGCGCCGGACCTCATGCAGCTGCTGCATTACGCCCGGCTCGTAGAGGCGATTGATGGTCGACCAGGTGGCGAGGTCGAAATAATAGCCCGAAGGGACCGGCAGGCTGGCGCGCTTCATGGCGCCGCGATAGCCGAGCAGGGGCATGACCGTGCCAAGGCTGAGGTGCCGGTCGAAATCGGTGCCGCCGACGCGGATGCCGTCATTGGCAAGGATGTCGGCGGCCCGGTCGGCGCGGGCGCGCCGCTGCGGGCCGATGCGCACGATCGAGAAATCGGACGTGCCGCCGCCGATATCGGCGATCAGTGCGATCTCCTCGCGGCTCACCTGCTGCTCATAATCGAGCGCTGCGGCGATCGGTTCGAACTGGAACGAAATCTCGGCAAAGCCCGCCTCATGGGCGATAGCGCGCAGCGCCTCCTCCGCCTTGCGGTCGCCCGCCGGGTCGCCATCGACGAAATGCACCGGCCGTCCATGGACGACCGAGGTCAGCGCGCGTCCGCTCACGGTCTCGGCGCGCCGCTTCATCACCTGGACGAAATGGCTGATCACGGAACGAAAGCCGACGCGCTGGCGGCCGACCTGCGTCGTCTCGTCCATCAGCGGATTGCCGAGCACGGATTTGAGGCTTCGCATCAACCGTCCGTCGCGACCATCGACATAGGCGGCGACCGCGGCGCGGCCGACGATCGGCGCGGCGTCGCGCGCATAGAAGATCGCGCTCGGAATGGTCACGTCCTCGCCCTCCAGCGGCACCAGGTGCGGCGCCGGCCGGGCGAGGCCGAGCGTCGTGTTGGACGTGCCGAAATCGAGGCCGCAGGCGCTCATGACCATGTCTCCGGAGGGGCGGGGAGGAGGGCGGATTGGTTAGGGGTTCGCGCCGGCGCGATCAAGCCCTAATCTCGGGCAATCCGGGCTGATCTTTCAGATCGATAACAATCTTGATTTGGCCGCACAGCTTTCGAGGGTTCTCTAGGCCGCGAGAAAAGCGGCGATTCGGCGCCGCCGGGCAGGAGTTGACGATATGGCGACACGCGCGATCACGGTGGACGAGGCGCTGGAGGCCGCCGGGACCGGCAGCTTCCAGAGGAAGCTGTTCCTCATCTTCGGGCTGGTCTGGGCCGCGGATGCGATGCAGGTCCTCGCCATCGGCTTCACGGCACCCTCGATCGCGAAGAGCTTCGGGCTGACGGTGCCGCAGGCGCTGCAGACGGGCACGGTCTTCTTTGTCGGCATGCTCATCGGTGCCGCCTTCTTCGGCCGTCTCGCGGACCGGATCGGGCGCCGCAACCTGCTGATCATCACGGTTCTGATCGACGCGGTCTTCGGCCTCGCCTCGGCCTTCGCGCCGAGCTTCGGCGTTCTTCTCGGCCTTCGCTTCATGACCGGACTCGCGGTCGGCGGGACGCTCCCGGTCGACTACGCCATGATGGCCGAGTTCCTGCCGGCCAAGCGGCGCGGTCGCTGGCTGGTCGCGCTCGAGGGCTTCTGGGCGGTCGGCACGCTCGTCGTCGCGCTCGCGGCCTGGTGGGCCGCCAATAATGGCGTCGAGGAAGCCTGGCGCTTCATCTTCATCGTCACCGGCGTGCCGGCGCTGATCGGCTTCGGCCTGCGCTTCCTCGTGCCGGAATCGCCCTATTACCTGCTGCGCGCCGGCTCGCCGCAGGAGGCAAAGGCGGTGCTCGACCGGATCGCCAAGGACAATGGCGGCACGGTGCTCGCCGGCGCGCTCACCCTGCCGCGTGAGAAGCGCGAACCGATTTCGGCGCTCTTCACCGGCGGCATGGGCCGTCGCTCCGTGGCGATCTTCGCCGCCTGGCTGCTCGTCTCGATCGCCTATTACGGCGTCTTCACCTGGCTGCCGGGCAAGCTCGTCTCCGAAGGTCACGGCTTCGTGCGCGGCTATGGTTTCCTGGTGCTGCTCGCGCTCGCGCAGATCCCCGGCTATGCGCTGGCGGCCTTCGGCGTCGAGCGCTATGGCCGCAAGCCGACGCTGATCGCCTTCCTGCTGCTCTCGGCGGCAGGCTGCTTCCTTTATGCCGTGCTGTCGGATCCCGGCATGATCGCCGGCGCCATGCTGCTGATGAGCTTCGCGCTGCTCGGAACCTGGGGCGCGCTCTATGCCTTCACGCCGGAGCTCTATCCGACCTCGCTCAGGGCCAGCGGCATGGGCATCGCCGGCGCCATGGCGCGGCTCGGCGGCCTGTTTGCGCCGACGCTGGTCGGCATCGTCGTCGGCATCTCCTTCAACGTCGCGCTCGGCGTCTTCGCGGCGCTGCTGGTGATTGCCGCGCTGGCCACCACGATGATCGACGTCGAGACCAAGGAAAAGCCGCTCGCCTGAAATGCAATCGGGCGAAGCGGTTGTCCGCTTTGCCCGATCGAAAGGCATGGCCTGATGCGAGCGGCCTGTCGGCCGCTCGTCTCACAGATGAATCGGCTTGGTCCAGGCGGCGAGCGCGGCTTCCTTGACGGCTTCCGACATGGTCGGATGGGCATGGGTCGTGCGGCCGAGATCCTCGGCGGAACCTGCGAACTCCATCAGCACGACGATCTCGTGGATCATCTCGCCGGCTCCGGTGCCGACGATGTGGCCGCCAAGCACGCGGTCGGTCGTCTTGTCGGACAGGATCTTCACGAAGCCGTCCGTCGCCAGCATCGCCCGCGCTCGGCCATTGGCGGAGAACGGGAACTTGCCGACCTTGTACTCGATGCCGGCCGCCTTCAGCTCCTCTTCCGTCTTGCCGACGGAGGCGACTTCCGGGCTCGTATAGACGACCGCGGGGATCGCGCCATAGTTCACGTGACCCGCCTGGCCGGCGAGGATCTCGGCGAGCGCGACGCCCTCGTCCTCGGCCTTGTGCGCCAGCATCGGGCCGGCGATGACGTCGCCGATTGCGTAGATGCCGGACACGTTCGTCTGGTAATGCGCGTCGACCTTGACGCGCTTCCGCTCATCCAGCGCAACGCCGACGCCCTCGAGGCCGAGGCCTTCGGTGTAGGGACGGCGGCCGATCGCGACGAGCACGATGTCGGCGTCGAGCGTCTCGGCGGCTGCCTCGCCAGCCTTGGCCGGTTCGATCGTCACCTTCGACGTCTTGCCGGTGACATCGACGGCGGTGACCTTGGTGCCGAGGCGGAACTTGATGCCCTGCTTCTCGAGCAGGCGCTGCGTCTGCTTGGCGACCTCGCCATCCATGCCCGGCAGGATGCGGTCGAGGAATTCGACGACGGTCACATCCGCGCCGACGCGCCGCCAGACCGAGCCGAGCTCGAGGCCGATCACACCGGCGCCGACAACGACCAGCTTGCCCGGGACCTTGGGCAGGGCCAGCGCGCCGGTCGAGGAGACGACACGCTGCTCGTCGACATGAACGCCGGGCAGCGGCGCCGAGTCCGATCCTGTCGCGATCACGATCGAGCTGCCCTCGATCGTCTCGGACGAGCCGTCCTCGCGGGTCACGGTGACCTTGCCGGGCGCGTCGATGCGGCCGCTGCCCGTATAGCCGGTGATCTTGTTCTTCTTGAACAGGAAGGCGACGCCGTCGACATTCGACTTAACCGTCGCATCCTTGTGCGCGAGCATGGCGGGAAGGTCGAGCGAGACCGAGCCGACCTTGACGCCGAGCTTTTCGAGATGCCCGACTTCCTCGAACCGCTCGGACGCATGCAGCAGCGCCTTCGAGGGGATGCAGCCGATGTTCAGGCAGGTGCCGCCATAGGTCTTCATCTTCTCGACGACGGCGACCTTCAGTCCGAGCTGCGCGGCCTTGATCGCGCAGACATAGCCGCCCGGTCCCGAGCCGATCACGATGACGTCGTACCGCTCAGCCATGCCCGTTCACCCCTTCATGTCAATTCAGTCGGCGGCTGCCCGCGCCATGGCGCGCAGCCGCTGCGGTTTTCAGCGTGTCAGAGATCCAGGATCATCCGCTGCGGATCTTCGAGGCTGTCCTTAACGCGGACGAGGAAGGTCACGGCTTCCTTGCCGTCGACGACGCGGTGGTCGTAGGAGAGCGCCAGATACATCATCGGGCGGATCTCGATCTTGCCGCCAACGACCATCGGCCGCTCCTGGATCTTGTGCATGCCGAGAATGCCGGACTGCGGCGCGTTCAGGATCGGCGTCGACATCAGCGAACCGTAGATGCCGCCATTGGTGATCGTGAAGGTGCCGCCCTGCATCTCTTCGATCTTGAGCTGGCCGTCGCGGGCGCGGCGGCCGAAATCGGCGATCTTCTTCTCGACGCCGGCGAGCGAGAGCTCGTCCGCATCGCGCACGACCGGGACGACGAGGCCCTTGTCCGTGCCGACGGCGATGCCGATGTGGTAGTAATTCTTGTAGACGAGGTCGGTGCCGTCGATCTCGGCATTGACGGCCGGGATGTCCTTCAGCGCCTGGATGACGGCCTTCACGAAGAAGCCCATGAAGCCGAGCTTCGTGCCGTGCTTCTTCTCGAAGATATCCTTGTACTGGGTGCGGAGGCTCATCACCGCGCTCATGTCGACCTCGTTGAAGGTCGTGAGCATGGCGGCGGTGTTCTGCGCATCCTTGAGGCGGCGGGCGATCGTCTGGCGCAGCTTGGTCATGCGCACGCGCTCTTCGCGCGAGGCATCGTCGGCGGCGACCGGGGCGCGGACCGTGACGGCAGGCGCCGGGGCGGGCGCCGCGGCCGGGGCGGCTGCGCCCGTCGCGATCGCGCTGATCAGGTCGCCCTTGGTCACGCGGCCGTCCTTGCCGGTACCGGCGACAGCCGCGGTGTCGACGCCGCTCTCGGCGGCGAGCTTGGCGACGGCGGGGCCGTTCGCGTCGGCGGCAACCGCCTTGGCCGGCGCGGCCTTGGGCGCCTCGGCCTTGGGCGCTTCCGCCTTGGCGGGCTTGGCAGGCTCGGCCTTGGCCGGCGCAGCCGCGGCACCGTCGGTGGCGATGGTGCCGAGCAGGGCACCGACGCCGACCGTGTCGCCATCCTTGGCGGCGAGCGCTTCGAGCACGCCCGAAGCCGGCGCGGGAACCTCGATGGTGACCTTGTCGGTTTCGAGCTCGACGATCGGCTCATCGGCGGCGATGGTCTCGCCGACCTTCTTGAACCAGCGTCCGATCGTTGCCTCCGTCACGGATTCGCCGAGGGTAGGTACGCGGATTTCGGTGGCCATGACGGATTCTCTGTCGTTCGATTCGATGTGCGGTTGCGGGGGCAGCGGCCGGTCGGCCGCCGCCCGTCAGGCGAATGCCTCGTCGAGGAAGGCGTTGAGCTGGGCCACATGCTTCGACATGAGGCCCGTCGCGGTCGCGGCCGAAGCGGGGCGGCCGACATAGCGTGCGCGCTTCGCGGCGCCGCCGGCCTGGTTCAGCACCCATTCAAGGTTCGGCTCGACGAAGGTCCAGGCACCCATGTTCTTGGGCTCTTCCTGGCACCAGGCCACGTCGGCGTTCTTGAAGCGGCTGAACTCGCCGACCAGCGCCTTGAGCGGGAACGGATAGAGCTGCTCGACGCGCATCAGATAGACGTCGTTGATGCCGCGCTTCTCGCGCTCCTCATAGAGGTCGTAATAGACCTTGCCGGTGCAGATCACGACGCGGCGGATCTTGTCGTCGCTGGCGAGCTTGATCGGCTGGTCGGGCAGGAACTCGGCATCGTCCCAAAGCAGGCGATGGAACGAGGACAGCGGCCCGAACTGCGCGAGGTGCGACACGGCGCGCTTGTGGCGCAGCAGCGACTTCGGCGTCATCAGGATCAGCGGCTTGCGGATGTCGCGCTTCAGCTGCCGGCGCAGGATGTGGAAGTAGTTCGACGGCGTCGAGACGTTCGCAACCTGCATATTGTCTTCGGCGCACATCTGGAGATAGCGCTCGAGACGGGCCGAGGAATGCTCGGGGCCCTGGCCCTCATAGCCATGCGGCAGCAGGCAGACGAGGCCGGACATGCGCAGCCACTTGCGTTCGCCCGACGAGATGAACTGGTCGAACACGACCTGCGCGCCGTTCGCGAAGTCGCCGAACTGCGCTTCCCACAGGGTGAGCGTGTTGGGCTGGCTCAGCGAATAGCCATACTCGAAGCCGAGCACCGCCTCTTCCGAGAGCATCGAATTGATGACCTCGTAGGTGGCCTGGCCTTCCTGGATATTGTTGAGCGGGATGAAGCGCTCTTCGCTTTCCTGGTCGTAGAGCACCGAGTGACGCTGCGAGAACGTGCCGCGCTCGACGTCTTGGCCGGAAAGACGGATCGGATGCCCTTCGACGGCGAGCGTTGCGAAGGCGAGCGCCTCGGCGGTCGCCCAGTCGATGCCGACGCCCGTCTCGATCGCCTTGCGGCGATTGTCGATGAAGCGCTGCACGGTCTTGTGGACGTGGAAATCCTTCGGCACGTCGGTGAGACGCGTGCCGATCCGCTTCAGTTCGTCCAGCTCAAGACCGGTCTTGCCGCGACGCGGATCATCATCCGCCTGCGCGACCTTGAGGCCGGCCCAGGCGCCGTCGAGCCAGTCGGCCTTGTTCGGACGGTAGGACTGGCCCGCCTCGAACTCGCCTTCGAGATGATTGCGCCAATTGGCCTTGGCTTCCTCGACCTCTTCCGGCGTGACCAAGCCTTCGCCGATCAGCTTCTGCGCGTAGATCTCGACGATCGCCGGATGGCTGCGGATGTTCTTGTACATCAGCGGCTGGGTAAACGCCGGCTCGTCGCCTTCGTTGTGCCCGAAGCGGCGGTAGCAGAACATGTCGATGACGACCGGCTTGTGGAACTTCTGCCGGAACTCGATCGCGATCTTCGCCGCGTAGACCACGGCCTCCGGATCATCGCCATTCACGTGGAAGATCGGCGCCTCGATCATCTTCGCCACATCCGACGGATAGGGCGAGGAGCGCGAGAAGCGCGGATTGGTCGTGAAGCCGATCTGGTTGTTCACGATGAAATGGATCGAGCCGCCCGTGCGATGGCCCTTGAGGCCCGACAGGCCGAAGCACTCCGCGACGACGCCCTGGCCGGCGAAGGCCGCGTCGCCATGGATGAGCAGCGGCAGCGTGCCGGTGCGCACGAAATCCTTGTGGCTGTCCTGCTTGGCGCGCGCCTTGCCGAGCACCACCGGATCGACGATCTCGAGATGCGAGGGATTGGCGGTCAGCGACAGATGCACCTTGTTGCCGTCGAACTCGCGGTCCGACGAAGCGCCGAGGTGATACTTGACGTCGCCGGAACCCTCGACGTCGTCGGGCGTGAACGAACCGCCCTTGAACTCGTGGAACAGCGCGCGGTGCGGCTTCGCCATCACCTGCGTCAGCACGTTCAGACGGCCGCGATGCGCCATGCCGACGACGATCTCGTGCACGCCGAGATTGCCGCCGCGCTTGATGATCTGCTCGAGCGCCGGGATCAGCGATTCCGCGCCGTCGAGGCCGAAGCGCTTGGTGCCGGTGAACTTGACGTCGAGGAACTTCTCGAACCCTTCGGATTCGATCAGCTTGTTCAGGATCGCCTTCTTGCCTTCCTTGGTGAAGGAGATGGCCTTGTCCGGTCCCTCGATGCGCTCCTGGATCCAGGCCTTCTCGGCCGGATCGGAAATGTGCATGAACTCGACGCCGAGCGTCGAGCAATAGGTGCGCTTCAGGATCGCCAGCATCTCGGGGATGGTGGCGAATTCGAGCCCGAGCACGTTGTCGATGAAGATCTTGCGGCTGTAGTCGGCCTCGGTGAAGCCATAGGAGGAGGGGTGAAGCTCCTCATGGTCGCCGATGGTGGCGAGATGCAGCGGGTCGAGATCGGCGTGGAGATGGCCGCGCATGCGATAGGCGCGGATCATCATGATCGCGCGGACCGAATCGCGCGCCGCCTGCTGCAGCGCCGCCTCGGAGACGGGGGCAGCGGCCGCGCCGTTTGCGGACGCCGGCGCCTGATGCGCCTTGGCCTTCAGCTTGTCGGTGACGATCTTCTCGATCTGGCCCCAATTGCCGTCGAGGGCCGAGACCAGCTCGCCATTGGCCGGGATCGGCCAGTTCGGCTTCTCCCAGGTCGCGCCGCGCGCTTCGGCGGCGATCGACTTGGGATCGTCCTGAAGTGCTGCGAAGAAGTCCCGCCACTCGGCGTCGACCGAGGACGGGTCGTTCTGGTAGCGCGCGTGGAGGTCTTCGATATAGGCGGCATTGCCGCCATAGAGGAAGGAAGAGGTGGCAAACGCCGAATTCGACGGCTCGCGTGACATGTTCTCGTGAGGAGCCGCGCCCCTCTCTCCCTGATGGCGCGGCGGCCCCCGCCGCGCTGACGATGTTCGTCCCGACATTACGTCTCCGGAATGTCGGTTCTTTCTCCTATCCCTTCAAGACCTCAACCAAGGTCTTTCCAAGGCGGGCGGGGGAGGGCGAGACACGAATCCCCGCCGATTCCATCGCCGCAATCTTGTCTTCTGCGCCGCCCTTGCCACCCGAGATGATCGCGCCGGCATGGCCCATGCGCCGTCCGGGCGGAGCGGTGCGTCCGGCGATGAAGCCGACCATCGGCTTCTTCCGGCCGCGCTTGGCCTCGTCCTTGATGAACTGCGCCGCATCTTCCTCGGCCGAGCCGCCGATCTCGCCGATCATGACGATCGACGTGGTCTTCTCGTCGGCGAGGAACATCTCCAGAATGTCGATGAACTCGGTACCCTTGACCGGATCGCCGCCGATGCCGACTGCCGTGGTCTGGCCGAGGCCCTCATTGGTGGTCTGGAACACGGCCTCATAGGTCAGCGTGCCGGAACGCGAGACGATGCCGACGCTGCCCGGCTTGAAGATATTGGCCGGCATGATGCCGATCTTCGATTCGCCCGCCGTGACGACGCCGGGGCAGTTCGGCCCGATCAGGCGCGACTTGGAGCCGGAGAGCGAGCGCTTGACGCGCACCATGTCGAGCACCGGAATGCCCTCGGTGATGCAGACGATGAGCGGGATCTCGGCGTCGATCGCCTCGCAGATCGCATCCGCCGCGCCGGGCGGCGGAACATAGATCACGGACGCATCGGCGCCGGTCGCCTCGCGCGCCTCGGCGACGGTGTCGAACACCGGCAGGCCGAGATGCGTCTGGCCGCCCTTGCCGGGCGAGGTGCCGCCGACGACCTTGGTGCCATAGGCGAGCGCCTGCTCGGAATGGAACGTGCCGTTCTTACCGGTGAAGCCCTGGGTGATGAGCTTGGTGTTCTTGTCGATCAGGACGGACATCAGGCGGCTCCCTTGACGGCCTTGACGATCTTCTGCGCGGCGTCGTCGAGGTCGTCGGCGGGGATCACGTTCAGCCCGCTCTCGCGGATGATCTCCTTGCCGAGTTCGACATTCGTGCCCTCGAGGCGCACGACGAGCGGAACCTGCAGGCCGACCGCCTTCACCGCGGCGAGCACGCCGCGCGCGATGACGTCGCACTTCATGATGCCGCCGAAGATGTTGACGAGGATGCCCTTCACCTTCGGGTCGGAGGTGATGATCTTGAAGGCCGCCGTCACCTTCTCCTCCGAAGCGCCGCCGCCGACGTCCAGGAAGTTGGCCGGGCTCTCGCCATAGAGCTGGATGATGTCGAGCGTCGCCATCGCAAGGCCGGCGCCGTTGACCATGCAGCCGATCGTGCCGTCGAGCGCGATATAGGCGAGGTCGTACTTGGAGGCCTCGATCTCCTTCTGGTCCTCCTCCGTCTCGTCGCGCAGCGCGACGACGTCCGGATGGCGGTAGAGTGAGTTCGAATCGAACGACACCTTGGCGTCGAGAACCTTGAGGTGCCCGTCCTTGGTGAGGATCAGCGGGTTGACCTCGAGCATCGCCATGTCCTTGGCGACGAAGGCCGCATAGAGCTTGGCGACGACGTCGTTCGCTTCCTTGGCGGCCGCGCCGGAGAGGCCGAGCGCCTTGGCGACGGTGAGGCCGTGATGCGGCATGATGCCGGTCGCGGGATCGACGGAGAAGGTCTTGATCTTCTCCGGCGTCGAATGGGCGACTTCCTCGATGTCCATGCCGCCTTCCGTCGAGACGACGAAGGCGATGCGCGAGGTGGCGCGGTCGACGAGGAGGGAGAGGTAGAACTCCTTCTCGATGTCCGAGCCGTCCTCGATATAGAGGCGGTTCACCTGCTTGCCGGCCGGGCCGGTCTGGATGGTGACGAGCGTGTTGCCAAGCATCTGGGATGCGAAGGCCTTCACCTCGTCGATCGACTTGGCGAGGCGGACACCGCCCTTTTCGCCAGCCGCCTCTTCCTTGAACTTGCCCTTGCCGCGGCCGCCGGCATGGATCTGGGACTTGACGACCCAGAGCGGTCCGCCGAGCTCGCGCGCGGCGGCCTCGGCTTCGGCCGGCGAGAAGATGGCGACGCCGTTCGAGACCGGAGCCCCGAAGCTCTTCAGCAGAGCCTTCGCCTGGTATTCATGAATGTTCATCGGTCACCTTCCGCCGACGGGGCCAAAGAGGCTGTTCAGGCGCCGAGCGCCGGAGCGATCTTCACGCAAGCATCGACGAGGCTTTCAACCGCGGCGACGGACTTGTCGAACATGGCGCGCTCGGCCTTGTTCAGTTCGATCTCGACGACACGCTCGACACCGGCCGCACCGATGACGATCGGCACGCCGATATAGCGGCCCTTGATGCCGTACTGGCCGTCGAGCATGGCGGCCGCCGGCAGGACGCGCTTCTTGTCCTTGAGGTAGCTCTCGGCCATCACGATCGCCGAGGCGGCCGGGGCGTAGAAGGCGGAACCGGTCTTGAGCAGGTTCACGATCTCGGCGCCGCCGTCACGGGTGCGCTGGACGATTTCGTCGAGGCGCTTCTTCTCGATCCAGCCGAGCTTGACGAGATCGGTGAGCGGGATGCCGGCAACGGTCGAATAGCGCGTCAGCGGCACCATCGTGTCGCCATGGCCGCCGAGCACGAAGGCCGTCACGTCCTCGACGGAGACCTTGAATTCCTCGGCCAGGAAGTGGCGGAAGCGGGCGCTGTCGAGCACGCCGGCCATGCCGACGACCTTCGAGGCGGGCAGGCCCGAGAACTTCTGCAGCGCCCAGACCATCGCGTCGAGCGGGTTGGTGATGCAGATGACGAAGGCGTTCGGGGCATATTTCTTGATGCCCGCGCCGACCTGCTCCATCACCTGAAGGTTGATGCCGAGAAGGTCGTCGCGGCTCATGCCCGGCTTGCGCGGTACGCCGGCGGTGACGATCACGACGTCGGCGCCTTCGATCGCTGCATAGGAGGAGGCACCGGAGATCGATGCGTCGAAGCCCTCGACCGGCGAGGCTTCGGCGATATCGAGCGCCTTGCCCTGCGGAACGCCGTCCGCGATGTCGAAGAGCACGATGTCGCCGAGTTCCTTGATGCCGGCGAGAAGGGCGAGCGTGCCGCCGATCTGACCAGAACCGATCAAGGCAATCTTAGCTCGAGCCATATGCAAGATCTCCCGATGGAGGTTTACCTAAACGTAAGGTCCACAGTCGGATGGCTGCCGGAACGACGGCGGCATACCCCGATTGCGGGAACGGCGCAAGTCGAACTAAAGGCATCGGCCAAGCAATTCTGCGGCAGATCGATATAGGTGACGTTTACGTCACGTCTCCGCGATGAAGCCGTGATGCGCGAGGTTCGAGTATTCCTGCGACCGCATCTCGGTGAGTCGTGAGGCGGTCCGGGCGAATTCGAACGCTTCCGTCCCGCTCTCGGCACGGTACAGGAGGTCGGGTTCCGCGGCCGCGGAGACGACCAGCTTCACATGGCCGTCATAGAGCGCATCGATCAGCGTGATGAAGCGCTTGGCCTCGTTGCGGCGGGCGGCGTCCATGGCCGGGATGCGGTCGATCAGCACGGTTTCGAAGGCGTGCGCGATTGCGAGATAGTCGCTGGCACCGAGCGGCCGGGCGCAGAGATCGGCGAAATCGAAGCGGGCGACGCCGCGCGCCGCGCGGGGCACCGTGACGTCGCGCCCGAGCACGGAGAGGGTGGTCGCCTCTCCGGCCGCGCCGTCCGTCAGGCGCGCCCAGGCCTCGTCCATGGCGGCATCCGCCTCGGGTCCGAGCGGCGTCAGATAGACGCGCAGCCGGTTGGTCTTCTCCTGGCGATAATCGGTGCGCGAGCCGAGACGCACCACCTCGACCCGTTCCTTGAGCAGCGCGATGAAGGGCAGGAAGCGGTCGCGATTGAGCCCGCCGCGATAGAGGTCGTCCGGTGCGACATTCGATGTCGCGACCATGATGACGCCGCGGGCGAAGAGCTGGGTGAAGAGGCGGCCGAGGATCATCGCATCGGCGATGTCGGTGACCGTGAACTCGTCGAAGCAGAGAAGTTCGGTCTCGTCGGCGATTTCGCGCGCCACGATCGGGATCGGGTCGTCGCCCTTGACGGTCCCGTTCTTGATCGCCTCGCGGACGCGAAAGACGCGGGCATGCACGTCGGCCATGAAGTCGTTGAAATGGGCCCGGCGCTTGCGCTCACTCACGGCGCTGGCGAAGAACAGGTCCATGAGCATGGTCTTGCCGCGGCCGACCTCGCCATGCACGTAGAGGCCGCGAATATCGTTCTGCGCATGGTCGCGCCGACCGAACAGCCAGCCGAGCGAACTCGACTTCTTCGCCAGGCGCCGCGTCGCGAGCCTGGCGTTGAGGACGTCGAACCGCGCGATCAGGGCGCGCTGGGCGGGATCGTCCTCCACCTCGCCGGCGGCGACCATGCGGTCATAGGCCGTGGCGACGAGCGGCGAAGCGTGCGGCGCTTCCTTGCTCAAAGGACACTCCCGCCGGATCGGATCCGGATCAGCGATAGAAGGAGATCGGCTGCGACGAGACGGTCTGGCCGTTGAAGCGGTTGTTGCCGCCCGAGGAAAGATGCGCCACCGGCGTTCCGCCCTGGCCGGCCAGCACGACCTGCGTGCCGGACAGGCTCCAGGCCGAGATCGACTTGAGGGCAGGGGACTGACAGCCGCGCGTCGAGGCACGATAGCCACCCGTCCAGCTCGTCAGCGTCATGAAGAGCTGGCAATTGTCGGAGCCCGAGGAGAGCGTCCAGCCGCCGAGGAGGTCGGTGCGCCCGATCTCCGCGCCGGAGGCGACGGAGGGGGCTGCCGGAGCCGCAGGCGTCGCACCGGGAGCTGCCGGCGCGGTCGGATCGGTGGTCGGCGGCAGCGCCGCGACGGCGTTGGGATCAGCCGGAGGCGGCGGGAGCGTGCTCTTCTCGATCGGCGCCGAGGCGACGGGGGGGAGCGTGTCGCTCTCGGCGGGCTGCGAGCGATCCATAGGCCCGAGACCTACCGCGCCGAAAGAACCGCAGCCGGCGAGCGCCGTCGCGAGCAGCAGTGGCGCGAAACGCCCCAGTCGCATGACCTTCTCCATCCTCGATCCCCTGATTCCCTTTAACTGCCGAATCGAGCCGCATTACGGCAATCGGTTCCCAGCAATGATGCCACGTCGTCCATCGCCGCGGCGAACGGCCTGAACCATGACGACCGGCTCAAGATATGGCAGCGCGCAATAAGCCATCTCGCCGGGCGCCACAAGGTGTTGTGGGGCCGGCCCGTCTCATTTTGCCGTGAGTGCTGCATGCCGGTCATTCCGGCCGGTGGCAGCAGGCCTCGATGTTGTGGCCGTCCGGATCGAGCACGAACGCGCCGTAATAATTGGGATGATAATGCGCGCGAATCCCGGGCGGTCCGTTATCAGTCCCGCCGGCAGCCATGGCCGCGGCATAGAACGCGTCGACGGCTGCGCGATTCTTGGCGACGAAGCACAGATGAAGATGCGGCGTCGTCCGGCCACCCTCGGACACCCAGAAGTCCGGCTTGCCGTCGGCGCCGAAGCCGGCGCCCTTGACGCCCGCCTCTTCCGGAATCCGCATGATGATCGAAATGCCGAGCGGCGCCAGCGCCTTCTCGTAGAAGGCGGTCAGCTTGTCATAGTCGCTGACCTGCAAACCGATGTGATCGAGCGTCCCCACGCGACTCTCCTGTCCTGCCAATCGGGGCAAGACTAGTACAGCACGCCGGTCCGTCGCCAGATCAGGGCTCGCGATTCACCGGATCGAGCGTCAGCTTGAGTTCGGCCGCCTTGGCGAGAATCTCGGCGAGCGGGCGATGCATCGCCTGGCTGATCACTTCCGCGGGAACCCTGGCCTCGGCCAATTGCCTGAGGCGGTCCACCGCCTCGACGGTCCAGCGTGGCGCTGCTTCCTGAATATCCATGGTCTTTCCTCCAGCGAGCCTAGACCCCCTGGATGAAATGCCTTGGCAGCGGCGGTGGTTCCGCGGTGCGTCGGATCAGACCCGGCGCTCGACCATCATCTTCTTGATCTCGGCGATCGCCTTGGCGGGGTTCAGGCCCTTCGGGCAGGTCTGCGCGCAGTTCATGATGGTGTGGCAGCGATAGAGGCGGAACGGATCCTCGAGATTGTCGAGGCGCTCGCCCTTGGCCTCGTCGCGCGAATCGATCAGCCAGCGATAGGCCTGCAGCAGCACGGCCGGGCCGAGATAGCGGTCGCCGTTCCACCAGTAGCTCGGGCACGAGGTCGAGCAGCAGGCGCACAGGATGCACTCATAGAGCCCGTCGAGCTTCTCGCGGTCGGCATGGCTCTGCAGCCATTCCTTCTCGGGCTCGGGCGTCGCCGTCTTGAGCCAGGGCTCGATCGAGCGGTGCTGCGCGTAGAAATTGGTGAGGTCGGGCACGAGGTCCTTGACCACCGGCATATGCGGCAGCGGATAGATCTTCACCGCGCCCTTGATGTCGTCGATGCCCTTGGTGCAGGCGAGCGTGTTCGACCCGTCGATGTTCATCGCGCAGGAGCCGCAAATGCCTTCGCGGCACGAGCGGCGGAAGGTCAGCGTCGGGTCGACCTCGTTCTTGATCTTGATCAGGGCGTCGAGAACCATCGGCCCGCAATCGTCGAGATCGACATAATAGGTGTCGACGCTGGGATTCTGCCCGGCATCGGGCGACCAGCGGTAGATCTTGAACTCGCGGATATTCTTCGCGCCGGCCGGCTTCGCCCAGGTCTTGCCCTGGGTGAGCGTCGAATTCTTGGGGAGCGTGAGCTGGACCATGGAAGCCGCCTCAGTAGACGCGAGCCTTGGGCTCGATATAGGCGATGTCGTTCGACATCGTGTAGGTGTGCACCGGCCGGTCGTCGAGCGTCACCGTCTTGGCTTCGGCATCGACGAAGGCGAGCGAGTGCTTCATCCAGTTGACGTCGTCGCGGTTCGGGAAATCCTCGCGGGCATGGGCGCCGCGTGATTCCTGCCGGCGCTGCGCCGAGTCCATGGTCGCGACCGCCTGCACGATGAGATTCTCGAATTCGAGCGTCTCGATCAGGTCGGAATTCCAGATCAGCGAACGATCGGAGACGCCGACATCGTCGGCCGACTTCCAGACCTTGTGGATGAGGTCGTGACCCTCGTCCAGCACCTCGCCGGTGCGGAACACGGCGCAGTTGGACTGCATGACCTTCTGCATGTTGAGGCGGAGCGCCGCCGTCGGCGTCGGACCGCTCGCATAGCGCAGGCGATCGAAGCGCGCGAGCGCGGCATCGCCGGCATCCTTGGCGAATTCGGCCTGCTTCTCGCCCGGCTTCACGGTCTCGAGCGCGCGGAGCGCCGCGGCGCGGCCGAACACGACGAGATCGGTCAGCGAGTTCGAGCCGAGGCGGTTCGCGCCATGGACCGACACGCAGGCCGCTTCGCCCACCGCCATCAGGCCGGGCACGACCGTATCCGGATCGCCGCCGACCTTGGTCAGCACCTCGCCGTGATAGTTCGTCGGGATGCCGCCCATATTGTAGTGGACGGTCGGCAGGACCGGGATCGGCTCCTTGGTCAGGTCGACGCCGGCGAAGATCTTCGCGCTCTCGGAAATGCCCGGCAGGCGCTCCGCCAGGAGCGCCGGGTCGAGATGGTCGAGATGCAGGAAGATGTGGTCCTTGTTCTTGCCGACGCCGCGGCCCTCGCGGATCTCCATCGTCATCGCGCGCGAGACGACGTCGCGCGAGGCGAGGTCCTTGGCCGAGGGTGCGTAGCGCTCCATGAAGCGCTCGCCGGCGGAATTGGTGAGATAGCCGCCTTCGCCGCGTGCACCCTCGGTGATGAGGCAGCCCGCGCCGTAGATGCCCGTCGGGTGGAACTGGACGAATTCCATGTCCTGCAGCGGCAGGCCGGCGCGCAGCACCATGCCGCCGCCGTCGCCGGTGCAGGTATGGGCGGAGGTCGCCGAGAAATAGGCGCGGCCATAGCCGCCGGTGGCCAGGATCGTCTTGGCGGCGCGGAAGCGGTGGATCGTGCCGTCATCGAGGCAGAGCGCCACGACGCCGCGGCAGGCGCCGTCCTCCATGATGAGGTCGATCGCGAAATACTCGATGAAGAACTCGCAGGAATGGCGCAGCGACTGGCCATAGAGCGTGTGCAGAATGGCGTGGCCGGTGCGGTCGGCGGCGGCGCAGGTGCGCTGCGCGATGCCCTTGCCGTAATGCGTGGTCATGCCGCCGAAGGGGCGCTGGTAGATCTTGCCGGCCTCGGTGCGCGAGAAGGGCACGCCGAAATGCTCAAGCTCGTAGACCGCGGCCGGGGCGTGACGGACGAGATACTCGATCGCGTCCTGGTCGCCGAGCCAGTCCGACCCCTTGACGGTGTCGTACATGTGAAAGCGCCAGTCGTCCTCGCCCATATTGCCGAGCGCCGCCGAGATGCCGCCCTGCGCCGCGACCGTATGGCTGCGGGTCGGGAAGACCTTGGTGATGCAGGCCGTCTTGAGGCCGCCCTGGCTCGCGCCGAGCGCGGCTCGCAGGCCCGCGCCGCCGGCGCCGACGACGACCACGTCGAAGGTGTGGTCGATAAAGGGATAGGCGCGGCCGTTTGCGGCCGGCGCGCTGCCATTGGCTTCCGCCATGTCAGCCTCCGAAGCTGATCTTGAGGAGGGCGAGCGCAGTGGCGAGGCCGACCGCGATCGAGAAGAACGTGTTGGCGATGACGGCTGCGATCAGCAGCCCGCCATGGAAATAGTCCTCGATGACCACCTGCATGCCGAGCTTCATATGCCAGGCGCCGGCGGCGACCATCAGCACCATCAAAAGCGCCACGAAGGGGTTGGAGAGGACGGCCATCACCTCCGGATAGGGCCGGCCGGCGATCGCGATCAGCAGGATCAGGAAGAGCGTCACGAGGATCGCGAGCGCCGCGCCCGTCACGCGCTGATGCCAGAAATGCCCCGTGCCTTCCTTGGCCGAACCGAGGCCGCGGACGCGGGAGAGGGGAGTTCTCATCGACATGGCGTTCGCCTCGATCAGTGCAGCAGCAGCCCGACGACCCAGACGAGGACCGTCAGGATCGCGGAGGCGATGATGTTCGCATAGGCGAGATTGTCGCGGGCGCTCTTGGAGAAGCCCGCGCCGAAATCCCAGACGAAATGGCGCAGCCCGCCGAGCAGATGATGGATCAGCGCCCAGCTATAGCCGAACAGCACAAGCCGCCCGATCCAGGAGCCGAACACGGCGTTGGCCACGTCGAAATAGGCCGGCCCCGCCGCGGCGGCGATCAGCCACCATGCGAGCAGGAGCGTCCCGAAATAGAGCGCCATGCCGGTGACGCGATGCAGGATCGACATCGTCATCGTGATCGGCCAGCGATAGATCTGGAGATGTGGGGAAAGCGGCCGCCCGGCCTTTGCGTCGGAATTCGACATTCTCGGTTCCTCGATAGCTTACGTTTACGTAAGCTCCCTCCCGCCAGGAAGTTTAGATCGGTTCTAGCGGCATTGTGCGGCGCGGTCAAAAACCTTTCGGTGTCCGCGGCGATCCAACGCTATAGCATCCGCTTTGCCGGATGGGGCCCAAGCTTTCCCAAAATCGTACCGGCCATGGCCGCGAAGGAGATGCCGACATGACGCGACGCCTGATCTCGACCGGCTCGACCTTCGAGAAATTCGCGGGATATTCCCGCGCCGTCGTGCAGGGACCCTGGTGCTTTGTCGCCGGCACGACGGGCTACGACTATGCGACCATGACGATGCCGGAGGGGATCGAGGACCAGACCCGGAACACCATGGCGACCATCGAAAAGGCGCTGGCCGAGGGGGGCTTCGCGCTCTCCGACGTCGTGCGCGTCCACTATTATCTGAAGGACGCGGCGCTGGTTGATTCGGTCTTCGCGATCGTCGGCGGCTTCTTCGCGCAAATCCGGCCGGCGGCGACCATGCTCATCTGCGATCTCGTCGACCCGGAGATCCTGATCGAGATCGAGGTGACCGCGCTCAAAAGCTAAGTTTCTGGCGCAGGAGCAACTTGCATAGCGGCGCCCTCGGCTTTATCGCTCGTCGCCTATCGCCACCCGCGCTGAAACAGACCGACGAGAGACCCATCCGATGACCAGCTACAACCTCCTCCTCCTGCCGGGCGACGGCATCGGCACGGAAATCATGGCCGAGGTGAAGACGGTCATCGACTGGTTCGGCAAGCGCGGCGTCGCGAGCTTCGAATATGAGCAGGACCTCGTCGGCGGCTCGGCATATGACGCGCACGGAAAGGCCGTGTCCGAGGCCACCATGGCCAAGGCCCTGGCGGCCGATGCAGTGATGTTCGGCGCGGTCGGCGGACCGAAATGGGCCGACGTTCCCTATGACGTCCGTCCCGAGGCGGCGCTGCTGCGCCTCAGGAAGGATCTCGCTCTGTTCGCCAATCTGCGTCCGGCGATCTGCTATCCCGCGCTCGCCGAGGCGTCGGCGCTCAAGCGCGAGCTGGTCGAGGGCCTCGACATCCTGATCGTGCGCGAGCTCACCGGCGGCGTCTATTTCGGCGAGCCGAAGGAGATCGTGACGCTGGAGAACGGCCAGAAGCGCGCCGTCGACACCCAGCTCTACACGACCTCCGAGATCGAGCGCATCGCCCGCGTCGCCTTCGACCTGGCGCGCACCCGCAAGAGCCGCGTCGATTCGGCGGAGAAGCACAATGTCATGAAGAGCGGCGTGCTGTGGAAGCAGGTCGTGACCAAGGTCGGCGCCGAGGAATATGCCGACGTTTCGCTCGGTCACATCCTCGCCGACAATTGCGCCATGCAGTTGGTTCGCCAGCCCAAGCAGTTCGACGTCATCGTTTGCGACAATCTCTTTGGCGACATCCTCTCCGACGTGGCGGCGATGCTCACCGGCTCGCTCGGCATGCTGCCGTCGGCCTCGCTCGGCGCGCCGGATGCGACGACGGGCCGACGCAAGGCGCTTTACGAGCCGGTGCACGGCTCCGCGCCCGACATCGCCGGCAAGGGTATCGCCAATCCGATCGCGATGATCGCCTCCTTCGCCATGGCGCTGCGCTATTCCTTCGGCCTCGTCGAGGCGGCCGACCTGCTCGAGCGCGCGATCGCGGGCGTGCTGGATAAGGGCCTGCGCACCGCCGACATCTATACCGAGGGCACGACCAAGGTCGGCACGCATGAGATGGGCGCGGCGATCATCGCCGAGCTGGAGCGTCTCTCGGCCTGAGTCCATCGGGGCCGGAAGGGCGGGTGAAAGTTTTCGCGCCGTCCTTCTGGTCAAGCCCGGCCGACATCTGTATAAGGCCGCAACCCAATTCAGCCGCGATGCCTTCGGGCGGCGCGCAGCCGGCTTGCCGGCGTCGTCAGTCAAGGAAGAACTAGAATGGCCGTTCCGAAGCGAAAGACCTCCCCCTCCAAGCGCAACATGCGCCGTTCGCATGACGCCCTGTCGCAGCCGACCTACACCGAGGACAAGAACTCGGGTGAGCTGCGCCGTCCGCACCACATCGATCTGAAGACCGGCATGTATCGCGGCCGCCAGATCCTGACGCCGAAGAGCGAGAGCTGAGCCTCGTCTCTCCGAGCGACATTCGGAATTGAAAAGGGCTGGCCTCGCGCCGGCCCTTCTCTTTTTCGTGACCACGTCCTCCTGCGGCTCGCCGTGATTGTATCCACCCGGCCTACGTGACAGTCTCGCCGCGCGACACGGAGGCGGATCCCGCCTGCGGCCGCATGATTCGGGGCGAGGGAATGGTTGCGGAGGACGCTGCGAAGGATCTGGAGGTCGCTCGGATCCTGTCGGGGATCGGTGAAGCCGCCTATCGCTGGACCAGCGCGGACGATCGCCTCCTCTGGAGCCCCGGTGCCGGTCCATTGCTCGGCCTCGATGATGAGTCGGCGATCACGACCGGCCAGGCCTATGACGCCCTCGTCGATCCGCAGCATGGTCCCTCGCGGCGCGATGTGATTCTCGCCTCCGGCGCGAGCGATGCCGGATCGGGCGTCCCTTTCCAGATCGAATACGCCATCCGCCCTGCCGGCCCCGAGGGGCCGCTGCATTGGGTCGAGGATACCGGGCGCTGGTACACGGATGGCGGCAGCCGCCCCGTCCGCGCCGAGGGCGTGGTGCGCATCGTCGACGACCGCCGCGCCCATGCGGAGCGTCTCGCCTTCCTGTCGCGCCATGACGTGGAGACCGGCCTCTTCAATCGTTCCTATCTCCTTGAGCTGCTCGACGAGGCGGTGTCGCAGGCGCTGAAGCTGCGCACGCATGCCGCCTTCCTCGTGGTCGGCATCGACAATATGAAGCTGATCAAGGAGGCCTATGGCCTCGGCGCCGCCGACCGGATCGCTGCCGCGGTTGCCCAGCGCATCGCGGCGCGATTGCGCGATGGCGACGCCATCGGCCGCTTCACGATCTATAAGCTCGGGATCCTGCTCAACAATTGCGAGGAGCACGAGATGGCGGTCGCGGCGGAGCGCTTCATCGCGGCCGTGGGCGACGAGGTGATCGCAACCGAGGATGGGGCGATGTCGGTCACGATCTCGATCGGCGGCGTTTCCATTCCGCGCCATGCCCGCTCGCGCGCGGAAGTGACGGAGCGGGCGCACGAGACGCTCGAACTGGCGCGGGACGTGGGGCCGGGACGCTTCATACCCTTCAAGCCCTCGACGATGATTGCAGCCGAGCGCCGGGCCAATACCGAGCTGTCGCGCGATCTGGTCGGGGCGCTCGCCGAAGGGCGGCTCAGGATCGCCTATCAGCCGGTCATCGACGCGGCGAGCCGTCGGACGGCCTATCACGAGGCGCTGCTGCGTCTCGTCCAGTCCGACGGCACCGTCGCCCTCGCCGCGCAGGTCGTTCCGCTCATTGAAAGGCTGGGGCTGGCGCGGCTCTTCGACCTCGCCGTGCTCGATCAGGTGCTTGCAGCGCTGGAGGCCAACCCCGGGGCCGTGATCGCGGTCAATGTCTCGCCTGAGACGGCAGCCGGGCCTGACTGGATGGCCCGCCTCGCCGAGCGGCTCACCGCGACGCCGGGCGTCGGGTCGCGGCTGATCGTCGAGATCACCGAGGCGACGGCCATTCGAAGCCTGGAGGAGGCGACGCGCTTCATCACGAGGCTGCATGAGCTTGGCGTGCGCCTCGCGATCGACGATTTCGGTGCGGGCTATACGTCCTTCCGCAGTCTCCGCGCACTTGCGGTCGATATCGTGAAGATCGACGGCAGCTTCATCGAGAATCTTGCCCACAGCACGGAAGATCAGATCTTCGTGCGCCACCTCGCGGCGCTCGCCCATGAACTCGGCCTCGCGACGGTCGCCGAATGGGTCCGCGACGAGACCTCCGCCAAGCTGCTCGCGAGCTGGGGTGTCCGCTATCTGCAGGGCGACGTGATCGGCGAGGCAACGCTGACGCCGGATTTCGGCGCCTGAGGCCTCAGCGCGCCGCGATCCGGTCCATCGCCGCAGCGAGTTCGAAGTCGAGTTCACTCAGCCCGCCAGCATCATGGGTGGTCAGGCTGACCTCGACGGTGCGGTAGCTGTTGGACCAGTCGGGATGATGGCCGATGCGCTCCGCCGCCAGCGCGGCGCGCGTCATGAAGGCGAAGGCTTCGCTGAAATCGGTAAAGACGAAGCGCCGTCCGATCGCCGTGCCATCGTCGCGGAGCGTCCAGCCGGAAAGCTGCGCCAGCGCTGCATCCCGTGCCTCTGCCGTCAGCTTCGCGCTCATGCGGCCGCCGCGAGCGGGTAGCTCTGCTCGACCAGATAGGGGCCGCCGCCGGTCGAATCCTTGGAGGAGAGCAGCACGAAGCGGCTGACGTGGAATGGGCCGGCGAAGAAGCCGCCCTTGAGCGCCAGATAATTCGCGACATCGCGCTGGGGCGTGCCGCGGAGGCGCGCGAGCGTCACATGCGGCGTGAAGCGGCGCCCGTCGGGCGGCAGGCCGATCTTCTGCATGACGCGTTCATGCTCAGCCTGCAGTTCGGCGAGGGCGCGCGATGGCGCCACCTTGGCGACGATCGAATGCGGCTTGGAGGTGCCGAAGGCCGTCAGGCCTTCGAATCGCAGCTCGATGTCGCGCCGTTTCACGCGGTCGAGCGCCTCGACGATTTCGTCGGCTGTGCGGAAATCGATGTCGCCGATGAAGCGGAGCGTGACGTGGTAATTTTCCTCGTCGATCCAGCGGGCTCCCTGCAATCCGCCGCGGAGCAGCGCGAGACGCTGTCCGACATCGGCTGGAACCTCGAGCGCGGTAAAAAGGCGCGGCATCGGTATCCCCCTTCAGGATTCGGCGAAGGATGAACCGAGCATTGCGGTTTGGCCGCGGCCTGTAAAGGGCCGCGGCCGATCGCCTCAGGGCGTCGGATTACCGGTCAGCTGGTGCACGGCATCGATCGCCGCCTCGATCTCGGGCGTGATCATGAGGTCGATGCTGTCGATGTCGGTCGTGAGCTGCGCGAGGCTTGTGGCGCCGATGATGTTCGACGTAACGAAGGGGCGGGAGGTCACGAAGGCGATGGCCATCTGCGCCGGATCGAGGCCGAAATCGCGCGCCACCTTCAGATAACCGTCGATCGCCGCTTCGGCGCCGGGCTTCTCATAGCGGTCGCCGCGGTTGAACAGAGTCGTGCGGGCGCCGGCCGGACGTGCGCCGTTCTGGTACTTTCCGGTGAGATAGCCCTGCGCAAGCGGCGAATAGGCCAGTAGCCCGACCTGCTCGCGCATCGCGATCTCGGCGAGGCCGACATCGAAGGTGCGGTTCAGGAGGTTGTAGGCGTTCTGGATCGAGACGACGCGCGGTCCCTTGCCGCTCTCCGCCCCGAAGACGAATCGCATCGTGCCCCAGGCGCTCTCGTTGGAAAGGCCGATATGGCGGATCTTGCCGGCGCGGACGAGATCGTCGAGCACGCCGAGCGTCTCCTCGATCGGCACCTCGTCCACGGCCCGCTCCTGCTCGACATAGCGGGTCGGGTTCGCGCCGAAGAGCGTGACGTTCCGGTCCGGCCAGTGCAACTGGTAGAGGTCGACATAGTCCGTCTGCAGGCGCTTCAGGCTGCCTTCGAGCGCGTGGACGATGTCGGCGCGGACGAGGCGCGAGGAGCGGCCGCCGCGGAACCAGTCCATGGCCGTGCGGCCGACGACCTTGCTCGCCAGGATGACCTTGTCGCGATTGCCGCGCGCCTTGAACCAGGAGCCGATGATCCGCTCGGTCGAGCCGTGCGTCTCGGCCTTGGGCGGGATCGAATAGAGCTCGGCCGTGTCGAAGAAATTGATGCCGCGGTCGATGGCAAGGTCCATCTGCGCGTGGCCTTCGGCTTCGGTGTTCTGCTGGCCCCAGGTCATGGTTCCGAGGCAGATCTCGGACACAGCGATGTCGGTTCGTCCGAGCGGGCGATATTTCATGTCGAGGCTCCGTCGGGCTCGCGCCCGGTGGTTTGGGGTAGGGGCCTCAGCGCGGAATGTCCGCGATCAGGCGCTCCACGGCGGGAAGGATCCGCTCGACGATCACCGCAACGCCCGCCCGGTTCGGGTGGAGCCCGTCCGCCTGGAGGAGGGCGGGCTGGCCGGCGGCGCCGTCGAGGAAGAAGGGATATAGCACCGCGCCATATTGCTCGGCCAGTTGGCTGTAGATCGGCTCGAAGCGAGCCGCATAGTCCGGCCCCAGATTGGGCGCGGCGCGCATGCCGGCGAGGAGGACCGGCAGCTTGCGCGCGCTCAGCTGCTTCAGGATCGCGTCCAGCGAGGCGCGCGTCTCGGCCGGGTCGAAGCCGCGCAGCATGTCGTTCGCGCCGAGTTCGACGATCACCGCGTCGGCGCCCTCGCCGAGCGACCAGTCGAGCCGCGCGAGCCCGCCCGCCGCCGTATCGCCCGAGACGCCGGCATTGACGATCTCGACATCCTGACCCCGCGCCTTCAGCGCCGCCTGCAATTGATCCGTGAAGCCCTCGCCGGGGCCGAGGCCGTATCCGGCCGTGAGGCTGTCGCCGAGCGCGACGATGCGCAGCGGCGCCGCGCGCGCCGGAAGCACGGTCCAGGCGAGGACGGCCAGGACGGAAAGAAGCAGTGTCGCCGCCTTCGTCATGTTTGGGCCTTTATCATTGTTGCATCGCACCCATATTGGACGAACGTGCCGGGATCGGCGCTCGCAATATAGGGTGGCCGATCATGCTGCAGCCAGACCACGCATCTTCTTTGCCGGCTCCGACCGCGATCGAGGTCGATGGCGTCGAGCTTTCGCTCGGAACGGGCGCCGCCCGCGTCCATATTCTGAAAGGCGTCTCGCTCAAGGTGCCGTCAGGCTCCTCCCTGGCGCTCGTCGGGCCGTCGGGTTCCGGCAAGTCGACGCTGCTGATGGTGATGGCCGGGCTGGAGCGGATCGATGCCGGCCGTCTGGTCGTCGCAGGCCGCGATCTTTCCAGGGCCAGCGAGGACGAGTTCGCGCGCTTCCGCCGGCAGAATGTCGGCATCGTCTTCCAGTCGTTCCACCTCATTCCCAATATGACGGCGCTCGAAAATGTCGCGGTTCCGCTCGAATTGTCGGGCGTGCGCGATGCGTTCGACCGCGCCCGGGCGGAGCTCGAACTGGTCGGCCTCGGCGGCCGGCTCGGCCATTATCCGGGCATGCTCTCGGGCGGCGAGCAGCAGCGTGTCGCCATTGCCCGGGCGCTGGTCGCGCAGCCGGCGATCCTGTTCGCCGACGAGCCGACCGGCAATCTCGACGAGGCGAACGGAAGGCAGATCGCGGACCTGATCTTCTCCGTCGCCGCGGCACGCGGCGCCACGCTCGTACTGGTCACGCATGATCCGGCCCTTGCCGCACGCTGCGAGCGGATCGTGCGCGTCCATTCCGGGCGGCTCGACGCCGCGGAGGAGCAGGTTCCGGCCCGGAGCGCCGCCGAATGAACCGGGCCGCGTTGCTGCCGCTCCGCTTTGCCCTGCGCGAACTTCGCGGCGGTCTCCGCGGCTTTGTCGTCTTCCTCGCCTGCATCGCGCTCGGCGTCGCGGCGATCGCGTCCGTCGGCTCGGTGTCGCAATCCATGACCGAGGGAATCGAGCGCGAGGGCCGTGCGATCCTCGGCGGCGACGTCGCCTTCACGCTCGTCCAGCGCCAGGCGAGCGCCGCGGAGCGCGCCTTCCTTGAATCGAAGGGCGCCGTCTCGGAGATCGCCTCGGTGCGCGGCATGGCGCGCCGGGCGGACGGTTCGGACCAGACGCTGGTCGAAGTGAAGGCCGTGGACGGCGCCTATCCGCTCTATGGCAGCGTCGTCACGGCGGGCGGCGGCGGCCTCTCGCCCGCGGTGCCCCTCGACGCCCTGGCTGACGAGGAACTCTTCACGCGCCTTGGCTTGAAGGCTGGCGATTCGATCGGGCTCGGCGCGGCCACGCTGCGCCTTGCCGGCGTGATCGCGACGGAACCGGATAAGCTCGCGACCGGCCTCGGCTTCGGCCCGCGCCTGCTGGTCAGCCGCGCGGCGCTCGATGCTTCCGCGCTCGTGCAGCCCGGCAGCCTCGTGCAGTGGGGTTATCGTGTGAAGCTCCCCGAAGGCGTCGACCCGGGCAAGGTGGTCGAGGCCGCCAAGGCGGCGTTTCCCGATGCCGGCTGGCAGATCCGCACGCGCGACGACGCGTCGCCCGGCCTTCGCCGCAGCATCGACCAGTTCACGCAATATCTGACACTTGTCGGCCTCGCGGCTCTGGTCGTCGGCGGCGTCGGCGTTGGCAATGCCGTCGCGGCCTTCGTCGAACGCAAGCGCGGCGTCATCGCGACCTTGCGTTCGATCGGCGCCGCCTCGCGCTTCGTCGTCGCGCTCTATCTGACCGAGATCATGATCATCGCCGCCGTCGGCGTGGTGATCGGTATGGTCCTCGGCGCGCTCGTACCGGTCGTCGCGATCCAGTTCCTCGCCGATGTGCTGCCGGTCGGCGCCGAAAGCGGCGTCTACCCCGGCGCGCTCGCCACGGCGGCGCTCTATGGCTTCGTGACGGCGCTCGCCTTCGCCCTGCTGCCGCTCGGCCGCATCCCGGATGTGGCGCCGGCCTCGCTCTTCCGCGATTCGTCCGGCATCGAGCGCGGACGCGCGCGCCTCGGCTTTCTCGCCGGCGCGCTCGGCTCGGGCGCGGTGCTGGCGGGCCTTGCCGTGTTGCTCGCCTATGACCGGCGCATCGCGCTCATCTTCGTCGGGGCCATCGCCGCGGCGTTCATTGTGCTGCGCCTCGTGGGCTGGCTGGTGACGGTCGCAGCCCGCCATGCGCCGCGCATCCCGCTACTGCCGCTCCGCTATGCCGTCGGCAATCTGCACCGGCCCGGCGCGCTCACCTATTCGGTGATGCTCTCGCTCGGCCTCGGGCTCGCGCTCATCGTCACGCTGGCGCTGATCGACGGCAGCCTGCAGCGGCAGTTGAAGAGCTCGATGCCCGACAATGGCCCGAGCTTCTTCTTCCTCGATGTCCAGAAGGACGCGATCGCCCCCTTCACAACCTTCCTCGCCGAAAAGGCGCCGGGCGCCGCGATCGAGAGCGTGCCCATGCTGCGGGGGCGGATCACGCGCGTGAATGATGTGCCCTCCGACCAGGTGAAGCCATCAGCCGATTCAGCCTGGGTGCTGCAAGGCGATCGCGGCGTCACCTTCTCCGCGACGCTGCCGAAGAATTCGCGCCTCGTCGAAGGCACCTGGTGGCCGGACGGGCAGACGGGCGAGCCGCTCGTCTCGATCGAGGCAGGCGTCGCGCGCGGGCTCGGGCTGAAGCTCGGCGACACGATCACGGTGAACGTGCTGGGGCGCCAGATCACGGCCAAGATCGCCAATCTCCGCCAGGTCGACTGGGAGAGCCTCGCGATCAATTTCGTGCTGGTGTTCTCGCCCTCGACTTTCGCCGGCGCCCCCTATTCGGTGCTCACGACGCTGGCGCTGCCGGGCGCGCCCGACCCATCGCACGAGGCGGCGCTGATGCGCGATGTCGGCAAGGCGTTCCCGACGGTGACGGCGATCCGTGTGCGCGAGGCGCTCGACCGTGTCTCGTCGATCCTCGAGCAGCTCATGGTCGCGATCCGCGCCGCCTCCTCGGTCGCGCTCGCCGCCGCCGTGCTCGTGCTGGCCGGCGCCCTCGCGGCGGGCTTGCAGGGGCGGCTCCGCGACACCGTCGTGCTGAAGACGCTGGGCGCGACGCGCCGCCAATTGCTGCTCGCCTTCGGCTTCGAATACGGGCTGCTCGGGCTCGCCGCCGCGATCTTCGGCGTCGGCGTCGGCTCGCTCGCCGCCTTCGCCGTCGTGGCCGGCGTCATGAAGCAGAGCTTCACCTTCTCCGCGCTCGAAGCGGTCCTCGCCGCGCTCGTCGCGGTGCTGTTGACCGTGCTTCTCGGCCTCGCCGGGACATGGCGCCTCCTCGGGCGCAAGGCCGCGCCCTATCTGAGAAACCTCTAGGGCGGCAGGCACGCTTCGTTTAGGATTGCGGCGATGTAATGTGCCGCACTCTTGCGCCTAGAGGTGGCGGAGGCCATATCGCGGGTGATCCCGCCATTGGCTGCATGGGCAGGCGTGGGCGGATTTCGGAGAGGATTTCGATGGCAGATTTCGACAGGCGCGTTTCACCGTTTGGCGCGGCCCGTGCCGAAACCGGTGTTATCGACCAGGGCCTGCGCAGCTACATGCTGCAGGTCTATAATTACATGGCGATCGGGCTTCTGATCACCGGTGCCGCATCGATCGGCATGTTCAAGCTGGCCTTCGTCGACACCGGCGCAGGCATTGCGCGGACGGCTCTCGGCGATGCGCTGTTCAGCGGCCCGATGCTCTGGGTCGTCATGCTGGCGCCCTTCGCGCTGGTGCTGGTGCTGTCCTTCGGCATCCAGAAGATGTCGGTCGCGACCGCGCAGCTGACCTTCTGGGTCTATTCGGCGCTGATGGGCCTTTCGCTCACGACGATCTTCGTCGTCTACACGGCGCAGTCGATCACCCAGGTGTTCTTCATCACCGCGGCGACCTTCGGCGCGATGAGCCTCTATGGCTACACGACCAAGCGTGACCTGACGGGCTTCGGCTCGTTCCTGTTCATGGGCCTGATCGGCATCATCATCGCCTCGATCGTCAACATGTTCATCGGATCGTCGGCCCTCGGCTTCGCGATCTCGATCCTCGGCGTGCTCATCTTCGTCGGCCTCACCGCCTACGACACGCAGAAGATCAAGGAGATGTACTCGGTCAACGACGACAGCACGCTGGCCGGCCGCAAGGCGATCATGGGCGCGCTGACGCTCTATCTCGACTTCATCAACCTGTTCCTGATGCTGCTCCGCCTGTTCGGCGACCGCCGCTGATCGGATCAACAGGGTTTGAGGAAAGGGCGCGGCCAAGGCTGCGCCCTTTTCGTTTGCGCTGGCCGTTCCCGGGATGTCGATGAGCCGCGAGACCGTTTCGATCCGCCCCGTCCGTGATGCCGACTTGGCGGCGATCACGGCGATCTATGGCCTGAGCGTCGCGACGGGCACGGCGAGCTTCGAGCTCGAGCCGCCCGATCTCGACGAGATGCGCCGCCGCCGCGACACGCTGCTTGCGGGCGGCTTTCCCTATCTCGTCGCGGAGGCGGAGGAGGGCATCCTCGGCTACGCCTATGCCGGGCCTTACCGGCCCCGACCCGCTTATCGCGCAACCGTCGAGGATTCGATCTATCTGGCCGCAGCGGCGCAGGGCAGGGGGATCGGACGGCTGCTTCTCGCGGCGCTGATCGAAGCGGCCGAGGCCGGCGGCTTCCGCCAGATGGTCGCGGTGATCGGCGACAGCCGGCACCAGGCCTCCATCCGCCTGCATGCCGCGCTTGGCTTTCGGCTCGTCGGCATCCTGGAAAATGTCGGCTTCAAGCACGGGCGCTGGCTCGACAGCGTGCTGATGCAGCGCAGCCTCGGGTCCGGCGCAGAGGAGCCGCCGACCCGCTGATCAGGGCTCGACGAGCTTCAGCTGCTTCTCGAGCACGGTGAGAACCTGCCTGAGATCATGGCCGCGCTTCATGATGTAGCCGCCGGCCGCGATCACCGAATAGGTGCCTTGCCGGCGGGCGAGCGCAGGGTCCTTCTCGACTCGGAAAAGCGGCATCTCGGCGGTGCGGCGGAAGATCGAAAACACCGCCCGATCCTTCAGATGGTCGATCGCATAGTCGCGCCATTCGCCGGCCGCGACCATGCGGCCATAGACGCGGAGGATCAGGTTGAGCTCGTGGCGGTCGAACGCGACATAGCGGGGCGCCGCGGCCGGCCGCGCGGCGGCGAGGGCGACCAGCTGCGCGCCGCTGCCCGATATCTCCTCCTCGCTCTCCGCCAAGGGCGCCTCCTTTGGTCCGGTTCGCGACCGCCGTCATAGAGCTGTCATGATCGCCCCGAAGTGGGCCGCTGGCAAGGCGTGGAGCGTGCCTGCGCATCGCCCCGAGGAGCGCCGGCGGCTTCACGAAGGCGTGATGCCTCTTCCGGATATTTCATTGTTTCGCCCTTTTTCGGCCCGGCACCAGCCTCATTGCAGGCTCATCTTCGGATCATGGTTTCAGACGGTCCGGTTTGGCTGGAACTTCGGAATTTCTCAGCCCCCCAGCCCCCCGGGGTTCATGGCTGAACCGGACCACCTTCTGACCATCGGGCGGCAGAGTAGCGTCGTCCGTTGTCGACCTCCCTGGGACGCGCGTGATCCCCCGAACGCCGTCCCATCGACAAGAACGCGCGCCCTCGTGGCGCGCTTTTTGTCGTTTGGGGGCAGTTTTGCCTTCGGGGTCCTTTGGCTTGACACCGCAGGGGCTTGCGGCCAGTGTGCGCCGCGCTCGGGGGCGGCCGTACCGCCGGACCCGGCACCCTTGGTGTCCGGCTCGCAGGTCTGGATGATAACCTTTCTCGAATTCGAAAAGCCGGTCGCCGACCTCCAGGGCAAGGTCCAGGAGTTGCGCGCGCTCGGCGAAAGCGGCAATGCCGTCGCGATCGGCGAAGAGATCGCCAAGCTGGAGGCCAAGGCCGCGCAGGCCCTCGCCGACATCTATGCGAAGCTGACGCCGTGGCAGAAGACGCAGGTCGCCCGTCACCCCGATCGGCCGCATTTCGTCGATTATGCGGAGCGCCTGTTCACCGATTTCACGCCTTTGGCCGGTGATCGCAAGTTCGGCGAGGACAAGGCGGTCCTGGCCGGCTTTGGCCGCTTCCGTGATCGTCCCGTCGCCATCGTCGGCCAGGAAAAGGGCCACGACACGGAGACGCGCCTCAAGCACAATTTCGGCATGGCGCGGCCCGAGGGCTATCGCAAGGCGATCCGCATCATGGAACTCGCCGAGCGCTTCGACCTGCCGCTGATCACGCTGGTCGATACGGCCGGCGCCTTTCCGGGCATCGAGGCGGAGGAGCGCGGCCAGGCCGAGGCGATCGCCCGTTCGACCGAAGCGGCGCTCGCGCTCGCGGCGCCGAGCGTTTCGGTGATCATCGGCGAGGGCGGCTCCGGCGGCGCGATCGCGATCGCGACGGCGAGCCGCGTGCTCATGCTGGAGCATTCGATCTACAGCGTGATCTCGCCGGAAGGCGCGGCATCGATCCTGTGGCGCGACGCGACGCGGGCGCAGGATGCGGCGACCAACATGAAGATCACCGCGCAGGATCTCTACCGCTTCGGCGTGATCGACCAGATCGTGTCCGAGCCGCTCGGTGGCGCGCATCGCGATCCGAATGTCGCGATCGATGCGGTGGGTGACGCGATCGCCGCCTCGCTTGCCTCGCTCTCCGGTCTCTCCGGCGCCGATCTGAAGCGCCAGCGCCGGGAGAAGTTCCTTGCGATCGGCCGGAGCCTTTGACACGATTCCGCCGGGGTTTCCGGTCATTGTGACCGCGTCGATTCGGCGGAACCGGCCAGCGCGTCCCTAGACGCGGCCGCTTTTCCGGCAATCACGTTGCAGGCGATGCTCGAGGGATATTCATGGCGGCGTCCGGACTGATCGCTCGCATCTGTCGCGGATTGCTGCTGATCGCGGCGCTCGGCTTGCTCGCGGCCTGCCAGGAATCCGGCATTCCGAAGGACCAGCGGCCGGTCCCGGCGAAGCTCGCTGCCAAGATGCAGCAGCTCGACATGGATCCGAAGGCGCCGATCTATATCCGCTCCTTCAAGGAAAGCTCCGAATTCGAAGTCTGGAAGCAGAAGCGCGACGGCCAGTACGCGCTGCTCTCGACCTATTCGATCTGCAAATGGTCCGGCAAGCTCGGCCCGAAGATCAAGGAGGGCGATCGGCAGGCCCCCGAGGGCTTCTATACGATCACGCCCGGGCAGATGAACCCGAAGTCGAGCTATTATCTGTCGTTCAATATCGGCTTCCCCAACGCCTATGATCGCGCGCTCGGCCGCACCGGCACCAATCTGATGGTGCACGGCGCCTGCTCGTCGGCGGGCTGCTATTCGATGACCGACGAGGCCGCTGGCGAGATTTATGCGCTGGCCCGGGATTCCTTCCTTGGCGGCCAGCGCTCGTTCGAGGTGCACCTCTATCCCTTCCGGATGACCCCGGAAAACATGGCCAAGCACCGCAACGACCCGAACTTCGAGTTCTGGGTCATGCTGAAGCAGGGCAGCGACCACTTCGAGGTCATGCGCAAGCCGCCCCAGGTCGCCGTCTGCGGCAAGCGCTATGTCTTCGACGTCAGTTCCGGCGGCATCCCGCTCGACGCGTCGGCGCCGTGCCCGCCCTTGTCCATGCCGGAATGGCTGGATGCGGCGGTGAAGCAGAAGCAGATGAAGGACGACGCCGCGTTCCAGATCGCCTCGGTCAAGTATCAGGCCGATGAGCAGAAGGCCGCGGCGGACGCGCAGAAGAAGGCGACGGCCGACCAGGTCGCGGCGGCCAAGGCTGCGGGCGCCCCGGTGGCTGCGGCTCCGGCCGACGGTTCAGTCGCCGCAGCGGCGCCTGGCGCGGCTGCCGTGGCGACGGTCGACGAGGCCTCGGCGGCGGCGCTGTCGGTGCCCGTCGAGGGCGTTCCGGCACCGGGCGTCCCCCTGCCGACGCCATCGCCGCTGCGCGCCATCGTGGCACCGGCCGAGCCGCCGCCGGCCAAGCCCGGCTTCTGGAACAATATGAAGAAGAAGCTCTCGCTGCAGGGCTGACGCGGCGTAGCGGGCTTCGCGGTCGAGCATCATCGGCTGCGCTGGAACTGCCGCGCTTCGATGGGGCGGGCCGCCTGGGGCTCTGGCTCTCGGGCGCCATCGCCGCCCTGCCATGGCCGGGGTTGACCCGGCCATCCAGTCTTCCCGCCTGTCGTTTCGTCGAGTACTAGCTGCTGCTCCAAGCAAGAGAGTCTGGATTGCCGGGTCGAGCCCGGCAGTAACAGGGAGCAACGGCCATAGCCCTGTGGTCAGGCTCATCGGCGACGGCTGCTGCTAGTCGAACCCAGAAAGCAAAATGCCCGGCACGGGCAATCCGTACCGGGCATTTCGTGTGTCGATAGTCAGGCTGTGACGGACCCGCCTCGCGTCAGGCGAAGCGGCCGTGGCAGTGCTTGAACTTCTTGCCCGAGCCGCAGGGGCAGAGCGCGTTGCGCTGGACCTTGCCCCAGGTCGAGGGATCGTTCGGATCGACGCCGGCCGCCTCCGGGAGGCTCGCCGAGGCGACCGCCTGGAAGAAGGTCTCGTCCATCTCATTGCCGCCGGTGACCGGATCGAGGTGGATCGGCTCGACGTCCTCGACCTCCTGCGGCATCAGCGGCGGCGACTGCATGATCTCGACGCGCATCATCTGCGCCGTGACCGTCTCGCGCAGGTTCTGCAGCATGGCCTCGAACAGCTCGAAGGCCTCGGTCTTGTATTCGTTCAGCGGGTCGCGCTGGGCATAGCCGCGATAGCCGATCACCTGGCGCAGATGGTCGAGCGTGACCAGATGCTCGCGCCACAGATGGTCGAGCGTCTGCAGCAGCACGGCCTTCTCGACCTGGCGCATGATGTCGGGCGAGAAACGCTCGAGCTTCGCGGCCATCGCGTCGTCGCCGGCCTTCAGCGCGCGCTCGCGCACCTCGGCGTCGGCGATGCCTTCCTCGGCGGCCCATTCCACGACCGGCAGGTCCATGTTGAGCACGCGCTGGAAATCCTCGGCGAGGCCCGCCGCATCCCACTGCTCGGGATAGGCGCGCTCGGGGATGTGCTTGGAGACGAGATCGCCCGTCACCTCGTGCCGCATCTCCTCGATCGTCGAGCCGACATCGTCCTCGGCCATGAGCTCCACGCGCTGGTCGAAGATGACCTTGCGCTGGTCGTTCATGACGTCGTCATATTTCAAGAGGTTCTTGCGGATATCGAAGTTGCGCGCCTCGACCTTCTGCTGCGCCTTTTCGAGCGCCCGGTTGATCCAGGGATGGACGATCGCCTCGTCTTCCTTGAGCCCGAGCTTCTGCAGCATGCCGTCCATGCGGTCGGAGCCGAAGATGCGCATCAGATCGTCCTGCAGCGACAGGAAGAAATGCGAATGGCCCGGGTCGCCCTGGCGGCCGGAACGGCCGCGCAGCTGGTTGTCGATGCGCCGGCTCTCATGCCGCTCGGTGCCGATGACGTAGAGACCGCCGGCCGCGAGCGCGACCTGCTTCTTCGCTGCGATGTCGGCCTTGATCTCTTCCGTCAGGCGCGCGCGCTCGGCCTCGTCCGTGACGTTTTCGAGCTCGCGCTCGAGGCGCATGTCGAGATTGCCGCCGAGCTGGATGTCGGTACCGCGGCCGGCCATGTTGGTGGCGATCGTCACCGCGCCGGGAACGCCGGCCTGCGAGACGATATAGGCTTCCTGCTCGTGGTAGCGCGCATTGAGGACCTGGTGCGGCACCTTCTCCTTCTTGAGAAGCTCCGAGAGAAGCTCGGATTTCTCGATCGAGGTGGTGCCGACGAGAACGGGCTGGCCGCGCTCGCTGCAGTCGCGGATGACGCGGATGATCGCCTTGTACTTCTCGGCGGCCGTCCGGTAGACCTCGTCATCATCATCGATACGGGCGACGGGAACATTGGTCGGGATCTCGACGACCTCCAGACCGTAGATATCGGCGAACTCGGCCGCTTCCGTCTGCGCCGTGCCGGTCATGCCGGCCAGCTTGCCGTACATCCGGAAATAGTTCTGGAACGTGATCGAAGCGAGCGTCTGGTTCTCCGGCTGGATCTGCACATGCTCTTTGGCTTCGAGCGCCTGGTGCAGGCCTTCCGAATAACGCCGGCCGGGCATCATGCGGCCGGTGAACTCGTCGATGATGATGACCTCGCCGCCCTTGACGATGTAGTCCTTGTCCCGCTGGAACAGGCGATGCGCGCGCAGCGCCTGGTTCACGTGATGGACGACGGTCACGTTCTCGACGTCGTAGAGCGACTCGCCCTTGAGCAGCCCCGCCTCGGTCAGAAGCAGCTCGAGCTTCTCGTTGCCGGCCTCGGTGAAGGAGGCCGAGCGCTGCTTCTCGTCAATGTCATAGTCTTCCGCCGAGAGGCGCGGAATGAAGGTGTCGATCGCGTTGTAGAGTTCCGAGCGGTCGTCGAGGGGGCCGGAGATGATCAGCGGCGTGCGCGCTTCGTCGATCAGGATCGAGTCGACCTCGTCGACGATCGCGTAGTGGTGACCACGCTGGACCATCTGGCCGAGTTCGTACTTCATATTGTCGCGAAGATAGTCGAAGCCGAACTCGTTGTTCGTGCCGTAGGTGATGTCGCAGGCATAGGCCGCGCGGCGCTGATCATCGTCGAGACCGTGCACGATCACGCCGACCGAGAGGCCCAGGAAGCGGTAGACGCGCCCCATCCATTCCGCATCGCGCTTGGCGAGATAGTCGTTCACCGTGACGACGTGGACGCCCTTGCCGGTCAGCGCGTTCAGATAGACCGGCGCCGTACCGACGAGCGTCTTGCCTTCGCCGGTCTTCATCTCCGCGATGGAGCCGTCGTTCAGCACCATGCCGCCGATGAGCTGCACGTCGAAATGCCGCATGCCGAGCGCGCGCCGCGCGCCTTCGCGCACCGTCGCAAACGCCTCGACGAGCAGATCCTCGACGCTCGCGCCATTGGCCATCTTCTGCTTGAACTCAGCGGTCCTCGCACGAAGTTGATCGTCGGTGAGCTTCTGGATTTCGGCTTCGAGCGCGTTGATCTGCGCGACCTTCGGTCGATACCCCTTCACGCGGCGATCGTTTGCGGAACCGAATATCTTGCGCGCGAGAGAACCGAGACCCGCCATGGCGTTATCCTTGATATTGTAACGGCGCCACCCGTCCGTTCTGGGACGAAGCCGCGCCTGCTTCGTAACAGGCTCTCGGGCCGGAAACCGTGGGAAGCGCCGTCACCTCGGTCATCAACAGCGTTCTGGACGCCGAGACCCGAGACAGATAAGAGGGGGCACCCAGGATGTCAACGTGGCCCCGGACCCGCCGGCAGGCCCGAGAATGCAGCAACTGCAAGGAATCCGGGACGCTCCGGCCGCATCGGTCCGGGCCTCCCCGAACTACCCAGCGTCTGTAACGGAACAGGACAAATCGATGACGTCACGTCACTCCCCGCGCCGGATGAAGCTGCGCGGCTCGGCTCTGGCGCTTCTCGGCCTGATGGCGGTTGCCGCGCCGGCACACGCCGAGGACGCGCCCGCCGCTCCGGCGGCCGAGGCGCCCGCTGCAGCGCCGGCACCGGCGCCGGTCGATCCGGCGACCGTCGTCGCGACCATCAATGGCGAGCCGATCACCGAGGCCGATCTCGTCCTCGCCGAGCAGGCGTTCGGCGAGCAGATCGCCAAGCTGCCGCCGGAAGAGCGCCGCAAGGCGGTGCTCGACGTGCTGGTCGACCTGAAGCTCATGGCCGCCGCGGCGACCACCGATGGCCTCGACAAGACCGACGCCTTCCAGCGCCAGCTCGCTCTGCTCCGCGCCCAGGCGCTGCGCAGCGAGTTCTTCCGCGTCGAGATCGACGGCAAGACCACCGACGAGGCGGTCAAGAAGCGCTATGACGAAGAGATCGCCAAGGTCACCCCGCCGGAAGAGGTGAAGGCGGCGCATATCCTCGTCGAGACCGAGGACGAGGCCAAGGCGATCATCAAGGAGCTCGACGCGGGCGGCGATTTCGCCAAGCTCGCGCAGGAGAAGTCCAAGGATCCCGGCTCGGCCAAGATGGGCGGCGAGCTCGGCTACTTCACCCAGGGCAAGATGGTGAAGGAGTTCGAGGACGCTGCGTTCAAGCTCGACGTCGGCAAGTACACCGAGACGCCGGTCAAGACGCAGTACGGCTATCACATCATCAAGGTCGAGGATAAGCGCAAGCAGCCTCTGCCGAGCTATGACCAGGTCAAGGACCAGGTCCGGCAAATGGTGCTGCGCGACACCTTCGTCGCCGAGGTTGCCCAGCTGCGCAAGGACAACAAGGTCGAGATCCTCGACCCGTCGCTGAAGGCGAAGCCCGCCCCGCAGCCCGCCAAGTAAGGCGCGCGCGCAGCCGTCGCTGATCTGCCATGCGAACATCGAGAAAGGCCGGATCCGTTCCGGCCTTTTTTATTGTCGCGGGAAACCGCGACCCCGAAAGACCTTGCGTGTGACCGAGGCTTCGGGCAGAGGGTTGGCCTCTCCAGCGCCAGAACCTGCCGAGGCATGATGTCCGCCGCCGTGTCGCCGCTCGCCGTCCCCTTCCCGGAAATGCCGCCCGTCGCCGGCGTCGCCTTCGCGACGGCCGCGGCCGGGATCAAGTATCGCGACCGCCGCGACGTGTTCCTGGCGCTGTTCGCCGAGGGCACGACGGTCGCCGGCGTCTTCACTACGTCCAAATGCCCGTCGGCCCCGGTCGATTGGTGCCGCGCCTCTCTGGCCGGTGGTTCTGCGCGGGCGCTGCTGGTGAATTCCGGCAATGCCAATGCCTTCACGGGCAAGAAGGGCGTCGAGACCACGACGCGGCAGGCCGCGCTCGCGGCGAAGGTGGCCGGCTGCCGGCCCGACGAGGTGTTCCTGGCCTCGACCGGCGTGATCGGCGAGCCGCTCGACGCGGCGAAGTTCGAAGCGGTCCTGCCCGAGACGGCGACGCGCGTCGCCGAAGGGCCGTGGATCGACGCGGCGCGCGCGATCATGACGACCGATACCTTCCCGAAGGGCGCCACGCGCCGCGTCCGGCTCGGCACGGCCGAGGTCACGATCAACGGCATCGCCAAGGGCGCCGGCATGATCGCCCCGGACATGGCGACGATGCTCTCCTTCGTCGCGACCGATGCCGCCATCGCCGCGCCGGTCCTGCAGGCGCTGCTGTCGAAGGGCGTCACCGGCAGCTTCAACGCCGTGACCATCGACAGCGACACCTCGACCTCAGACACGCTGCTCCTCTTTGCGACGGGCAAGGCGGCGGGGGCGGAGACGATCACCGATCCGGCCGATCCGCGCCTCGCCGATTTCGCCGCCGCGCTCGACGCGGTGCTGCTCGATCTCGCGATCCAGGTGGCCCGCGACGGCGAAGGCGCGCGCAAGCTCATCGAAGTCCGTGTCACGGGCGCCGTCTCCGACGCCTCGGCGAAGCGCATCGCCCTTTCGATCGCCAATTCGCCGCTGGTCAAGACCGCGGCGGCCGGCGAGGACGCCAATTGGGGCCGTGTCGTCATGGCCGTCGGCAAGGCCGGCGAGCCGGCGGACCGCGACCGCCTGTCGATTGCCTTCGGCGACACGCGCGTCGCCTTCGAGGGCGAACGCGACCCGGCTTATTCCGAGGATGTCGCCTCAGCCTATATGAAGAACCAGGAGATCGTCATCACCGCCGATATCGGCCTCGGCGCCGGGACGGCGCGGGTGTGGACCTGCGATCTGACCAAGGAATATGTCGCGATCAACGGCGACTACCGGAGCTGAACGTGACCTTTCCGCCGTCGCCGCTCGCCATCGAGGCAGCGTGCCTCTCGGCCTGGCCGGCGATCGCGGTGGTCCATGATGGCGCCTGGCTCTGGCGCTATGCGCAGGGCTACACCAAGCGGTCGAACTGTTTCCAGAGCCTCGATCCGACCGACGAGCAGGATGCCGGCCGCCGGATCGCGCGCCTGTCCGCGCTCTCCGCCCGGCATGGCATCGCGCCCGTCTTCCGCGTGACGCCGCTTGCGGGCGAAAAAGTCGTCGCGGCGCTCGACGCCGCGGGCTGGCAATCCTTCGACGAGAGCCTCGTTCTCGCCATGGATCTCGCCGCGGCGTCGCTGGAGCCGCGCGGCGATGTGCGCTCCTTCCCGCCGGCCGATCCGCGCTGGTTCCGCGCCGAGGCGGCGCTCAGCCAATATCCGGCGGCGACCGTCGAGACGTTGAAGACGCTGATCGGCCTGATCGCGTCCGAGGCGAAGGGCTTCGTCGCCTATGGCCGCGAGGGGCAGCCCGCCGCCGCCGCACTCGCTGTCGTCGCCGGTGATATCGGCGTCTATCTCAACGTCGTCGCGGACCGGGCGCGCCGGCGCCAGGGTTATGGCGAGGCGGTGATGCATGCGGCGCTCAAATGGACGCGCGACCGCGGCGCCCGCTTTGCTGCGATCCAGGTCTTCGCCGACAATGAGCCGGCGATCCGCCTCTATGAGAAGCTCGGCTTCCAGCATCAGTACGGCTATCACTATCGCCGCCCCGCCTGAACAACCGAGACCATCCATGTCCCGCCTGCTCCTCGTCGTCGCCTGCGCCCTCGTCGATCCCGACAATCGGATCCTCATCGCGCAGCGTCCGGAGGGGAAGGCACTGGCGGGCCTGTGGGAGTTTCCCGGCGGCAAGGTCGATCCCGGCGAATCGCCCGAGGACGCGCTGATCCGGGAATTGCGCGAGGAACTGGGCGTCGAGACCAAGACGGCATGCCTGGCGCCGCTCACCTTTGCGAGCCACGCCTATCCCGACTTCCACCTGTTGATGCCGCTCTATGTCTGCCGGCGCTGGACCGGCATTCCCGAGAGCCGCGAGGGCCAGGCGCTCAAATGGGTGCGGGCCAAGGCGCTCCGCGACTATCCGATGCCGCCGGCCGACGAGCCGCTGATCGCGCCGCTCATCGACCTGCTCTGAGCCTCTTCAGACCGTCCCGTCCCCGTTCCGCGTCTTGGCAGCCCCGGCGATCGCGTCTTCGAGGCGCATCGCCGCGGAGCCCGGCTTGAGCGGCTTTGGCTGGCTCGCATCCGGCGCCCAGCCCGAGATCGAGACGAGTTCGAAGGTGGCGCGCACGCGCCCGTCGGCATCCGCGTGACGCTCGGTATAGATCTCCGCCGCGCGGGCGGCGATGGCGCGGGTCAGCGGACGCGGATCGCGCGCCGTCAGCACATTGGTGGCGCCCATGGCGCGGAGGTCTCGGGCGAGCGCGAACAGGCTGTCATAGCGAACCACAAGCCGATCGGTATCGGCGACGGGCAGGGCGAAGCCGGCGCGCTGCAGCAGGCCGCCCATATCGCGGATATCGGCGAACGGGGCGACGCGCGGCGAGGCACCACCGCGGAGCTCGCTCTCGGCCGCCGTGACCGAATCGCGCAGCTCCTTCAGCGTTTCCCCGCCCGCGAGCACGGCGAGCAAAAGCCCGTCGGGCCGCAGCGCGCGGCGGATCTGCGCCAGGACGCCCGGAAGATCATTGACCCATTGCAGCGCAAGCACACTGACCGCGAGGTCGAGCGAGGCGGGCTCGAGCGCCAGCCTTTCGCCCGTGGGCCCGTCCTCGATCGCCACATGCTTGAGTTCGCCGATCGGCGCGGCCGCGGCCAGCGTCGCGGCGAGCTGGCCGGTATCCGGACCGATGATGGCGGCGGCCGAAAACCGCCGCTGCACGGAAGCGAGGCGCTCGCCGAGATCCTCGGCCGCGCGCGCGAACAGGAAATCGGCGCCGGGCACCGCCATGCTTTCGGCCCGCAGGCGGCGGAGCGCGAGCAGGCGGCGGTCGAAGATCGAGGGAACCTTGTTCATCGAAATCTCGAAGGTGCGGCGACGCCGAAGCCGTCCGGCTTTCGGGGCGCGCGGTGAGGGAATAGGATGACGACGGGGATCATATGGGGTCGGCGGTGGCGGAAGAGAGCGTCAGCGTGCAGGAAAGCGCTCCGGCGCGTCTGGTCGCCGGCGTTCGGCCGCTGCTGCGCAAGGCGATCGACCTCGTCCTGCCGCCGGCCTGCATCGGTTGCTCCGCGCCCGTCGCCGAAACCGGGGCGCTCTGCAGCATGTGCTGGAGTGCGTTGCGTCTCATCGAGCGGCCCTTCTGCGCGCGCCTTGCGATTCCGTTCGCCTATGACATCGGCGAGGGCGCCCTTTCGGCCGAAGCCATCGCCGATCCGCCGCCCTTCGGCCGCCTCCGCGCGGTCGCACTCTATGATGGGCTGTCGGGCCGCATCGTGCAGGGGCTCAAATATCATGACCGCACCGAGATCGCGAAGGGCGTCGGCGCGATGATGGCGCGAGTCGCCGCCGAGTTTGCCGGCGAGGTCGATATGGTGGTTCCGGTGCCGCTGCATCGCCGCCGGCTCTGGCAGCGGCGCTTCAACCAGTCGGCGCTGCTCGCCGCCGTGGTCGCCGCGCGCCTCGGCGTGCCCTGCGAGCCCGAAAAGCTGCTGCGCATCCGCCCGACGCGCCGCCAGGTCGGGCTGAAGGCACCCGCCCGCGCCGCCAATGTCGCGGGCGCCTTCGCGCCCGCGCCGGGCGCGCGTTCGGCGATCGCCGGCCGCCGTGTGCTGCTGGTCGACGATGTCTACACCACTGGGGCCACGGCCAAGGCCGCGACGCGGGCGCTGCTGCGTGCCGGCGCGGCCAGCGTCGACGTCGTCGTCTTCGCCCGGGTTGTCGACGGGATGGAGTGACCCCTATATTGTCGCGGCTGCCAGACAGTCAGGGACCTCATATGGCGGAAGTGACGATCTATACCCGGCAGGGCTGCGGCTACTGCACGGCCGCGAAGCGGCTGCTGGAGACGAAGGGCGTCGCCTATGTCGAGCATGACGCGACGGGCGACCCGGCGCTGCGGTCCGAGATGATCGGGCGTGCCAATGGCCGCTCCACCTTTCCGCAGATCTTCATCGGCTCGACCCATGTCGGCGGCTGCGACGATCTGCATGCGCTCGAGCGCGAAGGGCGACTGGATCCCTTGCTCGCCGCATGAGGCGCGCCTGGGCAGAGACCGGCGCGGCTTTGAGGCTGCGCGCGACGAAACACGCATTCGAAGCACCGTGCCCGCGCTCAGCGGCGGCGCGGTGTTCCGGCTGCTTTTCCATTCAAATCGATCGGGGAGACGGGATATGACCAGCTTCAAGGCTGCCTGCGTGCAGATGCGCAGCGGGCGTTCCGTGGACGTCAATGTCGAAGACGCCGAGGCGCTCATCCGCGCCGCCGCGGCGGCGGGCGCGCAATATGTGCTGACGCCCGAGATGACCACGATCCTCGACCGGGACAAGGCGCATCTGCTCGCCTCGATCCAGCCGGAGGAGGTGGATCCGTCGCTGCAGCGCTTCCGCGAGATCGCGCGCGAGCTCGGCATCCAGCTGCATATCGGCTCGATGGCGATCCTGCTGCCGGATGGCCACATCGCCAACCGCTCCTTCCTGATCGCCCCCAACGGCGCCGTGACGGCTCGCTACGACAAAATCCACATGTTCGACGTCGATCTGTCCGGCGGCGAGAGCTATCGCGAATCGGCGACCTATCGCGCCGGCGACCGGGCGGTGGTCGCGGATCTCCCCTGGGCGAAGCTCGGCCTCACCATCTGCTACGACGTGCGCTTCCCCGCGCTGCACAGGACGCTGGCCGAGGCCGGTGCCGATGTCATCGCCGTACCCGCCGCCTTCACCAAGAAGACGGGCGAAGCGCATTGGCATGTGCTGCTGCGCGCGCGTGCGATCGAGACCGGGTCCTATGTCCTCGCCGCCGCGCAGGCCGGCCATCATGAGGACGGCCGCGATACGTTCGGCCACTCCATGATCGTCGATCCCTGGGGCAAGATCCTCGCCGAGGCGGGCGACGAGCCCGGCTTCATCATCGCCGAGATCGATCCCGCCTTCTCCTCGGTGACGCGGCAGTCGATCCCCGCGCTCGTCAACCGGCGCGACTTCGCCCTGGCGGCGATCCCCCAGGTCGGCTCCTTCGTGGCCTGAGTGCTGAGCCGGCGCCTCTTCCAAGGGCGCCGGCAATGCCTATATTTCAGCCATGATACGTTACGACCTCGTCTGCTCCGCCGGACATGAATTCGACAGCTGGTTTCGCGATGCCGGCGCCTTCGACAAGGCGGCCGGAGCGAAGGCGCTCGCCTGTCCGGTGTGCGGCGACACGTCGATCACCAAGGCGCTGATGGCGCCGGCCGTGTCGACGGCGCGGAGGCGCGAAGCGCGCGCCGAGGTGCCGGCCATACCCGTCGCCGCGCCCGATCCGCGCCAGCTGGCGCTGCGCGAAATGCTGAAGAAGGTGCGCGAACACGTCGAGGCGAATGCCGACTATGTCGGCGACCGCTTCGCCGAAGAGGCGCGCAAAATCCACTACGAGGAAGTCGAGCCGCGCGGCATCTATGGCGAGGCCTCGCCCGACGAGGCGCGCGCGCTGGTCGAGGAAGGCATCGAATTCCACGCGCTGCCATCGCTCCCCGAGGAGGGGAACTGAGGCGTCAGCCCGGCCGCACCGCCGCCAGCATGTAGTTGACGTCCATGTCGGACGAGACTTTCCAGCGGTCGGCGAGCGGCTCGTAGACGACGCCAGCCTCGGCGGAAACGTCGATCCCCGCCTTGCCGAGCGCGGCGGCGAGTTCCTTCGGCTTCACCAGCTTTTCATAGGAATGCGTGCCGCGCGGCAGCCAGCGCAACACATATTCCGCGCCGAGGATCGCGAGCAGGAAGGCTTTCGGCGTGCGGTTGATGGTGGAAAGCACCATCAGCCCACCGGGGCGCACCATCCGCGCCGTCTCGGCGATGAAGAGGTCGAGATCGGCGACGTGTTCGACGATCTCCATGGCGAGCACGATGTCGAAGGTCTCGCCCGCTTCGGCCAGTGCCTCCGCCGTCGTGGCGCGATAATCGATCGCAAGGCCGGAAGCCGTCGCATGCGCCGAGGCGACGCCGATATTGGTCGCCGACGCATCGGCGCCGACCACCTCGGCGCCGAGCCGCGCCATCGGCTCGGACAAGAGCCCGCCGCCGCAGCCGATATCGAGCACGCGCAGCCCTTCGAGACAGCGCGCGCTCTTCGGATCGCGCGAAAACCGCTTCGCCGCCTCGTCCTTGATGAAGCCGATGCGGATCGGGTTCAGCCGATGCAGCGGCGCGAACTTGCCGCCCGGCGCCCACCATTCATCGGCAATTGCCGAAAAATGCGCGATCTCGCGGTCGTCGACCGTGGTCTTCTCGTCAGCGGCGGACATGGCGTGCTCCTTTGGCCGGAAGGTCGGCGGCGGGGCCGGTCAAGTCAACCCCGCCGCCAGTTCATCGCCAGCCGGCGATGTTGAAGCCGCCATCGACCAGCAGGTCCTGTCCGGTGACGAAGCGCGCCTCGTCGCCCGAGAGCCATACGGCCGCGTCGGCGATCTCCTCCGGCGTCGCGATCCGGCCGAGGGCCGAATGGGCGGCGACCTGTTCGAACATCACATCCGGCAGTCCATCATTCATCGGCGTACGCGTGAGGCCAGGGCTGACATTGTTGATGCGGATGCCGTCGCGCCCGATTTCGATCGCCAGCACGCGGGTCATGGCGTCGAGCGCCGCCTTGCTCGGCGCGTAGATCGAAAGGCCCGCGGTACCGCCGGTCGCAGCGATCGAAGAGGTGTTGACGATCGCGCCGCCACGGCCGGCCGCACGCATGGCGGCGATCTCCTCACGCAGCAAAAGCCACACGCCGCGCACATTCGTCGCGAAAACGCGGTCGAACTCAGCCGAACTCGCCTGCTCGATCAGGCCGTAGGAACTCGTGCCGGCATTGTTGAAGGCGATGTCGAGGCGGCCGAAGCGCGCAACCACATCGGAGATGAGTCCCCGGATCGCAGTTTCATCGGCGACATCGGCCGCAAATGCCGCGGCGCTGCCGCCCTTGGCCTCGATCTCGGCGACGACCTCCAGCAGCAGTGCCTCGCGACGTCCGACCAGCGCGACGGCGGCGCCCTTGGCGGCGTAGGCGAGCGCGGCGGCCCGGCCGATGCCTGATCCGGCGCCGGTCACGAGGGCAACCCTGCCGGCGAGGGGAGGGGCACTTGCGGGAAGTCCATTCGTGGCGGCGGAGGCTGATGTCATGATGCGGTTCACCGATATGGTTTCGATGCCGCCAATGTGATTGTGCCTGCGAGGACGGACAATCTGTCCTAATGTGGATGAGTTGTTGAGCAGGATGCATCAATCATGCGTGGTGCCGCATTCTCGGAACTGGTTTCTTTCACGGCGGTGGCGAGGGAATGCAGCTTCCGGCGCGCCGCCGTTCGGCTCGGCGTTTCGCCGTCGGCCCTCAGCCACACGATCCGCCAATTGGAGGAGCGTCTCGGCGTTCGGCTCCTGAACCGGACGACGCGGAGCGTCGCGCCGACCGAGGCCGGGCTCGCGCTGCTGGCGCGGATCGAGCCCGCCATTGCGGAACTCGAGGGGGCGGTCAGCGTCGTCGGGGCGTTCCAGTCCCGCCCGTCGGGGAGGCTGCGCATCAACCTGCCGCGGCTGGCCGCGGAGTTGGTCCTGGCGCCATTGCTTGCGGACTTTGCCGAGGCCTATCCCGAGATCCGGCTGGAACTCATCGTCGATGACGCGCTGACCGATGTCGTCGCCGAGAGCTTCGATGCCGGCATTCGCCAGGGCGAACGGCTGCATCAGGACATGGTCGCAGTGCGCCTCACCCCGAGCATCAAGATGGCCGTCGTCGGCAGTCCGGCCTATTTCGCGCGGCGATCCCCGCCGGTGACTCCGGCGGATCTCGGGCGGCATGCCTGCATCAATTATTGCTGGACCGCGACGGGTGCGGTCTTTCGCTGGCCGTTCGAGGGTCCCGACGGTCCATTCGAGATCGCCGTCGAGGGGCCACTCACTCTCAACGACACAGGCTTGCTGCGCGATGCGGCGCTGCGCGGTGTCGGCCTCGCCTACCTGCCGGAACCGAGCACGGCACGCGATGTCGAGGAAGGCCGGCTTGTGCGCCTGCTCGAGTCGTGGAGCCGATCGTTCTCGGGCTTCTTCCTCTACCATCCCGGTCGTCGCCAGACGCCGCCGCCCTTGCGGGCGTTGATCGATTTTCTCCTCGCGCGGCGAGGCGATGGCGTGCTGGGTCCGGACTAGATCTCGTCGGAGAACTCGGCCAGGAACCGCTCCAGTCGGGCATGCCGCTCCTGCGCCATCCGCGCGCCGGCCCTCGTGCGGAAGCCGGCCGAGAGCTTCAGCAGCTTGGTGTGGAAATGATCGATGGCGAAGCGTTTGTCGTCATAGGGCCGGCCGGCGGCCTGCGGATCGTCGGAGTCATAGAGCGCGCTGCCCATGCGGCCGGCGATATAGAAGCAGCGGGCAACGCCGACCATGCCGATCGCGTCGAGCCGGTCGGCGTCCTGCAGCGTCTTCGCCTCGATGGTGACAGGCTCGATGCCGGCCGAGAAGCTGTGCGCCGCGATCGCATGGCCGACGGCGGCAATCGGCCCGGACTCCCAGCCCAGCCCGGCCAGAATGCCGGCCGCCTTCTCCGCCGCGAGCCGCGACGCCTCAGCGCGCAGCGGCGAGTTCTTCTCGACCGAGACGCAGTCGTGCAAGAGCGTCGCGGCCAGGAGGATGGACGGATCGCCGCCTTCCTCGCGCTGGATGGCGGCGGCGTTCTTCCAGACCCTCAGCAGATGCGCCTCGTCGTGCGAGCCGTCGCCATTGGCCTCGGTCGCATGCGGCAGCAGAGCGCGGGCGAGTGCCTCCTGCGGGGCGAAGGTCTCGAAGCGGGAGAAGGCGGCTGGCATGATGGAGCTATCCCGGACGGCGTATGCGGATCGTGCGTGTGCCCGCCGGCTCCTATCGCGCCGCCGATACGGCCGCAATGGCGCGAGAAGCGCACCCTCTGCTCCCCACCCGTTGCCCCCCGGCCTTCTTCCCGCTATGAAGGCGCCGCCCGGCGGTCCTTCGCCGGGTTTGTCATATCGTCCGCCGCGCAAGCGGTGGAAGCTGCCCGTTGAAGGTTGATGATGGCCCGGCTGGTGATGAAGTTCGGCGGTACGTCCGTCGCCGATATCGATCGCATCCGCAATGTGGCCCGTCACGTCAAACGCGAGGTCGACGCCGGCTGGGAAGTCGCGGTCGTCGTCTCCGCCATGTCGGGCAAGACCAACGAACTCGTCGCCTGGACCCGCGCCGCCGCGCCGATGCATGACGCGCGCGAATATGACGCCGTCGTTGCCTCGGGCGAGCAGGTGACGTCCGGCCTGCTGGCGATCTGCCTGCAGGAGATCGGTGTCAATGCGCGCTCCTGGCAGGGCTGGCAGATCCCGATCAAGACCGACAACGCCCATGGCGCGGCCCGCATCCTGGATATCGACGGCTCGAAGCTGATCGAGCGGCTCGGCGAAGGCCAGGTCGCCGTGATCGCCGGTTTCCAGGGGCTGGGCCCCGACAACCGCATCGCGACGCTCGGCCGCGGCGGCTCCGATACCAGCGCGGTGGCGATCGCCGCGGCGATCGGTGCCGCGCGCTGCGACATCTATACCGATGTGGACGGCGTCTACACGACCGACCCGCGCATCGTGCCGAAGGCGAAGCGCCTCGACCGCGTCTCGCATGAGGAGATGCTCGAGATGGCCTCGCTCGGCGCCAAGGTGCTGCAGGTCCGTTCGGTCGAGCTCGCCATGGTGCATGGCGTGCGCACCTTCGTGCGCTCGTCGTTCGACGATCCGGCCGATCCGCGCCTCGGCGACGTCGACAATCCCCCCGGAACCCTGATTTGCGACGAGGACGAGATCGTGGAGAAGCAGGTCGTCACCGGCATCGCCTATTCCAAGGACGAAGCCCAGATCTCGCTGCGCGAGGTCGCCGACAAGCCCGGCGTCGCGGCGGCCGTGTTCGTGCCGCTGGCCGAGGCCAACATCAATGTCGACATGATCGTGCAGAACGTCTCCGAGGACGGCACGACGACCGACATGACGTTCACCTTGCCGGTGGCCGATTTCGAGCGCGCGATGAGCGAGCTCGAAAAGGCGAAGGACAAGATCGGCTATGCCAAGGTCCAGGGCTCGCGCGATCTGGTGAAGGTGTCGGTGATCGGCATCGGCATGCGCAGCCATGCCGGCGTCGCCGCCTCCGCCTTCCAGGCGCTGGCCGCCAAGGGCATCAACATCCGCGCGATCACGACGTCTGAGATCAAGATATCGATCCTGATCGACTCGGCTTATACGGAGCTTGCCGTGCGCACCCTCCATTCCCTATACGGGTTGGATGCCGCCTGACGGCAGGGCTCCGGCCGAGGCCGGCGGAACCCTGTTCGAAGTCGCCATTTTGCGTACGGCCCAACTCGTGCCACGGAAGGGCGCATAGCTCTTCCGGCGGGGCGAATCAGCCGCGACCGGTGGCGGGTCCCGATAGTCGGGTCCCGGCCGGCAAGACGAGTTCTCGAGGAAGGCGGACCATGCGGGGGTCTCTCGCCGGACCGCGCGTCCTGCTCCGCCGCCTGCGCGAGATCATGGCGGAGCCGATCAGCGCGCAAGACCGGCTCGACAAGATCGTGGCTCAGATCGCGTCCAACATGGTCGCGGAGGTGTGCTCGGTCTATGTGCTCCGCGCCGATGACGTGCTCGAGCTCTACGCGACCGAGGGCCTGAACCGTGCCGCCGTGCACCAGACGGGACTGCGCGTCGGCCAGGGCCTGGTCGGCCTGATCGCGGCCGAGGCGCGGCCGCTCAACCTGCCCAACGCGCAAAGCCATCCCGCCTTCGCTTATCTCCCGGAGACGGGCGAGGAGATCTACAACGCCTTCCTCGGCGTGCCGATCCTGCGCGCCGGCCGCACGCTCGGCGTGCTCACGGTCCAGAACCGCTCGCATCGCACCTATTTCGACGAAGAGGTCGAGGCGCTCCAGACCACGGCGATGGTGCTGGCCGAGATGATCGCGGTCGGCGAGCTCGAAGGGCTCGCCCGTCCCGGCACCTCGCTCGACGTCAAGCGCCCGATCTCGCTGAAGGCGGCGCCGCTTTCCGAAGGCATCGCGCTCGGCCATGTCGTGCTGCATGAGCCGCGCGTCGTCGTCACCGCGCTGATCGCCGAGGATATCGAGGCCGAGCTCCAGCGCCTGGAGACCGCGATCGCGCATCTGCGCCTTTCCGTCGACGACATGCTCTCGCGCGACGACATCGCGCTCGCCGGCGAGCATCGCGACATTCTCGAAGCCTATCGCATGTTCGCCTATGACCGCGGCTGGGCGCGGCGCATGGAAGAGGCGATCCAGAACGGCCTTTCGGCCGAGGCGGCGGTCGAGAAGGTGCAGAGCGACATGCGCGCGCGTCTGCTGCGCCAGACCGATCCGTTCCTGCGCGAGCGGCTGCACGATTTCGACGATCTCGCCAACCGCCTGCTGCGCCAGCTGATGGGCAAGGGCGCGGGCGATCGCTCGCCCATGCCGAAGGACGGCGTCATCGTGGCGCGCAACATGGGCGCCGCCGAACTGCTCGACTATGACCGCAGCCAGATCCGCGGCCTGGTGCTGGAGGAGGGCGGTCCGACCAGCCATGTCGCCATCGTCGCGCGCGCGCTCGGCATCGCGACGATCGGCCGGGCGAACAACATCGTCTCGCTGGTCGAGAATGGCGACGCGATCATTCTCGACGGCGATACCGGCGAGGCGCATATCCGCCCGGCCGTCGATGTCGAGGCCGCCTATGGCGAGAAGGTCAAGTTCCGCGCCAAGCGTCAGGCGCAATATCGCCTGCTGCGCAACAAGCCGGCGGTGACGCGCGATGGCGTACGCGTCAATCTGAACATGAATGCCGGCCTGCTGGTCGACCTGCCGCATCTGGCCGAGGCAGGGGCGGAGGGCATCGGCCTCTTCCGCACCGAGCTTCAGTTCATGGTCGCCTCGACCATGCCGCGCATGAAGGACCAGACGGCGCTCTATGCCTCTGTGCTGGATGCGACGCGCGAATTGCCGGTCACCTTCCGCACGCTCGATATCGGCGGCGACAAGGTGCTGCCCTATATGCGCAACCATCCGGAGGAGAATCCGGCGCTCGGCTGGCGCGCGATCCGGCTCGGCCTCGATCGCCCGGGCCTGTTGCGCATGCAGTTCCGCGCGCTGCTGCGCGCGGCCGCCGGCCGTGAGCTGCGCGTCATGCTGCCGATGGTCACCGAGGTCTGGGAAATCGACAAGGCGCGCGAATTGCTCGATCGCGAGCTGCAGCAATTGACCCATCATGGCCGCGAGCCGCCCTCGCGCATTCTGCTCGGGTCGATGGTCGAGGTGCCCTCGCTGCTGTTCCAGCTCGACCGGCTGATGGCGGCGGTCGACTTCGTCTCGGTCGGTTCCAACGATCTCCTGCAATATCTGACGGCGAGCGATCGCGGCAACACGCAGGTGGCCAGCCGCTTCGACGCGCTGTCGCGCCATTTCCTCCGCGCGCTGAAGCTCATCGTCAACGCGGCCGATGCCGCCGGCAAGCCGGTGACGCTGTGCGGCGAAATCGCGGGCCGCCCGCTCGCCGCGCTCGCGCTCGTCGCGCTCGGCTTCCGCTCGCTGTCCATGTCGCCCGCGGCGATCGGCCCGGTGAAGGCGATGCTGTTGCAGCTCGATGTCGGCCGGCTCAAGAGCCGGTTCGATCCGCTGATCGAGGCGAGCGACGGCGAGGATTGCATCCGCGAGATGCTCGTCGCCTTCGCCGAGGCGGAAGGCGTGCCGCTGTGACCCTGGTTCTTCCCGAAGGCCTGCCCTGGGACAAGATCGGCCAGCTCACGACGCGCGCCGAGATCATCGACCAGAAGCTCGCGGCGACGAGCGATGGCGAGGCGCTGGTCAAGCTGTCGAAGGAGCGCGCCGAGCTTCAGGACGTCGTCGAGGCGGCGACCGAACTGAAGGCGCTGGCTGCCGAGCGCGCCGCGTTGGCGGATCTCGAGGGCGATCCGGAAATGGCCGCGCTCGCCGAGGAGGAGAAGACCCGCCTCGACGCGGCGATCGAAGCCTCGGTGCGTTCGGTGCGCCTGCTGCTGCTGCCCAAGGACGCGGCGGACGAGAAGAGCGCGATCCTCGAAATCCGCGCCGGCACTGGAGGCGACGAGGCGGCACTGTTCGCGGGTGATCTCTTTCGCATGTATCAGCGTTATGCGGCGCTGCATGGCTGGCGCATGCAGGTGCTTTCCGAGAGCGAAGGCGATGCGGGCGGCTTCAAGGAAGTCGTTGCCGAGGTTTCCGGGCGCGGCGTTTTCGCGCGCCTGAAATTCGAATCCGGCGTTCACCGCGTGCAGCGCGTGCCGGATACGGAAGCGAGCGGACGCATCCATACCTCGGCTGCGACAGTCGCCGTGCTGCCCGAGGCGGAGGAGGTCGACGTCGACATCCGCCCCGAGGACATCAAGATCGACACCACCCGTGCCTCCTCGGCCGGCGGCCAGCACGCCAATACGACCGATACGGCGGTGCGCGTCACGCATCTGCCGACCGGCACCGTGATCGTCGCGGCCGGACGGTCGCAGCACCAGAACAGGGCGCAGGCGATGCAGATCCTGCGCGCGCGCCTGTTCGATCTGGAACGCGAGCGCCTCTCCTCGGAGCGCGCCGCCGACCGCAAGGGACAGGTCGGATCCGGCGATCGTTCGGAGCGCATCCGCACCTATAATTTTCCGCAGGGGCGCGTCACCGACCACCGCATCAACCTGACGCTCTACAAGCTCGATCAGGTCATCACGGGTGAAGCGCTGGACGAGATCATCGAGCCGCTGATCACCGAGCACCAGGCGGGACTGCTCGCCGCGCTCGACCAATGAGCGGCGAGGCGCTGACCCTCGGAGCCCTGCGCCGCATGGCGGCGAAACGTCTTGCCGCCGTCTTCGGCAGCGAAGGCACACCGGCGCTCGATTCGCGCCTCCTGATCGCCGCCGTGCTCGATATCGAGCCCAACCGGCTGTCGCTGTTCGATTACCGCGCCGTGTCCAGCGCCGAGCGGCTGCGGATCGAGGATTACCTCGACCGGCGGATCGCGGGCGAGCCCGTGGCGCGCATCATCGGCGCGCGCGAATTCTGGGGTCTCTCCATCGGTCTTTCGCCGGCGACGCTGGTGCCGCGGCCCGATACGGAAGTGCTCGTCGAAGCCGTGCTCGCCTGGTTCGACCGCCATGGCGGGCGCGAACGCGTGCTCACCGTCGCCGATCTCGGCACTGGCAGCGGCGCCATCCTGCTTGCGCTGATGAGCGCGCTGCCCGAGATCACGGCCTTGGGTCTCGACCTGTCCGAGGAGGCGGCGACCACGGCGCGGAACAATGCCGAACGCCTCGGTTTTGCCGATCGCAGCCTCTTTCTGCGCGGCGACTGGTCGCAGGCCCTCGCCCAGGTGGATGTTCTGGTGTCGAACCCACCCTATATAAGAAGCGAAGTCATTGCGGGTCTGGCGCGCGAAGTGCGCGAGTTCGACCCGATGCTCGCGCTCGATGGCGGTGCGGATGGGCTCGACGCCTATCGCGTGATCATCGCCGATCTGGAGCGCGTGCTCGCGCCCGGCGGCGCGGCATTCTTCGAGGTCGGCTACGATCAGCACGAATCGGTCTCGGCGCTTCTGAAGGAAGCCGGCTTCGACGTGCGCCTCCATCGCGATCTCGCCGGGATCGGCCGTGTCGTCGAGGCCGAGCGGGTCGCCATCTCCGAGCCACAAGGGCTCTTTGGATGAATTTGAAGAATGCACTTGGAAAGGCGCACCGAAACGGCTAGTTTTCGACCCGCCGCAGATAGATTTGATGCGTTATCCGGGTGCAGTGGAGAAATCCGCATCCGGCTTAACCGCGGCGAGGCGATCGGAATCGCGGGCGCATGGGGAACGAAAGCCGCGCGCTTATCCAGTCGTCACGGACGTCATCTCTGCTCGGTCATGGCGCAACGTATTGGATCCGTCGGTCTTCGTGCCGATGAGCGGCCAGGGCTTCGCCCGGTCATGCACGGATCGAATCCGATGGCAGTGCGCCCACCATTCTGCTCCGTCCGGTGTCGTCCTCCTGTCACCGGCGCGAGACGAATGCGTGGCGCGACAGGCCGCGATGCGCCCAGACCCGAACGCGTTGTCTGACCTTAGGGTCATGGAAGAGAAAGCTCATGCGACCAGGACAGCAGAACAACAATAACAACAATAATAACAAGAGAATGCGCGGGAGAAACCGGAAGGGGCCCAATCCGCTCACCCGCTCCTTCGAAAGCAACGGTCCCGACGTCAAGATCCGCGGTACCGCCCAGCACATCGCCGAGAAATATGTTTCGCTGGCGCGCGATGCGCAGTCTTCCGGCGATCGCGTGATGGCGGAGAACTATCTCCAGCACGCCGAGCACTATTTCCGCGTCATCGCGGCGGCCCAGGTGCAGAATCCTCAGCAGCAGCCCTTCTATCGTCCGGATATGGAAGATGATGGCCTGGATGAGGAAGATGATCGCTTCAGCGACCGCTTCGGTCAGCACGATCGTCTGGCGCAGGAGCGGCTCGCGGGCGAAGGCGAATTCGCGCCGGCCGTCGGCGAGGCGCCCCAGCCCTATGTCAACGGCAACGGCAACGGCAATGGGAACGGCCACTACGGTGCCGGCGAGCGTCCGCAGCGCGAGCGCGGCGAACGCCAGGAGCCCCGTGGAGACCGGCAGGAGCCGCGCGGCGAGCGTCCCGAACGTCAGGAAGCGCGCGCCGAAGGCGGCGAGCGCCCCGAGGGTCGCGGCGAGCGTCCGTTCCGCCAGAACCGCGAGGATCGCGGTCCGCGTGGCGAGCGCGGCGAGCGTCGTGAACGCGGCGAGCGCCCGGTCCGCAACGATCTGCCCCGCTTCGTCACGGGCGACACGCCGCAGCCGGTGATCGACGTCGCCCCCGAGCCCGCTCCGGTCGTCGCGGCGCCTGCGCCTGCACCGGCCCCGGCTCCCATCGAGGAGATCGTGGTGGCGCCGGTGGCGATCGAGGCGGCTCCGGCCGCTGCGCCGTCCGAGGAGCCGGCCGTCGGCGCGACGAGCGAGGAGGAGATGTTCCGTCCCCGCCGCCGCCGCGCCTCGCGTGCCCGCACGCGCCGCACCGCTGAGGAAGGCGCCGAGCCGACGCTCGCGATCGAGACCGTCGACGAGGAATAATCCGACGCTATTCGCGTCGACCTCGCAGCTGATCCACGGCCCAACAACCGGCACACCCTATTTCCCTCCCCCTTGTGGGGAGGGCCAGGGTGGGGGTCGGTGGCGTTGGCCGTGACGCGTCCGACAGATGCCGGCGTTTTCTTCCTGAGGCGACATCCGTAGCCCGCGACCCCACCCCGGCCCTCCCCGCAAGGGGGAGGGGGGAAGATCATCCGGCTGCATCAGGCTTCGCGCCCGAGAAAATAATCTATCCCCGCCCCCTCCGACCGGGCGCATACTCCGCTCATCCCCACCCACCGAAGAGGGCGAACCGGTCGTTCCGTTTGCGGGTGGGGCTCGGCGGGCCTTGGGGGCGAGGGGGTAACGAGCCTCGTCCCAATGGGCGGCCGGAACTCCGATGCGCCGGGTCCGTACACGCGGGCCAGCGGCGGGCGTTCGGCTTCTTCCTCAAGGCAGAGGCTGGCGTGGGACTTGCCGCCGGGTGACCCAGCAACGAAACACCCACGGTCCATCGGCACCGGTCGCAGATCTCGTCGGCGCGGGGCGCCGGCTGCCTCAAACGGGCGGCTCGGGCACCTCACATATCCAATTCAGCCGGCGCGCCGTCCGCGCGTGGGCAGCAGGCCGCCCCGCGCGACCTCTTCACTCAAGCCTCGCGGCCAAGGGCCGGCGGGGATCTTGGCGCTGTTTCATTGATCGGTCGGCCACTCGCAGCGCTGCCGAACGGGGCTGCGAAGGCGCGGCTCAAATGAGCAAGGCGGCCGCCGAAAGCGCGATCGGCGGAGGCCGGTCGCCCGTCCTTCGGCGCGCTGGATCGCGGCCGTAATTTTCTCCCGCGCCGCCCCTTCCTGTTGCGCTGCGGCAACACCATATCGTTCACGTGGCAGGCCGAGACGGCTGCCGCCGGGCGGCGACGCCCGCATTTTTGATCGGCCCGCCGTGCCTCATGAGGGCGGCGGGGACGGGTCAGGAGGGACGATTTTGAACTTCGACAATTATTCCGAGCGCGCCAAGGGCTTCATCCAGTCGGCGCAGACTCAGGCCCTGACGCGCGGTCACCAGCAGTTCGCGCCGGAGCATCTCCTCAAGGTCCTGCTCGATGACGAGGAAGGGCTTGCCGGCGGTCTTATCGATCGCAGCGGCGGACGCGCGCGCGAGGCGCTGGCCGCGACCGAGAAGGCGCTGGCCGCGATGCCGTCGGTTTCCGGTGGCGGGGCGGGGCAGCTTTATCTGGCGCCGGCGCTCGCCAAGGTGTTCGCGCAGGCCGAGCAGCTGGCCAAGAAGGCCGGCGACTCCTTCGTCACGGTCGAGCGGCTGCTGCTCGCCCTGGCGCTCGAAAAGGATGCCAAGACCGCGCAGATCCTTAAAGACGCCGGCGTGACGGCGGTGGGGCTCAATCGCGCCATCGAGGCGCTGCGCCAGGGCCGCACGGCGGATTCGGCCGGGGCCGAGGGCCAGTATGACGCGCTGAAGAAATATGCGCGCGACCTGACGCAGGTCGCCAAGGACGGCAAGCTCGATCCGGTCATCGGCCGCGACGACGAGATCCGCCGTACCATCCAGGTCCTCTCGCGCCGGACCAAGAACAATCCTGTCCTCATCGGTGAACCCGGCGTCGGCAAGACCGCGATCGCGGAAGGCCTCGCCTTGCGCATCGTCAATGGCGACGTGCCGGAGAGCCTCAAGGACAAGCGCCTTCTGGCGCTCGACATGGGCTCGCTCATCGCCGGTGCGAAGTATCGCGGCGAGTTCGAGGAGCGGCTGAAGGCCGTTCTGTCGGAAGTCACCGCGGCCGATGGCGGCATCATCCTGTTCATCGACGAGATGCACACGCTGGTCGGCGCCGGCAAGGCGGATGGCGCGATGGACGCCTCCAACCTGCTGAAGCCCGCGCTCGCCCGCGGCGAATTGCACTGCGTCGGTGCCACCACGCTCGACGAATATCGCAAGCATGTCGAGAAGGACGCAGCGCTCGCCCGGCGCTTCCAGCCGATCTTCGTCGGCGAGCCGACGGTCGAGGACACGATCTCGATCCTGCGCGGCATCAAGGAGAAGTACGAGCTGCATCACGGCGTGCGGATCACCGATTCCGCGCTGGTGTCGGCGGCGACCTTGTCGAACCGCTACATCACCGACCGCTTCCTGCCGGACAAGGCGATCGATCTTGTCGACGAGGCGGCGGCGCGGCTGCGCATGCAGGTCGATTCCAAGCCCGAGGCGCTGGACGAACTCGACCGTCGCATCATCCAGCTCAAGATCGAGCGCGAGGCGCTGAAGAAGGAGACCGACCAGGCCTCGAAGGACCGGCTTGAGCGGCTCGAGAAGGAGCTGACCGACCTTGAGGAGGAATCGGCCGCCTTCACGCAGCGCTGGCAGGCCGAGAAGGAGAAGCTCAACTCGGCTCAGAAGATCAAGGAGCAGCTCGATCAGGCGCGGAGCGACCTCGACAAGGCGCAGCGCACCGGCGATCTCGCCAAGGCGGGCGAACTTGCCTATGGCACGATCCCGGCGCTCGAACGTCAGCTCGCAACGGCCGAGAAGGAGCAGACTTCGACGATGATGGAGGAGGCGGTGACGCCCGAGCATGTCGCTCAGGTCGTTGCGCGCTGGACCGGCATCCCCGTCGACAAGATGCTGGAGGGCGAGCGCGAGAAGCTGCTGCGCATGGAGGACGATCTCGCCAAGCGCGTCGTCGGCCAGGCGGAGGCGGTGCATGCGGTCTCGACCGCGGTCCGTCGTGCGCGGGCCGGCCTCCAGGACCCGAACCGGCCGATCGGCTCGTTCATGTTCTTGGGCCCCACCGGCGTCGGCAAGACCGAGCTGACCAAGTCGCTCGCCTCGTTCCTGTTCGACGACGAGAGCGCGATGGTGCGGATCGACATGTCGGAGTTCATGGAGAAGCACTCCGTCTCGCGGCTGATCGGCGCGCCTCCCGGCTATGTCGGCTATGAGGAGGGCGGCGCTCTCACCGAGGCGGTCCGTCGCCGGCCGTACCAGATCGTTCTCTTCGACGAGATCGAGAAGGCGCATCCCGACGTCTTCAACGTCCTGCTGCAGGTGCTCGACGACGGGCGGCTGACAGACGGGCAGGGGCGGACGGTCGACTTCAAGAACACCGTCATCATCATGACGTCAAACCTCGGCGCCGAATATCTCGCGGCGCTCAGGGACGACGAGGATGTCGATGCGGTCCGCGAGCAGGTGATGGCGGTCGTGCGCGGCCATTTCCGGCCGGAATTCCTGAACCGGCTCGATGACATCATCCTGTTCCACCGCCTGAAGCGGGCCGAGATGGGGCGGATCGTCGAGATCCAGCTGAAGCGGCTGCAGAAGCTGCTCGAGGAGCGCAAGATCGTGCTCGAACTCGACGAGTCGGCCAAGGCCTGGCTTGCCGAGAAGGGCTACGACCCGACCTATGGCGCGCGGCCGCTGAAGCGGGTGATCCAGCGCTATGTGCAGGATCCGCTCGCCGACAAGCTGCTCGCCGGCGAGATCGCCGACGGCACGCTGGTCAAGATCACGGCCGGAACGGACAAGCTGCTGTTCCTGCCGCGCGGCGAGGCGGCGAAGGCCGCGTAAACGGACGACAACGAAAAAGGCCCGGCGCTCGCGCCGGGCCTTTTGTTTGGGTGACGCCGCCGTTCAGCGGATTGTTCAGTTCGTGACTTCGTCGTCGGGGATGGAGGCGACCTTGGCCCCGGCCGGCGTCCCGATGAGCGTGTCGATGCGTGAGCGTTCCTTTTCGAAAGCCGTCAGGATTTCGCCCTGCAGCACGCGGCCGCGCGGCAGGCGCACGCGCAGCGGATCGACGGGCTTGGAATTGATGCGCACCTCGTAGTGGAGATGCGGGCCGGTGGAGAGACCGGTCGAGCCGACATAGCCGATCACCTGGCCCTGGCGCACCTTCGCGCCGGGGACGACGCCCTTGGCGATGCCCGACTGGTGGCCGTAAGCCGTCTCATAGCCATTGGTATGCCGGATCAGCGTGAAGCGGCCATAGCCCGAGGTCCAGCCGGCCTTTTCGACGACGCCATTGCCGGCGGCTAGGATCGGCGTGCCGCGTGGCGCGGCCCAGTCGACGCCCGGATGCAGGCGGACATAGCCGAGGATCGGATGCTTGCGGTAGCCGAAGGGCGAGCGGAGGATGCCGATATTGATCGGCTTGCGGACGAGGAATTTCTTCGCGCTGCGGCCGTCCTCGTCGAAATAGTCGACGACGCCGTCATCGGGCGAGCGATAGCGATAAAAGCGCTTGGTCACGCCGTCGATGGTGATCGAGGCGTAGAGGATTTCGTCGTCCGCATCGCTCCCGCCATCCTCGGGCAGGGAATGGAAGACCTCGATCGCATCGCCCGGCGCGACGCGCGACTGGAAGTCGACGTCATAGGAGAAGATGCGGATCAGCTCGGTGATGAGCTGCTCGGGAACCTGCTGCTCGCGCGCCGTCTCGTAGATCGAATCGTAGAGCTTCGGCATCGGCCCGTCATCGGGCGCCGCCGGCTCGGCGGTCTCGAATTCGTCGGTCGAGCTCTCCGGCTCGTCGGCGCGCACGAATGTGTCGTCGTCGCGCCGCGCCACGGTGGCCTGGTGGACGCCGTCGTCATAGATCGAGACGCGCATCGGGCGAACCGAAGAATCCGACTCGATCGCCTCGAGAATGCGCACCTTCTGGCCGGCTCTCAGGCTGGTCAGATCGACGAGATCCGACATGGCGGCGATGATCGCGCTCGCATCCTGGTCGCCGACGCCGTTCTGGCTGAGCAGCTTGCCGAAGTTCTGGCCCTTGTCGATCGAGGCGACGCGTTCCTCGTTGCGCGAGGTCGGCGCCGATTTGGCGACGAAGGAGACATTTTCCGGCACGATCTTGACGCCGAGCGCCGAGAACGGATCGCTCGACGGATCGGCGACCGTGAAGCGGTCCGGGTCGACATAGGGCATGGCGGCCATGACCGTCCCGGCCGCGAGGTTCGGCACCGTGGCGCGCGCCGCGGCCTCGGCTTCCGCCTCGGCGACGCTCGGCTCGCTGTCCATGGGCTGCTCGTCGAGCGGCAGGTCGGAGGTCTTGACCGAGATCTCGCCTTCGACATTGGCGCCGTAGAACTGCTCCTGCGCCGGCGCATCCGAAGCGGCGCCCTGGTCCGCACCGTCGCCCGAGCTGCCCGCGCCGCCGTCGGCGCTGGCGACATCGGCGTCCTCGCCGTCGCCCGACGTGCCCTCATCCTTGATCTCGGCGAGCTTGTCGGCGGCCGTCGGCGCTGCCGGGCCCGGATCGCCGCCCGCGAGGCGCGTCGGATCGAAGGGGGGAATATCCGCGCCGGCCTCGGTGATCGACGTCGCGAGCGCGGTTGTGATCTTGGCGAAGGGCTTCATCTTGATCAGGTCGCGGTCGCCCTGACGGCTGACCGTGCTGACCTGGAGGACTTGCCGATCGGAGACGGGTTCCTGGGTCGGCCGGATGCGGTCGCCCTTTTGGCCGGTTCCCAGACTGTCGATGGCGCTGCGTATGGCGCGGCCGATCTCGGGGGGAACCGCCAGCTGGTGCCGGCCGTCGAGCGCGGCCATCAGCGCGCCGCCCATCAGAACGGTCGAGGTCAGTCCCGTGAGCACGGTTCCGGCGAGCCAGCGGACGCTGACGCTTCGTCGCTGCGGGAGACCGTCCGGCGTACCGACGGTCAGCGCCGGCTCGGTGCCGAGGTCGACACCTCCGCTCCGCGCCCCTGCCGACTGACCGCGTCCCCATCCTCTCACGGTAGCGTCGTTCCCTCTGCTCGCCGGCCTTGTCGCCGTCTCTCGTATCGTTGCGCCGTCCCGGCTGCCCGCAGGGTACGGAAACTTGCCGCCGGACGCTGGCCAAGTCAACGATGACCCAGTCAACGTTGGCCAAGTCGAAGCGGGCGCGACCGGAGGCCGCCACGAAGCGTGTCACCGGACCGTGGCCGCCGCCGCTCCGGCCCCCGCTTGTCGTCGGCCGGCGGCCGGGAAGCGGGTGGAAGAAGCCACAGTAGCAGGACGTGGCGCACGCGATGCCGCGTCGCCGCCTGTCTTCCACTCGTCCTGCATGATGTCATCAATATGGCTCGGACAGCCCGGCGCGCGTCTGAGCAGGAATTCAGGGAACAGCAAACGCGCCTCTACGCGCGAGCGCACGCACGTGGAGGCGCGCTCGCCCTCCCAAATCCGTCGGAAAGACCGTGCCAGGCGGGGCTGCCGTGGCATTCCGGATAAGGCGGCCATGGGGCCGAGGGCGGGTGCGAGGACCGGCCTGTGCGCCGTCCGGGTTATCCACAGATCGGCATCAAAAACGTCGTCCCGAAGATTGTTGCAAGATCGGTGTTGACACCGGACCGGCCGGGACGTAGATATCCGCCAACGACGCGGACGACGCTGTTGTCTGCGAGACGAAAAACTCGTCTCTGAGTTTTGGGTCTTGCGGCGGTGGGTTGGACGGGTTATATGGCGGCG
>NZ_JACIDS010000004.1 GCF_014196455.1 Kaistia hirudinis
CACAATGTCCCCCATCCAAAAAGCCCCGGCCGGATTAATATCCGCCGGGGCTTTTTGTCGTTCCAGAGGCCGGCGGAAGAGGCTCCACGGGGCCCGGACGGCATAACCACCAAGCACGCCTCACTGCGGGGAGGCACGTCGCTCGCAAAACGGATCGCGCGGCGCAGGGCAGGGCGCGGCGTCGGACCGGAGGCGAGAGCGCCGCTGCGCTGGGTGGGGCGATAGCGCATCAGCAATCCAGGCCAAGACCGGCAGCGACCCGCCGGGACGATCCTACCGTCGTGGCCCGGCCCGCCACGTCCGTCACAAAACCAACATCCCCTCCGTCAACAAGAGCAGAGTGCGCTCGAGCCAGATACTGCCGGAGCACGCAGCGCGGTGGAGCGTGGGCGAGCCTGGGAGGGGTGCGAGGACAGCGAGCCAATGCCCCTGCACGATCGCCCCAAAGCGTCGATCAGAAGATCGCGACTTCGTCGAAGAGGTATGGCGAGAAGTGTGCCGAAGCGAACGGCTCGTTGCTGCCCTCCAGCACGTTGCCATGTCTCGGCTTGCGTCGGCACGGCCTGCGGTTCTTCCGTCGGGTCGCTGAATTGGGTTGGGCTCTGAAGGCCGGTGAGCCAGAGTGAGCCGCCGAGGTTGCTGCCAGTATCTACTGGTGCCGAATCCCCGGGCCGAGCCGCGAAGCCCCCTCGGACAGCTCGCTGGGGGATCGAAGACGATCGTGAGGCCACTTCGTATGACAGGAGGCGTTTCCTGTCCGGGTGCACCAATCTTCGGATCGTCCAGTATCATACCGACCGGCAGCCGGGAGGCCGACGGCCGGTTGAACCATCCCCCGTCAGCCCGCAATAAACCGGTCGAGCACGTTGCGGGTGATCTGCTGCGTGAAGGGGTCGCCGCGCTTCAGGCCCATGACCCATTCGCAGGTCGCGGCCGTTACGACTTCGCCGGCGCCGCGGGTCATGTGCACCATCATGCCGGAGCCGTAGCGATATTTGACGAGCGCAGCGGCGGTGGCGTCGCCTGTGACGCGTTCGACCAGGCCGACATGGTCGCTGCCGCGGACATAATAGCGGAAGCCCTCGCCCTGCGGCTCGTCCTCGGCGAGGACCGCCGGCGCCATGGCCAGGATGGAGATGCTTTCCGGTTGCCCTTCGACCGGAACCGGGTAGGGCAGGCCGTGGCGGAAGGTATAGTCGAGGCCGTCGACCTCATAGGCGAAGATATGCGCCTTGTCGCCGAAGATGTCGGCATAGTGCAGGCCTGTCCCGTCGAAGACCCAGTGCTCGGGCCGATAGACGGTGAAGCCGCGTTGTCCGCGCGGCGCGAAGCCGCCCCATGACGCATAGACGCCGTGCAGGCCATTGACCCCGACGGTCGAGGCGCCCGGCCAGCGGACTTCCTGATCCTCCCAGGCGCCGGTCAGGAGATGGGCCTTGTCTGTGCCAGCGACGGGATCGTCGCGGTGCGCCTTGAACTTGTAGCAGTGCTGCGTCCGGCCTTCGTCCTCGAGGCGGATCTGCCAGAGGAAATTGGCGCCGAAGCGCGCGAGGCGGCCGCCGCGCTCGACATAGGCCTCGATCGCGCGGCGCATCTCGTGCGTCCAGTATTCGTCATGGCCGACGATGGTGACGCAGGGATAGTCGTCCAGCAGTTCCGGCCGATAATGCAGGTCGGTCTGGGTGATCATGTCGAGGGCATAGCCCTCCTTCTCCGCCCAGACGACGAAGTGACGGTCATACTGCGCCCAGCCGGCCGCCGCGTAATACTGGCCGAAGCCATTGGCGAAGGCCCATTCCTTCATCGGATAGCGCGGCGCATCGCCCATTTCGGGCTGCGGATCGGCGCAGATGCGCGGCGCGCCGGCCGGCAGCCACACGATGCCACGGGTCCAGGGGCGCTCCAGGCTGAGGATGGGGGAGGGCAGATCGCGCTCGGGGCCGACCACGCCGAAATAGTGGTTGGCGCCGCCGAAATCATTATAGGCGGTCCAGGTCGCCGTCGGCAGGACCACGAGGATCCGGGCCTGGCGGGTGCGCGTCGTCGGCCTGACCACGAAGAAATGGTGCTGCACGAACTTGCCGCCATCCGGCCGCGCGCAGGTCGAGACCACGCGGTAGAAGCCGGATCGGAGGTCGTCGGGCAGGCGCCAGCGATGGCTCACGGGCCAGTTGCAGCCGTTGCGATAGGCGTCTTCCGGCGTCGGCGTGTGCCGGCCCTCGATCGCGTCGACCTTGTGCACGGTCTCCGGCGCCGCGCCGTCGCGATAGATCTCGAGTGTCCAGGCCAGTGCCGTGGCGCTCGAATGGAAGACCACCTCGTCGCCGGGGTCGTAAGAGATCGCATCGGTGTAGGTATAGACCTCCGGCCAGGCCGGATCGTCGCGCGGTGCCTCATACCAGGGCTTGCTGTGCCAATGGTCGTCGGCGTGCATCGGCTGCGCGCGGCGCGGCGCGATGTTGAGGGGCCCGAGTTCGGGCGCGACGAAGGCGGTCTTCTCGGACATGTCGGTCTCTTACAGTTGGTAGGATACGAGCTGGCCGGGAATGCCGAGCGTCAGCCACAGGCGGCCGTCATGGACGCAGCAATTGGTCGGATCGCTGCCCGGGCCGGTGTCGATCATCTCGATGAGCCTGCCGGCCGTATCGAGGATCGCGACGCGGTCGCCGCCGCTGCCCGTCAGGTAGAGCCGGTCCTCGTGGAACACCATCCCATCGGGATTGAAGCGATCGTCGAGGCGGCACCATTCCTTCATCGGGCCGACATGATCGCCCCGCCAGGGAAAGCGCACGACGCGGTGTTCCATGGTGATGCCGACGAGCAGCGAACCATCGGGATGGAAGACGAGGCCGTTGGGGAAGCCGGTCATCGTGGCGAGATGGCGGACCGTGCCGTCCACGCCCGCGACGAGCAATTGGCCGCCGAGATAGGCGGAGGCGTCTGACCCGAGGACTTCCCAGTTCTGCGGGTCGGTGAAGACGAGTTCGCCCTGCGGCGAGAAGACGAGGTCGTTGGGGCGCGAGGGCTTGCCGCCCGGCAGCGCGGTGGCGAAGTCGCTCCAGCTTCCGTCCGGCGCGATGCGCTGGATCCGGCCGCTGATCTGCGGCTCCGCGAAGTTGAGCTCCTCGAGGCTCCTTGGCGCGATGCCGCCATTATTGGCGACGTAGAGCGATCCATCGGCGCCGCGCCGCATGCCGTTCGGCGCGCCGGGCAGCGTGGCGATCTCGCGCACGCCCTTTTCGCCGTAGGCGCGCACCTTGGCGTGCAGGAGATCGACGAAGGCGATCGAGCCGTCCGGCAGGGCGACGGGGCCTTCGGGAAAGCCGAGGCCGGTGACGTGGATCTCGGGCGTCCGGCGCATCGGACCTCTCCTTCCGTTCAAGCTGTCGCGGCGGCCGGCATGCCGAGCCGGGCCTGGCCGATCCACCGACCCTTTTCCGCCGTTTCCTCGGGTGCGAGGTGGCAGGCGATGAGGCGTCCGCCATCTTCGGACGGGCGAAGCGGCGGCTCGACCTGCCGGCAGACATCGCGCGCCAGATGGCAGCGCGGATGAAAGCGGCAGCCGGTCGGCACATTGGCCGGATTGGGCGGATCGCCGGTCAGCACGATGCGCTTCCATTCCGGATTGCGCCGGGCGGCCAGCGTCGGCGCAGCGGAGAGCAGCGCCTGCGTATAGGGGTGCCACGGGCTGCCCATGATGGCGGCGGCCGGGCCCTGCTCGATGATCGTGCCGAGATACATCACCGCGATCCGGTCGGCGACATGGCCGATCACGTCGAGATCATGCGAGATGATCACATAGGAAATCTGCCGCTGGCGCTGGATGAAGAGCAGCAGATTGACGATCTGGGCCTGGATCGACGGGTCGAGGGCGGAGGTCGGCTCATCCGCGACGATGATGTCGGGTTCGAGCGCCAGCGCGCGCGCGATGGCGATGCGCTGAAGCTGACCGCCCGAGAACTGCGGCGGCAGCTTGGTGGTGTCGGTGTTCTCCATGCCGACGAAGGAGAGCAGTTCGCGGATGCGCGGCTGCAGCGCCGCGCCGAGCTTGATGCCATGCGTGTCGAACGGCTCGCGCAGGATCTCCGCGATCGTCATGCGGCTGTTCAGCGAGGCGAGCGGATCCTGGAACACGGCCTGCATGCGGCGGCGGACCGGCAGCATGGCGCGGCCGTGCCTGGCCGTGATGTCCTCGCCGTCGAAGACGATACGGCCGGCGGTCGGCTCGATCAGCTTCAGCGCAAGCCGGGCCAGGGTCGATTTTCCGCAGCCGCTCTCGCCGACGAGGCCGACGGTCTCGCCGCGGCCGACCGTGAGCGATACGCCGGCGACGGCCTGCACGTCGCGCTTGCCGCCGCGCTTCTGCGTGAAGGTCTTGACGATGCCGTCGAGGGTCAGGAGCGGTTCCATGTCAGGCCTCCGCCATCAGGGCCGTGTCCGAGCCAACCGGATGGTGGCAGGCAAGCGCCACGTCGCCGAGGCGCCTCAGCGGCGGCACGAAGCTGCGGCAATCGTCCTGCGCCAGCGGGCAGCGCGGATGGAAGTGGCAGCCGTCCGGGAAGCTGCCGAGACCGGGCGCGACGCCGACGATCGCGTTCAATTGCTGCTTCGGCTCGGCTTCCGAGATCATGGCGCTGGTCATGAGCGCGGCGGTATAGGGGTGCGAGGGCGTGCGCATGATCGCGTCGGCATCGCCGATCTCGGCGACGCGGCCGGCATACATCACCAGGATCCGGTCGGCGACCTCGGCGACGACGCCCATGTCGTGCGTGATCAGGATGATGGTGAGCGCCATTTCGCGCTGCAGCTCGGCCAGAAGCTCCAGCATCTGCGCCTTGATGGTGACGTCGAGCGCCGTGGTCGGCTCGTCGGCGATCAGCAGGCTGGGCCCGGCGATCAGCGCCATGGCGATCATGGCGCGCTGGCGCATGCCCCCGCTGATCTCGTGCGGATAGGCCGTGGCGACGCGGGCGGGATCGGGAATGCGGACGCGGTCGAGCATTTCGACCGCGCGCCGCGCCGCAGCCGCGCCGCTTGCAAGCCCATGGGCGCGCAGCGCCTCGGCGATCTGGTCGCCTACCGGCCAGACCGGATTGAGCGAGCCGAGCGGGTCCTGATAGATCAGCCCGATCTCGCGGCCACGCATGCGCCGGAGCTCGGCATCCGGGCGATTGAGCAGCTCGCGCTCCTTGAAGCGGATCGAGCCCGACGTGACGGAGGTCGCGGGCTGCAGGCCGGCGATCGACATGCCGGTCAGCGATTTTCCCGAGCCGGATTCGCCGATGATCACGAAGGTCTCGCCCTCGCGCACGTCGAAGGAGATCTTGTCGACAGCGGGGAGATCGCCGCCGATGCGACGAAAGCCGATCGAGAGGTCTCGGACCGAGAGGATCATCCGCCGCGCCTCGCTGCGAGGGAATCGCCGATCAGCGAGAAGGCGGTGGCCGTGAGCATGATCATCGTTCCGGGAAACACGAGATACCACCAGGCCGAGCCGAAATACGGGCGGGAGTCGCGGATCAGCAGGCCCCATTCGGGCGTCGGCGAATTGGCGCCGAGGCCGAGGAAGGAGAGGGCGGTGACGGCGACGAGCGCATAGCCGATGTCGGTGGTGACGCGCACATTCACCTCCTGCGCCACGAAGGGCAGGATGTGGCGGCGCAGGATCGTGAGGTTCGAGACGCCGAGCGCGCGCGCGGCCTCGACATGCGGGCGCTCGCGCAGCCGCAGCACCTCGCCGCGCACCAGTCGCGCATAGCCGGGCCACCAGATGATGGTGAGCGACAGCGCCACGCTGCCGAGGCCGCGGCCGATCGAGGCGGCCACGGCGAGCGCCAGCACGAGGGCGGGAAAGCCGAAGAACAGGTCGACGATGCGCATCATCACATTGTCGGCCGAGCCGCGCGCCATGCCGGAGACGGCGCCATAGACAACGCCGAACAGCGCCGAGGCGAAGACGATGGCGATGGCGACGCCGAGCGAATAGCGCGTGCCGAAGACGACGCGCGAGAAGATGTCGCGGCCGCCTTCATCCGTGCCGAAGAGATGCGCGAAGCTCGGCGGCTTCAGGCGATCGGCCATGTTGAGTGCGACCGGACTGTCGGGCGCGATCAGGCCGGGGACCAGCGCGAAGGCGATCAGGATCACAATGACGAGCAGCGCGACCGGCGCCAGGACCCCGCGCGGGCGGCTGCGGCGCGGACGCGCCGTCGGCAGGACGGCGCTCATGAGCCGACACTCTGAACGCGCGGGTCGATGATCGGATAGAGAATGTCCATCAGCAGGTTGATCAGGACGAAGCCGGCGGTCGAGACGATGGCGAGCGCGATGACGGGCGAATAGTCGAAGACCTGGAACGATTGATAGGCATAGAGGCCGATGCCGGGCCAGTCGAAGATGACCTCCACCAGGATGACCCAGCTGATCATGTAGCCGAACTGCATGGTGGTCGCCGTCAGGATCGGGCTGAGCGCATTGCGCAGCACATGCTTGTAAAGGATGACGCGCGGGCCGAGGCCCTTGCCGCGCGCGGTGCGGACATAGAGCCGGCTCTGCTCCTGGATGAGCGCGGCGCGGGAGAGGCGCGTGCCGACGGCGAGCAGGTTGATGACGATGGTGAGCGCCGGCAGCGCGAGATGCTTCAGCGTGCCCAAGAGGGCGGAGGGGCTGCCCGCCAGCATCGAATCGATGATCAGGAAGCCGGTGACGACGGGCGGCGCGGTCTCGCGGATCGGAAAGCGCGCGCCGATCGGCAGCCAGTGCAGCTTGTAGAAGAACATGAACTGCAGGGCCATGCCGAGCCAGAACACCGGAATGCCCGTGCCCACCATGGTGAGCAGGCGGATGGCGCCATCGACGAAGCCGCCGGGATGTCGCGCCGCCGTCACGGCGAGCGAGAAGCTGGCGATCAGATAGATCGTGAAGCTGACCAGCAGGAGTTCGAGCGTCGCCGGCAGATATTGCGCGAGATCGGTCGAGACGCTGCGGCGCGTGCGGATGGATTGGCCGAGGTCGCCCTTTGAGAGGCCGACCATGTAGGAGACGAACTGCTCCGTCAGAGGGCGATCCAGGCCGTATTCGGCCCGGATCTTCTGCACCGTCGCCTCGGACGCATTCTGTCCGGCGAGGAAGGCGGCTGGATCGGCTGGAACGACGCGACTGAGAAAGAAGGTGATCACCGCAACCAGCAGGAGCACCAGGATGCCCCACGCAAATCGCTTCAGCAGGAAATTGACCACACGCGTCGCTCCAGTCCGATATTACGCCGGCTTACTTGCTGTAGAGCTCCCAGAAGCGGGCGTTGATGTATTCCGCCGGGTCGATGCGATAGCCGCCGATGCGATCCGGCTCCGGGACGACCGTGACCGGACGCGCGGGCCAGATGATGTAGTGCGAATCCACCACGATGTCGGAGGCCTGCTTGAGCATGGCAGCGCGCTCGGCGGGGTCGGACACTGACGGCAGCTTGGCGATCAGCTCCTGCAGCGCCGGATCCTCGAACTTGCCGGAGTTGAAGAACCCGCCCTTCAGATAATGGGCCGAGAAGAACTTGGTCGCGTCCTGAGGGCTCAGATTGGCGTTGCCCAGCACGAAGCAATTGCTCTTGTCGGTCTTGATCGCGGTGATCGCCTCGACGAAGGGCAGTTCCTCGATCTCGACCGTGACGCCGATCTGCGCGGCTGAGGCCTGCAGGATCGTCGCCGCGAAGCGGAATTCGGGGAAGCCGGCCGGCACGGAGCACTTCATCGTCGCGTTCGAGAGGCCGGACGCGGCGAGCGCGGCCTTGGCGGCCTCGAGATCGGTCTTGATCTCCGGCTGGTCCTTTTCCGGGCTGCCGGGGAACCATGCGGGGATCGGACCACGGCCGACCACGGCCTTGCCCTGGAAGGACTGGACCATGGCGTTGTAGTCGAACGCCTTCACGAGCGCGTTGCGGAAGTCCTTATTGTTGGTCGGCGGGATATCCATGTTGAGATAGATCGCCGGCCAGGCCCACAGATTATTGCCTTCGACCAGATGGAAGCCGCTGGTCGAGCCGATCCGCAGCGCCTCGTCGAGCGGCACGAAATTGGCGAGATCGAACTCGCCGCCCTCGAGGCCGCGGGCGCGGTTGGCGCCATCCGTCACGAAGCGGTCGAGAACGCGGTCGAACGGCTTCTCGGGGAACTTGCCCCACCATTTGTCATTGCGCTTCAGCTCGATCTGGGTGCCGCGCGTCCAGGCGACGAACGCATAGGGTCCGGTGCCGTTGGCGTTCTCGGAGAACCAGGCCTCGCCCGCCTCGCCGCCATGCTTGGCGATGTCCTCGTCCGACATCATCTCGATGCGGCTGAGATTGGACGCCAGGAACACGGTCGGCGCCTTGGTCTCGATCTGGACCGTCTTGGGATCGACGACCGTGACGCTGGCGATGTCGTCGACGAGATAGGACTGGCCCTGGCCGACCTTGAGCAGGCGGTCGAGCGTCGCCTTGACGTCGTTGGCGTCGAAGGGCGTGCCGTCATGGAAGGTCACGCCGTCGCGCAGCTTGAAGGTCCAGACCTTGCCGTCCTGCTTCCATTCGGTGGCGAGCGCCGGCAGCAGCCTGGACGGGTCGTCGAGATCGAAATCGACCAGGCGGTCATAGACGTTGCGGGTGACCGTGAACTCCCAGTTCACATTGGCCTTGGCGGGATCGATGGTGCTCGGCTCGCCGGCGTCGGCGTAGACGAAGGTCGTGGCATCCTGCGCCGAAGCGCTGTTCACGCCCATGGCCGAGGCCATGAGCAGAAGCGCGGTTCCCGCGATTCCAGAGAGCGATTTCATCGTGGTCCCTCTTCCCCTTTTCGCAGTCCGAGGTCGGCTGCGTTTAATATATGATATATGAGAATGCCGTAATCGCGCGTGATGTCAACTCGTGCGGGGCCGAAAAAGAGTCCGGAAAACATCCCGTTTCGCCCGCGGCGGCGCCGGGCCCGAAGGCATGGAGGCTCAGCAAGGATAGGCCGCGCTGCGGCTTCCCGGATGCGGCGGCATCTGAGCGACGCCCGTCACATCGCCCGATGCTGCAACGTCCCGTGCGTGCGTCTCCCGTCAGCCTGACCAGCACGCAAGACGGGGGAACCGCATTCCGCTGGGGCTGCCGCCGAGGTCACACGAGGACAGCGGCGGGGCGCTTTGCCTCGCGTCAGGCGCGGACGGGCTTCTCGGGCTCGGCGGCCTCGTCCCCCGGGAGATCCTTGCCATCGATCTCGGCCAGATAGGCGACGAAGGTGCGGCTGCCCTCGATCAGATCCTGCTCGACCGCCTTGCGGACGGCCTTCTTGTCCCGCGCCTTGAGGGCATTCAGCAATTGCACATGCTGGTGCTGCCCTTTGTAGGAGGGATGGCCATGCGGATAGAGGAAGGTCAGCAGCGGGCCGATCTGGATCCAGAGCCGTTCGAGGATCTCGATGAGGTGCGGCATCTCCGACTTGCGGTAGACGGAGAAGTGGAAATCGTAATTGGCTTCCAGCGCCGCCGGATAATCCTTGGTCTGCTCGGCTACGACCAGCCGCTCATGCATCCGGGCGAGTTCCTCGATGAAGGCATCATCGATATTCGCCATGGCCTGCAGGGTGGCGTGCGGCTCCAGCATCAGCCGGATCTCGCGCATTTCGAGATATTCCTGCAGCGTGACGCGCCGGACGCGGATGTAGTAGCCCGCCTTCATTTCCAGCGCGCCATCCTTGACGAGCTGGAACAGCGCTTCGCGCACCGGCGTCTCGCTCGTGCCGAGGCGCTGCGCCAGTTCGCGGATCTTGAGCCGCTCGCCGGGCTTCAGGCGGGCCGACATCAACTGCTGGCGCAGCTGCAAATAGATCTGGGACGAGAGGCTGCTTGCCTGAACGCCGTTGAGCTGCTGCATCATGTTGTCCGGTCCGACCCCGCTCCCATGGTCTCTAGCGTGTGACGATCGAACTGTCATTTCGCAATCGCTGGCGCTCACGCCGGCGCGATCCGGCCGCGTGCCGCCTCAGCGCCGGGGCGGCGTATCCGGATCCGACAGGAGGCCGACGCCGTAATTGCCATAGCGGGCGCCGACGCGCGCCATCTCCTCGGATGGCAGCAGCACGGGCGTTCCGGCCTGCATCGCCAGCAGATATTGCCGCGCCAGCGTCTCCAGCTTGACCGTGTTGTTGAACGCCGCTTCGAGCGACTTGCCGATGGCGATCATCCCGTGATTGGCGAGAAGGCACACGGTCCGGTCCCTGAGCGCCTCGACGGCCGCCTCGGCGAGTTCCGGCGTGCCGAAGGTGGCATAGCGGGCACAGCGCACATCGTCGCCGCCGAAAGCCGCCACCTGGTAGTGGAAGGCGGGGATGGGCTTCCTGAGGCACGAGAGCGCGACGCAGGCATCGGCATGAGTGTGGACGACCGCCTGGGCGGTCGGGAAGGCGCGCAGGATCGCCACATGCATGTGGAATTCGCTCGACGGAATGCCGCCGCCGATGACGTCGCCCGCGCCGGTCATGGCGACGACCCGTTCGGTCGTCATGTTGGCGGCGTTGGCCCCGGTCGGCGTGATCAGGATCGAGGCGCCGTCGCGACAGCTGATATTGCCGCTGCTGCCATGGTTGAAGTTCTTCTCCTCCAGCCGCGCCAGCACGGAGAGGATTTGATCCCGCGGGTTGCGCGCATCATCGGCCGCCATGTCAGATCTCCGCTCGCCGCATGGATTCAAGGGTCGGCAGGAACATGCCGACCGGTCCGAGCTTGCCGGATTTGAGGCAGAGCCCGATCGGATCATCCCCCTCCGTCGTCGCCCGCGCGACCCCTGGCCCCTGATAGGCGCCGATGCGGAGCCGGTCGATCCCCAAGCGCTCCACGACCGCGCCCGAAGTCTCGCCGCCGGCGACGACGAAGCGGCGAACGCCCATCTCGTGCAGGGCGCCAGCGAGCCTGCTCAGAATCTCCTCGGCGAATTTCGCGGCGCCCTCGCGCCCGAGCCGCGCCTGCGCGGCGCTCACCCCATCGGGCGCCGCCGAGGTGGCGATCGCGACCGGTCCGCTGACCAGATTCTGGCGCGCCCAGGCCAGGCTTTCGCCAATGGCGGCCTCCGGGCCATCTGCGCTCGCAATGTCGATGCGCAGCACCGGGCGCTGCTGTTCGAACGCGGCCAATTGCTCCAGCGTGCGCTCGGCGCAGCTTCCGGCCAGCACAATCCCGGGGCTCTTGATCGCGGGCAGCGCCTGTTTGCGCGGCGCGCTGTCCAGCCAGCCTCTCTCCCGCCAGAGCGGCGGAAAATGCTGGACGATCGGGGAATTGCCGGTCACGAGGCGCCAGTCGGCGGCCAGCGTCGCGAGGGCCGCGAGATCCTCGTCATAGATCGCATCGGCGATCCAGTACTTCACGCCGCGACCGCCGGCCTCCTCGACATAGCCGCGCAACGGTTCGCCGCCATGGCGCACGAGGCGGTGGGGGAGGAAACCGACCTTGGCCCGCGTCTGGCGCTGCAGCACCCGGACGAGGTCGGGGTCGGTCATCGGTGTCAGCGGATCGAAGCGCTTCGGCGAATCCGAGACCAGCTCGGAGCCAACGAAGAGGTGGCCATTATAGACAGTCCGGCCGGCTGCCGGCGCCGTCGGGCAGAAGAGGGTACGATCTTCGCCGACCATTTCGAGGAGCCGATCGGTGACCGGGCCGATATTGCCCTCATCGGTCGAATCGAAGGTCGCGCAATATTTGAAGAAAAGCTGTCGCGCGCCGGCGCCGAGCAGCGCTTCTGCTGCGCTCGCGCATTGCCGTGTGGCATCGGCGGCTGGAATGACGCGGGTCTTCTGCGCGACCACCATCACCGGCTCCGGCGCGCTCGAAGCCACCAGCTCGGGCCTGGTCACGAAGCCGCAGCCGACCCCGAGCGCCACGAACATGGACGCCGTCTCCATGCCGCCGGTCAGGTCGTCAGCGATCACGCCCATGATCGTCTGCATCGCTTCTCCCATCACCAGGCACCCGTTCGAGGCCGCATCGTCATCCGGCTCATCTTGCGTCCGTATGATACATGATATATCAAAATTCAAAATCGCCAGGCAAGCGAGACCGGTTCGAATCGCTGCCGGCCATGATCATGGAGGATGTCCGATGGACCTGCCGCTGGAAGATTTGGACCAGGCGCTGCGCAGCCGTGCCGCGCGTGTCATCCCCGGCGGCATGTGGGGCCATCAGAACATCACGCGGATGCCGGTTGGCTATCCGCAATATTTCTCCCGCGCCGAAGGCTGCCGCACCTGGGACGCCAATGGTCGCGGCTATATCGACTATATCTGCGCCTGGGGTCCGATGATCCTCGGCTATGGCGACCCGGAGGTCGAGGCCGCGGCCGAGGCGCAGCGCCGTCTCGGCGACGGCATGAACGGCCCGAGCGCGCGGCTCGTCGAGCTTGCCGAACTCGTCGTCGACGTGGTGCCGCATGCCGATTGGGCGATGTTCTCCAAGAACGGGACCGACGCGACCACGGCCTGCCTCACCATCGCGCGGGCGGGGACAGGCCGGCGCAAGATCATCCTGGCGCGGGGCGCCTATCACGGTGCTATCCCTTGGTGCTCGCCGTCAGTCGTCGGCGTGACCGAGGAAGACCGCGCCCATCTGATCTATTTTGATTACAACGACATAGCGAGCCTCGAAAACGCCGTCGATCAGGCGGGCGATGATCTCGCCGCCATCCTCGTCTCGGCGTTCAAGCACGATCTCGGCAAGGAGCATGTGCTGCCGACGGTCGATTTCGCCCGCCGTGCGCGCGCTCTGGCCGATGCGACCGGCGCGGCGCTGATCGTCGACGATGTGCGCGCCGGCTTCCGGCTCGATCTCGGCGGCAGCTGGGAATGCGTCGGCGTCCGGCCGGATCTCGCGGCCTGGAGCAAGGCGATCGCCAACGGCTATGCGCTGGCGGCCGTTACGGGCAATGACCGCTTCCGCGAAGGAGCGACGAAGATCTTCACCACGGGTTCGTTCTGGACGGCTTCCGTCTCGATGGCGGCGGCGATCGCCACGATCTCCAAGCTGCGCCGCATCGATGCCGTCGGGATCATGACGCGGATGGGCCAGCGGCTCCGCGACGGGCTCGCCCATCAGGCGGCGCGGCACGGCGTCGGCCTGCAGCAGAGCGGTCCGGTGCAGATGCCGCTCGTCCTGTTCGAGGGCGATGCCGACAGGCGTCTCGGCCATGCGTTCTGCTTGGCGCTGCTGGAGCGTGGGGTCTACATGCACCCGACCCACACCATGTTCCTCTCGGCCGCGCATACCGAGGCCGACATCGACGCGACCCTCGCCGCAACGGACGAAGCGCTGGCCGCCGTCGCGCGGCTCTGAGCTTTTCCGCGCGCGGCGTCAGCCGAGGGCGTTCGACCGGGCGAGGGCGGTATCCTCGCCTTGGGCGGCGTCCGACGCGGGCTTCCGATCGAGGATCCAGCGGGCCAGCGCCATGCCGGCGATCAGGGCGACGACGAAGACGATCGTACCGGGGGCGAGCAGGGCGAGCGAGGCGACCGCCGGGCCGGGGCAGAAGCCCGAAAGGCCCCATCCGATGCCGAAAATCGCCGGTCCGATCAGCACGCGGGCATCGATATCCGACCGGCTCGGCCAGTGGAACTGACGCGCCAGGACGGGCCGGGCGCGGCGTGCCGCGATGCGGAAGCCGATCGCTGCGACGATCACGGCGCCGCCGAGCACGAAGGCGAGGCTCGGGTCCCAGCTTCCGGCGAAATCCAGGAAATTCAGCACCTTCGCCGGGTCGAGCATGCCGGAAATCACGAGACCGCTGCCGAAGAGCAGGCCGGCCAGGGCATAGACGAGAAGGGTCATGGCGGACCTCATGCCAGATGCCGGGTCACGAAGACCGTCACGACCGCGGTGGCCATGAAGACGAGGGTCGCGACCAGCGAGCGGGACGACAGGCGCGCCAGCCCGCAGACGCCGTGCCCGCTGGTGCAGCCATTGCCGATGATGGTTCCGAAGCCCACCAGCACTCCTGCCAGGGCCAGCAGGCCGAGCTTCGGCGAGACGGTCTGCTCGATCGCGTAGCCGCCGGCCTCGAACAGGAGCGGCGCGGCGACCAGCCCGGCGACGAACAGGGCGCGCCCCGCGAGGCCGCCGTCGCGGCTCCATGGCGGCAGCAGCCGACCGACAATGTCGCTGATCCCCGCGATGCGGCCGTTGAAGACGATCAGCACGGCAGCCGACAAGCCGATGAGCCCTCCGCCGAGCAGGGATGCCCATGGTGTGAAGGTCGTGGCGGTCATGGCACTTCTCGTCTCGCGGCTTGCATCCAGCCAGTAGCCGTCCGTTCTCGAACGCGTCAAACCGGCTTTGCCGAATTTAGCCGCGATGACGCATCGCTTCGTTCCAAAGCTGCCGATGTTCCGGGAACGATTGCGCACGAAACCGGCCTGTTGGGCAAAAGACGTGCGCGTCAGCGTCGTCGGCCGCGCCCGGCGTGACGGCTTCACGCCGAGCCGGAAAACCGTCATCCGCCATGCTCGGCCCGAAAGCCTGTCGGGCTGCGGCCGTTCAGGCGGCGGAAGTCGCGGCTGAAATGATAGGGGTCCGCATAGCCGCAGCGGCGTCCGACCTCGGCGACGCTGAGCGCGTGATCGGCCAGCAGCCGGCTGGCACGGTTGATCCGTTCATGGCGCAGCCAGCTGATCGGCGAGACGCCGAACTGCTTCCTGAAGACGCGGTGGAGCTGCGATGGGCTGAGGGCCGCGAGGCCCGCCATGTCGGGGATGGTCCAGGGCCGGTCGACCTCCGCGCGCATACGGTCCAGCAGCGCACCGAGCCGCCCTCCCGCCGGATCGGCGACGATCAGCCCGTCCCGTCGCGAGCGGCGCAGCAGCACCTCGGCGAGGATCGCGGCGATCCCGGCGCTGATGAGCGCGGGCGCCACCGGGCTCGGCGATCGGATCGCGGCGATCGTCTCGTCGAAGACGGGCCGGATCTCGGCGCCGAGATCGGCGGCGAAGACCGGATCGCGCGCGGCGCCGCCCATCTCATGCGCGGCATCGAGCCCCGTTCCGGATCCGACTCCGACCCAGAGATAGGCCCAGCCCGGGGCGCCGGGCGCACAGCCATGTGCGTATCGGCCGGCCGTCTTCAGCCAGACGATGTCGCCGGGATTGGCGAGGTGCGTCACGTCGTCGATATCGACCTGGCCCCGACCTTCGACGCACAGCATGAAGGCGTGCTCGTGGTAGCGGGCGGTGATCGGCGGCAGGCCCGGCAGCGCCGTCCGCTGCCCGCCGCCGACGACCTGATAGGGCACGGCCGGATCGAGCGGGTGCGGCGCGCGCAGATGGAGACGCTCCTCGAGCATGTCCGGACGAAAGCATGGCCATGCGCGTTTTGTCCATCTGATTGAGAGCGGGGTGCATTTTCTTCAGTCCGGTCCCGACTAGTCTCTTGCGCACCGCACCAGGGACTTCACCACATGCCGGCCCAAGCCGCCCCGTTTCGCTTCGATCCGCTCTCTACTGAATTCGCGGCCGATCCCTATGCCGTTTATGCCCGGATGCGCGCGCTGGACGGGCTCTTTCCCTTTCCCGAGCTCGGCATGCTGCTCGTCACGCGGCAGCGCGACGTCGCCGCTATCGTGGCCGATATGCGCCTGCCGCGCATGCCGGCGGGCATCCTCGACGCGGACGAACTGAAGCGCCGCCAGCGGCAGGACAATTTCCACGACATGCCGAACCATGCGCGGTTCGTACAGTTCTCGATGCTCAACAGCGACGGCGCGGTGCACGACCGACTGCGCCGGCAGGTCTTCCGCATGTTCACGCCGGCGCTGATCGCCGGGCAGCGTGCGGCGATCGAGGCCTATGTCAGCCGGCTGATCTCGGACCTCGCCGGCGCAGGCGAGATCGATTTCGTCGCCGATCTGGCCGTGCATGTCCCGGGTCACGTGATCGGGCATCTGCTCGGCGTGCCGGACGCTGATTGCCCGATGCTGCGCCGGTGGTCCGAGAACATCGTGCAGTATTTCGACGTCGATCGCTCGGCGGAACGCAAGGCGCTCGCCGAAGCGACGGCGGCGGAGTTCGCGGATTATCTCCGCGCACTGAAGGCCGATCGCCTGCGCGCGCCCAAGGACGACCTCGTCACGCGCCTCGTCGAGGCGGAACGCGCCGGCGAGATGAGCGAGGACGAGTTCATCTCGACCGCCATGCTCATCCTGATGGCGGGGCATGGCTCGACGATCGATGTGCTCGGCAGCGGCATGCATGCGCTGTTGCGCTTTCCGCAGGAAATGGAGCGGCTGAGGGCCGATCCCGCCCTGATGCCGACCGCCGTGCAGGAGATGTTCCGCTTCGAATCGCCCCTGCCGTTCTTCGATCGCTATGCGGCGGAGGAGGTGGAAGTCGGCGGCGCGCTTTATCCGCGCGGCACGCGTTTCGGATTGCTCTATGGCGCGGCCAATCGCGACGAGGAACAATTCGCCGACCCGGACCGCTTCGATGTCGGCCGCACGCCGAACCGGCACCTCGCCTTTGGCGGCGGCGCGCATTTCTGCCTCGGCAATCACCTCGCCCGTCTCGACATGGACATCATCTTCTCGACGCTCTTCCGGACCTTCCGGCGGATCGAACTGGTCGAGGCGCCACTCTACAAGCGCAGCCTTTCCGTGCGTGGACCGATGGCGCTGAAACTGCGCCTCGAGGCTGCCTGACATGGCTCGCCCGACGTCGTCTTCCTTCCGCCTGACTCTCGCCGATCGCCACGGAGCCCTATGATGCCGCGTATCACCTTCGTCGAGGCCGACGGCCGCACCACGGAGGCCGATGGCGTCGTGGGACAGAGCGTGATGGCGGTGGCCGTGGCGGCGGGGATCGAGGCGATCCTCGCCGAATGCGGCGGCGCCTGCGCCTGCGGCACGTGCCACTGCCATGTGGACGCCACCTGGATCGACCGGCTGCCGCCGCCGACGGAGACCGAGGCCGCGATGATCGAATGCGTGGTCGATCCGCGACAGGAAAGCCGGTTGACCTGCCAGATCCGGCTGACCGATGCTCTGGACGGACTGGTGCTCCATGTCCCGGCCACGCAATATTGAGGGCAAGCCCGGTGCAGGAACTTCTCGTCCTCCAGTCGCTATGGACCTTTGAAGGCCTGAGCCACCCGCCCTGTCCGCCGACGCTGGAGGCCCGTCTCGACCTGATCAAGGCTTCAGGCTTCGATGGCGTCGGGACGCTGTGGCTCGATCGCGAGGAGGCGCGTCTCGTCTCGTCGCTGGCGGGTGAACGCGGGCTGGTGCTCGAAGGGCTCGCGCTGCCGAAGACAGTTGACGCTCTAAAGCCGGCGCTCGAATGGGGCACGGAATTCGGCCTGCACCACCTCAATGTCCAGCCCGACATGCGCGTGGCGAGCCTCGGCGAAGGCGTCGCGATCCTCGAAGGCTTCCAGCGGCTTGCGGATCAGGTGGATTTTCCGGTCCATGTCGAGACCCATCGCGGCCGGCTGACCAATGATCTCCTGTTCACGCTCGCGCTGGCCGAGGCCTGTCCCTGGCTAAGGCTGACCGTCGATCTCTCGCATTATGTCGTCGGCAACGAGATCGTGCTGCCGGTCCCGGCCGAGACCGATGCGCGCATCGCACGCCTGCTGGCGCAGGCCGCGGCCTTTCATGGCCGGGTGGCGACCAGCGAGCAGGTGCAGGCCGAGATCGGCTTTCCCCAGCATGCGGCCTGGGTCGCCCAGTTCTCGGCCTGGTGGCAGCGCGGCTTCGCGATGTGGCGCAGCCGCGCGCCGGAAACAGCCCGGCTGAGCTTCCTGTGCGAACTCGGCGCGAGCCCCTATGCCGTCACGGGGCCGGACGGCCGCGACCTGTCCGACCGCTGGGCGGATTCCCTGATCTTGCAGCAATTGGCGCGCCGGCTCTGGCGCGCGAGCGGAGCCCCCACATGACGACGACGCTTCTCCACGCCGACCACATCTTGACGATGGACCCGCAGAACCGCGTCATCCCGGACGGCGCGATCGTCGTCGAAGATGACCGCATCGCGGCGATCGGCTCCTATGCCGAGATCCGGGCGGCCTATCCCGATAGTCCCGTGCGCCGGCTCGCCAACCGGCTGGTCATGCCCGGTCTCGTCAATGCGCATCTCCATTCGGGCCTGCTGCGCGGGACGGCCGAAGGCCTGCCGGTGTGGGACTGGCTTCGCCTCTATATCGACCCGATGCACCGCGTGCTCGGCGCGGCGGATGCCGAGGCGGCGAGCTTTCTCTGTTATGCCGAGGCCGTGCTCTCCGGCACGACGACCGTCGTCGACATGTGGCGCTACATGGAGGGCAGTGCGCGGGCCGCGCAGACGATCGGCAACCGGACCGTCATGGTTCCCTATGTCGGCGAGCATCCGGACTATGACTATTTCGACCATCTCGACGACACCGAGCGGCTGCTCGAAAGCTGGCACGGCAAGGCCGATGGCCGTGTCGAGGTCTGGGTCGGTCTCGAGCATGCCTTCTATGCGACCGAGGACGCGCATCGGCGCGCGATCGCGCTGGCGCAGAAATTCGGCACCGGCTTCCACACTCATTCCAACGAGGCCGAGGTGGAACTCAAGGAGATGCAGCGCCGCTATGGCTGCCGCTCCATTCCCGCGCTCGCCAAGCTCGGCCTGCTCGATGCGCCGCGCACGCTGCTCGCCCATTGCGTCTGGCTCGACGACGCCGAGATCGCGCTGATGGCCGAGCGCGGCATTGCCGTCGCACATAATCCGGCCAGCAACATGAAGCTCGCCAGCGGCGCGGCGCCGGTCGAGAAGCTGCGCCGGGCCGGCGTTGCCGTCGGGATCGGCACGGATGGGGAGAAGGAGAACAACAATCTCGACATGTTCGAGGAGATGAAGTTCGCCTCACTGCTGGCCAAGTTCGCGAGCCTCGACGCCGCGGCACTGCCGGCCTGGGACGTGCTGCGGATGGCGACGATCGAAGGCGCCCGCGCCATCGGCAAGGACGAGGAGATCGGTTCGCTCGAAGTCGGCAAGAAGGCCGATCTCATCGCCGTCCGGATCGATACGCCGCGCATGACGCCGCTCTTCGGCGGCGAAGATGGCAATCTGCATCACAATCTCGTCCATGCGGTGCGCGGCGGCGATGTCGACCTGACGATGGTCGACGGCCGCATCCTCGTCGAGGACGGGCATCTGCTGACGGCGGACATGCCCGAGCTGATCGCCCGCGTCCATGCCGTGACGCCCGGCCTCTTCGCCCGCCGCGCGGCCTGGCTCGCCGAGCATAGCGAGGGCGCGACCAGCCCGATCAGCTGAGTCGCGACGTTCTGCTTCGCCTATTCCGCCAGCGGGCCCAGCAGCACCCTGCCGAAGATCGGCTGGTAGCGCCTGCGGTCCGCCGCCTTCTCCTTGAAGAAGGTCGCGTAGTACCCGATCTGGTGGAAATAGGTGATGCGTGCCCGCACGAGGCTCTCGTCGGCGTCATAGCCCATCGTGCGGAACGATCGCGTGAGGAGCGCGAGGCGGAGATCGTCCATCGCCGCCACCTCGGCGGCGAGTTTGGCCGCGGAACGCGACCAGTCGCGAATGGCGAGGTCGAGCATGGGGCTGAAGGGGTCTTCGGCGACCCAGATCGTCACGATCCGGTCGAAGAAGTCCTTGCCTTCATGGCCTTCCTCGGCCGCGAGTTCGAGGAAGGGGCGGCAATTGCGGGTCCGCCATTCCTCCAGCATGGCTTGCTGGAGGTCATTGAGATCCGCGAAGTGGAAATAGAAGCTGCCGCGCGTGACGCGGAGCTGCTTGGCGAGCAAGTCGATCTTGACGGCGGCTATGCCGCGACGCTCCAGAACCTTGAGCGCGGCGGCGATCCAGCTCTCCCGGCTCAGTGTCCGGCGCTTGGGCTCTTCACCCGGCTTTGGCGTCGCATCCGTCGTCGCGTCTCTCATGGCTACTGCGTGCCCCGCTGCCGACCCGCCCCGGCCGGCGAGCGGCGCGGGGCGCATTGCATCATGATGCACCATATTGCAGTTGCGAACAGTGGCTCGCGAAGGATGCGCGCCGGCTAGCCGAGCGAGCCGATGCGCTCCAGCATGAGCGCGAAGAACGGGTCGGGATCGATCCGGCGCAGCACGTTGCAGTTCTTGCGCTTGCCCGTGACATGCCACCAGTCGACGATGGTCATGCCGATCGTCTCCGGCGAGACGATATCGATGGTCACATTGCAGAGCCGCTGTTCGTAGATCTCGGGCGCGAGCAGATAGCCGGTGACGCAGGCGTCGTGGATCGGCCGCGCGCTGGTCTTGAACTTGAAGCCGCCATACTGGCGGTAGAAGTCCGCCATGTTCGCCGCCTCGATGGCCGCGCGCTTGCCCGTCGCCCGCAGCGTATCCAGCCACTCGACCGTCATCTCGGCCGTATAGGTGCAGTCGATCGGGCACATCGTCACCGGCGCGCCGGATTCGAACACGATATGGGCGGCGTGCGGATCGACGAAGATGTTGAATTCGGCGGCCGGCGTCGCATTGCCGCCCTGGAAGAAGCCGCCGCCCATCAGCACGACTTCGCGAATGCGCGGGATGATCCGCGGCTCCATGGTCATCGCCATGGCGAGGTTGGTCATCGGTCCGAGCGTGCAGACCGTGATCTCGCCTTCCGGCGCGTCCATCAGCGTGCGTACGAGGTAGTTGACGCCATGCTCGGCCTGCAGCGGCGTCGTCGGCGTTGGCAGGTCGGCGCCGTCCATGCCCGTCGGGCCGTGGACATATTCCGCCGTCTTCAGCTTCTTGACGATCGGGCCGGGGCAGCCGGCATAGACCGGAACGTCCGGCCGGCCGGCGAGCTCGATCACCTTCAGCGCATTCTCCGACGTCAGCTTCAGCGGAACATTGCCGCCGACCGTGGTGATGCCGATCACCGCAAGTTCGGCGGGGGAACCCAGCGCGAACAGGATCGCGAAGGCGTCGTCCTGGCCGGGATCGGTATCGATGATGATCTTGCGTGGTGCCACGTCGTCTCCCTCGCGTCGGTCGTCGGGGCGCCCGACCCTTGCCAAGCGCGAGGGCCAAGAATACAGTACTGTATCTTATGTTCAAGGCAGGGTGGCCATCATGAGTGCCGATGCTCGCGGCGATTTCTCGCAGATTCCGATCCTCGACGTGTCGGGTCTCTATGCGGGGGATGATGCGGCCGTCCTCAAGGTGGCCGAGACGCTGCGCGGCTATCTGGAGAATATCGGCTTCCTCTATGTGGCCGGACATGGCGTTTCGCGCGCCGATGTCGAGGCGGTTCGCTCCATGAGCAAGGCCTTCTTCGCCTTGCCGGACGAGGAAAAGCTCAAGCTCAAGATCGACAAGAACTTCCGCGGCTTTCTGCCCTTCGCCGGGTCGACCATCGTGACCTCCTCGGTCGCCAAGGTCTCGAAGCCGAACCAGAGCGAATCGATCTTCTTCATGCATGAGGTCGCCGCCGACGATCCGGACGTGCTGGCCGGCAAGCCCCTGCAGGGCCCCAACCAGTGGCCGGACGAGACGGCGCTGCCCGGCTTCCGCGCGACGATCGAGCGCTATGTCGAGGAGATGAGCGCGCTGGCGCGCAAGATGGTGCATGCCATCTCGATCTCGATCGGCATGCCGGCCGACAGCATGGACCGCTATTTCGATAAGCCGACCACCTTCCTGCGCCTGCTACATTATCCGACGCAGCCGGCGGAGGAGGGGCTGTTCGGCTCGGCCCCGCATACCGATTACGGCTACATCACCTTGCTCGCGCAGGACGATGTCGGCGGCCTCGAGGTCAAGAACAAGGCCGGCGAGTGGATCGCGGCGCCGCCGATCCCCGACACCTTCGTCATGAATGTCGGCGACATCCTTGCGCGCTGGTCGAACGATCGTTTCGTGTCTACGCCGCACCGCGTCATCAACCGCTCGGGCCGCGAGCGCTATTCGCAGCCCTTCTTCTTCGATCCGTCGATGGACGAGATGATCGAGGCGCTGCCGACCTGTGTGCCGGCCGGAGCCGAGCCGAAATACGCGCCCGTGCTCTATCGCGACTATCTGATGGAGCGGATCGACAAGAATTATCACTACCGCAAGGGCGCGGCGGCGGCAGCGGCGACCAGCTGAAGCCGGCCGGCCGTGCGGGCGCGTGATCGTCTGAGAGGCTAGATATTTGGGACCGCCCGTCGATCCCGTCGGTGTCGCCGACATGCTGCCGAAGTCCGCGGACGTCGTCGTCGTGGGCGGCGGCATCATCGGCTTGAGCGCGGCGCTCTTCCTGGCGCGGGCCGGCCTCAGCGTCGTCGTCTGCGAGAAGGGCCGGTTCGCCGGCGAGCAGTCGAGTCGCAACTGGGGCTGGGTGCGGCGCATGGGCCGCGATCCCCGCGAATTGCCGCTCGTCGTGGAAGCGATGCGCCTCTGGGACGAGATGGAGGCGCTGACCGGGCGCGATGTCGGCTTCCGCCGCACGGGCATCCTGTATCTCTGCGAGAGCGAAGCCGACATAGCGCGGCACGAGGACTGGCTCGCGCGGGCCGGCGACTATGCCCTCGACAGCCGGATCATCGCGGGCGAGACGCTCGCGAACCTTCTTCCCGGCGCGACACGCAGCTTCCGCGCGGCGCTCCATACGGCAAGCGACGGCCGGGCGGAGCCGCAGAAGGCGGCGCCGGCCATCGCGGCTGCGGCAGCCGCCGCCGGCGCGATCCTCGTGCCCAATTGTGCCGTCGCGGCGGTCGAGACCAGCGGCGGCCGCATCACGGCGGTCCAGACCGAGCGCGGGCCGATCGCGGCTGCGAACGTCGTCGTCGCCGGCGGCGTCTGGTCTTCCCAGCTCTGCCGCACCCTGGGCCTCCGCCTGCCGCAGCTCGGCGTCCGCTCCTCGGTCCTCCGCACCGGCCCGGTCAAGGGCGGGCCGGAAGGGGCGGCCTGGGGGCCGCACTTCGCCTATCGCAAGCGTCTCGACGGCGGCTACACCATTGCCAATGGCAGCGTCAGCCTGCACGACATCGTGCCGGACAGCTTCCGCTATCTCTTCGATTTCCTCCCCGTGCTTAAGCTCGAATGGCGCGGCATCGCGCTTCGCTTCGGCGCGCCCTTCTTCGAGGCGCTGAAGGCCGCCAAGGGAACGGCGGTCTTCGAGAAGACCCGCATTCTCGACCCCGAACCGTGGGGCGCTCAGCTGAAGCGTAGCTACGCCGCCTTGCAGGCGACGTTTCCGGCTTTCCGCGGCGTTCCGATCGTCCAGGAATGGGCGGGCATGATCGATGCCACGCCCGACGCCATCCCTGTGATCTCGACGGTCGCGAGCCATCCGGGCCTCGTCATCGCGACGGGGTTCTCTGGCCACGGCTTCGGCATCGGCCCGGGGGCAGGGCGGCTGGTCGCCGATCTCGTGACCGGTGGCCGGCCGGTGGTGGATCCCGCGCCATTCCGCTACGAACGCTTCATCGATGGGACGCGTCCTCAACCGACGACGGGGGTCTAGCCACGATGGTCCGCGCCGCGCTGCCCGATGAATCTATGCCTTCGCAACTCGATCACGTCCGCAATCGCACCGACAGTATGCGAGCCGGATCGCCGAAACCGCGCCGTTCTGCGGCGGGGTTTGAAGCCGTGAACTTCCAGACATCGTTCCAGAGGAGAACAGGATGAACCGACTTCTTCGTCATGCGGCAGGTCTCGGCCTGGCGGCCGGCATCGCGACCTGGGGTCTCGGCGCGTTCGCGGCCGAAGTGGCCAAGTCGCCCGAGGTCGCCGAGAGCGGCACGCTGGTCATCGCCAACACGCTCGATTATGCGCCGTTCGAATATCTCGACGCCGACGGCAAGCAGACCGGCATCATCGTGGAACTGGCGCAGGCCGTGGCGGACAAGGTCGGCGCGAAGCTCGACATCCAGCGCACGCCGTTCCCGTCGATGATCCCCGGCCTCGCCGCCGGCCGCTTCAAGATCGCCTGGGAGACGTTCTCGGCCAATCCCGAGCGGCTGAAGCAGGTCGATTTCGTCATGTTCCTGAAGGCCGGCATCGCGGCCTCGACCTCGCCGGAAAAGGTCGCGTCGTTCACCGGCGATCATCCGCTCTGCGGCAAGCGCGTCGGCGTCTCCGCCGGCACGGCGTCGGACTTCCTGGTCGACAAGCTCAATGAGGAATGCAAGGCGGCGAACCTGCCGGCGATCGAGAAGTCGGTCTTCAACGCCTCGACAGACATGGTTCAGGGCGTGCTCTCCGACCGCATCGACGCGCGCCTCGATGACGCGACCGCGTCGAGCTATTTCGAGGTGACGAGCGGCGGCAAGCTGGTCGTGCTGCCGACGCTCTACGAGGTCGCGCCGCTTGGCCTCGCCGTCGCCAAGGGCGACAAGCCCACGCAGGACATGATGGTCGCCGCGCTCGCCGAACTGTTCAAGGACGGCACCTACCAGAAGATCCTCGACAAGTATGGCATGGGGAAATACGCCATCAAGGAACCCTATCTCGTCGACAGCATGGACAAGCTTCGTCAGGATTGATCGCGCAGATGCCGGGGTCGCGAGGCCCCGGCGTCCGCTGCCCCGAGCACCCGACCTGCGGAGACGTGCCGATGAGCGTGGTCGAGCCGACTGAGGCCGGAGGGCGCATGCCCGACGGAGCCGTCGAACAACTGGTCGTGGTGCCGCGGCGGCACTACGGCATCTGGATCGGCACCGCCCTGGCGCTACTCGTCGCCGTCGCCATTATCCGTGCGCTCGCGACCAATCCCGCCTTCGATTGGAATGTCGCCTTCGGCTATCTCTTCCACCCGTCGATCATGCGCGGCCTCGGCAATACCTTGTTGCTCACCGTCGTCATCATGGCCTGCGCCATCGTGATCGGCACGGTGATCGCGATCATGCGCGTCTCGCCGAGCACCGTTCTGCAGAGCTTCGCCAGCGCTTATGTCTGGTTCTTCCGCGGCGTGCCGGCGCTGATCCAGCTGATCTTCTGGTTCAATCTCTCGCTGCTCTTCCGCACCGTCTCGCTGTCGCTGCCGGTCGTCGGCATGATCTTCTCGGTCAAGACCAATGACGTCATGACCCCCTTCGTCGCGGCGGTCGTGGCGCTTTCGCTGTGCGAAGCCGGCTATCTCGCGGAGATCATCCGTGCCGGCATCAAATCGGTGCCGCATGGGCAGTCGGAGGCGGCCGGCGCGCTCGGCATGTCGTATCGCCATGTCCTGTGGCGGATCATCCTGCCGCAGGCGATGCGCTTCATCGTTCCGCCCACGGGCAATGAGGCGATCAGCCTGCTCAAGATGACGTCGCTCGTCACCTTCATCGCCGTCGACGATCTCTTCTATACGGCGCAGAGCATCTATGCCCGCACCTTCGAGACGATCCCGCTGCTGATCGTCGTTGCCTTCTGGTATCTCTTCGTCGTGACCGTGATGTCGTTCGGCCAGCATTTCATCGAGCGCTATTATGGGCGCAGCGACCGGCGCGAGGACAATCTCATCGATCGCCTGTTGCGCAACACGGGGCTCCTGCGCCATCCCGGAGCCGGGGCATGAACGCGGGTGAGGAGAACCAGCGGCGCTTCGGCGCGCCGGCCGATGCGATGGTGTTCGCGCGTGGCGTGCGGAAGTCGTTCGGGCCGCTCGAGGTGCTGAAGGGCATCGACCTCGTCGTGCCGACGGGATCGGTCGCCTGTATCATCGGCCCGTCCGGCTCCGGCAAGAGCACGTTCCTGCGCTGCATCAACCATCTCGAGCAGATCTCGGGCGGCGTGCTCCTCGTCGACGGGGAGTTCGTCGGCTATGACCTTCGCGACGGCAAGCTCTACGAGGTCAAGAACAGCCTGCTCTGCAAGCGCCGCGCCGATATCGGCATGGTGTTCCAGTCGTTCAACCTGTTCTCGCATATGACCGTGATGCAGAACCTGATCGAGGCGCCGACGCGCGTGCGCGGCGTCCCCGTCCAGGAGGCGCGTGCGCGGGCCGAGGCGCTGCTGGCGCGCGTCGGCCTCTCCGAGAAGGTGAACAGCTATCCGCGCGAACTCTCCGGCGGGCAGCAGCAGCGCGTCGCGATCGCGCGGGCGCTCGCCATGAACCCGAAGGTGTTGCTCTTCGACGAGCCGACTTCGGCCCTCGATCCGGAACTGGTCGGCGAAGTGCTTCAGGTCATGCGCGACCTCGCCGACAGCGGCATGACCATGGTGGTGGTGACGCATGAGATCGGCTTTGCCCGCGAAGTCGGCGACGCGCTGATCTTCATGGATCAGGGCGTCATCGTGGAGCAGGGCCTGCCGCGCGACATGATCGCCGACCCGCAATCACCCCGCACGCGCGAGTTTCTCTCGCGGGTCCTGTAGCCGCCGGACCGGCCAGCCGCCGATCAGGTGAAGCCGAGGAAGCGGGCCGTGTCGAGGTCGATCGGGATGCCCTCGGCCTGGCGCCGGTCGCGTTCGCGCCATTCCCGGTCGCCGGGCGCCATGACGCTCGTGCCCGGCCGGGCCGCTGCGCCACGGAGGCGGTCCAGATAGCGCAGCATGCCCGCGTCGAACAGCGCGCGGCCGATGAAGTGATCCGGCGAGATCGCCAGGACAAAGTGACCCATATTGCGCGGCGTCGAGATGTCGTCGCTGCCGACCATGGCGATGAAGTCGGGATCGAGCGTGGTTCCGGTCAGGATCGCCGAGAGAAGCGTCGCGACGCCGGCAAGGCCCGCACCCTTGTAGCCATAGGTCTCGCCGCCGAGCGGAAGCACCATATCCGCCGAATGCGGATCGGTGACGGTGGCGCCGACCGCATCTGCGGCCACACCCTCCGGCAGTTCCTTCCCGAGCGATCGGTAGAGCAGCACGCGGTTCATCGGGATCGACGAGGTCGCCATGTCGAACAGCCAGGGATCGCCGCCCGCGACCGGCGCGGCGAAGGCGAGCGGATTGGTGCCGTGGAACCGCTCGGCGCCGCCGAAGAGGGGGACCATGGAATCGGCATTGGTCGTCGCCATCGCGACATAGCCGCGCTCGGCCGCGGCGAGCACATAGGCGCCGGCCGCCCCGAAATGCGATGAGCGGCGCACGCCCACGGCGCCGATGCCGGCGCTATCGGCGAGATCGCAGGCAAGCCGCATCGCCTCATAGGCCGCGTAATGGCCGAGGCCGTCATCGCCGTCGAGAACGGCCGCCGCCGCGCCCCTCTGATCGATCGAGAGCACGGGTGCCTTGTTGAGGCGGCCACCCTCCAGCATGCGGCAATAATGCGTCGCGAGGCGAACGCCATGGCTGTCGACGCCGAGCAGCGAGGCATGCATCAGCGCGCGCGTCACCGCGTCGAGTGAGGCCTCGCTGGTTCCGATGGCGCGGAAGGCCGTGCGGACGTTTTCTTCCAGGACGGAAGCGGTGACCGTGATCGTCTGTTCGTTCATCTAGGGACGGGCTTCCGATTTCGCGCCGAAGAGCTGGGCCACGGCCGAGGCGGCCTCGTCTTCCTTCCAGTTCTTCAGCTGCGACGTCTGGCCGATGCCTGGATTGAAGCTGTTGGTCGGGTCGAGCGATTTGTAGAATTCACGCAGTGCCGGCTTCGCCGGATAGAGATGGCCGACATTGTGCTCGGCGGGATATTCGGCGCCGCGCTGGTCGAGCAGGCCCCACATCTTGTGCTCGAGTTCGAGGCAGTCGACGCCCTTCTTCACGAGATATTCCTGGTGCAGCACGTGGCAGAAGAAATGGCCGCAATAGACCTTGAACTCGATCTTGTCGTCGATCTCGGCCGGCAGCGTCTCGAACCAGTCCCGCGTGTTGCGGGGAAGGGCGATATCGAGCGCGACGATGTTCTCGACCGTCTTCGGATGCACGGCGCGATAGCGCACGACGGCGCCTCCGACGGAGAAGCGGTTCAGATAGGCCGCGGTTCCCTCCTCGGGCGTGCATTCGAAGAAGGCACCGTCGGCGGAGGGGAAGCGCGCCGAGAGATAGGCGCGCGCTTCATCGGTGCCGGCCCCGCCCATCTTGAGCAGCAGATGATGCGCATAGCGGTCGCGGAATGCGTTCATCCGCGCCGGCAGATGCTCCGGCATGAGGTTGGCGAAACCCTGGAGCAGCCGGTCGCTCAGCGTGGTGCCGAGCCCAAGGCGCTCGGTGATGCCGTCGAACCAGCTCTTGGCGGCGAAGGCCTTCGGCACGTTCTCGGTGCCGAAATGCTTGATGAACAGGAAGAGGTCCTTGCCGTAGCGCCGGGTCAGCTCATAGGCGCCGCGATGGAGATATTCGCCCGCGATCGGCAGGTTCTCGAAGCCGCTCAGAATATCGCGCCGGATGCTCTCGAGCTCGGCCGGGTCGTTCGAGCCGATATAGAAGACGGTGACGTCCTCGTCGGCAGGGAACGTATCGAGGCGCAGCGCGAAGACGGCGAGCTTTCCCGCCGAGCCCGAGCATTCGAAATGGCGCCGTGAATCGGCGTTGAATCGCGCCGGGGTGCTGGCGTCGACGTCGCGGACGTGCAGGTGATATTCGCGATCCGACGCCCATTCGTTCGGCGATTTGTTGATGTCGTCCTCGCCATACTGGCCCTTGTCGAGCCGGTCGAGAATGACTTCCGGATCCGTGCCGAGCTCGATGCCGAGATGGTTGACGAGGCGCAGCACGCCGTCGGCATCGATCTGGGCATAGAGGGCGAGCTGCGTATAGGCCGGCCCCCGGCGGATTAGCGATCCGCCCGAATTGTTGCAGACGCCGCCGGTCACCGAGGCGCCGATGCAGGACGAACCGATGACCGAATGCGGCTCGCGCTGGATCGTGCGGAGGTTGCGCTCCAGCTTGTCGAGCGTGGCGCCGGGCATGCAGAGCACCTGCTCGCCCTTGCCGATGCGATCGATGCGGTCGTTGCGCAGCGTATTGATGATGACGATCGGCCGGTCATAGCCGCCGGCGAGCGGGGTCGATCCGCCGGTCAGCCCGGTATTGGCTGCCTGGCAGATGACGATCACGTCGTGATCGACGCAGGCCTTGAGCGCGCGCCATTGCTCCAGCAGCGTCGCCGGCCGGACAACGGCCAGAACCGGACCTTCGCCATAGCGATATCCCTTGCGGAAGCGGCGGGTTGCCCTGTCGCCGACCAGGACATGACGCGGGCCAACGATCTGGCGCAGTTCATCGATGAGTTCAGGCATGGTTCACGCTGCCGCTGTGCATTCTTGTCGTGGGGTTGTTTTTTTTGGGGTCGTGTTCGGAGCAGAAAGAGACGTGGATCGCGCCACGGGCCGAGGGCGACGCGCCCTCGCGACGCGCTTGCAGGCGATGCATCACGCGTCCTCCCGCCGGTTCGGTGCGGGGCTGCCTCGGCGCCCCGGCGGGGCGCCTTCGCGGGCGGCCATCCATTCGAGCAACTGGTCGCGGGCGCGCGTAATGTGCTCGCGCATGGCGGCTTCGGCGGCGGCCTCGTCCCGGCTCGCGATCGCCTCGCAGATCAGGGCATGCTCGCCGATGACCACCTCGGCGTCGATCACGCCACGGCCGCGATAATAGGGCCCGACGCGGAGATTTGCCTGAAGCTGCGCCATGGTCGAGGCGAGAAAGGAATTGTCGCCGGCCTCCGCGATCGTCAGGTGAAAGACGCGGTCGATCTCGACGAATTCGGCAAAGTCCTGGCTCTGCGGGCCGCGACCCGCCAGCGCAATCTCGCCGACGAGAGCCCGCAGGCGCATCGCCGTCTCGTCGGAGCGGTTTCGCGCCGCAAGCGCCGCGGCGACGGGCTCCATGATCAGCCGCACGTCATAGAGATCGGCGAAATCCTTGAGGCTCAGTTCCGGCGCTGCGCGATAGCGCCCCGAATCCAGCCGCACGACGAGACGATCGCCTTCCAGCCGCGCCAGCGCTTCGCGGATCGGCGTCGGGGAAACGCCGAGGCTGGCGGCGAGCGTGTCGATGCCGATCGGGTCACCCGGCCGGATATCCTGATCGAGGATCAGGTTGCGGATGCTCTCATAGGCCTGCGCCGCAAGATTGACCTTCCTGAGCCGTGTGGAAGGGAACATCGCATTCTCCCGATCCGCCATCCCGGAAGGACCCGCGGACATCTGAAACCCGATCAGCGCGCCGCGCCCGCAAGACATCGAGCGCGGCGTCACGCCGAAACCCTGTAGCTAATATCATATAGGATATAGATATCAACGCGGATTGTGGCGCGGCGCGCGCGTTCGATCGGCGGGCCGTCGATGCCGGTTCGCTGGTCTTTCGGGGGGCGGGAGGTTGGGAGTGGGGGGCGATCGACCTCGGGACGCGTCGGTCCGTCATGCGCCCAGCCCAATGCCATTGCCGGGCTTTGACCCGGCATCCAGACGTGCTGTCCGTGTTGGAAAAGTCGGCGCAAAGAGGCGGCGTGGCCGGGTAAGGCCCGGCCTCGACACGCCCGCTCAAGGCGGGATCAGCCCTTGAGAGCTAGCCGGAATTGCCCGGCGGCAGCAGGCCGCTCTCGACCGCGACGCGGCGATAGGCGGCGCCGGCGGTGAAGCCGCCGTCAATCGTGAAGTCCTCGCCCGTGATGAAGGACGAGGCGTCGGATGCGAGGAACAGGACGAGCTGCGCGACCTCGTCGGGCGATCCACTGCGTGCCATCGGCGTCAGCCCGATCATCGGCTGGAGATGGGGCGCATTGGCGTTCAGGCCAGTAACGATCAGGCCGGGGCAGACGCTGTTCACCCGGATGCCCCAGGTCACATATTCCATTGCCGCGGTTCGCGTGAGGCCGCGTACGCCCCATTTGCTCGCCGTATAGGCCGGATCGTAGTGGCCGGAGAAGGCGCTGTTCGAGGCGATGTTGACGATGCTGCCGCCGCCGGTCGCGCGCATCAGCGGCGCCGCAGCCTGGATGCCGAGGAACGTTCCGGTGAGGTTGATGGCGAGCAGGCGGTTCCAGCCATCGAGCGTCGTATCGTTGGTCGATGTCCGGTTGATGATGCCGGCATTGTTGACGAGGACGTCGAGCCGTCCCTTCCACGCCTGCGCGAGGTCGATCGCCGCCGTCCAGCTTTCCGGGCTCGCGACGTCGAGATGCGCGAAACGCGCGTCATATCCGTCCGCGACGAGCGCCTCGGCGAGGGCAGCTCCCTCGGCGTCCAGCACATCGGCGATCAGCACGGCGGCGCCGGCGCGCGCCAGAAGGCGCGCCTCCGCCTCGCCTTGGCCGCGGCTGCCGCCGGTGACGATGGCGACGCGTCCGGAGAGATCCGTCATGGCGATTGGGTTCGGGGTGGTCATCAGGCCCTCGCCTCGATCGTGCGCTGGATCTGGACGCCGAGCCCGTCAATGCCGACGCGCATCGTCTGACCGGGCTTCAGGAAGATCGGCGGCTTGTGGCCGAGGCCGACGCCGGGCGGCGTTCCGGTCGCGATGATGTCGCCCGGCTGCAGCGTCATGAACTGCGAGATGTAGCTGACGAGCTTTGCGACGTCGAAGATCATGGTGCGCGTCGAGCCGTTCTGGCGGCGGATGCCGTCGACCTCGAGCCAGATCGGCAGGTCCTGCGGGTCGGCGATCTCGTCGCGCGTGACGAGCCAGGGGCCGATCGGTCCGAAGGTGTCGTGGCTCTTGCCCTTGGTCCATTGTCCGCCGCGCTCGGACTGGAAGGCCCGTTCGGAGAGGTCGTTGACGAGGCAATAGCCGGCGACATGGGCGAGCGCATCGGCCTCGGCGACATATTTCGCCCGTGTGCCGATGACGATGCCGAGTTCGACCTCCCAATCCGCCTTGGTTGAGCCCCTCGGGATCTCGACATCGTCGAACGGACCGCTGATCGCGCTCGTCGCCTTCATGAACAGGATCGGCTCCTCCGGCGGCGCCTTGCCGGTCTCGCGGGCATGGTCGGCATAGTTGAGACCGACGCAGATGAACTTGCCGACCGCGCCGACACAGGCGCCGATGCGTGGCTCGCCCGGAACGACAGGCAGGCTGTCCGGATCGAGGGCGCGGAGCGCGGCGAGGCCCGCCTCGCCGAGCATGGGCCCGGCGATGTCGGGCACGATCTCCGTCAGGTCGCGGATCGTGCCGTCGTCATGGCGAAGGCCCGGTTTTTCCTGACCCACGGGGCCATAGCGCAGCAGTTTCATCGGCGTCGGTGCTCTTCGTTTCTCAGTAGAATTCGGGCGCCTTGCGCAGGCCCGCCCATTGCGGACCGTCATGGCCGGCGACAACCAGCGCATCGGTCTTGGCCTGCACGGCGCGCAGCTTCTTGACCGAGCGGACGGCGTCGATCGTCGAGTGCAGGGCGCCGGGCAGGGCGCGCTCCTCCCAATGGTCGAGCGTATCGGCGGCGTCGACGGCGAGCAGCACATGCTGGCCCGCGGAGGTCCGCACCAGGATCGACTGGTGGCCGCAGGTGTGGCCGGGCGAGCGGATCAGGATGATCGAGCCGTCGCCATAGAGATCGTAGAAGTCGCCCCAGGCATCCTCGAGCAGCAGCCATTTCAGCGACGGATCGTCGAAATCCTTGCGCACATAGGCGAGGACCGCGAACCAGTCCGGCGTGAAGGCGTATTCATATTCGGTCCGCTGCACGACATGGGTCGCGTTCGGGAAGCGTCCGACCGCGCCGACATGATCGAGATGGAGATGCGAGAGCACCACATAGCGCACGCTCTCCGGGTCGATGCCGAGCGCCTCGACCTGCGCGACGCAGCCCTGCTCGACGGTCAGGACCGGCTGGAAGAACTCGGCGACCTTGCCCCAATGACCCATCGGATCGGTGGCGCATTCGACCGGCGTGCCGCCGTCGATCACGACATTGCCCTTCGGGTGGGTGATCAGGAAGAACGGGACGGGGATGTCGAGATCGGCATCCCCGCCCTGGTTCAGATAGATGTCGTGATACTTGCACTTCAGGATGCCCGTATCGAACATATAGAGGCGAACCTCGGTCATCTCTCCTCCCTCGGAATTCTCTGGTTCAGGCGGGCGAATAGCCGACGAGCGACGCGTCGTCCACGTCGGGCAGGTTCACGACGATGTTGTCCGGCGTGCGCGTCGTCAGCCAGACGAGTTCCTCGGTCGTGCTCATGTTGACTTCGACATGCGGCATGAAGGGCGGCACGAAGACGAAGTCGCCCTCGGTCATGTCGATGAACTCGGCATAATCGTCGCCGTAATAGATGCGGCCATGGCCCTTGAGCACATAGCCACCCGTCTCGGCCTCGCCGTGGTGATGCGGGAAGGAGCGATAGCCGGGCTCGTTGGAGACGCGGCCGAACCAGATCTTGGTGGCCGGGGTGTGCTGCGGGCTGACGCCCGAGACGCGCACCGCGCCGCCCGACTGTCCGGTTCCCGTATGCTCCGACCCGGCACGGGTGACGACGGGTACGACCTTCTCGGACATCATATCGCTCCTTGGTTCGGAGGCCGGCGCCGCGCGCCGCGCCTCACTTGATGAAGAGGTATTTCTTGCGGTCGATGGTCGAGGCCACCGCGAGGATGATGACGAGGCCCTTCACGACCTCCTGGGTGAAGCTCGACACCTCGGTGACGTCCATGCCGTTGGACAGGATGGCGATGACGAGCACGCCGAGGATGGTGCGCTGCGGGCCGCCGATGCCGCCGGACAGTGCCGTGCCGCCCATGACGATCGCCGCGATCGAATCGAGCAGCATGTTGGCGCCCGCCGCCGGCGTGCCGGCGCCGACCTGCGCGGTGAGCAGGACGCCCGCGAGGCCGCAGAGGCCACCCGACAGCATGAAGGCGTAGACCTTGTAGCGATTGACCGGGACGCCGGTATTTGCCGCGACCACCTCCCCGCCGCCGATCGCATAGAGATAGCGGCCGAGCACGGTCTTGAAGGCGATGAAGGTCAGCACGGCGGCTGTCACCAGCGCTATCAGGATGATGTTCGGAATGCCGGGTACGAACTCGGAGTTCACGAGCTCGGTCAGGCTCTGGTCTATGAACATGATCGACGAGCCGCCGCAGATCATGTTCGCGATGCCCGAGAGCACCGAGAGCATGCCGAGCGTCACGAGGAAGGACGGCACCTTGAGCGCGATCAGCGTCAGGCCGTTGACGAGGCCGACGGCCACGCCGACGCCGACGCCGGCCGCGATCGCGACGCCCGGTCCGAACGGATCGATGGCAAGCGCCGTGACGATGCCGGCCAGCGTCACGATCGAGCCGACGGAGAGGTCGATCGAGCCGATCATGATCACCATGGTGCCGGCCAGCGACACGAGCAACAGCACGGATGACTGCCGCCCGATGTTCACGGCGTTGTCGAAGGTCGCGAAGTAGGGGTTCTGCACCCCGAAGAACGCGATGAGGGCCAGGATGACGAGCAGCGGATAGAGCGAGACGCCGTGCCGCGCGAAGAAGGATCGCAGGTTCATGGTGCCGGATGCCGTGTGGGGGACGGTTTGGGACAAGCGAGGCTCCAGTTCGGCCGTTCAGACCATGTTCGTCACGACGGAGGTTTCGGACGGCTTGTCGTGGGCGTGGGCCGGGATTTCGGCCGATATGGCGCCGGCGCGGAAGGTGACGACCCGGTTCGACAGGCCGATGATCTCGGGCAGATTGTCGGAGATCAGCACGATCGCGACGCCCTCTTTCGCGAGGCTGCGCAGCAGCGTGTAGATCTCCTCCTTCGCGCCGACATCGAGGCCGCGGCCAGGATCGTCGAGGACGAAGACGCGGACGCCGCGCGCCAGCCATTTGGCGAACACGACCTTCTGGGCATTGCCGCCTGAGAGATTGCGGATCTGCTGGCTGCGGCCAGCGGTCTTGACGCGCAGCCGCTCGATCCAGCGATCGGTCGTCGCCGCCTGGCGCCGGCCGGAGAGGATGGGAAGGCGAGGTGCGCGAAAGCTCCTGATGCTCGGCAGGACGAGATTCGACTGGACAGAGTGCATGCCGATGACGCCGGCAAGGTTGCGCTCGGCAGGCACCGAGCCGATATCGGCTGCGAGCGCCGCCGCGCGTGAGCCTGGTCGCAGGCGCCTTCCGTGCACGCGGATCTCGCCGCCGCTCGGGCGGAGCGCGCCCGTGATCACATGGCCGAGCGCCGTCTTGCCGGAGCCGAGGACGCCGGCGACGCCGACGATTTCGCCGGCCCGCACCGAAAGCGAGACCGAGCGGAGCTGGCCGGGGACGTCGACATCGGCGAGTTCCAGCACGACGTCGCCGAGCGTTTCGCGCTGGTCGTGCTCCTTGTAGTAGCCGGCCGAGCGGGGACGGCCGACGATCGCCTCGTGCAGCAGATCGGGCGTTGCGTCGCCGATCGGCCAATGGCCGCTGACGCGCCCGTCCTTCAGCGTCGTCACCGCGTCGCAGACGGCGAAGACATCGGCGAGGCGGTGCGAGACGAGGATGATCGACGCCTTGCCGCGCCAGCGCCGGATCGAATCGAACAGGATCTCGGTCTCGCGATCCGACAGCGCGCTCGTCGGCTCGTCCAGCAGCACGATCGGCTCGACCGGATAGAGATGGCCGAGCGCGAAGGCCTTGGCGATCTCGACGAGCTGCCGCTCGCCGAAATTCAGATTGCCCGTGACGGCGAGCGGGTCGATGGCGATGCCGAGTTCGTCCAGCACCTCGCGGGCGAACTGCCGCATCGCCGTCGCGCCGAGAATGCCCGCCCAGGAGAATTGACGCTCCCGGCCGAGCAGCATGTTTTCATAGACGCGCAGATTGGCGACCAGCCCCTGCTCCTGGAACACCGTCGCGATGCCGGCATGGGCCGCCTCGGCGGGACTGCCGAGGCTGACCACGCGGCCATTGACGAGCAATTGCCCCTCTGTCGGCCGCGCGGTGCCGTTGATGACCGAAATCAGCGTGGATTTGCCGGCGCCGTTCTCGCCCACGAGCCCCAGCACGCCATGGCGGGGCAGGACGAGGTCGATGCCGTCCAGCGCCGTCACGGCGCCATAGCGCTTGGTGACGGCCCGGAGCTCGAGGGCCGGGGCGGGGCTGGTCATGGCGAAGGCGCGTCAGGCCTTGACCGGGCCGGTCTTGTAATGCGCCGCATAGAGCGCATCGACCTTGGAGAACGCGCCGCTCTCGGCCGCGCCCTTGTAGATCGGGTTCAGCCGATCCTTGCCGTCCGGGAACGGACCCCAATAGGTGTCCGGATCGATCGCGGTGATCTTGTTCTGCGGGTCCCAGGTCTCGGGATTGAGCGCGCGGCTCATCAGCGCCCAGTCGAAGGGCTTCGAATCCTTGCCGTAGATCGCCGCCTCGATCTTCGCCGCGTTCTCGGCCGTCGCCAGCGCCGAGCCGGTGAAGAGCAGCCGCTCGCCGAGCGTCGGCTTCCAGCCGTTCAGCGCGTCGAAGGCGAGGACGGTGGTGAAGCCGGCGCCATAGGGCGGCAGCGAGGTGTGGGTCGCCACCATCTGCTCGCCCTTCGCGACCTCCTTGAGGCCTTCCGGCAGGCCGTCGACGCCCGAGACCTTCACATTGGTCAGCTTACGCTCGCGCAGCACGGACAGGACGCCGAGCGCCATGTTGTCGTTCTGCGCGAATACAGCCTTCATGTCCGGGTGCGCGGTGACCATGGACAGCATGACCTTGCGGGCCTGCTCGCGATCCCAGTTGGCGCGGAGGCCACCGACGATCTGGATGCCCGGATATTCCTTGGCCGCCTGCATGAGGCCGAGCGTGCGATAGGTGTCGGTCGGCGTCGCCATGCCGGCGATGTGCACGACCTTGCCTTCGCCGCCGATGCTCTCGAACAGCGCCTTGGCCACCTCATAGGCGCCCTCGATCGAGTTCGGCGTCACGAAGGAGACGTAGTAGTCGCCGATGTCCGGCGGCGTGAACCAGGCCGGCGATTCCCAGCTCGGCACATAGAAGATCTGGTTGTCCTGGCAGAAGCGCGCGACCGTCGGCAGCGAGCCGGCGGGCTCGACGCAGCCGATCAGCATCTTGGCCTGGCTCGCCGGCAGGCTGCGGACCTGCGCCAGCTGCCGCGCCGTGTCGTTCTGGTGGAACAGCTCCTGCGTCTCGAGGCCCAGCGCCTTGGCGGCCTCGTCGAAGGCGCGCGTCCACACCGCCCAATAATCGTTCGCCGGCGTCGAGACCTGGTTCGCGATCTTGCCGCGGACGATCTCAGCTGCCTCGGCCATCCGGCTGACCGCCGGCGTCATCGCCAGTGACACGCCGGCCGCACCGGCGAGCTGCAGGAACACGCGCCTGCTCAGGCCGGACGGCAATGCCAATCCGGTCGCAACGATGTTGCGCTCTTGGTCGCTCATGGGTTCCTCCCCGTTAGAAAGCAATGAATTCTCGCTATTCAATAAATTCTGAATTCTTGATGTGTCAAGCTGTGACGTTGTCGACGCTCAGACACCTAGTGGCGCGGCCCTGATTGCGGGAGGCGTCAAACTACGTGGAGAAAGCCAAAAATGCTGCATATACGTTATTGCTCTGCAGCATGAGGCAGGGCCTGCCCGAGCAGGGCGCGCGTATCCTCCGGCGCTTGACAGACGAAAATATTATGGATTTATCACATAACAATAAATTGGAGGAGTTTATGAGTCAGCTTGACGGTCAGGTCGCGCTCATTACGGGGGCCGCGCATCCGGCGGGGATCGGCTATGCGATCGCGCGCACCCTGCTGGCTGCGGGCGCCGCGGTTTCGATCGTCGATCTCCGGCAGGAAGCCTGCGACGCGGCGGTCCGGCAGCTCTCGGCCGAATTGTCGGAGCGGGGGCAAAGCCATGTCGCGCCGCTCGCCGTCGCGGCCGATGTGCGCGAGCGCGACGCGCTTGAGCGGGCCGTTCGCCTGACGGTCGACCAGTTCGGCCGGCTCGATGTCCTGGTCAGCAATGCCGGCATTGCCCAGCCGCGCAAGGTGATGGACATCAGCCCGGAAGACTGGTCGTCGACGCTCGACGTCAATCTGCGCGGCATGCTCAACCTGACCCAGGCGGCGCTGCCGCATCTTTCGGATGGCGGCCGCATCGTCGCGATCGCCTCGATCGCCGCCCAGCGCGGCGGCGGCCTGCTCGGCGGACCGCATTATGCGGCATCGAAGGGCGGTGTTCTGTCACTCGCCAAGAGCATGGCGCGCGAGTTCGGCCCGCGCGGCATCCGCGTCAACTGCGTCAATCCGGGCGTGATCATCACCGCCATGAACGCCAATGCCTTCGACGAGGAGACGCGGAAGCGGCTGATCGATTCGATCCCGCTCGGCCGCTTCGGCACGCCGCAGGATGTCGCCGATGTCTGTCTCTTCCTCGCCTCGTCGCAATCGGGCTACCTGACCGGTACGGCGATCGACATCAATGGCGGTATGCACATCCATTGAGCGGGCGTCGCTTGACCTCCGCCCTGCGTGCTCCCTAGGCTCGCACCGCGAAGGCCGGTACACGCCAGGGCAGTCTATCGAGGGGATATCGGCTGATGGACAGCCTGAGCCGGATGATCGGCATCTTCGATCTCTTCGACGGGGATCGCACGGTGGTGACCGTCGAGGAGGTCGCCGCCGCGCTCGATTGCTCGATCCCGACCGCCTATCGCTATCTGAAGACGCTGAGCACGGCCGGGCTGATCGCGCCGGACATCCAGGGCGGTTTCGGCCTCGGCGCCCGCATCATGCAGCTCGACCGGCAGATCCGCCTCAACGATCCGCTGCTGCACCGGGCCGGCGCCGTGATGAGCCGGCTCATCCGCGAGATCCGCGGCAATCTCATGGTCTGCGCCTCCTATGGCAAGAACGTCGTCTGCATCGCGCAGGCCTGGCCGGACCAGACGGTGATGACGAGCTATGACCGGGGGCGGCCGATGCCGCTTCTGCGCGGCGCGGCCGGCAAGGCTATCCTCGCGCATCTACCGGACCATCGCCTCCGCAGCCTGATGCTCGCCCATGCCGCCGAGATCGCCGCCGCCGGCCTCGGCCGGGACTGGACGGAGTTTCGCAAGACGCTGAAGGCGATCCGCAAGCAGGGCTATTCCGTCAGCGTGGGCGAGGTGGATGAGCGCAATGCCGGCATCGCCGCGCCGATCCTGAGCCCCGAGAAGCGGGCGATCGGCTGCCTCGTTCTGGTCGTGCCCCGTACGGAACTGGACGAGGCCAATATTCCGGAGATCGCTTCCAAGCTCATCGCCGGCGCGCGCGAGATCTCCGGCTGATCGATCAGGACTGGTGCGCGCGCACCGCGATGATCAGGCCGCTCACCAGGACGAGCAGCGTCGTCAGCGCGATCTGGAGCCCGAAGGTCGCATGGCAGAGCGTGCCGGCGACGACACCGCCGACAAAGACCAGCCACGACAATCCGTTGAGGCCGGCACGCGCGATCTCGTCGCGGCCGCGGCGGAGGCGGGCCAGCGACTGCCCCAGGCTGAAGAGATTGCCGGAGAGAAAGCCGCGCCCGATATCGGCGCTGGCGACCACCTGGTGCAGGGTGTTCTGCATGCCCATCGCGCCCGCGATCGGAATGAGCGCCGCCCGGTCATAGCCGAGCCAGGCGAGCGCGACGGAGCCGGCGACGATGATCCATTCGGCGCCGAGAACCCGGGAAAGCCCGGGGCCTCCCGAACGGTCGCCGATAAAGGTGCCGGCCGCGGAACCGGCGACGAAGGTCGCGACGATGATGACGGCGAGCAGGGCGCCGGACCAGTCGGCGCCGGCGATCATCATGCCGAGGCGCGTGCTGTTCCCGCTCATGAAGGAGACATAGAGGCGGCCGAGCTCCATGTAGCCGATCGAATCGGCGAAGCCCGAGACGGCGGTCAGCGCGGTGGCGAGCACCATCCGGCGGCGGTCCTGCTGCCGCATCGCAGCCGAATTAGCACTCGTTGCGGCGGCTGCTTCGGCGGCGATCATCCCTGGCGCGACGGACTGTTCTCCCGGCATCGATGTCACCGCGCGGCCGCCCGCGCCGCCATGAGGTTCGCCGGTGCTACATCGCCATGCTGCACGCGGACCGCGCGTCGGAATCTCATGGGCGTCGCAAGCTCCAGATTATCGGCGCGGCGTCTGCTTCCCGTGGCCCGTGCCTTCACGAAAGACGCGCGATTGTCGGGGATCCGCAAGGGCCGCGCAACAGCGCCGGATGGCGCGACGCCTGCCGCGCGAATCTTGCGGCGTGGTGCAATCCAAGCGATGCTGTTCCGTCTTCGAGGAGACCGGGTGACGAGGCGCCTCCCGTGGAGGTCGCCGGCATCGCCCGCGCAATGACATGTGATTTATTCGGGAGAGATCGTGATGGCGACGGAGATCGGTGAGCGGGTCGGGGGCGTGCGGCGTGCGCTGCAGACAGTCGCATTGCCGCTGCTGCTGGGCCTTGCCCTTCAGGCCGCCCCAGCCCATGCCGCCGGGTTTGAATGTCCCTCGCGGCCGGTCGCGGACGAGCCTGCGGGCATCAAGGATATCAAGAGCCTGCTGCCGGTCGGCGATCCGCTCGACAATCCCGCACAGCTCAATACAGCCGTCGCGACGTTGCGCGGGCAGGGCCTGTCCGAGGGCCTGATCATCGACAATCTGATCGGCGCCTATTGCCCGGTGGTCGCGGCGAATACGGCGCTCAACGACACGCAGAAGGCGGAACTGGTACGCCGGTTCGCGTCCCTGATCACCGGCATCGTCTTCTCGCTCGGAAGCACTGAAGCCGTCCTGCTCGACGTGCCACTCGCACCCTCGGTCCTGTCGCAGGTTCAGGCCAAGGCCAAGGCAGCGGGCATCAGCCCGGAAGACTGGATCGCCGACACGGTCGCCGCAGCGCTGAAATAGTGTTCAGAGGGGCGAGCGTAGGGAACGGCGACGCGGGATCCTCGGCAGGGTTTCGCGTCGTCTACTGGACCATGAAGCGGGAGTGATAGGGCAGGCTGGCGGCGCCCCAGGCCTTGGGCGAGATCATCCCGCGTCCGAGCTGAACGTCGATGCCGGGCAGCATCTCGGCGATCTCGGCGCGCAGCAATTCAGCGACGGCTAGCGGCGCATAGGTCGAAAGCACGATCGACTGCACGCGGACGAAGTCGAGCAGTGCCTCGACGGAGGACCTGATCCGCGTGCGGGCACGCAGCCGCCAGGCGTCATAGACCGGCTTGGCCGTGCCCGTGAGGTCCGGCCATTCGTTCAGAGGCCGGAACGTCATGCCGAGTTCGGCCAGCGCATCGGCGAGGTTCGACAGCCCGACATCGGAACTGGCGCCCGCCTTGCCGTTATAGATCTGGTGGTTGAGGATCAGCCGGCTGTGGAGCCGCGCACCGAGATAGAAGAACACGAAATCGGACAGCGAGCGTGCGACGCCGAACAGGCTCTCGCCGGAGGCCGCCGCTGTGATGTCGTTCTGCATGAAGACGGGCAAACCGAGGGCACTTTCGATCCGCGCCTGGGCGCTCGGCAGATCGCGTCCGACGAGCCGCATCAGGTCATCGCCGATCGTGGCCTCGTCGGGCACGGCAAGGCCGATGCCGGCGATGCGATCGCGCAAATGGGCCGGCACGACCTCGACGGCCGCCTCGATTGCGGCCTGCAGCGGCGCTTCCGTCGCTGTGGGGTGCAGTTCGGCATAGGCATGCGCCTTGTGGAAGCGCACGCCGCCGACGAAATCGATGACGACCACATCCGCAGACCAGGCGCCGAAGCTGACGCCGACCGAGAAGGCGCCCTCCGGGTTCAGCATCATCGGGATGGTCGGCGGGCCGACCCGTCCGCGCTGCGCCTCGCCCTTGGCGACGAGCCCCTCCTGCTCGAGGGAGCGGACGATGACCGATACGGTCTGGGCCGAGAGCCCGGTCTTCTCGCCGATCTCGAGCCGCGTGGTGCCCTCGTTCTGCAACAAGAGGGACAGGACCAGCCGCTCGTTGTAGCTGCGGACGCTGGGCGCGTTGAGGCCGCTCGCGCGATCGGCGATCCGCAACGGATTCGGCGGAGCGAACCTCATGTCAGGCAAGGCGCAACCTCATTCTTACGAACATCACGGGCCGGACGGACTTCCCGATCACCGCTCCTGATCGACCCAGCCGATGGCATCGACCTCCTGGGCGAGCGCCACGCCGAGCGACTCATGCGCTTCCGCGCCGATATGGAATCCGTCGGCGGGGTCGCACCGGCAGACCGAGCCCGCATTGAAGAAATGGACCCCCAGCGAATCGGCCATGATCTCGAACTCCAGCGCCAGCTGGTGCGATTTCTCATAGGCACCGGCGAAGATCGAGCGCCATTCCTTGATGTCCTCGAGCATGGGCGGCGGCGCAACGATCATGATCTCGGGTACCGTTCCGCCCGGTCCGGGGGCGAGTTCGCGAATGTCGTAGACCAGGCAGCCCATGCCCATGGCGACCTCGGAGGCGGGCTGGCCGAACCGCGCCTTCAGGTCGTTGGTGCCGAGCATGATGATCACGAGGTCGAGCGTCGCGTGGCTCTGCAGGCACGGCTTCAGATAGGAGCGCCCATTCTTGTGCGCGCCCTCGATCGGGTCGTCATGGACGGTCGTCCGGCCGCTCAGCCCCTCCTCGATCACCTGCCATTTCGGCCCGAGCTCGCGCTGCAGCACCCCGGACCATCGCGCGTCGCGGGCGAAACGCTCGAGCGGGCCGCGGCCCGGCATCTGGCCATAGGTGTTTGAGTCGCCGAAGCAGAGGACTGAACGCATTGCGGGCTCTCGTCGCAGGATCGGAGGCAGAGGTTCGACACTGGGGATCATCGGCCGCGCCATCTGCATCCGCAAGCAACGAGATAATCATTCATTCTGACTAATCATTGACAGTCCCCTTGTCTCAATGCAATGAAGTTCGTGTGGAGGCGGGTTGGAGGCCGTCTCCGGAGGCAGGTCCCGAGGCGCGAGGAGGCGCCGGCCGGGCATTTCCTGAAGAGCAGTTCGCGATCGTCAGCTGGCATGTCCGGCGCAGAAGCGCGCATGTCCGCATCGGTCCATCCGACATCGGCAATCATGACAGATCGGCGTCCCGCACGGCGCCGATGGGAGGGAAGAGCTATGCGTGGAGCCCTGAAGAAATTCGGCGTTGGCCTCCTGTTCGCGACGACGATGCTCGTCGGCGCCGCCTCGGCACAGGACGTCCAGCTGATGAACGGCGTGGTGCCTCGGCCCGGCGACGACCGGAAGACCGAGCTCGACCAGTTCAAGAAGGACGGCCCCTGGAAGATCGGGATGAGCCATTTCGGCGTCAACGCCAACACCTGGACCGTCCAGATGGCGCACGAGGCCGAGGCCGCCGCGAAGCTGGATCCGCGGATCGGGCAGTTCATCCTGCTCGACGCCAACATCAGCCAGGCGAAGCAGGTCGCCGATATCGAGGACCTGATCGCCCAGAAGGTCGATGCCATCATCGTCACGCCGCTGACGCCAACCTCGGCGGATGCGGGCATCGAGAAGGCCGTCGCCGCGGGCATCCCCGTGATCGTACATACCGGCCTCACCGGCACGGACAAGTACACCGTCGACATCCAGGGCGGCGGCGAGCACTTCGGCAAGGTGATGGGCGACTTCCTGGTGAAGAAGCTCGGCGGCAAGGGCAATATCTGGGTCCTGCGCGGGCTTCCCGCCCATCCGGAAGACATCAACCGCTACAAGGGCCTGCAGGAAGCGCTCAAGGGCACCGACATCAAGATCGTCGCCGAAGACGCGGGCAAGTGGCAGTACGACACGGGCAAGCAGGTCTGCGAGACCTTCTACCTCAACAATCCCGAGGTCGACGGCATCTGGTCGTCCGGCGCCGACATGACCCGCGCCTGCATGGATGTGTTCCAGCAATATGGCGCCAAGATCCCGCCGATCACCGGCGAGGGTAATAACGGCTTCTTCGGCAAGTGGATCGAGACCGGCATCGATTCGATCGCGCCGGAATATGGTCCCGAGCAGGGCGCCGCGGGCGTTCGCGCCGCCGAGGCGCTTCTCGAGGGCAAGCAGCTCTACAAGCGCTATGTCTACGAGCCGGATGGCTGGGACATCGAGATGGCGAAGAAGCACTATCGCCCCGATCTCTCCGCCAATGTCTGGTTCCCGACCAGCCTGAGCGAAGCAGACCTCCAGAAGTACTACGGCAAGAACTGACGCCGCGGCCGGATCGGGGAGGGGGCATCGCCGCCTCCCCGATCCGGCCGTCGTCGACGGCGGAGCGCGCGATGACCGCAGTCCCTCTCGTCAGCATGACATCGATCTCGAAGGCGTTCGGCAGCAGCCTGGCGCTGCGCGACGTGTCGTTCGAACTGCTGCCCGGTACGGTCCATGCGCTCATGGGCGAGAACGGCGCCGGCAAGTCGACCCTGATGAAGATCCTCGCCGGCGTGGTCCGGCCCGATGCCGGCACGATCCTGAGGAACGGCGTCCCCGTCCAGATGAACTCGCCGCGCGAGGCGTTGGACGCGGGCGTCTCGACCGTGTTCCAGGAACTGTCGCTGCTACCGAACCTGACGATCGCCGAGAACATGTTCCTCGGCCGCGAGCCGCTCACGCCGTCCGGGCGGATCGACAACGCTGCGATGGCGCGCGCGACGCGCGAAACGCTGAAGCAGCTCGATCTGGATCTCGATCCCGGCCGCCTCGTCGGCGGCCTCACCATCGCCGAGCGGCAATTCGTCGAGATCGCGCGCGGCATCACGGCCAATGCCGATGTGGTCATCCTGGACGAGCCGACCGCCGCGCTGAACGCCGCGGATGTCGAGATCCTGAACCGCCATATCCGGGCCCTGAAAAGCCAGGGCAAGGCGATCGTCTACATCTCCCACCGCATGGAGGAGATCTTCCGTCTCTGTGACGTCGTCTCCGTCCTCAAGGACGGTCGCAACGTCGCCACGGTTCCAGTCGCGTCGGTCTCGCCGCAGGAGCTGATCGCGATGATGGTCGGTCGCGATATCGCGGAACTGTTTCCGCCGCGCGGTGATGGTGCCAAGTCCGCCGTCGCGCTGTCGCTGGACGGCATCCGCCTGACGGCCGACTCCCCGCCTGTCCGCCTCGACGTGCATCAGGGCGAGATCGTCGCGTTGGCCGGCCTCGAAGGGCAGGGGCAGCGGGAGCTGATCCGCTCGATCATCGGCCAGTACCAGCCCGTCGCCGGAACGGTCGAGGTCAAGGGACGGCGCATCGCGCTGCCCATCGCGCCGGCCTCCGGCGTGCGTCGCATGCAGGCGCTGGGCGTCGGCTTCGTCCCGGAGGATCGGAAGGACGAGGGCCTCTTCCTCGATCTCTCCGTGGCGCACAACATCGCGATCGGCCTCAACAGCCGCCATTCGGCGCTCAGCATTGCGCGGCGCTATCGCGACATCATCCAGGACGCCATCAAGAGCATGGCGATCAAGGTGTCGCGGCCGAGCGCGCCGGTCGGATCGCTGTCCGGCGGCAACCAGCAGAAGGCATTGCTCGGGCGCTATCTGGCGCTCGGCTCCGACATTCTTCTCGTCGAGGAGCCGACGCGCGGCGTCGATATCGGCGCCAAGGCCGAGATGTACAAGCTGCTACGCGACTTCGCCAATCGCGGCGGCGCGGTGCTCGTCCTGTCGCGCGAGACGATCGAACTCATCGGCCTCTGCGACCGTCTCTACGTCGTGCATGGGCGGTCCATCGTCGCCGAGATGCCGGCGGCGGGGGCGAGCGAGCACGCGATCCTCGAAGCGGCCCTGCAGCGCTGAAGAAGGTGGAGCGAACGATGTCAGCCAAAATCGCGGGCACCAGGATCGCAGGCGTCGTGTCGGCGCGGGATTCGCGGCACGGCCTCTGGTTCCTGCCGCTTCTGGTCGGACTTATCGGAGGCGTCGCGCTCGCGGCGACGGCCGCCGACTTTGCGACGACGCAGAACCTCCTGAACCTCGCGGCCCAGGCCGCGCCGCTGCTTCTGGTCAGCATCGGCCAGATGCTGGTCGTGCTCGTCCGCGGGCTGGATCTCTCGGTTGGATCGGTGATCAGCCTGTCGACGGCGATCCTCTCGATCGACGCGCCGGCGACGGTGACCATTCCCGCCGTCTTCGTGATGGCGCTGGCCGTCGGGCTGGTGAACGGCGTCGCGGTGACGCGCTTCCACGTCCATCCCATCATCGCGACGCTGTCGGTCACCGGCATCGCCCAGGGCATCACCATGCTGGTCCGACCCGTCGCGGGTGGAACGATCCCACCGATCGTGACGGTTCTCGTGAACGGCGAGTTCCTCGGCATCTATATGCCGCTTATCTGGGTCGTCGTCGCTATCCTGGCCGGCTGGAAGCTTATCCATGGCTCGCGCTTCGGCCTGCATCTGTTCGCTATCGGCGGCGGCGACACGGCCGACACTTTCGGCATTGCGAGCCGGCGCAACATCCTCCTCGCTTATGTCGCCTGCTCGACCTTCGCCGCGCTTGCCGGCATGTTCCTCGCCGGGCGCATCGCATCCGGTGATCCCAATATCGGCACGCAATATGCCGTCGATTCCATCACGGCGGTGGCACTCGGCGGCACGCAGCTCGCGGGCGGTATCGGCAGCCTGCAGGGCACGGTCATCGGCACGCTGCTGCTCTCGATGCTCGCCAACGGCATGAACCTCTTGAACGTCTCGTCCTTCGTCCAGACGGCGATCAAGGGGCTGATCCTGCTCGCTGTCATCGCGATCCAGCCCCGCAAGACGATCGGCCTATAATATGAGCGCTCTCCGCCACCCGGTCCTGCGGGCCGCCACGCGCATCCCGCCCTCCTATGTCGTGTTCATCGTGCTGCTCGGCGCGCTCTGGGTCCTGAAGCCGGCGATGATGAACCCCAACATATTGGGGACCTTCGCCCGCCAGGTCGTGCCGCTCGGCATCGTCGTGCTTGGCCAGCTGCTCGTGATCTCGTCGCGCTCGATCGACCTGTCGGCGGGCGGCGTCATCCTGCTCGTCAACTATCTGATCTCGTCGGGCCTGCTCGGCGGCATCGATCCGCTCGCCGTCATCGGGATCTGCCTGCTGATCGGGCTGGCCGTCGGCAGCGTCAACGGCTTCCTCGTCGGCAAGCGGCGAGCCTCGGCGGTGATCGTCACCCTCGCCGTCAGCATCGTCCTGATCGGCCTCGTCGAATATCTCGCTAACGGCAAGCCGCCGGGCGACGTCCCGGCCTTCTTCCGCAATCTCTACAATGCGCGCCCCGCCGGCGTTCCGGCGCCGCTGATCTTCTGGGTCGGGCTAGCGATTGCGATGAGCCTCGTTCTGTCGCGCAGCGTCTTCGGCCGCTTCGTGGCGTCGATCGGCAGCAACCCCGTCTCGGCGCATTTCTCCGGCGTCCCCGTCGAGCGCACCGTCGTCGCCGCGCACATCATCGCCGGTTTCATGTCGGCGCTCGCCGGCCTCGTCCAGACCGCGTCGATCGCCGTCGGCAGCGTGCGTTTCGGCCCCGAGCTCGTCATGAACTCGATCGCCGCGACCATCCTCGGCGGCGTGATCTTCGGGCGCGGCGCCGGGGTCTGGGGACCGTTCGTCGGCGTGCTCTGCTTTGCGCTGCTCTTCGTCGTCATGACCTCGCTCGGCATCCAGGAGCCCGGCAAGCTCGTGGTCCAGGGCTGCATCATCCTCCTCGCCGCCGTCTTCTATGGCGTCAGGACAAAAGTGAATTGAAGAAGGAGGCTAGGCTTCGATGACGACCAGGCGAATTCTCTGCTTCGGCGACTCGCTGACATGGGGATGGGTTGCGGTGCCGGAGGGGGCGCCGACCGTTCGCTTCCCCTTCGAGCAGCGCTGGACCGGCGTGATGGCTTCCGCGCTCGGCCCGGACTACGAGATCATCGAGGAAGGCCTGAGCGCGCGCACCACCTCGATCGACGACCCGATCGATCCGCGCCTCAATGGCTCGGCCTATCTGCCGACGGCGCTCGCCAGCCACCTGCCGCTCGACCTCGTCGTCATCATGCTCGGGACGAACGACACCAAGAGCTATTACCGCCGCACGCCCTACGAGATCGCGCTCGGCATGTCCAAGCTGGTCGGCCAGGTGCTGACCTCGGCTGGCGGCGTCGGCACCGTCTATCCGGCGCCGCAGGTCCTCGTCGTCGCGCCGCCGCCGCTGGCGGACATGCCGCATAGCTGGTTCCAGGGCATGTTCGAGGGCGGCCGCGAAAAGACCGTGGCGCTCGCCGCGCAATATCGCTCGCTCGCCTCGTTCATGAAGGTCGATTTCTTCGATGCCGGCAGCTGCGTGACGACCGGCGGCGTCGATGGGATTCATTTCACGGCCGAGAATAATGCGGCGCTCGGGACCGCGCTCGCCGTCAAGGTCGCGGAAATCCTCGACCGGCGGCTCGCCGCCTGAGGCTGCACGAAGCGGAAGGGGCGGGGGCGGATGATCTGGATCATGGAGGCCCCGCCGCGAGCCGTCTAAGATCGTCGCAAGACAATCGATCAGATCGGCTCATGGTCACTTTCGGCTTCATCGCGGCTTCGACGGCGCTCCTGCTCACCCCCGGACCGACCAACACGATACTCGCGGCCTGCGGCGCATCCGCCGGCTTTCGGAAGGCAGCGGTCCTGCCGCTCGCAGAGGCGCTCGGCTATGCGGTCGCCATCGGCATCTTCGTCGCTTGCGCGAGCCTTGTCCGCGCCGATCCCGTCGCGATGGGCGCGATCAGGCTGATCGCCGCCGTCTGGCTCGCCTATTCGGCCTATCGGCTCTGGGTCGAGCCGTTTCCGCGCGGCGGGTCTGGCGGCCGGTCCTCGTTCGCGCGTGTCCTGCTGACGACGATGGTCAATCCCAAGGCGATGCTGGTCGGGACGATCCTGATCCCGGGCGATGTCGGCGGGGCGGCGCCGCTCTGGATCGGAACCTATGTCGCGCTGTCGATCGCCGCCGGCATGGGATGGGTCCTGCTCGGCGCGCTGCTGCCGCAGGGCATCCGCAAGCACGCCTACAAGGCGGCGGCGATCGTCCTCGGCGGCTTCTCAATCGCGGCGGTCGCGAGCATGGCGTCGATCTAGGAGCACCTCGTCCGGGCCTCGATGACGGGCGTCGGCAGGGACCACTCGGGGCGCGGCGGCGCCCCGGCCCCAGGGCCGATCTTCGCGGCGGCCCTGGCGGCGCAATTTATCGCCGCGCTGTCGCGTTCTGGAGTTGACAGCCGGGACCGGACCATAGCGTGCTCTGCGACGCTCGGGTCCGGTGCGGCGGTGCGAATCGCGACCGCTGCCTGCCCGCGCGATCAGCCTCCGCCAGGAGGCCGGAACACCATCGGGGAAGGGAAGATCCATGAAATTCGCGACCATCGGCCTCGCCGCCGCGATTCTCGCCAGTGCGGGGATCGGCGCCGCCACGGCGCAGACCATGAGCTACGCCCAGGCCGGCGCGCTGCTGGCGCAGAGCTGCGGCAAGGACATCGAGAAGTACTGCCCCAAGGCCAATCTCGGCGGTGGCGGCGTGAAGGACTGCATGGTCCAGTTCGAGACCAAGATCAGCCCGCAGTGCATCGCCGACTACAAGACCGTCGTCGCCTCGATCGCCAAGCGTGAAGCCGCGCAGGAAGCCGCTCCGAAGGCGTGCCGCAATGCGGCGGCCAATTACTGCCAGGGCACGGAGCCCGGCCAGGCGCATTATCTGGACTGCCTGCTCGCTGCCTCGAAGGTCGTCGGCGCTGCCTGTAATCAGGCGCTCACCGATGCCGGCTGGCGCTGAGCCCGTGGCCCCTCAATCTAGGACCAGATCCATCATGATGTCCCGTATTGGCGCCATCGCCATCGCTGTCGCGCTTGTCAGCCCCATCGCCGCGGCTTCCGCGCAGACCGCTCTCACCGAGAGCCAGATCATCCAGAGCCTGTCGAGCGCCGGCAGCGCGCCTTCGGCTCAGCCCCTGACGGCCGACCTGATCAAGCAGGCCGTCCAGCAGCACATGGCCGACAATCCCGGCATGCCGATCACCTGGAAGCCGCTGCAGCTCGTCGCTGCGCTGCCGCAGATCGACGTGCAGATCCAGTTCGCGCTCAATTCGGCGATCATCCGTCCCGAATCCTATCAGACGATCGGCTCGATCGCGGATGCGCTGCATCATCCGCTGCTGCTCGGCTACAAGTTCGTCGTCGCCGGCAATACCGATACGACGGGCAATCGCCAGGACAATCTCGCTTTGTCGCAGGCGCGCGCCGATGCCGTCGTCTCGGCGCTGGTCACGACCTACAATGTCGATCCGAACCGCGTCGAGGCCGTTGGTCTCGGCGAGGAATCGCTCGAGACGCCGAAGGACCCGACCAACCCGATCAATCGTCGCGTCCAGGTCTTCACCATCGGCAAGTATCTCCCCGGCAAGTAAGTCGGGAATCCAGCCTCGCCCGGTCCACGGGCGAGCGGCAAGATCGGGTGGCCGCGCTGCGGCCACCTCACTTTGATCAGCGCAGCGGCCCGCCCTGCATCGGCGCGCCCTCGAGCGCCTTGAGCAGCGCGGCGACCGAAGGGTCCTGCGGCTCCAGTTCGGCCAGGGTCTGCGCATAGCGTCGCGCCGCTTCGATGTCGCCCGCGTCGCGCCCGAAGGTCGCTCCGGCGATCAGCATGTCGCGGTCATAGGGATGGCGGGCGAGGCCCGCTTCCAGCACGGCCATCGCCTGCGGGCGCAGGCCCGCGCTCGACAGCGCCACGGCATAGACATAGGCATTGCGCGGATCGGCGCTCCCCATCTCCGCCGCCAGCTTCAGTTCCGCGAGCGCTTCGCCGCCGCGCCCGGCCCGGACCAGCCAGAGCCCCAGCGCGCCATGCGGCCCCGCCTCGCCGGGATTGGCCTCCACCGCAGCGCGAAGAACGGCCTCCCCTTCGGCGTCGCGACCGCTGCTGCGATAGAGATCGGCCAGCGCGATCGGTGCCGCCACGAAGGTCGGATCGAGGCGGATCGCCGTCTGGAACTCGGCGACCGCCTCGGGCAGCCGGCCTGTCACCGCATAGAGCTGGCCGAGATTCTGATGCGCCTCCGGCCGGTCGGCATTGGAATTCTGTGCCGTCACATATTCCTGGATTGCCGCTGCGCGCTTTGCCTGCGCGGCCGGTGTCAGCCGATCCGCCGGCAGCGCGGCGAGCGGCGGCACGACGGCGAGGCGCACATCGCGCACGGGATCGTCGAGCACGGGGAGGAGATCCAGTTGCACATCGGCCGGCAGGCGCGCATAGACGCCGGCCGCCGAGCGGCGCACCAGCGGGTCCGCATCGCCCAGCAGGCGGCGCAGCGTCGCGAGGTCCGCCGCATTGGTGATCGTGTCGAGCCGGTCGAGCGCGCTGGCGCGGGCGATGCCGGGACCCGACGGATCCGCCGCGAAGGCGAGCAGCGCCACCCGCGCGCCCGGCGCGCCCTTGTCGCCGGCGTCGAGCAGGGCGGCATAGGTCTGGAACGGTGCGGAGGGATGCGGGAACCAGGATTTCACCGCCGCGGCGGCCCAGGCGGCGTCACGGTCGGTGTGGCAGGTGGTGCAGGCATTGGGCGTGCCGAGGCCCACCGAAAGATCGGGGCGCGGGATGCGGATCGAGTGATCGCGGCGCGGGTCCACGACCATATAGGTGCGCTCCGGCATGTGGCAGTTCGCGCACAAAGCGCCGTCGGTTCCCGCCGCGTGATGCGTATGCGCGATGACGTCGAACTTCGTCGCCTCATGGCATTGCAGGCAGACGCCATTGCCGGGTGCGCGCAGCGTCGCGCTGTGCGGCTCGTGGCAATCGGAGCAGGTGACGCCGGCATGGTTCATGCGGCTCTGCAGGAAGGAGCCATATTCGAACACCTCGTCGCGGATCTGCCCGTCCGGGAAATAGAGGCCCTGGTCGAGCGCGGCGACATGATGGATGTCGCCGATCGTGGTCGAGGCGGCGGGTGAATTCCAGATCGGTCCGCCGCGCGAATGGCAGCGCGCGCAGACCTGCAGCTCGACGCTGGTCGTGCGCGGCACCGAGCGGGTGCTGTTGCCGGTCGCCTCATTCAGCGTCCAGGTCACGTCGCGGCGCTCGTCGAGGCGGACCGTCAGGCCGTCATCGCCGGGCTTGGCGCCATCCTTGGCCCAGGCGACATGCCGTGAGCCGGGTCCGTGACAGGCCTCGCAGGTGACGCTCACATCCGACCAGGCGGTCGCGAAGGAATCCGTCTTGGGATCGTAGTTGCGCTGAAGGCCGGTCGAATGGCAGTCGGCGCACATGAAGTTCCAGTTCTGCTGGAGGCCCGTCCAGTGCAGTGCGTCGCCGGCCTTCAGATGGTCGTTCGGATAGAGGTGGAACCAGCGCTGGCCGCCCTTCTCCTTCGGCCGCGTATCCCACGCGACCGGCAGGGCCTGCAGCCGGCCCTTGCCGAACTCGACGAGATATTGCTGCAGCGGCGCGATGCCGAAGGTGAAGGCGATGCGGTAGTCGTGCGGCTTGCCGTCCGGCCCGTCCGTCGACACCCAGAACGCGTCGCCGCGCTTCGAGAAATGCGTCGTCACGCCATCCTTCTCGAAATTCGCATCGGCGAAATCGCCGAGCACGGTCGCGGCGCTCGCATGCTGCATGGCGAGCGCATGGTGCGAGCCCTTCCAGGCGGCCGTCTCGCTCGCATGGCACGCGGCGCAGGCTTCGCCGCCGACGAAGGCGGCTGGAGTCAGCGCCGGTGTCGGACTGGCGGCGGGCGCGGGGGACGGGCTCGCCGGCGGCACGGGCGAGGGCGGTGGGGTTACGACGGCCGTCTCGGCCGGTCCGCGCTGCATCGTCTCGAAGGCGCCGACGCCGAGGACGGCGAGCAGCACGACGAGGCCGCCAATGGCCGGGAGCAGCCAGCGCCGGCGGGCACGGGGCGGCGGGAGAGGCGCGGGCGCCGGCTTCGGCGGAGCAGCGCGCGCCGGAGCCCCCGTCTTCTTCGCCTTCTTCGCCAAGTCGCGCTCCTCCCATGACCGGGACTGATGCTAGCCGGACCGGCGCCGCAAACCAATCGCGCCGAAGGTCGCCACGAGACGAGGATGGTTGCAATCGGGTGACGGACCACGCCGTAGTGGGCCGTTCCGCCCCGCCGGTGATGCCTCGGAAACCAATTCACGGACAGGGCGCGCCGATCGGCCGGGGCGCTCGGGTCGCGCTCTTGTGCGGCATTCCGTCCTGTGCATTGGTTCGCTTTGGGGGCGTGCGGCAGGTTGGGGCCGGTCGGGCCCCCGCCGGGGGGCTAGGGGCATGGAACGGGCGCGCATCCGCTCGCTGATTCCGCGGGTTGTCGGCATGCTGTTCGTGCTGGCGCTCGCCGCCTGCTCCACCAGCGGTCCGCCGACGATGGGCGAGCGCGCATCCGTCGCAAACCCGTCCGCCCGCACCGTCGATGTCCTCTATGTTACCGACCGGGCGCAGGTCACTTCGCCCGATGGCGCGATCTCCTATGGCACCAAGCGCTCCAAGGTCATGCGCTTCGGCGAGGTGGTGCTGCGCGAGGAGAGCCGGACGGGTCCCGGCGGCCAGCCGGCGCTCGGCGTCGAACGGGTGAGCGAGGCGGGTGCGTTTCCGACCACGCCCTATGCCATGGATGTCCTTCCCGGTGCCGTGCGCCGCGCCCCGGCGGCGCTCGCCGCCCATGACCGCGCCGCCGCCGCGCTGCGGGCCGAGGTTTCGCAAAGCCTCGCCAAGGCACCGCGCAAGGAGGTCGTGTTCTTCATTCATGGCTACGCCAATGATTTCGACGACTCGGTCGAGACCACCGGCAGCCTCTGCCGCGCGCTGCGCGACTTCGTCTGCGTCGCGCTGACCTGGCCGGCGGGAGGCTCGGGCGGCGCGTTCTTCGGCTACAATATCGATCGCGAATCCGGCGAGTTCGCCGTGGCCGACGTGAAGAAGGCGATCCGCATCATCGCGACGACGCCCGGCGTCCAGAAGGTGCATTTCATCGGCCATAGCCGCGGCACGGATGTGCTGGCCTCCGCGCTGCAGCAGCTGAGCATCGAGGCCTATGCCTCGGGCTCGTCCTTCGCGCAGCGCTACAAGGTCGAGAACATCGTCCTGTTCGCGGCCGATATCGATCTTGATGTCGCGACCACCAAGCTGTTCGGCTTCGGCTCCGATCCGGATCTGCAACGCGTCGCGGGGCACGATCCCGCCGCGCCGCTGCGGCAGGGCTCGTTCCAGCTCACGGTCTATTCCTCGCCCAAGGATCGCGCGCTCGGCATTTCCGGCCGGATCTTCGGCAGCCAGGCGCGTCTTGGCCAGTTGAGCCTGACCAAGCGCGCCGCGGCCAGGCCGTTCGCCCAGGCGAATGGCGCGCAGCTCGCCGAGTGGATCGACTTCATCGAATATACCGGCAATGCCGGCTGGATCGGCCACAGCTATTTCGTCTCGGATCCGGCGGTGAAGGCCGACCTCGTCGCCCTCATCCGCGATGGGCTGAAGGCCGGAGACCCCGGTCGTCCGCTGGTCGAGATCCGCCGGCCGTTCTGGCGCCTGATCGAGACGCCCGGCGGCGCGCCGGTCGTAACGGCCACGGGGCAAGCAGCACCCGGATAGCGCCGGCCGTATCTCTTAACGACGGCGCGGCGCTGCCAGCGAGGCGCGCAACGTGATGGTCGACGGGAGCATGATCCGACGCGGCGGGCCCTCGAGGCTTTTCAGCCGATCGATCAGCAGCCCGGCGGCCTGTCGTCCGACCTCGGCCATGTCGCGGTCGATCACCGTGATCGGCGGGAAGACGAGCTCCCCCAGCACGGGATCGTCCGCGCCGACGAAGGAGATGTCGTCGGGGATCGAGAGGCCCATCATGCGGACGGCGCGCAGCGCGCCGGGGAAGATGTCGCTGCCGGCCGCGAGGATGGCGGTCGGCGGGTTGGGGCCCGAGAGCAGGTCATAGGTCTCGGCCGCGCCATATTCGGCGCTCTGCGTGCGCGCGCGGATCAGCCATTCATCCGCCTCCAGCCCCGCCTTCGCGATCGCGCGGCGATAGCCGGTGACGCGGTCGCGCCCGGGACGGATCTTCTCCGAGGCGGCGACGAGGCCGATCCGCCGGTGCCCCAGCTCGGCGAGCTGCTGCACGATCGTCTCGATCGACTGGATGTGCTCGGAATAGACGATGTCGGCCTCGACCGGGATCTCGCGGTCGAGCACCACGATCGGCACGCCCATGCGGCCGATCTCGCGGATCGGCGCCGCCGCGGTCTCGTCGGAGAGTGTCACGATCAGCCCGTCCATGCGGCGCTGGCGGGCGGCCTGCAGGAACTCGACCTCACGTTCGGGCGAACGGTTGGAGGAGAAGGCGAAAAGCATGTAGCCTTCCGGCGCCAGCACCGTTTCCGCGCCCTGCGCCACGCGGGCAAAGACCTGGTTGGTCATGTCCGGGATCAGGAAGCCGATCGTCTTGGTCTGGTTGGTGCGCATGGCGCGCGCCGCGGCGTTCGGCTGGTAGCCGAGCTCGGCCATCGCCGCGAGGACGCGGGCCCGCGTTTCCGGCGCGACGCGCGGGCTCTCGGAGGCCACGCGCGACACCGTGCCGATCGAAACGCCGGCGCTGGCCGCCACCTCGTGGATCGTCGGCAGGCGGCTTCGTCCGAACCCGGCGCGGCCCGACATAACGTTTACATGCCTCCATCCCTTGCCCGGCGCTTGCTGGCCGGCTGGAATTCGCTGTCGCGTTTTCTCCGACGGTGAAACTGCCAGCTAAAACGAGAGAAATCAAGGATGATTGGCTATGACCGGCAGGTGCTCCACGATCGATCGCGGCCCTGCGTTACGTGTTGACGTTTACACGATGATGGCCTTTGATGCCGACGGGTGGAATGACGTCGCCCGGCGACGGCTCGGCCGTGCCGCCGGGATCCGAATCGAGGAGGAGACATATGGATCCGTTCAAGAAGCGGCGGCTCGGCCGCTCCAGGATCGAACTGCCGCAGATCGGTCTCGGCACCGCGCCGCTCGGCGAGCTTTTCACGAAGATCAGCGAATCCGATGCGGAATCCGTGCTCTCGACGGCCTGGGACGAGGGCGTGCGCTTCTATGACACCGCGCCCTGGTACGGCCGCGGCCAGAGCGAGCACCGCGTCGGGCGCTTTCTCTATGCGAAGCCGCGCGGCGAGGTGATCCTTTCGACCAAGGTCGGCCGCATCCTGCGCGCGCCGGTGGCGCATCCGGATTCCTTCGACACCGGCTTCTGGTCGGGCGGCCTGCACTTCGACCATTATTTCGACTATTCCTATGACGGCGTGATGCGCGCCTATGAGGACAGCCTGCAGCGGCTCGGCATGAACCGGGTCGACATGCTGGTCATCCACGATCTCGACTGGTGGCATCGCGGCTCCGAGCCGATGGTGCAGGCCGGCTTCACGCAACTCGCCAATGGCGGTTTCCGTGCGCTTTCGGATCTGCGGGCAGCGGGCCGGATCGGCGCCATCGGCGCAGGCATCAATGAGCTCGGCCTGATCCCGCGATTCCTCGAACTCTTCGACCTCGATTATTTCCTGCTTGCGCTGCGCTATACGCTCGGCGAGCAGGAGACGCTCACGGCCGAGCTGCCGCTCTGCGAGCAGAAGGGCGTCGGCATCGTCATCGGCGGCGTGTTCTCGTCGGGCCTCTACGCGACCGGACCTGTGCCGGGCGCCAAGTACAACTATTTCGATCCGACGCCCGAAGTGCTTGAAAAGGCCCGCCGGATCGACGCGGTGTGCCAGCGCCACGGCGTGCCGCTGCCGGCGGCCGCGATCCAGTTCCCGCTGCATCACCCGGCGGTCACCTCGGTCATCCCCGGCGCCATCCGCCCGGACCAGGTGAAGACCAATCTCGACTATGTCCGCACCGCGATCCCGAACGATCTGTGGGCCGAACTGAAGCATGAAGGCCTGATCCGCGCCGACGCGCCGACGCCCTAGGCTTTCGCTCGCCTTTGCGGAGGCGGATCATTCAGGATCCGTCTCCGCAGATATTTGCCGCTCAGACTGTCAGAAGCTCCAGGCCAGATTGGCCTGGACCGCGTTGTCGCTCACATCCTGCGCGAACTGGCCGATATAGGAGAGGCCAAGGCGGGCATGCGGCGCGACCAGCAGGTCGGCGCCGAGCTCGAGCAGGGCCGTGTTCTCCGCCAGCGGCGTGCCGACGACGGAGAAATTGGCGCTCGGCGTCGTCAGGAAAGCCATCTGCGCGGTCGGCGTGATGTCGGCGAAGGCATATTGCCAGGCCACGGACGCGCGCGGCTGCAGCACGGCGCCGCCGGAAAGCGCGATGGTCGTCGCCGCCCGGATGCCGAGCGTGCCATAGCCGACGCCCATGCTATCGGCCGTTCCCGTCAGCCCGGCGGACGCGCCCGTCTCGGCGAAGCCGTCAGTGTTGACATTGACGAAGGCGAGGCCGGCGAACGGTTCGAGCGCGACCGACTGGACCGCGAGGCCATAGCCGACTTCGCCGAAGACCTGCGCGGTGCTGCCGTCATATTGCGCGCTCGCCTGCTGCAGGAAGCCGGGATAGGCGATGGTGCGATCGGCATTGATCTGGTTGAAGGCGTAGCTGCCGCCGAAGCGGAAGTTCACCGGTCCGGCCTGCGTGCCGCCATAGAGGGCGAGCAGGAAGCTGTCGACCTTGAACGAGCTGCCGAGTGCCGCGACATCGGCATTGGACTGGGAATAGCCGAGCGCGCCGCCGAGCAGCCAGTTGTCGACGCGGATATCGGCGCCCGAGATGATGCCGCCAATGCTCTCGCTGACGTCGGACGTTCCGGCGCTGCCGTCGAGATCGGCCCAGCCGCCGAAGGCCTGGCCCCAGAGCGTCGTGCCCGAGGCTCCGGCCGACCGCGCGCCGCCTTCCGTGGTCGCATAGCCCAGCGCCTCGACCGAGGCGGGCTGCTTGGTGCCTTCCGCATAGGCGAGCGTCGGACCGCCATCGGAAAGCGACGCCATGGCGCCGCCCTGGCCGCCATAGGAACCCTGGCGCAGCCGGCCGAGCAGCGCCTGTCGGCTATAGAGGCTGTCGCCCGCCAGCACCGTCTGCTCGCTCGCATAGCCTTCGCCGGACAGTGCGCCGAGGGCGGCAGGCAGTTGGCTGGCGCTCAGCGCATAGAGCGGGCTCAGCGCCGTCGGCAGCGGGGCGAGCGTATTGTCGCCGGTATTGTTGATGATGCCGTCGATGGCGCCGCCGACGGCGCTCTGGTTTGCCGTATTGCCGGGCTGACCGGCGAGGTTGGCGGCGACGTTCAGCATGGCCTCTGTCGGGGTATAGCCGACCGTCGCCGCGAACAGAGCCGGCAGACCCTGCGTCGCGACAGCGTCGAATGCACCGGTGACGCCCTCCGTGGCCCCGACAACGGTGTAGGACTTGAGGAGGTTCGAGGTCTGGAAGTCCGCTTCCAGCGTGCCGGCGAGGCGCACGGTTCCGGCGACGTAGAGATTATCGTTCCCCTCGTCTCTCACGCGCACTGCGAGTGTGCCCGCGGCGGTCTGGACGAAGGTTCCGCGAAACAGGTCAGTGATCGTCACGCCTGTCCCGGTCACGCCGATCCAGCCGCTGTTCTCGAACCGCTTGTCGGCGCCGCCCATCGCCGCGATCCGGCCATCGATGATGCCGGTGTTGACGATCACGCTGCCCTTGCTGTCCTCGCCGGTGCGCAATGCATCGGCCTCGAAGCTTGCTTGCAGGGTGCCGGAGTTCAGCAGGGTTCCGTAGTTGCCGTGCATGTCGACCGCGGCGCCAGCCAAGCCGGACGCCATGACGCTGCCCTTGTTGGTCAATACGCCATAGGTGTCGCCCCGGATGGCAAGGCCCCGCGCGCCGCTGACGTTGATCGTGCCTTCATTGACGATGTCGTCGCCCTTGATGCCCGACAGAACGGCGTCATCGTCGGCGGTCGACGTCAGCGTCTGCGTGTTGCGGATCGGGTTGTACATGCCGGGGATCGTGGCGACGTAGCCATTGATCTTGCCGTTCGCGAGATAGACGCCGACGACATTGTCGCCATAGGCGGAGTTGGACGAGACGACGTCGCCCGGAATGTCGATCTCGTACCAGGTGGTGGAGCCGTCGGCCGCGACATGCAGGACCGCGGGATGCGTCACGCCGTCGGCCGTGATCCAGTTTGCGACGAGATTATATTCGCCTGCCCGCCCGGCGCCCGTGATGCCTTCGAAATGCGTCGCGACCGCGCCGGGGTGATCATAGGTCGTATAGGTGCCGGTGGTCTGGTCGTAGATGTAGCCGTGCTCGAGCGACAGGCCCGACCCCTGGTCGATTGCCGCATAGCCGCCGGCAATCTTGTCGCCATAGATGCCGTAGGCCGTCGTGCTGATCGCGCCGGGAACGTTGTTGTTCGTGTAGGTGCCGGTGTCGATATTGTAGATGAAGGCGTTTCCGGTCGCGAGATCGGTGTCGTAATCGCCGACGACCTGATTGCCGAAATTGCTGTGCGCGATCGTGAAGAGCGTGTTCTCGCCGGGGCTGCCGGGATAGGCGAGATAGGTGATCTGCTGGCCCGGCGCCGCGGCGCCGTCATAGAGATAGCTGAGATCATAGGGCGCGGACGCCTCGGTCTGGTAGCTGCCCACCGTCCGCAATATGCCCGACGGCGTGCCGAAGCTCGGACCATAGGGCGAGGATCCGATCGCGCCGGGGAAGTTGACACCGTTCGGCGTCGCCACCGGCATGGCGGACCAGGTGCCGGAGGTCATGTTGTAATAGAGGCCCCCCGTCTCGGTGGTGCCGGGGATGACATAGTTGCCGACGATGTTGTCGCCGCGAATGCCGGTCAGGAACGTGTCGGTATCGCCATAGTTCAGCGTGACATAGCTGAACAGGAGGGGCGTCTCCGCGCGTGCCGGCGTGACGGCAGCGCCGGCGCTCAGACCCGCGACAAGCAGGGTCCAGGCTCCTGCCGGGCACCGTATGTCCGATCGGTCAATTGTCATGATGCTCCCCCCAAGCGTTCTGATTCGACGTTCAGGGAAGGCTATAGAGCAACAGTCCATCAGGCGATGCCGCGCCATGATCCGGCGCAGAATATTTGCCGTCCGTGATGTTTTTGATCGGAATATCAAGCGGAAGGGGTTGTTGCGGGCGATTTTGACTGGGTCGCCCTGGAGAAATTTGGCCCTAAATTCTGTCTGATCTCGAATGGGACAGGACCAATGACCGATCCCGCGCCGAGATGGCCCGTCGATGCATGGCGTCCTCCGCAGCCGCGTTGGCCGGCAGGCACCGGAAACAAAAAAGGAGGCGCCGATACGCTGGCGCCTCCGTCGAAGTTTCATTCAGGAAGGGTGGCGATCTTCTAGAAGTTGAAGTCGCCGATGTTCTTCTTGTCGAAGGTGGTGAGATCGGCCTGCGTCTTCAGGACGCTCTTGTCGCCGATCGTGACCTTGCCGAGCTCGGGAACCTCGACGACCGTGCCGGCCTCGTTCTTGATCGTGCCGTTCTTGACGCCGACCGCGAAATAGGCGGCGAGCAGGCCCTCATTGTACGGGCTCCAGAGCTGGAACGCGTCGACCGTGCCGTTCTCGATGAAGCGGCGCATCTGGTTCGGTGTGCCGAGCCCGACGACCTTGACCTTGTCGGCCTTCTTCGCGGTCTCGACGACCTGCGCGGCGGCCGCGACGCCGACCGTGGTCGGCGAGATGATGCCCCTGAGGTTCGGATAGTTGGCGAGGAGGGCTTCCGCCTCGGTCGTCGACTTCTGCGGGTCATCGTCGCCATAGGCGATCGTGACCAGCTTCATCTTGGCGTATTTCGGATCCTTCTCGAGCGTGTCCTTCATCGCCGCGATCCAGACATTCTGGTCGGGGGCGTCGGTGGTCGCCGAGAGGATCGCGATGTCGCCCTCATAGCCGATCTGCGAGCCGAGCAGCTCGACCTGCGAGGGGCCGGTCTTGGTGAAATCGACCGGGAGGATCGCCGCGTCGCGATGATCCTCATTGCCCGGCATGTCGGAATTCACCGAGAGGATGATCGTACCCTTGGAGCGGGCGCGGTCGAACACCTGGTTGAGCGCATCCGGGCTGTTGGGCGAGATCGCGACCACGTCGACGCCGCGCTGCAGCTGCGCGGTCAGGAACGGGATCTGCGAGGTCGCCTCGGCGGTGGCCGGGGCGACGGTGGTGAACTCGCAGCCGAGCTTCTTGCAGCCGTCCTCGAAGCCCTTGATGATCGAATCGAAGTAAGGATTGCCCGTGTTCTTCGGGATGTAGACGATCTTCACCGGGTCGGCGGCATAGGCCGCGCCGGTCAAAAGGCTCGCGCCGAGCGCGGCGACGAGCATCCACTTGTTCCTCAGCATGTTGGTTTCCTCCCTTTGCTGATGGTCGATTCCCGCTAGCGCTGGCTGCGGGCATAGATCCAGTTGGTTGCGACGATCGAGACGATGAGCAGCAGGCCCATCACTGTGAGCTGCGCATTGATGGCGATGTTGGCGACGGTCATGCCGGTGGCGATGATGACGAGCAGCCAGGTGGCGAGGAACGTGCCGAGGATCGAGCCGCGGCCGCCGAAAATGTAGGTGCCGCCGAGCATCACGATCAGCACCATGGTGAGCTCGCCGCCCGAGGCGAGGTCGTAGCGCACCGAGCCGAGGCGCGAGGCGGTCATCAGCCCGGCGATCGAACTGACGAGGCCTGAGGCGAGAAAGAGCCCCATCTTGATCCGACGCACGCGGATGCCGGCGTGGATCGCCGCCATCTCGCTGGTGCCGATCTGGTAGATCTGGCGGCCATAGATCGTGATGCCGAGGAAGAGGCCGAGCGCGATCGAGGCGAGGACGAAGATGATCACCGGCACCGGCACGATGCCGACCATGCGGTAGTCGATGCCGACGAACCAGGACGGGAACGAGCCGATCGACTTGTCGCCGGCCAGCACCTGCGCGAGGCCGCGATAGAGGATCAGCGTGCCGATGGTCACGATGATCGAGGGCAGGCGCAGCACGGTGACGAAGAAGCCGTTGAAGGCGCCGAGGGCGAGGCCCGAGACGAGGCTCGCGGCCATGGCGAGCGGCACCGGCGCGCCGGCCTTCAGCACCGTTCCGAAGATGCAGGCGGTGAGCGCCATCATGGCGGCGGGCGAAAGATCGATTTCGCCGGCGATGATCACCAGCGTCAGCACCAGGGCGACGATGGCGAACTCGATATAATAGGTCGAGCTTTCCAGGATGAAGCCGAGATCGGCGAAGAAGGGCGAGAGGTGCGAGGCGACGATCGTCGCCAGGATGAGCAGCACGAAGGTGACGCTCTCCGGACGTACGAGCAGGATCTTCCAGCGCGGCTTGGCCGCGGCGGATTCGCGTCCGGCCTGGTTGACGCCCTGTCTCTGTTCGCTCGCGCTCATGCCGTCCCCCGCGCCAGAAGTCCGCGGATGCCGCCGGCGCGGACGGTGCGGTCGATGACGAGCGCGATCAGGATGATCCCGCCATAGATGGCGTTCTGCCAGAAGCCGGAGACGCCGAGGATCGGCAGCGCGACCTGCACGGCGCCGAGGAACAGGACGCCGAGCATGGTGCCGGCGACCGAGCCGATGCCGCCATTGATCGAGACGCCGCCGATCACCACGGCCGCGATCACGGTGAACTCGAAGCCAACGCCCGTGATGCCTGGGTTCACATAGCCGAAGCGCGCCGCATAGATGATGCCGGCGAGGCCCGCCAGCGCCCCGGAGAGTGTAAAGACGAGGATCGTCACCGGCACCACGCGGATGCCGCGCAGTGGCGCCGCGCCGGGGTTGGAGCCGATCGCGTAGATCTGGCGGCCGACCTGCGTGAAGGTCAGGAACAGCCAGGTCGCGAGCGCCACGGCGAAGGCGATGATCACGATCCAGGGAATCCCGAAGGGCGAGGTCTGCGCCATGCGGATGATCGGCTCGGGAATGTCGTTGGGATCGATCTGCTTCGAGCCGGAGAGGATGAAGAGCAGTCCGCGATAGAGGCTGAGCGTGCCGAGCGTGACGATGATCGAGGGCAGGCGGAACAGCGTCACGATCAGCCCGTTCACGAAGCCGAGCGCGGCGCCAGAGAGGATCGCAACGGCGAAGCCGATGAAGAGCGGCCATTCCGGGTGATCGCGAAACACCATGCCAGCTGCGATCGCCGAGAAGCCGAGGATCGAGCCGATCGAGAGATCCACATGGCGCGCGAGCAGGACCATCATCTCGCCCATGGCGGCGACCATGATGAGCGGGATGGCGAGCAGCACGATCCGGACGGTCTCGCCGGAGAGGAAGCGTGGCTCGATCAGCCCGACGACGAGCGAGAACAGGACCAGCATCACGAGGATGCCGGCTTCGCGGGCGCGGGCGAGGCGGCGGACGAGGCTCATGCTGCGGCTCCGGCGGAATGGCTGTGGACGCCGGAGCGGGGCACGGCGGCCTGCATGATCGCCTCCTGCGTCGCCTCGGCGCGCGGAATCTCCGCCGTGAGACGGCCCTCGCACATGACGAGGATGCGGTTCGACAGGGCGAGCAACTCCGGCAGTTCCGACGAGATCAGCAGAATGGCGCGCCCGGCCGCGGCCAGATCGCCGATCATCTCGTAGAACTCGGCCTTGACGCCGATATCGATGCCGCGCGTCGGCTCGTCGAGGATCAGGATCTCCGGCTCGGAGAGCAGCCAGCGCGCGAGGATCGCCTTTTGCTGGTTGCCGCCGGAGAGCTCGCCGATCGGCTGGCGCAGCGAGGCGAGGCGGATGCGGAGCTTCCGCACCTGTTCGAGCCCGATCGCCTTTTCCGCCGCACGGCGGATCAGCCCATGCGGGGCGATCCGGTCCGGGACCGCGGCGGTGATGTTGGATTCGACCGAGAGCGTGCGGAAGATGCCGGCGATGGCGCGGTCCTCCGGGACGAAAGCGATGCCATTCGCGATGGCGTCGGTCGGCTCGCGGATGGCGACCGGCTTGCCATTGACGGCGATGCTGCCCGAGGCGGCGGGCGCGACGCCGAAGATGGCGCGCGCGACATCGGTGCGGCCGGCGCCGACGAGGCCGCCGAGGCCGACGATCTCGCCCTTGCGCACGTCGAAGGAAATGTTCTCGAACCGGCCTGGCAGGGTGAGGCCGCTGACCGAGAGGGCGACCGCGCCGACATGGCTCGTGCCGCGATGGATGAACTCGCCGAGCGGCCGGCCGATCATGCGGCGGATGATGTCGGCGTCGCTGAGGCTCGCGGTCGGCGCCGTCTCGATCTTCTCGCCGTCGCGGAAGATCGTCACGCGGTCGCAGATGGCGCGGACTTCCTCCAGGCGATGCGAGATGAAGACGATCGTGCGGCCTTCCGCGCGGAGGCGCCGCGCGATCACGAACAGCGTCTCGACCTCCTTCGGCGTCAGCGCCGCGGTCGGCTCGTCCATGATGATCAGGCGGCTGTCCGAGGCCAGCGCCCGCGCGATCTCGACCATCTGCTGGTCGGCGATGGAGAGGCCGCGCATCGGCTGGCGCACGTCGATCGCGACGCCCAGGAGGCTCATGAGGCGCTTGCCGTTCTCGGCGAGCTCTGACCAGCGCACCCGCTTCAGCGGCGAGCCACCGGCCTGGCCGATGACGAGGTTCTCCGCCACGGAGAGATCGGGGAAGGACAGCGGCTCCTGATGGATGAGCGTGATGCCGAGCCTCTGCGCGTCGATCGGGCTGCCGATCTCGACGGGGCTGCCCGCCAGGCTGATCGTGCCCTGCGTCGGCCTGTGCACGCCGGCGAGGATCTTCGCGAAGGTCGATTTGCCGGCGCCGTTCTCGCCCAGCAGCGCGTGGATCTCCCCGACTGCCAGGTCGAGATCGACATTGCGCAGCACCTCGACGCCGCCGAAGGATTTCGAAATGCCGCGTGCCGCGACGAGCGGTCCTGTGCCGGGTGTGCTCACGTCAGGGGCTCCAGACGATAGAAGCGCGCGGCGTTGCCGTTCCAGAACCGGGCGAGATCGGCTTGCCCAACGCCGGCAAGGCGCCGGTCCAGCAGGTCGGTCCAGTCGCGATAGCCGATGGCCTGCACGGCCACGGGCCAGTCGCCGCCGAACATGACGCGATCAAAGCCGAAGGCCTCGATGGCGACATCGACGTAGCGGGCGAGGTCGTCCTCGCGCCACGCGGCGTGGTCGGCCTCGGTGGCGACGCCGGAGATCTTGCAATGGACATGCGGCAGCGCAGCCAGTTCGCGCATCTGGCTGGCCCAGGGCTCCATCACCCCCGCCCGGATCGCCGGCTTGCCGATATGATCGAGGATCATCGGCACTTCCGGAATCGCCGCCGCGAATTTGAGCGTGTTCGCCATGTGGCGGTGGTCGATGCAGATATCGAAGGAGAGGCCGAACTCGGCCAGCGTCCGCACGCCCGCAATGAAATCGGGCCGCAGGCAGAAATCGAGATCGTCCTCGAACTGGATGATGCGGCGGATGCCGCGCAGAATGTCGTGGCGCGCGAGGTGAGCGAGATCGTCGGTGACGGCCGCGCCCTTCTCCAGCGGAGCCCAGGCGACGAGGCCCTGAATGCGCGGATCCTCGAGCGCCAGCGCCGCCACCCAGTCGGCCTCTTCGCGATACTGGCGCGGATCGACCTCGCACTGGAGGAAGACCATGGCGGCGATGTCGAGCCCTTCCGTCGCCTGATCGTAATCGGCGAGCCGGTAGGGCCGGTCCAGCACGGCATTGCCCGACAGCCAGTCGTACCGCAGGCGCGCCGGGTCCCACAGATGCAGGTGCGTGTCGATGATCGGGACGGTCGGCATGCCTACGCCGCTCCCGCCGCCGACACGATTCGATCGGACGTCCTCACGCCATTCCTCCCTTCGATGCCGTTCTTCATGTCTCGTCACAGCGGCATCGATCCCGTGTAAACGTCAACACGCAACGCATCCAAGGTCAAGGGGGGAATCGCAAGGTTCGACGGGTGTCGGCCTCTCGTCGGGCGCCATGAATGGCTTGAAAGCCGTGAAAATCGCCGGAGTCCCGCTGTGGTCCTCCGGTGCCGGGAGCCTTGCCGAAATCCATCAGAGCGGTTTTGGCTGATGAAAACGTTCGCCAAAGCGATGATGGCAGTCGGCGGCATGGATCGCGTGAGGCCCGATGGGCCCAAAGAAAAGGCCCGCCTTGCGGCGGGCCCCGGTCTGGACGACCCTTCGTCTTCAGGTAGTTCAGCGCTGTCCGCCCTTGCTGCCCATGTCCTTGTCAGGCGCGCCCTGCTGGCGCTTGTCCTTGTCGGTGGCCTGCTCCTGCTGCCGGCCGGAGCCATGCGCGTGCTCGCCACCCTTCTTGCCGGCTTCTGCGGCGCGCTTCGGATCATTCGCGAAATTGCCCGAGCCGCCACGCTGTTCGTTCTGATTGGCCATGATGTCGGTCCTTTCGTTATCCTCCCAGCGACCAATCAATCCTTTGCCGGGAACATCGTTCCCTCGCGGCGGTCGCTGGGGATTTCCACGCCACCCGATCGAAGCGTCGTTGTGATCGGTTGACATTGGCGGAGGCGCTGCCTATGGTCCGGCCGAATTTTCGAGCGGGCGCCTTAGGCGCTCGTTTCGTTCATGAAACCCTTTCGCGAGCCAAGCGCCATGAAGATCAAGAACTCGCTGAAGGCCCTGCTCGGGCGCCATCGGGCCAATCGGCTCGTTCGTCGCAAGGGTCGTGTCTTCATCATCAACAAGGTCAACCCGCGCTACAAGGCGCGTCAGGGTTGATCGGCCGGGCCGCAAGGCCCGTCGATACGGACCTTATGGTCTATAGCTTTGACGAAACCCGCATTGGGGGCTAGTTGTCCCTGATGCGGGTTTTTCGTGTTGGCCTCGTTCTCTTCGCTGCCCTGCTGCCGCTGACGCTGAATGGAGCGGGCGGTCAGGAGCGCGCAGCTGCGCCACCGGCTGCACGGCCGTCCGATGCCTTTGCGGGCAAGACGATGGACCAGCTCTTCGCGCAGTTGGCCGACAAGAGCGATCCCGATGCCGGTCAGGCGGCCGAGAACGAGATCCAGCGGCGCTGGCTGAATTCCGGCAGCGATACGATCGATCTGCTGATGCAATGGTCCGCGCAGTCGCTCGCCGCGAAGGACTATGGCGCCTCGCTCGACTTCCTGGATGCCGTCACGGCCCTGAAGCCCGACTATGCGGAAGGGTGGAACCGCCGCGCGACCATCTTCTATCTGCAGGATGATTACGGGAAGGCGATCGCCGACCTCGAGAAGGTGCTCGCGCTGGAGCCGCGCCATTTCGGCGCCCTGGCGGGACTCGGCCTGATCCTGCGCGATGTCGACCGCAAGGCCGATGCGCTTGCGGCGCTCCAGAAGGCGCTCGCCATCGACCCCTATCTCGATTCCGACGTGCAGGACACGATCGACGAGCTGAAGCCGGAGGTGGACGGAGAGGAGATCTGATCTCCCCTCCGGAACTTATTGTGCTGGTCGCCAGAGGCGCTGCGGGCGGCCTTAGCCGGCGCCGACGGTCCCTTCGCTGCCCGTGCCGACAAAGGCGATGCGCAGCATGTTGGTCGCGCCGGGCGTGCGCAGCGGCACGCCGGCCGTGATGATGATGCGGTCGCCCGGCTGGGCGAATTCCTCGCGCGCCGCGATGTAGCAGGCGCGGTTCACCATGTCGTCGAGATTGTAGGCATCCTCCGAAACGACGCAGTGCAGGCCCCAGACAATGGAGAGCCGGCAGGCGGTCGATTCGATCGGCGACAGCGCGATGATCGGCGTGCGCGGACGTTCGCGCGCCGCGCGGAGGCCCGTGGAGCCGGACGCGGTGTAGCAGCAGATGGCGGCGAGGTTCAGCGTCTCGGCGATCTGCCGGGCCGCCGCCGAGATCGCGTCGGCGCCGGTCGCCTCCGGCTCGGTGCGCTGCGCGTGCATGATGTTCTTGTGGTTGACGTCGCGCTCGACCTCGGTCGCGATGCGGTCCATCGTCGCCACGGCGTCGATCGGGAACGCACCGGCGGCCGATTCCGCCGACAGCATGACGGCATCCGCGCCTTCATAGACGGCAGTGGCGACGTCCGAGACCTCGGCGCGGGTCGGGACCGGCGCCGTGATCATGGATTCGAGCATCTGCGTCGCGATCACGACCGGCTTGCCGGCACGGCGGCAGGCGCGGGTGATCTGCTTCTGGATGCCGGGAACCTGCTCGAGCGGCATTTCGACGCCGAGGTCGCCGCGGGCGACCATCAGCGCGTCGGAGATCTCGATGATCTCCGCGAGGCGCTGGACGGCCTGCGGCTTCTCGATCTTCGACATGATGCCGGCGCGGCCGGCCGCGATCTTGCGGACCTCGGCGACGTCATCAGGGCGCTGCACGAAGGACAGGGCGATCCAGTCGACCTTCGCCTCGAGCGCCGCGTCGAGATCGGCGCGGTCCTTCTCGGTCAGCGAGCCGGTGCGGATGGTCGAATCCGGCACGGAGACGCCCTTGCGGTCCGAAAGGCGCGTGCCGACTTCGACCGTGGTCAGGGCCGACTTGCCGTCGGGCGCGACGGAGACGACGCGCAGGCGCACCTTGCCGTCATCGATGAGCAGGCGATGGCCCGGCTCGAGCGCCTCGAGAATTTCCGGATGGGGCAGATAGACGCGACCGGTCGTGCCGGGCGTCGGATCGGAATCGAGCGTGAAGGTCTGGCCGACCGCGATTTCGACCGCCTTGTCCGCGAAGGTTCCGAGGCGCAGCTTCGGACCCTGCAGATCGGCGAGAACGCCGATCGGGCGGCCGACCTCGGCGCTGACGGCGCGGATGTAGCCGACCAGCTCGCGCAGCTTCTCATGCGCGGTGTGGCTCATATTGATGCGGAAAACGTCGGCGCCGGCATGGAACAGCTGGGCGATCGTTGCCTTATCGGAGGACGCGGGCCCGAGGGTCGCGAGTATCTTGACCTTGCGCGACCGTCTCATTGGTTCTTCGCTCCCTGCTGGGTCGGTTCGTTGAGTTGGATGGTCCAGGTCGACTGCTCGCCGGTGTCGACTTCGAAGAAGCCGGAGCGGTTGAAGCCGCGGGCGACGCAATCCTCCGTGCCCTGGATCGTGAACATCTTGTCTTTGGTGCACATCGCGTATTTGCCGCTCCATTCACCGCCGTGATCATAATCAACGGCATATATGTAGTAATATCGCGATACGAGAGTGCCGCTCACAAGCGTTTCACAACTATTCATGGGGACGTTCCACCATCCCTCTGTCATCCAGACCTTCTTGTCTTTGTATCCGATCGAGACACCCACGCGGTTCTGCGTGCGATTGCACAGCCGCAGATCAGCATAGGCAGGTGACGAATCAAAGAACGCTGTAGCCAAGACAAAAACGGCGAACGCGGTGACCAATCCTGGTCCGGATCGAAGACTGGTCAAACGCATCAAGGCGGCCGTCAATCGGTTGAGGCAGACGTGTGCTTTATGGTCTTTCGCATTTCGGGCTGTCAACGTCCGATCTGGGTCGGATGGCCGGCATCGGACGGCCGCCGGGCCGCGCGGAGGAGACGGGGAGGGGTGGTCGCTTCGCATGGCGCCGATGTTCGCAAGAAACGCGGCGGCATCATGGCTTGGCCGTGGCGCGGATGAGGCGCGGCGCGGCTGGACGCCCGACATTGCTGTCGGATTTCATCTGGCGGGGCGGGCGCCGCGCCACTATGTTCGCGCCATGCCGACCGCCGCGACCGATGATGACAAGGTGCCGCCCGCAGGGGATACCGAGCCTGCCTTTGAGTTCCTGCCCGGCGACGACGCCGGCGGATTGGTGCTGCTGTGCGACCACGCGTCGAACCGCCTGCCGGCGGGCTACGGCTCGCTGGGCCTGCCGCCATCGGAGCTGGAGCGCCATATCGGCTATGATATCGGCGCGGCCGCGCTGACGCGGGGCCTTGCCGAGCGCCTCGGCGTTCCGGCGGTGCTCTCGTGCTTCTCGCGCCTCCTGATCGATCCCAATCGCGGCCTCGACGATCCGACGCTGATCATGCGCCTCTCGGATGGGTCGGTCGTGCCCGGCAATGCGCGCCTCGACGCGGCCGAGCGGCAGGCGCGGATCGACCGCTATTATCGGCCCTATGACGAGGCCATCGATCGGGTGCTGCGCCGGGCGCTGACGAGCGGCCATGTGCCGGCGGTCCTGTCGGTCCACAGCTTCACGCCGATCTGGCGCGGCCGTCCGCGTCCCTGGCATGCGGGCATTCTCTGGGACAGCGATCCCCGCCTCGCGCGGCCGCTGATCGACGGGCTGGCGGCCGGGGGCGATCTGGTGGTCGGCGACAACGAGCCCTATCACGGCGCCCTCAAGGGCGACACGCTCTATCGCCATGCGACGCGGCGCGGGCTGGCCCATGCGCTGATCGAGGTTCGCCAGGACCTGATCGCCGATTCGGCCGGCGTGCATGAATGGGTCGACCGGATCGCCACCGTGCTGGCGGCGTTCGATCTCGGGTCGTCGCCGCATGGCATTTCCTATTTCGGATCCCTGACCGGACCGGTCGAGGCGCGGCCTTGGCCCGAGGCGGACGGAGCACAAGCATGACGACTTCCGACGACGACGCGCTGCGCACGCAGCTTGAGGCGGCTGCCTTCCGGCGCCTGCTGGCGCATCTCTCCGAGCGTTCCGACGTGCAGAACATCGATCTGATGAATCTCGCCGGCTTCTGCCGCAATTGCCTGGCCAACTGGTATCGCGAGGCGGCCGAGGCCGAGGGGCAGGCGATGAGCAAGGACGAGGCGCGCGAGCGCGTCTACGGCATGCCCTATGAGGCCTGGCGGCAGCTGCACCAGAAGGAGGCCTCGGCGGAAGCCGTCGCCGCCTTCGCGGCCGCCCAGCCGCGCCACGACTGACGTTCCGGCTGCGGCCTCATGCCTCGTGCTGCTTGACCCGATAGCCGGAAACGGGCAATCACCCACGCCTGCCCAGCAAGATTTTGAGGAGTTTATGCGACATGTCGAACGATGACGTACAGGGGATCGCCGCGGCCCAGCTCAAGTCCATCGTCGAGCGCATCGAGCGCCTCGAGGAGGAGAAGAAGGCGATCGCCGACGACATCAAGGACGTCTATGGCGAGGCCAAGGCTAACGGCTTCGATACCAAGGTGCTGCGCACCATCATCCGCCTGCGCAAGCAGGATGCATCGGAGCGCGAGGAGCAGGACGCGATCCTCGACCTCTACAAGGCCGCGCTCGGCATGGTCTGATCCGACCTGAAGCTGCCGCTCACGAAAAAGCCGCTGTGACGGGCGTCACAGCGGCTTTTTCGTATCTGGCTTAGGGTGCCTTTCAACGAAGGCCGGAGCCCGTCAGTTGGACGCGACCTTCATGTTGGTGCTGTCGCGCGTGACGAGGCTCGCCGAGCGATCGGCCCGGAGCTTCGTGTTGTAGGCGACCCGTCCGAACGAAGACTTGGTCGTCTCCGCCGCCGCGAAGAATTCCGGCACGGAGAAGGGATGCGGCATGGCGAGCTCGGCATAGTCCATCTGGCGCATCGAGCCGGAGCGCATCACGAGCTGGAGCGTCGCGACGCTGTATCCGACCGGGACCAGATGGGCATCGGCCTTGCCGGACGATTTTGCGGAGCCGCGGAGCGATGCCGCGCGGCCGGCGACCAAAGCGCCGCTCGAGGCATCGATATGGGGCGAACCGGCGTCGACCGGCGCATAGGCCATGACCGGCGCTGCATTGTCGTTGCGGCTTCCGACCGCATCGGCAATCGCGTCGGCGGCTGTCCGCGGCGAGGCATTGCCCGTGGCGCTGGCCATGGCGACCATCGGCCGGGCGACCGGCGAGGCACGCGGGATCGGCGGAACCGCCGCATCGGCGACCTGCATGACATCGGCGTCGGCTGCGTCGCGGGCGACCGGCGAGGGACGCGGCAGCGGAATGTCGGCGACCACGGTCTCCGCTTCCGGCGCTGCGACATCGGCCTCGGCGGCCTGCGCCACCTCGACCGGCTTCTTCGCCGGGGTCGGCGCAGCCGTATCTTCGGCGTCGGCCGCCGCAACCGCGGTCTCGGCGGACTTGCCATCCGGAGCGCCCGTATCGGCCGTATCCTCGGCCTCATCAGCGCCACCGCCGAACATCTTGCCGAACCACGACTTGCTCTTCGGCGCTTCGCCGCTGGCCATCATGATCTCGCCGCCGCTGGCCTTGCGGGCCTTGTACTCGGCGAGCGCCTGCTCATAGCCGGGCAGCGGACGTCCATCGGACGGGATATGCAGCGTCTTGCCGTCCGGGAACACGCGAACGAGCTGCTCGCGGGTCATCTTCGGCCAGTGACGCACCGAGCCCGTGTCCATATGGACGAAGGGCGAGCCCGAGGTCGGATAGAAGCCGACGCCGCCGACCTGCATCCGAAGACCGATCGCGCGGAGCTTCGGCAGGGCGACGTCGGGAATATAGAAGTCCATCGCCTTGCCGAGCATGTGCTGGCTGTGTTTGGCGACGCCGGTGTAGCGGCTGCGGGTGCGGAGCATCTCGTTCGTGGTGGGCGAACGGAAGCCGCAGACGACATGGATCGGCTGACGCGATCCGCTCTGCCGATAGACCTCCCAGATGAGGTCGAACAGATGCGGATCCATGTTGGTGGGCTGGTTCTTGCGCCAGTCGCGCAGGAGATAATTGAGCTTCTTGAGGCCGGCCTGATCGTACCGGTTGCCACGCTTGAAGACGACCGTGGCCTGCTCGTTGGTATGGACATTGAGAAGAGTGATCGCGCGGTCACCCGCAGCGGCTTCGGCATTGTCCACGGCAGTCGAAAGAAGCACGGTTCCGGCCAGAAGGGCCGAGGCCACCGCCACTTTCAGACCAGCGCGGCAGCGGCGGAACCAGCTGCCATTGCGCTGCATTTCATCCATGTGACTAGTCAACTTGCTTCTGCGTCCTTGCCCGAAATGGGCTCCCCCGTGACAAGCAGTTTGCGCCAACAGAGTTAACCAGCATTTACCGTGATCGAAAAAGCCGAGGGATCAGCCTGGAACTCTATACGCAAATCGACCCGTTCCGATGAGCTTCTGAACCAATCGTGGCATTTAAGCGGCAGATGCGAAAAACCGCACCTGTTGCCAGATGCGGTTTCGCATGTTCCGGGCAGAATGTCGACCCGCTGACCGTCCTAGAGGCCGAGCGCACGCTCCACGCGAGCGTTGTAGCCATAGATGTCGGGCAGCGTATGCAGCGTTCCCGCATCGTCGACCACGGCCGTGAAATAGACGAGGTGGATCGGGATGCGCTTCGGCAGGTTCACCCAGCTCTCGCGCCCGCCGACCATCTTGCGCAGGCGCTGCGGCGTCCAGCCGCCCTGATAGGCGAGGATCACGTCGGCGAATTCGAGCGGGTTCTGGACGCGCACGCAGCCATGGCTGAACGCCCGAACATCCTTTGCGAACAAGCTCTTGGACGGCGTGTCGTGCAGATAGACCGAGTGCTCGTTGGGGAAGAGGAACTTGATCGAGCCGAGCGCATTGTCGTCGCCCGGCGGCTGCCGGATCTGGATGTTGCGCGCGCTCGCCGAACTCCAGTCGATCATGGACGGATCGACGGGCCGGTATTTCCCCCCGACATTGGCGAGCACCTGATAGCCCTTGCGCGACAGATAGCTGGGGTCGCGGCGGACGTTCGGCAGCATCTCCTTCATCGTGATGGAGGCAGGCACGTTCCAGCTCGGATTGACGACGATCGACTGCATCTCGTTGGAGAAGATCGGCGTCTGATTCGTGACCTTGCCCGTCACGACCCGGGTCTGATGGACGACCTTGCCGTTGTCGAAGACCCGAACCTCGAATTCGGGGATGTTGACCTCGACATGGAACTCGCCCATGTCGCGCGGCAGCCAGCGCCAGCGCTCCATGTTCGCGATGATTTCGCTCGTCTTGTCCTTGCCCTCGGCATTGAGGAAGGCGAGCGTTCCCGCGCCCACGGCGCCGTCGGCCTTGAGGCCCTTGCCGGCCTGGAAGGTCTTGACCGCGTCGGAGAGCGTCTCGTCATAGACGTTCGGATCGCTCGCCGGCGCGGCGACGCCGAGGCGGGTGCGCAGCAGCGGCACGCGCGGATCGCTGACGCCGACCTTGAGCAGCTTGCCCTCGGGCACCGGCTCGTGCCGCGGTCCCGGATTGGCCTTGCGCGCCTCGGCGAGCGCCAGCTTCAACCGCCTATAGCCCTCTTGCGGCGGATTCAGCGCCGCGACGGCGGCGGTCGGATCCGCGGAAGACGAGACCGAGCCGAGCACCGCGACGGAATCGGGCAGCATCGGCTTGATCGTCACTAGCTTGCCGAGCGAGGCAGGGTCGAGGCGGCCCGAATAGGCGTCGCGCGCATAGTGCAGCAGCGCCTCGCTCAGGATGACCTCGACGGACGCGCTGAGGCTCGGGCCGGCCGGCACCTTGTCGCCGATGGTGGCGAGCGGCAGACGATAGGCCGCGGGATCGAGGCCCTCCGCATCGGCAGCACCGATCGCCGCCATGACGGCCTTGGCCGCCGGCGTCAGGCGGCCGTCGGCCACCCAGACGGGCTCGTAATTGCGCTCGGCGTAGAATTCGCTCATCGCGGCGCGATCGCGCTTTTCGAGGAAGCTCTCCTTGGCCGGAACCTGGTCGAGCAGCGCCTTCAGCGCCTGCGCGGTCGGGTCGCTGGCGACATCGGCGAGGGTCAGGCTCGCGGCGCTGCCGGCGCGTTCCCCGAACGTCTTGCCCTCGGGCAGATAGGCGAAGGCCGAGCCGGTGGAGAGGGCGACCAGAGCGATGCCCGCAAGGCCGAACTGCCAAATCCCGTTCTTCATCGTCCCTGCCTTCATTTTCCCTGCCGATATGACGCGCGAGGCGGCCTATCGTTCCACGATCGAGCTTCGCTACGCGGAGCGGGTCCGATCAACACCATTTTGGGGTCGCGCGCTGCGATCTCGATCACTCCATCGCGAGCGCTTCGCCATCGTGCACCTCGGCAATGCCGAGTTCCTTGATCCTGCGGTAGAGGGTCGATCGTCCGATCTTCAGTTTCCGCGCCACCGTTGCCATGCGGCCACGATGGTGGTGGATCGCGAAGCGGATCAACTCGGCCTCGACTTCTTCGAGCGGCCGCACCTCGCCGGATGGCGTGAGCGCCGCGATCGAGATCGGCGGCTCGGCGATCGTGGCGGGCCGCTCGGCCGTCGGAAGCTGGCGCTCGATGGTCATCGGCGCGGCGGACGGCGCCAGCGCATCGGCGGGACCCACCTCGATCTGCGCGGCGAGTTGCGGGAATTCGTCGACCGTCAGCAGCGGACCGTCGGCGAGCACGACGGCGCGGAAGACGGCGTTTTCGAGCTGGCGGATATTGCCCGGCCAGGGGTATCGCATCAGCAGTTCGAGCGCCTGTGGCGCGACGCCCGCCAGGGCGGTCTTGTGCTCCTCGGCCGCGAAGCGGGCGGTGAAATGGCGCACCAACTCCGGAATCTCCTCGCGCCGCTCGCGCAGCGGCGGGACGCGGATCGGGAAGACGTTGATCCGGTAATAGAGGTCCTCGCGAAAGCGCCCCTCTTTGACCAGGGCGATCAGGTCGCGGTTCGTCGCGGAGATGAGGCGGATATCGACCTTCACCGGCCGCTTGCCGCCGACCGGGTCGATTTCGCCCTGCTGCAGCGCGCGCAGCAGCTTCACCTGCGCGTCGAGTGGTAATTCGCCGATCTCGTCGAGGAAGAGCGTGCCGCCATGCGCCTCCTGAAACTTGCCGATGCGCTTGTCGGTCGCGCCGGTGAAGGCGCCCTTCTCGTGCCCGAACAGGATCGATTCGACGAGATTGTCCGGGATCGCGCCGCAGTTCACCGTCACGAAGGGCCGGCTGCGCCGCTCGCCCGAGCCCTGGATCGCGCGGGCGATCAGTTCCTTGCCGACGCCGCTCTCGCCTTCGATGAGGATCGGGATCGTGGACGCGGCGGCGCGTTCGCCGAGGCGGATCACGCGGTCCATCGCCGGGCTGCCGGCGATGATGTCGCGGAAGCCAAGCAGGCCGGCGGCGCTGCGCCGGACGCGGGCGAGCTCGCCTTCGAGCACGGAGAGCTTCAGCGCATTGGCGATCGACACCTGAATGCGCTCGGCCGATGCAGGCTTGACCAGGAAATCGGAAGCGCCGGCGCGCATCGCCCCCACGACGGTGTCGATGCTGCTATGCGCCGTCTGCACGATCACCGGCAGGCTGCGGCCGAGTTCGGGCAACTTTTCGAGCACGCCCATGCCGTCCAGTTCCGGCATGACGAGGTCGAGGATCATCAGCGCGAAACGCTCGCCATCCGGCGCGGCCAGCAGTTCGACCGCCTCGCGCCCGTTCTCGGCGACCACCACGCGGTGCCCCAGCCCTGTCGCGACCGACTGCAGCAGGCGCCGCTGCACCGGATCGTCGTCGACGATGAGGATCTCTTGCGACATGGGGGCAGGGCGCTCCATCGGGTCGGGCTGTCGGGGATCGGGAGGCGGCGATGGAAGCGCAGGCTGTCCCGTTTCGAGGCATAATCGACCAGGTTGGTTAAGCCTGCCTTACTTCACGGCGCCGTATGCGCGGTTGATCCCCAGGGCCTGCAACCCCTATCTAGGAGGCGAACTCACCCACCAACGGATGTGCCGATGTCCCGCCCCCTTGCCACGCTCCATCCTGCCGATTCCGGCCGTGCCGTTGCGGCTGCGCTCGGCGATCTGCCGGAGTGGAACCTCGCCGATCTCTATCCCGGCACGCAGTCGCCGCAATTGCTGGCGGACCTCCAGAAGGCGGCGCAGGACGCGGTCGCGTTTGAATCCAGCTGGAAGGGAACGCTGGCGACGCTGGCCGCCGAAGGCGGGCTTGTCGAGCCGATCCGCGCCCTCGAGGTGCTCGAAGAGCTGATGGGCCGCATCGTCTCCTATGCCGGCCTGCTCTATTCGGGCGACACCACGGATCCGGCCGGCGCCAAGTTCTATGGCGACGTGCAGCAGAAGATCACCGATGCCGGCACGCATCTCCTGTTCTTCACGCTCGAACTCAACCGGATCGACGATGCCGTGCTGGAGGCTGCCATGGCGGTCGATCCGGCGCTCGCGCATTACCGGCCCTGGATCGAGGATGTGCGGAAGGAAAAGCCCTATCAGCTCGAGGATCGGGTCGAGCAGCTCTTCCACGAGAAGTCCGTAACTGGACGCGGCGCCTGGAATCGCCTCTTCGACGAGACCATGGCCTCGCTGCGCTTCGACGTGGCGGGTGAGGAGCTGACGCTCGAGCCGACGCTCAACCTGATGCAGGATCCGGACGAGACGAAGCGCAAGGCCGCGGCCGATGCGCTCGCCGCGACGTTCTCGGCGAATATCCGCCTGTTCACGCTCGTCACCAACACGCTCGCCAAGGACAAGGAAATCTCGGATCGCTGGCGCGGCTTCGAGGATGTCGCCGCGTCGCGCCATCTGGCGAACCGCGTCGAGCCGGAAGTGGTCGATGCGCTGGTCGCGGCCGTTCGCGAAGCCTATCCGCGCCTGTCGCATCGCTATTACGCGCTGAAGGCCAAGTGGTTCGGCAAGGACAAGCTCGATCACTGGGATCGCAATGCGCCGTTGCCGCGCGTGCCGAGCCGGACGATCCCCTGGACGGAAGCACGCGACACGGTGCTCTCCGCCTATGGCCGCTTCTCGCCCGAAATGGCGGCGATCGCGGAGCGGTTCTTCGCCGAGGGCTGGATCGATGCGCCGGTTCGCCCCGGCAAGTCACCCGGCGCCTTCGCGCATCCGACCGTTCCGTCGGCGCATCCCTATGTGCTGCTCAATTATCAGGGCAAGACGCGCGACGTGATGACGCTCGCCCATGAGCTCGGCCATGGCGTGCACCAGGTGCTCGCCGCGCCGCAGGGCGCGCTGATGGCGCCGACGCCGCTGACGCTGGCCGAGACGGCGAGCGTCTTCGGCGAGATGCTGACCTTCCGCGCGCTCCTCGACGCGACGAGCGACCCGGTTCAGCGCAAGTCCATGCTCGCCTCGAAGGTCGAGGACATGATCAACACGGTCGTGCGCCAGATCGCCTTCTATTCCTTCGAGCGCAAGGTGCATGTTGAGCGGCGCGAAGGCGAGCTGACGGCCGACCGGCTGAACGCGATCTGGATGGACGTGCAGCGCGAGAGCCTCGGCGAGGCGGTTCGGCTCGGTCCCGGCTACGAGACCTTCTGGACCTATATCCCGCACTTCATCCATTCGCCGTTCTATGTCTACGCCTATGCCTTCGGCGACTGCCTGGTGAACTCGCTCTATGCCGTCTATCGCGACGCCGAGACGGGCTTCCAGGAGAAGTATTTCGCGCTCTTGAAGGCGGGCGGCACCAAGCACCATTCCGAGTTGCTCGCCCCCTTCGGCCTCGACGCCACCGATCCCGGTTTCTGGCAGAAGGGCCTCTCGGTGCTGGAAGGCTTCATCGGCGAACTGGAGGCGATGGAGGGGTAGGGGCTCACCAATGGCGGGGCGATTGTAGACCAGCATTCTCCATGTTATACAATTCGTATAACGGAGTGCATGCCATGAAGCTCGAAATCAAGAAGATCGGCAATTCGACGGGATTGATCCTGCCGAAGGAGCTGCTCGCCAAGCTTGACCTGAAGCAGGGCGAATGGCTCAACGTGACCGAGAACGCAGACGGTTCGATCCGCCTCTCGGCCTATGATCCCGATTTCGACAAGGCGATGCAGATCGCGGAGCGGGCGATGAAGACTTATCGCAACGCCCTTGCCGAACTTGCGAAATGACGGATCCGATCCGCCCGGAGCCTCAATGGCTGACCGTCCAAATGGTCAGCTCCATCCATGAGAGGCAACTCCGGACCTTCGGGGGGCCCGCAGGGATTCGAGATCCTGGAGCCCTCGAATCGGCCCTAGGGCGGCCTCTCAATCGTTGGTCCTATGAGGGCGGCGACCTTGCCCAGCTTGCCGCCGCCTACGCTTTCGGGATTGCGCGGAACCACCCATTTATCGATGGCAACAAGCGGACGGCGCTTGTTGCCATCGTGACGTTCCTCGGAATGAATGACATCGATTTTCTGGTTCCTGAGGCTGAAGCGGTAACCGCCATCATGGGCCTTGCCGCCGGCGAGATTTCCGAGGACAGCCTCGCTCGCTGGATACGGGACCGGATCTGACCCACGGCGCTGTGACGCAGCCGCTCTGCCCCACGCCGTCTTGCGGCCGGGCCTTCGCCGCCCATCTTATGTCTGATCTTCCTCCGTTGCGGCTTACCGACTTGTCCGATTCCGAACGCAACCGCCTGACTGGCCGCCTCTCCCGTTACGCCCGGGTCGGCGTCAATGTCGGCGGCGTCGCCGCCAAGGTCGCGGGGGCGCGGCTGTTCGGGTCCGGCCTCGACAAGGGGCGCCACGCTTCGGATCTCGCCACGGCGCTCGGCGGCCTCAAGGGGCCGCTGATGAAGGTCGGGCAGATCCTGTCGACCGTGCCGGATCTGTTGCCGCCCGAATATGCCGCGGAACTGTCGCAGCTCCAGTCGAATGCGCCGCCCATGGGCTGGCCCTTCGTCAAGCGGCGCATGCAGGCCGAACTCGGACCGCAATGGGAAAAGCGCTTCGCCTCCTTCGAGCACCAGCCGGCCGCCGCCGCTTCGCTGGGGCAGGTTCACCGCGCCGTGGCGAAGGATGGGCGCCAACTGGCTGTGAAGCTGCAATATCCGGACATGCAGTCGGCGGTCGAGGCGGACCTCGTCCAGCTCAAGATGCTGTTCGGCGTCTATCGCCGCATGGACCCCTCCATCGACACGTCCGAGATCTATCATGAGATCGGCGAGCGCATCCGCGAGGAGCTCGATTATGGCCGCGAGGCGCGCCATGCGCTGCTCTACAAGATCATGCTCGACGGCGAGAGCCTGGTGCGCGTTCCCGAGGTGGAACCCCGCCTGTCGACCGGCCGCCTGCTGACGCTGACCTGGCTCGAGGGCCGCCGGCTGCTCGAGTTCCGCGACCATTCGCTGGAAGAGCGCAACCGCATCGCCACCGCGATGTTCCGCGCCTGGTGGTCGCCCTTCGCGCACTATGGCGTCATCCATGGCGATCCGCATCTCGGCAACTACACCGTCTTCGAGGAGGACGGCGTCGCGGGCGGTATCAACCTGCTCGACTATGGCTGCATCCGCGTCTTCCCGGCGAAATTCGTCGCCGGCGTGGTCGATCTCTTCCACGGCCTCAGGGAGGACGACCGCGCGCGCGTCGTGGCCGCCTATGAGAGCTGGGGCTTCGTCGGCCTCTCGAACGAGCTGATCGACGCGCTCAACATCTGGGCGCGCTTCATCTATGCGCCGCTGCTTGACGACCGTGTCCGCACCATCGCCGACGGCGTCGCCCCGGCCGAATATGGCCGCCGCGAAGCCTTCCGCGTGCATCAGGTGCTGAAGGAGAAGGGCCCCGTCACGGTGCCGCGAGAATTCGTCTTCATGGACCGCGCCGCGATCGGCCTCGGCTCCGTCTTCCTGCACCTGCGCGCCGAGATGAACTTCCACCGCGAATTCATGGCGATGCTGGAAGGCTTCGACGAGACGATGCTCGGCTATAGGCAGAAGGCGGCGCTGGGGGGCGTGGGGTTAGGGTGAGGTAAGGCCGAACTCGAGATCGTCGTTGCGAGCAATGTTGCACCATTACATACTAGCGGTCACACCCTAGCGAGTGCGACCGAAATGGCTGGCCTCAGCACTGGACGACGCAGACTTCTGTCGATTCTCTCGCGTTCGGTTTTGGTCTTTCCGGCATTTTGCGCTGGGATTGGTGTCAGATCTTGGGCCACTGAGGATCGGACCGATGGCGGCGACACCCTCGAACGTCTGCTCACGAACATAGAAGGCGCTCGATCCGTGAATAGCGCGTCTGATGCCATTGCTATGAAAGAACTGCTTGAGACGTTCATTCGGCGCTGGTGCAATTCCGACTATCCGCCGACGCCGGTATCGGCAGCAGAGCTGGCTGATGTTGAACGGCATTTGGACTTCCTGATGCCCTCGGACTATCGTTCTGGGATATTGACGAGCGGTCTCCCGCGACCGGGCATCAAGCTCCTTCATAGCATTGTGGATCATGAGATCCCGATAGCGGATGTAAGTAATTTTCATTCGCCGTCTGAGATCATTGATAATACAGAAGGTTGGCAGCCCGCCGGGTTGCCAAAATCTGCTGTGGCCTTTGCGAGTGACTGCATGGGGAACCAGTTCTATTTTGATCGCCTAGAAGGTTCGAGTTCGCGCGTTTGGCTGTTCGATCATGATTTTGAAACTGTCAAACCGGTCGGTACAAATTTCAGTGCGTGGATAGAGGCGTTCAACAGCCTTCCGGATGCCATGAGCGAGGACTGAGATTCCCTCAGCTGTGATGACCATCCTCCTCTTCCCCTCCCCGCCCTGTTCGAGATCCCCCGCTGCTCCTCCTTCTAGGCCGTGCTCAAGTCTGGGAAGTCCCCGCTTTGATTGCCGTCGGGTATTGGGCGCGCCTCGGCGGTCTATGGCGGGATCACCATCGCCGCTAGCCTTGGCTGGCTGTTCGTCGTCGAGGGCGTGCGGCCCGATCGCTGGGATCTCGTCGGCGCGCTGATCGCGCTCGTCGGGGCCGGCGTTATTTTGTGGGGACCTCGAACGATTTGAACGCGGCACTGTGGCCGATTGCCGCCCTGTCGAGACTGCTATATACGCCGATCCGCAGCCGCCCTTCAGACGAGGACAAAGAGCGATGGCCGAAACCGCGATGGACTACCGCGAGCACGACCGCACCTACCACCTGTTCCTCGGGCTCACGAAATACGGCACCATCGCCGTCGTGATCATCCTGATCCTCATGGCGATCTTCCTGCTTTGATCCGCCCGTCGCCGCCGCGGCGGCATCTTCGTCGCGCTCCGCCTTGTGGATCGGCCCTGCGCCGGTTCCCAATCGTGCGTTACGCGGCCTTTTCCAAGGATTCGCCATGAAGGTCGGAGTGCCGGCGGAGAACGGCGCGGTCGAGAGCCGCGTCGCCGCCACCCCGGAGACGGTCAAGAAGCTGATCGCGCTCGGCGCCGAAGTCGTTGTCGAAACGGGAGCGGGGCTCGCCTCGCGCATTCCGGACGCGGACTATGAGGCCGCCGGCGCGAAGATCGCACCCGATGCCACCACCGCCGTGGCCGGTGCCGATGTCGTGCTGAAGGTTCGACGGCCTGCCCCGGCGGAGCTGCCGGCCTATAAGGCCGGGGCGCTGGTCATCGCGACCATGGACCCCTATGGCAACGAGGCCGATGTCGCCGCGATGGCCGGCGCGGGCGTCACCGCCATCGCCATGGAGTTCATGCCGCGCATCACGCGCGCGCAGGTCATGGACGTCCTGTCGAGCCAGGCCAACCTCGCCGGCTATCAGGCGGTGATCGATGCGGCGTCGGAATATGACCGCGCCTTCCCGATGATGATGACGGCGGCGGGCACGGTCCCGGCCGCGCGCGTCTTCATCATGGGTGCCGGCGTTGCCGGCCTGCAGGCGATCGCGACCGCCCGCCGCCTCGGCGCGGTGGTGACCGCGACCGACGTGCGGCCCGCGGCCAAGGAGCAGGTCGAAAGCCTCGGCGCGAAGTTCGTCGCCGTCGAGGACGAGGAATTCAAGCAGGCCGAGACCGCGGCCGGCTATGCGAAGCCGATGTCGGCCGAGTACCAGGCCAAGCAGGCGGCGCTGGTGGCCGAGCACATCAAGAAGCAGGACATCGTCATCACGACGGCGCTGATCCCCGGCCGCGCGGCGCCGCGGCTCGTTTCGGCGGCCATGGTCGCCTCGATGAAGCCGGGCTCCGTGCTGGTCGATCTCGCCGTCGAGCGCGGTGGCAATGTCGAAGGCGCGCGCCCGGGCGAAATCGTGGTGACGGACGGCAAGAAGATCGTCGGCCATCTCAACGTCGCCGGCCGGATCGCCGCGACGGCGTCGCAGCTCTACGCCAAGAACCTCTATGCCTTCCTCGAGACGCTGATCGACAAGAAGGCGCAGGCGCTGGCCGTCAATTGGGACGACGAGCTGGTCAAGGCCACGGTGCTGACGCGCGATGGCCGCATCGTTCATCCCGCCTTCGCGCCCAAGGAGGCGCCGAAGGAAATTCTCGTTGCCGAGACGGCTCCGGCCGCCGCAGAGGGGAGCCGCTCGTAAATGGCCAATCTCACGCCCGAACAGGCGGCGAGCGCCGCCCAGGCCGCGGCCGACGCCGCGAGCGCCGCGGCGACCGCCGCGCATGAGGCTGCCGCCGCCGCGCAGGCTTATGCCGCGCAGGCTTCCGGCAGCCCGCTGGCGGAAGCGGCCGGTGCCATCGCCCATGCCGCTTCCGGCGGCGTGATCGACCCGTTCATCTTCCGCCTCTCGATCTTCGTGCTGGCGATCTTCGTCGGTTATTACGTCGTCTGGTCGGTGACGCCGGCGCTGCATACGCCGCTGATGTCGGTCACCAACGCGATCTCCTCGGTGATCGTGGTCGGCGCGCTGCTCGCCGTCGGCGTCGAGGCGGCCGATGCTGCCTCAGCCTCCGGCCATGCCTGGGCGCAGGGCTTCGGCTTCGTCGGCCTCGTGCTGGCGAGCGTCAACATCTTCGGCGGCTTCCTCGTCACCAGCCGCATGCTCGCCATGTACAAGAAGAAGACGAAGTGAGGATGCGCCGATGACAACCGCCAACATCACGGCGCTGCTTTATCTCGTCTCCGGCGTCCTGTTCATCATGGCGCTGCGCGGGCTCTCGAGCCCGGCGACGTCGCGCCAGGGCAATATATTCGGCATGGTCGGCATGGCCATCGCCATCCTGACCACGCTGGTTCTGGCCGCGCCGAAAGGCCCGTTCGCCTGGGGGCTGATCATCATCGGCCTCGCCATCGGCGGTGGTGCCGGCGCGGTCGTCGCGCGCCGCATCGCCATGACGCAGATGCCGCAACTGGTCGCCGCCTTCCATTCGCTGGTCGGCCTTTCCGCCGTGATGGTGGCGGCCGCCGCGCTCTATGCGCCGTCGGCCTTCGGCATCGGCGAGGTCGGCGCGATCCATGGCCAGGCGCTCGTCGAGATGAGCCTCGGCGTGGCGATCGGCGCGGTGACCTTCACCGGTTCGGTCATCGCCTTCGCGAAGCTCAACGGCAACATGTCGGGCAAGCCGATCCTGCTGCCGGCCCGTCACGTCATCAATGCCAGTCTCGCCGCGCTGATCGTCGTGCTGATCATCGTGCTGACGCTGACCGAGAGCCATACGGTGTTCTGGCTCATCGTCCTCGCCAGCCTGGTGTTCGGCGGCCTGATGATCATCCCGATCGGCGGCGCCGACATGCCTGTCGTCGTCTCGATGCTCAATTCCTATTCGGGCTGGGCGGCAGCGGGCATCGGCTTCACGCTCGGCAACACGGCGCTGATCATCACCGGCGCGCTGGTCGGCTCTTCGGGCGCGATCCTGTCCTACATCATGTGCAAGGGCATGAACCGCTCCTTCGTCTCGGTGATCCTCGGCGGCTTCGGCGGCGAGACGGGCGGCCCGGCAGCGGGCGGCGCGGTCGAGCAGCGGCCGGTGAAGCAGGGCTCGGCCGACGACGCGGCCTTCATCATGAAGAACGCGTCCAAGGTCATCATCGTGCCGGGCTACGGCATGGCGGTGGCGCAGGCCCAGCATGCGCTGCGCGAAATGGCCGATATCCTCAAGGAAAACGGCGTCGAGGTGAAATACGCCATCCATCCGGTGGCGGGCCGCATGCCCGGGCACATGAACGTGCTCCTGGCCGAGGCCAATGTTCCCTATGACGAGGTGTTCGAGCTCGAGGACATCAATTCGGAGTTCGCGCAGGCCGACGTCGCCTTCGTCATCGGCGCCAATGACGTGACCAATCCGGCCGCCAAGACCGACAAGTCGTCGCCGATCTATGGCATGCCGATCCTTGACGTGGAAAAGGCGGGCACCGTCCTCTTCGTCAAGCGCGGCATGGGCTCGGGCTATGCCGGCGTCGAGAACGAATTGTTCTTCAAGGACAATACGATGATGCTGTTCGCCGACGCCAAGAAGATGGTCGAGAGCATCGTCAAGGCGCTCGCCTGAGGCGTCACACGCACCGTTGAGAGAGGGGCCGCGACATCGCGGCCCTTTTCGTTTGTGGTTGCCGCCAAAGCGGCAGAGAGGGATCGCCCATGGCATCAGGCCCGGATCTGATCATTCGCCAGCTTGGTGTCGCCGACGCAGAAGCCTATCGCGCCGTGCGGCTACGAGGCCTTCGCGACGTGCCGACGGCCTTCACCCAGAGCTTCGAGGAAGAATCCGCCTGGCCGATCGAGCGGTTTGAAAGGCGGCTCGGCTCGCCGCCGAGCGCCATTTTCGGCGCCGAGCTCTCCGGCAAGCTGATCGGGATCGCGAGCTTCGCCGTCCAGCCGGCTCTCAAGCAGCGCCATCGCGGCGAGATGTGGGGCGTCTATGTCGACCCGGCGGGACGCGGCCTCGGCATCGGGAGACAGCTCGTGCAGCGCGTTATCGACCACGCCGCGGCCCATGTCCTGGTGCTCGAGGCGGGTGTCCGCGTCGGCAACGACACCGCCGCTGCGCTCTATGAATCGCTGGGCTTTCGCGTGTCAGGCCTGCACCCGAAGGCGCTCTGCGTCGATGGGCTGTTCTATGACGAGCATCTGCTCGTGATGGAATTTCCGCCCGCAGGATCCGCCGGAGATGCCGCGGCGTAGTGCGCTCGCGCGCCCTGGCGCAGCGGACGCCTATTTGGCCGCCGTGCGGCGCATCCCGTCGCGTGCCGGCGTGTAGTTGGGATTGATCGCGGCCGCATGGGCGAAGGCGGCGAAGGCCTTGTCGCGCTCGCCAAGCTTTTCGAGCGCGAGGCCTTGGTCGGTCCAGCCCTCGTAGGAATCCTTGTCGCGACGCACGACGATGTTGAAGTCGTCGAGGGCGGCCTTGTAATCGCCGGTCACGAGATAGGAGAGGCCGCGCGAGAGATAGGGTTCGGTCGAGGTCGGCGCATTGGCGATCGCGGAATTGAAGTCCTGGATCGCGTCGTCCTGCCGGTTCTGGCCCTGATAGATGAGCCCGCGGTTCTGATAGGCCTTGGGGTCGGTCGGCGAGAGCTCGATCGCCCTGGTGAAATCGGCGAGCGCCAGATCGATCTGGCCCTGCGAGCGATAGAGATTGCCGCGCCCGACATAGGCCTCGGCATAGCTCGGATTGATCGCGATGGCCTGGTTATAGTCGGCGAGCGCCTGACTATTCTGCTTCAGCCGCCGCTCGACGAGCGCGCGATTGGCATAGGCCTGGTAGAAATTCGGGTTGAGCTTGATCGCCTGGGTAAAGTCGGCGAGCGCCTCTTCATAGCGCCCGGAGCGGCCGAAGGCGGTGCCGCGAACATTGTAGCTCGAGGCGTCGTTCGAGTTCTGGGCGACGACGGCGGAGAGCGAGGAGATATTGGCCTCGGAGCCGGTGGCCGGATCGATGTCGCCCTCGGCGCCGCCCATGCCGGTCGACTGGCAGCCGGCCAGGATGAGCGCTCCGGCAAGCGACGCCAGGATCGAGCCTGCGCGGCGCGGCGAGGATCGATCAGAGAAGGACGACGTCGCGGCCTGCATCAGGAGGCTCTCCCAACCGCCCAGCCAAGAGCCGGGCACATGACAAGAAAGGGCAACGAGCCGGCACCTGCCGGTTCATCACCCTTCATCATTCCGACGATAGGCAGGCGAAAGAATGGCGCCGGAGGAAACCGGCACCGCTTCAGCGCCGCTTCGGATCAGTGCTTGCCCTTGGGCGCAGCGACGATCCCGAGCTCGCGCTGGGCGCGCTTGCGTGCCAGCTTGCGGGCGCGGCGGACGGCTTCCGCCTTCTCTCGCGCGCGCTTCACCGACGGCTTCTCGTAGAAGTCGCGCAGCTTCATTTCCCGGAAGATGCCTTCGCGCTGCATCTTCTTCTTGAGCGCCTTCAGGGCCTGGTCGACGTTGTTGTCGCGAACGAGTATCTGCACGCGGAAGCGTCCTGTTGCTGCTGATCCGTATGAATTCCCGGCGGCTCGACTGGCAGCAGGCGACAGCCTGACCGTGTATCGACCCGATTTCGGCGCTCTCATAGCAGATGGGCGGAAGCGCTGTCAAAGCTCGGATGGGCCATTTATGACGGTTTTTCTGTGTTTTCGGGCCGTTTGGGGCTATGGAACGCCGATATTGGAACGGAGTGGGTCGCCGTGAGACTTGAGAACAAGGTCGCCGTCGTTACTGGCGCGGCGAAGGGGATCGGCTATGCCATCGCCGAGCGCTTCCTGGAGGAGGGGGCCCGGGTCGTGCTGGCTGATATTGACGCGGATCGCGGTTCGCAGGCCGTCGAGACGCTGGGTGCGCTCGGGGCCTGTCGCTTCGTGCGCGTCGATGTCGGCGATCGCGACGACGTCGCCAACCTCATCGCGGCGACGCTCGCCTTCGGCGGGAGCCTCGATGTTCTCGTGAACAATGCCGGCATCGTCGCGGGCGCCGATTTCCTCGATGTGACGGAAGAGGATTTCGACCGCGTCCTGCGAGTCAATCTGAAGGGCTTCTTCCTCTGCGGCCAGGCGGCCGCGCGGCAGATGGTCGACCAGATCGCCGCGGGTGGCGCGCCCGGCGCGATCGTCAACATGTCCTCGGTCAATGCCGTCTTCGGCCTGCCGAACCAGGTGCCCTATACGGTCTCGAAGGGCGGCATCAACCAGCTGACCAAATCGATGGCCGTCTCGCTGGCGACGCACGGAATTCGCGTCAACGCCATCGGCCCGGGCTCGATCGCGACCGATATTCTTTCGACGGTCAATTCAGATCCGGAAGCAAAGCGGCGCCTTCTGTCGCGCACGCCGCTCGGGCGGATCGGCGAGCCGTCCGAAATCGCTGCGATCGCCGCCTTCCTGGCCTCCGACGACGCCAGCTACATCACCGGGCAGACGATCTACGCCGATGGCGGCAGGATGCCGCTCAACTATACGGTGCCGGTCAAGGAATAGCCGGTCCCGGAGCTTTTAGCCGCGCCGCACATTGCTTGGCGCAGGCGCGGTCCCGGGGGCCGAAAGCGGAAGATCAGACATGGAAACGCCGGCGGAATGGCCATTCCGCCGGCGTTTCAATCTCGTTCGGGCGTTGGCCACGCACTTGCGGCGTGGCGTGACCGACGATCAGACTTCGTCTTCTTCTTCGTCGACGGGGCCCTTCAGCGACTTGAGCTTGGCGAAGACAGCGTCGGCGTCGAGCTCTTCCTCTTCCTTCGGCTCGAGGCGATAGGAGCGCAGCGCCGCGGCGGCGAGCGCGTCGGCGGCCGTCGTCTCCTCGGTGCGCAGCAGCGTATCGCCTTCGGCGCCGACTTCGCGCGGCGGCAGGCTCTTGGCGGCCTTGTCGACCTCGAAGTCGAGATCGATCTGCGAGCAGAGGCCGAGCGTCACCGGATCCATCGGCGCGAGATTGGTCGAATTCCAGTGGCTGCGGCCGCGGATCGAGTCGATCGTCGGCTTGGTCGTGCCGACGAGACGCATGATCGCCGCGTCCTTGAGCTCCGGATGATTCCTCAGCAGCCACAGAATGGCGTTGGGACGGTCCTGGCGACGGGAGACCGGCGTGTAGCGCGGGCCCTTGCGCTTCTGGACGGGGATGCGGACCTTCGTCTCGGCGATCTTCAGCCGGTACTTCGGATCGCGCTGCGCCTTGTCGATCTCTTCGCGTGTCAGCTGGCCGGTCACGATCGGATCGAGGCCCTTGATGGTCTGGGCCGCCTCGCCGTCGGCAATGGCCTTTACCTCGAGCGGGTGCAATTTGCAGAAATCGGCAATCTGATCGAAGCCGAGGGACGTATTCTCGACCAGCCAGACGGCGGTCGCTTTCGGCATCAGCGGAATGCTCGACATAATTCTCTCCTGAGCGCTCGCCCGGGTTGACCCGAAGGAGCCTGTCGATCGTCAAATTGACGGGGGTGAATACCCATATAGGCTGACTGCCCCGCCAAATCAAACGTTGCTTCAGCGCCGCTCCTTAGCCAATGCGGCTAAGCAGATCAGGCCGCAACGGATGTCGCGGCCTGATCTGGCGTGAGCGGTTCTACTGCGTGCTGTTCTGCGGCGCAGGGGTGGCCGGCGCAGGCGCCGGCGTAGCGGGCGCGGCCGGTTCAGCCGCAGGCGCAGGAGCGGGCGCTGCTGCCGGCGCGGCCGGTGCCGGCGCGGGTGCAGCGGGGGCGGGCGCCGGGGCGGACTGCTCGGTCGTCGCTGCCGGAGGTGGTGCTTCCGTCTTGCTGGAACGCCACCAGAACCAACCGACCACCACGATGACGATCACCACGACGATCCAGATCCAGGTATTATTGCGCTGCATCATTTCCTCCAATGCCCGCGTCCGGTATTGCGATGATCAATGGCGATGATTCGTAAGAAGTGCCTCCCGGACGGACGAGGCAAGGGTACGTCTACACTCTGAATTCGCCAAGAAGATTATCGCGAATTGTGTCGTCTCCGTCCGGCGTGAACTAGAAACGGCGCCGCAATCCCGGCGACATCAATCGCGGTCGCGGAGCACGGAAGAACTCACCCGATTGAGGCGCACGGCTTCGTCGACGGCCTCCACCCAATCCAGCGGAATGTAGTGGTGCAGCCCGTCCGGGGAGTCGGCGCGGGCGAGCCGGATCTCGCCGGCCTCATCGACCCGGTCGACGGTGCCGACGTGATTGCCGCGCTGGTCGAGGACCTGCATGTGGGCTTGAATGCGATCGGATTCGGCCATGAGCGTTCTCCTTCTGTTGTCCGCTCAACGCCGTCCGGGCCGGATGGTTCACGCGCCGCCGCGAACCTCCAGGACGAGCTTGCCGATGGGGCCTCTTTCCTCCATCCGCCGGTGCGCCTCTGCCGCGGCCGCGAGGGGATAGACGCCGTCGATGCGGGGGCGGATCGCGCCGCTCGCGATCAGCGGCCAGACCTTTTCTTCCAGCTGCGCGGCAATGCCGGCCTTGAAGGCCGTGGTGCGCGGGCGCAGCGTCGAACCGGTCAGCGTGAGGCGCTTCAGCATGATCCGCGCGAAGTCGATCGTCGCCCGCGATCCCTGCAGGAACGCGATCTGGACGATGCGGCCATCGACGGCCGCCGCCTGCAGATTGCGCTCGATATAGTCGCCACCGACCATGTCGAGGATCACATCGGCGCCGTGCCCATCCGTCGCCACCCGCACCGCCTCGACGAAGTCCTCGCTGCGATAGTCGATCGCGTGATCGGCGCCGAGCGCGAGACAGGCCGCGCATTTCTCGGGCGAGCCGGCCGTGACGATCACGCGCGCACCGAAGGCCTTGGCGAGCTGGATCGCCGTCGTCCCGATCCCCGACGAGCCGCCATGGATGAGCAACGTCTCGGCCGCCTTCAGCGCGCCGCGCTCGAAGACATTGTGCCAGACGGTGAAGAACGTCTCCGGCAGGGCGGCCGCCTCGATCATCGAAAGGCCCGCGGGGACGGGCAGGGCGTTGCTTTCGTGGATGGCGACATATTGCGCATAGCCGCCGCCCGCGACGAGGGCCGTGACGGCATCGCCGAGAGCATAGCGCCCGGCAGCGGCATCGCGCGCGGCGACGCGGCCGGAAACCTCGAGACCGGGCAGGTCGGACGCGCCCTTGGGCGGCGGATAGGCGCCCTGGCGTTGTAGCAGGTCGGGCCGGTTCACGCCCGCCGCAGCAACCTCGATCAGGATTTCGCCGTCGCGCAACTCGGGCAGCGGCCGTCGTTCGACCTTGAGGACCTCGGGCGGGCCCGGCTGGGTGATGGCGACGACTTCCATCATCTGAGGAAGATCGGCGATCTCGCTGCGCTCTGGCATGGCCGGTACTCTGCTCTTTGCGGCTCCCGATCTGGAAGCGACGGGGAACTCTGCTAGTTTTGGCAAGGCAGACCAGAAACGGAGGCCAGAAGCAAATGGCTCTTTTCGACGATGCTCCCGTCGAGCGGCCGAAGGTGCACACCCTCGGCGAGGACCTCTCCCGGCTCTCGCTCGACGAGATCGACGCGCGCGTCGCGGCCCTGGAGGCGGAGATCGCCCGCCTGCGCGAGGCCCATGCCGCCAAGGCCGCCTCGCGGGACGCGGCCGCATCCTTCTTCAAGCGCTGAGAACCGACGATCTCAGGGAACGCAGGGCCTGATCGCGATGCCAAGTTAACCTTAACAGAAGTTTACCGGCTGAAGACCGTGTTGAAGCGTTTCCCGGGGCGACTCCCCACTGTTTCGTCTCAATGGCTTGACCTATAAGACCTCCATCGTGCCCGGGGCCTCGCGCCCTGCTGGCGCAATGAGCGGTGGAACGATCGGGAGAGGGTGATGGCCGAGGAAGCGATTGACGAAGCGAGCGCTCCGATCGTCTTTGGCCGGCACTTCGCGCACTCGGACACCTTCCGCAATCTGTTTCGCGAGGGCATGGCGCTCGTCGAGGAGACAGCGGCCTATCTCGACGGCGACGGGCGGGCCGAATCGCGTGAACTGTCGCGCGGCGGCTCACTCGGCTATGCGACGGAATCCATGCGCCTTACGACGCGGCTGATGCAGATCGCGTCGTGGCTGCTGCTGCAGCGCGCGGTCAATGATGGCGAGATGTCGCGCGAGCAGGCCGTCCAGGAAAAGGCCAAGGTGCGCCTGCGCGGCTTCGGCACGCAGACCGAGGGCGCCGGCTGGGAGGATCTCCCGCTCCGCCTCCGCGGTCTCATCGAGCATTCCATTCGCCTGCAGGAACGCGTCATCCGCCTCGACGACGCCCTCTATGGCCCGGTCGCCTTCGACGACGAGGTCGAGAACCCCGTCAACCGCCAGATTGGCCGCCTCGCCCGCGCTTTCGGCCGCGACTGAGCCGAACCGCGTCCGACCGCACGCGCCTCACCGGCGATCGCGCTGCGCCTCTTCGCATCGAATCGATCCGCAAGCCGGCTTCCGCTCCGCTGGCGGACCTTCGACGCCGGTCCTTCCCTGAACATTGACTGATTTCGAGCGGCCATGCGCGCGGCCGTGATCGCCGCGCGCTCGTCCATGCGCCAAAAAGAAAGCCCCGGTCAGAGGCCGGGGCTTTCTTGATTCCAACGGGGATCAGGCAGCTTAGCCGCCGATGAAGCCCTTGAACTTGTTGTTGAAGCGCGAAACGCGACCGCCGCGGTCGAGCAGCTGCTGGTTGCCGCCCGTCCAGGCCGGATGAGTCGTCGGATCGATGTCGAGGTTGAGCGTCGCGCCCGCCTCGCCATAGGTCGAACGGGTCATGTACTCGGTGCCGTTCGTCATCACGACCTTGATCGTGTGGTAGTCGGGATGGATGTTCTGCTTCATCGCTCGGTCCTCGGTGGCGCGGTCCGTTTCGAACCGTCAGGCCGCGCCCTCGCCAAAGGGCCCCTGTCGCCGGATAATGGTGGATGAGGCGCACCTTGGCCGGGCCGCCTGTCGGGGCGACGATATAGCCCACCCCTCCCGCCGACACAAGACCCTGCCACGCCTTGAAAAGCCGCGGCCTTGCGTGCAACTACGCCCGATCGCCGCAGGGCGCCATCGGCGGGAGCATCGTCATGACGGAACGCAGCACGGAAGAGGGCAGGGCGCGACGTCCCGCGCTCCGTCCGCTCGCCATGCTGCTACCCTATCTGCTGCGCTACAAGGCCCAGCTCGCCGGCGCCGGCGTGGCCCTCGTCGCCGCCGCGCTGGCGACGCTCACGGTGCCGCTCGCCGTCCGCCAGATGATCGATCACGGCTTCAACGCGGATAATCCGGGCGCAATCAACAGCTATTTCCTCGGCCTGATCGGCGTCGTCGCCGTTCTCGCGACCGCATCGAGCCTGCGCTTCTATTTCGTCACCTGGCTCGGCGAACGTGTCGTCGCGGATCTGCGCGCCGATGTCTTCCGCCACCTCACCGGCCTCGGCATCGATTATTTCGATCGCAATCGCTCCGGCGAGATCGCGTCCCGCCTGACGGCCGACACCACCCAGATCAAGGCCGTCGCTGGGGCGAATGTCTCGATCGCGCTGCGCAATCTCGTCATGTTCGCCGGCGCGGTCGCGATGATGGTCGTGACCAGCCCGCATCTCTCGGCGCTGGTGCTGCTCGCCATTCCCCTGATCGTGCTGCCGCTCGTCGGCTTCGGCCGCAAGGTGCGCAGCCGTTCGCGCTGGGCGCAGGACCGCCTGGCGGAGGCCTCCGCCTATGCGAGCGAGGCGATCGGCGCCATGCGCATCGTCCAGTCGTTCACGGCCGAGGGCTCGGTCTCCACGCGCTTCGCGGCCGTCGTCGAGGAGGCCTTCGCCGCGGCACGGCGCTCGACCGCCGCGCGGGCGGCCCTGACCGCGCTCGGCATCTTCCTCGTCTTTTCCAGCATGGTCGCCGTGCTCTGGTGGGGGGCGCAGGACGTGCTGTCCGGTCGCATGAGCGCCGGCACGCTCGGCCAGTTCCTGATCTATGCCGTGATTGGCGCGGGCGCGCTCGGCGAGCTCAGTCAGGTCTGGGGCGACATCGCCAATGCGGCCGGCGCCGCCGAGCGGCTGTCGGAGATTCTCTCCGAGGCGCCGTCCGTCTCGGCCCCAACTGCCCCCGTGGCGCTGCCGCCGCGCGCATCGGGCCGGATCGGCCTCTCCCGCGTCACCTTCGCCTATCCGGAGGGAGGCCGCGAGGCCGCGCTGCGCGAGGTCGATCTGACCATCGAGCCGGGCGAGCGGGTCGCCGTCGTCGGCCCGTCGGGCGCCGGCAAGAGCACGCTCTTCAACCTGATCCTGCGCTTCTATGATCCGCAGTCCGGTGTCGTGACCTTCGACGATGTCGACATCAAGCGGCTCGATCCGACGGCGCTGCGGCGCGCGATCGCGATCGTGCCGCAGGACACGGTCATCTTCGCCGCGTCGGCGGCCGAGAACATCGCCTTCGGCCGGTCGGGCGCCAGCGAAGCGGAGATCCGCGCGGCGGCCGTGGCGGCGCAGGCCGACGGCTTCCTGTCGGCGCTGCCGCAGGGCTACGCCACCGAGCTCGGCGAGCGCGGCGTGATGCTCTCCGGCGGTCAGCGCCAGCGTATCGCCATCGCCCGCGCCATCCTCAAGGATGCGCCCGTGCTGCTTCTGGACGAGGCGACGAGCGCGCTCGATGCCGAAAGCGAGGTCGCGGTGCAGACGGCTCTCGAAGGCTTGATGGTCGGCCGCACATCGATCGTGATCGCGCATCGGCTCGCGACGATCCTGAAGGCCGACCGGATCCTCGTCATGGATGGCGGCACGATCGTCGAGACCGGGACGCATGACGAACTGGTCCGTCGCTCCGGCCTCTATGCCCGCCTCGCCGAACTCCAGTTCGGCAGCGAGGCGGCCTGACGGCCGATCAGCGTTCCGTCAGCTTCAGCTCGATTCGGCGGTTCTTCGCGTTCGCTTCGTCGCTGTCGCCCGGCTCGATCGGCTGGTATTCGCCGAAGCCCGCGGCCACGAGATGGGATGGCTGCACGCCCTTGTCGATCAGGTAACGCACCACGGCGATGGCTCGCGCGGCCGAGAGCTCCCAGTTGTTGCGGAAGCGCCCGGCGCCGGAAAGCGGTCGCGCATCGGTATGGCCGTCGACGCGCAGCACCCACGGAATCTCCGGCGGGATTTCCGTCTCGAGCTGCTTGATCGCGTCCGCGAGCTTGTCGAGTTCCGCCTTGCCCTCGGGGTTGAACTCGTCCGAGCCGGACGGAAACAGCACTTCCGACTGGAACACGAAGCGATCGCCCACCACGCGGATGTCGGGCCGGTTGCCGAGGATTTCGCGCAGGCGCCCGAAGAAGTCGGAGCGATAGCGCGAGAGTTCCTGCACGCGCTGGGCCAGGGCGACATTGAGGCGTCGGCCGAGGTCCGCGATCTGTGTCTGGCTTTCCTGATCGCGCTTCTCCGAAGCGCCGAGCGCATCCTCGAGCGCGGCGATCTGGCGGCGGAGCGCGGCGATCTGCTGGTTCAGGATCTCGACCTGCGACAGGGCCTTCTGGCTGACCAGCTTCTCGTCGTCGAGCGCCTTGGTGATGATCGCGATCTGGCCATCGGCCGAGGAGGCAGCGGCAGAGGACGAATCGGCCGCGGATTTGAGCTTGTCCCGCTCGGCTGTGGCGGAGGCGAGGCTTGCCTGCAGGCTGGCGAGCTCGTCGGACAGTTCCTGCTTGCCCGAGCGCTCCATGGCGAGCAGTTCGGTCAATTCGGCGATCTGCGAATTGAGGCGGTTCAGCACCGTGTCCTTGCCGCTGATCTCGCGGGTCTGCAGATATTGCAGCAGCGCGAAGATCGACAGCAGGAAGATGAAGACGAGCAGCAGGTTCGACAGGACGTCGACGAAGGCCGGCCAGACATCGCTGCGCGCCTCGCGGCGGCGGGCTCGGAGGGCCACGGGCTACTCCCCGGCGGGCTGCTTCAGCGCCCGTGCAATGACCTCGAGCAATTGCTGCATCTCGCGCTGCTGATCGGCCTGCTGCTCGACCCAGCTGCGGACGACCTGCTGTTCCGAGCGCATGTGCTGCACCAGGCCCTGGATGCCCTCGGCGAGATTGGCCATGGCCGTGGTGGCGCGCTGGTTGGAGCCGCCCGATGCGCCGCCGGGCGCCGCGCCCTCCTGCACCACCTGGGTCAGCCGCTCGATCGCGACGCGCAGATCCTCGCCGGACGAGGCGCCCTCGCGCATGTCCATCATGGTCGGGTCGAGGTCGGTTACCGTCGAGAGCCAGTCCTCGAGCTCGGTATAGAACTTGTTCTGCGCCTGGCCCGCCTGGAGGTCGAGGAAGCCGAGGATCAGCGAGCCGGAAAGGCCGAACAGCGATGACGAGAACGCCGTCCCCATACCCTTCAGCGGCGCCTGCAGGCCGGCTTTCAGGTCCTCGAAGATGACGGCGCTGTCGCCGGAGCCGACATTGAGCGCGCCGATCGCGTCGGCCACGGCGCCGACCGTCTCCAGCAGGCCCCAGAACGTGCCGAGCAGGCCGAGGAAGATGAGGAGGCCGGTCAGGTAGCGCGATGTGTCGCGATCCTCGTCGAGGCGCATCAGGATCGAATCGAGCACCGAGCGCATAGTCTGCGTCGAGATCGAGACGCGGCCGATGCGATCACCCAGGATCGCCGCCATCGGGGCGAGCAGCACGGGTGGGCGCTCGAGCTCCATCGAGCGGTCGGAGGTGCGGAAATTGTTCACCCACCGCACTTCGCGGAAGATGCGGATCACCTGCCGAAAGGCGAGCAATATGCCGATGAACAGGACGGCGATGATGACGCTGTTCAGCGCCGGATTCGCCAGGAACGAGACATAGACCTGGCGATAGAGGATCAGCGTGACGAAGGCCGCGATGACCAGGAACACGACCATGCGCCACAGATAGACCTGCGGACTGGCCAGCCTGTAAGGATCGAAATCTCTTGCCATGGTCCGCCGCTGCGTCACGCCCTGATCAACCCGCCGAGGACTCAAGGTTTAGCGTGATTTGACGGCCGATAGAAAGGGGGACGACGCCGCAGGACGGCGTCGTCTGCGAAGAAGAGGCGATCAGGCCGCTTCGCGCTCCAGTTCGGGCTGCCACTCACCGAGCGCGGCGAGGCTGTTCATGCGGCAGCGATGCAGGAACGCATGGCGCCCGGCGGCCACATTCTCGCTCTTGCCGCCCCAGGCCTTGAGCGCTGCCGCCTGCAAGGCGCGGCCGAAGGAGAAGGTGATCTTCCAGGGCAGGTTCGGAATGCGGTTGACGTGCGACAGGTTCTCCGTCGCCTGCTCGTCCGACTGGCCGCCGGAGAGGAAGGCGATGCCGGGAACGGAGGCCGGCACCGTATCGCGGAACACCGCGACGGTGCGCTGGGCAACTTCCTCGCTGGAGGCGCGCTGGCCGCTGTCGCGGCCGGGAACGACCATGTTCGGCTTGAGGATCATGCCGGTGAAATCGACGCGCAGCCGCATCAGCTCTTCGAAGACGATCGTCAGCGTCCGCCGCGTGACGGCGTCGCAGCGGGCGATGTCATGCGTGGCGACGGCGCCGTCCATCAGCACTTCCGGCTCGACGATCGGGACGATGCCGGCTTCCTGGCAGAGCCCGGCATAGCGCGCCAGCGCATGGGCGTTGGTGATGGTCGCGGCCTCGGTCGGCAGGCTTTCGGCGATCGGAATGACCGCGCGCCACTTGGCGAAGCGGGCGCCGAGCGTGTGATATTCGGCGAGGCGCTCGCGCAGACCGTCGAGGCCCTCGGTGATGAACTCGCCCGGGAAGGCGGCGAGCGGCTTGGCGCCGAGATCGACCTTGATGCCGGGGACCGAGCCCGCGGCCTCGATCAGCTTGACCAGCGGCGTGCCGTCGGCAGCGTTCTGGCGGATCGTCTCGTCATAGAGAATGACACCGGAGATATAGTTCCGCATCGCCTCGTCGGCGCCGAACAGCATCTCGCGATAGTCACGACGGGTTTCGAAAGTCGAGTCGAGCCCGATCGAGTCGAACCGCTTCTTGATCGTGCTCGAGCTCTCGTCGGCTGCCAGGAGGCCCTTGCCGGGCGTGACGAGACGACGGGCTATATCCTGCAGGCTTTCGGTCATACGTGACGATCTCTTCCAATCAGTTTGGCTGGACTGCCCGAGCCAAGCACACTTGGGATAGCGCGCAACGATCGATTTTGCATCGCAAAATAATGCGCTACGAATCGATTAAACGACTGGAATGTTTAATTTCTATGACCAAACAAAACAGCTGCGGCGCGAACTGGCGATCTTGCCATTTCGCGCCGCAACATTCTTCGTGAAGACGTGTGGGTCTAGGCGCGCGCTTACTTGCGCTTGAGCACCTCGACGCCCGGCAGCGCCTTGCCCTCGAGCCATTCGAGGAAGGCGCCTCCGGCGGTCGAGACATAGGTGAAGTCGTCCGCGACGCCGGCCTGGTTCAGCGCGGCAACCGTGTCGCCGCCGCCGGCCACGGAGAGCAGCGTTCCGGCCTTGGTGCGCTCGGCGGCATGGCGCGCTGCGGCGACCGTGCCCTTGTCGAACGGCGCCAGCTCGAACGCGCCGAGCGGGCCGTTCCAGACCAGCGTCGCCGCATCGTCGATCGCCGCGCGGATGCGCTCGATCGACTGCGGGCCGACATCGAGGATCATGCCGTCGGCCGGGATCGCCTCGACGCTGTAGTTCTGGTTCGGGGCATTGGCCTCGAAGCGCCAGGCGACGGTGGCGTCGACCGGCAGGATGATCGCACAATTGGCCTCTTCGGCCTTGATCAGGATGGTGCGGGCCGTCTCGGCGAGGTCCTTCTCGCAGAGCGAGGCGCCGACATTGTAGCCCTCGGCGTTGAGGAACGTGTTCGCCATGCCGCCGCCAATGACGAGCGCATCGACCTTGGTGACGAGATTCTGCAGGAGGTCGATCTTCGACGACACCTTGGCGCCGCCGACGACGGAGATCACCGGCCGCTTCGGCGCCGTCAGCGCCCGGCTGAGCGCCTCGAGCTCGGCCTGCATCGAGCGGCCGGCATAAGCGGGGAGGATGTGCGCGATGCCCTCGGTCGAGGCGTGGGCGCGATGGGCGGCGGAGAAGGCGTCGTCGACATAGAGGTCGCCGAGCTCGGCGAGCGCGGAGACGAAGATCGGGTCGTTCTTCTCCTCGCCCTTGTGGAAGCGCGTGTTCTCGAGCAGCAGCACGTCGCCATTGCTCATCCGTGCGATGGCGGTCGCGGCGTCGTTGCCGATGCAGTCATCGGCGAAGGCCACGGCGTGGCCGAGCAGCTGCTCCAGCGGCGCGACGACCGGCGCCAGCGACATTTCCTTGACGCGCTCGCCCTTGGGACGGCCGAAATGGGCGAGCAGGATGACCTTGCCGCCCTTCTTGGAGATCTCCGTGATCGTCGGGAGGACGGCGCGGATGCGCGTGTCGTCGGTGACCTTGCCGTCCTTGGTCGGCACGTTCAAATCGACGCGGACGAGGACGCGCTTGCCCTTCACGTCGGCGGCGTCCAGCGTTCTGAATTCGGTCATCGCAACCCTTCCCGTCAGCTTGCCCGGGGAGCCGGCGGTGCAAGGTCCTGCGCCGCCGGTCCGCAATCGAAAGGACCCGGCGCGAAGCCGGGTCGTCGTCGTCAGATCGTCTTGGCGAGCGTGACCGCCATGTCGGCCATGCGGTTCGAGAAGCCCCACTCATTGTCGTACCAGGCCAGCACGCGGACGAAGGTGCCGTCGATGACCTTGGTCTGGTCGAGGTGGAACGTCGCCGAATGCGGGTCGTGGTTGAAGTCGTGCGAGACGTTCGGCTGGTCGGTGACGCCGAGGATGTTCTTGAGCGGGCCGGCGGCCGCCGCCTTCATCGCCTCGTTGATTTCTTCCTTGGTGGTGGCGCGCTTCGCCACCAGCTTGAAGTCGATCAGCGAGACATTGGGGGTCGGCACGCGGATCGAGGATCCGTCCAGCTTGCCCTTGAGCTCGGGGATCACCAGGCCGATCGCCTTGGCGGCGCCGGTCGAGGTCGGAATCGAGGAGAGCGCGGCGGCGCGGGCGCGGTAGAGGTCCTTGTGCATCGTGTCGAGCGTCGGCTGGTCGCCGGTGTAGGAATGCACCGTCGTCATGAAGCCGTGCTCGATGCCGATCGTCTCGTGCAGGACCTTGGCGACCGGCGCGAGGCAGTTGGTCGTGCAGGAGCCGTTGGAGATGACGAGATGGTCCTTGGTCAGGCCGCCCTCGTTCACGCCCATCACGGCGGTGTAGTCGGCGCCGTCCGACGGGGCCGAGACGATGACGCGCTTGGCGCCGGCCGTCAGATGCGCCGCGGCCTTGTCGCGGGCGGTGAAGATGCCCGTGCATTCGAGCGCGATGTCGATGCCGAGTTCCTTGTGCGGCAGCGTCGACGGGTCCTTGATCGCGGTGACGCGGATCGGCTTGCCGTCGACGATGATGTTCTCGCCCTCGACAACGACGCTCTTCGGGAAGCGGCCATGCACCGAATCGAAGCGCAGCAGATGGGCGTTGGTCTCGACCGGGCCGAGATCGTTGACGGTCACGACTTCCACATCGGTCCGACCGTCTTCGACGATCGCGCGCAGAATATTGCGCCCGATCCGGCCAAACCCGTTGATTGCTACCCGCACCGCCATCATCGATCTCCTTGTAGCGCCGGCCGGCGCCTTCTCTTGCCGCGTTTCTACCCGCGAACCGGGGCGGGCCGCCCCGGTGTGGTTGTCTCTAGTTTCAGACGTTCGACGTCAGTTTCGCAAGTGCAGCATCGGCTGCCGCGTCTGCCGTGATCCCGAAATAGGGATAGAGCGCCTCGATCGGCGCGCTCGCGCCGAAGGTCGACATGCCGATGAAGATGCCGTCCGTGCCGATGAAGCGGTCCCAGCCCTGGCGGATGGCCGCCTCGATCGCGACCTTGACCGGCGAGTCGCCGATGGTCTCGGCCTTGTAGGCCTCGTCCTGCTGCTCGAACAGCTCGAAGCAGGGCACGGACACGATCCGCGCCGTGCGTCCGGCCGCCTCGATCTTCGCCTTGGCATCGACCGCGATCGCGACCTCGGAGCCCGTCGCGAAGATCGTCACGTCGGCCTTGGCCGGGCCGTCGATCAGATAGGCGCCCTTGGCGGTCTTGTTCACGACGGAATGCTCGACGCGCAGCGTCGGCAGATTCTGGCGCGACAGAGCGAGCAGCGAGGGATGGTTCGTGCTCTCGAGCGCGATCTGCCAGGCCTCGGCCACTTCGACGGCGTCGGCGGGGCGGAAGACCAGGAGGTTCGGAATGGCGCGCAGCGCCGCCAGATGCTCCACCGGCTGGTGCGTCGGACCGTCCTCGCCGAGGCCGATCGAATCATGCGTCATCACATAGACGACATGCGCGCGCATCAGCGCCGACAGGCGGATCGCCGGGCGGGCATAATCGGAGAAGACGAGGAACGTGCCGCCATAGGGCAGGAAGCCGCCATGGAGCGCGATGCCGTTCATCGCCGCCGACATGCCGAATTCGCGGATGCCGTAGTGGATGTAGCGGCCGGAATAGTCATCCGGCGTCAGCGGCTGCTGCGACTTGCCGCGCGTCAGGTTGGAGCCGGTCAGGTCGGCGGAGCCGCCCACGAGTTCCGGCACGACCGTGGCCAGCATGTCGAGCGCCATCTCGGACGATTTGCGGCTCGCGACCTTGGGCTTCGAATCCGACAGGCCGCGCTTGTAGGCCTCCATGGCCGCTTCGAAATTGCCCGGCAGGATCCGGTCGAAGCGGCGCTTGAACTCGGCCTTCTTGTCGTGATCGAGCGCGGCGAGGCGCTTCTCCCAGGCTTCGCGCGCGCCGACCCACTGGCGTCCTGCCTCGTGCCAGCCGCCGGCCACGTCCTCGGGGATCTCGAACGGGGCATAGGGCCAGCCGAGCTTTTCGCGGGCGCCGGCGATCTCGGTCGCGCCGAGCGCGGAGCCGTGCGAGGCGTGGCTGTCGGCCTTGGTCGGTGCGCCATAGCCGATGATAGTGCGGCAGGCGATCATCGACGGCTTGTCGGACTTGCGCGCCCGCTCGATGGCGGCGGCGACCGCCTCCTGGTCGAAGCCGTCGACATGTTCCGCGTTCCAGCCGCTCGCCTTGAAGCGAGCGACCTGGTCGATCGAGGTGGCGAGATCGGTATGGCCGTCGATCGTGATGCGGTTGTCGTCCCACAGCACGATCAGCTTGTTGAGCTTCAGATGGCCGGCGAGATCGATCGCCTCGTGGCTGACGCCTTCCATCAGGCAGCCGTCGCCGGCGATGACATAGGTGTGGTGGTCGACGATGTCGTTGCCGAACTCGGCGGCGAGCATGCGCTCGGCGAGCGCGAAGCCGACCGACATGGCAAGGCCCTGGCCGAGCGGGCCAGTGGTCGTCTCGACGCCGATCGTGTCGAAATTCTCCGGGTGGCCGGGCGTCTTGGAATGAAGCTGACGGAAGCGCTGGATCTCTTCCATGGAGACGACGTCGGAGCCGAGCAGGTTCAGCACCGAATAGAGCAGCATCGAGCCATGGCCGGCGGACAGGATGAACCGGTCGCGGTCGGGCCAGTGCGGCGCGTGCACGTCATATTTCACAAAGCGCGTGAAGAGGACCGTGGCGACATCGGCCATGCCCATCGGCATGCCCGGATGGCCCGACTTCGCCTTTTCCACCGCGTCCATGGCCAGAGCGCGGATCGCATTGGCCATGCGCTTCTTGAGTTCGGTTTCCGTCATGGGGTCGCTTCTTCGCTAGAGGCCGGAACCGCCGCAGTAGCCGCTACCAGCCGTTTCGGTTTCTGGAACGACGCCCGGCGGATGCAGGGTCGCCGGGGAGAAGTCGGAGCGACAAATAACAGTTCAGGGCACCTAGTCAATCGCGGCACGGCCCGCGGGTCGGCCCCGATTGCCGCGATCGGCCGGCCGCCGCGCGCCGATTGACGGCGTGTCGGCCCCCCGCCTAATCTCCGCGCCAGAAATCCGCGCCATATCCCGCGCGGCAGGGAATCGGAGCAACCAGCCAAAGATGTCGCCCGCCTCGCCCATCGACCGGGCCGTGCGCCGCCTGCAGGCGGCCCTCGACGCGCTGGAGGGGCTGGTGGACGAGCGTCTCGCCGCCGAGGCCAAGCTCGGCGAGCTGGAAGGCGAGCTGCAGCGCATCGGCCTCGACCGCTCCCGCCTCGCCCAGTCGGTCGATGCCGCGGAATCGCGGGCCGAGCGGCTCGAATCGGCCAATCAGGAAGTGTCGCGCCGCCTCGTCGCGGCGATGGAGACCATTCGCGCCGTGATCGGCCGTGGCAGCAAGGGCTAACGGGCGATGGCGCAGGTCAACATCACCATCAACGGCAAGGTCTACCGGATGGCCTGCGACGACGGGCAGGAGGCGCATCTCGAATCGCTCGCCGCCCGTCTCAACGAGATCATCGAGCAGCTCCGCGGCTCGTTTGGCGAGATCGGCGACCAGCGCCTGATCGTCATGTCCGCGCTGACCATGGGCGACGAACTCGCCGAGGCGCATCGGCGCATCCGCCGCCTCGAGACCGAGATCGCGGGCATCAACGAGACCAAATCGGCCGTGATCGCCCGTTTCGAGGAGGCGGAGGCGGGCTTTGCCCGGGCCATCGACCATGTCGCCGGCCGCATCGAGGGCATGACGCAGAAGCTGCGCGACGGCGGCGGCTGACGCACTGCCACTGGCTTCCGTGTCCTTCGTCGCCTATATTCCGTTTCGGCGACACTGCGCGGCCCGACAGGATCATCAAATTCCCCGGGGCCTTATCGATCCAAACGGGAGCTGTCCCTGTCCGAGCCCCTGGGCTTGGGTACACGGCGCCCACCTACGCTGTAGGTTCCCGGGATCGATATATCCATCGGCCCATCGTGGTTCGCCACTTCCCCCTTCCACCCGCCGCGAGCATGTCCGACGTGAAGGCTGATCAACGCGCCGCCGCGCTTGCCCGTCGCGATGCGCTGTCTGAGCATTATCGCGCTGAAGCGTCGTCGAATGCCGCGGCGCTGGCCGAGCCGCTGCTGGCCCGTCTCGCGCCATCCGTTGTGTCCGGCTATTGGCCGATCCGCTCCGAGGCCGATCCGCGTCCGCTGCTGGCGGCGGCCCGGCTCGTCGGTGCCGCGATCGCGCTGCCCTTCCTCGCCGATGCCATCACGATGCGGTTCCGACAGTTCGAGCACGATGCGCGGCTGGTGCCGGCCGGCTTCGGCACCTATGGCCCGCCCGAAACGGCGGCCGAGGTCGTTCCCGATCTCCTGATCGTGCCGCTCGCCGCCTTCGACCGGGCGCTCAACCGGATCGGCTATGGCAAGGGCCATTTCGACCGTGCCATTGCGCGGCTGATCGAGGCTGGGCGGCGTCCCGTGCTGCTCGGCCTTGCCTTCGCCGTGCAGGAGGTCGAAAAGATAGCGGCGGAGCCGCACGATATCCCGCTCGACTTCCTCGTGACCGAGCGGGAGCTGATGGCGGCTCCTCCGCACGCCTGATTCCGGAGCTTTCCTTGCGCCTCTTGTTCCTCGGAGATGTCGTCGGCCGCAGCGGCCGCGCCGCCGTCGTCAATCGCCTGCCCGGCCTCGTCGAGCGCTTCGGCCTCGATTTCGTGGTGGTGAATGGCGAGAACTCGGCGGGCGGTTTCGGCCTCACCGAGGAAATTCTCACGGATCTCCTCGATGCCGGCGCCGATGTCGTGACGACCGGCAACCATGCCTTCGACCAGCGCGAGGCGCTCGTTTTTGCCGAGCGGCAGCCCCGCTTCCTGCGCCCGGCCAATTTTCCCTCCGGCACACCCGGACGCGGCGCCAATCTTTATCCGGCGCGCAACGGCGCCCGCATTCTCGTCGTCAACGTCATGGGCCGCGTCTTCATGGATGCGCTCGACGATCCGTTCGCGGCGGTGGAGCGCGAGGTCGCTGCCTGCCCGCTCGGCGAGCAGGCGGATGCGATCATCGTCGATTTCCACGCCGAGGCGACCAGCGAGAAGCAGGCCGTCGCGCATTTCCTCGACGGCCGCGTGACCCTGGTCGTCGGCACGCATACGCATGTCCCGACCTCCGACCATCGCGTCCTGCCCGGCGGCACGGCTTACCAGTCCGATGCCGGCATGTGCGGCGATTACGATTCCGTGCTCGGCATGGAGAAGGACGAGCCGGTACGCCGCTTCCTGACCAAGATTCCGTCGGGACGCTTCAGCCCGGCGGGCGGCGAGGCGACGCTTTGCGGCATCGCGGTCGAGGTCGACGAGAGCTCGGGGCTCGCGGTCGCGGTGGCGCCGCTTTCGATCGGCGGCGTGCTCGAGGAGCGGTTGCCGCCCTTCTGGGCTTGAGAATGCGGGGTTGACGCGAGGGCGCCTTCCATGCTCGGAGAAGCGCCCAATCCCCGATCAGCATCGCGTCCCGCGTATTATCGCGCAGCAGGGCGCCGAGGAGTTAAGGCATGGCCCGCTCGGCCCTCTTGAACGTCATGGTCGCCGCCGTCATGAAGGCGGGCCGCACGCTCGCCCGTGATTTCGGCGAGGTCGAGAATCTCCAGGTCTCCGTGAAGGGCCCCGGCGATTTCGTTTCGGCCGCCGACAAGAAGGCCGAGAAGACTCTGATCGAGGAATTGTCGCGGGCGCGGCCGGGCTATGGCTTCCTCGCCGAGGAATCGGCGGTGATCGAGGGCACGGACCAGTCGCATCGCTGGATCATCGATCCGCTCGACGGTACGACCAATTTCCTGCACGGCATCCCGATCTTCGGCATCTCGGTGGCGCTGGAGCGCGACGGCCAGATCGTCGCCGGCGTGATCTTCAACCCGGTGATGAACGAGCTCTATGTCGCGGAGCGCGGCGGCGGCGCCTTCATGAACGACCGGCGGATGCGCGTCGCGACGCGCAACTCGCTCGCCGACAGCGTGATCGCGACCGGCATCCCCCATCTCGGCCGTCCGGGCCATCCCGCCTATCTCAAGAAGCTCGAGCGCGTCATGCTCGAAGTCGCGGGCGTGCGGCGCAACGGCGCTGCCGCGCTCGATCTCGCCTGGGTCGCGTCCGGCCGCTTCGACGGCTATTTCGAATCCGACATCCATCCCTGGGACATGGCGGCGGGCCTCCTGCTCGTGCGCGAGGCCGGCGGCTTCGTCTCGGATATGGCGGGCGGCGACCGCATGCTGGAGACCGGCAGCATCTGCGTCGGCAACGAGTCGATCCATCGCCGGCTGCTCGCAACGCTCAACAAGGCCTGATCCCGGCGGCGGCGTCCCGTTTTCGCCACAAGGGTCCGGTGCAATCCCCGCGAAGGTGAAGAGCGGCCCATGGCGAAGAAGAAAAAAGCGGTACAGGAACCGATGTTCGCGAGGCTCTGCCTGGTCACGCCGGCAGAGTTCGAAGCCGCGCATTTTGCGCCTGTGCTCGACGCGACGCTGCGATCGGGCGACGTCGCCTCGCTGATCCTCGACCTCGCACATCTCGATCCGGACGCCGCCTTGTCCGCGGCGGAGCGGCTCGTTCCGATCGCGCAGGCCAATGGCGTGGCGGCGATCATCGCCGGCGATTGGTCTCTCGTTCAGGCGAGCGGCGCGGATGGCGTCCATGTGGCGGCCGGCCAGGCGGAACTGCGCCGGGCCGTCGACACCTTCCATCCCGACCGGATCGTCGGCGGTGGCGGTCTCAAGACGCGGCATGACGCGATGCTCGCCGGCGAAACCGACTGCGACTATCTTTTCTTCGGCCGACTCGATGGCGATACGGCGGACGAGATCTTCGACAAGGCGCTCGACATGGCGGCCTGGTGGTCGGTCGTGTTCGAGATCCCGGCCATGGTGATGGGTGGCAGGGCGCTCGGATCGGTCATCGAGGCCGTCGATGCGCGGGTCGAATTCGTCGTGCTGCGCGACGCGGTCTGGCTGCACCCCGAAGGTCCCTCGGCCGCCGTCGCCGAAGCGAACCGGCTGATCGCCGCCCGGCAGATGGAGGCGGCGCCGTGAAAGCGCCGCTGCTCGCGCTGGCGCTGGTTCTGGCTGCCGGCCCGGCCCTGGCGGCGGGGCCGCCCAAGCCTGCGGCCAAGCCGGGCACCGACGCCGCGCCGGCAGCCGGCGCCTCAGGTCCGGACAATGACCGCGCGATCCTGTTCGAGCCGCCGCCGGATGCCATGCTCGGCGTGCCGCCGCCCGCCGCCGGTGTGATGCCCTCGGCCGAGGACTATCTCAAATCCGGCCGCGGCCTCGCCGAGGATACGGGCAGCGGCGGCAGCGAGGGCGACCTCGCCTATGGCGCCTATCAGCGCGGCTTCTACGACCGCGCCGTCCTGTTCGCCCTGCCGCGCGCCGAGCGCGGCGATCCGGTGTCGCAGACCCTGATCGGCCGGCTCTACCAGGAGGGGCTCGGGGTCAAGCAGAGCGACAAGGCCGCGGCTGCCTGGTACCAGAAGGCGGCGCTCGGCGGCGATCCGGCCGCGCAACTGGCGCTCGGCCTGCTCTATCTCGACGGCAAGGGCGTCAAGAAGGACAAGGCGAAGGCCGCCGACGCCTTCGAGCAGGCGGCGATCTGGAACAATTCGGACGCGCTCTACAATCTCGGCCTGCTCTATCTCGAGGGGGACGTGCGGCCGCGCGACCCGCTGAAGGCGGCCGACTATTTCGGCAAGGCCGCGGCGCAGGGCAACAGCGACGCCGAATATGCGCTGTCGCAGCTCTATGGCGTCGGCGACGGGGTCATTCTCGACGACGGGATCGCGACCATGTGGCTGGCGCGGGCCGCTGCCGACGGCCATGGCGACGCGCAGCTCGAATATGGCATCCGCCTCTTCAACGGCACGGGCGTCAAGAAGGACATCATCGCCGCCGCCTCCTGGCTGCAGCGTGCGGCCGAAAAGGGCAATACGATCGCGCAGAACCGCTATGCGCGGGTGCTCGCCAGCGGGCAGGGCGTCGATCCCAATCCGGTCGAGGCGGCGCGCTGGTATCTGATCGCGTCCAATGCCGGCCTCAAGGACGCGTGGCTGGACCAGTTCATGAAGACGCTCTCCGACGCGGATCTGAAGCGCGCCCAGGCGGAAGCCCAGCTCTGGCCGACCTTCCGCAAGGATGCCGACAAGGCCGCCGCGGCGGGCGATCAGCCGCCCCAGAAGGCGGCGGGCAAGAAGTCTTCCGCCAAGCCCTGAGCCGGCTTCTGCGCCGCGCAGCTTTATTTCGGGCGGGCGAAACCCTATAAGCGGCGCGATCGGTGGCGGCGGGAGGCCGCTGCCAGTGGCTTTGCGATTTCCGAAGGACGTCCGAGATGGCGGGACATTCCCAGTTCAAGAACATCATGCACCGCAAGGGCGCGGCCGACGCCAAGCGGTCCAAGCTCTTCGCCAAGCTCGCCCGAGAGATCACCGTCTCCGCGAAGCTGGGCCTGCCGGACCCGAAGATGAATGCCCGCCTCCGCCTCGCGATCCAGAACGCGCGGGCCGAGAACATGCCGAAGGACAATGTCGATCGCGCCATCAAGAAGGCGATGGGCAATGATGGCGAGAACTATGACGAGATCCGCTACGAGGGCTACGGTCCCGGCGGCGTCGCCGTCGTCGTCGAGGCGCTGACCGACAATCGCAACCGCACCGCCAGCGCCGTGCGCTCCTATTTCACCAAGTCCGGCGGCGCTCTGGGCGAGACCGGCGCGGTCTCGTTCATGTTCGATCATGTCGGCGAGATCGTCTACAAGGCCTCCGCCGGCTCGGCCGACAAGGTCATGGACGCGGCCATCGAGGCCGGCGCCGACGATGTCCAGAGCGATGCCGAGACGCACACGATCTATGCGAGCTTCGAGAATATGGGCGAAGTCGCCAAGGCTCTCGAGGATACGATCGGCGAAGCCGAGTCGGTGAAGGCGATCTGGAAGCCGCAGAACCTCGTCCCCGTCGACGAGGAAAAGGCCGGCGCGCTGATGCGGCTGATCGATTCGCTCGAGGACGACGACGACGTCCAGGCGGTCTATTCGAACTTCGACATCCCCGAAGAGGTGATGCAGAAGCTCGCCGCGGCCTGATTGGCTATTTACACTTGCTGCGGACCTTGGCCGACGGCCCGCAGCCAATCCCTAAGTTTGGCAATCGGTTCAGCAGGATCGTTTGCGTTTGCGTTCTGCGCCTTGAGCGCAGATTCGGTTAGCGAATATGCAGAGGAAGCTCTCTATCTCGTCTTCCGAAAGCGGTGCCAGCTCGTCAGGGAAGTCGTTTTTCGAGGCCTCCTTAGCCCTGATGTTAAGGCATTTGGCAGCCTTGGCCGGACCAGCATGTAGGTAAACCCGCTGCGGAGGAATTTTCAGATATATCGATATCCGGGAGGCGAAGTCATAGACTGCAAGCGGACCGATATTCCAAATAGGGTCGCCGACCTCTTTGGCAATGCGAAATAGATCATCGAAGTCTTTTGCGTTGGTCAATCGGTTTGCGGCTTGTTTGAGTGCGCTCGTCCACTCCTCCAAGGTCTCATTAGACTGTCTTTGATGCGTCTTGATGCGAGCGGTCGACTTGACGATCGCGTCCTCAATGTCTGTCGAGGCCTGTATCGTGGCCGCGGACCGCTGCTCATCCGGGCGGTATTCGTCTATGAATTGCTGGACAAGCTGTTTCAGCATTCCGTCATCCTCCTTTCGCAAATTAGGAATCGCAATCACAGCGATGTGTCATCGCAGGCGGTGACGCAACGATTCTGAACGACCGGGTCAACATGATCTCGGTAAGAGGGGCGCGGTCGTTCTCTCTATGTTCTTGAGAAGGCGCACCTCTTCGGGTAGAGCCTGTACATGAACCACGCGATTCGCATCCTCGGCATCGATCCCGGCCTCCGCCGCACCGGCTGGGGGCTCGTGGAGGCGCGCGGCAATGCGCTCTCCTTCGTGGCATCGGGCACCGTTCGGGCCCCGCTCGACGGCGAGATGGCGCATCGGCTGGTCGTGCTGCACGAAGGGCTTTCGGAGATCGTGGCGCGGTTCCAGCCCGACGAGGCGGCGGTCGAGCAGACCTTCGTCAACAAGGACGCCGCCGGCACGCTGAAACTCGGCCAGGCCCGCGGCATCGCACTGCTGGTGCCGGCCCGCGCGGGCATCTCGGTCGCCGAATATTCGCCGAACGCCGTCAAGAAGACGATCGTCGGCACGGGCCACGCGGAGAAGGACCAGATCCGCATGATGGTCAATGTGCTGCTGCCGAAGGCCGAATTCGATTCGGACGACGCCGCCGATGCGCTGGCCGTCGCGATCTGTCATATCCATCATCGTGGCGCCACGGCGCGGCTCAAGGCGGCGTTGGGAGGTTGAGGAGTGTCGGATCAGGCCGGTTTTCCGGACGCAGGACCGGGTGAAGCGGATGAGACCTTGCGCCGCGCCATGTCCACTCGCTCTGGCGCGAACGCTTCAAAGACTCTTGGATCTTCCTCGTTTCCATCCGGTGTCGCGTCATGATCGGGAAGCTCAAGGGCATCGTCGATTCCTTCGGGGATGACTGGGTGATCCTCGATGTCGGCGGTGTCGGCTATCAGGCCTTTTGCTCGGCGCGCACGCTGCAGGGCCTGCCGCAGCCCGGCGAAGCGGCGCAGCTCTCGATCGAGACCTATGTCCGTGAGGACATGATTCGTCTCTACGGCTTTGCCAGCGATGTGGAACGCGAGTGGTTTCGCCTGCTGATGACCGTCCAGGGGATCGGCTCAAAGGTGGCGCTGGCGATCCTCGGCATCCTGAAGCCCTCGGACCTCGCCAATGCGATCGCGCTCGCCGACAAGGCGCAGATCGCGCGGGCGCCCGGTGTCGGCCCCAAGGTGGCGGCGCGTGTCGTGGCGGAGCTCAAGGACAAGGCGCCGGCGTTTTCCTCCGTCGATGCGGGGACGATCGCCGTCGCAAGCGGTATTGCCGAGCGCCGCGCGCCACAGCCGCTCGCCGATGCGGCCTCGGCGCTGGTCAATCTCGGCTATGCGCAGGTCCAGGCCAGCACCGCCGTCGCGGCGGCGGCGCGCAATGCGGGGGAGGGCGCCTCGACCGAGCTCCTCATCCGCCTCGCGCTCAAGGAACTCGCGCGATGACGGTTCGCTCCCGCTCGAGCACGACGCCGACGACTTTTGGCCGCGTCTTCGCGACGCTCGCCGTCCATGTGGTGCTCGGTCCGCTGATCGGGGCGGCCTTCGCGCTGCTCGTTCTGGTGCCGCTGGCGGTCGTCACCCTCGGCCCCTCCGTCATCCGGGCCATCGGCAGCATTCTCGCCGCGGCGCCCTGGCTGCCCTATTCCTACGGCCTGCTGCCGGCGGCGCTGGTCGGCATCGTCGTCGTCTTGCGCGAGCGGATGATCGGGGGCCCGGTCCCCTGGCGTCATACCGCCGCCATTGGGCTGCTGGTCGGGCTCGTCGCCGGACTGTTCTCCTTCGGTCGCTTTCCGGCGACCAACCCCTATCTGGTCGGCCTGTTCGCCGTCAGCGGCCTCGCTGCCGCGCTCGGTTGCCGGCTGGCGTTGACGCTGCTGCGTCGGTGGACGCGGACATGAGCGACGCATCCGGATCTTCGGGCGTGCCCGAGCCGTCCGGCGCGCCCAAGCCCGCCGGAGCGCGCAAAGCCGGCGCAGGCAAGACCGGCGCGGCCAAGACCGGTGCGAGCAAGGCGCGGAAGCCCCAGTCGCCCGGCAAGCAAGCCTCTCCTGCCAAATCGCGCAGCACTGCGGCGAAGGCGTCGGCGCGGCCGTCCGGTCCGCCGCGGCTCGACTGGCGCACGCCGGCGCTCTTCGCGCTCCTGGCGCCGCCGCTCTTCATGCTGCTCGACATGTCGCTCGAGCAGGCGACCGGCGGCGGCTTCTCGCCGAGCCGGCTCGCCAGCTGGATCGCGGAGGACAGTTTCTATGCGCTCCGGGCCGTCTATCTCGCCGGCATCATTCCGGCTGCCTTTGCCGGGCTCATCATCGCCCGGCGCGACCAGCGCGGCGGCGCCTCGCCGCTCTTTGCACTGGTCCTGTTCGCGCTCTTCGCTTTGCCTTTCGCGATCCTGTTCGCGCGCAATCTCTTCATCTTCGCGCCGCCGCCCTTTGGCGAATCCGTGCTGATCGGGGTCCGCGTCGTCGCGGCCGTGGTGATTTCGGGCTTCGTCTGCTACGCAGGCTCCCGATGGCTGATCAGGACAAGACGATGAACGGCGGCCGCCTTCTGTCGCCCGAGGAGCAGGCGGACGACGACCGCACGCTCCGCCCGCAGGTGCTTGCCGACTTCGTCGGCCAGGCGCAGGCGCGCGCCAATCTGTCCGTCTTCATCGAGGCGGCGCGCGGGCGCAAGGAAGCGCTCGACCATGTGCTCTTCGTCGGTCCGCCCGGTCTCGGCAAGACGACGCTGGCGCAGATCGTGGCGCGCGAGCTCGGCGTCAATTTCCGCGCGACCTCGGGTCCGGTGATCGCCAAGGCCGGCGATCTCGCCGCGCTCCTGACCAATCTCGAAGAGCGCGACGTGCTCTTCATCGACGAGATCCACCGCCTCTCGCCCGCGGTCGAGGAAGTGCTCTATCCGGCGATGGAGGATTTCCAGCTCGATCTGATCATCGGCGAGGGCCCGGCCGCGCGCTCGGTGAAGATTGACCTCGCCAAGTTCACGCTGGTCGCGGCCACCACGCGGCTCGGCCTGCTGACCACGCCGCTCCGCGACCGCTTCGGCATTCCGGTCCGGCTTCAGTTCTACACCGTGCAGGAGCTCGAGCACATTGTGAGCCGCGGCGCGCGGATCATGGGCGTGCCGATGACCGCCGATGGGGCGAGCGAGATCGCGCGGCGCTCGCGCGGCACGCCGCGCATTGCGAGCCGGCTGCTGCGCCGCGTGCGCGATTTCGCGCTGGTCGAGGGGCAGGGCCAGATCGACCGTGCCGTCGCGGACCGCTCGCTGCAGCGGCTCGAGGTCGATTCCATGGGCTTCGACCAGCTCGACCGCCGCTATCTCACGACGATCGCGATGTCGTTCGGCGGCGGCCCGGTCGGGATCGAGACGATCGCCGCCGCTTTGTCCGAGCCGCGCGATGCGATCGAGGAGATCGTGGAGCCCTATCTGATCCAGCAGGGCTTCGTGCAGCGCACGCCGCGTGGGCGCGTGCTCACGGTTCATGCATTCCGCCATCTCGGGCTGGAGGCGCCCCCGCCTCCCGTCACGCAGATGCCTCTCTTCGGTGCGGAGGACGAATGAGCGAAGACGAGAACGTGCCGTCGTCCGGCCGCCATACCCCGGACGGGCATGTCCTGCCCGTGCGGATCTATTTCGAGGACACGGATTTTTCCGGCGTCGTCTATCACGCCTCCTATGTGCGCTTCATGGAGCGCGGGCGGACGGAATATGTCCGCCTGCTCGGCGTGATGCATGCGGCGCTGGATGCCGGCGAGGCGGGCGAGCCCATGGCCTTCGCCGTGCATCGGCTGGAGATCGAATTCCGCCGTCCGGCGCGCATCGACGACGTCGTCGAGGTGGTCACGAAACCGCGGGAGATCCGCGGCGCGCGCATCATCCTGGACCAGCAGATCCGGCGCGGGAGCACCGTGCTGGTCTCGGCCGTCGTCACCGTGGTTCTCGTCACCAAGGACGGCCGTCCGTGCCGCATTCCCGACAGCCTCGCCGAGCGCTTTGCCGCAGCGCCGCAATAACGATTGCTTAACCATGAAATCCCTATCATAGGGTGGCGGGCAAACGGCCGGAACAGGCCGCAAACGCCCTCATTTCGACAAATTTGAAGGCGACTTACCCGAACGGAAAGCCGTGTCCGGCCCGAAGCTTGCAGGACATTTTCAATCGCAGGTGCCGGCGCATCCGCGCTACGTGCCGCCCTTGCCCGTGACGGCACGCGGGAAGGTCCAACCCCGAGAGGTCCGAAGCGAATGAATCCGGCCGACGTGGGCCAGGCAGCGCTCGACGCGCCCGTCGCCAGCCTTTCCCTGATCACGCTGTTTCTGCAAGCGCACATCATCGTCAAGATCGTCATGCTGGGCCTCGGCTTCGCATCGATCTGGAGCTGGGCGATCATTATCGACAAGACGCTGCTCTATGCGCGGATTCGTCGGCAGATCGACCGCTTCGAGAAGGTGTTCTGGTCGGGGCAGTCGCTGGAAGAGCTCTATCGCTCGCTTTCGAGCCGACCGGCCTCGGCCATGGCCGCGCTGTTCGTCGCCGCGATGCGCGAGTGGAAGCGGTCCTTCGAGTCCGGCGCGCGCTCGCCGATCGGGCTGCAGATGCGTATCGACCGCGTGCTCGACGTGACGATCCAGCGCGAGAGCGAACGGCTCGAAAACCGCCTGCTCTTCCTCGCGACCGTCGGCGCCGCCGGCCCGTTCATCGGTCTGTTCGGCACGGTCTGGGGCATCATGACCGCCTTCCAGGGCATCGCCGCGTCGAAGAACACCTCGCTCGCCGTCGTGGCGCCCGGCATCGCCGAGGCGCTCATGGCGACGGCGCTCGGCCTCATCGCCGCCATTCCCGCCGTTATCGCCTACAACAAATTGTCCAGTTCCGCCGGCAAGATCACGTCGCGCCTCGAAGGTTTCGCCGATGAGTTCTCGGCGATCCTGTCGCGCCAGATCGACGAGAGGAGCTGAGCGATGGGCATGTCCGTCGGCGGGGGCGGAGGAGGGGGCGGCCGTCGCGGCGGTCGCCGCCGCAGCCGCCGCCACGCCGTCATGAGCGAGATCAACGTCACGCCCTTCGTCGACGTGATCCTCGTGCTGCTCATCATCTTCATGGTCTCGGCGCCGCTGCTCACGGCCGGCGTGCCCATCGACCTGCCCGAAAGCCAGGCGAAGCCGCTGTCGGCCGACAAGGATCCGATCTCGGTGACGATCGATCCGTCGGGCAAGGTCTTTATCCAGGACACCGAGATCACGCTCGACGAACTCGTGCCCAAGCTCAAGGCCGTCGCCGGCAACGGCTATGACGAGCGCATCTTCGTGCGCGGCGACAAGACGTCGAACTACGGCACCGTCATGCAGGTCATGGGCGCTATTTCCGGCGCCGGCTTCCGCAACATCGGTCTGGTCACGCTCAACGCCGACGGCGGCTGACAGCGATGCGCGCCGGGCTCATTACATCGGTCTTGGCCCATCTGGTCCTCATTCTCTGGGGCCTCTTCGGGCTGCCCGATACGAAGCCGTTCGACTCGACCATGGTCGAGGCGCTGCCCGTCGACATCGTGCCCATTTCCGAGCTGACCAGCCTGCAGAAGGGCAAGAAGACGGCCGATCCGAAGAAGCCGCCGGCGCCCGAGCAGACCAAGAAGGCAGCCGAGCAGCCGACCCCGGCGCCGACGCCCGCTCCGCCCAAGCCGACACCTGCCGCGCCCGCGCCGTCCGCGCCGCCGCCCCCGGCCGAGCAGCCGAAGCCGCCTGAGCCGACGCCCGAGCCGCCCAAGACTCCCGAGCCGCCCAAGGCGGAGACGCCTGCGCCCGCGCCGGACCCGGCTCCTGCGCCGGAACCGACACCCGAGCCGCCCAAGCAGGCGGAAGCTCCGCCGCCGCCGGCGCCCAAGCCGCGGTCCAAGCCGCCGGCGCCCAAGCCCACGCAGACGGCCAAGACCGACACCAACACGCCGTCGCAGCTGAAAAGCACCGCGCAGTCGAAGTTCGATGCCGACCAGATCAAGGCGCTGCTCGACAAGCAGAAATCGGCCGGCGGCGCGCAGAGCGACCAGGCGGCCGGCTTCGGCGCGGACGAGGCGCGCAATCCGACCCAGATGATGACGCAGAGCGAGCTCGACGCGCTCCGCGCCCAGGTGCAGCGCTGCTGGAACCTGCCGGTCGGCTGGACCAATCCGGCCGAGGTGACGGTGACGATCCGCTTCAAGCTGAACCAGGACGGCACGGTGAACGGCATACCGAGCATCGAGCAATATCCGGCGAGCCAGTACGGAACCGTTGCTGCCGAGGGCGCCGTCCGCGCCGTCCTGCAATGCGGTCCGTATCAGCTGCCGCTGGAGAAGTACGATCAGTGGAGCGAGGTGCAGATGCGCTTCAGTCCGCAGGGATGACGTCGCCGCCACTGCATCGCCGCTATCCTCCGCCACAATTCGACGCAATCGATACGATTCGCACGACAGGAACATCACCATGACGGTTCATGCCCATGACCTCGGCGCGGCCGGGCTGCGCCGCCTCGGCCGACCTGGCCTCGCGGCTCTCCTCCTCGCGCTCGCCGCTGCCGTGAGCGTCCTCGCCCCGGTGCAGCGGGCCGAAGCCCTCGTCCAGCTCGACGTGACGCAGGGCAATGTCCAGCCGCTGCCGGTGGCGATCCCGACCTTCATCGGCGTCGGCGAGGGCGATCAGCAGGTCGCGACCGACATCACCGGCGTGATCTCCGCGGATCTGAAGCGCTCGGGCCTTTTTCTGCCGCTCGATCCGGCCGGCTTCATCGAGAAGATCACCAGCCCCAGCCAGACGCCACGTTTCCAGGATTGGTCGGTGATCAATGCGCAGGGCCTCGTCACCGGCGGCGTCACGCGCATGCCCGACGGCCGGCTGTCTGTCGAATTCCGCCTCTGGGACGTCTATGCCGGCCAGCAGATGGCGGGCCAGCAATATACGACGTCGCCCGAGAACTGGCGGCGTATCGCCCATATCATCGCCGACCAGATCTACCAGCGCCTGACCGGTGACGGCGGCTATTTCGACACGCGCGTCGTCTATGTCGACGAGAGCGGGCCGAAGGACAAGCGCGTCAAGCGCCTGGCGATCATGGACCAGGACGGCGCCAATTCCCGCTATCTGACCAAGGGCAATGATCTCGTGCTGACGCCGCGGTTCAATCCGTCGTCGCAGGAGATCGTCTACATGTCCTATACCGGCGATCAGCCGGGCGTCTATTTGCTGAACATCTCGACGGGACAGCGCGAACTGGTCGGCAAGTTCCCCGGCATGACGTTCGCGCCGCGCTTCTCGCCCGATGGCCAGCGCATCGTCATGAGCCTCGAGGACCAGGGCAACGCCAATATTTACGAGATGGATCTGCGCTCGCGCCGGACGACGCGGCTGACCAATTCCGCCTCGATCGATACCAGCCCGTCCTATTCGCCCGATGGCCGGCAGATCGTCTTCACCTCGGATCGCGGCGGCGGCCAGCAGATCTACGTCATGGGCGCCGACGGCTCGAACCCGACGCGCATCTCCTTCGGCCAGGGCTCCTATTCGACGCCGGTCTGGTCGCCGCGCGGCGACCTGATCGCCTTCACGCGCCAGTCCAGTGGCGGCTTCGCGATCGGCGTCATGAAGCCCGACGGCTCGGGCGAGCGCATCCTGACCGAGGGCTTCCACAATGAAGGCCCGACCTGGGCGCCGAATGGCCGCGTGATCATGTTCTTCCGTGATGGCGGCGGCGCCAGCGGCGGTCCGCAGCTCTATTCGATCGATCTGACCGGCTATAACGAGCAGCGCATTCCGACGCCGTCCTTCGCCTCCGATCCCGCCTGGTCGCCGCTGCTCGACTAGGCCCCTCTCATCCGGTCCGGGCGGGCCGCGCGCTCGCTCGGATCGGCCATTCGTTCGGCCGGGCGCGGGCCGTGTGTCGCGCCGTTCCAGTGTTGCGTCCGCCGTGCGTGCACGGCGTTAAGAGTTGGTCAACCACGTTACTGAACGCCAGCTTAACCAAGCCGCTGTTATCTGCGGATCAGGTCCGGCTATGGTGGACGAGGAGTTACTTCTGATGATGAAATTCGTTAATTTTTCGCGCAGCGCCGGCATTGTGGCGGCGCTGGCCGGCGCGCTGCTGCTGGCAGCCTGCGCTAACAAGCCGGGCGGTCCCGAAGGTGCAGGCATCGGCGCCGCGACGCCGGGCAGCCAGCAGGACTTCGTGGTCAATGTCGGCGATCGCGTCTTCTTCGACACCGACCAGACCGACGTCTCGGCCCAGGGCCGCGTCACGCTCGACAAGCAGGCCGCCTGGCTGCAGCGCTATCCGAACTACACCGTCACGATCGAAGGCCATGCCGACGAGCGCGGCACGCGCGAATACAACATCGCGCTCGGCGCCCGCCGTGCCACCAATGTGAAGAACTATCTCGTCTCGCGCGGCATCAATCCGGCCCGCATCCGGACGATCTCGTATGGCAAGGAGCGTCCGGTCGCGGTTTGCGACGACATCTCCTGCTGGTCGCAGAACCGCCGCGCGGTGACCGTGCTCAACTGAGCGCAGCATCCACCATCCGGTCCAGGAACGGCGGCCCTTGCGGCCGCCGTTTCGTTTTGGGCGAGCGCGAGGGCCGTTCGGCGGGTTCATCGTCAGCACCGCCCCAATTTGGCCGAACGCGGCAGGCCTGATACGCAGAGCGGGCCGATCGTTCCGTCCCCATCCCTTGAAACATGCGGGCAGTTGCGGATCCACCCATGAGCAGGCGTCACATTCTATCGGCCGTGGTCGTGCTCGCCGGGGCGCTCGCCGCCACGCAGCCGGGTCCCGCCGAGGCCGGCCTTTTCGACATGTTCAAGCGTCAGGACCAGAGCGCGCCGGTGCCGCCGGCCGCGGTCGAGCAGGGCGCGCCGATCCAGGATCCCGGCCTCGTTCCCGTCCAATCCTCGTCCAGCGAGGCGCAGGCGGCGCTCAGGATGGACCGCCTCGAGCAGCAAATGCGCGCCCTGACCGGCCAGGTCGAGGAACTGACCTATCAGGTGCGGCAGCTGCAGGATCAGCTCCGCGCCGCGCAGGGCGGTGGCGCCGCCAAGCGTGCCGCCGCGCCGCCGCCGGTGCCGGCTCCGAAGGCCGCCGCTCCGAGTGCCCCCGCTCCGAATGCGGCCGCCTCCGACCCCGTTGCGGCGGCCATCGCCGCCCAGGGTGTTGCGCCTGCCGACGGCCCGGGCACCCCGCCGCGCCCGCTCGGCCAGATTGCCGTCGACCCGACCAATCCGCAGCCGCTCGATCTCGGCGCGCTCGGCAGCGGCGCGGCCACCGCACCGCCGGCGCCGACGGGCAGCGCGAGCGGCGACTATGACGCGGCCTACGACCTCGTGCTCAAGGGCGACTATGATATCGCGGAGGCGTCGTTCCGCCGCTTCCTCGCCAGCTATCCGAGCGATCCGCTGGCCGCCGACGCGCAATATTGGCTGGGCGAAAGCCTCTATGCGCGGCAGGACTATCGCGGCGCGGCCGACGCCTTCCTTGCCGGCTACCAGAATTTCCCCAAGAGCGCCAAGGCGCCGGACATGCTGCTGAAGCTCGGCCTCTCGCTCTATGGGCTCGGCCAGCGCGACGCGGCCTGCAGCACCTATGGCGAGATCCTCAAGAAATACCCGAAGAGCTCGAACGCGCTGATCCAGCGCGTCAAGACGGAGCAGGCCAACGCGAGCTGCTGAGCGCTGCGTGATCGACGACGCAACTCTATTGCGGTGCTTCGCGCCGCTCGAGGGATCGGACGGGATCGCGCTGGCGGTCTCCGGCGGAGCCGACTCCATGGCCCTGATGCTCCTCGCCCGGCGCTGGGCGGCGCTGACGAACGGGGCGGCGCGTATCGTGGTGCTTACCGTCGACCACGGGCTCCGGCCCGAAGCGGCGGCTGAGGCGTCCGAGGTTGCCCGCATCGCCGGCACGATCGGCTTTCCCGCCCACATCCTGCGCTGGGACGGGCCGCATCCCGACACCGGCATCGAGGCCGCCGCGCGGGATGCGCGCTATCGCCTTCTGTTCGGCGCGATGGCGGAGCAGCGGCTCACGCATTGTGCGACCGCGCATCATCGCGACGACCAGGCCGAGACCGTGCTGATGCGCCTCGCGCGTGGCTCGGGCGTCTATGGGCTCGCTGGCATGGCGCGGCAATCGGCACGCGGTGACGCCGTGCTGGTCCGGCCGCTGCTCGACTTGGCGCGCGGCGATCTTCGCGCCATCGTCACTGCCGCGGGGCTTGTGCCCGTCGACGATCCGCATAATCGGGATCCTCGTTTCGCGCGGGCGCGGATGCGGGCATTCATGCCGGTGCTCGCCCGGGAGGGCATGACGGCCGAGCGCCTCGCTGCGACGGCATCCCGCCTCCGCCGGGCCGCGGCGGCGATCGACCACTATGTGGATCGCCTGATTGCGGCGGCCGCTTCCGTCGATCAATTCGGCGCGATCCGCCTGTCGCGCCCGCTCTGGCTCGCCGAGCCCGAGGAGATCCGCCTCCGCGCGCTGGCGCGTATCCTCCGTGCCGCCGGCGGCGCGGAGCATGTGCCCCGGATCGAACGCGTTACCGCGCTCGCCGCGGTGCTTGCGGGGAATGATCCGGTTCGGCGGACCCTGGCCGGCGCCGTGGCATCCCGGCGGGCGGATCGGATCGTTTTCGAGCGCGAGGCGGGCCGGGCCGGATTGCCCAGCGTCGCGCTCGTCGGCGGCTTTCGCGGTGTTTGGGACAGGCGCTTCGAGGTCGAGATCGAAAATGCTCCACCCGGAATGGTGCTGACGGCGCTCGGCGAGGCCGGACGGCTTGCCCTGCCGCAGCCCGTGCGGGCCGGCCTGCCGCGCACCGTGGCGACGACGCCGGCGCTGTTCCGGGACGGCCATCTCGTGGCGGCGCCGCTCGCCGGATTCACCGGCGGGGAGCACGCGATGCGGGCCTCGCAGGGGGTCGCGCGGCGTCTTGGCGAGGCCGTCACGGCGGAAGAAGCATGATCTTCCTCAACCATCGCCGCAATTTGTACGTTATGCTGAGGTCTGGTCGTCTTGGCTTAGCAGCCCCGCCCACCTATCTTACGCTCGACGAGCGGTTCCAAACGACAGAACTGCCGCGCTCGAAGGGATTCTGATGAACGCGAATTTTCGCAACTTCGCAGTCTGGGTCATTATCGGCCTGCTGCTGATTGCCCTCTTCAATCTCTTCCAGAATCCCGGGCCGCGCGCCGCAGGGTCGGATATTGCGTATTCGCAGTTCCTGACCGATGTCGACAGCGGCCGCGTGAAGAGCGTGGTGATCGCCGGGCAGCAGATCAGCGGCAGCTATAGCGACAACACCGCGTTCCAGACCTTCGCGCCGCAGCAGGACAATGACCTGGTCAAGCGCCTCGAGGCCAAGAATATCGGCATCACGGCGAAGCCGCCGACCGAAGGCGGCACCTCGCTGATCGGCGTGCTGATCTCCTGGTTCCCGATGTTCCTGATCCTGGCCGTGTGGATCTTCTTCATGCGCCAGATGCAGGGCGGCGCCGGCGGCAAGGCCATGGGCTTCGGCAAGTCGAAGGCCAAGCTGCTGACCGAGGCGCATGGCCGCGTCACCTTCGACGACGTCGCGGGTGTCGACGAGGCCAAGGAAGACCTGCAGGAGATCGTCGAATTCCTGCGCGATCCGCAGAAGTATCAGCGGCTCGGCGGCCGGATTCCGCGCGGCGTGCTGCTCGTCGGCCCGCCCGGCACCGGCAAGACGCTCACCGCGCGTGCCGTCGCCGGTGAGGCCAATGTTCCCTTCTTCACGATCTCGGGCTCCGACTTCGTCGAAATGTTCGTGGGCGTCGGCGCCAGCCGCGTGCGCGACATGTTCGAGCAGGCGAAGAAGAACGCGCCCTGCATCATCTTCATCGACGAAATCGACGCGGTCGGCCGTCATCGCGGCGCCGGTCTTGGCGGCGGCAATGACGAGCGCGAGCAGACGCTGAACCAGCTCCTCGTCGAGATGGACGGCTTCGAGCAGAACGAAGGCGTCATCATCATCGCGGCGACGAACCGTCCCGACGTGCTCGACCCTGCGCTGCTGCGTCCCGGCCGTTTCGATCGCCAGATCACCGTGCCGAATCCCGACGTCAATGGCCGCGAGAAGATCATCCGCGTCCATGCGCGCAAGGTGCCGATGTCGCCCGACGTCGACATTAAGACGCTGGCCCGCGGCACGCCCGGCTTCTCCGGCGCGGATCTGATGAACCTCGTCAACGAGGCGGCCCTGCTCGCGGCGCGGCGCAACAAGCGCATCGTGACCATGGCCGAGTTCGAGGACGCCAAGGACAAGGTCATGATGGGCGCCGAGCGCAAGTCGCTCGCCATGACGCCGGAAGAGAAGCGCAACACCGCCTATCACGAGGCCGGCCATGCGCTGATCGCGCTGCTGCTCGCCGGGACGATCGACCCGATCCACAAGGCGACCATCATCCCGCGCGGCCGCGCGCTCGGCATGGTGATGACGCTGCCGGAGTCGGATCGCTACAACTGGACCTATGAGAAGGCGATCTCGCGCCTGGTCATGCTGTTCGGCGGCCGGGAGGCGGAGATCATCACCTTCGGGCCGGAAAAGGTCACGACGGGCGCCGCCGGCGACATCCAGATGGCGACGAGCCTCGCGCGCTCCATGGTCATGGAGTGGGGCATGTCCGAGAAGCTCGGCCGTGTGCGCTACCGTCCGAACGAGCAGGAGGTCTTCCTCGGCCATTCGGTCACGCAGTCGAGCAACATGTCGGACGAGACCGCCAAGCTGATCGACGAGGAAGTGCGCAAGCTGATCGAGCATGGCGAGAGCGAAGCGCGCCGGCTGATCGCCGAGAACCGCGACACCTTCATCGCGATCGCCGAGGCGCTGCTCGAATATGAGACGCTGACCGGCGACGAGATCCGTGGCCTGCTCGAGGGCAAGCCGCCGATCCGCGACTCGGGCGATTCGACGCCGCCCTCGCGCCCGTCGGTCGTGCCGACGACGCGCGGTCCGCGGCCGAAGGGCGGGGAGTCCGATACCGGACTGGAGCCGCAGCCGCAGGCCTGACGGTCTTCCCGGCGACGAATTCAAAAAGGGCGGGATCCTCGGATCCCGCCCTTTTCGTTTGGCCGGCGGTTGGCGAACCGGCCAGCGTCAGGCGGCGGCGCGGTCGTTCGGGCGCAGCAGCGCGGCGCTGGTCGTGATCTCCGCGCCATAGATCGTCCGCAGATAGTCGAGCGCCTCGTCATGGTCGACGCCCTCGAAGGCGCAGACGGCGTCGGCCGGGATTTCGATGCCATAGCCGCGGATGAAGGCGCCATAGCTCGAATGGCGGACGCAGCAATGGGTGTGCTGGCCGGCAATCACGACGCTGGTGACGCCATAGCGCTTCAGGATCTCGTCGAGGCCGGTCTCGTCGAAGGCGCCATAGAAGCGCTTCGGCGAGACGATCTCGCGCTCGGCGCCGGTCGGGCGCAGCGCGTCGATCACGTCGGCGCCGGGCGTGCCGGCCATGGCATGCGGTCCCCAGATGGCGATCTCGCCATCATCGGCGCGGTGGGCGTCGTTCGAATAGACGACGAGCCAATCCGGGTCCTTGCGCGCATGCGCGATCAGATCCGCGATCACGGGAATGATCTTCGCGGCATGCTCCTCGTTGGCGAGGACGCCGTTGTAGAAGTCATTCAGCATGTCGACGACGATGAGGGCTTTCATGGCAGGCTCCTTGGCGGGCTTCCAGGCGATCGTCCTGGAACGTTCGGATTCGGGCTGTCGCAAGGCGACGCCGCTGCGCTCGCATCCGCGCGCCGCCGCGAGAAGACAATTTCCGTGACGGGCTGAAATATTCGGCAGCCGAACGAAACGCGAGGCCGCGCGCACCAATAGTTCTTATGAATCTGAACCTTACGGTAAAAGATCGCGGGGCGACGGCGTCGACCCGTTCGGACGGCCTTGTCTGCGACATCGCCCCCGGCTTAACACTCGCTCATCATTCTTGAACGCATTCGCGCTCATGCTCGGTCTAAGAAGGCGCGGACGAGGCGAACGGAACTCCAGCATGGCACGCAAGTTCTTCGGCACGGACGGCATTCGCGGCAAGGCCAACAGCTTCCCGATCACGCCGCAGCTGGCGCTTCAGGTCGGCATCGCCGCCGGCATCGCCTTCCGCAATGGTGGCCATCGCCACCGCGTGGTGATCGGCAAGGATACGCGCCTCTCCGGCTATATGATCGAGCCGGCGCTGACGGCCGGCTTTACCGCCGCCGGTGTCGACGTCTTCCTGCTTGGCCCGCTGCCGACTCCGGCCGTTGCCATGCTCACGCGCTCGCTGCGCGCCGATCTCGGTGTCATGATCTCCGCTTCGCACAACCCGTTCGAGGACAACGGCATCAAGCTGTTCGGCCCGGACGGCTACAAGCTCTCGGACGAGAACGAGGCCGAGATCGAGCGGCTGATCGAGGAGGATCTTTCCGGCCGCCTCGCCAAGCCGTCCGACCTCGGCCGCGCCAAGCGCATCGACGGCGCGCGCGAGCGCTATGTCGAATTTGCCAAGCGCACGCTGCCGAGGGCGCTCGATCTCTCTGGGCTCCGCATCGTGGTCGATTCGGCCAATGGCGCCGCCTACAAGGTCGCCCCGGAGGCGCTGTGGGAGCTCGGTGCCGAGGTCGTGTCGATCGGCGACGAGCCGGACGGCTTCAACATCAACCGCGATGTCGGTTCGACCGCGACCGAGGCGCTGCGCCGCAAGGTGCATGAGGTGCGCGCCGATATCGGCATCGCCCTCGATGGCGACGCCGATCGCGTCATCCTGATCGATGAGCGCGGCGAGATCGTCGATGGCGATCAGCTGATGGCGGTCGTCGCGGCCTCCTGGGCCGAGGAAGGCAAGCTCTCCCAGCCCGGCATCGTCGCGACGATCATGTCCAATCTCGGCCTCGAGCGCTATCTCGGCTCGCTCGGCCTGTCGCTCGCGCGGACCAAGGTCGGCGATCGCTATGTGGTCGAGCATATGCGCCAGCACGGCTTCAATGTCGGCGGCGAACAGTCCGGGCATCTGATCCTGTCGGATTTCTCGACGACGGGCGACGGCCTCGTTTCCGCGCTGCAGATCCTCGCGGTGGTCCGCAAGACCGGCCGGCCGGTCAGCGAGGTCTGCCGGCGCTTCGAGCCGGTGCCGCAAATCCTCAAGAACATCCGCTTCTCCGGCGGCAAGCCGCTCGATGCGAAAGGCGTCAAATCGGCGATCGCCGAGGGCGAGGCGCGCCTCGGCGCGTCCGGGCGCCTCGTCATCCGCCCGTCGGGCACCGAGCCGCTCATCCGCGTCATGGCCGAGGGCGATGATCACGCACTGGTCGAGCAGGTGGTCGACGACATCATCGGCGCGCTGAAGGCCGTCGCCGCCTGAGTTCAGACGCAGGGGACGCCTGGCGTCAATCGAATCTCATAGCGCCGTCGCGCTGCGTCACGGCCGGCGACAGGCTGCCACTACGGTACGGCGCAGGTCTGGATCACGCCTCTTCCAGAAGCCAGCCTTCGCATGCAGGGATGCAAGAGAAGCCTGCTGCGATGGCCGCGTGATATCGATGAAAGCCGTCTGTGACCACGTATCGAAATCCGAGTGATCGGCCGCTCACCAAAGATATCGGCGGAAGCGCGCTTCCGGACGCAATCGCGTGGAGGACCGGAAGCATCTTGTCCCTGCGAAATCCACGATAGTCCAACTCAACGCCCGGCCGGCGGTGTGGCGGCTCGATCGCAGCCAGATCAGCGTGGAAGGTTGCTGCGGAAGTGGTGGGATAGGTCGTGCTCGATCGGGCGAAATGCGGCATGCCAGCCTCTTGCCACCATGCGCTGGGAACTTGAAACAGCGTCCCGTCCGGTCTCGCAAATGACAATACGTCCAATGCCATAGTCCAGTTCCTGCATCGAATCGTGGTCTCGATGGGACATCACCGCATGCCGAATTGCCACAGACGGCGTTAGCTTTGATGAAGAAACGTAGTTAAGCCACGTGGTTAATCCGTTCTTAAGCGTTCGCCGTGAAAGATGATCCCGAACAACGAAGCTTGATCGGACTTCGGCCCGATCCAATCCTGTCGACCGGGAGACAGCCATGGCTATTGCAAGAATCTCAACGCTCGCGGCGGCTCTCGGCGCGAGCCTCCTGATGCCGGTCTGCGCCTTCGCGGCAGACCTCGCCGAGCAGCCCTATGTCGAGCCACTGCCGGTGGCCACTGGCGGGTGGTATCTGCGCGGCGATATCGGCTACAAGTTCTACAACAGCCCGAACATTGCGTTCGTGACGCCGACCTATACCGACCCCTGGAACAATACGAGCCTCGACAATACGTGGATGCTCGGCGCCGGCGTCGGCTACAAGTTCAACGACTATTTCCGCGCCGATGCGACGGTCGACTACGAGTTCAATGCCGGCGCCTATGGCGAGGGCTATTGCGGCGGCTGCGGCGGGCTTGGCTATTCGATCGAGACGGCCGACATCTCCGCCTGGACGATGCTGCTCAACGGCTATATCGACCTCGGCACCTATGCCGGTCTCACGCCCTATGTCGGCGCGGGCATCGGCACGTCCTATCTCGAGACGTCGAATATCTCCTACATCAACCCCAATGGCGTCACCGGCACTTGGAACGGGGCAGGGCAGTGGAATTTCGCCTGGGCCCTCATGGCGGGCGCGTCCTACGCGATCACGCCCAATACGGCACTGGACCTCTCCTACCGCTATCTCAACCTGGGTGACGCCGTGTCCGGCTACATCCCGGCGGGCGGCGGTGGCACGATCCAGTACAACAATATCGACGCCAACGAGATTCGCCTCGGCCTGCGCTACTCCTTCTACTGAGCGCATCCAAAGCTCCATCCGCTCTTTCGAGAAGGGCGCGCCGCGGCAAGGTGGCGCGCCCTTTTTGTCGTCCGAGATTTGGCCCTTCGATCTCGTTGACTTCCCCCCGGCGCGGGCGTAGACGCATCGGCGGGACACGCCTCCCCAACGAGGCGCTGCTATCTGTGAGGGTAGATCATGGCAGATCTCGCTACGCCCGGCCGCCGGCCGGTGAACGCCAATTATTCTTCCGGCCCCTGCGCCAAGCGTCCGGGATGGACGCTCGAAGCGCTCAAGGATGCGGCCCTCGGCCGCTCGCACCGGGCCAAGATCGGCAAGACCAAACTCCTGGAAGCGATTGAGCTGACGCGCGAGATTCTCGGCGTGCCGGCGGATTATCGCATCGGCATCGTGCCGGCCTCCGATACCGGTGCGGTCGAGATGGCGCTGTGGTCGCTGCTCGGCGCGCGCGGCGTCGACCTGCTCGCCTGGGAGAGCTTCGGCGAGGGCTGGGTGACCGATGTCGTCAAGCAGCTGAAGCTTGCGGATGTGCGCACCTTCACCGCCGATTACGGAGACCTGCCGGATCTGACCCGCGTCGATTTCGACCGCGACGTCGTCTTCACCTGGAACGGCACCACCTCGGGCGTGCGCGTGCCGGACGGCAACTGGATCGATGCGGACCGCAAGGGCCTCACCATCTGCGACGCGACCTCCGCCGCCTTCGCGCAGGATCTCGACTGGGCCAAGCTCGATGTCGTCACCTTCTCCTGGCAGAAGGTGCTCGGCGGCGAGGCGGCGCATGGCATGCTGATCCTCAGCCCACGTGCGGTCGGGCGGCTCGAGACCTACAAGCCGGCCTGGCCGCTGCCGAAGATCTTCCGCATGACCAAGGGCGGCAAGCTCATCGACGGCATCTTCGTCGGCGAGACGATCAACACGCCGTCCATGCTGGCGGTCGAGGATTATCTCGACGCGCTGCACTGGGCGAAGGCGCTCGGCGGCTTCAAGGCGCTCGAAGCGCGCGCCGACGCCAATCTCGCCGTACTCGCCAAATGGGTCGCTAAGACGCCGTGGATCGATTTCCTGGCGAAGAGCGAAGCGACGCGCTCCAACACCTCGGTCTGCCTCGTCGTCGTCGATCCGGCCGTGAAGGCGCTCGACGCGGACGGCCAGGCGGCCTTCGCCAAGGGCCTCGCCACCGCGCTCGACAAGGCCGGCGTCGCCTATGACATCGGCGCCTATCGCGATGCGCCTCCCGGCCTCCGCATCTGGGCCGGCGCGACCATCGAGGCGTCGGATCTCGAGATCCTGACCGAATGGCTCGACTGGGCCTTCGCGTCGCAGAAGGCCGGCCTCAAGAAGGCTGCGTGATTGCTCCGGCCGGGCATGCCGTCCGGCCGCTTCCCCTCATGAGCCCCGACGTTCCGTTTTGCGTCATCCCGTCGAAAGCCGGGATCCATTCAGCCGTGAAAGGCTTCAGCTCGATGGATTCCGGCTTGCGCCGGAATGACGGCGGTGATGGCGGCAGGCGCTGCGCAAGGAAACCACGTCCATGGCACCCCGCGTTCTCATTTCCGACAAGCTCTCCAAGACCGCCGTCCAGATCTTCAAGGATCACGGCGTCGAGGTCGACTATCAGCCCGATCTCGGCAAGGACAAGGAGAAGCTGCTCGAGATCATCGGCAATTATGATGGTCTCGCGATCCGCTCCAATACCAAGGTGACCGAGAAGGTCATCGCGGCGGCGAAGAACCTTCGCGTCATCGGCCGCGCCGGCATCGGCGTCGACAATGTCGACATTCCGGCCGCGACGGCGAAGGGCATCATCGTGATGAATACGCCCTTCGGCAATTCGATCACGACGGCCGAGCATGCGATCGCGATGATGTTCGCGCTCGCCCGCCAGATCCCCGAGGCGAACGCCTCGACGCAGGCCGGCAAGTGGGAGAAGAACCGCTTCATGGGCGTCGAGCTGACGGCGAAGACGCTCGGCGTCATCGGCTGCGGCAATATCGGCTCGATCGTCGCGGATCGTGGCGTCGGCCTCAAGATGCGCGTCATCGCCTTCGACCCGTTCCTCTCGGAGGAGCGGGCGCTGGCGCTCGGCGTCGAGAAGGTCGAGCTCGACGAGCTCTTCCGCCGCGCCGATTTCATCACGCTGCATACGCCGCTGATCGAGAAGACGCGCGGCATCATCGATGCCGCGGCGATCGCCAAGATGAAGGACGGCGTGCGCATCATCAATTGCGCCCGCGGGGGGCTGGTCGTCGAGGCGGATCTCGCCGAGGCGCTGAAGTCCGGCAAGGTCGGCGGCGCGGCCTTCGACGTGTTCGTCGAGGAGCCGGCGACCGAGAACGTCCTGTTCGGCCTGCCGAACTTCATCGCGACGCCACATCTGGGCGCCTCCACGACGGAAGCGCAGGAGAATGTCGCGCTGCAGGTCGCCGAGCAGATGTCGGACTATCTGACCAAGGGCGCCGTTTCCAACGCGCTGAACATGCCCTCGATCACCGCCGAGGAAGCTCCGCGCCTGACGCCGTTCGTGAAGCTCGCCGACCTGCTCGGCTCCTTCGCCGGCCAGCTGACGGAGACGGGTATCAAGGCGATCAAGCTCGAATATGAGGGCGACGTCGCGTCGATGAACGTCAAGGCGCTGACCGCCGCTGCGCTCGCCGCGGTGCTCCGTCCGCAGCTCCAGAGTGTGAACATGGTCTCCGCCCCGATCGTCGCGCGCGAGCGCGGCATTGCGGTCGAGGATGTCCGGCGCGAGCAGCAGGGCGCCTATGAGAACTATATCCGCCTGACGGTGGTGACCGACAAGCAGGAGCGCTCGGTCGCCGGCACGGTGTTCGCGGACGGCAAGCCGCGCATCATCCAGATCAAGGGCATCAACATGGAGGCCGAGGTCGGCCAGCACATGCTCTACATCACCAACCAGGACAAGCCCGGCTTCATCGGCCGCTTCGCCAGCCTGCTCGGTGCCGAGGGCATCAATATCGCGACCTTCAATCTCGGCCGCAGGGCCGCCGGCGAGGATGCGATCGCGCTGGTCGAGGTCGACGAGGCGATTTCCGACGACGTGATTGGCCGTGTCGCGGCGCTGGAAGGCGTCGTCCAGGCGAAGCGCCTCAGCTTCTGAAGCGCGATCGATCATCGCGAGTGACGACGGGCGGCCTCGGGCCGCCCGTTTCGTTTCGGCTCAACCGAAACGGTTGCGGCCCGGCGTGCCGCGGCCGCAGAACCAGATGATCAGGATGATCGTGCCGACGAGCGGAATGAAGTGGAGCAGCACCCACCAGCCCCTGCGGTCGGTGTCGTGCAGGCGGCGGATCGACACAGCGAGGCTCGGCAACAGCATGGCGAGCGAGAAGAGGCCGTTGAGCGGGCCGTAGTCGGCGCTCCGGAAGATTGCGGCATCGACGATCGAGGCGGCGATGCCACCCAGAACGCCGAACAGCGTGAACCACCAGAATTCTGGCCGGTTGGCGCGACCCGAGAAGGTGACGTATTTGCGGAAGCAGGTCGAAATCGCCTCGCCGAAGCCGGATACCGGCGGGTCATAGATCGTTTCGGCGCCAGCCCCGGCATAAGGCGATGCTCCCGGAACCGGCGGAAAGTTCGGTCCCGCATGAAGCGGCGTGTCGGAGAGCGGGGCCCAGCCCGCCATGCCGTCCGTCCAGACGAGCGTCGCCTCGTCGATGACGCCGGCGCTCTGCAGCGCGGCCATCTGGTCCGCGGTGAGCGGCCCCTTCCGCTCGCTGCCGACGACGTAGAACCATTGCGATCCGCTCGCCATCCCAACCTCCCCCTGGACCGGTGAGCGAGGACGAGAGCGTCCGTCGCCGGTGTCCTAACATGATAAGTTGTCTCAGGACCTGGCCGCAAGCTGGCCGCCATGGCGTCCGCGGCGGACAGCTTTGCCGGGAGGGGTCGCATCGCGGCGTCGGACTCGTTATAGTCCTGCCGCCTCGCCCCGGCCTCGGCGCCGCGGCGGGCTTTTTGGTGTGCGATCGAAGTGCTGTCGTCCGCAGGCGGGCGGCATCCAGGAAGGACAGGTCTATGGCGAATGTGGTCGTCGTCGGGTCTCAGTGGGGCGACGAAGGCAAGGGCAAGATCGTCGACTGGCTGTCGGAGCGCGCGGACATCGTCGTCCGCTTCCAGGGAGGCCACAATGCCGGCCATACCCTCGTCATCGACGGCGTTTCGTACAAGCTGAGCCTTTTGCCCTCGGGCGTGGTGCGCCCGGGCAAGCTCGGCGTGATCGGCAATGGCGTCGTCGTCGATCCGCACGCCCTCGTCGCAGAGATCGGCCGCCTTGCCGCGCAGGGCGTCACGGTCACGCCGGACAATCTGCGAATCGCCGAGAATGCCGCGCTGATCCTGTCGCTGCATCGCGATCTCGACACCTTCCGCGAGACGTCGAATTCCGGCACGCGGATCGGCACAACCAAGCGCGGCATCGGCCCGGCCTATGAGGACAAGGTCGGCCGGCGCGCCATCCGCGTGATGGATCTCGCCGATCTGCCGACGCTGCAGGACAAGATCGACCGGCTGCTGGCGCATCACAATGCGCTGCGCCGCGGTCTCGGCCAGGCGGAGATCGATCCGAAGGGCCTCTATGAGGAACTCGCCTCGGTCGCCGACAAGGTGCTGCCCTTCATGGACTCGGTCTGGCAGCTGCTGGACGAGGCCCGCCGCAACGGCAAGCGCATTCTCTTCGAGGGCGCGCAGGGCGCGCTGCTCGATATCGACCATGGCACCTATCCCTATGTGACGTCGTCGAATACGGTGGCGGGGCAGGCGGCGACCGGTTCCGGCGTCGGGCCGGGCGCGGTCGGCTATGTGCTCGGCATCACCAAGGCCTATACGACGCGCGTCGGCGAAGGCCCGTTCCCGAGCGAGCAGACCGGCGAGGTGGGCGACTTCCTCGGCACGCGCGGACACGAGTTCGGCACGGTCACGGGGCGCAAGCGCCGCTGCGGCTGGTTCGATGCCGTTCTGGTCCGTCAGACGATCCGCACTTCCGGGATCAACGGAATTGCGCTAACGAAGCTCGATGTCCTCGACGGCCTTGAAGAAATCAAGATTTGCGTCGGATATACGCTCGAGGGTCGGGCGATCGATTATCTGCCGGCCGCACAGGCTGCTCAGGCCGCGGTTGTCCCGGTCTACGAGACGCTCGAAGGCTGGAAGGAATCGACCGCAGGGGCTCGCAGCTGGAATGATCTTCCCGCCCAGGCGGTTAAGTATGTACGTCACGTTGAGGAATTGATCGGTGCCCCGGTTGCGCTACTGTCCACGAGTCCGGAGCGCGATGACACGATCCTTGTGCAGGATCCCTTCCAGAGCTGACGCTCGCATGGTTGGGGATGCCGGATCGCACGGATGGCTTAGCAGAATGGCGCGATGACCGACTACTACGCGGTACTCAAGAAGGCGATCAGCGGGCTCGAGCATGAGTCCGGCGAGGTGAGGCGTTCTGTCTATGACAAGGCCCGCACCGCGCTGATCGGCCAGTTGAAGGCGATACAGCCTCCCCTCACGACTTCGGAGATCTCTCGCCAGCGGCTCGAGCTCGAAGAGGCGATCCGCAAGGTCGAGCGCGAGGCGGCGATCACGGCGGCTGGGCCGGTGCCGGCCCGCGCGCGGGCGGCTGCGGCCGTCGCCGATGCGCTCGCCGTCAATCCGGCGGTGCTCGCCGAGGCGCCGGAGCCCGAATACGAGCCCGAACCGGAATATGAACCGGAGCCCGAGCCCGAGCCGGAGCCTGAACCCGAATATGAGGAGGAGCCGGCTCCGCCGCCTCCACCGCCGCCGCCGCGTCAGGCTGCGCGCGTGCCGGCCCGTCCGGTACAGTCCGCGCCGCCGCCACCGCCTCCGGTCAGCCGTCAGCCGTCACAGACCCGGGTGCTGCCCGATGCGACGGTGCCGATCCATATCGACGCCGTCGACGAGCCGCCGCTCGAGGAGGACTATCAGGAGTCCGATCTCGACCTGCCGGCCGAGCCGGTGGTCAAGCCGTTCTGGCCGCAGGGGCCCGGCGCGCAGGGCGCTCCGGCCAGCCGGTCCACGGATTTCCGCCAGGAGCCGAGGGCGGAGCCGCGCGGCACGCCGCAATGGGCCCCGCGGGTCGAGCCGGCCGATGCGCCGCCGCCGCGTGGGCGCCAGCAGCAGCCGCCGCCGCAGCAGCGCCGCGAGCCGCCGCGCCAGCAGGAGCCGTCCTTCCGTCAGGAGCCTGCCTTCGGACAGGTGCCGCCGCCGATCGACGATCAGGGCTTCGAGCCCGCCGACGATCAGCAGGGCGTGGATCGCTCCGGCGAATGGCAGGATCCCTTCGAGGAGGCGCCGACGCTCGACCAGGGCTTCGCCGACGATGCGCGCGAGCGTGATCGCGGTCGCCGTCCGGCCAAGAAGAAGCGCCGCGAGGAAGAGGCCGAGGCACGCTATTTCGGCGAAAAGCCGCGCCGCTCGCGCTGGCCGGCACTGATCATCCTCATTCTCGTCGGCTTGGTGATCGGCGGCATCGCCGCCTTCGCCTGGTCGCAGCGCTCGGTCGTCGAGGACGTGATCGGCGATCTGATCAGTTCCTCCGACAAGGGCGGCTCGACGGCCGCACCGGCTGCCGCGACCGACAGCGCCGCGGCGAGCAAGAATGCGGACCGCCTCGGCGGCGCCGCGCCGGAGGAAGCGCCGCGTGCCGTGCGCACCGTCGATGCGGCTCCGGCCCCCGACGACGCCATGAGCCCGTCACCGGATGCGTCCGCACCGGCCGCAGCGCCGGCCGATGGGGCCGCGCCGGATGCCGGCGCCGCGCCTGCCGCCGATGCGGCGCCCGCGCCGGCAGACCAGACCTTGCCCGGCCTTGCGCCGCAATCGGCCAATGATGCCCCGGCACCTGCCGCCGCCGACAATGGTGGCGACCAGGCGCTGGTGGCGCAGAAGGCCATTCTCTACGAGCAGCCGGTCGGTGGCGCCTCCGGCGTCACCGCGGTCAACGGCAGCGTGGTGTGGAAGTTCGACGCCAATTCGTCGAACGGCCCGGAGATCCAGGCCCTGGTCGACGTCCCCGACCGCAAGATGAAGGTGACGATCAATATCCGCCGCAACACCGATTCGAGCCTGCCGGCGAGCCATCTGGTCGAACTGATCGTCGACACGCCGCCGGATTTCCCCGGTGGCGGCATCAAGTCGGTTCCGGCCTTCGTTATGAAGCCGACCGAGGAGGCCCGCGGGCAGCCGCTCGACGGCGCACCCGCCAAGGTCGCCGAAGGCTTCTTCTGGATCGCCTTCTCGGGCGATGCCGCGCCGATGGCGCAGAACATCGCGCTGATGCGCGAGCGCAACTGGATCGATATCCCGCTCGTCTACGACAATGACCAGCGCGCGATCCTGACGCTCGAAAAGGGCACGCCCGGCCAGAAGGCCTTCGAGCAGGCGCTAGCTGCCTGGGGCAACTGAGCACGCCGGCATCGGCCTTCCCGCGGGAGCCGGGCCGGCGCTTGCACGCCCGGGCGCTCGGGATGCGCTGCGCCCTTGCGTTCCCCGTCACATTCCGCCATTCTCCGCCCATTCCGAGGGGTGTTCGCTGACGCGAGCTGAGATGGCCTGGGGCCGAACCCTTCTAACCTGATCCGGTTCATGCCGGCGGAGGGACGGGAAATGGCGCCGCATCAGGCTCGCTCATCCGATCGTTTGTCCCATCGTCCTGTCATGGCCTCCGTTCGTCCGCGGAGGAGGTGACAGCCAGCGATGCCACGACGCCTCAGGCAGCTGCCGCCCGCCGCGGCCATGCTCGCCAATGCCCTCCTCGTCGCCGCCGCCATCCTCGTGCTCTGGCAGGCGGCCATCCTCATCTTCGCGCCGCCGCCCTTCATGCTGCCCTCGCCGCTCCGGGTGTGGCGGGCCCTGGTCGCGTGGCCCGAACTCATCACGCGCGACGCCGCGACGACGCTGACCGAGACGCTGATGGGCCTCGCCACCGGCGCCATCGCCGGCGCCGGCCTTGCGCTCGTCATGGCCTTCTCGCCGCTTGTCCGGCGCGTGCTGATGCCGATCCTGGTCGTCAGCCAGGCTTTCCCCGTCTTCGCGATCGCGCCGCTGCTGGTGCTGTGGTTCGGCTTCGGGATCGGTTCGAAGATCGTCATGGCGACGATCGCGATCTTTTTCCCCGTCGCCTCGGCCTTTCATGACGGGCTGACGCGGACGGAGGAGGGGTTGCTCGACCTCGCCCATCTCTATCGCGTCGGGCGGCTCAAGGAGCTGACCTTCTTCCGCATTCCCGCCGCCCTGCCGGCGCTCGCCTCCGGGCTCCGCGTCGCCGCCGTCTATGCGCCGGTCGGTGCGCTCATCGGCGAATGGGTCGGCGCGTCTTCCGGGCTCGGTTACGCCATGCTGATGGCGAATGGCCGGGCACAGACCGACGTGGTCTTCGCCGCCCTCGCGCTACTGGCCGCGATGGCCGTGCTTCTCCGCGCCGCCGTCGATGTCGCGACGCGCCGGATCGCGCCCTGGGCGCCTGAAAATCTCGCATGATGCTGGAAGGAACCCCCATGAAGCCCCTTCGTCTTCTTCTCGTCGCGGCGGCGCTCGCCGTCTCGGCCGCGCAGGCCTCGGCGGCCGACAAGGTCACGGTGCTGCTCGACTGGTTCGTCAATCCGGACCACGCGCCGCTGGTTGTCGCCAAGGAAGGCGGCTTCTTCGAAAAGCACGGGTTGGATGTCGAACTCATCGCCCCGGCGGATCCGAGTGCTCCGCCGCGTCTGGTCGCGGCTGGACAGGCGGATATCGCCGTTACCTACCAGCCGGACATGATGCTGCAGGTGAAGGAAGGGCTGCCGCTGACCCGCATCGGCACGCTGGTCGAGACGCCGCTCAACTGCCTGATCGCGCTCAAGGACGGCCCGATCCAGAAGCTGGAAGACCTCAAGGGCAAGAAGATCGGCTACTCGGTCGCCAGCCTGCAGAACGCCTATATCGATTCGATCCTCGCCTCGGTCGGGCTGACCTCGAAGGACGTCGAGCTGGTCAACGTCAACTTCAACCTCTCGACCGCGCTCATGTCGGGCCAGGTCGATGCGGTGATCGACGGCTATCGCAATTTCGAGCTGACGCAGCTCGCGATCGAGGGCAAGGCAGGACGGGCCTGGTTCCCGGAAGAGCACGGCGTGCCGCCCTATGACGAGCTGATCTATGTGACCCGCAACGAGCTGCGCGATGATCCGCGCATGGCGCGCTTCATCGCGGCGGTCGAGGACGCCACAATCTTCCTCACCAACCATCCGGACGAGGCGCTCGCGATGTTCCTGAAGGCGCATCCCGATCTCGATGACGAGCTGAACCGCAAGGCCTTCGCCGACACGCTGCCGCGCTTCGCCAAGCGCCCGGCGGCACTCGATCCCGGCCGCTATGACCGCTTCGCCGCCTATCTCAAGGAGCGCGGGCTGATCGACACGCTGCCGCCCGTCGAGAGCTACGCCATCGCGCCGCGCTAGGAGCCGTCAGGCTTCGGGAAGGCCGGCGCGCCGCAGGCCTTCCATGTAGCGTTCGAGGCTCGTCGGATCGAGATTGTGGACGGCGCGGCGAACGCCCTCGAGCGTCATGCCGGGGCTGTCCTTGACGAGCTGCGCCACGGCGCGCTCTGCCGTCTCCTGCTCGCCGGCAAGGGCTGCCGAGGTCGCGAGCAGGCGATAGGCCCAGATCATGCCCGGACGCGAATCGAGCGCGAGCTGCGCGAAACGCGTGGCATCGGAATAGTCGCCGAGCATGAAATGGCACGTGGCGATGCCGGCATAGGCGTTGAAGCGGATGGGGTCGTCGGGCGAAAGCGCGATCGATCGCTTGAGGCTGTCGAGACCCTGCCGCGGTTCGCCCGAATAAGCCTGGATGTAGCCGAGCCGGGTCCAGGCCCAGGCGAAGGTCGAGTCGAGCGCCAGCGCCCGCTCGATGAAGACGCGGGCGCGCGACTGGTCGACATTCAGGATGGAGAGCGTGGCGCCGATCATCGTATAGACGAGCGGATCGGCCTCGCTCGTCTCTGCCGCCTTCTCGGCCAGCGCCAGCGCCAGCTTCTTGTCGGCGGCGATATCGGCCGACCAGAGATAGGTCACCTGCTGGCTGAGGCACCAGGCCTTGAGGCCGAGCGCCTGGCCCGAGCGCGGGTCGGAGGCGAGCGCCTCGTCGAGCAGCTTGAGCGCGATCTCATTGTCCTCGCGCCGGTGCGCCCAGAAATGCGGCATGGCCCGCAGCACCAGATCGTGCGTCCGCAACCCTTCGGCTTCCTTGCGGCGCGAGCGCTCGATCTCGGCCATGCGGATGGCGGGATGGACGGCGCCGGCGATCTGGCTGGCGACATCGTCCTGCAGGGTGAAGACATCGCTCATGGCGCCGTCGGTCCGCCCGGACCACAGATGCGCGCCGCTGTCTGTGTCGATCAGCTGCGCCGTGACGCGCAGCTTGTCGCCGGATCTGCGCACGCTGCCCTCGATCACGTAGCGCACGCCGAGCTCGCGCGCGAGCGAGCGCACATCCGTCGGCCGGCCCTTGTACTGGAAGGCCGAATTGCGGGCGATGACGCGCAGCGTGCGCACGCGCGACAGCGTCGCCGTCGTTTCCTCGACGACGCCATCGGCGATCTCGCTCGCGGAACTGTCGGCCGTCAGATCGTCGAAGGGCAGGACGACGACGAGCGGGCGCTGATCCTCCTGCTTGCCGGCGGCAAGGCCCGGCAGCGCCAGAACGCCCGGCGTCAGCATCTGGTTCTGCGAGGGCTGCACGTCCGGCAGCGTCCGGCCGGGCGGCACCCAGAACCACGCCTCGACCGGATAGGGCACGCTTCTGAGCATCAGGAACCCGACCGGCTTGAAGGCCGAGGCGGGATCGCCGAGGAGCTGCCAGCGCACCGAATGGGTGATCGCGATGCCGCCGGGAGGGGCAGCCGCCTGCAGCCGCACGGCGAAACCGATCGCGGCGCCGAAGCGGTCATCGTCGGAGAGGATGACGTCGGCGAGGACGATCGCGGCGCGGACATCGATCTTCAGCCGGTCCGGCTCGGCATTGCGCTCGGCCATCGCGATCTGGAAGCCCATGGTCCATTCGACCGCGTCGAGCACGCTCGGAAATTCGATCAGCCCGCCATCGCCCATCAGCTTGATGATGTGGCCGCCATAGCGGGTGAGGGTGGGGCGGACCAGATTGCGGAAGATGAGGCGCATTTCCCGCAGCGTGCCGAGTTCGTCGCGCTGGACGAGTTCGGAATAACCGACCATATCCAGTGCGGCGATCACCGTCAGTCGACGACGTGGACGCGCCATCCCGTTCCCACCCTAGGCCGAGGCTGTAACGGTGCCTTAACGATCAAGGCGCGGCAAAGCAAGAAAACTTGTCGTGTTCCGGCAAGTCAGGGGCGAGGACAGCCCCGACGGCTCATGCGGCGGTCACGCGTCGGCGAGGTCGTCCTCGTCGTGGGTGCGCTCCATCTCCTTGGCGCCCCGCCGCACGGCCTTCTGCACCTTCTCGAACGCGCGGACCTCGATCTGGCGAACGCGCTCGCGGCTGACGCCGAATTCGCCGGAGAGTTCCTCCAGGGTGATCGGCTCCTCGGCGAGGCGGCGCGCCTCGAAGATGCGGCGTTCGCGCTCGTTGAGCACGGTCATCGCGTCGCGCAGCAGCTTGCGGCGGTTGTCCGCCTCTTCCTGGTTGGCGAGCACCGTCTCCTGGTCGTCGCTGTCGTCGACCAGCCAGTCCTGCCATTCGCCGCCCTCGATGTCGGCGCGCAGCGGCGCGTTCAGCGAGGTGTCGCCGCCGAGCCGGCGGTTCATCGAGATGACGTCCTCGTTGGTGACGCCGAGCTTGGTCGCGATCTGCTCGACCTGATCGGGGCGGAGATCACCCTCTTCCAGCGCCTGGATCTGGCTCTTCATCTTGCGCAGATTGAAGAACAGCCGCTTCTGGTTTGCGGTGGTGCCCATCTTCACGAGGCTCCACGAGCGCAGGATATATTCCTGGATCGAGGCCTTGATCCACCACATGGCATAGGTCGCGAGGCGGAACCCCTTTTCGGGCTCGAAACGCTTCACGGCCTGCATGAGGCCGACATTGCCCTCGGAGATCACCTCGCCGATGGGCAGGCCATAGCCGCGATAGCCCATCGCGATCTTGGCGACGAGACGCAGATGGCTCGTCACCAGCCGATGCGCGGCGGTGCGATCGTCATGTTCCTTATACGCCTTGGCGAGCATATATTCCTCGTCAGGCGACAGCATCGGGAAGCGCCTGATCTCTTCGAGATAGCGCGATAGTCCCGCTTCGCCCGACGCGATGACGGGAAGACTTGCCTTGGCAGCCATAAGCCCCCTCCTTCATGCCGGCATCGCCCGAAGGCCGACGCCGAACGCGGCCGCAACGGCCCGCGTAAGCATATATAGGGCTTACTTCCAGCTTTTTAAGGCCGCGGCCGCCGCGCGGACTGGGCGCCCCTTCACAAGGCCTTGAAGGCGTCCAGCAACGTCGCGAAATCCTCCGGCGGCTCGCTTTCGAAATGCATGGTCTCGCCGGTCGAGGGATGCTCGAAGCCGAGCAGATAGGCGTGCAGGGCCTGGCGCGGAAAGGCGCGCACGATCGATCGCGCCGGCTCCGGCAGTAGCCCGATCTTGGTCAGGAAGCCCTTGCCATAGTCCTGGTCGCCGAGCAGGGGATGGCCGAGCGCCGCCATATGGACGCGGATCTGGTGGGTCCGGCCGGTTTCAAGGCGCAGCGACACGAGGCTCACAAAGCGCGCCGCATCCGGGCCGAAGCTCTCCTCCACGACATAATGCGTCACGGCCTCGCGTCCGCCCGTCTTCACCACCGCCATCTTCTGGCGGTTGGTCGGCGAGCGGCCGATCGGCGCATCGACCAGGCCATAGGGCAGGGAGGGCACGCCCCAGACGAGCGCGACATAGCCGCGCTCCAGCGCGCCGGTGCGGCCGTGGTCGGCGAACTGGGCCGAGAGCTTGCGATGGGCGCGGTCGTTCTTGGCGACGACCATCAATCCGGTCGTGTCCTTGTCGAGGCGATGCACGATGCCGGGCCGCCGCACGCCACCGATGCCCGAGAGCGAATCGCCGCAATGGGCGATGAGCGCATTGACCAGCGTGCCCGTCCAGTTGCCGGCGGCGGGGTGCACGACGAGGCCGGCCGGCTTGTTGATCACCAGCAGGTCGTCGTCCTCATAGACGACATCGAGCGGGATATCCTCGCCCTCCGGCTCGGCCGGTTCCGGCTCGGGCAGCGAGAGATGGATCCGGTCGCCCGAATTGACCGCCTTTTTTGCCTCGACTATGGTCGCGCCGCCGATCGAAACGCGGCCCGCCTCGATGAGCGTCTTCAGCCGGCTGCGGCTCATGTCGGGAACCACGGAAGCGAGATAGGCGTCGAGCCGCTGGCCTGCCGCCTCCGGTGCAACCACCAGGTCGATCGTCGCCTGCGTCTCTTCCGGATCCTCGTCCATGGTTCTTCCTTCCCGATCTGACCGACCGATGTCCTCCGACGAGGATGAGGAAACGCCGCTCGACCCCGCGGTGGAGCGGGTGCGCCAGCGCCTCAAGCGGTTGATCCTGATCTCGGTCGTGACCCTCTTCGTCGGTCTTGCCGCTGTTGTCGCTGCCGTCCTCTACAAGGTCGGGCCCTCACGAGACAAGCCCGCGCTGACGGCGGTTGCCGGCGAGACCATGGTGGATGGTGCGCTGCCGGCCGATGCGCAGCTCCTGTCGACCGCGCTCGACGGGCGCACGCTCGCCCTGACCTATGCCGAAGGTGCCGCCCATCGCGTCGTCGTCATCGATCTGGCGACCGGCAAGGTGCTGCGCCGCCTCCGCCTCGACGGTCTGGCACCGCCCGCCACGCCCTGATCCACAGAGCTTGCGAAGAGGCCGCTGCGGCGCTTGCCAAGCCGCGCCGCCTCGGCTATATGGCGCCTGTCCGCAGCCAATGCGGACCCGCGATGCGCCCTTCGTCTAGCGGTCAGGACGTCGCCCTCTCACGGCGAAAACAGGGGTTCGATTCCCCTAGGGCGCACCAAACAAATCACCAAGCTTAGTGGTATTGGCCGTATCGGTTGTGCCTGAGATTGCCGAGTTCAAGGCCATCAGCCAGAACCTTGGCCAGCCGCGCAGCCGCCTCCGCAACCGGACATCCTCGCTCTGTGATTTGAAGAACGGTGTCGCGCTTGAAGTCCTCGGCGACGTCCGCTTTGCATGCTCGCGTCCTCCTCGCCCGCACATTGCGTGAAGAGGCCGCTCGCCGGCGCCGAACGAAATATGTCGGCGGGCGCGAACATGCCGACCTACATCACGAGCGGGGCGAAAGCGACGCAGCGCAGAAAGGTCGGTTTGCCGCCGCGATTGACGCCCGTCACCATGATGAGGGGCGTCTGTCGGCGGACATGCTGTTGCCAATCACCGCCGTGCCGTTTCTTCGATGGCAACGAAGCCGTCAGCAGATTCTGCACTAGGTGACCGACTGCAATCGTATCGATGCCGTGATGGCCCGGTCACGAAGCCCGCCGCAGTTCAAGCTTGTTCCAGCAAGACGAGGCCTTCCGTTCCGGTCATGTCGCGCATTTCGGCGAGGTTGCGCTTGTCCAATACGCCGGCAATCGCCTCGCGGACCTCCAGCATGACATGGCGGACGCGGCAGGTTTCCTCGTCGCAATCGTCGCAGCGCTCGTAGCGGGTGCGGCTGGCGCAGGCGATCGGTGCCAGCGGCCCGTCGAGCGTGCGTATAACGTCGCCGATGCGGATGATCTCGGGTGCCTGTGCGAGGCGGTAGCCGCCGCCCTTGCCTTTGCGAGAGCTTACGAAGCCCGCATTGCGCAATTCCCCAAGGATCGCGTCGAGGAACTTCTTCGGGATGTTGTTGGCCGCCGCAATGTCGCCGACGAGCGCCAGTTCCCCCGGCGGGACACGCGCCAGATGCACCAGAGCCTTGAGGCCATATTTGCCTTTTCGGGTCAGCATGTCGCTCGGCTCGCGATCTCGCATGCGCCGGGGTGGCGCATTCTCGTGGGGCGGCAGGTCCAGAAAGGAGAATCCTGCCTGGATGCGAGCGTTAGACATAATTTCTATCGTCTCAATAGACAACTGTGATGCATCGAAACGCCCTCGTGGTCTGGGCGATCCCATGGACGATCACGCTGTCCGATCGGACAGGTGTCGATAGGCACCGTGCCAGTAGAGCAGCGGCTTGGCCTCCGGCCGTATCGCGACAGCTTGGACGCTGCCGATCAGGATGGAATGCGAATGGCGCGTGATTGCCTCTTCGAGCACGCAGTCGAGCACGGTCAGGGCGCCGACGAGGCCGGAGGCGCCGGTCGCGAATTCGCGCCACTCCGCGTCCTGGTAACGGTCCAGACCCTTGATGCCGCCGCGACCGGCGAAATTGTCGGCGGTCCCCTGCTGGTCCTCGGCGAGAATGTTGACGCAGAAGCTGCGATGCCGCTGGACGGCCGGCCAGGACGAGGACGAGGTGTTGAGCGAGACGATGATCGACGGCGAATCGGCCGAGAGCGATGAGACCGATGTTGCCGTGAAGCCGGTGCGGGTCGCTCCGCGGCCGACCGTGATCACGCTCACGGCGCCGGCGAGGTGACGCATTGCCTGCCGAAACGAAGCGCTCTCAACGGGATGATCACGACGCTCGGATTCGAACGCCGCTTGCGAGTGCGATTCTGGCGGAAGGGGCGCGAGGGCCGGCATGACGATCTCCGGATGAGCCATGTGGGAGTCTGGTCACTTCATTCGAGCACGTAGCGCCAGGCCTAGCGAGACTTCGGCGTCTCAACCGAGCGTGCTCGGGAACATTCGTTTTCCGTTCGCTCCGCCCCAGGAGAAAGGAAATCCCATAATTCGATGAAGTCTATTTTATTTATAGATTTTTGACCGCCTCCCTATTCTTGCCCGCAACCGCACAGGCAGCGGCTCGATGCGTCAGGTCCGTGTCTCCTCTTCGACGCACCGGACTCAGGCTCGGCCATTTTGGCGCGAATCGTCCTCCTGTTGTCTGGAAGGCGCATTTCGCGGCTATTTTCTGCCGATAGTATGGCGCTATTGTCCCTTCCACCGGAGATACTGAAATGTCCGCTCCCGCGACGGCCCTGATCGTCATCGACGCGCAGGAATCGTTCCGCCACCGGCCCTATTTCACGGAGGTTGGCCTCGCTGCCTATGTCGAGCGCCAGCAGGCGCTCATCGACGGGGCGAAGGCCGTCGGCATACCGGTCGTGCAGATCTTCCACGTCGAGGATAGCGGCCCCTTCTCCGAGGCGTCCGGCCTGGTCGTTCCGCTATCGCCGCTTCGGGTCGAGGCCGACGCGGTCTTCCGCAAGGCCCGCCACAGCGCTCTGGTCGGCACCGGGCTCGACGTCTGGCTGGTTCGCCACGGCATAAGCCGGCTGATCATCTCCGGTATCCGTACGGAGCAGTGCTGCGAGACAACGACGCGTCACGCGTCCGACCTCGGCTACGCTGTCGACTATGTCGGCGAGGCGACGCTGACCTTCCCGATGACGGATCCGGCCGGTCGGATCTGGAGCCCCGCCGAAATCCGCGCCCGCACCGAACTGGTGCTCGCCGGCCGCTTCGCCCGGATCGTCGGCGTCGAGGAGGCGCTCGCCGACGAAGCGCTGAAGGATGCCGCATGACGAACACCCTGGCACTGCGGGAGATTTCGATCTTTGCCGTGGTGCCACCGCGGGTGCTGCTGCTCGATCTCGCCGGTCCGATGGAGGTGCTGCGCAAGGCCAATCTTGAGCAGCAGGGCGTCGCCTTCCACGTGACTTATGTGGGACCAACCGAAAGCGTCGGAAGCTCGATCGGCCTTGGCGTCTCGGGCATCGAGCCGCTTCCCGACCGGCTGCCCGACGGCGCCTATGTCGTCATCTCCGGCGCTGCCGACCTGCCGATGGGCGGGCCGGTGACGCCGCGCGAAGAGGAGGCTCGCCTGGAGGCCCAGATCGTCGCCTGGCTGCGCCGCACCGTGCGGCCGGGCGTTCGCCTTGTCTCGATCTGTTCCGGCGCGCTGCTCGCCGCGCGGGCGGGGCTTCTCGATGGCCATGAATGCACGACGCATCACGGCACCATGGCCGAACTGGTTCGTCTCGCGCCGACTGCGCTCGTGCGTGAAAATCGTCTCTATGTCGAAGATGGCGAGCGGCTGACCAGCGCCGGCATCACGGCAGGCATCGATCTGATGCTGCATATCGTGGCGAGCCTCGCGGGACCCGCGACCGCGCTGGCCGTCGCGCGCTATCTGGTCGTCTATCTGCGGCGCGCCGGCGCTGACCCGCAGCTTTCGCCCTGGCTGGAGGGCCGCAACCATCTCCATCCAGCGATCCACCGCGTCCAGGACGCCGTCGCCGCCGACCCGGCGCGCGACTGGTCGGTCGCCTCACTCGCCGATGTCGCGGTGACCAGTCCACGCAACCTCTCCCGCCTGTTCAATGACCAGGCGGGCATGAGCGTCACCGACTATGTCAACCGGATGCGCATAGCGCTGGCCCGCGAACTGATCAGCGGTACGGAACTTGACATGGAGGGCGTCGCCGAGCGCAGCGGCTTCGGCTCGGCACGCCAGTTCCGTCGCGCTTGGTCGCGGCTGTACGGTGCGCCGCCGAGCCAACTGCGCCAGGGCTCCAGGCGCGGCGGCTAGCCAGCAGCCCTACGACGCAGGTCGCGCGCCTCCGGCCGCGGAAGGCCGAGATTGTCGCGCAGCGTCGCGCCCTCATAGGCCGTGCGGAAAAGACCGCGGCGCTGCAGTTCCGGGACGACCAGCGCCGTGAATTGCTCGAAGGCGCCCGGCGCGTGGGTCGGGATGGTCATGAAGCCGTCGGCGGCGCGGCGATCGAACCATTGCTCCATCCGGTCGACGATCTCCACCGGCGCACCGACGAGATTGCCCTCCGTGCGCGCGCCGTACCAGCGGCCGAGCTGGCGCAGAGTGAAGCCCTCGCGCGCCGAGACTTCCAGCGCCTCGCGGAAATGGCCGAACACGCCCTTGACCTCGAGCGGCGGCAGCGGCTTGTCGAGGTCGTAGCGCGAAAGATCGACGTCGATGTGATAGGAGAGCCGCGCGAGGCCGGCCTCGGCGGGGACCAGTTCCTCGAATTCGCGCTTCAGCCGGTCGGCCTCCGCGCGGTCGCGCCCGACGATCGGCGTCACGGCCGGCAGGATCTTGATGTGATCGGGATCGCGGCCATGCTTGACCGCGCGACCCTTGAGATCGGCATAGAATTCGATCGCGGATTCGATCGATTCATGGCTGCAGAAGATCACATCCGCCCAGCGCGCTGCGAAATCGCGACCCTCGACGGAGGAGCCGGCCTGGATGATCACGGGCCGGCCCTGCGGTCCGCGCGGCACGCTGAGGGGGCCCTGGACCTGGAAGTGCTTGCCGGCATGATCGATCGAATGGACCCGCGTCGGATCGGCGAAGGCGCCGCTCGCCTTGTCGAGCACCAGCGATCCGTCGCCCCAGCTATCCCAGAGCTTGGACGTCACTTCGAGGAATTCATTGGCCCGGTCATAGCGCTCGGCGCGGCCGGGCAGCTTCTCATTGCCGAAGTTCAGCGCTTCCGCATCCTGGAACGAGGTGACGACGTTCCAGCCGACGCGTCCGCCGGAGAGGTGATCGAGCGAGGCGAAGGAGCGGGCGACATTGTAGGGCTGCTGGAAGCCGGTCGAGACCGTCGCGCCGATGCCGAGCTTCTCGGTGGCGGCCGCGATCAGCGTGATGACGGGGATCGGGTCCAGCCGCGGCGCGCCGACGCCATAGCGCACATGATCCTCGATCGAATTGCCGAAGGAGCGGGGAATGCCGACCGTGTCGGCGAAGAAGACGAAATCGAACAGCGCCGCTTCGAGGATGCGGCCGATCTTCTGGTAGTAGGCCGGCGAGAACCAGCCGAGCTCGGCGTCGAGATGGCGCCAGCCGCCGACGCCGCCGGGCCCCGCATTCATGAAGGCCCCGAGATGGATGTGACCGGTTCGCGTCCTGGACATGGCTGACCTCTATGAGACGGGAGAAAGCGAGCTGGCGAGGCGCGTGGGGGACGTTTCGAGCTCTAGTGAACGGCGGCCCGCGAACGGGACGCCAAGGAGACGGAGAAGCCGCCCGGCGAGCGGCGCGAGAGCGGGATCATCGGGATCGCGCGGCCCCGTGCCGGGCACCGGCACGATCTCCTGCACGGTGCCGTCGCCGAGGACGACGACACGATCGGCAAGCCGCACCGCCTCGTCGACATCATGCGTGACCATGACGACGGTCCAGCCATGGGCGCGCCACAGCTCACCGACGAGGTTCTGCATATCGAGTTTGGTCAGCGCGTCGAGCGCGCCGAAGGGCTCGTCGAGCAGGAGGACTTCCGGCTTGCGGACCAGCGCGCGGGCGAGTGAGACGCGCTGCGCCTGGCCGCCGGAGAGCGTCAGCGGCCAGACGTCGGCCTTTGCACGAAGGCCGACCTCGACGAGGGCGTCGAGCGCGACCTTCTTGCGGTCGCGGCCTTCCAGCCCGAAGCTCACATTATCGACGACCGAGAGCCACGGCAGCAGCCGCGCCTCCTGGAAGGCGACGGCGAGGCGGTCCGTGGTCTCGATCTGCCCGGCGCTCGCCTTTTCGAGCCCGGCGATGATGCGCAGAAGGGTGGACTTGCCGGATCCGGACTTGCCGACGATCGCCACGAAGCTGCCCTCGGCGATGTCGAGATCGACCTCGCGCAGAACGGCGGTGCCGTCAAAGGCCTTCGAGACGTGTTGGAGGCGGATATCCGGCACGGTCCCGCGCCTTACTTGGACAGGTCGACGACGTAGTCGGCGATGTCAGGCGCCTTGTCGATAAATCCGAATTCGACATACTGGGCGCCGAGCTTGTTCAGATCCGCGACCGCCTTCTCGTCGAGCGGCAGGATGGTCGGCGTATCGAAGCCTGCGACGACCTTGACGAGGCCGTCCGAGGCGCCGAATTCCTTATAGGCATCGGTGATGATCGCCGGGTTCTTGTGCGCGCGCTCGGATTCCGCGACGAGGCCTTCATAGGCCGCCTTCAGCGCCTCGCGATGCTTCTCGGCGAAGTCGCGGCTGACGATGTGAATCGACCAGTTGTAGGAGGGAAGCTGGTCGTTGGTGACGAGCACCTTCGCGCCCGGCGTCGCGATCGCATTGGCGAGGTTCTGGTCATAGCTGGCGATGGCCGCGACCTGGCCGCTCGCAAAGGCGCTGGCGAAGCTGGTGGTGTCGAGCGTGACCTTCTCGACCTTGGAGACGTCGAGGCCGGCCTGCTTGAAGGCGAGGTTCAGGATGTAGTCGCCCGTCGCGCCTTCGCCGTCGATGCCGACCTTCTTGCCGTAGAGATCCTTGAGTTCGTTCACGCCGGAGCCGGGCGCCGCGACGAGGCCCTGGCTGTTGCCGGAATATTTCTCGAGCGCGAAGGCGACCCAGGGGCTCTTCTGCGCCGAGAGGTTGACGAAATAGCCCGTGCCTGTAGACGAGGCGTCGGCATTGCCGGCCGTCACCGTGTTGTAGGCAGAGAAGGGGTCGAGCGGGCCGATGAACTCGACCTTGGCGCCGACCTTGCCGAGCTTCTCCTCGAGGATGCCGGTCGTCCGCACCGTGGTCAGATAATTGGCGGTCGGCAGATAGGCGACGCGGAACGTCACATTGTCTTCGGCGAGCGCCGTGCCGGCGGCGAGAATGAGGCCAACCGACGCGATGGCGATGCGGCGGGAGAGGGACTTCGCGAACATGGAGTCTTCCTTGGGACTATGGGAGGAGAGGGTTCGGCTAGCGGCCGTCATAGGATTTGCGCCAGGCCAGGAGCCGGCCTTCGAGGCGGCGGACGAGGTAGTCGGTGAGGATGCCGAGCAGCGCGTAGATGACGATGCAGAGAAACACCTGGTCGGTGCGCACGAAGCGCTGCGCCTGGGCCAGGATGTAGCCGACGCCGGCATTGGTGTTGACCGTCTCGGAGGTGACCAGCGCGATCCAGGCAATGGCGAGCGAGAAGCGCAGGCCCGTGAGGATCGAGGGCAGGGCGCCGAGGAAGAGAATCTTCGACGCGATCAGCCGCTGCGGCACCCGATAGACGAGGCCGACCTCGACGAGCTTGCTGTCGACATTGCGCACGCCGGCGAAGGTGTTCAGGTAGATCGGCACCAGGACGCCGACGGCGATCAGCGACACCTTCATGAGCTCGCCGATGCCGAAGGCCACGATGAAGAGCGGCACGAGCGCGTTGAACGGCACGGCGCGGAGCATCTGCAGCGGGCGATCGACGACCATCTCGCCTACGCGATAATAGCCGGCGAGAAGCCCGGCACCGAGACCGAGGACGAGACCCAGCGCCGTGCCGGCGAGAACGCGGGCGAGGCTCGCGACCAGCGCGGCCGGCAGGCGGCCGTTCGCCGTCAGCTCCCAGGCCGCCGCCAGAACATCGAAGGGCGAGGGCAGGGCGCGCGGCCCGATCAGGCCGCCCGCCGACACCGCCGTCCACAGCAACAGGATCGCCAGTGTCGACAGCCACGGTGTGAACGGCGCGAGGAGGTTGCCGGACGCACGCCCGGCAGGAGCCGGAACGCGCTCCGAACTCGCAACCAGGACGGCATCGACATCGATCGTCATGACACGGACGCTCAGGCTGCCTCAAGCAGGGACAATTCATCAAGCAGCGCGACCGCGAAGGTCCCCGTGCCCGGCGCGGTGCGCGCGGCCCGCTCGGCCGCCGTGGCGAGCACGGCATGGGCAGCCACGGCCGCGTCGAGCTTGTCCGGAACCACCGCGGCAAAGGCCGCGACGAGCCCGCCGAGGCTGCAGCCCGTGCCGGTGACGCGGGTGAGATTGGGATGGCCGCCCGGCACGGCGACGACGCGTTCGCCATCCGTCACATAGTCGATCGGTCCGCTGACCGCGACGACACCGCCGGTCTTCTTCGCGAGCGATTTGGCGAAGGGGATCGCTTCCTCCGACGTCGCCGTCGAATCCACGCCCTTGGTGCCGCCCGCGCCGCCGGCAAGCGCGATCACTTCGCTGGCATTGCCGCGCACGGCCGTCGGCCTCAGGGCGACGAGTTCGGCCGCGACGCGATCGTTTTCGGTCGCTCCCGCACCGACGGTGACCGGATCCAGCACCCAGGGCGTTCCGGCGGCGTTGGCGGATTTCGCCACCTTGATCAGGATGTCGGGCTCGTCGGTGACCAGCGCGGCGAGATTAATCCAGACGCCGCCGGCGATCGCGGCGAAATGCTCGGATGCGGCGGGCATACCGCCAATGGCCGGCGATGCGCCGACAGCGAGCAGCACATTGGCGCTCAGCTGCGCGGCGATATAGTTGGTCAGGCCATAGACGAGGGGCCGGCCGCTGCGCACCGCGGCCAGGCCGCCGACGATCGACGGGTCGGGCCAAATCCGATTGGTCATCTTGCTTCTCTGTTGCAGACGCTGATCCAGCGGGATCGATGAGCCGCAGTGGTATCGATCCCTGAATGTCTATGGATTTTATAGTCTGTGCTGCGCTGCGGAACGGCGGGGCGTCTCAATATCGCCGGCCGTGGCAATCCGCTTGCTCCCGAAACGCCCGGACAGGGAAAGGAATTCCCGCTGGCCAGGCTTGGCCTGTCCGATCTGGGACATCATTCCGGAATCAGGTGGAAGTCGTCTCGATGACCGCCATCGGACGGCGGTTGTCGGCCGTCCATTCCTCGAGCGATCCGTCATAGATCGCGACGTTCTGCGCGCCGAGCGTGGTCAAAAGCAGCGCCGTTCCGGCGGCGGTAATCCCGCCGCCGCAATAGACGATGACGGGATCCGGGGACTGAAGCAGCGGCGCCAGCGTGGCGCGCAGTTCGCCCTCCGGCCGGAAGCGGTTCTCGGCGTCGACAAGCTGGCCATAGGGCAGGTTGAGGCTGCCCGGAATATGGCCGGGGCGGGCATAGTTGTGCTCCGTTCCCGCGAAGACCGGCGGCCGGAGCACGCAGGCGAGAACGCCGGAACGCTCGCCGGCGACGATGGCCTCGACCTCGCCGGCATCGACGAAGGCGCCGGGCCGCTCGGCTCTGACGGGGAACCATCCCGGAGCAACCGGTTCGGGCAGCCCGGCCTCAAGAGCGTGGCCCGCGGCCTTCCAGCCTGTCAGTCCGCCATCGAGGACGGCGACGTTCTCATGGCCGAAGGCACGGAAGAGCCACCAGAGCCGCGCCGCCCAGATGCCGGTTGAGCCGTCATAGAGCACGACACGTTCCTGCCCGGTCAGGCCGAGTTGCCCCGCGGCATCCGAAAAGCGCTCGGCGCTCGGCCGCGTGAAACTGAAGGGCGCCTCGGGATCGGAAAACGCCTGCGCGAGATCGGCGAAACGTGCGCCCGGAACATGCCCGGCGACGAAGGCGTCGACCGCCGGCCGCCAAACGCGGGTGCCATCGGGCTGGACGATCTTTTCGACGCTCGCATCGAAGATCGATAGATCGGGATCATCGAGGTGCTCGGCAAGCCATTGCGCCGAGACAATCGGGGGCAGATGCATCGGTTCAGTACACGTCCTGTCAGGTGCGGCGGCCGGTGACGAGCACCGCGCCGACGCCGATGAGGCCGAGACTGGCCCAGAGCAGCTCTGCCGAATAGCGGCGGATGCCGAGCAGATGATCGTTCTTGCAGAGCGCCTGCGCCAGGGCGCAGAGGTCCGACGTGCCGAACAGGCAGGGCGCCGCCTGCGGATAGGTCATATAGGCATTGCCGACCACACGGCTGAAGATCAGCCACCACCAGGCGACGGCGAGCAGCAGCGCCAGCAGCCCGGTGGCGGAGACGGTGACGCCGAGCCGATCCCTAGACATCGGCGGATATCCCGAGTGTCGCCAGCACGGCTCGGCGGAGTTCGACGAGCTCCGGATCGTCGCGCCGCCTTGGATGGGGCTTGTCGACCGCAATCTCGGCCACGATGCGCGCCGGGCGGTCGCTGAACACGATGACCCGGTTGGCGAGCAGCAGCGCCTCCTCGACATCATGCGTCACGAGCAGCGCCGTGAAGCCGACCTTCTGCCAGAGGGACAGAAGCTCGTTCTGCATCGAGAGCCGTGTCAGCGAATCGAGTTTGCCGAACGGCTCGTCGAGCAGCAGGAGTTGCGGGTCATTGACCAGCGCTCGGGCGATCGCGACGCGCTGCGCCATGCCGCCGGAAAGCTGGTGCGGATAGGCGTTGGCGAACGTCTCCAGCTTGACGAGCGCCAACGCATCGTCGACGCGGTGCCGGTGCTTGGCCAGCAGCCCGCGGGCCTCCAATCCGGTCGCGACGTTCCACCAGACGGTCCGCCAGGGAAACAGGGTCGGGTCCTGGAAGACGAGGATGCGCGAGGGATCGGGCGCCGTGATCGGTTGACCATCCTCGAGCAGGGCGCCGGCGCGCGGGCGCTCCAGCCCGGCGGCGAGGCGCAGCAGCGTCGACTTACCCGAGCCCGACGGCCCGAGGAGGGCGACGAACTCGCCGGGGCGGACCGCGAGCTCGATACCGTCCAGGACGTCGAGGACGCGGCCTTCGAGATCATAGGCATGCGACACCGCATGCACATCCAGGGAAACGCTGCGCGGCCTGGCGACCGCCTCATTGGCGAGCGCCATTTTAGAGGATCCCCTTCTGCCAGCCGAGCAAGCGGTCGCGGGCGACGAACAGCAGCTTGATGATGCCGGCGCAGATGACCGACATGATGATCAGCGTCGCATAGACATTGGCGTAGCCCGAATAGGCCTGCTGGAACTGGATGTACCAGCCGAGCCCGTATTTCGCGCCGAGCATTTCCGCCACCACCAGCACCGCGAACGAGTAGTACAGCGCCATGAACAGGCCGACGAAGACATGCGGCAGCGAGGCGGGTATGGCGATCTTGAAGACGAGATAGCGGTTGTCGGCGCCGAGCGTCCGCGCGACGTCATAGAAGGCACGGTTCACCGAGGAAACGCCGGATGCCGTCAGGATCGCGACCGGAATGCCGGCCGACAGCGCGACGATGAAGATCGACGCGGCAAAGGTGGTGGGGAAGAAATAGAAGGTTGCCGGGATCCAGGCAGTGGCCGGCACCGGCCCGATCAGCTTCAGGACCGGCATACCCCAATAATTGACCCGCGCCGACCAGCCGAGCGCCACGCCAGCGATGAACCCGACGGCGATGCCGGAGAAGAAGCCGAGCCCCCAGAGGCGCAGCGTATAGAGGATGCAGACCAGAAGGCGCGGCCCGTCGACGACATAGACGTTCAAGAGGCCATGCGGCGGCGAGAAGAACGGTTTCGGCAACCAGCCGAGCTTGGCCGTCGACACCTCCCAGAGGAGGAACCAGATGCCGAGGGCGATGAACCACGGCCCGTAATAGATGATCCGCTCTCCCGCCTTGCCGAGGCGTGAGACGGAGAAGGCGAGGACGGTCAGGATCGCTGCTCCCGCGCCGGTGATGGCGGCGAACAAGCCGGCGCTGCCCCACGGGACGACGTCTGGCAGGGCGACCGTGACCACGGCCGTCGCCGCCCAGGCGAGCGCCGCATACAGGCCCGCCTTCCAGATGCGAGCCGCGCTTTCGGCAGAGGCGTAACCGCCGCTGCCGAGGGCCTGTATTGCGTCCGTCATGACGAGCCTCAGGCGAGAAGGTTGACCGTGATGCGTTCGGCGAAGGCCTTCGGATCGGTCGTCGGATCGAGCACCTTCACCAGCTTCAGATCTTCCGAGGCGCGCTGGATCTGCGCGACGAGTTCCGGGCCGATCGGATGGTTATGGCTGACGAGACCGCCGATGACGGCTTCGAGATCCTGCAGGCTGAGACCGGCGGGCTTGAGCGCATCGAGATACCAGGCCGCAACTTCGTCCGGATGGCCGGCGACATATTCGTGCAACTCAATATTGGCCTCGGCGAGCCGGCGGATAGCATCGCGATTGGCGTCGAGGAACGGGCCGTTCGCGCCGAGTACGCAGCAGGTGGCGCCCTCATAGACACCGGTCTGCGTGTCCGCGATCTTGGTGAAATTGAACTGCTTCTCGATCGAATAGGCCCAGGGATCGAGATGAGCGGCCAGATCCGCGTCGCCACGGTTGACCGTCTCGCCGACGAGATCGAACGGCACGGCCTTCCACGTCACATCCGTTTCCGGATCGATGCCGTTCTTGGCGAGCGTCACCTGGAAGGCGACCTGCGGCGGGGCGCCGATGCCATAGGTGGCGATCGTCTTGCCCTTGACGCCCGCGATGTCGGTGATGCCCGACGCGTTCGAGGCGAGCAGGCGCTGGCAGCCGCCATGCGAACCCACGAAGAGCTTGACGTCGAAGCCCTGCTCGAGCGGCTTCAGCCAGTCGCCGATCAGCCCCGCGCCGGCATCGGCCTTGCCCGTGGCGAGCGCCTGGATCAGCGTCTGGCCGCTGGCGCCCTGGTAGAACAGCTCCACGTCAAGATTGTGCTTCGTGTAGATGCCCTTGGCGACGCCGAAGCCGAGCGGCGAATGGCAGGCCGCCACTTCCGTCCAGGCGAGGCGGATCTTGGGGGCGTTGCCCGCGATCGCATAGCCGACCGAGCGGCTGCCCAGCACGCCGGCGGCACCCACCGCACCGGCGATGCCGGCCGCCTTGAGGATCTGCCGCCGCGAGATCGACGTGCCCGACTTCGAAACTGGCTTCTTGCTGCTCATGCTGTTGTCCCCGAATGGCCGGATCGGCCGAATGCCTTAAGTCGATAATATTTATAGACTGAACGGAGAAGCGCGGCCCGGATGTTTTGCCTCTTCTTGGCCGCGTCCCGGAAACAAGCATCGCGGGCTGACGCGCCTCATGAAAAGCGCAACCCACGGCCGGCGGTCGTCGGCCCCGCCGTTTCAGAGCGCCCCGTGGCGGGGCGGAAGCGTGTCGCTCAGATAGTAGTTGCCGACATTCACATATTTGTACCGGACCGGATCATGCAGCGTATGGGTCCGCGCGTTCCGCCAATGGCGGTCGAAACCATACTGATCCGAAGTCGAGCGCGCTCCGGTGAGTTCGAACAGCTTGCTCGATACATGTAGCGATACTTCGGTGGTGATCGCCCTCGCCTCGGCGACAGCGATCGAGGCCGCGGCGACGGTCGCCTCATTCGGATCCGCGATGGCAATATCGGTGTAGCGGCCGGCGCGCTCGGTCAGCGCGTCGGCGGAATGGACGCGAAGTGCGAGATCGCCGACGGCTGCGATCACATGCGGATCGTCGGAGCCATGCTGGTAGTCGGTTTCCAGATAGGGCCGGGCATGGGTCTTGGTGAAGGCGATCGTGTCGGCCAGCGCCGCGCGGGCGATGCCGAGGTCGATCGCGGCATGGATGATTTGCGCGACCGGCCCCATCGGGGTCGGGCGGTCGAAGACGATCTGGTGTGGCACCACCTGGAATTCCGACACGGGTATGTCATCGAAGGTCGAGGTGCCGCTGCCTGTCGTCCGCTGGCCGAAACCGTTCCAGTCATCGATCAGATTGAGGCCGGCGGTCGCCCGTTCGAGGAAGACGAAGTTTGAGCGCTTCTCGGCATCGTTGGCGATCGCCACGATGACATGGGCGAAGAGAGCGCCAGTCGAATAGAATTTCTGGCCATTCAGAACATAGCCATCACCGCTGCGCTCGATGCGGGTGGTGAAATCCACATTGCGCCGTGTGCCGATCTCGGTGAAGGCATTGCCGAACCGGTCACCATCGAGGACGCGCTGGAACAGTACCTGCTTCTGTTCCTCGCTGGCGCCGAGGCGCACGCCTTCGACGATATAGAGATGGTTCTGCGGGATCTGGCCCAGGCTCCCATCCGCCGCCGCGATGATCGCGATCACTTCCGCCAGCGTCACGGCGGAAACGCCGGCTCCGCCATATTCCTTGGGGACGGTGATGCCCCACAATCCGCTCTGCGAGAAACGCTCGATCTCGGCGATCGGCAGACGGCGCGCGCGGTCGCGGTCCGCGGCGCCTTTCGCGAATTCCGTCGCCAGTTCGCGAGCAATGGCGATCGCCTCCGCGTCGCTGGTGATGCGGTGGGCTTTCAGCCGGCGCGGCGCGATAAAGGGCGCCGGCCTCGCCACGGGCGGTGCTGCCGCGAAATGGTTCTGGCGTTCGATCTGGCTCACCTTGGCCGTCCCTTCAGAGCCAGGCATGGCGGGTCGGCTTCACGCCGTTCAGATAGAAATTGCCGATGTGGAAATATTTCCAGCGCACCGGGTCGTGCAGCGTGTGGGTGCGGGCATTGCGCCAATGCCGGTCGAGGCCGTGCGCCGCCAGCGTCGAGCGCGTGCCGCCGAGCTCAAACAGCTTGTTGGCGGCGAGGATCGCGATTTCGGTCGAGAGTACCTTGGCCTCAGCGGTTGCCACCGCCGCCTCGGCAACGGTGTCCTCATTCGGATCGGCGAGCGCCACGTCGATCAGTCGCGCGGCGCGCTCCAGGATCGCCTCGGCCGCGTGAAGCCTGATCTCCAGATCGCCGACCGCCGAAATGGTGAAGGGGTCTTCCGTCGCCTTGTCGCGACCGGAATCGACCCAGGCGCGCGCTCGGGTCCGGATGAAGGCGATCGTGTCCTCGATCGTTCCCCTCGCGATGCCGGTATCGACTGCGGCCTGTATGATCTGCGAGATCGGGCCGGCGGCCGTCGGACGCGCGAAGGCCTTGTAGGCCGCGACCACGCGCGACTTCGGCACGCGGACATTCTCGGCGATCACCGTTCCGGACGCCGTCGTACGCTGGCCGAAGCTCGACCAGTCGTTGATGACGGTGAGGCCGGGCGCGTCGCGATCGGCGAAGGCGAGAAAGGAATTGCCGTCCTCGTCCAGCCCGACGATCGGGACGATATGGGCGAGCAGAGCCCCCGTCGCGTAGAACTTCTGCCCGTTGACGACAACGTTATCCCCGTCCTCGACGATCCGCGTCTCGAAGGTGCCGACATTGGCGGTGTTCTTCTCCGAGAAGGCGTTGCCGAAGCGGATGCCCTTCAGCACCTCGCCAAAGAAGAAGCGCTTCTGCTCCTCGGTTCCATCGGAGGCGATGTGCTCCAGAATGGAGAGATGGTTCTGGGGGATCTGTCCGATCGACGGATCGGCGGCCGAGATGATCTTGATCACCTCGGTCAGCGTGACATAGGAGACGCCCGCGCCGCCATAGGCCTTGGGAATGTTGATCCCCCATAGCCCGCTCTGCGAGAAGGCATCGAGTTCGTCGAGAGGCAGCAGCCCCTCCCGGTCGCGCAGCGCAGCGTCCTTTGCGAAGTCCGCTGCCAGATGACGGGCGATCTCGATCGCTTCCGCGTCCGAGGTGATGACATGAGCCGGGCCGGAGGGCCGTGGACGGGGCGCGAAATTCTCGTCGGGTGCGTTGACCCGCGTGGCGCGGCGGATATCGACGACGGCGGACATGGTGATGTCTCCTGGCCCGGAAGGCGGGCAGATGGAACGATGTGGCTCAGGCAGCCGAGTCCCGGCGCGCGGCGGCCTCGGCGCGCTTCACGGCTTCGATGTCGCGATAGGCGGCAGCCGGATGCGGCGCAGCGAGCCGCGGCCCATCGCCGAACAGCTTTTCGCGCAAGGTTCCCGGGCGATAGGACGTCGGATAGGCGCCGCGCCGCTGCAACTCGGGGATGAGGAGATCGACGACGTTCTCGAAGGTCTCGGGCGTTACGGCATAAGCGAGGTTGAAGCCGTCGACGTCGGTTTCCTCGACCCATTCCTGCAAGATGTCGGCAACCGTCGTCGGCGAACCGACGATGACCGGGCCAAGGCCGCCGATCCCACCCCAGCGCGCGATCTCATCGACGGTCCAGCGCTTTTCGGGGTCGCCATCGGTGATCGCGTCGATCGCCGCGCGACCGGCATTGGTCTGCACCTTGCGGATCGGATCGTTCGGCGCGTACTGCCCGAAATCGATGCCGGTCCAGCCGGACATGAACACCAGCGCGCCGTCATAACTGACATAGCGCTGATAGTCCGCGAACTTCGCCTGCGCTTCGGCATCCGTCTCACCGACGATAACGGTCTGGAGATTGTAGAAGAACATCTTGCGCGGATCGCGGCCAAGGGCGGCTGCGCGCTCTCGAATATCGCGAACATGGTTCTTGAGGATCGTCTTTGTCGGCGCCGCGATGAAGACGCATTCGGCGTTCTGGGCGGCAAAGCGCCGGCCGGGGCCGGAGGTGCCGGCCTGATAGAGCAGGGGAGTTCGCTGGGGCGAGGGCTCGCTCAGATGATAGCCGGGCACGTCGAAGAAGCGCCCCTTGTGGCCGATCTCATGGACCTTGTCGGGATTGGCGAAGACGCGCCGCTCCTTGTCGCGCAGGATCGCCCCGTCTTCCCAGCTGCCTTCCAAGAGCTTGTAGAGAACTTCGAGATATTCGGCCGCGATTTCGTAGCGGTCGTCATGCTGGTTGAGGCCGCTCTGGCCGATGTTCTTTGCCCCGCTCTCCAGATAGGAGGTGACGATGTTCCAGCCCACGCGACCCTTGGAATGATGGTCGGCGGTCGAGAGGCGGCGGGCAAAGGTGTAGGGGTGCTCGAACGAGGTCGACACGGTGACGCCGATGCCCAGATGCTCGGTCGCCAGCGCGATCGGCGCCACGAGCTGCAGCGGATCATTGACCGGGATCTGCGCGCCCTGCTCGATGGCATGGCGCAGATTGCCTTTGTAGACGTCGTAGTAGCCGATCACATCGGCGATGAAGATGCCGTCGAAGATGCCGCGCTCCAGCGTGCGGGCCAGATCCTGCCAATAGTCGAGGTCCTTATATTTCCACGACCGGTCGCGCGGGTGCGCCCAGAGGCCCGGCGACTGATGGCCGACGCAGTTCATGTCGAAAGCATTGAAGCGGATCTGGCGGGTCATCGTCTTTCCGGCAAAGCATCCCGGGGATCGTCCTCCGGGAACGCTATAAATTCTGCCGGTCGGCGGGGTCCTCGGGGAGCCTTTCGTTTTTGTTTATCGATTAAGTAGAGAAATCTTGTTCCGTCCCGAGCCGGTCCGGCGCATCGCCGCCGCTTCGGCCTTGCGGAACCAGCGCGACGATCCGGACCGATCAACCGGGGGCTGCGCGGGCGCGAAGGCGCGACCCGGCCAGCGACGTGTTTTGCGACCGGACGCCGGAGCAGCAGAAACGATCTCCACTTCGCTCGCCAAAGAGAAAGCTTTTGCTTCTCGGCGCTGACAGCGCCGATCTAGCCTTCAGAAGCTGATTTCGCCGTCGTGGCGAAGGGCTCCGCCCCGCCGATGCTTGAACGGCACCGAGGAAAATCATTCCGATGGGCGGAACAATTGAGGAGGCGTCTTTGACGGCCGAGAAGACACTGCCAATTCTTGATATTTCTCGCCTCGACGCAGGGCCGGCCGAGCGCGGCGCGTTCCTGCGCGACCTTCGCCATACCGCCCGCGATGTCGGCTTCTTCTACCTGAGCGGGCATGGCGTTCCCGATGCGCTGACGAGGGAGATCGTCGCCCAATCGCGTCGCTTCTTCGCGCTGCCGACCGAGGACAAGCTGGCCATCGAGATGGTCAACTCGCCGCATTTCCGCGGCTATACGCGCATTGGTCGGGAACTGACGCGCGGCGCGGCCGATTGGCGCGAGCAGATCGATTTCGGGTCGGAGCGTCCGCGCTTGCCCATCGGTCCGGATACGCCGGCCTGGGCGCGGCTGCAGGGACCGAACCTCTGGCCGGCAGCGCAGCCGGAACTGAAGGGCGTCGTGACGGAATGGCAGGGCCGCCTCACCGACATAGCCGTGCGCCTGCTGAAGGCTTTCGCGGTTTCGCTCGAGCAGGACGAGAACGTCTTTGCCCCGATCTACGAGACCGGGCCGATCCAGCATCTGAAGCTCATCCGCTATCCCGGCCGCGATGCGACGGAAAGCGACCAGGGCGTCGGCGCGCATAAGGATGGCGGCTTCCTGACGCTGCTCCTGCAGGACGAGAATCAGGGCGGGCTGCAGGTGATCGACCAGTCCGGCGACTGGATCGACGCCCCGGCGATCCCGGGAACCTTCATCGTCAATATCGGCGAAGTCCTGGAGATCGCCTCGAACGGCTATCTCCGCGCCACGGTCCACCGTGTTGTGACGCCGCCGGCCGGACGCGACCGCGTCTCGGTCGCCTTCTTCTTCGGCGCGGCGCTCGATGCGACGGTACCGCTGCTGGAGATTACGCCCGCACTCGCCGCCGAGGCGCTGGGCCCTGCCACGGACCCGCAGAACCCGCTCTTCCGCGAGATCGGCCAGAACTATCTGAAGGGCCGCCTCCGCTCTCACCCGGACGTTGCCGAGCGGCACTACGCCGATCTCCTCGATCCGACCGCCAAGCGCGAACCCGCCTCGGCCTATTGACGGACCTTTCACCCGGAGCTTTCCGATGACCTACCAGCCGACCAAGTTCGAAACCAAGCGCTTCGAGACGCTCGTCCTTCATGGCGGCACGTACCGGGCCGACCCGACCACGGGCGCCGTTGCGGTACCGATCTACCAGTCGACGTCGTTCCAATTGCCCAACACGGCGGCTGCCGATCGGCTGTTCGCGCTGGAAGAGGACGGCTTCATCTATTCCCGCGTCGCCAACCCGACGCAGGATGCGCTGGAGCAGCGCATCGCGGTGATCGAGGGCGGTGTCGCGGCGCTGGCGCTCGCCTCCGGCCAGGCGGCGTCGGCCTATTCGCTGCTGAACCTGACCCGGCCCGGCGACAATATCGTCTCCTCGACCGGTCTCTATGGCGGCACCTGGGCGCTGTTCAACGCGACGCTGAAGAATCTTGGTGTCGAAACCCGCTTCGTCGACCCGTCCGATCCGGAGAGCTTCCGCCGCGCCACCGACAGCCGCACGCGCGCCTATTACGCGGAATCGCTGCCCAATCCGAAGCTCGAAGTCTTTCCGATCGCGGAAGTGGCGGCCATCGGTCGAAGCCTCGGCATCCCGCTCATCGTCGACAACACCGCCGCGCCGCTCACGATCCGCCCGCTCGACCACGGCGCCGCCATCGTCGTCTATTCGGCGACGAAATATATCGGCGGCCACGGCACGACGATCGGCGGACTGATCGTCGATGGCGGCAATTTCCCCTGGATCGACCATCCGGAGCGCTTTCCGAATCTGCACGAGCCGGATCCCAGCTATGGCGGCGCGACCTGGTTCGACAAGGCGAAGCCGCTCGGCCCGGTGGAGTACATCTTGCGCACCCGTGCCGTGCTGCTGCGCGATATCGGCGCGGCGATCTCGCCCTTCGCTGCCTTCCAGTTCATCCAGGGTCTCGAGACGCTGCCGCTGCGGATCCGCCAGCACAATGAGAATGCGATCAAGGTCGCGAACTTCCTCAAGACCCATCCGAAAGTCGAGCGCGTCATCTTTCCGGGCTTCCAGACCGGTGTCGCCCGCGAGCGGGCCGACAAATATCTGAATGGCGGCTTTGGGGCGCTGCTCGGCTTCGAGGTCGAGGGCGGGCGCGATGCGGGCCGACGTTTCATCGATTCCCTGACGCTGCTCTACCACGTCGCCAATATCGGCGATGCGCGCTCGCTGGCGATCCATCCCTCGACCACGACCCATTCGCAGCTCTCGCCGGAAGCCCAGCTCGCGACCGGCGTGACGCCCGGCTATGTGCGGCTCTCGATCGGCATCGAGCATCCCGACGATATCATCGCCGACATCGCGCAGGCGCTCGACCGCGCCTGAGCCAAAGCGGGCTCGTCATCGGGCAGCAGCGCGGAACAAACCACCATGGAACAGCTGCATATTAAAAACGACGATCTTTATCGAGATAGTCTTCTAATGCACGCTGTCATGGCAGTCAGGAACTGGCTGACGCGGAGATTTGAGGGAGCAGCTTGCCCCGCGGACCAAAGGCTAAAGCGCCACGAATGGCTTCGTGGTTCCCATGCGGAAGGAACGACGCGCATGACCCGGCTTCTCTGTTGACGCTCTGCTGAGCGACCACCGCGAACCCCCACATCGACAGATTTCAACAACGCGGCGCGTCACCGCGAACGGATCGGTGCGCGCTTCTTGAGGATCATGAAATGAGCCATTCCACCCATCGCTTTTCCCGCCGCGCGGCGCTTGCCGCAGCGGCGGCCATCGGGCTGACCTTTGCCGCCGGCGTGGGCGGCGCCCGTGCCGAGGACAAGCTTGTCATCGCCTATCAGACCGTTGTGGAGCCGTCGAAGGTTCCGCAGGCGGACGGGACCTATGAGAAGGCCACCGGCGCCAAGATCGAATGGAAGAAGTTCGATTCCGGCGCCGACGTGATCACGGCGATCGCATCGGGCGCGGTCGATATCGGCTATGTCGGCTCGAGCCCGCTGGCCGCGGCGGCCAGCCGCGAGCTCCCGATCCAGACCTTCTTCATCGTCGGCCTCATCGGCGAATCCGAAGCCCTGGTCGCCCGCAACGGCGCCGGCATCGCGAAGCCGGAGGATCTGGTCGGCAAGAAGATCGCCGTCCCGTTCGTCTCGACGACCCATTACAGCCTGCTCGCCGCGCTGAAGCACTGGGGCATCGATCCGAAGTCGGTCGAGATCCTCAATCTGCGTCCGCCGGAGATCGCGGCTGCCTGGGAGCGCGGTGACATCGACGCTGCCTATGTCTGGGATCCGGCGCTCGGCAAGATCAAGGAGAACGGCAAGGTCATCACCTCCTCGGCCGAGGTCGCCAAGTGGGGCGCTCCGACCTTCGATGCCTGGATCGTCCGCAAGGAATATGCCGACGCGCATCCCAAGGCCGTCGAGGGCTTCGTCAAGGTCACGGGCGACGCCTATGCGGCCTTCCTCAAGGATCCCGCCGCCTGGGGCGCGAAATCGGCCGAGGCCGAGAAGATCGCCCGCCTGACGGGCGCCAAGCTCGAGGAGGTCCCGGCGCTCCTGCAGGGCTATCAGTTCCCGACGCTGGAGGAGCAGGCCTCGGCCACGCTGCTCGGCGGCGGAACGGCCAAGGCGATCGCCGACGCGTCGGCCTTCCTCAAGGAGCAGGGCAAGATCCCGGCCGTCCTGGCCGATTACGGTCCCTATGTGAACAAGAGCTTCGTCGACGGGGCGCGCGGCGCCACGAACTGACGAGGGGCGCGGCGGCGCAGGTGCTTCCTCTCGCCTGCGCCGCCTGGAGGCCGCAATTGTCCAGGCTCGAGATCAGCAACGTCACGGCGCATTATGAAGGCGCTGCGGCACCGGTCCTCGCCAATGTCTCGCTCGCGCTTGGCGCGGGCGAGTTCGTTGCTGTCATCGGCCGTTCCGGCTGCGGCAAGACCACGCTGCTCAATCTGGCGGCCGGATTTGCCTTCCCGACATCGGGACGGCTCACCCTCGACGGTCAGCCGGTCAGAGGTCCCGGACCGGAACGCGCGGTCGTCTTCCAGGACGACGCGCTCTTTCCCTGGCTCTCGGCTGTCGACAATGTCGCTTTCGGCCTGCAGCTCAAGGGCGTGCCGAAGAACGATCGCCGCGAGGCAGCGAGGGGGCTTCTCGCCCGCGTCGGGCTGGCCGGGCTCGACGAGCGGCCGATCTGGCGTCTTTCGGGCGGCCAGCGGCAACGGCTCGGCCTCGCGCGGGCGCTGGCGATCGAGCCGGCCTTCCTGTTGATGGACGAACCGCTCGGCGCGCTCGACGCCATGACGCGCGAGCACATGCAGCAGCTGCTGCTCGACATCTTCCTGGCGACCCGCGCCGGCATCCTGCTGATCACCCACAGCATCGAAGAGGCGCTGTTCCTGGCGACGCGCGTCGTCGTGATGGCCCCCAATCCCGGCCGGATCGTACGGACGCTGGATGTCGATTTCAGCCGCCGGGTCAGGGCGGGAGAAAGCGCCCGGGCGGTCAAGTCGGCGCCCGATTTCATCGAGGCCCGCGCCGAACTGCTCGATCTCGTCTTCGAAAGGGAAGCGCAATGACACTCGTCGCCGACGACATCAGCGACCGCGCCGCGATCGAGGACGAAACCACCCACGCGGAAACGCCGGTTCGCGCCCCGGCATCGCGCCATCGTCACCGCCTTGTCGCGAGCGCCGCGACGATCATCGTCCTGCTGGCGCTCTGGACGGCCGCCTCGGCGTTCGGCCTTGTGTCGGCGCTGTTCCTTCCCTCGCCGATCGCGGTGGCGAAGGCGTTCTGGAACGTCGCGACGACGGGGTTCGTCGATGCGACACTGCTTCAGCACCTGGTGGCGAGCCTCGGACGCGTCTTCGCGGCGCTGTTCGCCTCGATCATCGTCGCCGTGCCGATCGGCTTCGCGATCGGATTGTCGCCGATCGGCCGGGGGATCTTCGATCCCATCATCGAATTTCTGCGGCCGCTGCCGCCGCTTGCCTATCTGCCGCTGGTCATCATCTGGTTCGGCATCGGCGAAGCGTCGAAGATCATCGTCATCGCGCTCGCCATGCTGGCGCCGATCGTCATCTCGACCGCCGCCGGCGTCGCCGGCACGTCGCGCGACCGCATCAACGCCGCGCGCTCGCTGGGCGCGAGCCGGCTGCAGGTGCTCGGCCATGTGGTGCTGCCCTCGGCCATCGGCGACATCCTGACCGGGATCCGCATCGCGCTCGGGGCGGGATGGACGACGCTGGTCGCCGCCGAACTCGTTGCCGCCTCGCGCGGCGTCGGCTTCATGATCCAGTCCGCCGCGCAGTTCCTGGTCACCGACGTCGTCCTGCTCGGCATCGTCGTCATCGCCGCCGTCGCCTTCGCGCTCGAGGCGGTGATCCGCATCCTGCAGCGCTTCTTCGTGCCGTGGCTCGGCAAGACCTGATCGGGCAAGACCTGACGCCCCGTCGCGTGGGGCTTCGCGATCGAACGATAAAAGAATCCCAGGAGGAAATCCGATGAATGCGCCCGTATCCCTCGCCATCCGCCCGCTTGCTCCGGCCCTCGGCGCGATCGTCGACGGCGTGGACCTGGCCCGGCCCCTGACGCCCGCGCTCGTCGAGGCGCTGAAGGCAGCGCTCGTCACGCATCATGTGCTGTTCTTCGAGCAGCAATCGGTGACGCCCGCGACGCAGCGTGCGGCGGCCGCCCTTTTCGGCGATCTGCACATCCACCCGATCTATCCGCATGTCGAGGACGTGCCGGAGATCATCGTGCTCGACACCTCGGCCGACAATCTGCCGGACAACGACAACTGGCACACCGACGTCACCTTCATCCAGAACCCGCCGCTCGGCGCGCTTCTGGCGGCCAAGCAATTGCCGCCGAGCGGTGGCGACACCAGCTGGTCATCGACGATCGCCGCCTATGAGGCGCTGTCACTGCCTCTGCGAACGCTGCTTGATGGCCTCACGGCCGTGCATGACATCCAGAAATCCTTTCCCTTCGAGCGCTGGGCGGCGGGCGGCAACGAGGATCGCTGGCAGGAGGCCCGGCGGAAGAACCCACCGGTGATCCATCCGGTGGTCCGCGTTCATCCCGTCACCGGGCGCAAGGGCCTCTTCGTCAATGAGGGCTTCACGACCCGGATCGTCGAACTAAGCGCAACCGAGAGCGATGCTTTGCTGCGCCTCTTGTTTGCGCACGTGGCCAAGCCGGAATTCACCATTCGCTGGCGCTGGAAGGAGGGCGACGTGGCCTTCTGGGACAATCGGCTGACGCAGCACTATGCCCTTGCCGACTATCTGCCGCATCGGCGGATCATGCATCGCGCGACGATTCTAGGCGACAGACCTGTGGGCCCGGAGGTCGATGGAATTTCCCGCTCGTCACGCACCGTTGCGTGACATGAAATCAGTCAAAATGCGCAAATTATAGTCTTCGATGTCTTCATGATGATCGGCCGATGCAAGAATATGATGTGACGATCGTTTCAGATGATCGATTTGTATTCGTGAAATAGCACGGGGATTATCATGAACAATACTTTGGCGCGCGTCGCGCGCTGGGCCGCAACGGCGGCCGCCGTTGCGCTGATCGGGGCGGGTTCGGCCCATGCCGGCGAGACGCTCGACAAGATCAAGGAGCGCGGCGTCATCAAGATCGGCGTCGGCACGTCGCCCGGCTTCTTCGCGCCGAACAAGGATGGGCGCTGGGAAGGCTTCTTCGTCGATTTCGGCCGGGCACTTGCCATCACCGTCTTCAACGATCAGGACAAGGTGGAATTCACCTCGTCCTCGCCGCAGCAGCGCCTGCCGGCACTCCAGTCCGGCGAGTTCGATATCCTCCTTTCCGGCGTGACCGAGACGATCACGCGCTCGTTCAAGCTCGGCTTCAATTTCGGGCCGATCATCTTCTATGACGGGCAGGGCATCCTCGTCCGCAAGTCGCTGGGCGTGACCAAGGGCAGCGATCTCGACGGCGCGACGATCGGCGTGCAGAGTGGCACGACCGGCGAACTCAACATCGCCGATTTCTTCCGCAAGAGCGGCAAGACCTTCACCCCCGTCACCATCGAGGACAGCAACGAATTCCTGAAGGCGCTCGAATCCGGCCGCGTCGACGCGCTGACGCAGGATTCGTCGGACCTGGCATTGCGCCGCACGCTCCTCGCCAAGCCCGACGACTATGTGCTGCTGCCGGAGCGCCTCTCCAAGGAGCCGCTCGCCCCCGCGATCCGCGCCGGCGACGATCGGTGGCTGCAGATCGTCAACTGGACGGTCTATGTGACGATCCAGGCCGAGGAATTCGGCATCACCAAGGAGAACATCGACAGCTTCCTGACGAGCGAGGATCCGGCCGTGAAGCGCTTCCTCGGCGTCGATACCTCGCTCGGTGAGGCGATCGGTCTCGATCCGAAATTCGCCTACAACATCGTCAAGACGCTCGGAAACTACGGCGAAATCTTCGATCGCAATCTCGGCGCGGGGTCCTCGATCGGCTTCGAGCGCGGCTACAACCAGATCTGGGAAAAGGGCGGGCTGCTCTATTCGCCCCCGTTCCGCTAGAGCCGGCGCGTTGACACGCCATGGCTGATGTCCTCAGGCCGGACCACCAGCGGCCCGGCCTCCTGATCCGGATTTCCGAAATCGTCGGCGGGCGGCCCCTCGAGCAAGTGGGGCTGCTCTTCGGCGTTCTGCTGCTGTTTGCGTTCCTGGCCGACAACGGCGTCGCATCGATGGCGAAGCTCGGCATTGCGCCGGGTTTCGGCTTCCTGTCGAGCGCGGCCAATTTCGAGATCGGCGAGAGCCTGATCCCCTATTCGGCCGGTGACACCTATGGGCGGGCGATCCTCGTCGGCCTGCTCAATACGGTTCTGATCGCGGTCTGCGGCTGCATTCTCGCGACGGTGCTGGGGACGGCGCTCGGCATTGCCCGTCTCTCGGGCAATCTGCTGCTCGCCGGCTTCGTGCAGGGCTATGTCGAGATCGTCCGCAACACGCCGCTGCTGCTGCAGCTCTTCTTCTGGAGCGTGACGATCCGCGCGCTTCCCGGTCCGCGGCAGGCGCTGACGCCGTTTCCCGGCGCCTTCCTCTCCAATCGCGGCATCTTCATCCCGGCGCCGAGCGGCTCGCTCGCCGGCTGGCTCATCGCCGCGCTCCTCATCGCGACGCTGCTCGGCGCCGTGGCGTTGACCCAGAGTTCCGAACTGCGACGCCGACGGATCGCGCAAGGCGCCCTGGCTGTCGCCGCCCTTGCCATCGTGCTGATCGCAATCGGCGCGGCGAACGGAAGTCTCACCCTGAGCCTTCCTGTCCTCAAGGGATTCAACATCGCGGGTGGCACCGGTCTCTCGCCCGAGTTCGCGACGCTGCTGGTCGGCCTCGTCGTCAACACCTCGGCCGGCATCGCCGAGATCGTGCGCAGCGGCATCCAGTCGGTGGCGCGCGGGCAATGGGAGGCCGGCAGCGCCATCGGCCTGTCGCGAGGGCAACTCCTGCGGCTCGTGATCCTGCCGCAGGCCATGCGGGTGATCACGCCGATGCTGACCTCGAGCTATCTCGACCTCACCAAGAATTCGAGCCTCGCCGTCGCCATCGGTTATCCCGATCTCGTCAGTGTCGTGAATACGACGGCCAATACGACGGGCCAGTCCACCGAGGCGCTGGCGATCCTGGTCGGCGTCTATCTGGCGCTCAATCTGTCGGTCTCGGCCGTCATGAACCGCTACAACCGGACCACGGCGCTCAGAGGGATGCATCCGCGATGACCGATTCCGTGCTCGCCGGCGCGCAGGCCCGGCCGGCCCCGCCGATCTGGCCGCGCCTGCGCCGTGGCCTGCTCGGCTCGCCCGTCAATATCGCGATCACGCTCGCCATGCTGGCGCTGGCGGCGGCGCTTTTGCCGCCGCTCCTGCGCTGGGCCGTGTTCGACGCGGTCTGGAGCGGCACGCCGCAGGATTGCGCCGCCGGCACGGGCGCCTGCTGGGCCTTCATCGGCAACCGGCTGCGCTTCATCCTGTTCGGCCTCTATCCGCCCGCCGGACAATGGGCGGCCGGCCTTGCATCGCTGATCCTGATCGCCTGCGCAGTCCTCACCGCCATACCGCGCTTCTGGGGCCGCCGCCTCGGACTGCTCTGGCTCGTAACGGCCGTATCGACGCTGCTGCTCATGTCCGGCGTCTTCGGCGGAAGGGCGGTGCCGACCGGCGAATGGGGCGGCCTGCCGCTCACGCTGATGCTGACGCTCGGCAGCCTCGGCTGCGCATTCCCGATTGCCGTGGTGCTGGCACTGGCGCGGCGCTCGAAGATGATCGTGGTTCGCAGCCTCGCGATCGGCTTCATCGAGCTCGTGCGCGGCGTCCCGATGATCGCGGTGCTCTACGTCGCGATGCTGATCTTCCCGCTGCTGCTGCCGGCCGGCGCCTCGATCGACAAGCTGCTGCGCATCTTCGTCGCGCTCACGCTCTTCGTGGCGGCCTATTTCGCCGAGGTGATCCGCGCGGGCCTGCAGGCCGTGCCGGCAGGGCAGCGCGAGGCCGCCGCATCGCTAGGGTTCACGCCGTGGCAGAACCTTCGCCTCGTGATCATGCCGCAGGCGATCCGCATCGTCATTCCCGGCATCGCCAATCTGGCGATCGGCATCCTGCTCAACACGACGCTGGTCTCGGTCGTCGGCATGATGGACCTGCTCAACGCAGCGAAGACCTCCGCATCGGACCCTGCCTGGATCGGCCGCTATGACGAGGCCTATCTCTTCGTCGCGGTGATCTATTTCGTCATCGCCTTCGGCGGTTCGCGCTATTCGCTCTGGCTGGAACGGCGGGCGGGGCCTCGCTGAATGGGCGGCCAGAAGAGCGATTTTCTTCGGCGTGCCAGCAGAAGAGCATGGCCGACCTTCTCGTCTGTGTCCGAGGCGATAGCTTCGCTGCATGCCAGGAAAGCGATGACGCCATGACCTCTGCCGTTTCCACCGCGACGATTCCCGACAAGATCAATGTCCTTTGGTTCCTGCCGACACATGGCGACAGCCGCTATCTCGGCACCTCCGAAGGGGGCCGCTCCGTCGACCTGCCCTATCTGTCGCAGATCGCCCGGGCCGCCGATTCACTCGGCTTCTACGGCGCGCTGCTGCCGACGGGTCGCAGCTGCGAGGACAGCTGGGTCATCGCCTCCGCGCTCGTGCCGGTAACCGAGCGGCTGCGTTTCCTCGTCGCCGTGCGGCCGGGGCTGCAATCGCCGACACTGGCCGCGCGCATGACGGCGACGCTCGACCGCATCTCGAACGGAAGGCTGCTCGTCAATGTCGTGACCGGCGGCGACCCCGTCGAGAACAAGGGCGACGGAATCTTCCTGAGCCACACCGAGCGCTACGAGATCACCCGCGAATTCCTGCATATCTACAAGGACGTGCTCGCCGGCAAGACTGTCGATTTCGACAGCCGGCATTTCAGAATAGAAGGCGGAAAGCTGCTCTTCCCGCCGGTCCAGACCCCGCATCCGCCGCTCTACTTCGGCGGTTCCTCCGAGATCGGCATCGACGTGGCTGCCGAGACGGTCGACAAATATCTGACCTGGGGCGAGCCGCCGGAGCAGGTTGCGGAGAAGCTGGCCATCGTCCGCGCCCGTGCCGAAGCGCGCGGGCGCACGCTCTCCTACGGCATCCGCCTGCACGTCATCGTGCGCGAGACCAACGAAGCAGCCTGGGCTGCGGCGGATCAATTGATCAGCCGGCTCGACGATGCGACAATCGCCTCGGCTCAGGAGGTGTTTGCCCGCATGGACTCCGTCGGTCAAAGCCGCATGTCCCGCCTCCATGGCGGACGCCGCGACAAGCTCGAGATCAGCCCCAACCTCTGGGCCGGCGTCGGGCTGGTGCGCGGCGGTGCGGGAACGGCGCTGGTCGGCGACGCGGAGACGGTTGCCGAGCGCATCGACGAATATCGCCGCCTCGGCATCGACAGCTTCATCCTGTCCGGCTACCCGCATCTGGAGGAGGCCTATCGCTTCGGCGAACTGGTGCTGCCGCGCCTGCCGCTTGCCCATCCTGGGCCCAGGGCCAGCACCTCGGTGAATATGGGGCCGTTCGGGGAGACGATCGCCGGCGATCATCGCCCCGCCGCCCGCGCCGCATCGTGAGCAGGGCCGGCCGACGCTTGCCCGCGATCGGCATCATCGGCGGCGGCTTCACCGGAGCGGCGATCGCCTGGAATTTGGCCCGCGAAGGCGGCCGGGCGGCTCGCATCATCGTTGTCGAACCGCGCGAACGGGTCGGCGGTGGGCTCGCCTATTCGTCGCGAGATCCCGCCTTCCGCATCAATGTTCCGGCCGCGAAGATGAGTCTCGATCCCGACGACATCGAGGATTTCGCGCGCTGGGTCGAAACCGCGGGAGCGGTCGATGACGATGCTGCGGCGCGGCTCGACGATGGGCGCGTCTTCCCGCAGCGCTCGGTATTCGGCCGCTATGTCGCGGAGCGCCTCTCGCCGTTCCTGGACAACGGGGTCGTCGAGCATCGCCGCGCGAGCGCAATCGGCGCCCGGCGGACGCCGACGGGCTTCCGCATCGCAGTCGACGACGGAACGACGGTGGATGTGGATCGTCTCGTGCTTGCCGTCAGCCATCCGCCGCCGCAGCCGCCTGAACGGCTCCGCGCCGCCTTTGCCAGCCATGCGAAATTCGTCGCCGATACGACAGCGCCCGGCGCGCTTGATGTCGTGCATCCCGACGACCGCGTGCTCGTGGTCGGCACGGGTCTGACGGGGGCGGACGTCATCGCCTCGCTCGACCGGCGCGGCCATCGCGGCCCGATCACGGCGATCGCGCGCCGCGGCCTGCGTTCCAAGGGGCATGCCCCGTTCGCTCAGGAGCAGACCGGCGACTTCACCACCAAGCCGGCGACCACGACGCTTCAATTGCTGAAACGTATCCGCGCCGAGGTTGCCGCCGCCGAGGCGAGGGGACTGACCTGGCATCCCGTGCTGGACGCGGTGCGCACGCAGGGAGCGGCGATCTGGGCCGCGCTGCCGCTCGCCGACCGGCGGCGGATCGTCCGGCATCTGCGCGCCTATTGGGACGTGCACCGCTTCCGTATCGCGCCGCAGGTCGAGGCGGCGCTGGATCGGCGCATCGCGGCGGGCGGGCTCGATCTCTTCGCCGCCTCGATCGCCGGTGCGGCACTGCATGACGACGTTTTCGAAGTCGCGCTGCGCCGTCGCCATACGTCCGAAGTCGTCCTGCACCATTTTGACGGCGTGCTGGTCGCGACCGGCCCGGCCCATGGCGCGATCCTGGAAACCGCCCCTCTGCTCGCCGACCTCGCCAGGCAGGGGCTCGTCCAGGCCGATCCAGCGGGCCTCGGCATAGCGACGGACGAGCAAGGCCGCGCCATCGGCGCCGACGGCACCCCGGTCGACACCCTCTTCATCGGCGGCCCGCTCGCCCGCGGAACCTTCGGCGAACTGATGGGTCTCCCGGAGGTAGCTGCCTACGCAAAACGCATCGCAGAGGCCCTGTCCCCGTAGCGGGGGCGCCGAGTTCTCTCAGGCGTCGAACAATCGCCGCTGGCCGTTTCGATCACTGGCGTATGCCGTCGCGATAGGTCCTCGTCGGATTCCCGCGCTCGACCGTGAGGCGGCGAAGCCAGTCCTGCCGGAGGGCTGCGGCGCGCGTTCGTTCGTCGAGCGCGGCGAGGAGGGCGGCGAGGCGCTCCTGCGCCAGTCGGCGGTTGGCGTGCTGGGAGCGTCCGTCCCGCGCGATCGCGACCAGACCTGTTGGAACGTGAACCGCCCGGACCGCGCTGTCGGTCGTATTCTGGTGCTGGCCGCCCGGTCCTCCCGCGCGCATCGTCTCGAAGCGGACATCCCGCTCCACCAGCGATGGCGCCGACGGGCCGGCCGGCGCGGCATGCACGGCGACATACCAGTTCCGCCGCGCCCCGGCGCCGCGCTGGCCGGGATCGCACCACAGGACCGTTCCCTGCCAACTGGCCGCGAAGGCCTCGGCGCCGTCGCCGCCCAGGGCGACGACGACGGAGGCGGGACGCTCGCGCGGATCGATGTCGCTGGCGGGCGAGAGGCCCGCCTCCTCCGCCTCCCGCAGCAGTTCGAGACAGACGCGGTGAACCGCCTCGCGGCACTCCGCCGGACCCCGTCCGGCGGTGATGGTGATGATCAGCGTCGTCATCGTCCGCGCGCCTCCGCGGTCTTGAACGTCACGATCGGGCGAAAACGCGCGATCGATCGGGCCAGCCCCGCCTCTTCGACATCGGCGAGGACGCGCGCAATGTTCTTGTACGCGTCCGGCGCTTCCTCCGCGGCCATCCGCCGGTCGGCGCAGATGATGCGGTTTCCGAGCGGATTAGCCCGCGGCGGCCGATCGCCGTCCTTCGCACGATCGCTCATTCCGGCCCTGTCGCGCTTCCGGCCGGCGCCATGCGGCAGCGAGGCGAGCGCCTCGCCCGGTCCGGCCTCCGGGAGGAGCAGATGGCTCTGCGCCCCGCGAGAGCCGGGCAGGGGAGAAAGCCCGCGATCGGCCGGAGCCGCGCCCTTGCGATGAAGCACGCGGCCGCCCGGCCGTGGCTCGACGAAGTTGTGCGGCTGATCCGTGATCAGTCGCGCGTTGCCCCGAACGAGCGATGCGGCCGTCTCGGCCAGCAGCTTGCGGTTTGCTGCGGCAAAGGCGACCGCACGGTCGTGATCGGCGAGATAGGCGATCCCCTCCGGCGATTGCAGGTCGAGACCTCGCTCGCCGACGCCGTGCCGCTCCAGTACCTCTGGACCGAGCGAGCGCGAGCCGGTGTGCACGAGCAGGAAGAGCGCGCCCCGGCGCAGACCATGGGCGTCGCACGCCGCCTCGTCGGCGCGATCGTCGAGCACTTGCAGTTCGACGAAGTGGTTGCCGCCGCCGACCGTGCCCATGCCGGGCGCATAATCCGGTGCGATGGCAGCCTGATGCGCCCGATCCCCCGCATCCACCGCTTCGTGCAACCCGTGCAGCGCCTTGAAGGCCTTGTCGATGTGCAACTGGCGCTGCTCGATGTCGAGCGCGAAGAGGGCCATGCCGCAGCCGATATCGGTTCCCACGAGATCGGGATGGATGACACCCTCCGTTTCGATCGCGCAGCCGACCGGGCCCTTGTGGCCGGGGTGGAGATCCGCCATGGCCGCGGCGGAGAGAAAGCCGCGCCGGCCCGCGAGCAGACGGAGCTGGGCCACGCTCGCCCCTTCGATCCAGGAGGCGGGCGACGCAAAGACGCGGAAGCGGCGATCCGCTCCGGTCCAATGATGAATATTCATGAAGCAGCAGAATCCTGATCGCGCCCGGTCATGAGACGAGCGCGTGGCGACAACCTTCGGCGGCCGAGGCCCCGAGGCGGCTTGTCTAGAGGGCGATCCCCTCGCGGGTGGCGATGATGGTCATGATGCTCGCTCCCCTTGTTCAGGATTCCGCGCCGAACCGGCGGCGCACGGCCAGCGTCATGCGCCAATCGCGCGCCGTGCGCAAGCCGCTGCCGGACGAAGCTCTACCGTGCGTTGCGGGGACGCAACAGTCTCGAAGCCGGCGCCGAGGCCGATCCGTCTTGGCGTCGGCTCAATCGACGTGGACGACCAGCGGCGTTTCCAGCCGGTCGGCGACCTCCGTCCAGTTTTTGGCGAAGGGACCGTAGGCGGTCTTGATGTCGATGCCGATGGGGAGTTCGGGGCATTCGTTTTCGCCGTTCGAGCCCCAGTTGACCCAGCCCGACTGGCGCCGCTGGACGATCTGGAAGGCGCCGGAGGGCTGCGAGGTCCACCAGACCATGGCCCGGCCGCTGGCGCTGTCATATTCGACCGTCTTCGAGGCCGGGCCGGGGAAGATCGTCTCGTGCGGCGTTGCCGAGACGTCGACCGGCGCGTCGGTGATGGTCCAGGCGCGCTCGGTGAGGTCCGCCTTCACATGGGCGGCGGCGCGGACGCGGGCGAGCCGTTCGCGGATCTCGCTTTCATCGAGCACCTCTTCCCAGGCGCAGAACAGCCGCCAGTAGAGGTCCCAATGCGCGGCCTCGATGTCGGAGAGTTCGGCGCGGAACTCCTCGAATTTCGGGCCGGTATTGGCCGAGTCCGCCACCGTCTCGCGGACCATGTCGACCAGCAGGCCGGCATAGGGGTCGCCAGCGCGATAGCGCGTGCCGCCATAGGCGGCGAAGCGGTCGAAGACGAGGTGGCCGGGACCGCCTTCGAACTCGTCGCCGACCGTGATCTTGTTGGTGACGGAGCGGCCGTTGATCACGGTCTGGAACGGATCGACCGTGTATTTGCGCTGGAAGAACGGCGCCTTGTGGAAGAACAGCCAGTCGATCGCGAAGCGTTTGCCCTTGAGCTCGTCCAGCAGCCCGTCCGGGATCAGGCCGTGCATGCGGTAGTGGTGCAGCAGCGGCCCACGCTCGACGATCTCGATCTCGACCTTCGTGTGTTCCGGCGGATTGATCAGGCCGTTTTCCGGCGTGAAGAAGGGGCCGTAGAAGCCGCCGATCGCATTGTTGCCGGAGGGCAGGAGTTCGAAGCCGTCTTTGAGGCCGCGGAAATGGCGGATGCCCCATTTGGACGAGCCGAGCCCCTCGGCCTTGCCGGAGCAGAGCTCGAGATCGAAGGCGCCGGTCTCGAGGCGGACGAAGCAATCGCTCTCGCGACCCTCCAGCATACGGATGCCCGTAGCGACTTCCGCCGGCGCCGCCTCGCCGAGCGTCAATGTCAGCGAAGACTCGATATCGACGATCGCGACGAAGGTCGTCGCCTCGGCGCCCGAGCGGGCGTCCACGCGCTGGAGCAGGACCGTCTCCCCGGCAGCCGTCCTGGCGTAGCGCAGCGGGGCCGCGAGGTGGCCCGGAACGGTGAAGAAGACGGGTTCGCTCGTGCGGCGGCCCGGGAGGGGGGCATCGATCCGGACTGTGATGGACGGCGCGGCGACGGACATGGGTTCGAACTCCGGAAAATCGGGGAAGGCGGGCGGCGACCGCCTGGGCGGCGCCGCCCGCAAGGACCGCAGTGGGGAGAGGACTGCGGCTGGGAGCGGTTTCAGCCTTTCCGCCGTCCGGCGGTCAGGAAGGGCAGGGGCCTCGTCTTCAGGCTGTCAATCGTGACGGCGAGGATGATGACGACGCCCTTGATCAGCAGCTGGGTGAAGAAGGGAACGCTGAGCAGGATCAGCCCGGTCGAGAGCACGCCGAGGATGATCGAGCCGATCAGCGTGCCGACGATGCGTCCGCGTCCGCCGGCGAGGCTGGTGCCGCCGAGCACGACCGCCGCTATGGCGTCGAGCTCGTAGCCGGTGCCGGCCGTCGGCTGGGCCGAGATGACGCGGGCGGCGAAGATGACGCCGGCGAGGCCGGCGCAGGCGCCGGCGATGACATAGACCGAGAGCGTCACGCGGTTGACGCGGACGCCGGCGAGGCGGGCCGCTTGCGCATTGCCGCCGACGGCATAGACATGGCGGCCATAGCGCGTGCGCTCCAGCAGGAACCAGGCGACGAGGAAGACGATCGCCATGACGATGACCGGCGCGGGAATGCCGGAGACATAGCCATTGCCGATGCCCTTGAAATTCAGGTCGCTGGAGACGATCGGCTGTCCGGCGGTGATGGTATAGGCGAGGCCGCGCAGGAAGGTCATCGTGCCGAGCGTGACGATGAACGGGGCGAGCGCGAGATAGGCGGTGAGCGCGCCGTTGACGAGGCCGCAGGCGGCGCCGACCAGCATGCCGGCCGTGACCGCGAGCGGGGCGGGCAGGCCGGCAATGGCGAGGACGACGGCGATGACGCCGGAGACGGCGATGATCGAGCCGACCGAGAGATCGATGCCGCCGGTGAGGATGACGAAGGTCAGCCCCGCGGCGAGGATCGCATTGACCGAAATCGCCCGGGCGATGTTGAGCAGATTGTCGATCCGGTTGAAGTTCGGCGCGATCAGCGCCATCAGCAGCACGAGCGCGACGAGCACCATCAGGATGCCGACGCGGTCCCACCATTTGGCGAAGTCGAACGGCGCCTTGGGGTGGGCTTCTGCGGCGGATGGCGCGACCGCGTTGCGATTGTCGCTCATGCTTCAACTCCTTCGCTCGCGCCGACCCGGCGCACCGCGGTTCCGGTGGCGTGGGCCATGACATCCTCTTCGGTGGCGCTGCTCGATTGGATCTCGTGGACGATGCGGCCCTCGCGCATCACGAGCAGCCGGTCGCTGATGCCGATCGCCTCGGGCAGGTCCGAGGAGATGACGAGGATGGCCTTGCCGGCCTTCGCCAGTTCGTCGATTAGTTCGTAGATCTCGCGCTTGGCACCGATGTCGACGCCGCGCGTCGGCTCGTCGAGGATCAGCACCTGCGAGTCGCGCATCAGCCAGCGGGCCAGCGCCGCCTTCTGCTGGTTGCCGCCCGAGAGCGCCTTGACGGCGAGGTCGATGGCGTTTTGGCGCAGGTGCAGCCGTTTCATCTCGGCCAGCACCGCTTCGCGCGTCTCGGCCCGGTGGACGACGCCGGCGGTCGAGAGGCGGTCGAGCGAGCTGATCGCGATGTTGATCTCGACGGTGTGGTCGAGGAACAGGCCCTGGTCCTTGCGGTCCTCCGGCACCATGCCGAAGCCGTCGCCAATGGCGGCGTGCGGGCCAGACGGGCGACTGTCGCGCCCGTCGATCGTGACACGGCCGCCGCTGCGCCGATCGGCGCCGAAGATGAGCCGCGCGACCTCGGTGCGGCCCGAGCCGATCAGGCCGGCCATGGCGACGACCTCGCCGGCATGGACGTCGAAGCTCACCGGGCCGATCCCGTCGCCAGTCAGATTCTCCACGGAAAGCATGGGCTTGCCGGTCGTGCGCCGCGGATGGTCGTAGAGATCGCCCATGGCGCGGCCGACCATCATGCGCACGACATCCTCGGGCGTCAGATCGGCCATCAGGCCGGTGCCGACATAGCCGCCGTCGCGCAGCACGGTCACCCGGTCGGCCAGCTGCCAGACCTCCTCCATGCGGTGGGAAATATAGATGAGACCCACCCCCGCTGTGCGCATTTGTCCGATAAGTGCATAGAGTTGCTGCGCTTCTGCCCGCGAAAGCGCTGCGGTCGGCTCGTCGAGCACCAGGACGCGGGCCTCCTCGCTCACGGCGCGGGCGATCTCGACCATCTGCTGCATGCCGACGCTGAGCGAGCCGAGCGGGCGGTCGGGGTCGATGTCGGAGCCGATCCGGGCCAGCTTTTCGCGCGCGTCACGCCGCACGCGCCTCCGATCAAGCACGCCAAAGCGGGTGCGAGGCTCGCGGCCGAGCGACAGGTTCTCAGCCACGCTCATATGCGGAACGGTGTTGAGTTCCTGGTGGATGATCGCGATGCCGTGCGCGCGCGCATCGAGCGGCGTGCGGATGTCGATCGCGCGCCCATCCATGTAGATCTGCCCGGAATCGCGCTCGATATTGCCGGAGAGGATCTTCATCAGCGTCGATTTGCCGGCGCCGTTTTCGCCCATCAGGGCGTGGACTTCGCCGGCCTGGAGCTCGAAACGCACATGATCGAGCGCGAGCGTCGCGCCGAAGCGCTTCGTCACGTCTTCGATCCGCAGGAGGGGCTCGTCATTCATGGTCCGCTCCGTCATGAAACGGGACGGCGGCAGGCGCCGCCGCCCCGCTGCTTTGCTGGCTTACCAGCCGGCATAGTCCTTCACGGTCTCGCGCGTGACGAGCACGCTCGGGATCAGGATCGTCTTCTCGGTCGGCATCTTGCCTTCCGTCATGCCGACGGCGATCGCCACGGCCTGGCGCACCATTTCGGCCGGGTTCTGCGTCGCCGTGCCGATGAAGGGCGAGCCCTCGCGCTTCAGCTCGGCGACCGCTTCCGGGCTGCCGTCGACGCCGGTGACCTTGATCTGGGCGGTCTTGCCGGCCTGCTCGACCGCGAGCACCGCGCCGAGCGCCGACGGGTCGTTCATGCCGAAGATGCCGGTGACGTCGGGATTGGCCGTCAGCATGTCGGTCGTGACGGCGAGACCCGAAGCGCGGTCGTTCTTGGAGGCCTGCTGGCCGACGATCTTGATGTCGGGATAGTTCTTGGCGACCGTCTTGCAGCCATTGATGCGGTCGATGATCGTCTGGATCGGCGTGCCGTCGACGAGCAGTACCTGGCCCTTGCCGCCCATCTGCTGGAACAGATAGTCGCACGACTTCTCGCCGGCCTGGACCGCATTGGTCATGATCACCGCGTCGGCGCCATGGGCGGGCGTATCGACCGCGATCACGATGACGCCGGCATCCTTGGCCCGCTGGATCGCCGGCTCGATGCCCGCCTCGTCAACGGCCGAGATCACGATCAGGTTCACGCCCTGCTGGATGAAGGCGTCGATCTGCGTGTTCTGGTTGGCGAGGTCGAGCTGAGCGTCCTGCGTGTTCAGCGTGGCGCCGATCTTGGCAGCCGCCTCCTTCGCACCCTTGTCCATCGCCGAGAAGAACGGGTTGGACATGTCCTGAACCATCAGGCCGATCGAGGTGATCTTCTCCGGCATCTTGGCCTCGGCCGGCAGTCCGCCGGCGATGGCGAGCATGGCGACGGCGGCGGCCGAAGCGGCGAGACGTGCGGCGATGGCGCGGCGGGACGTTATAAGGTTCATGGCTTTCCTCCAGTTTCACTCTGTTGCCGGTCCGGACGCGGCGTGACCGGCGAACGCCATCGACGACCGCGCCGACAGGGCGCGGAAGCCCGCCCGATCCGGGCGTAAGCACTCACCTCCGGGGCAAGGCCCCGGCGCGGCTCGTCTTGATTTCGGGTCTCAGGGCTCCCGGGGGAGCGCTAGGTCATCGGGTCGGAGAGCTGCATCATGTCCTCCCTTCCGGTTGCGTTTCTTGTGCCGTCGCTGCCGCAGGATCTGCGGATGACGAGGTTCGCGGCGACCTGCTGCTGGTATCGCGGCAGATAGACGGGCGCCTTGGAGCCGCCCGTGCGCTCCGCTTCCGCCTGGGCCTCGATGATCTCCATCAGCGTCAGCGCCGCCTTGCTGCCGATCTCCTCCGAGCGCTCGTTGAGCAGCGTCAGCGGCGGATCGACGAGTTCCGACCAGGCGAATTCGTCATAGCCGACGAGGGCCACATGGTCGGGGATGACGATGCGGCGATCCTTGGCGAGCTTCATGACGCCGAGCAGCAGCGGGTTGTTGCCCGCGATCAGCACGTCGGGCAGACGTCCCGTGCGATCGAGATGGTCTGCAAGCGTCCGATACCCGGATTCCGCGTCGTTCTCGCTCTCGACCACGGTCAGCGTGGCGCCATGGTCCTTGGCGGAATCGACGAGGCCGCGTTCGCGATCGAAGCGGGTCGACCATTTCGGCGGATAGATCAGCAGCAGCCAGTCGGTGAAGCGGCGGGAGGCCAGATGCGCGCCGACCAGCAGGCTCGCGCTGTAATTGTCGGTGGTGACGCTCGGAAAATCGGGTGCGTCCGCCGGCGGCGCCGAGTCGACGAAGACGACCGGAATGTCCCAGGCGGAGAGCAGGCGGGTATTCTCGGGCTTCAGCGTCAGCGTCGAGATCACGCCGGCCGCGCGCGACTCGATCAGTCGCTTCACCATCCGGTCCTCGAGGCCGGGATCGTAGACGCCGTCGATCGCCACGTCGCCGACCACCACCGTCCAGTTCGACGGGCGCAGCGCCTGCTGAATGCCGGCCATCATTTCGAGGTAATAGGAGTTGGACGTGCTGGCCGTGATGACGGCGACCGTGTCCCGGCTGGCGCGGCGCAATTCCTGCGCGGCGCGGTTCGGGATGTAGCCGAGCTCGCGCGCCGCCTTCAGCACCTGATCGCGGCTCTCCTCGGACACGCCATCGGCGCCCGCGAGGGCGCGCGAGACCGTGAACATGGACAGGCCGGTCGCGCGGCTGACGTCGCGCATCGTGGACTTACGCACTGGATCCTCCGATCCTCCCTAATCGTTTAGGTCGCCTTAGCTGTCGCTCGATGGAGCGAACCACGACATCAAAAGTGCGACCTAAACGATTATGATCGAGAGTTAGGGCCAGTTGCCGGATTTTGTCAAGTGTGGTCCGAATCGGACGGTCGGGGCCGGTCTGTCATTCGGGCGGGCCACTGACGCTGCGGTTGCATCGGCGCGAACCGGCCGGCCGCGCGCTCGCTAGATGAATTGCGGCCGCTCGCCGCGTTGTTCCGATATGTCGATCCGGTGGACGCGCGCATAGCGGGCCACGAGTGCATCGACCTCGCGCGCCCGCCGTCCGGAATCCCAGCCGCGCAGATCGCCGATGACCGCCACGAGTTCCTTCAGCGCGGCATGGCCGAGCGGACGTTCCAGGAAGACCGACGTGCGGCCGAAAAGAAAATCCTCGGCCGTCTCGACGAATTCGCTCGCGCAGACATGGGCGATTTCCTCGCGCGAGAATTCGGGCAGGGCGGCGAGCCGGTGCTCGCCGCCGGCGAGCGCCGCCGCAACGCCTGAAGCGCGGGCGCCGTAGCGGGTCACCAATTGCTGCGCGCGGCTGCGGGTGAGGCCGTGCTCGCGCGTGATGGCGGACAGCAGGCGTTCGGTCGGCGCGGCGGCTTGCGACAGGCCGACACCGCCGCCGATCGGCGTCGATTCGGTGGTGAAGCGGCGCGATTTCCCCAGCCGCGCGAGGACGGCGTCCGTGACCTCGGCGGAGAAGGCGCGGAACGTCGTCCATTTGCCGCCGACCAGGGAGAGGATCGGGAAGCGCCGCTCTCCGGCGGGCGCCAGTTCGGGAAGGGAATGATCGCGCGAGATCGCGCCGGGATCGGAGGCGTCGCCGGCCGGCAGGGGACGCACGCCGGCATAGCTGAAGAAGATGTCCGAGCGCGCGACCGGCACATCGGGGAAGACACGGCGGAAGGCGGCGAGAAGGTAGTCCACCTCGCTGTCCTCGCAGATCACGCCTTCGGGATCATCGACCGGCACATCGGTCGAGCCCAGCAGCACATGGCCCATGAAATTGGACAGGATGCAGATGCGCCCGCCCTCGGCCTCGAAATAGATCATGCGGCCATGCAGCGTCTCGGCGAGCGCCGGCAGGTCTAGCATCAGATGGCTGCCGCGCGTGCCGCCGATCATCCGCCGGGCCGGGGCGGCCGCGGCCGTGTTGACCTTGTCGATCCAGGCGCCCGCGGCATTGACGAGGATGTCGCATGTGAGGCGGAAGGTCTCCCCGCTGGTCGTGTCCTCGAGCTCGACCTCGTTGCCGACGACACCCAGAAAGCGCATATGGTTCAGCGCCATGCTGTCGGGATGGGCGGCCATGCCGTCGAGCGCCAGTTCCACCACGAGACGCTCAGGTGAGATGATCCAGGCGTCGTAATAGGATGCCGCCAGGCGGATTCCCGGGTCCATGTCGGGCATCTCGCGCAGCATGTCCTGCCGCGCGATCATGCGGTGGCGCGGCACGGCGCGATTGAACGCGCCATAGACATCGTAGAGCCAGAGGCCGAGCTTGATGACGAGCGCGCCGCGCTCCGTCATCTTCGCCGGTAGGCGGAAGAATTTGCGCGTTGCCGCCCAGCTGCCGCCGAACCAGGAGTAGATCGGGATGATCATCTCGAGCGGCGCGACATAGTGCGACGCGTTTTCGAGCAGGCGATTGCGCTCGGTCGCGGATTCACGCACCAGCCGGAACTCGCCGGTCTCCAGATATTTCAGCCCGCCATGGATCATGCGCGAGGGCGCGCGGCTGGCGCCGGAACAGAAATCGCCCCGCTCGACCAAGAGGCACTCGACACCCTGCAGGCTGAGGTCGCGGAACGTCCCAACGCCGTTGATGCCGCCGCCGACGATCAGCACGGGCACGTGCTTCTTCTGGCGGAGAGCCTGGATCAGGTCGGGGCGGGCGGTCTCACGCGCACTCATGGGGCGGTCCAGTCTCTGTTCGTCATGGCCAGCGCGGCGGCGCGGTAGCGTTCATAACCGGCTGCGAGCGCCTCGGCCTGCGGGCCGGGCGAATAGGTGCGGATCTCAGCGCGGGTGTGACGCGCCGCGTCGTGCCAATCGGCGAAGACCGCGACCGCGAGACCCGCCGCCATGGCCGCGCCGAGCGCGCCGGCCTCCTGCGTCGCGGGCACCTCGACGCGGCGCTTCAGCGTGTCGGCGAAGAGCTGGCAGAAATAGGGATTTCTGCTGGAGCCGCCGGTGAGGCGCACGCTGCCGACCCGGCCTTCCGGATCGATCAGGTCGATATGGTGGCGATGGTTGAAGGCGATGCCTTCGGCCACCGCGCGCAGCATGTGTCCGCGACTGTGCCAGCCCCGGAGTCCGAGGAAGGCCGCGGGGACATCCTCGCGATGCGGCGAGCCGAAGAGATAGGGAAGATAGATGATCTCCGAGGGGTCGCTGGCGACCGCATCGAGTTCGGCCTGGAGCGAGGCGAAGGGATCGGCGGCGGCGAGCGCGTCGCGGGCCGCCTGTTGCAGGAACCAGTCGAGATTGGCGCTCGAGGCGGGCGAGACCGACATGTTCATCCAGAGCCCGCGTTCGAGCCCGTTGCGCGCGTTCCAGCCGAGCGAGACCAGTGGGTGGTCGGTGAGCAGTTCGTTGATCGAATAGGTGCCGGCGATCACGGCGATGGTGCCGGGCCCGACGACGCCCGATCCGGCGGCGCAGGCGGCGACGTCGTGCAGGCCCGTGGCGACCGGAATGCCCGCCGAGAGTCCGGTTGCGGCAGCTGCTGCCGCCGTGACGGCGCCCGCGGTCTCGCCCGGCATCAGCACCGGCGGCAAAGCGTGACCGATATCCCGAAGGCCGAAAAGCGCCAGCGCCTCATCGCTGTAGACCTGCGTCGACACATCGACGAAGGCGACGCTCGATTCGGTGAAATCCGTGGCGACGCGGCCGGTCAGGCAGTAGCGGAGCCAGTCCTTGCAGGAGAGGACGGCGGCGATGGCGGCATAGCGCGCGGGCTCCGCCTGTCGCAGATGGGCGAGAAGCGGCGCGGGAGAGGACGGAAAAGGCCGCTGACCGGTCAGTTCCAGCGCGCGCTCCGATACGCCGTCGGCGTCCCAGCCTTCGAGGACGGCATGGGCGCGGCTGTCGAGCGACGTGGCCGCGAGGCCGAGCGGCGCGCCTTGGCTGTCGAGCAGATAGAGCCCGTCGCCATGGCCCGTCACCGCGACCGCCAGCGGCTGGACCGCATGGCCCTCGGCCGCGCTTGCGCGGGCCAAAGCCTCGCGGATCGCCTCGGCCGAAATGCGCCAATGCTCGGCCATATCGCGCTCGACATGGCGGGGCGTGGCCTTGATCTGGCGGATTTCGCGCCGCGCGGTGGCGACCACGGTGCCGTCGGTGCGGAAGACGACCGCCTTGGTGACCGTCAGTCCGCTGTCGAGGCCGAGCAGGTAATCCGTCATCTCACCCTTCCATGCGTGCGTGACGGAGATTCTCCTGCAGGCTCGCCAGATAGATCGCAACCAGCAGCACCGCGCCGAACACCACCTGACGGATCGAGGGCGGCACGCCGAAGAGGTTCATCAGGTTCTCGATGATCGCGATGACCAGCACGGCCGCGAAAACGCCGCCGACATTGCCCTTGCCGCCCGTCAGCGCCGTGCCGCCGAGGATCGTGCCGGCGAACACCATCAGGATGTCGCCCTGGCCCATATCCGCGACGACCGACTGCAGCCGTCCGACCTCGAGCAGGCCGCCGAGCGCGGCGAGGGTGCCGGCGATGACGAAGCAGAGGATCTTGGTGCGGTCGATGCTCACGCCCGCGATGAAGGCCGCTTCCTCATTGTTGCCGAGCGCCAGGATGTCCTTGCCGAGGCGGTGATAATCGACGAGCAGCCAGCCGAGAATGAACACGGCGATCCAGACCAGAACCGCCACCGGCAGGATGCCGAAAAGCTTGGCCGAACCGAGATAGACATAGCCCTCGGGCAGGTAATAGACGCCCTCGGGGATGAGATAGACGACGATGCCGCGCATGAGCAGCAGCGTGCCGAGGGTGACGAGGAAGGAGCTGACACGCAGCTTGACCGAGAAGAGCCCGTTGGCGAGGCCGAGCGCCGCGCCGACGAGCAGCGTCACGATCACGGCGATGAAGGAGAGATCCTGCAGCGGCAGCAACTGGAAACAGGCGACGATCGCCAGCGTCGGCGCGAGCGCGAAGGTGGATTCGAGCGAGAGGTCGACATTGGCGGTCAGCACGACGAAGAACAGGCCGAGCACCATGCAGCCGAGCGGTGCCGCCGCCCACATCACGTTCAGGATGTTGCGGACCGACAGGAAGCCCGGCACGGCCAGCCCGGCAATGAAAAGCAGGACGAGCAGCGCCCAGATGAGATGCTTCTCCAGGACGAGAAACAGCAGGTTCTTGCTCTTGGTCATGCTGGCAACTCCACGCCCTGGATCGTCTTGTAGACCGTTTCGACATCGAAGCCCGGCCTGCCGCGGATGAGCTCGCGCACCACCCGACCCTTGTAGAAGACGAGGATGCGGTCGCAGATCTCGACCAGCTCCTCCTCGCTTTCCGAAATCATGATCACGCCCGCCGCGCGCGAGAGGTCCTCGCGGATCATCTTCAAGATGTCCGGCTTGGCGGAGATGTCGACGCCGCGCGTCGGCTCGTTCAGCAGCACGAGCCGGGGGGCGGTCAGCGACAGACGGCCGAGCATGACCTTCTGCTTGTTGCCGCCCGAGAGGCCGTCGATCGGCACATGAAGCCCGGGCGTCTTGACGCGAAGCCGCGTCACGATCGACAGCGCGACGCGCTCGCATTCGCGCCGCTTCACGAAGCCGAGCCGCGTCGTCAGTACCGGCAGCCCGGCGATCACGGCGTTATCGAGCACGGACCGGTTCTGGATCACGGCCTGCGCCTCGCGATGCTTGGGCAGGAAGGAGATGCCGGCACGCTGCGCGGCCTTGGGGCTGTCGAGCTTCACCGCGACGCCGTCCATCAGCGTCTTGCCGTCATGGTTTGGAACCAGGCCATAGAGCGCCTCGATCGCGGCGTCCTTGCCTGAGCCCTCGAGGCCGGAGAAGCCGACGACTTCGCCGCGGCGGAGGTCCAAGTCGAGATGGGCGAGGCTGCGCTCCGCCTTGAGCCCGCGCACCGACAGGACCGGCACGGCGGTATCGTCGGGGCGGGTGGTGTAGTTGATCTCCGTACGCTCCACGTCGCCGACGATCCAGTCGGCGAGTTCGGCGGCGCTTGTTGCCGCGGTGTCGAGCGTCGCGACGCGATTGCCGTCGCGCATGACCGAAACGCGGTCGGTGAAGCCCATGACTTCGCTCACGTGATGCGAGATCAGCGTGAAGGAGAGGTCCGGTCGCTCGCCGATCAGCGTGCGCAGCAGCCTCAGCAGGCTCTCCTTGCGCTCATTGGTCAGCGATGCGGTGATTTCGTCCAGCAGGATGGTCGTCGCTGCATCGATGAAGACGGCGCGGCCGAACGCCAGCAACTGCTGCGTCTCGAGCGGCAGGTCGCCCATGCGGTCCTCGGGGCGTGCGCGCAGGCCGAGCTGCTCGATGAGCGCTTGGGCGCGGCGCCGCGTCTCGCCGGGCGCGACGAAATGGAGCGAGCGGGTCGGGTGGCAGCCCATGAAGAGGTTGTCGGCCACCGAAAGATCGGCGGCGAAGGCGGGCTCCTGCGTCACAAGGGCGATGCCGAGGCCCTTGGCCCGGGCCGGGCTCGACTGGTGCGGCGTCAACGCGCCGCGCGCCGTGACGATTTCGCCCTGGCTTGGGGGAAGCAGCCCGGCGACCATCGAGACGAGCACGGATTTGCCGGCGCCATTCTTGCCGATCAGGCCGTGGATCTCGCCCTTGCGGACCGCCAGGTCGACGGATTTCACGGCGAGGACGCCCGGAAAGCGGCGCGATACGGCCTCAGCCGCGAAGCTGATCAAGGGATCAAGAGTCATGTGCACTCCTGTGGCCACAGGCCAAGCGGCGGGCGGCCCGACTGCAAGGGGAGCCGCCCGCCGCTGTCAATCGTCTTTACTTGCCGAAGTCGGGCATCTTGCCGGTGGTGACGACGGCCATCTCGTTCGCCCAGTTGCGCGGATCGTCATAATTGGCGACGCCCGGAACGCTGTAGGCCTGGGTCTGGTACCACGGACCCTTGATCGCGTCCGGCTGGCTGACCTTCACCGGAGCCCAGAGCGGCGTCTCGCCCGGCAGCAGGATATTGGCCTCGGTCGGCAGGGGCTTGCCGGACATGAGGTCATAGAGCAGGCGCATGGTGATCGTGCCCTCGCCGGTGGCCGGCTGGACCGAGATGTGATCGATCTCGCCGCGCGCCATCGACTGGAACTCCGGCACCGTCCCGTCGATCGTGGCGATCGGGATATGCTTGGGATTGTCGATCGGGAAGAGAAGATCCTGCGCCTTGAACGCCGGCACCGCGCCGCCGACGCCCATCGTGCCGTCGATGCTGGCGACGCCGAGGATCTTGTCCGGACCTTCGCGCGAGATGATGTCGTTCACCGCCTTGCTGGCCTTGCCGCCGTCGCAGCCCGCTTCCTGCTCGACGATCTTCACGCCGGGATATTCCGCCGCGATCGGGTCGAGGGCCGAGCGATAGCCCTTGTGCCGGGCGATGTCGAACGAGGCCGTGATGATGCAGCGCAGCTCGATGAAGACGCCGCCATCCTTGCGCCAGCCCTCGCCGCGGAGCGTATCGAGCCGCTTGACCAACGCCTCGCCGCCGAGGCGGCCGGCCGTCTCGTTGTCGAAGGCGACGAAGGTCTGCGGCACGCCGGGCACCCAGGCATTGCTGGTTACGACCGGAACGCCCGCCTCATTGAGCTGCTGGACGATGGCGCGCATCGCCTCGCCGCGCCAGGGGGTGAGCAGCACGCCGTCGACGCCGCGATCCACCTGCGCCTGCAGGGCGTTGAGCTGGTCGCCGGCGTCGTTGGCGCCGAAGACGTTGAAGGTGATCGTGTCACCGGTCTCGGTCTGGATGCGCTTGGCTTCCTGCTGCTGACCGAGCGCCACGCCATTGAAATAAATGTCGTTGGGCTCCCAGCGGATCACCGCGACCTTGTAGTCCTTGGCCTCGGCCACCTGCGCGAAGCCGGCGCAGAGCGCCGCAACCGCCGTGAAGCCCTTGAGATAATTACGCATCGTTTCCTCCTCTTGCTGCGTTTGTCAGTTCAGGCGTCGGGCAGGGCTGCCGTGGCTTTGGCGTTCCCCTGCTCGGGCTTTTCGCTCAAAGAACCCGGTCATTGCCACCGTCCACCGGGATCTGGGCGCCGGTGGTTCGCGCGAAGGTGCCGTCGACCAGCGCCACCACGGCGCGGCCGACATCCTTTGCGGTCACGGGCTGGCGCATCAGATTGCGCGACTTGTATTCGTCGACCGTCAGGCCATAGCGCCGCGCCGAGGTCTCCAGCGCCTCGCGGGTCCACAGCGGCGTGTCGAACACCGCGTCGGGATGAACGGCGTTGACCGTGATCCCCTCGGGCGCAAGTTCCATCGCGGCGACGCGCATGAGCTGGGTGAGGGCCGCCTTCGACACCGAATAGGCGGCCGCGCCGACGCCCGGCGCCGCCACGTTGCGCGAGCCGATGAAGACCACGCCCGGCGTGATGCCATGGCGCAGGATCGGAACGGCGCGCTTCAGCAGCTTGCGATGCGACGTCACGTTGACGTCGAGCGACAGGTCCCAGATGTCGTCGCCCATCTGCTCGATCGTCGCGCCGGCGCGGAAGATCCCGACATTCGAGACGAGAATGTCGAGCCCGCCATAGCTGGTGACGAAATGGTCCAGCGCCTTCTCGACCGCCGCCTCGTCGGTGAGCTCGACCACCAGCCCCTCATAGCCGGGGCGGTTCATGTGCGTCGTGATTTCCGGATTGATGTCGAGGCCCACGACCAGCGCGCCGCGCTCGCGCAGCGCCTCGGCCGTGGCCCGGCCGATGCCGGTCGCCGAGCCGCTGACCAGGGCGACCTTGCCCGTCAGCGGCGCCGGCGTTCCCTGCGCCCTGAGCTTGGCCTGTTCGAGCTCCCAATATTCGAGATCGCGCAGATCCGCTTCGCCGAGTCCCTGCCAGCCGCCGAGGCGCGCGGCGAGGCGTAGCGCCTTGAGGTTGGCCATGGCGACATCCGCCGAAACGCGGGCACGGGCAAGCGTGGGGCCGAAGCTGCGCACCGCGCCGTTCGGCAGCAGCGCCCAATGCGGATGCGGCGGGAGCGGCGTGACGCCTGCCTCGCCCCGCGCGACATAGGCGCGGTATTCCTCGGCGAACGCGTCCAGCGCGGGGCCGGGATCCTCACCGACCACGGCGGGGAAGGGCTTGTTGTGGATCACGTGCTCGGGCGTCAGCGTGCCGTGGCGGGCCAGCGCCGCGACAGCGCCGATCTCGTCCGGCGGGATCGTTCCGGCCGGCAGCGAGACCATAGGGCGGCCGGCAAGACGGCTGACCGCGCCGCGCAGCCGGGCGATGGCGAGCGGATCTGTCGCGGTGGGCGGCGCGGCGGGCAGGGCGCCGACCTTCGCGGCGAGCCAGGCTTCCGCCTTGCCGCAGATAGCGATCATCCGCTCATAGCTGTCGCGCGCCGTCTCGCCCCAGGTGAAGACGCCGTGATGCTCCAGAATGATCGCGTCGGTTTCGGCGAAGGCCGGCGAATTCACCGCCGCGCGGATCTGGCGCGCGAGGTCGAAGCCCGGCTTCACATAGGGCAGCACCATCACGCGCGGCCCGTAGATCTCGCGAAGCCGCTCGCCGCCGCCCGCGCTGTTGGAGATCGTCAGGACCCCGTCGGCATGCGAATGGTCGACATAGGCGAAGGGGATCAGCGCGTGGACGATGGCCTCGATCGAGGCCGCCGCCGCCTGCGGGTCGAGACGGGCGCGCTTGACCTCGTTGACCATGTCCGCATCCGACAGGCTTTCGAGTTCGGCAAGTGCCAGCACCGGCGGCAGCGCGAGAGCCGTGAAGCCCTCCGGCCCCATGGTGCCGAGGTCGAAGCCGCTGGCCTTGACCCAGATGACGGCTTGCTCGACCCCGAAGCGATCCGTCACGCGGCCCTTGAAGGAGGTGTTGCCGCCTCCGTGCAGCACGAGCGCCGGATCGCGGCCGATCAGACGCGAGGAATAGACGCGCAGATCCAGTCCGGATCGTGCCTGCGCCGCCTCGGCGTCGTCCCAAAGGTCTTGCATCGCCTCGTCCATGTCTCGGGGGTCGGGTCGGGGGCCGTCGGTTTCGGGGGAGATCAGGCCGCCGCCTTGCGGTGCTCATCGCGGAAGAGCTGATAGGCTTCCGCGCCGGTGCGCCCGTCATGGACGACGGCGGCGAGTGCCTTCAGCATCGCGACCGGGTCGCTCGACTGGAAGACGTTGCGCCCCATGTCGACGCCCGCTGCGCCCTGGTCGATCGCGCGATAGGCGATCTCCAGCGCCTCGGCCTCCGGCAGCTTCTTGCCGCCGGCGATGACGATCGGCACCGGGCAGCCGAGGGTTATCTTCTCGAAGCCCTCGTCGACGTAGTAGGACTTCACGAACTGCGCGCCGATCTCGGCCGCGATCCGCGTGGCAAGACCGAAATAGCGCGCGTCGCGGACCATATCCTTGCCGACGCCCGTCACCGCCATGGTGGGAATGCCGTAGCGCGTGCCGCTGTCGATCAGCTTCACCACGTTTGCGATCGATTTGTGCTCGTATTCGGCGCCGATATAGACCTGCGCCGCCATGGCCACCGCGCCGAGACGGATCGCATCGTCGATATCGACGGCGACGAGTTCGTTGGAGAGCTCGGTCAGGATCGAATTGCCGGCCGAGCAGCGCAGCACCACGGGCTTGCCGGATTCCGGCGGGATCGACGAGCGCAGGCCGCCGCGGGTGCACATCAGCACGTCGGCATGCGGGGCGAGCGGGGCAATGGTCAGGTCGAGCCGCTCCAGGCCGGTCGTCGGGCCCTGGAAATAGCCGTGATCGAAGGCCAGCATGACCGTGCGCCCGGTATCGGGCCGGAAGATCCGCGCGAGGCGCGCCTTCATGCCCCAATCATGATGCGCCGCGCCCTTCAGGAAGAACCGCGTCGTGTCGGCGGGCCGATCGTGGCCCCAGTCCTTGCCGTCCTTGATGTCGTCGAGATCTGCCATCGGGTCTTTCCTGCCGTTGCGCGGAGACCCGGCCAGGCAGCCGTCGCTTCACCCTTGGCGGGTGCTGCCCTGTCCTCCAGGGCGCAGCGTCCGGTCCTGCGTGGAGGTCTCCTCATCCTCCGCCGCAGAACCTAGCGAAACGCAGTTCGAATTACCAATTATTTTGTTATTTACATCACGATTTTTGTTATTGCGGTGCAGCGTAAGGCGTCGAGGGCAAGGCGCCGATCTACCGGCCTCGGAGAGCAGTTTGCCGATACCATTGATGTTGATGCTCAATTTCGGTCGCCGGTTTTCGCGCTGTCGCGATGGCTCGCGCGGGCTGGACAGGCGGGCCAGAATGTTCCATCTCTAGAAAATGTTAAGTTCGGCGCGGGGAAAAATGATGGATCATAACAATTCCGATGCCACGGAAGACCTGTCCAAGGCCGAGCGCCGACGCCAGCGGATCATCCAGACGTTGATGAGCGGCTCCTCAGCCGCCATTCGCGACCTTGCCGAGGCGCTCGGCGTCAGCCTGATGACCGTCCACCGCGACCTTGCGGCGCTGGAGAAGGAGGGGCTCGTGCGGCGTCTGCGCGGCTCTGTCTCGGCCGAGAAGTCGCTCCTCTTCGAAAGCAGCTACAACTACCGCAGCCGCAAGAGCGGCGACGAGAAGAGGCGCCTTGCCCAGGCAGCCGCGAGCCGCCTCGAGCCCGGCAATGCCGTCATCATCGACGACAGCACGACCTCGTACCACCTCTGCGACTACCTGCCCGAGATCGCGCCGCTGACGGTGATCACCAATGCCGCGCCCATTCTGGAGCGGCTCCGCCACGTGCCCGAGATCGATCTCATCTCGACCGGCGGGCGCTATCATCCCGGCTACAACGGCTATTTCGGCGCGAATTGCGAGAAGGCGATCCGCTCCTATCATGTCGATGTCGCGATCCTGTCGACGACGACGATCCGCGGCCTGTCGCTCTACACCCCGGACGAAATCGTGGTGCGCGCCAAGCAGGCGATGATGCAGGTGGCGCGACGGCGGTTCCTGCTGGCGGACTCGACCAAGTTCCAGTTCAGCGCGCTGAACTATGTCGCCGAGATCACCGATTTCGACCTTGTTCTGCTCACCGGAGAGGTGCCGCCGCCCGTGCTCGAGCAATTACAGGCGGCTCGGGTGAATTTCGAACTGGTCTGACGGCGAGGCCCGGTGCAGGTCACCGCGCTGCCGATCCACGCTGATTCCCGGCTACTTCCTGGCCGTCGCCGTCGCGATGGCCGCTTCCTTTTCCATCATGTAGGCGCCGGCGAGGATCGGGGCGTGCCGCGGCGCCTCGCCGGGTTCGACACAGGTCGGAATGCATTCGATGACCGCGTCGTGGTTCGGGTGCAGGAAGAAGGCGACCGACTGGCGCGGGCTGGTCGAGGCGACCGTGCTCGGCGGATTGACCACGCGGTGCATGTTGGAGAGCCAGCGATCATTGGTCCAGCGCTGCATCATGTCGCCGATATTGATCACGAAGGCGCCGGGGACATAGGGCACGTCTACCCAATCGCCGGCAAGCGTGCGGACCTGAAGCCCGCCCGGCGCGTCGGTCGGGGCGAGGATGGTGAGGCTGCCATAGTCCGTATGCGCGCCGGCGCGAAGCTGGCCGGGGAGGGGCGGCGTCTTCTGAGCCGGGTAATAGATCGACGAGACGATCGAGAAATGATGGTCGATCTTGTCGTCGAACCAGGTCTCGGGAAGCTCCAACGCCAGCGCGAAGAGCCGCATCAGATCGGCGCCGAGCTTGGAAATCGCCCGGTAATAGGCCGTTCCGAGCTCCCTGAACGCCTCCGGCTCGGACGGCCAGAGATTGTCGTGATGAAAGGCGCGGGCCGCTTCGGTCTTGAAGAGCGGATCGTCCCGATCGACCTGGCCGATCATGAAATATTCGCGCAGATCCGGCGGTGCTTCCTCGCCCTCCTTCGCCGCGAGGCCTGACAGGCCCTGGCCGTGATAGCCCTCATGAATGGTCGGCGCTGCCGGCATGACGGCGCGCTTGATCGATCCTGGCCCTTCGAAGAAGCGGCGCGAGACCTCGAACCAGCGGCTCAGCAGGTCGAGATCGAAGCCGTGGCCGGTGATGACGAGGAAGCCGATGTCGCGGTTCGTCCTGTCGACGATCGCGGCGACGGCCCGCCGCTCGGCCTCGGACCCGCCGAGAAACGGCGCGATATCGACGATCGGTACCCGCTCCAGTGCCGCAGCCTCGCTCATGTCGCTCTCCTTGCGAACCATATTGTGCACAATCTTGCGCATCGATAGGCGTGTCTGTAAAGTCCCTTCGACAGGTGCGCCCGGTGCGGGCGGGCACGGGCAAAGGGATGCGGCATGGAACGATATCGCGGCATGGACCGGGCGGCGCTGGATGTTGCCTATAGCAACCGGGCCGTGGTCGCCGATTGGCAGGGCTATCTCGATCGATGGACCAAGGCGGGCGAGCCGCTCTATGCGGCGCGAGCGACGGCGCGCGACCTCCCTTACGGCGACCGGCCGCGCCAGCGCCTCGATCTCTTCCTCACCGAGGATCTCGCCGCGCCGACCTGCCTGTTCCTGCATGGCGGCTATTGGCAGTGGAACGACAAGGAGGGGCAGGCCTTCGTGGCCGAGGGCCTGCTCGCGCACGGCTTCAACGTGGCGATCGGTGAATATACGCTCGCGCCCGACGCCGGCATGGCGGCGATCTGCGACGAAGCGGTCGCACAGGTCGGCTTTCTGGCGGAGGAGCTCACGCGGCGCGGGCGGCAGGGGGCGCCAATCTATCTCGCCGGCATCTCGACCGGCGCGCATCTGATGGCGCAGGCGCTCGCCCATCCTTCGGTGCGCGGCGCGCTGCTGATCAGCGGCATCTATGATCTCGAGCCGATCCGCGTCTCGTCGCTCAACGGGCCGATCGGCATGGACATGGCGGAGGCGCGGCGGTTCTCTCCGATCCATCAGATCCCGGCCGATCTGCCGCCGATCATCCTCGCCTATGGCGGCATCGAGATCCCGGAGATCCGGCGCCAGAGCGAGGATTACCACGCTGCGCTGTCGTTTCTCGGCCATCCGGTCGAGCGGATCGTGGTTCCCGGCTGCGACCACTTCTCGGTGCTGGAGCAGTTGTCGGCGCCGGAGGGAATGCTATCCAGAGCGCTGGCCGACCTCGCCGGACGAGGCGGATGAGGAATTCAGATGGCCGAGAACGCGAAGCCGAAACGGCGCCGGTCCGCAGGCGCGGTGGTCGAAGAGCCCGCGCTGGCCGGGCTGGAGTTGCGCCCGCCGGGACTCACCCCGGTCGAGCAGGAGGCCTATCGCAAGCTCATCGACGCCATCGCCGCGCGGCGCCTGCTGCCGGGCGTCAAGCTGGTCGAGGAGGACCTCGCGGGGATATTCGGCGTCAGCCGCGAGCGCATCCGCCGCATCCTGCTCGTTCTCTCCCAGCACGATATCGTTCGCCTGGAGCCCAATCGCGGCGCCTATGTCGCCCGGCCGACCTATGCCGAGTGCCAGGACGCGTTCGAGGCGCGGCTGCTGATCGAGCGGAACGTGGTGCGCGCGCTCGCATCGATGGGGCCGGCGCGGCGGCGGATGATCGTCTCGCATCTGCGGCGGCATATCGGGGCGGAGAGCGAGGCGATCGCGGCCGGCGACCGCGTCGCCGAGATCCGGTTGTCGGGCGAGTTCCACCTGAAGATGGCGGCACTCGCCGGCAATCAGCGGCTGCTGCGCATGTTGCAGGACATCGTGGCGCAGATGTCGCTGGCGCTGGCCGCGCATACGCATGCGCACGATCTCGACTGCTCGATCTCCGAGCACGCGGAACTGCTCGACGCGATCGATGCGGGGGATCTGGACCGCGCCGATCATCTGCTCGCCCATCATCTCGAGCATATGGAAGCGGCGCTGCTGCACGGGATGCATGGCGAGGAGGACAGCCTCGCCGCGGCGCTCGGCGAGATCCGTTCGGGCAATGCCTAGCGGCCGACGGCCGCTCGACAGCGATCGGGCCTGAGGTTTCAGGCGACCTGGCCGATCACGCGGGCGAGGTCGACGTCCCGGGGCGCATCGGGCCGCAGATCGAGGCCCTTCTCCAGCGTGAACAGGCAACGCTCCATGGTGCGCGCGGCGACGATGCTCTCGCCGCGCTCGATCTCGTCGAGCAGCGTGCCGTAATGGGCGGAGGCGCGGGCGAAGGTGTCCGCAGTGCCATAGAGCCCGAGGATCAGCGCCGAACGCAGGATCAGCCGCTCCAGCGCCTGGGCGAGGGATTCATTGTGCGCCAGTGCCGCGAGCGAGCGGTGGAAGGCGCTGATCGAGGCAATCGCCTGCTGGCGGTTGCCATGCAGGAAGGTGCGCTCGCGGTCGTCGAGCCTCGCCTTCAGCGCGTTGAGCTGCGGCGTCAGGATGGTCCGCGTCACGATCTCGGTCGTCACGCGTTCGATCACCCTCCGTGCCTCGAAGACGTCGCGCGCCTCCTTGATGCCGGGCGTGGCGATGAAGGCGCCGCGGTTGCGCTTGAGCTCGACCAGATCCTCGAAGGAGAGGCGCTGCAGCACGGTGCGGATGCGGGCCCGGTTGACGCTCCACTGCTCGGCCAGCAGTTCCTCGGGGAGCTTTGTCCCCGGCGGCAGACGGCCATCGGAGACGGCCGAACGGACGCGCGCCGCCAGCGCGTCCTCGATGGTTCCCTCGTCCATATCGCCCCCGCTGCGGCCTGCCTGCTGCCTCTCATATCAGCCTCAACGTGCTCACAATAGAGGCAATTATTGTCAACAATCGATATTGATACGTTGACAATCGAGTGCGTCAGATATCCGAATTTCCCTAACTTACTGATTTAATTGATATGGCATGGGTCCTGCTTTGATTTGATCCAGATCAAAAGATCGAGGAGACGCCGTCCATGAAAATGACTTCCATCCCCGTGATCGACATCGCCCCCTTCCTCGCGGGGACAGCGGAGGGGCGCGAACAGGTCGCCGCCGAAATCCGCAAGGCCGGAGAGGAGATCGGCTTCTTCGTGATCAAGGGCCATGGCGTCGAACAGGCGATCATCGACGAGACCTATGATGCGGCGGCGACGTTCTTCCGCCTGCCGGTCGAGGACAAGCTCACTATCCGCCAGCCGCCGGGCGCCGTGCCGCGCGGCTACACCCCCTTCAAGGGCGAGACGCTGGCCGCCGGCCTCGGCAAGGCGGCGCCGGGTGACTTGAAGGAAATGATCGACATGGGTCCGGTCGATGTGCCGGGTGGCGAATATTACAGCGGTCCCGAGGCCGGCTATTATTTCTATCCGAATCTCTGGCCGGAGAAGCCGGCCGGATTCCAGCCGGTCATGGAGCGCTATTACCGGCGCATGAACCGCCTCGCCAATGATCTGATGGCGATCTTCGCCCATGCACTCGACCTGCCGGAGAATTTCTTCTTCGATAAGCTCGACAAGAACATCAGTGCGCTCAGGCTCATCTGCTATCCCGAGCAGGACACGCCGCCGGAGCCGGGACAGCTGCGCAGCGGCGCGCATACCGATTACGGCACGCTGACGATCCTGATGGCGGACAAGGCGGCCGGCGGACTGCAGGCCCTGCACCGCGACGGTTATTGGGTCGACGTCATGGTCGAGCCCGGCACCTATGTCGTGAACATCGGCGACATCATGCAGATCTGGACCAATGACCGCTGGGTCTCGACTCTGCACCGCGTCGTCAATCCGCCGCGCGAACTCGCCGATACGGCGCGCCGCCACTCGGTCGTGTTCTTCCACCAGCCCAATTACGACTCGCTGATCGAGACGCTCCCCTCCTGTTTCGACGCGCAGCATCCGCGCAAATACGAGGCGATCACCTACAAGGAGCACTGGAGCTACAAGTGGAACGCCACGAAGGCGAAGATGTGATCGTGTTCCGTTTTGAATTGATCTGAAGGATTTGAAGATCCATGGCGGCGATCGACATCATTCTGAGTGGCGACATCCTGCCCGTCCGGCCGTTGAACAATCCGCCGGCGAGCGCCGACGTGATCTATCAACGGGTGCGGGCGGCCGATCTTGCCATCGGCAATTTCGAGATGCCGCTGACCGATCGTGGCGTGCGGGTGCAGAAGCTGCTCAACATCCGCGCGCCCGCAGCGCTCGCCGCGGATGTGCCCGTCCTCGGCTTCGACATCGTGACGCTCGCGAACAATCATGCCGTCGATTATGGCTGGGACGGGCTCGCCGATACGCGCGCGGGGCTCGCGGCGGCGGGCCTTGCGGTGATCGGCGTCGGCGAAACGCGCGCGATTGCCGCCGAGCCCGTCTTCCGCGACGTGGGTGGGCTGACGATCGGCGTCATCGCGTTTTCTTGCCTCACGCCTGCCGGCATGAGCGCCGCCGCCGACCGGCCGGGCCTTGCGCCGGTCCACATCCGCACCTCCTACGAGGTTGATCCGCTCTATCAGGTCGAGGAGCCCGGCGATCCCTCGGTGCTGAAGGTGCGGACCGAGGTGGCGGCCGACGATCTGGCCTTCGCGATCGATGCGGTCCGCGCGGCCAAGGCCGTCTGCGACTTCCTCGTCGTCACTATCCATTGGGGCTTCGGCTCCGGCGAGGATCTCGCCGAGTATCAGCCTCCGCTCGGGCGGGCGCTGATCGATGCCGGCGCCGACGTGGTGCACGGCCATCATCCGCACGCGATCCACGGCATCGGCTTCCATGCCGGCAAGCCGATCTTCTTCTCATCCGGGACGTTCATCGGCCAGCAGGTGTTCCTCGACGCTTCGCCAGCCGTGCATGCGCTCTGGGCCGGCATGTCGCCGGACGGCTATCTGGCGAGCCTTTCCATCGAAGGCGCCGCGATCAGCGCGATCCGCCTGCTGCCCACCACGCTCGACACCGACAGGCTGCCGGTCCGCGCCGAAGGCGCCATTGCGGACCGGATATTCGAGCGGCTCGGACGTCTGTCCGGCCCGCTCGGGGCGCACGTCACGCGATCGGGCGACGAACTGCTCGTCCGTCCGATCGCTTGAGAACGAGAAGCTTGCGAGCGCGGCCCCACACCGTCCGCTCTCGTCAGGACCATTTCACATCAGACAGGGGAATGATCATGACCAACTCGACCCGGACCGCCACGGTGCGCGGCATCACCCGCCGCCTCGCCGTCACGGCCATCGGCGCCGCACTTCTCGGCGCTGCGTCCTTCGGCAGCACGGCCTTCGCCGAGAACAAGAAGATCGCGGTGAGCTTCCCGAACGCTTCGGTGATCGGCGCCGTCATCACCTCGCTCGAGGCCGCCAAGGCCAAGGGCAAGGAAATGGGCTATGACGTCGTCGTCGACGATCCCGGCACCGATTTGAACAAGCAGATCAACACGATCAAGACCTGGGTCGAACAGAAGGTCCCGGTCATCGTCGTGAACACGCTGCAGCCGGCGGCCTTCGAATCCGTCGCCAAGCAGGCGCGCGAAGCCGGCATCATCTGGATCACCTATGGCCAGAAGATCGAGAACCAGGACGCGACCGTCGGCTATGCGCAGTATCCGGACGGCCGCCAGCTCGGCGAATATGCCGGCGAATGGGTGACCAAGAACCAGGGCGGCAAGGGCAAGGCGATCATTCTCGGCTATGAGAAGGGCGTCTGGGGCCAGCAGCGCGGCGCCGGCATCAAGGAAGGCCTGCTCGCCAAGGCGCCGGGCGTCGAGATCGTCGCCGAACAGGACGCGATCTCCCCGACCGAGGGCCTCAACGTCACGCGCTCGCTGCTGCAGGCGCATCCCGACGCCAACATCATCTTGGGCGTCGAGGATCCGGCGACCGAGGGCGCCTACAAGGCCTGGATCGCGGCCGGCAAGGACAAGGCCGATCCGGCCGGCTTCATCGGCGGCATGGACGGCACGGTTCCGGCGCTGAAGCTGCTGAAAGAGGGCGGCAATGTCTACCGCGCCTCGATGGCGATCCCGCTGGTTCAGGTCGGCTACGCCATCGTCGAGACCGGCGACAAGCTGCTGAAGGGCGAGAAGACGGGCGACGTGATCGTTCCGCTTGAGCTGGTGACCGAGAAGTCGCCCAAGGCCGAAGAATATCTGAAGCAGCAGGGCGAGTAACGGCCCGCTTCTTGCTGCATCCCCGTGCCGGCCGGGTCTCCTCCCCGGCCGGCACGGGGAGCCATTCCAACGCGAGCGGATAGGTCTCGCGTCGGAATTGCACCGAAACCAAGGGTCAGGGACCCCACACGTCCGGAGCGCCCATGCCGTTCGCCGTCCATGCCCTGCGCAAATCCTATGGCGGGGTGGAAGTCCTCAAAGGCGTCGATCTCGAAGTCGCCGACGGGGAGATCCATGCCCTGCTCGGTGCCAATGGCGCCGGCAAGTCGACGCTGATCAAATGCCTCTCCGGCGCGATCCAGCCGGATTCGGGCGTGATGATCGTCGGGCGCGAGCGCTATGAGGCGTTCACGCCGAAATCGTCGAAGCAATCCGGCATCGCCGTCATCTATCAGGACCTGTCGCTCGCCACGAGCCTCGACGTCGCCGACAATATGTTCCTCGGCCAGGAGCTGCGTTCGGGACCCTTCGTGCGGCGGCGCGCGCAGCGGCGCGAGGCGGCCGAATGGCTGGCCCAGCTCGGCGTCGACATCCGCCCGACCGCTGCCCTCGCCACACTCGGCAATGCCGGGCTGCAGGCGGTGGAGATCGCGAAGGCGCTGCGGACTCGCCCGAAGGTCCTCATCCTCGACGAGCCGACGGCAGCGCTTTCCGAGAAGGAAGCGGAGGCGCTCGGCGAGCAGATGCTGAAGCTCAAGCAGCAGAACCTGCCGCTGCTCTATGTGACGCACCGCCTCGCCGAGGTTTTCGCGCTCGCGGATCGCGTCACCGTGCTGCGCGGCGGTGAGGTCGTGCTGACCGGCAAGGTGCGCGACCTCTCGCGCGACGATCTCGTGGCCGCGATCGCGGGCGAGAGCATCCAGCGCGAGCGACCGCCGCAGCGGGACGGCGTGCGCAAGCCGGCCGTCGCGGTCCGCGGCCTGGTCGCGGCCGGCATCGGTCCGGTCGATTTCGACATTCGCGAGGGCGAGGTGCTCGGCGTGTTCGGCCTCGTCGGTTCGGGCCGCACCGAGCTGCTCGAAGCGCTCTTCGGCAGCCACCGGGTCTTCGGCGGCGACGTCAGCGTCGATGGTGCGCGGATCCGTGCGTCGAGCCCCGGCGATGCCGTCGCCGCCGGGATCGCACTGGTGCCGTCGGATCGGCTGCGCAAGAGCATCATCGGCCAGCTTTCGGCCGGCGAGAACATGCTGCTGCCTTCCTTCCTGCGCCTCGCGGCCGCCGGGCTGCGCAATCCGCTGGCCGAGCGCAAGGCCTTCGACATGTCCGCGCAGCGGCTCAATCTGCAGCCGCCGCGCGCCGACCTGCAGGCCCGCCGCTTCTCCGGCGGCAACCAGCAGAAGCTGGTCATCGCGCGCTGGCTGAACGACACCATCTCCTGCCGCCTGCTGATGCTGGACGAGCCGACGCAGGGCGTCGATGTCGGCGCGCGCCGCGACATCTATGCGGCGATCCGGGCGAGTGCGGATGCGGGCAAGAGCGTGCTCGTGACCTCGTCCGAGCCCGAAGAACTGGTCCAGATCGCCGATCGCGTGATCGTCCTCTCCGCAGGGCGCATCGCCGCGACGGTGGACTATGCCGAAATTGACGAAGCGCGCCTGCTCATGCTGGCGCATCAGGTCGAGCATCAGGGGTTAGCCGCCGAATGAGCACCACAGCCGTCGCTTCATCCTCCCCCGTGCGGCGCGGTCCGCCAGTGGAACTCGTCGTCAACAACATCCTGCTGATCGCGCTGGTACTGCTCATCGCCTATTTCACGATGCAGAGCGCGTCCTTCCTGACCGTCTCCAACTTCAAGGTCATCCTCACCAATTACGCCGCGATCGGTGTCGTCGCCGCCGTCATGGCGCTGCTGGTGATTGCCGGGCAGGTCGATATGTCGGTCGGCTCCAATATCGGCTTTTCCGGCATGGTGACGGCCATCGCCATGGCGTCCTGGGGCGCGCCGGCCGGTGTCGGCGTGCTGATCGGCGTCGGCACCGGGGCGCTGGTCGGCCTCGTCAACGGCGTGCTCTGCGCGTATCTGCGCTTCTCGCCGATCATCGTCACGCTCGGCATGCTCTCGGTGCTGCGCGGCGCGACGCTGCTGATCAACTCGATCGAGATCGCCGGCCTCGGCGACACCTTCTTCTGGATCGGCAATGGCTCGCTGCTCGGCCTGCCGGTCCTGCTCTGGGTCGTGTTCGCGGTCTTCCTGCTGTCGGCGGCGTTCCTGTCGCTCACCGTCTGGGGGCGCTATGTCTATGCGATCGGCGTCAACCCGCAAGCGGCGTTTCTGGCCGCATTGCCAGTCCGCCCCGTGGTCCTCGCGCTCTATGTCGCGACCGGCACGGCGGCCGGGCTCGCCGGCGTGCTGCTGGTCGCGCGGCTCGACGGTGCCTCGCCGGGCTCGCTCGGCCTCCAGATGGAGTTGCAGACGCTGACCATCGTGCTGCTTGGCGGCGTCGCCTTTGCCGGGGGCCGCGGGCGCATCTTCGGCGTCTTCACCGCCTGGGTGTTTCTCGGCGTGCTCGACAACGGCCTCGTCCTCCTGAACGTGCCGCCCTTCGTCCAGCTCGTCGCGAGCGGTCTGGCGCTGGTCTTCGCCGCCAGCCTGGATGCGCTCGGCACCTTCCTGGCCCCGCGCCTCGAACAGCGCCGCCGCGTCAACGAGCAACTGGCTCGCGCGACGGCCTGAGGCCGCCGCGCGCTCGCTCAATAGCGGGGAATGATGCGCTCGTCCTGAAGGCGGCGGAACAGGTCGAGATAGGTGTCGAACGACGACTGGTAGTCGAGGAAGCCGGCCTTGCGGCTGCGCGCCATGTCGGAGATGCACTCGACCACGCGGCCGAGATCCGCGTCCGTGTGCCACCACGTCGCGAGACGGCCGAGCTCGGGCTCGACCAGATCGTGCCGCGCCGCGATCTCGCGCCAGATCGGGCCGGCATCGGCCATGATCTCCTCGAGCTTGACGTGCTTGCCCTCATAGGGAGCTGCTTCGAGGCCGAAGAAGTCCGCGATCCGGCCCCACATCTTACGCCAGCGAAATATGTCGCCATTGCCGGTGTTGAAGGCGGTGTTGGCGGCCGAAGGCGTCGTCGCCGCCCATTCGAGCTGGCGGGCGATCAGCCGCGCATCGCTGATCTCGGTCAGCATGTTCCATTGCTCGGGGACGCCGGTGAAGACGAAGGGCCGGCCCGTCTCCTTGGCGATCACGGCGTAGCAGGCGAGCGTCACGCCCGCATTCATGAGCGCGCCGACCGCATAGCCGACGATCGTGTTCGGGCGATGCACGCTCCAGGTGAAGCCGTCGCGCGCCGCGGCCTCGAACAGAACGTCCTCCTGCGGGTAGTAGAAATTCTCGATCGGCAGACGCGGCGTCTCTTCGAGGAACGGCGTGTCGGGCAGGAAGCGGCCGAAATCCTTGAACGGGCCGAGATAGTGCTTCACGCCGGTGACCAGCACGACGTGACGGAGCGGGTGCCCGGCGGAACGGGCCGCGTCGAGGACGTTGCGCAGATGCCGGGCATTGATCTCGCACGCCTCGGCTTCCGTGTCGGCCGGCGTCCAGGTCGTCTGGAAGATGTGGCTGATCGGGACCGAGGCGATGGCGTCGAACACCGCCTCGCGATCGTTGAGGTCGACCGCGAGCGGCTTGGTTCCCTTCGGCGCGCGCGACGGATTGCGCGCCATGGCATGGACCGTCCATCCGCCGGCGAGCAGGCGTTCGCTCAGATTGCCTCCGACGATGCCGGTCGCGCCGACAACCAGCGCATCGCGCCTGTCCATCTCGTCCCCTCCCTGTTGTGCAGGCCGACCTCCATCAGCCTGCTCCTCCTCTGTTCTCGATAGGGGTTCGGGACACCTCTGTCAAACATCATGCATCATATATGATTCTGCTTTGGTGGGTTGGCGGACACTTCTGACGGCGGGACCACTCCGGTCACGGCCTTCGGCGAGCCGCTGAAAGTCGCTTCAGCAGCCTCGTCTTGACGCGTCGTGCCGTATCGGTAATTTATCAGATGTCAGACCAATTTTGGCCTTGCGACGGTTTTGGGGGAATCCATGCGGGGGAGCGCATCGGGTCGCGGCGACAGCGCATGGCGGTGCTGCGTGACCGGCCTTGCCTCGCGCTGGATGGTGCGGGAGGGGCTCGGCCGATGAACGTGTCGCTGTCCGGTCTCATGCCGCTTCCCTCGTCGGATCGCGCGCGCAGCGTGATGAATGCGCTGGCTGATTTCATCGCCCGCTCCGGCCTCAAGCCGGGCGACCGCCTGCCCACGGAGCGCGAGCTGATGACCGCTCTGGCCGTCGGCCGCTCGACGGTGCGCGAGGTGATCCGCCAGTTCCAGGCGCTCGGCGTCATGGAGTCGCGAAAGGGCAGCGGCACCTATCTGCTTCGCGGCATTTCGGCCGACACGATCCATATGCCCCTCTCGGTCGACGCGACGCATCTGCGCGATGTGCTGCTTTCGACGCTCGATGTGCGCCGCGGGCTCGAGGTCGAGGCCAGTGCGCTGGCCGCACGCCGCCGCACCGAGGCTGACCTCAAGCTCATCGAAGCGCGGCTCGATACGATGGAGAGCGTGCATCACGAGAAGGGCGCGGCCGGCCGCGAAGACCTCGCCTTCCACCTCGCGATCTATGACGCGACGCACAATCCGCTGTTTCCGCAGCTGCTTGAACAGATGCGTGAGGCCTTCGAGCGCTTCTGGGCGACGCCGTTCGACCGGCCGGATTTCGCCCGGCGTTCCTTCCCGTTCCACCGCACGCTGTTCGACGCGATCGCCGCGCAGGACGAGGCGCGGGCGCGGGCCGAGACATTGGCGATCCTGGAGATCGTCGAAGAGGACATCCGCGAGATGTCCGGAGAAAACGACAAGGCATTGAAATGACCGAGAGCGTCGATCCGTTCGACCACGCTTCCCTGCTGCTGGCCCATGACGGGGTCAACGCTTATGACGCGGTGGTTCCGCCGATCGTGCAGACCTCGCTCTTCACCTTCTCGTCCTATGCCGAGATGGAAGAGACCTATAAGGGCCTCAAGGTTCGCCCGACCTATAGCCGCGGGCTCAACCCGACCGTGCGGGCCTTCGAGGAGAAAATCGCCGGCCTCGAAGGCGCCGAGGATGCGCTCGGCTTCGCCAGCGGCATGGCGTCAATCTCCTCGACCGTCATCACCTTCGTCTCGCCCGGCGACCGCATCGTTTGCGTGCGCCATGTCTATCCGGACGCCTATCGCCTGTTCGAGACGCTGCTCGCCCGCTACGGCGTCGCGGTCACCTATGTCGACGGCTGCGATGTCGACGCCGTCGCGAAGGCGCTGCCCGGCGCGAAGCTCTTCTACATGGAGAGCCCGACGAGCTGGACCATGGAAACGCATGACGTGCGGGCGCTCGCTGCGCTGGCTCGGGCGAATGGCGTGCTTACCGTCATGGACAATAGCTGGGCGACGCCCGTCTTCCAGCGGCCGATCACGCTCGGCGTCGATCTCGTGCTGCATTCGGCATCGAAATATATCGGCGGCCACAGCGACGTGGTCGCCGGCGTCGTGGCGGGCTCGAAGGAGCTGATCGGGCGGATCCGCTCCGCGACGCTGCCCTATCTCGGCGGCAAGCTGTCGCCTTTCGATGCCTGGCTGCTGCTGCGCGGCCTTCGCACGCTGCCGATCCGCATGAAGGCGCATGAGGCGGCGGCGCTTTCCGTCGCCAGGCGCCTCGCATCGCATCCCGACGTCGTGTCCGTCAGCCATCCCGGACTCGGCAATGCTCTGCCCGAGGGTCTTTACGGAACCTCCGGCCTCTTCTCCTTCACCTTCCGCGAAGGCATCGACATTCCCGCCTTCGCCGACCGTTTGCGGCTGTTCAAGCTCGGCGTGAGCTGGGGCGGCCATGAGAGCCTCGTCGTGCCCGCCCAGGTCGTGCGGGTACAGGCGGCGGGCCCCAATTCGGCGATCGACTTTGGCGTCGACCCGAACATGGTCCGCCTGCATGTCGGCCTCGAAGGGGCCGGGGCGCTGTGGAGCGACCTCGCCGAGGCGATCGAAATCGCCCGGCGTCCATGATCCTGACGGGAACCTGAACGATAAAGGGGAGAACCATGTTCAAGAGACTGATCGCGGCGGCGGCCATGACGGCGCTGCTGGCCGGCACGGCGCTGGCCGATACCAAGCTGAAGCTCGTCGAGGTGATCACGAGCCCCGAGCGCACTGAGACGCTGAAGTCGATCGTCAAGGGCTATGAAGCGGCCAATCCCGGCACCAGCGTCGAGATCATCTCGCTGCCCTGGGGCGAGGCGTTCGAGAAGTTCGCGACCATGGTCTCCGCCGGCGAGACGCCGGACGTCGTCGAGATGCCCGACACGTGGCTGGCGCTCTATGCCGGCCATGGCATGCTCGAGAATCTCGAGCCCTATCTCGCCAAGTGGGACCAGGCGTCCGACCTGAACGATCGCGCGCTCGAGTTCGGCCGCACCGTCGACAAGACCGCCTATATGCTGCCTTACGGCTTCTATCTGCGGGCGATGTTCTACAACAAGAAGCTGTTCGCCGAGGCCGGCGTCGCCGAGCCGCCGAAGACGCTCGACGAATTCATGGAGGCCTCGAAGAAGGTTTCGGCGCTGCCGGGCAAGTATGGCTATTGCCTCCGAGGCGGTCCGGGCGGCCTCAATGGCTGGGTCATGTTCGGCGCGACGGCGGCCGGCTCGAACCAGTTCTTCAAGGAAGACGGCACCTCGACCTTCGCCGATGCCGGCTGGGTCAAGGGCCTGACCTTCCTGGTCGACCTCTACAAGAACGGCTATGCGCCGAAGGACAGCGTCAACTGGGGCTTCAACGAGATCGTCGCCGGCTTCTATTCCGGCACCTGCGCGATGCTCGACCAGGATCCCGATGCGCTGATCGCGATCGCCGAGCGCATGAAGCCCGAGGATTACGGCATCACCACCATGCCGAAGGGGCCTGACGGCAAGACCTTCCCGACGATCGGCTATGCCGGCTGGTCCATGTTCGCCAACTCCAAGGACAAGGACGCCGCCTGGAAGCTGATCGCCACGCTCGAGGGCAAGGAAGGCAATGTCGCCTGGAACAAGAAGACGGGCGCGCTGCCGGCGCTGAAGTCGGCCGAGAACGATCCGTTCTATGGCAGCCCGCAGTTCAAGGGCTGGTTCGCCGAGCTCGCCGACAAGGACGTCTTCCCGACGGTGATGCCGACCTATCTGCCCGAGTTCGCCTTCTTCAAGGACTCGCTCGTGATCAAGACCAGCCAGCAGGCCCTGCTCGGCGAGATCACGCCGCAGGAACTCGGCCAGCAGTGGGCCGACTACCTGACCAAGGCGCAGCAGAAGTTCCTCGCCTCTAAGAAGTAAGGCCACACGCCGATGAGACGGCCTCCCCCGCTCGCGGGGGAGGCCCAATGCCAGACCCGCAAAGGGACTTTGCCGCACGGCTTCCTGCGTGCGGACGAGAGGGGATGATCTGATGACCGAGGCCGCGCGCGCCCCGATCGGGCGCGACCGACGACCGTTCATGCGGCGCTTCGCCATTGCGGCGGAGCCCTATCTCTATTCGGCTCCGGCGCTGATCCTGATCGCCGCGGTCATGCTGGTGCCGCTGGTCATCGGCATCTCCTATGCGTTCCGCAATGTGATCCTGCTCGATCCGTTCTCGGGCGGCTTTGTCGGCCTCGAACATTTCCGCGAGATGGCCAAGGACAAGGCGTTCTGGCTGGCGCTGCGCAACACCGTCTCCTGGACCGGATGGTCGGTGCTGCTGCAATTCGTGTTCGGGCTCATCCTCGCGCTGCTGCTCGACCAGCCCTTCAAGGGCCGCGGCCTCGCCCAGGCGCTCTGCTTCCTCCCCTGGGCCGTGCCGAGCTTCCTCTCGGGGCTCAACTGGGCCTGGATGTTCAATCCCGTCATCGGTCCGATCCCGCACTGGCTCTACGGCCTCGGCATCCTCCCGGCGCCGGACAATATCCTCGCCGATCCCAAGCTCGCCATGTGGGGACCGATCGTCGCCAATGTCTGGTGGGGCATCCCGTTCTTTGCGATCACGCTGCTCGCGGCGCTGCAGGCGATCCCGCGCGACCTCTACGAGGCGGCGGCGATCGACGGCGCGACGCCGTTCCAGCGTTTCCGCTCGATCACGCTGCCCTTCCTGGCGCCGACCATCGCCATCACCGTGATGCTGCGCACGGTCTGGATCGCCAATTTCGCCGATCTCATCGTCGTCATGACCAATGGCGGCCCCGCCGATCGCACGCAGATCATCGCCAGCTACATCTTCACGCAGGCCTTCCGCCGGCTCGATTTCGGCTACGCCTCGGCCATCGCGATGGTGCTGCTGGCGCTGCTGCTCGTCTATTCGCTGCTGATCGTGCTGCTGCGGCAGACGCTGCTGAAAGAAGCCTGAGATGATGCGACCCAAGCGCCTCGGCTTCACCATCCTCCATCGCGCGGCGATCCTCGCCTATATCGCCTTCGCGCTTTTCCCGCTGTTCTGGCTGCTCAAGGTCTCGATCACGCCGAACGACCTGCTCTATGGCGAGGGCGTGCGCATGTGGCCCTCGCGCTCGACCTTCGATCATTATGTCTTCGTGCTGGAGCACAGCGATTTCCCGCTGTTCTTCCGCAACAGCCTGATCGTGTCGCTGTCGACGGCCTTCATCGTGACCGCGCTCGCCTCGATCGCCGGCTATGCGCTGTCGCGCTTCGCCTTCCGCGGCAAGTTCTGGATCGTCGGGCTGATGCTGCTGACGCAGATGTTCCCGCTCGTCATGCTGATCGCGCCGATCTTCAAGATCCTGTCGCCGCTCGGGCTGACCAACAGCCTGACCGGGCTCATCATCGTCTATGTCGCCTTCAACGTGCCCTTCGCGACCTTCCTGATGCAGTCCTTCTTCGACGGCATCCCGAAGGATCTCGAAGAGGCGGCGATGATCGACGGGGCGACGCGCTTCAAGGCGTTCCGCCAGATCATCCTGCCGCTGACGCTGCCCGGCATCGCCGCGACGCTCGGCTTCGTCTTCACCGCCGCCTGGAGCGAGCTCCTGTTCGCGCTGATGCTGATCTCCGGCGTCGATGCCAGCACCTTCCCAGTCGGGCTTCTGTCGTTCGTCTCGAAATTCTCGGTCGATTTCGGACAGATGATGGCCGCCGGCGTGCTCGCCCTGATCCCGGCCTGCCTCTTCTTCTTCTTTATCCAGCGCTATCTCGTGCAGGGCCTCACGGCCGGCGCGGTCAAAGGCTGAGGAGCCTCGTCCATGGCATCCATCGACATTGCCGCAATCCGCAAGGCCTATGGCAGCACGCATGTCCTGCATGGCGTCGACCTGACGATCAAGGATGGCGAGTTCGTCGTCCTGGTCGGCCCGTCGGGCTGCGGGAAATCCACGCTGCTGCGCATGATCGCCGGGCTCGAGGACATCTCGTCCGGCGAGATCCGCATCGGCGGCCGGCGCGTCAACGACCTCGACCCGAAGGACCGCGACATCGCGATGGTGTTCCAGTCCTATGCGCTCTATCCGCATATGACGGTCGCGGAAAACATGAGCTACAGCCTGCGTCTGCGGAAGACCGCCAAGGACAAGATCTCGACGGCGATCGCCGGTGCCGGGGCGAAGCTCGGGCTTGGTGCGCTGATGGAACGGCGGCCGAAGGCCCTTTCCGGCGGCCAGCGCCAGCGCGTCGCCATGGGCCGCGCCATCGTGCGCGCGCCGAAGGCGTTCCTGTTCGACGAGCCGCTCTCCAATCTCGACGCCCGCCTCCGCGAGCAGATGCGCGGCGAGATCAAGAAGCTGCATCAGGATCTCGGCGCGACCTCGATCTATGTGACGCATGACCAGATCGAGGCCATGACGCTGGCCGATCGCATCGTGGCGATGAACGCCGGCATCGTGCAGCAGGTCGGCAGCCCGCTCGATCTCTATGACCGGCCGGCCAATCTCTTCGTCGCCGGCTTCATGGGTTCCCCCGCGATGAACATGTTCGCTGGCACCTATCGCAACAGCGGCGGCGCGCCGCGCGTCGAGCTGGCCGAGGGCGTCGCCGTGCCGGTCGGCGAGGGCATCGCCGCCGCCGACGGGGCCAAGGTCACACTCGGCATCAGGCCGGAGCATGTCGTTGTGACGCGCGGCGGCGGTCCCGGCATCCAGGCCTTCATCGACCTCGTCGAGCCCACGGGCTTCGGCACCATCCTGCATGCGAGCGCCTTCGGGTCGGACGTCAAGGCATTCTCGCTGGAGCGCGGACTGGCCACGCGCGGCGACACGGTCAGCGTCGCCTTCCCGGTCGATCGCATCCACCTGTTCGACCACGAGCACGGCGCCCGGATCGGCTGACCGCCGGGTGCGACCCTATCGCGGGGCGGCGGCGATGTTGCCGCCGTCGACCGTGTCGAGGCCGCCCGTGGTGCGCTCGGAGAGTGCCTGGTGGACGAAGGCGAGTGCCACGTCTTCGGCACGCACCTCCTGTCCGAGCAGGTTCCCGGCCATATAGTCCTTCTCCGAGAGACCGCGGGCGCTGGATCGGTTCGCGATCATCGCATCGGACAGCAGGCCGGAGCGGATGCGGTCGGCGTTGACCGCATTGACGCGAATGCCGTCCTTGCCGTGCTCCAGCGCATATTGGCGCGACAGGAACAGGGTCGCCGCCTTGGGCAGGCCATAGGCGCCGAAACTGGCGCCCGGATTGACCGCCTGCTTGGAGGCGTTGAACAGCAGCACGCCGCCGGTGCCCTGTAGCTTCATGATCCGCACCGCATTCTGCGCGACGCTCTGATGCGCGAAGAAGTTCAGTTCGAAGCTCCGGCGCAGCACGGCGTCGTCGAGCGTGGCGATGGGCCCCTCGAAGGCCGCGCCGGCATTGGAGACGACGATGTCCACGCCGCCGAAGGCCGCGACCGTCCTGTCGAAGAGGGCGCGGACCGAGGCGGGGTCCGTCACGTCGCAGCCGACGCCGATGGCGGCATTGCCGATGGATTTCGCCACGGCCGCCGCCTTCCCCTCGTCGAGATCGGCCACGGCGACATGCGCGCCGCGGCCGGCGAAGGCCTTGGCGGTCGCGGCGCCGATCGCGCCGGCGCCGCCGGTCACGATCACCACCTGACCCGAGAAGGGCAGGGTCTTGATCGAGGCAAGCTTCGCCTGTTCGAGCGACCAGTATTCGAGATCGAACAGGTCCGGCCGTTCGACCGGGCGGAAGGCGCCGATGGCCTCGGCGTCGGCGACGGTTTCGATCCAGATCTCGCCGATATCGGCGGCGATCTTCGCCTCCTTGACGCTTCGTCCGTGACCGAAGAGGCCGAGACCGGGAACCAACGTCAGCCGCGGCATCGGGTCGAGCATGGTCAGCGTGTCGGGGCTGCGGGCGGCATTCTCGTTGAAATAGGCCCGGTAGCCATCCGCGAAGGCCGCGACGCGGGCGCGGATGTCCGCGCCATACCCGGCGAGATCCGCCGCGTCCGGAGGGGCGAGCACCAGCGGCCCCGTCTTGATCCGGATCGAGAGATCCGGCGTCGAGACGCCCCGCGTGGCGAGGTCCTCGAGATCGGGTGCAGCGACGAAATCGAGGATCGCCGGCGAGGTGCGGAATTCGCTGACCATGCGATCGAAGCGGCCCTCGCCACGGTCCACGGCGATGGCGCCGCGCAGCATCGGCGCGATGGCGTCCGGCGTGGCGAGGCTTGCCGGCAGCGGCCGGCGCGCCGTCTTGCGCACGCCGCGGCGCGCCACGAACTCCTCGGCGCGCGTCACATAGTCGATCATGCGGTCATAGGCTTCGCGGGCGCTCGCCCCGAAGGTGAAGATGCCGTGCTTGTCGAGGATCAGCGCCTCGACCGATGGGTCCTGGTCGAAGACCGCCGCGGCCTGCTTCGCCAGCGCGAAGCCCGGCATGACATAGTCGACGAAGCCGATCCGATCGCCAAAGGCCTCGCGGGCGAGGCGGCGGCTCTCGGCCTGGTCGACCACGGCCAGCACGGCGGTCGAATGGGTGTGGTCGACGAATTTTGCCGGAAGGAAGGCATGCAGCAGCGTTTCGACGGACGGATTCGGTCCGTCGGGATCGATCAGATTGGCGCGCTGCAGCGTCACCATGTCCTTGTCGGAAAGGCGGTCGAACGCCCGCGCCTTCAGCAGCGGGGCGAGCTTGACCGCCGGCAGGCCGGCCGGCGCGATGGTCGCCATGTCCCAGCCGCTGCCCTTGACGCAGAGCACGTCATATTCGTCGCCGACGAGGTCCACGGCGCGCGTCTTGACCGAGGTATTGCCACCGCCATGCAGGACGAGTTGCGGCACGCCGCCGAGAAGGCGGGTCGTGTAGACGCGCAGCGCCAGGTCACGGCCGACGCCGTTCGCCGCATGCGCTGCGACGATGGCTTCGGCTTCGGTATCGTTCCAGAGATTCTGCATGGGTCCGGCTTCTGTTGGACGGTTGTCGCGTCTCAAATCGCGCGCTGGCTAGGCGCTGGCATAATGCTCACCCGTCCTGGCGCCTGCCAAGCCCTCGGCGTGCGCATGACGAGATCGGGCGATTGACCCAGGTCAAGGCCTCCCGGCGCACCTTCCCTAAAGTTGTGCTGGGAGGAACGGGCACCGGCACTGATGCGCCCAGCGCAAGGCGTGCATGACCCGTCCGCCGGCCGCAAGGTGCCGGCATCAACGCTTCAGACCGGGGGTTGAAAGCATGTCCATCAAGTCGCTTCTCGTCAGCATCGATGCGTCCGAGACAGGCCGCGAAAGGCTGGACTATGCGCTTGCGCTCGCGGAGCGGCATCGCGCGTACCTCCTCGGCTACTATGTGTCGCCCACCGTCGCGACCTCGATCGAGGGCTCGCCGGAGGAGATCGCCGAGGCTCTGCATCAGGACTTCATTCGCCAGCTGGAAGTGCGCGGGCTCGATGGCGCCTGGGTGCTCGGGGAGCATCCGCTGGCTGCCGATATTGCCGAGCAGATCCGCTATGTCGATCTCGCGCTGATCGGGCTCGGCTCGCCCGACGATATCGGGCCCGAGCCGCAGGGCTTCCAGGTGGCCGATATTGTGCGCGAGGCTGGGCGCCCGATCCTCGGCCTGCCGATCAGCCGGCTGACGCCGCCGCCGTTCCGCAGCGTGATCATCGCCTGGGACGGCAGCGCCGGCGCTGCGCGCGCCGTGCATGAGGCTCTGCCGCTGCTTTCATCCGCGGCGGAGATCCGGGTCGTCTCGCTCGGCGCGGAAGGTCCGGCCAAGGGCGGGCGTCTCGTTGCCGCGCTGGCGCGCCACGGGCTGGCCGCCACGGTCGACACGACACCATCGGTCGAGGCCGATATCGGTTCCGAACTGCTGCAGCGCGCGGCCCTCTATGAGGCCGATCTCGTGGTCGCCGGCGCCTATGGGCATGCGAAGCTCGGCGAGGACCTGTTCGGCGGGCCGAGCAACGCCCTGCTGCACCAGATGCTGGTGCCCGTTCTCGTCTCGCACTGAGACGGCGGCGCCTCAGGCCCGTCGCCGTCTCAGGCGGCGGGTGATCATTCCGGCGAGATCCACGAGTTCCCGGACGCCGAAGAGGCGCGCGGCGGTCGCATAGATTGCGATGCCGACGCCGCAGAGCACGATGCCGCGCGTGAAGAGCGCGACGAAGCCGACGCCGGGGACGAGCGGCACCAGCACGGCGCGCAGCGCCAGGCCGGCCGCGATCGCGATCGCCGCGGCGGCCGCGAGGCGCAGCGCTGCGGAGAGCATGCCCGGCACGCCGGCGAGGCTCGTGCCGCGGCTCGCCGCCTCGCGATCGAAGCGGCGGCGCTGCGACCAGCCGAGCAGGAACACATAGACGAGGATGGCGACGGAGCTGGCGACTGCGAGGCCGTCCGCGCCGAAATGCATCCGCAGTACGACATAGAGCGGGATCATCGCGATGGTGATCGTGGTGCCGACCAACGTCGGCAGCCAGGTGCTGCCGAGCGCATAGAAGCCGCGGCTGATCACGGTCTGCGCCGCCCAGCCGCCGAGGCCGAGCGACAGGAGAACGAGCACGGACGCCGTCTCCTGCGCATCGGCGACCGAGAAGCGGCTGCCGAACAGGCCCCAGATCGCATAGACCGCCTCGAAGCCGGCAACGGTCAGGCAGACCTGCGCGCCGAGGATGGCGACCAGCATCAGACGCACGGCGCGGGCGAGCACGCGATAGGCCTCGACCACGTCGCCGGCCGCCACCATGCGCGAGACGGTCGGATAGGAGGCGACGCCGGCTGCCATGCCGAACACGCCGATCGGCACCTTCATCAGCGTGCGGCCATACTGGAGATAGGACAGCGCGCCGGCGGCGAGATAGGAGGCCTGGTTCTTCACGATCCATTCGTCGACGACGACGATGGAGAAGCCGATCATGATCGGCAGCGACAGGACGAGGTAGCGGCGGAGGTCCTCGTTTCTGAGCGAGAACACCGGATACCAGCGCATGCGCGTGCGGATGCAGCCATAGAGCGGCAGCGCGAACGGGCCGAGGATCGAGCCCGCGAGGACGCCCCAGGCGAAGCCTTCCGCACCGAGTTCCGGATGGTAGGCGCCGAAGAGGCCGCCGGCGATGATCGCGCCGGAATAGACGAGCGGGGCAAGCGCCGGCAGGGCATGCCGGTCCTGCGCCATCAGCGCGGCCGAGAGCAGGCCGCCGAGAACATGGAAGAACTGGGCCGGCAGGATGATGCGCATCAGCCGCACCAGCGTCGCCACCTCGTCGGGATCGGTGAAGCCGGGCGCGACGATCGCCGCCAGCGGGTGCGCGAACACCATCATCGCCGCGATGCCGGCGACGCCGACGATCAGGATGAAATTGGCGATGACGCTGAAGGCTTCCCAGCCGCGCCGGTCCTCGCCGGCCTGCAGATATTTGAGGAAGATCGGGATGAAGACGATCGAGAGGGCGCCGGCCGCGAGCAGGTAGTTCAGGAAGTCGGGCAGCGTGAACGACGCGAAATAGAGATCCGCCTGGCGGCTGGCGCCGAGCGTGCGGCCGATGATCTGCTCGCGCACCAGGCCCATGATGCGCGACAGGAAGATCGAGGTGCCCCAGATCAGCGAGGCGATGCCGACCGTGCGGGCCGTGCTGGGGGGCTTGGGTTGCGCGGGGGCGGGGCTCGGCGGCGAATCGGCCAAGGGGCAACCTCATCAGGAAGAGACACGAGCGGCGGCTCGCCGGTATGCGCCGAACGCGGCGCGGCGCGCAAGTCCCCGGCGCAGGGTGCGACGCGGCCGCGCGGCGATCCCGGTTCTTCTGTTCAAGCTCGTGCGCAGCCTCTAGTTTCGCGCATGGAAATGCGGAGACTGGACATGCGGCCGATCGTCGATCCACGCGGCGGGGATATCGAGGACGATGCGTCCAGCACCAAGAGCCGGACGCTCATCTCGCTGGCGGGCAGCCTCCTGGCCGAGATCAGCTTCCCGAAGCTCGTCGTCGCCTGGACGATCCTGATCGGCCTGCCCGTCCTCGTGCTCGGCCTCGCTCCGTTCCTCGCTTCGATCTGGCTGCAGTCGCTCTCGGCCCAGGCCTTCACGCTGTTCACCGGCCTCGGGCCGCCGCTCATCCTCATCGTGCTCGGCGCGATCGGCTGGTGGGGCGGGCGGCGACTGTGGCGGCTGATCGAGACGAATTTCTGGTCGCTGAACGCGCTCGCCGTGCAGCCCGGTTATGCACTCGTGCGCGAATTGCTGCGCCATCTCGCCGAGAAGCTGATGCCGGCCGGCACGCCGCAGGCGCGGCGCGATCTTGTCCGCGCGCTCTGCGCCGCCCTGGCGGGGCTGATCGTCTGCGTGGTTTCGGTCGCGCTTGCGCGCCTCGCCTGGCCCTATGCGCGCTGGACCGGATCGCTCGCCGATCTCGGTCTGCCGATGCATCTGGTCGTCGTCGCCATCTGCAATTCCGTCGTCATCATCTCGGCCTATGTCGCCGTGGCAGCCGTCACCTGGGGCCTCGCCGATGCGCTGATGCCGCAGCCGCGCGATCTCCCGACCTTCGCGTCCGGGGACGATTCGGCGCGCACCTGGCGGGTCGCGCATCTTTCGGACATCCACATCGTCGGCGAGCGCTACGGCTTTCGCATCGAAAGCGGGCGCGCCGGGCCGCGCGGCAATGAACGCATGCGGCGCGCGCTCGCGATACTCGAACGCGTCCACCATGAGCGGCCCATCGACGTAGTGCTCGTCTCCGGTGACCTAACAGATGCCGGACGTTCTTCGGAATGGGCGGAGTTCTTCGACATCATCGGGGCCCATCCCACGCTCGCCGCCCGCATGGTGGCGATCCCCGGCAATCACGATCTGAACATCGTCGATCGTGCCAATCCGGCGCGGCTCGACCTGCCGACCAGCCCGTATCGCCGCATGCGGCAGCTTCGCGCTCTCTCCGCCTTCGCGCTCCTGCAAGGCGACCGGGTCCGCCTCGTCGATCCCGCCAAGGGGATCGGCCCGACGCTTGCCGAGGCGGTCGAGTCCCATCGTGTCCAGATAGCTGATTTCGCCGACAGGGGCGGGTTCAAGCTGCTGCGCCCGCTTGAGGATTTGTGGACCAGTGCGTTTCCGATGGTCCTACCGCCGAGCGAGCCGGGTGGCCTCGGCCTCGTGCTGATGAACTCGAATGCCGAGGCGCATTTCTCCTTCACCAATGCGCTCGGCCTCGTCTCGCGCGACCAGACCAAGGCGGTCGAGCGCGTCCTGGCCGACTATCCCGATGCCGGCTGGGCGCTGGTGCTGCACCACCACGTCGTCGAATATCCGCGCGCGGCGAAGAGCCTTTCGGAGCGCGTCGGCACGGCGCTTGCCAATGGCACATGGTTCATCCGCCGCATGCGCCGCCTCGCCGGCCATGCCGTCATCCTGCATGGCCACCGCCATGTCGACTGGATCGGGCGCTGCGGCGACCTCCAGATCGTCTCGGCGCCGTCGCCGGTCATGGATGTGACCGACGCCGACGACAGCTATTTCTACATCCAGAACTTCCAGGTCGGGCCCAGGGGGCGTATCGACCTCCTCGCGCCGGACCGGATCGATGTGGCGGGGGCGGCGGACTGAGCCTCCGCCTCAGGTGATGTCGACCGGCTTGGAGCGCAGGCGGCTCGCAACAGCGGGATCCGCCCGGCGGCAGAGCTGCGGCGGCAGGCCGTGCATGATCAGCTCCGCGTCGGCCACCGCCATGGAGCCGATGGCGAAGAGCGCGTCGGTCGTGCCGCCGGTGCGGTGCGCCGAGAGGATGACGTTGGGCAGGCTGCGGACCGGATCATCCGCCGGCACGGGCTCGACCGGGAAGACGTCGATGGCCGCGCGGATATGGCCGGAGCGAATGGCGTCCAGCATGGCCGGGAAATCGACCACCGCGGCGCGGCTCATCAGCAGGAAGGCCGTGTCGGGCTGCATCAGCGCGAATTCGCGCGGCCCCAGGAAGCCCTGGTTCTCGCTGGTGACGCCGGCGAAGACGAAGATGACCTTGGACGTCGACAGCACCTCGTCGAGGCTGGCCGGCTCGCAGTCATGGCGGCGGATGATCTCGTCGGGCAGCCAGGGATCATAGACGGCGACGCGGTTCTTGAACGGGCGGATGAGATCGCGGAGGTTCCTGCCGAGATCGCCGAAGCCGATCAGCCCAACCGGCGCGCCCATCAGGCGGAAGGTCCGCGTATTGGCGTCGAGCCCGTATTTCTCGTGGCCGGCGCGGAAATCGCGGTCGGCCTCCGTGATGCCGCGGGCGAGGTCGATCGCCATACCGAGCGCGGCTTCCGCCACCGGCGCGGCAAAGGCGGAGCCCGGCGACAGGACGGGAATGTTCCGCTCCTGGCACGCCTGGTAGTCGACATTGGGCAGGAAATTGGTCTCGACGTTGAAGATCGCCTTCAGCTTCGGCGCCCGGTCGAGACGCGCGCGCGGCATGGCCGTCTGGCCGAACAGGAGCACCGTCTCCGGCAGCAGGCGGTCGACCTCCGCGTCGCTCATCGGCCGGTCCTCGGACAGGACGACCTTGCCGAGCTTGTCGAGCCGCGCCCGCACGGCGGGCTCCATGATCAGATCCAGCGTGCGCGGCAGCGGATCGACCAGAATGATCGGGTCGCTCATTGTTTCCTCCCCGTTTTATCGTTGGGTCGAGCCTAGACCATCGGACCGAGAAGGGGAATCCGGTTTCCGTTCAATCCGATGCGATAACAAGGAGATAGATCGCCGTAGATCCGGAAGGGCGCTTGGGGAAAGCGTTGCTACGTCGAGCCTGCCGCGATGCAGGGCATGGGCCTTGCTTGGGCCTTCGTCCCGACCGCAGGAGCCCGAGCCATGAGCCAGCCGTTCGAGACGAAGTCGCTTTCCGATGAGCCGGACCATCTGGCTCCGGACGGATCCGAGATCCGCGTCCTGGTGTCCACCGGCAAGGCGGGCCTTGCCCATATTCGCCTCGCCCCCGGTGCGGTGACGATCGCGGTGGCCCACCGGACGATCGACGAACTCTGGTACGTCCTGGCGGGGCAGGGCCGTATCTGGCGTCGGATGGGCGAGCAGGAGTCGATCGTCGACGTCGGGCCGGGCGATTCGATCTCACTCCCGCTCGGTACCGCATTTCAGTTCCGCGCCGAGGGCGACGAGCCTTTCGAGGCGGTGACCGCGACGACCCCGCCTGGCCGGGCAGCGACGAGGCCTTTCCGGTCCGGGGCATCTGGACGGCGACGTTTTGAGCCGCGTCGCGCCCAGCCGGCTCAGCCCTTGGCGAGAATGCTGCGCACCTGATCGGCGAGTGCCTTGCCCAGCGTCGCGTGCGCGTCGGCTTCGAGGTGGATGCCATCATTGTCGCTGGAGCTGATCACGCTGCCCGCGTCGAAGAAATGCACGCCCTTTTCGCGCGCATTGATCGCGATCTCGGCAGCGAGATGGCGCGATTTCTCCGTCCCGCCCGTGAACATCTCCTCGAACCAGGAGAGCTTGGCGAAGGGCGCCGGCGCGACGAGCAGGACCTCCGGCGCCGTGCCGTTCGGTCCGAAGGGGGATCTCAGCGCGATCTCGGCGAGCTTCCCCATGCCGAAGCCGACATCGACCGGCTGCATCGCGAAGCGCGCCTTCAGATCGTTGGTGCCGAGCATGATGATGACGAGGTCGAGCGGCTGGTGCGATTCGAGCGCGACGATGAGATGGGCGGTGCCGCTCTTGTGGTAACCCTCGACCGGGTCCTCGATGCAGGTGGTGCGGCCGTTGAGGCCCTCCTCGATCACGGTATGGCCCGCGCCGAGATGGGCGCGCAGCACGCCGGGCCAGCGCACATCGGCGGCAAAGCGGCCGAAATCGCCACGCCGCGGCTGGGGCGTCGCGCCCCAGGTGTTGCTGTCGCCATAGCAGAGAATGGTGCTCACGATATCCTCCCGCGGGCCTCAGCCCACCCTGTATTTCTCGATCGCCGAGGCGATCGGCTCCGCCCCGTGGCCCGGCCGGTTCGGCGCGTGCACGACGCCGTTTTCATGCCAGAACGGCTCCTCGACAAGCTCGAATTGCATTGGCCCCGGCAAGGGCTTCAGTTCGAACAGGATGGCGGAGGGTGCGGCGAGCGAGAGATGCAGGCTCGCGGCGGTGAGCACGGCGCTCGACCAGGCATGCGCGTTCACGGTCTTGCCCGCGGCCTCGATCGCGGCGGCCGAGCGGCGAAAGCCCGTCACGCCTTCGACGCGGGCCGGATCGATGCCGAAGACGTCGATCGCGCCAGTCGCGAGCCAGCGGCGATAGCCGGCCTCGTTCCACTCGCGCTCGCCGGCCGCGACCGGAGTTGAAACGGCCTTCTTGAGCGCGGCATGGTCCTCGACCCGGGCTGGCAGGAAGGGCTCCTCGATCCAGGCGATCCCGGATTCCTCCATCCGCTTCACCGTGCGGATCGCCGTCTCGAGATCCCATTTCGTGCCGTTGCCGGCGTCGACCATGATGCCGGCCTCGGGGCCGATCGCCGAGCGCAGCGCCGCGACCAGCGCGACGTCATAGTCGGGATCGCGGCCGGCCCTGGAGAGGCCGCGCTTGCCGAGCCCGAGCTTGGTCGATTGGAAGCCGGCCTCGATATGGCCGGCGATCTCGCGGACCGAATCCGCGATCGTCGCCTGGTTGACGTGCAGGCTGGCGCAGGCGGGCAGGCTCTCATGCGCCGCGCCGCCGAGATACTCGACCAGCGGCTTGCCGGCGTCCTTGGCGGCAATGTCCCAGATCGCCATGTCGAGCGCTGAAATCGCGAGCGCGGCGATGCCGCCCTCGCCGTACCACCAGGTGTGATCCTTCATCGCCTGCCAGCAGGCGAGCGTCTCGCGCGGGTCGCGGCCCATGAGCAGCGGCGCCAGACCGTCCTCGATCAGCACCACGCTCGCGCGGCAGGCCTCGGGCCACATGGCGATCGCTTCGCCCCAGCCGTGAATCCCGGCGTCGGTCTCGACGCGCACCAGCACGGTCATGCGTTCATGATTGAAATCATTGGGCTCCGGCCACTTCAGCACGTGGCAGGCAACCCCCGAAATCCGCATCGCAATCCTCCCAGGCCAGGCGCTCCGACCGCATGTCGGTTTTTTGCCCGAGCCATATTGGCAAGCTAGGCGACGACCATTATGGTGGTCAACGCACATAATTGGTCAGTCCAATTCTCAGGGTGATCGGATATGTGGGGGAGAGGGGCGCCGGTGGCCGCGAGGAGGTGGCTGGGGCGTCGGGGGAGGATTGAAGCCTAGCCCGAAGGTGTCTTGGTCATTCGCGCCCGGCCGTGCCACGGCCCGCCGCATCGGTGTCCACGCCCGACTGCCCGCATGGAACCGCCACGTCGCCGGCCCGAGGCTGAGTGACCCGGCGGGGATGAGTTTTCGCTTCCGGATCGAGGGGTCCGGTTCGCATTTCGAGGGAGGAGTTACAATGAAAGTGGACAAGCCCGGCATGAAGCGGATCGGCCTTCGCGCCGCCGCGACCACCGCCATGGCGCTGATGGCCGGCGTGGCCTTCGCGGAAGACTTCCACGGCTTCGATCCGGAGAAGTTCGACGGCGCGATGCTGTCGGCCGACCAGCTCAAGGCCATGGTCGCCGACGCGTCCGCCGCCCATAAGCCGAACAACGGCACCGGCCTCGTCATCGGCTTCGCCAATCTGACGCGCGACGTCTCGTTCACGCTGAAGGTCGAGGACGGCATCCTCGCCAATGGCAAGGAAGCCGGCGTCGACGTCGTCGTCACCGACAACCATCTCGACGGCGCGACCGCGCTCGCCAATGCCGAGAGCTTCCTGCAGCGCCAGGTCGACTATGTGATCGAGTTCCAGACCGACGCCAATTTCGGCGCCACGATCATGCAGAAGATGAACGACGCCAACACCAAGGTGACGGCGATCGACATTCCGATGCCGGGCGCGACCTTCTTCGGCGCCAACAATCCGCGTTCGGGCTTCATGGGCGGCGCCTATCTCGGCCAGGCCGCGCTGAAGAAGTTCGGCGCCGACAAGACCAAGACCGGCTATCTCGTCATCGGCGAGCTGCCGCAGTCAGGCGCGATCCCGGCGATGCGTACCGGCGGCCAGGTTGCCGGCTTCCTCGCCGCGGTCGACGGCTTCCCGGCCGACCACGTCATCAAGATCGATTCGAAGAACACGCTCGAAGAGAGCTTCACGCAGATGAACAACGTGCTTGGCCGCATCCCGGCCGGCGCCCCCATCTTCGTGACGGCGATCAACGACCAGTCGGCGACGGGCATGCTGCGCGCCGTCAAGCAGGCCGGCCGCGAGGGTGACCTGATCGTCGTCGGCATGGGCGCCGACGAGATCCAGACGATGATGGACGAGCCGACCTTCGTCGCCTCGGTGGGCTACTTCCCCGAGCGCTACGGCAATTACCTGATCCCGCTCGCGCTGATGCAGCTCGCCGGCAAGACGACGCCGGACACCGTCCTGGTCAACCATGTCATGGTCACCAAGGACAATGTCTGCAAGTACTACGAGAAGTTCCCCTGTACGAGCGGCAAGGACCCGATCACCTTCGAATTCCCGCAGGAGAAGTTCGCGGCGCACCTCGCGGAGATCCGCCAGTCGCCGGAGCTCAAGGGCTTCGAGAACCTGATCCCGACGAACTGATCGGCTGACGACGGACGGCGGAGGGCTCTTGCCTCTCCGTCGTCCTCTCTCCGCCCAGCATGCAGCATCGATATCCCGGATAGCACCTCGATGACGTCCGCCAACACACCGCGTCTCACCATGAAGGGCATCGGCAAGTCCTTCGGCGGCGTGCCGGTGCTCTCCAATGTCGATTTCACCGTCGCGCCCGGCGAGGTCGTGGCGCTGCTCGGCTCGAACGGCGCCGGCAAGTCGACGCTGATGAAAATCCTGACCGGGCTTTATACCCGCGATGGCGGCACGATCGCGATCGACGGGCGCGAGGTGACCTTCGCCTCGCCGGCCGAGGCGGTCGCCGTCGGCGTGCGCCTGCTGCCGCAGGAAATCTCGATCATGCCGGACATGACGGTGGCCGAGAACATCTTCGTCGGCGACCTGCCGATGAAGCGCAGCCTCGGTTTCCTCACCGTCGATGACGGCGCCATGCGCCGCCGCTCGCGCGAACTGCTCGATCAGCTCGGCTTCGGCTCGATCGATCCGGACACGCCGATGAAGCGCCTTGCCGTGGCCGAGCAGCGGATCGTCGAGATCGCCCGCGCGCTCGCTGGCCAGGCCCGCATCCTGATCATGGACGAGCCGACCGCCGCGCTCACCGAGCAGGAAGCGCATCTGATCTTCAAGATCATCCGCCGCCTCAAGGAGCAGCAGGTCTCGGTCGTCTATATCTCGCACTATCTCTCGGAGGTGTTCGAGATCTCCGACCAGATCGTGGTGCTGCGCGACGGCAAGAATGCGGGCACCTTTGCGACGGCCGCCACGCGGCAGTCCGAAGTCCTCTCCGCGATGCTCGGCAACACGGTCGACGACCTCTATGCGGTCGGCGGTGGTGTCGCGCCGGGCGCGGACGTGCTCGGCGTCGAGAAGCTCTCCATTCCCGGCAAGCTCAGCGAGATCGACTTCTCGATCCGCGCCGGCGAGATCCTCGGCATATTCGGCCTCGTCGGCTCGGGCGTCGAGGTGCTCGGCCGCGCGCTCTATGGCGCGCTCGGCCCGCTCAAGGACGGCAACGTCAAGCTGGCCGGCAAGACCTACCGCCCGTTGTCGCCGCGCGCCGGCAAGCTCGCGGGCATCGGCTTCGTCGCCGCCGAGCGTAAGAAGGAAGGCATCATCGCCGACCTCACCGTGCGCGAGAACATGGCGCTCACCTTCCAGGAGCGCTACGAGCGCGGCCTCTTCGTCTCCGAGGCCGCCGAGACCGCCAATGCGAACAACTGGATCAGCGCGCTCGGCATCCGCACGCGCGGGCCGGAGCAGAAGATCCGCACGCTCTCCGGCGGCAACCAGCAGAAGGTCTGCATCGCGCGCTGGCTCGTCGACGGCGTCCAGCTCCTCATCCTGGAGGAGCCGACCCGCGGCGTCGATGTCGGCGCGCGCAAGGAAATCTATGGCAAGCTCCGCGAGCTCGCCGATCGCGGCTTCGCCGTGCTCGTTCTCTCCTCGGATGTCGAGGAGGTCGCCGGGCTCAGTGACCGCACGCTCGTGCTCGATCGCGGCCGCGTCGTCGGCCGTTTCGCGCGCGGCGCGAGCCCGGCCGAGCTGATGGCCGCCACCAGTGATGACCCCGCCTTTTCCGCCGCCTGAGGAAACGAAGATGGCCGCCGTGACTACCGTGAATTCCGCCAATCGCCGCCGTATGACCAGCCTGCTCGGGAAGCCCTGGTCCGGCGTCGCGGTCCTGCTCGTCTTCTATATCGCGCTGATCATCGTCTTCTCGGTGCTGTCGCCCTTCTTCCTGTCCGTGCGCAACATGTTGTCGATCGGGCAGAACATCGCCTTTGTCGGCCTGATGGCGGCGGCGGGGACGCCGCTGATCATCGCGGGCGGTCTCGACCTTTCCGTCGCGGCGATCGCGGGGCTGACGGGCGTCGCGATCTCGATCCTGCAGGGCGCCGGCCTCGATATCTGGGTCGCGGTGGCGCTGTCGCTGGTGATTGCGGCCGGCGTCGGCATCGTCAACGGCCTGTTCACGACGCGCCTCCGCCTCAACCCGCTGATCGTCACGCTCGGCATGATGAGCATCGTCTCCGGCCTGTCGCTGGTGCTGACGGGCGGCCTGACGCGGCCAATGATGTTCCCGACCTTCAACTGGGTCGGCCAGGGCCGCGTCGGCGGCATCCCGATCCCGCTCGTCATCATGGCCGTGACCTTCGTGGCGCTCTGGGTGGTGCTGACGCGGACCCGCTTCGGCCGCTTCGTCTACGCCTCCGGCGGCAATGCCGAGGCGGCGCGGCTGATCGGCATCCCGGTCGACCGCACGATCATCGTGCTCTACGTGATTTCCGCGCTGTCGGGCGCCGTTGCCGGCATCATCCTCTGCGCCATGCTCGGTGCGGCGGCGCCGACTTCGGCCGGGCAATATCTGCTCACCGTCATCGCGGCCATCATTCTCGGCGGCACGAGCCTCAATGGCGGCCGCGGCTCGGTCTGGGGCACGCTGCTCGCCATCCTGATCCTCGGCACGCTCAATAACGGCCTGACGCTGCTCAACGTCTCCTCGTTCTGGCAGGATGTGACGCGCGGCGTCGTGCTCATGCTGGCCGTCAGCCTCGACCAGATCCGTACACGGGCGCTCGGCGACTGATGACCCTCTCCGGAGACTTCGCACCCATCGAACGGAGTTCCGTGGCCGAGAAGGTCGCGAAGCACCTGCTCGACCTGGTGCGCTCCAAGAATCTGAAGCCGGGCGACCAGCTGCCACCCGAGCGCGAACTGGCGGCCATGATGCAGGTCAGCCGGCCGAGCGTGCGCGAGGCGCTGCGCGGCCTGCAGATCCTGGGCGTGCTCAAGGTGAAGCAGGGCGGCGGCATCTATGTCTCCTCGCTCGATGCATCGGACCTCCTCGCGCCGCTGCAGTTCCTGATCACGCTCAACATCGAGAATGTCGATGCGCTCTACGAGGCGCGGCTGATCATCGATGCGCGGATCGGCCGTCTGGCCGCGGCGCGGATTCCCGATGCGGATATCGAGCGGCTCAAGAACCTGCTGGTGGTGCAGAAGGACCTGATCACCGATCCGCTCGGCTTCCGCGTCGCCGATTCCGAGTTTCATCGGGTCATCATGGAATCGACGAAGAATCCGTTTCTCGTCCAGATCTCCTCGTCGCTCTATGTGCTCGGCATGGAATATCGCCGCCTCGCCGCGGAGACGCCGGGGGTCACGCGCCAGTCCTTCGCCGATCATCAGGTGATCGTCGCCGCGCTGGAGGCCCGCGACGAGGACGCCGCCGGCAAGGCGATGGAAGTGCACATGACGAACGTGCATCGCTCGACGCTCGAGGCGATGGCGCGGGCGAAGGAATAGACCGCGCAGGCGGCGAAGCGGGAGGAGTGAGAGACGTGACGAGGAAGGCGCGTATCGGCGTGATCGGGGCCGGCTGGTGGGCGGTCGCCAACCATCTGCCGCTGCTGAAGGCCAATCCGGATTGCGAGATCGTCGCGGTCAACCGGCTCGGTGCCGAGGAGCTTGCGGCCGTGGCCCGCGAATTCGGCGTGGCCGCCGCGTTCGAGGATTATCGCGCGATGCTGGACACCGTCCCGATGGACGGCGTGATCATCGCCTCGCCGCATGTCAATCATCACGAGCATGCGCTGGCTGCGCTGGCCAAGGGCCTGCATGTCCTGGTCGAGAAGCCGCTCGCGACCACGGCCGCCGATGCCCGCGACATCGTCGCGGCGGCGAACGCGGCCGGGCGCGAGGTCGTCGTTCCTTATGGCTGGAACTTCAAGCGATTCACGGACAGGGCACATGAACTGGTCGCGTCCGGCGCGATCGGCACGGTCGAGCATGTGAAGCTCGAAATGGCCTCGGCGCTCGAGGATCTGATGGCCGGTCGGCCGATGAAGGAGACCGAGGGCGCCTTCTTCCGCCCGCCGGCCTCGACCTGGGCCGATCCCAAGCGTGCCGGCGGCTATGGCTGGGGCCAGCTCGTGCATGCGCTCGGGCTCCTGTTCCGTATCGCCGATCTCGCGCCGGAAGCCGTCTTCGCGCAGTTCGGTCGGTCGCCTTCTGGCGTCGATTATTACGACGCCGCCGTCGTGCGTTTCGCGAACGGCGCCACCGGCGCGCTGTCGGGCTCCTCCACCGTGCCGAAGCATCGCTCCGTCTATATCGAGCTGCGCCTCTTCGGCAGCGAGGGCATGCTGCTGCTCGATATCGAGCGCCAGCGGCTCGAGGTCTGGCGGCGCGACGGCAATGACACGGTCGTCGAGATGGCGCCGGGCGAGGGCGGCTATGCCTGCGTCGAGCCGGTGGAGACCTTCGTCGACATCTGCCGCGGTGCGCCCTACGTCAACCGCGCGCCGGGGCTCGTCGGCCAGCGCGCCGTCGAGGTGCTGGACGCCATGTATCGCTCCGCGGTGAGCGGGCAGCTCGAGAAAGTGTAGGGGAGGGGGAATGGAACTCTCGCTGACGTCCTGGTCGCTGCCAGCCTGTTCGCTGGACGAGGCGGCGGGAATCGCGAAGGTGCTCGGCATCGGCGCGCTGGATTTGGGCTATTTCTTCGGGCCGGCGCTCGACAAGGCGGCGCTGCTCGCCGAGCCGGAGCGGGTTGCGGAGCGCGTGCTCGGTCTCGGCATCGATCTGCCGAACCTCTATCACCTGTTCGGAGACAGCCTTTCCGATCGCAATCTCGCCGATCGGCGCAATATCGAGCGGAACCTCGCCGATTTCCGGCAGGTCGCGCGCTTCTGCGCCGCCGCCTCGATCCCGACCGTGTTCGTGCTGCCGGGCGTGGTCAATGCGGGCCAGAGCCGGCGCGACGCCTTCGCCCAATCGGCCGAAAGCCTCGCGCGGCTGCTGCCGATCGCCGAGGAGGCCGGCGTCACGCTCACCATCGAGCCGCACGTCCATTCCTATCTCGAAAGCCCGGCACTGGTGCTCGATCTGCTCGATCAGGTGCCCGGGCTGAAGCTGACGCTCGACTATGCCCATTTCACCTGTCTCGGCTGGCGGCAGGACGAGATCGACGTGCTCGCGCCCTATGCCGCCCATGTGCATCTGCGCCAATCCAAGATCGGCGAACTGCAGACCAAGCTCGACAAGGGGACGATCAACATCGCCGCCGAGCTCGGCGTCCTGCGCGCCAGCGGCTATGACGGCCGTCTCTCCATCGAATACACGTTCCAGGACTACATGAACTCGCTCTACGACGACATTCTGACCGAGACGATCCGCATGCGCGATCTGGTGCGGAGCTGGCAGGCATGAGCGAGAAACCCGTCGCCATCATCACCGGCGGTGCCGGCGGCATCGGCCGCGCGATCGCCGAGCGCCTTGCCGCGGACGGCTATTTCCCGATCGTCGCAGACCGGAACGAGGCGGAGGCGGTCGCCGTTGCCGGGCCGCTCGGCGGCGCCGGTCTCGGCGTCGATATCACCGAGGAGGCCTCGGTCGAGCAGGGCTTTGCCGGCGTCCTCGAACGTCATGGCCGCATCGACGTGCTGGTCAATTGCGCCGGCATCCATCTACAGAAGCTTGTCTCGGAAACCAGCGTCGACGAATGGGACCGCATCCAGCGGGTCAATTCGCGCGGCACCTTCCTCACCTGCCGCGCCGTCACCAAGCCGATGATGCGCGCCGAGCGCGGCCGGATCGTCAACATCGCGACGCGGCTCGGCTTCGGGAACCCCTATTCGAGCGCCTATATCGCCTCGAAGAATGCCGTCTGGGGCCTCACGCAGTGCCTCGCGGTCGAACTCGCCTCCTATGGCATCACGGTCAACGCCGTGGCGCCCGGCCATGTCGGTCCGGGTACGGGCATGGAGGCGCAGTTCCGCGACAAGGCGAAGAAGCTCGGCCTGACCTGGGAAGCCTTCGAGGCGCAGGTGCTGAAGACCATTCCCGTCGGCCGCTGGTGTCGCCCGGCCGATGTCGCCGCCGCGGTCTCCTATGTCGTCTCGCCGGAGGCCTCCTTTGTCACCGGCGAGCTCATCAATGTGACCGGCGGCTTCGTCGGCTACGGCATCGCCCCGCCCAAGGAGCCGGTTACATGAGCAAGGATTTGCGCCGCGGCGGGCTCGATCGCCTGACGGAGGAGGACATTCTCCGAGGCGGTTTCTCGACGCCCTGGGATGCGCCGACCATCCCGCATTTCCCGTTCACCTTCCGCGACATCGAGGTGCTGACGCTCGTCTGGCGGACCACCGAGGCCGCTGTCGCGCGCCTCCTGCCGCCCCCGCTCGTGCCGACCAGCGATGTGGTGCTCGCCCATATCTACAAGATGAACGACACGGAATGGCTCGGTCCCTATGGCGAGTCGAACGTGTCGATCGGCTGCCGCCTGCCGGGAACGGAGCTTGCCGGCTCCTATTCGCCGTATCTCTTCCTCTCCTCCGAAGTCGGCGTCAGCCATGGCCGCGAGATCCACGGCCAGCCGAAGAAGCTCGGGCATCCCAAGCTCGAGCATCGCGGCGATCTGGTCGTCGGCACGGTCGAGCGCAACGGCATCGACATCCTGACCGGGACGATGGCCTATAAGCAGCGCCGCGACAGCCTCGACAGCCTGAAGGCGCATTTCGATTTCGCCGAGAACATCAATCTCAAAGCCGTCGACCATATCGACGGCCGGCCGGCGATCCGCCAGCTGACGGCGCGGCGGCTCTCCGACGTCGTCGTGCATGAATGCTGGGGCGGGCCGTGCACGGTCGAGCTTCGGCCCAATGCGCAGGCGCCGGTGCACCGGCTGCCGGTGATCGACATGCTCGACGGCGTCCATTGGCGCGCCGATTTCACGCTCGTGCCCGGCCGGATCGTGCACGACTATCTCGCAAGGTGAGGACGATGGGACATTACGCCTGGATTCTCGAGATCCGCCCCGGATACGAGGAAGAGTACAAGAAGCGCCATGACGAGATCTGGCCCGAGATGGTCGCGGCGCTGACCGCCGCCGGCATCCGCAACTACAACATCTTCAAGCACGGCCTGACGCTGTTCGGCTATTTCGAGACCGACGATTTCGCGAAGACCGCGGCGATCCTGGCCGAGGATCCGGTCAACAAGCGCTGGGGCGAGTGGATGGCGCCGATCATGCGCGTCGAGATCGACAGCCGCACGAACTTCCCCTTCCTGCTTCCCCTGCAATGGCGGATGGACTGATGGCCAAGCCGCTTGAAGGTGAAATCGCCATCGTCACCGGCGGCGCGCGCGGCATCGGTGCCGCGACCGCCGTGGCGCTGGCCGAGGCCGGCGCCCGCGTCATCGTGACGGCGCGCAAGGTCGCCGACGCGGAGAAGGTTGCCGAGCAGATCGAGGGCGGCGTCTCGCTCGCCTGCGATGTCTCCGACCCCTTCGCGATCGAAGCGCTGGTGAAGGAAGTCGAGCGCCGCCTGTCGCCGCCGACGATCCTGATCAACAATGCCGGTCTGATCGGACCGATCGGCAGGCTCGACACGGTCGATCCGCTCGCCTTCGCGGCCAATATCAATGCGACGCTCACGGGCGCCGCGCTGATGGCGCGGGCCGTGCTGCCGGGCATGCTGGCGAAGGGGCGCGGTACGATCGTCAACCTCTCCTCAGGCGCCGCGCATCGTCCGCTCGAGGGCTGGACCGCCTATTGCGCGGCCAAGGCCGGTCTCGCCATGGTGACGCGCTCGATCGCGCTCGAATATGGCGAGGCCGGCATCCGCGTCTTCGGCTTCGCGCCCGGCGTGGTCGATACGGGCATGCAGGTCGAGATCCGCGCCTCGGGTATCAATCCGGTGAGCCAGCTGCCGCGCGAGAGCCTCGCCGATGCGGCCGTCCCCGCCAGGGTGATCGCATTCCTGTGCGGCGCCGGGGCCGATGCCTTTGCCGGCAAGGAACTCGACATCCGCGACGCGGAACTGCGCGCCGCCGCCGGATTGCCGCCGATCGAGGGGTAGGAGGGCGTCATGCTGCTTGAGGGGAAGGTTGCGATCGTCACGGGCGCCTCGCGCGGCATCGGCCGGGCGACGGCTGTGGAGCTCGCGCGCCACGGCGCGTCGGTGGTGCTGAACCAGTTCGCCGCGGCCGATGGCGGCTCCGCCGCCGGCGAGGAAGCGTACGCCGAGGTGCGCGCGGTCGGTGGCGAGGCGGTGCTGGTCGATGGCGACGTGGCCGATCCCGCGACGGGCGAGCGTCTGGTCGAGGCGGCCGTCGCCCATTTCGGCCGGCTCGACATACACGTCTCCAATGCCGGCATCTGCCCGTTCCACGCCTTTCTCGACATGCCGGTCGACCTCTTCCGCAAGGTCGTAGACGTCAATCTCGAGGGCGCCTATTTCACGACCCAGGCGGCCGCCCGCCAGATGGTGAAACAGGGCGAGGGCGGGGCGATCGTCGCCGTCTCATCGATCAGCGCGCTGGTCGGCGGCGGCATGCAGACGCATTACACGCCGACCAAGGCGGGCGTGCATTCGCTGATGCAGTCCGTCGCCATCGCGCTCGGGCCGCATGGCATACGCTGCAATTCGGTCATGCCCGGCGCGATCCTCACCGATATCAATCGCGACGATCTCACGCCCGACAAGCTCGACCATTTCGGCCAGCGCATTCCGCTTGGCCGCATCGGCGAGCCCGTCGACGTCGCGCGCTGCGTCGTCTTCCTCGCCTCGGGCCTCGCCGGCTATGTGACCGGCGCCTCGCTGCTTGTCGATGGCGGCATGTTCGTGAATCTCCAGTAAGGATAGCCCAGACCATGCGCCGCGACCGGATCGTCGACGTCCGTGCCTATACCATCGATGCCCAGGGTGCGGGTGGCGATTACCACGCCCGCGAGAAGGGGCATTGGCTGATCGACACGCTGATCTCCAATCCGATGTCTGGCTATGCCGAGTACAAGGCCTCGCGCACCAGCTGGGGCATTGCGGTGCTCGGCTCGATCCTGGTCGAGATCGAGACCGAAGGCGGCGTCGTCGGCGTTGCCACCGGGCTCGGCGGCCCGCCGGCCTGCTTCATGATCGAGAAGCATTTCCGCCGTTTCCTCGTCGGCTCCGACATTCACGACATCAACCGGATGTGGGACCAGATGTATCGGGCCTCGATGCCTTATGGCCGCAAGGGCATCACGCTCGCCGCCATCTCGGTCGTCGATCTCGCGCTCTGGGATGCGCTCGGCCATGTCCGCGACGAGCCGGTCTACGCCATGATCGGCGGCAAGGCGCGCGAGCAATTGTCGCTCTATTGCACCGGCCCGCGGCCCGATATCGCCAAGGAGATGGGCTTTTGGGGCGGCAAGGTTCCGCTGCCGCACGGCCCTTCGGATGGCAAGGCCGGTCTCAGGGCGAACTATGAGTTTCTCGCCCATCATCGCCAGCGCATCGGCCCGGATTTCCCGCTGATGGTCGATTGCTACATGTCGCTCGATGTCGGCTATGCGGTCGATCTCGCCGAGGCGCTCCGGCCGCTCGCCATCCACTGGATCGAGGAGCCGCTGCATCCCGACGATGTCGAGGGTCATCGCATCCTGAAGCAGCGCGTGCCGTGGATGAAGTGGACGACCGGCGAGCATGAATATTCGCGCTATGGCTTCCGCCAGTTGATCGAGGGCCGCGCCATCGACATCCTGCAGCCCGACGTGATGTGGATGGGCGGGCTCACCGAGGCGCTGCGCGTCTCGGCCATGGCGGCGGCCTATGACATCCCCGTCGTGCCGCACGCCTCCGGGGCCTATTCCTATCATTTCGTCATTTCGCAGCCGCATATCCCCTTCTGCGAATATGTGAACATGAGCCCCTATGGCGAGGAGGTCCTGCCCGTCTTCGGCGGCCTCTTCGACGGCGACGACGTGCCGGAGAACGGCAGGATCGGCGTCTCCGACCGCCCCGGCTTCGGCCTGACGCTGCGGCGCGAGACGATCACCCTGACGCGGCCCTTCGCGGAGGGGTAGTCGCATTCGGCTCTCGCAGGCTCTGCTGCGAGACGGCAGTTCACCGGCGCCGCCCCATGCTCCGCCGTCATCCCGTGCTTGACACGGGATCCATGCAGCCGAGGCGCAAGACGAAGAGACGCTTCAGGCTGGATGGATCCCGGCTTCCGCCGGGATGACGGCAAATTGGAGAGCGGCCGGAGCACTCAATCGCGGCCACATACCTCCTCTCGCACAGGAACGTACTTCCGGAGCGGGCGCAGCGACGCCGGCCGCGTTCGCCAACCGGCACCGATAGCATTCGCCATCATTTCGGAGCAGAATCCATGCTTCGCCCACTGAGGGAGAGGCCTTGATCACCTCCGTCATCATCGACCAGGCGCTGCGGCTCGGTCTCGCGACACTGTGCGGTTTCCTGATCGGCATCAATCGCGATGCGCGCGAGAAGACGGCCGGCATGCGGACGCTGGCGCTGGTGGCGCTCGGCGCGGCCCTCGTGACGATGACGGCGATTTCCGTCCCCGAATTCGCCGGCCATCCGGATTCGCTCAGTCGTGCGCTGCAGGGCGCGATCCAGGGCGTCCTCGCCGGCATCGGCTTCATCGGCGCCGGCGCGATCCTGCGGCGGGGCAAGCATGAGGAGATGGTCCGCGGCGTGACGACGGCGGCGACGGTCTGGATGGCGGCGACGCTCGGCATCGCCTGCGGCCTCGCCAACTGGTCTCTGGTCGTGATCGCGCTGGTGCTCGTCTTCGTCATCCTGATGGTGGCGAAGCCGATCGAGATGTGGATCATCGCGCGCTTCGGCGAAGCCCCGGCCGGGGAGGCCGGTGCGCCGCCTACTGGACCAGAGTCGCCGCCACATTGACGGCCAGCGCCAGCAAGACCGTATTGAAGACGAAGGACGCGATGCCGTGGAACAGCACGACCCTGCGAAAACCGGTCGAGCGGAGGTTCACGTCGGCGGTCTGCGCGGTCGATCCGATGACGAACGAGAAATACATGAATTCGAGGATGCCGGGCTCGGGCGTATCGAGAAATTCGAGACCGCCGGCATCCGACGGCTTGCCGCCGGTCTTGCCCGAGGGCGCGTAGTAGAGCCGCGCATAGTGATAGGCGAACAGCATGTGCAGCACCGCCCAGCCGAGCGGGATGCTGGCGATCGCCAGCATCATGTGAAGCGTCGAAGGGTTGGCGTCCTTGCCGAGCAGGCTGAACATCGAGCTGAAGGAGAAGCCGATCGCCACCACAGTCAGTCCGACGATGACGATGATGCCTTCATCCTCGTTGCGCGCCCGGTTGCGCAGCTTGGCGAGGGTGGAGCGTGAGGCCATGAAGATCATGGAGCCGAGATAAGCGACGAAAAACACGTCGCCGGCCGCGATCGCGGCGATCTCGCGCGAGAAGACGCGGATCACGGCAAAGGCGATCAGCCCCGCCGCCACGGCAATGAAGAAGCGGGAATGCTGCGTCCAGTAATGGCGGAGGAAGGAAATCGGCGTGGCTCCTGTCGGGGCCTATTCGACGAACACCGTCACCCGATCGGAACGGCCGGCCGAATCGACCACCGACAGCGTAACAAATCCTGGCCCGTCCGGTTCCCAGCTTTCGGACCGCGCGAAGGGCGTCTGCGCGATCGGGGCGCCATTGGCGAACCATGTGAAGGGCGGCTTGCCGTTGCGGATCTTGATGACGAGCGGCGCCGGGTCGCCGGCCTTGATGCCGAGATCGACTTGGACGCCGTCCGGCGGGAAGGCGATCTCGGGATTGTCGGGCGCCTTGCCGGCGAACATGCCGGGGCGGCGGAAATGTTTCAGCGGCGCGGGCAGGTCGCCATTCGACGCGATCAGCGCGCCGGCCGGCGCGGCGCGCAGCGGTGCGCGGCTGCCGCCGAGCCGGTCGAAGGCTTCGAACAGGATCGGCGCCGCCGTTCCGATGCCGGAAAGGCCCGGAACCGGTGCGCCATCGGCCCGGCCGGCCCAGACGCCGATCACGGTGCGGCCGTCGAAGCCGATCGACCAGGCGTCGCGATAGCCATAGGACGTGCCGGTCTTGTAGGCGATGCGGCCTGCCGCGCCGATGGTCGGCGGCGGCACGTCGGCAAGGATGTCGGCGACATACCAGGCTGCGAGCGGCTCCAGCATCGGCGCGCCTTCGCCAGTCGGCGCGCCCGGCGCCTCGGTGCCGTCATGCAGCGTGACGGGGCGTCCGCCCCGGGCGAGCGCGGCATAGACGCTGACGAGGTCGTCGAGCGTGATGCCGACGCCGCCGAGGCCGATGGCAAGGCCCGGCGCGGAGAGATCCGGCAGCTTCGGATTGGCCGCCGCGCGCTTCAGCCGAGCGACCAGCCGCGCCGGGCCGACCGCGTCGAGCACCTGCACGGCGGGGACATTGAGCGATTCCGTCAGCGCATCGTGGATCGTGACCGTGCCGCGATAGAACCCGTCGAAATTGACCGGGGCATAGCCGCCGAACGCCGTCGGCCGGTCCTCGATCAGGCTTTGCGGATGGGCGATGCCCTGCTCGAAGGCGAGGCCGTAGATGAGCGGCTTCAGCGTTGACCCGGGCGAGCGAATCGCGCGTGTCATGTCGACGAAGCCATTGCGGGCGCCGTCCATGAAATCGGCCGAGCCCACCGAGGCGAGGATCTCGCCCGTCAGATGATCGGCGACGACGATCGCCACCGAGGCCTTGGGGCCGATGGCACCGGCGCGGGCGACGGCCAGCTGTTCGAGCTTTCCCTGCAGCCGGCCATCGAGCGTCAGGCGGATGACAGGTTCGCTCGGATGGCTCTTGCGGGCGGCATCGCCGAGATGGGCGGCCAGCATGGGGAAGACCTTGCGCGCGGCCGGCACGCGCTCCGTCTTCGCCGATACGGCCGTCTCCGCGTCGAGCATCCCGGCCGAAACCAGGCGATCGAGCACGCGATTGCGCGCGGCCTCGGCCGCCTGCGGATTGCGGTCCGGGCGCCGCGCCTCCGGCGCCTGCGGCAGCGCGACGAGCAGGGCGGATTCGGCGACGGTCAGGCGGCGCGGCTCCTTGCCGAAATAGGCGAGTGACGCCGCGCGCACGCCTTCGAGATTGCCGCCATAGGGCGCGAGCTGGAGATAGAGATCGAGGATCGCGTCCTTGCCGAGACGGTCCTCAATCGCTCCAGCGAACACGACCTGGCGCAGCTTTTCCGGAAAGCCGCGCGTCGGCGCGCCCTCGAGCAGGCGTGCCACCTGCATGGTCAGCGTCGAACCGCCCGAGACGATATGGCCTGTCCGGGCGATCTGGCCGGCGGCGCGGGCGAGCGCCCGCCAGTCGACGCCGTGATGCTCGGCGAAGCGGCGGTCCTCATAGGCCTTCAGCATGGCGATGAAGGTCGGATCGACCTCTGCGAGCGTCACGGGAAGGCGCCAGCGCCCATCGGCGATCGTATAGGGCCGCAGCAGGTCGCCCTTGCGATCGACGATGATGGTCGAGGTCGCGACCTCCGCCGGTTGGGGGACGGCCGGCAGGGTTGCGCGCATGTCGTGCACGGCGCCGGAGAGGCCGGCATAGCCGAACCAGGCGAGCGTGGCGACGGCGAGGCCGGCGATAGCGAGACGGCGCGGCCACCGTCCTTCTCCTCCCCCCTTGTGGGGGAGGTCGGGAGCGGGGAGTGCCGGGGAAGCGAGCGTCGCATCTGGAGAGGGCGGAAGACTACCCCCCTCTCCAGCTCTCCCCCACAAGGGGGGAGAGGGCTCGTCGGAGCGCGTCATCGGCGCCTCACTTCGTCGTCGTCGGCCCGACGATCTCGACCGAGCCCGTATCGGTATGGGCCTGGCGGTCGGGGTCGTACATGTCCTCGACGATCGCCGCAGGGTGCACGAACTTGCCGGGCGACACGGCCCGCACGCCATAGGCGACCGAGAACTCGACCGGATCGCTTGACGAGCGCGTCAGCGCGGCGACGAAGCGGTCCGTCCGCGCCTCGGTATGCGCCACGCTGCGCTCGACCGAGAGCCAGCCATAGCTCGACGTGTCGCCGGAGGACGAGATGTTCGGGTTCTCGATCTCGAAGCCGGCCGGCAGCGGGTCGACCACGAGGAGACGCCCGAAACGCGCCTCGCTCGCCGTCACCTTGAGCACGACCACGAGGCGGTCGTTCTGCGCGACCGTCGCGGGATCGGCCTCGGTGCCGTCCGTCGTGAAGTAGCGCCGCTCGATGGTGAAGCCGTCGCCGCCGGCGGGCTCGGGATCGAGCGGAATGCCGGTCAGCGTCAGCGCCGCGTCGAGCGGGATGTCGGAGATGTTCTCGACGACCAGCGGGCGCTCGTCGACATCGCTGCCGAGGAGCTTGCGATAGAGCGGCACCGCAGCCTTGTTGCCGTCGACATCGACCGTCGCCTTTTCGAGATCCTTCATCAGCGAGGCCGCCGCCATCAGCATCCAGCCCTGCTCCTGGGTGGAGATGAAACGGCGGAGGTCGCGGGTCGAGACGATCTCGTCGACCAGCGCCTTGCGGTCGATGGCGGAATCATTGCTCTCCGCCACCAGCGTGAGCACGGCGGCCTGATCGCGCAGGAACGAGCCGTAATCCTCGCGATGCGACGCCGTCGGCCCATAGCCGGCGCGGACATTCTCGACGGCCACCTTGAAGACATTGGCCGCGCGCGCCTTGTCGCCATAGAGGGCGAGGGCCGCGCCGATCTGCGCCTGCGCCAGCGGGGTGGCGAAATTGGCGAGCTTGGTCTCCGCGTAATAGCGCAGGTCGCCGATCGCCGCCTTGCCGTTCGCCGCCAGCACATAGAGCGCATAGGCGATCGCCTCGCCGCCCTTGTCGAAGTCCTGGGCGTAGCCGACCCGGTTCGAGAGGTTGTCGATGGCATTGCCGAAGGCAACCTCGGGAACCTGATAGCCGGCGGCCTTGGCCCGCGTCAGGAAGTCCGTGACATAGGCGTCGAGCCACAGATCGTCATAGCCCGGCCCCCAGAGGCCGAAGGACCCGGCGCTCGACTGGTTGTCGAGCACGCGGCCGATGGCGCCCTGGATGCGTTCGCGGATCTCGCTGTCCTGCGCGAGGCCGATCGTCGCCGCCACCTGGTTGAGATAGAGCAGCGGCATCGCCTTGGACGTCGTCTGCTCGGTGCAGCCATAGGGATAGCGGTCGAGCGAGGCGAGGATCGCCGCGACGTCGAGCCGTGCCGAACCGCCGACGCCGAGCGTCGCGCTCGTCGTCTGCGGCTTGAACTCGGCGAAGGCGCCCTTGTCGACGGTGAGCTTCGCCCCCGGCGCGAGCGTGATCAGCGAGCGGCGCGAGACCGGCTGGCCGGCAGGGCGGATGCCCAGCATGTAGCTGCGCCCGAAGCTTTCGCCATTCGGTCCGGCGAGGCTGACATTGATCTGGTGATCGCCGATATCGCGGGCCGTGATCGGCAGCGCCAGCGTGGCGCGGCCCTCCTTCTCGAGGCGCACGCCGCGGTCGGCATCGCCGGGATCCATGACGAGGCCCGGCGCGTCGATCGCGAGGCGATAATCGCCGGCCTCGCCCTCGACATTGTTGATCTCGACGAGGATGCGGCTCGTATCGTCCGGTGTCATGAAGCGCGGCAGGCTCGCCATCACCACGACCGGATCGCGGATGATCACGTCCTTCTCGGCATGGCCGACGCCATCCTTGGTCCAGGCCATGGCCATGATCCGGACGGAACCGTTGAAGTCGGGCACGTCGAAGGTGATCACGGTCTTGCCGTCGGCGCCGACCTTCACCACGCCCGAATAATAGGCGATCAGCTTCTCGGTCGGCGGCGGTGCCTTGAGGCCCGCCGGTCCGCCGTCGCCGCCCGAGCGCAGCTTGCCCGGAACGCCCTGCATGCGGTCAATCAGCTGGCCATAGAGGTCGCGGATCTCCATGCCGAGGCGGCGCTGGCTGAAATACCATTCGTCGGGCGCCGGCGTCTTGAAGCCGGTGAGATTGAGAATGCCGACATCAACGGCCGCCACGGTGACATAGGCGTCGGTTCCGGCCGGGACATTGGCGAGCGTGACCGGGATCGTCAGCGGCCCGCGCGGTCGGATCTGGTCCTCCGTGCCGAGCTCGACGGCGATCTTGCGATCACCCGGATCGACGGGGACCCAGGCGAGGCCGAGCGCGCGCGAGGGCATGCGCTTCGCCTCGATGTCCATCGGGCGGAACAGCGTCGCCGTCACATAGGCGCCCGGACCCCAGCTTGCCGTCACGGGAAGATCGACCACGGTCCCGCCAGCGGGCACCGCGACGGTCTTCATGTCGATCACGCGGTCGTCGATCACCATGATCTGCGCGATGCCGGCAAAGCGTGGATCGAGGCGGAACTTGGCGGTCTCGCCGACCTTATAGCCGGGCTTGTCGAGCGACACGGAGAGCACGTCAGGCGTATCGGACTTCGCCGAGGTGTCGACATACCAGCCCGCGTCGAATTCGACCGACGAGGAGGTCTCGCTGTCGCCAGCCAGCGCGACCGTCAGGCGATAATGGCCCCAGTCGACCTTGGCCGAGACCGGCGTGCCCTTGTCGGCGGCGATGTCCACCGTGCCATTGGCGACGCGCGTCGCCGTGGTGATCGGCTCATATTTCCAGGCGCCGTCGCGGCGGTACCATTGATAGTTGGTCTCGAGCCGCTCGATGGTCCAGCTGACGCCCTCTGCCGCCATGCGCGCGCCGTCCTCGCCGACCGCGATCAAGTCGAAATCGGCGGCGGAGCCCTCGGCGACGGTCCCGTCCTCGAAGCCGGCCTTGATGCCGAGATGCGGGCCGGCCGGGATGACCGGCAGGTTCAGCCGCCGCTCGACGGCGCGGCCATTGGTGTCCGTGACGCGGACCACGATCTGGCCGTCGAACAGCTTGGTCGTCGCCGGCAGTTCCGGCACGGTCGCATTCAGCGTGGCGTGGCCGTCGTCATCCGTGATCGTGCTGTCGCCGAGCGAATCGCGCACAGTCTCGACCGGATCGTCGGTGAGGCCGAAGACGTAGCCGGGGAAGTCCTTCATCGCGTTGGTCGGCGTGGCGATGAAGTCGCCATTCACGCCGAGGCCGATCGCCTTGGCGCCGTAGAGATATTTCGCCGTCAGCTCGATCGGAAAGCTCTCGCCGGAGGTCAGGCGGGCTGCCGTCGTTGACAGGTCGAAGGCGATGCGCTCGGGTTCGAAATCATCGACGAGCGTCGAGACCTCGGTCAGCGCCGCGCCATCGGGATCGGCGTAGAGCGCGAAGCGCCAGGCGCCGCGCTGCGCCTCGTCGGGCACGCGCATGTCATAGCTGTAGCCGCCGGCGCCCTGGTCCTCGAGCTTGACGCTCAGGAACTGCACGCCGTCCGGCCGGTCGACGACCAGCGTCAGCGGCAGGCCGGTGACGGCCTTCGCCTGCGAGTCGCGCAGCAGCGCGGTCAGGTGCACCGTCTCGCCGGGGCGGTAGATGCCCCGTTCCGTGGTCAGGAAGGTGTCGAGCTTGCCCGGTGCCGGGCGCCCGTCTACGCCGCGGTCCGTCAGGTCGAAGGCGGTCTTCTTCAGGTCGAGGAAGGCATAGTCGCCGGCCGCCGTCTCGGCGACGAGGAGTTGCGGCGACATGCCGCCTTCGCCGCGGGCGAGGCCGGGCTCGAAGCGGACATAGCCGTCGGCATTGGTCTTCGCCTCGCCGAGCACCTCGTCATTGGTGGCGACGAGCTTGACCTTGACGCCGGCGAGCGCCTCGGCCGAGCCGAGCGAGCGGATCACCGCATGGATGCCGTCATTGCCGGTGAGGGCGGAGATGCCGAGGTCGGAGACGATGAACCACTGCGTCGCGAGGTCGCCGTAATACTCGGTGTCGTTGGTCTTCGCCCGCGCCGTGATGACATAGACGCCCGGCTCGACCTTGCTCAGCGCCTCGCCGATCGGGATCGCGGTCGTCACGATCTCGTTCGGCTTGCCGCTGACCTCGATCTCGCCCTTCCAGATCGACTGGCCGGACTGGCTGGCGATCTGGCCGGCGGAATAGCTGTCGAGCTGGCGCAGGAACGTGCCGTCGCGCACGGCTACGGCGATCGAGCGGTCGCCGATCCGGTAGACCTCGGCCTGGATGAGCGGGGCGTTGACGCTCTCGATCGGGATCGACGCGCCCTGGCCTGCGGGCAGCACATAGGCGTTGCCCGCGAAGCCGGCCCAGGGGGCGCGGTCGCGGACATAGCTCGTGATCTCGGCGCTCTGGGCGAGCGTCTCGCCCGCGGCCGACGGCAGGCCGGCGCGGACGCGGACCGTGTAGCGCTGGCCGTGCTTGAGCCCGTCGACGCAGATCTGGTTGTCCTGCGGTTCGATCGCGAAGCCGCTGCCACCCTCGACGACGACGAAATCGGTCAGCGTGGGATCGGAAACCGGAAGTGCCTCGGAGAAGACGAGGCACATGCGCGGCGTCTCGGAATCGGCGTCGACCGTGTTCGAGACGACGCGGAAGCCGTGCTGGGCCAAAGCCTTGTCGAGCGCGGCCCGCAGCTCCGGATCGTCGCGATAGGTCAGCGCCAGACGCCAGGTCTTGATCGCTTCCTTCCACATGTCGCGGCGGCCGAGCGCCTCGGCGAGAAGGCCGAGCGTCACCGCCTGGTCGCGGGCGCCCTCGATGCGGAGATAGGCGTTGATCGCCGCCGAGGATGCCTCGGACGGCAGGTCGCGCTTCTCGCTGTCGTCGGCCGGCTTCACCTTGAGCAGCAGGGCGGCGAAGTCGCGCCAGTCGGCGGGATCCTCCGGCGCGATGCCGAGAAGGGCGCCGAGTGCGTGCGAGGCCGTTACCACCTTGCCGTCCTTGCGGGCCCGGTCGACCTCCGCACGGATCGCCGCATAGCCCATGCCATCGGTCGGATATTCGCCCGCCAGGCTCCCAACCTGGCGCCGCGCCTCGTCGAACGGCGTCGGGCCGAGGAAGGAGAGCTCGTCGGTGCGCTTGTCGGCGAGGGTCTTGTCGAAGCCCTTCAGGGTAATGACGCGGCCGGCCATGGCGCCGGGCGCCACCGACAACGCGCCGAAATCGCTCTTCAGGAAGCACCAGCGCGCTTTCACATTGTAGGTGAAGGCGTGGCAGGACTTGTCGGCGAGGCAGGCGCTGGCGCAGGCCTTCTGCTCGACATCCTTCACGGTCTGGTAGTCGAAGCCGGCATAATCGGCGTCGCGGCTTGTGATCACGCTCCGCTGGCCGTCGGCCGCGGCCGCTCCGGAAAGACCCGCGAACGCGGCAAGAAAGCCGAAGGCGAGCCCGGCGAGCACAGTCTTGCGAAACATGATCCTCTCCCGTGACGAGACGCCACTTGATGGCGCGCAGTCTACGTCCACCGCAGAGCGGGGTAAAGGCGGGCAGAGAACTGTAAATTATTTGTAAGTAATTGTTTTAGTTCGATAAATTTCCCGGTCGCACACAGCCTGTGACATGCATCACAGATTGCAGCGGCCGGATTATTCGAGCGGCTTGAGCTCGCCGACCACGGTCGGCAGCAGCTCCGACACGTTCGGATGGATCGGCACCGAGCGCTGCAGGACGCTGGCCGGCGCCTTGGCATAGATCAGGTCGAGGATGCCGTGCACGACCTCGTCGCCGCCGACGCCGAGGATCGATGCACCGAGGAATTGCTGCGTCTTCGCGTCGACCAGGATCTTGATGAAGCCCTGCGTGTCGCCCTTCTCGATCGCGCGGGAGACGCGGGTCATCGGCCGCATGCCGATGAGCGCCTTGCGGCCGGAGGCGCGCACCGCCTTCTCGCTCATGCCGACGCGGCCGAGCGGCGGATCGATATAGAGCGCGTAGCATTCGGTCCGGTCGGAGACGCGGCGCGGATCGTCGTCGAGCAGATTGGCGGCGACGATCTCGAAGTCGTTGTAGGCGGTGTGGGTGAAGGCGCCGCGGCCATTGCAGTCGCCGAGCGCCCAGATGCCCGGGACATTGGTGCGGAGCTGGTCGTCGACGATGATGTAGCCGCGCGGGTCGACCGCGACGCCGGCAGCCTCGAGGCCGAGATCATCCGTATTCGGACGGCGGCCGACGGCCAGCAGCACATGCGATCCGATCACCTCGCGCTCGCCGGAGGTGCAGTCGACGCCGACGGCGATGCCGTCCGGATGCGGCGCGAAATGGATGCACTCGGCATCGAGCCTGAGCTTGATCCCCTCATTGAGCAGGATGCCCTCGACGGCCTTCGAGACGTCCTCGTCCTCGCGCCCGATCAGCCGCGAGCCTTTCTCCACGATGGTCACCTCGCAGCCGAAGCGGCGGAACATCTGGCCGAATTCGAGCCCGATATAGCTGCCGCCGACCACGACGAGATGGCGTGGCAGGACGTCCAGCCCGAGAATGCCGGTGTTGGTCAGGACCTCGACTTTGTCGAGGCCGGGCATTGGCGGGAAGGCCGCGCGCCCGCCGACATTGAGGAAGATCTGCGGCGCTTCCAGAAGCTGCTCGCCGACGCTGATCGTCGTCGGCGACGTGAAGCGGGCGTGGCCGCGGAAGACCGTGCAGCCGTCCATGCCGCCCAGCCACCCCTCGATGCCGCGGCGCGAATTGGAGACGACGCCGTCCTTGCGTGCCTTCACCCGGGCGAGGTCGACGGCGACATTGCCGGCTGAAAAGCCGAAATCCTCGCCGCGCCGGGCGAGATGGGCGGCCTGCGCGCTCGCCACCATGGTCTTGGTCGGCGTGCAGCCCGTGTTGACGCAGGTTCCGCCGAAGAGATGGCGCTCGACGACCGCCACCTTCCGGCCGGCGGCGGTCAGTCGTCCGGCGAGCGCGGGGCCGGCCTGGCCGGCGCCGACGATGATCGCATCGAAGCGCTGCGTCATACGGCGAGGGCCACGATGGCGAACCCGCCGATGATGGCGACCGCATCCTCGATCAGGGCCGCCGGCCGATCCTCGCCGAACGAGGTGGCGAGCCGGCCGCGCACCTCGGCGCCGCCGAGCGTGCCGATCACCGCGCCGATCGCGCCCGCGATCAGCCCGACAATGAGCGAGCCGGTCGCGGAGGCCAGCACAGCGCCGCAGAAGGCGCCGGAAATGATCCGGGCGCCGAATTGCGGCGGCACCTTGCGGCTCGGCGTCGACGGCAACTGGTCGGTGACGAGTTCGACGATCGCCAGCACCGTGAACACGGCGACCGCGATCCAGTGTCCCATGAAGCCGGCCCATCCGCCGACCGCGAACCAGCCGAGATAGGCGCCCCAGCTGACGGCTGCAGGGGCCATCATCGCCCTCAGGCCCGCGACGACGCCGATCAGCAAGGCGAGAACGTAGATCATGGCTTTCCCCCCAGGGTTTCACCCGCAGCGAGTGTTGCCCCGAATGTTCGCTCGTGCAAGGGCGCGGGCGCCAAAATGTCGCATGTCGCGTCATTCAGCGACAAATCGGTAATTCAATCGATCGATTGACTATCGGGATAAATCGTTTCATCAACTTCCTGGGGCAGGAGCATGGAGTGATCGGATGACCATCGGGTTGAGGGACGATTCGGCCGACGTGCCGCTGCGCGGCTCGCGCCATTATCGCCGGGCGCAGCAGGACCGCGGCACCGAGACGCGGCAGCGTCTGCTGCTGGCGGCGCTGGATGCGTTCGGCCGCTACGGCTTCGACGGCGCTTCGACACGGGAGATCGCCCGGCGCGCCGATGCCAATCTGGCCGCCATCGTCTATCATTTCGGCAGCAAGGAGGCCCTTCATCTTGCTGTCGCGGAATATGTGGTCGCGCAGATGCGCGCCAAGAAGGGAGACCTGCTCATCGAGATCGATGCGCGGCTCGACGCTGGCGACGTGGACAAGGCGACGGTCCGCCGCCTGCTGCAGCGCGTCGTCGATATCCAGGTCGAGACGATGCTGGGCGATCGGGAGGTGGATCTCTGGGGGCGCTTCCTGATGCGCGAGCAGATGGAACCCTCGCCGGTCTTCGACGTGACCTTCAGCTATATGATGCAGGGCCACCGGACGATGCGTCGCCTCGTTGCGCTGCTGCTCGATCAGAGGGAGGATGATCCGGCCGTCGCCGTACGCGTCTTCACGCTGCTCGGTCAGGTGGTCATGTTCTGCGTCGCGCAGCCGATGGTGATGCGTTCGCTCGGGAAGCAGGAATTCGGCATGTCGGACCGGGAGCTGATCAGACGGATCGCCACCGAAAACATCGACAGGATCGGTGGCGTCCCGCTCGTCGGAGACGCCGCGGGATGATCCACCGGCGCTTCGTCTCCTTCCTGCGAGGCGCGGCGCTGCCTTTTCTTCTTGTCATGGCCGGCTGCAGCGGCAGCGCGGCGCCCCCCTCGGCGCAGGGCTATGTCGAGGGCGCGTTCGTCCGCATCGCGCCCGAGGCATCGGGGCGGCTGGTCCGCCTCGATGTCGCCAAGGGACAGGACGTCGCCGCCGGCGCGCCGCTTTTTGCTGTCGACGATCGCGACCAGCGTGCGGCGCTGGCTGAGGCCGAAGCCGAGAAGGCGGCGGCCGAGGCCCAGCTCGCCGATCTGAAGACCGGCAAGCGGCCGGAGGAGATCCGCGTGCTCGACGCGCAGCTCGCCGAGGCGGAGGCGGCGCTCGACGCGGCCCGCAAGACCTATGACCGCAGCCAGGCGCTCACCGACAAGGCCGTCGCTTCGGCCGCCGTTCTCGACCAGGCCAAGGCCGATCTCGATGCCGCGGAAGCGCGGGTCGATGCGGCGCACCAGAACCGCGCGGTCGCCGAGCTCGCGGCGCGGCCCGAGACGATCCGCGCTGCCGAGCAGACCGTCGCCGCCCGTGCCGCGGCGCTGGAGAACGCCAGGACGCTGCTCGAGCGGCGCCAGCGCACCGCGCCGGCCGCGGGCCGTATCGACGACACCTATTTCCGCGTCGGCGAGATCGTGCCGGCCGGCCAGCCGGTCGTCTCGCTGCTGCCGCCGGAAGGGCGCAAGATCGTCTTCTTCGTGCCGGAGCCGCAGCGCGCTGCACTCCATCCGGGCGACCGCGTTGCGCTCGCCTGCGACGGCTGCCCCTCCGGCCTCGCGGCGACGGTCGCCAGCGTCGCGTCGCAGGCCGAATTCGCGCCCCCGGTGATCTATTCCACCGAGAGCCGGGCGAAGCTCGTCTTCCGTGCCGAGGCGCGGCCAGAGGGCGCGGCGTTGGGCCTGGAACCCGGACAGCCCGTCACCGTGACGCTTCCCGCGGGGTGACGGCGTGAGCGAAGCGGCCAGCGAGCAGGTGATCTCGATCCGCGGCCTCACCAAGAGCTTCGGCCCCCGCAAGGTCGTCGACGATGTCGCGCTGGAGGTCAGCCGCGGCGAGATCGTCGGCTTCCTGGGCCCGAACGGGTCGGGCAAGACCACGACGATCCGCATGATCTGCGGCCTGCTGAAGCCCGATGGCGGCAGCGGCACCTGCCTCGGCTTCGACATCCTGACCGAGGCGACACGGATCAAGCGCGAGGTCGGCTACATGACGCAGCGCTTCTCGCTCTATGACGACCTGACCATCCGCGAGAATCTCGATTTCGTGGCGCGGATCTACGATCTGCCGCACCGGCGCGACACCGTCCGCGACACGCTGGAGCGGCTCGGCCTCACCCGCCGCAAGGACCAGCTTGCCGGCACGCTCTCCGGCGGCTGGAAGCAGCGCCTGGCGCTCGCCGCCTCGGTCATGCACCAGCCGCGCCTGCTGCTGCTCGACGAGCCGACCGCCGGCGTCGACCCGCAGGCCCGGCGCGAGTTCTGGGACGAGATCCACCGCCTCGCGGCCGGCGGACTGACCGTGCTGGTCTCGACGCATTACATGGACGAGGCCGAGCGCTGCCATCGCATCGTGTATATCGCCTATGGCCATGTCGTCGCGCGCGGCACGGTCGCCGAAGTGATCGCCGCCTCCCAGCTTGCGACGGTGGTCGTCTCGGGCGGCGACACGCTGGCGCTCGCCGCCGCGCTCAAGGGGCGGGCGGGCATCGAGCAGGTGGCGCCGTTCGGCAATGAGCTGCATGTCGTCGGGCCGGATGCGGCCCTGCTGCGCGCCTCGGTCGACGACGTCCTCGCTGAGACCGGCAGCACAGGGCGCGCGCGGGCCGGCGAAACCAGCCTCGAGGATGTGTTCATCCGCCTGATGCAGCAGGCGCGCGTCGCCGACAGCGCCGGAAACGGGGGCGCGGCTTGAGCGCGGGCGCCGCCTTCTCAGCCGCTCGGATCGGCGCGCTGATGATCAAGGAGTTCATCCAGCTCCGCCGCGACCGGTTGACCTTCGCGATGATCCTCGTCGTCCCGGTCCTGCAGCTCGTGCTGTTCGGCTATGCGATCAACACCGACCCGAAGGAACTGCCCGCCGTCATCGTCTCGGCCGACAATGGCCCGGCTATCCGCGCCGTGGTGACCGCGCTCGCGAGCTCGCGCTATTTCGCGATCCGTCCCGGCTTTGTGAGCGAGGCGGAGGCCGATACGCTCGTTCGCAGCGGGGCCGCGGCCTATGTCATCGCCTTCCCGCCGGATTTCGAGCGCGACCTCGCCCGTGGCCTCCGACCGCAATTGCTGATCGAGGCTGACGCGACCGATCCGGCCGCCTCGGCCAATGCGATCGCGGCGCTGCCGGAGATCGTCAGCCGGGCGCTCGCCGATTTTCTGGCCGGCCCGCTCGCCGGCAAGGCGCCGTCGGCGCTGCCGGTGGATCTCGTCATCCATCGCCGCTTCAATCCGGAGGGCATCACGGCCTTCAACATCGTGCCGGGCCTGCTCGGCACGATCCTGACCATGACGACGATCCTGATGACGGCGCTGGCGCTGACGCGCGAGCGCGAGCGCGGCACGCTCGAAAATCTCATGGCGACGCCGGCGACGCCGCTCGAGATCATGATCGGCAAGATCGTGCCCTATATCGGCATCGGCTGCGTGCAGGTCGCCGTGATCCTCGTCTGCGCCAATGTGCTGTTCCACGTGCCGATGATGGGCTCGATGCTGCTGCTGATCGGCGTCACGATCCTGTTCATCGGCGCCAATGTGACGCTCGGCTACACCTTCTCGACGATCGCGCGGACGCAGATGCAGGCGATGCAGATGACCTTCTTCTGGTTCCTGCCGTCGATCCTGCTGTCGGGCTTCATGTTCCCGTTCCGCGGCATGCCGGACTGGGCGCAGGTGATCGGCGTGATCCTGCCGCTCACCCACTATATCCGCTCGGTTCGCGGCATCATGCTGAAGGGCAACGGCATCCCGGAACTTTCCGGCGAGATCTGGCCGCTCGCCGCCTTCTGGCTGGCCGTCGCGACGATCGCGCTCGCGCGGTATCGGCGCACGCTGGATTAACGCCTCCGACCGGCGCTGCGGTCGAAACGGACATGCCGGATTCAGCGGGATGACGTGTCGAGATCCTGCGCGCTCCAGCCCGGCGCATCCAGTCGCACAGGGGCCGTGCCAACGAGGGCTGCGAGGCTCGCTTCCAGCCTTGTGAGCTCCGCCTCGCCGATCTGGCGCGCCCATCGTTCGCGCAGATCGTTGAAGATCGCTTCGCCCTCCCGCATCGCCTCGAAGCCGCGGTCGGTCACGCGAAGGGGCCGCCGCCGGGCGTCGGCGGGATCGTCGACCCGCGTCACATATCCGCGCTCCTCCAGCGACGCGACGGTCTTGGCTACGGCCTGTTTCGAGACGGAGAGACGACGCGCCAGTTCGGATGCGCTGTCGGCGCCCGCCGCGATGGCCCGCATGGCGAAATCATGCGCGGGGCGGACATCCTCGAATCCCCGCCGGCTCAGCTCCGCGGTTGCGGCGTCGGCAAGGTGGCGGAAGCCGCCGAGGAGGAGGAGCGCCAGATCGGCGCCGGTTCTGGCCATGCGACAGGAATAGGGCCGCTCCTCTGGAATGACAACCAGGTTGGCGAAAGCGCTGGACATAGACAACCTGATTGTCTAAATCGGATCCATAAAGTCAACCTTGTTGTCTAAATGGAGATCGCGATGAACATCGCTCCGATCGGCGCGACGCTGCCCGGCGTCACGCATCACAGGCTGTCGCTGGATGGCGCCGAACTGCATTATGTGGCGGCAGGGACCGAGGGATCGCCGATCCTGCTGGTCCACGGCTTTCCCGAGACATGGTGGACCTTCCACCGGCTCATCCCGCGGCTCGCCGCAAGCCACCGTGTTTTCACTGTGGATTTGCGCGGCTTCGGCGACTCAAGCGCCGGTCCGGGCACTTATGACAGCGCCGTTTCGGCCGAGGATCTGCACCGTCTCATCGGCCATCTCGGCTGCGGGCCGGTCCATCTCGCCGGCCAGGATATCAGCGGCGCAACAGTCTTTCGCCTTGCCACGGCGTATCCGGAGGATGTCGCCAGCCTGACTTCCATCGAGATGGGCCTGCCCGGCTTCGGGCTGGAAGCGCTGGCCGATATCACCCATGGCGGCACCTGGCATATCGGAGCGCTGACGACCCCCGGCATTCCCGAAATGCTCCTTGAGGGACGCGAGCGCGCCTTCATCGGCTGGCTGTTCAAATCGATGAGCGCCAATCCGCAGGCGATCGAGGATGCCGATCTCGACGAGTTCGCGCGGACCTATGCGCGACCCGAGGGCTGGCGTGGCGCGATCGGTCTTTACCGGTCCATGCTGCGCGAAGGGGACGAGATCAGAACCATAGCCGGCAAGCGTGCCCTGACGGCACCCGTGCTCGCCATCGGCGCCAGCGGCGGCGCGTTTACGGCCGACACACTCGCCGCGGTCGCGGCCAACGGGATTCGTTCTGTTCAACTCCATGGCGTCGGGCACTACGCCGCCCTGGAGGCGCCGGCGGAGCTGGCCGGCGCGCTGCTCGATTTCGTGGACGATCTCGACGAGGCCTAGCGCGGCCACATCGGCGGAGCAACTGAGGCCGCGCAGCCGGGGCGGCGACAGCGTTGTTGCCGTCGCCGCATGCTGGAGTCCGGCGTCCCTCAGCAGGTCGTCGAGCCGCAGACGGCCTTGCAGATTGCCGGGTTCATGCAGGTATAGGGCTGGCGCGCGGCCGAAGAATTGGGGGAGGCGGCGATCTGGCCGGCCGGCTTGAAGGATTGCAGCGCCTTCATGTCGGGATCGCGGGCCGAGATCTTGCCGCATGTCTCGCTGCCGCAGACGGCGCGGCAGATCGCGGGGTTCATGCAGGTATAGGCGGCGCTGGCCTGCGACGTGGTGAGCGTCGCGAAGGCCAGGAAGCCGAGGGCGAGAAGCTTCGAAAGGGTGGGGCGCATGGCCGAATCCTCCTCGTGTGGGGTGACGCGGCGGATATTGGTGCCTGACGGGCGGCGCCGTATGGCGCCAGCGGAACGGTGCACTGGCGCCAGAGGAACGCATCGCGGGAGCCTCCCACGTCTCAACGCAGTCGCAGCCGACTCTATCTCCTTGGTCGGTCCGATCGTCTTGGCACGTGTTGGTATCGGCTGAGTTGGAAGGCGTCCTAGCGATCTCTGAACTGTTCGCGCACGTCCGACGGCCGCATGCCATAGCGCGCCTTGAACTGCCGGTAGAAGGTCGAGGGCTCGACCAGACCTTCCTCGAAGGCGAGGGTCGCGATCGGCAGGGCGGCAAAGCGTGGATCGGTGAGGCGGTGATAGATGCGGGCGAGGCGCCGCTCGCGGACATAGTCCGAGAAGCTGAGCCCGTCGGCCGCGAACAGCGCGCGGACATAGCGTGGGCTGAGGCCGAAACGGCGGGCGACGGTCTCGGCGGAGAGGCGCGAACTCGGCAGGTGCTCCTCGACGAACTGCCGGATCGCCCGAAGCCGCGCGGCGCGCACGCCGCGACGCTCGACGACCCGGCTGCCCTCAGCCGTGGTGCCGAGCGCGGCGGCGAGCAGATCGGCGATGTGGCGCGCGGCGAGCGTCGCGAGCTTCGGCGCGACGGGCTCGCGCGTCACGGCCTGAACATAGTTGAACAGCAGCCGCGCCTCGGCGCTGTCCGCGCGGATGGCGTCCGGCTCGACATCGTCCAGATGGGGAACGAGGGGCGTCAGCAGCGCGCGCGAAACCTGGAAGCAGACGGTCCAGTCGCCATTCCGTGCTTCGGCACGCCAGCGCCTGTCTAATTGCATGACGCAGGCCGAACCCGGCGCGGTTTCCAGATCGGCTTGGCCGGGACGGGCGAAGCGCCAGCCGCCGGCGATCCAGGACACGGCGATGTCGTCGCCGGCATCGTCCATCAGCGCGCTGTGCCGTTCCCAGGCCATGGGCGCAACGGATCCGCTTGTCGCCGTCATGCCCGCGAGAACGGTCGTCCGCGCATTGAAGCGCAGTCCGCCCGGGTCGAGCGGTTGCAGGTCGAGCCGCATGCAGATGCGGCCGTAGAAGTCGCGCACCATCGCCTCGCGATGCGGCTCTGCGAGATCGTCCGTCACGATCGCGATGATGTCGCCCGGATCGGCCATGCCCGTTCACCGAACTGCCGGAGAAGCTCCGGCAACGAGGCTAGCACGGGCAGGGGCCGATCCGAAAACCGGCGGACTTGCCGCCGTTCAGTCGTGCGGCCGATCAGGCGGCCGGGCCGGAGATGGCGGCGCGAAGGGCCGCTTCCTTCTCATTGTCGAGCGAGGTCTTGAGTACCACGCCGCCAGTGCCCTTCATATGCTCCAGCACCTTGTCGCCGGTCATCTCGCGGATGAGGACGAAGAGCGCCGCATTGCCGGGCTGGATGCTCTCGGCGAGGTCCTTCATGAACTTGTCGTTGATGCCGAAATCGGCGAGCAGGCCGCCGAGCGCGCCCGAGGCCGCGCCGATGACGACGCCGACCACCGGCATCAGGAAGATCATGCCGACCAGCAGGCCCCAGAACGAGCCCGAGGCGGCGCCCGCCGCCGTCGTGTTGACCATCTGGTGCAGCTTGATCTTGCCGTCGTCGGTCTTCGTCGCGATCACCGCGTCGTCGAGGGTGATCAGATATTCCTTCTGCAGTTCGAGCAGTTCGCTGCGGACGGCCTCTGCCTTTTCGAGGGTGGGATAGACGATGACGACGAGATCGGACATGAGATGCCTCCTGCTGACCGATGGGATACGCACTGTCTCGCATAGCATGCCGACGGCGCCGTGACAGCGGCAAGACAGGAGCCGCCGCGCTTCACGGCCGCATTTGCCGCAAATGGTTCAACACACTGTAAAGCCACCGCCGCCTCAGCGCTTGCCGCGGGGCGTGCGGTGTGGGATCGCTGGACGGGTTCATCGGGGAGAATGACATGAAATACAGACATTTGATGGCTGCCGCTTTGCCGGCTTTGCTGCTCGCCTTCGCGGCGGCGCCTGCCGGCGCGGCGCCGACGGCCGATCAGCAGAAGGCCATACGGTCCGCTTGCCCCGGCGATTTCCGCGCCAATTGCACCGGCGTCTCGCCGGGCGGGGCCGAGGCGCTGCAATGCCTGGAGAAGAACCTCTCCACGCTCTCGCCGGCCTGCCAGGCCGCGGTGAAGGCCGTTTCGGCGCCCGCCGCCGCGCCTGCCGCAGCGGCCCCGGCGCCGGCTCCTGCACCGGCTGCCGCGAGCGAGCCGGCCGCGCCACCGCCTCCGGCCGCGAGCACGCCGCCGCCGGCAACCAAGAATGCCGCCGCGCCCGCGCCCGCTGCGCCGCCGCCGGCCAAGAAAGCGCCGCCGCCTGCTGCCGCTGCTCAGACCCCGCCGCCGCCGCCACCCGCCGCTGCGCTCACGCCGGTTCCGCCGCCGATGACGCCGAAGCAGGAGGCCCGCTTCGTGCGCCAGTCGTGCCGCCAGGATTATCGGAAGTTCTGCCGGATGGAGCCGCTGAGCGGCGGCCGGGCGGTCGCGTGCCTGCGCGCCAATGCGGCGGCGCTCGACCCGGTGTGCAAATACGCGCTGATGACGCTGCAGAAGTAGAACGGCGCGGGATCGCGGGGCCGGCGCTGCCGGCTGCGTGATCCCGTTCGCTGCGATATCGAAAACCTCCGGCGGGCGCGGCCCGCCGGATGGTCAGGTCCGCGGATAGGCGATGCCGTTCTCGTCGAAGACCTGGAGATGGCGGCGCTCTGAGGTCAGAGCCACGGTGTCGCCCTTGGCGATCACGGTGTCGTTCGGGATCTTGGCGACGATCGGCTCGGGCGCGCCGACATCGACATAGATCAGAGTGACTTCGCCGAGCTGCTCGACGATGTCGACCTTGCCGCGGAAGATCGCCTCGCCATTCGTGCTGATGTCGAGATCTTCCGGACGCACGCCGAAGGTCGCCTTGGCGCCGGCCGCGCTGACGGGGATCGTCGCCTGGACGACGATCGGGTCGCAGCCATCCGGCTTCACGACCGGGTTCGCGCCACCCGAGACGACCGTGCACGGCATGGTGTTCATCGAGGGCGAGCCGAGGAAGCGCGCGACGAAGAGGTTCGCCGGGTTGTGGTAAAGCTCCATCGGCGGGCCGACCTGCTCGACGCGGCCCGCATTCAGCACCACGATGCGGTCGGCGAGCGTCATCGCCTCGACCTGGTCATGCGTGACGTAGATCATCGTCACGCCCGGCATGCTCTCGTGCAGCTTGTTGATCTCGATGCGCGTGGCGACGCGCAGCGCCGCATCGAGGTTGGAGAGCGGCTCGTCGAACAGGAAGACCTTCGGGTCGCGCACGATGGCGCGGCCGATGGCGACGCGCTGGCGCTGGCCGCCGGAGAGCTGCTTCGGCAGGCGGTCGAGATAGGGCGTGATCTGCAGGATGTTCGCGGCCTCGCGGACGCGCTTGTCGATCTCCGACTTGTCGTGCCCTTTCGCCAGCTTCATGCCGAAGGCCATGTTGTCGTAGACCGTCATATGCGGATAGAGCGCATAGGACTGGAACACCATGGCGATGCCGCGCTTCGAGGGCGCGAGCTGGTTCACGACCTGGCCGTCGATCTGCAGCGTGCCGGCCGTGATGTCCTCGAGGCCGGCGATCAGGCGCAGCAGGGTCGATTTTCCGCAGCCCGACGGTCCGACGAAGACGATGAACTCGCCCGCCCTGATGTCGAGGTCGATGCCGTGCAGCACTTTGACGTTGCCGTAGGACTTCTTGATCCCGCGCAGCAGCAGATCCGCCATGTTCGTCCCTCTCTCCTGCCGTTCAGGCTATTCTTCCGTAGAAAACGTCGCGTCCGCCGAGGCTGACGATCCCCGTCGCCGCATCGAGCGACGCCGTGAAGCCGTGCCCGTCGAGCGGGGTGACCACCGCGCCGGCCGGCAGCGGCACGCTGACCGGGCCGGAGCCGAGATTGAAGAGGCAGATGATGCTTTCGTCGCCCTCGGCCCGCACGAAGCCGAGCACGTCGTCCGGCGTATCGACAAAGGCGATCGAGCCGCGGATCAGCGCCGGATGGGCGTGGCGGAAGGCGATGAGGCGCCGATATTGCGCGAGGACCGAGGCATGGTCGCTCTCCTCGCGATTGGCGGCGCGAGCGATGTGTTCCTGCGGCACCGGCAGCCAGGGCTTTGCGGTCGAGAAGCCACCATAGGTGCCGTTCGATTCCCACACCATCGGCGTGCGGCAACCGTCGCGGCCCTTATATTCCGGCCAGAAGCGGATGCCGTAGGGGTCCTGCAGGTCCTCGAAGGTCAGCACCGCCTCGGTGAGCCCCAGTTCCTCGCCCTGATAGAGGCAGACCGAGCCGCGCAGCGAGAGCAAGATCGCGCTGGCGAGCTTCGCCACGGCGTCATAGTCGCCGTCGGTCGTCCAGCGCGAGACATGGCGCACGATGTCGTGGTTCGAGAACGCCCAGCACGGCCAGCCATCGCCGACGATCGCCTCGAACGCCTTGATGCGGGCGACGAAGTGTTCCTTGGTGAAGATCGGCGACAGGAAGTCGAAGGTGTAGCACATGTGCAGCTTGTCGCCGCCCGACGTGTACGCCGCCATGGTCTTCAGCGAGCGCGGTCCGTCGCCGATCTCGCCGACCGTCGTCTGGCCGGGATAGCGGTTGAGCAGGCTCCGCAGCCGCTTCAGGAATTCGAGATTCTCCGGCTGGCTCTTGTCGTGGATATGATCCTGCCAGTTATACGGATTGACCGCCGGCGCCTCGGGCGAGTTGCGGTCTTCCGGGAGTGACGGCGGATTGTCCTCGAGCCCCTGCGAGTGGACGTAGAAGTTCACCGTGTCGAGGCGGAAACCGTCGACGCCGCGCTTCAGCCAGAACTCGACCGTGTCCAGCAGCGCATCCTGCGCGGCCATGCAGTGGAAATTGATGTCCGGCTGCGAGGTCAGGAAGTTGTGCTGATAATACTGGCAGCGGGTCGTGTCCCATTCCCAGGCCGAGCCGCCGAAGATCGACAGCCAGTTGTTGGGCACCGTGCCGTCCGGCTTCGCATCGGCCCAGACATACCAATTGGCCTTGTCATTGTCCTTAGACGACCGGCTCTCCTTGAACCAGGCGTGCTGGTCCGAGGTATGCGACAGCACCTGATCGATCATGACCTTGATGCCGCGGGCATGCGCCTCGGCGATCAGGCGGTCGAAATCCTCGATCGTGCCGAACAGCCCGTCGACGGCGCAGTAGTCGGAGACGTCGTAGCCGAAATCCTTCATCGGCGACTTGAAGAAGGGCGAGATCCAGATCGCGTCGACGCCGAGCTCGGCGACATAGTCGAGGCGCTGCGTGATGCCCTTGAGATCGCCGACGCCGTCGCCGTTCGTATCCTGGAACGAGCGCGGATAGATCTGGTAGATCACCGCGCCGCGCCACCAGTCGGCATCGACGGGCTGGGCTGCAGCCATCCCGACGCTGGAAACCTGCTCGTTCATTGTCAGCCTTTCACGCCGCCGGCCGTCAGGCCGGAAATGATCTTGCGTTGGAAGATGAGCACCAGCACGACCAGCGGCACGGTGACGATCACCGAGGCGGCCATGATGTTGCCCCAGGGAATCTCGAACTGGGAATTGCCGGAGAGCAGCGCGATCGCCACCGGAACCGTGCGCGTCTCGTTGGACGAGGTGAAGGTCAGGGCGAACAGGAATTCGTTCCACGCTGCGATGAAGGCGAGAAGGCCCGTCGTCACCAGCGCCGGCCACATCAGCGGCAGGAAGACCCGCGTGACGATCACCCAGGAACTGGCGCCGTCGACGATCGCCGCTTCCTCGATCTCGATCGGCAGGTCACGCATGAAAGTGGTCAGCACCCAGACCGTGAAGGGCAGGGTGAAGATCATGTAGGAGAAGATCAGCGCGAAGGGCGTGTTGAAGATGCCGAAGAAGCGCACCAGCTCGAACAGGCCCGACAGCACGGCGATCTGCGGGAACATCGAGACCGCGAGGATCGTGAACAGGAGCAGCGAACGGCCGCTGAAGCGCACGCGCGACAGGGCGAAGGAGGCGGTCACGGCGAGCAGCAGCGAGATCGCCACCACCACGGAGGCAATGAACAGCGAATTGCCGAGATTGCGCACGAACGAGCCGGTCGTCAGGACCGAATTGTAGTTCGTGAGCGAGAAGGTCTTCGGCCAGTAATCGATCTGGAACAGCGCCGTCCCGCTTTTGAACGACGTGATGATCGCATAGTAGAACGGGAAGATCGAGACCACGACGATGCCGACGACCAGCAGGTAGAAGGCCGTGCGCTTGATCACATGCCAGAGCATCAGCGGCCTCCCTCGAAATTGACCTTGCCGACGATGATGTAGACGACCGTGATCACGGTGAGGATCAGGAACAGCATCGTGGATGCCGCCGAGCCATAGGCGAACTTGTCGAAGTCGAACAGGTTTTCTCGCGCGAAGACCGACATGGTCTTGGTCTGCGAATTGTTCGCGGTCAACACATAGATCAGGTCGAAGATGCGCAGCGCGTCGAGCATGCGGAAGATCACGGCGACCATCAGCGCGGGCCGCACCAGCGGCAGCGTCACCTTCCAGAACACCTTGATCGGATGCACGCCGTCGATCTTGGCGGCCTCGTAGATGTCGCCGGGGATCATCTGCAGGCCGGCGAGGATCAGCAGCGCCATGAACGGCGTCGTCTTCCAGATGTCGACGACCAGCACCGCGAGCATCGCGGTGTCGGCGTTGGCGGTCCAGGCGATCTTGGTCGAGATGAGCCCAAGATGGAGCAGGATGTCGTTGATGATGCCGAACTGGTCGTTGAGCATCCAGGCCCACATCTTGGCCGAGACGATGGTCGGGATGGCCCAGGGGATCAGGATGGCGGCGCGGACGATGCCGCGGCCGCGGAATTCGGCGTTCAGCACCAGCGCGACCATCATGCCGATGATGGTTTCCATCACCACCGAGACGACGGAGAAGCGGACCGTGTTCCAGACCGACTGCCACCAGAGCGGATCGACGAGCAGGCCGTCATAGATGACGCGGCCGCTCTTCAGCGTCGTGACCGAGAGATAGTTCTCGAAGCCGATCCACTGCGCGCCTTCGATATTGGTCAGCGAGGCGTTGGTGAAGGAGAAATAGATGCTGCGAAGCAGCGGCCATCCGGCCACCATCGCGAGGACGACCAGCATCGGCGCCAGGAAAATCCAGGCGGCGCGTACGCGCTGGCGGATCAGTTCCGAACCCGCCTTGGCGACGGGCATGTCCAGGGATTCGGCGACGGCCATCCTGCGTATCCCCCCTCCGAGCCGTCTCGGCTTCGGTTCCATTATGGTTTGTGGGCTCTGGGCGCATCAGTCAGGACTGACGGTAGCGGAGCGGCGCCGTCCGTCAATCGATTCGCCTCCGGCCGTGACCGGCCGGAGGCGAAGTTCAGCGTAAGGCGACTACCAGGAGGCGCCCTTGAGCTTGGTCAGCTGGGCCTCGAGCAGTTCGAGATTGTCGGCGGCCGAGCCGTTGCCGCTGATCGTGTTGTGCACGGCGGTCCAGAAGTTGGACGAAACCTCGTTGTACTTCACCTTGGTCGGAGCCGACGGGCGCGGGACGGCATTCAGGAAAACTTCCTTCCAGCGCGGGATGATCGGAACGGTCTTGGCGATGTCGGCATCGTCATAGAGGTCGATGATGGTCGGCAGGTTGGACGCCTTCATCGCCTGCAGCTTCTGCATGTCCTTCGAAGCCAGGAATTTCACCATCTCGATGGCTTCTTTCTGGTTCTTCGAATACTTGGACACGGCGAGGTTCCAGCCGCCGAGCGTCGCGGCCGACTTGTCACCTTCGGCCGAGCCTGCCGGCAGCGGAACGACGTCGAACTTGTCCTTCACGGCCGAGTCCGCGCCATTGCCGAGGCCATAGGCATAGGGCCAGTTGCGCATGAACACGGCATTGCCGGTCTGCCAGACGCCGCGGGCTTCTTCTTCCTGATAGGCGAGGACGCCGGGCGGGGAGATATTGTTGACCCAGCCCTTGACCGCTTCGAGCGCAGCGGCGGCCTTGGGATTGTTGATCGAGATCGTGCCGTCGGCCTCGACGATCTGGCCGCCGCCGTTCGACTTGACCCATTCCAGCGCGTTGCAGGTCAGGCCTTCATAGGCGTTGCCCTGGAACACGAAGCCCCAGATGTCCTTGGAGCCGGCCTCGCGCTCCTTGTCCTGGATCTCCTTCGCCGTGGCGGCGAGCTCTTCCCAGGTCTTCGGCGGGGTCTTGCCGTACTTCTCGAGCAGGTCCTTGCGGTAGTAGAGCGCCGGCGCGTCGGTGAAGAGCGGCATGGCGACGAGCTTGCCGTTCACGGTCTGCGACTCGACGATCGACGGGAAGTGCTGCCCGATGACGTCCTTCGTCGCGTCGGTCAGGTCGACGAGCTGCTCGGCGAGCTGCGGCGCCCAGATCACGTCCGTCTGATAGACGTCGATGTCGGAATTGCCGGCGGCGAGCCAGAGCTTGTACTGGCCGAACTGGTCCGTGGTCGACGACGGCATCGGCACGATCGTGACCTTGTTGCCGGTCGCCTTCTCGAACAGATCGAGCTTCTCGCGAAGCACTGCCAGGCCGTTGCCCGTATCGCCAGACACGATCTGAAGATTGGCGGCATCGGCGCCGGCCAGCATGACGAAGCTCGCGGCAAAGCCGAGGAGCGCGGAACGCAATTTCATTGTGAACCCTCCCAGAGAGATTTTCAGACTGCGCGGAACGGATGAGTCCCTCGGCAGCCGTCACGGACGCCCTCGGGCCATGACAGCATCGGCACCCCTCGCCCCAAAACGCCCTTCGGACTCGCATCGGAGCCAAGTCTTCAAAGCGCTTTGAGGTGGGACATGACCAGTTGGGCAGGCCGGTGTCAAGCCTTGCACGCGAACGCTCATCGCTGCGTCGCAACAAATTCGGACCCTAAATAATACGATAAATCAGTGCATTGCATTGAAGTTCCGTCGGAATCAATTGTGCTGGCTCCGTTGTGCAGCGCAGAAGTACGCGCCGTCCAACCGGGCGTCGGCCAAAGGCACTTGTCAGCCTCTTTGAAAGCGCTTTGAATGGATTTAATTCGGGAGGAACAGAGCTCAATGAAGCTCAAGGAGCTAGCGTCGCACCTGCGGCTTTCGCAGACAACCGTCAGCCGCGCGCTGAACGGTTATCCGGAGGTCAATGAGGAGACCCGCCGCCGTGTGCTGGAGGCCGCGCGTCGGCACGGCTATGAGCCGAATGCGAGCGCGCGCCGTCTGGCGACCGGCAGGGCAGGGGCGATCGGCATCGTCATGCCGACCGATCGCCACATGCTGCTCGATCCGCATTATATCGAATTCCAGGCGGGCCTCGGCGAGACGCTGCTCGGCGAGGAGATCGACATCGTTCTGACGCCGAGCGGCCCGGACCAGGACGAGGCGACCTACCGGCGGATCGCGGTCGACGGGCGCGTCGATGCGGTCGTGCTGGCGAGCCCGCTCATCGAGGACGAGCGCATCCCGCTTCTGACGAACCTGCGGCTGCCCTTCATCCTGCATGGCCGCACGGAGGCGCCCGTCGACCACGCCTGGCTCGACATCGACAACGAGGGGGCGTTCCAGCACGCGACCAAGCATCTGCTCGATCTCGGCCATCGCCGGATCGGCCTGATCAATGGTGATCTGCGCTACACCTTCGCCCGCGACCGGGAGAACGGGTTCCGGGCCGCGCTCGCCGCGCGGGGGCTCGTCGCCGACGAGCGGCTGCTGGCGAGCGGTCCGATGACCGACGAGATCGGCTATCGCATCACCGCGCGCTTCCTGGCGGAGCGCCCGCGGCCGACCGCGCTCCTGGTCTCGTCGATGATGATGTCGCTTGGCGCCTTCCGCGCGATCCGTGCGGCCGGGCTGGAACTGGGCCGCGACGTTTCGATGATCGCGCATGACGACGTGTTTCCGTTCCTCAATCCCGACGTCATGGTGCCGACCATGTCGACGACGCGTTCCTCGATTCGCGCCGCCGGCAAGCGGGTGGGCGAACTGATGCTGGAACTGCTGCGCGGCCGCGCTCCGGGAACGATCCACGAATTATGGCCGGTCGAACTCGTCATTCGCGGCTCGACCGGACCGGTGCCGCGCGCGTGACGACGAAGCCGATTGACGCCCCGCGGCCTTTGCGCTGACATCGCCTGCGTTACCGACCGGCGGCGTTGCGCGGCAATGGAGGCTCCCGATCCGGTCCGCGGTCTGCCGAGGAGGACGGGCAGATGCACGCGTCCAACCGTCCCGCTGGAGTTGAACTTCGATGACCGCAGACCCATTCGAGACCGCCGCCCTGATCGCGGTCGACTGGGGCACCTCGCGTTGCCGTGCGATGCTGCTCGACCGCACGGGTGCGATCCTGGCCGAGGCCGAGAGCGGCGACGGCATCGCCGCGCTGGGCGGCCAAGGCCATGAGGAGGCGTTCGACCGCGTCGTCGCCGGCTGGCCGGACCGCCCGGCGATCATGGCCGGCATGATCGGCAGCCGCCAGGGCTGGCGCGAGGCGGCCTATGTCACGGTGCCGACCTCGCTCGATGCGCTCACCGCCGGCCTGCTGCGGTTCGAGACGAGCGAGCATCGCCCGCTCGCCATCGTGCCCGGCCTCGTGCTGCGCTCCGAAGCGCGCGACGGCGACGTCATTCGCGGCGAGGAGACGCAGCTTGTGGGGCTGATGGAGAAGGAGCCGGATTTCGAGGGGCTGGCGATCCTGCCCGGCACCCATTCGAAATGGGCGGCGGTGCGCGCCGGCGAGATCACGTCCTTCCAGACCTTCATGACCGGCGAGATGTTCGAACTGCTCGCCAAGAAGTCGTTCCTGCGCCATTCCGTCTCCGAATCGGCCGATGATCTCGCTTCCTCGCCCGATTTCGAACTCGCGGTGCGCCGCAGCGTCGAGGCGGAACTGCCCTTCCTCGCCGCGGTGTTCTCCGTGCGGGTGCGCCAGCTTCTGAACGGCGTGTCCGGCGACGACAATCTCGCCTATCTCTCGGGCCTCGTGATCGGCGGCGAGATTGCGGCGGCGCGCAAGATTGGCCTCCGCAAGGCCGGCGAGGCGGTGCGCATCATCGGCTCGCGCTCACTGGCGCGCGCCTATCTGAAGGCGTTCCACATTCTCGGCGAGGATGCCGAGACGCTGGACGGGACCGATCTCGTCCGTGCCGGCCTCGTCAAGCTCGCCCGCGCCAACGGCATGCTGTAGACCCTGCTTCGGCCGCGGTGTTCGTCGCGGCCGATCTCCTTTCGCCCCGAAGTCGCTGCCGAGGTTCGCCGATGTCCCATCCCCTGTTCGCCGGTCACCGGCCGCTCGTCGCCATTCTGCGCGGGGTCAAGCCCGACGAGGTCGAGGCCATCTTCGAGGTGCTGGTCGCCGCGGGCATCACGCTGATCGAGGTGCCGCTCAATTCGCCCGATCCGTTCAATTCGATCGGCCGGCTGGCGCGGATCTCGGCCGGCCGCGCGCTGGTCGGCGCCGGAACCGTGCTGACGGCGCAGGAGGTCGATGCGGTCAAGGATGTCGGCGGACAGATCGTGGTGTCGCCGAACGCCAATGCGGCGGTGATCCGCCGGACCAAGGAACTGCGGCTGCTGTCGTTCCCCGGCGTGTTCACGCCGAGCGAGGCGTTCGCCGCGATCGACGCCGGCGCGGACGCGCTGAAATTCTTTCCCGCCGAGCTGATCGGCTCCGCCGGCATCCGCGCCATCAAGGCGGTGCTGCCGCCCGCGCTCCCCGTCCTGGCCGTCGGCGGCGCCGGCGCGTCCAATTTCGGCGAGTTCCTGAAGGCCGGCTGCGCGGGCTTCGGCATCGGCTCCAGCCTGTACAAGATCGGCTTCGACGCTGCCGAAGTGAGCCGCCGCGCCGTGGAGATCGTAACCGCCTTCGACGCCGCAGCATAAGCGGCCCGGCGTCTATTGCCTTGCAGCATCAAGCGATTGTGAACCGCCCGCGTCGGGCGTGTCTTACAATTGTCTCATCCCGTCGTAATCTTGCGTTCATGTGCGAACCCAAAGGGAGGTCCGTCATGAACGACGCCGATACCTGCCTGCGCAGGGATTCTTCGCTGAACGAATTGCTGCACGAGCCGATCATTGCGATGCTGATGTCGAGCGACGGTGTGCGCTCGGACGAAATTCGCGCGCTGTTCCGCACCGCGGCGGAGAAAGATCTGGCGCGCGCCCGCCGCGACGGGCGCAGCATCGAGCGGTTCGAGCGCTGCTTCACCCCGTGAGGCGACTCAAACGGTGAGGTGAGCGCGTACCGATTCGGAGCCCATTTCGGCCTGGGTGCCGGAAGCGACGATTTCGCCGCGATCCATCACGGCGAAGGTGTCGGCCAGTTCGTGCGCGAAATCGAAATATTGCTCGACCAGCAGGATCGCCATCGTTCCCTGCTCGCGCAGCCATTTGATGGCGCGGCCGATATCCTTGATGATCGAGGGCTGGATGCCCTCGGTCGGCTCGTCGAGCACGAGGAGGCGCGGGCGCGTCACCAGCGCCCGGCCGATCGCCAGTTGCTGCTGCTGGCCGCCCGAAAGGTCGCCGCCGCGCCGCCCGAGCATGTCCTTCAGCACCGGAAACAGGTCGAAGACATAATCGGGGATGTAGCGGTCCTTCCGCGCGATCGGCGCGTAGCCGGTCTCGAGATTCTCCTTCACCGTCAGCAGCGGGAAGATCTCGCGCCCCTGCGGCACATAGGCGATGCCGGATTTGGCCCGGTCATAGGAGGGTGAGCGCCCGAGCGGCTTGCCCTCCCAGATGATCTCGCCGCCGGCGATCGGCTTCTGCCCGACAATGGCGCGCAGCAGACTCGTTTTGCCGACGCCGTTGCGGCCCATGAGGCAGGTCACCTTGCCCGTCTCGGCCTTGATCGAGACGCCGCGCAGCGCCTGGGCGGCGCCGTAATAGAGATCGACGTTCTTCGCTTCGAGCATGGCTCAGCGCCCCAGATAGACTTCGATGACGGTCGGATCGGCGGAGACGTGATCGAGCGTGCCTTCGGAGAGCACGGAGCCCTGGTGCAGCACGGTCACCTTGACGTCCAGCTCGCGCACGAAATGCATGTCGTGCTCGACCACGACGACGGACTTGGTCTTGGCAATCTCGCGCAGCAGCGCCGCCGTCTCCATCGTCTCGGCATCGGTCATGCCGGCGACCGGCTCGTCGACGAGGAGGAGTTGCGGCTCCTGCGCGAGCAGCATGCCGATCTCCAGCCATTGCTTCTGGCCATGCGAGAGATTGGCGGCGAGCCAGTCCTTCTTGTCGGTCAGGCGGATGGTGGCGAGGATCTCCTCGATGCGGGCGATTTCCTTTGCGCTCGTCCGATGGAACAGCGTCGCGAAGGGCTTGCGCACGCCGGCGAGCGCGAGGTCGATATTGTTCCAGACCGTGTGGCTCTCGAACACGGTCGGTTTCTGGAACTTGCGGCCGATTCCGAGCGAGGCGATCGAGGCCTCGTCCATGCGCGTCAGATCGGTCGTGCCGGCGAAATAGACGTCGCCTTCGTCCGGCTTGGTCTTGCCGGTGATGACGTCCATCATCGTCGTCTTGCCGGCGCCGTTCGGACCGATGATGGCGCGCATCTCGCCCGGCTCGATCACCAGCGACAGGGCGTTCAGCGCCTTGAACCCGTCGAAGGAAACCGAGACGCCGTCGAGATAGAGCAGCGAGTTCTTCGCCTTCTCGTGGCTCTTTTCCGGTGCGCTCATGCTCCTTCCTCCGCAGCCTGACTGGCCTCGATCGGCGACAGCGCCCCCGGCGCCTTGGTTTCGTCCGGCTTCTTGCGGGCCCGCGCCATCAGCGTGCCGACCACGCCCTTGGGCAGGAACAGCGTGACGGCGATGAACAGGCCGCCGAGGACGAAGAGCCAGTATTCGGCAAGCACGCCGCTCGTGAACCAGGTCTTGCCGAAGTTCACGAGCAGCGCGCCGACGATCGGGCCGATCAGTGTGCCGCGCCCCCCGACGGCGACCCAGATGACCGCCTCGATCGAATTGGCGGGGGCGAATTCGCCCGGATTGATGATGCCGATCTGCGGCACGTAGAGCGATCCGGCGACGCCGGCCATCATGGCGGAGAGCACGAAGACGAACAGCTTGTAGCCCTCGACGCGGTAGCCGATGAAGCGGGTGCGGCTCTCGGCGTCGCGGACCGCGATCAGCACCTTGCCGAACTTCGACGCGATGACGGCGCGGCAGATCAGGAAGCCGAGCGCGAGCGCGAAGGCCGAGGCGAAGAACAGCACGCCGCGCGTTTCCGGCGCCTGGATGTTGAAGCCGAGAATGTCCTTGAAGTCGGTCAGGCCGTTATTGCCGCCGAAACCCATGTCGTTGCGGAAGAAGGCGAGCAGCAGCGCATAGGTCATCGCCTGGGTGATGATCGAGAGATAGACGCCGGTGACGCGCGAGCGGAAGGCGAACCAGCCGAAGACGAAGGCGAGCAGCCCCGGCACCAGCAGCACCATGATGGCAGCGAACCAGAACATGTCGAAGCCGTGCCAGAACCAGGGCAGCTTGGTCCAGTTCAGGAAGACCATGAAATCGGGCAGGATCGGATTGGCATAGACGCCGCGCGTTCCGATCTGGCGCATCAGATACATGCCCATGGCGTAGCCGCCGAGCGCGAAGAAGGCGGCGTGGCCGAGCGAGAGGATGCCGCAATAGCCCCAGACGAGATCCACGGAGAGGGCGAGCAGCGCGTAGCACAGATATTTGCCGACCAGCGCGACGACATAGGTCGGCACATGGAGCGGGAAGGACGGGTCGGTCAGGCTGAGGAGCGGCAGCGCGATGCCGATGCCGAGGAGCACGGCCAGCACCGCCCAGGTCTTGCCGTCGAGCGCGCGGAAGAAGAAGGCGGTGATCATGACGTCGCCTTTTGCTGCAATGTTTCGTCGGCTCTTTTGCCGTGACAGTGCGCTGCCCCGGTGGCCCCCCTCCCGGCCTCCCCCACAAGGGGGGAGGAGAAGGAAGAGCATGCGGCATCGATGACGTGCGAGGCCCACCCTCTCCCCCCTTGTGGGGGAGAGCCGGAGAGGGGGGCCGACATGCGTGACGCCGGCTGATCAACGAGACGCATCGCCCGGGCGATCATGATCATGCTCAGGCCTCCACCGAGCGGCCCTTCAAGGCGAACAGGCCTCGCGGACGCTTCTGGATGAACAGGATGATGAAGACGAGCACCAGGATCTTGGCGAGCACCGCGCCGGCATAGGGCTCGAGGAACTTGTTGGCGATGCCGAGCGTGAAGGCGCCGACCAGCGTGCCCCAGAGATTGCCGACGCCGCCGAACACCACGACCATGAAGCTGTCGATGATGTAGCTCTGGCCGAGATTCGGGCTGACATTGTCGATCTGGCTGAGCGCCACGCCGGCAATGCCCGCAATGCCGGAGCCGAGGCCGAAAGTCAGCGCGTCGACCAGCGGCGTGCGGATGCCCATGGAAGAGGCCATCGGCCGGTTGGCGGTCACGGCGCGGGTCTGCAGGCCGAAGGGCGTGCGCTTCAGCACCAGCATGAGCACCGCGAAAACGCCGAGCGCGAAGACCACGATCCACATGCGGTTATAGGTGATCGCGATATTGCCGAGGTCGAAGGCGCCGGACATCCAGGAAGGGTTGCCGACCTCGCGGTTGTTGGGGCCGAAATAGGTGCGCACCGCCTGCTGCAGGATCAGCGAGATGCCCCAAGTGGCGAGCAGCGTCTCGAGCGGGCGGCCATAGAGGAAGCGGATGACCGAGCGCTCGATCAGCACGCCGACCGCGCCGGAGACGAGGAAGGCGAGCGGCAGCGCGATGGCGAGCGACCAGTCGAACAGCTCGGGATAGGAATTGCGGATGATCTCCTGCACGACGAAGGTCGTGTAGGCGCCGAGCATGACCATCTCGCCATGCGCCATGTTGATGATGCCCATCACGCCGAAGGTGATGGCGAGGCCGATGGCGGCGAGCAGCAGCACCGAGCCGAGCGAGACGCCGTACCAGATGTTCTGGACGCCTTCCCAGAGCTTGAGCTGGCCCTGGATCGAGGCGACGGCATCGGCGGCGGCGCTCTTCACGGCGCCATCCGGTCCGCTCGCGGTCGAGGCGAGCATGGCGAGCGCGTCCTGGTCGGCCCGCGTCGACAGCACCGCGATGGCGGCGATCTTGTCGGCGTCGCCCATGTCGGATTTCAGCACCGCGGCGGCGCGCGCCTCGGTCATGATCTTCTTGACGCCCGGATCGGTTTCCTTGGCGATCGCCTGGTCGAGCAGGGGAATCTGCGCCGGGTCGCCGCTCCTGAACACGTCGGCGGCGGCCGAGCGGCGCTGCGCGGGATCGGCGCTCATCAGCGTCAGCGATCCCGTGGCGGAGCGGACGAGGCCGCGGATCTTGTTGTTGACCTTGATCTTGGTGACGCCGCTGCGCCCGGCCTCGCCGAGCGCTGCGCCGGTCACCGGGTCGGTGAGCGTGAAGCCGCTGCCGGATTTCGTTGCCTTGACGACGGCGTTGTCGGACTTGCGCACATAGAGATCGCCATTGGAGAGCGCGTCGAGGACGGGCGCGACCTGCGGATCGCCGGTCGCGGCGAGATCGCCGATCGCCTTTTCGAGCGCGGCATAGTCGCCCTGGCCGAGCGCATTCACCTGCGCCGTCAGGTCGGCGCCGAAGGCCGGGCGGAGCACGCCGAACAGTGTCAGCGCGATGATGGCGAGAGCTGCAAGCCGGGAAGGGAACGGGCGCATGGTCGGCGGTACCAGTTCGTCTTAAGGAGAATTGATCGGCCGGACCGGACTTCTCGTCCGGGAGAAACGGGGGCGGCTCGCCGCCCCCGTCGGTTCAGAGAGGGTCCAAGCAGGATCCGTGCCGGGCTTCGATCAGGAGCCGCCGCACTTTCCGGTCTTGACGTTGAAGTTGCCGCAGGACATCGGGGCGCGCCAATCGGAGATCAGGTCCTTCGAGTCCGGCAGGTAGTCCGACCACTCGTCGCCGACCACGAGGCCAGGGGTCTGCCAGACGACGTCGAGCTGGCCGTTGTCCTGGATCTCGCCGATATAGACCGGCTTGGTGATGTGGTGGTTCGGCATGATGGTCGAGAAGCCGCCGGTCAGGTTCGGCACCGAGACGCCGATCAGCGCGTCGATGACGGCGTCGGGCTGCGTCGTGCCGGCCTTCTCGACAGCGGCGACCCAGGCGTTGAAGCCGATATAGGTGGCTTCCATCGGGTCATTGGTGGTGCGCTTGTCGTTCTTGATGAACGCATGCCACTTCTTGATGAAGTCCTCGTTCTCCGGCGTGTCGATCGACTGGAAATAGTTCCAGGCGGCGAGATGGCCGACGAGCGGGGCGGTGTCGATGCCGGCGAGCTCTTCCTCACCCACCGAGAAGGCCACGACCGGGATGTCCTCGGCCTTGATGCCCTGGTTGCCGAGCTCCTTGTAGAAGGGAACGTTGGCGTCGCCATTGACGGTCGAGACGACGGCGGTCTTCTTGCCGGCCGAACCGAACTTCTTGATGGCGGCGACTTCGGTCTGCCAGTCGGAGAAGCCGAACGGCGTGTAGTTGATCATGATGTCCTCTTCGGCGACGCCCTTCGACTTCAGGTACGCCTCGAGGATCTTGTTGGTCGTGCGCGGATAGACGTAGTCGGTGCCTTCGAGCACCCAGCGCTTCACGGCGCCGCCTTCCTCGCTCATCAGATAGTCGACGGCCGGGATCGCCTGCTGGTTCGGCGCGGCGCCGGTATAGAACACGTTGCGCTCGCTCTCCTCGCCCTCGTACTGGACGGGGTAGAAGAGGATCGAGTTCAGCTCCTTGAAGACCGGCAGGACGGACTTGCGGGACACCGAGGTCCAGCAGCCGAACACCACCGAGACCTTGTCCTGGCTGATCAGCTCGCGCGCCTTCTCGGCGAAGAGCGGCCAGTTGGACGCGGGGTCGACCACGACGGCCTCGAGCTTCTTGCCGAGAACGCCGCCCTTCTTGTTCTGCTCGTCGATCAGGAAGAGCACCGTATCCTTCAGCGTCGTCTCCGAGATCGCCATCGTGCCCGAGAGCGAGTGCAGAATGCCGACCTTGATCGTATCGTCCGCGGCAAAGGCGCTCGTCGCGCCGACGGCGATCGTCGCCGCCGTCGCAAGGGCGCCGATTGTCCGGCTCACCTTGTTCAACATGCTTGAATTCCCCCTGTTGCTTCACGCCGGCCGGCGGGACCGGATGCGGCGATCGTCCATCGTTGAGAGGCTCGAAACGACACGGACGGCTCCCTGGAAGGACGGAACCCCGCGACGCCCGGCGCAACTCTCGGACGGTTTCCGCACTGCGGCATATACGTCGAACGACGTAGGGTGCGCCGCGGCGGTCCTTCGTGAGCGGTGCCGCCTTCCTTGCGCTGGCGCGCGGGATCGCTACTCTGGTGCCGCAATCCTAGGCAGGCTTATCGCGTGAGCAGGGGAACTTTGGCCGGGCGCCAGCGCATCCTTCCGGTGCGCCGGGAATATAACCGCTGGGTGGCCAACCAGACGCTGGAAGACTATGCGCTCCGCTTCACGGCGAAGAGCGCCCGGCGCTGGTCGTCGCCGCGCGTCGCGCAGACGGCGATCGGCGCCATCTCGTTCCTGGCGCTGGAGGCGATCGGCGGCACGATCACGCTGTCGCATGGCACGGTCAACGTCATCGCGGCGACGTTCGTCGTCGGCGTGGTGCTACTGCTCACCGGCCTGCCGATCGCGCGCTATGCCGCGCGCTATGGCGTCGACATCGATCTCCTCACCCGCGGCGCGGGCTTCGGCTATATCGGCTCGACGATCACCTCGCTGATCTACGCCACCTTCACCTTCATCCTGTTCGCCATCGAAGCCTCGATCATGACGACGGCGCTCGAAATGGCGTTCGGCGTCCCGATCTGGCTCGGCTATGTGCTGTCGGCGGCCGCGGTGATCCCGCTCGTCACGCATGGCATCACCTGGATCAGCCGGTTCCAGATCGCCACGCAGCCGCTCTGGATCATCCTCAACATCCTGCCCGTCGGCTTCATCCTGTGGCAGGACGGCGGCTCGGTCTCCGACTGGCTGAACTTCCCCGGCCTCGCGCCGGCGGCGAGCGGGTCGAGCCTCGACCTCGTCGCCTTCGGCGCGTCCTGCTCGGTCATTCTCGGGCTGATGCCGCAGATCGGGGAGCAGGTCGACATTCTCCGTTTCGTGCCGCCGGCCGGGCCGCGCGGCTGGCGCGACCGCCTCGCCATGCTGCTCGCCGGCGCGGGCTGGATCATCGTCGGCGCGCCGAAAATGCTGTTCGGCTCCTTCCTCGCGGTGCTGGCGCTGCGCCACGCCGTGCCGGCCGAGCATGCCGCCGAGCCGGCGCGCATGTATGCCGTCGCCTTCGGCTATGTGCTGCCCTGGCCCGATGCGGTGCTGTTTCTCACCGCCGCCTTCGTGGTGGTGTCGCAGCTCAAGATCAATGTGATGAACGCCTATGCGGGCTCGCTCGCCTGGTCGAACTTCTTCTCCCGCCTGACGCACAGCCATCCGGGCCGCGTCGTCTGGCTGGTGTTCAACGTCGCGATCGCGCTGCTCCTGATGGAGCTCGGCATCTATCGCGCGCTCGAACAGACGCTCGGCCTGTTCTCGGTCGTCGCCGTCGCCTGGCTCGGCACAATCGTCGCCGACCTCGCCATCAACAAGCCGCTCGGCCTCTCGCCGCCGGGCATCGAGTTCAAGCGCGCCCATCTCTACGACATCAACCCGGTCGGCGTCGGCTCCATGGGCATCGCGGCCGCGATCTCGCTCATTGCCGCCGTCGGTCTCCTCGGCGAGACGGCGAAGGCGCTGGCGCCCTTCATCGCGCTCGGCCTCGCGCTCGTCGTCGCCCCGGCGATCGCCTGGGCGACCGGCGGGCGCTACTACCTCGCCCGCAAGCCGCGCGCCCACTGGATGGAGCGGACCGAGATCCAGTGCACGGTCTGCGAGCATTTCTTCGAGCCGGAGGACAGCGCCTATTGCCCGGCCTATTCCGGGCCGATCTGCTCGCTCTGCTGCTCGCTCGATGCGCGCTGCCACGACCTCTGCAAGCCGCACGCAAGGCTGCAGGTGCAGGTCGGCGAGGCCGTGTCGGCCGTGCTGCCGAAGCGGCTGGCGGTGAAGATCAGCCCGCGTATCATCCAGTATTTCGGTATCCTGACGCTGTTCATGGGCGTCATCAGCATCGTGCTGCTGCTGATCCACGTCCAGGCGACCTCCTATGGCGGGGCGCATAGCGCCATCATCGGCCAGACGCTCTGGGCCGCGTTCTTCATCCTGTTGATCGTCTCCGGCATCGCGTCGTGGTTCCTCGTGCTGGCCAATGAGAGCCGCCACGTCGCGCAGGAGGAATCGGCCCGCCAGACGACGCTGCTGCTCAAGGAGATCAGCGCGCATCAGAGGACCGATGCCGAGCTGCAGCGCGCCAAGGAGGCGGCCGAGGCGGCGAACCTCGCCAAGAGCCGCTACCTCGTCGGCCTCTCGCACGAGCTGCGCACGCCGCTTAACGCCGTGTTCGGTTATGCGCAGATCCTGGAGCGCGACGAGGCGATCCCGCGCGCGCGGCGGGGCAATATCTCGGTCATCCGCCGTAGCGCCGAGCATCTCTCCGGCCTGATCGACGGGCTGCTGGAAATCTCGCGCATCGAGGCCGGGCGGTTGCGGCTGCAGCGCGACGAGGTGCGGCTCGACGATTTCCTCGACCAGATCGTCGACATGTTCCGTTTCCAGGCCGAGGCGAAGGGGCTCGCCTTCCGCTTCGAGCGGCCGGAGCGGCTGCCCGAGGTCGTTGCGACCGACGAGAAGCGGCTGCGCCAGATCCTCGTCAACCTCTTGTCGAACGCGATCAAATTCACCGAGAGCGGCGTCGTCACGCTGCGGATCGCCTATCGCAGCCAGATCGCGACCATCACGGTCGACGATACCGGGCCGGGCATCTCCGTGGAGGATCTCGATCGCATCTTCGAGCCGTTCGAGCGTGGCACCAGCGCCGCCGCCAAGATGACGCCCGGCACCGGGCTCGGCCTCACCATCACCAAGATGCTGGCCCAACTCATGGGGGGCGACCTGACCGTCACCAGCGAGGTCGGAATCGGCAGCCGCTTCAATGTCCGTGTGATGCTCGCCGCCATCGACCGGCCGACGCCGTCGCCGGCCCTGCCGAAGCGGATCTTCGGCTATGAGGGGCCGCGCCGGACGATCCTCGTCGTCGACGACGACGAAGATCACCGCGATCTCGTGCGGCAGATGCTGGAACCGCTCGGCTTCATCGTGCTCGCCATGCCGGATGGCCCGTCGAGCCTCGCGCTCGCCGCCGACATCCGGCCGGACCTGTTTCTGCTCGACATCTCCATGCCCGGCATGACGGGTTGGGAGCTCGCGGTGCGGCTGCGGGAGGCCGGGCACAGCGCGCCGATCCTGATGGTATCGGCCAATATCGGCGAGATGCAGCCCGAGCGGGCGGAGGATGCGGTCCATGACGGGGCGCTGCCGAAGCCCTTCGACATGCGCCAGCTGCTCGACCGCATCAAGGCGCTGCTGCGCCTCGAATGGACCGACGAGGCCGCGGCGCCCCCCAAGGTCGAGGCGGAGGCCGATGCGATCCGCAGTCCGGGGGCGGACCATGTGCGTCAGCTTCTCGATCTCGGCGCGATCGGCTATGTCCGGGGCATCGAAGCCAAGCTCGCGGAGCTCGACGGCGTGGCCGGCAACCAGGCCTTCGTCGCCATGCTGCGCGGCCATGTGCGCAGCTTCGATTTCGGCGGCTATACCGCCGCGCTGGAGCAGTTGATTTCGGAACCCACGGACGCCGGGCGCATGAACGCCGATACGACTGACAGGGAAGCGACGCACGCCAATGGCTGAGGTTTCGCGCGCCCGCGACATCGTCCTCGTGGTGGACGATTCGCCCGAGACGCTGAGCTTTCTGACCGATGCGCTGGAGCATTCGGGCGCCACCGTGCTCGTCGCGACCGAAGGCGCGCGTGCGCTGGCCCTCGTCGAGCGCATCACGCCCGACATCATCCTGATGGACGCGGTCATGCCGGGCATGGACGGTTTCGAGACCTGCCGGCGGCTCAAGGCCAATGCCGGGCTTTCCCATGTGCCGATCATCTTCATGACCGGTCTCTCCGAGACCGAGCACATTCTGGAGGGCCTCGAAGCCGGGGGCGTCGACTATGTGACGAAGCCGATCGTGCTCGACGTGCTGCTCGCCCGGATCCGCGTCCATCTCGCCAATGCCCGCACCGCGCAGAGCGCGCGCATGGCGCTCGATACGGCCGGACGCTATCTGCTCGCCGCCAATCGGGCCGGCGCGATCCTTTGGTGCACGCCGCAGGCGGCAAAGCTGCTGGAGGCGGCGCTGCCCAACGAGGGCGGCACGATCCACCTGCCGGAGGCGGTGCGCGTGTGGCTCAAGGTTTCCGCCGGCCAGCGCGGCGCTGTCTCGCCGCCGACGCCGATCACCGTCGAGGGCGGCCGTCAGCTGCAGCTCTCCTTCCTCGGCAGGACGGGCGAGGACGAGTTCCTCTTCCGCCTGACGGCCGATGACGAGAGCGGCCACGAGGCGGCGCTTCGCCGCCAGTTCGCGGTCACGCAGCGCGAGGCGGAGGTGCTCCTGTGGATCGCGCGCGGCAAATCCAACCGCGACATCGGCGAAATCCTCGGCCTCTCGCCCCGCACGGTGAACAAGCACCTGGAAACGATCTACCAGAAGCTCGGTGTCGAAAACCGGGCCTCGGCGGCCATCGTGGCGCTCTCGGCGATCGGGGAGCGATAGGGAGGCGGCGGCGTTAGCGGCGCCGTCTGCGCTTCAATCAGGGCATGAAGCGCTCTAGAGCCTGTCCCTGAGCGCATACCAGCTCATGCCGGCCACCAGCGCCGGCCAGCGCAGCAGCTTGCCGCCGGGGAAGCGGGGGCAGGGGAGGGCGGCGAAGGCGTCGAGGCGGCCGGGATCGCCGAGGATGGCGTCGGCAATGATCTTGCCGCCATAGGGGGCGAGCGCCACGCCCTGGCCCGAATAGCCCGACGCGGCATAGACGCCGGTTCTGAGGCGGCGAAGGAAGGGCAGCCGCTTGACGGTGACGGCGAGCGTGCCGCCCCAGGCATGGTCGATGCGGACATCGCGGAGGCCCGGATAGATCTTCAGGAGATGTCGGCGCACGAAGGCGGTGATGTCGGCCGGGTCGCGCCGCGAATAGGTCTCGCCGCCGCCGAAGAGGATGCGGCCGTCGCCCGTGGGGCGCCAGTAATAGACCACGAAGCGCGAATCCGAGACCGCCTCGCCGCCGGGAATGAGGCCGCCGGGCTGGCCGGCGCCGATCGGCGCCGTGGTCAGGATGTAGTTCTTGATCGGCATGGCGCGGGTCTCGGTCTCCGCGTCGATGCCGTCGAGCAGGCCGTTGCCGGCGAGCACGACGATATCGGCCCGGATGCGGCCGCGCGCCGTCTCGATCGTCGGCGTCGCGCCATCCACGAGACGGATCGCCGGTGTGTGCTCATGCAGGCGGGCGCCGGCCTTGGCGGCGGCGCGGGCGAGTCCCTGCGCGAATTTCAGCGGATGCAGATGCCCCGCTGTGCGATCGAGCCGGCCGCCGAAATAGTCCTTGGTGCCGATCATCGCGGCGAGGCGGTCGGGCTCGACCCATTCGGCGTGCGGATAGCCATATTCGGTGTTGAGCTTGTCGACATAGTGCCGTTCCTCGTCGACGAGACGGGGCTTATGCACGGCCTCGATCAGCCCCGGCCGCCATTCGGCGTCGATGCCGTGCCTGTCGATCAGCGTGTGGACGAGCGCCTTCGCCTCCTCGGCGAGGGTGAACAACTCATGCGCGGCCGGGCGCCCCAACTGGCGTTCGAGCCAGTCCTGATCGCGGCGCTGGCCGGTATGGAGCTGGCCGCCATTGCGACCCGAAGCGCCCCAGCCGATCGCCTTCGCTTCGATCAGCACGGTGTCGATTCCGGCCTCGGCCAGATGCAGCGCGGCGGAAAGGCCTGTGAAGCCGCCGCCGATGATCGCCACATGCGCGGTCGTATCGCCGTCGAGCGGAGGAAAGGCGAGCGCGCGATCCGCCGTCGCCTCGTACCAGGAGGGCGGCCGGTCGGTCATGCTGCGACGTCGATAACGGTTGTGGCGCGCCCTCTCCCCCCTTGTGGGGGAGAGCTGGAGAGGGGGGCGCTTGCCGGACGACGGAACTGTCCTGCGACGATTTCCCGGTGTCGAGAGGGGCCCCCCTCCCTAGCCCTCCCCAAGGGGGGAGGGGACAGGACGGAGCCACGCCCCCCCATCACGCGACCAGTCCCAGCCGCTTCACCTCGGCGAGCGTGTCGTCGAGCGTCTTCTTCGCCGTCGCCGCCAGAATGTCCGCTTCCTCATGGGTCAGCGTCAGCGGCGGCGCGAGGATCAGGGAGTCGCGCACCGCGCGCATCACGAGGCCGTTGCGGAACGAGAAATCGCGCGCGATCGTGCCGACCTTGCCGGTATCGGGGAAGGCATGCGCCCGCGATGGCTTGTTCGGCACCAGTTCGAGCGCGCCCATCAGGCCGGTCATGCGCGCCTCGCCGACGAGGGGATGATCGCCGAGCGCCAGCCAGAGCTTCTGCAGATACGGCCCGATATCGTCCCGGACCCGATCGACGAGCTTTTCTTCCTCGATGATGCGGAGGTTTTCGAGCGCCGCGGCGGCCGTGAGCGGATGGGCGGAATAGGTGAAGCCGTGGTGGAATTCGCCGCCCGGCCCGATCAGCACGTCGGCGACCTTGTCCGAGACCATGACGCCGCCGATCGGCAGATAGCCGGAGGAGAGCCCCTTGGCGATTGGCATCAGGTCGGCTTCGATGCCGAAGGTCTGCGACCCGAACCAGTTGCCGGTGCGGCCGAAGCCGGTGATGACCTCGTCGGCGACGAGCAGGATCTCGCGGCCCCTCAGGATGCGCGCGATCTCCGGCCAATAGCTGGCGGGCGGGATGATCACGCCGCCGGCACCCTGGATCGGCTCGGCGACGAAGGCTGCGATGTTCTCCTCGCCGAGTTCCTCGATCGCTGTTTCCAGTTCCCGCGCCGCCTGGATGCCGAATTCCTCGGGCGTCGCCTCGCCGCCTTCGCCGAACCAATAGGGCTGGGCGATGTGGTGGATGCCGGGGATCGGCAGCCCGCCCTGCGAATGGATCGGCGCCATGCCGCCGAGGCTGCCGCCGCCCATGGTCGAGCCGTGATAGGCGTTCTTGCGGGCGATCAGCACGGTCTTCTTCGGCTTGCCGAGGGTCGCCCAATAATGCCGCACCATCCGGATGACGGTGTCGTTGGCCTCGGAGCCTGAGCCGCAGAAGAAGACATGGTTGAACTGCGGCGGAGAAAGACGGGCCAGCGCCTCCGCGAGGGCGACCGCCGGCGGGTGGGTCGTCTTGAAGAAGGTGTTATAATACGAGATCTCGGCCATCTGCCGCTGGATCGCCGCGGCGATCTCCGGCCGGCCATGCCCGATATTGACGCACCACAGACCCGACATGCCATCGAGGATACGGTTACCGTCGCTGTCCCAAATCCAGGCACCCTCGCCCCGCACGATGACGCGGCTGCCCTCCGCGTTCAGGGACTTCATGTCCGAGAACGGATGGATGTGATGCGCCGCGTCGCGGGCGCGATAGTCGGCGGTGGCGTTGGAGAGAGAGGTCACTCGATCGGTCCTGATCCCGGCGCGGCGGAGGCGTTCGCCCGCAGTTTCGCCAATGGCGGCCTGCGGGCGAAATCCGGCGCTAGACGTTGAGCAGCAGGTATTCGCGCTCCCAGGGGCTGATCACCTGCATGAAGGTCTCGTATTCGGCCTGCTTGATTGCCCGATAGGTCGAGACGAAGCGCTTGCCGAAGATCTCGACGAGCTCCTCGCAGTCCTCGAACAGCGAAACCGCCTCGAGGATACTGCGTGGCAGGTCGATTTCGTCCGAATTGGCGGATCCCGTGACCGGCTCTCCCGGCTTCAGACCTTCCATCAGGCCGAGATAGCCGCAGGCGAGCGAGGCCGCGATGGCGAGATAGGGATTTGCGTCCGACGAGGGCAGCCGGTTCTCCAGCCGCCGTCCCGCCGGCGAGGAATTCGGTACCCGCAACCCGACGGTCCGGTTGTCGTAGCCCCACTGCGTATTCACCGGCGCCGAAGAAGAGCGCACGAGACGGCGGTATGAATTGACATAAGGCGCCAGCATGCACATGACGGCCGGAAGATATTTCTGCGATCCGCCGATGAAGGCAAAGAACTCCGGCGTCGGATCGCCGTCTTCATCGGAGAAGATATTGCGCCCGGTCTCGCGATCCGTCACGGATTGATGGATATGCATGGCCGAGCCCGGCTCGCGCGACATGGGCTTTGCCATGAAGGTCGCGTACATATCATGCCGGAGCGCGGCCTCGCGAATGGTGCGCTTGAACAGGAAGACCTGGTCGGCGAGGATCAGCGGATCGCCGTGCAGGAGATTGATCTCCATCTGCGCGGCGCCTTCCTCGTGGATCAGCGTGTCGATCTCCAGACCCTGCTGCTCCGAGAAATCATAAATGTCGTCAAAGAGATCGTCGAACTCGTTGATCGCCGCGATCGAATAGGACTGCCGCGCCGCCTCGGGCCGTCCCGAACGCCCGGTCGGCGGCTCGAGCTGGTAATCCGGATCGTGGTTCGGCCTGACGAGATAGAACTCGATCTCCGGCGCCACCACCGGGTTCCAGCCTTGATGGTGATAGAGCTCCACCATGCGGCGCAAAACCTGGCGCGGCGCCGTCTCGACCGGCCGACCGTCGCGGTGATAGCCGTCATGAATCAGCTGCGCGGTCGGATCGCCTTCCCAGGGCACGACGGTCAGCGTCGAGAAGTCCGGCTCGAACAGGATGTCCTGATCCGCGACGTCGCTCTGATAGTCCGCGTCGTCATCGGGATAGTCGCCCGTGATCGTCTGGGTCAGGATCGAACCCGGCATCGACATCGTCGGGCCGGCCAGGAACTTGGACACCGGCATCATCTTGCCGCGCGCCACGCCGGCCTGATCCGGCACGACGCACTCAATGTCCTCGATCCCGCGATGCTTCAGCCACTCGCGGGCTTCTTCCAGCGAAGCCACGCCACGCCTGGCATCCTCGCGCGGTTTGAGCGGCTTCTTCCGCTTGTTCACGATGCCTCCTGCGGCGTCTCTCCAATGTTCGGGAGGTGACGCCAGGCGGGTTCCGAAGTCAACTGCGCCCGCCTGTGCATAGCCTTTGTCGCAGTGCCGAAGAATCGGTTGAGCCCCGCCGCAAAGCCACATAACGTTCGAGAAAATCGGGCTGGCGGGGCTCGTCGATCGCCGCATGCGACCATCGGAGGGTGCAGGGAATGAAGAAGGTTCTTGGCGCGTTGGCCTTGAGCGCCAGCGTCTTGGCGGTTGGTTCCGCTTCCGCGGCCGACAAGGAAGTCCATATCTACAACTGGTCGAACTATATCGACGATTCCATCCTCAAGGACTTCGAGAAGGAAACCGGCATCAAGGTCGTCTACGACGTCTACGATGCCATGGAGACGCTCGAAGCCAAGATGTATGCCGGCCGCTCGGGCTACGACATCGTCGTTCCCACCGACCGCAACATGCAGCTGATGATCGAGGCCGGCGTCTTCCAGCCGCTCGACAAGTCGAAGATCCCGAATCTCCAGTACAACTGGCCGGATATCTACAAGCGTCTCGCGACCTATGATCCGGACAACAAATACGCCGTGAACTACATGTGGGGCACGACCGGTCTCGGCTACGACAAGGCCAAGATCGATGCCCGCATGCCCGACGCCCCCGTCGATTCCATGGACATGATCTTCAAGCCGGAAGTGGCGGCCAAGTTTGCTGACTGCGGCATCTACATCCTGAATTCGCCCGAAGACGTGATGCCCGCCGCAATGAACTATCTCGGCATCAATCCGGATTCCAAGAATCCGGAAGACTTCCAGAAGGCCACCGACCTGCTGACGAAGGTCCGTCCCTATATCCGCAAGTTCGATTCCTCGCTGATCAATCCGCTGGCGACGGGCGAGGCTTGCCTCGTCTTCTCCTATTCCGGGGACATCCTGCAGGCCAAGGACAGCGCCAAGGCCGGCGTTGACGTCCACTATTCGATCCCGAAGGAAGGCGCGCTGCTGTGGATGGATTCCATGGTCGTGCCGAAGGACGCGCCGAACCCCGACGCGGCGTTCGCCTTCATCAACTATATCCAGAAGCCGGAAGTGATCGCCAAGGCGACGAACTTCGTGAAATACCCCAATGGCAATCTCGAATCGCAGAAATATGTCGATCCGACGATCCTGAAGGACCCGACGATCTACCCGCTGCCCGAGACGTTCGCGCATCTCTATACGACGACGCCGAATCCCGAGGACGTTCAGGACAAGATGACCGATCTCTGGCAGAAGGTGCTTGCGGCGCAGTAAGCGGCTTGTGTTGATCGCGGCCGTCCGAACCTCAGGCTCGGACGGCTCCCTCATCCGGCGAAGGGAATGGCGATGGTGGGTCCTGCAATTGGTCCGATCCGGCGCTCCTTTGCGCCGTGGAACGATCCGGGCGTCAAGCCCTTCATCGAATTCCGTCATGTCACCAAGCGTTTCGGCGAATTCGTCGCCGTGGACGATCTGAGCCTCCAGATCTACGAGCGGGAGTTCTTCGCGCTGTTGGGTCCATCGGGCTGTGGCAAGACGACGCTGATGCGCATGCTCGGCGGTTTCGACGAGCCCACCGACGGCCAGGTCCTCCTCGATGGACAGGACCTCGGGGGCATCCCGCCCTATCGCCGTCCCACCAATATGATGTTCCAGTCCTATGCGCTGTTCCCGCATATGTCGGTGTGGGACAACATCGCATTCGGTCTCAGGCAGGACGGCACGCCGAAGGCCGAGATCAAGGCTCGCGTCGAGGAGATGCTGGCTCTCGTCAAGCTCGAGAAGTTCGCACGCCGCAAGCCGCAGCAGCTTTCGGGCGGCCAGCGGCAGCGCGTGGCGCTCGCCCGCTCGCTCGCCAAGAAACCCAAGGTGCTGCTCCTCGACGAACCGCTCGGCGCGCTCGACAAGAAGCTGCGCGAGGAGACGCAGTTCGAACTGACTGACCTGCAGATGAAGCTCGGCATGACGTTCCTGATCGTGACGCACGATCAGGAGGAGGCGATGACCGTCGCGGACCGGATCGCTGTCATGGACCAGGGCCGGATCGTCCAGGTCGCGACACCGGCCGAGATCTACGAGCAGCCGAACTCGCGCTATGTGGCCGACTTCATCGGCGACATCAACATCCTGGAGGGGCATCTGGCGCCGGCACCGCCGGGCTCCACCCGCCTGGAATGCGCCGCGACCGGCGCCAATGTCGAGGTTCGCCAGGAGACCGCCGCACCGACGGGCGGCCAGGCGTGGTTCGCGATCCGGCCGGAGAAGGTGCGCATTTCGCTCGACGCGCCGACCGATCCGTCGGTGAATGCGGTGCGCGGCGAGGTCTGGGACATCGGCTATCTCGGCGATGTGTCGATTTACCATGTGCGCCTGTCGACCGGCGCCACGCTCAAAGCGACGATCACCAACGCGACGCGCCTGGTCGAGCGGCCGATCACTTGGGAAGACAAGGTCTGGCTGACCTGGTCGCATGATGCGGGCGTCATCCTGACGAGATAGGCCACCGGCAACGACAGGCGAGGGCGGACGGGCGAGGGAACCAAACGACATGGCGGCGACGGATACGGTCTCTCCCCCGGCGAAGCGAAGCGGCATGCGCTGGCTCGTCGTCGCCATTCCCTTTGCCTGGCTGCTGATCTTCTTCCTCATTCCGTTCTTCAACGTTTTCAAGATTTCGCTCTCGACCCGCGCCAGGGCCCTGCCGCCCTACAAGCCGGTCTTCGATCTCTCGGAGGGACTCTCCGGCCTCTGGTCCCAGATCCAGCAGCTCTCGCCGGCGACCTATCTGCAGCTGGTCAGCGATTCCAAATATTGGCAGGCCTATCTTTCCAGCCTGCAGATCGCGCTCATCTCCACTGTTCTGATCTTGGTCGTCGCCTATCCGATCGCCTATGGCATGGCGCGGACGCGCGCCGAGTGGCGCGGGGCGCTGGTCATGCTGGTGATCCTGCCGTTCTGGACGTCGTTCCTGATCCGCGTCTATGCGTGGATCGGCATTCTGGGCAATGAGGGCCTGCTCAACGGCTTCCTGCTCTGGACAGGCGTGATCGATCGGCCGCTGACGATCCTGACCACCAACTGGGCGGTCTATATCGGCATCGTCTATTCCTACCTGCCCTTCATGATCCTCCCGCTCTACGCCACGCTGGAGAAGATGGACGACACCTTGCTGGAGGCCGCCGCCGATCTCGGTTGCCCGCCGATCCAGGCCTTCTGGAAGATCACCTTCCCATTGTCGCTGCCCGGCGTGATCGCGGGCTGCTTCCTGGTGTTCATCCCGATCACCGGCGAATTCGTCATCCCTGAACTGCTGGGCGGTTCCGGCACGATGATGATCGGCAAGACGCTCTGGTACGAGTTCTTCAACAACCGCAACTGGCCGCTCGCCTCGGCGGTCGCCGTGGTGCTGCTGTTGATCCTCGTCGTGCCCATCGTCCTGTTCCAGAACGTCCTGCAAGCGAACGAGGCCAAGAAGTGAGGATCGGTCGATGAGAAAGGGACAGAGCTGGTTCAACACGACCTCGGTCGCGCTCGGCTTCGCGTTCCTCTACGCGCCGATCATCATCCTGGTCATGTATTCCTTCAACGATTCGAAGCTCGTGACGGTGTGGGGTGGCTTTTCCACGCGCTGGTATTTCGAATTGCTGCAGGATCAGGCGATGCTCGATGCGGCCTGGATCACATTGCGTCTCGCCTTTGTGTCGGCGACGGTCGCCACGCTTCTCGGCACGCTTGCGGCGATCACGCTGGTGCGTTTCGGGCGTTTCCTGGGCCGTTCGGTCTTCTCGGGCATGATCTATGCCCCGCTCGTGATGCCTGATGTCATCACCGGCCTCTCCTTGCTGCTGCTGTTCGTTGCGCTCGGCGTCGACCGCGGTTTCTGGACCGTCACGCTGGCGCATGTGACGCTGACCATGTGTTTCGTTGCGATCGTCGTGCAGTCGCGCCTCGTCGCATTCGATCGCAATCTCGAGGAGGCGGCGCTCGATCTCGGCTGCCCGCCCTTCAAGACCTTCCTCGTCATCACGTTGCCGCTGATCCTGCCCGGCGTCATTGCGGGCTGGATGCTGGCCTTTACCCTGTCGCTGGACGATCTCGTCATCGCCAGCTTCACGACCGGCCCCGGGGCGACGACCTTGCCGATGAAGATCTTCAGTCAGGTGAAGTTCGGCGTGACGCCGGAGATCAATGCCATTTCCACGATCCTGATCGCGATCGTGGCGACGGGCGTGCTGATCGCCTCTCTCGTCGGCAAGCGTCGCGAGGTCGAGAGGCAGAAGGCCGAACGCCTGGCGCTCCGCGGTGGCTGATATTTATCCGGGTTATATTGAAGGACCGCCTTCGGCCGCCTAAATGTCGGTTCCCGGGGTTCGGAGAACGCAGATGAAGGCAGTCCGCACGATCTATTGCACGGCATTTTGCGGCGTGAAGCGCGTGGCCTCCGGTCTCGTGGGCGACGTAGCCGTTGCCGTGAAGGGCCTGGTCGACAGCGGGCAGCCGGTCGCCGTCTTCGAGGAAGCGACCAGCCGACCGATCGAGATCGATTTCCGCGGCTCGGTGGAGGATGTGCGCGAGCGGATCGAGGCGGCTCCGATCGACGGCCCCGTCGCGGAAGAGGGCGAACCGGAAACCTCAGGGGAGGCGCGCGGGCGCGGCCGGCCGCGGCTCGGCGTCGTGGCGCGCGAGGTGACGCTGCTGCCGCGGCATTGGGAATGGCTCAGCCGGCAGCCGGGCGGCGCCTCGGTCGCGCTCCGGCGCCTCGTCGATGCCGCGCGGCGCGAAAATGCTTCGCTCGATCGCCGGCGCGACGCCCAGGAATCGGCGAACCGCTTCATGACGTCGATGGCCGGTGACCAGCCTCGTTTCGAGGAGGCGAGCCGTGCGCTCTTCGCCGGCGATGCCGAGCAGTTCGATGCGCTGACGCAGGCCTGGCCGGACGATGTCCGCGACCATAGCCGCCGCCTTGCCGCTGCGGCTTTCGCCGCCGTCTGACGCCGGCCCCGCGCGCCGGTTCAGGGCGTCGGCTGGCCCGGCGCGATATCGAGCGAATCCGCGTCGCCGCGCAGAATGAAGGGCACGCTCTTCGCCGGCGTGAAGCGGCCTGCGTCGAAATCGATCGAACCGTGCATATCGAATGCGGGTCGCGCGAAGTCGGCGCTGCCGTTGAAATCGGCTGTATAGCCCTGGCCCTGCAATTGGCCGGTCTCGATCGAGAGCGTGTCGCGGCCGAGAGAAAAGCCGATCGACGCCTGGGTGAAATCCGTCTTGCCCGAAAGCGCGTCGGTGGCGGTCTTGTCGGTCCAGGCCTTAGCGAGCGCGGAGGCGTCGATGCCGTTCAGCGTCCCGCCGCTCAGCGTCAGCTCGCCGCTGCCTGCCAGATTGTTCATCAAGGCGTCCCATCGATCGCCGCCCGTTGTCAGCGCGAACATGCCCGCGGCCGTTCCGCGCGTGCCGAGGAACGGCAGCAGGGTCGTTGGGAGCGACTTCAGCGAGAGCGCATCGAATTGCGCCCTGATGGCCGCCTCGCTGGCTGGCCCGCCTGTGTCGAGGGAAAAGCTCGCCGACACGCGCGCGTCGAAGAGGCGCATATCGGCCAGCGCGACATCGAGCCGTCCGGCCCGCAGCGCCGCGGAACCGGCGACACGGCCGATCGCGTCGCCGCCATAGAGCAGTCGATCGGCTGAAAGGCGCACGTCGAGATCGACCTGCCCGAGTGCGGAGAAATCGAGCACGCGCTCGCCCAGCGCGCGGGCCGCCGTCAGTGCGTCCATGGCGAGCTCTGCGAACGGCGCGATGTCGAGGTCGTCGAAGGCGAGTGTCGCCTGTGCGGACGGGCGGGCGCTCGTGAAGTCGAACGACAATCCGCCCTCGCCGTCGCTGCCGTCGATGGAGAGCTTTGCATCCGGCAGCGTGGCGATGCCGCGGGCCAGCGACACCGCACCTTGCAGCGATGCGGCGCCGAACGCGGCGTGATCGGGGAGATACAGGCCGAAGAGGTTCGCGAGTTCGTGCAGAGCCGGCGTCTGGATCGCGATATCGCCGCTCGCCGTGGGGCGATCGAGCTGTTGGACCTGGCCGTTGAAGGTCGCGCGAACGGGTTCCGCGTCGACGGCGAGCTGCAACGTCGTCAGGCGCTGCTCGAAGAAGTCGAGCAGCGAGCCGATCGTGATCGAGAATGTCCCGGGCTTGCCTTGCCAGGTTGCCTTGCCCGAGAGGCTCGCCGGGCCGGAAGGGTCGGGCCATTTGAGAAGGGCATCGACATGGTCGATCTCCACGCTCCGTCCGGCGGCGTTCGCATAGTGGATCGTCCCGTCGGTCAGCGAGAGGCGCTGCACCCGCGTCGTCGCATCGAGCGCGTATGGCAATGTCCAGTTGGGGCGCCCTTCCGCGTCGGTGACGAAATGGAAGACCGGCGCGCGCAGATCGAAGGCTGACGGCTCGATGCGGCCCTGGAAGATGAGGGGAAGCAGGGGGATCTGTGCCGACAGCATCTCGGTCGTGACCAGCGTGTCGCCGGTCTGGATCGAGACGATGCGGGCTTTCGGAAATCCGACGGTCAGATAGGGCCGGAACGCGACCGTCGGCGTCCCCTCGAATGTCAGCGCCTTTCCACCCCAGCCTGCGATCTCATAGGTGATCGAACGCCGCACAACCTCGATCGAGACGAGGCTGGGCGCGGTGACGATGAAGACACCGACCAGCATGGCGAGAACGATCGAGAGAAGGGCGAGCCGTTTCATTCGCTCCGACGGCGGTTGGCATGGTGATCGACGGTCTTTCCGATAGGCACAAACCGTCCGCGGCGCAATGTCGTCGGCCCTCTGACGGTTCCGGCGGCGCGTGACTTGAGTGCCCGATCCGGTTTATCCAAGGGTGTTGCGGCGCCTCGCTGCCGCGCCGAAATCTTGCATTCCTCGACCCCAGGGACGGATCGAACGCGCATGGAAACCACGCCCCTCTGGACGCCGTCCGAAGAGCGCCTCCGCAACCATCCCATGACGCGCTTCCGCGCCGAGGCATCGAAACGCGCCAACCGGCCGCTCGCAGACTATGACGCCCTGTACGCCTGGTCGATCGAGGACCGGGCGGCGTTCTGGGACCTCGTCTGGGACTTCTGCGGCGTTTCGGGCGAGAAGGGCGAGCGGCGTCTCGTCGATGGCCACCGCATGCCGGGCGCCCGGTTCTTCCCTGACGCGACGCTCAACTTCGCCGACAATCTGCTGCGCCGGCACGGAGCGGACGACGCGATCGTGTTCTGGGGCGAGGATCGCGTGCGCCGGCGGCTCAGCTGGAACGATCTGCACGGCCTCATCTCGCGGCTGCAGCAGGTGCTGCTCAAGGCCGGCGTCGCGCCGGGCGACCGCGTCGCGGCCATGCTGCCCAACCTGCCCGAGACGATCGCGCTCATGCTCGCGGCCGCCTCGATCGGCGCCGTCTTCTCGTCCTGCTCGCCGGATTTCGGGCCGCAGGGCGTCCTCGATCGTTTCGGCCAGATCCAGCCCAAGGTCTTCGTGACCTGCGATGGCTATTACTATGGCGGCAAGCAGATGGACATCGCGCCAAAGCTCGCCGAGATCGTGCCGGCGCTGACCTCCGTCCGGCTGGTCCTCGTCGTTCCCTATCTCGGCAGGGCCGATGCGGTCGCGGCCGGGCTGGCGAACGCCGTCTCGCTCGATGCGGCTCTGGCGCCCTTCGCGGCGCGGCCCGTCGAGACGACGCCGATGCCTTTTTCGCATCCGCTCTACATCATGTTTTCCTCGGGGACGACGGGTGTCCCCAAATGCATCGTGCACTCGGCCGGCGGCACGCTCTTGCAGCATCTCAAGGAGATTCATCTCCATTGCGGCATCGGCGAGGGAGACAGGCTGTTCTATTTCACCACCTGCGGCTGGATGATGTGGAACTGGCTCGCCTCGGGGCTGGCGACGGGTGCAACGCTGCTGCTCTATGACGGCTCGCCGTTCCACCCGAATGGCAACATCCTGTTCGACTATGCCGACGCCGAGCGGATGACGCTTTTCGGGACATCGGCGAAGTTCATCGACAGCGTTGCCAAGGCTGGGCTCCGTCCGATCGAGACGCATGATCTGTCTTCGCTGACGACGATGACCTCCACGGGATCCCCGCTGGCGCCGGAAAGCTTCGCCTTCGTCTATCAGGGCATCAAGCACGACATTCATCTGGCCTCGATCTCGGGCGGCACCGACATCGTTTCCTGCTTCGTGCTCGGCATTCCCGACAAGCCGGTCTGGAAGGGCGAAATCCAGGGCCCCGGCCTCGGCCTGGCCGTCGACGTCTGGGACGACGAGGGCCGGCACCTTGGGCACGGCAAGGGCGAACTGGTGTGCCGCAGGGCGTTCCCGTCGATGCCGATCGGCTTCTGGAACGATCCCGAGGGTGCGCGCTACCACGCGGCCTATTTCGAGCGCTTCGACAATGTCTGGTGCCACGGCGATTTCGCCGAGTGGACCGAGCATGGCGGCCTGATCATCAATGGACGCTCGGATGCGACGCTCAATCCGGGCGGCGTGCGGATCGGGACCGCGGAGATCTATAATCAGGTCGAGCAGATTCCCGAGGTGCTGGAGGCGCTCGCCATCGGCCAGGATTGGGACAATGACGTCCGCGTCGTGCTGTTCGTGCGCCTGCGCCAGGGATTGGAGCTCGACGAGACCCTCGAGAAGGCGATCCGCACCCGCATTCGCAATGGGTGCACGCCGCGCCACGTGCCGGCGCGCATCGTCGCCGTGCCGGACATCCCGCGCACCAAGTCCGGCAAGATCGTCGAACTCGCCGTGCGTGAGGTCGTCCATCGCCGGCCCGTCAAGAACATCGAGGCGCTCGCCAATCCGGATGCGCTGACCTTCTTTGCCGACCTGCCGCAGCTGCAGTCCTGACGGGCTGAAATTATCGTTGATGAAACGTTAAATACCAGTTGCGGGAATCCAATATTCAATAAATAAGCGCTTAAACAAGACTTAATTCTATACAGATTGTTAAGGTCGCGTTTACCGCGCGCGGTTGCCTATGGTCCTCATGCGTTCTGAGGGGACATTATGGGGCATTGGCGCAATCTGCTGAGCGATCGGCGCGGCAACGTCGCGGTTATCTTCGCCGTCGCGGCGATCCCGTTGCTGATGGGCCTGGGTGTTGCTGTCGACTATGGCCGGACGGTGGTGACGCGGTCGCGTCTTGCGGACTCCATCGACGCGGCCGTGCTTGCGATCGGCAGCCAGCCCGCCATGTCCGATGCCGATGCGAAGACAGCGATCACGAAATGGGTCAATGCGCAGGTGAACGGTGCCGCGATCGGTTCCTGGCAGGTCGATTCCGTGACCCAGACCGGCGGGACGATCCATGTGACGGCGTCCGGCAGCGTTCCGACGACTCTCGCGAGCCTCGTCGGCGTGAAGACGCTGCCGGTCGTCGTTTCGACCGAGGCCGTCCGTCAGGCAAAGAAGATCGAGCTGGCGCTGGTGCTCGACAATACCGGCTCCATGGCGGGCTCGAAGCTCTCCTCGCTGATCACGGCGGCGAATTCTCTCGTCGATACGCTCGCCAAGGGCACCAAGCAGGCCGACGATCTGCGCGTTGCGCTGGTTCCGTTCTCCATGACGGTCAAGGTCGGCGCGTCCTACAAGACCGCCACGTGGATGGACACGCAGGCGCTGTCGCCGGTCCATAGCGAGATCTTCGACAAGACAGGCGTCAATCGCTTCAGCCTGTTCGAAAAGATGGGGGTCGCATGGGGCGGCTGTGTCGAGTCGCGGCCCATGCCCTATGACGTCCAGGACACGCTGCCGAGCGCCTCCAACCCATCGACCTATTACGTGCCGTATTTCGCCCCCGACGAGCCGGACACCAAGAGCGGCAATTCCGCCGTCTATCCGAACTCCTATCTGGCTGATGTGACGACCAGCACGAACTGGAAGACGCAGGAGACCTATTCCGCGAAGTACACGAAGAACTTCACCAAGACCGGCACCAACAGTTCGACCGGCTATACCTATGGACCCAATTCGGGCTGCGGGTTGGCGCCGCTGATGCGCCTGACCAACAACACGACGAGCATCAAGTCGGCGATCAGTGCCATGACGGCGGTCGGCGATACCAACATTCCGATCGGTCTCGCCTGGGGCTGGAATACACTCGCCCCGGCCGGCCCGTTCGGCGATGGCGTGGCCTATACCGATACCGAGCACAGCAAGATCGTGGTGCTGATGACCGACGGGCAGAACCAGAACTCCAATCCCGGCGGCAGCAACAGCAACGCCTCGTATTATTCCTCGATCGGCTACATCTGGCAGAATCGGCTGGGGATCACGTCCGGCTCGGATACGACGCGCCGGACGGCGATGGATTCGAGGCTCTCCACCCTTTGCACCAACATGAAGGCCAAGGGCATCCAGATCTATACGGTGCGCGTCGAGGTCACGACGGGTTCCAGCACGGTGCTGAAGAACTGCGCCTCGAGCCCGGACATGTTCTACGACGTGCAGGATTCCTCGCAACTGCTGGCGACCTTCCAATCGATCGCCGGCGAGATCTCGAAGCTGCGGATCTCGAAATAGGCTAGGGCGCCTCGTTCCAGTCGCCGGCGGCAGCCTGGACGAGCGCCAGCGCCGCGACGGCTGCCGTGTCGGCGCGCAGGATGCGGGGACCGAGCGGTATCGTCGTGACGAAGGGGCGGCTTACGAGCAGCGTGCGCTCCTCCGGCGAGAAGCCGCCTTCGGGGCCGATCAGCACGGCGAGCGGCGTGCCGCGCAGCGCATGCAGGATCGCGAGCGGGTCGCTGCCGGCGGCATCCTCGTCGCAAAAGATCAGCCGGCGGTCCGGGCTTTCATCCTCCCAGGCGGCGATCACGTCGGCGAGCGGGCGCGGTGCCGCGATGGTCGGGATCGTGAGGATCCCGCATTGTTCGGCCGCCTCGATCGCATTCGCGGCAAGGCGGTCCTCATTGAGGCGCGTCACCTGGGTGCGGCGGGTGATGACCGGGCGGATCGTCCCGGCTCCCATCTCGACGGCCTTCTGAACCATATAGTCGAGCCGCGCCTGCTTGAGGGGGGCGAAGAGATAGTGCAGATCGGCGGGCGGCGTCTGGGGGCGGGTCTCTTCGACGATCCGCAACTGTGCACGCTTGCGGTCACCTTCCAGGGTCGCGCGCCATTCGCCTTCGCGCCCGTTGAAGACGAGTATGGCGGCGCCGGGGCCCATGCGCAGCACATTGACGAGATAGTTCGCCTGGTCGCGATCGAGCGGGACGAGCGCATCCGCGGCGAGCGGCGCGTCGAGGAAGAGCCTCTGCGTGGTGAAGTCGTAGCGGGACATGCGCGAGCGATAAGCGAGCGGGGGGCGCGCCGCAAGTCCGGCTTGACCACCGTCCGGTCGGCGGGCATTCAGGGACAGAGGGCCCCACAACCGAGACGGCATGACCGAGACAGCCTCCAACGCCGCCGAATACTCCGTCTCCGAGATCTCGCTGGCGCTGAAGCGCACGGTCGAGGAAGCCTATGGCTATGTCCGCGTGCGCGGCGAGATCTCCGGCTATCGTGGTCCGCATTCCTCCGGCCATGCCTATTTCGCGCTCAAGGACGATCGCGCCAAGCTCGAGGCCGTGATCTGGAAGGGCAATTTCGGCCGCCTTCGCTTCCGTCCCGAAGAGGGCATGGAGGTGATCGCGACCGGCAAGCTCACGACCTTCCCGGGCTCGTCCAAATATCAGATCGTGATCGAGCAGCTGGAGCCGGCCGGCGTCGGTGCGCTGATGGCGCTGCTCGAGGAGCGTCGCCGCCGCCTCGCCGCTGAAGGCCTGTTCGATCCGGCCCGCAAGCGGCCGATACCCTATCTGCCGCGCGTCATCGGCGTCGTCACCTCGCCGACCGGCGCCGTCATCCGGGACATCCTGCACCGTCTTGCCGATCGCTTTCCTGTCGCCGTGCTGGTCTGGCCCGTGCGCGTCCAGGGGGAGACCTCGGCGGCGGAGGTCGCGGCGGCGATCGCCGGCTTCAACGCGATTGCGCCGGGCGGGCCGATCCCGCGGCCGGACGTGCTGATCGTCGCGCGCGGCGGCGGCAGCCTCGAGGATCTCTGGGGCTTCAACGAGGAGATCGTGGTGCGCGCCGCCGCGGCCTCGGATATCCCCCTGATCTCCGCTGTTGGCCACGAGACCGATACGACGCTGATCGACTATGCTGCGGACCTCCGCGCGCCCACACCGACCGGCGCCGCGGAGATGGCCGTGCCGGTCCGCTCGGAACTAGTGGGCGCCGTATCGGATCTCTCGCGCCGCCTCGACGGCGCCATGCTCCGTCATGTCGAAGGACGCCGCCGGGATCTGCGCGCCGCGGCGCGCGCGCTGCCGCGTCTCGACGATCTCCTCGCCATTCCCCGGCGCAGCTTCGACGAACTCGCCGGCCGTCTCGCCCGCGGCCTTTCGACCAACACGCTGGCGCATCGCGCGCGGCTGGAGCGTTCGTCCGGCCGGCTGCAGTCTGCTTCGCTCGATCGCCTGATCATGCGCGCCGGCGAACGGCTGGCCGCCCTGTCCACACGGCAGGGGCGGGCGCTGGAGGTCCATGCCGAACGCAAGCGCGCAGCCTTCGCCCGGCTCTCCGGCAGGCTCAGGATCGATCCGCTCGCCGAGCGCGTGACGCGCGGTAGGGACCGGCTCGGGCAAGCCGAGGAACGCGGCCGTCGTGCCTTTGCGCGGATCGTGGAGAAGAGCCGCGACAGGCTCGATCGCGCGGCGCGCCTGCTCGACACCCTATCCTATCGCAGCGTGCTGGCCCGTGGCTTCGCGCTGGTGACCGATGCCGCCGGCGCGCCGGTGCGCTCGGTGACGGCGATCGCTCCCGGCGACGCACTGACGATCGAACTCCAGGATGGCAAGGTCGGCGCGGTCGCGGCCGGATCCGCCGCGCCGGCGAAGCCAAAGCGCCGTCCGAAGGCGCCGTCGCAAGAGAGCCTGTTCTAGCCGCGTGCCGCGAGCTGTCCAAGCAGTCGCGCCAAGGTGGTGGCATCCGCGTCATTGTCGAGCCGCGCGCCAACATGGGCTGCGATGGCCGCCCGGTAGATCGGCCACATGCGGTCCAGCAAGGCCCGGCCGCTCTCGGTGATCGACACCATCTGTCCGCGCCCGTCGCTGCTGCAGGGGCTGCGATGCACATGACCGGCCTCTTCCAGCCGGTCGATCAGGCGCGAGACATTGTGCTGCGCGAGCAGCAATCGCTGCTGCAGTTCCAGCGGCCGGAGCGCGCCGCCCTCGGCCCGGCGCAGTTCGAGCAGCGCATCGTACCAGCCGAGCGGCGGCAATCCCGCCTGTTTCAGGTCGGCTTCGATCGCCTGGAGCGCGACCTGCTGCGCGCGCATCAGGCCGACCCAGGCGTTGACGACGGCCTCCGATGGTTCTGTCGCGGACATGGCGCACTCCCGATCTGGATGCAGATGCATTCATCTTGACAAGTCGATGTACTTGCATCTAAGTGAATGCATATGCATCGAACCTGCGGTGCAGTCAATTGAGGAGTACCCCATGAGTCCGCCGCTGACCCTGGTTTCCTTCGATCTCTGCCCCTACGTCCAGCGCGCCGCCATCGTGCTTGGCGAGAAGGGCGTGCCCTATGAACGCACCAATATCGACCTTTCGAACAAGCCGGACTGGTTCATGGCGATCTCGCCGCTCGGCAAGGTCCCGTTGCTGAAGGTCGGCGACGAGGTGCTGTTCGAGAGTACGGTGATCGCGGAATATCTGGACGAGACACAGCCGGCGCCGCTGCATCCCGCCGATCCGCTGCTGAAGGCGCGTCATCGTGGCTGGATGGAGTTCGGCTCGACGATCCTGGGCGACGTCTGGGTGCTCGAAACCACGGCCGATCAGGCGGCATTCGACGCCAAGGTCAAGACGGTCAAGGAGAAGTTCGCGCGGGTCGAGGCCGAGCTCGGCGACGGTCCTTTCTTCGCCGGCCCGTCCTTCTCGCTCGTCGATGCGGTCTTCGCGCCGATCTTCCGCATCTTCGAGGGCTTTGATGCCGTCCGGGATCTCGGACTGTTCGAGGGCCTGCCCAAGGTTCAGGCCTGGCGCAAGGCGCTGGGGGACCGCGCCTCGGTCAAGGCCGCCGTCGTTCCCGACTTTCAGGAGCGGTTGCTCGCCTTCCTGAAGCGACAGAATGGCATCATCGCGCAGGGCATCGCCTGAGTCGCGCGCGTCAGCGGTCCGCGTTTGACCGGAGGCCGCTCAACGTCGTCTGCGTCGAGAGCGCCTCCGGATCGGTGAGGAGATGCAGGATCGCGGGCTTGCCGCTCTGGATCGCGCGCTCGAAGGCCGGGGCGAAGTCTGCGGTCGTGCGGACGGTTTCGCCATGCCCGCCAAAGGCGCGGGCCAGCGCCGCGAAATCCGGGTTGACGAGATCGGTCGCCGAAACGCGGCCCGGATAGTGGCGCTCCTGATGGGCGCGGATCGTGCCATACATGCCGTTGTCGGCCACGATGACGATGATCGCCGCGCCTTCCTGGACCGCAGTCCCGAACTCCTGGCCCGTCATCTGGAAGCAGCCGTCGCCGGCGAAGTCGACGACGGTCCGCTGGGGATGGCGCAGCTTGGCGGCAACCGCGGCCGGCAGGCCATAGCCCATCGAGCCCGAGGTCGGGGCGAGCTGCGTGCCGGGGCGGCGGAAGCGGTAATAGCGATGCAGCCAGCCAGCATAGTTGCCGGCGCCATTGGTCAGGATCGCGTCGTCCGGCAGCGTGGCGTTCAGATGTGCAATGACGGCCCCGAGCTCGACGCCTGAGACGGCTCGCGGCGCGGGCTCCGACCAGGCGCGATAGCTGGCGTTGGCGGCGCGCGTCGCGTCGCGCCAGCGGATCTCGACGGGCGGGTGGACCACTTCGAGCTGAGCGGCGAAGCCGTTCGGCGTCGCATTGATGGCCAGCGTCGGGCGATAGACGCGGCCGAGCTCCTCGGCGCTCGCATGGACATGCACGAGCTTCTGCTTCGGCTCCGGCACGTCGATCAGCGTATAGCCGGAAGAGGGGACTTCGCCGAGACGGCCGCCGATCAGGAGCAGCAGGTCGGCGTCGCGGATGCGCTCCGCCAGCGCGGGATTGATGGCAAGGCCGACATCGCCGGCATAGTTCGGATGTTCGTGATCGAAGAGCCCCTGGCGGCGGAAGGAGACCGCGACCGGCAGGTCGAAGCGCTCGGCGAAGCGCGCGAGCGCGGCGACGGCCTTGTCGCTCCAGCGCGATCCGCCGGCAATGACCAGCGGGCGTTCGGCGGCCCAGAGCAGTTTCTGAAGCTGCGCCGTCTGGGTCAGTCCCGGGAACGTCTCGATCGGGTCGAAGGCTTCGGGCAGGTGCGGCGAGACGCGCTCGCGCAGCATGTCTTCGGGCAGGGCGATCACCACCGGCCCTGGCCTGCCGGACGTCGCGACATGGAAGGCGCGAGCGAGGATCTCCGGGATGCGGGCCGCGTCGTCGATTTCGGTCGCCCATTTGGCGAGGCCCGAAAAGACCTGGCGATAGTCGAGTTCCTGGAATGCCTCGCGGTCGCGATGGCCCCGCGCGATCTGCCCGACGAGCAGGATCATCGGCGTCGAATCCTGCATCGCGACATGGATGCCGCTCGCCGCATTCGTCGCACCCGGACCGCGTGTCACAATGGCGACGCCCGGCCGGCCGGTGAGTTTGCCCCAGGCCTCGGCCATCATCGCGGCGCCGCCCTCGTGCCGGGCATTGGTAATCGCGATCGGCGAGCCATGCAGCGCGTCCAGCACGGCGAGGAAGCTCTCGCCGGGAACCGTGAAGACGCGCTCGACCCCGTTCGCCGCCAGCATGTCGACGATGAGTTCGCCGCCACTGCGGCCTTGGGTCGATGCTGTCATGGGGGCCTCTCGGTGGATGGGACATTCGTTCTTAAGGGGAGGGCTCGCCCGGCTCAAGCGGGCGCGTGTCGCGGCGGCGGACGCAATGCAGCCGCTTTCAAGCGTTCCGATCCACGCCTAGACTCGGAAGAAATGCGAATCGGGAGGCCCCCTGTGATCCCCATACCGACTGCCGGTTCGTCAGCTGTCCGCGCGCTCCTGCTGGCAGCTGCGCTTCTGCTCGGTGGGCAGACGGCCGGTCATGCACAAGCTAGCGATGGCGACGATCAACCCGACTTCCCGACCGCCGAATTCGACGAGGGGGCGAAGGAGGCGAGCGTCACGGATTCCGGCATCACGGTGCGCATCCATCAGGAACGGCGGCCGAAGGTCGACCCCAATCTCGACGTGCCGGTCTTCGAGGTCTTCGTCGGCGAGAAGAGGGTTCTCGAGTATGTCGGCGTTGCCTCTGGCATGGATGTTCCCGCGGTCAGCGCCTCGATCGTCGAGATCGATCCGACGAACGACAGCAAGGAGGTCTATTTCTCCTCCTATTCCGGCGGTGCGCATTGCTGTTCGCAGGTCGCCGTCGCCACCAAGACGGCCTCTGGCTGGGTGCCGGTCGAGATTGGCTCGTTCGACGGTGACGGCTATTATCTGCAGGATCTCGGCAATGACGGCGTCGCCGAGATCGTGTCGGTCGACAACGCCTTCCTGTACGCCTTCGATTGCTATGCCTGCAGCGCGGCGCCGCTGGTGATCTATACGGTGCGCGACGGCAAGCGCGTCGATCTCACCGCAGACCCGCGCTACGTCAGGAACCACCGCGACTGGCTGAAGCAGCTCGAGGAGGACGCCGATCCGCAGACCCGCTGGACGTCGCCGGGCTTCCTCGCGGGTTGGGTTGCTGCGAGCATCCGGGCCGGAAGTGGCCGTTCCGCCTATCAGGATCTCCTGGCCCACTGGGATTCCAGCAAGGACGAGGGCGAGGAGACCTGCCTCACCGGCGCCGATCTCGACACCTGTCCGGCCACCGATAAGAAGGTGCTCAAGTTTCCCGAACGGCTGAAGCTGTTTCTGGAGCAGCACGGCTATTCGCTCTGACAGGCCGTGGCGCGACGGAATCCGTCGCATGGCGCGTTGAAGATGAGCGGGCGTACCGGCGCGATCAGCGCCACAACATGAGGAACAGCCATGATTTCGAGGCGCAATCTGTTGCGTGGTCTGTTTGCGGGCGCGGTCGCCGCCCCGCTGGCGGGATTGCCCGTTGCCGAGGCCGAAGCCCAGACGATGTGGATGGCGCCGCCGCCGCCGCGCCGTGAGCGCGTCCCGCCGCCGCGCCGGGGCTATGTCTGGATTCCCGGCCATTGGGGCTGGCGCGCCGGGGCCTATGTCTGGGTGCCGGGCCGGTGGATCGCCTATCGTCCGGGCTGGCACTATGCGCAGCCGCGCTGGGTGCGCCGCGGTCCGCGCTGGGTGTTCGTCCCCGGCGGCTGGGTCCGTCGATAAGCGGTATCGACAAGCGGGCGCGGCTTTCGCCGCGCCCGCTCCGCTTCAGAGATAGCTCGCCCGGAGATGGTGGATCGTGAGGTCTCCCGCCTGCGGCATGGTCGTGCCCGGCTCGGGGCGGAACGTCACGACGCGGTCTTCGCCCGGCAGCAGCAGGAAGCTTGTATCATCGAAATGGCCGGGCCGCCCTTCGGCCTCGGGCCGGACGTAGAAGGCCGGGGCGTCCGATGACAGCACGAAGCGGCCGGGGCCGTCGGCTGCGACCGTGACGGTCGCCTCCGGCAGTTCGAACCGCTTGGGCGGGGCCGGGAAGACCACGACTTGAAGCGCCGGATCGAAATCGTCGCCGTGGCGTCCGTCGAGCACATAGATGCGGTCGGTGCCGCCTTCGGCCGGCAGCGAGAAGAGCTCGACCGCCCGGTCCGGCGGCAATTGCGCCTTGCAGCGGCGCTCGTCCAGCCATTGCCCGGACAGGTCGAGCGTCCGCAGCCTCACCTCGATCGGAACCGTCTTGTGCAGATCGCTGACGCCATGGGCGACGAGGCGGCCGTCGACGATGCGCGCGGTCAGCATCACCGGCGCGAAGAAGCGTTTCGCGTGATGATGCAGGGTCTTCCAGGCGAGCGTCCAGTCGATTGACGACCAGGAGACGGCCGGCCAGACATCGTTGAGCTGCCAATAGAGCGCGCCCATGGAATGCGGCTTGAGGCTGCGCCAATAGCGAACCGCCGTCTCGATGGCGAGGGCCTGCTGCAGCTGTGACAGATAGACGAAATCGGGAAAGCTCGAAGGCACGCGGAAGTAACGCGCCATCGTATCGATGATGCGCGCATTGCCGGCGCCGTCGCGCTGATGAAATTCCATGACCGGCGCCGTGGCGTTCCAGTCCTTTGGCTCGGCAAAGGAACGTATCGCGGTCATGGAGGGGAAGGACTGGAAGCCGAATTCGGAGCAGAAACGTGGCTTGACGGTGTAATAGTGCTCGAAATTCTTGTTCGAGTGCCAGACATCCCAGAAATGGATGTCGCCCGAACCATCGTCGTGCCAGGCGTCGCCATAGTCGAGATCGCCATTGCAGGGCGACGAGGGCCAGAACCGGCGGCCGGGATCGGTGTCGAGCACGGCCTTCTCGATGACGCGGTTCAGCCGGTCGTAATTGACGAGGTAGCGGTCGCGATTATTGCGCGACAGCTCGTACCAGGTCAGCGAGCCGATCACCTCATTGTCGCCGCACCAGAGCGCGATCGACGGCCGGCTCGACAAGCGCTTGATCTGATAGCGTAATTCCGCGTCGACAGTGGTCAGGAATTCCGGCGTCGAGGGATATTGCGAGCAGGAAAACATCATGTCCTGCCAGACGAGCAGGCCGAGCTCGTCACAGAGATCGTAGAAGACGTCGAACTCGTAGAAGCCGCCGCCCCAGACGCGGAGCATGTTCATATTGGCTTCGACCGCGGCCGTGAGCAGCGCGCGGACGCGTTCGCCGCTGATGCGCGAGGGCAGGGCGTCTGCCGGTATCCAATTGGCGCCCTTGGAGAAAATGTCGATACCGTTGACGCGGAAGGTCATGGAGGCGCCGGCTTGGTCGGGCTCGGTGACCACTTCGAGCGTACGGAAGCCGATGCGGCGCGTGACGCGGTCGCCGGGGATCGTGACCACGGCTTCGTGCAGCGGCTGGGCGCCATGTCCCGCCGGCCACCAGAGCGCCGGCTTGCCGACATTCAGCGCGACCGTGACGCGCCCGCCCGAGACTGGGTCGACGGATACGGAGACGGTTTCGGTATGGCCGCAGAGCGAGACGGCGAGGGGCACGGTCGTCGCCGTCTTCGCGACCAGTTCCACCTCGGCCAATGCGACGACGGTTCCATCCTGTTGATGCTGCTGGCGAATCTGCACGCTTTCGATCCGCGCGCGCTCAAGAAGGCGCAGCGCCGGCGGCGCGTAGAGGCCGCTGACCAGCAGGCAGGGCCCCCAGTCCCAGCCGCCATGGCACTGCGCCTTGCGGATCATGTTGAGGTCCGGGACGCGATTGTTCGCGACGCTCCAGGGGATCGGGAAGGGCTGGATCGCGGCGAGGCGGCTCGCTTCGGCGCCGGCGGGCAGGAAGCGGATGCGGATCTCGTTCGCGCCGGGCCGAAGCAGCCCGTCGAGGTCGAGGCGGTGGCGGATGAAGCTTGAGCCGAGTTTCGCCACCAGGCCGCCATTGACGAAAACATGGGCGAAGGTGTCGACGAATTCGAGGTCCAGCACCGGCCAGCGGCCGGCGAGCTGTTCCGCGTCCAGCTCGAAGCTGCGGACGATCTCCCATTCCGCCTCGCCGACCCACTGGACCTCCGCCTCGTGCGTCCCCTTGTGCGGATCGGGGATGCGACCGAGCGCGAGCAGCGCGGAGTGGATGTCGCCGGGAATGGCGATCGGCCCGAGCGGTGCGCCGGACGCCTCCGCGAGGGACCAGAGGCCGGAGAGGTCAATGTCGGCTACGACGGCATCAGGCATGGCGGCGCCTCATCGCTGGCAGGGGGAGAGAGGCTGTAGCACGGAAAGCGATCGAGTGGAGCGGACGGCAAACGCCGACAGGGAATGACGCGATTTTTCGGCTTCCATTTGGAGGCCAAGATGCTCATATGCCCTTCATATGTGCGCACTATGCGCCGCCGCTCTATGGAGGAATGTCCGATGACCTCGAAACTCGAACAGCTCAAGGCCATGACGGTGGTCGTCGCCGATACGGGTGACCTCGAGGCGATCAAGACCTTCCGTCCGGTCGATTGCACCACCAATCCCTCGCTGGTGCTGAAGGCGTTCGAGCTGCCGCAGTACAAGGACGTGATCGACGCCGCCGTTGCCTGGGGCTCCAAGCAGGGTGGCTCGCGTGACGCTATCGCCGCCGCCGTCGCGGATCGTCTGGCCGTCGCCTTCGGCGCCGAGGTCTCCAAGCTGGTGCCCGGCCGCGTCTCGACCGAGGTCAATGCCGACCTCTCCTTTGACACGCAGGCCTCGCTCGACAAGGCGCGGTCGATCATCGCCGCCTACAAGGAACTCGGCGTTCCGCGCGAGAAGATCCTGATCAAGCTCGCCTCGACCTGGGAGGGTATCCGCGCCGCGGAGATCCTGCAGAAGGAAGGCATCGACTGCAATCTGACGCTGCTGTTCTCGCTCGCCCAGGCGGCCGCCTGCGCCGAGGCCGGCGTGTTCCTGATTTCGCCCTTCGTCGGCCGCATCCTCGACTGGCACGTCAAGGCGTCCGGCAAGACGTTCGAGCCGGAAGAGGATCCGGGCGTCCTCTCGGTCCGCGCGATCTACGCTTACTACAAGACCCGCGGCATCAAGACCGTCGTCATGGGCGCTTCGTTCCGTTCGACCGGCGAGATCGAGGCTCTGGCGGGCTGTGACCGCCTGACCATCGCCCCGGCGCTGCTCGAAAAGCTCGCCGCCGACGAGGGCACGCTGGTGCGCAAGCTCGATCCGGCGAACCCCGGCACGTCGCCGGCCACCATCGCTGCCGACGAGAAGAGCTTCCGCTGGGCGCTCAACGAGGACCAGATGGCGACGGAGAAGCTCTCCGAGGGCATCCGCCAGTTCGCCAAGGACCTGCGCACGCTGCGCAGCCTCGTCGCCGCCAAGCTCGAAGCCGTCCCGGCGTAAGGCGTTTCCTTTCATCTTCCTCCGGGAGAGGTGAAGGGTAGGCTGCTTCAGCCCCGTTCCGCCCCATTCAAGCCCGCCATGCCCCGCATGGCGGGCTTTTCCATGCCGATTTGGTGCTGTGGCGGCATTGCTCCGTCGGCTGACTGATGTTAAATACAAACTGTCGACAGAAACGAAGGACATCACGACATGGATCCGAGGACGAGCTGGAAGGGTGTTTTTCCGGCGGTGACGACGCAGTTTCGCGAGGACTTCTCCGTCGATCTCGATGCGACGAAGAAGGTCGTCGAGGCGCTGGTCGCCGACGGCGTTTCGGGTCTCGTGATGTGCGGCACGGTCGGCGAGAATTGCTCGCTGTCGCATGCCGAGAAGTTCTCGCTCCTGGAAATGGCGGTCTCGACCGTCGCCGGGCGCCTGCCGGTGATCTCGGGCCTTGCGGAATATACCAGCGCGCTCGGCTCGACCTATGCGCGCGAGGCGAACCGCATCGGTGTCGATGGGCTGATGGTCATGCCGGCCATGGTCTATCCGGCCAAGCCGCGCGAGACGCTCGATCATTTCTCGACGATCGCGCGGGCGACCGACACGCCGATCATGATCTACAACAACCCGCCCTCCTATCGCACCGACGTGACGCCGACCATGCTGGCGGCGCTGGCGGAGATCGACACGATCGTCGCCTTCAAGGACTCGTCCGGCGACACGCGCCGCATCGTCGATGTGCGCAACATGACCGGCGATCGGTTCATCCCGTTCTGCGGCCTCGATGACGTGGTGCTGGAGAGCGTCGCGCTCGGCTGCGTCGGCTGGGTGTCGGGCATGTCCAACGTCTTCCCGCGCGAGGGCGAGACGCTGTTCCGCCTGATCCGCGATCGCCGCTTCGACGAGGCGATGCCGATCTATGACTGGTTCATGCCGATCCTCCATCTCGATGCCCGCTCGGACCTCGTTCAGGCGATCAAATATTGCGAGAAGCTGATCGGTCGCGGCACCGACCGCACCCGCGCCCCGCGCCTGCCGCTGGACGCCGCCGAGAAGGCGGAGCTTGACGCCGTGATGAAGAAGGCGCTGGCTGAACGCCCGGCGCTGCCCGAGGTCGGTCTGCCGCTGGCTGCGTGAAATTGGCCATGCGCAGCTGCGCCTTCCCCTAGCGGAGAAGGTGACGGCTGGCGAAAAAGACGGGGTTCGCCTCGCCTTTCTTCACCTCTCCCTGAAGATTGCTCGGGGAGAGGCGGACTCGGACCTCCGGGATGAGGTTCCCGGCCTTTGTCCGATCCTCCGTCGTCCCGGCGAAAGCCGGGATCCATTCAGCCTGAGGCGCTCGATTGTCCTGCACCTCGGCTGCATGGATCCCGGGTCAAGCCTGGGATGACGCCGGAGATTGGGATGCGGCGAGAGGTGAGACGGCCGCTCCATGCACTTGCCCTCCCTTTTCGGGGCAGGTGAAATGTAGGTTCATATTTCCTTCGGCGAGACGGATACGGGAATGCGCATAGCCGTCATCGGAGCGGGAATCGTGGGCGTCGCTGTCGCCCATGCGCTTCTCGACGAGGGCCATGTCGTGGATCTCGTCGATCGCGACGGCATTGCCGCCGGCGCTTCAGCCGGCAATGCCGGCTGGATCGCCCATATGGACATCCTGCCGCTCGCCTCGCCCAAGGCCTGGCGCAACCTGCCGCGCTGGATGCTCGATCCGCTCGGGCCGCTTGCGCTCCGTCCGACCTATCTGCCGAAGCTGATCCCCTGGTTCGCCCGCTTCGTCGCGGCGAGCCGCCCCGCCCGCATCGAGGCCTCGACGCTGGCTGTTGCCGCGTTGAACGGCCTGTCGCTGCCGGCCTGGGAGCGGCGCCTCGACCGGCTCGGCCTTGCGCATCATCTGCGCCGCGACGGCATCCTCTCGGTCTGGGCCTCCGACGCGGCGCGCCGGTCCGCCGACGGCCTGATCGCGCGGCAGCGCGCCATGGGCATTGACGTCCAGCCGCTCACCGCCTCGGAGCTCGCCGCGCTCGAGCCGGCGCTCGGACCGCGCGCGCGGTCGGGCGTGCTCTATCCCGGCGGCTGCCATGTTTCCGATCCGCGCGCCGTGACGCTCGATCTTGGCCTCAGGGCCAGCGAGCGCGGCGCCCGCATCGTACAGATGGAGGCGCTCGCGCTCCGGCGCGGCGGCGAAATCGGCTTTTCGCATTCGCTGGGCGGCATCGCGCTCTATGACGCGGTCGTGGTCGCGGCGGGTGCGTGGTCGAAGCGTCTCGCCGCCTCCCTCGGCGACCGCATCCCGCTCGATACCGAGCGCGGCTACAATGTCACGCTGCCGGTCGGCCGGCTCGGTCTCAACCGGCCGATCATGTATGAGGGCGAGGGCTTCGTGACCTCGCCGCTCGATACGGGCGACCGCGTGGGCGGCAGCGTCGAGTTCGCGGGGCTGGACGCGGCACCGAATTTCGGGCGCGTCGATGCGATCCTGAAGCGCCTCGCCGCCTTCCTGCCGGATGCGGATCTTTCTGGCGGAACGCGCTGGATGGGCTTTCGCCCGTCGATCCCGGATTCGCTGCCCGTGATCGGCAGCGCGCCGTCGGAACCGCGCATCGTCTATGCCTTCGGGCATGGCCATTACGGCTTGACGCAGGCAGCGGCGAGCGCGGAAATCGTGGCCGACATCCTGGCCGGCCGCCCGCCGGCGATCGACATCACCCCCTATTCGCCTCGGCGTTTCGCCGAGCGCTTCTGACGGAGAGGGCCGCTGGGCCCGGAGGCAAGACCATGGCGCGCCATTCCTTCTTCTGCATCGACGGCCACACCTGCGGCAATCCGGTCCGCGTCGTCACCGGCGGTTCCATTCCCGTGCTGAAGGGCTCGACCATGTTCGAGAAGCGGCAGCACTTCCTCGCCGAATATGACTGGATCCGCAAATCGCTCTGCTTCGAGCCGCGCGGCCACGACATGATGTCGGGCTCGATCCTCTATCCGCCGTCGAGCGAGGATTACGACATCGCGATCCTGTTCATCGAAACGTCGGGCTGCCTGCCGATGTGCGGTCATGGCACGATCGGCACGGTAACGACGATGATCGAGCACGGCTTGGTGACGCCGAAGACGCCGGGCCTGCTGCGGCTCGAGACGCCGGCCGGCCTCGTCGAGGCGCGCTATGTCCAGAACGGGCCCTATGTCGACAGCGTCACGCTGACCAATGTGCCGTCCTTCCTGCTCGGGCGCGACTATGAGGTCGAGGTCGACGGGATCGGCACGCTCAAGGTCGATATCGCCTATGGCGGCAATTTCTATGCGATCGTCGAGCCGCAGGCGAACTATGCCGACCTCTCCGACCTCGAACCGTCCGATATCGTGCGCCTGTCGCCGAAGCTGCGCGCGGCGTTCAATGCCCGGCACAGCATCGTCCATCCGACCAATCCGGCTCTGAACCAGCTGACCCATGTGCAGTGGACCGGCAAGCCGAAGCATGCCGGCTCGTCGGGCCGCAACGCCGTCTTCTATGGCGACAAGGCGATCGACCGCTCGCCCTGCGGCACCGGTACCTCGGCGCGCCTGGCGCAGCTCTTCGCCACGGGACGGCTCAAGGAAGGCGAGGCCTTCGTGCATGAGAGCATCATCGGCTCCACCTTCACCGGCCGCGTCGCCGGAACGACGACCGTCGGCGGCGTGCCGGCGATCATCCCGACGATCGAGGGCTGGGCGCGCGTCACCGGCTACAACACGATCTTCGTCGACGATCGGGACCCGTTCTGGGCTGGCTTCCAGGTGGTCGACGGCGAGGGCTGACGCGCACGACGCCACGCGGTGCGGCATCCGCATGCTGGCGATCCCGGGCGGCTTTGGCTAGAACAGGGGAGCCATTCGGGAGGGAATTCGATGCGCGCCTTGGTGCTTGAAGAACGTCTGAAGCTGTCGCTCCGCGACATCGAGTTGCCGCAGGCGGTGGGCCCGCGCGACGTGAAGATCGCGATCCACACGGTCGGCGTCTGCGGTTCGGACGTGCACTATTATACGCATGGCCGGATCGGGCCGTTCATCGTCGAGGAGCCGATGGTGCTGGGCCATGAGGCCTCGGGCACGGTCGTCGAGATCGGCGCCGAGGTGAAGGGGCTGAAGGTCGGCGACCGGGTCTGCATGGAGCCGGGCATTCCGGATCTCTCCTCGCGCGCGTCCAAGCTCGGCCTCTACAATGTCGATCCGAGCGTCCGCTTCTGGGCGACCCCGCCGGTGCATGGCTGCCTGACGCCCTTCGTCGTCTTCCCGGAAGCCTTCACCTTCAAGCTGCCCGACAATGTCTCCTTCGCGGAAGGCGCGATGGTCGAGCCTTTTGCCGTCGGCATGCAGGCCGCGTCCAAGGCGAAGATCGCGCCGGGCGACACGGCGCTCGTGATCGGCTCCGGGCCGATCGGCATCATGGTGGCGCTCGCCGCGCTCGCCGGCGGCTGCAGCCGCGTCTATATCTCCGACCACAGCGCGGCCAAGCTGGAGATCGCCGGGCGCTATGACGGCATCGAGCCGATCAAGCTTCCCGAGCAGTCGGTCGGCGAGGTGATCGCGGCGGGCACGGATGGCTGGGGCGTCGACATCGTGTTCGAAGCCGCTGGCGCACGCAGCGCCTATGACGGCATCTTCGGCTTCCTGCGGCCGGGTGGCGCCGTCGTGCTGGTCGGCATGCCCGTGGAGCCGGTCGCGATCGACATCGTGTCCGCGCAGGCGAAGGAAGCGCGGATCGAGACGATCTTCCGCTATGCCAATGTCTATGACCGCGCGATCGCGCTGATCTCGTCGGGCAAGGTCAATCTGAAGCCGCTGGTGACGGGCGTCTATCCATTCGAGGAGTCGATCGCCGCCTTCGAACGCGCGGCGTCGGCCGATCCGCACGACGTCAAGCTTCAGATCCTGATGGGCTGAGGCGTCAGCGCGAAAGGCGGCGCCGGTTGGCGCGCACGCGCTTGCGATAGGGGTTGAGGAAGGCGGCCGTCGTGCGATGCACGTCGCCGCCCTTCAGCATGGCGGCCGAGGCGGCGAGCCAGGCTTCGCCCATGGCGGCGCCCTTTTCGGCGACCATGGCGAGCGCCTCCGCCGGCGCGGCCGGACCGCCCTTGGCCAGTTTCTCCAGCCGAAGCGCAACGACTTCCTGAGCCTCGAGCGCCATACGGGACGCATCGAGCATCAAACCGAACCAGCCATACATGGGGTCATTGTTCCAAATGCGAGGCCCCGGCCGGAAGCCGGCCGGGGCGCAGTTACTCGCAGGTAATTATAAGGCAGGCGATCAAACCATCCAATAGGGCGGCACGCCGTAATAGTCGTGCACGCGCTTCTCATAGGCGCGGTCGCCCCAGGCGGGCTCTTCGCCCTCGTCATAGGTCGGGCCGCCCTCGAGTTGCTCGCGCGAGAGGCCGACGACATAGCCGCCGAGCCCGGTATCGTATTTGAGCGCGTTCCAGGGCAGCGGGTGGTAGTTCTCGCCGATTCCCAGGAAACCGCCGAACGACAGCACGGCATAGGCCACGCGGCCGGAGACCTTGTCGATCATCACGTCATGCACGGATCCGAGCCGCTCGCCGGTCGGATCGTAAACGGCGGTACCTTCGACCTTGTCGGCGCCGATCAGGCTGTTCACCGGGCGTTCCATCGCTTCCATCACGTCCTCCTCATCGGTGTTTCGGTGTGAGGTGAACGTCGGTGGGGGCGAAGTCGTTCCCATGCATGCGCCAGCGTGTGGCAACAAAAAACCCCGCCGGAGCGGGGTTCTGAATTTCGGGGGGAGGGAGGATGATCGCAGAAGACTAGCTGCAGCTTGCCGAATTGCAGCCCGCCGAGCCCGTGATATTGCCGCCCGTGCCGCTGCTGGTCGTGGTGGTGGTCGTGGTCGTCGTGGTTGTCGATCCGCCGCTGGCCTTGGCGCCGGTCGTTGCCGCACTGCTGATGGACTCAGGCGACGCGGTGACGCCCTCGGCGGACGCGACAGCCTTGGCAATGCTCGACGCGGCGCCGGGGGATACGGCCGAAACTTCCTTGGCGATCTCTGCGGCGGCAGCAGGCGCTGCAGCTGCCACCTCCTTGGCGATCGCTGCCGCCGCGGCCGGATTGGCTGCCGCTGCTGCCGCTGCGATCTTCGCGGCGAGAGAGGGGTTCTTCTTCGCGAGAGCGGCTGCCAGCTTGGCCAGCGCGACCGGATCATTCTTCACAGCATCGATCTGCGACTGAATGTCGGCGCTGACCTGCGCGTATACCATGGTGGTGGAACCGCCGACGGCAGCAAAGGAGACGACAATTCCTAGCGCCAAAGCGGCTAAATGCTTACGTGCAATGATCATAATAGTGCCTCGCTTTACGGCGTGCCAATCAGCTTTCCCGACCCGCGATGGACTGCCCAATAGCATAGGAACACATTTTGCCGTATAGCACAATAGATGCTGCACTGCAGCATAAGCTGTGCCCGCACAAGCTGCCGCTCTGGTTATCGGCGCACGCCTGAAGTCGGCAGCATTTGCGTCGAACTTTGCGCGATGATTGAAATTAAAGGCATCTCAGGCAAATCAACGCCAGAAGAATGCGCGTTTAAGCTGTAGCTTGACGTCGCGCCACGAGATAGATGTGCTCGCAGACCAGTGCCGCCTCTCCGGTCTGCTTGGTCACGGTGACCTGCTCGATCACGATCCCGTGAGTGGCGCGCTTGGGATGGTCGCGCTTCTCGGTGATCTTGGCCTCGACGGTGATCGTGTCGCCGATGAAGACCGGCTTCACGAAACGCACCTTGTCATAGCCATAGGACATGGCGTGCGGGTTGATCGTCGTCGCGGTCATGCCGACGCCGACCGACAGGATCAGCGTGCCGTGGGCGACGCGCTGCTTGAAGTCCTGCGTCGCGCACCATTCCGCATCCATGTGGTGCGGGAAGAAATCGCCGGTCTGGCCGGCATGGATGACGATGTCGGCCTCCGTGATCGTCCGCCCCATGGTGCGGCGGGTGAAGCCGATCTCGTAGTCCTCGAAATATTGCTCGACGATCATGACACGTCCCGCAACTGCGGGCCTTGCTTTCACCTCTCCCTGAGGGAGAGGTCGGCGCGAAGCGCCGGGAGAGGGTTTACGGCCTCTCCGGTTGGTTCCCTAAACCCTCTCCTGCCGGCCTGCGGCCGTCGACCTCCCCCCAAGGGGGGAGGTGAAGAGGGGCGGCCTCGCTCCTACGGCTCAGTTCACCCAGCCGCCGTCGATGATGTGCATCTGGCCGGTGGTGTAGGTGGCGGTCGCGAGATAGAGGGCGAGGTCGGCGATTTCCTGCGGCGTGCCGATGCGGCCGATGGGCTGGCGGGCGATGAAGGCGGCGCGGGCGGCCTCGTAGTCGCCCTGGGCCTTCAGGCGCTCCTGCAGCGAGGGGCTCTCGACCGTGCCGGGGCAGATGCCGTTGCAGCGAATGCCCTTGGTCACGAAATCGGCGGCGACCGACTTGGTCAGGCCGACCGTCGCCGCCTTGGTGATGCCATAGGCGAAGCGGTTCGGCACGCCCTTGATCGAGCCCGCGACGGAGCAGATGTTGACGATCGAGCCGTCGCCCTTGGCCAGCATGCCGGGAAGCGTGGCCTTGATGGTCCGCCACATCGACTTGACGTTCAGATCATAGGCAAAGTCGAGGTCGGCCTCGCTCGCCTGCTCGATCGTGCCGGCATGGACGATGCCCGCGCAGTTGAACAGCACGTCGACGGTGCCGATCTCGGCGACCAGGGCGTCGACGTCGGCGCCCTTCAGCACGTTGAGGATCCGCGTCGTGATGCCGGGCGTGCCGTCGAGCTCCTTGAGCTTCTCGGCATTGACGTCCGTCGCCCAGACGATTGCGCCTTCAGCAGCCGCGCTCTCCGCGATCGCCCGGCCGATACCCTGCGCCGCCGCCGTGACCAGCGCGACCTTGCCCTCGAGCTTCCCGCTCATGAATTCCGTTCCTTCAGTTCGCAATCGTGAAGCGCGATCCCTCGACCGTCTGCCGATCGATCGCGGCGAAGTCCCAGGCGATGCCGAGCCCCGCCTCCTGGCTGGGGATGGCATAGCCGTTGTCGATGGTCATCCCCTTGGTCGTGAGGCTGTCCAGCTGCGGGATGTATTCGACCCAGCGCGCATTGGGAACAGCGGAACAGAGCGCGACATGCAGTTCCATCAGGAAATGGGGGCAGACGACGACGTTGAAGGTCTCGGCGAGATGCGCGACCTTGAGCCAGGGCGTGATGCCGCCGATGCGCGCGACGTCGACCTGCACCACCGAACAGGCGCGGCGCTGCAGATAGTCGCGGAAATGCAGCGCCGAATAGAGGCTCTCGCCGACCGCGACCGGGATCGTGGTCGACGCCGAGAGGCGCACATGGCCGTCGATATCGTCGGCCGTCAGCGGCTCCTCGAGCCAGCCGATATCGGCCGCCTCATAGTGCCGGGCCCGGCGGATCGCCTCGTCAACGGAGAAGGCCTGGTTGGCGTCGGTGAAGATCTCGAAGCCGCCGCCGACCGCCTCGCGCACCGCGGCGAGGCGGGCCACGTCCTCATGGATCGGACGGCCGACCTTCATCTTGGCGCCGCCGAAGCCCGACTCCCGGGCGCGGATCGTGTCCTCGACGATCGCGCTGGTGTCGAGATGCAGCCAGCCGCCCTCGGTCGTGTAGAGGCGGATCTTCTCCTGCGCGCCGCCCGCCAGGATGTGGACGGGCAGGGCGGCCTTGCGGGCCTTCAGGTCCCAGAGCGCGGTATCGATGGCGGCGAGCGCCAGCGAGGTGATCGCGCCCACGCTGGTCGCGTGGGTGAGAAACAGGAGGTCGCGCCAGATCTGCTCGATCATGCCGGCCTCGCGGCCGATCAGAGCCGGTCCGAGCGTCCGCTCGATCAGCGACATGATCGCCGGTCCGCCGGTGCCGATCGTATAGCTGTAGCCCGTCCCGACGGCGCCGTCGGAATCGGTGATGCGGATGATCGGCGTTTCCTGGCTGACGAAGGACTGGATCGCATCGACCCGCTTCACCTTCGGCTTCAGGTCGACCATCAAGCCTTCGACGCGAACGATCTTGGCCATCCTATCCTCCTTCTTCGCCCTGTTGTCCGGGCCTATCCCTTGACGCCGCCGAAGGTCAGTCCGGCGATCAGGTGCTTCTGCACGATAAAGGTGAGCACGAGCGCCGGCACGATGATGATCACGGCCATCGCGCACATGCCCGTCCAGTCGACGGTGAACTGGGCCGTGAAATCCATCAGCCCGACCGGCAGCGTCTTCGAGGCGGTGGTGCGGGTCAATTGCGAGGCGAGCGCGAACTCGTTCCACGAGGTCAGGAAGGCGAAGATGCCGGCCGAGGCGACGCCGGATTTCGCCAGCGGGAACTCGATCTTCCAGAAGGCCTGCCACGCCGTGCAGCCGTCGATCTTGGCCGCTTCGGAGAGTTCATGCGGGATCTGGCGGAAGAAGCCGTCGATCAGCCAGATCGTGAAGGGGATGTTCAGCGCGAGATAGACCAGGATGACGCCGAAATCGGTGTCGATCAGGCCGATCCGGCTCCAGATCATGAAGACGGGCAGCGACAGCGAGATGCCGGGCACGGTGCGCGACAGCATCAGCGTCAGGAACGACGCCTTCTTGAAGCGGAAATTGTAGCGCGCGAAGGCATAGCCGCCCGCCATGCCGATCAGCACGGCCAGCACGGTGCTCGTTACGGCGATGATGACCGAATTGACGAAATAGCTCGCGACCGGAATGCCCTGCTGCGTCGCCGACAGGCCGAAGATCGAACGGAAATTGTCGAGCGTCCAGGCCTGGGGAATCCAGACCGGTGGGCGCGCCATCACTTCGACATTGTCGCGGAAGGCCGTCATCACGACCCAGAGGCCGGGCACGCAGATGACGACCATGACCACGAAGACGCCGAGGCGGATCAGGAATCGCTGGAGAGGGGTTTCCATCAGGCCATGCTCCCCAGGCTCGCGCGCGCAGTCGCGAGTTTGCGGAAGAAATAATAGGTGAAGTAGATCGAGAGCAGGATCGACACATAGGACATGGCGTTCGCCATGCCCATGCGGGCATCCTGGTAGCCGACGCGGGCGAGCAACGTCCAAAGCAGTTCGGTGCGTCCCGCCGGGCCGCCATTGGTCATGATCTTGACCATGTCATAGGCGCGCGCGACGTCGAGCGAGCGGATCGCCATGGCGATGTAGATGAAGGGCAGCAGGAAGGGCAGCGTGATGTGGCGGAACACCTGCCACGAATTGCAGCCATCGACCTTGGCCGCCTCGATCGGATCGCGCGGCATCGCCATCAGCCCGGCGAGCAGCAGGATCGCGAAGACCGGCGTCGACATCCAGACCTCGGCAGTCAGGATCGCGAAGTTCGCCGTCCAGCCATTGACGAGCCAGGGGATGGTGACGTTGCTCCAGCCGAGCGACTGGATGGCGTTGTTGATGAGGCCGACATTGTCGTTGAAGATGTATTTGAACTGGAAGCCGACCAGGATCGGCGAGAACATCATCGGGAACATCATGATGGTCCGGATGACGCGCTGGCCGGTGGTGATCCGGTCGATCAAGAGCGCGATGCCGAGGCCCAGCACGAGTTCCAGATTGAGCGCGATCGTCAGGAACACGACCGTGCGCCCGAACGCCCACCAGAAGTCGATATCCGAGAAGATCCGCTGGTAGTTCCGAAGGCCGACCCACTGCCAGAGCGAGGCCGGCTGCACGAGGCGGTAATTGGTGAAGCTCGTATAGAGCGAGAACACCAGCGGGATCAGGATGACCGCCGCGATGATGACGAAAGCCGGCAACAGCAGCAGGAAGGGTGGCGAAAAGCGGCGCGTGAAGGATTGCATCAATGGAGTCCGGTGAGCCACTGGATCAGGGCCGAAAGCGACGCCGCCGTCTCTTCACCTCTCCCTCAAGGAGAGGTCGGCGGCGAAGCCGACGGGAGAGGGTTTACGGACTATCCGGGGGAGGGCGTGAACCCTCTCCCGGACCTGCGGTCCGACCTCCCCCTCAGGGGGAGGTGAAGGCGGCCTATTTCAGAACGCCGGCGTCTTCCATGATCTGCTTCGCCTTGCCGGCGGCCGTATCGAGCGCCTCCTTCGGCGTCTTCTGGCCGACGATGGCGGCCTGGAGCTCCGGCCAGATCACGTTGGAGACTTCGATCCACTGCGGGACGAGCGGCGGCGTGCGCGCCTCGGCGAGCGACTGCTCCCAGGTCGAGAACATGTCGGCCATGTAGGTGTTGTTGTTCTTCTTGAACTCTTCCACCACGTCGGCGAACGCCTTGGTGCGGGTCGGCAGGTTGCCGGCGCGCGCTTCCATCATCTCCGACTCATAGTCCGTCAGGAAGGTGATGAAGGAAACGGCGGCTTCCTTGTTGTCGCAAGCCTCCGTGACCGAGAAGGAGTGCGAGCCGGACCAGCCGCCGCGCTTGCCGGCCGTGCCGACCGGAGCGACCGCGAGGCCGATCTTGCCGGCGACCTTCGACGACTTCGGGTCGTTGAAGAACGCGGCCCAGCCCGGCCAGTCGAGGTCGACGGCGAGCGTGCCGGCGGCAAAGGCCTGGCCGATATCGTCCCAGGTGTAGTTCACGGTGCCGGCGGGAACCGCCTTGGCGTTGTAGATGTCGACGAACCACTGCAGCGCGTCGATGCCGGCCTGCGAATTGAAGATCGGGTTCCATTTCTCGTCGAACATGTCGCCGCCATTGGCGCGCACGATCTCCATGAACCGGCCGGTCATGCCCTCGTCCTTGCCGGCGAAAGCCGTGCCGTAGAGGTTCGGCGGGGCGGCGAAGAAGATGATCTGCTGCTTGAACTCGTCGAAGGTCTTCGGCGGAGCGAGATCGACGCCGAACTTCTCCTTGTACTTCTTCTGGTTATCGGCGTTCTCGTACAGCTCTTTCTGGTAGTAGAGGTTCGAGACGTCGGTAACGCGCGGCAGCTGCACGAGGCGGCCGTCGACCTCGGCGCTCTTCAGCGTGCCGGGGACGAATTCGGCGAGGGTCGTCGCCGGGATGACCTTCGACAGGTCGATGTAGAGGTCACCGTACTGCGGCGCGAAGGAGGTGTGGTTCGAGCCCACGCACCAGGTGATCGCGCCGGAGGCGATGTCCTGCTTGATCTCGCGGTCCAGCTCGAAATGGTTCTTGGACGAGACGATCTCGACCTTGGCGCCCGTCGCCTTCTCCCATTCGGGGATGCGCGTATAGAGCTTCTCGTACTGGGTGCCGCCGATCAGCTTCACCTTCAGCGTGTAGCCGGGGAACTTGCCCCAGTCATACTGCGTGTCCTCCGCATGAGCGGGGATGGCGAGCGCGCAGAGCGCAGCGCACGAAAAAAGGGCGGCCTTGAAGCCGCGAGCAATCGTCATCGGTGATCTCCCTCCCGACGCCGCCATCGGATCATCCTCACGATTCCGACCGGCATATGCTCCACTGCTGAATGGAGTATTCGTATATAAGCGAAATTGACGGAACCGAGTCAACGTCTAACTTGGCGCTCGCACCCGGCTCGGACCGTGGCGGGGAGGGACGAGAAAATGCTGGACGAAGCCAATGACCGCTATCGGGCGCCCGCGCTCGACAAGGGGCTGGATATCCTCGAATTGCTGGCTTCGACCGACGAGAGCCTGACCCAGGCCGAGATCGCCAAGGCGCTCAATCGCTCGCCGAACGAGATCTACCGCATGCTCGACCGGCTCGTGCGGCGCTCCTATGTCGCGCGCATCATGGGCGACCGCTACGAGCTGACGCTGCGCCTGTTCTCGCTCGCGCATCAGCATCCGCCGGTGCGCCGCCTCGTCAGCCAGGCGCTGCCGATCATGCGCAGCTTCTGCAAGACCGCCGAGCAGGCCTGCCATCTCGCCGTCTATGATCGCGGCCGCGTCGTGGTCGTCGCGCAGATGGATGCGCCCTCCTATTGGAGCTATTCGATCCGCGTCGGCGCGCGCGTCAGCCTCTACAACACCGGCTCGGGCCATGTGCTGCTCGCCTTCGCGACGCCGCAGGAGCGCGCGATGATGGAAGCCGAACGCGAGGACCAGGCGGAGGACAAGCTGCGCCCCGACGGGCTCGACCGCCGCCTCGTGCAGATCCGCCGCGACGGCTACGAGGTGATGCCGAGCGTCCAGTCCGAGGCGGTGTACAATCTCTCGGCGCCGATCCTCGGGCCGAACGATACCGCCATCGCGGCGCTCACCTGTCCGTTCCTGCCGCGAATCGATCGCCCCAATGTGCCGGGACGCGAGGAGGTCCTGGCGATCCTGCTCGCCACGACACGCGAGCTGTCGACGGCGCTCGGCCGCGGCGAGGGGAGCGCATGAGCGCATCGCTTGCGGGCGGGCCGTTCCTTGTGAATGATATGATCACCAGTAAATGAAACATCGCCCGGCGCGCCGCCGGGCAGGGAGGCTTCGGTGCGGATCGTCGATACCCATCTCCACCTCGTCTATCAGGAGCGGGTCCGCTATCCCTGGCTCGCCGGCGCGCCGGCGCTGAACCGCGACTTCACGCTCGACGAGTACTGGCCCGCGGCGAAGGCCGCCGGCATCGAGGCGGCGCTCCACATGGAGGTCGATGTCGCCGAGGCCGACATGGAGGCCGAGACGGCCTTCGTCACCGGTCTCGGCGCGCCGGTCGTCGGCGCGATCGCCGCCTGCCGGCCGGAGAACGAAGATTTTCCGGCGCTGATCGAGCGCTATGCGGCCAATCCCGGCGTGAAGGGGCTGCGCCGTATCCTGCACCAGTCGCCGGACGAGCTCGGCCGCCGGCCGCTGTTCCAGGAGAATCTCCGCCGTCTGGCGCCGCTCGGGCTGACCTTCGATCTCTGCGTGCTCGCGCGCCAGCTTCCGATCGCGATCGAGATCGCGCGCGCGGCGCCGGACGTGCAGTTCATCCTCGACCATTGCGGCGTGCCGAACGTCAAGGATCAGGCGCTCGATCCCTGGCGCGCCGACATGACAGCGCTCGCCGAACTGCCCAATGTCGCGGCGAAGATTTCCGGCGTCATCGCCTATGGCGATCCGGCGAACTGGACGGTCGCGGACCTCCGCCCCTTTGTCGAGCACACGATCGAGGCCTTCGGCTGGGACCGCGTCGTCTGGGGCTCGGATTTTCCGGTCTGCACGCTGACCGCCGATCTGACGCGCTGGGTCGCGGCCACGCATGAGCTGATCGCCGGCGCGAGCGACGACGAAAAGACCAAGCTGCTCAGCACCAATGCCGAGCGCATCTACAAGATCACCGCCTGAACGGCATCAACGGGGGAGGAAGACATGAAGCGGATGGGGTTCATTCTCGGCATCAAGCCCGAGGCGATCGCTGAGTATAGGCGCCTGCACGCGGCCGTCTGGCCGGGCGTGCTGGAGCGCATCGCGCTCTGCAACATCAAGAACTATTCGATCTATCTGCGCGAGCCGGAGAACCTGCTTTTCGCCTATTTCGAATATCACGGCACCGATTTCGCCGCCGACAGCGCCAAGATGGCGGCCGATCCGGTGACGCAAGACTGGTGGAAGGTCTGCATGCCGCTCCAGTCCCCGCTCGAAAGCCGCAAGGACGGCGAGTGGTGGGCGGAGATGGAAGAGGTATTCCATACGGATTGAGGGTGATTCGTCTTCACCTCTCCCAGAGGGAGAGGTCGGACCGAAGGTCCGGGTGAGGGGTTACGGCCTCATCCGGAGCATTCCCTAACCCCTCACCCGCCGCACGCCGTGCGTCGACCTCTCCCTCTGGGAGAGGTGAAGAATCGGGGCGTATGCCGCCCAATCCCATGCCCGAGGCATCCATGGCCGATTTCGAACCGTCTTCCCTGATCCAGACCTGGCCGAAGCCCGCCGCACCGCGGCCGATCGTCATCATCGGGGCGGGGGGCATCGTCAATGACGCGCATCTGCCCGCCTATGCGATGGCCGGCTTTCCGGTCGCCGGCATCTATGACCGCGATGTCGGCAAGGCGCGCGCGCTCGCCGAGCGCTGGGGTGTGCCGGCGCTGCGCACGGTCGACGAGACGGTCGCCGTGCGCGACGCGGTGTTCGATCTCGCGACGCCGCCGGCGGCGCATGTCGAGGTGCTGAAGCGCATCCCCAAGGGCGCCGCCGTGCTGATCCAGAAGCCGATGGGCCGCGATCTCGACGAGGCGAGCGCCATCCTCGCGCTGTCGCGCGAGCGCGGCTTCAAGGCAGCCGTCAATTTCCAGCTGCGCTTCTCGCCGATGATGCTGGCGCTCGCCGATGCCGTCCGGCGCGGCGTGGTCGGGCGGCTGGTCGATGTCGAGGTGCATCTGAACCTCGTCACGCCCTGGCATCTCTTCCCGTTCCTCAAGGGCATGCCGCGCGTCGAGATCGCCGTCCATTCGATCCATTATCTCGATCTGATCCGCGCCTTTCTCGGCAATCCGACGGGCGTGCATGCGCGCACGCTCGGCCATCCCTCGACCGACCTCGCGCAGACGCGCACCTCCGCGCTCCTCGATTTCGGCGGCGATACGCGCTGCACGCTGTCCATCAACCACAATCATGATTTCGGCCGGCGATTCCAGGATGCAAGCTTCCGCTTCGAGGGAACGGACGGCGCGGCGCTCGTGAAGCTCGGCCTGCTGCTCAACTATCCCGAGGGCGAGCCGGACGAGCTCTGGATTACCGGCGAGCGCGGCCCGCAGGCAAAGTGGCGGCAGGTGCGCCTCTCCGGCGGCTGGTTCCCGCACGCCTTTATCGGCGTCATGTCCAACTTGCAGCGCTTCGCGAGCGGTGAGGACGAGCGCCTCGTCACCTCGGTCGAGGATGCCTGGCACACCATGGCGCTGGTCGAGGCCGCCTTCGAATCCGCCGCGGCGCCGGCGACCGCGGTGAAGGCGGCGCCTTAGGGGCTGCAGTGTGCGTTGGCTGGATTGCCTCGGCCGGCTCTTCGTCAATGGCATTGCGGCGCATAGGGATGGGCGCGATGAAGGCGGTCCAATCTTCCGTCATCCCGGCGAAAGCCGGGATCCATGCAGCCTGAGGCGTCGCATCGATCAGCGCTTCGGCTGTATGGATCCCGTGTCGAGCACGGGATGACGGCGGAGACTTGGAGACGCCGGAGAATTCGACCGCTGCAGGGGAATTTCCACACGGCGAGCGCAGGAGCGGCGCCTTCTCATCGGCAGCCAACTTTCCCATTGATTTGCAGATGAGTTATCGATTGATATATGAAGAATGAGGCGGTCGGCATGTGGGAGGAAGCCATGACGACGAAGACCGGGGCCGGCGATGTGAGCGCTCCCACTGTGGGCGTGTCGTCGACGCATCCCAAGGACATGCCGAAGGCGCATTCCGACCTGCCGGTCTGGAATGCCGAGAACTGGTTCTATGAGGACTGGCCCGTCGGCCAGAAGATCCGCTCGCTCCGCCGCACCATGGCCGAGGGCGATTCGCATCTCTTCAACCTGCTCGTCACCGACATCCATCCCTATGTGCAGGACCAGATGTTCGCGGCCAGCGAGGGCGTGTTCGGGCGCCGCCTCGTCGCCGGCGCCTTCGTCTTCTCGGCCGGGCTGGGGCTCGTCGCGACCAATTGCGTCAACGCCTTTTCCTATGGCTATGACCGGCTGCGCTTCATCAAGCCGGTCTTCATCGGCGACACGATCTATTCGATCCGCACCAATCTCGAGAAGCGACCGAAATACAAGGAGATGGGCCTCATTCGCGCCTCCTATGAGGTCTTCAAGGGAGAGGGCGAGCTGGTGCTTTATTGCGAGCATCTGCAGACGGTCAAATATCGCGACGCCGCATCCTTTGCCGGCGAAATAGAGAAGCATCAGGCCTGAAGCTTATGTCGAATTCGGAATTGCCGCTGAGCGGGCTGGTCGTCGTCGACCTCTCGCAGTTCCTGTCCGGACCCTATTGCGCGCTGCGCCTCATGGATCTCGGCGCGCGCGTCATCAAGGTGGAGCGGCCGGATGGCGGCGACCTCTGCCGCCGCCTCTATCTCACCGACACGGAGATCGGCGGCGACTCGACGCTCTTTCACGCGATCAATCGCGGCAAGGAGAGCTTCGCCGTCGACATGAAGAACCCGGCCGATCTGGCGGCGCTGAAGACGCTGCTCGCCAAGGCCGACGTCGTGATGCAGAACTTCCGTCCCGGCGTGATCGATCGCCTCGGCCTCGGCTATGAGGCGGTGAAGGCGATCAATCCGGACGTCGTCTACGGGTCGATCACGGGTTACGGCCTCGAGGGGCCATGGGTCGGGCGGCCGGGGCAGGATCTGCTGGCGCAGGCGCGCTCCGGCGTCACCTGGCTCAATGGCGACGGCGACCAGGGGCCGGTGCCGTTCGGCCTCGCCATTGCCGACATGCTGGCCGGCGCCGCGCTCTGCCAGGGCCTGCTGGCCGCGCTCGTGCGCCGCGGCGTTTCCGGCAAGGGTAGCCATGTCGAGACCAGCCTGATCGAGGCGCTGGTCGATTTCCAGTTCGAGGTGCTGACCACCTATCTCAACGACGGCCAGCGCCAGCCGAAGCGCTCGTCCTTTCGCAATGCCCATGCCTATCTCTCGGCGCCCTATGGCATCTATCCGACCCGGAATGGCTGGCTGGCGCTCGCCATGATGCCGATCCCGCGCCTCGCCGATCTCCTCGGCATGCCCGAACTCGATCCCTGGCGCGACGATCCGAAGAGCTGGTTTGCGGGCCGCGACGAAATCAAGCGGCTGATCGCGGCGAAGCTCGCGACGGAGACGACGGACCATTGGCTGTCGATCCTGGAGCCGGCGGATGTGTGGTGCGCCAAGGTGCTGGACTGGCCGGAGCTGATGGTCAATCCGGGCTTCACGGCGCTCGACATGCTGCAGACCGTCGAGCGCGCCGACAATGTCTCCATCCGCACGACCCGCTCGCCGCTGCGCGTCGACGGCGTCCGGCCGCTGACGAGCGTTGCCGCACCGCGCATCGGCGAACATACCGACGCGATCCGCGCCGAGTTCGGATTGTGAAGGCTTTTGCCTTTCCTTGAGTAGTTCTACCGCCAAAGGAGTGTCGCGCCACGAGACGATGTGTCCTGATGGTGGTCCAATCCTCCGTCATCCCGGCGCAAGCCGGGATCCATCCAGCCTGAGGCCCCTGTCGTCCTGCGTCTCGGCTGTATGGATCCCGGGTCAAGCCCGGGATGACGGCCGAGAATGGGGCGACGCCCGTGAAGTCTCGCCACGAGGCGAGAAACCCAACCCGTTCCGGCCGTTCGCGTCGGATAACTGCACTCTACCTGCCCGGAGACCCAGACCATGACGTCCCCCACGATCACCCTCAAGGGCATGACCTGGAGCCATCCGCGCGGCTATGACCCGGTCGTTGCCTGCGCCGAGATCTATGCGCGCGAGAAGGGCGTCGCGGTCGAGTGGGACAAGCGCTCGCTGCAGGATTTCGAGACCTTTCCGGTCGACGAACTCGCCCGCGCCTATGACCTCATCGTCATCGACCATCCCCATGTCGGCCAGGTCACGAATGAGGGCTGCCTGCTGCCGCTCGATGTGCCGGGCCGCGAGGATGAGCGCGAGGCGCTGGTCGCCGGCTCGGTCGGCCCGTCCTATCCGAGCTATACGTGGCGCGGGAAGCAGTGGGCCTTCCCGATCGATGCGGCCACGCCGGTCATGGCTTATCGCCCCGACCTCATCGCGACGCCGCCGGCGACCTGGGACGAGGTGGTGGCGCTGGCCGAAGCCGGGCATGTGCTGATGCCGATGCGCCCGCCGCATGCGCTCATGGCGTTCTTCACCTTCTGCGCCCATCTCGGCACGCCCTGCAACGTGCTGGGGCCGGAGCTGATCGGGCGGAACGCCGGCGTGCGGGCCTATGAGGCGCTGCATCGCGTCATCCGCAACCTGCCGGAAATCGCGTTCGACATCGATCCGATCGAGGTGTTCGAGCGCATGGCCGAGGCTGGATCCACGATCGCCGTCGCGCCGCTGCTCTATGGCTATGTGTCCTATGCGACCGACGGCTTCCGTCCGCATCGCCTCGCCTTTGTCGACATGCCGGTCGCCGAGGCCGGCACGACGCCGCGCGGCTCGGCGCTCGGCGGGACGGGCATCGCGGTTTCCGCCCATTCGCAGCACAAGGAAGCGGCGCTCGACTTCGCCTATTGGCTGGCGAGCGGCGAGGTCCAGCGCGGCCCCTATGCGGCGCATGGCGGCCAGCCGGGCCATGCCGCAGCCTGGACCGACGACACCGTGAATGCGCGCACGCATGACTTCTATCGCGGCACGCGTGCGACGCTCGAGGAGGCCTTCGTGCGGCCGCGCCATGACGGCTACATGCCGTTCCAGGAAGAGGCCTCGCAGCGGATCAATCTCGCACTCAAGGCCGGCGAGGACGGCGTCCAGCTGATCGACGATCTGAACGCCCTGTTCGAGAAGAGCTTCAGGGACGTCTGAGCGTCCCTGAACCCCTCAAAAGGGGTCGGGCAGGGCGCTATTTGCCGACCTGCTCGAACACCGCCATAGAGCGCGCCGGCATCAGCCAGTGGCTCTGCTCCGGCACGCTCGCGCCTTCGCCGCCTTCCGATGTGGCGAGAACGCAGCGCCATTCGCCGCCCTGGTGGGGAATGGTGAAGTCGACGTCGACATGCGCTGCGTTGAGCAGCACCAGCATGGTCGGCTCTCCGCGCCGCGCCGGCGCGAGGCGGACGGCGAGGCATTTGACGTTGGGGTCGTTCCACGCCTCATCGGTCATCGGTTCGCCATCCGCGCCGAACCAGTTGACGTCGCGCTGCCCGTGCTCCGTGCGCGCGCCGGTGAGGAATTCGGGCTGGGAGAAGGCGCTGCGCGATTGGCGCAGCGCGATGACCTTGGCCACGAAGTCTCGCATATCGGGATCCTCGTTGCGCCAGTCGATCCAGCCGATCTCGTTGTCCTGCGCATAGGCGTTGTTGTTGCCGCCCTGCGAATTGCCGATCTCGTCGCCGGCGAGCAGCATGGGAACGCCCTGCGAGAGGATCAGCGTGGCGAGCAGGTTGCGCTTCTGCTGCCGGCGCAGCGCCAGCACGCCCGCGTCGTCGGTCGGCCCCTCGGCACCGCAGTTCCAGCTGCGATTATCGTCATGGCCGTCGCGATTGTCCTCGCCATTCGCCTCATTGTGCTTGTCGTTGAAGGAGACGAGGTCCTCCAGCGTGAAGCCATCATGGGCAGTGACGAAGTTGACGCTCGACCAGGGCCGGCGGCTGCCCTCGTTGAAGAGGTCGGAGGAGGCGGCGAAGCGCGTGGCGAAGCGCGGCAGCATGCCCTCCTCGCCGAGCCAGAAGCCGCGCACCACGTCGCGATAGTCGCCGTTCCATTCCGAGAAGCCGGGCGGGAAATTGCCGAGCTGATAGCCGCCGGGCCCGACATCCCATGGCTCGGCGATCAGCTTGAGGCGGCCGAGGATGGGGTCCTGCAACATGGCATTGAAGAAGGCGTGGCGCGGATTGAAGCCGCCCGGCTCGCGCCCGAGCGTCAGCGCGAGATCGAAGCGGAAGCCGTCGATGCCATAGACATTGGCCCAGAGGCGCAGGCTGTCCATCACCATCTGCAGCACGCGCGGATGGTTGGTGTCGAGCGCGTTTCCGGTGCCGGTCAGGTTGTCGTAGTAGCGTTTGTCGTCCGGCATCAGCCGGTAATAGGAATAATTGTCGATGCCCTTGAAGGAGAGCGTCGGTCCGAGATGATTGCCCTCGGCGGTGTGGTTGTAGACCACGTCGAGGATCACCTCGATGCCGGCCTCGTGCAGCGCGTCAACCGCGGCCGCGATCTCCGGAAGCCCGCCGCCGTCGATATAGCGGTTCTCCGGCGCGAAGAAGCCGATCGTGTTGTAGCCCCAGAAGTTGGAAAGGCCGCGCTCGACGAGGTGACGATCCTGCACGAAGGCATGGATCGGCATGAACTCGACGGTGGTGATGCCGAGCTTCTTCAGATGCTCGATCGCGGCAGGGTGGGCGAAGGCGGCGAAGGTGCCGCGGATCTCGTCGGGAAGGCCCTTCATGCGCATGGTCCAGCCGCGCACATGGCTTTCATAGATCACCGTCTTCGGCCAGGGCACGCCTGGCCGCGCGGTCTTCGTATAGGCATCCGGCGCGATGACGCGGGCCTTCGGCAGGAAGGCGGCGCTGTCGCGCTCGTCGCGCACGAGATCCGCCTCGCCCTCCGCGCCGATCGTGTAGCCATAGAGCGCGTCGTCCCATTGGAGCTCGCCGACGAGCTCGCGCGCATAGGGGTCGATCAGCAGCTTGGCGTCATTGAAGCGGTGGCCATTGGCGGGGTCCCAGGGGCCTTGGACGCGATAGCCATAAAGCTCGCCGGCCTTCATCCCGCCGATATGGCCGTGCCAGACGCCGTTGGTGCATTCCTCGAGCGCGATGCGTTCCTCCTCCTTCGATCCGTCGGCGGAGAAGCGGCAAAGCGTCACGCCCTCGGCGTGATCGGAGAACAGGGCGAAATTCACACCCTTCGAATCCGGCGTCGCGCCGAGCGGAAACGGCGATCCCTCGCGAAGGCGGGTCATGCGCGACGTGCTCCCCGGTTCTTGCCTTGCGCGCCCTTGTGCGCAGGCCATGCGGATCTGTCGCCGTCCCCCGGTGCCATTGCCATGCTGCTTCCGAATCCTTCGCGCCCCGATCGCCCGCTGCGAGCCGCCGTCAGCGCATCCGGCAGCTCCAGGCGCCCGCATGAGGGGCGCAGCCGGATCGACAATGCGGCGCAGCAGGGTTTGGTTGCGGACGGAACGCGCTATGCTTCATCTTGCCGTGACGCGACCGCGGCATTCTTGTTGCATGGCCCGGGCGAGAGCGGATCGCGAATCCGCAGCGCGGCGGGAACGCTGGAGTCGGGGAGCCGAGATGCAGAACGAAGGTGCAGGGGATGACGTCGTGACGGCAATCGTGGAACCGACCATCGGGAAGACGCCGAGCGAGGCCGAAGTGGCCGCGGCGCGCAATGCGATCAACGCCAAGCTGACCTATGCGGTCGGCAAGAACGCGGTGACCGCGAGCGATCGCGACTGGTTCGTGGCGACGGCGCTCGCCGTCCGCGACCGCATGGTCGATCCCTGGATCGCCTCGTCGAAGCAGACTTATGCCGAGGGGCTGAAGCGGGTCTATTACCTCTCGCTCGAATTCCTGATCGGCCGTCTCCTGTTCGACACGATGAACAATCTCGGCATCACCGAGACGTTCCGTGCCGCGCTCGGCGATCTCGGCGTCGATCTCGAAAAGCTGAAGACCGTCGAGCCCGACGCCGCGCTCGGCAATGGCGGCCTCGGCCGTCTCGCCGCCTGCTTCATGGACTCGATGGCCTCGCTGGCGATCCCCGCCTATGGCTATGGCATCCGCTACGACCACGGCCTATTCCGGCAGGTGGTGAAGGGCGGCTGGCAGCAGGAATATCCGGAGAACTGGCTCTCGTTCGGCAATCCCTGGCAGTTCGAGCGCGCGGAGGTCGTCTACGATATCCAGTTCGGCGGTTCGGTCGAGGCGACCATGCAGTCGAACGGCGTGCCGCGCTATATCTGGCATCCGAGCGAGACGATCGAGGCCGTCGCCTATGATACGCCGATCGCCGGCTGGCGCGGGCGTCACGTCAACACGCTGCGCCTTTGGTCGGCGCGCGCGGTCGATCCGCTCCGCCTCGATGCCTTCAATTCGGGCGATCATATCGGCGCGCTGGTCGAGCAGGTTCGCGCCGAGACCATCTCTAAGATCCTCTATCCGAGCGACGAGAGCCCGGCCGGCCAGGAACTGCGCCTGCGGCAGGAATATTTCTTCGTCTCGGCCTCGCTGCAGGATCTCGTCTTCCGCCACATGCGGACCTATGGCGACATCCGCTCGTTGCCGGACAAGGTCGCGATCCAGCTGAACGACACGCATCCGGCAATCACCGTCGCGGAGCTGATGCGCATTCTCGTCGACACGCGCGACGTGCCCTGGGAAGAGGCGTGGGACATCACCGTCCGCACGCTCGGCTATACCAACCATACGCTCCTGCCCGAGGCGCTGGAAACCTGGCCGGTCGCGCTCCTGGAGCGGCTGCTGCCGCGCCAGATCCAGATCATCTATCTGATCAACGCCATCCATCTGGAGAAGGCGAAGAAAGTGCCGGGGGCGGATGACGCTTTCCTCGCCTCGGTCTCGCTGATCGACGAGGGCGGCGGCCGCCGCGTGCGCATGGGGCACCTCGCCTTCATCGGCTCCCACTCGATCAACGGCGTCTCGGCGCTGCATTCGGAGCTGGTCAAGGAGACGATCTTCCGCGACCTCGACGCGGTCTATCCCGGCCGCATCAACAACAAGACCAACGGCATCACCTTCCGCCGCTGGCTGCAGGGCGCCAATCCGGGCCTGACGGACATCCTCGTCGATGTGTGCGGGCCGCAGGTGCTGGACGACGCGACCAAGCTCGAGAAGCTGCTGCCGCGCGTCGGCGATGCGGCGCTGCATGATTCGTTCGGGTCCGCCCGCCGCGCCAACAAGATCGCGCTGGCCCGCCTCATCCGCGACCGCCTTGACATCCACGTCAATCCGAATGCGCTGTTCGACGTCCAGATCAAGCGCATCCACGAATATAAGCGCCAGCTGCTCAACATCCTGGAGACCATCGCGCTCTACCAGGCAATGCGCGCGCAGCCGCACAAGGAGTGGGTGCCGCGGGTCAAGATCTTCGCGGGCAAGGCGGCGGCGAGCTATCACAAGGCGAAGCTCATCATCAAGCTCGCCAATGATGTCGCGCAGGTCGTCAACAACGACCCCGTCGTCCGCGACCTGCTCAAGGTCGTGTTCCTGCCGAACTACAATGTCTCCCTCGCCGAGATGATCATCCCGGCGGCGGATCTGTCGGAGCAGATCTCGACCGCGGGCATGGAGGCCTCGGGCACCGGCAACATGAAGCTGGCGCTCAACGGCGCGCTCACCATCGGCACGCTCGACGGCGCCAATGTCGAGATCAAGGAGCATGTCGGCGACGAGAATATCTTCATCTTCGGCCTCACCACGGCCGAGGTGGCGGAGCGCCGCCGGTTCGGCATCGACGCGGCCGGAACCATTGCCGCCTCGCGCAATCTGGCCGATGTGCTGGACGCGATCGACGGCGGCGTCTTCTCGCCCGGCGAGCCCGGGCGCTTCGCCGCGCTGACCACGTCGCTGCGCCATCACGACTACTTCATGGTCACCGCCGACTTCGATTCCTACTATGCAGCCCAACGGGACGTTGACGCGTTGTGGCTAGACAGAGCAGCATGGTGGAAAGCGAGCCTCAACAATACGGCTCGGGTCGCCTGGTTCTCCTCCGACCGCACGATCGCGGAATATGCGAAGGAGATCTGGAACGTGCCCGTAGAGCCGATGGCATGAGTCTCGCGCCGGGAGGCGCAATGAGCGAGTGGCGTGCGAGTGAAGATGACGTTCGGAGTCTCATAGCGGCGCGCCACGGCGACCCGTTTTCTTTCCTGGGACAGCATGAGGTGGCGGGCCAGATCGTGGTCCGCGCCTTCGTCCCGAATGCCGAAACGATCATTGTCGAGGATCTCGGCGGATCGCCGCTGGCCGAGCTGCCGCGCCGGCCGGGCACCGACCTCTTCGAGGGGCCGATCCCCGGCCGCCGGACGCGATTCGGCTATCGGCTGCATGCGCGAAATTCCGGCGGGGAGTGGCGCTTCGCCGATCCCTATTCCTTCGGGGCCGTCCTCGGCGAGACCGACGACTATCTTCTCGTCGAGGGCACGCACAAGCAGCTCTACGAGAAGCTCGGCGCCCATCTCATCACGCATGGCGGCGTCGACGGCGTGCATTTCGCCGTCTGGGCGCCCGATGCGCGCCGCGTCTCGGTGGTCGGCGATTTCAACGACTGGGACGGCCGCCGCTACCAGATGCGCAAGCGCGTCGACAGCGGCATCTGGGAGATCTTCGCGCCCGGCCTCGGCGAAGGCGTGATGTACAAATACGAGATCGTCGGTCCCGACGGTGTCGTGCTGCCGCTCAAGGCCGATCCGTTCGGCTTCGGCAGCGAATTGCGCCCGTCGACAGCCTCGGTGGTCGCGCGTACCGACCATTTCGAATGGTCGGACGACGCATTCCTCGCCGAGCGCGGGCAGGGGGATCCGCGGCGCAAGCCGATGTCGATCTACGAGGTCCATATGGCCTCGTGGCGCAAGGCCGATGGCTGGCGCTTCCTGACCTATGACGAACTCGCGGACCAGCTGATCCCCTATGCGGTCGAGATGGGCTTCACGCATCTCGAACTGCTGCCGATCTCGGAGCATCCGCTCGACGCCTCATGGGGCTATCAGCCGATCGGCCTGTTCGCGCCGACGCGGCGCCATGGCGAGCCGGCCGGCTTCGCCCGCTTCGTCGACCGCGCGCATCAGGCCGGGCTCGGCGTGATCCTCGACTGGGTGCCGGCGCATTTTCCGACCGACCCGCACGGGCTTGCGCATTTTGACGGCAAACCGCTTTACGAATATGCCGATCCGCGCCGCGGCTTCCATCCGGACTGGAACACCGCGATCTATGATTTCGGGCGCAAGGAGGTCTCGAACTTCCTGTCGGCGAGCGCGCTCTACTGGCTCGATCGCTTCCATGTCGACGGGTTGCGCGTCGATGCGGTCGCCTCGATGCTCTATCTCGACTATTCGCGCAAGCCCGGCGAATGGCTGCCCAATCCGGACGGCTCCAACCAGAACCACGATGCCGTCGCGTTCCTGCAGCGGGTCAACCAGCTTGCCTATGGCGAGCATCCCGGCAGCACGACGATCGCCGAGGAATCGACGTCATGGCCCGGCGTGTCGCAGCCGGTCTATGCCGACGGGCTCGGCTTCGGCTTCAAGTGGAACATGGGCTGGATGCACGACACGCTCGACTATATGTCGCTCGATCCGGTCTATCGCCGCTTCCATCACAACAAGCTGACCTTCGGCCTGCTCTACGCCTTTTCCGAGAATTTCGTGCTGCCGATCTCCCATGACGAGGTCGTGCACGGCAAGCGCTCGGTGCTCGGCCGCATGCCGGGCGACGACTGGCAGCAATTCGCCAATCTCCGGGCCTATTACGGCTTCATGTGGGGGCATCCGGGCAAGAAGCTGCTCTTCATGGGGCAGGAATTCGCCCAGCGGCGCGAGTGGAACTTCGATGCGCCGCTCGACTGGTTCCTGCTCGATGCGCCGAGCCATGCCGGCGTCAAGGATCTCGTCCGCGACCTCAATCGCGCCTATCGCGACAAGGGTGCGCTGCATGCGCGCGATTGCGAGGGCGAGGGTTTCCGCTGGGTGGTGACCGACGATCGCGACCAGTCCGTGACGGCGTTCCTGCGCTTCGGCGAGGGCGGCGATCCGCCGGTCTGCGTCGTCAGCAACTTCACGCCCGTGCCGCGCTTCGGCTACCGGATCGGGCTGCCTTTCGCCGGGCGCTGGCGCGAGGTCATCAATACCGATGCTGCAGCCTATGGCGGCTCGGGCATCGGCAATCTCGGCGCGGTGCACGCCGCGGCGCTGCCTTCGCACGGTCTGCCCGCATCGGCCGACGTCATCCTGCCGCCGCTCGCGACGGTCTATTTCGAGTTTGATCCAAAGCCGGATTCAAAGGCTGCGCCCCGCTAGAACGAGCGAGGGACGCCAAGGGAGGGAGCGAATATGGAAAGGCCGTCGACCCAGGCACCGTTGGCCCGCCACGCTATGGCGTTCGTGCTCGCCGGCGGGCGCGGCAGCCGATTGATGGAGCTGACCGACCGGCGCGCCAAGCCGGCCGTCTATTTCGGCGGCAAGTCCCGCATCATCGATTTCGCGCTGTCCAATGCGCTCAATTCCGGAATACGCCGCATCGGCGTCGCCACGCAGTACAAGGCGCACAGCCTGATCCGTCATCTGCAGCGCGGCTGGAACTTCTTCCGTCCCGAGCGCAACGAGATCTTCGACATCTTCCCGGCGAGCCAGCGCGTCTCCGAGGATCTGTGGTATCTCGGCACGGCGGACGCGGTCTATCAGAACATCGACATTCTGAAGGACTATGATTCCAAATATATCGTCGTGCTCGCCGGCGACCATGTCTACAAGATGGACTACGAGAAGATGCTGCAGCAGCACGTCGACTCGGGCGCGGATGTCACGATCGGGTGCCTCGAAGTGCCGCGCATGGAGGCGACCGGCTTCGGCGTGATGCATGTCGACGAGACGGATCGCGTGATCGCCTTCGTCGAGAAGCCGAAGGATCCGCCGCCGATGCCCGGCAAGCCGGATCGCGCGCTCGCCTCGATGGGCATCTATGTGTTCGACACCAAGTTCCTGATGGAGGAACTCGCCCGCGACGCGCATGATCCGAATTCGAGCCGCGATTTCGGCAAGGACATCATCCCGAACATCGTCAAGAACGGCAAAGCGGTCGCGCATCATTTCGAGAATTCCTGCGTGCGCTCCCGGGCCGAGTCGATCTCCTATTGGCGCGACGTCGGTACGGTCGATGCCTATTGGGAGGCGAATATCGACCTGACCAGCGTCGTGCCCGACCTCGATCTCTATGACCGCGACTGGCCGATCTGGACCTATAGCGAGGTGACGCCGCCGGCCAAGTTCGTGCACAATGAGGAGCATCGGCGCGGCTATGCGCTGTCCTCGCTGGTCTCGGGCGGCTGCATCGTGTCGGGCGCCTCGCTGAACCGGGCCCTGCTGTTCACCGGCGTGCGCTGCAATTCCTATTCGCATGTCGAGAGCAGCGTCATCCTGCCCTATGCCGAGATCGGCCGTTCGGCGCGCCTGTCCAATGTCGTCGTGGATGCGCGCGTGCAGATCCCGGAAGGCCTGGTCGTCGGCGAGGATCCGGAGTTCGACGCGCAGCGCTTCCGCCGTTCCGAGAACGGCATCTGCCTCATCACGCAGCCGATGATCGACGCGCTGACATCGCCATGAATGGTCGAGCATGAAACAGCTGAAGGTTCTCTCGGTCGCCTCCGAGATCTATCCATTCGTCAAGACCGGCGGGCTCGCCGACGTCGTCGGCGCGCTGCCCGGCGCGCTGGCCGCCGAGGGCATCGCCGTGACGACGCTGGTGCCGGGCTATCCGTCCGTGCTCAAGGCGATCGAGGGCGCCGAGACAGTCTATGTCTATCACTGGTTCTATGGCGGCGATGCGCGGCTCCTGAAGGCACATGCCGCCGGGCTCGACCTGATGGTGCTCGACGCGCCGCATCTCTATGACCGCCCGGGCAATCCCTATGTCGGCGGCGACGGGCGCGACTGGCCGGACAATCCGATCCGCTTCGCCGCGCTCTCGCGCATCGCGGCGGATCTCGGGCTCAGCTTCGTGCCGGCCTATCAGCCCGACATCGTGCATGCGCATGACTGGCCGACGGGTCTTACGCCGGCTTTCCTGCGCTATTCCGGTCGTCCGCATCCGCCGAGCGTGATGACGATCCACAACATGGCGTTCCAGGGCCAGTATCCGCGCGAGCTGCTGCCGGCGCTCGGCCTGCCCGACCACGCCTTTTCGGTCGGCGGCGTCGAGTATTTCGGCACGATTGGGTACCTCAAGGCCGGGCTTCAGCTCGCCGACCGGATCACCACGGTCTCGCCGACCTATGCGAGCGAAATCTGCACGCCCGAGGGCGGCATGGGGCTCGACGGGCTGCTGCGGGCACGCGGTACCGCGCTCACCGGCATCCTGAACGGCATCGACATTTCGGTCTGGGACCCGGCGACCGACCCGCATATCGCCGCGCCCTTCGACGCGGCGAATGGAGCGGCGCGCGCCGCCAACAAGCGGGCGCTGCAGGAGCGCCTCGGCCTTGCCGTCGATCCCGATGCGCAGCTCTTCGGCATTGTCAGCCGTCTCACCTGGCAGAAGGGCCTCGATCTGGTCCTCGACCGTCTCGGCACGCTGCTCGCCGATGGCGGCCAGCTCGCGGTGCTTGGCTCCGGCGAGCCGGGGCTCGCCGAGGGCTTCGGCCTCGCCTCGATCGGCAATCCCGGCCGCGTCGCGATCGCGCATGGCTATGACGAGGGGCTGGCGCATCTGATCCAGGCCGGCAGCGACGTGATCCTGGTGCCGTCCCGCTTCGAGCCCTGCGGGCTGACGCAGCTCTGCGCGCTGCGCTATGGCGCGATCCCGCTCGTCGGCCGTGTCGGCGGCCTGGCCGACACGATCATCGATGCCAATGACGTCGCGCGCGCCGCCGGCATCGGCACGGGTATCCAGTTCGCGCCCGTCACGGGCGATCAGTATGAGGCGGCGCTGCGCCGGGCGGCCGTGCTGTGGCGCGACCGGGCCTATTGGAAGAAGCTGCAGAAGAACGCGATGAAGACCGACGTGTCCTGGCTGCGCGCGGCCGCGAGCTATGCCGCGCTCTATCGCTCGCTCCTGGCGGAGCGGGCCTGAGGCATGGTCGCTGTCGAACTGTCGGATGGGGTTGGCGTTCCGGAGCCGCTCGGCGTCATGCCCGCGCGCCATGGCGTCAATGTCGCGGTCTGGTCCGCGCATGCCGAGGCGATCCTGTTCTGCCTGTTCGACGCGACGGGCGAGACGGAGCTTCGCCGCATCCGTCTTTGCGGACGGACGGGCGACGTCCATCATGGCCATATCGACGGCGTTGTGCCCGACGCGCGCTATGGCCTCCGCGCCGAGGGGCCCTGGCAGCCCAAGACTGGCCATCGCTTCAACGTGGCGAAGCTCCTCGTCGATCCCTATGCGCTGGCGCTCGACCGGCCTTTCGACCTCGAGCCGCCGCTGTTCGACCTGCGGCGCGACGGCCTGACGGAGCGCGACGGCGTCGACAGCGCCGGCTTCGTGCCGAAGGCGATCGTGACGGCGCCGATCGCGCCGCCGGCCGCGCGCAAGGCGCCGGTCTCGCTCGATGGCGAGATCATCTATGAGCTGCATGTGCGCGGCTTCACGCGGCTCAATCCGGCGCTTCCGACCGGGGTCCGGGGCACCTTTGCCGGACTCGCGCATCCGGCTTCGGTGGCGCATCTAAAGTCGCTCGGCGTCACCATGGTCGAGATCATGCCGGCCGCCGCCTGGCTCGACGAACGGCATCTGGGGCCGCTCGGCCTCACCAATTATTGGGGCTACAACCCGATCACCTATTGCGCGCCCGATCCGCGCCTCGCGCCCGGCGGCTTCGCCGAGATCGGCGCCGCGGTCGATGCGCTGCATGCGTCCGGCATCAAGGTGATCCTCGACGTCGTCTATAATCACTCCGGCGAAAGCGACCATCTCGGCCCGACCGTCGCGTATCGCGGCCTCGACAATGCGAGCTATTACCGCCTCGTGCCGGAGGACCGGCGCTTCTACGTCAATGACGCCGGCTGCGGAAATGTGCTGGCCGCGGAACATCCGCATGTAGTCCGCCTGATCCTCGACAGCCTCCGGACCTGGGCGGCGACCGGTCTCGACGGTTTCCGCTTCGATCTCGCCTCGACCCTCGCCCGGCGCGCCGACGGCTTCGACGCGGCCGCGCCGATCCTTGCCGCGATCGACCAGGATCCGGTGCTGCGCCATCTCGTGATGATCGCCGAGCCCTGGGATATCGGCATGGGCGGCTATCAGCTCGGCAGCTTTCCCGGGCGCTGGGGCGAATGGAACGACCGCTATCGCGATACGCTGCGCCGGTTCTTCCGCGGGGAGGGCGGTCTGGTTGGCGAACTCGCGACCCGGATCGCCGGCTCGGCCGACATCTTCGCCGGTCGCCATCGGCCATTGTCGGCGGGCGTCAATTTCGTCACCGCGCATGATGGTTTCACGCTGGCGGATCTCGTCTCCTATGAGCGGAAGGCCAATGCCGCCAATGGCGAGGACAATCGCGACGGCACGGATGCGAACCATTCCTGGAACAATGGCGTGGAAGGCCCGTCCGACGATCCGGCGATCCGTTCGCGCCGCGCCGCCGACATGCGCGCGCTCCTTGCGGCGCTCCTGTTCTCGCGCGGCACGCCGATGCTTTCGATGGGCGACGAGATCGGCCGCAGCCAGCAGGGCAACAACAATGCCTATGCGCAGGACGCTCCGCTCGCCTGGCTCGATTGGGCCGCCGCGGATCGCGGCCTGCTCGCCTTCACCGCGCGCGCGGTGGCGCTCCGCCGCGATCATCCCGCGCTGCATGATTCCCGCCTGCTGACCGGCGCGCCGCGTGACGGGCTGGAGGCGCCCGACGTCGCCTGGTTCGGTGCCGACGGACAGCCGCTCGAGGGCGAGGGGTGGTCGAGCCCGGACAGCAAGGTCCTCGTCGCCGTCTTCGCCGGCCGCCGCGACGGCGTTGCCGAGCGGCTTTGCCTCGTGCTGAAGGGCGGCGAGGGCGATGCGGCGGTCACGCTGCCGCCGGCTCAGCGCGGCTGGCGGACGCTCCTCGACAGCCGCGATCCCGATGCCGATGGCACCGAGGCGCCCTCGACGATCCCGATCGCCGGACGGGCGACGATTCTCCTAACCGAATAGCGAATCCGGATCGCGTTTGCTGCCAGCGACTTGGTCCGAAATACCCGGAAAACACGTCGATTCCGACGCCTTCGCGTTTACTCTGATTCAGCCATTTCGTGGCCGTTCCCTGCGCCTTTGTCTAAAATTCTATTCAAAGATTCAGCGCGTTACTGGGGAGGCCGGAATGACGGCATCGATCTTCCGTGAATGGACCGAGGACTGCACAAAGGGCTGGGGCCAGAAGCCGCTCAAGATCAGCCACACTCTGCATGAGCACCCGCTTTTCTCGCCCGATGGTCTCGCTGAACTCATCCAGCGCTATCCGATCGAGCATTATTCGCTGATCCGCACCTCGTCCGTCGGCGAGGCCAAGAAGGTCTGGCGGCGCGGCGAGGTCGGCGATCTGACCGGCCGCGAGGTGATCGACAAGATCGCCGCCGGCGGCCTCTGGCTGCAGCTGCGCGAGCTCAAGAGCGTCGATCCGCGCTATTACGATCTCGTGCAGGAGATCTATGGCGAGGTCCGTGAGCGCGTACCGGGCTTCAATTCCTTCGGCCACGAGATGGGCATCCTGATCTCGTCGCCTTATGCCAAAGCGCATTATCACGCCGATTTGCCGGGCCAGGCGCTCTGGCAGATCGCCGGATCGAAGCGCGTCTATCTCTATCCGGCAGAGGAGCCCTATCTGCCGCAGGCCGAGCTCGAGAAGATCGCCCTCACCGGGCTGGAAGTCGGGCTGCGTTATGATCCCGAATTCGAGCGTCAGGCGCTGGTCTTCGACCTGAAGCCGGGCGAGATGCTGACCTGGGAGCTCAATGCGCCGCATCGCGTCGAGAACCACGGCGAATTGTCGATCTCGATGACGACCGAGCACTGGACCGAGGAAATCCGTCGTTCGCAGATGGTGACGATGGCGAACGGCATTCTGCGCCAGCATTTCGGCGTCGCGCCGAAGCGCCGGCAGATCGCCGGCCCGGCCTTCTGGGCCAAGGCATCGCTGCAGGCGGGCTGGCGCCGCAGCCCCTGGTTCAAGCGCGAGCGGCGTCGCGTGCTGCCGGTCGATTTCCGGCTCGGCCGCAGCGCCAACAACCCGATCGTCGACATCCCCGCCTATATCGTCCGCTGAACCGGAAGCCTTGAGCGACCCGGCGCCTCGTCGAAACGCCGGGTCGTGTCTCCGCTTTGACCGGTCGCGGTCTCGTCCCGCGATCCGGTGTCCATCTCGATCAGACCATTTCAGGAGGCGCCGCGATGCAGGCCAGCCCAAGCCCGTGGCGCGTCACGGTCGACCGCACCTGGGAAGAGGCCGCCATGTCATGGCGGCCCTTCCTCGATCTGCCGCAGGCGACGCCGTTCCAATCCGAGGCGTGGCTGGGGCGCTGGTATCGCGAGATCGCGCGCTCCGGCGACGCTACGCCGCTGCTCGTCTCGGTCGTCGCTGCCGACGGCACGCCGGCGCTTGCGCTGCCGCTCGTCCTCCGCGAGGGGCGGCTGCGGACGGTCGAGTTCGCCGATGGCGGCATCACCGATTACAACGCGCCGCTACTGGGACCCGCCGCGCCGGTCGATGCCGAGACGGCCCGATCGCTCTGGGCCGCCGTCCGCGCGACGCTGCCGGCTGCGGATCTCCTGCGCGCCGACAAGCTGCCCGTCGAGCTGATGGGACGGCCGAACCCGCTCCCGCTCGCGCTCGGCGGCAGTCCCTCGAACCTCTTCGGCAATCTCATCCGCATCGATACGAATTGGGAGGGTTGGCTCAAGGGACTCGAGAAGCACAATCGCAAGGAACTCGGGCGCTTCTGGCGCGTGTTCACCCGGCACGAGGATGCCCGCTTCGTGATCGCCGCGGATCGCGACGCGGCGCTGCGGCTCTATAGCCTTCTGGAGGCCCAGCAGGCGGATCGCATGCGCGAACTCGGCCAGCCCTATTTTCTCGACGAGCCGGTCTTTTCGGACTTCTATCGCAACCTCGTTCTGGCGGGGCTTGATGACGGCACGGCCTTCATCTCCGGCCTCGTCGCGGGGGAGGAACTGGTCGCGGGCCTCGTCGGCATCGCGCAGGGCGACCACTACGCCATGGTGCGGATCAGCACCGGCACCGGGGACTGGGCCAATTGCTCGCCCGGGCGCCTCGTGATCGAGCGCACCATGGAGGCGCTGTTTCGCCGCGGCTTCCGCTCGTTCGATTTCACGATCGGCGACTATGCCTATAAGCGTGGCTTCGAGGTCGCGCGCATTCCGCTCGCCATGATCGAGGAGCCGCTCTCCTGGCGCGGCTGGCCGAGCCTGGGCTATCGCAATGCCAAGGCCTATGTGAAGCGCCATCCGGCGCTCGCCCGCATCGTGCGCAGCGCGCTCCGCCGCGCCGCCTGAGCGTTTTCACCGACCGTTCTTCTGTTGTGGGTCCTTCGCCCGTGCGGCTGCCTTCAGGCGGCGCGCGCGGCGCGCGTCCTGCCGGCGAGGCGCCGGGCGATGATCGCCCGCACCTGCGGCGCATAGGCCGCGGCGATGGCGAGGCCATAGACCACCATGCCGGCGAGGATCGTCGCAACCAGTGCCGGCACGCTTTCCGGAGACGGCAGCAGGGCGAGCGCGCCCGCCATGATTGCCGTCGCTGCCGCGACCTTCAGGAGATCGGTGCCGGGCAAGCGGAACGCCATGCGCCGCGCCAGCGCGAGGCTCGTCAGCGTCGCGAGGCCGGAGCCGACCGCATTGCCGATCACGCCGCCGACCGGGCCGTACCAGACAAGGCCGGCCACCGTGAGCGCCACCGTCGCGGCGATCTCGACGATGTCGACGATGCCGGCATAGGCGATGCGCCGTTCCAGCACGAAGAGCTGGTCCGTGACATGGATGTGCAGGAAGCGCAGCGCGCCGGCGAGGGCGGAGAGGCCCAGGATCGCGCGCGTCGTCTCGCGATAAGACTCGGCGATCAGCAGATCCGTGGCCGGGCCGCCGACCAGCATGAGGCCGGCGACGATCGGCGCGAGCAAGCCGACGAGGAGGGCGGCATTGGTGGCGAGCTGTGCCATCGCCTCGGCGCGTAGTCCCTCGTTAAGCAGGCGCGCGGCGATGGGGAAGGCGGCGGCGGCGACCAGCATGGCGCCGAAGGAGGCGCAGCGGCGGCCGAGGCCCCAGCCGACCGCCATCAGGCCGAAGGCGGCGGCGCCCGCCATATGCTCGACGATGTAGCGGAAATTGTTCTCCGCGACCCAGCCGAGCCCAGAGAGGACCAGCACGGGCCCGCCATAGCCGATCGCGGCCTTGAGGAAGCGGGCGTGAACGCGGCGCGGCACGAGGCGGATGCCGATCATCGGCGCCGCGATCAGGCTCGCGCCGATCTGGGCGATGCCATAGGCGAGCAGCAGCATGTCGGCCGTCGGCGCATAGAATGCGACGAAGGCGAGGCCGATCAGGAAGCCGAAGACCGGGCCGCCGACCTGCAGGATCGTATAGGCCGGGATGTTCGACTGGGCGCGGGCGCGTTCGGAATAATGCGTATTGGTGCCCCGGCTGGCGAAGAACAGCGCGACGATCGCGATGCTGCCAGCGGTCGGCGTGCCGCTGCCGAAGATCAGCGCCGCGATCGCCGCTGCGGCAAGGCTCGCGGGCAGCGAGAGCAGCACGATCGCAGTCTCGGTGTGGAGATAATCCTCGCGCTCGCGGCCGCTGCGCTCGAACGGCATGTAGCGGAGCGCATAGACCGAGAACCAGGACAGCGTCAGCAGGCCGACGAATTCCTGCGTCGCCGTGACCAGCACGAAGGAGCCCATCTCGTGCGGGACGAGCCAATAGGTCCACGCCACCATGGAGAGGAGCTGGAATGCCGGCGCCAGCACCTGGGCCGGCAGGTAGCGCATGGTCTGGCGGATCAGCATGGACGGGCTTGCCTTCGCGCCGCGGGGAGGAAGCGCGGCGTCAGGAAGAGGAGGAGCATTGCCGTCAGCATGCCGAGATCGACCGTCTTGTTGGCGATGCCGGTCGATGTCGACGACACGATGAAGAAATAGACGATCGGCATGATCGCCGAGGCGCCCGTGACGCGGATGATCTCGGCGCAGAAGGCGAGCAGCCCGGCGAAGAAGAGGATCATCGTCACGGCGCCGTAATAAGCGAAGAAGGCGACGATGAAGCTCTCGATCGCGATGGCGAGGTCGAGCCGGCGCTGGTTCGCGGCGATGTGGTTGAGATCCGGCGCGAAGACCATGTCGTGCCAGCTCGTGCCGTCGAAGACATGGAACATGGCGATGCGCGTATTGGCGCTGCCGTGATCGTCCTGGAAACGATCGAGGAAGCTGTCGAGGAAGCCGCCGAGGACGGCCAGCGTCCCGAGCGTCGCCACGAGCGTCGCGACCACCGCGACCGTGATGACGGCACGCCGCGAGACGGGCCGTCCCGCCAGGATGCCGAGGCTCGCGACGCCGCCGCGCAGGGCCAGCAGCGCCAGAACCACGATGGTCGCCGCGCGGCCGCCGAAGGCCGCCAATGCGCCGAGATGGAACACGAGCAGGAAGGCCATGAGGCGGACGTCGAAGCGCTTGCCGCCGCCATTGGCCAGGACGAGCAGATAGGCACCCGTGATCAGGGCATTCGACAGCGGATGACCGAACAGCGCCGTGGCGCGCCAGTCATAGGTGATCACCTCGCTGCCCATGTAATAGGGCGTGAGGCGGAAGCCGGTCGTGTATTCGAGATAGCCGATCGCGGAATTGGCGAAGAAGACGGCGTGCAGCACGAGCGCCAGCCGGCTGCCGGTCCGGTCCGACAGGGCGCAGATCGCAAGAAACAGCGCCAGCGGCAGCATGAAGGTATCGACGATCGCCGATAGGGGCAGTTTCTGGATGATGACGGCCTGGAACAGCAGCAGGAGGATCGCGAAGGCGAAGGCCACGAGTCCCGGCCGTTCGATCGCGGCCCTTGCCGTGAAGCGGCCGAAGCCGGTGGCGGCGGCCGCGAGCAGCAGCGCGGCAATGGCGAGGAAGGTCGCCGGATGGAATTTCGCGAGCGCGGAACCGCCGCTCGTCGCATAGGGCAGGCCGAGCCATTGCAGCACCTTGGACGAGACCAGGAACAGCGTCAGCACGGCGAGCGCCGTCATGGCCGCGGCCAGCGTCGCAAGGCTTGGGACCGGCAGCACCCGGCTCGGCTGCGCGGCTGCGCCATAGCTCATCGGCGCACCATGTCCGGCAGCAGTTCCGGCGCGGCCCGATCCTGCCGCGGCTTGAGATCGATGCCGAGCAGCAGCAGCGCGCTCAGCCGGTAGCGGATGAAGAGGCGGTGCATCGCGATGGGAATGCCGATCCCTGCCACGAGCGCGAGGGCGAAGAAGACGAGGCGCGGCGTCTCCGGCAGATTGGTCATCAGGACGCGCCGAAGGCCCGCGGTCGCGAAGACGTGGAAGAGATAGATCGAATAGGAATAGAGGCCGATCCATTCGAGCAGCCGGCTCTTCGGCCGCAGGAAGAAGAGGGCGAGGCAGGCCGAGAGCCCGAGCGCGAGGCCGGCCGCCGATTGGCGCGAGAAGTCGAGCGCGATGCGCTTCTCGACGCTCAGCACGTCGAGCACGAACAGCGTCAGCGCCAGTCCGCCGGCGACCAGCAACACCGGTCGCCGGATGCGGGGATCGTCGCCGAGTTTCCGATCCAGCGACCAGAGCTTCAGAAGGTGGCCGAGCAGGAAATAGGGCAGCAGATAGAGCGCGGAATCGATCGCGAAGAGATTGGGATCGAAGCTCGGCGCCATCACGAAGATTACGATGGCGACCGGCAGCAGCAGGGCGAAAGCCCATGCGCGCCAGACACCGGCGGCGAGCGCCACGGCGAGCAGGAAGACCATGATCAGCAGCGTCGCCTGCAGATACCAGTAATGCTCATAGGGCAGCACATAGATCTGCCAGAGCGGCACCTGCACCGGCGTCGTCGTCACGGAGCCGAAGGTGAAATAGAACAGGGTCGAGACGACAACGAAGGGAATGCCGATGCGGCGCAGCTTCTTCGTGACGGCGGTGGTGAACGCCGCGCCATCGGCGACCGCCGACGAGAACACATAGCCGGAGATGAACGAGAACATCGGCATGCGGATATGGATGAAGATCTCGGTGAAGGCCCGCCAGGGGCTCCCATCCGAGACATGCATGCCATGGCCGGCATCATTGCCGATCACGTGATAGGCAACGAGCAGCAGGCAGGCGAGGCCACGCAGCGTCTCGACATGGCGAGCCTTCGCCTTGGTTCCGCTTTCCATGATGGCGTCGCGACCGTTCCACACCCTCGTGATTTGCCCCGCCGCAAACTACAACGCGGCCTCGGGCGAGACGAAGGAAAACGACCAAACTGCCTCAAATTGTACGGATATTGTTAAACGAACTATCGATCGTTCTGATGAAAATCATGATGATTGGGTCACGATCTGTTAACGATGATATGAATATCCAATCGATTTGAACGTATTTCGTAATTAATAATACGTTAATCAGGCATTGATGGCCGGGCGCGTTCCTGAAGATGATGATTTAGAGATCGTTAATGTCGTCCGGGGCATAGTCGGCGTGGGTCTTCCGCCGGTCCTGCCGGCATGTCAGCAACGCATTGTCCGACGGATCGCATGGTAGGCACGCTCGCAGGTGCGCTCGATCGGAGGCCGATTCCGGCCGACGCACCGGCCATGGCCGGCGCGCCGGGCGATGCGATCGACCTTTCGGCCGTGTTCGGCATCCTCGTGCGGCGCTGGTGGGTGATCGCACTCGTGCTGGCCCTCTTCCTCGGCGCGGCCTATGCCTATGTCGCGACGGCGACGCGGATCTACAGCGCGACGACCCGCGTGCTGCTCGATCCGCGCGACAAGCAGATCGTCGGCTCCGATCTCACGGCCAATCAGGGCGGCGGGCCGCAGCCCGGCTGGATCGAGACGCAGGTTGACCTCGTCACGGCGTTCTCGACGCTGAAGAATGTCGTCCTGGCCGAAAACCTCATCGATGATCCCGAATTCGGCGGCACGGGCCGGGCGGGCGATCTCGATAGCGTGGTGCGCTCGCTCGCCGAGCATGTCCGCGCAGAGCGGACGGCCGACACCTATGTCGTCGACGTGATCGCCTCCTCGGTCTCGCCCGAAAAGGCCGCCGCGCTGTCGCGCGCTGTGGCGTCCGCCTTCGTCGCGAGCTCGACCGAGGCCAAGCAGAATGCGGCGCGGCAGGCCAATGATCTCCTGCTGCGGCAGGTCGATGATCTCCGCAACAAGGCGCGCGAGGCCGACGAGCGCGTGCAGCGCTACCGCGCCGAGCATGGCCTGTTGCAGGTCGACGGCAAACCGGTCGACGAGCAGACGCTGACCCAGCTCAACCAGGCCAATGTCGAGGCGAAGCTCAAGGCCGACCAGACCGCCGAGCGCTGGCGGACGATCGACAGCCTGGCGCGCAGCGGCAGCCCGGATTTCGGGCCCGCCATGGACGGCGTCGATTCGCCCGTGCTCGGCCGGCTCAAGGTTGAACTCGCCATCGTCCAGAAGCAGCAGGCGGAACTCTCCGAGACCCTCGGCAGCCGGCATCCGAAGATGGCGTCGCTGGAAGCGGAGATCGTCCGAACCCGCGCGCTGGTCCTGCAGGAGCTGAAGAGCCTCGCCGCCAAGGCCAGGATCGACGCGGATCTCGCGCGCGCCCAGGCGGACGCCACCGGCGCCGCCCTCGCGGCGGCGACACGGCAGGTCGGCGACAGCAGCCAGGCCGGCGTGGGGCTCAAGGAACTCGAGGGCGAGGCGACGATCCGGCGCGACGTCTATCGCGCCTTCGTGGCGCGCGCGCAGGAGACAGGCCTCCAGGAAAATCTGCAGGTTCCCGATGTGCGCATCGTCACGCCGGCGCAGGTGCCGCTCTATCCGGTGCAGCCGCGCAAATCCGTCATCCTCGCGCTCGCGCTGATCGGCGGCCTTGGCACGGGTGTCTCGCTCGCGCTCTATTTCGGCCGTCCCCGCGCGCGCGTCGCGCGGACCCTGCCGCCGGATGCGCCGCGGGCGGCCGAACCCGAGGCGGCGGATGCGCCTGCGCATCCGGCCGTGCTGGCCGTGCTGCCCATGCCGGCGCCGCTGCTCTCGGGGGCCGAACTGCCGGCCGGTGAGGCTGCCGAGCGACTGGCCGATTTCACGGAAGGCGCCGGCGACGCGCTGGACGATCTCGCAGCCGCACTGACACGGTCCGACGAGACCGATGGTCCCGTTGTGCGGATCGTCTTCGGCACGGCGGCGCCCGCCGCGATTGCCGCCGTCGCCGTCGGTCTCGCCGAGACGGCGGCGCGTGATGGCACCGAGACGCTCCTGGTCGACGTCAATGGCGGCAGCATGAATGCGGCCAGCGCACTGATCGGAAGGGAGGCGCGCGGCATTCTCGATGTCGAGCTGGCCGATGCGCCGGCCACCGAGATCGGTGCGCGGCTGGACGGGACCTCGATCGTGCTGCTGCCGGCCGCCAGCGCGGAACTCCGCCGTGCGGTCGCAACACATGGCGCGCGCATTGCCGAGACCGTGGAGGATGTCGCCGATGGGTTCGGCCATATCGTGGTGGACCTCGGCTCCGCCTGTCCACCCGAGCTCTTTTCGCGGCTCGCTGACCTCGCCGACGACGTGCTGATGGTCGTTGATGCCGCCGAAGTCGGCCGTGACGATATTGCCGAGCTGTTCGAGGAACTGGCCTCCATCGTGCCGGCGCTGCGCGGCATCGTCGCTGTGCGTGCCGTTCCCGTCGCGGTGGCGAGCGCCCGGGCGATAAGCTGATGCTTCCCCCGCGGATCTATGTCGACGAGAGCCATCTCGGCCGCCACGTGACCGGGCTCGAGCGGATCACGCTGGAGCTTTTCTCCGCCGAGGCGCTGGCGCCGTTGCCCGTCGTGCCGGTGCGTTCTTCGGGCGGGACCGCCGGCATGATCGCGACGCAGACGCTGCGCCTGCCGCTGCTGCTGGCGCGCGACCGACAGGCGATCGCGCTCTGTCCGGGATTTCCGCCCTCGATCCCGATGACGCTCTTCGGGCGGCGGGTCATCCCCTATATCCACGACAGCTTCCTGCTGACGCGGCCGCAGGACCTCAATTGGCGGGCCCGCCGCTATATGGCGCCCGCCTTCGCCTTCGCGCTGAAGCGGCTGCCTTTCCTGCTCGTCAATTCGCAGACGACGCGGGCCGACATCGCCCGCTTCGCGCGGAACGACGCCGAAATCGCGCTCTATCGTCCGCGCATCCGCGACGTGTTCGGCATCGCCGATCTTGCCCGCGACCGCCGGACACCACACCCGAGCGAGACGCTGCGCCTCGTCGCGATCGGCACCGTCGAGCCGCGCAAGGATCTGAGAGCCGCCGCCGCCATCGTCGCGGCGCTCCGCGCCGCCGGGCGTCCGGCGCAGCTCGACGTCATCGGCCGCTTCGGCTGGGGCGAGGAGACGGAAGCGCTCAAGAAGGCGCCGGGCGTGACGCTGCATGGCTATCTGGAGCCGGACGCCGCGCGGGCGCAGATCGCCGCGACGCACGCGCTGATCTCGACCTCCAAGGACGAGGGGCTCGGCCTGACGCTGCTGGAGGCGCAGCATGGCGGGCTCGACGTGATCGCCACTGACATGCCGGTTTATCGCGAGGTGCTCGGCGCATCCGGCCTGCTGGTCGATTCGGCGGAGCCGGCGGCGGCCGCGGCCGCGATCATCGCCCGGCTCGCCGCGCCGGATGCGCTCGAACGGGCGGCAGGCCACGCGCTTGCCAATCTCAAGCGCTGGAACGAGGCCGCCGAAGCGGATCACGCGGCGCTCATCGCCCGTCTGGCGGCGCGGATCGGGCTGCCCGATCCTGTGGCTCGACGCTAGACCCGCCGTCTGCCGAACGCGCCCAGCATTGCGTCGCGCGCCGGCTTCGGCGCGAAGCGCGCGTCGAAGGGCAGGGGGCGCGGCAGGCGCGTGGCGTCCGGATCCTCTTCGCGCGCCGCGTGCTCGTACCAGCTGGCGCTGTCGGCCAATTGCCATGTGATCACCATCTTCACCGCGGGAACGGTGAGCACGGCGGCGAGGAAATCGCGATAGCGCGCCGCGACTGCGGCGTCGCGCGCGGGTATGTCGTTAGGAAAGGTCGAATCGTCCGCGTCGAGTTCGGTGATGTAGATGTCGACGCGCCGCGTCGCCAGTTCGCCGAGGAAATCGGCGAAGCCATTGTCGTCATGGGGATAGCGCGGCAGCAAATGCCCTTGCAGACCGACCGCATCGAGCGGCGCGCCGGCATCCTGCAGCCGGTCGACGAGGCGCAGCAGACCGGCGCGGATCGCCGCGCCCGTCTCGTCCCAGCGCTCGGCCATTGCCTCGTTCAGCACCAGCCGGGCATGCGGATCGGCCGCGCCGGCGCGGCGGAAGGCGCGCTCGACATAGCCCTCGCCGAACGCCTCCATCCACGGCCCGTCGCGGAAGCCGCCCGGCAGGCCGTGCCCCGGCCAGAACGGCTCGTTGACGACATCCCAGGAGTGCAGGCGGCCGGCATAATAGGCAGCGGTCTCGTCGATATGGCGGTCGAGCGCCTTGCGCTTCTCGGCGGTGGAGAGCGCCATCAGCCAGTCGGGGCGGCTCTCGTTCCAGGCGAGTGTGTGCCCGCGCACGGGCGTCGACCCGGCAAAGGCGAGGATCGCATCGGCATCGGCCGTCTCGAACGCGTCTTCCGTCGGGCGCAGATGGCCGAACTTCAGCGCGTAGTCGACGGTGAAGATCGCGGCCTCGCGCCGGTAGAGCGCGGCCTGCGCCGGGTCGGCGAGCGTGTCGCCTGCGATCGACGTCCCGAAAGTGATGCCGGCCTCGGCCGCCGCTGCGGCAAGCGTCGGGCTCTCGGCGCGCGCCAGCCGCGGCATGCCGCCGGCGAGCGCTGCCGCGAGGAGGGCGAGGGTATCGCGTCGGGTCGGTCGCATGGGGCTTGATCGTCCGGCCTTGATTCTCCGGCCCCGATCCCGGCTTCGTTTCCCAGGGAGCGGACGGTCCACGCATAGCACCCCGCGCGGGGAGGCGCGCCGAAACCCGTCATTTACCTTAACGGGCGCCATTCCCGCAGAAGATTGAAAAGACGAGTGAATTGGATTTCGTATTGGATTGTCGCGATGCCCCGTTAACGCAAGACACGGACAATTTTAATCTATTCTTGAATGCGCCGGCCTTCTGCGGTTCTTCGCTGGATGAAAGCGAGGGTCCGGGATGATGCCGAACAGAGCCTCCGAATTCGATCATGACGACGCGCGTTTCGATCTCGTGCGCATGGCCGAGGGCCGTCTCAACATACGCGATCAGGGCGAACTGATCGGGCGGATCGTCGACGACGCGGAAAATCGCCGCGGCGGTACCGTCTTCACGCTTAATCTCGATCATCTCGTCAAGCTGCGCGACCATCTGCGCTTTCGCGCCGCCTATCAGCGCGCGAGCTATGTGAGCGCCGATGGCGCGCCCGTCGTGGTGATGGCCAAGGATCTGATCGCCAAGGATCGCGGCGCGCCGATCGAGCGCGTCACGGGCGCGGATCTCGTCATTCCGCTCTGCAAGGCCGCGGCGGCGGCCCACATCCCCGTCTATTTCTTCGGCACGGCCGATTTCGTGCGCGATCGGGCGATCGAGCGCCTGGAGAAGGAGGCGCCGGGCCTCATCGTCGCGGGCGCGGAATCGCCGCCGCTCGGCTTCGATCCGGAAGGGGCTGCGGCGCAGCAGGCCGCCGGTGACATCGCGGCGTCGGGCGCGCGCATCTGCTTCGTGGCGCTCGGCGCGCCGAAGCAGGAGCTGTTCGCGAACCTCGCCGTGTGCCGGTCGGAGGGCGTGATCTTCGTGTGCATCGGCGCCGCGCTCGACTTCATCGCCGGGGCGACCCGCCGCGCGCCGCGGCTGTGGCAGCGCATCGGGATTGAATGGGTCTGGCGCCTGCTGCAGGAGCCGCGCCGGCTGATGAAGCGCTATGTCCGCTCGCTCAGCTATTATTTCCGCTACCGCCTCAAGGGCGGCGACGACCGGAGGCTCCGTGTCGACCGGCGGCGCAACCCGCATCACATCTCGCCGATCCGCGACCTCTGAGCGCCCCGATGGTCCATCGCCTGACCATGCTTCATCCGATCGATCCGCGCGGCTCCAAGGTCGGCGGGATCGAGACGCATGTGCGCCTCATGTATCAGCGCCATCCCGCCGATTTCTCCGTGCTGCTCGTCGGCGTCGACGAGCGCGGCGATCTCGAACTCGGCCGCCCGATCCGCATCCAGGCGGGCGAACGCCTGATCGATTTCCTGCCGGTGGCGCATATTCCCGACGCCGAGATCCATGGCGCCGCCCGCCGGCTGCATCAATCCGTGACGCTGCGCTTCGCGCTCGGCGCGCTGCGCCATCTCGGCACGATCCGCCGCCTCGGGGCGGGCGAGGCCGCGACGACCGAGCTGCAGCGCTTCGAGTTCGGGCTGATCGGCCGGCTGCTCGGCCGGCCCGTGGTGCAGATCGTCCATGGCGAGGGCAGCCGCAAGGACCGGATGGATTCGCTCATCCGGCGGTTCTGGTATCTGAACCTCGTCAATGAGCGGATCGCGCTGTCGCTCGCGAGCCGCATCGTCTGCGTGAACGACAACATCATCGAGCGGCTCAGCCGCATCGCGCCGCGCCTCGCCGCGAAGTCGGAAATGCTGACCGTCTCGGTCGATATGGACCGCTTCCGCGCGACGCCGTTCCCGCCGGCCGATGTCTTCCGCATCGTCTTCGCCGGGCGGCTCGACGCGTTCAAGGATCCGCCGCTCATGTTCGAGACGATGCGGCTGATCCATGCCGCGCTCGGCGGCCGGTTCGAGTTCCATTATGTCGGCACGAGCGATCCGCACCGCTATGCCGAGTTTGCCGCGATCGAGCCGTTCACGGTCCGGCACGGCTTCCAGGACGCGGCCGGCGTCGCCGCGATCATCGCGAACAGCCATGCCGGAATCCTCACCTCGTTCTTCGAGGGCATGCCCTGCTATCTGCTCGAGCTGATCGCGAGCGGGCGCCCCATCGGCGCGATCCGCCTGCCGCAATTCGATCCGCTCGTGGTCGCGGGCGAGAGCGGCTTCCTGATCGAGCGCGGCGCCGACCCGGCAACGTCAGCCAATCGGCTCGCCGCGGCGTTCATCGATCTGCACCGGGCGATTGCTGGAGGGCGGCTCGATCCCGAGGCGATCCGCCAGAAGGCGGTGCCCTATTCGACTTCGGTGCAGATGCCGCGCCTCTTCGAGCGCCATCGGAGGCTCGCCGCCGGGCCGACCAAGGGCGGCGCCGTCACGGCGGATGGCCGGCTAGCGTGAGCGGCTCTCGCTGACGACCGCATCGAGCAGCTTCGACCATTCGGCGAAGCTCGCCTCGGTCGAAAATGCCTGCGCCCGCTCGATCCGCGGCGCGGGATCACCGGGATCGGCCAGTGCCGCGTCGATTGCGGCCGCCATCGCCGCCGGATCGTCGATCGGGACGATGCGCCCGATGCCGCCCGCGAGGATCTCGCGCGGGCCGTCGCAATCGGTCGCGACGACCGGCAGACCGGCCGACAGCGCTTCGACCGCGACGAGGCTGAAGGCTTCCGAGCGGGAGGGGACGACGCAGAGCCGCGCCGACCGATAGAGCGCCGCCGGATCGATGAAGCCGACGAGCCGTGCGCGCTCCGAAAGGCCGAGCGCCGCGATCCGCGCCTGCAGCGCCGGACCCTCGCGGCCCGCACCGGCGATCGAGAGCGTCGCGCCGGCGTGACGGGACTTCGCGAAGGCATCGATCAGCACGTCGAAGCCCTTTTCGGGCGACAGGCGGCCGACGCCGACGACATGCGGCGCCCGCGCGGCGAGCGCCACGGCGCTGCCGATCGGGGGCTGGTGGCGGACGGGATTGTAGATCCGCACCGTCTTCGCGGGATCAGCGCCCCAGTCGTTGACCAGCGCGTCCCGCACGCCGTCCGAGACCGCGACGATACGGCGGGCCGCGCGGCCGAGCAGCGGCAGTCCGTACATCGCGGCCGCCGAGAGCTTGCCGGAGCGGTGCTCGACCAGCCCATGCACCGAGAAGACGAGCGGCGTGCGACGACTCGCGAGCAGACTGGCGAGCGTGAGCTTCAGCGTGTTGGCGGCGATCGCCGACAGCGCGACGTCCGGCTGCATCTGCCTTATGAGCCGCGCCAGTGCGCCGATCCCTTGGCGTGCGCCGGCACCGACGATCTCGATGCGCAGCGCCGCGCTCGGCGGCGTCGCCGGCTCGCCATAGGTGTCGAGCGCCAGCACGACCTCGTCGCCATTCTCGGCGAAAAGCGAGGCGAGCTGCGCCCAGACCGGCTCCGCGCCGCCGCCCGAGAGCGAGCGCGTGTAGAAGAGATACTTACGTTTCGCCAATAGGATCGTCCTTCGCGAACCGCAGGGCTCGGCGGCTCATATTGGCTGCGAGCCGTAAAGCCGACGCTAATCGAGGATGGGACGCATGCTGATCGAGGTCCGGCTCGACCCCGCCGCAGTGGAGCTCTGGCAGAGCCACCTCGTCGCGCGCGTCGCGGCCATGCCGGGGACAGGGGTGCGTGTCGTCGCGGCGCCGGGAACCGCGCGCACCCCGCGCGGGCTGGCGCGGCTCCTCGAACTGGAGCGGCTCATCTCCGGCGGCCGGCCCGGCGGCGCCTGCGAGAGCGTCGCGTTTGAGACTCTAAGGCCGTTTGCCACGGCGTCGGGCCTCGCGGATCTCATCCTCGACCTGACAGACGCGCCGGCCTCGGCGGCAACCGCCCCCTTGCTGCGCCTCGTCTGCGACGGTCTTCCCTTCGGTCCGGGTGCGGCCGATGCGGTGCTCGCGTCACGTAGTCCCGTGTTCGAGACGGTGCTGGATGATGGCGCAAGCGCTGCCGTTCTCTCGCGCTGGCACCCGGCCGTGGAGACGCCGCATCACGCTGCTGCTGCGCTCGACATGCTGGCGGGCCGGGCTGCCGACATGCTGGCGGTCGAGATCCGCCGCCTCGCCGCCGGCCGGCCTGTTGCGCTCGGTGCGGCCGAAAGGCCGGCCCATCAGAGTGGCTCGACGTCCGCCTTCTTTCTTCGCGCGCTGGAGACGCGCATTGCCGGCCGCCTCGCGCGCCTCCTCGGCCGCGCGCCGGATTGGCATGTCGCGCTCCGCCCGCGCCGTGGCGACGGCCTGCCGGCGCTCGGCCCCGAGGGGTTCCGCCGTCTCGCCGATGATGGCCGCCGCTTCTATGCCGATCCGTTCCTGTTCGAGCAGGGCGGCGAGACGTTCCTGTTCGTCGAGGAATATCCCTATGCGACCGGACGCGGCATTCTCTCGCTGAGCCGCCTCGCGGTGGACGGAACGCCGTCGCACCCCGTCCCGATCCTCGAAGGTCCCGACCATCTCTCCTATCCGTTCGTGTTCGAGGCGGAGGGGGCGATCTGGATGATCCCGGAGACCTCGGCCCGGCGGACGGTCGAGCTCTATCGCGCCGATCCGTTCCCGGAGCGCTGGACGTTCGCGGCGACCCTTATCGAGGGCGAGGACCTTGCCGATGCGACGCTGCTGCGGCGTGACGAAGGCTGGTGGCTGTTCGCCGCCGAGCGGGCGCGCTGGGCGTCGAGCTGGGACACGCTAGTGCTGTGGCGCGCGGATCGCCTGCAGGGGCCGTGGCGGCCGCATCCCGCCAATCCGGTGCTGGTCGACCTCACCGCCGCGCGACCCGGCGGGCGGATTCTCGATATCGGCGGCAAGCTCGTCCGTCCGGCACAGGATTGCGCCGGCGGCTATGGCGCGCGGCTCGCCTTCGCGGCAATCGAGCAACTCGACGAGACCGGATTCCAGCAGGCGGTACTGACGCGCGCCAAGCCCTTCGGCCGCAATAGCGGCCTGCACAGCTATGACCGGACGAACCGGTTCGAGGTGATCGACCTCTTCGGCCCGCGCTGAGCGTCAGCCCTCATATTTCTCCAGGAACGCCTCGGACGAGAGCGCGCGGAAATCCGGCAGTGCCGCGTGCAGGCGGTCATGGTTCCAGTCCCACCAGGCGAGCGCCTGCATCCGTTCCGCGACGGGCACGGCAAAGCGGCGGCGCATCGGCTTGGCGGGAACGCCGACGGCGATCTCGTAGGGCGCGACATCCTTGGTCACCACCGCGCCGGAGCCGAGGATCGCGCCGGTGCCGATCGTCACGCCGGGCATGACGACCACGCCGTGTCCGATCCAGACATCGTGCCCGATCGAAACGCCGTTCGAGCGGCGCCAGTCGAAGAAGGCGTCCTCATCCGCTTCGCCGTCGAAATAATACGAGGCGCGGTAGGTGAAGTGCGATTGCGAGGCGCGCCAGTGCGGGTGATTGCCGGGGTTGATGCGCACGAAGGCGGCGATCGAGCAGAACTTGCCGATCGATGTGTAGATCACGTCGCCATGCTCGGAGATGTAGGAATAATCGTCCATCTGCGTCTCGGCGAGCTTGGTGCCGGCGCCCACCTCGGTGTAGCAGCCGAGCCGGCAGTCGCGGATACGGGCGGTCGGATCGATGGACGGCTGCTCGCCGAGGCGCATGGATAGGCTCCGATGGATTCTTGATTTCCGTTGCAGGGTGGAGAATTCCCATGACAGATCGGTGACGAAGCCGGCGAATGAATATCGCCCTTGCTTCGCAGGTGGTTGTGGAGTCTTCCACAGGGGGGTGTTGCTGTCACAATAGATTTGCGTCGATCGCGCAGGATCTTCCAAACTCAGGAGGTCCGTGCATGCTCGTCCTTGACGGGGTGGATCGATATTACAACAACAAGGCCGCCGTCTCCGGCGTGAGCCTTTCAATTCCGAGCGGCAGCTTCGTCGGTGTGATCGGGCGCTCCGGTGCCGGCAAGTCGACCCTGCTCCGCATGATCAATCGCCTCGTCGATCCGACGGCGGGTTCGATCCGGTTCGACGATCTCGATGTCACGCGCTTGAACGGCCAGGCGCTGCGCGACTGGCGCGCCCGATGCGCCATGATCTTCCAGCAGTTCAATCTGGTCGGCCGTCTCGACGTGCTGACCAATGTGCTGATGGGCCGCCTCAACAAGGTCTCGACGCCGCGCGCGCTGATGCGGATGTGGAGCGAGGAGGACCGCGCCATCGCGCTGTCCGCGCTCGAGCAGTTCGACATCGCCAATCTCGCGGCGCAGCGCGCCGACAGCCTTTCGGGCGGACAGCAGCAGCGCGTCGCCATTGCGCGGGCGCTGGTGCAGGAGCCGGACGCGATCCTCGCCGACGAGCCGATCGCCTCGCTCGACCCGCGCAACACCAAGGTCGTGATGGATGCGCTGCTGCGCATCAACAAGCACTACGGCATCACGGTGCTGTGCAACCTGCATTCGCTCGATCTCGCCCGCAATTATTGCGACCGGCTGATCGGCATGTCGGCGGGGCGGCTCGTGTTCGACGGCGCGCCCGCGGCCCTCACCGATGATGTCGCGCGCGAACTCTACGGCCTCGAAGCCGGCGAGGTCATGGATCACGCGCCTGCCGCGCGTCCACAGGAAACGTCCGGCGAAGCGATCGCCGTGGCCGTCTGAATGCCCCGACGGGCATGCCAACCGGTGCGTCCCGCGCCGACAACGTCTGGAGAGATCTGATGCTGAACCGCCGTACCCTTATCGGTGCCGCCTTCGCCACGCTGGCGATCGCCGGCGCCGCCCATGCCGAGGACTGGAAGGCCCAGTATCCGGAGCTGACGCTCGCCGTCATCCCGGCCGAGAACGCCTCGACGACGACCGACCGCTACACGCCGCTGACGAACTATCTCTCGAAGGAACTCGGCGTTCCGGTCAAGCTGGCCGTGGCCACCGACTATGCCGCGGTCATCGAGGCGCAGCGCGCCGGCAATGCCCAGATCGGCTTCTACGGCCCGGCGTCCTATGCCCGCGCCGTGCTGACCGGCGTCGCCACCGAGCCGGTCGTCGTCTCGCGTCACTCGAACGGCGCGACCGGCTATTATTCGGTCATCTATACGCTCGCCAGCGGCCCGTATAAGTCGATCGACGACCTCAAGGGCAAGAGGCTCGCCCTGGTCGACCCGAATTCGACCTCGGGCAACAATGCGCCGCGCTACTTCCTGCATCGCGACGGCAAGGACGTCGACACGTTCTTCTCCGAGGCGATCTTCGCCGGCAGCCATGACAACGCCGTCCTCGCGCTGGCGCAGGGCACGGTCGACGCCGCCGCCAATTCCTGGAACTCGGAAAACGATTCCAACCTGACCCGCATGATCACCAAGGGCGTCCTCAAGGATGCCAATGGCAATCCGATGAAGAAGGAAGACTTCCGCATCGTCTTCAAGTCGGACTTCCTGCCGGAGGGCCCGTATTCGGTCCTCGCCTCGCTGCCGGCCGACCTCAAGAAGCAGATCACCGAGGCCTTCCTCGCCATGCCGAAGAAGGACAAGGCTGCCTTCGACGCGCTCTCCGACGGCAAGGACATCGAATTCGCCCCGACCTCGGCCAAGGATTACGAGCCGGTCGTCGATATGGTGAAGTTCAACGACGAGCAGCGCAAGAAGAGCTGAGCCGGTCGCGAAGACCAAGTCTCGGGGCGGCCTTGCGGCCGCCCTTCCTCTTCCTGCCGGAGCTCGACCCGTGGCGACCGCAGTCCCCGTTCTCCCCGCCGCCCAGGCCAAGGCACTCGCCGATGCCTATAAGGCGGCCGTCGCCGCGCGGCGCCAGCGCACGCTGCTGGTGCTCGCCATCATCGTCGTGCTCGTCTTCGTCAGCGCCCAGCTCGCCCATGTGCGTCCGCTGACGCTGATTGCGAATATCGGCAATTTCGGCGGCTTCATCGGCCGGACGATCCCGAAGATCTCCGCCGGCAATTTCTTCGGCGATATCGCCGAATGGTATTGGGCCTTCCCGAAATGGCTCGGCCTGCTCTGGCAGACGATCCTCATCGCCTATCTCGGGACGCTGATGGGGGCGGTCGTCGCCTTCCTGCTCTGCTTCCATGCCTCGGCCAATCTCGCGCGGAGCCGCTGGTCGCGCATCGCCGCGCGGCGCTTCCTCGAATTCTGCCGCACGGTTCCCGACATCGTCTTCGCGCTGATCTTCGTGATCGCCTTCGGCCTCGGCCCGATGGCCGGCGTGCTGGCGCTGTCGATCCATACGGCCGGCGCGCTCGGCAAGCTGTTCGCCGAAGTCGTCGAGAACATCGATATGAAGCCGGTCGAGGGCCTGTCGGCGGCCGGCGCGTCCTGGGTCCAGATCATCCGCTTCGCCGTGCTGCCGCAGGTTGCGCCGGGCTTTGCCTCCTATGCGCTGCTGCGCTTCGAGATCAATGTCCGCGGCGCCGGTGTCATGGGCTTCGTCGGGGCGGGCGGCATCGGCCAGGAGTTCCTCGTCGCGATCCGCAATTTCTACTACACGGACGTCTCGGCCATCCTTTTGATGATCATCGCGACGGTGATCCTGATCGACCTCGGCACCGAGCAGATCCGCCATCGCCTGATCAACCCGGAGGGCGTGAAATGAGCGGCGTACCGGCGATTTCCCAATCGGGGCGCGGTCGCCTCGCGGACGCGGCGCTGGCCGATCTGGATGCGCTGAAGCAGCGCCATGGCCGCCATTTCGGCGGTTCGCCGCGGCGGCGGCTGGCGGCGATCGGCATTCCGGCGCTGATCGTGTTCGGCGCCTTCTATGCCATGATCGAACTCAATTTCTCGCTGCAGCGCATCCTCGGCGGCCTGCACCGGCTCGGCCAGTTCGCCGTCCTGATGATCCCGCCGGAGCCGCAGGGGCGCTTCGTCGCCTTTTCGATCGCGCTCGGCGAGACGCTCGGCATCGCCTTCCTGGGCACGCTGATCGCAGCCTGCCTCGCCTTTCCGATTGCCTTTCTGGCGGCGCGGAACGTCATTCCCAACATCTTCGTGCATTTCGCCGTCCGGCGGACCTTCGACGTGATCCGCTCCGTCGATACGCTGATCTGGGCGCTGCTGTGGATCACCGTGGTCGGGCTCGGCCCGTTCGCCGGCGTGCTCGCCATCGCCTGCGCCGATTTCGGCGCGCTGGGCAAGCTCTTCTCCGAGGCGATCGAGGCGACCGACGGCAAGTCGCGCGAGGGCGTCACCGCGGCCGGCGGCAACAAGCTGGAACAGGTCCGCTTCGGCCTGGTGCCGGAGGTGCTGCCGGTCATCGCCAGCCAGGTGCTCTATTTCATCGAATCAAACACGCGCTCGGCAACGATCATCGGCATTGTCGGCGCGGGCGGTGTCGGCGCCTATCTGACTGAACTCATTCGTGTTCTGGAACTGAAGCAGGTTGCCTTCCTGATCCTGATGATCCTCGTCACCGTCGCCATCATCGACTTCATCTCGACGCGGCTGCGCCTCGCGATCATCGGCAAGGCGAAGGTCGTCTGAGGCGCCTCAGCTTTCGATCAGGATCTCGGTCCGGTCGGCGGAGAAGACGCCGCGGGTGAACTGGATCGGCACGCCATCGGCGTCGGCATTGACGCTGTCGATGGTGAGCAGGATCCGGCCGGGCGCCAGGTCGAGTCGGGCGGCCTCGTCGAGCGAAGCGGGGCGGGCGGAAATGCGCGTCTCCAGCCGGCGATAGTCAGAAACACCGCGCGATTCCAAGGCCTTGGTCATCGTGCCGCCGGCGAGATAGGCCGCGTCCAGCCCTGCGAAACGCGGCAGCGGGAAGAAGCCGGAGCCCATGGCGATCGGGGCGTCGTCGGCATAGCGGACCGTGTCGAGCCGGATGACCGGCGCGCCGAGCGGGATATGCAGCGCGGCGGCGACCAGCGCGTCGGCCGTGAGGACGGCACTGTCGATCAGCCGGCCGCCGGCTTCGCGGCCCGCGCGCGAGATGATCTCGGAAAAGCGCGTGCGCCGGCCGATCGGGTAGGGGATGGGGCGGGTCTCAACGAAGGTGCCGCGGCCCTGCGTCGCCCGGACGAGGCCGCGTTCGGCCAGCTCGGCGAGCGCGCGGCGAACCGTATGCCGATTGACGGAAAAGCGAGACGCCAGCTGGCTTTCCGTCGGCAACTGGGCCTCCGGCTGGAGGAGGCCGGCGCGGATTTCGGCGGCGACCTCGTCGGCGATCTGGCGCCAGGCGGCGATGCCGGTACCGCGGGTGACCGAGCCGCTGCCATCGGGGCGCGCCGTCATCAAATCGTCACTGGACTGTTTCATGCATTCATCTATACCACTAGACAACTCGAAGCGAAAGCCCGCCGCATCAAGGCGCCGGCACGGATCGCGGAGCCCGAGAATGACCTCTTCGATTTCCCACGCAGTCCGGCCCAAGACCGAGGGCTATCTCGTCCTGCGGCGGCAGGCCTTGATGGCGCTGCTGGCTGAAGCAACAAAAGACGAGATATGTCAGATTCTTAGCGACATCGGAGCGGGTGCACTCGCCGCCGCGGCCGTCGATCTTCGCCGGCCGGAGAGCGGGCTGGTGATGCTGCGCGGCCGGGCGGGCGGCGATGGCCGGGCCTTCAATCTCGGCGAGGCGACGGTGACGCGGGCGGCGATCCGGCTTCCCGACGGGCGGACCGGCTTTGCCTATCAACTTGGTCGGGACAGCGAGAAAGCGCGGATTTCCGCCATTCTGGACGCGCTCTGCCAGGGTGACGAGCACGTGGCGGTCGAGCGCGCCGCAAGGACGGTTCGGCAGCGGGTCGCCGCCGAGGCCGAGACAAAGGCCCGCCGCGTTGCCGCAACCAAGGTCGATTTCTTCACGATGGTGCGGGGAGAGGATTGATGTCCGCCGCTCTGGCAAGCTCCGGCCCCGCCGATCCGGTGATCGAGGCGCAGGCCGATTTTCGCAGTCTCATGAATGCCTTGGCGCGCCCCGGGACGATCGAGGCCTTCGCGCCGAAGCTCCTTCCGCCGGCGCCGCTGCCGGCCGGGATCGGGTCTCTGGCGCTGGCGCTCGCCGATCATGAGGCGCCGCTCTGGCTCGATCCGCAGCTCGCCGCCTCGGACGAGGTGTCGGCGTATCTCCGTTTCCATACCGGTGCGAAGATCGTCGCCGATCCTGCCGCGGCGACGTTCGCCCTCGTCGCCGATTTCGCCCGCATGCCGCCATTGGCGAATTTCGCGCTCGGCACGGACGAATATCCGGACCGTTCGACGACGATCATCGCGGCGGTCGACGCGATCGAGGCGGATGGACCGCTCGAACTCGCCGGTCCCGGCATCGCGACGACGGCGCGAATCGGCATCGCGCCCTGGCGTGACGGCCTGACGGCGGAGCTCGCTGCGAACCGGGCCCTCTTTCCCCGCGGCGTCGATCTGGTGCTGGTGGCGCCTCGCCGTCTCGCCGCACTCCCCCGTACCACCCGGGTCAGGGAGGTCTGACATGTATGTTGCGGTAAAGGGCGGCGAGGCCGCGATCGACAATGCCCATGCGCTGCTGGCGCATGAACGGCGCGGTCCCGAGGACGTGGCCGAGATCGCGCCGCGCCAGATCGAGACGCAATTGAAGCTCGCCGTCGATCGCGTGATGGCTGAGGGCTCGCTCTACGACCCGAAGCTTGCGGCGCTGGCGATCAAGCAGGCGCGGGGCGATCTGATCGAGGCGATCTTCCTGGTGCGCGCCTATCGCACCACGCTGCCGCGCTTCGGCGCCTCGGAGCCGCTGGACACTGCCCGGATGGCGATCGAGCGGCGGATCTCGGCGACCTTCAAGGATCTGCCGGGCGGGCAGGTGCTCGGGCCGACCTTCGACTACACGCACCGCCTGATCGACTTCCTGCTGGAGGCCGGCGCCGAACTGCCGCTGCCGGCCGAGGTCGAGGCGGCGCACGAGGCGACGCCGCGTGTCACCGACTTGCTCGACGACGAAGGCCTGATCGAGCGCGACGTTCCGGACGATATGGCTGACGTCGGCGACCTGACGCGGGCGCCGCTCGACTTCCCCGCCGATCGCGATTTGCGCCTGCAGGCGCTCGCGCGCGGCGACGAGGGCTTCCTGCTGGCGCTCGGCTATTCGACGCAGCGCGGCTATGGCCGCACGCATCCCTTCGTCGGCGAAATAAGGTTCGGCGCCGTCACGGCGGAGTATGTGCCGGAGGAGCTCGGCTTCGCCGTGCCGCTCGGCTCCGTCGCGGTGACGGAGTGCCAGATGGTCAATCAGTTCCATGGCTCGGCGGACGTGCCGCCGCAGTTCACCCGCGGCTATGGCCTCGTCTTCGGCCAGAGCGAGCGCAAGGCGATGTCGATGTCGCTGGTCGACCGGGCGCTCCGGACGCGCGAGTTCGGCGAGGATGTCGTCGCCCCGGCGCAGGACGAGGAATTCGTGCTGTCGCATTGCGACAATGTCCAGGCGACCGGCTTCGTCGAGCATCTGAAGCTGCCGCACTATGTCGATTTCCAGGCCGAGCTCGGCCTGGTGCGCAAAATGCGCGCCGAGCATGCCGCACGCCGGCAAGGGACGGACAGCGAACTGAAGGAGGCGGCGGAATGAGTGCTGCGCTCACAGCTACCGATCGTTCTTCCCCCACCCAACACAAGGGGGGAGAGGGCAGCACCGGCTACAACTTCGCCTATCTCGACGAGCAGACGAAGCGGATGATCCGGCGCGCGGTCCTGAAGGCGATCGCCATCCCCGGCTATCAGGTTCCCTTCGCCAGCCGCGAAATGCCGATGCCCTATGGCTGGGGCACGGGCGGCGTGCAGGTGACGGCGGCGATCATCGGGCCGCAGGACGTGCTGAAGGTCATCGACCAGGGCTCTGACGACACGACCAACGCCGTCTCGATCCGCAAGTTCTTCGCCAAGACCGCCGGCGTCGAGACGACGACGAAGACCGCCGACGCGACGATCATCCAGACGCGCCACCGCATCCCCGAGCGCACGCTGACAAGCGACCAGGTGCTCGTCTATCAGGTGCCGATCCCCGAGCCGCTGCGCTATCTCGAGCCGCGCGAGACCGAGACGCGCAAGCTGCATGCGCTGGCCGATTACGGCCTCATGCATGTGAAGCTCTATGAGGACATCGCCCGCCACGGCCACATCGCGACGACCTATGCCTATCCGGTTGAGGTCGCCGGCCGCTATGTGATGGATCCTTCGCCGACGCCGAAATTCGACAATCCCAAGATGGATGATTGCGCGGCGCTGCAGCTCTTCGGCGCCGGGCGCGAGAAGCGCATCTATGCGGTGCCGCCGCATACCAAGGTGCGCAGCCTCGATTTCGAGGATCATCCCTTCGCGGTCCAGACCTTCGACAAGCCTTGCGCGCTCTGCGGTGCCACCGGCGTCTATCTCGACGAAGTCGTGCTCGACGATGCCGGCGGGCGCATGTTCGTGTGCTCCGACAGTGATTTCTGCGAGGAGCGCCGCGCGGACGGCCATGTCGGCGCGATGCTGGCCCTTCCTTCTTCCTCCCCCGCAAGGGGCGAGGGCGTTGCGGCCGTGCCCGTCACCGAGGGGAGCGGAACTTGAGCGATCTTACGCTCCGCGCCATCACCGAGGCCGATCTGCCGGCGCTCATCGCGCTCTATGCGCAGCCGAGCTTCAACAAGGGCCGCGTGATCACGCTCGACGCGGCGAAGGCGATCTTCGCGCGCTTCGCGGCCTATCCCGACTACGCGATCTATTTCGCGGAAGCGGACGGCGAGACCGTCGGCACCTTTGCGCTGATGATCATCGACAACATCGCCCATTGGGGCACGCCCACGGCGATGATCGAGAATGTCGTGATCCGCGAGGGGCTGCAGGGGCGGGGCCTCGGCAGCGCGATGATGAACGCCGCCTGCGCACTGGCGCAGGCAAAGGGCGCCTATAAGGCGACGCTTTCCTCCAACCTCGCCAATGAGCGCGGCCACGCCTTCTATGAAGCCCTCGGCTTCGAGAAGCACGGCTTCAGCTTCCGGCTGGAGCTCGGCGAGGGCGCCTCTCCTTCCTCCTCCCTCTCCCGTGCAACGGGAGAGGGCCGGGGTGAGGGGCTTCCTTCCCTTGCTTCTTTCGATCCGTCTGTAGCCTGCCAGCAAGACCCTCACCCGACCTCTCCCGCAAGCGGGAGAGGGGAAGGGGCAGTCCCTTCTCTCATCGACGGTGCAGCATCATGACCCCGGCCGATCTCCCGCTTCTCTCCGCCCGCGCCCTCACCAAGCATTACGGGCCGCGGCTCGGCTGCGCCGATGTGACCTTCGATCTCTACGAGGGCGAGGTGCTGGCCGTGGTCGGCGAGTCCGGCTCCGGCAAGTCGACGCTGCTCTCGCTGCTCGCCACCGAGCTCGATCCGACCGCCGGCAGCGTCGGCTATCGCATGCGCGATGGCGTGACGCGGAACCTGTTCACGCTCAGCGAGGCGGAGCGGCGCTTCCTGCTGCGGACCGACTGGGGCTTCGTGCGGCAGGATGCGCGCGACGGTCTGCGCATGGGCGTTTCCGCCGGCGGCAATGTCGGCGAGCGGCTGATGGCCGTCGGCGCGCGCCATTACGGCAAGATCCGCGACACCGCGTCGGATTGGCTCGGCCGCGTCGAGATCGATCCCTCGCGCATCGACGACATGCCGAAGAGCTTTTCCGGCGGCATGCGCCAGCGCCTGCAGATCGCGCGCAACCTCGTCACCCATCCGCGCCTCGTCTTCATGGACGAGCCGACCTCCGGCCTCGACGTCTCCGTGCAGGCGCGCCTGCTCGACCTGATCCGCGGCCTCGTCAGCGAGCTCGGCCTCGCCGTGATCATCGTGACGCACGACCTCGCCGTGGCGCGGCTGCTGTCGCATCGCATCATGGTGATGCGGCAAGGGCGGGTGATCGAGACCGGCCTGACCGATCAGGTGCTCGACGATCCGCGCGAGGCCTATACGCAGCTTCTCGTCTCCTCCGTCCTGGCGGCCTGACCATGACCCAACACAGCGTCATCCTCGAAGGCGTGTCGAAATCCTTCACGCTGCATCTGCGCGACGGCCTCCGGATCGGCGTCGTCGACAATGTCTCCTTCGCCGTCTCGCCCGGCGAATGCGTGGTGCTCGGCGGCCCGTCCGGCGCCGGCAAATCGTCGATCCTCAAGATGATCTATGGCAATTATCGCTGCGAGGCGGGCCGCATCCTCGTGCGCGATGGCGCGGAATTCGTCGATGTCGCGACCGCCGAGCCGCGGCGCGTGCTGGCGCTCCGCGCCTCCGTCATGGGCTATGTCAGCCAGTTCCTGCGCGTGATCCCGCGCGTCTCCACGCTCGATATCGTCGCGGGCGCCGCCCAGTCCGACGGGGTCGGCGAGTGCGAGGCCTGGAGCCGCGCCGAGCGGCTGCTGACGTTGCTCAACGTGCCCGAGCGGCTCTGGTCGCTGCCGCCGGCGACCTTTTCCGGCGGCGAGCAGCAGCGCGTCAACATCGCCCGCGGCCTCGCCGCCGAGCGGCCGGTGCTGCTGCTCGACGAGCCGACCGCCTCGCTGGACGCGGCGAACCGCGCCGTCGTCGTGCGGCTCATTGAAGAGAAGAAGGCGGCCGGCGCCGCGGTGATCGGCATCTTCCACGACGAGGATGTGCGTGATCGCGTCGCCGACCGGATCGTTGACGTGACCCGCTTCGCCACGGAAAAGGCGGCATAATGAGTGCGGCGGGGCCGACGCTCTCCTTGAGCCTCCCCCTTGAGGGGAGGCCGAAAACGCCTCGGCGTTTTCGGGAGGGGGTCATGGTCTCGCCATGGCTGTGAGATTAGAAGAGCAGACGTGACCCCTCCCCAAAACCGCTTCGCGGTTTTGACCCTCCCTCAAGGGGAGGGTTCAAGGGGAGGATCCCGTCGGCTCAAGCTGAATTGGAAAGACCGGCTCCGATGATCGACCCGCGCGACTATGTCCTCTCCAACGCCACGCTCGTGCTGCCCGACCGCGTCGTCGAAGCGGGCTGGGTGGCCGTCGCCGACGGCGTGATCGCCGAGATCGGGGAGGGCGCTGCGCCCGAGACGGGCATCGACCTTGCCGGCGACTATCTGATTCCGGGCCTGGTCGAACTGCACACCGACCATCTCGAGGCGCATTTCGCGCCGCGCCCGCATGTGCGCTGGCATCCGCTCGCCTCGGTCATGGCCTATGACGCGCAGATCGCCGCTGCCGGCATCACGACGGTGTTCGATTCGCTCCGCGCCGGCTCCGACGCTGATTCCGCGTCGATCGGCGAGGATCTGATCAAGCTCGCCGAGGCGCTGGACGAGGCGAAGAGCGCGGGGCATCTGCGCGTCGATCACCGCACGCATCTGCGCTGCGAGATCGCCTGCGAGGACGTGATCGAGCAGGTCGAGGATTTCTCGCACCGCTTCCCGATCCACATGATGTCGCTGATGGATCACACGCCCGGCCAGCGCCAGTTCTCCGACCTCGAGACCTGGCGGCGCTTCTATATGCGCCGCAAGCCGATGAGCGAGGAGGATGCGGATCGCTTCATCCGCCAGCGGCTGGAACTGCACGCGACCCATGCCGCGCCGAACCGGCGCCGGCTGATCGATATCGCCGGCGGTGTCGGCGCGGTTCTGGCGAGCCATGACGACGCGACGGCGGCGCATGCGGCCGAGGCGGTCGAGAACGGCGTCGCGATCGGCGAGTTCCCGACCACGCTCGAGGCCGCCGAGGCACTGCATGGCGCCGGCATCGGCGTGATGATGGGCGGACCGAACGTCGTGCGCGGCGGCTCGCATTCCGGCAACATCGCGGCCGAGCAACTGGCACGGGCCGGCGTGCTCGACATCCTCTCCTCGGACTATGTGCCGGCGAGCCTGCTGATGTCGGCCTTCCAGCTGCCGCAGCGGGCGCCGAACATCGATCTGCCGACGGCGATCCGCACGGTGACGCTGACCCCAGCCGAGGCGACGGGGCTCGGCGACCGCGGCGCGATCGCGCCCGGGCTGCGCGCCGATCTCGTCCGCGTGCACCTCGCGGGCGAGACGCCGATCGTGCGCCAGGTCTGGCGCCAGGGCCGCCGCGTTTCGTGAGGATGGCGTCATGGCCGGAGCCTTCGTCGCAATCGTCGGGCCGAGCGGCGCCGGCAAGGACACGCTGATCGCGCATGCGCGGGCAGCGCTCGCCGGCGATCCGGCGTTCCTGTTCGTGCGCCGCATGGTGACGCGCGGGGCCAACGCCTTCGAGGATCACGACACGATCGACGAGGCGACCTTCGCGGCCGGCCACGCCAGCGACGGCTTCGCGCTCTCCTGGCGCGCGCATGGGCTCGGCTATGCGCTGCCCGCCACGACGCGCGACGCCGTGGAGGCGGGAACCGTCGCCATCTGCAACCTGTCGCGCGGCGTGCTCGCCGAGGCGCGGCGCCGTTTCCCGCGCGTCGTCGTCGTCTTCGTCACCGCGCCGCCGGAGCTGATCGCCGGGCGCCTCGCCGCGCGCGGGCGCGAGAGCGAGGCGGCGATCCGCGAGCGGCTGGCGCGCGAGGCCGCGTTCTGCGATCCGGTCGGCGCGGATTTGACCGTGATGAACGACCGCCCGGTCGAGGTCACGAGCGGCGAGCTGATCACTTTCCTGAGCAGGCTCAAGGAAGCGCAGGACGCTTGAGATCCTACACCTTCTCCCTCTCCCGCAGCGCGGGAGAGGGCCGGGGTGAGGGGCTTTCTTTCTGCTTCGTTCCGCACCCGCCGTCGGCCTCGGCAAGGAAGACCCTCACCCGACCTCTCCCGCGAGCGGGAGAGGGGAAGAAAAGGCAGAGCCGGCCTGACGTTCAGGCCAATGTGCGCCCGCCATTCACCGCGATGGTCTGGCCGGTGATGAAATCGGCGGCCGGCGAGGCGAGAAAGACGATCGTCCCGGCGAGATCCTCCGGCTTGCCCTGGTAGCCGAGCGGGACGAGGCGGCGATAGGCCTCGCGCTCGTCCTCGGTGACATCGGCATGGCGCGCGACGGGGATGAAGCCGGGCGCGACGAGGTTCACCGTGATGCCGAAGGGCCCGAGCTCGGTCGCGAAGGAGCGCGTCAGCCCGACCATGGCGGCCTTGGCGCCGACATAGTGGGCGAATTCCGGATTGCCCATATCGACCACTTCCGAGCCGATATTGATCACCTTGCCGGAGCGGCGCGCCTTCCAGGCCGGCAGCACCTCCTGCAGGATCAGAAGCGGCGCCTTCACGAAGAAGCGAAGCTGGTCGAGATGATCGTCCCAGCTCTGCGCCTCGATCGCGATGAAGGGCTGCGGGCCGGTGGCGTTGTTGACGATCACGTCGAGCGGCCCGAGCTTGCCCTCGATCTCGTGGATGCCGTGGCGCACGCTGGCCTTGTCGGTCACGTCGAACTTGAAGGCAGCCGCCTTGCCGCCGGCCGCCTGGATCGCATCGACCACGGCGGCCGCGCCGGCATCGTCATGGGCATAATTGACCGCAACGCTCCATCCCGCCGCGCCGAGCGCCTTCGCCATCGCCGCGCCCAGGCTGCGCGACGCGCCGGTGACCAGAACCACACCCATCTCGATCCTCCCTCAAGCCGCCCACGCAATCCGCCGGCGATCGTTGCAGCCAGCGAAGCATATTCGGGGCACCTTGTCGTGGGGGATGGGGAGTTGCTGCGCATGTCCCCTCTCCCGCGGAGCGGGGGAGGGCCAGGGAGGGGGCTGACAGCTGTACCGGCAAAGTCTCGCGTTCTTGCACCCTCCCCTTGAGGGAGGGTCAAAACCGCAAAGCGGTTTTGGGGAGGGGTCGCGGCCCCTCCGCAAGACACCGGCGGTGCGGACCATCACGGGGCGCGCCTCGCCAAGACCGCAAAGTGTTCCGGAGAGGGTGTTCGGGGCGACGTCGAGGCGCTCTCCCGTCCAGCCTTATCCTTCGACAGACAGGCAGAACGCTTCGGCGCCGCCGAAGCTAGCCCCTCCCCGAAAACGCCAAGAGCGTTTTCGGCCCTCCCTCAAGGGGAGGGCTCAAGAGAAGTCCCCTCACGCCCGCTCCCACCCCTCCTTCATGAGCCTGATCGCCCCGAGATACACATCCTCCGGCTTTTCAAACAGCGGGCGCCAGACGCGGGTGGCGGCGGCGAGGTCGGGGAGGGCGGAGCCGAAGGCTTCGACGGTCATCCAGCCGTCATAGCCGACCTCTTTCAGCGCCTTGAACACGGCGGCGAAATCGATCGGGCCGGTGCCCGGCGTGCCGCGGTCGTTCTCGGAGATGTGGACGTGGTTGATCGCGCTATGTGTCGCGTGGATGGCGCGGGGCTGGTTCTTCTCTTCGATGTTGAAGTGGAAGGTGTCGTAGAGATAGCCGTAATTCGGCTCGTCGACCGCCTCGACCAGCGCCTTGGCGGCGCCGGCCGTGTTGAGGAAATAGCATTCGAAGCGGTTGAGCGGCTCGACCGAGATCGCGACGCCCTGCTTCGCCGCATAGCGCGCGGCTTCCTTCGAAACCTCGGCGCAGCGCCGGCGTTCGTCCGCCGTCGGGCCGCGGCCGGTGAATTCGCCGAGCGGCTGGTGCAGCGGTCCTGCGACCATGTCGCCGCCGAGCGCGGCGGTGCAATCGCTCAGCCATTGCAGATGCGCCAGTGCGCCGGCCCGCTCAGTGGGATCGGCCGAGACCGCGCTCCTGCCGCCGCCCGGCATGATGCCGATGCCGTTGCCTTCGAGCCCCGCCGCGCGGATCCGCCGGCCGAGCGTTTCGAAATGCTCCGGCGTTCCCTCGAACATCGGCACCTCGACGCCGTCATAGCCGGCGGCCTTCAGCTGATCGAGGATCGGCCAATGTTCCTCGCGCACATGGGTGGTCCACAGCAGCAGGTTGAAGCCGAATTTCATGAGGGGGTCCTCCCGGACGTCTCGTTGAATGGAGGCGCGGCGGTGCGTGCTGCCGCCTGTTGTTTGTGTGGGCCTTTGCCGGGGGGCGCGCGCGACGGGAGACACTGTCTCCGTCGCTCCCCCCATTTTCCGTCATCCCGTGCGCGACACGGGATCCAGACAGCCGAGGCGCGTGACGCCTGAACGCCTCTGGCTGAATGGATCCCGGCTTTCGCCGGGATGACGGCGGAGCGTGGAGCGACGCCGGCCCCTTGGGACGGGGCAGGAAGAGGCTCGGCGAGGCGACGCGACGGAAGCGTCCGCCGAACCCGCCCCCCTTACCCCAGCTCGACCCACTGGCCCGTCTCGCCCGAGGCGATGATCGCGTCGCAGACCTTGGCGGTTTCCAGCGCGTCGCGGAAGGTCGGCGCGGCCGGCTTGCCGGTGGCGAGGCCTTCGAGGAAATCGGCGACCTGATGCACGAAGGAGTGCTCATAGCCGATGATGAGGCCGGGGACCCACCATTTGCCGAGATAGGGGTGGTCGCCGTCGGTGACGAGGATGGAGGACCAGCCGCGGAGCTCGCCCGGCGTCCGGTGATCGAACCAGGAGAGGCGGTTCAGATCATGCAGGTCCCAGGCGAAGGAGCCCTTTTCGCCATTGATCTCCAGCGTATAGGCCGCCTTGTGGCCGCGGGCATAGCGGGTGGACTCGAAGGTGCCGAGCGAGCCGTTCTCGAAGCGCGTCAGCACGGCGGCGGCATCGTCGATGCCGACCTTCTTCGTCGCGCCGGTCAGCGCATCCTTGCGTTCCTTGACGAAGGTCTCGGTCATGGCGGTGAGGCTCGCGATCGAGCCGTTCAGCCAGATGGCGGTGTCGAGGCAGTGGGCGAGCAGGTCGCCGGTGACGCCGGAGCCGGCCGCATCGACATCGAGGCGCCAGGTGCCGGGGCCGCCCTGCGGCACGTCGGGCGAGATCGTCCAGTCCTGCAGGAACTTGGCGCGATAGTGATAGACGCGGCCGAGCATGCCGCGCTCGATCATGGTCTTGATCAGCATGACCGCCGGGATGCGGCGGTAATTGTACCAGACCATATTGGCGACGCCGGCCCTCTCGACCGCCTCGACCATCGGCAGGCCTTCGGCCGCGGTGCGGGCCAGCGGTTTCTCGCAGGTGATCATCTTGCCGGCCGCCGCGGCCGCGATCGCGATCTCGGCGTGGGAATCATTCGGCGTGCAGATGTCGATCACGTCGATGTCCGGCCGCTCGATCAGCCGCCGCCAGTCGCTCTCGACGCTCTCATAGCCCCAGCGATCGGCGAACTCCATCGCCTTGCCGGTGTTGCGCGCGGCGACGGCCTTGAGCACCGGCCGATAGCCCGTGTCGAAGAAGTTCGACACCTTGCTCCAGGCATTGGAATGGGCGCGGGCCATGAAGCCATAGCCGACCATGCCCACATTCAGCGTCTTGGTCATGTTTCCTCCCGGGATCCGTGCGCCGCTTCAGCGGCTGCATTCTCTGTGATGGCGTCATCCCGGGCTTGACCCGGGATCCATGCAGCCGAGGCGTCAGGCGATGCGGCGTCTCAGGCTGAACGGATCCCGGCCTTCGCCGGGATGACGGCGGTGGAGCGTGAAGGCCGTCGACCTCCCCTCGGGGAGAGGCGGCGCCTATTCGCTCCAGCCGTGCGCCTCGCGCACCTTGATCATCGCGCCCAGCACCTTGTTCCAGGTGTCCTGGCTCTCCATGACGCTGTTGGGGAACATGCAGCCGTCCCAGCAGATGTGACGCATGCGCTTGGTCAGATTGCCGTCGCGGTCGCGCAGCCAGTAGCCGGCATGCTTGGCGATATCGAGCCGGCCGTTCGGGTCGTCGACCTGGCAGTGGCGGCCGGTCTTCTCATGATCGCCCGAGCCGAAGACGGTGCCGTCATTCTGTGCGACGTGGAAATCCATGGTCCAGGGGCGGAGCGCGTCGGCGACCTTGCGATAGGCAGCGTCGAGCGTCGCCTTGTCGGCCCAGTCATAGTCCTTCGGCAGGATGCGGTCGTTCTCCGCATTGTAGCCGAGCGTATAGAGCATCGAATGGGCCATGTCGGCCTGGTAGCCGACCACGCCGGGACGCCCGACCATTTCGAGCAGCTTGACCATCTCGCGCCAGGAATGCATGCCGCCCCAGCAGATCTCGCCCTCGGCGACGAGGAACTCGTCATAGTCCTCGGCGATATCGGCGGCCTCCGAAAAGGTCTGCGCGATCAGCTTGGTATTGCCCTCGGGATTCTTGTCCCAGGCCTCGACGCCGACGGAGGAATCGATGCGGATGCCGCCGGTCGGGCGGATGCCGAGGTCGCGCATCTGCTGGCCGATCGCGCAGGCCTTGCGCACCTGCTCGACGAAGCGCTTCCGATCCTCGGCCGAGCCCATGGCCGAGCCGCCGCCGGCCCCGCCCCAGATCGGCGCCACGAAGGAGCCGACCTTGAGGCCATAGGAGGCGATGTGATCGCTCATGCGCTTCACGGCGTCCTTGTCGCTGTCGATGTCGAAATGCGGCGCGGTGATGAAGAGATCGATCCCGTCGAACTTCACGCCGTCGACCTCGGCATTGGCGGTGAGGCGCAGCAGCGTGTCGAGCGCGATGATCGGCTCGCTGTCGCCGCCCTTGCCGACCACGCCCGGCCAGGCCGCATTGTGCAGCTTGGGATAGTTGTTGGCCATTCGATCCTCCCAGATCGTCTTGCTGGAGCTTCAGCTCCATTGTCGTTTCACAGTCAAACGTGGCATGCCTGCCTTACAAATTCCAGCGTGTCGGCGCGGCAACCTTCGCCTGAGCCCTCCGCTCGAGAGTTCCTTCGCAAAAGGAGCGCCGTGCCGCTGCCGAGGATGCTCCGATCCCCACCCCCATTCTCCGTCATCCCGGCGGAAGCCGGGATCCATTCAGCCTGAGGCGCCTCATCGCCTGACGCCTCGGCTGTATGGATCCCGGGTCAAGCCCGGGATGACGGCAGAGAATGGGTCGGCGCCACGGATCGATCTTTCGCCGCGCAAGCCTCAAGCGGGGCGCCAAGCGCCCCCCCCTATTTCCGCAGATCCTTCCACGGCGCCTCGCCGGCGACGTCGACCACCTCGTAGCCGATCGACCCGACGCACGGGCCGAGGATGGCCACGATGCGCGCTTCGCCCGTGCCGACATTGAACGAGGCGTGCACCACGTCTGCCGGGATGAAGGCCGCGTCGCCCGGGCCGAGGATCTTCTTCTCGCGGTCGACCCATTGCTCGACCGAGCCGGCGACGACGTAGATCACCTCTTCCTGGTCGGGATGCTTGTGGAAGTCGTGGCCCATTCCGGGCGTGAGCGTCACGCCGATCGTGGTGATCTGGCCCGCGCCGGTGGTCGGCGGATTGGCGATCCATTGCAGGCGGCCCCAGTCATTGGCCTCCTGCGGCGTGTCCTTGGCCAGAACGAATTTGCCGGGCATCGGTGTCTTCTCCCTGTCAGCTTCTCTTTCACCTCGCCCTCAGACAGAGGGGAGGGAGGAGGGCGCGCGGCCCACCTTCCGAACTCAAAAACTCAGCCCCTTGAACTTCCGCGTCTGCTCGGTGAGCGCGGCTTCGACGGGCAGGCGCTCCATGGAGGAGGCGCCGTAGAAGCCGTGGCAGTTCGCGGTGCGCTTCAGGATGAATTCTGCATCCTCGGGCTGGGCGATCGGGCCGCCATGGCACAGCACGATGATGTCGGAGCGCACTTTCAGCGCGGCCTCGGCGATGGCGTCGATATCGGCGACGCAGGTGTCGAGCGACTTCGCCGAGGTGGCGCCGATCGAGCCGCCGGTGGTGACGCCCATATGCGCGACGATGATATCGGCGCCGGCTTCCGCCATCGCGCGCGATTCATCGGGATTGAAGACATAGGGCGTGGTCAGCAGGTCGAGCCGGTGCGCCTCGGCGATCATGTCGACCTCGAGGCCGTAGCCCATGCCGGTCTCCTCGAAGCTCTGCCGCATGGCGCCGTCGAAGAGGCCGATCGTCGGGAAGTTCTGCACGCCGGAAAAGCCCATCCCTTTCAGCTCGGCGAGGAATTGAGGCATCAGGACAAAGGGATCGGTGCCGTTGACGCCCGCCAGAACCGGCGTGTGGCGCACGACCGGCAGCACCTCATGCGCCATCTCCTTGACGATCTCGTTGGCGTTGCCATAGGCGAGCAGCCCGGCGGAGGAGCCGCGTCCGGCCATGCGGTAGCGGCCGGAATTATAGATGATGATCAGATCGATGCCGCCCGCCTCCTCGCACTTCGCCGAGAGGCCGGTGCCGGCGCCGCCGCCGACGATCGGCACGCGGCGCGCCACCATGTCCTTGAACTTTGCGAGGATCTCGCTGCGGGGAATGCGCGGCATCCGCGTTCCTTTCTTCGGGTCTAGTCTGCGATCTCGCGAAAGCGCATCGCGAGCGCCTTGGCGAAGTCCGGGTCGTTGATGTGGAGCGGCAGCCTTTCGAGCCGCCGCCGGTCCGTGGTGATGAAGTCCGCCTCGATGGCGTCGAACAGCGCCGCATCGGCCTCCGGATCGTGGAAGGGGCGGCCGGGCGCGTCGAGCGCGGAGACGCCGCCCTCGGGCAGCAGGAAGCGCACCGCGCCCTCGCAGCGGTTGAGCCGCTCCGCGATGAAGGCGCCCATGCGGCGGTTCTCCTCCGCCGTGGTGCGCATCAGCGTGACGTTGGGGTTGTGGCGGTAGAGATTGCGGCCGCGGAAGCGCTCGGGCACCGTGTCCACGGCCCAGAAATTGACCATGTCGAGCGCGCCGACCGAGCCGACATAGGGCAGGCGCGTGCGGATCGCCGCGCCGAGGCGATCGGGGCCGGCCGACAGGACGCCGCCGAACAGATGGTCGGCGATCTCGGTCGTCGTCGCGTCGATCATGCCGACCAGCATGCCGCTCTCGGCGAGCTTCTCCATCGCGCGGCCGCCGGTTCCGGTGGCGTGGAAGACCAGGCAGTCATAGTCGCAGCGCAGCTCGTCAGTGACCGCCGTGACGCAGTCGGTGGTGACGCCGAACATGGTCAGTGCGACCGCCGGCTTGCCGCTCGTCTCGACCAGCGGGTAGCGCACCATGCCGACGATGGCGTGAGCGGCGTTCTGCAGGACGAGGCGCGAGATGCGGTTGAGGCCGGCGAGATCGGTCACCGAGGGCATCATCACGATGTCGGAGACGCCGACAAAGCCACCGACATCGCCCGAGGCCAGCGTCGAGACCATCAGCTTGGGCAGGCCCACGGGCAGGAGGCGCATGCCGGCGGTGATGATCGACGTACCACCGCCGCCGCCGATGCCGATCACGCCGGCGATGTCGTCGCGGCTCGCGAGATAGCGGGCAAAGGCCTCGCCCATGGCCGCGACGGCGGTGCCGCGATCCTGCGATTTGAGCACCGCGGCGGCGCCGTCCGGGTGATGCGACGCGACCTCGGATGCGGTGACGTCGACGGGGCAGGTCGGCGCGCGGGTACCGACATCGACGAGGCGGACCGCTTCGCCGGAGGCTGCGACCTGGGCGCTGAGGAAGGCGAGTTCCTCGCCCTTCGTATCCGCCGTACCGACGACATAGATCGTCTTCATCGCATCCTCGACGCGTGCGTGGGAGGCAACTGGCGGGCGGCCGAATGGCAAGCCGGAAGCGCTGGCCGACGCGGGGTGCATCGGACCCAAGGCATTGGTTCGTCTGGCCTTTTGTGTCTCCCTGCCATCCTCCCTGATGGCCGGAAGACGAAATGTCTGTTTGCTTTTTATCTGAGACGTGCGTATCGTATTGGTATGGCAGTCTCAGGTCAAGCACAGCTTCCGGGGGAGAGCGAGAAGGGGCCGCGCGGCCGCATGAAGCGGCTGATGCTGGCGACGGCGATCCGTCTGATGCAGGAGGGCGGCTCGCCTTCGGTCAGCGAGGTTGCGGAGGCGGCGGAGGTGTCGCGCGCTACGGCCTATCGCTATTTCCCGAGCCAGGCGGCGATGATCCAGGCGGCGGTGGACGAGGCGCTCGGCCCGATCCTCGACTGGCAGCCGCAGGACGGAGACGCGGAAAAGCGGGTGGCGGACCTGTTCGGCTTCGCCTACCATCGGATGCAGGCCTATGAGGCGACCCACCGTGCAGCGCTGCTTCTGGCGCTCGACCAGTGGCAGCGCCGGCAGGCCGGAACGCTGGGGGCGGAAACGCGCGTCGTGCGCGGAAACCGCCGCGGACTGCTGAAGACCGCCATCGATCCGCTGCAGGCGCAGATCGGCAAGGCGGCCTCGGAACGTGTGACGCAGGCGCTCTCGCTGCTCTTCGGCATCGAGGCGATCATCATCCTGAAGGACATCTGGGGCCTCGAGGCGAAAGAGGCCGAGAAGGTTGCGAGTTGGGCGGCCTCCGCCCTGATCCGGCAGGCGCTCCAAGAGGCGGGAGAGGGAGAGACTCCCGCCGAGCCGGGCGCCGGCAAGACCGGAACGGGAGGGAGGAAGACGCGCAAGAAGGGGGCCTAGCCGCAAATGGCGGGCATGCTGTCGACCCCTGAAGAATATGGACAGCGCAGGAGAGGGAGGAGACAGAATGCGCAGGAAAACCCTGGCCGGCTTGCTGGCCGGCGTCGGCTTCACCATTGCCGGCGTGGCGAGTGCCTCGGCGGAAGAACTCACGATCTTCTGGGCCGAATGGGACCCGGCCAACTATCTGCAGGAACTCGTCAACGAATATGCGGCCGAATCCGGCGACACCATCACGGTGGAAACCACGCCGTGGCCGGATTTCCAGACCAAGGCCTTCACCGAGTTCAACGCCAAGGGCGATGCCTATGACATGGTCGTCGGCGACAGCCAGTGGCTGGGTGCCGGCTCGACGGGCGGGCACTATGTCGACCTGACCGACTTCTTCAACGAGCACAAGCTCGCCGAGGTCATGGCGCCGGCGACGGTCAAGTATTACGCCGAATACCCGGCCAATTCCGGCAAGTACTGGGCGATCCCGCTCGAGGGCGACGCCGTCGGCTGGGCCTATCGCAAGGACTGGTTCGAGGATCCGAAGGAGAAGGAAGCCTTCAAGGCGAAATACGGCTATGAGCTGGCCGTGCCGGAGGATTTCAAGCAGCTGCGCGACATCGCCGAGTTCTTCTATCGCCCGGACGAGAAGCGCTACGGCATCGCCATCTACACCCAGACGACCTATGACGCGCTGGCCATGGGCTTCGAGAACGCGCTGTTCTCCTATGGCGGCGAGCTCGGCGATTATTCGAACTACAAGGTCGAGGGCATCGTGAACTCCCCGGTCGCTGTCGAGGCGCTGGAAATGTACAAGGAATTGTACAAGTTCACGCCGCCGAACTGGGGCAATACCTTCTTCCAGGAAGACAACCAGGCCATCACCGAGGGCCTGGCGGCGATGAGCATGAACTATTTCGCCTTCTTCCCCTCGCTGCTCAACGAGGCGACCAATCCGAACGCCAAGGTGACCGGCTTCTTCGCCAATCCGAAGGGCCCGACGGGCGAGCAGTTCGCCGCGCTCGGCGGCCAGGGCATCTCGATCGTCACCTACTCGAAGAAGCAGGAGGCGTCGAAGAAGTTCCTGGAGTGGTTCATCAAGGACTCGACGCAGAAGCGCTGGGCTGAACTCGGCGGCTACACCGCCAGCCAGGCCGTGCTGAAGTCGCCGGAATTCCAGAACGCGACGCCGTACAACAAGGCCTTCTACGAGACCATGTTCAAGGTGAAGGACTTCTGGGCCGTTCCGGAATATGCCGAGCTCCTGACCCAGCTCAACAATCGCCTCGGCCCCTATGTCGTCGGCGACAAGGGCACGGCGAAGGAAGCGCTGGACGGCCTCGCCAAGGACTGGACCGAGACGTTCACCAAATACGGCCGCTACGCGAACTGAGTGGCATGCGGGCCCGGGCTTCGGCCCGGGTCCGCAGGCTGTCGTCATTGCCGGGCTCGGCCCGGCAATCCAGCCTTTTCGCGGGCGTGGGGACTGCGTCCGCGGTTGCAGCCAAGTCTGGGTTGCCGGGCCGAGCCCGGCAACGACGACCCTGACGCACGAAACGCCTTTTCAAACGACGACTTCCTCCGGAGGAGCCACCCGTGGCCATGGCGGCAATGACCAGACTGGATCCGCAATCGCGCGCCGCCGCGCGCGGCTGGAGCGATCTGTCGATCCGAAACCTCTTCATCCTGCCGACGCTCGCATTCCTGATCGTCTTCAACATTTTCCCGCTGATCTATTCGCTCGGCTATTCCTTCACGGATTTTCGCGCGTCGACCAACGCGCCGGCGAACTTCATCGGGCTCAAGAACTATCGCGACCTGCTCGGCGACGAATTCATCTGGAACAATTTCGTCGTCACGGCGAAATACGTTCTGGTCTCGGTGGCGGGGCAGGTGCTGGTCGGCTTCGGCATCGCGTTGCTGCTGAACCGCGCCTTCCCGTTCAAGGGCCTCGTCACGACGCTGCTGCTGCTGCCGATGATGATGTCGATGGCGGTCGTCGGCCTGTTCTGGAAGCTGCTCTACGATCCCTCCTGGGGCATCATCAATTACATCTTCCGCCTCGGCGATTTCGCCTGGCTGTCGAACCGCGATGCCGCGCTCTATGCCGTCGCGATCACCGATATCTGGATGTGGTCGCCCTTCGTGATGCTGCTCTCGCTCGCCGGCCTCTCGGCGGTGCCGAAGCATCTTTACGAGGCGGCCGCGATCGACCGCGCCGGCAAATGGTACACGTTCCGCCGCATCACGCTGCCGCTGGTCGCGCCGATCCTGCTGATCGCGATCATCTTCCGCACGATGGAGGCGTTCAAGACCTTCGACCTCGCTTACATCATGTCGAGCCAGGACACGACCGAGCTCATCTCGATCAAGCTCTACAAGATGGCGTTCCAGGAATGGCAGACCGGCAAGTCGTCGGCGCTCGCCTACATCGTCCTGATCATGGTGCTCGCCATCACCAACATCTACGTCAAATATCTGAACCGGGTGAAGGAGCGCTGAGATGGCCGCCGTCAAGTCGAAGGGCGCGCTCGTCGGCAATCGTCTTGCGATCGCCTCTGTGCTCGTCATCACGCTGATCTTCCTGGCGCCGATCTACTGGATCGCGTCGACCGCCTTCAAGCCGCGCGCGCTCGCGACCACGGTTCCGCCGACGGTCGTCTTCGCGCCGGAGATCACGCCGTTCATCAAGCTCTTCACCAAGCGCGTGCAATTGACCAAGCCGGTCGATCCGGCCGCCTATGACGCGGCGCCCTGGTGGGAGCAGCGCATCCTCGACAATGGCGAGCGCGTGCTGCGCACCGGGGCGAATGTGCAGCTCTCGGCCTATCCGAGCCGCTTCATGAACAGTCTGATCATCGCGATCACCTCGACCGTGCTCGCGGTCGGGATGGGCACGCTGACAGCCTATGGCTTCTCGCGCTTCCGCATCGCCGGCGAGAAGGACATGCTGTTCTTCATCCTGTCGACGCGCATGTTGCCGCCGGTCGTCGTCGCGATCCCGATGTTCCTGATGTATCGCGCCGTCGGCATGACCGACACGCATATCGGCCTCATCATCCTCTACACCGCCTTCAACCTCTCCTTCTCCGTCTGGCTCATGAAGGGCTTCATGGACGAGATCCCGAAGGAATATGAGGAGGCAGCGCTGGTCGACGGCTATACGCGCATGGAAGCCTTCTTCAAGATCGTGCTGCCGGAGGCGGCGACGGGCATCGCGGCGACGGCGGTGTTCTGCTTCATCACCGCGTGGAACGAATATGCCTTCGCGCTGATCATGACCAACCGGCGCGCCCAGACCGCGCCGCCCTTCATCCCCTCGCAGCTCGGCTCGGGCGTCATCGACTGGACCGTGATCGCGGCCGGAACCTTCCTGTTCCTGCTGCCGGTCGCGATCTTCACCTTCGCGCTCCGCGGCCATCTCCTGCGCGGCGTCACCTTCGGCGCGATCCGCAAATAGGAGGACGGCAATGAGCTTTCGCGAGATCTGCGCCCGCTATGTCGAGCCGGGTTCGATGATCCTGATGGTGGCCGGCATCGTGGCGCTGTGCCAGCCCTGGCATCATGGCCTGCATAGCTATGGCGTCACCATCACGCTGATCGGCCTCGTCGCGTTCAACATCGCGGCCCATGTGCCGCAGCCCGAGAAGAAGGAGGGCTGAGCCATGGCCGAGATCGTGCTGCACGACGTGCAGAAATATTTCGGCTCGGTTCATGTCATCCGCGACATGAACCTGACCATCGCCGACCGCGAATTCGTCGTCCTGCTCGGCCCGTCCGGCTGCGGCAAGACGACGACCCTGCGTGCCATTGCCGGCCTCGAGGACATTTCCTCCGGCGAGATCCGCATCGACGGCAAGCCGGTGCAGGACCTCGAGGCGTCGAACCGCGACATTGCCTTCGTCTTCCAGCTCTATGCGCTCTATCCGCATCTGACGGTGTTCGAGAACATCGCCTTTCCGCTGCGCGCGGCCGGCGAATCCCGCGCCGATGTCGACCGGCAGGTCGGCGAGGTGGCGCGGGCGCTCGACATCACGCATTTCCTCAAGAAGCGCCCCTCGGCGCTCTCGGGCGGCGACATGCAGCGCGTCGCCATCGGCCGCGCGCTGGTCCGCCGGCCGAAGGCGATCCTGATGGACGAGCCGATCGGCGCGCTCGACGCGAAGCTGCGCGAGGACATGCGCACGGAACTGAAGCGCCTGCACATCGAGAACAAGGCGACCTCGGTCTATGTCACGCATGACCAGGTCGAGGCCATGTCGCTCGCCGACCGCATCGTTGTCATGAGCGAGGGCATCCTACAGCAGGTCGGCACGCCGCTCGACGTCTATCGCAACCCGGCGAACCTGTTCGTGGCGCAGTTCATCGGCAGTCCGGTGATGAACATCGCCCCGGCGGCGGTCGCGACCGAGGGCGGGCGGACGACGGTGCGGCTCGGCGGGGCGCCGCAGGGCTTCGCGCTGCCGCCCGAGCTCGAGAAGCGGCTCGGCGCCGCCGCCGGCCGCGATACCGAGCTCTCGCTCGGCGTGCGTCCCGAGGGCGTGATCGTGGCGCATGAAGCATCTGACGGCTTCGTCCCGGTGGAGGCGCGGCTGATCGAGCCGCTCGGCTCCTATGACATTGTGGATCTCAAGGTGGGGGAGGGGACGCTGCGCGCCCGCACCCGCTCCGGCTTCGTCGAGCGGCCCGGCGATATCGTCTTCGCCAGCCTCGATACGAGCCAGACCCACTTCTTCGACACGCGATCCGGGCGCTCGCTCGGCATCCTGCAGGGATGACACCATGGCCCATGTCCGTCTGAGACGCGTCAGCAAGACCTTCGGCTCGCACGAGGCGCTCAAGGATTTCGATCTCGAGATCCAGAATGGCGAGTTCTTCGTCCTGCTCGGGCCGACCGGCGCCGGCAAGACCACGACGCTCCGCCTGATCGCCGGCCTCGAGAAGCCGACCGAGGGCACGATCGAGATCGACGGTGTCGATGTCGGCGGCTGGGGCGCGGCCGAGCGCGACGTTGCGCTCGTGCTGCAGCAATACTCGCTCTATCCGCGCTACACGGTGCGGCAGAACCTCGAATTCCCGCTGAAATCCAAGGTGCGGCGCGTGCCGCAGCCCGAGATCGACGATCGCGTGACGCGGGCGGCGAAGACGCTGCGCATCAGCCATCTGCTCGACCGCAAGGTCGATCGCCTCTCGGGCGGCGAGATGCAGCGCGTGTCGATCGGCCGGGCAATCGTGCGGTCCCCGCGCATCTTCCTGATGGACGAGCCGCTCAGCAATCTCGACGCCAAGCTGCGCGAGTCGCTCCGCGGCGAGCTCAAGGACCTCCAGGTGAAGCTCGGCGCCACCTTCCTGTTCGTGACGCACGACCAGATCGAGGCGATGTCGATGGGCGACAAGGTCGGCGTGCTGAATGGCGGCCGCCTCGCCCAGGTCGGCACGCCGCACGACATCTATCACCACCCGCGCAACATGTTCGTCGCGAGCTTCGTCGGTTCGCCCGCCATGAACCTGATCGAGGCGGAGATCGAGGGCAACGAGGTCTATATTCCGGCGGCGAAGAACGGCTTCTCGCTGGATACGGCGACGCGCCGGCGCTTCGGCACCGCGCGCGGCAAGGTCGTTCTCGGCGTGCGCGCGGAATCGATCGCGCTCAGCGATGACGGTCCGATCCATGCCCGCGTCTGGGCCGTCGAGAACCATGGCGTCGAGAAGATCGTGACGCTGAAGGCCGGCGACCTCATCTTCCGCGCGACGCTGCCGCCGACCTTGCCCACCGAGATCGACGCGCCGCTCCGCCTGGTCTTCGACCAGACCCGCATGCACGTCTTCGATCCGGTGACGGAAGAGAGCCTAGTCGACGAGGACGACAGGGTGATGCAGGCGGCGGAGTAGGTTCTTCCTTGAGCCCTCCCCCTGAGGGAGGGCCAAATCCGCCTTGGCGGATTTGGGGAGGGGTCGCGGTGGTGGGGTCGGGCGAGGGCGCTTTCGGAGTGCCTCGTTCAAGCAACCCCTCCCCGAAGCCACTTCGCGCCTTCGGCCCTCCCTCAAGGGGAGGGCTCAAGAGCCGCACCTCAATCCAGGTGAAACACCTCCTCCATGAGCGACCACCATTCGCCGTCCTTCGCCGAGGTGAGGGGGTGCTGGCAGGGGTCGGTCTGGGCGAGCCAGGCGCGGATCGCCGGCTCCTTGTCGAGGCGGGCCGCGTCGGCCGGCCAGTCGGCGCCGTGATATTCCCAATAGCCGAAGAGCAGGTTCTCCGGCTCGCGCAGATAGATCGAATAGTTCTTCACGCCGCAGGCCGAGAGCAGGGCGTTGACCTCTGCCGAGCCGCTCGCATGCAGGCGCTTATATTCGGCGATCGCCTCCGGCTTGACGCCGATCACCATGCCCATGCGTTGCATTCGCTTATCCCTTCACGGCGCCGACGGCGATGCCCGAGACGATCTGGCGCTGGAACACGACATAGATGATGACGATCGGCGCGGCGGCGAGCACGATGCCGGCGGCGAGCAGCGGCACATTGGTCGTGTATTCGCCGCGCAGCGCCGCGATGCCGACCATCAGCGTGCGGTTGTCCTGCAGCACGAGCAGCGAGATCAGCACGTCGTTCCAGCAATAGAGCGTGTTGAGGATGCCGAGCGTGATCAGCGCCGGCTTTCCCATCGGCAGCATGATGTGCCACCAGACCTGCAGCAGGCTGGCGCCGTCGATCTGCGCCGCCTCATAGAGTTCGCGCGGCAGGCGGGCGTAGAAGGCGGTCATCAGATAGACGCTGAACGGCAGGAAGAACGCCGTATAGGCGAGGATCAGGCCGATGCGGGAATTGACGAGGTCGAGCGCGATCATGGTGCGGTAGAACGGCACCAGGACGACCTGCACCGGGATCATCAGCGAGACGAGGATGATCGTGAAGACGAGCTTGGAGCCGCGGAAGCGCAGTACCGCCAGGGCATAGCCGGCGAGCGAGGCGACGATGATCAGCAGCAGCACGGCGCCGACGGTGACCGTCACCGAATTCACGAAATAATCGGAGAGGCGGGAGCGGGTCCAGGCCTGGACGAAATTGTCGAAGGTCGGGCTGCTCGCGAGGCCGAAGCGGTTGAGGACGAATTCCTTGCGCGATTTCAGCGCGGCGTTGAGCGCGAAGAAGACGGGATAGACCGCCGAGAGCGCCAGCAGCGCCATGGGGATCGCGATCACCCAGAGGATGCGCCTCTCACGCGGTGCGACAGCAGACATGGGCGGCTCCCGGTTGGGCTTGGGCGTCAGGACAGATTGGCGTTCTTGGACATGATGCGGATCTGGATCGCGGCGAGACCCGCCATCATCAGGAACAGCACCATGGAAATCGCGCTCGCATAGCCAGGCCGGTTCATCTTGCCCTGCTCGAGCCAGATCAGGAATTCGGGCAGTGTCGTCGACGTGCCGGGCCCGCCGGCGGTCAGGACATAGATGAGGCCGAACATCGAGGTCAGCATGCCGATCGTCGTCACCACGGCGGCGAATTCGATGATCGGCTTCAGCGACGGGATCACGATGTACCACCAGGTCTGCAGCAGCTTGGCGCCATCGAGCTTGGCCGCTTCCAGCATGTCGGACGGCACGGTCGAAAGGCCGGCAAGGAAGATCAGCAGGCTCATGCCGAAGGTCGCCCAGAGCTGGACGGCGATCAGGCTGAACAGGGCGGTGGAGGAATTGCCGAGCCAATCGACGGCCGAAAAGCCGAGCGCCTTCAGCATGGCGTTGAACGAGCCGTCATAGCGCAGCAGCACGTTGAAGATCGCGCCGACGATGACCGAGGAGAGCACGGCCGGGAAGAAATAGACGGCGCGGAACAGCTTGCCGCCCGGCACGCCCTGATGAATGAGGATCGCGAGGACCAGCGGCAGCGCGATCCAGATCGGCAGCGTCGCGATCAGGATCAGCATGTTGACGAGGCTGTCGAGAAAGGCCGGATCGCGGGCGAGCTCGGCATAGTTCGCGAGGCCGATGAAGTTCGGCTCGGCGATGCCGTTGTAATCCGTGAAGGAATAGCCGAGGCCCCAGATCAGCGGGACGATGCGGAAGATCGTGACGAGCGCCAGCGCCGGAAGCACGAAGAACAGCGCCAGCCGCTCGGGATTTGCGCCGACGCGGCGCTTGCGTTGGCCCGAGCGGGCATCACTCGCGTCCTTGGAAGTCGGGGTCGCTGTCATCCGCTCGCCTCGTATTGGTTCTCAGACGCGGCCGAGACCGAGCACTGCTCCGCCTCTTCACCTCTCCCAGAGGGAGAGGTCGGACCGCAGGTCCGGGTGAGGGGTTACGGCCCCACCCGGAGAATTCCCTAACCCCTCATCCGCCGGCTCCGCCGTCGACCTCTCCCTCCGGGAGAGGTGAAGCGCGATACCGGCGGCGTGATGGAGACCTACTTCTTCTTCGAGCTCGCCTGGACCTCGTCGAGACGGGCGGCGGCCTTGTCGACGGTGGTCTCGCCGGTGAAGAGGAGCTGGCTCTGGCGATGCCACTCTTCGAGCTCGGCGGTCGACATGTTGGCATGGGCCAGCGGCACGCCGTCCTTCAGCCAGCCCAGGATCTCCTTGGCGGAGGGGCTGTCGACCTTCGAGGTGTCGACGGCGGTATCCGAGGGGATCGCGCCGGCGGATTCGAAGAAGACCTGCATCGCCGGCGTCGCAGCGAAGCTCTTGGCGAGCGCGATGGCGAGGTCCGGGTTCTTCGAGAACTTCGTCACGCCATAGCCGATGCCGCCCGAGAGCGGCAGCTTCAGCGTGCCATTGCCACCTTCGACCGGCGGCATGACATAGACGCCGACCTTGTCGCCGCCCAGGAAGCCGTCGAACTCCTTCCAGTGCGCGACGTCGGAGATGAGGCCGATCGTGTTGGCGTTCTCGCCGCGCTCGAAGCTCTCATACTCGTCCATGAACTTGGCGGTCGAGTTGGCGCCCTCGGCGAACCAGCCATCCTTGTTGGCGTCGACCCAGGCCTGGAGGATCGCCTTGACCTCGGGGCTCGACCATTTGAGGTCGCCCTTGGCCCAGGCCGCCTGCTGCTCCGCCGTCCAGCCATTGGCGGCCAGCGCGGAGAACCAGAATTCGGCGCCGAAGCCTTCCTTGTTGCCGAGCGCGAAGGGCGTGATGCCCGCCTTCTTCAGCGCCTCGACATCGGCCTTGAGTTCGGCCCAGTTCGCGGGAACCTTGGCCGGATCGAGACCCGCCTTGGTCCACAGATCCTTGTTGAAATAGACCGCGAAGCCCTGGATCGAGATCGGAACCGCATAGACGCTGCCATCGGCGCCGGTGAATTCCGGCCAGCCGGCGACGCGGCTCTTGATGTCGGCGACGGCGTCGTCGAGCTTGACGAGGGCGCCGGTGCGCTCCTTGGCCTGCGAGCCGCCATGCAGCAGCACGACGTCGGGGCCCTGGCCGGCCGAGATCGCGGTGCCGAGCAGCGTGTAATACTGGTCATGCGGCTGCATGACATATTTCACGGTCACGCCGGGATGCGCCGCTTCGAAATCGGCCTTCACCTTGTCGAAATAGGGCGCCGTCGTCGGATCGCCCGACTTCCAGTCCCAGACGGTCAGCGTCACGTCCTCGGCATAGGCGAAGCCGGCGGTGCCGACCAGCGCGGCGGCCAGGATCGTGCCGGCGCGCAGATGCTTCATCGCGTGTCTCATCGTTACTCCTCCCTCGCAGTCGATCTCGGAAAGACGCGGCCGGCGAGTGCGGCGACGCGTCGTTCGTTTCAGTGCGGCAGACGGGTATTGACCGGTGCCGGCGGCAGCTCCTCAGCCGCCAGCACGTCGGGAATGGCGTGGTCGCGCCGTGCCGTCTCGGACAGCACGAGCCCATGGCCCGGACGCTCCGGCGCATAGGCGTAGCCGTCGCGGATCTCGATCGGCTGCTCCACGAGATGGTCGAAATTCTGGAACGAGTATTCGAGCCATTCGACCTCGGGCAGGGCGATCGCCATGTTCACGCCGATCTCGAGGAAGGAATTGCCGAGGCTGACCGGGATGCCCTGCTCGGCGGCGATCCAGCCGATGCGCATGACTTCGCTGACATGGCCGTGGACATTGATCATGTCCGTGCCGCGCGCCTCGATGAGGCGCAGCTTGTCCGAGGCGCCGAAATATTCGCCCGAGTTCACCAGCGTGAAGGGGCAGCCGGCGCGCACCATCTTCAGGCCTTCGAAATCGTAGCGCAGGATCGGGTCCTCGACCCAGAGGATGTCGTAGCCGGCCTTGTTGATGATGTTGAGGCGGCGCACGGCGTCCTGCGGCGACCAGCCCTCATTGGCGTCGATCATGATCGCCTCGGCCTTGCCGACGGTCTTGGTGAGCAGCGCCAGCCGGTGCAGGTCGCGCTCGATATCGGGATGGCCGACCTTGATCTTGAAGGCGGTGTAGCCGATCGCGCGGGCATGCTCGAACAGCGCGCAGAAATCATCATCCGAGAGGTGATAGTCGAGGCCGCTGGCATAGGCCTTGACCCGCTTCTTGGTGCCGCCGAGCAGCTTCCAGAGCGGCAGGTCGATCTGCTTGGCCGTCAGGTCCCACAGCGCCTGGTCGATGCCTTCGGCGAAGGGGAGCGAGGCGCCGCGGATATTGCCGCCGCGCGGACGGCGGATGCGATGGACGAGCGCCGCCGGCTCCTGGCCTTCGAGGCCCGGCCAGATCTCGACGCGGAACAGGCGGTCGATCTCGGCGAGCGAGGGCAGGGCGTTGAAGAGCGAGGGCACGAAGCCGAGGCCGACGAGGCCGGTGTCGCTGATGAGCTCCAGCGCCGCCATGTGCGCATGCTCGATCCGGACCTGGCTGTCGCCGATGACGCGGTCACGCGCGAATTGGAAACGGGTCAGTCGATATTCCGCGATGCGCATGATATGAGTCGCCTAATCGATCAATGTCGAGCTTTGATATGCCACAGAAGCGATCTGATAGATCAGATTGGGCCGAGCTGCAAGACGCCGGCGTCGCTGCACCGCGGGAGAGCGGGGACCGCGAGGGCGATGGCGGTGCTGTCTCGCTGAGCGAGGTGGCCTATGGCCGGATCCTCGAACTCCTGTTCGCGCGCGGTCTGCCGGCCGGTGCGAGCGTGTCGCAGAACGACCTCGTCCGTCTCGTCGGCGTGCCGGTGGCGCCGCTGCGCGATGCTCTCAGGGTGCTGCAGACCGAGGGTCTGCTCACCATTCATCCGCGCTCCGGCATCCGCTTCGTGAAGGCCGATTTCGAGTTCGCCAAGAACACCTATCAATTCCGCTCGATCCTGGAGCGGCCGGCCGTGCGGGCCTATGCCGAGGCCGGCGCCCTCGCCGCGATGGAGGCGCTCAGCGCCCGGCATGAGCGGGCGATCGAAGCGCTGCAGCGTGACGGCTTCTCGCTGGATATCGTCCGCGAACTGGTGAAGCTCGACGAGATCCTGCATTTCGAGATCATCGCGGCGCTCGGCAATCCGTTGGTCGAATCGACCTATCGCCGCGTGCACAATTACCTGCAGCTGATCCGCCTCGACCGCACGCTGACGGCGCCGCTGGCGCTCAGGACGCTGCGCGAGCATCTCGACCTGCTTACCGCCTGCATGGCCCGCGACGCCGACGCCGCCGAAGCCGCGCTGCAGGCGCATTTCGGCAATGCGCTGCAAAGGACGATCGGGATCTTCTGAGAAGGGGGAGGCGAAATGGCTTATGCCATCAAGGCCGCGATCGTCGAGCCGACGGCGGAGCGCTTCGTCTTCATCGGACAGAAGACCATGTATGGCGGCAGGCGGATCGCCGCGGGCGATCTGGTCTATCTGTTCGCGAGTGAAAACGCGGGCGGCTCCGGCCTCGTCGCGCGCGGCATCGTGACGGCTTCGGAGCCCGTTCCTCGGCGTTCCGACCTCCAGCGCCAGACGCCGCGGGTCAGCATCGAAATCCAGCGTGCCGCATTGGCCCGCCGCGCCCTCGGGCGGCGTGAGCTGAGAGCCCATGCCGACTGGGATGACGGGCGCCCCGAGACCGAGCTCAATTTCAAGCTCTATCGCCAGGCGACCGACAAGATCATCGGCATCTCGGACGAGACTGCGGCGTTTCTCGAACGCTGCTTCTAGTCAGGGGCTGGACCCAATCGGGAATGGGTCCAGACGATCGTGGCGTTGCCCGTCCGTCCGCTATGCCGTCAGCTTGCGCTTCGACGACAGCATCAGCGCCACGACGGTGACGACGAACGGGATCATGTGGATCACCTCGCCCGGGATTTGGGGGAGGATGCCGGGCAGCGCGATGGACAGCGCCTCGAAGGCCCCGAACAGGACCGCGGCGATGGCCGTTCCCACCGGATGGCGACGGCCCAGCAGCACGGCGCCGAGCGCGATGAAGCCGCGGCCATTGGTCATGTCGCGCGTGAAGCCGACAAAATTGAACATCGCCAGCTGCGCTCCGCCGAGACCGGCCAGCATGCCGGAGGCGATGAGGCCGTAGGTGCGCAGCTTGTTCGGCGAGATGCCGGCCGCTTCCGCCGCGGGCGGGTATTCGCCGACGGCGCGGAACCGCAATCCGCCCGGCATCCGGTACAGGAAATACCAGATCGCGAAGACCATGAAGGCGCCGAGCCAGGTCAGGTAGGAATGGCCGGAGAACATCTGCGTCACGACGGGCCCGACGACCGGGATGGGGTCGAGGAACGACAGGTCCAGCTCCGGGATCGCCGCCGAAAGGACGCGGCCGATCGAGGTGCCCTTGTCGCCCGTGGCGAGGTTGAGTGCCGTCACCGTACCGCCGGCGGCGATGATGTTGATGGCGAAGCCGACCAGGATGACGTCGGCCTTGAAGCGCAGATGGAAGAGCGCCATGACCGCGCCGAGCGCGCCGCCCGCGACCATGCCGGCGGCGACGCCGACATACCAGGGCGCATAGGCGGAGACGAGCACCGCCGTCAGGCAGGAAATCAGCATCATGCCTTCGAGGGCAACGTTGAGCGAGCCGACGAGATCGGACAGCAGGCCGCCGAGCGAGGCGAACAGGATCGGCGTCGTCGTGCGGATGATCGCAGCGACGAAGGCGGCCGAGAACACCGTGTTGAGGATCAGTTCCATTAGCTCGCCTCGGCAGCGGACCGGCCGCCCATGATGCGATTGAGCAGGGCGCGGCCCGGCAAAGTGAAGGACGATGCGACGAGCAGGATGACGATGCCCTGCACTATGCCGATCACCTCGGCGGGGACGTCCGTCCGGTAGCCCATCAGCGCGGCGCCCTGGCGCAGATAGCCATAGCCGAGCGCGACGAAGGGAATGGCGAGCGGCCGGTTGCGGGCGACGATGGCGATCAGGATGCCCTCGAAGGAGAGGCCTGCCTCGAAGCCGGCGGCGAGTTTCGCAAAGCCCGTGCCCTGCACGAACAGCGCGCCGAGCAGGCCGCCGATCGCGCCGGAGACCGTCATCGCGCTGACCATGATGAAGTTCGAGCGGATGCCCGAATAGGCGGCGAAGCGCGCATTGTGGCCCGTGAGGCGCAGCTTGAGGCCCCAGGCGGTGCGATAGAGCAGGAACCAGACGACGACGACCGTGACGAGCGCGAGCACCAGGCCGAGATCCATGCGCGTGCGCGCGATGAAGGCGGGATAGACGGCCGTCGGCGGGAAGGGATCGGACGCCGTGAGGCCGCTTTTCGGCGAGGCGAGGTAGAGGCGCAGCATCATCGCCGTGAAGTCGTACGCGATGTAGTTGAGCATCAGCGAGGAGACGATCTCGTTGGCGTTCAGCTTGGCCTTGGCATAGCCGGGAATGAAGCCGAGGAGGGCGCCCCCAAGCATCGCCGCGATGGCGCCAAGCGGGATCGAAATCCAGGAGAGGCCGAGCGGCGAGAGCGCGATCGTCGAGGCCAGCAGGCCGCCGATATAGACCTGTCCCTGCACGCCGAGCGCGAATTGCCGCGCCTGGAACACGAGCGAGAAGGCGAGGCCGGCGAGCGCGAGCTTCGAGGCGTCGTCGATCCAGGTGCCGACGGTGCGCTTCGAGGAGAGCGGGCCAGTCAGGAAGGTCTGGAAGGTTTCGAGCGGCGTCTTCGAGGACAGGAGGATGATCACCAGCGCCACGGCGAGGGCGATGACGGCCGCGAAGATCATGCGGCCGGTTTCGGACAGGATCAGCTTGCCCTGGGTCATGCGAGCGCCGCCTTCAGTTCCTCGTGGCCCTGCGCGGCGAAGCCGAGCATGTAGCTGCCGAGCACTTCCGGTGTCAGGTCAGCCGTGTTGGCGAAGGCGGCGACGATGCGGCCGCGGTAGAGAACGATCATTCTGTCGGCCAGCGCCAGCAATTCGGAAAGGTCGGCGGAGGTGAGGAGGATGGACGCACCCCCGTCACGGGCCTCGGCGAGCCTTTGCCAGATGAATTCCGTGGCGCCGAGATCGACGCCGCGCGTGGGGTGCGACACGAGGAGCATGCGCGGCTTGGCGGAAAGTTCGCGCGCCACGACGACCTTCTGCATGTTGCCGCCCGAGAGCGTCCCGATCGCCGCATCCGGACCGGGCGCCCGGACGGAGAACTTCGCGATCAGCTCGACCGCGTGGTCGCGGATCGCCTTGCCGTCGAGCAGGCCGCGGCGCACGAAGCGCGTATCGCCGAGCTCGGTCGCGACGATGTTCTCGGCGATCGTAGCGCCGCCGGCGCTGCCGGTCGCGATGCGATCCTCGGGGATATGGGCGAGGCCGGCGTCGCGCTTTTCCTCGACGCTGAGGTCGGTGACGTCGATGCCGCCGAGTTCGACCGATCCGCCCTCGATCGGGCGCAGGCCCCCGAGCGCATCGAAGAGCTCGCTCTGGCCGTTGCCCTCGACCGCCGCGATGCCGACGATCTCGCCGGTGCGCAGCACGAGGTCCATGTCCTTGATCGCGTCGAGGCCGCGGTCGTTCTTCACCGTGAGGCCGGCGATACGGCAGAAATGCTCGTGCGGGCCCTTATGCGCGCGCTCGACCTTGAGCGCCACGTCGCGGCCGACCATCATGCGGGCGAGGCTCTTCTCCGTCGCCTCGCTCGCGGCGACCTCGCCGACCATCTTGCCGGCGCGCATCACCGAGATGCGGTCGGAAATCTCGAGCACTTCGGGCAGCTTGTGGGCGATGAAGAGGATCGTGCGGCCCTGCTCGGTCAGAGAGCGGATCGCGGCGAACAGCTCGACCACCTCCTGTGGCGCGAGCACGGCGGTCGGCTCGTCCAGGATCAGGACGCGCGCCTCGCGATAGAGCGCCTTCAGGATCTCGACGCGCTGCTGCTGGCCGACGGGGAGCCGCTCGACGGGGCTCTCGACATCGACCGGAAGGCGGAAGCGCTCGGCGAGCGCCTGCACGGTCTCGGCGGCGCGCTTGCGATCCAGCTTCAGCCCGCTGCGCGGCTCGACGCCGAGCACGACGTTCTCGGCGACGGTGAAGGAGGGAACGAGCGAGAAATGCTGGAACACCATCCCGATGCCGGCCGCGATGGCGGCGCGCGGCGAATGCAGGACGATCGGCTTGCCGTCGAGGAGGATCTCTCCGGCATTGGGCTGCTCGACGCCGAACAGGATTTTCATCAGCGTCGACTTGCCGGCGCCGTTCTCGCCGACGACGGCGTGGACCGTGCCGGCCGTGACGGAAAGATCGATGTTCTGGTTGGCGTGAACGCCGCCCGGATAGGTCTTGTCGATCCCGCGGGCTTCGAGAATGAGGGTCATCGGGTCCGGAACTTCAGGCGGCCGGCATTGCCGGGGACCAAGCCGCAAGATCGTGACGAGGCTCTGGCAACGAGCCCAAGGGTTCTCAAAGGCGAACAAAGGCCGGCGGGCGGCCGGATGTCCCCGGCCGCCCGCCGTGCGCCTTAGTTCATGGTCGTCTCGACCTTGATCTCACCGGAGATGATCTTCTGCTCCTGCTCCTTGACTTCCTTGCGGACAGCCTCGGGAACGAGCGCGTCGTAGTACTTGTTCTCGGAGATGCCGACGGCGCCTTCCTGCAGGCCGAGGATCGACGACGTGCCATACTTGGCGGTGCCGTCCACGGTCTGCTTCAGGATCAGGAAGAGCGACTCGCCGACGCGCTTCTCGACCGAGGTCAGGATGACTTCGGCCTGGGCCGGGTCGGTCGCGGCGAAGATCGTCGCCTGGTCGCTGTCGACGCCGATCGCGAGCTTCTTGTCGTCGCGCGCCGCCTGCAGCGCGCCGATGCCGGTCGAGCCGGCGATCGGGAAGATCACGTCCGCGCCCTGCTGGATCTGCGCCAGAGCCAGTTCCTTGCCCTTGGCAGGGTCATTGAACGGCGTGGCCGAATTGACAGTGGCGCGGAGCAACTTGGCGTTCGGGTTGGCCGCCTTGGCGCCCTGTTCGAAGCCGACGACGAATTCGAGGATCACGGAGCCCTCGGTGCCGAGGATCTGGCCGAGCGTGCCGGTCTTCGAAACCTTGGCCGCCGCATAGCCGGCGAGATAGGCCGCCGTCGAGGTGCGGTACTGGACCGAGAGGACGTTGTCGAAGCCGCCCTTCGAATAGTCGACCGTGTCGTCGAACAGGATGAACTTCTTGTCCGGGTACTGCGGCGCGATGTCGGCGACGAAGCCGGCCATGTCGAACGTGCCGGCGATGATGACGTCATAGTCGCCATCGGCCGCGTCAGCGAGCGCAGGCTGCCACTTGCCGCGATCATAGCCGGGCTCGATCGTCTTCACGGTGACAGGCAATTCCTTCATCGCCTGATCCATGCCGCGCTGGGCCGAATCGAAGAAGCTCTTGTCGCCGAGCGTGCCGTTCAGCACCAGCGCGACCTTGAGCGGGTGTTCTTTCGTGTAGGTGGACTCGGCATGTGCCGGAAGGGCTGCCATGCCGAGGCCCGTCGCCACGGTCAGCGCCGCGGCGCCCTGGGACAGCGCCTTCAAAACCTTCTTCATCGAACTGGTCTCCCTGCCGATTGGCTGTGACGCTCGAACGACGCCACATTCTTGACGAATCCACAAGGGCCGTCGCCGCCTGCGCAGCGCGACACCGGGATGGGAGGCCATCCTATGAGGGCCTAATTTTAGTGCAAGCTCAAAAACTGTCGCCCTGGCGTGCAAAGCTTGGGCGATTGCAGCCGATGGTCGTGGATTTCCGGGTCGCTCGCGCCTGTCTGGGTCCGCAGGCACGCCACCCCACGGGTGCCATGTGGCTAGCGCCGGCGGGGCGATGATCAAAAAGCAGGCAAAATGCGACGCCGGCCACGGCGGGGCCGGCCGCTCCATCCACGGCTTTTTTTCGCGTGGGACGGCTCGCCGCGACCGATGCGCGACCGCGTCGAGGTCGGCGCCAGCGACGCTGCGAACCGGCTTCAGCCGGTTTCGCAGAGGCGCTCGATCGCGCCGAGGAACAGCGCCTTGAAGCGCGGCACATCGATGCCGTCGACGGTGCTGATCGGCGGCAGTCCCCATTTGGGCGGTTCGTCGAAGATCGTCGCGCCGCGGGCATAGAGGCCGCCGCATTCGACGGCGACGCCGGCGCGCACGATCGTCGTCGCGATTTCGGGATCGACGAGCACGGCGGCGGCGAGCGGGTCGGGCGGCGCGAAGCCGTCGGTCCCGCCATAGGCGATGGTGACGCGGCGGAGCTGGTCGACCAGTGCCTTCAGGAAGGCGTGGCGCGCGCCGGTTCGGGCCCGCGCGAACACGGCGTCGAGTTCCGCGCCGGAGAGCGTCGCGTCGACGCAGGGCTCCCAGGGCACGAGCTCGGTCGGCGCGGCCAGCGCGAGCACGATGGCGGCGGCTTCCGGATCCGCGAGGATGTTGAACTCCGCCGCGCCGGTGACATTGCCGCGGCCCCGCGACGTGCCGCCCATGATCACCAGCCGGCCGATGCCGGCGACGAGCGCAGGTTCGGTCCTGAGCGCCAGAGCGAGATTGGTGAGCGGGCCGAGCGCCAGGATGTCGAGCGGCCCTTCCGTCATCGCCCGACGGAGCGCAGATCGGAGGAAATCGACGCCGTCCTTTGAGGCGAGTGGCGGCAGGTGCGCGGGCCGCGGCGCGCCGCCGAGGCCGTCATCGCCGTGCACGTCGGCCGCGTTGATCGCCGCGCCGATCAGCGGGCGGTCGGCGCCGGCATGGACCGGCGCGTCGATGCCGAGCACGGCGAGCGTCGCGAGGATGTTGTCGCTCGCCTGGCCGAGCGAGACATTGCCGAAGACCGTGGTGACGAAATCCGGCGCCCGGCCGCTCGCGGCCAGAACGGCGAGCGCCATCGCGTCGTCCGTGCCGCCATCCGTATCGACGAGAAGCTGTCTCTGCATCATCACGCCGCCTTTTTCGCCGCCGCGACCCGCGCCCAGAAGGCGCGATAGGCCGCGTCATAGTCGCTGCGGATCGCGCCGAACGGGCGCCGCGTCAGCCGGCGGTCGCGCACGAGCTGTTCGCCGGCGACGAAGACATGGCGCGTGTCGCGGCCGGAGCCGGAATAGACCAGCAGCGTTGCAAGGTCCGGCGTGTTGGAATAGCCCGGCCCGGAAATGTCGATCGCGACGAGGTCGGCGGACTTGCCGATCTCGAGGCTGCCGATCTCGTGGTCGAGGCCGAGCGCCCGCGCACCCTCGATCGTCGCCATGCGAACGAGTTCGCGCGAGGAAACGGGCTGCGCCCGGCCCTCGCGATGCGAGGCGACGAGGCCGGCGACGCGCATCTCGCTCACCATGTCATAGGCATTGTTGGCCGCGACATTGTCGGTTCCGAGGGCGACGGTGACGCCGGTTTCGCGCAGCGGCACGACCGGGCAGATCGCCTCGCGCCCGGACCGCAGGCCCGCCGAGGCGCAGTGCGCGACCGAGGCGGCTTCCGCGCGGGCGAAGACGGCGATGTCTTCGTCCGAAAGATCGAGGCAATGGGCGGCATGGATGCGGCCATTGAAGAAGCCGGCCTTTTCGAGCGCCACCGAGGCGGTTGTGCCGTAGCGCTCGAGCGTCAGCTCGTTGTCCTCGGGACCGCAGGCCATATGCAGATGGATGCCGCAGCCGAGCCGGTTCGCGACCTTCACCTCCTCGGTGAGCAGCGCTTCGGTATTGTCGACATAGGGCGCATGCGGGCCGAACCAGGGAATGATCCGCCCATCGGCCGAGCGCTGGCCCTCGACGAAGGCCGACGCCTTCGCAAGCTCTTCCGTGCCGCGCGCGGCGTCGCCGAGCTGCACGATGCCATAGGCGATGACGGCGCGAAGGCCCGCCGTGGCCGCGGCGGCGGCGATCTCCTCGGCGAAGAAATACTGGTCGCAGAAGGTGGTCGTGCCCGAGAGCGCCATCTCGGCGCAGGAGAGCGCCACGGCCGGCGCCATATCCTCGGCGACCATCGCAAGCTCCGGCTCGCGGATCGCATTGTACCAGCCATCCATGGTGAGGAGGCTCTGCCCCTCGGCATGGCCGCGGAACAGGATCATGGCGCTGTGGGTATGCGCATTGACGAGGCCGGGCATCAGGACATGCCCGGAAAGGTCGATCACCTCGTCGAAACCGCGCGCGCCAGGCCGCATCGATGCGGGCCCGAGATCGGCAATCCGCCCGTCCTCGATCACCAGCCAGCCATCATCGATGACGCGATCCTGGCGATCGACGGTGAGAAGTGCGGCGCTGTGGAGGAGGATGCGAGTCATGATAACAATTCAACTACGGATGGGGTTGATTTAGTCGGCGATGCTGCTGCACTGATGCACGAAGCGACCCTATGTCGACAAGGTGCTCCACGCCTTCGGAGGACGGTTGTGCAAGGGCCGAAAAATATCGCGTCGACGTGATGCAGGGCTTGGCCGGAAGTTCTGACCGGCGCTTCAGGGATGGGACCGTGAACGGCGAGGGGACGAGCGATCTCAATCGAAGTGGCTGGGAGGCGATCGGAGCGAGCGTTGTTTCGCCCTATCTCGGCTACCAGCACTACCGCGATGGGCTCATGGCCCTCATCGACGCGCTTCCGGGCGGTGGACGCGTGCTCGATCTAGGATGCGGGCCGGGCACTACCGTTGCCAAGCTGCTTGCTGATCGAGGGTTCGAGGTTGTGGGCGTTGATTTCGCCGAAGAGATGATCGCGGCGGCACGGCAAGCGGTTCCAGGCGCGACCTTCGTCTGCCAGTCGATGACGGAGATCTCCTACCAGGCTGAATTCGATGCGGTCGTCGCCAGCTACTCGATGCTTTGCCTGGATCCCGCCTCGTTCGGTGTCGTTGCCGCCAAGATCGCCAAGGCGCTAAGGCCGGGAGGTCGGTGCTTCGTCGCGCTCAACGAAGCGGCCGATGGCGAAGACGCTGATGCCGTAGCGATGGTCAATATCGCCGGCCAGGACATGTACAGCCGCGCCTATACCGAGGAGGAGGTCATACGACTCTTCGCGGACATGAACTTGCTGTCGGTCGGTCGAGCGCTCGTGCGCACCGAAATGTTCGGTGACGAACGGAGTATTGTGTTTGTGTTCGGCAAGGCAGGTGATTCAGTCACTGCCTGAGTGAAAAGTCGCGGTCGTGTCAGCCCGAGGACCTGCTTTCGTCGGGTCTGATCGTCGCACCTCTGATCAGAGCGCCGGCGCGTTCTATCGCCTTGACGATCCGCTGATAGGTACCGCAACGGCAGAGATTGGCGTGCATCTCGGCGATGATCTCTTCCCGCGTCGGCGCGTTGTTGTGCGCCAGCAATGCAGCGGCGCGCATGAGTTGGCCCGACTGGCAATAGCCGCATTGCGGCACCTGCTCCTCGATCCAGGCCCGCTGCAGCGGGTGCGTCCCGTCCGGTGAAAGACCCTCGATCGTGCGGACATTGCGACCCTCCAGCGAGCCTATCGGCGTCAGGCAGGCGAATGCCGCTTCGCCGTCGATATGAACGGTGCAGCAACCGCATGCGCCGATTCCGCAACCATATTTCGTGCCCACGAGGCCAAACACGTCGCGCAGGACCCACAGCAGCGGTGTGTCCTCATCGACTTCCGCGCTGTGCTGTTCGCCGTTTATGCTGAGGTTGATCTTCCGGACAGCCATCATGTCTCGCGCGGCAAGAGGGCGTGATCGCAGACGGGCAGCTTGCGGATTCGCGGCCCGCCAAGCATCATAGATCGCATTGGTGAGCGCCGGCGGCACGACGCTGACCGCACCCTGAGAGACGTCCCCCCAGAACTGTCGATCTGTTATCCAGTGAATCTGGACATCTGGCATGGCATCGGCGCGCAGCAATTCGTAGGTGTCGAAATTGCCCTGCTGAACCATGCCGTCCTCGAAACTGATCCGTCCGTAGAGAGCGGACGACAGTCCGAATGCGACGCCGCCCTCTACTTGCGCCTCTGCATTGCGCGGGTTCCCAAGCATGCCGACGTCAGCGACAACCAGCACGCGATCGACCTTGAGGCTGCCGTGGCCGTCCAGCGTGACCTCGACGACGACGGCGTAGAAGCCGCCCTGGTACTCGTGCGCTGCGATGCCACGTCCGCGCCCGCGCGGCATGGGCGTGTCCCAGTTGGAGCGCTTCGCAGCCTCGTCCAGCACCGCACGCAGCCTGCCCGCGCGTTCGGCGGACGGCAGAGGTTGGTCGAACTCCAGAAGTGGCACCTCAGGAGGGGTGGTCGCTGGGTCCAGGAGAGCGCGCTGGAACCGGTAGGCGTCGGAGCCTGCTTGGTGCGCCAGTTCGCCGAGGAAGCTCTGTATTGCGAACACGTCGATCGAATTGCCGACGCCGCGCATCAGTCCGACGGGGACGCCGAGCGGTTCGGCTGCCCAATCGACCAGGATGTTCGGAATGGAAAAGAGAATGGAATCGGCGCCATAGGTCGAATTGACCATGGCGTGGCTATCGTCCTTGGTCTGGCCGGAGATTCGGTGCGTCCAAGCCGCGAGTCTTCCGTTGGCATTGAAGCCGGCGCGCATGCGTACCATCGCGCTCTGGCGATAGATCCCATGTCGCATGGTCTCCTCACGACTCCAGACCAGCTTGACCGGGGTGCCGCGCATGGTCTTGGCGACAGCTACGGCCTGTGCGATGGCGTCGCTATGGAGACGGCGGCCGAATCCTCCGCCCATCTGCGTGGGGTGCAGCCGGCCGGTCTCGACAGGCATGCCGGTGATGGCGGCCGCAACGCGCAGCGCCTCTTCCGGAGCTTGCGTCGGCGCCCAGACCTCGAAGCCGTCATCGCGCACCACAGCGGTGGCATTCATGGGCTCGAGCGCGCCATGTTCCAGATAGGGAAAGACATAGTCAGCCTCGAAGGTGCCCGCCGCCTGCCGCAGCGCCTCTGCCGGGTCGCCGTCGCGCCGTAGCACCCTGTAGGGCGCGCCTTCGAGCCCGGCGAGCAGCTGTGCGCTGATCGTCTCGTCCTCAAGTCGGAAGGGACATCCCACTCAATGGGAATCGAATCGAGCGCTCGCTTCGCATCCCACCAGTTCCCGGCGATCACCGCGACGGCTCGCTGGGACCCAGCGGCGAGCAGCGCTGGCTCGTCGAGCACAAGGACCTGACGCACGCCGGGCTGTTCGGCCAGTGCTTTCGTGGCAAAGACCCTGGGGCTCCCGCCGAAATAGGGGCAAGCCGCCACCGCGGCGAACACCATGCCGTCCAGTTGCACATCGATACCGAAGACCCCGGCACCGACCACTTTTCCGGGCAAGTCCAGTCGCTGAACGGATCGCCCGACATGACGCCAATCCTTGGCCTCCTTCAGGCGAACGCTTCTTGCGTCGGGCACCGGAAGTGTCGCCGCCTCCGATGCCAGATCGCCGTAGCTCAGGCTCCTGCCGGTCTGGGTATCGATGACCGCTCCGTCCTTCGCGACGAGGCGGTCGCTCGGAACGCGCCATCTCGCCGCGGCGGCTTTGGTCAGCATCATACGGACCTGAGCTCCCGCCGTCCTGAGCCTGAGGTCGGAATCGCGCAGACCGAAGCTTGCTTCGGTCGTCGTTCGCCCGAAAGGCTGCGATTCGGCGAGATTGCGCCAGACCGGCACAAACTCGAAGCCGATTGTCGACCAGTCCGCCTCGAGCTCCTCTGCCAGCAACTGAGCCATCATCGTGATCGTCCCCTGGCCCATCTCCATCTGGCCGATGCGCAGGACGACCCGGTTCTGTGGTGTGACGACAACCCAGTTGTTGAGTTCGATGTCGGCAGGGTTCGGCTGCGCCGACTTTCTACCAAGGCCAGCGAGCGAGAAACCGACTGTCAAGGCACCTGCGGCGAAAGCACCTGAGATCAGCAGGCTTCGCCGTGAGAGGGCCGAGTGAGTGATCCGGTCCTTCATCCCGATTCCCAACACGCTCAGCGTAGCGGGAAGATTACTCCCCGTGTACCTAACGGTTGTGTATCGACCGAGGCTCTCCTGCGTCAAGGACCACTTGTCGAAGCGAGGCGCGCAGTGACGACGTGATGCCGTCGCTGAGCGCCTCGACGCCGAAGCGGGCTGGTCAGGCCGCGACCTTCTCCGCGAAGCGCGGGATCGATTCGGAGATCTTGTCGCCCGTGAACTTGGCGACCCAGCCTTCCGGCGTGGTGAAGAGGCGGATGCAGGTGAAGCGGGGCTCGGGGCCCATGTCGAACCAGTGCAGCGTGCCGGCGGGGACCGAGAGCAGGTCGTCGCGGGTGCAGACCACCTGATAGACCTTGTCGCCGAGATGCAGATAGAAGGCGCCCGACCCTTCGACGAAGAAGCGGACTTCGTCCTCGTCATGGGTGTGCTCGTCGAGGAACTTGGCGCGCAGCTCTGTCTTCTTCGGATTGTCGGGCGTCAGGCGGATCACGTCGACGGACTGGTAGCCAGCCGCGGCGGAAAGACGATCGACCTCGGTCTGATAGGCCGCGATCACCTGTTCCTGCATCGCGCCCTCGGGCAACTCGGCGCTCGCCTTCCAGCGCTCGAAATGCACGCCAACCTTGCCGAGCAGATCGGCAATCTCAGCCGGATCGCTGGTCGTGACGTCGGGATGGTCCGGATTCTTGTCGGGATAGATGATGAGCGTGGTCATGGCGTGAACCTCCGATATGAAAGCTCGAAATCGAAAAGCGCTTCGAGGGCTTCGAGATGGCGGGCGGCCTCGGCCGGGGTGCGGCCCCAAGCATAGAGGCCGTGGCCCGAGAGAAGATAGCCGGGCGCGGCATGAACGTCGGCGCCGAATGCGGCGAAGCGGGCATCGACCCGAGCCGCGAGCGTCTCCGTATCCTGCTCGTTGGCGAAGACCGGAACCTCGACGCGCGCCTCGTGCGTGGTGACGCCGGCGAGCGCCTTCTGCAGCTCCCAGCCGTTCAGGATCACGCGACCTTCCGCCTCGGCGAGACGGGCGATCACGGTCGCCGCGGGGCTGTGGACATGGAAGATCGCGCCGATCTCCGGATGCTGGTGATAGAGCGCGACATGCAGCGGCGCCTCGGCCGAGGAGCGCGGCAGCAGCGGCGCATCGAGCGGCTGGATCAGGATGTCGGCGGCGAGCAGCGCGCCCTTGTCGACGCCCGAACGGGTGATCGCGATGCGGCCGGCGTCGATCCGCGCCGAGAAATTGCCCGAGGTCGCGGGCACCCAATGGCGTGCGGACGCCCGACGACCCGCTGCGATCACCTCGGCGACCGCATGCGCCTCGTCATTGCCTTCGCCCGCCAAATGGACGGTCGTTGCCATCCCAATTCTCCAACGGACGGTGCCGCTGCGCGACGGCTCCGTCTTTTTCTCACCTAACTCCGCGATCCGGCGCAATCCGAGGCGGATTTTCCCATTTATCGGCCTTCAAATGGAAAATCCTTCGTTCCGCGGCCGAGATCAGCCGCTGTATCAAAAAATGATTGCGAGTTCACCTCTTTTGGGCTCGTCGTAAAGGGCGCAGCACGGCGCCCTCGACGGCGCGTGGCAGAAGAAGATACATCGGGAGAGACCACCATGAAACGCCGTACCATTCTCCGCCTTGCCGGGGCCGGGCTTCTCGTCGGCTCGCTGCTCGGCGGCTCCGCCTTCGCCGAGGGCATCGCCGGCGCGCCGGCGCCGTTCGACAAGGGCGGCGTCAAGGTGGCGCTCGTCACCTTCATCTCCGCCGGCGACTTCTTCCAGGCCTACCAGGCCGGCGCCCAGAAGCAGGCGAAGGAACTCGGCATCGATCTCCAGATCTTCTCCGGCCGCCAGGATGCTGCCGCGCAGCGCGAGCAGGTCGAGCAGGCGATCAATCTCGGCGTCCAGGGCATCATCATCGACCATGGCCAGCCCGAGGCGCTGAAGGACGTCGCTCAGAAGGCGCTCGATGCCGGCATCAAGGTCGTGGCCTTCGACGTCAATCTCGACAATCCGAAGATCCCGCAGGTCGAGCAGTCCGACCATGAGCTCGCCAAGGCCGCGCTCGGCCAGGCGCTCGCCGACAATGGCACCGCGTTCAACGCGGGCTATGTCTATGTCGCCGGCTTCGCCCCGCTCGACCGCCGCAACGAGATCTGGGAAGAGGTGAAGAAGGCCAATCCCGGCATCGTCGAGAAGGCGCATTTCGGCGCCGTGAACGACACGACCGCGACCTCGACCGCCGACCAGGCCAAGGCCGCCTTCCGCGCCAATCCCGACATCACCGTCGTCTTCGCCCCCTATGACGAGTTCGCCCGCGGCGTGAAGCTCGCGACCGACGAACTCGGCATCTCCGACAAGGTGAAGATCTATTCGGCCGACGTGTCGACCGCCGACATCACCGAAATCACCGCCGAGGGCAGCCCGTGGGTCGCCACCGCCGCGACCAACCCGGCCGTCGTCGGCGCCGTCTCGGTGCGCGCCGTCGCCAAGCTGATCGCGGGCGAGGATCCCGGCCACAACATCGTCGTGAAGCCGGTTCTGATCACGCAGAAGGACCTGCGCGCTGCCGGCATCAAGACGGTCGAGGACCTCGACGCCAAGCTGCCGGCATTCGGCCAGAGCGACGCGGCGACGGCGCCCTGGATTCCGGCCGCCAAGTAAGTCCAGACGACGAGGGGAGGGGTGCGGGTGATGGCGACGCTTCGGTCACGGTTCGGCATGGCGGCGCTCGCCGCTGCCTTCGCTCTTCTCCCGGCGGGCCTCGCGCTCGCCGAGGAGCCGGACAGCTTCCTCATTTCCTATGAGACGACCCCGTCCTTCGGCTTCGACCTGCCGAAGCTCAAGGCGGCGAGCTATGACGAGCGCGCCGCCTTCTCGCAGAAGATCCTCGTCGACATCGTCCCGCGCATCGCCGACGCCGTGGGGATCGATTCGGAGAACATCATCAGCGAGGTCACGCCGGGCGGCTATCTGCTGAAGACCAACGCGTCGCTGCAGAGCGCCGCAGAGGTCTCCAGCGACGAGGCGGAGCGGTTTGCCGCGGGCCTCGGCTATGTCTTCCGGCAATACAGCGTGCTGGTCTCCGGCCTCGACGATGAGGGCGGCAATACCGGCTATGTCGTCGTCACGTTCCCCGAGAACACGCTCGACGCCAAGGTCGCGCAAGCCTTCTTCGAGAAAGCCGCCTCCGTCGAGAAGGGGCTCGGCGGCGGATATACCGCCTTTGGCGACGACCAGATCTTCCTGAATGTGGCCGATTCCGCCGGCAAGCCCTATTCGGGCCTGGACAACGCCGCGTTCCTCGCCGGCCTCACCAAGGCGGCAGCGGAATTCGGCCCGCCGCAACCCACGATCGACGGAACGGGAACGGCGTCGGCGCGCTTCGTCGGCAATGAATGGGACAAGCAGGCGCAAGGCGAGGCCTATGTCGAGAAGCTCGGCGGACCCGGCTCCGAGATCGTGAAATCGCTCGACGCCATCGAGTTCGACTATGCGAAGCTGGTGCAGGACGCGTTCAACTAGGATCCGGACTGTGCCAGCCATTCGTTCGCCTCGCTTGGTCCTGTCGCGAGGCGGTATCCGCATCGCCTGAATTTGCCCTAATATCCGCGCCTTTCACATCGCCCCTCAGCCTGCGGGGCGATGTTGCGTTGGGAGAACCCTTTCGATGTCGCTCGTCACGCCGCCCGGCTATTATTCCCTCAACGAGGAATCCGTCCGCGCCTTTCTGGACGGCCTGCCGGAGATCCAGGCCCGGCTCGGCGGCAAGCCGGCGGATTGGACCGTCGTCGAAGTCGGCGACGGCAATCTGAACCTCGTCTTTCTCGTGGACGGGCCGGACGGCTCGGTCTGCGTCAAGCAGGCGCTGCCCTATGTGCGCGCCGCGGGCGAAAGCTGGCCGCTGCCGCTCGACCGCGCCTTTTTCGAGCAGGCCTATTACCGCGCCGTGGCGCCGGTCGTCGGCGCCCTGGTGCCGGCCTTCTATCACTACGAGCCCGCGCTCTATGCGATCGTGATGGAGAAGCTGGCGCCGCACATCATCTTGCGCCGCGGCCTGATCGAGGCACGGCGCTATCCGAATGTCGCCCGCGACGTCGGTGAGTTCACGGCACAGGCGACTTTCGCGACGTCCGATCTTGGCGCGACGATCGAGGAGAAGGCGGAGTGGGCCTCGACCTTCGCCAAGAACACCTCGCTGCTCCGCATCACCGCGGAAGTTGTGTTCACCGATCCGCTCGGCACCTCGCCGCGCAATCGCTGGACCAGCCCGCATCTCGATGATCTCGCGCGCGAATTCCGCGCGGATTCAGCGCTGAAGACGATCGTCGCCGACTGGGGCTGGCGCTTCCTCACCGATGGCCAGGCGCTGATCCATGGCGACCTGCACACCGGCTCGGTGATGGTGACGGAGACGGACACGCGCGTCATGGACCCGGAATTCGCGATCCTCGGCCCGATCGGCTTCGATGTCGGCGCCTTCATCGCCAATCTGGTGATGAACTTCATCGCTCAGCCCGGCCACGCCAAGGCGGGCGACGAGCGGCGCGAAGCGGCGGACTGGGTCCTCGATCAGGTGCCGGTCTACTGGAACACCTTTTCCAGCCGCTTCCGCGCGCTCTGGGAGACCAAGGCTTCGGGCGACGCCTATCCGCCGGCGATGTTCGGCCCCGCCGATGCGGCGGCGCTGGACGCGGCGCGCACGCGCTTCCTCGACCGGATCTTCGCCGATGCCGTCGCCTATGCCGGCGTCAAGACGATCCGCCGCATCCTCGGCTTCGCCCACAATGCCGACTTCGAGCGGATCGCCGACCCGGCGACGCGGGCGCCGCTGGAGGCAAAGGCGGCACGTCTCGCGCGGCAGTTCCTGCTGGAGCCGGGGAGCTTCCGAACGGCGGAAGATATCGTCGCAGCGGCGCGGGCGGTTTGAGCCGGCTGCTCGAAGCCTATATGATCGGAGAAGACCAGATCGGCTTCGACGAAGATTGGTGCAGCGATGAACCACAAGCCTTCCGGAGCGAGCGCGCCCCATGAATGGCCGGGGCTTCCCGCCGACGATGATCCTCAGGCGCGTCGGGAAAGAGCGGCCTTGCGGCGCAAGGCTTTTGGATCCCTCAAGGGAAAGATCGATCTCTCCCTTGAGCAGGCCCTCGCGCCGCTCGACCCCGAAGAACGCGATCGTTGGTATGGCGATTGAACTATCTGGCCGACACCCACACGCTGGTCTGGTTGTTCAACGACCGGGAGAAGCTCCCGCCGCGCGTGATCGACGCGATTGCAGGCGACGAGAACGACATCTTCGTCAGTCCTGTATCGGCCTATGAGATCGCCCTGAAGTTCAATATCGGGAAATGGCCTGAAGTCGGCGCGCTCGCCAGCGCTCTCGAGGCACAATGCCGATCCGCAGGACTCCTCTCGCTGGCTATTTCCCTCCGCGATGCTCAGGCGGCCGGGCTGCTGCCCCTCAGCCACCGTGATCCCTTCGATCGCTTGCTGGCGGCGCAGAGTCTGTCAAACGGACTCCCCATCCTGTCCGCCGATCCGGCGCTCGATCTCTTCGAGGTCGAGCGCATCTGGGATTGATCACCGCTTCCGCTTGCCCAATCCGAAGGTCAGTGCCAACGCGCCGACGAGGACCGCGCCCTTGACGAAGTCCTGCGTGTAATAGGGCGCGTTGAGCATGGTGAGGCCGTTCAGCAGCACGCCGACGAAGATCGCGCCGAGCACGGTGCCGAGGACGTGGGGGCGGCGCTTGTCGAGCACGGCGAAGCCGATCAGCGAGGCGGCGACCGCATCAAGCAGCAGCGAGTTGCCGGCCGAGACGTCGCCGCGGCCGACGCGCGACGCGATGATCAGGCCGCCGAGCGAAGCGAGGGTGCCGGAAATGATGTAGGCGGCGAGGCGATACGCCTTGGTCGGCGCACCGGCGAGATGTGCGGCCGTCTCGTTGCCGCCGATCGCGTAGAAGACGCGGCCGAAGCGGGTGCGCTCCATCAGGAACCAGGCGATCACCGCCACGACAGCCATGATGACGACGGGCAGCGGCACGATGTCGAACAGGCGCGAGCGGCCGAGCAGCAGGAAGGCCGGGTCATAGGCGCCCTTGGCCGTCGAGCCGTCGGGCAGCACCATGCCGGCGGTGATCGAGCGCCCGCCCGTCGGGATCAGCTGCAGGCCGGCGAGCAGGAACATGGTCGAGAGCGTCGCGAGCAGGTCGGGCACGCCGACCTTGACGATCAGCAGCCCGTTGGCGAGCCCGATCAGTGCGCCGATCGCCAGCACGAGGATGAAGGTCGAGACGGCGTCGAGCTGCAGCACGACCATCGCATAGCTCGCGGCCATCACGGCCGAGGCGGCGACGCTGCCGACCGAAAGGTCGAAGCCCCCGGCCGACATGGTGATCGAGACGCCGACGCCGAGGATCGCAACGACGGAGACCGCCTGCAGGATCGAGAACAGATTGGCCGAATTAATGAAGGCCGGCTGCGCCCACCAGAAGCCCAGCAGCATCAGGCCGAGCAGCACGAAGAGGGCGTAGCGCCGTGCCGTCTCGGCGATGTTCGATGCCCGCGGGGCGGACTTCTGCGACGTGTCGGTGGTCATGGTTCGAGCTTTCGCGGCGAGGCGCTCGCGGCGCCGCCGATCGCCGCGGCGAGCGAGCCTTCGCTGCCGTCGGCGGAGATGAGGGTGTGGTCGCGCATGACGAGGATGCGGTCGGCAACCTCGAGCGCTTCTTCGGTGTCCGAGGTCGCGATTACCGTCGCCGAGCCGCCCTGGCTGCCGCGGATCGCGGCGATCAGGTCCTCGCGCGCGCCGACATCGACGCCCTGGAACGGCTCGTCGAGCAGCAGAAGCCGGCAGGGCTCGGCCTGCCAGCGGGCGAGCACGACCTTCTGCTGGTTGCCGCCGGAGAGCTGGTCGAGCGTCGCGTCGGCATTGCGCGCCTTGATGCCGAGACGGCGGATCGCGTCGGTCGCGACGAGGCGTTCGCGGGTCGCGTCGATGATGCCCGCCGGAAACCAGCGCGGCAGATGCGGCAGGGCGATCGTGCCGGCGATCGAGGCGCCCGGCGTCTCGGGCGGCAGCAGCGAGGATTGCCAGCGATCCTCGGCGACCATGAAGACGCCCTTGGCGATCGAGCGTCCCGGGCCGTCGGAATGCCAGGGCTTGCCGTCGAGCGTGACCGTGCCGGCATGCGGCGTGTCGAGGCCGAAGAGTACGCGCAGCAGCCGGCTCTTGCCGGAGCCGAGCGTGCCGGTGATCGCGACGACTTCGCCGGAGCGGAGGTCAAGGTCGAACCGCACGGCGCCCGGGATCAGCTGGACGTTGCGGAGCGCGGCGATGATCGGCGCCGTCGACGGTTCGCCGCCATGCGCCGCGGCTTCGAGCGGTCGGCCGATCATAGCCGCGACGGCGGCCGGAAAATCGATCGGGCGGGGGAAGGCGCCGACGATGCGCCCGCCGCGCAGCACGACGGCGCGGTCCGCGATCGCGGCGAGATCGCCGAGGCGGTGCGAGATATAGAGGATCGCCATGCCTTGCGCGCGAAGGCGCTTCAGCAGGGCGAACAGCCGCTCGGCCTCCGCCGTCGAGAGGCTGGAGGTCGGCTCGTCGAGGATCAGCACCGAGGCCTTGGCCGCGACCGCGCGGGCGATCGCGACGAGCTGGCGCTCGGCCGGCCGCAGATCGAGGAAATCCCGATCCATCGGCAGGTCGAGATCGATGAGGCCCGCGATGGCGCGCGCCCGGCGGCGGATCGAGCGGCCGGAGACGAAGAGGGGGCCGGTGCCGCAGAGTTCGTCCAGCGTCAGGTTTTCGGCGACCGTGAGGCCGGCCGCGCCGGCCTGGTCCGTCGCCTGGTGCACCGTGGCGATGCCGGCGGCCTTGGCCTCGCGCGGCGAGGCGAAGGAGACGGCCTTGCCGCCCAGCGTCATGGTCCCGGCGTCGGGCCAATAGCTGCCGGAGATGATCTTGACGAGCGTCGACTTGCCGGCGCCGTTGGCCCCCATCAGCGCCACGATCTCGCCGGCGGCAACCGTCAGGTCCGCCCCGGCGAGCGCGCGCGTCGGGCCGAACGATTTCTCGATGCCGGTGACGGACAGGGCGATGGAGGCTTGGGGTGCGCTCAAGATGGGTTCGTTCTAGCCGCCATATTCGATGATCGAAAGGCCCGCATTGTAGTCGGTCGAATAGATCAGCCCGTTTGCGTCCACGAAGAGATCGGCGGACTGGATCACCGGCGGGCGCCCCTGCCGCTTGTCGACCATGCGGGTCGGACCCGCCGGGACCAGCGCGCCGGTCTCCTTCGGGCGATAGGGATCGGAGATGTCGAAGGCGCGGACGCCGGCATTTTGCCAGGTCGCGAAGATCAGCGTGTCGGACTGGAAGCTGCCCGGCCGGTTCTCGTGCAGATTATGCGGGCCGAAATGGCCGCCCTTGACCGTGTAGTCGGCCTCGTCGGGCACGGGCAGCGTCGCGATCGAGATCGGGTTGGACGGCTCGCGCAGATCGAAGATCCAGGTGAGCTTGCGCCCGTCCTCTTCATGGTCGAGCACCGCCTCGTCGGCGACGACCAGAAGATCACGCTTCGGCAGCGGCAGGGCCGAATGCGTGCCGCCGCCATAGGGCGGCGACCAGTTGCGGTGCGTGAGGAGCTTCGGCGCCGTGCGGTCCTTGATGTCGAGGATCGTCAGGCCGCCGTCGCGCCAGCAGGCATAGGCCGTGTCGCCCTCGACCAGCGCGTGATGCAGCGCATAGCGGCGGCCATCCGGCCAGGACGCCGTCTCGCCGCCGGCGAGATGCATGCCGGGGATCCACCAGCGCCCCGCCTCGACGGGCTTCGTCGGGTCGGCGAGGTCGATGACGACGAAGATATAGTCGCTATAGCCGTCGATCAGCGCCGAGACATAGGCGTAGCGGCCGCCGACATACCAGATGCGATGGACGCCCACGCCTTCGACGGGGAAGAAGCCGATCCGGCGCGGCGCCGTCGGGTTGGCGATGTCGTAGATCGCGACGCCCGCCGACCAATTGCGCGCCGAGCGGCCGCCCGCGGCTGTGCCGACGGTCTCGCCGACCGACTTCGTGTAATAGACCTTCTCGTCGACCGCGAAGGCGGCATCGGCGAAGAGATCGCGCGCATGGATGACGAGCAGCAGGTCGTCATGCGTCTGGAGATGGATGTTCCAGGTATTGGGCGGCGCCGGCACGAACACCGTCTCGCCGGGGTTCTTCGGATCGCGCACATCGATGATCGAAAAGCCCTGCGACCAGGGATGCGCGACATAGGCATAGCCCCGATGCACCATGACCTGGAGCGCATCCGGCCGCCCGCCCTGATCGGAATGGCCGATGAGGCGCATGTTGCGGGCGAAATCGGGGGTGGGCAGGGTCATGGAGAATTCCGGAGCGTCTGGGTAACCGAGTTCGCCGTCATTGCCGGGCTCGTCCCGGCAATCCAGCTCTTTTGCAGTGGCCTCTCAAGAACGGATCCCCGGGACAAGCCCGGGGATGACAGTCTTGCCGGCCGCGACGCCTTGCGCGCCGTTACTTCGGCTCGGGAATCCAGGGCGCCTTGGCGGCGTCGCTGTCCTTGAAGGCCGGGAACTTCGCCTGCAGTTCCTCGATCGTCTTGATGTTGTTGTCGACGAGGTCGTTCTTGGTGACGAGCGTCGGCTGGATCAGGATCGAATGGCCGGGGTCCTGGCCGGCGATGAGCTGGGCAAGGCCGCGCACCGAGGCTTCGCCGACGACGGAGGGATTGGTGGCTGCCGTCGCGACCCAGGGGCTGCCGGGCTCGATGATCGCCTGGATGTCCGAAGTCGAGATGTCGACGCCGTAGATCTTGACCTTGTCGCCGAGGCCGAGCTCGTCGACGGCGAGCTTCACGCCGCGCGCGAATTCGTCCCAGGGCGTGAAGACGACCGAGAGGTTCGGGTTGGCGCGCAGCACCGCCTTGGTCTGGTCCGCGACGGAGGCGGCGACCGTGTCGTTCACGACGCCCCAGGTCGCGACGTCCTTGATGCCGGGATTCTTGGCGACGATGTCCTTCCAGACCGCATAGCGCCGGTCGAGCGGGGCGAAGCCGGCGACATAGACCACGCCGCCTTCGAAGCTGGTGCCCTCGTCCTTCAGCGCCTGCTCGAGCACGAGGCGCGCCATGTCGGCGTCGGACTGCTCGACCTGCGGGATCTTCGGATTGTCGAGGTTCACGTCATAGGCGATGACCGGAATGCCGGCGTCGAGCGCGGCCTGCGCCACGTCCTTCAGCGCTTCCGGCTGGCCATTGTTGATGATGATGCCTTTGACGCCGAGATTGATCGCCTGCTGGATCAGCTCGCGTTCCTGGTTGATGTCGTTGCGGGCCTGCGAAATGTTCGCCTCGATGCCCAGCGCCTCGGCCTGGCGCTTCACGCCCGCCTCGAAGGCCTGCAGCCAGTCGCCCGAGCCCAGGAAGCTGACGACGGCGATCTTCACGCCGCCCTTGTCGAAGGGCGCGGGCGCGCCGGCGATCCCCTCGGCGAAGGCACTGCCGCCGATGGCGGCAAGGCTTGCCGCGAGGGCGAGGGAGATTAAGCTGCGTCTCATGGTCCAGTCCTCCTTGCGGAGCGCGGCCCGCTGGCGCATTAAGCGCCGTGGCCGTCCCGTTGTTGTCTGCCAATTGTCCGAGGCGACCGAAATTAGCCAGCGGCACGGGTTGGCATAAGGAATTTTGTTCCAGATTTCGAGATGGTGTGGGTCGTTTATTCTCGTCATCGGCAGGGCATGGCCGGATGGGCCGTGCCGGCGGGCCGGGAAGGACGGAGTTGGGCTGAGGGGCTCGCGAGAGCCGTCAGGCAGGAATTTTGAGAATGATTGAGACCAGGACAATCGGCCGGACCGGCCTCGACGTCACCACGCTGTCGTTCGGCTGCGCGGGCATCGGCAATCTCTATCGCGCGGTATCGCGCGAGGACGCCGAGGCGACGCTCGCCATGGCTTGGGGCGCCGGCATCCGCTATTTCGATACGGCGCCGCGCTACGGCCACGGCCTTTCGGAACGCCGTCTCGGCGACTTCCTCCGCGACAAGCCGTCCGACGCCTATGTCGTCTCGACCAAGGTCGGCCGCCTGCTGAAGCCCGTGCCGGAGAACGAGGTGCCGGACTACGGCTTCGTCGATCCGCTGCCCTTCCGTGCAGACTATGACTATTCCTATGACGGCGTGATGCGCTCGCTGGAGTTCAGCCTGGCGCGGCTCGGGCTCAACAAGGTCGAGATCCTCTTCGTCCACGACATCGGCGCGCTGACGCATGGCGCGGAGGAAAATGCCCGCCATTTCCGCGATCTGATGGATGGCGGCATGAAGGCGCTCGACGAACTCAAGAGCGCCGGCGTGATCAAGGCGGTCGGTCTCGGCGTCAACGAGGTCGAGATCTGCCTGGAGACGATGGCGCGCACGCCGATCGACTGCATCCTGCTCGCCGGGCGCTACACGCTGCTCGACCGGAATGCCGAAGCCGAGCTTCTGGCGCGCTGCGCGGAAGCCGGCACGTCGCTGATCATCGGCGGCGTGTTCAATTCGGGCATCCTCGCCACCGGTGCCAAGCCGGGCGCGCCGTTCAACTACGAGCCGGCTTCCGAGGATATTCTGGAGCGCGTGCGCGGGCTCGAAGCGGTCGCGCAGAAGCATGGCGTCTCGCTCGGCGGCGCGGCCATGGCCTTCCCGCTGATGAGCCCGGTCGTCGCTTCCGTCCTGATCGGGACGGCCAAGCCCTCGAGCCTCGAGCGCAATCTCGACCTGCTCAAGGAGACCGTGCCGGCGGCGGCCTGGCCGGAATTCGAGGCCTTCGCGCTGCGTTCCTGAACGACGTCAAAGCAAAACCGAAGGGCGAAGCGGTTGCCGCTTCGCCCTTTTGCTGTCAGCGGATCAGCGGATAGGCCTCGGCGTCCGGCGCATTGGCCCAGCTCTGCATGGTCTGCCCGCCGTCGATCAGCCAGCCGACGCCCGTCACATGGCGCGCATCGTCGGATGCGAGGAAGGCCACCACCGCCGCGACATCGTCCGGCTGGCCGATACGGCGCAGCGGAATGCGGTTCGCGAAGCGCTCGATGCCCTTGCGATAGGCTTCCCTGTCTGCCGCCGGAACGCCGAGCGTCGTCTCTATGACGCCGGGACAGACCGCGTTGACGCGAATGCCGTAGCGGGCCATGTCGAAGGCCGCGACCTTGGTGAGGCCGAGGATCGCGTGCTTGGTCGAGGCATAGCCGGCGCCGCCGTCCAGCACGTCCCAGCCGGACATGGACGAGGCCATGTTGATGATCGCGCCGCGGATGCGGGCGTCGATCATGGCGCGGAGCGCGAAGCGCTGGACCAGGAAGACCCCGCGGAGATTGATGCGCACGATCTCGTCCCAATCGGCGACGGAGAGCTCGTGCACCGGCGCGACCTTGCCGGCGATGCCGGCATTGTTGAAGACGACGTCGAGCCGTCCCAAGGCCTTCACGGCCTCGGCCACCGCGCGCTCGGCCTCCGCTTCATCCGCGATATCCGCGGTGATGCCCACCGCATTGCGTCCAGCCGCCTTCAGCGCATCGACGAAGCTCGCCGTTCGGAGCGGGTCGCGGTCGACGACGGCGATCGAAGCGCCCTCGTCGGCGAAACGCCGGCATGCGGCCGAACCGATCGCACCGGCGCCGCCGGTGACGAGCACGACTTTTCCGGCGAAGCGTTCTTCAGCCATGGTCAGTACTCCCGCCAGGAGTGTTGCGGAACGAAGCCGAGCGCCTGCCGGGCCGCCTGCGTGTCGATCACGGCCTCATGACCGGCGAAGCTGCGCTTCAGCGCGATGTCGCGGAAGGCGGCGTGGATCAGTTCGGCTGTCGGCGTCTCGCTATAGGTGTCGGCAGCGGAGAGGAAGAGACGGATATGGCCGCGCGTCGATCCCTCCACGGCGGCGAGGAAGGCCGCCGCGGCGTCGCGCGCATCGATATAGCTCCAGAGGTCGCGGCCCGACTCGGCGCTCGCCCGGCGCGGCCCGACCTGCTCGAAGAAGGTTGCCGGGCCCTGGATCCACGGCATGCGCAGGCTGACGGCATCGAGCGCGCCGCGACGCACGGCGGCTTCGACCACCTCCTCGCCGAGCGTCTTCGACAGCGCATAGGCGTCCTGCGGTGCGTTGGGATGCGCCTCGTCGATGGGAAGATATTGAAGCTCCACCGGCTTTTCGAAGAACGGGAAGCCGAGCACGCTGAAGGAGGAGGCATAGACGAGGCGGCGTATGCCGAGCACGACTGCGGCCTCGACGACGCCGAACATGATCGACATGTTGGTCGAGAACACCGCCGTCGCCGTGCGACCCGTCGGCCGCGGAATCGCCGCGGCATGGACGACCACATCGGCACCGCGGAGCGCCAGCACCGCCTCGCCGAAATCGGTGAGGTCGACGGTCAGGTGCTGGGTGAGCTTCGTCGTGGCGGGCACGCTGTCGATGCCGCGCACGCTATGGCCGGCTGCCATCAGCGCGTCGACGATGCTGCGCCCGAGCAATCCGCTCGAGCCGGTCACGGCGACGATCATCGCGTTGTTCCCCCTGGGTTCTGCATCATTTCGCCGGCCCCTCTCAGCCTTTCGCCGGCATCGCCTTGATGATGGCGACCGCCAGATCGAGATCGGCGAGACCGCCCGAGAGCGGCGTGCGCGGCGTCGCACCGTTCAGGATGCAATCGGCGAAATGCAGCCATTCGCGGCGGAAGGCGGTGTCCGGCGTTCCGGGCAGCACCGTCTCGACCGGCGCCTCGCCGACAGCCTCCTTGACGGTCACGAAGGCCGAGGCGTGCTTCCAGTACGGGTTCTGGAAAGTGATGCGCACCTCGTCCGTGTCGCCATGGACGTGCAGGAACTCGTCCCACCATTCGTACTTCGCGACGCCGATGTCGAGATAACACGGAACACCGCCGGGAAATTCGAGCAGGGCGAGGAGCTGATCGCTGCCGACCGGGCGCGCATAGGCGACATGCGCCTCGGTGCCGAAGGCGCCGCGCAGCACAGCGAGATCATGACTGCCGAGCATCAGCAGCAGCAAATAATGATCGCGATAGCCGGCATGATCGGGGCCGAGCGCCGCGTCGATACGCTGCGCGGCCGCAGCGCGGGCCGTGGCCATGACGTCGGGCGGAATGTCGCTCGCGCGATGCTGCGTATAGAGCGCGCCGTAGCGATCGAACCGGCCGGCGAAATCATGGATCTGGATCGAGCGCGGGGTGCCGATCGCGGCGATCTTCTTGAGGCCCGTCTCATAGCCGGGATCGTAGAGCTTCATATAGCCGACCAGCGCGACGAGACCGCTCGCCTCAGCCTGCTCGACCAGGGGGCGTGCCTCTTCGGGCGTGAAGGCGAGCGGCTTCTCGACCAGCACATGTTTGCCGGCTGCCAGCGCGGCCGCGACGATCTCGCCATGGTCGTAGGTGCAGATCGCGACGGCATCGACGGCGGGATCGGCGAGCAGGGCACGATAGTCGGAATAGAGCGCGGAAACGGCATATTGGTCGCCGAGCTTCGCCAGCACGCCGGGCGAGATATCGCAGAGCGCCGCGACGCGGAAGGCCGGCAGCTCCTGGATGAAGGGGAGGTGCATGAGCTGGGCGATCTCGCCGCAGCCGATGACGCCGACGCCGATGACTTTGTCAGACATGTCAAGCCTTTACCGCGCCGGCCGTCAGCCCGGCGATGAACTGCCGCTGCATCAGGAGGAAGATGATGATCACGGGCAGCGTCGTGATCATCAAGGTCGCGAAATAGAGGTTCCACAGCGAATCATACTGCTGGAAGAAGGCGACGAGCCCGAGCGGGATCGTCTGCAGCTCCGGCTTCCTGAGCAGCAGGAACGCCAGGAAGAAATCGTTCCAGATCTCGATGAAGGCGAAGATCACAACCAGCGCGACGCCCGGCTTGACGAGCGGCAGCATGATCCGCGTCAGGATGGCGAGGCGGCTCGCGCCGTCGACCCGCGCCGCATCCTCGAGATCGGCCGGCAGCGTCAGGAAGAACGAGCGCAGGATGAAGACAGAGAGCGGCATCGACGTCGCGGCGTAGATCACGGCGAGGCCGAGGCGGTTGTTGATCATGCCGAGATCGCGGGCGACCAGGAAGAGCGGGATCGCCATGACCTGCGGCGGGACCAGCATGGCGGCGACCGTGACGGCGAGCACGACCGCGCGGCCGCGGAACTTGAGCCGGGCGAGCGCATAGGCGCAGGGCGTCGCGACGGCGACGAGGACTACCAGCGCCGCCGCCGTGATCGAGAGGCTGTTGACGATGCGGGAGCCGATGCCGGCGATGCGCCAGGCGTCCGCATAGTTCTGGAACACCAGTTCCTGCGGCGGTCCCCAGACATTGTTGATGAGATCGGTCTTGGTCTTGAGCGAGCCGAACAGCACCCAGAGCAGCGGATAGACCGTCTGCAGCAGGACGATGCCGAGCGCGAGATAGATGCCAGAGAATTCGAGGAGCCCGCGCCAGCCGAGATCACCGAGCGTATCGGCAACGCCGCGGCGTGCGGGTCGCGGAGTGGCGAAGGACGAGGTTCCGGCGGCCATCAGACGGCGAGCCTCGAGCGGCGCATCAGCGCGAGCAGCAGCACGCAGGCGAGGCCGACGATCAGGAACAGTACATAGCCCATGGCCGAGGCATAGCTCATCTGCCCGTCCTGGAAGGCCTTGGTCATCATATAGGTGAGCGCGACCTCCGTCGCGTGGTTCGGGCCGCCCTTGGTCAGGACATAGACGATGTCGAAATTGCGCACGAAGGCGCCGGAGAGACCGAGGATCGTGTTGATGAAGACGATCGGCATGATCAGCGGCAGCGTGATGTGCCAGAAGCGGCGGACGCGGCTCGCGCCGTCCATGGTCGCCGATTCATAGAGGTCGGTCGGGATGGTCTGCAGGCCGGCGAGATAGATGACGGCGTGGAAGCCGAGCCATTTCCAGACATCGACGGCGATGACCGAATAGAGCGCGATATGCGCGTCGCCGAGCCAGGATTGCTTGAGTGCCCCGAGGCCGACGGCGTCGAGGCCGGCATTCAGGAGGCCGAAGACGGGATTGTAGATCCATGACCAGAGCAGCCCGACCGCCACGAAGGACATGGTGACCGGGATGAAGGCGGCGGCGCGGAAGAAGGCCCGGCCGAGCAGCGCGCGGTTGAGGAGGAGCGCCAGCGCGAGGCCGAGGATGTTCTTCAGCACCAGCACGGAGAGCACGAAGATCAGATTGTTCTCGATCGCGCCGAGGAAGATCGGATCGCGGGCGAGACGCCAGTAATTGGCGAGACCGGCAAAGCGCGGCTCCGAGAAGCCGTCCCAGTTGGTGAGGCTCAGCCAGAAGCCGTGCAGGAACGGCCAGACATAGAACAGCGCGAACAGGATGCCGGCCGGCAGGATCATCCAGAAGGCGACCGCGCCGTCCCCGGTCTCGGGGCGCCGTGGCGCCCCGAGACGTGCAGGCTTGCGGCCGGGAGAGGGGGCCTTCGCCTGCTCTGGGAGGACGTCGGTCGGCATGTCCGCGCGCCGGCTACGGAACCCGCCCGGGCGCGCCGGGCGGAGTGAGGACCAGGCCGAGCGTGTCGCGGATATAGGCGATGCTCTCCAGCGCCGATTGCTCGGCCGTCTTCTGCGACGCGTCGAGCTCGATGATGGCAAGGCCCGCATAGTCATTGTCGAGCAGCACGTCGACGAGGGCGGGCAGGTCGACGACGCCGGCGCCGAGTTCGCAGAAGGCCGCATAGCGGTCATAGCCCTTGAGCGCCGGATCGACTGCGGAATCCTTGAAGTGCATGTAGCGCACCGCCGAGATGTAGGTCTTCAGCGCGTCGACGGGATCGGAATTGGTGTGGACCAGATGCGCCGGGTCGATGCACAGCCCCGCTACGGAGGTGTCGAGCTCGTCCATCATCCGGTCGAGCTGGTCGCGCCGCTCGATGAAGGTATCGAGATGCGGGTGGTAGACGGTGTCGATGCCCAGATCCTTGGTCCGCCGGCCTATATCCTCGAGCGCACGGCAGAAATCGACATAGTCCTGCTTGGTGTGCGGGCCGGCGACGCCTTCCGAGGGGCCGCCGCCGAGCACGAGCACCGGCGCGCCGAAGCCCTTCAGCAGCCGGGCGAGCCCGACGAGCACGTCGCGCTCATATTCCCAGGCGACCGGGTTGGTGAAGATCGCATTCACATAGAGCGAGGAAAGGCGGATGCCGTTCGCCGTCTGCTCCTCGGAAAGCAGCGCATAGCGGCGCAGAATGTCGGTGTCGGTCGTGACGCCCATCGGCGCCTGATTGCCGAGCTGCATATATTTGCGGGCGTACTGGTCCGAAAGGCTCGTGAAGGCGAGGATCTCGAACCAGCCGAAGCCCTGCTCGGCGAGGAACTTGATCGCCGGCCGCAGAGGCTGGCCCGTGAGGTCCCAGCTGTTCAGATGGTAGCCGATCGAGAAGCGCTGACGCTCGGAGCGGGGCTTGGTCATGGTTTCACCAGACTTGGACATGTCGCCGGATCCGGGACCTTGCACGCGCAACGCCTCGGGAAATTGCGGGAAAGGGCGCCGCCGCCCGGGAGGGAAAGGCGGCGGCGCAAAGTACCGGTCAGAAGCTCACTTGGGCGGCCACTGGCCGGATGCCTTGACCTCGTCGAAGGCGGTCTGGACGGAAGCGGCGGCCGCTTCCGGCGTCATCGTGCCGCCGACCACGCCGGCGATCGCAGATGCCGTCGCGGTTGCGACTTCCGAGGGCCAGATCCAGTCGAGGAACTTGATCGTGGCCGGGAAGGCCTCCTTGCGCAGTTCGATCGCATAGGGCGCGTCGACCTGCGGGACGCCCTTGATCGAGGCGGCGATCGGCTGTTCCGGCGCCAGATAGAGCGTCGCGACCTCGGGCCGCGTCAGATATTCGATGAAGCCGATGGCCGCATCGACCTTCTCCGGCGGGATGTTCGAGGACAGGCAGATGCCGTTGTCCGGGCCGCCGCCATGGCCGGGATTGCCCGGCGTGCCGTCCATCTTCGGGAAGGCGAAGACGCCCCACTTGAAGTCCTTGACGGTCTGCTGCAGCGAGGGAATTTCCCAGGTGCCGCCGTAATACATGGCGCTCTTGCCGGCGGCGAAGGCGGCGCGCATGCCGTCCTGGTCGACCGAGAGCGAGTCCTTCGACAGGACGCCGTCATCGACCCACTGCTTGATCAGCTTGAACGCCTCGACATCGGGCGCGTCGGTGAACTTGGTCGTGCCCTCGAGATTGGTCTGCGTCTTGGCGATGGCGTCGCCCGAGGCCTGCGAGAAGGTCTCGAAGAACCACATCGGCCACATGACCGTGTTCGAGCCCTGGTGCAGCAGCGGAATGACGCCGGCTTCCTTCAGCTTCGGAACGGCGGCCTTGAGATCGGCATAGGTCTTCGGCACGGGGATGCCGAGCTTCTCGAACAGATCGACATTGTAGTAGATCGTCGAGGTCGACAGCGTCGAGATCGGCACGCCATAGACTTCGCCATTCGTCGTGTAGGCGGCCAGCGCGGCCGGGTCGATGCGGTCCTTGAAGGGGCCGATCTTGTCGGTGATCGGCGAGACCAGCTTGCGGCGGATATAGACGCCATTGGTGTAGAAGGCCGGGCAGGCGATGAGGTCCATCTCCTGGTCGGCCATGCGCGCGGTCATCATCCGCTGGATGCCGTCGCCCTGGGCGCCCTGCGCATCCCATTCGACGGCCGTGACCTGCGGATAGGCCTTGATGAAGCCGCTCACGACCTCGTCGAGGATCTTCTGCTGCTCGTCCGGCGTCTGGCGCGGCGCGAGGCGATCGAGCGCCGAGGCGCCGAAGACCTTGAGCGTCACGCCATCGGCGTAGCTCGCGGCGGGCGCCGCGAGGAGGCCGAGCCCGACGAGGCCGGCTGCGAGACGGCGCCGCAACAGGCGGCGTGATGATTTGGTAGTTCCCTGCTGGATTGGCATCTGGTTCTCCGTTGTTCCCCAGATCGAGGCAGTGCCTCGAGACCAAATTCATTGATGGTCATACGATCCTGTGCGCCGGTTTCGATTTTTGTCAATCCTGTAAGCACGCACGTAAATTTGGCAGTTTCCGATCGAAATTGGTCAAGCCGTGATCAAGTTCGCGCAGGATCCGGCATGCCTCGATTGGTTGAAACGCCTAGAGTTTCGAGCCTCGCGCTGCGGCTGTGCAGGCGAATGCCGATTCACGCGCCGCTGGCGCGTTCGGCTGGTTCCGGCGACCATTCTGCCCATTCGGTAGGCATTATTGCCCCGTGCACGGTTGTGCCGACCCGATTGACAAATGCCAAAACTCGCGCAGGATCATATGACCACCAACGATATCCGGTGATCGGCGCAGGGAAAGCAAGCCGGGCCGGGAGGTCGGTGATGGGCGCGTCAAACGCGATCGTTTCTCAACTCCAGAGGTCCCGATCATCATGTCCAGCTGGTCTCGCCGTCTCATCGCGCTCGCCGGGGCTTCCGCCCTCGCGCTCGCGGCCAACGCCGCCTCGGCGAAGGAAGTGTCCATCGCCGCGATCTCGGGCTATTTCGCGCAGGGTTTCGGCGTCTCGATCGTCGACGGCCTCAAGAAGGCCGAGAAGGATTTCGGCATCAAGCTGAAGCTGGTCGACACGGGAAACCGTGCGCTCGACTATGAGGAGCAGTTCAACAACATCGCCAAGGACGGATCCTACGATCTCGTCTTCGTCATGGGCTGGGAACTGGTCGACGCGCTGCAGAAGACCGCCGCCGCCTATCCGAACACGCATTTCGTGTTCATCGACGGCGTGCTCGATTCCAAGAACATCATCTATGCGAATTTTGCGCAGAACCAGGGTTCGTTCCTGGCCGGCGCGCTCGCCGCGTCGATGGCCGAGAAGGGCAGCGCCATCGCCGGTCTCGGCGACGGCAAGGCGATCGGCTTCGTCGGCGGCCGCGACATTCCGGTGATCCGCGACTTCCTCGGGGGCTATGAGGCGGGCGCCAAGGCCGCCGCGCCGGATGTGCGCCTCGACGCCGTCTTCGCCGGCACGTTCGACGATCCGGCCAAGGGTTCCGAGCTGACCATGGCGCTCTACGGCCAGGGTTCGGACATCGTCTACAACGTCGCCGGTCCGACGGGCGAGGGCGTGCTGCAGGCCTCCGCCGCGGCCGACAAATATTCGATCGGCGTCGATATCGACCAGTGCGGCGTCGCGCCGGGCCATGTCATGGCGTCGATGCTGAAGAAGGCCGATGTCGCCGTCTACAGCCTCGTCAAGGATGTCGTCGACGGCAAGCCGCCGGAGCCCGGTTCGATCCACACCTATGACCTGAAGTCGGGTGGCGTCGAGCTGCTGCTCTGCCCGCAGGTCGTGGACAAGATCCCGGCCGAGGTGAAGGCGAAGGTCGAGGCGCTCAAGGCTGACGTCGTCTCCGGCAAGATCACCGTCCCCACGGTGAAGTAGGCCGGTGCTGCGTTCTTGAACTCTCCCCTTGAGGGAGGGTCAAAACCGCTTAGCGGCTTTGGGGAGGGGTCCGCCGGATCCAACGGCGAGAACGCTTGGGCCTTGCCCAAGCTAGCCCCCTCCCGAAGCCGCTGTCGCTTCGCTCCGCGCCTTCGACCTCCCCTCAAGGGGGAGGTTCAGAACGTGTCTCTTGCTCGCCGGACCGATCACCATGTCCCTCGCCATCGAGCTGAAATCGATCACGAAGCGGTTCGGCTCCTTCGTCGCCAACGAGGATGTGAGCCTCGCCGTCGAGCGCGGTCGTATTCACGCGATCATCGGGGAGAACGGCGCGGGCAAGACGACGCTGATGAACGTCCTTTTCGGGCTGCTGCAGCCGGACGAGGGCGAGATCTTCATCGACGGCGAGAAGAAGGTGCTGCCCAATCCCGCCGCGGCCATCGCGGCCGGCATCGGCATGGTGCACCAGCACTTCAAGCTCGTGCCCTCGCTCACCGTGGCCGAGAACGTGTTTCTCGGCATGGAGATCCGCAAGGGCGGCCTCATCGACCACAAGGCACAGATCGCGCGCACCGCCGAGCTGTCGCAGAAGTTCGGCCTGCGGGTCGATCCCGGCGAGCGGGTCGGGCTGCTCTCGGTGGGCATCGAGCAGCGCATCGAGATCCTGAAGGTGCTGGCCCGTGGCGCGCGCACCATCATCCTGGATGAGCCGACCGCCGTACTGACGCCGCAGGAGAGCCGCGAACTCTTCCAGACGCTGCGCGGCTTCGTCGCGCAGGGCATGACCGTGCTCTTCATCTCGCATCATCTCGAAGAGGTCATGGAGGTCTCCGACACCGTGACCGTGCTGCGCCATGGCAAGGAGGTCGCGACGCGGCCGACGGCGGAGCTCACCAAGGCCGATCTCGTGCAGATGATGGTCGGCCGCGCCGTCTCCTTCGACCGCCGCCCGCGCGGCCCCGTGACGGGCAAGCCGGTGCTGGAGGTCTCGGACCTTTGGGCGCGCGACGAGCGCGGATTGCAGGCGCTGAAGGGCGTCTCGTTCCAGGTCCGCGCCGGCGAGATCGTCGGCATCGCCGGTGTCGCCGGCAATGGTCAGACGGAGCTCGCCGAGGTGCTGTCCGGCCTTCGCCCGGCCTCGCACGGTACGATCATGCTGGCCGGACAGGCGATCCAGAACCGCTCGGCGCGCGCGATCCGCCATGCCGGCGTGGCACATGTGCCGGGCGATCGTCTGGTGCGCGGCGTCGACCGCGGCGCCTCCGTCGCGCAGAACATCCTGATGGGCCGGCAGGACCAGAGCCCCTGGTCGCGCTTCGGCGTCATCGACCGAACCTATCTGAACGAGCAGACCAAGCGGCTGATCAGTCGTTTCGATATCCGTACGCGTTCGCCGGAAACGCCGGTGAAGAGCCTTTCGGGCGGCAATATCCAGAAGGTCGTGCTGGCGCGCGAATTCTCCGGCGATGCCGGCTTCCTGCTCGTCGACCAGCCGACGCGCGGCGTCGATATCGGCGCGACCGAGGCCATCCATTCCGAAATCATGCGTCAGCGCGAGGCGGGCAAGGCGATCCTGCTCATCTCGGTCCAGCTCGACGAACTCATCGCGCTCGCCGACCGCATCCTCGTTATGTTCGCCGGGCGCATCATGGGCGATCTGCCCGGCGAGGGTGTCAGCGAGGAGGCGATTGGCCTGCTGATGGCCGGCGTCGAAAGCGCCCCGGCGGAGGTCGCATGATGTCCGATCGCGTCGCGGGCTTGATGGGACAACTGATCGCCGTCGCGATCGCGCTGGCCATCGGAGCGGTCATCATCCTGGCGGTCAATGAGAGCCCGCTGCGCGTGCTGGTCACGCTGATCGACGGCGCCTTCGGCAATCCGGAGCGCATCGCCGGCACGCTGCTCCAGATGACGCCGATCCTCATCTGCGGCATCGCCGCCTGCATCTCGCTGCGTGGCGGGCTGTTCAATATCGGTATCGAGGGTCAGCTTTTCATCGGCGGTTTCGCGGCGACCTGGGTCGGCTTCTCCTTCGCGCTGCCGCCCTTGGTGCATGTGCTGTTCGGCCTTGCCTTCGCCGCGCTCGCCGGGATGCTGTGGATCGCGGTGCCCGCCTTCTTCCGCGCCCGCTTCAACACCAATGAGGTGGTTTCGACCATCCTCGCGAACTATGTCGCGATCCTGCTGACCTCCTATCTCACGATCAACGTGTTCAAGCGGCCGGGCGGCCAGCCGGATACGCCGGCGATCCTCGAAAGCGCCTATCTGCCGCAGATCTTCTCGTTCTCGCGGCTGAACTGGGGTCTCTTCATCGGCGTCGCGCTGGCGATCGGCGCCTATCTGTTCTTCACGCGGACGGCGCGCGGCTATGCCGTGACCGAGATGGGCGCGAACCCGAAATTCGCCGAATATGGCGGCATTGACATCAAGCGGCAGACCTTCGTGCTGCTGCTCGTCTCCGGCGCGGTCGGCGGCCTGGCCGGGGGCATCGAGTCGCTCGGCGTCCATCACCGCTTCATGGAGGGCTTCGCGCCGGGCTTCGGCTTTGACGGCGTGATCGCCGCGCTGCTCGCCAATGGCAGCCCAATCGGCACCATCGTCACGGCGCTCTTCTTCGGCGCGCTGCGGAACGGCTCGCTGCTGCTCGAAGTCGACACCACCGCCTCGCGCGAGATCATCACGGTGATCCAGGCGCTCATCATCCTCGCCGTTTCGGCGCAGATCCTGGTTCGGCGCCGCGCGTCGGACTCGACCGCTGGAGAACGTCGTTGGAAGTTCTAGAGCGCCTCTTCAATGCCGCCCTCATCGTGGCGATGCTGCGCACTACGGCGCCGATCCTGCTGGTCGCACTCGGCGGATCGTTCACGACCAAGGCCGGCATCTTCAATATCGGCCTCGAGGGCCAGATGCTGCTCGGCGCCTTCTTCGCCGTGATCGGCACGATCGTATCCGGCTCGCCCTGGATTGGCGTGCTGTGCGGCGTCGCCGCGGCGCTGGTGCTCGCCTACATCTTCGCGCTGCTCGTCGTCACCTTCCGCGCCAATGAAGTGGTCGTCGGCCTCGCGCTCAACATCCTCGCCAGCGGCATGACGATATCGCTCATGAAGGCGATCTTCGGCACGCGCGGCTCCATTTTCGGTCATGGCCTGGTGGGGCTGCCGATCATCCGCCTGCCCTTCGCCAAGGATCTCGGCTGGTTCGGACAGATCATCTCGGGCTATACGCCCCTCGTTTATGTCGCCTTCCTCGCCGTCCCGGTCCTGATCATCTTCTACAAGCGCTCGCGGCTCGGGCTCTATATCCGCGTCGTCGGCGAGAAGCCGGAGGCGGCGGAGGCGCTCGGCATCTCGATTGCGCGCATCCGCTATACCGCCTCGCTCATCTGCGGCGTGCTGGCGGGGCTCGCCGGCGCGCATCTGTCGCTCGGCTACACGACGATGTTCACCGAGAACATGTCATCGGGCCGCGGCTTCATGGCGGTGGCGATCCTGATCTTCTCGAATGGCGATCCGCTCAAGCTGCTCGCCGGATGCCTGCTGTTCGGCTTCTCCGATGCGCTCTCGCTGCGCATGCAGACGACGCTCGGCGTCTCGTCCTACATCATTCTGGCCGTGCCCTATCTGGTGGCTCTGGCCGCGCTCTTCGCGCTTTCCTATCGTTCGCGACCACGACTCATCCAGGAGACGCTTGCCACGATGGGACGCGCCCTATCCGTGAAACCCAACGGCGCCTCGGGAAGCTGAGAACCGGGCCAGAGGACATGATGGAACGTATCATTCTCGATGTGGATTCGGCCGGAGACGACATCTTGGCGGTGCTCTTCGCCGCCGTGTCGCCCTCGGTGAAGCTCGAAGGCGTCACGACCTGCACCGGCGCCGCCGGTCCGATCGAGCAGGTGACCAATGTCGTCCTCAACACGCTGACGCTGGCGGGCCGCGAGGATATCCCGGTCGCCAAGGGCGCGTGGCGCCCGATCGTCGGCAATTCGAAGGAGGACATGCAGGCGCCGGTCCATTTCGAAAAGCGCCTCGTCGCACGCTTCGGCGAGCGGCTGAAGAAGTTCAATCCGCCGGCGCCGACGCCGACCCATCCCGTCCTCGACAAGCATGCAGCCGATTTCATCATCGACACCGTCATGGCGTCGCCCGGCGAGATCACGCTGGTCGCGACCGGGCCGATGACCAATCTCGCCATGGCCTTTCTGCAGGAGCCGCGCCTCGCGGCCAATGTGAAGCGCATGTGCCTGCTCGGCGGCAATTTCGTTACGCCCGGCAACATCACGCCGCTCAGCGAATACAATATCTGGGCCGATGCCGAGGCCGCGCGCGTCGTGCTGAACCAGGGCGTCGAGACGATCCTGGTGCCGCTCGACGTGTGCGAGGACAATCGCGCCGCCGCCTCGATGCTGACGCGCGACGATCTCGCCGATCTGCTCGACGCCGCGCCGGCCCATCCGGTGCGCGACATGATGCAGGATCGCTTCCCGATCTATATCGACATCTGGCGTGAGTTCTTCGATCTCGTCGGCTTCCCGATGGACGACATCATCACCGTCGCGCTCGCCTTCGATCCGACGCTCTGCACCATGACCGAACCGCTATTCTGCGACATCGTCCTCGACGGACGGCTCGCGCGTGGCCAGACGGTTGCCTATCGCGGCCGTCAGCTTCTGCCCGGCGGCGGGCCGAAGACGACCCGCATCTGCACCGATATCGACGGACGGCGCTTCATGAAGCTGTTCAAGGAAACCATTGCCCTTTACGGCACGGCGGCGTGAGGACGGATCCGATGAGCCTGACCCCAGAGACCCGCCCGACGCCGATCATTCTCGACTGCGATCCCGGCCATGACGACGCGATCGCGCTCGTCATGGCGCATCGCTCAAAGGCCGTCGACCTGCTCGGCGTGACCGTGACCTGCGGCAATGCCGAACTCGACAAATGCGTGTCGAATGCGCTGCGCATCCTCGAATTCATCGGCGCCGGCGACGTGCCGGTCGCGGCCGGCTGCTATCGCCCGCTGGCGCGCCCGCTGGTGCTCGGCACGGCCGACGGCCCGAGCGGGCTCGAAGGCTCGCCCTATCTGCCGATGGCGACGAAGACCGTCGAGCCGCTGCATGCGGTCGATTTCATCGCCAAGACGCTCCGGGAGCGGGACGAGCCGCTGCGCATCGTCGCGACCGGACCGCTGTGCAATATCGGCCTGTTCATCCTGAAATATCCCGAGCTGTTGCCGAAGATCAAAGACATCACCTGGATGGGCGGCGTCTTCTGGCGCAAGAGCGAGATCATCACGCCGACGGAATTCAACGCCTTCTGCGACCCCGAGGCGCTGCGGATCGTGCTCGATTCCGGCGTGAAGCTGACCATGGTCGGCCTCGACGTTACCATGCAGGTGCTGGTCGAAGAGGAGCAATATGCCGAGTTCCGCAAGATCGACACGGAACTCGGCCGCGTCGTGAACGACTGGCTGCTGTTCTACGAGAAGCTGCATCGCAACTCGATGGGCGTCGGCGGCGCCCTGCACGACCCGCTCGCTCTCGCTCTGATCATCGACCCGACGCTGGTGCGCACGCGCCCGGCCCATATCGGCGTCGATCTCTCGGGCACCTACACCTTCGGCGCCACCGTCGCCGATTTCTGGAACGAGCGCGGCCTGCCGCCGAATGCGGAGATCTGCAAGGAGGTCGATGCCGACCGCTTCTTCGACCTGCTGTATTCGCTGCTGCGCGACTGATCCATCAGAGGAGAATCCGCCATGTCCATCGACGTCTTCTCGGCCCACCACCATTCCGAACAGATCAAGCTTCATCCGGCCCACACCGCCGTGATCGTGGTCGACATGATCAACGAGTTCTGCAAGCCGGGCGGCAAGATGGTGCTGCCGGGCTACGAGGTGCTGGTGCCGCCGCAGCTCGCCGTGATCGATGCGGCGCGCGAGGCCGGCGCGGCGGTGCTCTGGGTGCATGACAGTCACCGCCGCAACATGCGTCGCGACCGGGAGCATCTGAAGCGCAAGCCGCATGGCGAAGAGGGAACCTGGGCGACCGAGATCATCGAGGATCTCGGCGCGCGCGACGACGAGATCCACATCATCAAGCGCCGTTATTCCAGCTTCTTCCAGACCGACCTCGATCTGGTGTTGAAGGACATGCATATCCATCAGCTCGTGGTGTTCGGCGTCGTCACCAATATCTGCGTGCGCTCGACGGTTCACGACGCCTTCTTCCACGGCTATGAAGTCGTCGTTCCGCGCGATTGCTGCGCGGCGACGGGGCCCCGCGAGCAGGAATCGACGCTCTATGACATCGCGACGCATTTCGGCGTGGTGAGCGATGCGGCTTCCGTCGTCGCCGGGCTGACGTCGGGGACGATCATCGAGAACCATACCATCGCGGCCTGAGGGCGGCGGGCGGCGCACATGCCGCGGACAGAGAAGAGAGGCGAGTGAGCCGCATGGCATCGAATGAAGGGAATGTTGCGGCGTCGGAAATAGCCGGACGGGATGTCTGGCCCGATGCCTCAGCGGACCTCGACCTCATGGAGCGCGCCAAGCAGCTCTATGAGGCATCGGCCTATGACCTCGGCGAGCACGCCGCGCATATCATCCGCCGTGCCCATCAGCGCGCGACCATGCGCTTCCAGGAGGTGATGGGCGAGCACGACCTGACGCCGACGCAGATGGCCGCCCTCGCCACGATCATGAAGCATGGCGAACTGTCGCAGAACCAGCTCGGCCGGCTGACCGCGATGGACCCGTCCACGATCAGCATCGTCATCCGCAAGCTGCTGAAGCACGGGCTGGTCCAGCGCTACGCCTCGCCGGAGGATCAGCGCCTCACCATCATCCGCCTGACGAAGGCGGGGATGGACTACACCGCACCGCTGCTCGTCAAGAGCGTCGAGGTCGGCCGGCGCGTGCTGGCGCCGCTCAAGCCGAGCGAGCGCGCGCTGTTCATGGAAATGCTGCACAGAGTTGCGGACGGCGAAGACATCGCGCCCGGAGACTAACGGGCCGCCGCCTCCCCGGCGGTCACTGACGGAAAGGACTGAATATGAGTCACGACGCCCCGACCGGCCCGGCGGGTCCGACCAAACTCGTCATCGAGAATATCGGCCTCATCCTTTCCGGCGATCTCGGCAATCCCATCCTCGATGGCGATACGGTCGTCGCGATCGACGGCAAGATCGTCGCCTTCGGACACGGCGGGGATATCGATCTCGAGGGTGCGACGACGCGCGTCGATGCGCGCGGATCGACGCTGACGCCCGGCCTCATCGACAGTCATGTCCATCCTGTCGCCGGCGATTGGACGCCGCGCCAGAACCAGCTCGGCTGGATCGATTCCTGCCTGCATGGCGGGGTCACGACCATGATCTCGGCTGGCGAGGTGCATACGCCGGGTCGTCCGACCGACATCATCGGGCTCAAGGCGCTCGCCATCTCGGCGCAGCGCCAGTTCTCCGCCTTCCGTCCGTCGGGCGTGAAGGTGCATGCCGGCGCGCCGGTGATCGAGAAGGGGATGGTCGAGGAGGATTTCGCCGAACTCGCCCGGGCCGGCGTGACGATGCTCGGCGAGGTCGGCCTCGGCTCGGTCAAGGATGGCGAGACGGCGCGCCAGATGGTGGCCTGGGCGCGCAAATACGGCATGAAGTCGATCATCCATACCGGCGGACCGTCGATCCCCGGCTCCGGCCTGATCGACAAGGACATCGTGCTCGCCGCCGACACCGATGTCATCGGCCATATCAATGGCGGTCACACGGCGCTGCCGGACGACCAGATCGTTTGCCTGTGCGAAAGCTGCGGCCGCGGCCTCGAGATCGTCCACAACGGCAATCTGCGCGCGGCGCTGCTCGCGCTCAACACAGCGCGCGAACTCGGCCAGCTCGAGCGCATCGTTCTCGGGACCGATGCGCCGGCCGGCTCCGGCGTGCAGCCGCTCGGCATCCTGCGCACCATCTCGATGCTCGCTTCGCTCACCGACATCGCGCCGGAAATAGCCTTCTGCTTCGCGACCGGCAATACGGCGCGCATGCGCGATCTCGACTGCGGCCTGATCGAGATCGGCCGCTCCGCGGATTTCGTGCTGATGGACAAGCCGCAGCATTCGGCCGGCGCGACCATGCTGGAGGCCGTCAAGCTCGGCGACCTGCCGGGCATCTCGATGACCGTCATCGACGGCGTCGTGCGGACGGGCCGCTCGCGCAACACGCCGCCGGCGAACACCATGGCCGAGGTCGTAGGGTAGTTCTTTCCCGGGCCCTGCCTTCGAGCGGGGCTCGGGCTGACTACCGCAGCCCGTCCTCGCCCTTGATCTCGCTCTTCTGCAGACCGCCGACGCGGGGATGGGGCCGTCCCGAATCCGTCACGGCGATCGCCACGGCGACTTCGTTCTCGCGCGGCGCGTCCGAGACATGGACTTCCATGCCGTCGAAATGCGAGCGGACATAGGCCGCATCCTTGTGGCCGAGCGGAATGTCGAAGGTCGAGCCGGGGGCGGCGCGCTTCTTGGACGAGGGAATGAGTGCCGCACCTTTGCCGAGCGCACGGCGGAGCGGCGCGCCGATCTTGGGATGCAGCAGCGCCGCCGCATGTTCGAGTTCGCCCTCGGCGCCGACGGCGGCCGCCTTGCCGAAGCTCTCGACCTGAGGGCCGGGAATGCCGAGTGCCGCCACGGCGCGCGCCGAGAGCAGCGTACCGAGTTCGTCGCCGATCTCATAGAGCGGCGTCAGATCCTCGACATAGCGGCCGGCATAGGGGTTCTCGATCACGGCGATCGCCGCCGCGCGCCGGGTCGGCGGCGAGACCGGCTCGCCGCCCTCGATCAGCGTCTCTTCGAGGATCGTGACGATCTTGCGGATCTTGGCGCTCACCGGAGGCCGTCCCCGGCCGAGATGCCGTCCACCGTGAGGCCGCCGACGCGCGCATGGACGCGCGGTCCGGTCGTCATCACCAGAACGAGCACGATCTCGTTTCGCCGCGGCGCGTCGCCGATGCCGATCTCGAAGGCGTCGAAATGCGAGCGCACATAGGAGGCGTTGATATGGGTGACCGGAATGTCGATGCGCGTGCCGAGCCCGCCGACCTTCTTCGACGACGGAACGATCGCCTTGGCGCCACCGAGCACCTCGCGCATCGAATAGCCGCCCGGCACATGCCAGAGCGCACCATGCTCGAGCTCGCCCGCCTCGCCGACGATCGCGCCCTTGCCATAGCCCTCGACGACCTTGGGATCGCCGCCGAGCGCCGCGACCAGCCGCTTGGCCATGTCGACGCCGAGCGGCTTCAGATCGTCCATCAGCCCCGTAATGTCCTCATGATAGGCGCCGGCATAGGGATTCTCGATCACCGCCGCGATCGCCGCACGCTTCGGCGGATGCGCCGCCGGCGGGCCGCCTTCATGCAGGATTTCCTCGACGATGGTGACGAATTTCCTGACCTTGATGTCGGCCATGACGCTTCCTGGTTCGGCTGGGGACGCAGTCCATGCTGCGCAAACTTGTTAGACCATCAACAATCTGGTCTCGCAGTCGCGGTGTCAAGAAGCGCGTGGCTCAGCCATGCGTTTCGAGGCTTGGATCGTGATTTCCGATCTTCTATCGTATGCAATCCGTCCGCAGAGTTCGCCGCCGTGTCGCCTCTCGCCTCCCTGTTCGCCATCCTGGGTGCCCTGCTTGTCGGCGCGATAAGCCCGGGCCCGAGCTTCGTCTTCGTCGTGCGGACATCGGTTGCCCGCTCCCGCGTCGACGGGCTGGCGGCGGCGGTCGGCATGGGCGTCGGCGCCATGACCTTCGGCGCGCTGGCGCTGCTCGGCCTTCGCGCGCTGATGACCGAGGCGGCCGGTCTCTACTGGGCGCTGAAGATCGCGGGCGGTCTCTATCTCGTCTATCTCGGCGTCCGGATCTGGCTCGGCGCGAGCGCGCCGCTGGAAGCCATGGCCGGTGACGGGGGCAGCCGTTCGGCGCCGCTGCGCTCGTTTTCGCTCGGCCTGCTGACGCAGTTCAGCAATCCCAAGATCGTCGCCGTATTCGGGGCCGTGTTTGCCGCGCTGCTGCCGGCCGACTATCCGCTATGGCTCGCGCTCGTCCTTCCGGTCCTGATCTTCGTCCAGGAGACGGCCTGGTACGCGATCGTGGCCTTCGCCTTTTCATCGGCGCGCCCGCGCGCGCTTTATCTGCGGGCGCGGACCATTATCGACCGCGCCGCCGGGGCCGTGATCGGCCTGCTCGGCCTCAGGCTTCTCATTGACTCGCGCTGAAGGCAGATGCTTGCGCGTCTCCTGACAGCGAGCGGACAGGTTGATCGTCCAGATTGCCCCCGTCGCCACGATGCGGCGGTCAGGAAAACTGGAGCACTTGATGCGTATTGCCCTTCTCCTCGCCCTCACGGGCACGTCGATCGTTCTCGGAGCCGGCGCGGCCTTTGCAGATCCGGTCTGCACCAAGGAGCCGAAGTCGGCCTGGATGAGCGAAGACGCCATGAAGGCGAAGATCGCCGAGCTCGGATACCAGAAGATCAAGACCTTCAAGGTTTCGGGCTCGTGCTACGAGATCTATGGCTACGACAAGAACAACAAGAAGGCTGAAGTCTACTTCAATCCGGTCGACGGCTCGATCGTCAAGGAATGAGTTCGGCAATGAGGAAAATCGAGCCCCACTCGTCCTCTGCCGACGTCGTGCTCGCCCCGAAAGGGGCGAGCACGATTGCCGTCTGGGACCCGGTCGTGCGCATCTTCCACTGGACGATCGTCACGGCCTGCGTGCTGAACCTCTTCGTCCTCGAGGAGGGCGAGACGGCGCACCGCTTCGTCGGCTATGTCGTGGCCGTCATGCTGGCGCTCCGCTTCCTCTGGGGCTTCGTCGGCACGCGCCATGCGCGCTTTACCGACTTCTTCCCGACGCCGTCGCGCATCCTGCCCTATCTGCGCGATCTGATGCGCGGGCGCGAGCCGCGCTATGTCGGCCACAATCCCGCCGGCGGCGCCATGATGCTGCTTCTCATGCTTCTGCTGGCGAGCGTATGCTTGACAGGCTGGATGATGGGGCTGGATGCGTTCTGGGGCGAAGAGTGGCTGGAAGAAGTGCACGGCGCGCTCGCCAATTCGATCCTCGTTCTGGCGCTCCTGCATGCGGCGGCCGCGATCATCGAGAGCTGGCGCCACCGTGAAAATCTCGTGCTCTCCATGGTAACGGGCCGCAAGCGCGCATGAAAGTACTGCTGGTCGAGGACAGTCTTCGGCTTCGCGAACTCCTGGCCGACTCGATTCACCAGGCGGATTGGCGCGTCGATGCGGTGGCGAGCCTCGGCGAGGCGCTCGCCGCCGTCGCGGTGTCGGAATACGATCTCGTGCTCGTCGACCTCGGCCTTCCCGATGGCGACGGGCTCGATCTCGTCCGCAGGCTGCGGGGCAAGGGGCTGAGCCTGCCGATCATGGTGATCACCGCGCGCGGCGCCGTCGACGAGCGGATCGCCGGGCTCGACGCCGGTGCCGACGACTATCTCGTGAAGCCGTTCAACCATTTCGAACTGCTCGCCCGCTGCCGTGCCGTCCTGCGGCGCGCGCCCGGGCGCGTCGCCGAGACGATCGAGTTCGGCCGCGTCGTGTTCGATCCGGTCAGCGCGACGCTGACCTGCGATGGCGAGATCATCGCCATGTCGCCGCGCGAGCGTTCCGTCGCGGCGCTGCTGCTGCGCCATGCCGGCGCGGTGGTGCCCAAGGATCGGATCGAGGCGAACCTGTCGGAGTTCGGCGACGAGATTTCGTCCAATGCGGTCGAGCTCGCGGTCTCACGGCTGCGCAAGCGGCTGGAAGGCGTCAATTCCGGTCTCGCGATCGAGACGCTGCGCGGTGCGGGGTATCTGCTGCGCGAAGTCCGCAATGGCTGAAGTCCGCGGCACAAGGCCCGCTCTGATCGCGACGCTGGCCCGCCGGATCATGGCGTTCGCCCTGCTCGCCATGGTCGTTCAGGTCGTCATCGTCTTCGCTGACTATTATTTCGACGATGTCGAGCTCGGCTCGCTGATCGTGGAGCGCGAGACCGTCGCGCTGGCTGCGGGTCTGCACGACGAAGATGGTGTCCTCCGCTTCGATCTGCCGGAGGCGGCCATCGCCTATCGCCTCGACCCGGCGACACATATCGCGCGTATCCGCGCTGACGACGGCAACACGATCTTTTCGAACTGCGAGGATCGCTGCATCCTGCACCTGCTGCCCGAGCAGGTCGACCCGCCCGACATGTGGTCGCGCCTTCTCTCCTATGGCAAGCCGCTCTCCGTCGCCGGCGGGCGTGCCGTGACGGTGGGGGACGAGCGCGTCTCGATCGAGATCGCCGTCATCGACCGAACGGAAACGGCGATGTGGCGCGCGATCGGCCATGAATTCGTCGATCATCTGGCGATCCCGATGTCGCTGCAGCTCGCCCTCGTGCTCGGCGGCGCGCTCGTCTCCACCGTTATGGCGCTGCGGCCGCTGAAGGAGGCGGCGCGGCAGGCGGAGCGGATCGATCCGCTCGATCCGGAAAAGCGGATCGAGACGGCCGGACTGCCGCGCGAGATCGCGGAACTCGGCGAGGCGGTCAATCGGGCGCTGGCCCGCATTGGTGGCCTGATGCGTGAACAGAAGCTCTTCACCACCGCCGTTGCGCATGAGATCCGCACGCCGCTTGCCATGCTGAAGCTGGAACTCGGGACGATCGATCATCCCCACGCCCGCCGCATGGAGGCGGATATCGACGATCTCGCCCGCTTCGTCGGCCAGATCACGGCGCTCGGACGGCTGGAGGCCACCGGCCGCTCCGCCTTCGCGCCGCTGGACCCGGCGCAGCTGGTGCGCAATGTCGCGACCTCGATCGGGCCGTTCGTCTATGATCGCGGTCATACGATCGGCCTCGCCGAGGACGAGGGCGGGCAGGTTTTCCGGGGCGACCGGGCGCTGATCGAGGATGCGCTCGTCAACCTCGTGACCAATGCGGTGACTCACACGCCGGCCGGAACGGCCATCCTGCTCCGCGCCGGGCCGGGGCGGGAGATCGCGGTCGAGGATGATGCCGGCCTCATGCGCGTGCCGGCATCCGCAATCGGCGCCGACGCGACAGGGGCCCGGCCCGACAATCGCCTCGGCATCGGGCTCGAGATCGTGCGGCGTATCGCGATGCTGCATGGTGGTCGCCTGATCTTCGACGTCGATCCCGGACGACGAACGACGGCGCGGATCGTCTTCGGCGAGCCGTCGCCGAGCCCGTCATCGGGCGGAGAGGCCGGCTAGGGTAGATTTGGGCGAAGCCCATTGGCTCGATGCCGAAAATGCAAAAGATTTCAATTGATTGTGCGGCTCGATCGACTGGATGCCGCGGCCAAGGAGGCTGACATGCCACGCGCTTTATCCCATCGCGAAAACCATCTGGTTCAGCGAATCGGCTGGCTTCGCGCCGCGGTGCTCGGCGCCAATGACGGCATCGTCTCGACCTCCAGCCTGATCGTCGGCGTCGCTGCGGCGGCGACCGGAACCGGCGAGATCGCGCTCGCCGGCGTTGCCGGGCTGGTGGCCGGCGCCATGTCGATGGCGGCGGGCGAATATGTCTCGGTCAGCAGCCAGTCGGATACCGAGAACGCGGATCTGGCGCGCGAGAAGAAGGAGCTCGCCACCGATATCGAGGCGGAAAGACAAGAGCTGGCAGGGATTTACGAGGCGCGCGGCCTCGACCCGGCTCTGGCGCGCGAGGTCGCCATCCAGCTGATGGCGAAAGACGCGCTCGGCGCGCATGCCCGCGACGAGCTCGGCATCTCGGAGATCACGGCGGCGCGGCCGATCCAGGCGGCGCTGACCTCGGCGGCAACCTTTTCGATCGGCGCGGCCATGCCGCTCGCCATGGCCCTGCTGGCGCCCAAGGCCTATCTCGTGCCGGCGGTCTCGATCGCCTCGCTCGCTTTCCTGGCGCTGCTCGGCGCGATCGGTGCGCGGGCCGGCGGGGCGAATGTCGTGAAGGCCACCGTTCGGGTGACCTTCTGGGGCGCGCTCGCCATGGCGATTACAGCCGGCATCGGCGCCGTATTCGGAACGGTCGTCTGAGCGAACGTCTTCCGAAGAAGAGTCTGATCCGATCAGGCCTTGGCGGCCGTGATGATGATCTCGACCTTGTACTTCGGTGCGGCGAGCTTCGCCTCGCCGGTTGCACGGGCCGGCGGGTTATTCTTGTCGACCCAGGCGTCCCAAACCGAGTTCATCTCGGCGAAATCATTGACGTCGGCGAGCCAGATCGTCGCCGACAGCAGGCGCGACTTGTCGGAGCCGGTCAGCGCGAGCAGGCGATCGACCTCGGCCAGCGCCGACGCCGTCTGCTCCGCAACGGTCTCGCCCGTGGGGCCGACCTGGCCGGCGAGGTAGATCGTGTCGCCATGAACCACGGCCTGGCTCATGCGGGGGCCGCTCTCGAAACGGGTGATCGTGCTCATCGTGAATGCCTTGCAGTCTGAAGGTTGATGTCCCTGGACGGCCGTCCTATCGGCGACAGCCGCCTTCGGGTCAAGGGTGCATGCGCCTCTTTAGAGGGTGCCGAGGAAGCCGGCGTCGAAGGGCAGCTCGATCCTTTCGCCGCTTTCGCCCGTGATGGCCAGCAGGCCGCCATTGGCGACGATGCTCGCGATCTTTCCCCATCCGGCGGGCAGAGGCACCGCGCCGATGACGTTCCCGACGCTCGCTTCGCCCTCCGGGGCGAGTTCGAGCGCGGTCGGGATGCCCTCTTCCGTCAGCGCGTTCGGATTGATCGAGGCGCGGTGTCCGGCGCCGGCGAAGGTACGGCCCTCCTCGATGCCGAGCACGCCGACATGGCGGCCGTTCCAGGGTGCATAGTCGCGACCGCCATTCGAGAACCAGAGCATGGTGATCGGCAGCTCGGCGACATTGCGAAGGCTCAGGAACAGATCGCCCTGGTCGGCGCGCGCCGCAGTGGCCCAGCCGAGACCCTCGGTGGCTTCCTCGACCAGCGCGGCGAAATCCTCCTGCCGGTCGCCGATCGGATAACGCGTCAGGTCGACGGTGCCGCCATTCTTGAGCGGCGCAGCGGCCAGGTCGGTGAAGCGGGCGGGATAGGCGAGGGCGTAGCGACCCTGCGCGGGATCGGGTTCGAGCGCGGTTGCGGGCGTGAAGGCGAAGCGCTTCGGCGAGAAGGAGAGCGTGCCGCCGGCGGCGAAACGCAGCATGGCGTGGTTGGCGACCGGCAGTGCACCGGCACCGCCGCTGAAGACGTGGCGCTCATAGAGGAAGGGGTGACCGTCGAGAAGCGTGAATTCCTTGACGAGGCGCGCGCCGAGGACATCGTGCTCCAGTTCGTAGCGGGCCGTGGTCCCGCCGGCTGCGTGCGGGGTGACATCGAGCAGGCGCCAGCGCGAATTGGCCGGCCAGCCATGCGGCGGCGCTCCATCGACATCGGCTGTCGAGAAGGGCGCGCAGAAGAAATCGCCCGAGAGGAAGCGGAGATTCGGCAGCAGCGACTCGTCGCCGATGATCGCCGGATCGTCGACCCAGGGCGCGCTGTGCAGCGGCTCGATCCGCTTGACGTCACGCTCGATCACGAGGCTGCGGACATGGCCGACGCGCAGATCCAGCGTCGCGCTGATGCCCTTGGCGGTGATGGTATGAAAATCGGCGGTGGTCATGGTTTCCCCTTGAGCTTTTCTTGTGTTGTTCCGGATGGATCAGAGACGGGTGAAGACGAGGCGCATCGGCGTCGGGTGGCGCACCTCGTCGACCTGCGACAGGCCGCCGGTGACGGGATCCTGGCGGAAGATCACGATGTTGTCGCCATGCTGGTTGGCGACCAGCAGGAAGCGGCCCGACGGGTCGAAGGTCAGGTTGCGCGGCCAGTGGCCGCCGGTCGAGGTCCAGTCGGGCAGGGAGAGCGTGCCGTCCGGTGCGACGGCGAAGCGCACGATGCTGTCATGGCCGCGATTGGTGCCATAGAGGAAGCGCCCGTCCGGCGAAAGCGCCAGCTCGGCGCAATAGGAGGTGGCGGTATAGCCGTCCGGCAGGGTCGAGATCACCTGGCGGAGCGCGAGCCCGGCGGTTTCCGCGTCATAGTCGAACACGGCCATGGTGTTGCCGAGCTCGTTGATCACATAGACGATCGTGCCATTCGCATTGAAGAGGAGATGGCGCGGGCCGCTGCCCGGCGGCAGCGCGCCGAACGGCGCGGCGGCGAGTTCGAGCGTCTCGCCCGCGGGCGGCAGGCGATAGGCCATCACGCGGTCGATGCCGAGATCGGCGACGAGGAGATGGCGGTTGTCCGGGCTGGCGAGCGCCAGATGGGCATGCGAGCGCGTGGCGACGGGCAGCACGGCCGCCACGCCCTCATGCGCCACGGTCGCGAGCGGCGGCGAGATGCCGCCATCGTCCCGGACCTGATAGGCCGTCACCGCCTTCCCCGGCCGGGCGCCCTCCGGCGCGACGGTGAAATTGGCCGCGAACAGATAGCGGCCCGTCTGGTCGAGCGAGACATGGCAGGCGACGCTGCCGAGCGTCGGCCGCATGTTGATGTAGTCGAGCGCCCCCGTCTCCGGGTCGATGTCGAAGGCGGTGATGAGCCCCTCATTGCGCCCGGTGAGTTCGCTCGTCGCATAGAGGTGACGGCCCGCCGCGTCGACGGCGAGGAAGCTCGGATTGTCGACGCCCTCGAAGGTGCTGGCGAGCGTCATCCGCCCGCTCTCCTCGTCGAAGCGGAACGTTGCGATGCCCGCGCCCTTGGCCGGCGGCAGGTCGGGCATGGCGCGGTTCAGCGTTCCGACGAAGGCGAAAGTCTTGGCGGGCATGGGGGAAGTCCTCGGGCAGGCTCGGGAAGGGCGTCGGGTGATCGGATGTCGGCCCGCCCATTCGTAGAGCCTCGGCGCGCGAATGGGAACGGGGGCAGGGGTGTCGCGCGCGCCCGTGAGAGACGCGGTGCGCGACAGGGATCGGTTTCCGACCTCTGTCCAGTTCGCCGTCATCCCGGCGGACGCCGGGATCCATTCAGCCTGAGGCCCCGATCGTCTCGCGCCTCGGCTGCATGGATCCCGTGTCGAGCACGGGATGACGGCGGAGACTGGGGCGAAATCGGAGCATCGATGTCTTGCAGAGAAATCCGCGCGGGCACCCGAAGCGAACACCATGCGATTGCCCCGGCCGGACCTGCGGGATAGACATCAATCATGGTTGAGGTTGATGACGAGCAGGGGCACCGCGGCGCGGTGCTGACGGTTGGCGAGGTCGCGCGGCGCAGCGGCGTCGCCGTGTCGACCGTGCATTTCTACGAGACGAAGGGGCTGATCGAAAGCTGGCGGACGGGCGGCAATCAGCGGCGCTATCACCGCTCGGTCCTTCGCCGCATCGCCATCATCCGCATCGCCCAGAGCGCCGGCATTTCGCTCGCCGCGGTGCGCGCGGCGCTGGACGGCCTGCCGCATGATCGCGTCCCCGGATCGGCCGACTGGAAGCGCTTCGCGGGCGATTGGCGCGACCTGCTCGACGGCCGCATCGTGGCCCTGCTGCAGCTCCGGGACCAGATCACGAGCTGCATCGGCTGCGGTTGCCTGTCGCTGGAGGATTGCCCGCTGCGCAACAGCGATGACCAGCTCGGCAAGAGTGGACCGGGGCCGCGCCGCCTCGTTCCGGGGCCGCGCTGACGACGAATTCCCCTCTGGTCCCGCAAAGCCACTTGACCTGAACCATGCTTGAGGTTGTACGGAACCGTCGGTCTGGCCATAGCTGTGGCCGAAGCGAGGACTGACATGCAGAGCGATTCCCCCAGCACGAACGAGGCCCCGGCGAAGGGCGGCACGGATCATCCGGCACATGAAGACGGGCGCTGGGGTCAGCTCTTTTCCGGGCGCAACGGCATTTATTCGGCGGCGCTGGCCGGTGGCGTCGTGCTGCATGCCTGCAACATGTATGTCGCGACCACGGTCATGCCTTCGGTGGTCGCCGATATTGGCGGCCTCGACTTCTATGCCTGGGCGACGACGCTCTTCGTCGTGACGTCGATCCTGGCGGCAACGCTGACGGCGAAGCTCCTGAAGGCGCTCGGTCCGCGCGGCGCCTATTGCGTTTCGCTGCTGATCTTCGCTGCCGGCACCATCGTCGCGTCACTGGCCAACGATATGGCGGTGATGCTGCTTGGCCGCAGCATTCAGGGTTTCGGCGGCGGCTTCCTCTATGCGCTCGCCTATGCCGTGACGCGGCTCGTGTTTCCGCCGGCGCTGTGGGCGCGGGCGGTCGGCCTGATCGGGGCGATGTTCGGCATTGCGACGCTGATCGGCCCGGCCATCGGCGGCATCTTCGCCGAATTCGGCGATTGGCGAGCAGCGTTTTGGTCGCTGCTGCCGGTCATCGCCATCTTCGCCGTGATCGCTTTCATCAGCCTGCCGCGCACCAGCCCCGGCAAGGAGGAGCGCGCGCCGATCGCCTATGCGCAGATCCTGCTGCTGACGGCGGCCGTGCTGATCGTCTCGGCCGGATCGCTCTCGCCCGTGCTGCTGTGGAACCTCGCCGGCCTCGGGGCGGCGGTGGTGCTGATCGCGCTGATCGTAGTGATCGAGCGGAGCGGCGGGGCGCGGCTGCTGCCGCGCGGCTCGTTCAGCCGCGGCGCGCCGCTCGGCCTCGTCTATCTGATGATCGCACTGCTGATGACCGGGGTGCAGCCCGAAATCTTCGTGCCCTATCTCGTCCAGACGCTGCATGGCCAGTCGCCGCTATGGGCCGGCTATCTCGCGGCGCTCGTCGCCGTCGGCTGGTCGACCGCCTCATTGCTGAGCCCGCGTTTCCGGGGCCGCGGCGGTGACCGGCTGCTCATCATCGGGCCGCCGATCCTGCTGGCCGGCCTGGTGCTGCTCGCCATCGTGATGCCGGTCCCCGGCGGTGGCGCCTGGCAATGGCTCGCGCCGATCTGCCTCGGGTTGATCCTGGTCGGTTTCGGCATCGGCCTGACCTGGCCCGGCCTCGTCACCATGGTCTATCGCCACGCGCCTGTGGATGAGCAGGACCTCGCCTCCGGCGGCATGACCACGGTCCAGCTGTTCGCGGCGGCGCTCGGCGCGGCGCTGGCCGGCATGATCGCCAATGTCGCCGGCGTCGCCGATCCCGGCGGGGTCGCGGGGGCATCGAAGGCGGCGTTCTGGATCTTCGCCCTGTTCGCCCTCGCGCCGCTGGCCAGCATCGTGCTGGCCCGCCCGCTGCTCCGCCTCGCCGGCGCGCGGTCCTAGCTGCCCGCCAGCACGGAACCGATGAGGGCCCGGGAGCGGCGGTCTTCGTCCTGCAGCGACAGGAAGATCTCGTATTTCGCGTCATGGATCCGGCGCGACAAGCCGCCGGCCGGCCGGTATTCATTGCCGAGCCGTGACATCGCCTCGATCGCCTCGCCCGTTCCGGCGAAGCGGCCCGCGGCGACGGCGCCGAGGATCGCCGCGCCGAGCAGCACGGGCTCTGGCGCTTCCGGCACGGCGACGACGAGGCCGGTCGCGTCCGCCAGCGTCTGGCGGACCAGCGCGCTCTGCCCGGCGCCGCCCGAGAGCACGATCGTATCGATCTCGATGCCCTGGATGGCGAGCGCCTCGACGATCTGCCGCGCGCCATAGGAAAGGCCGCAAAGGCCGGCGAGATAGAGGCGGGCGAGGCTGTCGGTGTTTTCCGAAAGGTCGAGCCCGGCGATCGTGCCGCGCGCATCCGGCTCGGCCTTGGGCGAGCGATTGCCGAGGAATTCCGGCACCACCTGGATTTCGGCGGCGAGACGCACGGTCTCCTCCATCCGGTCGGCCAGCGCGGCGATGCGCTCCTCGAGATAGGCGAAGAGCGACTGTCCCTCTTCCCCCGCCTTGATCCGCGCGGCCGGCGTCGCGGGGTGCAGCGTGACGAGATGGTCGATCGCGGCGCCCGCCGCGGACTGGCCGCCTTCGTTCAGCCAGAGGCCGGGCAGCATGGCCGAGAAATAGGGGCCCCAGACGCCGGGGACGAATTCGGGATCCGCGGTGGTCGCCATGGCGCAGGCCGAGGTGCCGAAGATATAGGCGAGCTGGCGCGCGGCATCGGTGGCAGCGCCCGAGGCGTCGCGCCCGCCGACCGAGCCGAGGCCGCCGGCATGGGCGTCGATCAGCGCGGCGCCGACGGCGATGCCGGGCCGGAGGCCGAGTTCGGCCGCCGCCTCCGCGCTCAGGCCCTTGCCGAGCGGCGTCCCGGGCTCGACCACCTCGGTGCCGATCCGCGCGAAGCCCTCGTCGGCCAGCATGCCGAGGCCGATCTGGCGGAAATAGCCTTCGTCGAAGCGCTTCTCATGCGCGAGATAGGTCCATTTGCAGGTGAGCGTGCAGGTCGAGCGAGCCGTGCTGCCGGTGGCGCGATAGGTCAGCCAGTCGGCGAGATCGAAGAAATGCACGGCCGCGGCGAAGCTCTGCGGCATGTTCTCGGCCAGCCAGAGCAGCTTCGGCGTTTCCATTTCCGGCGAGATGGCGCCGCCGACATAGGAGAGCACGCGGTGCCCGGACGCATTGATGCGCCGCGTCTGGTCCAGCGCGCGATGATCCATCCAGACGATGATGTTGCGCTCCGCATCGCCGGACGGGCCGACCGCGACGGGCGCGCCGCCTTCGCCGATCGCGACCAGCGAGCAGGTGGCGTCGAAGCCGATGCCGGCGATCTCGTCGGCGGTCACGGACGCCGCCTGCACGGCCTCGCGGACGGATTCACAGACGGCGCGCCAGATGTCGCTCGAGGATTGCTCGACGATCTCGCCGGCCTCGTGCCAGATCGCGATCGCGCGCTTCGCCGATCCGACCAGCCGGCCGGCCTCGTCGAAAATGCCCGCGCGCGCACTGCCGGTGCCGACATCGATGCCGATGAAGAAGGCCATGGCGGCTCACTCCCCTTGGGTTGCCTTGCTGCCGGTCTCCGGCTTGCCTGCACGGGAGCGTTCCGGCGCGAGCCTGTCAAGGGGCGCGCAGATTTGCTCGCCCTGTGCAAGAATGATCGATAGGGAATGGGCCGGCAGAGCGAAGGCGAGGGACGAGGGCAGAGCATGAGCCAGGACAGCGAACGCTCCCGCCTCGACGATGCGGCCCGCGCCGGCTGGCTCTATTTCATCGCCGGTAACACGCAGGACGAGATCGCGAAGAAGCTGAACGTCTCGCGTCCGACCGCGCAACGCCTCGTCTCGCTGGCGCTGTCCGAGCGGCTGATCACCTTCCGCCTCGACCACCCGATCGCCGCCTGCATGGAGCTCGCCGCGCGGCTGACCGAGCGCCATGGTCTCGCCCATTGCCAGATCGTGCCGACCGATCCCGATTCCGACAGTTCCGTCGTCGGTCTCGCCGAGGCGGCGGCGGCGTTTCTGGAGCAGAAGCTCGGCGCGGCGGAGCCGCTGGTGGTCGGCGTCGGCACGGGGCGGACGCTGCGCGCCGCCGTCGAGCAGATCCCGCGCATGAACTGCCCGCAGCACCGTCTGGTCTCGCTGGTCGGCCATATCTCGATGGAGGGTTCGGCGAGCTTCTTCGACGTGTTGGCGCGGCTCTCCGATCTCGTGCGCGCGCCGCATTATCCGATGCCGCTGCCGGTCGTGGTGCCGAGCCGGGCCGAGCGCGACCAGCTCCTGAATCTCGAGCCGGTACGGCGGCTGCGCGAACTCGCCGCTGCCGCCGATGTGACGCTGGTCGGCATCGGGCGGATGGACGAGAGCGCGCCGCTGCATATCGACGGCTTCATCTCCGCCGCCGAGCTCTCGGCCATGCGCCGGCTCGGTGCGGCGGGCGAGATCACGGGCTGGGCGTTCGACGCCACCGGCCGGATCATCGAGGGCGGCACCAATGACCGCCTGACCTCCGTGCCGCGCATCGTGCCGGCGCGCGGTCTCGTCGTCGGCGTCGCCAAGGGCGTCTCCAAGGCGCTGCCGATTCACGCGGCGCTACGCGGGCGCCTCATCAACGGCCTCGTCACCGACGAGTCGACGGCGCGGCTGCTGCTCGATATCGGCTGAGTCCGATCGGCGGCGCGTGTTGCGCTGCAAGAAGAGCAATTGTTCAATCGAATAGCAAACTTGCGGCTCTCGCGAGGCGCGATCGGCCAATTCCGCCGCTGCTGTGCGGAATCGAATTGCCGTTGACAGTCGTCGCGACTTCGTTTGAGCATATGATCAGTGTCGTAGCAAATGCTCAAACGCAGTGGATGCGCGCGGCACCCAAGGGAGGAGCATATGAGGATTCTTTACGGCGCCCTTCTGGGCGCGGCATCGCTGCTGGCCGTCGCCCCGGCGCAGGCGGAGAAGCTGACCATCGCCACGGTCAATAATGGCGACATGATCCGCATGCAGGGCCTGACCGAGGACTTCAAGGCGAAGAACCCCGGTATCGACGTCGAGTGGGTGACGCTCGAGGAGAACGCGCTGCGCCAGAAGGTGACCACCGATATCGCCACCAAGGGCGGGCAGTTCGACGTGCTGACCATCGGCACGTATGAGGTTCCGATCTGGGCCAAGAAGGGCTGGCTGGTGCCGCTCGACAATCTCGGCGCCGATTATGACGTCGACGACCTGCTGCCGGCCATCCGCTCGGGCCTGTCGCTGGACGGCAAGCTCTACGCCGCGCCGTTCTATGGCGAGAGCTCGATGGTCATGTACCGCAAGGACCTGTTCGAGAAGGCCGGGCTGACCATGCCCGACTCGCCGACCTGGGACTTCATCGCGGACGCGGCGAAGAAGATCACCGACAAGCCCGGCGAAGTCTACGGCATTTGCCTCCGCGGCAAGGCGGGCTGGGGCGAGAACATGGCCTTCCTGACCGCCATGTCGAACTCGTTCGGCGCGCGCTGGTTCGACGAGCAGTGGAAGCCGCAGTTCGACCAGCCCGAATGGAAGGACACGCTCTCCTTCTATGTCGACCTGATGAAGGATGCCGGACCGCCCGGCGCCTCGTCGAACGGCTTCAACGAGAACCTCGCTCTGTTCAATTCCGGCAAGTGCGGCATGTGGATCGACGCCACCGTGGCGGCCTCCTTCGTGACCAATCCCAAGGATTCGAAGGTCGCGGACAAGGTCGGCTTCGCACTGGCGCCCAACAAGGGCCTCGGCAAGAACGCCAACTGGCTCTGGGCATGGTCGCTCGCCGTTCCCGCCGGCTCGAAGAAGACGGAGGCGGCCGAGAAGTTCATCGCCTGGGCGACGTCGAAGGGCTATCTCGACCTCGTCGCCGCCAAGGAGGGCTGGGCCAATGTGCCGCCCGGCACGCGCTCCTCGCTCTATGCGAACCCGGAATACCAGAAGGCGGCGCCCTTCGCGAAGATGACGCTCGACTCGATCAATTCGGCCGATCCGACTCATCCGACGGTGAAGCCGGTGCCCTATGTCGGCGTGCAGTTCGTGGCGATCCCCGAGTTCCAGGGTCTCGGCACGACGGTCGGGCAGCTCTTCTCCGCGGCCCTCGCCGGCTCCTCCACGGTCGACCAGGCACTCGCCTCGGCGCAGCAGGCCTCGACCCGCGAGATGACCAAGGCCGGCTACATCAAGTAGGCGGCGGTTCCGGTCTGAGAGGTCTCTCGGGCATGGCGCCCGAAGCCTCTCGGGCTGGCGTCACCCCGGCGAAAGCCGGGGCCCACACAGCCGAAGCGGCATTCGATCAGCGCCTCGGCTGAATGGATCCCGGCTTTCGCCGGGATGACGGAGCCCATGCGGGCAGGGAGCCCTCGTCTTCCCGCCACCTTCCTCCCAGGACTGCCGTCCGGCCATGGCCGGGCGGCTCTTTCCGAGCAACCCAAGCACCAGCGCGAGAAACATCGTGGCCACGCAGCAGACAAGGACACTCGGGCGCGTCCTGCTCGCCCCGTCGGTCATCCTGCTCTTCCTGTGGATGATCGTGCCGCTCGGCATGACGATCTGGTTTTCGCTGCTGCGCTATAATCTGCTCGATCCGGGCACTGAGAGCTTCGTCGGGCTGCTGAACTATCAGTATTTCCTGACCGACCCGGCCTTCTTCGCCGCGCTCGCCAACACGCTGATCCTGGTCGGCTCCGTCCTCGCCATCACGGTCATCGGCGGCATCCTGATCGCGCTCCTGATGGACCAGCCGATCTTCGGCCGCGGCATCGTGCGTCTCATGGTCATCGCGCCGTTCTTCGTCATGCCGACCGTTTCGGCGCTCGTCTGGAAGAACCTCCTGATGCATCCCGTCTCCGGGCTCTTCGCCTGGGTGGCGGGGCTGCTCGGCCTGCCAGCCATCGACTGGTTCACCAACTGGCCGCTCCTGTCGATCATCCTCATCGTCGCCTGGCAATGGCTGCCGTTCGCGACGCTGATCCTGCTCACCGCGCTGCAATCCTTCGACGAGGAGCAGAAGGAGGCGGCCGAGATGGACGGCACGCCGGCGATCTCCTTCTTCTTCCTCCTGGTGCTGCCGCATCTCGCCCGCGCGATCACCGTCGTGATCCTGATCGAGACGATCTTCCTGCTCTCGGTCTTCGCGGAGATCCTCGTCACCACGGGCGGCGGGCCGGGCCTTGCCACCACCAACATCGCCTTCCTGGTCTATGCGCAGGCCCTGCTGCAATACGACGTCGGCGGCGCCTCTGCCGGCGGCATCGTGGCGGTGGTGCTCGCCAATATCGTCGCGATCTTCCTGGTCCGCCTCGTCGGCAAAAATCTGGACGCCTGAACCATGGCACGCCGCATCTCGACCACGCACAGGGTGACCGCCACGGCAGCCGGCTGGCTCGTCGGCTTCCTGATCTTCTTTCCGATCCTGTGGATGGTGCTGACCAGCTTCAAGACGGAACTCGACGCCTTCTCGACGCCGCCGCAGTTCCTGTTCTTCCACTGGACGACCGAGAACTACGCCATCGTGCAGGAGCGCAGCAATTACCTGCACCACGCAATGAACTCGATCATCCTCGCCTTCGGCTCGACGGCGGTGGCGCTGGTGGTCGCGATCCCGGCGGCCTGGTCGATGGCCTTCGCGCCGACCAAGCGCACGCGCGACACGCTGCTCTGGATGCTCTCCACCAAGATGATGCCGCCGGTCGGCGTGCTCGTGCCGATCTATCTGCTGTTCCGCGACGGCGGCCTGCTCGACACGCATATCGGCCTGATCATGGTCGAGTTCCTCGCCAATCTGCCGATCGTGGTCTGGATGCTCTACACCTATTTCAAGGAGATCCCGAAGGACATCCTCGAGGCCGCGCGCATGGATGGCGCGACCATCGGCAAGGAACTCATCTTCGTGCTGGCGCCGATGGCGGTGCCCGGGATCGCCTCGACAGTGCTGCTCAACGTCATCCTCGCCTGGAACGAGGCGTTCTGGACGCTGAACCTCACCACGGTCGACGCGGCGCCGCTCACCACCTTCATCGCCTCCTATTCGAGCCCCGAAGGGCTCTTTTGGGCCAAGCTCTCGGCCGCCTCCACGCTCGCCATCGCGCCGATCCTGGTGCTCGGCTGGTTCAGCCAGAAGCAGCTCGTGCGCGGCCTCACATTCGGCGCGGTCAAGTAACCGCCCCCAGATAGCCGATCCAAAGGACAGGAAGATCATGGGAAAGATCGAACTCGTCGGCGTCGAGAAGGCCTTCGGCAACGTCCACGTGATCCGTAACGTCCACCTCCAGGTGGAAGATGGCGAGTTCGTCGTCTTCGTCGGGCCGTCGGGCTGCGGAAAATCGACGCTGCTGCGCCTCATCGCCGGGCTGGAGGACACGACCGGCGGCAAGATCCTGATCGACGGCACCGATGTCTCGGATACGCCGCCGGCCAAGCGCGGCCTCTCCATGGTGTTCCAGTCCTATGCGCTCTATCCGCATATGAGCGTGCGCTCCAATATCGGCTTCGGCCTGCGCATGGCCGGCATGCCGAAGGAGGAGCGCAATCGGAAGGTCGAGGCTGCCGCCCAGGTGCTCAACCTGACGCCCTATCTCGATCGCCGACCCGGCCAGCTTTCCGGCGGCCAACGCCAGCGCGTCGCGATTGGCCGCGCCATCGTGCGCGAGCCGAAAGCGTTCCTGTTCGACGAGCCGCTCTCCAATCTCGACGCGGCCTTGCGCGTCAATATGCGCCTCGAAATCGCGCGCCTGCAGGACACGCTCGGCACGACGGCGATCTATGTGACGCATGACCAGATCGAGGCGATGACGCTCGCCGACAAGATCGTCGTGCTCTCCGCCGGCCAGATCGAGCAGGTCGGCTCGCCGCTGGAACTCTACGACCATCCCGCCAACCTCTTCGTCGCCGGCTTCATCGGCTCGCCGAAGATGAATTTCGTAACGGGGCAGGCGGCGGCCGCGCGCGGCGCCGCGACGATCGGCGTCCGGCCGGAGCACATTGCCGGCTCGCGCACCGACGGCGAATGGGCCGGCACGGTCACGGTCGCGGAGCATGTCGGCTCCGACACCTTCCTCTATGTCGCAGTGCCGGGCATCGGCGACATCACCATGCGCGCCGTCGGCGAGTTCGCGCTCAAGCCGGGCGAAAGCGTCTATCTCACGCCCGATCCCGACCGTATCCACCGCTTCGATGCGGAAGGGCAGGCGATGCTCGCCGCGCGCTGACGCCTACGCGCCCGGCCGCCCGGCCGTTCCGTCCCGCTTCTTGAGGAGTAGCAGCCATGTATCTCGAAAAATTCCGTCTGGACGGACAGGTCGCGCTGGTGACCGGCGGCGGCCAGGCGATCGGCCTCGCCTCGGTCGAGGCGCTCGCCGAGGCGGGCGCCAAGGTGATCATCGCCGATCGCGATCCGGCGATTGCGGCGAACGGGCAGGCGGCGATGAAGGCCAAAGGCTATGACGTCGACGTGGCGATCATGGACGTGACCAATTCGGCGCGTGTCGACGCGGTCGCCGCCGAGGTTCTGAAGACGCATGGCAAGATCGACATTCTCGTCAACAATGCCGGCATCGCCCGCAGCGAGACGCCGGCCGAGACGGTGACGGACGAGCACTGGCTGAACGTCATCGACGTCAATCTGAACGGCACCTTCTGGTGCTGCCGCGCCTTCGGCAACGCCATGCTGAAGGCGGGCTCGGGCAAGATCGTCAATATCGGCTCGATGTCGGGCTTCATCGTCAACAAGCCGCAGGAACAGGCGTTCTACAACGCGTCCAAGGCGGCCGTGCATCATCTGACCAAGTCACTCGCGGCCGAATGGGGCGCGCGCGGCGTGCGCGTCAACGCGGTAGCGCCGACCTATATCAACACGCCGCTCAACGCCTTCGTGAAAACGAAGCCGGCCATGTGGGACGCGTGGATCGGCGGCACGCCGATGGGCCGCATGGGCGAGGTCGAGGAAATAGCCTCGGTCGTGCTCTTCCTCGCCAGCGAGGCGTCGAGCCTGATGACCGGCTCGATCGTGGTCGTCGACGGCGGCTATACCTGCTGGTAGGGCGCTCGTTCAGCGCTTCATGGGATCGCTGAGCGGCTCCCTTCTGTATTTGGTCGCGTTTTCTTCACGCGAACCGGGGGCCACTTCGCTCGAAAACGCTCTGGAAACGAAAAGGGCCGGCTTTCGCCGGCCCTCGCGCGTCGGGGGAGGAGAAACGCGCGTCAGAGATTGCGGTGCGCGGCGTCCGCGACCTTGTCCGTGGTCTTCTTGACCGCGTCCTTGGCCTTGCCGATCGCCTGCTGCGTCTCGCCCTTGATTTCCTGGACGACGCCTTCGGCCTCGAGCTTCTCATTGCCCGTGGCGCGGCCGACGCCCTGCTTCACATTGCCCATCGCCTCATTGGCGACGCCCTTGATCTTGTCCGTGGTGCTGCCCATTGGAGAGCCTCCTTGGTCGGGGGTGGGACACGTGTAGCAAACCCCCGGCGGCCGGATTGGTTCCCGCGATCAGCGACAGGATCAAGGCCGCGCGCCTTGACCAAGCGGCGCGCGGGCGGATCGCTCGGATCGCGTCAGGACGAGACCTGGACTTCCTCGCCGTCCTGGGCCCAGCGGGTATGGAACTTGCCGGGCTTGTCGAGGCGGGCATAGGTATGCGCGCCGAAATAATCGCGCAGGCCCTGCAGCAGATTGGCCGGACCGCGGGCACGGCGCAGGCCATCATAATAGGCGAGCGAGGACGAGAATGCCGGCACCGGAATGCCGCTCGCCACTGCGAGGCCGACGACCTCGCGCCAGGCCGGCTCGGCCTTCAGCACCGCGTCGCGGAAATAATCCTCCAGCACCAGGTTCGAGGCGCCGCCGCCGGCCTTGTAGGCTTCGCGGATGCGATTGAGGAAGCGGGCGCGGATGATGCAGCCGCCGCGCCAGATCGTGGCGAGCTCGTCGAGCTTCAGCTTCCAGCCGAACTGCGCCGAGGCGACCGAGAGCTGCTCGAAACCCTGCGCATAGGCGATGATCTTGGAGGCGAACAGCGCCTGGCGGATCGCCTCGATATCGGCGGGCGAGGGCTTCCGCGCGGCAACCGGCGCATGCGGCAGCAGCTTCTCCGCCTCCGCCCGGCCGGCGCGGCGGGCCGAAAGCGCACGGGCGAACACCGCCTCGGTGATCGAGGTGAGCGGAATGCCGAGATCGAGCGCGGACTGCGCCGTCCAGCGGCCGGTGCCCTTCTGCTCCGCCTCATCGACGATCGAATCGACCAGCGGCTTTCCGGTCGAATCGACCTTGGCGAGCACGGCGGCGGTGATCTCGATCAGGTAGGAATTGAGCTCCCCCTTGTTCCACTCGGCGAAGATGTCCGAGATCGTCTTGGCGTCGAGGCCATAGACGGTCTTGAACAGGTCATAGGCCTCGGTGATCAGCTGCATGTCGGCATATTCGATGCCGTTATGGACCATCTTGACGAAATGGCCCGAGCCCTCGGTGCCGATATAGGTGCAGCACGGCTCGCCATCGACCTGCGCCGCCATCTTGGTCACGATCGGCTCGATGCGCGAATAGGCTTCCAGCGTGCCGCCGGGCATCATGCTCGGCCCTTCCAGCGCGCCTTCCTCGCCGCCCGACACGCCCATGCCGATGAAGCGCAGCTTCTTCTCGGTCAGGTAATGGAAGCGGCGATTTGTGTCGGTGAACAGCGAATTGCCACCGTCGATGATGATGTCGCCCTCGTCGAGATGCGGGATCAACTCCTCGATCACCTCGTCGACCGGCTTGCCGGCCTTGACCATGATGATGATCGGGCGCGGGCGCGCGATCGCGGCGACGAAGTCGGCGATCTCCTTGGCCGGATGGAAGCGGCCTTCCGAGCCATATTGCGAGATCAGCTCGTCGGTACGCGCGCCGTGCCGGTTGAAAACGGCGACGCCGAAACCCTTGCGCGCCGCGTTGCGGGCGAGGTTCGCGCCCATGACGGCGAGTCCGAGCACGCCGATATCAGCCAGTTCCGCCACGTTTCCACCCTCTTGTGCTTCGGTGAGTTTCTTCGGATGGCCGGACCTTACAACGCTCGGGCGCCGCGGGCCATCCGGGGCGAGGACTAGAATCTTCGTGACCCGAGGAAAAAAGTGCGTCGGCCGCGTAACGCAAGCGCGTGCTGCGTCGTCATGGGTGGGTAACCCCGTGAAAACACCGAAGGAGACCGCCATGTCCGAGAGACTGAATTTCGCCGCCGCCGCGCCCGAGGCCTATAAGGCGATGTTCGGCGTCAGCCAGTATGTCGCCCAGTCCAGCATCGAGCACAGCCTCGCGGAGCTCGTGAAGATCCGCGCCTCGCAGATCAATGGCTGCGCCAATTGCCTCCATATGCACACGGCCGATGCGCGCAAGGCCGGCGAGAGCGAGGAGCGCATCTATCTCCTGTCCGCCTGGCGGGAATCGATGCTCTACACCCCGCGCGAAAAGGCGGCGCTCGCCTGGACCGAGGCGCTGACGCTGCTGCCGCAGAGCGGGGCGAGCGATGCCGACTATGCGCTGCTCGCCGAACATTTCTCGCCGCGCGAGCAGGTCGACCTGACGCTGGCGATCAGCGCCATCAACAGCTGGAACCGGCTTGCGGTCGGCTTCCGGACGGTGCATCCGAATGAGAAGAAGGCCGCGCGCGCCGCGGCGTAAGCCTTGCGACCGAGGCCTGCGGATCGACGATGAGCGAAGCTTCTGCGATCGAATTCGAGCGCGATCGCCCGTTCCTGACGGGTCTCGCCTATCGCATGCTGGGCTCCTTCGCCGATGCGCAGGACATCGTCCAGGATGCGTTCCTGCGCTGGCACGGCGCGGCCAAGGCGGATATCGCGAACCGGCGCGGCTGGCTCGCGACCGTCGTGACGCGGCTCTGCCTCGACCGGCTCGGCTCCGCCCGGGCGCGGCGCGAGAGCTATGTCGGCGCCTGGCTGCCCGATCCCGTGGTGGAGACGCTCGCCGCGCCCGAGCGCGAGGCGCCGGATGCGCGCATCGATGCGCCGGTCGCGCTGATGCTGGCCATGGAGCGCCTTTCGCCGCTCGAGCGCGCGGCCTTCGTGCTGCATGACCTTATGGATATCGAGATGGGCGAGCTCTCGGCCGCGCTGCAGCGCAGCGAGGGCGCCTGCCGGCAGCTTCTGATGCGGGCCCGCGCCCATGTCGGCGAGCCGAAGGCGCGCTTTCCCGTCGCCACGGAGGAGGGCGCGCGGATCGCCGCGGCCTTCTTCGCCGCGGTCGAGACCGGCGAGGTCGGCCCGCTCCGCGATCTCCTCGCCGAGCAGGCGGTGATGATCAGCGATGGCGGCGGCAAGGTCATCGCGACGCTCAACCCGGTCCGCGGCGGCGACAAGGTCTATCGCTTCTTCCGCGGCATCGCCGCCAAGCGCCGTCCGGGCCGCTGGTCCTGGTCCGGCCCGCTCACCGTCTCGGGCCTCCCCGGCTATGTCGCGATCGACGCGAACGGCATCCTGCACACGACGGCCCTCGACATCGAGAACGGCCGCATCACGGCGGTCTATACCGTGCGCAATCCGGACAAGCTTAAGGGGCTGGGGGAACTTGCCGCCCTGCAGACCGGCAACGCGCGGTGAACAACGCCATCCGCCAGAGCAGTTCGAACCAACCAGGCGTCCGCTGCGGCTTGTAACCAGCCGATCGGAACGCCGTGCCGAACTGCAGCCGCTATTGGCTCGGATCGCCTGAGAGCGCGGTGTCGAGGTCTACCTTCAGCTTGCGGTTCGGTGCCATGGGGTGGTCGATGATGCAGTTCTGGCCGAGTTGCCACGCATAGGCGCCCGTGTATCCGCAGCCTGACGGATGGATGTCGGGGTAGGGCGGGCCGGGAACTGGGTGTGGGGCCGTCGTTGCCACTTTGAAGGCCCAGATCCTGGTGGTGGAACGGAGCTTGTGCACCTCGGCGGCGAAGGTGTGAGAGCAATAGACCCCCGCCTGAAACCGATTGTGTTCGACAGCGTCAACCCAGTTGGCAACATAGTCCTGCTGCCTTGAGGTGAACGGTTTCCCGTTCTCTAGGTCGAGATAGACAAAGCTGCCCGCGGGAAATCCGGCTGTCGCCATCAGGTGGCACGCGTCGTTCCCATCGATCGTCCCCTGAGGTCCTGAGGTATGATGACTGCCCGAGCCGGTCACCTGTTGGCCGACATAGATGGGGGCAAATCCCCAACCTTGACCGGCGAGGGGCGCACGATTCGTCATCCAGCCCGAACTCGGACGGCTCGGAGCCGGCGCCAGATAAAACCCCGTCCATTTGAAATTGGTGTTGGCCTTCAGCCAAGCCATTTCCGGCGTGCCCGGATAGGCCAATACGTCAAATCCCGCAAAACCAGTCATAACGCCTCCTGCAGCGCTCTACCTATTCGCGAGTAATGATCATATTGTAAAATCTATAGTTGTATATGGCCAATCGGAACGGCATTCGCTCCCGCTCGCGGCGCTCCAAATACAAAGCGAGGCGCCAAGGGCGCCTCGCTCGTACAGTCTCCAGAGAATAGAACGGCTACTCGGTCTTCAGCGGTACCTTCGGCACGAGGCCGCCGCGCTTGGGCGGGCTTTTCTCCGCTGCTGGCTTGGCCGGGGCCTTCGCCGTGGCGGCCTTGCGCTTCGGCTTCGCGGCCTTGGCCTTCGGCTCTTCGGGCTCCGGCTTCGGGGTCACCGGGCCGTCCTCGATCGGATCGAGGTGGAGGATGTCGTCGCCATCCTCGCCCTTCACCACCGTGACCTTGACCGTGCCGCCCTTCTTGAGCTTGCCGAACAGGACCTCATCCGCCAGCGGCTGCTTGATATATTGCTGGATGATGCGGCCGAGCGGGCGGGCGCCCATCTGGCGGTCGTAACCCTTGCGCGCCAGCCAGTCGACGGCGTCGGCCGAGAGGTCGAAGGTGACGCCACGATCGGCCAGCTGGGCCTCGAGTTGCAGCACGAACTTCTGCACCACCGAATGCACGATCTCGATCGGCAGATTGCCGAACTGGACGATCGCGTCGAGGCGGTTGCGGAATTCCGGCGCGAACAGGCGGTTGATCGCCTCCTGGTCGTCGCCGTCGCGTTCCGAGCTCTTGAAGCCGATCGCCGGCTTGGCGAGGTCGGCCGCGCCCGCATTGGTCGTCATGATCAGGATGACGTTGCGGAAATCGACCTGCTTGCCGTTGTGGTCGGTCAGCTTGCCGTGATCCATGACCTGCAGAAGGATGTTGAACAGGTCCGGATGGGCCTTCTCGATCTCGTCGAGCAGCAGCACGCAATGCGGATGCTGGTCGACGCCGTCGGTCAGCAGGCCGCCCTGGTCGAAGCCGACATAGCCGGGCGGGGCGCCGATCAGCCGCGAGACCGTGTGGCGCTCCATATATTCCGACATGTCGAAGCGGATCAGCTCGACGCCGAGGCTGGCGGCCAGCTGCTTCGCCACTTCCGTCTTGCCGACGCCCGTGGGGCCGGCGAAGAGGTAGGAGCCGATCGGCTTCTCGGGCTCGCGGAGGCCCGCCCTGGCGAGCTTGATCGCCGAGGTCACCTGCTCGATCGCCTTGTCCTGGCCATAGACGACACGCTTCAGCGTCGTCTCGAGGCTCTTCAGCACCTCGGCGTCGTTCTTCGAGACGGTCTTGGGCGGGATCCGCGCCATGGTGGCGATCGTATCCTCGATCTCCTTGATGCCGATCGTCTTCTTGCGGCGGCCCTCGGGCAGCAGCATCTGCGAGGCGCCGGACTCGTCGATCACGTCGATCGCCTTGTCCGGCAGCTTGCGGTCATGGATGTAGCGCGCCGACAGCTCGACCGCCGTCTTGATCGCGTCATTGGTGAAGCGCACGCGGTGGAAATCCTCGAAGTAGGGCTTCAGCCCCTTCAGGATCTCGATTGCGTCCGGAATCGTTGGCTCGTTGACGTCGATCTTCTGGAAGCGCCGCACCAGAGCGCGGTCCTTCTCGAAGAACTGGCGGTATTCCTTGTAGGTGGTCGAGCCGATGCAGCGGATCGCGCCGGAAGCGAGCGCCGGCTTCAGGAGGTTCGACGCGTCCATCGCGCCGCCGGAGGTGGCGCCGGCGCCGATCACGGTGTGGATCTCGTCGATGAACAGGATCGAGCCGGGATAGTCCTCGATCTCCTTGACGACCTGCTTCAGCCGCTCCTCGAAATCGCCGCGATAGCGCGTTCCGGCGAGCAGCGTGCCCATGTCGAGCGAGAAGATGGTCGAGCCGGCGAGTACGTCGGGAACGTCGCCTTCGACGATGCGCTTGGCGAGGCCTTCGGCGATCGCCGTCTTGCCGACGCCGGGATCACCGACGAAGAGCGGGTTGTTCTTCTGGCGACGGCACAGGATCTGGATCGTGCGCGCGATCTCGCTGTCGCGCCCGATCAACGGGTCGATCTTGCCCTTGCGGGCCTTGTCGTTGAGGTTGACGCAATAGGCCTCGAGCGCATCGGCCTTCTTCTTGCCGCCCTCGTCGCGGCTCTCGACCGTGGCCGCGTCGTCGTCGACGCCGCGCACCGGCCGGCTCTCGTTCATGCCGGCCCGCTTGGCGATGCCATGCGAGATGTAGTTGACCGCGTCATACCGCGTCATGTCCTGCTCCTGCAGGAAATAGGCGGCATGGCTCTCGCGCTCGGCGAAGATGGCGACGAGCACATTGGCGCCCGTGACTTCCTCGCGGCCCGACGACTGGACATGGATCACCGCGCGCTGGATCACGCGCTGGAAGCCAGCGGTGGGCTTGGAATCCTCGTCCGGCCCGCGGGCCAGATTGGCGAGCTCGGTGTCGATATAGTCGATCAGGCTGCGGCGCAGCATGTCGAGATCGACATTGCAGGCGCGCATCACGGCGGCCGCGTCCTGATCCTCGATCAGGGCGAGCAGGAGATGTTCGAGGGTTGCGTATTCCTGATGGCGCTCGTTTGCGAAAGCGAGGGCCTGGTGGAGTGCCTTTTCGAGGCTTCTGGAGAATGACGGCACGGCTCGGACCTCACTTCCTTTCCATCACGCATTGCAGCGGATGCTGGTGTTTGCGCGCGAAATCCATCACCTGCGTGACCTTGGTCTCGGCCACCTCATAGGTGAAGACCCCGCATTCCCCCACGCCATGCTGGTGCACATGCAGCATGATCTGAGTCGCCTCGTCGCGGCTCTTGTTGAAGAACCGCTCGAGCACGTGCACCACGAACTCCATCGGCGTGTAATCGTCGTTGAGCAGCAGCACGCGATAAAGGCTCGGCCGCTTGGTTTTCGGCCGGGTCTTCGTGGCGATTCCGATGCCGGTATCGCCATCGTCAGATCGACGGATGTCTTTGCTCATCAGGTTTCGATCGCACGTCGGTGAGGAAAATCCTGCCGGTAATCTCGCTGCAGCGCAATCGCTTAGTTTGACGATTTGGCGACAATGCCCGGCGGGGCTTCAGGGGAACGTCTCGGCTATATGGGATGCGTTGCACCGCTTGGAAAGAGCGGCCGGCGCGCGGCGCTCATGTGGCGGCGATCGCGTGGAAATAGCTGCCGGAAACGAGGCCGCGCCGGCCGCCTTCCGGGCCGATCGGTTCGCCGCGGGCATCGAAGAGGCTGGCGAAGGGTGCATCCTCGCCCCGCTCGAGCAGCGTCGAATAATGGAATTCATGGCCGCGGATCGTCGCGCCTTCCCCGCCGAGCGGACCGGGAGCGGCGAGGATCGCGCTGCGATAGCCGAGGTGCAGCCGCCGCGTCGCGAAGGAGGTCGTGTGCGAGAGGAGCCCGGCCATCGCATGGCTGTCGCCCGAGCCGTCGACCAGCGCCCGGCCGAGCACCATGTGGCCGCCGCACTCGCCATGGACCGGCCGTGTCTGCGCGAAGCGGCGAAGGCCGGCCAGAAAATTGCGCGCATTGGCGATCCGGGCCGCATGCAGTTCGGGATAGCCGCCAGGCAGCCAGCAGGCGTCGCAATCCTCCGGCGGCGCCTCGTCCGCCAGCGGCGAGAAGGGCAGGATCGTAGTGCCCGCCGCCTGCCAGCCCGCCAGGAGATGGGGATAGATGAAGGAGAAGGCCGCGTCGCGGGCGAGCGCGATGCGCTTCCCGGGCGGCGGCAGAGCGGGGCCGGTCGCCGCGGCTTCGATGCGCGGCGGCTCGGCCAGCGCGACGAGCGCGTCGAGATCGACATGGGCTGCGATCTGCCCGGCGATGACGGCGATCTTCTCGCCGAGATCGTGCTGCTCGTCGGCCTGGACGAGGCCGAGATGCCGCTCGGGCAGGGCGAACGTGGCGTCACGGGGCAGGGCGCCGAGCACGGGCAGGCCGATCGCGTCGATGGCGTCCGTGACGAGGCGCCGGTGGCGCTCGCTGGCGACCCGGTTGAGGATCACGCCGGCAACGCGCACGCCCGCTTCATGCGCCCGGACACCGCGCAGCAGCGCCGCGACGGTCTGCGACTGGCCGGAAACGTCGACGACGAGCACGACGGGCAGGGCAAAGCGCGCCGCGAGGTCGGCTGTCGCCCCGCGCCGGCCCGGCGCGCCGCCGGCACCGTCGAAGAGGCCGAGCGCGCCCTCGATCACGACAAGGTCGGCATCGGCGGTCGCGTGGCGCAGGAGCGCGTCGAGCAGGGGCGGCGGCATGGCCCAGCTGTCGAGATTGACGCTCGGCGCGCCACTCGCCGCGCGGTGGAAGGCGGGGTCGATATAATCCGGTCCGTTCTTGGCCGCGCGAACGCGCAGGCCGCGCGCTGCGAGCGCCGCCAGCAGGCCCGTCGTCACGATCGTCTTGCCTTCGCCGGAGCGCAGCGCCGAAAGGATGAAGCCGCCGGCGCTCACCGCGTCTCGCCCGGCGAGGCGCCGCCGCGGAACTGGCGGACATAATCGGTGCTGTAGAGCGCGCTTGTCGTGCCGTGGCCCGTGCCGAGCGCGGGACCGACGAGGACGAGCGCGCTGCGGCGGATGTCGAGCCCGTCTATGGCGGCGGCGAGATCGGCGAGCCGCGTCTCGACGACGCGCTCGTCCGGCCAGCTGGCGCGGAAGACGATCGCGGCCGGGCAGTCGGGTCCGTAGAAGGGCAGCAATTCGGTCTGGATGCGTTCGAGGGCATGGACTGCGAGATGGATCGCCAGCGTCGTGCCCGTGGCGGCGAAGGCGGCGAGCGTCTCGCCCGCCGGCATTTTCGAGGCCCGGCCGGAAATGCGGGTGAGAACGAGGCTCTGCGCCACCTCGGGCACGGTGAGTTCGCGCTTCAGAACGGCCGCCGCCGCGGCGAAGGCGGGCACGCCCGGCGTCAGCGTATAGGGAATGCCGAGCTTTTCGAGCCGGCGGATCTGCTCGGCGACGGCGCTGTAGACGGAGAGATCGCCCGAATGCAGCCGCGCCACATCGAGGCCGGCGGCATGGGCGGCGCGATACTCCGCCTCGATCGCGTCGAGATCGAGCGGCGCGGTATCGACGATCCGCGCGTCCTTCGGGCACCAGGTGAGGATCTCCGGCGCCACGGTCGAGCCGGCATAGAGGCACACCGGGCAGCGGGCGAGCAGGTCGCGGCCGCGCACGGTGATGAGGTCGGCCGCGCCGGGGCCGGCGCCGATGAAATGGACGCTCACGCGCGCTGTCCCGCGCTGGTCGCCAGCGCACAGGTCGCGCCGCCGGCGATATGACGGCCGACGAGCAGCACCGAGGCATCGCCCGCCGCCGCGAGGGCGGAGGCCTCGGCGACGGAGGGGACGCCGAACAGCGCCACCACGCGCTCGGACCGCGTCAGCGTGCGCGCGCCGGCGGCCTTCAGCTTCTCCGGCGGCACGAGCACGAGCGGGCGGCCGAGCTGTGCCGCCGCCGCGACGATGCCTTCCTCGCCGCCCTTTTCGGCGGGCGCGGCGATGAGCGCGAGCGCCTCGGCGCCGAGCGCCGTCTCGCTGAGCGCCGCGTCGATCGCCGACAAGACGTCCGCAACCGACGCCCCGCGCCGGCAGCCAATCCCGGCCACGATCATGCGTTCGATGTCCTCACGGCGCATCCTCTCACGGCTTGGTCCAGCTCCATTGCAGGATCGGCCGCGCCGGCTCCCAGCCTGTCTTGCCGCCGAGCGGGCGGGCGCGGTCGATGGAGATGCGGATCAGATGGCCGCCGACACTGGCATGAAGGCCGAGCAGCAGCGCCTCGGATTCGAGCGTGACGGCGTTGACGACGAGGCGGCCATGCGGCAGCAGCGCGGCCCGTGCCGCCTCGATCACACCGCCCTCGGTGAGCCCGCCGCCGATGAACACCGCATTGGGCGGCGGCAAGCCCGCCAGCGCATCCGGGGCGCGGCCCAGCACGATCTGGAGGTCCGGCACGCCGAAGGCGAGGGCGTTGCGCAGGATGCGGTCGGAACGGTCATCGTTCGATTCGATCGCGATCGCCCGCGCCCGGCGATCGGCCAGCATCCATTCGATGCCGATCGAGCCCGAGCCCGCGCCGATATCCCAGAGCAGTTCCCCCGGGCGCGGCGACAGAGCGGCGAGCGCGATGGCGCGGAATTCCTGCTTGGTCAGCTGGCCGTCGGTCTCGAAGAGTTCGTCGGGCAGGCCGGCCGAGCGCGCCAGGATGCGGGCGCCCGGCCCCGCATGCGCCTCGATGGCGAGGATGTTCAGCGGATGGACATTGTCGATGTCGAAGCCGGCCGCCGTGGCGGTGCGGATCGCCTCGTCGCGCCCGCCGAGCGCTTCGAGCACGGTGAGGCGCGATCGGCCGAAGCCGATGCGCGAAAGCAGCGCGGCGATCTCCCAGGGCGCGGATTCGTTCGAGGTCAGCGCCAGGATGCGCGCGCCCTCGAAGAGATGCGGCTTGACCAGATCGATGGAGCGGCCATGCAGCGACAGCGCCACCGTATCGGCCAGCGGCCAGCCGAGCCGGCTCGCCGCCAGGCTGAAGGCCGAGGGCGCCGGGACGACCAGCATCTCGGCGAGCGGGATCTGGCGCAGGATCGTGTTGCCGACGCCGAAATGGAACGGATCGCCCGAGGCGAGCACGGTGACGCGCTCGCCGCGCTTGGCGATCAGCGGCGCGATGTCGAAGGGCGTCGGCCATTCGATCGCCTCGCGCTTGATGACGCTACGCGCCAGCGCGATGTGCCGTGCACCGCCGAAGACGAAATCCGCCGTCTCGATCAGCCGCCGGGCGATCGGCGATAAACCATAGACGCCGTCCTCGCCCATGCCGACAATGGACAGCCACCGCTCCCTTACGGCAGTTTCCCCGCTCACCCCTGCATTCCCCCGAACCCGTGACGCCAGACCGACATGACACTCGACATCCTCGTCCTCGGCGGCACGACGGAAGGGCGCGAACTGGCGCTTCGGCTCGCCGGGGATCGCCGCTTTCGCGCGATCCTCTCGCTGGCCGGACGCACGTCCGAGCCGCTCGCCATCCCGCTTCCGACGCGCATTGGCGGCTTCGGCGGCGCCGAGGGATTGGCCGACTATATAGCGGATAATCGAATTCGCGCGCTTGTCGTCGCGACGCATCCCTTCGCAGCGCGGATCGCGGTAAACGCCGCCTTGGCGGCGAAGCGGACCGGCATCCCGGCGATCCGTCTTCTGCGCCCTGCCTGGGTGAGGCAGGCCGGCGACGACTGGCACGAATTTCCCTCGCTCGAAGCCCTCGCCGATGCGCTCGGACCCGCGCCGCGAAAGGTTTTCGTCACGGTCGGGCGGCAGGAGGCGCATGTGTTCGAGCGCGCGCCGCAGCACCATTATCTCTTCCGCTCGATCGACCCGATCGACCCGCCCTTGCGCCTGCCCCGAGCCGCCTTTCTGCTCGCGCGCGGTCCCTTCGCCGTCGAAGACGAAATGGCGCTGATGCGCGCGCAGGGCATTGAGATCCTCGTCGCGAAGACCAGCGGCGGCGAGGCGACCTACGCCAAGATCGAGGCGGCGCGGCGTTTGGGCATCCCGGTCTATCTCGTGGCCCGGCCGGCGGCGGCCGACCTTGCGGAGGTCGGCTCGGTGGATGCGGCGATGGATTGGATCGAGGCCCTGATGCCTTGATGAGAGTGCAGCCAGTCCCACCCACTCTGCCGTCATCCCGGCGCAAGCCGGGATCCATGCAGCCGGAGCATGGCGCGTTTGGATAAGGAGCACGGCTGAATCCCGTGTCGAGCCCGGGATGACGGAGCTTTGTTCGGTCAGGCCGTGAATCGTGCGCAGCTTCCGACAAGAACCAAACGGCTCGAAACGGCCCTTCAGAGCGGCAGCGAGCGCGGCGTGTAGACGAGGGGCTCGAGACCCGGCCGCTCGACGATGCGCGTCTCCGTCGTGCCGATGATGATGAGCGTCGCCATGTCGGCCAGCGCCGGGTCGGCCCGCTCCAGCGGCACGATCGTCACGCGCTCGTCGCTGCGTCCGATCGCGCGGCCGAAGATCACCGGCACATGCGGGGGCAGGGCGGTGCGCAGAATGTCGAACGCTGCGCCGAGCTGCCAGGGCCGGGCGCGCGAGATCGGATTGTAAAAGGCCATCGCGAAGCCGGCGCGCGCCGCCGCGTCGAGGCGCTTCTCGACCACGGCCCAGGGCTTCAGATTGTCGGAGAGCGAGAGCGCGCAGAAATCATGGCCGAGCGGCGCGCCGACGCGGGCGGCGAGCGCCAGCATGGCCGTGACGCCGGGGTGGATCGTCACCGGAAGGGTGCGCCAGGCCGGCGGCCCCGCCTCGATCGCCTCGCAGACCGCGGCGGCCATGGCGAATACGCCGGGATCGCCGCCGGACACGATCGCGACCGTCGCGCCCGCTGCCGCCCGCTCCAGCGCGGCGCCGGCCCGCGCGATTTCTTCGCGATTGTCGGATGGGACGAGTTCCTGCCCGTCGCGTGGCGGCACGCGGTCGAGATAGGGCTTGTAGCCATAGACCGCATCGGCGCTTTCGAGCGCCGCGACGGCGTCGCCGGTCAGGAAGCGGGCCTCGCCCGGGCCGAGACCGATGACCAGCACACGGCCGGTCATGCCGAACCTCCGTCCCAGCCGGGGACGAGCACGATCGAGAAATAGGGCGCGCTGTCATCCGTCTTGGCGCTCAGCGGCAGTGTCGTGGCGACGGCGGTCGTCGCACGCTCGACATAGAGCGCGCGCTCCAGCCGGCCGGCCGTCGCCAGCGCACGGCGGACCTTGGCGAGGTTGCGGCCGAGCTTCATCACGATCGCCGCGTCGCAATCGGCGAAGCGGCGGGCGAGTTCCGCCTCGTCCAGCGTCCCGGGCAGGATCGCCGTCACGTCGTCGCCTTGCGCGATCGGCACGCCCGCGCCCGACCAGGCACCGGACATGCCGGTCACGCCCGGGATCACCTCTGCCGGAAAGCGCGGCGAAAGGCGTGTGTGGATGTGCATATAGGAGCCATAGAACAGCGGATCGCCTTCCGAGAGCACCGCGACCGTGCGTCCCGCTTCGAGATGCGCCGCGATCGTCGCTGCTGCCTGCTCGTAGAAAGCGGCGAGCGCGTCGCGGTAGCGCGGATCGTGGCGGTGGATCTCCGTCGTCACCGGATAGAGCAGCGGCAGTTCGGCGACGCCTTTGAGCCGGTCGGCGACGATGGCGCGGGCATTGCTCTGGTTCCCGGCCTTGGCGAAATAGGCGACGATATCGGCGCGCTCGATCGCGCGGACGGCCTTGAGCGTCAGGAGCTCCGGATCGCCGGGCCCGACGCCGACCCCGATCAGGCGGCCGCCTTCGCTCATAGTGCGTCGCTCGCGATCGCGTTCACGGCGGCGGCCGCGATCGCGCTGCCGCCGAGGCGGCCGCGCACGACGAGATAGGGAATGCCGGCGCCATGGGCGGCGAGCGCATCCTTCGATTCCGCCGCGCCGACGAAGCCCACGGGCACGCCGATGATCGCGGCCGGGCGCGGCGCGCCGGCGTCGATCCGGCCCAGCAGGTGGAAGAGGGCGGTGGGCGCATTGCCGATCACCACGAGCGCGCCCGCGAGGCGCTCGCCCCAGAGATCGACGGCCGCGGCGGAGCGCGTCGTGCCCTGCTGCGCGGCGAGATCCGCAACGGCGGGATCGTTCAGCGTGCACAGCACGGGGTTTTCGGCGGGGAGGCGGCGGCGCGTCACGCCGCGCTCGACCATCTCGGTATCGCAGAAGATCGGCGCGCCGTTCTGCAGGGCGGCGCGCGCGGCCTCCGCGAGGCCATGTCCGAAGGCGACATCGGCGGCGAGCGGCACCAGCCCGGCGGCATGGATCATGCGCACGACGATATGCGCCTCGGCTTCCGAGAAGCGGGCGAGATCGGCCTCGGCGCGGATGATCGCGAAGGAGCGCTCATAGATGGCGCGCCCGTCACGCAGATAGTCGAGGTTGCCGCCTGTCGCGTTCCCGGCCGTCACTTCCGCTTCCGTCCTTCCGTGTCCCGTCCACCCCTGAACCGAGCAGGACGTCTTCGATCGCCGCGGCGCCGAGCCGCCGGAGCACCAGAGCGGATGCCTCGTCCGCGATCCGCGCCTGCGCGACGGCCGCGGCGAGGCGGCCCAGGCGTCCGGCGATCTCTTTTGCCGGCACGATTCCCCGTGCGGGGTCGCGCGGTCGTCCCTCAAGCACGATTGCGAGGGCGTTGTCGAGTGCGGCGAGGCTGATCGCCGCCGCCTCCGGATGCGCGCAGCCCTTGGCGCAGCCGGAAACATGCAGCGCGAACGAGCCGTCGAGGAGGTCGGGCACGGCCGCGGCGAGCTCCGCGGCGAGGATCCGCGTCGGCAGCGCTCCGGAGGCGCAGCCGGCCGAGCCGGCGCAGGCGAAGACGGATTGGCGTGGATCGCCGGCATCCGTGATGAAGCCGAGCCGCTCCGCCGCGGCGCGGATGGCGGCACGTGCGGCGGCCGGGCCGGCGAAGAGCAGCCGTCGGTCCGGCGCCGCGGCGATGGCGGCGATGCCCGCTGCACGTGCCGTGGCCGCGAGTTCCGCGAGTGGCCCGGCCTCGGCCTGACCGAAGGGGAAGGCGATCATGGCGAGGTCGCTTGCCGTTTCCCTCCCGTCCCGCGCCGCGGTTGCGGCAGACGGATCTGCGAATTCCGGGTGGCCGCCAAGGATCGCGGCGAAGGCTGCGTCGTCATGGATGCCGGCGGCGCCGGAGAGGCGCGCGAATTGGCCATAGCCAGCCAGCTGTTCCAGCAGCGCGAAGGCCGCTTCGGCGGCAGCGTCGACCGGCACCGAGCCGAGGCGGCGCGCGCTGTTCTCGTCGCCGCCGATCGCAAGCTCGGCGCGCCCGGCGCGAAAGGCGATGCGGATGTCGCCGTTGAGTCCCCGCGGCGCCTGGGCCGTGCCGAAATCGAGCGTCAGCGCAATCTTGGGCGCGAGCCGGGCCGAAAGGCCGCTTTCCGTGAGACGCGCGCGGAGCACCTCGGCAAAACCATGTGCTACCGCGACGTTTTCGGGCGGCAGCAGCGGGTCGGCCGAGATGGGCGGGCCGTCGGGCAGGTCGAGGCCGAGATCGGCGAGGGCGGCGGCCAGCGCCGGCCCGCCATCCTCGGCGAGGCCGCGAATCTGCCAATTGCCGCGCTTGGTGATCTCGACCAGGCCGTTGCCATGCGCCGTCGCCGCACGGGCCAGTCCGGCCAGTTGATCCGGCGTCAGCGGCGTCAGCAGCGGCGGCAGGCGCGCAAGGCAGCCATCGCCGGTCGGCATCGGCACGGCGAGCGTCGGACAGGCACGGCGCGGGGTGATCGCGTTGACCATGCAGACGGTGTGGTCCCGATGCGGCGGCCCGTCAACCGGGCACGGCACCGCGCGGGATCGGCTGACGTATCCCTTGAGCGTACGAATCCGGCGTGCATTCCGGCAACTGCCGGTACTGACAACAGAATCGTTCCAAGCTAGAAGTCGGATCGGGGAGGAGTTCGGCGCATGAACAGTCTCGCGGAGCGGGTCGGAGAGATCGTTGACCGGCATGACGGCATGGAAGGCTCGGCCTTGCCGATCCTGCATGCCATCCAGGAAGCCTTCGGCTATGTGCCCTCGGAGGCGGTGCCGATCGTCGCCAAGGCGCTGAACCGGACGCGCGCCGAAATCCATGGCGTGGTCACCTTCTATCACGACTTCCGCTCCACCCCGGCCGGCCGCCATGTCGTGCGCGTCTGCAAGGCCGAGGCGTGCAAGTCGATGGGCTCGCACCGCATCGTCGAGGCCTTCGAGACCGCGCTCGGCCAGAAGATCGGCACGACATCGGAGGATGGCGAGGTGACGCTGGAGCCGGTCTATTGCCTCGGCCTCTGCGCCACGGCGCCCAATGCCATGATCGACGGCAGGCCGGCAGGCCGGCTCGATGCTGCCGCCGTCGGGAAGCTGGTGACGGAGACGCTGCGATGAGCGCGCTGCGTATTTTCGTGCCCGGCGATGCCGGCGCGCTGGCCGTCGGCGCCGATGCGGTCGCCGATGCGATCCGCGTCGCGGCGTCCGAGCGCGGCCTGGCGGTCGAGATCATCCGCAACGGCTCGCGTGGCGCCACCTTCCTGGAGCCGCTGGTTGAGGTCGAGACGCCGGCGGGCCGGGTTGCCTACGGTCCGGTCGCGCCCGGCGATGTCGGCGAACTGGTCGCCGCCGGCCTGTTCGAAGGGCGCGGCGCGCGGCTCTTCCATGGCCCGGCCGACGCGATCCCCTTCCTCAAGAGCCAGACGCGCTTCACCTTCGCGCGCTGCGGCATCGTCGATCCGGCCTCGATCGCGGACTACGCCGCGCATGGCGGCTGGCAGGGGCTTGCCAAGGCCGCGGCGATGGATCGCCCGGCGATCGTTGACCTGGTCACGAAATCGGGCCTTCGCGGTCGCGGCGGCGCCGGCTTCCCGACCGGCATCAAGTGGAAGACGGTGCTGGAGACCGAGGCGCCGCGCAAATTCATCGTCGCCAATGCCGATGAGGGCGACAGCGGCACCTTCGCCGACCGCATCCTGATGGAAGGCGATCCGTTCCTGCTGATCGAGGGCATGACGATCGCCGGCTTCGCCTGCGGCGCGGAGAAGGGCTATCTCTATATTCGCTCTGAATATCCCCATTCGATCGCCCGGATGGAGACGGCGATCGCCGCGGCGCGGGCGGCGGGCTATCTCGGCGCGAATGTTGCCGGCTCCGGCCGGGCCTTCGACATGGAGGTGCGCGTCGGTGCGGGCGCCTATGTCTGCGGCGAGGAAACGGCGCTGCTCGAAAGCCTCGAGGGCAAGCGCGGCCAGGTGCGCGCCAAGCCGCCGCTGCCGGCGCATAAAGGCCTCTTCGGCGCGCCGACCGCGATCAACAATCTGATCACGCTCGGCTCCGTGCCGTTCATCCTGTCGGAAGGCGCCGAGGCCTATGCCGCGGTCGGCTATGGCCGCTCGCGCGGCACCATGCCGGTGCAGCTCGCCGGCAATATCAGGCAGGGCGGGCTCTACGAGGTCGGCTTCGGCGTGACTTTGGGCGAGCTCGTCAACGAGATCGGCGGCGGCACGCTCACCGGACGTCCGGTCAAGGCGGTGCAGGTCGGCGGGCCGCTCGGCGCCTATTTCCCGCCTTCGCTGTTCGATACGCCCTTCGACTATGAGGCCTTCGCGGCGCGCGACGGGCTGATCGGCCATGGCGGCGTCGTCGTGTTCGATGACAGCGTGGAGATGGCCGAGATGGCCCGCTTCGCGCTCGAATTCTGCTCGATCGAGAGCTGCGGCAAGTGCACGCCCTGCCGGATCGGCTCGATCCGCGGCGTCGAGGTCATGGACGAGATCATCGCCGGGCGCGACGTTGACGCCAATGCCGCGCTGATCGAGGATCTCTGCGAAACCATGAAATTCGGCTCGCTCTGTGCCCTTGGCGGTTTCACGCCCTATCCTGTCTTGAGCGCGCTCAATCATTATCCGGGCGATTTCGGCTTGACGCCGGATCTCGCCACGGCCGCGGAATAGGAGGCAAGCGATGAGCCTGATCCACGAGATCGACTACGGCACGCCCGCCTCGCGGTCGGAGAAGACCGTCTCGCTGACCATCGACGGCCAGTCGATTGCCGTTCCAGCCGGCACATCGGTGATGCGCGCGGCCGCCGAGCTCGGGACCTCGATCCCCAAGCTCTGCGCCACCGATCGCGTCGACGCCTTCGGCTCCTGCCGCCTCTGCCTCGTCGAGGTCGACGGCATGCGCGGCACGCCCGCCTCCTGCACGACGCTGGTGGCGGAAGGCATGGTGGTGCGCACGCAGACCGAGCGGCTCAAAAAGCTGCGCAAGGGCGTGATGGAACTCTATATCTCCGATCACCCGCTCGACTGCCTGACCTGCGCGGCCAATGGCGATTGCGAGTTGCAGACGCAGGCCGGCGCCGTGGGCCTGCGCGAAGTGCGCTATGGCGAGGGCGCCAACCATGTCTTCGCGCGCCGGGCGGGCGAGGAAAACGACCGCTTCCTGCCCAAGGATGAGTCGAACCCCTATTTCACCTATGACCCGGCCAAATGCATCGTCTGCTCGCGCTGCGTGCGGGCCTGCGAGGAGGTGCAGGGCACCTTCGCGCTGACGATCGAGGGCCGCGGCTTCGACAGCCGCGTGTCGCCCGGCATGCATGAGAGCTTCCTCGGCTCGGAATGCGTCTCCTGCGGCGCCTGCGTCGATGCCTGCCCGACCGCGACGCTGACCGAGAAGAGCGTGATCGAGATCGGCCAGCCCGAGCACTCGGTCGTCACCACCTGCGCCTATTGCGGCGTCGGCTGCTCGTTCAAGGCGGAGATGCGCGGCGAGGAAGTGGTGCGCATGCTGCCCTATAAGGACGGCAAGGCCAATCGCGGCCATAGCTGCGTCAAGGGCCGCTTCGCCTGGGGCTACACCAACCACCGCGACCGCATCCTCAATCCGATGGTGCGCGCGAAGATTACCGATCCCTGGCGTGAGGTGACGTGGGAGGAGGCGTTCGCCCATGTCGCGAGCGAATTCCGCCGCATCCAGATGAAGGCCGGCAAGGGCGCGATCGGCGGTATTACGTCGTCGCGCTGCACCAATGAGGAAACCTTCCTCGTCCAGAAGCTGGTCCGCGCCGGCTTCGGCAACAACAATGTCGATACCTGCGCCCGCGTCTGCCACTCGCCGACCGGCTATGGCCTCAAGGTCGCCTTCGGCACCTCGGCCGGCACGCAGGATTTCGACAGTGTCGAGCATTCCGACGTCGTCCTCGTCATCGGCGCCAATCCGACCGACGGCCATCCCGTCTTCGCCTCGCGGCTCAAGAAGCGGCTCCGCCAGGGCGCGAAGCTCATCGTGATCGACCCGCGCCGGATCGACCTCGTGCGCACGCCGCATGTCGAGGCGGCGCATCACCTCGCGCTGAAGCCCGGCACCAATGTCGCCGTGCTCGACGCGATCGCGCATGTGATCGTGACGGAGGGTCTCTTCGACGAGTCCTTCGTGCGCGAGCGCTGCGACTGGAGCGAGTTCGAGCACTGGGCTTCGTTCGTTTCCGAGGAACGCAATTCGCCCGAGGCGGTCGAGAAGGTCTCCGGCGTTCCCGCGGCCGAGATCCGCGCCGCCGCGCGGCTCTATGCGACCGGCGGCAATGCCGCGATCTATTACGGCCTCGGCGTCACCGAGCACAGCCAGGGCTCGACCACGGTGATGGCCATCGCCAATCTCGCCATGGCGACCGGCAATCTCGGCCGGCCGGGCGTCGGCGTGAATCCGCTGCGCGGGCAGAACAATGTCCAGGGCTCCTGCGACATGGGCTCGTTCCCGCATGAGCTGCCCGGCTATCGCCATGTCAGCGACGACGCGACGCGCGACATCTTCGAGAAGCTCTGGGGCGTCACGCTGGCCGACGAGCCGGGGCTGCGCATCCCGAACATGTTCGATGCCGCGCTCGATGGCTCCTTCCTCGGCCTCTATGTCCAGGGCGAGGACATCGTGCAGTCTGATCCCGACACGCATCATGTGACGTCCGGCCTCGCCGCGATGGAATGCGTCGTCGTGCACGACCTCTTCCTGAACGAGACGTCTGACTACGCCCATGTCTTCCTGCCGGGCTCGACCTTCCTCGAAAAGGACGGGACCTTCACCAATGCCGAGCGGCGCATCAACCGCGTGCGCAAGGTGATGGCGCCGCGCAACGGCCCGGGCGGCAAGAACGGCCTGGCCGATTGGGAGGTGACGCAGCGCCTGGCGCAGGCCATGGGCCTCGACTGGCACTATACGCATCCCTCTGAGATCATGGCCGAGATCGCGGCGACGACGCCGAGCTTCACCGGCGTCACTTATGAGAAGCTGGACGAACTCGGCTCGGTGCAGTGGCCCTGCAACGAGAAGGCGCCCGAAGGCACGCCGGTCATGCATATCGGCGGCTTCGCGCGCGGCCTCGGCAAGTTCATGATCACCGAATATGTGCCGACCGACGAGAAGACCGGCCCGCGCTTCCCGCTGCTGCTGACCACCGGCCGGATCCTGTCGCAGTACAATGTCGGCGCGCAGACGCGGCGCACGGCGAATGTGATCTGGCACGAGGAAGACCTGCTCGAGATCCATCCGCACGATGCCGAGAATCGCGGCGTGCGCGACGGCGATTTCGTGCGCGTCGCCAGCCGCGCCGGCGAGACGACCCTCCGCGCCAAGGTCACAGACCGCGTGGCGCCGGGCGTCGTCTACACGACGTTCCACCATCCGCTGACGCAGGTGAACGTCATCACGACCGATTATTCCGACTGGGCGACCAATTGCCCGGAATACAAGGTCACGGCCGTGCAGGTGGCGCCCTCCAACGGGCCGAGCCTGTGGCAGGAGGAATATCGCGAGCACAGCGTGGAGAGCCGACGGGTACTCGGCTCCCTGGACGCGGCGGAATAGGGCCATGGCCGAGCCGTTCACGGCGGCGGCGACGACGGTCTGGCGGCATGGCCAGGCCAGCGCCGGCTCGCGCCTCGTGCCGGAGGAGACGGCGGTCGCCTTCACCTATGGCGGCTCGACGCAGGCCGTGATGATGGCGACGCCGGCCGACCTCGAGGATTTCGCCGTCGGCTTCACGCTGACCGAGGGCATCGCCGCATCGCCGGCCGACATCCTCGCAGTCGAGACGATCGAGAGCGATCTCGGCATCGAGCTGCGCATCGATCTTGCCGAGGCGCGTGCCGAACGGCTGACGGCGCGGCGCCGTGCGCTCGCGGGGCCCGTCGGTTGCGGGCTCTGCGGCATAGAGAGCCTCGAGGAAGCAGCCCGCGCTGCGCCGATGGTCGCGGGCGGGACGGTATTCGAGGCCGCCGCGATCGCCAGCGCCATGACCTCGATCGCTGCCTTGCAGGCGATGAATGCGCGCACCCATGCCGTCCATGCCGCCGCCTTTTGGCGGCCCGGCACGCCGCTCGGCCTGCTGCGCGAGGATGTCGGCCGGCACAATGCGCTCGACAAGCTCGCCGGGGCGCTCGCCCGCGCGGGCCTGACAGGGCAGGGCGGGGCGGTGCTGCTGACCAGCCGCGTCTCGGTCGAGATGGTGCAGAAGAGCGCGCGCATCGGCGCCGCCCTGATCGTCGCCGTCTCCGCGCCCACAGCGCTGGCGATCCGCACCGCCGAGGCCGCCGGCATCACGCTCGCGGCGATCGCGCGCGCCGATGGCTTCGAAATCTTCACCCATCCCGAACGAATCCGTTTCGCCGAACCCGTAGAAGAAGGCCGTCATGTCGCCTGAGAAGCTCGTCTACATGGCCAACCAGATCGCGACCTTCTTCGCGAGCCAGAGCGAGGCGGACGCGCCGGCCGCGGTGGCGCAGCATCTCGAACAATTCTGGGAACCGCGCATGCGCCGCGGCATCGTCGATTTCGTCGCGGCCGGCGGCACGGGCCTCGATCCGGTCGCGGCCAAGGCGGTGGCGCTGCTCGCCGCGGATGCGAAGGCCGGATAGCGGCGCACATTGCAGCGCCGCGGGGAAGCTGAAAGGATGTGCGCCGGCCGAGGCAGGACGAAGGCATCATGGACAGCGTTTCCCTTTCGAACGGCGTGATTTCCGCCGTCATTGCGACCAAAGGCGCGGAGCTGGTTTCGCTCAAGGACGCTGCCGGAGCTGAGTGGCTGTGGCAGGCTGATCCGGCCGTCTGGGGGCGGCATGCGCCGATCCTGTTTCCCATCGTCGGCCGGGCGACCAACGACGCGATCCGCTACCGGGGTGTTGCCTATCCGATCGGCCAGCACGGCTTCGCGCGCGATTCGGCGTTCGCGGTGATCGAGCAGACGGAGGCGTCCGTGACGCTCCGCCTCGTCGCCAGCGAGGCGACGCGGCAGCACTATCCCTTCGATTTCGAGCTTGAGCTGACCTATGCGCTCGACGGCGCGACGCTGCGCCAGCGCGCGACCATCACCAATCCGGGCGACGACGTGCTGCCGGCCTGCTTCGGCTATCATCCCGGCTTCGCCTGGCCGCTGCCGGGGAGCGACGCGGCGCAGGAAGCGCACATCGTCCTGTTCGAGAAGGACGAGCCGGCCGGCATTCGCCGCCTCGTGCCGGGCGGCGCCGGCGTGGCGCTCGACCCGCGCTCGACGCCGGTTGTCGGGCGTCGCCTGCCGCTCTCGCCGGCGCTGTTCGATGAGGACGCGATCATCTTCGACCAGCTCAAAAGCCGCTCGCTCTGGTTCGGCGTTCCGGGGCGGCCGGGGCTCCGGGCCGACTTCCCGGACATGCCGCATCTCGGCCTCTGGATGAAGCCGGGCGCGCCCTATCTCTGCATCGAACCCTGGCAGGGCCATGCCGCGCCGGTCGGCTTTTCCGGCGAGGTCGGCGACATTCCCGGCATGATGAAGATCGCGCCGGGGACGAGCGTCGCGCGGCATATGGACGTGACGCTCGGCGCGCCGGAGGTCTGATCGGGCGCTGCCTACAGTTCGGGCAGCACCTGCAATTATCTACGCCTTGAACGATTCACGACGATCGGACCTATTGTCGAATCTCTTTGCGTGAGGGGGAACGACATGGCAGGACGGATCGTCGAGACGCTGGAAGTGGGGGCGGTTCTGGCTGCGCCGGGGCGCGGCCCGGCCTCGGGACCGGCGCTGATCCGCATCGACCATGGCCGCATTGCCGCGATCGAGCCGCTGGGGGGCTCCGGCAATGGGCTGATGGCGATCGCCGCGCCGGTCAACGCGCATGATCATGGCCGGGGCCTGCGCACGCTCGCCTTTGGCGCGGTCGACGACGCGCTCGAATCCTGGATCCCGACGCTCGGCCGCGAGCCGAAGCTGGATGCCTATCGCCGCGCGGCGGTCGCGTTTGCGCGCATGGCCGAGGGCGGCATCTGCGCCACCAACCATTCGCATGGGCCGCAGGACGAGACGAAGATCCTGGAGGAGGCCGAGGCCGTGTCGCGCGCGGCGCGCGATGTCGGCATCCACGTCGCCTTCGCCGCGCCGTTCACGGACCGCAATCCGCTCGTCTATGGCGACCAGAAGGTCTTTCTCGCCGCCGCCGAGCCGAGCCTCCGCCCCCGTCTCGAAGGCCGGCTGGCCCCGCCGAAGGCCGTTGGCGACTTCCTGCGCCTCTTCGACGAGATGGCGGCCTTCGAGCACGAGAATTTCTCGCTGCAATATTGCCCGGTCGGCGCGCAATGGGTCTCGGATGCGTCGCTCGCCGCGATCGCTGAGGCCTCGGCGCTGAACGGGCGGCGCATCCACATGCATTTCCTGGAGACGCGCTACCAGCGCGAATGGGCCGACCATGCCTATCCCGACGGCATCGTACGCCGGCTCGACGAGCTCGGCCTGCTGTCGCCGCGCCTGTCGCTGGCGCATGGCGTCTACCTGACCGAGGCGGAATGCGAATTGCTTGCCGAGCGCGGCGTCATCGTCTCGGTCAATACGTCGTCCAACTTCCGCCTGCGCTCCGGCATCGCGCCGGTGGCCGCCTTCGTGAAGGCGGGACTCGATTTCGGTGCCGGTCTCGATGCGCAGCCGATGGACGACGATGACGACATGCTGCGCGAGATGCGGCTCCTCTATCTCAATCATCGCGGCTTCGGCCTCGATGACGTGCTGACGCCGGCGCGCCTGTTCGAGGCGGCCTGTGCCGATGGGCGGCGGGCGGTGATCGGCCTCGATGGCGGCGGGCGCATCGAGGTCGGCGCGCCGGCCGATCTGCTCGTGCTCGACTATGCCGGCATGGCGCCCGATCTGCTCTCCGCCAAGGCCGACCCGACCAATGTTCTGCTGACCCGCGCGACGCGAAAGCACATTGTCCGCCTCCTCGTCCGCGGCAAGGTCGTCGCCGAGGGCGGACGCGCCACGGGCATCGACCGGACCGCACTGGAGGCGGAACTGCTCGCCGAGGCGCGTGCGAACTGGAACGCCGCGCCGCCCGACGACGAGGCTACGGCGGCGATGAAGCGGGCGGTGCGCCGCTATTATGGCTGCGGCTGCCATTTCGGCGCTGGCCTCAGATGAGATGCGCGGTGTAGCGAGATCGCCAAGAAGGGCACCTAAGAAAAATCGAACATCGCTGTCGATTCCGTGTTGTCTCGTTCGTCGTAGGCTACAGAGAGGGCGCTTCGACCCTTTCCGGCCAACAAGGGAGACAGCAATGCGCGTGATCGTGATGGTGAAGGCGACCGAGGACAGCGAAGCCGGCGTGATGCCGAGCAATGAACTCGTCGAGGCGATGGGTCGCTACAACGAGGACCTGATCAAGGCCGGCATCATGCTGTCGGGCGAGGGCCTCAAGGCGTCCTCGCATGGCAAGCGGATCGCCTTTGACGGGCCGAGCCGTACCGTCATCGACGGTCCCTTCGCCGAGACGCGGGAACTCGTCGCCGGCTTCTGGATGTGGGAAGTCAAGGACATGGCGGAGGCGGTCGAATGGGTTCGCCGCTGCCCGAACCCCATGCCGGGCCCGAGCGAGATCGAGATCCGCCCGGTGATCGAGATGTCGGATTTCGCCGAGGTGATGACCCCGGAGACGACGGAACTGCACGAGCGCAACCGCGCGAACCTCGAAAACCGCTGAGGCCGGCCGCGCGCCGCCGTCCGGGACTCGGCAGGCCGGAAGGTCTTGGCAAGTGGGAAGGTCTTGCCAATCCGGACGGCCTTGCCTAGTCGGGAAGCGTGCAGCCTCAGGACGCCCACCGCACTGTCGAGACCGTCTTCCGCATCGAGCAGGCGCGGCTCATCGCTGCGCTGGCGCGCATGGTGCGCGATGTCGGCCTCGCCGAGGAACTGGCGCAGGAGGCGCTGGCGATCGCGCTCACCGAGTGGCCGCGATCGGGCGTTCCCGCCAATCCGGCCGCCTGGCTGATGGCGACGGCGAAGCGGAGGGCGATCGACCTCCTGCGCCGCCGCGCCCTGCAGGATCGCAAGCACGCCGAGATCGGGCTCGATCTCGACGACGCGCAGGAGGACCCCGTGGCGCTGATCGAGCATCGGCTCGACGATGATGTCGGCGACGAGCTGCTGGCGCTGATCTTCACCGCCTGCCACCCGATCCTCACCCCCGAGGCGCGGGCCGCGCTGACGCTGCGCCTGATCGGCGGGCTCACCACCGACGAGATCGCGCGCGCCTTCCTGCAGAGCGAGCCGACCATCGCCCAGCGCATCGTGCGGGCCAAGAAGACGCTGGCGCAATCGGGGCTCGCCTATGAGGTGCCGCGCGGAGCGAAGCGACGGACGCGGCTCGCATCGGTGCTGGAAGTCCTCTACCTCATTTTCAACGAGGGCTATGCCGCGACCGCGGGCGAGGATCTGATCCGGCCCGCGCTCTGCGCGGAGGCGCAGCGGCTCGGGCGGATCCTGTCCGGGCTCATGCCGGACGAGGCGGAGGTGTTCGGCCTGCTGGCGCTGATGGAAATCCAGGCCTCGCGCCTCGCCGCCCGGACGGGGCCGGACGGCATGGCGATCCCGATCACCGAGCAGAATCGCAGCCGCTGGGACCGCCTGCTGATCGGCCGCGGCCTCGCCGCGCTCGCGCGCGCCGAGTCGCTCGGCGGCGCAGATGGCTCCTATGCGCTGCAGGCGGCGATCGCCGCCTGCCATGCCCGCGCGCCGCGCGCGGCGGATACGGACTGGCGGCGGATCGCGGAACTCTATGACCGCCTCGTCGCCGTCCAGCCTTCGCCGGTCGTCGGGCTCGGCCGTGCGGTGGCGCATTCCATGGCATTCGGCCCCGAAGCCGGCCTGGCGCTGCTCGATGCGCCCGGCCTCGCCGAGCGCCTCGACGGCTTCGCACCGCTCGCCGCCGCCCGTGGCGATTTCATGCTCCGCGCCGGCCGCGCCGCCGAAGCCAAGCTCCAATTCGAGCGCGCCGCCACGCTGACACGCAATGCCGGCGAGCGGGCGTTCCTGCTGTCGCGCGCCGCAGCGGCGGGCGAGGGGGGCTGAACTCGGGAAGGGGGTTCAGCGCGCTGGCGCAGTCTCAGTCCTCATCCGTGTCGTCAGGCACGAAGAAGAGGAACTGATCGTCCTGCGCCTGGTGACGGACGAGGATCACGATCGTACGTCCGTCGGCGTCGAGTTCATAGTCGAAACTATAGCCGCCCTTGATCCAGCGACGGATGCCGGCAAGCGGCGTGTTGCGCAGCGCGGCGAGCGGCGTTCCGATATCGGGGCGCGCGTCCAGCATCTCCACGACACTGGCGATATCGGCCAGGAAGTGGCGCACCGCCGCGGGACTGCGCTGCCGGAGGTAATTTCGTTCCCGGCGGATGAACGCTGCCGCGGAGGGAACGAAGCGGGTCATTTTCTTCCGCCGACGCGCACGACCTCATCGTCCAGCGTGGCGAGAAGTTCCGTCCCGTCGACCAAGCCCCCGGCTGCCGCCTCTTTATGGCCGGCAGCGAGATCGAGGACTTGCTGCCCTTCCTGGGCAAGGTAAGCGCGCAGCGCCCTGACCATGACCCAGCTCCGGGGACGATCGAGCGCGGCGGCCACCGCATCGACACCGCGCAGCACATCCTCCGGCAGGCGGATGGCGACCGGATCGGATCGAAGCTGGGACATCGCATTCCTCTTCTGTAATACGGCGTATCACAGACAATAGGGTCGGATCGCCATCGCTTCAACCGTCAGGCGGCGATCCCCTCCGGTCCGGCGCCGCAGACGAGGGCGCAGACGGTTTCGCCGGGGGCGACCGGGACGAGGCCGCCCTTCAGCGCGGCGAGAGCGGCGGCGCCGGAGAGGTCGGCGGCGAGGCCCATTTCGAACCAGAGCCATCTGGCGGCGTCGATCATCGCCGCATCGTCGACGAGGACGATGTCGTCGACCACGGAGCGCACGAGCTCGAACACGCGCTCGTCGGTGCGGGCGCAGGACATGGTGGGCACGATGGTCGTGATCTTGTCGATCGTCACGACATGGCCGGCATCGATGCTGGCCTTGAGCGTCGGGCAGCCGACCGGCTCGATGCCGATGATGCGCGCCTTCGGCTTCAGCGCGCGGATCGCAGTGCCCATGCCGCCGACGAGCCCGCCGCCGCCGATCGCGATCAGGAAGGTGTCGACCTCGGGCAGATCCTCCAGGATTTCGAGCGCCACCGTGCCCTGGCCGGCGACGACGAGCGGATCGGCGAAGGGGTGGAAATAGACGGCGCCGATCTCCTTCGCATAGGCGCGGGCGGCCTTGTCGGCCTCGTCGAAAACGTCGCCGACCAGCTGGACCTCGGCGCCCCAGCGCTTCAGCTTTTCGAGCTTGGGCGGCGAGATGTTCTTCGGCACGAAGACATGCGCCGGTACGCCGGCGAGCTTGCCGGTCCGCGCCACGGCGACGCCGTGATTGCCGCCCGACGCCGTGACGATGCCGTGGGCAAGCTCTTCCTTCGGCGTCGCGAGCAGGCGGTTGGTCGCGCCGCGCGCCTTGAAGGAGCCCGTCGCCTGCAGCAATTCGAGCTTCAGATGCAGCGCGGCGTCGGTGATCGGGGCCGAGAGATTGTCGGCCTTCAGCATCGGCGTGCGGCGGATGTTCGCGCCGAGCCGTGCGCGCGCGGCCTGAACGTCGGAGAGGGTGATCATTCCGTTTTCCTACAGCGCGGCCCAGCCGCCATCGACCGGCAGGTCGACGCCGGTGATCTGGCGCGACATGTCGCTGGCAAGGAAGAGGCAGGCATTGGCGACATCGGCATCGGTCGAGACGCGCTTCAGCGCATAGTCCTCGGCGTGGCGGCGCGCGGCTTCCTCCTCGCTGATGCCGAGCTCGCGCGCCATGTTGCGGCACACCTTCTCGCGGAAGCGCGGTCCGTCGACCATGCCCGGTGCGACGCAGTTGACGTTGATGTTGGCGGCGCCGAGTTCGAGCGCGAAGCTCTTGGTGAGCCCGCGGAGGCCCCATTTCGAGGCCGAATAAGCGACGCGTCCGGCGCGGCCGCGCATGCCGAACGTGCCGCCGACATTGACGATCTTGCCGGAGCGCTGGGCCGTCATCACCGGCGCCACGGCACGGATCATGTTGAAGCAGCCCGTCATATTGACGTCCACGATGTCGCGGAACTCCGCCGATGATGTCGCGGCGCCCGTCTTGCCGATCGGGCCGGTGCCGCCGGCGACATTGACGAGGATGTCGATCGCGCCGCCGAACCGCGCCTGCGCCGCGGCGACGGCGGCCTCGCAGGCCGCCTCGTCGGTGACGTCACAGGACTGGACGAGCGTCTCGCCGCCCGCCGCGCGGATCGCCGCCGCGACGGGCTCGATCGCCAGAAGGTCGCGCCCGAGCAGGACGGTGCGGCAACCTTCCGCGGCGAAGGCCTGGCTGACCGCCGCGCCCATGCCCTTGGCGGGCCCGGTGATCAGGGCGACCTTGCCGCCGAGTTTCAGATCCATTCTCGCTCCTTGGATGGCAGGGCTAGCGTGACGCCTTCACCGCGCATTTGCGCGGTGAAGGCGTGCGCCTCAATAGCCCGACTTCGCGCCCGGCTTCTTGAGATAGGCCATGCCCATCTCGTAGAAATCGCGCATGTAGGGCCCGTTCTCGAACGGCTCGAACTGTGCCGTCTCGCCGTTCTTCATGATCTCGGCGATCGGCGCGATCGTGACGTCGTAGTCGGGATTGGCGAAGAAGGGGATCGAGTAGCGGGCCTTCAGCGCGCGGTTGACCACGCGATGCGGCGTCGAGACGAAGCGGCCATTGGTCCATTTCATCATGACATTGCCGATATTGATCACATAGGCGCCCTTGACCGGCGGGGCGCCGATCCACACGCCGTCCTTGCGCTCGACTTCGAGGCCCCCGGTATCGTCCTGCATCAAGAGCGTGAAGGCGCCGGTATCGCGGTGCTCGCCCGCGCCGATCTCGATGTCCTTCTCGTCGAGCGACGCCGGCGGGCGATAATGCAGCAGCGAGAGCTGCACGACGGGCTTCTGGTAATAGGGCTCGAAATAGTCCTCCGGCAGGCCGAGCGCCATGGCGAAGGCGGCGCGGAGCTGCTTGGAGAGGTTCATTACCGCGTCGAAATAGGCTTCCACCGTCGGCTTGAAGGCCGGCAGACCCTCGGGCCAGCGGTTCGGCAAATGCAGCGGCTTGCCGGCGAGCACGTCCGGATCGTCGGGCGCGAGGTCGAGCATGAAGCGGTAGGTCTCGATCGCGCCGCCGACCGTGCCGCCCTCGGCTTCCAGCTTCGACGGCACATAGCCGCGCCAGTGTTCCAGCGTCGCGGCCGCGTTCATGCGCCCGGCGAAGGGCTGCGCGTAGAATTCCTTCGAGACGCCGAAGGTCGCGTCGATCAGATCCTGCGAAATGCCGTGGTTCGCGAGATAGAAGAAGCCGACCTCCTCGCAGGCCTTGCCGATCTCGGCCGCCACGGCGGCGCGCTCCGCGGCGCTGCCGGTCAGGAACGGGCCGAAATCGATGATCGGGATGTCGGAAACGTCGACGCTCTGGGCCTTCTCATAGGCCTTGGGCAGTTCCGCGAGGGTCATGGCAGCAGTTCCTCCGAGGAGAGAGGTGGTGAAGCGGGGACGGCGCCGCAGGCGATGGCCTGGCGCGCGAGCGCGCCGAGCGCCGCGCGGACGGCGGTGAGCTGGGTTTCGAGCGCCATGGACGGCAATTCGAGCGGGCTGCTCTGGGCGCTGCCGGGCTGGTTGCCGCGCTGGCGCATCAGCCAGACGATCTGCTCGGGCAGATAGGGCAGATGCAGGAAGCCGCAGGGCGATGCGAGGCCGAGCGCCTCCAGCGCGCCGAGATAGGTGTAGAGTGTGAGATTGCAGAGATGCGTGCCGGCGTGGAACGAGCGCCGCGCGGGGATATCCTGCGCCAGGATCGCCTCGACGACGGCGCCGGCGTCCCAGCTGGCCATGCGCGCCGCCGGGCCGCCGGGCTCGATCGGCTCGCCGCCGAGCGGGCGCACGCCCTCATTGTCGGGAATCGCGAAATGGCAGGCATTCACCGCGATCGTCTCGATGCGGATGTCCGGCGCGCCGAGCGCCAGGCCGAGCGCCAGCACGAAGACCGGACGATGCTCGGCGACGAGCGCCGGAAGGTGATCCGGCAGGCCCGTCCGGCTGACCGGCGTCGCGCGGGCGATGATGGTGATGCCGTCGACCATCATGCCGTCGAGGAAGGGGAGCAGCAGTTCCGCAGGGTTGGTCGGCAGGCCCGCGAAGGGCTTGGACCCGGTCACGAGCGCAACGGGACCGGTCATCGTCCCGCCTCCCGCATTCGCTGCGCCCTGATGGCTTGCCGCATGATCGCTCCCTGTTCCGATGGCCGTGGGGTTCGGCAGGAACCATGGTTGGCAAGAGCCGTGCCATGGCGGAACGCAAGGAGACTACAATGGAACGCCGGAGACGGCTGCGCAAAATCGCGTCACCCTGCGCAAATCATCGACACAATATATCATTGTCGATGATCGGTATGATTTACGACAAAGGCCGAACGCCTATGCGAGGCGCTTGAGCCGCTCAACCACGGCGCGCCGCGTGCCGTCGATATGGTCGGCGAGGACCTTGCCGGCGCGCGCGGCGTCGCGGGCGATGGCGGCGTCGAGCAGTTCCTCGTGCTGCTGGGCGAGATGGACCTGTGCGACCGGGTCACGGCCGGCGAGACGGCGATAGCGATCGAACTGGTCGTGCAGCACGGCGCAGAAATGCAGCGTCCAGGGCGAGCCGCAGGCGGCGATGAGCGCATTGTGGAAGGCGCGGTGGCGGGTTTCCCATTCCTCGGGAACCGCATCCTCCTCCGGCGCGGCCTCCTGGCGGCCGAGGCGGCGCAGGCGATGATGCGCCAGCACGATGCCCTCCTCCCAGGCCTCGTCGCCCGAGCGGACGGCGGCTTCGATCGCCTGGCTCTCCAGTTCGATGCGGAGCGCAGCGATGTCCTCGAAATCGTCGAGCGAGATCGGCGGCACGCGGAAGCCGCGATTGACCTCCTGCACCACCAGCCGGTCGGCAGCGAGGCGCGACAGCGCCTCGCGCAGCGGGCTGGTGCCGATGCCGTAGCGCGCCTGCAGCTCGATGAAGCGCAGCCGCGCGCCGGCCTGGAGGGCGCCGGAAATGATGTCGGCGCGCAGCAGCGTGAACGCATCCGCCGACGCCGTCTCGTCCGCCTCGCGAATGGGAACCGCCTCAGCCATCGCAAACTCCTCTCGCGGCCATCGGCCGCATAATCCACTACACTAGAAAATCGACAAAATTAGGATTCGGAGGCGGGTTGTCGACAATATCGACTTGCTGATAGGTTTTCACCGACCCGACAACCGAGACGCCTGATGCAAGCTCCCGTAAGCTCCGCCGACCTTTCCGTGAAACCTGTCGATATGGTGCTGACCGGCGGGCGAGTCGTCAATGAAGACGGCATCGTCGATGCGTCGATCGCCGTGGATGGCGGCCGCATCGTCGCCATCGGGGATGAGCGGCTGATGCCGCCGGCGCGCGAGCGCATCGCGGTCGATGGCCTGCATGTGCTGCCGGGCGCGATCGACGTGCATGTCCATTTCCGCGAGCCGGGCATGCCGCAGAAGGAGGACTGGGCGACCGGCAGCGCCGCGGCGGCGGTGGGCGGCGTCACCACCGTCTTCGACATGCCGAACACCATCCCGCCGACCGACAGCGTCGAGAATTTCCAATTGAAGCTCGGCGCGGCCAAGTCGAAGTCGATCGTTGATTTCGGGCTCTATGGCCTGCTCGGCGAGCACAATCTCGGTGATCTCGAGAGCCTCGCCGCCGCCGGGGTCATCGGCTACAAGCTCTTTCTTGGCAATACGACGGGCGATCTGCCATGCCCCTCGGACGGCGCGGTGCTCGAAGGCTTCGAGATCCTGGCCGCGCTGGGGCTGCGCTGCTCCATCCATGCCGAGAATTCGCCGATCCTGTTCTGGCGCCAGAACAAGCTGAAGGCGGCCGGACGCGACGACGTGCTCGCGCATCTGGCGGCGCGCACCGACGTCGTCGCCGTCGAGGCGCTCAACCGCGCCGCCACGCTCGCCGATTGGACCGGCGCGCGCATCCATATCGTGCATGAGAGCTGCGCGCGCTCGCTGCCCTTCATCCGCTTCTGGAAGGAGCGCGGCGTCGACATGACCGTCGAGACGCTGCCGCAATATCTCTATCTCTCCGCCGAGATGATGCTGAATCCGGGCGGCGAGGTGCTGCGGATGAACCCGCCGATCCGCGAGGCGGCGCATCAGGAACCGCTCTGGGCGGCGCTCGCCGACGGCACGATCGACATGATCGCCACCGACCATGCGCCGCATGCGATCGAGGAGAAATACGGGCCGCGCATCTGGGATCTCGCCTGCGGCTTCCCCGGCGTCGAGACGTCGATGGCGCTGATGCTGACCGCGGTCGCCGATGGCCGCCTCAGCCTGGAGCGCGTCGCGACGATCACCTCCGGCGCGCCGGCCCGCGCCTTCGGGCTCTATGGCCGCAAGGGCGTGATTCGCGTCGGCGCCGATGCCGATCTCGCCGTGGTCGACCTGAACCGCAGCGCGACGCTTTCGGCGGCGGCGCTGCATTCGCGCGGCAAGGTCTCCGCCTATGAGGGCAAGGAGGTCAAGGGCGTGCCGGTCATGACCTTCGTCCGTGGGCGCATGGTGGCGAAGGACGGCGAGGTCGTCGCTGAAAAGGGCTGGGGTGAACTGGTGCGGCCGAACATGGCCCCGCCGGCACCGCGCAACCTCAATACGACCATGAAGGAGATCCTCGAGCCCGGCCAGCGGCCATGGGGCTGAGGGGGAGGGCCTGATGGCTGAGGCGCTGCGGATCGGGTTGATCGGGGCCGGCGCCATCGGCGCCTGGCATGCGCGCATCGTCGCCGAGCGGCCCGATGCCGTGCTCGCCGCGATCTGCGACATCGATACGGATCGCGCCGCCAAGCTGGCCGCGCCATGGGGTGCGGCGGTCTTCACCGATGCCGCCGCCTTCTTTGCGGAAGCCGCTCTGGACGGCGTCATCATCGCCAGCCCCGAACGCGTGCATGAGGAGCAGGCGCGCCTCGCCGCTGCGGCGCGTGTGCCGATGCTGATCGAAAAGCCGGTGGCGCCCGATCCGGCTGGCATCGCCGCGATCCGCGCGGCGACGGCTTCGACCGGTGTTCCGGTGATGGCTGGCCATGTCGAGCGCTTCGAGATCGGCTCGGCGCAATTGAAGGCGGCCGTCGATGAGGGTGTCTGCGGCAAGGTCGTCACGATCGCCGCGCGCCGCCAGTTCGTCGCGGCCGATACCCCGCGCTTCAAGGGCCTCTCGACGACGTTGCGCATTCTCGGCGTGCATGATTTCGACCTCGTCGCCTGGGTCCATCCCGTGCCGGTCGTGCAGGTCTATGCCGCGGCTGGCCGCGGACGGGTGCATGCGGAGACGGGCCTCGACGATCATGTCGTGACGACATTGCGCTTTGCCGATGGCGCCATCGCGCTGGTCGAAAGCGGCTGGACGCTGCCGGCGCCCTATGGCGTCTTTTCCGCGCCCGCCTCCTGGTCGCCGGCCGGCAATAACCGACTCGACGTGTTCGGCGCGTTGGGCATGGTCTCGAACGATATGAGCCTCCGCGGCCAGCAACTCGTCGCCTTCGACGAGGCCGCGGGCTTCCGCGCCGCCGGCATCCGCCACCAGCCGATCCTCAATGGGCGCGTCGTCGGCGCGCTCGCCGAGGAAGTCGCCGCCTTCATCCGTATGATCCGCGAGGGGACGGAGCCGCTCGTCGGGCTCGACGATGCCGAGCGGGCGGTGCGGATCGTCGAGGCGGCGGAAGCCTCGCTCGCCTCCGGCCTGCCGGTGCGGCTGGACGGCTGAGATGGCGCGCTATGACGGCCCGATCGTCGACGCGCATCACCACCTCTGGTCCTATGACGCGGCGCTGCTGCCCTGGCTCGCGGGCGAGCCCACCCTCGCGCGCGATGTCTCCGCCGAGGACTATTTCGCCGCCGCGGCGCCGCTGAATGTCGTCGCCAGCGTCTGGATCGAGGCCGTCGCGACCGATCCGCTCGCCGAGGCGCGGGCGGCGGCGCGTCTCAATGCCGCCGAGCCCCGTCTCGCCGCCGCGATCATCGCGCATGCGCCGCTGGATGCGCCGGATCTAGCCGCGCGGCTGGACCGCCTCGCTGAGGCCGCGCCGACGCTGCGCGGCATTCGCGACATCGTTGCGGTGCGACCGGGCTTTCCGAGCTTCGCCCGGCATGGCGATCTCCTGGAGCGCGCCGCCTTCGCCGCGGGGCTCAAGGTACTCGCGCGGCGCGGCCTCGCCTTCGACCTCATGCTCGAACCCTGTCAGATGGGCGCGGCGCTCCGCCTCGCGGCGGCGATCCCCGACCTTTCCATCATCATCGAGCATGCCGGCAGCCCGGATTTTTCGACGGAGGAAGGTTCTGCACGGTGGGCCGGCGCCATGCAGGCGGCGGCGCGGCTGCCGAATATCAGCGTGAAGATCTCGGCGCTGCATTGCCGCATGCCCGGCTGGAGCGATGCCGCGCTGGCCGCGCCGATCCGCGCGCTGGTGGACTGGTTCGGCGTCGATCGCCTCGCCTTTGCCAGCGACTTCCCGGTGCACGACCGCACCGTGCCCTTCACCCGCGGCTATGAGACGTTCGCGCGCGCGGTGGCGGATCTTTCGCCCGACGAGCAGCGCGCGCTGTTCCAGGGCACGGCGCGGCGGCTCTATCGGATCTGATCGCCCACCATCACACGATCGTGCCGCCGTCGACGAGCAGGTCCTGGCCGGTGACGTTGCGCGCCATGTCGGAGAGCAGGAAGACGACGGCGTTGGCGATGTCGTCCGCCGTACTCAGCCGGCCGAGCGCTGCGGTCGTGGCGAAGCGGGCATAGCGCTCCTCATAGGTGATGCCTTCGAGCGCGGCCTCTTCCAAGAACTGGCGCAGGATGCGCGGGCCCTCGACGCCGCCGGGCGAGACCATGTTGACGCGGACGCCAGCGCTGCCGGCTTCCAGCGCTGCCGATTTGGTGAGGCCGCGCAGCGTCCATTTGGTGGCGCCGTAGAGCGAGGCGTTGCGCACGCCCTTGAAGCCGAACGTGCCGCCGATATTGACGATGCCGCCGCCGCCCCGCGCCATCAGCTCCGGCAGCATGGCCTTCATGACGAGGAAGGTGCCGAGCACGTTGACGTCGAACAGCTCGCGGAAATCGTCGGTGGTGTGCTCCCAGAGCTTCTTGCCCGTCGGGCCGGAGACGCCGGCGACATTGACCGCGCCATGCAGGCGGGTTCCGAAATGCGCTGCGGCCTCGGCCACCGCATGCGCGACCTCGGCCTCGTCGGTGACATCGGTGCGGATCGCCAGCGCCTCGCGGCCGAGCGCGCGGACGTCCGCGGCGATCGCCTCGATCGGCGCCATGTCGCGACCGATCAGGACGAGATCGCCGCCCGCCGCGGCGATCGCGCGGGTGATGGCGCCGCCCATGCCCTTGGCCGGCCCGGTGACGAGGATGGCGCGGCCTTCGAGGGGAAGCGGCATTGCGGTTTCTCTCTTTCGGGAATGTTCAGCTGCGCCAGCTCGTCAGCCGCTTCTCGACCAGCGTCGTGGCGGAGAAGATCAGATAGGCGAGCAGCATGGAGACGACCACGGCTGCCCAGAGCAGGTCGTTCTTGCGATAGGAGGCGGCATCGAGGATCAGCGAGCCGAGCCCCGGCGCGCCGGAGAGCCATTCGGCCAGCATGGCCGAGAGGATGGCGCTGGTCGCCGCGCTGCGAAGGCCCGCGAAGATGAAGGGGAGGGCGAAGGGAAACCGCACCTTGAGGAAGAGCTGCACGCGGCTCGCGCCGAGCACATGCATGAGTTCGAGCGCGTTCTTTCGCGTCGAGGAGAAGCCCTTCATGGCGTTGACCATGATGGGGAAGAACGAGACGATCACGACGACGACGATCGCCGTGCCGATGCCGCGGCCGAACACCATGATCAGGATCGGCGCGATGGCGAGGACGGGCGCGGTGCGGAGGCCAATGACGATCGGCAGGACGGCATGAGTCGCCTTCTGCGAATTGACGAAGAGCGCGGCAAGGCCGATGGCGACGAGGAAGGCGACGACGAGGCCGGCCGCGGCGTTGCGCAGGGTCAGCGCGACGGAGAGGCCGATCTTGCCGAAATTGGCCTCGAAGGCGGCGAGCGTCGCTTCCGGCGGCGGCATGATGTAGGGCGGCACGGCGAAGACCGTGACCGCCGCTTTCCAGATCACGACGATCACCAGCGCGAAGACGAGCGGCCCGAGCGCCGCCCGAAGCAGGCTGCCGGCCCGGTTCGGCGCGGTGGCAGCAACATCAGCCATGGCCGCCGCCTCCGCCAGTTGTCTGCTGCGGCGCGCCGATCACGATCCGCTCGGCTAGCGCGACGAGGCCATAGGCAATGGTCGCGACCAGGCAGACGGCGACGATGGTGAGCCAGGCGAGCGGCACGTCGAAGGAGAACAGCGCATAGGTCATCATGATGCCGAGGCCGCGATCGGCGCTGACCCATTCGGCGATGAGCGCGCCGAGGACGGAGAGGGGCGCGGCGATCTTCAGCGCCGAGAACAGGTAGGGCAGGGCCGAGGGGAAGGCGAGTTTCGCGAGGCGCTGCCAGCGCGACGCCGCGAGGATGTGGAAGAGTTCGGAGACGTTGCGGTCGATCGCCTTGAAGCCCTGGATCACGCCGACAACGAGGGGAAACAGCGCCGCGATGGTCGCGATGACGATGCGCGAGGCGAGGCCATTGCCGACCCAAACCATCAGGATCGGCGTCAGCGCGATCAGCGGGATCGAATCCACGATGATGGCGAACTTCATGATGCTCGGCTCGGTGCGCCGCCATGAGGTGGCGACGGCTCCAAGGACGAGCGCGACGAGGGTTGCCAGGAAGAAGCCGGCCGCCGCCGACAGCACGGTCGGCACCATGTGGTAAAAGAGATCCGACCAGGAGCGGGTGAACGCGCCGGCGATCTCGCTCGGCGCCGGCACGGTGATCGGCAGCAGGTTCGCCGCCTTCGCCAGTTCCCAGATCGCCAGAATGACAATGATCACGGCGGCGGGCGCGAACAGCCTGCCCGCGGCGCGGCCGATGGCGCCGCCTTCGCGCGGGCGCGGCGCGGCGAGCGCGGCCTCGTCAGCCATGGGCGCGCTCCGGTCGGGCGGCCGCGCCATCATCCGCCAGTTCGTCGCCGAACAGGGCGGCGCGCACGGCGTTTTCCAGCCGGTTGAATTCCGCCGTCTGCAGCATGGCGAGATGGCGCGGGCGCGGCAGGTCGACCTCGATCGTCGTGACCAGACGGCCGGGATGGGCGGCGAGCACATGCACCTGATCGGCCATGAACACGGCCTCGCCGATCGTGTGCGTGACGAGGATCGCCGTGGTGCCGGTCTCCTGCCAGATGCGGAGCAGTTCGAGATTCATGCGCTGGCGTGTGATCTCGTCGAGCGCACCGAACGGCTCGTCGAGCAGCAGCACCTTGGGCCGCAGCGTCAGGGCGCGGGCGATCGAGACGCGCTGCTGCATGCCGCCGGAAAGCTGGGCGGGCTTGGCATTCTCGAAGCCGGAGAGGCCGACGAGGCGGATCAGGTTCTCCGGCCGCGGGCCGTCGCCGATCGGGCCGCCGGCGATCTCGAGCGGTAGCGAGACATTGTCGAGCACGGTGCGCCAGGGCAGCAGGCTCGCATCCTGAAAGACGAAGCCGATATCGTGGCGCAGCCGCGCCTCGCCCGGCGGTTTGCCGCCGATGGTGATCGCGCCGCTGGTCGGCCCGAGAATGTCGGCGACGAGCCTGAGCAGCGTGGACTTGCCGCAGCCCGACGGGCCGATCAGCGCGGAGAAGCTGCCCGAGGGGAAGGTCAGCGAGACATCGTCGATCGCCCGGACCGACCGGCGGTCGATCTCGAAATCCTTGGAGACGTGGTCGAGGATGATCTCGGTCATGCGATCAAGTCACTCCACATGGCCGCCCGCCGTGGTGGGCGCGCCCCGGCCCGCAATCAGTTGTCATTGCCGGGCTTGACCCGGCAATCCAGACTGGCTTGCGGCCTTCGGCTTTGGTTCCGGTCTTGCGAAGAAGGACTGGATTGCCGGGTCAAGCCCGGCAATGACAGCCTTTCTGTCGTTGCTCGTTCGGCCTGATGCCTCACTTCCCGTGCGCGGCGGCGATGAGCTTCTGCGTGACGACGTCCTCGACCTTGACCTGGCCCTCTTTCAGCTCGCCGGCCTTGATCGAGAAATCGATGCCCTGCTGGAACACCGAGGGCTCGATCCAGAGCAGGCCGTGCGTCTTGGCGTCGCCCACAGGGATGAAGTCCTTGTAGACACCGGCCTCGGCGGTCTGCGCCTTCAGGTCCAGGCCGCGCTGGCCGTATTTGTCGACCATCAGCTTGGCCATGGCGTCGGGATTGTCGAGGAACCATTGCCAGCCCTTGATCTCGGCCTTGAGCCAGCGCGTGATCAGGTCGGCCTTGGTATCGATCGACTCGTCGGTCGCGAACAGCACGCCGGCATAGCCGGGCAGGCCGAGGTCGTTCATGTAGGCGACCTCGATATCGACGCCGCGCTCCTTGAGCATGACACCCTGATTGGTCGCCCAGCCGTAATAGCCGTCGACCTGCCCGGCGGCGAGCATACCGGGATCCGTGCCGACCGGGACATAATTGACCGTCGAGGGATCGATACCGGCCGCTTTGAGCAGCACGTCCATCTGCGGGCGCGTCGCATTGGGCAGCGCGATCGTCTTGCCCGGGAAATCCTGCAGCGTCTTGATGGGCTTCGACGCGAGCGACATGATCGCGCCCGGCGCCTTCTGCATGATCGCGGCGAAGGCCTTGACCGGCACGCCCGAGATGCGCGTGCGCACGACGCCTTCGACATCGCTGTCGGAGGTCATCGCCTGGCCGCTGACGACGACGGCCGTGCCATCGGTGCCCGGGCCGCCCGAGAGGAACTCGGCCTCGATGCCCTCATCGGCGAAATAGCCCTGGTCGATGGCCGCGAAATGGCCGCCGAACTGGATGGATTTGATCCAGCCGAGCTGGTGGACGAACTTGTCCGCCGCATAGGCCGTCCTCGCGCCGAAGGAGAGGGCGCCGGGCGCGACGAAGACGCCGGCGAGGAGGCCGCCGCCGGCCTTCAGCAGCGAGCGGCGATCAAGCTTCAGCGCCGGCGCCTTGAGCGGGGCGGTGATCAGGTCGGAGGTGCTTTTCTTGTCGGTCATTGGCTGGCCTTTCCGGCATCCCTTCTGGAGAATGTCGCTGGTCAAAAGAGCAAGCTCCGTGCCACAAGAAAGCCGCGCAAACCCGACTTTCTACAAAATGGTATTTTGCCGATAATCGAGGTTCATGGCGCAAATCGCAGCAAGTGTTGCTTTCTTGAGCAAGGGAACAGGCTGACATGGCGGAAACGATCATCGCCAGCGGCATCGCGCAGCATGTCGCGATCGAGGGCCCTGCGGCGGGGCCGGCCCTGCTGCTCGTGCATGGCCTCGGCTGGGATCACACGCTCTGGGCCGGCCAGATCGAGACGCTGGTCGCGCGCGGCTGGCGCGTGATCGCGCCGGACCTCCGCGGCATGGGGGCGAGCGACAAGCCGGGCAGCCCCTATTCGATCGATCTCTATGCCGACGACATGCTGGCGCTGATGGATGCGCTTGGCGTGCGGCGCTTCGCGCTCGCCGGATTCTCTCTCGGCGGCATCATCGCGGCGGCGATGATCGGCAAGGCGGCGGCGCGGATCGAGGCGGCGCTGATCGCCTGCTGCGGCGTGCATTCGACGGCGGAAGGCGAGGCCGTCACGGAGGCGATGCTGGCGCGCGCAGTCGAGCTCGGTCCGCTCGCCTTCGCCCGCGAGCAGGCGGCGGCGATCTGGCATCCGGATTTTGCCGCGGCGCATCCCGACGCGGTCGAGCGCTTCATCGTCTGGCGCGCCGCAATGGATCAGGCGGCGCTGACGCGCGCGTTTCGCTCGGGTTACGGCATCGACTATCGGCCGGTGCTGGATGCGGCGCGGCTGCCGGTCCGCTTCGTCGCGGCCGATCGCGACCCCTTCGCCTCCGTCGCGACGCTGGAGGATCTCAAACGCCGGGTTCCGGGCGCCGATCTCGTCGTGATCGAACGGTCGGGCCATATGGCGCCGATCGAGCAGCGCCCGGCCTTCGACGCGGCGCTGGTGGATTTTCTCGATCGGGCGGCCGTCAGGAAGGGGTAGGCGCCGGCGCCGTGCTGCCGCGCTCCAGCCATTCGCTGGGGAGCACGGTGCGCTCGGCGAGGGCTGCCTCGCCGGCAATGGCCTTCAGCAGGCCCTGCGCGGCCGCCGCGCCCATATCGACCGTCGGCTGGCGGATCGTCGCGAGGCCCGGACCGCAGAATTCGCCGACCGCCGCGCCGTCGAAGCCCATCACCGAGACGGCCTCCGGCACGGCGATGCCCGCCCGGCGGATCGTGTGCATGAAGGCGATGGCGATATCGTCGCTGCAGCAGAGCACTGCGGTCGGCCGCTCATCGAGCGCGAGGAACGCGGCGGCGGCCGCGCTGCCGCAAGCGAAGCCCTCTCGAAAATCATAGAACTGTCCGAAGCGGCGGACCGCTCCCTCGCCGAGGCCGGCTACGTCCAGTGCCTCGATCAGCCCGCCATAACGCTCGACATCGTGGAAATTGCCGATCGGCCCGGCCACGAAGTAGAAGTGCCGATGGCCCGTCGCGATCAGGCGCTGTGCCGCCGCGCGCATCGCCTCGCGCTCGTTGGTGACGACGCTCGGCACGCCCTTGCCGGTGAGATCCAGCAACACCGAGACGATCGGAATGCCGGCATCCGATAGCGTGCGGTTGCCGTGGTGCGGAAGCTCCGAGGCGAGAATGATCGCGCCGCGGACCGTGCCGCCGAAGGCGAGGTCGAGAATGTGCCGTTCCGTATCTTCGTCACGGTCGAGGTTCGCGATGAGGAGATGGAAGCCGGCCTTGGTCAGTTCAGTATCGACGCCATCGAGGACCTCGGACACGGTCTGCGAGGCGCCATAGAAGAGCGGGCCGGGCAGCACGACCATGACGATGTCGGAGCGCCCGATGCGCAGGTTGCGCGCTGCGGCGTTCGGGGTATAGCCGAGCTGCTCGGCCGCCGCTGCGATGCGCTGGCGTGTCTCCTCGTTGACCCGGCCCGGATTGGCGAGCGCCCGGCTCACCGTCGAGACGGCGACGCCGGCCAAGCGGGCGACGTCGCTCATCAACGGGCCGGTGCCCTCATGCGTTGCTGCCGTTCTTTTCTTCATGACCCCATTCCACGCGATTCGGCGGCTCGCCGAAACCGATATCGGAATTTTCTGGCAATCGATTGCCAACCCCGTTGCACATTTTCCGGACTCGGCTAATCTAGGTGCATGGCAATCGATTGCCAACCCATAACGCATTGATTTTGAAATGATCTGGCCAAGGCCAGGTCGCGGATGTCCGCTGCGCGGGCGCCGGCTGAATGGATGGAAGAGACGATGGTCGAGGCGAAGAAGCTCAAGTTCGGCGTGGATCTGGTGACGTTTTTCCACCCCGGATTCTGGGGTGTGGACAGCTATGACGCGATCATCGCCCATGCGAAGGCCGAGCCCCGTGCGTTCTGGGACAAGATCCTCGACGCGATCGAGGCATCGGGCGTCACCGGCGTCGAGCCGACCTTCTCGCCCTTCAACTGGCGCGATGCGGTGAAGACCTATGGTTCGGTCGAGGCCTTTGCAGCCGAGCTCTCGAAGCGCGGCCTGTCGCTCGCCTCGGGCTTCTTCGCCGAGCTGGAGCATGGCGCGTCGATCGCCGATCCGGCCGTGCAGGCCAGGATCCTGGCCAGCGCCGGCGACTACGCGGCCTTCATCAAGGCCTGCGGTGGCGAGGCCATGGTCATCGGCATGCCGATGCGCCAGACGCCCGGCGCCGAGCCCGTCGAGTTCGTTGACCTCGCCGCGGCACAGCCGATCGCCGATTTCCTCAATCGTCTCGGCGCACTGACGGCGAAGCACGGCGTCAAGCTGGCGCTCCATACCGAAGCGCACTCGATGTTCTGTTCGAGCCGCGACGTCGATCTCTTCCTGCTGCTGACCGACCCGGCCTATGTGCATTTCTGCCCGGACACCGCGCATCTGATCGTCGCCGGCGCCGATCCGCTGAAGGTGATCGAGCGCCACCGCGAGCGCATGGTGATTGCGCACTGGAAGGATGCGATCGGCCCGATGCCGGTGGATACGCCGATCGACGAGAAGATCCACGAGCGGCATCGGCCGTATTTCTGTGGCTTCGGCATCGGCCGCGTCGACTGGCACGCCTTCGTGAAGCTGCTCCGCGACACGCAGTATGAGGGCTGGGCGATCCTCGAGCTCGACGCCGCGCCCGATCCCATCGCCGACATCGCCGCCGGCCTCAAGTTCATCAACACTGCGCTGGCGCCGACCTACATCTGACCCTTCGCCGGAGGCGGCTCCTCCGCCGCCTCCTCCAGCAAGGCCCCGCAAGAGGGCCCCTTCCTTGCAGAGGTGACTTCATGACGAGACTGACGAAAGCCCTTCTTTGCTGTTCCGCGCTGCTGATCGCATCCTCGGCCCATGCCGACGACAAGCTGCCGGCCGAAGTGATGCATTCCTGGACATCGGGCGGCGAAGCCGCTGCGGTCAAGGTGATCGTGGACGCGTTCAACGCCCGCGGCGGCGAATGGTCGGATGCGTCCATCGCCGGCTTCGAGAGCGCCAATGCCGCCTATACGAGCCGCATCCTCTCCGGCAATCCGCCGACGGCCCGCTCCGTGATCTTCGGCCTCGACCAGCGCGAATTGATGGAGCAGGGGCTGCTCAACTATGTCGACGCGGTCGCGGCGGCAGGCAAATGGTCGGACGCGGTTCCCGCCAATCTCTATGCGACGCTCGGCTATGACGGGCACATCTATCTCGCGCCGATCTCCATGCATGGCGAGAGCTGGATGTTCTATTCGAAGCCCGTCTTCGAGAAGGCCGGCATCGCGGCCGAGCCGGCGAGCTGGGACGAGTTCTTCGCCGACATGGACAAGATCAAGGCTGCCGGCCTGGTGCCGATCGCCTGGGGCGGCCAGGCCTGGCAGGAGCTGAAGGTGTTCAACGCCATCCTCCTGTCGCAGCTCGGCGTCGAGGGCTTCGGCAAGGCCTATGCGGGCGACGAGGCCACCATCAAGTCCGACGGCTTCAAGAAGACCGTCGAGATCTTCGGCAAGATGCGCGACTATGTCGATCCGTCGGCGGCGGGCCGCAACTGGAACGACGCCACCGCCATGGTCATCTCCGGCAAGGCCGGCGTCCAGTTCATGGGCGACTGGGCCAAGGGCGAGTTCATCAATGCCGGCAAGACGCTCGGCACCGATTATGGCTGTGCGCTGGCGCCGGGATCGGACGGCATGGTGATCATCGGCGACGCCATGGCCTTCCCCAAGACCGGCAAGGCCGAGCAGGACAAGGCGCAGGCGCTGCTCGCCGAGGTGATCATGGATCCCAAGATCCAGGTCGAGTTCGCCAAGAAGAAGGGCTCCTTCCCGGTCCGCAAGGATGTCGACACGTCGAGCCTCGACGCCTGCGCGCAGAAGGGCGTCGCCATGCTCGCCGCCGGCAAGGTGGCGCCCGAGCATGCGATCATCATCTCACCGGCCAAGGGCGGTGCCGTCACCGATCTGATCGGCGAGTTCTGGGCGAACCCCGCCATGACCGGCGACGAGGTCGTGGAGAAGTTCGCCGCCGCGGTCACCGAGGGCTGAGCCGATGGCTGCCGGGCGGGAGACCTCCCCTCGCTTGCCCGGCGCCGGCAAGGCTGCGTCCTCCAAGGGGCGCGGCCTTGCCGGGAAGCCGAGGCGTCTTCGCGCCGCGACGGCCTTCCTGACGCTGGTGCCGACCTGGATCGTCGTCCTCGTCGTCTATGTCGGCACCATGATCTGGTCGATCCAGCTCTCCTTCACATCCTCGCGCATGCTGCCGACGGCGAACTATGTCGGCGTCGAGCAGTACAGGCGGCTGTTTGCGACGGCGCGCTGGATCGTCTCGCTGCAGAACCTCGTGATCTTCGGCGTCCTGTTCATCGCCGGCTGCATCGTGATCGGCACGCTGCTGGCGATTTCGCTCGACCGGAAGGTGCGGTTCGAGAACGCGTTCCGCACCATCTTCCTCTACCCCTACGCCATGTCGTTCATCGTCACCGGTCTTGTCTGGCAATGGCTGATGAATCCCGAGCTCGGCATCCAGACCACGATGCGCGCGCTCGGCTGGACCTCCTTCACCTTCGATTGGGTTGTCGATCGCAACCTTGCCATCTACGCCGTCGTGCTCTCCGGTCTCTGGCAATCTTCGGGCCTCGTCATGGTGCTGATGCTCGCGGGCCTGCGCGGTGTCGACGGTGAGATCTGGCGCGCCGCCCGCGTCGACGGCATCCCGACCTGGCGCATCTATGTCTCGATCGTGCTGCCGCAGCTCGGCCCCTCGCTCGCCACGGCGGTGACGCTGCTGGCCATGGGCGTGGTGAAAACTTACGACCTCGTCGTGGCGCTCACGAATGGCGGTCCGGGATCGGCGTCCGAAGTGCCGGCGAAATTCATCATGGACAATCTGTTCGGACGCCAGAATCTGGGCCTCGCCACGGCCGCCTCGACGGTGATGCTGATCACCGTGCTCGCGATCCTCGCGCCCTATGCCTATGCCCAGTCGATGCGCGCCCGGCGTGCACGGGGAGCGGTCTGATGGCAGCGCCCCAGAATCCGCGCGGCCCCCGGCCGGCGGGCGTGACCGTCGGCCGCGTTGGCCTCTATGGCTTCCTCGCGATCTCCGCCGCCTTCTTCCTGCTGCCGGCCTATGTGATGGTCGTGACGTCGCTGAAGAGCATGGACGAGATCCGCCTCGGCGCCATCTTCGCCTGGCCGGCGCATTTCGACCTCTCGGCCTGGCTCACGGCCTGGTCCGGCGCCTGCACGGGACTGACGTGCAACGGCATCGGCGTCGGCTTCTGGAACTCGGTCAAGATCACCGTGCTCTCGGTCGCCTTCTCCGTGATCATCGGCGCGATCAATGGCTATGCGCTCTCCTTCTGGCGGCCGGCCGGCGCGAAGATCGTCTTCGGCCTGCTGATGCTCGGCGCCTTCCTGCCGTTCCAGATCTTCATCTATCCGCTGGTGCGTGGCTTCGCGGCGATCGGGATCGCGGATTCCTTGGCCGGCATCGTGCTGGTGCACGTGCTGTTCGGCCTGCCGCTGGTGACGCTGCTGTTCCGCAACTACTACGCCGCGATCCCGGTCGAGCTGTTCAAGGCGGCGCGGGTCGACGGCGCCGGCTTCTGGCGGATCTTCCTCGAGGTGATCCTGCCGATGTCGACGCCGATGGTGGTGGTCGCCTCGATCTTCCAGACGACCGGCATCTGGAACGACTTCCTGTTCGGCCTCGTCTTCGCCGGCCGCGACAACCTGCCGATGACCGTGCAGCTCAACAATATCGTCAACACGACGACGGGCGAGCGCTTCTACAACGTCAACATGGCCGCGACCATGCTCGCCGCCGCCGTCCCCCTCGTCATCTATTTCGTCTCGGGGCGGTGGTTCGTGCGCGGCATCGCCGCCGGCGCGGTGAAGGGATGAGCCCTATGGATGTGGCCATGACGGCGGACGCGGCCGTATCCGTCCGCGACCTCGACATCGCCTATGGCGGCGCGACCGTGGTCAAGAGCCTTTCGCTCGATATCGCGCCGGGGGAGTTCCTTGTGCTGCTGGGGCCGTCGGGCTGCGGCAAGTCCACGCTGCTCAACGCCATTGCCGGCCTGATCGACATCGCCGACGGCGAGATCTGGATCGCCGGCAACAACGTCACCTGGGCCGAGCCGAGCCAGCGCGGGATCGGCATGGTGTTCCAGTCCTATGCGCTCTATCCGCGCATGACCGTGGAGCGGAACCTCTCCTTCGGCCTTCGCGTCGCCGGGCTGCCCAAGGCCGAGATCGAGACGCGCGTCGCCAAGGCGGCGGCGCTGCTGCATCTCGGCCCGCTCCTGAAGCGGCGCCCCTCCGAGCTTTCCGGCGGCCAGCGCCAGCGCGTCGCCATCGGCCGCGCCCTGGTGCGCGACGTCGACGTCTTCCTGTTCGACGAGCCGCTCTCCAATCTGGATGCCAAGCTGCGCAACGAGCTGCGCGTCGAGATCAAGAAGCTGCACCAGCAGCTCGGCAATACCATGGTCTATGTGACGCATGACCAGGTCGAGGCGCTGACGCTCGCAGACCGGATCGCCGTCATGCAGGGCGGCGTGATCCAGCAGCTCGCGAGCCCGGCCGAGATCTATCACCGTCCCGTCAACCGCTTCGTCGCCGGCTTCATCGGCGCGCCGGCGATGAACTTCCTCGAGGGGCGGCTGGACCTGACGCATGGCCCCGTCTTCGTTGCGGGCAACCAGCGGCTCGACCTCGGGCGCTATCCCTTCACCGCGCCGCCCGCTGAAGGGCCGGCGACCCTCGGCTTCCGGCCGGAGCACGTCGCGCTCGCCGCGGCGCCGGGCGCGCCGGTTCTGCCGGCCACCGTCTCGGTCGTCGAGCCGATGGGCGCCGACGCCGTCATCTGGGCCGAGCATGATGGCTGGCCATTCTCGATCCGCATCATGAGCGAGGTCACGGTCGCGCCCGGCGACATCCTCGCCGTCGGCCTCGACGTCGCGCGCGCCTCGCTGTTCGGCGCGGACGGGATGCGTCTCTGATCCAACCTCTGGAGTATCGTCACATGACCCAGCGCGTCGGCCTCGTCGGCTGCGGCAACATCTCTGAAATCTACCTCGTCAACGCGGCCCGTTTCCCGGCGATCCGCGTCGTCGCCTGCGCGGATCTCAATCCGGCGGCGGCGAAGGCCAAGGCCGAGGCGCATGGCATCGCGGCCCGCTCGGTCGCGGATCTCATCGCCGCCGACGATGTCGATATCGTGCTGAACCTCACCGTCCCGGCGGCCCATGCCGAGGTGGCGCTCGCCGCGCTCGCGGCCGGTAAGCACGTCTATACCGAGAAGCCGCTCGCCACGACGACGGCGGCCGGACGGCTCATCCTCGAAAGCGCGTTGGCGCGCGGCCTTCGCGTCGGCGCGGCGCCCGATACGGTGCTCGGCGCCGGCGTGCAGACCGCGCGGCGGCTCTTCGACGAAGGCTCGCTCGGCCGGCCGGTGCTCGGCACGGCGGCCGTCCTGTCGCACGGCATGGAGATGTGGCATCCGAACCCGGATTTCTTCTTCAAGTCCGGCGGCGGTCCCGTGCTCGACATGGGGCCCTATTACGTCGCCACGCTGCTGACGCTGCTCGGCCCGGTCGCGACGGTCGCCGCCATCGGCCAGATCGGCAATGCCGAGCGCATCATCACGGCGCCGGATTCGCCCTTCCGTGGCAACACGATCAAGGTCGAGACGCTGACCAGCGTGCAGGCGCTGCTGCAATTCGCGAACGGAACGCAGGTTTCGTTCCTGGCGAGCTGGGATGTGTGGAACCACTCCATGCCGCATGTCGAGCTGCACGGCACCGAGGGCTCGCTCCGCGTTCCCGATCCGAACTGGTTCGGCGGCGCGGTGGAGGTCTCGCGCGGCGGGGCGCCGTTCGAGGCCGTCGCGACGGGCGGCATGGTCTATGGCGGCGCCAACTGGCCGACCTTTGCCGGCGACGTCGCCAATTATCGCGGCCTCGGCCTCGCCGACATGGCGGACGCGATCGAGACCGGCCGGCCGCACCGAGCCAATGGCGATGTCGGATTGCATGCGCTCGCCGTGATGGAGGCCATGCTCGAATCGGCGCTCGCCGGCGGGACGACACTGGCGATCGACGCGCCGATGGAGCGGCCGGCGGCACTCGGCGAAGATGAAGCGCGCGCCCTGACGGTAACGCCCTGATCCGGGCGGGCCTATCCATTGTTCTCGACTGACTCTAGACTGCGCGTCTGCAGCCGAAACGCGTTCGGCTGCACGGAACGCCGGTAGGCTGGACTGCGGATCGAGGCGAATGGACGTCGGAACGGGCGGCAAGGGGCGCGGCGCGAACGAGGCGGAGCCGCCGGAAGAGGGCGGCCGGCGCGTGCGCGGTCTCGGCGCGCAGACGGTCTATGAGCGGCTGCGCCGCTCGATCCTCGATCTGTCGCTCGCGCCCGGCAGCCCGCTCGACGAGGTCAGCCTGGCGGCCGAGTTCGACATGTCGCGGACCCCGGTGCGCGAGGCCATGGTGCGCCTCGCAGCGGAGGGGCTCGTCACGACGCTGCCGAACCGCAACACCATCGTCTCGCCGATCGATTTCATGCGCCTGCCAGTCTATTTCGAGGCGCTGACGCTGATGTATCGCGTGACGACGCGCGCGGCGGCCGTGCATCGGAGCGCGGCGGACCTGAAGAAGATCCGCGCGCTCGCCGCCGCCTATGCCGATGCCGTCGAGCGGCGCGACGCGCTGACCATGATCGAGCAGAACCGCGAGTTCCACGTCGCGATCGCCGAGGCCGGCGGCAATCCCTACTTCCTGACCCTCTTCACGCGCCTGCTGGATGAGGGAAGGCGCCTGCTCCGCCTTTATTATTCCTCGTTCGACGACCGGTTGCCGCGCCAATATGTCGACGAGCACGAGGCCATGGTCGTGGCCATCGAGGCGCACGACGCCGAGCGGGCCGACGGGCTGGCCGCCGCCCATGCCGCGCAGATCGTGCGGCAGATCCAGAGCTATATGACGCGCGACACCATGGCGGGGATCGCGCTCACCGATCGCTGACGGCCTTCTGGGGGGAGGGGACATGCGCCAGTTCGCGGAGATCGTCGCGCTCGCCGCGAGCCGCAAGGGCGGCATCGCGGCAGTGGAGACGTTGCTCGCCGAGACGCCGTCGCGCACGCCCGAGCAGATCGCGGCGCTGACCGACGATCGCATCCTCGCCGCCATGACCAAGCGCATCTTCAGCGCCGGCCTCTCGCACAAGATGATCGAGGCGAAATGGCCGGCCTTCGAGGCGGCGTTCGATCGCTTCGATCCGGCAGCCTGCGCCTTCATGGATGACGAGCGCTTCGATGCGCTGACGCGGGACGCGTCGATCGTGCGCAATGGCGCCAAGATCCGCGCGGTGCAGGCCAATGCCGCCTTCCTGATGGATCTCGCCCGCGAACATGGCAGCGCCGCGCGCTTCTTCGCGAACTGGCCGGACGCCGATCTCGTCGGGCTGCTCGATGTCATGAAGCGCCGCGGGGCGTATCTCGGCGGTGACAGCGGCATGCGCGTGCTGCGCGACATCGGCAAGCCGGCCTTCGTGGCGACCCGCGCCGTGGTGGCCGCGCTGATCCGCGAGGGCGTGATCGACAAGGCGCCGAGCGCCAAGCGCGATTTCGCCGCGATCCAGGCCGCGTTCAACGCCTGGTCCGCGCAATCGGGCCGCGACCTGACCCAGATCAGCCGCATCCTGGCGATGAGCACCGACGACTGAAGCCCGCGCCGGGGCCGCAAGGTCAGGCTCTCGCGCCCTTCATCCCTCCCATGCCGTGACGCCCGGACCGCGCCCGCCCGCGGATCGCCGCAATTCGCCAAAAATTAACCTTAACAATAGGTAAACATGAAATTGCCGTCACATCGGCGGGTTGAGGCGTCTGGCCGCCTTGTCGTCAGTTAACGCTTTGTTAAGCTTGTTCGCATTCGGGGCATGAAGGCCTGCCCCTTCAGGAGACACGTCATGTCTGTTGCGGCTTTGGCGCCCTCGGCGCCAAGCTTCTCGGAGCGCTTGTTCAGTGCTCTGGAGAAGGTCGACTACCGGGCTGCGGTGAGCGAGGCGGATCGCGACGCCGTGTTCCGTCTGCGCTACGATGCCTATGAGCGGGAGCGGGCGGTCGGGCCGACCCCAACCCGCCGACTCTCCGATCGTTATGACGATCTCGCCAACACCATGGTCACGTCGATCCATCTCGATGGGGCGCTGGCGGCGACGATCCGCATCAGCGTGATGACGCCCGAGCAGCCGGACGGCCCGGATGGTCCGCCCTTCGCCGATGTCGTCGATCCCATGCTCGCGGCGGGCAAGGTGCTGATCGACCCGACCCGGCATGCAACGGATGAAGGTTTCTCGAACGCCTATCCGGGGCTGATGCCCTATTTGACCACCCGCGTCGCCTGGATGGCTGCCGAATATTTCGATGCTGACGTGATCCTTGCCAGCGTGCGGACCGAGCACCAGGCGTTCTATCGGCGCGTGTTCGGCTGCGTGCTGATCTGCGAGCCGCGGCCCTATCCGCCGCTGACCAAGCCGCTCAGCCTGATGATGCTGGACTTCAAGGCGGCGCGCGAGAAGGTGCTGCAGCGCTATCCCTCGTTCCGCTCGACGGCGTTCGAGCGGCGCATGCTGTTCGAGCCGTTCTACGGCGCGGCGAAACGCGAGCTGCCGGCCGAGCCGGCCATGGCCCGATCGGCCTGACGCGGCCCCTCCGGGGACCGCATCAGAGCGATCCTGCGTCCCCTATGGGCAGCGCCAGTAGAGCTGCCCGTAGGAATTGGCCACCTGGTAGCAGCCGGGACGCGGGGCGACGACGACCACCGGCGGCGGCACGACCACGACCGGCGTCGTCGCCGCGCGATAGGTCGTCCGGCGCGCGACGCCGGCATAGCTCATCGGGGTCAGCGGACGTCCGACCACCGCCTCGGCTTGCGGGGCGAGCGCAAGACGTGCGCCCATGAAAGATCCCGGATCCGGCGTCAGGGTCGCGAAGCCCGCCACGGCAGCGAAGGCGAGGGCGGCAAGGCGCGATGCGGCGTGTTTCATTTCGCTTCTCCCATGATGGCACCGGGCGGAACTTCGTCGATGGCGCCGAGCGCGGCGAAATCGACCTTCTGCGCGCCGGCCGGCGGCGTGAAGGTGAAGGCGTCGGCGGCGAAGTTCGGGCTCGCATTCCAGTTCTTGATGCGGAGCGTATATTCCGGCGCCGCGGCCACGCCCTTGCTGGTGATCACCAGCTGACGGGGAATCGGCTTCGGCCCCACCTCGACCCAGAGCTGGATGTCGGTATCGATGGTGCGGAAGGCGAGGTGCTCGCATTCGACGCCGTCGATCACGCCGCGGCCGATATGATGCGCCTCGATGACGCCGCCCATCAGCGCGCCAAACGCGTCACCCGAGATCAGATCCGCGGCCGGCAGTTCGGCGCCACCCTGACGCAGGGCCGAAACGATATCGGCGATGGTCGCGCCCTCGACGGGGAATTGCGCATAGCGGCCGACATTGCGTCCGAGCACGGTGAATGTCTTGCCGTCGCTGACGGCCTCGACATCGGCATAGCCGCCGGTGCGGCGGGCGTGGATGCGGTTGGGGCGGTCGAGATCGAGCGACCCGGACGAGGTGAAGCGGATCTTCTGGATCTGCGGCGTCACGACCTCGATCGCGGTATCGAAGGTGATCGAAAGCGCCTTCTGGCTCGCGACATAGTCGGACATCGCCTTGACGATCGCCGCCGCGTCGTCCTCGGCACGGGCCACGCCGGCACCGGCGAGCGCCAGCCCCAGGACGGCCGACGCAAGGACCGCCCGGCGCAGAAATCCGCGCCTGCGGCCGCTGCTGGACAAGTGCGTCATCGCATTCCTCCCGGAATTTCGTTGGTCTTGCCGGGATGGTAGGCTTCGCGGGACGATATGGTGAACGAATTCGCGACAGACGCGGAGGTTGTCGTCAGTGTCCCTTCTCGCTCGCGGCGAGACGGCGGGCGACGAAGCCGGCGATCGATGGGCCGAGCAGCACGATGAGGAAGAAGCGCAGCGCCTGCAGCGACATGACGAAGCCGATGTCGACCGGCGCGGAGGAGGCGATGATCGCGACCGAATCCATGCCGCCGGGGCTCGTCGCGAGATAGGCGGTGAGCGGATCGACGCCGACGAGCCGCACGAGCAGCAGAGCGAGCGCACCGCAGAAGGCGATGAGCACCAGGATCGACAGGACGAGATGCGGCAGGATCCGCGCGGCGTGGTGCAGGATCTGCCGCGTGAAGCCGAGCCCGATCCGCCATCCGATCAGCGCATAGCCGATCGACAGCAGCCACTCCGGCAGCACGATGTCGATCACGCCGCCCGCGTGCAGCGCCGCGCCGGCGATCATCGGCACCAGCATCGTGCCGGAGGGAATGCGGCTGAACCTGCCGATGATCGTTCCGCCCGCGGCGATCGCCAGCGTCGCGGAGAAGGCGCTCCAGTCGAGCGCCGGAAACCAGATGATCGCGGGACGGGGCGCGGCGGAGAGATCGGCGAAGAATCCCGCGACGATCGAGGCGGCGCCGGCGACCATGACCACGCGCAGATATTGCATCAGCGCCACGAGGCGCGCGTCGGCGCCGAAGGTCTCTGCCATCAGCACCATGGCGGAGGCCGCGCCCGGCGAGGAGCCCCAGACGGCGGTCGTGCCGGGCAGGATGCGGCGACGGCTCATCACGAAGCCGAGGAAGCTCGATGCGAAGACCGTCGTGGCAACGATCGCGACGAAGAGCGGCCAGTCGGCGAGGAAGGTTCCGAGGATGCCGGGCGTGATCGCCGAGGCGATCAGCATCGCCACGATCGCCTGTGCCGCCAGCGAAAGACCCTCGGGAACGCGCACCGTCGCGCCGGCCACGCCGGCGCCGATCGCCGCGATCATCGGCCCGAGCAGCAGCGCCGCCGGCAGCCCTGCCGCGAACAGCAGCGCCGACACGAGCGCCGACGCGGCAAGGAGCGCGAGCCATTGCAGCGCGCGCGGCCAGAGGCCGATCGTTGGAGAGCGGAAGGAGCGCATCATCGGGGGAGGGAGCCTCTGAACGGGGGCATGATAGCACCATCGCCCCGCGCGCGGCGACGATGGACCGCGACCAAGCGTCCGCGCGGCAGCGCCGATCCTCTCCAATCCGTGATCGCCCCGAACTTGACCGGGCCCGGGCATCGGGTCAGATGGACGCCATGCAACGTGCGCTCCGCACATTCCTGGCTCTGTTGATGTTGGTCGGCGTCGCGCTGGCCGGCGGTGCTTCGCCGGCCTCGGCCGATCCGGATCGGCATGCCGGCATGGCGGATTGTCCGCATGCCGCTCTGGCGGATCATGGCAAGGCGCCGAGGCCCGGCCATCCCGCGACGGCCATGCCGATGATGCCGTGCTGCACCAGCCTGCCGCCTGCGAGCAGCGCCGAGGCGGCGATGCTGCGTGTTCCCGTGCGGCAGGCCAGCCCTGCACTGCGTCCGGTCTCCGACCGGTTGCCGGCGGGCGACGCGCCCGGGCCGGAACTGCCACCGCCGCGCGCCTGACGGATCGACGATCTGCCGAGGGACCGGCGGCGCGCGGGCCGCGCCGGTGCCCATGCGCATGCCCGCTGACCATTCAGGATATTGACGATGAAGACGTCTCGTACGCTTGCGGCACTCGCGGCCGCGCTTCTGCTGCCGGTCGCGCTGGCGACCGCGCAGGACAAGGGAATGATGGACCATGGCGCGATGGGCGGCGACATGCCCATGCAGGGCATGGACGGGGCCGACGCCAGCCCGTCGACGCAGGCGTTTCGCGCCGCCGACAAGGCGATGATGCAGGGCATGATGATCGATTACACCGGCAATGCCGATGTCGACTTCGTGCGCGGCATGATCCCGCATCACGAGGGCGCGATCGCCATGGCCCGCGTCGAACTGCAATACGGCAAGGATCCGGAGATCCGGAAGCTGGCCGAGGCGATCATCAAGGCGCAGGACAGCGAGATCGCCTTCATGAAGGCCTGGCTCGCCAAGAACGACGCCAAATAGGGCATCTTCACGGCGCGGCGGCACGCCGCCGCGCCGTTCCTGCGGGGCTCCGCACGGTGAATCGTTGACACCGCGTGCGGCGCGATGTTCCCTCGCGTTACGGGCGGCAGGGCGCACTCCCGGCGCCGGGCATCGGAGGATCCTCGCATCATGTTTCCTGCAGTTCGTTTCGCTCTCGCCGGCACGGGCCTCGCCCTCGGCATCCTGTTCGCCGGCGCGGCGTCCGCGGCGACTTCGCCCGCGATGCAAGCCTGCTCCGACCAGTGGTCGCAGCTGAAGGCGGACGACAAGGTTCCGGCCGGCCAGACCTGGCCGAAATTCTGGAGCCAGTGCGCCAAGGACTACGCCGCCGCGCATCCGGACGATGCCGCCGCTGCCGCCGACAAGACCGCCGCCGCGCCCGCGGAGCCGCCGCCCGCCAAGACCAAGTCCACGGCCAAGACCGCGCCCACGCCGGCTCCCGCACCTGCCGATGACGCCGCTGCCGGCGGCAAGGGCAAGTCGCCGGCCATGGCGGCCTGTTCCGACCAGTGGGCGAAGCTGAAGGCCGACAACAAGGTGCCGGCCGGCCAGACCTGGCCGAAGTTCTGGAGCCAGTGCGCCAAGGACTATGCCGCCGCGCATCCTGACGAGGCAGCTGCGGCGAAGTCCACCGCGAAGTCGAAGGCGGCCAAGGCCAATGACGACGAGCTCGGCGCGCCGCTGCCCGATCCCGAAGTCGCCGCCAAGGTCGATCCGAACAAGCCGGCCGTCGCCGGCAAGAAGGAGCCGACGCCGGGCCAGAAGGCCGCCTGGGCCCGCATGCGCGCCTGCGGCGCCGAATGGCAGTCCGAGAAGAAGGCCGGGACGCTGCCGGCCGGCGCGAAGTGGCCGCAATATTGGAGCGACTGCAACAAGCGCCTGAAGGCCAAGGGCCAGTAATCGCCCCCAGTCCATTCCACGACGTCACCGGCGGGCCAGTTCCCGCCGGTTCCATTCGCACATGCCGGGGAGACGAAGATGGGGCTGCTGTTCAAGGACGACCTCCTCGACGAGTTCGGTACCTGGGCGCTGGCCTATATTCCTTATGGCGGCCCCGACTTCGGCGAACTCGCGGCAGTGGGGGCGGCCACGGGTGACGATGGTCCGGATGCCTATTACGAGGCATGGATCGCGGCGGGTGATCGCGCGGCCGCCGACGCCGAGGCGGCGGCATCGAAGGGCCGGACTGCTGATGCCCGCGATCTCTTTCTGCGCGCCTCGGTGTTCTATAATTCGTCGTTCCACCCGATCTACGGCGCGCCGACGGATCCGCGCCTCGTTGCCGCCTATCGCAAGCAGATTGCGGCGATGAACCGTGGCCTGGCGCTGTTCGAAGCCCCGATCCTGCCGCTGACGATCGCCTTCGAGGGCATCGCCATGCCGGCCTATTTCGTTCCGGCTGCGGGCTTCGAACACGAAGTGCGGCCGCTGGTGATCTTCACCAACGGCTATGACGGCACCGTCACGGATATGTATTTCGCCTCGGCCGCCGCCGCCTCGCGGCACGGATTCCACAGCCTGATCTTTGACGGTCCCGGACAGGGCGCCGTGCTGTACGAGCAGGGGGTGCCGATCCGGCCCGACTGGGAGGTCGTGATCCGCGCTGTCGTCGATTTTGCGTTGGAACTGCCGCTGGTCGATCCTGCCCGGATCGCGCTCAATGGCTGGAGCTTCGGCGGCTATCTCGCGACGCGCGCGGCGACGGGGGAGCATCGGATCGCGGCGCTCGTCGCCGATCCGATCCAGCTTGGCCTTGCCGACGGCTTTCGTTCCGTGGCCGTCAAATTCGGCGCCACGCCTGAAGAGGCCGCGGATTTGCGGCGCCTCAAGCCGGCGATGATCGACGCCTTCCAAGCTTTCGTCGCGGGCAATCCTTCGCTGCAATGGAAGATCGTCCAACGCGGTCTCTGGGTGCACGGGCTGTCAACGATCGCCGATTATCTCGCCGTCGCCGAGGACTTCACCATCAATGGCCGGATCGGAGATATCCGCTGTCCGGTCATGATGACGCTGGCGGAGCGGGACGGCCTCGCCGCAGGGACGAACGCCGTCGCGTCCGAACTCAAGGTGCCGTATCGGATCATGCCGTTCACGGCCGCCGAGGGCGCCGGCGACCATTGCGAAATGCAGAACCGTTCGCTGCTCAATCGGCGGACCTTCGAATGGCTTGACGCCGTGTTCGCAGGCGAGTTGCGCTGACGGGTCGGGCGGCTTGAACCGGCCGCCGGCGATGCGAGGAGGCGGCGGCGTTCTCGAAAAGGCGTTCCAGTTCGTGGGCGAATGCACTAGAGGCTAGACGAATTCTCCAGACGCAGAGCCTCGATTGACCGAAGATCACACCCATTCCTCCGTCGCCGCGCCCGAACTCCTCACGCTGCGTGATGTGCTGCGCTATGCTGTGAGCCGTTTCAACGCCGCCGGCATCGCCTTTGGCCACGGGGCGTCCTCGGCGTTCGACGAGGCCGCCTATCTGGTTCTCGAGGGGCTGCATCTCCCGATCGACCAGCTCGAGCCGTTCCTCGATGCGCGGTTGCTGGCCGATGAACGCGCCCGTCTCCTCGCGCTGATCGAGGCGCGGGTCACTACGCGCAAGCCGCTCGCCTATCTCCTGAAGCGCGCCTATGTGCAGGGCATCCCGCTCTATGTCGACGAGCGCGTGATCGTTCCGCGCTCCTTCATCTGCGAGCTGCTCTATTCCGATGCCTTCGGCGGCGAGGATTTCACGCTGGTCGAGGATACGGATTCGGTCGAGACGGTGCTGGACCTCTGCACCGGATCCGGCGCGATCGCGATTCTCGCCTCCAACGTGTTCGAGAATGCCGAGATCGATGCGGTCGACCTCTCGTCCGACGCGCTCGAGGTCGCGCGCATCAATGTCGACCAGCAGGGCCTCGCCGGCCGGATCGAACTCTATGAGGGCGATCTGTTCGCGCCGCTCGAAGGCAAGCGCTACGACCTGATCCTCACCAACCCGCCCTATGTCGACGAAATCGCCATGGAGGAGCTGCCGGAGGAATATCGCCATGAGCCCGCCATGGCGCTCGGCTCCGGCCTCGATGGACTCGATATCGTCCGCCGCATCCTGGCCGTGGCGCCCGACCATCTGAACCCCGGCGGCGGCATTCTCTGCGAGATCGGCGCCGGGCGCGAGATCCTCGAAGCCGAGTTCCCGGACTTCGAATTCCTCTGGCTCGACACCGAGGAGAGCGAGGGCGAAGTGTTCTGGCTCTCTGCCGAGGCGCTCGGCGTCGCGGATTCAAGCACGATCGGCGCCGTCGACTGATCGTCCGCGACGTTGACACCGGTCAATGCGATCCCGATGTCGAGGATCAGGATGCCTTGGCATCGACCGGTGGCGTGAGGACGACGGACATGGACATGCGCAGTGGAGGCCCCGCGCATAAGGCGCATGATCCCGGCGCGCTCAGCGCGGTCGAACCGTCCCCCGCCGCCGACGGTTTGCCTGAAGAGGCCTTCCGCCATCTCGACAAGCTGGCCGCAGCCACGCTGGCGCGGGCGACCTTCGGCCTCTCGCCCGCCGCGATCGGCCTTGCCTATGCCGATTGGGCGCTGCATCTGGCCGCCGCGCCCGGCAAGCAGGCCGAACTCGTCATGAAGGCGTGGCGGAAGCTCGCCCGGCTTTCGGAGCAGGCAGCCCGCGCCGCCGCGGATCCGCAGGCCGCGCCCTGCATCGAGCCGCTGCCGGGCGACGACCGCTTCCGCGGCGAGGCATGGCAGCTCCCCGCCTACAAGATGCTCTACCAGTCGTTTCTGCTGACCCAGCAATGGTGGCACAACGCGACACATGATGTGCCCGGCGTGTCGCGCCATCATGAGGACGTCGTGTTCTTCGCCGCGCGACAGCTGCTCGACATGGTGTCGCCGGCGAACTTCCTCGCCACCAATCCCGAGGTGCTCCGGCGGACGATCGAGACGGGCGGCACCAATCTTCTCCGCGGTGCGATCAATGCGGCCGAGGATGCACGCCGCGCTGCCGGGCATCTGCCGCCGGTGGGCGCCGACGCCTTCGTGGTCGGCCGCGATGTCGCGGTCACGCCCGGCAAGGTGGTGTTCCGCAACCATCTGATCGAGCTGATCCAGTACGCGCCCGCGACGGAGACCGTCCACGCCGAGCCGATCCTGATCGTGCCGGCCTGGATCATGAAATTCTACATCCTCGACCTGTCGCCGCAGAACTCGCTGGTGCGCTTCCTGGTCGAGCAGGGCCACACGGTGTTCTGCGTCTCCTGGCGCAATGTCACGGGCGAGGATCGCGAACTTTCGCTCGACGATTATCGCCGCCTCGGCGTGCTCGCGGCGCTCGATGCGGTCGAGGCGATCCTGCCCGGGCGCAAGGTGCACGCCGCCGGCTATTGCCTCGGCGGCACGCTGCTGGCGCTCACCGCCGCCGCGATGGCTGAGACGGGCGATGACCGCCTCGCCTCGATGACGCTGCTCGCCGCGCAGACGGATTTCACGGAAGCCGGCGAGTTGCAGCTCTTCATCGACGAGAGCGAGGTGTCGTTCCTGGAGGCGATGATGTGGGAGCGCGGCGTGCTCGATTCCGAGCAGATGGCCGGCGCCTTCCAGATGCTGCGCTCGAACGATCTCGTCTGGTCGCGCGTGATTCGCGACTATCTGATGGGCGAGCGCCAGCCCATGATCGACCTTATGGCCTGGAACGCCGACGCGACGCGCATGCCCTATCGCATGCATTCGCAATATCTGCGCGAGCTCTTCCTCGACAACGACCTCGCCGCCGGCCGTTATCGCGTCGACGGGCAGGCGATCGAGATCCAGAATATCAAGGCGCCGATCTTCGCCGTGGGCACCGAGCGCGACCATGTCGCGCCGTGGCGCTCGGTCTACAAGATCCACTATCTCGCCGACACCGAGGTCACCTTCGCGCTGACGGTCGGCGGCCACAATGCCGGCATCGTCAGCGAACCCGGCCATCCCCGTCGCTCCTTCAAAATAGCGACGCATAGCGACGGGGCGCTGCATCTCAGCCCCGAGGAATGGCTCGAAACTGCCGAGCAGCGTCCGGGATCATGGTGGCTCGCCTGGCATGACTGGCTCGCCGGTCATTCGTCGCGCGACCGTGTGGCGCCGCCGGCAATGGGCGCGCCGGAGGCCGGCTATCCGCCGCTTGCCGACGCGCCGGGCACCTATGTGCTGCAGAAATAGCGCGCCGGTCAGGCGATCGCGGAGACGATGTCGGTGCGCGCGAAGTCATTGCCGATGAAGAGCAGCGGGCAACCGCGCTCGGCCGCCAGCGCATAGGCGAAGCAGTCGCCGAGGTTGAGGCTGGCGGGATGCCGACCCTTGCCCCAGCGCCGATAGGCGGCGCGGACCCGCAGTGCCGTTTCGGCCGTCACGGGGATGATGCTCGGACCCAAGCCCTCGAGCAGGGCCTCAAGGGCGTCGAACTGGCCGCGACCGTCGGCGACGATCATGGCCTCGGACAGCGTTCCGGCGGAAATCAGAAGGCTGGACGCCGACTGGAGCGCCTGCATGCACGCTGGTCCTTCCGGTTCACCGAGACAGATCGCCATCAAGGCCGACGTGTCGACGACGATCATCCCGGCAGGCCGTTCTCATCGTAGAGATAATCCTGGCTCCGTGCGGCGCTGGGACCGGCGAGTGCCTTGGCCTTGGCGGTCTCCCAGATGCCTTCCATCAGCCTGCGCCGCGCAGCGATCTGCTCTTCGGTCAGGGCAGGGAGCTCGACCGGCACGAGGCGGACGGAGGGTTTGCCGTCGCGCGTCAGCACGATCTCGTCACCGGCCTCGGCGCGGCGGACGAGTTCGCCGAGCTGCGTCTCGGCCTCTGCGAGGGAAATGCGCATGGGGGAACCTCGATCGATTCCGGACGACCGGTCGTCCGGATGACGCCGACTATATCATCAGAAGTGGGACGCGCCGGTGCGGCTGTCAATTGAGCCGCTGCGTTCCGCCCGATCGGAAGCGCCGGCCTTGAACCTCGACCGAGCCGCCCTCATCTCAAACATTCCAGATCCGCAGCTTTTCTGCTAAGAGGCGGCTCGAAACAGGTCGCGCCGGCTTTCACCGCCCGTTCGCCGCCGACCGCCTCATCCGGATTGCCCATGACCGCACCGCTCGCCACGGCCCCCGCCGCAGCCCGATCGACCGTTTCCGAGAAGCCCTCGCTGATCGGGCTTTCGCGCGAGGGTATCGGCGCGGAACTCGAGCGCATCGGCGTCGAACGCAAGCAAATCCGCATGCGCACCGCCCAGCTCTGGAACTGGATGTATGCGCGGGGCGTGACCGATTTCGCCGACATGCTCAACGTGTCGAAGGACATGCGGTCGACGCTCGAAAGCGCCTTCACGCTGAAGCGGCCGGAGATCGTCGCCGAACAGGTCTCCGAGGATGGCACGCGCAAATGGCTGATGCGCTTTCCGGCGCGCGGCGCCGGCCGGCCGGTCGAGATCGAGACAGTCTATATTCCCGAGATCGGTCGCGGCACGCTCTGCGTCTCGTCACAGGTCGGCTGCACGCTGACCTGCTCCTTCTGCCATACGGGCACGCAAAAGCTGGTGCGCAACCTGACGGCGGAGGAAATCGTCGGCCAGATCCTCGTCGCGCGGGATCGCCTCGGCGATTTTCCCGACGCGACGACACCAGTCGGCGCGGCCGTGCCGAGCGAGGGCCGCCTCGTCTCCAACATCGTGATGATGGGCATGGGCGAGCCGCTCTACAATTTCGACAATGTCAAAGAGGCGCTGCTGATCGCCTCCGATGGCGAGGGCCTGTCGCTTTCCAAGCGCCGCATCACGCTTTCCACCTCCGGCGTCGTGCCGATGATCCCGCGCGCCGGCGAGGAGATCGGCTCGATGCTGGCCATCTCGCTGCATGCGGTGCGCGACGACCTGCGTGACCTGCTCGTACCGCTCAACAAGAAATACCCGATCAAGGAACTGCTCGACGCCTGCCGCAACTATCCCGGCCTGTCGAACGCCCGCCGCATCACGTTCGAATATGTGATGCTGAAGGACGTCAATGACAGCCCGGCCGATGCGCGCGAGCTCGTCCGCCTGCTCAAGGGCATTCCGGCCAAGATCAACCTGATCCCGTTCAATCCCTGGCCGGGCGTCAATTACCAGTGCTCGGATTGGGAGACGATCGAGACCTTCTCCGACATCGTCAACCGCGCCGGCTATGCCTCGCCGATCCGGACGCCACGCGGCCGCGACATCCTCGCCGCCTGCGGGCAATTGAAGAGCGAGAGCGAGCGCATGCGCGCTCGCGAGCGCCTGGCGCTCGAGGCGATGATGGCCGGCGACGCGGACGAATAGGCCCTGCCATGCGCGCCTTCCTGCGCATTCTCTTCCTGATCCCGATCGGCTTCATGGCGGCGATCGCGGCCGCGGTCGCGGTCTATCTCGCCGCCTTCGGCTTCCGCGAGGCGGATCTGTGGGGTGGTCCGTTCGGGGATGTCCCGGTGATCATCGCGCCGGTCATGGTGCTCGTCGCCGAGATCGCCAAGGGTTGCGTGCTGCCCTTCCTTGCGGCGATCGTCCTTTCGGAGATCTTCGCGATCCGCTCGGCGCTCGCCTGGATGGTCTTCGGCGGCGCGCTCGGGCTCGGCGCGCATCTCTTCGCCTTTCCCGGCAATGACGCCTATCCGCCGCCGCTGGCGGCCGGCTTCGTCGCGGGCTTCGTCTACTGGCTGATCGCCGGGCGCGGGGCCGGCCTTCGCGCGGTCGCCGAACCGAAACTCTAGGCGTTCAGCGCGCCGGAGAGGAATTCGATCAGGGAATTTGGCGCGCGCTCACCGAGGCAAAGACCGAGGACGCGATGAGCCTCCCGGGCCGTTTCGGTGCTGCGCTTGAACATCCTGTCCTCAAAGGCGGCGAGCGCCGTTTCGACCGAGTCGGGCTGGGCAGCGAGCGCCTCGCCAAGTTCGGCGCCGTCGAGCAAGGCAAGATTGGCACCATCGCCCGCCGGGGGCATGAGATGCGCCGCATCGCCGATCAGCGTCAGGCCTGGCAGCCGCTTCCAGCGATGGTCATTTGGCAGGCTGTGGATCATCCGTAGCATGGGCGCGGTATCGCCGTCCGTGATCAAGGCCGTGAGTGCCGGTGCCCACCCGGCGAATTCGGCGACCAGACGCGTCCGCGCGGTGCTGGCATCGGCAAAATCGATGTCCTCGATCCATCGGGCCGGTCGGCTCAGTGCGATGTAGGCGTGGAGGACCCCATGCGGCTCGCGATGTGCGAAGATGCCCTTGCCGGCCTCCACTGCGAACAAGGCGCCGGAGCCCACGGCAGCGGCCGTAGCGGGGTGACGCGAGTCGGCATCCGAGAGGTAGGTCTCGACAAAGGTCGTGCCGACATAGGCCGGCCTGGCATCGGAGAGCAAGGGCCGTACTTTCGACCACGCCCCGTCGGCACCGACGAGCAGGTTGGCAGTCGCAGTGGAGCCGTCCGCGAAGATGAGCCGGTGCATGCCTTCGCCGAGCGGAACGATTTCGATCACCTTGCGTCCCCAGCGGATCGTGCCGGCTGGCAGAGACTCGATCAGAATGCGCCGAAGCGCGCCGCGCAAGACCTCGGGGCGGCCGCCGCTGCCGTCGTCCGGCTGATCGAACAGCACCGTACCATCGCGGCGCAAGACACGCGAAGCCTGACCTCCGACATGAACAAGGGCGCGAAATTCATCCTTCAGGCCGGCCATGGCCAAGGCGCGCTGCCCATCCTGCTCGTGGATATCGAGCATACCGCCCTGGGTCCGGGAGCCGGCGGAGGCATCAGCTTCGTAGATCACGGCCGTGATTCCGTGGACCGCGAGGACGCGTGCGAGCATCAGGCCGCCAAGGCCGGCGCCCACAATGGTAACTGACGACATGAGATTGAACCTTCCATCACGTTTGGAACACCGTTCCAATCCATCACTATTGGAACGGTGTTCCATATCTGTCAATATGGAGCATGGACAATCGGAAGCAGCGCAGCGAGCGGCGCACGGACGCCCTGTCGAGAGAACGGATCGTAGAGGCCGCCATAGAGATCCTGGACGCGGATGGCGAAGCTGCGCTGACCTTCCGGGCATTGGCCAGCCGTCTCTCGACCGGTAGTGGCGCGATCTACTGGCATGTTGCCGACAAGGGTGAGTTGCTCGCCGCCTGCGCCGACGCGATCGTTGTTCCCCTCATGCGCATCGAGGTGATGGCTGGCGAGCCGCGTGAGGGCATCCGGCTGATCGCACTGGGCATATTCGATGCGATCGATCGGCATCCCTGGGTCGGGAGCCAGCTGTTTCGCGAGCCCTGGCGCTTCGGCATGCTGCAGATGTTCGAATCGGTAGGGGCTCGCCTGCTGAAGCTCGGTGTTCCGGACAAGGCCCTGTTCGACTGCGTGTCGGCGCTGGTGAGCTATATCCTCGGCGTCGCCGGCCAGAATGCAGCCAATGCCCGAATGCACCCGGAGGGGACCGATCGATCCAGCTTGCTCGCCGCGGTCGCTGCGCGATGGGAAGAATCCGACGCGGAGGACTATGTCGCCGTCCGCAAGATGGCGACACAACTGCGCGACCATGATGATCGGGCGCAGTTCCTCGCGGGCATCGACCTGCTGCTCAATGGTATCGCGCATCTCCGATAGGCGGACTTGCGCTGCCCAGTCCGATACCGTCGCTCGAAGTTCTCGGCGGCTACTTCGTCTGCGCCAGAATGAGGCGCACGGCGAAGCCGCCGAGCACCGTCGCGAAGAGATAATCGACGAAGCGCGTCGCCCTCGGCGAGCGCTTCAGGAATTCGGCGATCGAACCGGCGAAGTAGATCATCGGCAGGCTCATCGGGATCGACAGGGCGACGAAGAGCAGGCCGAGGAACATCAGCTTGCCGCTCGCATGCGGATCGCCCGGCGTCACGAATTGCGGCAGGAAGGTCACGAAGAAGACGATGATCTTCGGGTTGAGCAGATTGACCGTCAGCCCGTGAAGGAAGACGCGATAGAGCGGCGCGGCCGTGCGCTTGCCGCCGAGGCTGAGCGCCGAGCCATGCCGGATGGCCTGATAGGCGAGATAAGCGAGATAGGCGGCGCCGACGACCTTGAGGATCGTGAAGGCGGTGACCGACGCGGCGAGCAGCGCAGCGAGGCCGATCGCGACCAGCACGGTGTGGATCACGAGGCCGACCGAATTGCCGAGCATCGCCGCAACGCCGGCAAGGCGCGACTGGCTGACGGCCTTGCCCAGGAACAGCGTCATATCCGGACCGGGCGTCAGGATGAGCGCCACGACGGCGATGACATAGGCGATGAGAACCGGCGTCGCCGGAACGAAGTTCATCATGATCGCGCTCCCGTGCGAAGGCGCGATCTATAGCACGAAGCCGCGGCGGGCCAAGCATCGGCAAGGGGCGTTGCTTCAGCCGAGGCGCTTCTGCAGGAAGACCAGATCGAGGAAGCGGCCGAACTTGAAGCCGAGCTCCGGCATGCGGGCCGTCTCGACGAAGCCCTGCCGCTCATGGAGGCGCAGCGAGACGGCATTGTCGGCCGTGATGCCGGCGACCATGACATGCTTGCCGGCCGCGCTCGCATGGTCGATCAGCGCGGCGAGCAGCTTCGCGCCCGCGCCGCGTCCGCGCGCCGCCGCTGCGACATAGATCGAATTCTCGACCGTGAAGCGATAGCCCTGGAAAGGGCGGAAATCGCCATAGCTCGCATAGCCGAGCACGGCGCCGTCGGCCTCGGCGACGAGGACCGGATAGCCCTGCGCGCTGCGTGCCGCGAACCAGGCCCGGCGATTGTCGAGGTCGACCACATCGTCGTTCCAGATCGCGGTCGTGTTGACGACGGCGTCGTTATAGATCGCGAGGATCGCCGGAAGGTCGGCCTCGGCCGCGGCGCGGATCTCCATCTCAGGCGTCTCCGATCGTCTTGTAGAAGATGGTGGCGCCCGAGGGGCGGCCATCCGTCGAGAGCGCATAGCCGGGAATGGTGCCGACCTCGATCCAGCCGCAGGCGGCATAGAGGCGGTGGCCGGCGCTGTCCGTTTCCGTATCCAGCACGAGCAGCGAGCGGCCCGCCGCCTGCGCCGCCGCCTCCGCCGCATCGAGCAAAGCGCGGCCGATGCCGCGCCGCCGAGCCGCGGAGTGCACCAGCATCTTGCCGATATCGGCCCGGTGCGGCTGGTTCGGCTGCGGCGCGAAGGTGACGACCACCGTCCCGACGATGGCGCCGTCCAGCTCGGCGACGATCAGGATGCGCTTGCCCTCGGCGACGAGCGGGATCTGGCCGCGCCAGAACGTCTCCGCCTCGTCCTGCCGGAAGCCGGCCATGAAATTGACCGAGGCGCCGCCCGCCACCGCGTCGACCAGCACCGCGCCGAGCGCCGGCAGCGCCGCTTCCGCCTCTGCGGCCGTCAGCGCGCGCAGCGTCACCATGTCCGTCTGTTTCTCGATGGCCGTCATGGCGAGGCTCCGCAGGCTCACGCGGGTTCGGGTCGCATTGCTTTCACGCCTTGCGATCGATTAAGTCAATACGGTACGCAGTGCGATAGACGGGATCGAACGGCGTCATAGGAAATTTCTATGGATATCGACCAGCTTCGCAGCTTCGACCGCGTCGTGCGCGACGGCAGCTTCACCAAGGCCGCCGCCCGGCTGAACGTGACGCAGGCGACGATCTCGGCGCGTATCGCCAAGCTTGAGGAACTCGTCGGCGGGCCGCTGCTGACGCGCGGGCGGCGGATCGAGCTCACCGAGCGCGGGGCGACCTTCCTGCCCTATGCGCGGCGCGTGCTTTCGACGCTGGTCGAGAGCGAGGATGCGCTCCGTTCCGTCGATCGCGGCCGCATCGGCCTCGCCACGCTCCGGAGCGTGACCGGCTATCTGACCGCGCCCTCCGTCGCCGCTTTCCTGACCGATCACCCGCAGGTCGAGCTGACGGTGGAGGAGGGGCGGCATCGCGACGTCGCGGAATGGCTGCATGACCGCCAGATCGACCTTGCCGTGATCGGCTGGCCGAATTTCGATCCGCTGCTCGATACGATCGAGCCGCTGGCGCTTTTTCGCGAGCCGGCGCTGCTCGTCGCCTCGGCGGAGCTCGCGGCGCGCATCGGCCCCGAGCCGACGCTGGAGCGCGTCTTCGCGATCGCGCCGCATTTCCTGACGCATTTCTGGTGGCAGGTGACGCCGGAGGCGATCCTCGCCATGCGCCGGCGCGCGCGCACCGCCTCGCATGTTCCCTTCGAGCCCGGCCGCCTGCTGATCGCCGGCGGCCATGCGGTCGGTCACCTGCTCGGCCCTTCGATCCGAGCCGAGCTCGCGGCCGGCGATCTGGTCGATCTCGCCCCCGTCGACATGCCGCCGCTCTACCGCGACTCGGCGCTCGTCGCGGGCGTTGCCGGCGCGATGGAGCGCCCGCTTGTCGCCGAACTCGTCTCCCGGCTGGTCGAGACGGCCGCCTCTCTGCGCATTCTCCATGCCGACCGGCGCTGAAGGGCGCTATTCACGGCTTTGCGGCCGGGAAGCGTGATGCTATGCAGCGCGGCATGACGAAAGCGCCTGTTCCGAACATCCGCAACTTCTCGATCGTGGCCCATATCGACCACGGCAAGTCGACGCTCGCCGACCGGCTGATCCAGCTGACCGGCGGCCTGTCCGATCGCGAGATGACCAACCAGGTGCTCGATTCGATGGATATCGAGCGCGAGCGCGGCATCACGATCAAGGCGCAGACCGTCCGGCTCGACTACAAGGCCAAGGATGGCAAGACCTACATCCTGAACCTGATGGACACGCCCGGGCATGTCGACTTCGCCTATGAGGTCTCGCGCTCGCTCGCGGCCTGCGAGGGCGCGCTGCTCGTGGTCGACGCCTCGCAGGGCGTCGAGGCGCAGACGCTCGCCAATGTCTATCAGGCGATCGACAATAATCTCGAGATCGTCACGGTGCTCAACAAGGTCGACCTGCCGGCCGCCGAGCCCGAGCGCATCCGCGCGCAGATCGAGGAGGTGATCGGCATCGACGCTTCCAAGGCCGTGCTGATCTCCGCCAAGACCGGCCTCGGCGTCGAGAACGTGCTCGAAGCGATCGTCACCGATCTTCCCCCGCCGGAGGGCGATCCCGACGCGCCGCTGAAGGCGCTGCTGGTCGATAGCTGGTACGACACCTATCTCGGCGTCGTCGTGCTGGTGCGCGTCATCGATGGCAGCCTCAGGAAGGGCGCGCGTATCCGCATGATGCGCGCCGATGCGGCCTATGACGTCGAGCGCGTTGGCTTCTTCACGCCGAAGATGGTGTCCGTCGACAGCCTCGGCCCGGGCGAGATCGGCTTCTTCACCGGCTCGATCAAGGAGGTCGCCGATACGCGCGTCGGCGACACGATCACCGACGACAAGAAGCCGACCGCCGAGCCGCTGCCGGGCTTCCGCCCGGCGCAGCCCGTCGTCTTCTGCGGCCTCTTCCCGACCGACGCCGCCGACTTCGAGGAACTGCGCGCCGCGATGGGCAAGCTGCGCCTCAACGACGCGTCGTTCTCCTTCGAGATGGAAACCTCGGCCGCGCTCGGCTTCGGCTTCCGCTGCGGCTTCCTCGGCCTCCTGCATCTCGAAATCATCCAGGAGCGGCTGGAGCGCGAGTTCAATCTCGACCTGATCGCGACCGCCCCCTCGGTGGTCTACAAGATCACGCTCACCGATGGCTCCGAGATGGAATTGCACAATCCGGCCGACATGCCGGACGTGGTCAAGATCGAGGAGATCGCCGAGCCCTGGATCCGCGCGACGATCCTGACGCCGGACGAATATCTCGGCGCGATCCTGAAGCTGTGCCAGGACCGGCGCGGCCTGCAGGTCGACCTCTCCTATGTCGGCACGCGCGCCATGGTCACCTATGACCTGCCGCTCAACGAGGTCGTGTTCGACTTCTACGACCGTTTGAAATCCGTCTCGAAGGGCTATGCCTCCTTCGATTACCAGCTGACGGATTATCGCCCCGGCGATCTCGTCAAGCTGCAGATCCTCGTCAATGCCGAGCCGGTCGACGCGCTCTCCATGCTCGTCCACAAGACGCAGGCGGAGCGGCGCGGCCGCGCCATGTGCGAGAAGCTGAAGGATCTGATCCCGCAGCACCTCTTCGTCATCCCGATCCAGGCCGCGATCGGCGGCAAGATCATCGCCCGCGAAACCGTCCGCGCGCTGCGCAAGGACGTGACGGCGAAATGCTATGGCGGCGACATCACCCGCAAGCGCAAGCTCCTCGACAAGCAGAAAGAGGGCAAACGCAAGATGCGCCAGTTCGGCAAGGTGGACATCCCGCAGGAAGCGTTCATTGCGGCGTTGAAGATGGATGAGTAGGGGGGGCGGAGGCTTGTGGTTGTTGGTAGTTGCCCCGAAGGGGCCCGTCCCCGCGCGCCATTGCGAATGGCTGCGTTGCGTCCCTATCTCGGACACAGGTCCTAAGGGGCGAATCGCCTTACAGTAGACTTGTGGGCATCTCGCCGTTAGCTGAGGCCGAACATCGTCAGGAGGTCATGCAGCTTAGTCACGAGACCGGCACTGGCCGAAACCGTCGATATCGTTTTGTTTGCGCGGTCTAGCCACTTAGCAATCTCATCAGGATTTGGCTCGGACGCATTTTCCAGTTCATCCCGTGCGTTCTCTATATACCGAACAACCTCGCCCTCAGTTTCTTTAGTGAGGTTCTCAGACTTAATTTTCTTCGCGAAATCTTTAAGGGCCTCGATGCGCTGGTTGCGTTCGCTATGATTGTTTCCAATCTGAATATTGCTTTCGTTCGTGTGTGCGGAAGCGCCCTTACCTTGCGCGATATTTTGGGAGTTGCTGGCTTCGTACGAATCGCGCATGTTCTTACCTCCATCGTTTTGTAAAGTGAGCTGCAATGTCTGCACTTGCGGAGCAGTCTTATAGCCGATCGCACCCAGCCCGGTTCTCAGCACATCCTTGACCATCTTCTCTAAGAATTGGGATCTAATCTTGTGCATTTCGAGCTGCGTTTTGACATAGGCAAAACGAGCTTGAAGCGCCGACACGATCATGACGTGTTCGGCGGAATTCTCAGGCATGGGCATGTCGCTGAAGTCATCTTCTTCCTTGAGCCGCCGCAGGTAATCGTCCACGTCTCTTCGGACGGTGGACGTGCTGACCGTCACGCCGATATCTACGATGGTGATTTTGATTCCAACCTTGCCAGGGTGGCTCGCATCCGTAGAAATATCGACGGTGTAGCCTTTGAGCTTCGCGTAGTCGCAGAAACCATTCATGGCATCGAGGAATAATGGCTTGAACTCGTCCGGAACCTGCACGAAGTCAAAGCCGCCTCCGGCAGTCGGGTCTCCGGCTATGGTAATGTTGGTCCGCGCTCCGTGTGATTTGCCGTCCGGATTGGCAGTCAGCGAATATATCATCTGTTCTCTAGTTAGAGCTTGGTTTCGCTCGTAATTTCGTAGAATGCGCAATCCGAATACTATAGCGATAGCTAGAGCTGTCAGGAGCAGAATCGGAGTCATGATCGACGTGATGGCCTGGGTCTGCTGGACCAATAGCTGCGTCTGGTCGCCCAAAGCTTTTCCTCCTTCAGTGCCTCACTACTTCGACGCTCCTTACCTATCAGAAGTTGCCGTCGAGATTCGAGAGCCGATGGGTTTTTATCTCGAGAAGAGTGACCTTACGCGCCTGAGTAAGGTCAGCGGCAATATGCGGATTGAGGCTGGCACCTTGGCGATGATTAAAAAGTGTTGTGAAAACAACCGTTAGACGTTGATTTCTCCCCCTGTCGTTATAGCTTCGCCTCAACTGTGGGGGATTGAATGGCTGATTTCGATTTTCGCAAAGACTCCGACGACGAGCGGTTCCTGGTAATTTCTTTCCACAATGGCAAGCCCATATCCGCAACTCAGCTTTCGGCGATATTGAAGGCGCTTGACTCTGACTATCGCCGCATAACGGGCCGCGATCTCGTTGTCGCACGTCTCGAAATCGGGTCCACCTGGATATGGCTGATAGACATCGCTACCGAAGCCGGCGGCTGGATCAAGGGTGCCGCTGGTGTGGCGCAAGCTGTTCAGGATCTTGTCATCTTCGCCAGGAAGCTGCAGGAAGGTTTCAAGTGTACAACGACACAAGTCCCCATAGCGCAGATCGGTGCATTCGACGATAGCGTTGATAAGTCGATTACCGCTATGGCGAAAGCGTCAGAGGAGACAGGTAGCACCATTCGTCTTCGAAAGATGACTACTACCCACAACGGGACAGAGACGATCGATGTCGAAGTGACGCCGCCCCAAGCCAAAGAAGCCCGCAAGCGTGTGAAGGGCCGACCGAAGTCGGCTCGCCCTGCGTCGCCGATGATACTTAAGTCAATTGCGCACCATGACGATCTGATCAGCACAATGCGCTCCCTCCCGCAGGCAGCCGGCGATATGGAATCCGTCATACGCGCTGTTGTACGGGCGACCGTGCTGAATGGCGGTCAGTATATTTTGGAGCAGGTAGCCGTAACCTTGGAGGGTGAAGGTCGATGGGATATCGCAACCATTATCCGGCAAGAACTCGACGGCGGACAAAGGTTCGTTCAGCTCGAGAGTTGACCTCGGTCTGAGACGTAGAATTCCCAAAGGCCGCTGTGTCACACGGGGAAGACGAGTGACTATATTACGAGCGTTCAAACGACTTCGCCTTAGGGAATGAGTAAGCCATCGGGATCCGGATTGGACCGGCCCTGTTCGAAGAATCCCGTGAAGATGCGAGCCAGATACACGAGACCGAACTCCACGGTTCACAGGTTATAGAGCGGCGGCTGTCATGCTTCTCTCGTTCTAAAGCCGCCGGTCCCCCTGCCGGCCCATACCTGACGTTCGGACGCGCACTTGGCAGCTTCTGCTTCCGAACGTTCTGTCGACATTCAGCTCTGCCCCCAAAATAATCTATCCCCGCCCCATCCCGCCGGGCGCATACTCCGCTCATCCCCGCCCACCGAAGAGGGCGAACCGGTCGTTCCGTTTGCGGGTGGGGCTCGGCGGGCCTTGGGGGCGAGGGGTCACGAGCCTCGCCCCAATGGGCGGCCGGAACTCCGATGCGCCGGGTCCGTACACGCGGGCCAGCGGCGGGCGTTCGGGCATTCCGTAAGGGGGGCTCCGGACGTGGGACTTGCCGCCGGGTGACCCAGCAACGAAACACCCACGGTCCATCGGTACCGGTCGCAGATCTCGTCGGCGCGGGGCGCCGGCTGCCTCGAACGGGCGGCTCGGGCACCTCATCTATCCAATTCGCCGGCGCGCCGCCCGCGCGCGGGCAGCAGGCCGCCCCGCGCGACCTCTTCACTCGAAACCCTGCGGCCAAGGCCGGCAGGGTGTTTCCGCCTGCCCATCGCTTCCCGCTGCAGCTGCTGCTAGAGCAAATCCGGTGAACCCGGTTCACCGGATTTGCTCTAACGCTTTGTTCCGGCGCAATTCCGGACGCGAAACCGGTATCCACTTTCGCTGGAATTGCTTTAGCATCCGCGTGGGGACTGAAGCATGCAACAGCAACTGACCGACACCGACCGTGCGCCGCCGCGCGCGAGCATGCTCGATGCGGCGCTCCGCATCGGGCTCGTCGCGGCGCTCGCCTATACGACTTTTCGCATCGTCACGCCGTTCATGGGCATGCTGCTCTGGGCGGCGATCCTGGCGGTGATGCTCTATCCGCTGCATCGGCGCCTCGCCGCGCGGCTCGGCAATCGCTGGTCGGCGCTGCTGATCGGGCTGGTCGGCGTCGTGGTGACGCTGGTGCCGATGATCGTCGTTGTGGCCTCGCTCGCCGAGACGCTGAAGGCGATCGTCGAGCAGATGCAGAGCCACGCCCTGACCCTGCCGCCGCCGCCGGCCCGCCTCGCCGATCTGCCCTTCGTCGGGACGCGGCTCAGCGAAGCCTGGGCGCTCGCTGCGACCAATGCCCCGGCGGCGCTCGCCAAATATCGCGACGCGCTCACCGGCCCGGCCGCCTGGGTGCTGTCCTTCGCCAAGGGGCTGGTGGCGGGCGAGGCGACCTTCGTCGTCTCCTGCGCGCTCGCGGCCGTGCTCGTCGCCTATGGCGAGGGCGCGGCCGCCTTCTCGCGCCGCCTAATGGAGCGCATCACCGGCAGCGCGGAGCGCGGAACGCGCCTCGTCGCGCTGACGGCGGCGACGATCCGCGGCGTGGCGATCGGCGTCGTCGGCGTCGCGACGATCCAGGCGCTGCTGCTCGGCATCGGCTTCTTCGCCATCGGCCTGCCGGCGGCGGGGCTGCTGACGCTCGCGACGCTGCTGCTCTGCGTCGTGCAGGTGCCGGCGCTGCTGCTGACGCTGCCGGTCATCGGCTATGTCTTCGCGGTCGAGACGACCGGGACGGCGGCGCTCTTCGCGGTGTGGACCCTCATCGCCGGGCTCAGCGACAATGCGCTGAAGCCGCTGATGCTCGGGCGCGGCGGCGGCGTGCCGATGCCGGTGATCCTGATCGGCGTCATCGGCGGCATGATCTCGGAGGGCCTGATCGGCCTCTTCGTCGGGCCGGTGCTGCTCGCCGTCGGCTATGTGCTGCTGCTGGAATGGCTGCGCCAGCACCCGGGCGAGGGCGAGGCTGCCGGGGAGGGGAACGCGCCGGCGCCGTGACGGAAAACAAAAAGGGCAGGCCGAGGCCTGCCCTTGATTGCGGATTGGGAAGACGGCGTCAGTTGCTGCCCGGCTGGGGCACGACGCGCAGATAGGGCTTCACGGTCTTCCAGCCGCCGGGGAACTTCTCCTTGGCCGCCTCGTCGGAGACGGACGGGACGATGATCACGTCCTCGCCTTTCTCCCAGTTGACCGGGGTGGCGACGGAGAATTTGGCGGTGAGCTGCAGGCTGTCGATGACGCGCAGGATCTCGTCGAAATTGCGCCCGGTGGAGGCCGGGTAGGTCAGCGAGAGCTTGAGCTTCTTGTCGGGCCCGATCACGAAGACCGAGCGCACCGTCGTCGTGTCGGAAGCGTTCGGATGGATCATGCCGTAGAGATTGGCGACCTTCTTGTCATGGTCGGCGATCAGCGGGAAATTGAGCTGCGCGCCGGTCGCGTCCTTGATGTCCTTGACCCAGCCATCATGATTGGTGAGCTGGTCGACGGAGAGGCCGATGATCTTGACGCCGCGCTTGTCGAATTCGGGCTTGAGCTTGGCGGCCTCGCCGAGTTCGGTCGTGCAGACGGGCGTAAAGTTCTTCGGATGCGAGAACAGGACGCCCCAGCTGTCGCCGAGCCACTGGTGGAAGGAGATCGGACCTTCGGTGGTTTCGGCCTGGAAATCGGGAACGACGTCGCCGAGATTGAGTGCCATGCTGCTTTCTCCCTGATCGGAAACGGGATCGCGGGCGACGCTCAAGCGCCGGGCCGGTCCGTTGTGGAAAATTCGTTCCAAATCTAGTGCCGTCACCGGACCCTCGCAATCGCGGAATTCCGGTCGGATTTGTAAAGCGATGCTCATCACTGGCGGCATGTTGAAATTATGATCCAGCAGGTGGGCCATTGCCGCCTCATGCCGGAAAATTCATCCAGATGCCGGCGCCGCGGCGCGGCTCGTAGATGACGAATGAATCGTTAACGCGGATGCGGCATGATGGCGGCGGGCCGGGACGATATGAGGTGAAACGAATGCTCGCGCGCAGCATGGGAGCATTGCTGGCTGGCTTGCTGATCGCGGGGCCGGCCATGGCGGAAACGGTCGATACGACGCCGGCCAAGATCCTGTTTTCGCAGATGAACACGCCGATCCCGCTGGAAGCGCGGTCGATCGGCTCCTATGCCAAGGGCTGCCTTGCCGGCGCCGTGGCGCTGCCGGTCAGCGGACCGGACTGGCAGGCGATGCGCCTGTCTCGCAACCGCTATTGGGGCACGCCGGAGCTCATCGCCTTCACGGAGAGCCTCGCCGCGCAGTCGAAGACGCTCGACAAATGGCCGGGGCTGCTCGTCGGCGACATGGGCCAGCCGCGCGGCGGCCCGGCGCTCACCGGCCATGCGAGCCATCAGATCGGGCTCGATGTCGACATCTGGCTGACGCCGATGCCGAAGCGCACGCTCTCGGCCGACGAGCGCGAGACCATGGCGCCGGTCAACATGGTCAATGAGAAGGCGCGCACGATCAATGCGGCCGGCTGGACGAGCGGCCAGTTCAAGCTGATCCGTCGCGCGGCGCTCGACCCGCAGGTGGCGCGCATCTTCGTCAATGCGGCGATCAAGAAGCAGCTCTGCGTCAGCGCCGGCGCCGACCGCGCCTGGCTCGGCAAGGTGCGGCCCTGGTGGGGCCACACCTATCACATGCATGTGCGGCTCGATTGCCCGGCCAATATGGCGAGCTGCGTGCCGCAAAAGGCGCCGCCGCCCGGCGATGGCTGCGGCGCGGAGCTCGACGCCTGGCTGCAGCCGCCCAAGCCCGTGAAGCCGTCGAAGCCGACCAAGCCGGCCGTGAAGCCGCGCCCGATTATGCTCTCCGACCTGCCGCCGGCCTGCCGTCAGGTGCTCCTCGGCGCGCCGCCCGGCATCAAGCCGGAGCCCTCCGTGCTGGTCGCCAGCCCGGCCGCGGCGCGTGCGCCGGCCCAGGCGGCCGACGCCGCGCTCGACGATACGACCGAGAATCCGGTCGACGCGGCCGTGCCGCCCGAAAGGACGAACGGCTCGCTCTATTGAGCCGTCACGTTCACGGCGAGACCCAGTGGCGCATGGTCGGCCAGCTGCGCTGATACTGGCCGACGATCGGGATGTCGGCGCCGAGCTCGGCGGCGGCGCGCCAGGGCCAGCGCGGATCGGCGAGGATGGCGCGGGCGAGCGCCACCATGTCGGTCCGGTCTTCGGCGATCAGGCGTTCGGCCTCCGCCGGACGCGTGATCAGCCCGACGGCGCGGGTGGCGATCCCGGCGCGGCGATGGATCGCCTCGGCCAGATGCGCCTGGTAGAGCGGCTTCACCCTGATGTCGGCGCCATGCGCATTGCCGCCGGACGAGGCGCAGATATAGACCGCGCCGGCCTCCTTGAGCGCGCTCGCGACCTCGACAGCCTCGTCGATCTCGAAGCCGCCCTCGGTCCATTCGCTCGCGGACAGGCGGACGCCGACGAACATGCGCGGCGGCAGCGCCGCGCGCACCGCCTTGGTCACCTCGAGGACGAGGCGCATGCGGTTCTCGAGACTGCCGCCATAGCGGTCCGTGCGCTTGTTGGAGAGCGGCGACAGGAACTCGTGCAGCAGATAGCCATGCGCGCCATGGATCTCGACGAAATCGAGGCCCGCCCGCTCGGCCCGCTGCGCGGCCTGAACGAAATGGCCGATCACCGCCTCGATGCCGGCCTCGTCGAGCGCTTCGGGCACATGCCAGCCGGGCGCGAAGGGGATCGCCGAGGGGCCGACGGTCTGCCAGGGATCCTGATCCTTGCCGAGCGGCCCGCCGCCGAGCCAGGGCACCTGCGTCGATGCCTTGCGGCCGGCATGGGCGAGCTGGATGCCGAAAACGGTACCGGGCGCGGCGAAGCGGCGCGCGACAGCGAGCTTCGCGGCGACCGCCGCCTCGTTGGCATCGGAATAGAGGCCGACGCAGCGATGCGAGATGCGCCCGCGCCGCTCGACGCCCGTGGCCTCGAAGGTGATCATGGCCGCGCCGGAGATCGCAAGCTGCGTCCAGTGCTGGATGTGCCAATCCGACGGCGAGCCGTCATCGGAGGAATACATGCACATCGGCGCGACCGCGATGCGGTTCGGCAGCGTCACCGGGCCGAGCGTGATGGGCGAGAACAGGGACGAGGTCATGGGAAGTCCGTGGTGGCTTGGAGGAGGGGGGGCGAGCGTGGGGGCAGGATAGCGCCGGCGGCGGGCGTAGGCTTTCGGGATGGAACGGAGCGTTCAGCCTGAGGCGACGCGCCACCAGCCGGCGATCGCGCGGCGCGGGCGATTGGTGGGCAGCACCTCGTGCGGGATCTCCTCCGACAGCATGAGCGCGACCCGTCCGGCGCGGGGCAGGACGTCCAGCGCCGGCGGGCCGACATCGTCCGGCGCGCGCCAGATCCTGAGCGCGCCGCCATCTTCCGCCTGCCAGTCGGGATCGAGATAGGTCGTGAACGAGATCACGCGGTTGCGGGCGCCCGCAAGGCTGTCGAGATGGCGGCGGTAGAAGCCGCCGACGGGATAGCTGATGAAATTGCACTCGAAATGGAAGAGGCCGAGGAACAGGCGGCCATTGATCGCGATGCGGATCGTCTCGGCGAGCGCGAGGAGATCGGCCTCGGCGGCGTCGCTTTCGTCGAGCCAGCGGATCGCGGCCCGGCGGATGCTGCGATCGACCTGACGCTCCCCCTCGCGGCCGAGGCCGGCCGTCGCGAGCGCGTCGGCCGCCTGCAGATTGTCCAGCCGCTCCGCCAGCCGGCGCACCAGCGCCGGCGGCACGAAATCGTCGACGACGGCAAAGCCATCCTCCGAAAGGCGCTCGATGGCTGCGGCGAGATCATTATTCACATCCGCCGCAGCCATGATCGTCATCCTCAGGCGGCCGCGACGCCGGCGCCGATCGGGCAGGCGACGCCCGTGCCGCCGAGCCCGCAATAGCCGTTCGGGTTCTTGGCGAGATATTGCTGGTGATAGTCCTCGGCGAAATAGAACGGCGGGCGGTCGACGATCTCGGTCGTGATCGCGCCGAAGCCGCGCTTGGCGAGCTCGTCCTCATAGGCGTCGCGCACGCGCTCAGCCGTCGCCCGCTGCGCGGCATCGGCGACATAAATGCCGGAGCGGTACTGCGTGCCGACATCATTGCCCTGGCGCATGCCCTGCGTCGGATCATGGCTCTCGAAGAAGCGCTTCACCAGCGCCTCATAAGAGACGACTTTCGGGTCGAACACGACGAGCACCACCTCATTGTGGCCCGTCAGGCCCGAGCAGACCTCCTCATAGGTCGGGTTCGGCGTCTCGCCGCCGGCATAGCCGACGGCAGTCACCACGACGCCGGCCTCGGTCCAGAAGCGGCGCTCTGCGCCCCAGAAGCAGCCGAGGCCGAACAGCGCCGTCTCGAGGCCGCTCGCATAGGGGCCGGCGAGGGCGCGGCCGTTCACGAAATGAAGGCTCGGCTCGGTGATGGGCGTCGAACGGCCCGGCAGCGCCGCGCCGGGGGCGGGCATGCGCGCCTTGCGGGCGAAGATATCGAGGATGTTCATGGGCGGTCTCCTTGGGGTCGGAGGAAATTCAGGCGACGGCGGCGCGGAAGGGCAGGGGTCGGCCGGCGATCAGCAAGAGCGCGCCGAGCGCCGCCAGAACCAGCCAGACCGGCCACGAGAGAAAGAACTGGATCACGGGATACCAGACCCAGCTGCCGACATGGACCTCGATCTGGCTCGCGACGGCAGCCTGCGCCGCGGCGAGGCTGTCGGGATCGAAGGCAAACCAGGCCTGGCCGAGAGGGGTATAGGTCAGCGTCGAGGCGGCGATGGATTTGGAGCCGTCGACGACGAGCGCGATCACCGCGCCGGCCAAGGCGAAAAGACCCGCGAGCCGAACGAGGAAGCGGAACATGGCGATCCTTTCGCCCAGAAGGCTGAGTTTTCCGGATGGAGCATAAATAGGATCAGAGGCCCGGTTCGGCAATCGCCTGTGCGCACAGCGGCCTGCGAGCCGGCGAAGCAGCGCGACGGCCTTGCGTGGCAGGCGCGCTTCGTGATAGCGCAACGCTCGTTCGCGAGCCGGCCCGCCGGCGCATTGCTCGACCATGTTCCGGAGTTCTCCGGCCGGCCCGGCAAAAGCGGATCAGCGGGCACGTTCCCGCACGACGGAGGGGTGGCCGAGTGGTTGAAGGCGCACGCCTGGAAAGTGTGTATACGGGAAACCGTATCGCGGGTTCGAATCCCGCTCCCTCCGCCACCTATTAACCTATTGATATTGTTATACTTTTCGGCCTTCAGCCCCGCCAATTCGCCCGTCATTCCGGGGGCTTGCGAGGCCGGGGATTTGGCCCCCGTCGGCAGAGACACCTTCCGCCCCGATTCCCGGCCGCTCTAGCGCCCGCGTCTCCGTCGCCACCTTCCGCAGTACGGTTCGCGAGCGACGCGGGACCAAGGGTTTGCGGACTGCGCGCGAAGCAGTCGGTGACGCCGGAGACTGGGCTTGATGACGAGAGAGCCTCGGCTCGATGCAGGGACTGTCCTCACCCTTGCCTGGGCTTTTGCGGGCGCAGAAGTCGAGAGGCTGATCGTCGAAAACTGGGCCCGCGACCCGCAGCGGGATCGTCTCACCTGGGCCGCCTTCGACCACGCACTCGTCTGGACCCCGCGCATGATCGAAGTCGCCAAGCAGATCATCGAACGTACGACCATTCACGCTCACGACCTCGAATATGCGGTAAGCGCGATCGGCACCACACAACCCGACGTAGCGATCGGGCTCCTCGAAGCGATCCTCAGAAAGGAACTGCGCGCCGCAAAAGAGGAGTCGGCCAAGCGGGTCGCCGCGGCGCCGCAGGGCGATGGCGACGAATACTGGAAGTGGCGTATCGCAGCGTCCCCCAGAGAGCCGATCACCGACGTCGTGGAGCGCGAAAATGTGTGGGACACGCTAGAAGCGCTCGCGGCGGCTCGGCCCGAGCCTTTCCTCGATGCCCTTTGGCCGTGGTTCACGGAGGCGATGAGCGCGCTTGCCGACCTTGAGAGCGACAGGGAGGGCGACCCTGTCAACTATTTCGTCCGCTACACGCTGGACTTCAAGTTTGCCGAGGAGGACGCCGGCCGCGATCGCTCTGGTCCCCCGATCCTTGGCGCTATTCGCGTCGCCCTCGAGACCCTGGCACGAAGTGATGCGGAGCGGTTTCTTGCTTGGCTGGCCGCACATGAAAGCGAAGAGTTTGCGCCAGCCCAGCGGCTCTTCGCTCACGTACTGTCGCTCTCTCCGCAAGACTATGCGGAGCGCGCGCACCGTTTCCTCACGGGCGACCAGCGGCGGTTCCTGCTCGGAAACCATGAGGACCGCTCAGGCACAAGCAAGCGGCTGGTCGCCGCAAGCAGCCCGAACTGGTCCGATGCTGAGATCGCCGCTTTCGTCGCACTGATCAACGCCTATGCGCCGCCGCCCTATCCAAACCTGGACGCGGAAGGCCGCCGACACTTCCAGGACACGGTTCGCATAATCCGACTGGGCCTTTTGTCCGCGCTGCCCGCCGACCGCCTGCCGGCCGAGAGCCGTCGACTTGTGCTTGAAGAACAGCGGCGGTTCCCGAGATCGGATCGTGGTGTGCGTCGACAGGGCGCGTCGTGGATAGGCTCGCCGATCTCGGCAGAGCAGCTCAGAAAGGCACGGGACGAGGACATCATCAATGCCTTCCGCGAGGTGCCTGACAAATATGACTGGGACCACCCCAACCGCATGATTGAGGGGGGCAATATCCAGCTCTCGCGCGCATTTGCGGAGTTCGCAAAGACCGACCCGCAACGGGCCGCCCGCCTTATCCGCGGCTTCGAGCCGAGTTTCGGGACGCGTGGCCGAGGAGCACGACCGCGTACTTGACCTTCTGACCCGGGCCAACGCGCGAGGCGAAAGCGAGGCGATCTGGCAGGCACTGCTGCACTGGCTCCGCTATCTGAAGCCTACCGACGGCACCGTGATGGAGCAGTTCCTGGAGGCGCTGCTAGACCAGTTTCCGGACCTGCTGCGCAGTGACGAGCTCGCCGAACTCTTTGCCTACCTGCACTGGCGGTATCCCGACTTCGTCCGCCGGTACATCGAGGCATGGGCATCGGCTGGCGACGATTATTTCGAGCAGCTGGCCGGCGAACTCGCCACGTTGATCGCGTTCGTTCGTCCGGAATTGCCCTGGGCGTCCCCGCTGCTTGAAGCCATTATCTTTGACAGAGGCACGGCATGGACTCGCCTCGGCGCCATCAACACCGCGGTGAACCTCTTCCCGAACGCCCAGTATCGTGAGCGGGCGTCCAAGCTGCTGGTCCGCATCATCCCATTGGTTCGCGGGCAGGCTTGGCGCAACCTCTTCGATCTCTTCCGCATCGTCGATGAGATATCGCCTGAACCGGCCTGGATCGCACTGCTCAGAGCTATCGAGGCGAACCTGTCTCAGGCTTCGGAAGTTGACGCGACATTCGTCGTTGACCGCCTCGCGTCATTACTCCCGCACGAGGCGACGCTTGTTGCCCGAATAGCCAAGCGCTTAATCGAGGCCTGGAGCAACGAATTGGGCGACATCTCGACCAGCACTGCCGGCTCGGCGGCCGAACTGGTGGATCTAGCGATCACGTTGCATCGCCTCGGAGATGAAACGCGTGAGATCGGTCTCGACCTCTTTGAGCGACTTGTCGAAATCCAAGCCTATACGGCAAGAGAGACGCTGGAGCAGATCGACAATCGCTTCCGATCTCGGCGACTGCAGCGACGCCAGCGGCTGCCGCGGCGTCGCCGGGGGGCAAATGGGCCGAACAGCGCGCCCGACAAGCGGCCGGACACCAATAAGCATTGATGTGGCGCAAGGTGTCGACTTCACCCAAACATTAACAACTGACGCGCCTCAAGAGCGGCGTGAACAAGTTGATCAAGTCGCTATCGTCGAAGGGGTTCTTGTCGTCCCGCTTCTGGGCAAAGGCCGGGGCCTCGGCGCTTTCGGCTTTGTCAGCAACCTCGATTTTGCGCTCGCTGACGGCATCGGTCGCCCTTGCGATCTGCGCCTTCGAAAGGCCCGCACGGGGTGCCAACCGGGTCAACGTGTTGAGATACTCGTCGAGGGTGCTCTCCGAATCCATGTCCGAGATGCGTTGGTAGATCTCGGCGAACTCGTCCGCGATCAGCTGGTTCATGGCAGTGCAGATATCGGGTCCGAGATGGGTTTGGTTTTCCTCGATGGCGTCCGACAGCTTCTCGATATCGTCGGAGGAAACGCCGGACTTCAGCATCCTGAGCAGTCCGGCTTCGATCAACTGGGCTAATTCCTCGGCCGCCGGGAATTCGTCGAAATAGTCGCCGTCGCGCAGCTGCCTGATCAGTTCGATTGCCGGCTCGCTATCGCGCCATGAATTCCAACCGTCCGGCGGCGAGCTTGCCAGAGCGAGCGCGGCTGCGATCAGCCTCGGCTCCTTGCAATGGTTCCACCAATCCAAGATCAGCTTGAGGCGGCTGGCATTTGAGCCGTCGGCTATAACCATGCTGCGCGGATCCGCTTTGTAGCGCTTCCAGGTCGGCCAGTTTTGGAAGGCCTCCGCGACACTGACGAACGACGCCGCCAGCTCTGGATTGAGCGAGCCCAAGGTGGCACCGCGCTGACCCTGTCGCCATACGGCTTCAGCCCAGTCCGACCGGCGTGAGGTGCCGGCGAACCCACGCAACAGAACCTGGTCGTCGAGGTATTCGGTCAGATAATCGCGGAAGGACGGGTTGATGAAGGAGAGGCGATCGCCGCTGACGGCGATGAAGCCCCCCTCCAAAATGCGGACCGCTTCTTCGAAATCCTTCGGATCCCGCGGCAGACCGTAGCGATTGCAGAGCGCATGGTGGAGTGCGTCATAGGAGACGCGGGCGTTGTCGATGTCATCGCCATATTCGGAACAGAAGAAAAGTGCGAAGAGCAGGTGCCGGCAACGATCGTCGATATGGGTGCGGAAGGCGGTGTCCCAAAGACCCTTCGGATTCCGCAGGCCCTCTAGGAAGGCGGCGGGGTAGTCGGCCGCAGAGAGTGCGCCGATATGGAAACGGTCGGTCATCCATTCGATGACGCGCGGATTGTAGTTCTTGTGATCGACAATGTCGGCGAGCTTACCACTCTCGATCAGCGCCCGGATATGCTCGACCGGGGTCTCGGCGACGAGCAAATGGTTGTAGAGGATGCGGGCGCGGATGCGACGCGTATATATTCCGACGTCAAGTATGTATTTGGAGACGTCCAGCCTTTGGTCGGCGAGATACTCCGAGACACGCCTCGCCTCTTCCAGGATGTAGGCGCGGGTCGTCAAAATGAAACGCGCGTTCGCGCTACTTCTCACCCGCTTGATGAAGCGGGCTAGGTCACTGTCCTTCATCGACAAGGCATGCTTGTCGAGCGCCACCCGGCCGAGAAAGTCGTCAAAGAGAAAAACCTGCTTCTTCGCGTCGTTGAGCGAGGCGAAGCCGTCATCAAGGCTGCGGATTGGGACCAGTTCCCAGCCTTCTGCGAGATAGGCATAGGAGAGCATCTCGGCGAGCGTGGTTTTGCCGACGCCTGCCGGCCCCGAGACGATCAAGACATGCTGGTCTTCGAGCTTGGCGGCCGACTCCGAGAAGCTTGGGTTTTGGGCATAGACGCGAACCTTGGCCTCAATCTCGTCGCGCGCAATGGCGGCGAAGGTGTGGGCAGCGGCGTTGACGACGCGGTCAAGAACAGCGGCGCTCGACAGCCAAAGTTTAATGTGGGCCTTCTCGAGATCGGGATAGTCCCGCAGCAGCTTGTTCAGATCATCCGGGCCGAAGATGTCGGCCTCGCTTTTTAGGCTCGGCCCGATGAGCGCGGCAAGCTCGGCCTTCGTTTTGTGGGTGAGCTGGCGCGAGGTTGCCAGCAGATAACGCGCCGGATCGAGGGTATCGATCGATGTCCTCTCCTTCTTCATCACGGCCTGGAGCTGCGCCGCGCTCGAACCCGCATAGTGCTTGGCCTGCAGGATCACAGCCCCCTCGGCCGACGAGTGCCTTCCATCCATGCCACCATCGGGCCCGGTGCAAAATGCTTCGAAACGCAGACCGAGCAGGCGACCGATCAGATCGCGGGCGAGGTCTTCGAAGTCGGCATCGGAGAGCGTCTTGAAGTCATAACTCATTGTACGCTCATACCGTCTCCGGCTGTCGCGCAGGCCCACCTTCAGTCGGGGTCTCAAGTGTTGACGCTGGCTCAGGAGCAGACGCGTCAGGTTCAGGCACGGATGTTGGCACTGCAACTGGAGCCGGCTGCGCTGCCTGCGGGGGCTCGGCCGGCTTGCAATGGGTGCGCAAATCCTTCAGATGGTCGGCGTCTACCTTTTCGAAGAGATGGATCAAAGCCAGGGTGGCGTCTCTGCTCTCCTCGACGGTCATCGACGACTGCGCGATCAAATCGTCGAGATTGTCGGAGTGCGACTCGACCTGGCTCAGCCTTTCGATAGCGCGAAGACGATCGGGATCGATGCCGTCGTGCCTGTCCCCGATCGTCTTGAGCTTGTCGCTGACATTGCCGCTGCGCGGCACCTTGAAGGCGAGGAAGACCTCGAGCACTCGGCGCAGCACGTTCGGCATCATGAAAGCGTAGTCGGAATGTCCGACGCCCGCCTTCTCGAACTCGAGCACCTTCTGGAAGAGGTAGTGATATTCGGAATCGAACTCGCGCAGCTGCTTCGGCAGCTCGATCAGGGTAGCGGTTCGCGCCGCCTTCCCTTCCGGCACGGCAACGTCGATGAAGAGTAACCTGGCCGTCGGCGGCTTGTCCGGTTCCACCTTTGCCCACCCTTTCCAGGCCTTCTTGAACTCGTTCATGCAGGGCTGGTTGTGGGTGAAGACGAAGAGCTGGCCAACCTTGGCCAGGCGGTTTAGCAGCAGCGCACTGGCGTAGTTCATCGCCTTGGTGTCGAGGCTTGAGACAGGGTCGTCGATGACGACGATCAGGTCTTTGATTTTCCGGTCTTCGGAGGAGAGGGTCGAGAGAAAGTAGCAGATGGCAATCGCCGTCTTCTCGCCCTCGCTCGGCGCGCCGCGGACAAGGGCGCCGAGGCGATGCAACTCGTAGCCCTTGGCGACGGGGACGATCGTCAACTCGGCATGGCCCAGATAGGATTTGACGAGGGCGTTGATCCTGTCGGCTGCCGGCCCATGCTGCTGCACCTGGGCGCGCAGCGTGTCGATGTCGGCCATCAGCTGATAGGCCGCGTCGCTCGCCGTCGTGGCTTTGGTAGTTGCCTCCTTGATACCGGCGACATGGGCTTTGAAGGCCTCGTCGGTTTCTGCGACATAGTGTTTGCGGATGGCCTCGCGCGCCTTCTTTTGATGCTCGTTGAAACTGTCGACCATCGCCGCATGCTGGTCGCAGATCGCGTTGACTGCCTTGCAGCTCACCTCGAGGGCGCGGATCTGGTCTTCCATCTCAGCGAGTGGAGGCAGCGACACTGCGACAGGCGTTGTCGGCATGGCTTCTCGCGCCCGTAGTGCTTGAAGAGCGGTGTCGAGCAGCGAGAGCGCAGCGGCCAGCGCCTTCGATAAGTTGGCGGCAGCGGCTTCGAAGGGCGGCTGAAACTCGGCCGACAGCTGGGCTGCCGCCGGCACGGCGGCGATCGCTATGTCGAGCAGAGCCGAGATCTCCGCCCCAGCTTTGGCGGCCTCCTGCACTGAGGCGATAAAGCCGCTGACCTTGTCGTCGAAGGCGCTGGCGAGAAGGTCTAGACGAGCTGCCGACACCTCGTTCCCGCAATAGAGGCAGGTATTGATGTCATGCCCGGTGTGATACTCAAGGCCGTGTTTGACCCACTGGACCATAGTCGGGTGGGCGTCGAGCCCTTCGACAACGACGCTGCCGATCGATTTGGGGCAGAGATCAGCTGCGGCCTCAAGACAAACGAGCAAGCCAGCGAGCGGAACATCGACTAGCTTGACCTTGGCGGGCGCTTCGGAGCGCGCGCAGGTAGCCGTTGCCGCCTCGAGATCGCTCTCGCTGAGGAGATCCCCCTCTACGGCGCCTACCTTGACGTCATTGTTGAACTGAGTGGCCTCATAGCGCTGGGCCTGGCGCAGCCGGCCGGAGATTTCGTGCGCCGTCGTCTTCTTGTACTCGCCGAAAGCCTTCTCGCGCTCGCCTTGGATCTTGGCTTCGCTGGCCTTCAAAGCGAGGGCCGCAGGCAGCTTGCCTTCTGTCACTTTGAGCTTCTCGGCTGCATCGCTCTGGTCAGCGCCGATGGTGAAGATCGGGCTAGCCTGGCCCTCGGCCCAACGCAGGTTGGTCTCGACAAAGTCCTGGTTGAAGACGCAGACGCGCTTCTCAAGGCCGGTGAGAGACTTGGGGCAAGAATATTTGGCCCCGTCATCCATCTCAATTTCGAAGGTGCAGGCATCTGGAAGACGCTGGTGCAGAGCGCCTTGCTGCAGCGACGCAAAAATGCGTGAGAGCGTGCTCTTGCCGCAGCCGTTGAAGCCATAGATCAGATTGAAGCGCCTGAATTCGACGGAGGGCGTAGATGCATTTCGCTCGGCGAGAACGGTGGCTCCTCTGAGCTGGCGAATATTCTTGATGATCGCCATGGTTCCCCCGGCTCCCGACTGTAAAGGCTATTTTGGCTAGAACGTCAGTATAGCCGAACATTACTCTGAGCAATCTTAAGCTGCAAAGCGTAGCTTGCTGAGACCGATGCACCCCAGTGCAAGAGTGAAACGTTGTGGTTCCGCCGGACAGACTTGAACCTACACGAGCCCCTATGCCCTCCGGAAACTAACTCGGTCTCTGCAGATCATCGTCCAAGGTGGTTGGCCGCACACGCGTGGATTTCCAATCAGACCGAAGGCAGACATTCCGAATGCCCACAACAGGTCGGTTTTGGACCCTATGATCCTTCGACGACATGTCCGCTTCTCGCTTAAGTTCCCCGATAGCGGACTGTCCGAAACCGGCCCCATACCGGACGCCCTGATACCGACTTGGCAAGGTCAGCTGCCGGCGTATACCAGAACTCTATGGATGGCTCTGCGCCTGCGGTGTGCCCCGCTCCGTGCATTCGGCCGCCAAGGTCGCATGAGATTCAGCATTATAGTTCACGGTTTTGACTGGGTCCGTGCAACTGTCCGGGATTGCTAGAGAACAGTCATCGCCAGCAAGAACGAGCCCATTGCGTCCTGACGAACGAAGTTGGCGAGCAAACTATCTCGCCGCGAAATCGCCGCTATTGAGGCTCGCGTCGAACAACCGTCCGGCCAGCGTCTCGATCCGGTCGCGCCAGGCGAGACGATCGAGGAAACCTACCGGTATCGCGGCCGCGCCGCAGAGCGCCCCGGCAAGCTGGCCGGTGATCGCAGCGGTCGTGTCCGCATCGACGCCGAGATTGGCGGCGGTCAGCACGGCGGACCGGAAGTCGCTCGTCCGCCCCACCGACCAGAGCGACGCTTCCAGGGAATGCGCGACATAGCCGGAAGACCAGACGAGCCGTCGGAGGCGGCCGCGCCACGAACCGCCGACGATTCGCGCGATAGCACCGGCGTAACCTTCACCGCGAGGGCTCAAGACTTGCGAGCGCGGTCGCCCTTCGATGGCGTCCGCGAGGATCTCCGCATAGGCGACACAGGCATCGATCGCCTCCGGCGCGCCATGCGTGGTCCGGCTCTGCCGAGCGGCGGCATCCCGGAGCGCAACACGGTCGCTCCAGTGGCGAACAACGATTGGCGCGAGCCGCATCAGCGATCCGTTGCCGGCCGTACGGGGATCGGTGGAGCCGGGAAAGAGCTCACCCGTTGCCTCCCACCGCTGCAGCGCATAGGCGGTCGTGCCGCCGATGTCGAAACAGGTGCCGGTGCAGGAATAGGTTCCGTTCCGATACCAGTCGGTGAAGCGGGTGAGCAGATCTGCCTCGTCCAGCCCGCCGCATTCGACAAGGCTGCTGGCGAGCGCCAGCGCCATGGCGGTATCATCCGTCCATTCGCCGGGCTTGAGGTCGAACGGCCCGCCGCCGACCATGTCGTCAAGCGGCTCATAGCTGTCGCGCGTCTCGAACTCGAGCGTTGTGCCGATCGCGTCGCCGACGGCCAAGCCCAGCATGGCACCGATCGCCCGATCCCGGATCGCAGCGAGGCTGGTGTCGGGCTCGGGTTCGGGGATCGCGCGTCCCGCCAGGACGTGACACTGCCACGCGCCAACCTCGATCGCACCCGGCCATAGACGCTCCACCTTGTCGATCGCGATGTCGCTTTCGTGACCAAGCTCGACCAACAGTCGCGCTGCGATCAAGCCTGCATGTGCAAAGCCATCGTCATGGTGGACAACGACATCGAACCCGCTGCGAAGGCGGGCGCGGAGGCCTTCGCCATGGAGTTTCCAAAGGATCTCGAACGCGGAGCCCGGTGCAGGGAGATCGGGGACGGGTAGTTGCAGCCCTTCCATGTGACGGCGCCTGACGGCGGCGGCCCAATCCGACGCGTCGGCAGGACCTCGATCGGAGGCGTCGACCAGCGACACCACGACGCCGGCGCCCCAGTCGCGCATCGCATCCAATGCCGTTGCGAGATCCGTGCCGGATGTCTCCTGGCGCACGGGTTGTCCTGCCGCTCCGGGGGAGATGACGATCCCAATCCGGCCGAGCCCCGCGCCAACACACACGGCTTCCATCCGAGGCGACGGACTCTCATTCCTCCCCATCATGATCGGCATTCCCTGCATGTCTGCACATCCTGCGATTTCGGCGAATCCTGTCGCGGCGCGGCGACGGGGTGGCGCCACGGATGAAGGCTTGCTTCGCTCCGGAAGTCCACGGCTTGGTTCCATAGGGAGACCAACGTCTGCGCACGCAGATCGGTCCGGAGCAGAGGCGAGAGGACACGGCGACGCCATCTGGCTCGCGGATGGCCATCGTGTCTCGGCTATCCGAAGCGGATCCCATGCTTGTCGAAGATGTCGAGTGTGGCGTCATCCGGCTTGCCGCGGCCCCAGGCCCTCATGTCGATGTTGTTCGCGGTCGCGGCGGCGGCGAGGTCAATCAGGAAGGCGAGGCGGTTTCGGGTGGTGCTAAGATTCGGCATGACCGTGCCCCGCGGCATGGGCTTGCCGAGCTTATGCCAGGCCTGATGCAAGGCCTTCAGGAGCCGCCGCTTCGGCCAGTCCTCGTACGTCATCAACCGTACGGCAATCTGAGCATCGGAAAGCCGCAGCCGTGGTGGGATGGCCTGTTGCAGAGCGGAGAACATCAGCAAGGCAGAGCCAGGCTCCTTGAGAGGCGTGCCGTCGAGGCGGTGGGTGGAGCGATGGTCGAGCGCGTCCTGCATCAGCAGCGTCTCGCACAAGGCGATCATCTCCTCCATCTGGGCCTCACTCTCTTCATCGAAGGGACCGACGAGTCGCACTCCCTTTATGGAGTCGATGATGACATCGTCGGGGTGCGGCAGGAGATGCGGCGGCGGCTCGCCCTTGGCTGCGGCTCTGGCGAGTTCGGTCTCCTTTTCCGCCTTGTAGCGGGCCCAATAGTCGTTGCGGGCTATAGTTTCGCGGGCCTTCATCTGGTCAGCTGTCCGCATCAAATCCATGGCGAGCCCCTGCGAGCGGGCATTGCCCTTCGCGCCGTTCGTGAAGATCGCCTGGACCATGGCTTCCCGCATCGGTACCTGGGTGACGCGGTCGCCCTCACGGATCGTCACCGGTTTCGCGGCGATCCGCAGTACGGCCTCCAGCGCGGGTTGATCGGCGAGCGTCAGATCCGGTGGCGCGCCGCGTGGCCGTCCCCTCGGATTGCCGGATTGGCCCGGCTGGAACTGGCTGTGCTTCGGCGGTCGCTTGTAGCCGACACCCTGCAGCAACTCGTCGCGCATGGCGCCCGCCGTCTCCGGCTGCAGATGCCCCCTGTTCGTCGGAGCCTTGTCCTTCGGATCGTCACCGCTCATCGCTTGCCTCCGCGTTTCGCGGATCGGCTGTGGGCCGCGGGCTGGGCCGCGGCTGGAACAACGCCTCTCTGCGCTGCCACCGCCTCGAAGCTGGCACTGGTCTCGGCGAGACAGGCCTGCTTGCCGGTATAGCGCTCCCAGCGGTTGATGATCGTGTCGCAATAGAGGGGATCGAACTCGAGCACGCGGGCCTGCCGTCCACAGGTCTCGGCGGCGATCAGGGTCGAGCCGGAGCCGGCGAAGAGATCGAGTACCGTCTCGCCGCGCCTTGTGCAGTCGCGGATCGCATCGGCGACCAGCGCCACCGGCTTCACCGTCGGATGCATGGCGAGTTCATCGGCGCGGTTGGCACCGAGGCTGCTGATGCCGGCATAGTCCCAGACATTGGTGCGGTAGCGCCCGGTCTCGCCGAGGCCGAAGCTATTGGTATGGGGTTCCGTTCCGACCTTGAAGACGAAGACCAGCTCATGCTTGGAGCGGTAGAAGCTGCCCATGCCGCCATTGGTCTTATTCCAGACGCACAGGTTCTTCAGTTCCGAGAACCCGGTGCTGATCAGCGACGACAACGAGATCGTTGCCGGACATGGCCGGGTGCTGGCGGCGAAGGAGCTGGGTATTGCCACTGTCCCGACGGTGAAGCTGTCGCATCTGAGTGCCGAGGAGCGGCGGGCCTATGTGCTGGCGGACAACAAGCTGGCGCTCAATGCCGGCTGGGATGCCGAGATCCTGGCGGTGGAGCTGCAGGCGTTGATCGATGTCGACTTCGACGTGACGCTGACCGGCTTCTCGCTGGCCGAGGTCGACCTGACGCTGGATCGGGCGCGAGAGGCGTCGCCGTCGACGCCGGATGCGGTCGCCGACCTCGTGCCGCCGCTGCCGGCTCAAGCGGTGACGTGGCCGGGCGATCTCTGGCAGCTCGGTGCACACCGGCTGCTGTGTGGCGATGCTCGCTCTCCGGAGGATGTGTCTCGCTTGGCAGCGGGAGAACCCATCGATCTGATCTTCACCGACCCGCCCTATAATGTGCCGATCGACGGCCACGTCTCGGGGCTGGGCTCGGTCCGACACCGCGAGTTCGCCTTCGCCTCCGGTGAGATGTCGAAGGCCGAGTTCACCGCCTTCCTGTCGCTAACCCTGTCGAATGCAGCCCGCGTTGCCAAGGACGGCGCCATCGCCTTTGTCTGCATGGACTGGCGTCACATGCGCGAGATACTCGATGCCGGCGAGGCCGCGTTGGTGAACCCAAACCGCTCAATGCTGTCGGCGATCTGCCGGACCTGTCGTCTTGAGTGTGTTCGTGCATTACCCGAATAGGGTCGCAGCGACGCGATCGGCATGACCTCGATCGAGGGGTAGGAGGCTCCCATTCTCGTCCTTCCTGACAAACTCGGACGGCCAGATCGGTCGCCACGCATGGGAACAGGATGAGAACGAATCGACAAAACACAAGTGGAAACAACGCGAACACCCGCTAACCACAGACTGCGCTTTGAAAGAGGTTCTAAGAGTTAACTAAGAGGTGTTTGAGAGATCTTGAATGGTCAAGAAGCGTCGAAAGGCCCACCGCCGACGCGCTGTGGGAGCACCCGAAGCGCCACTACCATGAAGCCATACTGCCCCCGGAGACCGAATCACCTGATTCAATGGCTGGCTGATCACCTCAAGATCGGGGCGCTTCCAAAGTGCTGTGGGCCGCCACCCGGCGTCAAACCCGAACGCAAGATACGTCGCGCAGGAGAATATCTGTCCGCCCACCGCCATTGGCAACGCGCTTTCGATAGGGCTGACGAGCATCTGCTACGGCAATCGCCAACGTGACGAACTAGAAGTTTTAAGCTCCGGATTGTCGAAAGCACATGACGCTTCACCTGCGTCTTCGCTGGAACTTTCAATCACCGATCCATCCTTACCTTCACCGCCTACGATCTGGCTCTGATCGTGGCGCCATTATTGTTGACGATCTCTTGCCCGCCGCCTCGCGTCGACGATGCTCCCGCTCCTCGGCTGAATGTTCGCTGTCCTTGCCGGTAGCATATGCTGCGGTGCGAGAAGCCGGTCGTAGTGGCGACGCGGAGCTCAGGACTTCTCCCGCGACACGAGCCGCTCGAACGCCCCGTCCATTGCCGCTGTTCGGCTGCCGAACCATGGAAAATGGCCGTAGAAGAAGGACAGTTGGCCCGCTGCCTCGTCGGCAGGCTTCCCTTCGACCACGAACTCGTAGAGCGCCGCGGCGAGGCCTGTCCGATCCGACCCGCTGTGGCAATGCACCAATATCGGCTTCTGCGCGTCTCGGAGGACCCTGACCAGTTCGGATATCAGCGCGTCATCGGGTTCGTCCTTGGCTGACATGCGGATATCGACATGAGCCGCGTCGGCAGCGGCGCTGACCTTGATTTCGTCGTCGTACCAGGGCAGCCCGTCGTTGCGGCCGCGCAGATTGACCACAGTCCGGACGTTGTAGTCGCGGATGACTTCCGTCAGATCCTCGCCGTCAAGTTGGGCCGATCGATAGAGTTGTCCCGGCGCAACGACGTGCACATTTCCGACGAGTTGGATTCCAACAGCCCACGCGCCCATGCCGATCGCCGGTGCGAGCGCCACCATCGCCGCCAAGGCAATTGCCGTACGGTGCCGACGCCAAGTGGATATTCTGATCGCCGTCATCTCACCAATTCACCGTCACCGTTCGGACCCAGACCAGCTCTCCCAACCGATTGAATCATCGGCAAGGCTTAGGCCTGAATGAGACGCGTGGCTGGACTTCCTCACCATAAAGGAAGCCCGAGTGGGTCAGCCGCTGCCGCGCCGCGAGTGGCTCCACCAATAGAGCCAGCCGAAGAGCATCAGAGCGATGGTCACGCCCAGCACGGTCCAGACGAGCGGCCCGGATGGCCAGCCAAAGGCGTCAAGCGACAGACCAATGGCTGCTCCCGGCAGGATATGCGCCGGCCCCCAGGCCAGCGCGGAGAGGACATTGGCGATATAGAAGCGACCCGGCTTCATGCCGGTGATGCCCGCGACGAGCGGCACGATGGCCCGGACCGCCGGGACGAAGCGGCCGAGGAAGACGCTCTTCGCTCCGTGGCTGCGGAAATAGGCCTCCCCGGACAGGAGCAGACCCGGCCGCCGGTCGAACGGCCAAAATGTGCGGATGTGATCCTTGTAGGTGTGGCCGAGCCAATAGGAGATTCCATCGCCGACGATGGCCCCCAGGATCGCAGACAGGACGACGGGCCAAAGGCCGAGCCCGCCGAGGCCCGCGATCGAACCAACGCCGACAAGGATGGCGGTACCGGGAATGAACAGACCGACAATAGCGAGCGATTCCGCCATGGCCGTCAGAAATACCAGCGCCATTGCCCAATCGGCATGATGGCCGACGAAGCCGACGACGAGATGGATCCAGCCGCTCATCCTATCGCTCGCGCCCGCCGGTTGGCGCTCACAACGGTTACGCGAGGGGGAATCATGAGAACTCCTTGATCCTCTGGATCGCGTCGACGCCAGCGTCCCGCAGCGCATTGGCCGTTGCCAGCGATGTCGCGACCAATGAGATCAGGAACATGATCGCCAGATAGCCGAATGGCACCGAGATCGCCTCTGGTGGCGGATCGAAGACTCCCGACAGAACCTTGATCAGGATCCATGCAACCAGAAGGCCTGTCGCCGTTCCGATCAGCGCACCTGAAGCCAGAAGAATGGCTCCTTCACTCCAGATGAAGGCCGCCAGATCGCGATGTCTCGCGCCGAGCACAGTCAGAACCGCGAAACTCCGACGCCGATCGGCGAGACCGAGTGCCAGGACGAGGCCAGTCGAACCAACCACCATCAGTACTGCCAAAGTGAGTTCGAGCCGGGTCAGACCCGAAAGGTCGACGGCGGTGAGACTCGAGCCGATCAGATGGGTCGCCTCGGCAAGGCTTCTGACCTGGATGCCCGGCAATCCATCCGTGATAGCGAGCGCGGCTTTCTCGACGGCCGCCATATCGCCGGATGCACGCATCAGGATGATTTCGCGCGCCGGCAGACCCGTCATCTTCGCGATATAGGCCGCGTTGGCGACCAGAAAGCTGTCGCGCGGAGCCGTCGGGAATTCGCGCACCACGCCGATGAAGACAAAGGGGACGACATGATACTGATGGTCCGCTCCTTGAAGCCGAAGATTGAGTGTGTCGCCCAGATTGAGCTGGTAGTCGGTGACCGTCTCGTCCGAAACTAGGACACCGGCCGGCGTTTCGCTCAGCCTCCTCAGCGCGGCGGTTGCTCCACGACCTGCGAAGAAGGCATCCGACATGGTCGTCGCCGTCCCGATTGTGCCGGGATCAATGCCATAGAGATCCTGGAGATCGTTGCCGACATAGGCATAACGATGCTGCATCGCTTGAATTGCGGCGACACCGGGTATCCTGGCTAGTTCGTCGAGCTTCAATCCGGCCGGCGCAGCGCTGCTGCCGGTCACGGTGACGTCTGCGCCGTTGGTGAGTTCGGCGTCGACGCGCGCCTGCGCCTGATAGGTCGTGTTGAAGATCGCCGTGGAACTGGCGAAGGCAAAGGCAAGGGCGGTAAGAGCCACACCACTGGCGAGTCTGCGACGCTGGCGGCGGATCGAAGCCGCCACGGCTCCGGCAACCGGTCCTGCCAAGGGAGCCAGAATCCCCTCGAGTGCGGCGCGGCCCCGATCCAGACACCCGTCGACGAGTCGCAATGTCAACAGCCCGGCGCCCATCCAGAGCAGGACCGGCGCGAGAAAAGCGTTGTAGTCGACAGCCGTCGCAGCGACTCCTTCCGTCGCGAGCACAACCTGGTAGCCGGTCGACGCAGTCCGCCAGAAGATGAGGGCTGCGATGGCGAGAAGGATCGCGTCAAGCCAGACTGACCGCCAGAGTGGGCGCCGGGCCTGACCTATGGACCGTCGTGCCGAGAGGACGGACAGCGACCGCGCGGTTTGCCAAGCGGGTATCAGGATAGCGGCGATCGCCAGCGCAAAACCGACCAGCCCCGGCCCAAGCGCCCAAACGGCGCCTTCGGGCGAAAGCAGGGTAAGGCCGAACAGTAGACGCGTCAGCATCTCAGCGAGAAGCCATCCGATCACGACGCCGCCGAAACCCAAGGCGACTGCCTCTGCGGCCGCAAAGCGGAGGATCGTGGCGATTGGCGCGCCGCGTAACCGGAGCAATGATTGATCTCTCCTCCTGCGATCGCTGCCCGAAGCGGCAATGGCAATCGACAGGAGCGCCGCCAATGCAATGCCGGGAGCGCCGAGGAAAAAGAAGAGCACGCGCGCATAGAGAGCATCGCCACGCGCCGCGTCGAGCCGGGCGGCGATATTGTTGGCGAGCAGTGCGGAGCCGGCAACGCGGGATTCGAAATTATGCCCCTGCTGAAGGCTCGCGGCATAGGCGTCGTTCGGATCAGCCGGCAGTTTCGTGCGATCAAGCCCGGCATGGAGTTGCAGGCGAACACTGTCGGGGCGCGTTTCGGCTTGCGGTGCGAATAGTGCCTGCCATTCGATGAAAGGCAGAAGAATCGCGTTGTCCGGCGGCGCCTGCGGCGCGGCACCCGGCGGGACACCGATGGCCTGAAAAAAGCTGTCTGCATTCTGGAGGTCGACCACCCCCGAGACCCTCGTCGTTGCGTCCGGGAGACCCAGACGATGCAGCGTGATGGTGTCGCCGGGGCCGGCATGCAGATTGGCGGCCGTCTGCTGCAGCAATACGGCCCCGTTGAAGCTGCCTGCCAATAGCCGGGGTCCCTGCGGGAATGTCGTGAGATAACTCGGATCGAGGCCGACCACCTTGCCTTCGCCGGTCGTCTGGACCGTGCCACCGACGAACTCGAGACCGTCGATCCGTGCGTAGCCCACCGTCTTGACCGTCCGAACCGACGCGGCCTTGCCAATGGCGTCCTCGACCATCGCGGCGTCCGCGCCTGGGACAAGTTCCACCTGCCAGTCCACCGGGACGGCTTTGATGGCGCGAGCCGTCATGCTGGCGGAGCTGTCTTGCATGAACAAACCGAGCGAGGCCACCAAGGTCACGGTCATGGCGAGCCCGGCGATGAAGCCGGCGAATCGGCCGAGACGAGTTCGAAACAAGCCCAATATCCAAATGAGGGTCATGTCGTTGCAGCCGCATTGTCCAGCGTCAGAGCACCATGGTCCATGCGCCACTGGCGCTTCATCCGCGCGGCTATCTCGAGATCGTGGGTTGCCAGGATCAACGCCGCATTGGTTTCGGAGCACCAACTGAGCAGCGCGTCGATGAGAGCAGACCCCGAGGCGCGATCGAGCTGTCCGGTCGGTTCATCGGCGATGACAAGCTGTGGACGGGTTATGAGCGCTCGGACCAGAGACACACGCTGAGCCTGGCCACCCGACAATTCTTCGGGGAGTTTCCGAACGAGATCCTTAATTCCGAAACGACCGAGTGACCGGATTGCCTGGTCCGACGTGTCGCTCTGGACCCCGAGCAGCGCCAACGGAAGCATCACGTTTTCGACGACATCGAGGGATGGGACGAGGCTCTGAGACTGGAACATCATGCCGATCTTCCCTGGGCGCAGGCGCTCTCGCGGCCCGAGACCAGGCCAATCAATACTGCCGAAACTTGGAAGGTCCAGGCCGGCGGCGAGGTGCAGCAGGGAGGACTTGCCGCTCCCCGACCTGCCGATGATCGCGATGGTCTCGCCCGCGAACATCTGGAACGTCGCGGCCTTGACCGCTACGAAATCGGCCGATCCGCGTCGAAAGATCCGTCCAACCGCGGCCGCGTCTACCAGGGGCGCGTGAGGGGCTGCGCTGTTCATGCAACCAGCCTCCCATCTCTGATGGACAGGCAGCGGTTTGCAGCGCGGGCGAGAACATCGCTGTGCGTCGCCACGATGACGCAAGCGCCCGCCGAGCAATGCTGGCGCAGCACGGTGATCACGTCCTTCTCGGTCTCCGCGTCGACCTCGGCCGTCGGTTCATCGCAGATGAGGATGAAGGGTTCGGAGGCCAGCGCGACGCAGAGGCCGGCGCGGGCCGACTCTCCTCCGGAAAGCTGCGAAGGTAACGAATCCCCGAGGGCCCCTATCCCGATGCTGGCGAGGAGTTCGGGAAGCCGCGCCCGCTCCCTCTGCCCGGCAAGGCTTCGCTGCAATCGGATGTTCTGCGCGACCGTCAAATGGTCGACGAGATTTCCCATCTGCATCAGCATGCCGATATGTCGGGCGCGCAGCCGGGCTCGCGCCGCTTCCGGGCGGCGCGAGAGCCTCTGCCCCATCACGTCGACATATCCACCATCCGGCTCGTCGAGGCCGGCCAAGCACGCGAGCAAAGTCGACTTGCCGCTGCCGGACGGGCCAAGCAATGCGACGAATTCACCGGGATTGACGGCGAGATCGATCCCGCGAAGCGCCGCCGTTTCGTTGTCGCCGTCATGAAAGAAGCGATAGAGGCCAGAGGCGATCAGAGACGGCATTTCACTTCAGCCTCACGGACGTCGCCATGAGCTTCCACTGGTCGACATTGTCCGCGCCGGCCGGCGCTTTCATGTCGAGCGTAGCCAGCTTGCCGTTGCTGAAGATCAGATAGCGGACCCCCTCAAGCCGGATCTGCTTGTTTGTTACCGGGTTGGGGTCGGAATTCTCCGTGTATTCGACGACGACTCCGGTTCCGCCAGGAAGCTTGACCGGCTTCAAGGCCATGATCTTGATCGCGTGGCCGTTCATGACAAGGTCGGCGACCTCCCCATCGCGAGCGCTCGCGACCGTCGGCGCGACCGCGGCGCCGCCGATCGTGAGTTCCACGGCGTTGTATTTGTCGAAGAACCGCGCGCCGTCCGCCAGGTCCTTGCGCGCCCAGCCTTCAGGAACCTTCATCGAGGCGCCGGAGGGGCCGGAGTAGACGATGAAGACCTGGCTGTCCGGTATGTCGCCCGGAGGGTTCTTCTCAGCAGCAACGGCTGTTTCGGCATGGACAGGAAGAGAGGGCTGCAGCGCGCCGAGCGTCAGGCTGATCGAGAGGAGCAAGGCAAAGCGACGGGAGTGGAAGGTCGGAGTCATTTGATGACCTCGGCGTTTGGATGGACGCGACGACCCCGGCGAGATTGCGAGCGATGTCCCGCTGGTCCGTAGCTGATGTCGCCATCATCTGCGCTCGACTTCACGCGGGCCTGTCGCCCGACTTACGGATCGGTAAGTAGCCGAAGCCCGGCGATTAAGACCTTGGGAAATCGATCCGCACGCGCAGTCCCGGCGCGTTGTCGTTCAGCGAGATCGCGGCTCCGTGCAGATCCGCTATCGCCTTGACGAGGCTGAGGCCGAGGCCGGTTCCTGGTGTCGTTCGGCTCTTGTCGAGCCGATACAGGCGCTGGAAAACCCTCTGCCGCTCGTCGGGCGGAATACCCGGCCCATTGTCGGAAATCTCGAACCGGACGCGATCGCCGGCGAGCAAGGCAGCCATGCGGATTTCCGTTCCTTCGCTACAATGGCGGATGGCATTCTCGACCAGATTGGCGACCATCTGCGTGAGGAGTTCACGGTCCCCGGCGATTGGAGGCAGATTGTCCACGATGCTGAGTTCAAGCCTTTGGCCACGCTCGGCCGCGTCGTCGGCATAGACCTCCCAGATGTTGTGCAGGACCGGCGCGATGGACAGCTTGAGGAAGCGCGACCGCCTGGCCCCTGCCTCGATTTGCGAAATTCGCAGGAGCGCGTCGAATGTGGCATTGATCTGCCGGCCCTCGGACTGCGCCTGAGCGAGGAGGGTCGCCGCCGATGCGCCCTTCGCCTCTGTGGCAATGGCTCCCTCGATCGTGATGGCCAGCCGATTCAACGGCGTCTTCAAGTCATGAGCGATATCCATGCTGACCTGTCGCATGCCCTCGACCAGGGCGAGCAACCGATCGAGCGCCGCATTCACCTGGCCGGAGAGTTGATCGATGTCGTCCGCCGCTGGCGTGATCGGAATGCGCGCATGCAATTCGCCACGCCCGACTTTGTCCATCACGCCAGCGATCGTTTCCAATCGCCGCTGGCCTCGCCGAGCCACGATCAGGCCGGCGGCACCGACCAGAACAAGGAAGACAACGCCCGCCCAGGCGAAGCTGACCAGCGCAAGCCACCCGATCGCATCGCTCTCGGCGGAACTGACACCGACCAGAATGGCATTGCCGCCCGCATCGCCCACGAAGACGCGGTACGTGAACTCGTTGTCCAATCCCAGAGCTTCGCTTTCGACCGTCGACCAACCCTGGCCAACTTCAGCTCTCACGATGTTCCCAGCCAGAATTGTACCGTCCGGGTTGCGAAGCAGATAAACCTGCTCATGTCGTACGGTGGCGTCGGCGTGGCTCTGGACCAGCGCCGTGAGATCCGCGATGTCGGAGTCACCAAATGACTGACGGATCACGGAATAGGTATCGCTGATCGAAGCATCCGCGCGAGCGGCGAGTTCGTTCCGTATGACGATGAAGGCAATACCGCCGGCAACGAGAAGGGCAAAAAGAAAAGCGGCGCCGAGTATGACGGTCAGGCGGAAAGGCGTGCTCTTGAAGAGATCAACGCGCATGCAGGCTGTAGCCGGTGTTGCGGATCGTATGCAGAAGCGGCTTGTCGAATGGGCGATCGATCTTGCTGCGCAGCCGGCTGATATGGGTTTCGACGACACTCGTATGCGGGTCGAAATGAAAATCCCAAACGCGCTCCAGAAGCATGGTTCGCGTGAGAACACGGCCCTCGTTGCGCATGAGAGTTTCGAGTAGCGCGAATTCGCGCGGCTGCAAATCGATCGGCTGATCAGCGCGCCGGCACACTCGCCGAACCAGGTCGAGTTCGAGGTCGCCTACCTTCAGGAGGGTCTTCTCCGCCTGGGTCGGAGGGCGCCGTGCCAGCGCGTTCACCCTCGCCATGAGTTCGGAAAAGGCGAACGGCTTCAACAGATAGTCGTCACCGCCAGCCTCCAGCCCGTCCACGCGATCGTCGAGGCCGCCGACCGCTGTCAGGAACAGGATGGGCGTCTGATTGCCCGAAGCGCGCAGCGCCTTGACCAGCGACAGCCCATCCAGGCCAGGCAGCATCCGGTCAACCACCATGACGTCGTAGACCTCATGCAGTGCATGGGCGAGCGCGTTGCGACCTTCACCCACCACGTTCACGACGTGCCCGGCTTCTGAAAAGCCCCTTGCCACATAGTCAGCAGTTGGCCGGTCATCTTCCACGACGAGAATGCGCATGCTGAAAACTACTCTTGCAGGAAGAAGCCGGCCATCGGCAAATGTTGTGGCGGCCGCTCCCGACCGCCACGATGTATGCACTCCGTGGTCCAAGGCTCGACTAATCGATCTCCAGCATGGGCTCGACCGACCTCTCGCGGTTCATGAACGTCATATAGGCGACGATCAATGCGATGGCGACGAGGAACATCAGGCTCGTTACAATCGTCCCAAACCCGAGGCCACCATATTCGACGGGCTGGGAGAGCAGATCGCCGAATGACGCCCCGAGCGGTCTCGTGAGAATATAGGCCAGCCAGAAGCAAACTATCCCGTTCACGCGGAACACGTAGTAAGCGAGGGCGATTGCGACGATGACGAGGCCGAACCCGATACCGGTCGCGAAATAGCCGAGGCCGAACGTCTCGGCCACCAGATCGCCGGCCGATGTTCCGAGCGAGAAGGTGAACAGGATCGCCAGCCAATAGAAGATCTCTCGGCGGGTCGTGAAGATCGTATGGATCGACAGCGTCCGCTCGAAGGAGAACCAGATCACGAACGTCGCGGCGAGCGCGATGCTGAAGCCGATAGTTGTCGTCTCGAGCGTGACGCCGAAATTGTCGACCAGATTGTCGGTGATCAGCGTGCCGACGACACTGATCAGCACAACGGCTAACCAGTAGCTCCAAGGCACATAGCGCTTCCGGCTGAACTGGATCGCGATGGCGACGAGCAAGACCGCCGTCATGATCAGGGAGGTGGCCGTCAACCCCCAGCCGAGATTGACGGCGAGATAGTCGGCCGCGGTCTCGCCGACCGTCACGGCCATGAGCTTGATCAGCCAGAAGTCGATCGTGACTTCCGGCACCCGGTTATAAGCGACCGGAGACGCATTGGAATCCTCAAACATTGGCGTGTTTTCCTCGCGCTAATTGACCGGGCGGCGATCGTCGCTCTCGCCTATTTGCCCATCAGCTTGAGGGCCTGGCCGAAGAAGTCGTCGGCTCGCTTGTCGTCATCGGCGTTGCAACGCTCGATGCCCTTGTCCTGCAGCGCGGCGACCTTGGCCTTGTCGGCGTCGCTGAGCTTGGCCGTGGCGGCCGCCGCGCGGACTTCTTTCAGCATGTCCTCGCAAGGTGCAGGTGCCGCGGCCTGGGCAGCGGATGCGGCGATCGTCAGGGCGGCGAAAGTCGCGCTCAGGAGCGCGGAACGGAAGAGCTGCTTCATGGTGCAAGGTCCCAAACAGCCTGCCGAATACGGCCAGGCTTTCCGGAAGTCTTCCGACGCCATGCGTCCGCTTCCGATGGGCAACGAGTAGAGGCCGCGACATACGCGGGTCTGTCCGATCCTATACGGATCGGTAAGGTCGACGTTCGCTTTGCTCATCCTTCGGGAAGACATGCGCGCGGCCGGCGACTGTGAGACGGACCAGCGTCCCCACATCGGGCAGCGCGATCGGCGATACCCTGAGGCGCAACAGCATGGCGTGGTCTGTCCTGCTGGCTGCACCGGTCCGCTCTCGTCCGGTTCGAAGCCGTACCAATGCAGTGCAGGTGGCGCCGCCGAAGTCGACCGAAATGACCTCGGCGAGAGCGTCTCCGTTATCGCCCGGCGCCGCCGGCTCTGTGACAGGTTGGATGGCGAATTGTTCGGGACGGAGCATGATCTCTGCCTCGCCTGACCGATCATCGTCGACAGCGATCCGTCCGAGGGCACAATCGGCGATTCCGTGCCGGATCAAGGCCGGGATCCGGATCGTCTCACCCAGGAATTCGGCGACCATTGGATCGACCGGCTGCAGGTAGAGTTGGCGGGGTGTGCCGATCTGCAGCAGGCGGCCGAGACGCATGACCGCAACCTGATCGGCAAACGACAAGGCTTCGGCCTGATCGTGCGTGACGAGGATCGTCGTGATGCCGGCGGCCGTCAGTAGTTCGGATACGGCCTGACGGGTATGAGCGCGCAGGCCGGTGTCGAGTGCAGAGAACGGTTCGTCGAGCAATATCAGGCGCGGGCTCCTCGCCAATGCCCGCGCCAACGCCACGCGCTGCTGCTGTCCGCCGGAGAGTTGGTCTGGTCGTCGCCGCAGGATACTGGCATCGAGGCCGGTCATTGCCAGCAGATCACGAATGCGGGCATCGCGGCCGACATACCGACGCGACAGGCCGTAGCCTATGTTCTCGGCGACGCTCAGATGCGGAAACAAAGCTCCATCCTGCGCCACGATGCCGATGTCGCGGCGGTGTGGCGGCGTCGATCGAGGACCGTCGGCCAGCATAGTCCCATCGAGAACGACGCGCCCCGCATCCGGCGCCTCGAAGCCGGCGATGATCCGAAGCAGCGTCGTCTTGCCCGATCCGGAAGGCCCGACGATCGCTGTGCGACTCCCCGCGGCGAGATCGAGGTCGATCCCGCCGAGCGCCAGGGTTGCTCCGTAGCGCTTCTCCACGGCGCGCAGTTCGAGAAAGCTCACCGCCCTGCACTCCGCCGCGACTGCACATGCAGGAGCCAGGTCAATGGCAGAGAGACGACGACCATGATCAGCGCATAGGGCGCCGCGCTCGCATAGTCGAGCTCGCCGCTCAACGCCCAGAACGCCATAGCCAGCGTGCGGGTCCCATTGGGCGCCAGCATCTGCGCCGCCGGCAGTTCGTTGAAGATTCCAAGCGAGACCAGAGCCATGCTGGCCGCCGCTCCCGGCGCCGCGAGGCGCAGCGTGACTGACCAGAATGCGCTCGCAGGTGACCTGCCGAGGCTCGCCGCTGCCTGCTCCAGTTCGACGGGCGCCTGTGAAATGCTGGCGCGCAGGCTCACCAAGGCACGGGGTAGGAACATGAGCGCATAGGCAACGAGGATCGTGATGAGCGTCTGGTAGAGCGGGAGCGCCACGCGCACGGTGACCGTGACCAGGGCAAGGGCGATCACGACACCAGGCAGTGATCCGACGACATAGTTGCAGCCCTCCAGCAGCCGTTGAATGGGCCCCGGCCGACGAATCGCGATCCAGGCCATGGGAATCGCCGAAAGCGTCGCGAGGAGGGCTCCTCCGATGGCCAGCACGAGGGTCTGCCCGAGTGAGCGGCCGATCGCGTCGAGCCGCCATACGTCCAGGCCACCCGCGGCAAGCCAGCGGCCGAGCGTCAGGGCCGGCACGCCGAGCGCCAGCGCCGACACCGCAACGGGGAGCATCAGGCACGGCAGTGTTGCCCACCCCAGACGAACCGGCCGCGGCTGGATCGCTGCGCCGCTGCCGACACGCGCATAGCGCGCGCGACCGCGCAGGCCGGCCTCGATTCCAATCAGCCCGAGGCAGAATACGACAAGGACGCCAGCGAGCATGTTCGCGGCCGGGCCGTTGAAAGTCGACTGGAACTGCTCGACGATCGCGGTCGTGAACGTGTCGAAGCGGATCATGGCGAACAGCCCGTATTCCGCCAGCAGATGCAACCCGACGAGGAGAGAGCCGCCCAATAGAGCGAGGCGCAACTGGGGTAGCATCACGCGGCGAAATATGGTGGTGGGAGGATCGCCGAGCGCCGCCGCGGCCTCTTCCAAAGCCGGATCGAGCCGGCGCATCGTTGCCGCCACGGGCAGGTAGAGAAACGGAAAATAGGCCAGGACCGAAATGAGGACGCCGGCTTCAAGACCGTGGATGTTAGGGACGAGGCTGACCCATGCATAGCTCTGGACGAAAGCCGGCACTGCGAGTGGCGTGACAGCGAACCAGGCCCAGATTCGCGCACCGGGAAGATCGGTGCGCTCTGTAAGCCAGGCGAGCGCTACGGCGAGCACGATGCAGATCGGGACGGTCAGCAGGACCAACAACACGGTGTTGGCGAGCAATTCGCCGACACGTGGCCGGAATATCATGGCGGTCGCCGTCGCCCAGCCGGTCTGGATCGTGACCCCCATGATGAAGGCAAGCGGCAGCAGCGACGCGACGGAGACGAGTGCCGCCGCGACCCCGGCCCATGAATTCATGGGCCATCGCCGCCCGGCGCGATAGCGGCGCCGGAGCGGACTCACCTGCGACAACATCACCTCAGTGGAACCGGTCATCCAACCAATCTCATTGTCCCACAAGCATCCCTGCCGCCGGTGCGGCAGGACCGAGGCAGCGGATACCTCGAACAAGAAAGCCTTGCGCGACGTCGACGCCGCACAAGGCTGCAGGCCAACCGGCCAATCGGCCTTCTTTGGCAGAATGGCTGCCGGCTACAAGATGCCGGCGGCAGTCATCAGATCAGTTACCTTCTTGCTGTCGAATTTGGAGGGCTCGACCTTCGGCGCCTGCAGATCGCTCAGAGGTACGAGCTTCAGATTTGATTGTGCGCCGACACCGACCGCATATTCGAATGAGGTCCCCGTCTTCAAGATCTCCTGCCCGCCCTTGCCCGCAACCCACTTTACGAAAGCCTGCGCCTCGGCTGGATGCTTGCTGGAGGCGAGCACGCCGCCGCCGGAGATGCTGACGAACGCGCCCGGGTCCTGATTGCGGAAATAGTGCAAGGCGACATTGTTGCTATTCTCGCCAGTCTTGGCCTGATCGCCGAACCAGTAATAGTGATAGATGACAGCGCCTTCGATCTGGCCCGCATTGACGGCTTTCATCGCCGTGCTGTTGCCCTTGTAGGCGGTGAAGTTCTCCTTCATCGCCTTCAACCACGCCGCTGTCGCCTCTTCGCCCTTCAATTCCAGCAGGGCTGCGACGATAGCCTGAAAATCCGCGCCACCCGGCGACGCGGCCCAGCGGCCCTTCCAGCTCGGATCGGCGAGATCAAGCAGGGATTTCGGCAGCTTGTCCTCGGTCAGCTTCGTCTTGTCATAGGCAAAGACCGTGCTGCGCGCCGCGATTCCGGTCCACTTGCCATTGGTGGGACGAAAATTCTCCGGGACTTCGGCGAGAGTCTCGACGTCCAGCGGGGCAAAAAGCCCCGCCGAGTCCACCAGCGCCATGGCAGGCGAATTCTCGGTCAGGAAGACGTCTGCGGGCGACGACGCGCCTTCCTGAACGATCTGGTTGGCGAATTCTGTATCGCCACCATTGCGGAGAGTAACCTTGATGCCGGTCTCGGCGGTGAACGCCGCGGCCCAGGCCTCTGCCAGGCTCTCATGCTGCGCATTGTAGACGACGATGCCGTCCGCGCTCGGCTTGACAGGCTCTGCTGCGTTCGAGGTGACCGTGGTCGCCATCAGGGCCATCGTCATGGCCGTGATGCTAGCAAAAGAGAACGCGATGATTTTCATGGGATCCTACCAGACCAGATGAATGCGAGGCAGTGCGCGCTTGTTAGCGCGCGAGATGAATCATCGTCAACGTCTATCTTTTTGAATTACTCTAGATGTAATCATTATGAAATTCCTGTGATTGGAATATATCCATAGAGGAATTCCAATGTTTAACATTATTATTGATCATTCATGATGGCTTTGCGTCGCCGAGATCTATTACTCGTCATTGCCATCTCACTCCTTGTCGCCCACGATGCCCAGTTTACCGATCGGTAGGCTTCCGGACGGGTGGCGGACAGGAATGACCGCGATGTTGCTCAGCGCCGGATCGAGCACTCGCCCGATCGAGCAACGAAGCAAGGAACAGCAATGAAGAAGTACATCGCTTTGACCATCATCCTGCCGGCTCTGGGATTCGGCGGCGCCGGCCTTGCCCATGCCGAGGATGGCAACGGCACTGCCGATCGTGCCATCGAGACTCAGGCATTCCTGTCGGCCAAACTCTCGCCGTCTCAGGCACTGCAGGCGGCTGAGACGAAGATGGGCGGCAAGGCGACCGGTGTCTCGTTCGAAGGACCGGCCGCGACGCCCTATTATCAGGTCGAACTCATCGCCTCGAACGGCACCACGCAGGACGTGGCGGTCGACGCCATCTCGGGCGAGGTGATGAAGCTCGCCGGATCGGACGAAGAGAGCGGCGATGCGCAGGATCAGCAGGACGCCGGGGACCAGGGAGACAATGGCGAGAACGGCGCTCGATAGCGGAACGATTGGCTGATGCGAAGAGCGGTGCCCGGTCCCGGGCACCGCAAGGCTTTCAGCCTCCGTCAGGCCCCCACTTGGCCGCATCTCAGACAACGACATTTGCGACCACAAGTCGGCGGCGAAAACGCGCGGTACTGCGATCGTCATGACCGAGAAATACCTGTCCAATGGAGGAGCAGCGAACCAGCGGCCACCGCGCTCCAGAACCGCGATCATCGCCCGCCGGTCCGCTGATAGAGGCCGTGGATTAGGAGAAAATGAGGGCGAGGCGTGGCGCCCGCGGCTGGACGGCTAGGCGGCTGGGACGGAGAGGGCGCAAACCAATCCGCCCCGATCGGTCCGGTTGGCTATGTGGAGAACCGCGCCGTTTCGCTCCGCGGCTGCCTTGGCTATGGCAAGGCCTAGGCCGCTACCCTCGCCCGAAGGATCAGCGGATCGAAAGAAGCGTTCGAAAACGCGCGGCAGATCCTCCGGTGCGATTCCCGGCCCGGTATCGATAACCTCGACGACTATGCCGGCTCCATCACGACGGATTGCCACGTCGATCGCGCCCTGAGCCGACGTGTACCGGATCGCATTGTCGACGAAGTTCCCGATGATCACGGCGAAATCATCGGCTAGGCCGACGCAGAAGGCCTCATCCTGCCGGACGACGCCGAGATCGATAGATTTCCGTTCGGCCAGCGGCGCGAACTCGGCGAGGATCGACAGCGTCACTGCAACGAGATCGACCCGCACGGCCCGGTCTGGTTCCGGCGTCTCATCATAGCGCGCCAGTTTCAGCAACTGACTGACGAGATTCGAGGATCGGCGAATACCGCCGTCCATATCCGCCAGCAAACCCGTCAGCTCGGGAGACCGATTGGCATTCTGAAGATTGTCGATCTGGATTCGCAATGCCGCCAGTGGCGTACGCAACTCATGCGCGGCATCCGATACGAAGCGGCGCTGACGCTCGAGCACGCCGGCCAGGCGGGACAATAGTCTGTTGATCGCATGAACGAAGGGGAGGACTTCCGCGGGGACATGGTCGGTCGGGATGGGATCCACGTCGTCCGCCGCGCGGGCCCCGACCGCTCCGGCCGTCACGTTCAGACGGCGCATCATCCGCGTGACGACGAAGGTCAGCATCAGCCAGGCCATCGGGATCAGCGCGACCACGGGCAGGGCCGCGCGCCACGCCGACCCCGCCGCGATCTCTTCGCGAACGCGCAGGCGCTGCGAGACCTGAACCGTGCGGTCTGGCGTCACGAGGCTATAGACGCGCCATCCACCATCCGGAGTCTCGACGTCTGCGAATCCCGTCTGCAGTTGCCGCTCAACGCCAGTGCCGACCGCCGAGAGCCGGAGCGGGTGACCCGCCTCGTCCCAGACCTGCACCAACAAGTCGTCCTCCGGATCGTTCGACGGCGCGGTGGCGAAGGCTGCCACGGCGGGCGTATCGCCGACATAAAAGGCGATCTGCCGGATCTGATCGTCGAGAAACTCCGACGCTTCCTTGCTGACGAGGAAATAGCCGATCGCCGCCGTGGCCAGTCCGACCAGCGTCATCAACGCCGCGACCCAGAGAAAGGCCCTGCGGCGCAACGACATCAGCGACCCGCCTTCGGAACGCTCCAGCCGGCGCCACGCACATTGTTGATGATCTCTTTCGCGAATTTGCGACGGATATAATAGATCAGCACGTCGATGGCGTTGCTCTCGACCTCCTCACCCCAGCCATAGACCTTCTCCTCGAGCTGGCCGCGCGAAAGAATGGTTCCCGGCCGATCGAGCAGAGCGCGCATGATCGCGAATTCGCGCGCCGAAAGCGGCTGAATGTCGCCCCGATAGGAAAGCTCGCGGCTTGCAGTGTCGAGCTCGATATCGCCATTGCGGATAACGGAATCGGCGTGGCCGCCATGGCGACGCAGAACCGCCCGGATCCGCGCCAGCAACTCCTTGATCTCAAACGGCTTGGTCAGATAGTCGTCGGCTCCGAGGTCGAGCCCGGCGATGCGATCCTCCAGTTCGTCCCGCGCGGTGATCACGATGACAGGGACGGTGTTGCCGGCAGCTCGGGCACCGCGCAGGATGTCGATGCCGCTGCCATGCGGCAGGCTGAGATCGAGAAGCACCAGCGCATGGTCGCGCGCCGCCACCGCCTCGGCACCTAGTTGCCCGTCACGAGCCCAGTCACCCGACATGCCGGCGTCGTGCAGAGCCTGCAGCAACGCCTTGGCGATCATCGCATCGTCCTCGATCAGCAAGATGCGCATGATGCGCAGCCCTCCAAGTCTCTCCGCCTCGAAATTCGCTACATCGGACAAGTCGACATCGCTCGCCCGCGGCACCTCCGCCTTCTCGGCGACCGCTTCGGGCATTTGGGGTGGTTCCTAAGCCTCAACTAATTCAGGGTCCCGCCAATGTCACTCGGGCGACATCTGTGATCGGCCTGAGGCCGATCAGCGTCGATAGAGGGTGCAATCTCCCATGATTTCATTCCCGGAGGCTATTCTTCTCGGCCTTCTTCAGGGTTTCGCTGAACTGTTCCCGATATCGAGCCTCGGACATAGCGTGCTCATCCCCGCCTTGCTCGGCTGGAACCTCGACCAGTCGAACGATGCCTTCCTGTCCTTCATCGTTCTGACCCATCTGGCGACGGCTCTTGTCCTTCTTGCCTTCTTCTGGCGCGATTGGGTGCACATCGTCGCCGGGATCCTTCGGTCCTTGCGCCAACGCGAGATCCGAATCGAGGACACCTATGCCCGCATCGGATGGCTGTTGATCGTCGCCACCATCCCTGCGGGCGTTCTCGGTATTTTGTTCGAGGAACGGCTCAAGCAACTCTTCGCCGCCGCCGACGTCATCGCTGTCGTGCTCATCCTGAACGGTGTGGCCCTCTATATCGCCGAAGCGGTCTTTCGGCGTCGGAGATCGGACGAAGGCACCTATGACGATGAGAAGATCGCCGCGCTTTCCTGGCCGAGTTGCTTCTTCATCGGCCTCGCCCAATGCCTCGCCTTGCTGCCGGGGTTTTCGCGAACCGGCATGACGATCGCGGGAGGCCTTTCAACCGGCCTTTCCCATGACAATGCCGCTCGCTTCTCATTCCTGCTCGCAACGCCGATCATCTTGGCAGCCGCTGTCCTGAAAGTCCCGGACCTGCTCGCCAACGGAACTGCGGGTGCCGGCCCGGCCTTGGCCGGTGCCGCTTGCGCCGCCGTCAGCGCTTTCGTCTCAATCCGGTTCCTGCTGCGCTATTTCGAGACAAGGACGCTGACGCCCTTCGCGATCTACTGCTTGGCGGCTGGCGCACTCGCGCTTGCATGGCTGCGCTTCTAGATGCGGTTCGGCCCGCTGCGGAACCAGGCGAACGCGAAGATCGCGAGACCGAGAATGAACGAGCCAAGACCATGCTTGAAGTGGATATGGGTCGACCCAACTTCGAAGCCCGGCATCCAGGCCGGCAATGAACCTGCCGGAATCGCCCAATAAAGGCCGGCGAGAATGACGAACAGCATTCCCACAACAATCGAAGCAGCAACCATCGCCTTTGGCATGACCACACCTGCACGCGAGAAAGGAAGCCCGGATAGGCTCCATTGGCCGCCAGTTAGCGGCGCCGATTCTTAGCTGTCGATTAGCTCTGTCGGCCTCATGGGGGCGTCGACGTGACCTTCCAGCCTCCCCATCCGAGGAAACAACACCATGCAATTCCCGCCACTGGTCAGACTGAGAGAATTCCTACCCCTGGCGACACTGTTCGTTCCGGCCGGGCTCGTACTCGGCTTCATCATGCTCGGAAATGAGGTGAAGGAAGGCGAGACGCTCCATCTCGACGAATCCGTGCTGCTGGCCCTGCGCGTGCCGGGCGATCTCGCGGATCCGATCGGGCCGACATGGCTCGAACTGGCGATGAAGGATACGACCAGCCTCGGCAGCACGACCGTGCTGACATTCATCATGGTCGCCTCGATCATCTATCTTCTGCTGTCCCGGAAGCGCGAAATGGCGCTGCTGCTGTTGGTGTCCGTCGGCGGGGGCACCTTGCTGAGCTCGGTTCTCAAGATCGCTTACAACAGGCCGCGGCCGGAATTGGTCGCACATATCGTCGACGTCTCGACCGCGAGCTTCCCGAGCGGCCACGCCATGATGTCGGCCATCACCTATCTGACGCTCGGAGCGCTGTTGGCAAGCATCGAGCCCAATCCCCGGCTGAAGACGTTCCTGATGGGCACCGCCGTCTTCCTGACGCTCGCCGTCGGCGTGAGTCGGGTCTATCTCGGCGTACACTATCCAACCGACGTCCTGGCGGGCTGGGTCCTCGGATCAGGCTGGGCCATGGCCTGCCTGGGTATCAGCCGGTTGCTCGGAGGTCGCGGAACGGGTAGCGGCCAAGATGCCGGCACGCACCTCGACCAACCGTGATTGCCGCTGTCGCAAACCGGCTCTGCAATCTGGCAGATGCAGCTTGTGCCTGGGCAACGCGTCTCTACTCGTTGTCTAATGTCGATTAGATGTGATTTTCTGGACCAGAAATATAGCCTATCGTCCTTTACTCCGAAAATTGTCGCTATATTATTATTGATATCTCGGTATTTTTAAATATAGAGTCCATATATTACTTCAAAAAAGGTCATTATTTAATCCGATCATACTAAGTTTAATCTATAGAAATTGATTATAGGGCAGGAATTATTGATTTCTTGCCTCGCCCGCCACGGACCGACGCTATCGACGTGGCGGAACACTCCGCGGCTATCCGCAAACCATCCAACACCGGTCGCTCAAGTCGCGGGAATCAACAACGCGGAAGCAGACGTTCCTAGTGTCAGGCAATGGCAACACCGGCCACTCCACTGAGTGCTCATTCGAATGTGCCCTGCTGAACTTCTCCCCTTATGAACGGCAGACCATCGATGGCGCGTCCGTTCGAGTCATTGGGTCGGTTCTTGTCGGGCTCAATCCGAATTTGACAGTCCTATACCAAGAAACGGCAATTATGACCTGCATTGCGGCAGGGCACCACCGCATACCGACCGAGCCAATCCACAATCCGGCAATGCGATCCCGCAATCGCGCAAGCGGATCCCGCGAGCGTGCAGTCAGATCCGGGCGAACGACAATGCAATCCCGGCAAACGACAATCGCTTTTCCCTGATAGCGACCGCGAATATCGCTCCAGAGTCGAAAAAACGGCCCATCAGTTCAACAGACGTATTCAGTTAACGCACGGAAATCGCGTCACTTTCTAGCGAGAGCGCGACCCGAAGTGGCGAGAAAGGCGCTGTCTCGCGATTCTGCTCCGAACAGGGAATGCAGACGGAGACGAGTTCACAGCAAACTGCGTCCACCGCCACCATATAACCCATTGATATTGTTATTATATGCGTCTTTTGACGCCGCGAATTCGCCCGACATTTCCATTCTTGCGCGGTCCGCTGGGGCATGGATCTTGGTGGACAGTCCGCCTGGAGCGCGCCCCATGCATCGGGTGTGAGGCTCGTCCCAGTACCCGCCTCGGCTGAGGCGGGGCCCCTTTTTGACATTGGCCGCATGCTGATGGACCCGGACCGACGAAGAGTCGATCATCTGCAGATCACCGTCATAGGCGGCGGAAACGGCCGCGAATATGCGATCCCAAACACCGAGCTTCCGCCAGCGGACCAAGCGGTTGTAGCAGGTGGTGGCCGGGCCGTGGCGCTCCAGAATGTCGGCCCAGGGCGATCCGGTCCGCAGGCGCCAGTCGATGCCGTTCAGCACCGTGTGATCATCGGCTCGAGGTGCGCCCCGCGGCTTGTTCGGCAATAACGGCGTGATGATCGGCGGCTCTCAGTCCTCGTTCAGCGAATAGACGAGCGCCGGAGACTGGCGGAGGAAATCCTTGAAGCGGTAGGAGACGCCGTCGGCCTCGCTCGGCGCAGGCATGTCCGGGCTCTTCAGGTGGAGCTGGTCGCCGAACACGCCGCAGATGTCGACATGGCAGTGCTGCGCGATCTCGACATAGCTCGGGCCGTCATCCGTCTCGAAGTCGAAGATGTCGCGGTCGAAGACGTCCGTGATGTCTACGTCGACCTGCAGGCTGCGCGCCACCTGGAGTGTGCTGCTGCTCAGATTGATGCCGTCTTCGCCAGGTGCGACGACCCGCAGCCTCTGCAATCGGATCTGCGAATTCGTCAGATCGAGCCCGTCATCCGCCGAATGATAGCTTCTCACCTCGGCGACGTCCCATTCCTGGGGGCCGACGCCCATCAGCGAGAATCCGTCCCGGTCATCCTCGATCGGATCGTTGCTGTCCGAGACGGGGTCGGCATGTCCGAGATAATAGGTCGCGATCAGGACGGCGCTGAAGGACGAGGCGTCGGTGGCCGGGGCTGCCGTCACGCTCAGCCCGTCTTTCGCCGCGCTCCGATAGGCGCCGAAGAACCACAGGCCGCCATTGTCGGCCCGCTTGATTGGCCTGAAACGGTCATTGCACGCCCTGACGTAGAGACGCCCCGCCTTGAGCACCGATCCCTGTTCGAAGATGAGCGCGGCGTGTCCGATCTCGCTTGAGGAGACGGCGCCGTTCTGGATGAGAATGGTCGCTCCATCCTCCACGACCAGGGTGGCGCCCTTGCGGACGCGCACGTCCGTCATCACGACATAGCGCCGGCCGGCCTTCAGCTCCAGCGTGTCCGTGATCGAGGCGCGGAGCACCTCGTAGTCCTCGCTGGCCATAGCTAGTCCTCGCTAGTGTGAAGCGTCGGGTCCTGCGCCAGCATGGCGTCGTAGACCGCGCTGAGACTGTCGGCGGAAATACGCGTGTCGCCGAGATAGGGCAGATCGATGATGGCGATGGCGCCCAGCATCAGCGTCAGCATGATCAGCTGAACCGTCAGCGTGATCACCCGAAGCGGCGTCGCCTCGATCAGGCGAAGGGCGCAGATGATGATCACGCCGAGAATGCTGAGCAGGCTGACGGTGTAGAACATCGCGGGCAGCGTGGCGGATACCCCCATGATCCGGTCGTTCCGCCCCTGCGCCACGTGGTCCGCGGCGTCGAGAATCCGGCCGAAGACGGCGACGCTCTCGGGCGATTGCGGATTGATCCGGTCGATCTGCTGGAAGACCTCGGTGAGCGCGGACGAGGTCAGGCTGCTCCCATGCCCTTGCCTGAGAACGGGCCATTCGTCGCGGAGGATCGACTGCGTATAGTCGATCAGCGACTGGCGCGCCTTGAGGGCCGGCTCCGATCCGTCGAGGATCAGCATCCGGTTGAGGCTCTTGATCGACTGTGCCTCCTGCGAAACCTTGTCGTCGATGCCGGAGGCGGTAGCCATCACCAGCGCCAGGACGAAGCCGAGAACGACATAGGCGCCCGACATGCTGTTTTGGGTCGCCGTGTCGACGATATCGCTATCATAGTCGAGCCAGCTCAGCCTGTCGTTGGCGAGCCGCAGGGCAACGGTCACCAGGGTGAGGGCCAGACAGGCGATGATCGGAAACAGCAGCAGAAGCTGCAGGTCCGACATCTTTTCGATGAACGATGGATACATGGATCACTGAAATCCCGGATGCCGCGTGGCGCAGTCAGAGCTTCTCAAGGGCGGCAATCCTCTTGTCCGCATCCTGGATGGCGCTGGCGACGCAGCGCCTCAGATTGAAGTAATGGCGCATCTGGTCGTCCACGACCCAGGTCGCCGCGACCTGGTCGTCGAGACGCCTGAGATGGTCGAGAACGGATTTGACGTCGGCGGCCGTGCGGCTGTCCTTCAGCTCGTCTTCGAGATAGCGCAGCTCCCAGAAGTGAAGCCACAGCAGCTTCTGCGAGGCGAAACCGCGATAGCCGACGATCTTCTTGAAGATCGGCAGGGCCAGCAGGAACAGAGCGAACAGGACGACCCAGACATTTTCGAGCAGCGAGGCGAGCCAGAAGGGCAGGTAGCCAAAGAACCCCGGAACACCGCTGGTATAGAAGCGCGTCGCCACCGGGCTCAGCGGAAAGCCGCGATCCTTGTATTGCGGCAGGTTTCCGGCCGAGGGAAAGAAGTTGCTGGTCTTCAGGTTGATCTCGCGGGCCGCGAGCAGGAAGGCCCACTGGACCGTCGGGTGAACATCCTTCTCGACGAGGAGATTGACGCCCGAGGCCAGCATCGCGACATCGAGCGGCGGCCGGATCTCGCTGATGTCGATGCCGCCGCGGGGAACCGTGACCTTCTGCAGGAAGGGCAGTCGTCGCACATAGGCGTCGACGAGCGGAAAATTCATCAGCTTGATATCGGGGCTTTGCAGCAGGCGCTGGACGATCGGCGAACTGAAGGCGTCGACGATGAAGAGCGCGTCGATATTGCCCGCCAGCAGCTGGTCGGCAGCCTCGGCATGCGGAAGCTTCAGGAAATTGGGCTTGTCGCCGGTCCCCGGATTGTTGAGCTCCATCAGCGTCTTGAACAGCTTCTGGCTGACCGTGCCCGGCGCGCCGATGGCGATCGGCTTGTCGCGGTAATATTCGAACGGGTCGTCCACGCTGATCGCATCGCCACGATAGAACAGCCACAGCGGCGCAATGGCGACATTGCCGAGCGAGACGAGCCCCGGATAGTCCGCCGGTGATCCGGCGCCGGAGACCACGAAGCTGGCGTTGATCTTCGAGCCGGGATCGCGCAGGTCCTTCTCGATCTCGTCGAGTCCTGTCCGGCTCTCGATCTGAAGCGGGAGACCATTGCGCTCGAAGAATGACTGGAAGCCATCACCCAGCTGATCGGTCACCGTGCCGCGTTGCTCGGTCGCAAGCACCGTGTGCTGCCGCGGGAAGGGTTCGACATAGAAGAAGATCGCGGCGGCGGCGACAGCAATGAGTAGGACGATCGGCAGATAGAATATGCCGATCTTCTTCCAGACCGACGCTTCGCGCGCAAGATCAAATTTCGAATACAGCTTTATATGCGACAATATATTCATTGACATTTCACCGACGTGAACGAATTAATGAATCCGTATTCCAGGGCAATGAAGCAGACCGAATCCGATGGGCGAATTCTATACAAACGCGGCGCTCGCAATTGTTGTGTTCCTGTCAACGAATGTCGACGACATATTTCTGTTGGCGGCCTTCTATTCCGACAGCAAGATCAGGCCGCGATCGGTCGTTTTCGGCCAGTTTCTAGGCATCGGCACGCTTGTTGTCGTCAGTTGTCTGGCGGCTTGGCTTGCCATCGCCCTCCCGCCCGGTCTGATTTCACTGCTCGGCGTCGTACCGCTTGGCCTGGGGATCAAGCAGTTGGTTGCACTCTGGCGGCCGGAGCATGAGGAAGCGGATGTCCAAGCGGCAGATCGCGAAGAGCATGAGCTGGAAAGAGGATTGCATTCGCAGATACTGGCGATCGCCGGCGTCACCATCGCCAATGGCGGCGATAATCTCGGCGTGTACATCCCCCTCTTTGCAAGCAAGTCCTCCTGGGTCCCGCTCTTCGCCGCCATCTTCGCCATCATGACATTGCTTTGGTGCTATCTGGGGCGCCTTTTAGTAAACAATCGCTTTCTCGGCGATTATATTCGCCGCTACGGTCATCGGATTCTCCCGTTCGTCCTGATCGCGCTCGGAATTCATATATTGTCCGGAGCAATCGACCTCTTTTGACGCCGTGCGAGGTCGTCATTGCTTGCCGCGCTGCAGTGCTTCCCGAGCGTTGCACTGCCCGCTTGACCGGGTCAAGCGGCCGCGCGGGCCATTGGGATGACAAGCGCACCAGCGGGGGGATTTTCCCGGCGACCGCGATCCATCGCCGGCTCCCGGCCAATAGGCTGTAATGTCAGGGCTTTTCCGCCCCATAGGGAGGCGGCGCGCAATCGACTCGACCCGACGCGCGCGGATATCCGCGTATATTTTGCCGGACGGACCGATGTTTCCCCGCCAGACCGTACCGGCGGAGGGATGGGCCTGCGCCTATCGCTTGGCGATGTCTTCCAGATGGAAGACCTGTTCGATGCCGACCGGCGTGTCGGCGTCGCAGGGCTCATAGGCCAGTGTCGCGAACACGCGATGCCCGTGAAACCAGAAGCGTGAAATCCAGCGGTGCTTGAAGGGCACGTCGCCCGCCAGATCGAGATGCCGGGTGCTGATGCCGACGATTATGGCGATGTCGCCTTTGACGACGCTGTTTCTCGTTTCGACGTCATCGAGGATGATCCGGCTCTCGCCGATCATCCGCGACTCGAAGGCGCGGCCCGCCAGCCGCGAGAACAGCGGCCAGGCGCGGACGCATCCCGACGAGGCCGCCTGAAGCCGAATGCCGTCGATATCGAAAATGGCCTGGACCGACGACAGTCGCTCGACGAAGCGGCTCTCGATCGCAAGCTCGTCGCGGATCTGCGTCGCGATCAGATCCGTTATCCGGCGCGAGATCTCGATCGAAGGGATATCGCGCCCGTTCTCCCAGCGCGACACCGTGGCTTGCGTTACGCCGAGTGCAGCCGCCATGGCATCCTGCTTGATGCCGTTCGAACGACGCCAGATCCTCAGCTTCGTACCGATGCCGACGTCATTCATGGGGCCTGGGCTTCCGGGCGCGGATATGAGCGTATATTTTTGCTAGCATGGCGGCTGTCTTTGCAATAGCGCCAACTTTCACTCCCGGCATAAACTTGTTGTCAAGCGAGAGATCCGAAGATTCCCGGCGCCAGAGGCTGAGAGTTGGTCCGGCTCAAGGAATACACAACAGGCGGTTGTTCCTGCCTGCTGTACCGTCTCCAGTATTCGGGCTGGACGGGAGCGATGGGCAGTAGGGTAGCGTCCGGGTCGGGGGGGCCTGAAACGTGCAACAATATTTGTCGGACATATGGCTGCGAGGCGCACATTTGCGCGTCATCACGGCAATGGCTTGCCACGTCCTGGTTGATGTGCCGAAGGGCAATTGCCGGGCAATTTAATGTGGCATTCAGGCTATGTAAATATGATGATCTGATACATGTTGTGCCGCAGAATACACGAAGATAAACACATCGAACATCGATGGATATGATCGCGATAAGAATAGACAGATATATACGCGTCGTCGCGCGCCATATAGTCGTCTATGGTGCTTATATTTGACGCTGGGTCGCGATATCCAACTATTCGACGTAACGAGGGCGCAGGCGGGGGTGACGTGTTGCGCAAGACGGACGGTTTGCGGAGTTCTGTCGAGATCGGCGAGCCGGTGAGTCCTCGGTCGAGGCGTGCGCGTGCCGCGACGCTTGGTCTGGCTATGATGCTCGTGGCCGGGGTCGTCGGGATCGCGCCGGCTGCCGCGACGGTCTACACCGCTGTCATCGACGCCGGCAGCAGCGGAACGCGCATCTCCCTCTATGAGGTCGTCCCCGGTCCGTATCCGGAGATCAAGGAGATCGCGAGCCACAAGGGCGTGGCGGGCGACGAGGGCATTGACGACTTTCTGAACAAGGTCGGCGGGACGGAGAAGAATCTCGGCCCGGACGCCGTGGGGGACGCGTTGATCGGCCCGCTTCTCGACGCGATCGCCCCGGCGCTGAAGGGACGCGGCGTGCGCGACGTCGATGTCGTCGTGGATCTCCTCGCCACGGCCGGCATGCGCAGCACGCTGAAGCCGGTCGGCACGCATGACCCGTCGGAAGTCGATGCGTTCTATGACGGCATTCGCCAGTTCATCAGCGCGAAGGGCTTCACGGCTGGCGACATCCGCACCGTGGACGGCAGCGCGGAGGAGGGGCTCTGGACCTGGATCGAGGTGAACAACCGCTATCGTGACGCCTTCCGGTCGGACAAGGCGCCGATCGGTATCGTCGAGGTCGGCGGATCGTCGATGCAGATCAGCTATCCGACGACGGCGGCGCCCGATCCGGCCAGAAATATCTATCCGGTGACGATCAATGGCAGGACCTTCTCGGTCTTCGATCGCACCTATCTCGGCCTCGGGCAGGACGATGCGCGCCGGGCGATGCGGCAGGAGAACCCGCCCGGCGATGGCGGCGCGCATTGCTTCCCGACCGGGATGCAGCCGGCGCAGGATTCGGGCGACCTGATCAGCGGCGCGCGCGTCAGAATCGCGCGACCGGCGACATTCGACGCGGCGCAGTGTCTCGCTTCCTATTCAGCGATCATTGGGGCGCGCCTCGCAGAGGGCGGCGACCCCGGCATCGCCGGCAGCACGAGCCCTTTCTACGGCATCGCCTCCGTCCGCTATGCCTTCGAGGAGATCGGCGCTGCGGCGCAGATCCCGAGCCCGGCCGGCCTGTCGGACGCGATCGCCGAAAAATGTGCGCCTGCCGGATCCGTCAACAACTTCAAGATCAACAAGAAATATGGCCAGCACGCCTGTTCGTCCGCCACCTATATCGACGCGCTGCTCTATGGACCGAACGGCCTGTTCCATCAGGATCCGGGTCGGTTCAAGACGACGATCGCCGATCGGATCGTCGTCGACGGAAAGCCGGCGGGCACTATTTCGAGGACGACGGGATATCTGCTGCAGAAATACGCGAAATGACGCCACACCGCCGGCCGCCGGCCTGGGCCGGATCGCGGTTTGAGCCCCGTCCGGGACCATGAACGCCGGCCGCCCCGGCGCCTCCCCGCCCTTGGCGTTGGGTGGGGTGGCCTGGAAGGCGGAAGCGCGATGCGAACGGACAACGATCACATGGCCGCCGGCAGGGCGGCACAGAGCCGGCGCCGCCGGAAGGAGACAGCTATGTCACGGATTCTCGGGCTCCTCGCGGGCCTCGCCGGCAGCGTGGTCATCGCGCTGGCCGGCCCCACCATGGTCCTCGCCACAGAGGCGACCACGGCCGTCGCGGCGGCGCCGATCGCCGTTCCCTCGGGGGTGAGCTATGAGCTGATCGGCCGCTGGGATGTCGACAAGCTCAACCAGATCCTCACCGTCGACGCGCCGAAATTCTTCAGCATCAGCGTGCCCTATGCGCCGGCAAAGAATGCCGTCCGCCTCTACCGGGTCACCTATGCTTCGGTCGTGCCGGAAAAGGACAACAAGCCGATCGTCGCGACCGGCCTGCTCGCCGTGCCGGACACCGGCGGGACGAGCTTCCCCCTGCTGTCCTACCAGCATGGCACGGTCTATCTGAAGACGCAGGTGCCGTCGTTCCCGGACGAGTCGCCCGAGACGCAGTTGGTCCTCGCCCAGTTCGCCGGGCAGGGCTATGTCGTGATCGGGCCGGACTATTTCGGCATGGGCGCCTCGACGGAGCCGGAAGGCTATGGCGTCATCGGCAGCCAGCAGCAGGCGAGTCTCGACATGCTGCTCGCCGCGCGCGCCGTGCTCGGCCAGATGAAGATCGCCACCGACAAGTTCTTCATCGGCGGTTGGTCCGAAGGCGGCTTCGTCACCATGGCCTTCCTGGAACGGCTGGAGAAGGTGGGCATCAAGGTCGACGGCGCGGCAACGGCGAGCGGTCCGGCCGACATCTTCTCGCTGCTCAGCGGCTTCCTGGACTTTCCGCGCAAGAACGACGCCACCTGGACCAATGTGCTCTACATCCTGTCGGCTTTCTCCTTCGAGAACTATTACGGCGTGCCGGGCCTCGCCCGCACGGTCATCACCGACGAATATTACGACCTCGCCAGGAAGGTCTATGAGCGCCAGCCCTATAAGATAGAAGATCTCCCCACGGATCTCACCAAGCTGGTGCGCGCCGAATATTTCGATCCCGATTTCTTCGCCAATTCGGCCTATGGCAAGATCGCGCTCGCGACGCAGGCCTATCGCTGGATCATCAAGACGCCGGTGCGCAACTATTATGGCGAGGCCGATGAGATCGTCTCGGTCGGGCTCGGCAAGCTGGTCATGAACTACCAGCAGGGCATTGGCGGCGGCAATAACAAGGTCGAAGCCATCTCGACCGGCGAGACCGACCATCGCGGCACCTTCGCCACCGCCGTCCCGCACTGGAAGGAATGGTTCGATGCCCGATAGGACGCCGTCCGCCCTTGGTGCCGCATTCGACCGGCTGGATATGCGGGTGGATGCGGTCCGCGATGACTACGTCGCGGTCACGCAGGAATATTTCGACTGGATGAATGGCGAGATCATCCGCTTCTGCAATTTCGCCATTCCGGACATCGTCGGCATGAGCCTTGAGGACTATGTCCGCCATACGGCGGACATCGCCGCCGGCATTGCGCCGGAGGATGGCGGCATCTATGCCCGGAGGGCCGAGACCGGTCAGATCATGGCGATGGGCGGATTGCGGCGCCTTCCGGACGGCGCCGCGGAGATCGTCCGCATCTTCACGCGCCCGCAGTTCCGCGGCCAGGGGCTGGGCTTCCAGTCCGTCGGCCATCTGGTCGGCGAAGCGCGCCGACTGGGCTACGCCACCCTGCGGCTCGACACGGCGGTCTTCATGAAATCCGCGCAGAAGATCTATCAGGCGTCCGGCTTCCTGCCGCGCGGACCCTATGCCGGCGCCGAGCCGCCACCGCCGCTTCTGCCGTTCTGGCTCTATATGGAGCGCGCGGTTTGAGACGGCGCGCGCGCGAAGCGCAGTCCGTTCCATGCTTCGCGGCGGCCGCCTCGCGGCGCGGGAGGATCTGTCGCGTCCAGCCAATGGGAGAGCCGTCATGGCGCAGTCGATGAAGATGGATCCTCTGGGCCGAAGCGCGGCGCGGCGGAGGCTGCCGGCCGGCCTCGCCGCGTCGTTTCTCGCCGCTGCCCTGCTGGCCGCCGCCCCGGCGGGCGCGGCCTCGGCCCCAAGCGCAGCGATCATCGACGCGCGGGCGATCTTTCTGCCCGAGGCGCCCGATTTCGACGTCGTGCACCCGATCTATGCCGCGGGTCCCGCAATCGTCGAGGACATCAAGATCGGCCCCGACGAGGTCGTGACCAAGGGGCAGGTGCTGCTGACGCTGCGCGCGCCGCTCCTCGACGAAAAGATCGCCACGACGAAAGCGTCGCTGCAGCGGCGCAGCGACTATCTTCAAGAGCTTACCGGGCTCGCGGACCAGTATGAGAACGCCATGCTGACGCTCGAAGCCGAGTATCGGCGGCAGATCGGCGAGGCGATCGCGACGATCGAGAGGGAGCGCGACGGCTACAAGCGGATCCTCGAGGGAAAGACGGAACTCCGCTCCAAGGGCCTGGAGACCAGCGGCGCGGCATTTCAGGCGCAGGTGCAATACGACCAGAGCGTCAACGAGCTCATGAAGCAGAAGCTCGCTCTGCTGGAGGTCGATTCGCGCATCGCCCAGATGCAGAAGCAGCGCTACGAGCAGTTTGCGCCGCTGTCGCGCCAGATCGAGGATCAGCGCATTGCGCTCGGCGAATTGGAGAGCCAGTACGAGTTCCTGCGCACCATTCGCGCGCCCAGCGACGGCATCGTGAATTCGATCTTCATCACGCGCGGCGCGTCCATCGACGCCAAGGATGTGCTGCTCACGCTGTCGAACGCCAATCCGACGCTGCAGGCCTATGCCTTCGTCGACATCGCGGATGTGCCGCTGCTCAAGCAGGGCATGACCGTCTCGCTGCGGCCCGCTCATGCCCGCAAGGAGATCGATCACCCCCTCAGCGGCACGATCCGTTCGATCTCGAAGACGCCGCTTTCGCGCGCCGAAGCCCGCAACCTGTTCTTCGACGATGATGCCGTCGCCTATTTCATCCCCGGCAGCATCGTCTATCTCGTCCGCATCGCGCTCGCGGCGAACACGCCCGAAGGGGTGGTCGGCTCCGGCGATCTCGCGACCTTGGAGGTTCGGGCTCCGGCGGATGGCGGCCCCGGCCCCGCAGTGGAGCAGCGGCCATGACAGTCCTTGCGCCCCAAACCCGCAGCGCCGCCACCTCGTCCCGGCAGGCGTGGCGGCTCCTCGTCAGCCTCCTCGGCCTCGTCGGCGCCCTCGTCCTCACATGGGCAAATGCGGGTCTCGCGGCGGCCGCGGACGCGGCGCCGATCGCCGTTCCGTCGGGCGTCCGCTCCGAGCTGATCGGCCGCTGGGACATCGACACGCTCAACCGCATCCTGACGGTCGACTCGCCGAAATATTTCGGCATTTCCGTGCCCTATACGCCGGCGAGAAACGCCGTCCGTCTCTATCGGATCACCTATGCCTCGGTCGTGCCGGAACAGAACAACCGGCCGATCGTCGCCACCGGCCTGCTTGCGGTGCCGGATACCGGTGCGTCCAGCCTCCCCATCCTGTCCTATCAGCACGGCTCGGCCTTCCTGAAGACGCAGGTGCCATCCTTCCCGGACCAGTCGGGGGAGACGCAGCTGATCGTCGCGCAGTTCGCCGGCCAGGGCTATGTCGTGATCGGTGCCGACTATTTCGGCATGGGCGCATCGACGGAGCCGGAAGCCTTCGGCGTCATGGCGAGCCAGCAGCAGGCGAGCCTCGACATGCTCCGCGCCTCCGAGGCCGTGCTGGCGCAGATGCAGATCGCGACCGGCAAGCTCTTCCTCGGCGGCTGGTCGCTGGGGGGCTTCGTCACCATGGCCTTCCTCGAACGTCTGGAGAAGGACGGCGTCAAGGTCAGCGGCGCGGCCACCGCCAGCGGCCCGGCCGACGTGTTCTCCTTGCTCAGCGGCTTTCTGGACTTTCCGCGCAAGAACGACGCCGCCTCGACCAATCTCCTCTACATTCTCTCCGCCTTCTCCTTCGAGACCTATTACGGCCTTCCCGGCCTCGCGCGATCCTTCTTCACCGACGAATACTACGACATCGCCAAGCGCGCCTATGAGCGCCAGCCCTATGATTTCAATGACATTCCGACCGATCTCACCAAGCTGATCCGCCCGGACTATTTCGATCCCGATTTCTTCGCCAGTTCGGCCTATGGCCGGATCGCCTTCGCGACGCAGGCCTATCGCTGGATCATCAAGACGCCGGTGCACAATTATTATGGCGAGGCCGACGAAGTCGTATCGGTCGGGCTCGCGCGGCTCGCCATGAACTACCAACAGGGCATCGGCGGCGGCAACGACAAGGTCGAAGCCATCTCCACCGGTCCGACCGACCACCGCGGCACCTTCGCCACGGCCGTCGCGCTCTGGAAGAATTGGTTCGATAGGCTGTAACGCGGAAGTCCGGCGGAACGCTCACCCGCTATCCGGCGAGAGCAGTCGGTCCCGCGTCCCGGCTGGGCACCGGTGAGGACTGCAAGCCAGCGCCCAGCCACACATTCTCCATAATCGTTGCCCGCAGCACGATGATATCTTCATACGTTCGTGCTTTCCTGCGTCTGGGAAACGGGCTGATTCCTGTGGGCAATGGGCTTTGCATGCCAAGGCTTGTGTTGTGGCAGGCGTGCATGGGTTGGAAGAGGGTCACGTGACGTCGAGGCAAATTGTCCGGCTGCTTGCCGCAGCCGTTCCGGGCGTCGCCTGGCCAGGGATCGCCTGCGCCGGAAGCTTCCTTGAGCCCGCCGGACCGGTCGCTGCGGCACAGATCTCGCATTTGGGCGTCATCAGCGCGCTGATGCTCATCGTCATCGTGCCGATGTTCGTGGCGTTGCCGATCGTGCTGCTGCGTTACCGCCGCGGCGGCAAGGGCACCTATCGGCCCGACTGGGAGTTCAACTGGGGCCTCGAGATCCTCATCTGGGCTGTCCCGGTCGCGCTCGTACTCGCGCTTGGCACGGCCCTGTGGAAGCACACGCTACAGAACGACCCCTACCGTCCGCTCGGTCCCGACCCACTGGTCGTGGAAGTCGTCGCACTCGATTGGAAGTTCCTGTTTCTCTACCCCGAGCAGGGCGTGGCGACGCTGGACCTGCTCGCCTTGCCGCAAGGAAGGCCCGTGACGCTGAAGCTGACCAGCGGCACGGTGATGCAATCCTTCATCGTTCCCAGCCTCGCCGGGCAGATCTACGCCATGGGGGGCATGCAGACGCAGCTCAATCTGCTGGCGGATCAAAGCGGCGATTTCACGGGGCGCAACACGCAGTATAACGGCCTTGGCTTCGCAACCCAGTCCTTCACCACCCGCGTGATGAGCCCGAGCGCGTTCGAGGATTGGGTCGACGCCACCAAGGCGCAGGGGACGGCACTCGATGCCGCCGGATACCAGAGCCTGCTCCCGGCTTCCGTGGTCCATACGCCCGTCCTCTATGGCAGCTTCGAGCCGGGTCTGTTTGACCAGGTGATCGCCAGCTTCGCGCCACGCATGGGGCATGGCGCCGCCGCCGCGCCCGCCACGAGCGAAACGCCGCACCACAGCATGCCCATGCCGGAGACCGGACAATGAACTGGGAACTGATCTTCGGCCAGCTCAAGTGGACCTCGATCGTCTTCTCGGGGGCCATCCTGAACCCGTCGCTCAGCGAGTTCATCGCCTCGGGCGCCGGCGCCATTGCGGTGCTGGGTGCCATCGCTGCGCTCATCCTGCTGACGGTTAAGGGTTGGTGGGTGCCGCTATGGCGCGACTGGCTGACCAGCGTCGACCACAAGAAGGTCGGCATCATGTACATCGCGATCGCGCTGGTCATGTTCGCCCGGGCGGTGATCGAGGCGGCGCTGATCAGGGCGCAGCAGCTGTCTGCCTATGACAGCCCCGGTTTCCTGTCCGCAGACCATTTCGGGCAGCTGTTCAGCACCCACGGCACGATCATGATCTTCTTCGTGGCGATGCCCTTCATCACCGGGCTGATGAACTACGTCATGCCGTTGCAGATCGGCGCTCGCGACGTGTCCTTTCCGCTGCTGAACGCCATCTCGCTGATGCTGACGCTCGCCGGCGCGATATTGATGATGGTTTCCCTGGTCATCGGCCAGTTCTCCACTGGCGGCTGGACGGCCTATCCGCCCTTCACCGGCATCAAGTTCAGCCCCGGCGAAGGCGTCGACTACTGGATCTGGGCGGTGTCGCTCGGCTCGATCGGTTCGACGCTGACGGGCCTCAACTTCGCTGTCACGATCTACAAGAAGCGCTGTCCCGGCATGACGCTGTTCCGCATGCCGCTTTTCTGCTGGACGACGCTCTGCACCTCGATCCTGATGATCTTTGCGATGGCGCCGCTCACCGCTGCGACGATCATGCTCGCCCTCGACCGCTACGCCGGCTTTCACTTCTTCACGAACGGCGACGGCGGCAACATGATGAACTATGCGAACCTCTTCTGGCTGTTCGGCCATCCCGAGGTTTACATTCTCATCCTGCCGGCCTTCGGCGTCTGGTCCGAAATCGTCGCGACCTTCTCCAGCAAGCGCATCTACGGCTATACCTCGCTGGTCTACGCCACGATGTGCATTGCCGTGCTCTCGTTTGCGGTGTGGCTGCATCACTTCTTCACCATGGGCCAGAGCGCCAATGTGAATGCGGTCTTCGGTATCGCCACGATGGTGATCGGCGTGCCGACCGGTGTGAAGGTCTATGACTGGCTTCTGACCATGGTGGGCGGGCGCATCCGCTTCACCACCCCGATGCTGTTTCACATCAACTTCCTGCTCACCTTCATTCTCGGCGGCATGACGGGCGTGCTGCTGGCGAACCCGGGCATCGATTTCCAGGTCCACAACACGCTGTTCCTGGTCGCCCACTTCCACAACATGATCATTCCCGGCGTCCTTTTCGGCATGTTCGCGGCGGTGCAGTTCTGGTTCCCGAAAGCCTTCGGGTTCCGGCTGCACGAAGGCCTGGGCAGAGCCTCCTTCTGGTGCTTCGCGCCGGGCTTCCTGCTGGCCTTCTTCCCCCTCTACTGGCTTGGCCTGATGGGTGCCACGCGCCGCACCTATATGTGGTCGGATCCCACCTACCTGCCTTGGCTCGCCCTCGCCATGGCCGGCGCTGTCCTGATCCTGACCGGCTTCGCCCTGATGGTGACGCAGATCGTTGTGTCGGTACGCCGGCGCGCGCAACTCGCCGCGCCGCTGGGCGATCCATGGGACGGGCGCGCGCTCGAATGGTCGATACCCTCTCCGCCGCCGGACTGGAACTTTGCCGTGCTGCCGGAGGTGTCCTCAAGGGATGCCTTCTATGAGGCCAAGAAGGCCGGCACCGCCTATCGCTCGCCGGCGGGCTATGAGGATATCGAGGTGCCGCGCAATACCGCGACGGCGCCGCTGATCGGCCTGTTCGCCTGCGCCTGGGCGTTCGGTCTCGTCTGGCAAATCTGGTGGCTGGTGGTGGTGTCCTTCGTGCTGATGTGGGCCGTGGTCATCGCGCGATCCTTCGCGCGCGATACCGAGGAGACCATTCCGGCCGCGACGGTGAAGGCGGCGCACGAGGCTTTCCTCGCCGCTGTGCGTGCCACCCCTGGCGTGACGCGCGATCAGGAGATGACAGCTGCAAATCGGGGCCGGGCCATCCCGGAAGGTCTGGAGGGGGGCTCCGGCGCCCTGTCTTCCGACTCTGCTGTGGGGGTGTCGCGATGAGCCTTTCCGAACGCCTCCATCCCGGCATCAATCTCGCCGGCACGGATCCCGAAGGTCATGAAGCCGCCGAAGAGGTCCTGTTCGGCTTCTGGATCTTCCTGATGAGCGATCTGGTGCTGTTCGCAGTGCTGTTCGCGACCTATGCCGCGATGAGCGTCCAAGGCATTGCCGAAGGTCCGGGCCCCGCCCAGGTCTTTGATCTGACGGCCGCATTCCTGGAAACGCTTCTGCTGCTGCTCTCCAGCTTCGCCTTCGGTTTCGCCTTGCTGGCGATGAAATACAGAGAAAATCGGCGCAGCGTGCTGGCCTGGCTCCTCGCGACGGGCATACTCGGCATCGCCTTCGTCGGCATGGAACTGCACGATTACTACGTCATGGTCACCGCGCATGCTGCGACCCCGCAGACGAGCGGCTTCCTGTCGGCCTATTATCTCCTGACCGGCACGCACGCGCTGCATGTGTCATCCGGACTGGTGTGGATGGCGATCATGGCGATTCAGATCGCGGTGTTCGGCTTCGACAAGCGGGTGAAGCTGCGGCTGATGCGCCTCGCCCTGTTCTGGCACATGCTCGACGTGGTCTGGATCGGCATCTTCACCTTTGTCTACCTGTTCGGGGTCACGTCATGAGCAACCGGGTTCCCGCCGACAGGTTACCGGCTGCGTATGAGGAGGAACGACGCGAGCGGCTCAGCTATGTGATCGGCCTCGTCCTGGCGCTGGCGCTGACCGCCGGCGCCTTCGCGGTGGTCTGGCTGGATCTGCTGAGCGGAGGCGCCGCGCTCGCCGTGCTAGGGCTGCTCGCCTTCATTCAGGCCGTCGTGCACCTGCGCTTCTTCCTGCACATCGATCTCGAACGCTCGCATCGCGACGACCTGATGCTGATCCTGTTCACCGTGTTGATCCTGCTGATCATGGTATCGGGCACCGTCTGGATCCTCTACGACCAGCACATCCGAATGATGCCCTGAGAGCGCCGATGAGTGGAGGCCGGCCTGAGGGACGCCGCGGGACGACCGTCCCGCTCCTGCGTGCTGCCCAGTCCGTCCGGGCTACGCATGAGAAGACGGCGGCCTTCGCGCCCATAGTGGCAGTGGAGCCGGTAGCCGATCAGTTCCCGACACCGGCGTGTCCGCCGCCCGGCTCTACTGGGAGCTCGCCAAGGCTGGCGGATCGGCAGACGGACAGCCCAAGGGTCCGATCACAGTGCCGACAGGCTTCACGATGCTAAAGGGCGAGCACGTCCGCATCTCGAAGCGATGGGCCGAAAAGCGCTATTCCGACGTGATCTACTTCAACGGCGAGAATGAGGGCGGCCACTTTGCAGCGCTTGAGCGGCCTGAGGTGCTGGTGAATGACATCCGCGCCACCTTTGCCCGCCTGAGCCAGGAGGCGCCGATCCCATGAGCGCGCAATCAGCCGATCCGGCGGCGTCCTGTGTCCGGGGCCGGGCGGCGGACGGTTCCTGACCAGGAGGGTGGGGGCGGTGAAGGCGGAAGCGCTACCCTCGATCCTCGCCTTCAACATTCTCCTCGCCGTCAACGCCTTCGGAACGACGGCCATAGAAGAGCCTCGAGCCGAGGCGCGACCCGCGCCGGCGCCTACGTCCTCTGTTGACGCAAAGCCGACGGATTTCGCTGGCGCCTGGAATGTCCGGATACCGTCGTCTTCGAGACTTCGTCGTGTGCGATCGCTCTACTGTGTGAGCAGATCGGGTAGCTGCTTGCCGGTCGTCGACCCCGGTTCGTCCGCTAATGGCGGGCTCGGGACGTTCACAGGGCACCGTTCGGATTCTGCCGGATTGAGCCGGCGATCATCCGCCACCCGATACCCTCTTCAGCGTCTGCGACGGCAGTTCACCGAACGTGTCGCGAAAGTCCTTGGCAAAATTGCCGAGGTTGCCAAATCCGCAAAGGAACGCGACTTTGGCGACCGTTGTATCGGCATCCCGGCTCAGCAGCATCTGTCGCGCGTGCCGCAGGCGCACCTGCTTGACGAACGCCATCGGCGAATAGCCCCGGCTTTTCCGGAAGGAATCGAAGAGGCTGCGCGCGCTGACACCGCTCAGCTGCGACAGCAGTTCGACCGATATCGGCTGGTCCCAGTGGGCCTCGATATATTCCTCGGCCAGCCGAACCTGCCGTGGCGCCGCAGCGACCGGCTGTCCGTGGAGCCGTGCGCTGTAGCGGTGCGGGTTGGCCTTCAGGAACATGACGATGAGCGCCTGTTCGATCTCGCCGAGCGCGGCGAGAGGCAGTTCGCCGTCACCGGCCTCGACCTCGTCGATCAGGAATTGCAGCAGCCGTCGCCACAGCCGATTGGTCGGATCCTCCAAGTTCAGGACGGGTTCGAAGCCGAGGTCCGAGGCGATCTCTGTACCCAACAGGCCGGCCAGAGCTTGCCGGACGGCGGAGGCGTCCAGCTGAACCGTGAGTTCTTCGAATTCCGGGCCGACATGCAGTTCCCCGGGCATCCCGGGCGAGCCGATCAAGGTCTGGCGCCGGTTCACCCCGATCGCCCGGCCGGCACTCTTGCCCCAACCGGCCCCCGCCGCGGCGAGAGGCACGGCGTAGCTCGGCGACAGGCTCGGATAGAAATGGCTGACGGCGGCGCCGTAACTTGCATAGGAGATGCCGACGCGGCTCAGCTGGCAATGGTTCCCATGCGCGCGGAAATCCGAATTGCCTGAGACCTCGAGGCGAACGTCGCCGTAATATTCGGCGATCGTCGCCTTCATCTCATCGACATTTTCGGTGCGGATGACAGGAAACCGATCCAGCGGCTTGTTGATGGCCTGAGCTAGGATCCGGCTATCGTTCAGCGGCAGCATCGATCCGCTCCTGTTGGGTCGGGTGGCGTCGCGGCACTGTCGCGCCGGCCCCCTCGATCCTTGCGGAATCCGGGTAGGCCATTGCGCTCAGATGGTAGACCAGATTGCTGCATTGCCACAGGGTGCGCCCAACGAACTTCGAAGCCGCTCGAAGGCGGAGGGCCAATTCATGATCTCGAAATACATAGGCAGCCTTGTGGTTGCAGCCGGGCTGTTCGGCGCAACGATCGTGAGCGCGGATGCCGTCACGCCCGAAGAGGCGAAGGCGATTGCCGAGGACGCCTATATCTACGGCTATTCCCTGATCTCGGTGGAGATGTCGCGAAAGGTCATCACCAACGTCGAGAAGCCCACGACCACACGCGCGCCGATGGGCCAGTTCGCCAATTTGCGCGAATATCCCACCGCCGCCTACCGCGATGTCACCGCGCCGAACGCCGACACGCTCTATTCCAACGCCTTCGTCGATGTTTCCAAGGAACCGTGGGTGATCAGTTGGCCGGACATGGGCGACCGGTACTATGTGTGGGAGTTCTACGACGCCTGGGTGCCGGTGGTCTTCGATCCGGGCTCGCGAACGACCGGCCAGAATGCGCAGACATACGCCATCACCGGCCCAGGCTGGAGCGGCACGCTGCCCGAAGGCGTGAAGGAAGTGAAGTCTCCCACCGCGACGATGTGGATCCTCGGCCGCACCTATTCGACGGGAACACCGGAGGACTACAAGGCCGTATGGGCGCTGCAGGACCAGTACAAGCTCTATCCGCTGAGCGCCTGGGGTAAGACGTACGCTGCGCCCGCCGGCAAGGTCGATCCAGCCGTCGATATGAAGCGTTCGGTTCGCGACAATGTGAACGCCCTCCACGCCGCCCAGTATTTCGGCTGGATGGCGCAGCTGATGAAGGACAATCCGCCGGCGCCCGAAGACGGCCCGATCGTCGCCAGGATGGCCGAGATCGGCCTCGTGCCGGGCAAGGACTTCGACCTCGCCAAGCTCGACCCCGCGATCGCCGCAGCGGTCGAAGCGGCGCCCAAGGCCGCATGGGAGAAGATCGAGGCCTATACGGCGAAGTCCGGCGTGGTGAAGCAAGGCTGGCTCGTGAATTTGAAGGTCGGCCATTACGGCACCGACTACATGGCCCGCGCCTGGCTCTCGGCCTTCGGCATCCCGGCGAATGCGCCGAAGGATGCGGTCTACCCGGTCGGCCTCGCCGATGCCGATGGGCAGCCGCTCGATGCATCCAAGCACAACTACGTCATTCGCTTTGCATCGAAGGACGACCTGCCGCCGGCGGATGGCTTCTGGTCGCTCACCATGTACGACAGCGGCTATTTCTTCATCCCCAATCCGCTCAATCGCTATACGCTGAGCAAGCGCAACGCGCTCAAGTCCAATCCGGACGGCTCCATCGATCTTTACCTCCAGAAGGACAATCCCGGCCCGGACAAGGAATCGAACTGGCTTCCTGCTCCCGACGGCGCGTTCATCCCGATGTTCCGGCTGTATTGGCCCAAAGAAACGCCGCCATCGGTGCTGGATGGAACCTGGTGGCCGCCTGTCATTCAGAAGGGGTGAATTGAACCCTGAAAGAATGTGGGTCCAGATGCGGTCCAGGCTTTACTGATCGGCCCGTTTGGGGAGGGAGAAGTGCAAGTTGGCTCCCTCCCCGAGGCCGAAGCTGTTGGTATGATTGTGTTCCAACCTTGAACACGAAGACCAGCGCATGCTTTGAGATGGGCCTCGGGCCCCCGCAGCGCTCCCGTCACGGCGTCTGTGCTGCGGAAGAACGCCTTGCCTTCGCGAAGATCATCTCGAACAGTGCTCCGCCTCCTGGTGCGGGGCGATAGTGCAGGCGGCCGCCATGGGCCTCCATGATGGCGCGCACGACGGAGAGGCCGAGACCGTTGCCGCCTGGTTCCCGCGAGTGGGCTGGATCGCCGCGCACGAAGGGATCGAAGATGCGGGGCGTCATCTCGGCCGACAATCCGGGCCCCTCGTCGGCGACGCCCAGCACGACCGTATCGTCGCGCGCAGTCAGCGTGATCGTGATTGCACCGCGGACGGCGTAGCGCCGCGCATTGGTTACGAGCGCAAGAATGGCCTGGCGGATCCGCGTCGCGTCGGCTTCGACGGTGAGGTCGGCGAGATCGAGCTGCAAATGGAATCCAGCGGCGCGCAGGTCATGAACCATCAGCTCGGTCATCTGCTCGATGGCGTGCGCGAGGCGGATCGGTTCGATGTGCAGATCGAGATGCCCGCTGTCGGCGAGCGTCACTGTCCGCAGGTCCTCCACCAGCCGGGCCAGTCCGTCCACCTGCAGGACCAGGGCCTGAAGGGAGCTCTCATCCGGCTCGAACACGCCGTCGATCATGCCCTGTAGGCGTCCCTTCAGGATGGTGAGGGGCGTGCGGAGCTCATGCGCGATGGTAGCATTCCACAAGGCCATGTCGGCGGCCATATCCTGCAGCCTTTGTGCCATCGTGTTGAAATCGTCGACCAGGGCGACCGTCTCGCCGAGCCGGCGGTCGCGGACCGCTGCGCGCGCGGTGAGATCGCCCGCAGCGATGCGCCGCGCACTTTCCGCGAGCGACTCCAGAGGCTCCAGGATCCGGCGCGCGAGGCGCATGGAAATCAGCGCCGCGATCGGAAGCGTTACGGTGATCAGCCCGCCGACGATCAGAATGTCGGCAAGCGTCAGCGAGCTGTCGGAATCCGGCATCGGATAGAACGCGACGATCGCCGCATAGGCGAGATAGGCTCCGAAGAAGACCAGAAGTCCGGTCGTCACGGTGATCGCCGACATGGCAATGAGAATCTGCCGACCCAATCCGGTGCGCGGTCCCATCATCTCACGCCGACAGCCGGTAGCCGACGCCACGCACGCCTGGCAGCAGGCCCGGCGCGCCGGCAAGCTCCAGCTTCTTGCGCAGCTTGCTGAGATGGCTGTCCACGGTGCGGTCGAGCGCGTCTGAGCCCGGCATGCAGGCGTCTACGATCTCGCTTCGTGTGAAGACCTTGGCGGGACTTCGCGCCATATGGGCCAGGATACGGAACTCGGTGAGCGTGAGCGCGAGCTGACGCGCCGCATCGCCGGCTCCCAGGCTTGCCTGATAGGCGTCGAGATCGATCGTCAGTGCACCGACCCGCAGGACGCCCGCCGTCGTGGCAAGGCCGGAACGACGCAGCACGGCCTTGGCCCGGGCGACGACCTCGATCGGGTTGAAGGGCTTCACGACATAATCGTCCGCCCCGATGCGCAGGCCTTGGAGACGGTCTATGTCCTTGTCGAGCGCCGTGATCATGATCGCCGGCGTGTTGCCGCGTCGCCGCAGTTCCGCGAGCGTCTCCCATCCGTCGAGGCGCGGCATGGAGATGTCGAGAAGCACGAGGTCCGGTTTCAGCGCGAGATGCAGATCCAGCGCGGTACGGCCGTCGCGCGCCTGAACGGTCCGGAATCCCTCCCGCACGAGATAGGCGTCCAGGATCGCGGAAATCTCTTCGTCGTCTTCTGCAATCAGAACGAGGGCTGTCATGGCGTTCTCCTTCTCCAACGGATGCCATCTGGTGCGCCCTGCGTCGAGCGCTCGCGCCGCGTCTCCATGAAATCGCAACACACCCCCCACACGGCACCAACGCGGCGGATCGATAGAGGCGGCGTCGCCTGGAGCGACGAGACCGCTTTGATGGATGATCGCGATGATGCGCCCTTTCCGAACGCTGACGCTCGCTCTCCTCGCCACCACCTCGATCGTTCTCGGCGGCTGCACGGACGGCGCGGACGGAGCGAAGTCCGATGGCGGCAACGCGCAGACGGAACCGGCGGCTGCCGCCGTCCGCATCGGCGTTCTGAAGATCGAGCCGCACCGGGTCGTCGTCTATGACGAACTTCCTGGCCGCGTATCGGCGCGCCAGACGGCGGAGATACGGCCCCAGGTCAACGGCATCATACGTTCCGTGCTCTTCAAGGAGGGCGCCGAGGTTTCCCTCGACCAGCCCCTGTTCCAGATCGACCCCGCACCGTTCTTGGCCGATGTCGAGGCCTCCTCCGCCGTGCTTGAGCGGGCACGGGCCGATCTCGCCAATGCCACGGTCAAGCATCAACGCGTCGAGGCGCTGGCAGCGGCCCAGACCACGAGCGCGGCGGCGCTCGGAGACGCCAAAGCGGCGCTGGCGCAAGCGCGCGCCAGCGTCGCCGAGGCAGAAGCCAACCTGACCCGCCGCAAGCTCGAGGTGGCCTACGCCACCGTGCGGAGCCCGATCCGGGGACGCATCGGCCAGGCCCTGGCCACCGAAGGGAGCCTGGCATCCGTCGGCGCCTCGGCTGCTCTCGCGGTCGTGCAGCAGATCGACACCGTCTATCTCGATGTCCGTCAGTCATCCGTCCAGTGGGAAGAACTGGCGGAGCGGATCGACAGCGAACGCGGCGCCGATGCTCCGTCCCTTCCGGTCGAAATCCTCACGATCACCGGCAAGGCCTATGAATTCACCGGCAACGTACTCTTCTCCGAAAGCACGGTGGATCCAGGCACGGGCAGCATCGCGATGCGCGTGGAGGTGCCGAACCCGCACCGACAGCTCCTGCCCGGCATGTTTCTGCGCGCCAGGGTGCCCAGCGCCATCTATCCGGACGCTCTGAGCGTTCCGCAGCAGGCCGTGCGCCGCGATGCGACGGGCCGCGCCTTTCTCACGATTCTCGGAAGCGACAATACGGCCAGCCGCCGCGATGTCGAATTGGGAGCGCTCGTCGACCGGCACTATGTCGTCCTGTCTGGCCTCAGGGCCGGCGAAACCGTGGTCGTGGAGGGCCAGGAACGCACGGATGGAGGCCAGCCGCTGGAGCCCGTCCCCTACAAGCCCTCCGCGTCCGGGCCGGAAATCTGAGGAGATCGCTCCGTGCCGCAATTCTTCATCAATCGCCCGGTCTTTGCCTGGGTCATCGCGATCTTCATCGTGCTCGCCGGCATCGCCGCGATCCCGCAGCTTCCCGTCTCGCGCTTTCCCGTCATCGCGCCGCCCAGCATCAGCATCAACGCCACCTATCCCGGCGCCGGGCCGCAGACCATCACCGCCAGCGTCACGGCGCCGATCGAGCGCGAGCTGACGGCGGTGAAGAACGTGCTCTATTTCGAGTCCTCGTCGGACTCGGTGGGCAATGCCTCCATCACGGTCACGTTCAAACCCGGAACCGACCCGGAACTCGCCCAGATCGATGTCCAGAATCGCCTGAAAGCCGTCGAGCAGCGCCTGCCCGAGCCCGTCCGCCGGACCGGCCTCTCCGTCGAGGCCGCCACATCGGGCTTCCTGATGATCGTGTCCCTGCGCTCGGAGGGCGGCAAGGCCGATTCCCTGGCGCTCGAGGATTATCTCGCGCGCCGCCTGGCGCCGGAACTCAAGCGCATACCGGGCGTCGGCCGCGTGCAGTCCTTCGGTTCGGAGGCTGCGATGCGCGTGTGGATCGATCCCGCCCGCCTCGTTTCCTACTCCCTTTCGGTCGCCGATATCACGCAGGCCATCCAGTCGCAGAACGTTCAGGTGGCGCCCGGCCGTCTCGGCGAGGCGCCTGCCGTTCCGGGCCAGACGATCAGCGTTCCGCTCAGCCTCAGCGGACAATTGCGGACGCCGGCCGAATTCTCCGCCATCGTCCTGCGCTCCAATCCCGACGGCTCGAAGCTCACGCTGGGCGATGTCGCGAAGGTCGAGATCGGCGCCCAGACCATGGGCTTCTCGATCTTCGACGGCGGAAAGCCGGCAACTGCGGCGGCCATCCAGCTTGCGCCCGGCGCCAATGCCGTCAGGACGTCCGAAAGCGTGCGTGCGCGTCTCGCCGAACTCGCACCGTCCATGCCGGACGGCGTCGCCTACGCCGTGTCCTATGACACCGCGCCCTTCGTCAAACTCTCGATCTCGAAGGTGGTGCAGACGCTCGCCGAGGCGATGGTCCTCGTCTTCCTGATCATGCTCCTCTTCCTCCAGAACGTTCGCTACACTCTGATCCCGGCGATCGTCGCGCCCATCGCGCTTCTCGGCACCTTTGCCGTGATGTGGGCCATCGGCTACTCGATCAACGTGCTCACGATGTTCGGCATGGTCCTGGCCATCGGCATCATCGTCGACGACGCAATCGTCGTGGTGGAGAATGTCGAGCGGCTCATGGCGACCGAAGGCCTGTCGCCGCGTGCCGCCACTCGCCGCGCCATGCGCGAGATCACGGGCGCCGTCGTCGGCATCACGCTGGTCCTGACCGCGGTGTTCCTGCCCATGGGCCTCGCCAGCGGTTCCGTGGGGGCGATCTACCGGCAGTTCACGGTCTCGCTTGCGGTCTCGATCCTGTTCTCGGCCTTCCTGGCCCTCAGCCTGACGCCCGCGCTCTGTGCCACGATCCTCAAGCCGGTTACGCCCCATCACGAGCGCAAGGGCTTCTTCGCCTGGTTCAACCGCGGCTTCGACCGGCTGACGGGCCGATACACGACAGGCGTCGGTTGGCTCGTGAAGCGCGCCGGGCGCGTCATGCTGGTTTATGGCGTGCTCGTCGGCGCACTCGTGCTCGGCTACCGCACCTTGCCGACCGCCTTCGTGCCGGACGAGGACCAGGGCACGTTCATGACCTCCTTCACGCTGCCGGCCGACGCAACCGCCGAGCGCACGCGGGCGCTCGTAGAGCGCTTCGACCGCCACGCCGCGACCCGCCTCGACATCGCGAACAATCTCTCCATCATGGGCTTCGGCTTTTCCGGTTCCGGTCCGAACGCGGCGATGGCCTTCACCACGCTGCGCGATTTCGATGCACGGAGCGGCAGCACCGATGCCGAAATCGCGGCGGTCGAGCAGGCTATGCAGGAGGCGACGGAAGGCGAAGTCCTCGTCCTGAAGCCGCCGGCCATCGAGGAACTGGGCACGACGTCGGGCGTCGCGCTGCGGCTGGTCGACCGGGCCGGCGCCGGTCCGGCGGCGCTGCGGGATGCATCGGACAAGCTCGTCGCATTGGCCGGAAAGAGCGCGCTCCTGCGAAATGTGCGCTTGGACGGACTGCCCAACGGGCCCGGCGTCGACCTGCGGGTCGATCGTCAGAAGGCGGGCGCGCTCGGCGTCTCCTTCTCCTCGATCAGCGACCTACTCGCCGCGACGATGAGCCCGACCTACGTCAATGATTTCCCACGCGCGGGCAGTCTCCAGCAGGTCATCCTGCAGGCGCAGGCGAAGGACCGCATGCAGGTCGAGGATGTCCTGAAGCTGCATGTGCGCAACGAAAAGGGCGGCATGGTTCCCCTGTCCGAGGTGGTGACGGCGGAATGGTCCGTCGGCCCGCTGCAGCTCAACCGTTACAACGGATATCCCTCGCTCAGCCTTTCGGGCGATGCGGCGCCCGGCGTGTCGAGCGGCACGGCGATGCGCGAGATCGACCGGATCGCCACGAAGCTTCCCGCCGGTTTCGCCGTCGAATGGACCGGCCAGTCGTTCCAAGAGCGTCAATCGGGCGCGCAGGCGCCGCTTCTCGTCGTGGTGTCCCTCGTCGTCGTGTTCCTCGTGCTCGCCGCTCTCTATGAGAGCTGGGCGATCCCGCTCTCGGTCATGCTCGTCGTGCCGCTCGGCATTCTCGGCGCGGTCGCGGCGGTGCATCTGCGGGGCCTGGAGAACGACGTGTTCTTCAAGGTCGGCCTGATCACGCTGATCGGCCTGTCGGCCAAGAACGCCGTGCTGATCGTCGAGTTCGCCCGCAAGCTGCTGAAGGAGGGGCACCCGCTTCGTGAGGCCGCCGTGGAGGCGGCCCGCCTGCGGCTGCGGCCGATCGTCATGACCTCGCTCGCCTTCACGCTCGGCATCGTGCCGCTGGTCATCGCGAAAGGGCCGAGTTCCGAAACCCAGAACGCGCTCGGCACCGGCCTTTTCGGCGGCATGATTTCGGCCACCGTCCTCGCGGTCGTCTTCGTGCCGGTGTTCTTCACACTCGTCATGCGTCTTGCCGCGCGTAAAGGCAGCCGCCTGGTCGTGGCGAGCCCGACCGGGCGGTCCTCAGCGTCGCCCGTCATCGAATCCGGAACTGGAAAACACCCATGACAGCCTCGCCCACCGGCAAGATCACCCTCGATATCGCGAGCGACGCCGACCTCCCTCGCTTCCGTCGGGATCTTCAAGAGGCTTTCGCGATTGCCGTCGTGGAAACGTTTGGATCCGTCGACGATGGGCCGATCCCGCCCGACGAGGATGTCGCGGCCTCCTTCAAGGCTCCGAACGCCGTGGTTCATCGCATCCTGGAGGATGGACGGTGGGTCGGCGGCGCCGTTGTCTCGATCGACGTCGCGACACAGCGCAACTCACTCGACCTCTTCTATGTGCGTGCCGACGAACTGGGCCGCGGCATCGGCCGCAAGGCTTGGGCTGCCATCGAGGCCCGCTATCCCGACACCAAAATCTGGACGACCCACACGCCCTACTTCGAGAAGCGCAACATCCACTTCTACGTCAACGTCTGCGGGTTCCACATCGTGGAGTACCACCACGCCCGCCACCCAGATCCCAACCATCCGCCCAGCCAGGACCTCCCGGACGATAGCGGCATGTTTCGCTTCGAAAAGCGCATGTGACCCGCCGACATCGGATCGAGCCAGCCACCTCAGGGCCTGACTGGACTAGGCCGCAGGGGAACGTCAACGGCTCTCGCCGTCTCGGTCTCCTGACGGGCAACGCCAGCTGAATCCTGTGGCGGACTGCGGCCGTCGTCCTTGATCGCGGGATCAGACCAGCAGCGATTGACCTCCGTCTATCCAGACCGGAGTCCCGGTGATATGGCGCGCGCGGTCCGACGCCAGGAACAGCACGAGTTCCGCGACCTCGGCGCTGGTGCCCGGTCGGTCGCCGGTGAGCGGAATCTGACCGGAGGGGAATTCGGCGGGCACCGCAGCGGACTCGCGATTGCGGGTCGCGGTATTGGCGTCGATCTCCGTATCGATCGCGCCGGGACAGATGACGTTCACGCGGATGCGGTGCTTTGCGAGCTCCAGCGCCGTCATCTGGCCGAGCGCGAGCTGACCGGCCTTGGCCGTCGCATAGGCGGAAGCGCCGGCCGTCGTGAAAGTCCGCGTTCCGTTGATCGACGAGACGATGACGATCGATCCGCCGCGACCGAGCATGGCGGGGACGGCGTATCGAAGCGTGAGGAACGTGCCGCGGAGGTTTATGGCGATGGTGCTGTCCCACTCGGCGGGCTCGAGCTCGTGGATTGGCGCCCAGACGCCGTTGACCCCAGCATTGGCGACGACGATGTCGATGGCTCCGAGTTCGGCCAGCGTCCGGCGGCAGGCCTCCGCCATGTCGTCCGCGTCCGCGACATCGGCGACAAGCCAGATGGCGCGGCGCCCCAGTTTCCTGATGTCGAGGGCCACCTGCTCGACCTCCTCGGCCGTCCGGCTGAGGACGGCGACATCCGCGCCTTCCTCCGCCAGTCGCATCGCCGATGCTCGGCCGATGCCCGATCCGGCTCCCGTGACCAGCGCGATCTTTCCGGCCAGTTCCATGGCGCTCTCCTTCAAGGGCTCACATTGATGACGGTTCGACAGGCTCGATCCATGCCGCCGCAGACCATCGCGAGAAGGAGAGGCCGGTCGCGGTGAAGACGACGTCGCCCGTCGTCGCGAACGCCGACAGCACGGCCATATCGAGAGCCCCCGGGTTGGGTGACGGGTTCATGGCGAGCACGAGAGCGCCTTCGGCATAGCGCCAACGGATTGCGAGGCTCGTCGCACTCTCGATCGTTTCGGAGCCGAGATAGCGCGCCGTGGTCAGCGGCAGGATGTGCGCGGCGCGCCGCTCCGCCAGTTCGCGAAACCGCGCAAGGGCCTCGCGACGTTCGGGCCGGTCGAATTCAGCCCAGTCGAGCTTGGCCATCGCCATCGTGTCGACGGAAAGGGGGTCCGGCGTCTCGATCCCGGGGGCTGCATCCCCGAAGAGATCCTGTGCCTGGCGACGCCGCCCTTCGCGGATCTCGTCGGCCAGATGTCCTTTGAGATCGCCGAAGAAGGGGAACGGCGAGCGCAAATGCGCTTCCTCTCCCATGAAGAACATCGGGATCTGCGGCGACAACATGATCACGAAATGCAGGAAGTCCAGTCGTTCCGCGTCCAGTTCTGTAGCGAGCCGGCGCCCGTCGATCTGGTTGCCGATCTGGTCGTGGTTCTGAATGAAGGAGACGAAGGCCTCCGGCGGCAGATGCGCCGGATCGCCCTGGCCGGCTGTCTCCGCGCTGCGGCCGGGGACGCCGTTGGAAAACGCTTCCCGGGCCCGCGTCATCGGCTCCGCCGCGAAGGCACCGTAGTAGCCGCCGCTTTGCTCGGTCGCCAGCACATGCAGCGCGTGGTGGATATCGTCGTTCCAATGCGCATCGAAGAGCATCGGCCGGCAGTCAGATCCGCGCCGTACCAGATCCGCGTCGTAGTTCAGATTTTCGAGCACCAGGAGGGCGTCGGCCTTGATGACTCGGGCGGTGGTTGCCAGTTCCCGCTTGAACGTATCGGCGCCCGCAGTGCGGTATTCGTGCACGGCATCGAAGCGCAGCCCGTCGAAATCATAGTCGCTCAGCCAAAGACGCACATTCTCGAGGAAGTATCGTCGCACCATCGGATGGGCCAGATTGACCGCCGGTCCCCAGGGCGTCATCTCATGCGCGTCGAAGAATACGCCCGCATAGAGCGGGATGTGGTTTTCGACCGGTCCGAAATGGTTGTAGACGACGTCCAGAAGCACGGCGAGACCGAGCTCGTGGGCTCGGTCGACCAGGCTGCGGAGTTCGGCGGGCGTGCCGTAGCTCGCCTCGGGCGCGAAGGGCAGTACGCCGTCATAGCCCCAGTTGACGCTGCCCGGGAAGTCGCCGATGGGCATCAGCTCGATCGCCGTGTAGCCGGCTTCGGCGAAATGCGGCAGCCGCTCGGCCAGAGCGCGGAACGTGCCTTCCGGGGTCGCGGTGCCGACGTGAATCTCGGCCAGAACGACCTCATGCCAGCTCCGGCGCGCGTTGGGCGAGGACGGCGGAAAGGCATCGACAAGCACGCTCCATCCGTCGGCATCCATGGCCTGCATCCGCGAGGCGGGGTCGGCAAAAGCGTGATCTCCGGCAGCGAAGCGATAGTGCTGACCCGGCTTCACACCTTCGACAAAAGCTTCGAACCAGCCTTCTTCCTCGGGGACGTTCATCGGTATGGGGGGCTGATCGGGCAGCAGCAACTGCGCCGCGCCGAGGCTCGGAGCCCATAGCCGAAACAGAGCGCCGCCTTCGCTCAGAACCGGTCCGAACCGATAGGGCGTCGAGGCCGCAATCCCCGCGGGCCGCGGCTCGGGCGCCCAGTCATTCACATCCAACTTCATGATTGATCCCCGGTGATTTCGGCTTTGGAGTGCGCGCCGCCAAGCGGGTGGCCCAAACGGCGTCCCGATGCCGCATCGCAAGACGGCGATGGCTCTGGACGGAACTTCCCAACCCCGCTGTTCGTTCCACTGTGGTCGGAGGGCTGATGCGAGGCATCTCCACATCGCAGCGAGGCGAGCGTGACAGTGCGGGCGAACTGGAAGGGCTATCTCAAGGTCGCGGAAGTGACCTGCGCTGTCGGGCTCTATTCCGCGACGTCCAGTTCGGACCGCATCGCCTTCCACATGATCAACCGCAAGACGGGGCACCGGTTGCAGCGGCAATTCGCCGACAGCGTGACGGGCAGTCCCGTCGAACGCGAGGATCAGGTGAAGGGCTACGAGGTCGGCGATGACGACTATGTCGTGCTCAGTCCGGACGAGATTTCCGCGGTTCTGCCCGAGAGCGACAAGGTGCTGGACGTCTCCGCCTTCGTGCGCTGCAGCGACATAGACGACATCTATTTCGACCGTCCCTATTATCTGGCTCCGAGCGACGAAACGGCCCGCGAAAGCTTCGCGCTGATCCGCGACGGCATGGAGACGAAATCGGTCGCCGCGATCGCATCGACCGTGCTGTTCAGACGCGTTCGCACCGTCCTCATTCGGCCCTATGGCAACGGACTCATCGCCACGACGCTCAACTTCGATTACGAGGTGCGGCCGGTCGCGGAGGCCTTCAGCGATATTCCGACCCTGAAGATCAAGGGCGAGATGCGCGACCTCGCCAGCCACATCATCAAGAGCAAGGCGGGCACGTTCGATCCCGCGACATTCGACGACCGTTACGAAACCGCGCTGGCCGAGCTTGTCAAAGCGAAGGCCGAAGGCAGAAAGATCAGGCGGCCCAAGGCGAAGGCGCAGGACAAGGCGGCCGATCTTCTGGCCGCGCTCCGCGAGAGCGCCGGCGTCGACAAGACCGTTTCAACTCCGAAATCCCGAAGGAAGCCGGCGGCGTAACGCCCCAAGGCCGCGGCTCGGCGAGGTGATCGCATGGCGCTCGAAACCTACCGCAGCAAGCGCAATTTTTCCGCGACGCCGGAGCCCAAGGGCGGTGCGGCGACCGGCACGGGCGGCATGTTCGTCGTGCAGAAGCACGATGCCCGCCGTCTGCATTATGACTTCCGCCTGGAGATGGACGGTGTCCTGAAGAGCTGGGCGGTCACGCGCGGGCCGAGCCTCGTTGCGGGCGAAAAGCGGCTCGCCGTCCATGTCGAGGATCACCCGCTCGAATATGGCGATTTCGAAGGGACGATCCCGAAGGGCGAATATGGCGGCGGCACCGTGATCGTCTGGGATCGGGGGCGTTGGACGCCCATCGGCGATGCCGAAGCGGGATACGCCAAGGGCCATCTGGACTTCGATCTTGACGGCGAAAAGCTGCGCGGCCGCTGGCATCTGGTTCGCATGCGCGGAAGGCCGAGCGAGAAGCGCGAGAACTGGCTGCTGATCAAGGGCGACGACGACCAGGCAAGGCCCAATTCCGCCGAAGACATCCTGACCGAACGGCCGGAATCGGTGCAGACCGGCCGTCTGGTCGACGAGGTCGCGAAGGAGGAGCCGGGCTGGTCCTCCAAGACCGGCCGCATTCGGAAAAAGACGAAGAAAGAGGCCAAAGCCAAGCCGAAGGCCGGCGGCGATCCCGGCCCCGCGATCGACCTTGCCGCGATCAAGGGCGCGCGAAAGGGCAAGCTGCCGGCCTTCGTGCCGCCCATGCTGGCGACGCTTGCGGCAAGCCCGCCATCGGGAGAGCGCTGGCTGCACGAGATCAAATTCGATGGCTATCGCCTGCAGGCGAGGATCGAGGGAGGAAGCGTGAAGCTCCTGACCCGCGGCAATCTCGACTGGACCAGCCGCTTCGGCGACGATCTGGCCAAGGGCTTTCAGCAGTTGCCGATCCAGGCCGGAATTCTGGATGGCGAATTGGTCGTCGAAGCCGGCACGGGCGCCTCCGACTTCTCGGCGCTGCAGTCGGACCTCAGCGAAGGGCGCAGCAACCGCTTCGTCTATTATGCGTTCGACCTGCTGCATCTCGACGGCTACGACCTCACGGCTCTGCCGCTGATCGAGCGCAAGGCCCTGCTGGAGCGCATCATCGGCACCGGCCGTGGCGTCATACGCTTCAGCGGTCATTTCGGGGAGAGCGGTGCGCTGGTGTTGCGACACGCCTGCCGCCTGAGCCTCGAAGGCGTCGTCTCGAAGCAGCTGGACGCGCCCTATCGCAGCGGCCGGAGCAAGGCCTGGATCAAGTCGAAATGCTCCGCGCGGCAGGAGTTCGTCGTGGGCGGGTTCGTCCCCTCGACGGTCTCCCGCAAGGCGATCGGCTCGCTCGTGCTCGGCGTTTATGAGGATGGCAAGCTTCGCCATGTCGGCCGTGTCGGAACGGGCTTCAGCCACGCGGCGTCCGAGGCGCTGTTCGCGCGGCTCAATCCGATGCGCGTTGGGTCGAGCCCGTTCGCGGACAGCCTGACGGCAGAGGAGAGCCGCAACGTCACCTATGTTCGCCCGGAGCTTGTCGCGGAGATCGAATTCCGGGCCTGGACGGCGGATGGTCATCTGCGGCACGCCTCCTTCCGGGGATTGCGCGAAGACAAGCCGGCCCGCGACATCATCCGCGAAACCACGAAATCGGTCGACCCACCGCCGCAGAAGCGCCGGGTTGCGCTGACGCATCCCGATCGCCTGTATTGGCCGGATGCGGGCGTGACCAAGGCCGGCCTTGCCGACTATTATGCCGAGGTCTGGCGGAGCATGGCGCCCTATGTCGTCGGTCGGCCCCTGGCACTGCTCCGCTGCCCGAACGGGATCGAGGGCGAGCGCTTCTTCCAGAAGCACGCCTGGAAGGGTCTGAACCGCGCGATCAAGCTCGTGGAGGACCCGCTCGATCGGCAGGCTGGCGCCATGATCAGCATCAGCGATCTCGATGGTCTGCTGGGCCTCGTCCAGGCGGCCGTGCTCGAGATTCACCCCTGGGGGTCGACCATCTCCGACTGGGAGCATCCCGATACGATCGTCATGGATCTCGATCCGGGCGAAGGCGTCGCCTGGCAGGCCGTCATCGACGCCGCCCTAGAGATCCGCCAGCGCCTTGCCGAGGCCGGCCTCGCGGCCTTCGTCAAGACTTCGGGTGGCAAGGGATTGCATGTCGTCGCGCCGCTGAAACCGAAGGCGGATTGGCCTGCGGTCAAGCAGTTCACCAAGGCGATCGCCGAGGCGATGGCGGCGGATGCGCCGGATCGCTATGTCGCGACCATCACCAAGTCGAAACGTCGCGGCAAGATCCTGATCGACTATCTGCGCAACCAGCGCGGCGCGACGGCGGTGGCGCCCTATTCGACGCGTGCAAGGCCGGGCGCGGCCGTCTCGGCGCCGCTGCGATGGGAGGAGCTCGACGCGAGTATCGGTCCCGCCTATTTCACGGTCGCCAATATGCCCGCGCGCCTCGGCGCCTCGGCCGAGGATCCATGGGAGGGCTACCATGCGGCCTCCGTGCCGCTGGAGCCGCCCGCGCGGCGTCGCCGACGCGGCGGGTCCTGAAGCGCGCCGCGCCAACTAGCCCTTGCGCTTGCCTTCCGAGGCCAGGCTGCGGCGGAGCGCCTCCATGATGTCGATGACATTGCTGGGCTCCGCAACGGGCGCCGGCTTCGGCTTGGCCGTCCGGCGACGCTTCTTCTTCTTCGCTGCGATCAGGTCGAGCAGCCGCGCCTGGACCGGATCGGCGGCCATGGCTGGAGTCCATGGTTTCGTCTTGTCGTCGATGAGCTTCCCGATCAGGTCGAGCGCCGCCTTGTCGACGGGATCCTTCCCGTCCGGCGCGCCGAAATAGGCATCCGCGTCGCGGACCTCGTCGCCATAGCGCAGCGTCCACAGGACCATGCCGCGGTCACGCGGCTCCAGCATCACGGCGCGTTCGCGCCCATAGAGCACCACCCGCGAGATCGCGACGGTCTTCGTCGATGCCATGGCATCGCGAATGACGGCAAACGCCTCCTCGCCGACCCGATCGTTCGGCGTCAGGTAATGCGGCCGATCATACCAGAGCCAGGTGATGCTGTCGGAGGGCACGAACATCTCGATGTCGATCGTGCGGGTGCTTTCGAGCGCGATGGATGCGATCTCGTCATCCTCCAGCAGAACATAGTCGTCCTCGCCCTTCGGATAGCCTTTGACCTCGTCGTCATCTTCCACGATCTCGCCGCTGACGGCGTCGACATAGTGGCTGACCACGCGGTTGCCCGTCCGCGCATTCAACGTTCGAAAGCGCACCTTCTCGCTCTCCGTCGTTGCCGGCGTCATCGCGACGGGGCAGGTGACGAGGGAGAGCTTCAGATAGCCCCGCCAGAATGCGTGTGATTTTGGCGCCATCACGTCCTCATGGTCCGGCCGGAGAGGTTGTCGTGCGATGATATCCACTCGTGGTCGCCGCATCGCCCCAGGACCGCCAGTCTCATTGCCCGACTGCTCATGCCGACCTATCGAACCTCCCTCATGAACGGCGACGAAGCCTTTCCGAAGCTGCGCGTTCCAATGCCTGGTGCGATTGTTGCGCCAATCGCTCGCAATGGCTGTGGAGGCGTGCGAGTTCCTGATCCGTCAGCTTTTCTATGCCGATGAACTGGTCTTCTGCCGCGGACGATCTGATGAGTTCGTCCAGCTTGGTCTGGATGGCGGCCGTATCCCGGTTCTGCGTGTTCTGGATGAGGAACACCATCAAGAACGTGACGATCGTCGTGCCGGTATTGATCACCAGCTGCCACGTCTCGGAGAAGCCGAAGAACGGTCCGGTAACGGCCCATGTGACGACGAGCGCCACACATACGAGGAACGCGCCGGGCGTCCCCGTGATGTGAGCTGTCGCATTCGCGAAACGTGCGAACACCTTGTCCATGGTCATGCCCGCAGCGTGGTTTCGCCGTTTGGAGAAAACGGCGCCGGGCGGGTCTGGTTCCGCGCGTGTCGTTCGAGCAGCGCATAGGGTCATCCGCTGGCAGTCGTTCTTGCCGCCAAGGACCCCAGCGCGCTTCGCTCTCAGCGCCAAGCGCCGACGCGTCGGCGAAATGAGTCAGGCGGTGGGGCCCCCCCCCCGTGCTAATGTGCGGACAATGGCGCCTTGTCCTCCGGATGAGGCACGAACTCCGCCGAGCTATGGCTTCGTTTCGCGAGCCTCCGGCCCTTGAGGGCCACACCGTGCCGCATTCCACGCCGGATCATGTCGAAGCCGCGAGCACGCTTGCCGTGATCGCGTCCTCGAATGAGCCGCTCCTGTTTCTGGATTCCGATCTCCGCGTCATCGCGGCCAGCAGGTCTTTCTGCCGCACCTTCCAAATGCAGCCGGAGACCCTGCCCGGGACGCGCATTTCCGATCTGGGGAATGGTGAATGGGCCGTCCCGCAGCTCACATCGCTGCTGCGGGCGACTGCATCGGGCGCCGCCGAGATCGAGGCCTATGAGCTCGAATTGACCTGCGAAGGGCACGAGACGCGGCACCTGGTCTTGAACGCACACAAGCTCGACGATGGGGACGCCGATCACATCCGGCTTCTCCTGGCGATATCGGACGTCACGCTCGCGCGCTCCGAAGCGCGCCAGAAGGACGACCTCGTTCGACAGAAAGCGATCCTGCTGCAGGAAGTTCAGCACCGCGTCGCCAACAGCCTCCAGATCATTGCGAGCGTGCTGATGCACAGCGCCCGCAAGGTCCAGTCCGAGGAGGCGAGGGGGCATCTCCAGAGTGCACATCATCGTGTGATGTCGATTGCTGCCGTCCAGCGGCAGCTCGCGGCGTCCGAGTTGGGCCAGGTTGTACTGGCACCCTATCTGGTCCAGCTCTGCGACAGCCTCGGCGCGTCGATGATCCGCGACCCGAGAAGGCTGTCGATCGCCGTGGAGGTCGACGACAGCCTCGTCGATGCGAAAGAGTCGTTGAGCCTCGGCCTGATCGTCACGGAACTGGTGATCAATGCGCTCAAGCACGCCTTCCCCGGTCATAGAAAGGGAAGGATCGTCGTCGGCTACCGGTCTGAGGGTCCCGATTGGATGCTTTCGGTCAGTGACAACGGCATCGGCATTCCTGATGGCGTCGATGCTCCCAAGCCCGGCCTTGGAACCGGGATCGTCGACGCGCTCGCCGGCCAGCTCAATGCAAAGATCCGGATCGTCGATACGCAACCAGGGACGGCTATCTGCGTTGAGTCGGGTTGCTCGAGCGAGATCGGGCGCCCCGTGTCGGTTCCCGCGTAGGGAAATTGTACCACCGACCTCACCGGACCGAGACAAACATGACAGAGCGCGCGGGCGTCGTCCTCGTGGTGGAAGACGAGGTCCTCATACGCATGGGGGCGGTCGATCTGGTCGAGTCGGCGGGCTTCGAAGCCGTCGAGGCCAAGGATGCCGACGAGGCGATCCGAATTCTCGAGGCGCGCTCCGACATCGGTCTGGTCTTCACCGATGTCGATATGCCCGGCACGATGGATGGGCTCAAACTCTCCCGCTATATTCGCGAGCGCTGGCCGCCGGTGCGACTGATCGTGGCATCGGGCATGGCGATTCTTGATCAGAGCCAGCTTCCCGAGGGCGCCCGTTTTTTCCCCAAGCCTTATGTCGAGCAATCCATCGTCGAGGCCATTCGGGGCATGTTCACGCCATAGGCGCAGGCGCGGTGCCGCCCTGTCCTTGGGCCGGCCATGCCGGAAGCCTGTTGCCCAATTCGCGGCGCCATCGACGGCATCCCCGGCCGATGGGTCGACCGGGGACACGTTGATGGAAGGGGGCGGTGATGCGGACGCTCGACGACGCGCTCAAGCAATACCCTTTCCGCCTGTGACACCGAAGACTTCGCCATTCAGGTAGCTGCCGTCCTGGGATGCCAGCAGCACATAGATCGGGGCGAGCTCGGCCGGCTGTGCCGGGCGGCCGAAGTCGCTGTCCTTGCCGAACTGTCTCACCTTCTCGTCGGGCTGGCCGCCGCTCGGCTGCAGCACGGTCCAGACGGGGCCGGGCGCCACGGCATTGACGCGGATTCCCTTCTCGATCAGCTGCTTGGCCAGCGCCTTCGTGTAGGCGACGATACCGGCCTTGGTCGTGGCGTAGTCGAGCAGGATTGGCGAGGGCTCATAGGCCTGAATGGAGGCCGTGGTGATGACCGACGCACCGGGCGGCATATGCGGGGTCGCCATCTTGGCGATCCAGTGCAGCGCGTAGAGATTGGTCTTCATCGTGTCGTCGAAATCATAGGTCGACACGTCTTCCAGGGTCTCGCGATATTGCTGGCGCGCCGCATTGACCACGAGGATGTCGAGGCCGCCGAGATCGGCGAGCGCCTGCTTCACCATCTCGTTGCACCAGGACTGGTCCTTCACGTCGCCCGCCAGCCCGACGGCCTTCCGCCCTTCCTGGCGGATGAGCTCCATCACCTCATCCGCGTCGGATTGCTCCTCGGGGAGATAGGCGATGGCGACATCGGCGCCTTCGCGCGCAAAGGCGATCGCGGCGGCGCGACCGATCCCGGAATCGCCGCCGGTGATCAGCGCCTTGCGTCCCTCGAGCTTTCCGGAGCCCACATAGCTGTCCTCGCCATGATCGGGACGCGGCTCCATCTTGGCGGCCAGCCCGGGCATGCGTTGTGGCTGCGTGGGAAATGGCGGCTTCGGGTATTGGGTTCGAGGGTCCTGCATCTGGGGACGCACAGGCATGAAAAAGCTCCTCGTTCGGGAAGGGATTGCACGACCAACGGTTGGGGTGAGGCGGGGTTCCGCGTCTTCTGCGGAAAGGTAAGTGGGCCGAAGCAATCCTCCGCCGCGGGCGAGGCGCGCCGCCTGAGCCATCGTTTCAAGGGTAGGGGGCTCTCATCGCGGCAACCAAAGATGGCGATCCCCGTTGAGGGACAGGCAACCCAGGAGGATCCCCATGGCCAAAGCATCCGAGAAGACGCTCGACGACCTGTTTCTCGATACGCTGAAGGACATTTATTACGCGGAACGGCAGATCGTGAAGGCGCTGCCCAAGATGGCGAAGGCGGCGCAGGACCCCGCTCTCAAGGCCGGCTTCGAAAAGCACCTCGCGGAAACCGAAGTGCATATCGATCGGCTGCAGCAGGTGTTCGAGATCATCGGCAAGCCGGCGCGCGGCAAGACTTGCGACGCCATTCTCGGCATCATCGAGGAAGGCAAGTCGATCATCGAAGACTATTCGGGCACCGTCTCGCTGGATGCGGGCCTCATCGCGGCTGGCCAGGCCGTGGAGCACTATGAGATGGCGCGCTATGGCACGCTGCGGACCTGGGCGAATCGGCTCGGCCACAAGGACGCGGCGGACCTGCTCCAGACCACGCTGCTCGAGGAGCGGGCGACCGACCAGTCGCTCACCAAGCTCGCCGAAGCCGGCGGCGACAATCAGAAGGCAGCGGCCGCCTAGCGCCCCGCCAATCCGCCGCTCAACACACGATTGATCGTCGCGTAACAGGCCCGGGAGGTCGCGCAAACAGCGCCCTCTCGGGCTTTTTCGTTTCTGTCGCGGGGGCGGTCCGATATCGCCGGATGCGACACAGCTGCGGTGATATGCAGCGCGTGTCGGCTGAGCCCGCTAACTCGCGGACGCCATAGACGATAGAGTGCTGTCGAAGGTTTGCGCGAGGAGAGGTCGGCGCAGGCTCATGGCGCGTTGGCTCGATCGATGGCGGCCAATTTCCAGCCAGGCAGCACCTTGCCTGCAGCGCGGATCCGGGCCCGAAAGAAATCCGACCGCCTCTTCGACACGCTCAAAATGGCGTGGCGGATCGTCGGACATGAAATGAACGATGGCCGGACGATCGGACGTGCCCATGGCTATGTTCCTCATCGTGCACCCAGCAGTGGCAGCCTAGGATGGCGATGAGGTGCGCGCAACCCAAAGTATATGTGCAGCGCAGCATTGACGATCGCGATGCGCCATCGTTCTGCAAGAGAAGGACACGAATAAAGCCCGCCACCCTGGGCGGGTGGCGGGGAACATGGTGTGCCAAGACGCGAATGTCGCTGTCGAAGCCAAGCGCGAGGCCAGGCGTCGCTCACGCGGTGCGGAAAGCTGGATGGCCGTGACAGCTAGTCCAGGCTCCTCCGCGCCCCGACGCGAAACATCGCGCGGCCGGCTACTGCAGCTGCTGGCAGAACGTCTTCACCGCGACCGAATAGCGCGTCGGATCGGTCATGATCGTCTGCTTGCACTCATTGCTGGCGGCGAGCTTCTGCTCGTCCGTCAGATTCATCGTCCCGCTCGTGATGTCGAAATCGAAGACCTTGTTGTCATCGATGACGTTGGTGTCGGAGCCCGAGGTGGGGCCGCTCAGCGTCGGCGCCGATGCGGCGGGCGCCGCGGGGTCGGCGGCCTGCGCGAACAAGGGCGACGCGGAGAAGGTCAGAAGGGCCGCGCCACAGGCGAGTCGTAGAAATCCAGAAGAGATTTTCATGTTTCCTCCATGCAATTCCAGCGCAGAGTATCTGCGCAACGAAAGCAAATCGCATACGCTATGTCTATCAATCGCCATATTCTGGCTGATGACTGGAATGATAACCGTGCAGACGAGCGATTTGTTCCGCGCCGGAGGTGTTTTTTACGAAAATGTACAGGCGCTGGCATGAGGGCGCTCTGGATCGCTGCCGAAGTTCGGCGAACCCATCCGCTGGGGTAGGGCGAGATCCGCGGGCGAGCCGCGTCTGCTGTCCGGCACCGCATCAGCAACAATTGTACCGTCAGTCCTGCGATGCACAGTTCCGCTTCCATCCGGGTACCGGGAATTTCCCGGCGGCGCGAGAGCCAAGCCCAAGGGCCTGGTCGTCCCCCTGATTAGCCACAGCGCCGTCGGCGGCGCCCCCGGCTGATGCGGCGGATTTCGTCTGTTGAAGTATAATATTCGAGCACTATCGGGGATTATTACTTTTATACTGCAAGATATTGGCGCGTCGAACCGCAGGATAACTAGGCATGGGTTCCCGAAGGTCGCATCCATGTGAGCTGAAGCCTCCGGCCGCTTCACGCAGAGAGAATGGCCGATAGTTCCTCGGTCGTGCGTGCCAGAAAGGTAGCCCCTGCTGCACGAAGCCGCTCGCCATGGTTCGGACCGCAATGTCGCCCGGCCGTGAAGCCGATGACCTGCAGCCGATCTGGCGACAGAGGCGCAGGATGCTGGCCTCTTCGCTGTCGGAGTATTCTCCGAGCTGGGAAATGGACTGCCGCAATGCCTTTTCCGGATTCTCGACGATATACTTTGCGATCCGCGCCAGCGCGCTCGGCAAGCGCTCGATCTCGTCCTGCAGGCGATTGAGGATGCTGCCGTCAACTTGCCGCTCGGTTGCGAGCGGATCACCAAGTCGATTCGGGCTCATCAATGCACCATGCGTCGTAAGGGAACAGAGGCTCTTGATACAGGATCGCGGCGTCGCCAGGGAGAGTCGTTCTCGCCGCCGCTATGAAGAGCGGCGCTGCGACGTGTGAACAGGCGCTCGGCGCCGATCGAGACCCCAGTAGACATAGAATTTCTGAAGTATTCTCAACGAATTGAAGCCATCTGACGGGAGCTTGCTTGGGCGCTTGTTCACACGTCCGCGACTCGTGGCTCATGATCGCGTGGACCAGGATGTGGTTCGCCTGACCCATGTTCCGGCTTGACCAGCGTCTCAGTAGTTCGCGTCGAGCCCCATGAGCGCACAACGCTGGTTCGACGGTTCGACGTGACCCGACTTCACCCGAACGAAACGGCGCCCTAGAAGCTGCTCTTGATATGCAGGTGGGTGTGTTCGTGCGCCGGGCCCTGATTGTGGACGTGGTGGGCGGAATCCTCGGCGACAGGGATCAGGCTGAGCGTGCCGTGCATGACGCCCCGCTCGAGGAACAGCGCTTCGGCATAGGTGGAGACGTCGCCGACGCTGCCGCGCATCACGGTGACGTCGATCGAGGATCGGTGGTCGATCGGCACCGACAGGGCTGAAATGGTCTGGTCGTGGCGGTCGAGCCGGCCCTGCGGCACGCGGGAGGCGAGGTTGCGCACGGACTGGTCGATCGTGCAGCTGATGACGGCGAAGCAGCGCGCTTCCGCCGGCCCGTCCGGACGGGCGGAGAGGCCGCGCCGGATGAGGTCGCGGATCGCCTCGGAGCGGCTCATCGCTCCCGTCGCCTGCATATAGGCATCCAGCTGCGCGGCGAGATCGTCGTCAATGGCGATCGTGGTCCGTTGCATGGAAACCCTCCCCAGTCAGCGGGCGAACGGTAGGCGATCACCCCTGACGGCGCAAGAATTCGCGGGGTGGGGCTTGCCGCTTCGCCCTCCCGAGGCAGGTGACCGAGACGAAGAAAGGGCCGAGCCTTGTGAGGCTCGGCCCTTTCAGAAGTATCGTGCAGCCGGGCGTCTCGCCGGGCCGGCGCGCCTATTGCGGTCCGGGCTGGACGTGCTTGATCGGGTTGCCGTCGACCGCGGTTGCCTCGGCGTTCTGCAGCTTCTTGATGTCCGCATCGGTCATCACCGGCCGGTTCACCTTGAGCGTCAGCTTGTTGAGCGTGGCGGTCAGGGTGTAGGGCGGCTGGTAGTCAGCATCGTTGACGCCGGTCAGCGTGTCGGAGCCGATGTCGAAGCTTTCGTCCCATTGCAGGATCATGGGCAGCGTATGCGCCATGGTCTCGCTGTCCACGACATTGCCGTCGACCTTCAGCGTGCCCGTGCCGCCCTTGCCGAGACCGCTCATGTCGTTGAAGGCGAGCGTCCCGATGCCGAGGCCGTCATATTTGAAGTCGAACTCGACGACATGGCGGCCGGGCGCCAGCGCCGGGCCTTCCCAGCGCACGCGCTTCAAGTCGACGAGGTTCCACAGGAAGACGGGCTTGCTGTCCTTCAGGTAGAAGCCATAGCCGCCGAAGCGCCCGCCCGAGGTCACGATCATGCCGTTCGCGCCGCCCTCGGGCACCGTGATGTCGGCGGTGAAGGTGTAGGACGCGTCGAGGATCGACGGCGAGTCGCCCTGCGGCAGGCCGACCATCGGATGGGTATAGGTGAACTCGGTCCTGCCGGCGGTGATGTTCGGACGGGGCGCCACGATGCGGGCCGCGACCGAGGCATCCATCGGGAAGACCTCGTATTTCTTGGCTTCCTGGATGAAGAGCGTCTTGAGTTCCGCGACCTTGTCGGGATGCTCCGCGGCGACGTCGTGCGACTGGCTGAAGTCCGTATTGAGGTCGTAGAGCTGCAGGACCTGGTTGTTCAGCGGGTCGGGATTGGCCGGTCCGAACGCCTCCCAGGGCGCGCGGTTGACCTTGGTGCTCAGCAGCCAGCCATCGTCATAGAGCGCCCACTGGCCCATCATTTCGAAGTACTGGATCTTGTGGCGCGAGGGCGCGTTGGCGTTCGCCTTGTCGAAGGTATAGGCGAAGCTCGTCCCCTCGATCGGCGCCTGCTTGATGCCGTCGACCGTGTGCGGCGCGGGTATTCCGGTGACCTCGAGGATCGTCGGCACCACGTCGATCACATGCATGAACTGCTGGCGGAGGCCGCCCGCATCCTTGATCGCCGCCGGCCAGGAGACGGCCATGTTCTGGCGGATGCCGCCGAGGCGCGAGGCGTTCTGCTTGAACCAGGTGAAGGGCGTGTCGAAGGCCCAGGCCCAGCCGGCCGACATGTGGTTATAGGTCTGCTCGGTGCCCCAGACGTCGTACCACTTCATCTGGACGTCGACCGGCATCTCGTTGATGCCGTTGAAGAAGGCAACCTCGTTCGGCGTTCCGAGCGGGCCGCCTTCGGCGCTCGTGCCATTGTCGCCGTTGATGTAGATGACCAGCGTGTTGTCGAGCTTACCCATCTCCTGGATCGTGTCGATGACGCGGCCGATCTCGTGGTCGCTATAGGCGGCATAGGCCGCGAAGACCTCGACCTGGCGGATGAACAGCTTCTGCGCCTCGGGCGACAGCTTGTCCCAGCTGGGCAGGATCGCTTCCGGCCAGTCCTCGAGCTTCGTGTCCTGCGCGATCACGCCGAGCTTCTTCTGGTTCTCGAAGATCTGCTCGCGCAGCTTGTTGTAGCCGCCGTCGAAGAGATGCATGGCGTGGATCTTGTCGACCCATTCCTTGGTCGGATGATGCGGCGCATGGGTCGCGCCCGGCGCGTATTTGATGAAGAAGGGCTTGGACGGCATCGTCTGGTTCAGACGATTGAGATAGTCGATCGCGTCGTCCGCCATGCCGGTGACGAGGTTCCAGCCCGGCTTGCCGTCGAAGGGATAGATCTGCGTGGTGTTGCGGAAGAGGTTCGGCTGCCACTGATTGGCGTCGCCGCCGACGAAGCCGTAGAAATATTCAAAGCCGAGGCCGGTCGGCCACTGGTCGAACGGGCCGACGGAGCTCGCGGCGAAGGCCGGAGTGTTGTGATCCTTGCCGAACCACGCCGTGGCATAGCCATTGTCGAGCAGGATGCGGCCGATCGTGGCCTTGTCCTCGGGGATGATGCTGTTGTAGCCGGGGAAGCCCGTCGACTGCTCCGAGATCACGCCGAAGCCCGCCGAATGGTGGTTGCGGCCGGTGATGAGGGCCGCGCGGGTCGGCGAACAGAGCGCCGTCGAATAGATGTTGTTGTAGCGCAGGCCGCTATTGGCGACGCGATCCATGGTCGGCGTCGGGATGACGCCGCCGAAGGTGCTCGGCACGCCGAAGCCGGCATCGTCCGTGATGATCAGGAGCACGTTCGGCGCCTGCTGCGGCGGAACGATGCGCGGCGCCCACCAGGGCGTCGAGGTCAGCGCGTCGTTCTTGATCACGCCGCCGAAGGGCGGCTGCGGCGCCGGCAGCTGATTGCCGGGGATGGTGGTCGTCGCATCGGCTGCGCCGGACGCCCCCGTCGTCTGAACCTCGGCGCTCGCCTGCGCCGCCATGGCCGAAAGCCCGATAGCGATCATCGCTGACGCCAGCAAGGCCCTGATTGGGCTCGTCATTCTGCACCTCCCACGGCTCGGCCTGCCGCCGGACGCCGGGCATCCGGATCGAGCAGGCCTTGCACATGTATACAGAATGCGGACGACTTCGTTGATCCCGATCAAGATGTGCGCCGTTTTTGCCAGCCCATCGAGCCATTCCAGCGCGGGGCTTGGCAGGTGGCGCAGCCATGGGCTATCGTCAATTCAACGATTCTAGAAATATAGGAATGAAATGGACCAGACGCAGGCTCTCGATGCCTTCGGGGCGCTGTCGCAGGAGACGCGTCTGGCGATGGTGCGCCTTCTCGTCCGGGCGGGGCCCGGCGGCTTGCCGGCAGGGACGATCGCGGAAGAGGTCGGCGTCTCCGCCTCGGGCGCGTCGTTCCATCTCGCGCATCTGGAACGGGCGGGCCTCGTCGAGTCGCGGCGCGAAGCGCGCTCCATCATTTACAGCGCCAGCTTCACCGCGCTGTCCGGGCTCGTGGCGTTCCTGATGCGCGACTGCTGCCAGGGGCATCCGGAGATCTGCGCGCCCGCCACCGCTACCGCCGCCGATGCGGCCTGCTGCACGCCCGCCAGGGAAGTCGACCATGTCTGACCGGATCTACAACGTTCTTTTTCTCTGCACCGGCAATTCAGCCCGTTCGATCCTGGCGGAGAGCATTCTCGGCAAGGATGGGGCAGGGCGCTTCCGAGCCTTCTCCGCCGGCAGCCATCCCAAGGGCGCGGTGCATCCGCTTGCGCTGAAGACACTGGAACATTTCGGCTATCCGCATGAGGGATTCCGTTCCAAGCCTTGGGACGAGTTCGCCCGCCCCGGCGCCCCGGCGATGGATTTCGTGTTCACGGTCTGCGACAACGCGGCCGGCGAAGCCTGTCCGGTCTGGCCGGGACAGCCGATGACCGCGCATTGGGGTATCGAGGATCCGGCCGCCGTCGAGGGCTCGGATTTCGAACGCGAGGCGGCGTTCGTGGCGGCTTTCCGCTACATGAAGAACCGGATCTCGATCTTCACGGCATTGCCCATCCGCAAGCTCGACAGTGTCGCGCTCGGCAGCAAGCTGAAGGAAATCGGCCAGATCGAAGGCGCCAGCGCGCCCCGTCCGAACGTCGCGTAAGGCACCCTCCATGACCACCTTCGAACGCTACCTCACCCTCTGGGTGGCGCTGTGCATCATTGCCGGCGTCGCGCTCGGACACTTTCTGCCGGGCCTGTTCCATGCCATCGGCGCCGCCGAGATTGCCCGCGTCAATCTGCCGGTCGCGGTGCTGATCTGGCTGATGATCATCCCGATGCTCTTGAAGATCGACTTCGCCGCGCTCGGCCAGGTCGGCCGCCACTGGCGCGGCATCGGCGTGACGCTCATCGTCAACTGGGCGGTCAAGCCATTCTCCATGGCGCTCCTCGCCTGGCTGTTCATCGGCTGGCTGTTTCGGCCCTATCTGCCGGCCGACCAGATCGACAGCTACGTTGCGGGGCTGATCCTGCTCGCCGCCGCGCCCTGTACGGCGATGGTGTTCGTCTGGTCGAACCTCATCAGGGGCGAGCCGCATTTCACGCTCAGCCAGGTGGCGCTCAACGACGTCATCATGGTCGTCGCCTTCGCGCCGATCGTCGCGCTGCTGCTCGGGCTCTCGGCGATCACCGTCCCCTGGGACACGCTCGTCCTGTCGGTGGTGCTCTATATCGTCGTCCCGGTCATCGTGGCGCAGGTCCTGCGCCGGCGCCTGCTGGCGCGAGGCGGGCAGGCGGCGCTCGACGGCCTGCTGAAGCGCCTCGGACCTGTCTCGCTCGTGGCGCTGCTGGCGACGCTGGTGCTGCTGTTCGGCTTCCAGGGCGGGGAGATCATCGCGCAGCCCGTCGTGATCCTGCTGCTCGCCGTGCCGATCCTGATCCAGGTCTATTTCAATGCCGGCCTCGCCTATCTGCTCAACCGCGCGAGCGGCGAGGCGCATTGCGTCGCCGGCCCCTCGGCCCTGATCGGCGCCAGCAACTTCTTCGAGCTCGCTGTCGCCGCGGCCATCAGCCTGTTCGGCTTCAAGTCGGGCGCGGCGCTGGCAACGGTCGTCGGCGTGCTGATCGAGGTGCCGGTGATGCTGTCCGTCGTGTGGATCGTCAATCGCAGCAAAGGCTGGTACGAGCGCGGGCAGGCCGTGCGTCCGTCCGCCGGCCAGGAAAGACCCGCGCCATGACCATCACGATCTACCACAACCCCGCCTGCGGAACCTCGCGCAACACGCTCGCCATGATCCGGGCGAGCGGCGAGGAGCCGGTGGTCATCGAATATCTGAAGACGCCGCCGAGCCGCGAGCGCCTCGTCGAACTGATCGCGGCGATGGGGATTCCCGTCCGCGCGCTGCTGCGCGAGAAGGGAACGCCCTATGCCGCGCTCGGTCTCGACGACCCGAAATGGAGCGATACGGAACTGGTCGACTTCATGCTGGCCCATCCGATCCTCATCAACCGGCCGATCGTCGAGACGCCGCTCGGGACAAGGCTGTGCCGCCCTTCGGAGGCCGTGCTCGCCATCCTGCCCAATCCGCATTTCGGCCGCTTCGTGAAGGAGGACGGCGAAGTCGTCGAGACCGGCGCGGCGGCGGATCGTGAGTGAGGGGAGGGGTCGGCTCGCAACGATCTCCGCGCTCGGGATCGTGCAGATCTTCGCCTGGGGCTCGTCCTATTACCTTCCCGCCGTGCTCATCAAGCCGATCGCCGCGAGCACAGGCTGGCCGCTCGCCGCGGTCACCGGCGGCTTCTCGATCGCATTGCTCGCATCCGGCCTGCTCTCGCCGCGCGTCGGGCGGATCATCCGTGTCCGGGGCGGTCGCGATGTCCTGATCGGCGGCCTCGTGCTGCTGTCCGTGGGTCTTGCGATCCTCGCCGCCGCGCCGACGCTGCCCCTCTATTTCCTCGGCTGGCTCGTCATGGGTTCGGGCATGTCGGCGACGCTCTATGACGCCGCCTTCGGCACGCTCGGGCGCTATTATGGCTATGGCGCGCGCAGCGCCATCACCACGCTGACGCTCTATGGCGGCTTCGCCTCGACGATCTGCTGGCCGCTCTCCGCCTTTCTGCTCGACCACGGGGGCTGGCGCGCCGTGTGCCTCGTCTATGCGGCGGTGCATCTCGTCGTCGGCGTGCCGCTGATCTGGCGTTTCCTGCCTCCGGTGGACCGCATCGCGGCGGGCGGCGACCGGTCCGGCAGCGAGACAGACGCGGCGCAGGGCGATGTTCCGGAGCGATTGGCCTTCTGGCTGCTCGCCGCGATCGTCACGCTCGGCGGCACCCTTGCCACGGTGGTGTCCGTCCACCTGATCACGATCCTGCAGGCGCGGGACGTCTCGCTCGCGGTCGCGGTTTCGCTCGGCGCGCTCATCGGCCCGTCGCAGGTTGGCGCCCGCGTCTTCGACATGGCGATCGGCAAGCGCTTTCCAGCCATCGCCACCCTTGCCTTCGCCGCCTTTCTCATCGCGGCCGGCGTGCTGGCGCTCGCCTCGGGTCTTCCCGCGCTGGCGCTCGCCCTGATCCTCTACGGCGCCGGCAACGGCATCTGGTCGATCGCCCGCGGCGCCGTGCCGCTCGCCCTGTTCGGGCCGGATCGCTTCCCGGTGATGATGGGCAAGCTCGCCATGCCCACGCTCGTCGCGCAGAGCCTGGCGCCGCCGGCGAGCGCCGTCCTGCTCCAACATGCCGGCGCCGGCCCATTGACGGCGCTGGTTGCAGGCGCCGCGGTCGTGAACGTCATCCTCGTGGGGCTCCTTTGGCGCGTGACAGCGTCGCGCCGAGGGCTGGCGAGCCACGCCCTGGCGCCATCGCCGCCGCCCTAGCGGTCGGATCTGCACCTCCGACCCGTCCCCGCGAAGTTCGAGGCCATCTTGCGCCGTGCATGGGGGAATCGCGTCGTCGTGGCTACGGATCGGATGTCATTGCGGAGGATGATCGGCTAGAATCAGAAGGCAGGATTGCCGGGCCGCCGCCGCATAGAGGTGCTCATCACTCGATGCCAGAGGATGTGAACAGACCGCAGCTCACGGCAGAGGCCGTTCCGCTGCCGCTCTGTGTCGTGGATCTCCAGGGCCGCATGGTCGACATGAACAGCGCATTTGCCGGGCTTGCGGGGCTCGCGCGAGTTGGTGGCCCAATCGCCGATCTCGATATCCTGCCGGAATGGGCGCTTGCGGAGGCGCTCGATCGGATCGCGTCCGGAATGGCCCCGTGTTCGCGGCCGCTGCCCGGCACGGGCCGGGTTCGTGGTCGTTCCGTCCTGCTTTCGGTGACCGGCCATGGTGGCGCTTCCGCCAGGGGCCTGATCGTCACGATCCTCCCGTCCGTCGACGGCCAGATTGCCGAACAGGAGCAGCGCGCGAGCTTCGCGCTCGAGAGCGCGGGGCAATGGATCTGGGAACTCGATATCGCGACGCGGACCGTCTGGCGCTCCGAGGGGTGGCAGCGCGCGCTCGGCTTTCGTGCCGATGAGCGCGTCGACGATGGCGAGCCCTGGGGCATCGTCCATCCGGACGATCGTGATGCCGCCGCCGCCATGGCGGAGCGGGTGATCGCCGGCGAGGCCGAGATGTTCGAGGCGACCTATCGCCTTCGCCATCGCGACGGCAGCTGGCGCTGGTTCCTGAGCCGCGGGCGCATCGCGACGCGTCGGCCCGACGGCCGGCCCGAGCGGCTTCTGGCGACGACGATCGATGTTCACCGGCAGAAGGAGTCGGAGGAGCGCCTGACGGCGGCCATCGCGGAGAGCGCCGAGATCAGCCGCCGCCTTGCCGCGCTCAACAGCCAGCTCACCGAACTCTCCGATCGCGACGGGCTGACGGGACTTTCGAACCGTCGGGCCTTCGAGCGCGAATGGCGCCTCCTCGTGGCGCGATCGGCGGAGCGCGGCGAGGCGCTGTCGCTGGTGATGATCGACGTCGATTTCTTCAAGCAGTTCAACGATCGCATGGGCCATCTCGCCGGCGACGAGTGCCTGCGCAATGTCGCGACGCTGCTCGCCCGCGCCGCCTCGCGGTCCGATCTGGTCTGCCGCTATGGCGGCGAGGAGTTCGCGGTGTTGCTCGCCGGGGCCGGCGCGGCCGAGGCCGGGCTCTATGCGGGCCGCGTGATGGAGGCCGTCGAGCATCTGGCGGAGCCGCATCCGGCAAGCCCCTTCGGCCGGCTCACGATCAGCATCGGGCTTGCGACGCTCGCTTCCGGCGAGGCGGCCGAGCGGCTGCTGCAGCGCGCGGACGACGCGCTCTACGAGGCGAAGCGGGCCGGACGGAACCGGATCGGCGTCGCCCGCGCGCATTCCGGCCGATCGGCGAGCGCCTGACTTTCGTGATGCGCAATTGCTGTGACTTGCGGCGGGCCGCCACGGGCGCGGCCCGCTTTCTCCTGTAAGCTGACGTCACGCGGACCGATCCACCCTGCAACAGGCAATGCGGATGGCCTTCCACGCCGACCTTCACGTCCATTCCAAATATTCCCGCGCCACCAGCCGCGATCTCGATCTCGAGCACCTTGCGCTCTGGGGCGCGCGCAAGGGCATTTCGGTCGTGGGTACGGGCGACTGCGTCCATCCCGCCTGGCTCGCCGAGATCAAGGACAAGCTGCTGCCGCTCGGCAACGGGCTCTTCCGCCTCAGGCCGGAGATCGAGGCGGCGGTCTGGGAGAAGCTGCCGCCGAGCTGCCGCCGGCCGGTCTCCTTCATGCTCTCGACCGAGATCTCGACGATCTACAAGAAGGGCGACAAGACGCGGAAGATCCACCACCTGATCTACGCCGCCGACCTCGACGCCGCCGATCGCCTCGCCGCGTCGCTGGCGCGGATCGGCAATATCGCCTCGGACGGGCGCCCGATCCTGGGGCTCGATTCGCGCGACCTGCTGGAGATCGCGCTCGAATCCGGTCCCGATTCCTATCTGGTTCCGGCCCATATCTGGACGCCATGGTTCGCGGCGCTCGGCTCGCAATCGGGCTTCGATTCGATCGCCGAATGCTATGGCGATCTCGCCGACCACATCTTCGCCGTCGAGACGGGGCTCTCCTCGGATCCGGCGATGAACTGGCGCATCTCCTTCCTCGACCGCTATCGCCTGACGTCGAATTCCGATGCCCATTCGCCGGGCAAGCTCGGCCGCGAGGCGACGCGCTTCACCTGTGAGGCCGACTATTTCGCGATCCGCCGCGCGCTGGAGACGGGCGAGGGCTATGGCGGAACGGTCGAGTTCTTCCCAGAAGAGGGCAAGTATCACATGGACGGACACCGCAATTGCGGCGTCCGTCTCGACCCGAAGGAAACGCTGGCGCTCGGCGGTCGTTGCCCGGTCTGCGGCAAGGCCGTGACCGTCGGCGTCGCGCATCGGGTGGAGATGCTGGCCGATCGCAGCGAGGAAGAGGCGTTGCCGCCGCAGACGGCCGGCGCGGTCGCGAGCCTCGTGCCGCTGCCGGAAATGCTCTCCGAGATCATCGGCAGCGGCGTCGCCTCGAAGGCGGTGGCGTCCGCCTATGACCGCACGGGCGCCGCGCTCGGCCCGGAACTCGACATGCTGACGGAACTGCCGGTCGAGGACATTGCGCGCATCGATCCGCTGATGGGCGAGGCGGTGACGCGGCTGCGCGCCGGCCAGGTGATCCGCGATCCCGGCTATGACGGCGAATATGGCGTGATCCGCCTGTTCGAGACGGGCGAACTCGACCGGCTCGCGAAAGGCGACTTCCTCTTCGAGGCTCCGCTCGCCCGCCGCAAGCGCGCCGTCGGGCGGATTGTCCCGGCCGAGGCGAGCCCGGAGGCCTCTGCCGAGGCGCCAGCAGCTTCGCCCGCCTCTGGGCGGAGCGGCGTGCTGGCCGGGCTCGATGCCGACCAGGCGGAGGCGGCCGCCGCGACCGAAGGCCCGCTGATGGTGATTGCCGGGCCCGGCTCCGGCAAGACGCGGATGCTGACGCATCGCCTGGCGCATATCGTCCTGGAACAGGACGTGCCGTCGTCCGCCTGCCTCGCCGTCACCTTCACGCGCAAGGCGACCGAGGAATTGCGGGCGCGGCTGCTCGCGCTGCTCGGCGAGCGCGGGGCGGGAATCGCGGTCGAGAGCTTCCATTCGCTCGGTCTGGCGATCCTCAGGGCGCATGGCGCGCGGCTCGGCCTGCACCCGGATTTCCGCATCGCGTCCGAGGCGGAGCGGCGTGCCGCGCTGGTCTCCGCGCTCGGCGTGACCGATGGCCGGGCGGGGCAATTGCTGAAGGCGGTCTCGGTCCTGAAGCGGAGCGGCGGGCAGGGCGCAGGCGAGGAAGCGGCAGCGCGCGCGGCGCTGGCCGAGGCCGGCCGTGCCGGGGGCTTCCTCGATTTCGATGATCTGGTCGTGCGCGCCGCGGACCTGCTCGAGACCCATCCCGAGATCGCCGCGCTCTGGCAGGGGCGCTTCGCGCATGTCGTCGCCGACGAGTTCCAGGATGTCGACGAGCAGCAATATCGTCTGCTGAAGCTGGTCGCGGGTGGCGGCGCCCTCTGCGTCATCGGTGATCCCGACCAGGCGATCTATGGCTTCCGCGGCGCGGACGCGGCCTGTTTCGAGCGCTTCGCCCGCGATTTCCCGTCCGCGCCGACGCTCCGCCTCGCACGCAACTATCGCTCGAGCGGCACGATCGTCGCGGCGAGCGCCGCGCTGCTCGGGCGCGAAGCGCGCGGGATCACGCGGCCGATGGGCGAGAAGATCATTCTCGACGCGAGCCCCGACGAGGCGGGCGAGGCGGAGTTCGTCACCGCGACGATCGAGGATCTGCTCGGCGGGCACGATCTGCTCGCCGCGCAGCGCGAGCGCGGCGTCCGCAGCCCGGCCGGAGCGCTCGGTTTCGCCGATTGCGCCGTGCTCTATCGCACCGATGCGCAGGCGGCCGCGTTCCGGACCGCCTTCGACCGGGCCGGCATTCCCTACATGAAGAGCACGCCCGCCTCGATCGCCGGCCATGCCGGTGTCGTCGCGATCCTCGCCGCGCTCGGCGCCGAACCAAGCGACGGGGATCTCGCCGATCGCATCGGCCACGCCGCCGAGGCGGCGCGCCGGTCGGGCACGGCGGATGCGGCCATTCTCGCCGAGGCCCGCGGCTGGCTCCTTTCGCTCGCTGCGTCGGATGCCGTCGCCGGTGACCCGGCCCGTCTGGCGGAGCAGGTGGCGCTCTCGACCGAAGCCGATTTTCGCGATGCCCGCGCCGATCGCGTGTCGCTCCTCACCATGCATGCGGCCAAGGGGCTCGAATTCGCGGTGGTCTTCGTCGTCGGCCTCGAAAACGGGCTGATGCCCTTCGCCTTTGACGGCACGACGGACGACAGCGTGCTGGCCGAAGAGCGTCGGCTGCTCTATGTCGCGATGACCCGCGCCCGCGAGCGGCTCTTTCTGACGCGAGCGGGCGAGCGCTCCTGGCGCGGCGCCGTCCGCGCTTTCCCGGCGTCACCCTTCCTGGCAACGCTGCCGGCCGAGCTGACGGCGCGCTCCGGCTCCGCCGGAAAGCGCCGCCCGCGGGTCCAGCAATTGAGGCTTTTCTGATGGCATCGCTCATGCCGCCCATCGCGCGGCTTCGTTTCCGCCATCCCAAGGTGGTGCACGCGCTGCGCGTCGCGGTCGGCGTGCTGATCTGCATCGCCATCTCGATCTATATCGATCCGCCCTATGCCCAGTGGATCACCATATCCTTCCTCGTCGTCACGGCGGGCCTGCAGCATCACGGCAATATCCGCCGCAAGGCGATCGAGCGCGCGCTCGGCACGCTCATCGGCGCCGCGGTCGGCGTGCTGATCCTCGGGCAGCAGCAGCTCATCGGCCTCTCAGTGCTGACCTATCTGCTGATCGCGGCGGCAAGCGCGGTCTGCGCCTATTATGCCGTCGGCAAGGGCGGCTATACGGCGCTCCTCTCAGCGATCACGCTCGTCATCGTCGCCGGCCATGGCACGGAGCCGATCGACGAGGGGCTGTGGCGCGCCGTCAATGTGATCATCGGCGTCGCGCTCGCGCTTGCCCTGTCGCTTGCGGCGCCGCTCTATGCGACCTGGTTCTGGCGGGAGACGCTGGCCGACGCGTTGCGCCAGAGCGCCGAACTCGTCCGCGGCATGGGGCCCGGCGCTGCCGCCGGCGATGAACGCCCGCTGGACACGACGCTGCAGCAGCTCCGGCCGCTCATGCCGTCCGTCTCCAGCGAGACCGGCGTCCCGGTTTCCGCGCTGGAGACGATCCAGCGCAACCTGCGCCTTGTGCTCGCGGGCGTCGAATTCTCGCTGCTGTCGGGCACCGTTCCGGAACACCGGGACGAGATCGTGCGGCGGTTCGAGGCGATCGACGCCGCGCTCTCGGGCACCTCGGGCGCGGCACTGGCCACGGCTCCGGCGGTCGCCGACGCCGCGACGGCCCGCGACGAGACGGGCGACCAGATCCTGCTCGGGCTCGAAGGGCTCCGCATCGCGCTGGCGGGGGCTCCCGCGCTCTGGCGCGTCTGACGCCTCACCAGGCGAGGCTGCGCCGTCCGATCAGTCCGCCGGCGGCGGTGACGATGCCGATCGCGATGACATACCAGGTCGCGACGAAGAGCGGGCTGTCGTCCGGGCAGTGCCAGGCATAGACCGCCGCGGCGATGGCGCCGGCCGCGAGGCCCGCGGCGGCGCCGGCGAGCGCCGGGTTCTCCGGCGCGCCGGCCTTCAGTGCCGCGAGGAAGGCGGCGAGCGGCGCGAGCGCCAGCACGGGAATGAAGAAGACGCAGAACGCCGCATGCTGGCCGCGCCAGCTGCTGACCCAATCGGCGGGCGGCAAAAGGGCGAGCTCGGTGACGACGGCGGCGACGAGCAGGCCGAGCGGCACCAGCAGCATCAGCGCCCGCGTCCGCGCCGGAAGATCGGGTTTGCCGATCCGGTAGACCAGCGCCGAGGCGAGGATCGCGAGCAGCAGCGTCTCGCCGACCTTGAAGATCACGCGGGCCGTCTCGAACACGCTGGCGAGATTATGACGCAGGCCCACGGTCACGATGAGGAGCAGCGCGGCGACGACGACGCCGGCGAGCAGCGCCAGCGTGATCCGCCGGCCAAGGCTCATGCCGGCCGGTGCGTCCTCCTCCAGGAGGCGGATCAGATCATTCGTCTTCATGCCTGTCTCTCCGATAGAAGGCGGCGAGCGATTTCAGCGCGCGATGCAACGCGACCCGCACGGCGCCTTCGCTCATCTTCAGCCGCTCCGCCGTCTCGCGGACCCCCGCACCCTCGACCGAGATCGAGCGCACGATGTCGCGCTGGGGATCCTTGAGCCGCGCGAGCAGACGTTCCGCATCGACGCGCTCGGAGCCGTCCGCCTGCGCCTCCGCAGGGAGCCATTCGACGACATCGTCGATCGGGATATCAACCCGCCGCCCGCGCCGCCGGAGGCTGTCGATCATCTTGTTCCGCACGATGGTCGAGAGCCACGGCCCGATCGGGCGCGCGGGATCCCAGGTGCCGCGCTTCAGATGGATGGCCAGCAATACTTCCTGCACCACGTCCTCGGCCTCGCTCGGCGGCGCTCCGAACTGGTCGCAGCGCCGGCGCGCCATAGCGCGCAGCCGGGGCGTCACGGCGTGGAGAAAGCGATGATAGGCCTCCGCGTCGCCGCCAACGGCGCGACGCATCCAGTCTGCCCAGTCCGCCTCGCTCGCCAAGAACGTCCCTCAAAGCCTAGCTACGCTGCCGAACACGCCTTCGTTACCGAGGCGGCGAAATTTCCCGCGCTTCGGTCCGCCAACGCCGTCGCGGCGCACCGCGCGAAAAAAAACATCGCCCTCTTCTGTAACGAACCTTGCGGCCTTCGCGTAGCCCCGGATGTCGGCCAATCGGGGCCGGCACGACAGGGAACTCACCAACATGAACACCCGTATCGCCGCACTCGCTCTCGCCGGATCGCTCGCCTCGGCGCTCGCCGCCTTCGCCGCAACGCCGGCTGCCGCCGCCGACACGGAGAAGTGCTACGGCATCGCGCTCAAGGGGCAGAACGACTGCGCCGCCGGCTCGCACAACTGCGCCGGCATGTCCAAGGTCGATTACGACAAGGGCTCGTTCAAGCTGGTTCCCACGGGCACCTGCACCACGATCAAGGGCTCGCTGAAGCCGCACAAGATGTGATCCGGCGCCGCCGCGCTGGAGCGGCGGCCTCCCTTCCTCCCATTCTCGATCCGGAGTCCAACCATGTCTCGCAATCACGGCGTCGCTCTCGCCGCCTCGCTCGCCGCCGCCCTCACGCTTCTGAGCCTGCCGGCTTCGGCCGATGAGGCCAAGGAGAAGTGCTGGGGCGTCGCCCTCAAGGGCCAGAACGACTGCGCCGCCGGTCCGGGCACGACCTGCGCCGGCACCTCGAAGGTCGATTACCAGGGTAATTCCTGGAAGCTGGTTCCGGCGGGAAGCTGCGCGACGATGCAGACCCCGTTCGGGCCGGGCTCGCTGATGCCGATCAAGCGCCCCGCCTGATCCGCTTCCCCCGCGGCGGGCGCCGTGCCCGCCGCTCTCTTCTCCCGGAAGATCATCCCATGAAACCGTCGAACCTCCCGGCCGGCGCAGGCGTCGGCTTCAAGCCGCAGCATTTCGGCGCGATCACGGCCGAGCCGCAGCCGCTCGCCTTCTTCGAGGTCCATGCCGAGAACTATATGGGGGCCGGCGGCCTGCCGCATGCACAGCTCGCGCGGCTGCGGCAGGACTATGCGCTGTCGATCCATGGCGTCGGCCTGTCGATCGGCGCCGACCAGGTGCTCGACGGCGCGCATCTCGCCCGCCTCAAGGCGCTCTGCGATCGGTATCAGCCGGAGAGCTTTTCCGAGCATCTCGCCTGGTCGAGCCATGGCGATGTCTTCCTGAACGATCTGCTGCCGCTGCCCTATACCGAGGCGACGCTCGCCCGCGTCATCGAGCATGTCGACCGCGTGCAGACGACGCTCGGACGCGCCATGCTGCTCGAAAATCCGGCGACCTATCTCCTCTTCGCCGAGAGCACCATTCCCGAGACGGAATTCCTCGCCGACGTGGTGCGGCGCACGGGCTGCGGGCTGCTGCTCGACGTCAACAATGTCTTCGTCGCCGCGACCAACCATCATCGCTCGGCCGAGGACTACCTCGCCGCCTTTCCGCTCGATCGCGTCGGCGAGATCCACCTCGCCGGGCACGAGGCGGACACCGACGAGATCGGCGCGCCGCTGCTGATCGATGCGCATTCGACGCCGGTGCCCGATCCGGTCTGGGCGCTCTATGCGAGCGTGATCGCGCGCATCGGTCCGGTCGCGAGCCTCGTCGAATGGGACAATGACGTGCCGGACTGGCCGGTGCTGCGGCGTGAGGCGGAGGCGGCCGGGCGCGTGCTCGCCGCCTCGGCGAAGCGCGTGGCGGCATGAGGATGAGCGCGATGCAGCCATTCCTCGCCGTTCCCGATCGCCAGTCCGGTTTCGCCGCCGCCGTGATGCAGGTGGCGGGGCCGTTGCCCGACGGGCTGACGGCCTGGCACGGGCAGCCGCCCGAGGCGCGCTTTTCGGTCTATCGCAACAATGTGCAGGCCGGTCTCGCCCGTGCGCTGGCGAGCCGCTTTCCGGCCGGCGAGCGGATCGTGGGGCCGGATTTCTTCGCGGCCATGGCGCGGACCTATGTCGAGCTCCATCCGCCGCGCTCGCCGGTGTTGCTCGGCTATGGCGACGACTTCCCGGATTTCGTCGCGGCGTTCGAGCCCGCGGCCTCGGTGCCCTATCTCGCCGACGTCCTGCGCATCGAGGTGGCGCGAAGCCGCGCCTACCACGCGGCCGACCTGCCGCCGCTCGATCCGGCCGAACTCGCGGACATACCGCCCGAAGCGGTGGGGGCCCTGCGTTTTCGCCTGCATCCGACCGTGCATCTCGTGCGCTCGCCGCATCCCGTGGTGACGATCTGGACCATGAATGCCGAGGGCGGCGAACCCGGACCGATCGACGACTGGCTGGGCGAGGACGCGCTCGTCGTCCGCCCGCATCTGGCCGTCGCGGTTCATCGCCTGCCGTCCGGTGGGGCCGCCTTCATCGCGGCGCTGGGAGACGGTGCCACGCTCGCCGAGGCCGCGGAGGCCGGCGCCGTAGCGTCGGATCATTTCGATCTCGCCGCCAATCTGACCGGCGCCCTTTCGAGCGGCGTCTTCTCGCGCATCGCTGAAGGGAGGTTTCCATGACCCACACGATCTCGACTGCGGAGAGGCCGGCGTCCCGCCATCTGCCGCAGCTCCTGGACGGCGCGCTCCAGCGCCTCGGTCTCATCCCCGCCGATCTGATCGCGCTGGTCGCGCGGCTCTCGATCGCCGGCGTGTTCTGGCAGTCGGGCCAGACCAAGGTCGAGGGCTGGCACGTCACCGACAGCGCCGTCTATCTCTTCGCCAACGAATATCGCCTGCCGCTGGTCGATCCGTGGCTGGCGGCGCATCTGGCCGCCTTCGCCGAGCATTTCTTTCCCGTTCTGCTGGTGCTCGGCCTCGCGAGCCGCCTGTCGGCGCTCGCCCTGCTCGGCATGACGCTGGTGATCGAGGTCTTCGTCTATCCCGACGCCTGGCCGACGCATGGCACCTGGGCCGTCTGCCTGCTCTTCATCATGAAGCAGGGGCCGGGCGTCCTGTCGCTCGATTATCTTATCGCGCGCCGCGTCCGGCGCTGAACTCAGAGCGAGGCGGCGCGCCGGAAGAAGGGCAGGTTGCGGGCGAGGCCGATGGCAGCGGCCTGCAGCGTCTCGGCCTCCTCCGGACGGCTGCCTCCGATCCGCCGGGCCGCCCGTTCCAGGGCGGCGCCGGCCTTGTCGGGCGCGGCGCGAAGCCGGCGCAGCCGTTCGAGTGCGGCCGAAAGGCTGCGCGACGTGCCCGGCGGCAGGCCATCCTCGCCGCGGAGCGCATGCAGACTGATCGCCGCCGTGCCGAGGCGCAGCACCGCGAGGCCGCCTTCGACGGCCGGTCCCCGCTCGCTGCCGGTCTTCTCAGCCCAGCGCACCAGGCGCAGCAGGCGATGATAGAGCCGGGCGCGCCAGAGCGCCCGATCCGCCGGAAGCCGTGCATCGGCCGCCATCGCCTCGATCTCGCGCACCATCATGGCGATCAGCGTATCCATCCGCCGCCGCGCGCCGGCCGGGAAGACGAAGCGATAGGCGGCGAGGGCGACGAGCGGGGCGAGCGCCACCGCCGCGGCCGTGGCGAGCGACTGGCCGGGCGTGCCGGTGAGCGGATAATGCGGCACGAGCAGCAGCAGCATGACCATGTTGTAGTCGAAGCCGATCGGCGCCGTGCGCGGATGCGCGAGCAGCGGCGCGCCGACGAGGATGAACGGCATCATCATGAGGACGAGTTCGAGCTCGCCCTGCGCATGCGGCCACACGATCCAGCGGCAGAGCAGCGCCCCCGCCGCACCCACGATCTGCCCGAGGAAGATGAAGCGCATCGTCGCCGCCGGGTCGTCGAAGGTCGAGAACAGCGACGTCATGATCGCGACGCCGAGCAGCACGAAGGGGCCGGCATGCCATCCGGTCGCGATCCAGACGGCGCCGACCGCCAGCATCACCAGAAAGGAACGGATCGTCGCCTCGCGTGCGCCGACCCAGTCGCGATGCAGCGCCACGGGAAAATGCTGGTGGCGCGGCGTCTCGTCCGGCGCCGGCGTGGCGAAATGGGCCGCGAGGGCTGCCGTCAGTCGCTCCAATACGTCGCGGAGCGCCGGGTCGCTCGTCGTCGACGCCTCGGTAAGCGCAGCCAGCGCGCGCTGCGGATCGGCCGCCGTCTCAAGCGCCTCGGCTGCGCGGCGGAGCGCTGCGGCGCTCGCATGGTCCGCTTCGCCGCGCGGCCGGCTTCTCAGCCAGATCAGCGCGGAGATCGCGGCCGCGAGCACGACGCGGAGGCTGCGCGCCGATCGACGCGAGCGCAGCGAGCCGGCGCCATGGGGGTCGAGCGTCTCGTCGATCGCGGCCATCTCGGAGAGATCGGCCTCGACCTTGCGCGGGTCGGCCGCGGCGCCCGAAGCGAGGCGGTCCGCCATGGCGCGGAGGATGCCGGCGAGCAGCCGGCGGATCCGTCCGGCGAGCGCGTCTTCGCCGGCGGGCGGCGTCAACAGCCAGCCGACGATCAGCGCGACGGCGACGCCGACCGAGATCGTGGCGAGACGGTCGGCCCCGAGCGCGAAGACATGGTCGGGATGGGCCGTGTCGAGCAGCGCCACCATGGCGGCGGAATAGCCGGCGAGCATGGTGCCGTAGGAGACGAAGCCGCGCTGGATATTGCCGATCCCGGCGCAGAGGCTGGTCCAGAGCGCGAGGCCGAGGACGAGCAGGGCCGGCTCGCCGCGCGAGACCACCATGATCAGCATGCCGGCGGCCACGCCGCTGAGCGTGCCGGCAAAACGGAAGAACGCCTTTTCGGCCAACTGTCCGCGACCGGGCTGCGAGGCGGCCCAGACCGTCATCGCCGACCATTGCGGATGCTCGAGGCCGAGCAGCCAGGCCAGCAGCAGCGCGATGCAGGCGGCGAGCGCAGTGCGCAGGCAGAAGCGCAGCCGCGCCGGCTCGAAGCCGAGCCTGACCAGCGCGGCGGTCACGGTGCCGCATCCGGGCGGCCGGCCTCAAGACGGGCGTTGATCCGGGCGAACGCATCCATCAGCTGTGCGATCTCCGCATCGGAGAGATCGGCCAGCATCTCCGCCTCGGCGGCGTCGAGCCGCTCCCGAATGAAGGCGACGGCGGCATGGCCGGCCGCAGTCAGGTCGATGTGGCGTGCGCGGCGGTCGGCCTCGTCGGTCCGGCGGGCGACGAGCCCGCGTGTCTCCAGCAGGTCGATGAGGCGCACTAGGCTCGAACCGTCGAGGCCCATGCGCGCGGCCAGTTCCTTCTGGCTGATGCCGTCGCCGGATATGGCGAGATGCATCAGCGGCGCCCAGCTCGCGTCGGAGAGGCCGACGGCAGCGAGCTTTTCATCGAGCGCGGCGCGCCAGCGCCGCGCGGTCAGCACGAACTGCATGCCGAAACGGGGACGGGGAGGGGAAGTGACCGACATCCGATATGAATGACATAGAAATGATTGATATTCAAATCATATAGCCGTGACACAGGATGATGCTCGCCGCCGCCGGCTGCTTCTCAGGCGCGCGGGAGGCTGATCTCGGCGCGGAGGCCGCCCTCGGGCCGGTTGGCGAGGGCGAGCGTTCCGCCATGGGCGCGGATGATGCTGCGCGCGATCGCGAGGCCGAGGCCGATGCCGCCCGTCTCGGCGTTGCGCGACGGCTCGATCCGCACGAAGGGCTGGAACGCCTCCTCGATCCGCCCTTCGGGGAGGCCGGGTCCGGAATCGTCGATCGTGATGCGGACGCCGCCCGCGTCGGGTGCGGCGGTGACATCGGCATGGCCGCCATAGCGGATCGCGTTTTCGATCAGGTTGCGCAGCGCGCGCTTCAGCGCCACCGGGCGACAGGGATAGGGCAGGGGCGCGGCGCCGGAGACGGCCACGGCGCCACCGGCGAGCCGGAACTCCTCGGCGACATCGCCGATCAGTCCCGCGAGGTCGATCGTCGCCGTCGGCTCGGTCGTGGCCTCGGCACGGGTGAAGGCGAGCGTCGCCTCGCAGATCACCGTCAGCTCGTCGAGCGTCGCGACGATATCCTCGCGCATCGCCTCGTCCTCGATGAACTCAGCCTTGAGCCGCAGCGTCGTCAGCGGCGTGCGGAGGTCGTGGCTGATGCTGGCGAGGAGGCGCAGCCTGTCCTTGAGGAAGAGGCTGAGCCGCTCCTGCATGGTGTTGAAGGCGCGCGTCACGGCCACGGCTTCCGAGGGGCCGATCTCCGGCAGCCGCTCGACGGCCTCGCCGCGGCCGAACCGCTCGGACGCGGCGGCGAGCGTGCGCAGCGAGCGCGTCTCGAGCCGAATGACGATCACCGCCATGAGGGCGACGGCCAGGGACGAAATCAGGAAGGAGAGTGTCGCGGCGCGGTTCCACTGCCCGGGAACCTCGATCCGGCTCCGCATCGTCGCCACGCGGCCATCGGCGAGCGGCACCGTCATGATCACCGCGGCCGCATGCGGCCGCGGGGGGCGCGGACGACCGTTGTCGTCGTCGTCATCGCCGTCCGGTGGCGCGGGGGGCGCCGGTGGCCCGGCCGAGGCGCCGCAGCCATGCTCGTCGGCACCGTCCGGGTCGATCGTGACGCCCGGCTCACCGGTCTCGACGCCGTGCAGCATGCGTTTCAGGATGCGGGCGAGGCCGCGTTCGACGGAGGTGTCGCCGGGCGGCGGCGCGGCCTGCGTGACGCCGGCGCAGGTCTCGCGCGAGCGAAAGGCGGCTGCGATCCGTTCGCCCTCGTCCGGCGGATAGGCGGCGAGCAGGCGAACGAAGGTGACCGTCTGGTTGAGCGCCTGGCTGTGCGCGATGCCGTCGACCATCGCATCGCGCTGGCTGCGGAGCACGACGAGGAGCGCGATCTGCGCGAGCGCCAGCGCCGCCACGAGCAGGACGACGAGGCGGCCGGCGAGGCTGGACGGCCAGAGGCGGCGCAGCATCGCCATCACGGCAGCATCTCGACCTTGGCGGCGAAGGAATAGCCGTCGCCCCAGATGGTCTTGATCAGGGTCGGATGCTGCGGATCACGCTCGATCCGGCGCCGCAGGCGGCTGACCAGATTGTCGATCGAGCGGTCGAAGACCTGCGCGGCGCGTCCCGCCGTGATGTCGAGCAACTGGTCGCGCGTGAGCACCATCCCGGGCCGGGTCACGAAGGCGAGCAGCAGGCGGAATTCGGCCGTTCCCAGCAGGGCCTCGTTGCCATCCTCGTCGATCAGCGTGCGGCGGGCGGTGTCGAGCGTCCAGCGCTCGAAGCGATAGCGCGCGTTTTCGCCCTCGGCCGCCGGCCGCGGCACGGCGGCGGAACGGCGCAGGATGGCGCGAATGCGCGCGAGCAGTTCGCGCGGGCTGAATGGCTTGGTCACATAGTCGTCGGCGCCAAGTTCGAGGCCCACGATGCGGTCGGTCTCTTCGGAGACGGCGGTGAGCAGCACGACCGGAATCTCGCTCGCCTGGCGGAGCTGGCGGCAGAGTGAAAGCCCGTCCTCGCCCGGCATCATGATGTCGAGCACGACGAGATCGATCGAGGCCGAGCGCATGACCTGCCGCATCTCGGGCCCGCCCGAGGCGGTCGAGACGCGCATTCCGTTCTTGGCGAGGTATTTGGCGAGCAGTTCGCGGATCTCGCGATGATCGTCCACGACGAGAATATGCGGCGTCCGTTCCATGGCGTTCCAGCGATGCGCCCTTTGCAGCATCGGGCGCCGATCCGAAAGAGCAGAAGGCCCGGCGGCAGGGCCAGAGGCAAATTGTATCAGTTTGTCGCAAGAGGGGCCTCTGCCAGCTTTGCCGACAAAAGAGCCGTGCCGCGGGACATGTGTGTGACAGGCGGAGCCGATGGTCCGATCACGGGCCTCGCATCTGACACGGGGTCCGCAGCATGGATCCGATGATGTCCCTCTCCGCAATCAAGCCGCTTCTCATCCGCCTTCACCGCTGGGCCGCCCTCGTGCTCGCCCCGGTGTTCCTGCTCATCATCCTGTCGGGAACGGTGCTCGCCTTTCGGCCGATCGTCTCCGGTCTGGCGACAGCGTCGGCCGCCGCCGGCGCGGTCGACGCGACGGCGCTTCAGCAACTGATCACCCGTCTCGATGGCGGTGGCGGCGTCACGTCGATATCGGTCGCCAATGGCGGCGCGGCGGTGGATGTCGCGAGCGGAAGCGCCGATGTCGCGGGCCGCTGGGACGTTCAGGCCGGCACGCGCGCGGCGGCGCCGACCTCCAGCGTCGATGTCTTCGGCATCGCCGAGAAGCTGCACAAGTCGCTGCTGCTCGGCCTCGGCTTCGTCGTCGAGGCGGCGAGCTTCGTCATGCTGGCTATCATGATCATCGGGCCGTTCCTGTCGCTGCTGCGCTTCCGCAATTCGCTGATCGGCTGGCATCGTGCCGTCGGCTGGTGCCTGCTGCCGCTCTCCATCATCGCCCCGCTCACCGCTGTCATGATCGTGCTCGGCATCGGCGAAGGCGCGCGTCAGCCGCTGCCCAGGGCCAGCCAGCCCGTCTCGATCGCGCAGGCGCTCACCGTCGCGGGCAAGGACATCGATCTTGCGCATCTCGTCTCCGCGCGGACATTCCGCGGCGGCACCGTGCTGCTCCAGACCGCGGAGGGCAATTATGCCGTCACCGACGCCAAGGCCGTTCCGCTCACCGGCGGCAAGGGGCTCGTCCAGCAGATCCATGAGGGCACCTGGGCCGGGGCGTGGTCGGGCGCGCTCAATGTGGTGATCTCGCTGGTCCTTCTTGCCCTGACCGTCACCGGCGTCCTCTCGTGGTTCCGTCGCTTCCGTCGCGAGCGGCGCGCCGCGCTGCCGGCGGGCGGCGGCGATCTGCTCGTCGCCTATGCGAGCCAGACCGGTACGGCTGCGCGCCTTGCCGAGGCCACCGCGGCCTCGCTCCGGGCGAGCGGATTGCGGCCGGACGTCGCTTCGCTTGCGCGGCTGACGCCGGAGGCGTTGAAGCCCTATCGCGCCGTGCTGCTGTTGGCCGCTTCGACGGGCGAGGGCGATGTGCCGGATTCGGCACTGCGTTTCCTGCGTGCCCTCAAGACGGCCTCGCTCGCCGGCGTGCGCTTCGCAATGCTCGGCCTCGGCGATCGGTCCTATGCGCATTTCTGCGGCGGTGCCGAGACGCTCCGGACCGCGCTGGTCGGCGCCGGCGCCGCCGAGATCGCGCCGCTCGTCCGCGTCGATGGCGATCCGCAGGCGGACTGGTCGCGCTGGCTGGCCGGTGCGGCAGCGCGGCTCGGGCTCGGTGCCGTGCGGACCGAGGCATCGGTGAAGGATGAGGGTGTGCGCCTTCGCCTTGCCGAGCGTCGCCGCCTCGACGATCCCGAGGCCGGCGATACGCAGGAGACCTGGGCCGTCACACTCGAAAGCGAGGCGAAGCTCGCCTTCCGTCCCGGCGACTTGCTGCGTCTCAAGCCGGGTGCGGGCGAGCGCGAACGCTCCTATTCGATCGGCAGCTCGAGCCGCGTCGATCCGCGCCGGATCGAGCTGACGGTGCGGCTGCATCGCTGGAGCGATGCGGACGGCAGGTCAGGATTCGGTCGCATGTCCGCCGCGCTCGTCCGCACGCTGCCGCTCGGCGGCACGATCGACGGGCATATCGAGGCCCATCCCGGCTTCAACCCGCCCGGCGATCCGTCCTGGCCGATCCTGATGATCGCCACGGGTTCTGGCATCGCCCCGTTTCCCGGCTTTCTCGCGGAGCGGCGTGCCTCGCTCAGGGCCGGGCCGGCCTGGCTCATCTTCGGCAACCGTCTTCGCGGCGGCGATTTCCTCTGGAAGGACCGGATCGAGGCGGCGCTCGGCAACGGGTCCCTGACGCGGCTCGACACGGCCTTCTCGCGCGACGCCGGCGGCGGGCGCATTCCGGCGCGGCTGATCGCGCAGGCCGAACCCGTCCGGCGCTGGCTGCTGGACGACAAGGCGATCGTCTATATCTGCGGCCGCCGCGAAATGGCGCGCGACGTGATGCGCGCGCTGGCAGCGATCCTCGCCGCCGACGGCAGCCATACGGAGGCTGCCGCCGAGGCGCTGACGGAGGAATGGCTCGCCGAGGGCCGCATCCGGATCGACGCGTTCGACTGAGCCCCGGATCTGAGGCCGGGGCTCAATCCCGGCCTCAGATCCGGCCGGCCGACCAGTCGGCGATCTGCTGCCAGAGCTTGGCGTAGCCGGACCATTCCACGAAGGGCGGCGGCGCCCAATGCGGGCCGCAATCCGAGGCGAAGGCGACCGAGCGGCCCTTGCCATGCGTGCCGGCGACGATGAGCGGGTCGTCGCCGACGGTCGCGACGACAGCGGCGTCGTCCTTCGGCCAGATCCGGTTATAGCCGAGCAGCGCCGGCCATACGTTTTCGAGACCTTCGACGATCGGGTGGCTGGCCGAAACCTTCGGCACGATGCCCTGCGGCGTCTCGCGGCGGTCGTCGAAACGATCGAGCGTGACGGGCAGGGCTTCCTCGACCGCCGATCCGGCATATTGGCCCTTGGCCTCGATGCCCTGGAAGGTCAAATAGCCGCCGACCATGATGAAGCCGCCGCCGGCCGCGACATAGTCGCGGATCGATTCGAGCCGGTTCGGCAGCGCCTTGGAGCGCACGAAGGTGTCGGGATGGAGCAGCAGCGTGTTGGCGCCGATATCCGAGAGGATCACGCTGTCGAACGCGGACAGCGCCTCCGCGGTCAGGGGAAAGTCGCGCGCCGCGACATGCGCCGGCTGGTAGACGACCTCCCAGCCGCCTGCCTCCAGCGCATCCTTCAGCCAGCGCACGCCTTCGGCATATTCCGTCGTCGTGAAGCTGTCGAAGCCCTTCTGGTGGATCGAATGGACGGTCCAGGATTCGCCGGCGATAAGGATGCGGCGTCGTTCAGTCATGGGTCTGCTCCGGTCGGTTCTCTCTTGGGTACCCGCGCTGTCCGCGGGACCGCAGGGGTCCCCTGCGCCCCCGATCCCCGACAACCGAATTCCTGCCATGAACGCTATGTTTCAGGGCGTGCCGAGTAAAGCCACCTCCGGTTTCCAAGAGGAGGTCGTGCACATCTGGAGTGCGCGCCGCTCTTTCGCGCGATGACGCGCGGCGAAGGGCTCGACGCGCGCGGCGGAGCGCGCTCATATGCGCGCGGACGGGAGGAGGCGTTCCGGGATTCGCGCCCGGCACGTTCGTCCGAGAAGGCGAGGATATGAGGACAAGGATGATGATTGCGCGGCCCGCCGGGCCGCCGCCTTTCTGCGCGCTGGTGCAGGGCAGGGTGCCATCATGAGTGGCGCGGCACCCCTTGCGGCCGGCGGCGATCGGCGGCCGGTCCTGAGCGTCGGGGCGCTCACCTGCGATCTGATGTTCAATGTCACGGCGCTGCCGCATGGTCCGGGCAAGTTCCTCGCCGGCGGCGCCACCATGGTCGCGGCCGGCATGGCGACGAGCGCGGCGATCGCCGTCGTCCGGCTCGGCCGTCCCGTCGCGCTCTGGGCCTCGGCCGGCGATGACGGGCTCGGCGATTTCCTGGTCGGTGCGCTTTCCCGCGAGGGGATCGATCCCGCCCATGTGCGCCGCGTGCCGGCGACCATGTCGGCGACGGCCTCGATCATCGTCGCGTCGGATGGCGAGCGTATCGTGGTGCCCTACTACGCCCCCGCGCTGATGGACGCGCCCGCTACCGTGCCGCCGATCGCGGACGGCGCCTTTGCGGCGGTGCTGGCCGATGTGCGCTGGCCGGCGGCGGCGGCGCTTGCGCTCGATGCGGCCCGGACGGCTAGCGTGCCCGGCATTCTCGACCTCGATGTCGGCCGGGCGGAAATCCTCGCCGATCTCGCGCCGCGCGCCAGCCATATCGCGGCTTCGCTCGCCGGCGCCGCGATCCTCACCGGCGCGGACAGTCTTCATGCGGCCGCGGCGGGGCTGCATGAGCGCTTCGGCGCGACGATCATCGTCACCGGCGGCGAGTCGGGGCTCGCCTATGTACAGGACGGTGCGGTTCGCCTGATGCCGGCCTTCACGGTCGAGGCGGTCGATACCAACGCGGCCGGCGACGTCTTTCACGGCGCCTTCGCCGTGGCGCTCGCCGACGGGCTGGCGCTGGAGGCGGCGCTCACCTTCGCCAGCGCGGCGGCGGCGATCAAGTGCACCCGCCATGGCGGCCCGCGTGGCGCGCCCGGCCGCGCCGAGGTGCTGGCCTTCCTTCAAGAGAGAGACACATGAGCGCGAACTGGTTAGAACGGCTTTCGGCGGCGCGGATGATGCCGATCGTCACGGTGCGCGACGTTGCCGAGGCCGCGGCCTTGGTCGACGATCTCGTCGAAGCGGGCGTCGCGGCGGTCGAGATCCTCTTCCGCAGCGCGGGCGCGCCGGAAGCGCTCGCCCGCTGCCGGGAGCGGCATCCCCGCCTGCTGATCGCCGCCGGCACGATCCTCTCGGCCGAGCTCTGCGCGCGGGCGGCGGATTCGGGTGCTGATCTCATGGTCAGCCCCGGTCTCACGCCGGAGCTTGCCGCCGCCGCCAAGGCCTCGCCGCTGCCGCTGCTGCCCGGCGCGCAGACGGCGAGCGAGGTGATGGCCGCCGAGGGCCTCGGCTTCACCGCGCTCAAATTCTATCCGGCCGAGCCGAACGGCGCGCCGGCGATCCTGCGCGACTATGCCAATGTCTTTCCGGCGGTGCGCTTCGTGCCGACCGGCGGCATCGGCGAGCCGCAGCTGCCGGCCTATGCGGCGCTCAGGAATGTCGCGGCCGTCGGCGGCAGCTGGTTGCAGGCGGGTCTCGACGCGAACGAGGGGCGGCGAGCGGAGCTTGCCGCACGCGTCAGTCGCGCGAAGGCGATCCTCGGCGCCCTATAGCGGCCTTCCATCGCCCATCATCAGGCTCGCCGCCGTCATGTCGGTGACGAGGGCGGCGAGCGCGGCGGCGAGATGGTCGAGCAGTTTCTGCCCGGCCTCCGCCGTTGCGGCGGCGGCATTGCCGGTGACGCCGGTCGCCTGCAGGTCCTGCGCCTTCCAGCCGAAGCCGCCGAGCCGGCCATAGCCGGGATTGGCGGAGAGATGGCGCGTCGTCGTGTCGAGTTCGATCGCGCGCGAGGGGAAGTCGGCGATCTTCCCCATGCGGACGAGATCGGGGCGGATGGCGAGCATCAGGCTCGTCTCGATCGTGCCGCCATGCAGGCCGTAATGGATTTCCTCATCCGTGAAGAGCCCGTCCGGATAGCCGGCGTCGAACCAGCTGGCATAGGCCGCGAACAGGCCGTGCCGCACGCGCAGTTCCAGTGTCGCGGGCGCGAGCAGGCCCGTCTGGCCGCCATGGCTGTTGAAGATGATCAGCCGGCGGACGGGTGAATTGGTGATGCAGGAGAGGACGTCGGTCCAGATCTCCATCAGCCGGGCCGGGCGATGCGACAGGCTGCCGGCGAAATCGCGGTGCTCCTCCGACGTGCCGACCGTCTGCTCGGGCAGGACCAGCAGCGGCACGTCGCGCGGCAGCATCTCCAGCATGCGCGTCACGATCCCGCGATTGATATAGGCGTCGGTGCCAACGGGCAGATGCGGCCCATGCTGCTCGACGGCCGTCACCGGCAGCAGCGCCACCGTCTCGGGCGGCAGGGCGGCGGCCTCGACGGTCGTCAGATCCATCCAGAGACGGGAAGGCGGCAGGGCGGCGGTCATCGGGATGTCCTTGGGATCTCGTTGATAGAATAAAGGATGTCACTGCCGGGCTTGACCCGGCAATCCGGGCTTGCGGCCTCTCGTCCGGCCCCATGCTGGCAAGGAAGACCGGGTTGCCGGGTCAAGCCCGGCAACGACAGAGCTGAACGGGAGGGGCGCTCGATCATCCGGCGCCTTCGCTTTCCAGCTCTAGTGCCGCCTGTTCGATATCGTCCCAGCCATGCGTCGCGCCGGCGATGTGCAGGCCGGCCGCTGCGCTGGCGAGCCTCAGCGCCTGCCCGAAGGCGGCGCCGCCGAGCAGTGCATGGGCGAGGCCGGCGAGGAAGCGGTCGCCGGCGCCATTGGTGTTGCGCGGCGTGATCGGCAGGGCCGGGAGGGTGAGGCGCGCCGCGCCGTCGCGCGCCAGCACGCCGCCGGCGCCGAGCGTGACGCAGACGCGGCCGCCGGCCGGCTCGAAAATTCCCGCCAGCTTCCAGGCGGCTTCATGATCGGCCGCAATGCCTTCCCGCTCGGCGAAGGCGCGCAGCACTTGCGCATTGGTCGCGACGATGTCGGCGGCGCGGGCGGCTTCGAGCGCGGCGTCCCAGCCCCAGCGGTCGATCTCCGGCGCCTCGAGGTCGACCAGCGCCAGCGCGCCGGCCTGACGCGCCCGGGACAGCGCATCGGCGGTGGCGCGCGCATGGAAGAGGTTCGAGATCACCACGTCACCCGTCGCGGGCGCCAGCGCGCTGCCGATCGCGGCGAGAACCGCCTCGGGAACCGGGTCGATGATAATCGAGCGCTCGCCGTGCGCATCGACGAGGATCACGGTCTCGGCGGTCGTCATGCCTTCGACGACGCGCGTCGACGCGCCATCGATGCCTGCGGCGGCGACGAGGTCCAGCAGCATGCGGCCGACGGCGTCGTCCCCCACCGCCGAGGCGAGCGAGACCGCGTCGCCCCATCCGGCCAGCGCCATCGCGACATTGCGCGGCGGGCCGCCGGCTTCGGTGCGCTTCGCCTGGATGAAGACCTTGTCGTCGGGGCCCGGCAGCCGATCGACCTCGAAGATCCGGTCGAACACCAGCGTTCCCAGGCAATGAATGCGCGGCGCGCCGCCTGTTGCCTCGCTCATGGGTCCAGCCGCTCCCCGTTCTCCGCATCGAACAGCATGACGGCGTCGGCGTCCGGCAGCAGATGGACCGGCTCGCCGGGCTTCGGCAGGCCGGAAAGATGGCCGCCGACCAGCGCCGCGATGCGCTCCTGGCCGACGGCGGCATGAAGCAGCCTTTCGCCGCCGAGATATTCGGACGAGCGCAGCTCCGCGGCAAGCGCGCCTTCCGTGCCGGCCTCGACCAGGCGCATGCGTTCCGGCCGCAGCCCGATCGTCACCTCGATCCGCCGGATCGCGTCGAGCCGTCTGGCGAGCGCGGGCTCCATCTGCCATTCGATCTCGCCGAAGCGCCAGCCGCCCTCGAAACGGCGCGAGAGCTTCATGAGGCTTGCCGGCGGGCTGCCGACGAAGCCGCCGACGAAGCGCGTCGCCGGCCTCTCATAGATCGCCTCGGGCGTGCCCATTTGCAGCACGCGGCCCTCGGCCATCACGGCGACCTGATCCGCCATGCTCATCGCCTCTTCCTGATCATGCGTCACCATGACGGTGGTGGTGCCGACCCGGTCATGCAGTTCGCGGATGTCGACGCGCACGCTCTTCCTTAGCACCGCGTCGAGGTTCGACAGCGGCTCGTCGAGCAGGAGGAGGCGGGGGCGGATGGCGAGCGAGCGGGCGATGGCGACGCGCTGCTGCTGCCCGCCGGACAGTTCGGACGGCATGCGGCTCCCATAGCCGCCGAGCTTGACGAGTTCCAGCGCCTCGTCGACGCGGGCCGCGGATTCCGCCTTGTCGAGCCGGCGCATGTCGAGGCCGAAGCGGACATTCTCCTTCACGCTCATATGCGGAAACAGCGCATAGGACTGGAACACGACGCCGATATCGCGCCGATAGGCGGGCATGCCGTCGAGCGCCTCGCCGTCGAGCCGCACATGGCCGCCGGTCTGGGTTTCGAGGCCGGCGATGATCTTCAGCAGCGTCGATTTTCCGCAGCCTGACGGCCCGAGCAGCGCGAGGAAGGTGCCGCGCGGCACAGTGATCGAGACATCGCGCAACACCTCGGTCTCGCCGAAGCGCTTGGAGACGCCATCGATCTCGAGATGCGGAACGGCTGCCGGCTGCGCGCTCATGCGGCGGGTCCTGCCTGTGTGCCGAGCCTTGCCAGCGCGCCGAGGCCGACGCGGATCGCAAAGTTCTGGCCGGAGCCGGAGCGATGCTGCTCGCCGGTGACGACATTGTCGCCGACCGAGCAGACCGAGCCGCCGCGGCGGCCATAGAGCGCGGCGAGCGTCAGCACGGCCGCGCTCTCGCGGTCGGTGTTGAGGATGCCGGCGCGGTGCCAATAGTCGATGATCTGCCGGTGCTCCTCCTGGAAATAGCCGCCCGGTCCCGGCTTGCCCCAGCCGGTATATTCGCTGTCGCCCGTGCGCGTGACGCCGACATGATGCGGCGCGCCGAGCGCCTCGGCCTCCGCGACCATGGCCGCGACGACGCGCCAGTCGGCCACCGCGGGGTATTCGACCTTCACATGCGCCTTGGTCATGCCCTCGTCGCGCACCGCGCCGGAGGAGATCACGACGTCGCCGACACGCACATCCTTGCCCCAGCCGCCGCAGCCGCCGATGCGGATCACCGTATCGCAATCCGTGTGGTTGAAGAGGTCCATCAGCGCGAGTTCGGCTTCCGGCGAGCCGGAGCCACCGGAGACGACGCTGACCAGGACGCCGCGATAGGTGCCGGTGAAGGTGGTGAAGAGGCCGGTGCGCGCGACCAATTCCGCGTTCTCCAGCTCCGAAGCGATCGCGTCCTCTCCGGCGCCCTCACCAACGGTCAGCGGATCGCGCACGGCGAGCACGACCGAACGCGCGATGGTCTCGCGGCGGAACCCCGTCAGAAGCGGGATGCCGTCGCGTTCGAACTTGGGCAGGCGGTCGAGATAGGGGTAGCCGGCGGTCATCGGGTTAGCGGTCATGAAGTTCCTCAGAGGTGGCGCGACCATTTGAGCGTGTATTCGCCGATGATCGCTGCGAGCAGGATCACGGCGATGATCGTGGCGCCGATGGCGAGCGTGATCGGATCGACGCCCTCGCTGCGGAGCTGGGAGAAGAGGCGGACCGGGAAGGTGATCCAGCGCGCGCCGGCGATCAGCGAGGAGACGATCACGTCGTTGAACGAGATCAGCAGCGAGAAGGCGGCGGAGGTCACGAGGCCGGGGATCGCGAGCGGCAGCACGATCCGACGCGCCACGGCGAGCGGCGGAGCGCCGAGGCTCGATGCCGCCGCCTCGAGGCTCGGGTCGATGCGCTCGAAGGTCGAGACCATGATCCGCACCGTATAGGGCACGGTGATCACCGCATGGGCGAGAACGAGGCCGAGAAGCGTGCCGCTCATGCCGAGCACGGCATAGATCTGCAGCAGCGCGATCGCCCAGACGATGAGCGGCAGGACCAGCGGGGCGAGCAGCACCGCCTCGATCAGCCGCTTGCCGGGAAAATCGAAGCGCACCAGCGCGAAGGCGGCGAGCGAGCCCGTGGTGATCGAGATGATGCCGGCCAGCAGCGCGATGATGGCGCTCGCCGTCAAGGCGCTCCGATATTCGCCGCTGGCGAGCGCTCCCTCGTACCAGACGAGCGAGAGGCTGCGCGGGGGAAAGCGGAAGAACTTCGACGGGTCGAACGAGGCGAGGATCAGCACCAGGATCGGTGCGAGCAGGAAGAGATAGGCAAGCGCCGTCCAGAGGAGCTGGAGCGCACGGCCGGGCGAAAGACGCTTCATGCCGCGAGCCTCCGGCGCCTGAGGAGACGATCGAACTGCGCCGAGAGGATGAGCGCGAGGCCGATCGCGACCAGCACGACGACGGCGAGCGTCGAGGCGAAGGGCCAGTCGAGCACCAGCGCCGCCTGCTGGTAGGCGACGGTGCCGAAGGTCGCGATCTTGCCCTGGCCGAGCACCTGCGGCGTGACGAAGGCGGTGAAGGCCGCGCTGAAGACGAGCACGGCACCGGCGACGATTCCGGGCATGGCGAGCGGCAGGATCACGCGGCGCCACACCCGCAGCGGCGAGGCGCCGAGCGAGCTTGCGGCATGCTCGACATCGCGCGGCAGGCGCGAGAGCGTATTGACGAGGGGGAGCACCATCAGTGGCAGGAAGGCCTGCACCAGGCCGAGCACCACGCCGCCCGTGGTGCCGAGGAACTTGATCGAGGAGGTCGTGAGCCCCAGCAGCTTGAGCGTGCCGTTGACGACGCCGAGCGGTCCCAGCAGGTGGATCATGCCGAGCGAGGGCAGCAGTGCGCCGCAGACGAGCGGCACCAGCATCAGCGCGAGCAGCAGCCCCTTGGCCCGCCCCGAACCCGTCGCGATCAGCCGCGCCACGGGCAGGCCGACGACGAGGGTCAGCAGCGTCGTGAGCGCGCTGAGCCCGATGGTGCGGACAAAGGCGGCGGCGAAATAGGAATCCGCGACGAGGCGGGCATAGTTCTTGACCGTCAACCCGTCGGCCATCAGCAGCGAACCCGCGCCCTGCGTCTTGAAGCTCGCATAGATCAGCCAGGCGAACGGCGCGAGGAAGACGACGGCGGAAAGGGCGACGGCGGGGAGGAGGAAGAGGAGGGGGGTGGAGCTTCGCATGGCGTCTCGCGACTTGACGGGCGGAAGCTGTATTCGCCCAACGTGCCGTCATTCGGCTTCCGTCATCCCGGCGGAAGCCGGGATCCATTCAGCCGTGCGGCCAGCGTCCTGCGTCTCGGCGGCATGGACCCCGGCTTTCGCCGGGGTGACGCCCAGTTCGGGGGCCGTGCCTGCGCGAGAATGTCGGGCATTCCCGCGCAGGGCGTCAGCAGAGCGGGAAGCGCCCGCGCCTCACTGCCCGAGCACGTCCTTGTTCCAGCGCTGGGTCCAGTCGGAGCGCTGCGTGATCACATAGGGCCAGTCGAGCTGGAGCAGGCTCGAGACCTCTTCCGGCGTGTCGATCACGTCGGCGGAGACGCTCTCGGGCAGCTTCACGTTCTTGTTGGTCGGGCCGAAATAGAGCTGCTCGGCATAGTCAGTCTGGTTTTTGACGCCGAGCGCCAGCTCCGCGAACTTCTTGGCGAGCTCGGGATTGGGCGAGTTCTTGACCAGGCAGAGCATGTCGCGGACCAGCACCGGGCCCGGGTTCTTCGGGAAGGAGAAGCCGATATCGGGATGCTGCTTCAGCGCGGCGAGCACATAGCCCGAGATCATCGGCGCCATGGCGACTTCGCCCGCATCCATCATTGCGAAGGCTTCATCGAGATTGGTGTAGGTGAGCGCGATCGGCTTCAGCTCGGAGACCTTGGCGAAGGCGGCGTCGGCGTCATGCTCGTCCTTGCCGGAAAGGCGCGCGGCGACGCCGAGAAGCCCGTCGCCCTCGGAGCCCGGATAGGACGCGACGGCGATCTTGCCCTTGTATTCGGGCTTCCACATGTCGGCCCATTCGGGCGGGCTGGAAACCAGCTTCTTGTTGTAGGCGATGCCGAGGCCGACCAGCGACATGGCGTAGCAGCCATTGTTCATGCCGTCCCAGATCTCGGTATAGAGCGGGCTCTTGGGATCGGGCGCCTCGACGACGCCGTCCTTCAGCGCCTGCGGCGCCTCGTAGATGTTGAGGAAGGCGATATCCATGGTCGGATTGGCCTTCTCGGCATAGATGCGCGCGAGGCGGTCGCCCGTGCCGCCGAGCACCAGCTCGACCTTGGCGCCGGTCTCGGCCTCGAGCGGGCCGACGACGTTCTGGCGCAGCAGGCGCTCGATGTCGCCGCCCCACACGCCGACGACCAGCGTCTTGCCCTTGAAATCCTGCGCAAAGGCCGGCGCCATCATGGCCGGCAGGGCGATCGAGGCCGCAAGCGCCGCAGCGATCGCACGTCTGGAAAGCGTATCCCGCATTTTTTGGGTCCTCTGGTTCCCGCGTGAACGCCGCCGATTGGACGGCGATCGCGGGGAGCGAGGAAGTGTGTCAGCGCTGATAGACGCTATTAGGCCGCGATTATGTCGCGCGGCGAGAACTTGCGCGATGGTAGCTCGCCGGCATCGCCGATTTCCGATGCGATCCGGCGCACCAGGCTGCGCAGCCAGCGGTTGCAGGCCGAATGATGAGCCCGTTCATGCCAGAGCATGTAGAACTTCATGGTATCGAATTCGCGCGGCGCATCGGCGAGTGCGAAGGGCATGACGGCCGCCATCTGCTCGGCGAAGGGCCGGCTCGAGGTGAAGACGAGGTCGGTGCGCGCCAGCGTCGCCGGGACGAGCGCGAATTCGGGCACGGTGAGCGCGATGCGGCGCTTCCTGTCCAGTTGCGCGAGGCGCCCGTCGACCGGGCTGATCTCGGCGCTGATATAGGGCGTCGGCGACAGATGGTCGATCGAGAGATATTCGTCCAGCGTCAGCCGCGTGCGGTCGGCGAGCGGATGATCCTGCCGCATGACGAGCACCATGTCGGTCTCCAGCAGCGGCGCGAAGCGCAGGCTCTCCCGCGGCGAGGGCCAGTTGCCGATCACGAGGTCGATCGTGCCGGCCTCCAGCTCGGTGAAGATCTCGCGCTCGTTCTGCGTGCCGCAGAAATCGACCTGCATGTTCGGCGCCTCGCGGCGCAGCAGCTCCACGATGCGCGGCATGAAGAAGATGCCGAGGCAGTTCACGGCGTGGATGCGGAGCGCGCGCGTGTCGGTCGCGGGCTCGAACGGCTTTTCCTCGTTCACCATGCCGTCGATTTCGGCAAGGATGCGGGCGATGCGGGCACCGAGCTCCAGCCCGCGCTCGGTCGGCACCAGGCGGGCGCCGCTCCGGACCAGCAGCGGATCGCCGATGATTTCGCGAAGCCGTTTCAGGGAAAGGCTCACCGCCGGCTGGCTCTGGCCGAGGATCGCCGCCGTGCGCGAGACGCTGCATTCGTCCAGCAGGATCTGCAGCGTGCGCAGCAGGCGGATGTCGAGCCCGTGGTCGGAATAGCGCACTATCATGGGTCAGCCCTTTCCGTTGACCCGCGACGCCTTGGCCGCGTTCCTGCAGAAGAGCTAAGCAGGAACCGTGCCGCAGGACCAAGCATGCACAAAATCACAGCAATGACGGGAGCCGTTCCATGTCCATCCTGATCCGCCAGGGCCTGATCCATACCAATGACGGGGCGGGAACCGTGCTGGAGCGCGGCGACGTGCTCATCGTCGGCGACACGATCGCCGCCATCGGCCCCGATCTCTCCGCCGAGGCTGCCGCGCATCCGGGCATCGAGGTGATCGATGCCGGGCGGCGCATCGTCATGCCCGGCTTCGTCGATGCGCATATGCACTCGAACGAAGGCTTCGAGATGGGGCGCTACGACAATCTGCCCCTCGAGATCTGGCTGTCCGAGGTTTATCCGCCCTTCGGCGCGCCGACGCTGACCTGGCGCGAGCATTACCTCCGCGCCATGCTGGTCGGCATCGTCTCGATCCGCTCCGGCGTCACGGCGCTGCAGGACGACGTCATCAACATGGCCTTCACGCCCGACGCTGTCGACGCGACGGCGAGCGCCTATCGCGACCTCGGTTTGAAGGGCTGGCTCACCGCCTCGATGTGGGACGAGGGCTTCCTGAAGAGCCTGCCCTTCCTGGACAAGATCGTGCCGGAGGCGATGAAGGCGCGGCTGAACGCGCTGCATACGCCCGGCCGCGCCGAGCAGATCGCGCTGTTTCACGAGCTCCATGGCAAGTGGCACGGCAAGGACGGCATGCGCATCATCCTCGGACCGTGCGGGCCGCAGCGCTGCTCGCCGGAACTGCTGGAGGAAGTCGCCGCACTCTCGCAGGCGATGGACCTGCCGATCCACTGCCATGTGCTGGAGACCAAGACGCAGGCGGTCACCGGCGAAGAGAAATACGGCATGACGCTGCCGGCCTTCCTCGCCTCGGTCGGCTGCATGACGCATCGGCTGACGATGAACCATGCGATCTGGCTCACCGATGGCGACATGGCGATGATGGGCGATGTCGGCGCCTCGATCACCCATAATCCGCTGGCCAATCTGAAGCTCGGCTCCGGCGTCGCGCCGGTCCGCAAGCTGAAGCGAGCCGGCGTCAATGTCGCGCTCGGCTGCGACGGCGTCGCCTCGGCCGATAGCGCCGACATCTTCCAGGCGATCAAGGCCGCGTCCGGCATCCACAAGATCGGCACGCATGACTATCGCGAATGGGTCTCGGCGCACGAGGTCTACGAAATGGCGACGAAGAACGCCGCCCGCTCCAGCCTGATGCAGGACGAGGTCGGCTCGCTGGAGGTCGGCAAGAAGGCCGATGTGATCCTGCTCGATCGCTATGACTGGGGCTTCCTGCCGCTGCACGACCCGATCCAGCAGATCGCGTTCTCGGCCAATTCCGACAGCGTGCAGACCTCGATTGTCGGTGGCCGCGTGGTGATGCGGGATCGGAAGCTCGCGCTGATCGACGAAGAGGCGATCCGCTCCGAGATTTCGGAAGCCGCCGAGAAGTTCCGCCGCGACTATTGCCCGGCGATGAGCGCGGGCGCCGCCGAGGTGCGCCCATACCTCGACGAGATGCACTTCATGGCGACGCGCCGCAGCGTGCCGGCCGGACATCTGCCGCTGCGCATGTCGCCGAGCGACGCCAAGGATCGCGGCTATCCGGCCGCCGCCGAGTGAGACACCAGGGGAAAACGATGAAGGCTTTCAGCACGGAAACCGTCGCCAGCGCCAAGGCGTTCCAGATATCGCCGACGGACACGAACTATTTCGCGATCCTGTTCGACGAGGCGAAGGACGGGATCGAGAACATCTTCGTCATCGAGATCTTCAATCGCGGCGGCGCCACGCCGCCGAACGAGCATTCGCACGCGCATGAGTTCTTCTATGTGCTGCACGGCTCGGGCATCGCGGTCTGCGACGGCAAGGAACTGCCGATCAAAAAGGGCGACGCCCTGCTGCTCAACCCCGGCAACGAGCATGTCGTGCGCAACACCGGGGACTCGAAGCTCTATACGCTCACCGTGATGACGCCGAACCAGGGCTTCGCCGAACTGATCCGCGGCGGCACGCCGGTGACGCTGGACGAGGAAGACCTGCGGGTCCTGACCGGAGCGGCGTAGCCACGCTCCCTTGTGTGGGGGGCGCTGATTTCGCCGTGCCCTGCGGCGTCAAGCTCCTCTTGAGCCCTCCCCTTGAGGGAGGGCCGAAGGCGCGAAGCGGCTTCGGGGAGGGGTTGCTTGAACGAGGCGCCTCCGGACGAGCGCCTGTCCGTCGGCGTTCTCATCCAGCCCCGAGGTCGTGACCCCTCCCCAAATCCGCCTAGGCGGATTTGGCCCTCCCTCAGGGGGAGGGCTCAAGGGGAGACTGTCCGCTCGGTCTCAGGAAGCGTTCCCGTCGACTGCCCCCGCCCCATTTCGCCGTGCCGCATAGCGTAGAGCTCCCCTTGAGCCCTCCCCTTGAGGGAGGGCCGAAGGCGCGCAGCGGCTTCGGGGAGGGGTCGCTTGAACGAGGCGGTTCCGAAAGAGGCGCTGTCCGTCGGCATGGTGATCCTGCCCGACGCCGTGACCCCTCCCCAAATCCGCCAAGGCGGATTTGGCCCTCCCTCAAGGGGAGGGCTCAAGGGGAGGCAAGTCCGTCACGCCCTTGTGCCTCGGCCATGGTCGTTGAGCTCTGATCCGCCAATGTCCCAAATACGGGACTGAGACTCGATCTTGGCGATACAATCCCGCCGCCGATGCGCTTACTCATGATGGCAAGGCTGTCACAGAACGGCCCATGAGGAGCGGGAGGCGGGCCATGGCGCTGCGTCACCTTGGGAGGAGAAACGCCATGACGTCCTACCTTTTCAGGAATGTGGAGATATGGGACGGCGAGCATGATGATCGCTATCCCGGCGAGGTGCTGGTCACCGGCAATCGCATCACCAAGGTTGCGCGCGGGCGCAACCAGATCGCGTCCGAACAGGCGGCCGAGGTCATCGACGGCGGCGGCATGACGCTGATGCCGGGGCTCGTCGAAGGCCATTGCCACCTCTCCTTCGTCGGCCCGCGCCGCAACCAGGATCTCGGCGAGATTCCGCCGGAGGAGCATCTGCTCCGGACCTGCCGCAATGCCACCTTCATCCTCGATCACGGCTTCACCTCCTGCTATTCGGCGGCGTCCGCCAAGCTCCGGATCGATGTCGTCGTGCGGCAGGAGATCGAGGACGGCTATCTCGCCGGCCCGCGCTATCGCGCTGCGGGTCCGGAGATCACCGTCACCGGCGGCCTCGGCGACGAGCGCAAGCAGCATATGCATGCCGAGAGCTTCGGCATGGTGGCCGATGGCGTCGACGATGTGATGCGCGCCGTGCGGCTGTGCTGCCGCGAGGGCGTCGACAATGTGAAGATCAACATTTCCGGCGACGAGTTCGTCGGCCATGCCCGGGCCGAGGTCGTCTCGATGACGCAGGCCGAGGTCGATGCCGCGGTCATGGTCGCCCATGACTGGGGCAAGCGCGTCGCCTGCCACAGCCGCGCGGCGGAATCGGTCAAGCGCGCCGTCCGGGCCGGCGTCGACTGCATCTATCATTGCGATTTCGCCGATGAGGAAGCGCTCGACATGCTGGAAGCGGTCAAGGATCGCGTCATCATCGGACCGGCCTTCGGCCTCGTGCACAATTGCGTCTTCGAGGGCGACGTGGTCGGCCTCTCCAAGGCCGTGGTCGAGCGCATGGGCCTGCCGCGCAAGCTCGAATACACGGTCGCGACCTATCACGAGATGCGGAGGCGCGGCATGAAGGTGGTGATCGGCGGCGATTACGGCTTCACGGTCACGCCGATGGGCCAGAACGCCCGCGACATCGGCCATTTCGTGAAGTTCTTCGGCTATTCGCCCGCCGAAGCGCTGCGCTGCGCCACCGCGGTCGGCGGCGAGCTGATGGGCATGAAGGGCGAGCTTGGCCTGGTGAAGGAAGGCGCACTCGCCGACCTCCTCCTCGTCGATGGCAATCCGCTTGTCGACCAGTCGGTCCTCGTCGGCTCGACGCTGCTCGCCATGGTGATGAAAGACGGCGGCATGCATCGCGACCCGCGCCGGTATCAGGCGCCGGCCCGCCGCGTCGCCGCCGAATAGACCGCCGCCGAAGACCGGCCCGGCCGCATCCCGCCGGGCCGCCGCAGTTCGCGATTCCTATGGAGCCCCCACCTTGTCCATAGATGCCATCGCGCTCGAAATGCGCGATATCACCAAGTCATTTCCCGGCGTCAGGGCGCTCGAAGCCGTCAGCTTCGATTGCGCGCATGGCGAGGTGCATGCCATTTGCGGCGAGAACGGCGCCGGCAAGTCGACGCTGATCAAGGTGCTCGGCGGCATCTACCAGCCCGATGCCGGCTCGATCCTGATCGAGGGGAAGCCGGCCGCGTTCTCCCATCCCGTCGAGGCGCGCCGGGCCGGCATCAGCATCATCCATCAGGAACTGAGCCTGCTGCCGCATCGCACGGTGGCGGAGAACATTTATCTCGGCCTCGAGCCGACGCGGGGCGGCAGGCTGGATCGCAAAGCCATGATGGAGGGCGCGCGGCGCCTGCTCGGCCGGCTCGGCTCGCCGATCAGCGCCGACGCCCGCGCGGGGGATCTGGCCATCGCCGAACAGCAGACCGTCGAGATCGCCAAGGCGCTGGCGCTCGATGCGCGCATCCTGGTCATGGACGAGCCGACCGCCGCGCTCGATGACACCAATGCGAAGCGCCTGCTCGATCTGGTCGCGCGGCTCCGCTCCGAGGGCGTCGCGATCGTCTATGTCTCGCACCGCATGCCCGAGATCGCCGCGATCGCCGACCGTGTCACCATCATGAAGGATGGGCGCAAGGTCGAAACCGCGCCGATCGGCGCCATGCCGACGGACCGGATCGTGCGGCTGATGGTGGGGCGCGAACTGTCCGACTATTACCCCGCCCGGCCGGATACGCCGCCGGGCGACGTGCTGCTCGAGATCGCGGGCGGCGGCAATGCGGAGCTGGCCGATATCGACCTTTCCGTCCGCGCCGGCGAGATCGTCGGCATTGCCGGGCTCGAAGGCTCCGGCAAGGCGGCGCTCGCCCGCGCGATCTTCGGCGACCAGCCCTTCACCCGCGGTACGGTGCGCTTTCTCGGCGCGCCGATCGACCTCCGCCATCCCCGCGCCGGAATCGAAGCCGGCATCGGCTTTCTCTCTGATGATCGGAAGCGCGAAGGCTGCCTGCTGCAGCAATCGCTGCGCGACAATCTCCTTCTGGTGCGCCGCGCCTTCGCTTCCCCGGTCCGCGGTTCGCGCGCGGGCACCCTCGCCGATGGCGAGGCGGACACGATGATGCGTCGCCTCGATGTGCGCGCCGCCCATTTCGGCCAGGCGATCGGCGCGCTCTCCGGCGGCAACCAGCAGAAGGTGATCCTCGGCCGCTGGCTGGCGCGCGATCCCCGGCTCCTCGTCTTCTGCGAGCCGACGCGCGGCATCGATGTCGCGGCCAAGGCGGCGATCTACCAGCTGATGCGCGATGTCGCCGCGCGCGGACGCGGCGTCGTCATGGTCTCGTCCGACCTGCCCGAAGTGATCGGCGTCTCCGATCGCATCCTCGTCATGCATCAGGGCCGCATCGCCGGCGAATGCTCTCCGGAGGTCGGGGAGGAAGGCGTCATGGCGCTCGCCGTCGGCCACCGGCCGGCGCCGCTCGATGTCGCTCGCGAAGGAGCCCTGGCATGACGCTCGCCGACACGCTTCCCGCTTCCCGCCGGACCCGGCGCAGCCTGCCGGTGCCGCTGCTGCTCTTTCTCGCCTCGGCCGTGCTCTATGTCGGCGCGGCGCTCTATACGGGCCAGCTCAACCAGCTCGGCGCGAGCGGCCTGGTCGGTCTCGCGCAGCGCATGGTCGGGCTCGGCATCGTCGCCCTCGGCCAGACCTTCGTCATCCTCGCCGGCTCGATCGACCTCTCGGTCGCGAACCTCATCTCCGTCTCGGCGGTGCTCGCCTCCTTCGTCATGCAGGGCGACCCCGCGATGATCGCGCCGGCCGTGCTGCTCGTCCTCGTCGTTTCGGCGGCCGTCGGTTTCGTCAATGGCGGCGTGGTGGCGAAACTGGGCGTCAATCCGCTGATCGCCACGCTCGGCGTCGGGCTGATCCTGCAGGGCCTGCTCTCGGCGAGCTTCAACAATTTCGCGGGTTCCGTCCCCGAAGCCTTCCAGGGCCTCGCCTATGGCACGATCGGCATCATTCCCTGGTCGGTCCTCGCCCTGCTCGCCTTGGCGATCATCGGCGCGCTCCTGCTCCGCTCGACCCGCTTCGGCGCGCATCTCTATGCGACCGGCGGCAATATGGATGGCGCCCGTCTCGCCGGAATCCGTACCGACCGCATCACCATCCTCGCCCATGTCATCTGCAGCCTGATGGCCGGCCTGACCGGGCTCTATCTCGCCTCGCGGCTGCGTTCCGGCGCGCCCTGGGTCGGCCGCGACGGAGTCTATGATCTTGAATCCATTGCGGTTGTCGTCATCGGCGGCACGCTGCTCTCGGGCGGGCGCGGCGGCGTCTGGGGCACGCTCGCCGGCGTGCTCCTGTTCGCGACGCTCGATGCGGTCTTCAACATGCTGGGTGTTCCGGCCTTCCCGAAGCAGGTCATGCGCGGGGCGATCGTCATCCTCGCCGTCGCCGCCTATGCGATCCGCAACAAGGGGCCGGTGGCATGAGCGTGGCAGCGGCGGGTGAACCGAAGTGGAACGGCGGCATGAGCCTCTTCAGGAAGATCAACATCGCCGTCATCGTGTTCGTGATCCTCTATGCAGGCATCGCGATCCTGCAGCCGAATTATCTCGAGCCGGCCGGCATCACGAACTTCCTGCGCCGGGCAACGCCGCTCGCTGTTCTGGCCTGCGGACAGATCTTCGTGCTGGTTGCGGGTGGATTCGACTTGTCGATGGGCGCGCTGGTCACGCTCACCGTGATCGGCGGCTCGATGCTGACGGACAACGACCCCGGCAATACAGCCTGGGCCATCCTTGTCCTCTATGCGATCGGCCTCGGCGTCGGGCTCGTCAACGGGCTGGTGGTCACGGTGCTGCGCGTGCCGTCGATCATCGCGACGCTCGGCATGCTCTTGTCGCTGAACGGCGTCGCGATGATGTGGTCCGGCGGATCGCCGCGCGGCTATCTCCCTGACAATTTTCGGTTTTTCGGCCGCTTCACCTTTCGCGACGTGCCGCTCGTCGGCTCGTTTCCGGTCGCGGTGGTGGTGCTCGTCGTGGTGGCTCTCGCCGCCTGGTGGGGCCTCCAGAAGACCGTCTTCGGCAAGCGCGTCTTCGCGATCGGCGACAATCCGCGTGCCGCCGCCCTGTCCGGTGTTCGCGTCGAGGCGACCCGTATCGCCGCCTTCGTGATCTCGGCGCTCGCTGCCGTCACCGGCGGCATCCTGCTCGGCGGCTTCGGCGGCGTCTCTGTCGATGTCGGCTCGGGCCTCGAACTGCAGGCGATCGCCGCCTGCGTGATCGGCGGCGTCCAGCTGATGGGCGGTCGCGGCAGCGTCATCGGCGCCGTGGCCGGCGCGCTCACGTTGTTTGCCTTGTTCACCCTGCTCAATCTCCTCGGGCTGCCGCAGCCGCTCAAAGACACGGCGCAGGGCGTCATTCTGATTTCGGCCGTCGCATCCGGCGCCTGGCGCCGGCGCCGTGCCGGATGAACCGGACCGCGAGGTCCTCAAGGCCGCGGAAAGCGGCGGTTTATGGGAGGAAGACCATGAGAAGACTTCTGCTCGGTGTCGTCGCAGCCGCGGCGACCTTGGCCTTCGCCGGGGTGGCGTCGGCCCAGAATTTCGACGATCCGAAGGAATTCGACGCCGCGAAGCAACTGCTCGAGATGAAGCCCGAGGGTCCGGCCGGCAAGCCGTGGGAGCAGCATCTGGGCGGCAAGGAGGTCGATACCGCCAAGTACAAGAAGCCCGGCCCGTATCACATCTGCTTCTCGAACGCCGGCGTGAACAATCCCTGGCGTGTCGTCGGCTGGACAGACATGCAGGCCCAGGTCGACATGTTGAAGGGCGACATCGCCTCCTTCACCCACGCCGATGCCGAGGGCAAGGACGACAAGCAGATCTCCGACATCAACGCCTTCGTCTCCTCGGGCAAGTGCGACATCCTGATCGTGTCGCCCAACACGACCGCCGCGCTGACGCCGGCCGTCGAGGCCGCCTGCAAGGCGCTGCCCGTCGTGGTCTTCGACCGCGGCGTGCTCACGGAGTGCCCGGTGACCTTCGTCAATCCGATCGGCGGCTATGGCTGGGGCATCCAGACGGCGAACTTCATCGCCGAGAAGCTGCCCAAGGGCGGCAAGGTGCTGGCGCTCCGGATCCTGCCCGGCGTCGACGTGCTCGAAACGCGCTGGTCGGCGGCGAACCGTATCTTCAAGGAGAAGGGCATCGAGGTGGTCGGCGCCGAGTTCACCGATGGTGACAACGCCAAGACCAAGGCCATTGTCGAGGACTATATCAACCGCTTCGGCAAGATCGACGCGATCTGGATGGATGCCGGCGCCACGGCCGTCGCCGCCATCGAGGCGTTCGAGGATGCCGGCCAGCCCTATCCGATCATCACCGGCGAGGACCAGGAAGACTTCCTGGTGAAGTGGAAGAAGGAAGGCCTGACCGCCTTCGGGCCGACCTATCCGACCTATCAGTGGCGCTCGCCCGTCATCGCGGCGGTCAAGATCCTCAAGGGCGAGCCGGTGATCGGCCCGACCTGGAAGCTGCCGCAGCCGGTGATCACGCAAGAGACGCTCGACAAGTATGTCGACGAGAAGATGCCGCCGCTGCACTACGCGATGTGCGGCTGCGAGGACATGCCCGGCTATCCCGAGAAGTGGGGCGGCAAGAAGTAGCTCTCTCCCGAACAAGAGAGTGGGGCAAAGACTGGGGCGCCGCGAGGCGCCCCTTTTCTTTGGCGGCGTCTTGTCTGCGCGCCTCAGTCGTGGCTTGCGCCACCGAGCGAGGCGGCGAGGGCCGCCGCGACGCGGTCGAGGCAAGCGCTGGCCGAGCGGACCTCCGTCTCGCTGGCGTTCGGCCGGAGCGAGAGGCGCAGCGTCGCCATGTGGCCGCTCGCCGATCGGCCGATGTCGGCCGTGATCTGTCTCGGCGTCCGCCCGCCCTCCTGATCCCAGGGCGCGCGGCGCTGCGCCGCGATGACGGTGTTCTCGCCATCGGAGAGGAGCAGCGCAACGGATGCATCGGTATCGTCGCGGAGCGCCGAAACGAGGGATTCGGATGCTTCCGCCATCGCGCCGAAGCCGAAACGGGCGAGCGCGAGGCGCGCCGCTGCCGGTCCCGGAGCGAGAACGCCGCCGGCGTCACGTTCGACCAGCCCGGCCGCATCCAGTTCCGCCGCGACAGCGAAAGCCGTGGAGCGGCTGAGGCCGAGCGCGCTCGCCAGCTCCGCGACGGTCTGCGGCCTCTCCTCGGCGAGGCGGGCCAGCATCCGCGCCACGGCCGCGACGCCCGCCGTCTCGTCACGTGCCGGCATCGGCTGGCCTCCCGCCGCTGCCGGCCGCCGAGCGATTATAGCGGTTGCCCTTGTAGTGCACGCGGAAGGAGCGCGGGTCATAGGCCGGACCGAGGCCGCTCGCCAGGATCAGATCATCCGGCAGATCCCAGCGCACATGCTCATCGGACCAAAGGTCCGGCTTGACCGAGCGCGTCGCGTGGCCGCGCGTGACGACGATTTCGGTTGGAACGTCGATGCGGCGCGGCACGGCGCGGCCCCGCAGCACGTCGATGAGAACTTCGACGGCGCGCAATCCCATGGCCGGTGGATAGTCGACGGCGGCCTGCGCCACGCCATGGCGGATCGCCAGCTTGTAGGCGAGGTTGAGATCGCCGCCGGTATGGGGCGGGATCGCGCCGGACCGGCCGGCGGCCACGAAGGCCTTGAGCGATCCGACCGCCTGCAGCCCTGAATCGCACCACACGCCGTCGATGGTCTCCTCGCCCGCGGCGAGACGTGCCGCCACGATCTCGCGTCCTTGCTGCTGCTGCCACCCTGTCCAGCAGATATCGAGGACCCGGATGCCGGGATGGCGGGCGAAGACCGCGCTTGCGCCCTCCAGCCGGCGATGGGCCGGATCGGCGCCAAAGAGGCCGGGCAGCAGCAGGACCGAGCCGCGGCCACGCAGGCGTTCGCAGAGCCAGCGGGCGGTGATCTCGCCGATGGTGCGATCGTCGCAGGTGACGAAGCTGGCATGCGGCAGGATTTCCGGCTGGCCGCGGTCAACGATCACGGTCGGCACGCCGCGACGCTCCGCTTCCGTGATCACTTCGACCAGCGTTTGCGAATCGTGCGCGCTCAGTACGAGGCCGTCGACGCCGTCGCGGAGCAGCGCCTCGATGTCGAGGATTTGCCGTTCAGCATCGAGCCCGGCATGGCGCACCGACAGCGAGGAGACGAGCGCGTCATGGCGCACCGCGCCATATTCGACGCTGTGGACGAGGGCCGTGCGCCAGGGATGGTCGATCGAGGCGTTGGAGAAGCCGAGGCGGAATTTCGGCGTGCGGCGGAAGCGGGCGGTGTCGGGAATGCGCGTGCAATCGGGATTGCGGGTGAGCACATAGCTGGCGCCGGGGGCGCGCGACAGCCGTTTGCGCCGGGGCGCCAGGCGGTGCTCGTCCTCGTGCCGCAGCATCGTCTCGCGCCGCTGGCCGAGCCTGGCTGCGACTGGACCGAGGGCGATCAAGCCGCGCCTCGAGAGATCGACGAGCCCGTGGTCAGCGAGCACGTGAGCGATGCGGTTGAGCGAGGAGCGCGCGACCGCCAGAAGCCGCGCAGCCTCCCCGGTGCGAAGCGCGCCTTCATGCGCCGCGAGCAGGCCAATCAGCTCGATTGCGACCGACCGGCCGCGGCGGCTGCCCTCGGCGGGCGCAGTCGGCTCCACCTCGTCCCGCAACCCATCGTTCATTGCTGCTCCTCCCGTGCCCAATAGGACGGGAAGGGCCGGCAATTCTCAAGCGGGGAGGGGATCTTTAGTGCCGGGTCGTGCCCTGCATGGCGGCGGGCGCGCCGGCCGCCGGTCGGGCCGAGACGATGAGCTCGCGGATGGCACGCGCGGGCAGGGGGACGGAGAACAGGAAGCCCTGCACCTCGTCGACCGCCGTCTCGGCGGCGACGATGTCGAGCTGCTCGGCCGTCTCGATGCCTTCGACGGTGACCTTCATGCCGAGCGCCTTACTGAGTTCGGCGACGCCGCGCAGCAGGATGAGCGAGCGGCTCTGCGTATCGATCTCGTTGACGAAAGAGCGGTCGATCTTGACCGTGTCGAGCGGGAAGGCGTGCAGATAGGAAAGCCCCGAATAGCCGGTGCCGAAATCGTCGAGCGCGATGCGCACGCCGATATCGCGGAGCTGCTGCAGCGTGCGGCGGGCCTGGTCCATGTCCTGCAGCAGCACCGACTCGGTGATCTCCAGTTCCAGCCGCTGCGGTGCCAGGCCGCTGCTACGCAGCGCCGCCGCGACGGTCGAGGCCACGTCGCTGCGCTTGAACTGCACGGAGGAGAGGTTGACCGAGACGCGGACATCCTCCGGCCATTTCCGGCATTCGGCGCAGGCACGGTTCAGGACCCAGTCGCCGATCTCGACGATCAGCCCCATCTCCTCCGCGACGGGGATGAACTCGGCCGGCGGGATCATGCCGCGCTGGGGATGGTTCCAGCGCAGCAGCGCTTCGCAGCCGACGATCTTCATCGAGCGGATGTTGAGCAGAGGCTGATAATAGAGCTCGAACCCGTCCTTCTCGAGTGCTTCGCGCAGATCAAGCTCCAGCGCGCGCCGTGCCTGGACGGCGATGTCCATGGCCGGCTCGAAGAAGCGCCAGCGCTGCGGTCCCGTTCCCTTGGCGTGGTAGAGCGCGAGGTCGGCATTCTTGAGCAACACGTCGGCGTCGGTACCGTCGTCCGGCGACGTCGCGATGCCGATGCTCGCCCCGATGATCACCGTGTGGTTCTGGATGTGGTAGGGCCGCGAGATCGACTGCACGATCCGCTCGGCGAGTTCCGCCGGACCGGCATTCTGGCCGCTCTTGAGCTGCAGCACCGCGAATTCGTCGCCGCCGAAGCGTGCCACCCGCTCGTCCGCCGACAGCGCGCTGCGCAGGCGATCGGCCACGGCGCACAGCAGGAGATCGCCGGTCGGGTGCCCGAGCGTGTCGTTGACCTGCTTGAACTGGTCGAGATCGATGAACAGCACCGACATCGACTGGCCCCGTTCCGCATCGACCAGCGCGTCCTGCAATTCCTCGTGGAACACGTTGCGGTTCGGCAGTCCCGTGAGCGCATCGAACCGCGCCAGCTGGCGGATGCGCTGCTCGGCATTGCGGCGCTCGGTGATGTCCTCGACGACCACGACGGATCCGCCATTGGCCATGGGCTCCGTCGTGAAGGACAGCGAACGCTCGCCCTCGATCTCGGAATAGAACTCGACGCTGGCGCCCGACAGCCGATGCTCGAATTCCTGGATGAACTCGGCGATATCGAGATCGCGCGCCTGGCGCAGCACCGCGGAATCGCGCAGCAATTCATGCGCGTTGCGGCCGGTCAGCTCCATGTCGGCGGGAAGTTCGAGCAGCGCGGACAGGCGGCGATTGGCGACGCGCACGCGCTTGCGCTCGTCGAACATGCACAGGCCATGCGGCATGTTGTTGAGCGCGGTGTCGAAATGATCGGCGAGGTCGCGCACCTCGCGCTCGGAGATCACGGCCGAAAGCAGGGTACCGCGCAGCCGCTCGGAGATCAGCTTCAGGCCCAGGAAGAACGGCATCACGACGATGCCGAACATGACGTAATGCAGGCCGCCGACATAGAACAGCGCCGCCGTCAGCGGGATGCCGGCGCCGAGGATCTGCGACATGACGAGCGAGCGGCTGGCGAAGTTCCGGCCCGACGTGCCGATCATGTAGGCGAGCACGACCGAGAACGAGAACAGCCGCACGAACGGATCGTCCGAGACAACGAAGGCGACAAGGCACCAGCCGCCGAGCAGGGCGACATAGATCGCGGCGCCCACGACATAGCGCCGCTCCCAGTACCGAAACTGGTCGGCTGTCTGGAAGGAGGGGCGGATGCGGCGATAGGCGCGCATGTCGAGCGCGCGCAGATAGGCGACCAGCGCGATGACGATGCCGAAGCCGAACAGCAAGAGGCTCTGGGCTTTCCAGGCGGTGACGATCGCCGCGATGGAGGCGGCGGCCGAGCCGACGAAAAGCGACGTCTGGACCTCGAACAGCGCGTCGACCAGCGAGCCGTAGATGTCGAGCGGAATCTCGCCATCGGCGCGCGCGCCGGCATGCTTCTCCGGGCCCTGCGTCGAGGGTGGAGCCTTGGGCGAGACAGGCGCTCGCGCGCGCTCCGGCGGCGGGCGCAGCGTGTCCGTTTCGTCTGGCGGCGACTGGCGACCCATCGAGGGCATCACTCCCTGGATCAGGCGGCTGCTGCGCCCTTGGGCGCGCGCCGACGCCGGGCCGTGCGCTTGGCGACATCGGCTGCGAAGCGCGCGAGGATCGGATCGAACCGGTCGGCGTGCGTCAGGAAGGGCGCATGGGCCGCGCCGCGCAGGATGAAGCAATGGCTCTCCCAGAGGCTGGGAATGCTGAGGCCCGCGACATAGTCGAGATTGACGAAGGGGTCATGCGCTCCATCGATAATGGCGACGGGAATGTCGCTCGTCTCGACGATCTGCCTCTGGTCCGCGGTCTGTCCGTTGAAGATGTTCTCGATCATCATCCGGCGCGCCCGGCCATCGGTCCGCGCAAGCGCAGCTCGGAATGCAGCGGAGTCGGCGCTGCCATAGACGGCGCGCGCGAATGCATCCATCTCGGCCTCGCTCAGCGTCTCCTGGCCGAAAAGAGCGGCAACGGGCTCGGGCTTGAAGCCGGCCTGGAACGATTCGAGCGTCGGACGGATCGGCGGCGTCCCGGTGATCATGACGCCCGCGAGGCCGGCAAAGCGCGGGATGAGGTCGATCGCGACATGTCCGCCTAGCGACCAGCCATAGATGGCGGCCCGCTTGATGCCGAGCGCGGCGATCACCTCGAGAACGGTCTCGGCATAGCCTGAAATCGAATAGGTGGCGGCCGGATCGAACGCGTCGGAGGAGGCGCCATGGCCGGGCAGGTCGATCGCGACAAGGTTGTAGGCCTCACCGACGCTCCCTTCCATCTGGCGCGTGAACACCTCCTTGCAACTCGAATTGCCGTGCAGCAAGATCAGTGGCAAACCGGTTCCGGCGCTGGTGCGAACGGCGATATCGGCACGACTCGTATGGATCGTCTGTTTGGTTCCCATCCCGATTCCCACCGCCCCGCTCCGCCAGCACGTCGTCCGTCACGACAGTCGTGATGAAACCTTTGGTTGCCGGATGTTGTCGTTGTCGCGCACTACTTTGGAATAATAGGAAGGGCTGGCTACCAAACACTTAAGGCCCCAACAATTCCACTCCGCCCCTGCGGCGGATGGCGAGAGGATGCGGCGAGATTGAGCTGTCCATTCTTTCATTTTCGACCATGAATTGGTGCGGAAGCGAATTCCGCGCGTGTGAATTCCATCAAGCGAGCCTGACATGAAGTTGGAAGACGGTGCGGCGCGTTATGTTCTCGGCCACTCGGACGAGGAGCTGACGCGGCTGGAACAGCAGGCGGCGATCTTCGGCGCGGCCACCGAGGCGATTCTGGACATGGCCGGGCTCCGACCCGGCATGCGGGTGCTCGACGTCGGCTGCGGCGTCGGCGACGTGTCGCTCGCGGCAGCTGGCCTGGTCGGCCCGGAAGGCGCAGTCGTCGGGATAGACCGCGCACAGGAGGCTCTCGCGACGGCGCGCCGGCGCGCCGCCACCGCCGGTCTGACCCAGATCGAGTTCCGCGACTCGGAGATCGAGGCCGTCGTCGGAGACGGCAGTTACGACGCCGTGATCGGTCGCTTCATCCTGATGCATCTGCCGCAGGCGTCCGCGATCCTCTCGGCGCTGAAGACCGCCGTCGTCCCCGGCGGCCTTCTCGCCTTCATCGAAATGGATATCTCCTCGTCCGCGGCCGTGCCGCCCATGGCGCTGTTCGACCGCTGCCTCGGCTGGATCACGACGCTCTACCGGCAGGCTGGGATGGAGCCCGACATGGCGTCGAAGCTATACGGCACCTTTCGCGCGGCCGGGCTCGATCCGAGCCTGCACGGCGTGTGCAAGATCGAGGCGGGCCCCAATTCGAGCGCGTATGACTATATCGCCGAGACGATCCGCTCCATGTCGCCCGCTCTCCAGAAGCTCGGCATCGCCACCGCCGAGGAGATCGATATCGACACGCTTTCCGAGCGTCTGCGCGCCGACGCGCTCGCCACCGACACCTGCTTCATCTATCCCCGCTTCGTCGGCGCCTGGGCCAAGGCCTGACACCAAGGCGCCGTGCCCCGAACGCCGCCGCGCCGCCAAGGATGGCGGGCGGTGGATGGAAGGGGAGGGGATCGACCCACCTTCGCCATTGAAGCGGCGGCTGCCATCCGCTATGAAATCGCGCGGCCCGATGGCCGCCCGGCAATGCACCCGTAGCTCAGCTGGATAGAGCGCTGCCCTCCGAAGGCAGAGGCCAGGGGTTCGAATCCCTTCGGGTGCGCCATTTCAGAACAGAACTATGAACGCCGAATGCAGCCGATCTCCCTCCCGAAGCGGCCACGAGCGTTCGTAGTAGCTCCGATTTCGATCCCATGATGCTGACTTCGGTGTCCGCCACCTCGACGCGCTGAGCAAAGGCGCGCAGGTGATCCCGCCGATAGCCGCCCCCTTCGAGCCGCAGTCCCTTGCGGGCCTCGCTGGCGAAGGCGCCAATCATGTCCACCGTGACCGATTGATTGCCTGAACTGTCGAGCGTCATCTGAATGCGCTCGGCATCGGCCTGGACCTGATCGCGAATCGCCTTGAGACCGGCCATGCGCTCCTTCAGCACCGCATCGTTCAAATCCGCCAACCCGGCTTCGATGGCATCGTAGAGCCGGTTGAGCCTCTGGTCGGTTTCCGTGATTCGCCGGTTGAGTTCCGCAAGATGCTCACGGCGGCGCTCGGCGCGCTCCTCGCGGCGGTCGAGGAGACTGCCGAGGATGGTTTCGAGGCGCTTCGGCTGAAGCAGGCGCTCCTCCAGATGGCTCGCAACCAGATCGTCGAGCTTGTCCATCGGAAAGGATCGGCCAGCACAGCCGGCCTTCGGCATGCTCCAGTGGATCGACCTCGAGCTTGCTTGGGGGCTCGGCCTTCACCGCCTCGGGTGCAGGCTCGACGGGCTTAGGCGTCTCTGCTGCGGGCTTCGGCGCCTCTACTGCCGGCTTCGGCGCCTCCGCCGACGGTGGGTGCGCATCGGCCACCTTGGTGGCGTCGGCGACATCGCCGGCCTTGGCCGCCTCGGCGGTCTTGGCAGCCTCCGTGCCCTTGGCGACATCGGCGACCTTCCCGCCGGCGCTGGCCAGTTCCTCGGCCTTGGCCAGCGACCCCGCCACTTCCCCGGTCTTGGCGAGCTCGCCTATCTTTGTTGTCGCGGAAGCCACCTCGGCCACCTTGCCGCCCTTGCCGGCGGCGCCGGCCGCCCCTCCGCCGACGAAGAAGCTGCCGATATCGACCACCGCCAGCCCCGGCAGCTCGGCATAGCGCTTTGCTTTCCAGGCTTCGATGTAGTTTTCGCCCAGCGCCTTGGCGAGACCGGCGGTCTGCCTACGATCGCGCTCCTGGTCCGGCAGCAAGGCACCGCCGAACTTGCGCAGTGCCTGGCCGTGCGACATTCGCTCGGCCGGCTTGCCGGACGGTTGGCCGCCCTCGCTGACCTGCTTGCGGGCCTCCTTCTCAAGGTCGGGGAAGGTCGCGTCGTAAAGGTCCTCCTCCAGCTGGACGAAGGTGCCGATGAACTTGAGCGGGTTGACCAGGCTCGGCCCCGGCAGCTGTCCGAGCCCCTTGACCGTATCGAACGGATGCACCGCCATCTTGCCGATGCCTTCGACCATGCCGAAGGCCGCCTTGGCGACGCCGCCGACGAACTGACGCGAGTATTTCGACGTGTTGTTGGAGACCGCGAGGCTGCCACGCTCCAGCGTCGCCAGCGTCGGGTGCGCCTTCTCGTCGACCATCGGCTTGGCCGGCTCGACATCCTCGAAATCGTCGACCGCCTTGAAGGTCGCGTCGTGCACGCCCTTGAAACCGGAATCGACGCCGGCTTTCCAGGCCTTGGTGGCGTCGAGCGGATGGACTTGCCAGCCATCCTTGTCCTTGCTGACCAGCTTCTCGCCGAACGCCTTCGCCGGCTTGGTCACCAGATTGGCGTTTGCCTTGGCGATGTTGGCGATGTTCCTTGTCAGCCCGCCCAGCACCGGCTTGCCTTCGGCCTTATCGGCAAGCTTTTGCGTCGCCTCAGCCAGCAGCACGGCCGGCTGCAGCTTCTCGGCGTGGTCGATCAGTACATTCGGATTCTTGGCAACCTCTTGGACGAAGCTCGTCGCCTTGTCCTTGACGCTCGAGCCTACATCCTTGGCCTTGTCGATGGCGCGTTTGTACCAGGGCTCCTCGGGCTCGGCGGCCAGCCCCGTGGCTGAGCCGAGCCGGACCATCGCCCTGCCTCCACCCATCGCCCCATCGGCGGCGCGCCCGGCATCGCGCTCGAGATCGCCCATGCCGTCGGAGCGTGGCGCGGCTGCCCCGCCGCGCCGCTGCTGCACCACATGGGCCAGTTCATGCGCGATGAGCCGCCGGCCCTCACCACTCTGCGGCGCGTACCGGCCACCACCGAAATAGACGTTGTCGCCGACCGTCACCGCCTTGGCCGCGTATTGCCCGGCGGTGCGCGCCGCCGCCGCATCGCTGTGCAGCCGCACCGCGCAGAAATCGGCGCCGAACGAGCGCTCCATATCGCCCCTCAGACCCGGCTCGAGCCCGCCGCTGCCTCCGGTCGGCGGCGTCGCCGGCAGGCCGGCGAGCGAGCCGCCAAACTTCGGCGTCGGGGGCGCGGTCTCGTCGGCCAGCTGGCTCGCCGGCCTGGGTGCGGCCCGTGCGCCCTGCGCCAGTTCCGGGCTCCGCACCTTGCTGCGCAGCGGGGCGTGGTTCATTTGCCGCCCCCTTTGGCCAGCTGCTGCAGCGCCTGGGAAATGGATTTGCCAAGCGCCGCGGAGGACGTCGTCGGGGCGGCTGTAACGGCTTCCGCCACGGCGCGGCGGATGTCGGCGAGCGCCGCGACCCGCTCGGCCGGCGACAGGCCTTCGAGCCGGATGCTCTGGATCTGGACCCGGCGCGCCTCAACCATGCGGTGCCTCCTTGCTCCAGCCGCGCAGCTCGCCTTCGGTCAACGGCTTGCTGAGCTTGTAATATTCGGCCCGCGCGGCGCGCTGCAGGTGCCCCATGCGGATCGGCGAGCCTTCGTCGGCGGCGATGAAGGCGGCGTTCAACGCGATGTTCTTGATACTGCCACCGGCCACCGTCAGCTGGGCCAGCCGCTCCACCTCGATGCCGTCGAGCGGCGCTCCGGAAGGGAAGGCGAGCCGCCAGATCCGCTGCCGTTCGGCCGCCTCGGGCAACGGAAAATCGACGAGGAAGCGGATGCGGCGCAGGAACGCGTTGTCGATATTGGAGCGGAGGTTGGTGGTGAGGATGGCGAGGCCGCGATAGCTCTCCATCCGCTGCAGCAGGTAGCTCACCTCGAGATTGGCGTAGCGATCGTGGCTGTCCTTGATCTCGGTGCGCTTGGCGAACAGCTGGTCCGCCTCGTCGAATAGCAGGATGGCGCAGCTGTCCTCGGCCGCGTCGAACAGCCGGCGGAGGTTCTTTTCGGTCTCGCCGATCCACTTGCTGACCGCCGCTGACAGGTCGACCCGGTAGACATCGAGCTGCAGCGCCCCGCCGATCACTTCGGCGGCGAGCGTCTTGCCGGTGCCGCTGGGGCCCGAGAACAGCGCCGTGATACCGAGCCCCCGGCCATTGCTGCCGCCAAAGCCCCAGTTATGGTGCACCTGGCGGCGCTGGCGCACCTGCGCCGCGATGGCCTTGAGCATCTCGAACTGCTGCTGCGGCAGGATCAGGTCGCTCCACTGGCTACGCACGTCGATGCGCTGCGCCAGCTCGTCGAGCCGGGGGCGGAGCCGGACGCGGGTTTCCGCCCAGAGCCGGTCGGCCAGTGGCGTCGGCGCGCTGCCCGCCCCCGGCGCGAGGTCGGCGCCGATATTGGTCGTGACGTCGGCGATGATCTCAGGCGACGCCGTGAACGTGCCCACCAGCCGGTCGACATCCGCCGCGTCGGCCCCCGCCGCCGCCCACAGCGCCCGCTGGTCGGCTATGGTCGAGCGCGGCACGACTAGCCGCAGACTGTTGCGCCCCGGCACCGCCAGCGGCTCAGCCGCGATCAGCGCCAGCGGCCCCGCAATCGCCGCCGCGAAGCGTAGTGCGCTTCGCACCTCGCCCGGCGCCGTCATGTCACAGAAGTCGAGCACCGGCAGCGCCCCTGCCAGCACGCTTTCTCGAGACCATAGCTGGGCCAGCCGCGCCCGCTCTCCGGCGGCGGCCGGCAGGGCTTCGGCGACCACGAGATAGGCGCGGCGTCCGGCCGCCCGCGCCCCGGCCGCGGCAATCGCCAGCGCCGCGCTCCTGTCCGCCCCCACAAGTTCCAGGACCGGCGCCAACCCTTTGCTGTCGGTCGACAGTTGCGCACCGAACCGGCGCATCAGCTCATGATGCGAGCCGCCGAGTTCGAAGCGCGGCTCGAGCGGCGTCGAAACCGCCAGCAACTCAGCGTCGATGCCGTCGAGTCCCACCAGGTGGTGCAGCACCCGCTCGGGCAGCGCGATGCCGGCGAGGCTGGCAATGCTCTCGTCGGTGAGGCCGATCAGTGCCAGGCGCCGCAGCGGCGCCTCGGGCGCGAAGGCCTGCCAGTTCGCCTCGGCAAGGCTTGTAAGCGCGAGGGCGATACTGGGCAACCGCAACCGGGCGTCGCCCTGCGCCGCGGCGAGCACGGCAGCCCCATCCGGCTCCAGCGCCGGCAGGGCAGCGAGTAGCAGCACCTCGCACTCGAAGCGGCCAAGCCCGACCGCTTCGGCGAGCCGCGCCAGCCGCTCGGGCAGGGCGGTCGGTCCGGCAGCAGGCGGCGACGCTCCGGCGATACGCGCCTTGAGCTGGGCGAGGGCATCGCCGAGGGCCGGGGCGCTCATTTCACCTCCAGCATCGGGCCGACGATGTGGCCGAAGGCCGGGCTCGTCGGATCCGTTTCCACATGAGGCGCGCTGGCTGTACCCTGGACCAGCAACTGCGCGTAATAGCTGCCCTTGGGCACACCCTCGAGCGGGAACTTCAGGCTGGCGACCGGAAAGTTGGAATCAAAGGGATCTGGAGTGATTTGAACGCTGGCTGCGGCGGCAGCGCTCTGACCGTTGAGCACCAGTCGCGGTGTCTGACCACGCCCGACACCGGGCGAGACGACTACCGTCAGCTTGCTGCCTGCGTTGGCGCTGGCGGCAAGCTTGATCCCGGGCCTGAGCAGGAACGTCGCTCGGTCGCTGATCCGCTCGAGGTGACTGGGCGCGCCGGCCGGCGCCGGCAGTACGGTTTCGAGCACCAACGGCCCGGCGACGAGCTGCTCGCCACCAAAGGTCGCGGCGACGAGTTGCAGCTCGATACGATCAGCGCTTATCCGCGCCGTGCCCAGATCCGCGTCGCGCCCGCCGATCCTCACCTTCATGCCATGCCGATCGAGCGAATGGCCGCGCACCACGAGCGTACTACCCCACAGCACCGGCGCCGTGGCGCCCGTCGCCGCCTCGACCCCCAGCACCACCGGCCCGCCGAGTACGAACACCGCATTGTTGACGCTGGTGACCGGCGGCCCCGAGCTCAAGGGCGTGCTGGTCTCGATCAGCACCGGCGAACAGGTATAGGCTAGCGACAGAATGTAGGGCGTCTGGAACAGCACCGACCAGAGCTTGGACATTTCCTCAAAGCTCATCGCGGCCGGATGAATGCGCACCGGCTCAGGCTCGTTCTCGAGGTCGGCATCGACGAGCCCGGCATTGTCCTGCTTCACCTTTTCGATGGTGCGCCGCGAAATGGCGCTGCGATGCTCGAACCCCCGCGACACCGAACCGAGCAGCAGTTCAGGCTGATAGAGGTCGGGCCGCCCGATGAACGAAATGAGGTAGTGCAGGTCGAACGCCACCAGCGAATTAGCGACCTGCTGGCCATTGCTGCTGCGGGTAGGGTTATGCGCGTTGCGCCGGGCAGCATTGGGCGTGGCCTGAAACAGGAAGACATTCACCACCGGCCCGGCATCGGCATCGTTTTCATTGCCCGGCCGGCCGACCTTGACGGTCGCGCCTCCGGCCACCTCCTGGATCATCAACTGCATGGAGGCCGTGACGGCGGCAATTGACAGCGTGTTGCCCATTGCCGCCTCAGCGCCTCGTCCGCAGATAGGCGGCCAGACTCGGGACGCGCTGCAGCCCGGCCGAAACGCCGGGGGTCGCCGGGGCCCTGGGGGCCGGCGCCCGCACATCGATGCGGCCGATGATGATTTCGAGCGGCGCGGCCGCCGGCGCGGCAGCGAGGGGTGCGGGCGCTTGCGGCACCGGTTGCACCGGCACGGCCGGGCGGACGGGTGGCAGCGCCGGCGCCGCCGCGGCGGGCGCGGTGATGGGCGCCTCGCGGCGCGACCTGCTCAACTCCGGCAGCGCCGGGAGGCCGGGCAGCCGTGAAGGCGTCGGGCGCGGCGCGGCGCCCGTATCAGCGACAACCGCGGCAGCAGGTGGCTGCGGCGGTTGAGCGGCGACCGACTGCGGCCCGGCCAAGGGCGGCGCGGCGCGCGGCACGGCGTCCGCGCGAGGGGCGCGGGCGCCGGCCGGTTGCGGGGCCGCAGGCGGCGCGTCACGCTCCGTCGCCTGCCGTGGCGCCAGCGCCGGCACGGACGGGGCCGCTGTCCGTGGCTCATCCTTTGGCGCCACCGTCTGCTTCGGCTTGCCGGCCTCGGGGTGCTGCAGCGGCTGGGCCGGCACCGTCCAGCGCTCGATCACCTGACTGACCCAAGGCTGCGGCGCCAGCACGGCCGGCGCCTCGGCGGCCATCTCGGCCGGCTCGGCGCCAGTTGCGAAGGCGGCGCCCGACAGCTCGAACCGGGTCGGCAGCCGCAAGCGCGCCACCGGCGCGAGGCCAAAAATGCGGTTGGTGAGGCGGGAGACGACGCCGCTCATGGCTGCACCGCATCGAGATAGAACCGCCGCCGCTCGGCCGGCAGCGCCAGGATATCGCGCTCCGGCCAGTGAAAAGCCCGCGCCAGCACCGCCACATCGGCGAGCACGGCGCGTGAACGGACGGTGATTTCGCTGGCCAGCAGCGCCGCCACATCGACCGCCTCCGACCAGCGCGCCGCACAGGTGGGGCAGGACCAGTCGAGCCCCGTATCAACGCCGGGGTCCATCGCCTCGACCGCCGCTTCCACCGCTGCCAGCGCCGTTTCCTCCTCCGGCGCATCGGGCGCCGCGGCCTTCAGCAGCAGCCGCCGGGCACTGTCGGGATCATCGAGCTGTTCGGCTGCGGCAAGCGCTCCCGCCGTCAGCGGCGCCACCGCGATGACTACACCGCCGGCGCGGATCTGCCGTGTCTGCGGTGCCGGCTGCGCCGCGAGGTCGAGCCCGATCTCTTCGGCCCGCAGCGTCATTTCGAGCATCGTGCCGCAGGCCGGACATTCGGAAACGAAGTCGAGGTGCGGCCCGCACAGTTGCGCCCGCACCGCTAGCAGCATGGCATCGCGCTGCCCCAGCGTCAGCGCCGCCGCGTCGATGCCGGGGTCGGCCCGGCCGAGAATGCCGAGTGCCAGGAACGATGGTCCGCGCCCCTGCCCAGCCTCGGCCAGTTCGACGAGGTCCGCGGCGGCCAGCGCACGCATTAGATCGGCTCGACGTAGCTGGGCTCGGTCGGCTCGGCCACGTCGTAATCGCGCTCCCAACCCTCGTTTTCGAGCTTCAGCATCTGGATCGCGATGGCGTTGGCGCTCGCATCGAGCTCGGGCAGCGATTGATACTCGGAGGGCCAGCAGCGGTAGAGCTTGTAGGCCAGCACGATCTGCCCCGCTTCGTTGTAGAGCTCGAGGATCAGGTTGCGCCGGAAATCCTTGAGCGAGGACTCCGCGCCCAGCCCCGAGCCGTAGTTCCACACCTTGTTGGCCCACTGCTCGAACTCGATATCGTGCGTCACCCCGCGCTCGAGCGTGATCGCCTCATACTCGGTCTGGCCGGGCGATTTGCGCGACGACGACGGATCGCCCCCTTCGCGGTGGCTCACCACCTGGGTGGTACGCTTCAGCGCGCTGACCTTGCTGATCCCGGCCAGGTAATTGCCGTCTTCGTTGCGGATGCGGAACTTGAAGTTCTTGTACGGGTCGAACCGTTCGGGATTGGTCGAAAACTGCGCCATCGCCTAGGCCTCCCGGATCTGCTGGATATTGATGACGACGAATTCGGCCGGCAGCAGCGGCGCAAAGCCTACCGCGATGTTGACGATGCCGCGGTTGACATCGTCCTGCGTCGTGGTCTCGCGGTCGCACTTGACGAAATAGGCCTGCCTCGGGCTGGCGCCCTGGAACGCCCCCTGCCTGAACAGCCGCTGCATGAAGGCCCCGACATTGAGTCGGATCTGCGACCACAGCGGCTCGTCATTGGGCGAGAACACCACCCACTTGGTGCCGCGGAACAGGCTCTCTTCGATGAACAGCGCCAGCCGCCGCACGGGGATATACTTGTAGTCGTCGGCCAGCTGGTCGGAACCGCGCATGGTGCGGGCGCCCCACACCACCCGGCCGACATTGGGAAAGCTCCTGAGGCAGTTCACTCCCAGCGGGTTAAGCTTGCCGTTCTCGTCGTCGGTCATCTTGAAGGTCAGCCCGTCGGCGCCCGAGATCGTCGCCTCGATGCCGGCGGGCGCCTTCCACACCCCGCGATTTGCGTCTGTACGCGCCATGATGCCGGCAATCGCCCCGCACGGCACGAAATAGTCGATCTGCCCGCCGCGCAGCGGATCGCGCCGCTGCAGCCGAGGAAAGAACAGCCCGGCATTGCCGCCATTGGTCAGGCTCAAGGGCGGCGTGTTGCTGGCTGCATCCACCGTGACCTGGATGGCGTTGTCCGGGTTGGCGTCCCACTTGGCGGGGGGATCGACGATCAGGAAGGCGCGGCGCTCGCTGCAGAACCTTGCCGCCTCCTCCCAGACGGTGGGGTCGATATCGCCATCCCGCGTATCGGGCGGGATCACCAGCAGGTTGAAGATATCGGCCTTGAGCAGCGCATAGATGCCGGTCCTGGTAACCTTGTCGCCCTTGTACTCGGCCGGCGCCAGCGGCACCCCGTCATTGCCGCCTTGAAAATCGGTGATCGCCCCTTCGGCCGGCCGCGCCCCCGGCAAATCGGGCGTAAGATCGCCCTTGAGGTCGACGCGCACCAGGTTCGACTCCGCCTTCAGCACCCGATCGACGCGGCGCGAGCCAGCATCCTTGACCGTCAGGTTGCGGAACTGTTCGCGCGCCTTGGTGCCCTGGTCGACCACCGCGAGGTCGAACAGGTCGTCGACCGCAAGGCCGAGCTCGGGGTGGAGATAGACATAGGCCTTGGCCGCCGCCTCATTGGGATAGGTAACCTGCGCCTGCAGCTTGCCGCCCCAGTTGCCCGGGCTCGCGGCGACCAGTTTCAGCCCGCCCAGCACCAGGCGAGCCAAGCCGTCATCGGCGCCCGCCTTGAACAGCCGGACGACCAGCGCTTCGGAGCCGCCATTGGCGTAGAAATCGTCGACCGCATAGGCCGCCGGGGTGTTCAGCGCCAGCCCGCCGAAGCGTCTGGAAAACTCCCCGAAGCTGAAGCAACTGACCGGCTCGTTTACCGGCCCGCGCAGGAACCGCCCGACAATGCCGGTCACCGAGGTCGACACCCCCGCCACCGTGCGAACGCCGCTCTGCACCTCATTCACATATACACCGGGATAGCTCGTCTGCACTGCCATGGTCGCTGCTCCTGCCGAAAAACCAGAGTTTTACGAGAGTTGGCCGCCAATCATGATTTCGACATTGGCCGGCTCGGCACCGCCATTGGTCACGCTGAGCGTCGCAAACGACGGACCCAACAGCCCGATGGCGGCGCCGAACAGGATCACCGGCCCCTCGAGCCCGATCTCTTCGGCCGCACCGGCCTTGATCTTGATCGTGCCGCTATAGTTGTCGGCAGCAATGTAGACGAACTTCAACTTGTCGATGTGCTCGAGCTGCAAGGCCAAATCGACCTGGGCGCCCTTGGCGACGGCAACTGATGCGCCTGTCACCGCTTCAACATCTATGGTGCCAGTAGAACCCACACTCGCCGCCGACGAGCCAGCATTGAATGACCATGCAATAGGCTTGGGCACGCCGATGCCCTCCCTTATACACATTTATCAACGCAATTAAGCTATCAAGCGAATTGTCAAGGCAACAGAGCCGACACGCTAGCGCCGATTTCGACAAGCGTCTAGTAAGCATTGACGCCGATTTTTCGACGAATCCAGCTTCGTGAGAACTTGCACCGAATTCAAGTCGAACGCAATATATCGGATCTTTGTCGCTTGCCAGTTCATCACGAGAATGAATGGTTAATAATATCATAGTCTTAACTTTGCTCGTAGTTCAGAGTGAGCGCTCGACTTGATAATCGTGTCGCGGCTGTTGCACTTAATGTGAGATGGTGCTCAGAGAATCTGCGGTGCTTAACCGCGCCGAGTCGACCGGCGGCGTTGGGTTGTGAGTCACGCTGCCATATCGATGTTGTCCGCGGCAGCCTATTATTGATCTTCGGCTTCGGCAGGGGGGATGTTGCCGATGGGCTCCAGCCGCCGCCGATGGTTGAACCAGTCGACCCGTTCGAGGGTCGCGTATTCCACCGCTTCGAAGGATCGACGAGGGCCACGGCGATGGATGACCTCGACCTTGGAAGCCGTTGATCGTCTCGGCTGAAGTGTTGTCGTAGCTATCGCCGACGCTGCCAACCGAGGGTTCGGTCTCGGCGAGGCGTTTGGCGTACTTGGACGCGTATTGGGCGACCTGTGATCGCTAGGATGGACCAGGCCGCTCCGATGGGTCAGGCGGCGATCGTGAAGCGCCTGTTCGAGCGCATCGAGGACGAAGCTGGCATCGGCTGTCCTGCTTGCCCGCCAGCCGACGATCCGCCGAGCATGGGTTATCGATGACGAAGGCGACGTAGACGAATCCCGCCCAGGTTGCGACACAGGTGAAGTCCGACACCCAGAGCCAGTTGGGCGCCGGGGCGTAGATCTGGCGGTTGACGTGATCCAGCGGGCAAGGGGACTGTCAGGATTTCCGTGTGCGGTCGGCCACAATGGACCCGAAGCAGGTTTTGGATGGCACGACGCAAAGCTCCCCGTATGCAGCGAACGCGAATGCTAATACGAGGAATGGTGATCTCTGAATTTCATAGGGACCACAATGACATAAGAGTGCCCAGCCTCATCCTCTCCGGCGCGCCAATTATCCTAAGTCACAAGGTCTGCCGCGGCGACCGGTTGCGGGTTGACGCGGCATTTGGGTTGAGCACGCTCGTCGCGGCGAGAATCCGGAGATGCCGTCACGGCGAAAGCGGTTGCAGCGCTGGCGGTCTGGGTCCGAACGTTTCGATGGACGCGTCGGCTTCAGGATTCGGTTCTGAGAGGAACGTCGGTTCGACACCGGCTACTCGACGTTATTTCTATGGGTTGGCGCAGCGCGACATCGTCGAGACGCCTGAGATTGGATCGCACGAGTTTGATGCAGCCCCATGTCGGCCGCTCCTCATTTCCGGATTCTATTCGACTCCGGCTACGGCCTCGCTTCGGGATGAGGCCCTCCGGGAGCCAAGTGACGGGTCGCAGTCCGACGTGGTCGAGTTCAGGGAGGCGTCTCGGCGACAGACTGCCTGGCGATCTGTGGTCAGACATGCTGCCTTTCGTGCCGGATGACGTTGCGGATGGCGAAGCTTGACTGGATCCGGGCGACGCCCGGAAGGCGTGACAGCACGTCGGTGTGGATGCGCTCATAGTCGGCCATGTTCTTGGCCTCGACGCGCAGGAAATAATCCGTCGTTCCGGTCATCAGATAGCATTCGCGCACTTCGACGGCGCGCCGCACCGCCGCCTCGAAATGCCTCATCACCGGTTCGGTCTGCCGATCGAGCGAAATCTGCACGATGACGATGGACGCGTCGTCCGGACCGGGATCGTCGATGATCGCCGTGTAGCCGCGTATCGTGCCGTTTGTCTCGAGATTGTGGAGCCGCCGCAGGCATGCGGAAGGCGACAATCCGACGGCCTCGGCGAGCTTGGAATTGCTGATGCGCCCATTCTGCCGCAGCAGCTGGAGCATGCGGCGGTCGATCGTATCGAGGCTCATGCCATTATCTTTCATTCATCGAATGATTATTGCGTGAGATCCTCTCAATCGCAATCTCACGCGAGCAATGCGCGAGAATTTCGAATGTCGTTGCGCTTATCGTTTCCTGTCCGCACAGGAGCTCCCGATGAGCGCGTTGACCGCCCCGCCTCCGATCCAGAATGCTCCGGCAGAGCGCATCGCCGGCCCGGTGCTGCATGTTGATCTCGATGCGATCGTGCAGAACCATAGGGCGCTCCGCCGGGCGGCCCCGACGGCGACCGTCGCCGCCGTCGTGAAGGCCGACTCCTATGGTATCGGCGCCGAACCGGTGGCCCGACGCCTCCTCGCGGAGGGGGGCGGCCCCTTCTTCGTGGCGACATTCGGCGAGGCTGTGGCGCTGCGCCGCGCCCTCGGCGCCGCGCCGGAGATCCTGATCCTGAACGGCGTTCTGGCGGAGGATTTCGCCGCCTGTCAGGCGCTCGCGCTGACGCCCGTGCTCAACAGCCTGGCGCAGGCGAAGGCCTGGGCCGCTTCGGGCGTTCGCGAGCGGCGGAAGGCGGTGCTGCAGGTCGATACCGGCATGTCGCGCCTAGGCCTCTCTGAAGCCGAGCAGGCCCAGCTTCTGGCGACGCCCGGATTGCTGGCGCAGCTGGACCTTGGTCTGATCATGAGCCATCTGGCCGTCGCGGATGAGCCCGACCATCCGGGCAATGCGGCCCAATGGCAGGCGTTCCAGTCAGCGCGCGAGCGCTTCCCCGGCGTGCCGGCCTCGCTCGCCAATTCGGCCGGCCTGTTTCTCGGCTCCGACTTCCACTTCGATCTCTGCCGGCCGGGCGCGGCGCTCTATGGTATCGAGGCCGGCCCGCGCATGAGCGGGATCCGCCCCGTCCTGCGCCTGACCGCGCCGGTGATCCAGATCCGCACGATCGAGCGCGATACGGCGGTCGGCTATGGTTATTCCTTCCGCGCATCCCGCATGATGCGGCTGGCGACGGTCGGCGTCGGCTATGCCGATGGCTGGCCGAGACGCCTTGCCGAGAGCGGCGGCGCCTATTTCGGCGACAGGCGCCTGCCGATTATCGGGCGCGTCTCCATGGACAGTTTCTCGGTCGATATCTCGGCGCTGCCGGGCGACGCACTCAAGGAAGGCGACCGGCTGGAACTCATCGGACCGCATCAGAGCGCCGACGATGTCGCGCGCGCCGCCGGAACGATCGGCTACGAAATCCTGACCAGCTTCGGCGAGCGCCATCACAAGATCTATAGCGGGCAGTCCCTCTCATGAAAGTCATCGTGCTCGGCGCCGGCGTCATCGGCGTCACGACGGCCTATTACCTCGCCAAGGCGGGCCATGAGGTCGAGGTGATCGACCGCCAGGCGGGTCCGGCGCTGGAGACCAGCTTCGCCAATGCCGGTCAGGTCTCGCCGGGCTATGCCTCGCCGTGGGCCGCGCCCGGCATTCCGCAGAAGGCGGTCAAATGGCTGATGATGAAGCATCCGCCGCTGATCCTGCGCCCGCAGGCGGATCCGGCCATGCTCGACTGGCTGGTGCGGATGCTCGCCAATTGCACGGCGTCCCGCTACGCGGTCAACAAGGCCCGCATGGTCCGGGTGGCCGAATATAGCCGCGACGTGCTGAAGGCGCTGCGCGCCGATACCGGCATCGCCTATGACGAACGGACCGGCGGCACGCTGCAGCTCTTCCGCGAGCAGAAGCAGGTCGAGGCCGCCGCCAAGGACATTGCGGTCCTCGAGCAATATGGCGTCGGCTACGAGGTTCTCGACCGCCAGGGCTGCCTGCGCGTCGAGCCCGGCCTTGCCGGATCGGCAGCGACGATCGCGGGCGGGCTTCGCCTTCCCGGCGACGAGACCGGCGACTGCCAGATGTTCACGACGCAGCTGGCCGCGATGGCCGAGGCGCTCGGCGTGCGCTTCCGCATGGGCACGATCATCCATGGTCTCCGCGTCGAAGGCGGACAGGTCGCCAGCGTCGAGACCGGCGCGGGCACGATCCGCGGCGATAGCTATGTCCTGGCCATGGGCAGCTTCTCGCCGATCCTCGGGCGAACCGTCGGCCTTCGCCTGCCGATCTATCCGGTCAAGGGCTACTCGATCACGGCGCCGATCGTTGCCGCCGCCAAGGCGCCGGTCTCGACCGTCCTCGACGAAAGCTACAAGATCGCGATCACCCGGTTGGGCGACCGCATCCGCGTCGGCGGCATGGCCGAGATCTCGGGCTACAACAACAACCTCTCGCCGAAGCGGCGCGATACGCTGGCCTTCTGCGTCAACAATCTGTTCCCGGGCGCGGGCGACACGGCCAAGGCCACGTTCTGGACCGGCCTCCGTCCCATGACGCCGGACGGGACGCCGATCCTCGGCCAGAGCAAGCTCGGCAATCTCACCATCAATTCCGGCCATGGAACCCTTGGCTGGACGATGGCCTGCGGCTCGGCCCGCGTCGTCGCGGACCTCATTTCGGGCACCACGCCCGACATCGACGTGAGCGACCTCGGCCCGGAACGCTATGCCTGACCCCAAGCTGCACAGGGCGAACGGCGATGACCAACCTCAGGAGCGCACGCGCCCGACCGGGGCGCGCCTGCTCACCCGACAAGAAATCGATGTGCTGCCGATCAACTGACCAACCGGCGCGCTATAGGAACCGTGGGATCTGATCTTGCAGGTGTTGGGGGCCGGCGGAGGCGCCGTCGGGTCGCAACGCCGCCGCGCGCGCGACAGTCAGCGTCGAAGGTCGTGCGTCCACCGGCTCATGTACCCCGTTCTCCCCCTTGACTCCGGCATCGCTTCCTCTAAACGAGAGTAAACGATAACCCAAGCGCGGAACGCCAACATGGCGCGCTCGAAAGTCTCGCTTCAGGATCTGGCCGGCCGGCTTGGCGTGTCCGTCAAGACGGTTTCGGGCGCGTTGAGCGGCGATGCCTCGATCCGCATGGCCGAGGAGACGCGCAAGCGCATCCGCACGCTGGCCGACGAGCTCGGCTACAGACCCAATCTCGTTGCCCGCGGCATGCGGCAGGGCGTCATGCCGATCATCGGCATCGTCGCGGACGGGCTGATCACGCAGCCCTTCGCGACCGAGATCATGCGCGCCTTCGACAACTCCGTGCGCACCGACGGGCTTTCGGTGGTGGTGACCAGCACCGGTAGCGGCCGCTCGGTCGAGACGAGTGTCGGCGAATTGCAGCGCTTCATGCCGCGCGCCATCGCCTATGCCACCATGTATCACCAGGTCGTCGACCTGCCGCCCGCGGCGCGCGATGCGATCGCGCTGATGATCAATTGCCGTGGCACCGACGAGGCGATTCCGGCCCTGGTGCCGGCCGAGCGGGATGCCGCCGAGGCGATCACGCATCGGCTGATCGAGGCCGGACGGCGGCGCATCGCCTTCTTCAACCTGCCGGGACTGCTGGCCGGCACGCTGCGCGCCGAAGGTTTCCGCGCCGCTCACCAAGAAGCCGGCGTCGCCATGGTCCAGGACTGGATCCGTCCGGCGACGCGCGGCACCTATTCCAACCAGGCGCGCAGCCTCGTTCTGGAGCATGTCGCGGACCTCTTCGCCGGCCCGGACCGGCCCGACGCCATCCTCTGCGGCAATGACCGCGTGGCGCTCGAAGTCTATGGCGCGCTGCGCCGTCACAACCTTTCCATCCCGGACGACGTCGCCGTCGCGAGCTTCGACAATCAGGTCGAGATCGCGGCGCGGCTCGATCCGCCCCTGACGACCATGGCGCTGCCGCACAGGGCCATGGGACGACGCGCCGCCGAAATCCTGGCCGGGCACGGCGCCCCGGCCCGAGCCATCGAGGAGATACCGTTCCGCCTTGTCGAACGCGCTTCGGTCTGAGGCGCAGCGGTCCGGTCCATAGAGGGAGAGAAATGCCATGAAAATGCGTCTGAGTAATCGTTTACTGACGGTGCTTCGCGCCACGACCATCGTGGGTGCGGGCTTCGCGGGCCTGTCGGCGGCCGAGGCGGCCAATCTCAAGCTGATGTTCCAGGGCGATCCCTATGAGGTGAAGATCATCACCGAGACCGCCAAGAAGTTCGAGGCGGCCAATCCCGGCACGACGGTCGAACTGATCAACACGCCGCATGACGCCTATAATGAGAAGGTCGGCGCGGCCGTCTCCGCCGGCGCGCTGCCCGACATCATGGAGCTCGATGCGCCGTTCCTCGCCAATTATGTCTGGTCGGGCTTCCTGCAGCCGATCGCGCCCTATATCGACAAGGCCGTGCTTGACGACATGACAGCGTCGAACATCAGCCAGGGCACCTATCCGGTCGACAAGCAGCTCTATGCGACGGCGCTGGTCGATTCGACCGTGGCGCTCTATGGCAGCCGCAAGCAGCTGACCGAACTCGGCATCCGCATCCCGACCTCGGTCGACGATGCGTGGACGAAGGATGAATTCGTCGCGGCGCTGGAGAAGCTCGCGGCCTCGGGCGTCAAATGGCCGATCGATCTCTTCCGTGCCTATGGCACCAAGACCGAGTGGATCACCTATGCCTATGAGCCGGTTCTGGTCTCGATGGGCTGCGACGTGATCGATCGCACCACCTGGAAGGCCGGCGGCACGCTCGACGGCGAGAAATGCGTCGAGGCGGCGAAGCTGCTGCAGAGCTTCGTGCAGAAGGGCTGGGTCGTGCCGCAATCGGCGGGCGGCAACCAGTTCTATGCCGAGGGCCGGCCGGCTGGTCTCGCCTGGGGCGGTCACTGGTTCTATGCCGAGGCCAAGGCCCAGATGGGCGATGATGTCGTCGTGATGCCGCTGCCGAAATTCGGCGAGAAGAGCGCCAGCCCGAACGGCACCTGGATCTACGCGATCACCAAGAACGCGTCCGATCCGGCGCTCGCCGGCAAGTTCCTCTCCTTCATGCTGCAGGATCCGGAGTATCGCGCCGCCTATCGCGAGCATGCCGGCTTCCCGGGTCTGAAGTCGTTCGCGGCCGACTCGCCGCTCTACGCTTCGGGTGGCGCCATGGCCGTCGCCTTCGAGCAGGCCTCGAAGAGCGCCGTGCCGCGTCCGCCGCATCCGGCCTATCCGACGATCACGCTCGCCTTCCAGCAGGCGATGAACAACATCTTCGACGGTGCCGACGCCCAGGAGGAACTCTCCAAGGCGGCGAAGAAGATCGACGCCGACATCGAGGACAATGAGGGCTACGCGCCCTTCGGCCAGGCCAACTAGGCCGACGCGCCCGGTCGCGCCGCGTCGGACGATACGGCGCGATCCAAAAGCTGGGGAGGAGCATCATGTCGATCCGTGAAGTGCCGGCCGCCATCGGTCGCCGGCGAAGGGCGCTGTGGGACGGGCGCGTGCAGGAAATCGCGATGCTGCTGCCCGCGCTGGCGCTGATCGCCGTCTTCCTGCTGCTGCCCTTCCTGTCCTCGTTCCGCATCGCGCTCACCAATGAGCGGCTGATCCCGCGCCCGGTGCCGCCACGCTTCGTGGGGCTCGGCAACTTCCAGCAGATCCTGACCGACCATGATTTCTGGCGGGCGCTGTGGAACGTGGCGCGCTTCACGCTGATGGTGCTGCCGGTCCAGTGCGGCTTCGCGCTCGCCATCGCGCTGCTGCTCAATCAGAAGCTGCCCTTCCGCAATTTCTTCCGCGGCCTGTTCTTCCTGCCGGCGATCACCTCGATGGTCGTCGTCTGCGTGATCTGGGCGACCTTGTTCCAGTATCCGACCGGCCCGTTCAACCAGATCGTCGGCTTCCTGTCTTTCGGGCTGGTGCAGCCCATCGACTGGCTCGGCGATCCGAACTGGTCGATGCCGGCGATCGTGCTGCTCTCGGCCTGGCAGGCCTATGGCTTCCAGATGATCGTCTATCTCGCCGGCCTGCAGGGCATTCCGGAATCGCTCTATGAGGCGGCGGAACTCGACGGCGCCGGGCGCTGGCAGCGCTTCTGGCATGTCACCATGCCGTCGCTGCGCCAGACCCATGTCTTCGTGCTGATCATCACAACCATCCAGGCGTTCAAGCTGTTCACGCAGGTGAACATCCTGACCCAGGGCGGTCCGCGCGGGACCACCGATACGCTGGTCCACTACATGTTCACGGCCGGCTTCGTCGACCAGCGGCTCGGCCTCGCCTCGGCGGTCGCCATCCTTCTCTTCTTCATCGTCCTGGTCGTGTCGCTGGTGCAGCGCTTCGTGGTGAGGGACCGCAAATGACCACCATCTCCGGACCGGCCCAGATGGCCGCACAGACGCCCTCGCGTGTCCCGCGCGACTGGAGCGCCGTCATCAAGTTCGTCGCCGTGCTGATCCTGGCGCTGGTGATCGTCTCGCCGCTGTTCCTGCTGGTGGTGGCGAGCCTCAAGGCCGATCGCTTCCAGATCCTCGCCGATATGGGTTCGTTCCGCGCCTTCTGGGTGTCGGATCCGACGCTGCAGAATTTCCGCGAGGTCTGGACCTTCTCCGGCGCGCTGCCCTTCGGCCGCTATCTCTTGAACTCGCTGGTCATCCTGTTCGTCACGGTCCTCGGCGGCGTGTTTCTCAATTCCATGGCGGCCTTCGTCTTGGCATGGGGCCGGCTGCCGGGGCGGGCGATCATCCTCACCGCGCTGATCGGGCTCTATATCGTGCCGCAGGAATCGATCGTCCTGCCGCTGCTCACCCTCGTCAACCGCGTCGGCCTGTCCGACAGCTTCGCGGCGCAGATCCTGCCCTTCATGGCGAGCCCGCTCTATATCTTCCTGATCTACCAGTTCTTCATCCAGGTGCCGCGCGACATCTATGATGCCGCGACGGTGGATGGCGCCGGGCCGTTCCGCATCTATTGGTCGGTGTTCCTGCCGATCAGCCTGCCGGTGCTGGCGACGGTCGCCATCCTGCTCGGCATCGAAACCTGGAACCAGTATCTGTGGCCGCTGATGGTGACGCAGACCGACCGGGCGCGCCCGATCTCGGTCGGCATCGCCTCGTTCTTCGGCCATGACAGCGTCTATTGGAACAGCGCCATGGCGGCCTCGGTCATGATGATGATCCCGGTGCTGATCTTCTATCTCGCGTTCCAGAAGTGGTTCGTCAGTTCATTCATCTCATCGGCCGTCAAAGGCTGATCCCCCGGGAATGCGACCATCATGAAGATCGATCTTGAGCTCAATGCCGGGGAGACGCTGCATGTCTTCCAGAAGCCGGCGGGCGATGCGACGGCCTCGTCCGTGACGCTGACCACCGCCGACGGCGCGGAGCAGCGCCTTGCCGGTCCCGCCTCGGATGATTTCACCCGCAGCATCGCGACGCGCCTTGCCGGCGGGCCAGCGTCGCTCGCCTTCGACGAGGGGGATACGGCCGTCTCTCTGGTCTATGCCTTCGATCCGACCAAGGTTGCGGGGCAGGGCATCCGGACGCTCTATACCACGGAGCGCAACCGGCCGAACGCGGCGCGCTACCGCCTGCATCTCGCGCCGCCCTTTGGCTGGATGAACGACCCGAACGGGCTCTCGCAGGCCGGCGGCTTGGCGCAACTCTTCTACCAGCACTATCCGCATAGCCTGCGCTGGAACACCATGCATTGGGGTCATGCGGTGACGGCCAATGGCATCGACTGGACGCATCAGCCCGTCTTCCTGTTGCCGCGGCCGGAACTGCTGGCCGACGACGCCAAGGTCGGCGGCGTCTTCTCGGGCTCGGCCATCAACCTCCCGGATGGCGGGCTCCGCGTCTATTATACCGACCGCCAGGACGACCGGACGCCGAACTGGGAATGGCAGATGACGGCCGTATCGGACGACCGCGTCGATGTCGGCCCCTCCGTGCCGGTGGTGACGGAGGTGCCGGAACTGCCGGGCCTCGGCAAGAATTTCCGCGATCCCTATGTGTTCAAGGGTCCCGACGGGCTCTGGAAGATGCTGCTCGGCGCCGGCGATGACACAGCCGCGCTGGTGCTGCTCTATGAGACCGAGGACGCCGCCGGTGTGGAAGGCTGGCGTTTTGCCGGCGTGGTGCATCGCGAGCCGACGACGCAGAATCTGCCCGCCGAATGCCCCTGCATGGTGGCGCTCGATGGCGAGGGCGAGGGCCTGCATGTCCTCATTTTCGGGCTTCTCGGCTCCCGCGACGAGATCAGCCGCCGCCGCAACATCACGCTCGCGCTGGTCGGTCGTTTCGACGGCCGCATCTTCACGCCGATCGCCCGTGAAGAACTCGACTATGGGACCGATTGCTACGCCTTCCAGGGCATCGCCGGCACCGACGGGCCGCTGGGGAAGGGTCCCTTCGGCATTTCCTGGGCGGCGAACTGGACCGATGTCTTCAAGGATCGCGACTATCCGAGCGCGATGACCTTCCCGCGCCGGCTGGTCTGGCGCGACGGGGCGCTCTCGACGCCCGTCATCGAGACGATCGAGACGCTGCGGCGGCCCGAGCCCGCCATCGGGATCGCGGCGGACGGACAGGCGGTGCCGCTGGCCGATGGTCTCGCCGAGATTGAAATCAGCCTTGCGGAGAAGGGCGCGCCATTCGATCTCGCCTTCCGCCACCCCGACTTCGGTCTCGCGCTCTCCTATGCGGACGGCAAGCTCGAGCTCGGCTTCAAGGCGCCGGGCAGTCGTCCCTCGCCGCGCTATTTCATCGAGGACATCGCGCCGGAGAGCCTCCGCATCTTCGTCGATGTCGGCCTCATCGAAATCTATGTCGACGATGGCCGCTGGTGCCTCACCAAGCGCATCGACAGCGACGCGCCGATCGAGGCGATCACGCTCACGGCAGCGCCCGGCACGATCGGGGCGGCCAGGCTGCACCATCTGCGCCCGCAGGGGGGCTGAACGGACGGCCGAAGCGCGCCGACACCCCGCTTCGGCAACGGCCAGCCTGCCGCGTTTCGACTGCGCGGGGTCTTTCGCGAAAGCCCTATGACTTTCGCCGCGATTCCGATTATGGACGGCGCGCATCGAAACCGCCGGCTGGCCGCGAAAGACATTCATGGCATCGCATCTTGCAATCTGGATCATCGCCCTCCTTGCGACGGCGGGCGTCATCCTGCGGCCCTGGCGGCTGCCGGAGGCGGTCTGGGCCGTCAGCGGGGCGGTGCTGCTGGTCGTTCTCGGCCTGCTGCCGTTCTCCGACGCCGTCATCGGCGTGCGGAAGGGAACGGATGTCTATCTGTTCCTGATCGGCATGATGACGCTGGCGGAGCTCGCCCGGAAGGAGGGGCTCTTCGACTGGCTCGCGACCATCGCCGTCCGCCATGCGCGCGGCTCCGGTTCGCGGCTGTTCTGGCTGGTCTATGTCGTCGGCATCGTCGTGACGGTGTTTCTCTCCAACGACGCGACGGCCGTCGTGCTGACGCCCGCGGTCTATGCGGCCGCGCGCGCCGCCGATGCCGAGCCGCTGCCCTATCTGCTGATCTGCGCCTTCATCGCCAATGCCGCGAGCTTCGTGCTGCCGATCTCGAACCCGGCCAATCTGGTGATCTATGGCAGCCAGATGCCGCCGCTCTCGGTCTGGCTCGCCACCTTCGGGCCGGCCGCGATCGTGGCGATCGCGTTGACCTTCGTCTCGCTCCGCCTCGTCCTGCGCGCCAGCCTGCCCGTGGCGATCAAGACCGACATCGCGCCCGTCCGCCTCTCGCGCGGCGGCCTGCTGGCGGCGATCGGCATTGCCGTCACGGCGATCCTCCTGCTGATCGCGTCCGCGCTCGGCTGGGAGCTGGGCCTTCCCACCTTCGTCGCCGGCGTGCTGACGGCCGCCTTCATCCTGATCGGGAGCCGGCAATCGCCCTGGCCCGTGGTCCGGGACATATCCTGGGGCGTGCTGCCGCTCGTCGCGGGGCTTTTCGTCCTGGTGGAGGCGTTGCAGACGACCGGCGTCATCGATGCGCTGGCCGCGGTCACGCAGCGCTTCGCCGCGCAGTCGATCGGCTGGACGGCCGCCGGCGCGGGCGTCGTCGTCGCGCTGGCCTGCAATCTCCTGAACAATCTCCCCGCGGGCCTCATCGCCGGTTCGACCGTCGCGGCGGGCCAGTTGCCGGCGCCGATCACCAATGCGGTGCTGGTCGGCGTCGATCTCGGGCCGAACCTCTCCGTCACGGGATCGCTCGCGACGATCCTCTGGCTGGTGGCGCTGCGGCGCGAGGGGCAGAGCGTCGGCGCCTGGCGTTTCCTGAAGATCGGCGCCGTGGTGATGCCGCCGGCCCTGATCGGGGCGCTGGCGGCACTGCACGTCTTCGCGCGCTAGGGCGAGGGCCGCCGCCAGCTCTCAGGCGGCGGCGATGTCGTCGAGGAAGCGCTTGAAGATCGGATCGAACTGGTCCGGCGCATCCCAGAAGGGCGCGTGGCCGGAGCCGGGGATCAGGAATTTCTGCCCGCCCCAGAGATTGCCGACCGGGATCGTGTCGACGAACTCGACATTGATATAGGGCTCGTTCGAGCCGTTCAGGATCGCGATCGGCGGCGTATCGGGGCGGGCGACGATCTCCGCCTGGTTCTTGCCGGCGTTCTGCGCGAACTTCGCGATCATCATCGCGCGGGCGCGGCCATCGGTGCGGGCGACGGCGGCGTGCAGCATCTCGTCATAGGGCAGGCCGCAGGTGCCGCTCGCATAGTCGAAGACGTCCTGCTCGGTGAAGTGCTCCTTGCCGGTCAGGTCCATATGCGGCCCCGGCCGGAAGCCCTTGCCCATATCCTCGCCGGCGACCGGCGGCGTGCCGGTGATCATCAGTCCGCGCATGCCGGGATAGAGATCGATCATCTCGAGCGCGATATGCCCGCCGAGCGACCAGCCGAAGATCGCCGCGTCGGCGATACCGAGTTCGGCAAGGACCTCGGTCAGCGCATCGGCATAGCCCTGCATGGAATAGCTGCGGTCGGGATCGAAGGCGTTGCTGGAGTCGCCATGGCCCGGCAGGTCGGCTGCGATCAGCCGGTAGGTGGCGCCGATCGGGCCTTCGAACTGGTTGCGGAAGACTTCGCCGGTCGAGGAATTGCCGTGAATCATCAGGACCGGCATGCCGGTGCCTTCGCTCTCGCGAATGCCGATATCGGCGTGGCTCGTTCGCAAGGTGTATTTCTTCATCGCTAACCCCCTTCTGGTTGCCGCCCGACTCGGCCCGGATGATGGTCAAAAATACGGCAGGCTGAAAGTCCGTCCATCCCTTGAGCAATTCTGTGGCTGGCCGGATGAAAGTATCTTTTCAAGCTGACGTGGCCATGCGTAAATTGTCAATCATCAAACCTGCCGTGCGCATGTCGGCTGGAAAAGGGGAACGCGTCGTGACGACGAGATCAACAGGGAAATTCCTTCGTTCAGCGCTTCTCGGCGCCTCGCTCTCCGCCCTGATGGCGACGGGCGCGCTGGCCGATGTCGTCAAGATCGGCCTGCTCGCGCCGCTGACGGGACCGGCCGCCGCTGACGGCCAGGAGTTCCAGCGCGGAGCCCAGCTCGCAATCGACGAGGCGAATGCGGCCGGCGGCATCAATGGGCACACTTTCGAACTCGTCGTGGGCGACGTGAAGGACCAGTCGGCCGGCAACGTCACCAGCGCCGTCGAGCGCCTGCTCGGCGATCCCGACGTGCATTTCATGATGACCGGCTATGCGAGCCTGACCAATTTCGAGATCGACAACATGGCCGAGGCGGAAATGCCTTACATGCTGTCGGCGACCTCGCAGCAGACCAAGGACATCATCGCGCCCGATCCGGCCAAGTATGAGTGCTGCTGGTCGCTGACGCCGTCCTTCGATGCCTATAACACCGACGTCACCACCTTCGTCGAGAAGCTCGCTGCCGATGGCAAGCTGCAGCTGCCGACCAAGAAGGTCGCCATCATCTCGTCGGACAATGCCTATTCGAAGACCATCTCGGAAGGCATGAAGAAGACCTTCAAGGACAAGGGCTGGACGATCACCGTCGACGAGCTCGTCCCGTTCGGCGAGGTCACCGACTGGCGCTCGATCCTCGCCAAGGTGCGCCAGGACGTGCCGGACGTCGTCATCAACACCGACTATCTGCCGGGAAATTCCGCCTCGTTCCTGAACCAGTTCCTCGAGCAGCCGACGAAGAGCCTCGTCTTCCTGCAATATGCGCCGAGCGTTCCGGAATTCGTGGAGCTGACCAAGAAGAACTCCAACGGCGTCATCTACAACCTCCTCGGCGGCGCGCTGACGACGCCGAAGAACCCGCGCGCCGATGAGGTCGCGGCGAAGTACAAGGCCAAGTACAACACCGAGAGCGGCACCTATGGCGTCGCGCTCTACGAGACGGTCAACCTCTATCTCGACGCCCTGAAGAAGGTTGGCGATCCGGCGGATCACAAGGCGATCATGAAGGCGCTCGGCGAGAGCGACAAGCAGATCGCCTCGGGCCGCCTGAAGTTCGACCCCGCCACCCATCTGGCCATGCAGGGCGACGACTACATCCCGATCACCTTCTTCCAGATCGAGGACGGCAAGCGCATCCTTATCTCGCCGGAGAAGTACGCGACCGGTGAATTCCAGACCCAGCCCTGGATGAAGTGAGGCATGGCTCTGCTCGAGGTGGAGAACGTCGCCAAGGCCTTCGGTTCGCTGAAGGCCGTTGACGGCGTCTCCTTCAAGGTCGAGGCCGGCGAGATCTTCGGGATCGCCGGCCCCAATGGCAGCGGCAAGAGCACGCTGTTCAATACCATCACCGGCATTCCCTTCGGTCCCGACAGCGGCAAGGTCCGCTTCGACGGCAACGAGATCCAGGGCCTCGCCGGCCACGCAATCGCCCGGCGGGGACTGGCGCGGACCTTCCAGCGCGAAACCTGCTTCGACCAGCTCACCGTCTTCGAGAATGCGGAGATCGGCGCGACCTATGCCAATGAGGCGCGGAGCGGCGCCAAGGCGCGCGATGCCGCCGCGGAGGCGCTCGCCTTCGTCGGCCTCGCCGCGCCCAGCTGGGGCCGCCGTGCGGGCGAGCTTTCCGTTTTCGAGCGCAAGATTTTGATGCTGGCGACGGCGATCGCCTCCGATCCGCGGATGCTGTTGCTCGACGAGCCGGCGTCCAGCCTGACCAAGCCCGAGATCGAGCTTTCCGTCGAACTGATCCGTCGCATCGCCGCACGTGGCATCACCATCCTTCTGATCGAGCATGTGCTGACCTTCCTGATGAGCCTGTCGCAGCATCTGCTCGTGCTCAACCAGGGCCGCGTCCTGGCGCTCGGCAATCCGCGCGAGGTCATCGCCGAGCCGCGCGTCGTCGAAGCCTATCTCGGCACGCGCCGGGTGGCCGCATGATGAACATGCTGTCGGTCACCGGGCTCACCGCAGGCTATGGCCGCGTCACCGTGCTGCACGGCATCGGCATCGAGGCCGGCAAGCATGGCAATGTCGGCCTGTTCGGACCCAACGGCCACGGCAAGACGACGCTGCTGCGCGCCGTCAGCGGCCTGCTGAAGCCGAAGGCCGGCAGCATTGTCTTCGATGGCGCGGACATAACGGGCGAGAGCGCGCGGTCGATCGTGGCCCGCGGCCTCGTGCATGTGCCGCAGGGCAATACGCTGTTCCCGGATCTGACGATCGCGGACTGCATGAGCCTCGGCGCCTTTTCCCCGCATGCCCGCCCGCATGAAGCGGCGAACAAGGAACGCGTCGCGGCGCTGTTCCCCAAGCTCGCCGAGCGCTGGCGCCAGCGCGTCCGCACGCTCTCGGGCGGCGAGCGGCAGATGGTGTCGATCGGCGTCGCGCTGATGAGCCATCCCAAGCTCCTCATCCTGGACGAGCCGACGCTCGGCCTCGCGCCCAAGATCAAGGACGAGCTCTGCAAGGCCGTGCTCGACATCTCCAAGGCGGGCGTTCCGCTGATCGTGGTCGAGCAGGATGTCGAATTCCTGCTGGAGCTGACGAACCACCTCTATTTCATCAATCACGGCCAGGTCGAGACGGAGATCAAGCCGGGCGACAGCCTCGCCCATTCCGACATCATGGCCATGTATTTCGGGCAGTGAGGCACGCATGAACGCCCTCGCGGACATCCTGTTCGGCGGCCTCTTCCAGGGCTCGCTCTACGCCATGATGGCAGTCGGCCTCGCGCTGGTCTGGACGACCATCGGCGTGTTCAATTTCAGCCATGGCGTGCTGATGATGCTCGGCGCCTATTTCGCCTGGCAACTGGTGGATTGGGGCCTCACGGCGGCGCTCGCCTTTCCGATCGCCGTGCTGCTCATGGCCGGCGTCGGCTGGGTGCTGCAGGCGACGGTCGTTCGGCCGCTGATCGGCCGGGCCAATCTCGTCCTCGTCGTCGTGATCACGACGCTCGCCGCCGGCTCACTGATCGAGAATGGCGTGCTCGAACTCTGGGGGCCGCGTTCCAAGCAGATCCCACCGCTCGTCGCCGGCAATGCCATGCTCGGCGGTGTCGGCGTCTCGCTGCACCAGATCGCCATCATCGTGGTGACGCCGATCATCCTTTTGGCGCTGTGGCTGTTCCTCAACCGGACGCGGCTCGGCCTGGCACTGCGCGCGGTCGCGCAGAACGAGGACGCGGCCCGCCTCGTCGGCCTCAACGTCACCATGCTCTATGGCCTTGCCTTCGCCATCGCCGCGTCACTCGCCGCGCTCGCCGGCATCTTCCTCGGCGGCTATCGCTTCATGACGCCGGTCATGGGCGCCGATCCGCTGTTGAAGGCGCTGATCGTCGTCGTCTTCGGCGGCATTTCCTCGATCTCCGGGCCGATCTTCGCCGCCTATCTGATCGGCTTCTTCGAGGCGATCTGCAGCTATTATTTCGGGCTCTACTGGACGCCGGCGCTGCTCTTCGCCGCGCTCATCCTGACGCTGATGATCAAGCCGGAAGGCATCTTCGCAAGCCGTTCGCGGGGGCTGGCATGAGCGTGATCGAGACCTCGGCGCCCACCGTGTCAGCGCCGCCGCGCGCCCCCGGCCGCACGCCCTGGATGACCGAGCTCGCGGGCGCGCTGGTCGGCCTGCTCGTCCTCGCGCTGCTGCCGCTCGTCGTCGGTGACGCCTATGGCCGGCATGTGCTGATCATGGTGTTCATCTACGCCGTCGTCGCCTCGAACTGGGATCTGAGCCTTGGCTATGGCGGGGTGTTCAATTTCGGCCATCTCGCGCTCTTCGGCATCGGCGTCTACGCCTACAGCCTGCTGACCAAGCTCGCGATGATCGACCCGTGGGTCGCGCTGGTGGCGAGCGGCGTGATCGCCGTGGTGGCCGCCGTCGTGGTGACGATCCCGATCCTGCGCCTGAAGGGCATCTACATCATCCTGGTCACCTTCGGCTTCGCGCAATTGGTGATGCAGGTCATCCTGAGCCAGTCGGACTACACCGGCGGCACGCAGGGTATCGTGCGCATCCCCGGTCTCTACTGGTTCGACCACAACATGGTCCGCGACGCGAAGTTCGCGTACTTCTACATCGCGCTCGCCATGCTGGCGCTGAGCACGCTGTTCCTGCGCGTCTTCGTGCGCTCGCGCACGGGCAAGAGCGTCGTGGCACTGCGCGACAATGAGGAATATGCGGTGAGCCGCGGCGTCTCGCTGGTGCGCCAGCGCATGATCACGCTCGCCGCCTCCGCCTTCTTCACCGGCATCGCCGGGGCGTTCTATGCCGCCTATCAGCGCAATGCCTCGGTCGAGGTCTTCGGCATGAGCCTCGCCACGATCGTGCTGTCCATGGTGCTGCTCGGCGGTACGGGCACGATCTATGGCGCGATCATCGCCTCCTTCGTGCTGACCGTCTTCGCCGAATCCATGGCCGATTTCGGCGCCTGGCGGCCGATGATCACGGCGGTGCTGATCATCGTCGTGATGCTCGTCTATCCCGGCGGCATCGTCGGCATGCTGAAGGCGCTCTGGGGCCTCGCGACACGCCGACGCGCCTGAGCGCGGCGGGCTATTTCGTCCCGCACCAGTCGATCACGCTGGCGGCGATGACCTTGGCGCTTTCCACCAGCGAGGCGATGTCGACATATTCGTCGGTGCCGTGGAAGCCGTCGCCCGACGGCCCGAAGATCACGCCGTCGACGCCCGCGCCGGCATAGTGCGCGCCGTCGCAGACCGCGATGAAGCCGCGCATGGTCGGCGCCTTGCCGGTCTCGGCCTTGCGCCGCATCAGCGAGGTCACCAGCGGATGGTCGGGCGCCGTGTTCATCGGCGCGAAATGCAGCCCGCCGAGCTCCCATTCGATCGTGATCGGATGGGCGCGCAGCCAATCGTCCATCTGGCAGAAATGATTGATGAAGGCCTCGAAATCGCGGCGGTATTCGGCCGAGGTCTCGTCCGGCAGGAACTTCATGTCAAGGTCCATCACGACCACGTCCGGAATGATCGCCGGATTGGTCATCACGGTCGGAATACCGTTGGGGCCGAGCGCGGTTCCGCCCCACATCACGCCGATATTGATCGTGTTCATGCCGGCGGGCAGCAGCGGATGCGAGCGCGCGCGCGTGCGGTCGCGCTCGAATTGCTGCACGGCGGCAATGAAGCGCGCGCCGATCTCGATCGCGTTGACGGCCGGCTCCAGCCGCCCCGCAATATGCTGCTGCGGGTAGATCTCGTTATAGCGGAAGGCCGAATGGCCGTTCTTGCCGCGGATGGTGACGCGGGCCCATTCGAGTCCGCCTTCGGCCGGAAGCACGTCGCCCCAGCTCGGCTCGGCGACGAGGACGGCCTTGGCGAGCTTGCCGCGCCGGACATTTTCGATCGCGCCGCCGCCGCCAGCTTCCTCGTCGACCACGGAGTGAAGGGCGAGGCGGCCGTCGAGCGTGACGCCGCTGCGCCGGATCGCCCGAAGCGCCGCGACGCAGGCGGCAACGCCGCCCTTCATGTCGATCGAGCCGCGGCCATAGAGCCTTCCGTCGCGGACCTCGCCGCCGAAGGGGTCGACCGTCCAATCCTTCACCGCGCCGACCGGAACGACGTCGATATGGCCGCAGAGGATCAGGCTCTTCTCCTCCGAGCCGGCCCATTCGCCGATCAGGTTGGGCCGGCCGGGCAGGGCGTCGAACTGCTCCGTCGCGAGACCTTCGGATTGCAGGATCGGCTCGAGCAGCGCCTGCACATCGGCTTCGCGGTTGAGCCCGTCGGCGGTCTCGAACTTCGGATTGACCGAGGGGATGCGGACCATGTCGCGCGTCAGGTTGATGACGAAGTCACGGTCCTTCTCGATGAAGTCCTGGACGGACCGGATCACGGCTTCTCTATCGGACATGGCGGTTCCCTTCGGTTCGGCCGTCAGGCGGCCGGCCTTCTCGTCAGGCTGAGATCGTCGAGGATGGGGGCGAGCCGCGCGGCCCAGGCGTCCCCCCCCTCGGGGGTGCGGATGAGGTCGTTGCGGATTTCGATCAGGGCGCCCGGCAGGCCGCGGTCGGAGGCGTGCACGGGGATCGCATAGTCGCTGTCGCGCTCGATCACATAGGGCACGTTCTCGCCGACGACGAGCGCGGGATCGGCCGCGAGGCCGGCGAGGAAATGCCGGGCGAAGGCGGGCTGATGGTCATGCAGGATGCCGACATGCCAGGGCCGCGACACGCCGAGGAAGACCGGCGTGAAGGAATGGATGGTGACGATCAGGCTCGGCTGCCCGACGCGGCGATCGAGCAGCGCTGCGATCGCGTCGTGGAAGGGATCGAAGATCGCCCGCCGGCGAAACGCCAGTTCGGCCTCGTCCAGCCCCTCATTGCCCGGAATGCGCGTCGCCTCCGACAGGACCGGCATACTGCTGGGCGCGCCGAACGGGCGGTTCAGGTCGACGAGGAGACGGGAATAGGTGCCGAGAAAGGCCGGCGCGCCGAGGCGCCGGGCGAGTATGCGCGTGACGGCTGCCGCGCCGATGTCATAGGCGATATGGCGTTCGAGATCGGCCGGCTCGACGCCGAGCCGCTCATAGCGGGCGGGGATATGGTTCGCGGCATGCTCGCAGATCAGCACGACCGGATGCTTCGAATCCGGGTTGAGGATCTCCAGCGGGGCCGGCCAATCCTCGCTGCCGTGCGGCTCGGGTCGCGCCATCAATAGCGTTCCCCATAGGCGGCGCAGATCGCCAGCTTGGTCTTGCCTTCCATCAGCGCGATTTCCGCCCGCTTGACCGCGACGAAGCTCTCGATCAGCCGCGGCGGGAACCAGCCCGTCACCACCGGATCGGATGCGAGTGCCGCCAGCGCCAGCTCCAGCGTCTCCGGCAGGCGGCGGAGCCCGTTCCGCGCCAGTTCCTCGGGCGACATGATCGAGGGATCGCCGGAGACGATCGGCGGGGCAGGGAGCCCGGCGGCGATGCCGGCGAGCCCGGCGCGGATGATGGCGGCGAGCGCCAGATAGGGATTGGCCGTCGCGTCGGCAGCGCGATACTCGATGTTGAACTGCCGCGCGGGATCGCGCCCGCCCATCGTCACGACCGGGCAGATGCGCAATGTCGCCTCGCGGTCGCGCTCGCCGAGCCAGGTATAGGACGAGCTCCAATTGTGCGGCGCCAGCCGATCATAGGAGGGCGGGCTCGGCGCCGTCAGCGCGGTGAGCGCCGGCAGATGGCGCAGCACGCCGGCGCAGAACGACGCGGCGCGCGGCGAAAGCCCGCCGGGGCCCTGCCTGTCATAGGTCGCCGGCGCGTCATCGGCATCGACGAGACTGAAATGGATATGCACGCCATTGCCGACCGCGTCGGGGTCAGGCTTCGGCGCGAAGGAGGCGCGGGCGTCGAGGTTGCGGGCGACCTCGCGCGTCACCTCGCGGATGATGACGGCGCGATCGGCCGCCGCCAGCGCGTCGGTCGGGGCCGACGTCACCTCGAACTGCGCGTTGCCATATTCGGCCAGCACCATTTCGGGCTGGACGCCGGCTTCCTCCAGCGCCGCCCAGAGGCGCGGCACGAACGGGTCGGCTGCGCGCAGCGCCCCGACGGAGAAGGCATGCGGCGCGATGGCGTCCGGATCGGGCTGGTTCGGCTTCAGCAGGAATTCCTGCTCGAAAGTCGCGCGGATCGAAAGCCCCGTCGCGCCCTTCAGCGCCGCGATGGCCGCCTTCAACTGCCCCCGGCAGCAGCCGTCCCAAGGCGCGCCGTCGAGCTCGACGATGTCGCCGGGGATCAGGTCGAGCGGCGTCGCCGACCCGGTCGAGACGGCCGTGTAGCGGGCATCGGGGTCGGGCAGGATGCGGAGATCACCCGACGAGCCCCACGGATTGGGATCCGAGATCGTGTTGAACGGCGTCAGGCAGAGATTGGCCGGCACCCAGCCGATGCCGGTCTCCAACGCACCGGCGAGCCGGGCCGCGGTCACCGGCCGGCCGCGCGTGATGGCGGCGAGGTCCGTGGTGACGATGTTGACGAGCGGGACGAGGGGCGTCTCGGTCATGCCTGGTTTGCCCCGCCGAGCGCCACGAAACGATCCACCACCGTCTGCGTATCCGTCACCCAGCAATAGCCGCCGAAGGCCTTGAGCGCGCCGGCATGGCGCTCGGGCGTCGGCGCCGCGCAGGCATCGGCGACGCAGGTGACGAGATAGCCGCGATCGGCGCCGTCGCGCACCGTCATGTCGACGCACTGGTCGGTCAGCACGCCGGCGACGACGAGCTGGCGGACGCCGAGATTCTTGAGCAGATAGTCGAGATTGGTCGAGTTGAAGACGCCGGACGAGGTCTTCGGCAGCAGGATTTCGTCGCCGACCGGCGCGAGTTCTGGCGGCGGCAGGCCTTCGGCGAGGCTCGGCGGGATATGGATCGGCGTCAGCTTATGGTCGAGCGAGCGGTCGCGGCCGTCCTCGGTCAGGCTCTGGATGATGGTGTGCAGCACCTCGACGCCCGAGGCGCGGGCGGCAGCCAGCAGCTCCCGCTGATTGGGGATCGTGACGTCGCGCGTCTGGGTATAGAAATAATGGTCCGCCGGCCAGTCGGCATGGTCGGGATCGAGGCCCGGTTCCAGCCAGATGCGCTGCATGTCGACGAGGAGGAGCGCCGTCGCGCCCTTGACGAAAGGCTGGTCGCGGCGCGGCAGGGGCGTTTGGCTGGCCATCGGGTCTCTTGTGGTGATCAGGGCTTCAGGCGGGCGAATTTTGTGGGCGGCGAGGGGCCGTCATGGTCGAGCGTCACGGCGTTGGCGGCGCGGATCGCCTCGATGCCTTCGATGCGCTGACGCATGGACGAGCCGTGCTGCGCGATCATGTGGGCGAGGACCGTCTCGATCTGCGCCACCGGCGTCGCCATGGTGTCATAGGGCGAATCCGCGTCGATCGCGGCGATCATAGTGTGGTCGGCGAACTCGGCGATCGGCGAGAGCCAGGGATCGGTGAAGAGCAGCACGGCGACGCCGCGCGCCTTTGCCTGCTTGGCGAAGTCCACCACATCCGCCTGGTAGCGGCGATAGTCGAAGACGACGAGCAGGTCGCGCTTGCCGAGGTCGACCAGCATGTCGAAATCGGACGGCGCCAGCTTGGCGAGATCGCGCACCTGGGGCCGAAGCTGGACGACATAGCCGGCGAAGATCGAGGCGATATGGCGGCTGAACCGCCCGCCGAGGAAGAGAACCTGTCCCTTGGCCTCGAGCAGCAGCGAGGAGGCCTGCGTATAGGCCTGCGCCGGCATCTGGGTCCGCGTCCGCTCCAGGCTATCGGCGACGGAATGGAAATAGGCGAGCGCCGTGCCTTCGCTGGTGTCGGCGGGACGCTTCGCCTCCATCATCAACAAGGGCGAATGCAGCCGCGCCTCGACTTCGGCGAGCAGCTTGCTCTGGAATTCGGCGAAGCCGGAATAGCCGAGCTTGATCATCAGCCGCATCACGGTCGGGTCGCTGACGCCGGCCAGCTTCGCCAGCCGCGTCGCGGTTCCCAGTCCCGACATCGGATAATCGGCGAGCAGCACCTGAACGATCTTGGCTTCCGACGAAGTCAGGACGACAGGCGTATGCGCCAACTCCTCCCTGATCGACAAGCGGGCGCCTCTCTGTGCACTGAGCCTGATAGGAAAATTACAAAATCGGTTCGTTCTGTCAATTTTTGGAGATGATCAAACAGAAGACGCGTAAACGAAAACACCGGGCGGAGTGTCCGCCCGGTGTTCGATCGTTCTGGTCGCTCTTCGCAGCGTCCGCGGTTCGCGTCAGGCCGGCTCGAAATTCATCGCCACGCCATTGATGCAGTAGCGCAGGAATGTCGGCGGCGGGCCGTCGTCGAAGACGTGGCCGAGATGGCTGGCGCAGCGGCTGCACGAGACTTCGGTGCGCACCATGCCATGGCTGCGATCGACCGTGGTGATGACCGAGCCCTCGATCGGGGCGCCGAAGCTCGGCCAGCCCGTGCCGCTCTCGAACTTGCCGCCCGAGGCGAAGAGCGGCTGACCACAGCCGGCGCAGGTGAAGGTGCCCTGCCGCTTCTCATGCAGCAGCGCGCAGCTGCCCGGCCGCTCCGTGCCGTGCTGGCGCATGATGTAATACTGTTCCGGCGTCAGGAGCCTTCGCCATTCCTCATCCGTCCGAACCAACGTCGCCGCGGCTGTCGACATCGCCAAGCCTCCTGTGGGGTGAGCCCCTTAGATAGGACGTGGCTCGCCCTCTCGCCAGTCTCAGCCGAGCCGGCTGCGGATGCGCATCTTGATGTGCTTCGATTCGCGGAAGGCCATGATGCCCTCTGGGCCGAGTTCGCGGCCGACGCCGGAGAGCTTCCAGCCGCCGAAGGGCGCCTGCAGCTCGGTGGTGTCATTGATGTTCACGCCGACGGCGCCGGTCTCCAGCCGCTCGGCAAAGGTCCAGGCGCGCTCGATGTCGCCGGAGAAGACATAGGCAGCGAGGCCATAGGGCAGGGCATTGGCGACGGCGAGCGCCTCGCGATCGTCCTTGACGCGGCGGATCGCGGCGAGCGGGCCATAGGTTTCCTCGGTCATGGCCAGCGCCGCGTCCGGCACGTCGTCGATGAGGGTCGGCTCGAAGAAGAAGCCACGATCGAACGCCTCGCCCTTCGGCTTTTCGCCGCCAACGAGCAGCCTGCCGCCGCGCTGCACCGCATCGGCGATGTGGCGCGCGACGCGGGTACGTCCGCTCTCCAGCAGCATCGGGCCATAGCCGACGCCCTGGTCGATGCCGTGGCCGAGCCGGATCTTGCGCGTCTCGGCGACGAGCGCCTCGACGAAGGCGTCATGGATCCGGTCGGCGACGAGGATGCGGTTCACCGCGATGCAGATCTGACCCATGTTCGAGAATGACCGCCGGGCCGCCGCCGCTGCGGCCTCCGCTATGTCGGCGTCGTCCAGCACGATGAAGGGGCACTGGCCGCCGAGCTCCAGCGCCAGCCGCTTCATCGTATCGGCCGCCGCGCGCATCATCGACTGGCCGGCGGTGGTGGAGGCGGTCGCGGTCATCATGTCGATGCCGGGATGGGCGGCGAGCGCCGCGCCGGCCTCGGGCCCGGTCCCGGGCAGATCGTTCAGCACGCCCGACGGCAGGCCGGCCTCGGCGAAGCATTCGACGATCTTGCCGATCGCGAGCGGCGTCTCGTGCGGCGGCTTCACGACCAGCGTGCAGCCGGCGGCGAGCGCGGGGCCGAGCTTCCAGGCATAGATGTCGACGGGATAATTCCATGGCGTGATCGCGCCGACGACGCCGACCGGGGACGTGACGACGAGGCTGCGGATATCGGCGCGCGAGGATGGACGGAGCGACCCGCCAATGCGGCGGCCTTCCTCGGCATAGTAGCGGATGACTTCGATGCCGAAGCGGATCTCCTTCTCGGCATCGGGAACGGGCTTGCCCTGCTCTCGTGTCAGGAGCTCTGCGATGTCGCCGACGCGGTCCTCGATCAGGTCGGCGGCGCGCTTCAGGATGCGCGCGCGCTCGTCGGCATGGGTCGCGGCCCAGCCCGGAAAGGCCCGGCGCGCGGCCTGGACCGCCGCGTCGATATCCGCCGCATCGGCCAGCGCGCTGGAGCCGATGCGCTCGCCGCTTGCGGGATCGCAGATCTCCAGCCGGCGTCCGGAGAGCGACGGGCGCCAGGCGCCGTCGATGAAAAGCTCGCGCTCGCGCGTCATCGTTCTCTCCCCGTCAGCGCGCCTTCAGGCGGCGCCAGAGTTCGTCATAGTTCTTGTCGTTCTGGATATTGGCGGCTTCCTTGCCGGCCGTGTTGGGGTTCACCATCACGAAGGGCTGAATGCCGCGCTGCACCAGCTTTTCCGCCGTTGCCGAGACGATGGCATGGGCGATGGCGATGGTGATCGAGGTTGAATTGGCGCCGACAGGATGCGCGAGACCATCGATGCGGATCGCCGCATCGGCGAGCGGCACGCCGGTGTCGACGACGATGTCGGCGACCTCGAACAGGCGCTTGCCGGAGGAGTGGCGCGATGTCGTCACCGAGGAATGCGGCAGCGAGGTCACGGCGACCAGCGTCATGCCGCGCTCCTTCGCTTCGAGCGCGATGTCGAGGATCACCGCATTCACCCCGGAATGGGAGAACAGCACCATCGTGTCCTCGGGATCGAGCTGATGCGAGCGCAGGATCGCCTTGCCATAACCCTCGACGGCATGGATGAAGCGATATTGCCGCGAGCCCATGTCGCCCCAGACACGATGGAACGAGATCATCGTGCTCTCGACGATCGGGCGGAAGCCGACGATCGTGCCGGTGCGCGGGAAGCTCTCGATCGCGGGCAGGGCGCCATGGCCGGTGCCGAAGGTGAAGGCGAGCTTGTCCTTGGCGAGCGAATCCGCGCAGGCGCTCGCGGCCCGGTCGATCGCGTCGGCCTGGGTGTCGCGCACCATGGTGAGGCGCTCGATCAGATTGTCGAAATAGCGGTCGGTGATCGCGGTCACGGGACGAGATCCTGTTGCGAGGAGAGGCTGGCGGCGACCGCGTCGAGCGCGATCTCGAACATCTGGCGTTCCTTCGCCGCCATGGCGGCGGGTTCGATCTTTTCCTGGCTGAGCCCGTCGACCGTGCCGAGGCAGAGGCTGGCCGTGCGGGCGCCGAGGATGCGGCCGGCGGTGAGCAGCGTCGCCGTCTCCATATCCGTGCCGATCAGGCCCATCTTGCGGATGTCGGAGCGGAGACCGTCGATCATCCGCTTCTCGCCCTCCGAGAGCGCGAACATCTCGGTATAGAAGCCGTCATAGGTGCCGAAGATGCCGGCCCGCCACGGCACGTCATGCAGCTTCAACGAGGCGCGGAGCGCGAGGCCGAGGTCGAAATCGGCGACGGCGGGAAAAGCGAGCGGCGCATAGGTGCGCGACGTGCCTTCCGAGCGGACGCCGCCATCGGCGAGCACGAAGTCGCCGAGCACGGCCGGCGGGAACACCATGGCCGTGCCGATCCGCAGGAAGGTGCGGATGCCGAGATCGAACAGTTCGTGCAGCACGATGGTCGCGATCGGCGCCCCCATGCCGAAGGCGGTGACGGTGATGCGCTTGCCGGCGCGCGTGCCCGTCACGGTGCGCAGGCCGCGATTTTCCTCGACGAAATGCGGGTCTTCCAGATGCTCGGCGATCCGGTCGATGCGCGCGCGGTCGCCGACGAGGATCGCTGCCTCGCCGACCTCGTCCTGGCGGCAGCCAATATACCAGGCGGTCCGGGTCGTGGCTGTCTGCGTCATGGGGTCTCGCTTCCCTGATGGTTGTTCCGGAGCCGCGCTTTCAGCAGCGCCTCGACCGCAGCGATGCCGTGCCGGATGGCGGCGCGGGCGTCGCCCGGCTCTTGAATGAAGGCGGCGAGGAAGCCGCCGAGAAAGGTGTCGCCGGCGCCGGTCGTGTCGCTGGTCTCGATCGCCCGGACGGGGAAGCGCGCTTCCTCGCCGCCGGCGCGCAGGATGACGCCGTTGCCGCCGCGCGTTTCGATCAGCAACCGGTCCGGCCGATCCGTGGCGCTGCCGGCAAAGGCCTTGGCCGCGAATTCCGCTTCGCCCCGGCTCCAGGCGGCGATATCGGCGCGGGCCGCGACGCGCGCCGCGAGATCGCCGGGCATGACGCGCTCGTCGACCTTGACCGACCAGACGAGCTTCGACTCCGGGCGGATCAGCGCCAGCACCTGCTCCGTGACCTCGGGCGGGCCGACGGTGAGGCAGACCCAATCGGCGCGGGCGACGAGCGCGCTCTGGCGCTCGTCGAGGCGCTGCGGCACGGTAATCGCCGGATCGAACAGGCAGTGGCAGCCGCCGTCCGGCCCATAGGCGAGCACGCTCGTTGGCATCCGGCCGGGAAGCTGCGCGATCCCGCCGATATCGACGCCGGCATCCGATAGTGCCGCGCGAAACGTCTCGCTGTCGCGGTCCTGCCCGACCCAGGAGACCGGCACGACATCGGCGAAGCCGGCGCGGACCATGGCGCTGGCGATGAAGGCCGGCGGACCGCCGACGCGCGGCCACTCGCCGGGGCGCCAGTCGATCGTCGTGGTCTTGTCGGCGACCATGGGGCCGCGGAGGCGCAGGGCATAGTCGGAGCTCGAAAAGCCGGTGACGACGGCGCGGCTCATGCCAGCATCTCCAGCGCATCGGCGAGCGGCACGACGCGGCCGATATAGCGGTCGATATCCTCGAGCGAGGCCTCGGCGAGATGCGGGCGGTTCGAATTGGTCGCCTCGCGCGGCACCACGACGTCGAAGCCATGGGCGAACGCGTCCTGCGCCGAGGCGCGGATGCAGACATTGGTCTTCACGCCGGCGATGATCACGCGCTCCATGCGCTGCTCATGCAGGAAGAGGGCGAGATCGGTGGCGAAGAAGGCGCTGAAACGGCGCTTGCGCGTGACGATCTCGCGCGGTCCCTCCGGCCGGAACTCGCCGAAGAAGGCGGCGTCGAGCGCGCCTTCCATGTGATGGCGCGGCAGCTTCTTGAACTCGTAATCGTCGAACTCCGGATAATGCTGCTCGACGGCATGGACCACGACATGGCCGCCGGCCCGTGCCGCGGCCAGCAGGTCATGCAGCGGGCCGAGCACGTCGAGCGCCGCCGGATAGAAGTTCGGCTGGCCTTCGAGGAAGAAGGAATTGATGACGTCGACCAGGATCAGGGCGGTTTTCGGCGCTGTCATGAGGAGGAGCCGCTCCGGCGGCGATTGGCGAGACCGAGGCCGGTAAGGACGAGGATGACGATGAGATAGGGCAGCATCTGCACGAGTTCGGCCGGCACGCCGCGCCCCTGAAGGCGGATCTGCAGCGCTTCGAAGAAGCCGAAGAGCAGGGCGCCGAGCGCCGTGCGCCAGGGGCGGTTGCGGCCGAAATAGAAGGCGGCGAGCGCGATGAAGCCGCGCCCGCCCGTTATGCCCTCGTTGAACAGGCCGACGACGCCGATGGAGAGATGCGCGCCGGCAAGGCCGGACATCGCGCCGGCGAAGACGGTCGAGGCATCGCGGCTCGCGAGCGGATCGAGCCCGAGCGCCCGCGCCGTCATCTCGGCCGAGCCGGCGGCGCGCAGCCGCAGCCCGAGCCGCGTCCGCGCCAGCACGAAGGCGGTCACCGGCACCATCGCCCAGGCGAACCAGGTCAGCGGGTCCTGGCCGGAGAGGATCGCGCCGAGGATCGGGACATCGGCGATGACGGGGATATCGATCCGCGGCAGCATGACCACGCCGGGCGGATTGAAGGTGCCCGATACGCCATAGACGCTCTTCAAGAGGAAGCGCACCAGCCCGGCCACGGCGACGGAAAAGCCGAGGCCGACGATGATCTCGTTGGCCGCAAGCCGCGTCACCACCAGCGACATCAGAAGTCCGACGATCCCGCCGGCGACGAGCGCGGCGAGCAGCGCCAGCACCACGCTGCCCGTATCCGCCGAGACGATGACGGCGACCAGCGCGCCGGTCAGCATCATGGATTCAAGGCCGATATTGACGATGCCGCCGACGCGGTTGACGAGCCCGCCGATCGCTGCGAGCAGGATAGGCGTCGTCATCAGCAGCGCGGCATGGATGAGCGGGTCGATCATGCAAGCCCCCGCCGGTCGCGCAGCAGCAGGCCGAGCTTCGCCACGGCGAAGATCATGACCGTGCCCTGCAACACCTCGACGATCTCGATTGGCACATCCGAGAAGAGCTGGATCGTCGCGCCGGAGGAGGCCAGCGCGCCGAAGACCAGCGCCGCGAGGATCATGCCGAGCGCCGAATTGCGGCCGAGCAGCGCCACGGCGATGCCGGTGAAGCCATAGCCGGGGGAAAAGCCGGCAACGAAGCGATGGACCAGGCCGAGCGCATGGATCGCGCCGGCGAGGCCGCCGATCAGCCCGGAGAGGATCATCATGCGGAACAGAAGCGACGGCACGTCGATGCCGACGGCGCGGCAGAAGCGGGCATTCAGGCCGACCAGACGGGAGCGGAAGCCGGTGACGGTGAAGCGATCCCAGAAGCCATAGAGAATGACCAGCGCCAGGCTGATGATGAAGCCGAGATGCAGGGTCGAGGGCGGCAGGAGCCGCGGCAGCTCGGCCGTCTTCTCGATCGCCGGCGTCGCCGAATTGGCCGAGCCGCGCGCCAGCAGCGGGCCGTTGACGAGCCAGCTGGTCAGGTTGACGGCGATGAAGTTCAGCATCAGCGTGGTGACGACCTCGTCGACGCCGAGCCGCACTTTGAGGGTTGCCGGCGCCACCATCCAGGCCCCGCCGATCAGCGCGCCCGCGAGCAGCGCGACGGGGATGATCGCGATCGCCGGCCAGCCGACCAGCCAGAAGCCGAGCGTCGCGGCGGCGAGACCGCCGAGATAGAAGCAGCCCTCGACGCCGACGTTGAACACGCCCGCGCGGAAGGCGATCGCCGTCGCGAGGCCGGTCAGGAGCAGCGGCGTAGTGGCGGTCAGCGTCGCGGCGATGCGGCGCGTGCCGCCAAAGGCCTCCGACGCCATCAGGGCATAGACCGAGAGCGGGTCGTGCCCGGTCACGGCGAGCACGATGGCGCCGATCGCCAGCGCCAGCACGAAGGGCAGGGCAGCGGCGGCAAGATTGGCGAGCGCGGCCCGGATCATGCCGCCTTCTCACCCAGCATGAGGCGGCCGACGCGCTCGACGCTCGCATCGCTGCGATCGAGCTCGCCGGTGATGCGCCCGCCATAGAGGCCGACAATGCGATCGGAGAGCGAGAGGATCTCGTCCAGTTCCTCCGAGATCAGCAGCACCGCGCCGCCCGCATCGCGGAAGGCGACAATCTGGCGATGGATGAAGGCGATGCCGGCAATGTCGACGCCGCGCGTCGGCTGCGCGGCGATGAGGATACGGGGCTTCCGCTCGAATTCCCGCGCGATGGCGACGCGCTGCTGATTGCCGCCAGAAAGGCTCTTCACCGGATCGCCCATCGCGCCATAGCGGACGGAGAGCGTGTCGAGCGCCCTTCGCGCACCTTCGTGGATCGCGCGAAGGCGGAGCAACCCGGACTTCGAGAAGGCCGGCGCATGCTCGCTGCCGGCGATGAAATTGTCGCGGATCGAGGCGGAAAGGCACAGCCCGTCGCCGGCGCGGTCGGCGCTCAGATAGGCGATGCCGAGATCGCGGAAGCTGCCCGTGCGGGCCCGCGTGATGTCGCGCCCGTCCATCCGGATCGAGCCGGCATCGATCTCACCGAGTCCCGCGGCGGCGGCGGCGAGTTCGTCCTGTCCGTTGCCCGCAACGCCGGCGATTCCCACGATTTCGCCGGGATAGAGATTGAGCGTGATCGGGCCGAGGCGCGGCAGGCCGCGACCGTCGCGCGCGACGAGCGTGTCGATCGCAAGGACCGGCACGCCGGCATGCGGCGCGGCCGGGTGGACGAGGGGCAATTCGACCGGCTCACCGACCATCATCTCGGAGAGCTTCGCCTTGCTGGTCTCGCCGGGCAGGACCGTCGTGATCGCCCGGCCGCGGCGGATCACCGTGATCGAGTCGGCGGCGTTCATCACCTCGTCCAGCTTGTGGCTGATGAAGAGGATCGTCCGCCCTTCGGCCTTTAGCCGGCGCATCAATCCGATCAGCTCGCGCACCTGCGTCGGGGCGAGCACGGCGGTCGGCTCGTCCAGGATCAGCACGTCGGCGCCGCGATAGAGCAGGCGCAGGATCTCGAGGATCTGGCGGATATGCACCGGCGCATCGGCGACGCGCATCTGCCAGTCCAGCGTGACGCCGGCCATGGCGGCGACCCGCTCGGCCTCGGCCAGCGCCTTGCGTCGGTCGATGACGCCGCCCGCATGCACCGGCTCGCGGGCGAGGATCAGGTTCTCGAGCAGCGTCAGCTCGTCCACCAGCATGAATTCCTGGTGCACCATGCCGATGCCGCGCGCAAACGCATCGGCCGGCGCGGTGAGGCGGACCTCGCGGTCGTCGAGGATGACGCTGCCGTCATCCGGACGATCGACGCCCTGCAGGATCCGCATCAGCGTCGATTTTCCCGCGCCATTGCCGCCGACGATCGCGTGGATCGTGCCGGGCGCGGCGGCAAAATCGATGCCGTCATTGGCAATGACGGGGCCGAAGCGGCGCACGATCGCGCGGGCGCCGATCCGGGTCCTGGATGCGGGGGCGGACATGGAAGCTCGATACTATGCCGGCTTACTTGAAGAAGTCCGGATAACCCTGGTCGACCGCGTTCCAGACCTTGATGTCGCCAGAGAGGATCTTGGCCTTGAGCTCATCGACCTTGGCGAGCGTCGCCGCCGGGATCTTGTCCTTGGTATATTTCATGTCGGAGAGAGCGACGCCGTTCTCCTTGAGGCCGAGCGTCACGGTCTTGCCGCCGGGGAATGTATCGCCGGCATAGTCGCCGACCACGGTCTCGACCGCGACGTCGGTGCGCTTCAGCATGGAGGTGAGCACGGAGCCGGGCGCGAGGCCGTCCTGGTCGGTGTCGACGCCGATGGCATAGTGGCCGGTTTCCTTCGCCGCCTGGATCACGCCGATGCCGGTGCCGCCGGCGACCTGATAGACGATGTCCGCCCCCTCGTCATACATGGCCTTGGCCATCTGCAGGCCGATCGCCGGATCGCCGAAATTGTTGGAATAGGCGACCTTCACCTCGACATTCGGGTTCACGTCGTGCGCACCCTGGATGTAGCCGACGATGAACTTGTCGATGCCGACCGATTTGGTGCCGCCGATCACGCCGATGATCGGCTTGTCGTTGATGCCGGGGATCGACGTATCGGTGGTCACGAGCGCGGCGAGCGCGCCGGCGAGATAGGAGCCTTCCTGCTCCTGGAACAGCACCGAGGCGACGTTCGCGCCCGGCTGCACCTGGTTCAGGATGACGTATTTCGTGTCCGGATAATCCTTGGCGACGGTGGCGAGCGCCTCGCCATGCGAATATTCGAGATCGACCAGAAGGCCGAAGCCGGCGTCCGAGGCGCGGCGGAGGATATCGGCCGCCTGCGCGACGACATCCTTCGATTCGACCGGCTTGCCCTCGATCTTGGCGGCGGCGACGGCCTTCTTGAAGCCCTCATAGGCGAGGTCGTTATAGGACTGATCGCCGAGGCCGCCCTGCGCGATGATGAGGGCGGCCGGCGCGTCAGCCGCCTTCGCCGCGCTCGTCGCTCCAAGGGCCAAGGCGAGGACCGAAGCGCTGTTCACTATCCACTTGTAAGACATGGTTCTTTTCCCTGGAAGGCTGTGGTCTGGTTGTCTGCTCGGCCGGTCCCGTCTTGCGCAGAATCTCGGCTTCATAGGCGTAGCGGCGCGCGTCATAGACCGCGTCGACGACATCGAGGATGGTTCCATCCGCGGCGAAGGACTGGCGGCGCACGGCCATGACGACGCGGTCTTCGAGCAGGCGCAGCAGGCGCGCCTCCTCGTCGCTGGCCGGGCGGGCGCGCAGCATCTCGACGCCGCGCTCGACGAACAGCCCGGCCTCCTCGAAGCGGCGATAAAGCGAGAAGGCGGGGTTCGCGACGATGTCGGCGGTGAGCCCGACGCGATCGGCCACGGCGCGCGACAGCACCGAGCGATGGATCGCCGTCGCCATGCCGTCGACAAGACGGAGCCGGTCGAGCGCGACCAGCGCCTCGCCCTCGGCAAAGGGGAGGTCGGGACGCCATTCGGCCGCGCCGAAGGCGAGGACGCGATGCGCCGGCGCGCGGCCGGCGGCGGCGACCGCCTCGGTGAAGCTCATCAGATAGGAGGGCGCCCGCGTCAGCGCGGGGGCCGCGACGAAGGTGCCGAGCCCCTGGCGGCGATAGAGCAGCCCCTCGTCGACCAGCGCCTCGACGGCGCGGGTCACCGTGAAGCGGCTGACGCCGAAACGGCGGGAAAGCTGTGGCTCGCTGTCGATCCTGTCCCCCGGCTGCCGCGCCGCGATATCGCGCCGGAGGCTGTCGATCAGCTGACGATAGAGCGGACGCTCCATCATCGGATCGGCAAGAGGGGCGGGCGAGCGGACCATCGACACATCCAGTCATCAGGTTGACCAGTCAACCTAGCATTCGGCGAAACGCGCCCGAATGCAAGACGGCTTCGCAGTTGGAGACAGGTTTTTTCGGGGGTGCGGGCTGACTGAGGCGGGAATAGTCGATCGTCGGTCCAGAACGGGCCAAATCCGGCCTGGATCCGGACCAGTTGGAGGTGGCGAAGGGCAAGCAAGATTGCGCTTCGCATAAGGGCCTTGGACAGGACTGCGTCGTGGTGGAGGCTCGGAGGCGACCTATCCGGCATCTTCGCATCGAACTGGCCCGAAAGCCGGAATCCCGCCTTCAATACAATGCCATGCGGCGACGGATGGTGCTGCCGAAGATCGCAAGAGGATCGCGACGGGAGCCGTCCGCTGAAAGTCAGCGATAGTTGGCGTGAGACGGATGCGCCGCGTGAATTATGACTTCGCCCTCATCGCGTCGGCCAGGATCAGGTCGGCGCCCTTCTCGGCGATCATGATCGTCGGGGCGTTCGTATTGCCCGATATCATGTCCGGCATGACGGAGGCGTCGACCACGCGCAGGCCTGCGATGCCGTGAACGCGAAGTCTCGCGTCCACCACCGAGGTCCTTGGGTCGACCCCCATGGTGCAGGTGCTGATCGGATGGAACGTCGTATTGGCGCGGTCGCGGCAATCGTGGACGATGTCCTCGCGGGCGGTCACGCGCGGGCCCGGCGTCACCTCTTCGACGATGGCGCTGGCAAGAGCGGGGGCCGCTGCAAGGCGGCGCAGGAAGGCGACGCCTTCCAGCATGTCCTCGACGTCCGCCTCGGTTGAAAGATAGTTCGGCGTGATCTTCGGCGGCGCGAAGGGATCCGCGCTGCGGATTTCCAGCTCGCCGCGGCTCGTGGGCCGGCAGGGGCTCGCCGACATGATGAAGCCGGGAAAATCATGGAAGTTGAGCAGCTCCGCATCGGCGCTGCTGTCGGCGCCGAAGCTCATCGGGACGAAATAGAGCTGCATGTTCGGCCGGTCGAGGCCGGGCCGCGTACGCACGAAGGCGCCGCCCTGGTTGATGCTGATCGAAAGCGGTCCCCGGCGCGTCGTCAGATAACGCAGCCCCGCCATCGCCTTGAACCAGTTGGAGCGGAAGCTGTCATTGAGCGTCTTCCGGTTCGCGCGCCAGATATACGAGACATAGAGATGGTCCATCAGGTTACGCCCGACCGCCGGCAGGTCGACCTTGATGGCGATGCCGTGCCGGCGCAGAAGCGCGGGCGAACCGATGCCCGACAGCTGGAGCAGCTGCGGCGAGTTGATCGCGCCAGCGGCCAGGATCACTTCCCGCCCCGCGCGCGCCTCGTGCAATTCGCCCTTCCTGTAGATCACGCCGACGGCACGGCCGTTCTCGATCAGGATGCGCGTCGTGTGCGCACCCGTGACGAGGTGCAGGTTCGGACGGCGCATGGCGGGACGAAGGAAGGCATTCGAACTGTTGCTGCGGATGCCCTTGCGGATGTTGAGCTGGTAGAGGCCGATCCCCTCCTGCGACGCGCCGTTGAAATCGTCGTTCCGCGGCACGCCCGCCTCGACGCCGGCCTGCACGAAGGCGCGGGTCAGCGGATGGACTTCCTCGCCGATGTCGCTGACCGCCAGAGGTCCGCCCCTGCCATGATACGCGTCCGCGCCGCGGATATTGTCTTCCGACTTCTTGAAGTAGGGCAGGACGTCGTTGAAGCCCCAGCCCGCGAGGCCCTTCGCGGTCCAGCCGTCATAATCCTCCCGCTGCCCGCGGATATAGACCATCGCGTTGATCGAGCTCGATCCGCCCAGCACCTTTCCGCGCGGCCAATAGGCCGTCTTGCCGTTGATCCCGGGATCGGCCTCGGTGGTGTATTTCCAGTTCACGGCGGCATCGAAGAAGGTCTTGCTGTAGCCGATGGGAACTTGCACCCAGGGCCTGCGGTCCGTGCCGCCGGCCTCGAGCAGCAGCACGGAGTGCTTGCCGTTTTCCGTCAGGCGGTTGGCGAGCACACAGCCGGCGGAGCCCGCGCCGACGATGATGTAGTCATATTCCTGGGGCATGGCCGGCTTTACGACTTGATGTAGACGGAGTGTTCGGTCGTGTAGAAATGGATCGAGGAACGACCGATCGAAGCCGCGCCCACGCCCGAATTCTTGATGCCGACAAAGGGCATGTTGGGATCGACGCCGGTCTGGTGATTGACGTGCAGCATGCCAGCCTGGGCCTCGGCAACAAAGCGCTGCACCACGTCGAGCCGGTTCGAGAACAGCGCCGCGGCGAGGCCGAATTCGACCCCGTTGAGGATCGCCAGCGCTTCGTCGACGGTGTCATAGGGGATCAGCGACAGCACCGGACCGAAGACTTCCTGCTGCGCCAGCGACATATCCGGACGCACATCGGCGTAGAGCGTGGGACGAAGGAAGAAGCCGCCCGTGGGGCGCGGCCCATGACCGGCGGCCAGTCGCGCGCCTTCTCCTGCGCCGCGGGCCATCATGGAGGTCACGCGATCGAAATGCGCGGCCGAGGCCATCGGTCCCATGCCGACCGCCGGATCGCGGCCATCGCCGACGACAATCGCCTCCATGCGGGCCGCGATTGCGCGCTCCAGATCGGCCGCGATCGCGCGCCTGACGATCACGCGGCTGATCGAGGTACAGCGCTGTCCGCTATTTTCCAGCGTGCCTGCGACGATCTCGTCCGCGCAGGCGTCCAGATCGTCGGCATCATGCACCACGATGCCATTCTTGCCGCCGAGTTCGAGCTGCACCTCGGCCAGATTGGCGGCCGCCGCCACATAGATCCGCCGCCCGGTCTCGACCGAACCGGTGAAGGTGACCGCGTCGGCGCGGGGGTGGGAGACCAGCGCCGCACCGACGGCAGGGCCGCCGAGCACGATCTGGAACAGGCCGCGCGGCAGATGGGCGTCGGCGATCTCGGCCATCAGGCAGGCGGAGGCCGGCGCGATCTCCGACGGCTTCAAAATGACGGCATTGCCATGCGCAAAGGCCGGCGCGAGCTTCCGCAGCGGCGTCAGCACGGGATAGTTCCAGGGCGTTGCCGCGACGACGACGCCGCGCGGGCGACGCAACGTCATGTTGCGCACCCCCGGCCGGGCCGAAGGCATGACCTCGCCGATCGCGCGGCTGGCCTCTCCGATGGTGAAGCGGGCCTCCTTCAGCGCGTAGAGAATCTCGCCGCGCGCATCCGCCAGCGTCTTGCCCATCTCGAGCGTGATGGCGAGCGCGATCTCGTCGCACCGCGCCTCTACGGCATCGAGCCATGCCTCGAGGATGGAGTGCCGCTGGATGCCCGGCACGCTTCCCCATTCCGCCTGCGCCCGGCGCGCATTGGCGAAGATCGCATCGAGCTCGGCGGCATCGGTGGCGTCATAAATGCCAACGACCTCGTCGGGCTGCGCCGGATTGACGGTGACGAAATCGCCGCCGCTGCGACGCTTCCAGCTTCCCGCGGTAAAGGTTCCGAAGTGATAGGTCATGTCAGCTCTTCTTCTGTTCGCGCGTACCAACCACGCCCATCAGCGCCTCGGGCATCCAGTGACTCTCGCGCCGTTTGGCACGGAAGAAGCAGGCGCCGAACTGCGACAGGGCTTTCTGGTCGATCGTGAAGCCGAGACCGGGGGCGGTCGGCATGTGAAATGATCCACGATCGTGCTGCCATGGCGCCTCGAGGAGCGCGTCACGCGCCTCGATGGTCCAGCCGGGTGGGCAATATGGAAACTCGAACGGCATCTCGCCGGCAAAGCCGCTCGCCGCCATGATATGCGCGTTCACGATGAAGCCGATACCATTGCCCCAGCTATGCGGGCTGAATTTCAGCCCATGCTGGCGGCACAGCTCGGCGACCTGCATGCACTGCCGGATGCCGCCCGCCCACATGGCGTCCGGCTGGAACACGGCATAGCACCGCTTCTCGACCATATATTTGAGCTCGGGGTAGCCCGCCGTATGCAGCTCTGCGCCGGCGATCGGGACGCGCGAATAGGCCGTGAGTTCGGCCATTGCTTCGTACCATTCCATGAACAGCGGCTCTTCGACCCAGGCCAGTCCGACATCCGCCGCGGCGTCGGCAAAGCGCTTGGCGCGGGGGAGATCCCAGAGCGGTGCATCGCCATGCTGTGTCAGGCGAAAGGCCTGATTGCAGTCGACCGCAATGCTCATGCGGCCTGCCATATGAGTTGCGATGTCCTGGATCTGGGCGATGTCCACCTCCTCGTCCCAGTCATGGACACGGACCTTCATGGTCCCGAATCCTTCCTCGAGCCGGGCCTCCGCCTCCTCGCGCCGCTCGGACAGGCCGCGCACCTCGCCGGAGGAAAGGTAGAGGCGGATCGTGTCGTCCGTGCCGCCGAGCAGGCGGTAGAGCGGCAGTCCGGCGATCTTGGCCTTGATGTCCCAGAACGCCGGCTCGATCCACCAGTTGCGAATGCCGCCGACGGCCATGATCTTGATGCGCTCATGCACCATGTCGATGTCGGTCGGATCCTTGCCGAGAAAGAGGCCGGCCAGGCTGTCGCCGATGCCGGCCCGCTCGCGGCCGGAGGCGGAGAAGGCGCTCCAGCCGTCCACGCCATCATCGGTGACGAGATGGATGAGATAGAAGCTGGTCTTGGTGCGCGCCCCGCCGGGGACCCAGGCAGGCTCGAAGGGAGCCGGCAGCGGCACGGTCACATGGAAGAGTTCGATCTGGTCGATGACCGGCATGGATTATCTCTCGGATGGGGCGGGGGCGGCGCGCGTCTCCAGGCGGCGCATAGCGTCCGCGAGGTCAGCTGCCGCAATGGGCGTAGGGTAGTTGCGCAGGAAGGGCGATGTCAGCGTGCTGGCCGCGATCGTCTCGATCGCCTGATCGAGGCGCTCGTCGGAAAGTCCGAAATCGGCGAGCGCGACGGGGAGGCCGATCGCGCGGTTGAAGGCGATCGATCGGCGAAGCATGTCTTCGTCGCCGTCGACGAGGAGCTGCACGAGCACGCTGTAGGCGACCTGCTCGCCATGCAGATAGGCGGAGAGCTCGGGCACGCGGGTGAGGCCGCGCACCATGGCGTGGGCGATCGATAGCCCGCCGCTCTCGAAGGTCAGGCCGCTCAGGAGGATCAGCGCTTCGATCAACTCCTCGAAATCGGCATGACGCTCGCCGCGCGCGAGCGCCTGCAGGCAGGGCGCTCCCGAGCGGATGATCGTCTCGAAGCAGATCTCGCCGAGCCGTGCCGCGACGAAAGGCGGTCGCGCCGAGAAGCTGTTGCCACCTTTGCCGGCGGCGACGGAGCGCGCCTCGAACATCTTGGTCAGCGCGTCGCCGATTCCGGCGCGAAGGAAGCGGGGCGGCGCGGCGGCGATAATGTCCGTGTCGGCCAGGACGACATCGGGATTGAAGGAAAGGTACCGCGTCCCCGTGACCGCGTGCGCCCCGTCGTAGAGGACGATGAGACGGCTGGTGGGCGCGTCGTTCGACGCGATGGTCGGAACCGAGAAGACGGCCTTGCCGGAGCGCAATCCCGCATATTTGCCGGCGTCGATGCACTTGCCGCCGCCAATGCCCGCGACCACGTCGCAGTCGCGCGCCAGACCGGCCAGGCGTTCGCCCTCGGCCTCCGTGCATTCGCCCCCGAACACCGCCCATTCGAGACGCTGCCCGGCTTGGGCGAACGCGGATTCGAGGCGCTCGCGAATGGTGCCGTAAACAAAGGGATCCACGACGGCGAGCAGACCGCCCGATCCATATCGACCGCACAGATGCGGCAATTCATCGAGGGCGCCCGGACCCTGAATGTATTCGCGCGGCGCCCCCAGGACGCGCAGCGCGGAGTTCTTGACGGTTCCGTACACAGTCTTGTTCCCTAGAGCCCGAGATAGGTCTTCTGGACGTTTTCGTCGTTGAGAAGAGCATGAGCCGTGCCCTTCATGGCGACGCGGCCATTGTCGAGCACGTAGCCGTAATCGGCGATGCGCAAGGCCTGCTTCACGTTCTGCTCGACCAGGTAGATGCTCATGCCCTGCTTGTTCAGGACGACGATCTTCTCGAGGATCTCACTGATCACCTTGGGCGCGAGACCCAGAGACAGTTCGTCGATCATCAACAGCTTGGGGCTGCTCATCAGGCCGCGCCCCAGCGTGATCATCTGTTGCTGGCCGCCGCTGAAGGTCTTGGCCTTGCGGTCGCGGTGCTCCTTCAGGACGGGAAAGAGCTCGTAGACGCGATCGAGATTGGCCCGGACCTTCGCCTTGTCGTGACGGCAGAGATAGGCGCCCATCTCGAGGTTCTCGGAGACGGTCATCTCGGAAAAGAGGCGTCGCCCCTCCGGCACCAGGGATATGCCCAGCGCGGCGATCTCATAGGCCGGGCGATTCTGGATCTCCTCGCCCTTGAAGCGGATTGAGCCCCCGCTCGCCGGATTGAGCCCGACGATCGTGCGCAGCAAGGTCGACTTCCCGGAGCCGTTCGCGCCTACGATGACCGTGATGCGGCCTTCCTCGACTTCCAGGCTCACCCCCTTCAGGACGGGGAGGCGTTCAACCCGGGCGTCTAAATTGTTGATGCTCATCAACATTGTAGTCTTCTCCGAGATACGCCTTCAGCACGGCGGGGGACGTCGAGACCTGCTCGGGCGTTCCGGTTTCGATGATCCGTCCGCTCTCCAGCACGATGACCTGGTCGCTCATGCTCATGATCACGTGCAGCACGTGCTCGACGATGATCAGCGTGATGCCGTCCCGCTGGTTCAGCCGTCCGAGAATGTCGATCAGCTCCGAGATTTCGCCGAGCGAGCAGCCGGCGAAGAGTTCGTCGAGCAGCAGCAGCTTCGGCCGCGTCGCGAGCGCCGTGGCGAGTTCCGCCTTCTTCCGTTCGAAGGCGTTGAGTTCCGAGTTCCGCCGTCCGGCGCGGGCCGCGAGGCCGAGATCCGTCAGGATGGCGTCGGCGATCGACCGCGCCTCGCTCCGGCGCGACGTCCTGCAATACGCCGCGACCATCGCGGACTCGCGGACGTCCATCTCCGTGAAGCTTTCCGAGATCTGGAACGTGCAGCAGAGCCCGCTGCGGCACCGGCTTTGCTGGCTGGCCTGGGTGATGTCCTGGCCGTCCAGCATGATACGACCCGTATCCGGCCGATGGACACCGAGGATCGTCTTGAACAGGGTGGATTTGCCGGCGCCGTTCGGACCGATCAGGCCGGAGATGCTACCGCGCGCCACGCTGAACGAGACATCCGCATTGGCTGCCAGCCCGCCGAACGTCTTGCCGAGCCCGACCACTTCGAGCATGGGCTGGGACTTCGCCATGTTGATGCTCATGACGATGCCTCCCGGCTGGCGGGGCGCAGCCGCTCCATGATTCCCTTCGGCAGGAACAGGACGCAGATGACGAGAATGGTGCCATAGGCGACGAGCGAAACGCCACCGAACGAACTGCCGAGCCAGGCACGGACCAACTCGTCGAACACGATCAGGACCGCGCCGGCCAGCGGTCCGAAGACCGTGCCCATGCCGCCGATCATCGTGACGATCAGCATCTTGATCGAGATCGAGAAGGAGAAGACCATCGTAGGTGCGACAATGCCCTGGTACATCGCGAAGAACCCGCCGCCGATCGACACCATCGCGGCGCTGATCAGCAGGATCACGATCTTCCAGAGCCCGGTATTCACGCCGATGGCGCGCGAGAAAGCTTCGTTCTCCTTGATCGCGACGCACAGCGTGCCGAGCTTGGAGTGCCGGATGAGCGCCATCAGCACGAAAGCCGCGATGCAGAGCCCGAAGAACACCCAATAGGCCGTGGTGAAGCTGATCGTGAACTGCTTCCTCAGATAGGTGCCGGCGTCGCCCTTGGTGAGCCAGGTCAGCTGCGAGGCGAGATTGAGAAGAATCTCGTTGAGCCCCAGCGTCACCATTGCGAAGAACATACCGGACAGGCGCGTGCTGATGAGGCCGGTGATCACCGCGAGGACGGCGCTCAGGAACAGGCCGATGGCGAAGCAGGCGAGGGGAGGGAGGCCGTATTTGGCGACACCGACGGCGTAGGCATAAGCGCCGATGCCGAAATAGGCGCTGTGGCCGAGGCTGAAGAGACCCGCGAGCCCGCCGGCCAGATTCCAGGCCTGCGCCAGATAGACGAACAGCATGACCTGCAGGATCAGGCCCATGAAATAGGTCGTCGATGGCGAGGGAAACAGCGGCAATGTCAGCAGCACGCCGATCAAGCCGACGATGATCGCTATGCCGACCGGTCTAGCCAGGTTGCGATGCATGGGTGTGCGTTCCTCAGATATGCCGCATGCCCGCCGTCCTGCCCGAACGCAGGATCAGGACGACGACGAAGAGGCTGAAAATCACGACCGTGACGAAGGAGGCGGCGAAGTAGAGCAGGAAGGCATTCAGGACGCCGATGGCGAGGCCCGCATAGAAGGCGCCGCGCATGTTGCCGAGCCCCGCGATCGTCGCGATGAGAAAGCTCATCAACTGGTAGGACGAGCCGGCAGAGGTCGTGACCGGGAAGAGGTGGATCAGCATGATCCCGGATATCGCGATGAGCACGAAGCTGATGCCGAAGGCGATGCCGATGATCCGTTCGGAATTGATGCCCATCAGCATCGCCGTCTCCTTCTCGAGCACGACGGCGCGGATCACCTTTCCAAGGTGCGAGCGCTGCAGGAAGAGCTGGAAGAGGACGAGCAGCACCGCGGCGAGGATGAAGACGGTGAGGCGGATGGCGCCGATGCGGATCCCCGGCGCGATCTCGATCAGCGGTTCGATGATCCCGAGCGTGCGGGGCGCCGGCGAATAGAACAGGATGATCAGACCATCGACGATCATCGCGATGCCGATGGTGGACAGGATCTGGACGTTCAGCGAGCCGCCGACCAGCAGCCGGTTGCGGATGACATAACCGGCCGCGAAGTAGATGACCGGCAGGACGAGCACGACGAAGGCAAGCGGCACGTTCCAGATCTTGAGCGCGAAGAAGGTCGTGTACATCGCCAGGATCAGCCAGCTGCCATAGCCGAAATTGGCGATCGACAGCGAGCCCAGCTGGAAGGTCAGCCCGCTCGCGAAGAGGCCGTAGATGGCGCCGGTGAACAGGCCGTTCAGCAGCAGCGTGATGATGATCTGGGGCGTCATGATCTGGGCGGGACGGTCCTGGCGCGCCGGGGTGACGGAGGCGCGGATGCGCCTCCGTCGGATCCGCGGCTCAATGCTTCTTGAAGTAGGGGATGATCGGATCGGCGACCGCCAGCTCGGCCGGATAGACGACCTTGTAGACCGGCTTGCCATCGGGGCCGGGAATCCACTGGCCGATGATCAGCGGGTTGGCCAGCGTGTTGTTGTGCTTCTCGTCGAACTTGACGCCCCAGTAGTTCGGCAACTGGCCGCGGGGGATCTCGATGGTCTCCATGGTCTGGCGGACCTTGTCGATGTCGAAGGATCCTGCCTTCTCGACCATCTCGAAGAAGGCCATGGCGGTCGCGAAGGTCTGCAGACCATGCGTGACCGGAAGCTCGCCATACTTCGCCTTGTAGCGCTCCTTGAACTCCTTGAGGCCGGGCGCGGACGCTTCCTTCATCTCCGGAACGGTGTAGGACAGCGACATCGAACCGAGCGCGGCATCGCCCATATTGGCGAATTCGGGCTGGTCATAGCCGACGCCCGCGGCGAGCAGGATCGGCGGCGTCTCCTGCAGGCCGGCGGCCTGGCGGCGATACAGCTCCGCATCGGAACCGAGCTGATAGGGGATGACGATGTCGATATTCGCTTCCTTCATCTTGGTGATGAGGGGCGTGAAATCGGCGATGTCGTTGCCATAGGTCTCATGGATGGCCGCGGGGATGCCCTTTTCCTCGAGAATGCGGGCTGCCTCGTCGCCGACATAGCTCATGATCGGATTGCCGATCAGGGCGATCTTGAGGTCCTTCGGGTCCTTGCCGAGATTGTCCTTGCCGAACTTCAGCGAATAATCGACCAGCGTCTTGGAGAAGTCTTTCCAGGACGGCATGAACATGAAGTAGTTCTGGTAGCCGCCTTCCTCGGTGAGGTCGGGGAACCAGCTCGTGCCGTCCGCCATCAGGCCGCCATTGTCGACGACATAGCGCGCAAGCGGGACCGGAACGAGGTTGTAGCCCTGGATGTAGAACTTGATGCCCTGGGCCATCAGACGCTGGGCTTCGGCGACCTGGTTGTTCGGGTTCTGCGCGTCGACGATCACCGGCTCGATCTTCTTGCCGAGCACGGTCCCCTTCATCTCGGCCGCGATCTCGAACGAGCGCTTCGTCGACGTGCCGGGATAGCCCCAGTCGCCCGTCAGATAGGTGACCATGCCGACCTTGAAGGTGTCGTCATCGGCAAGGGCAGGCGCCGCGAGGCTCGCCACCGCCGTCGCAAGAGCGACGGATCGTATCCAGTTCTTCATCTTGTCTCCTCCCAAGGTTCATCGCTCTGCCGTCGCGGGGACCAAGCGCCCAGCAACCGGCAAAATCAGGCGTCGGCGCTGATCTCGTGATTGAGTGCGGTCAGCAGTTGCTTGGATCTCTGGTACCGGTCGAAGAGCCGGTCATAGGTGATGGCGACGTCCTCGCGCGGCCGGATGGCCGGACCGAAGACGACGGCGCGGCGCACGGCGTCGGTCTCGTCCGTGAAGGCCCCGGCTCCGACGGCCGCCATGAGGGCGGCGGCATAGGAGGCGTCCCCATGCACCGGGCGTCGCACCTGGATGGCGAAGACGTCGGCGATGATCTGCGCCCAGACTTCGCTGACCGCGCCGCCGCCGACGAGGCTTGCGCTGCCGATCCCGAGGCCCGCCGCACGGAAGCGGCTGGCCGCATCGCGCAGCGCAAAGGCGACACCCTCATAGAAGGCGCGCACGAGATGGCCGCGATCATGCGACATGGTCAAGCCGAGGAAGTCGGCACGCAGCGCCGGGTCCCAATAGGGTGCCCGCTCGCCCTGCAAATAGGGGTGAAACAGGAGGCCGTCGGCGCCCGGCGCGGTCGCTCCGGCCTCGCGATCCAGCTCATCGAAGGACGCCGCCGCCGTGCCGCGGCCGCCAATGACGTTCCGAAGCCATTTGTGCGCGGAGGCACAGGAATTGATGGCGGCGAGCACATAGCCGCTCTGCGGCACGACGAAGCTCTTATAGGCGATGTCGGTCTGCAGATAGGGCCGGTCGACCATGACGCTCACGACGCCGGCGGTCGCCAGCTTGATCACCGCGCTGCCGACATCGACGGCGCCGGCCGCCCAGACTTCGGCGGCGGTGTCGCAGGTGCCGACATAGACGTCCGTGCCGCCGCGCAGACCAAAGCGCCGGGCGGCATTCTCCGTGACCACGCCCGCCCGGTCGGTCGGGTTGCGGATTTCGGGCAGCGTCGCGCGGTCCCAGCCGATCGCGTCGCAGAGCTCGTCGGACCAGGTGAAATCGCCACCGTCGAGCATCAGCGTGCCCTGCGCATCAATCCGGTCGGTCAGGCAGTCGCCCGTCAGCTGGTGGCGCAGATAGTCCTTCACGAACAGGACCTTCGCCGTCCGCCGCACCGCGTCCGGATCGTTCTTGACCAGCCAGTGCAGCGGCGCGATCGACCAGGTCGGCGCCGCCTTGTTATAGGCGATCGCGATGAGCCGGTCTTGCATGCGCTCATTGAGGGCGGCGGCCTCCGCCCCGGCGCGCTGGTCGCTCCAGAGAATCGGCCGGCGGACAACTTCGCCGTGGGCGTCGAGCAGGACGCAGGTATGCGTCCCGCCGGTGAAGGAAATGCCGTTGAGCCCGCCGAGATCGATCCGCTCGCCCACGGCCTTCAAGGCGGCCGACAGGGCGTGCAGCCAGCCCGACGGTTCCTGCTCGGCCCAGCCGGGCCTCGGGCGCACGGTCTCGACCGGCGCGGAGGCCTCCGCCAGCACAGCGCCGTCACGCCTGATGACCGTCGCCTTGAGACTGCCGGCGCCGAGATCGATTCCGAGAAACATGCCTAGCGTGCCCCGCTGAGGGGCAGGAAGCGGGCAGCGTGGCACAGCCCCGCTCTCCCGCGGCGCGACAGCGGCGCGCGCGGCAACCATAGGCAATCCATTGCGGTGTCCTTCCGCGCGGACTGTGTCGAAATCGCAGAAAATCGACTAGTCCAACGTTTTACTAACTCTCCAATAGGGCGCCGGCGAAATCGAGTCAAGCGCATCTCACGACTGGATCGCCGCCGTGCTCTCGCGCTCGATGACGCGCCCTTCGGCGAAGGTCATGGTGATGGCAGCGCGGCGCTTCTCGAGAATGTCGATCATGCCTTTCGCTGCCGCCGCGCCCATGTCGACGAGCGGATAGGCGATAGTGGTCAGCGTCGGGGAGATGGCGCGCGCCAGCAGGCCATCGTGGAATGCCATGACCGATACGTCGCCCGGAACGGCGACGCCGCGCCTGCGAAGGGTGCTGATCGCGCCCGCCGCAGCCATCAGCGTGACGACGAACACCGCGGTGAACGTCCCCTGACGGCGATCGAGAAGACGCTCCATCGCGGCCGCGCCCTGCTCGAAGGAATAGCCGGCCGGCTCGACGAGGTCCGCGTCAAAGGCGATCCCGGCCTTGTCCAGCGCATCACGATAACCCTGGAAGCGTTCGCCGGCGTTGAAGCGGCCGATCTCGCCGCTGAGATGCGCGATCCGGCGATGGCCGATATCGATCAGATGGCGCGTGGCAAGCTCCCCCCCCGCGCGCTCATCCACCACGACGAAATTGCCGAAGCCCTCCGAGCGCCGGTTCACCATCACCACCGGCACGCCGAGCGCCGCGAGTTCGGGAAGCTCGGCCGCCTCGTTCTGCAAGGTCAGCACAAGCAGCCCCTCGACCCGGTGCTTCTCGACCAGCTGGCGATAGAGCTCGCGCTGCGGACGCCCCGGCTCCGCATGCACGACGAGCAGGGAATAGCCGGCGGCGAGGCAGGCGCTCTGGGCGCCCTCGACGATCTGGGCGTGGATCTGGTTCTGGAGCGAGGGCACGACAGCCCCGAGTGCATAGCTTCGCGATGCCTTGAGGCTTCGGCCGGCCGGATCGGGACGATAACCGAGTTCCTCGGCCGTCCGTTTGATGAGCGCGAGGTTCTCGGCCCGGATCGAGAGGGTCGGGTCGTTGCGCAATGCACGAGAGATGGTCGACTTGTCGAAGCCGGTCCGCTCCGCAAGAACCCCCAGCGTCACCTTCGGCCCGACCAAGTCGATTCTCCCTCAACAATCGATTTACTCGAGGGTATAGCACCTCCGAAATGAGTTTCGAGGCCGTCCCGGGGGAATTTGCGGCAGGGGCGTCCGGGCTGGCCGTCGGGCCGCAGCCGGTTGCGGCAACGAAGCCGAGTTGTCGCGTGTGCCGACCCTTATCGCGGCCGTCATGTAACCGACTGTGGCTCCATGCAGTCGCGGTTGCGGCCGCAGTCCCAAGCTCGCCTCAGGCGCCGCCCACGATCGTCCGACGATAAAGCGCCAGCAGGCGCGCCGGATCGACGTCGATGCAGATGGCGTGTGAGGGGCGGTCGTCCCAGGCTCCCGGGGGGAAGTTGTAGTCGTCGGGCTTCTGGATCGTCTGGCCGATCGCGAGCCCTTCGGTGACAACGCGGAGCGCGCCGCGGCGCGTTGCGAACAGGGTCGGGTCCAGCAGATAGGCGACGGCCGAGGAATCGTGGACGAACATGTTGGGCACGCCGGCCGCGTGATGGAAGGCCACGTAGAAGCGCGTGATGTCCCAGATGAACCGGCCGACTTCGCCGCCGTCTTTTGCCAGCGCCTGCAGATATTCGGTCGTCATCTGCGTGCGCTGCGTGACGTCGAGCCCGACCACCGTGATCGGCCAGGTGCCGCCGAACACTTCGTCGGCGGCCAGCGGATCGCCGTAGATATTGGCCTCGGCCACGGGCGTCACATTGCCGTGGAAGCCATTATAGCCGAACGCGCCGCCCATGATGATGATCTCGCGCACCAGGCCGACAATCGCCGGGTCCTCGCGGAGCGCGAGGGCGAGATTGGTCATCCGGCCGACCGCCACGATGGTGATCTCGCCCGGATTGGCCCGGACGGTGTCGATGATGAAGCGATGCGCGGGCCGCGGATCGGCCTCGCGCGTGATGCGCTCCGGCAGATCGATGTCGCCAAGGGCGTTGGCGCCATGGACGAATTCCGTCGGCGCCGGCACCGGGCCGACCAGCGGGGCCGCCGTGCCGCTGGCGACCGGCGCGTCGATGCCGAAGCGCTCCGTCAGGTAGAGCGCGTTCCACGTCGTCGTGGCGATCCGGCCATTGCCGAAGGTCGTCGTGACGCCCACGAGATCCACTTGCGGCGCGCGATGCAGGAAGAGGAGCGCCATCGCATCGTCGACGCCAGGGTCGGTGTCGAAGATGACCTTGATCTTATCCATCGAGAAGACGTCCTTTCTGTCCGCCGCGGGCAAGGCCGGGCGATGAAGCCGGGGATGGGGGATGGCGAGCGCGGCGAAGGCCTCAAGCGCGCGCGAGGAGCCGCTGGCGGCGGCGGGCATAGACGACGAGGGCGATCACCGGGACGATGTAGGGCACGGTCTGCATCAATTCGCTCGGCAGTCCTCTGCCCTGCAGCGCGACCGCGATCGCCTCGGCCGCGCCGAGAAGGAGCGACGCGAACATCGTTCCCGACGCGCTGCCATGCCCCATGACTTCGGCGGCCAGCGCGATGAAGCCGCGGCCGGCGCTCATATCCTGCGAGAACCAGCTGACATAACCCATGGAGAGGAACGCACCGCCGGTGCCGACGAAGGCGCCCGAGACGATCAGCGCCATGACCTGGACCCGCACGACGTTGATCCCCGCGATCGCCGCCGATTCCGGGCTCTCGCCGACGGCGCGAAGACGGAGGCCGAGCGGCGTGCGCGTCAGGAAGATGCCGACGCCGGGGACGGCGAGGAACGCGACATAGGTCAGGATATGATGGCCGGAGAGCAGCGTGCCGAGCAGCGGAATATCCGCGATCACCGGAATGGTCACCTTGGGCAGGACCTGGCTCGCCAGCGATCCCGACATGCCCTTGTCGCCGGTCATCAGGAACAGCAGCAAGGTCGTGCCGGCCGCCGCCGCGATATTGAGCGCGATGCCGGAGAGGATCAGGTCGGCCTTCAGGATATGGACCGCGCCGGCGAGCACCGCGCCAAGCAGTCCGCCGACGATGATCGCGCCGATGAGGCCGGCCGCCGCGCTGCCCGTCGCGGCGCTCGCGACGACGCCGACAAAGGCGCCCGACAGCATCATACCCTCGACGCCGATATTGAGAACGCCGGCCCGGTCCGAGATCAGCACGCCGAGCGCGGCGAGCAGGATCGGCGTCGTGACGCGCAGAATGGCGGGGACGAAGCTCAGAAGCCCGACGAAATCGATGTCGCTCATGCGGCGCTCCCTTCGGCGACCTTCGGTCCGGACGTCTTGTTCGCGGCGGCTTTCCGGCCGGTGATGAAGCGCAGCAGGCGCGGATTGCGCATGATGGCCGACGAGGTGACGACGAGCAGCACCAGCGCCTGGATCAACCCGACCGCTTCGCTCGGCACGTCGAAATTGCGCGAGATCAGATCGCCGCCCACCTGCAGATAGGACAGGAAGAGCGCCGCGGGGATCAGCAGGATCGGGTTGTCGCGCGCCAGGATGGCGACGACCACGCCGGTCCAGCCATTGCCGGGCAGCCCCTGCCAGGAGAAACGCTGATAGAGGCCGAGCATCTCGATGCCGCCCGCGCCGGCAGCGATCAATCCGCCGATCAATTGCGATCTGAGCAGAATCCAGCGGATCGGCAGGCCGAGATGGGCCGCGAAGGCGGGATTGAGGCCGACGATCCGGGATTCGAAGCCGGCGCGCGTCATGAAGAGATAGACGGTGCCGAGCAGGCAGCCGGCAACGGCGATGATCGTCCCGAGATGGATGCGTGTTCCCGCCACGAGGCGCGGCAGCCGGGCGTCATTCGGGATCTTGTAGGACACCATGGCGCCGGCCGTCGGATCGCGCAGGAAATAATTGACGATGAAGAGGCCGATGAAGAGCGCCGCAAAATTCAGCATCAGCGAGGAGACGAGCTCGGACGCATCGTAGCGCGCGCGCAGAAGCCCCGGCACCGCGCAGACGCTGGAGCCCACCACGGCGCCGACGGCGAGGCCGACCGGCGCCATCGCCCAGCCGGGCAGCGGAACGAGCAGCACGGTCGCGACCGTCGCGAGGCCGCCGAGGAAGAACGCGCCCTCGACGCCGAGATTGAACATGCCGGCGCGCAGCATGATCGCGACGGCGAGACCGCACATCATGCCGGGCGTCGCCATCTCGATGATGTTGCCGGTATGGCGCGGATTGCGGAACGGGCCGAGCACGAACATGTCGAGGACGGCGAGCGGATCCGGCATTTGCATCGCGATCGGGACGAGCACGATGCCGACGACGACCACCAGCAGGACCGCCGTGATGACGAAGGAAGCAAGGGCGGAGCGGATCATGCCGCGCTCTCCAGTCCGAGCATGGAGGGACCGAGCCGCTCCGGCGTCAGATCGGGGCCGTTCTCCATCCGCGCGACAATGCGGCCGGCATAGAGAACGACGATCCGGTCCGAGAGCGCGAGCAACTCGTCGAGATCGGCGGTGATGAGCAGGACAGCACAGCCTTTTTCGGCGAGCTCCGACAGCCGCTCATGCAGGAAGGCAGCGGCGGCGACATCGATGCCGCGCGTCGGCTGGTCGGCGATCAGGAAGCGCGGCTCCGTCGCGAATTCGCGCGCCGCGATGAGCTTTTGCGCATTGCCGCCGGACAGCGCCGCAAGCGGCGCCTTCGGACCGGGCGCGCGGACATTGTAGCGCTCGATCATCTGGACCGTCCGCGCCTCCATGGCGCGCCGTTTCAGGAACGGCCCCGACGAGAACGCCGCCAGACGGTGGGCGCCGGCGATTGCGTTCTCGACGAGCGACATCCGCTTCGAGCCGCCATCATGAAACCGGTCGGCCGGCAGGTGGGCGAGACCGCGCTGGCGCAGCGCCGCGGTGCCGAGCCCGGCGATCGAATGGCCGTCATAGGCGATGGCGCCGGCGCTCGGCTGAATGCGGCCCGTCAGCACGGAGACGAGACCGCGCTGCCCGCTGCCATCGACGCCCGCGACGCCCAGGATTTCGCCGGCATGGATCGCGAGGTCGAGGTCGTGCAGCCGGTCCGCCGCGTCGCGCGCGGCAAGCGAGACGTCCGCCAGCGTGACCGTCGCGGCGCCGGACACGCGGCCGCCGCGCTTCAGTTTCGGCCGCTCCGCCTGGCCCATGACGAGGCGCGCGATCGCATCGTCCTCGATCGCATCGAGCGGCGCATCGCCGACGAGCCGGCCGGCCCTCAGCACCGTAACGTGGCTCGCCAGCGCACGGACTTCGCGGAGCTTGTGCGAGATGAACAGGATAGTGAGCCCTGCCGCCCGCAGATCGCGCAGCCGCTCGAACAGTTCGTCCGTCTCGGGCGGCGTCAGAACGGCGGTAGGCTCGTCGAGGATCAGGACGCGCACATCGCGCGAAAGCGCCTTCAGGATCTCGACCTTCTGCTGCGCCGCTACCGAGAGCGTGCGGACGACGGCATCCGGATCGACCAGGAGATTGTAGCGCTGCGCGAGATCGACGACCCGCTGGCGCGCCGCCGCGCGGTCGATGAACGCCCCGCGACGCGGCTCCTGGCCGAGCACGATGTTCTCGGTCACGGACAGGGAGGGCACCAGCGAGAAATGCTGGTGCACCATGCCGATGCCCTGCCCGGCGGCAACGCGGGGCGACGTGATCGCCACCGCCTTGCCGTCGAGCAGCACCGCGCCCGACGAAGGCTGCTCGAGGCCGAACAGGATCTTCATCAGGGTCGACTTGCCCGCGCCATTCTCGCCGCAGATGGCGTGGATCACGCCCCCTGCGATCGAGAAAGACACATCGTCCAGCGCGAGCGTGCCATTGCCGTAGGTCTTCGAAATGCCGGCAAAGGCGACCAGAGGCGCGTTCGTCATCACCAGCGCTCAGGGACGGACGCTGTCGCGGAGCGCGTTCAGCTTGTCGGTATCGAGATTGAAGCCGGACGTCACCTTGATCGAGCCGTCGATGATCCCGGCCTTCGCCGCCGCGATCTTCTGCTTGAGCTCGGGCGAGGCCAGCTTCGCCATATTGCCGGTCTCGACAAGGCCGACCGAATCCTCCGCAAGGCCGATGGCCTCGACCTGGCCGACCGGCAGCTTGCCTTCGACATAGAGGTCATAGGCGCGGAGCATGCTGACATCGACCTTCTTGACCATCGAGCTCGCCACCCAGTCGGCCATGGCCGGATCGGTGTCCCGGAAGATCGCTTCCTGGTCGGAATTGACGCCGAGCGCCCATTTGCCGACTTCCTTCGCCGCAGCCAACTGGCCGAGGCCCGTCTGGCCGGCAACGTTGAAGCCGATCGCGGTGCCGGAACGATACTGCGCCAGCGCCAGTTCCTTGCCCTTCGCCGCATCGTCGAAGGTACCGGCATAGGAGATGGCGACCTTGATGTCCGGATTGACCGACTGCGCGCCCTCGATATAGCCCGCCAGGAAGTCGTTGATGCCGGGAATGTCCATGCCGCCGAGGAAGCCGATCGACGTGCCCTGGTCGGCCGGAATCGTGCCGTCCTTCAGAAGGCCCGCAGCGAGGATGCCCGCGAGGTAGGACCCTTCGTTCTGCTTGAAGGAGACCGCATAGACATTGCCGAGATTGCCCTGCGAATAGGGCACCACCGCATCGATGACGGCATAAGTCTTGTCCGGATGATTCGGCGCGACCTCGGCGATGATGTCCGAAATCTCATAGGTGCAGGCGAAGATCAGGTCCCAGTCCTGCTCCGATACGTCCTCGAAGGCCGGCTGCCACTTGGTCTGGTCGTTGCCCATCTCGAGGATCTTGGTCTCGACCGCATCGCCATACTTGGCCTTGATCGCCTGGATGCCGGCTGCGCCGAGGTCGAAATAGGATTTGTCGCCAAGCGTGCCATTGACGAGGAAGATGACCTTCTTCGGCTTGTCCGCCGCTTCGGCCGGACCGCTCAAAATTCCGAAGCCGAGCGTGGCAACGGCGCTGACACCGAGGAGAAGGGTCGCGAGACCCCGGCGGGTGATGTTCGACATGGTTCTCTCTGTTCCCTGATCAGACGAATTCTTCCCGCCCGGGATGGACAGGTCGATCCCCGGGCGAAACCCTGCGTGAAAGGAGGACGGTTGAGCGTCGCGGAGCGCTTTTCCGTGTACAGTTAAACGTTTTCCATTACCTTAGCCGGCAGCGTCGCGCCGTCAAGATCATTTGATGGGCGCGATCTGATGTGAAATCGGGCGACCGCCGATCCCGCGAACCGGTCTGGCCGCTGGACAGGCGCTACCGGGCCTGCAAGATCGGGTGAAGGAGCAGCAAGGCATGGCGACCATCAAGGATGTGGCGGCGCTGGCGGGTGTATCGATCGCCACGGTTTCGCACTATCTGAACAAGACGAAGGCGGTCAGCACGCCGACCGCCGAGCGGATCGGCAAGGCCATTGCGGAGCTCGATTATCGCAAGGACAGCCTCGCCGCCTGGTTCAAGACGGCCGAGGTGCCGGTCATTTTCCTGGCGACGGCGCCCGCCGACACATCCTTCTTCGACGATGTCTCCGCGGCGATCGAGGAGCGATTCGCCGATCGTGACTTGAACGTGCTGCGCGTGCAGATCGCGACGCTGGAGCGGATGCGGCAAGGTGGAGCGCTCGCCTCGTTCCTGCAGCGCGCGGCCGGCGTGGTCGTGCTCGGCCATTCGGACGGCTGGATCACCGACGAGGCAGGGCTCGCCGCCCAATTGCCGAGCGTGCTGCTCAACTGGGACCGGCCGGCCGATTTCCGCAAGCAGGGCGTCGTCGAGCATCTCGAACGCGGCGCCGACATGGCGCTCACCTATCTCGCCGAGCACGGCCATCGCGATATCGGGCTGATGACGGGCCCGATGCTGCAGCGCGCGCAAGGCCTGCTCGCCGGCACGCGGCAATCGGCAGAGAGACTCGGCCTCAATATCGATCCGCGCTGGACGGTCGAGACCAGCTATGCCTTTGGCGATGCCCGCGACAAGGCGCGGGCGATGCTGGAGCGCGGGCCGCGGCCGACGGCCATGTTCACCTTCGGCACCCAGTTCAGCTTCGGTGTGCTGCAGGCCGCCTATCAGCTCGGCATCGACGTTCCCGGCGAGCTTTCGGTGATCAGCTATATCGAGTGCAAGCAGACGGAATTCTGCGCGCCGCGCATGACCACCGTTTCCCCCTCGATCCCGCAGGTGGCCGCGCATGTCGTCGACCGCATCCTGGCCCTGATGGCGGGGCGAAATGTGCCGCTGGTTACCTCGCTGGGAATCGAGCTGATCGAGCGCGACAGCGTGCGCACACTGAACGCATAGGTTCTTGGGGATCGGAACGCCGCCGATCGCTCCGGCGGCGTCCGAACTGGGCCCGGCCGGTGAGGCGCCGACGCTACTTGCCGCGGATTTCGCGCAGCCGCTCGTCGAGATAGCTGCCGGCCGTATAGCGCTCGGAAAGGACAACGTCGGGCCGCGGCTGCAGGAAGAGCGGCAGCGAAACGCGCGAGCGCCGTGCGCCGGCGCCGGAGGGGTTCACCACGCGATGGGTGGTGGATTTATAGTATCCGCCCGAGGCCTCCTGCAGCATGTCGCCGACATTGATCACCAGCGAGCCGAAGTCGGACGGGACGTCGGCCCATTCGCCGGTCTTGGTCAGAAGCTGCAGGCCGCGCTCGTTCGAAGCCGGAAGGACCGTGAGGAGGTTGATATCCTCATGCGCGGCGGCGCGAACCGCGCCCGGCTCCTCCTCACCGGTGAGCGGGGGATAGCGCAGCACGCGCAGCAGCGTGTCCGGGCTGCCCTCGATCATGCTGGCGAGCGGCATCGAGAAGCCGGCGCTGACCTCGGGTGGCGTATGTGCTTCGACCCAGGACAGGATCTCGCCGGCCAGCGTGCTCGCCAGATCATAGTAGCGGCGGGCGGCGTCCGACACTTCGGCCGGATAGCGGCCCCACGGGAAGATATGGAAGAACTCCTTGAGATCGCGCTTGGAATTGCCCTTGGCGATCTCGGAGACGGACGGCGAGAAGAAGCCGTCATGCCGGTCCGGTCCGGAGGCATAGGCATATTTCGCCTCGCCATCGAAGAAGCCGAGCCATTCGGCATAGACCTGCTCGACCAGCGCCTGCGGGATCGGATGATCACGGATCACGCCAAAGCCGGTTTGCCGCAGCGATTCCGTGAAAAGCGCCGGAGCCGCCGGATCCCGATAGGACACCGCCACGACCCCGCTCTCAGCCCCCAGGTTCACCGCACCCATATCGAGATCTCCATGGTAATCGTTTAACCGACCGTAGCATCCGCCTTTTCCTGGAGTTTGCAAGGGCGCCACACGCCTGCAGCCCGCTTGGGCAGTCCGATTCCATACAATCTGAAAGTGTATCGCGCTCTAACCCGATTCCGCTTTGCGCCAGATCAATCTTCCCAAGCATTTTCCCAGATGGCATGTCGGCGCGAAGTGGAGAATTCAATATTCCGGAAAATTATCTACAACAGGGAGGAGGCAAAATCTCGCCGGCAGGAAGAGGAAGGGTGTAGCCGACGCGCGACATAGCGTCCCAAGGTCGGCAATGGTCTCTTCGGTACAGTAAACAGTGATATGATAGCAAATACTCGGGCCTTGGGGGGGGCTAGTATGCAAGATCAGGAGGCGACCGCAGTCGCCGAAATGGGCATCGCTTCGGAATCGCATTGGGTTCTGCCGAGCGGCCTTGGAAGCTTCGATCTATCGCCAGAGGCGGCGCAGTTACCGGAGAGCGTGGGCTCGATAAGCTACCATCAGTTCTCGCTTCGTCCCGGACTGGAAGTCTACAAATATGCGGCGACGATCCGCTCGCCAGTCACGATGCGCTATTCCGTCCTAACGGGGCAGCCTTATCTTTGGCTCGCCGTCAATTCGAGAGGGAACAGCGGCTATCGGCACGGGGATTCCCTGCATGATGGCGTTGTTCCGAACATGATGTACTGCGCCTTGCTTCGGGAATCCGTCAGCCATCTGGACTATCCACCATCGTATCATCAGACGGCGGGGATGGCCGTATCGCCGGAGCGGCTGCGAGACATGCTGCAGGGGCAACGGCTCTGGGGGCCCATCGATGAATTCCTTGACGGCCGCTTTGATCCCAGGGTCATGGCGTCCCGCCCCACGACCGCACAATCGCTTATCGCCGAACAGATCGACAGGCATCCCTATCACGGTGCGATGGCTGCGGTCTTCCTCGAGGCCAAGGCGTTCGAACTATTGGCGGAGACGCTGCGAACCCTGATCGACAACGACGGCTCTTCGCACTCTTGGCGGGGGCGGCGTCAGGCTCTGGCCGCCCGCGACATCATGATGGCCGACCCTGCGAATCCACCCCGGATCGAGGACGTGGCGCGGCAGGTTGGTCTCTCTCAGCGGCGGCTCAATGATGTGTTCCGGGAAGTCTTCGGAGCGCCTCCATTGCAATGCCTCGTGCAGTGGCGCCTGGATTTGGGGCGTCAGCTTCTGGCGGGCGGGGAGGCGAGCGTCAAGGAAGTTGCAGGGCGGCTGGGTTATGCTCATGCGAGCAACTTCTCGCTGGCCTTCACCCGACGCTTTGGCCGTCCGCCAACAGGGGTCTCAGGTGTCGCGTCGTTCCATGATGACGAAAGCGCATAGTCGTTCCGCGAATCCCCATATTGGGATCACGTTGGAACAGCCCGAACCATTCTCTATGTTGTGAACATGTAGAACGACAGAGACGGCCGGGATTTGTCTGAATCAACCATAGATAGTTTACATACTAATATGCATCTACGAAATCGAGCGAGAATTATTTTGAGAATTGAATATTATGAGTAGTATTAAATGATTTATTCTCAAATAGAATTAAAGGAAATTTTCGTTTTTTTGTCGACTATGGAATCTGACGGATCCATTGTTTTCGAGAAGGTTCCTGCAAGACAGGCCTGGGTCAGGTCTTAAGGACTAATCGCCGGTGATTTTGGAGGATGAAGAGGGTGGGCATGCTTTCCAGAGTGGGTATCCTCACGCTCGTCGCGACGAGTGTTCTGTCGGTGCCGGCATGGGCGCAGTCGGTGCGAGAGCCGATCGTCGGTGACGATGCGGCCAAGGAAAGCGATACGGAGCTGGCGAAGAAGATCCAGAATCCGGTCGGCGACCTCATCAGTCTGCCGTTCCAATACAATGCGAATTTCGGCTACGGACCGAACAAGGGAACGCAAAGCGTTCTCAATATTCAGCCGGTCGTTCCCCTGCACCTCAACGAGGACTGGAACGTCATTACGAGGACGATCCTGCCGGTCGTCTGGAACCCCGACATGGCACCGCAGGCCGGCGCGACGTCCGGAACGGCCCCAACCTCGTTCACGGCTTTCCTTTCGCCCAGTCGCGACACCAATGGCTGGCTCTGGGGCGCGGGCATCGTGGTTCAGGCTCCCACGATCAGCAATGTCGCCCTTGGTTCGACGGTGTGGGGCTCAGGCCCGAGCGCCGTCCTGGTCTATTCCGGCGGCCCATGGGTCGCGGGTGCGCTCGTCAACAATATCTGGTCGTTCGGCGGAACGGGCGGTGCTTCGGGAACGAGCTACAGCACGTTCCTCGCCAACCCGTTTGTATCTTACAACTTCGACGATGGCTGGTACGCCTTTTCCTCGCCCAACGTAACGGCGAACTGGAAGCTCGACGGACAGAAGTGGACGGTTCCCGTCGGAGGCGGCGCCGGCCGGGTGTTCCATATCGGCAGCCAGCCGGTCGATATCTCGCTCAGCGCCTATTACAACATGGTCAAACCACAGGACGGGGCGGACTGGCAGCTCAGCTCGCAGCTCACCCTTGCCTTCTAGCTGTCCGACCCACGTTTCGAAAAGCAGGCTTCCTGCAGGCACGGCTCGACGAGAGCGTCCTCGGATGTGGCCACGCGATCCGGCCTGCGCGGCGTGCCGATTGGCCCGGGATCGGGCAGTGTTCTTCACGAAATCCCCATTCGAGACGCCGCTGTCGCTGCCCGTTCCGCGGGAACAGGCCTGTTCCCGCCGGCGGTGTCTCCATGAAATGCGCGCGTCGGCGCGCTGGCGGCGAGAGGAGCAGCCCAAATGTGCATCGGGTGTCACTGGGCCATCTTCCGGGACTATTTCCCGGCTGCGTCCACGTCGAATGCGGGCGGGCTGACGCGCCGCCAGGCTCTGCGGGGCGGGGCGGTATTCGCCGTCTCGGCCGTTGCCGCCGCCGGCGCGGTGCCGTCCTTCGTCGCCGAGGCCGTCGCGGCCGAGGACGGTGAGGCCGACATCGTCTTCAGGAACGGTCCCGTCTACACGGTCGATGGCGCCAAGCCCTGGGCGCGCGCCGTCGCGGTCAAGGGAAAGCGCATCGCTTATGTCGGCGACGAGGCCGGTGTCGCGGCTCTCGTCGGCCCGAAGACCCGCGTCGTCGATATCGCCGGCAAGATGCTGATGCCCGGCTTCGTCGAGGGCCACACCCATCCCCTCGTCGGGGCCGCGCTCACCCGGGGTGTCGATCTTCAATTCGACACCCGCGCGGAAATCCTCGCCGCGCTCCGTGCCTATCGCGACAAGCTCGGACCGGTCGACATCGTCCGCGGCTTCGGCTGGCGTTACAACGCCTTTCCATCGGCCGGCCCGCGCAAGGAAGACCTCGACGCGATCTGGCCCGATACCCCCGTGATTCTTGTCGGCATTGACGGGCACGGCGCCTGGGTCAACTCGCAGGCCCTCGCGCTCGCTGGTGTCACCAAGGACACGAAGGATCCGATACCGGGCTTCAGCTATTTCCAGCGCGACCCGGCGACGGGCGAGCCGACCGGCTTTCTCGCCGAGCCGCCCGTCATGCTGCAGGTGAATAACGCGGTCGAACCCTTCAGCCTCGACTATGTGGGCGATGCGCTCGCGGAGTGGTTTCCCAAAGCCGCGGCCGCCGGGATCACGACCCTGTTCGACGCCGGTATCCAGGTTCTCCCCGATCCGGAGGGGTTTGCTCTCTATACGCGCTTCGAGCGGGCTGGAAAGCTGCCGTTCCGGGTGATCGGGTCCTATTACCACAACAACCGGGCCATCGATCCCCTGCCGGTCATCAAGGCATTGCGGCGCGAGTTCCAGTCCGAGCTGGTCAAGGCGTCGGTGCTGAAGCTCAACATGGACGGCGGCGACAATGCTCACACGGGCGTGTTTCTGGCCCCTTATGCCGACCGGCCCGACACGAGCGGCGAGCCGCTGCTTTCCCCGGAACTTCTGGCAGATATCGTCAAGCGCGCCGATGCCGAGGACATCGACATTCATGTCCACAGCATCGGCGATCGGGCGACGCGGCTCACGCTCGATGCGGTCGAGGGGGCGATCAAGGCCAACCCGCCGCGCGATCGCCGCCACGCCATCGCCCATCTGACGCTGGTCGATCCGCAGGACGAGCCGCGCTTTGCCGAACTCGGCGTCATCGCGCAGTTCTCGGCGCAATGGGCGGTCGCCGATCAGCCCTGGCAGGTGGTTACGCGGACGCGTCTCGGTCCCGAACGGGCCGACAATGTCTATCGGATCGGATCGATCCAGCGCCAAGGCGGCGTCTTGTCCTTCGGCGCCGATTGGCCGGCCGCCAATTCCTACAGCACCTACAAGCCGCTCGACGCGATCGAGATCGCGACAACCCGGCGCGAGCTCGACAAGCCGCAAGGACCGCAACTGCCGCCCTTCGACGAGGTGATCCCCCTCGACGTGGCCTTGCGGGCGGCAACGATCGGCGCGGCCTATCAAATCCGGATGGACAGCGATGTCGGATCGATTGAGGCCGGCAAGCTGGCCGACCTCATCGTTCTCGAAAGGAACCTGTTCGAGGCTGCCCCTCAAAACATCCACAAGACCAGGGTCCTGATGACGGTCATGAACGGCAAGATCACGCATGAGGCGCGTGCCTGAAATCGGTGCCGCCAGCCTCGTCCACGCAATAGATTTAACTAGTCAATCAAGGAGTAGCGACGATGTGCATCGGGTGCCACTGGGCCATCTTTCGGGACTATTTCCCGAATGCTTCGGCGTCGAATGCGGGCGGGCTGACGCGCCGCCAGGCTCTGCGGGGCGGGGCGTTATTCGCCGCCTCGGCCGTTGCCGCCGCCGGCGCGGTGCCGTCCTTCGTCGCCGAGGCCGTCGCGGCCGAGAACGGTGAGGCCGATATCGTCTTCAGGAACGGTCCCGTCTACACGGTAGATGGCGCCAAGCCCTGGGCGCGCGCCGTCGCGGTGAAGGGAAAGCGCATCGCCTATGTCGGCGACGAGGCGGGTGCCGCGGCCTTCATTGGGCCGAAGACCCGCGTCGTCGATCTCGCCGGCAAGATGCTGCTGCCCGGCTTTGTCGAGGGCCACATCCATCCGCTCGTGGGTGCGACCATCACGCGCGGCGTGGACCTGCAGCTGAGCACGCGCGAGGAAATCCTCGCCGCGCTCCGCGCCTATCGCGACCGGATCGGGCAGGCCGATATCATCCGCGGCTTCGGCTGGCGCTATTTCGCGTTCCCGGCGACCGGTCCGCGCAAGGAGGATCTCGACGCGATCTGGCCGGATGTGCCGGTGATCCTGCTTGCCATCGACGGGCATTGCGGCTGGGTCAATTCGCAGGCCCTGGCACTCGCCGGCGTGACCAAGGACACGAAGGATCCGATACCGGGCTTCAGCTATTTCGAGCGCGATCCGAAGACAGGGGAGCCGACCGGCTATCTGGTCGAGGTCCCGGCGATCATCCAGGTCAACAACGCCGTCGAGCCGTTCAGCAAGGATTACGTCGCCGCCTCGCTTCGCGAATGGCTGCCGAACGCGTCTGCCGCTGGCATCACCGCCGTCTTCGATGCCGGCATGCAGGTGATGCCTGAGACGGAGGGATACGACATCTACATGAAGGCGGAGCGGGACGGAAAGCTGCCCTTCCGCGTGGTCGGCTGCTACTACCACAACAATCCGGCCGTCGATCCGGTGCCGGTGATCCAGGCCTTGCGGCGCCAGTTCCAGTCTGAGCTGGTCAAGGCGTCGGTGCTGAAGCTGAACATCGATGGCGGCGACGCGCAGTACACCGCCGCCATGCTCGCTCCCTATTCCGACAAGCCGGAGACAAGCGGCGACACCTTGCTGCCGACCGACATCTTTGCCGACATTATCCGGCGTGCCGATCGGGAGGGGATCGACATCCACATCCATTCCTATGCTGACCGCGCCACCCGCCTGTCGCTCGATGCCTTCGAAGCGGCGATCAAGGCCAATCCGCCGCGCGACCGCCGCAATGCGCTGGCCCATCTGATCCTGATCGATCCGGCGGACACGACGCGGTTCGGCAAGCTCGGTGTTGTCGGGCAATTCTCGGCGCAATGGGCCGTGCCCGATCAGCAATGGCGCGATGTCACGAACGCGCGCTGGGGCGAAGCCCGCTGCAACGCGCTCTACAGCATGAAGTCGATCCTCGACCATGGCGGCATGCTCTCATTCGGTACCGACTGGCCGGCTGCCGGCTTCTCCAGCACCTATCGTCCGCTCGACGCGATCGAATCCGCGATCACGCGTCGCGAACTCGATAAGCCAGACGGCCCGCAACTGGCGCCGGCGGGTGAGGCGGTTACTCTGGAGGAAGCGTTGCGGGCCAGCACGCTCGGGCCGGCCTGGCAGATCGGCATGGAGCGGGAGATCGGCTCGATCGAGACCGGCAAGCTCGCGGACCTCGTGGTGCTCGAACGCAACCTGTTCGAGATCGCGCCTCAGGACATCCACAGCACGAGGGTCGCGATGACGGTGATGAACGGCAAGGTGACCCACGAGGCGAAGGCCTGAGTTCCGCAGCTATCGGGAGCGTTCGGAGAGCCGCTCGCTGTAACTGGCGGCGGCTATCCGTTCGCGTCCGATGCGGACGTTGATGGATTCTTGTTGTCCCGGGGCAGGCATGCCGAGCCGAGATGAAGGGCGCTGCGGCACCTTCTTGCCGTCGGACGGGTCAAGCCACTCCGCACTCGGTCGACGATTTCATGCCAGTCGGACGACCATTGGGCGGCAATTGGGGTGACGGAGGCGCGTTGGCGCAAAGCTCCGGCGGATACGCAGTTGGCCCGTTCGGAGATCGGGCCAGCCGCCGGCAACATTGCGCGTGGCCAGGATCGTCGGGCTCGAAACGTCCGGTCAGTCGTCGCGCCACGACCCGCCACGACATCCTTGGGTATCTGCGCTCGACTACGATGGAATGCCCAGGACCGCCTGCCGGACGCGGGCGAGATGGCGGTTGCGTTTGGCCATGCTCACCGAATCCATCTTGTAGAGCGCCAGGAAGCTCGTCCGGCAGCGCATATGGCAGACCGATCTGAACCCACGCAGCAGCGTCCTCCGACCCGGCTGTCCCATGACCCAACTCACCAGCGGCGTCGCACCGCAGGTCGTCAGTACCATCAGCCGCCGGATATTCGTGAGATTCGGGCGTGATCCCCGATGCGCGGTCGGCATCTTGAAGGCAAAGCCGGGGACCATGACCCGCTCCAGCCAGCCCTTGAGCATGGCCGGCAGGCCATACCACCAGGTCGGATAGACGAAAACCACCATTTCCGCCCAGAGCAGACGAGCGGCATGCTCTGCGAAAGGCAACAGATTCGTCGCCTCGTCGTGATAGCCGCGCCGTTCCGCGTCGCTCATGACGGGGTCGAACTTTTCGCCATAGAGATCGATCTCGTGGCAGGCGTGATTTCCCTCGTGAAGCGCCGCGACGACCACATCACGGACGGCGGCGGTGAAGCTGTCCGCGCAAGGATGGCAATAAACGACGAGGACGTTCACGACGACGCGCCGTCCTTTGCCACGGCTCCGGCGTCGGACGCGGTACCGTGATAGTCTTCCACGGCTAGGGCCGTATCGAAATATTCGCGCCAACTCAGGATTTTGCCGTCCTCGAGGTCGACGAGGATCGCGTCGGGCGTCGAACTTCGCGCTCCGTCCCGTCGTCGTGTCACCGTCCAAAGCCACTCGAGGGCGAGTTTGCTGCCGTCGGTCGAAGCGAAGGCGTTGGTGATCGTCACGTCGAGATCGCCATATTCGGAATGAAAGCGGCGTATGGTTTCCGGCAGCGCCGCATAGGGCACGCGATTGCCGGGCGCGGTGAGCACGCCATCGGGATGCCAGTCGGCGCTGGCGGCGCTGAAATCGCCGGTCTTCCAGGCATTCGCCTGGCGCTCCAGCATCGCCATCAGGCCGTCCGCATCATTGAACGCACGCTCGCTCACAGTACCGTTCCTCCCAGGCCCAAGCCGATCCGCGCGGCGATCGCCGCGATCCAGAAGAAGAGTGCACCGCCGATCAGACTGCGCTCCACGGCGGTCAGACGCTCGCGCCCCGGATGGAGCTGCGTTCGGTCCGCCGAGCCGGTGAAGCCGCGTGCCTGGAGCGCGATTTCCATCAGCTGCGCCTTGGCGAGACACCCGGTGATCAGCGGCACAAGCATCCGCCCCATGGCCAGGAGCTTGCGCGGGATGCCGAAGCTGTCGAGATCGATGCCTCTCAGGCGCTGGGCGTCCTTGATCGACTGGAACTCCTCCAGGAGCAGAGGCACGAAACGAAATGTGGTCGAGAACAGCAGCGCGACACGGTAGGGCACGCGGAGCCGCGTGAGGCCCAGAACGATGTCGTTGGGTTCCGTCGTTGAAAATGCGAGCTGGAAAGCGAGCAGTGGCACCAGAATGCGGCAACCGACGACGAGCCCGAAGACGAGCCCCTCCACCGTGAACACATGCGCGCCACCGACGAATGGAACGGTGGCCGGCACCGTGAAGACGGGGTGAATGCCATAGGGGCTCCACAGGCCCTGGATCACGCAGATCAGAGCCAGGGCAGGCAGAGTCAGCCGGACGAGCCGCCAGAGCGTCGCGGCAGGGGTTCTCGCCGCCAGCATCAGCGCAACGACCGTCGCCAGAAGCAGCGCCTGGGCGAAGAGGTTGTTCCAGACGAAGATCAGCGTGCTCGCGAGCAGAAGCCCGACCAGCTTCACGCGGAAATCCAGGGCGGCGAAGCGGCTCGGCGAAAGCTGGACAAGGGTATCCGTCATCGTCATGCGACGCCTCTGACCGGAGAGACGACCAGCGAAGCGAGGGCTGCGGGTGACAAGGGCCGCCGCCCCGGCAGGGTGAGGCTCTCGATCGTCGAGGCGAAGCTGACGGTCTGAGGCGGCGTCAGCGAAGCCGCTTCCAGCGTCGGTCCTGCGTAGAGAACGTCGGCAAGCGGACCGTCGAGCACAACGCGGCCCTGCGCCATGACGACGAGGCGCTGCGCATATCCGGCAAGGAGATAGAGGTGGTGCGTCACCAGAAGGACTGTCTTGCCGAGACCGTTCAGCCGACGGCAGATGTCAAGGATCGCCAGGGCCCCGCGCCAATCCTGCCCCGTGGTCGGCTCGTCGAAGACGAGCATGTCCGGACCGGAGGCCAGCGTGGCGGCGATCGCGACGCGCAGCCTGTCGCCCCGGCTCAGTGCGGCTGGATGGCGGTCGGCCAGGTCGACGAGCTGCAGCGCGGTGAGCGCGTAGTGAACTGCAGCATCGATCTCCCCCTTTGGTCGCTTCATGAGTTTCAGGGCGAAGGACACTTCCTCCCGGACGCTCTCGCAGAAGAGCTGCTGGTGCGCGTTCTGCGCGACGTAACCGATGCGTCTGGCGAGTTCGCTGATCTTGAGACCGGCGACGTCGGAACCATCGACGCGCACCGTGCCGGCTGTCGGACTGAGCAGATGCAGGAAATGCTTGATCAAGGTGGACTTGCCGCAGCCGTTGCGGCCAGCCAAGGCGACGAACTCGCCACGCCGGATCGCGAGGTCCACGCCACGCAATGCGGCCGTGCCGTCGGGATAGACATGCGAGACACCATCGGCTTCCAGCACCGGCGCGCCATGCCGGACTGGACGATCCGCCTCGGGATCGCCCGCTGCCGTGAAGTCGGGACGCAGCGCCGCAAACGCGGCGGGCGCGGCCTCCACCGTGACCGGCGCCGCAGGGCGAACCGAGGGAGCGAGCCGCTCCGCAACGGCCGCGAAGGCCTGCGCGATGTCGGGCGGCCTCACATTGTTTTCGCGCAGCAGCTCGACGTCGCCCAGCACGGCCTCGGGCGTGCCATCGCGAACGATCCGGCCTCCCGACAGGAGCAGGATGCGGGTCGCCGCCGCCGCCAGTTCCTCGCTCGCGTGGGTCGCGACGATGATGGTGATGCCGCGCTCGCGGTTGAGGCGGCGCAACAACGCGAAGACATCGCGCGTGCCGACGGGATCGAGCTGGGACGTCGGCTCGTCGAGGACGATGAGATCGGGTGAGAGGGCGAGCGCCGCGGCGATGGCGAGACGCTGTTTCTGCCCTCCCGACAGGCGGGCCGGGTGCTTTCGCTCCAGCCCGGCAAGCCCGACCGCGCGCAGGGCTTCATCGACGCGCACCCGCATGTCCGTCGTCGGAACGCGCAGATTCTCGAGGGCGAAGGCGACCTCGCCTTCCACGGTCGTCGCGGTGATCTGGGTCTCGGGGTCTTCAAAGACCATGCCGACGAAGGCCGCGAGCTTGTTCGTCTCCGTCTCCAGCGTGTCGAGACCGCCGATCCGTACCGATCCGAAGAAGGTGCCGCCGAAGAACTGCGGGACGATGCCGTTCAGCGTCATGCAGAGGGTCGACTTGCCGGCTCCGGTTGCTCCGATCATGCCGACGAACTCGCCGGACGATATCGTCAGGTCGAGGCCATCGAGCGTCCTCCCCTCGACCCCGGGATAGGCGTAGGCCACGTGATCGAAGGAGACGACCGGCGCAAGCCGCCCGTCTCCCAGCCCGCTGTTCACATCCAGCATGTCAGTATCCGGCCATCGACGCCTTGGCGAGCGGCGAGCGGCGAAGCGCGCTCACGACGCCGACGCCGACCAGCGCGCCGATGGCGGTGAAGGCGAGGCGCTCGATCGCGATGATCGGGATCAGGACCGGCCAGACTTCGGCGGGCCATGGATTGGTGGCGAAAGAGGGGACCCAGTTGAGCTGGATGCCGGCGGTCGAACCGAAGAAGAAGACGATGAAGAAGCCGACATAGGTCTTCAGCCCAACGCCGCCATTCCGGATCCGGTCAATGCTCCAGTTGCGAAGCTGCGGTATGGCGATCAGCACCAGGGCGACGTCGATCGTGATCACATTGCTGAGCCACAGCGGGAAGCTGATGCCGAACGAGAGCGCCTGCCAGAGATAGAACAGGTTGGCCGCCAGCGTGATGATCCACGGCACAAACCAGAGAGAGCGGTTGGGGTACGTCACCATGCCGACGGCGAATGCGCTCATTGCGCCCATCAGCGGCGCCCAGGGTCCCAGATTCGTATAGGGCGCGATGACGCCGCCGATCAGGATTCCGATGGCCGAGGCGATCGGCCCCGCGATCGGTCCGAGCAGCAGTCCGAGCAGCGGATGAATGGCGTCATGCAGCGGCCAGCCGCCGCCCATGCCTCCGACGACGATGGACGCCGGCACGAAGGCCAGGATGGCCACCAGCGCCGCCATGAACGCGGTGTAGGATACCGGTGCCCCGCCGATTGAAACGCCGGCGGATACCTTAATGACCCTCGGTTGTTCGGTCTCGAATGCCATTTGCGCGCCCTGCTTTTCCCTGCCACGGCTTTGCGCCGCTGCAGGATGTTGCGAACTTTCGGTTCGCCCTCAAAGCATCAATTCTCGCGCAGGCATGGACCGAAAAGGCATCAGCCGCTGCCTCTTCTCGCCTCCAGGAGATCGGACAGGCGCTCGACCACGAGCCCGGGGAGCGGTGCGAGGGCGCCTCGCGTCCGATGCACGACGGAGATCGTCTGTGTCTTGCCCTTGAGCTCCACGATCGGAACGAAGACAAGCGCACCCGACCGCAAGGGGGCGTCGATATCGAGTTCGTTGAGGAGGGCGATTCCCTGGTTCGAGGCGGCGAATTGTTTCAGGAATTCAAAGGAATCGGATTCGATGACGGGCTGTATCTGAATATCGTTCCGCTGGCAGGCATCATCGAACTGGTCGCGGATCAGGACGCCAACGCGTGGCGCGATCAGCGGATAATCCCGGAGGGTGTTCAGCCGCAACGCCGGTTCGCCGGCGAGCGGATGGCTCGGGAGCATCACGGCGCCATATCTCGTCTCCAGCGAGCTGGCCCGCGTCACGCCGCCGAAATCCGGCAGATCGAAGGCAAAGCCGAGATCGAAGTCCCCTGCGGCGACGACGCCCATGATGTCGTCGGCATCCATCACGCTCACCATGAGGCGAATGAATGGGCGTTCGGCGCGCAGTTCCATCAGAGCCTTCGACAGGACGTCACAGGCAAGACCGCCGACAGTCGCTATGGATGCGCTCGGGAAGCGATAGTCCCGCAGGCGGTCGATGCGCTCCGAGCTCCATTTGTAGTCTTTCAACGTCTTGCGGACATGGGCGATGATGATCTCGCCCGCCGCCGTAAGACGTAGGCCATGGGGCAGGCGCTCAAACAGCGGTGTGCCGACCTCGTCTTCAAAGGCGATGATCTGCCGGTTTACTGCGGAAGAAGCGACGTTCAGCTTGGCTGCCGCCTTGCGGATCGAACCCGACCGGGCGACCTCGTCCAGGTAACGCAGCAGACGCGCATGCAGCATCAAGGCAGCTCCAGCAGGGCAGCAATGACGGGTGTCCCGACCGTTCGCGGCCGACTCTGGTGTGATGCTTGCCGGGAATCAATCTCGGTTTCAGAAGCTGTCGCCGCTTCGATAGTCCCGTCTGACCTGAATACCGAAACGCCAACCACGCGGACAAGGCCCAGATCGCGTTCCCCACTCCACGCCTCGCTCTCCGCGGCGCCCACCAGCCCGACGGCCTGCGGAAATGAAACTGCTTCCCCATCCGCTTGAGCGCACCGGGATTGGCCGTATTGCAGGTATCCGCCGGTGCGTCGGCAAGGCGCGGATCGTTCCCCGAATGGGTGCCTACGCCGCGAACAAGAATGCGGTTCGCACACTCATGGAAGCGCTGCGGCAAAAGTTCATACGACGAGGGTCGAGACGTCGGGTCGCTGGGAGAGGATATGGGAGAGGATATCGAGGCTCTGCTTCAGGGCCTCGGCGCTGCGTGGGGCGCCGAGGCCGAGGCGCACCGCTTCTGGCGCATCGGCAACGGCAAAGGCGTCACTGGGGACGAGACCGACACCCTCGGCTCGCAACCTCGCGACGAGAGCCCCGCGCGTCCAGTGCTCCGGCAAGTTCAGCCAGGCGTGGAATGCCCCTGGCGACATCTGGACACCACCGTCGAGGCTTGATCGCACGATTGCCTGTCTCGCCTTCGTCTCGCGTCGGATGGCATCGAGGGTCGCGTCCGCCGTGCCGGTTTCGAGCCATCGCGTCGCCAGTGCCGCCGTCAGCGGCGAGGCCATCGAGGCGGTGGCGCGGATTGCGACCATGAGGGACGCGGCGTCCCCGGCGCTGGGGGCCACGAGATAGGCCACGCGGAGGGCGGGCGAAAGGCATTTGGAGAGGCCGGCTATGTAGTAGACGACATCCTCGCCGATCGCCGCGAGCGGCGGCGGAGCATCGGGGGCGAGGGCGCCATAGGCATCGTCCTCGATGATCCTCACGCCGTGGCGCCGCGCAATGTCGACGAGGCGCCGCCGACGGTCCAGCGGAACTGTCGTGGTCGTCGGATTATGCAGGGTCGGATTGACGCAAAGGACTTTCGGCTTTCTGCGGAGGCAGAGCTCCTCGAATGCGTCGGGAATGATGCCGCTTGCGTCGAGCGTGACGGGATCGACGCCGAGCCTCATATGCGCTGCCGCCGCGAGCAGGCCGGGATAGGTCAGCGCCTCGGCGGCGATGGTGTCTCCCGGAGCTGCGAGAACACCGAGGAGCGCCAGCAAGGCGCCCTGAGCCCCCGGGCAGACAAGGATCCGCTCGGGCGCGCGCGTGCCAAGGCGCGCCTCCAGCCAGCGCGCTCCGGCTTCGCGATCGCGCATGGTCCCCCCCCGGCGCCTGGTACCGCAGGAGCAGGTCCAGTCCGTCATTGCCCCTGAGGCCGCCGAGTTCTTCCCACATGCGCGCAACCAGCGCCGGATCATCGAAGTGAGGCGGCAGGTTCATGCTCATGTCGACGAGGCCGCCGCGATCGGATGAGGCGTCGCGTCTGCGCGACCGGACGAATGTCCCCTGTCCGACGCGTCCGACGACGAGGCCGCGCCGGCCCGCCTCGGCATAGGCGCGGCCGACCGTCGTGAAGTCGATCCCGAGGGCCTCGGCGAGGGCGCGCTGCGTCGGCAGGCGGAAGCCATCACCAAGGCGGCCGGCGAGGATGTCGGCGGCGAGCGCATCGGCGATGGCGGCGTAGAGGGGGCCGGCGCCCTTGGAGAGCCGGGGTACCCAACTTGTCGCAGCTGCATCAAGATCGGTTGTCATGCATTCAATCTCCCAATATAGGTAAATTGCATGTTTCTTGATGCATCCTCAAGTGGCGAATGTTCCCGCGCCGGGAGTGATAGATGGACATCGACGCGCGTCTTGCCGGCCTGATCGCAGACATGAAGCTGGAGGGCCGGTATCGCACCTTCATCGAGCTCGAGCGGCTGGCTGGCGAATTTCCGTCGGCCCTCTGGCATGGGCCGGACGGGGCGCAGCGCGTGACGGTGTGGTGCAGCAACGACTATCTCGGCATGGGCCAGAACGCCGCCGTTCTCGGCGCCATGCACCGGGCGATCGATGCGTCGGGTGCCGGGACCGGCGGCACGCGCAACATCTCCGGCACCAATCGCCAGCATGTCGCGCTCGAGACTGCGCTTGCCGATCTGCACGACAAGGAGGCAGCGCTCGTCTTCACGTCCGGGTGGATTTCGAACCTCGCCGCACTCGGCACGCTCGGACGCGTGCTCCCCGATGCCGTCATCTTCTCCGACGCGCTCAACCACAATTCGATGATCGAAGGCATCCGCCGTTCGGGCGCGGAAAAGTTCATCTTCCGCCACAACGATCCGAGCCACCTGGACGAACTGATGTCGGCGGTCGATCCGGCGCGTCCCAAGATCGTGGCTTTCGAGAGCGTCTACAGCATGGATGGCGACATCGCGCCGATCGCCGCGATCTGCGATGTCGCCGAGCGTCACGGTGCGCTGACCTATCTCGACGAGGTCCATGCCGTCGGCCTTTATGGCGAGCGCGGCGGCGGCATTGCCGATCGCGAGGGATTGTCGCATCGGCTGACCATCATCGAAGGGACACTTGCCAAGGCGTTCGGCGTCATGGGCGGATATATCGCCGGCCCCGCGCTGCTGGTCGATGTCGTGCGTAGCCTCGCGGACAGCTTCATCTTCACCACGTCGCTCTGTCCGCATCTGGCCGCCGGAGCGCTGGCCGCCGTCGAGGAGGTGAGGGCGCATCCGGAACAGCGCCGCCTCCAGGAGCGCAATGTCGCGATGTTGAAGGCCATGATGCAGGCCGAGGGCATTCCCGTGCTCGACACGCCGAGCCACATCCTGCCGGTCATCATCGGTGATGCCCATCTCTGCCGGCAGACGAGCGAGCGTCTCATCGCCGACCATGGCATCTATGTGCAGCCGATCAACTATCCGACGGTCGCGCGCGGCCACGCGGTGTCACCGTCAGGTCATTGCCGACATAGGTCAGCGCATAGTTCGACGATGCGGCGAGCGAGCCCTGCGTGATCGCATAGGCGCCGACACTCGACATCGAGGACGCCGACGTGGCCAGGCCGCCGCTGAGCTGGTCGCCATTGACGAGACCCATGCCGCCAATGTCGTAGGTCAGCCCCGGAACGCTGTTGCCATAGATCATCGACTGCGCGTCGGCCGTCACGGTCAGCGCGCGGGTCGTGACGTCGAACGCGCCGTTCTCATAGGTGATGATGTAGTTGCCCGCCGCCGCGCCGCCGAGGATCCCATTGGCAGCGGTGGTGACGTAGCTCGTGCCGACATTCGAGGTTGAGGTCGCGTCGGTGGAGACTCCGACGCCCGTCAGCAGATTGTCGCCCTGCCCATTCTTCCAGCCGGAGACCGAGTAGCCGAGCGAGGGGACGGAATTGCCATAGATCATGCTGCCATCGTCGGCGGTCACGGTCAGCGTCGCAGGTTTCACCTCGAAGCTGCCATTCACATAGCTGAGCACATAATTGCCAGTCGCCGCGCCACCGAGCGAACCGCCGCTCGCGCTCGTGACGTAGCCATTGCCCACATTGGAGAGCGCCGTGGCATCGGTCGAAACGCCGACGCCGGTCAGGAGCGCATCGGTCTGGTTGTTCTTCCAACCCGAGACGGAATAGCCAAGCGAGGGCGTATCGCCATAGTCCATCTGACCGTCGTTGGCAGTCACGGTCAGGGTTGCCGGCTTCACCTCGAAGCTGCCATTCACATAGGTGATCGTATAATTGCCGGTCGCCGCACCTCCGAGGGCGCCGCCGGTCGCGCTGGTGATGTAGCCGTTGCCGACATTGGAAAGCGCCGTGGCATTGGTCGAAACATCGACGCCAGTCAGGAGCGCATCGGTCTGGCTGTTCTTCCAGCCGGAGACGGAATAGCCAAGCGAAGGCGTATCGCCATAGTTCATCTGGCCATTGTCGGCGGTCACGGTCAGCGTCGCCTTGTCGACGCTGACCGTCGAACCGGCATGATAGGTGAAGACGCGATAGGTGACGCCGCCGGCGCTGGTCTGGCTCGAATTACCGTTTGCAAGCGTGACGATATGGTCGCCGGCCGAGAGCGTCGGATCGATGGCGATGGACGTGCCGAGCGGATTGAGGCTGTCGCCGTCCGGACCGAAGACATAGCTATTTGGCCCACCGGCACCCGAAGTCGATGTCACCGTCGCGGTCGAATCGCCATAGGTCGAACTTGCGGTCGCCGACCTGACCCAGACGACGGGCGTCACCGCATAGAGTTCGGGATAGTAGCCGGCGCTCGGCGGCGCCCAGACCGTGTCGAAATCCCAGCCTGCGGCCGAGGCCAGCGTCATGAAGGAGGCGGTGTCCTGGAACTGCGCCATCGTCAGGCCGGTGACCCCGGTGATGCCGGCACAGGCGGTGCCGACCCCGCAGGACTGATCTGTCACCAGGGTATCCCAGAAATTGCCGGAATAGCTGGTGGTGCCGCCGTCATAGCCCACCAGCCCCCCGACCGTGCTGGTGCCGGTGACCTGGTTGGCAGCATAGCTGCGCTCGATCGTGACGGTACCGGAGGAAAAGGTGTCGCTGCGCCCGACTAAGCCGCCGACATCGCTGCTGCCGCTTACGGAGCCCACGGCATAGGAGTCGGCGATGATGGTCGTGCCGCCATACCCTCCGAAAGCGTGACCAACGAGGCCGCCCACCAAAGCACCGCCTTGGATCACGACATCGGCATAGGATTGCTCGATCTTCGCTGTTCCGTCGACGGCAGCGTACAAATAGCCGAATAGCCCGCCGGCAACGCTGCCCGTCGAGGTGACTTTGCCCGTCACATAGGTCCGCGCGACGCTGAGCTCGCCCGAAGCGGCTACCGAGAATCCGACGAGGCCGCCGACGGTGCCCTTACCGGTCACATCGATATGGGTCAGCCCCAGATCGAGGATCGTCGCGTTCCCCGCGCGCCCGAACAGGGCAACACTGTCCCTGTCGGGACGGTCGATGGTCAGCTTGTCGATCACATGGCCCTGACCGTCCAGCGTGCCGTAGAACCCGTTGTTCGCATTGAGCGCCGCCCCGTCGCTATCGGTGCCGAGCGGCACGAAGCCTCTGGTGCTCCACATGTCGGCAGCGTTGGCGCCGTCGGTCGCGCTGGCATCGACATCGGCGCCGAGCGTATAGGTCGCGCCGAGGTCCAGCGCGATCAGCTGCAGCTGATGCGCATTGGTGATAGTCGTCTGGTATTCCGAGCGAAGGAACGGGCGGGTCTCCCCGTCGATCATGTACCAGGTACTGCCGAAGTCGAGATTGGCGTATGTCGACTGCTTGTAGCGGTTCGAGGCGTCGATGCCCGTGACGTTTGTCGTCGTGCCGCTTCCATCGCCAGCCGTCGGGCTGGCCTGTCCTGTCGAATCGGTGTCCCAATAGCTGTTGGTGATCAGTCCCTCATTCAGGCCGGTGATCCCGCCGACGACGTCTCCCGATACCAGGCCGGACGCATAGGAGGTTACAATCTTGCCGATATTACGCCCGACGAGCCCGCCTCCGTCGGCCGCTGAGGTGACCGAGACGAGGGAATAGGCATTGGTGAGCGTGCCATAATAGTAGTTTTGACCGAGAATGCCGCCGATCTGCGCTGCGCCCTGGATGGAGCCGGACGCGTAGACGTCGGAGACCGCGCCGCCGCTATACCCGACGACTGCGCCAGCTATCAAATCGGCGGTTATGTCGACGTTCGTCAGCCCGACGCCACGAATGATCGAACCGTCGTCGGTATAGCCGAAGAGCCCGACGAAAGCATCATCCGGCCGGTCGATGGTCAGCCCGTCGATCACGTGGCCCTGGCCGTCGAAGATCCCCTTGAACCTTGTGGCATAGCTCGTGCCGATCGGTGCAAAGCCGGCGCCGCTGTTCCACGTCGCGGTCCCGCTCGCGTCGATGTCGCGTCCAAGGGCATACGTGCCGCCGAGATTGGTATTGATCGCCTGGAGGTCATCGACATTGTTGACCAGCATATAGGCTGTCAGCGGAGTGTAGCCACCTCCCATGTAGCCGGAATAGTCAGTCGGGTTCGCGTAGCTCGACGGATTGCAAAAGATCGACACACCACCGGGGACGACAATCGACCCGCCGGAGCCGAACGACACCGTGCCGGCGCCGGTGCCGGTATTGTCCGCCCGCAGGACCAACGACCCACCCACCCCGGCTGAGATCGCCGCATTGACCACGATGTCGTGATAGGCGGAGAGTTCCAGCGTCGTCCCCAGGCCATCCCAGTAGATCAGGGACGCAACGGTGATGTCGCCGGCCTGCTCGCCACCCGAGCCGGTTGTCACCCTGACATTAGCTCCCTGCAACGCCCCTCTGAGCGAAACGGCATTGAGCACGCTGTCGTTGGCATTGGCGTTGAAGCCGGACATGCCGCTCGACGCGGCATCGGTGATCGTCAGATTGTAGGGGTCGAGCAGCAGCCAGCCGAAGGCGCCGCTTGCGCTGCTCAAATCCACCGTGCCGGTGAAATCGAGCACCGCCTTGCCCGAAACCTCCGCATCGCCACCGGCGCCGGAACCCGAGCCTGTGGAGAGGATCGTGCCGGCGAACTGCGTATACTGATCCGACCAGACGACGACGTTGCCCCCGGCGCCTTCGCTGCTGCTCGCATCGAGGATGGCGCCGGCCGCCACGCTCGTCGTCTGAGCATTGGCGACCGCTTCGGCGAGATATTTGGTGTCGGCATTGGTGCCGCCCTGATAATCGCCGCCGACCAGGATGACGCCGCCGAGCGCGCCGCTGACATCGAGCTTTGCCGTCGCGAGGATCGAGACGCCCTTGCCGGTCGCGACGATGGTGCCGCCATCGCCTCCGCCCTCTCCCGCCGCATCGAGCATCGCCGATATGGCCACGTCGCCGCCCGAAATGCGGATGTCGCCGCCCTTGCTCTTGCCATTGCCGACCGATCGCTTGGCGGACAGCTTCTGCGCGACCTTGACCGACCCGCCGTCGCCGGCGGTCAGGAAGATCCGCCCGCCTTTGCTGGCGACGCCGGTCGCCTTGGTGATGCTGCTGGTATTGCCGGCGAGCGCATAAACATTGCCGCCATTGGCACGCAGCTCGACATTCGCCGCCTGGATGACGCCGGAGGTGCTCGCCTCCGTATCGCCGCCGCCGACCTTGACCAGGAACTTGCCGTCGGACAGCGCTGCGTCGCGCATCAGGACTTCATAGCCGGCCGCAAGCGCGGCCGTGCCATTCGGCGCAGTGATCGTGCCCTCATTGCCGACCTTGCGGGCGAACAGCGCGACATCACCGCCCAGGGCTCCGATGGAGCCGTAATTGATCACGGCCGCCTGGCTGTCGCCCTTGAAGGTCATCGCGCCCTGGGCGTTGAACTCCGCGTCCGAGACGTCGAGCGTCGAGGCGATGAAGGAGCCGCCGGTCGAGATCACGCCGCTCGACCCGATGACGATACCCGAAGGATTGACCAGATAGACGCTGCCGGAGGCGGAAAGCACACCGTCGATCTGCGAGGGCGTGAAGCCGGTGACACGGTTCAGCGTCGCGCCGGAACCATTGGCGAAGGTGACGGAATTGCCCGCGCCAATCGAAAAGCTTTGCCAGTTCAGGATCGCGGTTGGCGACGATTGATCGACGCGCAGATTTCCGGACGGTGAGGCTGCTATCGCGGCGCTGCCGGAAACGACCTCCCCTCCGGTTGGCAGCGTGCCGTCGGCTTGCGCCGATCCGGAAAGGCCAATCCCCAGAAGGAAGGGGGTGAGATAGGTAGCGCTCGCCAACAGCGCGGCACGCGTCGATGCCGACCGACCCAAAACAATCTTCCGCCCGGCCCGCCGCATGAACCTGCCCCCGCCTTCCATGCCGAAGGCGATTGCCCCACTCGTGCCTCAGCGGATGGAAGGATAGGTCGAACGGCGATGCGTCTCCCATCCGCTAAACAGAGGAAGCGGCAGCTAAGCGTTGCGCGGTGTGGGAGATTTGCCATGCGGGCGATTGAGCCAGACGCTCATCAGGCCGGCCCGGCTCCGGACCCCGAACTTGCGAAAGACGCTGGTGACGTGCTGGTGCGCGGTCGAGGGCGCGATGTCGAGCAGCCGGCCGATCTCCTTTTCCGAAGCTTCGGTCAGGAGAAGCTGCAGGATTCGCCTTTCCATCGGCGTCAGCGGCGAGGATGCGGTCAGCAGGCCGTGGCCCAGCATCATGCGCCGCTGGAACCACTTGATGCCACGGAGCGCATAGGTGAGCCGTGCGATCGCGACATCGGAAAAAACCTCGCCGGAATAAAATCCGAAATGCGATTTGCAATCCTCATTGATCGGAAACGCCACGAACACGGCGTCGTGAATCCCGACCCGGCCATAGTGACGCTCGAAGAAGGGGGAACCGAACCAGTCAGGCGCCAATTCGCGGCGGAAGGAGTAGGTGCGGAAGGTCCCTACGTCCCGCATCGGCAGCAGGAAGGAGGGGTCGATCTCGCGCCGCTCCCAGACCTTCAGAATGTCCCGGAAATGCTGCTCGTCCGGCGCGGGCACGATCGGCACCAGCGCCTGGACCGCGCCGACGCGCCAGCCCTGTAGCGGATCCTTGCGTCCAGAACCATCCAGGCGGACCGCCCCGGCCCAGGTTGCATTCCACGCGCCGGAAAGCTCGCAGAGCGCGCCCATGAGGAAGCTGGCAGCCTGTTCAGTCTGGCGGGCCTCGAAATCGGACAGCGTGTCCCAGATGAGATGAATGCGTTCCTGTGCCAACTGATCCACCCAAGTCTGCCCCTGATGATCCCTCGTTGATAACTGGACTCGGTACACCTTGTGGTCTGTTCTGGACCGTGTTGCAAACTCGTGCGAGGGCAGGCAACGCAGCCCAGCGTGCGAAAAAATTGAGGCCTCGCCGTCGACGCCGGATGTGGCCGCGGACCTGCTCCACCCCCGCCGGCTCAGGCGGTCACCCGCACGGGCGATCTTGGGCGACTCGGAGCGCATCCCCTGGCCTGCGGCGATGCTCGATCATTGGAGGACATCGCCTCCGCTGCAGTGGAAGAACCGATCGATCTGATCGTCACCGACCCGCCCTACAATGTGCCGATCGATGGCCATGTCGCGGGACTGGGCTCGATCCGGCATCGCGAGTTCGCCTTTGCCTCCGGCGAGATGTCTAGAGCCGAGTTTACCGCCTGTGCGATGCGGCTGTCGCTCCAGCCAGAGGTGTCCCATGGCCTCCCGCAATCAACGTGGCCCGCGTTGTTCAGGCGGCAGCGATGCCTCTGGTAGCGATGCGAAACCAATAATCTTCGGTGGCGCCGGGCTGACACCTTATTGTCTCCTCCTGCCGCGCTCAGACAGACTCGTAAGCGCTCAGTCTGCGAACGCCCAGTTCCGACCGGCCCTGGCTTCGGTACTGCCGAATGCCTGCATGGAGATGCAGCCGAGAAAGCGGCGCGGATTCGGCGGGGAAATCGTCTCCCGAAACCACCCCTGCGATGAGGTGTCCGCAAGCCCCGGAAATGACGGGTGAACTCGCTGCGTCAAAAGACCAAAAGAATAACAATATCAATGGTTTATTTAGTGGCGGAGAGGGGGAGATTCGAACTCCCGATACCCTTGCGAGTATGCCGCATTTCGAGTGCGGTGCAATCGACCACTCTGCCACCTCTCCGTGTAATCCAACCATTTAAGAACCAAGGCTGAATCGGCGGTCGGGGCGGTTATTAGCCCATCGTAGGACGGTCTGCAAGGGTCGCTGTGGGTATCGTGTTTTGCGCCGTTCTGATCAATGAGTGTGCCGACATTGTGCCAGAGACTTCGGTGCCAGATGACGGTTCTCTGGGCGAGAATGGAAGTGTGAACGCCTGTTTAAATTGATCCCGCCCGCTCCCTAAGCGCCTCATAAAGCCGTCCCGGCCCGAGTAGCACGTCCTTGAGCCCTTCCCTCACTTTCGCCGAATCCAGCGCCTGCTTGCTCAGGCTCTGGTTGGCCGTGAGGGCGTCGATGATGGCGTTCATGATTTCGTTGGTCAGCGTCGGCGAATTGGAAAACTGCGCCTTGCTGTTGTTCGCAGCCTGAACGACCAGTTCTTCGGACTCTAGCAGCTTCCCTTTCAAGACGTTGTTCACGTAGACGAGTTGATCGCCGTCGGTCGTGTCGCTTCCAAACAGGTCGTTGACCTTTGCAATGATCTCGTTCAGCAGCGCCTTCTCCTTCTCCTGAACGGCGCCGGAGCCAGCCTCATCCGCCGGGGCAAGCTTTGGCTTTTCCCCATCGCCGAGCGGCAAGGGCAGGGCGCCTTTGGTCCGGAGAACATGATGGGTCAGGGTCAGTTGCGAGACGTCGACGCCTTCTCGCTCCCGGCCGAATTCCAGCAGGGGGATGAGGCGCTTGTAGAAGATGAAGCGCTTCTCGATCGCCGTGTTGCCGTAGTCGAATATCTGCGAAAGGAACGTGTAGAGCCGCACGAAGGCGCCCATGTCGCCCTTGAACAGGATCAAGGCGTTGATCTCGTCTTGGGCCGCCGCTTCGGCCTTGCCATCTCCGTTCGTGATCGCCGATTTCAAACGGTCCTGAGCCTGTTTGAACTTCTTCAGCAGCCGATCGGCGACGGGTTCGATGGCGGCAATTAAGTCGCCCTGTTTGGACTTCGGGTCCAGTTCGACCTTGGCGACCTGATCGACTTCGAACTCGTCATAGTGGCCGGAAGCGTCGAGCTTGGCCCGGAGATTGAAGACGAGGTTCGGATCGGTGACGGACTCGAGTTCGGCCGTATCGTAGTAGGTCCGGAACGCTGCAAGGATTTCGTCGGAACTGTTGACGAAGTCGAGGATGTAGGTCGTGTCCTTGCCGGGATGGGCTCGGTTCAAACGGGACAGCGTCTGGACCGCCTGAATGCCGGCGAGACGTCGATCGACATACATCCCGGCCAACAGCGGCTGATCAAAGCCCGTCTGAAATTTGTTGGCGACAAGGAGAAGGTGATAGTCGTCGCCCTTGAAGGTTTCACGGATATCTCGCCCCTTCAGGCCCGGATTGAGGCCCTTGCTCGTCTCCCTGAAGGGGTCGGGACCACTTTCCGGATCGTCGACCTCGCCCGAGAAGGCGACCATGGTGCCGATCTGATAGGCCTTGGATTTGATGTATTTGTCGATGGCGATCTGCCAGCGCACCGCCTCGACCCGGCTTCCAAGAACGACCATCGCCTTGGCTTTGCCGTCCAGCAGTCCCGCAACATTCGCCCGGAAATGCTCGACGACGATCTCGACCTTTTGGCTGATGTTGTATGGGTGCAGCCGGACCCATTTCATGATGCTCTTGAGAGCGGCGTCCCGTTCGACCTCCCGGTCGTCGATGTCCTTTCCGCCATGGGCAAGCCGGAAGGCGAGTCGATAAGGCGTGTAGTTCTTGAGGACGTCGAGGATGAATCCTTCCTCGATCGCCTGCCGCATCGAATAGACGTGGAACGGGGCCGGGAGGTTGTTCGGCCCGGCTGGTTCGGCAGGTCTCGGCACTCGACCGAACAGCTGGAGGGTCTTCGCCTTCGGGGTGGCGGTGAAGGCGACGAAGGTGATGCCCTTGTCGCTCGCCCGAGCCGACATCTGAGCGGCCAAGATGTCTTCGGCGCTGACCTCGCCGCCGTCGTTGAGGTCAATCAGTTCCTCCGGTGACAGGACCTGTTTCAGCTTTGCAGCCGTCTCGCCAGCCTGTGAGGAATGGGCTTCGTCGGCAATGACGGCGAAGGTCTTGCCCTCCGTTGCCGCCAATTCCCTGACGGCCTTCAAGGCGAAGGGGAACGTCTGAATCGTGCAAACGATGATCTTCTTGCCCTGCGATAGAGCCTCGGCGAGCTTGCCACTCTTGCTCTCGCCTTCGCTCTTGATTGTGGCGACGACGCCGGTCGTCCGCTGGAAATCGAACAGGGCTTCCTGAAGCTGGGAATCGATGACGTTCCGATCGGAAACGACGATCACGGTCGAATACAGCTTGCCATGGTTGGCGTCGTGCAGGTCGGCGAGGAAATGGGCGGACCATGCGATCGAGTTCGTTTTGCCGGAGCCAGCCGAATGCTGGATCAGGAACTTGCCGCCAGCGCCTTCCTCCAGAATGGCAGCCTGCAATTTCCTTGTGGCGTCGAGCTGGTGGTAGCGGGGGAAGATGACGCTCTTGATCTGCTTCTTGTCGTTGCGCTGGGTGACGAGATAGCGGCCGAGAATTTCGAGCCAGCTTTCCCGTTCCCAGACCTCTTCCCAAAGGTAGGCCGTGCGGTGCCCATCCGGGTTCAGCGGATTGCCCTTGCCGCCATGATTGCCCTTATTGAAGGGCAGAAAGCGGGTCGCCGGACCGAGTAGCTCGGTCGCCATGTGGACTTCGGTATTGCTGACGGCGAAATGCACCAATGCGCCGCTTGGGAAGCCCAACAGCGGCTCTGGAGCCTGCCCCTTGGGCGTCGGGTGCCGATCGAAGCGATACTGGTCTATGGCGTCCGTAACGCTCTGGGTGAAGTCCGTCTTGAGCTCGGCCGTCGCCACGGGAAGCCCGGACCGAACCGGCCATTGAAGCCTTGGCTTTCATGCTCTTTCCGGACTTCCTTCTCGACCTTCTTCCATTCGACGCCGTAGGGCGGATTGGAGAGCATGTAGTCGAACTTGCGATAGGCATGGCCATCATCGGAGAGCGTGTTGCCGACGATGATGTTGCCGACATCCTGCCCCTTGATGAGCATGTCGGCTTTGCAGATGGCATAGGATTCGTCGTTTAGTTCCTGACCGAACATGGTCAGGCGGGCGTTCGGATTGAGCGCCTCCAGATGCTCGCCAGCGACCGACAGCATGCCGCCGGTCCCAGCCGTCGGATCATAGATCGTGCGAACCACGCCCGGCTTGGTCAGGATGTCGTCATCCTCGACGAACAGCAGATTGACCATGAGCCGGATGACCTCACGGGGCGTGAAGTGCTCGCCGGCCGTCTCATTGGAGATTTCGGCGAACTTCCGGATCAGTTCCTCGAAGGCCAGCCCCATTTGGCTGTTGTCGACCTTCTCGGGATGCAGATCGATCCCGGCGAATTTCTCAGTCACCTGATAGAGCAGCTTGGCTTTCGCCAGACGCTCGATCTGGGCATAGAACTCGAAGCGCTCGAAAATGTCCCGGACAGCCAGCGAGAACGCTTGGATGTAGGCGAACAGGTTCTCCCGGATATGGTCCTGATCACCCATCAGGCGGCGCATATCCATCGGCGACGTGTTGTAGAAGCTCTGCCCGGCGACCCGGAGCATGAACGGCTCGGGATTGAGCCCGGCCTTCGACTTGGCCTCGAACTCGGAGAGCACGGCAACCTTGGTCGACTCAAGGACGCAATCGAGGCGACGAAGCACGGTGAACGGCAGGATGACTTTGCCATATTCCGATTGCTTGTAGTCACCCCGGAGCAGGTCGGCGACGGACCAAATGAAGGACGAAAGGGTCTGGTGGTTCACGGCGGCGAGGCTCCCGATCGCTCTTGATTCGGCTCATATGGCCAGAAGGCAACCGGGGATGGCAAGTCCGGGCGCAGCTGATCGGATGTCCGACGTAAGATCAGCGAACCATTCGGCTTAAGCCGGCGGCGCCGGGCTGATTATCCTCTACGACAGCGGAATTTCCGACAATGAAACTGGGACGGAGTAGCCTTTTTCGCTCAATAGCATCTCGATACTCGCCTTCCTGCGATCAGGCTCCGACGATGGCCCAACGATCACTCTTGCGATCGGCAACTGCTTCCCGTCAAATGGATCGATCGCAATGTAGGGTAGTAGGTAGTTATCCCGAACCTTGAATTGAATTTTTTTGTCTGGAAGTTTCTTAGTAGAAAAACCGTTCCTTGGGATTCCAAAAACCATACGAAATTCTCGTTCTTCATGAAATGAAGGATGTTTCAATACAGGTTTTACGGTCACATAGGGCATGAATAGATTATCAATTGAAGTCTTATCTCCTTCAAACGATACTTTCTTTCCGGACAATGATTCAATCATTGTTTCTATCATCGTTGGAACAGCTTTACGAAACATATCGAGAGAAGAAGCGATCTCGGAATATTGACTGTCCGTTGTCCCATATACTACGTCACCAAACATTGATCCCGATGTCTTATAATTCTGCCCTTGTCGACGCCACATCTTTTTTAGCTTTTTGGTGTCAAAGACTATAGCCACCCCGCCGTCGCCATAGCTCCTCCATTGGCTAAGAAGTCCATGTTCTGCGCTGTGTTGCGTCTCTGCTCGACAGAATGACGTAACGAAAAGTGGACTGAGCCGATTCGAGACTAGCCTGATCGATGATAGGAGATTGCTGGTCTCTTTATCGCACAGGTCCTTCATTTCGAAATTATTCGTCATTAAACTGGCGTTTTGTAATTCAACAAATCGTCTTTCGAATTCTTGCGACATCATAGGTCGTATTATTTCATCGGCATATATAAGTTCCTTACGGTCATTCATGAATTCTATATGAGAAGCATGAATATTGTTAGATTCAACAATTCCTAACAATCCTCGGATGCTTGTGTAGTGGAAAAGTTCTTTTGGGTCTTTGGTTTTATCGTCCATGCTCAGCCAGCCTTTGGGTCTTCATTTTAGAGTCAGCTGTCATCGTAGGCCCTACCCCTCGATCAGGGTAGCGACGGCGATCAGGCATTTGCAAAAACGAAGGTATTTGAGATCAGCCCCGCCGGCACGGAAAACTAGCCGAAAGGCCGTGTCCAAAATTCTTGAAACAGTCTCTCGAAATTAGTACTCTCGAAACGTGACAGTGGACGGGTTTCGAGAGGGCGGCTCCTTTGAAGATCGGCTATGCACGTGTTTCAACGGCGGATCAGTCCTTGGGCCTTCAACAGCAGGCGCTGGAGCGGGAAGGCGCTGAACGAATCTTTGTCGAGACGGCATCGGGCGCACAGCGGGATCGCCCTGAACTCGCCAAGGCGCTGGCGTTCCTCCGCTCTGGCGACACGCTGATTGTCTGGAAGCTGGACCGGCTTGGCCGTTCGCTGCGGCAGCTGATTGATACGGTCGAGGCTTTGAACGAACGGGGTGTCGAATTCCGATCTATCACGGAGAATCTTGAGACCGGGACCCCCGGCGGGAAACTCATCTTCCATGTCTTTGGAGCGCTCGCCGAATGGGAACGGTCGTTGATCAAGGAACGGACCATGGCGGGTCTTAAGGCGGCCAAGGAGGCGGGGAAGGTTGGCGGACGGCCTCGGGCTCTCTCGGAAGCCGATCTTGCCGCAGCGAGAGCGCTATTGGCCGATCCGGCTATTACCGTGAAGGAGGTCGCCGATCGGCTCGGCGTGTCCCAGCCAACCCTGTATCGGTATCTGCCGGCAGCAAAGGACCAAGCGAGGGCGTGAGGGCGTGAATCAACGGAGAAGAGCCGGCTGCATTCAGCGGCGGTTCGCCGTCGATGGCATGGTCTATCTGTTTGAGGCCGCACCCGGCTCCGCCGTCACCTTTCGGATTGTTTCGGGCGGCACGAGGAAGCGCCGCTACAATCCACACTTCTGGTTTGATGATGAGGATGTCGTCTCGATCGAGGATGGCGACTTCCTCCGCTCGGCGATCCCGTTATTCCGTTCAGTGAAGGCGATCCTTATCGATTGGGTCTTTAGCCAGCGGCCGTTCGGATTTCGGATCGAACCCTCTACCGATCGCAAGGAGCCGATCTATCGTTGGATGGCACATCGGCTGGGCAGGAGCCTACATGGACAATATTCCATGGTTGAGGAGCAAGAAGCGTTCTATTTCTATCGAAGCGCTGGCTCTTGAATCAGACATAGCCAATGGTATGCGGGGCTCGCTCGCCCCGTTGAGGAGGACCATGAACACCTTAACACAAGACGATTATCGTCGACGATTGTCCGAATTCGTCACAAAGGAAGAGGCAAAGCGGCCCCTTGGGAAGCGGCCGCAAGGCTTCTTTGGCCATTGGGGTTTCTACACACATTGCCAGGTCGAGTTTGATGGCGCTCTCGCACGAGAGGACATTGAAGTCCTTAGTCCGACGGGAGAGACAACATATGAGAAATGAAGCTCTCCATCACATGAATGCGGTATGGCCCAACAGCTAGCTGAGCAGAGCGTTCTGGCCTTCGCTCGACATTGAACACCGAGTTCAGCCGTCCTCCGTCGACTAGAGCCCACTGTTTTGGACCGTGGCCGCCAAGGGCATGGCACGTGCCGAGGCCGACGTAAACCCGGATTTCAGGAGTCTGGCTGCAGCGTCCCGCCGCTGTCTATCTCATCTTCATTGCTGATCGAATATTTTATTGTTTCAACTGTTATGTTATATTACAGCATGATATCATAACCTGATATCGATCGTGATTAATATAGTGTTAATGTATTCCAATTTTTGGATTTGATGCGACGTCATCGACGTTTTCGAGATAGACGATAACCGTTATCCGTCGCCCAGCGCAGCTTCTCAGCCTCTGACAGGGTACGACCTGTGATAGCTCCGCCGAAATTACCGCCGAACGTTCTAAGTCTTTGCGTTCGGTGCCCGCCAAATCGATTTTGGCTGTATCCTCGCAGATCGGGGGGGAATTCGACAACCCGCTTAGGTTTGGGGGTGTCTGCCGATTCGATGACATTTCTTATAGTCGATATATTCAAGTAATAAATCGATATGCGTCGGATTTTTAGATTAAATAGAGTCTTATTATCTATTATCCACATTAGGTAATTTTGAGGGATATCAATCCATTTCTTTTGTCTGTATTTTTTTCCGACTTCGCATATTGATAGGCTGAAGTCTGTATCCATACGAATATGTAGTGCTCGTTGAGCGTGATAAAGAATATCTGGTCAAAAACTATTATATTGTGATAATATCCATAATATATAATCTGTAGGAATGTCGGACCAATTTTTTCCCTTGTAACGACCAAAAGGGCATTTGCTGATTGTGCTAGATTTTGTCATTTTAATTATGATAAGATAGAAAAGTACGTTCGAATGAACGAAGTGAATTCGTGTTCTCGAAGAGAACGAGGTTACATTTTATTTGGAAAAATTGTCTAGTATCATAATGTTTATTATCGATATGATTCCGTATTCGGGTTTTCTAAATTAATGTTTGTTAAAAGATCTTCATAATGATTTATATTTAATTCAATGAAGCGATCCTCCGGCTCGCCTTCGGACCTTTCGGTCCTCAGTGTCTATGAATGAATTATTTGTATGTTCTAAATATTTCAATTATGACTCACTTATAGCACAGAAACGAAGTAAAATCAAGTGTGTTGTGGCTATGATTGGTTTGTTTGTTGAAATCTATGTAATATAAAGTTCAGTCATAATAGATGATATCACGGTTATATAGATTTATTATATAATGTATCGCTATTTTAATATATAAATACGGTGGTAATATGCGTATTAACTGGCGCAATATTCATTCTGTATGAAAATAATAGTATAAATTGAACTAAGGTTATTTGAAGATGGCTTCTCGATAATTGACAGGAAGCAGATTGCTCTCCCGTAGAGATTTTGGCTCTCGGAAGACGGTTAGGTTATCGTGCTCTGTGCATTGTGGCTCGCCGCTGCGCCGACGGTATTGTTCCCGATGGGGCATTCACGCAGTGCCGACAGCGAGCCGTCCTGAGCGGCATGTCAGCGGTGCCACGATTGATGCAATTCGTGGACCTCCTCCGCTTCGACCAATTCGACTAAGGCAGGCCAGAATTAGCTCGAATTCGTTTCCAGCATCTTCTTATTGTCTTTCTTCCCGTTGTGCCTCCCATCAAACATAGAATGCTCGGGCACTTAGACAGTTAGGCGTGACCCTGGAATCTACAGATTCTGCTGGGAAGCGGCTTTCTCTGCGATCGAAATTAGCATGTCGATCCATTCGTCGGGAAGCTGGTTGGCGACTGCGTTGAGCCGTATGAGCAAGCGGCGGCGGTCGGACGGCTGGCTCGGATTTGGCTGTGCATCCCAACCGGCGAGAAAGTTAGGCGAGGCATCCAACGCATAGGCTAGGGCGATCATAATCTCGAAATTCGGCCGGTTCACGCCCGTTTCAAGCTTACTGAGCGTCACGGACGAGATGTCAGCCTTCGCCACGACTTCATCCTGCGTAAGGCCGGCCATGGATCGGGCCGCCTTTAGGCGGTCCGGCAACTGTTCGGCGGCAATGCGTGCTCGTTCTCTCGGGCTCATTCTCCATCTATGGGGACAAAGCGAGAGCACTGAGTATATCCAGACATACCAGTTTTCTCTTGAAAGTGGTATATATGGACGGTAATCCAGTTGTGGTTCGTCCGGACGGATGGGAACCCGTTGACGGCAAGTCAGCCGCAGCGTTTCGACTGGCGAGGGGGACTATGAGCACGGCATCGTCTGGTACTGTCGAATGCCCGTATTGCTCGGGCGAGATTTCGCCCAAGGCAAAGAAATGCCGGCATTGCGGAGAGATCCTTGATCCACAAATGCGGGAGATGGAGCTGCTGAAGAATCAGCGAACAGCCCCTCCGCCCGTCTATATGAATGCCGGTGGGGGAGGTGGAGCCGCCGGCGGATATGCGGCGCCCTTGCGTCGGTTTCCGCACGTCCTGCACATTATTATATGCCTGATAACCGGCGGACTATGGTTCCCCGTTTATGTCCTTCTGTATCTGTTCAGGAACAAGCAATATTATATATGAATATATATCAAATATAGCATAAATTGGTGCGCTCGAAGACAAAATTTAGCGCACTAAAAACTTTATATATTGGAAGCGGAACTATAGCAACTTCTTTGAGACCTCTTCTGGGCGAATATGAGTGTATCTGAAGAGCATTCGAAGGTCCTTATGACCGCTGATCAGGGCGACCTCGGGGACGGATAACCCTTGCTCAAAGAAGCGGCTGATAGCCTCATGGCGCAGGTTATGAAACCTCAAATCAGACAGAGCGGCTCGGCGGGTCATGCGCTCCCAAGCACGGCCGACTGTGCCAGCCTTTATCGGAAACACGTAGCTGGCAGAGCGATCCAACTGGCGTAAAATACACTTAGCTCGGGAGCTAAGCGGGACGTCACGTCGATCCCCATTTTTCGTGATAGGCAAACGGGCGACGCCTCTCTCGAAATCGACATGATCCCACCGGAGCGCCAGCAGTTCGCCTCGCCGCATTCCGGTTTCTATGGCTATTTCGACGAGTGGACGCAAATACGGTGGGCTATGTCCGATTGCGTCATTGATAGCCTCGATATCCGACAGCTCGAGTCGGCGCTGTCTCGCACGTCCGGCAGGCGGCTTTTTTACACCGGCCAACGGATTCCTGCCCAATGGGACGCCCCATTCGTTTCGTGCGACTTCGAAGCAATGGCTTAGTAGTGCCAGCTCTCTTCGGACGGTGCCCGTCTTGACTTGCGTCAATCTTTCGTTGCGATAGGCGGCGACAGAGGCGCTTGTGACCTTAGACAGTTTGGTCCGTGCGAGGGCATGGCGTCTCAGAACGGCGAGCTTATAGCGCTCTCGATCGCCGCTTCGCTTAGTGCAAGTGATCGTCTGTTCGTATCGGTCGAGCAGGTTGCCGACGGTCATGTTCCCGAGGCGGCCCGCTCCGGGATCAACTTCCCGGCGATCAATTTCTCGTTCCCGTTCCCTCGACCATTCAACCGCTGCGACTTTGGAGCCGAACGACTTCGTTAGGCTTGGATAGCCCGCCTTGCGGATCTGAGCGTGCCATTTGGTTCCACGCTTTCGGATAGTAGCCATAGCAAATCAATCTGTGCCCGATGTGTGCCGAGCCGATTGACGATGGGACTATCGATGAGATTTCACGAGAGATTCGCTAGACAAAGCAGTAGCTTACGTTAACTGCTCAGCATCTCTATGACGTGAGGTAGATTGCATTTCGAGTGCGGTGCAATCGACCACTCTGCCACCTCTCCGCGGTGGCGCTCTCGGGCGCGAAGCGGGTGATACATGGGTGCGGCGCGGAAGACAAGTCCTTCGGCACGGCTCTTTTGCGGCGGCTGGGGATGGCGCCGCCGTCTTCCCGTCATCGCCGGATCAGGCCGGCGCCGGGTTTGGCGATCCAGCGCGTGAACCGCCGGGCTGTCCGTCCGTCGCGCGCCTCGAGAACGGTCGGTTTCGCCCCGCCTCGGCCAAATCGAGGTGAGTCACACGCCTGCCCCAGTTCCCGGAACCGGTGGCCTTCGCACCGCCTCCTGGCGACGGACAGGTGTCGAGCTGCGAGCCGCGTCCCTCTCATGGCCGGTCATGGCGCATCCATGCGGAGCTGGCTGCGCGTCGGGGAGGACCGGCGAGAGAAAGGCTGGATGGCCGGGTCACGCCCGGCCATTGCAGGAGATCGATCGCCGTGCGCGCTTCGCTCAGCCGAGCGCTGATCGGCTTGATCTCTTTGTTGGATCGCGTCTTCTTGACGCGAACCGGCGTCCGCTTCGCTCGAGAAAGCCCTAACGGTCCGAGAACAGGACGCCGCCCTTGGCCTTGTCGGTGCGGGGGGCCTCGACGATCTGGATCGTCACGGCTTCCGGCGCGGCGCCGAAATTCTTCACCACCGCGTCGGTGATGTCTTTGACCAGGGCGCGCTTCTGCTCGATCGAGCGGCCTTCCACGGCATAGACGATAACTTCGGGCATTGTTCCTCCTCTTGCCTCCGCGTCGGCGGGAGGAAAGGAGTAGCGGCGCGGCGGCTCGCGTCAAGCCGCGCCGCGACTTCCGTGTGGCTCGCGGCTGGAGTTCCGTTCGGCCTCAGGCGGCGAGGCCGGTGAGCAGCGTGCGGATGAGGCCGATTTCGTCGTCGTTCACGCCATGGCCCGAGCCGCGATAGATGCGCTTGGTCACCTCCGCGCCGGAGGCGGCGAATCGCGCAGCGGAGAGTTCGACGCGGGCTAGCGGGATATGCGCGTCCATCTCGGCGCAGCCGAAGAGGGCCGGCGTGCCGGCTAGCGCAGGGGCGGCTTCGGCGACCTCGTCGTCGGCGCCGATCAGTCCGCCCGACAGCGCAACGACGCCGCCATAGCGGCGCGGGCGGCGGATCGCGCTTTCGAGCGCGAGGCACGCGCCCTGCGAGAAGCCGAGCAGCACGATCCTGTCGTCTGGGATGCCGGCCGCGTTCAGGTCGTCGGCGAGCGCGGCGACATTGGCGAGCGCGGCGGAGAGATAGGGCTCGTTCAGCCGGCGCGGCTGCATGAAGCGCTCGGGATACCAGACATGGCCGGCGGCCTCGGGCGCGAGATAGGTGATGTCGTCGCGGCCGAAATAGGAGGCGAGCGAGAGTATGTCGTCGGCGCTGCCGCCGCGGCCATGCAGCAGGATCATGGCGCCCCCCGCCTCGGCCGCCGGCGCGCCGGCGGCGAGGACGGGACGGCCGCCATGCGGGGCGGGCCCGCGCGTCGTCTGAAGGGTCATCTTTCTGTCTCCTCGGATGGCGAGGCCGGCGGCGCGTGGCCGCCGGCCCATTGATCGGCGCTGCCGCCTAGAGCGGCTTCAGATTGGCTTCGATCGAGCCGCGGCGTCCCTCGAGGAAGGGCGGCAGCGAGAGCTTCTCGCCGAGTGTGGCGAGCGGCTCGTCGGCCGTGAAGCCGGGGATGTCGGTCGCGATCTCGAACAGCACGCCGCCCGGCTCGCGGAAATAGAGCGAGCGGAAATAGAAGCGCTCGACCTCGCCGCTGGAGGGGATGCGGAAGCCGCGGACACGCTCGGTCCAGGCCGCGAGGCCCTCATAGTCCGGCGTGCGGAAGGCGACGTGGTGGACGGCGCCGGCACCCTCGCGGGCGACGGGCATGTCCGGCTCGACCGCGACATGCAGCTCCGCCGCCGGGCCGCCGGGGCCCATCTCGAAGACATGCACCTGGTTGGTCGAGATCGCGTTCACGGGATATTCCGCGATCTTCTTCATGTTCATGACGCGCGTCAGCACCGTCTCGGTCGGCTCCAGCTTCGGCACGCTCATGGTTATCGGGCCGAGGCCGAGGATCTGGTGCTCCGCCGGAACCGTGCTCTTCGCCCAGGGATGGGCATCGGCCGGGGCGCCATTGGCGACGAGCGACAGGCGCTGGCCTTCCGGATCCTCGAAGGCGAGGGTGGGGCGGCCGCCGACCTCGACGACGTCACCGGCCTTGACGCCGGCGGCGCGCAGATGGTCGCGCCACCAGCCGAGGCTCTCGCCATCGACGCGGAAGCCGGTGCGCACGACCGAATGCGTGCCACGGCGCGCGGGGCCGACCGGCCAGTCGAAGAAGGTGATGTCGGAGCCGGGCGTCGCGTCGCCGTCGCCGTAGAAGAGGTGATAGGCGGTGGTATCGTCCTGGTTCACCGTCTTCTTGACGAGGCGCAGGCCGAGAACGCGCGTGTAGAAATCGAGATTTCCCGAAGCATTGGCCGTGATGGCCGTCAGATGATGAAAGCCGCCGAGCGAGAGGTCCATGGGGGTCACTCCGTCTGTGTTCATTGTCGGAGCTGAAGATCGTCGTGCGGAGGGTTAAACACAATCGACCCTTGCGGAACAAAATTGTCTCTGATTGGTGAACAGTCCCGCGCGATTGTTGCGTTCGCGCAAGGCGATGCCCCGGTTTCGCCGCGATGATGCGGCCCCGTCAGGCAGGGGCGGTGGAGAGAAGCGGGAGAGCGAGATGGCGGATCGGGAGCGGCAGTTCCTCTGGGGCGCGGCGAGCGCGGCCTATCAGGTCGAGGGCGCCTGGCAGGCGGCCGGCAAGGGTCTTTCGAACTGGGACGTCTACACGAACGTTTATCACGTCACCGAGGCGGGCGCGGGCCGTCAGGAGACGGGCAACGTGGCGATCAACGCCTTCGATCGCACGCAATATCTCGCCGATATCGCCCTGATGCAGGAGCTCGGCATCAACGCCTATCGCTTCTCGCTCGCCTGGACGCGGATCCTCCCTGATGGCACGGGGCGGGTGCTGCAGGCCGGGCTGGACCATTACAGCCGCTTCGTCGACGATCTCCTCGCCGCGGGCATCCGTCCGGTCGCGACGCTGTTCCACTGGGACATGCCGCAGGCGCTGGAGGATCGCGGCGGCTGGCGCAATCGCGAATCCGTCGGCTGGTTCCGCGACTATGCCGCGCTGGTGCGCGATCGCCTGGCAGACCGGGTCGAGACCTTCGTCACCCTTAACGAGCCGTTCATCAACCTCTTCCTGATCGAGCCCCTGGTCGAGATCGCCAAGGAGAGCATCGGCAATCCCGGCGCCATCACGGATGCGCAATGGACGCGCCAGGCGATGGCGATGCATCACTGGATGCTGGCGAGCGCCGAGACGGTGGGCGATTTTCGCGCCGCCGGCTTCAAGGGCGAGGTCGGCCTGTCGCTGCCGCTGATGCCGACCCTGCCCGAACGGCCGGGGGAGGGGGAGGACATCGCGGCGGCGTCGCTCGCCGATGCGGTGATCAATCGCTGGTGCCTCGATGCGATGTTCAACGGGCGCTATCCGGACGAGGTCGTCGCCGAATTTGCGCGCCGCGATCCCGCCTTCGCGGCCGTGGTCGAGGATTTCCCGCGCCTCGCCGCGAACCGTCACGATTTCCTCGGTGTCAATTTCTACGCGCCGGCCTTCGTGCGGCGCGATGCGGCGGCGCCGCTCGGCTTCCGCTGGGGCGCCTATAACCCCGATCCGGCGCCCCAGGCCTTCAACGGCCCGGTGCGGCCGGACTATCTCAAGGTCCTGCTGGAGCGCATCCGCGACGACTATGGCAATCCGCCCGTCTACATCACGGAAAACGGCGCCGGTTTCGGGCCGAGCGACGAGGTGATGGCCGACGGCACGGTGAAGGACCCGCGCCGCGCCGATTATGTCGCCCGCCACATCACGGCGGCGCTCGAGGCGAAGGCGAATGGCGCGGACCTCCGCGGCTACATGATCTGGAGCCTCTTCGACAATTTCGAATGGCTGCAGGGTTACAGCCGCCGCTTCGGCATGGTGCATGTCGATTTCGACACGCTGAAGCGCACGAAGAAGCAGAGCTTCGAGACCTATCGGGAGATTATCGCGCGCGGGGTGGGGCCTCAGGCCGGATAGCGGAACGGCTCCTCCCGCTCGCGGTCGTAGACGGCTTCGCCAGCGACATAGGTTGCGCGGATGGCGCGGTCGTCGCCGAGCGTCAGGAGCACTGAGAGCAGTTCCGGCAGGTCGCGGCAATAGGCGGTGCGGAAGGCGAGCAGCGGCGTCGCCTTGGGGTCGAGCACGATGAGATCGGCCTCGAGGCCCGGCTCGACCGCGCCGACGCGGTCCGCGAGGTGCAGCGCCTCCGCCGCCCCGCGCGTCGCCAGCCAGAAGGCCTGCGCCGGCGTCAGCGTGGTGCCGCCGAGCTTGGCGACCTTGTAGGCCTCGTTCATCGTCTGCAATTGCGAAAAGGCCGTGCCGGCGCCGAGATCCGTGCCGAGCGCGACATGAACGGGCCGATCGGCGCGACGCGCCTCGAACAGGCGAAAAAGGCCGCTGCCAAGGAAGAGATTGGATGTCGGGCAATGGGCGAGCGCCGACCCCGTCCGGTGGCAGCAGGCGAAGTCGGTCTCGTCCATATGCACGGCATGGCCGAAGATCGCGCGCGGGCCGGTCAGCCCGGCATGGTCGTAGACATCGAGATAGGAGGAGCGCTCCGGGAACAGCTCGTGCACCCACTCGATCTCGCCCCGGTTCTCGCACAGATGCGTCTGGACATAGGTGCCGGGGTGCTCGCGCCAGAGCCGCGCGGCGGCTTCGAGCTGCGCCTGCGTGGAGGAGGGGGCGAAGCGCGGCGTCACGCAATAGAGCTGCCGCCCGCGGCCGTGCCAGCGCTCGATCAGCGCCCTGGATTGCTCATAGCCGGTCTCGGCGGTGTCGCGCAGCGCTTCCGGCGCGTTGCGGTCCATCAGCACCTTGCCGGCGATCATGCGCGTGTTGAAGCGCTCGGATTCGGCGAAGAACGCCTCGACCGAGCCCGGATGCACGGTGCAATACACGGCGGCCGTCGTCGTCCCGGCGCGCAGCAGCTCGCGCAGGAAGCGCCCCGCCACGTCGCGGGCATGGGCCTCGTCGGCGAAATCCTGCTCGGCGACGAAGGTGTAGCGCTCCAGCCAGGCGAGCAGCTCGTCGCCGTAGGCGCCGATCATCTGCATCTGCGGATAATGGACATGGGCGTCGATGAAGCCGGCGGAGATCAGGCCTTCGGGATAGTGATCGACGGGCGTGCCCGGCGGCAGTTCGGCGAGCGCGCGCTCGGCCGGCTCCACCGAAACGATCCGGCCGTCCTCGATGAGCACGACGGCGTCCTGGAGATGCAGCACCGCCTCGTCGAGCGGCAGCTGGAAGGGATCGCCCCGGAAGGAGAGGACGGATCCCCGGATGGCACGTCGCATGGTCGCAAGGCTCGGTTTCGGCGCATCGGCGCGATTGACGGGGGCTGCCGCGGCGGATGACACTCGCGGCAAGCGAGACGCAACGATCTCGCGCCATGGGCGGAAATACCAGAGGGCATGATGCAGCCATGCGTCGAAATATGAGGGCCGTCGTCATCGATGCGCCGCGCAGCGTCGCGCTTCGCAATCTGGCGGACGAGGCGCCGGGCTTCGGCGAGGTGTCCATCCGCGTGCTGGCGACCGGCATTTGCGGCACCGATGTCGAGATCTTCGACGGGACGATGCCCTATTTCACCATGGGCATGGCGCGCTATCCGGTCGTGCCGGGCCATGAATGGGTCGGCGAGGTGATCGCCTGCGGCGAGGGCGTTGCGCGCTTCCAGTGCGGCGATCGCGTCGTCGGCGAGTGCAGCGTCGGCTGCATGCAGTGTACGGTGTGTCTCGCCGGAAATTATCACCGCTGCCCGAACCGGACCGAGACCGGCATCCTCAACCGCCCCGGCGCGTTCGCCGAGACGATCCGCTTTCCCGCGCTCTTCCTGCACAAGATTTCGCGTGACGTGCCGATCGAGGCGGCGGCGCTGATCGAGCCCTCCGCCGTCGCGTTCAACGGCGTGCGCATCGCCGCCGTCTCGCCGCGCGACGACGTGGCGATCCTTGGCGACGGGCCGATCGGCCTGCTGCTGTTGCAGATGGCGCGCGCGTTCGGGGCGCGGCGCGTCATCGTCGTCGGGGGGACGCCGCATCGCCTGGCGCTTGCCGAACGGCTCGGCGCACATGCCGTCATCGATATCGCCGATGGCCGCGTCGTCGAGCGCCTCGTCGAGGCAGCGGGCGGTGAGCGTCCGGCCGTGGTCATCGAGGCGACCGGCAATCCCGCCGCCGTGAATACGGCTGTCGAGGCCGTGGCGCCGGGCGGGCGGCTGGTGCTGCAGGGCCTGTTCGCGGGGCGCAAGGCGGATGGGGTGGATCTCGACCGGATCGTGACCGCCGACATCATGCTGCGCGGGGCGCTCGGCAGCCCCGGCGTCTGGGACGACGTCATCGGCCTCGTCGAATCGGGCCGCGTCGATCCGGCGGCTCTTGTCTCGGAACGGCTGAAACTTGCCGATTTCGAGAAGGGGATCGGGCTGGTCAAGGCGCGTTCCGGCGTGAAACTGGTCGTGGAGCCGGCCTGATCCGCACGTCGCGACCGACACCGGAAGGGGCGCTGCCAAAGGCCGCGGCGGGCGTCGATGGACACGGAACGGGGCACCCGGTACAAGGACGCCTATGGGAACCGGATCGGAAGAGCGGTCCGGCCGCGCGTCGTGCGCCTGACCGGGTGATATGACTGATCTCGAAATGAACAATACTGCCGTGGAGCAGGAGCGCCGTCGCCGCCTGCCGAGCTGGGCCGGTTTCAAGCGGGCGCTCGCCGACGAGAACGGCTCGGTCGGCATCATAGCGCGCGTCCTGCGCAGCAATTTCCGCGTCCATTGGCGCGGCTATGCCATCTCCATCTTCTTCCTGCTGATCGTCGCCAGCACGACCTCGCTCGCCGCATGGATCATGCGCGACGTGGTCAACCAGATCTTCGTCAAGCGCGACGTCGAGATGCTCTGGGTGCTCTCGTTCGGCGTCATGGCGCTGTTCGTGGTCAAGGGTGCCGCGACCTATGGCCAGATGGTCGTGCAGAGCCGCATCGGCAATCGCATCGTGGCGGAGAATCAGAAGCGCTTCTATCAGCGCTGCCTGCAATTCGGCATCGAGTTCTTCAACGAGCGCGCGTCGAGCGAGCTCATCATGGCCAATTCGGTCGGCGCGCAGGCCATCCGGGGTCTGCTCGACACGCTCGTCGTCAGCGTCGCGCGCGATTTCGTGACGCTGGTCGGCCTCGTCGCCGTCATGGTGATCCAGGCGCCGATGATGTCGCTGTTCGCCTTCGTGTTCGCCCCCGTCGCGATCGTGGGCGTCTCGCGCCTCGTCAAGCGCATCCGCGGCATCGCCCGCTCCGAGTTCACCTCTGCGACGCAGATCATCGCGATCATGCAGGAGACGGTGCACGGCGCGAAGATCGTCAAGGCGTTCGGGCTCGACGGCCATATGCAGGCGCGCATGGGCTCGGCGATCGATCTCGTCGAGAAGCGCGCCAACAAGATCTCGCAGCTGCAGGCGCGCACCTCGCCGCTGATGGAGACGCTCGGCGGCATCTCGGTCGGCCTGGTGATCCTTTATGCCGGCTGGAGCACGATCTCTTCGGGCAAGACGCCCGGCGAGTTCATGTCCTTCATCACCGCACTGCTGCTCGCCTATGAGCCGGCCAAGCGCCTCGCCCGCGTGCATGTCGGCCTCGCCGAGAATTTCGTCGCCATCCGCGCCCTGTTCTCCGTGCTCGACACGCCGCCGAGCGTGACGGAACTGGACGACAAGCCGCCGATCACCTTCTCGCGCGGCAATATCGAGCTCGACGAGGTGTATTTCGCCTATCGCGCCAAGGAGCCCGTGGTGCGTGGCGTCTCCCTGACCGTTGAGCACGGCAAGCGCCTGGCGCTGGTCGGCCCGTCCGGCGGCGGCAAGTCGACGCTCCTGTCTCTGATCCAGCGCTTCTACGACGTGCAGAAGGGCGCGATCCGCGTCGACGGTCAGGACATCCGCAACGTCTCCGTCAATTCGCTGCGCCACCACATCTCCTTCGTCAGCCAGGATGTGTTCCTGTTCTCCGGCTCGGTGCGCGACAACATCCGCATCGGCCGGCTGGACGCGAGCGACGAGGAGGTCGAGCGGGCGGCGCGCGATGCATTTGCCCATGATTTCATCATGGCGATGCCCAAGGGTTACGACAGCACCGTCGGCGAGAACGGCGTCCAGCTTTCGGGCGGGCAACGCCAGCGCATCGCCATCGCGCGCGCCATCCTGAAGAATGCCCCGATCCTGCTGCTCGACGAGGCGACCTCGGCGCTCGATTCGGAATCGGAGCGGGTGATCCAGATCGCGCTCGACAAGCTCGTCCAGGGCCGCACGACGATCGTCATCGCGCATCGCCTCTCGACCGTGGTGCATGCCGACGAGATCGCCGTGATCGAGAACGGCATCGTTCTGGAGCGCGGCACCCATGGCGAGCTCGTGCGCAAGGGCGGGCTCTACGAGAAGCTCTACCGCTACCAGTTCGCCGAGCATCACAGCCCGGCGGCATAGGCCCGCCGGGACGATCTCCAAGCCCGTCCGTTCCGTGATGGCGCCGCCGAAGCAACGGCGGCCGCGGCGCAGCTCCGCGGCCTGCAGGAAGGCTCTTCCGAGCGTGCTCCGGCGCGTGCTAGCCTCGCTCGCGGCTGGGGGGAATCCAGGAATTGCCGTCTTGAAGGCCATCGCCCGCAACGCGCGATCGTGAACGCCAACCGCTCCGATCTTCACCGGAAGCCGCTGGGACGCGGCAGGCCGTGGGTGATCGCAGCCTCGTTCCGTACGTCGCTTTCGGTCCTCTCCCGTCTCAGCCGACCCTGTCGTCGCAGCCGCGGCGATGCAACCCGATGTCGACACGACGGAACGAAGCGATGACGAATGCGAACAGGGCCGGTGGAGCCGGTGGCTGGAAATGGCGCCTGACGGCGCTGCTCGCCCTCATGGTTCCGCTTGCGGGCGTCACCGCCCCGGCGGCTCAGGCTGGTCCGGCCATCGAAAAATGCGTGGTCATCGACAACGACTTCGACATTGACGACATGATGGCGATCGCCGCGGTGATCGGGAACCGGCATGTCGCCGCGATCGTCAACACGGAGGGCGTCTCGACGGCGCAATCCGGGGCGTCAGCCGCTTCCCGCCTGATTGCCGAGCCGAGCGAGCGCGCCATTCCCGTCATCATCGGTGCGGACTCGCACCGCTCGGAAGCCGATATTCGCAAGAACTGGCCGTGGCTGCTCTATTTCCGCGCGAGCATGGGCCGCGTCAACGATCTGCTGACGGCCCCGCTGCCGCCTTCGCGCCGGCCCTTGCGCGATTTCGTGGCGGAGCTTTCCCGCGCCACCGCCGATTGCCGGCGCATCGATCTCCTGATCACGGGGCCCTACACGTCGTTCATCCGCTACAGCGCCGCGCTCGCGCCCAAGCTCGACCATGTGGTGATCTCCGGGAAGCCGATCGGCGACCCCACGCTGAAGCCGGGCCAATATCTGTTCAATTGCGGCTATGATCTGCGGGCATGCCGGATCGCCATGAAGCAGCTGCGTGGCACGAAGACGAGTTGGGTCAATATTTCAGAGGCTGCGAATCCGCCCTATGCGCCGTCTTTGGGCATGGTCCAGGGTCTTCGCGCCGACGGCCTGCCCGGTGCGCTCAAGGCGGCGCTGATGGCCAATCAGCACACCTGGGACCCGGCCAAGGTGCCTGTTTCGGCCGGAGGTCCCGGCGGCCAGACCTTCATGTGGGACCAGACCGCGGCGATGTATCTGCTGCACCCGGAACGCTTCGCGCCGGTGGGTGCGCATTACGGGCCGCGGCCGAGCGGGCCGAACGCCCTTTCGCCCGCCGGGCTGCATCGTTTGTGGACCCGCGACGTGAACGCGGCCCGGCGCTATCAGTAAGGCGACGACAGGCAGCCTTGCCGGGAACGGTTCGTCCCGGCAAGGCGCCGATGGCGCGCCTCCGAGGCGGCGTGCGCCGCCTTAGAGCAGGCCGCGGCCGGCGAGATTGCGCATCAGCGCGGCGGTGCCGAAGGTCCAGGGCTCGGCGTCATGGGTCAGCACGACGCGGTTGGAGAGCTTGCCGAGCTTCGGCGCGGCGATGGTGACGATGTCGCCGACCTTGTGGGTGAAGCCCTTGCCGGGTCCGTCGCGGTCCTGCACCGGCGCGAACATCGTGCCGAGATAGAGCACGAAGCCGTCCGGATACTGGTGATTGCGGCCGATGGTCTGCTTCACGAGATCCGCCGGATCGCGGCTGATCTTCGACATGGCCGAGGAGCCGTCGAGGCGGAAGCCGTCGTCGCCGGTCACAGTCAGGCGCACATCGGTCGCGCGCACGTCGTCGAGCGAGAAATTCTCGTCGAAGAGGCGGATGAACGGGCCGATCGAGGCGCTGGCATTGTTGTCCTTGGCCTTGGACAGCAGCAGGGCCGAGCGGCCCTCGACATCGCGCAGATTGACGTCGTTGCCGAGCGTCGCGCCGACGATGCGCCCGTCCGAGGCGACGAGGAGCACGACCTCGGGCTCGGGATTGTTCCAGCTCGAGATCGGGTGGATCCCGACCTCGGCGAGATGGCCGACGGTCGAGAGCGGCTGCGACTTCGAGAAGATCTCGGCATCGGGGCCGATGCCGACCTCGAGATATTGCGACCACATGCCCTTTTCGATCAGCAGCTTCTTCAGCGCCATGGCCGGCTCCGAGCCCGGCTTCAGCCCGGCGAGATCGTCGCCGATCGTCGCCTGGATCTCGGCGCGGATCGCATTGGCGCGTTCGGGCAGGCCGCGGGCCTGCTCCTCGATCACGCGCTCCAGCATCGAGACGGCGAAGGTGACGCCTGCCGCCTTCACGGCCTGAAGGTCGATCGGAGAGATCAGCCAGGGCTTGGAGCGGTCGCGCGTCTCGCGCGGCGTATTGTCGAGGATCTCGTCGAGGCGGCCGATGAACTCGCCGCCGGCGAGGCGCGCCGTGCGGGCCGGGTCGTCGCGCTCGGCGAGATCGCGCAGCGTGATCGCCTCTTCGGTGATGTCGTAGAGATCGCCGCCGCGCAGCACGACGACCGACGGGCCGTCGACATCCGGCCGGAAGACACGCCCGACCAGCGTCGCCTGTTCGGCGTCGTCGGGCAGGGCGAAGGCGGGGGCGGTGTCGAACGGCATGGGGTTCCTCCGGATGGCGCTTCAAATGGCGGCGTTCGCCGCCCGCGGGTGCGGCACGCTACACGCTTCGCGAAGGCGGCGCCAACCGCTTATCGCATCCGCGCAGGCACGTATCTTGCTCGTGGAAGGCGATCCATTGCGTGAGGCGCAGCCATGACCGAGACCCTTCCCATCATCGATGTTTCCGCGCTGGTCGCGGGAAAGCCCGGGGCGGCCGAAGCCGTCGCGCGGGAGGTCGGCAAGGCCGCGCGCGAGATCGGCTTCTTCTATGTCGCCGGCCACGGCATTCCGTCGCTGACGATCGACCATGTCTTCGACACCGCCCGCCGCTTCTTTGCGCTGCCGCTGGAGAAGAAGCAGGAGGTCGCCTTCGCGCTGTCGAAGCACAATCGCGGCTTCATCGCCATGAAGGGCGAATCGCTCGACCCCTCCAAGCCCGCCGATCTCAAGGAGGGCTTCAATATCGGCCTCGACCTCGCGCCGGACGACCCGCGCATCCTGGCCGGCGAGCCGTTCCGCGGCCTCAATCTGTGGCCGGACATGCCGGGCTTCCGCGAGACGATGCTCGACTATTTCGCGCGCGTGCTGGCGCTCGGCCGGCTGCTGCAGCGCGCGGTGGCGGTCGATGTCGGCCTGCCCGAGGACTTCTTCGAGGACAAGCTCGACCAGTCACTGTCGACGCTCCGCATGCTGCATTATCCGCCGCAGCCGCCGGCGATCGAGGAGGGCCAGCTCGGTGCGGGCGAGCACACGGATTATGGCTGCCTGACGCTGCTGATGACCGACGATGTCGGCGGGCTCGAGGTCAGGAAGCGCGACGGCACCTGGCTCGCCGCGCCGCCGATCCCCAACGTCTATGTCTGCAATATCGGCGACTGCCTGATGCGCTGGACCAATGACGTCTATGTCTCGACGCCGCACCGCGTGGTCAACCGTTCCGGGCGCGAGCGCTATTCGATCCCATTCTTCCTCGATCCCAATCCCGAGGCGCCCGTCGCCGCGATCCCGAGCTGCGTCTCCGAGGAGCGCCCCGCGCGCTACCCGCCGACGACGGGCGCGGCGTATCTGCGCGAGCGTCTGAGCCGGACCTATGCGCCGGGCATGATCGCCTGAGGGCAGGGAGGGCGGCGGACTGATCAGGGGTCGGCCAAAATGTATGCAATCCACCCGAATTGTATGCAGTGCTCGCAGGGAGGTATGGCCGCTCAACCGCTGAATGAAGCCTGTCTGTCCCGCCCGTCGACTGCACTATTCGAGATTATTCAGATCCATCAAAAGGTTGAGCCAAAATTGTTCGGATTCGCGCGCCATCTCCGTTCAGTTGGCACGGCGGTTGCGAATGCCAGAACGGGTGCACCCCGGTGACGGCCATCTGCCGCGCCGATGATCGTCCTACGAGGTAACTGTCCATGTCCGCCTTCACCCTATCCCGCAGAACGCTTCTCAAGAGCGCCGCCATCGGCTCCATCGGTCTTTCGGCCGGCCTGCTCACCCGGCGCCCGGCTCATGCCGAGGATCTGACCATCGGCATCATCTATGTCGGCTCGCGCGACGACTATGGCTGGAACCAGGCCCACGCCGTCGCCGCCAAGGCGCTGGCGGCCGTTCCGGGCGTCAAGGTCGTCGAGGAGGAGAACGTCCCCGAGACGATCGCCGTCGCCAAGACGATGGAATCGATGATCGAGCTCGATGGCGCCAAGCTGATCTTCCCGACCTCGTTCGGCTATTATTCGCCCTTCATGCTCGACGCGGCGAAGAAGTATCCGGACGTGCAGTTCCGTCATGCCGCGCCGCTCTGGAAGGAAGGCGATCCGACGAACGCCGGCTCCTATTTCGGCTATCTCGACCAGGCCCACTACGTGAACGGCGTCGCCGCCGGCCTCTCGACCAAGTCGAACAAGCTCGGCTTCGTCGCCGCCAAGCCGATCTCCTCGGTCCTGTCCAACGCCAACGCCTTCGCGCTCGGCGCGCGCAGCGTCAATCCGAAGGCCGAGGTGCAGGTAATCTTCACGGGCGACTGGTCGATGCCGGTGCGCGAGGCTGAGGCGACCAATGCGCTGATCGATGCCGGCGCCGATGTCATCGGCTGCCATGTCGACAGCCCGAAGACCGTGATCCAGACGGCGGAATCCCGCGGCGTGAAGAGCGTTGGCCACAATGCCTCGCAGGCCAATCTCGCGCCGAAGGGCTTCATCACCGGCGCCGAATACAAGTGGGAGACGATCTACAAGAAGTTCGCCGACCTGCTGGCCAAGGGTGAGCCGCTGCCGAACTTCACCGGCGGCGGCTATGACCTCGACTATGTCCAGAACACGGCCTATGGCGCCGGCGCCTCGCCCGAGGCGATCGCGGCCGCCGACAAGGCCAAGGAAGACATGCGGGCCAAGAAGCCGATCTATATCGGCCCGCTGAAGGACAACAAGGGCAACGAGGTCATTCCGGCCGGAACGGTGCACGCGCCCTACGATCCGTGGATCGACCAGATCAACTTCCTCGTCGAGGGCGTCCAGGGTTCGATCACCTGAGGTTGGCGGGCGGGCCTCGGCCCGCTCGTCTGCGCATGAGCGGCTGGCGCCGCGCGATCGGTGCCAGCCCTTTTCCCTCGACCGGAGAGCCCCATGGCCGATACCGTGAACCAGGGCGTCGTCGCTCCCGCCGCCTCCGCTCCGGCGGAATTCCTCGACCGGATCCGCCGCTCGTCCGAATATGTCGTGATCCCGCTCTTCGCCCTGATCGTGGCGGGGCTGATCTTCTCGCTGTTCCTGTTCGCGCTCGGCCATTCGCCGGCGACCTTCTTTTCGCTGCTCTGGCGCGGCGGCTTCGGCACGGGCTTCTCCTGGCAGAACACGCTGGTCCGCGCGGCGCCGCTGATCTTCACCGGCCTGTGCGTCGCCATTCCCGCACGGCTCGGCCTCACCATCGTCGGCGGCGAGGGCGCGCTGGTGCTCGGCGGCTTCACGGCGGCCGTGGCGGCGATCCCCTTCGTTCATGCCGGGGCGCCGAACTATGTCGTGCTGCCGGCCATGCTGCTCTGCGCCACGCTGACCGGCGCGGCCTGGATCGGTCTCGTGGGCGCACTGCGCCACTATCGCGGCATCAACGAGACCATCGCGAGCCTGCTGATGTCCTACATCGCGATCGCGATCATGAATTTCTTCGTCGAGGGCGCGCTGCGCGATCCCGGCAACCCGAACAAGCCGTCGACGCTGCCGATCGGCGACGCGAACATGATCGGCAATATTCCCGGCGTCGGCGTCCATTGGGGTCTCGCCGCGGGCGTCCTGGTGGCACTCGCTCTGTGGATCCTGATGAACCGGACGACGTTCGGCTTCGCGGCGCGGGTCACGGGCGGCAATGTCCGCGCCGCCCGGGCGCAGGGCCTCTCGGTCGGCCGCCTGATGGTGATCTCCTGCGCCATCGCCGGCGCCTGCGCCGGTCTCGCCGGCTTCTTCGAGGTCGCGGCGGTCCAGGGCCGCGCCAATGCCTCGCTCGCCGCAGGTTACGGTTTCACCGGCATTCTGGTCGCCTTCCTCGCCCGGCAGAATGCGCTCGCCATCATCCCGGTCTCGATCCTGCTCGGCGGCATCGCCGCGGCCGGCGGCCTGATCCAGCGCCGCATGGGCATGCCGGATGCCACGGTGCTGGTGCTGCAGGGCCTGATGTTCGTGGTGCTCCTCGTCAGCGAGACGCTTTACGGGCGGTTCGCCTTCTTCCGTCCCAAGGGAAACTAGCCATGAACGAGACCGATATCGGCTTCTGGGGCGTCCCGCTCGCAATGTTCGCCGGCGCCATCCGCGTCTCGACGCCCTTCCTCTTCGTCTCGCTCGGCGAATGCCTGACCGAGAAGTCGGGCCGCATCAATCTCGGCCTCGAGGGCACGCTCGTCTTCGGCGCCATGTCTGGCTATGCCGTCGCTTATCTCACCGGCTCGCCCTGGTTCGGCGTGTTCTGCGCCGGCCTCTCCGGCTGCTTCTTCGGCGCGATCCACGGCTATATCTGCAAGCTGCCCAAGGTGAATGACATCGCGATCGGCATCGCCATGATGCTGTTCGGCACCGGCCTTGCCTTCTTCTTCGGCAAGCCCTTCATCCAGCCACAGGCGCCGCATCTGCCCTCGATCTCGCTCGGCGGCTGGTCGTCGTTGCCGCAGGTCCGCTCGGCGCTGGAGATCAACCCGCTGTTCTTCATCGGCATCGCGCTCGCCGTGTTCATGTGGTGGGCGTTCAAGAACACGCGCTGGGGCCTCATCGTGCGCATGACCGGCGACAGCGCGCCGGCAGCGCTCGCCATGGGCTATTCGGTGGATTGGGTGCGCTTCCTCGCGACGACGGTCGGCGGCTTCTTCGCCGGTGTCGGCGGCGCTTTCCTGTCGCTCTATTATCCCGGCGCCTGGAGCGAGGGCCTTTCCTCCGGCCAGGGCCTGATGGCGGTCGCCCTCGTCATCTTCGCGCGCTGGAATCCGCTCGCCTGCTTCGGCGCGGCGCTGCTGTTCGGCGCGGCCGGCGCGCTCGGCCCGGCACTGCAATCCGTCGGCATCACGCAGGGCTACTACTTCTTCAACGCCGCGCCCTACCTGCTGACGCTCTTCATCATGATCGCCTCGGTCTCGCCGAAGCGCTCGCTGAAGGGCGCGCCCGGCGAACTGTCGATCACCAAGTGAGTGAGAAATGAACGGTCTCGGAGGTCTCAACAAATCGCCAAACGGCGTCGTCATCGGGCTGGTGCAGTTGCAGCTTCCGGTCACGGTGACGCCGGCCGATCTCGCCCGTCAGACCGCGCGCATCGTGGAACTGGTCGGCAAGGCGCGGCGCAACAATGCCGGCATGGATCTGGTCGTCTTTCCGGAATATGCGCTGCACGGCCTGTCGATGGACACCAATCCGGCGATCATGTGCTCGCTGGACGGGCCGGAGATCGCCGCCTTCAAGGCCGCCTGCAAGGAGCACCGGATCTGGGGCTGCTTCTCCATCATGGAGTATAACCCCGGCGGCAATCCCTATAATTCCGGCGTCATCATCGACGATCAGGGCGCGCTGAAACTCTACTATCGCAAGCTCCATCCCTGGGTCCCCGTCGAGCCCTGGGAGCCGGGCGATCTCGGCATTCCCGTGATCGACGGGCCGAAGGGCTGCAAGCTCGGCCTCATCATCTGCCATGACGGCATGTTCCCGGAGATGGCGCGCGAGGCGGCCTATAAGGGCGCGGAGATCATGATCCGCACGGCCGGCTATACCGCGCCGATCCGCGAGAGCTGGCGCTTCACCAACCAGTCCAACTCCTTCTGCAACCTCATGGTGACGGCGAATGTGTGCATGTCGGGGTCCGACGGCACCTTCGATTCCATGGGCGAGGGGATGATCGTCAATTTCGACGGCTCGATCATCGCGCATGGCACGAACGGGCGGCCGGACGAGATCATCACGGCCGAGGTGCGTCCGGATCTGGTGCGCGAGGCCCGCATCAACTGGGGCGTCGAGAACAATATCTATCAGTTCGGTCACCGCGCCTATGTCGCGGTCAAGGGCGGGGCGCAGGACTGCCCCTACACCTACATGACCGACCTCGCTGCCGGGACATACCGCCTGCCCTGGGAGGACCAGATCGTCGTCACCGACGGCACGTCCTGCGGCTTCCCGGCGCCGACGCGCCTCTATGGCGAAAAGCGCGCCGAAGCGGCGGAATAGGAGAGCGTAGCCATGAGTTCGCAAACCCTCGACGAGCGCATCGACGGCGTTCAGGTTGCCGGCGGCCGCACGATCGCGTCGGAGCCCTATGCGTGGCCGTTCGACGGCGATCTGCGGCCCGAGAACACGGCGCTGGTCGTCATCGACATGCAGACCGATTTCTGCGGCGTCGGCGGCTATGTCGACAGCATGGGCTACGACATCTCGCTGACGCGGGCGCCGATCGAGCCGATCCGCCGCCTGCTCGCCGCGATGCGGGCCAAGGGCTATCACATCATCCACACGCGCGAGGGCCACAGGCCGGACCTCTCGGACCTGCCGGCCAACAAGCGCTGGCGCTCGCAACGCATCGGCGCCGGTATCGGCGATCAGGGCCCGCAGGGGCGCATCCTCGTGCGCGGCGAGCCGGGCTGGGAAATCATCCCGGAGCTTGCGCCCGAGCCGGGCGAACCGGTGATCGACAAGCCGGGCAAGGGCACGTTCTGCGCCACCGATTTCGAACTCGTGCTCCGGATGCGCGGTATCCGCAACATCGTGCTCACCGGCATCACGACCGATGTGTGCGTGCACACGACCATGCGCGAGGCGAATGATCGCGGCTTCGAGTGCCTGATCCTTTCGGATTGTTGCGGCGCGACCAGGCACGAGAACCATCTGGCCGCGCTCGACATGGTCAAGATGCAGGGCGGCGTGTTCGGTGCCGTCGCCACGTCGGACGCGCTGCTCGCGGTGCTGCCATGACGCGCCGCAGCGCCTTCGTCCATCGTTTCCCTGCTCGCGCGCCCGATGACGTCGCGCCGATCGAGGAGGCGATCCGCAGCGGCCTGCTGCGCCCCGAGGGCATTGTCGCGGTGCTCGGCAAGACCGAGGGCAATGGCAATGTCAACGACTTCACCCGCGCCTTCGCGGTGCGCGCGGTGAAGGATGCCCTCCGCCCGCATCTTGTGCCCCAGGCGGTCGAACGGATCTCCTATGTCATGTCGGGCGGCACCGAGGGCGCGCTCGCGCCGCACTGGATCGTGCTCGGCCGCACTGAAGCGCCTGCGGGCGAGAGCGTCTCGCCCGCGCTTGCGGTGGGCGGCGCGCATACGCCGCCGCTCGCCTTCGAGGATCTCGGCCGCATGGGCCAGGTCCGCCTCGTCGCCGAGGGCGTGCGCGCGGCGATGCGCGACGCCGGCATCGACGATCCGGCCGACGTGCATTTCGTGCAGATCAAGTGCCCGCTGCTGACGGCCGAGCGCATCGCCGCCGTCGCGGCGCGCGGCAAGAGTGTTGCCGTGCGCGAGACGCTGAAATCCATGGGCCTTTCACGCGGCGCCTCGGCGCTCGGCGTGGCGCTGGCGCTTGGCGAGATCACCGAGGCGGAGATCGGCGACGACGCGATCGGTCGCGACACGGCGCTCTATTCGGGCCGCGCCTCGACCTCGGCTGGCGTCGAGCTGGAGAACCACGAGATCGTCGTGCTCGGCATGAGCAATCGCTGGGCCGGTCCGCTTGCCATCGACCACGCCGTGATGAACGATTCGATCGATGTCGAGCCGGTTCGCGCGGCGCTGAAGCGGCTCGGCTTCCGGGCGAGCGGCCAGCTCGTGCCGGAGGAGCGGCCCGGCCTCGTCGCGCTGCTCGCCAAGGCCGAGGCCGGCACCACGGGGCGGCTGCGCGGCCGTCGCCACACCATGCTGGACGATTCCGACATCTCGTCGACCCGCCATGCGCGCGCCTTCGTCGCCGGGGCGCTCGCCGCGCTCGTCGGCCATGCCGAGATCTTCGTCTCCGGCGGCGCCGAGCATCAGGGCCCCGATGGCGGCGGTCCCGTCGCCCTCATCGCCAGCACCGAGCTGATCCCGCATCCGACGTCCAGCCGAGGAGACCTTGTCTCATGAGCGCCGTTCCCGCCCCGCATCCGCGCCGCGCCGTCGAATTGCAGACGATCGGCATGACCAAGATCTTCGGCTCGCTCATCGCGCTGGAGGACGTGTCGATCCATGTGCGGCCCGGCACACTGCATGCGCTGCTCGGCGAGAACGGGGCCGGCAAGTCGACCCTGGTCAAATGCATCATGGGCTTCTACCAGCCGACCCGCGGCGAGGTGCTGGTCGACGGCAAGGAGGCGGTGATCGCCTCGCCGCGCGACGCGCATGCCCATGGCATCGGCATGGTCTACCAGCATTTCACGCTGGTGCCCTCGCTAACCGCGGCCGAGAATCTCGTCATCTCGCGCGCGCATCCGCCCGCCGTCATCGACTGGAAGAAGGAGATCGCGGGACTGGAGGAATTCCTCTCCCGCATGCCGTTCAAGGTGCCGCTGACCGTGCCGGTCTCCGGCCTTTCGGCCGGTGAGAAGCAGAAGCTCGAGATCCTGAAGCAGCTCTATCTCGACCAGCGCCTGCTAATCCTCGACGAACCGACCTCGGTGCTCACGCCCGGCGAGGCCGACGAGGTGCTCGGCCTGCTGCGCGGCATGACGGAAGCCGGCGACCTGACGATCCTCATGATCAGCCACAAGTTCCGCGAGGTCACGGCCTATGCGGACGACGTGACGGTGCTGCGCCGCGGGCGGATGGTCGGCGGCGGCCGCGTCGGCGAACTCTCCGTCGACGATATGAGCCACATGATGATCGGCGACACCAAGATCCGCGAGCGGGCGGCGCGCAAGGAATTCAGCGGCGAGCCGGTCGTGCTGGAACTTGCCGGCATCTTCTCCGATGACGACACCGGCCTGCCGGCGGTGAAGGGCGTCAATCTCAAGATCCATGCCGGCGAGATCGTGGGCATCGCCGGTGTCTCCGGCAACGGCCAGTCGACGCTGATCGAGGTCCTGTCGGGCCAGCGCGAGATGAGCGACGGGCGGCTGTTCATCCACGGCAAGCCGTTCGAGCCGACGCGGCAGAAGATGGCGGAATTCAAGGTGTTCGGCCTGCCGGAGGAGCCGCTGAAGAATGCGGCGGTGCGGCGCATGAGCGTCGCCGAGAACATCGCCTTCCGCTCCTTCGACAAGCCGCCGATCGCCGGCCGCTTCGGCTTCATGTCGCCGAAGCCGATGCGCCAGAAGGCGCGCGAGCTGATCGCGCAATACCGCGTCAAGACGCCGTCGCCCGAGGAGCCGATCGAGAATCTCTCCGGCGGCAATGTCCAGCGCGCGATCCTGGCGCGCGAACTCTCCGGCGAGGTCGAGGTGCTGGTCGTCGCCAATCCCTGCTTCGGCCTCGACTTTGCCTCGGTATCGGAGATCCGCTCGCAGATCATGGACCAGCGCAACCGCGGCGCCGCGGTGCTGCTCGTCTCCGAGGATCTCGACGAGATCCTCGAGCTGTCGGACCGCGTCGCGGTCATGTCGGGCGGCGCCATCCATTATGTCGTCCCGATCGCGGAAGCCGACCGCAACTCGATCGGCAAGGCCATGGCGGGACATTGAGCGATGCCTGCCGCGTTTCATCTCTATCGGACAACCCCCCTCTCCAGCTCTCCCCCACAAGGGGGGGAGAGGCGGTCCGGTTCCTTCATCGGCAACGCGCTCCTTCTTCTCCCTCCCCCCTTGTGGGGGAGGGCCGGGGAGGGGGGCCTTCGTCACGCCAGGTGCGCATCATGATCACCGTTCCCGCCGATCCCTTTCCCTATGCCTTCCCGCCCGGCAAGGTCGCGCTCATCGTGATCGACATGCAGCGCGATTTCGTCGAGCCCGGCGGCTTCGGCGAGTCGCTCGGCAATGACGTCTCGCTGCTGCGGGCGATCATCCCGACGGTCGCGGAGCTGATCGCGCTGTTCCGCCGCGAAGGCTGGCCGGTGATCCATACGCGCGAAGGGCATCTGGCCGATCTTTCCGATTGCCCGCCGAGCAAGATCCGGCGCGGCAAGCCGTCCCTGCGCATCGGCGATGCCGGGCCGATGGGCCGCATCATGGTGCGGGGCGAGCCCGGCAACGCGATCATCCCGGAGCTTGCGCCGATCGAGGGCGAGATCGTCATCGACAAGCCGGGCAAGGGCGCGTTCTACGCCACCTCGCTCGGGGCGGATCTCGAACGGCTCGGCATTACCCATCTCGTCTTCGCGGGCGTCACCACGGAGGTCTGCGTGCAGACGACCATGCGTGAGGCCAATGATCGCGGCTATGACTGCCTGCTGATCGAGGATGCGACCGAGAGCTATTTCCCGTCCTACAAGGCCGCGACGGTCTCGATGATCGCCGCGCAGGGCGCCATTGTCGGCTGCGTGGCGCCGCTTGCCGCGCTCAGCACGGCGGTCGAAAAGTCGGAGGCGGCGTGAACATGGCCGAACGTGAATTCGATGCCGAGGCGCATGTCGCGCATATGGCGAGCGTGATGGGCCTCACCATCCGGCCGGAATGGCGCGAGGGCGTCGTCGCCAATATGAAGGCCACCGCGCGTGCCGCCGGCCTGGTCACGGAGTTCAGGCTCGAGGAGCATGTCGAGCCGGCGCCGGTGTTCGAGCCGTGAGCGATTTTGCCGATATCCTGCACCGGCCTGGCCACGAGATCGTGGCCGATGTCGCCGCGCGCCGCCTTTCCGCCCGCGAGGTGGCCGAGGCCGCGCTCGACGCGATCGAGGCCGGCAATCCGAAGCTGAACGCCTTCACCGATGTGACGCATGAGCGCGCGGTGCGCGAGGCCGACCGTGTCGATGATCTGGTGCGGCGGGGTACGCCGCCGCCGCTCGCCGGGCTGCCCTATTCGGTCAAGAACCTCTTCGATGTCGAGGGCGTGGTCACGCGGGCCGGCTCGAAGATCAACCGCGACAACCCGCCTGCGCCGCGCGATGCCGGCCTCGTCGAGCGGATGACGGCCTCGGGCGGCGTGCTGCTCGGCGCGGTCAACATGGGCGAATATGCTTATGATTTCACGGGCGAGAACGCGCATGACGGCGCCTCGCTCAACCCGCATGACCCCTCGCGCATGTCGGGCGGCTCCTCCGGCGGCTCCGGCACTTCGGTCGCGGCCGGCATGGTGGCGGCCTCGCTCGGCTCCGACACCAACGGCTCGATCCGCGTGCCGTCGTCCTTCTGCGGCCTTTATGGTCTCAAGCCGACCTTCGGCCGGCTCAGCCGCTCGCGCACCTTCCCCTTCGTGGCGAGCCTCGATCATCTCGGGCCGATCGCCCGCTCGCCGCGCGATCTTGCCCTTCTCTTCGACGCGCTGCAGGGCACCGACGCCGACGATCCCGCCCAGATCGAGCGGTCGCCGATCGCCGCCGGCGCGACGCTGGAGGGTGGAATCGACGGATTGCGGATCGCTGTCGCTGGCGGCTATTTCCGCCGCCAGGCCATGCCCGAGGCGCTGGCGGGCGTCGATCATGTCGCCAAGGCGCTCGGCGTGAGCCGGGAGGTTGAACTGTTCGAGGCGCATCGCGCCCGCGCAGCGGCCTATCTGATCACGACGAGCGAATCCTCGGCGCAGCATTGGCCGCGTCTCGTGGAGCGCGCGGCGGATTTCGATCCGGACACGCGCGATCGCTTTCTGTCCGGCGCGATGGTGCCGGCCGCCTGGTACATCGCCGCGCAGCGCTTCCGCGCGCTGTTCCGCGCCGAAATGCGCAAGCTGTTCGAGACGGTCGACGTCATCCTCGCGCCGGCGACGCCGTTCCGTGCGCTACCCTCGGGCACCAAAACGGTCGAACTCGACGGCGTAACCCTTCCGGCGCGGCCGAATATCGGCCTCTTCGCCCAGCCCATCTCCTTTATCGGCCTGCCGGTCGTCGCCGTGCCGGTCTGGCTTCCCGGCGCGACGCTGCCGATCGGCGTTCAGGTGATCGCGCCGGCCTGGCGCGAGCACGTTGCGCTGCGCGTCGCGCACGTGTTGCATGCAACCGGTGCAACGTCTGCGCCGGTTGCGGCGTTGATTCGAGACGAGTGAATGATGGAAATCGATATTCCCGAGGTGAAGGCGGAGCTGGAGGCGGCGTTCGCGGCCTATGAGACGGCGCTGACCACGAACGATGTCGACGTGCTCGACGCGCTGTTCCTGGATGCGCCGACCACCATCCGCTATGGCGGTGGGGAGAACCTTTATGGCTATCAGGAAATCGCGGCCTTCCGCGCCGGCCGTTCGCCGGCCGGGCTCATGCGCGCGCTTGAGCGCACCGTGATCACCACCTATGGGCGCGATTTCGGCGTCGCCTCGACGCTGTTCCGCCGCGACAGCGCGGCCGGCAAGATCGGCCGCCAGATGCAGACATGGCTCCGCACCGATGCGGGCTGGCGGGTCGTCGCGGCGCATGTCTCGATCATCGCCGATCCGGATTCCGGGGGAGGCGGGCGGTGAGCGTCCAGCACAGCGAGGAGGGCGAAGTTCCTGTCCGTCGTACCCGGACGGAGGATCTGCGGCTCCAGCTCGCCGACGACATCGTGCGCGGCGTCTTCGCGCCGGGCGACCCCTTGGACGAGATCGGGCTGGCGACGCGCTACGGCGTCTCGCGCACGCCGGTTCGCGAAGCCCTGCGGCAGCTTGCCGCCAGCGGCCTGGTCGAGATCCGCCCGCATCGCGGCGCCATCGTCACGCGGCCGTCCGAGAAGCGCCTCTTCGAGATGTTTCTCGTGATGGCGGAGCTCGAAGGCCTCTGCGCCGGCCTTGCCGCTGAGGCGATGTCGATCCTGGAGCGGCGCGAACTCGCCAAGCTGCATGCCTCGCTCGGCGATCTGGTCGAGACCGGGGATCCGGCGCGCTATGCGCTCGCCAATGAAGGCTTCCACGGCGCCATCTATGCCGGCTCGCACAATGAATATCTCGGCGAAATGACGCAGGCGACGCGTGCGCGCCTCGCCCCGTTCCGCCGGGCGCAGTTCCGCCAGAGCGGCCGCCTCGCCGAATCCTTCCACGAGCACGACCGCATCGTGCAGGCGATCCTGGCCGGCGACCGCGACCGGGCGACGCGCGAGATGCGCGATCACATCGGCACCGTGAAGGAAGCCTTCGATCGCTATATCGGCGGCCGGTGACGGGCTGGCGATACAAAACGTAACAACACCGCGCTTTCGGGCAATCGACGCGCAAAGTCCAAGGACGATGGTCGATCTCGGGAAGGGGCCGCTCACGGAGCCACTTCAGGAGACCATCATGCGCATTGCTGCTACCAGCCTTATCTTCGCCTCCCTCAGCCTCGTCGCGGCCGATGCCTCGGCGGCGGAGCGGAACGGAACCACGTCCATCGAGTTCGACGGGCGGAAGATCGTCCAGTCGTTCAGGACGAGCTTCGACCCCGCCACGGGCGAACTGCGGCGTTCGGCAACGATCACGCTGCCGACCGGCCGCCAGGCGGCCTACACGATCACCGGGACGTGCCACCGCGAGACGCATAGCTGCGACCTTTCGGGCAGCGGCGTCGGTCCGCTCGGCAATCAATGGACGGGAACGGGCCTCGCGCGGCGCGAAGGCACGCGCACCTCGATCACCGCGACGCTCGTCGGACCCGGCGGGCGAACGGTAAAGATCAATCGGGAGGTTGACGGCGACAGCATCTTGCCCAGTGATCTCTGAGATCAAATCCACTGGGAGGCCCCGATGATCCGATCCATGTTCCTCGCCCTGTTCGGGCTCGCCGCTGTCGCCGTGCTCGCGCCGGCCGATGCGTCGGCGGCGCAGCCCGCCGTCACGACGTCCAAGGTCAATCTGCGCGCCGGTCCGAGCACCAGCTACCCCGCGGTGGCCGTCATGCCCGCCGGTTCGGCGGTCACCACCTATGGCTGCCTCGCCGATTATTCCTGGTGCGATGTTGCCTGGGGCGGGGCGCGCGGCTGGGTCGCGGCCTCCTATATCAAGGTCGTCTATAACGGCCAGCCGGTCGTGCTGACGCCAGCGCTTGCGCCGGCTGTCGGCCTGACGGTCGTGGCGTTCAACCGCGCCTATTGGGACCGCTATTATGTCGGCCGGCCCTGGTATGGCAGCTGGAACAATTACTATCGCGGCGGCGTCAGCACGAGCGGTGCGGTCGCCTGCGGCCAGCGCGGCTGCGCCGGCGCGCGCAGCGTCACCGGTCCGCGCGGCAACACCGCGGTCCGCGGCGGCGCTGTCCGGCGCTACTGATCGGGAACCGTCACGCTGCTGGTGGCGCGCGTTTAGCCGCGCGCCGCCGCCCCTCTAGAGGCAGTCATTGTAGCCGCCGGCCTGGCGGGCGAGCTGCTCGATCGTGCGGGCGCGCGATTGCATGGCGCGCGTGGGCTTGGCCGGATTGCGCAGGATCGGGTTGGGCAGCGCCGCGGTGAGCAACGCCGCCTGGCGCGGCGTCAGATCCTTGGCGGATTTGTTGAAATAGCGCCGCGACGCGGCCTCGACGCCGAAGAGGCCGGGGCCCCATTCGGCGATGTTCAGGTAGATCGTCATGATCCGCCGCTTGGAGAGCACGAAGTCGGCGTAATAGGCGAGCGGGATCTCGAGGCCCTTGCGGATATAGCTGCGCGACTGCCACAGGAAGAGGTTCTTCACCGTCTGCATCGGGATGGTGCTGGCGCCGCGAGACGGGCCCTTCTTCGAATCGAGCACGAGATTGAGCTGCTGCCAGTCGACGCCATTGTGCTGACAGAAGCGGCCATCCTCCGACATGATCACCGAATTCACCATCACCGGCGCGATCTCGTCGAATGAGACCCAGTCGCGCTCCATGCCCTGGAAGGTGATCGCCGACCACAGCATCAGCGTCGAGACGGGCGGAACGACGGCATAGAGCGGCGTCAGCACGACGGGCAGCGCCGCAATGGCCAGAAACACCTTAAGTACTCCCATGACGAGCCCGCGGCGGTCGGAGAAGGCGCCCGACAGGGCCGTGGGCCAGGCGATGCTCATGCGGCCGCCTTGGCGGGCTCGAGCGCGAAGCGGCGCAGGAAATGCGCGAGCAGGCGGAAATCGCCCTCGCGGCTCGATCCCTTGCGCCAGACGAGGCCGAGCGAGCGGCGGGCCGGCCGCGCCTCGATCTCGCAGAGCGATATGTCCGTGCCGGAGAGGATGCCGGCCTCGACGGCGATGCGCGGCACGAAGGTGACGCCGAGCGCATTGTCGACCATCTGCACCAGCGTGGTGAGGCTGGACGCGCGGATCTCCTCGCTCTGGTGCTCGACCAGCTCGGGCGCGGCGGCGCGCACATGGTCGGACAGGCAGTGCCCGTCCTCCAGCAGGAGCAGCGTCTCGCCCGACAATTCCGCCGGACGGACCGAGCGGCGGCCCGCCAGGCGGTGATCCCCGTCGACGGCGAGAAGCAGGCTGTCCTCGGCGATGATCTCGTGCACCAGACCCTCTGTGGCGATCGGAAACGCGATCAGCACGGTATCGAGCCGGCCAGCGCGCAGGTCCTCCAGCATGACGCGGGTCAGGTCCTCACGCAAATGCAGCTTGAGATCGGGATAGGCGCGCCGCAGATGCGGCAGCGTCCGCGGCAGGAAGAACGGTGCGATCGAGGGGATCACGCCGAGCCGCAGCCGGCCGTTGAGCGGGGCGTGGCCGGCCCGGACCGCGTCGACCATGTCGCGCGCATCGACCAGCAGCGCCTTCATGCGCGCGAGCGCCGTCTCGCCGGCCGGCGTGAGGCTCGCGATTCGGTTGGAGCGGTCGACGAGACCGATGCCGAGCGTCTCCTCGAGCTGGCGGATCGCGTCGGACAGCGTCGATTGCGTCACGTTGCTGGCGCTCGCCGCGCGGCTGAACGAGCCGGTCTCGGCGAGCGCCACGAAGTACTGCATCTGGCGAAGGGTCGGGAGTTGCATGGGCTGTCCGCTCGTGGGGGGAGGGGCTTTTGTCCAGGGGCGCGGCAGGTCGCCGCATCGATAATATCGATCGTTCCGTTCGGATATTACGGTTTGACCGATCGAAAGACGCGTGTCATTTCTTCGCACATGCACCAGTGGCGCGCGAGTAGCGCGTGCACTGCGTCAATGGCCTCTTTCGACCACCCTGAACAGGAGATCACCATGCTCGGTATCGGCGACAAGCTGCCTGCCTTTTCCGTGACCGGCGTCAAACCCGGCTTCAACCGCCACGAGGAGAACGGCGAGAGCGCCTTCGAGGCCGTGACGGAGACGAGCTTCCCGGGCAAGTGGAAGGTCATCTTCTTCTACCCGAAGGACTTCACCTTCGTCTGCCCGACCGAGATCGCCGAGTTCGCCCGCCTCGCCAGCGAGTTCGAGGATCGCGACACGGTTGTGCTCGGCGGCTCGACCGACAACGAGTTCGTGAAGCTCGCCTGGCGGCGTGACCACAAGGATCTCGACCGGCTGCCGATCTGGTCGTTCGCCGACACCAATGGTTCGCTCGTCGACGGCCTTGGCGTGCGCTCGCCCGACGGCGTCGCCTATCGCGTGACCTTCATCGTCGATCCGGAAGGCACGATCCAGCACGTCTACGCGACCAACCTCAATGTCGGCCGCAACCCGAAGGACACGCTCCGCGTCCTCGACGCGCTGCAGACGGACGAGCTGTGCGCCTGCAACCGCGAAGTCGGCGGCGAGACGCTGGCGGCGTAATCCTGTCAGGACGGCCGTGAACCCTTCCACCTCTCCCTGAGGGAGAGGTCGGCCCGCAAGGGCCGGGAGAGGGTTTACGGCCCGTCCTGATCGTTCCCTAAACCCTCTCCCGACGGCTCCGCCGTCGACCTCCCCCTCAGGGGGAGGTGAAAAGCCGAGGCACCCATGTCGATCGATAGCCTGAAGTCCCGCATTCCGGATTTTGCCAAGGACGTCCGGCTCAATCTCTCTGCGCTCGCCTCCGACGAGACGCTGACGCCGCAGCAGAAATACGGCCTGATCGTCGCCTGCGGCATTGCGAGCCGCAACAAGGAAGTGCGCACCGCGATGGAGCTCGAGGCGGCGCCGCATCTGACGCCCGCCGCGCTCGCCGCCGCCAAGGCCGCCGCGACGATCATGGGCATGAACAACGTCTATTACCGCTTCACCCATCTCGTCTCGAACGACGAATACCGCACGCTGCCGGCCAAGCTGCGCATGAACGTCATCGGCAATCCGGGCGTCGACAAGGTCGATTTCGAGCTCTGGGCGCTGGCCGTCTCGGCGATCAATGGCTGCGGCGCCTGCATGGACAGCCATGAGGCGGTGGCCCGCAAGGCCAACCTCTCCGTCGAGGCGATCCAGGCCGCCGTCCGCTTCGCCGCGATCATCCAGTCGGCCGCGATCGCGCTGGAGGCTGCCGAAGCCGCTTGACGGAAGCGCGGCGGGCTGCGAACTGCGGTTCGATCCGGAGTTCGTATCGTGCCAGATTTCGCCACCCGCCCCTTCGCGACCCGTCTCGTCGAGACCGCCGATGCGGTCGAGCATCTCCTCGACCGCCTGCTTTCGCCCGATCCCGGCGAGGGTGAGATCGCGCGGCCGGCGCGTCTCCTCGCCGCCATGCGCCACGCCGCGCTCGGCGGCGGCAAGCGGCTCCGCCCGTCGCTGCTCGTCGAGACGGCGGCGCTTTTCGGGCGCGCGGGTGACGGCGTGCTGCGCGCCGCCGCTGCCGTCGAGTGCCTCCATTGCTACAGCCTCGTGCATGACGACCTTCCGGCCATGGACGACGATGACCTCCGTCGCGGCCGGCCGACCGTCCACAAGGCCTTCGACGAGGCGACGGCGATCCTCGCCGGCGACGCGCTGCAGACCCTCGCCTTCGATGTTCTGGCCGATCCGCTGACGGACGGCGATCCCGCGATCCGCGCCACGCTCGTGCTCGGCCTCGCCCGCGCCTCGGGGATCGGCGGCATGGCGGGCGGGCAGATGCTCGATCTCGACGCCGAGCGCGACCCACCCGACGAGGCCGGCATACGCCGGCTGCAGGCGATGAAGACCGGCGCGCTGATCCGCTTCTCCTGCGAGGCCGGCGCGATCCTCGGCCGCGCCGATCCCGCCGCGCTCGCCGCCATCCGCCGCTATGGCGAGATCATCGGCCTCGCCTTCCAGCTCGCCGACGACCTCCTCGACGCGACCGCGACCACCGAGGCGATGGGCAAGGCGACGGCGAAAGACGCCGCCCGCGGCAAGGGCACGCTCGTCGCGCTGCACGGCATCAGCGCGACGCAAAAGGCTCTCGGCGAGCTCATCGCCGAGGCCGAAGCCGTGCTGAAGCCATTCGGAGACCGCAGCGCGACGCTGATCGAGGCGGCGCGCTTCGTCGCGGCGCGGCAGAAGTGAGGCGGCGCCCCGCAAGAACGCTTCGGCTGTCGCCGAAGCTGGCCCCTCCCCGAAAGTGCTGACGCACTTTCGACCCTCCCTCAAGGGGAGGGTTCAAGCGGAGACGGTCCGTGTCGCTTCTGGAAATGTCGTCATCGGCCGGCGCGATCCTGGCGTGATGGTAGGGGCTGCCTCCTCTTGAGCCCTCCCCTTGAGGGAGGGCCGAAGGCGCGGAGCGGCTTCGGGGAGGGGTAGCGATGCCGATGCAGTGCGCCGGCCCGTCCTCCCCTTAGTTTGCGGGCAAAGGCGGAGAGGCCCGGCCTTGCCGCGCGCCTCCCGCTCTACTTCACCTCGGCCCGATACAGCACCGGCCAGCCTTCCGAAGGAACGCCCTCGCATTCCCCCATCGCGCTCATGTGCGAGAGTTGAAACGCCTCGCCGTCCCAGACCCATTCCTGCGCCTCGCCGCAATCGCCGATGCCGCGGCCCTTGGCGAAGGCGACGAGGGTCATGGTCTTCTCGTCGAAGAAGGGATTGATCAGGATGCCCTGTTCCTCGAGGCCGCCGCCTTCGTCGTCGTTCGATGCCAGGGCGGGCGGCAGGATGAAGCGGGCGGTTTCCGGCGCGCCCCCATTGCGGGTCATCCAGAACTGGGCGGCGAAATTATACGCGCCGGCGCCGCACAGCGCGCCGTAGAGCCGCCGCCCGCCGCCGAGATCCGCGACGATCGGCTCGATCGCGTCCATGCTGTCGGCGCAGTCGCCGTTCTTCGCGAGATCGAGCACCGCGGCAGGGAGCGTCTGCGGGACTTCGGCGGTCGGCGCGGCGGCGTGGATGACCGGGAGCGGCGGCACCGGCGGCACGGCAGTGGCCGGCTTCCGTCCTTTCTTCGCCAGCGCCGTTACGGTGCCGAGGCGCTTCTGCTGGTCGTCGAGCCAGAGCAATGTCGCGCTCGCGCCGTCCAGCGACAGGGTCGCTGCGAGTGGCCCGCCGGAACTCTTGTCGACGCTCAACGCCAGGATATCGTCCTTGCGCAGTAGAGCGAGGATCGCCGGCACGTCGGCGCCGGGCACCGCAGCGGCGAAGAACCGATCCCGTTCTTCGACGCGATAGGGACCGAAGTGCTTCCCGCCTGTCGCCGTCAGGCTCAGCGATTGCGGCGTGTCGTCGCCGCCATCGGCGAGGCTGAAGGCGAGCGTCAGTTCCGGCGCGGCGTCGGGCGCGCCGCTGCGGTCGAGCCGGATCCAGGCGCCGATCATGATCTCGTCGAGAAAGGTCGCGAAGCCATAGGCGCTGCAGGCGCGCTGGTTGTCGCAGGCGGCGGTCCAGTGGCGGATCGTGTTGCGCGACGGCAGCTCGGCACGCGCGGGATCGATCGCGGCCAGGCCGAAGGCGGCAAGCAGCAGGACGAGAGCGGGCAGGCGACGCATGGCGGTGACCTCGGGGCCGGGAGCGGACGGTCTAGCCGGAATCGGTCCGGCCTCCAGTGATCGCGATCACCGGCATGCTATTCCCGCGCAGCGCGACGTTAGTCCCGCATTGACGATGATGCGATCCCGAAGGGTTGCCTTCATGCGCCGTTAGCGCGTTGTCTGCGATGGGCGGAGACCCAGTCGGTCCGGCCTCCCATGTTGATGCGCTTCACCCTTCTCGCGGCTCTCGTCATGCTGGCCGTCGGCGTCGCCGCCCAGACCGGGTTCTTCGAGCGCTTCGCGACGCCCATGGCGGTCAATGTCATCGCGGCCAACCCGCGGCCGACGCCCTCGGGGCCTGTTGTGCTCGATGCCGGGCCGGGCGGCCATTTCTTCGTCGATGCCGCGGTGGCCGGCCGCTCCGTCCGTTTCATGGTGGATACGGGCGCGAGCCTCGTCGTGCTCTCCGCCGAGACCGCGCGCCGGCTCGACATCCGCCCGACGGCGGCCGATTTCAGCGGCGTCAGCCGCACCGCCAATGGCACGGTGCGGTTCGCACCGGTTCGCCTCGCCGATATCCGCGTCGGCGCGATCCGGATCATGGGCGTCGACGCGGCCGTCCTGCCGGACGGGGCGAGCGACACCGACCTGCTGGGCATGAGCTTTCTCGGCCGGCTCGGCGGCTTCCGTTCGGATGGGCGGACCATGGTGCTCGCGCCATGATCGCGCGCCGCGAGCCGCTCCGTCGTCAGGACGACACCACCCGTCCGTATCGCCTCGCCAAGGCGGCAGTTGCTTTGGCGGCCGCTTCAGCGCAAATCTCTCCTGCACCGATCCAGAACCGGAGTATCCCGCATGTTCCCGACGCCGGCCCCGAAGCTGTTCAAGAACACCTACGACTTCGAATCGAAGCCGATGGTGAAGCCGACGGGCTTCCGAGAATATGATGCGCGCTGGCTGTTCGGCGACGAGATCAACCTGATGGGCGTGCAGGCCCTCGGCATGGGCCTCGGCACGCTGCTCGGCGAGATGGGCGTCAAGCGCGAGATCGTCACCGGCCACGACTATCGCTCCTATTCCTCCTCGATCAAGCTGGCGCTGGCGACCGGCCTGATGGCGGCGGGCTGCAAGGTGCACGACATCGGCCTCGCCGTGACGCCGATGGCCTATTTCGCGCAATTCGATCTCGACGTGCCGGCCGTCGCCATGGTCACCGCCTCGCACAACGAGAATGGCTGGACGGGCGTCAAGATGGGCGCGGCGCGGCCGCTGACCTTCGGGCCGGACGAGATGACCCGCCTCAAGGAGATCGTGCTGAAGGCCGCCTTCGATCTTTCGGGCGGCGGCTCCTATGTCTTCCACGAGAACTTCCCGGCGCGCTACATCGCCGACATGACCAACCGGCCGAAGCTCTCGCGGCCGATCAAGGTCATCGCCGCCTGCGGCAATGGCACGGCCGGCGCGTTTGCGCCGAAGGTGCTGGAGCTGATCGGCGCCGACGTCATCCCGATGGATGCCGAGCTCGACTACACCTTCCCGCGCTACAATCCGAACCCGGAAGATCTGAAGATGCTGCACGCGATCCGCGATGCGGTGCTGGAGCACGGCGCGGAAGTCGGCCTCGGCTTCGACGGCGACGGCGACCGTTGCGGCGTGGTCGACGATACCGGCGACGAGATCTTCGCGGACAAGGTCGGCGTCATGCTGGCGCGCGATCTCTCGGCGCTGCATCCCGGCTCGACGTTCGTCGTCGACGTGAAGTCGACCGGCCTCTTCGCCACCGATCCGGTGCTGATCGCCAATGGCGTCAAGGCGGATTACTGGAAGACGGGCCATTCCTACATCAAGCGCCGCGTCAACGCGCTCTCGGCGCTCGCCGGCTTCGAGAAGTCGGGCCATTATTTCTTCAACGCCCCCATCGGCCGCGGCTATGACGACGGCCTCGTATCGGCGCTCGCCATCCTCGACATGCTCGACCGCAATCCCGGGAAGAAGATGTCGGAGCTGAAGCTGGCGCTGCCCAAGACCTGGGGCTCGCCGACCATGTCGCCGCATTGCGACGACGAGGTGAAGTACGGCGTCATCGACAAGGTGGTGAAGCGGTTCGAGGACAAGAAGGCGAAGGGCGAGGCGCTCGATGGCCATGCGATCATCGATCTCGTGACGGTCAATGGCGTGCGCGTCGTCACCGATGACGGCACCTGGGGCCTGGTGCGCGCGTCCTCAAACAAGCCGGAGCTCGTCGTCGTCGTCGAGAGCCCCGTTTCCGAGGCGCGCATGCGCGAGATGTTCCACGCGGTCGATGGCGTGCTGCGCGAGAACCCTGAGGTGGGTGCCTACAACCAGACGATCTGAGGCCTCTTCCGTCCTGGCGCTCCAGGCTCTATCGTACGATGAAAAGAGAGCCTGGAGACGCCCTGACCATGACCGAGACCTCCTTCGGCCGCATGCCGGACGGCACGCCCGTTCGCGCCGTTTCGATCGCCAATGGCGGCCTGCGGGCGACGATCCTGACCTATGGCGCGGTGGTTCAGGACATCCGCCTCGACGGTGTCGATCATCCGCTGGTGCTCGGCTTCGATTCGATCGAGGGCTATCTGCGCAATCCCGAATATTTCGGCGCGGTCGCCGGCCGCTTCGCGAACCGCATCGCCAAGGGTCGCTTCACGCTCGACGGCGCGACCTACCAATTGTCGCAGAACGAGGGCGCGAACCATCTGCATGGCGGTGCGGACGGCTTCGGCACCCGCGTCTGGGATCTGGTGGGCTCCACGCCGTCCAGCGTCACGCTCGCCATCGTCGGCGAGGATGGCGAAAATGGCTATCCCGGCCGGCTTGCCGTCGAACTCACCTATTCGATCGAGGCGCCGGCGACGCTCAGGACCAGCATCCGTGCCACGACCGACCGCGCCACGATCGTGAACCTTGCCCAGCACGCTTATTTCAACCTCGACGGAACCGGCACGATCGTCGACCACGAGCTGACCATTCCCGCCGAGACCTATCTGCCGGTCGATGCCGAGACGATGCCGACCGGCGTGTTCGAGCCGGTCGCCGGCAGCGTCTTCGATTTCCGCTCCGGCCGGCGGATCGGCGAGGGCCATGCGGGCGTGGTCGAGAGCTACGACCATAATTTCGTGGTGAAACGGCAGAAATCCGCCGTTCCGCACCTGCTCGCGCATCTCGTATCGCGCAACAGCGGCGTCGCCCTCGACGTGCTTTCGACCGAGCCGGGCGTGCAGTTCTATGGCGGGCACATGGTGCACAGCCATGATCCCGGCACCAATGGCGAGGTCTTCGGCCCCAATGCCGGCCTCTGCCTCGAGGCGCAGCTCTTCCCCGACGCGCCGAACCAGCCCGCCTTCCCGAGCGCCGTGCTGCGTCCCGGCGAGACCTATGCCCAGGAAACGCTGTTCGCGTTCGCCCGGATCTGATCGCTCCGGCCTTGCCTAGCGCTCGTCCATCACCGCCAGCGTGATCAGGGCGAGCAGGGCGGCCGGGATCGTCTTGAGGAGAGGCCCAAGCGGGTCGAGCCAGAGCGTCGGCGCGATGAGACTTGCGGCGACGAGGTAGAGGATCGTCAGCAGCACCATGGCGCGGAGCGCAAGCGTGCTGCGCCGCCGGACGAGCACCATGGCGCCGAGCAGGATGTCGAGCAGCGAGCCGGCGATCACCGCAGCGGTGCCAAGCAGCGGCGGCCAGTTGGCGGCGAGGGAAAGCTCGGCCGCGCGCTCATGGCCGACGAGCCCGAATACGCCCGACGCCATCCAGAACAGCGCCAGCGTCAGAATGGCCAGCGGCTTCAGGAAATAGAGCCGGGCGAACCAGCGCTCCTGCACGCCGGAGGGCCAGGCGGTGAGCATGGAGGCGAGGTCGCGCGGCTTGATGCCGAGCACGCGCTGCGCGCTGTCGCTGTCGCCCGCAATGCCGCTCTTCATCTGGCGCAGCGTCGTCGTGCGCATCGGGCTGCGCCAGCCCAGGCGGCCGGCGAGATTGGCGACGAGCGCGAACGGCCAGGCGATCGCCGCGGGAATCCTGAGGATACGGGCGGGCGGCAGGCCGAGCCAGCCGCGCATCGCGACCAGCAGGTCGGCCAGCGTCGTCTTGTCGGGGGCGACGAGATCGATCGAGACGCGGGCGTGGCGCCAGGCCTCGGCCGCGCGCGCAACGGCCTCGGCGACGTCCTCGACGGAAACCGGCTGCACGACGCTGCGGCTGTGCACGGCCGGGATCACAAGCGGAAAGGCGGCGAGGCCGCGCAGCAGCGCCGACCCGCCATAGGCGGTGGGGGCGAGGACGAAACCGGGGCGCAGGATCAGCCAGTCGAGATCGAGGGCCTTGAGACCCTCCTCGGCGGCGAGCTTGGTGCGGCTGAAAGGCGTCGGGCGGCCGGCCGCGATGCCCGCCGCCGAGACATGCACGACGCGGCGCACGCCGGCGGCCGCGCAGGCCTTGTAGAGCGCCAGCGTTCCCTCGACATGGACTGCCTCGAGATCGTCCCTGGGACCGTCCAGAAGCGCGCCCGCACAGTTCACGACGGCATCGACGCCGGCGATCGCCGCGTTCCAGTCCTCGGGCTTCGTCATGGTCGCCATGTCGCCGGCGATCCACTGCGCATAGGGGAAGCGCCGGGCGGCGACCTCGATGTCCCGTCCGAATGCGACGACGTCGATGCGGCGTGCTTGCAGGCGCGCGAGCACATACGCACCTATGAGACCGTACGCTCCCACGACGAGAATGCGCCGCCGCCTTTGCGGTTCGGATTCCATCTCGACTTCCCCCGGACACGGCGCTCCAGATCACCGCGATCGACCCGGCCATGGTCCTAGGCCGTGGCCGCCACAGTTGCAACAAACCACTTCCATTCCGTGACGGAGCGCCGCATTCTTCTTCAACTTCAAATAAACGTCGGATCAAACCGGCCCAAGGCTCGAAACCATGAGCACCAACCGTTCCAGCCACATTCGCCTGACGTCCCACCCCGGCGCCCAAGCGCCGGTCCGCTTCCCCATACGCTGGGGTGAGGCCGATCCGCGGAAGCGCGGCCCGATCATCGGCACGGTCGCGAATGCGGCCGATCGCAACACGATCGGCACGCATGGCGGTTCCTATTCGCTCTATCGCGCGCTCGCCGTCTCGTCCGGCGCGCTCAACCCGATCCAGCGTCCGGACCTGCGCAATACCTCGCCCGTCGTCACCATCGGACCGCATCCGCAATGGTCGGATCCGGCGCGGATCGTGTCGCTCGATCCCTTCGGGCACATGGCCGCCGAGATCTTCGCCAAGGAGATCGCCGAGGGCGTCGATATCCGTCCGACCATCGCGATCACCAAGGCCCGGCTCACCATGGCCGAACTGCATGAGGCGATCCGCCTGGAGCGCCTTTCGATCGATGGCGAGATCGTGCGCGAGAATGGCGACGTCTCGGTGACGAAGGCGGCGATCGATCCGGTCTGGCACATTCCGGGCATCGCGGCCCGCTTCTCGGTTTCGGAGGAGCAGCTTCGCCGCACGCTGTTCGAGCAGACGGGCGGCATGTATCCCGAACTGGTCACCCGGCCCGATCTCGACGTGTTCCTGCCGCCGATCGGCGGCACGACGATCTACATCTTCGGCGATCCCGCCGCGCTCTCCGATCCCGGCCGCACGCTCGCCTGCCGCGTCCATGACGAGTGCAACGGCTCGGACGTGTTCGGCTCCGATATCTGCACCTGTCGGCCCTATCTGATCCAGGGCATCGAGGAAGCGGTGAGGGAGGCGCAGAAGGGCGGTGCCGGCCTCGTGGTCTATAATCGCAAGGAAGGCCGGGCGCTCGGCGAGGTGACCAAGTTCCTCGTCTACAACGCCCGCAAGCGCCAGGAAGGCGGCGACCAGGCGGCGACCTATTTCGAGCGCACCGAGTGCGTCGCCGGCGTCCAGGATGCGCGCTTCCAGCAATTGATGCCGGACGTGCTGCATTGGCTCGGCATCCGCCGCATCGACCGCTTCATTTCGATGTCCGACATGAAATACGACGCGATCACCGGCTCCGGGATCGAGATCGTCGAGCGCGTGCCGATCCCGGAGGAACTGATCCCCTCCGACGCGCGGGTCGAGATCGACGCCAAGAAGGCCGCCGGCTATTTCTCGCCGACTGCGCGGCCGTCCTCTGACGATCTCACCCGCACGGTGGGACGGTCGCTGGAGAAATACTAAGCCATCGCGTCGCATTCCGTGGGAGGCCAACGGGATGCGAAAGCGAGGAGGAGGGGATGCGCGCATGACGACCAGAGGGAGTTACATTTGGCCTCAGCCAGTGAGTTACTGACATCCGCCGCAGTCCGCGAGCGGGCGCATCGCCTGCTGGCGCTTGGCGTCCGGGGCGAACTCGAGCATTTCAGCGTCGATCTCGCACGCCTGCCGGCGGTTGCCGACTATGTCATCGAGACGATGCGCAGTGCCTATCCGGGTGGCGACATCCCGTTTCATTCGCGCTGGCGTCATTTCGAGGCGGGCGGCATCGATCGATGGGGCGGGCTGGTCGAGGCCGCCGGCATCACGGATCCGCTGGTCTTCGGGCGTGCCGCCTATGATCTCGCGATCGTCTCCGTGCTGCTCGATGCGGGCGCGGGTGCGGATTGGAAATTCGTCGAGCCGGCGAGCGGCGAGACCTTCGCCCGCTCGGAGGGGCTCGCGATTGCGAGCTTTGCCATGTTCGCCGCCGGCGTCTTCTCGAGCCGCCCCGATGATCCGCTGCGCGCTGATGCCGCCGCGCTCGCCGCGCTCACCGTCGAGGAACTTGCTGAAGGGCTTCAGGTCGGCCCCGACAATCCGATCGTGGGCCTCGAAGGCCGCGTGACGCTGCTGAACGCGCTCGGCCGCGTCGTCGCCGAGCGGATCGACCTCTTCGGCGAGGATGAGGCGCGGCCCGGCGGTCTGTTCGACGCGGTGGTCGCGCGCGCCGTTGACGGACGGATCGCCGCTCCCGTGGTGCTCGAACTGGTGCTGGACGGGCTCGGCCCGATCTGGCCGAGCCGCCTCTCGCTCGACGGCGTCGCGCTCGGCGACACCTGGAAACACGGCAAGCTGGTGACGGAGGATGCGACCAGCGGGCTGATGCCGTTCCACAAGCTGTCGCAATGGCTGACCTATTCGCTGCTCGAGCCGCTTATCTGGACGGGTCTCGAGGTGGTCGATCTCGACGGGCTGACCGGCCTGCCCGAATATCGTAATGGCGGGCTGTTCATCGATTTCGGCGTGCTCCAGCCCAAGGATCCGAGCGCCTTTCTGAAGCTCTGGAAGGCGGAGAACGAGTTCGTCGTGGAATGGCGTGCCCTGACCGTGGCGCTGCTTGACGAGACCGCGAAGCTCGTCCGCGAGCGCGCTGGGCTCGACGCGGAGGCGCTGCCGCTCGCCAAGGTGCTCGAAGGCGGAACTTGGGCGGCCGGCCGGCGGATCGCGCGCGAGAAGCGCGTCGGCGGCGGCCCGCCGCTGCGCCTCGAAATGGACGGGACGGTGTTCTGACGGTCCGGTAAAGCGCCCTCAGGCGGACGCCTTGCGTCCGCCCAGCAAATAGAACCAGCCGAGCAGGATCGGCCCGAGCGTCAGGGCGACGTCGGCGAGATTGAAGACGAAGAAGCCGCGCGCGCCGAAATGCAGATAGAGGAAATCGACCACATGCCCGAAGCGGACGCGGTCGATCAGATTGCCGAGCGCGCCGCCGACGATCAGCGCGAAGCCGGCGGCGACGAGGCGGCCGCCATCCTGCGCCGTGCGCCAGAGATAGAGCACGAACAGCGTGATGAGCGCCGTTCCGGCGACGAGCACGAGGCTGCCGAGATCGTTGCCGAGCGAGAAGGCGACGCCGGTGTTGTGGACGCGCAGCAGCGACAGGATGGGCAGTAGATCGATCGTGCGGCCGAAGTCGAGCGTGCGCTCGGCGACGAATTTGCTGGCCTGGTCGATGACCAGAACCGCGGCGATGATCGACAGGCCGAAGGCCGAGAGCGGGCCCGGCACGCGCGCGGCCGTCGAGACGGATTGCGTCATGTCAGCTTCAATTCGTTCCGCCGGATCTCGAACAGCATGACGCCGGTCGCGATGGCGAGATTGAGCGAATCGGCGCGGCCGGCCTGCGGGATCTTGACCAGATGGTCGCAGAGCGCGGCGAAGCCGTCGTCTAGGCCGGATTGCTCATTGCCCATGAGGAGCAGCACGGGTTTCGCATAGTCGACGTCGCGAAAATCCTCGGTGCCCGAGAGATGCGTGCCGACGACGATGCCCGGCCAGGTCTTGCGCCAGGCGGCGAACTCGCCGGTCGTCATGCGGGCGAGCGGCACGTGGAAAATCGAGCCCATCGTCGCGCGCACCGCCTCGACGCCGAACGGATCGACCGTATCGCCGACGAGGATCACGCCTTCCGCGCCCGAGGCGTCGACCGTGCGGATGATCGTGCCGAGATTGCCGGGGTCCTTGATGCCTTCCAGCGCGACCCAGACGCCGCGCGGGCTCGGGCGGATGGCGGAGGGCGGCATCAGGCGCTGCTCGAAGACGCCGACGACCATCTGCGGGTTGTCGCGCCGGGTCATCTTGGCGAGGACGGCATCGGTGACTTCCAGCACCTCGCCGCCGCGCGCATGGGTCCGCGTCGCGACGCGCCGGACGATCGGATGGTTCGCGACCTTGGCGCCATAGGCGAGGATGCGGATCGGCCAATCCTCTTCGACGGCATCGGCGACGAGCTTCATGCCCTCGGTCACGAACAGCCCGCTTTCCTTGCGGTACTTCGGCAAGGCGAGCGCGCGGATCTCCTTGATCGTCGTGTTGTTGAGGCTCGTAACGGCCCGGATGGCGCCGGGTGCGGAGATCGGCGAATCGTCAGCCATGGCGGGACCACCTGGAGAAGAGGGAGGTCGACAGATAGCGCCCGCCGCCTTCCTCGCGAAGGAGGAGTTCGCCCGATTCGAGCTTGCCCGGCAGGCCGGCGAGCGCCTCGGCGCTGACCTCGTGGATCGCCATGAAGGAGGCACGGATAGAATAGGCGGAAAGGCACAGAAAGAGCGCGTCGTCGGAAAGGAGCTGCCGGCAGAGCCGCATCATCTCCGGCAATCTCTCGAAGATGTCCCAGACCTCGCCGTTCGGGCCGCGGCCGAATTTCGGCGGATCGAGGATGATGCCGTCATAGCGCGAGCCGCGGCGTACCTCGCGCTGCACGAATTTCATCGCGTCCTCGACGATCCAGCGCACGGGCAGGTCCGCGATGCCGGACATCTCCTGGTTCTCGCGCGCCCAGCCGATCGCCTTCTTCGACGCGTCGACATGGGTGACCTGCGCGCCGGCCATGGCGGCGACGAAGGAGGCGATGCCGGTATAGCCGAAGAGATTGAGCACCTTGAGCGGACGGCGCGCATTTGCGCTGATGCCCGCGAACCAGGCCCAGTGCATTTCCTGCTCGGGGAAGAAGCCGACGTGGCGGAAGGCCGTGAAGCGGCCGAGAAAGCGCACATCCTTCTCGCCGACGGCGCGCGGCAGCGGCCAGCTCATCGGCCAGGTTTCGCCGATCGGCTTACGATAGCGCCAGCGCCCGTCCGAATCCTCGTCCTTGGCGCCGGTGAAGACCGCGTCGGCCTGCTCCCATTCCGCTTCCGAAAGGCGCGGCGTCCACAGCGCCTGCGCTTCCGGGCGGACAATGCGGTAGCGGCCATAGCGCTCGAGCTTGCGGCCATGGCCGCTGTCGATCAGCGCATAGTCGCTCCAGCCTTCCGTCTCCAGCATGACTGGCCAGACGGAGGAGGGGGTGTCCTTCGCCGCGGCGGTGCCGCGCGTCTTCGAGGAGGCGTCCTGCATGGCCGGTTCATAGCGGGCGGCGGGCTGAAAGCCAATCGTCCGCAGCATCATGCGGCCCTCTTCTCATAAGCGTCTTGTTCGAGGCGCGTCTTGCTATCGCCTGTGCGTCTTGCCGTCGCCTGTGCGGGCATGCGACCATGGGGCGAATATTGACCAATCCCGGATGCGCCCCGTCGCGTCCATCCCAGCACGCGGCCGTGAGGGCGCGCGCTTTTCGGCAACAAGACGGACCGGTGACGAACGCCGGCTGTCCGGCACATGGAAGGTACGCCCATGGAGATGACCGGCGAATACCGGATCCCGGTCGATCGCGCCGCGGTCTGGAAGGCCCTCAATGATCCGCGGATCCTGACGGAGGCGATTCCCGGCTGCGAGGATCTCGTCCGCAATCCGGACGGCAGCATGTCCGGCCGCTTCGTCGCGACGTCGGGCCCCGGCACGCCGGCCTTTGCCAGCACCATCGCGCTTGCCAGCGTGGTCGAGGGCCAGAGCCTCACGATCACTGGCGAAGGCGACGGCGGCAGCGCCGGATCGGTCAAGGGCGTCGCGGATGTCCGTCTCGTCGATGACGGCGCCGGCACGCTGCTGACCTATGTGCTGCGGACCCAGCTCGGTGGCACGCTGGCGCAGCTCGGCTCGCGCCAGATCGACGCGACGGCGAAGACGATGATCGAAGGCGTCCTCGGCGCGCTGGCGGGCCGCCTCGGCGACCTGCCCACGATTGCATCGACGCCTTCGCTGGCGACGCCGGGGGGTGACAGCGCCGCGGAGGAGGAACTCATCGACCGCCTCGAGCATCGCGTTGAGAACTTTGCCGAGAACGTCGCCGAGGCAGCGGAGGAGGTCGAGGAAGAGGTCGAGGTTGCGGCTGGCCGCGGCTTTCTCGGCGGCCCCTATATGTGGGGGCTCATCGCCCTTCTCATCGTCATCGTGATCCTGGCCGTGCTCCACTGAGCCTGCCGGGCCGTCTTCATCGGGGAAGACGGATGCCTGGCGTCTGGCAAGGCGGCGCATCCGTCCCTATCTTCGCCTAACTCAACAGGATCGCTCAGTCCGGCCGATGATCGTCTGCTCCTGCAATGTCCTCACCAAGCGCCACGTTCTCGAGGTGGCGGAACAGATTGCGAGCGAGCAGCCCGGCCGGCCGATCACGCCTGCGCGCATCTACCGCGCCCTCGGCGCCAAGGCGCAATGCACGCTGTGCTTCGCGCTGGTGCGCAAGCTCATCGCCGAATCCGGCCTGCTGGTGACCTGTCCCGAGCCGCTCGGAACCGTCGGCGAGGACGAGTTCGATCCGGCGATGCTGTCGGAATCCGCGTCCCGACGGGTTTGACCTCGCTCCCCTAAATCCTTACTGTCACAGTCTGGAATGGTTCCAGACGAGAGGATTCCCATGAAGGGCGACGCCAAGGTCATCGAGTATCTCAATCACGCGCTCCGCCTTGAGCTGACTGCGGTCAACCAGTACTGGCTGCATTATCGCCTCCTCGACGACATGGGCTTCACGAAGCTCGCCAAGAAGGAGCGGGTCGAGTCGATCGAGGAGATGCAGCACGCGGACAATCTGGTCACGCGCATCATCTTCCTCGAGGGCTTCCCGAACATGCAGGTGCTCGATCCGCTGGAGATCGGGCAGAACATCAAGGAAATCCTCGAGGCGGACCTGCGCGGCGAGTACAAGGCGCGGGCGCTCTACAAGGATGGACGCGACGTCTGCTTCGAGGCGGGCGACTATGTCTCCATGCAGCTTTTCGAGCAGCTGATGAAAGACGAGGAAGATCACATCGACTTCCTCGAGACTCAGCTCGACCTGCTCGCCAGCATCGGCCCGGAGCGCTATGCGCTGCTCCAGTCGGGCGCGGCAGACGGCGGCGAATAAACGCTTCGCTTATCCGCGAACAGGGGCCGCCCGGCATGCCGGGCGGCCCCTGTTCGTTCAGGCGTATTTGACCATGACGTGACGGACGACCGAATAGTCGTCCAGCGCATAGGTCGACAGGTCCTTGCCGTAGCCGGACTGCTTCAGTCCGCCATGCGGCATCTCGTTGACCAGCATGAAATGGCAGTTGATCCAGGTGCAGCCGTAGCGAAGCTCGGCCGCGGCGGCCATGGCCCGCGAGACGTCGCGCGTCCACACGGACGAGGCGAGGCCATAGTCGGAATCATTGGCCCAGGTCACGGCGTCGGCGACATCATCGAAGCGGGTGACAGAGACGACCGGCCCGAACACCTCGCGGCGGACGATCTCGTCCGACTGCAGCGCGCCGGCGACGACGGTGGGCTCATAGAAGAAGCCCGCGCCCGCAGCGGGCTTGCCGCCCGTCGTCACCTCGACATGGCTGTTCTCGGCGGCACGCGCCACGAAGCTCGCGACGCGGTCGCGCTGGCGCGCCGAGATCAGCGGCCCGATGTCGTTCTTGTCGTCATCCGCATGGCCGTAGCCGAGGCTCGATACGGCCGAGGAGAGATCGGCGACGAGCCGGTCGTAGATCTTCGCGCCGGCATAGATGCGGCAGGCGGCGGTGCAGTCCTGGCCGGCATTGTAATAGCCGAAGATCTTCACGCCCTCGACCACCGCATCGATGTCGGCGTCGTCGAACACGATCACCGGCGCCTTGCCGCCGAGTTCCAGATGGGTGCGCTTGACCGATTTGGCGGCTGCGGCGAGCACCTTCTTGCCGGTGGCGATGTCGCCGGTGAGCGAGATCATCGAGACCTTGGGATGGTGGATCAGCGCGTTGCCGACGCTCTCGCCGCGGCCGACCACGACATTGAGCACGCCTTCGGGCAGGATGCCGCTCGCGATCTTGGCGAGCTTCAGCGTCGTCAGCGGGGTCTGCTCGGACGGCTTGATGACTACCGTGTTGCCTGCGGCGAGCGCCGGCGCCAGCTTCCATGCCGCCATCATCAGGGGGTAGTTCCAGGGCGCGATCGAGGCGACCACGCCGATCGGGTCGCGGCGGATCATCGAGGTATGGCCGGCCAGATATTCGCCCGCGGCGCTGCCGGTCTGGACGCGCGCCGCGCCCGCGAAGAAGCGGAAGCAATCGATCACGGCCGGCAATTCGTCGTTCAGCACGGCGCGATAGGGCTTGCCGCAATTGAGCGCTTCGAGCGCGGCGAAGGAGGCGGCCTCCGCCTCGATCGCATCGGCGAGCTTGAGCAGCAGGCCGGCGCGGACGCCCGGCGGCGTTCGCGACCATGAGGCGAACGCCTTCTCCGCTGCGTCGACCGCGCTGTCGATCTGCGACGGCGAGGCCTCGGGCAGATCGAGGATCGTCTCGCCGGTCTTCGGCGCCAGCACGCGCTCGGCGGTCTCGGTGCCGCCCTCGAAGGACGAGCCGATGAGCATTTCCGTGTCGGTCACGATCGAAAGATCGAGGGACATGGTGACCTCCCTTTCAGGTTTCACTTGCTCGCGCCCTCGACGGCTTCGCCGTCACGGGTAAGGTAATAGGCGGCGAGGATGGGGATGAGCGTGACCGCGATGACCATGACGGCGACCACATTGGTGACGGGGCGCTGGCGCGGGCGGATCAGCTCGGAGAACATCCAAATCGGCAGCGTCTGCTGCTGTCCGGCGGTGAAGGTGGTGACGATCACTTCGTCGAAGGAGAGCGCGAAGGCGAGCATTCCGCCGGCGAGGAGGGCGGTGCCGAGCTGCGGCAGCACGACATGGCGGAAGGTCTGGAAGCCGTCGGCGCCGAGGTCCATCGAGGCCTCGATGAGCGAGCCTTGCGTACGGCGAAGCCGGGCGACGGCGTTGTTGTAGACCACGACGATGCAGAAGGTCGCGTGGCCGATGACGATCGTCCAGAACGAGAACGGGATATCCGCGAGATTGAGGGCGGCGCGGAGCGCGATGCCGGTCACGATGCCCGGAAGCGCGATCGGCAAGGTGATGAGCAGCGACACCGCCTCGCGGCCGAAGAAGCGATAGCGCGCCATGGCTGCCGCGGCGAGCGTGCCGAGCACGATAGCGAGCGCCGTCGCGACGGATGCGACGCGCAGCGAGAGGCCGAGCGCCTGCCAGATGTCCGGCCGGTCCCAGGCGACCGCGAACCACTTCAGCGTGAAGCCCGGTGGCGGGAACTGGTAGCTCTTCTCCTCCGTCGTCAAGGCGTAGAGGAAGATGAAGGCCAGCGGCAGGTGCAGGAACAGCAGCCCGGCCGCGGCGGCAAGCGTGACGGAAAGAGGCGGGCGGCTAGGCATGGGATGCCTCCCTGTCGAGGCGCCGAGGCGCGCCCTCTCCCCCCTTGCGGGGGAGAGCGGGAGAGGGGGAACCCTGCCGGGCATAGCGCATGTCGCGATAGCATGGGCCAAGTGGATGGCGGGGTCCCCCTCCCGGCCTCCCCCGCAAGGGGGGAGGGGAAGGCAGTGCTGGCGCGCTCTGTTCTCTACAGCGCATCGAACGCCCCCATGCGCTTGGCGACCGTCAGGTAGATTCCCATGATGACGATCGGCACGACGGAGAAGGCGGCGGCGAGGGGGATGTTTCCGGCGACGCCCTGCTGCGTATAGACCGCCTGGCCGAGAAAGAGGGTCGAGGAGCCGACGATCTGCGGTGTGATGTAATCGCCGAGCGTCAGTGCGAAGGTGAAGATCGAGCCCGCCACGATGCCCGGCAGTGCCAGCGGGAAGATCACGGTCGAGAAGGTCTTGCGCGCATCGGCGCCGAGATCGCCGGCCGCCTCGATCAGCGAGCGCGGCACGCGCTCGAGCGAGGCCTGGATCGGCAGGATCATGAAGGGCAGCCAGAGATAGAGGAAAACGAGGAAGGTGCCGGTATAGCTGATGGACAGCGAGGGGCCGCCGACCACGGGCAGAGAGAGCCAGGCGTCGAGCAGGCCGCGCGTGCCGGTGTGGTCGGCGATGTAGGTGATGACGCCTTCCTTGGCGAGGATCAGCTTCCAGGCATAGACGCGGACGAGATAGCTCGACCAGAGCGGCAGCATGATCAGGAGATAGAACAGCGCCTTGACGCGGCCCCGGGCATAGCGCGCCGCGAAATAGGCGATGGGGAAGGCGATCACGCCACCGAACAGCGTCACCAGCGCCGCCATGACGACGGTGCGCACGATGATGTCGAAATTGGCGGGCTGCAGCAGTTCGCCATAGGTCTTCAGCGTGAATTCGCGGACGATCAGCCCGGAGAATTCGTCGATCGAAAAGAAGCTCTGGGCGAGCAGGGCGGCGAGCGAGCCGAGATAGGCGACGCCGAGCCACAGCAGCGGCGGCGTCAGCAGCAGCGCGAGGAAAAGGCGCGGCCGGCGCATGAAGAGGTCGGAGAGGCGGCGCAGCGGGCCGTCTCTGGTCGGGGCTCCCGGCGCGGCGAGGCTCATCGCTCAGCCCTCCAGGCGGGTCGGCGCATCCGCCGGCCAGTCGACATGGACGCTCGCGCCCGGGGTGAAGGCCGTCGTGCCCGCCGCCGTGACGACGCTGAGGCGATCCGGGCCCACGGCGACGACATAGCGCCGCTGCGCGCCCTGATATTGCAGGCTCTCGACGCGTCCGAGCGGGCCGTTCCCGGTGGCGGAGAGGGTGATCTTCTCTGGCCGGATGCTCCATGCGCCGGCAGGCAGGCGAAGGCGCGTCGCGGCCTCCGGCTCGATCACGTTGGAGCCGCCGACGAAATCGGCGACGAAGCGGGTCGCCGGGCGCTCATAGACCTCTTCCGGCCGCCCGACCTGGACGATCCGTCCGGCATTGAAGACCGCGACGCGGTCGGCCATGGACAGCGCCTCGCCCTGGTCATGCGTGACGAAGACGAAGGTGATGCCGAGGCTGCGCTGCAGCGTCTTCAGCTCTACCTGCATCTGTTCGCGCAGTTTGAGATCGAGCGCGCCGAGCGGCTCGTCGAGGAGGAGCACCTTGGGATGATTGATGAGGGCGCGGGCGAGCGCCACGCGCTGACGCTGGCCGCCGGATAGCTGGGCCGGCTTGCGGGCGCCGAAGTTCGCCAGCTTCACGAGGGCGAGCATCTCATTCGCCTTGGCGAGGCGCTCCGCCTTGCCGACGCCGCGCACCATGAGTGCATAGGCGACGTTCTCGGCCACCGACATGTGCGGGAAGAGGGCGTAGTCTTGGAAGACGGTGTTCACGTTGCGGCGATAGGGCGGCACGCCCTCAGCATGCTCGCCAAAGATCTCGATCGTGCCGGCGGAAGGCTGCTCGAAGCCCGCGATGAGCCGGAGGCAGGTCGTCTTGCCCGAACCGGACGGCCCGAGCATGGCGAAGAATTCGCCCTCCGCGATGTCGAGATCGACCGAGTCGACCGCGCGGACCTCGCCGAAATGGCGGGCGACGGCGCGAAAGCGGACGGCGGGTATGGTGGAAGGGGTGGTCATCCGAAGGCAATTCCCTTGCGGGTTTGGCCGCGTCTTCACCTCCCCCTGAGGGGGAGGTCGACGGCCCAAGGCCGGCGGGAGGGGGGTTAGGGACGGCTCAGGATGAGGCGCCGCGGCGCGGCAACCTCTCCGGATGGCCCGTAAACCCTCACCCGGCGCTTCGCGCCGACCTCTCCCTCAGGGAGAGGTGAAAGCGCGACGTTCTCGTCGGCCGATGCGAAAGCGAGGTCTCCTACCGCCCGCCGAGAATGGCGATGTAGTCGGTCGCCCAGCGGTAATAGGGGACGCAGGTGCCCTGGCTCGGGCACTTGGAGACCGGCGTGCGCCAGAAATGGATGCGCTCGAACTCTTCGGCACCATTGGTCTTGCAGCCCTCGTCGCCCAGAAGCGCATTGCCCTTGCACGCGGCCGGTACGGCCGGGACGGAGCCGAACCAGGCGGCGAGATCACCTTGCACCTTCGGCGCGATCGAGTGCTCCAGCCATTTGTAGGCGCAGTTGGGATGCGGCGCATCCGCATGCAGCATGGTGGTGTCGGCCCAGCCCGTGGCGCCTTCCTCGGGGATCGTCGAGGCGATCGGTTGCTTGTTGGCGACGAGCAGGTTGACTTGGAACGGCCAGCTCGACGAGGCGACGAAGCCCTCATTGGTGAAGTCGTCGATCTGGACCATGGCGTCGTGCCAGTAGCGCGGCACGATCTGGCGCTGTGCCCGCAGCAGTTCGAGCGCGGCCTTGTACTGGTCCTCGTTCAGCTCATAGGGGTCCTTGATCCCGAGCTCGGGCTTGTGCGCCATCAGGTAGAGCGCCGCGTCGGCGATGTAGATCGGTCCGTCGAAAGCCTGCACCCGGTCCTTGTTCGACTTGCCGTCGGGCAGCGTCTGTTCCTCGAAGACGATCGACCAGCTCTTCGGCGCCTCCTTGAACACGTTGGTGTTGTACATGAGGACGTTGGAGCCCCACTGATAGGGCACGCCGTAATGGACTCCGTTCACCGTGTGCCAGGGCGCGCTCTGGAGGCGCGGGTCGACCTCCTTCCAGCTCGGGATCAGATCGGTGTTGATCGGCTGGACGGTCTTGCCGGCGATGAGACGGAGCGAGGCATCGCCCGAGGCCGTGACGAGGTCGAAGCCGCCTTCGTTCATCAGCGCGACCATTTCGTCCGACGTGCCCGCCGTCTTCACGGTCACCTTGCAGCCGGTTTCCTTCTCGAAATCCGTGACCCAGTCATAGGCCTTGTCGGTATCGCCGCGCTCGATATAGCCGGCCCAGGCGACGATGGCGACTTCGCCCTCGCCGGCGCCGATCGCCTTCAGCGGCTCCTGCGCGAAGGCTGCGGTCTGTGAAACGATCAAGGCGGCCGTGGCCACGCCGGCGGCAATCCTTCCGATGCTGCGCATGTCGATCTCCCTGCAAATGAACCCGGGCGATCGCTCTTCTTTGCGGCGCTCCGTCCCGGCTGAGAACAGAATGCCGCCACAATGGCCGAATTCGCCAATACAAAAATCAGAACCTAACTATCGGAAAATCCGAAATTGCGCCGATCCGGCCGTTGTGCCCGGCTGAGCGCGATGAAATCCGTGGTTGCGCGGCCCGCATCGGAGCCGCGTCGCCAGACGACGCCGGTCTTGACCGTGGGCAGCGTCTCGACCGTGGCGCGCGCCTCGATGCGGTCGCCTTCGAGCGACCAGGGGCGATAGACGAGGTCGGGCAGGATGGCGATGCCGGCGCCGGTTCCGACCAGGCTGCGCACCGCCTCGACGGAACGCGTGCGAAAGGCGACCCGCGGACGAAAGCCGTGCTCGCGCCAGAAGCCGCGCGTCGTCTCCTCGATTTCGTCGATGGAGAGCATCACATGCGGCTCCTCCGCGAATTCGGCGAGCGGCACCGCCTGAAGCGCCGCAAGGCGATGGCCCTGTGGCAGCCAGACCCGGTAGGGCGTCTCGCCGAGGATTTCCATCCGCAGTGCCGGGTCGACCGGGCGGTCAGGCATGATCATGACGGCGACGTCGAGCTCGCCATTGATCAGCAGATGTTCGAGATAGTCGCTCGTATCCTCCATCGCCGCCACATCGACGGCCGGGTGGGCGCGGCGGAAGCGCGCCAGCAGGTCGGAGAGGACATAGCCGGCGACCAGCGCGGTGACGCCGATCGTCAACCGGCCCGAGACTTCGGCCTCGTCGCCGAGCGAGCGGCGTGCGTCGGCGACGGCTTCGAGAACCCGCTCGGCCCGGCGCAGGAAGAGCTGGCCGTGGCGCGTCAGCACCATGCCGCGGCCCGACCGCTCGACCAGCACGACGCCGAGATCCGCCTCGAGTTCCTTGACGGCCTCGGTGACCGTGGATTGCGAAACGGAGAGCTGCTGCGCCGCGCCCGAGATCGAGCCGGTGTCGGCAACCGCGACGAAATATTGGAGCTGGCGGAGCTTGAAGGCCATCGGTGCAAGGCTGTCGCGGCGCGCGTGTCTCGCCGCCCTGCTGCAGCCTTGCCCAGCGTTGCGCGCGGGTCAACCGCGGGCACGCGTGCGGCATCGCGCATCTCTCCGGCGCGGTTGCTTGACGCCGCGGCGCCTCGCCTCCTAACCTCCGCCCGCCTCGCAACCGCCTTCCCTCATTCAGGACGCAACTCCATGGCCCAGAAGCTTATTCTCGACGTCGACACCGGCACGGACGATGCGGTTGCGATCATGCTGGCGGCGCTGCACCCGGCCATCGATCTCGTCGCGGTGACGACGGTCAACGGCAATGTCGGCGTGCAGCATTGCACCGACAATACGCTGCGCGTCCTCGACCATATCGGCCGTTCGGATATCCGCGTCTATGAGGGGGCCGACCGCCCGTTCGTGCGCCGCGGCGTTCCGGTCATCAACCGCTATGAGGATGGCGGCGAGAAGTATCATCCCGAGGAGCTGCCGGTTCCCCCCGCGCGTTCGAAGAAGGCCGACAAGACCGCGGTCGAGTTTCTGATCGAGACCTATCGCGCCGCGACCGATCCGATCGTGCTGATGCCGACGGGGCCGCTGACCAACATCGCCGCGGCGCTCGCCGCCGATCCCGCCTTCGTCAAGCGCGTCCCCGAGATCATCATCATGGGCGGCGGCTATGCCTTCGGCAACGTGACCGCCACGGCCGAATTCAATTTCTGGGCCGATGCCGAGGCTGCGGCTCGCGTGCTCAATGCCGGCTTCGAGAAGCTCACGCTCGTGCCGCTCGACGCGACGCATGAGGCGCTGATGACCTATGCGGATTGCGACCGCCTCGGCGCGCTCGGCACGCCGGCCGGCAAGGCGACGGCGGATATCGTCGGCTTCCGCATCGGCGTGCACGACAAGTTCCAGAAGATGGGCGAGCATGGCGGTTCCGCGCCGGTCCATGATGCGGTGTGCGTCGCCTACCTCATCGATCGCTCGGTTCTCTCGACGACGCGCTATTTCGTCGAGGTCGAGACGGCGAGCCCGCTCACCGTCGGCACCAGCATCGTCGATACGCAGGCGCGCTCGGGCGGGCGGCCGAACACCGACCTCGCGCTCCATGCCGATGCCCGCCGCTTCGTGGATATCCTCGCCGAGACTTTCGCGCGCCCGCACGGCGCCTGAGTCGCTAGCCGCAGGACGGTCCGGTGATCGCCTTGCCGGAACGTGGCGCCTGATAGAACCGCTCCTTGAGCGGGATCGTGCCGGTCAGCACATAGCCGAAATCCGGCGTGTAGGCATATTCAGTCGTCACGCGGACCAGGAAGCCGTTGGCGCTCTGCAGATCGGCAGGAACGGTCACGACGGAACCCTTGGCGGCGCAAGAGCCGCCATTGAAGGTCTGCGACCAGCTCACCGTCGCCTTCTTGCTCGCATCCATGCTGATGGCGACGACGGACACCTTCAACTTCGAGGTCGTATAGGGCGAGAGAATCGTGGTGCCGGCATTGAAGATGTCCTGCATCTCCGCCGTGCTGGCGATGGCGGTGTCCTGGGCGACGAGATCGGCGATGGCGCTCGCCGTATGCGAGACCTTGCGCTTCAGCATGAGACCGTCCGTCACCTCGATGCCGCCGAGATAGAGCACCAGCATCACCGGCAGGATCAGGGCGAATTCCAGCGCCGCGATGCCGGAACTATCCGCGCGGAAGCTGCGAAGTCGGCCGAGGACGCCGTGCCGGCCATCCGCGGAGGGCTCGACCTCCGGCTGGGAGACGGAGCTCACCATGTGAAGGGCTCGTTGCGGAATGCGGTGATCGAGGCGAGCAGATAGGTGCCGTTGGCCGTGCTGTTCTTCGAAAGCAGGTTCAGCACGGCGGGCCACTCGTAATAGGCGCGCACGACCACGATGTCCTTGCCGTGCCCGGCATCATATTTGAGCTTGGAGACGTCGACCGTGCCGTCCGCCTTCAGCGGCGGCGACGAACCGGCGCCGGAGAAATCGGCCGATGTGCGCACGTCGATCTTGACCCCGGAGCAGGCGAGCAGCGGCGTCACGCCGGCACATATCTGATCGCGGAAGGCGGTCGCATCGAACTTCTGTGCCTGCGCCTGCCCGGTGCGGACGAGCCGTGCCGCGTCATTCGTCGCGGTATCGAGGGCGTTGTCGGCGAGATAGATCAGGCCGGTCTCGAGGATCGCCAACATGACGGCAAAGAACGGCAATGCGATCAGCGCGAACTCGACCGCGGTCGCCCCGCGCCGGTCGCGACGGAACGCTACCAACGGCGATTGTCCCCGAAAAAGGTTGCGGCTTGGCATGGCGGCTCCCGGCCGCCCGAGGCGGCAAATCCGGGTTAACCGCTAGCAAAGAGCCCTTGCGGAATCTTTGTCGGCTTTAGTGAAAATCAGTCGTCTGGCGGAAAGGGCTCGTTAACCCTCGCGCCTCAGTTCGCGCCCGCCGGTTGCTGCGTCGCGCCCTGGATCACGTCCGAGCGCCCCTGCATCTGGCTCTTCACCGTATCGAACGCTTTCTGCGTGTCGCCGAGGCCCAGCATGGGCTGGCATTCCGGCGAACAGCTGAAGGAGCGGCGGCTGTCGCCGGCAAAGACCGTGACCACGTCGTCGTCCGACGCCGAGACCGTCACGAGTTGATCCGCGATCGGGTCACCGGCCTGATCGAGCACGATGAGATTGGTGGTGCCATAGCTGCGGCCCGTGATGATGAGTGTCATCCGGTCCTGGATCGTCGCGTCGGCGATCGCCGGATTGCCGAGAATGACCGTCGCCGCCGGGCGGGCGATCCGCATCACCTTGGCGCGGTCGAGCTTGACGTCGAGCGGGTCGCTCGCGCGGGCGATTCCGCTGGCGAAGAGGATCGCGAGAGGAACGGCGGCCGCCAGCAGGACGAGACGCCCGGCGCTGCCGCCCGCGCGATCGGCGGCGCTCCGCCGTCCGTTCATCACCATGGGGAGCACCCCGCATCTCCGTGCCTGAGAATGGCTGAAGAGTGCCCGACGATGGTGAATGAACGTTTAATCGAGCCGAGATCGTTAACGTCTGGGGCGCGCGCCGGGTCAGCCGTCCCGGCTCCCCTGCGAATCCGCTTCATCCCATGGACGGTGCGTCGCTGGACGGGCCGTCCTCCGTCCTCCCGGAGAAAGGGGCACTTCTCGGCTAGGTAAATGAAATCATAAGAAACATGCTTAAGAAATGGTAAATATTAGTACATCGAATTGAAAAGACATTTATCTGCAATTGCATCGCTTTGGCCGGAGATTTTCTGGTTAATTTTGTGTGAAACGATGCTCAATTTACTCGAATTTTATTTAACTAAGCCGCAGTGGGTCGTTGCTACATTCACCGTCGTTGGGGGCCACGAAGCAATAAACGGGCTGGCCTCGGGGTAATACAGAGTTCAAGCCAAGCTTTCGCAATCTGGAGCAATATAATGAAGTCTCTCGTCGTTCGTTTCGCCAAGAATGAGTCCGGCGCCACCGCGATCGAATACGGCCTGATCGCTGCCGTGATCGGCTGCGTCATCATCGTGGGTGCCACCGTCCTCGGCAACGACCTCAGCGATCTCTTCTCGCGCATCGGCGCACGGTTCGCTTCGACCAACGTCTGATCGCGGCTCAATCTTCGCTGCCTCGCGTCGAGGCGGCGGGTTCCCAACGGGCGCACCGCGTCGTCAACGGACGGTGCGGTGCCTCGGTTTCGACGGAGATGGCCGGATGATCTCTCTCGCGCAATCGGTTCTCTATCTCGCCTTCCCGGCCGCGATGGCCGGTGCGGCGGTCTCCGATCTCGCCACCATGACCATCCCGAACCGCCTGTCCCTGGCCCTCGTGGCCCTCTTCATGATTGCCGCTCCGGTCTATGGCCTGACGCTCGTCGATATCGGAGCGCATCTTCTGATCGGCCTCACGGTCCTCGCCATCGGCATCGCGCTGTTTGCCCGCGGGTGGATCGGCGGTGGCGATGCGAAGATCGCCGCGGCCGCGGCGCTTTGGCTGGGCCTACCGCAGCTGCTTCCCTTTCTCAGCTATTCGGCCCTGTTTGGCGGGTTGCTGACGCTGGCCGTTCTTCTCTTCCGCCGGCAGATGCTGCCGGCCTTCGCGTTGGGGCAGGGGTGGCTGATGCGGCTGCACGACCCGCGCGCGGGCGTTCCCTATGGCGTCGCACTCGCCGCCGGGGCTCTTGTCGCTTTCCCGGACACGCTGTTCGTCAAGATCGCGTCTGGCGCTTGAAAGGCGGCTGTTTACAGTTTGTTAGCCAAGAATTCTCACGTCTTGTTAACCATACCTACACGATTGCGTGGCGTGATGGGGCTGGGGTTTCCAGCCGCAACCGAACGAGATCAAAGCAATGAAGACGGCACGTATCGCCGTGGTCGGTGTTGCCCTCGCGGCCGGACTGGCGGCGGCGCTCCTCGCGCGCAATCTGACCGCGCCGAAGGTCGAGGCGCCGCAAGAGGCTGCTGCACCGGCGCCGGTCGCTGACACGGCCGATGTGCTCGTCGCTGCCCATGACATCCCGATGGGGACGACGCTGGATGCCGGCGCCTTCTCCTGGCAGGCCTGGCCGAAGTCCGGCGTCGCCGCATCCTATCTCACGCGCGGCGACAAGCCGGACGCCGACCAGGCGCTTGCCGGCTCGATCGCGCGCACGAGCTTCGTCGCGGGCGAGCCGATCAACGAGGCGAAGCTGATCCGTTCCGATCGCGGCTTCATGTCGGCGATCCTGCCCTCGGGCATGCGCGCGGTCGCCACCGCCATCAGCGCCGATACATCGGCCGGCGGCTTCATCCTTCCCAATGACCATGTCGACGTGATCATGACGCGCCGCCTGCAGGGCGGCACCGACGGTAACGAGCGCTTCATCACCGAGACGGTGCTCAGCAATGTGCGCGTCCTGGCGATTGACCAGACCATCGGCGAGAAGAACGGCGAGAAGGTCGTGGTCGGCCAGACCGCGACGCTCGAGCTCTCGGCCGATCAGGCGGAGATCCTCACGGTCGCCCAGCAGATGAGCCAGCGCCTGACCCTGGCGCTCAGGAGCGTCGCCGATGCCTCGGAGAGCGGCGGTGCGAATGCCGTGCATCTGATCCGCGGCGACAAGGCGAAGGTCGGCGTGACGATGGTCAAGAACGGCGTCGCCAAGCAGGTCGAGCTGCAATGATGAGGTCCGAAATCACGAGCATGAGCCGCCTGTCGCATCGCACCCTCGTCCCGGCGCTTCGCCGGGGCCTGCGTCTTTCCCTCGCGGTACTCGCACTCGCCTGCGGGACGGTTCCGCTGGCTGCCGCCGCGCCGAGCGGCTCGGTATCGCTCCCCCTCGGCGCCTCGGAGACGCTCCGCCTCGGCTTCCACAAGTCGAAGATCATCGACCTGCCGCGCAATGCACGCGACGTGATCGTCTCCGATCCGTCGATCGCGACCGCGGTGCTGCGGGATTCGCGGCGCATCTTCCTGACGGGCGTCGCGATCGGGCAGGCCGATCTCTTCGTGCTGGACCAGGGCGGCAACCAGATCGTGCATCTCGCCTTGCTGGTCGAACGCGACAATTCCGCGCTCGAATCCTCGCTCAGGCGGATGATCCCGGGCGCGAATATCCGCGTCGAGGTCATGAACGACAACATCGTGCTGAGCGGCACGGTCAAGAATGCCAGCGATTCCAACAAGGCGCAGCAGATTGCCGAGATGTTCGCCAATGGCGGCCAGAACACTGGCATGTCGGTGACGGGAACCGGCATCGGCCAGTCGTCCATGTCGGGCGGGATGGGCACTGGCGTTTCCTCGATCTCGGTCGGCGAGGCGCGCAATACCTCCGTGCTCAATCTGCTGACGATCGAGGGCGAGGATCAGGTCCAGCTCAAGGTCACCGTCGCGGAGATCAACCGCAACGTCGCCAAGCAGCTCGGCGTCAACATCTCCGCCGTCGGCGGCTCGATCGCGGCGCTGTCGACCAACAATCCGTTCGCGATCGCCGGACCGCTGTTCGATCCGGTGAACCAGGTGCTCGGCCATGCCAGCAGCGGCAATTCGTCGATCACCGGCCAGCTCCAGGCCATGGAGCAGGACGGCATGGTGCGCGTCCTCGCCGAGCCAACGCTGACGGCGATCTCGGGCGAGCCCGCGACGTTCCTCGCCGGCGGCGAGTTCCCGGTGCCGACGGGCTATGACGCGACCAACAACCAGCTCACCGTCACCTACAAGGCCTATGGCGTCTCGCTCGCCTTCACGCCGGTTGTCCTTTCCGAGGGGCGGATCAGCCTCAAGGTGAAGACCGAGGCGTCGGACATTTCGAACGACGGCGCCGTTTCGATGGGCGACTACAAGATCCCGAGCCTCAAGGTGCGCCGCGCGGAAAGCACCATCGAGCTCCCCTCCGGCGGCTCGCTGGTCCTCGGCGGCCTGTTGCAGGACAATATCCAGCAGGCCCTGACCGGGTTCCCGATGCTGATGGACGTGCCGATCCTCGGCGCGCTGTTCAAGAGCCGTGACTTCAAGCGCGACCAGACCGAGCTCGTGATCATCGTCACGCCCTATATGGCGCGGCCGGTGGCCCGGTCCGCCCTGGCACGTCCCGACGACGGCTTCGAGACGCCGAGCGACGCCTCCGTGACCTTCCTCGGCCGGCTGAACCGCATCTACGGCACGGTCGGCCATCCCGTGCCGCGCGGGACCTATTCCGGCAATTACGGCTTCATCTTTGACTAGGGCGGCGGGAAACAGCATGAGAGAGAGTGCCAGAATGCACCGGCCCCTCGCGGCACGCGCGGCCTGCCTCGGCGCGCTGCTGGCCCTGGCGGCGCTCGCGGGCTGCACCGGGCCGACCTATGACAAGACCGGCGCGATCCTCGGGCCGGACGATTATCGCTACCGCCATCCGATCCTGATCAACCAGCAGATCGCGACGATGGACCTGCCGGTCGCGCCTGCTGCGCCGAAGCTCTCGACCCGCATGCGCGGCAACATCACGGGCTTCGCGCAGCAGTACAAGATTGCCGGGGCGACGAAGATGGCGATCGTCGTTCCCGGCAACGCGCCGGATGCAAAGGTCGCGAACGGCGTCGCGCGCCAGGCTGCCGATGCGCTCGTCGCCGCCGGCGTGCCGCGGCGCCAGATCGAGGTCCGAACCTATCCCGCCGGCGCCTACGAGACGGAAGCGCCGGTGCGCCTCGCCTTCGCGCGGATCGCCGCCCATGTCGACGGCTGCGGCCAGTGGCCGGCCGAGGACGGCACGATGTGGATGAAGACCGAGAACCGCAGCTATTACAATTTCGGCTGCGCGACGCAGCAGAACCTCGCCGCCTCCGTCACCGATCCGCTCGACTTGCTCTATCCGCGCGGCATGTCGCCGGCCGACGCCACGCGCCGCATGGCAGTGCTCGGCAATTACGAAGCCGGCAAGAACCCGTCCGGGACCTATGAGGGGCTCGACAAGGTCGACATCGCGACCGGGATCGGAGGCAATTGATGATCAATCTCGCGCTCGACAGGACGGATGATCGCGCCGAGGGCCGCGACGCCGGCGCGGCGCGGGTCGATCTCTCGGGCGTGCGGCCAATCCCGCGCGTCTCGATCCAGGCTTTCTGCGAAAGTAGCGACTTCGCCGCCGCGATCGAACGTGCGGCAGCGGACCGGCGCATGAGCCGCGCACATGTGAAGGCGCAAGCGGGCGGCCTCGCCGCCGCCGCCGAGTTCTATCGCTCGGCACCGACGCCGAACCTCATCGTCGTCGAGACGAACCTCTCCGCCGAACGCCTCGTTCCGGAGCTCGATCATCTTGCGGAAGTCTGCGACGCCGGCACCAAGGTGGTGGTGGTCGGGCGCGCCAATGATGTCGAGCTCTACCGCCAGCTGATCCGCCGCGGCGTCAGCGAATATCTGGTGGCGCCGGTGGATTCGAGCGAGATCATCCGCTCGATCGCCGATCTCTATCTTGACAGCGCCAAGGCGCCGCTCGGCCGCAGCATCGCCTTCATCGGCGCCAAGGGCGGGGCCGGCTCGTCCATGGTCGCGCACAATGTGGCCTGGTCGATCGCGCGCAGCCTCCAGAACGATGTCGTGCTGGCCGATCTCGACGTCGCCTTCGGCACCGCCGGGCTCGATTTCAACCAGGATCCGCCCCAGGGCGTGGCCGACGCCATCCATGCGCCGGAGCGCCTCGACGACACCTTCCTCGACCGGCTGCTGACGCGTTGCTCGGACCATCTGAGCCTCCTCGCGGCGCCGGCGACGCTCGACCGCACCTGTGATTTCGACGAGGCGGCGTTCGAGGCGACCATCGAGGTGGCGCAGAGCGGCGTGCCGGCGCTGATCCTCGACGTGCCGCATGTCTGGACGGGCTGGGTGCGCCGCGTCCTGGCCTCGGCCGACGAGATCGTGCTGACCGCGGAGCCCGATCTCGCCAATCTCCGCAATGCCAAGAACCTGCTCGACATGATGCGGACGCTGCGCGCGGGCGATGTCGCGCCGCGGCTCGTCATCAACAAGCAAGGCATGGCGAAGCGGCCGGAGATCCGCGTCGCCGATTTCGCCGACGCGCTGGCGATCGAGCCGTCGGCTGTGATCGGCTTCGAGCCGCAGCTGTTCGGCACCGCGTCCAATAATGGCCAGATGATTGCCGAGACCGATCCCAAGAGTTCCGCCGCCGCCGCCTTCGAGCAGCTTGCCCAGCTGGTCTGCGGCAAGGCGGAAATTAAGCAGAAGAAGGCCTCGGCGATCGCGCCGCTGCTCGCGCGGCTGCGCGGGCGCAAGGCCGGAGGCGCCTGATGTTCGGCAGGCGCGGCCAGGCCTCGCAGGAGCCCGCGCGGGCGCCCCAGCCTGCGCCGTCGCGTCCCGCCGCGCCCGAGCGGCGGGCGAGCGTGTCCGCGGTGCCCACCCTCGTGCAGCAGGATGGGCTGATCCAGCGGCGGTCGGAGGAGTTCTACGAGCTCAAGGCGAGCATCTTCGCTGCATTGATCGAGACCATCGACCTGGCGCAGCTCTCGCGGATGGATGTCGAGGCGGCACGCGAGGAAATCCGCGACATCGTGTCGGACATCGTCGCGGTGAAGTCGATCGTCATGTCGATCGCCGAGCAGGAGGACATGCTCGACGACATCTGCAACGACGTGCTCGGCTATGGCCCGCTCGAGCCCCTGCTCGCCCGCGACGATATCACCGACATCATGGTCAATGGCGCCAACACGACCTACATCGAAGTGGGCGGGCGGATGCAGCCGACCTCGGTGCATTTCCGCGACAATGCGCAGCTGATGAATATCTGCCAGCGGATCGTCAGCCAGGTCGGCCGCCGCGTCGACGAAGCCTCGCCGATCTGCGATGCGCGCCTCCCGGACGGGAGCCGCGTCAACGTCATCGCGCCGCCGCTGGCGATCGACGGGCCGACCCTCACCATCCGCAAGTTCCGCAAGGACAAGCTGACGCTGGCGCAACTGGTGAAGTACGGCACGATCACGCCGGAAGGGGCGACCGTGCTGGAGATCATTGGTCGTTCGCGCTGCAACGTGCTGATCTCCGGCGGCACAGGTTCCGGCAAGACGACGCTGCTCAATTGCCTCACCGCCTTTATCGAACAGAGCGAGCGGATCATCACCTGCGAGGATGCGGCGGAACTGCAATTGCAGCAGCCGCATGTCGTCCGGCTCGAAACGCGGCCGCCCAATCTGGAGGGGGAGGGCGAGATCACGATGCGCGATCTCGTCCGAAATTGCCTGCGCATGCGGCCCGAGCGGATCATCGTCGGCGAGGTGCGCGGCCCCGAGGCGTTCGACCTGCTGCAGGCCATGAACACCGGCCATGACGGCTCGATGGGCACTCTGCATTCGAACAGCCCGCGCGAGGCCATGTCGCGGCTTGAATCGATGATCACCATGGGCGGCTTTTCGCTGCCGTCGAAGACGCTGAAGGAGATGATCGTCAACTCCGTCGACGTGGTGGTGCAGGTCATGCGCATGCGCGACGGCACGCGCCGGATCACCCACATCACCGAGATCCTCGGCATGGAGGCGGATGTGATCACCATGCAGGACATCTTCGTCTACGACATACTCGGCGAGGATGCGGATGGCCGCGTGAAGGGTCGCCACCGCTCGACCGGCATCGGACGCCCGCGCTTCTGGGATCGCGCCCGCTATTTCAACGAGGAGAACCGGCTCGCCGCTGCGCTCGATGCGGCCGAGAAGGGCGAAGCCGCGATGCCGGCAGGGTAGGCGGCATGCTGGGTTCGAACGCCCTCGTCATCGTCATCGTGCTCTTGTCGACGCTGAGCGCGGGCGCGCTCGCCTATCTCTTGCTCGCCGATCGCATTCGGGACGAAGGCCGGGTCGACCAGCGACGGATCCAGGTCACGTCGCGGGCAGCCGTCGTGGCCGCGCCGCGCCAGAGCGAACAGAACAAGCGCCGCCGGACGATCCAGGAGACGCTGAAGGAGATCGAGCAGAAGCAGAAGGCGCGGGCGAAGCAGTCCAAATCGCCGCCGCTGGCGCTTCGCCTGCAGCAGGCCGGCCTCGAATGGTCGCGGCGAACCTTCCTGCTGATCAGTTTCGGAAGCGCCGCCTTTGCTGCCTTCCTCGCCTGGATCTTCGGCATCCCGCTCTATGCCGTCGCCGCCGCCGCCATTGTCGGCGGGCTCGGCGTGCCGCGCTGGATCATCGGCTTCTTTCGCAAGCGCCGCTTCCGCCGCTTCACCAACGAGTTTCCCAACGCCGTCGACGTGATCGTGCGCGGTATCCGTGCCGGCCTGCCGGTCGGCGACTGCCTCCGCGTCATCGCGACCGAGGCGCGCGAGCCCGTGCGGACCGAGTTCCGCATCATTGTCGATCAGCAGCAGGGCCTCGGGCTGCCATTGCCGGATGCGGTGGCGCGGCTGCCCGAGCGCGTGCCGCTGGCGGAGGCGAATTTCTTCGCGATCGTCATCACCATCCAGCAGAGGGCCGGCGGCAACCTTGCGGAGGCGCTCGGCAACCTGTCGCGCATCCTGCGCGAGCGGGCGAAGATGAAGGGCAAGATCAAGGCGATGAGCATGGAGGCGAAGGCCTCCGCCTGGATCATCGGCGCGCTGCCGGTCTTCGTCATGGCGATCACCTATTTCACCAGCCCGCGCTACATCATGCTGCTGTTCTCCGATCCGATCGGCAATGTGATCCTTGCCTGTGCCGGGGTCTGGATGGCGCTCGGCGTCTTCGTCATGCGCCGCATGATCGACTTCAAATATTGAGGGCGGGCATGATCGACACCGTGATGGCGCTCCTTACCGATACGCAGTTCCTGATCGCGACCCTTTCGGCGCTCGCCGTCATTGCGACGATCCTCAGTGTCGCGCTGCCGATGCTGGAGCGGGACCGTCTGTCGTCCCGGATGAAGGCCGTGGCCATCGAGCGCGAGCGGATTCGGGCGCGCGAGCGGGCGCGGCTCTCCGAGGGCGCGTCGCTGCGCCGTGAGCCCCGCGCCTATATGAAGCGCGTCGTCGAGGGTCTGAAGCTCCGCGAGGCGCTGGTCGACGAACAGACGCTGAGCCGCATGCGCATGGCCGGCTATCGCGGCCAGGCACCGCTGGTCGTCTTCCTGTTCGCGCGCTTCGTGCTGCCGTTCTGCGCCTTCGCGCTCGCGCTCGTCTATTTCTTCTGGATCGGCAAGTTTGAGCAGCCCTTCGTCTTCAAGCTCGGCGCATCCATCCTCGTCGGGGCGGCCGGCTTTTATCTGCCGATCCTCTATGTCGCCAATGTCATTTCCAAGCGCCAGATCTCGATCCGCGCGGCCTGGCCCGATGCGCTCGATCTGATCCTGATCTGTGTCGAATCCGGCATGTCGGTCGAGACGGCCTTCCGCAAGGTCGCGGAGGAGATCGGCAACCAGTCGCCGCCGCTGGCGGAGGAACTGATGCTGACCACGGCGGAACTGTCCTATCTGCCCGAGCGGCGGCAGGCCTATGAGAACCTCGCCCAGCGCACGGGTCTGGACACGGTCAAGGGCGTCGTGACGGCGCTGATCCAGGCCGAGCGCTATGGCACGCCGCTCGGCGATGCGCTGCGCGTGATGGCGCAGGAAAGCCGCGATCTCCGGATGAACGAGGCGGAGAAAAAGGCTGCGGCGCTGCCACCGAAGCTCACCGTGCCGATGATCCTGTTCTTCCTGCCCGTTCTGTTCGCCGTGATCCTCGGACCCGCGATCATCCAGGTCATCCATATCCGGCAGTAGCGGACGGAATGGGGGTCAGCCGCTGGCGGCGGCCTTTTGCTTCTTCGTCGGCAGGGCGGCCTGACGGGTCAGCATCGACTGGAGATAGGCGACATTGGCCTCGGCCTGCTGCGGCGAGAGCTCGGCCTTGGCGATGGCCTCGGCCTCGTCGAAACGGCCCTGGAGGCCGACCGCGAGCGCGAGATTCTGCCGTACCCGGCTGTCGGCACCGGGCTGGGCGACGGCTAGGCGGAGCACGCGCTCCGCGTCCGGCAGGTCCTGCGTCAGCACATAGGACATGCCGAGATTGGAGAGCACGGTCGGATCGTTCGGCTTGATCACGAGCGCCTTGGCATAGAGCTGCCGGGCGGCATCGTTCTGGCCGAGCTGGTCGAGGATCGCGCCCTCGGCGGAGAGCAGACGCCAGTCCGGCTGGTCCGGGGTCTGGGCACGGCGCACGGCGTCGAGCGCCTGCTCGAGCTGGCCGTCGGCGGCGAGGGCCTTGCCATAGGCCGCGAGAACCTGGCGATCCGTCGGATAGCGAATCGCGGTCTTCTGCAGGACCGCGACGGCCTGATCCGTGCTGCCCACGCGCCCGAGCGCCGCGGCATAGCTCATCGCCGTGACCTTGTCGGTCGGATTGCGCGAATAGCGTGGGCCCCAATAGCTGACCGACTTCTGGAAGTCATTCGTCGTGACCGGCCGCGAGACCGAGCCCGTCGTGATGGAATCGGTGCCCTTCGATCCCGTCTGGCAGCCGGTGAGCGCCGTCGCCAGCGCCATCAGGCCGACCAGGGCCAGCCATCGGCGGCCGGCGGAGCGTTCGGATGATGGCGGGAAAAGGACATTCATGACGCGTTCCGGCGGCTGCGGGCGAGAAGTCGGCTGCTGAAATCAATAATTGGTTAACCCTAACAGATGGTTAAGCTGGAGCCGCGCCCATGGGGATCATCGCTCCGGATCGATTGCGGGGCAGGGCGCGCCGGTCCATGATCGGGGCCTGTCATACAATGAGGATCGCCGCCTTGAGCGAAAGCCTGATCGAATCTTCCGACGTCTCCGTGCCGATCTACGCCGTGACCGTCGACGACCTGGACGGGCTGCTCGCAACCCTCTCCGATGTCGAGGCGAGCTGGGCGCGCGCGACTGGCTTCGACGGCGCGGCCGGCGCGGTGACGGTGATCGCCGACGCGCGCGGCACGATCGGCCGCGTGCTGTTCGGGCTCGGGCGGACCGACGCGCCGGTCGACCGGCTGATCAGCGCCAAGCTGCCGATGATCCTGCCGCAGGGCGACTACGAATTCCGCACCAACCTGCCGGATCCGGAACTGGCGACGCTCGGCTGGGCGCTCGGCAATTACCGCTTCACCCGCTACAAGACGAGCGCTTCCCCGCAGCCGCGCCTGGTCGTGCCGAAGGGCGTCGACATCGCCGCCTCGCGTCGGGCGGCGCGCGCCATCTACTGGGTCCGCGACCTCGTCAACACGCCGGCGAATGACCTCGGTCCGGCCGAGATTGCCGACGAGATTCACAAGCTCGCCGAGCGCCACGAGGCCGAGTTCTCCCAGATCGTCGGCCCGGCGCTTCTCTCAGCGAATTTTCCGCTGATCCACGCCGTCGGCGCGGCTGCCGCCGATGATCGTGCGCCGCGTATCGTCGATCTCAAATGGGGCGATCCGACCCATCCCAAGATCACGCTCATCGGTAAGGGCGTCGCCTTCGACACCGGCGGCCTCGACATCAAGCCGTCAAGCGGCATGCTTCTCATGAAGAAGGACATGGGCGGGGCGGCCAACGCCATGGGTCTCGCCGACCTGATCATGACGGCCAAGCTGCCCGTGCGCCTGCGGCTCATCGTTCCAACGGTGGAAAATGCCATTTCCGCCAAGGCGTTCAGGCCCGGCGACGTGTTCCGCTCGCGCGCAGGCATCACGGTCGAGATCGGCAACACCGATGCGGAGGGCCGGTTGATCCTCGCCGATGCGCTGACGCTGGCGGCCGAGGACGAGCCGGACCTGATCGTTGATCTCGCGACGCTGACCGGCGCGGCGCGCGTGGCGCTCGGCCCCGACATCCCGCCGTTCTATTGCCATGACGACGCGCTCGCGGCGGAGCTCACCCGCCATGCGGACCGGGTCGGCGATCCGCTCTGGCGGCTGCCGCTCTGGCGTCCCTATGCGTCGATGCTCGATTCGAAGGTCGCCGACATCAACAATGCCGGTTCGGGCGGCTTTGCCGGATCCGTCACGGCGGCGCTCTTCCTGGATCGTTTCGTACCCAAGACGATCCCCTGGATCCACGCCGACATCTATGCCTGGAACCCGAGCGCGCGGCCCGGTCGGTCCGAGGGCGGCGAGGCGCAGGCGATCCGCGCCCTGTTCTCGTTGCTCGCGGCGCGCTATCCGGGCAGCACGCCCGTCTCGGTCAAGACCGCGACGCCGTGATGGTACTTGCCGGCGGCGCCAGCATGCGGCTAAATGGAACGGTTCCGAAACGAATTCGGTTTGTCGCGTCGCCGGAGCCGTTCATGCCCGCCGAGTTGCGCCCCTCGCAGGCGCTGCGTCTCTGGCACGATGTCACGCTCGATCTGGTGCGTGACACGGAGCACGACCTATCCGCGCGGCAGATGGCCGTCCTGCTGACCATCTATCTCGATCTGCCGCCGCACACCGTGCGCGGGCTGGCCGAGAAGCTCGGCGTGACCAAGCCGGCAATCACGCGGGCGCTGGACACGATGGGCCGTCTCGGGCTGGTGTCGCGCCACCGCGACCCGGCGGATCGCCGCAACGTCGTCATCCAGCGCACGCTCGCCGGCGCGCTCGCGGTCGAGCGGCTGGGCGACATCGTCATCGCGCGCCACAGGGAGTTGCCATTGTGAGCGAGGCCGCCACGCTGGATCGTCGCATCAACGCCTTCCGGCCGGATCTCGCCGATCGCCGTCTCGAAAGGAGGGTCGCGGCCGAGCGCTATGTGGATGGCAAGCCGATGCGGGTCACCGTGCCGTCGACGCCGATCCGACGCGCACCGCATCCCGGCAGCGCGATCGACACCGAGGCGCTATTGGGCGAGGCGGTCCTTGTGTTCGAGGAGACGATCGAGGGTTGGGCCTGGATCCAACTCCAGACCGACGGCTATGTTGGCTATGTGTCGTCCGACGCGCTCGGGCCGGAGGGCACGGCGCCGACGCATGGCGTGACGGCGCTGCGGACCTTCCTCTATCCGGGCCCTGACATGAAGCTGCCGCCGCTCGGCGCGCTGTCGATCGGGGCGCGAATCGCGATTAGCGGGGAAGCGGAGACGCGGGGAGCGTCGTTCGGCCTGCTCGCGGGGGGAGGGGGTGCCGTCGTGCTCCGCCATGTTGCACCGCTCGATGCGCCGCCGGAGCCCGACTTCGTCGCCGTCGCCGAGCGGTTCCTGAATGTGCCCTATCTCTGGGGCGGGCGGACCAGCCTTGGCGTGGATTGTTCGGGCCTCGTCCAGCTGGCGCTCGCCGCGGCCGGCCACGCCGTCCAGCGCGATACGGATCAGCAGGCGGCGGCGATCGGCACGAGCCTCGGACCGGATGCGCTGGATGCGCCCCGGCGCGGCGATCTCGTGTTCTGGAAGGGCCATGTCGGCATCATCAGCGACGCCGACACGCTGCTCCATGCGAGCGGCTATCAGATGCAGGTTGTCGCCGAGCCGCTGCGCGCGGCGCTGGCCCGGATCGCGGCGAGCGCCGGGCCGCCGGTTGCGGTCCGGCGGATCGGCTGATCCCCGCTTCAGTACTGCCGGGCAACGTCGACGAGGTTCGGCAGCGGCCGGCCGGCTTCATAGTTCCGGATGGTGCGGAAGATCCACTCCGCCTGGATGTCCGCTTCGCTCGTCGCGGCGACATGCGGCGTGATCACCACTTTCGGATGCAGCCAGAGGCGGCTCGTCGTCGGCAGCGGCTCCGGTTCGAACACGTCGAGGCTCGCGCCGGCCAGCGTGCCGTTGTCGAGCGCGGCGAGCAGATCCGCCTCGACCTGAAGCCCGCCGCGGCCGCCATTGATCACGACGCCGCCGCCGAGCGGGCCATTGCGCGCGAGCCGTTCGAACAGCGAGCGATTGAGGATGCCGCGCGTGGCATTCGTCAGCGGCAGCAGCACGACGAGGATGTCGGTGCGCGCGAGGAAGGATGAGAGGCCCGCCTCGCCCGAGAAGGTCGGGATGTCGGCATCTTCCTTGGGGCTGCGGCTCCAGGCGGCGAGGTTGAAGCCGAGCGGGCGGAGGACGGATGCGGCGGCGCGTCCGAGTTCGCCATAACCCATGATGCCGACGCGGACTTCCGGCGCGGCGGCCTGCGGGATCTCGCGCCACAGGCTGCTGGCCTGCTGGCGCGCATAGTCGAGGTGCTGGCGGTGGTGCAGCAGCACCTGCAGCGTGACCCATTCGTTCATGCGCTGGGCGAGATCGCCGCTGACGAGGCGCACGATCGGCACGTCGGGCAGGTTGGGAACGCCGACGATGTGGTCGACGCCGGCGCCGAGCGAGAAGATGACTTCGAGATTGGGGAGGCCCTCGAAGGCTTCTTCCGGCGGCTTCCAGGCGAGCAGATAGCGGACGTCGTTTCGGTCGGGCACATCCGGCCAGATCATCAGCGGCCGGTGCGGCTGCTCGCGGCGGAAGGGAGCCGCCCAATCGTCCGGCGCCCAGGGACCGGATGCGATCAGGACGCCGGGTAGTTCGGATCCGGTCATTGCGAGACGACCCCCTCGGCAGCGGCTTCGATCGAGAAGGCGGCGGCGATGAGCGCGCGCGTATAGTCGGTCTGCGGCGCGCCGAAGATCTGCTGCGACGTGCCGTGCTCGACCACCTTGCCGCCGCGCATGACGATCACCTCATTGGCGAGCGCCTTCACCACCTTGAGGTCGTGGCTGATGAAGAGATAGGCGAGACCGCGGCGCCGCTGCAGGTCGCGCAGCAGATCGACCACCTGCGCCTGCACCGACATGTCGAGCGCCGAGGTCGGCTCGTCGAGCATGACGAAATCCGGCTCCAGCACGATGGCGCGGGCGATCGCGATGCGCTGGCGCTGGCCGCCCGAGAATTCGTGCGGATAGCGGTGACGATTGACCGGGTCGAGGCCGACCTCTTCCAGCGCCTTGGCGACGCGCCGCTCGCGCTCATTCGCGGACATGCCGGGCTCATGCACCTTGAGCCCTTCCTCGATGATCTCGGCGACCGAGAGGCGCGGCGAGAGCGAGCCGAAGGGGTCCTGGAACACGATCTGCATATGACGGCGGAGCGGGCGCATGGCGTGGAAGCCGCGCCCGTCGATGCGTTCGCCCTTGAAGCGGATCGCGCCATCGGACGAGATGAGGCGCATGATGCCGAGGCCGAGCGTCGTCTTGCCCGAGCCGCTTTCCCCGACCACGCCGAGCGTCTGGCCGCGGCGCACGGTGACATCGACGCCGTCGACGGCCTTCACATAATCGACGGTCCGCCGCAGCAGCCCGGCCTTGATCGGAAACCACACCTTGAGCGCATCGGCCGCGACGACGACGGGCGCGGTGTCGTCGGCAGGCGGCGGATCGCCCTTCGGCTCGGCGGCCAAGAGGTGGCGGGTATAGGCGTGCTCGGGGTGGGCGAAGAGCGCGCGGGTCGGGCCCTGCTCGACGATCTTGCCCTTGGTCATGACGCAGACACGGTCTGCGATCTTGCGCACGATGCCGAGGTCATGGGTGATGAAGAGCAGCCCCATCCGCCGCCGCTGCTGGATGCTCTTCAATAGTTCCAGGATCTGCGCCTGCACGGTGACGTCGAGCGCCGTCGTCGGCTCGTCCGCGATCAGCAGTTCCGGCTCATTGGCCAGCGCCATCGCGATCATCACGCGCTGGCGCTGTCCGCCGGAAAGCTGATGCGGATACGCCCCGAGCCGCTTCTCGGCGTCGCGTATCCCGACCTCGTTCAGCAGTTCGATGATGCGCGCGCGCGCCTTCTTGCCGGTCAGGCCGCGATGAACCGAGAGAATCTCGCCGATCTGCCGCTCGACCGTGTGCAGCGGATTGAGCGAGGACATCGGCTCCTGAAAGATCATGGTGATCTTGTTGCCGCGGACCCGGCGAAGATCCTTCTCATTCGCCTTGAGCAGGTCCAGCCCGCCAAACAGGATGCGGCCGCCTTCGGGGTGCTCCGCGGACGGGTAGGGCAGGAGCTTCAGGATCGAAAGCGCGGTCACCGACTTGCCCGAGCCGGATTCGCCGACAAGCGCGACGGTCTCGCCGCGCCCGACGGTGAACGACACGCCGTCGACGGCCACGCTGCGCTTGCCGTCCTGAACGAAATCGACGCGCAGATTCTCGACGGAGAGGAGGGCGTCCGCGGGGGACGTGCTGGTCGTATCCATCAGCGGAACGTCTTTCGCGGGTCGAATGCGTCGCGGACCGCCTCGCCGATGAAGACGAGGAGGCTGAGGATCAGCGAGATCACGATGAACCCCGTGAGGCCGAGCCAAGGCGCCTGCAGATTGTTGCGTCCCTGCGCGAGCAGTTCGCCGAGCGAGGGCGAGCCGGGCGGCAGGCCGAAGCCGAGGAAATCGAGCGAGGTCAGCGTCGTGATCGAGCCGTTCAGGATGAAAGGCAGGAAGGTCAGCGTCGCGACCATGGCGTTCGGCAGGACATGGCGGATGATGATGGTGCGATTGCCGACGCCGAGCGCCCGCGCCGCGCGGACATATTCGAAATTGCGTGCGCGCAGGAACTCCGCCCGCACCAGGCCGACCAGCCTGACCCAGTTGAAGGCGAGCAGGATCAACAGCAGAATCCAGAAACTCGGGACGAGGATCGAGGCGATGATCAGCAGGATGTAGAGTTCCGGCAGCGAACTCCATATCTCGATGAAGCGCTGGAAGATCAGGTCGATCCAGCCGCCGAAATAGCCCTGGATGGCTCCGGCGGCGATGCCGATCACGGACGAGAGGACGGTCAGGATCAGGCCGAACAGGACGGAAATGCGCACGCCATAGAGCAGGCGTGCCACCACGTCGCGGCCCTGATCATCCGTGCCCAGCCAGTTGAAGTTGCCGAGCGTACAGTTCGGGTCCGCTGCCCCCTGCGGATAGCCGATGCAGCGCTGGTCGGCCGGAATCAGCCACCAGGGCTTTGCCGGCGCCGGCATCGCCATGTCGTTGTTGACGGTGTTGTAGGAATAGCGGATCGGCGGCCAGATCATCCAGCCATTCGCGTTGATCTCTTCCTGGATATAGGGATCGCGATAATTGGTGGTGGCGAGAAATCCGCCGAATTTCTCTTCCGGATAGTCGTTGAAGACCGGCAGCAGCAGCTCGCCCTTGTAGGACACGAGCAGAGGCCGATCATTGGCGATGAACTCGGAGCAGAGCGTGATCGCGAAGAGCGCCAGGAACAGCCAGAGCGAGCGGTAGCCGCGGCGATGATGGCGGAAGATGCGCCAGCGGCGCTGGCTCATGGGCGACAGGAACGGGCGCTTCTCGTTCGTGACGACGAAGGCGGTTGCGTCGGTCATCGCGTCAGACCTCGCGCCGCTCGAAGTCGATGCGCGGATCGACCCAGGTGTAGATGAGGTCCGACAGCAGGCCGAGGACGAGGCCGAGCAGCGAGAACACGTAGAGCGTCGCGAAGACCACCGGATAGTCGCGTCCGAGCACGGATTCGTAGCCGAGCAGGCCGAGCCCATCGAGCGAGAAGATCTGCTCAATCAGCAGCGATCCGGCGAAGAAAGCCCCGAGGAACGCGCTCGGAAAGCCGGCGATGACGATCAGCATCGCATTCCTGAACACATGGCCATAGAGCACGCGGTGCTCGGTCAGGCCCTTGGCGCGGGCGGTGACGACATACTGCTTGCGGATCTCGTCCAGGAACGAGTTCTTGGTGAGCAGCGTCGTCGTGGCGAAGGCCGCGAGCGACATGGCGATGATCGGCAGCGTGATGTGCCAGATATAATCAATCACCTTGCCGCCGGGCGACAGGCTCGCCCAATTGTCCGAAACGAGCCCGCGCAGCGGGAACCAGTCGAGGAAGCTGCCGCCGGCGAAGAGGACCAGCAGCAGGATGGCGAACAGGAAGCCGGGGATGGCGTAGCCGACGATGATGACGGCCGAGGTCCAGACATCGAATTTCGAGCCGTCACGGACGGCCTTCGCCACGCCGAGCGGGATCGAGATGCCGTAGGACAGCAGCGTCATCCATAGGCCGAGCGAGATCGAGACCGGCAGCTTCTCCTTGATCAGGTCGATGACCGAGATCGAGCGGAAATAGCTCTGGCCGAAATCGAAGCGCAGATAGTTCCACAGCATCAGCCCGAAGCGCTCGAGCGGCGGCTTGTCGAAGCCGAACTGCTTCTCGAGCTTGGCGATGAATTCGGGATCGAGGCCTTGCGCGCCGCGATATTTCGAATTAATCGGGCCGCCGCCCATCTGTTCCTGACCGCGGGAGCCGGGATCACCGCCGCCGCCCGAGAGGCGGTCGGCGCCGGAAATATCGTTGCCCTGAAGCTGCGCGATCACGCGCTCGATCGGGCCGCCCGGCGCAAATTGCACGATGGCGAAGGTGATGGCCATGATGCCGAAGATGGTCGGGATCATGAGCAGGATACGACGAAGAATATAGGCGCCCATGGTCAGTCCGCCTTGCCGATCGCGACGGCCTTTTCGGCGTCGAACCACCACAGCAGTTCCGGCGAGAAGCCGTAATCGGGCTTCTTCTCCGGCCAGCTGAACATATCCCAGGCCGCGACGCGGTGTTCGCTCGAGCCCCAGGCCGGAATCCAGATCTGCTCCGCGCGCAATACGCGGTCGAGCGCACGCAGCACGGCAACGAGTTCCTCGCGGCTCTTGACCGTGCCGGCCTTGCTCACGAGCGCGTCGACGACGGGGCTCTTGAGGCCGGCGATATTGGAACCGCTCGGGAGATCGGCGCTCGCTGAGCCGAAGATCTGGTCGATGCCGTCGATCGGGGTTGCGTCGAACATGATGCGATTGGCCATGACATCGAAGTCGAAATCGTTCTTGCGCCGTTGATATTGCGTCGCATCGACGAGGCGCATCGAGGCCTCGACGCCGATCGCCTTGAGATTGTCGATGAAGGGCGCGAGCACGCGCTCGAAGGCCTGGGTCTGGATCAGGAATTCGACGGTCAGGCGCTGGCCGTCGTCGCGCACCAGCCCCTTGCCGTCGCGCTTCCAACCGGCCTCGGCGAGCAGCGCGGCGGCGGCGCGCAACTGCTTGCGGTCGCGCCCGCTGCCATCGGCTTCCGTGGCCGTGAAGGGCGGCTCGGTAAAGATCGCGGGGGCGAGCTGGGCACGGAACGGTTCGAGCAAGGCGAGTTCCCCCGCGTCCGGCAGGCCGCTCGCGGCGAAGTCCGAGCCATCAAAAAACGAGGTCTGGCGCTCATAGAGCCCATAGAACAGGTTCTTGTTGGTCCAGGGAAAATCGAGCGCCATGCCGATCGCCTGACGCGTGCGCGGATCGGAGAATTGCCGCCGGCGCAGATTGAAGAACCAGCCATACATGTCGCCGCGTCGCTCGGCGGGGAAAGGCGGGCGCTTGACGCGGCCATCGGTGGCGGCGGGGAAATTGTAGCGGGTCGCCCAGTTCTTGGACGAGAACTCCTCGCGCCAGGTGATGGCGCCCTTGGCGAACGCTTCGAACTCGACGTCCTCGTCCTGGTAGAACTCGACGCGGATGCGGCCGAAATTGCCGGTACCCATGGCGACCGGCAGGTCCTTGCCCCAATAGTCGGCGACGCGCTCATAGACGATATAGCGGCCGGCATTGACGTCGGCGACGCGATAGGGGCCGGAGCCGAGCGGCGGCTCGAGGGAGGAGGCCTCGAAGTCGCGCGTCCCGTAATAGGCCTTCGAGAAGATCGGCAGCGTTCCGGCGACGATCAGCGGCGCCTTGGCGTTCTGCTTGCCGGAGAAGCGGATCTCGACCTCGTGCGGACCGATGACGACGGCATCCGTCATCTCCTTGAGCGATTGCGCGATGTCGGGATGTCCCTTTTCCTTCAGCAGCTTGAACGAGAAGACCACATCGTCCGCCGTCAGCGGCGAGCCGTCATGGAAGCGCGCGGCGTTGCGGAGGCGGAAGAGATAGCTGTTGCCGTCGGGCGAGGCGGTCACGCTCTCTGCAACGAGGCCGTAGAGCGAATCGGGCTCGTCCAGCGCCGAGGTCATCAGCGTGTCGAAAGTGAGCTCCAGGCGCGGCGGCGCGTCGCCCTTGAAGGTGTAGCCGTTCAGCGTGTTGAAGGTGTTCGGATTCTGGTTGTAGTACCAGTTCGGCGCCGAGAAGATGATCGTGCCGCCTTTTGGCGCATCCGGCCGGACATAGTCGAAATGCTTGAAATCAGCCGGATATTTGAGCGCGCCGAAGACCGAGAGCCCATGGCGCGGCGCCTCCTCCGCGGCGTGCGCGGCGGTGCGGGGGAGGAGGGGCGCCAGCGCGAGCGCGGCGCCGCCCGCGAGGAAACGGCGTCGTGTCGTCGTGAACTGCCTCAAGGCTTCGCCCCCAGCGCCTTCTCCTTGGCCGGATCGATCCACCAGGAATCCGTGTCGATGCCGATATAATCCGGCTGCTTGTCGGGTATGCCGAACTTGTTCCAATAGGCGATGTGGATCTCGTCGCTGAACCATTGCGGCACGACATAATAGTTCCACAGCAGAACGCGATCGAGCGCCTTCGTGGCGGCGACGAGTTCGTCCCGATCCTTGGCGTAGAGAACGCGCTCGATCAGCTTGTCGATGGCCGGGTTCTTGATGCCGGCATAGTTGCGGCTGCCCTTCTGGTCGGCCGAGGCCGCGCTCCACATCTCGCGCTGCTCATTGCCGGGGGACTGAGACTGCGGGATGACGGACGAGACCACGTCAAAGTCGAAATTGTTGACGCGCTCGACATACTGCGTCGAGTCGACGACGCGCAGGCGCGCATCGATGCCCACCCGCTTCAGATTGGCGATATAGGGGTTCACCACCCGTTCATAGGAGGGATCGCTCTCCAGGAATTCGATCGTGAACTGCTCGCCGGTCTTGGCATTGACGAGCTTGTTGTTCTGGAACTCCCAGCCGGCCTGCTTGAACAGGTCCACGGCCTTGCGGAGATTGTCGCGGAAGGCTTGGGGCGTACCGTTGACCGGCGCCTTGAACGGCGTCGTAAACACTTCGGGCGGCACCGAATCCCGCACGGTTTCGAGAATCTCCAGTTCCTTGCCCTCGGGCAATCCGCTGGAGGCGAGGTCGATGCCGGCGAAATAGCTGTTGATCCGCTGATATTTGTCGAAGAACAGCGTGCGGTTCATCGTCTCGAAATCGAAGACATAGTTCAACGCTTCGCGCACGCGCGGGTCGGCGAACTTGTCTTTGCGCGTATTCAGGAAATAGCCCTGCATGCGTCCGGACGCATGATAGGGAAAATCCGCCTTGATCACGTCGCCCTTCACGACGGCCGGGAAGGTGTATTCGGTCATCCAGCGGCCGATGCGATTTTCGACGCGGTAGTCTTCGAGCCCGCCCTTCTGGAAGGCCTGCCACTCCGCATTCGAGTCGCGATAATAGTCGATCACCAGGCGGTCGAAATTGTTGCGACCGACCCGCGTCGGCAGATCGGCGCCCCAGTAGTCGGGGACGCGCGACCAGACGATCTGTCGGCCGGGGTTCACCGATTCTATGCGGTACGGCCCGGATCCGAGCGGCGGCTCCAGCGTCGTCTTGGTGATGTCGCGCTTCTTGCCGCTTGCATCCGTGCCCTCCCACCAGTGCTTCGGCAGGACGGGCAGATCGCCCATGATGTTCGGAAGCTCGCGGTTTCCGGCCTGGTCGAAGGTGAACGTCACCTCGCGGTCGCCGGTCACCTCGGCCTTGGTCACGTGGCTGTAGTACTTGTTGTAGGTCGGGCTCTGGGCCTTCAGCGTGTCGAAGGTCCACACGACGTCTTCGGGCGTGATCGGCTGGCCGTCATGCCACTTCGCCTTGGGATTCAGTCGGAATTTCGCAAAGGAGAAATCGTCGGGATAGCTCACCGCCTCGGCGACGAGCGCGTAGTTCGTGCCGGCCTGGTCGGTCGCCTGCTCCATCAGTGTGTCGTAGAGATTGCCGCCGCCGAAATAGGCGAGGCCCGCCGCGGGCACCCCTTGGACAATATACGGGTTCAGGCTGTCGAAGGTGCCGACCGCCGCTCGATGCAGCGTGCCGCCCTTCGGCGCGTCGGGGTTCACATAGTCGTAGTGCTTGAACCCTTCGGAATATTTCGGTTCGCCGATCAGCGAGGTCGCGTGGCGCCAGGGGGCATCGGCTGCGAGGGTCGCGCTCACAGGCGCGAGCAGCGACAGGGTCGTCAGGACGGCCAGGGCGGCGGCTCTCATCGGGCGTGATTCTCCGTCGGCAATTCGGTCAGTCTCAAGGGCGGTCGTCGATCGGACAATCGACTATGCCTTAAGCCGCCGAGAATCGAGGCATGAAAAAGGCCGGAGGGTGACCTCCGGCCTTTCCTTTCCAAGATTTAATCCAGCCGGCCCTCAGGGGTTGGCCGGGGCCGCCGGTGCGGGCGCCGGAGCAGCCGGTGCCGGGGCAGGCGCCGCCGGAGCGGTTTCCGCAGGAGCCGGAGCCGGCGCGGCCGGAGTGGTTTCGGCCGGGGCAGGGGCTGCCGGAGCAGGCGTCGCCGCAGGGGCAGGCGCAGGCGCCGGAGCAGGCTCTGCGGCAGCCGGAGCTGGTGCGGCAGCAGGCGCCGCGGCCGGAGCGGCCTCTGCAGGCGCAGCAGCCGGGGCTGCATCGGCCGCCGGCGGCGGGGGCAGCGGAGCCGGCGTCGCAGCCAGCGTGCGGAGATAGGCGATCACGTTGGCGCGGTCTTCCGGCTTGGCGAGACCCGCAAAGCCCATCGCCGTGCCGGGCATGTCGGCGCTCGGCTTCTTCAGGAAGTGGTAGAGGTGCTCATAGGTCCACTTGTCGCCCGCCTCATGCGCCTTCTGGAGCGCGGCGGAGTACTTGAAGCCCTGTGCCTCGCCGATCGGGCGATCGATGACGCCATAGAGGTCCGGACCGACCTTGGCGCCGGCGCCCTCGACGAAATTGTGGCAGGCGGCGCACTTCTTGGCGACCGTCTGGCCCGCCTCGACATTCGCCGTCTGGAGGAGCAGCGCGATCGGCGGGTCCTCGGCGGCAGCCGGAGCGGCCGCGCCGCCAGAGCTCGCCTCTTCCGCGACCTCGATCACGAAGCCGGGCTTCTCGGGATGTCCCGGCGCATAGATCGCGCCTGCGACGATGCCGAGCGACATCACCAGCAAGAGCGTGCCGAGGACTGCCCCGAGAATCTTGTTGAGTTCGTAAGAATCCATCGAATAGCCCCGGCCTGCGACACTCCCGCGACATTGGGGACTGCAAGCCCCTCCCTCGTCGCATATGGCGCGGAAACTACAAGCTTTCGCCGCCGGGGCGCAATACGTATGAACACGCCTTTGTTGAGACCTTTTGACACCCGGTGCCGATCCGAATGCAGAAAACCCGTCCGATGACCCATCCGAACCGCGCCATCGTGCTCGTTCCGGCGCGCATGGCATCGACCCGCCTGCCGGGCAAGCCGCTCGCCGATATCCACGGCGAACCGATGATCGTCCATGTCTGGCGGCGGGCCTGCGAGGCCGAGATCGGCCCGGTCGTGGTCGCCACGGACGACGAGGATATTGCCAGCGCCGTGCGCGCCGCGGGCGGCGAAGCGGTCATGACGCGGGCCGATCATCCCAATGGTTCGTCGCGAATCCACGAGGCTGTCGGTCTCGTCGATCCCGGCCGTGCCTTCGAAGTCGTCGTGAACGTGCAGGGCGACCTCCCGACCATCGAGCCTGATTCGGTGCGCGCCGCTTTCCGCCCGCTCGCCGACCCCGTTGTGGATATCGGAACCATCGCCGCCTTCATCGAGGATGCGGCGGAGCGCACCAATGAGAGCGTGGTGAAGATCGTCGGCTCGCCGAAGCCCGTCGGCGGCGTTCTGTCGGAGCGCCAGCTGCGGGCACTCTATTTCACGCGCGCGACCGCGCCCTGGGGCGAGGGCCCGCTCTATCACCACATCGGGCTTTACGCCTATCGGCGGGCTGCGCTCGATCGCTATGTCGGTCTGCTGCCGTCGGTGCTCGAAACCCGCGAGCGGCTGGAGCAGCTTCGCGCGCTGGAGGCCGGCATGCGGATCGATGTTGAGGTCGTTGACGCCGTGCCGCTCGGCGTCGATACTCCGGCCGACCTCGAAAAGGCCCGCCTTCTCCTCGATCCCCGCGCGCCGAAGCGCGCAGCCGGGTCGTCATCCAGCCAAGAAAAGCCGTCCCCATGAAGAAAGTTGTGTTCCAGGGCGAGCCGGGAGCCAATTCCCATATCGCCTGCGCCAATGTCCTGCCCGACTACGAAGCCGTGCCGGCGCCGACCTTCGAGGATTGCTTCCAGGCGATGGCCCGCGGCGACGTCGATCTGGCGATGATCCCGATCGAGAATTCGCTCGCCGGCCGCGTCGCCGATATCCATCACCTGCTGCCGGATTCGGGGCTGCACATCATCGGCGAATATTTCCTGCCGATCCGCTTCCAGCTGATGGCGCTGCATGGTGCGACGCTCGCCACGATCCGCACGGTCGAAAGTCATGTGCACGCGCTCGGCCAGTGCCGGCGGATCCTGCGCGAGCATGGCTGGCAGGCGATCGTGGCCGGCGATACGGCCGGCGCAGCGCGGATCATCTCTGAGTCCGGCGACATCACGCGCGCCGCCCTCGCGCCGCGCTTCGCCGCCGAGATCTATGGCCTCGATATCCTCGCGGAGAACGTCGAGGACGCCGAACACAATACGACGCGCTTCGTCATTCTCTCGCGTGAGCCAGCCCATGCCCCGTCCGGCAATGGTCCGGTCATTACGAGCTTCGTCTTCCGCGTCCGCAACATTCCGGCGGCGCTCTACAAGGCGCTCGGCGGCTTCGCGACCAATGGCATCAACATGACCAAGCTGGAGAGCTACCAGCTCGGTGGACGCTTCGTCGCGACGCGGTTCTATGCCGATGTCGAAGGCCATCCCGACGACAGCGGTCTCGCCCTCGCGCTCAATGAGCTCGCGTTCTTCTCCGATGAAGTCAGGATCCTTGGCGTCTATCCCGCGTCGCCGTTCCGCGCCGGCGTGCCGGAACTGCGCTGAGGCGCATCGCGCGCTTCAGGCGCTCTTGGCGAGAACCTGGATGTCGGAATCCGCGTGGCTGTTCGGTCCGAGGACGAGCGGCGGGTAGCACGCGATCACATCCAGCTCCCGCTTCTGCAGCGCGAGATTGATCATGCCGTCGAGGCCATAGGGCAGGATCGCGCGGCCCTCGGTCACGATGTCGATCGATTCGCGCGAGGCCAGCGGGAAGCATCCCTTGAGCAGCGCCCGCGCGCCGGCAGGCGTGATCGCATAGGCGAGCGTGCCCCAGAATTGCAGGCACTGGAAAAGCTGCGGGCTCGCATCCGTCAGCTTGGCAAAGGCGGAAAAATAGTCGGGACGGTGCTTGATCGAGTCGTCGAACCGGATGGCGGAGACGAATCCATCCGAACTGCGCAGCGCCGTGACGCAATCGGTATTGAAGCCGAAGACGATCATGTGATGGGCGGAGAGGTAGCGCTCCATCATGGGCCTGGCGTGGCGCCAGAAATCACCGCGCAGGCACGCATCGTCCTCGAAGATCAGGAATGGCTCGCGTCCGGCCGCGCAGGCCTGCCACAGCGCGTGTTGGGACAGAGCATTGCCGAGCGCCCCGCCATTGAAGCGGCTGTCCTGCCCGTCGAGCAGCCCGCTCGCCACGAGCTTGGCGCGATCGATCTGCCGGCCGTCTGCGGCGGCGAAGAATTCGAAGCGGACGGGCTGCCGCCCGTTCCACTCGATGAAGCGCTGGCGACGATCTGGACGGCGTTCCAGATTGATGACGATGACGCGCAAGGACCGGTTCCCCGTCGACCCGATTGAGCCGGTCTCGCCGGCCACCCCCGATTGCGGGTTTTCCCGCAACAGGAGCTTCCAATGGGCTGCGCGTCTCGTCTGTGAGAAATTTGTAGAGAAGTGTATCCGTCGGTTTCTGGAACGTGGCCGATTTGCGGCGATGCCTCAGATTCGCTGCTCTGCCCAGGCGCGGATCAGCGTGTGCGCAATCGCCATGCGCGGCGGCGTGGCGAGGCCGCCGGGATGCGTCCCCTCCAGCATGGCCAGCGTTTCCTCGCGCGTGAACCAGCGGCAATCCTCGAGTTCATCGGTATCGGGCACGATGTCGGTCGACGTCGCTTCAGCGAAGCAGCCGATCATCAGCGACATCGGGAACGGCCAGGGCTGGCTCGCGTGATAGCCGACGCGGCCGATGCGGATGCCGGCCTCCTCGCTGATCTCGCGGCGCACGGCGTCCTCGATCGTCTCGCCCGGCTCGACGAAGCCGGCGAGGCAAGAATAGGTGCCGGGCGCGAAGCGCGCCTGCCGGCCCATGAGGCAGCGCTCGCCGTCGATCGCGAGCATGATCGCGACCGGATCGGTGCGGGGAAAATAGAGGGCGTTGCAGTTGGGGCAGTCCCGGCGATACCCGCCCTGCGCCATCGTCGTGCGCGTGCCGCAGCGGCCGCAGAAGCGGCAGGATGCGTGCCAGTGCAAGAGCGCGCGGGCCTGTGCCAGCGCGCCGAGCGCCGCCGGATCCACCGTATCGGCGAGGAGGCCGCCGGCCGCGCCCGCGATCGCCAGCGAGCGCATCGAGACGGTGCGGAACATGTCGACGTCGAAGGAGAGCTCGCTGGTCAGCGTCGTGGCCAGCCGGGGGGCCGAGCCGTCCCAGCCGAGCAGGATGACGTCGTCCATCGCGGCGCCCACCACCTCCGATTCGCGCAGCGTGAACAGCGCCTCCGCCGCCTCGCCGCTTCGGAGCAGGGCGTCGTCGCCGCGCAGCAGATAGATCCGGGCCGAAGGATCGGCGAGCGCGGCGGCGAGCGTCGCCTCGTTGCGCGATTCGCTGCGGCGATCGAGCGTGTTGCCGGAAAAGCCGGTGAGCGTGCTCGGCTCGGGCTGCGGGAGGCGGGAAAAAAGGGTGCGGGTCATGGGGCGTGGTGGCGAGAGGGCGGGACCGCCCGGGGCTGAGAACGGCTCCCGGCCGGGCTCCCGCATTACGCCACAGAGCGCCCGATGGCGATAGTCCCGCGAAAGGGACTTCAGTCCTGCGGAAAGGGACTTGCCATCGGCGCGTCGAGAGACGATATGTGGCGCCGGGAGGTTGGTGGTGGACGAGCCACTCGCCAACCGGGTCAGGTCCGGAAGGAAGCAGCCCCAACGAGCCACGGCACGGGTCGCGTGCCAGCCTCCCACTTTTCCCCAATCGTCTCCGCGCGTTCCGTCCATCCGGGCGGGCTTTGCCGTATCAGAGGATTTCTCCTCGCGCTTTGCGGCCGATCGCGGATATATCCATCTGCGAACAGGGCGACGGACCGGCGATGGACGGCGGCGATCAGATGAGCGGGACGACGGCTGGCGCTGGCGGCGCCTATCGCGTGCTCGCGCGCAAATACCGCCCGAAGAGCTTCGACGATCTCGTCGGCCAGGAGCCGATGGTCCGCACGCTCACCAACGCGTTCGAGACGGGCCGCATCGCGCAGGCCTATATGCTGACCGGCGTGCGCGGCGTCGGCAAGACGACGACGGCCCGGATCCTGGCGCGCGGCCTCAACTACAAGACCGACACGATCGACCGCCCGACCATCGACATGCCGGTGCTCGGCGTCCATTGCGCCGAGATCATGGAAGGCCGCCATGTCGACGTGATCGAGATGGATGCCGCCTCCAACAACGGCATCGACAATATCCGCGAGATCATCGAGGCGGTGCGCTACAAGCCCGTCTCCGCGCGCTACAAGGTCTATATCCTCGACGAGGTGCACATGCTCTCGGGGGCGGCCTTCAACGGGCTGCTCAAGACGCTTGAGGAGCCGCCGGAGCATGTGAAGTTCATCTTCGCGACGACCGAGATCCGCAAGGTTCCCGTCACCGTGCTGTCGCGCTGCCAGCGATTCGACCTCCGCCGGATCGAAGCCGACCGGCTGATCGGGTTGCTCAAGTCGATCACGCTCAAGGAAGACGTCACGATCGAGGACGAGGCGCTCGCCATGATCGCGCGCGCCGCCGAAGGCTCGGCCCGCGATTCGCTCTCGCTGCTCGACCAGGCGATCGCCCATGGCGCCGGCGCCATCCAGGCGGAAGATGTGCGCGCCATGCTCGGCCTCGCCGACCGCGCGCGCGTCATCGACCTGTTCGAGACGCTGATGGCCGGACGGACCGCGGAAGCGCTCGACCTCCTGAAGCGGCAATATGACATCGGCGCTGACCCGTCCGTCGTACTGCAGGATCTCGCCGCCTTCACCCATCAGGTTACCCGCTTCAAAGTTGTCGGCGAGCCGTCGGACCAGGCGGCGCTGCCCGAATCGGAGCGCCAGCGCGCGGCGGCGCTCGCCGGGACGATTTCGCTGCGGGTGCTGTCGCGGGCCTGGCAGATGCTGCTCAAGGGCATCGAGGAGGTCGGGACCTCGTCGCGCCCGCTCGCCGCCGCCGACATGGTGCTGATCCGCATCGCCCATGTCGCCGATCTGCCGACGCCGGACGAGGCGCTGCGCATGCTGAAAACCGGTGCCGCGATCTCCGCCCCGCCGGGTTCGGGGCCGCCATCCGCGCCGCCCCCGCCCGCCGCGCCGCGCGGTACGGCCGCGCTCCGTTCGCTGCCATCCGCCGAGCCGTCAGCCGTGCCGATGGCCCAGCCGTCGCCGCCGGCGCCGAGCGCCAAGGCCGTTCCGGCGATCCGTTTCCAGCGCTTCGAGGATCTCGTCGCCTATGTCGGGCAGAAGCGCGACGTGCCGCTCAAGATCGCGCTGGAGACGCAGGTTCGCGTCATCCGCTTCGACGATACGCTACTCGAATTCGAGCCGGTCGACGGGGCCGCGCGCAGCCTCGCGGCCGAGATCGGGCGCAAGGTCAGCGAGTGGACCGGCACGCGGTTCTCGGTCGTGCTCGGGCGCGGCGCCAGCCAGCCGACGATTGCCGAGGCGCGGGAAGCGCTGAAGGTGAAGGCGCGCAGCGATGCGCGCGCCGATCCGCTCGTCGCCGCCGTGCTGGCGCGCTTTCCCGGCGCCGAGATCGTCGACGTCCAGATCCGGGCGGAGGAGGGTGCCGACATGGTGCTCCCCACCACGGGCATGGTACCGACCGACAATCCCGACGAAGCGCCGGATGACGGCGAAGACTAGACCTTTGGAACGATCAAGGAGCTCACACGCATGACCGACTTCCTGGGCATGATGAAGAAGGCCAAGGAACTGCAGTCCAAGATGCAGGACATGCAGGCGGAGGTCGCGACGATCGAGGTCGAGGGCGCGTCCGGCGCGGGGCTCGTCAAGGTCACCATGACCGCCAAGGGCGATCTGAAGGCGATCGCGATCGACCCGTCGCTTCTGAAGGCCGACGAGGGCGAGATCCTCGAAGACCTGATCATCGCCGCCCATGCCGATGCCCGCGCCAAGGCGGAGCGCACCATGGCCGAGAAGATGCAGGCGCTGACCGGCGGCCTCGGCCTGCCGCCCGGCCTCAAGCTGCCGTTCTGAGCGAGCCGTCGCGCGCGCCATGGCCCGTTCCGTCCTCGGTCCCGAGATCGAGCGGCTGATTCAGCTGCTCGCCAAGCTGCCCGGCCTCGGACCGCGCTCGGCGCGGCGGGCGGCGCTCGCGCTCATCAAGAAGAAGGACCAGCTCCTCGTGCCGCTCGCCGGCGCGATGAGCCTCGCAGCCGAGCGGGTCAAGGTCTGCTCGGTCTGCGGCAATATCGATACCGTCGATCCCTGTGCCATCTGCTCCGATCCGGAGCGCGATGCGCGCACGCTGATCGTGGTCGAGGACGTCTCCGACCTCTGGGCGCTGGAGCGGGCCGGGGCGATGAAGGCGCGCTATCACGTGCTCGGCGGCACGCTGTCGCCGCTCGATGGCGTCGGGCCGGATGATCTGACCATCGACGCGCTGGTGCGGCGCTGCGCGAGCGGCGAGGTCTCCGAGGTCATCCTCGCCGTCAATGCGACCGTCGATGGCCAGGCGACCGCGCATGTCATCACCGATCGCCTGACGGCGACGCCGGTCAAGGTCTCGCGCCTCGCGCATGGCGTTCCGGTCGGCGGCGAACTCGACTATCTCGACGAGGGCACGCTCGCGGCCGCGCTTCGCGCGCGCACGCCATTCTGAGGAGAGCGCGATGGCCGAGGCGACTGTCGATATCCTGCTCGCCGCGCATCGCTTCTGGTGCGGCGAACTCGCGAGCATCGAGGACTACCCGGCCGACAAGGCGGAGCTCTGGTTCGAGCGCAAGGATGCGACGGACGAGGCGATCCGCAGCGCCTTCGGCAGTTCGCTCGACGCGGTGGCGCAGAAGGACTGGGATCTCGCGAGCCTGCCGCGCGAGGCGCAGATCGGCCTCGTCATCTTTCTCGATCAGTTTCCGCGCAACCTCTTCCGCGCCGATGCCCGCGCCTTCGCCTATGACGCGCGCGCCCGGGCCATCGCGCGGGAACTCGTGGCCGGGGGCGTGGCGCGCTACTGCCTGATCGAGCGCGTCTTCCTCTATCTGCCTTTCGAGCACAGCGAGGCGCTCGCGGATCAGGACCTTTGCGTGCGGCTGTATGAGGCGCTGCTCGCCGAAGCCCCCGCCGAGCAGCACGAGATCTACGGCAATTTCCTGCTCTATGCGCAGAAGCACCGCGACCTGATCCGTCGCTTCGGCCGCTTCCCGCATCGCAACGCGGATCTTGGCCGCGCCTCGACACCCGAGGAGGTTGCGTTCCTCGCGGAGAACGGCCGCGGCTACTGAACGAAGCGGCGCGTCTGGATCGCCGGGAAGGCGGCGAAGAGGATCTGGCCGAGCAGGCCGATCAGGCCGTCCGTGGCGACCAAATGGGCGAAGAATTCGGGCAGCGTGCGCCCGCCGAGGCCGACGGCGAATAAAGCTTCGGCCCCGATCAGGAGCACGAAGGCGAGCGCGCCGGCCAGCACGTCTTCATTGCGGCCCGAATCGAGCGGGACCCGCCGGAGGATCGCCGCGCAGACATACCAGCTGATCACGAGAATGACCGGCAGCTCGATCAGCACCGCGATCGTAGCGCCGAGATTGGGCGCCAGAACCCCGACGCGGATCATGCCGAGCACGATGCCGGCGACGAAGACGATCAGGAAATAGGCCGCTCCCGCAACGAGGATCCGCATCGCGCCTTGCCTCCTATTCGCTTGCCAGCAAATCGCCCTGGCGATCGAGCACCGGCGTGCCCTCTTCGCCGAATTCGAGCTGTTCGATCCGCGCCCCACGGTTCTTCAATTTGCGCGTCGAGATCAGGATATCGTCAATGTCCTTCGAGGCCTGCCCGAAATGCGTCTGGAGCTTCAGCACACGCTCGGTCACGCGCGCCACGTCCTCCATCAGCTTCAGCACCTCGCCCTGGATCACATGCGCCTGCTCGCGCATGCGCACGTCGCGCAGCACTGATTGCAGCACCTGGACCGAGAGCATCAGCAGCGAGGGCGAGACGATCACGATGCGCAGGCGATGCGATCCCTGCACGATGTCCTCGAAGCGCTCATGGATCTCGGCGAAGATCGATTCGGACGGCACGAACATGAAAGCCGTGTCCTGCGTCTCGCCGGGGATGAGATAGCGCTCGGCGATGTCCTTCAGATGCTTGGTGATGTCGCGACGGAACTGCGCTTCGGCGGCGCGCGTCATCTCCGGACCCTCGGCGGCGCGGATCGCATTCCAGGCCTCGAGCGGGAACTTCGCGTCGACGACGAGGCCCGGCGCGCCGTTCGGAAAGGCGATCACGCAGTCCGGCCGGTTGCCGTTGGAGAGCGTCGCCTGGAAGGCATAGCCGCCCGCCGGCAGCCCGTCCTGCACGATGGCCTCCATGCGCGCCTGGCCGAAGGCGCCGCGGGTCTGCTTGTTGGCCAGGATCTGCTGCAGGCCGACGACCTGCGACGACAGCTCGGTGATGTTCTTCTGCGCGCTGTCGATGACGGCGAGGCGTTCATGCAGGCGGCTGAGCCCCTCATGCGTGTTGCGCGTCGTCTCGTTCATGGACTGGCCGATGCGGTGGCCGAGGCCGTCGAGCCGTTCGGAGAGGCCGCGCACCAGCTCGGACTGCCGCGAGCCAAACACTTCAGCCATGGTCTGCATGCGGCCGGTCATCTCGAACTGGACGCGGACGAGCTCCGCGACGCGATGCTGGAACTCTGCGCCCTGCATGTGCAGCTCGGCATCCGCGGCGACGCGCCGCGCATGGCCGCGCCAGACCAGGATGAGGATCATGAGAAGCAGCAGCATGGCGATCGCCGCCGCCGCCAGCAGCGCTTCGGCGACAGTGATGGGGCGGCCGGAAATGTCGATCAGAACGTCCTGCATGGGAGAGCCATAGCCGATTCCGGCGGCAAATGGGATCAAAACATGAACATTCGTGCCGCCATCCCCAGAGAACCGCGGCATTGCGCGATTGACCCACCTTTGCGGAACGCCTATTTCAGGCCGCCAGCGTTGCGGTTTTCGGCGTCAAGGGTTCCATGGCCAAGCTCGATATCATCACTCTTCCCGACCCCAAGCTCCGTCTGGTGAGCGCCCCCGTGGAGCGCGTCGACGACGATCTGCGGCGGTTTCTGGATGACATGCTGGAGACCATGTACGAGGCGCCGGGCATCGGCCTCGCCGCCATCCAGGTCGGCGAGCCACGGCGGGTCGTGACGATCGACGTGTCGGGCCGCGACGACGAGGCGCGCAAGCCGCTCTTTCTCATCAATCCCGAGATCCTGTCGTCCTCGGACGATCGCTCGATCTATGAGGAAGGCTGCCTTTCGATCCCCGACTATTATGCCGAGGTGGAGCGCCCGGCCTCGGTGCGGGTTCGCTATCTCGATCGTGACGGCAAGCTGAACGAGCTTGAGGCCGAAGGCCTGCTCGCCACCTGCATCCAGCACGAGGTCGATCACCTCGACGGCAAGCTCTTCATCGACTACCTGTCGCGGCTGAAGCGCGACATGGTGGTCCGCAAGTTCGTCAAGGCCGCCAAGAGCGGCGTGAAGCCGGAATTCAAGCCGCACCAGCGCGAAGAAATGTGAGACAAGCCGAGCCCATGAGCCTTCGAATCGTCTTCATGGGCACGCCGGATTTCGCCGTGCCGACGCTGACCGAGATCATCGGGCAGGGGCACGAGGTGGTCGCAGTCTATACGCGCGCACCCAAGCCCGCCGGCCGCGGGCTCGAGGAGAAGAAGTCTCCGGTGCATCTGGTCGCCGAGCGGTTCGGCATTCCGGTCTTCACGCCCAAATCGCTCAAGGGCGAGGCCGAGCAGGTGGAATTTGCTTCGCTCGACGCCGATGTCGCGGTCGTCGTCGCCTATGGGCTGATCCTGCCGCAGGCGGTGCTCGACGCGCCGCGCGAGGGCTGCCTCAATCTCCACGCCTCGCTCCTGCCGCGCTGGCGCGGCGCCGCGCCGATCCACCGCGCGATCATGGCCGGCGATGCCGAGACGGGCGTTATGGTGATGCGCATGGAGGCCGGCCTCGATACCGGTCCCGTCGCGATGGCCGAGCGGATCGCGATCCGCGACGAGTGGACCACCGCCGATCTGCATGACCGACTTGCGCGCCTCGGCGCCGACCTCATGGTGCGCGCGCTCGCGGCGCTGTCGCGTGGTGGCCTCGCCGCGGTTCCGCAGGCGGAGGCGGGTGTCACCTATGCCGCGAAGATCGACAAGGGTGAGACGCGGATCGACTGGAGCCGGCCCGCGCGCGATGTGCATAACCATATTCGCGGCCTGTCGCCCTTTCCCGGCGCCTGGTGCGAGATGACGCTCGCCGGCAAGGCGGAGCGTGTGAAGATCCTTCGCTCCGCTCTGGTTGAAGGCGCAGGCGCGCCCGGCACCGTGCTCGACGGCGCATTGACGATCGCCTGCGGCGAGGGGGCGGTCCGGCTGATCGAATTGCAGCGCGCCGGCGGCAAGCCGATGAGCGCGGCCGATTTCCAGCGCGGTGCAGGCGTCTCCGCCGGCGCCGCGATCGCCTAGCGGCCGCGATGCCGCGCTACCGCATCCTGATCGAATATGATGGCACGCCCTATTCGGGCTGGCAGCGTCAGGCGAATGCGCCCTCGGTCCAGCAGACGATCGAGGAGGCGATCTTCCGCTTCTCCGGCGAGGATGTGCCGACGCGCGGCGCGGGGCGGACCGACACGGGCGTCCACGCGCTCGGCCAGGTCGCGCATTTCGACCTCGCCGGCCCTTGGCGCGGCGAGCGCATTCGCGATGCGATGAACGCCCAGCTTCGTCCCGCGCCGATCGCGATCCTCGAGGCGGCGGAGGTTGCCGATAGCTTCGACGCACGCCGTTCGGCGACGGCCCGGCACTATCTCTACCGCGTGCTCGACCGGCGTGCGCCGGCGGCGATCGACATCAGCCGCGTCTGGGACGTGCGCAAGCGTCTCGATATCGACGCGATGCAGGAGGCGGCCAATGCGCTGCTCGGCAAGCATGATTTCACGACCTTCCGCTCGGCCGACTGTCAGGCCAAGAGCCCGCTGAAGACGCTGGACAGGCTGGATATCACGCGCTCGGGCGACGAGGTGCTGTTCTCGGTCTCCGCGCGCTCGTTCCTGCACAACCAGGTCCGCTCCATGGTCGGGACGCTGAAGAAGGTCGGCGAGCGGAAGTGGCCGGTTTCGGCCGTTGCCGAGGTGCTCGAAGCCCGCGACCGCAAGGCCTGCGGCCCGGTGGCGCCGCCCGGCGGCCTCTATCTCATGCGCGTCGACTATGGCTCACGTGCCGAACAGGCCGTTGACGAGGCTGACGAGGACGAGGCCTGAGACGACGTCGGCCGCGACGAGGCCGGCGGCTGCCGCGCCGTCCCAGCCCAGCGTCCAGCGCGCGATGCGGTATTCATAGGCCAGCATCACGCCGGCGACCACGAGCGACAGCAGCGAGGCCAGATCCTGGTCGAGCCAGCGGAAGCCGAGCAGCAGCGAAATCACCGCCTGCGGCGCGAGCATCACCAGCGTCGACCAGTTCCGGGCGATCACGAAGCCGGTGTAGCTGCGCGTGATGCCGAGACGTTTTGCCAGCAAGGCGAGGACGATCGGCAGGAACAGAAAGTCGAGGGTGAAATCGGCGATGCGCGACAGGATGACCGCCGAGAGGGTCGGCGGTTCCGCCATTGCCGACAAGACGGCCCAGTCGCCGGCCATCAGGCAGAGAAAGAACGGCACGCCGTAAAGCGCGGCCGAAAATGAGTGCCAGAAGCCGTCGACGCTGAGATCGAAGCGGCGCAGCCCGTCGCGACGACCGAGGAAGAGCTCGACGGCGCCCGCGATGGCGGCAGTGGTGCGGGCGTCGAGCATCGGACCTCAGGCGAAATAGCCGTCAAGGAAGCGCCGATAGATGGCCTTCAGCTTGACGAGATCTTCGACCGCCACGCGCTCGTCGGCCTGGTGCATGGTCTGCCCGACCAGTCCGAATTCGACGACCGGGCAGTAATCCTTGATGAACCGGGCGTCAGAGGTGCCGCCGCTGGTCGAAAGCGCGGGCTGCACGCCCGTCTCCGCCTCGATCGCCGCGGAAAGCGTGCCGATCAGCGCGTCCGAGCGGGTCAGGAAGGATGCGCTCCAGCCGGGCTCGAAATCGAGCTCATAGGCGATCTCGTTGCCGGCGGCCTCGTCGAGCCGCGCCTCGATCCAGGCAGAGAGCGTGTCGCGGGTCCATTGGTCGTTGAAGCGGACGTTGAAGCGGGCCCTCGCCTCGGCTGGAATGACGTTCCAGGCGTGATTGTCGACATGGATGCCGACGAATTCGAGGTTCGAGGCGTCGAAATGCTCGCTGCCCTGGTCGAGCGCCTCGGCGGTGAGACGGCGGACTAGGCGGACGAGTTGCGGCACCGGATTGACGGCCAGATGCGGATAGGCGACGTGGCCCTGGCGACCATGGACGGTGATCGTGCCCGAGAGCGAGCCGCGGCGGCCGACCTTGATCGCCTCGCCGAGCCGGTTCGGGTTGGTCGGCTCGCCGACGATCGCCGCGTCGAAGCGATGTCCGCGCTTCGCGGCCCAGTCGAGGAGCTTGACCGTACCGTTGAGCGACGGCCCCTCCTCGTCGCCGGTGATCAGCAGCGAGATCGTTCCCGCCCGCAGGCCGCCATTGGCGAAATCGAGCGCCGCCGCGACGAAGGCGGCGATGCCGCCCTTCATGTCGACCGCGCCGCGCCCGTAGAGAAGGCCGTTCTCGATGTCGCCGCCGAAGGCGGGATGCGACCAGAGCGTGGCGTCGCCCGGCGGCACCACGTCGGTATGGCCGGCGAAGACGAAATGCGGCGCACCCGATCCGATGGTCGCGAACAGGTTCTCGACATCGGGCGTGCCGGCCTCGCTGAAGACGGGCCGCTCGACCGCGAAGCCGGCGGGAGCGAGCACGCTTTCGAGATAGGCCAGCGCGCCACCCTCGGCCGGAGTGACCGAGGGACAGCGGATGAGATCCTGCAGGATGCGGACGGGATCGGCGGCTTGGATGTCGCGAGAAGGCATGGCTCTCGTTGCCATGCCGGCAGCCGGCAATCAAGGGTCTCCCGCTGGCGCGCTCAGGCGCTTCGCGTGGGAGCGGTGTTCATGAATTCGCGCGTCGCCTCGAAGGAGATGATGCCGGCGTCCGAGCCGAGGCCGGTTGCGACGAGCGCCGCCGAGGCCTGCGCGAAGCGGAGCGTCGTCTCGCGGTCCATGCCATGGTGCAGGCCGGCGATGAAGCCGGCATTGAACGCGTCGCCGCAGCCGGTCGTGTCGACGACATCCACCGCGAAGGCCGGCTGCCGCAGGATGCTGCCATCGGCGTCGATGAAGCAGACGCCGTCGCCGCCGAGCGTGAACACGCAATGGGTGATGCCGCGATCGAGGAAGAAGCGGCCGGCATCCTCGGCATTGGTCTGCCCGGACAGCACCATGGCTTCCTCCACCGACGGCATGAAATAGTCGATGAAGGGAAACAGCGGCTGGATGACCGGAAGGGTCTTCTCGCTGACGCCAATCAGATCGAAGGTCACAGTCCGGCCGCGCCGCTTCGCCTCTGCCAGCAGCGCGCGGCTCGGTTCGCCGTCGAGGCGGTCGAGCAGGCCGGAACCGCCGAGATGGATGATCGGCGGGGCCAGAACGCGATCGAGCGATTCTCCGGGAATGAGGAAATGTCCTGACGCGCCGCGCACATGCAGCGCCGGCCGCTCGCCGTTCTTGCGGATGTTCAGGATGGTCGCCGAGGTCGGCACGCCCTTGAGACGCTGCATCTCGCTGCGGTCGATGCCGAAGCGGTCCAGCGTCGCGAGCACGAAATCCGCCTTCTCGTCATCGCCGACCGCACCGACCGCCAGGCAGTTCAGCCCGAGCTTCGCGAGATCCACCACCGTTCCGCCGGCGGTTCCCGCCACCGTCAGGCGGATCTCGTCGATGAACTCGACATTGCCGCCCGGCGGGATGTGATCGACCGGACGGCCGAGAATGTCGAGAATGTAGAGACCGATGACCGAGACATCGTGCACCATTGGCTTCCCCCCTCTGTGCCTTGGCGCGAGTGGAAACCGCTTCGCGCCAAAACACCAGAGGAAAGGATGATCCGCCGGGACGGTCCTGTGCCTGCGATCCCTAGTCGCGCAGCAACTCGTTGACCGAGGTCTTGGAGCGGGTCTTCTCGTCGACGCGCTTCACGATCACCGCGCAATAGAGCGAGGGGCCGGGAGCGCCATTCGCCAGCGGCTTGCCCGGCAGCGAACCCGAGACGACGACCGAATAGGGCGGCACACGGCCGATATGGATCTCGCCGCTCTCGCGGTCGACGATCTTGGTCGAGGACGAGATGAACACGCCCATCGACAGCACCGAGCCTTCGCCGACCACCACGCCCTCGACGACCTCGGAGCGGGCGCCGATGAAGCAATTGTCCTCGATGATGGTCGGGCCGGCCTGCAGCGGCTCCAGCACGCCGCCAATGCCGACGCCGCCGGAGAGGTGCACGTTCTTGCCGATCTGCGCGCAGGAGCCGACGGTCGCCCAGGTATCGACCATGGTGCCTTCGCCGACATTGGCGCCGAGATTGACGAAGGAGGGCATCAGCACGACGTTCGGCGCGATATAGGCCGAGCGGCGGACGATGGCGCCGGGAACCGCACGGAAGGCGGCGGCGCCGAACTCCGCCGCGCCCCATCCGTCGAACTTCGAGGGAACCTTGTCCCACCAGGTCGAGCCGCCGGGGCCGCCGGAGATGGCGCCCATCGGGTTCAGGCGGAAGGACAGCAGCACCGCCTTCTTCAGCCACTGATGCACGACCCAGTTGCCATCGACCTTCTCCGCGACGCGCGCCTTGCCCTTGTCGAGAAGCTCGAGCGCGAATTCGACGGCCTCGCGCACCTCGCCCTTCGTGTCCGTACCGATCTCGGCGCGCGCCTCGAAGGCGGCCTCGATGGTTGCTTGCAGGGCGGTGTGATCGTGCGACATCGGTCGGGTTCCAGTGCGTTTCTTGTCAGTGTCTTGGACGGCGGACGATATCGGCGGACGCGGCCAAGTCAACGGAAGTCTCGGCGCCTGCCGCGCGCGGCAGGATCGCATGGCACGCCAAGGGCGCTTGGCGCTGGCACTGCGCCGGCCCAGCCTGGCGCAGCTCCAGCCCTCAGGCCTTGTTCTTCCACACGAGGGAAGCGCTGAGGAGGTAGTTCCAGACGGCGCCGACGATGGAGCCCGCGACGCCTGCGGCCCACCATGTGGCGGTCTCGTGGAACACCCAGCTGGCCGC
>NZ_JACIDS010000005.1 GCF_014196455.1 Kaistia hirudinis
ATCCAGCGCGTCAACCGCATGAGCGTCGACATCGCACTCGCCATGCTCGGCCTCGGTCACGCAGACCTCGCTAACTTCAACAAAGTCGCGTGACGAGCCCCGCTTAGAGCATGGCCCTCAATCTGCGGCGCCGCGTCGCCAAGGTCTGGAATTCGCCGACGCTGATGACGTGGCTCGGGCTCGCCATCCGCCTCGGCGGGCTCGCGTTGCTGCTGCCGCTGGTGCTGACCCGCCTCAGCGTGAGCGAGGTGCTGGTCTGGCAGATGTTCTCCAGCATCACGACGATGTCGATGTGGCTGGATTTCGGCTTTTCGCCGACCTTCTCGCGCATGATCGCCTTCGCCCGTGGCGGAGGCGGCGTGCCGGAAGCCCGCACGGGCCAGGAGCAGGGCCGGCTCGATCTTGCCCGCGTCATCGGCACGCAGAAGTTCATCTATCACTGGCTGGTCTTTGCGGCGCTGGTGATCATCATCGGCGTCGGCACGCTCTCGCTGATGCGGCCGATCGCCGGGCTCGCCGATCCAACATCCGGCTGGATCGCCTGGGCGCTGACAGCGGCGTCGATCATGCTGTCGCTGCTCAATATCTCGAATACGAGCATCCTGATCGGCTTCGAGCAGATCGCGGCCATGCGCCGCTATGAAAGCCTGATCGCGGCGCTGCAGCTCGCCTCCACCAGCCTCGTCGTCTTCCTCGGCGGCAATCTGATCGCGATCACGGCCTGCTATTCGGTCTGGGCACTCGTCGCGCTGACGGTCAACATCCTGCTGGTCCGCCGGATCGAACGCGGCGAGGATCTGACCCACCAGCCCTTCGACCGCCATGTTTTCAAATCGGTCTGGCCGGCGGCATGGCGCAGCGGCATCGGCATTCTGTTCAGCACCGGCATCATCCAGGGCAGCGGCCTCGTCATGCCGCAGCTCGCCAGCGCGGCGGATGCGGCCGCCTTCCTGCTGGCGCTCCGGCTGATCACGATCGGCAGCCAGCTCTCCCAGGCGCCCTTCTATACGAAGCTCCCGGCCATGGCGAAGGCGCGCGCGGCGGGGAACCATGCCGAGGTCGAGATGCTCGCCATGCGCGGCATGCGCCTCGCGCTATGGACCATGGCCCTCGGCGTCATCGGCCTCGTCGTGATCGTGCCGGAGGTGCTGACGCTGATCGGCAGCAAGGTCCGGATGCCGCCGCCGGAGCTTTCGGCGCTGCTCGGCCTCGCCTTCTTTGCCGAGCGCTACGGCTCGATGCACATGCAGATCTACACGCTGACCAATCACGTGATCTGGCACATCGTGAACGGCGCCACGGGCGTGATCATGATCATCGCCTTCGTGATACTCTGGCCGCTGGTCGGCGCCCTGGCGATGCCGCTCGCCATGCTGATCGGCTATGGCGGATTGCCGCTCTGGTATGTTTCCGCGAAATCCGTGCATGTGCTCGGCGTGAGCCGGCTGGCCTTCGACTGGCGCACCGCCATTCCGCAGGCCATGATCATCATCGGCCTCTGCGCGTATTTCTGGCTCCGTCAATTGCCCGGCATCGGGTTGGGATCATGACAACCGTCTCGATCATCATTGCGACCTATAACGGCGCGGCGACGCTGGCCGCGTGCCTCGACAGCATCGCGAGCCAGACCCGGCGGCCTCTCGACGTGATCGTCATGGACGGGGCCTCGACGGACGGCACGGTCGATATCCTCGCCCGCCGCAGCGACGTCGTCACCCATTGGGCGAGCGCTCCCGACAAGGGCATCTATGATGCCTGGAACAAGGCGCTGCCGCATGTCCGCGGCGACTGGATTTGGTTCATCGGCTGCGACGACGAACTGGCCGATCCCGAGACGATCGCCTGGGCCGAGGACGAACTGGGGCAGTTCGCCGCCGACTCGGGCCTCGTCTATACCCGCGTTGCCATGATCGGCCGCAACGGACGGACGACCGAGACCATTGGACGGCCCTGGGCCGAGAGCGAAGCCGCGCTGGCCTATGGCATGTCGGTCCCGCATACCGGGCTGATGGCGCGCCGCGAGCTCTTCGAGACCATAGGCGGCTTCGACAGCCGCTATCGCATCGCCGGCGATTTCGACTGGTTCCTGAAGGCGATGCAGCGCTCCAAGGTGGCCTTCCTCGACCGCATCACGGTTCGCGCGGCCGATACCGGTCTCTCCGGAGCTTCGGCCACTCAACTGAAGACCGTGCGCGAATTCGGCGCCATCCTCGACGCGCAGGGCCGGCGGAAATCCGCGCGATGGTACCTGCTGCTCGCCAAGGTCGGGATGAAATCCCGCCTGAGCCAGATGATCTCGCCGCGCGTCATGGGCTGGCTGGTCGACGCCTACCGGGTGGCGACACTGCGCCGCCCGCGCATGTCGTCGCGATAAGAAAAGCTCAGGCCGCGATCGGCGTGACGCCGGCGCGGATCTCGCCCCGGCGCAGCAGCCCGAACAGATGGGCATAGCCGAGCACGTCCTGCAGCGCGTGATGGGTGTGCTGGTGTCCGCCAAACCACTCGCGGGGATATTTCTCGCGCTTGCAGTCGAGATAGCTCCAGCCGGTCGCGGCCATCACCATCGAAGGAATATCGATGCCGGTGCCGTGGAAGATGCCGGGATCGCGCGGGCGGATGAAGAGCCGGCGTGCCATGAAGCGCTGCAGATAATAGTCGATCCAGGCGCCGTCGAACGAGACCGGATGCGAGACGAAGACCGGCGTGCCGGCATGCGAGAGGGCCCAATCGGCCCAGGCCCGGATCGCTGCGCCGGGCTCGACCGGCGCTTCCGTCGCCTGCTGCCATTCGAACGGATGACCCGACCACCAGTCCATCGTGCCCGGATCGGGCGCGGCACCCTCGAGCGTGGCGAAATTGATCGTGAACGTGCCGAGATCCCTGCCCTCCTCGTCGCGCGCGACGGAGGCGAGGCTGATCATCGAATTCGGTCCCGGATCCGGTCCGTCGGCCTCGATGTCCGTGACGATATAGACCGCCCGCGCGGCGCCGTCGCTCGTGTTCGTCATGAGGCTCGTCCGATGAAAGGGATGGCGCGGGCGATTGGAAGCCCGCAGCCTGAGAAGCGTAGAGCAAGGCGGCGCCGGCGATAACGGCACCGCGACGTGGCGGATGGTCTCAGCGGCGAAGCTAGAAGACCGGGGCTTCGACGCCGGCGCTACGGCAGGCGATGGTGAGCGTATTCGCCATCAGCATGGCAATGGTCATGGGGCCGACGCCGCCGGGGACAGGCGTGATGGCGCGGGCGCGCTGCGCCGCCTCGGCATAGGCGACGTCTCCGACGAGGCGCGTCTTGCCTTCGCCGCGCTCGGGCGCCGGAATGCGGTTCATGCCGACGTCGATCACCACGGCGCCCGGCTTGATCCAATCGCCGCGCACCATCTCGGCGCGCCCGACGGCGGCGACGAGGATATCGGCCCGCGCGGCGAGCGCCGGCAGGTCGTGGCTGCGCGAATGGGCGATCGTCACCGTGCAGCTTTCCTGCAGCAGCAATTGCGCCATCGGCTTGCCGACGATGTTGGAGCGGCCGATGACGAGGGCATCGAGCCCGGCGAGACCTCCCGGCAAGGCGCGGCGGATCAGCGTCAGGCAGCCGGCGGGCGTGCAGGAGATCAGCGCGCGGTCGCGCTCGCCGATGGCGAGTCGCCCGACATTCACCGGATGGAAGCCGTCGACATCCTTGGCCGGATCGATCGCCTCGATCACCGCCATGGGATCGAGATGCTTCGGCAGCGGCATCTGCACGAGGATGCCGTCGATCGCGGCATCGGCATTCAGCGCCGCGACGAGATCGAGCAATTCGTCCTGCCCGGTGTCGATCGGCAGCGTGTACTGAACGGAATGGAAGCCGAGTTCCTTGGCCTTGCGGCCCTTGGCGCCGACATAGACCTGGCTCGCCGGGTCCTCGCCGACGAGGATCACGGCGAGGCCGGGCGCGCGATGGCCGCGCGCGACAAGGTGCTCGACTTCGGCCGCGATGCGCGCGGTGACTTCGGCAGCGACCGCCTTGCCGTCGAGGACGAGGGCCGACGCGTCAGCGGAAGACGACGGTTCGTGAGCCATTGAGCAGCACCCGGTTTTCGAGATGGAACTTGATCGCCCGTGCCAGCACCGCATTCTCGATGTCGCGGCCGATCGCGATCATCTCCTCGGCCGACATCGCATGATCCACCCGTCCGACGTCCTGCTCGATGATCGGGCCCTCGTCGAGATCCGCCGTCACGTAATGCGCGGTCGCGCCGATCAGCTTCACGCCGCGCTCATGCGCGCGGTGATAGGGCTTGGCGCCCTTGAAGCTCGGCAGGAAGGAATGGTGGATGTTGATCACCCGTCCGGCGAGCCGCGCGGAGAGCTCCGGCGAGAGCACCTGCATGTAGCGGGCGAGCACGACGAGATCGACCTTCTCCTTCTCGATCAGCGCCAGCAGCGCCGCCTCCTGCGCCTCCTTGCCGGCCGGCTCGAGCGGCAGATAGTGGTAGGGCAGCCCCTCGCCCTCGACACGTCGGCGCATCGTCTCATGGTTGGAAACGACGGAGACGAGCTCCATGCGCAACTGCCCGATCGAATTGCGATAGAGCAGATCGTTCAGGCAGTGCCCCATCTTGGAGACGAGGATCATGACGCGCGGCTTCACCGCGAGGTCGTGCAGCTGCCACTTGAAATCATAGCCCGTGGCGACGGGGAGGAAGCCGCGCTCGAAGCTCTCGCGCGTCACGGTCTGCGGCGCGGCGAAGGACACGCGCATGAAGAAGCGGCCGCTGTCGGGATCGCCATACTGGGCGCTCTCGACGATGTTGCAATCCTGCGACGCGATCGAATTGGCGACAGCCGCGACGATGCCGCGGCGATCGCCGCAGGAAAGGGTCAGGACGAAACGGGCGGGTTCTGCCGGCATTTTCAACTTCGCGAGACTGTGGAGAGGTGCCGGGGCGCCGCCCGGCAGGCCGTTCCCTAGGCTGCTGCGGCGATGCCGTCAACCGCCGCGGCGTCGCGCCCGCAGCGCGCCGCCTTGCAAGGGCCGCGCGCTTCGGGAATGGTGGCCCGCGCAGCCTCAAAGAGCCATCATGTCAGACCAAGCCTGTCTCTTCCCGCCCGCCCCGCCCACCACCCTGCCGATCGAGGGCATGGACCTCCGCTTCCCGGTGCACCGGGTCTATTGCGTCGGGCGGAACTATGCGGCCCATGCGCGCGAGATGGGGCATGATCCCGACCGGGACCCGCCCTTCTTCTTCCTGAAGAACCCCGATGATCTTGTCCTGCCCGGCACGCCCGTCCCCTATCCGCCCCTGACCAGCGATCTGCATCACGAGGTCGAACTGGTCGTCGCGCTCGACAAGGGCGGCAGCGACATCGACCCCGCCACGGCGCTCGACCATGTCTTCGGCTATGCCGTCGGGCTCGATCTGACGCGGCGCGACGTTCAGGCGGAAGCGAAGAAGCTGGCGCGGCCCTGGGCGACGGCCAAGGCCTTCGCCGCATCGGCGCCGATCGGCGCCATCGTTCCCGCAAGCCGCATCGGCCACCCGGCCGCCGGCCGCATCACCGCCGAGGTCGGCGGCGCGATCCGGCAGGACGGCGACATAGCGCAGATGATCTGGGGCGTCGCGGACATCATCGCCCATTTGTCGCGCTGGTTCGTGCTGGCGCCGGGCGACGTGATCTTCACCGGCACGCCGGCGGGCGTCGGCGGCCTCGTGCGCGGCGACACGGTAACCGCGAAGATCGAGGGTATCGGCGCGATCAGCACGACGATCGCTTAACGGGCACCCAGGTTGGAATGGCTCCGGCGGCGTGATACGCCGCTCGGGCGAACGGCGGGGCACCGCTACGGGGGACTGGAATGACGGCCGCAGCAGATTTCGAGGGCGCGATTGCCTTCATCGCGAGCAGCGCCCCCGAGGCGCAGCTCGCGGCCGAGCGGCTCGGCGCGCGCTATGGCTGCGTCGACCCCGAAAATGCCGATGTCATCGTCGCGCTCGGCGGCGATGGCTTCATGCTGCAGACGCTGCACCGCTTCATGAATTCGGGGCGGCCCATCTACGGCATGAACCGCGGCTCGGTCGGCTTCCTCATGAACGAGTTCCGCGAGGACGAGCTGACATCCCGCCTCGCCGCAGCCATCCGCTCCACCATCCATCCGCTGCGGATGGACGCCTTCGATGTCGCCGGCAATGAGCATCGCGCCTATGCGATCAATGAAGTCTCGCTGTTCCGCCAGTCCTACCAGACGGCCAAGATCAAGATCTCGATCGACGGGCAGACGCGGCTCGAGGAGCTGACCGGCGACGGCGTGCTCGTCGCGACACCCGCGGGTTCGACGGCCTATAATCTCTCGGCGCATGGCCCGATCCTGCCGATCCAGGCACCGCTTCTGGCGCTGACGCCGATCAGCGCCTTCCGCCCCCGCCTCTGGCGCGGCGCGCTCGTCCCGGACCGCGTCACGCTGAGCTTCGAGGTGCTGGAACCCGAGAAGCGGCCGGTGAACGCCGTCGCTGATCACACCGAGGTCAAATCCGTGCTCTCGATCTCGGTGAAGCAGGATCGGCGCGTGCAGAGCCTCATCCTGTTCGATCCCGGCCATAGCTGGGACGACCGGATCCTCGCCGAACAATTCCGATATTGAGAAGGCTTTAGGCCGCCGAGCGATAGCTCAGGGCAAGAGAACGCGCCTCGATGCGCGCCTCGTCGGCGGCGAAGCGGCGCAGCATCGCCGCGAGTTCGTTCGATTCGCCGGCCGTCATCTCGACATAGCGGGCGAGAACCGCCTCAACCGTGCGCCGCGCGAGATCCAGCCGGCCGGGCGGCGTCGGAGCCATCGCGGCGTCCTGCACGACCTCGACCGCCGCGATGAAGGCGCCGAAGGCCGACGCCGGGATTCCAGCGCGCCCGAGCACGGCCTTGAGTGCCGCCGCGCGATCGGCGCGCAGTACGGCGGCGACGCGCCGTTCGGGCATGCGGGCGAGGACCGCCAGCGCCGCGCCGAGAAAGGGAATATTGCCGGCGCAGACCGCGCGCAGCAGCAGCGCCGTCGTCAGCTGGCCGGTAATGCGCAGATGCTCGGCCAGCGCCGCCAGATCTTCCGCCGCCGTTTCCGCCGCGATCGAGATGGTGGCGCGCTCGCAGGCTTCCCGCGTCACGCGCTGCACGCGATCGGGCGCGATCCATTGCCGCTCCGCGATCAGTGCGCCGAGCCGGTCGCCGAGCCCGCGAATGAGACGCTGGCGGCAATCGACCGGCAGGTCGCGTCGCGTCAGCAGACGGTCACGGATCGACGCGTCCTCGCCATGGCGTTCGGCGAGACGAACGAGGCTGATCGCAGCGATCGTCGCATCGGGATTGTCCAGCAGCGCACGGCAGGCCTCCGCATCGCCGACTTCGGCGAGGGCGGCCGCGAGCGAGGTCGAGACCGGCAGGCGCGAGGCGATCGCCGCCTGGCGTGGCCCGTCGACGGCGGCGGCGATGTCCACCAATTCGGCATCGATGAACAGCGGCGAACAGGAGAGGATGAGGCCCGCGATCTCGAACTGGTCGGCCGCGAGCGTCAGCACGATGTGCCGCGGCGCACGCGGCTCGGCGGCGAACACATCGGCCAGCGCATAGCGCACGGCGAGTGAAGGGTCATCGAGCAGTACGGTCAGCGCGGCTTCCATGCCGCGCCGGGCCGTGTCGTCGACCTTCGAATGCAGGAAGGCGCGCGCCATGGCATGCGCCGCGTCCGCACGGCGTTCGGCGGGCGCGGTTTCCATCCATTCGAGGAACTGGCGGACGATCATCGATCCTTCGGCGATCCGGTAGCTGCGGATGCCGAAGACTGCACCTCAAGACGTTAAGGATCGGCTAACCATAATGGCGCCGCATCCTGTTCAGGCTGCAGGCGGCGTCCAGTCGGTCACGATGTCGGCCAGCGCCGGGCGCGGACGCTCGAAGGGCGCCGTGTTGGGCGTGCCGATATAGACGAGCCCGACCAGCCGCTCTTCGGGCTTCAACCCCAGGAGTGCGCGGGCCTCCTCGTCATAGGTCACCCATTCGGTCAGCCATTGCGCGACGAAGCCCATGGCGTTGGCGGCAACGACGAGGTTCATCGCGGCGGCGCCGGCGGACATCAGCTGCTCCCATTCCGGGATCTTCACATGCGGCGCCGCACGGCTGACGACGGCGACGACGAGCGGCGAGCGCGTGAAACGCGTGCGCTCGAAGTCGATGGCCTTGGGATCAGCATCCGGGCGCTTGCGGGCGAACAGCGCGGCCGTGGCCTCGCCGGCCGCCGCGCGAGCCTCGCCGCGAAACAGGATGAAGCGCCAGGGCGCGAGCTTGCCGTGATCGGGCACGCGCGAAGCGATGGTGAGGAGGTCCTCGATCTGGGCATCGGTCGGGCCGGGCTCGACGATGTTGGACGAGGGAATGGAGCGGCGCGTCTTCAGAAGCGTAAGCGTATCGGTCATCGGATCTTTGCGGGATGGAGACAAGGAAGGTGGCGCTCGGCCGCAGCGACCGATTGGCTAGGCAAGAGATCGGACGATTTTGCCGCCAGCGCAACCCCGCGGCGTCGCCCGCGCGATGCCGCGATTGCCGATGGGCCTTGAATTCGCCACCCTCCTCGGGCTCTAAAGAGGGTCTGATTTCAAGTCGACCGGGAGTCGCACGCCGTCATGAAACCGGTGCACCTGCGCCGCGGCCTGCTGCCGATGGCGGCCGTTTTCGCAATGATGATCCTCTCCTCCGCTCTCGCGCAGGAGGCTCCGCCGACGCCGCCCGCCGACATTCCGGACGGCGCCGCCGCGGCCGATCCGATGCCGCTCGCGCCCATCCTTCCCCAGACCCTCGACCCGGCCGCGCTCCTGAAGCCGGCGCAGCCGGGCGAAGCCGCGGGCCGATCCGCAGCGCCGAAGGAACCGCCGCCCAATCTCACGCTCGCGGCCAAGCTGACGGACAAGGGCGAACCGCTGCGAGCCGGCATCACCTGGCGCGTCTTCGCCGACAAGCCCGGCCGCGACGGCAAGCTGCCGCTGGTGCGCGAAGCGAAGGGCGGCACGGTGCATCTGGCGCTGAAGCCGGGCACCTATATCGTCCACGTGGCCTATGGGCGTGCCGGAATCTCGAAGCAGATCCGCGTCGACAAGTCGGCGAGTTCCGACACGATCGTGCTGAATGCCGGCGCGCTCAAGCTGACGGCAGAGGTCGGCAAGGACCGCAAGCTCAACCCGAATCAGGTGGTGTTCGACATCTATCGCGGCACTGACGGCCAGGACGCCGAGACCGATCCGCTGGTGAGCGACGTCGCCCCCGAGCAGACGGTGCGGCTCGCCGCCGGCACCTATCACGTGGTCAGCCGCTATGGCGACGCCAATGCGTCGGTGCGCGCGGATATCCGCGTCGAAGCCGGCAAGCTCACCGAGGCGACGCTGTTCCAGAAGGCCGCCCATATCACGCTGAAGCTGGTCGCAGAATCCGGCGGCGAGGCGCTCGCCAACACGTCATGGTCGGTGGTGACGCCGGGCGGCGACAGCGTTTTCGACAGCGTCGGCGCCTTCCCGGAGGTCGTGCTGGCGATCGGCGACTACACCGCCGTCGCGAAGCACGACAACAAGATCTACGAGAAGAGCTTCACGGTGGAGTCAGGCGCCGATCGCGACGTCGAGGTCATGGCGCAATAGCGACGGCGCAGGGACCCGGGCGCCGAAGGATCCGGGCGCCATGGCGCCCGGACCTTTGGTTTCGCTCAGGTGGCAGCGGCCTGCTTTACGTCAGGCGGCGTCGCCTCGTCGAGCAGCGCCGCGATCGTGTCGGCAAGGCTTCCAGAGACCTGATCGCGCGAACCGAGGCGACGGATATTGACCGTGCCCTCTTCCGCCTCGCGCTTGCCGCAGACGAGCATGACCGGCACCTTGGCGACGGAATGCTCGCGGACCTTGTAGTTGATCTTCTCGTTGCGAAGATCGATCTCGGCCCGGAGCCCGGCCTTGCGGAGCTTCGCCACCACCTCCTCGGCATAGGCATCCGCCTCCGAGGTGATGGTCGCGACGACGACCTGGGTCGGCGCAAACCAGAGCGGGAAGTGACCGGCAAAGTGCTCGATCAGGATGCCGAGGAAACGCTCCATCGAGCCGCAAATGGCGCGATGGATCATCACCGGCGTCTTCTTCTCGCCGTCTGAATCGACATAGAACGCGCCGAAGCGCTCCGGCAGGTTGAAGTCGACCTGCGTGGTGCCGCACTGCCATTCACGGCCGATCGCGTCACGCAGCGTATATTCGAACTTCGGCCCGTAGAACGCGCCCTCGCCCGGCAGGATGCCGGTCTTGATCTTGCCGCCCGACTGCGCCTCGATCGTCTCGAGCACGCGCATCATCACCTCTTCGGCGTGATCCCAGACGGCATCGGAGCCGACGCGCTTCTCAGGCCGGGTCGAGAGCTTCACGACCACCTCGCCGAAGCCGAAATCGGCATAGGTCGACAGGATCAGGTCGTTGATCTTCAGGCACTCGGCCGCCATCTGCTCTTCGGTGCAGAAGATGTGCGCATCGTCCTGCGTGAAGCCGCGCACGCGCATAAGACCGTGCAGCGCGCCCGAGGGCTCATAGCGATGCACCGCGCCGAACTCGGCGAGACGCAGCGGCAGATCGCGATAGGACTTGAGCCCGTGCTTGAAGATCTGCACATGGCCGGGGCAGTTCATCGGCTTGATCGCGAAGACGCGCTCGTCCTCGGTATCGTCGCCGGCCGACTGCGCCGCGAACATGTTCTCCTTGTACCAGCCCCAATGGCCCGAGGTCTCCCACAGCGACTTGTCGAGCAGCTGCGGCGCGTTCACCTCCTGATAGCCGAGCGGACGCAGGCGCCGCCGCATATAGGCGATCAGTTCCTGGAACATGGACCAGCCCTTGGCGTGCCAGAACACGACGCCGGGGCCCTCCTCCTGGAAGTGATAGAGGTCCATCTCGCGGCCTAGCTTGCGGTGGTCGCGCTTCTCCGCCTCCTCCAGCATGTGGAGATAGGCGTCGAGCTGGACCTGGTCGTGCCAGGCGGTACCGTAGATGCGGGTCAGCATCGGGTTGTTGCTGTCACCGCGCCAATAGGCGCCGGCCACCTTCATCAGCTTGAAGGCTGAGCCGATCTGGCCCGTCGAAGCCATGTGCGGACCGCGGCAGAGATCGAACCACTGACCTTGCTTGTAGATGCGGATGGTCTGGTCTTCCGGGATCGCATCGACGAGCTCGACCTTGAACGCTTCGCCCTTGGCCGCGAAGACCTGCTTCGCCTCGTCGCGCGTCCAGATCTCCTTGGTGAAGTGGGCGTTGCGCGCGATGATCTCGCGCATCTTCGCCTCGATCTTCGGCAGATCCTCGGTGGTGAAGGGCTCGGCACGGTAGAAGTCGTAATAGAAGCCGTTCTCGATCACCGGGCCAATGGTGACCTGCGTGCCGGGATAGAGTTCCTGCACGGCTTCGGCCATCACATGGGCGGCGTCGTGGCGGATCAGTTCGAGCGCGCGCGGATCCTCGCGCGTCACGATCTCGATCGAGCCGTCACGGGTGATCGGGTCGGAAAGGTCGGCCAGCGTGCCGTCAAAGGCCAGCGCCACGGACTTCTTGGCCAGCGACTTCGAGATGCCCTCGGCGATCTCGCGGCCGGTGATGCCCTCGTGGAAATCACGCACGGAGCCGTCGGGGAAGGTCAGATGGATCATGTGTCTCTCCTGCTCACTCCCGCAGACGAGCGCGGGTAAGCGGTTGGGCTGAAAGAGAAGCGGGAACCGGGCCCGCCCCGCCGGCCGAAAAGGCCAGCGCGAGACGGCTATACGATGGCAGCCCGCCATTCAAGCCGGAGGGTTGCCGAGAAGCCCGACCGGCGGCAAGGTCGCGGCCGATCGCCGCCAGTCTCGCTTCAAGCCCGTTCAACTCCCGGCGAGCTTCGCGAAATCCTTCACCATCGCGTCGCGGGCGATCATGCCGCCAAAGATCTTGGAGCGGACATTGCCTTGATTGAAACGCGCGAACGCGATCCTGCGGCCGCCCTTCTCACCCCAGCCGACAAACCAGCCGAGCGGCCTGCTGCGATCGGTGGTGCCGTTCGCGGAGCGGACGAAACCGCTGCCCGTCTTGCCATGCAGCGTCCAGCCGCCCTCGGCCGGATACTGCGCCAGACTGGCCTCCGTCGCGCCATAGGCATGATCGGAAACGTCGAGCTTGCGGCCGAGGAAGCGACGCACGAAGGCGACCTGCTCGTCCGGCGAGATCTTGAGCGACGACATCAGCCAGGACTGGGTCAGCCCGTCATTCTTGCCGGGATTGCCCGAGACATCCTCATTGCCATAGCCGAAAGCGGTGACGTAGTCGCGAAAACGCGCCGCGCCGAGCTTGCGGGTCAGCTCCTGCGAATACCAGACGATCGAGTCGGCAAGCCAGATCGTCGGATCGGCCGGCTTCTTCTGCGAGTCCATGGTTGTCTGGAATTCCGGGCGATAATCCCAAAGCGGATGGTGCGGATCGATCAGAATGCCGGAATCGAAGCCCATCACCGCCAGCGGCAGCTTGAAGGTGGAACAGGGCGAGAAACGACGCTCGGCCGGCCCTTCGCGGAGGATCGTCGCGGCGCTCTCGACATCGACCAGCACCGTGGCAACGAAACGCTCCGATGCCAGTGCCGCGCGGGCGAAGCCGGCACCGCCGATCGCGGCTGACGCCGCCGCCAGCATGAAGCGCCTGGAAAACTGCCGTCTGTCGATCATGCACACCATCTCCGTTGCCCCGGCGCCCCTTGCTAGGTCATGCGCCAGGTAACGGCAAATGATGTCGGCTCAGCGACGCGACGGAAGCTTGCGATAGGGCGCGCAGCGGCGGAGGTGCAATCCGAGGCCGAGCGCCATCGCGACGGCCAGACCGCCGATAAGGATCAGTGCGTAGCTCTGAACGGTGCCCATCATGTCTTCCTCTGCGCGCGAAGCCCTGCACGGCTCCACAACGTGGACGCGGCGAAAGGGATGCAGAGGGATGTGACGGCCGACACGTTTCAGCGTGAGACCGGACGACGCACCTAGTCGAGCCGCGTCGCCGGATCAATGTGCCTGCCCGTCCAGCGCCCATAGCGCCAGGGCAGATACCAGCTCGCCCGCTCGGGAAGCGCCGCCGGCACGGGATCATAGCCCGAGGCGCCGAACGGGCCGCAGCGCTGGAAGCGGGCGAGCGTCATCCAGCCACCGGCCCAGAGACCATGCCGCGTGATCGCTTCCTCGCCATAGCTCGAGCATGTCGGCAGGTACCGGCAGGAAGGCCCGAGCAGCGGCGAGATCAAGAGCTTGTAGCCGCGGATCAGCCCGATGCCGAGCGTGCGGGGCCATGCGCCGAAGCCGGCGCCACCCTCCACGGGCGCGCGCTCGCGCCGCGTTCCGGGCTCGTCCCCCTCGGGCATGCAGGCGTAGCAGATGGTGTGGTCCTCCTGCGGGAGTTCCGCCGGCCCGACGGTCAGACGCGCTCGTGAAAGACCGCCTCGATATTGTGTCCATCCGGGTCGAGCACGAAGGCGGCATAATAGCCCGGATGATACTGCGGCCGATAACCCGGCGCGCCATTGTCGCGCCCGCCGGCTTCGGTCGCGGCGGCATGAAAGGCGGCGACGGCGGCCTTGTCGCGCGCGGCAAAGGCAAGGTGTATGGACGCCTGGAGCGACGGGCCGCTGCCGATCCACAGCAGGACCCGGCCGTTCTCGCCGAAAGCCGCCCGATCCGCGCCCTCATGCACGATCCCGATCTCGAGCGGCGCCAGAGCGGAGACGTAGAAGTCGCGGCTCTTCAGGAAGTTCGGGACCGTAAAGCCGATATGGTCGAAGCCCAAGCTTCCCTCCCCCTATGGCGCCAACGCCGCTGCGCGCGCTTCGATCTGGCCGATCGCGTCGACGACGGCGTCGAAGGTCAGCAGCGTCGAGGCGTGGCGGGCCTTGTAGTCGCGCACGGGCTCGAGGAAGCGCAGATCTGCGAAGCGTCCCTCCGGTGGCGGGCCGTTCTCCTTGAGCATGCGGATCATCGTCTCGCGGAGCGCCTTAAGCTCCTCCGCCGTGGCGCCGACCACGCTGCGCGCCATGATCGACGACGAGGCCTGGCCGAGCGCGCAGGCCTTCACGTCATGCGCGAAATCCGCGACGCGCCCGTCCGCCATCTTGAGATCCACGATGACGGTCGAGCCACAGAGCCGCGAATGCGCCTTGGCGCTCGCATCCGGATCGGCGAGCCGCCCGATGCGGGGGATATTGCCGGCGAATTCGAGGATCCGGCTGCTGTAGATGTCGTCGATCATGGAAAGCGGCTCCGCCGGAACCATATAGGAGCTTCACGCGGCCTGGACCAGATGATAGCACGGCGCCCCTTCTCGGCGTCCTGATGGAGTGCGGACAATGGATGCGAAGATCGAGACCGCCGGAACGGACGACGTCATTGGTCGGCCGAGCCAGGCCGAAGCCGAGGCCGCCGTCCGCACGCTCATCGCCTGGGCCGGCGACGATCCCGCGCGCGAGGGCCTGATCGAGACGCCGGAGCGCGTCGTGAAGGCGTTTCGCGAGTTCTATTGCGGCTATGAGCAGGATGCGGCCGAGACGCTGGACCGCGTCTTCGACGAGGCCGGCGGCTATGACGACATGGTGCTGCTGCGCGACATCCCCTTCTTCTCCCATTGCGAGCACCACATGGTGCCGTTCATCGGCAAGGCGCATATCGCCTATTTTCCGGATGGCGGTGTCGTCGGCCTCTCCAAGCTCGCCCGCGTCGTCGAGCTGTTCGCCCGGCGGCTACAGATGCAGGAGCGGCTGACCGCGGAGATCGCGGCGGCGATCGACGACGGGCTCAAGCCGTTCGGCGTCGCGGTGATGCTGGAGGCGGAGCATCATTGCGTCTCGATGCGCGGCGCGCAGAAGCAGGGCGTCTCGACCGTCACTACCAGTTTCCTCGGCCGCTTCAAGACCGATGCGGCGGAGCGCGCGCGCTTTCTGTCGATGGTGAACGGGCGCTGAGATGCGCCGGTAGCGGCTCGGCGCTTGTCTCGGACGGCGCAAGGGTCTAGTCCGCTCTGGCAAAAGAGGATGGCCGGGAGAGCCGAAGCGCGCCGACCGGAAACGCATGGAGCCAGCATGACCACGGTCATGGATCGCGCGAAGGCGATCACGATCACCCCGACGCGGGCCCCGCTCATCGGCCGCGTGACGCCGCCGGGATCGAAATCGATCACCAATCGCGTCCTGCTGCTCGCCGCGCTCGCCAAGGGCACGAGCCGCATCACCGGCGCGCTGAAGAGCCTCGACACAAAGCTCATGGCCGCCGCGCTGCGCGACATGGGCGTCGGCATCGAAGAGCCCGACGAGACCAGCTTCACCGTCACCAGCACCGGAACGCTGAAGGCACCGGGCAAGCCGCTCTATCTCGGCAATGCCGGCACGGCCATGCGCTTCCTGACGGCAGCTCTTGCCCTCGTCGAGGGCGAAGTCATCGCCGATGGCGATGAACATATGCGCAAGCGCCCGATCGGGCCTCTGGTCACGGCGCTGCGTTCTGTCGGCATCGCCATTTCGGACACCAACGGCTGTCCGCCGGTCACGGTCCGCGGCACCGGCCGCTTCGGCGCCGGCCGGATCGAGATCGATGGCGGGCTCTCGAGCCAATATGTCTCGGCGCTGCTGATGGCGGCCGCATGCGGCACGGGTCCGGTCGAAGTGGCGCTGACCGGAACGGAAATCGGCGCACGCGGCTATGTCGACCTGACCGTTGCCGCGATGAAGGCGTTCGGCGCGCGCGTGGAGAAGCTCGACGAGGCGACGTGGCGGATCGAGCCGACGGGTTATGTCGCGACCGATTTCTACGTCGAGCCCGACGCATCGGCGGCGACCTATCTTTGGGCCGCCGAGGTGCTGACGGGCGGACGGATCGATCTCGGCGTCGCGCCGGAGGATTTCACGCAGCCGGACGCGAAGGCGCAGGCCGTCATCGCGCAGTTCCCTCACCTGCCCGCCGTGATCGACGGTTCGCAGATGCAGGACGCGATCCCGACGATCGCCGTGCTCGCGGCGTTCAACGAGACGCCGGTCCGCTTCGTCGGCATCGCCAATCTGCGCGTCAAGGAATGCGACCGCGTCCGCGCGCTCTCGACCGAGCTCGCGCGCATCCGGCCGGGTCTCGCGCACGAGGAAGGCGACGATCTCATCGTCTCGTCCGACCCGGCGCTCGCGGGCCAGACGCTGCCGACCGAGATCGAGACCTATTCCGACCACCGCATCGCGATGAGCTTCGCGCTCGCCGGGCTGAAGATCGCGGGCATCACGATCCTGGACCCCGATTGCGTCGGCAAGACCTATCCCGGCTATTGGAAAGCCCTCGCCGGCCTCGGCGTCGAACTGGAGGAGCGCACATGACCGACACGCCGCTGTTCGCCCCGCCCGGAAGCCACGAAGCCGTCGAGGAGGGCCTCGCCCTGACGCCGCACTTCGGCGCGGACGGTCTGATCGCCGCGGTCGTCGTGGACGACGAAAGCGGCGACGTCGTCATGGTCGCCTGGATGAATGCCGAGGCGCTTTCCCGCACCATCGCGACGCGCGAAGGCTGGTACTGGAGCCGGTCGCGCCAGGAACTCTGGCACAAGGGCGCGACGAGCGGCCATGTCCAGACCGTGACGGACATCCGGATCGATTGCGACCAGGACGCCGTGCTGCTCCGCGTCCGCACGGCCGGCACCGGCGCGAATTGCCATACCGGCCGCAAGGGCTGCTTCTATCGCCGCGTGACGGCCGGCGCGGACGCCACCGGGCCGGTGCTGGAATTCACCGGCGACGAGCCGCTCTTCGATCCCAAGGCCGTCTACAAGGGCTGATCCTCAGGGGCGGATCTTCAGGCCATGGCGATATAGGCGCGCATCTCCTCCGCCTCGCGCTCGACCTGCTGGATCCGCGCCTTGACGACGTCGCCGATCGATACGATCCCGGCGAGGCGTCCCTCCTCGACGACCGGCAGGTGACGGAACCGCCCCTCCGTCATCCGCTCCATCACATGGTTGATGGTGTCGGTATCGCTGCAGGTGACAACCCGCGCTGTCATGATCGAGGCGACCTGGCCGTCGAGCGCCTCTGTCCCGAAACGATCCAGGGCGCGGACAATGTCCCGTTCGGAGACGATCCCGATGATGCGCCGGCTGGCGTCCACGACGACCAGCGCGCCAATGCGGCGCTCGGCGAGAATATGCACGGCCTCACGGATGGTGGTGTCAATCGCGGCGGTCGTCACTCCCCGGCCCTTGCCGGAGAGGATAGCAGCAACGGTCATGGCTTCACTCCCTGTTGGCGAGAGGCTGGCCGTTCTCTTCTTGCTTCGGACCGGTTCGGACCCCTCGGCAGTCCGCGGCACGACGCCGGCGGACACAGATTGATGATGGTCTCGCGGGCGAGGCTTGGCAAGGCTCGCCGTGGCACGCCACGCCTTGGCGCAAGGCCGGCAGCGCGCGTCAGCGGCGGCTGAAGACCGGGTCGAAGATCGGGAAGAACAGCAGACCGACGACGAACCCGCCGATGTGGGATTCCCAGGCGATCTGGCTCGACTGGACGCCGGGCGGCGTGAAGATCAGCCCGAAGACGAGGTTGAGCACGAACCAGACGGCCAGGAACGACATGGCGCGGCGATCCCGCAGCATCTCGCCGATCGTCAAAGCGGGGGCGAAATCCGCCGCCGGCCCGATCCGCCGGCCGCTGAGACGGCCGCCGGGGGCGAAGGCGAAGCGCGCCACCGCCGCCATCTGCGCCGAGATCGCCGCGGAGGCACCGACGAGCGGCGAAGCCCCATAGGGCGAAAGCGCCAGATGCGCCGCCGCCCCTGCGATGGCGCCCACTGCGGAGAGCCCGAGGAAGCGCCAGGTCCCGAACCGCCAGGCGAGCGGCGATCCGAAGGCGGTCATCCAGAACGCGTTGTTCAGAAGGTGCAGCCAGTCGCCATGCAAGAGCGCATAGGTCAGGAAGGTCCAGACATCCCCCGCCACCCCGCCCGGCCAGGCGAAGCCGAGATTCTCGAGCCCGGTGATGCGGATCGGGATAAAGGCGAAGGTGGCGATGACATAGGCGTCCTGATCGGACGTCAGCAGGAAGACGCGGATGGCATGGATCGCGACCAGCACGGCGAGGCTCGCAACCATGACAGGCGGCAGATTGAAGACGGGTTCGCGTGCCGTCTGATCGCTTCTCTGATCCATGTCGACCGATTGAGTGGGCGCAGCGCGATCGCGGCTGTTCCATTGTGAGACGGCCGTCCGGCGCAGCCACGAAGGCGCGCACGGACGGCCGGTTCGCGTCCCGTCCAGCCCCCCGGCACAGAACGGACGTGAACCGGGAGAGAAATTGGCACGCAGCACCGCAGCGTGCAACAGGGCAACACCTGGTCGATGCATATGCCGGGAAACATCGACAAAACTGGCACAGACCCTGCAAACGAGTTGTTTACCTTAACGGAGAGGAACCGATCTGTACCATTGCCGCACAGGCGGCGACCGATCGACCCTGCCGGCACGGGACACGAGCGATTCGAGAAGCAAAGCGCGAGCATGAAGCACCGGCATACCCGGCACCTCCACGCCTACTGGTCCGATCTGCGGGGCGATTCCGCAGCGCCGCTGCGCGGCGCGATCGAGCCGGCTGACATACGCGAGGTGCTGGGCGACACATTCATTCTGGAGAACGCTCCGCCAGCCGCCCATATTCCCTTCCGTCTGGCCGGGACGCGCCTCTGCGCGCTCTATGGACGGGAACTCAAGGGCCGGAGCTTCCTGGGGCTCTGGAGCGAGAGCGACATGGCGGCGCTCTCCACGCTGCTCGCCGCCATCGCCTTCGACGCCGCCGGGGCGGTCATCGGCGTCGAGAGCTTCAATGAGCGCGGCCAATCCGTTCCCGCCGAGATGATCCTGCTGCCGCTCTCGCGCGGCGGCCGCATCTATGACCGCGTGCTCGGGCTCATGGTGGCGATCGAGCGGCCTTATTGGCTCGGCCTGCACCCGATCATCCGGCAGAGCGTGACGAGCCTTCGCCTGATCTGGCCTGACGAGCGTCCGGATTTTGGGCGCGGTCTGGCCCGGCCGGAGCCCGCTCCCACGCCGATGCCGCCGCCCGTGCTGGCCTCCGGCCGCCGCCACGGCCATCTGGTGGTGCTGGACGGCGGGCGCGGCTGAACGCGCCCGCAGCATCCCGATCCGCACCCTTCGTTAACGCGGAACCCCTAGATTTCCGGCAGCAGCGCTCGCCCCGGAAATCGCATGTCGAGTTCGACGCATCGGCCGCTCCTCGCGAACTATGATCGCAGGCGATACCGCCGCCATCGCCTGTCGCTCGCCGGGCGCTACATGCTGGAGAGCCGGCGCGAATTCGCCTGCCGGACCATTGACATCTCGGCCGACGGCGCATCGCTCGCCGCCCCGGTCGCCGGCCTCCCCGGCGAGCATGTCATCGCCTATATCGATCACATCGGACGCATCGAAGGCGCCCTCGTTCGGGCGACCGAGCACGGCTTCACCATCGCGATCGCCGCCACCCTGCGAAAACGCGACCGCCTCGCCGCCACGCTCGACTGGCTAGCCGACCATGATTCCGATGATGGCGACGAGATGCGCCGCCACGGGCGCGTCGTGCCGCACAATCCGTTCTCCTATCTCACGCTCCCGGACGGCGAAGCGCTTCGCTGCCGCATCCTCGACCTGTCGCTGGCCGGCGCGGCGCTCGCGCTCGATGCAGAGCCCGCGATCGGCACGCCCGTCCGCCTCGGCGACATCGCGGCGCGCGTCGCCCGCCATTTCGCCGGCGGGCTCGCCATATCCTTCGTGACGGTCCAGTCCGAAGAGACCCTGGCCGGACACTTCTAGCCCCCTCCCCGCGCCACCCCGATCATTCCCGAACGAGGCGGCTGCCTGTCCGAGTGAAGCGACGCGACCTGGCCGAGCGACGGCGTCGCCGCGGCTCCGCGAAGCGCTGAACGAGCCCGCGCAACGGGCGCGCCACTCAGCAACGGCGTGCCGTCAGCGGCGACGACAAGCCCGTCCCCACCCGCCCGAACAGCCTCCTCTAATCGTTGACGCCCGTTAACCTTAATAGAAGCTTAAGGTTGCGCGCTTCTCCCCGCCCGCATATTCTTAACAAGAAGTTAACAACAAGCATAAAAGTCAAATCGAATTCGAGACGAAGTCAATTCGAATTCGATCACAAGACTTAGATCAGACGAAAAGCCTGTGCGCCAGTGTATCCAAGGCACAGTGGGGACGGCGGTAATGTTCTGCGTACGCTTCGTTGTTCAGATCACAGCTCTTCTTGCAGTCATCGGTCTTGCCGTCCCGGCGGCCAATGCTGAGGTGATGTCGCCCTTCATGCATGTGGTCGGACCGACGACCCAGCCGATCGGCCATCACGACCTTTGCAGCCGCATGCCGGCCGAGTGCCGCGAGCGTACGGCGAGCGACCAGCCCGTCCACCTGACCCCCGAGCGCTGGAACCTGCTGATCGCCATCAACGACAACGTCAACACCGCGATCCAGCCGGATACCGACAAGGACATCTACGGCAAGGACGAGTACTGGGCCTATCCGGACGCCGGCAAGGGCGATTGCGAGGACTATGTCCTGCTGAAGCGCCGCGAGCTGATGGAGCGTGGCTGGCCGGCCGGCTCGCTGCTGATCACGGTCGTGCGCCAGACCAATGGCGATGGCCATGCGATCCTGACCGTCCGCACCGATCGCGGCGACCTGGTGCTCGACAATCTCGAAGGCAAGATCCTTCTCTGGAGCCACACGGACTACCAGTTCGTGAAGCGCCAGTCCGACACGGATAGCGGCCGCTGGGTCTCTATCGACGACGGCAGGGCACCGCTGGTCGGCAGTATCGCCAAGCGCTGATCGGGCTGGGGCCGCGCGTCGAACGCCGGCCCTGCCCTACGGTTCAGCGATCGAGCCCGGCGGCGAAGCGTTTCCAGTTGGCCACGTAATTCTCGGCCGAACGCCGGAGCTTCTCGATCGACGCCTCGTCGAGGCTGCGGATCGCCTTTCCCGGCACGCCGACAACCAGCGAACCGTCGGGGATCTCACGCCCCTCCGCCACCAGCGCTCCGGCAGCGACCAAGCAGTTGCGGCCGATCCGGGCGCCGTTGAGGATGATCGCCCCCATCCCGACCAGCGAATTCTCGCCGATCGTGCAGCCATGCAGCACGGCGCGATGGCCGATGGTACAGCCCTCCCCGATATCGAGCGGGAAGCCCATGTCCGTGTGCAGGACGCAATGTTCCTGGATGTTGCTGCGGGCGCCGACCGTGATGCGCTCATTGTCACCGCGCAGCACCGCGCCGAACCAGATGCCGGCGTCCTCGCCAAGCGTCACCTTGCCGATGACGCGTGCATCCGGCGCGATCCAGTAGCGTCTCTCGGGTGGCAGTTGCGGACCAATCCCGCCCAGCGTGTGAACCGGCATTCGGCTTTCCTCACATCAGGCGATCGCGCAGTTCGAGCGCGATGCCGAGCACGACGAGGCCGGAGCAGACGCTCCAGACCGCGCAGATCAGCAGGCTGCCGATCACCCTTCCCGACGACCGGCTTTCACCAACGCCGGCGCGGACAGCCTGCCGGCCCACGATATAGGGCCCGCTGACGCCCAGGAAGACGATGCTGAGGATCCAGGCGAAAAACGAGTCGCCGATCAGGCGGAAGCGCAGCTTTTCCGCCGCCACCAGCTCATAGAAGCTCGAGGCGATGCCGGCGGCGACGAAGCCCGTCGCGCTGGCATAGCCGATGATCATGATTTCAAGCCAGAATCGCTGCACGCGCGCCCCGCTGCGTCTGCGCGGGACGATTGCCGCGCATCAGCGCGGGACTGGCAAGCGGCGTGCCGCTTTGCCGCGAACCGGGGAGACGGCGGACCAGCACGGAAGCACCGGCCCGGATCTCATGGTTACTGAGCCGTTAAGGCACAGATAGCGCGATCCGTCCCGTTTCGGGACAGATCAGAGGTCCTCGAGATCGATGTCGAGGATCGCCATGGTGAAGTTGTAGGAGAGCTCGCCCTCCTCATCGTCGCGGAAGACGACGCCGACGAATTCCTCACCGAAATACACTTCCGCCGAATCGTCCTTGCGCGGACGCTGGCGCACGGTGATGTCCTTCATGGCGAAGCGGCGACGAAAGAAGCTCTCGAGCTTCTGGATCTCTTTGCGATCCAATTCTCTCTCCTTAGCGGGGGAAATGGGCGGCCTCGATCAGCGGCGGCACCCTTGCGCCGCAGCTTGTACCCGATCACGGCCTGGAAGCGAAGGGCGCCGTCAGGCGGAGCCTGCCAGCATCTGGTCCATCGCGCGTGACGGTTCGGCGCAGGGCGCGCTGCCGACCACCTTGGCAGGCACGCCGGCAACGGTGGTGTTCGGCGGAACCGCATGCAGCACGACCGAACCTGCGGCGACGCGCGAGCAATTGCCGATCTCGATATTGCCGAGGATCTTGGCCCCCGCACCGATCAGGACGCCGTGGCGCACCTTCGGGTGACGATTGCCGACTTCCTTGCCGGTTCCACCGAGCGTTACGCCCTGGAGGATCGACACATTGTCCTCGATCACCGCCGTCTCGCCAATGACGATGTCAGTGGCGTGATCGAAGAAGATGCCCTTGCCCATGGTCACGGCCGGGTTGATGTCGACCTGGAACACCGACGAGGCGCGGCTCTGGAGATAATAGGCAAGGTCGCGCCGGCCGACTGACCAGAGCCAATGCGCGAGACGGTGCGTCTGGATGGCGTGGAAGCCCTTGAAATAGAGCACGGGCTCGATCGCGCGGTTGCAGGCCGGATCACGGTCGACGACCGCGGCGATGTCGACGCGCAGCGCCTCGCCCATCGCGGGATCTCCCGCATAGGCCTCCATGAACGTGCGGCGGATGATCTCGCTGGAGACGTCCCGGTGATGCAGCCGCTCCGAGATCCGGCAGGCGACCGCTTCTTCGAGCCGCTCGTGGCTGAGGATCGTGGCATAGACGAAACTCGCCATAGCGGGCTCGGCGCGGACGATCTCCTCGGCGTCGGCGCGGATCGCCGACCAGATGGGATCGAAGCTCGCGACGCTCTCGCTCGGGTGACGCGAAATCGTAGCCGACATGAACGCCTCCTCGACGGCGGACGGAGCCGCCTTCTACGGATTGAACCTAACACGCCGGGCGCATACCACGAAACCGGCGCTGCGTAGGTAAATAATGCCTGCGCGGGGCAATGCGATCCCGCGGAATCGAAGTGTCAGCGAAACGGCGCAGACCCTTGCGGCAACTCGCCCTTCCTCTCCGGGTCCTGCACGTCTAACCGAGCCCGCGGCGCTTCAGGAAGTCGAGCACGCCCGCCTTGTACACCTTGTCGCCGACGGCGAGCATGTGGTCGCGCTTGGGGATGTTCAGCACCTCCGCCGCGGGAATGATCTCGGCAAGCGCCTCGGGAGAGCCGGCCAGCTCGTCCTTTTCGCCGACGGCGACGAGGACGGGCATGTGCAGCAAGGCGAGTTCATCGGCCGAGATCGGCTGGCGCGTCGCCTTCATGCAGGCGGCGAGCGCGACGCGGTCGCTGCCGGTCTGATCGGCGAATTTGCGGAACATCAGCCCGATCGGGTCCGTGATTGACGACGCGTCCTCGACCTCCAAAGCGGCGACCACGGGAGCCCAGTCGCCGATCCCGGTCACAATGCCGTAGCCGAGCCCGCCGAACACCGCGGCCTTCACCATGCCGGGATGGGCCAGCGCGAGAAACGCCGTGATCCGCGCGCCCATGGAATAGCCCATGACGTCGGCCCGGCCGATCCCGAGATGGTCGAGCAGGTTGCGGGCGTCCTCGGCGAGCGCGGCGGGGCGATAGGCGCCGACATCGTGCGGCTTGTCGGACGCGCCATGGCCGCGATTGTCGAAGGCGATCACGCGGCGTCCCGCCTGGACGAGCGTATCCACCCAGCCGGGATTGACCCAGTTGACGCGGTAGCTGGAGCCGAAACCGTGGATGAGCAGGATCGGCGGACCCGCGCCCTCGTCCATGTAGGCGATTTCGTAGCCGTTGGATGTGAAGCGGGGCATGGTTTGCGCCTCTGGTGGGGACGCCCTTATGGCGCAAGGCTTCGGCCGCGCCAAGGTGTCGCCGCCGATCGAACCATCACGCTCTGTTCATCACCCGCCGACGGGGCTATGGTCCCGCCACTCATCATCTGAAAGACGAGACGACGATGGCCGACCATGTGATCCCGCACTTCCACAATGATTCCGGCGTGGCGCGGATCGAGATCGGCGTGAAGGAGTTCATGTGCGTGGGCGCCAAGCCGCCCTTCGATCACCCGCACATCTTCATCGACCTCGGCGAGGACGACGAGCGCGTCTGCCCCTATTGCTCGACGCTGTACCGATACAACCCCGCCCTGCACGGCACCGAGACCATTCCCCCGGGCCATCTCTTCGTGGAGCCAATCGCGGCCTAGGCCGCATCGGAGCTGGCCATGGCCGAGTTCGAGACCGTGATCGCCGGAGCCGGGATCGCGGGGCTTGCCGCTGCGCTCCTGCTTGCGCGTTCGGGGCGCCGCGTTTCCATCTTCGAGCGGACCGCCGTCCACTATGAGGTCGGTGCCGGCCTGCAACTGTCGCCGAACGCGGGACGCATCCTGGAGCATCTCGGGCTCGGGGCGGCGCTCGACGCCGTCGCGGTGAGGCCGGTTGCCATCGATATCTATTCCGCGGCCCATCCGCGCCCGGTCGTCTCGCTGCCGCTCGCCGGCTCCGCGCAGCGAAGCGGCGGCATCTACAGGGTCGTCCACCGCGCCGATCTGCAGGCGGTCCTGCTCGCGGCGGTCCACAACGATCCCGCGATCGAACTGACCCTCGCCGCCCCGCTCGTGGACCTCAAATCGACGCCCGAGGGCATCGACTTCTCCATCGCGGGCCGGAGCCACAGAGCCCGCCTCCTGATCGGTGCCGACGGCATCAGATCCGTGGTGCGGCCGCTCATCGATCCGAGCTGGAGCCCGGCGCCAGCCCGCCGCACGGCCTGGCGTACGACGATCCCGGCAGACGACGCTCCGGCCGACCTCGCCCGCGATCGCGTTAGCGTTTTCCTGAACGATCGCAGCCATGTCGTCGTCTATCCCATCCGATCCGGCCGCGAGATCAACATCGTCGCGATCGTGGAGGAGGATTGGGAGGGGGAAGGCTGGGCAGAGCCCGGTGATCCGGAAGCGATCCAGGCGCACTTCCGCAAGGCGCCCACCCTCCTCGCGGACATCATCGCCGCCGGCGTCAGCTGGACGCGCTGGTGTCTTCGCGCCGTCGAGCCGTCCGGACCGTGGCACAGCGATCACGCCGTGCTCGTCGGCGACGCGGCGCACGCCATGCTGCCCTTCCTTGCCCAGGGCGCGGCGATGGCGATCGAGGATGCGGCGATCCTCGCGCGCTGCCTCACCCGCCAGCCCGGCGACATGGAAGGCGCCCTCGCCCTGTATGAGCGCCTGCGCAAGCCGCGCGTCACGCGCGTCTGGCACGCGGCGCGGCAGAACGGCACGATCTACCATATGGGCCCCCTCACCGCCGCGTTCCGCGATGCGACCATGAAGGCCCTCGGCGGCGAGCGCCTGCTGGCGCGCTATGACTGGCTCTATAGCTGGAAGCAGAACGCATAAGCCGCGGTCATCTAATTTTGGAACCGAAAAGAATGAAATGCCGCAAACTTGTCACTCATCTTGCAGATTTCGATAGCAAGTTGATTTACTTGAATACCTCGCCGGTCTTTATTGGCATCTGAAACAACTGATGCTCCGTGGGGATTGGGCGATGGTCCTGCCTGAACGGAGTGGGGCATTGCGGCCGTGCTTTCGACGCTGACCAAAGCTGCCGATCTGGCCATTGACGATCACGTCGGTCGTACGTTGACGGCAGTCCGCCTCCATCTCGGCATGGAACTCGCCTATGTCTCCGAATTCGTCGATGATCATGCCCGCTTCCGCGAGGTCGACGGGCCCGGGCTCGAGCACCTGCTGAAGACGGGCGACTCGGTCCCCATCGCCGACGCCTTCTGCCACCATGTGCTCGATGGGCGATTGCCCGAACTGATGCGGGATACCGCCGAGTATGAGGCGGCGATGCGGCTGCCGATCACGCACAGGCTGCCGATCGGGGCGCATCTCGGGGTTCCGATCCGCCAGGCCGATGGCCGGGTCATCGGCATGTTTGGATGCCTCAGGCGCACCCCCGACCCATCCCTGACACCGCGTGACCTGGCCATCATGCGGGTCTTCGCCGATCTGGCGGGACGCCAGATCATCAACAGGATCGAGACCGACAAGCGCGCCCGCCGGATTCGCGCCGATATCGGGGCCATCATCGACGGAACCGCCTTCGCCTTCGAATATCAGCCGATCTGGGAGCTCTCGACTGGCCGGCCATTGGGCTTCGAGGCGCTGTGCCGGTTTCGGCCCGGGCCCTATCGGGCGCCCAACAAATGGTTCGCCGAGGCCGCGGAGATCGGGCTGACGATCGAACTCGAGCTGGCCGTTATTCGCGAGGCCCTGAAGGATCTGCCCTCTATTCCCACATCGCAGTTTCTCTCATTGAACGCATCGCCGACGACGGTGCTCAGCGGGCGTCTGCATCAGTTGCTTTCGAGCGTTCCGCCGGGATCCGTCGTCATCGAGGTTACGGAACATGCGCCGGTGGACGACTACGACCGGCTCACGGCGGCGCTCGAGCCGCTGCGCGAAGCGGGGATCGGCCTCGCGATCGACGATGCCGGCGCCGGCTATGCCAGCCTCCAGCACATCATCAGCCTGAAGCCTGACCGCATCAAGCTCGACGGCAGCCTGACGCGGTCGATCGACCGCGACCCGGCACGCCGCGCCCTGGCGACCGCACTCGTCGCCTTCGCGCGCGAAACAGAGGCAACGATCATCGCGGAAGGGATCGAGACCTCCGGCGAATTCAAGGCGCTCCGCTCGCTCGGGGTCGACAAGGGCCAGGGCTATTTCCTGGGAGCACCGGCGCCGCTGGCCATAGCGCTGGAGATGCGGGGGCTCTCCGTCACGTAGCCCCCTTCAGCCGCACGGCCGCCGTCAATGCCGGGCGATCTCCGCGATCGCCGTATAATCCGTCTTTCCGGTCCCGAGCATGGGCAGGGCTTCGACGGAGACGATGCGCTTCGGCAGCATGATCTCGGCGATGCCATGCGCCCGTGCCGAAGCGACGAGATCCTCGCGGTTGGCCTCCCGTCGCTCGGTCACCAGCACGAGCTGTTCGCCCTTGCGCTCATCGGGCACGGCGACGATGGCGTGCCCCTCGTCCGGCCAGACCTGCGAGACATAGGCCTCGGCAGCCGCCAGCGAGACCATCTCGCCGCCGATCTTCGCGAAGCGCTTGGCGCGGCCGAGGATCGTGATGTAGCCGTCATCGTCGACGGAAACGATGTCGCCGGTGTCGTGCCATCCGTCGGCCGTCGTCTCCAATTGGCCCGCCGCGCTCTCGCGCATATAGCCGAGCATGACGTTCGGGCCGGTGATCCAGAGCCGCCCACCCTCATCGAGCCCCGGAACGGGTTCGATCCGGTAGGACATGCCCGGCAGAAGGCGCCCGACCGTTCCGTCGCGGTGGTAGAGCGGCGTGTTGGCGGCAATGGCCGGCGCCGCCTCGGTCGCGCCATAGCCCTCATAGAGATCGATGCCGAAGCGCTCGCGCCAGAGCTTGCGCGTCGGCTCCTTGATCCGCTCGGCGCCGAGCACGACGACGCGCAGCTTCTCGAAATGCTGCGGCTCGGCCTGCCGGCCCCAGCCGGCCGCGAAGGTGTCCGTGCCGATCAGGATGGTCGAGCCGCTATCGGCGATGACCGCGGGGATCTGTTTGTAGTGCAGCGGCGTCGGATAAAAGAACACGCGCATGCCGATCGAGAACGGCGCGACCAGGCCAACCGTCATGCCGAAGGAATGAAACACCGGGAGCGGGTTGAAGAGCGAATCGTCGGAGCGCAGTTCCAGCGTCTTCAGGAACTGCTCGACATTGGCGAGCACATTGGCGTGCGTCAGCGCAACGCCCTTGGGCAGGCCCTCCGAACCGGAGGTGAACAGCATGACGCCGATGCCATCCGGCCCGGCGCTGTGACGGCGATGGATCGCGCGGGCGAACCATGACGAGACGACACCCCTGACTTTGCCGAACGTGCCGATCCCCTTGGCGACGTCCTCCAACCAGATGAACGTGACATGTGCGCCCAGCGCGGCGACGAGCTCGTCGAGCTTGGCCTCGGCGATGAAGCGGCGCGACGTCACGACGTGACGGATCTCCGCCGCCCGGCAGGCGACGAGCAGGTTCTTCACCCCGGCCGTGAAATTGAGCATGGCGGGCACGCGCCCGAAGGCGCTCAAGCCGAAAAAGGCCGGCGCCACCGTCGCGACGTTCGGCAGCATCAGGCCGACCCGCTCGCCGGGCTGCGTCATCGCCGCGAAGACGCGGCCGAGCACCATGGCGCCGATGACGACGCGGTCATAGGTCAACGGCTTGCGCTGGACATCCTCGATGACGGGCCGCTTGCCGCCGAAGGTCGCGCGGGAATCGAGCAGCATCTCGAACAACGTGCGACGCCAGCGGCGCCGATCGAGCGCGATCAGCCCGGTCGCCGGGCTCTCGATCGCCATCGGCATGTCCATTCCCATTCCTCCCCCACCCCGGCTCTGCGCCGCCATATCTCCCAGAGGCGCCCATCCTACAATGACCCGGGTCACAGCGCGAACGGAACGGCTGTGCAGATATAGCGTAAGATATATCTTGACGACGCCAGCGCTGAGAGTTACTTACGATATATCGAAAGCCACAAGAGAGACTTCAAATGCGACATCACCACCATCCCCATTCGCGTGAGCACCGGGCCGAGTGCCACTCCGAGGGCCGCGCGCGCTTCTTCGAGTTCATGGGTCGGCGCGGCGGCGGCGGACCGGACTTTCCGCCCTTCGGACGCGGCCCCTTCGGCGGTCGCGGCGGCGACGGCTTGCGCATCGGACGCATGGTCGCCGATGGCGACCTGCGGCTCATCGTTCTGTCGCTCATCGAGCAGCAGCCCCGTCACGGCTATGACGTGATCAAGGCGATCGAAGAGCTGACGAGCGGCAGCTACAGCCCGAGCCCCGGCGTCGTCTATCCGACGCTGACCTATCTCGAGGAGGCCGGTCACGCCGAGGCGACCAGCGAGGGCAACAAGAAGGTCTATGCGATCACCGATGCCGGCCGCGCCCATCTCACGGCCAACCGCGACCACGTCACGGCCCTCATCGACAATCTCGCCCATGTCGGCCGCAAGATCGCACAGGCCCGCGCCTGGTTCGGCCGGGACGGCGACGGCCCACGCCCCGACGCGCCGGACCGTGACATCCCCGGCGTCGTGCCGGAGTTGAACGATGCGCGCCGGACGCTGAAGCGTGCGATCGCGAACCGCATGGGCGGCAGCCCCGAGGAACAGCGCCGCGTCGCCGATATCCTCAGAAAGGCCGCTGCGGAGATCGACGCAAGCCAGGAGCCGTCGGTCGACATCTGACGGCCCCCCGTTTCGTCGCGGCCGGCATGACAGCCTCCGCCCTGCCCTTCCCAACCTGGGCGGCGGTGCTGGCCGGCCGCGGCGGAGCCTGAAAATCCGGAACGCTTCGGCTCAGGCAGCGGCGTTCCGGGATGCCCGATAGCGCTCGGCCGGCCGCTTCAGCGACAGGTTCGGCGCGAGCTTCAGCCGTGCCGCGTTGAACGCGTCCCAATCGGCTGCATCCGGCAGCGACGGGATCGTGACGGTCTCGCCCTGGTCGAAGCCGGCAAGCGCCGCATCGACCATGTCGTCCGCGCTCATGACCATCTCCTGCGGCAGCGTCTCGACCGGTTGCCCTGCCTTCTCCCAGATTGCCGTCGCCGTTGCCCCCGGCAGCACCGCCTGCACGCGGACGCCCGTATCGGCGAGTTCGACGTTCAGCGCCTGCGAGAAATGCAGCACATAGGCCTTGGTCGAGGCATAGATGTTGGCGAAGCGCTCCGGCAACAGCGGAACCACCGAGGCAATCTGGATGACCGCTCCCTCGCTGCGCGCGACGAAGCCGGGCAGCGCCGCGAGCGTCAGCCGCGTCAGCGCGCTGACATTGAGATCGATCATCCGCTGCGTGGCATCGATATCCGCGGCCGCCATCGTGCCGGCAACCAGGATACCGGCATTGTTGACGAGCAGATCGAGCTGCGGCTCGCTCCTGATGCGTGCCTCGACGGCGAGCAGATCGTCAGGCTTCGCCAGATCCGCCACGAGCACCTCGACATGGCGGCCCGTCTCGGCCGCGAGGCGCTCAGCAAGTACGCCGAGCCGTGCGCCGTCGCGGGCGACGAGCACGAGATCATGGCCGCGCCGCGCCAGCCGATCGGCGTAAACCGCGCCGATCCCCATCGAGGCGCCTGTGACGAGGGCGACGCCCTTCTGCTTGTTTCCACTCATGGTCTGCTCCGTTGCAAAGCCGTGGCACATGCCCGGCCATCGATTACGCCTTTTAGATTATGATCATAATTTAAAAGTACAAGGTCGGCCGACGCGGCGTTTTGGCCGTTCGGAGCAGATCGCGCGAAAACGAATGCGCCGACCGCGAAAGGCAGCCGGCGCTGGATCCAGCGCTTGGGCGCGGGAACGAACCTCAGACCGAATGCGGCCCTTTCGGCGCGTCCGCCAGCAGGCTCGCCTTCCCCGCATCGAGGAAGGCGTCGGAAAGCGGCGTCCCCTTGGTGGCGCGCGCCAGCATCAGGCTGCCCACAAGGGTCGCCAGCCGGGCGAGTGCCGTCCGCCGGGCGTCTGCATCGTCGCCGTTCATGCGGGCGACATCCCCCAGCATCGCCTCGACACCGGCGACATAGGCGGCGCGCACGGCCTCGTTGTCTGTATCGCGCGGGAAATCGAGCAGGCCGGCCGCCGCGCAGCCCGCCTCCGGGTGATCGCGATGCTCTGGCGAAAGATAGCGCTCGACGAACGCCGCGCGCCCCGCCGCTCCTCCCTCGCCGGTCACCTGCGCCGTCCACGCCGCCATCTGGCGGAACGCAGCGCCGAACGCCTCGGCGGCGAGCGCATCCTTCGAAGCGAAATGACCGTAGAATCCGCCATGCGTCATCCCGGCAGCGGCCATCAGCTCGGGCACACTGACCCCGCCCAGCCCCTTCTGCCGGAACAGGCGCGACGCCGCCTCGACGATGTCCTTCCGATGCTGCTCAGCTTCCTTGCGCGATGCGCGCGCCATGACGAACCCTCCTGGAGACAGGCCCTATATATGGCCATCATCATCTAACGCCAATGCGTGCTACGGCCCGTCGATGCCCCTGGCTCGATCCCACAGCGCTCTTGGGGAGATGATCGGCCGGCAATTCGACGCGAAACAGTGGTGCGGGCGGCGGGGATCGAACCCGCATGACCAAGGTCGAGGGATTTTAAGTCCCTTGCGTCTACCAGTTTCGCCACGCCCGCGACGGGAGTTTTCTGGCATTTCCGGCCCGCCGGTGGAAGGGTATTCGCCCCGCTCTCCGGCGTTGTGCAAAGTTCTTCGAACGCTTCAGGCGATCGAACGCCGCGTCGGATTTCGCCTTCCCTCCCCCGCATCCGCGCTGCTACATCCGTGCCGGGTGATCCGTGACACCACGGCGGCTTGCTCCACATCGATGATATCTGCCGAAAGGATGCCGCCGTGACGGAACCTGTCTCCTATCGCCAATCGCTGCCGCTCGAGCCGCTCGCGATTCTCTCCCGTGCCGCCGCCATGGGACGCACGCTCGTCGGTGTCCGCTGGGCGGGTGCGCTCCTGGAACGCATCGGCGTGTTCGACGGCATCCATGCGGAAGGCGGACAGCTGGTTGCGCACGGCCCGTCGCACATGACGCGGCTCGATCCCGCCGCGATCGTCGCCATCGTCGCCGACCGGAGCGAAACGCCGCACGACACGGTCCTCGCCTATGTCGATTTCCTCGGTGCCGATGGCCATTCGATCATCAAGGTCACGGCCATGGACGGCATCGAGCACTTCGACGCCGCGCTCGCCGGCATACCGCGCAGCCCACTGCCCTATCAGTCGCCGATCGAGCGCTCCTCGGTCCCCGTCGATCCGTCCGATCCCGGCGCGCTGCCGTTCAAGGCTGCCGCGGCGAGCGGCGAGACGATCACGCTCAGCCTCACGCGCCCCGGGGCGTTCCAGTCCTGGACCGGGCCGATCACGCGGCTCCATTTCGGCCACAACTACATCAACATTCTGCAGGACATGGTGCACCTGCACCTCCGCGGCCAGCAGATCGCAAGCTGGCAGGTCGAGCGCTCGAACGGCCGCGCGCTGTGGTCTTCGGTCGGCACTGACGGCGCGGCCTTCGGCCTTCGGATCGAAGGGCCCGAGGCGGCCTTCGCCGACGCGGCCGTGCCGGCCTGACGCGGCATCAGGCGGCGCGGTCGGCCAATCCCTTGTCGCAGAACGCGGCGACGAGACCGGCCAGTTCCCGCGCCGCCGGATCCGCCTTCGGGGCCACGAGCAGGGCGAGTTCGGTCAGCGGAACGTCCGGAAAGCCATCCGCAGGGCCGAGCACGCGATAGCCGCGCTTCAGCGAGCGCGCCTCGATCAGCGCGATGCCGATGCCGCCGGTGATCGCGGCGTCGATGCCGACGAGGCTCGCGCTCTCATAGGCGATGCGCCAGCGCCGGCCCGTGGATTCAAGCGCGTGGATCGCGCGGTTGCGATAGCGGCAGCCCTGCGGAAAGGCGATCAGCGGGATTGGTTCCATCGAAGCGAGCTCCGGCCGGCTGGTCGCCCAGACCAGTCGCTCCGGCCATGACGCCTCCGCGCCGGCTTCGCCGGCGTCGCGCTTGACCAGCACGAGGTCGAGATCGCCCCGCCGCAGCGCGGCTTCGAGCTCGACCGACAGATCGCAGCGAACCTCCAGGCGGCAATCCGGCCGGCGCGCCGCAAAGGTCGCGACCAGCGCAGTCAGCTCCACCAGCGCGAAATCCTCCGTCAGTCCGAGACGCACGCATTCGCGGCCCGCGGCCCCGCCGACCACGCTCGCCGCCTCGGCGGAGAGCGCCAGGATCCGCCGCGCATAGAGCAGCAGCTTCTCGCCCTCGCTCGTCAGCGAAACGCCGCGGCCCTCGCGATTGATCAGCGTGGCGCCCGCCTGCTCCTCGAGCTTGCGAATCTGCTGGCTGACCGTCGACTGCGTGCGATGGACGCGCTCCCCGGCGCGCGTGAAGCCGCCCGCATCGACGACGGAGACGAAGCTCCTCAGAAGGTCGAGATCAAACATGACGCATCCATCGATTTATCGAATGGATAGCATCCATCGATTGAATTTCCAAATAAGGAATGGGCGCGATACAAGCGCGTCGGCAGGTCGGGGCGTTCTCCGGCAACGCCAGCCACGCATGCCGGACCAAGCCGATGACCACCGCCGAAACCTCGACCAGCAGCCCAGCGCATCCGCAGGGGATCGTGGGGCTCGTGCCCGTAATCCTGTTCTGCCTGATCTGGAGTTCGGCCTTCGCGGCTGCCAAGATCGCCCTGCCCCATTGCCCGCCGCTGCTGCTGCTGACCGGTCGCTTCCTTGCCGCGGGCGGGCTGATGCTGGTGATCGCGGCCGCGATCGGACGGCTGCGGATGCCCGACAGGACCAGCCTCATGAAGCTGGCCCTGCTCGGCGTTCTCAACAACGCCATCTATCTCGGCTTTTCCTTCTCCGGCATGCGCACGGTCTCGTCGGCGTTCGGCGCCGTCCTGATCAGCACCAATCCGCTGCTCGTCGCGATGCTGGCCGCGCCGCTGCTCGGCGAACGGCTGACGGCAAGAAAGCTCGCGGGCCTCGTGCTCGGCCTCGTCGGCGTCGCGATTGTGCTGCGCTCGCGCCTAGCCGGCGCGGAGGATCTGCATGGATCGGCGCTCGTCGCCTGCGGCCTCGTCGCGCTCGTTCTCGGCACGGTGCTGTTCAAGAAGTGGAAGCCCGGCGGCGATCTCTTCACCGGCACGGCCTTGCAGTCGCTCGCCGGCGGCGTCGTGCTGCTGCCGGTCGCGCTCGCGACCGAAAGCGTCGGCGATATCAATCCGACGCCGGCGCTTGCCGGCGCGTTCGCCTATCTCGTCGTTGCCGTGTCGATCGGTGCCTTCTGGCTGTGGTTCCGCCTGCTGCAGACGCGGACGGCGACCGAGGCGAGCGCGCTGCATTTCCTGATGCCGCCGCTCGGCCTGCTCTTCGGCTGGCTGGTCTTCCGCGAGCCGGTCAGCGCCGTCGATATGCTCGGCATCGTGCCGATCGCAATCGGCATCGCGCTGGTGACGCGCGGCTAGCGGATAAAGTTCGATTCCGCATCAAGGCGCTGGCGCCCTTTGCGGAATCGATACGCGAAGAAGCGCGGTCTACTGCGCCTCGCTGTCGGCCTCGCGGGCCGCCTTGATATCGGCGATGAACTCGTCGGCGCCCTTCTTGACCTCGCGGACGTGATCGCCCGCATCCTTGAGGAAGCGGTCGAGTTCCAGCTTGAGCCCGCTCGAGGACGGCTTCTCCATGCTGTTGGCATAGAGCATCATCCGCAAGGTCACGGCGAGATCGAGCAGCAGCCCGGTCAGGAACGCGTCGTCGACCTCATTCTCCTCGGCATAATCCGTGATGAGATCGAACAGCGCCTCGCGGTGCTCGTCATATTCTTCCTCGAAGCCCTCGAGGTCGTCGTCGCCCGGCTCACTCATGTCAATGTCCTCAGCCGACCAGCGGCGGTTGGAAGGAAAGCCCCATATCCCAGGGGAAGAAGATCCACGTGTCCTGCGAAACTTCGGTGATGAAGGTGTCGACCAGCGGACGGCCCAGCGGCTTCGCATACAGCGTCGCGTAATGGGCCTTGGGCAGCATATCGCGGACGAGACGGGCCGTCTTGCCCGTGTCGACGAGGTCGTCGATCACGAGAATGCCTGCCCCCTCGCCGCCTGCCAGGTCGATCACGGCCTGGCTGACGCCCTTCAGAACCTTGAGCGAACCCTGCTCCTGGTAGTCATGATACGACGCGACGCACACCGTTTCGACGACGCGGATGCCGAGTTCGCGCGCGACGATCGCTGCAGGAACGAGGCCGCCGCGCGTCACGCAAACGATCGCTTCCCATTTCTTGTCGCCGGACAGGCGCCAGGTGAGCGCACGCGCGTCACGATGGAACTGGTCCCAGGAAACGGGAAACGCCTTCTCGGCCCTCGTATCCGCCATGCCTGCCTCCGAAATCCTCAATGGGCACGAGCCATGAAGCGACCCGCCTTGCCGCGCAATCTGCCAGAGGAAGCGCTCCACAGGAAAGTGCGAAGGCGCGGGCGGCTGTTGCGAACCGCGCATTGGTACTAGGCTCGCCGGGAAATGACGAGACGATGGGGAGAAACGCGTGCAGGGCTGGCTCGGGCTGTCCTACGAGGCATCGGTCGCGCTGGTGACCTTCCTGTGCCTCTGCGCCGCATCGCTCGGCACGCTGTTCACCTATCATCGCCTGCCGGAGCACCATCTGGACGACAAGACGCTCGACATCGTTCGCATCGTCGCCAACATCTTCGGCCTGCTGAGCTCGCTGGTTCTCGGCCTCATGGTCAGCCAGGCGAGCAGCAATTTCGGCGAGGTCGACAAGGCGGTGCACGCCTATGCGACCGAACTGATCCTGCTCGATCGCGCCATACGCGATCTCGGCCCCGCCGCGGAGCCGGCTCGCGCCGACCTCCTCGCCTATGTCACGAACGTCGTCGCGATGCGCGATGTCGAGCGCCCCGCGCTTCCCGCCGAGAACAAGACGGCCGAGGAGACGCTGCATGACGTCCGCACCAAGCTGGCGGCGCTGCAGCTGACCGACCCCGACATGATTGCGCAGCGCGACACCGCCAAGGCGGACGTGAACACGCTGCTCCGCGCCCGCTGGGGCATCATCGACCGCACCGAGGGGTCCGTTCCGTTCCCCCTGCTGGTCGCCCTCATCGTCTGGCTCACCATGACGATGGCCTGCTATGCCTACCGCGCCCCGAAGAACGCGATCGTCGTGACCGGTTTCGTCGTCTCCTCGGCCCTGCTCTCAGGCGCGATCTTCATGATCCTCGATATGGGCCGCCCCTTCGACGGCCCGATCCAGGCCTCATCCGCGCCCTTTGAACACGCCCTGACGGAGCTGAAACGTTAGCGGGGCGTGACGAGCAGGCTGGCGATCAACTCCTCGACGGCGCGCACGGCGACGGCGAGACGATCCGCATCGCGCGAACGCAGCACGATATCTGTCGCGAAGCCGCCATCGAGCATCTTCGGATAGCTGCCGATCGAGACATCGGGAAAATCCTGCTGGATCGCCCCGAGCCCGGCCGCGATCCGCCCCTCGCCCATCGAGGCGGGAACGGTGGCGGAGAGCATCTTGGTCCCGGTCGGGATCGTCGCCGTCACGGCGTCGAGCATCGCCTGCATGATGACGGGCACGCCGGCCATCACATGGACGTTGCCGATCGTGAAGCCCGGCGCCTTGGAAACGGGATTGTCGATCAGCGCCGCGCCGGCCGGAATGCGGGCCATGCGCAGGCGCGCCTCGTTCAGGCTGGCCGCGCCATAATGTTCGGTGAGGATCGCGACGGCGCGGGGATCGTGGTCGATCGACACGCCGAAGGCCTTTGCCATCGAATCGGCGGTGATGTCGTCATGCGTCGGGCCGATGCCGCCGGTCGAGAAGACATGGTCGTAGCGCGCCGACAGCGCGCGGACGGCGGTGACGATCTCGTCCTCGAGGTCGGGAACGACGCGCACCTCGCGCACATCGATCCCGATGGCCGTGCAATATTCGGCAATGTAGCCGATATTCTTGTCCTTGGTACGGCCCGAGAGAATCTCGTCGCCGATCACGAGAATGGCGGCGGTGACGATCTTCGGACCTTCGGCAGCTTGGCTCATCGTGATGCGCTCCAACGGATCGCAGCGGTTTAGCCGGCTGCGCGGCGACACTCAATCGCCGTTTCGCAGCAGCACCGCCGCAGGCGCGAAATCGTCGAAACGTCGCGAATTCGCTTGTAAGCTCGCCTCCGATACGCCAGATCGGAAGAAACCCGAACGATACCGGCGATCCGTCGCTTTGAGCGCAGCGCGCCGGCGCTGGAGTAGTCCATGGTTACCTATGTCGACGACGCGACCGCGCCCCTCAAGAACACCGGGCAGATCCGCCTCTATGATCGCGCGGGCTTCGACGCCATGCACCGTGCCGGCCGCCTGGCCGCCGCCTGCCTCGACGAACTCGCCGACCTGATCCATCCCGGCATACCGACCGACGAGATCGACCGCTTCGTGTTCGAATTCGGCGAGGCCCATGGCGCGCTGCCGGCGACACTCGGCTATCGCGGCTATACGAAGTCGACCTGCACCTCGATCAACCACGTCGTCTGCCACGGCATCCCGAACGACAAGCCGCTGCGCGAGGGCGACATTCTCAATGTGGACGTCACCTACATCCTGGACGGCTGGTACGGCGATTCGAGCCGCATGTACTATGTCGGCGAGGTCAAGCGCGCCGCGGAGCGTCTGGTCGAGGTCACCTACGAATCGCTGATGCGCGGCATCGCCGTGGTGAAGCCGGGCGCCACGACCGGCGATATCGGCCACGCGATCCAGTCCTTCGCCGAGGCGGAACGCTGCTCGGTCGTGCGCGACTTCTGCGGCCACGGCGTCGGACGCTTGTTCCACGACACGCCGAACATCCTCCACTACGGCAATCCCGGCGAGGGCGTCGAGCTCAAGCCCGGCATGATCTTCACGATCGAGCCGATGATCAATCTCGGCAAGCCGCATGTGAAGGTGCTGGCCGATGGCTGGACGGCGGTCACGCGCGACCGCTCGCTCTCGGCGCAGTTCGAGCACACGGTGGGCGTCACCGAGACGGGCTGCGAGATCTTCACGCTGTCGCCGCGCGGCTATACCTGCCCGCCCTACCCGGCCGGGGCATGAGCGGATTCGACGACAATCCCGGGGATCTGCCCCATTTCGTCGGCCACCGGGAGCGGCTGAAGGCCCGCTTCCGCGACCAGGGCGCCGACGCCCTGGCCGACTACGAGCTGCTCGAACTGCTCCTCTTCCAGGCCGTGCCACGCCGCGACACGAAGCCGCTCGCCAAGGCGCTGCTCGCCCGCTTCGGAACCTTCTCCGACGTGCTGGCCGCGCCGGAAGCGCGGTTGATGGAGGTGTCCGGCATCGGCGCCTCGGTCGCGGCACATTTGAAAGTCGTCCACGCCGCCGCCATGCGCTACGCCCGCGGCGCGGTGCGGGAGCGCCCGCTCCTCTCCTCCTGGAGCGCCGTGATCGACTATTGCCGCGCGACCATGGCCTATGAGGAAAAGGAGCAGTTCCGCATCCTCTTCCTCGACAAGCGCAACGCGCTGATCGACGACGAGGTCCAGCAGGTCGGCACCGTCGACCACACGCCCGTCTACCCGCGCGAGGTGGTCAAGCGGGCGCTGGAACTCTCTGCGACGGCGATCGTCCTCGTGCACAACCACCCCTCCGGAGACCCGACGCCCTCCCGCGCGGATATCCAGATGACCAAGACGATCATCGACGTCGCCACCCCACTCGGCATCACCGTCCACGACCACATCATCGTCGGCCGCAACGGCCATGCGAGCTTCAAGGGACTGAAGCTGATCTGAGGGGTCGGCCGGAGATCAGCAGCAAGAGACGCGCGCCGTCGCCCCTTTCGTCGCACGTCCCAGGCGACGAAATCGCGGCGAGGCTGGAATGAGATGCCCCCGGGCGCTCACGAGCCCCCGGGCCCCGTCGTGAACAGGCCCAAGCATTCTGGCGACACCATCACTACGATGGACCGCGCCCAAGGCAAGAGTTAGGATCGCCGTGTCTGCGTGCCTGGGCTTCCTGCTGTCCGGACGTGTGGAGAGCCGGCGGGGAAGCGCGGCCGAACGCCGGGAGGGTGCATGCCACGCGGGACATCCAGGCGCCAGTTCGCCGCCTTTGTTGTCGTGGGGATCGTCTCGGCCGTATTGTCGTTGGCCGTACGATATGCCGCCAACCTCGTCATCGCCTTCGAAGCTTCGGTGGTCGTCGCTCATATCGTCGGCATGCTGTTCTCGTTCGGCGTCAACCGGCTGGCAGTCTTCCCCTCCTCCGATCGCCCGGTCTGGGACGAACTCGGCCGATTCACGCTGGTCAACGTGGTATCGCTGCTGCTCGCGACCGGCGTCAGTTCATGGCTCTACCGCGTCGGCCTGCCGGCAATCCGCTTCGCCTACGCTCCGGCGCTCACCGCTCATTTCCTCGGCCTGGCAGCCTGTACGCTGCCGAGCTTCCTTGGGCACAAGCTCTTCTCTTTCCGCGCCACGGCGGACACCCGCGGCACCGAGCCGCGGACGGAGTCCGGGAGCAGCTGAGCCGCTCTACATGCCCTTGTCGTTGCGCGCGAGCTCGGCAAGCCGCTCCGCCAGATAGCTGCCGGCGGTATGGCGCTCCGACAGCACCACGTCGGGCCGCGGCTGCAGGAATAGCGGGATCGAGACGCGCGAGCGCTTGGCGGCGTCGCCCGTCGGGTTGATCACCCGATGCGTGGTCGAGCGGTAATAGCCGCCTGACGCCTCCTGCAGCATGTCGCCGGTATTGATCACGAGCGTTCCGAAATCGAACGGCACGTCGACCCATTCGCCCGCGCCATTGAGAAGTTGCAGGCCGCGCTCGTTCGCCGACGGCAAGACGGTGAGCAGGTTGATATCCTCATGCGCATGGGCGCGGACTGCATCGGGATCCTCCTCGCCGGTCAGCGGCGGATAGCGAAGGATGCGGAAGAGCGAGCCGGAGCTGCCTTCGATCATATCCGGAAGTGGAATCGAGAATTTGGCTTTCACTTCGGGAGGCGTATTGTCCTCGACCCACCCGAGCAGTTCAGCGGCAAGTTTGACGGCCAGATCATAATAACGCCGTGCGGCATCCGAGACCTCGTCCGGATACCGGCCCCAGGAATAGATGTGATAGTATTCCTTGAGATCGCGCTTCTTGCCGGTCTTGGCAGTCTCGGCGCGGTGCGGCGGGAAATATCCGTCATGCTTCTCGCCGACGAGATATTTCATCTTGTCGTCGCCGTCGAAGAAGGCGAGCCATTCCGAATAGATCTGCTCAACGAGATCCTGCGGAATCGGGTGATTGCGCAGCACGCCGAACCCCGACTGCCGCAGCGAGCGCGCAAACAGCGCCGGCGCATTGGGGTCGCGGTAATCGACGGAAATCACGCCGCTCTCGCCGACTGAACTCTGTCCGGAAAGTGTCATCTATCGTCCCTGTCTTTTTGCTCTTGACCAAAACGCGAGGCACAACCCCGATCACGATCTCGCAATGCGTAACATCCCAGCCAGCCCCCCGGAGTCGACTGAAACGCATGTCCCGATGCACCTCCAGGACTGCCGATGCAGTGTCGAGCCAATTCTTACCGCCGATCATCATGCCATTGACGGCAGCGATCGACAGCCCCCTCTCCACGAATTCAACCGAACCAACCGAGCCAATGGAACACCTGTCGACGGAGGTGCCCTCGGGTGCTACGAGCAAATTGGATACGTATTCCCTGGAGAGAGTAGATGAAGCGGCAAGATGCTGTCGGGAACCACCCCACGGTCGTTTGCTACCTTGCCGCAACGGCGCTCACAGGCGTCCTCGTATTCGAATACGCCCTTGCGACACAGAATCTAAACTACGGCTTCCCAACCAGCTATACCTGGACGGAACTGCTTCTGAACTACCAGGGAGGCGTCATAAAGCGAGCCGCCCTAGGTGAAATCGCCTATCATATCGATTTTTTACTCCCTGCTCGCCTATTCATTCTTGCAGTAATAGTTAGCCTATGGGTCACCTGCATATTGAGTATTGTATGGGTCCTGCGCATCTTCCAATCATTTGCTGGACTTCTCTTTCTCGTTTCTCCAGCAGGATTGCTATTCCCAATCTATGACCAGGCGGCGTTTGGGCGAAAGGACCTCTTCGTCTGGGCGGTCGCCGTGGTTGCCGCCGTTCTCACGACGAAAGTTCGCAATAGCTGGCAGTCTCTTACCGCCATCTTGGCAACGGCCATCGGCGCCACCGCCTTCAGCGAGACGGTCACGTTCTACATCCCCTTGATATTTTGGGGATTTCTCTCCACACGCAGGAATGAGAGCATTCAATTTCGCGTCACCGCGGCGTTGATCGTCGGGGCCGTCACCCTGCTTGGATTCGCTGTCAATTACGCTCTGAAATCCACAAATGAATCGATGATCGCCACGTCGTGGCAAACCCTCTATCCCGACGCCTACCAGAATGCCGGCGCCCTTTGCTGCCTCGGAATGAACCTCTCCCAGGCACTGCAGCATATGGCCGGCACCGCGGCGGCCCCACTCCCCAGAGACAGCTACATCTTGGGCGCCCTGCTGGCGATCATTCCAACATTGGTTCTGGTGTGGTCTCGACCGCCTCGCGAGCCGAGAACGATATTGGGCACGCTATGCCTGATTGCAGGCCTGCTCGGCTCGCTCGCTCCACTGGCGCTCGCCACAGACTGGGGACGATTCATCAGCCTTTCTACGTCGGTTACCTTCCTCGCCACCTGGACTGCCTTGAGCGGTGAACCGTTCCGAGCGTGTCCATCGCCGACTTGTCCTCGCGGCCTCTCGGTGCTTGTCGGCAAGGCCCTCATCCTGGTGCTGTTTGCTGGATCATGGCGGATGACGCACTGGCGCCCCTCTGGCGAGTCCGGCGTTCTGCCGGGACCGCTACTCTCGTGGCTAGGCCTCGCCTGATGTCGACTATCTGGCCGGATACCCCGCACTGCTGGCTTCGTCAGCATCGACTAACGTAGGTCGGTTTTCTCAATACCGTCCCGATAAGACTCCAAATTGACGACGATCGTATCATTCGCGACAAACACTGAGCCGGGGGCCGGCCATATCGCGTGAGCGGTGGCTGCACTCAACAACACGTTTAGGTTCTTGGCCTGAACGCGCTCGAATACGTCTGCTCCTGCCAGCAAATTCAGATAGTCGACCTGATGATAGGTTGCGAAAAGAGAGAATGAGATATTGGGCCGATTTGCGCGCCACGGAAACTTGACGAACTGCCGATAAGCCTCAGTTGGCAAGTGCCCCAAGATCAAAAGGTCGTGCTTGCGTGAATAAAGATCAGGAACTTCGGCCTCGATCCGAGCAAGAATCCGACCTGCCCGCTGCAACTCAAGCGTTGAGCGCAGATTCGCTGCCTGCGACTCTTGAGCGCCAACGATGACGAAAACGTAGATCAGACCGACAGCCGCGACAATGGACAGCTGTCGAAGCACCTGATAGCGCCAGGAAAGCGACAGGAGAAATGCCAGGGTATACGCCTCCGCGACAACCAGTCGGCCGGCGACACTCCAAGCCGTATCATTCAATACATAGGCTAGATAGATGCAGACTGGCAAAGACGCCAGTATAAAAAGCCCTAGCACACGTTCAATCGAAGGCCTGCACAAGCAAATCACAATGCAAGCACCCACACCACCAGCTATCGCAAGAAGGACAATGCAAGATAGCGGAAACAACAGCATCTGCGTCAGATCATAGGCGCTCGCCAACGCTCGGGCGTAGGCGGCCCCGATCCGGGCAAGCGGCGATTTGTCGACATCAAGTAGCGTCATCGGGCCGTTTGGACGACTGACAACAGCCTTCAGAGACAGCCAGTAGGCAACGCAAGCGAGAAAGGCTGGCAGGAGAAAACGAACGGCGATGAGCCCGACGCACCGCAAACGGCTGACGAGACCGGGCGCAGGTGAGGTCACCTCGAGCAGCGCTTGGCGAAGTGCAATCAATAATATCACGGTCAATATCGATATCTTTGGCTGGTATATTGATAACGAAAGAAAGAATAAAATAAAAGCAACAAAAATACTATATCTTCCTGGACGGAGAAGCACGTAGCCCCCAATAGCTATAAGAAGATCCCCAAGAGTGAACGAAATCGCATCACTGTTGAAAGAGTAATAATCCGCAACAAGTGGATGCAAGCTGACGAGCAACGCAACCATCAAAAACTCGCCGCGGCTTCTCGCACCAATGATGCGCGCAAAGACGATTCCACTTGTGATTTGAAGAGCGACACCGACGAACATCTGGAGCGATTGCGTTCCGAAGCCGCCAGACAGCTGAATTATTATATCATGCAGCCACCGTCCCTCCCAGATCGTGCGATATGACGGATAGGCCTGCACGAAGGCGTTCTGCGTTGTATGGTTCGTAAAGGGGAAATCCGTGAATAGATACGCATATGCAACGAAATTCAGAAGATATGCTATAGCAAATACTGGTCCATCCGCCTTCAATAAGCTGTCTGCATTTTGCCGAATGCGTCGAAAACGTTGTTCTGTCGCGGCAATTATTTGAGGTCCGAAAAGGGCGGGGAAGATGCCTGCGAGATACAAGATTTTCTACACTCCAGAGCGTTGTTGGTTGACCGACGATTTGAGACACGCGAGCAAACCAAAGGCTGAGCCATACGACACCGATCTCTACAAGCCACGCCAACCGAATCCTCGCACAAAGGCCGATTGTAAAAGCGTAGCGTCGATCCTCCTCGGCTCGCAACGCCCCCAGGCGCATGTCGAAGCCCCTCTCTGTTGAAGCGCCCTAACCTCTCTGTTGAAAGCGCCCTAAACTGCCGCCCGTGATCGGACGGGCCGCGTATCGCACATGATCCCAGCGATCACATAGTCTGCCCGCTCCTTAAGCAACTGCCGCCTTTCGCGCCGCGGCATCCCGTTCATTGCGAATGATGCGATTGCCTCTAGCCAAGTCTGCACGGCTCATATGCAATAGCCGGGAAGCAGCCATTGGAAGGCTGCAACGTTGCAGCCTTCCGGACGTTGGCATGCGGCTTGCCGGGAATGGCAGGAGATGAAAGGGAGATCGCGCACCGATGGTCGTTGCCTTCGACGAGATGGGCGCAAGCAGCCAAGGCTGCCGGCCGGGTTACGAGGTGCTGAAACGCTGGCTCGAATCGACGCCGCCCGATCTCCTGGCGACACGGCGCGCCGAAGCCGAGCTGCTGTTCCGCCGGATCGGCATCACCTTCAACGTCTATGGCGACGAGGCGGGCGAGGAGCGGCTGATCCCGTTCGACCTCATTCCGCGCGTGCTCACCAAGACGGAGTGGGGCGTTCTCGCAAAGGGGCTTGAACAGCGCACCAAGGCGCTCAACGCCTTCCTGGCCGACATCTATTCCAAGGGCGAGATCCTGCGTGCCGGCCTGGTGCCGGAGGATCTCATCTATCGCAACCCGTATTATCGGCCGGAAATGGCGGGCCTCAAGCTCGCCCACGACATCTATGTGATGATCGCCGGCATCGATATCGTCCGGGTCGACGCCGATACCTTCTATGTGCTCGAGGACAATGCGCGCACGCCGTCGGGCGTGTCCTATATGCTCGAGAACCGCGAAGTCATGATGCGGCTCTTTCCGGATCTCTTCGCCGAGCACCGCATCGCACCGGTCGAGAACTATCCCGACGCCCTGCTCGCGACGCTCAAATCCGTGGCGCCGCGCTCGGCGCCTGCCGACCCGACCGTCGCGCTGCTGACGCCCGGCCCCTATAACAGCGCCTTCTACGAGCACTCCTTCCTGGCCGACAAGCTCGGCGTCGAACTAGTCGAAGGCCGCGACCTGCTGGTGCGGGACAATGTCGTCTATATGCGGACGACCGAGGGGCCGAAGCGGGTCGACGTGATCTATCGCCGCCTCGACGACGACTTCCTCGACCCCCTCACCTTCCGGCCCGATTCGGCACTCGGCGTGCCCGGCCTGATGAGTGCCTACCGCGCCGGCAACATCACGCTCTCGAATGCGGTTGGAACCGGCGTCGCCGACGACAAGGCCGTCTATTCCTACATGCCGGAGATCGTGAAGTTCTATCTCGGCGAGGAGCCGATCCTGAAGAACGTCCCGACCTGGCGCTGCCGCGAGCCCGATGCCCTGAAATATGTGCTGGAGCATCTCTCCGAGATGGTCGTGAAGGAGGTCGCCGGCTCGGGCGGCTACGGCATGCTGATCGGCCCCTCGGCGGATTCGAAGACGATTGCCGAATTCGCCGCCAAGCTGAAGGCCGATCCGGACGATTTCATCGCGCAGCCGACATTGGCCCTCTCCACCTCGCCGACCTTCGTCGAGTCCGGCGTCGCGCCGCGCCACGTCGACCTCCGCCCCTTCGTCCTGACGGGCGGCGACAAGGTGCGCATCGTCCCCGGCGGCTTGACCCGCGTCGCGCTCAAGGAAGGCTCGCTCGTCGTGAATTCCAGCCAGGGCGGCGGCACGAAGGATACATGGGTGCTCGATGCGTGAGTTTGGCCGCTCGAATCCCGAGATCCTGAGCCCGATGCGCAATTTCCGGAGTCATGCACCGTGCTGAGTCGTACCGCCGACAATCTGTTCTGGCTCGCGCGCTATGTCGAGCGCGCGGAAAACACCGCCCGCATCGTCGACGCCGCGAACCGTCTCGCCGCGATGCCGATTTCCTATGCCGGTGAGTCGAACGAGTGGGAGTCGGCCGTCGCGGCGACCGGCTCGCTTGGCCTGTTCACGGCGCTCGACAAGCCCGCGACTGCCGAAAGCGTCGTCGAATTCCTTGCCTTCTCGCCCAAGAACCCGTCCTCGATCCGCTCCTGCATCGAGCGGGCGCGCCTCAATGCGCGGACCGTGCGCACGGCGCTCACCTCGGAAATGTGGGAGGCGATCAACGGAGCCTGGCTGGGCCTCAAGCGCTTCGACGGCATCTCGCACAACCGCCTGCAGCTCAACGAGTTTCTGAACTATGTGAAGGAAGCATCGCTGCGCTTCGACGGGTCCGCTAACCGGACCATGCTGCGCAACGACGTGTTCTTCTTCTCCGGTCTCGGCGCCTTCATCGAGCGAGCCGACAACACGGCGCGGATCCTGGACGTGAAATACCACATCCTCCTGCCGGAGCGGGAAAGCGTGGGTGGCGGCCTCGATTTCTTCCAGTGGTCGTCGATCCTGCGTTCGGTTTCCGCCAATACCGCTTATCACTGGGTCTATCGCGAGAGCCTGAAGCCGTGGCTAGTGGCCGATCTGCTGGTTCTCAATCCCCAGCTGCCGCGCTCGCTCGCCGCCTGCTACGACGCGATCTGCGCCTTCCTGGACGAGCTCGCGCTCGCCTATGGCCGGCAAGGTCCGGCGCAGCGCGTCGCGCGCTCGATCCGCAATCGCCTGCAGAATTCGACCATCGACCAGGTCTTCCAGGGCGGCCTGCACGAATTCCTGACCGAGTTCATCGCCGACAATGGCCGGCTCGGGCAGGCCATCACCGACCAGTATCTCGTCTGACGGACACCTCGCCATGCGCCTGCGGATCGTCCACGAGACGGCCTATCACTACGCCCCGCCGGCCAACGGCACGATCCAGACGCTGCGCCTGACGCCGCGCGGGCATGACGGCCAGTTCGTGATCAACTGGCGCATCGAGGTCGATCAGGACTGCCATCTCTCGACGACGACCGACCCGTTCGGCAACATCGTCCAGTCGTTCACCACCGAGGGCAAGCTCGACCATCTGGTGATCACGGCCCTCGGCGAGGTCGAGACCAACGACATGGCCGGCATGGTGCGCGGCCAGGCCGAGCGGTTCCCGAAGTCGGTCTTCCTGCGCGACACCCGGCTGACCGAAGCCGACGCGGCGCTGCGCGACTTCGCTTCGAGCGTCGGCGCGCAGGCGTCGACCGATCCGCTGTCGCGCATGCATGCGCTGATGCAGGCGGTGCACGAGACGATCGAGATCGGCCATGGCGACGATGACAGCGCCGTCGCGACCTTTGCCGGCCGCACCGGCGACCCACGCGCCATCGCCCATGTCTTCATCGCCATGGCGCGGCATCTCCAGGTGCCGGCCCGCTATGCGAGCGGCTATCTCCACTGGCCGGAGGAGGCCGAGCCGGCGCTCGCCGAACATGGCTGGGCCGAGGCCTTCGTCGATGGCGTGGGCTGGATCGGCTTCGATGCGTCCATGAATCTCTGCCCGACGGAGAACTATGTCCGCCTCGCCATCGGTCTCGACCGGATCGCGGCGGCGCCGGTTCGCGGCGCGTCCTATGGCGATGAACACGCCCCTCCCAAGGTCTCGATCCGCGTGAGCGAGGCCCGTGCGGCAAAGAGATAGGGGCACAAGCCCTCCTTCGGCCTTGCGACTCGTACGCGGAGCTTTGATGATCCGCGTTCGGTTCGCAGGAAGGTGCCCGGCATGACCTATTGCGTTGGAATACTCGTGCGCGAGGGTCTCGTGATGATCGCGGACACGCGCACCAATGCCGGCCTCGACAATATCGCGACGTTCCGCAAGCTGCATCTCTTCCAGACCGAGGGCGAGCGCGTCATCACAATCGCCACCGCCGGCAATCTGGCCGTCAGCCAGTCCGTGCTCAACCTGATGACGGAAGGCGTGCGCGATCCCGAGACGGGCGAGCTCGAGACGATCTTCACGATCCCTACCATGTTCAAGGTGGCGCAGTTCGTCGGCCGTGCGATCCGCGAGGTCTATCGCGTGCATGGCAAGTCGATGGAACAGCAATCGGCGAGCTTCGACGTCACCATGCTGCTGGGCGGCCAGGTGAAGGGCGGCAGGCTGCGGCTGTTCATGGTCTATTCGGCCGGCAATTTCATCGAGGCGACCGCGGACACGCCCTATCTGCAGATCGGCGAGCACAAATATGGCAAGCCGATCCTCGACCGGGCGGTCACCAGCGAAACGGGCCTTCAGGAAGCGCTGAAGCTCGGCCTCGTGTCGATGGATTCGACCATCCGCTCCAATCTCGGCGTCGGCATGCCCGTCGACGTCGCCACGATCCGCCGCGATGCGCTCGCCGTCGAGGTATCGCACCGGATCGACCGGAACGACGAGTATTTCATGGATCTGCGCGAGCGCTGGTCGGCCGCGCTCCGCGCTGCCCATCAGGCTATCCCGCCGCCACCCTATGGGCGCGACTGAACAAAGACCCGGCCCGTCGGACGCATCCGGCGGGCCGGCTCGAGCGGTCCACGCTCCTTAGTTCACGGCGAATTCCGCTGACGCCATCCGCACCTCGGCGGCGCCGATCAGATGGCGATGCGCAACCTTCACCGAATGCAGCGGCCCCTCGATCTCGCGCCGCCAGAAGGAGAGGAAGCGGTTCAGTTCCGGAAAGTCCGGCGCGCGGTCGTATTCCTGCCAGACGAAGGATTGCAGCATGCTGGGATGATCCGGCAGACGGTAGAGAATCTCGGCTGTGGTGAGGCCGTAGCCGGCGAGTTGACGCAACAGGGATGAAGCCATGGGCACCTCGGATTGCGATCAGGTCGACCCCTTTCGGGACCACCCCATGGTTCCGCAGCGCAGCATTGATTTCAAGCCAGCTTTGATGGATTGTCCTTTGGAATCAGATCATTAGCAGCATCCGCAACGGAGTGCTGCCAGCCGCTCAGCCGGCATCGGCGACCCGGTCGCGCCCTTCCGCCTTGGCGCGATAGAGCGCCCGGTCGCATCGCACCATGACGTCGTGCAGCGATTCGCCCGGCAGCGACCGGGCGACGCCACAACTGAACGTCGCCCTGAACGTGCCTTCGCGCGAGGCGAAGACGATACCGCCGAACCGCCGGCGAATCGTCTCGATGCACGCGGCCGTCGTTTCCGGACCCGCATCGGCGAACAGCATCGCGAACTCTTCGCCGCCGATCCGCCCCATGGCACTCTCACGCGGCGCGGCATCGCTCAACGCGGCAGCGAAGGCGCGTATGACCTGGTCGCCGACGTCATGGCCGTGCGTGTCGTTGATCGCCTTGAAGAGGTCGAGATCGAACATGAGCACGCGGCAGGCACGGTTCTGATTCTGGGATTTTGCGAGGAGGAGCGCGGCGTCGCGATCGAAGGCGCGCCGGTTCGGCAGGCCCGACAATTCGTCGCGATCGGCCTGACGGCGCGAGGTCTCCATCATGTCGGTCACGACCACGAGAATCAGCGACAGCGCGACGGCGATCAGCACGATCGCCGTCATGGATTGCGAGATCAGCGCATAGCGACTTTCGACATAGTCACGCGCCGTTGCGCCCGACCCGACCAGGACGGAGATGAACGGCTTGGCCAGAAAGTGCAGCGCCGCGAGACCGAACGCGCCGGTGAGGAGCCGGTCAAGGAGGCGCGGCGGCGCGCCGACCGCCAGAATCGCCGTGCAGATCAGCAATGCGATCGTGAACGGCAATTGGTAGAGCAGCTCGTACCAGAGCACGCCGCGCGGCGCCTGCCACAGCAGGACCCGCCCGAGCAGCGACCCGACGAACGAGGCCGGGAGCAGCCAGCGCGACAGCGGCACGTGATAATAGCGAGCAAGCCCCGCGGCCATGACATGGAAGGCCAGGGAGAACATCGCGAAGCTGCTGAAGACAAAGATTGGTGGCGTCGGCGAGAGGCGCACCAGCAATTCGCTCAGCGGCGTCCCGGCGCCGATCGCATAGCTCGCGCCGAACCATCGCACGCCGGGCGCCTCGGCACTCCGCGACAAGGCGAGGAACGCGGCTGCGACCAGCAGGGCGAGCGACGTGTTGACGACGAGTGCGAAAGCGGCGCCGCTCATTCCAGAAACACTTTGAGCCAGGAACGGATTGAACTGAAAAGAATAGTCGCCCCGGCGGGGCAATCGTCATCGCGACCTCGCGGCCGTCAGCCGAACATGCCTCGGTCTTCCACCGGGCTCAATGCCCGTCTGCGCGGCCGATCCGCGCTCCGAACCGGCCGAGCGCTTCCGGCGTATCGAGGTCAATGGAAACGGCCTCCCCGATCTCGATTGTGACGACCTCCCGGGCGTAAGCCGCGATCAGGTCCCGCGCGCCCCTGTCGCCAGAAAGGCCCATCAGATCGCCAAGGAAGCGCCGGGGCCAGAACACCGGGTTCCCGCGCTGGCCCTGATGCGTCGGCACCACGATCGGATGCGGATCGCCCGCCTCGAAGGTGGCGACGAGCGTGTCGAGCACGGCGCCCGTGATGAACGGCATGTCGGCGAGCAACACGGCCGCGCCGTCGCACGCGGGCGGCAAAGCGGCCAGGCCGCATCGCAATGATGTCGACAGTCCGTCGCGATAGGCGGGATTGGAAACGAGCGCCACGTCGAGGCCGGCGAGCGCCTCCGCGATGTCCGGTGCGGCATGACCGGTGACGACCACGACGGGCGACAACCGGCTCGCAAGCGCGGCCTCCGCGACGCGGCGCACCAGCGCGCGACCGCCGAGCTCGGCCAGCAGCTTGTTCGGGCCGCCCACGCGCAGCCCCTGCCCCGCCGCCAGAACGAGCGCGGCGACGCTCAAGGCTGCGTACCCCGCTTGCGCAGCGAGTCGACGACTTCGGCGAGGATCGCGACGGCGATCTCGGCGGGAGACTGCGCCGCGATCGGAAGACCGATCGGCGCCCGGATGCGCACCACCTGGGCGACCGAGGCTCCCGCGTCGAGGAGGCGCTGCCCCCGCTTTTCATGCGTCTTGCGGCTGCCGAGTGCGCCGACATAGAAGCAATCGGCATCCAGCGCCGCGCGGAGCGGCAGATCGTCGATCCGCCCGTCATGCGTCAGCACCGCCACGGCCGTGAAGCGATCGAGCGCCAGACGCGGGAGCACGTCCTGCGGCCATTCGGCGATGACATCGCATCCAGGAAAGCGCTCGGGTGTCGCGAAGGCCGTGCGCGGATCGACGATCGTCACGTCGAAGCCGGCAAGCCGCGCCATGGGGAGCAGCGACTGCGCGATATGCACCGCGCCGATCACCACGAGGCGCGGCGGCGGCAGGTGAACGGCGAGGAAAACCTCGTCCTTGCCCGGCTCGAAGACGAGGCCAGAACGTCCGGACCGAAGGCGGGCCGCGAGTTCGCCCTCCAAAGGATCGCCCGCAACCTCGTCCTCCCGCACGAGGCGCGTCGATCCCGTCGCGATATCCGTGACGAGGATCGCGGCACGGCGCTGACGCCTCAGCGCATTCAGCTCCGCGAGTGTGGCAAGATCCCATTGCCAGGCCACCTTCTCGACGAAGACCCGGATACGGCCGCCGCAGGAGAGCCCGACGCGCCAGGCCGTCTCGTCGGCAACGCCGAATGCGAGGACGCGGGGCGAGCCGGTCGCAATGACGTCGGCCGCCTCGCTCACGACCTCCCCCTCGACGCAGCCGCCGGAGACCGAGCCCTGGAAGCGACCATCGGCATGGATCACCAGATGACTGCCGACCGGCCGCGGCGACGATCCCCATGTCTCGATGACCGTCGCCAGGGCGACGCCCTGTCCTTCGCCGGCCCAGCGCTCTGCCAGCAGGAGCGGATCGTCCAAGTCGGCTCGTAGCTCCTTCGCCATACCCCGTTCCTTGTCGTGCACCACTCAACCGTGTGCCATGAATCGACGAATAGCGACGAGGATGCAGCAGGTTCCCTGCCACATCCTTGCGCCGGCATCGCGTCTCGGGGCTTCAATCTCCGGCCATCCCTCGTTTATATCGCTTGACGAGACGACAGCCCATGGTGACATGGCGAGCGACAAGCGGCATGGACGGCGTTTCCAGCCGTCGCATGAGTTAGGGATCGTACGGGGAAGGGTCGATGCCACGGATCACGATGGACGACGGGATCGGACTTTATGTCGAGGCCGCGCCGGACAACGGGAAGCCACCTCTCCTCCTGCTGAATGCGCTCGGTAGCGACCACACCCTGTGGGACCAGCAGGTCCCGGTCTTCTCCGAGCATTTCCGCATCATCCGCTTCGACGATCGCGGCCACGGCCAGTCCGACATTCCGGATACGCCCTATACGATCGATCGCCTCGGCCGGGACGCACGCGGCGTCCTGGAGGCCTTCGATATCGACAGCGCGCACGTCGTTGGCGTCTCAAAGGGCGGCATGGTGGGGGCATGGCTGGGCGCCAATTCTCCCGAGCATGTCGAAAAGCTGGTGATCTCGTCCTCCGCGCCGCATCTGGCGCCCCGGGACGTCTGGGAGGGGCGCGCCAACACCGCCCGCAATGAAGGCGTGGCGGCGCTGGTCGATGCCGTTATCGGCCGCTGGTTCACCGAGGAGTTTCGCCTGGGCCAGCCCGAGACGATCGCCCGTGTCCGCGCGATGATCCTCGGCACCTCCAATGAGGGCTATGCGGCCTGCTGCGAAGCCCTCGCCGAAATGGACCTCCGCGACGACCTGGAGCTTATCCCGGTGCCGGCGCTCGTGCTGTGTGGCGATTCGGACCCCGGCGTTCAGCCGGCCAAGACGCGCGAATGGGTCGCCACGATCGAGGGCGCGCGTCTCGAGGTGATCCGCAAATGCGCCCATTTGCCGAACATCGAGCAAGCCGCGACGTTCGACAAGCTGGTGCTGGACTTCCTCCAGAGCTGACCGGTGCAGGCCGCCGGCCTGCTTAGACCTTCCCTTCCCGTCCGAGCATGCCGTCGACGCTCCAGCGTCCCGGGCCTGCAACGACGAGGTAGAGGAAGAGGAAGCAGTAGAGGATCGCCGCGTCGCCGCCGTTCAGCACCGGATAGAAGCTGCGCGGTGCATGCGCGATCCAATAGGCGAAGGCCATGACGCCCGAGAGGACGAACGCGACCGGCCGCGTGAACAGGCCGAGGACTAGCAGCACGCCGCCGATCAGTTCGAAAACGCCCGCAATCCAGGAGAGGCTGAACATCTGGCTCGTCCGCTCGGACGGCGGAAAACCGAGAATCTTCTGGGTGCCATGCGCCATGAAGATCAAGGCGGACACGATACGCAGGACGCCGAGCATATACGGCTCGAAACGCGACAAACGGGCAGAAAACATAAGCAAGACCATCTCCAATCCGAAAAGGACCGGCGATGGGTAGCATGGGGACTCCCGCAGAACGGATCACACTACGATAAACTTCGCGTCAGGTCTGACGAACGAAGCGGCATAGTCTGAAACTATTCTAAATCGTACGTCCGTGATCCACGGCACCCTTCTTCGTGCGATCACATATTCGGATAGTTCGGACCGCCGGCGCCTTCTGGCGTCGTCCAGACGATATTCTGGTTCGGATCCTTGATGTCGCACGTCTTGCAGTGGACGCAGTTCTGCGCGTTGATCTGGAAGCGCGGGCCCGACGGCTCCTCGATCCACTCATAGACGCCGGCCGGGCAATAGCGCTGCGACAGCCCGGCATAGACATCGTGCTCGGACGATTTCTGCAGCGCCGGGTCGATGACCTTGAGATGGACGGGCTGGTCTTCCTCGTGATTGGTGTTCGAGAGGAACACCGACGAGAGGCGGTCGAAGGTCAGCACGCCATCGGGCTTCGGATAGGCGATCGGCTTGAAGTTCCGCGCCGGCTCCGTTGCGGCCGCATCGGTCTTGCCGTGACGGAGCGTTCCGAACAGCGAGAAGCCCAGCGTATTCGCCCACATGTCGACACCGCCGAGCGCGATGCCGATCGCGGTGCCGAAGCGCGACCAGAGCGGCTTGACGTTGCGCACGCGCTTCAAATCGCGCCCGATCGCCGAGGTGCGCCAGCCCTCTTCGAGCCCCGTCAGTTCGTCGCCCGAACGGCCCTCGCCGAGCGCGGCCGCGACGTGATCCGCGGCCAGCATGCCGGACAGGATGGCGTTGTGGCTACCCTTGATGCGCGGAACGTTGACGAAGCCCGCCGCGCAGCCGAGGAGCGCGCCACCCGGGAAGACCAGCTTGGGCACGGACTGCCAGCCGCCTTCCGTGATCGCGCGCGCGCCATAGGCGATCCGCCGGCCGCCCGCGAAAGTGGGCGCGATCAGCGGATGGGTCTTGAAGCGCTGGAACTCCTCGAAGGGCGAGAGATAGGGGTTCTTGTAGTTGAGATGCACCACGAAGCCGACGGCGACCTGGTTGTCCTCCAGATGATAGAGGAACGAGCCGCCGCCGGTTCCATTGCCGAGCGGCCAGCCGAACGAGTGCTGCACCAGGCCCGGCTTATGCAGCGCCGGATCGATCTGCCAGAGCTCCTTGAGACCGATGCCGAATTTCTGCGGGTCGCGGCCTTCCGAAAGGCCGAATGCGGCAATCGCCTGCTTGGCGAGCGAGCCGCGCGCGCCCTCGCCGAGCAGCGTGTACTTGCCGCGCAGTTCCATGCCGCGTTGGTAGTTCGGGCCGGGTTCGCCCGCGCGATCGACGCCCATGTCGCCGGTCGCGACACCGACGACGGCACCCGTCTCGTCACGCAGCAGCTCCGACGCCGCGAAGCCCGGATAGATCTCGACGCCGAGCGCCTCGGCCTTGCCGGCGAGCCAGCGGCAGACATTGGCGAGCGACACGACATAATTGCCGTCGTTCGACATCAGCGGCGGCATCAGGACATTCGGCAGGCGGACGCCGCCGGCCGGCCCGAGCCAGAGGAAACGGTCCTCGGTGACGGGCGTCTTGATCGGCACGTCGTCCTCGCCGCGCCATTCCGGCAGCAGGCTGTCGAGCCCGACCGGATCGATCACCGCGCCGGAGAGGATGTGCGCGCCGACCTCCGAACCCTTCTCGACGATGACGACCGAGATGTCGGGCGAAACCTGCTTGAGCCGGATCGCCGCGGCGAGGCCGGCCGGCCCGGCCCCGACGATGACGACGTCGAATTCCATGGCCTCGCGCGGGGGAAGGTCCGGATGATCGGTCATGTGCGGCTCTTGTGCTCCACGGGCCTGTTTAGAAGAGCAACAGGCAGGGCGCAACGCAGCATAAGGGCAGCGTCGCAAAACGGCCATTTGACCCCGTGGGGCAACACTGGCAATCCCGATTCCAGGCGCGATCGGGGATTGATTCGATGTTCAGGACGAGCGGGATATTCCGGGTGAGCCGGCGGCAGTTCCTGTCCGGCGGAGCGCTTCTGGGCAGCTCCTTCATCCTGCGCGGCACGGGCTTCGCCGATCAGGTCGAGAATGTCGAAGATCTGAAACCCGGCGACTTCACGTGGCATCCCGATCGCTCGCCGAGCGGGCCGATCACCATCGTCGTCTCCGTGCCCGAGCAGCTCGTCTTCGTCTATCGCAACGGCATCCGCATCGCCGTGTCGACCTGCTCGACCGGCAAGGCGGGCCATGACACGCCGACCGGCGTCTTCACGATCCTGCAGAAGGATCGCGACCATCATTCCAGTCTCTATGACGACGCCTCTATGCCGAATACCGAGCGGCTCACCTGGTCGGGCGTCGCGCTCCATGCCGGCGGCCTGCCCGGCTACCCGTCCTCGCATGGCTGCGTGCACCTGCCGCTGAGATTCTCCTCCCTCCTCTTCGGCATCACCACGGTCGGAACGGCGGTCATCATCGCCGGCCAGCATGACGAGCCGGTCGATGTCGGCGATTCCGGCATGGTGCTGTCGAATGTCGCGGCCGAGGAAGCCGACGCCGCGGCAGCCTCCGCCGAGCCGCATGGCGCCGACGCCGCCGCGCCGACCGAGGAGAAGTCGATCTCGATCGTCATTTCGAGCGCCGACAAGCGGGCTATCGTGCTCGAAGACGGCGAGACCGTCGCGGAAGGCGCTGTCACGATCGATGCGCCCGACACGCCGCTCGGCTCCTATACCTATATCCTCAGCCGCACCGCCTCGTCCGGCGGCGCCCTGCTATGGCACGCCATCGGCTACAACCGCGACAGCACGACCGGCGAGACGGCCGAGAAGACGCTCTACCGCATCCACCCCGACGCCGATGTCGTGAAGGCCATGCAGGCCCGCATGGTGCAGGGCGCCATCCTCGTCACCACCGACCTGCCGCTCCATCCGGATTCGCGCAGCGGCAAGGATTTCGTCGTGATGGACACGGCGCCCTCCGCCTGAGCCTCAGCGAACGGCATCGACGCGCCAGATCGACCCGTTCGCATCCTCCGACACATAGAGCTCCCCGGCCCGCCCGACGGCGACGCCGACCGGCCGGCCCCAGACCGCGCTCCGCGACAGCACGAAGCCGGTCATGAAGTCCTCATAGACGCCCGTCGGTTCGCCATTGGCCATGCGCAGGCGAACAACCTTGTAGCCCGTTGGTCCGCTGCGGTTCCACGAGCCGTGCAACGCAACGAAGGCATCGCCGCGATAGTCGTCCGGGAACGCCTCCCCGTCATAGAACGCGATGCCCAGCGGCGCCGAATGCGGCTGGATCAGCACGTCGGGTGTGAGGACACGTTCGCGGAGATCGGCGCGCTCGCCGGCATGACGGGGGTCCTGGTTCGCGCCGATATAGAACCACGGCCAGCCATAGAAGCCGCCTTCCCTGACGCTGGTCGCATAATCAGGCGGCAGATTGTCTCCAAGGCCGTCGCGCTCATTGGTCGCGCACCAGAGCGCACCACCCTGCGCCGCTACGGCGAGCCCCGCGCAATTGCGGATCCCGTTGGCGAAAGGACGAAGGCCGCTGCCATCCGGGTTTGCGACAAGCACGCTTGCGCGATCCGTCTCGTTTGCCCAGGCGGCGCCGATTCCGGACCGCTGCTCCAGCGCCGCGATCCCGCCAGGCGGCGCGCCGACGACTTGGTCTCCAACATTCGAGGCGGAGCCGACAGCGATGAACAGCCGCTCGCCATCCTTCGAGAAAGCGATATCCCGCGTCCAGTGCCCGCCCGTCGGCAGGCTCGGCACGATCGCCTCGGCGGGGCCGCTCGCGACGTGATCACCCGCCACATAGGCAAAGCGGACCACGCGATTCGCCTCGGCGACATAGACGTAGCGGGGCTCGGGGCCCGGCGGATAGAAGGCCATGCCATAGGGCCGGTTCAACCCGCTCGCAAAGGCAACAGGCGCCGGCCGCTCGCCCTTCGCAGACGCCGGCAGAATGCTGATCCGCCCGGCCCGGCTTTCCGCGACGAAGAGATCGCCGTTCGGTGCGGTGCGGATCATGCGCGGACCGACGAGCCCTTCCGCGACGAGCGTCACGTCGAACCCGCGTGGCACGCTCGGCCTGCGGCCATCGGGACGCTTCACGACCTTGGCCGTGACCGCCACCGAAGCCGTGGCGCCCGGCTTCGGCATGTCCTCGGGCCGGATCAGGCGCTGGACGCCGGGCCGGTCAGCCCGCCAGTCGCCATAGGCCGCAGGCCCGGTCAGCGGCTGCGCCGACGCCGGGAACGAGAGCGTGAGAAGGATCAGTGGGGACAGTCGGAGCGTCACGGGCAGTCCGTCTTTGTCTTTGCTTCAGCGGATCGATAAGGTCCACATAGGGCTGAATGTCCCGCCAGCAACCGGATCCTCGACGATCGGACCGATGTATCCCGCGCTTTCCGACCCAACCGCACGCTCGATCGCCACGCTGCTCGAATGGTATGCGGCGAGCGGCGTGGACATTGCGCTGGAGGAAGAGGCGATCGACCGCCTCGTCGCGCCACCTGTTGCGGCGCCAGTCCTCGCCCCCGCCGAAATCCCCGGGCAATCCGCACCGGCGGCTAATTCGCCGTCAATTGCAGCGCCGCAAATCGCAGCGCCGGACGGGGGCGAAGCAAGCCGCGCCGCCCGCGAGATCGCGCGCACTGCGCCCACTCTGGAGGCGCTTCGCGCTGCGCTCGAGGCGTTTGATGGCTGCTCGCTGAAGCTGACCGCGAAGTCGCTGGTGTTTGCCAACGGCAATCCGGCCGGCCGCGTCATGTTCGTCGGCGAAGCGCCGGGCCGGGAAGAGGATCTCCAGGGCCTGCCCTTTGTCGGGCGCTCCGGCCAGCTTCTCGACCGGATGCTGGCGTCGATTGGCCTCACGCGCGACGACGTCTACATCGCCAATGTCGTGCCCTGGCGCCCCCCGGGCAACCGCACGCCGACCCCCGAGGAGACGGCGCTGTGCCGGCCGTTCATCGAACGCCAGATCGAACTGGCCGATCCCGATTTCCTGATCTGCCTCGGCGGTGCGTCGGCTAAGGAACTGCTCGGCACGACCGAAGGCATCCTGCGCCTGCGCGGCCAATGGCATGATTTCGAGACCGGGCGGCGCCGAATCCGCGCCATGGCCACGCTTCACCCGGCCTATCTGCTGCGGCAGCCGCTCCAGAAGCGACTCGTCTGGCGCGACCTTCTGACATTGCGTGCCGCGCTCGACGAAACGGGCGCCTGAAGAACTGCCGTTTTCAGCGCCAAACTGCCCCGAAATCGCGCTGAATTTCGTCCGGCGCCATCATTTCGACATGGCAACGCAGCAGAAGAAAAAACGGGCACTTCATTTCATCGCCCTTCGGCGTTTCTTATACCATGGCTTCCCAGCTCTTCCCTGTCGCCGCACTCCTTCTGGGGTCGGCCCTCCTCCTTGTCGCCGGCGGAATTCATGGGCTTCTGCTGCCCATCCGCGGATCGATCGAGGGCTTCACGACCACGGAGCTGGGCCTCATAGGCACGGGCTGGGCGGTCGGATTCGTCGCCGGCTGCCTCGTCGTGCCGCAGATCGTGCGGCGCGTCGGCCATGTGCGCGCCTATGGGGTGATGGCGTCGATCGCCAGCGTCGTCATCCTGCTCAACCTCCTCTTCGTTTCGCCCTGGGCCTGGATCGGGCTGCGGGCCTTCTCCGGCTTCTGCTTCGCCGGCGCGGCCATGATCGTCGAAAGCTGGCTCAATGAGCGGGCGACGCGGGAGAACCGCGGCACGATCTTCTCCGTCTACCAGATGGTGAACTTCGCGGCGTCGACGGCCGGCCAGCTTCTGATCGCGACAGCCCCGACCGAGGGCTATTTCTTCTTCGTGCTCGGCGCGATCTTCTATTCGCTCGCCATCCTGCCATCGGCGCTCTCGACGGCGCAGACTCCGCGCCCGCTCAAGGCGACGAAGCTGGATCTGCGCATCATTTTTGCCAATTCGCCCGTCGCCGGCGTCGGCTGCTTCCTCGTCGGCATGGTCAACGGCGCCTTCGGCACGCTCGGCGCCGTGTATGCGCAGAAGATCGGCCTGCCCACCCAGGCGATCGCCTTCGTGATGAGCGGCGCCGTGCTCGGCGGCGCGATCACGCAGGTCCCGCTCGGGCGCCTCTCCGACCGCGTTGATCGCCGCTATGTGCTGATCGGCGTTTCCGCTGCGGCGATCGCCGTCAGCCTGACGATCACAATTCTCGCCCCCACCGATGCATGGCTCGTGATCGGCTTAGTCGCGCTGTTCGGCGGCATGATCTATCCGATGTACGGCCTCGCGGTCGCGCACGCCAACGACTACGCCGCGCCGGACGATTTCGTGAAGATCGCCAGCGGCTTGCTGCTGCTCTCCGGCGTCGGAACGATGATCGGCCCGATCATCGGCGCCTTCGCGATGGAGTGGTTCAGCCCGACCGGCCTCTTCACCTTCTGCAGCGCCGTCCATCTGACGCTGATCGCCTATACGGCGTATCGGCTGACCCGCCGCCCGCCGGTTCGCGATGTCCCTCGCGACAACTTCCAGCCGATGCCGCCGCTGCGCGAGGCGACGCCCGAGACCATCGCGCTCGATCCGCGCGCCAGCGAGACCAAGGCAGCGGCCTGAACGGACAATGATTTAGCGCCGTTTCCGGAATCGATCCGCGAAGCGCGGACGATCCCGGACCAGGATACCGACCCGCCGGATGCCTGCCGGCTCCCAGCTCGTCATGCCCCTGCGACCCTTCCCCCGGTCGCGGGCTGCTGTTGTTTTGTGCCTGCCGAATTGCTAAGCCAAAGGATCAAAGAGAGGCCGGCACAAGCACGGACCTCCGAGAAGAACAAAGTCGGCTGCATCGGGGAACTCGTTTTATGGAAGTCTTCCTACAGCAATTGATCAATGGAATCACGCTCGGATCGATCTACGGTCTGATTGCAATCGGTTACACCATGGTTTTCGGCATCATCGGCATGGTCAATTTTGCCCATGGTGACGTGTTCATGGTTGCGGCCTTCCTGGCCATGATCTTCTTCCTCTTGCTGACGACTGTCTTCGGCCTTTCGTCCATCATCCTGGCACTGATCATCGTGCTGGTGATCGCGATGGTTCTGACCAGCCTCCTGAGCTGGACGATCGAGCGGGTCGCCTACCGCCCGTTGCGAGGCTCGTTCCGTCTCGCGCCGCTGATCTCGGCGATCGGCATGTCGATCGTGCTGTCGAACTTCATCCAGGTCGCCCAGGGTCCGCGCAACAAGCCCCTGCCGCCCATGTTCCCCGGAACGATCACGCTGATGGAGCGCAACGGCTTTGCCGCCACGATCTCCTACAAGCAGATCCTGATCTGGGTCGTGACTGCCGTTCTGCTGGCCGCCTTCTGGTATCTGGTCCAGAAGACGTCGCTCGGCCGCGCTCAGCGCGCCTGCGAGCAGGATCGCAAGATGGCGGCGCTGCTCGGCATCAATGTCGACCGCACGATCTCGCTGACCTTCGTCATGGGCGCGGCGCTCGCCGCCGTCGCCGGCACGCTCTACCTCACCTATTACGGCGTGGTGAACTTCTCCGACGGCTTCACGCCCGGCGTGAAGGCCTTCACCGCCGCCGTGCTCGGCGGCATCGGCTCATTGCCGGGCGCCGTGCTCGGCGGGCTGCTGATCGGCCTCATCGAGACGTTCTGGTCGGGCTATTTCTCGATCGACTACAAGGACGTGGCCGCTTTCTCGATCCTCGCCATCGTTCTGATCTTCATGCCGCAAGGACTGCTCGGCCGACCCGAAGTCGAGAAGGTGTGACATGGCAGGCGCGACCAGGAAGGATACGGACGGCCTGAACGCGGCCGCAGCCGTCAAGGACGCTATTCTCGCGGGCGTCATCGCCCTCGGGATCTTCGGGCCGCTCGTCGGCCTGAAGAGCGAGCAGAACATGCGCAACGAGCTCGTGCTGACGACGCGGTGGGGGCTCGTCGCCATCATCGTCGGCATCGTGATCGTCGGGCGCTTCCTGCTGACCACGGTGATCTGGCCGACGCTGCGGGCGCGCAAGATGCGCGACAAGCCGGCCCCGACCGCTGCACAGATCGCCCGGCGGTCCGCGATCGCCAAATGGTTCCCGAGCACGTCGCTCGTGTTCCTCTTTCTCTATCCGGCGATTGTCGTCAGCCTCGTCGGCTTCCAGGGCTCGCTGAAATGGGTCGACAATTTCGGCATCCAGATCCTGATCTATGTGATGCTCGGCTGGGGCCTCAACATCGTGGTCGGCCTCGCCGGCCTGCTGGACCTCGGCTATGTCGCCTTCTACGCAGTCGGCGCCTACTCATACGCCCTGCTGTCGATCCATTTCGGGCTGTCGTTCTGGCTGCTGCTGCCGCTCGCCGGAATTCTCGCCGCGCTCTGGGGCATCATGCTGGGTTTCCCGGTGCTGCGCCTGCGCGGTGACTATCTGGCCATCGTCACACTCGCCTTCGGCGAGATCATTCGGCTGGTTCTGATCAATTTCCGCGAACTGACCAACGGGTCGGCCGGTATCAGCTCCATTCCGAAGATCACCTTGTTCGGCATTCCGTTCGACGCCTCGCCGAACGGCTTCGCCAAGATGTTCGGCCTGCCGCTGTCGTCGGCCTATTACAAGATCTTCCTCTATTATCTGATCCTGCTGCTGGCACTGCTGACGGCCTATGTCACCATCCGCCTGCGCCGCCTGCCCGTCGGTCGCGCCTGGGAGGCGCTGCGCGAGGACGAGATCGCCTGCCGCTCGCTCGGCATCAACACGACCAACACCAAGCTGACGGCCTTCGCGCTCGGCGCCATGTTCGGCGGCTTTGCCGGCTCGTTCTTCGCGGCGCGGCAGGGCTTCGTCTCGCCCGAATCCTTCGTCTTCATGGAATCGGCCGTGATCGTCGCGATCGTCGTGCTCGGCGGCATGGGTTCGATGATCGGCGTGGCCCTCGCCGCCGTCGCCATGATCGGCGGCACCGAAATGCTGCGCGAGCTCGACTTCCTCAAGGCGGTGTTCGGCAATAATTTCGATCCCGACCAGTTCCGCATGCTCTTCTTCGGTCTGGCCATGGTTCTGGTCATGATCTGGAAGCCACGCGGCTTCGTCGGGGCGCGTGAGCCGACGGTGTTCCTCGCCGAGCGCAAGTCGATTTCGAGTTCGCTGGTGAAGGAGGGCCACGGCTGATGTCCGCTGCCTTCGACACCATCGCGCCCGAAGTCGCGGCGCCCTGGGCCGATGATCCGGTCCTCACCGTCGAGCACGTCTCGATGCGCTTTGGCGGCCTCGTCGCCGTCAACGATCTCTCGTTCTCGGTCGGGCGCGGCGACATCACCGCGCTCATCGGCCCGAACGGCGCCGGCAAGACCACCGTGTTCAACTGCATCACCGGCTTCTACAAGCCGACGCAGGGCATGCTTCTGCTGAAGCATGCGAGCGGTGACAGCTTCCTGCTGGAGCGCATGCCGGACTTCCGCATCTCCGCGAAAGCCAAGGTTGCGCGCACCTTCCAGAACATCCGCCTGTTCTCGGGCATGACGCTGCTGGAGAACCTGCTCGTCGCCCAGCACAACGCGCTGATGATCGCGTCCGGCATGAGCATTCTCGGCGTGCTCGGCGTCCCGACCTATAAGCGCGCCGAGAAGGAAGCGATCGAGCGCGCCCGTTACTGGCTCGACCGGACCGGCCTCACGGCGCGGGCCGACGATCCGGCAGGCGAACTGCCCTATGGCGCGCAGCGGCGGCTCGAGATCGCGCGCGCCATGTGCACCGGCCCCGAGCTCCTCTGTCTCGACGAGCCCGCCGCGGGCCTGAACCCCCGCGAGTCGGCCGATCTCAACGCGCTTCTCCTCGGCATCCGCGAGACGGAGAAGACGTCGATCCTGCTGATCGAGCACGACATGTCGGTCGTGATGGAGATCTCGGATCATGTCGTCGTGCTCGAATACGGCACCAAGATCTCGGACGGCACGCCGCTCGAAGTCCGCAGCGATCCGCGCGTGATCGCGGCCTATCTCGGCGTCGACGATTCCGAGGTCGAGAAGGTCGAGGAACAGTTGGACGAGATCGCCGAGGAGGCCGCCGGATGAGTGAGCTGTCCGGAACGCCGCTGCTCCAGGTCGAGGGCGCAAAGACCTATTACGGCAAGATCCAGGCGCTGAAGGGTGTCGACGTCGTCGTTCACCCGGGCGAGATCGTCACGCTGATCGGCGCCAATGGCGCCGGCAAGTCGACGCTGATGATGACGATCTGCGGCAATCCGCGGGCGCGCGAGGGGCGGATCCTGTTCGAGGGCCGCGACATCACGAACCTGCCGACGCATGAGATTGCACGCCTGCGCATCGCGCAGTCGCCGGAAGGGCGCCGCATCTTCCCGCGCATGACGGTGTTCGAGAACCTCCAGATGGGCGCGGCGATCGACAACCTCGCCTATTTCGACGAGGACGTCGAACGCATGTTCACGCTGTTCCCGCGCCTCAAGGAGCGCATCGCCCAGCGCGGCGGCACGCTCTCGGGCGGCGAGCAGCAGATGCTTGCTATCGCCCGCGCGCTGATGGCGCGGCCCAAGCTGCTCATGCTGGATGAGCCTTCGCTGGGTCTCGCCCCGCTCATCGTGAAGCAGATTTTCGATGCGATCGCCGAGCTGAACCGCAAGGAGGGCCTGACCGTCTTCCTCGTCGAGCAGAACGCCTATCACGCGTTGAAGCTCGCCCATCGCGGCTATGTGCTCGTCAACGGCTCGGTAACCATGTCGGGTCCGGGCCGGGAACTGCTCGAGAAGCCGGAGATCCGCGCGGCTTATCTGGAAGGCGGTGCCCATTGACCCGCTCCTTCCCCGCACCGCGTTCCGAAACCATGACGCACAGCATCGAAGGGTGATGTCGATGGACGGACTATTGTTCGAAAACTTCTCGATCCTGCAGCTCGTCTTCCTGATCCTCAGCGGCCTTGGCGCCTGGATGACGGGCCGGGCCTGCGCGTCGACATGGCGCTCATACCTGCCGGTCGTCGTCTACATCCTGATCCTGTCCTTCGGCGTTCGTTTCATTCTGTTCGCGCTGTTCGGTGGCACCTTGTTGTCGCTGCACTACTGGCTCGTCGCCTTTGCACTTCTCCTTCTGATTGGCTCGATTGCCTATCGCTACAACTTGGCCAATCAGATGGTGTCGCAGTATTACTGGCTCTATTCGAAGTCAGGACCGCTCTCGTGGCGTGCCAAGTAAGCTTCAGCGATGAAGTCGATGTGGCCGCCCGAAACCCCGCCGGATTCGGTGATGTCACCGGCGTCCGGCACAAACATGAATCCGGATGACAGGCACCGTAAAATCGGCAAGATGATCGATAAGGCGCGCTTCTCATTCGCCGATAGGCCTGGAAAGGCCAGACTTCCAGTAAAAACGGGAGACAATCTATGAAGAAATCCCTGATGACCGGTCTCGTGCTTGCAGCGGGATTGGCCTTTGCGGGCGCTGCTCATGCCGACGACATCAAGCTCGGTGTCGCCGGACCGCTGACCGGTGCGAATGCGGCCTTCGGTGCTCAGCTCCAGAAGGGCGCTGAGCAGGCCGTCGCCGACATCAATGCCGCCGGCGGCGTCAACGGCTCCAAGTTCGTCGTCGAGCTCGGCGACGACGTGTCGGATCCCAAGCAGGGTGTCTCGATCGCCAACAAGTTCGTGGGCGACGGCGTCACCTATGTCATCGGTCACTTCAACTCGGGTGTCTCGATCCCGGCGTCTGAAGTCTATGTCGAAAACGGCATCCTGCAGATCACGCCGGCTTCGACCAATCCGAAGTTCACGGAGCGCGATCTCTGGAACACCTTCCGCGTCTGCGGTCGTGACGACCAGCAGGGCGCTGTCGCGGGCAAGTACATCCTCGACAGCCTGAAGGGCAAGAAGCTCGCCATCATCCACGACAAGACCCCCTATGGTCAGGGCCTCGCGGATGAGACGAAGAAGACGGTCAATGCCGGCGGCGTGACGGAAGTCGTCTACGAAGGCATCAATGTCGGCGACAAGGACTTCTCGGCGCTCATCTCCAAGATGAAGTCGGCGGGCGTCGAGGTCATCTACTACGGTGGCCTGCATCAGGAAGCCGGCCTGATCGTGCGTCAGGCTGCCGAGCAGGGCCTGAAGGCCGTGCTCTTCTCGGGCGACGGCATCACCGACCGCGAGTTCGCCTCGATCGCCGGTCCGGCGGCCGATGGCACGCTCATGACCTTCGGTCCGGATCCGCGCCTCAATCCCGACGCGAAGGCCGTCGTCGAGAAGTTCCGCGCTTCGGGCTTCGAGCCGGAAGCCTACACGCTCTACGCCTATGCCGGCGTCCAGGTCATCGCCCAGGCGATCGCCAAGGCCGGTACCACCGATCCGCAGAAGGTCGCCGAAGTCATCAAGTCGGGCGGCCCCTGGAAGACGGTGCTCGGCGAGCTCTCCTTCGACGGCAAGGGTGACCGCACCACCGCCGACTACGTCGTCTATTCGTGGGTGAAGGACGCCGACGGCAAGCTCGACTACAAGCAGCTCTAATCTGGGCCGCTTCCCATCGACGCCCGCCCCTCCCCGGGGCGGGCGTTTTCTTTTGCGGCCATGCCGGGCATGATCGGCGTCGGCTCCCCCGTCAAACACGGCCTCGCGCATGCTCCGCCTCTCAGTCCTCCTCCTCGCGGCCACGCTGGCACTGCCTGCCTCCGCCGATATCCGGATCGCCGTGATGGCGCCGCTGTCGGGCCAGTTCCAGGTGCTCGGCCAGCAGATGCGCGCCGGCGTGCAGAAGGCGGTCGACGACATCAATGCGCGTGGCGGCGTCGATGGCGAGAAGCTCGTGCTCGATGTCGAGGACGACGGCTGCAAGGCGGAAACCGCGGCGGCCGCGGCGAACCGGGCCGCGGGCCGTGGCGACGTTCTGGTCATCGGCTATGTCTGCGCCGCTGCTGCCGAGGCCGCGGCGGCGGTCTATGCCCAGAACGGGATTCTCTTCATCTCGCCGGGTGTGAGCGCCGACTCGCTCACCGACCGACGCGCCGGCCCGACCATCTTCCGCATCGCGACGACGGACCGGGCCCAAGGCTATGTCGCGGGCGGATATATCGCCAAAACCTATCCAAGGAAGCGCATCGCCGTCCTCGATGACGGCTCGCCCTATGGCAAGCCTATTGCCGATGGCGCGGCCGCGGCTCTGAAACGCGAGGGCGTCACGGCGCTCCGCCGCGAAACCTATGACGCCGGCGCGAAGGACTACAACGCCCTTGCCGCCCGCCTCATCGACGACGCGACCGATGTGGTCTTTCTGGCCGGCTATCAGGGCGACATCGCGCTGATCGCCAAGGCGCTGCGCGCCGCGAATTCAGCGATAATCGTCATAGGTCCCGACACGATCGGGACGAACCAGTTTCTCGATCTCGCGGGTGATGCGGCCGAAGGGTTGCTCTTCACCTTCTTCACCGATTTCCGCTTGGGCGACGAAGCCAGGGACGTGGTCGCGGCCTTCCGCGCCAGCGGCACCGAGCCCGTGGGCCTGGTCCTGCCATCCTATGCAGCCCTCGAGGTCTGGCTGGCGGCGCGGAGCAGCGCGCCCGCCAAGGACGCCGCCTCGATCGCCGCTACACTTCAGGACGGCAGCTTCCCTTCGGTGATCGGGAAGGTCGATTTCTGGGACAATGGCAGCACCAGAATCCCTGGCTTCAGCGTCTATCGCTGGCAGGACGGCAAACCCGTCCTGCTCGAGTGATCAACCCCGAAAGCGCGTCGCCCGGAACGGATCGGGATCGACGAACGGCATTTCGCGCGTGATGAGCTCTGCGATCAGCCGCCCCGTCGCCGGCCCGAGGGTGAAGCCGAGATGGCCGTGGCCGAAATCGAGCCACAGGCCCGGATGGCGCGGCGCGGGCCCGACGATCGGCATCGAGTCCGGGAAGCAGGGCCGCGCGCCCATCCAGGGTTCGCGCTCGATCGCGTCGCCGAGCGGGAAGATCGCGCGCGCCTGCGGCAGGATCCGCTCGATCTGCACCGGCGTCGGCGGAGCATCGCGATCGTCGAACTCGATGCCCGACGTGATGCGATAGCCCTGCCGCATCGGCGTCAGGACATAGCCATGATCGACATCGACCACCGGGCGATCCAGCGCCGCGTCGCCGCGCGGCTTGAAGTGCATGTGGTAGCCACGCTTCACGGCAAAGGGGAAACGGTAGCCGAGCGGGCGCAGCAGATCCATTGACCACGGCCCCATGGCGACGACCACGTCTGGCGCGCTGGCGACCCCGCTCTTGTGATCGACCGCCCAGAGGTCGCCCTCGCGGCGCAGCGTGCGCCCGTCGCCCGTGGAGAGCGAGCCGCCCATCAGCTCGAACAGGCGCGCGAACGCCTTGGTGACGCCGCCGGGGCTGGAGACGGAGACCGTGTCGGGCCACAGGATGGCCCGTTCGAACACCGGTGACAGGTCGGGTTCGAGGTCCGAGATCTCATGCGCGCTCAGGATCTGGTAGCGGACGCCGAAACGATCGGCGAGCGCCAGCTGCCGTCGGGTGCCGGCCTCGAAGCTCTGCGCGGTGCGGTAGCCGCGCAGCCACCCGGTGCCGCGATAGAACTCGACCGCCCTGCCCTTGCCCGCCAGCGTGCCGTGCTCGGCCGCCGCATGCGAGAGGATCGGGTTCATACTCTCCGCATAGGCCTCGATGCCGGCCTCCGACGAGGCGGCACGGAGCTGAAGCAGCCACGGCGCGATCTTCGGCAGGAAGCGGGCATTGTAGTGCAGGCGCGTCTGGTTGTTCCGCGCGACCCCGGTGAGTTCGCTGAGCTGCCGCGGGAAAACGATCGGGTAGAAGCCCTCACGCTCGATGACGCCGGAGTTGCCGTAGGAGGTCGCCTCCCCGGGCGGCGCCTTGTCGATGAGGAGCACCGACCGGTTGCGCCTCAGAAGATGGATCGCCGCCGAGACGCCGACGATTCCCGCGCCGAGCACGATGGTATCGAACTTTTCCATGTTGAACTCTTAGCGAAGACCAACGCCCGCGCCTATGCCCCGCGCATGGCGGAGCGGAGTTTGCCGAGGCGGAGCGACAACCGCAATTGCCGTCGCCTTCCCGCCGTGTTAGGGCCGCCCATCGACACGACCAGCCGGAGACCGCCCGCCATGACGCAGCGCCCCCTGATCGCCCCGTCCATCCTCTCCTCCGACTTCTCGCGTCTCGCCGAAGAAGTGCGCGCCATCGACGCCGCCGGAGCGGACTGGATCCATCTCGACGTCATGGACGGGCATTTCGTGCCCAACATCACCTTCGGTCCACCGGTGATCGCTGCCCTGCGGCCGGTATCGACGAAGTTCTTCGACGTCCACCTCATGATCGCCCCGGCCGACCCCTATCTCGAGGCCTTCGCGGAAGCTGGCGCCGACGGCATGACGGTGCATGCCGAGGCCGGCCCGCATCTGCATCGCTCGCTGCAGGCGATTCGCTCGCTCGGCAAACGGGCCGGCGTGGCCATCAATCCGGCGACGCCGGAAGACGCGATCGCCTATGTGCTGGATGATATCGACCTCGTACTGGTGATGAGCGTCAATCCGGGCTTCGGCGGTCAATCCTTCATCCCCGCCGCGGTCGACAAGATCGCGCGCATCAAGACCATGATCGCCGGACGGAACATCCGGATCGAGGTCGATGGCGGCATCTCGCCCGAGACCGCCCCCGCCGTGATCGCAGCCGGCGCCGACGTGCTCGTCGCGGGCTCCGCGGTCTTCAAGGGAGGAGCAGCCGACTATGCGCGCAACATCGACGCGGTCCGTGGGCATGCGCCGGCCTGACAGTCGGTGATTGTCCCCTCGCCTTCGCTCTGTTAGACGGGCCGCGACAGAGATGAGGTGCCTTCCATGATCCCGCGCTATTCGCGCCCCGAGATGACGGCGATCTGGTCGCCGGAGACGAAGTTCCGGATCTGGTTCGAGATCGAGGCGCATGCGCTCGACGCGCTCGCGAAGCTCGGGACCGTGCCGGCAGAGGCGGCGAAGACGGTCTGGGAAAAGGGTGGCGCCGCCACGTTCGACATCGATCGCATCGACGAGATCGAGCGCGTGACCAAGCATGACGTCATCGCCTTCCTGACGCATCTCGCCGAGATCGTCGGCGAGGATGCGCGCTTCGTGCACCAGGGCATGACCTCGTCCGACGTCCTCGACACCTGCCTCAACATCCAGCTCGTGCGCGCGGCCGACATCCTGATCGCCGATGTCGATCGCCTGCTTGCCGCGCTGAAGGCCCGCGCCTACGAGCATCGCGACACGGTCACGATCGGTCGCAGCCATGGTATCCACGCCGAGCCGACGACCTTCGGCGTCAAGCTCGCCCAGGCCTATGCCGAATTCGATCGCAACCGCGCCCGCCTCGTCGCGGCGCGCGACGAGATCGGAACGGTCGCGATCTCCGGCGCGGTCGGCTCGTTCGCCAATATCGACCCGGCAGTCGAGGAGCATGTCGCCGCGGCGCTCGGCCTCAAGGTCGAGCCGGTCTCGACGCAGGTCATCCCGCGCGACCGCCATGCCATGTTCTTCGCGACTCTCGGCGTGGTCGCCTCGTCGATCGAGCGCCTCGCGACGGAAATTCGCCATCTCCAGCGCACGGAAGTGCTCGAGGTCGAGGAATATTTCTCGCCGGGCCAGAAGGGCTCGTCGGCCATGCCGCACAAGCGCAACCCGGTTCTGACCGAGAACCTCACCGGGCTCGCGCGTCTCGTGCGCGGCATGGTCGTGCCGGCCATGGAGAACGTCGCGCTCTGGCATGAGCGGGACATCTCGCATTCCTCGGTCGAGCGCATGATCGGCCCGGATGCGACCGTGACGCTCGATTTCGCGCTCGCCCGTCTCGCCGGCGTGATCGAGAAGCTCATGGTCTATCCCGAGAACATGCAGAGGAACCTCGACCGTCTCGGCGGCCTCGTCCATTCGCAGCGCGTGCTGCTCGCACTGACCCAGAAGGGCGTGTCGCGCGAGGACGCCTATGCGCTCGTGCAGCGCAATGCCATGAAGGTCTGGGAAAAGGGCGCCGACTTCCTGACCGAGCTCAAGGCCGATCCGGATGTGCGCGCGGCGCTCTCCGAGGCCGAGCTCGAGGAGAAGTTCGACCTCGGCTATCACACCAAGCATGTCGATACGATCTTCCGCCGGGTGTTCGGCGAGGCCTGACGAGGCTTGCGGCGGTCGGGGGGCAGCCTATGTTCAATGCCCAGGCAGCGAACAGGAACCCCCATGACCGCCTCTCTCTACGCAATCCCCCTGAAGCGGATCGACGGCAGCGAGGCGACGCTCGCCGACTATGCCGGCCGCGTCCTTCTCGTCGTCAACGTCGCCTCCAAATGCGGCCTGACCCCGCAATATGACGGGCTCGAAGCGCTCTACGCCAAATACAAAGACCGCGGCCTGACCGTTATCGGCTTCCCGGCCAACAATTTCGCGGGCCAGGAGCCGGGCGGCAATGACGAGATCCTCGAGTTCTGCCGCTCGACCTATGGCGTCGATTTCCCGATGTTCGCCAAGATCTCGGTGAAGGGCGACGACCGCCATCCGCTCTATGACGCGCTGGCAGGCGACGAGGACATCAGCTGGAACTTCGAGAAGTTCCTGATCGGGCGCGACGGCAAGGTCGCCGCCCGCTTCTCGCCGAAGACCGTTCCCGAGGATGCGGCCGTCGTCGCGGCGATCGAAGCCGAACTCGCCAAGAACTGAACGTTCTCTTGTCTCGAAAATGCAAAGAGCCCGCCTTTCGGCGGGCTCCCTTGTTCGTGGGAAAAGTTCGACCGACTCAGGTCTCGCCGCCGTAGAGGATCGCCGCGCGATAGACGAAACCGGCGATCGCTGCGCCGAGCAGCGGCGCCACGATGAACAGCCAGAGCTGCGAGATCGCGGCCCCACCCGAGAACAGCGCCGGCCCGATCGAGCGTGCCGGATTGACCGAGACGCCGGTGACGTTGATGCCGACGATATGGATCATCGTGAGCGTCAGGCCGATGGCGAGGCCCGCGAAGTGATGCGGCACCAGCTTGTGGGTGACACCGAGGATGACGACGAGGAAGATGAAGGTCGCGACCGTCTCGAAGACGAAGGCCGAGACGACATTGTATTCGCCGAGATAGCCGGGGCCCCAGCCATTGGCGCCGAGCCCGCCGGTCCAGCCCGATGCCTTGCCGGTCATGATCAGATAGAGCACAAGCGTGCCGACGATCGCACCGAGGATCTGTGCGATCACATAGGTGACGAAGTCACCGGCCGACATGCGGCCCGCAATCAGCGCGCCGAGGCTGACGGCCGGATTGACGTGGCAGCCGGAGATCGGGCCGATCGCATAGGCCATTGCGACGATGGCGAGGCCGAACGCGAAAGCAATGCCGAGGACGCCGACAGTCGTCGCGCCGGCAATGGCCGGTCCTGCGATGACTGCGGCGCCGCAGCCGAAGAATACGAGCGTGAATGTACCGATGAACTCGGCGAGAGCCTTCTGCATTTCCTCAACCCCTTGAAGTGCGATTCGCCCCCGGGGAGAGAATAGCGCCACGCTTGAAGCGCGGCAAAGCCGGCGAACTATTGCGCGCCCGCTTCCGCCAGCATGGCACTGGCGCCGGCACGCAAGTATCCGCCGTCGCTGCCGATCGCCACCAGATCGAAGCCGAGCGCGGCATAGCCGCGGGCCTGCGCTCCGGTGATGGCATAGGTCGCGGCAAACTTGCCCGCCGCCTTCACCGCGGCGAGAATCGCGCCGATGGCCTCGACATTGTCGGCGCGCAGCGGATCGACCGAACCACCATTCGCGAGCGCGATGGAGAGGTCGGACGGACCGACGAAGATGCCGTCGATGCCCTGCACGGCCAGGATTTCGTCGACCAGTGCCATCGCTTCGCGCGTCTCGATCATGGCGAAGGCGAGCGTCTGACCGTTGGCGCCACGCAGATAGGCGACCGGATCGGTCGCGCCTGCAAGCTGCATCGCCCGAACCGGGCCCCAGCTCCGTTCGCCGATCGGCGGATATTTCATCGCCCTGGCGAAGGCGTGCGCATCGGCGACCGAGTTGATCATCGGCGCGATCACGGCAGCCGCGCCCATATCGAGCGCACGGCTCGCCATCGCGAAGTCGCCGACGGGAATGCGCACCACCGCAGGCTTGCCGGCGAGCGCGACGGCACCGATGCAGCGCATCACGCTCGCGGGATCATGCAATCCATGCTGCATGTCGAGCGTGACGCAATCAAAGCCCGCGCGTGCGGAAGCCTCGGCGACCAGCGGCTCGGGCATGGCCACCCACGCCGAGAACCGGCAGGGCTCCCCGGCGAGAAGCGATACGAGCGTTTCAGCGGCCATGATTGCGCCGATCGCGTCAGCCTTCGGTACGGATCTGTTCGATCGCCTTGGCGAGCAGCTCGTCCATCGTCCGGCGGATCTGGTGGTCAGACTGCGCGACGCCGGCAGCGTCGAAATCCTGGCGGATCTTGCGGAACACGTCCTCGTCACCCTGCTCTTCGAAGTCGGCGGAAACGACCTCGCTGACATAGGCCTCGGCAGCGTCGCCGCTCTTGCCGAGCAGGCCGGCAGCCCAGAGCCCGAGTTGCTTGTTGCGGCGCGCAGCGGCCCGGAACTTCAGCTCCTCGTCGAGGGCGAAGCGGTTCTCGAAGGCGTCCTCGCGCTTGTCGAACGTCGTCATGAGCATTTTCTCCGGTGGTTTCAGGGCTCTCGCCGGCCGGCCCTTGCATATCGTGCAGGATTCACCAAATCAACGTCCGATACGTCATTGGGGAGCAGCACGGCGACGGCGGGGCCGCGGCGGAAAGCGTCGCAGCATCGAACGTTGTGAATTGACGTGCGATCGAGTAGGTTCTCGCCGCGCGAACGGCCCCCGGACTGAACGCGATAGTTTCGCCGCGGCGAATCCCGATATATTGGAACCCCGGCCATATGGACTTCCTCAAACCACGGTATGTGCCCATGAACCGCCGTCGGCGCATCTATGAGGGCAAGGGCAAGATTCTCTTCGAAGGACCCGAGCCCGGCACGCTGATTCAGTTCTTCAAAGACGACGCCACCGCCTTCAACAAGAAAAAGCACGAGATCGTGGACGGCAAGGGTGTGCTCAACAATCGGATCTCCGAGCACATCTTCACGCATCTCAATCGGATGGGCATTCCCACGCATTTCATCCGCCGGCTCAACATGCGCGAGCAGTTGATCCGCGAAGTCGAGATCATTCCGCTCGAGATCGTGGTGCGCAACATCGCTGCCGGATCTCTGGCAAAGCGCCTCGGACTCGAGGAAGGCACTGTCCTTCCGCGCTCGATCATCGAGTTCTACTACAAGGCCGATGCGCTCGACGATCCGATGGTCTCCGAGGAGCATATCACGGCCTTCGGCTGGGCGACGCCGCAGGAAATCGACGACATCATGGCGCTTGCCATCCGCGTCAACGACTTCCTCTCCGGCCTCTTCCTCGGCGCCGGAATCCAGCTCGTCGATTTCAAGATCGAGTGCGGCCGGCTCTGGGAAGGCGACATGATGCGCATCGTCGTCGCCGACGAGATTTCGCCGGACAGCTGCCGGCTCTGGGACGTGGCAACCCAGAACAAGCTGGACAAGGATCGCTTCCGCCGCGACATGGGCGGCCTCGTCGAGGCCTATCAGGAAGTCGCGCGCCGTCTCGGCATCCTGATCGAGCCCGAGCGCCCGCAAGGCGGCGGCCCGGTTCTGGTGCAGTAAGCCAGCCAAACGGCTCGAACATCATCAAGGGCGGCGATCATCATCGCCGCCCTTTTTGTTTGCCTCTCGACAGCGCCCCGCCGCGCAACTAGCGTGACGCCGATTCAACCAGCGGATGCGGGGGCTCATGACGCTGTTTCGACTGATATCGCTTGTCTTCTTGGCCAGTCTCCTTGGCTCCGGATTCGCTGCTGCGGCACGCGCGGAACCGACGATTGCGATGAGCGGCGAAGGATGGAAAGCAAAGAAGACTTTCCAGGGCATCGAATATAGCTGCGACGTGCCGGCCTGTGGCGGGATAGCGATCGTCGGCTTGGTCCGGACAAAGGTCCTTTCCGACACGGAAGACAGACTTAACAAGCCCTACGTCAATATCCGTGCGTTCGTGAACGATATGCTGCTCTATGCTTATGATGGGCAATACGGCGGCTGGAAATTCACCGAGGTGAGAAAAACGAAGACGGCCGACTATACGGCAGTGCACATGATAGGCGTCTACCAGGATGTCGATGTCGCGATCATGCTGATCGTACAAGGAGGAAGGATGTTCATTCTTTCTTCGGTGGGCGAATCCCCCAGCCTGGCTCGTGCGAATCTGGCCAAGGCCTTCAAGAGCGGCGATTTTCGCCGTCCGGGATAGAGTCCGCACTTTCCTTCCGGCGATGTCCGTCCTATGACGCGGGAACCGATTGCCGACTGGAAACTCGCCGACAGGATGCCCATGAAAGCCCGCGTCACCGTCACCTTGAAGAATGGCGTCCTCGATCCGCAGGGCAAGGCGATCGAGGGCGCGCTCGGATCGCTCGGCTTCGCCGGCGTCGCCAGCGTCCGCCAGGGCAAGGTCTTCGACATCGAAGTGGCGGAGACCGACGCCGGCAAGGCGAAAGCGGAACTCGAGGCCATGGCCGCGAAGCTGCTGGCCAATACCGTCATCGAGAACTATCGCGTCGAGATCGTGGGCTGAGGAGACCTGACGTGAAATCAGCCGTCGTCGTCTTCCCCGGCTCCAATCGCGAACGGGATATGGTCGCCGCGCTCGAGAAGGTCGGCGGGCATCGTCCGGCCGTCGTCTGGCATGGCGATCATGACCTGCCGAAGGTCGACCTGATCGTCATTCCCGGCGGCTTCTCTTATGGCGACTATCTGCGCTCCGGCGCGATCGCGGCGCGCGAGCCGATCATGGACGCGATTCGCCGCGAGGCGGAACGCGGGGTCGCGGTGCTCGGCGTCTGCAACGGCTTCCAGATCCTCTGCGAGGCGGGTCTGCTGCCGGGCGTGCTCATGCGCAATGCCGGCCTCAAATTCATCTGCAAGGAAGTGAAGCTGCGCGTCGAGACGACCGATTCGGCCTTTACCGCCCGCTACGACAAGGGCGCGGTGATCCGCTCGCCCGTGGCGCATGGCGACGGCAACTACCGCGCCGATGACGAGACGCTGGCCCGCCTCAAGGGCGAGGACCGGATCGCGTTCCGCTATGTCGGCAATCCGAACGGCTCGATCGACGACATTGCCGGTATCCTGTCCGAGAAACGCAATGTTCTCGGCATGATGCCGCATCCGGAGAACCTGATCGAGCCGCTGAATGGCGGTCTCGATGGGCGCCCGCTCTTCGAGAGCCTGCTCGCCGCCTGAGGCTCAGACCTTGACCGGATAGTCGGCGAGTTCCGGCCGCATCGCCTCGATGACGAAGTCGACCAGGGCGTCGGGCGCGTCGAGGTAGAATTCGCGGTCGGAATAGGCGCCGACCGTGGCGACGAGGCCCTTCGAGCCCAGCCATTCCGCAAGCTTTTCAAGATCTTGCCGCGGCGTCTCGCTCAGGAACGAAACCTGCGAGCGCTCCCGCTCCGGGTCGTCGCGCGAGGCGGCGACGCGCGAGAACTGCAGGTCGATATTGGCGCCGGGCTGCCGCATCCAGATCGCGCGGGCGTTGCGGCGCAGCTCGACGAAGCCGAGCTGATCGCGGAAGAGCGCGACGACCGTTTCGAAATGCGTCTCGGCGACGCGATTGGCGACGTGATTGAACTGCAAGGCGATCTCTCCGGCAACGAGAGGGCGATCTAAGCCGGGCAACTCGGCAGGCGCAATCGGCGAAGAGTCTCTTCGGGCCATTTACAGAGGCCGCTTCGCGCACTATCGCATGCTGCATCGCCACGTCCGAGGTATCCCGTGCTTCCGAACGACACGCCGATCACGCCCGAACTCGTCGCCAGCCATGGCCTGAAGCCTGACGAGTACCAGCGCATCCTGGACCTGATCGGCCGGACGCCGACATTGACCGAGCTCGGCATCTTCTCGGCGATGTGGAACGAGCACTGCTCGTACAAATCCTCGAAGAAGTGGCTCCGTACGCTGCCGACCACCGGGCCGCGCGTCATTTGCGGCCCCGGCGAAAATGCTGGCGTAGTCGACATCGATGACGGCGAAGCCATTGTTTTCAAAATGGAGAGCCACAACCATCCGTCCTTCATCGAGCCCTATCAGGGCGCGGCGACCGGTGTCGGCGGCATCTTGCGCGACGTCTTCACCATGGGCGCGCGGCCGATCGCGGCGATGAATGCGCTGCGCTTCGGCGCGGCCGATCATCCCAAGACGCGCCATCTCGTGTCGGGCGTCGTTTCCGGCGTCGGCGGCTATGGCAATTCCTTCGGCGTGCCGACCGTGGGCGGCGAGGTGAATTTCCACCCGCGCTACAATGGCAACATCCTCGTCAACGCCTTCGCGGCCGGCCTCGCCCGCGCGGACCGGATCTTCTATTCGAAGGCCGAGGGCGTCGGCCTGCCGGTCGTCTATCTCGGCTCCAAGACGGGGCGCGACGGCGTCGGCGGCGCGACCATGGCTTCGGCCGAATTCGATGAATCCATTGAGGAAAAGCGCCCGACGGTCCAGGTCGGCGATCCCTTCTCCGAGAAGCTGCTGCTGGAAGCCTGCCTCGAACTGATGGCCACCGGCGCGGTCATCGCGATCCAGGACATGGGCGCGGCCGGCCTCACCTGCTCGGCGGTCGAGATGGGCGCCAAGGGCGATCTCGGCATCGAGCTCGACCTCGACAAGGTGCCCTGCCGCGAGGAGGGCATGAGCGCCTATGAGATGATGCTTTCGGAGAGCCAGGAGCGCATGCTCATGGTGCTCCGCCCCGAGCAGGAGGCCGAGGCCGAGGCGATTTTCCGCAAGTTCGGGCTCGATTTCGCGATCGTCGGCTACACGACCGACGACCTCCGCTTCCGCATCCTGCGGCATGGCGATGTCGTCGCCGACCTGCCGATCAAGGATCTCGGCGACCAGGCGCCGGAATATGACCGCCCCTTCGCCCGCAAGCCGCCATTGGCGAAACTCGCGGCCGAAGACGTCGCCGAGCCGAACGACTATGCCGCGGCGCTGCTGAAGATCGTCGGTTCGCCCGACATGGCGTCGCGCCGCTGGGTGTGGGAGCAGTATGATCACCTGATCCAGGGCAACACCGCGCAGCGCCCCGGCGGCGATGCCGCGGTGGTCCGCGTCGAGGGTCACGAGAAGAAGGCCCTCGCCTTCTCGCTCGATGTCAGCCCGCGCTATTGCGAGGCCGATCCCTTCGAGGGCGGCAAGCAGGCGATCGCCGAATGCTGGCGCAACCTGACCGCGGTCGGCGCGGAGCCGCTGGCGGCGACCGACAACCTGAATTTCGGCAATCCCGAGAAGCCGGAGATCATGGGCCAGTTCGTCGGCGCCATCGAGGGCATCGGCGCGGCCTGCCGGGCGCTCGACTTCCCGATCGTCTCGGGCAACGTCTCGCTCTACAACGAGACCAGCGGCGTCGGCATCCTTCCGACCCCGGCGATCGGCGGCGTCGGCCTGCTGCCGGATCTCTCGGTGATGGCAACGGTCGCCTTCAAGCAGGCGGGCGACGTGGTTCTGCTGATCGGCGAGGCCGGAACGCATCTCGGCCAGTCAATCTATCTGCGCGAGATCCTCGGCCGCGAGGAAGGCGCCCCGCCGCCGGTCGACCTCACGACGGAGCGGCGCGCCGGCGATCTGGTGCGCGGCCTGATCCGCGGCGGCGAGGTGACGGCCTGCCACGACGTTTCCGATGGCGGCCTCGCGGCGACGCTCGCCGAGATGGCCATGGCCGGCGGCATCGGCGCGGCGATTCGCCTGCCCGAGGGCATCGCGGCGAAGCATGCCTATCTCTTCGGCGAGGATCAGGCGCGTTATGTCATGACGGCACGGCCCGATGGCGTCACCGCGATCGAAGCGGCGGCAGCGGCGGCCGGCGTTGCGGTGACCCGGCTCGGCACGGTCGGCGGCACGGACCTTGCAATCGCGGATATCGCAGCCATATCGGTTGCAAAGCTCACGGAAGCCCATGAGAATTGGTTTCCGGCTTTCATGGCCGGCGAACTCTGACTCGCCGGCCGCGAAGGGCCGCAACGGTCCAGGGGACATGACATGCCGATGCATGCGCGCGACATCGAGAGCCTCATCAAGTCGGCCCTGCCCGACGCCAAGGTCGTGATCCGCGACCTCGCCGGTGATGGCGATCATTATGCGGCGGAGGTGGTCTCCGAGCAGTTCCGCGGCAAGAACCGCGTGCAGCAGCACCAGATGGTCTATGCCGCGCTCAAGGGCAATATGGGCGGCACGCTGCATGCGCTGGCGCTGCAGACGAGTGCGCCGGACTGAAATCCCTTTGCCGTCTTGTCGCCCTGATCGAGGTGCAGCGCTCTCGACAGGACGATGACGAGCGCTTACCTAGTTTCCATGTTTCCGTTCCCGGCCTTGAACCGGACAACGCAAGGACACCCCACAATGAGCGATATTGAGAGCTTCATCGACAGCGAGGTGAAGTCCAACGACGTCGTGCTCTTCATGAAGGGCACCCCGGCCTTCCCGCAGTGCGGCTTCTCGGGCCAGGTCGTGCAGATCCTCGATTACCTCGGCGTCGACTATAAGGGCATCAATGTGCTCGCCGATCCCGAGATCCGTCAGGGCATCAAGACCTATTCCAACTGGCCGACCATTCCCCAGCTCTATGTGAAGGGCGAGTTCGTCGGCGGCTGCGATATCGTGCGCGAGATGTTCCAGGCTGGCGAGATCCAGGCCTATTTCACCGAGAAGGGCATCGCGGTCGCGCAGACCGCCTGATCGTCGATCGATCTCTCTTCCGACGAGAGGCCCGCCCGGGCGACCGGCGCGGGCCTTTTCGCGTTCGCGCCGACCCTGACGATCCGCATCCGGAACCTTCCTCCGCCTCGCCCGTTCTTTCTGCAAGCGGACGGCGACACCAGCGTCGCGGCGATCTGGCCGAGTTTCCAAAAGCTTGGCAATCCCCGCCTTGGCGCGCGGTCGAACAGAAGAAAGGGTCCCATATGTTCAAGACACCGATCATTGGAGCGATCTCGGCCGCGATGGTCGCGGCTTCGATGGCGGCCGTGCCGACCACGGCACAGGCTGCAAGCGTGGCATTGCCCGACGGTTCCTACCAGGTTGCGCAATGGGATGGACCGCCGCGCGGTCAGGGCTGGGGCGGCCCCGGCCGGGGTGGCCCCGGTTGGCGAGGCCCGGGTGGACCCGGTCCGCGCTATTACAACTATCCCCGCGGCCATCGCTATTATGGCTGGCGTGGCCCGGGCTATTACGGCGGCAATTACTACGGCAATCCCAACGCGGCCCTGGCGGCCGGCGTTCTCGGCCTCGCCCTCGGCGCGGCGATCGCCGGCTCAGCCAACCAGCAGCGCTATGGCAACGACTATGTCGCTTATTGCTCACAGCGCTATCGCAGCTTCAACCCGGCAACGGGCACCTTTACCGGCTATGACGGCCGGCAGTATCGCTGCGTGATGCCGTAAGACGCGATCGCATGAAGCAACAGAGCCGGCGCCTCAAGGGGCGCCGGCTTTTTTGTGCGCGGACCGTCTCCCGGAGCGTTGTCGCGCGGCGCGGTATTGTGGCCAGCACGGTGAACGCACCATCACGGCCCAGTCATCGGCAGGACTGCAACTCTCATCCCCTCAAGGGCGAGCCATCGCGCCGAACTCCCCTCTTCACCTCTCCCTGAGGGAGAGGTCGGCGCGGAGCGCCGGGAGAGGGTTTACGGCCTCTCCGGAGGGTTCCCTAAACACTCTCCCGCCGGCCTGCGGTCGTCGACCTCCCCCTCAGGGGGAGGTTAAGAAAGGTCAGGATCACGCCCGACCATCCCGCGGGCGATAGCCCTCCCCACGAAAGTGAGGGAATCGCCTCCCGACTTGTACGTCAGCCGCTATCGCATTGACTCAGAGTCGATGATGGCCACCGCCCCTGCCCTCTCCCCCTTGGGGGAGAGCTAGCAAGGAGGAAGGCCGGACATGGAGCGCCGATCTCGCCGGAACCACGTCCCGCCCCTGCCTCAGCGCGGAACCAGGCAAATCCAGCGTCGCTTCCCCGGCGCCCTACCCGTTCTTCGCTTCCATGATGATCTCGAACGAGCGGAGGCGGTCGACCGGGTCATAGAAGTCGGAGGTGATGATCAGCTCGTCCGCGCCGGTTTGCTGGACGAAATCCTCCAGCCGGCGCTTGACCGTTTCGGGGCCGCCGATGACCGCGACGCCGAGATGCGTGCCGACATAGGCCTCTTCGCGTTCGTCCCAGAGGCCGTCCATGCTTTCAACGGGCGGGACGAGCACGGTCGGCCGGCCGCGGACGAGATTGATCAGGCGCTGGAAGGTCGTGGTGGCCAGATAGTTCGCCCGCTCGTCGGATTCGGCGGCGATCACCGGCAGGCCGACCATGACATGCGGCTTGTCGAGATATTCGGACGGCTTGAAGAAGTGGCGATGCACCTCGATCGCCTCCATGAGCCGCTGCGGCGCGAAATGGCTCGCGAAGGCGAAGGGCAGGCCGAGCATGCCGGAAAGCTGCGCCGAGAAGGTCGAGGAGCCGAGCAGCCAGACCGGCACGTTCGAGCCCGAGCCCGGCACCGCCCGGACGCGCTGCAATTCGCCGGCGGGCGCGAGCAGCGCCAGCAACTCCTGCACATTGCGCGGGAAGGCGTTTTCGTCGTCGGCGAGGTCACGGCGCAGCGCCCGCGTCGTCAGCGGGTCCGTTCCCGGCGCGCGACCGAGGCCGAGGTCGATGCGGCCGGGATAAAGCGCCTCCAGCGTGCCGAACTGCTCGGCGATGATGATCGGCGCATGGTTCGGCAGCATGACACCGCCCGAACCGACGCGGATGGTCGATGTCGCGCCGGCGATATGGCCGATCAGGACCGCCGTCGCTGAGGATGCGATGCCGGGCATATTGTGATGCTCGGCCAGCCAGAAGCGCTTGTAGCCGAGCGCCTCGACGTGACGCGCGAGCGCCACCGAATTGACGAAGGCATCCGAAATCGTGCCGCCCTGGCGGACCGGCGCGAGGTCGAGAACGGAAAGCGGCGTATCGGCGAGTGTCGGCATAGGCGGGCGTCCGGATCTGTGGCTGGCCACACCATGTAGGTGCCAAACAGGGCGACAGGAGGGGTCGCACCCACACGCGGACACGATTCCGGAATGAGACCTCCGCGAATCACGCCTGTAGGCGCAGCCATATCACAACCCATGATTGACTATACCTGAAGCCAGGAGCCTTCTGGCTGCGGCCGTCAGTGAACGGCCTTGCAGTCTCGGGAGGAGATCATGCAATCCCTGGTCTATTCAGTCGAGAAGGTTGATGTCGAAGAACTGCTCGTGATCCCTGAAAATCCGCGCGCAATTTCCATCACGGCGCATGGATGGGTTCCGACGACGGGCTGGAGCCACCCGGCACTCAGTCCGCACATTTACGTCATGCCACCGCGAGACGGCATCCTGGACGTCAGCTTTCTTGCCGACGTACCGACAGGCCTCGCCCTGCAGGTTTTCACGCGAATCCGGGTCGTCGAGTCCTTGCTGGTGCCGCACTGGGTCATCGGTGTGCGCGTCCACGCCTCGACGAACAGGCTCGAAGCCAGGATCGCCGGCCTCACGCCCCGGCAGGAAGAACCGCCGCCTCCGGGACAAGGCGTGCCCGTGCCATGGCCCTTCCCCTGGTGGGCGCCGAAGGCCGTTCCGCCGAAAAGCGACGGTCAGTACCCCTAGCGCGGGCCAGGACGAGTCCAGCCGTCCGCGGCTGGCTCTTCCGGGCAGCGCAGCGTTTCCCGCCGCCGCTGGAGAAAGCGCCGCACGGCCGGATCGCTCGCAAGGCCGATGGCGCGGTCGAAAGCGGATGCGGCCTCCTCGCGTGCGTCCGTGCGGGCGAGGAGTTCGGCCCGGGCAGCCCAATAGGGCTGATATTGCGCAAGCCGCGGATCGCCATCCAGCGCCGCGAGTGCGGCGAGGCCGGCGGCCGGGCCCTCGACCTCGGCGAGCGCGAGGGCGCGGTTGACCGCGACGACGGGCGACGGCGCGACGCGGATGAGCGCGTCATAGAGACGGAGCACCGCATCCCCATTGTCGCGGCCCGAGAGACGCCGCGCGACATGCGCCGACTGCAGCGCCGCCTCCAGTTGGTAGCGGCCAATCTGTCCCAGCGCGGCGGCGCGACGCAGCAGCGCCTCGGCCTCGTTGATCGCATCCGCATTCCAGCGCGCCGGGTCCTGCTCGGAGAGCGGGACATAGTCGCCCGCCTCCGTGCGCCGCGCCGCCTGGCGGGCATCGACATGCAGCAGCAGCGCGACGAGCCCGAGCGCTTCGGCCTCTTGTGGCAGCAGTTCGGCGACGATCCGCGCGAGGAAGACCGCCTCGCCGGTCAGGTCACGCCCACCGGCTTCCGGATCGCCCCACCCTTCGGAGAACGCCGCATAGATGGCGGCGAGCACGGCATCGAGCCGTTCCGGCATCGCCGCGCGGTCGGGGATCTCGAAGGGAATGCCGGCCTCGCGGATCTTCGCCTTGGCGCGGACAAGCCGCTTCGCCATGGCGGCGGGCGAGGTGAGAAAGGCGGAAGCGATGCGCTTCGCGTCGAGGGCGAGCACGACCTGCAGCATCAACGGCGCATGCAGATCGGCATCGAGCGCGGGATGGGCGACGGCGAAGAGCAGCGCGAGCCGCCGGTCCGGAATGGCGGCGGGATCGGCGGTGTCGATCTCGTCGGCGAGGTCGCGGAACGCAGCGGCGAAGGCTTCGCCCGTCTGCCGCCGCCGCGCGGCGTCCGTCATCTTCCGTCGCGCCGCCGTCATCAGCCAGGCCTCCGGATTGTCGGGCGCGCCGCGCGCCGGCCAGTCGTCGAGCGCGGCGGCGAAGGCATCGGCGAGCGCGTCCTCGGCCGCGGCGACATCGCGCGAGCGCGCGGCGAGGAGCGCGACGAGGCGGGAATAGCTCCGCCGCGCCACCGCCTCCGCCAGCCGCCGCGCCTCGCCGTTCAAGCCGGCACCGGCCGGTAGCGCACGAAGAGGCAGCCATTGCCGAAGCGGCGGACATCGATCGTCTCAAGCGCGAGCCGCCGCTTCAGCCCGTCGAACATGGTCCGCCCGCTGCCGAGCACCAGCGGGAAGACGACGATCTGGAACTCGTCGATCAGCCCGGCCTCGGCGAGCTGGACGACGAGGCTGCCGCTGCCGAGCACGGCGAGATCGTCGGGCTCGGCCTTGAGGCGGGCGACCTCGCCGACGAGATCGCCCGCGACGAGGCGCGTGCCGGACCAGTCCGCCCGCTGGAGCGTGCGGGAGAACACTGTCTTCGGCATCGCGTTCATCCGCGCCGCGACGACGGGGAACTCCTGCGCGGCGAAGGGCGTCGGCCAATAGCCAGCCATCATCTCATAAGTCACGCGGCCGAAGAGCAGCCGCCCGCCGCCGGACGCATTGCCGGCGATGAAGGCGTCGAACTCGGCGTCGCGCGAGGCCTTGGCCCAGCTCATGTCGCCGCCCGCATCCGCGAAATAGCCGTCGACCGTGACCTGGTTGAAGACCGAGAGCCGTCCCATCGCCCCGCCCTCCCCTACATTGTCGGCCAGACCGGCCGGACCTCGACGACGCCGTGACCCGTCGTCGGGCAGCGCGCGGCCCAGGCGAGCGCCGCGTCGAGATCGGCCGCCTCGATCAGGTAATAGCCGCCGACCTGCTCCTTCGAATCGGCGAAGGGGCCGTCGAGCACCTGCGGCTTGCCGTCGACGAGGCGAACCGTCGTGGCCGAACGGCTCGGCTGAAGGCGATTGGCGCCGACCAGCGCGCCGGAATCGGCGAGCGCCTGCGTATAGGCCATATAGGCCGCCTCGCCCTCCTTCTGCTGCTCCGGCGTCATCTGCGGCCAGGCCGTGTCGTCGAAATAGAGCATGAGCAGATATTGCATCGTCTTTTCTCCCGAGCTTCAGGCGAGGCATCATGCGCCGCCAACCCAATGACGCGCGAGCGCCCGCCGCAATGGACAAGGCCGTGGAAAAAAACCATGCGGCGTCTGCCCGGCCGCGCTTTCATTGACATGGCGAAGCATCCCGCCTATGAGAGCGCCCGTGGCAAGCGGGTCCTTCGGGCCCCGCCTGTCATTTCACGCACCCGCGGATGAGGCTTCGGCCTGGTCCTGTCGGTTCGCCCCCCATGGGTGGACAGAGGAGGGCGCGTGTCCCTGAAACTCTATCCTCAAGGGATATGCGATGTCGAAGCGTGCTTCGTCCAAACACAAGATCGACCGCCGTCTTGGCGAAAACCTCTGGGGCCGTCCGAAGTCCCCGGTCAACAAGCGCGAATACGGCCCGGGCCAGCACGGCCAGCGTCGCAAGGGCAAGGTGTCCGACTACGGCACCCAGCTCCGCGCCAAGCAGAAGCTCAAGGGCTATTACGGCAACATCTCCGAGAAGCAGTTCCGGAAGATCTATGCCGAGGCGACGCGCCGGAAGGGCGATTCGTCCGAGAGCCTCGTCGGCCTGCTCGAGTGCCGTCTCGATGCGGTCGTCTACCGCGCCAAGTTCGTGCCGACCGTCTTCGCCGCGCGCCAGTTCGTCTCGCACGGCCACATCAAGGTCAATGGCCGCCGCGTCACCATCCCGAGCTACTCGGTGAAGGTCGGCGACCTGATCGAGGTCAAGGATACCTCGAAGCAGCTCGCCATGGTCATCGAGGCGACGCAGCTCGCCGAGCGCGACGTGCCGGACTATATCGAAGTCGATCATCACAAGATGACCGCGAAGTTCGCCCGCGTTCCCGGCCTCGCCGATGTGCCCTATCCGGTGCACATGGAACCGAACCTCGTCGTCGAGTTCTATTCGCGCTGATTTCTTTCAGCCGCTGAGTTCGAAAGGCCGCCTCCGGGCGGCCTTTTGCTTTCCGGGCCGGCAGCAGGCCTTTGCGTCGACGATGCCGAGCGTCTATCAAGACGCTCGCCGGAGGATCCGAAGCATGAGCCATGCTGTGACGCCCCAAGCGCGCGACCGCCGCGCGGCCATCGGCTATGGCGCCATTCTCGTCACCATCATCACCTGGGCCTCGGCCTTCGCGGCGATCCGGGTCGGGCTCCAGCATCTGACGCCGGTGGAGCTCGCCGCCGCGCGCTATCTGACCGCTGCCATTCCCGCCGGGCTCTATCTGGCGATCGCCCGCCCGCCCCTGCCCGCCCCGCGCGACCTGCTGCGGCTCGCGATCATCGGCCCGCTCTTCATCGCGGCCTATGCCGTGCTGCTGAATACGGGCGAGCGCACCGTCGCCGCCGGCCCCGCCGCCTTCATCATCCAGGTCAATCCGATCATCGTGGCGCTGGTCGCGCTGCCGCTGCTCGGCGAGCGCTTCGGGCTCTGGGGCTGGATCGGCACGGCCGTCTCCTTCGCCGGCGTCGGGCTGATCGCCGTCGGCAGCGGCGAGGCCTTCGGCTTCGATCCGGGCGTGCTGCTGATCCTCGGGGCGGCGCTCTGCACGTCGATCTCGACAATCGTACAGAAGCCGCTGCTCGGCCGCATGCCGGCGATCGTCGTCACGGCCTGGATCCTGCTGATCGGCGCGCTGCCGCTGCTGCCGGCCGTGCCGGATACGCTCGATGCGCTCTCGCGCGCCCCGGCGGATGTGGGCGCGGCGATCCTCTATCTCGCGGTCTTCCCGACCGTGATCGGCTATCTGACCTGGGCGGTCGCGCTCAAGACCTTCGCGGCCGCGCGCGCCTCCAACTTCCTCTATTTGATCGCGCCGACCGCGACGCTGATCGGCTTCGTCTGGCTCGGCGAGATCCCGACGCCGCTCGGTCTTGCCGGCGGCGCGATGGCGATCGGCGGCGTCGCGCTCGTCAACCTCATGGGCCGACGCCGCTGACGCCGCCGATGCGGTCTTATGCGGCGGCCGGCAGGGTCGCCATGTCGATCACGAAGCGATACTTGACGTCGCTCTTCAGCATGCGGTCATAAGCTTCGTTGATCTTGTCGATCGGGATCATCTCGATATCGGCAGTGATGCCGTGCTTGCCGCAGAAATCGAGCATTTCCTGCGTCTCGGGAATGCCGCCGATCAGCGAGCCCGCGAAGGAGCGGCGCCCGAAGATCAGGTTCGAGACATGCACCGGTAGCGGCGCCGGCGGCGCGCCGACCTGCACCAGCGTCCCGTCGCGCTTCAACAGCACGAGATAGGCGTTGATGTCGTGCTCGGCCGAGACCGCGTCGATGATCAGGTCGAGCTTGCCGCCCCAGGCCTTCAGCGCCTCAGGATCGCGCGTCACGACGACGTGATGCGCGCCGAGCCGCTCGGCATCCGCGCGCTTGCTCTCCGAGGTCGTGAACATCACGACTTCGGCGCCCATGGCCCGCGCCAGCTTCACCGCCATATGGCCGAGGCCGCCGAGCCCGACCACGCCCACCGTCTTGCCGGGACCGGCCTTCCAGTGGCGCAGCGGCGAATAGGTCGTGATGCCCGCACAGAGGAGCGGCGCGACGGCCGCGAGATCGAGATTTTCCGGCAGGCGCAGCACGAAGGCCTCGTCGACGACGACCGCCTTAGAATAGCCGCCATAGGTGACGCCGCCCGTGTGCTTGTCCGGCGCATTGTAGGTGCCGGTCGCGCCGACGAGGCAATATTGCTCGAGACCTTCGACACAGTTCGCACAGGTGCGGCAGGAATCGACCAGGCAACCGACGCCGGCCAAGTCGCCGACCTTGAAGCTCTTCACATCGGCGCCGACGCGGCGCACGCGCCCGACGATCTCGTGGCCGGGAATATTGGGATAGACCGTGCCCGGCCACTCGCCGCGCGCCGTGTGCAGGTCGGAATGGCAGACGCCGCAATAGAGGATCTCGATCTCGACATCGGTCGGGCCGGGATCGCGGCGGTTGAAGGAAAAGGGCGCGAGCGGCGTGTCAGCGCTCTGCGCGGCATAACCGGTGCAGACGAACATATCGGACTCCGTGGGACTTGAGTCGATTCAAGGATGGGATGGAAGACGTTTTTGGATACGCCCCGTCACAACGATAGGGCGACAGGGGCGACGAGGCAAGGCGGGGTGGTGTGGGCGGGCAAAGCCGGTGACGCGCGCGTGCTGCCGCGCTGTTAGTCTTGTGCCTCAGGCTGCATGGATCCCGGCTTTCGCCGGGATGACGGCAACTTGGAGGGTTTCGAGATCTGGTTGCCGATGATGCATGCGCCCTCCCCCACACCGGCGTCATCCCGGCGAGAGCCGGGATCCATGCAGCCGCAGCGTGGGGAAGGAATCGCCTCACTGCGCGATCTCGGGATAAAGATCGCGCCAGGTCGGATTGCCACGTTCGATCAGGTCGATCTTCCATGCGCGCCGCCACTCCTTGATCTGCTTCTCCCGCCGGATCGCCTCCGGCATCGAGCCCAAGAGTTCGTAGTGAACGAGCATCCGCGTCCTGTGCCGTTTCGCGAAACCGCCGATCAGGCCCTCGCGATGCTGCCACGCGCGATGCACGATCGAACTCGTCACGCCAACATAGAGCGTGCCGTTGTAGCCGCTGGCCATGATGTAGACGCACGGTTGCATAGATGGATCATCGCCCGACCATGCCGCGCTGTCACGCCCCATGCCTCAGGCTGAATGGATCCCGGCTTTCGCCGGGATGACGGCAGCTTGGAGGGTTTTGGGAGCGGGTCGACGCTTATGTACGCGCCCTCCCCCCACACCGGCGTCATCCCGGCGAAAGCCGGGATCCATGCAGCCGAAGCGCCGATCGCCTTTGCGGCGTAGGCGGGCTATGTCCCGGCCCCCCGACCATTGCGCGGCGCTGCGCTTTTCGGCAAAGAGAACGGCGAAGCCGGAGCCGCCATACATGTCCGAAACGCTCGATCCCGTCGATGATCTGGAGGCGGGCGATACCTGCCACCCGCTTTTTCGTGCGGCGCCCTCCTCCGTCGAGTTCGGCAAGCTCCGCAAGCGGCTGATCCGGCAGACGCGCGAGGCGCTCGACGATTTCGCCATGGTGCGGCCGGGCGATCGCTGGCTCGTCTGCCTCTCGGGCGGCAAGGATTCCTATGCGCTCCTCGCCATGCTGCTCGATCTCAAATGGCGCGGCCTGCTGCCGGTCGATCTTCTCGCCTGCAATCTCGACCAGGCCCAGCCGGGCTTCCCGGCCGATGTGCTGCCGAGCTTCCTCGACGGCGTCGGCGTCCCCTACCGGATCGAGCGGCAGGACACCTATTCGGTCGTCGTCTCCAAGGTGCCGACGGGCCGGACCTATTGCGCGCTCTGCTCGCGGCTGCGCCGCGGCCATCTCTATCGAGTGGCGCGCGAGGAAGGCTGCCAGGCGGTGGTGCTCGGCCATCACCGCGAGGACATCCTCGAAACCTTCTTCATGAACTTCTTCCATGGCGGCAAGCTCGCCGCGATGCCGCCGAAGCTGGTCAATGACGAGGGCGACCTCTTCGTGCTGCGCCCCCTCGCCTATTGCGCCGAGGACGACATAGCGCGCTTCTCGAACGCTATGGCCTTCCCGATCATCCCCTGCGACCTCTGCGGCTCGCAGGAAGGCCTGCAGCGCAACCTCGTCAAGGCGATGCTGGCCGAATGGGAAAAGAAGGCGCCGGGCCGCAAGGACGTGATGATGAAGGCACTCACCAACGCCAACCCCTCGCACCTCCTCGACCGCGACCTGTTCGACTTCGCCGGGCTGACGATAAGGGACTGAGCGCAGGGGCCGTCACGCCCCCTGCCTCAGGCTGAATGGATCCCGGCTTTCGCCGGGATGACGGCAGCTTGGAGGACTTTGGGAGCGGGTTGACGCTTGTGCACGCGCCATCCCCCCACACCGGCGTCATCCCGGCGAAAGCCGGGATCCATGCAGCCGATGCGTGGGGAAGGAATCGCCTCACTGCGCGATCTCGGGATAAAGATCGCGCCATGTCGGATTGCCGCGCTCGATCAGGTCGATCTTCCAGGAGCGCCGCCACTCCTTGATCTGCTTCTCCCGCCGGATCGCCTCCGGCATCGAGCCCAAGAGTTCGTAGTAAACGAGCATCCGCGTCCGGTATCGCTTCGCGAAGCCGTCGGCGAGGCCTTCACGGTGCTGCCATGCGCGATGCACGATCGAACTCGTCACGCCAACATAGAGCGTGCCGTTGTAGCCGCAGGCCATGATGTAGACGCACGGTTGCATAGATGGATCATCGCCCGGTCCTGCCGTGGTGTCACGCCCCATGCCTCAGGCTGAATGGATCCCGGCTTTCGCCGGGATGACGGCAGCTTGAAGGGTTTTGGGAGCGGGGCGACGCTTATGCACGCGCCATCCCCCACACCGGCGTCATCCCGGCGGAAGCCGGGATCCATGCAGCCGAAGCGCTGCGAAAGCAGACCGACGTCTACCGCGGCTCCAGTCCGAAGCGTGCCAGCACGGGCAACAGCGCCGGCGGCCAGGACTTGCCGCTCGTCAGCTGCGCCGTGCCGCGTGCGAGCGGGGCGTCGGGGGCCTCGGTGAGGCCGAGCAGCGAGACGACGCGGCGGGCGATCGCGTCGGCGGGGTCGATCCAGTCCACCGGCCAGGGCGCCAGTGCCACGAGACGGTCGAGCAGGAAAGGATAATGCGTGCAGGCGAGGACGATCTTGTCGGTACGCCGCCCCTCGACCGTGATGAAGGCCGGCTCGATCTCGAAGCGGATCGCGGCATCCTCGACAACCTCGCCGCGCATCGCGGCCTCGGCCAGCGGCGCCAGTTCCGACGAGCCGACCAGGCGGACATGGCAGGAAGCCGCGAAATCGCGGATCAGCGCGCGGGTATAATCGCGCCGCATCGTCCCGGGCGTCGAGAGGACGCCGACGACGCCGCTCTGCGTCGTCTCCGCCGCCGGCTTGATCGCGGGGACCGTGCCGACGAAGGGAATGGCGTGGAGCGCGCGCAGCGCCGGCAGGACGAGGGTCGAGGCCGTGTTGCAGGCGATGACCACCGCGTCGGGCGCCTCGCGCGCGATCAGCGCGCCGATCGTCGCGACGACATGCGCCTTGAGCGGCTCGTCTTCCCAATCGCCATAGGGGAAGGCCGCGTCATCCGCGACATAGAGGATATCGGCCGTCGGCACGCGGCGGCGGATCTCCTTCAGCACCGAGAGCCCGCCGACGCCTGAATCGAAGACGAGCAGGCGGATGCTCACTCCTTCTTCTCCCGGCTGGTGGTCAGCGTGCCGTCGGCGCGCTTGTGCGGCCGGGTCGGCCGGTTCTGCAGCGCCGCCACGACACCGCGCAGCGTGCGCACGTCCTGCTCGGTGAAGCCGGCGCGCTGCAGCATGGCGCGCAAAGTCGCCACCACGGCCGGCTTCTTCTCCGGCGGGCGGAAGAAGGTGACGGCGTCGAGCGCGCCCTCGAGATGCTCGAACAGGCCGAGCATCTCTTCCTTGTTCGCGGGGCGCGAATCCGTGCGCGTGGTGAAGCGCAGCCCCTCCTCCTCCTGCACGACGCCGCTGCGGCGCCATTCATAGGCGAGGATCAGCACGGCCTGCGCGATGTTCAGCGAGGCGAAATCGGGATCGACCGGCAGCGTGACGATCTCGTCGGCGAGCGAGATTTCCTCGTTCATGAGGCCGATCCGCTCGCGCCCGAAAAGCATGCCGGACCGGATGCCGCCAAGCGCATGGGCGCGCATCTTCTCCCCCGCCGAGGCCGGACCGCGCACGGGCTTGGCGAGGCCGCGCACGCGCGCCGTCGTCGCGATGACATAGCCGAGGTCGGCGATCGCCGCCTCGACGCTGTCGAAGAGGCGCACGCGCTCGATCACATGGTCGGCCCGGCTCGCGGCCCGCACGGCGCTCTCGCTCGGCCAGCCGTCGCGCGGCTTGACGAGGCGGAGGTCCGACAGGCCGAAATTGGCCATGGCGCGGGCGGCCGTGCCGATATTCTCGCCGAGCTGCGGCTCGACGAGGATCACGGCGGGGCCGTCGATGAGAAGCGGGTTCGAGGTGTCGTTCATGGACCGATCGGCATGGGGGATGAACCCCTGCTCCTACCCCATCGCCGCCGGGCCCGCCAGCCACATGACCGCGCCCACGCGCGGGCCGGGAGGCGCGCGACAACATTCAATTGTGTCAGCCCGCCCCTTGCGCGACAATCCGCGCGTCGAGTCGGAAGGGGATGGGCCATGGCCACGGCGAGCTTCAGAAGCATTTCGGATACCGTTCAGGCGAAGTGGGGCTGGTTCCTCGCTCTCGGCATCATCTTCATCATTGGCGGCGTTTTCGCGATCATGCAGCCGCTGATCTCCTCGATCGCGCTGTCGATCCTGCTGGCCGCGGCGCTGGTCGTCGCCGGCGTGTTCCAGATCTGGGGCGCCTTCAGCGTGCAGAGCTGGACCGGCTTCATCTGGCAGCTGATCATCGGCATCATCCTGCTGCTCGGCGGCATCGCGATCTATGCCTCGCCGACGACCGGCAGCATCGCGCTGACGCTGGTCATCGCCGCCGTCTTCATCGCCAAGGGCGTATTCCAGGTCATTCTCGGCTTCCGCCTGCGCCCGATCGACGGCTGGGGCTGGATCCTGACGGCCGGCATCATCGCGCTCATCGTCGGCATCATGATCCTGGCCGACATTTCCTTCTCCGGCCTGCTCGTGCCTGGCACGCTCGCCGGCATCTCGCTGATCTTCACCGGCTGGAGCTATATCGCGCTCGGCCTCGCGGCGAAGCGCATCGCCTGACGAATAGCGCGGCGCGCGCGACGATACGAACCGGCGCGGGAACCCCTTCCCGCGCCTTCTCGCATTGCGGCAGCGGTGCTATAGGGACCTCGCACGTTCAAGAAGCGCCGTCCTGCCCGCCCGCGATCCTCCCCTTGGGCGGCGGTGGACCCGCCCAACATCAAGCGAGGGCCTATTCCCCATGGCGAAGATCAAGGTAGCCAATCCCGTCGTCGAGCTCGATGGCGACGAGATGACACGGATCATCTGGCAGGCGATCAAGGACAAGCTGATCCATCCCTACCTCGATATCGACCTGCAATATTACGATCTCGGCATCGAGCATCGTGACGCGACCAACGACAAGGTCACCGTCGAGGCCGCCGAGGCGATCAAGAAGGTCGGCGTCGGCGTGAAATGCGCCACGATCACGCCGGACGAGGCGCGTGTGAAGGAATTCGGCCTCAAGGAGATGTGGAAGTCGCCGAACGGCACCATCCGCAACATCCTCGGCGGCGTCATCTTCCGCGAGCCGATCATCTGCAAGAACGTGCCGCGCCTGGTTCCGGGCTGGACGCAGCCGATCATCGTCGGCCGCCATGCCTTCGGCGACCAGTATCGCGCGACCGATTTCAAGGTGCCCGGCAAGGGCCGCCTGACGATCAAGTTCGAGGGCGAGGACGGCTCGGTCATCGAGAAGGAAGTCTTCAAGTTCCCGGGCGCCGGCGTCGCCATGGCGATGTACAACCTCGACGAATCGATCCGCGAATTCGCCCGCGCCTCGCTGAACTACGGCCTGATGCGCAAGTACCCGGTCTATCTGTCGACCAAGAACACGATCCTCAAGGCCTATGATGGCCGCTTCAAGGACCTGTTCCAGGAAGTCTACGAGGCCGAGTTCGCCGATGCCTTCAAGACGGCCGGCATCACCTATGAGCACCGCCTGATCGACGACATGGTCGCCTCGGCGCTGAAATGGTCCGGCGGCTATGTCTGGGCGTGCAAGAACTATGATGGCGACGTTCAGTCCGACACGGTCGCGCAGGGCTTCGGCTCGCTCGGGCTGATGACCTCCGTGCTGCTCACCCCCGATGGCAAGACCGTCGAGGCCGAGGCGGCGCATGGCACGGTGACGCGCCACTATCGCGAGCACCAGAAGGGCAAGGAGACGTCGACCAATTCGATCGCGTCGATCTTCGCCTGGACGCGCGGCCTCGCCCATCGCGCCAAGCTCGACGACAATGCCGCGCTCGCCAAGTTCGCCGACACGCTCGAGAAGGTCTGCGTCGACACGGTCGAGGCCGGCGACATGACCAAGGATCTCGCGCTGCTCGTCGGCCCGGACCAGAAGTGGCTGTCGACGACCGGCTTCCTCGACAAGGTCAGCGACAACCTGACCAAGGCGATGGCCGCCGCCTGATCGGCGCGTCGCGCATCATCTTCAATACAGAACGGGCGGGGATCTTCCCCGCCCGTTTCGTTTCCGGATATCTATTCGCGCACGAGCACGGCGGTCGCCTTGCCGGCCTTGTTCTTGAGCACGAGCGTCTTGCCGCCCGATTTGAGCGTGAAGCGCTGCGTCGCCTTGAGCGCCTCCTGGAAGGCGCGCTCCTGCGCCATCGCCTCATCCGGGCACATCATCATGGTGCCGGCGAGCGGCCCGAAGCTGATCGACTTGCCGGAGATCTTCGCCTGGCCCATCAGGCGGTTGCAGCCGCCAGTGCCCGCGATTTTGCCGTCCGCCGCGATCTCGATCTCGCTCTTCACGTCCTTGGCGACCGGCTTGCCGGCGATGGTCTCGGCCCGCCAATGCCCGGTCGGCGGTTCGGTCGCGGCCGAGGCGGCGGCCGGGATGGCGAGAAGCGCCGAAGCGAGCAGAAGAGCGGGATCGAGGCGCATCGTTTCCTCCCTTGGGCCCTCACGTCGCCGGGACGAGGCGGCCAGGATCGCTCGCCGTCAGGGCGCGCAGGCGCTGCGCGTCGCGCGCGGGCGGCTCACCGAAGAGACGTGCATATTCGCGGCTGAATTGCGACTGGCTCTCGTAGCCGACGGAGAAGCCGATGATGCCGGCGTCGAGTTGCTCCGCGACCAGGCGCCGGCGCGCCTCCTGCAGGCGCAACTGCTTCTGGAACTGCAGCGGGCTCATCGCCGTCACGGCGCGGAAATGGCGGTGCAGCGAGGCCGGGCTCATCCCGGCGATCTCCGCCAGCCCCTCGATCCGCATCGGCTCGTGGAAATGGCGCTTGATCCAGTCGATCGCGCGGTCGACCCGGGCAAGGCGGCTGTTCTGCGCCACCATCTGCCGCAGCACCGAACCGGCCGGCCCGGTCAGCAGGCGGTAGAGGATCTCGCGCTCGATCAGCGGCGCGAGGATCGCGGCGTCCTGCGGCCGCTCGATCAGGCGAACGAGCCTGAGGACAGGATCGAGCAAATCCGCATCGACGGAGCCGATGGCGAGACCGACGCCCTGATCGGCCGGCTCGGTCGGCGGCAGGCTCGCCAGAATGTCGACGATCGCCATGCGGTCGAGCCGCAGCGTGACGCAGAGATAGGGCTGGTCCTCGCTCGCCTCGACGATGCAGGCCATGACGGGCATGTCGACGGCGACGACTAGATAGTTTGACTGGTCATAGACCAGCGGCTCGCCGCCGACGACAAGGCGCTTCGATCCCTGGACGGCGAGGCAGAAGACCGGTTCGTAGAAAGCCGGCGCCGCCAGCGTCACGGCATGGGAGCGCAATAGCCGCAGCGACGGGACGGGTGTCTCGCTCCGCCCCGGCGGCGCGCGGCGCAGCATGATGTCGCGAAGTTCACTGAGCTGTTCCATGCGCCATCCTATCGCCTGCGCGCCGCGCGGGGGGCAATCCCGCCAAACCCCAAGATCGGCACTCTGAGCGGATCGTGCAAGAAGCCGCCAGCTTTCGGCTAAGGCGGACGCCTTGGGATCGCCATCTCAGCATCACCAGAACGGGAGATTGCGATGAGCAAGGTTTGGTTCGTTACCGGCGCGACGCGCGGCATCGGGGCGGAGATCGTCAAGGCGGCGCTTGCCGCGGGCGACAGGATCGTGGCAACGGGCCGCGACCCGGAAAAGATCGCGAGCGCCTTCCCCGATGCGGGCGACGCGCTGCTGGCGCTGCCGCTGGACGTCACGGATCCGGCGCAGATCGAGGTGGCCGTCGCTTCGGCGGTCTCCGCCTTCGGACGGATCGACGTCCTCGTCAACAATGCCGGCTATGGCCATCTCGGCCTGTTCGAGGAAAGCGCGCCGGGCGACGCGGAGCGGCAATTCGCGACCAATGTGTTCGGGCTGTTCAACGTCACCCGCACCGTGCTGCCGGTGATGCGGCGCCAGCGTTCAGGCCGCATCTTCAACCTCTCCTCGATCGCCGGCCAGCGCGGCGGCCTCGGCGGTTCGCTCTATTGCGCTTCGAAATTTGCAGTCGAGGGCTTCTCTGAATCGCTCGCGCAGGAAGTTGCGCCGTTCGGCATCCATGTGACGGTGGTCGAGCCCGGCTTCTTCCGCACGGACTTCCTCGACGAGAGTTCGGTCCGCTTCGGCGGCAATGCGATCCCCGACTATGCCGAGATCTCGTCGCAGATCCGCGCCGGCTATCGCGAGCGCAACCATCGCCAGGCCGGGGATCCGGCGCGCCTCGCCAAGGTGATCGTCGATCTGTCGAACGCCGAAAAGCCGCTGTTCCGTTATGCCGCCGGCTCCGATGCGGCCGACGTGCTCGAAGCCAAGATCGTGCGTCTCACCGGCGAACTCGCGGCGACGCGCCCCCTCTCCCCGACAACGGACGGCGCCTTCTAGCCGCCGCCCCATCCCTCATCTGACCTCAATCCAAGGACACGGAAAACCATGCGCTACAGAAATCTCGGCGGCACCGGCCTCCTCGTCTCCGAACTCACGCTCGGCACCATGACCTTTGGCGGTCGCGGCTTCTGGACCGCCATCGGCGAACTCGACCAGACCGTCGCCGACGGTATCGTTGCCCGCGCGCTCGACGCCGGCGTCAACTTCATCGATACCGCCGACGTCTATTCCGAAGGCCTCTCCGAGGAGATCACCGGCCGCGCCATCGTCAATTCCGGCCGCAAGCGCACCGACATCGTGCTGGCGACCAAGGCGCTCGGCCAGGTCGGCCCCGGCCCGAATGATCGCGGCGCCTCGCGCGGCCACATCATGGACGCGGTCAAGGCGAGCCTGAAGCGGCTCGGCACCGACTATATCGACCTCTACCAGATCCATGGCTTCGACCCGCTGACGCCGGTCGAGGAGACGGTGCGCGCGCTCGACGATCTCGTACGCCAGGGCCATGTGCGCTATGTCGGCGTCTCCAACTGGGCCGCCTGGCAGATCATGAAGGCGCTCGGCATCGCCGACGCACATGGCTGGGCCCGCTTCGCCTCGCTGCAGGCCTATTACACCATCGCCGGCCGCGACCTCGAACGCGAGATCGCACCGCTGCTGCTCGACCAGAAGGTCGGGCTGATGGTCTGGAGCCCGCTGGCCGGCGGCCTGCTCTCGGGCAAATATGGCCGCGACGGCTCGGCGGCCGAGGGCGGCCGGCGCGCGAACTTCGACTTCCCGCCGGTGAACAAGGACCGCGCCTTCGACGTCATCGACGTGATGCGCGAGGTCGCCACGGCGAAGGGCGTCTCGGTCGCGCAGATCGCCCTCGCCTTCCTGCTCGCCCAGCCCTTCGTGACGACGGTGATCATCGGCGCGAAGACGGTCGCCCAGCTCGACGAAAACCTCGCCGCCACCGGCGTGACGCTCTCGGCCGAGGAACTGGCAAAGCTGGACGCGGCCAGCGCCCTGCCCGCCGAATATCCCGGCTGGATGCTCACCCGCCAGAGCGAAGGCCGCAAGGCCAGCTGACGGGGGCCTGAACGAAGGTGGCCGGGCCTCGGTTGGGGGCCCGGCGCACCTTCTTTACCTCTCCCTGAGGGAGAGGTCGACGGCCGAAGGCCGGCGGGAGAGGGTTTAGGGAAGGCGCAGAATAAGGCGCTGAATCGCCTCGGCAGCACCTGATGGTTCCCTAAACCCTCTCCCGTCGCTTCGCGCCGACCTCCCCCTGAGGGGGAGGTGAAGATCCTCCTCCCCGCCTTCCCCCGACGCGCCGAAATGGCTAGCCTCCGGCCCAATCGGGAGGAGGAATCATGTCGGAATTTCATGGCAAGCGCGTTCTGGTCACAGGCGCCGGCAAGGGCATCGGCCGCGCCACGGCGCTCTATTTCGCGGGTCTCGGCGCCAAGGTGATCGCGCTGTCGCGCAGCGCCGAAGACCTCGCCGCGCTGGCCGAGGAGACCGGCTGCGAGACGATCGCGGTCGACCTCGCTGATGCCGAGGCGACGCGGCGCGCCGCGATCGCGGCGCAGCCGGCCGATTATCTCGTCAACTGCGCCGGCACGACCACGCTCGAATCCTTCCTCGACGTCAAGGTCGAGAGCTTCGACCATCTGATGGCCGTCAATGTCCGCGCCGCGATGATCGTCGCGCAGGAAACGGCGAAGAGCCTGATCGCCCGCGGCGTGCACGGCGCCATCGTCAACGTCTCCTCGATCGCTTCCTCGATCGGCTTCCAGGATCACACCGCCTATTGCGCCACCAAGGGCGCGCTCGACGCCATGACGCGGGTGATGGCCCATGAGCTCGGCCACCAGGGCATCCGCGTCAATGCGGTGAATCCCACGGTGACGCTGACCCCGATGGCCGTGAAGGCCTGGAGCGATCCCGCGAAATCCGAACCCATGCTGAAGCGCATCCCGCTCGGCCGCTTCGTCGAGCCGGTCGAGGTGGCCAGCGCCATCGCCTATCTGCTCGGTAACGGCGCCTCGATGGTCAATGGCGTGACGCTGCCGGTCGACGGCGGCTTCCTGATCGATTGAGACGTCTCAGGCGGATGGCGGTGCCGGGCTCGGGCCCGGCGCATCGAGATGCAGGCGCGCGCGCACGGCTTCGCGCGCCACGGTGAGGCGCTGGTCGATCGCCTCGTCAGGCAGACCGACATCGCCCAGCAGGCGGCCGGCGAGCTGGAGGCTGCCTTCGAGCGCCTCGGGCACGACATCGCCGGCACCCAGTTCCTGCAGGCGCGCGGCGTGAACGATGCTGCGCGCGCGGGCATGGATCGGGACGTCGGGCCAGTGCTCATGCATGAGCGCGACGATGCGTTCGGCGACCTTGGGATCGTCAGCCGTCACCACGAAGGCGCGCGCGCGATCGGCGCCGAGCTTCCGCAGCACTTCCGTATGGGTTGCATCGCCATAGAAGACGGGCTCGCCCGCCCGCTTCGCGGTATCGACATGCGCGGCGTCGAGATCGAGCCCGACATAGGGAATGTCCTCGGCCTTCAAGAGATAGGCGATGCCGCTGCCGAAACGGCCGAAGCCGGCGATCAGCACGTGATCGGAATAGTCCTGCGTGTCATGCACGCCATGCCGCGCCTCGCTGCTCTTCTGCTCGAAGAGCAGCGCGAGACGGGCACCCAGGAGGCCGAAGAGCGGCGTCACCACCATGGAGATCGCGGCGATCGTCGTCGCGAGGCGCGCAATGTCAGGCTCGATCACCTTGTCGCGGGCGGCGAGCGTGAACACGACGAAGGCGAACTCGCCGGCCCCTGCCAAAATGAACGAGGTCTCGATCGAGGCCGGGCGCGGGATCCGCGAAATCCGGCAGGCGACATAGCCGGCGGCGAGCTTGACCAGCGAGATGCAGGCGAGCGCGCCGACGATCAGCGGCAGCGCGCCGGCCACCGCGGCGAGGTCGATCGTCATGCCGACCGTCATGAAGAACAGGCCGAGCAGCAGATCCTTGAACGGCTCGATATCGACGTCGAGCTGGTGGCGATATTCGGTCTCGCTCAGCAGCAGGCCGGCAAGAAAGGCGCCGAGCGCCGCCGAAAGGCCCGCCGAGGCGGTGATCGCGGCGGCCGCGACGATGATGAGCAGCGTGATCGCGAGCAGCAGCGTCCGATTGCCTGTCGCGCCCGCAAAGCGCATCAGCGGGCGGACGATGAAGCGCCCGAGCCCGACCACGCCCGCGATGACGACGGCGGCGATCACGAGGCCCTTGATGAGCGCGAGCCCCACGCTGGCGCCCGGCAGGGCCAGGATGCCCACGACGATGACGATCGGCACCACCATCAGATCCTGCAGGATCAGCACGCCGAGCGCCGTGCGCCCGACGGGTCCACCGAGCCGCTTCCGCTCGACGAGCGACTGCGTCACGATCGCGGTCGACGAAAGCGCGAAGGCCATGCCGAAGACGAGCGAATCGTCAAACTCGAAGCCTGAGAACGCGCCGATCGCATAGATGCCGCCGGTCGCCAGCATCACCTGCGCCCCGCCCGCCCCCATCATCAGTCGGCCGATCGCGCCGAGGCGCGCGAACGACAGCTCGAGCCCGATCGTGAACAGCAGGAAGACGATGCCGAGATCGCCGAGCGCCTGCAGCCGCGAGACGTCCTGGATCGTCGCATAGGCGAAGAGCGGGCTGATCGACACCAGATGGCCCAGGCCACCGGGCCCGACGATGATCCCCGCGATAACGAAGCCGAGGACGATGCCGAGCTTCAGATGCTGGAACAGCGGGACGACGATGCCCGCTGCCACCAGGAAGACGAAGAGCTGTCGGCCGTCGGCGAGGTGTTCCATCGTCCTCCCGCCCGCAGCCTTACGCCGTCAGCGCCGCCTCGATCGCCTGCAAAGCCTCGCCGGCCTTGGCGCCGTCCGGGCCACCGGCCTGCGCCATGTCCGCCCGTCCGCCGCCGCCCTTGCCGCCCAGCGCCTCGGCGCCGATGCGGACCAGGTCGACCGCGCTGCGGCTCTCCTTGAGATCGTCGCTGACGCCGACCACGATCGCGGCCTTGCCGTCCTCGGCAACGCCAACGAACGCGACCACGCCCGAGCCGACGGTCTTCTTCGCCTCGTCGACGAGACCCTTCAGATCCTTCGGCGCGATGCCTTCGACCACGCGGCCGAGATAGCGGATGCCGGCGATCTCGACGATGCCGTCGCCGGCCGCGCTGCCGCCGCCGCCACCGAGCGCGAGCTTCTTCTTCGCCTCGGCGAGTTCGCGCTCGAGCCGGCGCCGCTCCTCAACCAGCACGGCAACGCGATCGGCCGCCTCGTCCGGGCGCACCTTGAGCGCGGCCGCAACCTGCTTGAGGCGCTTGTCCTGCAGTTCCAGATGATCGCGCGCCGCCTTGCCGGTCAACGCCTCGACGCGGCGCACGCCGGCCGCGACCGCGGCCTCGCCGACCAGCGTGACGAGCCCGATCTCGCCGGTGCGGCCGACATGCGTGCCGCCGCACAGCTCGACCGAATAGGTCTTGCCGCCCAGCTCGCCCATCGAGACGACGCGAACCTCGTCGCCATATTTCTCGCCGAACAGCGCCATCGCGCCCGAATGCATCGCCTCGTCGCGATCCATCAGCCGCGTCACGACCGGCGCATCCTGGAGGACGACGTCGTTCGCAATGTCCTCGATCTCGGCGAGTTCCGCCGCATCGATGGGCTTGGGATGCGAGAAGTCAAAGCGCAGGCGATCGGGCGCGACCAGCGAGCCCTTCTGCGCGACATGCTCGCCGAGCACCTTGCGCAGCGCCGCATGCAGCAGATGCGTCGCCGAATGATTGGCGCGGATGGCGCCGCGACGGCTGTGGTCGACCGCGAGGCGCACGGCGTCGCCGTCCTTGACCTCGCCCTTCACCACCTCGCCGATATGCACGAACAGGCCGTCCGCGCGCTTCTGCGTGTCGTCGATGCGGATGACCGCGCCCGACTCCGTCTCGATGGTTCCGGCGTCGCCGACCTGGCCGCCCGATTCGCCATAGAACGGCGTCTGGTTCAGCACGATCGAGACTGAATCGCCCTCGCCAGCCGAGGCGACTTCGGCGCCGTCGCGCACCAGCGCCAGCACCTTGCCCTCGGCCGCTTCGGCCGAATAGCCGAGGAATTCGGTCGCGCCGAGCTTGTCGCGCAGGCGGAACCAGATCGTCTCCGCCGCTGTGTCGCCGGAGCCGGCCCAACTGGCGCGTGCCTCGGCCTTCTGCCGCTCCATCGCGCTCTGGAAGCCGGCCGTATCCACCGCGATGCCGCGGGCGCGCAGCGCATCCTGTGTCAGGTCGAGCGGGAAGCCATAGGTGTCGTAGAGACGGAACGCGGTCTCGCCGTCGAGCGTCGCGCCGCCGGAGAGTTCCGTGGTCGCCTCGTCGAGCAGCGTGAGGCCGCGCGCCAAGGTGCGGCGGAAGCGGATCTCCTCGAGACGCAGCGTCTCGGTGATCAGCGCCTCGGCGCGCACCAACTCGGGATAGGCGCGGCCCATCTCGCGCACCAGCGCCGGCACCAGACGCCACAGCAGCGGCTCGGCGGCGCCGAGGATATGCGCATGGCGCATGGCGCGGCGCATGATGCGGCGCAGCACATAGCCGCGGCCCTCGTTCGACGGCAGCACGCCGTCGGCGATCAGGAAGGACGAGGCGCGGAGGTGATCGGCGATGATGCGATGGCTGGCGCGCTGCGCCCCCTCTGCCGGCACGCCGGTCGCCTCGACCGAGGCGCGGATCAGCGCCTTGAACAGGTCGATGTCGTAATTGTCGTGCACGCCCTGCATGACGGCGGCGATGCGCTCGAGGCCCATGCCGGTGTCGATCGAGGGGCGCGGCAGCGGCACGCGGTTGCCCGGCGCGATCTGCTCGAACTGCATGAAGACGAGATTCCAGATCTCGATGAAGCGGTCGCCATCCTCGTCCGGGCTGCCGGGCGGGCCGCCGGGAATGCCCTCGCCATGGTCGAAGAAGATCTCCGAGCACGGGCCGCAGGGGCCGGTGTCGCCCATCTGCCAGAAATTGTCGGAGGTCGCGATGCGGATGATCTTCTCGTCGGGCAGCCCGGCGATGCGCTTCCAGAGCCCGAACGCCTCGTCATCCTCATGATAGACGGTGACGCAGAGCCGGTCCTTGGCGAGGCCGAATTCGCGCGTAACGAGGTTCCAGGCGAGCTCGATCGCCCGCTCCTTGAAATAATCGCCGAACGAGAAATTGCCCAGCATCTCGAAGAAGGTGTGATGGCGGGCGGTATAACCGACATTGTCGAGGTCGTTATGCTTGCCGCCGGCGCGCACGCATTTCTGCGAGGTCGTGGCGCGCGGATAGGGCGCACCCGAACGGCCGGTGAAATAGTCCTTGAACTGGACCATGCCGGCATTGGTGAACATCAGCGTCGGATCGTTCTTGGGAACCAGCGAACTGGAGGCGACGATCTCGTGGCCGTTCTTCGCGAAGTAATCGAGATAGGCCGACCGGATGTCGTTGACGCTGCTCATGCAAGTGAACCCGCTTGAAACCGAAGAGCGGCGCCAAATGGCGCCGCGGAAAAGGACGTGCGTTTGTAGCGGCGGTCCGCTCCCCTGTCCAGAAACGCTCGCGTCGCGTCGCAAGGTTACCGATCCGGCCGGACGAGGGTCCCGCGGCCATGACGTCAACGGCCCGCGGCGCCGAGGCCGCCGGCCGGCGAAAAGCCGAGGCGGTCAGAGGCTCCTGCCCGGGGCCTCCCGCAGCGGGCGGGCGGCAACTGTCTGCGCGGTGGCGGCAAGGAGCGAGGCAAGCGACACCACCATCGCAAGCATCGCCAACGGTGCGATCGCTTCGGCATAGCGCGCAATATCGAAGGTATGCGCCACAGCCACGATCGCGATCGAGGACAGATAGGCGCCGACTATGATCCCAATGCCGCGGGCGGATCGGAGGACAACTCTGGCCCTGCCCATTCGGACCGAGACACCGACGAGAATAGCGGCCCAGACCCCAATGAGCAGCCAGAGATACGCGGCCGCCGCATCAAGCAACGACAGGATCGCCCGCCCAAATGAGGCAAGCGCAGGTGCTGCTGTTCCGAGCGGATCACCGACAACGCCCGCCATCTTCGCACCCACCGTGCCATAGCGGCCGATGAGTTCCGCTTCCCTTTGGGCCAGACCGTCATAGACATCACGCCCCGTGCCCATCGGTTCCGCAAGATTGGGGAACGGATGCGCCAGCCCATAGGCGAACTCCCGGACGACGATCCGCGCCATCCCCGCCGGATTCATCAAGATTCCATGGATTGCCGCGTCATTGAGGAACTTGAGCGAGGCCTTGTCGTCATCGCCGAAATAGCCGCCCAGGCGCTGCCGGAGCGGGCTCCTGTAGACGCAATCGTCGCCGTTCACGCCGAGAACGGGCCAGCCATTGGCGCCATTGTCGATCGTCTGCTGCAGGACACGCTCCATATCGGCCGTGAAGGCTTCAGGCAGGCCAAGACCTCGAACGGCTGGAAGAACAATCGCCGGGTGGTTGCAGAAGAACGTCAGAGCACCGAATGATTCTGCGTAGCGCCCGAATTGCCGCTTCAGCATGACATCCGGCGCGATGATCAGCAGGGACGCAGCAACGCCAGCCGCAACGAATGCCAAGGTCGACGCAATCGCGTAACGCCATGATTTCGCGAGTATGCTCGACAATATATCGTAAAGCACATATCCGATCAGAAACGATACAAATAGGATTGCATGTGGCTTTACATAGACAAGCCACACGGCCAAAAATACCATAACAGCAACGAGTATTGCGCGGATGGTGCCGCTTGGTTTCACGACATGTTCAAGACAGAGGAAGACGCAGAGGACTATCAGGAACCCATAGAGCGTCTCAGGCAATATCGAGAATGCATAGCCTGTCGTCGGCTCGTAGGACAGAATCGCCAGCACGAGCAACGGGGTCGATATGATGCTGAACATCGACCGCTCTCGTTGGCCCAAGACGCGATGGATGCGCAGGTTCACCGCGGCCGCGATGACGGCCATCAGCGCGACAAGCAGCGTCTGCGCCACCGCAATATCAGGAAGCTGCCCTCTCAGCGCGAGGATCGGCGCCACGAACAACGGATAGCCGATACTTCTCGTCCCGATCGCGCCGACCGGAAGGCCGGTGTCGAGATGGATCGCGAGACGCAGATAGCCCCAGCTGTCCGGTCCGATGACCAGGACCAGCGGTCTAATCGAGGCTCCAATTAGATAGACCGCGACAAGAAGCACCGAAATGGCGACGCAGAGCGCCGACAGGATCGCTCGCGGCCGTCCACCGTCATCCTGGCTGCCAAACGGCGGGGCGAGCCGCCTCATCTGATGCCCTCATATCGCGGCGCAGCAGCGCCTTGCCTGATCTGGCCGAGACCAGTCCCAACCATTGCAGCCGACAGCACGCCTCGGAACGCGGTCCCGGTCATCGCGAATCCGCCGAAAGATAGAACAGGCGCTTCAGTTCCTGACGCATGCGCGCTATCGTATCCAGGATAAGCCCCGAGAAGATGGACAGCACGCCGACGACGACGAGGCCGACGCTCAGCACGGCTGTCGGCAGCCTCGGAACAAGGCCCGTCTCCAGGAACGTCACCGCAACGCCAAATCCGAGCACAAGAGCGACCATAATGGCCGCAACGCCAAGCAAACCAAAGAACTGCAGCGGGCGTTCGTCTTTGACCAGCCGCGCGATGAGCATCAGGATGCGCGTCCCGTCACGGATGGTCCGAAGCTTACTGAACGAACCTTCGGGACGCTCGATGTATCGCGTGGGGACCTCGGCCATCGGCAGCCTCAGTTCCAGCGCATGCACGGCCAGTTCCGTTTCGATCTCGAAGCCGAACGACATCGCCGGAAAGCTCTTCACATAGCGCCGCGAAAGAACCTTGTAGCCCGAGAGCATATCGTCCAGCTGTCGACCGAAGATTCTCTGGACAACGCCCGTCAGGACTCGATTTCCGAAACGATGGCCAAGCCGATAGGCACCCGCGCCATCTTCCACGCGCGCAGCGTTGAGGAAATCGAGCCCCTCGGCGTTCAGCTTCGCGACGAGAGACGGCGCCGCCTCGGCATCATATGTGCCATCGCCATCAACGAGAATATAGACGTCCGCCTCGACGTCAGCGAACATCCTCCGCACGACGTTGCCCTTGCCCTGGCGGGGTTCGCTGCGAACAATCGCGCCCGCCGCCGTCGCAATCGACGCGGTCTGATCCGTCGAGTTGTTGTCGAATACGTAGATCTCCGCGTCAGGGAGCGCGGCCCGAAAGCAACTCACGACAGAACCGACGGTGAGCGCTTCGTTAAAACAGGGAACAAGCACGGCGAGGCGCTGCTGCCCGCCGGGGTTCTTTGCCCCACCCATGCTCCCCCCAAGGATCGCGTCCGCTTCGACCCGCTTCTTCTCACATGATCGCACACATCGTGCAATCCGCGCCGGGGCGCCAGCGCATTAGGAGCCTTATCGACGATGCATGTTTTGGCGACGTCGACGACGGCAGCGAGACACAGGCACGAAGTCAGGCCAAGCCACTCGCCCCCTCTCGCCCTTCGGGCGAGCGACCAAACGGTCTCCGGCAGCACTTCGCAGCCCCCCCCAACCAAGGCATCGCCTCCAGCCCGCGCGCCTCGATCGCCTTCATTGAACCGCAGTCGGGCGGAACCCGCTCGCGGCCAAGACCGTGTCATGCTCGCCCGTCCGAAACCACCGAATACAACAGGATGCGTCGCGAATTGGCTGACAGGCCAACCCGCTCACGCATTCGAGGCCGCTATCCCACTGCATGCCACAGGCAAAGCGAGACCGTCCCGCTCGAGGCGATTCGCAGATCAGGCCTCCATGGCCTCGTCCGAATCCTCGCCGCCATCCTTTGCGAGCAGGGCTTCGGCGAGCAGGCCGGCGTTCTGGCGGATCGCGAGTTCGATCGTCCGGGCGATCTCCGGATTGTCGCGCAGGAACGTCTTGGCATTCTCGCGGCCCTGGCCGAGGCGCTGGCTGTCATACGAGAACCAGGCGCCCGACTTCTCCACGATGCCCGCCTTGACGCCGAGATCGATGAGTTCGCCGGTCTTGGAGACGCCCTCGCCATACATGATGTCGAATTCGACCTGCTTGAACGGCGGGGCGAGCTTGTTCTTCACCACCTTGACGCGGGTCTGGTTGCCGACCACCTCGTCGCGGTCCTTGATCGCGCCGATGCGGCGGATATCGAGGCGCACCGAGGCGTAGAACTTGAGCGCATTGCCGCCCGTCGTCGTCTCGGGATTGCCGAACATGACGCCGATCTTCATGCGGATCTGGTTGATGAAGATCACCATGGTGTTCGACTTGGAAATCGAAGCGGTGAGCTTGCGGAGCGCCTGGCTCATCAAGCGCGCCTGCAGGCCCGGCAGGCTGTCGCCCATCTCGCCCTCGATCTCGGCCTTCGGCGTCAGCGCCGCGACCGAATCGACCACCAGGATGTCGATCGCGCCGGAGCGCACCAGCGTATCGGTGATCTCGAGCGCCTGCTCGCCCGTGTCGGGCTGCGAGATCAGGAGATCGTCCAGGTTCACACCGAGCTTGCGCGCATAGACCGGATCGAGCGCATGCTCCGCGTCGACGAAGGCGCAGATGCCGCCCGACTTCTGCGCTTCCGCGATCGTGTGCAGCGCCAGCGTCGTCTTGCCCGACGATTCCGGCCCATAGATCTCCACGATACGGCCGCGCGGCAGGCCGCCTATGCCGAGCGCGATGTCGAGACCGAGTGATCCCGTCGGCACCGTCCCGACCTCGACCACCTTCTCGTTCTTGCCGAGCCGCATGATCGAACCCTTGCCGAACGCGCGCTCGATCTGACTGAGCGCCGCGTCGAGCGCCTTCGACTTGTCCATTGTGGCCCCTTCGACGAGACGGAGAACGGTTTGGGACATCCCGACTTCCTTATTCCATAGTCGCCAGAGTCGATCAAACACCGACAATGTACATGTTTTGTTCGCATGTGCAAGGAATCCCGCAAACCATCGTCGCGATTTGTCTTTTTTCGCTGTGTTCCCGCTATGTCCACAGGGCCGCAATCCGGCGGAGGCCGCCGCGCGCAGCCTCAGAGCAGCAGCGGGCGCGGCGCCGGGAAGGTGCGGTCGCGCCCGGCCGACTTCGCCTCGTATAGCGCCCGGTCGGCCGCGTTCAGCGTCGCCTCGAAGGTGCACGAATCGCTCTCGGCCACGGCGACGCCGGCGCTCGCCGTGCAGTTCATCGTGCCCTGCCCGGCCTCGAAGACTTCCGCTGCGAAGCGCCGGCGGACGAGATCGGCCATCTGCAACGCCACCTGCTTCGGCGTCGCGGGCAGGATCAGCGCGAACTCCTCGCCGCCGAGGCGGGCCGCCCTCAGCTCGGGCCCTGCGGGCGCGGACAGGCGCAGCAGCGTCGCGGCGAAACGGCGGAGAACCTCGTCGCCCGCCGCATGGCCGAAATTGTCGTTGATCTGCTTGAAGTGATCGAGATCGAACACGATGACCGCCGTTCCAACCTCGATCGGCCGGCTGCCGAAGAGTTCGAACAGCGCGCGGCGGTTCAACAGCCCGGTCAGCGGATCGGTGCGCGCGTCGCGGCGATGTCGCGCGCCGAGCCGCCACTGCGTGAGCGAGAGCGACAGCGCGCCGATGCCGGTCATGCCGACCAGCCCAACCACGAGGCTGAGATCCTCGGCCCAGTTCTGCGGCGGCCCGTCGAGCACGACCTTTCCGCCGAGCGCGATCATCAGCGCGCAGAGCGCGAAGCCGAACCCGACGATGCCATGCAGGATGGCGATCGCGGTGATGGCGGCCGGTGCTTCGGCGCGTGCGGTCCAATAGCGGATCCCGGTCATGAAGAAGAGGATGGCGGCGCCCGCATTCTCGATGAAGAAGGCGATGCCATCGAGCCCGAAGACCATAGGGATCGACACGCCGACGACGAACGGCACGGCGGCCCGGATGGAGGGGACGACCGGCGAGACACCGCGGACGAATTGCACCGAAGCGCCGTAGATGGTCGCGAAGCCGACCATCAGAAACACCATGGAAAGCCAGGCCATGACAGGTGACGGCGTACTGACGTGCCGGCCATAGGCCACCACATTGCCCACGATGAACACCAGCGCGACGGCCCAGGTCAGCATGAAGCGCTCGCTGCGCACCAGCAGCCAGCCGCCGAGGACGGCCAGCGCGAGACCAGCCGCCGAGAACCCGACGGATATCAGGATGGTGCTGTAATCGAGGGACATCGGATTTCCTGCGACTGCCGACAGCAGCCGATCTACCACATCGGCACAGCTTTTGCGGCAAAGCTGCTAGGAAGTCCTTTACGAATCTCTGCGGATTGGCTGTATCCGGCCGCCTGTCGCGGCGAGAGGCTCACAGGCGTGTCCTTTGCCGGGGGACCGCCGGGGTGGGCTCCCGCATTGCCGCTTGACCGGCGCGGTGACATGCTGTCCACCTCTCGCCGAATTTTCCCCTTGCCGTGCTGAGATCATGTCGCTCGACCAGACCCTGCTCCTTTCCGATGAAGTCCGTACCGCGAAAGCGGAGGGACGCCCGATCGTCGCGCTCGAGACGACCATCGTCACCCATGGCATGCCCTATCCGGAGAATATCGAGACGGCGCTCGCCGTGGAGCGGATCGTGCGGGCGGCGGGCGCCGTTCCGGCGACGATCGCCATCATGGACGGGAAGATCCGCGTCGGCCTGACGGCCGAGGAGCTGAAGCATCTCGCGTCGCTGAAGGGCGTCATGAAGCTCTCGCGCGCCGACCTCGCCTTCGCGCTCTCGACCGGCCGTCCCGGCGCGACCACCGTCGCGGCAACGATGATCGCGGCCCATCTCGCCGGCATCCGCGTCTTCGCGACCGGCGGCATCGGCGGCGTCCATCGCGGCGCCGAGACGAGCTTCGACGTGTCCGCCGATCTCTATGAGCTCGCGCGCACGCCGGTCACCGTCGTCTGCGCCGGCGCCAAGGCGCTGCTCGACATTCCCAAGACGCTCGAGGTGCTGGAGACGCTCGGCGTGCCGATCGTGACCGCCGGGCAGGACCAATTGCCGGCGTTCTGGTCGCGCGAGAGCGGCCTCCCCTCGCCGCTCCGCCTCGACGATCCCGCGGCGATTGCGGCCTTCGTCGCCAAGCGCGAGGAGATCGGCACCACCGGCGGCGTGCTGGTCGCCAATCCCGTTCCGCTCACCGACGAGATCCCGGCCTCGGTCATGCGCGGCCATATCGAGGCGGCGATCGCCGATGCGGAGCGCGAAGGCGTCCGCGCCAAGGCCGTCACGCCCTTCGTTCTCGGCCGGATCCTCGAACTCACGGGCGGCAAGAGCCTCGCGACCAATATCGCGCTGGTGAAGAACAATGCCCGCCTCGCCGCCGAGATCGCCGTCGCGCTGCGCTGAGGCAACGGCTGGCCTAAGCGACGAGGCCCGGAACCGCCTGCCGGACCTCTTCGGGAATGGCGTCGGCGCCGAAGCGGCGGCGCGCATGGTAGACAATGCCGGCCAGGATGCGCTCGCGCTGCGCCTCGACGCGGAAATGCCGCCCCATGACGAAATGCAGATAGGCGACCGCGCCCCGGGTCCGCGCCAGGTCGAACTGGTCGAACAGCGCCTGGACGGCGGGATTCATGCCATCGTCCCGCGCCTCGGCGATGAACGGCCCGACGTCGAACAGTGATCGGGGATTGAGGGCGCACAGCTCCGCGAATGACGCCGCGCTCGCCGCCCGGTCGCCGCCGGCGAGTTCGGCCGTCAGGCGGAAGGTGAGCAGATAGAGGTGGAATTCGGAGCCGCGCTCGGTGAGCGCGATGCCGCGATCGAACAATTCGATCGCCTCCTGCGGCTCGCCGCGAAACAGCCTGATCTGGCCGATCATCGCGAAGGAGGCGGCGAGCGCCGTGCTCTGCGCGAAGGCCTGCTCGGCGAGTTCCTCCGCCAGCGCGTCATAGCCCCGGTCGACGAAGAACAAGAGCTTGGCGGCGGCGAGCACCAGTAGCGGCCGCCCGGCGCAATGCGGCAGGCTGGCGATGGCGCGCCGCTCGATCTCGTCGCTGATCGCCGCGCGATCCGACGCGCTCAGGCCGCCGGCGCCGCCCTCGAACAGCAGCCGCGCATAGAGATGGCAGCCCCACATGAGCGCGGCCTCGGGCTCGTCCGAACGATCGGCGCCCGCGGCGCGCAGCTGCGCTTCCATCTCGATCCAGCTTTGATCGGCCAGCGCGAAGCGCCGGCTGGCGTCATACAGGCGGACATAGAGCGGCTGCTCGGTCGGGGTGACCGCGCTTTGGGCCGTGCTATGCGCCATATGCCGCCACATCGTCGCGCGGCAGAGCCCGGCGAGCCGCTCAGCCTCCGCATGCGCCGCGGTCTGGTCGGCGAAGTCCAGCCTTTCCGCCACGAGGATGTCGCGCCGGACGCCCTCGCGCAGCAGCGCCGCGCCGTGCCACACTCCGCCGCGGAGGCCGAAGCTGATCTCGATCGAGAAGCGTGGCGCGGACGACGGCGCACCCGGCTTCCAGTCCGGCAGCAGGAGCACCGGCTCGCCGGGCGCCGCCTGCGCCCGGAATGCGCGGTCGAGCGCCGCCAGGAAGCCCTGCACGAATGACGAGGCCGCGCCGGCCGGCACGCCATGGACCGGGCCGATCACCAGCAATGTGCCGGCCGGAATCTCCGCCCGCACGCGATCGGCGATCCACACATAGCCCTCGCCATAGCGGGTCTCGATCAGGCGCGGCGAGCGCGCCGGATCGCCGAGCTTGGCGCGCAGGCGGTTAATGATGAAGTCGACCCGGCGGTCCGAACTGTCCGAGCCCTCGCCGTCGATCGCATCGAGCAACTGGTTGCGCGACAGCATCACGCCGGGATGGCGCGTGAACTGCGCCAGCAAAGCGCGTTCCGAGCGGGTGAAACGGATCTCCGTCTGATCGTCGAGCCGCGCAGACAGAAGCGATCCGTCGAACACTATGCCCCGGTATCGCAGAACTTCCATCATCGCGGCTCCCTCCGCCTCGAACAATCCTGCAACAATCCCCGCCTATCGTTCAAGCGATAAAGACGAGGTGGGTCGAGGGCAAGGCCGCACCGCGCGAAGACTCGGAATGACTGTGATGGGGCACAGGAAGATTGCAGGACTTTGCTGCGATGCGATGTCGATTCCAGCGGTATTTCTTTGGGCCGTGCTGATCGCCTTCGCTTGGCCGGCCGAAAAGAGCACAGCATCCGAGATGGTCGATCTCGAACTCGTCATCGCAACCGACGTCTCCTCCTCGATGAGCTATGGAGAGCGGGTGCTGCAGTTGATGGGCTTCGCCGAGGCATTCCGCGATCGCGCCGTCCAGCAGGCGATCCTCGCCGGCCGCCGGGGCAAGATCGCCGTCACGGTCATGGAATGGGGCGGCGAAGGCCGGCAGACGGTTATCGTGCCGTGGACGCTCGTCGACGGGCCGGCGAGCGCCGACGCGCTGGCGGAGACGATCGGCAGCCGCGTGCCCGGTCAGCTCACCCACGGCACGGCGATCGGCGATGCGCTGGCTCGGGCCGAGAGCCTGTTCGCGGCGAGCCCCTATGCGGGCACGCGTCAGGTGATCGACGTTTCCGGCGACGGGACCAGCAATCGCGGCATTCCGCTCGCCACGGTCCGCGCCCGCCTCGTCGGCAAGGGCATCAGCATCAACGGCCTACCGATCTCCTTCGGCGCCGAACAGCGGGACGAGAGCGGCCGGCCGGACCAGGTCAGCGCGGCGGACCTGATCGCCTATTTCGAAACCGACGTCATCGGCGGCCCCGCCGCGTTCGTCCAGCCGGCCGTGACGCTCGATGGCTTTCGCGAGGCTGTGCGCATGAAGCTGCTGCGCGAGATCCAGGGGTTCGAGATGATCGCGAGCCTTGAGACGCCGCCTCAGCCGCGCCGCGCGGCGACGACATGGCCGACCCCGGCCCGGTCGAGCGCCGAAGGCGCGGCCAGATAGCGCGCCCCGAGCTCCGGCCCTGAAAATGTCTCGACACCGGTGAAGCCGAGATCGGCGAGCCGGCGGGCGATATCGGCCGGGGTGAAATAGCTGACAAAGGGTTCGCCGAGCTGTGCGACGCGGCCCGCCAGCGTCTCGAAGGCAAGGCGCTGCAGCTTTTCGAGCTTCCCCGGCGGCTCGGCATAGTCGAACACCACCTCGCTCGCCCCCGGCCGTGATGCGATGACCGTGAGCGTCGAGACGATCGCATCCAGCGTCAGATAGGGCACGACGCCGAGCCAGGAGAAGAAGGCGGGCGCCGCCGGATCGAGGCCGGCCGCGGCCAGCTTCTCGTCCAGCCGATCGACGGCGAAATCGACCGGCACGAAGGTGACGCCCTCCGGCACCTTGATCCCCGTCGTGGCGAGCTGCTTCTTCTTCCAGGCCTGCGTTGCGGGATGATCGACCTCGAAGACCACGAGCCCCTCGGCCGCGAAGGGATTGCGATAGGCGAAGGTGTCGAGCCCGGCGCCGAGCACAACGGCCGCGCGGACTCCGCGCGACACGGCGAGCGCCAGCCGGTCCTCGGCATAGCGGCTGCGCGCCGCGAGGAAGAGGCGCAGCGCCGTGCCCCCCGGCGAATCGGCGCGCGAAAGCTCGTCGCGCGCGATCGCGGAGCCGCGATCGCCGCCGATGATGGGGAGCGCCAGCGGATCCTCGAGGATCAGCGGCCGGTCGACCAACTGATGCGCGGCGCGCCGGCACGCCGCACGGAACGCCGTGGCGCTGGGCTTGCCCTCGATCAACGTGTCACTCCAGGCACCCGGCGTTCTTGAGCAGCAGCGTAGCGTTCTCCTCAGAGATCGCCGGGCTCGCGCCATCCGCATCGGAGAGCAGCAGGACGGAGGGCGCCGCGCCCGCTTCGAGGATGACCTGGAACGGCACGAAGGGCGCATCGGCGGCGGTCGCCACCTTGCCGCAATAGCCCTTGCCGCCGCGCGCCTTGGACGGCTTCAGATCCTTGAAGACGAGCCCGCCGGCATCGGTGAAGTGCTTCGCCACCGCGCCGGTGACGTCAGCGTTCAGCGCCGGCGGCGCGAGCGGCGTCCCGAGAACCGTCTCGGCGGATGCCGTGCCGGCCAGCGCGACGAGCGCGAGCAGGCCCGCGCCTCTGGCAATGAAATGCCGCATGGTTGCTCCCCTCGTTTTCTTGGAAGCGACCATAGCACCCCACCCCGGGCCTCTCACCATGCGACGTGAAGCGCAGCGAGGCCGTGGAAGTGATAGGCGTCGCGATAGAGCGGCTCGCCCGCGAGCCGCAGCTTCGGCAGCCGCTCGAACAGGATCGGCATCGACGTCTGCATTTCGAGCCGGGCAAGCGGCGCGCCGATGCAGAAATGGATGCCGCCGCCGAAGGAGACATTGGCGAGCGGCGGGCGGCCGGGATCGAAGCGCGCGGCTTGCTCGAAGCGGGCAGGATCGCGATTGGCCGCGCCGATCACGAGGCCGACGCGCTCGCCCTTCTTGAGGCTGAGCCCGCGATAATCGAGATCCTCCAGCACATAGCGCGCGAAGAAATGCAGCGGCGGATCGAAGCGCATGCACTCCTCGACCGTGGCCGCTATCCGCTCCGCATCTGCAAACAGCGCCTTGGGATCGAGACCGGATTCGAGGATCGCCTTCACGCCATTGCCGGTCGCGTGCACGGTCGCCTCGTGCCCGGCATTGAGCAGCAGGATGCACGACGTGACGAGCTCGTCCTCGGTCAGTTTGTCGCCCGCCTCCTCGGCCGCGATCAGCGTCGAGATCAGGTCGTCCGCCGGCTTGCCGCGCCGCTCATTGATGTAGCCGCGCAGGAAATCCGAAAAGGCGAGCGTGGCCGCGACGGCGGCGTCCTCCTGCTCGCGCGTCCGCCCGAACTGGTACATCGCGACCATCTTGTGCGACCAGTCGAGCAGATCGTCGGCCCGATCAGCCGGAACGCCGAGCAGTTCCGCAATGACGATGACCGGAATCGGCGTCGCAAAATCCGCGATCAGCTCCGCCTCGCCCCGGCCCTCGAAGCGGTCGATCAGCTCATGCGAGAGCTTTTCGATGCGCGGACGCAGCTTCTCGATCTGGCGCGAGACGAAGGCGCGGTTGACCAGCGTCCGCAGGCGCGTATGCGCCGGCGGTTCGCGCTCCAGCATCGACAGGCTGTCGACATCGTAGAACGGCTTCAGCCGCGGCTCGGGCTCCGGCAGGCCGACCTCTTCCCGCGTCGCGACATGCAGGATTTCGCGCCCGAACCGGCGGTCGCGGAACAGCGCGTTGACGTCATCCGCATTCACGAAGCACCAGAGCCCGTACTGCTTCCAGAAGAACACCGGCGTTTCGGCGCGGATGGCTTCGAAGGCGGGATACGGGTTCTGGAAGAAGGCGGGGTCCTTGGCGTCGAGGGAGACGTGGCGGGTGGCGGGATCAAGGTCCAGGACGCGGGCATGCATGCGGGAATTCCGACAATCGGCGTTGAATCCCGCAAAGGTTAGACCGTCCCGGCCGCCACGTCTCTCCGCTTCATGCCGCCGCGCGAAGCGCCGCAGCCAGCGCCCGCTCGAGATCCGTTTTGCCGAGCCGCGTGCAATAGGCGGGCATGTCGCGCTCGAAACGCCAGCCCTCGGCCAGCGGCCCGGCATCGACGGCGTCGAAGCCGAAGGCCTCATAGAGCCCGGCCACGACGGCCTTGCCTTCCGCATCATCGCCGGCGAGCGGGAGGGCCTTGCGATCCGCCGCGCCGGCCGGCCGTCCATCGACCTCGAGGTCCGTCATCTTCACGGCATTGAACGCCTTCACAATGCGGGCGGCAGGCAGATGCGCGGCCAGCATTTCCGAGGTCGTCGTCTCCCGGCGATCCAGCGCCGCGATGTGACTGTCGCGCTCGAAATAATAGTTGTTGGCGTCGATCACGATCTTGCCGGCCAGGGGCGCGACCGGGATGGACGCATAGGCGGCGAGCGGTATCGCGACCACGACCACGTCGCCGAAGGCGATCGCCTCCTCCGTGGTGCCGACACGGGCGCCGATGCCATAGCCCGTGCTGAACAGCGTCTGCGGCCCGCGCGAATTGCTGAGCATGACCTCATGCCCGGCCTTCACGGCGAGCTTGCCGACCGCCCGCCCGACAAACCCCGCTCCGATAATTCCGATCTTCATGGCGCACTCCATCGCTTGGCTTTCGATGGCAGAGCTTTATTCCGCGCCGGATCGGGAATAAATTGTGATTTCGGATAGAGATTCCCAACCCACGAGAGGGAATGAATGGACCGTTTCACCAGCATGGCCGTCTTCGTCCGGGCGGCCGATCTCGGCTCTTTCGCCGCAGCGGCCGAGGCGATGCACATGTCACCGCAGATGGTGGCCAAGCACGTGGTCCATCTGGAGGACCGGCTCGGCACCACGCTCCTCCATCGCACCACGCGCCGGCAGAGCCTCACCGATGTCGGCCGCGCCTATTATGAGCGCTGCCGGCTGATCCTGACGGAGGCGGAAGCGGCGGACGACCTCGCCCACGCCATGAAGACGCAGCCCAAGGGCGTGCTGCGGGTCAATGCGCCCGTGACCTTCGGCGCCTTCCAGCTGGCGCCCTTCGTCAGCCGCTATCTTCAGCGCTTCCCGGACATGCAGGTCGATCTGACGCTGAATGACCGCTTCATCGATCCGCTGGAAGACGGCTTCGAAGTCATCATCCGCATCGGCGCCATCGAGGACAGCGCCCTCATCGCCCATCCGCTGGCGCCCTACCGCCTCATCGCCGCCGCCGCGCCGGCCTATCTCGCCGCCCGCGGCACGCCCGCGACGCCGGCGGATCTCGCGCAGCACGACTGCCTCGCCTATGCGTCCTGGTCACCCTCCTCGGCATCCTGCCGCTGGGTCTTCACCAAGGACGACAGGTCGGAAGAAGTCCGCGCCAAAGGCCGCGTACGGGTCAATGACTGGAAGGCGCTGCTCCAGGCCGCGCTGGACGGCTTCGGCATCACCCTCGGCCCCGTCAGCGTCCTGCTCCCGGAAATCGCCGCCGGCCGCCTCGTCCGCGTCCTCCCAGACTACGAAGGCCCGGCCCGCCCCATGCACATCCTCTACCCCGCCGGACGCCGCCCGACCGTGAAGGTGAAGAGTTTTGTCGAGGCGGTGCTGGGGGAGTTTGGGGAGAGACCTGCCGAGGCGACATGAGGCTGCCGCCCGCGTTAGGCAGGCAGCTTGTCGTGGCGAGCCTTGCCGTCCATCAGCGTGAGCAGCACGGGGACGCGGTGGATGTCGTGGGGGTCGACTTCGAAGAGGCTTGCCGCCAGGACGACCAAGTCAGCCTTCTTGCCGACCTCGATCGAGCCGATCTGGTCTTCCAGACGAAGCTGATAGGCGCCGTTGATCGTATAGCCACGGATCGCCTCCTCGACGCTGATCCGCTGCCGCGGGACCATGGCGGGATCATTGGGGAAGCCGGGCCGTTGGCGCGTGACGGTCGCCTCGAGCTGTATCAGCGGCGGCACCTCGTCGATGTCCACGCCGGGCAGATCGGCACCGAAAGTGACCGTCGCGCCAGAGCGCACGAGGTCGCCATAGGGATACATGCGCTCTTCCATGCGCTCGGCGCCGAACAGAGCCTTGTACTGCTCGATATAGACGCCGTCATAGTTCGTGGCCCATAGCGGCGTGCCGTTGGCGATGATGCCGAGCGGCTTGAAGCGCTTCACGTCGTCGGGATGCGTCAGGCTGAGATGGCAGATCGTATGCCGCCGCCCCTGTGGGCCGAGCTGTGCCTGCACCTCTTCGAGCGCATCGAGCACTGCGCGGACTGAGCCGTCGCCGTCGGCATGGATGTGCATGTCGAACCCGGCGCGCTGCGTCGCCTCGATCTGCGCCTTGATGTGGCTCGGCGGCAGCGTGATCGTGCCCCTGAAGTCCGGCTGATTGGCGAAGGGCTCCAGCATCAGCGAAGTGCCGGCCATGGCGGTTCCGTCCACCCACATCTTGCAGATCGAGATCTGTACATGGGGGGAGCGCAGTCGCGCGCTCCAGTCGACGAGCTCGGCGGCGATCGCCTGCGGATCGTCGCCCACGTTGCGGGTGAAGACCGTGCCGACGATTCGGACCGGCAGTTCGCCGCGATTGTCCCGCTCGATGAGATCGCGCCACACCCCTTCGGCAGCCTCGTTGGTCGGGCCGGCGAGCACGCCAGCGTCCATATAGGTCGTCATCCCATACGAAGGGGCGCGGTCAATCGTCAGCCGCTGCGACTCGCGAATAGCTTCAAGCGAGCTCATGCCAAGGGCCATGGCGATCGGGAGTGCGGCTGCGGCTTCCACCGCAGAGCCCGTCAGCGATCCGTCGGGGTCGCGCTTGTAATATTGCTTGCCGGGATCGGGATCGGGACTGTCCTTGTCGAGCCCTGCCGCCTTCATTGCCGCCGTATTGAACCAGAGATCATGCGCATCGGCGTTGAAGATATACATCGGTCGATCGCCGGTGAGCTCGTCCAGCCACTCGCGCCGCGGATAACCCTCCTCGAAGGAAACGCCTACGGTCCATCCATGGCCGCGTAGTGGTGCGTCGAGCGGCTGCGTCGCGATCCACTGTCGGACGGTGTCCAGGATCTTGTCCTTGCCAACGAGTCCGCGGATGTTCACGCCCAGCTTGCTGACCGCCGCCATGGCGAGGTGGTCATGGGCATCGACGAAGCCGGGCAGCAGCATGCCGGCATGGAGATCGACGACCCGCGTCGCCGGGCCGCGCCATGCCTCCGCTCCGGCGGCATCGCCGACATACACGATCGTGTCGCCACGGACCGCGACGGCCTCGGCCGAAGGCTGCGCAGAATTGACGGTGTGGATCGTCCCGTTGAGGAACAGCCAGTCGGCCTTCCCTTCCTGCGGCGTCGCAGGCTGTCGCCTGGCCGGCGCTTCCGCGGCAACGCCCAGTGACGGCGCGACCACCGCGGCCGCCACGAACAGACCCGCGCCGCGCAGCACCTCCCGCCGCGACGATGGCACGCCATTGCCGGCAATCTTCATCCAATCGCAAACCAGGCACATCGCGAAGCCCCCTTCTTCGTCCGCCTCGCGCGAGGCCCGCGCGTTCGGAGCCGCACATGAGAGGTCGGAACACCGCCGGTCGAGCCGCCTCAATCCGCTCTCGGCCCCGGCTCTCCTCCCGGCGAGCCCAAGCGCAGGCTCACGCCGCGGCTGCCATTCGACCATGGGCCCGATCCGAAGAATTGATCCCGGTCAATGTCGGGGCGATTTCTGCCCAGGAGGCGCTTTCGCCACGGCGAATTGGCACCCCGGGTCGGCGCCTCCGGCCGAACGGCCGACGTTGAAGGTGATAAGCTTTGTCGAGGCGGCTGGGGGAGTTTGGGGAGGGAAAAACCGGAGACAATCGTCGGCGATCGGGTAGCAATCGCCGGGCCATGCGCCGTCGGCTTCACGCAGTCCAAACGCGTCCAGCGATCCCCCGATCGCCCCTCCTACTCCCCCAACGCCTCCTTCACGGCCGTCGCCAGTTGCTTCAGCGAGAAGGGCTTCGGCAGGAAGTGGAACGTCTCGCCTTCGGGGAGGTTCTTGGCGAAGGCGTCTTCGGCGTAGCCTGAGACGAAGATGATCTTGAGGCCCGGGCGGGTCTTGCGCAGTTCCCGCAGCAGCGAGGGGCCGTCGAGTTCGGGCATGACGACGTCGGAGACGACGAGGTCGATCGAGCCGCCCGTCTCCTCCATGATCTCCAGCGCCTCAGTGCCCGATGCGGCCTCGTGCACCTTATATCCGCGTGAGGCGAGCGCGCGGGCGGCGAAGGCGCGCACCGCCTCTTCGTCCTCGACCAGCAGGATGTTGGCGCTGCCCGTCAGGTCGGCGATCTCGGCCTTCTCCGGCACGGCCTCGACGACCTTCGTCTCGACCTCGACATGGCGCGGCACGAAGATGCGGAAGGTGGTGCCCTTGCCGACCGCGCTATCGAAGAAGATATGCGCGCCGGTCTGGCGCACGATGCCATAGACGGTGGAGAGGCCGAGGCCCGTGCCCTTGCCGACTTCCTTGGTCGAGAAGAACGGCTCGAAGATCTTTTCCTGGATTTCCGGCGGGATGCCCGTGCCGGTATCCTGCACCTCGATCAGCACATAATCCGCCGCCGGCAGGCCCTTATAGCCATAGGCGGCGACCGCTTCGGCATCGACATTCTTGGTGCGGATGGTGAGCTGGCCGCCGGACGGCATCGCGTCGCGCGCATTCACCGCGAGATTGATGACGACCTGCTCGAACTGGTTCAAATCCGCCTTGATCGGCCAGACGTCGCGCCCATGCACCAGCGAGAGCTTCACCTTCTCGCCGAGCAGCCGCTCGAGCAGGATCGAGAGGTCGGAAAGCACGTCGCCGATCGCGAGCGTCTGCGGGCGCAGCGTCTGGCGGCGCGAGAAGGCGAGCAGCTGCCGCACGAGGCCGGCGGCGCGGTTCGCATTCTGCTTGATGTTCATGATGTCCTGGAAGGACGGATCGGACGGGCGGTGGTTGGCGAGCAGCAGGTCGGAGAAGCCGATGATCGCCGTCAGCACATTGTTGAAGTCGTGCGCGACGCCGCCGGCGAGCTGGCCGACAGCCTGCATCTTCTGGCTCTGCGCGAACTGCGATTCGAGCGCGCGCTGCTCGGTCGTTTCCAGCGCATAGACGATGGCGATCTCGTCGTCGCGGGCCGCCTCCTCCACCGCGCTGACATAGAAGCGGACATTGCGCTCGCCGCTGCCGGCGATCAGCCCGTCGATCGGCGCGATCTCGCTGATGCCGCCGGCGGCGGATTCGATCGCCGCTTCCAGCGCCGGCTTGCCGGCGTCGGCGACGAAATCCGTGAGCCGCGCCCGCGAGGGCCCTTCGAGCTTCACCGGCCCGAACAGGCGCGCAAAGGCGGCATTGGTCTGGCCGATGCGGCCGGAACGGTCGATCGAGGCGATGGCGAAGGGCGTATAATTGAAGAAGCGCGAGAAGCGCACTTCGGCGGCGCGGAGCGCCTCCGACACGTCCTCGCCGGGGCTGCGGTTGAGCACGATGGTCCGCGTCGCGCCCGGCGCGCCATCCGCGCGATAAGGGATCTTGTTGAGGAAGCGCACGGGCAGGATCTGCCCGTTGTGCTTGACGAGGTCGAGATCGAGGATCGCGGTGCGCGCCTCGGCGGTGGCGGTGCGATCCGCCTTCAGCAGCGCCGCGCCGTCGCCGCGCACGATATCGGTGAGCAGCAGCGAACCCGGCTTGAAGAAGGTCAGGTCGATGCCGAGCCATTCGGCGAGCGTCGCGTTGAGATAGACGATGCGCCCGTCCGGCTCGGCGGAGAGGAAGCCGGCCGGCGCGTGGTCGAGATAATCGATCGCGTGCTGCAGGTCCTGGAACACCGTCTCCTGCTGCTCGCGCTCCTCCGTGACGTCGGAAACGCGCCAGGCGACGAGGTCGCTCTCGCCGGCCTTCACCGGGCGAACGCGGATGCGGTACCAGCGCGGCCCCTCGCCGGCGGTGCCGGCGATCGGATGCGCCATGCGCACCTCTTCGAGCGCGCTGCGATCGGCGCGAATCGCCTGCGACAGGCGGTAGATCGCCTCGCTCGCCGCCTGGTCGCCCGAAAAGACGCGCTCGACCACGCGAACGTCGCGCTGCGCCTCGGCGCCGATCAGGCTCGCATAGGCGCGGTTGGCGTAGAGGATCCGCCCCTCGCGGTCCGTGACGATGAGGCCCTCGGCCATCGTGTCGATGAAGCCGCGCGCGAGCTCGTCGCGCGGCGCCTTGGCGCCAATGCGCACCAGCCCGATGGCGAGCGCGAACAGCGCGAAGACGCCGACGAGGGCCAGCAGCCCCAGCAGCACATAGACGAAGGGCTCCGCGATCTCCTGCGGCAGCAGCGCCAGGCCGAGCGCGGCAGCGACAAACAGCGCCGCCAGAAGCGCGAGGCGGCCTATGCCCCCGCTCCGCTCGCCGCGGTCGATGGCCGGCCACTCCAGGGGTGTATCGCGCATTCGATCGTTCATTCGCGCCCATGCTGCTCGGGCGGCTGTTCCGGCCCGCAGCGCCTGTGCGCCGAGGGCCGGAGAATCGAACGCCGCCGATTGCGTCACAATGCTGAGGAATGCGCGCGATTACAACGCAGCCGCCCGCGCGAGGGCCCGGCGGCGGCGCTGCGGCACCGCGCCGCTGACGCTCCAGCGCCAACGAAATGACACAGCCTGCGGCATCGGGCTCGAAATCGGCGCATTCTCGCGCTTTTCATGGTTGACGGGTTGCCAACGAACGTCGTGCGTGGAATGGAGCGGGTAAGGCGGTTGGGCCTTGCCAAGCTGCGACGCCCGCACGAAAACGGCGCTGGACATGAATCGGACCGGATCGCCGCCGGTGCGAGGGCAAGCGATTGAGCGCGGGTGGCGGACCCGCACTTTTGTCAGGAGACCGGGATGCGCGACTATCTTGAACCGATGCTGGGCACGACCGGCGCCCTGATCGCGCAGTTCGCGGTAACGCTGCTGATCATCCTGGCGCTGATCCTGGTCGTGTTCTGGCTGATCCGCCGCTTCTCGGGCGGACGCTTCGGCGCGAACAGCCAGCGCGGCCGCCAGCCGCGCCTGTCCGTGCTCGACGCCCTGCCGATCGACCAGCGCCGCCGCCTGGTGCTCATCCGCCGCGACAATGTCGAGCATCTGCTGCTGATCGGCGGCCCGTCCGATGTCGTGGTGGAGGCGGCGATCGTCCGCGCCCCGCCGGGCCAGCGCCGGATGGAAGGCCAGCCGCGCCCCGCCGCAGCCGCGCAGCCGGCGCCGAAGGCCGCGGCGCCCCTGAGCGAGCCGCCCCGCGCCGCCGCGCAGGCCGAATCGCGATCCGCCGAGCTGCGCCAGGCCGAGGCCCGCATGCCCGAGCCGCCCCGGCCCGAACCCGAAGCCGTCGAGCCGGAACCCGCTTTCGCGCCCGCACCCGAGCCGGTGATGGAGGCTGCGCCCGAGCCGGCGCCGACACAGGCCGAGCGTGCACCGCAGGCCGCAGCACCCGCCCGTTCGCCGCGCGGCGTCCCTGCATTTCTGACGGGCGGGCGCTCGCGCCATCCGCAGAGCGAGGAATCGGCGGCCGCACGACGCGAGTCGCGCAACCGGGTTCTGGAGCAGGCCCGCCCGCTGCAGCGCTCGACCGGTTCGCCTTTCGGCCGCGACGCGGCCCGGCCGGAGCCGGCGCGATCGGAGCCAGAGAGCGAGCCCGTGGCGGCGCCGCGCCAGTCGCCGTTCCGCTCGAATGTGCCGCCCGCCCCGCCGCTCGAAAACCCGGCCTTCGGCGAGGAGCCCTATGGCCTGCCGGACAGCGCGCCGGCCCAGCCGCTCCGCTTCGAGCCGATGGTCGAGCTCGAGCCGGAGCTCGCGCTGCAGGAGGCCGCTCCCGAAGTCGAGCCGCCGACGCGCGATGACCGGCCTGTCGGCATCGACGAGGCTTTCGACGAGAATGCGCCGATCCTCTCCCATGGCGGGCGGATCGAGCCGTCGATCGCGGAGGGAGACGAGAGCGAGACGCCAGCGCGCAATGCGCAGGTCGGCGATCTCGAAAAGGAAATGGCCCGCCTGCTCGGCGAGATTTCGGGCAACAAGCGCTGAAGCCTGGATTGCCGGTGCCCGGCACGCCGGAGCACCCGTGGCGGCAGAGTGCTTCGCCACACCGCATGGCCCGTATCCGCGCCTTGGTGGCGGTCTATGGTCTCACCCCTCCCCGGGAGAGGTGACGTTTCGCCAGAGCCGGCGCGCCGCGCCGGCTCTCCATTTCCCACTAGTCGTCGCGATAGACGCGCTCGCGGCGCTCATGCCGCTCCTGCGCCTCAATCGACAGCGTTGCGATCGGGCGGGCGTCCAGCCGCTTCAGGCTGATCGGCTCACCCGTCTCCTCGCAATAACCATAGCTGCCATCGTCGATGCGCTGGAGCGCGGCATCGATCTTGGAAATCAGCTTGCGCTGGCGGTCACGCGCCCGAAGCTCGATGGCCCGATCCGTCTCCGAGGAGGCGCGATCGGCGAGATCGGGATGGTTCTGGTTGTCGTCCTGCAGGTGCTGCAGCGTCTCGCGCGATTCCTTGAGAATGTCTTCCTTCCAGGCGAGGAGCTTCTTACGGAAATACTCCCTTTGCCGCTCGTTCATGAAGGGTTCGGTCTCGGAGGGCCGATACTCTTCAAGAGTATGTAGCGTCATGAACAACCCCTGGGTCGGTGGTTTTGCGGCGCGGAATATAGCGATGCGACCGACTGAGGACAACACCGCTTCCCACCCTGCGAATCACTATGCAGGAAGTGGGCCGGAAGCTGGCGGAACGCCTCCTGAATCGCGCTTAGTCGGCGTCCTATCAGGCCGGTCCGGGGCACCGGCGAGGGTCCGGCCTGGCCCTCTGACCGGCCGCCGAATCGTCGGGCGGCTTGCCCTCGGCGGCGGCGCCGACCATATGCGCAAGGGCGGATGGAAGCCGGCAGAGCGTCGCTGTGGATAGGTTTTGTTAAGCATGACGAATGCTTAATGGAGCATCCGGTTTCAGCGCCGATACGCCGCCCCTGATCCGCCGCGCCCGACAGAACGAGGATGCTCCGGTGCCCCGTCTCGAAGCCAGCTCCGCTCCGATCCCGACAGGTCTGCCGCATGTGCAGGGTCCCGGCGACGCCGAGGCGATCTGCGCGCGCATCGAGGCCACGATGGAGGCACTGCTGCAACTGATCGAGGCAGAGAGCGAATTGTTGCGCTCCGGCCGGATGGTCGCGGCAGCGGCGCTGGAGCCAGCCAAGAACGACTATGCCCGCGCCTATCTCGGCGAGCTCGACCTGCTCCGCACCATCGGCGCGGAGATCGAGGCGCATGTTCCCGGCTCCGTCGAGCGGCTGCGCCGCCGCCACGAGGAATTCGTCTCGGTGCTGCAGATCGATCTGGCGGCGCTCGCCGCTGCGCAGGCCGCCTCCGATCCGCTCGCCCCGAAACCCGGCCGCCGCCGTCCGGCTGCCACGATGCCGCGCGCCGGCTTCTCCGCCGCGCCTGGCGCGTATTAGCGTCCGACCCGTGCAGGAAGCCTCAGGCGGCGCGGCGCGTTTCCGCGTCGATCAGGTGCCGCGCGGCCCGCATCGCCTTGTAGTAGCGGCCTGCCGCGACGAGATCGTCGATCGCCTCGATCATCGGCTTCAGCGTCGGGGAAGAGGCGGCGATCTCGCCGGCGTGGAAGGCGTAGTCGGTCAGGAATCCGCGCGGGCGGCGTGACAGATGCATCGACTGGACGGCGAGATAGAGCCGCTTGGCCGCCGAATCGGCCTCGGCCGGATCGATGATCTCGGTCTCGCGCAGCACGGGCGTATCGCCCTCGATCAGGAGCGTCGCGCGGGCGCCGCCATTGACGAGGACGCAGTCGCCGAGCCGCAATCGTTCGCCCGCCTTCAGTTCAAGTTTGAGAGCCATCAGTCTCGAATCACCATCGCCACCCATGCGAAAGCTAGGGCGCGCTTCGTTAACCGCGCTTCGCCGGAATAGTTAAAATGCCGAATGTTCCGGGCATCGCAGCGTGTTGGCGACCAGTGCGCGACATCTTTCGCAAGCGTGCGGGGCGTGCGCCATATTGTTGCCGGATGCGCGCGCTCATCGGAGGTGGGCGCAGCGGAACGAATCCGGCCGGCACAGTGCCGAAGAGGAAAGACGTTATGAGAAAGAGCTTGATGGGGATCGGGGTTGCGATCGCCGCCCTCGCCGGCACGGCGGGAAGCGCAGCGGCGCAGCAGCAATATTGCGACAGCGTCGCGCGTGACTATGCGAACCAGAATGCCGGCGGCAATGCGCTCGGCGGCGCGGCGGTCGGCGGCGTGCTCGGCGCGGCCGGCGGCGCGCTGCTCGGCGGCATCATCAATGGCAACAAGGGTGCCGGCACGGGCGCGCTGATCGGCGGCGCCGGCGGCGCCATCGTCGGCGGCACGCAGGGCGGTCGCCAGTGGCAGTCGCTCTACGACCAGGTCTTCAACGACTGCATGGCCCGCAGCGCGCGCCCTGTGCCCCCGCCCCCGCCGGGACGCGTGCCGCCGCCGCCGCCCGGCCGCGTACCGCCGCCCGGCGCACCCCCTGCCTGGACGCAGGAGTGGTACCAGTACTGCTCGGCGCGCTATCGCAGCTTCAATCCCAATACGGGCTACTTCATCGCCAAGGGCGGCCAGCAGGTCTTCTGCCGCTAAGGCCACTCGGACCGATCCGGACGGCCCGCGGGTTCGACCGCGGGCCGTTTTCGTGCTAGGAGCGCGTCTTCGCAGATGCGTCCAATTCCTTTGCGGATCGGGCGGCATCGCGGCAAGAATGATGCCGCAAGACCACCCATCGATGCCCTGACGGGAGATGACCTCGACGATGATGCGCCTCCTGTTGCTGCGCCACGCCAAATCGTCCTGGGATGTCTCCGGACAGCCCGATTTCGAGCGGACGCTGGCGCCGCGTGGCCGGCGCGCGGCGCAGATGATCGGCGAGCATCTGGCGACGCATCGCCTGATGCCGGACCGCATCCTCTGCTCGTCGGCACGGCGCACGCGCGAGACGCTAATCGGCATCCTGCCGCTGATCACCAGCGACGTGGACATCCGCGTCACGCGCGATCTCTACGAGGTCGGTCACGACGCCTACATCGACAGCATCTCGGCGCTCGGCGGCGGCGCGCGGACGCTGCTGCTCATCGGCCATAATCCGACGGTGCAGGAGACGGCGCTCGAGCTGATCGGCAATGGCAATCCGGCGCTGCGCGACGAGATCGCCGGCAAGTTCCCGACCGCCGGCCTCGCCGTGATCGATTTCGACATCCACAAATGGTCGGAGCTGCACCCGCGCACGGGCCGCATCGTGGCCTTCTTCCGCCCGCGCGAGCTGGAAGTGGTCGGCGGCGAGCCGCCCTCCGACGACGAATAGGACGCCAGGCATCTACCGCCGCCCGCCCGGCATGCCTACATGCCCGCGGACCGGCAGGGATGGACGCGATTGAATTTCTCCTCGCTTACCGATGAAGCCCGCATCGCGCTCTCGACGCTCGGCGAGCGCGCCGGCGATATCCTCTCGCCTACGGTGCGGCTCGGCGTCACCGGCCTCGCGCGGGCCGGCAAGACGGTCTTCATCACCGCGCTCGTGCACAACCTCGTCCATGGCGGGCGGCTGCCGCTCTTCCGTGCCTATTCGACGGGCCGCATCTCCGACGCCCGCCTCGAGCCCCAGCCGGACGACGACGTGCCGCGATTCGACTATGAGGACCATGTCCGCGCGCTGGTCGAGGAGCGGATCTGGCCGGATTCGACGCGCCGCATCAGCGAGCTGCGCCTCACCATCGCCTATGATTCCGCTTCGTTCCTGCGCCAGCGCTTCGGCTCGGGCACGCTCAATCTCGATATCGTCGATTATCCCGGCGAGTGGCTGCTCGACCTGCCGCTGCTCGGCAAGGATTTCGAGAGCTGGTCGCGCGAGGCACTCGCGCTCGCCCATGATCCGTCCCGCGCCAGCGCGGCGGAACGCTGGCTGGCGCGCCTCGCCACGATCGATCCGGCGGCGCCGGAGGACGATGTCGTCGCCAAGGAGCTCGCCGCGCTCTTCACCGATTATCTGCGCGCCTGCCGCGCCGACGAGAACGCGCTGTCGACGCTGCCGCCCGGCCGCTTCCTCATGCCGGGCGACCTCGACGGCTCGCCGGCGCTGACCTTCTGCCCCCTGCCCGGCGCGCCGGATGCGACGCCGGCCGGCTCGCTCGCGCGCATGATGGGCCGCCGTTTCGAGGCCTATAAGAACGTCGTCGTGAAGCCGTTCTTCCGCGATCATTTCGCCCGGCTCGACCGGCAGATCGTGCTGGTCGACGCGTTGCAGGCGCTGAATGCCGGGCCGGCCGCGGTCGCCGATCTCGGCGCGGCGCTGACCGAGATCCTCTCCTGCTACCGCCCCGGCACGACCTCCTGGCTCGGCAGCCTGCTGACGCGGCGGATCGACCGGATCCTGATCGGCGCGACCAAGGCCGATCATCTCCACCATGCCGACCACGACCGGCTGGAGCGAATCCTCGCCAGCCTGCTCGCCCCCGCGATCGACCGCGCGGCCTCGGCGGGCGCGCGCGTCGAGATCGCGGCGCTCGCCTCGGTGCGCGCCACCAAGGAAGGCATCGTCTCGCATGGCGGCGAGAAGCTGCCCTCGATCATCGGAACGCCGCTCCCCGGCGAGCGCTTCGCCGGCGAAACCTATGATGGCCGCACGGAAATCGCGTTCTTTCCCGGCGACTTGCCGCGCGATCCGGAATCGGTTCGTGAGGTCGGACGCGCCGCGGCGCCGCTCCGCTTCGTCCGCTTCCGCCCACCCGCGCTGGAGCGCACCGCCGAGGGCGTGACGCTGTCGCTGCCGCATATCCGCCTCGACCGGGCGCTCGAATTCCTGATCGGAGATCGCCTGGCATGAGCGCCGACAATCCGCGCCGCCCGGCGGCCTTCCGCCTCGACGATATCCGCGTGACCGACGATCCGGATGCGGCCGACCGCGCCGACGACCGGCCGATCGTGCTGCGCGAGCCGGACGAGGCCGCCATCGAAGCGCAGCTGCCGCAGCCGCGCCGGCCGGCGCGCTGGGCGGACCTCTTCTTCGGCGCCGTCGGAATTCTGGTCTCGCTCGCCATCGGTCTGTGGGTCGACCAGCTGGTGCGCGACCTCTTCGACCGCGCGGAATGGCTCGGCTGGTTCGCGCTGGCGGCTGCGGGCGTCGCTCTCCTCGCCGTGCTCGCCATCGCCATACGCGAAATCGCCGGCCTGGTGCGGCTGCGCCATATCGAGCGGCTGCGGGCGCAAGCCGTGGATGCCGCGGCCCGCGACGACGGCAAGGCGGCGCGTACTGTGGTGCGCGATCTCGTATCGCTCTATGCCGCCCGGCCCGACACGGCGCATGGCCGCGCCGCGCTTGAACGCCACTCCGCCGAGATCATCGACGGGCGCGACCTGATCGCGCTCGGCGAGCATGAACTGATGCGCAATCTCGACGCGGCCGCGCGCACGCTCGTTCTGGCCTCGGCCAAACGGGTGACGGTCGTCACGGCCATCTCGCCGCGCGCCGCCGTCGACGTGATCTTCGTGCTGGTTTCGGCTTTGCGGCTGATCCGCCAGCTCGGCCAACTCTATGGCGGCCGGCCGGGAACGCTCGGCTTCCTCCGCCTCGCGCGCACCGTCATCGCCCATCTCGCAGTGACCGGCGGCATGGCGGCGGGCGATTCCCTCGTGCAGCAGGTGCTCGGCCACGGCATCGCGGCCCGCCTCTCGGCCCGGCTCGGCGAGGGCGTCATCAACGGGATTCTCACGGCCCGCGTCGGCATCGCCGCCATCGATGTCTGCCGCCCGCTCCCCTTCCGGGCCGAGCCGGCGCCTTCGATGACGGATTTCATGGCCGAACTGACGCGGCTCAACGCCGCGACGAAGGGCCGTCCGGTCGGCGATTGAGCCCAAGGCGGGACGGATCGCCATTCGGCCCGGGCCGCGGCGAAAATGGCGGGTTTCCGAGAACCGGAGCGGAGCCTACGTCCCGTAGGTGAGCACCGGAAGCGCAGGGAAGCCCCATTTGCAGCCCGGCATCGGCTGAATGCCGATCTGTCCTAGCGGGGCTTGTTGTCCTGCGAGAGGTGCCGCGCATATTCGCGCTCGCGCTCGTCCCGCTTCTGGATCAGCTCCTCATAGGCGCGCTTCGCGTCCTCGGAGAGCCTCACGGTCTTGGCCGGCGCAGAGCGGCGCGGCTTTTGTTTCTGGTAGCGTTCCTTGTCGTCGGCCATCAATCCATCCCGCTCGCGTTGAGCGGCCAGTCTAGCCGGATCGGTGTACGCGAACGACTCGGCATGCGGGAGTCGCGTCGGTTTGGCGCGGGGGCGTGGCCTGGCCGCAACGCATGCTAATAGTTGACAAAAGCAAGTAGTTCGGCGAGCGTCCGGATCATGCTGGATGTCACGCTGCCCGACGACGCGGTCGACCGCGTCCGCGCCTTCAACCGCCTCTATACAAAGCGGATCGGCGTGCTCGCCGAAACGCTGCTAGGGAGCCCGTTCTCGCTCACCGAGGCACGCATTCTCTATGAGATTGCCGCAGCGCCGGGAACGACGGCGAAGGCGATCGGCACCGCGCTCGGCCTCGATGCGGGGTATCTGAGCCGTCTGCTCGCGCGCTTCGTGCGCGACGGGCTGGTCGAGGCGGTGCGCTCGGATGCCGACGGCCGCAGCCGCGAACTGCGCCTCACCGCCGCCGGCCAGGACGCCTACAGCCGGCTGGAGAACGATTCCCGCCGCTCGGTGGCCGGACTGCTGGATGGCTTGCAGGACGAGGATCGCGCGGCCTTCCTGGCTGCGACGGAGGACATGGCGCGCAGTCTCGGCGCGCCGCTCTCCCCGCCCATGCCGATCGCGATCCGCAGGCATCGCCCCGGCGATCTCGGCTGGATCGTCGAGCGCCACGGCACGGTCTATGCGCGCGAATATGGCTTCGACGGCCGCTTCGAGGCGCTCGTCGCGGACATCGTCGCCGCCTTCCTGAGAGAGAACGATCCCGCGCGCGAGACCTGCCTGATCGCCGAGCGCGATGGCCGCCGGCTCGGCTCGGTCATGGTGGTGCGCGCCGATGACGAGACGGCCAAGCTGCGCCTGCTGCTCGTCGAGCCGGAAGCGCGCGGCGAAGGGCTCGGCCGCCGCCTGCTCGGAGAAAGCATGGCCTTCGCGCGCGAGGCCGGCTACCGCAAGATGGTGCTATGGACCAATGACGTGCTGGTCACGGCACGACGGCTCTACGAGGCGGCGGGCTTTCGCTGCGTCGAGGCCGCCGAGCATACCGATTTCGGGCCACGCCTCATCGGCGAGACCTGGACCCGCACGCTCTGAGATCGCCCCTTCCCGCTCGACAAGCGCCCGGATTCCGTGGAACAGAGGGCGCGCGCATTCACGGGGAGACGCATGATGAAGAACTGCTTCCGGGCCGGTGCTGGCCTCCTTCTCGTCCTCGGCCTCGCGGCCTGCCAGTCGAGCAGCGACATGGTCCCGGCCTCGCAGGCGACGGCCGGTGGCGACCAGACGGGCGAGGCCGCGGCCTGCACGGCACGCATGGCGCAGGCGCTCGGCATCAAGGCGGAGGACGTCACGGTCGGCAATTCGCAACTCAATGCGGATGGATCGCAGACCATGCAGCTGATCGCCGTCCGCGGCGACCGCGCCACCTGCACCGCCGATGCGGCCGGCAAGGTCATCTCGTTCAAGGCCGGCTGAGCGGGCCTGAACGAGCGGGTAGCGCGGGAGATAACCTCGGCGTCAGGCGACGCCGAGCTTCTTCTGCAGGCTGGTCGAGGAGGTGGTGTACTGGAACAGCACCTTCTTGTCAGGGAACACGATGCGGCTCGCGGCCTGCGCCATCAGCGCCGCCTCGTGGAAGCCGGACAGGATCAGCTTCAGCTTGCCGGGATACCAGTTGATATCGCCGATCGAGAAGATGCCGGGCTCGGAGGTCTGGAACTTCTCGGTATCGACGGTGATCAGGTTCTCGTGGAGATTGAGACCCCAGTCGGCGATCGGCCCGAGCTTCATGGTCAGCCCGAAAAAGGGCAGCAGCCGCGTCGCCGGCAGGTGATGGGTCTTGTCATCATTGTCGATGATCTCGACCGCCTCGATCAGGCCGTCGCCCCCCTTCAGCCCCGTCACCTGCCCGAAGACGAGGTTGAGCTTCCCCTCCTCGGCGAGCGCGCGCATCTTGTTGACGCTGTCGGGCGCGGCGCGGAACGCGTCGCGGCGATGCATCAGCGTGACCGAACGGGCGATGGGCTGCAGATTCAGCGTCCAGTCGAGCGCTGAATCGCCGCCGCCGACGATCAGGATGTCGTGGTCACGGAACGCGTCCATCTTGCGCACGGAATAGAAGACCGAACGCCCCTCGAACGCCTCGATGCCGGGAACCGGCGGGCGCTTGGGCTGGAACGATCCGCCGCCGGCTGCGATCACGATCACCTTGGTGAGGAAGACGGTCTCGGCGTCGGTCTGGACGCGGAAGCGGCCGTCTTCGAGACGCTCGAGCGAGACGACCATCTCGCCGAGATGGAAGGTCGGGCTGAACGGCTTGATCTGGGCGAGCAGATTATCGGTTAGCCCCTGCCCCGTGATGATCGGGAAGCCGGGAATGTCGTAGATCGGCTTCTCGGGATAGAGCTCGGCGCACTGGCCGCCGGGTTTGTCCAGGATGTCGATCAGATGGCAGCGCACGTCGAGGAGGCCGAGCTCGAAGACGGCGAACAGGCCAACAGGGCCGGCGCCGACGATGACGACGTCGGTTTCGATCGTTTCGCTCATGGGAAGATCCGTAAATCCTGAGATGCCGCGGCAGCTTTAGCCGCTCACCCCGCCCCTGCAAAGCATCTTTGTTCCACGAGAGCGCATTCCGCCGGCAAAATATTGCCGGCGAGGCTCATCCCTGGCTCTCGGGGACCCGAACCACCAGCCCGTCAAGCGCCGGGCTCACGCGGATCTGGCAGGAAAGGCGCGAGGTCGGCTGCACGTCATGGGCGAAGTCCAGCATGTCCTCTTCCATCGGCTCCGGCTCGCCGGTGGCCTCGACCCAGGCCGGATCGACATAGACATGGCAGGTCGCGCAGGCGCAGGCGCCGCCGCATTCGGCTTCGATGCCGGGCACGGCGTTGCGGACGGCGTTCTCCATGACGGTCGAACCATCCTTCGCCTCAACGACATATTCGGTTCCATCGAAGGCGATATAGGTGATCTTGGCCATGGCCTCTTCAGGCGCTCTCTCGCTGAAATACTGGGCGCAACCTCATAGGCGATTTGCCGCAGCGCCCACAAGAGGAAGGCTTTGAACGGCGGTGCGACCGATTATGCCTCGCCCGGAACGAGGCGACCTGCGGCGAGCATGGCGTCGATCGCCGCGCAGGTCTCGGCGAAGGCCGTTTGATAGCCTCCGCCCGCCGCGCCCTGCCCGGCCTCTTCGGCGGCAAGGGCGAGGCCGCGAGCGCCGATCACCAGCGCGGCACCCTTCACCTTGTGCGCGAGCGCAACGCGGACCGCTGTTGCCTCCATATCGTCGAGGCCGGCCGCCTCGGCAGCGAGCGCGTCCCGGAAGGTGCGCAGCAGGTCGAGCGCCAGCGCCACGTCTCCGCCGGCGTTTGCAAGCAGAAGAGCCGTATCAATCGGCGGATCAGACGGCATCGGATTCGTCGAGGGCGCCCGGCGCGAGCGCGGCAAGACCGGCCGGCGTGAGCTTGCAGATCAGCCAGTCGGGCTTGAGCGGATTGTCGAACCAGGGCGCCGCCCAGGCTCGCTCGATGCAGGAGCGCACGGTGCGTGGATCGATCTCGCGGCCATTGCGATCGAACAGCGGCAGCTTGCCGCCGGGCTCGCGGAGCCCGCGTTCGAGATAGCGACGCTGTGCTGCGGAAGGGCCGCTGCCACGCGGAGATGCACTGCGCTTGACGCCCAAGGAGCTCGCTCCCGATCCGTTCCCGCGACGCTTTCGTCGCCCCGTCCAAGCTGTTGACAGGGAAGGCTTGCAGAGCCGGACTTCCTTGTGCCCTCGCCGTGAATGTGCCAAAACGTGGGGCTGTGGGCAAGGGTGTGGAGGCCAATCTGCCTCGTCCGGGGGACGTTGCGGATAACGGCGGATCTACGGGGCCAGGCAGAATGTGCCGCGCTTTTGGCGCGGGACTGTCGTGTTCCGCAGGCATCCTCGTGCTTTCGACGAATCGTATCTCGTCGAAGCGGCCGGTGAAGTATCGAGTACGGACGCGAGGCTTAAAGAATGGCTAACACTCCGAAGTCCAAGGACCCGGCGGACGCAGCGCTCTCCGCCGTGGAGCAGGCTCTCCGGAATGATTTCAGCTCGCCCTCCGTTGATCCTTCGGATCGCCCCGTGCCGTCCGGCGGCCCGCGCGATCGCCGCCTCGAGCAGCCGCGGATGAACGAGCGGCCGAATGAATCGCCGCGCGGCAATGCCGGCCCGCGCCGCGCCGATGCGCCCCGCAAGTCCGAAGTTGCTCCGCAGGCCGCAGCCGCTGCCTCGCCCCGCCCGCAGGCGCCGCGCCCCGATGCGCCGCGCGCCGCCGGCAATGACGACGCCTCGCCCCGCCAGCGCCGCGGTGAGCGACGGAACCGCGTCGCGGCCAATGACGACCGCCGCGTCACCGGCGCCGGCCTGCCGGTCCGCCGGCCCTCGCGCCTGATCTATCCCGCCGCCCTCCTCCTCACGGTCGTGTGGGTCGGTGCGGTGCTGTTCTATCTCTCGCAGGCCGGCATCAATCCGTTCGCCGGCCAGGGCGAGCTCGGCGTGGCCCAGTTCGCCAACATCGCTCTCGCGCTCGCGCTGCCCGTCGGCATCGTCTGGGGCATCGCCATCATGGTGGCGCGTGCCCAGGAGATGCGCATCGCCGCCCGCTCGATCTCGGAAGTGGCAGCCCGCCTCGCCGAGCCGGAGCAGGCCGCGACCGAGGCCGTCGTGACCGTCAGCCAGGCGATCCGCCGCGAAGTCGCCGCCATGGGCGACGGCATCGAGCGTGCGCTCGCCCGCGCCAGCGAACTCGAACTGCTGGTGCATAACGAGGTCGCCGCCCTCGAGCGGTCCTATTCCGACAATGAAGTCCGCATGCGCGGGCTGATCGACGACCTCGCCAATCAGCGCGAGGCGATCGTCATCAATTCCGAGCGCGTCCGCACGTCGATCGTGTCGGCCCAGGAGTCGCTCTCCAAGGACCTCCGCGAGGCGAGCGAGCAGATCGCCGAGAACGTCATCGAATCCGGCAGCCGCATCACGCTGGCGCTCTCCGACCGCGGCGAGCAGATCACCGTGGCGCTCGGCGCCGCCGGCGATTCCATGATCGACAAGCTGTCGGTGCGCGGCGAGGACCTCGTCAACCGCATGTCGTCGGCCGTCGGCGACGTGACGGAATCGCTGACGCGGACCGGCATGGACGTGACGGACCAGCTGCTCGCGCGCAGCGCCGAGATCAACGAGACGCTCGACACCACCGGCCGCGCCATGGCCGATACGGTCGCCGAGCGCGGCCGCGAAGTCAGCGACACGCTGGCCCGCATTGCCGACGAGCTCAATGAGGGCCTCGACCGCCGCACGGTCGAGATGACCCGGTCGATCTCGATCACCGGAAATCAGGTTGCCGAGACGATCTCGCACCACACCCGCGAGGTGAATGCCGCGCTCAAGGCCAATGCCGACAGCCTCGTCGTCGATCTCGCGATCCGCGGCCAGGAGATCAGCGAGCGCCTGGACGAGACCGGCATGCGCGTCGCCGACACGATCTCGGCCCGCGGCGATGAGCTGGCCGAGCGCCTTGCCATCACCGGCGAGCGCATCAACGACGCCATTTCGATCGACGGCGGCAGCCTGGCCGAGCGCCTGACGGCCGCCGGCGACCTGATGGCCAATCTCGTCGAGGCGCGCACCCAGGCGCTGCGCGAGACGATCGACAGCGCCTCGGGCGCCGTGAACGAGGCCTTCGACGCCCGCGCCGCGGAGCTTACCGAGCGGCTCGCCAGCGTCGGCGGCGAGGTGGCCAAGGCCATCGCCGTGCGCGGCCTCAAGGTCAACGAGACCATCATCGCCTCCGGCAACGAGATCGCCGAGACGATGACCGCCCGCGCCAGCATGCTGCATGACCGCTTCATCAATTCGAGCCGCGACGCGATCGAGACGATGGAGAGCCGCGGCACGGCCGTCTACGACCTCATTATCGAGACCAGCCAGCAGCTGGCCGACGCGATCGAGACCCGCGGCACGACGATCCACGAGAAGATCCTCGCCTCCGGCGGCGATCTGGCCGCGACGATCGAGCAGCAGGGCGCCGAGGCGCATGAGCGCATCGTCGCATCCGGCTCGCGCCTCTCGTCCGAGATCGTGGAACGCGCGGATTCGGCCCATCGCCGCATCGTCGACTCGGGTTCCGGCCTTGCCCGCGAGATCGAGCAGCGCGCCGACATCGCCCATGAGCGGATCGTCACCTCGGGCACCAATCTCGTCAACGAGATCGAGCACCGCGCCGGCGCCGTGCATGAGCGCATCGTCGCCTCCGGCTCGGGTATCGTCAGCGAGATCGCCGGCCAGGCGAGCGCCGTCCATCACCAGCTGATCACCGCCGGCACCTCGCTGGCCGACGAGATCGAGAACCGCGCGACGGCGGTCCATGAGCGCATCATCGCCACGGGCTCGGAGCTGATCGGCGATATCGCCAACCAGATCGGCGCCGCGCACGAGCAGATCGTTACCTCGGGCTATGGTGTCGCGGACGAGATCGAGAGCCGCGCCAACAACGTCCATCAGCGCATCGTCTCCTCCGGCAGCGAGCTGTCCGAGGAGATCGCCAACCGGGCGAGTGCCGCGCATGAGCAGATCAACGAGACGGGGTCCAGCCTCGCCCGTGCGATCGAGGAACGCGCCACGGCGGTGCATCAGCGCATCATCGCGTCGGGTTCGGGCCTCGTCGACGAGATCGCCAACCGCGCCGACGCCGCCTTCCAGCAGCTGACGCAGTCCGGCTCGGGCCTCGCACGCGAGATCGAAGAGCGCGCCAACACCGTCCATCGCCAGATCATCGCCTCAGGCTCGACCCTGTCGGCCGAGATCGCCGGCCAGGCGAGCGCCGCCTTCCAGCAGATCGCGACCTCGGGCTCCGATCTTGCTGGAGAGATCGAGAACCGCGCCCTCGCCGTGCACGAGCGGATCGTCACCTCCGGCACGTCGCTGGCCGAGGAGATCGAGAACCGCGCCGGCGCCGTGCATGAGCGCCTCGTCACCTCCGGTTCCTCGCTGATCGAGGAAATCGAAAGCCGCGCCGGCGTCGCCCATGAGCGCCTCGTCACCTCCGGTTCATCGTTGATCGAAGAGATCGAGAGCCGCACCGGCGTCGCCCATGAGCGGCTCGTCACTTCCGGCTCCTCCCTGATCGAGGAAATCGAGACCCGCACGGGCACCGCCCATGAGCGTCTTGTCGCCTCCGGCTCTTCGCTGATCGAGGAGATCGAAAGCCGCACCGGCGCCGCCCACCAGCGCATCGTCGCCTCGGGCACCGACATTGCGAGCGAGATCGAGAACCGCGCCGGCGCCGTGCACCAGCGGATCCTCGCGACCGGCTCGACGCTGGTCGAGGACATCGTCGGCCAGGCCAATGCGGCGCATGAGCGCGTCGTGGCCTCGGGCAACGACCTCGCCAACGAGATCGAGAACCGCGCCATCATCGTTCACGACCGCATCGTCGACACCTCGACGCGCTTCGGCGAACTGATCGCCGATCGCGGCCAGGCCATCGCGACCGGCCTCGACGAGCGCTTCGCGGCGCTGCGCGACATCATCGAAGTGCGCGGCCCCGAGCTGATCACCCGCTTCTCGGAGCGGGCCAATGTGCTCGACACCAGCCTTTCCGACCGGATCGGCGTGTTCGGCGACACGATGGAGCAGAAGCTCAACGCCGCCTCCGAACTGCTCGACGGCAATACCCGCCGCATCGACGAGGCGCTCGACGCCCGCTCGCGCCAGATCAGCCAGACGCTGGTCGAGCGCACGCGCCAGATCGCCGACGCTTTCGCCACCGGCCATGCCGAGATCAACTCGATCATCGACGTGCGCCTCTCCGACATCTCGGATCGCCTGACCGATCGCACCCAGGCACTGTCCGACATGCTCTCGGAGCGGACCACGTCGATCAATGACACGCTCGGCCAGCGCGCCATCGAGGCAGCCGACAGCTTCGACGCCCGCGCCGCGCAGATGGACAGCATCCTCTCGACGCGCCTCGGCGACATCACCTCGACGCTCGGCCGCGAATCCGTGCGCGTTGCGGAGCAGATCGTGAATTCGCTGTCGGAGGCCACGGAGCGGCTCGTCTCGGCCTCGGCCACGACCACCGATTCGCTGCGCCAGAACACCGAGGAATCGATCCAGTTCCTGGCGCGCTCCGGCGAGGAAGCGACCCAGTCGCTCGCCCGCTCGGCGGAAAGCGCCGCGGACGTCGTCACGCGGACCACGACGGAAGCCTCGCAGGCGATCAGCCAGGTCGCGTCCTCGACCATCGACCTGCTCGCCACGTCGGCGGCGGAAGCGACTGCGAGCCTCAGCCGTTCGGCGGCGGAAGTCAGCGACCAGCTCAACCGCAGCACCGAGGAAGCGGGCGACCGCTTCACCCGCCTCTCGGGCGACATTGCCGGCCGCCTCATCAGCATGGCGGGCGAGGTCGGCGACCAGATGGCGCGAGTCACGACCGAGGCCGGCGATCATCTCGCCCGCGTCTCGGGCGAGGCCACCCGCCGCTTTGCCGGCGTCTCCGTCGAGGTCAGCGGCCAGATCGCCGAAGCCACCAACGAGGCGGGCAGCCAGTTCGCGCGCCTTTCGGAAGACGCGACCAGCCGGATCACCGGTCTCGCCGACAGCGTCACGGAGCAGATCACGCGCGTCTCGACCGAGACCAGCGAACGCTTCGCCAGCCTCTCGGACGATGTCACCGGCCGCCTCACGGGCATTGCCAGCGAGGTCGAGCAGAACCTGTCCGGCCGTGCGCTTGCGGTTGCGACGGCGCTCGAGCAGCGCACGCAGACGCTGAACGAGGTGCTCGGCCACCGCTCGTCCGAGCTTGCCCGTCTCCTCGACGGCGAGGGCAACCGTCTCGTCAGCGCGCTCGACCAGCGCGGCGACGAGCTGACGCGCCGCGTTGCCACGGTCGGCGACTCGGTGGTCGACCTGCTGGCCTCGAAGGGCAGCGAGGTCGTCTCGATGGTGCTTTCGAGCACCGACCAGGCGGCGCGCACCCTGCTCGACAGCAGCGAGACCGTGTCGCGCAGCTTCGGCCTCGCCAATGAGCGTCTCAACTCCGACGTCGCCGGCATCGTCGAGCGGCTGGCGCAGTCGAACGACATGCTGAGCTCGCTGCTCGACAAGACGAGCGACAATCTCAACCAGATCGAGACCGGCCTCGCCTCGCGCACCAGCGAATTCGCCGTCTCGATCGAGCAGGCGATCGGCAACACGCAGAGCTCCTCGTCCATGCTCGCCTCGCATGTCGCCATGCTGCGCGACGTGTCGAAGGAAGTGCTCGACAATGTCGGCGTCGTCGCCGGCCGGTTCGAGGAACAGGGCCGTTCGCTCCAGGAAGCCGCGCAGAACCTCTCCAAGGCCAACACGGACATGGAGACGGGCCTCGACGAGCGCCGCCTGACGCTGGAGCATCTCGCGGGCAGCCTGGCCGGCCGTTCGCAGGAACTGGACCTCCGCATGAAGTCCTTCACCGACACGGTGAGCGCTTCGCTGCGCGAGGCCGAGGAGCGCGCTGCCGAGGTCGCCCGCAATCTCGCCCAGTCGAGCGCCGAAGCGACCAAGTCGGTCGTGGCCAGCATCGAGGGTCTCGGCGAGACGGCCGGCGCTGCCGGAACGCGGACGGTGGAAGCCGTGCGCGCCGCCAATCGCGCGCTCATCGACGAGATGTCGGCCGTCATGGAGCAGGCCGCCAAGGACTTTGCCTCGGCGACCGACGGCATGCGCACCGCCACCAAGGAGATGCAGCAGGATCTCGAGACGACGCGCACCGAGATCAAGCGCGGCATTCTCGAGCTGCCGAACGAGACTCGCGAGAGCGCGGATGCCATGCGCCGCGTGGTGACCGATCAGCTCAAGGCTCTGTCCGAGTTGTCGGAGATCATCTCCAAGCACGGCAAGGCGCTCGACGTGGCGCTGCCCGCCTCGTCCACGCAGCCGAGCCGCAGCCGCATGTTCGAGCCGCCGGCTGCCGCGCTTCGCCAGCCCGCCGCCCCGGCACCCGCGCCGAAGGCCGCCGCTGCGCCCCAAAGCGCCGCGGGGATCTTCAGCCAGCCGGCATCGGCTCCGGTTGCGGTCGCGCCGGCCCCGGCGCCCGCTCCGGCCAAGCCCGCCCGGTCCGCTGCTGCACGCAGCGAGCCGGCTCCTGCGCCGAGCGCGCCGGCCGCCCGTCCCGCCCCCGCGCCGCAGCGCGAGGCCCGGGCAGCGGCCAAGGCCGCCCCGCAGCCCGAGCCGGTCGCCGAGGCGGCGCCTGCCGCTGCCGATGGCGAGCAGCGCGGTTGGGTGTCGGATCTGCTCCGCCGCGCCTCGCGCGACGAGGACGCCGTTCCGGCGCCGAAGGAGGCCCGCTCGGCCAATGGCCGCGGCAATGGCACGGCGGAATCGCTCGGCAATCTCTCGGCGGACATCGCCCGCGCCATCGATCCGCGCGCGGCGGCCGAACTGTGGGAGCGTCATCGCCGCGGCGAGAAGAACGTCTTCACGCGCCGGCTCTACACGCTGCAGGGCCAGCAGACTTTCGACGAGATCCGTCGCAAGTATCAGCAGGAGAACGAGTTCCGCGCCGCGGTCGACCGCTATGTCGGCGATTTCGAGCGCCTGCTCGCCGAGGCGACCCGCCAGGACCCGACGACGAGCAATGCCTATCTCGTCTCCGATACCGGCAAGGTCTACACGATGCTCGCCCATGCGAGCGGCCGCTTCGACTGAGGCGCTCCATCCTGGATTCCCTGAAAAGGGCGCGGCTTGCCGCGCCCTTTTCGTTTGCGCGGAAGGCTGCGTCGCCGCTTTTGCCGTTGCCGCGGCCCGCGCGGACGGCTAGAGCCAATCGGCCTGCCCTCCCATTCCCCGGAGCGGAGCCGATCGCCGCGTCCGTCGGCGCGCTCGCGCACCGCATCGATCCGTCCACGCAAGAGCCACCACATGTCCGCGACGCCGCGCAGCCACTGGGGAGCGTTTCGCCACAGGAGCTTCACGCTCTATTGGCTGGCCCGCCTCGCCGCCAATTTCTCGGTCAACATGGTCTCCGTCGCCGTGGGCTGGCAGGTCTACGACCTGACCAAGGATCCGCTCGATCTCGGCATCATCGGCCTCGTCCAGTTCATTCCCGCGCTCGCGCTCGTCCTCGTCACGGGCGCCGTGGCCGATCGCTATGACCGCCGCACGATCATGGCGCTGTGCATTGCCGGCGAGGCGGCCTGCATTCTCGGATTGATCGCCTTCACCCTGTCCGGCAGCACGGATGTGCGCATCGTCTTCGCGATCCTGCTCGGCTTCGGCATTGCCCGCGCCTTCATCGGCCCGGCCTCCGGCGCGCTGGCGCCGAACCTGGTGCCGCCGGAAGATCTCGGCAGCGCGATCGCCTGGAATTCGAGCGCCTGGCAGATCGCCACGATCGTCGGACCGGTTGCCGGCGGGCTGCTCTATGGGCTGGCGCCCGAAGCGCCCTATGCGGCTGCGGCGGGACTGATCGCGCTCGGCCTCGTCGCCCTGCTCTCGATCGCCCGACCGAAGCAGATGCGGCTGGCGGAATCCGCCGGCTGGGACACCGTCATCGCCGGCTTCCGCTATGTCTGGAAGGAGAAGATCGTGCTCGGCGCGATCTCGCTCGATCTCTTCGCCGTGCTGCTCGGCGGCGCGACCGCCCTCCTCCCCGTCTATGCCCGCGACATTCTCGAGGTCGGCCCCTGGGGGCTCGGCATGCTGCGGGCGGCGCCGGCCGTCGGGGCCCTCGCCGTCGTCGCCTGGCTCGCCTTCCGGCCGGTGCGCGATCATGCCGGCCTGCTGCTCTTCGTCTTCGTGACGATCTTCGGCCTCGGCACGATCCTGTTCGGCCTGTCCACCCTCCCCTGGCTATCCGTGGTCGCCCTCGCCATCATGGGCGCGAGCGACATGGTGAGCGTCTATATCCGCGAGACGCTGATCCAGCTGTGGACGCCGGACGCGGTGCGCGGCCGGGTCAACGCCGTCAACATGGTCTTCATCGGCGCGTCGAACGAGCTCGGCGAGTTCCGCGCCGGCGTCTCGGCGGCGCTGTTCGGTGCCGTCGCGGCCGTGGTCGTCGGCGGCGCCGGCACGGTGGCCGTCGCCGCTATCTGGGCGAACATCTTCCCCTCACTCAGGCGGGCCCGCCACCTCGACGGCCGCCCCTGAAATTTTTCGCGAGGCGAAGGGAACCATCATTGTCGCGGGATGTTGAACGTCCGAACTGGACGAGGTGCGCCCGATGGTCACGATCATTCTCATCATTCTGATTATTCTGCTCATCGGAGCGCTGCCGAGTTGGCGTTACAGCTCAGGTTGGGGCTACGGGCCGAGCGGACTGCTCGGCGTCATCGTCGTCATTCTTCTGATCCTGCTTCTGCTCGGCCGGATCTGATCCGGTCCTTCGAGCACGACGCGCAACGACCAGAAGGATCAGAAGAATCCGCCTGATAGCCGGCCCCCGACATCGCTTTTCCGTGCAGACCGCCTTGCTCGCGGTAGGTTTCGTCGTGCTCGCCGCGATGTCCGGCACCACGCTCTGGCTCGTGCGCCAGACGGAAACGAACTTCCGCTGGACGGCCCATTCCCAGGACGTCCAATCGGCCCTGCTGCAGCTCCAGCTCGCGATCCGCCGCGCCGAAAGCGGCGAGCGCGGCTACATGCTGACGGCCGACACCGACTATCTGGATATCCTCCGGACCAGCGTCGATGTGGTTCCGGGCTATGTGGACAAGCTGCAGACGCTGGTGGCGGATAATCCCGAGCAGGCGGCGCGCGCCGCGCTCATTGGCGAACTGGTATCCGCCAAGCTCGCGGAACTGAAACGGATCGCCGACCTGCAGATCGCCGGCAACCCCTCCGAGGCGCTGGATATCATCCGCGATCCGACGGGCCAGTCGTTGATGACGCGCTTCATCGACGCCACGCGTGCCCTGCGCGACGCCGAGATCCAGCTTCAGGAGGAGCGCAAGGAACGTTCGCGGTCGACCGCGTCGCTTCTGCTCGCCGTTTCCCTGTTCGGTGCCGGCCTCATCGTCGCGCTGGCCATCATTACGATCCTGCTGATCCGGCGCTTCATCGCCGGCCTGGTCGCCGCGCAGACGGCGCTTGCGGACGCCAATGCGAACCTCGAGGCGAAGGTCGAGGAACGCACGACCGATCTCAAAGAGGCGAACGAGGAGCTGCAGCGTTTCGCCTATATCGTCAGTCACGATCTGCGCTCGCCGCTCGTCAACATCATGGGCTTCACGGGCGAGCTCGATGCCATCCGCCGCGACCTGGCGGATGAGCAGCCTCGCGACGGCACGGCGGATCCCGCACGCCAGCAGATCCTCGCCGATTTCGACGAGGCGCTCGGCTTCATCACCTCGTCGATCAGCAAGATGGACCGGCTGATCAAGGCGATCCTCGACCTGTCACGGGCCGGGCGGCGGGACTTCATGCCCGAGATGCTCGACCTCGACACGATGTTCGGCGCCATGCGCGATGCGCTGTCGCATCAGGCGCAGGAGGTCGGCGCCGAGATCCGGATCGAGCCGCTGCCGCAGATCGAGAGCGACCGTCTGGCCGTCGAACAGATCTTCTCCAACCTACTGGACAATGCGGTCAAATATCTGAAGCCCGGCCATATCGGCCGCGTCGTCGTCAGCGGCGAGGAGAAGATCGGTTTCGCGATCATTCGCGTTTCCGACAATGGCCGCGGCATCGCGCCCGAGGATCGGGAACGCGTGTTCGAGCTGTTCCGCCGTGCGGGCGCCCAGGATCGCCCGGGCGAAGGAATCGGCCTTGCCCATGTCCGTGCGCTGGTGCGCCGCCTCGGCGGATCGATCCGCCTGGAGAGCGAGCCCGGCGAAGGCAGCACCTTCACCGTGATCCTGCCGAAACGCTGGCGGGGGTAAGCGCGTTATGAAGACAAGCGACAACTGGCCCGTGCACTGCGGACCGACACGAAATGCCGAAGAGAGTGATGTGTGATGAGCGATGCCGACCATGTGACGATCGTGATGATCGAAGATGACGAGGGCCATGCGCGCCTGATCGAAAAGAATATCCGCCGCGCCGGCGTCAGCAACGAGATCAAGGCGTTCGCGGACGGGACGAGCGCGCTCGACTATCTGCTTGGCCCGGATCGGACAGGCGTGGTGCGGCGCGGCCAGGCGCTGATGATCCTGCTCGATCTCAACCTGCCGGATATGACCGGCATCGACATCCTGCAGGCGGTGAAGCGCAGCCCGCATCTGAAGGCGACGCCGATCGTCGTGCTGACCACCACCGACGACCAGCGCGAGATCGAGCGCTGCTACGAGCTCGGCGCCAATGTCTACATCGTGAAGCCGGTGAATTACGACAATTTCGCCCACGCGATCCGGCAGCTCGGCCTGTTCTTCTCCGTGATCAAGGTTCCCGAGGCTCACTGATGACGCGCAATCCGGTCGTCCTCTATGTCGACGACGATCCCGGCATCTGCCGTCTGGCCGAGAAGGATCTCGCCCGGCACGGCTTCGACGTCGAAACCGCCACCGACGGACTGGCGGGCCTCGCGCGCGCGGCCGAGGGCGGGATCGACATCATCGCGCTCGATCATCACATGCCGGGCCATACCGGTCTCGAGATCATCCCGAAGATCCGCGCCCTGCCCGACCCGCCGCCCATCGTCTATGTGACCGGCGAAGCGGAAGGTCGCATCGCCGTCGCCGCGCTGAAGGCGGGCGCCGACGACTACGTGATCAAGGAACTCACCGGCGAGTTCTTCCCGCTGCTCCGCGCCGCGCTCATTTCCGCGCTCAATGCGCGCGCTCTGCAGCGGGCCCGTGACGAGGCGGAAGCCGAGATCCACGCCGCGCGCGATCGGTTCGAGGCGCTGGCGGAGGAGCGCGCGCTGCTCATTCGCGAGATGAACCACCGCGTCGGCAACAGCCTCCAGCTCGTCGCCTCGCTGCTCAACATGCAGGCCTCCGCACACCCTGACCCGGCGGTGAAGAGCGTGCTCGCGACCGCGATCGGCCGCGTCATGGCGGTGTCGCAGGTGCACCGGCGCCTCTACACCTCCGACGACGTCCACACGGTCGAACTCGACCTCTATCTGGGCGGCCTGATCGAGGATCTCTCCCGCGCGGTCGACGGCGAGGCGCAGGACGAGCGCATCGTCTTCTCCATCGACCGCGCGCCGACGCGGCCCGACCGCGCCATCGCCATCGGCGTCATCATGACGGAACTCGTCCTGAACGCGCTCAAATATGCCTATCCCGAGGGCGGCGGCGCCGTGCGCGTGCAGGGCCGCGTGGCGGATGGCCAGTTCGCCCTGACCGTGGAGGATGACGGCGTCGGTTCGGCGGTCGGCGTCAAGGCGGTCGGGACGGGGCTCGGCCGTCGCATCATCCAGGCCCTCGCGACCAAGCTCGACGCCGAAATCGAGCACGACGCGCGGCATCGCGGCACGCGCGTCACCATCCGCTTCGCCACCGACGAAGACGTCGCCAATAGCCATTGAACAGAGCGTCCCGGCCGGCGATCCGGCGGGTCCCATGGAGAATGACGAATGCGGCTGTTCGAATGCCATGCGTGCGGACACTGGCTCTCGTTCGAGGACGAGACATGCGCCGGTTGCAGCCGCGAACTCGGCTATCTGGCGATCGAAGCGCGATTGCGCTCGCTCAACCCCATCATCCTCGATCCGACTGGCCGCCAGCTCTATGCCGCCCATCCGGATCAGGAGCCGCTCTATCGCTTCTGCCATAACCACGGCCATGGCGCCTGCAACTGGCTCGTGCCGGCCGACGCCATCGAGGATCTTTGCCTCAGCTGCCGCACCAACCAGATGATCCCGGACATCTCGATCGATGTCTTCGCGACGCGCTGGCGGGAGATCGAGCAGGCGAAGCATCGCCTGATGTACAGCCTGCTGCGGCTCGGCCTGCGCATTCCGAACAAGATCGACGAGCCGGTCACGGGGCTTTCGTTCCAGTTCCTCGCCGACATGAACGACCTCCGCGTCATGACGGGGCACGAGGACGGGCTGATCACCATCAACATCGTGGAGGCGGATTCCGTCGAGCGCGAGCGGGCGCGCAGCGACATGCACGAGCCCTATCGCACGCTGCTCGGCCATTTCCGGCACGAGATCGGCCATTATTACTGGGACCGCCTGGTCAAGGATGGCGGCCAGGTGGATGCGTTCCGCGCGCTTTTCGGCGATGAGAGCGTCGACTATCAGACCGCGCTGCAGAACTACTATGCCAGCGCGCCGCCCGACGATTGGCGCGAGCGCTATGTCAGCCAGTATGCGACGGCGCATCCCTGGGAGGACTTCGCCGAGACCTTCGCCCACTTCCTGCATATCGTGGATACGCTGGAAACGGCCTATGCCTTCGGGCTGCGCATCCGCCCGAAATCGGCCGGACGGGAGGATCTCTCGGCGACGATCGACTTCAATCCCTATCGCGAGGTCGCCTTCGACGCGATCATAGACGCGTGGACCCCGCTGACCGTTGCGGTGAATTCCATCAATCGCAGCATGGGGCAGCCGGAGCTCTACCCGTTCACGCCGGGACCCGGCGCGATCGAGAAGCTCGCCTTCATCGACGCCCTGATCCATGGGCGCCAGGCGCGCGTGGACAATAGCTGATCAGGGCGTGGCCCCCGAGGCCGCCGGCGCCGGCGGCCATGGCGCCGCCTGCAATGCACGACCGGCGGCGAGGATGGCCGCATCGGTTCCGAGCGCCGTGGTGACGCTGCCGCCCTTCTCGTCATAGGGCGCACCCTTGTACTTCGGATCCTGCCACGGGCCTGTGGTGATGTTGATGCCGCGGAAGACAAGTTCGCCGCCGACACGTGACAGGTTCATGCCGCCCGACGAGGCGCCGGTCGCGTCGCAGTCCGAGCGATAGAACGACGTCTTCTCGCTCGAGCGCGGCACGCGCATGATCTCGCAGCTCTGCACGACTGGAATGCCGCGATCGACAGTCTTGGCCATGGCGGCCGGATGCGCCGTCACCACGATCAGCGCGTCGCCCTTCTGGACCGGAACGTCGGACACGGGGAACGGGCGCGCGCCCTTGATCGGCTCGACGAGACGCACCACGGCATAGTCATTGTTGGAGCCCGGCTTCGGCTTCTTGGAGCCGAAGCGCGCATTGGCGTCGTCGACCATCAGGTCGATCATCACCGGATCGGCCGACTGGTTCTTGAAGAAGCACTTCCAGCGACGCTTGCCCGACGGCTCGAAGAACACGTGGGCGGCCGTCAGGATCTGCGAATTGTCGAGGAAGAGCGCAGCCGACCCGACGGACGGCGACGGCGAGAGGCAGCCGACATATCCGGAAACGGTGCGGATGCGCGCGATTTCTTCGGCGGAGAGCCCCAGAGACGGCCCTAGCAAAAGCAGCGAATCACGGTCATCATTTCCATTGATGATATTGACGGGTTGAACCAGCGGCCGCGATTCGGTCGGCGTCTCGACCGGGATCGGCGAGGCGGCGACGGCAGGGCCGGCAAGGGCGAGAAGGACCGGAATCAGAAGAAGGGTGCGCATGCGCTCACGATGCCATACGGTTCGCGCGGCGTCACTTTTCGCCGCGGGCGGTGGCGGGTTTTGGCGGGAATGCCGGATTCTGGCGTGTGCGGCGCAACGATTTCGCGCAAATTCGTAACGGATTGCGTGATACTGCCTTGCGGACTGAAGTTGAGCCGGCTCATCTGGCGTGGCGGGGTGAAGGGCAAAGGTCGAGTATTTCAAACATGTCGACGTTCGAATTGAAGGCCGTCGGCTATTACGCCGATTTCATCGTCTACCCGGTCATCATCGTGGGGCTGGGCGTGACGTCGTTCATGACCGGCGAGCCGGTCGACCTCCTGAAATGGGTCGGTGCGATCGCGGCCGGCATAGCGGTCTGGACGTTCGCCGAATATCTCATTCACCGTTTCGTCCTGCATCACCTGGTCTATTTCCGCGACCTGCACGGCATGCACCACAACACGCCGACGGCGCTGATCGGCACGCCGGTCTGGATGAGCATGGCGCTGCTGCTGGTCGCCGTCGTCCTCCCGTCCTGGTGGTTCTTCGGCATCGCCATCGGCAGCGGCTTCAGCGCTGGCATGGTCGTCGGCTATCTCGCCTACACCTCGGCGCACCATATCCTGCATCACTGGAAGATGACGCCGGGCACCTATCTCTACCGGCTCAAGCACCAGCACGCGCTGCACCATTTCCGTCATGAGGACGGCAATTTCGGCGTAACCTCGCTGTTCTGGGACTATGTCTTCGGCACGGCCATCGCCAGCGCACGCCGCCGCAAGAGCGACTAACAGTCAATCGACGTTCAGGCCCCTATTGGGATTCGTCCGGGCCCCGGCAGGGTGTCATTGCCGGTCTTGGCGCGGCGATCCCGGCTTGTCCGCTCTGAAGCCCTCGCCTCGGGAGGGGTTGAGTGGCCGGGTCGAGCCCGGCCACGATACGGATCCCCCTGTGTGCGGTCGGCGCGACCGGCCCACGCCCCCACGCCGCGTCAGACCTTGCGTCGTCGCGACTTGGCGAAGGTGTCGAACGCCACGGCCAGCACCACGATCACGCCGATGATGATCTGCTGGATGTAGGACGAGACGTTCATCATCACGAGGCCGTTCAGCAGCACGCCGATCAGGAACGAGCCGATCACGGTTCCGAAGATCGAGCCGATGCCGCCGAAGAGCGACGTCCCGCCGATGACGACGGATGCGATGACCGTCAGCTCATAGCCCGTTCCCGCCACCGCCTCGGCCGAATTGAGCCGCGCCGACAGGACGAATGCGCCGAGGCCGGCGAAGAACCCCATGATGACATAGACGCTGCAGATCACGCGGCCGACATTGAGGCCCGAGAGGCGCGCCGCCTCGGGATTCCCGCCCACCGCATAGACCTGCCGGCCATAGCGCGTGTAGCGCAGCACGATATGGGCGATGACGGCGGCGACGAGAAAGATGATGACCGGGATCGGCACCGGCCCGAACTTGCCCTGCCCCCACCAGGTGAAGGCGCGGTCGAAGCCGGAGATCGGCCCGCCGCCGGCGAAGAGCAGCGCCGCACCGCGGAACACTGACATGCCGCCGAGCGTGACGACGAAAGGCGGCACCTTGAGGCGGGTGATGGCGAGCCCCTGGATATAGCCGCCCGCAAGGCCGACCGCGATCGCGGCCAGAGCCGCGAGCTGCCAGCCATAGCCGACCGCCCCATCGCCCACCGTGAAGCGATCCTGCATGCCGCCCTTGGCGACGGCAGCGCCGACGAGTCCGGCGAAGGCGAGCAGCGAGCCGATCGAGAGATCGATGCCGGCGGTCAGGATGACGAAGGTCATGCCGATCGCCAGCAGGCCTGTGATCGACACCTGCCGCATGACGTTGAACAGGTTGATCGACGACAGGAAGCGCGGTTCGAGGATCGCGAACACCGCCATCAGGACGATCAGGAAAAGGAGCGGCGCGAATTTGGCGAGCAGACCGAAAAGGTCGACTCCGCCTCCGTTTCGTGCCGCGGCCTGCTGGGCCTCGCTCATGACGTCACCTATCCTCCCTCAAAACTCTCGTTCGGCGCGATGATCGCCTCAGGCGGCCGCGGCCGTACTGGTCAGCGTCATCATGGCCATCAGCTTTTCCTGCGTGGCGTCGGCGCGCATCACCTCGCCCGTCACGCGGCCCTCCCGCATGGTGACGATCCGGTCCGACACGGCGAGCACCTCGGGCAATTCGGAGGAGATCGCGATGACGGCGATGCCGCTCTTGGCCATCTCGAAGAGCAGATTGTGCACCTCGACCTTGGCGCCGACATCGATACCGCGCGTCGGCTCGTCCACGATCAGCACTTTCGGGCGCAGCGCCAGCCAGCGCGCCAGCACCACCTTCTGCTGGTTGCCGCCGGAGAGATTGCCGACCGCCTGCTCGGGTCCCGCCATGCGGATATTGAGCAGCTTCTTGAACTCGTCGACCAGCCCGCGTTCCTTGCGCTCGTCAACGAAGATGCCGAAGAGGTCGAGCCGATCCAGCGCCGCGATCGACATGTTCGTGCGGATGGCCTGCGTCAGGAACAGCGCCTGGAGCTTGCGATCCTCGGGCACCAGCCCGATGCCGCGCTCGATCGCGTCGCGCGGCGAGCGGATATCGACGGGCTGGCCGTCGATCAGCACGCGGCCGGTATCGAAGGGATCGGCGCCGAAGATGGCGCGCGCCGTCTCCGTGCGGCCGGCGCCGACGAGGCCGGCAATGCCGAGGATCTCGCCGCGCCGTACCGAGAGCGAGACGTCCCGGAGCTCCGTCGCATGCGGGTCCTGCGCCGTGCGACGCCGCGTCAGGCCTTCGACGGCCAGCGCGACCTCGCCCGGCTCGCCCGCCTCGCGATGGGCGAAAAGCGTGGTGATCTCGCGGCCGACCATGAGGCGGATGATGTCGTCGATCGTGACATCGGCGACCGCACCCGCGCCGACATTGCGGCCGTCGCGCAGCACCGTGTAGCGGTCGCAGATCTCGATCACTTCCTCCAGCCGATGCGTCACAAAGATGACCGAGATGCCGTCGGCCTTGAGCTTGCGGACAATGGCGAAGAGCTTGTCGACCTCGGCCAGACTGAGGGCGGAGGTGGGCTCATCCATGACGATGAGCCGCGAATTCATCGAGAGAGCGCGCGCGATCTCGACCAGCTGCTGCTCGGCGACCGAGAGGTCGCGCACCAGGGTCATCGGATTGCGCTCGAGGCCGATGCCGCGCGTGATCGCGGCGGTATCGGCGGCGAGCTTAGACCAGTTCACGAACGGGCCCGGCCCGGGCTCGCGTCCGATGAACACGTTCTCCGCGATGCTCATGTCCGGAGCGAGCGTGAATTCCTGATAGATGGTGACGATGCCCGCCCGCTGAGCCGCATGGGGATTGGCGAAGCTCATCGTCTTGCCGTCGAAGGTGATCGAGCCGCTGTCGGGCGACTGGGCGCCCGCGAGGATCTTCAGCAGCGTCGACTTGCCGGCGCCGTTCTCGCCGAGCAGCGCATGGATCTCGCCGCCCGCCACCTCGAGATCCACGCCGTCGAGCGCGCGGACACCGGGGAAGCTCTTGGCGATGCCAGCCATGCGGAGAAGCGGGCGCACTTCGCCGTCCATTGCAGGACCTCCGTCCGTCGATCGAATGCGGGGTATGGATCACAAGAGACGGGGCGCCGGCGGACCGGCGCCCCGGATCTTCGGACTTACTTGACCTCGCCGAGACGCTCGGCGGTGTTCAGATTGTCCTTGGTGATCGCGACCGGGGTCAGCAGGTGAACCTGCTCGGCAGGCTTCGTGCCGTCCTTGATGAAGGCGACGAGCGTGTCGACGCCGATGGCCGACTGCTTGCCCGGGAACTGCTCGATCGTGGCGGTCAGGCCGCCGTCGCGAACCTGGGCCAGAGCCTCGGGCAGCGCGTCGAAGCCGATGATGGCGATACCGGAGAGATTGCGGCCCTTGACCGCTTCCAGGGCGCCGAGCGCCATGTCGTCATTGGCGGCGACGATGACCTTGGGCGGCTCGGGAAGCGCGGCGAGAGCGGCCTCGGTGACCGAGAGGCCCTTGGCGCGATCGAAGCCGGCCGTCTGCTCGAAGACGATCTTGTACTTGTCGGCGGCCTTGTCGAGGACGTTGTGCAGGCCCTTGTTGCGGTCGATCGCCGGCGAGGCGCCCGACTGGCCCTGCAGGTTGATGATCGTCGCGCCATCGGGATAGAGCTTCATGATCAGCTCGCCCTGGGCCTCGCCGCCCTTGACGTTGTCGGCGCCGATATGGGCCAGGATGCCCTCGACCTGCGCGACGCGACGGTCGACGGTCACGACCGGGATACCGGCCTCGACGGCCTGCTGCAGAGCGGGCGCCATGGCGTCGACTTCATTCGGGCTGATCACGATGCCCTTGACGCCCTGGGCGATCGCCGCCTCGACGTCGGCCGTCTGCTTGGGCGAGGAGACCTGGCCGTCGCTCTCGATGACCGCGACGCCCTGCTTCTCGGCTTCGGCCTTGAACGCGTTCATCATGTGGACGAAGAACGGGAAGGTCAGTCCCGGCACGGAGGCGAGGATCGTGATCTTCTCATCGGCCGCGGCAGCCGGTGCCGGGACGGACGACATGGCCGCAAACGCAAGCGCGCTCGCGGCAAGGACGGACCTTGCGACTTTCGACATCTGAATTCCTCCCATGGTGCCCTTCTACGTGGGCTGATGCGGAGGATGACGCAGGCTCGCGCCGTGCGCAATCGTCATTTAATCGATTAGCTGAAATCTCGATGATGCGCCGCAGCAAGAAGAACCCGCCCGCCAGTCGCCCGGCGGGCGGGTTTTGAGCTCAGATCGGCGTCAGGGCGTGATCGCGACCTTCAACACGCCGTCGCGCTGGTGCGAGAAGAGATCATAGGCCGCCTCGATATCGTCGAGCTTGAAGCGGTGCGTGACGAGCGGCTTCAGATCGACGCGACCTGATGCGACGACATCGATCAGCCGGCGCATCCGTTCCTTGCCGCCCGGGCAGAGCGTGGTGACGATCTTGTTGTCGCCGAGGCCGGCGGAAAAGGCGCCGAGCGGGATCCTCAAATCGGTCGAATAGACGCCGAGGCTCGACAGCGTGCCGCCCGGGCGCAACACCTTGAGGGCGGATTCGAACGTGTTCTGCGTGCCGAGCGCTTCGATCGCCACATCGACGCCGCGCCCGTCGGTGATTGCCATGATCTGCTCGACGGGATCGCCGGCCTTGAAATCCACGACATGGCTGGCGCCGAGCTTCTTGGCGATCGCCAGTCGCTCCGGCACGGTATCGACGCCGATGATCTTGGTCGCACCCTTCAGTTTGGCACCGGCCACGGCGCAAAGGCCGATCGGGCCGAGGGCGAAGACCACGACCCAGTCGCCGATCTTCACGCCGCCGCTCTCGGCGCCCGAGAAGCCCGTCGACATGATGTCGGGGCACATCAGGACCTCTTCGTCCGTCAGCTCATCCGGCACGGGCGCGAGGTTCGCGAGCGCGTCGGGCACGCGGACATATTCTGCCTGCGCGCCGTCGATCGTGTTGCCGAACTTCCAGCCGCCCATGGCCTTGAAGCCATGCTTGGTGCCAGGCCCGTCCTGCGAGCCGCAACCGCACAGGCACGCATAGGAATGACCGCTCGGCGTGATCGCCCCGGCGATGACGCGCTGGCCTTCCCGGAAGCCCGTGACCTCCGAGCCCAGCTTCTCGATGATGCCGACCGGCTCGTGGCCGATCGTCAGGCCCTTCGCGACCGGATATTCGCCCTTGAGGATATGGACATCCGTTCCGCAGATCGTCGTCGTGGTGATGCGGATCAGCGCATCGAGCGGGCCGACCTCGGGGATGGGCTTCTCGTCGAGGACGATCCGTCCGGGTTCGACGAAGATCGCGGCTTTCATCTTGGGCATGGCGTTCGCTCCCTGATTGCATAGACCGATCCGGCGACCAGCAAGGGAACCATGCGTTTTCGGGAGCAATGCGCCTTGATGAGGATCAAGCCCCCGCTCAGCGATCCTCCACAATGCGCAGATAGGCCGCCGTGACGAGCAGGACGATCAGGCCGAACAGGATGCGGCGGGCGCCCTCGGGCATCTGCAGGATCGTGAGCAAGGTCGTCAGCACGGTCAGGATCAGCGCGCCGAGGATCGTCCCCGTATAGCCGCCCCGCCCGCCGAAGATCGACGTCCCGCCGACCACGGCCGCAGCGACCGAGGGCAGCAGCAGCGGATCGGCGAGCGACAGCGACGGCGCCTTGATCAGGCCGACATAGAGCAGCCCGGCGACGCCGGCGAGCAGCGACGAGCCGACATAGAGCGCGAGGATCACCTTCCAGTAGACCACGCCCGAAAGACGGGCGGCGCGTTCATTGTCGCCGACGGCATAGAGCAGCCGGCCAAACCCGGTCCGGTTCAGCACGAACAGGATCAGCGACGCGACCGGAATGAACAGCAGCAGCGCATTGGGGAAGCCGCCGGTCACGCCTGTCCCGAGCCAGGAGAGGAACGCGGGCACCTTCGTCCCCGTCGCGATCACCGTGCGCTGATAGACCTGGAGGCAGCCTATGCCGACGAGGCTGGTGCCGAGCGTCATGATCAGCGGATGGACGCGGAAGATGCCGACGCCGATGCCGTTCGCGAGACCGATCAGCACGGCGGGGAGAAGCGCGAGCGCGACGCCGATGACGGGGCCATGCTCGACCGCCTGCGTCGAGACGATGAAGGCGGCCATGGTCGCGACAGTGCTCACCGAGAGATCGATGCCGCCGGTCAGCATGGTCATGGTCTGGCAGCCGGCGAGGATCGCGAGCGGGATCGCGAACTTCACCGTATTGGCGATCCAGCGCTCGTTCACGATGCCGGGGCGGAGGATCTGCAGCGCCACCACCAGGAGGACGAGCAGGATCACGAGCGGCACCAGCGGGCGGTCGCTCATGAAGCGGCGGATGCGCTTGCCGAGCGGGACGGCCTCGGCGCCGGCGGCGGTCACGCTCATGTCGAACCTCCCCTCATCTGGTTCTTCCCCGCATGGCGAGGAACGCGCCGAGCATCACGACGATCACCATGATCAACCCCTCGATGATCGTCGTCGCGTTCGGATCGACGGCGAGCAGCGTCAGGTCGGTGCGCACGAGACGCAGCACGATCACCGCGATGATCGGCCCGAGCAGGCCGCCCTTGCCGCCGCCAAGCGCCACGCCGCCGAGCACGACGGCCGCGACCGAGGCGAGGAGATAGGGGCCGGGAATGGGCGCGCCGATTCCCGTGCTCAGCGTCAGCGAGAGCCCGCCCATGGCGGCGAACAGTCCGCCGATCGCATAGGCAGCGATCTTGGTTCGCGCGACCGAGACGCCGCTGCGGAACGCCGCGAGTTCGCTCGATCCGATCGCGTAGATCGAGAGGCCGAGCTGCGAGCGGCGGAGCGGAATCCACACCACAGCGAGGCAGATCACCAGCACGATCAGCGCCTTGGGGATCCACGCCGTGACGCTTTCCGGCAGGAACGGGATCGGCACGGTGCCGACCACGAGCCCCTTCAGCCATTCGGCTGCGCCGCCGCCGGGCGCATCGAGGATCAGGAGCGCGACGCCCTGGAACACGAACAGCGTCGAGAGCGTCACTACGATATCGGGAACGCGGGTCCAGACGATCAGGAATCCGTTCAGCGCGCCGAGGCAAAGGCCGAGGGCCAGCACGAAGGGGACGACGAAGAGCGCATGGGATTCGCTCGCCCCGTTCATCATCGCCGCAGCAGTCACAGAGGTGACGGCCATCATCGCGGCGACGGAAAGATCGATGCCGCCGGCGATCACCACCACGGTCTGCGCGGCAACGGCGAAGGCATAGGGCAGCACGGCGCGCATCAGCGAGCCGAAATCGCCGGCGCCATAATCCGGCTGGATCAGCTTGGTCGTGACGGCGAGCAGGATGAACAGCACGCAGAGGCCGGCGACCCAGGCATTGCGGCGGATGAGGCGGATCATGGCGCCACCTCGCTCTGGCGGGGAAGGCCATAGGCGGCGCGGGTCAGCGCCGCCTCGTCGGCGATCTCGACCGGCAGAACATCGACGACGCGCCCGCCGAAGATGACGATGGCGCGGTCGCAAACATGCTGCACCTCCTCGAGCTCGGAGGTGTAATAGAGCACCGAGAACCCCTGCCCGGCGAGTTCGCGCAGCAGGCGGTAGATCTCGCGCTTGGTGCGCACATCGATGCCGCGCGTCGGATCGAAGCACAGGATCGTGCGCGTCTCGGCCGCGATCCAGCGCGCGATCGTCACCTTCTGCTGGTTGCCGCCGGAGAGGCGCTGGACCTCGCGCTGTGCGCGCGTGTCGATCTGCAGCCGCTCGATCGCCGCCGTCACCGTCGCCCGTTCCTTGCGCAGCGCGATCGGTCCCCAGCGGCGGAATGGGGCGCTGAAGGGCAGCGCGATGTTCTCGCGGACGGAGCGATGCATGAGCAGCGCCTCGGAACGGTCGCCCGGCACCAGAGCGAGGCCGGCGCGGATCGCATCCGCCGGATGAGCGAAGCGGACAGCCGCGCCATCGACCTCGATCGTGCCGGCCGAGGGCTTCCGCGCCCCGGCCAGCGCCTCGAACAATTCGTCCTGCCCCTGCCCTTCCAGAGCAACGACGCCCGCGACCTCGCCATTGGCGAGTTCGAACGAGACGTCCTGCAGCTTGCCGACGGCGAGGTTCCGGACGGCGACGCGCGGCGGACCGGCGACCGTCGCCGTGCTGCGCGCGCCGTGCGTGACGCCGCGCGCCTTCTCGATCTTCGCGCCCAGCATCAGCTCGACGATGCGCTCCTCGACGCCCGTCTCGATCTTGAGCACGCCGACCGTCTCGCCGTCCCGCAGCACCGTGGCGCGGTCGCACATCGCGGCGATCTCGACGAAGCGGTGCGAGATGAAGATCACCGATCGCCCGGCGGCGCTCTGGCGGCGCACGACGTCGACGACGCGTTCGGCGAGATCGGCCGGCAGTGCGGCCGTCATCTCGTCGAGGAGCAGCACATGCGGCTCGGCGGCGAGCGCGCGGGCGAGATCCAGCACGCGCTGGATGGCGAGCGGCACATCGCGCGCCGTCGCGCCGAGGGACAGATCATTCACGCCGAGTTCGCGCACCCATTCGGCGAAGGGCTCGACGGGCGTCCGCGTCAGGCGAAGATTGGAGGCGATATCGAGATCCGGGATCAGGGAGGGTTCCTGATAGACCGGCACCAGGCCGGCGCGGCGGGCGGCGCCAGGGGACGAGAATTCGCGCGTCTCGCCGCGGATCTGGATACGGCCGCCGCTCGGACGAACCGCCCCGGTCAGGATCTTGACCAGCGTCGACTTGCCGGCGCCGTTCGCGCCCATCAGCGCATGCACCTCGCCCGGCAGGACCGAGAGGGACGCGTTCCGGAGCGCTGCCACGGCGCCATAGTTCTTTGCGACGCCGGTGGCGTCCAGGATCGGATTGGTCGTCACGGGCTTCTTCGCGCCGGTCGTTTCAAGCATACCGGGAGCGGATGGACACGCCATCCGCTCCCGAAGCGGCCAGGATCGGGCGGATTATTCGCCCGGGCCCTTGCAGGCCACGATCTGGTCCTTGGTGTAGGTCGTCCAGCCGGGAATGGAGATCGAGACCGGCCATTCGGGGCTCAGCGAAGGATCGGCAGCGGCCTTGAGCTTCGCCTTGCCTTCGTCGGTCGCGTTTTCCCAGAGCTCGGGATTGACCAGCACGAGCTTGCTGTCAGGCTTCTTGCCATCGAGGATCTGCAGCGCGAGCGCCACGCCGGCGCCGCCGATCGAGCCCGGATTGGTCACTGCGGCGCCCTTGAGGCCCTCGACCGAGGTGAGCTGGCCGACAAAGCCGGCATTGTCCGCGCCGACGACCGGAACGAGCGGCGCCTGGGACTCGACGAGCGCATCGACGATCACATTGTCGATGCCCGAGGTCCAGATGCCCTGATACGGCGTGCCGGTGGCGGAGAAGTCGAGGATCTGCTGCTTGCCCTGGTCCTGCTGCCAGCCGGTGAAGACCTCGTGCACGACCTTGACGTCCGGGAACTCGGCGAGCGCGCGCTTGAAGCCCTTGTCGCGATCACTGTCGGCCGAGGCGCCGGCCGCGCCGCGCATATAGACCACGCCGCCCTTGCCGCCCATCTGCTGGAACAGCCATTTGGCGCCGAGATAGGCGTATTCTTCCTGGTTGTTCGAGATGACATAGGCGGACGGCTCGGTCACCGCCTGGTCGACGGCCACCACGACGATGCCCTTGTCGGTCGCTTCCTTGAGCGCCGCATTGATGCCGGCCGGATCGGCCGGGTTGACGACGATCGCGTCGACGCCCGCGCTGATCAGGTTGCGGACGTCTTCGAGCTGGCCGGCCGCATCGGTGTTGCGATGGGCGATGTTCAGCTTGGAGACTTCGCCCGAGGCGAGCGCCTGCGCCTTCATCGCGCAGATCATTTCCTCGCGCCAGCCATTGCCCTGAACGGTGTTGGAAATGCCGATCGTGTATTCCTTCGCGGCAGCGACGCCGGCCGACGCCATCAGCGCGGCCGCGACGAGCGGCAGCAAGAGTTTCGACTTCGTCATCCCGTTTCCTCCTCTTTGGGATCGATTTTCTCCGCCGGGCCGCCTCCTCGCGACGCCGGCAGGCCTCACTTCACATAAGGACGTAGCACGTCTCGCGCGAGCAGGAAGCCGCGCTTCACCTTTTCCTCGCTTCCCTCGAACCGGCGATCCTCGTGTTCGATGATCACCGGGCCGTCATAGCCGGCCCGATAAAGCGCCGAGAAGAACTGGCTCCAATCGACTTCGCCGAGGCCCGGCATGCGCGGCACCTGCCAGCCGATGCCGGCGGACAGGATGCCGTTTTCATAGAGCCCCTCGCGGTCGATCATCAGGTCCTTGGCATGGACATGCAGCATCGCCGGCCCGAACTCGCCGATGAAGCGCGCAATGTCGATCATCTGCCAGACGAGATGCGACGGGTCGAAGTTCATGCCGACATCGCCGCCCCAAGCCTCGAGGATCCGGCGCCAGATCCGCGGCGAATAGGCGATATTGTGCCCGCCCGGCCATTCGTCATGGCTGAAGATCATCGGGCAATTCTCGAAGGCGAGCCGGACACCATTGTCGCGCGCATGGGCGACGATATCGGGCCACACCTTCAGCGCCTCGTCCCAGTTCGCATCGACCGTCTTCGAGGCATCGCTGCCGATGAAGGTGTTGACGAGACCGACGCCCATGCGTCCGGCCGCGACGATCACCTGCTTCAGATGGGCGATGACCGCCTCGCGGTGCGCTGCATCGGGATGAAGCGGGTTCGGATAATAGCCGAGGCCCGAAACCGTAATGTCCTTCTCGCCGAGCGCGGCCACGATCTCGCGGCCTTCGCTCGCCGACAGCGACGCCACGTCGATATGGCTCGTCCCGGCATAGCGTCGGCTCGATCCGGCGCTCTTCGGCCAGCAGGCGATCTCGACGGCCTCGAAGCCGACGGAACTCGCCCATGTCGCGACATTCTCCAGCGACACGTCCGGAAACGGTGCGGTCAAAAGGCCCAGCTTCATGTCATCCTCCCCGTTTCTATGGTGCCGTGCGGTCCGAGGCCCTCAACCCTCGATCCCGCGCGCCGCGCAGACGGCGCGCAGATAGCCGACCGGATCGCCTGAAAGCAGACCCGACAGCCGCTCCGTCACCATCGTGCGAAATACTGCGCTTCCCGCCAACTCGGCGGTGAAGATCGTATCGATCGCGATGATCGCCCCGGCGAGCGCCTTCGGATCATGGCCGATCCGGTCGGCGAGGCCTGCGACCCGCGCGGCATAGGGGTCCTCCACCCGCCACGCGCTGCCGAACCGCGCGGAGGCGCGGATGAGATAGGCCATCCAGGCTGCAACCGGCACCGACAGCAGCTCGATCCCCTCCCCGCGCCGAAGCCGGTCGCGGATCGGATTGAGGATGCGCTGGACGATCTTCTGCGAGCCGTCGGTCGCGATCTGGTGGTTACGATGCCGGATCGCGGTATTACGGAGCCGCGCGAGGCTCTGCTCGACATAGGCCAGCGGATCGACGCCGGGCACCGGCTGCAGCGTCGGCAGGCTCTCCTCGACCAGCATGCGGCGGATGAAACCCGCGAGCAGCGGATCGGCCATGTCATCGCAGGTATATTCGAGCCCGGCGAAGACGCCGAGATAGCAGAGCGTCGACTGCGCGCCATTGAGGATGCGCATCTTCAGATGCTCGAACGCCTCGACATCGTCGACGAAGCCGGCGCCGACTCGATTCCAGCCCGGAAAGCGCCCGGCAAAACGCTGCTCGATCACCCATTGGCGGAACGGCTCACCAACGACCACGGCCCGATCGGCATAGCCGAGATGGCTCTCGACAAAAGCGAGATCGGCCTCGGACGTCGCCGGCGCGATCCGGTCGACCATGGTGGACGGGAACGCGACATTCGCCCCGATCCAATTGGCGAGCTGGCCGCCCCTCCGCTCCGCGAGCGTGGCAACCACCGTCTTGAGGACAGCGCCGTTCGACGGGATGTTGTCGCAGCTCATGACGGTGACCGGGCGCCCATGCGTCGCCATCCGCTGCTCCAGCGCCCGTAGGAGGATGCCAGGAACGCTCCGCGGCGCCTCGGGATGCGCGAGATCATGCATGATGTCGGGCGCCGTCTCGTCGAGAACGCCGCTCGCCGGCCGATGGCAATAGCCCTTCTCGGTGATGGTCAGCGAGATCACGTCGATCTCCCCCGACGCGAGAACGCCGAGCGCCGGCGCGGGATCGTCCTGGCTGTCGACGACGCGGACGATCGATCCGATCACCCGCGGCTCGACGCGCTCATTCTCGCGCAGTAGCCGCGTATAGAGCCCGTCCTGCCGCCCGAGCGTATCGGCCAGCACCGGCGGGCGCACATTGATGCCGATTATGCCCCAGCGGCCGAACTCCACGCCCAGCAGATCGTCCGTGAATTCCGCCTGATGCGCGCGATGGAAGGCGCCGACGCCGATATGCGCGATCCCCGGAGCGAGTGCCGCGCGATCATAGGCCGGAGCCGCCACACCGGCCGGCAATTGGCCGAGCAATCCATTCCCGAGGGTGGGGACCGGCCGAGGCGCCGCACTCACGAGGCCACTCCCCCGGCCTTGGCCGGCCGGCCGACACGCGTTTCCATCTTCCCGTCCAGAATTATGTTTCTATTTTTTCCATCATGGAATGCCGATTTCCGCCTGTCAACGGCTCGCCTGCGCCAGTGCACGCCGCGCGACGATGCCATGCACCAGCGCCATGCCGACGGCGAGCGACGCCGCCAGCGACCGGAAGCCGCCGAATTCGGATTCGACGACCTCGATCCATGTGTCGGACAGTTCCACCAGAGGGCTGAAGGTCGAATCCGTGATCGTGACGATCGCAGCGTTGCGCTCATGGGCGACGGCGACGAGATCCGGCGTGATCGAATTATACGGGCTGAAGCTCACCGCCAGCACCGCGTCGCCGCGGCCGATGCAGCCCATCTGGTCGAGGGCGGTCGAACCGACATTGTCGACCAGCACATTGCGCACGCCCTGCTGGGCGAGTGTCAGCGAAAGATAGGTCGTGACCGGAAAGGCCCGCTTGCTGCCGACGAGATAGATGAGGTCGGCCGCCGCCAGCACCTCGACCATGCGGGCGAAATTCGCCGCTTCGAGCCCCTCGCCGATCCGGGCGAGCGAAGCCTGCGACGCGGCGACGAGGCCGTTCAGGAAATGGAGGTCGGGATCGGTCTCGTCTTGTTCCCGACGGTCGCCACCCTCCCCGCCGCGCGCCTCCGGCCAGGAGGCCTTGACGTGTTCCTTGAACAGCGCCTGGAAATCCGAAAATCCCGCATAGCCGAAGATTTGCGCGAAGCGGACCAGGGTCGAGGGCTGGACGCCGGCCTTCTCGGCCACCTGCACGATGGTGCCGAGCGCGACCTCGCCGGGATATTGCCACAGGAAGATCGCGACCTGACGCAGCCGCTTCGGAAAATGAATGGTGCCCGAGGAGAGGACCGCGCGCAGCTCCTCATAGGTGCGGGGCTTGGCATAGCCGAGCGCGGCGCGCGCGGCCTCCTTCTTGCCTGTCTTCGGACCGTCCTCGGTCATGGCGCGCTCCGGTCCCGTTCCCGCACCGGCCTCGTCCGCCGGCGCGCGCATTGTTCTCTCGGCACTTCCATTTCACAATCCAAAAAATAGAAATCCTCTTCGATATCGGAGAGGCGCGCGTTATGGTCGGCGCCTTCGGAGGAGGAGATCGAGAAAATGGTCTATGCAACGGCCGATGGATCCGCGCTCGCGCGTCTGCGGATCGGCATGGTGGGCGGCGGGCGGAACGCCTTCATCGGCGCCGTCCATCGTTTCGCGATGCGCCTTGACGACAAGATCGCTTTGGTCGCCGGCGCGCTCTCGTCCGACCCGGAAAATGCCGCGGCCTCGGCCGCCGATCTCGGCCTCGCGCCCGAGCGCAGCTATGCCGATTATCGCGCAATGGCCCGCGCCGAGGCGGCGCGGCCGGACGGCATCGAGGCCGTCGTCATCGTCACGCCGAACCATCTGCATGCGCCGATCGCCACCGCCTTCCTCGAGGCCGGCATCGACGTCATCTGCGACAAGCCGCTCTCGACGACGCTCGACGAAGCGCGGGCGCTGGTCGAATTGACGGCGGCCCGTCGCCGCAAGCTGCTGGTGACGCTCAACAACACCGGCTATGCCATGGTCCGCCAGGCGCGCGAAATGGTCGCCTCCGGCGAACTCGGCCGGATCGTCGCGGTCCATGCGGCCTATGTTCAGGATTGGCTGACCCAGCCCATCGACGCCGACGGCCAGAAGCAGGCCGAATGGCGCACCGATCCGGCCCGCGCCGGCCAATCTGCCGTGCTGGCCGATATCGGCGTGCATGCCTTTAACCTCGCCTGCTTCGTTTCCGGACAACAGGCGGAGACGGTCGCGGCCGATCTGTTCACGGCCGTGCCAGGCCGGCGGCTCGACGACAACGCCAATGTGCTGGTGCGCTGGACGGGCGGCGCGCGCGGAACGATCCTCGCCAGCCAGACCTCGCCCGGCCACTACAATGATCTCTCCGTGCGGATCTATGGCGAGAAGGCCGGCCTCGAATGGCGCGGCACCGAGCCCGAGGCGCTGCGCTTCTCGCCCTTCGGCGAGGACAGCCGCACCATCATCCGCGGCGGTCATGGCTCTGGCGCCGCGGCGCGCCGCGTGTCGCGCATGCCGGCGGCCCATCCCGAGGGCTATATCGAGGCCTTCGCCAATCTCTATCGCGACGCAGCCGAAATCATCCAGGCGCATCGCGCTGGCGCCGCCATCGACCCGGCCCTCTCGGCGCTGGTGCCCGACGTCACCGACGGCGCGCGGGGCGTCCAGTTCGTGGCGGCGGCGGTCGAATCGAACGCGGCCGGCGGCGCCTGGACGAGCGCGCGCTTCGGCTGACGCGGCTTACGGGCGGCGGCATTCCCGCCGCCCTCTTTGTCGATCGACGATCCCGGCGATCCGTTCTCAGCGGCGGCGGAATGCGGCGTAGCCGCCATCGGCGTCGTAGAGATAGTCAAAGCCGTAGAGGAAGTGGAAGCCGGTGTTGACGAAGGTGCGCTCGTCTGACGTGTGCAGGAAGATGCGATCCGGCGCCATCCGCGCCGCCACATCGCCCACCTTGAAGTCGTAGAGCGGCGTGCTCGCCGTCTCGTCGCCAACTGCGATCGAGACCGCCGTGCCATCCGGCAAGGGAACCGCCGGAGCCTGCGCGGGCGGCGCGGTCATGTACATGTCGCCGACGCCGGTATCGACCAGCATCGAGCCGCAGGCCGCCGGCATCTGGCCGCCGATCGAGATGCAGGCCGGAATGCCAGCCCAATCGTCGACCTTGTTCATCTTCTTGAGCTTGATGAAGCGGAAATCGCCTTCGGCCGCCGCCGAGGTCAGGCCGATATGGATGCCCTCGGCCGTGACGACATAGCCTCTGCGCTGGTTCGCGGTCGACGTGATCTGGAGCAGCGGATTCTTGTCACGCGTGCTTTGCGCCTGCGCGTCGCGTTCCCGGCCGAAGCCGATACCGACCATGGCCGTATGACGCGGATCATCGCTCGGCTCGCAGCGCCGCGCCGTTTCCGTGCAGGCGATCCGCGTGATCGCGAGCACGGGCATGGGCGCTGTCGTCACCGAGGCGCCATCGGCGCCGACGAGGGTCAGCGGCGTCGTGACCCACTGCCCCAGCATGATCCGGCCGGAGCTCGTATAGGTCAGCTTGCCATCGCCGATGACCGGCAGCTGGTCGAAGTTCGGAAGCAGCGCCGCCGCCACGACGACACCGGTCGAGCCGGTATCGAGCGTCGCCGAGATCGTGCGCCCGCCGAAGGAAAGCCCGACATGCGGGCTGCGGCGGATCTCGCCGTCGCGGGCATTCAGGAAGCGCAGGAACGTCGTGGCGCTGAACGCGGAATAATCGGGCCGCGACACCTCCTGCGCCGAAGCAGGCGCGGCGATGAGCAGCGGGAGAAGTGCAAGCGCGAGGCGACGAAACGACATCATCGCGACTCAGCCCTGCTTCGGCAGATAGTGGCTGATCGCGTGGGCTAGGCCCGGCACGGTCATCGTCTGCAGCCAGACCCGGCCGGGACCGGTCAGCTTGGCCATGAAGAGATCGCCCGTGGCGAAGAAGGTGCTGCGGATGCCGCGCATCGTCGTCATCTCGAAGCCGACGCCCTCGTCGAACAGGCCGACATGACCCGGATGGACATGGATCGATTGCCCGGCCGCGAGGTCATACTTCACGATCTCGCCGCCGAGCTCGACGAACGCCTTGCCCTCGCCGGCAATCTTCTGCAGCACGAAACCCTCGCCGCCGAAAAGGCCCGCGCCGAGATTCTGCTGCAGCGCTCCCGAAAGCTGGATGCCGGGCGAGCCGCAGAGAAAGCCGTGCCGGTGCACGATATAGGCGCTGCGCCCGACATCGAGCTCAACGATTTCGCCGGGAAGATGCGCGGCGAAACCGAGCGAGCCGGGACCGTTCTCGGCCCGCATCTCGGTCATCACGATGCCGCCTCCGGAAACCGCCCGGCTCACCATGCCGAACAAGCCGCCGCTGCCGCCCGCGCTCCCCGACGTATGCAGCGCCACGCCGCCCGCGATCCACGAAAGCTGCTCCGGCGCGCCAATGACCGACTCGCCGGCGGCGAGCTCGACCTCGAGCACGGGAAGAACGGTACCAACGATTTTCGTTTGCATGGTCGAACTCCAGCCAATTCCACAAGCCGGCGCCCATGCTATCGGGCGCGGCTTAACACCGGCTTGGACAGTTCGATACAAATGCAACGAGAGCGCGAAAAGCGCTCGACAAGTTCATATGCAGCCAAGGGAAATTTGGTGGGTGCACTAGGGATCGAACCTAGGACAAGCTGATTAAGAGTCAGCTGCTCTACCAACTGAGCTATGCACCCGCCGCGCAGCGGCGCTTGGCCGTGCGGAACGAGGCGGTGTGTAGCAAAGCCGATCGGGCCTGTCCAGCGTCGATTGATCTGGCCTGTGCATATCTTTTGATGCGCTGGCCTCCTGCCGGTCCCGTCGTCATCCCGACGTCATCGGCGACGTCTAGTGCCTTCACGGCACTGCCAAATCCCCGACGGACAGACGAAGATTGGACGCCCCATGCTGAAGCCCTTGCTCCGCGGTACGCTCGCCGCGACATTGCTCGCCGGAACCAGCCTCGCCGCGCTCGCCGCAGAGAATTTCAACCGCATCGCGACATTCCACGTCGTCGACAATCTCCCGTCCGGCGCCGACGCCGCCAAGGCGACGGTCGCCGAGATCATCACCGCGACCGCCGATGGCAAGACGCTCGTCTATACGGACAGCCCCGGCAACCGCATCGGCCTCATCGACATCACCGACCCGAAGGCCCCGAAGGGCGCCGGCACGGTCGCGCTGGGCGGCGAGCCGACCTCGACCGTCGTCGCAGGTGGCCTCGCGCTGGTCGGCGTCGTGACGTCGAAATCCAAGGCCGAGCCGTCGGGCCATCTCGCCATGGTCGACCTCGCGACCAAGGCCGTGACGGCCACCTGCGATCTCGGCGGCCAGCCCGATTCGCTGGCAAAGAGCCCGGACGGCAAGTTCCTCGCCATAGCGATCGAGAATGAGCGCGACGAGGACGTGAATGACGGCGCCCTGCCCCAGCTTCCGGCCGGCAATCTGACGCTGTTCTCGATCGGCGCCGACGGCTCGGTCGATTGCGCGACGAAGAAGATCGTCGACGTCACCGGCCTTTCCGGTGTTTCGCCGGAGGATCCGGAACCGGAATTCGTCGACTTCAACGATGCGGGCCAGGTCGTGCTGACGCTGCAGGAGAACAACGCGATCGCCATCGTCGATGCGGCGAGCGGCAAGATCGTGAAGGACTTCTCCGCCAACACCGTCGATCTCGACGGCATCGACACCAAGAAGGACGGCGTCATCGACCTTTCCGGCAAGATGGAAGGCGTCGCGCGCGAGCCGGACGGCGTGCAGTGGATCGATGCGGAGCACTTCGTCACGGCGAACGAGGGCGACTGGAAGGGCGGCAGCCGCGGCTTCACCATCTTCAAGACGGATGGCACGGTCGACTATGACAGCGGCACCGCCTTCGAATACGAAACCGTCCGCCTCGGCCACTATCCCGAGAAGCGCAACAAGAAGGGCAACGAGCCGGAAGGCGCCGAGGTCGCGACCTTCGGCGCTGACCGGCTGATCTTCATCGGCTCCGAGCGCGCCTCGCTCGTCGGCGTCTTCAAGGATGAGGGCGCCGGCAAGGCCCCGACCTTCCTGCAGGCGCTACCGGGCGGCATCGGCCCGGAAGGCCTGCTCGCGATCCCCGACCGCAATCTCTTCGTGACCGCCGCGGAAAACGATCTGCGCGAGGACGGCCTGATCGGCTCCGTCGTGACGATCTATGAGCGCTCCGACGCCCCGGCCGCCTACCCCACGATCGTCTCCGCCGACAAGGACGGCAAGCCGATCGGCTGGGCCGCGCTCTCCGGCACGGTCGGCGATGCCAAGACGCCGGGCAAGCTCTACGCCGTCATCGACAGCGCGCAGTCGATCGGCCGCATCCTGACCATCGATGCGACGCAGACGCCCGCCCTGATCGCGGACGAGCTCGTCGTGACCAAGGGCGGCAAGCCGGCCGAGAATCTCGACCTCGAGGGCATCGCGCTCGCCTCCGATGGCGGCTTCTGGCTGGCATCCGAGGGCAACCCGGAACGCGAGAAGAACAAGACGCAGTCGACGCTCGTCCGCGTCGACGCCAAGGGCGAGGTGGTCGAGGAGATCGCGCTGCCCGAGTCGCTCGCCGCCAATGCGACGCGCTTCGGCTTCGAGGGCGTCACCGTGACCGGCTCGGGCGCCGACGAGACGGTCTGGCTCGCCGTCCAGCGCGAATGGAAGGACGACCCGAAGGGCTTCACCAAGCTGCTGGCCTATAAGCCGGCGACCAAGGAATGGGGCGCGGTCCACTATCCGCTCGACAAGGCGCCGAAGGGCTGGGTCGGCCTCTCCGAGCTGACGGCCGTGCCGGGCGGCTTCGTCGTCATCGAGCGCGACAATCAGGTCGGGCGCGACGCGGCGATCAAGAAGCTCGTCTTCGTGCCGATGGCCGGCGTGACCCCTGCCCCGCTCGGCGGCGAACTGCCGAAGGTCGAGAAGAAGGACCTCGTCGACCTGCTTCCGGCGCTCGCGGCGCCCAAGGGCTATGTGCTCGACAAGGTCGAGAGCTTCGCGATCGACGCGGACGGCAATGCCTTCGTGATCACCGACAATGACGGCGTCGACGACCATTCCGGCGAGACGCAGTTCATCCGCCTCGGCAAGGTCGCGCTGCCGATGTAGTCGCAGCGCTCCCGACCGGAACGAGAAAGGGCGGCGTCATCGACGCGGCCCTTTTTCATGGTCCGGACTGAAGCCGGCGGTCTCAGGCGGTCGCGGCCTGCGCGTGCTGGCGCTGGCGCTTCACGGCGATCTTGTTGACGGCCGAGACATAGGCCTTGGCCGAGGCGACCATCGTGTCGGGATCGGCGCCGCGGCCGGTGACCGACTTGCCGTCCTCCTCGAGCCGCACCGAGACCTCGGCCTGCGCATCCGTGCCCTCGGTGACGGCATGCACCTGATAGAGCGACATCTTCGCCTCATGCGGGACGATCGCACGGATGGCGTTGAAGGTCGCGTCGACCGGGCCGTTGCCGCTCATCTCCTTGGTGATGTGCGTGCCTTCGACATCGAGCGTGATGATCGCCTTGGCCGGGCCGCCGGTGCCGGCGATCACGGTCAGCGCCAGGACGCGGATCGTCTCGCTCGCGACAGCGACTTCGTCACCGACCAGCGCCTCGATATCCTCGTCATAGACATGCTTCTTGCGGTCGGCGAGATCCTTGAAGCGCTTGAAGGCGTCTTCCAGCGCGTTCTCGCCCAACTCATAGCCGAGCTCGCGCAGCTTCTCGCGGAAGGCATGGCGGCCCGAATGCTTGCCCATGACCAGCGAGGTCGCCTTCACGCCCACGCTCTCCGGCGTCATGATCTCGTAGGTCTCGGCATTCTTCAGCATGCCGTCCTGGTGGATACCGCTCTCGTGGCTGAAGGCGTTCCGGCCGACGATCGCCTTGTTGTACTGCACCGGGAAGGCCGAGACGGCCGAGACCAGCTTCGAGGCGCGGGTCAGCATCGTCGTCTCGACATCGGTGCGATAGGCGTAATAGTCGCCGCGGGTGCGGATCGCCATCACGACCTCTTCCAGCGCCGCATTGCCGGCGCGCTCGCCGAGGCCGTTGATCGTGCACTCGATCTGCCGCGCGCCGCCCGCGACGCCGGCCAGCGAATTGGCGACGGCGAGGCCCAAATCGTCGTGGCAATGGGTCGAGAAGATCGCCTTGTCGGAGCCGGGGACGCGCTCGATGACCGTGCGGAACATCGCGGCATATTCCTCGGGCACCGCATAGCCGACCGTATCGGGCAGGTTGATCGTGGTCGCGCCGGCCTTGATCGCCGCATCGACGCAGCGGATCAGATATTCGATCGGCGTGCGGGTCGCATCCATCGCCGACCACTCGACGTCGTCGACTAGGTTGCGTGCCTGCGCGACCGTCGCCGAGATGATGTCGAGCACCTGCTCCTCGCTCTTCTTCATCTGGTGCGCCAGATGGATCGGCGAGGTCGAGACGAAGGTGTGGATGCGCGGGCGCTTGGCGACGCGCACGGCCTCACCAGCACGGGCGATGTCGCCGGAAATGGCGCGGGCGAGGCCGGCAATAGTGACATCCGGCCCGGCGCGGCGGGCAATCTCCTGCACGGCCTCGAAATCGCCCTGGCTGGCGATCGGGAAACCGGCCTCGATCACGTCGACGCCCATCGCTTCGAGCAGTTCGGCGACCTCCAGCTTTTCCTCGAAGGTCATCGAGGCGCCGGGGCACTGTTCGCCGTCGCGCAGCGTGGTGTCGAAAACGACGATCTTGTCCTTGGATGCAGTCTGCCCGGCGTTTTGCTGGGTGGCGGTCATGGTCTTCGTCTTTCTTCTGGCAGCGGGCACATCGGGCCGTGCGCTGCGAGCCTTTGTCGATCTGTGGTCGGCTCATCCCCTGAGTGCCCGGCCGCGTGCGGCCAGCCAGCGCTCAGGGGCTGCTAAGAAGAAGGAGGGCGTTGAAGAGACCGGGCGCCGGCACGATGGCGCGATCGCAGGACAGAGGTCCCGCGCCATGCGCCATATCGTGGTTCCAAACGCTCATATCGGCTCCGCTGGACGGGGCACGGCCCGCAATCCTGGTTGCCCGATCCTCCCGGGCAGCAGCACTCATATCAATCGTTGATACAAAAACGCAAGAGCCGGCAGGCGCGCCGATGCGTCTCAGTTGAACGTGAACACGGCGACAGCCATCGCCAGCAGCGCCGAAAGCCCGCTTGCGGGACCGAGAACCTTCAGCCTCGCGCCGAGCGCCGCATTCCCCGTCCGGCGGATCTTCGCATAGGTCGCGTGCTGCAGGCCGGCCAAAACCGTCAGCAGCAGCACGAAGACGATCTTGAGCCAAAAAAGGTTCGGCAGGTTCTGCGGCCCGCCATAGACGCTCCAGATGAGGATCAGTCCGGTCGCCCAGAGGATGAGCAGACCATAGGCCGAGATGTTGGCGAAGACGGGCGGCAGGCGCTTCAGCGCCGCGGCGCCCTCCGCGCTGGCCCCACCGGCGAAGCGCATCGTCACGGCCGAGCCGATCCCTCCGGCGAAGCCCATGGCCAGCCCGACGAAATGCAGAAACAGCAGAATGTTGTTCACGGCACCCTCCCCCGAAAGGCTGGAATTGCTCCAGCCTATCACGGATGAAGGCCCGGCGCAGGGTTCGCGCGCCGGGAATGCGTCGGCTTCCTAGTGTGAAGACGACTCGTCGAGAATCTCCCGCAGCGCGCCGATCAGCCGCTCGCATTGCGCGTCGGTGCCGACCGTGATGCGCAGGAAATCGGCGATACGCGGCGCTCCGAAACGGCGCACCAGCACGCCGCGACTGCGCAGCGCCGCGGCCAGCGCCTCGCCCTTTGCGGAAGCGTGGCGCGCGAACACGAAATTGGCCGCCGACGGCAGCACAGAGAAGCCGAGCCCGGCGAGCGCGTCGACAAGGGCCGTCCGCGAGGCGACGATCCGCGCCGTCGTCGTCTCGAACCACGCCTGGTCCTCGAAGGCGGCGGTCGCCCCGACCAGCGCGAGACGATCGAGCGGATAGGAGTTGAAGCTGTCCTTGACCCGCTCGAGCGCCTCGATCAAAGGCCGCTGGCCGATCGCGAAGCCGACGCGAAGGCCCGCGAGCGAGCGCGACTTCGAGAAGGTCTGGATCACCAAGAGGTTCTCGTAGCGCGGCACCAGCGCGATCGCGCTCTCAGCGCCGAAATCGACATAGGCCTCGTCGATCACGACGACCCGATCCGGGTCCTGCGCCAGAAGCGTTTCGATTTCGGCAAGCGGCAGCGCAATGCCGGTCGGCGCATTCGGGTTCGGGATGATGACGGCGCCCGCGGGGCGGTCATAGTCGCCGATGGCAATGCGGAAATCGTCCCGTAGCGGCACTTCGACCGGCGCTATGCCGTAGAGCCGGCAATAGGTCGGATAGAAGCTGTAGCTGATGTCGGGGAAGAGCAGCGGCCGCTCGTGCTTGAGCAACGCCTGGAAGGTGTGCGCGAGCACCTCGTCCGAGCCATTGCCGACGAACACCTGATCCACGCCAAGCCCATGATGCGCGGCGACGGCCGCGCGCAGCGCGAGGCCGGTCGGCTCGGGATAGAGCCGCAGATCGTCGCCCGCCGCAGCGGCGATCGCCGCCAGCGCCTTCGGCGAAGGACCGTAGGGGTTCTCATTGGTGTTGAGCTTGACGAGATCGGCGATCTTCGGCTGCTCGCCGGGGACATAGGGCTTGAGCTCATGGACGAGCGAGCTCCAGAAGCGGCTCACGGAAGTCTCCTGCGGTTCGACAATTCTGTTTGGGGCGACGGCGTCAGATGTCGAGCGTTCCGCGCGCGACCACTACCGCGTCGCCGCCGATGCGCGCCGAACGGAGGTGTCCGCCCTCGGTGTCGCATTCGAGCTCGATCAGGCTCGGCCGGCCCATCTCGAAGCCCTGCTCGATCACATGACGATGCGTGCCCGCGGTCGGCGTGTCGAAATGCTGGATCACGCCGGCGAAGGCCGCCGCGGCCGATCCCGTCGCCGGATCCTCGACGAGGCTCTGCGTGCGCCAGAACATGCGGCCATGGAAGGAGCGCGCCAGCCCCTCGGTCTCGCGCGTATAGAGGAAGGCCGAGATCCCGCCCGGGAACGCGTCGGTCCAATAGGCGTCCATGGGCCGCACGCGCGCCATGGCGTCCAGATTGCGCAGCGGCACGAAGAGATAGGGCACGCCGGCGGAGAAGGCGGAGGGCTCGTGATTCTCGAAGCCGACCTCCGAGGAGGCGAGCCCGAGCGCGGCCGAGATCCGCTCCTTGTCGAGCTTGACGTCAACGGGCTTCGGCAGCATCGGCAGGTCGAAGATCGCGTGGCCCGCCCGCTCGCCCTTCAGCGCGACGGCGGTGCGGACGGGGCCGATCTTCTCTTCGAGCAGCAGGACGGCATCCAGACCCACGCCGGCACCGCCCATATCCTCGAGCGCCAGCAGCACGGCCGTGCCGACCGTGGGATGGCCCGCGAACGGAAGCTCCTTGGTGGGTGCGAAGATGCGGATCCGCGCGCGGTGCGCCGGGCGTTCCGGCGGCAGCACGAACACGGTCTCGGCGAGATTGAACTCGGCCGTGATGGCGAGCATCTGCGCGTCGTCCAGCCCCTTCGCGTCGAAGACGACGGCGAGTTGGTTACCCGTGAGCGGGGTGTCGGTGAAGACGTCGAGGATGGCATAGGGTCGTGACATCGGGACCTCGATCGGAAGCAAGGCCTGCGTGATAGCACGAACGCAGCCAAAAGGGCGCCGCCTGTGATCGGCATCACACTGTCCCGGCGTCCGGCACCTTATCTGAAGATCGTTCAGCCGCCGTTCAGGCGACATCTGTCAAACAGACAGGCAAGGATCGATAGGAGGTCTCGCCGCCCCATGAGCATGACACCCTATATTCGTCATGCCGACCGCAAGAGGTCGATGAAGCAGGGCGAGAAATCGGATCATCCGCTTGAATCATAGTTTCGCCCATCTGCCGGATGATACTTGGACCGATCTGATTTCGTCCAAGGCTGACGGATGGAATTAAGGAGAGAAACCCATGAAGCGCATTGTTTCCCTTGTGCTGGCGGCGGCATTGGGATTGACCGCCGTCGCCGCGACAAGCGGCAGCGCCTCGGCCCAGTGGCGTGGCCCCTATGGCGGCTGGCATGGCGGCCCGCCTCCGGGCGGCGGCTGGGGACGTCCCGGCTGGGGCTATGGCCCGCGTCCGGGCTGGGGTGGCTATTACGGTCCGCGTCCCGGCTATTACTATGGCGGCCCGCGCTATTATGGCGGCTATGGTGGCTGGGGTCCCGGCGCTGCGGCAGCGGGCGCGATCATCGGCCTCGGCGTCGGTGTGGCGATCGCCAATTCCAACAATGGCTACGAAGTGCCCCCGCCCTATGGCGCGACGGGCTGGCGCGAGCACGTCGCGTGGTGCGAGGGCCGGTACCGCAGCTACAATCCGTCAACGGATACCTTCACCGGCTATGACGGCCGCGCCTATCGCTGCGTCGGCCCGTAAGCTCGGCGTAAGGCGCAGATGAAAAAGCCCCGCGGGATCGCTCCCGCGGGGCTCTTCGTTTCCAGAGGCCGTGAGGCTTAGTTGCGGGCCTTGTCGACCAGCTTGTTCTTGCCGATCCAGGGCATCATGGCGCGCAGCTTCTCGCCGACTTCCTCGATCTGGTGGCTGTCGTTGTTGCGACGGATCGCCTTGAAGCGGGCGGCGCCAGCGCGATACTCCTGCATCCACTCGGACGTGAACTTGCCGTTCTGGATGTCCTTGAGGACGCGCTTCATCTCCGCCTTGGTCTCGTCGGTGATGATGCGCGGGCCGGTGACGTACTCGCCCCACTCGGCCGTGTTCGAGATCGAGTAGTTCATGTTGGCGATGCCGCCCTCATAGATGAGGTCGACGATCAGCTTCACTTCGTGCAGGCACTCGAAATAGGCCATCTCAGGGGCATAGCCCGCCTCGACCAGCGTCTCGAAGCCGGCGCGGATCAGCTCGACCAGACCGCCGCAGAGCACGACCTGCTCGCCGAACAGATCGGTCTCGCACTCTTCCTGGAACGTCGTCTCGATGATGCCCGAACGGCCGCCGCCGACGCCGCACGCATAGGAGAGCGCCAGCTCGAGCGCATTGCCAGACGCGTCCTGCGCCACGGCGACGAGGCACGGCACGCCGCCGCCCTTCTGGTATTCGCCGCGCACGGTGTGGCCCGGGCCCTTCGGCGCGATCATGACGACGTCGACGGTCTTCTTCGGCTCGATGAGCGAGAAGTGGACGTTGAGGCCATGCGCGAAGGCGATCGCGGCGCCGTCACGAATGTTCGGGGCGATCTCGGACTTGTAGATGTCGGCCTGGAGCTCGTCCGGCGTCGCCATCATCATCAGGTCGGCCCACTTCGCCGCCTCGGCGACGGACATGACCTTGAAGCCATCGGCCTCGGCCTTGAGCGCCGTGGTCGAGCCGGGACGCAGCGCGACCGCGAGGTTCTTCGCGCCGGAATCCTTGAGGTTCAGCGCATGGGCGCGGCCCTGCGAACCGTAGCCGATGATGGCCACGTTCTTCGACTTGATGAGGTTCACATCGGCATCGCGATCGTAATAGACGCGCATCTCGATCTTCCTTTTCTAACCCGTCCGTTCGTTTCCCGCCCCTGGCCTCTGTCGTCCCGGTTCGGAGGCTTCTTCGCTCACGCCGAAAAGGCGGAGGAACTGGTCGATCGCCCGCCCGGCGTCGGCGGCGAGGTCATCGCCTCCCGCCTCCCCGAGCAAGAGGCGAACATGCATGTCGCGCACCATGAGGCCGTAGAGCGTGCGATAGGTCTCGCGCGTATCGTCGAAAGCGATGAAGCCGAGCGTCCGCCCACCCTCCAGCAGCGCCGAAAGCCGCGCCTCGATCGGGCGGCGGCCATGCTCGCGCACGAGACGGCCGAGCGGCGCCGCATCGCGCCGCGCCTCGCCAATCGCAAGGCGGTTGAGAGCCAGCGAGACATCGCCCGACAGGACCTTGAGCAGGTCTTCGGCAAAGCCGACCAGGCTCGCGCGGAAGGCCGGGCGCGTCGCAGGAGAATCCGCGCCGGATGCGCCGCGCACCTTGCTCGACTGGAAGGTGATCATCGCCGCGAGCAGACCGTCGCGGTCACCGAACCATTTGTAGAGGCTTTCCTTGGAGCAGTTCGCCGCCCGCGCCACACCGGCCGTCGTCAGCGCCCTCTCCCCGCCCTCGACGAGCAGCGCCAGCGCCGTTTCGAGCACGTCGTTCTGGCGAGCCGAATAGCCAGCCGCCGCCGGGCCCGTCAGGTCAGCCGCATCGTTCCGGATCGCTGTCACGGCGCTGTTCATATCCGCCCGAGGCCTGGCCAAATCATGCTGCACTGCAGCGTACCGTACCGTACGGTTCGGATGTCTAGGAGATGCAGCACGAGCCGTCAAGCCGGTATCGCGGATGTGATACAGGATGGAACGGACGCTCGGGTCAGTTCATGCCGAGCAGCGGCGCGAGTCGCGCTCGCACTTCGGCCAGAAAGACGTCGGGAACTCGCTCTATCAGTCGAAACAGCCGCGTTTCGTTATGCACGGCGCGAACCTGATCGACGAGCACCACGCCCTTCGTTCCGAGGCCTTCGGGAAGCGACAGATTCCAGGCCCAGTCGCCGGTTGTCGAACTCACCGGACAAGCGATCGATCGGCCGGAGGCGATGTTGTAGGCGCGCGGCGACAGGATGAGGGCCGGCCTGCGGCCGGACTGCTCGGTGCCCAGTGTGGGCGTGAAATCGCACCAGACGAGATCGCCGGCGTCAGCGATCATCCCGCCGGCCGGGGAAATCCCGCTCCGTGATCAGGCCGCGTGCATAGTCGTCGTCAGGCAACGCCTCCGAGCCCCGATCAGGACCCCAGTCGAGCAACTCCGGGGGCTTCGCATCCAGCGGCATGCTGGCGAGCAACTCATCGAGCGTATAGCGCTTCTGGAGTCCGCGCAGCGCGACGCCGCCGTCTCGCGCCTCAGCTTCCAGTTCCTGTCCTTCGACAAGCCCGGCCGACTCGACGACATCCTTCGGAATTCTGACGGCGAGGCTGTTGCCCCACCTTGCAAGCCGAACGCGCATGACGGTTCTCCTTGGGATATCCAATGTATATCCCAAGGAGACTGCCTTCAAGCAGCCCTCAGGTCGCGTCCGGACCCCGTGCGATCGCCGCGATGCCGGTGCGCGAGACCTCGACCAGGCCCAGCGGCTGCATCAGCACGATGAACTGGTCCAGCTTGTCGGTCTTGCCGGTGAGCTCGAACACGAAGCTCTCCGTCGTCGCGTCGATGACGCGGGCGCGGAAGGCGTCGGCGAGGCGCAGCGCCTCGCTGCGATGATCGCCCGAACCGCGCACCTTGATGAGCAGCAACTCGCGCTCGATCGCCTTGCCGGTGACCGTCAGGTCGATCACGCGATGCACCGGCACCATGCGCTCGAGCTGCGCCTTGATCTGCTCGATGACCTGGGGCGAACCGGTCGTCACCACCGTGATGCGCGAGCGATGACGCTCATGCTCGGTCTCCGAGACGGTGAGGCTCTCGATATTGTAGCCCCGCCCCGAAAAGAGGCCGATGACGCGGGCTAGGACGCCCGGTTCGTTGTCGACCAGAACCGAGAGCGTGTGCACCTCGGTCCTGTCCTTGCCTTCCTTGATCGCATAGACCGATCCGGGCTGCATGGCGTTTCTCCGCTTCTTCTCGTTTCAGACCAGGGCCTTGCCTTCTTCGTCGATCGCGGTGGCGATCGCTTCGTCCGTCGCGTCTTCCGGCAACAGCATCTCGTTATGCGCCTTGCCCGAGGGGATCATCGGGAAGCAATTGGCGAGATTGGCCACGCGGACATCGAAGAGCACCGGACGCTTGACCGCGATCATCTCGTCGATGCCGCCTTCGAGATCCGATGCCTTCTCGACCCGCAGCCCGACCGCGCCATAGGCCTCGGCCAGCTTCACGAAATCGGGCAGCGCATCCGTATAGGAGTGCGACAGGCGGTTGCCATGCAGCAATTGCTGCCACTGGCGCACCATACCCATGTACTGGTTGTTCAGGATGAAGACCTTGACCGGCAGCTCATGCTGGATCGCCGTCGACAGCTCCTGGATGTTCATCAGGATGGAGGCGTCGCCGGCAATATCGATGACCAGCGCGTCGCGATGCGCCGTCTGGACGCCGATCGCCGCCGGCAGGCCGTAGCCCATCGTCCCGAGGCCGCCGGACGTCATCCAGCGGTTCGGCTCCTCGAAGCCGAAATACTGCGCCGCCCACATCTGGTGCTGGCCGACTTCCGTCGTGATGTAGGTGTCGTGGCCGCGGGTCTTCTTGTAGAGCGACTCGATCGCGTATTGCGGCATGATCGTTTCGCTGGTCTGGCGATAGGAGAGGCTCTTGCGCGCCCGCCAGCGATCGATCTCCGACCACCAGCGTTTCAGCGCCGGCGCGTCGGCCGCATGACGACCCTCCTTCCAGATCCGCAACATGTCCGCCAGCACATGCCCGACGTCGCCGACAATGCCGAGGTCGACGCGGACATTCTTGTTGATCGAGGACGGATCGATATCGATCTGGATCTTCTTCGAGCCGGGCGAGAAGGCGTCGAGGCGACCGGTGATGCGATCGTCGAAGCGCGCGCCGACTGCGATCATGACGTCGCAGTCATGCATCGCATTGTTCGCCTCGAAGGTGCCGTGCATGCCCAGCATGCCGAGCCACTGCTTGTCGGACGCCGGATAGGCGCCGAGTCCCATCAGCGTGGAGGTGATCGGAAAGCCGGTGGCGTGGACGAGCTCGCGCAGCAGCCGCGAGGCTTCCGGCCCCGAATTGATGACGCCGCCGCCCGTATAGAAGATCGGCTTCTTCGCCTTGGCGATCAGTTCGACCGCCGCGCGGATCGAGCGCTCGTCGCCATTGATCTGCGGACGGTACGTCTTGTGCTCGACATGGGCCGGCCCCTGATAGGTGCCGGTCGCGAACTGGACGTCCTTCGGAATGTCGACGACGACCGGACCCGGACGGCCGGAGCGAGCGACGTAGAAGGCTTCGTGCAGGACGCGAGCGAGATCATTGACGTCCTTGACCAGCCAGTTGTGCTTGGTGCAGGGCCGCGTGATGCCGACCGTATCGGCCTCCTGGAATGCGTCCGAGCCGATCAGATGCGTCGCGACCTGGCCGGTGATGCAGACCATCGGGATCGAGTCCATCAGCGCATCGGTCAGCGGCGTGACCATGTTGGTGGCGCCGGGACCGGACGTGACCAGCGCGACACCGACATTGCCGGTCGAGCGGGCATAGCCCTCGGCTGCATGCCCTGCCCCGCCCTCCTGGCGGACCAGGATGTGCTGAACCTTATCCTGCTGGAAGATCTCGTCATAAATCGGCAGTACGGCGCCGCCCGGATAACCGAAGAGGTATTCGACCCCCTGATCGATCAATGCCTGGACGACCATCTCCGCGCCCGTCATCTGCCGTGTCATCGCTTCACTCCACTGCGAATCTTGCGCGAACCGTTTCCGTTCGCTTCTTCGTTGCTTCGGCCAATAAAAAAGGCCCTCTGGGGGCCTGTCGATTGCGCACTACCTATCGGGACGGCTTCAGGCCATCACGGTAGTGCGCTCCATACTACAAGAAGAATAACGCCGCGGCTCATGCCGGACTCCTCGGAAGAGATTTCGGCGGACCATAAGCGCACCGCCGGAGCGCGGTCAAGCCCCGCGGAAGAATATTGCGCAAAAATCGCGCGGCGTTTGCACATATTAGGGCGAGCCGACTCGACCGCCGCGGCTCCCCTTGTGGCGTTGCGGTGCCGTGACGAGAGGACGCGCAGTCGGCCGGCGATGCGTAGATCAGGCGATTTGCGTTCACAGAATTGTTCGAGTAGCTCTGACGGGAATTGCCAATTCGCGACAAGGTCACTATGCCGGAAAAGGCCCTACAACGGATCGGCCCCCTGCAGCATATCCCCGCTGTCCTGGAAAGCCTTGGCATTCCGCGCAGTCGGCAGGACGAAATACTTGGTTCTGCGGCCGAGCCGCTCAAGAACCCCGACGCCTTCATTCCGTTCGTGGAGGCCGGCGCGCTGCTCGAGCGCTGTGCCGCAGCATCGGGGTGCGCGCATTTCGGGCTGCTGGTCGGCGAGCGGGCCGACCACCGCGATCTCGGTCTTCCCGGCCAGTTGATGGCGAGTGCGGCGACGGTCGGTGAGGCCCTGCTGGATTTTGCCAGCTGCCAGTTGCGCAATTCGAACGGCGCCGTCGTCTTCATCGCGCGGGCGGAGGAAAACGTCTTCCTCGGCTATGGCGTCTACGACCGGGCGGTGGCGAGCAGCGGCCACATCTATGATCTCGCATCAGCGGTCGGGATCAACCTGTTGAAACGATTGGGCGGAGCGCGTGCGCGGCCGACCGAGGTGATGCTCTCGCGCCGCACGCCGCGCGATCGCCAGCCCTATTATCGCATCCTGGGTGCGGCGACCCATTTCGACCAGCCCCAGACGACGATCGTTATCCCCGATGTCGTCGCGGCGCTCCCCGTAGCGACCCGCGACGATGCCGAGCATGCCCGGCTGATGACGCAGATCCGCCTGCTGCTCGACCGGCACTATCCGGAATTCGGCGCCAGGGTTCAGCACACGATCCGCCCGAACCTGCTGATGGGTTCGGTTTCCGCCCGGGAGGTTGCGCGCCAACTCGGCGTTCACGTACGCACCCTCAACAGGCGCCTCCGCGAGGAGAACACGACGTTTCGGGAGCTCAGCCAGCAGGTGCGCTATTCGGTTGCCTGCGAATTGCTGACGATCACCGACCTGCCGATCTCCGATGTTGCCAGCGCCCTCGCCTATGCGACGCCGGCCGCCTTCGTCCATGCATTCCAGCGCTGGAGCGGCATGGCGCCTTCGGAATGGCGGGCGCGTGGCAAGGAATCCGAACTGCCTTTCGCCTGATCCGACGATCAGGCGAAAGGGTCCGACGGAACATCCGCCGGCGATTCGACATGCCGCCAACCCGCCATCTGGTGGCGGAACCAGGTCGACTGGCGCTTCGCGTAGCGGCGGGTCTCCATCTTGGCGCGCTCGATCGCGTCGGGAAGATCGATTTCCCCGGCGAGATAGGAGCGAAATTCCCGCACGCCGATCGCCTTCATCGCGGGAAGCTCCGGATCGAGCCCGAGCGCCAGCAACGCGGACGCCTCGTCGAGCCCGCCCTCGGCCACCATGGCGTCGAATCGGCGGCCGATCCGCCCATAGAGCGCGACGCGATCCGGCGCGAGCACATAGGCGGCCGCGTCAGTGAGATCGACCAGAGGCGGCGCCGAAGTCTTTTCCTGCCAATGGCTTAGCGGCATGCCCGTCGCCTCGACGACCTCAAGCGCGCGCAGAACGCGCGTGCGATCCCCCGGTTCGAGACGCGCAGCACCGGCCGGATCGAGCAGCGCCAGCGTGGCATGAAGCGCGGGCACACCTTTGGCCGCGGCACGATCGGCGATCGCCTGGCGAATAGCCGGATCGATCGGCGGCAGATCGGCGAGGCCTTCAGTCAGCGCCTTGAAATAGAGCCCGGTCCCACCGACGAAGATCGGCAACCGCCCGCTCTCCCTCACATCGCGCAGGACACGCTCCGCCTCGGCGCGCCAGGCCGCGACAGAAAAGCGTGTGGATGCAGTGACTTGACCATAGAGCCGATGCGGCGCGCGGGCTTCTTCGCTGGCGTCAGGCCGCGCCGTCAGGATGCGCAGCTCGCGATAGACCTGCATGGAATCGGCATTGATCACCACGCCGCCGAGCCGTTCCGCGAGGTCGAGCGCCAGCGCCGACTTGCCGCTCGCCGTCGGCCCCGCTATCAGGACGGCGCGCCGATCCGCCGAAAATCCAAGGTTCTCCATGCCCCTCGCCGCACCGAACGATTTTGTCGCGACGTTCATAGCACGCCCCGAGAATGCAGACGCGCTCGGCCAGGCCGTCGCGACGTCGCTTGCGGCGCTGGAAGGCGCGCGCGGCGACTGGCTCAGCGAGGGCGAAGCCTTCGACGTCGTCTTCCCCGAGACGGCGCGCGCCGGCTTTCGCCCGGAAGCCGCCATTGGCGACAAGCCGGTCGACGTCGTCGTGCAGCGCGCGTCGGAACGGCGCAAGCGGCTCCTCGTCGCCGATATGGACTCGACCATGATCGGCCAGGAATGCATCGACGAGCTCGCCGACATGGCCGGGCTGAAGACGCATGTCGCCGCGATCACCGAGCGGGCGATGCGGGGCGAGATCGCCTTCGAGCCGGCGCTGCGCGAGCGGGTCGGCCTGCTCAAGGGCCTGCCGGTCGGCGTGATCGACGAGGTGCTCGCCGAGCGCATCCGCCTGACGCCGGGCGGGCCCGAGCTGATCCGCACCATGCGCGCCAACGGCGCCTATACGGCGCTCGTCTCGGGCGGCTTCACGCTGTTCACTGGGCCGGTCGCCGAGCGGATCGGCTTTCACGAGAACCGCGCCAATATTCTTGAGGTCGAGGGCGGGGTCCTCGCCGGCACGGTCACCGAGCCGATCCTCGGCAAGGAGGCGAAGCTGACCGCGCTGATGGAACTGGCGCGGCGCTTCTCGCTGTCGCGGCACGAGACGCTGGCGATCGGCGACGGCGCCAACGACCTCGCCATGATCCACGCCGCAGGACTCGGCGTCGCCTATCACGCCAAGCCCAAGGTCGCGGCAGAGGCCGACGCGCGGATCGATCACAATGACCTGACGGCCCTCCTGTTCGCGCAGGGCTATCGCCGGTCGGAGTTCGTGGCATGAGGGCCGAGACGGAACGGCTGATCCTGCGGCCCTGGGAGGCACGCGACCTCGAGCCCTTCGCCGCGATCAACGCCGACGCCGAGGTGATGCGCTTCTTTCCGGCGCGTTTCACCCGCGAGGAGACGGTCGCCTATATCGAGCGCATCGCGGCGCTCGAAAGCGAGGATCTCGGCTTCCAGGCCGTCGAGGAGAAGGCGACCGGCGACCTGGTCGGCGTCGTCGGCATGGCGCCGGTGAAGCCCGAATATCCCGCGGCTCCCGGCGTCGAGATCGGCTGGCGCCTGGCCCGGCACCATTGGGGCAAAGGCTATGCGAGCGAGGCCGCGCGCGCCTGGCTCGCCCATGGCTTCGACAATCTCGGCCTCCCCGAAATCGTGGCCTTCACCTATGTCGGCAACACGCCCTCCCGCCGCGTGATGGAACGCATCGGGATGCGCTATGACCCGGCGTCGGATTTCGAACACCCCGCGCTGGCCGAAGGCCATATGCTCCGCCCGCATGTGCTCTATCGGCTGAAGGCCGAGGACTTCCAGCGATAGGACAATCGCCGCCGCTCACCCCCGCATGCGGGGGTAGGCGCCCGGCCTATTGGTCGAGCGCCAGCGACACGAAGCGCAGCTCGCCGGCCGGGTTGGCGATCAGGAGCTGGGCCAGCTTGCGGCCGTCCTTCTTGAGCTGCGCGATGCGGGCGAGCACGTCCTCGGGCTTGGCGACCGCCTCCTGCGCGACTTCGACGATGACCTCGCCGGCGCGGATGCCCTTCTCCTCGGCGCTGCTGCCGGCGGCGACATCCGTCACCACGACGCCCTCCAGCTCCGCCTTGATCGCGTAGCGATCGCGCAGCTCGGATGTGAGCTCGGAAAGCGTCAGCCCGAGCGCCTCGGTAGGCTCGACCGCCTGATCGGGCGCGCCCGGCATGGCCGGCGCCTTGCCGCTCTCGTCGCCCGGCGTCACGCTGTCCTTGTCGCCACCTTCGCTGTCGGCCGGCGCCGCCTGCTCGGTCTCGGTCAGGCGACCGACCTTGATCTTGAGCGACAGCTCGGCGCCCTTGCGGATGACGACGACATCGACGGTCTGGTCGATCGGCGAATCCGCGACGAGACGCGGCAGATCGCGCATCTCGGTCACGGGCTTGCCGTCGAAGGAGATGATCACGTCGCCGGGCTCGATCTTGGCGTCGGCGGCCGGGCCCTTGTCAGTGACGCCGGCGACCAGCGCGCCGCGCGGCGAGCCCATGGAGAGCGAATCCGCGATCTCGTCGGTGACCTGCTGGATCCGCACGCCGATCCAGCCGCGCCGCGTCTCGCCATATTGCCGGAGCTGGTCGACGACGTGGATCGCGGCATCGGAGGGAATCGCGAAGCCGATGCCGATCGAACCGCCGGAGGGGGAGATGATCGCCGTGTTGATGCCGATGACCTCGCCGTTCATGTTGAACAGCGGGCCGCCGGAATTGCCGCGATTGATGGCGGCATCGGTCTGGATGAAATTGTCGTAGGGGCCGGAATTGATGTCGCGGTTGCGCGCCGAGACGATGCCGATCGTCACCGTGCCGCCGAGCCCGAACGGATTGCCGATCGCCATCACCCAGTCGCCGACGCGCATCTTGTCGGAATCGCCGAAGCGCAGCGCCTTGAGCGGCTTGTTGGCCTTCGGCTTGACCTGCAGCACGGCGATATCGGTCTTCTCGTCCTTGCCGATCAGCGTGGCCGTCAGCTTGGTGCCATCGGAGAAATTGGCGACGATCTCGTCCGCATCCTCGATGACGTGATTATTGGTGATGATGATACCGGAGGCATCGACGACAAAGCCGGAGCCGAGCGACTGGACACGGCGCGTCGGCGCATCCTGCTCGCCATCCTTGCCCTTCGGCTTCTTGAAGAACTCGTTGAAGAATTCCTGGAACGGCAGCCCGTCGGGCGATTGCGGCACAGGGCCGCCGCGCGTTCCCTCGACCGTCTGCGAGGTCGAGATGTTGACGACCGAATCGAGGAGCCCGGCGGCCAGATCCGCGACGGATTCGGGGCCCTGTGCATGGGCCGCCACGGGCGCGAGGACCAGGGGCGATACGGCGGCGAGGCCGACCGCCACGACCGCGCGACGGAGCGCCGCCGCGAAGGGCGACCGCGCGCGGGGCCAGCCGGGGCAAAGGGCGCGATCCGCCAACGCTCGCATCGATCTCTCCTTAACGCCGGCCATGCCGGCCAACAGCCCCGCCCCGACAAACTAGGTCGGGGCGCGACTCGATTCAATCGATGTCGGGATGCGCCTCCGCCCTCACTGGCCGAAGGCGCTTCTCACGGCCCAGACGAGGCCGACGCCGAAGGCGAGCGCGGCGAGGCCGCAGATGCGCAGGATATGATCCGGCGCATCGAGGCCCCGACGCATCATCGCCTTGGCGGCCGCGGGGGCGCCCGCATAGAACGCCCCCTCGATCACCAGGACGAGACCGAACGCCGCAAGGAAGTCGGTCATGGGGCCGCGGGTGCCGGCGCGGCAGGTGCCGCTGCCGGCGCCGTCGGCGCCTCCGCGACGGGCCGGTTCACGCCGGCGCCGTTCGGATCCTTGAAGAAGCGGAAGAAGGGCGAATCCGGCGAGATGACGATCCGCGTCGTCTCCCCCTTCAGCGCATCCGCATAGGCCTGCATCGAGCGGAAGAAGGCGAAGAAATCCGGATCCTGGCCATAGGCCTGGGCGAAGATCTTGTTGACCTCGGCATCGCCGTCGCCGCGCAGCTCTTCCGCCTGCTGGTTCGCTTCGGCGACGATGACCGTCGCCTGGCGATCAGCCTGCGCGCGGATCGTGCGCGCCTCCTGCTCGCCGCGCGAACGGATGTCGGTCGCCTCGCGCTGCCGCTCGGTCTGCATGCGCTGGAACACCGCCTGGCTGTTCGCAGCCGGCAGATCGGCCCGGCGGATGCGCACGTCGACGACGTCAATGCCCAGGCGCTGGCCCTCGGCATTGACCTGCCGCGTGATGCTGTCCATCAGCCCCGCACGGCCGTCACGGACGATGTTGGAGAAGTCCATCTGTCCGACCGCGCCGCGGATGGCCGAGTTGAGGATCACGGCGAGGCGCTGCTCGGCCGCGTCGATCGAGCCCGCCGCCTGGTAGAACAGCAGCGGATCGGTGATGCGATAGCGGCCGAAGGCGTCGACGACGAGGCGCTTGCGGTCACGCGCGATGACCTCGATCGGCTGCGAGTCGATATCGAGCAGGCGATTGTCGATCAGCACGACATTGTCGACCAGCGGGACCTTGAAATAGAGCCCCGGCTCCTCGACGACGCGCACCGGACGGCCGAAGCGCAGCACGAGACCCTGCTGCGTCTGATCGACGACGAAGAGGCTCGTATAGCCGAGGATGGCGAGCACGATCAGGATGACGACGCCGAGGCCGCCGAAAATACCGCCCTTCATGGCTTGGCTCCCGCATTGCCGGCCGCAGCAGGCTGGGCGCCCGAAAGCGCGGGAAGCGGCAGGTAGGGAACGACGCCCGTGCCCGCCTTCTCGTCGACGATCACCTTGTCGGTGTTGGCGAGAATATTGGCCATTGTCTCCAGATACATGCGTTGACGCGTCAGGTCGGGCGCGGCCTTGTAGGATTCATAGACCTTGACGAAGCGATCGCCCTGACCGCGGGCGATGGCGATCGACTGGTCGCGATAGGCGTTGGCCGCCTCGACGATCTGCGAGGCCTGGCCGCGGGCGTTGGGCAGCACGCGGTTGGAATAGGTCTGCGCCTCGTTGCGCAGCCGGTCCTGGTCCTGCTCGGCGGCCTGCACGTCGCGGAACGCGTCGACGACTTCCGGCGGCGGGCTGGCGTTCAGCAGCTGCACCTGCGTGATCTGCACGCCGGCGCCATACTGGTTGAGCCGCTGCTGGATCAGGTCCTGCACCTGGGTCTGGATGCCGAGGCGCTCCTCGGTGAGCACGCGCTCGACATCGGAACGTCCGATGACCTCGCGCATGGCGCTCTCCGCGGTCGCCTTGACCGTGCCTTCGACGTTCTGGACGTTGAACTGGTAATCGCGGGCGTTGTTGATCACCCACTGCACCGAGAAGTCGATGTCGACGATGTTCTCGTCGCCGGTAAGCATGAGGCTCTCGGCGGAGGCATCGCGGCCGCCCGAGGCGCCGGGAATGGAGCCGACCGTGGTCTGGCGCACTTCCGTGACGGACGGCGTATAGACCGTCTCGATCGGATAGGGCAGCCGGAAGGAGAGGCCGGGGCCGACCTGCCGGTCGAATTCCCCGAAGCGCAGCACGAGGCCGACCTGGTTCGCTTCGACGCGGAACGTGAAGAAATTATAGCCGATCAGCGCCACGGCTGCGACGACGATGATGAGCGCCACGACGGGATTGACGCCCCCGCGCGAACCGCCACCGCCACCCGGCAGGACGCGCTTCAGCTTGTCCTGGCTGCGGCGCAGCAGCTCCTCGAGATCCGGCGGATTGGGGCCACTGTTGCGCGGGCCTTGACCCCAGGGGCCATTATTATTGCCCCCGTTGTTCCACCCGCCCCCGCCCGTCTGGTTGCTCCAGGGCATCTCTTCTCCTTCAATCCCAATCCTCGGTCAGGGCGGCAGCGCCTTTCGGCGCGCCAACCTTCGGCCGTACACGGTACGGGCGCACGCATGCGCGCAGCGTCGTCAGAAGTGGGGTGAAGCAGCGCCCGTGTCAACGCGCGCGGTCAGTCCGCGATGCGCTCATAGACGACGAAACGGCTCGGCGCGCTGTCATTGGCTCCCGCGGGCACATCCTCGGACGAAACCACCCGCCAGAGCGCCGGATCGATCGGCGGGAAATGCGCGTCGCCTTCCGGCGAGAGGGCGACATGGGTGATGTAGAGCCGGGCGGCGCGCGGCAGCAGCGCGCGATAGATTTCGCCGCCGCCGATCACCATGGCCTCGACCACGTCCGACGCGGCCGCCGCCGCGATCGCCGCCGTCTCGGCGGAGCCGAGCGTCGGCACGAACACCACGTCGCCGACCGGCGCCCTGCCCCGCCGCGTGACGACGATGTTGATGCGGCCCGGCAGCGCGCGGCCGATCGAATCGAAGGTCTTCCGCCCCATGATCACCGGCTTGCCCATCGTGATCGACTTGAAGCGACGCAGATCCGTCGAGAGCTTCCACGGCATGACGCCGTCCCGCCCGATCACGCCGTTCTCCGCGACCGCCGCGATCAGCGACAGGCGCAGCGGCTCGCGGCCGGGTGCGGTGTCAGGGCTTGCCATGCGCGTCGCCTTTCGAGGTGATGCGGTCGAGCACGCCGAGCAGCAGCGCCGAGACCACGAAGGTGAGATGCAGGATGACCGACCACATGATCTTGGTGTTGTCGTAGCTGTTGGCGTTCAGAAAGACCTGCAGCAGGTGGATCGAGGAGATCGCGACGATCGACGAGGCCACCTTGATCTTCAGGCTGCCGGCATCGAGCTTGCCGAGCCAGGAGAGCTGCACGCCGGCATTGTCGAGCCGGCTGACATAGTTCTCGTAGCTCGAGATCATCACCATCAGGATGAGGCTCGCGACGAGCGCGGCGTCGATGAGACTCAGCATGGCGAGGATCATCTCGCTCTCGTCGAGAACGAAGACGTCCTTCACCACCTTGATGAACTTGAAGACGAAGGAGAGGGCATAGACGGCCAGCGCCGCGGCGAGGCCGAAATTGAACACCACCAGAATCCAGCGGCTGGCCAGCAGCACGCTCTCGATCCAGTTTTCGATTGTCTTCACGGCAAGGCTCCGGAAATGGGGTCCGTCGTCGGAGGCAGGATATGGCGGCTTTCGCTTCAGTCCGCCAGTACCTCGCCCCCGGCGAAGGCGAAAAGCGCGTCGCCGTCGAGACGGCAGCGATGCCATTCGGGATAGCGCCGCGCGCCCTGCCCCTCATAAAAGGCGATCGACGGCGCGTTCCAGTCGAGCACCTGCCATTCGAAGCGGGGCAGGCCCTCGGCGATGCAGCGCTGCGCCAGATGCCGCAGCAGCGCCTTGCCGATGCCAGCGCCGCGAAATTCCGGCCTCACGAACAAGTCCTCGAGATAGATCCCGTGCGCGCCACGGAAGGTCGAGAAGGAATAGAACCAGAGCGCGAAGCCGGCGGCCGTTCCGCCGATTTCGGCAATGTCGCAGAAGACGCGCGGCGTGGCACCGAACAGCGCCGCGTCGATCGCCGCCTCGTCCGCCTCGACCTCATGCGCGAGCTTCTCATAGTCCGCGAGCGCCTTGACGAAATCGAGCACGAGGCCCGCCTCGCCCGGCTGTGCCGGCCGGATCACGAGATCGCGGTCGCTCACTGCGCCGCCTCGGGCCGGGCAAGGATCAGGATGTGCATGTCGTCCATGGGATAGAAATCGCTCGCGCTCATTTCGAATGTCGTCGGTCCGGTCTTCTTCACGCCCTCGCCGCAGAACGAGACGAGATTCTCGGGCTTGCCCTTGTCGATCGTGACGTGGAACTTCTCGATCGACCCGGCCCAGTTCTCCGCAGTCTTGAGGATATAGTCGAGGCGGTGTTCCAACAGATAATCGCTGTTGGCGCCAGATCCTGTCGCCTTGTCGGTCGCCGCCAGGAACGCCTTGTCGATGCAGTATTTGCGCTGGTAGTCCTGAAAATAGGGCTCCTCGCGGCTGTCCTGCGAGGCGAACGACACGCCGGCCGTCATGCCGACGCTCGGCGTGTAGCGGTGCTCGACGATGATCGTCTTCTTCGCCGGGAAGGTCTGCTGCCAATAGTAGGCCGTCGAGAGCTGCCACATCGGCGCGAGGTGCTTTTCCCAGCCTTTGCCGGCATCGAACTCGTCGGGCGCGGCGAGACCGCGATTGATCAGTTCGTCCCATTTGTCCGCCGGCAGCTTGTCGAGCGCGGCGCGCGTCGCATCGAGCTGGGGGGCGAGCGGGATGCCAAGCGCGGTCAGCAGCGCCGTCTGGTCGACGCCGAGCGCCGAAACGCGCTGCTGCACCTCCGCCTTCACCGGCACGCCGTCGACCGTCGTCGAGAAGCCGAGGAAGTTCACGGGATCCTCGACCGGCACCGCCTCCATGAAGTCGACGCTGCCGGTGATATCGGGCATCGGGAAGGCGACAAGCGACGTCACGTCCTTGTCCGAGACATTCTCGAATTCGTATCGCACGCGCACTTCGTTCATCGAGAGGAACAGGTCCTCCGACTTCATGCGCACGGCATCGGTGGTGATGTAGACGAGCCCACCGGCGCCGAGCTCGGCCGTGGAATCATTGGCAAAGGCCGGCCCGGCGAGAAGGCCTGCGAGAAGAACGAGCGGAACGGCGCGCATGGCGAACCTCGATCGAGGATGGATCCACCCGATCTATAGCGCAGACGGCAACGGCGCTGTGAAGGGCGGCACGTCAGGCTTTTTCCGTCGCGCGTCGGCGATAGCCCCACCCTCTGGCGTCACCCCGGCGAAAGCCGGGGTCCATTCAGCCTGAGGCGAAGACGAACTGTTATCGGCGATCCAGGCCGCGGCTGCATGGATGCCGGCTTCCGCCGGCATGACGCCGTCACGCGGGCAGTCCGTCTCACAGGCGGGCCGCCGGGAGGTCGACCCGTCCCTACACCGCCACCGGCGCCCGGATGGCCGCATGCGGTTCGTAGCCGATCAGCTCGAAATCCTCGTAGCGGAAATCCTCGATCCGCGTGACGAAGGGGTTGAGCTTCATGATCGGCAGGGCGCGGGGCTCGCGGGCGAGTTGCAGGCGGGTCTGCTCGAGATGGTTCGAATAGAGATGCGCGTCGCCGAGCGTGTGCACGAAATCGCCCGCCTCGAGCCCGGTCACCTGCGCCACCATCATCGTCAGCAGCGCATAGGAAGCGATGTTGAACGGCACGCCGAGGAAGATGTCGGCCGAGCGCTGGTAGAGCTGGCAGGACAGCCGTCCGTCCGCGACATAGAACTGGAACATCATGTGGCAGGGCGGAAGCGCCATCGCCTCGACCTCGGCCGGGTTCCAGGCCGAGACGATCAGGCGGCGCGAATCCGGCCGCTTGCGGATCATCTCGATCACCTGACCGAGCTGATCGATCGAGCGCCCGTCGCCCGCGGGCCAGGAGCGCCACTGCGCGCCATAGACCGGCCCCAGATCGCCGTTCTCGTCGGCCCACTCATCCCAGATCGTGACGCCGTGGTCGTGCAGATATTTGATGTTGGTGTCGCCGCGGATGAACCACAGCAACTCGTGGATGATCGATTTCAGATGCACCTTCTTCGTCGTCACGAGGGGAAAGCCCTCGGCGAGATCGAAGCGCATCTGGTGGCCGAAGATCGAGCGCGTGCCGGTACCGGTGCGGTCGGTCTTGACCGCGCCCTTGTCGAGCACGAGGCGCATCAGGTCGAGATATTGGCGCATGGCGATCGGGCCCGCTGGCGGATTCGGTACCGCATCATAATACGCGACGCGGCGGCGCGCGCCCTCGATGTCATGCCGTCCCCAGATCCGGGGACGGCATCTTGGGTGTGGCCCCTACTCGGCGGCCGCCGTCTTGCTGGCGCCGCGGGGCGCACGACCGCCGAGCGTCAGCTGCGTCAGGATCAGCGCGACGAGCGCGGAGCCCGCGATTCCCGTCACCATCGGCAGCGCGGTGCCGTCGAGGAACAGGCCGACCACGGCCATGACCAGGGCGCCGGCGGCGAATTGCAGCGTGCCCATCAAGGCCGACGCGGTACCGGCGATCGGACCATGCGCATCGAGGGCGAGCACGGCCGAGCTCGGGATGACGAGGCCGAGGAAGCCGAAGCCGATGAACAGCAGCACCATCAGCACCGGCAGGCTGTTGAAGCCGAGCAGGAACAGCGCGAACAACAGCGCCATGGTCAGCGTATAACCGAGCACCGCGTAGCGCATCATCGGCACCATGCCGATGCGCGAGCCGATCGGACCGGCGAATTGCGAGACGCCGATGAAGGAGACCGCGTTCACCGAGAAGGCGAAGCTGTACTGCGTCGGCGTCAGGCCATAGTGCTCGATCATCACGAAGGAGGAATTGGCGAGGAAGGCGAAGAAGCTCGCAATGCCGAACGCGCCGATGAAGACGAGGCCGAGGAAATGCCGGTCGCGCAGCAGGAAGCCATAGCCGCGGATCGCGCCGCCAATGCTGCTTTCGCGCCGCTCCGCGACCGGCCGCGTCTCGGGGAGCGCCAGGGCAAGCAGGATCACGCCGAGAACCGCGGCGACCAGAACGACCCAGAACACGGCGCGCCAGCCGGCGATCGCGATCACCGCGCTGCCGGAAAGCGGCGCGAGGATCGGCGAGACCGAGAAGACGAGCATCAGCAGCGACATCAGCCGCGCCGCCTCGGGGCCGGTGTGCAGGTCGCGCACGACGGCCCGCGGTACCACCATGCCGGCGCAGGCGCCGAGCCCCTGCACGAAGCGGAAGGCGATCAGAATCTCGATCGAGGGCGAGAGCGCGCAGCCGATGGAGCCGACCATGAACAGGCCGAGCCCGAAATAGAGCGGTGCCTTGCGCCCGACCATGTCGGAGACGGGGCCATAGACGAGCTGGCCGAAGCCGAGCGACAGGAAGAAGGCCATCAGGCTCATCTGGACCTGGCTGGTATCGGCCTTCAGATCCGCGCCGATCGAGGGCAGAGCCGGCAGATACATGTCGATGGCGAAGGGGCCGATCGCGCTCAGCAGGCCGAGCACGACGGCAAAGCGCACGACGGAACGGTTCATGCGAAGATCCTCAGAAGCAAAAACCGCCGCGCGCGGATGCGGGCGACGGAGGGGTGGGTCCGGGCCGGTGCAGCAACACGCTGCGACGCACGACCCGCGTTTGATTGTCTTGTCCAGATTTTTGGACACACTTGTCCAAAAGGTCAAGCCCCTCTATCTTGCGAAGCGAAGGATCGGAGCCCCATGCAGATTCTGCGCAACACATGAAGATGCCCCGCAATGCGCGAGCCGCGCCGGGCTCCTCCTATGGCCAGTGCGCCAAGCGCGATTCCATCACGGAGGCCGCGGAGGAGATGTTTGCGCGCGAGGGATTCGCGGCGACCAGCATCGACATGATCGCCAACCGGGCCGGCGTTTCGCGACAGACCATATACAACCACTATGGCGACAAGGCGAACCTGTTCGTCGCCGTGGTGCGCGACCTGACGGAGCGCTCGAACGCCGGCCTGTTCGAGACGATCGCGGGTTTTCCCGAGGCGCCGGCCGATCTCGAAGCCGCCCTCGCCGATTTCGCCTATTCCCTGATGCGCAACTGCATGTGCAATCGCGACGGCAAGGCGCTCCGCCGCCTGATCGAGGCCGAGGGCGAACGCTATCCCGAACTCTTCGCCGACTGGCGCACCCAGGGGCCGGGCAAGGCCTGGGACCTGATCGGCGCCCGCTTCGCGGCGCTCGACCATGCCGGATGGCTGCGAATCGACGACCCCGCCCTCGCCGCGCGGCAGTTCATCGCGCTCGCCAATGCCGACATCCAGATGGTGACGCTGCTCGGCGGCCTCCCCACCGAGGCGGAGATGCGCAGGGCCGCCGAGAACGCGGTCCGCACCTTTCTGGCCGCATTCGGCCGCCGGAGCGCGGCGCACGAGCAGCCGCTCGCACGCAGCGCGCCCGTCGCGGCTTGAGACCGAATGGGGACGGCGACAGCGCGCTCCCTTTTCACGCCCCTCGCGATCCCCTATATCTCCTGTGCCGGCGCAAGCCGGCTATGGCGATAAACGGCCATCGTAATAAACCCATCGGACCCGGGGGCGGTACCCGGCGCCTCCACCCGAGCCCATCGGCCGACAATTGCGGCGGATGGGCTCCGGCGGGGGCGAAATAGGATCGACGAGGGCGTAAAGGGTGGGCTTTTGCTCGGCATGGTACCGCCGATATCGGACCAAACCTATAGTTGCGAATGACAACTATGCTCCGGTGGCTGTCGCCGCGTAAGCGGTGCCGGTACCGAAATTCAAGTCCTTGCGGGTAGCACTGTAAGGCGGGGTCCGGAGGCACCTGGCAACAGAAGCCTCCACTTCTGCGCCCGGCCCATCCCGGCGACCTGATCGGGACAGCGGCCCGCCAAGACGGATAGACGAATGCCCGAGGACCTGATCCGCTACGATATTCTGGCCCAGGACGCGCTGCGCGGCGTGGTCCGAAAGGTCATCGCCGAAGTGGCGAAGACCGGCCTTCCCGGCGATCACCATTTCTACATCACCTTCGAGACCCGGGCCCCCGGCGTGCGCATTTCGAGCCGCATGCTGGCAAAGTATCCGGAGGAGATGACGATCGTTCTCCAGCACCAGTATTGGGACCTTTCGGTCAGCGAGCACGCCTTCGAGGTCGGGCTCTCCTTCGGCGGCGTGCCGGAGCGGCTGCTGGTTCCCTTCGCGGCGATCAAGAGTTTCCTCGACCCCTCGGTCCAGTTCGGCCTCCAGTTCGAGACGGCGCAGCAGGCGAATGCCGAGGCCGACGAGGCCGACCGCGAGATCGAGGAACTCGAGGATTCCCCGCTCGTGCTCGACGCCGAGCGCGAGAGCGTCGCCGAGACCCCTGCCCCCGAAGAGCCGGCGGTCTCCGAGGAGCGCCCCGGCGAGGCGCAGATCGTTCGCCTCGACGCCTTCCGCAAGAAGAACTGAGCCGGCCGGAACGGCTTGTCACACGCCTGTCACGAGCGGCGCGATCCATAGCGGAATCGCCTGAGCGGATTCGTACGCGGATCGGTCCGGCGTGCGGCGCCCTGCGCCGCCCCGTCAACCGCCTCCGGTTCAGGCTCCGCTCGTGCTCAGTCTCGCTGAAAGCCTGGCCGGCCTCGGCCTCCTCTTCATCGGCCTCCGCCTGATGTCGTCGCAATTGCAGCAGGCGATGGGCCGGCGGATCCGTCACCTGCTGCGCGCGGCGACGCGGACTACGGTCGCCGGGCTGGCGGCGGGCACGCTCGCCGGCGCGATCACGCAGTCGAGCAATGCGGTCGCGGTCATCACCGGCAATCTCGTCCGCGCCCGCCTGCTCTCGACCCGCGAGGCCATCCCGATCGTCGCCGGCGGCAATGTCGGCACCTCCGTCCTGGTCCTGCTCGCGGCGGTCAATTTCCACCTCGCCGTGCTGTTTCTGGTTGGCCTGGTCGGAATCGGCTTCCAGCTCGGCCTGGACCGGCGGGCCGCCTCGCGCAGCTGGATGAGCATCCTGCTCGGGCTGACGCTGCTCTTCCTCGGCATCGATTTCATCAAGGCCGCGCCGCGCGCGCTGGACGGCGCGGCGATCGCCGCCCTGATCTCATCGCTGCCGCCGATCGGCCTGCTGGCGCTCGGCCTGGTCGCGGCGATGCTGACGCAATCCTCCTCGACCGCGACCATCATCGTCCTCGCGGCGCTGAAGGCCGGCTTCATCGGCCTCGACGGCTGCTTCTTCGCCGTCGTCGGCGCCAATCTCGGCTCGGGCCTCGCAACGCTCATCGCGTCCGGCGGCCTGCGCGGCGTCGGGCGCCAGCTCTGCGTCGTCCATATCATGGTGAAGGGGCTCGGCTCAGGCCTGCTGCTCGCCGCCTTCCTCGCCGCGCCGATGGCCGGGCTCGATCCGGTCGCCCTCTTCGCGCGGCTCGGCGGCGGCGATGCCGCGGCGGCCGTGTCGATGCTGTTCCTGGTCCTGCAACTTGTCGGCGCGGTGCCTGTCTCGCTGTTCCGCACGCAGGTCGCGGCGCTCGCGCATCGCTTCAGCCCGCCGACGCTCGAGGACGACGTGTCGCGGCCGCGCTTCGTCGACCCCGACGCGGCCGCCGATCCATCCGGCGCGCTGGAACTCGCCGCCTCCGAAATCGGCGCGCTGGTCGCCCGCCTGCCGGATCTCCTGCCCGATCTCGACCGGGAGGGCCATGGCGATGGCGGCAGGCTGCTCGTGCTGGCGCGCGGCGGCCGGGCCGTCGCCGAGACGACGGACGCCTTCATCGTCGAGCTCATCGCCGGCGGCCTTTCGAGCCGCGATCTCGACGCCGCGCTGGCCCGGCAATCGCATCTCGAAATGGTGCGCGCCCTCCAGGAGACTTTGGCCGAGTTCTCGGCGCTTATCCTCTCCTTCCGGCCGCGCCCCGCGCTCGCCTTCAACCTGTCGGAATCGCTCCGCCTCATCGTCATGCAGCTCGCCGAGGCCGGCGCCGACGGAGCGGAATACGAGCTGCTGATCGCGCTGACCGGCGATCGCAGCGAATATCTCGACCGCATGCGCCGCTCGCTCGCCGCTTCCGCCTTCGGCACCGAGGTCGATGCGCAGCGCCTGCTGCTCGCCACCAGCCAGTTCGAGCGCGCCGTCTGGCTGGTCCGCCGCCTCGCCATCGCGCTCCGCCCCGTGGGCGGCGATGCGGCGGGCCGCGCGTTGGCGGCAGAGCGGACCGAGGCCGCGCCGCTCGAAACGCTGCGCGAGCCCGCGTGAAGCACGGCCGGAATGCGCGAATTAATTCGGCTTCCTGCGAACTTGGCATGGGCGGAAGCCGCGTGGTAGAGACGCCCTACCGGCTGTGGCCGCAGGGCCAGAGCCAACTCCCGATCCTCATCGAAAGCTGACGAGCGCCATGACGACCCGCATCGAAACCGATACGTTCGGCCCGATCGAAGTTTCCTCGGACCGCTATTGGGGCGCTCAGGCGCAGCGCTCGCTGGGCAATTTCAAGATCGGCATCGAGAAGCAGCCGAAGGCGATCGTCCGCGCGCTCGGCGTGGTCAAGCGCGCCGCCGCCGAAGCCAATATGGAGCTCGGCCGCCTCGACCCTGCCATCGGCCAGACGATCGTCGCCGCCGCGCAGGAAGTCATCGACGGCAAGCTCGACGACCATTTCCCCCTCGCCGTCTGGCAGACCGGCTCGGGCACCCAGTCGAACATGAACGCCAATGAGGTGATCTCGAACCGCGCGATCGAGATGCTCGGCGGCGTGCTCGGCTCCAAGAAGCCGGTGCATCCGAACGACCACGTCAATATGAGCCAGTCGTCGAACGATACCTACCCGACCGCGATGCATGTCGCCGGCGCGGAGGAGATCGTCGGCCTGCTCATCCCCGCGCTGAAGCATCTCCATGCAGCGCTCGACACCAAGGCCAAGGAATGGTCCGGCATCGTCAAGATCGGCCGCACCCACACCCAGGACGCGACGCCGCTGACGCTCGGCCAGGAATTCTCCGGCTATGCCAAGCAGGTCGAAAACGGCATCGCCCGCATCGAGATGACGCTGCCGGCGCTGATGGAACTGGCGCAGGGCGGCACCGCCGTCGGCACGGGCCTCAACGCGCCGATCGGCTTCGCCGAGAAAGTCGCCGCCAAGATCGCCGACATTACCGGCCTGCCCTTCACGAGCGCGCCGAACAAGTTCGAGGCGCTCGCCGCCCATGACGCGATGGTGTTCAGCCATGGCGCGATCAACACGGTCGCCGCCTCGCTGTTCAAGATCGCCAACGATATCCGCCTGCTCGGCTCGGGCCCGCGCGCCGGCCTCGGCGAACTGTCGCTGCCCGAGAACGAGCCGGGCTCGTCGATCATGCCGGGCAAGGTCAACCCGACCCAGTGCGAGGCGCTGACGCAGGTCTGCGTGCAGGTGTTCGGCAACAATGCCGCGCTCACTTTCGCCGATAGCCAGGGCCATTTCGAGCTCAACGTCTATAATCCGGTGATGGCCTATAATTTCCTGCAGTCGGTGCGCCTCATCGCCGACGCGGCCATCTCCTTCACCGACAATTGCGTGGTCGGCATCGAGCCGCGCCTCGACAATATCCGTCACGGCGTCGAGCGCTCGCTGATGCTCGTCACCGCACTGGCGCCCAAGATCGGCTACGACAACGCCGCCAAGATCGCCAAGACCGCGCACAAGAACGGCACGACGCTGCGCCAGGAAGCCGTCGGCGGCGGCTATGTCACCGACGAGGAGTTCGACGCGATCGTCCGGCCTGAGGACATGATCGGCCCGAAGTGAGGGTTGAAACACCCGATCTGAACATCCATCATGCGCAGGACTCCTACGCATGAGGCTGGCCATGGCGAATGCAGCGGCGCGCGCCGAAAGGCGGAAGTCGGCACCAGGAAAGCGCGCCGTCAACGTTTCCGTGCGCGCTGACCTGGTCGATGAGGCGAAGGCCCTCGGCACCAATATGTCCGCAGTCCTCGAGCGTGCGCTCGAGGCCGAACATCGGCAGCGGCGCGCCGAACGCTGGCGCGAGGCGAACCGCGAAGCCATCGACGAGGCCAATGCGGAACTCGAACGCAACGGCCTGTGGTCCGACGGCCTCAGGCTGTTCTGATGCGGCAGTTCGACGTCCATTGGCTCAGATCCCCGCATGAGGGCCTCGTCGTCATTCTGCAGCACGATCTCGCCGACCAGCTCGATACGCGCGTCGTCGCGCCGCTGACGGATGTACCGCATCGCCTTGTCGTCGACGGGCTGCGCCTCAAGGTCGATTTCGGCAGCGGCGACTATCTGCTCCAGATCGACCGTCTGGCGGCCTTATCGCGATCCGCGATCGGTCCATATGCCGGCCGCCTCGAACACGAGCAGGATCGCATCAAGGCCGGGCTCGATCTGCTGTTCCTCGGTTTCTGAAACGCTTGGGGTTTTGACATGTCCGCCGACCTCATCAACCTGAACCGCGCCCGCAAGGAAAAGGCGAAGCGCGACCGGTTGGCCGAGGCCGAGGCGAACCGCGTGAAATTCGGCCGGACGAAGGCCGAGAAGCTGAAGGAAAAGGCCGAAGCGGAGCGCGCGACGCGAACCCTCGACGCGCATCGTCGTGAGGAACCCCAAGGCTCCGAAGGCTCCGAGGGCTAGGCGCGATGAAGAAGCGCTCGATCACGATCGCCGGCCACCGCACGTCGATCTCGATCGAGGAGCCCTTCTGGGAAGCGCTCAAGGACATCGCCGGCCACGAAGGCAAGAGCCTCGCAGCCCTCGTCGCCGCGATCGATGCCGAGCGTCCGACCGACGTGAACCTCTCATCGGCGATCCGCCTCGCCGTGCTCGGCCATTATCGCGCCGGCGGTCCGGCCACTGTCAGTTCGGATTGACGGGCTGTAGAAGGTCCGGCGAGAAACCGCCCGATGATTTGGCCGCATCGTCCGCGGCGCGCTTTGCTGCGTCGGCGGCCTTCTGGGCTTCCGCTGCGGCGCGGTCGGCTTCCGCCTTGGCGGCGGCGGCTTTGCGGGCGGCTTCGGCGGCTGCGGCGGCCTTGCGCTGGGCCTCGCTCTGCGCGGCGGCCTCCTGGGCCTTGCGATCGGCTTCCGCCTTCGCCGCCGTCTCCGCAGCCTTGCGGTCGGCCTCGGCCTTCGCGGCGGCTTCGGCCTTCGCCTTGTCCTCCGCCGCCTTCCGCGCCGCTTCGGCCTTGGCGGCCTCGGTGCGGCGCGCAGCGTCGTCGCGATAGGAGCGCATCATCCGCTCGAGCTTCTCCTTCTCGCGGATCTCCGCCTCAAGCTTCTGGATGCGCTCGTTCTCGCGCTCCGAGGCGCGGATCTGCAGATAGCCGAGGAAGGGCGAGACATCGACGACGCGCTGCGGCGCATCGAAGGGCCCACGGAAGATGACGCCGACCTGGGGCACCACGCCGCTCACCTTGTCGTCGCCGGCGTCGACCGTCAGCGTCCACTGGCTGTTCAGCGTGCCATCGTTGAAATCGACCGTCGCGCCGCCCGAAATCGTCGCGTCCTTGGTCGCGACATCGAGATTGGGCGCGCGCAGCACGCCCGCACCCACCGTGAACGCGCCTTCGATGCGCTCGAAGGCCAGCGTGCCCGCATCCAGATAGCCGGAGAACAGCTTCTTCAAGTCCGCCTCGCCGAGATCGCGGCCGGAATCGGCCGTGCGGATCACCGAGCCGAAGGCCCCAGCCCCGACGAAGCGCGCCGTGCCGGCGCCGACCTTGAGCGAGCCGCCGCCCGAAAGCGAGGAGACCACGCCGGCCATGGAGCGGCCGGCGCCCTGCACCTGGCCCGACATGTCGAGCTTGCCATCGGCGACCGAGCGGTCGTCGCGTGCCCAGGCGAGCTCGCCGAGCTCGGCGCCGGCCAGCGCGAACTGCGCCGAGACCGTCGCGTCGCCGCCACTGTTCTGGATCGACAGCGAGCCGTTGACCTTGCCGCCGGCGATATCGGCATCGGTGAGCTGCAGTTCCGTGCGGCCCGACGAGACGCCGATGCCGAGCTGCGCATTGGCGAGCGTGAGCCCGTCGGCGACGGCCAGACGATCCGCATTGAGGCGGAGCGCCAGATCGAAATCCGTGATCACCGGCGCGCCGAAGGTCGTCTTCGGCCAGAGCGTCGCCGCGTCGCCCGTATCGGCCGGCAGGCCGAGCGCCAGGCGGACGGGATAGTCGAGATCGGCGACGTCCGTGTCGATCGTGCCGGCGAGGCGCCAGCGGCCGGCCTGCGGCGCGAAGTCGACACTTCCGGCCGCTGTGGCCGCGCCGAACCGTGCATCGCGGAACGTCGCATGCGCGCTCGGACCGGCGACATCGAGCGCGGCCGTGAGCGCCAGCGGACGCGCCGGCTCGCTGCCCGGCACGCCGCCGACCAGCAGCGCGAAGGCGGGGCCGAGATCGTCGCCCGCGACATCGATCCTGCCATGCGCCGTCGGCAGCAGGCTCTCGTCGAGGCCGATCGCGCCGTCGAACTGGTATGAAAGCCCCGCAAACGCGCCCTTGAAATCGAGCGGTACGCCGGCTGCGAGCGAGCCGCCGGTTCCCTGGCGCGGCTCCATGGTCAGGCTGAACGGCCCGCCCGGCGTGCCGGGCGCCGTCGCATAGCCGATCTGGCGCAGGACCTGACCCGAATCGTCGTTTTCGACGCGGACCGACGCCTTGAGGGTGCCGTCGCGCCATGCGGCGAGGCGCCCGACCCAGCCGAGCGCCACGTCGAGTTTGGTGCCGCCGAGACTGCCGTTCAGCGCCAGATTGGCGTTGGTCGCGCCATCGACGCCCTGCCCCGCCACGGTGACCGTCACATTGGCCGGGCCGAGATCGGCCGACGCGGAGGAGAGCCAGCGCGCGAGCGCCGAGCCGGGCATGAGCCTGAGCGCGAGGTCGGCGACGCCGCCGAGCGCCTCGGCCTTGAAGGTCGCGGAGATCTGGCCACTCGGGGTGGTCGAGAGCTTCTCGATCCGCCCATTGTCGACGCGGATCGAAACGCCCGCGACATTGCCGACCGAGAATTTGCGCAGGCTCAGCGCGTCATTGGCATAGCTGCCATCCACCGACACCTGGTCGAAATTCGTGTCGTCGGCGACGAGCGATCCCGCTGCGAGCTTCACCGCGAAGGCATCGGCGATGCCGCCGGGCTCGGAAGGCGAGCGGCCGGCGAAGATCGCGGTCAGCGCGGCGATCTGGTCATAGTCGAAGCGGTCGGCCTTGACGTCGATCGAGAGATCGCGCCGCCCGGCAGCGGTGCGCTGCCAGTCGACCCGGCCGCGAAGATTGGAGCGGCCGAGCTTGGCCGACATGTTGGAGATGCCGAGCGCGGCGGTCGACAGCGACAGCTGGCCGGACATGTCGAAGGGCTGCAAGGGCCGGCGATTGCCATCGCTCTTGCCCCGCCACCACGCGGCGAAGATCGACGGCTGGTCCGAGGCGAGACGCACCCCGCCGGTAAAGCTCGGCAGAGGCGCCGTGCGCACGATGCCGTCGCCGGTGAGGCGTGTGCGGCCCGGCAGATCGGCGCCGAACTCCTCGATCTTCCATCCCTCCGGCGCGGAGACGGCGCCGAAGCGCAGATTCTGCACCACCGAGCCGCCGAGAATGACGCCGGGTATGTCGAAATCGATCCGTCCGGGAATGCTCGGCACCGGCAGATCGGAGATCGCCGCGACCAGCACCGCACCCGCCTGATCGACATTGGCCGGCTGGTTCGGCCCCTTGCCGATCGCGCGGTCGAGATCGAGCTGGCGCGATTTCAGCGCGGCGTCGAAGCGCGCCTCTGCGCCAAGATCGATCTTCGCCGAGCCGGTCAGACCATAGGGGCGATCCTCCGGGCCGGCGGCGAGCGCCAGCTCCGGCAGGCTCAGTTGCGACGGATCGAGCACGAATTTGCCGAGCGCCCGCCAGCCGCGTCCGGCCGCCTTGCCGCTGCCGTCATCGACCATGGCGCGGGCGAGCGAGAAGCCGCCGCTCCAGGCGAGGCCGTCCCCGTCGAGGCCGAGATCGCCTTCCGCGGAGAAGGTCACCGGGACCGTGGCCGGATCGGCCTCGACCTTAACGCGCAGCATGCCGGCGTCGGTCAGGCGGCCAGTGGCGATGCGAAACATCGTCTGCATGCCGCCGACCACGGCGCCGCCCTCGGCCTTCCAGGGGCCGAGCAGCGAGCGGGCGTCGAGCGTCGCATTGACGTTGTCGATGTCGACCTTCCGCCCCGTGCGCCGGTCGAGATAGGCGATCGAGCCGTTCTTGATCTCGACCCGCTGCAGCGAAACGGCATCGGGATCGAGCGCCCGCGAGGCCTCGGAACGGCTGAGCCAGGCGATCGAGCCGTCATTCGCGATGTCCACCGACACGGCCGGGCGGTCCACGGCCATGTCGACGATCTTCAGGCTGCCCATCAAGAGCGGGATCAGCTCGGCATGAACCTGGAAGCGCGCGACCGTCATCATCGGCGCGCCGCCGGTATCGCCGACCCGCACATCCGTGAAGGTGAGCGAGGGCATCGGCAGCAGCGAGGCATCGGCGATGCCGGCGACGCGCACGGGCTGACCGAGGATCTTCTCCGCCTCGCGCTCGAAGGTCGAGCGATAGGCGTTCCAGTCGATGAACCATGGCACGACCAGCGCCGCCACGAGGACGGCGATGATGAATCCGCCGATGATCAGGTACAGCCTGTTCAGAACGCCCTCCCCGCAGCCCTCGGCCGTGTCATGGACCGGGAACCGTCATGGATCGGGAAAGATCTTGCCGGGATTGAGAATTCCGAGCGGATCGAGCGCCTGCTTGATCGCCCGCATGATCGGCAAACCGCTCGGATGCTCGAGCTTCATATATTTGCGCTTGCCCTGCCCGATCCCGTGCTCGCCGGTGCAGGTTCCCTCCATCGCGATGGCGCGCTCGTTGAGGCGGCCGACGAAATGCTCGGCCGCGGCCACCTCCTGCGCATTCTCGATGTCGATCAGCAGCTGGACGTGGAAATTGCCGTCGCCGACATGGCCGACGATCGGCGCGATCAGCCCGCTCTGCTCGATATCGACCGTCGTCTCGGCGACGCATTCGGCGAGGCGCGAGATCGGCACGCAGACATCGGTCGCGACCACGGACGCGCCGGCGCGCAGCCCCTTGGCCGCGAAATAGGCCTCGTGCCGGGCATGCCAGAGCTTGGAGCGATCCTCCGGCCGCGTCGCCCAGACGAATTCGCCGCCGCCGAGCGAGGCCGCAATCTCGCCGAACAGCTCCGACTGCTCCTTCACCGAGGCGCTGGAGCCGTGGAACTCGACGAAGAGATGCGGCGTCTCCTTGAGGCCGAGCTTGGCGAAATCATTGGTGGCGCGGACCATCAGCGTATCGAGCAGCTCGATGCGCGCGACCGGAATGCCGCTCTGGATCGTCAGGATCGTCGCGTTGCAGGCATCCTCGACGGTCGGGAACGAGCAGACGCCGCCGGCGATCGCCTCGGGAATGCCGTGCAGGCGCAGCGTCAGCTCGGTGATCACGCCGAGCGTACCCTCGGAGCCGACGAGAAGGCGCGTCAGGTCGTAGCCGGCGGAGCTCTTCTTGGCCCGGCCGCCTGTCCTGACGATCGATCCGTCGGCCATCACGGCGGTGAGGTTGATGACATTGTCGCGCATCGTGCCATAGCGCACGGCATTGGTGCCGGAGGCGCGCGTCGATGCCATGCCGCCGAGGCTGGCATTGGCGCCGGGATCGATCGGAAAGAACAGGCCCTGGTCGCGGAGGTGATCGTTGATTTGGTGCCGCGTGACCCCGGCCTCGACCGTGCAGTCGAGATCCTCGGCGCGGACGGCGAGGATGCGGTTGAGACCGGAGAGATCGATCGAAATGCCGCCCAACGGCGCATTGACGTGGCCCTCGAGACCGGTTCCGGTGCCGAACGGGATGACGGGAACGCGCGCTTCGGCGCAGAGGCGCACGATGTCGGCCACTTCCTCGGTCGATTGCGCGAAGACGACGGCGTCGGCCGGCTCGTTCGGCAGCCAGTTGGTGGTGTTCGCATGCTGGCGGCGAATCTCCGCGCCTTGCGACATGCGGTCGCCGAACTGGGCCTTCAGCCGGTCCAGAACACCAGGCAGCCCGTCCTCGCCACGCCCGCCTTCCTTGCGCAGCGCCGAAACAACCATCGTCCATGCCTCCACAGGAGTCGTGCGACATCCGCCGCACGCTGTGCACCGTAGCAAAACCCACCTGCCGCGCCAAAGACTTCCTCGTCGCGGGGCGGCTTATCGAACCCGTCATGCAGACGCCGACGACGTGGACAGCCTCACCGAGGGCGCGGGCGCCGCCGGCCTGCCGACCGGCCGCGGCTCAGGGCTTCAGGACGACCTTGCCGCCGCGTCCGGGCCGATCGCTGGCCGCAGCCGCCTCCGCCGCCTTCTCCAGCGGGAAGACGCCGTCGACCGGCAGGCGCAGTTCGCCTGAGGCGGCCATGGTGATGAGCTCGCCGATCATCTCGCCGAGCTTCGGCCCCAATTCGCCGGTGCGAACCGCGGCCCAGAAGCCGCTCACGGTGATGCGGCGGAAGATCAGCAGGCCCGAACTGATTTCGAGCGGCCGGTTCGACATGGCGCCGAAGGAAACCAGCCTTCCGCCCGACGCGAGCAGCTCCGCGAGCTGGTTCGCCGCCTCGCCGCCGACCGAATCGACGCCCCGCAGGATCGGCGCGCCGCCGGTGATCGCCTGAACGCGCTCCTGCCAGCCAACATGCTCGCTGGACACGGCGTCGCCGATCCCGGCGGCGGAAAGCTCGGCGAGGCCGGCGTCGCGGCGCACGACGGAAAGCACGCGGACGCCGCGCTTGGCCGCGAGGCGCGCCACGAGACGGCCGACGGCGCCGTTCGCGGCGTTCTGCGCGATCCAGTCGCCCGCCTTCACCTCGAGATCATGCAGCAGGATCAGCGCGCTGACCGGCATGGCAATGAGCTGGCAGGCCGTCTCGTCGTCGATCGAATCGGGGATCGGGATCGCGCGGGCGGCCGGCGCGAGGAAGAACTCCGACCACACACCGGATACGCCGGTGATCACGACGCGCCGGCCGATGGCCGGGCCGCTCACGCCCTCGCCCAGCGCATCGACGATGCCGAGCGCTTCGGTGCCCCCCGTCGCCGGCAGGGCCGGCTTCACGCCGTAGGTGCCGCGAATCGTCCACAGATCGTGATTGTGGATCGGCGACAGCACGAGCCGGACCCGGATTTCGCCGGGACCGGGCTGCGGAATCGGCCGCTCCGCGGTGCCGAGGACCTCGGACGGCGCGCCGAAACGCTCGAAGACGACGCTGCGCATGACAGGACTCCTTGCTCTTGTCTGGCGCTGATATAGGGCGCCGATCGCCTCATCCGCCAGGATTGCTGGCAACACGGCGCATCACGCTCCATATTCCCGGAATGTTCTCGTCTTCGAATCACGTTCCGGCCGCGGCATGAGCGACCCGTTTGATCCCCCCGCGCCCGGCCCCCGTCCCGGCGGCATCGCCGCGCGCGCCATGGCGGCGCGGGCGCCCGTCGCCGGCCCGGACTATGTCGCCCGGCTGAATCCCGAGCAGCGGCTTGCCGTCGAGACGACGGAGGGGCCCGTTCTGGTGCTCGCCGGCGCCGGCACGGGCAAGACGCGCGTGCTGACGACGCGCATCGCCCATATCCTCGCCAGCCAGAAGGCGTGGCCGAGCCAGATCCTCGCGGTGACCTTCACCAACAAGGCGGCGCGCGAGATGCGCCAGCGCATCGGCGACCTGATCGGATCGTCGGTCGAGGGCATGGCCTGGCTCGGCACGTTCCACGCCATCGGCGTGAAGATCCTGCGCCGCCATGCCGAACTGGTCGGCCTCAAGCCGTCCTTCACCATTCTCGACACCGATGACCAGATCCGCCTGATGAAGCAGGTGATCCAGGCCGAGGGGATCGACGAAAAGCGCTGGCCGGCCAAGCAGTTGGCGGCGCTTATTGATTCGTGGAAGAATCGCGGCCTGACGCCGAAGGATGTGCCGCCGGGCGAAGGCGGCGCGTTCGCGGGCGGCAAGGGCGTCAAGTTCTACACGGCCTATCAGGACCGGCTCAAGGTCCTCAACGCCTGCGATTTCGGCGACCTGCTGCTGGAAAACCTCCGCCTCTTCCGCGAGCATCCGGACGTGCTCAAGGAATATCACGAGCGCTTCCGCTACATGCTGGTGGACGAGTACCAGGACACCAACATCGCGCAATATCTCTGGCTGCGCCTGCTGGCGCAGGGGCGGCGCAACATCTGCTGCGTCGGCGACGACGACCAGTCGATCTATGGCTGGCGCGGCGCCGAGGTCGACAACATCCTGCGCTTCGAGAAGGATTTTCCGGGCGCCGTCGTCATCCGCCTCGAACGCAACTACCGCTCCACCGGCCATATCCTCGGCGCCGCATCACACCTGATCGCGCATAATGAAGGCCGCCTCGGCAAGACGCTGTTCACCGACGCCGACGATCCCGACGCGCCCAAGGTTCAGGTCGCGTCGAGCTGGGATTCGGAGGAGGAAGCGCGCGCGATCGGCGAGGAGATCGAGAGCCTGCAGCGCCAGGGCCACGCGCTGAACGAGATGGCGATCCTGGTGCGCGCCTCGTTCCAGATGCGCTCCTTCGAAGACCGCTTCGTCACGCTCGGCCTCAATTATCGCGTCATCGGAGGCCCGCGCTTCTATGAGCGCGCCGAAATCCGCGATGCGCTGGCCTATTTCCGCGTCGTCGCGCAGCCGGCCGACGATCTCGCCTTCGAGCGGATCGTCAACACGCCGCGCCGCGGCATCGGCGAGACGACCGTGCGTCTTCTCTACGACCACGCCCGCTCGCGGCAGATCCCGATCCTGCAGGCGGCCGACGAGCTGACGCAGACCTCCGAGATCGCCGCCAAGACGCGCACGTCGCTGCGCGAGCTGATCGCCTCCTTTGCGCGCTGGCGTAACAGCCTCGGCGCGATCAAGCACACCGAGCTCGCCGAGACGATCCTGGAAGAGAGCGGCTACACCGAGATGTGGCAGCAGGACCGCTCGGCCGACGCGCCGGGGCGGCTCGAGAACCTGAAGGAGCTCATCCGCTCCATGGAAGGCTTCGAGTCGCTCGAAGCCTTCCTCGAACACATCGCCCTCGTCATGGACCGCGACAGCGCCGAGAACAACGACGCCGTCTCGATCATGACGCTGCATTCGGCGAAGGGTCTCGAATTCGAGACCGTCTTTCTCCCCGGCTGGGAGGAAGGCCTCTTTCCGCACCAGCGCGCGCTCGACGAGAGCGGCCGCGCCGGCCTTGAGGAAGAACGCCGCCTCGCCTATGTCGGTATCACGCGGGCAAAGAAGCGCGCGCTGATCTGGTTCGCCTCCAACCGCCGCATCCACGGCCTCTGGCAATCGACGGTGCCCTCGCGCTTCCTCGACGAATTGCCGGAGAAGCATGTCGACGTCGTCGAACAGACATCGAGCTATGGCGGCTACAATGTCGGCGGCATCGGAAACTACGGCGCGAGCCGCTTCGACCGCGCCGACCCATTTGCCAACACCTATTCGACGCCCGGCTGGCAGCGCGCGCAGAAGAACCGCGCCGAAGGCGCGAAGAGCAAATCCTACGGCGCGTCACGCCTGATCGAGGGCGAACTGATCGCCAAATCCACCGGCAGCGCCTCGGCCTACGCCCTCGGCGAACGCGTCTTCCACCAGAAATTCGGCTATGGCGCGATCACCGAAATCGAAGGCAACAAGCTGACGGTGGATTTCGAGAAGGCGGGCAGCAAGAAGGTGGTGGATAGTTTCGTGACGAAGGGGTGAGGACCGCCATCGGCGAAAGGGCCGTACGGACTTAAGTCCGATCTAGCGGGATGGATGGTCGCCATGGGTCGCGGTCCGGTAGGCCCACCAAGCCAGAACGACACCGCCGATAGCGAATGCGGCTACTGGGATCAGGTTGTAGATCGTCATGGCTGTAGTCCCTCAAGGGTGCGGCGTGCCAGCCGATGGATCAGCGCGCTGAGTGCCATGAATATGATGGCCGATGCTGACGGTCGATGGCAACGGAATCGCCCGTCGGTACAGCGACGGCAGATTGATCTCCGGTGATTGGCCTTTCGCGCGGCCCCTGCTAAGCCATCCGCACTTCCCGAACGAGAAACGCTCGACCCCATGACCCTCATCGCCTCCCTCCCCGTCGCCACCGAATCCATCGCGCAAGCGCTCGTCGAGGCGATCGGTGCCAGTGAGGAGCTGGATTTTCCGACGGCCGCGACGACCGAGCAGGCCGACCAGAGCTGGGTCGTCGATGTCTATTTCGAGGATGAGCCGGACGCGGCCGTGCTGAACGCGCTGGCCGCCGGCGTGCTCGGCTCGAAGGCGCCCGCCTTCACCATCGCGCCGCTGCCAGACGAGGATTGGGTGGCGAAGTCGCTCGAAGGGCTGAAGCCGGTGCGCGCCGGGCGCTTCCTCGTCCATGGCAGCCATGACCGCGACAAGATCCAGCCGGGCGATATCGCCATCGAGATCGAAGCGGGCGAAGCCTTCGGCACCGGCCATCACGGTACGACGGCCGGCTGTCTCGCCGAGATCGACCGCCTTTGCTCGGCGCGCGATTTCAAGAGCATCCTCGACCTCGGCACCGGCACGGGCGTGCTGGCCATCGCCGTCGCCAAGGCGTTCGGCAAGCGCGTGCTCGCCACCGACATCGATCCGATCGCGACCCGCGTCACGGAAGAAAATGCCGCGCTGAACGGTGTGGGCGAACTTATCGCGGCTGCGACGGCGGAGGGCTTCGACGATCCGGTCTTCGCGGCCAACGCACCCTTCGACCTCGTCATCGCCAATATCCTGGCCGGCCCGCTGATCGCGCTCGCGCCCGATGTCGCACGCCATCTGACCACGGACGGCACGGTCGTGCTCTCCGGCCTGCTGGTCGCGCAAGGGCCTGCCGTGACAGCGGCCTATGAGGCGGAAGGACTGCGCCTCACCCGCTCCGGCGAGATGGAAGGCTGGCTGACGCTGACGCTGGAGCGGTAAGCGTTCGGGCGGCTGCATAAGCCGGCCGCCCGCGCATGACGGCGTCATCCCGGCGAAAGCCGGGATCCATACAGCCGCAGCTTAAGTTATCCTGCGCGTCGCCGCAGGCCTCAGGCTGGATGGACCCCGGCTTTCGCGGGGGTGACGGCAGAGCCTGAACTACGATGAAGGCGCACAGCCAAAGGCCGCGCGAGGCCCGGCCGCAGCCCCCTACCCCTTCATCGACCCCGTCTTTTCGAGCCGGTCGTACCATTCGAACGCCTCGTTGAGCAGGTGCGGGGTCTGGCCGCCGCGTTTCAGCGCGCGCGTAAAGTAGTCGCGCGCCTGGTCGCGGAAATCGGCGTGCATGCAATTGGCGATGATCACTTCGGCGCGCTCGCGCGGGGCGAGACCTCGGAGGTCCGCCAGGCCGTTCTCGGTGACGATCACGTCGACATCGTGCTCGTTATGGTCGACATGCGGCACCATCGGCACAATGCGCGAGATCGTGCCGCCCTTGGCGAGCGACTTGGTGACGAAGACGGCGAGATAGGCGTTGCGCGCGAAATCGCCCGAGCCGCCAATGCCGTTCATCATATGCGTGCCGCCGACATGGGTCGAATTGACATTGCCATAGATGTCGCATTCGAGCGCGGTGTTGATGCCGATGATGCCGAGGCGGCGGATGACCTCGGGATGGTTCGAAATCTCCTGCGGACGCAGGATCAAACGGTTCTTATACTTGCCGATATTCGGGAAGACCCGCGCCTGGCAGGCCGAGGACAGCGTGATCGACGAGCCCGAGGCGAAGACGAGCTTGCCGGAATCAAAGAGGTCGAAGGTACTGTCCTGCAGCACTTCGCTATACATGGTGAGATCGTGGAACGGGCTGTCGACCAGCCCGGTCAGCACTGCATTGGCGATCGAGCCGATACCGGCCTGCAGCGGGCCGAGGCGGTTGCTGAGCCGGCCCTTCGCCACCTCGCGCGACAGGAACTCGATCAGATGGCCGGCGATGGCGCGCGTGTCCGCGTCGGGCGGCGTCGTCTCGGCGGAGCTGTCCTGCTGGTTGGTGACGACGATGGCGACGATCTTCGCCGGATCGATCGGAATGAACGGCAGGCCGACGCGGCTCTCGGGCGAAACGACGGGGATCGGCTCGCGATAGGGCCGGCGCGTCGGGATGTAGACGTCGTGGATGCCTTCGAGGTCGACATGCTGGCCGAGATTGATCTCGACGATCACGTGCTTCGCCAGGATCGCGAAGGTCGCGGAATTGCCGACCGAGGTGGTCGGCACGATCGCGCCCTCGCGGGTGATTGCGGCCGCCTCGACGACGGCGACATCGATCGGGCCCATCTGGTGCGAGCGGACGAGCTCGACCGTCTCGGACAGGTGCTGGTCGATGAACATCACCTCGCCGCGATTGATCGCAGCGCGGAGCACGGGGTCGGACTGGAACGGCAGGCGGCGCTTCAGCACATGGGCTTCGGTCAGCACCTTGTCGATGCCGCTGCCGAGCGACGCGCCCGTCATCAGCGTGATGCCGAGCGGCTCGGTCTTGGCACGCTCGGCCAGCGCCAGCGGCACGGCCTTGGCGTCGCCGGCGCGCGTGAAGCCGCTCATGCCGACGATCATGCCGTCCTGGATGAAACGGGCGGCCTCGGCGGCACTCATGACCTTGTCCCGCAGCGAGGCGAGACGAATACGTTCCTGCAACATGAATAATCCGGTCAGACGATAAGTCTGCCGGACCATAATCACAAACGATGCTGCGACGCACGCAAGATCGAACGCGGCGCGACGGGCTGTCGCGCCTGCGTCAGGTTCTCGTCATCGGGAAACTAGATCGGGCTGCCGCCCAGCGCGCGCTCATGCGTCTCGCGGTCGAAGCCGAAGGTCGCAAGCGTCGCGTCGTCCAGCGAAAGCTGGTAGCCGTTCACGTAACGCGGCATCTGCCGGTCACGGACATGGTTCATCCGGGCAACGGCCCGGCGGACGACGCCATGGCCGCGGCTTCCCGCCGGGGCAACGCCGATTTCGCCATATGCTCGTGCCATCATTCCAATATTCCTTTTCGCGGAGCGCTGACGCCCTCTCCTCGTGGTCCAACATATAGCGGCTGAGGAGAGTCGGCAGAACACCCAGCGGGACATGCCAGACATGCGCATTTTGCATCGCACAAGATTCGGCCACATTCATGCCGCGATGCAAACAGAGCCGTTGACGCGATTGCCCCCGGCGAGCCTGCCCGTTAGGGTCTCGTCAACAATTCGAGACGGAAAGCCCTGAAATGTTCCAGAATTTCGATGCGCCGGCCCGCTCCCAGCCGATCGGCGGACGGCTCGTGGCCTTGCGGGCGGAGCTCGCCAAGCACGGCGCCACCGGCTTCATCGTTCCCCATTCGGACGAATATCAGGGCGAGTACACGCCCGCCTCGGCCGAGCGCCTCACCTGGCTCACCGGCTTCACCGGCTCGGCCGGCGTTGCGATCGTGCTGGCGCATGAGGCCGCGATCTTCGTCGACGGGCGCTATACGCTGCAGGTGCGCGACCAGGTCGATGTCGCGGACTTCGTGCCCGAGCATCTCGTCGAGGCGCCGCCGCATCAATGGCTGCGCGGCCGGCTGAAGCATGGCGACCGGCTCGGCTATGATCCGCGCCTGCTGACACTCGCGGAACTGCGCCGGTTCGATGCGGCCGCGAAAAGCGCCGGGGCGGAGCTCGTCGCGCTCGAAGAAAACCCGATCGACCGGGTCTGGACCGGACGGCCGGCCGCCCCGATCGGGGCCGTCTCGCTTCAGGGCGAGGATCTCGCCGGGGAAAGCGCCGCCGAGAAGATCGAGCGCCTCCGCGCGCTGCTGGCGGAGAAGAACGCCGACGCCGCGGTGATCGCGCAGTCCGATTCGATCGCCTGGGCGTTCAATCTGCGCGGCAGCGACGTGCCGCATAATCCGATCGCGCTCTCCTATGCGATCCTCTACCGCGAGGGTCCGCCGACGCTCTATATCGACGGTCGCAAGCTCTCCAACGTCGTGCGCGACGCGTTGTCCGATCTCGCCGATATTCGCGAGGAAGCGGCGATCGGCGCCGATCTCGAACGGCTCGGCAGTTCAGGGGCCCGACTGCTCGCCGATCCCGCGACGACGCCAGCCGGGCTGCTGACGCCTTTCATCGCGGCCGAGGGCACGCTGGTCGAGGGCAGCGATCCTGTCACGCTGCCCAAGGCGCGCAAGAACGCCGTCGAAATCGCCGGAACCAAGCGGGCGCATCTGCGCGACGGCGTGGCCATGACGCGCTTTCTCGCCTGGCTCGATCGCGAGGCGCCGAAGGGCGGTCTCGACGAGATCGCGGCTGCGCGGCGGCTGGAGGCCTTCCGCGCCGAGATCGGCGAGGAAGACGGCATGCCGCTGGTCGAGATCTCGTTCGACACCATCTCCGGCGCCGGCTCGGACGGCGCCATCGTGCATTACCGCGTGACCGAGGCGACGAACCGGACCATCGAGCCGGGTTCGCTCTATCTGGTCGATTCCGGCGCGCAGTTCCGCGACGGCACCACCGACATCACGCGGACAATCGCCGTCGGCGCGCCCACGGCCGAAATGCGCGAACGCTTCACGCTCGTGCTCAAGGGCCATATCGCGCTCGCCACCGCCCGCTTTCCGGCCGGCACCACCGGCGCACAGCTCGACACGCTGGCGCGCATGGCGTTGTGGCAGAAGGGGCTCGATTATGACCATGGCACCGGCCATGGCGTCGGCGTGTTCCTCTGCGTGCATGAAGGACCGGCGCGGATTTCGAAGGCCGGCACCGTGCCGCTCGAACCCGGCATGCTGCTCTCCAACGAGCCCGGCTATTACAAGACCGGCGCCTATGGCATCCGCATCGAGAACCTCATCCTGGTCACGCCGCCCGCGGCGATCGCGGGCGGCGAGCGTCCCATGCTCGCCTTCGAGACGCTGACGCTGGCGCCGATCGACCGGACCCTCGTCGAGCCCACCCTGCTCACGGAAGCCGAACTCAACTGGCTCGACGCCTATCATGCCCGCGTGCGCGCCGCGCTGGCGCCCCGTCTGGAGGGCGAGGCGCTCGATTTCCTGATCCGCGCGACACAACCCTTCGCTGCGTAAAGCTGGCAATCGTTCCATCACGGAATACGAAATCCGTTCATACTCCGTGATGGAACGGTGACTCCCCGACTCCGTTACCCCGATGAGCAAACGCTCTAAATCGAGACAAAACACGGAGTTACGACCATGAAGAAGATTCTCGCGGCTACGGCGCTGGCAGGCTTCCTCGCGGCCGGTCCCGCCTTTGCCCAGGATGCGACCACCCCGGCCCAGGTGCCGGCTGCAACCACCGATATGAGCACGCCTTCGACGCCGGCGGAGCGCTTCATCACCATCCAGGCGCCCGATGACTGGCTCGCCTCGCGCATGATCGGCTCGGCCGTCTATGGCCCGGGCGACGAGAAGCTGGGCGACATCAACGATGTCATCGTGGCCAGCAACGGCCAGATCAAGGCCGTCGTGCTCGGCGTCGGCGGCTTCCTCGGCATCGGCGAGAAGAACGTCGCCGTGAACCCGGGCGCCCTCGAGCGCGTCCGCCAGGAGAATTCGGTGCGCTACCAGCTCGCCACCACCAAGGAAGAGCTGACGGCGGCGCCTGAGTTCAAGGCCCTCGACGCGGTCGATGCCTCGACGACATCCTCGACCACGCCGGCCGAGCCGATGACCCCGGCGACCCCTGCCCCGGCTGCCCCGGCCGCGCCCGCGCAGTAACGCCGTCGTCTATCTGACGATCGACGAGAGCCCCGCCTTGGCGGGGCTCTTTTCGTGCGTGCCGGCGGGCGCGCCTTTGTCGCTACCGGCTCGCCTCATCGAGCAAAGCGAGCCATTCGTCTTCGCTGATCACGCGAACACCGAATTTCGTCGCATCGGCCAGCTTTGAGCCGGCGCCGGGACCTGCCACGACGAGGTCCGTCTTCTTCGACACCGATCCGGCGACCTTCGCGCCGAGCCGCTCGGCGGTGGCCTTGGCCTCGCTGCGCGTCATCTTTTCGAGATTGCCGGTGAAGACCATGATCTTGCCGGCCAGCGCGCCGCCCGTCGCCGGGCGCGCCACATCGGTGACGCTGACCTCGGCGAGGAGGCCCGAAACCACCGCCTCATTGTGCGGCTCGGCAAAGAAATCGGCGATCGAGATCGCCGCGACCTCGCCGACATCGCCGAGCGAGGCAAGTTCGCGGAACGCCTCGCCGGGCTGTCCGCCCGCCGCTTCGCGCGCCGCGCGGATCACGCCGACCGCATCGCCGAAATGCGCGAGCAGATTGTCGCGCGCCGGCTTGTTGAGCCCCGCCCGGTTGAGCGCCGCTTCGACGTCGAGCGCGCCGAGAAGATCGCCCGAAAACTCCCCCGCCGCCGCGATCAGCTTGTCGCGCGACCCGGCGCCGACGCGCGGAATCTCCGTCAGCGTCTGCCAGGCCTCGCCCGGCAGCCCCTCGATCGCGCGCGCCACCGCCTCGCGGAAGGCGTCGATGCCGACATAGCGCTTGGCGAGTGCCTTGGCCGTCGCCTCGCCGACATTGCGAATGCCGAGCGCATAGATGAAGCGGTCGAGCGGGATGCTCCGCCGCTCGTCGATGGCGCGGAAGAGCTTTTCGAGGCCCTCGAAGGAGCGGTCCTCGTTCTTGCGCTTCGATTTCGCTTCCGTGCCCTCGCGCTGGCGCCGCTCCTCGGACTGGCGTTCGCGATATTCGGCGAGCGCCACCCGCGCGGCCTCGCGCTTCTCGTGCAGATGGAAGATGTCGACCGGGCTCTTGATGAGGCCGGCCTCATGGAACAGCTGCACATTCTCGTCGCCGAGCCCCTCGATGTCGAAGGCGAGCCGCGAGACGAAATGACGGATGCGTTCGACCGCCTGCGCCGGGCAGATCAGGCCGCCGGTGCAGCGGCGCACCGCCTCGCCCTCCTCGCGCACGGCATGGCTGCCGCAGGCGGGACAGACCGTGGGAAACACATAGGGCTGCGCATCGGCGGGCCGCTTGGCGAGATCGATATCCACCACCTGCGGGATCACGTCACCGGCACGCTGGATGATGACGGTATCGCCGATACGGATGTCACGGCCGCCGCGGATCGGCGCGCCATCGGCGCCGATGCCCTTGATGTAGTCTTCGTTGTGCAGCGTCGCATTGGAGACGACGACACCGCCAACCGTCACCGGATTGAGCCGCGCGACGGGTGTCAGCGCGCCGGTGCGGCCAACCTGGATATCGATGCCTTCCAGCACGGTGAACGCCTGCTCGGCCGGGAATTTGTGAGCGATCGCCCAGCGCGGCGAGCGCGAGACGAAGCCGAGCCGGTTCTGCAGCGCGAGCTCGTTGACCTTGTAGACGACGCCGTCAATGTCATAGCCGAGGCCAGCGCGATCCTCTTCCAGCGCATGATAGAAGGCGAGCGCCTCGTCCACCGCCGTGCAGATCACCATGCGCGGATTGGTCGGCAGGCCCCAGGCGGCAAAGGCCTCGACCATGCCCATCTGCGTCGTCGCGGGCAGCGCGCTCATCTCGCCCCAGGCATAGGCGAAGAATTTCAGCGGCCGCACGGCGGTGATCTTGGCGTCGAGCTGGCGCAGCGAGCCGGCCGCGGCATTGCGCGGGTTCATGAAGGCCTTGCCGCCCTCCTCCAGCATGCGCGCATTGAGCGCGGCGAAATCGGCATGGCCCATGTAACACTCGCCGCGGATCTCGACGATCTCGGGCACGCCGGCCGGGAGGATCTCCGGAATCTCGGCGATCGTGCGGGCATTGGCGGTGACGTTCTCGCCCTCATAGCCATCGCCGCGCGTCGCAGCCGTCACGAGCCGCCCCGCTTCGTAGCGCAGCGACAGCGACAGGCCGTCGATCTTCGGCTCGGCGGTGAAAGGCAGCACCTGCCCGGCATCGAGCCCCAGGAAGCGCCGGGCGCGATCGACGAAATCGACGACGTCCTGGTCCGCGAAGGCATTGTCGAGCGAGAGCATCGGCACGACATGCCGCACCTTGGCGAACTTGCCCGCCGGGGCCGCGCCAACGGACGTGCTGACGGCCGATCTGAGCGCGGGAAAGCGCGCTTCGATGGCATAGAGCCGCCGGCGCAGCGCGTCATAGTCCGCGTCCGAGATCGTCGGCGCATCTTCCTGGTGGTAGCGGATATCCGCCTCGGCGATCCGCGCCGCGATCACCGCATGCTCTGCCGCAGCCTCGGCCTCGCTCAGGGCGGCGACGTCTCGATCCAATGGCGTTTCCGACGGCATGGCGATAGCTCCTCTGCCGAAGAGCTATGCCATCGCCGCCGGACGCCGGGCAAGGGCCGGTGGACTGTGCGGGGGATCCCCGGCCTCACCCGAGCCTAAGTACGCTCCGCTGCGATCGTGAAGCGCATCAGGCATTGGCTGCGGTTTTCCTCCGAGAGGCGGCGCCAGGCCTCTTCCGCTGCGCCGCGTTCGCCGAAGGGGCCGAGCACGCGCTGCGTGCCCTCGATCAGCCTGTCGAACGCCATCGAGGCGTATTCGCCGCCGACGATCCAGAAACGGGACGTGTGCATGATGGAGCCTCCCCTCATTCGGCCGCTGTCAGGAACTGTTCGGTCTCGGTCGATTCGGCCATGGCCGTGGTCGACGAGAGCCCGCCGGTGATCGCCATCGACACCTGGTCGAAATAGCCGGTACCGACCTCGCGCTGGTGCCGCGTCGCGGTGTAGCCGATCGCCTCGGCGGCGAATTCGGCCTGCTGCATCTCGCTATAGGCGCCCATGCCGCGATCGCGATAACCGCTCGCGAGCTCGAACATGGAGTGGTTCAGCGCGTGGAAGCCCGCGAGCGTCACGAACTGGAACTTGTACCCCATGGCGCCGAGCTCGCGCTGGAACGTCTCGATCGTGTCGCGGTCGAGCTTCGCCCGCCAGTTGAACGAGGGCGAGCAATTATAAGCCAGCATCTTGCCCGGATACTGCGCATGGATCGCCTCGGCGAAGGCGCGCGCATCATCCAAATCCGGATGCGAGGTCTCCCACCACAGGAGATCGGCATAGGGCGCGAAGGCGAGACCGCGTGCGATGCAATGCTCGAGACCCGTCCCCTCCTTCAGGCGGAAGAAGCCTTCCGCCGTCCGCTCGCCGGGCACGATGAACGGCCGGTCGCGCTCGTCGATATCCGAGGTGATCAGCCGCGCCGATTCGGCGTCCGTGCGGGCGACGACCAGGGTGCCGACACCCATCACGTCGGCCGCGAGGCGCGCCGCGACGAGATTGCGCTCATGCGCCGCCGTCGGGATCAGCACCTTGCCGCCGAGATGGCCGCACTTCTTCTCCGAGGCGAGCTGGTCCTCGAAATGAACCGCCGCCGCGCCGGCCTCGATATAGGCCTTCATGATCTCGAAGGCGTTGAGCGGACCGCCGAAGCCGGCCTCGGCATCGGCGACGATCGGGGCGAACCAGTCACGCGAGACCTTGCCCTCGGAAAGCTCGATCTGATCGGCGCGCTGGAGCGTCCGGTTGATGCGCCGGCAGAGCTCCGGCCCGGCATTGGCCGGATAGAGGCTCTGGTCGGGATACATCGCACCGGCCGTATTGGCATCGGCCGCGACCTGCCAGCCGGACAGATAGATCGCCTGCAGGCCGGCACGGACCATCTGCATGGCCTGGTTGCCGGTGACCGCGCCGAGCGCGTTGACATAGGGCAGCTCGTTCAGCTGGCGCCAGAGACGATCGGCGCCGCGGGCCGCGAGCGTGTGGTCGATGGCCACCGATCCGCGCAGCCGCGCCACGTCGGCGGCGGCATAGGGGCGGCGGATGCCGTCGAAGCGGCCGGGCGCCTGGTTGGGGACGAGCTTGGCGAAATCGGGTGACATAGTCCTCTCCATGACAACGTTTGACATCTCCGCCGCAATGGCGGTGTAATGCCGTTGACAGGATCAGTTACCCGCATTCGCTCGCCGAAAACAAAGGGTTTCTCAGCAAATCGGGATGCGATGTCGAAGCTTTACCGCTGCTTTCGTTGAATTGTAAAACTATGACAAATGAACTCGACCGGAAGCTCTTCATCGGCCCGCGCCTCAGACGGCTCAGGCGTGATCTCGGGCTGAACCAGACCAAGATGGCCGAGGATCTCGGCATCTCGCCGAGCTATGTGAACCTGATGGAGCGCAACCAGCGCCCCGTCTCGGCGCAGATCCTCATCCGCCTCGCCGAGGTCTATGACGTCGACGTGAAGCAGCTCGCCGCCGGCGAGGACGATCGCAGCCTCGCCGAGATCAGCGAGCTGATGCGCGATCCGCTGGTGCAGGATCTCGCTGTGCCGGCGCAGGAGATGCGCGACCTCGTCGAGAACTGCCCGACGCTCGCGCTCGCCCTGCAGCGGCTGTACCAGGCCTATCAGCAGACGCAGCGCCGGCCGGACGATGGCACGGCGACCGCCCTGCCCTTCGAGCCCGTCGACGCGGTCCGCGCCGCGATCGAGAACGCCCGCAACTATTTCCCCGAGCTGGACGAGGCCGCGGAGGCGCTGGCTGGCGAACTCGCCGCGGCGGACAGCGAACTCTTCGCCGGGCTCGCCGCCCGCCTCCAGTCGCGGCACGGCGTGCGGCTGCGCATCCTCCCCGACGAGGTCATGACGGGCGCCATACGCCGCTTCGATCGCCATCGCCGGCACCTGCTGCTATCGGAGCTGCTCGGCCCCTCGGCGCGGGTCTTCCATGCCGCCTTCCAGCTGGGCACGCTCGAACAGGCCGCCACGCTCGATGCGACGGTCGAGGCGAGCGGCCTCGCGGATCCGACGGCGCGGCGGATGTTCCGCGTCTTCCTCGCCAATTATTTCGCCGGCGCCGTGCTGATGCCCTATGGGCGCTTCTTCGCGGCGGCCGAGGCGACGCGCCACGACATCTCGGTGCTCGGGCGCAAGTTCGGCGCCAGCTTCGAGCAGGTCTGCCATCGCCTGACCACGCTGCAGCGGCCGGGCGCCAAGGGCGTGCCCTTCTTCATGATCCGCGTCGACGATGCCGGCAATGTCTCGAAGCGCCATGCCTCCGGGCGATTCCATCTCTCGCGCTTCGGCGGCACCTGCCCGCTCTGGAACCTGCACGAGACCTTCCGCGCGCCGAACACGATCCTGACGCAGCAGCTCGAAATGCCGGATGGCAGCCGCTTCTTCTCGATCGCCTCGACGGTCGCCGGCACGCCGCAGCCCTTTCCGCGGCGCGAGGCGCGCTTCGCCGTCGCGCTGGTCTGCGAGATGAAATATGCGCCCCGCCTCGCCTACGCCGCGTCGCTGGCGGGTGAGCCGATGCCGATCGGCACCAATTGCCGGCTCTGCGAGCGGACGGACTGCCTGCAGCGGGCCGAACCGCCGGCCGCGCGCCCGATCCTCATCGACGAATGGGTGCGCGGCACCGCGCCCTTCCGCTTTGATCCGCCGCGCCGCGGGGTCGACCCCGCGTGAAACCGGGCGCGATCAGCGGCCCGGCAGCGGATCCGGATTGTGCGGCCGGAACAGGCGGCCCTTCTCCGTCCACAACGTCACCGCGACCCCGCCGATGCCGATCGCCAGATAGCCGATCGCCATCGGCAGCACGGTGCCGTTGAAGCTCTGGCTGATCAGCATGCCAATAAGTGCCCCGACAAGGGTGGTATAGGCGCCGATCACGGAAGAGGCCGTGCCGGCGATATCGCCGAGCGGCTCCATCGCCATGGTGTTGAAGTTCGGCATGGTCAGGCTGAACAGGAACTGGCAGCCGGCAAGCGTCAGCGCGAAGAGGAGCAGCGGCGGCTTGCCGTGGAAGACGAGCGCGACCACCACCATGGCGGCGGCGAAGACGATGAAGCCGCAGACGCCGACATGCGACAGGCGGCGCATGCCAAGCCGGCGCACCAGCTTCGAATTGACGAAGGAGGCGACGCCCATCAGCGCGGCGATCACCCCGAAGACGAGCGGGAAGAGCGAACCGAGCCCATAGACCTCGGTCTCGAAGATCTGCGGCGCCGAGCCGAGATAGCCCATCAGCGAGCCATACATCAGCGCCATGCCGGTGGCGTAGCCGAGCGTCACGCGCTCCGACACGCACCGCTTCATGCCGGCGCCGACGCGGGCGAAGGAGAAGGGCTTGCGATATTCGGGATGCAGCGTCTCCGGCATGCGACGCCAGAACCAGATGGCGAGCATGGCGACCAGCACCAGCATCGACACGAAGATCAGGTGCCAGGTGCCGAACAGCAGGAAGAAGCCGCCGACCGACGGCGCGATGACCGGCACGACGATGAAGATCATCATGGTGATCGACATGACCCGCGCCATCTCGCGGCCATGGAAGCGGTCGCGCACGATGGCGACGGATAGGATGCGGGTGGCGGCCGCGCCCATGCCCTGCACGGCGCGCGCGATCAGCAGGATCGTGAAGCTGGGCGCAAAGATCGCCACCACGGTGCCGACGGCGAAGACCACAAGACCGATCATCAGGGTCGGGCGGCGGCCGATGACATCCGAGATCGGCCCGTAGAAGAGCTGCATGGTGGCAAAGCCGATCATGTAGACCGTCAGGATCAGCTGCGCCTCGTTGACGCTGGGAAGCGCATAGTCCACCGCGATCGGCCCGAACGCCGGGAGGAGATTGTCGATCGACATGGAGCCGAGCGCCATCATGAAGGCGATGATGCCGACGAATTCCAGAAAGGTCGGGGAAGGCGCTGCGCGCGCGGTGCGAGCCGCAGTGAGGATGGACATCAATATTCTCAGCTTTCGCGAACGGCGGAATGGCCGAGCGCCCTGGACCGACGGCCCGCGAGCGCGCGCTGTGGGGCGGCGGATCGGCGCAAAATCTTTCTACGCCCAAAAACGGGACGCTTCCATGACAGGCGTCACACGGCAAGGCGCGACGCGCAGTCGATCTACTGCCTGATATTACATGGAAGCCTTATGATCAATCAGGCTCTTCTTTCGCGACGCACGATTTCGTGACCGGCAGACCGGCGCCGGCGAGGCGCGATGCTTCCCCTCGTCGTGATTCGGTCGTGCTCTTCGGGCAGAGAAGCGGGCTCGAAACGGAGAGGGACGAACCGATGGGACGCTTCGCGACGACGGCCGAAACCTATGCCCGCTATCGCGAGCCCTATCCTCCGGAGTTCTTCGCCCTGATCGCCGAGCGGCTCGGCCTCGTCGGCACCGAGGCGCTGATCGATCTCGGCACCGGACCCGGCGTGCTCGCGCTCGGCTTCGCGGCCTCTGTCCGCTCCATCCTCGGCGTCGATCCGGAACCGGGCATGCTGGCCGAGGCCCGGGCGGCTGCAGCCGCTGCCGGCGTCGCCTTGCCGCTCATTCACGGACGGACGGAGGATCTGCCAGCCGATATCGGGACCTTTGATATCGTCACGATCGGCCGCGCCCTGCACTGGATGGACCGGCCGGCAACCCTCGCCGTGCTGGACCGCATCCTCGCGCCCACAGGCGTCATCCTCATCTGCGGCGCGCGCACGGATCGCGGCGCGGCGAATCCGTGGCGGGAGCCTCTGGAGCAGCTTATCAACGCATGGGTGCCGAATGCGGCACCGGGACGTCACTGGGTCTATGAGGGCTGGTTCGACGACACGCCCTTCGCCGCGGATGGTGCGGTCGAGGTGCCGTTCACGCGTCCCGTCACGCCGGAGGCGCTGTTCGAGCGCATCCTGACACGCTCCGTCACGTCGGCCGCCGTGCTCGGCACGCGGGTGGAGGCGTGCCGCGCGGAAATGATGGATGTGCTCGCGCCGTATTTTCCGGACGGCGTCCGTGACGAGGCGCTCAGCGCCAAGGCCGAATTCTACCGTCGCCGCTGATTCTGGGTGGGCGGCGGCCTCAGCCGGCCCCGCCCTCTCCCGCGATGAGACGCGACGCAGCCGCGCGCGCCTCCTCGGTCACGACGCTGCCGGCCAGCATGCGGGCGATCTCCTCGCGCCGCTCGCCGCCGCCGAGCACGCTGACGCCGGTCGCGACGCGATCCTCGCCCGCGAGCGCCTGCTTGGCGATCAGGAAGTGATGGCCGGCCCGCGCCGCGACCTGCGGCGCATGCGTGACGGAAAGGACCTGGACCCGCTCGGCGAGGCGGGCGAGACGTCGGCCGATCGCCTCGGCGACCGCGCCGCCGACGCCGGTGTCGATCTCGTCGAAAACGAGGGTCGGCGCCGAGCCGCGATCGGCGAGCGCCACCTTGATCGCGAGCAGGAAGCGCGAAAGCTCGCCGCCGGACGCAACCTTCATCATCGGGCCCGGCCGCGTGCCGGGATTGGTGCGCACCACGAAGGAGACGGTGTCGATGCCGCTCTCGGTGCGCTCTTCCGGATCGCTCTCGATCGAGACGATGAAGGCCGCGCGCTCCAGCTTGAGCGCAGGCAGTTCTTCCGCGACGCGCGCCTCGAGTTCGGCGGCGGCCTCGCTGCGGCGGGTGGACAGCGCGGCTGCGAGCGCATCATAGGATTTCCGCGCCGCCTCGGCCGCGACTTCCAGCGCCGCGAGCCGCTCCTCACCCGAATCGAGCGCCGTCAGATCCGCTTCCATCTTGTCGCGCAGCCCCTCGAGGCCCTCGACCGGAACATCGAACTTGCGCGCCGCACCGCGCAGCGCAAAGAGCCGCTCCTCGGTGCGCTCCAGCTCGCGCGGATCGAAGGCGCTTTCCGTGATGGCGCGCGCGAGCAGCGTCTCCGCCTCCTCGAGCCCGTCGATCGCGCTGTCGATGGCCTCGACGACGCCGTCCAGCAAGCCGCCCGCCTGGTCGCGCTTGCGCTCGAGCCGCCGCGCCAGCGAGGCGAGCGTCGGCACGGGCGAAGCGGAACCGGCGATGGTGTCATGCGCGTCCGAAAGATCGCCCGCGATCTTCTCGACCTGCATCAGCCGATGGCGCCGGTCGGCCAGCTCGACCTCCTCGCCCTGCTGCGGCGCGAGGCGGCGCAGTTCCTCGACGGAGGCGCGGAGATAGTCGCCCTCGCTGCGGGCCGAGGCGATGCGACGGCGCAGCGCCGCGACGGCGCTCTCCGCGCTCCGCCACGCCTGATGCGCGGCTGCTACGGCGTTTGTCTCGACATCGAGCCGCCCGAACGCGTCGAGAAGGCGGCGATGCACGGCGGGATCGACCAGCGCGCGATCGTCATGCTGGCCATGGATCTCGACCAGCGTGGCGCCGATATCGCGCAGCAGCGCGACGCTGACGGGCTGGTCGTTGACGAAGGCCCGCGTGCGGCCATCGCCGGTCTGGACGCGCCGCAGGATCAGCTCGCCGTCCCTATCGATCGCATTGGCGGCGAGCAGCGGGCGGACGGCATGGTCGGCGGCGACGTCGAAGACCGCCGTGACTTGGCCCTGGTTCGCGCCGTGACGCACCAGAGCGCCGTCGCCGCGCCCGCCAAGGGCAAGCGACAGCGAGTCGAGCAGGATGGATTTGCCGGCACCGGTCTCGCCGGTGAGCGCCGTCATCCCGGCCGAGAATTCGATCTCCAGCCGGTCGATCAGGACGATGTCGCGGATCGAGAGCGCAGCGAGCATCGCCCCCGCGCCCGTCAGCCGGTCACGAGACTGAACGCCTTGCTGATCCAGGAGCCCTTGTTCTCCTGAGGCGACACGCCGCCCTCCTGGAGCAGCTTGTAGGCGTCCTTGTACCAGGGCGAATCCGGGAAGTTATGCCCGAGCACGGCCGCGGCCGTCTGGGCCTCCGGAACGATGCCCATCGCGTAATAGGCGGCGGTCAGGCGATAGAGCGCCTCCTCGACCTGACGCGTATTGGCATATTCCTGGACGACGATCTTGAAGCGGTTGATCGCGGCCGCATATTCCTTGCGCTCGAGATAATACCGGCCGATCTGCATTTCCTTGCCGGCGAGCTGATCGCGCGCGACGAGAATGTCCTTCTGCGCGTCGTCGACATATTCCGAATCCGGATAGCGATCGATCACGAGCTGCATCGCGTCGAGCGCGCGCTGCGTCGATTCCTGATCGCGCGTCACGTCCGGGATCTGTTTGAAATAGGACTGGCCGATCATGTACTGCGCATAGGCCGCGTCCTTGCTGGACGGGTAGAGCGACAGATAGCGCTTCGCCGACTCGATGCAGTCGTCATAGCGGCCGAGGCGATAGTTCGAGAAGGCGCTCATGATCAGCGCCTTGCGCGCCCATTCCGTATAGGGATGCTGCTTGTCGACCTCGTCGAAGCGCTTCACCGCCTGCCGAAGCTTGCCTTCCTGCATCAGGAAAAGCGCCTGATTGTAGAGTTCGCCCGCCGGAACGTCCGGTTCCTCGGGCTTATCCTTCTCGCCGAAGATGTTGCCGAAGCTGCTGCAGCCCGCCAGCGTGATCATGCAGACGATCAAAGCGGCGCGGAGCGCCACCGAACTCGCCCGCCCGAGGGTGTTCAGCTTCGCAGGCAGGTCGATACCGGCATCATTCATGTGCAGCTTCGAGCCGGCGGGGCCGGCCTCGCCTCTCTCGACGGGTCAACGCACTGCCGCTTCTCTAGCCGAAACGACAACAGGGTGTCATCAGCCGTGGCAGTGCTTTGGCGCATTTTCATGGCAAGGTGCGCCCCAATCCACGACAGCCGCGCATAAGGCCCAAAGGGGCCCGCGACGTGATGATTGGCGCGCAGAATCAAGGGTTGTGGCTGCTGGCCGGCGAAGACGGTCAGGACTTGTCCGGACCGAAAGCCGCTTCGCGCAGGCGCACCGGAATCTCGGCACGCACCGGCTGGCGCCGCGGCTCCGCGAAATCGCCGACGAACGTCCAGGCGTCCGAATCAGCCAGAAGTGCCTCGACCATCTTCGCGTTCAGCTTGTGGCCGCCGCGATAGGAGCGATAGGCACCGAGGATCGGCGCGCCGGCAAGCGCCAGATCGCCGACCGCATCGAGCGTCTTGTGACGCGCGAATTCATCCGCGAAGCGCAGCCCCTCGGGGTTGAGCACGCGATCATCGCCGAGGACGACCGTGTTCTCGAGCGAGGAGCCGAGCGCCAGGCCACGCGACATGTAGAACTCGACATCCTTGAGGAAGCCGAAGGTGCGGGCGCGGGCCAGATCGCGGCGGAAATTATGCGGCGTCAGGTCGATCGCGAAGGACTGGCGACCGATAAGCGCCGAGGAGAACTCGATATCGATCTCGAAGCGGCGGCCGTCGAACGGCAGCAGTTCCGCGAAGGAAGCGCCATTATCGACGCGCACCGGCTTCAGAACCTTGATGAAGCGGCGGCTGGCCGCCAGCGGCGCAAGGCCGACGCTGTCGATCAGCGCGACGAAGGCAGCGGCGCTGCCATCCATCATCGGAACTTCCGGCCCGTCGATCTCGACGATGACATTGTCGAGGCCGAGGCCGCTGAACGCCGCGAGCAGATGCTCGATCGTCGCGACCGAGAGCCCCATGCTGGCGATGGTGGTGCAGGATTCCGTGGCGTGGAGGCAATCGATCGTCGCGCGGATCGATACGCTGCTGGCGCCGCTCGCGTCGAGACGCTGGAAGACGATGCCCGTGCCGGCTTCGGCGGGATGCAGCGTCATCGAGGCCGGCTTGCCACCATGCACGCCGATGCCCGCAATGACGACGGCGTCGCGCAGTGTCGTTTGAGCCGTGCCCTGCCGATTCGCCATCAGTTCGCCCCGTTCGACATCATCATGGAAAAAACCGCAGTGCGGCACCCGTGATGTCCCAAGTTTGAAGACGAGCGCCAGATCGCCCCGACAGCCGCTCGAATCGTCTTATCCATTCGCATCTTGATTGTAAGGATAAGGCTCGGACTCCCCGCCAACAAATCACGGTTTCTAACCGTCTGTAACGCCGTTCGCAGGTGCCGTAAGTCCCTATCCTATAATGAAAAAAGCCCGGCGCTGTGAAGGCGCCGGGCTCGATTTCGTAACAGGCCGCGATCAGTTCGCCTGGCGGCGGAGGAAAGCCGGAATCTCCAGCTGGTCATCCTCGTGCCGGGCCTCGCGCGGCATCACGCGGCCGTGCTGGTCCAGTTCCGCCTGCCGCCCGCGATAGGCCTGGTCCTGCGGCATCGGAGCCTGGGGACGAACCGGAGCCGGCTGCTGCTGCCGCGGCGCCTGGGCCGGAGCCTGCGGCGGACGGACCTGCGTACGCGGACCGGTCTGCGGCTGCGGGTTGCCACGAGCGAGGGGCGGCTGCTGCGACTGGGCATCATCCTCGCGACGGCCGAGGCCGACATGTGCGAGGCGGCGCAGAAGGCTCATCGGGCCGCGGTCTTCCTCGTGCTGCTCCTCGCCGCGCGCGGCATGCATCTCGCGCTGGGCGACCACCGGGAAGTCCTCGACCCGCGGCATGCGGGCCGAACCGGGGGCTTCGGCAGCCGGCGGGATGAAGTGCTGCGGCGGCGCATGGTCTTCGACCGGAGCGTGCTGCGGCACCATGCCGAAGTCATGATCGAGCTCGGCCTCGGCATAGGAGACCGGAGCCTGCGGGGCCATCGGGGCGATGGTCACGCCGGGATCGCGGACCGAGGGCTGGCTCGGCACGGCCTGACGCAGCGGCTGGGCCGGGGCCTGCCCCCGCATCTCGGTGTTGACCGCCGGAATTCTCGACTGCGGCTGAGGCTGCGCCTGTACCGCCGCCTGCGCAGCCGCCTTCATACGCTGGTTAAGCTCGGCGATGCGCTGGTCATTAGGGTTTTCGACGGCTTGAACCTCGCTGTCGATGCCGGTCGCGACGACCGAGACGCGGATGACGCCCTCGAGGCTCTCCTCGAACGTTGCGCCGAGGATGATGTTGGCGTCCGGATCCACTTCCTCGCGGATGCGGGTGGCCGCCTCGTCGACCTCGAACAGGGTCAGATCGCGACCGCCCGTGATCGAGATCAGCAGGCCGCGCGCACCGTGCATCGACGTCTCGTCGAGCAGCGGATTGGCGATCGCCGCCTCGGCGGCCATGATCGCGCGCCGGTCGCCCGACGCCTCGCCCGTGCCCATCATCGCCTTGCCCATCTCGCGCATCACCGAACGGACGTCGGCGAAGTCGAGATTGATCAGGCCTTCCTTGACCATCAGGTCGGTGATGCAAGCGACGCCCGAATACAGCACCTGGTCGGCCATGGAGAAGGCGTCCGCGAAGGTCGTCTTCTCGTTGGCGATACGGAACAGGTTCTGGTTCGGAATGACGATGAGCGTGTCGACGCTCTCCTGCAGTTCCTGGATTCCAGCCTCGGCGACGCGCATGCGGCGCGCACCTTCGAACTGGAACGGCTTCGTCACCACGCCGACGGTCAGAATCCCGTGCGAACGGGCCGTGCGTGCGATGACCGGGGCCGCGCCCGTTCCCGTGCCACCACCCATACCGGCGGTGACGAAGACCATGTGGGAGCCGGCGAGGTGATCATTGATCTCGTCGATCACCTCCTCGGCGGCCGCACGGCCGATTTCGGGCATGGAGCCCGCACCGAGACCCTCGGTGACGGCAACACCCATCTGGATGAGCCGTTCGGCTCGCGAAGACATGAGCGCCTGGCTATCGGTGTTGGCGCAGACAAACTCCACGCCCTCGAGGCCCGATCGGATCATGTTGTTGACGGCGTTGCCACCCGCGCCGCCGACCCCGAAGACCGTGATCTTGGGCTTCAGCTCAGTAATGTCCGGCATCTTCAGGTTGATCGTCATGGTACCCTCGTCGTCTAGACCCCTACTGCCGGTGGCGGATACCGGCATCGCTTTCTACGCTTGGGGGCGCTGAGCCGCCGACGCCCCGCCTTTCGGCGACTTAGAAACTCTCCCGGAACCAATGTCCGAACCGGGAGAAGACGCCCCCCGTTCCGGTCATTGCCAGTCTGTGCCCGCGGATCGCCGTGACCTGTTCGATCTGAGCGACCTGCGGATAGATCAAAAGCCCGACCGCCGCCGAGAAGGCCGGCCCCTTGGCCGCCTCCGGCATGCCGGTCACACCGAGCGGCCGGCCGAGACGGACGCTGCGCGCCAGGATGCGGCGCGCCGCCTCGGTGAGGCCGGTGAGCTGGCTGGCCCCGCCCGTCAGCACGATCCGGCGGCCGACCATGGTCTGGAAGCCGGAAGCATTGAGGCGGTCGCGCACCAGTTCGAGGATCTCCTCGGTGCGGGCGCGGATGATGCGGGTCAGCGCCGAGCGCGGCAGCTGGTTCGGAATATCGCGGTCGTCATCGCCGATCGGCAGGACCGAGAGGATGTCGCGCTCGTCGGAAACGCTCGGCAGCGCGCTGCCATGCATCGTCTTGAGCCGCTCGGCATCCTCGATCCTGGTCGAAAGACCACGAGCAATATCGGTCGTCACATGCTGGCCGCCGATGGCGAGCGCGTCGGCATGGACGAACTGGCCGTCCATGAAGACGGAGATCGTCGTCGTGCCGCCGCCGAGATCGACGCAGGCGACGCCGAGCTCGGTCTCGTCCTCGACGAGGGCCGCGAGACCGCTCGCATAGGGCGTCGCGACCATCGCCTCGACCTGCAGATGGCAGCGGGCGATGCAGAGCTCGAGATTGCGCAGCGGCGCGGCCTCGCCCGTCACGACATGCATGTCCACGCCGAGCCGTTCGCCGAGCATGCCGCGCGGATCGCGGATGCCGCCATTGCCGTCGATCGAATAGCCGATCGGCAGCGAGTGCAGCACCGAGCGCTCCGGCGTCACCGAATGCTCACGGCCGGCCGCGAGCACGCGGCGAATATCGGTCTCGACGATCTCGTGCCCGCCGAGCGCCACGGAGGCGGAATAGGCCTCGCTCGCGATCCGGCCGCAGGAGACGTTGACGATCAGCGATTCGACGGTCACGCCGGCCATGCGCTCGGCGGCGTCGACGGCGAGACGGATCGCCTGCTCGGCCTGGTCGAGATCGACGACCACGCCGGACTTCACGCCGCGCGAGCGCTGGTGGCCGATGCCGATCACCTCGACCGCATGGGTGCGGCCGGGAAGCACGTCGCCGAGCTCACGCGGCTTCAACCGTGCGATCAGGCAGCAGATCTTGGACGAGCCGACATCGAGGATCGAAACGATGCTCGACTTGCGGGTCGGGAGGGCGCGGACGCGGCTGTCGGAAGCGACGAAGAGCGGCATCAGGTGCTGGCTCCCTTCCGCTTGGCGAGCTTTTCCTGCTCCTTGATCGCCGCGAGGCGACGTGCGGCGGCATCGGGCGTGAGGCGGACATACATCCGGTCGCCGAGGCGCAGATCGACGACGACGATGTCCTTCGAGAGCAGATCCTTGCCCGAATCGAACGCGGCGACGCGATCGAGCGCGGCCTTGGGCTGTTCCTCGGGCAGCATGATCGTCACGCCATTGTCGAGCACGAGATCCCAGCGGCGCTCGGAGACGAGAACGGCCGCGCGCAGCCGGTCCCGAATCGCCGGATAGGCATCGACGAGGGCCAGCGCCTCGTCCGCCCGCGTATCGGCGCCCTTACCGACGAGACGCAGCAGCTTGCCATAGGAGCCGTTGGCGGCGCCGATTACGCGGCCCGACGCGTCGATCACCGAGAGGTTCTGATCGTGCTGCCAGACGGCGAAGGGAACGCGCTCGTCGATCGTGATCTTGAGTGTGGAGGGATAGATCTTGCGCAGGCTCGCCTGCTGCACCCAGGGCAGCGTCTCGATGCGCTCGCGGGCGGCATCGACATCGACGAAGGGCAGCGACGCGTCGGGCTGCAGCTGCAGCTTGTCGAGCACGGCGACCTCGGAGGTCTCCATCTGGCCGGAGATCCGGACATTGTCGACGACGAGACCCGTGGCACGGCTGAAATCGCTGACGACCTCGTCCACCCGGCCGGCCGAAACGATTCCGGCCACCGCCGTGGCGCCGAAGAGCAGGACGAGCCCCTTGGTGCCGGCATAGGGAGGCAGGCGCCATTCGATGCGGCCCACGACCTTCATGCGACGACGCAGCCACGAGGCGAGCCTCGAGGGCGCCGCCGCAGCCGAAGCCGCGACCCCTTCACCCATCTGACCCTTTGCCCGTCGGCTTATCTGCCGCACGATGCGTCCTCCACCATCCAGCTCACCAGCGCCGGGAAATCGATCCCGGCATGTCTCGCCATATCCGGGACCAGCGACGTTGCCGTCATGCCCGGTTGGGTATTCACTTCGAGGCACACCAACTGCCCGGTGCCCCCCGGCCGATCGTCGTATCGGAAGTCCGCCCGGCTGATGCCGCGACACCCGAGAGCGCGATGGGCCCTCACCGCCAGATTCCGTACATTTTGGTAAACATCTGGTAAAAGCGGCGCAGGAATTACGTGCTTTGCACCGTTGTCGGAATATTTGGCGTCGTAGTCGTACCAGCCGCCGTCATCCGTCACGAGCTCAATGATATCAAAGGCTTCGTCGCCTTTTACGCCGCATGTGAGCTCGCGTCCGCCCACATATCGCTCGACCATGACGGTCTCGCCATAGCGCCAATCGTCAGCAAATAGTTGCTGCGGCGGGTGCGTCGCCCCCTCCCGCACGATCAGCACGCCGAAGGACGAGCCCTCCGCGACGGGCTTCACCACATAAGGCGGCTCCATCGGATGGGCCTTGGCGACGTCGAGGCGGTGCATGAGGAGCGATTCCGCGACCGGTATGCCCGCCGCCTTCATCACGTCCTTGGCCCGCGCCTTGTTCATGGCGAGCGCCGAGGCGAGGACGCCGGAATGCGTATAGGGAATGCCGAGCACCTCGAGGATGCCCTGGATGCAGCCATCTTCCCCATAGGGACCGTGCAACGCGTTGAACGCCACATCGGGCCGCAGCTGCGCGAGCACCTCCGCGACGTCGCGCTGGACGTCCACCCGCGTCACGCGATAGCCCGCCGCCTCGAGCGCATCCGCGCATCCTTTGCCGGAATTGAGCGATACCGGACGCTCGCTCGACCAGCCGCCCATCAGGACGGCGACGTGCTTCGCCAAGGTGCTTCCTCTTCGTCGAATCGAATTCGCTGCAATATGTCAGGGAAGACGAAAGGAAGCGTTAACCAGACAGCGCCCACCGGCGGGACAAATTGACTCGGGGGGAAGCACGAAACGGAAACGGCCCGTCAAGGGCGGGCCGTCCGTCGATGTGAAGGCCGTCAGAACTCAGAAGTTCAGCAGACCCGTCAACTTGACCGCGTTGGAATCCGCGTTGTCGGCGAAGGAGCCGGCATAGGTGAAGCCGAGGCTGAACCGCTGATTGAGGGCGAAATCCGCGCCCGCTTCGACGAGGAGCGAATCCTGCGCGATCGGCGTGCCGGCGACCGTGAAGCCGGTCCCCGTGTTCTCGAACAGCATGGCCGCTTCCGGCGGGACATCGCTGAAGGCGTGACGCCAGCCGAGCATGCCGCGCGGCGTGACCTTGATGCCTTTGGCGACGAAGTCGGCCGAGAGGCGCACGCCCAGCGTCGAATAGGCGGTGTCATAGGAGACGCCGCTCGAAGCGAGACCGGTGAGCGGCGCATTGGTCTCGGCGAAGTCCTCCGAGTCCACATTCACCCAGCCAAGGCCGGCATAGGGCTCGATCACCGAACCGCCGAGCGCCGCATCATAGGCGACCTCACCGAAGACGTTGCCGGTCGTGGCGTTATAGGAGGCCTGCGGCGTCTCGACGATGCCGTTGACCATGGCCATGCGGCTCGTGTCGATATTGCTCCAGGCCATCGACGCACCGCCGCGCAGCTTGGTGGCATCGAATGCGACGCCGCCATACAGCGCGAGCAGCGCGGTCTCGATATCGGCCGAGCCGGACCATTTCGACGTATTCGTCGAGCCCCAGCTGTAGCCGCCGGCAAGACCGAGCGTGTAGTTGTCGTTGGTGAGGTCTGCGCCGGCCATCAGCCCGCCGACGCTCGAATCGGTGGCGGACGCATTGCCGTCGCTGTCGCGATTGAGCCAGGAGCCGAAGCCCTGCGCCCAGCCGGCATAACGCGGGCCGCTGTTCTGGAGCGCGTCGAACGCCGCGGTCGAGGGCTTGTTCTCTTCGCCATAGCCGAGCTTCTGGCTCGGCGCGGCGGCACCCTTGGCCGGCGTGCCGACCTGGCGCAGGCGCTGGAGCAGCGTGAGTTCCGTCTGCGTCGCCTGATCGAGCAGCGTGCCGGCGAGATCGGCATGAACTTCGCCCGAGAGCGAATCATAGGCGTCGGCGAGACCGGCGCTGGTCGTGCTGCTCACGATCTGGCTGTACAGCGCGCTGCCCGCCGGAGCCTTGTCGAGCCCGTTGGCGACGGCACGCTGGTTGGCAGTCTGAGCGAAGCTCGCGAAGGGCACGCCATTGCGGTCGAGCGAGATCGTGACGCTGTTCGCGGTCATCCCCAGCGTCGGGGTGATGAAGGTGAAGCTCGGCGCGTCGAGCGCGGCAAAGCCGGACCCGCTCACACCGCCTGCGGCCGTGACGATCGTCGCCTTCGTGCCGACGACATAGGGCCCCGGCGCGAGATCCAGCACGACCGTACCGCCATTGATCGCGGCGGTGCCGGCCACGGCAAGCTGGTTCGAAGCGCCATTGGCGGCCATGCCGACCTTCATCGTCGCGCCGTCGAGATAGGCATTGCCATTGACCGTGAGCGCGCCGCTGGAGCCATTGCCGGGCACGATCACGGCGCCGACGCTGGTCGTTACCAGCCCCGACACGCTGCCGCCGCCTGAAAGCGTGGCACCGCCCTCGACCATCGTCACCGCGGCAAGCCGCGTGTTCACGTCGAGCGCGGCGCCGGAATAGACCGTGACGCCATCCGAATAGGACTGGTCGTCGCCGAGCGCCCATTGACCGGCGCGAACGCCGAGCGTCTCGAAATTCGTCGCGCCACGGAGGGTGGAGACGCCGCTGGCCGTGGACCAAAGGTCCAGAGCGTCGAAACCGGTGCCGCCATCGATGCCGTCGAAGGACGAACCGCTGTAGCCGTCGCCTTCCGTGAGCGAAGCCACGTCATCGCCGGCCCCGAGGTCGACATGACCGCCGATCGGACCGAAATTCGCGAAGAGGTCGTTGCCGATCCCCGTGGAGACGTTTCCGCCGATCGAGCCGAAATTCATCAGGACGTTATGGCCCCAGAGAGCGCCCGTCAGCGTGACGTCTCCGTCGATCGATCCGCCATTGCTGATCTGCACACCATAGCCTTCGGAGACAACGCTGCCGCCGATCCAACCGAGGTTTTGGAGGTTGCCGCCTTTTGCAAGATCGACATTGCCGCTGATATCGCCATCGTTCATGAGGTAGCCGGAATAGGACGGCTCCATGGCGACGTTGCCATCGATCGCGCCGTAATTCTCCAGCCACGACGAGCCAGCGACGTCGCCGAAAATCCAGCCCGTATTGCGAAGCAGATCCTGCCCCGAGCCCTTGTCGATATCGCCGTCGCCGGCACCCATATCGATGTCGCCAACGATCACGCCCGAATTCGTGATCGTGTCGGCGAAGTTCCCGCGCAGCGTGATCGCCTGGCCCGAGCCGCTGAAGATCACCCCCGAATTGACGATGCTGGTCGCGCCATAGGCTGAGCCGCCCTCGCTGTCGTCGACGAGGATGCCGCGCTGGACGCTGTAGATCAGCCCGTCATTCGTGATGCTGCCGCCGCCGATCGAGATCGCATCCGAGATATTGGGATCGTCGGGATTGCCGTCCTTGTCGCCGACGGCGCCGAGCCCCAGGATCGCGCCATGGTTCTCGATGTTGGCGAGGTAGTCGATATCGACACCGTCACCGTCGGCGTTGGCATGCACGGGATCAGAGGTATCGAGCGCGGCCCCGGCGATGACGCCGTAATTGACGACATGCGCCGTCGACAGCGCTGCGATCTGCTCCGGCGTGGCGCCATCCGGAATGTCGAAATTGATGCCTGAGCCATTGCGGCCAAGGATGAGACCATCGGCATAATTCGTGATCTCAAACGCCGTCGCGCCGGTATCACCGGTGATGCCGTGCTTGGCCGCCTCGACAGTACCGTAATTGTAGACCGTGCCGGCACCGGCCGACTGGAAATCGATGCCGTCGCCCCGATCCCACTCCGTGCCGGTCCAGACGCCGTCATTCATCGACTGGATGGTACCGTAGTTCGTGATCGTGGCGTTGCCACCCGGCCGCACGACGTCCGACGTGCCGTTGGCTTCGATGACGCCGAAATTGTTGATCGTCACCGTCCCGCCGAGCGCCGGATTGAAGTCGAGCGCCTGCCCGTCGGTCGTTGAGCGGATCGTCCCGTAATTGTCGAGCAGGATGGTGCCGCCGCCCAGCGCGCGGTTGATGCCGATGGCGTCGTCCGTGCCCTCGATCAGCGCGCCCGACCGGTTGGTCAGCGTCAGCGAGAACGAGCCCGAAGAGCCGCTCGTGCGAATGGCTCGTCCGTTCGTCGACGAGATCGTCCCGGAATTGTCGACCGTCAGACTGGCATTCGCGCTCGACAGCACGACGGAGGGACTGGACGACGTCGTGATCGCGCCGCCGGCATCGACCGTGAGCTTGTTGGTGCCCGAAATCGTCTGCTGCGTGGTGAGGGTCGTTCCACTGGGAACGGTGATATCGACGGCGAAAGCGGCGGGCGAAACGACAATGGCCGTGGCGGCGAGCAGCACGCGGCGGCGTGCCTGCGCGGAAACGAAATGCATGAAGGAGCCCCGATCTTCAAATGGTGACCGAGAGCTAGGGGCTCCATATGACAGCTGGTTGACGGCCAACCGCGGTCAAGCGCACACGCTGATCTTGAGAAATCGCTGGATTCCGCGAGATGCGGAGCTCCTGGAGCCGCGGATCGGCGCTCGCGCGCACCATCACGGCGAGCACTGTTGCCGCTGCGCAACGATTTCTATGCCCCCAGGAACGGCTCCACGGTCTCTCCCGGAAGCGGAATCCCGAGGCGCTTGATCTCCCAGTCGAGACGGATGCCGCTGGTTGCCAGCACCCGCGCGCGCACCGTCTCGCCGAGCAGTTCGAGATCATGCGCCGTGGCGCTGCCGGTATTGATCAGGAAATTGCAGTGCATTTCGGACACCTGCGCGCCGCCGATCATGAGGCCGCGGCAACCGGCTGCGTCGACCAGCTTCCAGGCCGAATGGCCGGGTGGATTCTTGAAGGTCGAGCCGCCCGTCTTTTCGCGGATCGGCTGCGCCCGCTCGCGATGCGCCTCGACCTCGTCCATCGCCGCGCGGATCGTCGCCGGGTCGGCAGGCTCGCCCTGATAGACCGCGTCGACGAAGATGAGGTCGTCGGGTGCGGCTGTGTGGCGATAGGTGAACCCCATCTCGGCATTGGAGAGCGTCACGCGGCGGCCACTCCGGTCGATCGCCGTGACTTCGACCAGCCGCTCGCGCGTCTCGCCGCCATTGGCCCCCGCATTCATCCTGAGCGCACCGCCGATGCCGCCGGGAATGCCGTGGTAGAAGGCGAAGCCCGAAAGCCCCTGCTCCAGCGCGAAGGCGGCGACGCGCTTGTCCGGCAGCGCCGCGCCGACACGGATGCGATCACCGGGCAGACGAGTCGCGGCGCCGAACCCCTTGGCGGAAAGGCGGATGACCACCCCCTCGATGCCGCCGTCGCGCACGAGCAGGTTGGAGCCGACGCCGATCACCAAGACCGGTACGCTCTCCGGCAGGCGCTGCAGGAACAGTGCGAGATCATCGGCATCAGCGGGCTGGAAGAGCGCCTGCGCGGGGCCACCGACCCGGAACCACGTCACAGCGTCCAAACCGAAATTCGGCGTCACGCGACCCCGGATGCCGTCGAGATCGAGGTCGAGCGCTGGAAAGCTCACGGCGCCCCGCCGATCTTGGCGAGTTCGCCGGGCAGCGCGTAGGCCCAGTTGGTGATCGAGCCGGCCCCGAGGCAGACGACATAGTCGCCCGGCTTCGCGATCTCGGCGATCATGCCGGCCAGCTTCTCCGGCGCCTCGAGCGCGCGCGCATCGCGATGGCCGCGGACCTTGAGGCCCTGGACCAGATGATCGCGGTCGATGCCCTCGATCGGCGCCTCGCCGGCCGCATAGACCGGCGCGACGATCACCGTCTCGGCATCGTTGAAGCAGCCGCAGAAGCTGTCGAAGAGGTCGTGCAGGCGGCTGTAGCGGTGCGGCTGGACCACCGCGATCACGCGGCCGGAGGCGGCGGAGCGGGCGGCGCGCAGCACGGCCGCGATCTCGACCGGGTGGTGCCCGTAATCGTCGAAGATCTCGACGCCGTTCCAGGTGCCGGTATGGGTGAAGCGGCGCTTCACGCCGCCGAACGCGGCGAGGCCCTTGCGGATCGCCTCATCGGAAATGCCGAGCTGGTGCGCGACGGCGAGCGCGCCGGTCGCGTTCTGGACATTGTGCTCGCCCGGCATGGGCAGCGTCAGTCCGGCCAGTTCATGCGTCGCCCCGGTCAGGCGGTCGCGGATCACGGCGGTAAAGCGCGACACGGCGCCCTCGGTGCGCAGGTCGCTATAGCGCACATCCGCCTGCGGATTGGCGCCATAGGTGACGATGCGGCGGTCCTCGATCTTGCCGATCAGCGACTGCACCTCGGGATGATCGAGGCACATAACGGCAAAGCCGTAGAACGGGATGTTCTCGATGAACTGCTTATAGGCCTCGCGCACCTTCTCGAACGAGCCGTAGTGATCCAGATGCTCGGGATCGATATTGGTGACGAGCGCCACGTCGGCCGGCAGCTTGACGAAGGTGCCGTCGCTCTCGTCCGCCTCGACCACCATCCAGTCCGAGGCGCCCATGCGGGCATTGGTGCCATAGGCGTTGATGATGCCGCCATTTATCACGGTCGGGTCGAAGCCGCCGGCATCGAGCAGCGCCGCCACCATGGAGGTGGTCGTCGTCTTGCCATGCGTGCCGGCGATCGCGATGGCGCTCTTGAGGCGCATCAGCTCGGCCAGCATCTCGGCGCGGCGCACCACGGGCAGGAGGCGCTCGCGCGCGGCCTTGAGCTCCGGATTGCCCGCCTTGATTGCGGAGGAGACCACGACCAGCCGTGCCTCGCCGAGATTGGCGGCGTCGTGGCCGATCGCGATCGGGACGCCCTTGGCGCGGAGGCGCAGGACATTCGCGTTCTCGGCGGCGTCCGAGCCCTGGACGCGATAGCCGAGATTGACCAGCACTTCGGCGATGCCGCTCATGCCGATGCCGCCAATGCCGACGAAGTGGACGGGACCGATGTCCCGGGGCATTTTCATGAGGATTCTCCAGGAGATAGGCCGGCGGCCACGCGCTCGACGAGGTCGGCGAGGCGCGCATCCGCATCGGGGCGCCCCACCGATCGCGCGGCAAGCGCCGCCTGTTCGAGACGGGCCGGCTCGGCCAGGAAGGCGGTGAGTTCGCGGGCGAGCCGGTCGGCGGTCAGTTCCGCCTGCGGCACGATCCAGCCGCCGCCGGCCGAGGCGAGGACGCGGGCATTGGCGCTCTGGTCCTGGTCGATGGCGTGCGGCAGCGGCACCATGATCGCGGGGCGGCCGATGACGGCGAGCTCGCAGACGGTCGAGGCGCCGGAGCGCGAGACGACGAGTTGGCTCGCCGCGATGCGGGCCGGCAGATCGCGGAAGAAAGGCGCGAGCTCGGCGGAAACCTTAAGCGCTGCATAGGCTTGCGTGACGCGGGCCATGTCCTCGGGCCGGCATTGCTGCACGATCGAGAGCCGCGCGCGCACCGAAGGTTCCAGCTTGCCGAGCGCCTCGGGCAGGAGGTCGGAGAAGAAGCGCGCGCCCTGGCTGCCGCCGAAGACGACGAGATGCAGCGGCGCTCCATCCACGAGGGGCACGAAGGGCACGGCGCTCGCCGCGACGACGGCGCTGCGCACCGGATTGCCGGTCTGGACCACGATCGCCCGGCCGCCGCCATTGGCGACATCGGGGAACGAGGTGGCGAGGACACGCGCCCGCTTGGCGAGCAGTCGGTTGGCACGGCCCAGCACCGCGTTCGCGTCATGCACGATGGTGGGGATGCCGAGATGGGCGGCAGCGAGCATCGGCGGCACGGTCGGATAGCCGCCGAAGCCGACGACGACCCTGGGTCCGATCCTCGCCATCAGCGCGCGCGCCTGCCAGTAACCCTCCCAGAGGCTCCAGCCGGCCTTGGCCATCACCAGCGGCGACTTCACCGAGGGCGTCGCCGAGCGGATGATGTGGGTTGCCGCAGCCGGGAAGTCCTGGCCATAGGCTTCGACGCGATGATCGGTGGCGAGCTCGACCCGCCAGCCGCGGGCGATCAGCGCATGTGCCAGCGCTTCGGCGGGGAAGAGATGGCCGCCGGTGCCGCCGGCGCAGACGAGGACAGTGCCGCGGCTCACTCAGACGGCTCCGGCCTTGGGCGTCGGCAGGCGATCCGCCGGGAACGCCGAGAAGCCCGTCGTCAGGCGGACGGGCTCATAGCGGCGGCGCGTCAGCGCCAGCACGAGACCCATCTGGAAGGCGAGCGCCAGCATGGACGAGCCGCCATAGGAGATGAAGGGCAGCGTCATGCCCTTGGCCGGCATCAGGTTGAGGTTCACCGACATGTTGATGCCGGACTGGACGCCGAACAGCACGATCAGCCCGGCCGAGGCGATGCGCACGAAGGCGTCCTCGTTGCGCAAGCTATGGGCAAGGCCGCGGATGACGACGAAGGCGAACAGCATCACCAGCAGGATGCAGAAGATCACGCCGAACTCTTCCGCGCCGACAGCGAAGATGAAGTCGGTATGGCTGTCCGGCAGGATGCGCTTCACCAGCCCCTCGCCGGGGCCGCGTCCCAGAAGGCCGCCATTGCGGATCGATTCGAGCGCGGTGTCGACCTGGAACGTGTCGCCGCCGGCGCCGGGATCGAGGAAGCGGTTGATGCGGCTCGCGAAATGCGGAAACACCGTATAGGCGGCGACGACGCCGCCCGCGGCCAGCACCGCCAGCGCGCCGATCCAGTACCAGGAGAGGCCGGCCATGAAGAACACGACGGCCCAGGAGACGACCACCAGCATGGTCTGGCCGAGGTCGGGCTGCGCCACCAAGAGCGACACGACGATGCCGAGCAGCAGCACGCCGAAGATGTTGCCGGGAATGTCGCTGCGGCGGGTGTTCTCGGTGAACAGCCAGGCACAGAGCACGACGAAGGCCGGCTTCATGAATTCGGATGGCTGCAGCGAGAAGCCGATCACATTGATCCAGCGTCGGGCGCCCTTCACTTCCTGACCGATGAACAGCGTCGCGAACATCAGCACGATCGAGACGACGAACACGATCAGCGCGACGCGGCGCACGTCACGCGGCGAGAGCAGCGAGGTGGCGATCAGGATGGCGATGGCGGGGATCAGGAAGGCGACATGGCGTTCCACGAAATGGAAGCTGTCGAGGCCGATGCGCTCGGCGACCGGCGGACTTCCGGCCAGCGACAGCACCACGCCGATCAGCATCAGGCCGATCACCCCGGCGAGAAGAAACTTGTCGACCGTCCACCACCATTCCGCGAAGACACCGCGATCGGCCCTGCTGACCATCACCTGACCTCCTCGATTGACGAGCTCGGCTGCAGCGCGCGGACGAGCGAACGGAAATGGTCACCGCGCTTCTCGAAATTGCGATACTGGTCGAAGGAAGCGCAGGCCGGCGACAAGAGCACCACCGGCATCGGCGCCGGATCCTCGGCCGCGTCGCGCGCGGCGGCGATGACCGCGGCCTCCATGGTGCCGACGATCGCGTAGGGAACCTTGCCCTCGAGCGTCTCGGCGAAGGTCTCGGCGGCGACGCCGATCAGATAGGCCTTGGCGATCTTGGGGAAATACGGCGCGAGGCTGGTGATCCCGCCGGTCTTCGGCTTGCCGCCGGCGATCCAGTAGATCCGGTCGAAGCTCGCGAGCGCCTTCTCGGCGGCATCCGCATTGGTCGCCTTGGAATCGTTGACGAACAGCACCTTGCCGATCGTTGCGACCTCTTCCATGCGATGGGCGAGGCCGGGGAAGCTCTTGAGCCCCTTAATGATCGTCAGCTCGGAAATGCCGATCGCCATGGCGGCGGCAATCGCCGTCGCCGCGTTCTGGGCGTTGTGCGTCCCGCGCAGCGAGCCGATGCCTTTGAGATCGACGATCTTGCGCGAGGTGGCGTCGTCCGCCTCATAGATGATGCCGCGGTCGGCGTAATAGCCGTCGGCCACCGGACGCCGCACGGAGATGCGTTCCAGCGTCTTGCCGGCCCGATCCAGCTCCGCGGCGATCGCGGCCGACCAGCTGTCGTCGATGCCGACGATCGCCGTATCCGCGCCGCGAACCAGCTTGGCCTTGATCGCGGCATAGCGCTCCATCGACCCGTGCCGGTCGAGATGGTCTTCCGTCACATTGAGCAGCACGCCGACGGTCGGATCGAGGGTCGGGGCGAGATCGATCTGGAAGGAGGAGCACTCGATGACATAGACGCGGTCGTCGTCGAGCGGATCGAGGGACAGGACCGCCGGGCCGAAATTGCCGCCGATCTGGACGTCGCGGCCGGCGACACGCAGCAGATGCGCGACGAGCGCCGTGGTGGTCGACTTGCCATTGGTGCCGGTGATCGCGATGAAGCGCGTTTTCGGCGCGACGGCACGGCGCTCGCGGCAGAACAGCTCGATATCGCCGATGATCGGGATCCGGGCCGCCTTGGCCTTCTCCACCGTCCAATGGGGCTTGGGATGGGTGAGCGGAACGCCGGGCGCCAGCACCAGCGCCTCGAACTCATGAAAATCCGCCTGCTTCAGATCGACGGTCGGCACGCCGGCCAGGGCGGCGGCCGCGACGGAATCGACATTGTCGTCGAACGCCGAGACCGCGGCGCCGCCGGCGACGAGCGCCTTCGCCGTGGCGATGCCACTGCCGCCGAGGCCAAAGACCGCGACCTTCTTGCCGGCGAATGTGGTGACGGGAATCATCGGTTCTGTTTACCGCAACTTCAGGCTGGACAACCCGATCAGGGCCAGCACCACGGCGATGATCCAGAAGCGGATCACGACCTGCGGTTCCGTCCAGCCGAGCTGTTCGAAATGGTGGTGGATCGGCGCCATCTTGAAGACGCGCTTTCCGGTGAGCTTGAACGAGGCGACCTGGATGATCACCGAGACGGCCTCGAGCACGAAGAGACCGCCGACAATGGCCAGCACGATCTCGTGCTTGGTGGCGACGGCGATCGCGCCGAGCATGCCGCCGAGCGCGAGCGAGCCGGTGTCGCCCATGAAGATCGCCGCCGGCGGCGCATTGAACCAGAGGAAGCCGAGGCCGGCGCCGAACATGGCGCCGCACAGCACCGCGAGCTCGCCCGTGCCGGGCACGAAATGGATCTGCAGATACTCGGCAAAGACCGCGTTGCCGGAGAGATAGGCCATGATGCCGAAGGTCGTCGCCGCGATCATGACCGGCACGATGGCGAGGCCGTCGAGGCCGTCGGTCAGGTTCACCGCATTGCCCGCGCCGACGATGACGAAGGCGCCGAAGGGAATGAAGAACCAGCCGAGATCGATGACCCAGGACTTGATGAAGGGAAAGGTCAGCGCATCGGCGAGCGGCCCGCCGCCAAGGCGCGACAGCGCGAAGCAGGCGACGGCGGCAACGAGGAACTCGACTAGCAGCCGCATGCGGCCGGAATAGCCCTTGTGGCTCTGCTTCGTGACCTTGAGATAATCGTCATAGAAGCCGATCAGGCCGAAGCCGACGGTCACAGCGAGCACCGTCCAGACATAGATGCTGGAAAGATTCGCCCAGAGCAGCGTCGAGACGATGAGCCCCGAGAGGATCATCAGCCCGCCCATGGTGGGCGTGCCCTTCTTCATCAGATGGCTCTGCGGTCCGTCGGTGCGGATCGGCTGGCCCTTGCCCTGCTTCAGCCGCAGCGCGCGGATGATCGTGGGCCCGAACAGGAACACGAAGATGAGCGCCGTCATCGTCGCGCCGCCGACGCGGAAGGTGATGTAGCGGAAGACGTTGAGCGCGGAGACTTGCCCGGATAGATCGCCCAGGAAGTAAAGCATCAGGCAGGTCCTTCAGCATCGGATATTGCCGCGATTTCCGGCGGCGCGAAACGCGATTTCAGCGCATCGACGACACCGGTCATCCGGCTGCCGTTGGAGCCTTTGACCATCAACACATCGCCGGCTGCAATCTCTTCCCCGAGAATCGGGACGAGATCACTCGCCTTCTCCGCATAATAGCCCTTCATGGCCGGCGGCAAGGCCTGCCAGAGCGACGCCATGAACGGACCGGCAACGAACACGCGATCGACGCCGGCGGCGGCCAGCGGTTCGGCGAGCGCGGCGTGCAGGCTCGGCGATTCCGCACCGAGTTCCAGCATGTCGCCGAGCACGGCGATCCTGCGCCCGCCCGAAGCCGGCGCCGTGCTGCCGAGCACCGCGATCGCCGCGCGCATGGAGGTCGGGTTGGCGTTGTAGCTCTCGTCGATCAGCAGGGCGCCGTCATCCCCGACATGAAGCCGGTGGCGCGATCCCCTGCCCTTCGGGGCCGAAAGATCCGCGAAGGAGGCCGCTGCCGCTTCGAGATCCGCGCCGAGTTCGGCGGCGGCGAGCAGCACCGCGAGCGCGTTCTGCACGATGTGACGGCCGGGCGCGCCGATCACGAAGTCGATCTCGCGCCCGAGAATGCTGGCGACGACGCGCGAATGGTCAGCGGCGAGTTCGGCCGAGACGAGACGCCCCTCGGCGTCGGGGTTCTCGCCGAAACCAAGGATCCGCTCGACGCCGGCCTCGATCGCCTTCAGGGCGAGCGCCTCATAGAACGGATTGTCGCGATTGATGATGGCCGAGCCGCCCGGCTCGACGCCGGTGAAGATCTCCGCCTTGGCCGCGGCGATGCCGGCGATGCCATCGGGGAAATATTCGATATGCACGGGCTCGACGGTGGTCACGATCGCCACATGCGGGCGGACCTGGGCGACCAGCGGCACGATCTCGCCGGCATGGTTCATGCCGATCTCGAACACTGCATAGCGCGCCTCGGCCGGCATGCGCGCCAGCGTCAGCGGCACGCCCCAGTGATTGTTGAACGAGGCCGGGGAATAATGCGTCTCGCCGCCGGGCGCCAGCGCGCGGGCCAGCATTTCCTTGGTCGTCGTCTTGCCGACGCTGCCAGTGACGGCCGCGATCCGCGCCTTCGAGCGGGCACGCGCCGCCCGGGCGAGCGCCTCGAGCGACTTGAGCACGTCGGACACGACGACGAGCGGGACCGTCATCCGCCCGAGGCCGGCAAGCCGCTCCTCGGCGACGACGGCGAGCGCGGCGCCGTGACCGGCGGCGCTGCCGACGAAATCATGCCCGTCGAACCGATCGCCCTTGATCGCGAAGAAGGCGTCGCCCGGCCCGACCGTGCGGCTGTCGATCGAGATGCCCCCGATCGGCGCCGAGCCCTGCCCGGTCGGCCGGCCCTTCATCGCGGTGATGAAATCCTCGAATGTCCAAAGCGTCCTCATGCGGCGCGCTCCCCTGCAAGCGCCGCGGCGACCACCTCGTGATCCGAGAACGGATGGACTTCGCCGGCGATGATCTGTCCCGTTTCGTGCCCCTTGCCGGCGATGCAGAGCACATCGCCCGCCTCCAGCATCGCGACCGCCTCGCCGATCGCCCGCGCCCGGTCGCCGATCTCGATCGCGCCCGGAGCGGCGGCGAGGATCGCGGCGCGGATCGTGGCCGGATCCTCGGAGCGGGGATTGTCGTCCGTGACGATGACGAGATCGGCCTGCCGGCTCGCCGCCGCGCCCATGAGCGGGCGCTTGCCCGCGTCGCGGTCGCCGCCGGCGCCGAAGACGACGATGAGCCGGCCCTTGGCGAGGGGACGGAGCGCGGCGAGCGCGACGTCGAGCGCATCCGGCTTGTGGGCGTAATCGATGAAGATCTGTCCGCCGGACAGGGTGCTGCCGACCCGCTCCAGCCGGCCCGGCGCGCCGGTCAGCTGGCCGAGCGCCGCGATGGCGACGGCCGGCGCGATGCCGGCGCCAATGGCGAGCCCCGCCGCGACGAGCGCATTGGAGACCTGGAAGCCGCCGCGCAGCGGCAGATCGACCGACATGGCCTCGCCGAGCACCGAAAGCGCCAGCGCCTGGCCGTCATCGTGTTCATTGACGGAAAGGAGGCGGATCGCCGTGCCGTTGCGGCCGACGTCGATGAGGCGTTGGCCACGGGTCCGCGCGATCTCGGCGACGCGCGCGCCATAGGGCCCGTCCATATCGACGACCGCCGCGCCGTCCGCCGGAAGCAGCACGGTGAAGAGACGCAGCTTGGCGGCGAAATAGTCTTCGACCGTCGGATGATAATCCATGTGGTCGCGGCCGAGATTGGTGAAGGCGGCCGCGACGAGGCGCACGCCATCGAGGCGGCGCTGATCGAGCCCATGGCTCGACGCTTCCAGCGCGGCATGGGTGACGCCCTCGCGTGCGAGGCGGTCGAGCATCTGGTGCAAGGCGACCGGGTCGGGCGTCGTCAGGCTGCCATATTCTGCGCCGGCTGGCGAAACGACGCCGATCGTACCGATCGAGGCCGCTGGAAAGCCGGCCGCCTTGAAGATCTGCCGCACGAAGACGGCGACCGAGGTCTTGCCGCTCGTGCCGGTGACGGCGACGAGCTTTTCCGGCTGGAGCGGATAGAAGCGCGCCGCGATGCGCGCGAGCGCCAGGCGCGGGTCTGCGGCCTCGATGACGGGAACGCCGAGCTCGCTGCCCAGCGCGCCCGGCGCGGCGACGATCGCGACCGCGCCGCGACGGACCGCGTCGGCGGCAAAGCGCGCGCCATCGGCGGCGACGCCTTTCAGGGCAACGAACAGAAAGCCGGGCTGCACCGCCCGGCTGTCGGAGGTGAGGCCCGCGATCTCTGTTCCCGCCGCGTCCGGCGGCAGGGAAAGGTCGCTCGCTATGAGGTCGCTCAGTCGCATTGGCCCTTCATATCCCAATCGTGGTGAGACCGCTAAAGGGCGCTCCTTCCGCGCTCAATACGACACGAGCATGGCATCGGGGTGGCTTTCATTCGCGGTGCGCGGCTGGACACCGAGGAAAGCGGCGGAACGGCGGATGACATTGCCCGCGACGAAAGCCGCGTTCCAGGCCGCCAGCGCCGGCTTGCCGGGCGCCTCGGGCTTGGGATCGTCGACCGAGACGAGCAGCACATATTGCGGGTCGTCCATCGGGAAGCTGGCCAGGAACGAGTTCAGATAGTGCCCGTTCACATAGCGCCCGTTGACGATCTTCTCGGCCGTGCCGGTCTTGCCGCCGACGACATAGCCCGGCACGTCGGCATGGCGGCCCGAGCCGTTCACCGAATTGAAGCGGAACAGCCAGCGCATCTCGTCGCTGGTCTTCTTCGAGACCATCGGCGTCGACTCGGCCAGCGCCTCGTCCTGCGTGCGCGGGAAGAAGGTGGGATTCAGGAAATTGCCGCCATTCACCAGCGCGACGTCGCCCATCGCGGCCTGCATCGGCGTGATCGCGATCGAATGGCCGAACGCCACCGTCATCGTCGTCGCCTCGCTCCAGCGCTTGGGCACCTGCGGCGTCGCGACTTCCGGGAGATCGGTCTTCAGGCGGACGGAGAGGCCGAACTTCTTCAAATAGTCCTGCTGCCGGTCGCCACCGATCGCCAGCGCCATCTTCGCCGTGCCGATATTGGACGAATACTGGAAGATCTCCGGCACGGTGAGGAAGCGGGCCTGCGCGTGCGAATCGTGGATGACGTGCCGCCCGACCCGGATCGGCGCGCGGGCATCGAACGAATCCGACATCTTCACGCGGCCCGAATCGAGCGCCATCGCGAAGGTAAAGCTCTTGAACACCGAGCCGAGCTCATAGGTGCCGGCCGTGATGCGGTTGAGGCGGTCCGGCTTGTTGGCGTCGACCGGATCGTTCGGATCGAAATCGGGCAGCGAGGCGAGCGCCATGACCTCGCCGGTCTTGGCGTTGATGAGGACGCCCATGGCGGCGGCGGCCTGATAGCGCTGCATCGCGCCGACGAGCTCGTCGCGCAGCACATGCTGGACGCGGAGGTCGACCGAGAGGCGCACCGGCTCCTGCTCGCTGCCCTTCACGGCGAACCCGGCCTCGTGCAGGTCGCCGAGCCCGCGCTCGTCGATCGCCCGCTCGATGCCCGCAATGCCCTGATTGTCGACATTGACGAGGCCGACAATATGCGCCGCCGCCGGTCCGCCCGGATAGAAGCGCTTGTTCTCGGTCAGGAAGCCGACGCCGGGAATGCCGAGATCGAAGATCTGCGCGCGCTGCTTCGGCGTGATCTCGCGCTTGATCCAGACGAAGCCGGCCTGCGTCGACAGCTTCTTGCGCAGCTGGCCGGCGTCGAGATCGGGCAGCACCGAGGTGATCAGCTCGGTCGCCTCGTCGGGATCGACGATCTTGTTCGGCTCGGCATAGAGCGAGGCCGTCTTGATGTCGGTCGCGAGGATCTCGCCGTTGCGGTCGACGATGTCCGGCCGCGCGGTCGCGATCGCCGAGGCGGCGCTGCCGCGCGCCGCGGCGGCGGCCGGATCGGAGGTGCCGAGCATGATCAGGCGCCCGGTGATGACGCCATAGAGGAGCATGAACGCGCCGATGGTCAGCATGATACGGCCGCGCGACTGGTCCTGGCGCTGCTTCGCGGTGACCTTCTGCTTGGCCTTGGCCTTGCCCGCACGGGAGAACATGTCCGGATGATCCGTCAAAGTGAGGGTCATGGCTTTCCTCCCGCGATCGGCGCGGCGTTCGCCACCTTGGCGGCGGCACTGCCGGGCCGGATCGAGCTGGTCCGCAATTCGTCGAGTTCGGATGCGGCAGGCACCGGCGGCTTCTCCGGCACGTCGTCGATGGTGCCGAGCTGGCGCACGTCGATCGGCTGCAGCTTCAGCACGGCGCCATAGCGGGCCACGAGTTCCTGCAGGCGCGCCGGCTGGTCGAACACGCTCCACTCCGCCTTGAGCAGCGTGATCGCCTCCTTCTCGGCGGCGATCTCGGCACGGAGCTTGTGCACGCGGTCGGCGGCCCGGCCGGCGCTGTCCTTCATGGCGTAGGTCACGACGGCGCCCGCCACCATCAGCCCGACCCACATGATCCCGACGCCCCGTTTCATCGCGATCTCTCCAGCTTGAAAGGCGGCAGCGACGGCACGCCGGCAGCGGCCGCATCGAAGGGACGGGCCGGCGCCTCGGTCCGGATCCCGGCGCGCAGCTTGGCCGAACGGGCCCGCGGATTGCGGCACAGTTCTTCCTCGCCCGGCACCACCGGCCCGCGGCCGGCGAGACGGAACGTCGGCGGCGCGATCGTCGCCTCGGGCAGATGACGCGAGCCGCCCGCCCGCTCCTCCGAGCGCTCCGCGAAGAAGCGCTTGACGATCCGGTCCTCGAGCGAATGGAACGAGACCACCACCAGCCGTCCGCCCGGTTTCAGGATGCGCTCCGCCGCGGCGAGCGCGTCACCGAGTTCGTCCAGTTCGCGGTTCACATAGATGCGCAGCGCCTGGAAGGCACGCGTCGCCGGATGGATCGCGTCACCCGCCCGCTTGCCGATCACCCGCTCGGCGAGGCCGGCGAGATCCTTGGTGCGGATGAAGGGCGTCTCGTCCCGATCCTCGACGATGGCGCGCGCCAGCGCGCCTGCCCGCTTCTCTTCCCCGAGCACGGAGAAGATGCGGGCAAGGCTGCGCGCGTCCATCGCATTGACCACGTCGGCCGCGCTCGGCCCCTCGCCGCCCATGCGCATGTCGAGCGGCCCGTCGAAGCGGAAGGAGAAGCCCCGCTCCGCCTCGTCGAGCTGCATCGAGGAGACGCCGATATCGAGCACCACGCCGTCGACGGCGGGAAAGCCGGCATCGGCCGCGATCGCGTCGAGCGCGCTGAAGCGACCCTCGCGCAGGATCAGCCGCCCAACGGCCTCGGCGACGAGCCCCTGCCCGCCGGCAATCGCCGTCGGATCGCGATCGATCGCGATGACCTCGGCGCCGCGCGCGAGGATGGCGCGGCTATAGCCGCCGAGCCCGAAGGTGCCGTCGATGAAGACGCCGTCCGGGGTGGGAGCGAGATGCTCGATCACCTCGTCGAGAAGAACGGAAACATGGCGCGGCGGTCCGCCGACGATGCCGTTCCCGACCTCGCCTCCCGCGCTCATTCCGAACCTCCCGGCGCCGCCTCGGCGGACGCACGGCTGCCGGGAACGAGACGCTTGCGCAGATCGCGCAGCCGGTTCCTGGCCTCGGACCGGTAGGCGTCGAAGCGTTCTGGTTCCCAGATCTGGAATTTGTAGCCCTGCCCCACGAAGGTCACCGCGTCGGCGATCCCCGCATAGGACTTGATGCTCTCGGTCAGGCTGACCCGCCCGTCCGCGTCGATCTTCAGGATCTCGCTCTCGCCGATCAACGTGGTCGACAGATATTCGTGATCTTCCGAGAAGGGCTCGAAGCGCGCGAGGCTGGCACGGATCTGCTGCTGGAGGCGATTGCCTCCGGCGTCCACCGCATTCTGATCCAGCGTCGGGCAGCAATAGAGTCCCTCGAAACCATCACGCGCCAAAACCTGTCGGAACGAAGCGGGCACGGAAACCCGCCCCTTGGAATCGAGCCGATTGGTGAAGGTCGAAACGAACTCTTCCATCGCCCCTCGGCTGAGCCTCGCACCGCAAACGAACACCCCCGCCGCGCCCCGCTTGCGAGCACGGATCGAAACTCACGGACGCGGACAGGGAACACGGACCCGGAATGAACGGATGGAGGGATCGAAGGCTCAAAAATGCCCAACGCGACCCCGTCGTTCCGGGATGATCTGGGATAGCATGGGACAGCATGGGCGTCAATGGAATCGGGCTCCGCCGGCCTCGTGCGACGAAACTCGAAAATGGGCCGGGCATGCTTAATTTTCGGTTGCGGCGTTGGCCACAAAGGCTGGAAAAGGCTTTGTTTTGGCGGGGATTGATGCGCGAGAGCCTTGTCCCGGCATGCGCGCGCCGCCTTCCTGTGGATGCGCTCACGGCGAGGCTCGGAAGTGGCGACCGCACAACAAAAAAGGCGGCGCCCTGGCGCCGCCCATTCCGACCGACAAAAGAGAATTCTAGCGCGGCATCGGGCCGAGAATGGCGAGGCCGTGGCGCTCGGCCGCAGCAAGGAGGCGACCGAGATCGGGTTGCCCGGACGCCGTGGCGTCATCCTTGCCAGCCGGATCGCTGGCCTCGTGGATGAAATCGGCCAAGCCGGAGCCGGTCGTCATGAGCAGCACCCGCGCCGGCGTGGTGCCGGTGATGCGGAAGCCATGGGCGATGCCGCGTGGACCGAACGCATAGTCACCGGCTGCCAGCGACACGGTACGCTCGGCGACGACCACCTCGATCGATCCCTCGATGACATAGAAAGATTCGTCCTCGTCGTGGTGGATATGCCAGGGGGATTCAAACCCGGGCGGGATCACCTGTTCGACGAGACTGAGGGCTCCGGCGGTGTTCGCGCGCCCGGCGCGGATCCATGTCGGCAAGCCGAGAAAACGACGCTCCTCGGCTGGCGTGGCGGCAGCGCGCTCGGGCATCTGGGTATGGACAGTCATTCCCTTCACTCCTCTCTGGCGCCCCTTCGGCGCGGGTGAAACCACGATGGCGCGCCACAGACCGTCACGGCGCGGCCGCGGCGGCGAAGACGCGGGCGAAGCCCTCGATGAGGGCCTCGTCGGAATAGACGAGCGGGTCCTCGACGTGCTCGACCATGCCCTTCATCGTCAGCAGCCCGATCGCGGCCAGATAGGCGAGGAAGGCCAGCAGCCGCGGCTCGACAGCGGCCCGCGACGGACGCTCGCGCCCCTCGCCTGCCAGCTGTTCCGCGGTTTGCCGCAGGATGAGTTCGTTGAGTGGGCGCAGTCGCGCGAGTTGCTCGTCGGTCCAGTGGATCGCGCCCGCGCCGGCGACCTGGCCGAAGAGAAAGGCGAGGCGAAAATCGTCCAGCCGCGGCACGAAGGCTTGCACGGTCTCCCGGATGATGGCGCCCAGCATCGCGCCGCCGGTTTCCGCTTCGCGCACCGCCCCGCTGACGGCCTGGGCATGGCCCTCCACCGCGCCGAAGACGAGCTCGAACACCAGCGCGTCCTTGGAGGGGAAGTAATAATAGAGCCCGGTCTTGGACATGCCGGCTTCCTTGGCGACCGCGTCCAGCGTCATCGCGGCGGCGCCGCTGCGCAGCAGGACCGCGCGGGCCGCGGTGAGGATTTCCTCCCGAGAGCGGTCACGCCGCCTTTCCTGTCGAGCCTGGCGCGCCGAAGTGCGGGCTTCATCGACGATATCGGTTCGGTCGTCCGTCATTGGGGCTCCTGCTTTCATTGGCACGGAACTTACCAAACGATCGGTAACATGTCCATAGTTTGACAAATTCGACCAACGGTCTAAAAATCGATCTCGGCTGGTTTCCCGCGCCGCTTCCGGCTCGACCGCTGCCAAGGAGACTTCGATGGACAGGTTGAATTTCGCCGACCCGGTTTTCGCGACCTACGCGGTGGCTGCGTCGATCATGATCCTGAAGGCGGTGGCGATGTCGTGGCTGACGGTGGTCGCGATGATCCGCGAAAATGGCGGGTTCCGGAATCCGGAAGACGCGAAGAAGACGCCATTCAACCCGAAGCCGCACGCGCACCAGCTGGAGCCCAATGCGCGGGTCGAGCGCTTTCGCCGCATCCAGCTCAACGATCTGGAGAGCCTGCCCTATTTCCTCGTCGCCGGATTGCTCTTCGTCCTGACGAGCCCATCGCTCGTCCTGGCACAGTGGCTGCTCTATGGCTTCGTCGTAACGCGCCTGCTCCACTTCGCCGCCTATGCGACGGCGCAGACCCACGATGTCCGATCGCTGCTGTGGACGCCGGGCTCGCTCATTCTGATCTTCATCACAGGCCGCGTGCTGTTCTTCGGCATCGGCTGGATGTGATCAACGTCGGGCGCCGGCGCGGCCTGGTCGGGTAGAATTGCCAGCCGGCCTATAAGCCGGGTTCTGTAGGGCGGCGGTCTCCCGCCGCGTGACGACCATTCATCTTGGACGACCATTGCTGGACGTCTCACGCGACCAACCCGGGCGGCGGGCGTGGAAACATGCCTGGACCGAAGTCCGTGCCGCCCCTATTCGGTCTTGCTCCCGGTGGGGTTTGCCATGCCGCTCCCATTGCTGGCAGCGCGGTGGGCTCTTACCCCACCCTTTCACCCTTACCCGGCGCGCACGCCGGGCGGTCTGCTCTCTGTGGCACTTTCCCTGGGGTCACCCCCGCCGGGCGTTACCCGGCACCGTGTTTCCATGGAGCCCGGACTTTCCTCCCCCGCGACCTTTCGATCCTGCGGGAGCGGCCGTCCGGCCAGCTGGCCCGCCTGCCTTATGGGTGCGGTGGGATGGGGTCAAGCCCCGAGCGGGCGGGCTTCAGGAACAAATCCGGTGCGGCGCGGACATAAAACCAGCGCGCGCCGCACCGGCCGACCGCCTCAGTTCGAGGCGATGATCTGCTTGACCTTGCCGCAATAGCGCAGAGGGCCGCTCGACATGCGCGTGGCGCCATGGCCGGCGTTGTAGCGCAGGATCGTCCCGCAAAGGTCGCCGCCGGCGATCTCGCGCGCCTGGCCGAGATACTTCATGCCGTAGCGGATGTTGATCGCCGGGTCGTACAGCCCCTTGGCGGAACCGCGATAGCCCATGCCGCGCGCCGTCTGGAGCTTGACCTGCATCAGGCCGATCTCGCCGGCCGAGCCGCGCATGCCGGGATTATAGTTGCTCTCGACGCGGACCACGGCATGGGCCAGCGAGAGCGGAACATTGTTGGCGCGGGCTTCGGACGCGATGAGCGTGTCATAGCTGTCGGTGCGCTTGGCGGCGGCCACGCGGCTCGCATTCGACTTGAGCAGGCGGCCGGAGGCGGCCTCGGCGGGAGCCACCTGGAAGCCGGTCACGAGGACGACGGCGGCGAGAGAGGCAAAAAGACCCGTTACGCAGAACTTCTTCATCCCGTGGATGCACTCGCATTGTTGACGACGGCGGCCTCTCTCGCCGGTCAACCGAACCAAAATGCGGCGCAGAAACTCAAATCAGATGTCTTTATGAAATATTTCGTGAGCGCTTCTGTCTCATTTCGAGACGGTTTTCGCACCCGCAGCGTCTTCCGGCGGCGTCAGCGCGCGCGACAGCCGGTGCAGCGTCGCGATCGTCGAGGCATCGGCGATCCCGTCCACCTTCGCCGGACGGAAATGGCGCTGGAACGCGGCGACGACCGATTCGGTGACGGGTCCGAACACGCCATCGATTTCAAGGCCGTAGCCATACCAGACGAGCATGGCCTGCAGCGCCTCGACCGGCGCGCCCTGGTCGCCGATCTGGAAGAAGCGTCCGCCGCGGATCGGCTCCGGCTCGACGAAATGACCGACGCCGGCGGCGGCGAGCCGCGCCCAGGGAAACTTCTCGCCGGGGTCGCGCTTGCGCAGCGGTGCGACATCCGAATGGGCTAGAACGCGCTCCGGCGCGATCTGGTTCCGGGCGCAAATGTCGCAGGCGAGTGCGATCACCGCCTCAACCTGGGCGTCAGGAAAATCGGGATAGCCGTGATCATGGCCAAGATTGGCGATCTCGATCCCGATCGAACGCGAATTGATATCGCCCTCTCCGCGCCATGTTGCGACGCCGGCATGCCAGGCGCGATCCGCCTCCGCCACCATCTGCGTGATCGTCCCGTCCTCCGCCACGACATAGTGGCAGGAGACCTGCGAGCGCGGATCGGCGAGCCAGGCGATCGCGCCCTCGGCCGTAGGCATGTCGGTATAGTGCAGCAGCAGGATGTCCGCCGCCACGTCGTCCGGCCGCGGGCCGAAATTGGGCGACGGCCTGAGCGCGGCCGCAAGCGTCGTGTCGGCGATCATGCGAAGGCGCGCTCCCGGCGGATCCGGTCATAGGCGTCGTTGAGGGCGGCGACCTTCTGCGTCGCGATCGCGATGAACTCGGCCGGGACGCCGCGCGCGATCAGCCGGTCGGGATGCGTCTCCGAGACGATCCGCCGGTAATGCCGCTTCACGTCGTCGTTCGACGCCGACCGCTCGATGCCGAGGATCAGATAGGGATCGCCCTCCGCCGGCACGACATGGCGGCTCTCGATCCGGCTATAGGCCGCCTCGGGAATGCCGAAGATGACAGCGACCTGACGCAGAAAGGCGAGTTCGTCCTCATGCAGCGCGCCATCGGCCGTGGCGATGTGAAAGAGGCCGTCGACGATGTCCTCGAAGATCTCCGAGCCGTCGTCGAACAGGCCGCGCATGCGCCGCGCATAGGCGTCGAAGCCGGCCACGTCCTGCTTGGCGAGGTTGAAGAGGCGCGCGACATTGCGCTTCTCGCCTTCTGGAATCTCGAACAATTCCTTGAACGCGGCGATCTCGTCGCTCGTCACGACACCGTCCGCCTTCGCCATCTTGGCCGAAAGCGCAATCATCGAGATCGAGAACGCGGCATGGCGCCGCTCCTCGGCCGTCCCGAAGGCCGAACGCACCGCCTCGACGACATGATCGACCAAGACGCAGCCGCCGGGGATGCGGCAGATGATTTCCCCCAGACGATTCCAGAAACTCATGGTGGCGCGATCATAGAGGACGATCGCGGCGACGACGAGACCGCAAGCCGCGGCGATATGCGCCTAGCCGGGCTTCGGCGTCACGTCGGCTGGCGCGGCTGGCCTGATCGTGTCGTCCTTGATCTGGGCACTGCCGGCGACCGCCGGCGGGACGGGCGTTACGACCACTGTCTTCTTCTCGGCCTCCGAGAGACGCGCCTCCATCTGTCGGCTGGTCGACGTCAGCAGGTTGGGAACGAGCCGTTCCGAGAAGCCGGCGATGATCGCCCAGATGATGAGAAGCGCGAGATCCCTCGACGGCACCAGCGCGTTCGGCGTCAGGACGCCGAGGACCGTGGTGATACCCTTCGGGGCTTGCGCTGGCGCCGGCGGGGGGCGGCCGCCATTCGGTTCGCCGCCGCCGCTCGGCTGCCCCGGCGCAGGCTGCGGCTTGACCGACGGATCAGCGGAAGCGGCTGGCTTGGCGGGCACGTCGGCTTTCACCGGGCCCGTCTGGACAACGCAATCGGCGGGACCGCCAAGGAGATCGCAGAAGGGGCCGCTCGCCAGATCCGATCGCGCCGCGACATAGGTCAGTTTCTGGAGGTCCGGAACGAGCGGACCGGTCAGGAGTTCCGAGGCGGCGAAAAAATAGATGAACATGGCGCCGACTGTGCCGATCAGCATCCGCAGCAGCACATTGGCGCGGCTGTAATAGGTGTCGGCGTCTCCGAGCGGCACCGACGTCTCGGTCACCTGCTGGAAATCCGTGTAGCGGCTGAACAATGCGCCGAGCGCGCCGAAGGTGACGGCCGTGTACAAGCCGTAATTGGGAAAGGTCGAGACGATCCAGACGATGCCGTCGCCGAGACCATGCAGCCCGGAATCAACCAGCGAAAGCCGGTAGACCAGGAAGACCAGGAAGGGGATGACGGCGAAGGTGACCGCCCAGCAGGTCAGCCGTCCGACCAGGGCGATCGCCTGCCCCCGGAGCGCCCTCACCTGCGCGCTGCGCAGGCCGAGATGCTGCAGATCGACGACCAGGCCGAGCAGGAAAGCCCGCTTGCGGGTATCGTCAATCGGCCCCGCGGACTGAAGCTGCGTGAATCGCGCACTGGTCTCGGCGATATCCGGCAGCCCGCGACGCTTGGCCTCCACCAGCTTGCGGGCGATCGCCTCGTCGAGTGCCGCGCCGCCAAGGGCACTGATCAGGAGCTGTTCGACGACATTGAGGTCGGCGAGCGAGGAGCCGGCCGCGAGCCGCACCTCGATCTCCTGCTGGACGGCGGCAGGGAATGCAGTCCCGCCATTGGCCGCCGCCTGAATCTGCAGCCAGGTTGCGCGCAGCATGTTGCGCTGCTCATCGACCGAAGCTTGCTGTCCGAGCCCGTCCTGATCAAGCGCGCCTCGCGGCGAGCTGCCCACTCCATCCGTCGCCATCACAACCCCCGCGCATCTGCCACCAAGAATAGCAGATGTAACAAATACACCTTATACGGGTATTATCCAGAGCTTGCGATCTTGTGGCGGCCTGCGATTGTTGCCCGTGGTTACGAAACGGTGCGCGAGGCGGCAATTTCGATGACGACGGGCTGGGATTTCTGGATCGATCGCGGCGGTACCTTTACCGATATCGTCGCGCGTGATCCCTCGGGGTCGCTCAGGGCCGCGAAGCTGCTCTCGGAAAACCCCGGCGTCTATCGCGATGCGGCGGTCCAGGGCATTCGCGAGCTTCTGGGCCTTGCCGCCGGGGAGCCGATCCCGCCCGGCGCGATCCGCGCGGTGAAGATGGGCACGACGGTCGCGACCAATGCGCTGCTCGAGCGCAAGGGCGACCGGACGCTGCTCTTGATCACGCGCGGCTTCCGCGATGCGCTGGCGATCGGCTACCAGGCCCGCCCCGACATCTTCGCCAAGAAGATCATAAAGCCCGAGCTCCTCTATGAACGCGTCGCCGAGATCGGCGAGCGCGTGCGGGTCGACGGCACGATCGAGGCCGCGCCCGATGCGGCCGAGATCGAGGCCGCGCTGCGCGCCGCGCTCGACGACGGCATCCGCTCGGTGGCGATCGTCTTCATGCATGCCTGGAAATTTCCGGCGCACGAAGAGATGGCCGCCGCGATCGCCCGGCGGATCGGCTTCCCGCAGGTCTCAGTCTCGCATGAGGTCTCGCCGCTGATGAAGCTGGTTGGCCGCGGCGACACCACCGTGGTCGACGCCTATCTCTCGCCGATCCTGCGCCGCTATGTCGGCGAAGTCGCGCGGGAGCTCGGGGCTTCTCCGCTTGATGTTTCGGCGGAGGTACCCCCCTCCCCGGCCTCCCCGCGCCTCATGTTCATGATGTCCTCGGGCGGGCTGACGGCCGCCGATCTCTTCCAGGGCAAGGACGCGATCCTTTCGGGCCCCGCCGGCGGCGTGGTCGCGGCGGTGGAGACGGCGCGGCAGGCGGGGTTCGGCGAGGTCATCGGCTTCGACATGGGCGGCACCTCGACCGACGTGTCGCATTATGACGGCGCCTATGAGCGCTCCTTCGAGACCGAGGTCGCGGGCGTGCGCATGCGCGCCCCGATGATGCGCATCCACACGGTCGCGGCGGGCGGCGGCTCGATCCTCCATTATGACGGCGCACGCTTCCGCGTCGGGCCGGATTCGGCCGGCGCCGATCCCGGCCCCGCCGCCTATCGCCGCGGCGGACCGCTCACGGTCACCGACGCCAATGTCATGACCGGCAAGCTCCGGCCCGAATATTTCCCGGCGATCTTCGGCCCCGGCCGCGACCAGACACTGGATGCGGATGCCGTGCGCGCGCGGTTCGAAACGCTCGCCGCCGCGATCGGCGACGGCCGCGCGCCGGAGGAGATCGCGGACGGCTTCCTCAGAATAGCCGTCGAGAACATGGCGAACGCAATCAAGAAGATCTCGGTCCAGCGCGGCTATGACGTGACGTCCTATGTGCTGAACTGCTTCGGCGGCGCGGGCGGGCAGCATGCCTGTGCGGTCGCCGACAGCCTCGGCATGACGCAGGTGCTGATCCACCCGTTCTCCGGCATCCTCTCCGCCTATGGCATGGGCCTCGCCGACATCCGCGCGCATCGCACGCGCGCCGTGGTGCGCAAGCTGGACGCGGAGACGCTGGCCGCGCTCAAGACGCTCGCCGAAACGCTGCAGGCCGATGTTGAATCGGAATTGCAGCAACAGGGCGTAAGCGATTCCAGCGTCTCGATCTTCGCCCGCGCGCATCTGCGCTATGACGGCACGGACACGCCGATCCCGATCGAGGTGTTTTCCAGCGAGGCAGCCAGTCGAGCCCCTCACCCCAGCCCTCTCCCGCCCGCGGGAGAGGGGGCGGCAGCCATTGAGCATGAGACCAATGAAGTCCACCGTCAGGACTCCCTCGCCCGCAAGGCGGGAGAGGGCTGGGGTGAGGGTCTTCCTTCACTTTGGCTTCCCCTCCCCGCGATGATCGCGGCATTCGAGGCGGCGCATCGCAAACAGTTCGGCTTCGTCTTCGAGGGCAAGGCGGTCGTGGTCGAGAGCCTTGAGGTCGAGGCCGTCGGCGGCGGCGCGGCGATTGTCGAACCAGCCGAGGCCGCCGCCCCGCACGCGGCGGAGACCGCGACACGGGCCCGCATCTTCTCGGGCGGCCGCCATCACGACGCCGGCGTCTACCGCCGCAGTGATCTCGCGCGGGGCGCGCTGATCGCCGGGCCGGCGCTGATCGTCGAGCCGCACCAGACCATCGTCGTCGAGCCCGGTTGGCAGGCCGAGATCACGGCGCGCGACCATGTCGTGATGCGCCGGACGGAGGCGGCGGAGCGCCATCGCGCGGTCGGCACCGATGCGGATCCCGTCATGCTGGAGGTGTTCAACAACCTTTTCATGTCGATCGCCGAGCAGATGGGCGTGACGCTGCAGAACACCGCCTATTCCGTGAACATCAAGGAGCGGCTCGATTTCTCCTGCGCCGTCTTCGATGCCGAGGGCCATCTCGTTGCCAACGCGCCGCATATGCCGGTGCATCTCGGCTCCATGGATCGCTCAGTGGAGACGATCATCGAGCTCAATCGCGGCACGATGCGGCCGGGCGACGTCTACGCGCTGAACGCGCCCTATAATGGCGGCACGCATCTGCCGGATATCACCGTCGTCTCGCCGGTCTTCGACGAAAAGGGCGAGAGCATCCTCTTCTTCGTCGCGAGCCGCGGCCATCACGCCGATGTCGGCGGCACGGCGCCGGGCTCGATGACGCCGCGCGCCACCACGGTCGACGAGGAAGGCGTGCTGATCGACAATTTCAAGCTGCTGGATCGCGGGCGTTTCCGCGAGGCCGAGCTGGTCGAACTTCTCACCCGCCACCCCTACCCCGTCCGCAACGTCGTCCAGAACGTCGCCGACCTGAAGGCGCAGATCGCGGCGAACGAAAAGGGCGTGGCCGAGCTCGCCCGCATGGTCGCGCATTTCGGCCTCCACACGGTCCGCGCCTATATGGGCCATGTCCAGGACAATGCGGCCGAGAGCGTGCGCCGTGTCATCGACGCGCTGAAGGATTCGGAATTCGCCGTCGAGACCGACCAGGGCGCGGTGATCCGCGTGAAGATCACCGTCGACAAGGCGCGGCGCCAGGCAACCGTCGATTTCACCGGTACGAGCCCGCAGCAGAAGACCAATTTCAACGCGCCCGAGCCGGTCACCCGCGCCGCCGTGCTCTATGCCTTCCGCGTCATGGTCGAGGGCGACATCCCGATGAATGCCGGCTGCCTGCGTCCGATCGACATCATCATTCCGGAAGGCTCGATGCTGGCGCCGCGCTACCCGGCCGCCGTCGTCGCCGGCAATGTCGAGACGAGCCAGCACGTGACCAACGCGCTGTTCGGCGCGCTCGGCGCGCTCTCCTCGGCGCAGGGCACGATGAACAACCTCACCTTCGGCAATGCGACGTACCAGTATTACGAGACGATCTGCTCCGGCTCGCCGGCCGGCGTGTTCAACGATGGCACCGGCTTCGACGGCACTGACGGCGTGCACACCCACATGACCAATTCACGCCTCACCGACCCGGAAGTGCTGGAATTCCGTTTCCCCGTCCTGCTCGAGGACTTCCGCATTCGCGCCGGCTCGGGCGGCAAGGGCCGATGGTCAGCCGGCGGCGGCACGACGCGCACGCTGCGCTTCCTCGAAGAAATGGACTGCGCCATCCTCGCCTCCCACCGCACGATCCGCCCGCACGGCCTGCTCGGAGGCGCGGAAGGCGCGCTCGGCAAAACCGAAGTCCGCCGGGCGGACGGCACGATCGAAACACTCGAAGGCTGCGATCAGACGGTGCTGAAGCCCGGCGAGGCCGTAATCATCACGACGCCGACCGGCGGGGGGTATGGGCGGGCGTAGAAAGGTACCACTCGTCGGCGAGGACTTCCTCCTTGAACCCGCCCCTTGAGGGCGGGTCGAAAGTGCACAGCGCCTTCGGGGCGGGGTCAGCTTCGGCGACAGCCGAAGCGTCCTTCATTGCCCCGGCCGGACGGAGCGTGACGCCGACGGCTCAGGTCACGCCACGCAGCCTCAGCCCGGCCAGCCGGCGATCACGATCTTGCCGATCGTGCGGCCGCTTTCAACCAGGCGGTGCGCCTCGCGCAGATTGGCGGCGTCGATCGGGGCGAGCGTCTTCGTGAGCGTGGAACGAATGCGGCCTGCATCGACCAGATCGGCCACTTCGTTCAGGAGCTTGTTCTGTTCGCCGAGCGTCGGCGTGCCGAAGATCGGGCGGGTGAACATCGATTCCCAATGGACCGACACGGCCTTGCGCTTGAACGGCACCACGTCGAAAACGCCGGGATCGTCGATGACGCCGATGCGGCCCTCCGGTGCGATGATCTCCGGCAGGACCGACGCATGCCCGGCCGTGCCCGTGAGCGACAGGATGATGTCGACCTCGGGAATGCCGATCGCGGCGAGCTGGGGCGCCAGCGGCTTCGAATGGTCGATCACGTGATGTGCGCCGAGGCCGCGGACCCATTCCGTGCTTTCGGGCCGCGATGCCGTCGCGATGATGGTGAGGCCGGTCAGCGCGCGGGCGAACTGGATTGCCATCGAGCCGACGCCGCCCGCGCCGCCGAAGACGAGCAGGCTGCGCGTGTCGGCGCCTTCGCCCTTCTTCACGCCGATCCGGTCGAACAGCAGCTCATAGGCCGTGATCGAGGTCAGCGGCAGCGCCGCGGCGGCGGTGAAATCGAGGATCTTCGGCTTCATGCCCACGATGCGCTCGTCGACGGTGTGGAACTCGGCATTCGAACCCGGACGAAGGATCGAGCCGGCATAGAAGACGGCATCGCCGACCTTGAACAGGCTGACGGCCGAGCCGACCGCGGCGACCGTTCCCGCCGCGTCGAAGCCGAGAATGCGCGGCGCGGCGGAATCGCCGGCGCGGCGGACCTTGGTGTCGACCGGATTGACCGACACCGCCTCGACCTTCACCAGGAGGTCGTGCGGACCCGGCTCGGGCGTGTCGGTGGTGATGTCGGCGAGCGCGGCGGGATCGTCGGCGGGAAGGGATCGCGTGAAAGCGACAGCGCGCATGAAGGCCTCCGTTTGCGGCAGCCCCGGCACTGCGCCGGGACCCATGCGGCCATTTCAGTGTTATTGACGGACGTCGCAAGAATGCACATTTCGAGCCTATAGCGACCGATTGGATACCAGGGAACGATGCGGGAACTTCTCACGAGCGACGGCAAATGCCCCGTCGAGACGGCACTCGAACTCATCGACGGCAAATGGAAGGGCGTCGCGCTCTACCATCTCCTCGGCGAGACGCTGCGCTTCAACGAACTGCGCCGCCGCATCCCTCAGGTCACGCAGCGCGTGCTGACCAAGCAGCTGCGTGAGCTGGAGCGGGACGGGCTCCTGACCCGCACCGTGTTCGCCGAAGTGCCGCCGCGGGTCGAATACCGGCTGACCGAACTCGGCGAGAGCCTCAAGCCGATCATCCTGGCGCTCCGGCAATGGGGCGCGGAGTATCGCGCCCGCCAGGACAGCCCCCACCAGGAGAGCGGGGACGCGGCGGCAAAGGCCGCCGCCTGAGCCTCAGTTCGCGGAAGCCAGCGCGCTCTCGAGTTTGCGCCAGGCATTCGCCTCGAGGAACGGCTTGACGTTGGTCTCGCAGACCATGGCGAAGATCGGCGCCGGCATCGCAGCCTTCATGCCGCCGAGCATTTCGAGCCGCTCGCCATGGTTCATGGCCGGCATCATCAACCGCAGGAAGCCCATCATGGTCTCCGCGTCGATCGACGAGACGATGCGCTGCTCGATCGCGCGCAGCTCCGCGTCGCCGAAGAGCTGGTGCAGCAGCGACAGCGTCTCGGTCTCCTCCTCCGCCATGTGCTGGAGGTCGTCGGCGATGAACAGCGAGTAGCGCAGATAGAGGCCGCGCAGCAGCCCGGGCAGCTCCGCGGCCGGCGCGGTCTCGATCCGGGCGAGCATGGCGTCGAGCTCGTCGAAGTCGCGCTCGTGCTCCTCGTGCTCTTCGGCCAGCTGTTCGGTCGCGCCGATGACATGCGCCTCGATGACCTGGTGGATATGGATGTTCTCGTGCTCGAGGTGACCGCGGCCGGCGGCGTTCAGCATGCGCATATCGGCGACCAGCGCCGCGACGGCGGCGGTGTCGTCGGCATCGAGCGCGCCGAGGCGGGTCAGGAGCAGCATCTGCGCGCGGCGCAGCGCCTTGTGCGGCATCGTGTAGAGGTTGTAGCGGGACTCGTCGACATAGATCGCGCTGGCGGCGGTATCGACCTTGGCATGAGCGTTCATGGCTTCATCTCCGTGTTTGCCGGCCGCCGCTCTAGAGGAGGCAGCACGGAGCGTCTGTGACCGCCGTCACTGGACGCCCAAAGCGCTTTGAGCTCATAAGACTTCGGCTTTTCCGAAGGAAAAGCCGCTATTCCGCGTAAGAAAGCGGGATCGAGGCCGGTGGGACCAGGCGGAAGGCGGGAGCGGGTGCGCTCGTCTGCGGATAGACCGGCCGCGGATAGCTGGGCGCCGCCTGCGCGGGCTGCGCGACCGCGACGGGCTCGCGGGCGATCACCTGCTGGTTCGGGTTCGGCGCGGTTGCGTCCGGCGTGCCGAGATTGTCGTCCCAGCGATAGGTGAAGGCGCGCTGCTCCATGGTCACCGGCGTCGCCCCGCCCGGCGGCAGGCTCACCATCGGCACGTTGGGATCGAGCGTATCGGGCGGCATCTGCAGCTTCGGCCGGCAATAGCGGGAGGTGCCTGCCGCGTTGTGATGCGCGAGGTCGATATGGATGTGATCCTCGTGCAGCCGGTTCGAGCCCGGTCCGAGGACGGTGGTGAAATACTGGCAGGCCGAGATCAGCGTCTCGCGCAGGAAGGCCTGCTCCGCCGGGTCGCCGCCCCACCAGTCGCCCTTGACGCGGATCGTGGTGCCATTGGCGAGGCGGAAGCCGGCGACGTCGAAGGCGTTGGCGAAGGCGTGCTCGGACAGCTTCTCGCCATGGACATTGTTGCGGGACCGGCAGGAATAGGTGCCCATGGTCAGGATTTCGGTGACCGGCATGCCGAAGCGGCGCATCGCCGCCGGCTGCACCGACTTCTTGATCCAGTTTTCCATCGACCAGGTCATCATGCAGCCGAGCACGACGTCGCCGCCGGTGACCGCGACGACACCGCCCTCGAAGGCATTCACTTTCAGCGGGATCTCGATGCCGCAGGCGCCGCGGCCGTCGATTTCCTTGGCGGGCTTCTGGAAATAGCTCGGCACGACCAGCTTTTCCTGAAAGCAGGCGCGCTCGCTCGCGTCTCGCCAGGTTTCCCGTTCTTCAAAGAAGTTCAGGCCACACCCGGAGAGCGCGAGGAGCGCAACCACCGACAGGATACGCGACGCCACGCTACGCAACATGATCGCTAGAATGCGATCGAACGGCTTAACGAAGCGTCAAGCCTGTTGCGGCGCGCAGCGCGTCAGCCGATCGGCCGCGTCTCCTCCCACCAGGAGAAGACGATGTCGCGGAGCGCCTCGCCGTCGCGATCCCCATATTGCTCGCGCCGGGCGAGCCGGCCGAGCAGCGCCAGTTCCTCGGCGTCGAGGGCAATCTCGATCGCCTCATAGTCGATCGGCGTATTGACGAACTCCGGCCGGTAGTCCGGATCGCGGGCGAGCTTGCGCTCGGTACGGATCGCCTTGACCTTGAAATCCGCCACGGTGCGCTGCGTGCGCCAGGAGCGCAGCGGCGGCACGGCGGCGAAATCCTCGTCACTCGCCGCGAAGATCTGCACCTTCGCCGGCCTGATCGCGAAATTCGACGTGCGCATCACGTCGGCGCCGCAGATGTTCGGCACGGCGAGCACGTCCATCAGCGCCAGCAATTCGACATGATCGCCCGGCTTCGAGACCTGGCGCGTGATGTAGGTGCGGCCGTTCTCGTCGACGCCGGTGCACATGAACAGGTTGAACGAGTCGTGCACGTCGTCCGGCGTCAGGCCATATTCGCGCTGCGCCTCCGCCTGGATGTCCTGGCAGTTGGTGTGCGCGTCATAGCCATAGACGGACTCGTAGAGATTGGCGCTGCAGCGGGGGAACATCACGTCGTTCGCCCCGGCCGTATCGGCGAGGATGTACATCATCGCCCGCTCGCGCGGCGGCGCCGACCAGAGGAAATCGCCCCTGGTCGGATGGATGCCGTGCAGCGTGCGCGTCCGCCCGCAATGGAAGAATTCCTTGTAGTCGTCGAGATTGAAGCAGTTGAAGTCGAGGCACTGCCCGCCCTCGATCTGCTCCAGCCGCAGGATCTGGCCCTTGCGCAGCTCCAGCGCCTTGCCCGTGCCGGGCTCCAGCACGAATTCCTCGATCAGCGTGCGCATGGCTCAGCCCTTCTCCGCGTGGAGTTCGCCATAGCGGCGCAGCGCCAGGCGGATCAGCGCGATCCGGTCCGGCGCAACGCCGGCGGCGACGGTCCTGTCGAGCAGGTCCTTCTGCTGCTGGTTCAGATGGATCGTCACGGTCGTCTCGGCCATCGCATCCCCGTCATGTATACATGATTGAGCCCACCATGCGCTTCGGACCCCCTAGCAGGAGGCCATCGCGCCGGCGCCATGTCGCGCAATATCGCAGATTTCCTGCACTTGACGCGCTCAAACGCTAGGCAGCGCTGCGGCTTCTTTGTGCATCACGCATACTTGTTGGCTGAAATCACGTATACTAGAAATGCCATCGGTGACGTAACACGTCGAAGGACCGATATGGCCAAGCCCTCCACCCGCAGCGATCTCGTCTACACGGTGCTGCGCCGCGCCGTGATCGAGCAGGCGCTGGCGCCCGGCGCCAAGCTGCTGGAGGACGAGATCGGCGCGCATTTCGGCGTGAGCCGGACCGTTGTCCGCGCTGCGCTGCAGAAGCTGGCCGGTGACGGGCTCGTCGAGATGAAGGCGAAGCGCACCGCGACCGTCGCCCGGCCGAGCCTTGAGGAGGCACGCGCCATCTTCGAGGTGCGCCGCTGCCTTGAGCGCGAGGCCATCCGCCTGCTGGTCGAGCGCTGGAAGCCCGAATTCGGCGCCGATCTGGAAGGCCATGTCCGCGACGAGGAGGAGGCCGCCAAGCGTCAGGACAAGGCGCTCTCGATCCGCCTTGCCGGCGAATTCCACATCCGCCTCGCCGCGATGACCGGCAATCCGCTGCTGCTGCGCTACGTCTCCGAGGTCGTCTCGCGCTGCTCGCTGATCCTCGCCCTCTATGGCCGGCCCCATTCTTCCGAATGCGGCATGAACGAGCACCGCGACGTCATCGCCGCGCTGCGGTCCGGCGATGTCGCGCGGGCGGTGCATGTCATGGATCATCACGTCGCGCTGGTCGAGCAGCGCGCGCTCATCGCCGAGGGCGGCGACGAGCCGGATCTCGGCGCCATCATCGGCCGCTATCTGCCGCAGAAGCCGGCCGCCGGCGTCGTTCCCCTCCCCGCCCGGCGCCGCGCCGGCAAGGAGGCGTCATGAGCGTCGCGCATCGCTTCTTCGATCCGGCGTCGCTCACGCGGCGCGATTGCTACAAGCTGCTGATCGGCACGGTGATCCCGCGCCCGATCGCGCTGGTCACGACGGTGAGCGAGACGGGACGCGTCAATGCGGCGCCGTTCTCCTTCTTCAACGTCCTCTCGGATGACCCGCCGATCCTGGCGCTCGGCGTCGAGAACCATGCCGACATGTCGTTCAAGGATACGGCGCGCAACATCCGCATGACCGAGGTCTTCACGGTCAACATCGTCTCGGCCGAGATTCTGGACGCGATGAATGTCTGCGCCGTGCCGTTCGCCCCGGAGATCGACGAACTGGCCGAGGCCGGCCTGACCGCGCTGCCGGGCGTTCACATCGCCGCGCCGCGCATTGCCGAGGCGCCGGCGGCGTTCGAGTGCCATCGCCACACGACGATCGAGGTGGGCCGGGCCCGCGAGATCATTCTCGGGCGGATCGTCGGCATCCATGTGCGCGACGATGCGGTCGATGCGCGCCACCATGTCGATCCCGACCGGATCGACGCGATCGGCCGCATGGGCGGGCATGGCTACGCCTATACGCGGGACCTTTTCGACCTGCCGACCATGAGCGCCGCCGAATGGCGGGCGCGGCAGGACGAACTCCAGACGACCTGACGGCCTTATCCGGTCCGTCCGTTCGGTGCGATCCCCCACCTCGTGAAGGGCGCCTCCCCGCCCCTCGCCGGCGGAAACGATCGCGCATGCCTTCAACAAGAACGAGAGGGAATGAGCATGAACGGAATTTCGAGACGATCACTCATCAAGGGCGCCGCCTTCGGTGCCATCGCCGCCACGACCGGGCTGCCGCTCCGCGCCCGCGCCGCCGACGGCCTCACGATCGGCATCATCTATGTCGGGCCGCGTGACGATTTCGGCTGGAACCAGGCCCATGCGGTCGGCGCGCAGGCGCTGAAGGCGATCCCCGGCGTCACCGTGGTCGAGGAGGAGAACGTCCCCGAGACCTCGGCCGTCTCCAAGACCATGGAATCCATGATCGAGCTCGACGGCGCCAAGCTGCTGTTCCCGACCTCGTTCGGCTATTTCGACCCCTTCATGATCGAGGCGGCGAAGAAATATCCCGATGTCGAGTTTCGTCATCCGACCTCGCTCTGGGATCCGAAGAAGCATCCGATGAATCTCGGCGGCTATTTCTGCTATCTAGACCAAGCGCATTATGTGAACGGCATCGCCGCCGGCCTCTCGACCAAGTCGAACAAGATCGGCTTCATCGCCGCCAAGCCGATCGCGCTGGTGCTGCGCAACGTCAACGCCTTCACCACCGGCGTGCGCAAGGTCAACCCGAATGCCGAGGTTCGGCTGATCATCACCGGCGAATGGTCGCTGCCGGTGCGCGAGGCGGAAGCGGCGAATGCGCTCGCCGATGCCGGCTGCGATATCCTCGCCTGCCATGTCGACAGCCCGAAGGTCATCGTCGAGACGGCCGAGAAGCGCGGCATCAAGAGCTGCGGCCACAATGCCGACCAGTCCAGCCTCGCGCCAAAGGGCTTCATCACCGGCGCCGAGCTGAAATGGGGCACCGTCTACACCGCCTATGCCGACCTGCTCGCCAAGGGCGAGAAGCTGCCGAACGAGAATTATGGCGGCTATGACAAGAACATGGTCCAGAGCACGCCCTTCGGCGCCGGCGCGACGCCGGAGGCCCAGGCGGCCGCGCTCGCCGCGATCGAGGAGCTAAAGGCCGGCAAGCCGTTCTTCATCGGCCCGATCAAGTCGAACACCGGCAAGCTCGTCAGCGAGAAGACGATCGAGCTCTACGATCCGGGCCTGTGGGGTACCGATTATCTGGTCGAGGGCGTGGTCGGCTCGATCACCTGAAGCCTTCGGTTCCGGCATATCGCAAAGCATAACTCCGCGCCCCAAGGCGCGGAGCTCCCTGACCTCCGGGTACCGAAGAGCCGTCGCTCAGGCCGGCCGCGCGCCTCCGACATGGCGGTCGCGCACCATATCGAGCGCGCGCAGCGCTTCCGAAGCCGAGAGGCGCTCATAGAGCCGCGCCAGTTCGGCATTCTGCGTCTGCGGACGGCCGCAACGCTCGGCGCGGATGGCGACGAGGCGCTGGAAGGTCTCGCCCGAGACGCCCGCGGCCTTGCACAGCACGGCGAGCAGCGTCGGATCGGTTCGCGCGATCAGGCGGCTGACCAGTTCCACCGGCAATCCGGCATGACCGGCGAGCAGCATCGCGACTTCGAGCATGCGCTTGTCGGCGGCGACCGCGTCGATGACGCTCGCCAGCGCCGAGTTGGGGGCCGGCCCCTGACGGTCGACGAATTGCAGCACGACGCCGCCGCCTTCGGGCGCCCCGCCCTGCCGGCCTTCGCCCTCGGCGCGCTGGCGGAAGGGGACGACGTTATGCGTGTCGCCCTCGTCGCGGCAGCGGCGGGCGAGCGTCTCGCCGAGCGCGGCATCCGCCGAGGCGTCGCTGACCAGCCGTGCGAGCCCGGCCGCGGAAAGGCGCGCCTGGGCATTCGAGGTGACGACGCGCGACAGCAGCGAGTCGCCCCGCGCCACCAGAATATCCGTGACCGCCTCGCCGAGCGGCTGGCGCGAGGCGAGGCAGAAGAGATGCTCGCGCGGCAGCTCGCGGGCGAGCATCACGAGATCTTCTTCCGCGAGCACGGGCGAATAGCGCAGCACCGGCTCGGCCAGCGCGATCTCGTCGCGGGCAAGGCCCATGACCACGTCATGCGGCGCGGTCGGCAGCTCGGCGAGGCGCGCCGCGAATTCCGACTGCTCGTGATAGGGAATGGTCGGCAGCAGGCGACGGACGATATCGCCATAAAGGGCGGCGATGCCGCCATCGACGCAGTGCCCTGCACTCGCGAACAGATCCGTGATCGTCGCAAGCAACTCGGCGCGGCCGAGCGGAGAGCGGTCCTGTGCCAGCCGGGTCAGTTGGTCGAACATGGCACCTCGTTACACGCCGTTGAGACGAGGCGGAGGATGTCACCCAACCGATAAAAAACGATTGAGCGATGCGCGACGTACAAGCATCGGCATTAGTGAATCGGTCACCATCGGCCCGGGACGTTTCGTCTCCTGGCACCCGCCATGGCGGGCCGTCCGGGGGAGATCATTCCCAGGAACCTTCGAATTGCGAAACGATTAACTCAGGGATGGCCGGAGTGCCGATCCTTCGCTCTTGTCGCGGGGCGGTTTCCCGTTCATCATTGTGTCAGCATCGTGACGTGGAAGAGCAATGGGAGACCCAGATATGAGCCTCGCTCGACCCTTCCAATTCGTCGTCGTCAGTGCGGCGTTCATTTTCGTCGCAGCGATCGTCGTGGGCCTGCTCTGACGGCCGCATGACGGCCCGGCCGGCGAGACCCGCCGGCCTCAGCCCCCGAGCGCGGCGCGCATGGCCGCCACGGCGGCCATGCCGGCGACAGCCGCGAGAATATCGTTCCGCCGCCACAGGAAGACCGCCACCGTCGCGGCGAAGCCGGCATATTCGGCCGGCCCGCCATGCAGCGCGATCGGCGCCAGGATCGAGCCCATGATGGCCAGCGGCAGCGCCTTCAACCACGCCTCGACGCGCGGCGTCACGGACACGAAGCTCATCAGGAAGAAGCCGGCGATCCGCGTCAGATAGGCCGCGACCGCCATCGCCGCGACGATGAGCGCGAAGCCGGCCGTGGTGTTCGGATCGATGCTCATGCCGCGCGCCGCCTCGGCCAGAAGGCGCCGGCGAGGCTCCCTGCAACGCCGCCGCCGAGCACATGCCAGGACCCGCCGACATAGCGATCGAACATGACCGCGACGAGCCCGCCGGCGACGAAGGGCATGACATCGTCCCGGCCCTTCCAGAAATCGCAGGCGAGCGACAGGAAGAAGGCCGGCAGGAAGAAATCGAGGCCGAACCGGCGGGTATCGCCGAGCAGCTGGCCGAAGGCCGAGCCGGCGATCGTCCCGAGCAGCCAGCAGATCATGCTGGCGACGCCCATGCCGACGAAGACCGCGATATCGCGGCGCCCCATGTCGCGCTCGCGCATCGCCACCGCCCAGTTGGGATCGACTAGCAGGAACAGCGAGGCATAGGAGAGCAGCGGCGGCGCGCCGCGCATCCAGGGCTGCAGCGCGGCGCCGAAAAGGATGTAGCGCGAGTTCATCGCGACGACCGCGACGACGGCGGCGAGCAGCGTGCCGCTGCCGCCCCAGGAATGCAGCGCCAGAAGCTGTGCCGTGCCGGCGAAGACGAACACGCTCATGGCGCTCGCGCCGAGCACGGTGAAGCCGACCGAGCCGGCCAGCACGCCGAAGACGACGCCGAAGCCGATCATGCCCGGCAGCAGCGCCATGCCTTCCATGAAGCCGCGGCGGAATCCGTCACGGGTGAAGATGCCTCTCATTCTGTCGGCCGGCATGGGGAAGCCTCGTCGGGCGGGAGCGCGCTGTGCCTAGCCCATTTCGCCGACCCAGGCCAGCCGCCCCGAACGTCGCAGCATCAACAATCCGGTGGTTCTCGGCCCCGCCCTGCCCTATGACGACCGGGCCGCGCGTCCAATGGTGCCGCGGCGGAGTCGGGATCGGGCTTCAAGGGACGGTTTGGAGATGGGCAGCGGCAATCGGATATTCGATCTGGAGCGCAAGCTGCGGCGCGTCGATTTCTATCTCCGCGGCGTGATCCGCGATGCGATCCCGCATGCGCTCTTCGCCGCCCGCCGCCGCAGCCTCTTCGCGCATCTGCGGCCGGCCGACGTCCCGGCCCATATCGTCGCGCGGGTCAACTACTGCAACAAGCTCGGCGCGGATGCGTCCGTCGCCGGCGCGCGGCGGAACGCCGAGATCGCGCTGAAGGATGGCAGCTTCTATTATTACGACCTGAAGCAATATGCGAAGGCCTTCGCCCCCGACCTGCTGCTCGACTATGCCTTCGGCGACATAACCTTCGTTCCGGAACGCCCGGCCATCGTGAAGAGCCGCCCGATCGCGGGCGAGAACACCAATTCCGTCGTGATGAAGCTCGACGCGCTCCGGCATTTCGCGCGCTTTCCCGATCGTCTCGCTTTCGCCGACAAGCCGAAGACCGCCGTCTGGCGCGGGGCGAGCCCCGGGCATTCGGGCATGCGGCGCCGCCTCGTCGAGAAATTCCACGACCATCCGCGCCACGACATCGGCTATGTGCACGCCGTCGATCAGCTTCCCGCGAAGCCGTTCCTGACGCCGCACCAGCAGATGCAGCACCGCTATGTGATCTCGGTCGAGGGCAACGAGGTCGCGACGAACCTCAAATGGATCCTCGCCTCGCAATCGCTCTGCCTGATGCCGCGGCCGATCTTCGAGACCTGGTTCATGGAGGGCACGCTCCAGCCGGGCATCCACTATGTCGAGCTCAGGCCCGATTTCGAGGATCTCGAGGAGAAGATCGCCTATTTCGACCGCAACGAGGACGAGGCGCGCGCGATCATCGCCGCGGCCAACGCCCATGCGGCGCACTACGCCAATCCGCGCCACGAGCGGCTCGCAGCGTTGCTGGTCCTGCAGAAATACTTCGAGCGCACCGGCCAGCTGCCGCCGGAGCCGTTCTCCGACGCGCTCTTCGGCAAGGCTTGAGCCGTCCTATTCGGCGGCCACGGCCCGCAGCGGATCATAATTGAGCACGGGCGCCAGCCAGCGCTCGGCCTCTGCCAGCGTCCAACCCTTGCGCGCGGCATAGTCCGCCGCCTGATCGGCCTCGATCTTGCCGACGCCGAAATAGAAGCTCTCGGGATGGCCGATATAGAGGCCGGAAACCGACGAGCCCGGCCACATGGCGTAGCTCTCGGTCAGCTGGATTCCCGCCGCCCGTTCGGCATCGAGGAGGTCGAACAGCGTCCGCTTCTCGGTATGGTCGGGCTGCGCCGGATAGCCGGGCGCCGGACGGATGCCGGCATAGGTCTCTCGGATCAGATCCGCGTTCGACAGCGTCTCGTCGGCCGCATAGCCCCAGAGCTCGCGTCGCACCCGCTGATGCAGCCGCTCGGCGAAGGCCTCGGCGAGCCGGTCGGCCAGCGCCTGCGACAGGATCTTCGAATAATCGTCATTGGCGCGGTTGAAACGCTCGGCGATGACCTCCTCGCCAATGCCGGTGGTCACGGCGAAGCCGCCGACATAGTCGGCGACGCCGCTGTCGCGCGGCGCGACGAAATCGGAGAGCGCCACGTGGCGCCGCTTCTCTGTCGAGCGGGCGATCTGCTGGCGCAGCGTATGGAGCCGGGCGATCTCGCCCGTTCGCGTATCGTCGGCATAGAGCGCGATGTCGTCGCCGACCGCATTGGCACGCCAGAAGCCGACGACGCCATTGGCCGTCAGCCAGCGCTCCTCGACCATCTTCGCCAGCATCGACTGCGCGTCATTGAACAAAGCCCGCGCCGCCGCGCCCACCTTCTCGTCCTCGAAGAGGATCGGATAGGTGCCCTTGATCTCCCAAGTCGCGAAGAACGGTGTCCAATCGATATAGGGGACGAGCTCGGCGATCGGATAATCGGCGAAAAGGCGCGTGCCGAGGAAGCTCGGCTGCGTGGGTCGGTAAGCGGACCAGTCGAGCTTCAGCGCGTCGGCGCGCGCATCGGCGAGCGACAGGCGCCTCTTCGCCTCCTGCCCGCGCGCATGCGCCTCGGCGATGCGGACATAGTCGGCCTGCACCTCGGCGACATAGGCGCCCTTGTCGCGGCCGAGCAGGCTCGAGGCGACGCCGACCGCGCGGCTCGCATCCAGCACATACACCGCCTGGCCGCGCGCATAGTTCGGATGGATCTTGACGGCCGTGTGCACCTTCGACGTCGTCGCGCCGCCGATCAGCAGCGGCACGTCGAAGCCCTCGCGCTCCATTTCGGCAGCGACATGGCACATCTCGTCCAGCGAGGGCGTGATCAGGCCGGAAAGGCCGATCACATCGACTTTCTGCTCGCGCGCCACGGCGAGGATCTTCGTCGCCGGCACCATGACGCCGAGATCGATCACCTCGAAATTGTTGCACTGGAGCACGACGCCGACGATGTTCTTGCCGATGTCGTGCACGTCGCCCTTGACGGTGGCGAGCAGGATCTTGCCGGCCGAGGACGTGCCGGCATCGCCGAGCCGCGCCTTCTCCGCCTCCATGAACGGCATCAGATAGGCGACCGCCTGCTTCATCACGCGGGCCGACTTCACCACCTGCGGCAGGAACATCTTGCCGGCGCCGAAGAGGTCGCCGACGACATTCATGCCGGCCATCAGCGGGCCCTCGATCACGTCGAGCGGGCGCGTCGAGCGGGCGCGCGCCTCCTCCGTGTCGATCTCGATGAAATCGGTGATGCCGGCGACGAGCGCATGCTCCAGCCGCTTGTCGACCGGCCATTCGCGCCAAGCGAGATCGGCCTCCTTCTTCTGTCCGCCGTCGCCCTTGAACTTCGACGCCGCCTCGAGCAGCCGCTCGGTCGCGTCGGGACGGCGGTTCAGGACCACGTCCTCGCAGAGCTCGCGCAGCTCAGGCTCGATATCGTCATAGACCGGCAGCGCGCCGGCATTGACGATGCCCATGTCCATGCCGACGGCGATCGCATGATAGAGGAAGACGGAGTGCATCGCGGCGCGCACCGTCTCATTGCCGCGGAACGAGAAGGAAAGGTTCGACACGCCGCCCGAGACATGGGCATGCGGCAGGTTCGAGCGGATCCAGCGCGTCGCTTCGATGAAATCGACGCCGTAATTATTGTGTTCCTCGATGCCCGTCGCGACCGCGAAGACGTTCGGATCGAAGATGATGTCCTCGGCCGGATAGCCGATCTCGTCGACGAGGATGCGGTAGGCCCGCGCACAGATCTCCGTCTTGCGCTGGAACGTATCCGCCTGCCCCTTCTCGTCGAAGGCCATCACGACGACGGCCGCGCCGTAGCGGCGCAGCTTCCTGGCCTGCTCGCGGAACGGCCCCTCGCCTTCCTTCATCGAGATCGAATTGACGATCGGCTTGCCCTGCACGCATTTGAGGCCGGCCTCGATCACCGACCATTTCGACGAGTCGATCATGATCGGCACGCGCGCGATGTCCGGCTCGGCGGCGAGCAGGTTCAGGAAGGTGACCATTGCCTTCTCGGAATCGAGCAGGCCCTCATCCATGTTGACGTCGAGGATCTGCGCCCCGTTCGCCACCTGCTCGCGCGCCACGTCGAGCGCGGCGCCATAATCGCCGGCCGTGATCAGCTTGCGGAACTTGGCCGAGCCCGTGACATTGGTGCGCTCGCCGATATTGACGAAGGATGCGGTGGGGGTCGTCATCAACGATCCGATCGGGACAGGCTGTTGCGTGGCGGGTTGGATGGGCTCGGCTTCTACGCCGCGCCCACGAACGGCTCCAGCCCCGAAAGGCGCAGCCGCGGTTCGATCTTCGGGACGGCGCGGGGCGCGACGCCCTTCACCGCTTCGGCGATGGCGTGGATATGGTCCGGCGTCGTGCCGCAGCAGCCGCCGACAATGTTGACGAGGCCGGACTGCGCGAATTCGCCGACCAGTTTCGCCATCGCCGCCGGGCTCTCGTCATATTCGCCGAACTCGTTCGGCAGGCCGGCATTGGGATAGGCGCAGACCAGCGTGTCGGCGACGCGGCCGATCTCGTCGATATGGCCGCGCATCTCCTTCGCGCCGAGCGCGCAGTTGAGGCCGATCGAGAACGGCTTCGCATGGCGGAGCGAATACCAGAACGCCGTCGGCGTCTGGCCGGAGAGCGTGCGGCCCGAAAGATCCGTGATCGTTCCCGAAATCATGACCGGCAGTTCGACGCCTTTCTCCTCGAACACGTCCTCGACGGCGGCGACCGCCGCCTTGGCGTTCAGCGTGTCGAAGATCGTCTCGATCAAGATCGCATCGGCGCCGCCATCGATCAGCCCGCGCGTCGCCTCGGCATAGGCGGTGCGCAACTCGTCGAAGGTGATGGCACGGAAGCCGGGATTGTTGACGTCCGGCGAGATCGAGGCGGTGCGATTGGTCGGGCCGATCGCGCCGGCGACGAAGCGCGGACGCCCCGTCTCGGCCGCGACCTTGTCGGCCGCACGCCGCGCGATGCGGGCGCCTTCATAGTTCAGCTCATAGGCGAGCGCCTCCATGCCGTAATCGGCCTGGGCGATCGTCGTCGAGGAGAAGGTGTTGGTCTCGACGATATCGGCGCCGGCCTCGAAATACTCACGGTGGATCGCCTCGACAGCGTCCGGCTTCGTGAGGATCAGGAGGTCGTTATTGCCCTTCAGGTCCCGCGGCCAGTCCTTGAAGCGCTCGCCGCGGAAATCCGCCTCGGTCAGCTTCAGCCGCTGGATCATCGTGCCCATCGCGCCGTCGAGCACCAGGATGCGCGTCGCCGCGAGACGCTTCAAAGCCTCGGCTCGCTCGTGAACGGTTTGCATCATCAGACCTCCTCGCCGGTCCAGGGATTGACCAGCCGGGCACCGGTGTCGCGCACATCGTCGATATTGCGGGTCACCAGCGTCATCCCATGTACGATCGCCGTCGCGGCGATCAGCGTATCGACGATCGGCCGGGGCCTCTGCGCAGAGAGGCGCCCCCAGAGATCGGCCGTGGCGGCATCGACGGGTAGGATCCGCTCATCGAATTCCCGCTCGATCTCCGACAACCACTGCGTCAGCCGCTCTGCCGCCACGACATCCGTTCGCCGCTTCAGTTCCGCGCCCCGGCGCATCTCGCCGATCGTCAGGACACTGACATGGACCGCCGACATCGGCAGACGACCAAGAAATTCTGCAACGGCCGCATCGGGACGCTTACGCCAGCGTTCCGACACGACATTGGTATCGAGCAGGACCTGACGGCTAGTCAAAGTCTATGTCTCGCGGATAGTCCTTGATCCGCTCGAAATCGAACTCGACGTCGTCATCGAATTTCGGCCCGCTCAGCAGAAACTCCTTGAAGCTTATGCGCGGCTTACCGGCTTCCGGCGCTGTGCTTCCCGCCGCCATCGCACGGTATTCTTCCATCGACAGGACGACCGCGCGCGGCTTGCCGTGGCGGGTGATCGTCTGCGGCCCCTCATGGATGGCGCGCTCGACCAGCTCGCTGAACTTCGCCTTCGCCTCTTGGACTTGCCAATCCGCCATCGCCGCCTCCAGTTCAGATCAGGATGACCAGATATAAGGTCATTCTGACCCGAATTCCAGCTTTCCTACGCCGCCACGGCCTCCCCGGATGCGGGCGCGGGCTTCGCGGACCGCATGCCCAGCAGGTGACAGATCGCATAGACGAGATCGGCGCGGTTCATGGTGTAGAAATGGAAATCCGTCACGCCGCGGTCGACGAGATCGAGCACCTGCTCGGCGCAGACTGCCGCCGCGACGAGCTGGCGCGTCGACGGATCGTCCTCCAGCCCCTCGAAGCGGGCGGCGAACCAGGGCGGCACGCTGGCGCCGGCCTTCTGCGCGAACTTCGCCGTCTGGGTGAAGTTCAGCACCGGAACGATGCCCGGCACGATCGGGATGGAGAGGCCCGCCGCCGCGACACGGTCCAGGAAGGCCGAATAGAGGTCGTTGTCGAAGAAGAACTGGGTGATGGCGCGGTTCGCGCCGGCATCGACCTTGCGCTTCAGATTGTCGATCTCGGTCGACCAGTCGGGGCTCTCGGGATGGCGCTCGACATAGGCCGAGACCGACACCTCGACCTCGGGATGACGCGCACGGATCGCAGCGACGAGGTCGGCCGAATAGGCGTAGCCGCCCGGATGCGGCCGATAGGTCGCGCCGATGCCCTCGACCGGATCGCCGCGCAGCGCCACGATGTGGCGCACACCTGTCGCGGCATAGTCGTCGACCACCGCATCCACCTCGGCGCTGGTCGCCCCGACGCAGGTCAGATGCGCCGCCGGGTTCAGCGTGGTCTCCGAGAGGATGCGGGCGAGCGTCGCGTGGGTGCGCTCGCGCGTCGAGCCGCCCGCGCCATAGGTCACCGAGACGAAGGACGGGCTCAGAGGGGCCAGACGCTCGATCGACGTCCAGAGCGTCTGCTCCATCGCCTCCGTCTTGGGCGGAAAGAACTCGAACGAGACGCCCAGTCCGTTCGCTCCGCCGCCGTTCCGGCTCGCCCGGCCGCCAGCTTCCGTCATCACGCCGTCTCCATCCCCGAGATTTCTTCCGCGACCAGCAGGCGCGGATCGCGCGCCAGCCAGATCGTCACCGTCAATTGTTCCGTCCTGTCGCCCGCGCCGAGATCGGCCGTCTCGACCAGATCGAGCCCCGCCTTGCCGATCCAGCCGGCCATGGCCTCATGCGAGAAGCCGAGCCGGCGATGCGCATGGCGCTCGCGCAGGAACTCCAGCGCATGCGGCGCGAAATCGACCACCAGCAGCCGTCCGCCCGGCCGCAGCACGCGCGCGGCCTCGGCGATCGCCTCGCCGGGATCGTCGAGAAAATGCAGCACCTGATGGATCGTCACGAGATCGAAGCTGCCGGCAGCGAGCGGCAGTTTCATGATGTCGCCATGCCGGATCTGCGCGTGGCGGACCCCGGCCTTGTCGAGATTGGCGCGCGCGACCGCGAGCATGGCGGTCGAGGCATCGATGCCGACGCCCTGCCGATAGAGTGGCGCGAAAAGCTCGAGCAGACGACCCGTGCCGGTGCCGATATCGAGCAGGCGATCGACCGGCCGTCCACCGAGGAGGCGCAGCATCGTCGCCTCCACCGCCGCGTCCGGCACATGCAGCGAACGGATCGTATCCCAATCGGCGGCGTTGGCCGTGAAATAGCGCGCCGCCTCCGCGGCGTGCTCGCGCTTGACGGCGGCCAGCCATTCGCGATCGCGGATCAGCGTCGGATCGGTGAAATCGGCCAGCGCCGTCAGGTCTTGCACCAGCCGCCGCGCCGCGCCACCTTCGGCGATCCGGTAATAGACCCAGGCGCCCTCCGGATAGCGCGCGATCAGCCCGGCCTCGGCGAGCAGCTTGAGATGGCGCGAGATCCGCGGCTGCGACTGGCCGAGGATCGCGGTCAGATCCTTCACCGTCAGCTCGCTCCGCGCCAGCAGAACCAGGATGCGATAGCGCGTCGCCTCGCCCGCCGCCTTGAGCGCGGCGATCAGGGGTTCGGTCGCTATCGTGGGAGAAGCTCGGCTTGCGCTCATGTCGATCCAGCCTGCGCGGCACTGCGCCCTCGCGTGGCCAGCAACATATAAAGATATCTTTATATGTGTAAAGGGTGTCCGCCGCTAAATCGCGATCTCGACCAGCGGCTGCCTCCGGTCCGCGGTCACGAAGCGACCCTTGCCGCCACAGGACGCACCGACGAGCGCGATGAGATCCTGCGCGGCTGTCTCGACGCTGCCCGCCCCGTTCGACTGGATCGTCACGACGGCGCGCCGCGTCGTGGGGCCGACGAGCGAGCGCGCGTCCTGACGCCAGTTCCAGCGCCGGCAGAGCACCTTCTCGTGATCGGCATAGACCACCTCGCCCTCCTTGGGCGGATCTTCGGCGGGAGCGCCGCCCTCCCCCTCCTCGCCGCCAGCCATGTCGAGGAAGCTGTCGCCCGGCCGGGCATAGCGGAAGGCGATATCACCCGCGACGCGGTCGAGATCATCCGCCCCGATCGGCAGGACATGCGCGATCGAGACGGCGTTATAGGCGTCGACAAAGGGATTGATCGCCGGGAGCGGGCGATCGGCCAGCATGTTCTTGACGAGGCGCTCGACCGAGGAGCGGTAGCTGGTCTTCTTGATCCCGAAGGCGCGGTAGGCGCGCCGCCAGGCGGCCACGCCCGGGATCTCCGAAAGCTCGGTGCCGGCAAAGCGCGCCCGGACATCCGCCTCGCGCCGCGCGATCTCTGCCGACAGAACGGGCGTTCGCCCTTCTCCGATCGCCAGTCCGTCGAAGATGACCACGGCGACGCGAAAATCCGGAAAGACCTCGGAAAGCTCGGAAATGTCGATGCGCATGCCACCCCCCTCTCGATGGAAGCGGGTGGTAGTGCATTTCGGCGTGCGGCAGAAGCGACGAATTGCTCCCGAAGCGCCCCGGACGGAAACGAATCCTCAGCCCGCGGCGAGGTGTTCGACGAGGATCGCACCGCCGAGAATGATCAGCGCCGCGCCCGCCACCAGTTCCGCGGCTCGGCCGAACTGGTCGCCGATAAGGCGCCCGACCAGCATGCCGCCCGACGACATGACGAACGTGGCGAGGCCGATCGCGATGGCGATGACGACGATGTTCACGTCGAGGAAGGCGAGCGACACGCCGACGGCCATGGCGTCGAGGCTGGTGCCGAGCGCGGTGGCGAGCAGCACGGCGATGGATCGGCCCTTGGGCGCTTCGTCCTGACGCTTCCAGATGGCGGCATAGAGCATGTGAAGGCCGACGGCGCCGAGCAGCCCGAACGCGATCCAGTGGTCGACGGCCTCGATGTAGCGGCTCGCGGCGAGGCCGGCGGCCCAGCCGATCACCGGCGTCGCGGCTTCGACGAGGCCGAACACCGCGCCGGTGCGCAGCGCCTCGCCGACACGCGGACGGCCGATCGCCGCGCCACGGCCGACGGAGACGGCAAAGGCATCGACGGACATGCTGAAGGCCAGCACGAGAATGGCAAAGGGAGACATGACAATGACCAACGGACGAGAGACCGCGCCCCGGAAACCTCTCCGTCCGCGGGAGAGCCGGCACAACGGTCTGGTCTGGCCGATCGTTCGGCTGACCGCGCCATGCGCTGCTGCGCAAGCCTGTTGACGCGATCCCGCTCGGAGGCGGTGACTACTCCCCGATGACGATGTCGATAGGCATCGTGGAGGAGGAAGTCAAACGATTTCAAAGAGTTAAAATGGTTCTGAAAAGCATTCGCAACTGCCGCATCGACGATATGCGCCGCAGCATGGAGCATCGCGGTCAGGTCACGCCCAACAAAAAAGGCCCCGTCCCTGCGGACGGAGCCCTTTTGAAAGACATCGTTATGACGGCTCGGTCACTCCGCCGCGGCGGCGAGGCCTTCCGTCGCGAGGCCGAGCTTGCGGGCGACGCCGAAGCCATATTCCGGATCCGCCCGATAGAAGTGCACGAGTTGGCGATTGACGATCTCGATCGGCACGCCCTGCATCGCCGCGGCGAGATTGCCGAAGAGCCGCTCCTTCTGCTCCGGCGTGAACAGGCGGAACAGATCGCCGGGCTGCTGATAGTCGTCATTGCCCTTGCGGCGATCATAGCGGTCCGCGTCGCCCGAGAGTTTCAGCGGCGGCTCGCGGAACTTGTCGTCCTGCTTCGGCCCGCCGAAGGAATTGGGCTCGTAATAGGCGTCGGGATTGGTGCCGGGCGGGAAGAACCGCATGGCGCCGTCCTTGTGATAGTTGTGGACCGGCACCTTCGGCGCGTTGACCGGCAGCGCCTCGTAATGCGTGCCGAGGCGATAGCGATGCGCGTCGGCATAGGAAAAGATGCGCGCCTGCAGCATCTTGTCGGGCGAAAAGCCGATACCTGGCACGATGTTCGACGGCGAAAAGGCGACCTGCTCGATCTCGGCGAAATAATTGTCGGCGTTGCGGTTCAGCTCGAGGATGCCGACATCGATCGGCGGATAGTCGGCATGCGGCCACACCTTGGTGAGGTCGAAGGGATTGTACCAGGTCTTCTCCGCGTCGAGCTCGGGCATGACCTGGACCTGAAGCCGCCAGCGCGGGAACTCGCCGCGCTCGATCGCGCCGAACAGATCCTCCTGCGTCGATTCGCGGGTGCGCCCCACGACCTCCGCCGCCTCTCCATTGGTCCAGTGCTTGTGGCCCTGCAGCGTCTTGAAGTGGAACTTGACCCAGAAGCGCTCGCCGGCTGCGTTGATGAAGGAATAGGTGTGCGAGCCGTAGCCGTTCATGTGGCGGACGGTCTGCGGCAGCCCGCGATCGGAAAAGAGGATCGTGACCTGATGCAGACTCTCCGGCGAAAGCGACCAGAAATCCCACATCGCCGTCGGCGAACGCAGATTGGTCTTCGGATGACGCTTCTGCGTGTGGATGAAATCGGGGAACTTCAGCGGGTCGCGCACGAAGAAGACGGGTGTGTTGTTGCCGACGAGGTCCCAATTGCCCTCGTCGGTATAGAACTTCAGCGCAAAGCCGCGCACGTCGCGCTCGGCATCGGCCGCGCCGGTCTCGCCGGCAACGGTCGAAAAGCGGGCCATCATCTCGATCTTCTTGCCGACCTGCGCGAAGACGCTCGCCTTGGTGTATTGCGTGATGTCGTGGGTGATGGTCAGCGTGCCGTGCGCGCCCCAGCCCTTGGCGTGCACGACGCGCTCGGGGATGCGCTCACGGTTCTGGTGCGCCAGCTTCTCGACGAGCTGCCAATCCTGCATGAGCACCGGCCCACGCTCGCCGGCCGTCAGCGAATTCTGATTGTCGGAGATCGGCGCGCCCGCCGTCGTGGTCATCTTGTCGGTCATGGCGCCCTCCAGGCTGCTGCGGCCGCTCCATCGGCCGGCTCTTGGTGGCTGCAACATGCCATGTGCCTTAGATCGGTTCCAATCATATTGAAGGGTTAGGACGATAAGTCCTACCTATCGGGATCGACCAAACCGCAGGAAACCATTCTCGCGCCGTGATCACCCTTCGTCAGCTCCGCTATTTCGAAGCCGTCGCCCGGCACCTGCATTTCGGCCGCGCCGCCGACGAATGCGGCATATCCCAGCCCGCGCTCTCGCAGCAGATTCGCGAGATGGAGGCGATCTTGGGCCTGCCGCTGGTCGAGCGCGGCGCACGCCGAGTCGCGCTGACGGCGAAGGGCACGGAGATCGCCCGCCGCGGCCTCAAGATCCTTGGCGATGTGCGCGACCTCACGGACTTCGCGCGCCATGGTGCCTCCGTCCTGTCGGGCATGCTGAAGCTCGGGGTCATCCCCTCCGTAGCGCCCTATGTGCTGCCCCGCGTCCTGCCGCGCGTGCAGCAGACTTATCCGACGCTCGAACTGCAGCTACGGGAGACGCGGACCGACCAGCTCGTCGACGAACTGCTGCAGGGACAACTGGACCTGGTCCTGATGGCGCTGCCGACGGGCGAGCCGGGCCTCGACAGCCGCAAGCTGTTCGAGGATCGCTTTCTCCTCGCCTCGCGCGCCGGCGCGGCGGTCGACGAGACCCGTCTCGCGACGCCCGACCAGATCGAGCCCGAGCGGCTGCTTCTGCTCGAGGATGGCCACTGCCTGCGCGACCAGGCGCTGCGCTATTGCGGCATTGCGCGCACCGAGCGGATGAACGGCTTCGGCGCGGCGAGCCTTTCGACGATCATGCAGATGGTCGCCAACGGCTATGGCGTGACGCTGCTGCCCGAAATGTGCGTCGAGGTGGAGGCGCGCGACGCGCGCATCGCGCTGACGCGATTCGCGGCGCCCGAGCCCTCGCGCGAGATCGGGCTCGTCTGGCGCTCCTCCTCGCCCCGCCGGCACGATTTCGATGCGTTCGGCGACATGCTCGTCGCCGCCATCGGCGAGACGCGATCCGCATCCTGACGAAGCCAGGCCCGGTGATGGGCGATGCGAATCGGGCGAACTCATCTACTATGACGCGTTAGCGGTTTCGTCGCAGGCGACCGGAGGGGGCGTTGCCGCACGATCGAAGGCTCGGGAGCATCGGATTGGCCATGGCGCGGCAGGCGGCGCGGGGCCAAAGGCTCGCCGAGGAGGCGGCCCGCGAGGAAGCCGCCGAGACCCGCCGCCTGCAGGCTGTCGAGCTTCGCCTTGCGCTCAAGGCGGAACGGGAAGCCTTGCGCGCGGCGATCCGGCCCGGCTTCCGCCGCCCGGAGGATTCCCGCAGCGAGAAGGAACTCTTTCTCCGCGAAAAGCAGCACGAGGCCGGCGAGCGGGCCGCGGAGATCCGCGAACGCTGGCGCGCGGCGCAATCGCTGCTCGCCGACGGCCTCGCGAACCGCTGCACCTTCTTCCTCGACGATCTCCGCCTGACCGAGCCGCCGCCCGAGATGCCGCCGCCGCCCGAGCTCGCCCATCCGGAACCGCGCCCCGCACAAGACCCCGTCGGCGCGCGGGATGAGCGCGCCTGGGGGCTCGCCACGCTGGTGCACAGGAGCCGGCCACGGACGAACCCGGCCGAGGACGAGGCGGCCCGCCTCGCGCGCCTCGCGGCGCAAGCGCAATGGGCCGAACAGGAACGGCGCCGGCTCGAGCGGCTCACGGCGTGGGAGGTGGCGCAGGAGAGCGACCACGAGGCGTTCCGCCTGAAGCAGCTCTGGCGGGCGCGCGAGATCGAGGCCATGGGCCAGGCCATCGTCGACGGCGATCCGGAGGCGATCGCCGCCTATGCCGCCCTCACGTTGGAACGCTCCGTCTATCCGCCCGGCTTTCCGCGCGATTTCGACATCGCCTTCGACCGGGCGAGCGGCGTGCTGACCGTCGAGATGATGCTGCCCGACATCGCGATCCTGCCGCTCGACACGGATGTCCAATACATCCAGTCGAGCAACCAGATCGTCCCGGTGCCGATCCGCGGTCTCGACCGCAAATTCATCTATCACGACGTCATCGCCATGACGGCGCTGCGCACCATGCACGAGCTCTGCGGCGCCGTTGTCGGCCTGCCCGTCTCTGTGATCGGCTTCAACGGCCTGATCGCGCGCCGGTCATGGGAGGGCAGCGGACCACCGCTCTGCGTCGTCTCGCTGCGCGCGACCACCGCCGCCTTCACGCATCTCGATCTCTCCAAGGTCGATGCGAAGGCCACGGTCCGCGCGCTCGGCGGCGTGATCGCCCGGCCGACCGACGAAAGCCCGGCCGTGTCGCCGATCGTGACCATGCCGGCACGGTCCACGCGGGACCTGCCGCGGATCGACCTGCAGGATCCGGCGCCTTTCCGCCTGGCACTGGAACGCCTCGCGGCCGATCTCGGCTTCGATGCGGTCCGTTCGATCGATGCGGGCGACGCGCTCCGTCTCGTCGCGTTCGACGATCACCCGCTGGTCGGCGGCAAGGTCATATTGGGCGCGGTGCCGGACGCGGCGGCCAACGAGGCGTCCGTTTCCGCCTTTCTGGATGCCATCGCCACGGAGGGCGCGGTCCGGGGCATTCTGGTCAGTGACGGAACGTTCGATCTGGCGGCGATCCGCCGGGCCGAGCGCCGCCCGGTCGAGCTGATAGACCGGCACGGCCTCGCGCTTCTGGCGCGCCTGCCGGCACGGCCCGCCGAAGACTGAAACGCTTCAGGCTCGGATCGCCACCAGGAAGAGGCGCGGAAAGCGCAGCAGCACCTTGCCGTCGGCGAGCGGCGGATAGGCTGCGGCGATGGCCGCGCGATAGGCATCGAGATAGGCAGCGCGCCGCGCCCCCGGCAGAGCGCCGAGATAAGGCCTGAGGCCGGTGCCCTTGACCCATTCGACGATCGCCTCCGCATCCTGAAGCGGATGGTTGTAGATCGTGTGCCAGATATCGATCCCGGCCGCGTTCGGCGCGAACGCATCATAATAGTCGCGCGGCGCGGGAAGCGCGGGCCGACGCAGCGAGCGGCCGGCGAATTCATCGGCAAAGGCCGCGTCCTGCGCGACGCTCTCCATGAGGCGGTGGGTGGGTTCCGATAGATTGTCGGGCATCTGCACGGCGAGGACGCCGCCGGCGGGCAGTGCCGCGAACAGGCGCTGCAGCACGGCGAGATGATCCGGCACCCATTGGAAGACCGCATTGGCGAAGAGCAGGTCGAACGGCTCCGCCGGCGTCCAGACGGTCAGATCCGCCTCTTCGAAGTTGACCGCCGGCAGGCGTTCGCGGGCCGCGCGCAGCATGTCGGGAGCGGAATCGAGGCCCACCACCTCCGCGCCGGGCCAGCGCTCGACCAGAAGCTCGGTCGAATTGCCGGGCCCGCAGCCGAGATCGGCGATTCGCGCCGGGCTGGCGAGCGGGATATGCGCGATCAGATCGCGCACCGGGCGCGTCCGCTCATCCTCGAACTTCACATATTGTCCGGCTGACCACGCAATCGCGCTCATCGACGACACCCTGCTCCGCTTGCGGCTCTGCTTGGCGCGGGAGAAAGAGTCCGGTCCGCCGGCTCCCGCGAAGACGCGGCCGCGACTGTGACCGACGTCATATCCCCCGAGAAGGCCCGGCACTAGCTTCGCCGAACACAATGACAGGAGGGTGTCGTGATCTGGATCACCCCCGATCTCTATGGCCCCGGACAACGGGCGCTGCGCATTGCACTTGCCCGCTTCGTCGACCGACTCGAAACGGCCTCTGCGGAGGCTGAATCGGTGCCGGCGCTGGCGTGCGCCTGGACGACCGTGATCGAGCTGGTCGAGGCGCAAGGCAGCAGCGAGGCAGCCTGCCTTCACCCGATGCTGCGGCTTCGCGCGCCCGCCTTCGCGGAGCGGCTCGACCGCCAGCACGGGCGCCTCGAACGCAGCGCCGGCGCCATCAGCCGCGTACTGGCCAGTCTCCGCGACATCGAGACCGATGCCGCACGGCAAAAGGCGATCCGCGAGACCTGCCGCCTCGCGGCTACCTTCCTCGCCGACTGCGAGCAGCACCAGCGCGAGGAACGCCAGGGCGCATTGCCCGTCCTTCTCGACGCCTTCCCGCCGCCGGCGCTCCATGCAGCCGCGCGCGCCCTGGCGGCGACCGCGCCGTCGATCGAAGACGGGCAGGACCACCAGCGCGCCGACCCATCGGCCGGCTCGAACTTCTTCGCTCACGCCCGCCGCAGCCTTGAACGCGCCGCGCGCGGCGCCCGACCGAGTGTCGAGCACAGAGCCCACGTCACACGAGCACCGCGCCGGGATCGCCGGCCTGTGACCGGCGTCACAGACGGACGCGACGGAACGAAATAGGGTCCAATCAAGTTGATGACGCGGATGACCCCGCCGCGTCACGGACGGAAGAGAAGCGTGGTGACGATCGATACGGACCTCCCGGTCGTCGGCCAATGCCGGAGCTTCCGAACAATTACGGCCCCCTGCCGGCGCGGCGTCTTCGCTGCGACAGCAGGGGACCTTCGAGACCCTCGGCCACTTGTGGCTGAGGAAGAGCGGACGGCCCTGCCCCTGCCCCCCTAGACCCAGGTGGGGTCGTCCGCTGCAAATTCGAGATGCCGCGCTCCCCCCGGGCACGGCAAAGCCCAAACCGGCCCAGCCGGTGGGGCGACGAGCGATCCATCGGCGACGCATAGCCGGCGCCGAAGGATCGCTCGTTCGCATTTGGACGCCCTTTGGTTGCACGCCCCCGATAAATACAACCCATGAGATCAATTCATGGTAGCATGCACCCCTGGGTTACACCCCACGGGAGGCTGCACATGATCAACCGCGACTTCTTCTTCAAGCAGGTTCGGCTGACGCACTTCGGCGGATCGCTCAGCGCCAAGCAGGTAAACGGGCTGACCGGCCTGCTTGATGAATGGGAAAAGCACCACGCCGCGCGCGACGACCGCTGGCTCGCCTATGCCCTTGCGACGGCGCATCACGAGACCGATCGGACGATGCAACCGATCCACGAATACGGAACGCGCGAGCGCTTCATGCGGCTCTACGACATTTCGGGCGTGGACCCGAAACGCGCCAAGAGCATGGGCAATACGAAGGTCGGTGACGGCGCGCTCTATTGCGGCCGCGGCTTCGTCCAGCTGACGTGGAAGAACAACTACATCCGCGCAGGAAACGAGATCGGCTATCCCGAACTCGTGAACAATCCCGACGATGCGATGAAGCCGGAATATGCCCGCCCGATCCTCTTCCAAGGCATGATCGGCGGCTGGTTCACCACCAGGAAGCTGCCAGACTATTTCAATCCCAACAAGGCAGACTGGGTCGGCGCCCGCGCCATCATCAATGGCAAGGACAAGGCCAATCTGATCGCGGGCTATGGCGAGGCCTATTACGCCGCGATCAGCTATACGACGTGAGAACGGCGCGGGCGGCGAGCCCGCGCCCCTTCATCAGCGCGTCAGCGGCTTGTACTTGATCCGGTGCGGGTTCAGCGCATCCGGACCGAGGCGACGCTTCTTGTCTTCCTCATAGTCCTGGAAGTTGCCCTCGAACCACTCGACATGGCTGTCGCCCTCGAAGGCGAGGATATGCGTCGCCAGGCGGTCGAGGAACATGCGGTCGTGGCTGATGATGACCGCGCAGCCCGCGAAATCCTCCAGCGCCTCTTCCAGCGCCGAGAGCGTCTCGGTGTCGAGGTCGTTGGTCGGCTCGTCGAGCAGGATGACGTTGTTCGCATCCTTGAGCAGCTTGGCGAGGTGCACGCGGTTGCGCTGGCCGCCCGAGAGCGAGCCCACCTTCTGCTGCTGGTCGCCGCCCTTGAAGTTGAACGCGCCGCAATAGGCGCGCGAGTTCATCTCGCGCTTGCCGAGATAGAACACCTCGGCGCCGCCGGAGATTTCCTCCCAGACGGTCTTGTTGTCGGCGAGATCGTCGCGGCCCTGATTGACGTAGCCGAGATGCACGGTGTCGCCGAGCGAGATCGAGCCGGAATCGGGCTTCTCCTCGCCGGTGATCAGGCGGAACAGCGTCGACTTGCCGGCGCCGTTCGGGCCGATCACGCCGACGATGCCGCCGGGCGGCAGCTTGAACGAGAGATTCTCGATCAGCACGCGATCGCCATAGCTCTTGGTGAGGTTTTCGACGTCGATGACCTTCTCGCCGAGCCGCTCGCCAACGGGAATGACGATCTGCGTGTTGAACAGCGTCTTGTCCTGCGACGCCTCGACCAGCTCGTCATAGGCGCGGATACGAGCCTTGGACTTGGACTGCCGGGCCTTGGGCGAAGCCGCGATCCACTCGCGCTCACGCTGCAGCGCGCGCTGGCGGGTGGCCTCCTCGCGGCCCTCCTGCTCCATGCGCTTCGCCTTCTTCTCCAGATAGGTCGAGTAATTGCCCTCATAGGGAATGCCGCGGCCGCGATCGAGTTCGAGGATCCAGCCGGTGACATTGTCGAGGAAGTAGCGATCGTGGGTGACGATCAGGATCGCGCCCGGATATTCGCGCAGATGCTTCTCGAGCCAGTTGATCGACTCGGCGTCGAGATGGTTCGTCGGCTCGTCGAGGAGCAGCAGGTCCGGCTGCTCGAGCAGCAGGCGGCAGAGCGCGACGCGGCGGCGCTCACCGCCGGAGAGCTTGTCGACCGGCGAGTCGCTCGGCGGGCAGCGCAGCGCTTCCATCGCCATCTCGACCTGCGATTCGAGATCCCAGAGATTCTGGCTGTCGATGATGTCCTGAAGCTTGGCGCCCTCCTCCGCGGTCTCGTCGGAGTAGTTCATCATCAGTTCGTTGTAGCGCTCGAGAATCGCCGTCTTCTTGGCGACGCCGAGCATGACGTTCTCAAATACGGTCTTGGTCGGATCGAGATGCGGCTCCTGCGGCAGGTAGCCGACATTCGCGCCCTGCGCGACCCAGGCCTCGCCCGTAAATTCCTTGTCGAGGCCGGCCATGATCTTGAGCAGGGTCGACTTACCCGAGCCGTTCGGGCCGAGCACGCCGATCTTCGCGTCCGGGTAGAAGGAGAGGTTGATGTTCTCCAGCACCTTCTTGCCGCCAAGATAGGACTTGGTCAGGCCCTGCATGAAATAGATGAACTGCCGCGCCATGTACTGCTCCGATGCCGCCCGCTTTCGGGGCGGAGCGAATATGGGAAGGGGGTTGGCGCTCTTCTAGTCGAACGGATGCTGCGGGGCAATGTGAACGGCACGGCGGCGCATGCGATGCGAGGGAGCGCATGGAGGACGATCCCTAAATGTCCTCCCCTCGCTCCTTGGCGAGATGAGCCTCGACGTCGTAGGCGAGCGACTGGACATCGATAGCGTCAGCCTCGCCAAGTTCGGCCGAGCGATCGATCCAGCGCTTCACGTCCTGTCGATCGCCGCGCTGATTGGCCATCATCGCCAGGTTCCAGGCGGCTACCGCGCTACCGAAATCATTGGCCATCAGAAGCCACTTCATCGCGGCATCATCGTCGCCGTCGTAGGATAGATGACAGCCCAGCGACTCGATCGCCAATTGATGTCCCTCCTCCGCCAGCAACTTCAGTTGAGCCAAGCCGCGCTCGTAGTCCTCCTCGATGAGGTACAGGATCGGCTCAAGCCGCTCATCGATCTCGCCAACGAAGCTCATCGTCTCAGCCCTTCGGCATCAGCCCCTTCAGATCGACGCTCTCATCCGCCACCGCTTCCGGTGACGGCGAGAAGCCGGCGGCGAGCCAGCGGCGGCCGAGCATGTGATCGGTAGCGCGGTTGACGCTGTCGATCGCGACCAGCCTGTCACCGGCATAATGGAAGACGGAGAAGCTGCCGCTCCCCGGGTCGCCGCGCGTCACGGCCCGGTCGGCGTCCATTGAGAGGCCGACCATCTGGAGCTTGGCGTCGCCCTGGTCGGACCAGAACCACGGCACGGCGCGATAGGCCTCCGCCTTGCCCATCAGCGTGGCGCTGGCCGTCTTGGCCTGGTCGACGGCGTTCTGCACGCTTTCGAGCCGGACCGGGCGGCCGAGCGCCCAATGATGGAACGCGACGGCGTCGCCGGCCGCGACGATGCGCGGATCGGAGGTGCGCATGGCCTCGTCGACGACGATGCCGTTCAGGACGTCGAGCCCGGCTTCGGCGGCGAGTTCGACATTCGGCACCACGCCGACGCCGACGATCACCGTATCGGCCGGGATGCGCTCGCCGCTCGCCGTCTCCACGGCCACGACGGCGCCATTCTCGCCGATCAGCGCTGCAACCGGCGTCTCAAGGCGCACCGCCGAGCCGAGGCCGCGATGCAGATCGAGGAAATGGGCCGAAATCGCCGGCGCGACGACGCGGCCCATCAGCCGCGGAGCGGCTTCCAACACCGTCACGGTCTTGCCGAGGATGCGCGCAGTGGCCGCGAGTTCCAGCCCGATGAAGCCGCCACCGACCACGACGACATCCTTCGCCGCGGCGAAGCGCTCCTTGAGGCGGCGGGCGTCCTCGACGGTACGCAGCAGGAAGACATTGGCCAGATCGATGCCGGGCACCGGCGGAATGCGCACGCGCGCGCCGGTCGCCAGCACCAGGCCGTCGAAGGGCAGTTCGCCATCGTCGAGCACCACCTTGCCCGCCGCGCGGTCGATCTTCTGCACCGTCCGGCCGAGCATCAGCTCGACGCCGTTCTTCTCGTAGAACAGCGCCGGCCGCAGCTCCTGCAGCGCGTCCTCATCCGCCTTGATGAAGGCCTTGGACAGCGGCGGACGGTGATAGGGCAGTTCCTTTTCCGAGGAGACCAGCACGAGGCGCCCGTCGAAGCCGTCCGCGCGCAGGCTGGCAGCCGCCTGGGCGCCGGCATGGCCGCCGCCGATGATGACGATGTTCTTCATGGAAGTCCCTTGAACGATCGCGCGACACTCGCATCCGCCAGCCACCGGATGCAAGACCCGCCGCACCATTGGCCAGATATAAGACCACTATCGCAAATTGGTATTTTAAATGACGTCGAACGACCAGAATAACAGCGACGATTGTCGAATTGGTCTTGTCCGTGGCCTCGATTTGGTATTGAACTCGGAACCGACGTGAAGCGGCAGCGCTGCTCCGGAAATCGACAGACCGGCCATGACCGAGATCCTCCTGACATCCGACCGCCTCGCTGCGGCAGAGGGCGGGCCGCTCTATGTCCGCCTCCAGGCGATGATCCGGGACGCGGTCGAATCGGGCCGGCTCGCGCCCAATGCCAGCCTGCCGCCGGAGCGCGAACTCGCCAGCACGCTCGGCGTCTCCCGCGTCACCGTCCGCAAGGCGATCGGCGGTCTCGTCGCTGAAGGGCTGCTGCGTCAGCGTCACGGCTCGGGCACCTTCGTCGCCGGCGAGGGCAAGCGCTTCGAGCTGCCGCTGTCGCGCCTCTCTTCCTTCAGCGAGGACATGCGCTCGCGCGGGCTGGAACCGACGGCGCGCTGGCTGCTGCGGCAGGTCGGCATGCCCTCCTCGGCCGAGGCGATGATCCTCGGTCTCTCGCCGACGGAACGGATCACGCGGCTCAATCGCCTGCGTCTCGCCAATGGCGAGCCGATGGCGGTGGAGCGCTCGCTGCTGCCGGCCCGCCTCATGCCCGATCCGACGATCGTCGAGGGCTCGCTCTATGACGCGCTCGCCGCGGCAGGCCTCAGGCCCGTCCACGCGACCCAGCGCGTCAATGCCGAGAATGCCGATGAGGGCGACGCGCGCCTGCTCGGCATCCCCACCGGCGCCGCGATCCTCGCGATCGAACGCATCTCCCACCTCGCCGACGGCCGCGTCGTCGAATTCACCCGCTCCCATTATCGCGGCGACGCCTATGATTTCGTCGCCGAGCTGAAACCCGGCTGAGCCCGAACGAAGGACAGAGACCATGACGACGCTGATGCGCGCCGAAATCGACGAGACCCCGGAGGCCGTGCGCCGCCTGCTGACGGATTCGCGCGACGCGATCGCCGCCGCCGGTGCCGCGCTCCGCGCCCGCGATCCGTCCGTGATCGTGACCTGCGCCCGCGGCTCGTCGGACCACGCGGCGACCTTCTTCAAATATGCCTGCGAGATCACGGCCGGTGTGCCGGTCGCCTCGCTCGGCCCGTCCGTGGCCTCGATCTATGATGCGCCGCTACGCCTCTCCGGAGCGGCGGCGATCGCTCTCTCGCAGTCCGGCAAGAGCCCCGATCTCCTGGCGCTGTTCGAGGCGACCAAGAAGGCCGGCGCGACGACGATATCGCTCGTCAATGTCGAGGACGCGCCGCTCGCCGCCATGGCCGATATCTTCGTGCCGCTGCGCGCCGGCCCGGAGAAGAGCGTCGCCGCGACCAAGTCGTTCATCGGCGCCGCCGTCGCGACCCTGGCGGTGCTTGCCGAATGGCGCGGCGATTCCGGTTTGAAGGCGGCGCTCGCCGCCCTGCCCGACCGGCTGGAAGCGGCGCTCGCCTGCGACTGGAGCCCGGCGCTCGAAACCTTCGTCGGCGCCAAGTCGCTCTATACGATCGGCCGCGGCCCCGGCTTCGCCATGGCGCTCGAAGCCGCGCTCAAGTTCAAGGAGACGTCGATCCTGCATGCCGAGGCGCATTCCGGCGCGGAGCTGCAGCACGGCCCGGTCTCGCTGGTCGACGAGTTCTTCCCGCTTCTCGCCTTCATCCCCGAGGATGCCGCCGCGCCGAGCCTCGCCGCCACCGCCTCCGCGCTCACCGCGCGCGGCGCCACAATCTTTTCCGCCACGACCGCCGAGGTCGCCGGCCCGCGCCTGCCCGTCGCCCCGACCGGCCATCCGCTGACCGACCCGATCGCGATCGCCCTCTCCTTCTACCGCTTCGTCGAGAGCGTGTCGGTGGCGCGCGGCTACAATCCCGACAAGCCGCGGGGCCTCAAGAAGGTGACGGAAACGGTCTGAGCCGCCAGGAACAAGGACGCACCATCATGACCAGCCGGACCGCCTTCCTGGGCGCCACCGTCTTCAACGGCTATCGCCGCCTGACCGATACCGCCGTTCTCGTCGAGGACGGCATCGTCACAGCGCTCGCCGAGCCGGGCGAACTGCCGGAGGACGCGACCATCGTCAAGCTCCCGGACGGGCTGCTGACCGCGGGCTTCGTCGACCTGCAGGTGAATGGCGGCGGCGGCGCGCTGCTCAACAGCGCCGCGACCGTCGAGGGCGTGCGCACGATCTGCCGCGCCCATGCGCGCTACGGCACGACGGCCCTGCTGCCGACGCTGATCACCGACACGCCCGCCGTGACGCAGGCCGCGATCGACGCCGTGCGCGGCGCGATCGATGCCGGCGTGCCTGGCTGCCTCGGCATCCACATCGAAGGCCCGCACCTCTCGATCGCCCGCAAGGGCGCGCATGATCCGGCGCTGATCCGGCCGATGAACGACGCCGACATCGAGAGGCTCACCACGACCGGCATCGACCATGTGCTGACGACCGTCGCGGCCGAAATGGTCCCGCCGGCGCAGATCGCCCGGCTGACCCATGCCGGCGTCCATGTCGCGATCGGCCATTCCGATGCCTCCTACGAGACCGCGTCTGCGGCCTTCGCGGCCGGCGCACGCGGCGTCACGCATCTCTTCAATGCCATGAGCCAGCTGGGCCATCGCATGCCCGGCGTCGTCGGCGCGGCGCTGGACGGCCCGGACAGCTGGTGCGGCCTCATCGCGGATGGCTTCCATGTCCATCCGGCGGCGATCGCCAATGCACTCCGCGCCAAGCGGGCGCCAGGCCGCATCTATCTGGTGACCGACGCCATGTCGACGGTCGGCTCCGCACTGACGGAGTTCGAACTCAACGGCCGCGTCATCACGCGCGCCGGCGGCAAGCTGACGCTGGAGGACGGCACGCTCGCCGGCTCCGATCTCGACATGATCGGCGCGCTCCGCTTCATGACCAATGTCGTCGGCCTGCCGCTCGACGAGACGCTACGCATGGCCTCGCTCTATCCGGCGGAGTTCCTGGGCATCGACCGCACGCATGGCCGCATCGCGCCCGGCGCGCGCGCCGATTTCGTGCTTCTCGGCGAGGACCTTTCGGCCGAAGCGGTCTATATCGGAGGCGAACGACAGACCTTCGAACCGCTCGCCTGAGGCCCTCATGTCCCCAACCGGATCGCTCCCGACCCTCGCCTTCGATATTGGCGGCTCCAAGATCGAGGCCGCGCGGGTCGGGGCGGACGGCGCGGTCAGCGAGCGGGCCACGCTGCCGACGCCCCACACGGGCTGGGACGATTTCGCGCGTGCCATCGCAACGCTCGTGGAGAATGCCGGCGGCGCCAGCGCCATCGGCATCTCGATTGCCGGCACGGTCGATCCCGCGACCGGCATCGCCAACGCCGCCAATATCCCGTCGATCACCGGCCATCCGATCGAGCGCAAGCTCGCCGCCCATCTCGGCCTGCCGGTACGGGTCGGCAATGACGCCGATTGCTTCGCGCTCGCCGAGGCCAAGGCCGGCGTCGGGCGCGACCAGCCCGTCGTCTTCGCCGTGATCCTCGGCACGGGCGTCGGCGGCGGCGTGGTTATCGACGGCCGCATCCTGCGCGGCGCCCGCGGCTATAGCGGCGAATGGGGCCACGGCCCCGTCCTCGCCGACGCTGTGCGGGCGCGCGGCATTCCCCTCGTCGCCTGCGGCTGCGGCCAGGTCGGCTGCGTCGATGTCTATGGCTCGGTGCGTGGTCTCGAATATATCCACGAAGGCCTTTCGGGCACCAAGCTGGCCCGCCACGAGATCACCGCCGCCTGGCATGCCGGCGACGCCGCCGCCGCGCGCACGATCGAGACCTATGTCGATCTGCTCACCGCGCCGCTGTCGATGATCGTCAACACGCTCGGTCCGGCCGTGATCCCCGTCGGCGGCGGCCTTTCCGCCGAAACGCGGCTGATCGAGCGCATCGATGCCGTCGTGAGGGAGCGCGTTCTGGCCCGCTATGACGCCCCGCTCGTCGTCCCCGGGACGACACGCGGCGCGAGCGGCCTGATCGGCGCCGCCATGCTCGCCGCCGAACTGCTCAGGGAGGCCTGAGCCATGGGCGTGACGGTCGAGATCTGCGTCGACGGGCCCGACGGGCTCGCGGCCGCCATCGCCGGCGGTGCCGGCCGCATCGAGCTCTGCGCGGCGCTGTCGCTCGGCGGCCTGACGCCGACGCCGGGGCTGATGCGCATCGCGGCGAAGGCGCCGATCCCGGTCTATGCGATGATCCGGCCGCGCGACGGCGATTTCGTCTATTCGCCCGCGGAACTCGACCAGATGCGCCGCGACATCGACGCGGTGCGCGCCGCCGGCCTGGTCGGCATCGTCATCGGCGCCTGCGAGCCGCGCGGCCGCCTCGACGCGGGGGCGCTGTTCCATCTGCTCTCGCATGCCGCGGGGCTCGGCGCGACGCTGCATCGCGCCTTCGACGCGGCGCCCGATCCGCTGGAGGCGATCGACCTCGCCGCCTCGCTCGGCTTCGAGCGTATCCTCACCGCCGGCGGTGCGGGTCCGGCGGCCGAAGCGCTCCCGCGCCTCGCCGACTATGCCCGCCATGCCGGCGAGCGAATTTCGCTCATGCCTGGCGGCGGTGTTCGCGCGGGCAACGCAACTCAGATCCTCGCCGCGACGGGCGCCCGTGAGATCCACGCCTCCTGCCGGACCGGCGCGCGCGACGAAGCCGAGGCGGCGGTGCGGCTCGGTTTCGCGCATTCGGCCAGCAGCCCAACGACATCGGAGAGCGAGGTGGCCGCCCTCGTCGCCGCGGTGCGGACGTTCGAATTGGGCTAGGCTGAATTGCATACAATCGATCATCGGCCATCAGATCGCGATAATCTGAGAAGAATTTAAGCACGCCCGATCTTTGACAGGGCATTCGGCGGCGTGGCACTTTCTCCCCTCTCAACGATGGAGCCGAAGGGACTCGATGGCCGCGATCGTCTTCAACGGAGTTACCAAGCGCTACGACGACGGACAGCTCGCCGTGAACGCGCTTGATCTCGAAATCGCGGATGGCGAGTTCCTCGTGCTGGTCGGCCCCTCTGGCTGCGGCAAGTCGACGGCGCTCAGGATGATCGCGGGGCTCGAGGAGATCTCCGACGGCGACCTGATCATCGACGGAACGGTGGCCAACGATCTCGCGCCGCGCGACCGCAACATCGCGATGGTCTTCCAGTCCTACGCGCTCTATCCGCACCTGACCGTGGCCGAGAACATCGCCTTCGGACTCAAGGTGCGCGGCGAGGACAAGGAAAAGATCCGCAAGAAGGTCGCGGAGACCGCCGAGCTCCTGGAGCTTTCGGAATATCTCGGCCGCAAGCCCGGCAAGCTCTCGGGCGGCCAGCGCCAGCGCGTCGCCATGGGCCGTGCTCTCGTGCGCTCGCCCAAGGCCTATCTGATGGACGAGCCGCTCTCCAATCTCGACGCGCGGCTGCGCGGCCAGATGCGCGCCGAAATTGCGCGGCTGCAGAAGATGACAGGCGTCACGACGGTCTATGTCACGCATGACCAGGTCGAAGCGATGACCATGGGCGACCGCGTCGCGGTCATGAACAAGGGCGTGCTGCAGCAGCTCGCCGGCCCGCGCACGCTCTATGACGCCCCGGCCAATCTCTTCGTCGCCGGCTTCATCGGCTCGCCGCCGATGAACCTGCTCGCCGGCCATATCGCCGGTGACGGTGACGCGCTGGCCTACAGGCTCGGCGAATTGGTTCTGCCGATCGATGCGGCGGCCCTCGCGGCGCGGCCGGCGCTCGCCGCCAATGTCGGCAACGCCATCGTCGCGGGCATCCGGCCGGAGGCCTTCCGCATCGCCGAGGACCGGCCGGGCGAGCCGGGCCTCATCTGCGGCCATGTCGCCTTCGTCGAGGATCTCGGCGCCAACCTCCTCGTCCATGTCGATCTCGACGGCGCATCCGTCGTGGCCGCCGGCCTGCCGGAAGACAAGGACGAGATGTCGAGCGCCCGCACCCGCCTGCGCGCCGTCCTCGACGGCACGCTGCGCATCAAGGACGGCAGCCGCATCGGCCTCGCCGTCGACCCGGCCCGCATCCACGTCTTCGACGCGAAGACGGAAAAGGCGATCGCCGGCGCTTGATGAAAGAGGCTGGGCGGGAGATTGGGCTGCCGTGATGTTCAGGCTCGGCCATAGCGTGGACGGCGATTGGGTCGAGCATGTGTACCCGCCGGTCTACCGCATCAACGAAAAGGGCGATCGGATCACGGCCACGATTCCCCACGGAGATCCGTCCATCTTCAGGGCTCTGGCCCTGGCATCGGAGCCGCCTCACCTGCTGCTCTACGTCTTGCACACACCACGGGGAGAGGGCGAGGCCGGCCGATACCAAAGCCCGGAACTCTCGAACGAGGCCGTCGCCGACTTCATCGACAAATACGCGGCGTTCCTCCGCCAGGACGGCCGTTTCGACCTGTGGATACACGCCCCGAGGGCATCAACGACGATCGTCTGGGATCGACACAATCTGCTGCATGCCTATGGCGATGCCGAGCGCTTCGGCGAGCGGCTCGGAGAGCTCGGCTATCGGGCGGGGGAAATCGTCGTCCCGTATCCGCATGAGCACCACTACCACATGGAGTTGGACGACATGGCCCAAGGCCTTCTCGACGATGTCGATTGGTACCGCACGCCCCTTCGTCCCGAGGATGAGCAACGATTGGATGGCTGACATGCCCCTCCCCTGGCCGCTTTCCGGCTCGCTGGACCTTTCGCGCACCGCCGTGGTGGTGATCGACATGCAGACGGATTTCTGCGGACCGAATGGCTGGATCGACCGGCTCGGTCAGAGCATCGCGAACACCCGCAAGCCCATCGAGCCGATCGCCCGCCTGCTCAAGGCGGCCCGCGCCGCCGGCATGACGATCATCCATACCCGCGAGGGGCATCGCCCGGATCTGACCGACCTGAACCCGGTCAAGCGCTGGCGCAGCCGCGCGCATGGCGTCGGCATTGGCGACGAAAGCAATCTCGGCCGCGCGCTGACGCGGGGCGAGCCGGGGCATGACATCATCCCGGAACTCTATCCGGAGCCGGGCGAGATCGTGGTCGACAAGCCGGGCAAGAGCTCGTTCCACGCGACCGAATTCGACAATGTCCTGCGGGCTCGCGGCATCGAGGCGATCATCATCGCCGGCGTCACGTCGGACTGCTGCGTCCAATCCACGATGCGCGACGCATCCGACCTCGGCTATGACTGCATCCTCGTCACCGACGGGACGCAGGCGGTCGAGAACACCAATCACGAAGGCATGCTCGCCGTCATCGCGGCCCATGGCGGCCGCTGGGGCGCCTCGTCCACGGCTGACGAGATCAACGCTATGATCGCCAAGGTCGCGGAGGCGGCATGATGAAGACGTTCCAGCCCGTCGCCTCCCGCCCCTATGCCTGGCCCTATACCGGCGCCTGGACGCTTGCCGACACGGCGCTGTTCCTCGTCGATTTCCAGCGCGAAGCCGTCGCCGAAACCAAGGCCGAGGCCACCGTCGCGGCGCTCGCGCCGCTGCTCGCCGCCTGGCGTGCCGCGGGCGGCTTCGTGATCCATGGACGGCGCGGCTTCGATCCGCATGTCGGGCTGCCGCGCGTGCTCGCCGCGCGCAACGCGGCCCGGCCGCTCGACCGCATCCTGCCGCGCGGCAGCGAGGGCTGGGAGATCGTACCCGAACTCGCGCCGGTCGACGGCGAGCCCGTGATCGAGCATGCCGGCGACAATGCCTTTCTGGGCACGGACCTCAATTTCCTGATCGAGCAGCGCAAGATCGCCAACCTCGTCTTCGCAGGCCTCAGAACCGAAGGCGCGGTGCACGCGACCATGCGCGCGGCCAATGATGTCGGGCTCGAATCCCTCCTGCTCGAGGACGGCACGACCACCGATCTCGCCGGCGCCAAGGACACGATCCTCAACATCACCCGCTTCGGCTCCGGCCTGTTCGGCACGACCACGACGATCGCCGTACTGCGGGACGCGATCGCCTGAGATCGGCCGAGCTATCTCGCATCTCTTCACCTCTCCCTGAGGGGGAGGTCGGCCCGAAGGGCCGGGAGAGGGTTTACGGCCCCTCCGGCGAGTTCCCTCAATCCTCTCCCGCCGGCCTGCGGCCGTCGACCTCCCCCTCAGGGGGAGGTGAAGGAAGTAGCCCCCGGAAGCCATGATGACATCCCCCTGGTCCCCTGAAACCGGTTCGCTCGATCTCCAGACCCTCGGCCGCCTCTATCGCAGCGGCGCGCTAACGCCCAGCGCCGTCGTCGATGCCGTCTATGACCGCATCGCGCGGCGCGGCGACGATCACGTCTGGATCTATCTGGCCCCGCGCGCGCAGCTCCTTTCCGAAGCCGCGGCGCTTGAGGCTGCCGGACCGACCGACGATCCGCTGTGGGGCATTCCCTATTCGGTCAAGGACTGCAACGACGTCCCCGGGATGCCGACGACCAACGCGCTGCCCGAGATGGCCTATGTGCCGGAGACCACGGGACAGGCGATGCAGCGCCTTGCCGAGTCCGGCGCGCTCTGCCTCGGCAAGGTCAATATGGACCAGTTCGGCGTCGGCCTCGTCGGCGTGCGCACGCCCTATGGCGCCTGCTCGTCGGTGTTCCATGAGGACTTCATCTCAGGCGGGTCGAGTTCCGGCTCGGGCGTCTCGGTCGCGGCGGGCCTCTGCTCCTTCTCGGTCGCCAATGACGCGGCGGGATCGGGCCGCGTGCCGGCGGCCTTCAACAACATTGTCGGGCTCAAGCCGACGCCGGGCTTCATCTCCAATTCCTCGGTCTCCGGCGGCGGCTCGCTGAAGAGCGCCGAGACCATGACCGTCTTCGCGCTGACCACCGCCGACGCTGTCGCCGTGGGGCGGCGCATGGGCGGCTACGATGTCAGCTATGAATTCTCCAAGCCTGAGGCCAACACGGTCGATCTGACGATCAGCGCCCTCCCCGCCCGCTTCCGCTTCGGCGTTCCCGGCGGATCGGCGCTGCGCTTCTTCGGCGACGACGAGGCCGCCAAGCTGTTCGCCGGGGCAATCGCCCGGCTCGAAGCCATGGGCGGCACGCGCGTCGAGGTCGATTTCACGCCGTTCGAAGAGACGCAGAAGCTGCTCTATGGCGGGCCGTTCATCGCCGAGCGGGCGATCGCGATGGACGCGGTCGTCGAAAAATATCGCGACGTGATCCATCCGGTCACGCTGCAGATCCTGGAGACGAGCAGCGATTACAGCGCCAAGGACGTCTTCGCCGCGATGCATCGCATCGCCGCGCTGAAGCGCGACACGCGCGCGACCTGGGCCGATATCGACGTGCTGGTCGTGCCGACGACGCCGACGATCTACCGCAAAACGGAGATCCTCGCCGATCCGATCAAACTGAATGCGCAGCTCGGCATCTATACGAACTTCGTCAATCTGATGGGCCTCTGCGGCATGGCCGTGCCGAACGGTTTCCGCCCGGACGGGCTGCCGCAGGGCGTCACCTTCCTCGCGCCTTCGTGGCAGGATGCGAAGGTGGCGAGCTATGGCGCCGCCTTCCATAAGGCGACAGGCCTGACGCTCGGCGCCACCGGCAATCCGCAGCCGGACTGAGCCCGGCCGCGGATCGAGCGGCGCGATCAGACGGCGCTATAGGCGCCGTCGACAAGGTGATAGCTGCCGGTGATGAACGAGGCGCGGTCGGACAGGAGGAACACCGTCAGTTCGGCCACCTCCTCCGGGCGGCCCAGCCGGCCGATCGGATGCTTGGCGATCAGCGCCTGCTCCGCCTCGTCCTCCTCGATCACCTCATCGATGAGCGGCGTGCGGATGAAGCCCGGCCCGACCGAATTCACGCGCACGCCCTGCGCGGAATATTCCACCGCCGCATTCTTGGTCAGCCCGACGACGCCGTGCTTGGCCGCGACATAGGCGGGCGCGTTGGCGAAGCCATTGGTGCCGAGGATCGACGCCATGTTGACGATGGCGCCGCCGCCCGACTTCAGGATCGCGGGGATCTCGTAGCGCAGTCCGTAGAACACGCTGTTCAGATTGATCTGGATGACCTTGTGCCAATCCTCGATCGCATATTCGCCGGTCGGCGCCGACGCGCCGCCGATGCCGGCATTGTTCACGGCAAGATGCAGCGCACCGAAGGTGTCGACGGCGAAGGCAACAAGCGCCTCGACGGCAGCGGGATCGCCGACATCGAGCGTGAACGGCTTGGCCGCATCGCCGAGCGCGGCAGCGACGCTCTTCGCGTGCTCCTCGTTCAGATCAGCCACCACCACCTTGGCGCCGCCGGCCACCAGCAGCTTCGCGACGGCCGCGCCGATGCCCGAGCCAGCGCCCGTGACGATCGCAACCTTGCCTGCAAATTCCTCAGTCATCGTTCCTGTTCCAATACGGGTTCGGGCCCGCCGATAAATCGGCACACGGATCATATGGCACACGATCCTTATGCCGTGCAGATGACGATCCGGTTTCCCGCCGGACGCGCAGCGCAATGTCGCAGCCTGCACGCGGGACGCGATTGATCCCGATCAAGGCGTCGCCTCGCCCCGCCCGGGAAATTCGCCATGTCGAGGAATCATCGGGGAGTTCGAAATGTCGGGAGGCCATCTCATCGCCACCGTCTGCATCGTGGCCGTCTTCGCAGCCTTCATGCTGGCGCTGGCCTATGCGGAGCGCACGACGCGCTGAAAGGCACGCGAGCGAATCCAGGGCGCACGGACGAAAACGGCCAGTCTCGAGGGACTGGCCGTTTTGCTTCTGCTTGCCGAGATAGCCGACGCCGGCCTCAGTTCACGCCGCGGGTCACGCCCTGGATGAAGTATCGGTTGAGGAACAGCGCCATCAGCATGATCGGGATGGTGGAGAAATGGGCCAACGCGCCCAGCGTTCCCCAAGTGATGTCCTTCGTGCCGAAGGCCGCGAGCAGCGCCACCGACAGCGGCTTCGAATCGGTGTTGGTCAGGAACATCGCCACCAGGAAGTCGTTCCACGAGAACATGACGCAGAAGAGCGCCGAGGCGATGATGCCGGGGATCACGGTGGGCAACGCGACGCGCCAGAACGCGCCCCAGAGCGTGCAGCCATCCGTCAGCGCCGCCTCCTCCATGTCCTTGGGCAGCGAGCGGAAATAGGAGAACATCATCCAGGTGACGAAGGCGCAGTTGAGCGTCGTGTTCACCAGAATGACGGCCCACCAGGTCCCGAGCAGGCCGATGTCGCGCATCATCAGATAGAACGGGATCAGCGTCGCGATGATCGGCACGATGCGGATCGCGAGGAAGAAATAGGCGATGACGATCGCATAGCGCGACTGCGAGCGGGCGAGCGCATAGCCCGCCGGCACGCCGAGCAGCAGCGATAGCACCGCCGAGCCGAGCGAGATGATGATGCTCGACTTCAGCAGCGACCAGACGTCGAACACCTCGAAGACGCGGCGGAAATTATGCAGCGTCGGCTCGAAGATGAAGGTCGGCGGCGAGGAGAACATGTCCTTGGGCGGCTTGTAGGCGGTCGCCACCAGCCACAGCACCGGCACCATGTAGATGATGAGGATGATGACGAGCGCGGTGCGCTCGCGCAGCACGCGCTGCTGCAGCGCCGTGCGCCGGCGCGAGGGTGCCCGTGCCGGGCGGCTGTCGAGGGTCGTGACGCTCATGTCTCGTTGGCCCTCACATCGGCCCGGCGGATCAGAAGGGCGAAAGCGGCGGCCATGAACGCGATGCAGAGGATCGTGACATTGCCGATCGCGGAGGCGTAGCCGATGTTGAAGAACTGCAGGCCCTGCTTCACGCCATAGACCATCATCGAATTGGTCGCATCGGCCGGACCGCCGCCCGTCGTGACGAAGATCGAATCGAACACGCGGAACGCATCCATCATGCGCAGCACGAGCGCGAGAAAGACGGTCGGCAGCAGCAACGGCAGGATGACGAGCCGGAAGCGCTGCGCCGGCGTCGCACCATCGGCAAGCGCCGCCTCGAGAATATCGCCCGGCAGCGATTTGAGGCCCGCGAGCAGGATCAGCGCGACGAGCGGCGTCCACTCCCAGATATCGATGAAGATCAGCGTGGGCAGCGCCGTCGATGTGCCGGCGAACAGGCCGCGCGGATCGGTGATGCCCCATTCGGCGAGATAGTAGCCGATATAGCCGTAGTCGACGGCGAGCAGCGCGCGGAAGATAAGGCCGACGACCAGCGGGGTGATCGTCACGGGAATGAGCAGGAAGGCGAGCGCGATCCGGTTGAAGCGGCTGTCGCGCCACAGCAGCAGCGCCAGCCCGAGGCCCAGGACGAACTCGAAGACGACGGCGCCGAAGGTGAAGGCGAAGGTGTTGATCAGGGCGCGCTGGCCGGTCGCGTCGGTGAGCAGCTCGCGATAATTCTCCAGCCCGACGAACGTCATGCGCCCGCCGCGTCGCAGCAAATTATAGTCGTAGAACGAATAGACGATGCCCTGCGCCAGCGGATAGACGGCGATGGCGATGACATAGGCGACCGCCGGGACGGCCAGGCAGAACAGGAAGAGCTTGCGCCGATCCGTGAAACGCAGGCCGGAGCGGCGCCGCGGAACCGATGCTGTGCCGGCGGAAATGCTGGTCAATACGCTGAATCCTCGGTGGTTCGGAGGGCGCCCTGAACCACGATGCTCGACACGTCGCCGTCTACGCCTGACGGATGAGGCCCACCCCGCGCACGGGATGGGCCGATGCTTAGCGGCCGCGCGGGCCGGCTGGAATGGCTCAGAAGAGCTTCTCAGCCTGCTTCTGCGCCTCGTCCAGCGCCGCCTTGGGATCGGCACCGCCGACGAGAACGGCGTTCACGGCCGTGCCGAGGAGGTCCTGGATCTCCGGATACTGCGGAATGCGCGGGCGATAGTCGCCGTCGGCGTTCTCGAACGACTTGGCGATGATCGGCAGGAACGGATACTTGGCGTTCAGCTCGGGATCGGCCAGCGTCGACTTGCGGATATAGCTACCCGCGCCGAGCATGTTCATCTCCTTGTGGACAGGCGGGCTGACCAGCCACTTGATGAACTCCCAGGACGCTTCCTTCTTCTTCTCGTCGATGTCGTTGTTGATCGCCAGACCCCAACCGCCGAAACCGAACTTGGGCGGCAATCCCTTGCCGACCGGCGTGTAGGTGATGGCGACGGAATCGACGATATTCGACATGGACGGGTCATAATAGCCGGGCGCGCCGACCGACCAGGTCTCCATCATGGCGACGAGACCCTGGCGGAAGCTCTCCTCGCGGCCGCCCCAGTCATAATCGACGGCGCCGGGCGGTGCCGCCTTGTCGAACAGCTCCTTGTAGACCTTGAGGCTCGCGATATTGGCGTCGGAGTTCAGCACCGGCTTGCCTTCGGCGTTCAGCACGGAACCGCCGAGCTGGGCGTTGTACTGCAGCCAGTCCTGCGCGACGGCCGCACCCTTCTGGCCGTTGGCGACGAAGCCATAGATCTTCTTCGACGGGTCGGTGAGCTTGATCGCCGCCTCGACGAAGTCCTCGGCGGTCTCCGGCACCTTGATGCCGGCCGCATCCAGAAGATCCTTGCGGTAGGCCATCACGGCCGCATAGCCGGCGAACGGGAACGCGACCTGCTTGCCGTCGTACTGGCCGATATATTTCAGCGCGGCCGGATAGATGTCGTCGATCTGCAGCTCGGCCGCATCGCGCTTGATCCAGTCGGTCAGGTCGACGGAATAGCCGTTGTCGGCATATTGGCCGGCCCAGACGATGTCCATCGTCACCATGTCATAGCTCTTGGTATGACCGACGAAGTCCGCCTGCGTCTTGGTCAGCAGCGAGCCATAGTCGAGAATGTCGACCTTGACGGTCGCGCCGGTCTTTTCCTCGAACTGCGGTGCGAGCTTGGCGATCACCGCCGCGAACTGGTCGTTCTGCGACGCAATGGTGAGGGTCACGCCGTCGAGCGGCTTGTCGGCCGCGAAGGCGGCACCGGCCAGGCCGGTCGAGAGAAGCAGGGCGGCGCCGAGCCTCCGGGCTGTCGAATTGAGCTTTGTCATGACTCTCTTCCGTTGTGACAAGGGAGCGGAAACGGAGTATACATCAAACAAAATCGCGCTCAAGAAACGACATTTATTCAGTTATCACACAAAAACGAACATGCAACGCGCGCCTGAACTGAAACTCGACAGTGCGATCACATTCGATGCGTCACGCCACGTAATGTTCGATCCCGTCATCAAACTATGTTCGGGCACGTCTTCTTCCACCGATCTCGCTTCGCCCAAGCACGGCCTCGTTCACGCCGGCATGGACGAGCCGACCCAACCTGCCCCATACTCGCCCGTGCCCAATCCTGCATCAAGCCTCAGATTTGATCGCGGAACCGCGCGGCGAAGTGATCGAAGTCAAAGCAGCCGCCGGCCTGCTGGCCGACGTTCGACTGCCCCCACGCCATGTCGCCAAGGATGACATTGATGACTGCTGCCCTCGCCGAGCTCGAGAAACGCATCGCTGACGACCTCGAGCGGATCGAAGCAACCCCGCGCGCCTGGCTTCCCGAGCGGTCCGGACCGGACGGCGCGACCTTGCATAACGTCGTGATCGTGGGCGCCGGCCTGTCGGGCCTCTCCATCGCTTTCGGCCTCAAGCGCCAGAGCGTCGGCGACGTGCTGATCATCGACAAGAGCGCAGAGGGGCGCGAGGGACCGTGGGTCACCTGCGCGCGGATGGACACGCTGCGCTCGCCCAAGCACCTGACGGGCCCCGACCTCGGCGTGCCCAGCCTCACCTATCGCTCCTGGTACGAGGCGCAGTACGGGGCGCAGGCCTGGGACGAGGTCGGCAAGATCGATCGCGCCGACTGGATGGACTATCTGCGCTGGTACCGCCGCGTGACCGATCTCGATGTCAGGAATCGCACGACACTCGAGGCGATCGTCCCCTTCGGCGACATTCTCGCCCTCGACGTCAGGACGCCGGCCGGATCCGAGCGGATCTTCACCCGCAAGCTGGTGCTCGCGACGGGCATCGAAGGCGCCGGCGGTCTCGCCGTTCCGGATTTCGTCCGCACCGGCCTGCCGCGCGAGCGCTGGACCCATAGCGGCGAGCCGATCGAGACGGATCGCCTCGCCGGGCTCGACATCGGCATTGTCGGCGCCGCCGCCTCGGCCTTCGACTGGGCCGTCGCCTCGCTCCGCGCGGGTGCCAAATCCGTGACGCTGTTCGCCCGCTCGACCAAGTTCCCGAAGACCGAGGTCCTCGCCTGGACGAATTTTCCCGGCTTTCTCGGCCATTTCGCCGATCTCGACACGCTGCGGCGCTGGCGTTTCATGCGGCGCGTGTTCGATCTCAAGGTGCCGCCGACGCAGGAGATGTATCAGGCCGCGCACGCCTTCCCTCAATTCCGCACGGAGCTCGGATGCCCGCCATCCCGCGCCTCGATCGAGGGGGGCCGCATCCGCCTCGATACGCCGCGCGGCGATTTCCATTTCGACCATCTCCTGCTCGGCACGGGCTATGACATCGACCTGACCCGGCGGCCCGAGCTCGCCGATTTCGTCGACGATATCGCCCTGTGGCAGGACCGCTTCTCACCGCCACCCGGCGAGGAGGACAGGTCGCTGGCCCGCTATCCCTTCCTCGGACCGAATTTCGAGTTCCTGGAAATCGAGCCGGGACGTGCGCCGTTCCTGGCGAATATCCATGTATTCAACAATGGCGCCGTGCCCAGCCTCGGCCCGATCTGCAACGGCATCACCGGGCTCAAATATGGTGTGCCCCGCATGGTCGCGGCTCTCGTTCGCGGGCTGTTCCTCGCCGACGCGGATCGGTACTACGCCGATCTGATGGCCTATGATGAGGAACATTTCCGCGCCGAGGACAATGGACGGCAATAGGAGGAAACCATGAGCTTCGCCCTCAGCACGCGCGACGCGCTCGACGACATCCTTGCCGATGCCCGCCGCGACAGCGTCGAATTTCCCTATCTTCTCGCCAATCACGTCCCGATGGTGCTCGTCGCGCTATCGCGGCTCGGCGCCTCCGACGCGCGTGTCGCCGAGTATCTGGCGAATTATCGCCGCGTGAAGGGGCTGGTCCCCATTCCGCCGCGCGTCGCGCCGATCGAGCGGGCGCGCTGGACGGAAGCGCTCGGCGACCGGTCGCGTGAGGCGGATTATCGCGACTTCTTCGTCGCCGAGGTCCGCCGGCTCGGCGTGAACGACGCGATCGCGGCCTATCTTCCCACGCTCCTGCCCGGCATCGGCGCCAGCGCGCTGCACGGGCTGATGCGGCTCGCCTATGGCGTGCTGCGGATGGATCCGGACGAGGTCGGCACCGCGCTCGGCTATTGGGCGACGACCTATCTCAGAATGCCCGAGGCGACAGGCGCCGCGCCGATCACCGACGATCCGGCCGCCGTTCTCGCCCAGTCCGCCGCCATCGAAGGCATGCACCATCTCGAACCCGAGACGGACCTGCTCTGGCATACGATTCGCGCGGCGGGCGCCGAGCCCGGCTTCGCGCCGGTGGTCGACATGCTCGCCATCAAGTCGGACTGCCTGAAGCGCCTCGCCGCGACCTCGCTGGTCGTCTTCGCCACGGCGATGGACTTCACCTCGCTGCACGCGGTGACCGGGACCCATTGGGTCCGCCTCGTCACGCCGCACCTGCCGGAGGACGAGCGTCCGCGCCTGATCCGCTATTATTGGCAGATCATCGCCTCGCTGGTGCCGAAGATCGGTTTCCCGACGATCCCCGACGCGGAAACCATCGAGGCGTGGCGCAATCTGGACGCGCCCGAATGGCCGGAAATCGAGGCGAAGGCCATCCAGTCCGACGACGAGCACGACATCAGCCTGACCTTCTCCGCCCGCGAGGAGCAGAAGATCTATGGCGATCGGCTCTACCGGGTCGTCGCCGCGCGCCGTGTCGGCCTCATCGCATAGGAAGAAGACGTCGCATGCATTCCGATCTCGTCATCTCCGGCGCTCGCACGCCGGAGGGTGATCTCGTCGATATCGCCATCCGCGGCGCCACCATCTCGGCCGTCTCGGCAGCGGGTACGGCGGGCCCGGCCGAGCAGCGGCTCGACGCTGCCGGCTGGCTCGTGGCGCCCTCCTTCGTCGAGGGGCACATCCATCTCGACAAGACGCTGCTGGGCCTGCCCTTCATCCCGCATATCCCCGGCGATACCGTGGCCGCGCGCATCGCGGCGGAGAAGCAGCTGCGCCGGACCGTGCCGATGTCGATCGAGGAGCGCGGCGCCCGGCTGATCGAGCAGATCGCAGCCTTCGGCACGGGCAGCCTGCGCAGCCATGTGGATATCGACACGGAAATCGGCCTCGCCGGCCTGCATCAATTGCTCAAGCTGAAAGCGCGGTTCGCGCATCTGGTCGACATCCAGATCGTCGCCTTCCCGCAGAGCGGCATCATGGCCGATCCCGGCACGGCGGACCTGCTCGACGCGGCGCTGGCCGAGGGCGCGGATCTCGTCGGCGGTCTCGATCCGGCCGGCATCGATCGCGACGTGACCGGCCATCTCGATACCGTGTTCTCGCTCGCCGTGAAGCACGGCGCCGGCATCGACATTCACCTGCATGATGGCGGCACGCTCGGCGCCTTCGAGCTGCGCCAGATCGCCGAGCGGACGCTGGCGAACGGCTTTCAGGGCAAGGTCGCGGTGAGCCATGCCTTCGCGCTCGGCGATATCGACGATTTCGAGTTCGGCCGCACGAGCGAGCTGCTGGCGCGCGCCGACGTTGCGATCATGACCAACGGGCCGGGCCCGGTCCCGATGCCACCGGTCATGCGGCTGGCTGCGGCGGGCGTGACGGTGTTTGCGGGCTCGGACAATATCCGCGACGCCTGGGCGCCCTATGGCAATGGCGACCTGCTGCAGCGCGCGATGCTGATCGGCTATCGTCAGGGCTTCCTCGCCGACGAGGACGTCGCGCATGCCTTCGCGATGGTGACGGCGATCCCGGCTGGCGTCCTCGGCCTCGATGGCTACGGCATCGCGCCGGGCAAGCAGGCGGATCTCGTCCTGCTGCCGATGGCGTCGGTGCCCGAGGCGGTCGCCACGGTTCCAACCCGCCGCACGGTCATCAAGCGCGGCCGGATCGTCGGCGGCGCAGGCAATTTCTGATCCGCACGGAGCCGGTCACAGCCGGCTCCGCGTTCAATTGGCATCCGAACAAAAAGCTGGCATGTCTCGGCAGCGCCGCGCGCCTGCGGCGTGCGGGGATTCGCTCTCATGCCCACCACTTCGCGGGAACCCTCGGCGGCCGTCGCTCCGGCGCCGAAGATGACGCCCGCCCTGACGCTCCTCTTCGCCGTAGCCTGCGGTGCGATCGCGGCCAATCTCTACTATGCGCAACCGCTCGTCGCGCTGATCGCGCCCGATGTCGGCATGCCGCCGAAGGTGGCGAGCCTCGTCGTGACGCTGACCCAGATCGGTTACGGCCTCGGCCTGATCTTCCTCGTCCCGATCGGCGACATCTTCGAGAATCGACGCCTGATCCTGACATCGGTCGTCATCACCTCCGGCGCTCTCGTGCTCACGGCGTTCGCGCCGAGCGCCTTGCCCTTCCTCGCGGCGGCCTTGTTCTTCGGCTTCACGTCGAGCGCCGTGCAGATGCTGGTGCCGCTGGCGGCCAGCATGGCCGACGAGGAGACGCGCGGCCGTACGGTCGGCAACGTGATGAGCGGCCTCACCGTCGGCGTCCTTCTGGCCCGCCCCCTTGCCGGCTTCATTGCCGATCTGGTCGGATGGCGCGGCGTATTCGGTGTGTCCGCGCTTCTCATGATCGCGCTGTCGCTCCTGCTCGCCCGGCATCTGCCGCGGCGCCAGCCCACCGCGCAGCATAGCTATGGCGAACTGATCCGCTCTCTCTGGACGCTGTTCAAGTCGACGCCGGCCCTGCGCCGTCGCGGCTTCTATCAGTTCGCGCTCTTTGCCGATTTCGCTCTGTTCTGGACCGCCGTCCCGCTTGAACTCGCCGGCGGCGACTTCCGGTTGAGCCAGACTCAGATCGCCATCTTCGCCCTCGCGGGGGCCTCCGGCGCGCTTGCCGCGCCCATCGGCGGCCATCTCGCCGATCGCGGCCATTCGCGGATCGCCACGGGGCTCTGCCTTGCCGGCGGATCGATGGCCTTCCTGCTGGCCGGGTTCGGCCGCGATATCCGCTCCATCATCCTGATGGCCCTGGCGGCGATCGCGCTCGACTTTGTCGCGCAGATGAACACCGTGATCGGCCAGCGCGAAATCTACCTGCTGCCGTCGGCAGCGCGGAACCGCCTGAACGGCCTCTATATCGCAATGTTCTTCCTCGGCGGCGCAACGGGATCGGCTATGTCGAGCCCGCTCTACGAGACCGGCGGCTGGCGCGCCGTGGTCATCGCGGGCGCGATCCTGCCGGCCATCGCCTTCCTCTATTACCTCATGGAACTACGTACGAAGCGCGCCTGACGCATCAGCCGCGCGTCACCACGCCCTTCTCGATCAGCCAGGCGAGCGCCTCGAACACAGCCTCGAGCGAGGTATAGCGCGGCGCGTAGCCGAGGAGGCGCCGCGCCTTCTCGATCGAGCAGTTCGGGCTGTGCGCGATGTGGTCCCAGGTCGCCTCGGCCTCGCGCGTGCTGTGGGTCGCCTTCCATTCCGGCCAGGGCCGGAAGACGAGCTTCGGCTCGCGCCCGAACCAGGCCGAAACGGCCTCGGCGTAGCCGCGCAGCGTCACGGCGGCGGGCGAGACGGTATGGAAGGCTTCGCCAACGGCCGTGCTGCGGCTCGCGATCGCGCGCATGAACATCTGCGCGACATCGTCGGCATGAACGTGATGCACCGTCTCGAGCCCGAGATTGGGCAGCACCAGCTCCTCCCCCCGCGCCAGCGTCGAGAAGACGGCGGGATCGAAATGGCCGGCCGGGTTGAGCGGCTCCCAGCCCGGCCCGACGATATGGCCCGGATGGACGAGCGTCGCCGGAAAACCGCGCCGGCGCGCCAGATCCAGCAGATAGGCCTCGATCGCGGCCTTCTGGATTCCGTATTCGCCGAAGGGATGCCGCGGCTGCATCTCGGTGGTCGGCACGACGGCGCTCGGCCCATGCACCCAGATCGTGCCGGTGTGCAGGAAGTGCTGCACCTGGCCGACCAGGGGCTCGGCGAGAAGGCGCGCACTCTCGACCGTGAAGCAGGTCATGTCGACGACGATGTCCGGCCGCATCGACAGGATCTGGCGCCCGAACGAACCATCCTTCTCCGCCGCGTCGCGATCGATCGCGACGCTTTTGACCGAGGCCCAGGCCGCGTGCGGCGTATAGGGCTGGCGCTGGCCGCGGCTGATGTTCGTAACTTCAAACCCCGCCTCGACCAGCCGCGGCACCAGATAGGTGCCGACGTGACCGCTTCCCCCGATGACCACGACGCGCGACATGAACTTCCTCCCCGGATTGGTGGTGCGACGCAGGACGGCGCATCCCTTTCGCACCACTCTAGCCGTGGCAGACCCCGCCGGGGAGAGCCGATGCGGCCATCGCCGCGATTCGGCCGCGCGGCCTCAGTCCATCCGGACGCCGCCGGTGATGTTGATGCCCTGGCCGGTCATGAAGCGCGAGGCGTCGGACGCGAGGAACACGACGACATCGGCGACATCCTCGGGCTCCTCGATGCGGCCGAGCGGCGTGAGCGTCACATATTCGGCGCGAACGGCCTCCGGCGTCATGCCGCGCAGCTCGGCTTCCCAGATGATCTCGCGCTCCTGCATCGAGGTCTTCACGAAACCCGGGCAGACGCAGTTGACGCGGATGCCTTTCGGCGCCAGCTCGCGGGCGAGCGCCTGCGTCCAGCCGAAGACGGCGAACTTCGAGGCGGAATAATGCGCCAGAAGCGGCGCGCCGACCTTGGCCGCGAGCGAGGCCGTGTTGACGATCACGCCCTTGGGGTTGTGGGCGAGGAAATAGCGCGTCGCGATCTGGTTGGAGAGGAAGACGCCGCGCGTATTGACGTCGAAATTGAAGTCCCACTCCTCGTCGGTGATGTCGACGGCCGGGCGCATGGTCGAGACGCCGGCATTGGCGCAGAGGATGTCGAGCCCGCCGAGGCCTTCCACCGCCTGGTCGAAGGCGTGCTGGACCGATTCCCGCTTCGTCACGTCGATCTCGACCGCGAAGCCGCCATTCTGCAGCTCGGCGATGACGTTCTGGGCGCCCATGACGTCGAGGTCGGCGATCGCCACCGTGGCTCCGGCCCGGTCGAGCGCGCGCACGATTGCCGCGCCGATACCCTTGGCACCACCCGTCACCAGCGCCTTGCGCCCCGTGAGATCGAAAATTTCAGCCATTTGCATGCTCCCGTCGCGGCCACGTTGGATGGCGCCCAACAAAACCGAAATCCGAACACTTTACAACGCCGTCCTTCCAGATAATGTGCGGTTATGTGCGAACCTGTTGCAGTATGAACGTCGGAGGCTGAGACCATGGCTGACGACCTTCCAAGTTATGACGCGACGATCGGTTTTGGCCGCATGCCGGCCGGAGCGCGCCAATCCTTGATTCTCGACGTCGTGGAGATGGACGGTTTCGTCTCCGTCTCCCAGATCGCTGCCAATCTCAACGTATCGGAGATGACGATCCGTCGCGACCTCGTGGCGCTGGAGGAGCGCGGCCTGCTGGCGCGCACCCATGGCGGCGCCGTCTCGGCGGCGACCAGCCCGCGCGAGGTGTTCGACCTCGAAGAGCCCGCCTTCAAGCGCCGGCGCCATCGCAATGCCCGCGAGAAGGCGGCCATCGCCACCGCCGCGGCGCTGCTGATCGGTCCGAGCGAGACGATCGGACTCGATGTCGGCACATCGACGCTCTCGCTGGCCGAATCGATCGTCGAGCGCGGCGACCTCCGCGTCTTCACCAATTCGCTGCGCGCCGCGATGGTCCTGTCCGCCTCGAAGAGCCCCGTCTATGTGCTCGGCGGCGAGGTGCGCAATCCCGAGCAGTCGGTGGTCGGTTCGCGCGCCGTCGGCGAACTCGCGAACTACAATCTCGATCGCGTCTTCATCGGCGTGTCGGGCCTGATCGAGGCCGGCTTCTTCGATTATTCGATCGAGGATACCGAGGTGAAGCGCGCCTTCATCGAACGCGCAGGACAGACCGTGATCCTGTGCGATTCCTCGAAATTCGATCATCGGTCTCTGGCGCGGGTCTGCGACCTCGCCGGCGCCCAGATCCTCATAACCGACGCGCCCCCGCCGCCGCACCTCGCCCAGGCGCTGCAAACGGCGCGTGTCGAGGTCATTGTCGCCGGCGTCGCTGCGGAGCGCCGGACCGGCTAGTCAATCGGGGTCGCCGGACGGCGCGGTCCCGCAATGGAGATGAAGCGTATGGTTTTCGATTTCTTCGGCGATCGCCGCAAGGTCGTGGTCGGCATGGTTCATATCGGCGCCCTTCCCGGCACGCCGCTTTATGACGCCGATGGCGGCATGGAGAAGCTGATCGCCGATGCCGCAAGCGACATCGAGAAGCTGCAGGCCGGCGGCGTTCATGCCGTGATGTTCGGCAACGAGAATGATCGCCCCTATGTGTTCAAGGCGAGCCCCGCGACACTGGCGGCGATGACCGCGGTCGTCACCGCGCTGAAGCCGATGCTGAAGATCCCCTTCGGCGTCAATTATCTCTGGGATCCGACCGGCTCGGTCGCCATCGCCTGCGCGACCGGCGCCTCCTTCGCCCGCGAGATCTTCACCGGCCTCTTCGCCTCCGACATGGGCCTGTGGCAGCCGAATGCGGCCGAGGCGCTGCGCCTGCGCCGTGACCTCGGCCGGCCGGACCTCAAGCTGCTGTTCAACATCAACGCCGAATTCGCCCACTCGCTCGATCAGCGCCCGATCGCGCTCCGCGCCAAGAGCGCCGTCTTCTCCTCGCTGGCGGACGCAATCCTGGTCTCGGGCCCGATCACCGGCCAGCCGGCCGCCACCTCGGATTTGAAGGCGGTGCGCGAGGTGATCGACACGGTGCCGGTCTTCGCCAATACCGGCGTGCGGCTGGAAAATGTCCGCGACGTGCTGTCAATCGCCGACGGCGCCATCGTCGGGACCTCGTTCAAGGTCGACGGCAACACCTGGAACCCCATCGACGGGGACCGGGTGAAGCGCTTCATGGATGTCGTCGCGAGCATCGCGTGAAAACGCCATGACCGCGCGCGACACCGTCATCGGCCTCGACATCGGCACCACCTCGACGATCGGCATCGCCGTGCGCATGCCGGGCGACATCCTGCATGTCGCCTCGCGTCCGGTCACGCTCTCCTCCCCGCGCCCCGGTTGGGCCGAGGAGGACCCGGAGGAATGGTGGGCGAACAGCGTCGCGATCCTGCGCGAGATCACGGCGACGCTCCCCGGCGGCACGGATTCGCTCGCCGGGCTCTGCGTGACCGGCATGCTGCCGGCCGTGGTGCTGCTGGATGAAAGCGGCGCCGTCCTGCGGCCGAGCATCCAGCAGAGCGACGGCCGCGTTTCCGACGAGGTCGACGCGCTCAAGGCGGAGCTCGACGAGGCGGCGTTCCTGAAGCGCACCGGCAATGGCGTGAACCAGCAGCTTGTCGCGACCAAGCTGCGCTGGCTGGCGAAGCACGAACCGGCAATCTTCGCCCGGATCGCGACCGTGTTCGGCTCCTATGACTATATCAACTACCGCCTGACCGGCCGACGCGCGGTGGAGCAGAACTGGGCGCTCGAAGCCGGGTTCACGGATGTCGCCACCGACCGGATCGCGCCGGACCTCGTCGCACTCGGCGGCATCCCGGCATCCGCCGTTCCGGACCGGACTGTGACGCATGAACAGATGGGCACCGTCTCCGCCGAGTCCGCCGCAGCGACGGGCCTGCCGGAAGGGCTTCCGATCTATGGCGGGGCCGCCGACCATATCGCCTCGGCGCTCGCCGCGGGCATAGCGCGTCCCGGCGATATCCTGCTGAAGTTCGGTGGCGCCGGCGACATCGTCGTCGCAGCGGATCATGCCGCGCCAGATCCGCGCCTCTATCTCGACTACCACCTCGTGCCCGGCGTCTATGCTCCGAATGGCTGCATGGCGGCATCGGGCTCGGCGCTCAACTGGCTTGCCGCCCTGATTGGCGAGACGCAGAGCGTCGAGCGCCCGCATGTCGCGCTGGACATGCTGGCCGCCGAGGTGCCGCCGGGGAGCGACGGGCTGATCTGCCTGCCCTATTTCCTCGGCGAGAAGACCCCGATCCACGATCCGCTCGCCCGCGGCACGTTCATCGGGCTGACGCTGACGCATGGCCGCGGCCATCTGTGGCGGTCGCTGCTCGAGGCGATCGCCTATGGCTTCCGGCATCATCTCGACGTGCTGCTCGACATGGGCCACACGCCCGAGCGCCTGTTCGCTTCGGATGGCGGCACACGCAGCCGGGTCTGGATGCAGATCGTGGCGGATGTCGTCGGCATGCCGCTGCAGCTGCTCGACAACCCGCACGGCTCGTCCGTGGGGGCGGCCTGGGTCGCCGCGATTGGCAGCGGGCTCAGCGACGATTGGTCGGGCGTCAGCGCCCTCGCCCGTCTCGGCGATCTCGTCATTCCGAACGAGGCCAATCGGCAGGTCTATGATGCGGGCTATCGGCGCTATCGGGCCTCGTACGAGGCCCTGAAGCCGATCTTCGCAATGGCTTGAAACAGGAAAAGCCGGCGCCGCGAGGCGCCGGCTTGTCGGTGATCAGTTTGCCTTGGTGGTGCCGGCCTTCGCCTTTTGCGAGGGCGACAGCTCCGACGGCTTGACCTCTGCGCCGGTGATGCCCGATCCCGGTTGCACGACGCTCAGCGGATCGGATGTCGGGAACGAATCATTGAGCTCGCCGTCCAGCTTGGTGTCGTCGCGCTGGCGCGCCTGACGCGCGGCGCGGCCGGGGACGACGGCATTCAGAATCTGATCGATGACCATGATATCCTCCTGCACCGGGAGTGGTGTCGAAGGTTCAAGTCGCGACACCCGCAATCGTTCCTCGGCCCGACGCACGATCGCGCACTGAGACCAGGGAACAAGCACCGCCTCCGCGCATTGGCTCTTCGATGCACCGCGCGTCAACCGGACGTGGCGGCAAGGGGAACGGGGCGATTTTTCCGGTTTCTCGCCTCGGCCAACGAAACGGCAGCCGAGCCCCTGTCCCGCCCGCGGCGCATCACCTCTCCCGATCCTGCGCAGTCCTGATCGCCCGATCGTGACGCGCAGCAAGGCGCTGGTGCGCTATGCTCCGGGGGCTCTCGCAAGAGCTTGGACGGAGGATGGACGATGATGACCTTCCTCGAACGCTGGCAGCCGCATTGCCTCGCAGCGCTCCGGATCGTCGCGGCGTTGCTCTTCATCGAGCACGGCACGTCGAAGCTCTGGGGCTGGCCCTATGTCGACGGCCTCAGCAACCTGCCGCCCTTCACCCTGTTCTGGACCGCCGGCGTCATCGAGATCGTCGGCGGCGTGCTGCTCCTGCTCGGCCTTTTCACCCGGCCCGCGGCGTTCATCCTCTCCGGCGAGATGGCGGTCGCCTATTTCATGGAGCACCTGCCGATCGATTTCTTCCCGATCCGCAATCAGGGCGACGCGCCGATCCTGTTCTGCTTCGTGTTCCTGTATCTCGCCGCCGCGGGACCGGGCGCCTTCAGCCTGGACGGGCTCCGGCGTGCTCAGGCGAGCGCGGACTCATAGCCCACAGCATCGAGCGCCTGGCGGATTGCCTCGGCCCCGGCCGAGCTTTCGACCCGCACCGATTTGGCACCGAGATCGGCAGCGACCGTCGCCTTGGGATCGACCGCATGAACGGCCCTCTCGATCGTCGCGACGCAATGGCCGCAGGACATGTCGGGTACGTTGAGAACGAGCATGAAGATCTCCTTCGATTGGATCGACCAGAAGATGGCCCTTCCAACGATGGAAAGGTCAAGAGGATGAAACCTCCGATCCCGCCCTTGACCTTCCCATGATGGGAAGCTCTATCTAGGGTGCGTTCCCGAACAAGGAGGCGCGTCCATGTCCCGTCATGCCCATCCCGAACAGCTCACCAAAGCCGAGCCGATCGACCTTTCGATCGAGGGCATGAGCTGCGCCTCCTGCGTCAGCCGGGTCGAGAAGGCGCTGAAGAAGGTGCCCGGCGTCGAGAGCGCCAGCGTCAATCTGGCCACGGAGCGCGCCCGCATCGAAGGCGCGCCCGCATCGACCGAAGCGCTCCAGGCTGCGGTGCGCGCGATCGGCTACGACGCCCATGTGATCGACCACAGCCAGCCGATGCACGACCATGCGCACATGCATGACGAGGATGCGAAGCTTTTGCTTCGCGACACGATCATCGCGGCGGTGCTCACGGCCCCGATCTTCATCGTCGAGATGGGCGGGCATCTCGTCCCGGCCTTCCACCACTGGACGATGATGACGCTCGGGCCGTGGAACGGCTATCTCCAGTTCATCCTCGCGACCATCATTCTCGCCTGGCCCGGACGGCGCTTCTTCGTCTCCGGCATTCCTGCGCTGCTGCATGGCGCGCCCGAGATGAACGCGCTCGTCGCGCTCGGATCCGGCGCCGCCTGGCTGTATTCAACGGTGGCGACCTTCTTCCCCGGCGTCCTGCCCGAGGGCACGGCGAGCCTGTATTTCGAGGCGGCGGCGGTGATCGTCACGCTGATCCTGCTCGGACGGCTTCTGGAGGCGCGCGCCAAGGGCCGTACCGGCGCGGCGATCAGCAAGTTGATCAACCTCGCGCCGAAGACCGCGCGGGTCGAGCGCCATGGCGCCGAGGCCGACATCCCGATCGACGCGGTTCAGGTTGGCGACCGCATCATCGTCCGGCCAGGCGAGCGCATTCCCGTCGACGGGACGGTCGTCGAAGGCGCGTCTTTCGTAGATGAATCCATGATCTCGGGCGAGCCCGCCCCCGTCGCCAAGAAGGGCGGCGACGAGGTCGTCGGCGGCACGATCAACGGCACCGGGAGCCTGGTGTTCCGCGCTGATAAGGTTGGCGCGGATACGCTGCTCGCCGAAATCGTGCGCATGGTCCAGGCCGCACAGGGCGCGAAGCTCCCGATCCAGGCTCTGGTCGACCGCGTCACCGGCTGGTTCGTGCCGGCCGTAATGCTCGCGGCGCTCGCCACCTTCGTCGCCTGGCTCGTCTTCGGCCCCGCTCCGGCCCTGCCGCTCGCGCTCGTCAATGCGGTCGCGGTGCTGATCATCGCCTGCCCCTGCGCCATGGGCCTCGCGACGCCGGTCTCGATCATGGTGGCGACGGGCCGCGCGGCCGAGCTCGGCCTGTTCTTCCGCAAGGGTGACGCGCTGCAGGCTCTGCGCGAGGCGCATGTCGTGGCGCTCGACAAGACCGGCACGCTGACGGCGGGACGTCCGGCGTTGACCGATCTCGAACCGGCCGACGACTTCGACCGCGCCGGCGTGCTGCGCCTCGTTGCCAGCGCCGAGCAGCGCTCGGAGCACCCGTCGGCCAAGGCGATCGTCGCGGCGGCGGAAGCGGACGGCATTCAGCTTGCCGCACCCGCTGACTTCCAGGCGGTAGCCGGATTTGGGGTCTCGGCGACCGTCGACGGGCGCACGGTCGCGATCGGCGCCGATCGTTACATGACAACGCTCGGCATCGACACCAGCGCGCTCGCGGCGAGCGCCGCCCGCCTCGCGAGCGAAGGCAAGTCACCGCTCTTCGCCGCCATCGATGGCCGTCTCGCGGCCATCCTCGCCGTCGCCGACCCGATCAAGCCGACGACGCCCGCGGCGCTCGCGGCGCTCCGGGGTGCCGGCCGGCGCATCGTCATGATCACCGGCGACAACCGGACGACGGCCGAGGCGATCGCTCGGCAGATCGGCGTCGACGAGGTCGTGGCCGAGGTCCTGCCCGACGGCAAGGTGGCGGCGGTCGAGAAGCTGAAGGCCGGCGGCAAGGTCGCCTTCGTCGGTGACGGCATCAACGACGCACCCGCGCTCGCGGCAGCCGATGTCGGCATCGCCATCGGGACGGGCACGGACGTGGCGATCGAAAGCGCGGATGTCGTGCTGATGTCGGGCGATCTTCAGGGCGTCGCCAAGGCGATCGAGCTCTCGGACGCGACGATGCGCAACATCGCGCAGAACCTGTTCTGGGCGTTCTTCTACAACATCATCCTGATCCCGGTCGCGGCCGGCGCCCTCTATCCGGCCTTCGGCCTGCTGCTTTCGCCGATGCTCGGCGCGGGCGCCATGGCGCTCTCCAGCGTCTTCGTCGTCGGCAATGCGCTGCGCCTCCGCCGCTTTCACCCCGCAGGACAGGGAGCAACCGCATGAATATCGGCGAAGCGGCGAGCGCCTCTGGCGTCTCCGCCAAGATGATCCGCTACTACGAGCAGATCGACCTGATCCCGCCGGCCGGACGGACGGAAGCCGGCTACCGGATCTATGACGAAGACGCGATCGCGACGCTGCGCTTCATCCGCCGCGCGCGCGACCTCGGCTTCTCCGTCGAGGAAATGGCGGCGCTCCTCGCGCTCTGGCGGGACAAGAACCGGGCGAGCGCGGAGGTAAAGCGGATCGCGGAAGATCATGTCGCCGACATCGAGCGGCGCATCCGCGAATTGCAGGGCATGGCGAACACGCTGCGCCACCTCGCCAGCCATTGCCATGGCGACCACCGGCCCGACTGCCCGATCCTCGAGGACATCTCGGAGGGCGAAGCGGCGCCGGCCCTGCAGCCGCCCTCTCAGAGGACCGGCTTCAGGCGGCGGTGAAGCCATTGTCGACGAAGAGGTGGGTGCCGTTGACGAAGCTCGCCTCGTCGCTCGCCAGGAAGAGAACGGCGCGGGCGACCTCCTCCGGCTCGCAGATGCGGCCCTGTTGCGCGGCCAGCGCCGCATCCGAGACGTCGACGCCGTAGCGCATCAATTCGCTGACCTCGCGATTGCCGTGCGGCGTGCGCACGAAGCCGGGACAGACGGCGTTGCAGCGGATGTTGCGGTCGCGGAACTCGACCGCGATCGCCCGCGCGAACATGTGGCAGGCGCCCTTGGTCGTGTCATAGAGCACCTCCATCGGCGTCGCCGCCACCGCCGAGATCGAGGAGGTGCAGACGATCGACCCGCCGCCGCCCGCGATCATGTGCGGCAAGACCGCCTTGGTCATCAGGAACATGCTCTTCACATTGATGGCCGTCAGGCGGTCCCATTCCTCCTCCGTGGTCTCGAGGAACGGCTTGATGACGATCGAGCCGGCATGATTGAACAGCACGTCGATCCGCCCGAACTGCGCGATGACCCGCTCGACGGCATCCGCGACGTCGCTGGCGAAGGAGACATCCGCCGGCACATGGATCGCCGTGCCGCCGGCGGCGACGATCTCGCCGACGATCGCCTCCGCCGCTTCGGCATTGCGATCGACGATCGCGACGCGGGCGCCCTCCTGGGCAAAGAGGCGCGACGTCGCCCCGCCCATGCCGGTTGCCCCGCCCGAAATCAGCGCCACCTTGCCTTCAAGCCGTCCCGCCATCGTCTTCTCCCCCGCGCGTGTGTCGGATCGATATCGACACGCCGAAGCCGCGCAGGCAACGACCAAATGTCGCGATCGGCGGCCGTAGCCGAACTGTCATCGCTTGGGTCTATTGCGGGCGGACGCCAGCCGGAGGCCCGCCATGCAGCAGCGACTGACCGATCTTCTCGCCATCGACGCCATCGCGCCGAGCCCCGTCACCCGCGCGATGCTCGCGGCCGCGATCGCCGGTGCTGAGGCGATCGGCCCGCTGCGGCAGCGCTTTGAGCGCGCCAATATCACGCTGAAAGGCGCGCGCGACCTGCAGACGGCAGCCGACATCGCCTCGGAACGCGCGATCACGGCGCGGCTTCAGGCCGACTTTCCCGGCCATGCAATCCGCGGCGAGGAGGGAACGGCGATCGATGGTTCGGAAGGCGAATTCCTGGTCGATCCGATCGACGGCACGACGAATTTCGCCTTCGGCATGCCCTTCTTCGGCATCTGCATCGCGCTGCGCCGCGGCGGCGAAACCGTCGCCGGCGTCGTGCTCGATCCCTCGCTCGGCGAGGCCTTCGTCGCCGAGACGGGCAAAGGCGCCTTTCTGAACGGCACGCGCCTCGCCACAATCCGGCATGTCGCGCCAGACGAGGCGCTGATCGGCGCCAGCCTGCCGGTTCCCGGCCAGCTCCGCAGCATTCCGGTCGAGACCTATCACACCGCACTCCGCTCGGTGATGGACACAGCGACGGGCGTGCGGCGGCTGGGTTCGGCGGCGCTGAGCCTTTGTTATGTCGCCGCGGGCCGGCATGATGCCTTCTTCGAGGACGGCCTGTCGCCGCACGACTATGCCGCGGCTGCCCTGATCGTGACGGAGGCCGGCGGCCTCGTCACCGGCTTTTCCGGCGCGCCGGTCGACGCGCGCGGCGCCGTGCTCGCCGGCAATCCGTCGCTTCACCCCTGGCTCGTCTCGCTCCTCGCATAGAGCGCGGCGAGCGCGATCGGCTCGTCGGTCGTGATCTGGTCGACGCCGAGGGCGACGAGCGTGCGCAGCGTGCCGCCGGCATAGGGCTCGCGCGTGTTGAGCGTATAGGCATCGATCAGCCGGCCGGCGTCCTGGAAGGCGTGCACGATGTTGAAGCCGAGCGTCGCCGCCTTCAGGATCAGCGGATATTCGAGATAGATGGTCGTGGCCTGCGGCGCGCGGGCGAGCGCCTCAGCGACAAAGGCGTCGAAGGCGGAGCGCTCGACGAGCCGCTCGATCACCCCGCCATGGCAAGGATCATAACCGGTCGCGAGCCCCGGCGTCGCGGCGGCGAGCCGGCTGACCGCCTCGAAATCCCCGCCGGACAGCACGAAGCGGCCGGCAACCGGCGCAACGACCGCCCCGAACCGCGCGGCAATCGCCGCGTCGATCGCATCGGCGCCGACCTTGAGGTCGAGCTGGATGAGCGCACCCGGCTCGGCCGCGCTGGCGGCGCCCTCCGCCAGATCTTCCAGCAGCATCAGCGCCTGATCCGTCGCCGCTCCATCGGGAGCGCGCATGCGCAGCGTGCGGATCGTCTCGACGCGCGCCTCGCGGACAGGGCCGTGACCGGTCGTCTCGCGGTCGAGCGTCTCGTCATGCAGCACGACGAATCCGCCCTCCCCGTGCAATTGCAGGTCGATCTCGGCCGAGGCCCCAAGGGCAAGCGCCTCGGCGAGGATCGCAGGCGTGAACGGGATATCGCCGGCGCGCCGCTTCATGCGGTGCCATTTGAGGCGCACGACATGATCGTGCGCATGAATCGCGACGCCGTCTATGTCGGGCTGAGAGGTTTCGTCGGTCATGCCGCCCTTCCCTGATTGGAGCGGGCGGACCCTATTGGCGTGGAGTGACAGCCCCGTGAAGCCGCAAGTGGATCACAGCGCCACGTCGACGACGCGCTTCTCCCGCGCCGAGGTCAGCGCCGCATCGGCAAGCAGCAGCGCCTTGAGGCCGTCTTCGCCCGACGGCGAGATCGGACCGCCCTGCTCTACCGCGGCGACAAAGGCCTGGATTTCCGCGCGATAGGCCTCGGTGTAGCGCGTCATGAAGAAGTTGAGCAGCGGCTCCCGCCGATAGCCATCGGCGCCGGCCACCTCGACATTGGTCGCGCGGACATTCTCGGCGCTGACCAGACCCTTCGAGCCATGCGCCTCGATGCGCTGGTCATAGCCATAGCTGGCGCGGCGCGAGTTCGAGATCTGCGCGATCCGCCCCGATCTTGTCGTCAGCACGATCGAGGCGCTGTCATAATCCCCGAGCGCGCCGATCTCCGGATCGACCAGGACCGAGGCGCTGGCATAGACGGTGACGGGCTCCTCACCGAGCAGGAAGCGGGCGATGTCGAAATCATGGATGGTCATGTCGCGGAAGATGCCGCCGGACCGCTTGATATAGTCGGCCGGCGGGGCGCCCGGATCGCGGGACGTGATCGAGACCATCTCGACCGAGCCGATCGCACCCGCATCGATCTGCCGGCGCACCTCGGCGAAGTTCGGATCGAAACGGCGATTGAAGCCGACCATCAGCTTGGCGCCGGTTTCGGCGACCACGGCGAGGCAGGAGCGGACGCGCGCGACGTCGAGATCGATCGGCTTCTCGCAGAAGATCGCCTTGTCAGCCCTTGCCGCCCGCTCGATCATGGCGGCGTGCAGATCGGTCGGCGTGGTGATCAGGACCGCGTCGATATCGGACGCGTCCATGATCGCATCGACGCTGCGCACCTCCGCGCCGGCGCTCGCCGCCAGAGCGGCGGCCGCGTCGGGGAAGGCGTCGGCGACGGCGATGAGCCGCGCGCGGGGGTTTGCGGCGATTGCCTCCGCATGCACCTTGCCGATGCGCCCGGCGCCGAGCAGGCCCAGTCTGACGGTCATGTTTCCCTCCCGGAAAGATCGAATATTATGAATGGTTTACATCGACCCACCCGCCCGACGCGAACGAGCGCGCCATGGCGTCGACGGTTCGCTCGATCGAAAGGCCGGTCTCGAAATCGATGAGATGCGCCGGCTCCCCGGCGATGGCGCGCAGGATCGCGCGCGCCTCGATCACCTTGAGATCGTTGAAGCCGAGGCCATGGCCGGGCGCGACGACGAAGCGGCCATAGGGCGGATGCGACGGCCCCATGAGAATGGTCCGGAAGCCCTGCGATGCGGGAGCTCCCCGCGCCTCATAGATCTGGAGCTCGTTCATCCGCTCCTGGTCGAACAGGATCGTGCCCTCTGACCCAAACACCTGCAGCGCGATGCGGCCCTTTCGGCCCCAGGCGGACCGGCTGAGCTGGATCGTGCCGCCGACGCCATTCTCCAATCGAAACAGGATGTTGGCGATATCCGCCGTCTCGACGGGACGCGCTGTTCCATCCTCCACGCGCCGCGTCGGATAGGGCTTCGCCATGTCGGTGACGACACGGGCGACGCGGCCGAAGAAGACGGTCAGCAGCGAGAGCGGATGAACGCCGAAATCATCGAGCGCGCCATGACCGGACCCGGCGGCGCTTTTCCAGCCGAACGGCGCCGCCGCATCGGCCATGAAGTCTTCGTCCATCTCGATGCGGATCTGGTTGACCGTGCCGATCGAACCGGAATCCACCAGCGATTTCATATGGTTGAGCGCCGGATTCTGGATGTAGTTGTAGCCGAGCGCCGTCACCTGCGCGGATCGGCGCGCCGCTTCCGCCATGGCCTCGGCATCGCCGAGTGCTGTCGCCATCGGCTTCTCGCACCAGACATGCTTGCCTGCTTCCAGCGCCGCGATTGCCATTTCGGCATGGAAGGCGTTCGGCGTGGTGATCGAGACGATGTCGACCTCGGGGTCGGCGATCAGCGCGCGCCAGTCGCCGCTCGCCCTGGCGAAGCCGAACTCCGCCGCCTTGCGCGCAGCCAAATCATCCGTGATTTCAGCAAGATGGACGAGGTGCGGCCGCGCCACGTCGCCAAAGGTCGGCGCCACTGCGTTCCAGGCGAGCGCATGGCACTTGCCCATATAGCCGGTCCCGATCAGGCCGACGCCGAGTGACTTCATGCCGCCTTCTCCGATCGAACCGAGCTAACCTTCGCAGTCGATTTTAATAAGCCAGACTTATAAAAACCTGGACCATCGCCCCCAGACCGCCGCCACCGGCGCCCCAATGGAATGAATTGACCGCTCGCGGAATGTCTGGAACATTTATTTCGCATCTCGCAGAGCCGTCAAGCGATGTCGCCGCGACGGCCGGGCGCAGGAACCATGGATGACGGACGAGACCGGGACGGCAGCGCCGCGTGACTTCTGGACGCTGCGCAATCTGATCGTGACGCGCAAGGACGCGCTGCCGAAGCGGCTGGCGCAGGTCGCCCTCTATGCCATGGCGAGCCCGGACGACATCGCCTTCGGCACCGCCGCCTCGATCGCCGAGAAGGCCGCGGTCCAGCCCTCGACCCTCGTCCGCTTCGCCCAGGCCTTCGGCTATCAGGGCTTTTCGGAACTGCAGGAGGTGTTTCGTGACCGGCTGCGCGACCGGCCTTCCACCTATGACGAGCGGCTGTCGCAGCTCCGCGCACATAAGGATGGCGGCTCGAAGACGGAGCGCCTGCTCGCCGGCTTTTGCGACGCGGCGGAGCGCTCCGTGGGCTCGCTCCGCGAGCGGATCGATGCGCGCCAGATCGAGGCGGCGGTTGCATTCCTGGCGCGCGCCGAGACGATCTATCTGATCGGCCAGCGCCGTTCCTTCCCGGTGACCAGCTATATGAGCTACGCCTTCGGCAAGCTCGGCGTGAAGACGGTCCTCGTCGGCTCGGCCCAGGGCACCGACCCCGAGACGCTGGCCTTCGCCGGACCGCGCGACGCGGCCATCGCGATCTCGTTCACGCCCTATGCCTCGGCGACGCTCGCGCAGGCACGCCAAGTCTCAGATCAGGGCACCCCGCTCGTCGTGATCACCGACAGCCCGTTCAGCCCGCTCGTGCCGAAGCTCGGCGTCTGGTTCGAAGTCGTCGAGGCCGACTATGAGGGCTTCCGCTCGCTCTCGGCGAGCCTCGCGCTCGCGATGACGCTGACCGTCGCCGTCGCGGAGGTCAGGCGACAGGATGGATAGATCATTCCGGATTGACGATATTGTGGAACCTATGTTTCATTCCGCTCCACTGATCGCGCCCGCTTACAAGAGGCGGGCGCGCGTGAGCCGTGTTCGCCCGAAGGCCGCCATTGGCGAAACGAGCGGGACGAACGGGCTCGTTTGCGGAATGATCCGGAGGAGATGACGATGAACGACGCCAGCGGAGGGAACCGGACGCTCGACGTCATCACGATCGGACGTTCCTCCGTCGACCTCTATGGCCAGCAGATCTGGTCCCGGCTCGAGGACATCGCCTCCTTCGCGAAGTCGGTCGGCGGCTGCCCCTCCAACATAGCGATCGGGACCGCGCGGCTCGGACTCAGGTCCGGAGTCGTCACCCGGGTCGGCGACGAGCAGATGGGTCGCTTCATCCGCGAGCAGATGGCGCGCGAGGGCGTATCGACCGCGGGCATCGCCACCGACAAGGAACGGCTCACCGCGCTTGTGCTTCTCGCCGTCGAGGACGAGGGCGTCTCGCCGATGATCTTCTATCGCACCGATTGCGCCGACATGGCGCTTTCGGAGGCCGATATCGACGAGAGCTTCATCGCCTCGGCGCGCGCGATCGTGGTCACCGGCACGCATTTCTCCCGCGACAACACCGATGCAGCACAGCGCAAGGCTATTCGCATTGCGCGGGCCGCCGGCAGCAAGGTCGTGTTCGATATCGACTATCGGCCGAACCTCTGGGGCCTCGCCGGTCATGCCGCGGGCTTTGAGCGCTATGTGAAATCGGATCGCGTTTCGGAGCGGCTCAGAACTGTGCTGCCGGATTGCGACCTCGTCATCGGCACCGAGGAGGAAATCCGCATCGCCTCGGGCGCCGACGACGTGCTCGGCGCGCTCAAGGCCATCCGCGCTTTGACGCCGGCGACGATCGTGCTGAAGCGCGGTGCCATGGGCTGCATCGTCTATGACGGCCCGATCTCCGACGATCTCGAGGCCGGCGTGGTCGGCGATGGCTTTCCGATCGAGGTCTATAATGTGCTCGGCGCCGGCGACGCCTTCATGTCCGGCTTCCTGCGCGGCTGGCTGAAGGGTGAGGCGCTGAAGACCTGCGCGACCTGGGCCAATGCCTGCGGCGCCTTCGCGGTGTCGCGCCTTCTCTGCGCGCCGGAATATCCGACCTGGCCGGAACTGACGCATTTCCTCGAAAAGGGCAGCACGGAGCGCGCGCTGCGCAAGGATGCCGACCTCGCCCATATCCACTGGGCGACCACGCGCCGCGAGGAGAGCAACGAACTCCTCGCCTTCGCCATCGATCACCGCTCGCAGCTCGAGGCGGTCGCCGACCGGCTCGGCGTCCCGCGCCAGCGCATCGACGCGCTGAAGGCGCTCGCCGTCGAGGCGGCCGCCCGCGTCGCCAAGGGTCGGCCCGGCTTCGGCATGCTGCTCGATTCGACCTATGGCCAGAAGGCGTTTCCGCGCGCCGCCCGGGAGGGCTTCTGGATCGGCCGCCCGGTGGAGAAGCCGGGTTCGCGCCCGCTCGATTTCGACCATCTCGCCGATCTCGGCAGCCATCTCGTCGAATGGCCGGTCGGCCATACGGTGAAGTGCCTCTGCTTCTATCATCCGGACGATCCGGCCGAGCTGAAGGCGGAGCAGGAGCGGACGCTGCTCCGGCTGAACGACGCCGCGCGGACCGTGGGGCGCGAGCTTCTGGTCGAGATCATCGCCGGCAAGCACGGCCCGCTCGACGAGACGACGATCCCGCGCGTCCTGGCGCGGCTCTACGATCTCGGCATCCGCCCCGACTGGTGGAAGCTCGAACCGCAGAAGAACGTCGCGGCCTGGCGCGCGATCGAGAGCGAGATCCGCGCGCGCGACCCCTTCTGCCGCGGTATCGTCGTGCTCGGGCTGGAGGCGCCGGAACACGAACTGGTCGAGGCCTTCGCGGCGGCCGCCACCTCGCCGCTGGTCAAGGGCTTCGCCGTCGGCCGCACGATCTTCGCGGAAGCCGCCGAAGGCTGGCTCTCGGGGAAGATGAGCGACGAGGCGGCGGTGGCGGACATGGCGCGGAAATTCGAGAAGCTGGTCGCCGCATGGCGGAGCGTAAGAAGGACGGAGGCGGCGTGAGGATGCAGCGGGGAGCGGGTGCAGGCTGGCCACTCCCCGACCCTCCCCCACTTCGCGGGAGAGGGAGAAGAGCGGCGACCTCTTCCCTTGAACCCTCCCCTTGAGGGAGGGTCAAAACCGCGCAGCGGTTTTGGCGAGGGGTCGGGTTGGTGGGGCAAGTGGCGGCAGCGTTGCAGGACGGACGCCGTCATGCCGGCGAAGGCCGGCATCCATGCAGCTGTAGCGCCAGCCGCGCTCCGCCTCAGGCTGGATGGATCCCGGCGTTCGCCGGGATGACGCCAGCGAGGTGGCGGTACGGCCACCCAAGAGAAGAACGGGCAGATGCGCTGCCCCAACGCGATGATGACCGAGAGACAGCAACCCCTCCCCGAAAACGCCAAGGCGTTTTCGACCCTCCCTCAAGGGGAGGGTTCAAGGGAAGGACGGTATAGCGAGAAACGACCGGAGGAGCCGCAAGCATGACCACCATCCGCCTCACCATGGCGCAGGCGCTGGCCCGCTTCCTGACCAAGCAGATGACCGAGGTGGATGGGGAGAAGGTGCCCATCTTCGGCGGCGTGTTCGCGATCTTCGGCCATGGCAATGTCGCCGGCTTCGGCGAGGCGCTCTATGGCGTGCGCGACGAATTGCCGACCTTCCGCGCCCATAATGAGCAATCCATGGCGCATGCCGCGATCGGCTTCGCCAAGGCGAGCTTCCGCCGCCGCATGATGGCCGTGACCTCGTCGATCGGGCCAGGCGCCACCAATATGGTGACGGCGGCGGCGCTGGCGCATGTGAACCGCCTGCCCGTCCTGCTGCTCCCCGGCGATGTCTTCGCCAATCGCCGGCCGGATCCGGTGTTGCAGCAGGTCGAGAGCTTCGAGGACGGCACGGTTTCGGCCAATGACTGCTTCCGCCCGGTGTCGCGCTATTTCGACCGCATCACGCGGCCCGAGCAGATCATCCCCGCCCTGCATCGCGCCATGGCCGTGCTGACCGATCCGGCCGAATGCGGCCCGGTCACGCTGTCGCTCTGCCAGGATGTGCAGGCCGAGGCCTATGACTATCCGGAGAGCTTCTTCGACGAGCGGCTCTGGCTGCCGCGCCGCACCCGCCCGTCCGAGGACGAGCTGGCGGCCGCCGTCGCGGCGCTGCGCGGCGCGCAGAAGCCGCTGATCGTCGCCGGCGGCGGTGTGCTCTATTCCGGCGCCACCGAGGCGGTAAGGGCCTTTGCCGAGACCTATGGCATCCCGGTTTCAGAGACGCAGGCCGGCAAGTCGTCCCTTCCCGCCGCGCACCCGCTCAACATGGGCTCGATCGGCGTCACCGGCACCTCCGCCTCGAACCGCCTCGCCGAGGAAGCCGACGTCATCCTCGCCATTGGCTCGCGCCTGCAGGATTTCACCACCGGCTCCTGGGCGCTGTTCAAGAGCCGGCAGCAGACGGTGATCGGCCTCAACCCGCAGCTCTTCGACGCCACCAAGCATCGCGCCCTGCCGCTCGTCGCCGATGCGCTGGCTGGCCTCAAGGATATTTCCGCCGATCTCGGCAGCTGGCGCGCGCCGGAAAGCTGGACGCGATCGGCCAAGGAAGGCCGCGCTCAATGGTTCGTCGATGCCGACAAGGCGACGGCGCCGACCAATGCCGAACTCCCTTCCGACGGCCAGGTGATCGGCGCTGTGAACCGCGTGCTCGGCTCGGAGATGACGCTCGTCTGCGCCTCCGGCGGCTTGCCGGGCGAACTGCACAAGCTCTGGCAGGCGGGCAGCCCCGGCTCCTACCATCTCGACTATGGCTATTCGACCATGGGCTACGAGATCGCCGGCGGGCTCGGCGTCAAGATGGCGAAGCCCGACAAGGACGTCGTCGTGATGCTGGGCGACGGGTCGTATCTCATGCTGAATTCCGAGATCGCGACATCCGTCATGCTCGGCCTCAAGCTCTATATCGTCGTGCTCGACAATTCCGGCTTCGGCTGCATCAACCGGCTGCAGATGGCGACCGGCGGCGCCAACTTCAACAATCTCTTCAGGGATACGCGGCATCAGACTCTGCCCGCTATCGATTTCGCCGCCCATGCCGCGAGCCTCGGCGCGATCTCGAAGAAGGTCGCCTCCATCGCCGAGCTCGAAACGGAGCTGGAGGCGGCCAAGGGCAATGACCGCACCACCGTCCTCGTCATCGACACCGACCCGCTGATCACCACGGAAGCCGGCGGCGCCTGGTGGGACGTGGCAGTGCCCGAAGTCAGCGACCGGCCGAGCGTCAACGCCGCGCGCGAGGCCTATGAGGCAGCGATCAAGGCGCAGCGGATCGTGAATTAGAGCCGCCGATCTTCGTTACGGCGTCGCCTTCCATAGCACTGTCATTGCCGGGCTTGACCCGGCAATCCAGACTTACTCTTCTACGCCTCAACGCTCGTTCGCCCGACAGAAAGGCTGGATTGCCGGGTCAAGCCCGGCAATGACAGGCGGGACGTGAAAAACGATTACGGCCAACAGGCCTCCGGAGGAACCCACCCCATGATCCGCATCGGCGCCAATCCGATCTGCTGGTCCAATGACGACAAGCAGGACATCGGCGGCGACATTCCGCTCGAGCAATGCCTCACCGACGCCCGGGCCATCGGCATCGAGGGCATGGAACTCGGCCACAAGTTTCCGCGGGACGCGGCCACGCTCGGCCCGATCCTCGCCCGCTACGGGCTCGACCTCGTGTCGGGCTGGTATTCGACCTTCCTGATCGAGCGCGACGCGGAGAGCGAATACAAGGCCGCCCGCGCCCATATCGACCTCCTGAAGGCCCTCGGCGCCAAGGTGCTGATCGCGGCGGAATGCACGCGCACCATCCATGGCAACGAGACTGCGCCGCTTTCGACGCGCCCGGTCATGAACGAGGAGGAATGGGCGCGCTTCAATACGGGCCTGACCAAATTCGCCGACTTCCTCCAGGAAGAGGACGGGCTGACGCTGGTCTATCACCACCATATGGGGACGGTGATCCAGACCGAGGACGAGATCGACCGCATGATGGCCTCGACCGGCCCGGCGGTGCATCTCCTGCTCGACACCGGCCACGCGACCTGGGCCGGCGCCGATCCGGCGGAGCTCGCGCGGAGCTATCGCAGCCGCATCGCCCATGTGCACACCAAGGATGTCCGCGCCGATGTCGCGCGCGAGGCGATCGCGAACGACTGGTCGTTCCTCCAGTCCGTGCTCGCCGGCGTCTATACGGTACCCGGCGACGGCTCGGTGGATTTCGTCTCGGTCTTCAAGGCGCTGCCGAATTATTCCGGCTGGGTGGTGATCGAGGCCGAGCAGGACCCCGTCAAGGCGCCGCCGGCCCGCTATGTGAAGCTCGGCTACGACAACCTCGTCCGCTTCTTCGCCGAAGCAGGCTGGAAGCGATAGGAGAGCCGCCATGCGCAGGTCCGATCTCGTCGTCCACCCCTCCGGCCATGAAGGCTGGACCATCAACATCACGCCGGAGAGCGCGGGCTGGCACTATGTCGGCTTCGACGTCTATGAGCTGGAGCCGGGGGAAAGCGCCCATCACGACACGGGAGACCGCGAGGTCTGCCTCGTGCTGATCGCCGGCAGAGCGAACATCGTCGCCGGCGGCACGGATTTCGGCACGGTCGGCGAGCGCATGTCGCCCTTCGAAGGCAAGCCGGATTCGGTCTATGTCCCTGGCGGCTCAAACTGGAAGGCGACGGCCGAGACCAAGGTGACGCTCGCCGTCTGCTCGGCGCCGTCGCTGAAGGGCGCCCTGCCGGCGCGGCGCATCGGCCCGGGCCACACCTCGCAGGAAGTGCGCGGCAAGGGCTCGAACACGCGCTATGTCACCAACATCCTGCCCGAGAACGAGCCGGCGGATTCGCTCCTCGTCGTCGAGGTGATCACGCCCGGCGGCAACACGTCGAGCTATCCCCCGCACAAGCACGACCGCGACGCGCTGCCGGAGGAATCCCTGCTCGAGGAGACCTATTACCACCGCCTGAACCCGCCGCAGGGCTTCGCCTTCCAGCGCGTCTACACCGACGATCGCACGCTCGACGAAACCATCCTGATCGAGGACGGCAATGTGACGCTGGTGCCCAGGGGTTACCACCCCTGCGCCACCATCCACGGCTACGACCTCTATTACTTGAACGTCATGGCCGGCCCGAGGCGCATCTGGAAGTTCCACAACGCGCCGGAACACGCGTGGCTGCTGAAGGGCTGAGGAGCCTCAGGCGGCGGCGGACGCGACGCCAATGCCGCGTTTCGCCTGCGCGCGCTTGATCAGGCGCTTGCCGAGCTCGATGCCGGGCGCCTCGATGAAGCGATAGGTCAGCATGGCGAGCGGCGTGACGATCGCGAGCGTCAGTCCGATGGAGAGCCAGAAGCTCACCGCGTCGGACTTGCCGATGCGCGCCGCATAGATCCAGCGATAGGCCGGTGAAAGCGCATAGACGATCGGCGGGTGCAGCAGATAGACGGAATAGGAAATCCGGCCGTAGAAGCGCGTCAGCGGATTGACGTAGAGGCCGACAGGATTGAGCGACAGTCCGACCAGCAGCAGCGCGTAGCAGATGCCTTGGCCGTAGATGTTCGAGGCGGCGGGCAGATAGCCGGCGATGATCGCTGCATAGGCCAGAATGCTGAGCGCGACCAGCGCGCCGCCGATATCGCGTGCGTTGGGCAGTTCATGCGTGCGTCGCGCGACATCGAACGCGACCATGCCGATGCCGAAAACCGGCAGGAAGCGCAACAGGCCGAAATTGGTGAAACCGGCGCGAGTCTGCTCATCCATGTGGAGATAGGGCAGGAGCGAGAAATAGATCACCGTCACCAGCCCTAGGACGAAGACCAGCATCAGCCGACGCCAGAGCGTGGCTCCGGCACAATAGAATAGCGGAAACAGTACGTAGAACAGAAACTCAACGCCGATCGCCCAGCTCGCCCAGACAAACCCTTCCTGCTGCTGCGGCACGAAGTTGAAGATGAAGGCGAGATTGATGAAGACCTGCCAGGGCGTATGCCAGGCATCGTAGACGAAGATGTCGCGAATATAGGTCACGATCATCATGAAATAGAACAGCGGCGCGATGCGGAAGAAGCGGCTGATGAAATAGCTCGAAAGCGGGATGCCGCTCTTCTCGTGCCGCGGCCAGGTGAGGCACAGCGAGAAGGCGCTGACGACGAAGAACAGCATGACGCCGGTGCCGCCCGCCAGGAAGAACGGCGCATACCACTGGGGCACCACGAGTTGCGGCTGCGCGACGAGAATGGCGTGGTAGATGAGGACGTAGACGGCCGCGATCCCGCGAAGACTGTCGAGATAACCGAGCCGCTTCATTGCCATCTCCCCATGCAGGCGCCCGGCAAGTCTTATCGGGGCGCGTAATGCGGCGGTCAACCGCCGCGCGACGAATGATGGCGACAATTCGGCGGCGCGATTTCGGACTGGAGCGTGACACCGGCCGGCATCGCGTCGCTGCACCTCGAGCGCCGTCGCTGAAACGCGGCGTCAGCGCCCCTCGAACAGGCCGAGGCCGCCCGGCAGCGGGCGGCCGGTCAAGCCGTGATAATCGGCAAAGCGTGGATGCGGCGTCTCGGCCGCCCCGCCATGCGTCATGGTCGCATGGGTCGCCGTGATGACGACCACTGGTGCGCCTGCATTCTCCGCGGCGGCGATCCCCGCTGGCGCATCCTCGAAGACGAGGCAGCTCTCCGGCGCGACGCCGAACCGGGCGGCGGCAAGCAGATAGGGATCGGGCGCCGGCTTGCCGCGCTCGACATCCTCCGACGCGATCATCAGGCCGGGGAGCGGCAGCCCGGCCGCCTCGATGCGGCGCGCGGCCAGCGCACGCGGCGCCGATGTCACGATCGCCCAGCGCTCGCGCGGCAACGCCTCCAGGAACGGCGCGACACCGGGAATCGCCTCGATCCCGTCGACATCCTCGATTTCCGCCTGTGTGATGGCCGCCGCCTCGGCCTCCGCATCGATGCCCGGCAGGTTGAGCGCGCGCACCGTGTCGATGGAGCGCTTGCCATGCAGCGTGGCGAGGAGCATCGCGACGTCGACGCCATGCCGTTCCGCCCAGCGGATCCAGACGCGCTCCGCCGCGACGAGCGAGGTGAGGATCGTCCCGTCCATATCGAACAGGAAGGCGGAGAAGCTGCGTCCGGGAAAGACCTCGACAAGAGACATGGGCGATCCGCTATGGCTGGGACGAAGAGTTCGGGGGTGAGCCCTCGCCTCTTCGCATTACCGATCAGCGCTGTCCACCGATCCGCCGCCGTCGGCATGGTACTCATTGTACCGGCCGAGTTCGGTCATCACCTGAGCGACCTTCATCTGCCAGGAGAAGGCTGCGAATTGCAGCCAGCGCCACTTGATCTGCCGCCACAGGCGGCGTGGCCGCGAATATTCTTTGGGCGTGGGCGTACGGCCATAGAGGATGCGGTCCAGGCGCACGAAGCTCTGGCCATAGCCGTAATGCAGCCGCATCATATAGACGAAGCCGAAACGCTTGGGGTTCAGGTGGTGCCGGAGCGACAGGGCCGGCACATACGCGTTGCCGAGCCCGACCCGTGTCGCACCCCGCATCATCAGCGAATCGTCGCAGGAAGCCAGCCCCCAGCGCCCGCTGCGGCCGAGCTTGAAGAAATCGGGCGATTCCTTCGACCAGCGCACATAGCGATCGAGCACGCTCCGATGAACCACGGCGCCGGCGCCGGCCGGCTCCCATTCGCCCCAGCAATCCTGGTCCATATTGATGATCGGCTCGGGACCGTAGTCGCGGACGCCCAGACTGGCCAGGAAGGGTCCTACCCATTCCGCAGGCTGGAGTTCGCGCGGCAGGAGCAGTCTGCCACCGAACGCACCGATCTGCGGATGTGCGCGCGCGAAGGCGATGGCGTTCTCGACATAGTCGGGCGCGAGTTCGTTGTCGTCGTCGACGAAAAGGATGTAGTCGTCGTCGGTCTCGGCGATTGCCTTCAGGCGGGCCCGCGACAGCCCGGCCTGCGGCTCGACGACGATCCGCGCGCGGATGCCGGCGGCCAGCAGCGGCTCGATGCGTTCCGGCCCGAGCGGAGGAGTCGACCCGTTGTCGACGATGATGACGTGAAACGCGTCTCGCGGCGCACTCTGGCGCACCAGCGCATCGACGACGATCCGCCAGCGCGCGGCTGGCGGGTTGTACGTGCAGATGCACACGGCGATCATGCTGGCGCGTTCCTCCCGACGGACGGTGCCTTTTACATGGCGGCGCCAAACAGGTGAAGACACCGATTTAAAATAATTCCAACAAAAATGGCTTCCGATGGCAGACGATCAAGACATGGATCAGCAGAGCGATGAATATCTGACCAAAGGAAAGTCCCGGCCGGCCAATCATCGCGATCCGGAAGGAACGTCCCGGTCCATCCTCAATGCTGCGACTCGCGAATTCGCCGAACACGGCCTCTCCGGCGCCCGCATCGATCGCATCGCCGCGCTGGCCGGCATCAACAAGCGGATGCTGTATCACTATTACGGCGACAAGAACGCCCTCTACCTCGCCGTTCTCGAAGCCGCCTATGCCCGTATCCGCGCCGCGGAAGCGGAACTCGCACTCGACGCGCTGGAGCCGGAGGCGAGCCTGCTGCGCCTCGCCCGGTTCACCTTCGATTATTACCTGGCCAACCCCGAGTTTCTCAGCCTGCTCGCCACCGAGAATCTGCACCGCGCGGAGCATATCTCGGCCTCCGAAAGGCTGCGCAGCATGCACGCGCTCTTCCTCGGCGATCTCGGGCGCGTTCTGGAACGCGGCGCCGAGACGGGCGTCTTCCGCCCCGGGCTCGACGCGCTCGACATCTATATGACGATCGCGGCGCTTGGCGCCTTCTATCTCTCCAACCGCTTCACCCTCTCCGCGATCTTCGGCCGCGCTTTGTCGGATCCGGAACGCGTCGCCGCCTGGCGCGATCACATCGGCGATGTCGTGCTCGCCTATGCCCGGGCGGAAGGCCGCGCCTGACGCCATTGCTTGACGCGCGCATCGCCATCTTGTAACCAATCAGTTACAAGATGGCGATGCGCCAGGCCGGCGATCGTCGCGCCGCGGAGAAAATCATGGCCACGATCGTCCTGCCCGTTATCGGAGGCACCGCCCCCTACACGCCGACCGGCGTCCCGCTGCCGCGTACGGCGACCGCGCCGGCGTTCAACCGCGTCGCCTATGCCGCGGCGCATGTCGTGGTCGATCCCTTCGCGGACAATGATCCCTCGCTCGACGTCGCCTTCGACTGGGAGCGTACCCTCGCCTTTCGTCATCATCTCTGGGATCTCGGTTTCGGCGTCGCCGAGGCGATGGATACGGCGCAGCGCGGCATGGGCCTCTCCTGGGAGAACGCGCTCGAGCTTTCCAAGCGCGCCATCGCCGAGGCGCGGACCCGGCCCGGCGCCGTCATCGCGTGCGGCGCTGGCACCGACCAGTTGGAGCCCTCGCCCGACGTCACGATCGACGATGTCATCGCCGCCTATGAGACGCAGGTCGAGGCGATCGAGGCCGCGGGTGGACGCATCATCCTGATGGCGAGCCGGGCGCTCGCCCGCGCGGCGCGCTCGCCCGACGATTATCTCCGCGTCTACGGGCGCATCCTCGAAGGCGTGCGCGAGCCGGTCGTGCTGCACTGGCTCGGCGAGATGTTCGACCCGGCGCTCGCCGGCTATTGGGGCACGGACGACCATTACGCGGCGATGGACACCGTGCTGGAACTGATCCGCCGGCACGCCGCCAAGGTCGACGGCATCAAGATCTCGCTCCTGTCCGCGGACAAGGAGATCGCGCTGCGCCGTCGCCTGCCGGATGGCGTGAAGATGTATACGGGTGATGATTTCAACTATGCGGAACTGATCGCCGGCGACGCCGAGGGCCATTCCCACGCGCTGCTCGGCATTTTCGACGCGATCGCGCCGGTGGCCTCGCAGGCGCTCGCCCATCTTGCGTCCGGTGAGACGGAGACATTCCGCGCGCTGCTCGATCCGACCGTTCCCCTGTCGCGGCACATCTTCAAGGCGCCGACCCGCTTTTATAAGACCGGCGTCGTCTTCCTCGCCTGGCTCAATGGCCACCAGGATCACTTCCTGATGGCGGGCGGCCAGCAGAGCGCGCGCTCGATCCAACATTTCGCGGAGCTCTTCCGCCTCGCCGACCAGGCGCGCTGCCTCGCCGACCCAGACCGCGCAATCGAACGCATGCGCCGCCTGCTGGCGGTCGCGGGGATCGTTTAGGCCAGGTGGAGGTCGGTGCTCCGCCCCGCGCCCCACGCTGCGGCGTCACCCCGACGAAAGTCGGGGCCCATACAGCCTGAGGCGCTGATGGTTCGAAGACGTTGTGCCGTTCGGCGCTCGGACACTGCCCGTCACGGCTGAATGGATCCCGGCGTCCGCCGGGATGACGGCGGAGAATGGTCTGGCGCCGGCCCTTCCGGACCCTGCCCCCGCCCTACCGCGCCCAGATGTTCATCTGCAGCAGATAGTCGCGCGTCGAGCGGTCGAGCGGATAGGGCATGACGCCGTCGCGGCCGAACCATTTGTCGTGGATGGCCATATAGGGTCCGTCATAATCGTCGAGGCCGGCCATGAGATCGACGATCGTCTTGTCGACGAGGTCGCGCCAGGCGCTGTCGTTCTGCGGCAGGATGCAAGCCATCGCCTCGTTGCCATAGGGGCGCGAGCGCGGCAGCAGCACGACCGAGCGGTTCGGCTCCAGCTTGCGCGACAGGCCGAGCAGGATGACGCCGATATTGGCGACGCCCTGCACCTCGCCCTTGCCGAGCGCGGCGAAGGCCGCGTCCATGTCGGGAAAGCTTTTCGTCTTGATGCCGGGCAGCGCGTCTTCGAGGATGCTCTGCGTCGTCGTGCCCTCGGCAACGCCGATTAGCATGTCCTTGGGGTCGGGATGGGTGCGCAGCGTCTCGCGAAAGGCGAGGATGCGCGTGCCGTCGCGGAAGAAGGGGATCGAGAAGTCGACGGTCTTCTCCCGCGCCCAGGTCGGCGTGGTGATCTCGCAGACGACGTCGAGTTCGCCGGAGGCGATGCGCTCCAGCCGGTCCTTGGTGGTCACCGTCTGCAGCTTGAGCTCGACCGGCCGGCCGAGCCGCGCGGCCGTGGCGGCCCTGACCTGCTCGAGCAGATCGACCGAAAAGCCGGCCGGCGTCCCGTCAGGGCCGGTGAAGGCGAAGGGAACGGCGTCAGCGCGCGTGCCGGCCGTGAGCACGCCGCTCTCCGCGACGCGGTCGAGCACGCCGGCCCCGGCTGCGCCCGGCAGAAGCAGCGCCGCAACGACCATCGACGCCCGGACGAGCCGACCCACCGTGATGACCATGTGACCTCCGCGCGAAACGATCCGTCCTGTTGCCGTTTCGGCAGGACTCGGGCGATACAATGGTGCGATCCGCCGCCCGCTGTCCACGGCCAATCACTCGGCCGGGCGCCCGTCCGAGGTTCCGTCCTTGCCGCCCTCTGTCATCGCCGCGCACCGGCCGAAGGCCGAACGGCTCGCCGCGCTGCTCTGCGCGATGGCGGCGCTCTATTTCGCGCTGACGGCCTTCGCGCAGGCCGACCGGCTCGACGAGATCCGCGCGCGCGGCGAGTTGATCGCCGGTGTCAAGACGGACTACGAGCCCTTCGGCTTCCGCGATGCCAGCGGCGAGATCGTCGGCTTCGATGTCGATGTCGCGGGGGGCCTGGCCGAGGCGCTCGGCGTGCGCCTGCGGCTCGTGCCCGTGACCAGCGCCAACCGATTGCAGAAGCTCGCGGCCGGCGATGTCGACGTGCTGGTCGCGACGCTCGGCGACACGCTCGACCGCCGCCGCCTCGTGCGCATGGTGGAGCCCGGCTATTATGGCGGCGGCGCCTCGATCCTCGTGCCCGAGGCGAGCCCGATCCAGGGCTGGCAGGATGTGCGCGGCCGAACGCTCTGCGGCGTGCAGGGCGCGCTGTGGAACCGCCTCGCGGCTTCCCGGCTCCTCGCCGAGGTGCACGCCTTCGGCAATCTGCGCGACGCCGCGCTCGGCCTGCATGAGGGCAGCTGCGAGGGCTTGCTCTATGACGAGACGGCGCTGAAACACGCGGCGCTCAATCCGGAATGGAACGGCTATCGCCTGTTGCCGCCGGATTTCGTCTCTCCCTGGGCGATCGCCGTCGCATCGGACGGGCGGCTCGCGGCCTTCGCCGAGGACCAGGTCGCGGCCTGGCTGCGCGACGGCCGCCTCACGTCGCTCGAAGCCAAGTGGAAACTGCCGCCGTCGGAATATCTGCGCGAGGCGAGCGCGCGCTGGTCGGCGCGTGACGCGCAGGGCCAGTACGTCTGCGCGCGGCAGGCCGATGGCGCCTGGCCAACGCAGTGCCGCGAGCTGAAGCTGATCGAATCGCGCCAGCTCGTCGGTCTCGCGGGCCTGGCGCTGTCGCTGCGCGACAGCCTTGGCCTCGATCTGACGCCGTTCTACGATCCGCTCGACCGTGCTTCCCTCGTCAACGGCCTGCTGACCACCATAGCGCTGGCGCTTTCGGTGCTCGTCGGCAGCCTCGTCGTCGGCATTGCCGGTGCCGCCGCGCTCCGGGCCGGCATCCCGATCCTGACGCCGCTGGTGCGCCTCGTCGTGACGCTCGCCCGCATGACGCCGCCGCTGCTGCAGCTCTATCTCGTCTTCTTCGGCCTCGGCGCGCTCATCGCGGCGCACGGCATCTCGCTCGGCGCCTTCTGGACCTCTGTCGCCGTGCTCTCGCTCTATGCCGGCGCCGCCAATGCGGCGGCGATCGCGGAGGCGGCGGCGACGCTCGCGCCCGGCCTGCCGCACCGGACCCGCCGCATCGCCGCCCTCGCCCACCCGGCCGTCATGGGCAGCTGCATCAATGTCGTGAAGGCGACGGCGATGGCGAGTGCGATCGCCGTGCCGGAACTCGTGCATGTCAGCACGGCCATCGCCGCCGACTACGGCAATGTCGCGGTGATGATGAACCTGATGCTCGCCTGCTATGTCCTGATCGTCCTGGCCGTGGCGCATGCCTTCACGCTGTTCGAGCGACGGGTTCTGCGCCGATGACCCGCGACACCTTCGCCGCCCTCCTCGCCTGGACGCCCTTCCTCGCCGGCGGCTTCCTGTGGAACATCGTGATCTCGCTTGCGACGATGGCGATCGGAACGCCCGCCGGCTACCTGCTCGCCCGTGGCAGGCTGAACGGATCGCGGGTCGCGGGTTTCCTCACCGCGGCCGCCCGCGTGCCGCCGACCTTCGTGCTGATCTATTATCTCGCCTATCTGCTGCCGCCCGAGATCGTGCTCGGGCCGCTCGCCCTGCCCCTCCCCGGCTGGGTCAAGGCCTCGCTGGCGCTCGCCGTCGCGGTCACGGGCTTCGTCTCCGACAATGCGCTGCAGGCGCTGAGACATCTGAAGCGCGGCGAGCGGGTCGAGGCGCTCTATTTCGTGCCGGCGTGGACGACCTATTTCCTCATCATCGTGATGGCTTCGTCGACCGCCTCGGTGATCGGCGTGCCGGAGATCGTTCAGCGGGCGAACACCGTCATCGCAGCGATCGGCGACAGCGGCGCGATCCTCGCCGTCTACCTCTACGTCATGGCCTTCTTCCTCGTCTTCTGCTGGCCATTGGCGCGCTTGCTCGGCTATGCGAGAGTCCGTCTCGGCCGGCGGGCGGGCAGCGAGGTGGGCGTGCGCGTATCGCCGGAGAGCCCGGCCGGGACCGAGGCCGTCCTGGCGACATCGTCGCGCGGAGATGCTGGCGTGGATCCTGACGCGACCCCTGACGACAGCTTCGAGCTACCCGTGGCACCGGCCTCGGTCGCCGCGATCCAGAGCCGCGTCGAGACGGTCTGCGGCGAGCGGCTCGATCCGGCCGCGCTGTTCCGCCTGTCGCTCGCCGTCGAGGAACTGGTGACGAACGTCGTCAAATATGGCCATGCCGGCGGCGAACCGATCCGCGTCGCGGTGCGCCATGACGACAGCCGCGTCACCGTCGACCTCGCCTATGGCGGTCCGCAATTCGATCCGTTCCGCGATGCGCCGAAGCCCGATCTCACGGCCGATATCGACGAGCGCCATATTGGCGGGCTCGGCATCCACCTCGTCGCCAACATGATCGACGAGGCCGTGTATCACCACAGTGGCGGGACCAACGCGATCCGCCTCGTCATGTTGCGACCGGGTGCCCACGCCGGAGCGACAGCCTCGTGACGCTCTCCCGCCGCCTCGTCCTGACCACCGCCATCGCCATCGCGCTCGCGATCCTGGTGACGAGCATCGTCTTCGGCCTGCTCGGCCGCCGCGCGCTCGTTGAGCAGGCGGAGGGACAGGCCGCCGTGGTGGCGCGGATCATCGCGGAGAGCGCGCGCCTCACCGAAGTGTCGCTGGAAGAGACCGAGGCCGTGGTCGGCGATATCCTGACCTCGCTCGCCCTGACGGCCGATCACATCGAGGGCCGTACGGCGGCGGATCTCAGCGACCGCCTGGCCGAGATCGTGGCGCGCGGCGGGCTCGATTCGATCTGGCTGATCGACGACCAGCTCAACGTGGTCGCAAGCTCCATCGGCGGCTACAGCGCGGTGCTGCGCGGCGAGGAGGTGCCGGTCCATCTCTCCCGTCAGGCGCTGCTCGATCTTGCCAGCGGCGAGCGCTACAGCGCCGATTTCGGCCCCTCCACCGACGGCGTGCACTATGTCGGCGTCCGCGCGCCGGGCAATCGCGCGATCATCGTCGGGCAGCCGGTCGCCGCGCTCGACGCGGTCCGCGAGGCGAACAGCGTCCCCGTGCTGATGCGCGAATTGCTCGACCGCGACAACATCATCTCGATCCGCGTCGTCGACGATACGCAGAAGCTGCTCGCCTCGGCCGGGCCGCAGGCCGAGCCCGCCTCCTATGCCGATCTCATCAGCGGCGCGATCGCGACCAATGCGCCGAGTTCCGCCATCCGGCTCGGGCATTTCTGGGTCGCGGCGCCGATCCATGACATTGCGGGGATCGTGATCGGCGCGGCGGTGATCGAGATGTCGAACCACCGCCTCAACCATCTGCTGTGGAACCTGCTGCTCTACGGGACCGCCGCGTGCCTGATCGTCATCGCGATCGGCGTCACCATCGCGACCTTCTCGGCGCGCCGGATCGCCCGACCGGTCGAGGCCATGACCCAGGCGGCACAACAGATCGACGCCCGCACCTTCGCGCCTGAGAGCCTCGACGGCCTCGCGGCGCAGAGCGACGAGCTCGGCACGCTGGCGCGCGTGTTCCGTCACATGGCGATCGAGGTCCAGCGCCGCGAGGAGCATCTCGAACAGCTCGTGCGCGCCCGTACGAAGGAACTCGAGCAGAAGAACCAGCTCCTCGAGGAAGCCGCGCGCCGCGTCGAGGCGGAACTGATGGCCGCCCGTTCGCTGCAGGCCGCCATGCTGCCGCAGACGCTGCCGGCCGATCCCGCCTTCACGGGCACGGCGGCCATGCTTCCGGCGCGCGAGATGGGCGGCGATTTCTACGATTTCTTCGCGCTCGACGACCGCCGGCTCGGCATCGTCATCGCCGACGTGTCGGGCAAGGGCGTCTCGGCGGCGTTCTTCATGGCGATCTCGCGCACGGTGCTGCACGCCCAGGCGCGCGAACAGGCCTCGCCCGGCATCTGCCTCGCGCGCTCCAACGATGCGCTCTGTGCGCAGAACCCGATGGAGCTGTTCGTCACGGCCTTCTACGGCATTCTCGATGCCGCGACGGGGCAGCTGACCTATGCCAATGGCGGCCACAACCCGCCGCTCGCGGTGCGGCGGAGCGACGGCGTCGTCGAGGAGGTGCCGCGCACCGGCGGCCTCGCGCTCGGCGTGATGCCGGAGGTCGCCTATACCGAGCGGACGCTGCAATTGCAGCCGGGCGACACGCTGTTCCTCTATACGGACGGCATTTCGGAGGCGATGGACGGCGGCGGACGCGAGTTCACCGAGGCGCGGCTCAAATCCGTCCTGAGCGGCACCGACATGCAGTCGGTCGATCTCGTGCTCGCGAGCGTGACGGATGCGGTGAGCGATTTCGTCGGCGATGCGCCGCAATCGGACGACATCACCTGCCTGGTGATCCGCTATCTCGGCCAGCCGGAAACCGCGGCCGCCTGAGGCGAGAGCCGCTTCGGCTCAGCGCAGCTTCGTCAGCGCTTCGGCCCGCTTCGCCACCACGTCGAGAATGCCGAGGAAGCCGCTGATCTCGAACACGTCACGAATGTTCGGCTGCAGCCCGCACAGCACCAGCGGCCGGCCGGCCTGCTTCATCCGCTTGGCGACCACCAGCACGACCCGCAGCCCCGCGCTCGAGATATAGTCGAGCCGAACGAGATCCAGCACCACCGGACCGGTCGTCGCCGTCACGCGCTCCAGAAGCGCGCCCTCGACTTCCGCAGCATTGGCGCTATCGAGCCGACCGAGCAGGTCCACGACGAGAACAGGACCCGTCGTCTCGAAAGTGATGCTCATTCAGTTCGACTCCCGAAACCATGCCGCCCGCAAAAAGGGTGACTTGCGGCCTGACGCACATAAAAAGCATTTGCAGCACTTTATCCAGCGGGCGATGCTCGCGCACGGCCTATCTGGCGCTGGGGACGAGAATGCATCGATCGGGGGAAGCCAGCAATCACGGCCGCGGGGTGGCGGCTGCCGGGGCGATTGGCCGATGATCAGCCTCCGCCTTCCGCCGTCCCGGCCACGCCGGCGTCCGCAGGAGCTCTCCTACGCGGCCGACGAGCGCCCGCCCTTCGCCACCATGATGACGCTGGGCATCCAGCACGCCATCATGGCGCTGGCGCTGTCGGCCTATGCGCTGGCGCTCGCAAAGGGCGCCCATCTCGACATCGGACAGACGCGGGCGCTGCTCGCCGTCACGATCATCGCCATGGCGATCGGAACGTTCCTGCAGGCCTGGGGCGGACGGTTCGGCTCGGGCTCGCTGATGATCCACATGCCGACGCCCTTCATCCTGCCGCTCGCCGTGCCGGTGCTGGAGCAGGTCGGCCCGGGCGGGCTGGTCCCGATCACCATCGTTTCGGCCATCACCACGCTGCTGGTGGCGCCGCTGGCGCAGAAGCTGCGCGGGCTGTTTCCGCCAATCGTCGCGGGCCTCGTCGTGCTCATCGGCGGGTTGTCGCTGATCCGCGAGGCGTTCGAACACTCCATGGGCCTTTCCGAGGACATGGAGATCAACCGGAACAGCGTGATCATCGCCGGCGTCACGCTGGTTCTGATCATGGGCCTTTCGGTCTGGGGCACGCGCAAGATGCGCCTGTTCGCCCTCCTCGCCGGCATCGTCGGCGGCGTGATCGCCGCCGCGCTGCTTGGCGAGCTCTCCGGCGGGGCCGAACTTCTGGCAACACCGACCTTTGCCGTTCCGACGCTGGTGGCGCCGAGTTTCGACGTGCCGATCGGCGCCCTGATCGGCCTCGCCTTCGTCGCCCTGCTGGTGCAGATCGATTCGATCGGCTCCTTCATCCTGATCGACAAGATGGACGACGCCGACTGGCGCCGGGCCGACATGCGCCAGGCGAGCCGCGGCGTGCTCGGCGCCGGCATCTGCGATTTCATCGGCGGCCTGCTCGGCGCCATGCCGACCGCGACGTCCTCCGCCAATATCGGCCTGACCCATGCCAGCGGCTCGACGACGCGCTATGCCGGCCTCGCCGCGGCGGCCGTGCTGCTGCTGGTCGCCTTCCTGCCGAAGGCGACGCTGATCCTGACGCTGATCCCGACCCCGGTGATCGGCGCGATCGAGCTCTATGCCGCCGCCTTCCTGATCGCCTCGGGCGTCGACCTGCTCGCCTCGCGCGAAATGGACCCGCGCGGCATCTTCATCGTCGGCATCTCGACGGTCGGCGGCGTCGGCACGCTGCTGATGCCGGGCCTCGCCGAGCATGCCTCGCCGGGGCTGCGCCATCTCGTCGGCTCCGGCTTCATCGTCACCGGCGTGCTGGCGATCCTGCTCAACCTGCTCTTCCGCCTCGGCATCAAGAAATCGGAGAGCATCCAGCTCGACCGCAATGCGGACAGCCAGCCGCTGTCGATCCAGATCACGGACTTCGTCGAGGCCATGGGCGGCGCCTGGGCCGCGCGGCGTGACGTGGTCCGCCGGGCCGCGCTCGCCGCCGTCGAGGCGTCCGAGGCGATCGAAGCCTCCGGCGACGGCCGCAAGGTGATCGGCATCGGCGGCTCGTTCGACGAGCTCAACTTCAACATCGACCTCGTGCATCTCGGACCGCCGCTGCCGGTGGCCGGCGCCGGTCCGACCGACCTCGCCGCGATCCTGGAGGGCGACGACGACAGCGCGATCGACGCGGCGATCCAGTCGGTCTCGGGCACGCTCGTGACCCGCCTGGCCGATCGGATCAAGGGCGAGAAGGGCCCGACGCCGGGAACGTCGGTCCTGCATCTGCATTTCGACCACTGAGCGGTCCGTCGGCGCGTCCCGGCGACCCAATGAAAGCTCCCAGCTTGTCCTCCCCGCGCCCCAATGAGCGCCGGCCGACGCCGCCGGCACTCCCCGACATGATCGAGAGCTACGACGCCTATTTCCGCTCGGGGCTCTATCATGCGCGCTATCCGCGGCCGAACCGCCGCACGCTCCGCTTCGTGCGCCGCCATCTCGGCCAGGGCGGCCGCCTGCTCGATTTCGGCGCCGGCGAAGGCCGCTATGCGCTCGACCTCGCCGCGCGCGACGGCGCGCGCGTGCTCGCCGTCGATGTCAGCCCCGTCGCGCGCGATCTGCTCGCGGCCGAAGCGGCGCGCCGCGGCCTCGCCGACCATCTGACCGTCACCGACACGCACGATGCGGCCTATCGCGATAACGCCCTCGGCTCGCGCGCCTTCGATGTCGCGCTGCTCGGCTTCGGCGTGCTCGGCCATATCGCTGGCCGGTCCGAGCGCATCGCGGTGCTCCGCGCCATGCGCTCCAGCCTCAAGCCCGGCGGCCGGCTGATCATGGGCCTGCCCAATGCGGCCCGGCGCTTCCGGGCGGCGCAGGCCGAGGCCGCCCCGCTGGTCGCCGCCGGCACGCTGGAGGCGGGCGACATTCTCTATTCGCGCGGCTCCGAGGCCGGCGCGATCGCGCTCTACTACCACCTCTTCCGCCGCGACGAGATCCTGGCCGACCTCGCCGAGGCCGGCTTCGTCGTCGACCGGCTGACCAATGAGAGCACGCTGCCGGAGCGGGCCGTGACGACCTCGCGCGTCCTCGCGCTCCTCGACGACGCCGTCTCCGCCATCCTGCCGACGCGTTGGGGCTATGGCTATCTGGTCGTCGCGCGGCCGGCCTGACGCTATTCGGCGGCCGGCGCGGTGATCACGACGTTCCGCCCCACGGCCTTGGCGGCATAGAGCGCACGGTCGGCAGAGGCGAACAGCCGATCGGGCGTTTCAGCCGACTGTGTCGAGGCGACGCCGAGGCTCGCGGTCAGCTTGCCCCTCGGGCCGGCCGGATGCGCGATGCCCTCCGCCTCCAGGCGGGTGCGGATCCATTCAGCCCGTTCCGCGGCGGCCGGAAGGTCGGTCCCGCCGAGGATGAGAGCGAACTCCTCGCCGCCGACCCGGGCCACGACATCGTCGGGCCGCCGCGCGATGTCCCGCAGCGCCGAGGCGACCCGGACAAGGGCCGCGTCGCCGGCAGGATGGCCCGATGCGTCGTTCAGCTGCTTGAAATGGTCGATATCGAGCAGAATGAGTGAGGCCGGCTCCCCCGTGCGCTTCGCCCGCCGACACGCCCGCTCGATCTCCTCGTCGAACAGGCGGCGATTGCCGAGACCCGTCAGCTTGTCGGAATGGGAGAGCAGCTGGAGCTCCGAATTGCGGCGGCGGAATTCGATCAGATCGAGTGACAGCGCGGCGAGATCCCGCAGCACGGCGGTCGTGAAGCCCTCAGGCTTTCCGGGTGTCCGGCTGAGGATACAGAGCGTCCCGATCGTCCAGCGACCATCCAGAATCAGCGGCACGCCGGCATAGAATCGCCAGGGTGAGCCGTGCACGGCATGTCCCGCGAGAAGCGGCGACGTACGAATGTCGTCGATCACGAGTTCCCGGCCGCTGGCGATGATCAACGTGCAGATCGAATCGTTGCGACCGGAAATCTCGGGGACATCCGTGCTGGTGCGCGACTTCATCCATTGCATGGAGCCGTCCACCAGGCCGAGGAACGCCACGTCCGCGCCATAGAACAACCGGGTGAGCTGCGTCACACGGTCGAAACTGGGATCGGGTAGCGAATCGAGCAGACCGCAACTTTCCAGAACTTCGACCCGCTCGCGCTCGGCGGGCGGAGAGGGGGACTGCCACACTACACGGCTCCGGATGGCGAAAATCTCCGATTTCACTTGCACATAGCCACGTTCCGGCGCCGCAATCAATCAGGCTTCCGATCATCTTCTTGTTGTTCCTTCGCGCGGCGGCGGAAGACACCGTCCGCGCGCGCCGCAGGTGCAACCTCCTGGTTGCGTCGGCTTCGCGCCGCAGCCCCGTGCGACGAAGTGGGACGGTTGCGGCAGACACGATCTCGGCGTCATTCTCCGCCAGAGGACACCCTCCGTGCCGACGAGACGGCCAGGAAGCGAAGCGGATCGTAGAGTGAGCGACGTGGTCGAGGGCATGAGGCGGCGTGAGGGCAATGGGGGGCGTGCCGCCCTGTGGGCGCGGCTGCTCGAGCCCTATCGCAAGCTGATCCTCTTACTGATCCTCTGCCAGGCCGGGCAGTCCATCGCGTCGCTCGCGCTGCCCAGCCTCAGCGCCAATGTCATCGACCGCGGCATTCTCGACGGCGACCACGCCTATATCTTCCGCACGATGGCGATCATGCTGGCCGCAGCGGTCGCCCAGATCCTGTTCGCGACCGGGACGGCCTGGCTCGGGGCGCGGATCGCGATCGGCTTCGGCCGCGACCTCCGCGCCGCCGTCTTCGCCCGCGTGCAGAGCTTCTCCCTGACCGAACTGCGCATCTTCGGCACGCCGTCGCTGATCACGCGCACCACCAACGACGTCCAGCAATTGCAGACCGTGCTGGTGATGTTCCTGACCATGGTCATGACCGCTCCGATCATGGGAATCGGCGCGGTGATCATGGCGATCCGTCAGGACAGCCACCTCTCGCTGCTGCTGCTCGTCAGCGTGCCGGTGCTCGGGCTGATCATCGGCGTGCTGATGGTCAAGAGCCTGCCGCTCTTCTCCGCCATGCAGGGCCAGATCGACCGCGTGAACCAGATCCTGCGCGAGCAGATCACCGGGCTGCGGGTCATCCGCGCCTTCGTGCGCGACACGCATGAGCGCGATCGCTTCGCGGTCGCCAATGACGCGCTGACCGACACGGCGCTCAGGGTCGGCCGCCTGATGGCGCTGAACATGCCGGCGGCGATGATCGTGATGCAGCTTTCCAGCATCGCGATGGTCTGGTTCGCGGCGCACCGGATCGCCTCCGGCGCGATGCAGGTCGGCTCCCTCGTCGCCTTCATCGCCTATATCGCGCAGGTGCTGATCTCCGTGATGATCGCCTCGATGCTGTTCGCCATCGCGCCGCGCGCGCTGGTCAGCGGACGGCGCATCCGCGAGGTGCTGCAGACCGAGACCTCCGTCGTCGAGCCGGCGGCGCCGGCAAAGCTCGGCGCGGCCGCGATGACGCGGTGCGCGGTCGAATTCCGCGACGTGACGTTCTCCTATCCCGGCGCCGAGGCCGCGGTGCTGAGCCATGTCAGCTTCCGCATCGATCCCGGCGAGACCGTCGCGGTGATCGGCTCGACCGGTTCCGGCAAGAGCACGCTGGTCAACCTGGTTCCGCGCCTCTTCGACGTCACCGGCGGCAGCGTGTGCCTCGACGGGATCGACGTGCGCGCGCTGCCGCTCCAGACGCTCTGGAGCCTGATCGGCCTCGTGCCGCAGGAGAGTTACCTCTTTTCCGGCACGATCGCCGACAATCTGCGCTATGGCCGCGCCGATGCCGACGAGGCGGCGCTGTGGCACGCGCTGGAAATCGCGCAGGCGAAGGATTTCGTCGAATCGCTGCCGCTCGGCCTCGATGCGCCCGTGGCGCAGGGCGGCGGCAATTTCTCGGGCGGGCAGCGCCAACGCCTCACCATCGCGCGCGCCCTCGTTCGCCGCGCGCCGATCTATCTGTTCGACGACAGCTTCTCGGCGCTCGATTATGTGACGGACATGCGGCTCCGCCAGGCGCTCGCCCGCGAGATGGGTGACGACGCGGCCATGCTGATCGTGGGCCAGCGCGTCTCCTCCGTGCGCCATGCCGACCGCATCCTCGTGCTCGACCGCGGCGTGATCGTCGGGGCGGGACGGCACGAGCAATTGCTCGCCGAGTGCGCGGCCTATCGGGAAATCGTCGAATCCCAGCACGCCGAGGAGCTCGCGCCATGAAGGCGCCGGGACAACCGACCGAGCGGGCGCCGGATCTCGCCACCGCACCGACGCGTGCCCCGATGCCCACGCCGGGAGCCCGCATGGGGCCGGGCGGTGCCGCGCAGATCGGGGCCGGCGCCAAGCCCCGGAATTTCGCGTCCTCGATCCGGCGCCTTGCGCGGATCATGCTCGCCGAGCGCACCAAGCTCGCGATCATCCTGGCCTGCACGCTGGTCAGCGTGGGCTTCGGCATCCTCGGTCCGTGGCTGCTCGGCCATGCGACCGATCTCGTCGTCAGCGCCGTCTCGGCGTCGAACGCGATCGACTTCGGCTCACTCGCGCGTCTGCTCGGCCTCGCCATCGCGCTCCAGCTCGTGGCGGCGGTCGCCAACTGGCAACAGGCCTGGCTCACCAATGGCGTCGTGCAGGGCACCAGCCGGGCGCTGCGCCGGCAGGCGGAGGAAAAACTCGCCCGCCTGCCCCTCGCCTGGTTCGACCGCCAGCCGCATGGCGAGGTGCTGAGCCGCATCACCAACGACATCGACAATATCAGCCAGAGCCTGCAGCAGCTGCTGAGCCAGTTGCTGATGTCGCTGCTGCAGGTGATCGGCGTCATCACCATGATGCTCGTGCTCTCGCCGCTCCTGACGCTCGCGGCCCTCACCAGCCTCGCCATCTCGCTGCTGGTCACGCGGCTTCTGGCGCGCTGGTCGCAGCCGCGCTTCGTCGAGCAATGGCGCTGGACCGGCGTGCTCAACGGCAATGTTGAGGAGAACTTCACCGGTCATGCTCTGGTGAAGGTGTTCGGGCATCAGGAGACGGCGCGCGCCGAATTCGAGAAGGCCAACACGGCGCTGCGCGACAATGCCTTCGTCGCGCAGTTCCTCGCCGGCGTGATCCAGCCGGCGATCATGTTCATCGGCAATCTCAGCTTCATCGCCGTCGTCATCGGCGGCGCGCTGCGCGTCGCGGCCGGCGGGCTGACCATCGGCACGCTGCAGGCCTTCATCCAATATGTGCGCCAGCTCAACCAGCCCGTCTCGCAGGTTTCCAGCATGGCCGCGATCCTGCAATCGGCGGCGGCTTCAGCGGAGCGCGTCTTCGAACTGCTGGACGCGCCGGAACTCGCACCCGATCCGGCGGAGCCCGCGCGGATCGCGGCGCCGCAGGGCCATGTCGTCTTCGATCACGTGCGCTTCCGCTATGACCCCCCCGTTCCGCTGTTCGAGAATGTCGACCTCGAAGCCCTGCCCGGCCAGACAGTGGCGATCGTGGGACCGACCGGCGCCGGCAAGACGACGCTCGTCAACCTGCTGATGCGCTTCTACGAGATCGACGGCGGCTCGATCACGCTCGACGGCGTCGACACCCGCGCCATGAGCCGGGAGGCGCTCCGGCGCAATTTCGGCATGGTGCTGCAGGACGCCTGGCTCTTCAGCGGCACGATCCGCGACAACATCGCCTATGGCCGCGAGAACGCCACCGAGGCGGAGATCGTCGAAGCGGCGCGCGCCTGCCATGTCGACGAATTCGTGCGCACCCTGCCCAAGGCCTATGACACCCCGATCGACGAGAACGGCTCCAGCCTCAGCGTCGGCCAGCGCCAGCTCCTGACGATCGCCCGCGCCTTCCTCGCCCGCCCGGTCGTGCTGATCCTCGACGAGGCGACCAGCTCGGTCGATACGCGCACCGAGCTTCTCGTCCAGCGCGCGATGGCGCGCCTCAGAAGCGGACGCACCAGCTTCGTCATCGCCCATCGCCTCTCGACCATCCGCGACGCCGACCTGATCGTCTACATGGAAAACGGCAATGTGCTCGAACAGGGCACGCACGACACGCTCGTCGCCCGCCGCGGCCATTACTGGCGCCTGCACCAGTCACAATTCGCCGAGGTCGACTGACCGGGGCCACCGCTTCAGGACGAAACCACCGCCGCGCGGGCCGACGTCTTCGGTTCCCCTTCGAGCAGGCTCCGAAGATCCGCCCCGGCGTCGCGCACCATCGCGATCGGCGGCGCGATGCCGGCGGCCAGCAGCTTGCGCCCCAGCATGTGATCGGATGGGCGGTTAACGGTCTCGATCGAGAGCAGGCGATCTCCGCGATAGCGGAAGACCGAGAAGGCGCCGGATTGCGGATCGCCCCGCACCACGTCTCGATCGGGATCGTAGGCAAGGCCGACCATCTGCAGCCGCGCGTCGCCCTGGTCCGACCAGAACCATGGCACGGCGCGAAACGGCGCCGGACGTCCCAGGAGGTGCGCAGCCGCGGAGCGCGCCTGGTCGGTGGCGTTCTGGACGGATTCGAGCCGCAGCACCCGTCCGGCCAGCCAGTGCTCGTAGCTCGCGACGTCGCCGACCGCATAGATATCGGGAGCACTCGTCCGGAAAGCGGCGTCGACCGCGATGCCGTTCGAGAAGGCGAGCCCGGCCGCCGCGGCGAGTTCGACATTCGGCTCGACGCCGATGCCGATCACCACCAGTTGCGCCGGCAGCGACTGTCCGTCGCCGGTCGTGATGCGCCGCACGCGACCCGCCTCCCCCGCGATCGCCGCCAGCCCCGTGCCGGTCAGGATCCGGATCCCCGATGCCACAGCCCTGTCGGCAAGGTGATCGGAGATCAGCGGCGACACGGCACGTCCGAGGATGCGCGGCGCCGCCTCCAGCACGGCGACGGACCGGCCGAGCGCTGCGAACGTGCTGGCGAGTTCCATGCCGATGAAGCCGCCGCCGACGACCACGACATCGCCGGCCGCCGGCAGCGCGGCGCGAAGCGCCAGCCCGTCAGCCCGGTTGCGCAGCGCCAGGACGCCTTCGAGATCAGTCCCCGGCACCGCCGGCAGGCGCGGCCGAGCGCCCGTGGCGAGGACGAGACGATCGAACGACAGCACACCGCCATGCGTGAATTCGAGCCGCTTGCCGGCCGGATCGATCGCCGAGACGCACCGCCCCGACAGAAGCTCGACGCGGTTGCGCGCATAGAAATCTTCGGGCCGCAGCAATTGCAGCTGCGGGACATCGTCCTTCAGGAAGGTCTTGGAGAGCGGCGGCTTGTGATAGGGAAGATCCGTCTCCTCGCCGATCAGGAACAGTTCGCCCTCGAAGCCGTCCTGCCGCAGGCTGGCAGCGGCCTGCACGCCGGCATGCCCCGTCCCGACGATCGCGATCCGGCCGATGCCCATCAGACCACCTCCACCACGTTGAGCACCAGCCCTTCGAGATCCGGCCGCAGCTTGATCTGGCAGGAAAGGCGGCTCGCCGGCGATACGTCGTCGAGGACGCTCTCCAGCATCTCCTCCTCGATCGCCTCGCGCGGCCCGATACGCGCATCGTCCGCCTCGCTCACCTGGACATGGCAGGTCGCGCACATGCAGGCGCCGCCGCATTCGCCGACAATGCCGTCGACGCCGGCCCGCACCGCCGCCTGCATGCCGCTTTCGCCGGCCTTCGCGTCGACTTCGCGGCGCGTTCCGTCCGGCTGGATGAAGACGATCGTCGTCATGCTCGGATCTCCGTCAAAGGAACTGGCGGCCGCCATCGACGACGAGCGTCTGGCCGGTGATGAAGGCGGCATGGTTCGAGGCGAAGAACAGCGCCGCGCCTACCATGTCCTCCGAGAGCGCGGCCCGTTTCAGCGCGCCGCGGGTGACGCCATAGCTGGCGGCGTCCTCGATCAGGCCGCGGCTGGCCTCGGTCAGGGTGAAGCCGGGCGCGATGGCATTGACCGTGATGCGGTCGTCGCCGAGTTCGCGGGCGAGCGCCCGCGTCATGGCGATGACCCCGCCCTTCGACGTCACGTAGTGCAGCCATTGCGGCGAGCCGCTCATCACCGTTGCCGACGAGACATTGATGATCGCCCCCTGCCCCCGCGCCCGCATCGACGGCGCGAGGCATTTGGTGCAGAGCCAGACGCCCTTGAGGTTGACCGCGATGACACGATCCCACTCGCCCTCGTCGATCGCATCGAAGGGCTGGCGACTGAGGCCGGCATAGATGGCGGCGTTGTTGACGAGAACATCGACGCCGCCGCCGAACGCATCGGCGGCCTCGGCGAGCGCCGTCACCGAATCCTGACGCGTCACGTCGACCGCTGTACCGAGCGCCGATCCGCCGCCCGCCCGGATGCGGGCGGCCGTCTCCGCGGCGCCGGCTTCGTTGACATCCGCAGCGACGACGCGCGCGCCGGCGGCGGCGAAGGCCTCTGCGAAGGCGCGGCCAAGGCCGCCCGCGGCGCCGGTGACGACCACCGTCTTGTCGTCTAGTCCGAGGCTGGTCATGTGGCGGATCCCCCGGCCATGGCGTGATCGAGATGCACCGACGCGTATTGCTCGGCGAGCAGCGCCTCCGCCATGGCGCGACCCGTGGCGGTGCAGAATTTCGGCAGCACGAAGCTCTCGAGCATGGCGACCGTCTCGGCCGCCGGCGTGTCGAACCAGCCGCCTATGGTCGCGACCCCATGCGCGGTGAAGCGCCAGAGCTTGTCGGCGTCCTTCATCAGCGCGTCCTCCAGCGAATGCGGTTCGGCGCGCGTGTCGTGGCCGTCGATGATCGCGATGACCGGCTCGACCGGGATCGACGGATCGGCCACCGCCGCCAGGATGTCGCGCGCAATTGCGACGCCGGCGATCTCGTGCTCGCGCTGCAGTTCTGGATATTTCGGCGTCGGCCCGACCGCCGCCGCCAGCTTGTCGGCCGGCATCAGCTTCCACCCGGTATCGTGCAGCACGATTGCCGGCAGCACGATCGACGCCGCGGCTTCCGGATTCTGCCGGAGCAATGCGATGCCGAGGCGATAGGAAATGAGCGTGTGCACGTCGTTGGAGCGCACATCGAGGAAAGGGCGAGCCCGCTCCCAGAGCGGCGCGTCGCGGGGATCGAGGATGCTCATGCCAGCACCCCGCGATAGGTCAGGTAGGTCGTCTTGTATTCGAGATAGGCCTCGACGCCGTAGCGGCCCTTCTCGCGGCCGATGCCGCTCTCCTTGACGCCGCCGAACGGCACGTCATGCCGTGAGCGATGGATGTCATTGATCCAGACCGAGCCGGCCTCGATCGCATCCGCCATCGTGAGCGCGATCCCGACATCGCCGCTGAAGACGAAGCCGGCCAGCCCATAGGGCGTATCGTTGGCCCGCTCGATCGCTTCTAGATCGCTGTCATAGGGCATGACGCCGAGCACCGGACCGAACGTCTCCTCGCGCATCACCTTCATGCCGTGATCGGCATCGGCGACGATGGTCGCGGGAAGAAAGAAGCCGAGGTCGAAAGCGCCTCCGGTGAGCCGCCGGCCGCCGGTCAGGATCCGGGCGCCCTTGGCTTCGGCATCCACGATCTGCGCATAGGCGTTGGCAAAGATCTTCTCGTTGACGAGCGGCCCCATGGCCACGTCCTCGGCGAAGCCGTCGCCGACGGTCAGCCGTCCGGCATGCTCGGCGAGGCGCGCGAGAAGCGGTTCATAGATCGCGCGCTGCGCATAGACGCGGTTGACGCGGTAGCAGAACTGGCCGGAATTGGCGAAGGCATGGTTCACGATCGCCCGCGCCGCGACGTCGAGATCCGCGTCGGCGCGCACGATCGCCGGGCACTGGCCGCCGAGTTCCAGCGTCACGCGCTTCATCGTTTGCGCGGCGAGCGCCGCGATCTTCTTGCCCGCCTCGGTACCGCCGGTGAAGGCGATCTTGCGCGGGATGCGGTGGCCGATCAGCGCCGAACCGATCTCGCTGCCGCGGCCGGTGACGACATTGAACACGCCGGCCGGAATCCCCGCCTCATGCAGCACGCCGGCGAGCGCGAGTGTCGAAAGCGGCGTGTCGTCGGCGGGCTTCGCCACCACCGTGCAGCCGGCGATCAGCGCGGCGCCGAGCTTGAAGACGAGAAGATTGATCGGATAGTTGAACGGCGTGATCGCGACGACGACGCCGACGGGCTCCCGGCTGACGAGGACCTTCTCGCCCGGCAGCGTGGATTGCCTCAGCTCGCCATGGATCCGCACGCCCTCCTCCGCATAGACATCGAGCAGATCCGCCGCGCGGCGTACCTCGGCGACGGCGCCCTTCAGCGGTCGGCCGAGCTCGAGGCAGAGCAGGCGGCCGATCTCGCCGCTCGCAGCGCGCATCGCCTCGGCGGCGCGGTGCTGCAGCCGCGCCCGCTCCTCGACCGGCACCTTGCGCCAGCGCGTCAAAGCGGCGGCAGCGGCCTGCAACGCCCTGTCTGCGTCGTCCGCCGTGCCCCAGGGCACCGTGTCGATGACGGCGCCCGTCGCCGGATTGCGGACGTCGCGCGTGGCTCCCGACGCCGTGGCGGTCCACGCCCCGTCGATGAACATGTCCATGATCGGTCTCGTCTCGTCAGAGCAAATGAAGTTTCAGCGACCGCTTCGTTTCCGCGAGCGCTTCCTCGGCCATCGCGCGGCCGGCTTCGGTCTCCATCGAGCGCGCGATGTCGCGCTCGAGGCGCGCCGCATATTGACCGGGCGTCATCTTGAACCAGTCGCAGGCGACGGCGACGCCGGTCTCCGTGAAGCGCCACAGCTTGTCGGAATCGCGCACCAGCCGGTCGTTCAGCGAGCGCGGCTCGCGACGGGTATCATGGCCGTCGATGATCGCGCCGACGGCGGCGATGACCTCCTCGGGCCAGTCGAGCGCGGTGAGGATCTCGCGCGACAGCCGCACCCCCTCCGCCTCATGGCGGAAGCGCACCTCCGATTCCATCATGTTCGGCCCGAAGCCCTTGGTGAAGATCTCCTCGGAATCGATCGTCCACCAGCCGATGTCGTGCAGCAGGATCGCCAGCAGCACGATGTCGCGATCGGCTTCCGGATGGTGCTGGAGAAGCTGCTCGGCGAAGGCATAGGAGAGCGGCACATGCACGTCGTTCTTGCGCGCCCGCAGATAGGTTTCGGCCGCCCGCCAGACCGCGTCGTAGCGCGTCTCGTCGACATGGGTGTTCAGCATGATCCGTCTTCCTCGGATGGCGCGGGCGGCGCCGGAGACGACGCCCGCGGAGTTGCTCAGGAAAGGACCGTCACTTCGCCGGTCGTCCCGTCGACGCGCAGCATCTGGCCGTTCTGGATGCGCGAGCTCGCCGTGCCCGTGCCGGTGACGGCGGGCAGCCCGTATTCGCGACAAACGATGGCGGCATGCGACATCATCCCGCCGACGTCGGTCACGATCGCCCGGATGCGGCCGAAGACAGGCGCCCAGCTCGGCGCCGTGACGGGCGCGACCAGGATCTCGCCCTCCTCGATCTCGTCGAGTTGCGAGGCGGAGCGGATGACGCGGGCCCTGCCCTCGACAAGTCCGGGCGAGGCCGCCATCCCCGTGATGTGCCCTTCCTTGTCGTCGCCGCCGAGCCAGGCGTTGATGCGATCCGTGGTGATACCCCAGAGCATGATCGTGAAGGGCTCGGTGATCACCGCCGGCGGCTCGTTCAGGGCCGGCTGCGGCGGCCGCGTGGCGAGCGCCTTCATGATGGCCGCACGGCGCTCGATCTCATCCGGCCAGTAATCCGGGCCGGCGGCCTTGGCGCCGACAGCCCAGCCATTGCCATAGTCGAAGATGACGTCGCGGATTTCCTGGCGCGTCAGATAGAAGATGTCGTTCGCGTCGTGCCAGAAGCCGGCCTGCTGCAGGATTTGGCCGAGCTCTCGCATCTTCCGCCAGAACACGCTCATCGACCAATGCTCGATGTAGAAATTGTGGTTCTCGACATAGGGGAAGACGGTCCGGGCGAGGCCGAGCTTGCCCTCGAACGCGGCGCGGGCGTCGTCGTCCAGCAGTTCCGCATATTCGGCGGTGATGCGGTCGCGCTCGGCAGCGATCTTGGCCGTGGGCCGCTCGATCGTCTCGCCGCGCTTCACGCGGACGATGTAGTCGCGGATATAGCCGAGCGGCAGGTCGAGATGCTCGATCCAGTACTTGTCGTCGGAATAGAAGCCATTGCCCGAGGTGAAGTTGAACCAGGGGTCCTGCGCGTCCTTCCACGCCTTGAGCCAGACGTCGCCGCCCGGCACCTGCCCGACGGCCGCGAGCGCCTCGTCGACAGTGCCCGTGGCCAGTGCCGCGTCGACGCCGAGTTCGACCGCGAGGCGCGCCAGCTTCTTCAATTCGTCGTCGGGGCGGAAGAGATCGACCTCCACGCCCTGCACCATCTTGGCGATCGCCTGGTCGGGAATGCTCGGAAAGAGGCTCTTCATGAAGCCGAAGAAATCGAGATAGGCGGCGTAGCCGAGATTCAGGAACTCGAAATGATACTGCCAGGTCTTGTAGAGGAGCTGGATCAGGCGGTCATAGCTCTCGGTCAGCGCATAGGTATTGTCGAGGCCGACGCCGCCCTTGATCCATTCGATCGGCACCGCATCCGGCAGGGCCTCGAAATGGATGGTCTCCATGTCGGCAATGTTGGCGCGGACCTTCTTGTCCCAGTTCTCCAGCAGCGACTGCCAGTTCTGGAAATAATGGCCGGCCCGCTCTAAGAACTGCGGCACGCGATCGGCGATCAGCTCCGGCGCGACCGCGACCGGGCTCATATAGCAATAACCGTTGTGAATCCGGTACTCGACGCCGTTGGCCGGCGGCACGAGATAGTGCCGGGTATTGTACTGGCCGAGGCATTTGACCGCGAACTCGACCGTGATGGCATCGAAGGGCTTGAACGGGCTCGGCCAATGCTGCGCGTCGCAGAACCAGAACTTGGCGTCCTCCTCGCTCCGGAGCTTGTCCTTGAAGGTCAGGTAATAGGGATAGAGATCCTTCCACCCCTCGGCGCCCGGCGGCGGCGCGAGGTCGTAGGGGCTCGGGAAACGGGCCTGCTGCGTCATGGGACTGTTCCTCCTTGCGGGATTGTTCCCGTCTGGTTCCGTGCGCGGCCTGGCCGCTGGTTCGTTTCGTCAGTGCTTGATCTGGACCGGGGACAGCAGCGTGCCGAGCACGCCCTCGATGCCGGTGGCATAGGCCGTCTTCGGCCGCGTTGCGGCCTTGCGGCTCCAGACCGTTTCCGGACGGCTCTGCAAGGCGACGACGTCCGCGCCGGGCGGCAGATCACGATCGATCGCCCATTCGACGTCCTGCGGGCAGCCCATCTGCCGCTCCAGCGCCTTGGCCAGACGGGCGACGGCCAGCACGTCCTCGTCGGAGAGCGAGGGCTGGCTGCGACGCTCCGGCTCGATCACGCGCTCGACCGTGCAGCGGGCGGCGCGGTCGACGACCAGCTCGAAATCCTTGTGCGCGATGTTGCGGCGGGCGATCTCGAGCAGGACCTTGTCGAGAACGAAATTGTCCGGCGTGATCTCGCCGGAAACGACCGGCTCGCCGAGCCCAAACGCGGAGTCGATCACGATGCGGGATCGGTCGCCCGTCACCGGATCGAGCGTCATGGCAACGCCGGCCGCGCGGGCGTCGACCATCTTTTGCACGGCGACGCTCATCAGGACATTCGTCTCACCGAGCCCGTTGCGGGCGCGATAGGCGATGGCGCGGGCGTTGAAGAGGCTCGCCCAGCACGCCCGGACGCGGTCGATCACCGCGTCGGCGCCGACCACCCAGAGATAGGTATCCTGCTGGCCGGCGAAGCTCGCATCGGGGAGATCCTCGGCCGTTGCGGAGGAGCGCACCGCAACGGCGAGATCGCCGCCGAAGGGCGCCGACAAGGCTGCATAGGCGGCGCGGATCGCCTGTTCGACGGCCTGCGGCATCACGCGGCGCGTGATCGCCGCGCGGATCGCATCGGAGGTCCGCGCCTGATCGCCGACATCCTCGATATCGAGCTTCGCCATCAGCGCGTCGATCTCCGCGCCGAGCCCGTCGGCGCGCAGCATCTCGGCATAGGCCTCGGTCGCGACGGAGAAGCCGGGCGGCACCGAAACGCCGGCCGCCGTCATGCGGGCGAGGCTGGCGCCCTTGCCGCCCATGCGCTCGAAATCATCCGGGCCGGCGCTGTCGAAGGGGATGGTGTAGGCGATTCCGGATAGATTCCGGGCGTCGAATGCGGACATCGGTCGAACTCCTCCGGTGTGTGGGGCCGGGAGGCCCGGCAGGTTCGGGACGCTGGCGGTCGGCTCAACCGACCGGCCGGTCCCAGGCCGCGAGAACGGCGTTCGGCACGCGGAACGAGATGTTGCGCACGAATGCCGTCTCCTGCGGCTGCAGCCTGAGACCAGGCAGCCGACGGCTGAGCGCTTCGAGCGCGATGCTCGTCTCCAGCTTGGCGAGCTGGAAGCCGAGGCAGAAATGGATGCCGTAGCCGAACGAGATATGGTTGCGGGCATTGGCGCGGCGGATGTCGAAGGCCTCGCCATCGGCGAAGACCTCCTCGTCGCGATTGCCCGATCCCATGACGAGGACCAGATCGGAGCCCTCGGGGATCGCCACGCCCCCGACAATCGCATCGGCCTTGGCGCGCCGCCGCCAGGCGACGATGGACGGGCTGAAGCGCAGCACTTCCTCGACCGCATTAGCAATCAGCGAGGGATCGTCGCGCAGATCCGTCCAGGACGTGCCATGCGCCAGCAATTCGCGGATCGCGTTGCTCATCAGCGTCGTCGTGGTCTCGTGACCGGCGAACAGCAGGCTGTAGCAGATCGACGCGATCTCATGGTCGGTGATCTCGGCGCCCTCGTTCTGGAGCGCGACGAGATCGCCCGGCAGGTCGTCGCTCGGTGTCTCGTGCCGGCTGGCGACCAGCGCCTGGCAATAGCTCCAGTAGCGAACCATGTTGTGGGCGTGCGGGATCTGCTCGTCCGGCGAGAGATTGCCCCAGGTCAGGAGCGCACGGCTGGCGGCCCAGTCCTTCACGTCGCGGACGTCGGATTGCGGCACGCCGAGCAGGCGGAAGAGAACCAGAGCGGGCACATCATAGGCGAACTCGGCCAGGAGATCGGCCTCGCCGCGGCCGGCGAAGGCGTCGATCGCGCCCTCGACGATGGCCCGGATCTGCGGCTCGATCGCCTTGAAGCGCTTCGGCCCGAAGCAGCCCTGCACGATCTTGCGGATGCGGGTGTGGTCCGGCGGAATGCGGGCGGAAAGGCCGGAATAGGCCGTGAAGCCGCCCTCCTTCATCACGCGCTTCGCCTCGTCGGAAATCGGGCGCAGCGGCGCCTGGGCGTTCTCGGACGAGAAGGTCTGCCAGTCGTCGAACACCGCCTTGATGTCGGCGTGACGCAGGACGATGTAGGCGCCGATCTCCTCGGAGAAGAACACCGGCTCGTCCCGCCGCGCCATGGCATAGAACGGGAACGGATCGCTGAGATCAAACGGATCGAACGTTTCGGCGAGCGATGCGGTATGGCTCGGTGCGGCGCCATGCACCGGACAGCCGCGCGGCGGCGCGGCAAGGCTTGTGCTCATGTCATCCTCCCGGACGATCCGGCCTCCCGGCCAAGCGGCCTCCGGTTCGTCTCCTCGCAGACGACCCTAGCACCCGATCTTTGGTTTTTCTTTGGCTTTTACGGCAATGCCGCCGGGCTCGTTCACGACGCCCGGAGCCGCTCATAGAGCGCCTTGAGCGCCGGCACGCCCGGCCTTCCCTCCTGCCGGCCGAGGGCCGTGGTGTAGAGCCGGTATTGGCGCTCGATAGCGTCGCGCCGGCCCTGCGCATGCAGCACCAGCATCGCCTCCTCATGCGCCATCTCGCTCACGGGATCGAGGGCGAGCGCCTTCTGGCAATGGAACAGCGCCGCCTTGAGATCGCCCTTGCCGCGCTGGATCCGCGCCGCGTCGCGCTGCACGCGAACGAACATCTGCCGGAACCAGAAGCGCCGGCTGAAGCACCAGTCGCGTTCGCTGTCGTCGGCATAGTCCGGCGGAATGTCCTCGAACAGATCGCCGGTATAGAGCCTGTCCGCGGCTTCGAGGCAGATCAGCGCCTCGTCGAACTCGCCGGCGCGGATATGACCGTCCGACTGGCGACAGAGCTGCTCGAACGTCGCGATGTCGATCCAGCTGCCCTCGGGCGGCACCAGCACATAGCGCGAATCCTCGCGCCGCACCGGCGAGGCGGCGCGATCGTCGCCATCGGCGCCGAGCACCTGACGGAGCGAGCGGACCGTGTGATAGAGGCGGTTGCGGCTCTGCTCCAGCGCCTCGGCCTCGGGCCACAGGAGATCGGCGAGTTCGTCAATGGCCGCGCCCTGCGCGCCCTTCTGCAGCAGATAGGCGAAGAGCGTCTTCGTCTTGCGCGTCGCGCCGCCCTTGATCGACCAGTTCACCGTCGACCCGTCATTGCGATAGATGCGCAGGCGGCCGAAGCAGCGGATCTTCCAGCGCTGCTGCGGCGAGCCATCGGGCGTCGCGGCTGGATCGGGCATGCGCTCGAGCCAGCCCGGAAAGGTGATCCCGCCCTGCGGCGTCGACACGGGCGGTGGCGACGGCGTGTCGGCGAGGCGCGCGAACCAGTGATCGAACTGCTGGCGCGGCGTGCCGCGGAGCGCAATCTCGGGCGGCAGCCAGTGCGGATTGCTACGCGCACCCTGCTCCGTCAGGATCCTGGGATGGCCGCGCAGGCCGATCATCAGATGCTCGTCGAGCAGGGTCCGGCGATTATAGAGCGAGACGACGGTCAGCCCGGTCTCACGCGCGATCTCCATCGCCGCGCCCGGCCAGAGCGGCAGATTGGCGGTGGCCGATGTCGTGCGCATCGCCCAGCCCATGTCGATCGCGAGGATCGTCGTCCCCCGCCGCCGCCCCTGCAGCGCGGAGGCGGCCCATGCGGTGATGTCGGCGCGGATGCGGCCGAAGGAAAGCGGCGCACGATGAAAGCCGAGATCTTCGGCCGAGCGGAAGGCCGCGAGCGCCGGCTCGGCGGACGTCGGGGCGAGGTCGCTGTCCGCGACCAGCGCCAGGCTGCCGGCGCGCAGCTTGGGCAGCAGGCGGGCCAGGGCGGCGACGACGTCCTGCTGCTGGTCGAAGAAATAGGCGAGGCTCGCAGCCTCCAACGACGTCACCTCCTCCGTCGTCCCGCGCGGCAACCCGGCGCGATCGCCGCGCACTATGATCTGGCGAAAACACGGGTGCAAGCCGCGCTTGCGCAGTGGCCGGCGCCCTATGGCCAGGCGGCGAAGGAGGTCTGCTCGCTGGCGGGGCGCGTGCGCGGCGCGCGCTGGCGGTAGGCGGCGGGCGTCATGCCGGCGAGGCGCTTGAAGAAGCGGCTGAAATAGCTCGGATCGCGGAAGCCGAGGCTGTAGCCGATCTGCTCCACGGGAAGATCCGTCTGGATGAGGCGCGATTGCGCCTCCTCGAGCCGCCGTGTGTGGATGAGCGCGAGCGGCGTCTCGCGGGTGGCGCGCAGGCATGCATCATGCAGATGCGCGCGCGTCACCCCGAGGCGGTCCGCATACTCGTCGATGCCGAGATTCTCGCGATAGTGAAGCTCGACCAGTTGGCGAAAGCGCTGCACCGTCGCCGCGCCGCTGCCGCGCTGCACGATCGTCGTGCCGTGACCCGATGCCCGCCACAGATGCAGCAGCGCGATGCCGAGATGCAGCGCCATGAGCGCGCCGGCCGCCGGACCTCCCTCGCGCGATTCGCGCACCAGGGCACCGAGCGACATGCCGATCTCGCCGAGCTGCGGCGCGATCCGTTCCGCCGGCGCCACGGCCGCGCGCTCCAGCATCGGCCGCAGATGGGCCGCGATCGGGCTGTCGCCGACGACGCGCCAGGCGAAATCCTCGGCGATCGTGGCGGCGACGCCGTCGCTCCCCGCCTCGAGCCGGAACGCGCCTTCGACCGGGCGGGGCAGCCAGAGCATGAAGGGCGCTGACAGTTCGAGCTCGTGGCCGTCACGGCCGGCGAAGCGCGCCTGGCCGTGCAGGATGAAGAAGAGATGGCAGGTGCCGTTCGATCCGGGGCCTGCGATCGACCAGGTACGCTCAGCCAGCGCCGTCTCGACGCGGCTCGCGACCACCACGGCGCCGGCCCGCGCCGCCCTCTCCGGCCGCGTCGCCGGAGCAGCCCCTTGCGATGTCCGCTCCATGCCGCGCGGCCCCGATCGATGAAAACAAGCCCGGATTATCCACAAAAGTCCCATCTATGTCGAGAAAAGTGCATTCCACTCGCCACGGGAGTGGGCTTACCTAGTCATGTCAGTTCAGCCGAAGAGCTGAATGAAAGAAGCAGTATGGGAGAGGAGCTCCGGGAAAGACTTCGCCTTCTGAGGAGAAAGAGCGAAGGCCCCGCATCTTCAAAAATCTGAAGTCATCATAAGCGGTCGTTCTTGCGACGCCGCGAGACGAACTTCGCAATGCACAATCTCATCCCCTGGAAACATGCGTTTCCCGGCCCGGTCTTTTATGCGCTGTCGTCGGAGGAGGACGCCGTGCTGGATGTTCCGCTGCTCGTTCGCGATCGCGATCTGCCTGCGTCCAACGGCGCGGCCTTCGAGCGGCTCAATCCGATCACGGGCCAGGTCGCGAGCCGTGCCGCGGCGGCAACCCCCGACGATGCCGCCGGCGCCGCGATCGCCGCTGCATCCGCCTTTCCGCTCTGGTCGCGCCTCGGGCCGAACGAGCGGCGCGCGCGACTGATGGCGGCTGCCGACTGCATCGAGGCGAGGCGCGCCGACTTCATTGCATCGATGGCCGACGAGACTGGCGCGACGGCGGCCTGGGCCGATTTCAACGTCTCGCTCGGCGCCGCCATTTTGCGTGATGCCGCCGGGCTGACCACCTCGGTCGCGGGCTCGACGATCCCGTCCGACAAGCCCGGCATGATGGCCTTCGGCATTCGCCAGCCGGTCGGCGTCGTTCTCGGCATCGCACCGTGGAACGCGCCCGTCATTCTGGGGGTGCGCGCGGTCGCGACCCCGCTCGCCTGCGGCAATACCGTCGTCCTCAAGGCCTCCGAGCTCTGTCCGCGGACCCACCGCCTGATCGGCGAGGCGTTCCGCGACGCCGGGCTCGGCAGGGGCGTGGTCAACGTCGTCACCAACGCCCCGCCGGATGCCGCGCGCGTGGTCGAGGCGCTGATCGCGCATCCGGCCGTCCGCCGCGTGAACTTCACCGGCTCGACCCGGGTTGGCCGCGCGATCGCCGAAGTGGCGGCGCGCCATCTGAAGCCGGTGCTGCTGGAACTCGGCGGCAAGGCCCCCTTCCTGGTCCTCGACGACGCCGATTTGGACGAGGCCGTGAAGGCCGCAGCCTTCGGCGCCTTCATGAACCAGGGCCAGATCTGCATGTCGACAGAGCGGATCGTCGTCGACGAACGCGTCGCCGATGCCTTCGTCGAGAAGCTCGCGCAGAAGGCGGCGACACTCGTCGCCGGCGATCCGCGGCTCGCCAATACGCCGCTCGGCGCCGTCGTCGGGCTCGATGCGATCGAGCGCATCGACGCGCTCGTCAAGGACGCCTTGTCGAAGGGCGCCGTGCTGCGCGTCGGCGGACATGCCAATGGCACGCTGATGGACGCGACCGTGATCGACCGCGTCACGCCGGTGATGCGCATCTATGCCGAGGAGTCCTTCGGCCCCGTCGTCGCCATCGTGCGGGTGCGCGGCGTGGACGAAGCGGTCCGTGTCGCCAACGACACCGAATACGGGCTGTCCTCGGCCGTGTTCAGCCGCGACATCCGCCGCGCGATCGACGTCGCGCAGCGCATCGAATCGGGCATTTGCCACATCAACGGCCCGACCGTTCACGACGAGGCCCAGATGCCGTTCGGCGGCGTCAAGGCATCGGGCTATGGCCGCTTCGGAGGAGTCGCGGCCATCGCCGAATTCACGGAACTGCGCTGGATCACCGTGTCCGAGGCGCCCGGCAGCTACCCGATCTAACGATCGGCCTGCCAGCGCCTGTCATAACAGGGAGGAAGAGAATGACCCATGCCAAGAATGGCCTGATCGGATTCAGGCCGACCCGCCGCCAGTTGATGGCCGGCATCGGCGCCGGCGGCCTCGCGCTCGCGACGCAGGGCCGCGCCTTCGCGGCCGGCTCCGAGAACGTGCTGAAGATCGGCTTCGTCAGCCCCCGCACCGGCGCGCTGTCCGGCTTCGGGCAAACCGACGGCTATGTGCTCGACCTCGTCCGCAAGGCGCTGGCCAACGGCCTCGCCGTCGGCGACAAGACCTACGAGGTCCAGATCCTCGATGTCGACACGCAATCCGATCCTTCGCGCGCCAGCCAGCTCGCCAAATCGCTCATCAACAGCGACAAGGTCGACCTGATCCTCGCCGTCTCGACGCCTGAGACGATCAATCCGGTCGCCGACGCCGCCGAGGCGGCGGGCGTGCCGTGCCTGTCGACCGTCATGCCCTGGGAGGCCTGGTATTTCGGCCGCGGCGCCAAGCCCGGCGCGCCCTCGCCCTTCAAGTGGACCTATCATTTCGGCTTCGGCGTCGGCGAGTTCCACCGGACCTATGTCTCGCAATGGAACCTGCTCGAGACCAACAAGAAGGTCGGCGTGCTCTATCCCAACGACGCCGACGGCAATGCCGTGCGCGCCAATCTCGCGCCCCTGCTCGAGAAGGACGGGTTCACGATCATCGATCCGGGCGCCTATGAGGACGGCACGACGGACTATTCCGCCCAGATCGCGCTGTTCAAGAAGGAGAAGGTCGAGATCTTCAATTCCTTCCCGATCCCGCCGGACTTCGCCGCCTTCTGGCGCCAGGCCGCACAGCAGGGTCTGCGGAAGCAGTTGAAGATCTGCCAGGTTGCCAAGACCGGCCTGTTCCCGGACGGGATCGAGGCGCTGGGCAGCCTCGGCTTCAACATTGCGAGCGCCGCCTACTGGCACAAGACTTTCCCCTACACCTCCAGCCTCACCGGTGTCACGGGCATCGAACTCGCCGATGGCTACGAGGCGGCGACCGGCAAGCAGTGGACGCAGCAGCTCGGCGCGACGCTCGCGCTGTTCGACGCCGGAGCGGCGGCGGTCAAGGCGAGCGGCACCCCGACGGACAAGGCGGCGCTGGCCAAGGCGATCGCCACGCTCAACACCACCACCATCGGCGGCAAGGTCGATTTCACCAGCGGTCCCGTCCCCAACGTCTCGCCGGGCCCGATCATCGGCACGCAGTGGGTCAAGGCTCCGTCCGGGTCGAAGTTCAAGCTCGACTATGTCGTGACCGAGAATGTGACCGATCCGAACGTGCCCGTCGGCGCCAAGCTGCTGCCGCTGAACGGCTGAGATCGTACCACATTCGCCGCGCCGCCCGGCTTCTCGAACAGAGGTCGGGCGGGTCCGCCCCACCGGATGGAATGACGACGTGAACGAGGCAAGCAATCAGCCCATTGTCACGGTCTCGGGCCTCGAGAAGCGCTTTCGCGCGCTGGTCGTGCTCGATCAGATCGATTTCTCGATGCGAGCCGATGAGGCGGTCGGCATCGTCGGCCCGAACGGCGCCGGCAAGACGACGTTCCTGAGCGTCCTCGTAGGCGCGCACGCGCCCACCAGCGGCACGATCACCTTCGCGGGCGAGGACGTCACCCACCTTCCGGCGGCCGAGCGCAGCCGGCGCGGGATCATCCGCACCCATCAGATTCCACGCCCCTTCGGCGGGATGACCGTCTTCGAGAACGTCTTCGTGGCGGCCGCCAATGGCGGCAACTTCGCCCGGGAGGAAGCCTATGAGCGCGCGAGCGAGTCGCTGCGGCTCTGCGGCATGTTCCATCTCGCCAACCGGCGCGCCGAGACGCTCGGCCTTCTCGACCGCAAGCGCCTCGAACTCGCCCGCGCGCTCGGCACCAACCCGAAGCTGCTGCTGCTCGACGAGATCGGCGGCGGGCTCACGGACGGCGAGGCGAACGAACTGGTCGGCACGATCCGCGAGCTCCGCCATCGCGGCATCGCGATCGTCTGGATCGAGCACATCGTCCACATCCTGCTGCAGATCGCCGACCGGCTGATCTGCATGGATGCCGGCCGCATCATCGCCGACGGCGACCCGGAGACCGTCATGAAGACACCCGCCGTGGTCGAGGCCTATCTCGGAGGCAGCGTCGAATGAGCCTCCTCGAAATCCGCAATCTCGATGTGCGCCACGGCCTGCTCCAGGCGGTGCGCGACCTGAGCCTTTCCGTCGAGAAGGGCGAGACGATCGCGCTCGTCGGCGCCAATGGCGCCGGCAAGACGACGCTTCTCAGAACCATCGCGGGCGCCCATATGCCGGCCGGCGGCAGCGTCGTCTTCAACGGCATCGACATCACCACCATCCCGGCCTATCGGCGCGTCGGCCTCGGCGTCGCCTTGGTGCCGGAGGGGCGGCGCCTGTTCGGCCAGATGAGCGTCGAGGAGAACCTCGTGCTCGCCCGCTCCGCCGGACGGCGCGGCGACTGGACCGTCGAGCGCGTGCTGGAGGCATTTCCCAATCTGAAGCCCCGCCGTCACGCGAAGGCCGGCAATCTCTCCGGCGGCGAGCAGCAGGCGACCGCCATCGGCCGCGCGCTGATGACCAATCCGGAAGTACTGATCCTCGACGAGGTCTCGCTCGGCCTCTCCCCGCTCGCCGTCGACCGCGTCTACGCCTCGCTGCAATCCCTGATCGGCGGCGGGACCACCATCATCCTGGTCGAGCAGGATCTGCGCCGCGCCATGCGCGTCGCAGACCGCATCGTCTGCATGCTCGAAGGTCGCATCGTGCTCGAAGGCAAGCGCGGCGAGATCAGCCGCGAACAGGTGTCGGAGGCGTATTTCGGCCTCGGCACCGACAAGGGGAGGGTTCACGCATGATGATCTGGGTGAACCAGATCGTGCAGGGCATCCTGCTCGGTGGCTATTACGCGGTGATTGCCTGCGGGCTGTCCTTCATGTTCAGCGTCATGCGCATCATCAACCTGGCGCATGGCAGCCTCGCGATCGTCGCGGCCTTCGGTCTCTACGTGCTGGCCGACCAATTTGGCTTCGATCCATTCGGCGCGCTCATCATCGTGCTGCCCGCCATGGGCGTGATCGGCTGGGTGCTGCAGCGGACCATCCTTGAGCGCAGCCAGCGCGGCGGCATGCTGGTGCCGATCCTGTCGACCTTCGGTCTGTCGATCGTCATCGACAACCTGCTGTTCGAGCATTTCGGCGCCGATACGCGTTCGCTCGCGCCCTATATCGACGAATTGTCATGGGACAGCTGGCAGCTCACCGACGACATCTCCATCGGCAAGCTGGCGGCCATCACCTTCGTGACGGCGGTCCTGATCCTCGGCGGCCTGCAGCTCTTCCTGACGCGGACCCAGCTCGGCCGCGCGATCCGCGCCACCGCCGAGGATCCGGATACGGTCGGCCTCATCGGCATCAATGCGCGGCGCGTCAATGCGGCCGCGGCGGCGATCGCCATGCTCACGGTCGGCGTCGCCGGCGCCTTCCTCGGCATGCGTGCGACCTTCGATCCCTATGCCGGCGGCCCGCAGCTGATCTTTGCCTTCGAGGCGGCCGTTATCGGCGGTGCCGGCTCGCTCTGGGGCACGCTGATCGGCGGCATCGTGCTCGGAGTCGCCCAGAGCATCGGCGCCCAGATCAACCCGCAGGGCTTCCTGATCACCGGGCATGTCGTCTTCCTGGTGGTGCTCCTCGCCCGCCTGCATGTCGACGAGATCGGCACCCGTTTCCGCAAGACCATGAGGCGTTCGGCATGAGCCTTGACCAGACCATCCGCATCGAGCGCTGGACGCCTCTGTCGCGGGCGGCGATCCTGATCGCCGCGCTCGTCCTCGTGTTGCTCGCCGCAGGGCCGCTGCTGTTCAGCAACAACGCCATCGACAAGCTGACGACGCTGTTCATCTACGTGATGCTCGCCGTGTGCTGGAACGCGCTCGCCGGCTATGGCGGGCTGGTCTCGGTCGGCCAGCAGGCGTTCTTCGGCCTCGGCGCCTATGCGGCGGTGCGCCTCGCCGATGCCGGCCTCAGCGTCTATCCGGCGCTCGTCATCGCGGCCGTGCTCGTCGCGATCGTGTCGCTGCCAATCTCGGCCTTCATGCTGCGCCTCAAGGGCGGCGAGTTCGCGATCGGCATGTGGGTCGTGGCCGCGCTCTGCCACCTGCTCGTCAATCTCGACTCGCTCGTGCAGGGCGAGACAGGAACCTCGCTGATCGCGCTCAATGCCTATGAGGCCGATACCCGCCACGCCCTGACCTATTGGGTGGCGCTCGGGTCGATGACGGCGATCCTCGCGATCCTGTTCGCGCTGCTTCGGAGCCGGGTCGGCTCCGCGATCCAGGCGATCCGCGACAATGAGGAGGCCGCGGCCTCGGTCGGCGTCCGGGTGATGTCGACCAAGCGCATCATCTTCGTTTTCGCCGCCTTCGGCGCGGCGCTGGCCGGCGCGCTCTGGCTCGCGACCGCCATCACCTTCCAGCCCAAGACCTATTTCGGGGTCCAGTGGACGGCCTACATGATCTTCATGGTGCTGGTCGGCGGGCTCGGGACATTTGAAGGGGCGATCCTCGGCGCGGTGATCTTCTTCGTGATCGAGGCGTGGTTCGGCGCGTCCGGCGTCTGGTACCTCGTCGGCCTCGGCGCAACGGCGCTGGTCTTCGCCCTGTTCCTGCCGCGCGGCCTCTGGGGCTGGCTGGAGCGGCGCTACGACCTCGCGCTCCTCCCGCTCGGCTACCGCGTGACGATCGGCGGGCAACCGCCGTCCCGTGAGCGGACCCCGCAAGGCGGTCCCGCCGCGCCGGCCCCGACCGGCAACGCCGGCTGATCCCGACCTCCATTCGACGACCGAAGTAGAAAGGCAGTTCCATGCTGTTCGGCAAAACCATCCTCATCACCGGCGTCTCGTCCGGCATCGGCGCGCGCACCGCGGAGCTGGCGCTCGCGCTCGGCGCCGACGTCATCGGCGTGGACCAGCGTGCGCCCGGCGCGGCGATCGCATCGTTCATCGAGGCGGACCTCTCCGCGCCGGCCTCGATCCAGAGCCTTGTCGAGCGCCTGCCCCAGCGCATCGACGGCCTCGCCAATGTCGCTGGCGTCTCGGGTACGCTCGGGGCGGCCAAGACCATCGCCATCAACTTCTACGGCCTGCGCGCCCTGACCGAGGCTGTCGCGCCGCGGATCCGCGAGGGCGGCGCCGTGGTCAATGTCGCCTCCATCGCCGGCTATGGCTGGCGCGCCAATCTCGAACGCACCAAGGGCCTCGTCGGCGCGCAGGGCTTCCCGGATCCGGATGCGATCGTGAAGGAATTCGCGATCGCCGAGGGCGAGGGCTACCCGGTCTCCAAGGAGGCGCTGCTTCTGTGGACCCAGCGGGCGGCGCATCAGAAGCTGTTCCGCGACCGCGACGTGCGCGTCAATTCCGTCAGCCCCGGCCCGGTGACGACACCGATCCTGAAAGAATTCCGCCAGGTCTTCGGCGATGCACGCGTCGACAGCGACATCACCCGCGTCGGCCGCGCCGGCAACGCGCCCGACATCGCCCCGGCGATCCTGTTCCTGCTGTCCGACGGCGCGCGCTGGATCAACGGCGCGAACCTGCCCGTCGATGGCGGGCTCGAAGCCTCGATCAACGCGGACGTCATCGGCTTCTGACCGAGCACCGGACCTCTACGGCGCCGAAGGCGCCGACGACACAAGGAGACACGACATGAAGATCGGCTTCATCATTGACGGGACGGCGGCCGACGCCGCATCCGGCGCCACCTTCGACCGCAAGGACCCCGTTACCGGCGCCGTCGCGACGAGCGCCGCCGCGGCGGGCGTCGCGGACGTCAACAAGGTCGTCGCCTCGGCGGCCAAGGCCTTCGAGACCTGGTCCGAAACCGGCCCGAGCGAACGGCGCGCGCTGCTGCTCAAGGCGGCTGACCTGCTCGAAAGCCGCGTCGACGACTTCACCCGCCTGATGCTGGAAGAGACCGGCGCGACCGCGCCCTGGGCCGGCTTCAACGTGCACCTCGCCGCCGGCATCCTGCGCGAGGCGGCGGCGCTGACCACGCAGATCACCGGCGAGGTCATCCCGTCCGACAAGCCCGGCATCCTGTCGCTCGCCATCCGCCAGCCGGCCGGCGTCGTGCTCGGCATGGCGCCCTGGAATGCGCCGGTCATCCTCGGCGTCCGCGCCATCGCCGCGCCGCTCGCCTGCGGCAACACCGTGATCCTGCGCTCTTCCGAGGCTTGCCCCGGCACCCACCACCTGATCGGCCAGGTTCTCAACGACGCCGGCTTCCCCAAGGGCGTCGTCAACGTGATCTCGAATGCGCCGGCCGATGCGGCGACGATCGTCGAGACGCTGATCGCGCATCCGGCCGTGCGCCGGGTGAACTTCACCGGTTCGTCCAAGGTCGGCAAGATCATCGCCAAGCTGGCGGCCGAACATCTGAAGCCGGTGCTGCTCGAGCTCGGCGGCAAGGCGCCCTTCGTCGTCCTCGATGACGCCGATATCGATCAGGCGGTCAATGCCGCGGCCTTCGGCGCCTTCCTGAACCAGGGCCAGATCTGCATGTCGACGGAGCGCTTCATCGTCGACGAGAAGGTCGCCGACGAATTCGTCGCGAAGCTCGCTGCCAAGGCGTCGCACCTGCCGGCGGGCGATCCGCGCGGCCATGTGGTGCTCGGTTCGCTGATCGACCTGAAGGCCGCCGAGCGCATGGATGATCTGATCGCCGATGCGGTGTCGAAGGGTGGCGTGGTCGTGGCCGGCGGCAAGCGCGACGGCTCGATCGTCGAGGCTACGGTGATCGATCACGTCACGCCTGCCATGCGGATCTATTCCGAGGAGTCGTTCGGCCCGGTGAAGCCGATCATCCGCGTCAAGGGCGTCGATGAGGCGGTGCGCGTCGCGAACGACACGGAGTACGGTCTCTCGTCGGCGGTGTTCGGGCAGGACATCAAGCGCGCGCTCGCCGTGACCAAGCGGATCGAGACCGGCATCTGCCATATCAACGGCCCGACCGTGCATGACGAGGCGCAGATGCCCTTCGGCGGCGTGAAGTCGTCCGGCTATGGCCGTTTTGGCGGCAAGGCCGTGATCGCCGAATTCACGGAGCTGCGCTGGGTCACCATCGAAGGCCCGCAGCAATATCCATTCTGACAACGGCAGCGCATCGGCTCAACGGGGGCCGATGCGCTCCGCCACGACGGCGCGCACGGACTGCGCGAACAATTGGACCGGCAGCGAAGGCGGCGTGTCGGTTCGCGTCGTCAGGCCGACGGGACCGAGCGTATCCGACATGTCGGCGGGAAGCCGCATGAGCAGCCCATGATCGATGTCGTCGACCACGACACCCTCGGAGATGATCCAGACCGCGTCGCTCGATCTCGTGTAGCTGCGGGCGAAGGAATCCGACACCGTCTCGATCTCGTCGGCCAGAGGCCCGATCGCATTGGCTACGAGGAAGCGGTCGACGGTCGGGCGGATGATCGAGCCGGGCGGCGGCATCAGCACCTGATAGCCGCCGATCGCGCCGATATCGAAGACGCTCGGCTGCAGCAGGGGATGGCCCGGCCGCACCACGAGCGCGATCCGCTCGGAATAGAGATGCTCGAACGAGAACCCCTTCATTACGTCGGGCTCCGCCATGCGCCCGATGACGAGATCGACTTCGCCGAGCCGCAGCTGCGAGATGATGTAGCCGTTCGGCCCGGTGATGATGCGCGGCTTCATGCCGTAGCGCTGCGCCGAGAAATGGGTGACTGCCGCCGGCAGGATGCGCGCCGAGACGGTCGGCAGCGCACCGACGGTGAAGGAAACCCCTCCCTCGACCTGCGTGACCGACTGCATGCCCTGCTTGAGCGCCGTGATGCTGGCGCCCGCATAGCGCAGGAATACCTCGCCGAAGCTGGTCGGCACGAGATTGCGCCTGCTGCGGTCGAACAGCTCGACGCCGAGGATGGCCTCGAGTTCCTGGATCGTCTTGGATGCGGCCGGCTGGCTGAGGCCGAGCATCGACGCCGCCCCGCTGACGCTCTTTAGCCGCGCGACCTCGAGGAAGCAGGTGAGATGCCTGAGCTTGATCCTCCCATCCAGCAGGTCCCCGCGCATCTCCGGCATTTCATGACCCATAGGTTATACAACGGCACCGATATGTCATTTTACATGAATTCTGGACGGGCGTAATGCTGCTTGCGGTAGCATGATCGCTGGGGACCCGACACCATCATGGCCTTCTCGCGACTGAACGATCACGTAATCCACTGGGACGATTCCGGGCAGCCGGACCGGCCGGCGGTGCTGTTCGCCAATTCGCTCGGTACGGATCTCAGGGTCTGGGATGCGGTCGCGGCCGAGCTCGGCAAGCGCTGGCGTGTCGTCCGGCACGACAAGCGCGGCCACGGCCTTTCCGACGCGCCGCCCGCTCCCTATTCGATCGACGATCATACGGACGACGTCCTCGCGCTCGCCGACCAACTCGGCATCGCCTGCTTCGCCTTTGTCGGCCTGTCGATCGGCGGGCTGATCGGCCAGAACCTTGCGCTCCGCGCTCCCGAACGGCTCTCCGCCCTGGTGCTCGCCGACACGGCCGCCAAGATCGGCACGGCCGAGAGCTGGGCCGCTCGCATCGGCGCCGTCGAGACCAACGGCCTCGCCTCAATCGCCGATGGGGTGATGGAGCGCTGGTTCACGGTGCGCTTCAGGAGCGAGCAGCCGGTCGATCTCGCCGGCTGGCGCAACATGCTGATCCGCACGCCGGATGCCGGCTATATCGGAAGCTGCACCGCGATCCGCGACGCCGACCTTACCGACCGGATCGGCACGATTGCGATACCGACCCTTGCGGTCGCGGGCGACCAGGATCTCTCGACGCCGCCCGACCTCGTTCGTGCGACCGCCGATCGCATTCCCGGCGCGCGCTTCGAACTGATCACCGGCTCCGGCCACATCCCGCCGGTCGAGCAGCCGGCCGCACTCACGGCCCTCATCGCGCGCCATCTCGAGGAACATGGACATGTCTGAACCCTCCGAGCGCTACAAGACCGGCATGAAGACGCGCCGCGCCGTCCTCGGCGCGCACTATGTCGATGCCGCGGTCGCCGCGACCGACGAGTTCAATGCGGATTTCCAGACGCTGATCACCGAGAGCGCCTGGGGCTCGGTCTGGTCGCGCGAAACGATCAGCAAGCGCGAGCGCTCCATGCTGACGATCGCGCTGCTCGCGGCGCTCGGCCATCATGACGAAGTCTCGATGCATGTCCGCGCGACGAAGAACACCGGCGCGAGCATCGACGACATCAAGGAAGCGCTGCTGCACGTGGCGATCTATGCCGGCGTGCCGGCCGCCAACCACGCCTTCAAGATCGCCCGGACGGCGCTTGCCGAACTGGACGCGGAATCAAAGGCCTGAGCCGGCCGGCTCGGCCACGGATGGGAAGGAGGTCCCGCCATGCGCAATGACAACACGACCTATCAGGACGGCGCGTTCTTTCAGCGCGACCGCGCCTGGCACCCGCCGGCCCTCACGCCCGACTACAAGACGTCGGTGCTGCGATCGCCCAAGAACGCGCTGATCTCGCTGGGCAACACCATCTCCGAGATGACGGGCCCCGTGTTCGGCCACGCGATGATCGGACCGCTCGACAACGACCTGATCCGCAACTACGCGACCACGGGCGATCCGATCGGTCCGCGCACCATCGTCTATGGCCGCGTGCTCGACGAGAACGCCCGGCCGGTTCAGGGCGCGCTGGTAGAATTCTGGCAGGCCAATGCCGGCGGGCGCTATCGCCACAAGAAGGAAACCTATCTCGCGGCCATCGACCCGAATTTCGGCGGCTGCGGGCGCACGATCACGGATGATGAGGGCCGCTACTGGTTCCGCACCATCAAGCCCGGCGCCTATCCCTGGCCGAACGGCGTCAACGACTGGCGCCCGGCGCATATCCATTTCTCGGTCTTCGGCCACGCCTTCGCCCAGCGCCTGATCACGCAGATGTATTTCGAGGGCGATCCGATGATCTGGCAGTGCCCGATCGTGATGGGCATTCCGAGCCGTGAGGCGGTGGAGACGCTGATCGCGGCGCTCGACCGCGAGGCCTCGCTGCCGATGGACACGCTCGCCTACAAGTTCGACATCGTGCTGCGCGGTCGCCGCTCGACCATGTTCGAGAACCGCAGGGAGGGGAATTGAAATGGTCCAGCGCCTCGACCGCCTGAAGGAGAGCCCGTCGCAGACTGCGGGCCCCTATGTCCATATCGGCACCACGCCGCACTTCATCGGCATCGACAATGTCTACCCCGTCGACCTCGGCTCACTGCCGGTGCCACCCGAAGTCAAGGGCGAGCGGATCGTGATCACCGGCCGCATTTTCGACGGCAGCGGCAACGCACTCCGCGACGCGCTGATCGAGATCTGGCAGGCCGATGCGAACGGCCTCTATCCCGGCCGCGGCGAGCATCGCGGCACCGCCGATCCGGCCTTCTCCGGCTGGGCGCGCCAGCCGGTCGACGGTACGACGGGCATTTACCGCTTCGAGACCATCAAGCCCGGCTCGGCCCCCTATTCCGACGGCAGGCCGATGGCGCCGCACATCACATTCTGGATCGTGTCGCGCGGCATCAATGTCGGCCTGCACACGCGGCTCTATTTCGGCGACGAGGAAGCGGCCAATGCGGCCGACCCGGTCCTCGGCCGGATCGAACTCAAGAGCCGCGTGCCGACCCTGATCGCGTCTCGCTCGGATGAAAGCGGTGTTCCGACCTACACCTTCGACATCCGCCTGCAGGGCGAGAACGAGACCATCTTCTTCGACATCTGACAGGCCGCCATGCGCTCGCTCGTGCTCCGTACCCTCGCCGGCGATGGCGAAATCGAAACGGCGCTCTCGGATGAAGCCGAGATCGCCGCGATGCTCGATTTCGAAGCTGCACTGGCGGCGGCGGAAGCCGACGTTGGATTGGTGCCGCAGCAGGCTGCGAACGCGATCGAAGCCGCGTGTCGAAGCATCGCGATCGCGCCCGACGCCCTCGCGCCGGGCATCGAGAAGGACGGTGTCATCGGCCCGGCGTTCGTGGCGGTGCTGCGAAAGGCCGTCGGCGCCGAACATGGCCGATGGCTGCATCTCGGCGCGACGAGCCAGGACCTGACCGACACCGCGCTCGTGCTGCGGATGCGCGACGTGATCGCGATCCTCGGACGCCGCCTCGACGCACTGCTCGACCTGCTGCGCCGGCTCCGTGACGAGGCGGCCGCGACGCCGCTGATGGCGCATACGCGCATGCAGCGCGCACTCCCCTTCACCGGCGGCGACAAGGTCGATAGCTGGATGCGCCCGCTGGCGCATCTGCGCGAAAGGCTCGCCTCCGTTCGCGAAGAGCTTCTGGTGATCCAGTTCGGCGGCCCGATCGGCACGCGCGAGGGGCTGAACGGTCTCGGCGACCGCGTCGCCGAAGGCCTGGCCGGCCGCCTCGGCCTCGCGCCAGCCCCCGTCTGGCATTCGGCGCGCCAGCGCATCGTCGAATTTGGCGACTGGCTGTCGCTTGTCTCGGGCACGCTCGGCAAGATCGGCATCGACATTGCGCTGATGGCGCAGAACGAAGTCGGCACCGCGATCATCGCCGGCGGCGGCGCCTCCTCGGCCATGCCACACAAGTCCAATCCGGTCGCGGCCGAGCTTCTGATCGCGCTCGCCCGCTTCAATGCCGGCCTCTGCGGCACGCTGCATCAGGCGCTGGTGCACGAGAACGAACGCTCCGGCGCGGCCTGGACGCTCGAATGGCTCGTCCTGCCCCAGATGGCCGTCACCACGGGCGCCGCGCTGCGCCACGCGCTGGGGCTGGTCGAGGCGCTGACGCTAAGGGCGGAACCCACGCGCTGATCAGGCCGCAGCGCGATAGTCAGACGGTGCGACACCGGCGCGCGCCGCGAAGAAGCGCGAGAAATAGGCTGGATCGGAAAATCCAAGTGCGAAGGCGATCTGGGAAACCGGCATCGACGTGTAGACGAGGTGTCGCCGCGCCTCGAGCATCATGCGGTCATGGATGACGCGCACCGCCGACAGGCCGAGCGTTTCCCGGCAGGTGCGCGACAGATGCGGCACCGAGACGCCAAGGCGCCGCGCATAGGCCTCCAGCGGACGATGGCTGCGGAAATCGGCTTCCACGCATTCGATGAAGCGTCCGACCAGCGCCGCGTGGCCATCCCTGGGCGGCGCCGAATCGGCCCGCGCCCGTCGCGTGGCACGCCAGAACCAAAGCGCAATCAGCCCGGCATGGGCAGTGAGCGCCACCTCGCGCCCGCCCTGGTTCCGCGCGAATTCGGTCAGCGCCGCCTGCATCACGCCGGCAAGCTCGGCGTATTCGGCATCGTCGAGGCCCAGGCCGAACACCGCGGGACGCATGAGTTCGTTATGCGCGTCCGCCTCCGCATCGAACAGCCGGCGGAGGCCCAGTTCGGCGATGCTGGCGACGAAGCCGTCGGTGCCGCGCTCGAAACGGAACTCATGGATGTGAAGCGGCGGCATCAGCACGGCCGTGCCGGGCGCGAGCCGATGGTCAACCCCGTCGATGCGCGCCGTGCCGCCGCCGCGAGCGATGAGAAAGAATTGATGCAGGCTTTGGTGCCGGTGCGGCTCGATCCGCCAGTCATGCAGCGTGCTGCGCGAGACGATGGTCTCGATATGCAGCGCGTCGGGAAAGCGATCCGTCCGCCGCTCGCCATAGAGCCAATAGGCAGGGACGGATTGATCCGACACCGCGATCTCCGATCGATTTGTCCAAGACACTGCGCGAATGCTCCATTCATGTCAACGGAGTTCAGCGCGACACTGCCCTCAGGATCGGCGCGCGCACGAGCGTCGCGCCATGGGAGGATAAAAAATGCGCACGCAGGTCGCCATCATCGGCGCAGGACCGTCGGGACTGCTGCTCGGGCAGTTGCTCGCCCGCCAGGGCATCGACAATGTCATCATCGAGCGCCGCAGCCCCGATTATGTGCTCGGGCGCATCCGCGCCGGCGTGCTCGAGCAGGGCATGGTCGATCTCCTGGACGAAGCCGGCGTCACGGAGCGCCTGCACCGCGAAGGGCTGGTCCATGACGGCTTCTCGATCGCCTTCGGCGGCGGGCGCCACCGCATCGACCTGAAGGGGCTCACCGGCGGCAAGACGGTCACCGTCTATGGCCAGACGGAGGTCACGCAGGACCTGATGGAAGCCCGCTCGGCCCTCGGGGCGACGAGCTTCTACGAGGCCGACGACGTCGCGCTGCATGATTTCGACGGCACCTCGCCCCTCGTCTCCTTCTCGCTCAATGGCGTGCGGCACGAACTCGCCTGCGATTTCATCGCCGGCTGCGACGGCTTCCACGGCATGTCGCGCAAATCCGTGCCGGCCGGCGCGATCCAGGAGTTCGAGCGCGTCTATCCGTTCGGCTGGCTCGGCCTGCTCGCGGACGTGCCGCCGGCCGAGCACGAACTCGTCTATGCCAATAGCGAACGTGGCTTCGCGCTCTGCTCGATGCGCTCGATGACGCGCAGCCGCTACTATGTTCAGGTGTCGCTCGACGAGCACGTTGAGGACTGGTCGGACGAGCGCTTCTTCGAGGAACTGCGCCGCCGCCTGCCGGACGATGTGGCGACCAAGGTCACGGCCGGGCCGTCGATCGAGAAGAGCATTGCACCGCTAAGGAGCTTTGTCGCCGAGCCGATGCGCTTCGGCCGGCTCTTTCTCGCCGGCGACGCGGCGCACATCGTGCCGCCGACCGGCGCCAAGGGCCTCAACCTGGCAGCGAGCGACATCCATTATCTGTCGCACGGCCTCGCGGAATATTACGGCGACGGTTCGATGGCGGGCCTCGACGCCTATTCGTCCCGCGCGCTCGCCCGCATCTGGAAGGCGGAGCGCTTCTCCTGGTGGATGACCACCGTCCTGCACCGCTTCACCGACACGCCCTTCGACCGGAAGATCCAGCGCGCCGAGCTCGACTATGTCGCGAGCTCCGAAACCGCCCGCGCGGCCCTGGCCGAGAACTATGTCGGCCTGCCGTATTGAGGCCAATGCCCCCGACATGCGCGCAGGCATCGGAACAGCGTCTTCGGATCAATGTCGTCGCGAGCCTCAATCTGAGAACACGCTGCATGGGCACGAGGATCTTATCCGTGTCGCTTCGATGCTTTCACCGGCTCGTATAGCCGCCGTCGATGACCAACACCTCCCCGGTGACGTAACGGGACGCTTCCGAGCAGAGATAGACGGCGGCGGCGCCGATGTCCCTTGGCGTGCCGATCATCGGCAGCGGCGTCATCGCCCTCCAGACGGGCGACCATTCCGGGTTGGCGAGACCACCGGCTGTCATATCGGTTTCGATGTAGCCGGGCGCGATCGCGTTGGCTCGAATGCCTTCGCCGGCATATTCGCTGGCAATGCTCTTCGTCAGCATATGCACCGCCGCCTTCGACGCGTTGTACGCCGCCTGCGACTGCGGAATGTTGGAGATGTAGCCCGAGATGGAGCCGATATTCAGGATGACGCCACTCTTTTGCCGGCGCATCGTCCCGAGGGCCGCCTGGCAGGCTCTGAACACGGCATCGACATTGATGTCCATCAGCCGCCGATAGTCGGCTTCGGCAAAGCTGTGCGTGTCGCCGTGATAGGCAATCCCGGCATTGTTGACGAGGATGTCCAGCCGGCCATGCAGGGCCGTCGCATCGGCAACAAGCTTGGCCGGCGCCGCCGGGTCCTCCATGTCGGCCTGAATATACGACACCTTGTGTCCGGCCGCTTCGAGCGATGCCATCACGTCCGGCTTGGGCAGCCGCGACGAGAGGATGACATGGGCCCCCACGTCGGCGAGCGCCTCCGCTATGCCAAGCCCGATGCCACGGGTGGCGCCAGTGACCAGGGCAACCTTGCCGGAGAGGGAAAACAGATCGAGGATCATGGTCCCATTCCTCAGTTTGTCGTCGTGGGTTGATCGAGCCCGAGTATGAAATCGACGCAGCGATCGCCCAGCATCATGGCCGGGGCGGTCGTATTGCCGGCATTGATATTGGGCACGGCCGAAAGATCCGCGACCCGCAGATTGTCGACACCGCGAACCCGAAGCCGGGCGTCCAGCACTGCCATCGGATCGCCATCCGCCCCCATGCGCGCCGTGCTGGCCGGATGGTAGTTGGTCTTGACGAACCGGCGGCAATGCTCCGCCATGACGTCGTCGCTCAGATCCGGACCGGCCGGCGCTATGACCTTTTCAACGCGTTTGCCCAGCGGCCCCGAAAGCAGGACATCGCGGAAGAAGCGCTGCCCCGCGACCATCGTCGCCATATCGTCCGGGTGCTGGAGCAGGTGCGGAGACACCAGTGGTGGCGCGGCCGGATCGGCCGAACGAAGCTGGACATATCCGCGCGACTTCGGCTTGGCGACGACCGTCGTGATGGTGACGCCATAGGTATCGTCGAACACTTTCAGGAGATCGCGATCGAGATAGACGATCGGGACGCAGAAGGCCTGGATGGTCGGCGGCGCATCGCGGTCGATCGGGTTGATGAAGGCGCCCGCCTCGAAGCCCGTCGAAAGGATCCGGCCATTGCGGAACAGCTTGAAGTTCAAGCCGTTCATCAGCATCCGCCAGCCGACGCCCTGCCGGTAATACCCGTAGGGGCCATTGGCGATCGAGATGACCGGAACTTCCGGATGATCGATCAGGTTCTGTCCGACACCCGGCAGGTCGACGAGGGTCTGGATCCCGTGCGCCTTCAGATGAGCCGAAGGCCCGATGCCGGACAGCATCAACACTTTGGGGGTAACGAGGGAGCCGGCGGTGAGGACGATATCGCCCTTCGAGAAGACCGTATGCTCCTGCCGCTTCGCGTCGGTATAGGTGACGCTGACGGCACGGCCGTTCTCGAAATTGATGCGCGACACCGCGGCGCGCAGGCGCACCGTCAGCCGCGTGTCGTTCTTGAGCGGTTCGATATAGGCGTAGGCCGCGCTCGACCGTTTCCCGGCCCGATTCATGAACTGGTAGAAGCCGACCCCGCGCTGCGTCGGTCCGTTGAAATCCGGATTGTACGGTTCGCCCTTTTCCTGGACGCTCTGGACGAACCATCGCGAGACGTCGTCGACATATCCGGGATCGGAAACCAGCAAGGGCCCGTCACTGCCGTGCAGCTCATTGCTCAGCCGGTTATTGCCTTCAATGCGGCGAAAGTGCTTGAGGACGGTCGACCACCCCCAGGATGCACCTTCATTGTTCCCGCGAAGGATCTCTTCCCATTCATCATAATCCGAGGGGCGGCCGCGCATATAGACCTGCGCATTCACCGACGTGCCGCCGCCGAGGACGTTGCCCTGCGGAATGTCATGGACCCGGTCATGCAGGTGCGGCTGCGGCACCGTGTGATGATAGGTCATGTATTTCGAGCCGTTGATCATCTTGAAGATGCCGGGCGGCATGTCGAGCAAGGGATGGTGGTGCGAATATCCTGCCTCGAGCAACAGGACCCGGCGATTGCCGTCTGTCACAAGGCGGGCAGCGGCGACGCACCCGGACGCCCCGCCGCCGATAACGATATGATCGAATGTCTCAGACACCACGCGCTCCCTCGGGATAGTCTTCTCTTTATCTTTGGAAGGGCTCGCGGATACGCGCTGGCCCCTCGAAGCGCTGTTCTACGGCCGTCCCCCGTCCCCGCCCGTGTCGCGCTATCCGATATTTGGTCTGCCGGCGCGACACGCCTGTCAATACGCCGGATGAGCATACGCGCGCGGCGCACCATGGCGCCTGCTGACCGCGCCGTCTTCGGGGTCTCAACAGAGACAATTTTGGCTGGAGAGGTTGGTGGGCCCACCAGGACTCGAACCTGGAACCAGACCGTTATGAGCGGTCGGCTCTAACCATTGAGCTATAGGCCCTGCGCGACGATGCCTAGCGTCTTTGCCAGGGCTTGTCGACCCGCTGTTCAGCCGTCGTCATCGGGGAGATCGCGCTGGGTAATCAGGCGTGCGCCGCGCCGGCCGCTGGTGTGAATCCAGAGCCAGTTGAGCGCCACGGCGAGGCGGTTGCGGACGCCGATCAGGAAGAAGATGTGGGCGATGCCCCAGAGCCACCAGGCGAGCGCACCCTTCAGGCGGATCCAGCCGAAATCGACCACGGCGGCGCTGCGCCCGATCGTGGCGAGGCTGCCCTGATCGCGATAGTGGAAGCGGTGGATCGCCATGTCGCCCGTGAGCCGCGCCCGGATCGTCGCGGCGACATGGGCGCCCTGCTGCTTGGCTGCTGGCGCGACGCCGGGGACCGGCTTGCCGTCGGAGACCAGCATCGCGGTGTCGCCGATCACGAAGATCTCCGGATGGTCGGGCACCGTCAGATCCGCCTCGACCATGACGCGCCCGGCGCGATCCTTGGCCGCGCCGAGCCAGTCGGCCGCCGGTGAGGCCTGTACGCCGGCCGCCCAGATGACGGTCGCGGCGTCGATCCGTTCCGCGGCGAGCATGACGCCCTCCGCATCGACGCGCGTAACCGCGGTGCCGGTCCGCACCTCGACCCCGAGGCGTTCCAGCGCCTTGCGCGCATAGGCCGAAAGATCCTCGCGAAAGGCGGCGAGGACGCGCGGCCCCGCCTCGACCAGCACGACACGGGAATCCCGCGGATCGAAGGCGCGGAAATCGCCGGGCAGCGTGTGGCGCGCGAGCTCCGCGATCGTACCGGCGAGCTCGACGCCGGTCGGGCCGCCGCCGACGATGACGAAGGTCAGCAGCGCGGCGCGCTTCTCGGCCGAGGTTTCGCGCTCCGCCCGCTCGAACGCCATCAGGATGCGGCGGCGGATGGTGGTCGCATCCTCGAGCATCTTGAGCCCGGGCGCATGCCGCTCCCAATCGTCATGCCCGAAATAGGCGTGACGCGCGCCGGTGGCGACGATCAGCACGTCATAGGGGATCGCGGCGCCGTCTTCGAGCTTCACCTGCCGCGCTTCCGCATCGATGCCGACCACGGTGCCGAGCAGCGTGGTCACATTGCGGGCGTCGCGCAGGAGGCTGCGAATCGGCCAGGCGATCTCGGACGTGGCGAGCAGCGCCGTCGCAACCTGATAGAGCAGCGGCTGGAACAGATGATGGTTTCGCTGGTCGATGAGGGTGACCGAAACCGGCGCGCCGGCAAGCCCCCTCGCGGCGGCGAGACCGCCGAAACCGCCCCCCAGAATGACGACGCGCTCGATGCTCATGCCCCCGCCCAGCGTTGGATTGATCACGAGATATGGCATCCGCCCGTGCCGGTGCCATCGTAATGCCTGCTTATCCAGCAATAGCCTCCAAACTGCCACTTGTAGACAGCCAAAGGAGTAATGCTGCCATGACGCCGATCTCGAAGGCCCGCATCACCTGCCGGACCCTGCTGCTGGCCGGCGCATTCGCCGCGGCCTTCGCCGCCCCGGCATTCGCCCAGTCGGCGCCCGTCGTGCCGACGCTGACCTCTTTCGGCAATGGCACCGCCAGCGCCGCCCCGGACATCGCGGTCGTGACGCTCGGCGTCGTCTCCGAGGCACCGAATGCCAAGGACGCCCTCGCCGCCAATGCGACCGACATGACCGCCGTGGTCAAGACGATCGCCGAGGCCGGCATCGACAAGAAGGACGTCGCCACCACCGGTCTCTTCGTCGAGCCGATCTATTCCGATGCGAGCAAATCGCCCGACGGCCAGTCGGCGATCACGGGCTATCGCGTGTCGAACCAGCTCACCGTGCGGATCCGGAACCTCGAATCGTCCGGCCCGCTGCTCGACAAGGTGATCGCCGCCGGCGCCAATCGCGTCAGCGGCATCGCGTTCGAGATCGGCAAGTCCGACGAGCTGCGCGACGAAGCCATCAAGGATGCGATCGCGGATGCGCGCTCCAAGGCGGAGCTGATGGCCAAGGCCGCCGGCGTCAAACTCGGCCGGATCCAGTCGCTCAACGCCAATGAGAATGGCGTCCAGCCCGTGTTCCGCGCCGCGATGATGGCGAAGGATTCGGCGCCGACCCCGGTCATGGGCGGCACGCAGGAGATCGGCGCGACGGCGACGATCGTCTTCGAGATCAAGCCGGACTGATTCAGTCCGCGACGGCGGCCGGCGGCACCAGGATCTGGAGCGCGCCGGCCATCGTCTCGAAGACCAGCGGCGTCTGCAGCCGCGCGAGTTCGCCGTCGATCGAAACCCAGAGCCGGGGACGATGGCTCCGCACGGTCAGGTGCGGCGTATCGATCGAGTTGATCGCCGGATTCTCGCGCCATTGGCCGGCCAGAATATCGAACGCCGCCTCAAGGCGCGGACCAATGCCCGCCCCTTCCGCGAAATGCACGTCGAGAACGCCTTCGTCGAGGCGCGCCCGCTCGAAGCCGTTCGCCGAGAGGCGGTTGTTCGAGACGAGCAGCGCATAGGCGGAGACGTCCTTGTTGCCCTTGGCCGTCTCGATCGCGAGCTGCAGCACGCCGGCCCGCGTGAAGGCACGCCAGGTCGCCCGCGTCGCCGCGATATAGCGCGAGAAGGGCAGGCTCGAATCATCGCGCACCGCGGCGCGCGCCCGCGCCACTTCCGCGAAATAGCCGAGCCCCGCGAGCGTGTGGAAGATGCGGCCGTTGACGCGTCCGAGATCGATCCGCTGCGGCTTCGCTTCCGCGAGCGCGGCCAGCGCCGGCTCGAGATCCTGCGGCATGCCGAGGCTGCGGGCGAGGAGGTTCATCGTGCCGAGCGGCAGCACGCCGAGCACCGTGTCGCCGCCCGCGAGCTTGCGCGCGGCATAATTCACCGAGCCGTCGCCGCCGCCCACGATGATCGTGCCGCATCCGCGGGCCACGGCGCGATCGATCGCCGCGATGAAGCGGTCGCCTTCGGCAAGCTCGATCGTGATCGGTTCGCTATGCCCCGCGAAGGCGTCGCGCACGACGCCCTCGACATCATCGGGCCGGCGGTCGCGGATGGTTCCGGCCCCGGCATTCAGGATGACGACGGTTTCGTTCGAAGTCGCCGCACCCGTCACGGGCTTCTCCTCGGTTCAGCCCTGCTCCGGAAGGGGCGCCTCGCCCTTGCGCGCGCGCATCAGATTGACGAAGCGCGTGAAGAGATAATGGCTGTCCTGCGGACCGGGCGACGCTTCGGGATGATACTGCACCGAGAAGATCGGCTTGTCCTTGACGCGGAGCCCGCAATTCGAGCCGTCGAACAGCGAGACATGGGTCTCCTCGACGCTCGCCGGCAGGGAGGCCGAATCGACCGCGAAGCCGTGATTCATCGAGGTGATCTCGACCTTGCCCGTGGTCATGTCCTTGACCGGGTGGTTCGCGCCGTGATGGCCCTGATGCATCTTCTTGGTATCGCCGCCGAGCGCGATGCCGAGCATCTGATGGCCGAGGCAGATGCCGAATAGCGGCACATCGGCCGCGATCACGTCCTTGATCGCCGGCACGGCATATTCGCCGGTCGCCGCCGGATCGCCGGGGCCGTTGGAGAGAAAGACGCCATCCGGCTTGTGCGCGAGGATGTCTTCGCCCGTCGCCGTCGCCGGCAGCACGGTGACCTCGCAGCCCGCCTCGGTCAGCAGGCGCAGGATGTTGCGCTTGATGCCGTAATCGACCGCGACGACCTTGAACGTGGACGCGTCCTGCCGGCCGAAGCCCTCTTTCCAGACCCACGGCGTCTCGTCCCAGCGGAACGACTGGCCCGTGGTGACGTCCTTGGCGAGATCCATGCCGACGAGACCCGGCCAGGCCGACGCCTCGGCGCCGAGCGCCGCGCGATCGAACACGCCGTCCGGCGCATGCGCGATCACGGCATTGGGCATGCCCTTCTCGCGGATCAGCGCGGTCAGCGCGCGCGTATCGACGCCGGTGATGCCGATGATGCCGCGCGCCTTGAGCCAGAGGTCGAAACCGCGGAGCGCGCGATAGTTCGACGGGCTGGTGATGTCCGTCTTCAGGACGCAGCCGCGCACGCCCGAGGCCGAGGCCATGTTGACGGTCTCGATGTCCTCGTCATTCGTGCCGACATTGCCGATATGCGGGAAGGTGAAGGTGATGATCTGCCCGGCATAGGACGGGTCGGTCAGGATTTCCTGATAGCCCGTCATCGCCGTGTTGAAGCAGACCTCGCCGACGGCATGGCCGATCGCACCGATCCCTCGCCCCTCGATGGTCGTTCCGTCGGCGAGGATCAGAAGCGCGGTCGCCTTGGGCTCGGCCCACGCATCCTCACCCCAGGCATCATCGGCGGTCGTCACATCGGTCATCGGCTGTCCATTGCGTTCGGCGGGCTGGCCCTCGATATAGGGAGCCATCTGCGCACGACAAAACGCGGCCGGACCACAAAGGTTCGCCGCATGTCGCGCCGGCGCGGAAACTAGGAGAAGCGCCTTTTGCCGTCAAGCGGCGCGTCGAAAGGCAAAGTCTTTCGGTTTCAAAGCCTTAGCCGAATCCCGGCTGCGATTGTGGTTGAAGGCGCCCGGCTGCGCCCCTATGGTGCGCCGGATTTTCCGCCAAAAGAGAGCTCAGGAGAGAGCCATGCGTGAGGCCATCACAGCCGATCTGAAGACGGCGACGCTCGCCCGGGACAAGCAGCGCACGGGCGCGCTCCGCCTGATCAGCGCCGCGATCAAGGACCGCGACATCGTCGCCCGCGGCGCCGGCCAGCCCCAGGCGAGCGATACGGAGCTCGTCGACCTGCTCGCCAAGATGGTCAAGCAGCGGCTCGAATCGGCGCGCATCTATGAAGAGAACGGCCGCGCCGAACTCGCCGAGCAGGAGCGCGCCGAGATCGCCGTGATCGAGCACTATCTGCCGAAGCAGCTGTCCGAGGACGAGGCCAAGGCCGCCATCGCCAAGGTGATCGCCGATACGGGCGCCGCGGGCGTCAAGGACATGGGCAAGGTCATGGCCGAGCTCAAGACGCGCCATGTCGGCCAGATGGACTTCTCCAAGGCGAGCGCGGCGGTCAAGGCGGCGCTCACCGCTTGAGCGCCGTGGAGCTGCCGCCCGCGCTCCGCGCCGCGGTCGAGGGGCTGCTGGACGGCGTCTCGACCGACCGGCTCGCGCGGGCCGCTTCCGTGCTGTCCGAACGCTACCGTGCGGAGCTGCGGGACGGCAGGCTGCATGTTTCCGACGACGAGGCGGCGGCGGCTTATCTCGCCGCCCGCCTGCCGGCAACCTTCGCGGCGAGCCGAAGCGCGCTGGCCGCCGCCGAAGCGGCTCTGCCGCATTTCGCGCCGCTGAGCCAGCTCGATTTCGGCTCCGGCCCCGGCACCGCCCTCTTCGCCGCCTCCGACACCTGGACAACGCTGCGATCGGCTCATCTCGTGGAAGCGAGCGCGGCGATGCGCGCCGCCTGCGCAAGGCTGGCCGCAGCCGCGGGCGCGCCGGCGCATGAATGGTCGGCGACGGATCTCGGCGTCACCCTGCCGGCGTTCACGCCGCATGATCTCGTCACCATCGCCTATGTGCTGGACGAACTCGACGAGGCCGCGCGGCAGCGCCTGATCGCGGCGGCCTGGCGCGCGACGAGCGGCGCCCTCGTCATCGTCGAGCCGGGAACGCCGGCCGGCTGGCGGCGCATCCTCGCGGCGCGCGACGGGCTGATCGCGGAGGGCGCGCGGATCGCGGCGCCCTGCCCGCATGCCGCGCCCTGTCCCGTCGCCGCGCCCGACTGGTGCCATTTCGCCGTCCGCCTGCCGCGAAGCCGGCTGCACCGGCGCACCAAGCAGGCCGATTCGCCCTTCGAGGACGAGAAATTTGCCTATCTCGTCGCTTCCCGCACCGAGGCGGAGCCGATCGCGGCGCGCGTCCTCACCCCGCCCCGCGCCGCCTCAGGCCGGGTCGGACTGAAGCTCTGCCGCGCCTCGGGCGATCTTGAAGAGGTGCTGGTGACGCGACGCGAGGGCGAAGCCTTCCGTATCGCCCGCCGGCTCGAATGGGGCGATGCCGTCCCCTCCGCCATCGGGCGCTGAAAGCGCGGGGCGATTTCGGTTATAATCCCGCCCTTCCGCTTTGCCGCAGGCGGCCCACACCCTACATACTGGTTGTTTCACACCTCGGATCACCATGCGCTTTCCGCCCTCCTTCCTCGACGAGATACGGGCGCGGCTTCCGCTTTCGTCCATCGTGGGGCGGCGCGTCGCGTGGGACCGACGCAAGTCGCAGCCGGCCAAGGGCGATTACTGGGCCTGTTGCCCGTTTCACGGCGAGAAGTCGCCCTCGTTCCACGCCGACGACCGCAAGGGCCGCTATTACTGCTTCGGCTGCGGCGCCTCGGGTGACCATTTCACCTTCCTGACGGAGCTTGAGGGCGTCTCCTTCCCCGAGGCGGTGGAGCGCCTCGCCGGCGAAGCCGGCCTCGCCATGCCCGCGCGCGACGAGCGCGCCGAGGCGGAGGAGAAGCGCCGCGCCTCGCTCTATGAGGTCATGGAACTCGCGGCCGGCTTCTTCGAACAGACACTGCAATCGCGCGACGGCGCCGTGGCCCGCGGCTATCTGAACGGCCGCGCGCTCGGCCCGGAGATCCAGCGCCGCTTCCGCCTCGGCTACGCCAAGAGCGCGCGCAACGCGCTCAAGGAATATCTCGCCGCCAAGGGCGTGCCGCAGGAGGATATGGTCGCGACGGGCCTGTTGATCACCGGCGACGACATCCCGGTCTCCTTCGACCGTTTCCGCGACCGCGTGATGTTCCCGATCACGGACTTCCGCGGCCGCATCGTCGCCTTTGGCGGGCGCGCGCTCTCGCCGGACGCGCAGGCGAAATATCTGAACTCGCCGGAGACCTCGCTCTTCAAGAAGGGCGAGCTGCTCTATAACGGGTTCGAGGCGCGCAAGGCGCTGCAGGGCGCCGGCACGCTCATCGTCGTCGAGGGCTATGTCGACGTGATCGCCATGGCGATCGCCGGCTTTCCGAATACGGTCGCGCCGCTCGGCACCGCGCTCACCGAACACCAGCTCGGCCTGCTCTGGCGGCTGACGCCCGAACCGATCCTCTGCTTCGATGGCGACAAGGCGGGCGTGCGCGCGGCCTATCGCGCTGCCGATCTCGCCCTGCCCCTGCTGGCGCCGGGCAAGAGCGTCCGCTTTGCCCTGCTGCCCGAAGGCCGCGACCCCGACGACCTGATCCGCGAATCAGGGCGCGACGCGATGAAGTCGGTGCTCGACGCCGCCCGGCCGCTCGTCGACCTGATCTGGATGCGCGAGACGGAACAGGGCGGCCTCGAGACGCCGGAGCGGCGCGCCGCGTTCGAGGCGCGCATGCGGACCATGGCGCGCGGCATCGGCGACGAGACCGTCCGCCGGCATTATGAGATGGCATTCAGCGAGCGGCTCAAGGCGCTGTTCGCGCCCGCCGCCGATGTGCAGGGCCGGCGCGAACGCCAGCGTCCCGGCGGGCGGCGGGGTTCCGGCGGGGACGCGCCGCACTATGTTCCGAGCCTCCGAACCCGACCGGTTCAGGTGTCCCGCGGGCTTCAGGAAACGCTCAGCCGGGCGACGCCGAAGCCGCGCGAAATCCTCCTGGTGATGACCATGGTCAACCACCCTGCGTTGATTGCGGAGCACTTTGCAGCATTCGCCGAGATCGAGCTTGCGAATCGCGAACTTGACTCTCTTCGTTCGCAAATCCTAGAGATTGCGGCCGATGAGCCTCATGTGGCGGCGGAGGCTCTGCGCGGTCGGTTGGCCGGATCGGAGACGGGCGAGTTGATCACGCGCCTCGATCACCAGATTCAGCGCAACGGATTGTGGCAGGCGGACGCCGCAGCCTCTGACGAGGACGCGCTGGACGGATGGATTCAGGCACTGACCTTGCATAGGAAAGCGCGCACTTTACATAAGGAGCTCAAGGATGCCGAGGCTGCACTCGCCTCCGACCCGAGCGATGCCAATCTGGCGCACCTCGTCGACATCCAGAACCAGCTGGCGAACAGCGAAGGCACGGAAGCTCTGATCGAAGGATTTGGAGCGAATTCGGGCAAGCGCCTCAAATCCGTCTAGACCGAAAGGTGGCGGAAGGTTAGGCGGACCTTAACGGGAAAAGTCTAGTTCAAGCGAAGCGCCGGTGAAACCCGCCGGCACGAAACGAAGTTGGATCGGCGTAGGCCTGGCGCGACGGACGGTACAGTCTGGCGCGACGTCGACGCCAAGACGGAGAAGAGCATGGCGACGAAGGTTCAGGAGAACGACGAGGCGCAGGAGGGGGCGGCCGAGCCTCAGGACGGCCCGCTTCTGGACCTCTCCGATGCCGCCGTCAAGCGGATGATCAAGGTCGCCAAAAAGCGCGGCTTTGTCACCTATGACGAGCTCAATGCCGTCCTGCCCTCCGAGCAGGTCGGCTCGGAACAGATCGAGGATATCCTCTCGATGCTGTCCGAAATGGGCATCAATGTGATCGAGGCCGACGAGGTCGAGGAAGCCGAGGAGCCGGGCGCGGATGCGGACGACGATTCGGGCGAACTGACCGAATCGACCGGTACCGCCGTCGCCAAGACGACCACGGCGCGCGAGCCGACCGACCGCACCGACGACCCCGTGCGCATGTATCTGCGCGAGATGGGCTCGGTCGAATTGCTCTCGCGCGAGGGCGAAATCGCCATCGCCAAGCGCATCGAGGCCGGCCGCGAGACGATGATCGCGGGCCTCTGCGAGAGCCCCCTCACCTTCCAGGCCATCATCATCTGGAAGGACGAGCTGGCCGAAGGCAAGATCCTGCTGCGTGACATCATCGACCTCGAGGCCACCTATGCCGGCCCCGATGCGAAGAACGCGCCGATTGCCGGCCCCGGCGGCGAATTCGACGAGGAAGCCGAAGACGCCGAGCCGCCGGTTCCGCCGGAGGCCGAGGGCGACGACGAGGACGATCTCGAGAACAACATGTCGCTCGCCGCCATGGAGGCCGAGCTCAAGCCGAAGGTCGTCGAGACCTTCGAGAACGTCGCCGAGAACTACAAGAAGCTGCGCCGCCTGCAGGAGCAGCTCGTCGAAGGCCGTCTCAAGAACGAGACGCTCTCGCCGAGCCAGGAGCGCCGCTACAAAAAGCTGAAGGACGACCTGATCCTCGAGGTCAAGTCGCTCTCGCTCAACCAGAACCGCATCGATTCGCTGGTCGAGCAGCTCTACGCGATCAACAAGAGCCTCGTCAGTTCCGAGGGCAAGCTGCTGCGCCTCGCGGAGAGCTATCGCGTCTCGCGCGAGGAGTTCCTGCGCGAATATCAGGGCTCGGAGCTTGACCCGAACTGGCTCCGCCGCGTCGCCAATCTCGGCGGCCGTGGCTGGAAGGACTTCGTCGCCAACGGCAAGGACCGGATTCGCGAACTGCGCGGCGATATCCAGAACCTCGCCACGGAGACGGGTCTGGAGATCACCGAATATCGCCGCATCGTGCACATGGTGCAGAAGGGCGAGAAGGAAGCGCGTCAGGCCAAGAAGGAGATGGTCGAGGCCAATCTCCGCCTCGTGATTTCGATCGCGAAGAAATACACGAACCGCGGCCTGCAGTTCCTTGATCTGATTCAGGAAGGCAATATCGGCCTGATGAAGGCGGTCGATAAGTTCGAGTATCGCCGCGGCTACAAGTTCTCGACCTATGCAACGTGGTGGATCCGTCAGGCGATCACGCGCTCGATCGCCGACCAGGCCCGCACGATCCGCATCCCGGTGCACATGATCGAGACGATCAACAAGATCGTCCGCACCTCGCGCCAGATGCTGCACGAGATCGGCCGCGAGCCGACGCCGGAAGAACTGGCCGAGAAGCTGGCCATGCCGCTCGAAAAGGTGCGCAAGGTCCTCAAGATCGCCAAGGAGCCGATCTCGCTCGAGACGCCGATCGGCGACGAGGAGGATTCGCATCTCGGCGATTTCATCGAGGACAAGAACGCGATCCTGCCGATCGACGCGGCGATCCAGTCGAACCTGCGCGAGACCACCACGCGCGTGCTTGCGTCGCTGACGCCGCGCGAGGAGCGCGTGCTGCGCATGCGCTTCGGCATCGGCATGAACACCGACCACACGCTGGAAGAAGTCGGCCAGCAGTTCTCGGTTACGCGCGAGCGCATTCGCCAGATCGAGGCGAAGGCGCTGCGCAAGCTCAAGCACCCGAGCCGCAGCCGCAAGCTGCGGAGCTTCCTGGACAATTGACGGTTTGCCCGATGGGCGACGAAATGAGAGGGCCGCTCGAAAGGGCGGCCCTTTTCGTTTAGGATATCCGCCATGAACATGCGCGCGCTGACCGGAACGGATGATCTGCCCCGCCGCACCTTCACGGTGAAGGAGGTCGAACGCATGGGCGAAGTCGGGCTGATCCGCGAGGGCGAGCGGGTCGAGTTGCTGGGCGGAGAGCTCATCCCGATGAACGCGAAGGGCAGCCGGCACGAGACGCTGAAGTTCGAGATCGTCCTGCGCTGGGGCCGCACCTGTCCGCGCGATATGGTCTTCATCCCGGAGACCACATTTCGGCTCGCCGCCGATACGTTCCTCGAACCTGATTTCCTGGTCTTTCCGCGCAGCATCGGCATCAGCGATATTCGCGGCCCAAACGTCCTCCTGGCCGTGGAACTGTCGGACTCGTCCCTCGGCTACGACCTCGGCCCGAAGGCGCTCGTCTATGCGCATTTCGGCGTGCGCGAGCTCTGGGTGATCGACGCCATCGCGCTGAAGATCCATGTCCACCGCGACCCGGCGGAGGGGCGCTATCGCTCGATCACGCCCTGGGGCGCTGAGGATCTCGTCGCGCCGGCCTTCGCGCCGAGCGAATTCGCGTTGCGGCTCGCCGATTTCGATCTTCGCGATTGACCAAGAGCGGGATGGCGCGCGCGACCTCACTTGGCTAGGTTCGGCCCCACGACGACAACAGGAGCACGCCCATGGCCGGATTTTTCAGCAAGCTCTTCGGCGGCAAGGGCGCGAGCGAGCCGACGGACGATGCCGTCGAATATCGCGGGCATCACATCCGCCCGGCACCGATCTCATCGGGCGGCCAGTTCCAGGTTGCCGGCTTCATCGAGAAGGAAATCGATGGCTCGGTGAAGAGCTATCGCTTCATCCGCGTCGACAAGCATTCGAGCCGCGACGACGCGGTCGCCCTCATCATCATGAAGGGCCAGCAGATCATCGACGAACAGGGCGACCGGATCTACGACCCCGCCTCCTGAGCGCCGTCCGCGCCGTTAGCATCTCGCATCATATGCAATGGATTCGGGCGAAGCGGCCTCCGCTTCGCCCGAACTGTTCTCACTGCGGCGCGGCGCAGCTTCCATCCGCCTGAGGCTGCGTGCCCTCGGGGCACGGTGCCGGTGCGGGCGCGGGTTCAGGCGCGGGCGCCGGTGCGGGCTCGGCCTGCGGCGGCGCGGGCGGGGTCGGCTCGGGCGCTGGCGCAGGTGCCGGCTCGGCGGCAGGGGCCGGGGCCGGTTCAGGCGTCGGAGCCGGCGCAGGCGGCGGCTCCTGGGCGGGAGGCGGCGGAGGCGCGGGCTGCGGCTCGGCTGCCGGCGGCGCCGCCTCCTGGGCAGGAGGCGGCGGCGCAGCGGCAGGTTCCTCCTGCTGCGGACGCTTGCGGCGCGGCTTCTCGGCAGGCGCGGTGGGCTCAGCCGGTGCAGCCTGCTCGGCTGCGGGCGGCGGCGGGGCCTGCGTTTCGGCGGGCGGCGGAGGCACGGCCTCGGCAGGCGCGGCCGGCTGCGGCGCGGGCGCGTCCTCCTGCTGCGGCGGGCGCTTGCGGCGCGGCTTCTCGGCCGGCGCGGCCGGCTGCTCTGCCTTGGGTGCCGGTTCGGCGGCCGGGGCCGGTTCGGGAGCCGGCGCAGGTTCCGCAGGCTGAGGCGCAGGTGCCGGCTCGGCGGGCTTGGGTGCAGGGGCCGGCTCAGCCGGCTGGGGCGCGGGTTCTGCCGGGGGATTGACCGGCGGCGCGGCTGGCTGCTCGGCGGCGGGCTTCGGCGGCGGCGGGGCATTGGCCGCGCGCTCCGCCTGGATGCGCTGCTGCTCGGCGGCGCGTTCGGCCTCCGCCTTCTTCACCGCGGCATCGATCTCGGCCTGCCGGTTGGCGGAGTCGCGGCGCTGCTGTTCCACGAGAGCGGCCTTTTCCGAGTTCAGCTTCGCGACCTGCGCGGCCAGCGCATTGCCCGAATCCTGAGCGCGATCGCGGCGCAGATCCTGCCGCTCGCCGGGATTGAGAACCTGGAGGAGCGCGGCCGAGACCAGTCCGCCCACGGCTGCGTCCGGCGACACATATTGCTGGATCATCGGACGGTCGGCCTGCGGCAGGTCGCGCATGACGCGCTGCGGACGCTGGTCGAAGGAGCCGTCGTCGATATTGGGCCGAAAAACGCCGATCCGCCCGTCGCGTTCATCGGCGAACATGCCGTCCTGACGATCGACGAAAACCAGTTCCCGGCCCGGCCGGTCCGGCCTGCCGATCGGCGCATTGTAGTAACGGCCATCCTCGAACTGCGGCTGGCGCACGTCGCGGGCGCGGCCGAGATAGCCGCCGACCTCGTCGATCGGCGCGGCGTAGCGGCCCACATCGCCGGCACCGAACTGGCCCCGGTCGACGAACACCCAGCTTTCGGCAACCGGCGCCTCATAGCGGCGCGGCGCACCATAGGCATAGCCGGTGCTGTCCGGCGCGATCGGCGCCCAGCCGATGGCATCGCGGCCGACGCGGAAGGTCACCCAGGCCGGCGCCCATTCGTCGCCCGGAACCCAGAACCAGCCATAGTCGGGGTTATAGTCCCAGCGGCCATAGTGATAGGTCGCCCAGCCGAACGGCTCGTCGGATTCCCAATACCAGCCATAATCATTGGTCCAGACCCACTGGCCCTGCTGATAGGGACGCCAGCCGGCGCCGCGCCGCTTCGGCACGAAGACATAGCCATAGTCGGGATCGGCGACCCAATAGCCATAGGGCGCGAGCGCATTGAAGAAATAGTCGATCGTGCCGCTCGGCGCGTCATTGACGACCGGGGTCGGCCGCGGCCGCGCGGGCGCGGAGACGACCGGCTTCGGCTTGGGCTTCGGCGGCGCTGCGACGACCTTGACTGGCGCAGGCGCGGCCTTTGCCGGAGCGGCGGCCGCGGCGGCCGTCGCCTCATCATACGAGTCCGTGTCCGTGGTGGCATCGGCCGGCGCCGGCGTGCCGATGGTTTCGGCGACCGGCTCCGATTTCGGGGTCAGCGAAATCCGGTAGGGGACGTCGACCAACCCGGTCGCAACCCCCGCGGCCGCCACGGCGACGCCGCCGAGCAACGCTGCTGCCACGATTCCGAGTGCCTTCATGCTTCCACTTCCCTTCCTCGCGCGACGTGCATCTCGACGACGCACCGTCGTTGAACGATTCGCCGCATTCGATCACGAGAAAGCGGCAATGCGGCGACCCCATCACGAAACAATCGTGGCAGGTCGCCACGCCTCAATCGTCGAAACGGACTGAACGTTCCCTGAACGGACACAATGGCGCAGACGGAGCGCGAGGGAGTTGGCGGCGGGGGGCTGTGATGCCATCTTGTCGCCCGCGGCAACGGAATCGTGGATCAGAGGCGAGTGATGCAGGGACTTCTCCGTCGGGCTTCAGCCCTCGCCGCCGCATCGCTGCTCGGCGTCGCGCTCGCGCTGTCGGCCGCCGCCCCCGCGCGCGCCGACGTCCGCCTGCCATCGATGAAGGATGATCTCTTCGCCCTACCGAAGGTGTTGGAGACCAAGGACGACGGCAATTTCATCGTCGTCGCCTATGACAAGATGCGCGACATCCACCAGCGCGACGAGATCCCCGAGCGCAAGGTGAAGTGGCAATATGTGTCGACCGGCGTGAACTGGTCGCAGGGCCACTACGACTACACCGGCGGCAATGGCCGCAAGTTGCGCTATGTCGGCGTCGGCGCGGTGGACAAGCCGGCGAAGATGATCGTCGTCTTCCTGCACGGCCAGAACGGCACCCGCTTCCTCGGCGCGGACGACTGGACCTTCGGCGGAAATTTCAACCGGATCAAGAACATGGTCGTGAAGGCCGGCGGGGTCTATCTCTCGCCCGACTTCACCGACTTCAACGATCGCGGCGCGGCCGACGTCAAGGCGCTCATGCTCTCCTATGCCAGGCGCTCACCCGGCGCGCCCATGATCCTTGCCTGCGGCTCCTTCGGCGGCAATATCTGCTGGCAGCTGATGGAGGACCCGCAGATCAATGCGATCCTCTCGGGCATGCTGCTGCTCGGCTCGCTGGACGATCCCGCCTTCTTCGGCAATCCGGCGATGAAGCCCGGCGGGCGGCGCATCCCGCTCTATTTCGGTCATGGCAGCGACGACAATGTCTTCGACTGGAAGGCGCAGGCCGCTTTCTACGAGACGATCCGCAAGCAGGCGCCCGGCTATCCGGCGAAGTTCGTGCTGTTCAACACCGGTTCGCACGGCACGCCGATCCGCATGACCGACTGGCGCCAGGTGATCAACTGGATGCTGTCGGTCGGCGGGTATTGAAGAATCGAACCGGCGTCGCACTGACAGAATGGCCATCCCGTCCGATCGAAAGAGCCTTCTCGCGGCGATCGAGACCAGCTTCGCCAAGCTCATGGATGTGATCGAGGCGATCCCGACCGACCGGGTCGGCGAGGCCACCATGGAGGGCCACAGCGCCGGTTCGCAGATCAGCGTGCGCGACGCGGTCGCCTATCTCGTCGGCTGGAACGAACTGGTCCTCAAATGGCAGGCCCGCCGCGAGGCGGGAGCGGCGGTCGATTTCCCCGAGACGGGATATCGCTGGGACGAACTCGGACGCCTCGCGGAAAAGTTCTATCGCGACTATGACGACCTGCCCTACCCCGAACTCATCGATCGGCTCCGCCGGGCGAAGAACGACATCGTGGCGCTCATAGCGGCGCAATCCGACCAGTCGCTCTATGGCGTGCCCTGGTATGGCAAGTGGCCGCTCGGCCGGATGATCCAGCTCAACACGTCCTCGCCCTACGCCAATACGCGGGCAAGGCTGCAGAAATGGCGCAAGGCCGCGGGACTCGCATAGGCCTTCGGTCAGCCCTCGCTGACTTTCCGAGCCCGACTCTCCCGTCGATCATCCTCCGCCATGTGCCGCTCCAGCAGCGTCTCGATGCGATCGAGGATGGAGGTGATCTCGCCTGAGCGCAGCTGATCGAGCTTCTCGTGCAGCGCCGCGATCTCGATCTCGGCCTTGAGGTTGACTTCGTAGTCATGCGCCGCCGCGAGGCGGTCCTTATCCGACTGCCGGTTCTGCGACATCATGATCACCGGCGCCTGGATCGCCGCGACCATCGAGAGGATCAGGTTGAGGAAGACATAGGGGTAGGCGTCGAAGCTGCCGTTCCAGCGGACCAGAATGAAGGAGTTGAGGATCACCCAGAAGATGATCAGCGTCCCGAAGCCGATGATGAAGGCCCAGGACCCGCCGATCTCGGCGACACGGTCCGAAACGCGCTCGCCGAAGGTGAGCTGCTCCTCGAACTCCGCATTGATGTTGCGCGCGACCGTGCGGCGACGCGCGATCTTCTCGAGCAGCTTGCGATCGCGGGTCGAGAGCGCCTGCGGGCCTTCGGCGAGCAGGCGCGTGGCGAATTCGCGGATGGCCTGTTCGCTCATCGCACGTCAGATGCTGCCCGAGAACGTGTCGCACTGGTCCATGCGGCCGGTCTTGTAACCGCGGTTGAACCAGGCGCTGCGCTGGGCGGAGGTGCCGTGCGTGAACGAGTCCGGCACGACATAGCCCTGGCTGCGCTTCTGGATGGCGTCGTCGCCGATCTGCGTCGCGGCATTCAGCGCCTCGTCGATGTCGCCCGGGTCGAGCATGCCCTGCTTGTCGGTCCGGTTCGCCCAGATGCCGGCATAGCAATCGGCCTGCAGCTCGACGCGCACCGACATCTCGTTCGCCTGCGCCTTGCTCATCTGCTGGCGCTGGCGGTTGAACTCAGGCAGCACGCCGACGAGGTCCTGGATGTGGTGGCCGACCTCATGCGCGATGACATAGGCCTGCGCGAAATCGCCCGGCGCGCCGAAACGGTCGCGAAGCTCGCGATAGAAGGCGAGGTCGATATAGACCTTGCCGTCGACCGGGCAATAGAACGGGCCCGTCGCCGAACTGGCCGTGCCGCAGGCCGAGCCGGTCGCGCCGGAGAAGAGGACGAGCGGCGTCGGCTTGTAGGTCTTGCCGCCCGCTGCGAAGATCTCGGTCCAGACATCCTCTGTGCTGCCCAGCACCTTGGAGACGAACTGCTTGCCGGCATCCTCGAAGCCGCCATTCTGGCTGGTCTGCGTGCTCCGCGGCGAGGACGGCTGGTAGCTGTCCTCCTGCGTGACGGAGCCACTGCCACCGGTCAGCATCGACAGCATCTGCAGCGGGTTGATGCCGAACACGAGCCAGCCGATGCCGACGAGGACGGCGATGGTGACGAGCGAGCCGCCGCGCAGCGGGATGCCCATGCCGGCCTGCCGGTAGCCTCCGCCGCCGAGCCCGCCGGAACTGTCGCCGCGCCGATCCTCGACATTGCTGCTTTCGCGCTGGTTGTCGAGACGCATGAGTTCGTGTCCTTCCGCGAGAGGGTGGCCCCCGGCACCGATGGATGCTGCTGCGAGATTATCCCCGCAGGACGGCGTCCGCCAGCCATGGTGCTTCAACCCTCTGGCGGGCACGGCGGTTCCGGATCCGCGTGCGGGGGTTCCCCCTCCCCGCCTTTTCCCCTATAAGGCCGCCCTAGCCTGAATCGACCCCCAGCTGAACACTCGCCGGAGCCGCCGCGCGGGTGCTTCGTGCCGCGCGAGACCAAATTGCCGAAGCGTACAGATATTCAATCCATCCTGATCATCGGTGCCGGCCCCATCATCATCGGCCAGGCGTGCGAGTTCGATTATTCCGGCACGCAGGCCTGCAAGGCGCTGAAGGACGAGGGTTACCGGATCATTCTGGTCAACTCGAATCCGGCGACGATCATGACGGATCCGGAGCTGGCCCACGCCACCTATATCGAGCCGATCACGCCCGAAATCGTGGCGAAGATCATCGAGAAGGAGCGCCCCGACGCGCTGCTGCCGACCATGGGCGGCCAGACCGCGCTCAACACGGCGCTGTCGCTCAAGAAGATGGGCGTGCTCGACAAGTTCAACGTCGAGATGATCGGCGCGACCGCCGAGGCGATCGACAAGGCGGAGGACCGCGAGCTCTTCCGCGACGCCATGACCAAGATCGGGCTGGAGACGCCGCGCTCGCGCCTCGCCCATTCGCTGACCGAGGCGCTGCCGGCGCTCGACGAGATCGGCCTGCCCGCCATCATCCGCCCGTCCTTCACGCTCGGCGGAACCGGCGGCGGCATCGCCTATACGCGCGAGGAATTCATCGAGATCGTCGAGCGCGGCGTCGACGCCTCGCCGACCAACGAGGTCCTGATCGAGGAGAGCGTCCTCGGCTGGAAGGAGTATGAGATGGAGGTCGTCCGCGACAAGGCGGACAACTGCATCATCATCTGCTCGATCGAGAACATCGATCCGATGGGCGTGCATACGGGCGATTCGATCACCGTCGCTCCGGCGCTGACGCTCACCGACAAGGAATACCAGATCATGCGCGACGCATCGCTTGCGGTGCTGCGCGAGATCGGCGTCGAGACCGGCGGCTCCAACGTGCAGTTCGCCGTCAATCCGGACGACGGCCGCCTCATCGTCATCGAGATGAACCCGCGCGTGTCGCGCTCCTCCGCGCTCGCCTCCAAGGCGACCGGCTTCCCGATCGCCAAGATCGCGGCGAAGCTCGCGGTCGGCTACACGCTCGACGAGCTCGAGAACGACATCACGGGTGGCGCGACGCCGGCTTCGTTCGAGCCGACGATCGACTATGTCGTCACCAAGATCCCGCGCTTCGCCTTCGAGAAGTTCCCGGGCGCCTCGCCGGTGCTGACCACGGCCATGAAGTCGGTCGGCGAGGTCATGGCGATCGGCCGCACCTTCCAGGAATCGCTGCAGAAGGCATTGCGTGGCCTGGAGACGGGCCTTTCCGGCCTCGACGAGATCGAGATCCCCGGCCTTGGCCAGGGCGACGACAAGAACGCTGTCCGCGCCGCGATCGGCACGCCGACGCCCGACCGCCTGCTCAAGGTGGCGCAGGCGCTCCGCCTCGGCCATTCCGTCGATGCCGTGCACGAGATCTGCAAGATCGACCCGTGGTTCCTGCGCGAGATCGAGGCCATCGTGCAGACCGAGGCGAAGGTGCGCGCGCACGGCCTGCCGAAGACCGCCACCGCGCTTCGCCGCCTGAAGGCGATGGGCTTCTCCGACCAGCGGCTGGCGAGCCTCGTCGGCGGTGTGGAGTCGGATGTCGCCGGCATGCGCCGCAAGCTCGGCGTCCACCCGGTCTACAAGCGCATCGATACCTGCGCGGCCGAGTTCGCCTCGCCGACGCCCTATATGTATTCGACCTACGAGACCCCCTTCGCCGGCACGGCCGTGAACGAGGCCGAACCGTCGGATGCACGGAAAGTCGTCATTCTCGGCGGCGGCCCGAACCGGATCGGCCAGGGCATCGAGTTCGACTATTGCTGCTGCCATGCCGCCTTCGCGCTGCGCGATGCCGGCTATGAAGCCATCATGGTCAACTGCAATCCGGAGACCGTCTCGACCGACTACGATACCTCGGACCGGCTCTATTTCGAGCCGCTGACCGCTGAGGACGTGCTCGAGATCCTGCGGACGGAGATGACCAATGGCCGCCTGCATGGCGTCATCGTGCAGTTCGGCGGCCAGACGCCGCTGAAGCTCGCCGGTGCGCTCGAGGCTGCGGGCATTCCGATCCTCGGCACCTCGCCGGATGCGATCGACCTCGCAGAAGATCGCGACCGCTTCCAGAAGCTGCTGGTCAAGCTCGGCATCCGCCAGCCGAAGAACGGCATCGCCTATTCGGTCGAGCAGGCGCGCCTGGTCGTCGCCGATCTCGGCTATCCGCTGGTCGTCCGCCCGTCCTATGTGCTCGGTGGCCGCGCCATGCAGGTGATCCGCGAGGACGAGGCGCTCAGCGACTATCTGCTCGGCACGCTGCCGGAGCTGGTGCCCGCCGACGTCAAGGCGCGCTATCCGAACGACAAGACGGGCCAGATCAACACGCTGCTCGGCAAGAACCCGCTGCTGTTCGACCGCTATCTCTCCGACGCGATCGAGATCGACGTCGATGCGCTCTCGGACGGCAAGGACGTGTTCGTCGCCGGCATCATGGAGCATATCGAGGAGGCGGGTATCCATTCGGGCGACAGCGCCTGCTCGCTGCCGCCGCACTCGCTCTCCGCCGAGACGCTGGCCGAGCTCGAAGAGCAGACGCGGCGCCTCGCCCTCGCGCTCAAGGTCGGCGGCCTGATGAACGTCCAGTACGCGATCAAGGACGGCGAGATCTACGTGCTCGAAGTCAATCCGCGCGCCTCGCGCACGGTGCCCTTCGTCGCCAAGACGATCGGCAAGCCGCTCGCCAAGATCGCCTCGCGCATCATGGCCGGCGAGAGCCTCGCCTCCTTCGCGCTGAAGGCGAAGGTGTTCGACCATATCGCCGTCAAGGAAGCGGTGTTCCCCTTCGCCCGTTTCCCGGGCGTCGACACGCTGCTCGGGCCGGAGATGCGCTCGACCGGCGAGGTCATGGGCCTCGACCGCGACTACGCCGTCGCCTTCGCCAAGAGCCAGCTCGGCGCCGGCAGCGCCCTGCCCGTCTCCGGCACCGTGTTCGTCTCGATGCGGGACGCCGACAAGGAAGGCATCGTCGAGCCGATGCGCCGCCTCGCCGCGCTTGGCTTCAAGATCATCGCGACGAGCGGCACGCAGCGCTTCCTGACCGATGAGGGCATCGCCTGCACCAAGATCAACAAGGTGCTGGAGGGTCGTCCGCACATCGTCGACGCGATCAAGAACGGCGACGTGCAGCTCGTCTTCAACACGACGGAAGGCGCCCGCGCGCTCGGCGACAGCCGCTCGATGCGGCGTGCGGCGCTGCTGCACAAGGTGCCCTACTATACGACCCTCGCCGGTGCCATCGCCGCCTCGCTCGGCATCGAGGCCTATGCGACCGGCGTGCTGGAAGTGCGTCCGCTGCAGTCCTATTTCGACGCGGCCTGAAAGCAGGGCGGGCGAAAACGGCGGAAAACAGCCCTTGCGCTTGCCGCCGTCGTAGAGGACACTCCTTGCTTCGGTCCGCCTGACGGCGGGCCGAGGGACGGGGAACGGGGCCGCTTGAAGCGGCGGAGGGTGTTCCCCACCTTGCTGATCTACAGGTGAGAGCGGGCCGGCTCAGGAGCCGGACCGGATATTTTTGTGTTCGCGCGGCCTTCCGCGCGGACAAACGACGAAGAAAAGGCTTGGAACACCATGGAAAAGGTTCCTATGACCGCCGGCGGGCACGCGGCTCTCGAAATCGAGCTGAAGCGCCTCACCTCCGAAGAGCGCCCGCGCATCATCGCGGCGATCTCCGAGGCGCGGGCGCATGGCGATCTTTCCGAGAACGCCGAATATCACGCCGCCAAGGAGGCGCAGAGCCTCAATGAGGGCCGCATCGCCGAGCTCGAGGACAAGCTGTCCCGCGCCGAGATCATCGACGTCTCGAAGCTGACCGGAAAGACGGTCAAGTTCGGCGCGACCGTGAAGCTCATCGACGAGGACACCGAGGAAGAGAAGAAGTACCAGATCGTCGGCGATCTCGAAGCCGACGTGAAGTCGGGCCGGATCTCGATCTCCTCCCCGATCGCGCGCGCCCTGATCGGCAAGGCCGTCGGCGACACCGTCGCGGTGCAGGCGCCGGGCGGCGAGCGTTCCTATGAGATCCTCGACGTCCGCTTCAACTGAGCCGTCGCGCGCGGTCGTCCGATGACGACCGCGATCGCCCTGCTGCGCGCCGTGAATGTTGGCGGCACAGGCAAGATCGCGATGGCCGAGCTCAAGGCGTTTTGCGAAGGCTTCGGCCTTCGCAATCCCCGCACGCTGCTCCAGACCGGCAATCTCGTCTTCGAGACGGCCGACCCACCCGACGGCGCGCTCGAGGCGCGGCTCGAAAGCGCGGCGCGCGAGCATCTCGGCCTCGACACCGATTTCTTTGTCCGATCGGCGGCTGATTGGTCGGCGCGCCTCGCCGCCAACCCCTTCCCCCAGGAAGCGGCGGATGATCCGGGCCATCTCGTGCTCATCGCCCTCAAGGGCGAGGCAAAGCCGGACGACATCGCCGCACTCCGCACCGCCATCAAGGGACGCGAGCGGATCGCAGCGGTCGCCGACATGCTCTATGTCGTCTATCCCGACGGCATCGGCCCGTCGAAGCTGACTCTCCCCCTGATCGAGAAGAAGCTCGGCCTCAAAGGCACCGGGCGGAATTGGAACACGGCGACGAAGCTTGGCGCGCTCGCGGTAGGCGCTGCGTCATCTCCGTGACGAGGTTCTTTGCTAGAGCGCCGTCGCCGCATGCCGCTCAAGGACTGAGGCAATCTCAGCCATGACGCCGGCCGGCAGCGGCCCCTTATCGATAGCGCCGAGATTATCGCGTACCTGCGCCTCGGATTTGAAGCCGGGCACAGGAATCGTTTGCGACGAGCGGGCGAGATTCCAGCCGAGCGCACCCTGAGCAAGGCTGCGACCACCGGTCTGGAGCAATTCGCGCAGAGCCGCGAGACGCGAGAGCGCCTCCGGATCGGGTTTACCATCGCGGAAGAAGCGCACCCACGCGTGGCCGGCGCCTCGCACATCGCTGGCCCCCAGCGCCGATGTCGCGGAGAACTTGCCGGTCAGAAGCCCCATGGCGAGCGGCGAGCGATTGAGGCTGGCAAGGTGCTCGCGCTCGCACAGGGCGAGCATGGCGGGATTGTCGTGAAAGACGCTGAGTTCCTGCTGGATCGCGACGAAATGCGGAAAAGCCAGCATGCGCGCGGCCAACTCGGCATTATCCGTGCTCCACCCCCAGTTCCGGATCAGACCGCGCTCCGCCAGGCGCTCCAGCGCCTCGGCCGCCCGATCTGCCTCGGGCTTGGTGAGTTCTCCGGGATGGATCTGATAGAGGTCGATATAGTCCGTGCCGAGCCGATCGAGCGATTGCCGGCACGCCCACTCCACATAAGCCGGCGAGACGTCGATGCGGCCGAGGCTCTTCGTCACCGGATCATAGGTGAAGCCGAACTTGGTTGCGATCACGACGTCCAGCCGCCGCCGCCCGAGGGCAGCGCCCAGCACAGCCTCGCTATGGCCGGTGCCATAGGCATCGGCCGTGTCGAACAGCGTGCAGCCGAGGTCGAGCGCCAGTCGGATGGAGCTGGTGGACTGCGCGTCGTCGATGTCGCCCCAGCCATCGGCCCGACCATCCATCGAGAATGCGCCGCCGATCGCCCAACATCCAAGGCCGATCGCGCCGACCGTGCGGCCCGAGCGCCCCAGCGATCGCGGCGGCGTGCGGTTCGTCTCATTCATCGAAGCTACTCCCTGATCTCGCAGTAGCATGATGGCCTTGCCTCCCGAGCCGGCAACAGAGCAAGGTACGCAACGTTCTTTGCAGAAATGAAAAATGCAGCTCGACTGGAACGATCTGAGACTGTTTCTGGATGTCGCGCGGCTGGGCGGACTGAGCGCCGCCGTCGGCACGACCGGTCTCAGCGCCGCGACGCTGGGACGGCGGATGACGGAGCTGGAACGCGCGATCGGGGAGCCGCTGTTTCATCGCTTGCAGAGCGGCTATCGTCTCACCCATGCGGGCGAACAGCTCCTGTCCCGGGCGGCGGAAGTCGAGGCGGCGATGTTGTCGCTGCGCCAGTGGCGGGAGGGCGTGGCCGGCGAACGGGTGATCCGCCTCTCGGCCGGCGCCTGGACCTCCGCCTTCGTGGCCCGCCACATCGGCACGATCTGGACCGTTCAAGACCCCTTCGCGCTGGAATTCGTTACAGCCAACGAGAAGGTCGATATCGGGCGGCGCCATGCTGATCTCGGCATCCGCAACCAGCGACCGACCGAGCAATGGCTGGCCGGACGGCTGATCGGCCGAGTGGCCTATGCGATCTATGCCGGCGCCACCTCGGTGGGCGGCGCGGCGGCCGGCGTCTTCGTCGGCGTCAGCGGCGAGGCCGGCCAGACCCGTTCGGCACGCTGGATCCAGGCCCGCCACGGCGACCGGATCAGTGTGCGCGGCAATGACACGGCGAGTGTCAGGGAACTGGTCGCAGCAGGCGCCGGCCTTTCGGTGTTCCCCTGCTTCGTCGGCGACAGCGATCCCCGCCTTGTGCGCATGACAGAACCAATCACCGAACTCGAGACCGACCAGTGGCTCGTCAGCCATCATGAGGAGCGTCACGCCCTGGCCGTGCGCACGGTTGCCGACCGGATCGCCGACCTGATGGCGAAACATGGTGCCTTGTTCCGCGGCGAGGCAGCGCGCGGTTCCGGTTGACCGGGTCGGCGCCCTACCCGATCGGCACCGCCGGGGCGTCCTTGACGCGGCGGATCGTCAGCGAGGTCTTGACGCTCTCGACGCTGGAGGCCGAGGTGAGTTCCTCGATGAAGGCCTGGAAGGCGCGCAAGGTCGGCGCCACGCATTTCAGGATGAAGTCGGCCTCGCCGGAGAGCATGTAGCACTCACGCACGATCGACCAGCCCTGCACGCGCGCCACGAAGGCCGAAAGATCGGCCTCGGCCTGGCTGGCGAGCCCGACCATGGCGAACATGGTCACGTCGAAGCCGAGCGCCTTCTCGTCCACCAGCGCCCGATAGCCGGTGATGATGCCGCTCTCCTCCAGCGCGCGGACGCGCCTGAGGCAGGGCGGCGCCGAGATCCCGACGCGCCGCGCAAGCTCCACATTGGTGATACGGCCGTCGTCCTGAAGTTCTTTCAGGATCTTCCAGTCGATGGCGTCGAGATTGGCCTTCACGCGCTTGCCTTGGAACGGGCCCGAAACCCGGAGCGATGCCTGAGTCGCCGGTCGCGGCGATTCTGACCGAAGCGCCATGATTCGGAAACAATTGTCGGTGAGAACTCACAAGAATGCATGGCTCGCGCCCTTGCATGCACTTATGGCAACCCTCTAGACTTGAGACCCTTTCGGATTTCGGCTCTCGACACCATTTATCGATCCATCATGCAGCACGCCAAACTCATCATCGTCGGTTCCGGCCCCGCGGGCTACACCGCCGCGATCTATGCCGCGCGCGCCATGCTGGAGCCGATGCTCATCGCCGGTATCCAGCCCGGCGGCCAGCTCACCATCACCACCGATGTCGAGAACTATCCCGGCTTCGCCGATGTCATTCAGGGCCCCTGGCTCATGGAACAGATGCGGCTGCAGGCGGAGCATGTCGGCACGCGCATGGTCAACGACCATATCATCGAGACCGACCTTTCGCAGCGCCCCTTCGTGCTCAAGGGCGATTCCGGCGAGACCTACACGGCCGACGCGCTGATCATCGCCACCGGAGCGCAGGCGCGCTGGCTCGGCATCGACAGCGAGCAGCGCTTCAAAGGCTTCGGCGTCTCGGCCTGTGCCACCTGCGACGGCTTCTTCTACCGCGGCAAGGAAGTCTATGTCGTCGGCGGCGGCAATACGGCCGTCGAGGAGGCGCTCTATCTGGCGCATATCGCGTCGAAGGTGACGATCGTGCACCGCCGCGACCATTTCCGCGCCGAACGGATCCTGCAGAACCGCCTCGCGGCGCTGAAGAACGTCGACGTGCTCTGGAACACCGAGATCGCGGAAGTCGTCGGCAAGGCCGGCTTCCCGCCCTCCGTGACCGGGCTGAAGCTGCGCAATGTCGTGACCGGTGAAGTGACCGAGCGGAACACCGACGGCGTGTTCATCGCGATCGGCCATGCGCCGTCGGTCGATCTCGTGCGCGGCCAGCTCGAGCTGAAGCCGTCCGGCTACATCTGGACCGAGCCCGGCTCGACCCGCACCAATATCGAGGGCGTGTTCGCCGCCGGCGACGTTACCGACGAGACTTTCCGCCAGGCCGTTACCGCCGCGGGACAGGGCTGCATGGCCGCGCTCGAAGCCGAGCGCTGGCTGGCCTCGTCGCGCATCGCCGATGTCGCGGCGGCCGCCGAATAGAATAGTCGTGTCGAACGAGGCCGGCGCAGGGGCGCGGCCGCATTGAAGCGATCGGCGCCGACGGGGACGCCCTGACCATGGACTGGGACAAGCTCCGCATCTTTCACGCAGCCGCGCAGGCCGGCTCGTTCACCCATGCCGGCGAGACGCTGGGCATGAGCCAGTCCGCGGTCAGCCGTCAGGTCAGCGCGCTGGAACAGGATCTCGGCGTTCCCCTCTTCCACCGCCACGCCCGCGGCCTGATCCTCTCGGAACAGGGCGAACTGCTCTATCGCACGTCGCAGGACGTGATGATGAAGCTCGAAGGCGTGAAGGTGCGCCTGACGGATTCGCGCGAGAAGCCGACCGGCACGCTGCGCATCACCACCACGGTGGCGCTCGGCTCGACCTGGCTCACCGAGCGGCTCAACGAGTTCGTCGACCTGCATCCCGGCGTGAACCTGCACCTGATCCTCGACGATCAGGAACTCGACCTGACCATGCGCCAGGCCGACGTCGCGATCCGCCTGCGCCAGCCGGTCCAGCCCGACCTGATCCAGCGCCGGCTGTTCACGACGCACTATCACGTCTATGCGGCGCCGGCCTATGTCGAGCGCTTCGGCATGCCGCAGACGCTGGACGACCTCGACAAGCACCGCATCGTGACGTTCGGCGTGCCTGTGCCGCCCAATATTCGCGACGTGAACTGGCTCGAGATCGCCGGCCGCTCGACGGACAATCCGCGCGAGCCGATCGTGCGCATCAACAATATCTACGCCATCAAAGCCGCGGTCGAACGCGGAACCGGTATAGCGATCCTGCCCGACTACATGATCGAGGCGGATTCCGCGCTCGTGAAGCTGATGCCCGAAGCGCAGGTGCCGAGCTTCCCGACCTATTTCTGCTATCCGGCTGAGCTGAAGAATTCGGCCCGCGTCACCGCCTTCCGCGACTTCATGCTCGCCAAGGCGCAGAACTGGCAATTCTGATCGCCGCCGAGCCCATATTTTAGTCAAGTCCTCGTGATCGATTCGGACCGGCGCAATGCCGTTGCCCGCGCGCGGTCGTCGCGACGGGCTCGATTTCGGCGACAGAGCCCCTTTTCACGGGCTTGCTGCGGCGCAAGACGCCCAAAAACCCTTGCTGGACCACGATTTCCGGGGCATTCGCAAAATGCATAGCTGCGATGCACAGATGCTGGTTGTTTAGGCAGCCTGACCTATACATATACAGCCTTGTTGATGCGTTGGCCCCCGCTTTCTCCTCCCTGCGGCCCGGCTGACCTCAACTGTTCCCTCTGGAAGGTGTTTGCTGCGCTTTCCCTGCCGCAGCAACAAAGACTCGCCGGGCCTCGCAAGAGTGCCCGGCCTTTTCTTTTCTGGGGTTAGGTGCGCTTCACGCCGGACAAGGACGATTGCCTTGGACGGACCGCCAAGCCCTCCCCCATCTGCCACATGGACATGCTGCGCCCCATCGCGGCGCCGGGCTCGGCCCGACGCGACGAAGACGCGTTCAGCCGGGCTCACATATAGAGCGGCTGGTCCTGCAGGCCCTTGTAGAGGTCGGCGACGAAGGGCGCATAGCCGTTGAAGAGTTGCGTCGGCACACGCTCATTGGTGCCGAGCACCGTCTCGCTCGCCTGGCTCCAGCGCGGATGCGGCACTTCGGGGTTCACATTGGCCCAGAAGCCATATTCCGACGCTTGCAGCTGCTGCCAGAAATTGAGCGGCTGCTCCTCGACGAAGCTGATCTTGACGATCGATTTGATGCTCTTGAAGCCATATTTCCATGGCGTGTGCAGGCGCATCGGGGCGCCCATCTGCTTGGGCAGCGGCTTGCCATAAGCGCCGGTCACCATGAAGGCGAGCTCGTTGGTCGCCTCCGCCATGGTCAGCCCCTCGACATAGGGCCAGGGATAGAAGGGCTGGTTCTGGCCCGGCGCCATGTCCGGATCCATGAAGGTCTCCATGCGGACATATTTGGCCGAGCCGAGCGGCTTGGCGAAGGCGACGAGCGCGGCGAGCGGAAAGCCGGTCCACGGCACCACCATCGACCAGGCCTCGACGCAGCGATGGCGGTAGACGCGCTCCTCGAACTGCATCGCCTTGAACAGATCGTCGATCGCGACCGTCTTCGGCGCCTCGACCAGCCCGCCGAACTCGACCGACCAGGGCCGCGTGCGCAGGGCCTGCGCCGCATCGGCGAGGTCCTTGTTGGTGCTGTATTCGTAGAAATTATTGTAGTGGGTGTTGATCTCCTCCGGCGTGATCGCCTGTTCGGCGACGAAGCGCGGATTGCGCTTGGCCGGATAGAGCGCGGCGCTCGGATCGGCCTCCTCGGCGGCGTGGCCAAACCGCGGCATGGCGAGCGCGGCGAGGCCGAAGCCTCCGGCGGCCAGAAGCGCGCGGCGATTGAGGAATACGGCCTCGGGAGTCGCCTCGCGCTCCGCGATCTCCCATCCCCTCGTCCTGCGGATCAGCATGCTCGTCTCCCTTGTCGCGAGAATATCGCGGTTATGCCTAGAGCTAGGCTCACCTCTCTACGCGTCAATTCACGAAGTCGTTTCAAAAGGCCGCGAATTTTCTCCCCCGGTCCGGCCACGCGCCCCGAACGGACACAGTCCGGCGTGAATCCCGTTTCCGATGCCGGTTTCCCTTGCCTCGCCGCGCGCCTTTCACTAGAGGCATGCGTGGCGCCCGCAGGGTCGTTGGAGACCCGCCGAACGGCGCCGTTCAATCCGACTCCGGAGCCCCGATAATGGCCTTCCTCGCCGACAGCCTCGCCCGCATCAAGCCGTCCGCCACCATCGCGGTCACGAACAAGGCGCGTGAGCTGAAAGCTGCCGGCCGCGACGTGATCGGCCTCGGTGCCGGCGAGCCGGATTTCGACACGCCCGAGAACATCAAGGAAGCCGCGATCCGCGCCATCCGCGAGGGCAAGACGAAGTACACGGCCGTCGACGGCATTCCCGAGCTCAAGGCCGCCATCGTCGCGAAGTTCAAGCGCGAGAACAACCTGACCTATACGCCGAACCAGATCACGGTCGGAACCGGCGGCAAGCAGGTGCTCTACAACGCGCTGATGGCGACGCTCAATCCCGGCGACGAAGTGATCATCCCGGCGCCCTACTGGGTCTCCTACCCGGAGATCGTGGCGCTCGGCGGCGGCACGCCTGTCGAGATCGTCGGCCCGCAAGAGCAGGGCTTCAAGATCAACGCGGCCGCCCTCGAAGCGGCGATCACGCCGAAGACCAAGTGGCTGATCCTGAACTCGCCGTCGAACCCGACCGGCGCCGGCTACACGCGCGAGGAACTGCGCGCACTGGCCGACGTGCTGCTCAAGCATCCGCAGGTCTGGATCATGACCGACGACATGTATGAGCATCTCGTCTTCGACGGCTTCAAGTTCGCGACTATCGCGGAGGTCGAGCCCAAGCTGTTCAACCGCACGCTGACCGTGAACGGCGTCTCCAAGGCCTATGCCATGACCGGCTGGCGCATCGGCTATGCCGGCGGCCCGGTCGAGCTGATCAAGGCGATCGGGACGATCCAGTCGCAGTCGACGTCGAACCCCTCCTCGATCTCGCAATGGGCGGCCGTCGAGGCGCTCAATGGGACGCAGGACTACATCCCGAAGAACGCCGAGATCTTCAGGAAGCGCCGCGACCTCGTCGTATCGATGCTGAACCAGGCGAACGGGATCGTCTGCCCGAACCCGGAAGGCGCCTTCTATGTCTTCCCGTCCTGCGCCGGCACGCTCGGCAAGACGACGGCGGGCGGCAAGCTCTTGAAGACCGACGAGGACTTCATCACGGCGCTGCTGGAAGAGGAAGGCGTCGCGGTGGTGCAGGGCTCGGCCTTCGGTCTCGCGCCCTATTTCCGCATCTCCTATGCGACGTCGGAAGCTCTGCTCGAGGACGCCTGCGCCCGCATCCAGCGCTTCTGCGCCAATCTGCGCTGAGACAGGACGTCGGGCGGCGCGCCCGACGTTTCCTTGACGACAGTGCCTCCCCTTGGTCGTATCGTCCACCAAATGGGCGGAACGGCCCCGGGGGAGGAAAGTCATGCACGGCCTGATGGTCCATCATGTGTCGCTCGTCGTCACCGACCTCGAGCGGTCGATCGGCTTCTATCAGCGCGCCTTCGGCTTGCGGCGCCTGAACCGGCCGCCTTTCAAGACGCCGGGCGCATGGCTGGAGAGCGGGGCCTTGCAGATTCATCTGGTCGAGAACCGCGACGGCAGCTTCCGCCCGCACGCCACCGTCGACAATAACGACTGGCACTTCGCCTTCCGGACGGACCAGTTCGACGCCATGCTCGACCATCTCTTCGCCATCGGCTTCCGCGAGGACGCCGGCGCGGAGGATCCCGACCGGATCCTCGTTCTGCGCCAGGGGCTGGCGGGTTTCCCGCAGCTCTATATCCGCGACCCGGACAACAACATCATCGAGATCAACGGCGCGCCGGCGGAGCAGCCGCCGCTGTGGCCCGCGGTCGCCGCGGATTGAGCCCAAGGGATCGCAGCGCGCCGCCATGATCAGCAGTCACTTCCCGCTCTTCCTGTCTCTGCTGCATTTCACCCTCGCCTCCGCGGTGACGGTGCATGCGCTGCTGACCCGTCTCGCGCCGCAATCGACCATCGCCTGGGTCGGCCTCGCCTGGCTGTCGCCCTATGTCGGCCCGCTCCTCTATTTCCTGTTCGGCGTCAATCGCGTCCGCCGCAAGGCGATCAAGCTGACCAATCCGGACGGCGCGATCGATTCGCAGCTCTCCCCCTTCGCGCTGAAGCCCGAGGCGATGGAGAAGCGCGGCGAGGTGCATCTCGAACCGCTGGCGCGGTTTGGCCTCCGCCTGACCGGCCGGCCGCTGCTCGCCGGCAATGCGCTGACGCCGCTCATCGACGGCGACGAGGCCTATCCGCGCATGATCGCGGCGATCGAGCAGGCCGAGACCAGCGTCGCCATGGGCTCGTTCATCTTCCATGACGACGCGGGCGGCGGGCCGATCATCGATGCGCTCATCGCCGCGGCCCGGCGCGGCGTCGCGGTGCGCGTGCTCGTCGACGGCATCGGCTCGGGCTATATCCGCAGTGCCGTCTGCGCGCGCCTGACCGCGAACGGCGTGCGCGCCGAGCGCTTCATGCATGAAGTGGCGCCGTGGAAGATGTCCTTCGTCAATCTGCGCAGCCACAAGAAGGTGCTCGTCATCGACGGACGCCACGGCTTCACGGGCGGCATGAACATCGCCGCCGTCAATCTGTTCCGCAAGATCAAGATCCCCCCGTCCCAGGCGGTGCAGGACGTGCATTTCACCGTCGAGGGCCCGGTCGTGGCGCATCTCATGGAGACCTTCGCAGAGGACTGGGCTTTCACCACCGGCGAGGTCCTTGAAGGCCCGGCCTGGTTCCCGGAGATCGGGCCGGCCGGCGATATCCCGGCGCGCGGCATCGCCAGCGGTCCCGACGAGGACAATGAGAAGCTGATGTGGACCATGGCGGCGGCGATCGGCCGGGCCGACCGCTCGGTGCGCATCCTGACGCCCTATTTCGTGCCGGATGACCGCATCAATGCGCAGCTCTCGCTGGCCGCGGCCCGCGGCGTGTCGGTCGAGCTCGTGATCCCCGAGCGTTCCAACCACGCCTATATGGACTGGGCGATGAACGCCCTGTTCGCGCCGCTGCTGCGCACCGGCTGCGTCATCCGCCGTGCGCCGGGGCCGTTCGACCATTCGAAGCTGATGACGATCGACGGCGCGTGGACGCTGCTCGGTTCGGGCAATTGGGATGCGCGCAGCCTCCGCCTCAATTTCGAGTTCAATGTCGAGGCCTATTCGGCGGCCTTCGCGGCGACCTGCGACGCGATCATCGATGCGAAAGCTGCGAACGCGGTCCCGGTCACGCTGGAGGCTCTGAAGAGACGTTCGATCGTGGTGCGCCTCCGCGATGCCGCGACGCGCCTCGCCTCGCCCTATCTCTGAAACGGCCTAAAGCCAGCCGCGCCACTTGAAATAGAGGTAAGGCAGGATGGCCGACAGGACCATCACGGTCAGCGCGACCGGATAGCCGAAGGCCCAGGTCAGCTCCGGCATGTCGCGGAAGTTCATGCCGTAGATCGTCGCGATCACCATGGGTGGCAGCAGGATGGTCGAGACCACGGTCAGCACGCTCACGACGCGGTTCTGCTCGTTCGAGATCAGGCCGAGCGTCGCGTCGAGCAGGAAGGTGATTTTGCCCAGCACGAAGGTCACATGGTCTTCCAGCGAGCGGATGTCGCGCAGCATCAGCTTGAGCCGCGCCGGCAGGCTGTCGGCCTTGACCGCGCGCTCGGGCATCATGGCCGAGGCGTACTGCACCAGCCGCTCGAGCGAGGCGAGGCTTTCGCGCGCCTTGGAGGCGAGGTTCCCCTGCTCTCCCAGTCCCTCCAGCGAGGTCGCCAGAGAACGGCGCCGCCGCGGTCCGCTCTTGCGGTCGAAGATCTCGTCGTTGAGCTTGTCGACCGACTGCGTGATGCGCTCGATCACATCCGCCGTGCGGTCGATGAAGGCATCGAGCAGGCCTGCGAATGCTCCGGCCGGCGTGGTGCAGGGAAAGTCGGATTTCGGCGCGCGCTGCATGAACTGCTTGAAGGCGGTCATGTCCGCATAGCGCAGCGTGACGAGCCGGTCCTTGCGCACGGCGAAGGTGAACGGCGTGAGGCCCGGCGTTCCCTGGTCGACGCCGACGAGAAGGCTCGCCGTCATGAACAGGATCCCGTCCTCGACATAAAAGCGGCTCGAAAACTCGATCTCGCGCGTTTCCTCGCGCGTCGGGATCAGGCCGCCGAGGAAGGCCTCCGCCTCGCGCTCCTCGACTTCGGTCGGCTCATAGAGGTCGATCCAGGCGGGCGTCCCTCCGGAACCCGGCGCCAATGGCTCGGGTCCCCGTGTCGAAATCGCATAGGCGGTGAGCATGTCGAACCTGCGGCAGTCGATGCGCGCTTGCGCGGCGCATGAAATTTCCGTTCACCACAAGTGATTGCAGTCACTTGCGCCGATGACCGGCTTTTGTCATGACCGCGACGAACTCGCGCGGAATCCCTTTGCCGAGATGCGTTACCATGCGCCCCGACGGTTCGCCAACCGACTCGGCTTCCGGCCGGGGAGCAACAACAAGGAAGTGTCAGACATGAAGAATGTCCGCAAGATGATCGCCGCCTTCGCCCTCTCGGCGACGCTGGGCAGCGCGGCCTATGCCGCCGACGCCAGCAAGTACGAGGAGCCGGACGTTCGCGGCGGCGTCAAGGTCGGCATGCTCGAGTGCCAGATCGATGGCGGCATCGGCTACGTCATCGGCTCGGCCAAGGAGATGACCTGCGTCTTCAAGCCCACGCATAAGGGCCGCGTCGAGCACTACACCGGCAACATCAAGAAGCTCGGCGTCGATCTCGGCGTGACCAAGCAGAGCGTGCTGGCCTGGGCCGTGTTCGCCCCGGTCGCCGGCTATCAGCGCGGCGCCCTCTCGGGCCTCTATCTCGGCGCGACGGCCGAGGCGACCGTGGTCGCCGGCGTCGGCGCCAATGTGCTCATCGGCGGCACGGGCGGAGCGATCGTGCTGCAGCCCATCAGCGTGACCGGCCAGCTCGGCATCAACGTAGCCGCCGGCGGCGCCGCACTGACGCTCTACGCCGCGAACTGATCGCGCCTCATCTGAGCTTTTGCGAAGGCCCGCGCCCCCCGGCGCGGGCCTTCTGCTTTTCTCGCCCCGGTTCGCCTTTCGGGCCGGCGCCTTGCCATTCCTGCCCGTCCCTGAGACGATGTCGCCGCGGTCCGGGCGTCCGGGTCCGGTTCTCGCATCCAGCCATGAGAATGAGCCAAGAACATTTCATGAACGGAGGACGCGACCATGGACAGGGATGGAGGCGACACCGGCAGACGTGCCGGCCCGAAAGCGGTGGCGCTCGTCGGCCCTTTCGGCAGCGGCAAGACCACGCTGCTGGAGGCGATGCTGGCCCGGACGGGCGCCGTCGCGCGACAGGGCTCGGTCACTGACGGCACCTCGGTCGGCGATACGTCGGCCGAGGCGCGCGCACATCAGATGAGCGTCGAGCTCAACATCGCCGAGACGGGCTTCATGGACGAGCGCATCACGCTCCTCGATTGCCCCGGTTCGGTCGAGTTCGCCGCGGAGGCCGATGCGGTGCTGGCCGTGGCCGATTGCGCCGTGGTGGTGGCGGAAGCGGACGCCAAGAAAGTGCCCGCGCTGCAGCTCATCCTGCGCGAACTCGAAGAGCGCGGCATCCCGCGCTTCCTGTTTCTCAACAAGATCGACCGCAGCGCGCTCGACATGCAGGAGGCGCTCGCGCTGCTCCAGCCTGCGAGCCGTGCGCCGCTGCTGCTGCGCCATATCCCGCTGCGCAAGCAGGGCATCGTCACGGGCTTCGTCGATCTCGCGCTGGAGCGCGCCTTCCTCTATCGCGAGCACGCGCCGAGCGAGGTCGTCGCGCTCGAAGCCGCGGACCGCGCCGAAGAAACGAAGGCGCGCTATGCGATGCTCGAAAAGCTCGCCGACTATGACGATACGCTGATGGAGGAGTTGCTCGAAGATATCGAGCCCTCGCGCGAGCGCATCTTCACCGATCTCGTCGCCGATACGCGCGCCGGCCTGCTCTGCCCGGTCCTGATCGGCTCCGCCCTGCATGGGCATGGCGTCGGCCGCCTGATGAAGGCCATCCGTCACGAGGCGCCCGATATCGGCGACACGATCGCCCGTCTCGGGCTCGCCCCCGAAGGCGAGCCGACCTTCCAGGTCGTCCGCACCATCCACACCGGCCACGCCGGCAAGATCTCGGTCGGCCGCGTGCTGCGCGGCGCGATTGCCGACGGCACGGAATTGCAGGGTCCGGACGGACCAGTCGGCCGCGTCTCGGGCGTGTTGCGCCTGCTGGGACAGCAGATGGCGAAGCGCGAGACGGCGACGGCCGGAGAGGTCGTGGGCCTCGGCAAGCTGGACGGTGCGCGCACGGGCATGACGCTCGCGGCCGGCAAGACGGCGCCCGAACAGATCGCGCCGGCCCGCCCGGTGATCCCGGTCCTGTCGCTCGCGGTCAGCCCGCTCGACCGCAAGGACGAGGCGAAGCTCACCGCAGCCCTTGGGCGCCTCGCGGAAGAAAGCTCAGGCCTCGCGCTCGCCCTGGACGAGGAGGCCGGCGAGATCCGCCTCGAAGGCCAGGGCGAGATGCAACTGCGCGTCGCGATGGAGCGGCTCGCGGGACGATACGGTCTCATGATCGAGTCGCAGCCGCCGAGCGTGCCCTATCGCGAGACGATCCGCGCCGAGGCGAAGGTGCGCGGCCGGCACAAGAAACAATCGGGCGGCCATGGCCAGTTCGGCGATTGCGTGCTGGAGATCCGGCCGAATCCCCGTGGCGGCGGATTCCACTTCGAGGAGGCGATCACAGGCGGCGTGGTGCCGCGTAACTATATCCCGGCGATCGAGGCCGGAATCCGCGACGTGCTGAAGCGCGGCCCGCTCGGTTTTCCAGTCGTCGATGTCGCGGTGAAGCTGGTCGATGGCTCCTATCACAGCGTCGATTCCTCCGACCAGGCCTTCCGCATGGCCGCGCAGATCGGCATGCGCGAGGGGCTCGAGACCTGCCGCTCGGTGCTGCTCGAGCCGATCCTGCATGTCTCGATCTCCGTGCCCTCCGAGGCGAGCGCCCGCGTCAACATGATGGTGACGCAGCGGCGCGGCCAGTTGCTCGGCTTCGATGCGAAGCCTGGCTGGCCCGGCTGGGATGTCGTGGAGGCGGAAATCCCCGAAGGCGAGATGCGCGGGCTGATCGTCGAGCTCCGCTCGGCGACGGCCGGCGTTGGCTCGTTCGAGAGCCGCTTCGATCATCTCGCCGAACTCACGGGACGGTTGGCCGAGCAGGTCACGGAGCGGCGCGCCCGCGCCGCGTGACGGCGACAAATTCAGCCGGCGGGATCGGCTTCGGCCGTTCCGCCGGTCGTTAGCCAGCCGATGACGCCGGAGAGGATGGCGAGCACCCCGCAAAGTAGCGTCGCGGCGGCAAATCCGGTGACGGTCGCCTGCGCCCAGAGCGCCGTCGCCGTGCCGTCGGCGAGCGGTAGGGTGCCGCCGAAGCCCGCCTCGGTGACGCGCCGCGCCGTCTCGCCATCCGCCCCCGCCAGTGCAACCCGGAAGCCGGCGCCGATGGCGATGCCGAGCGAGGCGACCGCGAGCAGGCTGGCGACGCGCGCCACGGCATTGTTGATGCCGGAGGCCGCGCCCCGCCGCGCCTCGGGCGCCGCATTCATCACCGCCGTCGAGAGCGGCGCGACCGTGATGCCCATGCCGAGACCCATCAGCAGCATGACCGGCACGACGGCGATCCAGAAGCCGCCATGCGCGACCGCAGGCGCCAGCAGGCAGAAGGCGATGCCGGTCAGGATCGGCCCCACCGTCAGGCATGGCCGCGTGCCGATGCGATCGGCGAGAACGCCGCCATAGCGCGACAGGAGTGCCATGACGATCACAAAGGGCAGGAAGACCGATCCGGCCAGCGTCGCCGGATAGGCATGCGCCTGGATCAGCGCCGTCGGCAGGAAGAACAGCGCGCCGGACAATGCGAAATAAAGCAGAAGCGTCAGAAGGTTGACGCCGGCGAAGGTGCGGTTCGCGAAGAGCGCGAGCGGCATCATCGGCGTCGGCGCCATCCGCTCCCAGACCACGAAGCCGACCAGGACACCGGCACCGACACACGTCGCGGCCCAGGCGATGAACCGGTTTGCGTCCGCCCCACCCTCGCCGAGCCGCGTGAGCCCGAACGCGACGAGGCCGAGCCCGACGACCGCCAGGGCACCGCCGGTCCAGTCCATCCGCTGACGCGCGTGAGCGGCGTCGGCGGGCACATGGCGGCGGCAGACGAGGAGCGCGATGAGGGCGATGGGCAGGTTGATGAGGAAGATCGCGCGCCACGATCCGGCATCGACGAGAGCGCCGCCGAGGATGGGGCCGATCGCCGGCGCGATCGACGACGCGGCCGCCCAGGCGCCGATCGCCCGGCCGCGCTCCGCCGCGGGATAATGCGCCGAGATGAGCGCCAGCGAGCCCGGCACCATGAGCGCACCGCCGACGCCCTGGATCGCGCGGGCGATGATGAGCATCTCGGCCGAGGTTGCGAGCCCGCAGGCCGCCGAGGCCAGCCCGAACAGCGCGATGCCGATCATGAAGACGCGGCGAAGCCCGAACGCATCGCCGGCCGCCCCGCCGAGCAGCGTGAAGGCGGCGAGCGTCAGCGTATAGGCATTGGACGTCCACTGCGCCTCTGTGAAGCTCGCGCCGAGGCCGCCGCGGATCGCCGGCAAGGCGACCGGCACGACCGAGCCATCCATGAAGGCCATGCCGGAGGCGAGGATCGTCGCCACCAGCACGCCGGTCCGCGCCGGCGCGCCGGCTTCGCCCTGAGACATTCATTCCCCCGCTTGCCTTGCCGCGCCGCGCAACGGCCCGAATTTGGTCGCCCGGATCGCAACCGATCGGACGCTCGGCTCTGATGATGCGCTCCCGCATCGCGCTTGTCGCCGCCTGATGCGGACGGCGCGGAAATGCGCGCCGAGACGGCGAGGTTGCCTGCCGCCGCACGATTGACCAAGCTCGGCATGCGAATCGATCCCGGGAGCCGAACCTTGTCGCGACGTTTCAGCCTTCTGCCCGCCCTGATCGGCGCAGCGATGCTCGCGTTCGCCGGTGCGGCGTCCGCACAGTCGCAAGGCGCAGTCGAGGCGAGTTTCCAGCAATGGCTCGCCGCCAAGGTCGTGCCCGACGCGAAGAAGGCCGGCGTCTCCCAGGGGACGCTCAACGCGGCGCTCGCCGGGCTGACGCTCGACTGGAAGCTGCCCGACCTCGCCCCGCCGGGCGCGCCGAAGGGCCGCGAGGAACCGCAGCGCCAGGCGGAATTCTCCGGACCGGCGCGCTATTTCAACGAGGCCAAGCTCGCCGGCCTGACGACGGCCGGCCGCGCCCGCACGCAGCAATGGTCGAAGACGCTCGCCGCGATCGAGAAGCGCTATGGCGTTCCCGCGTCGATTCTCGTTGCCATATGGGGTCGCGAGTCAGGCTATGGCGCCGCGAAGATCCCCTACCCCGCCATCCGCACGCTCGCGACCGAAGCTTTCATGGGCGCGCGCAAGGCGAGCTTCTATCCCGAGTTGATCGCCGCCCTGCAGATCCTCGAAGGCGACCACATCCCGCTGTCGGAGATGCGCAGTTCCTGGGCCGGTGCGCTCGGCCAGCCGCAGTTCATGCCGACGAAATATCTGACCACCGCCGTCGATTTCGACGGCGACGGCCGGCGCGACATCTGGGAATCGGTGCCGGACGTGCTCGCCTCGATCGCCAATTATCTCAAGCAGAACGGCTGGGAGCCCGGCGTCGGCTGGGGCGTCGAGGTCGTGCTGCCCGCGGGTGTCGCCTGCAGCCTCGAGGGCCCGGACCAGGGCAAGCCGCTCGCACAATGGGAGGCGATGGGCATTCGCACCGTCGACGGCAAGCCGCTCGCGGGGCGCAACGGCAAGCGGATCGGTCATCTGATGATGCCCGCAGGACGTCACGGCCCGGCCTTCATCGTCTCGAAGAACTTCTACATCCTGAAGACCTATAACAACTCCGATCTCTACGCGCTGTTCATCGGCCATCTGGGGGATCGCATTCGCGGCGGCGGCGCGATCCGCGGCACCTGGGACGATGTCGGCGGCTTCAAGCGCTCGGATGTGCGCGCCATGCAGGAGCGCCTGACGGCCCGCGGCGTGGATGTCGGCAATGTCGACGGGCTCGTCGGCTACAAGACCCGCATCGCGATCGGCGAGTGGCAACAAGCGAACGGCCGCGCCGACACCTGCTTCCCGGATGCGGCGCTGTTGAAGGCGATCCGGTAGGGCGCGTTGTGCGGAGTTCCAGCAGCCATCGTCCGATGGGTCAAGTCCACCGCGCTTCCGACTGCCAGACGTATTCGCGCCACAACCTCCTCTGTTGCCATTGCGCAACTTGCAGCCGAGTAATTGGGCCGGCTGCAAAACGGCTCTGGCTGGCCCCACGATCAGATGTCTAACTTATTGATGGGACTCGCATTGGGGGCGATGCGAGGAGAACGTGCGGAACCATGCGTCCGCCTGCGTCCTTCTGGTCGTCCAAAGTTGGCAGTGCGCCGTCATCTTTGGATCAGCCGGGGGGCCGTCATGTTTGATTCCGCTGCGAAGATATCGCGCTGCCAATCCCACTCCACCGGGCATCGCCCAGCATCTGGGTTCGGACGAGCACACCGCCATCTTCTCCTGACGTCGGCGCTTGTTCCGGCCATGGCGGCGGGCTCGCTGATGCTGACCGGCGGTTCGGCGCTGGCGGCCTGCACCGTCACCGGCACCACGACGCTCGTTCAATGTGACTCGTCCGTTGTCGGCGTTTCGATGGTGCCGGGCGTCGGTTCGTTGACCGTCCGCGACGTCGACACGGTGTTCGTCGGCTATGGCTCGCCGCTGACCTCCGGCACCTATGACCAGACCGTCTGGCTGACCGGCAATACAGTCGTGAACAACCCGAACTACAGCGCCCTGGTCATGCAGTTCGGGACCGATCAGTCGGCCAATGTCATTCCGGTCACCGTCAATGTCGACGTCACGATCGACAGTGCCGTGCGTGCTACCGCAGCCGCCGGCTTCGGCACGATCTGGATCCGCAACGACTATGCCGGCAACATCTCCATCAACAATGCCGGAACCATCGACTGGCAGGGACCGACCAGCTATCCCGGCAATGCTGCCATCGACGGTGCCACCAATCTCGGCGCCGTCACGATCGTCAATTCCGGCACCGTGACATCGAACGCCCGAGGCATCTATGCCGACGGCAATTCTCGTGGTGTGACCGACGGCGAGGAGCAGACCGTCTCGGTGACCAATACCGCCACCGGACATGTGACCGCCACAACGGCCGGCATCCGTGTGATCGACTATTACGGACTGGCCGAGATCGTAAACGAGGGCACGGTCGAAGCGACGCTGCAGCACGCGCTCATCGCCTGGTCGGCCAATGGCGATGCCACCATCAACAATTCCGGCACCGCCATCTCCGGCAACGACAACGCCATCTTCGCGGCGACGGAGACGGGTGATGCCAGCGTCTACAACAGCGGCACCGTCGTCGCCGAGGGCGATCCGGCGCTCGACGCAGCCCACAACGCGCTCAAGGCGGCGCAGGGGTATAATGGCCTGCGCGCTGCCGTCGACACGGCCGGCGACGTCGAGATCGCCAATGGGGCGACCGGCTCGGTCACCGCGAACCGCGACGCCGGAATCCGTGCCGAAACGCCAAAGGGCGACATCACGATCGTCAACAACGGCACGGTGACAGGACGTATCGGCATCTCCGCCGATAGCGGCTTCGTATCGGGCTACACGTCCGCGTCGGTTGCCCGGACCGACGGCGCCATTTCGATCACCAATATCGGACGCGTCTCCGCAACCGATCTCGCCGTCTGGATGGACGCGACGACAAACAGCCTCGTGAACACCGGCACGCTCGCCTCGAGCGGCCCGACCACGGTTGCGACCGGCGACGGCAATTCCACCGTCGTCAATAGCGGCACCATCTCGGCCGGCTCGGCGAACGGGGTGGCGGTCGCCATGGGAGCCGGCAGCAACCGGTTCGTCATGTCCGACACGTCAAATCTGGTCGGCAAGGTGACGAATGCGAGCACCGGCAACATGCTGGAGCTGACCGGCGCCGGAAGCGGAACGCTGAATCTCGGCGACGTCAGCGACACCGGCACCTATGAAGGCTTCACCAATCTGACGAAGTCAGGCTCGGGCCTCTGGGTCCTGACCGGGAGCGGCGGCAGCCTGACGGGTACCACCACCATCAATGCCGGTGCGCTGCAGCTGGCGCAGGGAGCCTCGTCGGCCTCGGTCTTCACGGTGGATGGCGGCGTGCTCTCGGGTTCCGGCTCGATCGGCGGCCTGGTCGTCAACGCGGGCGGTACGGTCTCGCCCGGTTATTCGCCGGGGACGCTCACCGTCAATGGCGACGTCGCCTTCGCTGCTGGCTCGACCTATGTCGTCGACGTCGCTGCCTCTGGAGCGCACGACCTGATCGCGGCGAGCGGAACGGCAAGCCTCACCGGCGGAACGGTGCAGGTGAACGCAGCGCCCGGCGCCAACCCCTTCACCACCTATGCCATCCTCTCCGCAGTGGGCGGCGTCAGCGGAACGTTCGACAGCGCGACGACCAACTACGCTTTCCTCGATCCGCTGCTCAGCTACGACGCCAACGACGTCTATCTGAAGCTGATGCGCAACGCCGTCGCGTTCACGGCGCTGGCGGGCACGGCCAACCAGAAGGCTTCGGCCTTCGGGACGGAGTCGCTCGGCCTCGGCAATCCCGTCTATGACGCGGTGCTGACCCTGACGGCAGCGCAGGCACCCGGCGCCTTCGACGCGCTGTCCGGGGAGGCCTATGCCAGCGCGACGTCGATCATCGCGCAGGATTCGATCTATCTGCGGCAGGCCGTCACCGGCCGGGTCTGGCAGAGCCTCGACACCAAGGGCGTCGGCGGTCCGAACGCCGCCGCGCTGGGCGCGGCCACCGGTCTCGCCGTCTGGGGCCAGGGCTATGGCGCCTGGGGCGATATCGACAGCGACGGCAATGCCGCATCCGTGAGCCGAGATACCGGCGGCTTCTTCGCCGGCGTCGACGGTGCGGTTGCCGATGGCGTCCGCCTCGGTGTTCTCGGCGGCTATGGCCGCTCGACCTTCGAGATCGACGACCGCGCCTCGTCCGGCGACATCGACACCTACAGCCTCGGCGGCTATGGCGGTGCGCGCATCGGCGCCATCGGCCTGCTCGGTGCCGCCAGCTATAGCTGGAACGATACCTCCATCGGCCGCACCGTCGCCTTCCCGGGCTATGTCGGCGCCAACAATGCGAGCTACCAGCTCGGCACCACCCAGCTCTTCGGCGAGGCCAACTGGCACTTCGATCTCTCGCCTCCGGGCGCGGAGACGGCCTATGGCAAGGCCTGGCTCGAGCCCTTCGTTGCGCCGGCCTATGTCAATCTCGGCTCGGCGGACGTCACCGAATCCGGCTCGTCCTCGGCCCTCACCGGGACGACGGGCGGCGAGGACCTCTTCTATGTGACGCTCGGTGCCCGCGCGGCGACCATGATCAAGCTGGAGAACGAGGCGAGCATCGTGCCGCGCATCATGCTGGCCTGGCAGCACGCCTTCGACGATGTCGATCCGACCGCGCAGCTTGCCTTCGTCGGCGGAGGCCTGCCCTTCTCCGTCGCCGGCGTCCCGATCGCCGAGGACACCGCCGTCGTCAATGCCGGCGTCGACTACAACTTCAACAGCAAGGTCTCCGCCGGCCTGACCTATAGCGGCCAGTTCGGCGACGGCCTCCAGGACAACGCCGTCAAGGGCAATCTCGACATCAAGTTCTGATCATCGAGCGAGACTGCGCCCTCTCCTCCGGCACGACACTGGAGGAGACCTGGCCGACCATCACCAGAGCCGCTCAGCGTTTCAAGAGATCGCTGAGCGGCTCTTTCTGTTTGTGGGCCACGCTCCCTGCCAAAGCAGGTATCCGCGTCGTTCGAAATCGATCGGGCGGGGGTCTTACAGACTCGCGCTTTGCGTACTATCTTGGACCCATCGTCAACGTTCGAAAGGAGGTGATCTCGTGTCTCATTGTCGTTCGCCGCGCGCGTCGCTCATGCAGGTCCGGATCTCTGCCTCTGTCGGAGTTTCCGCCGCGTAAGTGATGGTTCCGGGCTCCGCCCGGACGCGGTAAGACAATGGAAGGGCCGCCACGCAGGCGGCCCTTCTCATTTGGAATGAATGCCATGACTTCGGAAGGAGCTATGACGCGCCCGATCCTCGTCTATGTCGATGCCGACGCCTGTCCGGTGAAGGCGGAGATCTACAAGGTCGCCGAGCGGCATCGGCTTGAGGTGTTCGTCGTCGCCAATGCGCCGATCGCGGTGCCGCGCGAGCCCTGGATCCGCCGCGTCGTCGTCGGCGAGGGGCTGAACGTCGCCGACGACTGGATCGCCGAACGCGTGTCGCGCGGCGACATCGTCATCACCGCCGACATCCCGCTCGCCGATCGCGCGGTCAAGGCCGGTGCCGATGTGATCGCGCCGAATGGCAAGCCCTTCTCGCCGGACTCGATCGGCATGGCGCTGGCGACGCGGAACCTGATGGAGGATTTGCGCTCGGCCGGCGCCATCACCGGCGGTCCCCGCCCTTTCTCCCCGCGCGATCGTTCGACATTTCTGTCCGCGCTCGATCTCGCCATCGTCCGCCTGAAAAGGGCCGGCTTCGTCTCCGGCGCATAGCATCGGCGCAACGCAGCCGCGCAAACGCGATGGTCAACGCTATTTCGACTGCAATTGCTTGCGTTCCGAATTAGTCTCGCGCAGCGCGCTGGGGGCCGGCGCAAGAAGAAACGCGAGGAAGACGCAGGCTGATCATGAATTCTTCGAAACTCCGAATCCTGGCTGTATCCCTGCTCCTGGCAGCCGGCCTCGCACGAGCCGAAGCCGTCCAGTGCGGCAAGGATCCGTCGCAATTCCCGGCCTGGCTCGAGAGCTTCAAGAGCTATGCGGCATCCAAGGGCATCTCGCAGCGGACGCTGAGCATCGCGTTCGACGGCGTCACCTATGATCCGCGCGTCATCAAGCTCGACCGGAACCAGAAGCACTTCAAGCAACCCTTCGAGGTCTATTCGAAGCGCGTCGTCTCGCCCGGCCGCGTGGCGCGCGGCAAGCAGCTCTTGCAGCAATATGCGCGCACGCTGGATCGCATCGAGAAGACCTATGGCGTCCCCGGCCCGATCCTGATCGCGATCTGGGGCATGGAGACCGATTTCGGCGCGGGCAGCGGCAACATGTCGACGATCCGCTCCGTGGCGACGCTCGCCTTCGACTGCCGCCGCACCGATTTCTTCCAGGAGCAACTCCTCGATGCGCTCCTGATCGTCGAGCGCGGCGATCTCACCCCGGCCCAGATGAAGGGCGCCTGGGCAGGCGAACTCGGCCAGACGCAGTTCATGCCATCCTCCTATGTGCGCTTCGCGGTCGATTTCGACGGCGACGGCCATGCTAACCTCCGCGGCAGCCCCAACGACGTGCTCGCCTCAACGGCCAACTACCTCAAGGGCTATGGCTGGCAGCGCGGCGGCAGCTGGGAAGAGGGTTCGGCCAATTTCAACGTGCTGCGGCAGTGGAACAAGGCCGAGGTCTACGCCAAGAGCGCGGCGCTCTTCGCCGACAAGCTGGTCGGCAAGCAGTAGCCGGAGGCCCATCAGCCCAATTGACGCCGTCCCGGACGACAATGGGACGGCGAGCCTATCGCTGAGACACAGTGCCATTCCGGCGACCGGTGGAATAGCTAGGATGGTTCCGTCCCGTCGCATCCCCCCGACGACGCGACAATGGCGGCAGGATTTCGCGTTTTTCCGCGAGCCTGGAGGAGCCGCTCACGACGCCGGAAGCCCACGACGAACGTGGATTCCGGCGTCGGATGCGCCGGCCCAGCCGATTGACGTTCCTCCTGCATCGGCACACCAGCGGCCGCGCCGCCGTTGGTTATTGCCGTGGCGGCGAATTCGGCCGCAGCCATCTTGCGGCTCCCTGCGATTCGGCGGAAAACGCCCGCCATGTCGAACCCATCCAACGCGCCCAGACCAACCGTCGCCATCATTGGCGCCGGTCCGGCCGGCCTGATCGCCGCCGAGCGGCTCGCCGCTGCCGGCGTTGCCGTCACGGTCTATGACCGCATGCCGAGCGCCGGCCGCAAGCTGCTCATGGCGGGCCGCGGCGGCTTGAACCTCACCCATTCCGAGCCGATCGAGCCCTTTCTCAATCGCTACGGTCCGGCGGCGAACACGCTGCGGCCGATCATCGAGGCGTTTCCGCCGGCTTCGCTCGTCGCCTGGGCCGAAGGCCTCGGCGAGGCGACCTTTGTCGGGTCGAGCGGCCGCATCTTCCCGAAATCCCTCAAGGCGTCGCCGCTGCTGCGCGCGCTGCTCGGCCGGCTGACCGCGCTCGGCGTCACCTTCGCGATGCGGCACGAATTTCGCGGCTGGACGGAGGACGGTGCGCTGCTCTTCGCGCGCCCCGACGGCGAGGTCACCGCACGGCCCGACGCGGTTCTGCTCGCGCTCGGCGGCGCGAGCTGGCCGCGCCTCGGCTCGAATGGAGCGTGGACGGAGATTCTCGCGGCCCGCGGCGTGCCCGTCGCGCCGCTGAAGCCGGCCAATGTCGGCTTTCGCGTCAGCTGGTCGGAGAGCTTCCGCACGCGCTTCGCCGGCGAACCGCTGAAGGCCGTCGCGATCAGCTTCGAGGGACAGACCGTCCGCGGCGAGGCAATGGTCACGGCCTATGGCATCGAAGGCGGAGCGATCTACGCGCTGTCCTCCGCGCTCCGCGACGCGATCGAGCGTGACGGCGGCGCGACGATCCCCGTCGACCTCCGCCCCGGGATGAACGAGGCGCAGATCGCCGAACGCATCGCCCGGCAGAACCCGTCGCAATCGCTCGCCAACCGTCTGCGCAAGGCGCTGCATCTCGCCCCGGTGGCGATCAATCTGCTGCGTGAAGCGGCCGAGGGCCAGCTGCCACGCGACGCCGAGGGGCTCGCAGCCCGCATCAAGGCGGTCCCCGTCCGCCTCGACGCCACGGCCGGCATCGAGCGGGCGATCTCCAGCGCGGGCGGCATTCCGTTCGCGGCGCTCGATGCGCAGCTGATGATCCGCGCCCTGCCCGGCGTCTTCGCCGCGGGCGAGATGATCGATTGGGAAGCGCCGACGGGCGGCTATCTGCTGCAGGGCGCCTTTGCGACCGGCGTCGTGGCCGCATCGGGCATTGCGAACCATCTCGGCATCGCTTTGCCGGCGGGCTGACCGCGCGCAGCTTGAAGCGCTATCGCATCAGGGTCTTGAGCTCGGCGATACCCGCGGCGACCACCGCGTTGGCCTCGTGCTCCATGGACCGGTAGCGCTCCAGGATGCGCCTCCCGAGATCGGTCACGCGCGCGCCACCGCCCCCGCCCGCCCCGCCCTTTTCCGTCTCGATCAGCGGTTCGAGAAACGCGTCGTTCATTTCGCGGACCAGCGTCCAGACGCGCTTGGGGCTCATTTCGAGCCGTGCCCCCGCAGCGGCCAGCGATCCGGTGGCTTCGACCGCATCGAGCAGGTCCGCCTTGCCGGGACCGAGCGCGAAGCCCGGCTTCAGCACGAGGCGGAAGCGCAGCCCCTCTGTCTGGTTGGTGACGCGCATGGCGAACGGATCCCGCAAGACTCTGGCCATCAGGTCTCTCGCCATCATGCGCCATCGGCGAGAAGCGGTCGATCTCTTCCGCGGGCTCGTCGAGCACGGCGCGGATTTCAGCGGGTCGGCCGCGTTTCAGCCCTCGACGTCGAACGAGACGGGCGCCAGGCGCACCGCGAGCGAACTCTGCGGCGCGCCGACGGCACCGGCCTGCTGCGTGCGAACGCCATTGGCATCGATCGTCGTGCCGGTCGAAACACCGCCGAAGGAGTGGATGGCGACGATCGCGACGAGCACCGCGGCGTAGGCTGCCATCCAGATGTAGAAGGCGCGACGGGTCGCGGCCTCTCTGCGTCCCTTGCCTCTGTGGATTCTATCGTCGTTGCGCATGATCGTTCCCCGGTCGCGGACCCCCATCCCGACCTCCTCATTCCAAGCTTCGAGTGCGGCAGCCGTTCGAAGGCAATGTGGCGATGGCCGACAGTTGTGATGGCCAAAATGAGGCCATCGGCGAATCGCCGAAACTGTTGCTGCAACATGACATTAGGAAACAAAGTTCACGCCGTCTGTGATGAAAGTCACACCGCGTGAACGAGCGCCTGGAAAGTCGTATCGGACGCCCTAGGGACGCCACTCGATCCCGACATGGCGCGGCCGATCCGCGACACGGTCGAGCCAGTTGCCGATCGCCGGATAGGCGGAGAGATCATAGTCGGCATCTTCCGCCGCATGCGTATAGGCGTAGAGCGCGATGTCGGCGATCGAGAAGCGAGGGCCGGCGAAGAACGGCGACGCCGCGAGGCGCCCTTCCATGACACCGAGCACGCGATGGCCCTTCTGCTGCCATTCCTCAAGCCGGTGCGCCATCGTCTGCCGCCCGCCGGGCGTCAGATGCAGCCAGTTGCGCGCCACCGCGATGACGGGCTCGTGGCTGTACTGCTCGAAGAACATCCACTGGAAGCACAGCGCCCGCTCATAGGAATCGGACGGGATCAGCTCCGTTCCCTCGGCGAGATGGATCAGCATCGCGCCGGATTCGGCCAGCGGCCGCCCATCGGGGAGGATCAGGAGGGGAACCTGCGCATTCGGGTTAAGCGCCAGGAATTCCGGCGACGCCGTCACGCCGCTGCCCTTCTCGACATCGACGATGCGAAACGGCCGGCCGAGCTCATGCAGAGCCAGGCGGATCTTGTAGCAGTTCCCCGAGAGCTGCATCGAATAGAGCGTGTAGGCGTCGCTCACGGTCTTCTCCCGCTATTCCGATCCGGTAGCGGCAAGCTTAGGCGGCGCGGGTGCAGCCGTCCAATTCACGCTGCTGAAGCATGCATCAAGCGAAGCGATCGATCCGGCGCGCGCGTCTCGCCGGGAGACCTCGGTTGATCGCATCGATATTTCCGTGCAGAAATGTCGATAGATCCACGGAGCCTCCCATGTCACCCAACCGCCTTCGCCGCAGCCTCATCGTCCTTGCCGGCGCCGTCCTCATCACCGCGCCGCTCTCGGCGACGCTCGCCCATGCCGCCGACGTCACGGTCTTCGCCGCCGCGAGCCTCAAGAACGCGCTCGACACCGCCGTGTCCGCCTACAAGGCCAAGACCGGCAAGGACGTCGCGGTCAGCTATGCCGCGTCCTCGGCGCTCGCCAAGCAGATCGAAGCCGGCGCGCCGGCGGACATCTTCTTCTCCGCCGATCTCGACTGGATGGACTACCTCGCCAAGAAGGACCTGATCGACGGCGCTTCGCGCGTGACGCTGCTCGGCAACACGCTGGTTCTCGTCGCGCCGAAGGATTCGACCGCGTCGCTCGAGATCAAGCCGGGCTTTCCGCTGGCCGAAGCGCTCGGCGCGGATGGCAAGCTCGCCATGGGCGCGGTCGCCTCGGTGCCGGCCGGCAAGTATGGCAAGGCGGCGCTGGAGAAGCTGGGCGTCTGGGCCGCCGTGGAGCCGCATGTGGCGCAGGCCGACAATGTCCGCGGCGCGCTCGCCTTCGTCGCCAAGGGCGAGGCGCCTTTCGGCATCGTCTATGGCACCGATGCGCATGCCGAGAAGGCGGTGAAAATCGTCGCCACCTTCCCCGAGGATACGCATCCGCCGATCGTCTACCCCGTCGCGCTGACCAAGACCGGCACCAGCGCCGACGCGAAGGCGTTCCTCGACTATCTGCTGTCCTCCGATGCGAAATCTGCCTTCGAGGTTCAGGGCTTCACGCTTCTCGGCAGCAAGGGGTGACGATGATGAAGTTGAGCGCCCGCAACCAGATGCACGGCAAGATTGTATCGATCGATATGGGCGTCACCACCGCCCGCGTCAAGATCGATGTCGGCCACGGCATCGTCATCACCTCCTCGATCACCAATGAGGCCGTCGACGATCTCGGCCTCGCCGTGGGCGACAGCGCCGTCGCGGTCATCAAGGCCTCGGACGTGATCATCGGCAAGTGACCGGCGTCGCCGCCCGGCCCGTGCCCCGGCGGCCCTCGCGGCACCCTGGATCGACGCGCCATAGCGAGGCGCGCCGAATCCGGCGAGAGTGAACGCCATGGAGCAGCTCTTCACGCCCGAGGAATGGACGGCGATCGATCTCAGCCTGAAGGTTGCGACCGTCGCGACCCTAGCCAGCCTGCCGGTCGGGATCGCGATGGCGATGCTGCTCGCGCGCGGCCGCTTTCCGGGACGCAGCCTCCTGGCCGGCATCGTCTCGCTGCCGCTCGTGCTGCCGCCGGTGGTGACCGGCTATCTGCTGCTGCTCGCCTTCGGCCGCAAGGGACCGATCGGCGCGTTTCTCGACCAGACCTTCGGCCTCGTCTTCGCGTTCCGCTGGACGGGCGCGGCCCTCGCCTCGGCCATCATGGGCTTCCCGCTGATGGTGCGCGCCATCGGCCTCTCCATCGAGGCGATCGACCGCAGGCTCGAAGACGCCGCCGCGACGCTCGGCGCGGGGCGGATCGTCGTCTTCCTGTCCGTGACGCTGCCGCTCGCCATCCCCGGCATCCTTGCGGGTGCCGTGCTGGCCTTTGCGCGCTCGCTCGGCGAGTTCGGCGCCACCATCACCTTTGTCTCCAACATCCCCGGCGAGACGCAGACCATCCCGTCTGCGATCTATGCGCTGATCCAGTCGCCCGATGGCGAGACGGGCGCGCTGCGCCTCACCCTCGTCTCCATCGTGATCGCGATCGGCGCCATGCTGCTGGCGGAATGGCTGGCGGCGCGGTTCCGTGCGGGGGAGCGGACGTGACGCTGGATGTCGATGTCCAGAAGCGGCTCGGCGCGTTCGAGGTCGCGATGCGCTTCCAGACCGGCGGCGGCATCACGGCCCTGTTCGGCCCGTCCGGCTCGGGCAAGACCACGCTGGTCAACCTGATCGCGGGCCTGCTGCGGCCCGACAAGGGCCGCATCGCGCTCGGCAGCCGCGTGCTGGTGGATACGAATACCGGCGTCTTCCTGCGCCCCGCCGAGCGGCGCATCGGCTATGTCTTCCAGGAGGGCCGCCTCTTCCCGCACCTCTCCGTCCGCTCGAACCTGATGTTCGGCCGCTGGCTGACCCCGGGCGCCCGGCGCTGGGGCGATTTCGACGCCATCGTGGATCTGCTTGCGATCCGGCCCCTGCTCGCCCGCCGGCCACGCGATCTCTCGGGCGGCGAGAAACAGCGCGTCGCGATCGGGCGCGCGCTCCTGTCGAGCCCGGAATGCCTGCTGATGGACGAGCCGCTGGCCGCGCTGGATCCCGCGCGCAAGGCCGAGATCCTGCCCTTTGTCGAGCGACTGCGCGACGAGATGAGGCTGCCGATCGTCTATGTCAGCCATTCGGTCGAGGAGGTCGCGCGGCTGGCCGACACGGTGGTGCGGATCGAGGGCGGCCGGGTCCTGGCGAGCGGTCCAGTCGGCGAGGTCTTCGCCACCATCGACGCCGAAGGCGGCTTCGAGGCCGGCGGCGTGCTGACCGCGCGTCTCGTCACCGAAGCCGGGGCCGACGGGCTGGCGCGTCTCGAACATCCGGCCGGCGCGCTGCTGGTGCCGCATGTCGGCCGTCCCGCGGGCAGCCTCGTGCGCCTCTCGATCCGCTCGCGCGATGTCACGATCGCCGTCGGCGAGCCGGGCCGCCTCTCGGTCCGCAATCGCCTTACCGCGCGCATCACCGCGATCGCGGAGCTGGCGCCGCCGGACGTCGCGATACGGCTCGATGTCGGCGGCGAGCCACTGGTCGCGCGGATCACGCGCGACGCGGTGCGCGAACTCGGCCTCGAACCCGGTCAGATGGTGACGGCGCTGGTGAAGGCGGTCGCGCTCGACGAGCGGCGGGGCTGAGCCGCAGGCTCAGGCCGGGCAGGCGCCGCGGAGCGCCGCCTTGGCATCGACCGTGGTGACACGGACATGCGCGGTGCCGCTGGAAATCATGCCGAGCTGCTGTGCGGCGGCCTTGGAGAGGTCGATCACGCGTCCGCCGGAATAGGGACCGCGATCATTGATGCGAACGACGACGAACTTGCCGTTCCTGAGGTTCTCGACCTTGACGCGCGTCCCGAAGGGAAGCGAGCGATGGGCGGCGGTCATGGCGCTCGGATTGTTCCGTTCGCCGCTCGCCGTCTTGCCGCCGAGCTTGTACCAGGAGGCCCTGCCGCACTGGCTGCCGGCCTCAGCCGGTGTTGTTCCCACAGAATAGGCCGCGGCAGCGGCAAGGAAGCTGGCGGCAAACGCCGCAACACGTAGTTTCGAACCCAATGCGGATCTCTCCGTTTTCGCGCTCGCTCGGCGCGGCACCCACCCGATTTCCCAAGAAGAACCTGAGCTTCGTTGTTCATCAACGGGACGAAAAAGGCGAGAATGCGGCAGAGATTGTCAACCAATCTGACTCAATCTTAGCAAGCCGGCAAAGCAATGGGATGAATCGGCGTGGGAAGGAATGCCGTCAGCCCTGCTCCAGACGCTCGATCAGTGCCATGGCGGCGTGCGGCGCCTTGGGCTTGAAGCCATTGATCATGAAGATGAAAACGTCGCGCGCCGCACCTTTGCCCTGCGCCTCGGCGAGGAGCGGGAGATCGTCCGGCGTACTGCCACCTTCCCAGCTCCGCGCGCGGCGCTCCCAGTCGGCGAGCGCGGCTTCGGAATAGCCCTTCGGATGGGCTTCATCGGCGCTCTGGAGCCGCGCATAGACGAAATCCGCCGTCGGGTCCGCGATCAGCGGGAAGGTCTCGGAGTCCGCGACGACGATGCCGACGCCATAGCGGCGTGCCAGCGCGACGAAGGCGGCATCGACGAAACTCGCATGGCGGACCTCGACGACATGGCGCAGGCGCACCCCGTCGGACTCCTTCGGCAGCAGCGCGAGGAAGGCCTCGAAATCCTCCGGATCGAACTTCTTCGTCTCCATGAACTGCCAGTTGATCGGCCCGAGCTTGGCGCCGAGTTCGGTGACGCCGCTGCCGATCAGCCGTTGGATCGACTCCCCGGCCTCGGCCAGCACGCGCCGGTTGGTGGTGAAGCGCGATCCCTTGAGTGCGAAGACGAAACCGTCCGGCGTCTCGCCCGCCCATTTGCGGAAACTCTCCGGCTTCTGTGTCCCGTAATAGGTTCCGTTGATCTCGATCGCGGTCACATGGTCGGCCGCGTAGGCGAGCTCGCGCTTCTGCGGCAGGCCTTCGGGGTAGAAAGTTCCGCGCCAGGGCTCGAACACCCAGCCGCCAATACCGACATAGATCATGGAAGCCTCTTCATCCGAGCGCTAAGCGTGGACCAGACTACCCTCGGCCTTTCCGCCCGGCCACCCGGAATGGAACAGCGATCGACGGAACGCGCCGCCGGGCAGCACGTTGTCCAGTGCAACACAGGAGCGATAGCGATGATCTTCCGTTCGAGACCCCAGCCGCCGGCCCCCCTTCCCGAGATCTCGGCGACCGGCCGCGCCGTGTCCGTGCTCGCGGGCCTCGTGCTCGCGGCAGCGGCGGTCCGCCCGCGTCCCAACCGCTTCCTCTCCGTGCTCGCGCTCGCGACCGGCTCCTACCTCGCCTATCGCGGCGCGACGGGCCACTGCCCGATCACCGAGGCGCTCGAGGAGCAGTTCGGTGACCGGGATCAGCGGATTCGCTAGGGGCTGCGTCAGGCGCGCCTGCGCGTGACGGCACCCCAGATCAGCAGGATGATGATAGCGCCGACGATGGCGCCGATGAATCCTGCCTGATCGTTCGGGCCATACCAGCCGATCGCCTGGCCGAGCCATGTCGCGATGAAGGCGCCGGCGATGCCGAGCAGGATGGTGAGGATGAAGCCCTTCGGCTCGTTGTCGCCGGGCATGATGAACTTGGCGATGACGCCCGCGACGCCGCCGATGATGATCGTCCAGATGATGCCCATAGGCACGCTCCCTCGCCTTCGTGGATCGCGCCGCCTCCCGCGAATCGCCCCTCGGCGCGGTGGCGGCTATGGTGCACGCGATCGCGCGCTTTGACGAGCCGTCCCCTTGCTTGCATCGCGGCGCCGCGCGCCACCGCGTCGCCTCCCCGGTGACGGAGCCCGCGGTCAGTCGAACTTGACGCTGCCGCGCATCGACTTGATGCCCGAGCGCTTGGCCTTGCCTTCGAGGCGCTTTTCCTTCGAGGCCTTGGTCGGCTTGGTCGCGCGCCGCGGCACGGGCGGCGGGACCGCCTCGCGGATCAGCTCCACCAGCCGCTCCACCGCATCGACGCGGTTCCGCGCCTGGTCGCGATGGCGCTGCGCCGTGATGACGATGACGCCGTCCTGCGTCAGCTTCGAGCCGGCAAGCCGCATCAGCCGCACAGCCACGGCATCGGGCAGCGAGCGCGAGCGGCGCGCGTCGAAGCGGATTTGAACCGCGCTCGACACCTTGTTGACGTTCTGCCCGCCGGGGCCGGATGAGCGGATGAAGCTCTCCTCGATCTCGCTCTCGTCGAGGAAGATCGTCTCTGTCACGGGGATCATGGCGGGGACCTCCGGCACACCCTGGCTGCTGGAGGCACCCTATCGCACAGCCGCGACCGTTCGGCGAGGACCTCGGCGCGTCGTGGCGACCTATTGGCCGGCCTTCGCCTCGCCGATCGCCTTGTCGTAGGCCGCGCAGATTTCGTCGAGATCGCTGGTGCGCTCCGCCGTGCGGTCGACCTCGATCTGCTTCTGGCGCCAGGCGTCCGCCTGGTTCGGATCCTTGGCGACGATCGCCTTGACCAGATCCGAAAGCTGGATCGACTTCGCCTGCAATTCGTCCTCTGAACAGGCGAAGGCGGCGGGCGTCGCGGCGAGAAGAAGCGAGAGAGCGAGGAGCGTGCGTCGCATGGCTGAGCTGAATCCCTGTCGCCTGAATTGTCCTACGCCGATATAGATCGACTGTGAAATCATGCCAGCCCTGCGTGTCTTTTTGCAGGCAGCCGGACCCCGCCCGTTCACCAGCCATCGGAGACATCGCCATGATCCATCCCGCCATCGCCCCCGGTCATGTCGCGCTGATCACCGGCGGCGCATCGGGCATCGGCCTCGCCGCGGCCAGCGCCTATCGCGCGCTCGGCATGCAGGTCGCCATCGCCGATCTGCGGCAGGACGCGCTCGACGCGGCGCGCGCGACGCTCGGCAGCGACACGCAGGCGATCCGCACCGATGTTTCCGATCGCACCTCGGTCGAGGCGATGCGCGACGCGACGCTGGCGAAGTTCGGGCGCATCGACGTGCTCATGAACAATGCCGGCACGGGCCATGGCGGCCCCGCGCTCGGCGACCTCGCCAACTGGCAGCGCGTGCTCGGCACGAATCTGTGGGGTGTCGTCAACGGCGTGCAGGCGATCGTGCCGGGCATGGTCGCCTCGGGCCGGCCCGGCCTTGTCATCAACACCGGCTCCAAGCAGGGCATCACCACGCCGCCGGGCGACACGGCCTATAACGTCTCCAAGGCCGGCGTGAAGGTGCTGACCGAGGGGCTGGCGCATGAACTGCGCAACACCGAGGGCTGCGCCGTCACCGCCCATCTGCTCGTTCCCGGCTTCGTCTTCACCCATCTGACGGCCGAGGGCCGGGCCGAAAAGCCCGCCGGCGCCTGGACGCCGCAGCAGACGGTGGATCTCATGCTGGAGTCGATCGCGCGCGGCGATTTCTACATCCTCTGCCCCGACAATGAGGTGGATCGCGCCACCGACGAGAAGCGCATCCTCTGGGCCGCCGGCGACATCGTCGAAAACCGCCCGCCGCTGTCGCGCTGGCACAAGGATTGGGCCGACGTCTTCAAGGCGTCGCTGAAGCCCTGATCGCGGCCAGCACAAAATCGGCGCGCGCCTCGACATCGATCCGCGGCAGTTCCACCGTCCGGTAGCCGAGTTCCGCCAAAGCGGCCACGATCGCCTCAAATTCCGCCGTCGCGGCGGAAAGATCGTGCCGCCGCTCGGCATCGCCGGCAAAGATTTCCGGCCAGGGTGGCGCCAGGAAGACCGGGTCGCCATAGCGCAGCGTGCGCGCCGCCGCCTCGACGGGCGCGGGAACCGTGCGGCCCGTCCGCCGATACCAGGCGAAGGCCTCGATCACGCCGCGATCGAGAAATGCCGGCCCCGGCACCGCACGGGCGGCTGCGAACTGCGCGCTGGCGCGCGCCAGCATGAGGTCGACGAAGCGGTCCATGTCCAGCCATGGCAGGCCCCGTCCGCCGCTCGCCGTCTCCTCGCGCACGATCTGCCGCCCGGCCTCCTCGAAGGTCGCATAGCCCCTCCGTGCCAGCGCGGCGAGGAGGGTCGACTTGCCTCCGCCTGAACAGCCCGTGAGGAGGACGGGCGCGGTGGCGGGTCGCGCGGTCTTGTCGATCATGGCAGCCTCGTTTGCCGGCTTGGTTGATGGGAAGGACAGCGCGAAAATCCCCGCCGGCCATTGGCCGCGAGGCTTCGCTTCGAAGAGGTCGCGCGAGGCGGCCTGCTGCCTGCGCGCGGACGGCGCGCCGGCTGAATTGAATAGATGAGGTGCCCGAGCCGCCCGTTTACGGCAGCCGGCGCCCCGCGCCGACGAGATCTGCGACCGGTACCGACGGACCGTGGGTGTTTCGTTGCTGGGTCACCCGGCGGCAAGTCCCACGCCAGCCTCCTCCTTACGGAAGAAGCCGAACGCCCGCCGCTGGCCCGCGTGTACGGACCCGGCGCATCGGAGTTCCGGCCGCCCTTTGGGGCGAGGCTCGTGACGCCCTCGCCCCCAAGGCCCGCCGAGCCCCACCCGCAAACGGAACGACCGGTTCGCCCTCTTCGGTGGGCGGGGATGAAGGGAGTATGCGCTCGGTCGGAGGGGGCGGGGATAGATTACTTTCCCGGGCTCGTCCGGCGCGCACCGGCCTGCCCCCTCTCCCGCTTGCGGGGGAGGGCTGGGGAGGGGGTGATCAGGCCGCGGCGGCCGGAGATTATCGAGCACAGGCTGGCGCCACAACTCGAGCGATCGTGCAGGTTGGCTCCCTCCCTCGCCCTCCCCCGCTTCGCGGGAGAGGGAACGCGCCACTGCCCCCTCTGCCGATGCGCTTGGCGCTCACTGATCCCGGCCATTGTCACGCTGGCGCGGCGGGTTCATCCTGCGGGTGGGAGGACGTCGCCATGATCATCCGCCGCCTCGGTATTGCAGTCGTCGCGTTCGGCCTCGCCGTGGCCGGCGCACTCGCGCAGACCCTGCCGTTGCCGGAGAACCTCGTCGGCGCCTCCAGCGATGCCGGAGAAGCGCTGCTCGTCGGCGCCGAGGCGCGCGAGGCCTATTTCCCGCTCGCCGACAATTTCGTCACCCAGAAGACGCAGTCTTTCTGCGGCGTCGCCTCGATGACCATGGTATTCAACGCCATGGCCCTGCCCGCGCCAGCCGTGCCGGAATATGAGCCGTTCAAGACCTTCACGCAGGACAATGTCCTCGACGAGGCCACCGAGGCGGTGATCCCCAGGGCGACGATCCTGAAGCAGGGCATGACGCTCGACCAGCTCGGCGCCGCCATCGCCACGAAGCCAGTCGAGGCGAGCGTGCGCCACGCCGCGGATTCGAGCCTCGACACCTTCCGCAGCGAAGCGCGGGATTATCTGGCGCAGAAGGGCCATTTCGTCATCGTCAATTATCTGCGCAAGGCCATGGGCCAGCAGACCGGCGGCCATATCTCGCCGCTCGCGGCCTATGACGCCGAGGCGGACCGCTTCCTGATCCTCGACGTCGCCCGCTACAAATATCCGCCGGTCTGGGTCACCGTCGCCGATCTTTATGCCGCGATGAACACGCCCGATGCGGACAATGACAACAAGACGCGCGGCTATGTGCTGATCGCGAAGAAGACGGTGCAGTAGCGCGCCCTCATGCGCCTTTCATGAGCGTCTCGAAATAGTCCGCCAGGCCATCGTGGCGGAAGGACGGGCCGCGCCACCCGATATAGCCATCCGGCCGCACGAGGAAGGCCGACGCCCCGCCATAGGCCGCACCGAAGCGGCGGGCCGGATCGTGCAGCACCGCGACGCCGGGCTGCTGCGGGCCATCGGCGACGATCGCGACGAAACGCAGCGGCACGTCATGGCTGCGCCGCCAGTCGGCTGCGAAGGCGGCGAAATCGACCAGCGCGCCGGCAACATCCTCGCCATCGATGCGCGCGAGCAGGACGTGATCCGTGCCGGCCAGCATGTCGAACAGGCGGAGGGGAAAGCCGAGCCCCTGACGCGCGAGGCCGCTGACATCCGCAGCCCGGTCGCCCGGCACAAGGCCCGCGACCCCCGGTCCGGCATCGTCGCGCACGATCCGGCTCTCATGATAGGCGACGAGGATCTGTGCATCGACAAGGCGCGCATTGGCCTTGTCGATTTCGCGGCCATAATTCTCGCTGGCGGCCCGCGTGCGGGCGATGACGTCGGCCCCAACCGGCCGGCGCTCGGCCTCGTAGCTGTCGAGCAGGTCCGCCGCCGCCTGTCGCTTCAGCACGAGCGCCAGCTTCCAGGCGAGGTTATGGACGTCCTGAATGCCGGTGTTCATGCCCTGCCCGCCCGTGGGCGGATGGATATGCGCCGCATCGCCCGCGATCAGCAGACGGCCATGGCGATACAGGCTGGCGAGACGCATCGATATGCGGAAGATCGACGACCAGCGCAGATCGGAGAGCCGAGCGCCATCGGGCAGAAGATCGTCGGCAATGGCCTGCAGATCCGCAAGGCTCGGGCCCGGCATTTCGGTCTGGATGCCGTGGTCGGAGCCGGCGAGGTCCTGGACGCTTTGCGGCGCCAGCATCGACACGCGATAGCGTCCGCGCCCGGGCAGCGGAATGGCGATGAACATGTCGGGCGGACCGCCCTCCACGGGGCGCACCGCGCGAAGGGCGCGGCCATAGGCGAGATCCCAGTCGATATGCACGTCGCCGAGCATGAACGACCAGGGATAGGCGTCGCCGTCGAAGCTTGCGCCGATCTCCTTGCGGATCCGGCTATGGGCGCCATCGCAGCCGACGACATAGGCGAATTCGGCGCTCTCCAGGGCCGCCAAACTGTCGCGAAGCTCGACAAGGACGCGATCCGCCCCCGCCGTCACGCCGATCAGCTCCACGCCGCACTCGACATGGATCCCCAGTTCGTTCAAGCGGGCCGTGAGCAGGCGTTCGGTCTCGTATTGGGGCAGCCCCAGCGCGGCATAGGGCAGGTCGAGCTCGGGCACGACCTCGTCCGGCATCGTCTTGCCATTGATGATCGACCGCATGCCGGTCAGCCAGAGCCCGGCATCGACCATGTCGCGCGCGAGACCCATGGATTCCCAGATTTCCAGTGTCCGCGGCGTGACGCCGATGGCGCGGCAGAAGCGCGAAGGCTCCGCCGCCTTGTCGATGATCCGGCACCGCACGCCATGCCGCGCCAGTTCGATCGCAAGACTGAGCCCAACCGGACCCGCCCCGACAACCAGGACATCCGTCATTCGCGCCTCCCCATCGGCCGATGGCCGACCAGAGAACAGCACAATCGACGGCAAGAGCACAGCCCCGAGCAGATCGGCCGGGTTTGGCCCGGGACGGGCCGCCGCTTCCCCCGATCGCTACGAGCGCGTCACCCTTCGCACGCGCGCTGGATCGCGGCCAGCATCCGGCCGCGGATCAGGCCACTCACCGGGCGGATCAGGTACCAATAGGGCGCGAACTGGCGGCGCGTCGCGGCGTCCGGGCAGAAGACGCGCGTCTCCGTGGTCAAGGTCGTGAACCCGCCCGGCTCCTGCGTCGCGGAGAAGCCGAGGACCAGCTTCGCGACGCCCGGCTCGTCGAAGGCCAGGAAAGCGGGGCCGTCCGCAACGGGCACGAGACCGAAATTCGGCTTCCAGAACCGTCCGACCAGTCCATAGACCCGTTCGCGGCCGGCGCGCTCGTCGAGCAGCGCGAACTTGTCCATGCCGAAGGCCGGCGGAAGCTCTGCCTGTCGCCCCGAGACGAGGCCGAACAGGCGCATCGGCAATTCCCGGAGGCCGATCGCAGCGCGAATGAAACGATCCGACCGGGGCTCATAGGTCGCGGCGGCCGCCAGGACGGCGTGCGGCTCCGCCGTCATGCGCCGGGAGTGCCGTTCGCTGAACTGATGCACCGGCAGATAGTCGTCAAGGAGCGACATGCTGATATCCAGGCGCACCCCGTCGCACGCCGGTTCGGTTCGAGATGCTCACTGTGCGCCTGCCGCCGCGAGCGACCAATGGCCGAAATGGTCGCGGCGCGGGGCGAGCAGCGCCCGCGCCTACCGCTTGCCCTTCCGCCCCGCATGGCTCCCGGCCCGTCCCGCCGTCGAGCGACCGCCGGGGCGGTGGTTCTTGGTCATCGGGTCCGGCTTGACGGGGCGCTCGCCGATATCGGCGGCCTTGGACGTCATGTTGGAGCTCTCTCCCATCTCGTCGAGATCGGGCTTCCGCGCCCGCGTCGCGACGGGAACCTCGGTGCGTTTCACCGTCATCTCGTCGAGCGAATTCTTGCGCGCGCGGCTCGCCGGCTCGTCGGCCAGCTCCGACCGGTCGCGGTCGAAGCCGCGACTCTGGCGGCGGCGCTGGCGATCCGCCTCGGTCTCGGGCGGCATGTTGGCGGCGTTGCCATATTTGCGCGTGCCGCGGAAGCCGCCGGTACGGTCGTCGATCTCGCTCTGGCGCGCCAGCGGATCGTCGGCGATGGCGAGTTCCGTTTCCTTGAGCCGCTTGATCTCGTCGCGCAGCCGCGCGGCGGTCTCGAATTCGAGGTTCATCGCCGCCTCGCGCATGCGCTTTTCGAGGTCGTCGAGATGCGCCTTCAGATTATTGCCGACCAGCGGCGTATCGGCGAGGCCGGCATCGACCGTGACGTGATCCTGCTCATAGACCGAGGACAGGATGTCGCCGATCGACTTCTTGACCGATTCCGGCGTGATGCCGTGCTCGAGATTATAGGCGACCTGCTTCTCGCGGCGACGATTGGTCTCCGCCATCGCCCGCTCCATCGAGCCGGTGATGTGATCCGCATAGAGGATGACCTTGCCGTCGACATTGCGCGCCGCACGGCCGATCGTCTGGATCAGCGACGTCTCCGAGCGCAGGAAGCCTTCCTTGTCGGCATCGAGGATCGCCACCATGCCGCATTCGGGAATGTCGAGGCCCTCGCGCAGCAGGTTGATGCCGATCAGCACGTCGAAGGCGCCGAGGCGCAGGTCGCGGATAATCTCGATGCGCTCCAGCGTATCGATGTCGGAGTGCATGTAGCGCACGCGCACGCCGTTCTCGTGCAGATACTCCGTCAGGTCCTCGGCCATGCGCTTGGTCAGCGTGGTGACGAGGGTGCGATAGCCCTTCTTCGCGACTTCGCGCACTTCGCCGAGCAGATCGTCGACCTGGCTCTTGGCGGGGCGGATCTCGACGGGCGGATCGACGAGGCCGGTCGGGCGGATGACCTGCTCGACGAAGACGCCGCCGGTCTCCTCCATTTCCCAGCTTCCGGGCGTCGCCGAGACATGGACCGATTGCGGCCGCATCGCGTCCCATTCCTCGAAGCGCAGCGGCCGGTTGTCCATGCAGGACGGCAGGCGGAAGCCATATTCGGCCAGCGTCGCCTTGCGGCGGAAGTCACCGCGATACATGGCGCCGATCTGCGGGATCGTGACATGGCTCTCATCGGTGAAGACGAGCGCATTGTCCGGCAGATATTCGAACAGGGTCGGCGGCGGCTCGCCCGGCAGGCGGCCGGTCAGATAGCGCGAATAATTCTCGATGCCGGCGCAGGAGCCCGTCGCCTCGATCATCTCGATGTCGAAGCGGCAGCGCTGCTCAAGCCGCTGCGCTTCCAGCAACCGCCCGGCGGCCTCCAGCTCGGCGAGGCGCGCGCGCAGCTCGGTCTTGATCGATTGGATCGCCTGGTTGAGCGTCGGCTTCGGCGTCACATAGTGCGAATTCGCATAGACCTTCACGAATTTGAGGTCCGCCGTCTTCTGTCCGGTCAGCGGGTCGAACTCGGTGATGGTCTCGACCTCGTCGCCGAACAGCGAGACGCGCCAGGCGCGGTCCTCGAGGTGGGCCGGGAAAATCTCGACCGTGTCGCCGCGCACGCGGAAGGAACCGCGCACGAAATTCAGATCCTGCCGCTTGTATTGCAGCGCGACCAGGTCGGCGAGCAGCTGACGCTGATCGAGCTTCTCGCCGAGCGCGATGCCGAAGGTCATGGCGGTATAGGTCTCGACCGAGCCGATACCGTAGATGCACGAGACCGAGGCGACGATGATCACGTCGTCCCGCTCCAGCAAAGACCGCGTCGCCGAGTGGCGCATGCGGTCGATCTGCTCGTTGACCGAGGATTCCTTCTCGATATAGGTGTCGGTCCGCGGCACATAGGCCTCGGGCTGGTAGTAGTCGTAATACGAGACGAAATATTCGACCGCGTTCTCCGGGAAGAACGACTTGAACTCGCCATAGAGCTGCGCGGCGAGCGTCTTGTTCGGCGCGAGAATCAGGGCCGGGCGCTGCGTTTCCTCGATCACCTTGGCCATGGTGAAGGTCTTGCCCGAGCCGGTGACGCCGAGCAGCACCTGGTCGCGCTCCTGATTGCGGATCGCGCCGACCAGTTCGGCGATCGCCTGCGGCTGGTCGCCCCGCGGCTCGAACTCGGACACGATCTTCAGCGGCACGCCGCCTTCCGACTTCTCCGGACGCGGCGGGCGATGCGGCACCCAGGTCTTGTCCCGGATCTCCGGCCGGCCCTTCTCGATCAGTTCGGTCAGCGCCGCCACCGTCTTGGTGACGGAAGACGAGGCGAGGCTCCCCGTCGCCTCGGCCTCCTCCAGCGTCACGTCGAGGCCGGCGACGGGATTGAGCCCGCTGGCGGCGCGCTCGCGCGCCGAACCCGCAATGCCGATCGAGGTGCCGCGGCCGGATTTATGCCCGGCCCCCTCCTTGCCGCCCTTCTTCTTCGCCTTCTTGTCGGCGTCGACGGGCAGATCGACCAGTTGCATGCGCTCGCCGCGGGCCCGCGGCGCCCGCTTCGGCTTCGGCGCGATCGGCTCGGCGTCGGCCGCGCGCGCGATCTCGTCGATCCAGTCGGCGATGTTGCCCGAGAGCGGTTCGCCCTCGAACGGAGCCTGCGGCGCTTCGCCGAAACCTTGGGGAGTGGGACGTTTGGCCATGGGTACGAAAGTAGAACGAGTCACCGCCGATTTGAAGGGTCGGCCGCCAAGATTCCGGTCACATCAGGCGACGCACGCGGGGAGACGGCGGGCTGCGCCTTCTATAGGATGCCGCAGTGCAACCTGGATCAGGCGGGCAGGTTCGCCGATGAGAGCCACGGAGCGACAATGGCATGGCCGGCAAGACTCTGGTGATCGCGCAGCAGAAGGGCGGCTCGGGCAAGACGACGCTCGCGGCTCATCTCGCCGTCGCCTTCACGAAGCGGTGGCGCGTCGCGATCCTCGATGTCGATCCGCAGGGCAGCCTCGGCCAGTGGTTCGAGATCCGGGAGCGGCGGCTCGGCGAGGACGGGGCGGGCCTCGTCCTGCGCACGGCCAGCGGCTGGGGCGCGAAGCGCGAGGCGAAGCTGCTCGCCCGCGACCATGACCTCGTCGTCATCGACATGCCGCCCCGCTCCGACCTCGAAGCGCGCAACGTCATCGAGATCGCGGATCTCGTCGCCGTTCCCGTCCAGCCGACGCCGGTCGACCTCTGGGCGACGCAGGCGACGCTGGAACTGGTCGAGCGCGGCGGCCCTCCCTCCGTCCTCGTCATCAACCGTGCCCCCGCCCGGGCGCAGACCACAGATCAGATGATCGCCAAGCTGGCCGAGCTGGGCGCCGAAACGCTGGAAGCCCGCATCGGCAACCGCGTCGCCTTCGGCTCGACCATGGGCCTCGGCTCGACCGTCATGGAAACCTTCCCGGGCAGCAAGGCCGCCGCCGAAGTCGAGGCCGTCGCGGCGGAGATGAAGCGCCATCTCGACGTCGCCGCCCCCTGAGCTAGAGACAAGTTATGAGCACCGACCCCACCAAGGACCTCGTCGCCCGGATCGACGACCTCGAAACCCGTGCCGCTTTTCAAGAACGCACGATCGAGGAGCTGCACACCATGATTGCCGCGCAATGGGAGAAGATCGACCGGCTCGCGCGGCGCTATGACAGGCTCAAGGCCGAATTCGACGAGATCGTCGAGGCGCGCCCGAGCCTGCCCTCGGCGGAACCCCCTCCGCCGCATTACTGACACCGGTCGCCCGGCGGCCGATCTCGCGGAGCATCGCACATGCCATCGACCGTAGAATCCCGCCGCGATCAGGCCTTCCCTCTCCTCTCGGCGGCCGATATCGCCCGCGTCGAGCGCTTCGCCACGCGCGTCGCCTATGCCGATGGCGCGACGATCGTCGCAGCCGGCGGCCTTTCGCCCGGTCTGCTGCTGATCCTGGCCGGCGAGATCACGGTCACCCATCGCGACGCGGCGGGCGTCGAGCATCTGATCGTGCGCCAGGGTGCGGGTCATTTCGTCGGCGAGATCAGCCAGCTCTCCGGCCGCCCTGCCCTCGTCGATGTGCGCGCGATCGGCGCCGTGGAGGCGCTGCTGGTTCCGCCCGAACGGCTGCGGGGACTGATGATCGCGGAAGCCGATCTCGGCGAACGCGTCATGCGCGCGCTGATCCTGCGCCGGGTCGGCCTGATCGAGGCCGGCGCCGGTCCCGTCATCGTGGCGCCGGCGGGCCTTGACGACCTGCTGCGGCTCGAAGGCTTCCTCGGGCGCAACGGCCATCCCTATCAATGGCTCGATCCCACCGCCGATCCGGCCTCGGACGCGCTGCTCGAGCGGCTGCATCTGACGCGCGAGGAAATGCCGGTGGTGCTCTGCCCGGGCGGGCAGATCCTGCGCAACCCGTCCGAACAGGAGCTCGCGCGCTGCCTCGGCCTCGTCGGCAAGATCGATCCCGATCGCGTCTATGACGTCGCGGTGGTCGGCGCCGGACCGGCGGGCCTCGCGACTGCAGTCTATGCCGGCTCGGAGGGCCTCTCGGTGCTGGCGCTCGATACGCGCGCCTTTGGCGGCCAGGCCGGCGCCTCGGCACGGATCGAGAATTATCTCGGCTTCCCGACCGGCATCACCGGCATGGCGCTGATGGCGCGGGCCTATAACCAGGCCCAGAAATTCGGCACCGAATTCGCGATCCCGGCCTCGGCGCAGTTCATCGAACCGCAGGACATCGACGGCGCGCCCGGCTTCCGCCTGACGCTCGGTGACGGCGAGCACGCCTCGGCGCAGACGGTGGTGATCGCCAGTGGCGCGCGGTATCGCCATCCGGCCATTCCGGGCATCGCGGATTTCGGCGGCGCGAGCGTGCATTATTGGGCCTCGCCATTGGAGCGCAGGCTCTGCGCCGCCCAGGAGGTCGTGCTGGTCGGCGGCGGCAATTCCGCCGGCCAGGCCGCCGTCTTCCTGTCGGGCCAGGCGGCGAAGGTCTGGATGATCATCCGCGCCGGCGGCCTCGCGGCCAGCATGTCGCGCTATCTGATCGACCGCATCGCCGCGACGCCCAATATCGAACTCGTCACGGACAGCGAGGTCACGGCGCTGCATGGCACGCCCGGCGCGCTCGACGGCGTGAGCTGGACCAACCGCAAGACCGGCGCAACGACGACGCGGCCGGCCGCCCATCTCTTCCTGTTCATTGGCGCCGACCCGAACACCGACTGGCTCGAAGGCTGCGGCGTCGCCCGCGACGCCAAGGGCTTCGTGCTGACCGGCGAGGCCGCCGGGTCCGGACGCCAGCCGCTCGAAACGAGCCGGCCCGGCCTGTTCGCGGCCGGCGACGTGCGCTCGGGCTCCGTCAAGCGCGTCGCGGCCGCCGTCGGAGAAGGCGCGCAGGTCGTCGCCGCGATCCACGCCTATCTCGCCGCAAACGCCAACACCCCCTCCCCCAACCAGACACGGGTCGACAGGACATGAGCGAAACCTGCACACACGCCGGCACGATCCGGACAGTCAAGCCGAGCGCCAAGGGCTGCGAGGAATGCCTGAAGATCGGCGCCTGGTGGGTCCATCTGCGCCTGTGCCGGACCTGCGGCCATGTCGGCTGCTGCGACGACTCGCCGAACAAGCACGCGACCCGCCATTTCCACGCAACCGGCCACCCGATCATCGAAGGCTATGATCCGCCCGAAGGCTGGGGCTGGTGCTACATCGACGAAACCTTCATCGACCTCCCCAACCAGACCCCGCAAGACGGTCCGATCCCGAGGTTTGTGTGAGGGGGCGGGAGTGAGTGCATAGGGCCATCAGCTCACACAGCATTCGAAAGATTACACTCTTTTTACGAGCAGAAACATATGATATAAACTTATGCGATCGACACTATGGTCCGGAGGGGTCTTTGTGGATGCGCTCTGGTCTGTCGGTTCACCTGATGGTGTGACAAGCCCACTGGACGGACTGGTGAGCTGGGTTGTCAGCCGCGACACCTGCTACGTTCTCTGGCTGCCTCTGCTGATCGCACTCGCCAGTTCGATCATAACCATCAAAGTCAATCATGCCGTCCGCATCGGACGCGTTAAGCGCATCTATGCGTTCTCGAAAGGCTTCGCGATCGACCCGTCGCCGTGCCCGAAAAACGGCGAAACGCCAGTGCCCCTCAAGTCCTATCGACCCGACATCCGCTCCTCGCCGTCAATGGAGCTGGTCGTTTCAAAGTATACCATCGACCTTGATGAAGCGATGCCGGAAGACCATTTCATCCGGCTGGAGGAACTACTGGATGCCCGAAGTGCGGGAAGTCCCGCGCCATATAAAAGCAAGCCGACCGTCAACTATCTTGTCAATCCGATTCGCTGCTTCGATATGCCAGTCAATCGGCAGATGGCTATGACAGCCCTTCCTTTTGTCGGTATCGTAATGATCGGCTGGATTGGTGCGATAGACACCGCGCGAAAGATCGACCCGTTCGGCACGCTATCCAATGTCGGCGCCCAGTTCGGCGGCTGCGCACTTTACCCGCCGATGCTATCCATAGCCTTCCTCGGTGCCTATGCTTCGGCCATGACCATACTGGTCAGAGCCGTCTGTCTGTTCGACCTTTCGGCGACGACATTCATGCGCGCCACCTTGCAAATCGTGACGAGTCTCGCTGCCGCAATTGTCCTTTGGAACTGTCTTCGTGGCCTGACACTTGATCATGTTTGCGGCACGAGCCCGGGCAAGGTTCTCTATCCCTTCGTCTTCGCCATAGGGTTCGTTCCCGATGCAGGTCTCAACTATGTCCTGGCTTGGATCAGCAATCGGGAGTGGGCGAAGGCATCTGTCGCGACATCGGTCGTTGAAGCGCAGAAGCAAGAGCGTGCCGCAGGCTTCGCCGCGGGGCTGGCAAGCTTTCTCAAGCTCACCGACAACCGGTTTAATGATGCCACCCGCTCGGTCCCGCTCGACGCGATCGATGGCATCGATTTCTTTACACGTTTTCGGCTGGCGGCGGCCGGCGTTTATGAAGTGCAGAACCTGGCTGTTGCCAATCCGATCCTGCTGCACGTCGAAACCCCGTATGGCATCTATCAGACCATCGACTGGGTTGCGCAGGCACAGCTTTGCACTGTGGTCGGGCTCGAGCGCTTCCTGATCCTGCGGCAGCACAATATCCGCACGATATTCGATCTCGAAAGGGCGGTCCTGAGCCTGAAATCCACCCAGGCGTTTCGCCGGGCCGTCGGCTCGATCCTCATGGCGACGACCCAGATCAGCCGAGATATAGAGAGCCTCGGGAAAATCAAAATGCGGAATCCGGATAGTCCGGATTCGGCCCCTCTAGATATGGATGCGTTTGACAGGTTGATGTTTGAAGAAAGCCTCAAGAAAGCCAAGTACCGCGTGAAGCTTCCACTCTATGATACGCCGACCGCGCCGTGTGGCTATCATGTTCGCGTCGAGCAAACGCCTGCAAGCACCACTCAGCCCATCATGAGCTTCGACATCATACAGGACGGCACGAGGACCAAGTACAAGGTCTTCGAAGTCGAGGATGAGGACGCGACCATCAAGCATATGGTTCGCGTCGTCATGGACGACCTCCACGTCATCCGCCTCCGTCAGATCTGGGAGACGATCAGCCGCCGTATCGGGGGAGACGCGGCGACGTTGGACGATTCCGAGGACACGATCCTCGGCGCCTGAGCGCGCTGCGACGGCGCAGAGATGTCCGACCGCCGCCCCGCCCCTCACGCCGCCTTGCGGCGAACCGGATTTGGCAGTTCGACGTCGACCTCGAGGGTCGAGATCGCTTCGCCGCGCTGCATCTTGACCTGGACCTTGTCGGCGGGGATGTCGACATGGCGCTGCAGGACAGCGAGGATTTCCTCGCGCAGGACGGCGACGAGGTCGCTGGCGCCTGCCGTGACGCGCTCGTGCTGCAGGAGGATCTGCAGCCGGTCGCGCGCGACCGGCGCAGAGCGCGCGGGTCGGAAGAAGTCGAAAATCGTCATGCCGCCCTCCGGCCGAAGATCTTGCTCATCAGGCCGCGGCGCTCCATCGGGACCACCATCGGCACGGTGTCGCCCTCGAGGCGCCGGGCGGCGTCGATATAGGCCTTGGCCGGCGCGCTCTCGGCCGCGTTCAGCGTCACCGGGCAGCCGAGATTGGAGGCGTTCAGCACGGCCTCGCTCTCGGGGATGATGCCGAGCAGCGGAATCGAGAGGATCTCGAGCACGTCGTCGACCTTGAGCATCTGGCCGCGCTCCGCCCGCGCCGCGTCGTAGCGGGTGAGCAGGAGGTGCTTCTCCATATATTCGCCCCGCTCGGCCTTCTCGGTCTTGGCGTCGAGCATGCCGATGATGCGGTCGCTGTCGCGCACGGACGAGACTTCCGGATTGGTCACGACGACGGCGACATCGGCATGGCGCATGGCGAGCATCGCGCCGCGCTCGATGCCGGCGGGCGAGTCGCAGACGATCCAGTCGAAGCTCTCGCGCAGCTCCTCCATGACGCGGGCGACGCCCTCGGCGGTCAGCGCGTCCTTGTCGCGGGTCTGCGAGGCCGGCAGCAGATAGAGCGTGTCGAGCCGCTTGTCGCGGATCAGCGCCTGCTGCAGCTTCGCCTCGCCCTGGACCACGTTGATCAGGTCGTAGACGACGCGCCGCTCGGCGCCCATGACGAGGTCGAGATTGCGCAGGCCGACGTCGAAATCGACGACGGCCACGCGATTGCCACCGAGCGCGAGGGCTGCGCCGAGCGCTGCGGTCGAAGTCGTCTTGCCGACCCCGCCCTTGCCCGACGTGACCACCAGAACCTGCGACATGTCCGTGTCTCCTTAACCCTTCCGGCTCAGGCCAGAGCCGCCATGTTCATCTGGTCTCGCGCGAGCCAGGCCTGCACGGCCTTGCCGCGATACTTCGCGTCGATCTCGTCGGCCGTCTGGTAGAGACCGTCGATCGCGATCAGTTCCGCCTCGAAGCGCTGGCAGAAGATCCGCGCGGCGGCATTGCCGGTCGAGCCGGCGATGGCCCGTCCGCGCAGCGCGCCATAGATGTGGATCGAATTGCCGGCGATGATCTCGGCGCCCGAGGCGACGGAGCCGATCACGGTGACGTCGCCCTGCGGGAAGATGATCGACTGGCCGGAGCGAACCGGCGTCTCGATCAGCAGCGAGGGGATCGACTGGTCGCCGAAGGACTGCTTCGCCTTGGTGGGTGGCTCGGTGTTCGGCGTGTGCACGATATCGGTGTGCTTGCCGCCGCTCACGGAGGGCGGCATGCCGAAGCCGAGCCAGCTCGTGTCGACGCCCTCGACCCCCATCACCTTGATGTCGCGCTCGAACAGGGCCGCGAGCAGCCCCTTGAAGTCGCGCTCGGAGATGGGCAGGCCGGAGACGTCGAGAATGACGGGCCGATGCTCGAAATAGCCGGCGGAACGCGAAGCGAGGCGCTCCAGCTCGGCGAGCCAGTCGGCCAGCGGAAGCTGCGGGGCAAGCACGGTCGCGAGGAAGGACCGGCCCCGGAATCGGATTGTCTGACGCTGCTTGACTGCTGTGGACACGATCGCTCTTCCGCTTCTCGTTAAGGAATGTGTGAAGCGAAGCTGGTTAACGAGCAGTTAACGGGAGCGGGCCGTCCAATAGACAAAGGGGCGGAAACCAAGGATTTCCGCCCCTTTCGAATGGTTGAAAAAATGTTGACGCGAGCTTCCCGCGTCCTGCGCGCGTTAGGCGAGGTTAACGGCGTCTGCGGCTTTCGGCTCGGGCGAATCGGCCTTGCGCGCCAGCGCCTCTTTCACCTGCGGCACCACCTTCGTGCCGAACAGTTCGATCGATTTCAGCATTTTGTCATGCGGGATCGAGCCGACCGTGAACTGGATCAGGAAGCGGTCATGTTCGAAGAATTCGTGCTGGTAGAGGATCTTCTCGGCGACCTCGTTCGGGCTGCCGACGAAGAGCGCACCGCGCAGCCGCCGCGAGGCCTCGAACTCGCCGCGGCCGGATGGCGGCCAGCCGCGTTCGCGGCCGATCCGGTTCATGGCCTCGGTGAAGGGCGCATAGGCGATGTCGGCCGCCTCCTGCGAGGTCTCGGCGATGAAGCCGTGCGAATTGATGCCGACGGCGAGCTTTGCCGCATCCTGGCCCGCGCGCTGCCCGGCTTCCCGGTAGAGGCGGACCAGAGACGCGAAACGTTCCGGCATGCCGCCGATGATGGCGATCGCGAGCGGCAGGCCGAGCGCGCCGGCGCGCGCCACCGATTGCGGCGTGCCGCCGACGGCGATCCACAGCGGCAGCGGATCCTGCACGGGACGCGGATAGACGCCGAGATTGTTGATGGAAGCCCGGTGCCGGCCCGACCATGTGACATGCTCGCCGGCCCGCAGCGCCAGCAGCAGCTCGAGCTTTTCGGAAAACAGCTCGTCATAGTCGGAGAGATCGTAGCCGAAGAGCGGGAACGACTCGATGAACGAGCCGCGGCCGGCCATGATTTCCGCGCGGCCGTTCGAAATCAGGTCGAGCGTCGCGAAGCGCTGGAAGACGCGCACGGGATCGTCGGAGGACAGGACCGTCACAGCGCTCGAAAGGCGGATCGTCTTCGTGCGGGCGGCCGCGGCGGCCAGCACGACGTCCGGCGCCGAGATCATGTAATCGGGCCGGTGATGCTCGCCGAGCCCGAACACGTCGAGGCCGACCTGATCGGCAAGCTCGATCTCATCGAGGAGATTGCGCATGCGATGGGCCGGATCGAGCCGGACCCCGGTCGCGGGATCCGGCATGTTGTCGCCGAAGGTGTAGACGCCGAATTCCATGGAACCGCCTCTTTGTGCCCGTTCAGGCACATATGAGGTCGGGCGGCCCCGGAATCGAGCCCCTCCTTCGGCGACGGACCGTCAACCGCCCGCTACCCGAGCGGGCGGTCGCCGATCACTGGCACGGCGCCAGGATCGGGTCGCAGCCGAACATCGGCTTCTTGCCGCCCTGCTGCGGGAAACCCGGCTGACGGATGGGCGGCTGGTAGCCCGGCAGCGGCGCGCCGGGAGGCGGCGGCCGATAGCCGGGCTGCCCACCGGGCGGAGGCGGCGGCGGCCGGTAGCCGGGCTGCCCGCCCGGGGGCGGTGGCGGAGGCCGGTAGCCCGGCTGCCCATATCCGGGCGGTGGCGGACGATAGCCAGGCGGACCGTAGCCGGGAGGCGGCGGCGGGTAGCCGGGCGGGCCATAGCCGGGCCGCGGCGGATAACCGGGCGGGCCGTAGCCGGGCGGCGGGCGCCAGCCCGGAGGCGGCGGACGATAGCCGGGATAGCCGGGCCCCCAGCCGAGCGGCGGATACCAGCCGGGCCCGTAGAATCCGCCGTAATAGGGCGGCGGCACGACCACGGGCGGCGCCACCACGATCGGCGGGCCGTCATAGGCCGGCGGGGGACCCGACATGCGTTCGAGATAGCTGCGCGACACCCAGCCGGGCGGACCGCCGGCCGAGACCTGGCACCAGCCATTGTCGGTGCAGCCGATCACATCGACGCCCGTGCCGGCCGGCAAGGTCGTGATCTTGTCGAAGCCCGTTCCGGGCCCGGTGCGCATATTGACGTTGCCGGTGGTGAAGCCGTCCACGGCCGCGGCCAGCGAGGGCGCCAGCACGAGGCCGGCGAGCAGCCCGAGCGCGCCGATGGAGAAACGCCGTCGCAGCCCGCTGCCGTCAGACGCGGGGCCGGAATGGCCAATGATCGACAATATGGAGATCCTCCGTTTCACGTCGCGCCGCCGCACGCCGATTCGAGACCAAGTTTCGCCGCAGAGTCAGACAATATGGTGGCGAACACCTCGCCACGCCGCCCGGCGGCATTCCGCTCGGATTGCTCCGGGCGAGCGCTTCGCCTAAACCTCGCCCAACGCAACAGGCCGGAAACCGCCCGGATGACCGATACTGACAAGACCCCGGCCGCCAAGGCCGCGCCGGAGAAGGCCTCCAAGGATGGCGTCGGCGGCACGATCCGCGTCTTCGCCGAAGCGCTGATCATCGCGCTCATCGTTCGCACCTTCCTGTTCCAGCCCTTCGAGATTCCGTCAGGCTCGCTCATCCCGACGCTCGAGATCGGCGACTATCTCTTCGTCTCCAAATACTCCTACGGTTATTCGCGCTATTCGTTCCCGTTCGCCATCGCGCCGATCTCCGGGCGCATCTTCGGCAGCCTGCCCGACCAGGGCGACATCGCCGTCTTCCGCGGCCCGGTCGACCAGTCGAAGGACTATATCAAGCGCGTCATCGGCCTGCCCGGCGACACCGTGCAGATGAAGGACGGCCGGCTCTACATCAACGACAAGATCGTGGAGCGCGAGCCGATCGAGCCCTTCGAGACGCGCAACGGCTTCGGCGAGATGGTGGCGGTGCCGCAATATATCGAGACGCTGCCGAACGGCGTGAAGCATCGCATCATCGAGATCCAGGGCGACCATGGCGATCTCGACAATACGCCGCGCTTCGAGGTGCCGCCGGACCACGTCTTCATGATGGGCGACAATCGCGACAACTCGGCCGACAGCCGCGTGCCGAGCGAGATGGGCTATGTCCCGGTCGAGGATCTCGAGGGCAAGGCGCAGATAATCTTCCTCTCCGTCGATGATCGCTCGTCGCTGTGGAAGTTCTGGGATTGGCCGTGGTCGATCCGCTGGAACCGGATGTTCTCGCTGGTGCGCTGACGCCACATCGTCCTGCAATTTGATAATGCTGCATTGCAAAATGCACAGGGTTGCATTCTAATTCGCGTGCCCTCCTCGCGAACGGACTTCCTATGCCCTTGGCGCTCTTCGCCCTCGCCGTTGCCTCATTCGGCATCGGCACGACCGAATTCGTCATCATGGGCCTGCTGCCGGATATCGCCGCCGATCTCGGCGTGACGATCCCGGCCGCCGGCCTCTTGATCACGGGCTATGCGCTCGGCGTCGTGGTCGGCGGTCCGATCATCGCGATCGCGACGGCGAAGCTGCCGCGGAAGACGACGCTGATCGGCCTCGCCGTTCTCTTCGTCATCGGCAATCTGCTCTGCGCCATCGCGCCCGACTACGGCCTGCTCATGGCGGCCCGTGTCGTCACGGCCTTCGGCCACGGCGCCTTCTTCGGCATCGGCGCCATCGTCGCGGCGAGCCTGGTGCCGCACAATCAGCGGGCACGGGCGATGGCGATGCTGTTCGCCGGGCTGACGCTGGCCAACATCCTCGGCGTCCCGGCCGGAACGGCGCTCGGCCATGCCTTCGGCTGGCGCTCGACTTTCTATGTCGTGGCAGCAATCGGCCTCGTCTCGGTGGCGGCGATCAGCATCTGGGTGCCTCGCACCGACGGCCTCCGCGCGCCCGTCAGCCTGATCAGCGAGTTCCGCGTATTCCGCAACGGCCAGGTCTGGCTCGCCATGGCCATCAGCGTCGGCGCCTCGGCCAGCATGTTCTCGGTGTTCACCTATATCGCGCCGATCCTGCAGCAGGTGACGGGCCTGACGCCGCAGACGACCACCTGGGTGCTGCTGCTGTTCGGCTTCGGCATCACGATCGGCAATCTGATCGGCGGGCGCCTCGCCGACTGGAAGCTGATGGCGACCGTCATCGGCGCGCTGGTGCTGCTGACGGCCGTGCTCGCCCAGTTCACCTTCTCGAGCCACTCGCCGCTCGGCGCCAGCATCACGGTGTTCGTCTGGGGCATCGTCTTGTTCACGCTCGTCCCGCCGCTGCAGATGCGCGTGATCGAATGCGCCGGCGAAGCGCCCAACCTCGCTTCGACGCTGAACCAGGGCGCCTTCAATCTCGGCAATGCCGCCGGCGCCTGGATCGGCGGCGCCGCGCTTACGCTGGGGATCGGCTACGACCATCTGCCGCTCGTCGGCGCCGCGCTTGCGATCGGCGCGCTCGGCATCGCGATCGCCTCGCGCAACATGGCACGCCGCGAGACGGCGATCGCCTGTCCGGCCGAATAAAAACCAATGATTGGGCCGAAGACGGCCGTGCGCTGCCGGGCAGCCGCTAGTGCGCGCGAACCAGGCCGGTGGCCGCCTGCGCGCCACAATAGCGCGCATCGGAGCCCCATACGCCGCCAAAGGCGGCGCTCGGCAGCATGATCAGGAGCCATACGGCTCCGGCAGCAATGATGTTCTCAGCCCCGAACTTGGACATGACGCTGCTTCCCGGCGATATCGGCTATCTGCTGCATAAGTCTGGTGAGGACATTCGGTTCCGTCGGCAGCCCCCGCCGAAACCGAATGTTGCGAGCCATAATATGCAGTGATCGTGCCAATTTCGTGACAGGGAAAGGCGTTAGCCCCGGTTTCAGCCGAGATTTGCCTTGAAGAAGTCGATCGTCCGCGACCAGGCGAGCTTGGCGGCGGCCGCGTCGTAGCGGGCTGACGACGTGTCGTTGTTGAAGGCGTGGTTGACGCCGTCATAGACGAAAACCTGGTAGTCCACGCCGGCCGCCTTCAGTGCCGCCTCATAGGCCGGGATGCCGGCATTGATGCGATCGTCGAGGCCCGCATAGTGAAGCATCAGCTTCGCCTTGATCTTGGGCACATCCGCCGCCGGGGCCTGCATGCCGTAATAGGCGACGCCCGCGACGAGATCCGGCGTGGCGGTCGCCAGACGGTTCACGACGCCGCCGCCCCAGCAGAAGCCGACGGCGCCGACCTTGCCGTTCGATTCCGGCAGCGCCTTGAGATAGGCGACGGCCGCCACCGCCTCGGCGATCGTCGCCGCGGGGTCGAGCTTGCCGATCTTCTCGCGCGCCGCATCCTCGTCGGCCGGCGTTCCGCCATCCCGGCTGAGCAGGTCGATGCCGAGAGCGAGGAAGCCCTCGAGCGCGAGGCGGCGCGTCACATCCTCGATATGCGGGTTGAGGCCCCGGTTCTCGTGGATCACCAGGACGGAGGGCAGCTTGCCGGCCGCATCGTTGGGCGCAGCCAGATAGCCGGAGAGCTGCACGCCACCGGGTCCCGGAAAGGTCACGGGTTTCGTCGTGATCCGGGCATCGTCCGCGGCGACGATCGCGGCCTGAGCCTTGTTGGCGGCCAGCAGCGGCACGATGGCGGCAGCGGCCACCGAGCCTCCGGCGAGCCGCGTCAGCTTGTCGAGAAAGCCGCGGCGGTCGAGCGTCAGGTGGGTGTATTCGTCATAGAGACGGATCATCTCCTGAGTGACGGCAGGTCGTGTCGGCTCCGGCACGGCAATTCCTCCTCTGATCGATGCGATCCTAGGGAAGTGGGGCTCGCAGCGGTCCGATCAACCGCCATGCCGATCACGCGCGCGTGATCAGGCCGCGCGAGAGGCTCGGACGCGGCGATCTCGCCCAGCGCTGCGCGCGCGCAATGCCCCTGAGAACTCGCGCACGCATCGATTTCGGCGCGGCAAGCAAGATCGTTGCGTTCGTGCGAGTTGTGTCGCATTCTTCTGGTTGCGAGGGCAGACGAGAAGCTGACGGAGACTGGACTAAGCTGTGTCGGATGTTTGGATATCCCGGATCGGTGCAATGCATCGACCGCCGGGTGCCAGAGGAAGACACTGAGACCTTTCGCCGACATCTGGGTGCCTGACAGCCCGGCCGCCAACGAGCGGCCGGTAGGGAGCGGAAGGGAAGGATCGGGAATGCGCCAGACGGGAACCGTCAAATTCTTCAATGCGTCGAAGGGTTTCGGCTTCATTACGCCGGATGACGGCGGCAAGGATGTCTTCGTGCATGTCACCGCTGTCGAGCGTTCCGGCATCGGTGCGCTCAATGACGGCATGAAGGTTTCGTTCGACACCGAGCCGGACAAGCGCGGCAAGGGCCCCAAGGCGGTCGACCTCCGTCCCGCCTGACATCGAGCGCCTCGCCCTCAAGGCGAGGATGCTGACCGCCGGCGGCACCGCTTCCGGCGGCTTTGGCTTGTGTGACGTCGACTGACGTTACCCACCTTTTCTTTTGCACATGCGAAGAAAAGTGATCTCGCAAACCGCGACCACGCCTATATACTCAAATCAGAAGAGATTCGCGCTGCCGGGTCCCGAACTCGGCATTGATCTCGAATAGACAAGGGCGTTTCGCGCCGATGCGCGGGACATTTCTTGCTCGAAACGAAGGAGGAGCCAGGCTTCGCTTTCGGAATGCTGTTGATGCGTCCCATTCCCCGATCAGGCGCGAGGATCGGCCATGAGCCTCATTGAATTCGAGACCGAAGATCGTCCGGTGAATCCGCTGGACCGGATCGAGCATGTCGCGGCAGCGAACGACTGGAATTTCGAGCGTTCCGCCGATGACGAGCTGACGATTTCGGTCGGCGGCGGCTGGTGCGACTACCATGTCTCCTTCTCCTGGATGGAGGATATGGAGGCGGTGCATCTCGCCTGCGCGTTCGACCTGAAGGTGACAGACCCGCGCAAGCTCGAAGTGATGCGCCTGCTGTCGCTGGTCAACGAACAGCTCTGGATCGGCCATTTCGACCTGTGGAGCAAGGAAGGCGTGGTCATGTACCGCCAGACCCTGCTGCTCGCCGGCGGTGCCGAGCCGAATTCCGCCCAGATCGAAGGCCTGCTCGAAAACGCGGTCGAGAGCTGCGAGCGCTATTACCAGGCGTTCCAGTTCGTCGTCTGGGCCGGCAAGTCGGCGGCCGAGTCCCTCGAAACCGTCATGTTCGAGACGGTCGGCGAGGCCTGAGGCACAGGCCTTCGCGCACAGAGCCGTTGGCAGAGCGGCTCGTCCGGCGTAAGGCGAAGGGGTGATCCGGCGCGTCGCGCCGGACCAAGCCTTTTGCCTCCGAGCATTTTCTTCAGGCGAACCGGTATGGACTTCGCCTGAAGACGCTCCAGATCGGATCCGCGCCTGCCATGTCCTTCGCAAGCTTCTCCCCGGCCTCCCCCCTCGTGCTCATCGGCGCTGGCAAGATGGGAGGCGCCCTGCTCGCGGGCTGGCTCGCGGGCGGGCTCGATCCCGCCGCGGTCGTCGTCGTCGATCCCAAGCCCCCGGCGGATACGGAGGCCCTGCTCGCCAAGGCCGGTATCGTGCCGCTCGCGGCTCCCCCCGCCGGCGTCAAGGCGCGGCTGCTGCTGCTCGCGATCAAGCCGCAGATGATGGGCGGCGCCCTGCCCGCGCTCAAGGCGCTGATCGGGCAGGGCACGCTGACGCTCTCGATCGCCGCCGGCACCACGGTCGCGACCATCGCCGAGGCGCTCGGCGGCGCCATCGTCCGCGCCATGCCGAACACGCCGGCGCAGGTCGGCCGCGGCGTCACGGGCCTCTACGCCAATCAGGCCGCCACCGCCGAGGACCGCGCACTCGCCGGCGCGCTGCTCTCCGCCGTCGGCGAGATCGGCTGGGTGGAGAGTGAAGGCCTGATCGACGCCGTCACCGCCGTCTCGGGCTCCGGCCCCGCCTATGTCTTCCTGCTCGCCGAAGTGCTGGCCGAGGCCGGCGTCGCGGCCGGACTCGAACCGGAGCTCGCTGCCCGCCTCGCGCGGCAGACGGTCTCCGGTGCGGGCGAACTGCTCTACCGCTCCGACCTGCCGCCGGCGGAGCTGCGCCGTAACGTCACCTCGCCCAACGGCACCACCGCCGCCGCGCTCGACGTGCTGATGGCCGAAGACGGAATGGCACCGCTGATGATCCGCGCCGTCGCCGCCGCCAAGCGGCGGGCGGAAGAGCTGGCGGGCTAGAGAAAAGCCTCGCCTTCGCCACATCCCGCACCCATCTTGGTGCGAGGCGAAACCGAGGAGTTCGGATCATGGCGAGCGAGAAGACGAAGAAGGCGATCGTCGAGGCGTTCATGGCGCTGCTCGGCGAGAAGCGGTTCGAGGCGATCGGCCTCGGCGAGATCGCGGAGCGCGCGGGACTGACGCTTGCCGATCTCCGCGATGCGTTCGACGGCAAGGTCTCGATCCTCGCCGATTTCGTCCGCCGCACCGATCGCGCCGTGCTGGACGGCATCGAGCAGCCCTCCGCCGAGGAGAGCGCGCGTGACCGCCTGTTCGACATCGTCATGCGCCGCCTCGATCTCCTCGCACCCCATAAGGCCGCGCTCGGCTCGCTCGACGCCAGCGTCCGCCGCGATCCGGGGCTGGCGCTCTGCCTCAACAGAGTAGCGCTCGACAGCGCCCGCTTCATGCTGGCCGCCGCCGGTATCGGCACGGGCGGGCTTCTCGGCGCCGCGCGAGCGCAGGGCTATGTGCTGATCCTCGCCCGCGTGCTGCCGGTCTGGCGCGAGGACGAGGACCCGGATCAAGGCCGCACCATGGCGGCGCTCGACCGCGCGCTGGAGCGGGCCGAAGGCTGGTCGCGCCGCTCGGAGAAGCTGGCCAAGGCCGCCTGCTCGATCGCGGCGCGCATCGAGAAGCGCCGCTCCACGCGGCGGGGCACGGACCGGCCCGCCGCCGACGCGGCTTGACGGCGCCGCGCGGTGATGTGCTACGCGGGGAGAACAGCCTTCACCCCGCGAGGAGCCCCGCGCATGACGACCGCCCCCATCAGTTTCGACGACTTCATGAAGGTCGACATCCGCGCGGGCACGATCGTCGAGGCGCAGCCCTTCCCCGAGGCGCGCAAGCCCGCCTACAAGCTGGTGATCGATTTCGGGCCGGAGATCGGGCGCAAGAAATCCTCGGCCCAGATCACGAAATACTACACGCCCGAGGAGCTCGTCGGCCGCCAGGTCATGGCGGTGGTGAACTTTCCGCCGCGCCAGATCGGCCCGTTCATGTCCGAGGTGCTGACGCTCGGCATGCCGGATGACGAGGGCGCCGTGGTTCTGACGGCGATCGAGCGACCGGTTGCGAATGGCGCGCGCCTTTTCTGACACGGTGTGTTCACCCGCGGGCCCCTGCCGCAGGCGGGGTCTGGCATCCTATCTTCACGGCATGATGGAAAAGGATGTCCAACGATGACCGCCGCTGTTGCCGGGAATGATCTGCCCTTCGCGCTGACGCGGCCGATCCATGTCGCCGCGGTCGGCCTCAAGGCGCGCGATGTCGACCGCGTCGCCGATTATTACCGCACCATCCTCGGGCTCGAGACGCTCGGGACAAAGGACGGCGCCGTCAGCCTCGGTGCCGGCGGCACGGCGTTTCTCGAAATCGCGCCGCTCGGGCCCAATGGGCTCGAGGACGATCCCCGCAGCGCCGGCCTGTTCCATACGGCGTTCCTGATGCCGTCGCGGGCCGATCTCGGGCGCTGGATCATGCGCGCATCACAGGATCGCTTTGCCGTGGACGGCACGGCCGATCACATCGTGAGCGAGGCGATCTATCTGACCGATCCGGAAGGCAATGGCGTCGAGATCTATGCCGACCGGCCGCATGAGGGCTGGGTCTGGAGCAACGGTACGGTCAATATGTCCACGTTGCATCTCGACCTCAGGCCCATCGTCGAGTCGGCCGGCGCGGAGAGGGCGCCCTATCGCGCGGCGCCGGCAGGGCTGCGGATCGGCCATGTGCATCTGCGTGTCGGCGATCATCAGGCGGCCGAGCGCTGGTGGATGTCGGAAGTCGGGCTCCAGCCCGTCGCCGATTATACCGGCGCGACGTTCCTGTCGTCGGGCGGCTATCACCACCACATCGCGGGCAATATCTGGCGCAGCCGCGGCGCCAGAGCGCGCGATCCGCAGCGCAGCGGCCTCGCCTTCGTCGAGATGACGGGCTCCGGCGTCGCGGCGGAGAAGGAACTGGTCGATCCGTGGGGCACGGTGGTGCGGCTGGTGCCGGGAGCATAAGGCCGAAGGTGCTCGACGGCCGGCGCTTCGCTTCCCCTCTCCCTGAGGGAGAGGGCTTTCGACCTTGGTGTCGCAGGGAGCGAAGCGACCGAGACACCTAGGTCGGAAGGGTGAGGGTTTACGGACCATCCCGGAAATTCTTGCCCGGAGACCATGGCGGAGAGGCCGTAAACCCTCTCCCGGCCCTGCGGGCCGACCTCTCCCTCAGGGAGAGGTGAAAGAACGAGGCCCATCCTAAGCCGGGATCGACACGCTGGCGCGCAGGCCGCCCAGCGGCGAGTCGGTGAGCTCCACGTCGCCGCCATGCGCCCGCGCTATGTCGCGGGCGATCGAGAGGCCGAGGCCGGTTCCGCTTTCGTCGAGATTGCGCGCCTCGTCCAGGCGGTAGAACGGGCGGAAGACCACCTCGCGCTGCGCCTCGGCAATGCCGGGCCCGTCATCGTCGACATGCACCGTCAGCCAGCCATCGGCATGGAGCCCGGTGACCGTGACCGTGCTGCCGTGCCGGCAGGCATTGGTGACGAGGTTCATGATGCAGCGCTTGAACTCGCCCGGCCGCAGATTCACCACCGGATCGCCCGAGAAGCTGCTCGTCACGTCATGGCCGAGCCGGCGGGTGTTGTCGGCGATCTCGCGCAGCAGCGCTGCCACGTCGGCATTGCGCGAGGGCTCGTCGACATCGCCGCGCGCGAAGGCGAGATAGCCTTCGAGCATGCGCTGCATGTCGTCGACATCCTTGCGCATGGCGCGGACATCGTCGTTTTCGCGCAAGAGCGCCAGCTGCAGGCGGAAGCGCGTCAGCACGGTCCTGAGGTCATGGCTGACGCCGGCGAGCATCGTCGTGCGCTGCTCCATCTGGCGCTGGATGCGATCCTGCATCTCGATGAAGGTCGCGCCGGCGCGGCGCACCTCGCGCGCCCCGCGCGGCTTGAAATTCTCGATCGGCCGTCCCTTGCCAAAGCTCTCGGCCGCATCGGCGAGCTGCTGGATCGGCCGGATCTGGTTGCGCAGGAAGGCGATGGCGATGACGAGCAGCACGAGGCTCGTGCCGACCATCCAGAAGATGAAGATCTCCGAATTGGACGCATAGGTCTGGCTGCGCCGGGCGAGCACGCGCATCACCTTGTCACCCAGCTGGATGCGCACCTCGACGAGGTTGGACTTGCCGACCGTGTCGATCCAGAACGGCTTGCCGATCTGCTGGCTGATCTCGTTGGAGAGCGCGCTGTCGAGCAGCGAGAAGAAGGGCTTGGGCGCCGCGGGCGGCAGCGGCTCGTTCGGCACGATCGACACGACGAGGCCGAGCCGCTGCGCGGCGATGCGCACGATCTCCTGCTCGTTGGTCGCGCCGGGATAGGTCTCGATCAGGTCGGTGATCGCCGCGATGTCGCGCACCGTCGCGGCGGAGAGACGCCGCGTCACGGTCTGCCAGTGGCGCTCCATGAAGACGAAGGCGACCACGGATTGCAGGATGACGATCGGCGCGATGATGATGATGAGCGCGCGGGCATAGAGCCCCTTCGGCATGGCCTGGCCGAAGCGGCGGCCCACGAAGCGCCAGGGCGCGAGCGCCATGTCGATCGCCGGCTGGATGCGACGAAAGCCGCGGCGCGCGGCATTGACGGACGGCGAGCGCGCGAGGCGGCGGACGAGCGCGACCAGCGGCCAGTCGGACCAGCTTCCGATCCGGCCGATGCCGTGGAACGGATGCGGCGGCTTGTCCATCAGGCCTTTCGTCCGGCTGGGCGGCGGGGACGCGCGCCCGGTGCGGGGAACAGCGTCACGCCTCGGTCACCAGGCGATAGCCGATGCCGCGCACGGTCTGGAGATAGAGCGGGTTGGTCGGATCGACCTCGATCTTGCGCCGGAGCCGGTTGATCTGCACGTCGATCGTCCGTTCTCCCGCCGGCTCATCCTCGGCGAGCAAAGCAAGGCGCGGCACCGTCTCGTTCGGGCTCGCGGCGAAGACGGCCATGATCTGGCGCTCACGGTCGGTGAGGCGCACGGTCTCCGTGCCGCGGCGCAGTTCGCGGCGGCCGATATGGAAGGTGAACGGGCCGAAGCGAAGCTGCTCGATCAGCGGCGCCGGCGCCGGCGCGCCGCGCTTCAGGATCGCATTGATGCGCAGCACCAGTTCGCGCGGCTCGAACGGCTTGCCGAGATAGTCGTCCGCCCCGCCCTCGAAGCCGGCGATGCGGTGTTCGATCTCCGCCCGCGCGGTGAGCATGAGGATCGGCACGTCGAGCGTCTCGCGGAGGCTCTTCATCAGTTCGAGCCCGCTCTCGCCCGGCATCATCACGTCGAGAATCAGAAGGTCGAAGGCGAGGCCGCCGAGCCGCCCGCGCGCCTCGCCGGCATCGGAGGCGACATCGACGCGAAAGCCGTTGTCGGTCAGATAGCGCTGGATCAGCGAACGGATGCGCTGGTCGTCGTCAATGACCAGGATATGCGGGGCATCGTCCGCGACGATGGGCTGAAGAGAGGTGGCGGCATCACTCATCGAACACTCCTCGGGCGCCGGGGCGAGCCGGCAGCGATCCTCCCGCCGGCGGCTCAGCGGCCGATCAGCTTCGTCACCTTATCGCGTTCCTCGGCGTCGATCATCATGCGCAGGAAGTGTTCGGCCCCCCGCCGCTCCTCCGCCGACAGCCCCGCGAACGCAGCCTGGACACGGCGCGCCTGCGGCTCGGTCAGGCGCAGCGACAGCGCGCGGCCCTTCGCGGTCGGATAGAGCAGGCGCTGGCGCCGATCCACCGGTCCCGGCACCTGCTCGATATAACCCGTGTCGATCAGCTGCTTCAGCACGCGGCCGAGCGACTGCTTGGTGATCTTGAGGATATCCAGAAGGTCGGCGACCGGCATGCCGGGATGGCGGCTGACGAAATGGACGACGCGGTGATGCGCCCGGCCGAAATCGAAGGTCGCCAGCACCGCGTCGGGATCCGACACGAAGTCGCGATAGGCGTAGAACAGCAGCTCGATCATCACGATCTCGGGATGCTCGGCCAGCGAGACGGGATCGCTGATCGGGCCCGAGAGCTCATGCGACGCCGGCTCCGACACGGAAGGGGTGTCCGATCCGGAATCTGCCGCGAAATTTACGTCAGCCATATTGACATATTTCGGTTCGATTGTTACGTGAGAGACCGTCGCGACGAAATCTTCGAACGCGCCAGCCGTGCCCCTCTGCAATGTGAAACGCAGAAGCGCGCCTCGACCGGCACATTACCGATAGTTTCGCGGCGGTGCAAAATGGCCCGACCGGTCGCCGGTCCGTCTGCTGAGGGCGCAATGGCGCTTTACAAAGACGGAAAAACGCGGGATTCGGGTCGAAACGACACGACAAGCAAGGGTCTTGGAGACCCATTTGGGAGCGATGACGATGAGCGCGGTTGCCTTCGATCAGAAAGATGGATGGATCTGGTTCAATGGATCCTTCGTGCCCTGGAAGGACGCCAAGGTTCACGTACTGACCCACGGGCTCCATTATGGCAGCGGCGTCTTCGAGGGCGAGCGCGCCTATGGCGGCAAGATTTTCAAGCTGCGCGAGCATACCGAGCGCCTGTTCAAATCGGCCGAAATCCTCGATTTCCAGATCCCCTACACGCTGCAGGAGATCGACGACGCCTGTCAGGCGACGCTGGCCAAGAACGGCCTGGTCGACGGCTATCTCCGTCCGATCGCCTGGCGCGGCAGCGAGATGATGGGTGTGTCGGCCCAGAAGAACCGGATCAATGTCGCTATCGCCGCCTGGGAATGGCCGTCCTATTTCAGCCCGGCCGAGCGTCTCAAGGGCATCCGCCTGACCTTCGCGAAGTATCGCCGTCCCGATCCGCAGACCGCGCCCTCGCTCGCCAAGGCGTCCGGCCTCTATATGATCTGCACGATCTCCAAGCATGAGGCGGAGCGCCGCGGCTATGCCGATGCGCTGATGCTCGACTGGGAAGGCAATGTCGCCGAGGCCACCGGCGCCAACATCTTCTTCGTCAAGGACGGCGTCATCCATACGCCGCTCGCCGACCGCTTCCTGAACGGCATCACGCGCCAGACGGTGATCGATCTCGCCAAGGCGCGCGGCTATGAAGTCGTCGAGCGTCGCATCTCGCCGGACGAGCTGCCGACCTTCTCGGAATGCTGGCTCTGCGGCACGGCCGCCGAGGTGACCCCGGTCTCCGAGATCGACGAGTTCCGCTTCACGCCCGGCAAGATCACCGAGACGCTGATGAACGACTACACGGCCGCCGTCCAGCCGGCCGAGCAGAAGATCGCCGCGAACGCCTGAGGCGAGACGACATCGATGACGAAAGGCCGGGCCATCGCCCGGCCTTTTTGTTGCGCCGGATTCAGATCGCCTGCGCGCCGAGCCGCGTGCGCCAGGCGGCGCAGCGCTCCTTGAGCAACCCGTTCAATATGTAGCTCGACTCCTCGTCCTCGATCCGCTCGAGGACGCTGAGCGCGATGGCGTGCTCGCCATGCGCGTTCCAGGCGGCCTGCAGCGAGCGGCTCGGATGCGAGCCATGCTCCAGCGTGAAGCGCATCCGGTTCCAGATCGCATCGAGATTGGTCGTCTGGCCGACCCAGACCGCATCCGCCGCCGCGCAGCGAAGCTCATAGATGCCGATCGCGCGCTCGCGCTTCTTATAGGCGGAGATCGCCGCCTTCCTGTCTTCGGTGTTCATCCGGACATGCCTCCGGCTCCGGAAAAGGCCGGAGCGATCGGCATTTTTTATCCGGGTATTATTGCATGCGCAATATCACCCGGATAAAATAAGGCCAAGATCACGGAAGGAAGCGCCATGGCCGCCGACACGACATGCTATCTGGACGTCACGCAGGAAGCGGGCGCCACCTTTTTCCGGCGGGGCCTCGTCGGTCCGGTCGTGATGCTGAACCTGCTGCGGTTTCGCGAACGCGCCGACTATGCGGCGCATCCCGATCTCGCCCCGCCGACGCCGATCAGCGGCGCGGAGGCATTCGATCGCTACGTCGCGTACACGCTGCCTTTTCTGACACGGAGCGGCGGCTCGATTCTCGGCCTGTATGAGGGCGGTCCGAACCTGATCGGCCCCGCCTCCGAGCGCTGGGATCGCGTCATGCTGATCCGGCAAGCGAGCGTCGCGTCGTTTCTCGCCTTCGCCGACGATCCGGCCTACCGCGCCGGCCTCGGCCACCGCACGGCGGCGCTGGCCGATTCGCGTCTCGTCCCGCTCACCGAGCGGGACGGCGTCCAGGCGTAAGGTCTATTCGCCCGTCGGCGCGGCCACCACATGGCCCTGCGTCAGCACGGCGAGCTTTGCCTCGAGCTCGGCGACACGGGCGGCGAGCGCCTCGTTCTCGATCCGCGCCTTCTGCGCCATCTCGCGCACGATCTCGAATTCCTCGCGCTTGACGAAGTCCATGTCGCCGAGGAAACGCTCGGCCTGGTGCTTCATGGCGGTCTCCGCCTCGCGGCGGACGCCCTGCGCGATGCCGGCGGCATCGGTCATCAGCTTGGCGAAATCGTCGAACATGCGGTTCGGGCCCTGTTCCATGGAATCCCCTCCAAGCGGTCTGCGTTGATCTGACTATGGGGTTTCGGCCTGCCGCCAGCAAGGGCGCGGCGGCGCGACCAAGCGCGGCAGAGGCCGGCCCGACGAGGCCTTGACCCTACCATAGTCTCGGCGCACCTATGCCCGCGACGCGCAAATCCGGGGTTTTCATGCTCAACGTCCTCCCCTTCCCCGCCATCAACCCCGTGCTGATCGAGATCGGGCCGTTCGCGATCCGCTGGTACGCGCTGGCCTATATCGTCGGCATCCTGTTCGGCTGGTGGTATGCGCGCCGCCTCGTCTCCAATCCGCGCCTCTGGGGTCCGTCCGGAGCGCCGATGCGCGTCGTCGATCTCGATGATTTCGTGGTCTGGGCGACGGTCGGCATCATCGTCGGCGGCCGGCTCGGCTATGTGCTGTTCTATGATCTCGGCAAGTTTCTCGCCGCGCCGCTGACCATCTTCGAGGTCTGGCATGGCGGCATGTCGTTCCATGGCGGCTTCCTCGGCACGGTGATCGCCATGATCCTGTTCGCGCGGAGCCGGAAAATCCCGGTCTGGTCGCTGATCGACACGATCGCGCCCTCGGTCACCGTCGGCCTCTGCCTCGGCCGCCTCGCCAATTTCGTGAATGGCGAGCTCTGGGGCCGGCCGGGCGACGTTCCCTGGGCCATGGTGTTTCCGAACGCCGACCTGCAGCCGCGCCATCCGAGCCAGCTCTACGAGGCGCTGCTCGAAGGCGTCGTGCTCTTCCTGGTCCTGCGCTTCTTCACCCACAGGCAGCTGCGCCTCAGCCAGCCCGGCTTCATCTCGGCGATCTTCGCGATCGGCTATGCGCTGGCGCGAATCGTCTCGGAATTCTTCCGCGAGCCGGACATCCAGATCGGCTATCTGGCCGGCGGGCTCACCATGGGCATGCTGCTCTCGCTGCCGCTTCTCATCGCCGGCATCATCCTGCTCGTCGTGGTGCTGCGGCGGCCGGTGCCCGCACCGGCCTCGTGAGCCTCGCCATGCTCGACAAGCAGCCGACCCCGCTCGCGCTGCGTCTGGCGGCCCGCATCGCGCGCGACGGCCCGCTGACGATCGCCGATTATATGGACGCCTGCCTCGGCGATCCTCAGCACGGCTATTACATGACGCGCGACCCCTTCGGCACGGCGGGCGATTTCGTCACCGCGCCGGAGGTGAGTCAGATGTTCGGCGAACTCATCGGCCTCTGGGCCGTGAACGCCTGGCAGCAGATGGGCGCCCCCTCCCCCTTCATCCTCGCGGAACTCGGCCCCGGCCGCGGCACGCTGATGGCCGATGCGCTGCGTGCCGCGCGGCTCGTGCCGGCCTTCGAGACGGCCGCGCGCATCGTGCTGGTCGAGACCAGTCCGCGCCTGACGCTGCTCCAGCGCGAACGCCTCGCCGGGCACGAGGTCGTCTGGCTGCGGGCCGTGGACGCGATCCCGGCGGGACCGGCCATCATCCTCGCCAATGAGTTCTTCGACGCCCTCCCCGTCCACCAGTTTGTGCGCGCCGGAGGCGGATGGTCCGAACGCTGCGTGGCGCTTGAGGGCGGCGCCCTCGCCTTCCAGCTGCGGCCTGCGCCGGATTTCGAAGGTCCGGCTGATGTGGCCGACGGCGAGACGGTCGAGATCGCCGCGATATCCGGCGCGATCATGTCCGAGCTCGCCGCACGGATCGCCCGGGACGGCGGCGCGATCCTCGCCATCGACTACGGCCATGAAGGCGCTGGGCATGGCGACACGCTGCAGGCGCTCCGCGCGCACGCATTCGATCCCCCGCTCGCCCACCCCGGCGAAGCCGACCTCACGGTCCATGTCGACTTCGCCCGCCTCGCCGAAGCCGCCAGAGCCGCCGGCGCGGTTCCTGCGCGGCTGATGACGCAGGGAGCCTTCCTCCTCGCCCTTGGCCTCGTCGAGCGCGCCGGCCGGCTCGGTGCCGGTAAGCCCGCTCCCGTTCAGGACGAGATCCGCAGCGCCGTCGAACGCCTTGCGGCGCCCGGCGCCATGGGCGATCTGTTCAAGGTGCTGTGCGTCACCGCGCCCGACCTCCATCTTCCTCCCTTCTAGAAGCGGCCACGGACCAGGATCATGAAGCTCACCTCCGATGCGCTCTCCGCTCTCCCGTCGATCCGCCACGGCTTCTTCACCCGCGAGGGCGGCGTCTCGGACGGGATCTATGCGAGCCTCAATTGCGGCGTCGGCTCGCTCGACGTCCGCGCTGCCGTCAACGAGAACCGCGCGCGGGTTACCGCGGCGCTCGGCGTCGACCCCGGCCGCCTCGCGACACCGCATCAGGTCCACAGCGACGTCGCGGTGATCGTCGACGAGCCCTGGCAGACGGGCGCGGGACCAAAGGCCGATGCCGTAGTCACGGCGCGGCCGGGCCTCGCGGTCGGCGTCGGCACCGCCGATTGCGGTCCCGTCCTGTTCGCGGATGGCGAGGCCGGGGTGGTCGGCGCGGCGCACTCCGGCTGGAAGGGCGCCTTCACCGGCATTCTCGAGGCGACGATCGACGCCATGGAGAGCCTCGGCGCACGGCGCGAGCGCATCGTCGCCGTGCTCGGGCCGACCATCTCGCGCGCAGCCTATGAAGTCGGGCCCGAATTCCGCGCCCGCTTCCTCAATGCCGATGCGGCGAATGCGCGCTATTTCGAGCCCTCGACGCGCGCGGAGCATCACCTGTTCGATCTCCCCGCCTATATCGGCGCGCGACTCGGCGCGAGCGGCATCGGCCGTTTCGAAGATCTGGCGCTCTGCACCTATGCCGACGAGGCGCGCTTCTTCTCCTATCGGCGCACCACCCATCGCGGCGAGCCCGACTATGGCCGCTTGCTGCACGCGATCGCGATTGCGGACTGAAACACGAAATCCACAGCCCCCGTTCTGGACCGTGACGGCATTTGCGTCTAGGAAGGACATGGGGTCTGGACGAGCGCGCCGGCAGGACGATCGCCATGATAGTTAAGGGTAAAAAGCTGTTGCCGATGGCGTTCGCGCTGGCGGCGGCTCTGTTCGTGGCGGCGTGCGGCAACACGGGCGGCGGCGGCTCCTCCTCGACCTCGGTCGGAGGCAGCACGGCGCCCGCGCCGCCCACGGTTCCATTTGCCGAGGCCAAGTTCGCCTTCGCCCCGGTGACCGGCGCTCCGGCCACCGTGCTGACGCGCCTTTCCGCCGAACTCGGCAAGGAAGCCTATATCCAGCACGTGTCGCTGGTGCCCTCCGGCGACACCGCCGCGACTTATGTCGTGAAGGGTTACCTCTCGGCGCTCGGCGATACCTCCGGCACGATCCTCGTCTATGTCTGGGATATCTTCGACACCAGCGGGCGGCGCGTACATCGCATTTCCGGCCAGGAAACCTCGGCTGGCGGCTCGCAGAGCGACCCCTGGTCGGGCGTCGATTCCTCGACGACGGCCAATGTCGCGCGCCGCACGATCTCGTCGATCGTCGCCTGGGGCAACGCCCGCTAGAGGGCGCCCGGCGCACGTCGGACGGGATGGCGCACGCCTGCGCCAGAATCGCGTTTGCAGTGCGGCACCTCAATTGCTACAACGCCGCCGGCTGCCCCTCCCCGGAGTCGGGCGCGGATTTTCCCCTGACGACGGGACCGGACACCTTGAAGCTGGTTGCTGGAAACTCCAACCGGGTGCTCGCCGAGGCGATCGCCAACTATCTTGAAATTCCGCTCGCCAAATGTCTCGTCCGGCGCTTCGCCGACCAGGAGATCTTTGTCGAGATCCAGGAAAACGTGCGCGGCGAGGATGTCTTCGTCATCCAGTCGACGAGTTTCCCGGCAAACGACCACCTGATGGAGCTGCTCATCATCATCGATGCGCTCCGCCGGTCCTCGGCCCGGCGCATCACGGCGGTCCTGCCCTACTTCGGCTACGCAAGGCAGGATCGCAAGGCAGGACCGCGTACGCCGATCTCGGCCAAGCTCGTGGCCAACCTGATTACCCACGCCGGCGCCGACCGCGTGCTCACCCTCGATCTCCACGCCGGCCAGATCCAGGGTTTCTTCGATATCCCCACCGACAATCTGTTTGCCGTTCCGGTGATCACCCGTGACATCAAGGAGCATTACGAGCTCGAGAATGTCATGGTGGTCTCGCCGGATGTCGGCGGCGTGGTGCGCGCCCGCGCCCTCGCCAAGCGGATCGACGCGCCGCTCGCCATCGTCGACAAGCGCCGCGAGCGCCCCGGCGAATCCGAAGTCATGAACATCATCGGCAATGTCGACGGCAAGGACTGCATCCTGTTCGACGACATCGTCGATTCGGGCGGCACGCTCTGCAACGCCGCCGAGGCCCTGCTGGCCAAGGGCGCGAAGTCGGTCGTCGCCTATATCACCCACGGCGTGCTGTCAGGCGGCGCCGTCGCGCGCATCGCCTCGTCCATGCTGAAGGAACTGGTGATCACCGATTCGATCCAGCCGACCGAGGCGGTGCAGAAGGCGGAGAACATCCGCGTCACCTCGATCGCAACGCTCATCGGCGAAGCGATCAACCGCACGGCCAGCGAGAAATCGGTCTCGAGCCTGTTCATCTGAAGCCGCGCGGGCCGGTCAGCGGCCCGCGTCGAGCCAGACCAGCGCCGGGCGCGTCACGTCATGGTGCTGCTGCGGCAGCCTCTCCATTCTGGGCGACGAGGCCGAGCTGCGCGAGCGCATCGGCCAGCGACGCCTTGCGCAGGCTGAGCGAAACCTGCGTCTTCAGGCGCGCCGCCGGGACGAGAATGCCGGCTCCGGAAATGCCGTCCAGCGCCGCGGCCAGATCGCCGAGCTCGATGTTCTTGATGCAGAGATCCACCATGGTCTCGATCGACTTGGCCGGCCGTTTGGCAAAGGCCGGCTGAACCATCGGATAGTCGCAGACGCAGACACAGATCCCGTCGTCATAGGTATAAATGCAGTAGCACTGCGTCGCAGCCGGGCACTGGGAATCGCATTCACAGCTCATGGCATCCTCCATCGGGGCCGCCGGCGCCCCCGACCGGCGCGATCTCGGCAAGCATGATGGATCGAGCAGAACGCCGAAGCTAGCCGAAACGCGGACAGGACACGGCATCAGGCCGCGGTTTGCACCGATCGGCCAGGGTGTGCTCCGGGCATGCATCGGTCAGACCGGAAGGATCGCAAGGGGGATGACGACGGGGTCCGGCCGATCCAGCGGGCGCTGAACGGCCTAGCGGCCCGCGTCGAGCCCGACGAGCGCGACCTTGGCATAGCCGGCGTCGCGCAGGCGGTTCATGACCTCCACCACCTCGCCATAGTCGATACGCCGGTCGGCGCGGAGATAGATGCGTTCCCCGCGATTGCCGCCGCTCGCCTGGTCGAGCGCGGCGCCAAGCGCCGCCGGATCGACCGGATCATTGCCGAGCTTCAACCCGAGATCCCGGCCGATCGACAGGAAGAGCGGCTTGCCCTCGCGCGGCGCCGCCTTGGCGTTGGAGCGCGGCAGCTCGACCGGCACGTCGACGGTGGCGAGCGGCGCGGCGATCATGAAGACGATGAGCAGCACAAGCATCACGTCGATGAAGGGCGTGACGTTGATCTCGCTGTTCTCGGAAAGTTCGTCGTCGCTGTCCTGAAGGCGGGCGGCCATCGCTCCCTACTCCGCCGCCGCGGCGACGATGCGCAGCGAGCCGCGCTGCGCGGCGCGATCGAGATCGCGCGACAGCAGCGCCAGTGCCTCGGCCGCGACATCGGCGAGCGCCGCCTTGTTGGCCGCCGTCATGCGGGCGAAGATATTGTAGAAGAGCACCGCGGGAATGGCCGCGGCGAGGCCGACGCCGGTGGCGAACAGCGCCTCGGCAATGCCCGGCGCGACGATGGCGAGGTTGGTCGTGTTCGACTGGCTGATGCCGATGAACGAATTCATGATGCCCCAGACGGTGCCGAACAGGCCGACAAAGGGCGAAAGCGAGCCGACGCTCGCCAGCACGCCGGTGCCACGCGCCAGTTCACGGCTGGAGCCGGCCTGGATCCGGTCGAAACGGATCACGACGCGCTCCTTGATGCCGGCAGCGGGCAGGCCGCGCGACACGTCGATCTCGTCGGACGCGGCCCGCACCAGCCGCGCCGCGGCGTCGCGCCGCCGCCGGGAGAGCTCGAGCGCCTCGTCGAGCGTCCCCACCCGGCCGAGACGATGGCGGAAAGCCGTCCAGCGCCGGCGCACCGCCGTCAGCTCGAACACCTTGGTGAGGAAGATCGCCCAGGTCGCGACCGAGGCGAGCGCGAGGCCGCCGATCACCGCTTTCACGACATGATCGGCGCCGAGGAACATGCCGATCGGCGACAGGTCGTGCGGCAGCGTCGCGGGATCGACAACGGCTTCGCCCGTGCCCCCCATCTCGCCGGGCGCCGCGACCTCGACGGCGACGGCTGGTCCGAGCGAATCGGGAACCTGCGCGGCGGCAGCCAGCGGCAGGAGAAGAAAGATCGACGCGACGATCGACGCGGCAACCCGGCGGAGTGCGTCCGGCATGGCGCCCTTCGGATTAAAGTTGAGTTCTATACTCCGAATAAAGCCGTCGCCCACGGAGTTCAACCCCCGTGCCGCAGTTTGGAAGGATCCTTGCTTGTCGCCCCTGCCGGCCTCGGCTATAAGGCGCACGGCCGCGCCGACACCCCTGGAGGCACCGCGGCCTTTTTTCGTTGTTCAAGAAGGAGAATACCGATGAGCACCTCTTACGAGCTCACGGCCTCCGTGCGCAACCGCGTGGGCAAGGGGGCCGCCCGGGCGTCGCGTCGCGAAGGTAAGATTCCAGCCGTCATCTATGGCAACAAGCAGGCCCCGCTTTCCATCGAGCTGTCGCACAAGGACGTCTATCTGAAGCTGCATGCCGGCGGCTTCCTGACGACCGTCGCGACCATCAACGTCGATGGCGAGAAGATCCGCGTCATTCCGCGCGACTACGCGCTGCATCCGGTCACGGACCAGCCGATCCATGTCGACTTCCTGCGCGTTTCGGCCGGCTCGACGCTGCATGTCGAAATCCCCGTGCAGTTCATCAACGAGGACAAGTCCCCGGGCCTGAAGCGCGGCGGCGTGCTCAACATCGTCCGCCACGAGATCGAGGTGACGGCTCCGGCGGATGCGATCCCGGATCACATCGTCGTCGACCTCTCCGGTCTCGACATCAACGACTCGGTTCACATCTCGGCCGTGACGCTGCCGGAAGGCGTGAAGCCCGTGATCGACCGTGACTTCACCGTCGCGACGATCGCCGCACCCGCCGCCCTGACGTCGGCCGAGCAGGCCGAGGCCGACGCGGCAGCTGCCAAGGCGTAAGCCGCGGTCCTCCGGTTCGCACAAGGGGACGCGTCCATGCTCCTCATCGTTGGCCTCGGCAATCCCGGTGGCCAGTATGCGCTGAACCGGCACAATATCGGCTTCATGGCGGCGGATGCCATCCACCGCCGCCATGGCTTCTCTCCCTGGCGCTCGCGCTTTCATGCCGAAGTGGCCGAGGGCACGCTTGCCGGTCGCAAGGTGCTCCTCATGAAGCCGCAGACCTATATGAACGACAGCGGCCGGGCCGTTGCCGAGGCCGCGCGCTTCCTCAAGATCCCCAATGCCGATATCGTCGTGATCCATGACGAGCTCGACCTGCCGCCGGGCAAGACGCGCATGAAGGCGGGCGGCGGGCATGGCGGCCACAATGGCCTGCGCTCGATCAGCGCCCATCTCGGCGACGATTATCGCCGCCTGCGGCTCGGCATCGGCCATCCCGGCGCCAAGGAACTCGTCCATGCGCATGTGCTGCATGATTTCTCGCGCGCCGAAGCCGAGGAATGGGTCAACGGCCTGATGGACGCCATCGCCGACGCCGCTCCCCTGCTCGCCGACGACAAGGACAGCACCTTCGCCAACCGCCTGCATCGCAGCGAGCCCAAGGCGGCGGCACCGGGCAAGGCGGCGCCTTCCGACAAGGCCAAGGCGTCCGACAAGCCGAACGGCGACATGACTTCCCCGTCCGCGCCGCAGGCCCCTGCCCCGAAGGCCAGCGGGCTCCAGGCGGAAAAGACGTCCGACAGCCCCTTCGCTGCGGGGCTGAAGCGCCTCTTCGGCAAGGGCGACTGACGCATCGCCTTGACAAGGCGACACGAAGACACGAAATCCGTGTCACACGAAGTTCGTGCCGGAACCGCCATGAAGAACGTCACCATCACTCTCGACGAGAAGGTCGCCCAATGGGCCCGCGTCGAAGCGGCCAAGGCCGGCAAGAGCCTGTCGCGCTGGCTGGGCGAAAGGCTGGAGAACGACATGCGCCACGCCGCCTATTCGTTGACCGATCTCGAATCCTTCTTGTCGGGACCTGGGTATCCCGGCATCGCTGCCAATATGCCCAGGAGGGATGACCTCTATGACGACCGGGATCTTCGTCGACAGCAACATTCTGATCTACAGCCTCGATCCCAACGAACCGACGAAAAGGATCAAGGCGGCTAATTTCGTCCGCCTTGCAGCCCTGTCGCATCGGCTGGTCACGAGTCCTCAGACCCTGAACGAGTGCTATCGCGTGCTGACGGATCGCCGGAAAATCATGCCGAGGCCGGATGCGCGCCGGTTCATCGGATCGCTCCTGCCGAGCTGCACGGCACCGATCGACGCCTCCACGACCGCTAAGGGCTGGGAGGTTCAGGACGCCACCGGCTTCGCCTGGTGGGACTGCGTTATGCTCTCTTCGGCGCTGAAAGCGAATTGCGGGCTGTTCGTGACGGAAGATCTGGAGCATGGGCGCGTGATTGATGGTATGCGCATCGTCGATTTATTCCGTGATGAACAGGGCCTCGAAGCCCTGATGAACTGAGAAAGCACCATGGGCTTCAAATGCGGTATCGTCGGCCTGCCGAATGTCGGCAAGTCGACCTTGTTCAACGCGCTGACCAAGACGGCGGCGGCGCAGGCCGCGAATTATCCGTTCTGCACGATCGAGCCGAACACCGGCGAGGTCGCGGTGCCGGATCCCCGCCTCGACACGCTGGTCGTGATCGGCAAGTCGAAGGAGATCGTGCCGACGCGCCTCACCTTCGTCGACATCGCCGGCCTGGTGCGCGGCGCGTCGAAGGGCGAAGGGCTCGGCAACCAGTTCCTCGCCAATATCCGCGAAGTCGACGCGATCGCACATGTGCTGCGGTGCTTCGAGGATGGCGACATCACCCATGTCGAGAACCGGATCGATCCGGTCGCGGACGCCGAGACGGTCGAGACCGAGCTGATGCTGGCCGATCTCGACAGCCTCGAGCGCCGTGTCGCGCCGCTCCGGAAGCGCGCCGCGAACGACAAGGAAGCCAAGCACCAGGTCGAGCTGATGGATGCCGCGCTCGCGCTCCTGCGCGAGGGCAAGCCGGCCCGCCTCGTCAAGGTCGCCGACGAGGATCGCGGCGCCTTCGAAGCGCTCAACCTTCTGACGTCGAAGCCGGTTCTCTATGTCTGCAATGTCGAGGAAGCCTCGGCCGCGACCGGCAACGCCTACTCAAAGCGTGTCGAGGAGATGGCCGCGCGCGAAGGCGCGGGCTGCGTCGTGATCTCGGCCGCGATCGAATCCGAGATCGCCCAGCTGGCGCCCGAGGAGCAGAAGGAATTCCTCGAGACGCTCGGCCTCGAAGAGCCCGGCCTCGACCGTCTGATCCGTGCCGGCTATGCGCTGCTCGGCCTGATCACCTATTTCACGGTCGGCCCGAAGGAAGCGCGCGCCTGGACGATCCCCGTCGGGACCAAGGCCCCGCAGGCCGCCGGCGTGATCCATTCCGATTTCGAGCGCGGCTTCATCCGCGCCCAGACGATCGCCTATGACGATTACGTCAAGTTCGGCGGCGAGGCTGGCGCCAAGGAAGCCGGCCGGGCGCGCGACGAAGGCAAGGAATATGTCGTCGCCGACGGCGACGTGCTGCTCTTCCGCTTCAACACCTGAGTCTGCCACGCCGGGCAGCACGCTGCCCGCGCGCCACCTTCGCCATCTGCCGACACACCACGCGAGTCATTGCCGGGCTCGACCCGGCAATCCAGGCCTGCTGGCGGCGTGCGCGAGGAGATGGCCTGCAGGCTGCCTTCCACCGCCTGACGAGGTCCGTCGGGCGCTCGGCGCTATCCCGCACGGCTCCGCGCGCGAACGCGCCCGGTCAGGCGGCGTCGCCGGATTTGGGCGGGGTCTGGCCGGGGCCTGATTTCTGCGAGTGAGCCGACTTGCCGCGGCGCGACGCCCGGCCCTCGCGCGGCTTGCCTTCCGTGCCACGGCCCTCGCCGCGCGGCTTGGCAGGCTCGGGCGGGCCCTCCGGGGCGACGACCGCAGCGGCCGGCGACTCCGCAGCGCTGCGTTCCACCGCCTGAGGCGCAGGCGCAGGCCGATCATCCTGGCCGCCATGCGGCTCGTGCGCCTCGATCGCGTCGCGCGCCGGCGCCTCCTCACGATGGATTGCCGGTTCCGCCTGGATGGGCGGTGCCTTATCGGCCGGGGGTAACGAAACCTTGGCGGCCGGTGCCGGCGGAAGCGGACGGGGCTCGGGGTGCCGCGGCTCATGCGCGACCGGGCGCTGGATCGACGTATCCCGCGTCTCGGGCGGCCGCGGACTCGGCAATTCACGGAGGCCACCGGGCAGCGGACGCGTGGCGGCCGGCGGCTCATGTGCACGCGCCGGATCGCGCTCGGCCGGAAGGCGCGAGGATCCGGGGCGATGGTCCGCCGGATGGCTCTCCTGCCGCGAGGGCGGCACGAAATCGGCATGGTCGCTCGGCGCAGCGTCACGCGCGCGCCCTTCGCCGTAGCGCGATTCGCCGCTGCGCGATTCATAGCGGCGGACCTCGGCACCCCGGTTCTCGACACCACGGGATTCGGCAGACGGACGCGGTTCGAAGCGCGCGTCCGCATGCCGCGGCTCGGGCTGCGGCTCGGGCGGATGCGGTTCGCCGCGGCGCGGCTCGGCATAACGCTGGGCCGGTCGCCTCACCTCGCCATTGCGCGGATCCTCGCCACGCTGCGGCGGCAGATCCGCGGCGCGCGGCTCGGCGCGGTGCGGCTCGGCGACCCGCGGCTCCGGCGCGCGAACCTCCCAGGAACGGGGCTCGGCCGGACGCGGCTCGATGGCGCGCGGCTCGACGCGGCGCGGCTCGCCATGACGGGCTTCGGGATGACGGGCTTCGGGATGGCGCGGTTCGGCGCCGCGCTGGTCCCAGCCGCGCGGCTCGGCCAGACGCGGCTCGGGCAGGCGGTCGTCCAGCGCCTCGGCGGCGGCCACGCGATGGTCGATCGCGGCGAGCTCCACGGCGAGCGGCTCGCGCCGCTCCTGTCGGCCGGAAGATGGCCGCGCCGTCTCGGCGGCGCGACGCTCGGTCCGCACGGGGTCGATCTCATCCTGGACCGCCGTCTCGGCAATGCGGTCGGCGATATCGGCCAGGCTGTCATTGACCCGGAACAGGATCACGACCGCCTCGCACAGGATGCGCGCCAGCACCATGCCGGCGACGCCGCCGATGATCGAGCCGGCGATCGCGATCAGCCCGCGCGCCTCGTCGGAAGCGAGCAGCTGAACACCGGTGATGACGCCATAGGCTCCACCGAGGATCGAGAGCCCGGCCAGAAGCCAGAACAGCACCTCGACCGCGCTCGACGAAACGAAGCGATCCCACCTGAAAATGTCGAAGAACGAATTCATTCAGTCATCCCGAGCGCGTCGCGATGGTACAGGCTCGGAGCCCTGCTGGTAAGGCCGGATAGGGGCAATGCGCGCATTGTGGCCCGCACGTCACAACTCGCGACGGGCCGCATCTTCCCAGGCCCGGAAGCCGGCATCGCCGGTGATCGTCTCGACATAGCCGGCCGCGACATCGGAGAGCGGCGGACGATAGGTCCTGAAGCGGCTCGCGACCGGCGCGAACATCGCATCGGCGATCGACCAGGCGCCGAAGAGATAGGGACCGCTCGCGCCGAACCGGGCGCGGCAATCGCGGAAGATCGCGTCGATCCGGGCGACCTGCGCCGCGACGCCCTCGTCGCCATAGCCCTCGCCCGGCTTCTCGGCGAAGAGATCCATGGCCAGGGAATGGCGGAGGCGCGCAAAGCCCGAATGCATTTCCGCCGACACCGAGCGGGCCACGGCCCGCGCCGCGCGATCGGCAGGCCATAAATTCTTCTCGGGGAATGACTCGGCCAGATATTCGCAGATCGCCAGCGAATCCCAGACCTGGATCGGCGCGCCGAAACGGTGATCGGTCAGGAGCGGGACCAGGCCGGACGGGCTGACGGCCGCGACCTGCGCGACCGTATCGTCGGCGCGCAGGCGAATCACCGTCTCGTCGAAGGAGGCGCCGGTCCGGTGCAGCACCAGCCAGGGCCGCATCGACCAGGTCGACCAGATCCGCGTGCCGAGAACGATGGAGAAATCCGCCACGGTCAATGCCCCTCGAAGCTGACGAGCGTGCGGATCGGCACGCCGAGCGCGCGCAGCTTGTCCGCACCGCCGAGCGCCGGCAGGTCGATGATGAAGCAGGCCGCCTCGACCACGGCGCCCATCTCCCGCAGCAGCTTCACCGCCGCCTCGGCGGTACCGCCGGTCGCGATCAGGTCGTCGACGAGCAGGACCCGCTCGCCGGGCGCGATCGCATCGATATGCATCTCGATCTGATCGGTGCCGTATTCGAGCGCATAGGTCGTGCTCACGGTCTTCCAGGGCAGCTTGCCCTTCTTGCGGATCGGCACGAAGCCGGCCGAAAGCTGGTGCGCGACCGCGCCGCCGACGATGAAGCCGCGCGCCTCGATGCCGGCCACCTTGTCGATCTTGGCCCCGGCCCAGGGCTGGACCAGTTCGTCGACCGTGCGGCGGAAGGCGCGCGCATCGCCGAGCAGCGTGGTGATGTCGCGAAACAGGATTCCCGGCGAGGGATGGTCCGGAATGGTGCGGATCGCGGCGGCGATGTCGAAGGGGACGGGGCTCATGCTGGCTTTCGCATCATGGAAGAGTTGGTGGCTAGGCTTGCCTCAGCTTGGCGCCCGCGTCCAGAGCGACGCGATGCTCCCGCTCAGAGGACCCGCCCCGCAATGGCGTCGAGCTTGGCAAGAAGGATCGGATCGCGCGCGGCCGGCGCGGTCATGATCGCATGGTCGAGCGCGCGGTCCGAGCCGATCGGACAGGGCTCATGCTCGGCAGGAAAATCGCGCGCCAGGCGGGCGACGAGCCGCTGCGCCTTGTCGCGATTGTCGTTCAGCACCGCGATGACCTGATCGACCGTGACCGCGTCGTGATTGGGGTGCCAGCCGTCATAATCCGTCACCATGGCGATGGTGGCATAGGAGATCTCGGCCTCGCGGGCGAGCTTCGCCTCCGGCATGTTGGTCATGCCGATGACATCCGCGCCCCAGCTGCGATGCAGGTGCGATTCGGCGGCGGAGGAGAATTGCGGCCCCTCCATGCAGACATAGGTGCCGCCGACATGATGGTCGATCGCCTCGGCGACGGCCGCCATGCGGATGCGCTCCACCAGCTTCGGCGCCACGGGATGCGCCAGCGAGACATGCGCGACGCAGCCATTGCCGAAGAAGGACGAGACGCGCGCCACCGTCTTGTCGATGAACTGGTCGACGATGATGAAGTCGCCGGGAAAGAGCTCCTGCTTAAGCGAGCCGACGGCCGAGACGGAGATGAGGTCGGTCACGCCCGCGCGCTTCAGCGCGTCGATATTGGCGCGGTAATCGATCCCCGACGGCGACAGGCGATGGCCACGGCCATGGCGCGGCAGGAAGACGATTTGCGTCTCGCCGATCCGCCCGAAGCGGAGTTGGTCCGACGGCGTGCCCCAGGGGCTCGCCACATCGCGCCATTCCGCCTCCTCGAGGCCCGGCAGGTCATAAAGGCCCGACCCGCCGATGATGCCGAGAACCGCCTTCGTCATGCTTCGCTCCCCGAGGATGTCACGGCCATTTCACCACAGGCGGCATCGACGACAGGATCGAATCGACATTGCCGCCGGTCTTCAAACCGAAGATCGTGCCGCGATCATAGATGAGATTGAACTCGACATAGCGTCCGCGCCGCACAAGCTGCTCCTCGCGGTCGGCCTCCGTCCACGGCGACCCGTAATTGGCGCGCACGATCTGCGGGTAGACGTCGAGGAAGGCGCGGCCGACATCCTGCGTGAAGGCGAAATCGGCGGCGAAATCGCCAGAATTCAGCCCGTCATAGAAGATGCCGCCAATGCCGCGCGGCTCGGCGCGGTGCTTCAGGTAGAAATAGGTGTCGCACCATTCCTTGTAGCGGCCGTAGTCGGCGACAGCGTGGCGCTCGCAGGCCTGCCGCATCGCCGCGTGGAAGCGCACCGAATCGGCGTCCTCCTGCGTGCGCCGCCGCCCGAGGAACGGCGTCAGGTCCGCCCCGCCGCCGAACCATTGCCGCGTGGTGACAACCATGCGCGTGTTCATATGCACGGTCGGCACGTTGGGATTCGCCATATGCGCGATCAGCGAGATGCCGGCCGCCCAGAAGCGCGGATCCTGGTCGGCGCCGGGAATCTGCGCCGCGAACTCCGGCGCGAAGCTGCCATGCACGGTCGACACATGCACGCCGACCTTCTCGAACAGCCGCCCATGCATCAGCGCCATGGTGCCGCCGCCGCCATCGCCGCCGGCGTGATCCGTGCGCTGCCACGGCGTCTTCAAGAAGCGGCCCGGCGCGCCGGCATGGAAGGACGGCGCCTCGTCCTCGAGCGTCTCGAAGGCGGCGATGATCGCGCCCTGCAATTCGGCAAACCAGCGCGTGGCCGCGGCCTTCTCGGCCTCCAGCCTCTCCGTCTCGCTCATCCGTCCGTCCTTTCGCCGCCAGGCTCGGGGAAGCCGCCCGTCTGGCGCAGCGCCTCGGCGGTGGCGAGCGCGACCGTCATGGCGAGATTGATCGATCGAAGCCCCGGCCGCATCGGCACGAGGAGGCGTTCATCCGCCCGCTCATGCACGAAATCCGGCACCCCGGCGCTCTCGCGCCCGAAGACGAGATGGTCGCCGGTGCAAAAGTCGAAGTCGAAATAGGCTCGGCTGGCCCGCGTGGTAAAGAGGATGAAGCGACCGCCCGATTCCCGCCGCGCCGTCTCGAATGTTTCGAACGAAGGGTGGCGGGTGAGCATGGCCTGCTCCACATAGTCCATGCCGGCGCGCTTCAGGCCACGATCGGAAAGATCGAAGCCGGCCGGCTCGATCAGGTCGACACCGATGTCGAGACAGGCCGCGAATCGCAGGATCGCGCCCGTATTGTGCGGAATGTCGGGCTGGTAGAGGACGATGCGCGGCATGACGAAGGCGCTCAGGCCGGGCGCCCGGCGCAGGAAACGGGACTAGAAACGCGGCGATGCTTCGCTTTTTCGAACATCTGATCGACCCCTTCGCCGTCGACGCGCAATCGCCGCCCGGCCGCCTCATCGCGTTCTATCGTTTTTTCCTGCAGCCCGTCTGGCCCTATATCGTCGCGCTGCTGGCGGCCGGCCTCGCCGTCTCGCTCGCCGAGGTCGCGATCTACGCCTATATCGGCCGCCTCGTCGACATGATGAGCAAGGGCACCGCGGCGAACTTCCTCACGGAATATGGCTGGCAGCTCGCCGGCATGGCGCTCGTCGTCGTGGTGCTGCGCCCGCTCGCGACCATCACGCAGATCGTGCTCTCGAACCAGATCCTGCCTCCGGCGCTGACCGCGCGCATCCGCTGGCTCAACCACCTGCACGTGCTCGGCCAGTCCTACGCCTTCTTCCAGAACGATTTCTCCGGGCGCATCGTCACCAAGATCGTCCAGACCGGCTCGTCGGTGACCCAGTCGCTCACCCAGGTGATCGACTTCATGTGGGTCATCGTCGTCTTCGTCGCCTCGGCCTTCGTGATTTTCCTCAGCGTCGATGTCTGGATGGTGGTGCCGCTGGCGCTTTGGATCGCCGCCTTCGCGAGCGTCGCCTTCTATTTCGTGCCGCGCGTGCGGCGGCGGGCGGCCGCCGCCTCCGAAGCGCGCTCGCTGCTGACGGGCAAGCTCGCCGATATCTACGGCAACATCCAGACCGTGAAGCTCTTCGCCCGCGACGGCCGCGAGGAGGAAACGGCGCGGAGCGCGATCGCCGAGCAGACTGGCCGCCAGCTCGACCAGAACCGCCTGCTGACCACGCTGGCCGCGCTGCTCCATACCTCGAACGCGCTGCTGATCGGCGCGACCGGCGCGCTCGCCCTGCATCTGTGGCTGGTCGGCCGCATGAGCCCCGGCGAGACGGCTGTGGCGCTCGGCCTCGTCATGCGCCTCACCGTCATGTCCGGCCGCGTGATGATGACGCTCACGGGCCTGTTCGACAATGTCGGCACGGTCGAGGACGGCATGCGCACCATTGCCCGCCCGCATGGGCTGGTCGACCGCGAGGATGCGAGCGAACTGGTCGTGACGCAGGGCGAGATCGCCTTCGACCATGTCCGCTTCTCCTATGATGGCGGCAAGACCGTGCTGCGCGATGTCGACCTCGTGGTGAAGCCGGGCGAGCGCATCGGCCTCGTCGGTCGCTCCGGCGCGGGCAAGACCACCCTGGTCAGCCTGATGCTGCGGCTTTACGATCTCGAATCCGGCGCGATCCGCATCGACGGACAGGATGTCTCGACCGTCACGCAGGCGTCGCTGCGCGCCGCGATCGGCGTCGTCACGCAGGATACGGCGCTGCTCAACCGCTCGATCCGCGACAATATCCGCTTCGGCCGGCCCGATGCCGACGATACCGAGATCGAGACGGCGATGCGGCGCGCCGCCGCCGACGGCTTCATCGCCGGCCTCGTCGATCCGCGCGGCCGCAAGGGGCTCGACGCCCATGTCGGCGAGCGCGGCGTCAAGCTCTCCGGCGGCCAGCGCCAGCGCATCGCGATCGCCCGAGTCCTCCTGAAGGATGCGCCGATCCTCGTGCTCGACGAGGCAACCAGCGCGCTCGATTCCGAGATCGAGGCGGTGATCCAGGAGCAACTGACCAGCCTCATGGACGGAAAGACGGTGATCGCGATCGCGCACCGTCTCTCGACCATCGCGGCGATGGACCGCCTCGTCGTCATGGACGAGGGCCGCATCATCGAGATGGGCACGCATGCCGAACTCTTGGAACGCCAGGGGCTCTACGCCCAGCTCTGGGCCCGCCAGTCCGGCGGCTTCCTCGGCGACCGCGCCCCGCACGAGATCGCGGCGGAGTAGCGCTCGACCGACAGGCTCGGTCACGATCGACCGGCTTGCGACGCTCGGCCTCCCCAACGCTCCGCCGTCAACACCCTCTCCGGCGTCACCCCGGCGAAAGCCGGGGTCCATTCAGCCTGAAGCCGTTCGAATAGGTGTCGAATGGTGCAGACCAGACATGCTAGGGCGTCTTTGGGGCACTCAGGTCCATCGCCATCATGCTCGCGCCCCCGATGCAGCGGCTGTATGGATCCCGGCTTTCGCCGGGATGACGCCTATGCATGGGGCCGGGCTTATGTCATCGGCGACTGGGAAGACTGCGCCTACTCCTGTCGCGATTCGGCAACAGGGCGCGCCAATGCGCGCTTTCGGGCCCGAAAGGCGGTCGCAATTTGCGCCGGCGTGGCTATAAGCGAAGTTGTATTTCTCGCCGCGATGGGCGCGGGCGATTTCGAGCCATGGAGGGCTGGATGAAGTTCAATCACTCCGCTGTCCGCGCCGAACGTCGTCCGTTTGAAGCACTGGCCGCGCGCCACTAGCTCAAACCCGCAGCGAAATCCGGTCGAGCCTTCGACGACCGCCCTTTCTCTGTTCCCCACGTTTCCAGTTCCGTTCGCGCGCCGCAGGGCTTTTGCCCGCGTCGGCGCGCCCGTCTCATTCCGGCAGCTCCCGGTTCCGCGCGTGTTGGCGCCGGCCGTGCTGCCTTCGGAGCCCAGCCATGTTCCGTTTCTTCGAAACCCGCATCGATCCGTTCAAACGGCATGACGAGAGCATGCCGCCGCAGACGCTCGTCGGCTTCTATCTGCGCTATTGCCGGCAGGTCTGGCCCTGGTTGCTGGCGCTGATGGGCATCGGCCTCGTCGTGTCACTCATCGAGGTCTCGATGATGCGCTATATCGGCTCGATCGTTGACCTCCTGCGCACGACCTCGCCGGGCGCCGTCCTGGCCGACTACGGTCCGACGTTCCTGTGGATGGGCTTCGTGATCCTGATCGCGCGGCCGATCGCGCAGGTCGTGCATGACCTCGTCAACCAGCAGGCGATCGCGCCATCCTTCACCAATCTCGTCCGCTGGCAGACGCATCATTATGTCGTGCGCCAGTCGATGACGTTCTTCGCCAACGACTTCGCGGGGCGGATTGCGTCGAAGATCGTGCAGACCGGCCCGGCGCTTCGGGAATCCGTGACGCAGATCATCGATGCGCTGTGGTTCGTGATCATTTTCGCGATCTCGGCGCTGGTCATCTTCGCCGATGCCGACTGGCGGCTGACGATTCCGCTCACGCTGTGGATCGTCTGCTATGTCGCGACGCTGGTCCATTTCGTGCCGCGCATCCGCGATCGCGCGACGGCGATGTCCGAGGTGCGTTCGGTCCTGACCGGGCGGATCGTCGACAGCTACACCAACATCCAGACGGTGAAGCTGTTCGCCCATCCGGACCGCGAGGACGATTATGCCCGCGACATCCTGGTCGAGCACACCGAGACCTTCCGCAGCGAGACGCGGCTCATCACGCTGATGAACGCCACCGTCTCGACGCTGAACGGCATCCTGATCGTGGGCACCGGCGCCATCGCCGTCAGCCTCTGGTCGTCCTCGTCGATCTCGCTCGGCGCGATCGCCATCGCCTCCGGCCTCGCGATCCGCATCACCAACATGTCCGGCTGGATCATGTGGGTGTCGATCGGCATCTTCGAGCAGATGGGCACGGTGCAGGAGGGGCTGGAGACGATCGCGAGGCCCTATGCGCTGCTCGACAAGCCGGGCGCGAAGGACATCGCCGTCGACAAGGGCGAGATCCGCTTCGACAAGGTGCACTTCCACTACGGCAAGAAGGGCGGCGTGATCGAGGATCTGTCGCTGACGATCCGGCCGGGCGAGAAGGTCGGCCTCGTCGGGCGCTCGGGCGCGGGCAAGTCGACGCTCGTCAACCTGCTGCTGCGCTTCTACGACACCGAGGCCGGCACGATCCGCATCGATGGCCAGGACATTGCCGGGGTGACGCAGGATACGCTCCGCCGGCGGATCGGCCTCGTCACGCAGGACACCTCCCTGCTCCACCGCTCGGTGCGCGACAACATCCTGTATGGCCGGCCCGACGCGAGCGAGGCCGAGGTGCTGGAAGCGGCGCGGCGCGCCCATGCCGACGGCTTTATCGACGGCCTCTCGGATCCGCATGGCCGGACCGGCCTCGACGCCCATGTCGGCGAGCGCGGCGTCAAGCTCTCCGGCGGCCAGCGCCAGCGCATCGCGATCGCCCGCGTCCTCCTGAAGGACGCGCCGATCCTTGTGCTGGACGAGGCGACCAGCGCGCTCGATTCGGAGGTGGAGGCGGCGATCCAGGAGAGCTTCACCGAGCTGATGGCCGACAAGACGGTGATCGCGATCGCGCATCGGCTTTCCACCATCGCGGCGATGGACCGCCTCGTCGTGCTCGACAAGGGCCGCATCGTCGAGACCGGCCGCCATGACGAGTTGCTGCGGCAGAACGGGCTCTATGCCAGCCTGTGGCGGCGCCAATCCGGCGGCTTCCTCGACGCGGCATGAGATGAGAGGCCGCCATCCGCATCAGGCGGGCGGCGGCCTCTCCGTTTCAGAGCGCAAGCGCGCCATAGTTTGCGATGTCGGCGCGGATGCCGTTTGCGGCGAGGAAGGCCTGGCGGTCGAAGCCGGCCGCGGCATGCGCCCGCGCCACGGCCCCGGAGGCCGCCGCGACCACGCCGGCATTTTCCCATTCGACCAGCGTCACGACATTGAACTCCCCCGGCCCGCCATTCTGCTCGAGCACGAGGTCGCGGACGAAGCCGGGCTGGGCGCGCAGCACGGCATGGGTCGCGGTGACCCGTTCGAGAAAGGCCGCGCGCGCCGCCGGCGGCACCACGAACTTGTCGACGCGATAGAGCGCGCCCTGATCAGGCAAAAGCGATTCGGTCATTCCAGTCTCCCCTTCCCCGCCCATCTGGAGCGGCAGTATTCCATGCGCATAGCATTTATATGCATTACTCATGCATATGTCTGTTTCACGTAATTCGCAAGCGCCTTTGCGACCGGCGTGCTAGGCTGCGCGCATGGCGGACGGGCGCGACATGGAAACGATGAACGAGGACGAACCGGTCGGGACGGCCGAGGACGGGCGCGCCGCCCATGTCGCGCGGGTCGACGAATCACTTGGCCGCATCCGCCGCTCGATGGCGCGCCGGTCGCTCGGACGCCGCGTGCTGACCGATCTCGGCGCGGGAGTCGATGCGGCCGTGATGGAAGTCGTCGAGGCGATCGCGCGCGGCGGCGACGAATCGGATGTCGCGGTGGGGACGGTCGCGGGCCTGGTGGGCGTCGATCCTTCGCAGGCGAGCCGCCTCGTCGCGAGCGCCGTGAAGAGCGGCCTCGTCGCCCGCGTCGCCTCCCAAGAAGACGGGCGGCGAAGCGCGCTGCGCCTCACGGAAAGCGGCCAGACGCTGCTCCGCGAGGCCCGGCAGCACAAGCGCGCGCTTCTCGGCGCCCATTTCGCGGCGTGGTCGGATGAGGACCTCGCCGATTTCGCACGCCTGCTGGAGCGTTTCGCCACGATCGCCCGCCGGGACGACGCCGGCTGAGAGCGCTGCCGCGACAATGTGCGCATGGCCCCCGCGCTCTATGGACAATGTGGCCGGACGGTGGCTAAACAGCTTCTAATCTGAGCGGTGGGAGACCGTGCGTCTCCCATGCCTTGCGGCCGACCACCGGCGAGCGGCTATCCGCAGCGGGGCCGGGGGAGCGGTCCCGGGGGCATAGCCTCCGAAAGTATTGAGAGAGGGGAGTTATCTTGGCATCCAGTGCTACGGCAGAACCGACCCGTCGCGACTTCCTCTACATCGCCACCGGTGCGGTTGGAGCGGTCGGCCTGGCGGCGACGGTGTGGCCCTTTATCAACCAGATGAACCCCGACGCATCGGCGCTTGCGCTGGCGACGTCCGAGGTGGACATCGGTTCGATCCAGGCCGGCGAATCCGTGACCGTGAAATGGCGCGGCAAGCCCGTCGTCGTGCGCAACCGTACGGAACAGGAGATCGCCGACGCCAAGGCGGCCGCGCTCTCCGAACTCAAGGACCCGATCGCGCGCAACGCGAACCTGCCCGCCGACGCTCCGGCGACCGACGCGAACCGCGCGGCCGAGGGCAAGGAAAACTGGTTCGTCATGGTCAATGTGTGCACGCATCTCGGCTGCATCCCGCTCGGCCAGGAGGGCGAGTACCATGGCTGGTTCTGCCCGTGCCACGGCTCGGTCTACGATACGGCCGGACGCATCCGCAAAGGCCCGGCGCCGGAGAACATGGCCATCCCGGTCTATTCGTTCCTGAGCGACACCAAGATCCGCATCGGCTGACGGGGAGAGACTGAGACCATGTCCGGACATTCGTCCTACGAGCCGACCAATCCCGCCCTCAAATGGCTGGAAGCACGCCTTCCGATCGGCGGGCTGATCCATTCCTCGTTCATCGTGTTCCCGAATCCGCGGAACCTGAACTATTTCTGGACCTTCGGCGGCATCCTCGCCTTCATGCTGGTCGCCCAGATCGCGACCGGCGTGGTGCTCGCCATGCACTACACGCCGCACACCACGCTCGCCTTCGCCTCGGTCGAGGGGATCATGCGCGATGTGAATGGCGGCTGGATGCTGCGCTACCTGCATTCCAACGGCGCGTCGATGTTCTTCATCGCCGTCTACATCCACATCTTCCGCGGCCTCTATTACGGCTCCTACAAGTCGCCGCGCGAGGTGCTGTGGATCCTCGGCATGATCATCTTCCTGCTCATGATGGCCACCGGTTTCATGGGCTACGTGCTGCCCTGGGGCCAGATGTCCTTCTGGGGCGCCACCGTGATCACCAACCTCTTCTCGGCGATCCCGATCGTCGGCGAGGCCATCGTGACCTGGCTGTGGGGCGGCTTCTCGGTCGACAATCCGACGCTGAACCGCTTCTTCGCGCTGCATTATCTGCTGCCTTTCATCATCGCGGGCGTCGTGGTGCTGCACATCTGGGCGCTGCACGTCCCCGGCTCCAACAATCCGACCGGCGTTTCGGTGAAGGACGAGCAGGACACGCTGCCCTTCCACCCCTATTTCACGGTGAAGGACGCGCTCGGCCTCGTGCTGTTCCTGGCCTTCTATTCGTGGTTCGTGTTCTTCCTGCCGAACTATCTCGGCCATCCGGACAACTACATCGAGGCGAACCCGCTGGTGACGCCGGCGCATATCGTGCCCGAATGGTACTTCCTGCCGTTCTACGCGATCCTGCGCTCGATCCCGGACAAGCTGTTCGGCGTCATCGCGATGTTCGGCGCCATCGCCGTGCTCTTCCTCGTGCCGTGGCTCGACACGTCCAAGGTGCGCTCGGCGAACTACCGCCCGCTCTACCGCCAGTTCTTCTGGATCTGGGCGGTGGTCTCGGTCGGCCTCGGCTATATCGGCGCCATGCCGCCCGAGGGTGCCTATGTGATCATCGGGCGTATCCTCACCGCCTATTACTTCGTGCACTTCCTGGTCATCCTTCCGCTGCTCGGCCTGTTCGAGAAGCCGAGGCCGCTGCCCGCTTCCATCACGGAATCGGTGCTCGGCAAGGGTGGTGCGCCGGTGACGGCCGGGGCGCCTTCCGCGCCGCAGACCAAGTGAGCGACGGGACAGGAAACGGATCGACCATGATGAAGATGATCTCCGCCCCCTTCGCCCGCACGAGGCTGGGCCTTGCCCTCGGCGCCTCGCTGCTGGCGGCGGCCTGCCTCGCCGGAACGGTGTCCGCCAATGCTGCGGAGGGCGAGCCGGCCCCCGCCGCCGAAGCGGTGCCGACCTACCCGATCCGCCATCCGCATATGGAGCCCTGGTCGTTTGCCGGCATCTTCGGCAAGTACGACACGGCCCAGCTGCAGCGCGGCTATCAGGTCTACAAGGAGGTCTGCGCCTCCTGCCATTCCATGAACTTCCTGCACTTCCGCAATCTCGCGGATGAGGGCGGGCCGCATTTCACGGAAGCGCAGGCCAAGGCCGTGGCCGCTGGCTACCAGGTTCAGGACGGGCCGAACGACGCCGGCGACATGTTCGAGCGTCCGGGCCGCCTGTCCGACCGCTTCCCGGCGCCCTTCCCCAATCCGGAAGCCGCCGCCGCCGCCAATAATGGCAAGGCGCCGCCGGACCTTTCGCTGATGGCGAAGGCGCGCGCCGTGCACCGCGGCTTCCCCTGGTTCGTGTTGGACGTGTTCACGCAGTACCAGGAAGGCGGGCCGGACTACATCCACAACCTGCTGACCGGCTACAAGGAGCCGCCGCCCGGCGTCACCGTCGGCCCCGGCCTGCATTACAATGTCGGCTTCAATGCCGGCCCGGCCATCGCCATGCCGCCGCCGCTCTCGGACGGCCAGGTGACCTACACCGATGGCGCGCCGCAGACTGTGGACCAGTATGCCCGCGACGTCTCGGCCTTCCTGATGTGGGCCGCCGAGCCGCATCTCGATGCGCGCAAGCGCACCGGCTTCCAGGTCATCATCTTCGTGCTGGTGTTCGCCGGCCTGCTCTACGCGACCAAGCGCAAGATCTGGTCGAAGATCGCGCACTGACCGGCATGCCGGCCGCTCCGCCCGGCTGAACGGACTGATCGAAACCGGCGCCCTTGCGGCGCCGGTTTTTTATTGCTGGGCCGCCACCATCATCTGCAGCCGGCGGCGCAGCGCGTCTGCGTCCGGGGCGAAGTCCTCGGCGATCCACCAGCGTTCGATGTCGCGCAGCAGCACACCGACGCGCGGGCCACGATCGACGCCCTGCTCGACCACGTCGCGCCCGGACAGCGGAAACGACGGAACGGCCCAGCCCTCGACGGCCTTCATCCGGCCGAGCGCGACCTCGCCCGGAATCCGGCCGAGCGCCGCGCCATAGGCGAGCCCATCGGCGAAAGCCTCGCGGCCCAGCCGGTAGAGGCTCGCGCGATCGCCCGCCCCCTCCCCCGCCTGCAGCACCTGGTGCGCGGCGATGGCTGTCAGCATGCGGTCCCGCTCCTTGCCCGAGAGGCGGAAACGGCGCGCGATGCGTTCGACATCCTCGGCAATCCGCGCGAAGGCGACGGCGAAGCGGAGCGCCGGCGGGCCTTCGCCGCCGAAGAACAGGCAGAGGCGGCGGAACGCCACGAGATCGGCGACGCCAGCCACGACGAGCGGCAGGATCCCGCTCTCCTGCATCAGGGCGATCGTATCCGCAGCCCGGCGCGCGACGACGAGCTTGCGCATCTCGATCCCGATGCGCTCGGCCGACAGCGCGCCAAGCGTCTGCCGGGCGCGAATGGCGGCATCGAGCCCCACCGCGTCGGGCGCGCCTTCGCCATAGGCGGCATGAAAGCGGAAGAAGCGCAGCACGCGCAGCCGGTCCTCGGCGATCCGGCGATCGGCCGAGCCGATGAAGCGCACGCGGCGCGCGCGGATATCGGCAAGACCGCCGACCGTGTCATGCAGCCGGCCATGGGCATCGACCGAGAGCGCATTCATCGTGAAGTCGCGCCGCTCGGCATCCGCTTCCCAGTCGCGGCCGAACCGTACCGTCGCGCGGCGCCCGTCCGTCTCGACATCGACGCGCAGCGTCGTCACCTCGGCGATGCGGTGATGGCCGATCACGGTGACCGTGCCATGCTCGATGCCGGTCGGCGCTGTCTTGAGACCCGCGGCCTCGGCGCGGCGCACGACCTCCTCCGGCAGTGCTGTGGTGGCAATGTCGATATCGCCCCAATCCGGCAGGCCCATGAGATGATTGCGCACGGCGCCGCCGACGACGCGCGCCTCCTCGCCGTCGCTCGAAAGCAGCGCCAGCACCTTCTTCACCAGCGGATCTGTCAGAAAAGGCGCCGAAGACAGGTCGGTCTCAGTCAATCAAAGCTCCCGGGAACAAGCTGGCCGTTCTCCATCCGCGCCGGATGATAGGTCTTCTTCGCCCCCTCGCCGGAGAGGGAGACCAGGACGATGATCGACACCAGCATCAGCGCCGCACCCGCGCCGGCGAGCCGCGTCCAGACCTTCATCGGCCACGATTCGCTGCCCGGCGTGATCCCGGCCGTGATGAAGCGCCAGCCGCCATAGACGATGAACGGCAACAGGAACGCGATGATCGTAAAGGCGAGAAAGCGTACCATCTCAGGCAAAGAGCCTTTCATAGAGGCCGCGAATGATCCCGGCGGTTATTCCCCAGATATAGTGATCATCATACGGCATTTCGTAGAAGGAACGGCGCGCGCCGTCGAGGACACGGCTCCCGATGCGGTGGTTCGCGGGGTTCATCAGGAAAGCGAGCGGTACTTCGAAGGCGAGATCGACCTCGCGCGGATTGAGCACGAGGTGATGGCCGGGATCGACGCGCGCCACGACCGGGGTGATGTGAAAGCCGGTGGGCGCGATATAGGGATCGAGCCGGCCGAGCGGCTCGACGAGGGACGGCTCCAGGCCGACTTCCTCCTGCGCCTCGCGGATCGCCGCCGCGGCGGCGTCGCTGTCCTCCGGATCGATCGCGCCGCCGGGAAAGGCGATCTGCCCGGCATGACGGCGCATCGTGGCGGTGCGGCGGGTCATCAGCACGGTCGGTGCGGCGCGGCCGACGATCGGGATCAGCACGGCGGCCGGCCGGGCGCGGAAGCCCGGCGGCGGCTCGAATTCCGGGTTCATCACGGCCTCGCCCTCAACGGCGCCGCTGCCCGGCGCGATATGCGCGAGGCGCTGGCGGGCGCGCGCGAAGACGTCGTCCATGGGAAGGGACGCTGCGACGCTCATGGAAGGCGCTCCATGGCGGCGGCGCGTCCGATGACGAAGAAGTGACCGCCCGATTCGATACCGACCGCGCCATCCCGCACCTCGGCGAGATGGGCGAGGCTTTCGGCCAGCGCGCGGGTCAGCCGCGCCTCGATGCCCGGGCGGACGGTGACATAGGGCACGAAGGCGTCGTCGTCGGTATCGGCGATCCGGAGCGGATGCGCTACGTCGAGCGGCACGACCTCACCGAGATTGGTCAGGAAGCGAAGGAGGCGCGGCGGGCCGGGCTCGACGTCGAGATCGACGGCCAGGAACGGGGTATCCTCCACGCGGATCGAGAGCTTCTCGGCCGGCGTCACCAGCACAAAGCTGCCATCCGCCTCGCGCCGCAGCACCCGCGCGAACAGCTTGACCAGCGCCTCGCGCTCGATGCGGCGGCCTTCGTGATGCCAGGCGCCCGCGCGGTCGATCCGGATGTCGATCGCGCCGCAGGACGACGGATGCCAGCGCTCGACCGGAGCGGCCCGCGTGCCGTCCTTGATGGCCTCGGCCCATCGCGTCAGGTGGGAAACGGGCCCGAAATCCGGATCGGCCTTCGTTTCGCCTTGCTTTGACACTGGCATGCTTCTTGATGTTCCTGAGGCGGCGGCGAAGAGACCGGGCCGATCCCGAAGTGATGGGGTATCTGGGGATAGGGGTAAGATGCAGCCTCGCCCCTCCGTCGATTGAAACTATATGGGTGGCCATGAGCGCATTCAATCAAAGCGAAGTCCCCGCAGCCGATCCCGCCAAGCTCGTGGCGGAGGCGGACGCGGCGGTCGCCACCATCCGGACCGCGCGCGAGGCGATCGGGCGGGTCATCTTCGGTCAGGATACGGTCGTGGAGCGCGCGCTCATCACGCTGCTCGCGGGCGGCCATGGCCTGCTCGTCGGCGTGCCCGGCCTCGCCAAGACCAAGCTGGTCGAAACGCTCGCCACCGTGCTCGGGCTCGACGAGCGGCGCGTGCAGTTCACGCCCGATCTGATGCCGTCCGATATTCTCGGCTCCGAGGTGATGGACCAGGACGCCGAGGGACGGCGGGCCTTCCGCTTCGTGAAGGGACCGGTCTTCGCCCAGCTCCTGATGGCCGACGAGATCAACCGCGCCAGCCCGCGCACGCAATCGGCGCTGCTGCAGGCGATGCAGGAATATCACGTCACCATCGCCGGCCAGCGCTACGACCTGCCAGCGCCGTTCCACGTCCTTGCGACACAGAACCCGCTCGAGCAGGAGGGCACCTATCCCCTGCCCGAGGCACAGCTCGACCGCTTCCTGCTGCAGATCGACGTGCTCTATCCCGATATCGAGGCCGAGCGGCGCATGCTGTTCGAGACGACGGGCGCGAGCGAAGCCGCGCCGCAGGCGGTCACGACGGCCGCCGAACTGCTGGCGATGCAGCAGCTCGTCCGCCGGCTGCCGGTGGGTACCTCCGTGGTCGAGGCGATCCTCAAGCTCGTCCGCTCGGCACGCCCCGGCGAGAGCGGCGATCCGAAGCTCGCCGACGCGATCGCCTGGGGTCCAGGCCCCCGCGCCAGCCAGGCACTGATGCTGGCCGTGCGCGCCCGCGCGCTGATCGACGGGCGCTATGCGCCCTCGCTCGACGACGTGGCCGCACTCGCCGAGCCGGTGCTGCAGCATCGCATGAGCCTGTCCTATGCGGCACGGGCAGACGGGCTTTCGGTGCGCGACGTGATCGCGCGGCTGAAGTCCAGGATCGGGTGAGCGGGTGGACGCGGAGCCGGCCGACAGATCGGAAAGCAGGCGCCTCGGCCCGTCGCTGGGACAGGCGAAGACGCTTGCCGCGCGGATGCCGGCCCTGCTCGTGCAGGCGCGCCATATCGCCAATACCGTCCTCGCCGGCTGGCATGGCCGCCGCAAGGCGGGCCCCGGCGAGACCTTCTGGCAGTTCCGCCCCTTCGTGACCGGCGAAGCGCCGGGGCGGATCGACTGGCGCCGCTCGGCTCGCGATGACCATCTCTATGTGCGCGAGCGCGAATGGGAGGCGGCCCATACCGTCTGGCTCGGCGTCGACCTTTCCGCCTCGATGGATTTCCGCTCGCGCCTCGCCCCGGTCACCAAGGCCGACCGGGCGCTGGTGCTCACGCTCGCCGTCGCCGAACTCCTCGCCGAAGCCGGCGAGCGCATCGGCATCGCCGGCGGGTCGGATCCGATCCTCGCCCGCAACGCCGCCGAACGCCTCGCGATGACGATCACGCATGCCGGCGCCTTGCCGCCCTTCCCGGATGCGCGGCGCCTCAGCCGCCTGTCCGATCTCGTCCTCTTCGGCGACTTTCTCGATCCGATCGCGGAGATCGACCAGCGCCTCGGCGAAATCGCCAAGGCCGGCGCGACCGCGCATCTCGTCGAGATCCGCGATCCGATCGAGGAGACCTTCCCCTATGCCGGCCGGACCGAGTTCCGCGACGCGGAGAGCGGCGCCGTCTATACGGCCGGCCGCGCCGAGCAGCTGGCCGATGAATATCGCCGCCATATCGCCGCGCGGCGCGATCATCTGACGGCGCTCTGCCGGCGCCTCGGCTGGACCTATCTCGTCCACCGCACCGACAGGGCCGCCAGCGAACCGCTGCTCGCGTTGCACGCCCGCCTCGCCGAGCGCGCTGCGCCCGGGAGGGCGGCATGATCGCCGGGCTCCCGCTCGCCTTCGCGACGCCGGTGCTGCTCTCGGCGCTGGTGCTGCTGCCCGCCATCTGGTGGCTGCTCAAGCTGACGCCGCCGCGCCCGCGGCTCGAGAGCTTCCCGCCGACGCGGATCCTGGCCGAGATCGCGCCGAAGGAGGAGCAGCCGGCACGCAGCCCCTGGTGGCTGACTGCGCTCCGCCTCCTGCTCGCCGCGCTGGTGATCCTCGCGTTGGCCGGTCCCGTCTGGCGTCCGGCGGGCGAGAGCGCGGCCGGCGACGGTACGCTGCTGCTCGTCGTCGACAATGACTGGGCGGCGGCACGCGACTGGCCGGCCCGTATCGAGACCGCCAAGCGCATCGTCGATATCGCCGATCGCGCCGGCCGGCCGATCGTGCTCGCCGCAAGCGCCGACCCGGCGAACCAGGATCTCGCCCCGGCCGACGCCGCGACCATTCGCACCCGGCTCGACGCGCTGGCGCCGCGCCCCTATGCGGCGAACCGCGCCGCGCTCGCCGCGGCCCTCGCGCCGCTGGGGGCGAGCAAGGCTATCGGCGGCGCCGACTGGCTCGCGAGCGGCCTTGGCGGACCCGATGCGGACGCGTTCACCGCCTTCCTGAACGATCGCCTCGCCGTTCCCGTCACGCTCTATGCCGGAACGCCCTCCCCGCTCCTCGGCATCGCCGATCCCCGCTCCACCGCCGAGGCGCTGACGCTCGCGGTGCTCCGTCCGGCGGGCGACGGCACCGCCACCGGCAGCCTCGTCGCCGAGGATCTGAAAGGCCGCCCGGTCGGCACCGCGCCCTTCGCCTTCAAGCCGGGCGAGACTCGGACCGAGGCCGCCTTCGACCTGCCGACGGAGCTGCGCAACGACATCGTCCGCGTCGAGATCGCCGGCTCCGGCACCGCCGGTGCCGTCCAGCTGCTCGACGATCGTTTCCAGCGCCGCCGCGTCGGCCTGATCGGCGGCGGATCGATCGATACCGCCCAGCCGCTGCTCTCGCCGCTCTATTACCTCTCACGCGCGCTGCAGCCCTTCGCCGACGTGCTCGACACGCGCGACGCCAATGCCGAGATCGCGGTGCCGAAGATGATCGAGGGCGGCGCCGCCGTGATCGCGCTCGCCGATATCGGCACGCTCACGCCCGATGTCGAGCGCAAGCTCACCGACTGGGTCGACAAGGGCGGGACGCTGCTGCGCTTCGCCGGCCCGCGCCTCGCCGCCGCCACGCCGGGGCAGAACACGCTGATCCCCGTGCGCCTCCGCGAAGGCGGCCGCGTGCTCGGCGGCAGCCTCTCCTGGTCGACGCCGCAGCCGCTCGCCTCCTTCTCCGCCGAAAGCCCGTTCGCCGGCCTCGCGGTCCCGAACGACGTGACGGTCTCGCGCCAGGTCCTCGCCGAGCCGGACGGCAATCTCGCGGGCCGCACCTGGGCCGCGCTCGCCGATGGCACACCGCTCGTCACCGCCGCCCCTATGGGCAAGGGCTGGATCGTGCTCTTCCACGTCACCGCGGATACGAGCTGGTCGAACCTGCCGCTCTCCGGCACATTCGTCGAGATGCTGCGCCGGATCGTCGCCTTCTCCTCCCCGCCTGCCGACGGTGCCGCCCGCACCGCCGGCTCGAGCGGCTCCGTCGTCTCGCTGCCGCCCTATCGCCTGCTCGACGGCTTCGGCCGCTTCACGGCGAACGATCCCTTTGCGCGACCGCTGCCCGCCAATGCGCAGGGCACCGTGCCGGATCGCGAGCATCCGCCGGGCCTCTATGGCTCCGACGAGGCCTTCCGCGCCGTGAACGTGCTGGCGCCGGACGCCACCCTTGTTCCGCTGGATACGGCCGCACTGCGGGGTGCGAGCGTGCGCGCCTATCCGACGGCGGCGCCGCAGGATCTGGCGCCCGTCCTGCTCGTCGCGGCCCTCGCCTGCCTGATCCTCGATGCGCTCGCCGTGCTCTGGCTGAATGGCGGCCTGCGCCTGCGCCGTGCCACGCCGGCCGCGCTCCTCGCCGCCGCCCTGATCCTCGCCGCGGGCCCGCGCCCGCTGCATGCTGACGAGGCATCCGATCGCTTCGCGCTGGAGGCCGCCAACCAGACCCGCCTCGCTTATGTGACGACGGGGAATAGCGAGATCGACGAGACGAGCCGCGCCGGCCTCGCCGGCCTCTCGCGCGAGCTTGCCGCGCGCACGGCGCTGGAGCCGGGCGATCCCATGGGCGTCGATGTGGAGAAGGACGAGCTCGCCTTCTTCCCCCTGCTCTATTGGCCGATCGACCCGGCGAGCCCGATGCCCTCTTCGGCGACGCTGTCCAAGATCGACGCCTATATGAAGCAGGGCGGCTCGATCCTGTTCGATACGCGCGACGAGCTCGACCGGCCGCCCGGCGGTTCCGGCTTCGTCGGCACGCCTGCGGCCGAGCGGCTGCGCGACATGCTGTCCGGCCTCGACATTCCGCCGCTCGAACCCGTGCCGAGCAACCACGTCCTGACCAAGGCCTTCTATCTTCTCGGTGATTTCCCCGGCCGCTATTCCGGCGGCCCGCTCTGGGTCGAGGCGCTGCCGCCCGATGAGACAGCTGCGTCCGCCGCCGACAGGCCCGTACGACCCGGTGACGGCGTCTCGTCGATCCTGATCACCGAGAACGACCTGGCCGGCGCCTGGGCGACCGACGCGGACGGGCGCTATCTCTATCCGACCGTGCCGACCGATCCGCGGCAGCGCGAAATGGCGGTCCGCACCGGCGTCAACATCGTGATGTATGCGCTGACCGGCAACTACAAGGCCGATCAGGTTCACGTCCCGGCCCTGCTCGAAAGGCTCGGACAGTGAACTGGACGCTGAACTTCGCCCCGCTCATTCCGCTGCCGCTGCTGCTCGCCGCCGCGGCGCTGGCGCTCGGCGCCGGCCTGCTGCTGCTCTTCCGCCGCGTGCGCGGGGCATGGCTGCGCCTGCTGGCGCTCGCCGCGCTCGTCGCCGCGCTGGCGGGTCCCGTGCTGCTCGCCGAGCAGCGCGAGCCGCTGCCCACGATCGTCGCCGTCGTCGTCGACAAGAGCGCCAGCCAGGACCTGGCCGACCGTGCCGCGACCACGGCCGCGATGCGCGACGCCGTCCAGAAGCGGCTCGGCGACCTCCGCGACATCGAGATCCGCACGGTCGAGGTCGGGTCAACGGCGGGCGGCCGGCCGGTGGATGGCACCGAGCTGTTCAAGGCCGTCGAGACCGAACTCGCCGATGTCGCGCCGGAACGCATCGGCGCCGTGCTGATGCTGACCGACGGCGAAGTGCACGACATTCCCGCGCCGCCGGCCGAAATCCTCGGCGGCGCACCGCTTCACGCGCTCATCTCCGGCAAGCCGAACGAGACCGACCGGCAGATCGTCATCCGCGAGGCGCCGCGCTTCGCGATCGTCGGCGAGAAGCAGGTCATCGAATACAGCGTGATCGACACGGGCACGGCGTCGACGGCTCCGGTGCGCGTCACCATCACCCGCGACGGCGAGCCGCTGGCGACCGAGACGGTGCAGCCCGGCGCCGTCAACCGCGTCACCATCGACATCGCCCATGCCGGCCAGAACGTCTACGAATTCGAGGTCGAGCCGCTCGCGGGGGAACTCACGACCATCAACAACCGCGCCGCGGCGGTCGTCGACGGCATCCGCGAGAATCTGCGCGTGCTCCTCGTCTCCGGCGAACCGCATGCCGGCGAGCGCACCTGGCGCAACCTGCTCAAATCCGACGCCTCCGTCGACCTCGTGCATTTCACCATCCTGCGCCCGCCGGAAAAGCAGGACGGCACGCCGATCGACGAATTGTCGCTGATCGCCTTCCCGACCCGCGAGCTGTTCTCGGTCAAGATCGACCAGTTCGACCTGATCATTTTCGACCGCTATGCCCAGCGCGGCGTGCTGCCGATCCTCTACTTCGACAACATCGCCCGCTATGTCCGCGACGGCGGTGCGCTGCTCGTCGCCTCCGGTCCCGACTACGCCTCCGATGGCAGCCTTTACGGCACGCCGCTCGCCGATGTGCTGCCGGCCGCGCCGACCGGGCGCGTGATCGAGGAGCCCTATCGCCCGGAGGTCACCGATCTCGGCAAGCGCCATCCGGTGACGCGCGGCCTCGAGGGCGGCGACACCAGCCCGCCGCACTGGAGCCGCTGGTTCCGGCAGGTCGAGACCGACCAGCCGAGCGGGGAAGTCATCATGAAGGGCGCCAAGGGCGATCCGCTGCTCGTGCTGCAGCGCGAGGGCAAGGGCCGCGTCGCGCTGCTGCTCTCGGATCAGGTCTGGCTCTGGGCGCGCGGCTATGAGGGCGGCGGGCCGCATGTCGACCTGCTGCGCCGCCTCGCGCACTGGCTGATGAAGGAGCCGGATCTCGAGGAGGAATCGCTCCGCGTCACCGCCGATGGCGGCAATCTCGTCGTCGAGCGTCAGACCATGAAGGACGCGGCGCCGGCGGCGACGCTGACGGCGCCTTCGGGCAAGACCAGCAGCGTCCAGCTCGCGCCCGATGGTCCCGGCCGCTTCCGCGCCGAGATCCCGGCCGACGAGATCGGCCTCTGGCGCGTCGAGGATGGCGACCAGCGCGCCTTCGCCCACGTCGGGCCGGCCAATCCGCGCGAATTCACCGATGTGCGCTCGACCGAGGAGAAGCTCGCGCCGGTGGTCGCTGCGTCCGGAGGACGTATTGCGCGCATGAGCGACGCCGACGGCCGCCTCGTCCCGCCACGCGTCGTCCCGATCCGCTCGGGCCGCTCCATGGCGGGCAGCGACTGGATCGGCATCCGCATGACCGAAGCCTCGGTGCTGAAGGGTGTCGACCGCCTGCCGCTCTTCTCCGGCTTCCTCGGCCTCGCCCTCCTCCTCGGCGCCGCCGCCACGACCTGGTATCGCGAGGGGCGGTAGCGCCTCTTCCCCCTTGAGAGCGTGCTATCGCACGGAACTCCGCCCCTCACCTCTCCCAGAGGGAGAGGTCGGACCGCAGGTCCGGGTGAGGGGGTTACGGACCCTCAGAAGCCGCACGAACGGATCAGAGCCCTATCCTGAACCTTCCCTAACCCCTCACCCGCCGGCCTTTGGCCGTCGACCTCTCCCTCTGGAAGAGGTGAAGGGCGGAACGGTCTCCCCCAGCGTCGCGGCGAGATCGCAACGACCGATATGCTTCGGAGATGCGTCCGGCCAAGCTCCGCTTCAACCCGCCCCTGGAGGGCGGGTCGAAAGTGCATCAGCACTTTCGGGGAGGGGGTAGCTTCGGCGGAGCCGAAGCGTCCTTCACGGCATCGGCCAGGCGCATCGTCGGCGCGGAAGGCGCACGGCCCATCCACCGCGCCCCCGCCCCGAAAACGCATTCGCGTTTTCGACCCGCCCTCCAGGGGCGGGTTAAGGCCGAGTGCGGGTCGGGCGACGCGGTTCCGACGGGGACGAGCCGGCCTCCCGTCAGTCCTTCTGCTCGAAGAAGGCCGGATCGTTCGGCAGCGCCGGCGTTCCGAGTTCGCGATGGAGATAGGCGCCCATGGTCGCTTCCATGAACAGCGACTTGGCGCTCTCCTTGGCGAGTTCCTGGATGCGCGCCTCGAGCTTTGCCACCGTCTCCGGCTGGGCGTCGGCGAGGTTGGTCGTCTCCTTCGGGTCCTTGGCGATGTCGTAGAGCTCGACCCGCTGCGGCAGCGGGGTCTGCCAGATCAGCTTCATGTCGCCTTCGCGCACGCCGCCGCGGAACATCTCGACATTGTAGACGATCTCGCTCCGCGGTGACGGGGCGCCCTCGCTGATCGTCTTCCAGACGTCCATGCCGTCCAGCGGCTTGGTGCCCGCGGTGCTGGCGCCGGCCTGGCCGGCCAGCGTCGGCAGCATATCGACGACGTGGATCAGGCCGTTGACCTCGCCCGGATTGACGTGTCCCGGCCAGTTGACGAGCGCGACGGCACGCGTGCCGCCCTCGTAGAGCGAGCCCTTGCCGTTGCGATAGGGCGCGTTCGAGGCCGGCAGGTCGCCCTTGGTCTCGATCTCGCCGGCAAACATGGAGTCGCGCACGCCGCCATTGTCGCTCTGGAACACGACGATGGTGTTGTCGCGGAGCCCCTTCTTGTCGAGCGCATTGAGAACATTGGCGATCTGGTCGTCCATCGCCGCGATCATCGCCGCATAGGTTCGCCGGTTCTCGTCTTTGATGTCCTTGAAGCGGTCGAGATACTCCTTCGGCGCCTGGAACGGGGTGTGCGGCGCATTGAAGGCGAGATAGAGGAAGAATGGCTTGTCGGGGCTGCGGCCATCGATATAGCGAACGGCGTCCTCGCCGAGCAACGTGGTCGAATAGCCCTTTTCGTGCAGGGGCTTGTCGCCGCGATACCAGTCGACGACGTGGTGCACTTCGTGGGTGTAGTAGTCGATCTCGCCGATCAGCGGGCCGTACTGGTAGTCAAAGCCGCGCTGCATCGGCAGATATTCGGGCTTGGCGTGGCCGAGATGCCATTTGCCGATGATCGCGGTCTCATAGCCGGCATCCTTCAGCACCTGCGGCAGCAGCTTCTCGTCGGTCGGCAGGCCATAGGTCTGTTCCGGCAGAATGACGAAGCTCTGCAGGCCGTAGCGCAGCGGATAGCGCCCGGTCATGATCGCCGCGCGCGTCGGCGTGCACATCGGCTGCGCATAGAAGGACTCGAGCCGCGCGCCGCCCTTGGCGAGGCCGTCGATGGTCGGCGTCTTGATGTCCGAGCCGTGATAGCCGACATCGGCATAGCCGAGGTCGTCGGCGACGATGTAGACGATGTTGGGCGGCTTGGCCGTTGCCGCGGTCGCGCCTGAGAGGGCCGCCAGCATCATGCCGAATGCAGCCCCGAGCAGGGCCACCGCCGAATTCACACGTCTCATCGCATGCTCCCTCCGGCCGTCTTCGCCGGTGTGACGATATTTATGCGCCCGGACCGGGGACTGTCGAGCCGGCGCCCGGCGCCCGCGTCACCCTGCCGCCAATCCCCTCCATGGCGCCCTCGACAAGCGGACAGACGAGGATGCGCGCCGGATCCGCCGGTGCCGGCAGCGTGAGAAGATAGGGCGCGACGCGCTGGAAGCCGAACGGGCCATAATAGGGCTCGTCGCCGACCAGGAGGACCAGTTCGTGCCCCGCCTCGGCAGCGGCGGCGAGCGCGGTGCGCATCAGCGACTTGCCGGCCCCGCGCCCCTTCCAGCCGTCGACGACCGCAAGCGGGCCGAGCAGCAGCCCGGGCCGGCCACCGATGAGGATCGGCGTCAGGCGGACCGAGCCGACCAGATCGAAGCCGGATTTCGCGACGAAGGAAAGGCCCGGATCATGCGGCACGCCCTCGCGCAGGATCGAGGCGGCGCGCGCGAAGCGGCCGGGTCCGAAGGCGCTCTCGTGCAGCGCCTCGATGGCCGGGTCGTCGCCCGGCTGTTCGAGCGTGATGGTGAAGCTGTCGATCTTCATCGGGATGCGGTCTCGTCGGATGGCGGTGGCTGAGTCCGACGGAGGCACCCTTCTCAGACGGGGCGAAGCCGCAGGACGAACGGAAGCTCGGCCTCAAGTGACGCAAGGTCACGGCCGGAGCGACGTCGTCGCGAAAGGGGCCTCGAAACCATGGATGGTTCCCGACGAGTTGATATGAAGAGCGCGCATAACACGGCGGCTCGCCCGCCGCAACGCCGGGATTTCACCAATGGCGGTCCGCGGGCGAACCGGTGAGGATCTCGGCGAGGCGCCGCCGCGTTGCCGGGCTGGTCTCCGCGGGCAGCGAATCCGGATCGAAGAAATCCGCCTCGACGATCTCATGATTGGGATAGGCGGGCGGATCGGGCCGGCTGATCCTCCGGGCGACGAAGAGCAGCACATGGTCGCGCCGGCGCTTCGTGTTCCAGTAGACGGCGAACAATTCCGCCGGCGCATCGAGAACGATGCCGCCCTCCTCGCAGAGTTCGCGCTCCAACGCCTCGATCGTGCTCTCGCCCCGCTCGACCCCGCCGCCCGGCATGTACCAGCCGGGCATATAGGAGTGGCGAACCAGGAAAATCCGCCCGTTGCCGTCGAAACAGGCGCCCCGCACGCCGAGCGTCATGCCGCGTGTGACCGGCGCGACGAGGCCGGCGAGCTTCGAGAGGGTGGAGCGGATCGGCATGGCGGGACTCATCAGAGCGCTTTCGAGCGAAGGGACTCCCCTTCGCGTGAAGAAAACGCGACCAAACAATGAGATAGAGCCGTTCGGCGATTCAATGAACCGCTCGACGGCTCTGGACCGCGCGAAGCTTGCCAGCAAAGCCGCGACCGATCCACTCTTCCGCCGCGCCGCCCAACGGCCTATTGCAGGAAGTGATGTTCCACCTCGCCCATCTCTCGGACCCGCATCTGGGGCCGCTGCCGAAGCCGCGCACGCTGGAGCTCGCCTCCAAGCGCGTGCTCGGCTATGTGAACTGGCGGCGCAACCGCATGCGCGCCCTCGCCGGCCCGGTCCTCGGAAACCTCGTCGAGGATGTCCTCGCCCAGGCCCCCGACCATATCGCGGTGACCGGCGATCTGATGAATCTCGGTCTGCCGGACGAAATCGTCACCGCCCGCGCTTGGCTCGAGGCCTTCGGCAGTCCCGAGCGCATCTCGGTCATTCCCGGCAATCACGACGCCTATGTGCCCGGCGCGCTCAAGCGGGCGCTCGCGGCCTGGGCGCCCTATGCGACCGGCGACCATGGCACGCCGCCCGGCCGCGTCATCTTCCCCTATGTCCGCCGGCGCGGACCTGTGGCGATCGTCGCGCTGTCGTCGGCGCGCGCCTCGGCGCCGTTCATGGCGACAGGCCATGTCGAAAGCGCCTGTCTGCCGGAATTGCATGACCAGCTGGTCCATGCCCGCCGTGACGGCCTCTTCCGCGTCGTGCTGATCCATCATCCGCCCTTCAGGGGCGCCACCAACTGGCACAAGCGCCTCGTCGGCTCCGGACGCATCCGCGCGGTGCTCAAGGAGGCCGGCGCGGAACTCGTCCTGCACGGCCACACCCATGTCGATTCCTTCGTCGAAATCGAAGGTCCGGACAGCGCCATTCCGGTCGTCGGCGTGCCGTCAGCCTCGAATGCGCCGGGCGGCCACAAGCCGGCGGCCCGCTACAATATCTTCGCGATTGATGGCGAGCCGGGCGCCTGGCGCTGCCACATGACGGAGCGCGGTTTCGAGGGACCGGGTTCGGCGATCGGTGTGATCCGCGAGCGGCAGATATGGTGAAGCGTCAGCCGATATGGATCCAGGCATAGGCAAGAAGGATCGCCACGCCGACCAGGATACCGCCGAGGAAGGCCGAGACGATCCAGCCCGGATGCACCTTCTGTGCGGCCGCCGGCTCCTGCGGCAGCGCATGGCGGAGCAGGCTCGCAGCCGTCTTTTCCGGACGCGCCGGCATATCCTGCTGCGCGATGCGTTTCGCCAGCCAGTCGCCTTCCATGGCGCGCTCGCGCTCGATGATGCGCTCGGCGACATATTGCGTGACGCAATCTGCCATGTCGTCGATATCAGCGGTTTCGAGGATCACCGTGCGGCCGAGACGCGTATCCTTGACGAAGCGATAGGTCCGCCGGTCACGGCCCATCACGACGAGTGAAGTCATGTCGATCCACAGCCTCGGCTGCGTTCCGGACGAAACCTCGAAGATGAATTGATCATCGTCCGACGGCACATCGGCGAAGACGCCGCGCAGCTCGTCGGCCAGCATGTCGAGGCGCGTACGCTCGGCTTCGCGCAGTTCGACGACGACATCCGACCGCTCGGATTCCGCCACGCGGACCTTGCGGATCGCATCGGTCAGATTGCGGACGTTGGAGGACGTCCCGTTCCTGCCGCTGGCGTCGCTCATCGATTGACTCCGAATGCAAGCAAAGTTGTTTAGTGTTCGTTTATCAAATTTGGCGGATCGGCGCACCCTCTCATCCGCCGAAACGACGAGGATACACAGGCCGATCATGACCGGGATCACTGGACCCACAGCGCGCGTGCGCGATGCCGCCGAATCCTTCGGCTTATCCGTGACGATTCGCACTATGCCCGAGTCGACCCGCACAGCGGAAGAGGCTGCGGCCGCTTGCGGCTGTCCCGTCGGCGCAATCGTGAAATCGCTGGTATTCCGCACGCGCGACGGTCACCGGCCGGTGCTGCTGCTCGTTTCGGGCGCCAACCGCGTCGATGAGGCGCATGTCGGCGCGGCCGTCGGCGCGGCGATCGAACGCCCCAACGCCGCTTTCGTGCGCGAAACCACCGGCTTCGCCATCGGCGGCATCCCGCCGCTCGGTCACGCGACGCCGATCGCCACCTGGGTCGACCAGGACCTTCTCGCTTTTCCGGCCGTCTGGGCCGCCGCGGGAACACCGAATGCGGTGTTCGCCGTCGATCCCAAGGCGCTCGCGACGGCGATCGGCGCCAGCATCATCACCATGGCCGAGGCCCGCCCCGCGTGAGGCGCCGGGGCGGTGCACGCGATCACGATAGCGTGTCGTGACGCCGGTCACAGCGGCGCGCGGACGCGCTTGAGAACCGATCGAAAGTCGGGCTTATGCCTCGAAGTCGAGAGCGGAATCGGAGAAACAGCGAATGCAGCTTCCATCGCGCTCTGCGCGCGGCGCGCGCCGGGCCAGATCGATCCTTGCGGCAGCCACCGCGCTCGCCGGCGCCCTCGCGGTCCTGCTCCCCGCCAGCGAGGCGGCGGCTGACGTGACGATCCAGCGCGGCTTTACCGGCAAGGTGGAGACGCTCGATCCGCAGAAGGCTTCGACCGCCGAGGAAGCGGCCATTCTGGTCGACATGTTCGACGGCCTCGTGACGGTCGATGCGCTCGGGCGCCTCGTCCCCGGCGCGGCCGAGAGCTGGACGATCTCGCCGGACGGTCTGGTCTATACGTTCAAGCTGCGCGAGGACGGCATCTGGTCGAATGGCGAGGCGCTGAAGGCGGCCGATTTCGTCGCTTCCTTCCGCCGCCTGTTCGATCCGGCGACCGGCGCGACCGAGGATGGCCCGCTGCAGGTCATCCGCGGCGCGATCCTGATCAAGCAGGGCCTCGCCAAGCCCGAGACGCTCGGCGTCAAGGCGCTCGATCCGCTGACGCTCGAGATCACGCTGGAGCAGCCGACCCCTACTTTCGAACTGCGGCTGGCGCAGCCCGTCGCGCTTCCCGTCTTCGTCGCGTCGATCAAGAAGCTCGGCGCCGATTTCGGCACGACCGGCAAGGTCGTCTCGAACGGCGCCTACCGGATCGGCGCCGTCGACCGCAAGGATGGCTATACGCTGCTGAAGAACCCGAAGTTCCACGCGGCCGATGGCGTGGCGGCCGACACGGTCGTCTATCGTCCCTTCGCCGAGGCCGAGGATTGCCTTGCGGCCTTCGAGGCCAAGGCGGTGATGGTGTGCTCGGATGTGCCGACGGGCGACCTCGGCAAGCTGCGCGCCGAAGTCGGGCCCGCGCTCCAGGTCGCGCCCTATGAAGGCACCTATTTCTATGCCTTCAACACGGCCAAGAAGCCGTTCGACGATCCGCGCGTGCGCCGCGCTCTCTCCATGGCGATCGATCGCGAGGCCCTTGCCTCCGAGGCCTGGTCGGGCGGCATGGTGCCGGCCGAAAGCCTTGTCCCGCGCGACCTCTCCGCCCGGCCGCAAGCACCCGTCGCTCCGATCGCCGAGCGCCGCCAGAAGGCATCGGCCCTTCTCGCCGAGGCCGGTTTCGATCCGAAGAAGCCCGGCGCCAAGCCGCTCAACCTGACGATCCGTGTCGGCACCGGCACCGCCCATGAACAGACCGCGAAGCTGATCGCCGAACAGTGGAAGGACATCGGCGTCGAGGCCAAGATCGTGACGGAAAGCAATTCCGACCACTACCAGCGCCTGCGTGACGGCGGCGATTTCGATGTCGCCCGCGCCGGCTGGATTCTCGACGAGCCGGATGCGGTCGACATGCTGACGCTGCTGCTCAGCGGCAACAAGCGCTTCAATTATGCCCGCTACGCCAATGCCGGCTATGACGAGATCGTGCAGGATGCGGAGATGGAGCTCGATCCCGCCCTTCGCCTGAAGCAGATCGCCGATGCCGAGACGGTCATCGCGCGCGACCAGCCCTTCATGCCCCTGCTCGGCTATGCCTCGCTCTCGCTGGTCGCGCCAAACCTCAAGGGCTGGCAGGCGAACGTCGTGAACGTTCACCCGAGCCGGTTCCTGAGCCTCGCGCCCTGACGGCGATCAGGGCCGGACATGACATCCGGCCCTTCGAGACCGCGCTCAAACGTCGATCATCCGCCGCTCAGCGGCAGGAGACGTAGTGCCGGCGACCGTAGCGATCGACCCAGTAGCAGCGATTCGACGTCGCGTCGGCGATGATGGCGCCGGTCACGGCGCCGACGCCGGCGCCAACGGCCGCTCCGCCCCAGCTCTGTGTCGCCGCACCGCCGATCGCCGCGCCGGTGACGCCACCGATCACGGCACCGTCGCCGGTCCGCGAACCGGTGGTGCAGCCCGCCAGCACAGCACCCGCAAGCGCGACAGAAACGACAAGCGCAGATTTCTTCATGGGATTGTTCTCCTCTGGCCGAAGCCCCGGCGCCTTGACCCGGGCGAAGCCCGCTGAGGAAAAGCCGCGAAGAGGCATCCGGTTCCCATGCGCCGATGCCGCGGTCGCCATGAAGAGCGTTTGAAACGAAAACGGCCGGGCAAAGCCCGGCCGTTCCGTAGGAAATATTGGGCGCCTTAGCGGCAGGCGACGTAGTGCTTCACGCCGTTCTTGTCGACCCAGTAGCACTTGCCCGTCGCATCGGCGATGATCGCGCCGGTCACGGCACCGAGGCCGGCGCCGATGGCCGCGCCACCCCAGGTTCCGGTCGCCAGGCCGCCGATGGCGCCGCCAGCGGCGGCACCGAGCACCGCGCCGTCACCCGTGCGCGAACCCGTCGTCGGCGAGCAGCCGGCAGCCACGGCGCCGAGCAGAACGAGCGTTGCGAGAGTCGTAAACTTCTTCATTCTCAAACCTCCTGTCGGCGGCGCCCCGAGCTAACCGCCACACACAGCCTTAACGGCACGAAGCCTCATGATGGACGCGACCGGAAACACCGGAGCGGCAGTCAACCACGACACCTGCCACACGATACCCCGCAGCAAGCCCGCAGCAACATTATCCGTTCCGTGGCGGAGCGAGAAGTGGGCAACATGGGTCCGGTCGTCATAGTGTGACGGCCGTCACGTTGCCGCCAAAGCGACAATTCCGCTTACGGCGATCCGGTTCCAGACTCTCCTGAACCCTCAAACAATACCGCTCGAACTGCCGCCGCTCGACGGGCGCTCGGCCGTGACGCGCTGGCGATAGCCCGAGGCGCGATAGGTTCCGATCGGGTCGATGGCGCCGCCCTTGACGAGACGGGCCTTGGCGAGGATCGGGCCGACATCCGTCGTGAAGGCGCGCTTCAGCGTCTGGTTCGCCATGAGCGCATCATTGGAATCCTGATAGGATTCCAGCGCCTTGCGATCGACGAGCAGCGCCTGCGTATAGGCGCGCAGGATCTCGATCGCGCTCGCCATGAGGCTCTCGATCGGATCGGTCACATTGTGCGACTGGTCGATCATATAGGCCGGATTGAAGCTCGGAGCCTTGCGATGCTCGGCATCGACCAGCTCGTTGAAGACGAGGAACAGCTGGAACGGATTGATCGAGCCCGAATCGAGATCGTCGTCGCCATATTTCGAATCGTTGAAATGGAAGCCGGCGAGCTTTTCGAACTGGATCAGCCGCGCGACGATCATCTCGATATTGACGTTCGGCGCGTGATGGCCGAGGTCGACCAGCGCGAAGGCCTTGGGGCCGAGTTCCTGCGCGATCAGGTAGTTGGTGCCCCAGTCCTGCACCACGGTCGAATAGAAGGCCGGCTCGTAGAGCTTGTGCTCGGAGAAGATCCGCCAATCGTCGGGCAGCGCCGCATACACCGCCTTCATCGAGTCGAGATAGCGCTCGAAGGCGCGCGTGAAGTTGGACTGGCCGGGGAAGTTCGAGCCGTCGCCGATCCACACGGTCAGCGCCTTCGAGCCCAGCACTTTGCCGATCTCGATCGTCTCGATGTTGTGCTCGATCGCCTGCTGGCGGACGGCCGCGTCGGTGTGCGAGAGCGAACCGAACTTATAGGAGTGCTTCTGGTCCTTCGCGTCCGAGAAGGTGTTCGAGTTCATCGCGTCGAAGCCCAGGCCGAGCGCGTCGCCCTTGGCCTTCAGTTCCTTCGGATCGGCCTTGTCCCAGGGATTGTGCAGCGAGACGGTCGGCGTCGCGCGCGTCAATTGCTGGATCACGGCGCAGTCGTCGAGCTTCTCGAAGATGCCGCGCGGCTCGCCGGGCCCGGCGAAGCGGGCGAAGCGCGTACCACCGGTGCCCACGCCCCAGGACGGAATCGCGACATGGAACGCCGCGACCTTCCTGGTGATCGCGTCGATGTCGATGCCACGGCGGTCGAGCTGCTCGCCGAGATGCGAATAGTCATTGGCGAGAGCCGCCGCCTCGATGCCGTTCTGCTCGGTGACGAGCTCGGCCGAGATCGGAAGTGCGCTCATGGGTTGGTCCTCCCCGATTGTTGGTTTCCGCCTCCGCCATCCCGCCCGGGCAGGCTCCGGTTCGGCCGGCATGAAGCGCGGCCGAACGGATGCCGGATTAGCCCGGCCATGACGGAAACGGCATGTCTTACCGTGTGAAGCTCACCGCGTTGCCGGCGTCGACATTGATGATGTTGCCGGTCGACTTGGCCGAGAGATCGGAAGCCAGGAAATAGGCCGCCTCGGCGATGTCCTCGGGAAACACCGAGCGCTGCAGCAGCGAGCGCTTGCGGTAGAATTCCTCGAGATCATCTTCGCCGATCCGGTTCGACTGGGCCCGCTGCGAGCGCCATTCGCCCTGCCAGATCTTGGAGCCGCGCAGGACGGCATCCGGATTGATCGTATTGACGCGGATGCCGAACGGCGCACCTTCGAGCGCGAGGCAGCGGGCGAGATGGATCTCCGCCGCCTTCGCCGCGCCATAGGCCGAGGCGCCGGCCGAGGCGGCGAGGCCGTTCTTCGAGGCGATGAAGACGATCGCGCCGCCGAGCTTCTGCTTCTTCAGGATGCGATAGGCCTCGCGCGAGACGAGGAAATAGCCGGTGGCGAGGATCGAGATGTTGCGATCCCACACTTCCAGCGTCGTGTCCTCGAACGGTGCGGCGGAGGATATGCCGGCATTCGAGACGAGAATGTCGAGACCGCCATATTCGACCAGCGTCTTGCGGAAGGCCTCGATCGTCTGCGCCTCGCTGGTGACATTGGCGATCACGCCGCGGACATTGTCCTTGCCGAAGCGCTTGCCGAGTTCCTCGACGCGCGCGTCGAGCGAGCCCTGGTCGATATCGGCGAGGACGACCACTGCGCCCTCCTGCAGATAGCGCACGGCCGTCGCCGAACCGATGCCGCCGGCGCCGCCCGTGATGAAGGCGATGCGGCCGGCGAGGCTCTTCGGCTTCGGCATGCGCTGCAGCTTCGCCTCTTCGAGCAGCCAGTATTCGATGTCGAACGCTTCTTGCTCGGGCAGGCCGACATAGGTCGACACCGACGAGGCACCGCGCATCACATTGATCGCGTTGACGTAGAACTCGCCCGATATGCGCGCCGTCGCCTTGTCGCGGGCGAAGGTGATCATGCCGACGCCCGGCACCAGATAGACGACCGCGTTCGGATCGCGCATCGCCGGGCTGTTCGCCCGCTTGCAGCGCTCGTAATAGGCCGCGTAATCGGCCCGATAGGCCTCGATCGCCGCGTCGAGGCCGGCGATGACCTCGTCGAGATTATCGCGCGCCGGATCATAATCGAGCACGAGCGGGCGGATCTTGGTACGCAGGAAGTGATCCGGGCACGACGTGCCGAGCGCCGCGAGCGGCTTGAGCTCCGCCGCGTTGACGAATTCGAGCACCGCATCCTGGTCGTCGAAATGGCCGACCTTCGATTCCGTCTTGCCGATGCGACCCCGGATCTCGGGCATCAGCGCGGCCGCGACGGCGCGGCGCTTCTCGGGATCGAGTGCGCTCGCCACTGCGCCGCCAAAGGGAGCCTTGCCGACCGTCTCCTTGTCGAACCAGGCGATCGCCTTGTTGATGATCGCGAGCGTCAGCTCATAGCAATCCTTCGCCGTGTCGGCCCAGGTGAATAGGCCATGGCTCTCCAGCACGACGCCCTTCGCCTTTGGGTTCTCCCGGGCGAATTTCGACAGCCACAGGCCGAGTTCGAAGCCCGGCCGCTTCCAAGGCAGCCAGCCGATCTCGTCGCCATAGATGAGCTTGGTCAGTTCCTTCGAATTGGGCGTCGCCGCGATCGCGATGACCGCGTCGGGATGCATGTGGTCGACATGCCTGTAGGGAACATAGGCGTGCAGCGGCGTGTCGATCGAGGCGGCGCGCGGGTTCAGGTTGAAGGTGCAGTGCGGCAGATAGCCAACCATCTCGTCCTCGAATTCGAGGCCGCGATAGATGCCCTGGAGCGCGTCGAGCTTCGACTGATACAGCGTCGCAAAGCCGTCGAGCTTCATCGAGCCGACATCGCCACCGGAGCCCTTGACCCAGAGAACCGTGACGTCCTCGCCCGAAAGCGGGTCCTTCTCGACGACCTTGGCGGAGGTGTTGCCGCCGCCGAAATTGGTGATCCGCTTGTCCGAGCCGAGCAGGTTCGAGCGATAGAGCAGCAGCTCCGGCTCGCTCATGCCCGCCGCCCTGGCGTCGTCCCAGCGATTGTCGAGAAGGGTCTTGGAAACGGGGGATGTCATGCGAGGAGGTCCGCTTGGAAAGGGCGCCCGCCACGCCGCCGCCGACGCGCAGGCCGGTTAGCGCCCCGACCCGAGGGCCGGACGCTTCGTCGACGCTATGATCTGTCAGTCTCGACCGTAATTGTCAATCATGAGCGATCATATTTAGTCATATTGCAGCGCAATACGATCATGAAAGCTCTGCTGCGGCGCAAAATAGCTGAATTTGATCGATTATGATTGACACTTACATTGCAGTGCGCATGATCGCTCGGTCTGGGAGGACACATGCACGAGATTGAACGCCAGCGCCTGATCCTGGGCGAGGTCGCGGACCGTCCGGTCGTGACCGTGGCCCAGCTTGTCGAGCTGACGGGGGCCTCGGAGGCGACGATCCGGCGCGACATCAATGCGCTGCATGTCGAGGGCAAGCTCAAGAAGGTCCGCGGCGGGGCCGAGGCGCTGCACCCGCCGCAGCTCGTCGGCATAGGCGGGCGTCATTTCTCGGCGAGCGAGGAGATGAACGCGGCCGAGAAGCGCGCCATCGCACAGGCGGCCGTGGATCTCTGCGAAGACGGCGATTCCATCATCATCAATGGCGGCACCACGACCTTCCAGATGGTCGCGGGCCTCGCCAGCCGGCGCATGCAGATCCTGACCAATTCCTTCGCGATCGCCGAGGAGCTCGTCGGCCGGTCACGCAACACGATCGTCCTGCCGGGCGGCGCCGTCTATCGCGAGCAGAGCCTGATCCTCTCGCCCTTCGACAATGACGTGACGCGCAATTTCTATGCGCGGCGCATGTTCCTCGGCGCGCAGGGCGTCGGCCGCCACGGCGTGATGGAAGGCGACCCGCTGCTGATCCAGGCCGAGCAGAAGCTGATCAACCAGGCGGACGAGCTCGTGCTTCTGGTCGATTCCTCGAAATTCGCGCGCCGTTCGGCCCTCATCCTGTGCCCGCTCGACCGCCTCGACGTCATCGTCACGGACAGCGGGATCTCCCCCCGTGACGCCAAGATGGTCACCGAGGCGGGCGTGCGGCTGATCGTGGCCGAGGTGCAGGCGGAGCCGCTTTCCGGCCCGTCATCGGAGGAGCAGGAATGACCGAGGCTGCCGAACCCTTCATCCGCCTCAGCGGGGTGTCGAAGACCTTCTCCGGCATCAAGGTGCTGAAGGATGTCGATTTCGACGTCCGGCCGGGCGAAGTCCACGCGCTGCTTGGGGAGAACGGCGCCGGCAAGTCGACGCTGATCAAGATCATCTCCGGCTTTCACCGCCCCGATGAAGGCGGAACCGTCACCGTGCGCGGACGCCAGGTCGCCTTCTCGGCGCCGCGCGATGCTCGCGATGCCGGCATCGCCACCGTCTATCAGGAACTCCTGCTGTTCCCGGACCTGACCGTCGCCGAGAACATCTTCCTCGGCCATGCGCCGCGCACCCGCTTCGGCCGGATCGACTGGGGCACGCTGCGCCGCCGCGCCCGCGAATTGCTGAACGACCTCGACAGCCACGATCTCGACATCGATTCCCGCGTCGGCTCGCTCTCGGTCGCGAACCGCCAGCGCGTCGAGATCGCCAAGGCGCTCTCGATGGACGCGAAGCTGCTGATCATGGACGAGCCGACGGCCTCGCTCGCCGAAGCGGATGTCCGCCGCCTGCTCGACGTGGTCCGCCGGCTGAAGGCGCGCGGCGTCGCGATCATCTACATCTCGCACCGCATGCCGGAGATCTTCGCCCTCGCCGACCGCGTGACGGTGCTGCGTGACGGCGCCAAGATCGGTACGCGCCCCATCGACGAGGTCGACCACGCCACCCTCGTCTCGATGATGGTCGGTCGTTCGATCGACCAGCTCTTCCCCAAGGTCGAGGTGCCGATCGGCGAGCCGGTGCTGGAGCTGAGGAATGTCTCGCATGGCGAGGACGTGCGCGACATCTCGTTCACGCTGCGCGCCGGCGAAATCCTCGGCATTGCCGGCCTCGTCGGTTCGGGTCGCACCGAACTCGCCCTGACGATCTTCGGCATCACGCCGGCCACCTCGGGCGAGATCCTGCTGAACGGCACGCCGGTCACGATCCGCAGCCCGCAGCAGGCGCGCGACATCGGCATCGCCTATGTGCCGGAGGATCGCGGCCTCCAGGGGCTGATCAAGCCGCAGACGATCCGCGAGAACGTCTCGCTCGCCCTCCTGGACCGCATTTCCAAGGGCTCGATCATCGACCGCGCCCGCGAACTGGCGATGGCGAAGGATGCGATCGTCCGTTTCGGCATCCGCGCGCGCGGGCCTGAACAGCCGGCGCGCCAGCTTTCGGGCGGCAACCAGCAGAAGGTCGTGCTGGCCAAGTGGATCGCGACCGAGCCGAAGGTGCTGATCATGGACGAGCCGACCCGCGGCATCGACGTGGGCGCCAAGTCGGAGATCCACGCGTTGATGAGCCGACTGGCCGGCGAAGGCCTCGCCGTCATCATGATCTCGAGCGAACTGCCGGAGGTGTTGGGCATGAGCGACCGCGTGCTGGTGATGAATGGCGGCCGCATGGTCGGGATCTACGACCGTGCCGAGGCGACGCCCGACGTCATCGGCGGGGCCATGACGCATGCGGGCGCGACCGGTGGGGAGCACGCGGCATGAGCTTCGAAGCAGCGAGCCCGCGCCGCGCGGCATCCACGGGCGCCTTCTCGCGGATCGCCTCCGCCTATGGCCAGGAACTCATCATCCTGGCCGCCATCGTTCTGCTCTTCGCCGTGGTCGGCACCATCGCGCCGCGCTTCACGAGCCAGACCAACCTCACCTCGATCTTCGTCGGCAACGCCTATATCGCGGTTGCCGCGATCGGCATGTCGATGGTGATCATCTCCGGCCATATCGACGTCTCGGTCGGTTCGCTGATCGGCGTGCTCGCCACCATCTCCGGCACGCTCGCCGTCGCGGGCTACCCGGTCTGGATTGCCTGGCTCGTGCCGATCGTCGTCGGCATGGCGATCACCTCGATCATCGGCGTTCTCGTCGCCTATGTCCGCATTCCCTCGATCGTCGTCACGCTCGGCATGCTGTCGATCCTCAAGGGCGGGCTCATCAGCGCGACCGGCGGCGCCTGGATCACCAATCTGCCGCCGGACTATCTGATCGCGCAGTTCCGCCTGCTCGGCGTCCCCTCCCCCGTCTGGTTCATGGCGATCCTCACCATCGCCGCCGCGATCTGGATGCGCTCCACCGCCTTCGGCCGCTCGATCTATGCCGTCGGCGGCAATCCCGAGGCGGCGCGCGTCGCGGGCATTCGTGTCGAGGCGACCACGGTCTCGATCTTCGCGATCCACGGCATGTTCGCCGGCATCGCGGCAGTGCTGTTCGCGACGCAATTGCAGGTGATCCAGTCGACGGTTCCGCCGAACCTCGAACTGACGATCATCACCGCCTCGGTCGTTGGCGGCGTCTCGATCCTCGGCGGCACGGGCACGGTCATCGGGTCGACGCTCGCCGCCATCCTCTTCGCCGCGATCGGCTCGTCGCTGATCTTCCTGAACGTCTCCGCCTACTGGCTGCGCTCGGTCCAGGGTCTGCTGATCCTCGCCACCGTGCTCGCCGACATGGCCCGCCGCCACAGGATTTCGTGATCATGTCAGACGTTCCGCTTTCAACGACCGTGAAATCCTTCCTCCGCCACGAGACGATCCTCGCGATCCTCCTCGTCCTCGTGCTGTTCGTGCTGGCGCAGCAGTCCGACCGGTTCTTCACGGTGCCCAACCTGCTCAACCAGGGCCGCCTGATGACCGAGGTCGGGCTGATCGCCCTGCCGATGACCTTCGTGATCATCACGGGCGGCATCGACCTTTCGGTCGGCTCGATCCTCGGCCTCTGCGCGATCCTGCTCGGGGTGTTCTGGCACAATCTCGGCATCCCGCTGCCGATCGCCATGGTGCTCGCCATCGTCGTCGGCGCCGCATGCGGCCTCGTCAACGGCCTGATCATCACGCGCTTCAAGGTGCCGCCGCTGATCGCCACGCTTGCGACGCTCGCGCTCTATCGCGGCTTCGCCGAGGGCATCAGCCAGGCGCGGTCGGTCCGCGGCTATCCGGACTGGTTCTTCGTCCTCGGTCAGGGCGAGGTGCTCGGCGTGCCGACGCAGCTGTGGATTTTCATCGCGCTCGCGATCGTCGCCGGCCTCGTGCTGACCTACACCACCTTCGGCCGCGCGACCTATGCGGTCGGCGCCAACGAGACGGCGGCGCGCTTCTCCGGCATCGATGTCGATCGCACCAAGCTTCTCATCTACACGGCCGCCGGCCTCGTCTCGGGGCTCGCGGCCGTCATCTTCGTCTCGCGCGTCTCGACGACGCGCTCCGACATGGGCACGGGCGTCGAACTCGACGTGATCACGGCGGTGGTGCTCGGCGGCACGTCGATCTTCGGCGGGCGCGGCACCATCATCGGCACCGTGGTCGGCCTCGTGCTCGTCCAGGCGCTGAAGAACGGGCTCGCCCTTTCCGGCGTCAAGGGCGACGGCACGATCGTCGTGATCGGCCTCGTCCTCATCCTCGCGATCCTCGCGAGCAACCTCTTCAGCCGCAACGGCGACGGCTGAAACTAGAGAAAGGCCCGGCGGCCTGCCGACCGGACCAGCCGAAAGATCCCCCTCGGGAGGAGCCGCGGGGGCGAGCATTCAGGAGGAGAACGGCAATGTTGAAGAAGACCCTGTTGCTGGCGGCCTGTTTCGGCCTCGTCAGCGGCGCTGCCCTCGCCCAGTCGACCTGGACCGGCGGCGACGAGCTGCCCACCAATCCGCTCGCGTGCGATGGCACGCCGGGCGCCGTGGTGTCCAAGGATTATGATGGCGGCGTCCCGACCAATGCGCCGGATCGCGCCGGCAAGAAGATCACCGTCGTCGACATTCCGAAGCTGATCGGCGTCGGCTATTTCGCCGCCACGACCAAGGGCATCCAGGAAGCGGCCACCGAGCTCGGCAATGTCGACGCCAAGACGGACGGCCCGACCAAGGCCAATATCGACGAGCAGATCACCTTCATCGACAACTACATCACCTCGGGCGTCGACGGCATCCTGTTCGCCGCCAACGATCCCGTCGCCATCGCGCCGGTGCTGAAGAAGGCGCTCGCGGCCGGCATCAATGTCGTCGGCTATGACGCCAATGCGACGCCGGACGCGCGGCAGTGGTTCGTGAACCAGGCCGAGTTCAACGGCATCGCCAAGTCGCTGATCGACTCCATGGCCAAGGAAGCCGGCGAGGACGCGTCCTTCGCCATCGTCACCTCGACCTTCACCACGCCGAACCAGGCGCGCTGGATCGCCGAGATGGCCGCCTATGCCGCCAAGTGCCACCCGAACATGAAGTGGCTCGAGACGGTCGAGGCGCAGGAAGACAACGTCCTGTCGTTCAACCAGGCTTCGACGCTGATCAACAAGTATGGCGATCAGCTGAAGGGCATCTTCGGCATGACCTCCGTCGCGACGCCGGCCGCCGCCGAAGCGGTCACCCAGGCCAACCAGTGCGGCAAGATCGCCATTGTCGGCCTCGCGACGCCGAACGCGATGAAGCCCTATGTCGAGAAGGACTGCGTCAAGTCGGTGGTCCTGTGGAACCCCGTCGACCTCGGCTATGCCGCGATGCAGGTTCTCCGCGCGACGGCTGACGGCACGCTGAAGCCGGGCGCCACCTCGGTGAAGGCCGGCAAGCTCGGCGAGCTCAAGGTCGTGAACGGCTCCGAGATCCTGCTCGGCTCGCCCTTCGTGTTCGACAAGAGCAATATCGGCCAGTTCGACTTCTGATCGACGGAGCGGCTATCGATGGGGACGCGGGTCATGCGATAAGGCGTGGCCCGCGTCTTCTTTTTCCGCCGGAGCGTATCCCCAATGTCCGCCTCTACCCGCCCGGCCGCCACGGTCGTCCTCGACATCGGCAAGACCAATGCGAAGCTCGCTCTGGTCGACAGCGAGACGCGCACCATCGTCGCGCTGCGCACCATGCCGAACGAGGTCCGGCGCGACGGGCTCTATCCGCATTTCGATACCGACGGGCTCTGGAGCTTCATCGTCTCGGGCCTGACGGAATATGCGGCGCAGGCCGAGATCGGCTGCATCTCGACGACCACGCATGGCGCCGCCTGCGCCATCCTGAACGATGACGGCCTGCTGCTGCCCGTGCTCGACTATGAATATGGCGGGCCGGATTCGATCTCCGAGGCCTACCGCCCGCTGCGCGGTGCCTTCTGGGAGACGCTTTCGCCGGACCTGCCGGGCGGGCTGAATGTCGGCCGTCAGCTCTATTGGCTCGAGGAGACCTTTCCCTCGGCCTTCGGCCGCGCGACGGCCATCCTGCTCTATCCGCAATACTGGGTCTGGCGCCTCTCCGGCGCGCTCGCCGCCGAGCCGACGTCGCTCGGATGCCACACCGATCTCTGGAATCCCGAAGCCGGCACCTTTTCGCGCCTCGCCGAGGATCGCGGCTGGGCGAAGCGCATTCCGCCCGTCGTGCATCCCTGGGACACGGCGGGGACGATCCGCCCGGCGCTCGCCAAGAAGACCGGACTGCCGGTGGGCTGCCGCGTCGTCGCCGGCATCCATGACAGCAATGCGAGCCTGCTGCCGCACATCTTGCGCCGCCGTGCCCCCTTCGCCGTGCTGTCGACGGGCACCTGGCTCATCCTCTTCGCCGTCGGCGGCGAGATCGCCAATCTCGATCCGGCCCGCGACTGCCTCGCCAATGTCGATGCGCTCGGGCGGCCCGTGCCGTCGGCGCGCTTCATGGCGGGCCGCGAATATGAGCGGCTGACCGATGGCGACAAGACCGCGCCGAGCCTCGACGACGTCGAGCGTGTGGTGCGCAGCGGCGTGATGGCGCTCCCCTCCTTCGCGCCCGGCACCGGTCCCTATGCCTATCTCGACGGCCACTGGTCGAGCGATCCGGCGGCGCTGTCGCCTGGAGAGCGCGCGGCGGGCGCGAGCCTCTATTGCGCACTCGTGGCGACGACCTGCCTCGAACTGACCAGTGCGGCCGGCCCGATCGTCGTCGAGGGGCCGCTGTCGCGAAACCCGATCTTCCTCGCCGCGCTCGCGCGTCTCGTCGACCGCCCGGTCATCGCGCGGACAGACGCGACCGGCACGACCGAGGGCGCCGCGCTGCTCGCCGACGGTCCCGAAGGCGCCGGCCCCGGCCTGCCCGACGGCGCGCCGATCGAACCGCTCTCGATCGATCTTTCGACCTACGCCGCCGCGTGGCGCGACGCGCTGGAGTGATCCGCCAGCAGCGCGACTTGGCGGCGGAAGGTTTGTCCTGTTGTATGGGCCGGCATCGAACGGGAGGAGACGGTCGCATGTCCACACACGGATCCCGGAATCGGATCGCTGGCGGTCTGATCGCAGCCACCCTGCTCGCGGCCCCCGCGGCGGCGCTCGCCGAACCGGTCGCGCGCGACAAGGTCCTGGCGGCATTGCCGAAGCTCGAGGATATGGCACGGGCCGCTGTCGCGCGCGGTGACGTCCCCGGTCTCGCCATCGCCGTCGTGCAGGGCGACGACGTCCTGTTTGTGAAGGGCTTCGGCGTGCGCGAGGCGGGCAAGGCCGGAGCGGTCGGTCCCGACACCGTGTTCCAGCTGGCGTCGTTCTCGAAGCCGATCTCGGCCACCGTCGTCGCAGCCATCGTCGGTCAGAAGCGCGTCGCCTGGGACTCGAAGATCGCCGATCTCGATCCAGCGTTCCGCTTGGCCGACGCCTATCCGACCTCGGTGCTGACGGTCGAGGACCTGTTCAATCACCGAAGCGGCCTCCCCGGCCTCGCCGGCAACGAACTCGAAGACCTCGGCTATGACCAGGCCGAGATCCTGCATCGCCTCCGCCTCGTGCCGCTCGACGAGTTCCGCTCGCATTACTCCTATTCGAATTTCGGCCTCACCGAGGGCGCGGTCGCGGTCGCCAAATCGCTCGGCATCGCCTGGCCGGACCTCGCGGAAGAAACGCTCTATCGCCCGCTCGGCATGAGCGCGACCAGTTCGCGCTATGCGGATTTCCTCAAGCACGAGGACCGCTCTGAGCTTCACGTGAAGATCGACGGCCAGTGGACCGCCGCGGTCAAGCGCCTGCCCGACGCCCAGGCTCCGGCCGGCGGCGTCAGCTCGACGGCGCACGACCTCGCCACCTGGCTGAAGCTCGAGATCAACAATGGCCGTGTGGGCGGCGAACAGTTCATCGCCGAGGATGCGCTGGCCGCAACCCACCAGCCCCTCATGGACCGCGGCAAGAACCCGGTCACCGGAGCACAGTCCTTCTACGGCCTCGGCTGGAATATCGAATATGGCCGTCACGGGCTCAGCTGGGGTCATGCCGGCGCGTTCAGCACAGGCGCCCGCACCCTCGTGACCATCCTGCCGGAGGAGAAGCTCGGCATCGTCGTGCTGGCGAACGCCTTCCCGACCGGATTGCCCGAAGGTCTCGCCGATTCCTTCTTCGACCTCGCCCTCGACGGCAGAATAGAGAAGGGCTGGATCAAGGACTGGGACGCCGCCTATTCGGGCCTGTTCGACCCGGCCGTGAAGGCCTCGGAGGCGCGCTTCGCCCACCCGCCGCAACCCGCTTTGCCGCCGCTCGCGCTGACAGCCTATGCCGCCCGCTACGCGAACGACTATATCGGTGCGGCGACGGTGAGCCAGGAGGGAGACAGCCTCGTGCTGGCGCTCGGTCCCGAGGGCAAGCGCCGCTTTACGCTCGCGCCCTTCGCGCGGGACACGTTCCTGATGTATCCAGCCGCCGAAATGCCGACCTTCCGCTCGACCGTCACCTTCGCCATCGGTCCCGACGGCAAGGCGGAAACGGTCCGCATCGAAAGCCTCGACGATCTCGGCCTCGGGACGCTGAAACGGACGGAATAGGCCGCGCGCCTATTCCTCCACGCCGCGGATCGCTTCCAGCGCCTGGAGACGCTTGGTGCCGGCGCCGTTCTCGGCCTTGGCGACCTCGGCGAGCAAGGCCTCCACGACGAGCAGGAGGCCGGCGCTCGAATCCCAGACCGACGGCACGGCGACATGGGCCGGCAGCACGTGGCGGGCCACGCGCGAGATCGGCGAGAGCCACTGGTCGGTCACGAGGACGACGATCGCACCCCGCGCTGCCACCCGCTCGGCGAAGGCGAGCAGATCGTCCGAATAGCGGCGTATGTCGAAGAGCAGCACGACATCCCGCTTCTCGATATCGAGGAGTTGGTCGAGCCAGGCGGCGGGCTGGCCGGCGATGTGGCGCACGCCGGGGCGCAGCACGCGCAGATGCACGGTTGCATATTCCGCGATCGCGTCGGTGAAGCGTCCGCCGAGGAGATGCACCGCCCGCCTGCCATCCGCCAGCATGGCCGCGACGGCCGCGAACTCGTCGCGCGGCACATTGCTCGACGTGGCCCGCAGATTGTCGATCGTCGCCGCGGCGAAATCCGAGAGTGGATCGCCGCGCGGCATGCGCCCGCCGAGACCGGCGCCCTTGGCGAGCGGGGTCTCGCGCTGCGCCGCCAGCTCGGCCTTGAGCTCGTCCTGGAATGCCCCATAGCTGGAGATGCCGAGCTTGGCGATCATGCGCAGGACAGTCGGCGCGCTGACGCCGGCCGCCTCGCCGAAGCGAGCCGCCGTATCGAGACCGGCCATGGGGAAGTCGGCGAGCAGGCGGACGGCGGCGCGCTTCTCGTTCGGCGTCATGCGCCCGAGCTCGCGCTTCAATCGTTCCGCCAGCGAGGGCTGAACCTCCTGCGTCATGCGCCCTCACCTCTGCCGCGTTCGAAGGCAACTGACGCCTTCATTTCAGAATTGACGCATATTGCGGCTGCTGTAACGTACATTTCAATAGGGGATCCGGATTGCCGGATGGCCGGGCCGGATCGGCAGGCGGAAAAACGGGCGGGCACATTCTTGACGCAGACTTCCGGCGAGATCGGTTCGCATTTTCCGCGGGAGGACGGCTTGCTGCTGTCCGCGGACGAGCCGCCGGCCGCCGAATCGACCGATGGATCGGCCGATCCCTTCGTCTTCGTCTGCGAGCACGCCTCCAATCGCGTCCCCGTCGCCCTCGGCGATCTCGGCCTCGAGGCGGATCAGTTCGAGCGCCACATCGCCTGGGACCCCGGTGCGGCGCCCGTCACGCGCGGCCTCGCGGCGCGATTCGGCGCGGCGACCGTGCTGCAGCGCTATTCGCGCCTCGTCATCGATTGCAACCGCGAGCCGCATCTGCCCGACGCGATCACGCCCCGTTCGGAAGACACGCCCATTCCCGGCAATACCGGCCTGACCGAGGACGACCGGCGGAGCCGGATCGCCGCGGTCTGGGCGCCGTTTCATGCCGCCGTCGACAAGCTGCTCAACCGGCGCCTCGCCGAGGGACGGCCGACGATCCTCGTCACCGTGCATTCGTTCACCCCGATCTATCGCGGCGTGGCGCGGCCCTGGCATGTCGGGCTCATTTCGACCGACGACCGGCGGCTGGTCGAGCCGATGCTCGCAAGCCTCGGCAAGGGCGGCGACCTCGTCGTCGGCGACAACCAGCCCTATTCGCCGAAGGACAATGTCGACTACACGATCCGGCGCCACGGGCGCGAACGCGGTCTGCCGCACGTGATGATCGAGATCCGCAACGACCTCCTCGCCTCGCCGCGGGACGTCGGCGCCTGGGTGGAGGGGCTCGGCAACACGCTCGCGGAAGCGGCTGAGACCCTCGGCTATCAGTTGAAGGAGCAGCGCCGCGCACGAGCGTGAGGGACGCGGAAGAGACCAGAAAAGCTTGAGCGCCGGGAGGCGCGAAGGGTCCGATCGAACGGCAGCAAGACCGCAGACGGACGCGACGCATGGCAAAGGCCGCGCCATGTGCCGCACTTCAGAGGGCCATGGCTGGATCGGCTGCCGGCGACAGGGGTCCGGCCCGATCGGGACCTGTGACGGGAGAAGTCAATGAGCAATGTCGACGGCTATACCGAGAAGGACAAGAAGGCGGACATACACGTCCTTCACTCCATGGGCTATGCGCAGGAGCTCGAGCGGCGCATGAGCCGCTTCTCGAACTTCGCGATCTCGTTCTCGATCATCTGCATTCTCTCGGGCGGCATCAATTCGCTCGCCCAGGCGACCTCGGGCGCCGGCGGCGCCGCGATCGGCATCGGCTGGCCGGTCGGCTGCCTGATCTCCGGCGTCTTCGCGCTGGCCATGGCGCAGATCGCCTCGGCCTATCCGACGGCCGGCGGCCTCTATCACTGGGGCTCGATCCTCGGCAACCGCTTCACCGGCTGGGTCACCGCCTGGTTCAACCTGCTCGGCCTCGTCACGGTGCTCGGCGCGATCAATGTCGGCACCTATTATTTCTTCTTCGGTGCCTTCGGTCCGATGATCGGCTGGGAGGACACGATCACCAATCGCGTCATCTTCCTTGCCGTCCTGACCGGCCTGCAGGCGTTGATCAACCATATGGGCATCGGTCTCACGGCGAAGCTGACCGACTTCTCGGGCTATCTCATCTTCGTCACGGCGCTGGTGCTCGCCATCGTCTGCCTCATCGCGGCGCCGTCGTATGATTTCGGCCGCCTGTTCACCTTCTCCAACTATTCGGGCGAAGCCGGCGGGAATGTCTGGCCGTCCGTGTCGGGCTGGTGGGTATTCCTGCTCGGCCTGCTGCTGCCGATCTATACGATCACCGGCTACGACGCGTCGGCGCACACCTCGGAAGAGACGGTCAAGGCGGCCCATCACGTCCCGCGCGGCATGGTGATGTCCGTCGTGTGGTCGGCGGTGTTCGGCTACATCATGCTGTGCTCGTTCGTGCTCATGATCCCGAACATGGACGACGCGGCCAAGCAGGGCTGGAACGTGTTCTTCTGGGCAATGGACGCCCAGGTGAATCCGACTGTGAAGATCATCCTCTATCTCGCGATCTTCGTTTCGCAATTCCTCTGCGGCCTTGCGACGGTGACCTCGGTCTCGCGCATGATCTTCGCCTTCTCGCGTGATGGCGGCCTGCCGGCTTCCAAGGCGCTGTCGAAGGTCAGCCCGAAGTTCCGCACGCCGGTGGCGGCGATCTGGACGGGTTCGGTGCTCGCGGTGCTCTTCGTCTGGTTCACCTCCGAGATCACGATCGCCGGGGCATCCGCCTATTCGATCGTCGTCTCTTGCACGGTCATCTTCCTGTTCTTCTCCTTCGCGATCCCGATCGCGCTCGGTCTCTTCGCCTATGGCACGAAGAAGTGGCCGACCATGGGACCCTGGAATGTCGGGCGCGGCCTGTTCTCGCTCTTCGCCCTCCTCTCCATCGTCTCCATGGTGCTGATCTTCGTCATCGGCATCCAGCCGCCGAACGACTGGGCGCTCTACATCACGATCGGCTTCCTCGTGCTCGCGGCCATCGTCTGGTTCGCCTTCGAGAACCGCCGCTTCCAGGGTCCGCCGATCGGCGACGTGATCGCCAAGCGCAAGGCGGCGATTGCTGCGGCCGAGAAGGCCGTGGGCGAAACCGGCTGAATGCCCTGACCAAGAGTCGTCCCGGCATGGCCGGGACGGCTTCCCGACGAGCGGCCACCAAGAGCCGACCCCAGCGAGCCCTGGGTGCGCCCAAGGCCGAAAGACAATGACGGAACGGCGACTGCGTGCGGTGCCTTCCCCAACGAACGAGGAATCCACCGATGGCCGGAAAACTGACGCTCAAGGAACTCGAGGCCGAAATCGACGCCGGCACGATCGACACGGTCATCGTCGCGTTCCCCGATATGCAGGGCCGCCTGATCGGCAAGCGCTTCACCGGCGCCTTCTTCCTCGAGAGCGCCGTCCATGAAACCCATGCCTGCAACTACCTTCTGACCGTCGACATCGACATGGAGCCGGTGCCCGGCTACGAGGCGGCGAGCTGGCAGAAGGGCTATGGCGATTTCGTCCTGAAACCCGATCCGTCGACGCTGCGCCGCATTCCCTGGCTCGAGGGAACCGCGCTGATGCTCGCCGATGTCTGCGACCATCACGGCGAGGATCTGCCGCACGCCCCGCGCTCGATGCTGAAGGCGCAGCTGAAGAAGCTCAGCGACCGCAAGATGAGCGCCTTCTTCGCCTCGGAGCTCGAATTCTACGTCTTCGACGAGACCTATGAGACCGCCGACGCCAAGCGCTGGCGCGATCTGAAGACCATGGGCAATTATATCGAGGATTATCACATCCTCCAGACGACCAAGAACGAGCCGCTGCTGCGCGCGATCCGCAATGGCCTCATGGGCGCCGGCATCCCGGTCGAGAATTCGAAGGGCGAATGGGGCCCCGGCCAGGAAGAGGTCAATGTCCGCTATGCCGAGGCGCTGGAGACGGCCGACCACCATGTGATCCTCAAGAACGGCGTCAAGGAGATCGCCCATCTCCAGAACCGCGCCGTGACCTTCATGGCGAAATGGCGCTACGACCTCGCCGGCTCGTCGTCGCACATCCATTCCTCGCTCTGGGACGCGGCCGGCAAGAAGCCGCTGTTCTCCGATCCGAAGGACCCGCTCGGCATGTCGGAGACGATGAAGTCCTGGCTCGCCGGACATCTGACGAGCGCCAAGGAATTCACCTATTTCCTGGCGCCCTACATCAATTCCTACAAGCGCTTTCAGGTCGGCACCTTCGCGCCGACCAAGGCGATCTGGTCGATGGACAACCGCACGGCCGGCTTCCGCGTCGTCGGCCATGGCAAGTCGATCCGCACCGAATGCCGCATCGGCGGCGCGGACCTCAATCCCTATCTCGCCTTCGCCGCACTGATCGCCGCCGGCCTCGACGGCATCGACCGTAAGCTGGAGCTGGAGCCCGCCTTCGCCGGCGACGCCTATGTCGGCAAGCGACTGCGCGAAGTGCCGAAGACGCTGCGCGACGCGACCACGGCGCTCGAAAAGTCGAAACTGCTGCGCGCGGCCTTTGGCGACAGCGTCGTCGATCACTATGTGCATACGGCGCGCTGGGAACAGTTCGAATATGACCGCCGCGTCACGGATTGGGAGTTGCAGCGCGGGTTCGAACGGTACTAGCTGCCGCCCAATCCTCACTTCCGGGAAACCGACATGAACGCCCCCGTCCTGAAGATAATCACCCCCGTCGATGGCTCGCTCTATGCCGAGCGGCCACTGGCGAGCGAAGCCGACGTCCTCAAGGTGCTCCAAGCCGCCAAGGCGGCGCAGCGTGCCTGGCGGACGTCGTCCATGGCCGAGCGGCAGAAAATCGCGACCGCCTTCATCGACGCCATGGTCGCCGAGAAGGACAAGGTCGCGGAACTGCTGGCCTGGCAGATGGGCCGGCCGATCCGCTACGGCCATGGCGAGATGCGCGGCTTCGAGGAGCGCGCGCGCTACATGATCGAGATCGCGCCGGAGTCGCTGGCCGATATCGATGTCGGCCCCAAGGAAGGCTTCAAGCGCTATATCCGTCGCGAACCGCTTGGCGTCTGCCTGAACCTGCCGGCATGGAACTATCCCTATATGACGGCGCTCAATGCCGTGCTGCCGGCGATCCTGGCCGGCAACACCGTCGTCATGAAGCATTCCAGCCAGACCGCGCTGGTCGCCGAGCATTTCGCCGCCGCCTTCGCCAAGGCGGGCCTTTGGCAGGACGTGTTCCAATATGTGAACATGAGCCACGAGACGACCGACAAGGCGATCCGCTCGGGCCTCGTCGATCAGGTCGGCTTCACCGGCTCGACCGCCGGCGGCCACTCGATCATGGCTTCCGTCGCCGGCGCGCCGAACTTCCCGGCGACCACGCTGGAGCTCGGCGGCAAGGACCCGGCCTATGTCCGCGCCGATGCGAACCTGCCCTTCGCGATCGAGAACATCGTCGATGGCGGCTTCTTCAACTCCGGCCAGTCCTGCTGCGGCATGGAACGCGTCTATGTGCACGAGGCGGTCTATGACGCCTTTGTCGAGGGCGCGGTCGCGACCGTGAACGCCTACAAGCTCGGCAGCCCGACCGATCCGGCGACGACGCTCGGGCCGCTGGTCCGCGCCTCCGCGGCGAAATTCGTCAAGGACCAGGTCGACGAGGCGATCCGCGCCGGCGCGAAGGCGCTGATCGATCCGAAGCACTTCCCCGAGGCACGCGAGGGCACGGCATATCTCGCGCCGCAGGTGCTGGTCGATGTCGATCATTCCATGCGCTTCATGACCGAAGAGACGTTCGGTCCGGCCTTCGGCATCATGAAGGTCTCCTCCGACGAGGAGGCGATCCGCCTCATGAACGATTCCGATTTCGGCCTGACCTGCGCACTGTGGACCGAAGATGTGGACGCGGCCGAGCGCATCGGCGACCAGCTCGAGACCGGCACGGTCTACATGAACCGCTGCGACTTCCTCGATCCCGCCCTGCCCTGGGTCGGCGTCAAGGGCACGGGCCGCGGCGCGACGCTCTCCCGCGTCGGCTACGAACACCTGACCCGCCCGAAGGCGTTCCACCTGCGGACGAAGACGGGCTGAACCAGCCCGGCGTCTCTTGCGGGGCGCTGAAATCGATCAAGGCGTCATCCCGGCGAAAGCCGGGATCCATGCAGCTGAAGCGGCAGACGATGATGCTCGGCGGCTGTATGGACCCCGGCTTTCGCCGGGGTGACGGAGAATGAACCGGAAACGGCAAGCGAACCGACAGGCCGCAGACGCCGACATCAGACTTGAGGACCCATCATGCTCGACCGCTACGCCTCGCTGACTGCGAACTGGTCCTATCCGACCGCCATCCGCTTCGGCGCCGGACGGATCGCCGATCTCGCCGGCGCGGTGAAGACGGCGGGCATCACCAGGCCGCTTTTCGTCACCGATCCCGGCATTGCCGGCCTGCCGGTGGTCGCGACGGCGCTCGCCGTGCTCGACAAGGCCGGCGTGCCTTATGCGGTCTTCTCCAAGGTCGACGGCAATCCGACATTGGCCAATCTCGATGACGGCCTTGCCGCCTATAAGGCCGGCGGCCATGACGGCGTCATCGCATTCGGCGGCGGCTCGGCCATGGATATCGGCAAGACGATCGCCTTCATGAGCGGCCAGACTCGTCCGGTCTGGGATTTCGAGGATCGCGAGGACTGGTGGACCCGCGCCGACGCGAAGGGCATCGCGCCGATCGTCGCCGTCCCCACCACCGCCGGCACGGGCTCGGAAGTTGGCCGCGCCACCGTGGTCACCGATCCGAGCGACCACACCAAGAAGATCATCTTCCATCCGCTGATGCTGCCGAAGGTCGTCATCTCCGATCCCGAGCTGACCGTCGGCCTGCCCGCCAAGATCACCGCATGGACCGGCATGGACGCGCTGTCGCATTCGCTGGAAGCCTGGAGCAGCCCGTTCTTCCACCCGCTCTCGGCCGGCATCGCGCTCGAAGGCATGCGGCTGGTCAAGGACTGGCTGCCGGTGGCGGTCAAGGATGGCGGCAATCTCGACGCACGGTCCTACATGCTGATCGCCTCGTCCATGGGCGCCGTCGCCTTCCAGAAGGGCCTCGGCGCGATGCATGCGATGAGCCATCCCTGCTCCAGCCTGCGCGGCACGCATCATGGCCTCACCAATGCGGTCGTGATGCCCTATGTGCTGAAGCACAATCTTTCCGCCATCGACGAGAAGCTCGCAGCGCTCGCCCGCTATCTGGACCTGCCCGGCCAGTCGGCGGCGAGCGTCGTCGACTGGGTGCTGGCGCTGCGCGCCGAACTCGGCATTCCGCACACGCTGAAGGAAATCGGCGTCGATGAGGACGTGCTGCCCGAGGCGGCGAAGATGGCTGAACATGACCCGTCGAATGGCGGCAATCCCGTGCCGCTGACCGCGCAGGACTATGAGGTGCTGTTCAAAAACGCCATAAACGGCGTGCTATAGAGGCGCTCACCGGCGCCCGGCGGCCGGACACCTCACCTCGCTCGCCGGTCAGGAGAGCCCATGTCCGCGCTGCTTCGTCTTGCCATCGCCGGCGCCCTCGCCGTCGTGATGGCCGCGCTCTCGGCTGCCGCCTCGGCGGCGCCAATCGCAGTCTCCTCGGGCGTCAGCTATGAGGAGATCGGTGTCTGGAGCGCCGACAGGCTCAACCAGGTCCTCACGGCCGACGCGCCGAAATTCTTCAACATCGCGGTCACCTATACGCCCGCGAAGAATGCAGTACGGCTCTATCGCGTGAGCTACGACTCCGTCGTGCCGGAGCGCGGCAACAAGCCGATCAAGGCGACCGGACTGCTCGCGATCCCCGATACCGGCGCGACCAGCTTCCCGCTGCTCTCCTACCAGCACGGCACGGTCTATCTGAAGACGCAGGTCCCGTCCGTCCCCGAACAGTCGACCGAGACCGAGCTGGTGCTCGCCCAGTTCGCGGGCCAGGGCTATGTGGTCATCGGCGCCGACTATTTCGGCATGGGCGGCGGGTCCGACGAGCCCGAGGGCTACATGGTCAAGGCCAGCCACCAGCAGGCGACCTTCGACATGCTGATGGCGTCGCGCGCCGTCCTCGCCGCGATGAAGATCGAGACGCCGAAGCTCTTCCTCGGCGGCTGGTCGCAGGGCGGCTATGTAACGATGGCCTTTCTCGAGAAACTGGAGCAAACCGGCGTCAAGGTCGATGCCACGGCGACGGCCAGTGCGCCGCTCGACGTCTATATGGTGCTGTCCGGCTTCCTCGACTTCCCGCGCAAGATCGACGCCGACTGGGTGCCGATCCTGTTCATCCTGTCGTCCTTCTCCTTCGAGAACTATTACGGCGTCCCCGGCCTCGCGCGCTCGCTGCTCAACGACGACTATTACGAGATATCGCGGAAGGTCTATGAGCGCGAGAATGTCGACGCCTCGCAGATCCCGACCGACGTCAAGAAGCTGGTGCGCCCCGAATACTTCGACCCCACCTTCTTCGCCGCATCGGCGTTCGGCCGCATCGCCGCGGCGTCCGACGCCTATCGCTGGATCATCCGCACGCCGGTTCACAACTATTACGGCGAGATGGACGAGGTGATCTCGGTCGGCCTCGGACGGCTGGCGATGACCTACCAGCAGGCGATCGGCGCCGGCAATCCGGCGGTCGAGGCGATTTCGACCGGCAAGACCGACCATCGCGGCACCTTCGCCACGTCCGTGCCGCTGTGGAAGCAGTGGTTCGACGGATTGCAGTAGCCGCGCCCGATCAGCCTGGCGGCAGCGCCTTGATGAAATCGATGAAGGCCCGAAGCGGCGCCGGCACGAGACGGCGCCCGGGATAATAGAGATAGGGGCCGGAAAAGGGCTGCCACCAGTCTTCGAGCACCGGCTCCAGCGCGCCGCTCGAAAAATAGGGCCGCAGCCAGTCCTCGAAGATCGCGACGATACCCACGCCCCGCGCCGCCGACTCGATCGCGAGATCGAAGGCCGCGCCGGGCTGGACGATCAGCGGACCGTTGACGCGAACCCGTTCGATCTTGCCGTCCTGCTCGAATTCCCAGTCATGCAGCGCACCGCTCGTGAGGCGCGCCGTGATGCAGCGGTGGTGCAGCAGGTCCTGGGGATGGTTCGGCCGTCCATGGCGATCGAGATAGGCTGGCGCGGCGCCGCAGGCGAAGCGCTGCCGCCGCGGGCCGATCGGCACCGCGATCATGTCCTGCGCCAGCCGCTCGTCATAGCGGATGCCGGCGTCGCAGCCTTCGGCCACCAGATCGACGAAGGCATCCTCCGCCACGATGTCCAGGCGGATATCCGGATAGGCCGCGAGGAACGGTGCCACGATCTGGGGCAGCACCAGCCGCGCCGCGCTGAACGGCACATTGAGGCGCAGCGGCCCCGCCGGCCGGTCGCGAAACCCGTTCACGATGTCGAGCGCCGAATCCACTTCGCGCAGCGCCGGCTCCAGCCGCTCCAATAGACGCCGGCCGGCCTCGGTCGGCACCACGCTCCGCGTCGTCCGGTTGAAGAGACGCATGCCGAGCGCCTCTTCGAGACGCCGCACAGCTTCGCTGACGCCCGAGGCGCTGCTGCCGAGCGTCTTGGCCGCACCGCGGAAGCCGCCTGCCTTCGCGACGGCCATGAAGGCGGAGAGATCGCCGAGGTCGGGTTTCATTGTTCGCAGTTCCGTACGGGCTGTGCGGATTGTGGCGGATTATCGCGCAGTCGGCCAGACACTAGTTGCAGGGCGTCCTCAGAGGAGATCCATCATGAGCACGTCCGGCAACACGAACACCTACACCCTCGGCACCCGCTCCGTCAGGCGGCTCGGCTATGGCGCGATGCAGCTCGCCGGTCCCGGCGTCTTCGGTCCGCCGAAGGATCCCGCCGCAGCGCAGGACGTGCTGCGCGCGGTCGTCGAGAGCGGTATCGATCACATCGACACGGCCGACATCTATGGCCCGCACGTCACCAATCGTCTCATCCACGCCGCGCTCGCCCCCTATGCCGACGATCTGACGATCGTCACCAAGGTCGGCGCGCGACGCGGCGTCGATGCCTCCTGGATCCCGGCCTTCGCGCCGGAGGAACTGGTGGCGCAAATCTACCAGAATCTCGGCAGCCTCGGGCTCGGCCAACTGGAAGTCGTCAATGTGCGCCTGATGTTCGATCCCTTCACCCCGACCGAAGGCCCGATCGAGGCACAGGTCGAGGCGCTGGCCAAATTGCGTGAGCAGGGGCTGATCCGCCATATCGGCCTCAGCAACGCCACCGCGGCCCAGATCGCCGCCGCCCGGCGGATCGTCCCCATCGTCTGCGTCCAGAACTTCTATAATCTCGCCCATCGCGACGATGACGCGCTGATCGATGCGCTTGCCGCAGACGGCATCGCCTATGTGCCCTTCTTCCCGCTCGGCGGCTTCTCGCCGCTGCAGTCGTCGACCCTGACCTCGGTCGCAGCCGAGCTCGGCGCGACGCCGATGCAGGTCGCGATCGCCTGGCTGCTCCAGCGTTCGCCCAATATCCTGCTCATCCCCGGCACCTCCTCGCTCGCTCACCTCAAGGAGAACATCGCCGCGTCCGGGCTGGAGCTGCCCGCCGATGCGATCGCGAGACTCGACGGCATCGCGGCGCAGGCCGCCTGACCGGCCACCTCTTGCGCGAGGCCGCGCCAGGCTCCAGAAAGGCGCGGTCCTGCGTGGAGGATGCGTCTTGAGGGGAGCGAGCTTGGGTCCGGAGATCGTCTGCATCGGCGAGCCGATGTTCGAACTGAACCAGCCGAAGAACGGTGGCGACTTTCATCCGGGCCATGGCGGCGACGCATCGAACTGCGCCGTCGCCGCCGCGCGCCAGGGCGCCTCGGTCGGCATGATCACGGCGCTCGGCGCGGATTCATTCGGCCAGTCCTTCCTCGAGCTTTGGCGCGGCGAGGGCATGGATGTGAGCGCGGTCAAGATCGATCAGGGCGCGCCGACCGGCCTCTATTTCGTGACACATGGCCCCGAGGGCCATGTCTTTTCCTATCGCCGCGCCGGCTCCGCCGCGAGCCGCCTGACGCCGGAAGAGCTGCCGCTCGATTATGTCCGCAACGCCCGCGTGATCCACGCCTCGGGCATCAGCCAGGCCATTTCATCGGCCGCCGCCGACCTCGTCTTTCTCGCCATGCGCACGGCGCGCACCGCCGGGACGCTGGTCTCCTACGACACCAATCTGCGTCTACGCCTATGGCCGATCGACCGGGCGCGGGCGATCATCCACGCGGCCGTGGCGCTTTCGGACATCGTCAAGACGAGCGCTGAGGATGCGAAGGAGCTGGCGGGAACGATCGAGCCGGACCGCATCGCCGATTTCTATCTCGGCCTCGGACCGAAGATCGTCATCGTGACCATGGGGCCGGATGGCGCGCTGGTCGCGACGCCCAGCGGGCGTGATCGCGTCGCCGCCATTCCCGTGCGCCCGGTCGATGCGACCGGCGCTGGCGACACCTTCGACGGTGCCTTCCTGGCGGAATATCTGCGCGAGGGCGATCCGTTCGCCGCCGCGCGCTATGCCAATGCGGCGGCGGGCCTCGCCACCGAGGGCTACGGCGCCGTAGCGCCGATGCCGAAGCGTGCCGCCGTCATCGCGGCGCTTGCCGAGCGGAGCTGACGCAAGACAGAAAAAGCCTCGCTCCCCGGCGGCCCGAGTGCCACCGGGGAGCAAGGACTCCTGCCGTCTGCGATCAGGTCCCACTCATCGCGGACAGAAGCTGCGTCTCGTTGTTCTGGAACATTTTCACATAGGTCGGCGCGGGGCCGTCAGCCGGCGACAGCGCGTCCGAGAACAGCTCGCCGCCGATCTTCACGCCGGTCTCCTGCACGATCTGGTTGAGGAGGCGCGGATCGGTGATGTTCTCGACGAAGATCGCCTGGATCTTCTCGTCACGGATCTGCTTGATCACGGAGGCGATCTGCGAGGCCGAGACTTCGCTCTCCGTGCTGATCCCCTCCGGCGCGATGAAGGAAACGCCATAGGCGGCGCCGAAATAACCGAAGGCGTCGTGTGTGGTGACGACCTTGCGCCGCGCTTCCGGCAAGGCGGCGAACTCCTGCTTCAGGCGGGCGTCGATCGTCTTGAGCTCGCCGATCAGCTTCTCGCCATTGGCCTTGTAGTCCGCCGCGTTGGCCGGATCGGCAGCCGAAAGGCCGGCGACGATGTTGTTCACGTAGATGATGCCGTTCTGGGCATCCTGCCAGGCATGCGGGTCGACCGCGTGGCCATGCGAATCCTTCTCCAGTTCCGCGGCCTCGTCGGCGTCGCCGTGCCATTCACGCGGCGTCACGCCTTCGGAGGCGATCACCGCCTTGCCCTTGAAGCCGGACACGGAGACGAGCCGCTCCAGCCAGTGTTCGAGGCCGAGACCGTTCTCGACGAGGACATCGGTCGAGCCGAGCGCCTTCGCATCCTTGGGGCTCGGCTCGAAGGCGTGGGCATCGCCATTCGGCCCGACGAGCGTCGTGACGGTGACATGATCGCCCCCGACCTCGGCCGCGAGGTCGCCGAGGACGGAGAAGCTGGCCACGACCTTGACCGGCTCGGCCGCGAAGGCGGCGCCGCCGAGCGAAAGCGTCATGGCAAGAGCGAGGGAAAAACGCTTGAGCTTCATCGGATTGCTCCTGTTTCTCGAATCGGGATCTCAGCCGCGGAGATGCCGCGGCCGGAAGGCGCGGGCGAGATAGCTGCCGCGCGGACCGGCGAGGATCGAGCCGGCATGGATCGCGCCGGCGGTCAGGATGATCGCGGGCGAGGAAGGCAGGTCAGCCTGATAGGACAGCACCAGGCCGACGAAGGAGGAGAGGATGCCGATCACGGCCGCGGCCACGATCTGGCCGAGAATGGTCTCGCCCCAGAACGAGGATGACGCGGCCGGCAGGATGATGAGCCCGACGACCATCAGCGTGCCCAGCGCGTTGAAGCCGCCGACCAGATTTAGCACTACCAGCGTCAGGAAGAGGAAGTGGACGAGCCCGCCCGAGCCGCCGACGCTCTTCAGGAATCCGGGATCGAAGCACTCCGCGACCAGCAGCCGATAGACCAGCGCCAGCGCCAGCAGCGTGATGGTTGCGATGGAGGCGATCAGGATCAGCGCCGCGTCGTCGAGCGCGAGCACATTGCCGAACAGCACATGCAACAGATCGATGTTCGAGCCCTTCATCGAGACGATCAGCACGCCGAGCCCGAGCGAGACCAGATAGAAGGCGGCGAAGCTCGCATCCTCCTTCAGCGGCGTGGAGCGCGCGATCGCGCCGGCGCCAAGCGCGACGAGCAGGCCGGCAATGACGCCGCCCGTTGTCATGGCGAAGAGCGAGAAGCCGGAGAGCAGGAAGCCGATCGCGGCGCCCGGCAGGATCGCATGCGCCATCACGTCGCCCATCAGGCTCATGCGGCGCAGGATCAGGAACACGCCGATCGGCGCGCCGGACAGCGACAGCGCCACGCAGCCGACCAGGGCCCGCCGCATGAAGCCGAAATCGGCGAACGGCGCGATCAGGAGATCGTAGACGCTCACGCCGCGGGCCTCTTGCAAAGCTCGGCGTCGTCCTCGAAGGCTTCCTGCATGCGCCGCGACCGCGCGAGATTTTCCTCGGTCAGAACCGTTTCGGTCGGCCCCCACGCGACCTGCTCGCGCGCAAGAAGCAGCGTCTGAGGGATGTATTCACGGACGAGGTCGAAATCGTGCAGCACGGCGATCACTGTCCGCCCCTCGCGATGCCAGCGGCAGACGAGGTCGAGCAGCACCTCGGTCGTGCGCGCGTCGATCGCGGTGAAGGGTTCGTCGAGCAGGATCAGACGCGAATCCTGGAGAAGCAGCCGCGCGAACAGCGCGCGCTGGAACTGCCCGCCCGACAGCGAACCGACGCTGCGATCCTCGAAACCGGACAGACCGACCGTCTCCAGCGCAGCCTCGACGTCGCGCATCGCCGCGCCGCCCATGCGGCGAAACGGCCCGAAGCGGCGCCACAGGCCCATCGCCGCGAGTTCAACGACCCGCATGGGAAAGCCACGGTCCAGCGCGCTCTGCTGCGGCAGATAGGCGATGTCGCTCCGGCGCACGCCTTCGAGCGCGATCGTGCCTGCATCGGGACGGATCAACCCGACAATGCCCTTGAGCAGGGTCGACTTGCCGGCGCCGTTCGGGCCCGCGATCGCCGTGAACGAGCCCGCCGCAAACGAACCTGAAAGATGATGCACCGCCGGATGGCGACGGTAGGACAGCGTCACGTCGGAGCAGCGGACGGCGGGGTCGGACGACACGGCGGACCTCAGCCCATAGCCCAGAGAACGGCGAGCCAGATCAGGCCCGCCAGCAGGAGCGCCAGCGCCATGCGGTCGAGCGCCGAGGCGAGGAAGAACCGCTCACCCGCCCGACGCCGGCTCCCGGCGACAGCCGGCGCACGCGCCGCCGCGCCGTGCGAGTGACCGGGTGCGTGGGCGTGATCATGGGGCTCCGGCTCGGCCAAAGCCGGCACCGATGCCCCCGTGCCCGGCGAGCTCCTCCCGATCGATTCCCGAAATGCCATCATCGTCCCTTCGGCCGCCCCGGCCTGTCAGATGTTATGTTATATCATTCCGCATCGCGCAAGAGGGAAATCCGCCGGCATCGAGGCCCTGCGACAGGATGGCGCCGCAGCGCGCCCCGAAGCGGAAAGCCGACGAAAAAGACGAGGATGACCAATGATTTAGAACGATTGCAAACTCTGACTATTTCTTGACTTTGCCTTTCAACATGCTGAAAGGTGCGGCCTTGGCGGCGCTCCCTTGGGTTCCGGCGATTATTGTCCGGGTCCGTGGCGCCGATCGACTGGGCTCACATCTCGACGGCCGCTCGCTTGCGAGCATCGACGAACGGCGGAAGGACGGGAAATGGGGACTTTTCGCGGCTGCGGCAGCTTCTGTCGCTATCTCGACCGCCGGGCGGAGCGCCTCGTGATCGAGGGCTATCGGCGCTGGACCATGGGCGGGGAGTTCGGCTCGCTCGGCAATTTCGAACGCACCGCCGACTTCTTCATGGATGAACTCGGCTCGGTCGAGGGACGGCGGCTCTTTCTCGCCTTCGCGCGCTGGCTGGATGCCGTCCACGCCTTCCGTGATCTTCCGGCGCATTCGAGCCCGGTCGAATGCCCCAATCTCTGCCGCGACGAATGCATGGTGCTGGCCATGGTTGCCGCGGCCCAGTCCGAGGATCGCGAGGGCGTCTTTGCCGCCACGCGCCGCCTCGTCGAGCCGGAAGGCGTCGCGCCCGCCGCTGCCGCGGCCGAGGGCTTCGCCGCCGAACTCGCCGGCTGCGGCCATCTGCTTCTGCCCGTGCCGGCGGCCGTCGTGCGCGACATCGCCGACCGCCCGGCCCGCAGCGCCTATCACTGAGCCTTCCGGTGCGGCCGGGTGACCGGCAGCCGCGCGGCAAGGCCCGTCAAACGGAGATACGAATGAAGATCAGAGCCTTTCTTCTCGGGGCCGCCGCATCGGCTCTGCTGAGCAGCGCGGCCTTTGCCGCCGACGCGCCCACCGCCGAGGCGGTCCTCAAGACCTATGCCGACATCGCGCAGGCGAAGTACGAGGACGCCCTTTCCGGCGCCAAGACGCTGGACACCGCGATCGACGCGCTGATCGCGACGCCGTCCGAGGCGACGCTTGCCGCGGCGCGCAAGGCCTGGATTGACGCACGGCCCGCCTATCAGGAGACCGAGGGCTACCGCTTCGGCAACGCCATCGTCGACAATTGGGAGGGCCGCGTGAACGCCTGGCCGCTCGACGAAGGCCTGATCGACTATGTCGACACCAAGAGCTACGGCACGGAGTCGGATGCCAACCCGCTCTATACGGCCAATGTGATCGCCAACAAGGAGATCCAGATCGGCCCCGACAAGATCGACGCGACGACCATCAATGCCGAGTTGCTCGACAAGCTGCAGGAAGCCGGCGACATCGAGGCGAATGTCGCCATCGGCTATCACGCGATCGAGTTCCTGCTCTGGGGCCAGGACCTGAACGGCACCGGCCCCGGCGCCGGCAACCGCCCCTACACCGACTACGACACCAAGAACTGCACCAACGGCAATTGCGACCGCCGCGCCGCCTATCTGAAGGCAGCGACCGACCTGCTCGTGAAGGATCTCTCCGACATGGCGGCCAACTGGCAGCCTGAGGGCGAGGCTCGCAAGGAGCTGGTGGCGAAGGGTCCCGAGGGCGGGCTTTCGACCATCCTGACCGGCATCGGTTCGCTCTCCTATGGCGAGCTCGCCGGCGAGCGCATGAAGCTCGGCCTGCTGCTGCACGATCCGGAAGAGGAGCATGACTGCTTCTCCGACAACACGGCCAACAGCCATTATTACGATCAGGCCGGCATGGTCTCGATCTGGGACGCCAGCTACAAGCGCAGCGACGGAACGGTCGTCTCCGGCCCGAGCCTTCGCGACCTTGCCGCGGCCAAGAACCCGGAGGCAGCCAAGCGGGTCGACGAGGCGATGGCCGCGACCACGGCCAAGATGCAGGTCCTCAAGGACACGTCGGATGGCGGCGAGCACTACGACCAGATGATCGCGGCCGGCAACGATGCCGGCAACAAGATCGTCCAGGACGTCGTCGATGCGCTGGTGTCGCAGACCCGCGCCGTCGAAGGCGTGGTGGCCGCGCTCAACCTCAAGATCGAGGTCGAAGGCTCCGACAGCCTCGACAATCCGTCGGCCGTCGACGGTCAATAAGGCGCATCGACGGACAACGGGGCGATCCCTATCTAAGGTCTCGGCCGCCGGGGGACGGCCGAGACCTTCGAACCGCGCAGGCAATCATGATCTCTCGTCGCTCGCTGCTCCTCGGCGCCGCCGGATTTGCTGGAGCGGCTCTCGTCGGCAATGCGAGCGGGGGACGCGCCTATGCGCGCCCTCTGGCGCCCGTCGCAACGCCGGGCGCCGAGAAGGCGGTCCGGCTCGATCTGGTCGCGAAGGAGCGCAGCCTCGCGCTCCCCTGCTTCGACGGCCACGACCTGCCGCTGTGGACCTTCGCCGACCAGGGCCTGCCGCCGGTCGTGCGGCTGAATCTTGGTGACCGGCTGGACACGCATCTAGTCAACGGATTGACGCGACCCGGCGAGCACGTCTCGATCCACTGGCACGGCATTCGGCTGCCGAACGACCAGGACGGCGTGCCCTATCTCGTGCAGCCGCCGGTCGAACCGGGCCAAAGCTACGATTATTCCTTCGTGCCGCCGGACACCGGCACGTTCTTCTTCCACACCCACTGCAACACGGTCGAGCAGCTCGGCCGCGGTCTTGCCGGCATCCTGATCATCGATGGAGACGCGCCGGAGCCCTATGACGACGACCAGCTCGTCGTCATGCGCGACTGGCGGCTCGACGAGGCGAGGACAGGCTTCCTGCCCTTTCTCACGCTTGAAGGCGCCGGCCGCGCCGGAACCTTCGGCACGGTGCGCAGCGTCAATGGCATCACCAATCCCCTCGTCGAGGTGCCGGCGGTCGCGGATGTGCGGCTGCGCGTCATCAATGTCGATGCGACGCGCATCTCCGAGATCGGCTTCGAGGGCGCGGAAGCAGCCGTGGTCGCGATCGATGGCCTCGCCTGCCCGCCCTTCCCGCTCCGGTCCTGGAAGATGGGACCGGCGATGCGCGCCGACGTGGTGATCCGCACGCCGGCCGATGGCGGGACCGTGACGCTCTTCGACTATTTCGCCGCCAAGCCCGTGCCGCTCGCCCGCTTCGTCGCGAAGGGCGCGCCGCGTCGGCAAGGCGATTTCGATCCCGCGCCCCTCGCGGCCGCGCGCATCCCCATGCCCGACATCGACGGCGCCGGACGGCTGACGATGACCTTCTCGGCCACGGCGACCGGCGCGAGCGTCGCGGCGGCAACCGGCGATGACGGCCTGCCGCTCGGGCCACTCTGCCTTTCGGCCGCGAGTCTCTGGTCCATCAACAAGTCCTCCTGGCCGGGCCAGGGCATGGACCAGCTGCCGCCGCCGCTGTTGCAGCTCCAGCGGGGCCGCAGCTACCGGATGCAGCTCAAAAATCTGACGCCGCAGATGCACCCGATCCATATCCACGGCCATTCCTGGACCGTGATCGGATCGAACAAGCGCGTCCTGCCGCCGCATCACGCCGATACCGTCCTGCTCCTGCCGAAGGAAACCCTCGACGTCGCCTTCGTCGCCGACAATCCCGGCCGCTGGATGCTGCATTGCCACATCATCGAGCATCAGGAGACCGGCATGATGGGCTGGTACGAGGTTTCTTGAAGCGGGTCCTCGCCACGCTCGCCGCCAGCGCGTCGATTGCCTGGGCCGGATCGGTCTTCGCCGGCGCGCCGGATTCCGGGCTCGACTTCGCGATGGGCAAGGCGCTGTTCGATCGCATGTGGGTCCAGGCGCCGTCCTCGACGGCCGCCAATGACGGGCTCGGACCGCTTTTCAACGAGAAGAGCTGCGCCAGCTGCCACACCGGCAAGGCCTTCTCGGCCGCGATGACCATCGGGCCGGACGGCGGAATCACGGCGCGCGGGCTCTCGGTTCGCCTCGGCAATGCCACCGGCGAAGCGGATCCCGTCTATGGACGCCAGATCCAGCCCCGCTCGGCCAATGGCATCATCAGCGAGGGCAGCGTCGCCTATCGGGTCGAAGGCACGCCGCCGCGCGTCGTCCCGAGCTTCGAGCCAGCCCGCGGGCCGCTCGCGCCGGGAATCCATATGGGCCCGCGCCAGGCACCGCCGCTGCGCGGCATCAGCGCGCTCGGCGCGGTCGATCCCGCAGCAGTCGAGCGGATCGCGGCGGAGCAGAAGGCGCGCGGCGCCGGGCCTTCCGGCCGGCCGCGTTTTGTCGAGCGGGACGGCAAGCGCGTTCTCGGCCGCTATGGCTGGAAGGCTTCGGCGCCGACGATCGACGCGCAGACGGCGGACGCCTTGGGCCTCGACATCGGCATGTCGAGCCCGCTCTTCCCGCATCCCTATGGCGACTGCACGCCCGCCGAGGCCGATTGCCTCGCGGCCCCGAACGGCCGCAGCGCCGAATTCGACGGCGAGGAAATCTCCAACGACATGATCCGCGTGCTCGCGGTCTATGTCGAAGGCCTCAAGGCGCCCGCGCCGCGGCCGGATACGCGGGGCGAGGCGCTCTTTGCGTCGGCCGGCTGCGCGGCCTGCCATGTGCCGGACATGCCGGCGCTGGGAGGTGGCACGGTGCGCATCTTCTCCGATCTCCTTCTGCACGACATGGGCGCGGAGCTCGACGATGGCGTCGGCGAGCCCGGTGTGCTGTCATCGGAATGGCGCACGGCTCCGCTACTGACGCTTTCGACTCGCCGTGCACCCGATCGGCGCTATCTTCACGACGGGCGGGCGGCGACCATCGCGGATGCCGTCCTCGCCCATGGCGGAGAAGCGGCCGCGGCCCGCTCGAATTTCGAAGCGCTCCCGGATGGCGACCGGGCGGCGCTCATCGCCTATCTGGAAACACTATGATCGCGATCACCAAGCGCTTCCTCCTGCTCTCTCCCCTGATGATGTTGGCCGGCAAGGCGTTCGGCCGACAGCAGGCGCAGTTCGAGACGCCGCCGGTGATCGATGAGGCGGCCTTCCGCGCCGTGACGGCGAAGACGATCGACGGCTATATCCTGCCGGCCTACGGCACGCTGAAGGCGAAGACGGCCGCGCTTGCCGCAGCGGTATCCGCCAGTTGCGCCAATCCGGCGGCGACGCCCTCGGCCGAGGTGCGCGCCGCCTTCGAGGCCGTGCTCGACGCCTGGGCCGGCGTCGATTTCTTCCGCTTCGGGCCGATCGCCGACGAGGGCCGGCACGAGCGTTTCTGCTTCCTGCCCGATCCGCATGGGACCGGCGTGCGCCAGCTCCGCAAGATCCTGGCCGAGCCCGATCCCGCCCTGCTGGAGCCGGGCGCCGTCGCCAAGCTCTCCGCCGCGGTGCAGGGCCTCCCGGCGCTCGAAAGCCTGCTCTGGTCCGGCGAAAGCGCCACGGAATCGCTCGACTATCGCTGCCGCCTCGCCGCGCGGATCGCGGAGAATCTCGATGCCATCGCCGCAGCGACGCTCGATGGATGGACGAAAAAAGGCGGCTGGAAGGAAACGATGCTGAGCCCCGGCGGCGACAACATCGTCTATCGCGACGTCACCGAGCCGGTCGTCGAGATCCTGAAGGCCATCGGCGTCGGCGTGCTGCAGATCCGCGACCAGCGCCTCCTGCCCGCGCTCGGCAAGTCCTTCGACGTCGCCAAGCCGGGCCGCGGCGTCTTCGTCAAATCGGGCATGACGCTGCCCTATCTGCGCGCCTCCGGCACCGCCATCGGCGATCTCGTGACGACATCGACCGTTCTCAGCCTCGCGCCGAAGGACGAGGCCCAGCTTCTCGACCAGACCAAGGCGATCCTCTCGACCTATGAGGCCAATCTCGCTGTCGGCGACGACTGGACCAAGGCCCTCACGACGCAGGCGAGCTACGACAAGCTGCGCGCCGCCTTCGACGTGTTGAAGAAGCTCGAGGACATCTACAACTACACCTTCCCGGTCGCGGCCGGCATTTCGCCCGGCTTCAACGCGCTCGACGGCGACTGATCGTGGCGAGCCTGCGCCCCATCGCCGACCGCATCCTGGCCGCGATCCTGCCGCGCCAGCGGGCGGATGGCGCCGGGCTCGAAGAGGGGGCGGTCTTCATCAGCTCGGTTCGCATCGGCCCGCGCCAGCATGCGGCGCTGATCATGGACGAGAACGGCCGCGAGCTCGGCCGTATCCCGCTCGAAGGCCGCGGGCATGACGTGGCGACCGACCCGGTCCATCGCCGCGCCGTCGTTTTCGCCCGCCGCCCCGGCTATTTTGCGCTCGCCATCGATGTGGCGAGCCTGACCCCCCTCGCAACCATCCGCCCGCCGGAGGGCCACCACTTCTTCGGCCACGGCGTGTTCTCGCCGGACGGGCGGCTACTCTACGCGACGGAGAACGATTTCGCCGCCGGACCGCGCGGCGTGGTCGGCGTCTATGATGCGAGCGCCGGCTTCGCGCGCATCGGCGAATTCGACACCGGCGGGCTCGATGCGCATGAACTGCTGGTTTCGCCCGATGGCGGCAGCCTGTTCGTCGCCAATGGCGGCATCGAGACTCATCCCGACTTCGGCCGCCAGAAGCTCAATCTCGCCGCCATGCGTCCCTCCATCGTCCGCATCGACCGCGCCCATGGCGACCGCATCGGCGAAAGCACGCTTCCCGACAATCTCAACCGCCTGTCGATGCGCCATATGAGCCTCGATGCGAAGGGCGATGTCTGGTTCGGCTGCCAATGGGAGGGCGACAAGAAGGAGCGCCCGCCGCTCGTCGGACGGATCGACCGCGACGGCGAACCGACGCTCCTGCCCTTCCCTGCGGACTGGGCCCGCCTCGCGCGCAATTATATCGGCTCGGTGACCGCAAGCCGCGACGGTTCGGTCATCGCCGCGTCGTCGCCGATCGGCGGCGCCGTGTTTCTCTTCGATGTCCAAAAGGGCGAACCGCTGGCCGCGCGCCCCTTCCGCGATGGCTGCGGCCTCGCAAGCGCCGCCGGCCATCATTTCCTGGCGACCTCAGGCGACGGCATTCTGGTCGACATGGCCGCGGACGACGCGCCGAAGACGATCGTCCGCCGCGACGTGCATTTCGACAACCACCTGAAGCGGCTGGACTGAACGGCCTCAGACCGCGCCGATGCTGGCGAGCCGCTTCTCCTCCTCGACGATATAGTCGCGGATCACCGGCACGTCGTCGCGCTTGTCCGAGATCAGGATCTGGAACACGAAATTCGAGCCGTGCAGGAAGCCGAGCTCGACCGAGGCCAGGTAGAAGTCCCACATCCGGCAGAAGCGCTCGCCCATCATGGCGACGGCCTCGTCGCGTTTGGCCTCATAGTTGAGACGCCAGTCGCGGATCGTCCAGTAATAATGCAGGCGCAGGCTCTCGCAGTCGTCGCACCAGGTGCCCGTGCGCTCCAGCGAGGCGAAGACTTCGGACATCGCCGGAACATAACCGCCGGGGAAGATATATTTGCGGATGAACGGAGCGGTGGTACCGGGCGGCGACATGCGCGCGATGCAATGCACCAGCGCGAAACCGCCGGGCTTGGTCAGCTTCTTGATCGTCAGGAAGTAGTTGTCGAAATTGTCGATGCCGATCGCCTCCATCATGGCGATGGAGACGACGCGGTCATAGGTCCCCTGAAGCTCGCGATAGTCCTGCTCGATGAAGGTCACCTTGTCGGCGACGCCCTCGCGCTCCGCCCGCTCCTTGGCCACGGCGATCTGCTCGGGCGACAGCGAGACCGAGGTCACCTTGACCCCGTAGTTCCGCGCGAGAAACGTACCGAGCGCGCCCCAGCCGGAGCCGATCTCGGCGACATGCATCCCCGGCTCGAGCTTCAGCTTCGCCGCGATATGGCGGAGCTTGTCGATCTGCGCCTGATAGAGACCGACATCCGGCGATGTGTAATAGGCGCAGGAATAGGTCATCGTCTCGTCGAGCCAGAGACGATAGAACTTCGGCGGGATATCGTAGTGATGGCGGATGTTCTGCGACGCCTCGCCGCCGAGCCGGTTCGACTGCTGGCTGCGGCGGAACTTCTTCCAGACCGCCCGCAGCGCCTTCTGCACGGGATGGGCGGCGAGGCCCGAGCGATTGACGGAGAACAGCATCAGCAGGTCGAAGACCCGCCCGCCCTCCTCCATCACCAGCCGCTCGTCCATATAGGCCTCGGCGACCTTGAGCTCCGGATTGAAGAAGATCTCCCGCTCCACCGCCGCATCCTTGAGACGGATCGCGACGATGGGACCATCGACACCGCTGCCGAAGCTGCGCCGCTCGCCATCGGCGAAGGTCACGGTGAGGCGGCCCTTCTGGACGAAGCGCGTGAGCAGATGGGGAAGAAGGTGCATCGGAATCCTGTGCTTTCGGGTAAGGGCCTGGTGAATCAGCCGAGCTCGAAGCTCGTGATGCCGAAGATCGAATCGAGCGGAAGAAGAGGCGCGGTTCCTCGATACATGCGCGCGGTCTCGAATGCTGGAGAAAGTGCGTAGCGCGCCGCGAGCGACTGTGCGGCGGCATTGGGTTCGGGGCAATCGATGATGATCGTCTCGCCGCCGGCCTCCGCGGCCAGCGCACGGAAGAGGACATCGGCCCCTTCGGCGGTGCGCGCGAAGAGCGGTCCGATCTTGAACCCGGAAACCGCCGGACGAATCACGCCATAGCCTTCGATCGCACCATCCTCGATGAGGGCATAGGCGCGGCGGCCTCCCTTTCCATCGAGCCAGGCATCGAGAAAGCGCGGCCGCGGCGCCGGGAAAAAGCCGGTGTCGAAGGCGATGACGCCAGCCGCGTTGCCACCCTCGACGCGCGCCAGCCGGGGATCGGTCGGTGCCGGGAGAACGGGCGCTCCGGCGAAGCGGATGTTACGGTGCTCGAGCACGAAGCCGGAACGGCGGTAATTGTCCTGCTGCGCGACGACGCCGTCGAGCCCGACGGTCCGCCCGTCCAGCCGTTCGAGCCCGGCCTGCCAGGTGCGCCAGCCCAGCCCCTTGCCGCGCTGGTCGGGACGGCAGATGTAGAAGCCGAGGAAGCCGAACGCCGGCCCATAGCGCACGACCGAAATCGCCGTGACCGGCTCGTCGCCAAGAAAGCCCATCAGGAAGCCGTCGGCATCCGCAGCGAGGAAGGCGTCGCGATCGCCGCGCCCCGGATTCCATCCCTCGCTTTCGGCCCAGCCGATGGCGATGTCGAGCTCGCTCGCCCCCATCGTCCGGATCGAGAATTGATCGGTCATGCCGGTCTCCGACGCCATTCGAACGGGTATGGCGGTCAGGAGTGCCTCCTGTCCAGTGGGCGCTTGCGTCGTCAGTGCCCAGACGTCTAACGTCCCCTCCAAGGGGCCGACTGCCAGCGCCCCGATCGGAGAAAAGTCGGCCTGCCAGCGCTTGCCCGCACGACCGCCGACACGGTCACGGAGGAGACCCCTATGACATTCGAGACCCGCGCCGCCGGCCGCACGAGCCTGCAGCTCTCGACCCTCGGTTTCGGCACGGCGACGCTCGGCGGCAATGTCCACCCGCCGGTGCCCGATGCGCAGTCGCGGGCCATGGTCGAGCACGCCTTCGAAGTCGGCATCCGCTATTTCGACACCGCGCCCTTCTATGGCTATGGCAAGTCCGAACACCTCCTCGGCGACACGCTGCGCGCCCATACCGGCTGGACGCTCTCGACCAAGGTCGGGCGCCTGCTCAAGTCGCGCGTGACACCGCGCGGGCCGGAAGACCAGTGGGTCGATCCGCTGCCCTTCGAGCAGGTCTACGACTATTCCTATGACGCGGTGATGCGCTCCTTCGAGGACAGCCTGCAGCGGCTCGGCGTCGACCATATCGACATGCTGCTCATGCATGACGTGTCGACCGAGACGCTCGGCGAGGCCGGCAAGGCGCATCATTTCCCCATCGCCATGGCGAGCGGCTACAAGGCGCTTGACCAGCTCCGTTCCTCCGGCGCGATCAAGGCGATCGGCATCGGCGTCAACGAGTGGCAGGTGCTCGCCGAGGCGCTCGACTACGGACAGTGGGACGCGTTCCTGCTCGCCGGGCGCTATACGCTGCTCGAGCAGGAGCCGCTGCACACCCTGTTCCCGAAGTGCCAGAAGGCCGGCACGACGATCATCATCGGCGGCCCGTTCAACTCCGGCATCCTCGCCGGCCGCGACACGTGGAACTATGCCAAGGCCCCGCAGCCGATCATCGACAAGGCGCGGGCGATCGGCCGGGTATGCGAGGCGCATGGCGTCGACCTGCCGGCGGCGGCGCTACGCTTCGTCATCGCCAACCCGATCGTCAGCAGCGTCATCCCGGGTCCCCGCATGGCCGCCGAGCTCGACCAGATCGTCGCCTGGTGGCGCCAGGACATTCCCGCCTCGCTCTGGACGGATCTCAGGAGCGAGGGGCTGATCGACGCAGACGCGCCGATACCCGCTTGACCCAGGCGGAAGCGGGCGCGATATCCGCGGGGCGGCGCAACGAAGCGCCGCCTGGTGCGGCATCCGGTCTGGGCGTTCCGCGCCTCCCGGATGCAGCATGCTTCTCGCGCGAGGTTCCGCAGCGCAAATGGAATTCTTCTCCTCCAGCCTGATCGGGTCCGAACTCGTCGCGCTCGCGACGGTCGTCCTGATCGATCTCGTTCTGGCCGGCGACAACGCCATCGTCGTCGGCATGGCCGCCGCCGGTTTGCCGCGCGAACTGCGGCGCAAGGCCATTATTCTCGGCATCGGCGCCGCGGCGGCGCTGCGCATTCTCTTCGCCCTCTTCGCGACCAAGCTCCTCGGCGTGATCGGGCTGACCCTCGCCGGCGGCATCCTGCTGCTGTGGGTCTGCTGGAAGCTCTGGCGCGAATTGCGCAGCCAGGCGCATCAGGACGAGGAGGCAGAGCTCCTCGCCGCAGCGGAGGCCTCCGCGTCTAGGCCCGGCGGCAAGACGCTCGGCCAGGCGCTGCGGCAGATCATCATCGCCGACGTCTCGATGTCACTCGACAATGTCCTCGCCGTCGCGGGAACTGCGCGCGAGCACACCTGGGTCCTGATCGTCGGTCTCGTCCTGTCGGTCGCGCTGATGGGCGTCGCGGCGAATTTTGTCGCCAATGTCCTGAAGCGGGCGCCCTGGATCGCCTATGTCGGCCTCGCCGTCATCGCCTATGTCGCGCTGCGCATGATCTGGGACGGCGGCCTCGAAATGTTCCACTTCGCCGACGCGGTCGGCGCCATCTGACGATGCGCCGCGCCGCCGTGCCTCTGGCGGTCGGCGCGGCGTTCCTCTGGGGCGTCGCGGAAGGCACGTTCTTCTACGTCGTCGCGGATGTGCTGCTCACCTTCGTCGCGCTCCGCCTCGGCTGGCGCGTCGGGTTGGCCGCAAGCCTTGCCGCCGCCTTGGGCGCGCTGTGCGCCGGCGCCTATCTCTGGCATCTGGCGGCAACAGATCCGCCGGCCGCCTTCGCCCTGCTCGACGCCGTCCCCTTCTTCGATCCCAATCGCATCGAACGCGGGATCGCCGCAATGACCGGGACGGACTGGCCGGTCGCCATGTTCGTCGGCTCGCTCACCGGCATGCCCTACAAGATTTTCGCGGTCGGAGCGGGCGAGACCGGCATCCCGCTCATGCTCTTTCTGGCCGTGAGCTTGCCCGTGCGTCTGGCGCGCTTTCTCGCGGCCACGGCGCTCGCGGCGGCCTTCGGGACGTTGACCGCCCCTCGCCTGTCGCCGCGCGCCCAGACACTCGCCGTCGCGCTGTTCTGGCTAGTCTTCTACGGCCAGTTCTGGATCCGCATGGCGATGCGGAGCAGTTGAAGCGCGATCAGCGCTTCAGCATGCCGTCGATCGCATAGGCGTCGATATCGGTGAGTTCCTGCTCGGTGAAGGTGAGGTTGTCGAGCGCGGCCACCGCATCCTCGATCTGCGACACCCGGCTGGCGCCGATGAGCGCCGAGGTCATGCGCGGGTCACGCAGGACCCAGGCCAGCGCCATCTGCGCGAGGGTCTGGCCGCGGCCGGCCGCGATCGTGTTGAGCGCGGCGACGCGGGAGAGGTTTTCCGCCGAGAGCACGCTCTCCTGCAGGAAGTGCGAATGGCGAACGCGGCTATCCGACGGGATGCCCTTGAGATAGCGGTCGGAGAGCACGCCCTGCTCCAGCGGGGAAAACACGATGCAGCCCATGCCTTCGTCCTCGAGCGTATCGAGCAGGCTGTCGCGTTCGGTCCAGCGGTCGAGCATCGAATAGCGCGGCTGATGGATGATGAGCGGCGTCCCGAGGCCGCGGGCGATCTCGGCCGCGCGGCGCGACTGTTCGGCGCTGTAGTTCGAAATGCCGGCATAGAGCGCCTTGCCGGACCGCACGATCGAATCCAGCGCGCCGATTGTCTCTTCGAGCGGCGTGTCGGCGTCGAAGCGGTGCGAATAGAAGATGTCGACATAGTCGAGCTTCATCCGCCGGAGGCTCTGGTCGAGGCTCGCGATCAGGTATTTGCGGCTCCCGAACTCGCCATAGGGACCGGGCCACATCCGCCAGCCGGCCTTGGTCGAGACGATCAGCTCATCGCGATAAGGCTTGAAGTCGCCCTCGATCATCGTGCCGAAGAATTCCTCGGCGGAACCGGGCGGCGGGCCGTAATTATTGGCGAGATCGAAATGGGTGATGCCGAGGTCGAAGGCGCGGTGGCACATCGCCCGCATCGTCTCGGCCTTCCCGTCATGGCCGAAATTGTGCCAGAGACCGAGCGAGATTGCCGGCAACAGCAGCCCGGTGCGCCCGACGCGATTATATTTCATCCGCTCATAGCGGCTGGCGGCGGCGGCATAAACCATCTCGGCGTCTCCTCAGTTCCGGACCGTGCACGGGCGCACAATGGATCGATTCAATCGTCAAGCCTTTGCGCCTCCCGATCGGTTCGGTCAAGCCCGGCGGAGCGAGGAACCGCCACCCGGGAGGCGGCGGTTCCGCACGGTATCAGGCGCTGGCGCGCCAACTATGCTGGGGCCGGTAGCCGAGCACGTCCTTGGCCTTGTCGATCGAGAGCAGCGTCTCATAGGGGCCGACATCGCGCTTCCGCGGTACGCCGGGAAACTCGGCCGCCAGCAGGTCCTCGTTCGGCCGCCCCATGACGCCGTCCTCATTGGCGATGATGAAGACCTCGGCGCCCTTCAGCGGCGATTCGAGCGCGAGGCGCACTGCCTGCGCCGCGTCGCGGGCGTCGATATAGGCCCAGAGGTTCCAGCGCCTCAGCTTCGGATCGGCGTCGAAGGCCGGGAACTCGGCGTAGCGCTCCGGCGCCATGATGTTGGAGAAGCGGAGGCCGAAGATCTTGAACGCGGGGTCCCAGCGACAGAACTCGCGCGCCATCTCCTCGGAGAGATATTTGGAGAGCGAATAGGCCGTCTCGGGCCGCGGCCGGTAGGCCTCGTCGACCGGCACATAGGGCGGCGGCGTCTCGAAGGGCAGGCCGAGCACCGTCTCGCTCGATGCCCAGACGACATTGCGAATGCCGAGCACGCGCGCCGCTTCGAAGACATTGTAGGTCGAGACCATGTTGGTCTCGAAGATCACATGGTTCGGTGTGAGCCCCGGCGCCGGGATCGCGGCGAGGTGGACGATGCCTTCGACATGCGAATAGCGGTCGTCGATCGCGGAGAATGCGGCAAGGGCCTGGCCGTAATCGGTGAGATCGACGCGCGAGAACGGCACGCCCTGCCCGGCCGGCTGCGGCGCCATGTCGATGGACGCAACCTCATATCCATGCTCCACGAGGTCCTTGACCACGGCCCGGCCGGCGAGGCCGCTTCCTCCTGTAACGATGATCATGATCCTGTTCCTTGCTCGGCCATTTGATGGGAACCGGAATCTAGGCCGATCATGCGGTGGCGACCACCCTTGGAGATGCAGATGAACAGAAGCCTCGTTGCCGTCGCGGGAATTGCCGGTGCCGCTGGTGTCGCGCTTGCCGCCGCAGGCTCGCACATGGCCAGCGCCGAGCGTCTCGCCACGGCCGGCGCGCTCGCCATGGCGCAGGCCCCGGCCCTGCTCGCGCTCGGCCTCAACGGCAAGGACACCGGCCGCCTGCTCACGCTCTGCGCCTGGGTGATCGCCGTGGGTCTCGTCGCCTTTTCCGGCGCGCTCACCTATCACGACCTTTCCGGCAGCGCGGCGCTCGCCGCGATCGCGCCGATCGGCGGAACCGCGATGATCCTCGGCTGGCTGGGCATCGCCTTCGCCGCGCTGATCAAGCGCCGGTAGCGGTTCGGAGCCGGCCGGTCAGCGGCTCAGACCGAACAGGAAGGCGTCGAGCGGCGGGATCGTCCGCTCGACCGCGGCAAGCGGCCCGCTGCCGCGTTCAGCGCCGCGCAGATCGCGCGGAGAATGGCCGAAGGCGCGCCGGAACGCTCGCGAGAAGCTCGATGAATCCGCAAAGCCGAAACGTTCCGCCAACACGCTGATCGCCATCATCTGGTCGCCGCGCTGCAACTGACGATAGGCCGCCAGCAGACGCTCGCGGCGGATGACGTTCGACATGCCGTCATGATCGTCGAACAGGCGATGCAGCGTGGAGCGCGACAGACCGAACTCCCGGCAGATCCGGCGCCAGTCGAGATCCGGCGCCGCAAGATTCTCGCGGACATAGCGCATGATGCGCTCGACGAGGCGCGCCTGGAGCAGTGCCCGCGCATTCTCGATCCGGTCGGGCGTCGGCGCGAGACCCGCCAGCACGGCGGACCGCAACGCCGAGGACAGAACGTCCGGATCGACACCCGCGCCGCCTTCGCCGAGCCGCCGTTCGACCGACAGGACGAAATCGGCGACGAGAGAGACGACGCCGCGATCCCGCGCTTGACCGATGGCGGTGTCGAGCACGCCCGGGGGATCGTCATAGAGATCGCGCGGCAGGAACAGCGTGACCACCTTCATGTCGGTTCCGGAACCGCGAAACGGCCGGGCGAGCGAGCCGAACAGGACCGGACGATCGCCATAGGCCCGACCGGAACCGTCGACCACGGGGATCATCAGCGACCAGTGGTCGGCTTCGGCGCGCGGGCTGTGATCCCATTCGCGCCGATACCCCTCCCCCGGCATCGACATGGTGACGAGCCCGAGGCCCGAAAGGTTCCAGGCGTCGATGGAAGCGGCAAAGCCCGGCCGGTTGCCGTCGTCCTTCGGCCGACGGACATCGATCGAGCCGGACATGGCGGAGCGCCATGCATCGAACTGGTGATCCGGACGCTCGGCCGCCGTCGAGAAGTGGAACGGGCGAAGCATAGGCTCCTGGATGGGGGAGGAAGGGGTGTCGCCGCTCATGTCTCAGCAAGTTCGGGAATAGGCGGCGCCGGATATGCCGGCCTCTTCGATATAGAAAGACCTGCCCCCGCGCACCTTACCGATGCGTGGCGGCGAGATTACATGAAGGCCATGGTGCGGCGACAACGCCCCGGGGGCTGGCCTTTCGCAGCGCCCTCGTCTATCGAAACGCCACGCTGAAAATCGGTCAAAGAAAGTCGTATGGACGCCTCGATCGGACCCGTCGAACGCCGACGGACCTTCGCCATCATCTCCCACCCCGACGCGGGCAAGACCACGCTGACGGAGAAGCTGCTGCTTCTCGGCGGCGCGATCCAGCTTGCCGGCGAGGTCAAGGGCAAGCGCGACCGCCGCCAGACGCGGTCCGACTGGATGAACATCGAGCGCGAGCGCGGGATCTCCGTCGTCACCTCGGTGATGACGTTCGAATATGGCGGCACGATCTTCAACCTTCTGGACACGCCGGGCCACGAGGACTTTTCCGAAGACACCTACCGCACGCTGACCGCCGTCGACTCCGCGGTCATGGTGATCGACGCGGCCAAGGGCATCGAGGATCGCACGCGGAAGCTCTTCGAGGTCTGCCGCCTGCGCGATATCCCGATCGTGACCTTCGTCAACAAGCTCGACCGCGAGAGCCGCGATCCCTTCGATCTGCTGGACGAGATCGAGAAGACGCTGGCGCTCGAAACCGCGCCCATGACCTGGCCGATCGGCCGTGGCCGCGATTTCGCCGGCACCTATGACATCGTGAACCGGACCGTGCGTCGCCTCGATCTCGAGAACGAGGTCACCAAGGTCTCGGGGCCCGAAGATCCGATCATCGACACGCTGACGAGGCCCGAGGCCGTCGCGCTCTTTCGCGAGGAAATGGAGCTGATCGCCGGCGCCGCCAACGGCTTCGATCGCGATGCCTTCCGCGAGGGGCACCTGACGCCGGTCTATTTCGGCTCGGCGCTGCGCAATTTCGGCGTCCGCGACCTGATCGACGCCATGGCCGCCTATGCACCGCCGCCGCGGCCGCAACAGGCCGAGAGCCGGCTGGTCGAGCCGGACGAGGCGAAGATGTCCGGCTTCGTATTTAAGATCCAGGCGAATATGGATCCGAACCATCGCGACCGCATCGCGTTCCTGCGCGTCTGCTCGGGCCGGCTCGAGCGTGGCATGAAGGCGAAGCTGGTCCGCACGGGCAAGCCGATCCCCCTCTCCTCGCCGCAGTTCTTCTTCGCGCAGGACCGTCTCCTCGCCGACGAGGCCTTCGCCGGCGACGTGGTCGGCATCCCGAACCACGGCACGCTCCGCATCGGCGACACGCTGACCGAGGGCGAGAATCTCGTCTTCCGCGGCGTACCGAGCTTCGCGCCCGAAATCCTGCGCCGCATCCGCCTTCAGGACCCGATGAAGGCGAAGAAGCTGAAGGAAGCGCTGCAGCAGATGGCCGAGGAAGGCGTCGTGCAGGTCTTCGTGCCGCATGATGGTTCGCCGGCGATCGTCGGCGTCGTCGGCGCGCTGCAGCTCGACGTGCTGAAGGAGCGCATGCAGGCCGAATACAGCCTACCGATCGATTTCGAGACCTCGCGCTTCTCGGTCTGTCGCTGGATCAGCTCGGACGACAAGCTCGCGCTGGAGACCTTCATCGAGCGCCATCGCGGCTCGATGGCGGCCGATCTCGACGGCGCACCGGTGTTCATGGCGCCGTCGGCCTTCGAACTGCGCTACGAGCTCGACCGGGCGCCGGCGATCACCGCCAGCGAGATCAAGGACTATCAGCGCCGCGCGGCGGCGTAGTCTCGTCGAAGCGATAGTCGAGCCAGACCATGCCGGCCGCGAGCGGCGCGGCATCGGCCAGGCGCAGGCTGCGGGCAAATCCGTTTGGCGGGAAGAATTGTATCCCGCCGCCGACCAGCTCCGGCACGATGAAGAGTTCCAGCTGGTCGAGCGCGCCGCGCTGGATCATCGCCTGCTGCAATTGCCCGCCGCCGACGATCCACACATCGCCGTCATCGAGCGCCCGGAGCGTCTCCGCCAGCGCATCGACGCCGTCGGACCAGACTTCCAGCGGCCCGATCGGATCCTCGATCGGCCGCGCGGTGACGATGATCGCGCGCTGCTGCGCATAGGGCCAGCCCTCGCCCATCGCGACCAGAGACTCGTAGGTCCCCCGCCCCATCACCACCGTCCGGATGTCGGCGATGAAACGGTCATAGCCATGCACGCCGAGATCGACGCCGTCATAGCGGCGCAGCCAGTCGATGCTGCCATCCGCCGATGCGAGACAGCCGTCGACGCTGATGCCCATATAGCCTCGGATCCTGGCCATGATCTCCTCCTGAGACTCGCCTGTCGATTCGGTTCGGTGTTATATAAACGAATATTCGTTCATTAAAAGAGACACCCATGGCGCGCCGTCGTTCCATTGCCGATGCCGACCTGCTCGATGCCGCCCTGGCGCTGATGGCGGCCGAGGGGCCGGAGGCCGTCACCTTTGCCGCGGTGAGCGCCGCGACCGGGCTCGCGCCGGCCACGCTGGTGCAACGTTTCGGCTCCAAGCCGGCGCTCGTGAAGGCGGCGCTCGCACGCGCCTGGGATCTGCTGGACGCGCGAACCGAGGAAATCGCCGACGAGACCGAAGCGACACCGGATGGCGCCCTGGCCCTGCTCGTCGCGCTCTCGGGCGACTATGCCGAGGGCGACGCCTATGCCGACCAGTTGATGATCCTGCGCGAGGACCTGCGCGACCCGGATCTGCGCATCCGCGGCCGGCAGTGGCGCGAAAGGCTATGCGCGATCCTGGCTCCGCGCCTTGCCGGTCGCCGAGGGCCGGATGAAGATGCGGCGCGGGAGCTGACGGCGCTCTGGCAGGGCGCCGTCCTCTGGTGGGGCTTCGAGCGCGACGGCACCCCCGGCTCCTATGTGCAAACCATGCTCGGCAGTTGGCTGCGCCGGAGGTCGTTGGAGGAGAATTGAGCGATGCCCGTCGATGCGAATGATTTGAGGCGCCTTTTCCTCGCACTCCCCGGCGTCGAGGAGAGCACGCACCACGGCACCATGTCCTTCGTCGTCCGGAAACGCTTCCTGGGCCGTCTCCGGGACGAGGACACGGTCTTCGCGCTGCGGTCGGAGATCGATGATCGCGACCTGCTGATCGAGATGGAGCCCGAGACCTTCTTCATCACCGATCACTACCGCGGCTATCCCTATGTCCTGATCCGACTGGCGGCGACGGATGCGGCCCGTCTGGCGCCTTTGGTCGAGCGGGCCTGGCGCACATTGGCCCCGAAGCGGCTCGTCGAGGCACATGATCGCTCGCGTCCGGCCTGACGAGGTCGGAGGGCCATACCCGGTTGAGCCGGTCGACGCTCGCTGCGGCGAACCGGCCTCGCCATGGAATGGACGATAGAGTCCGTTCATAGTGCCCGTGCCCGATTCGCGACGTGGGATGGCGATGGAGATGACGATGCGAAAGACTGGATGGCGCGTCCTGGCGGCGCTTCTGCTCGCGACTGCCAGCAGCGCGGCGTCCGCGGCCAGCTGCAACGATCCCGCCGGCTTCCCGGCCTGGCTCAAATCCTTCGAGCAGCAGGCGATCGCCAAGGGCGTGTCGCCCGCCACCGTCTCGTCCGCTCTGGACGGCCTCAGCTACGCCAAGGACGTCGTCGCGAAGGATCGCGCGCAGAACGTCTTCTCGCAGAGCTTCCTTCAGTTCTCGGACCGCATGGTTGCGAAGTACCGGCTTCAGCAGGGCGCGGCCCTGATGAAGAAATACGCGAATGTCTTCACCCGCATCGATAAGGATTACGGCGTCCCGGCGCCGGTCATCGTCGGCTTCTGGGGACTTGAGACAGATTTCGGCGCCAATCTCGGCGACATGCCGACGCTGCGCTCTCTGGCGACGCTCGCCTATGACTGCCGCCGGCCCGACCTCTTCCGCGACCAGCTGATGGCGGCACTCGAAGTCATCGACCGCGGCGATCTGACGGCGGCGCAGATGAAGGGCCCCTGGGCCGGCGAACTCGGCCAGGTGCAGTTCCTCGCCACGCATTATCGCGATTTTGCGGTCGACTATGACGGCGACGGCAAGCGCGACCTGATCAAGAGCGTGCCCGACGTGCTCGCCTCGGCGGCGAACCTGCTGGTCCACGAGGGCTGGCAGCGCGGCCAGCCCTGGCTCACCGAGGTGCGCGTTCCCGCCGAATTCGACTGGGCGCAGGCGGATCTGACGATAACCCACAGCGTGGCGGAATGGCAGCGCATGGGGGTGGCGGCCGCGCCGGGGTCGAAGCTGGGCGCGGCGGGGCTGCCCGCCTCGCTGATCCTGCCCATGGGCCGCAAGGGCCCGGCCTTCCTCGCCTATCCGAACTTCAACGTCTATCTCCAGTGGAACCAGTCCTTCGTCTATGCCCTGACGGCCGCCTATTTCGCGACGCGCCTTGCCGGCGCGCCGCCGGTCGGCCGCGGCAGCGGCGCGGAACAGCTCTCCTACAAGGAGGTGGTCGAACTGCAGAAGCTGCTGGCGAAGCGCGGCCATGATGTCGGCAAGGCCGACGGCATGATCGGCGCCGGCACGCGCGGGGCCGTGAAGGCGATGCAGCAGGAACTCGGCCTGCCGCCGGATTCGTATCCGGACCAGGCGCTGCTGCAGCGCCTGCGATCGGGCAGTTAGCCGAGACTTCGGCCGGCTGGGCGGATCGACATCCGCATCCGGTCCGGCGCCGGCGGGAGAGGTGTGAGCGGCGTCATAGCTTCGCCTGCCGCGCGGCGATAGGCACGCATGCGAACGCCACCACGTCCGGATGTCCCGAATGTTCCGCCCCCTTCTCGCCGCGGCCCTCGTCCTTTCAACGCTCGCCATCGCCGATCCCGCGATCGGCGACGAGACGGGCACGTCGAGCGACGATGCGCGCCTGACAGCGTGCGAGGCGAAGGCCGTGGCAGAGTTCGGCCACCCGAACAAAGGTCACCTGATCCGCTTCGCCATCGCGCGCGACGAGACGCTTGAACAGAACAGCTATGACGCCAGGATCGGCTCGCAATATGTGGCGACCGAGATCGTGGGCCTCGCCGAGCTCGGCTATGAGGCGCATGACGGACGACCGGCGACGACGATCAATCTGCCCTTCATCTGCCTGCACGGCGGTGAGGGCAGCGACGCGCTGTATGTCGGCATCGTCACGGCAGGCTGACGCGGTGAAGGACATCCGGCCGAAGAAGCGTAAGATGAACGCAGTCGCCGCCCGCTTGCGCGCAGGAGGAATGGATTGAGCACCTGGATCATCCTCGCCGTCATCGTCGTCATCGCGATCTACGCGATCACCCTCTATAACGGCCTCGTCGCCAAGCGGAACCTCGTGCACGAGGGATGGTCAGGCATCGACGTGCAGTTGAAGCGGCGCGCCGACCTGATCCCCAATCTCGTCGAGACCGTGAAGGGCTACGCCGCCCATGAGAAGGGGATCTTCGAGGACGTCGCCGCGAAGCGCGCCGCCTCGATGGGCGCCCGCGACGTCACCACGCAGGCCGCCGCCGACCAGGCGCTTTCGGGTGCCCTCGGACGGCTGATCGCCATTTCGGAGGCCTATCCCGAGCTGAAGGCCGACGCCAATTTCCGCGAGCTCCAGGGACAGCTCGCCGAGATCGAGGATCAGATGCAGATGGCACGCCGCTATTACAACGGCACCGTCCGCGACCTGAACACGGCCGTCCAGTCCTTCCCGGCCGTGCTCGTCGCCGGCCCGCTCGGCTTTCATGCCGAGCCCTTCTACGAGATCGAGGACCGGGCGGCAGCGCAGATCCCGCCGAAGGTCTCGTTCTGAGCCGGCCATGCGCGGCTTAGCCCTGCTCTTTCGCTGCCTGGCGCTGGTTCTGGTTCTTGCAGCGTCGGCAAACGCTGAAGAGCGCATCCAGCGCTTCGTCAGCGATGTGAGCGTCGAGCGCGACGGGACGCTCGACGTCACCGAGACCATCCGCATCAATGTCGAGCGGGATCAGGTCCGCCACGGGATCCTCCGCGACATTCCGACGATCTATCGCGACCGGCGCGGCGCGACCGTCCAGGTCGGCCTGAAGGTCGTCTCGGTCGAGCGCGACGGCGCTGGCGAGCCCTATGACACCGAGCAACTCGGCAATGGCATAAGGATCCGGATCGGTTCTGCCGACGCGCTCGTGCCCTACGGCCCGCAGGACTATGTCATCCGCTATCGCACGACGCGGCAGCTCGGCTATTTCTCCGATTTCGACGAGCTCTACTGGAATGCCACGGGCAACCAGTGGACCTTCCCGATCGATACTGCGCAGGCAATCGTCCGCCTGCCCGATCCCGTCGCCTTCGTGCAGACGGCCTTCTACACGGGGCCGCAGGGCGCGCGCGGCCAGGATGCGCGGATCGTCTCCCGGGAGCCCGGCCAGATCGTGTTCGAGACCACCGCCCCGCTGCCGCCGGGCAGCGGCCTCACCATTGCCGTTGCCTGGCCGAAGGGTGTCGTCACGCCGCCCGGCCCGGCGCGCCGCGCGCTCTGGTGGATCGAGGATAATCTCGGCGCGATGGCCGCCATCATCGGGACGATCATCGGCATCGCCTATTTCATCGTCGCCTGGAACAAGGTCGGCCGCGATCCGCCCCGCGGCACGCTGGTGCCGCTCTTTTCGCCGCCGCAGGGTCTTTCCGCGCCGGCGACGCGATACATCGCCGAGATGGATTTCGACGACCGGACCTTCACCTCGGCCATCCTCGACCTCGGCGTCCACCGCCGGCTGAGGCTGGCCGATGACGGCCGCACGCTCACGCTGTCGCGGCTCGAAGGCGGTGCGGCGGTCGATACGTCTGAGGAGGCGATGCAGGCCGCCCTCTTTCGCCGCGGCGTCGCGGTGCCGCTGAAACAGGCGCAGCATGCGATCCTCGCCGAGGCGAAATCGGCGCTCAATTCGGGCCTTCAGCGCGCCTATGCCGGCACATTGTTCCATTGGAACGGGGGATGGCTGGCTGTCGGCATCCTCGTCACGGCCGTCGCCTATGGCCTGACCATCCTGGCGCTGATCGCCGCCATGGGGCCGGAGGCCGGCGTCCAGGCTGCCGTCGGCCTCGTCTTCTCATCCGTCGCCGGCGTAGTCATCGGCATCGCCATCCACCAGGGCCGCAGCGGGGCATCGCTGTTCAGCCGCATCGGAATCTGGCTCTTCATGGGCCTGTTCGCGCTCGGCTTCGGCGGCGCAGGCATCGGCGCCTTCGTGACCACGATACGCAGCCGGCTCGATCTCGCGGCGCTGTTGCTTCCGTTCGTGCTGCTTCCTGTGCTCGTTTCGGCCTTCTCCTGGATGCGATCGCCGACGGCGGAGGGGCAGAAGATCCGCGACGCGATCGAGGGCTTCCGCCACTATCTCGGGATCGCCGAGGAACATCGGCTCGATATCCTGCATCCGCCGGAAAAGACGCCCGAGCTGTTCGAGCGCTATCTTCCCTATGCCGTGGCACTCGATGTCGAGAACGCCTGGGCGGCGAAGTTCGCCGGCATCCTGGCCAGCGCAGGCGCCACCGCGGCCGTCGCGCAATGGTATGTGACGAGCGCCAATCGCGATGTCGGCAGCCTCGCCAACCGGCTCGGTTCGAGCCTTTCGCAAACCGTCGCCTCGGCTTCGACCGCACCAGGTTCAAGCTCCGGATCGGGCGGCGGCGGGTCTTCCGGCGGCGGTGGTGGTGGCGGCGGCGGATCCGGCTGGTAGTCGAACCGGCGTCAGGGAAGCTCCAGATCCGCAATGAGCGGCAGGTGATCGGAGCCGAAATGGCCGCCGACCCTGAGCGCCTTCACCCCGATCGACGGTGCTACCACGACGTGGTCGATCGGGGTGCCGAGCATGTCGGGAGCGCCGAACTCCTGGAACACCCGCGTCGGCGACGGCCAGGCACCCTCCGTGGTCCGAAGACCCGCACCGTCGACGGTGCGGGCGAAGAAGGGCGACCAATAGGGCGTGTTCCAGTCGCCGACCACGATCACTTCGGCATCGGGTCCTTCCCGCACCGCCTGCACCACCACCTGCTCCAGATAGGCGTTGCGTGATTTCCAGTCGCGATAGGCCCGCGGCGTGGGCGGATGGATCGCAAAGACGATGAGCGGCTTCTGCGGCGCCGGCCGCGCGACATGGATGCGGAGCGGTATCGCGCCTGGCGCCGGTCCCCCCTCGAGATGAGCCTGCCAGAAGAGTTGCGCCGCCCTGATCGGATAGCGGCTCGCGACCATCACGGTGCTCTCGCCGTCGGTGAACTCGGGACCCGCCGTGTAGGGGTAGCCCTCCAGGCTGCTGAGCGTCGGCCGCCACGCCGGCACGACTTCCTGCGCGACGACGATATCGGGGGCCTCGGCCACCACGAGCTTGCGGAAAGCCTCGGTGTCATTGTTCTCCCCGCCCATGAGATTGGCACTCATGACGCGGAAATTCGCCTGCGCGGCCGTCGCAGCCATCGGCGCGACCGGCACGAACAGCGGATAAAACGCGGCGCCGAACAGAAGGACGGCACCGACAAGCCGCGGCAAGCTCCGCGCCAGGAGCCCCAGCACCACCAGGGCGAGGGCCAGGGCGGCGATGTGCGGGCGAAAGAAGGTGGTCATGTCGAACAGCCATGCCCGGTCGCCGAAATGACTGGCGATCACGAGCAAGGCCACCGGAAGCACCGTCGCGTCGAAGGCGAAGCGCAGCAGTGACACCAAGGCGGACGACAGGACCGACCTTACACTTCGCCGAGGGCGCTCCGAGACCATCCTGTTTCCGGCAATCGTCTCGCTCAAGGCCCTGCCCACACTCGATCGAACGATCCGTTATGCTGCACCGCGGCGAACATCGTCAACACGCGCGATGCACCAGGCGTGCGGTCGCCGTTGCCATCGCTTCTGCGCGACCGCATAGGCGGCATGCGCGGCGATCCGGTGCTTCGCCCCGTCGAGGATTTTGTTGGCGACGCCATTATAGTCGCCGTCGAAATGATGGCCGCCCGCCATCCTGACGATTTCGGCACCCGTTCCCTCGAGCTTGGAGCATGCACTGCCGTAGTCCTGCTCGCCATAGAAGCACTGGACCAGGCCGGGCTGGATCTTGGCGATGTCCGGAAAAGTCGGACCATCACCGGCGCCGGTGCCGAAGAAGGAGCCCGCCGAAATCTCGTAGTCGGCACGACCGGACAATCCGAGGAGCGCAATCTCCGAGACCTTCGACTTGGCCTGCCGTGGAAGCTGATCATAGGTGCGCGGCAACACGTCGGCCCCGAAGGAATAGCCGACAAGGATGACGTGCCTGGCCTTCCAGAGCCGGGAATAGTGGCCGATGACGCGGCCCAGATCGGCCGCCGTCTGGGTTGGTGACTTCTTTCGCCAGAAGTAATGCAGGGAATCGAACCCGACGGTCGGAATGCCCTGCTTCTGGAAAACGGCAGCGATGGACCGGTCGATATCCCGCCAGCCTCCGTCTCCGGAGAAGACCACGGCCATCGTGTCCCGCGGCAGTTCGACGGGGAGCACGATGATCGGAAGATCGGGCAGCGCGTGGCGCGTGTCGGCGCGGAGGAGGACGGCGCAGCCCATCGCCAGCGTGACGGCGGCAATATGCCGGATCCAGCGCATGTCCGAACACCATGGCTCAGGGCAGAACGACCGGCAGCGGTCGTGCCGCGCAAATGTGATCCGTCGCCGGCCGGCAAGCCTGCCACAGGGCAGGACAGCCGGCCGGAAGGCTTGCCACCAGTTAGCGGCGCGCGATTACTTCTCGGCGATCGGATAGCCGCTGTGGCCGGCGACGCGGCGCTTCAGGCCATCGAGGATCTTGTTGGCAAGCGCCTCATAGTCGCCGTCGAAATGATGGCCGCCCGTCGTCTTGATGAGTTCGACGCTCGTCCCCTGCAGCTTGGTACAGGCGCTATCGTCCTCGTCCTCGCCATAGACGCACTGGATCAGGCCCGGCTTGATCTTCGCGATCTCGGGCAGCGTCTGGCCATCGCCGGAACTCGTGCCGAGGAAAGCGCCGACCGAGATCTCGTAATCGACCTGATCCGAAAGGCCGAGCAGCGACATCTGCGCGACCTGGGCCTTCTCGACATCCGGCAGCCCGTTATAGGCCGACGGCAGGACGTCCGCCCCGAAAGAATAGCCGACGAGGATGACGTGATTGACGCCCCATTCCTCGGTGTAGACATCGATGATCCGCGCAAGGTCCGCCGCCGTCTGGTCCGGTGTCTTCTTGGACCAGAAATAGCGGAGCGAATCGACGCCGACCGTGGGAACGCCTTCCTTCTGGAAGACGTCGCCGATCGACTTGTCGAGATCGCGCCAGCCGCCGTCGCCGGAATAGACGATGGCCATCGTGTTGCGAAGCGGCTTTGCCGGCAGCGCGATCAGCGGCAGATCGGCGAGCGGATTGTCGGCCTCGCTGCGCGGCGTCACCAGATGGTCGAGCCGGGCCTGCAGCGCCTCATAGGGCTTGCCGTCCGCAGCCTTCGACTTGATGGCGAACCCCTTCGCCTGCAGTTCGGCGACATGCGCCTTGCCGTCGGCCGGGGCAGTGGCCGTGAAATAGACATCGACGGGATTGGTGAGATCGTCAGGCGCGAGTCCGTAGACCGTCTGGCCGTTGGTGGTCACATGCGGCGCGTCGGTGCAGAGCGTCTTGACCAGCGAGATGGCGAGCGTCGGATCGACCGAGACCGTATGGCCCATGGTCGCGTCCGGGGTCTGCGCCGCGATGGCGAGGCCGAGCGCGCCGGCTTCGCCGACACCGGCTACGATCGGCGAGGAATAGTTCTCGGTGTTCAGCGCCCGCTGGATGCGGTGCGAGAGATCCTCGATGTCGGAAACGAGATAGACGCACTCGTCGGCGCTGTCCTTCTCGAGCGCGGCGAAGAGCACGGGCGTGTCGACGCCGACGACGATGGCGCCCTCCCCCTGCAGCTTCGTGGCGGCAGCCTCCTCGTAGGCGCTCCAGCCCTTGGCGTCGGAGAACAGGAAGACGGCGCCGGTCACGGCACCCGACGGCAGGAAGACCTTGGGCTTGCCGAGAAGGCCGCCCTCGGCGGTCGATACGGTCCCGGCGACAAAATGATCGACGGGCGGGGGCGCATCGGCATCAGCGAAGGCCGGGGAGGCCAAGGCGGTAGCCAGCAAAGCGGCGGCCAGCTGCAGTTTCATTTCCCAACCACTCCCTTGAGACCGCCGCTGATCAATACTGTCACGTCCGCCAGCGCCAATGCGGGGCTGGCACCACCTGAGACGGCCAGGTAGCGGGGTTGCCATTCGGGCTGGAACTTGGCCTTGAAGGCCCTGAGCCCATTGAAATTGTAGAAGCGCTCGCCGTGCTCGACCACGGTTCGGGCCAGCTTGTGCCAGAACGGGGCTGCCGGGCTCTCCGAGAGACCCGAAAGCGGTGCCATGCCGAGGTCGAAGACCCGGTAGCCCTCATCCTTCAAATGCAGCAGCAGCGCCGTGAACAGGAATTCCATAGTGCCGCCGGGCGCATCCGAGGCACAGCGCATCAGATCGACCGTGACCTCGTTCTTGAGATCCGTGGTCATGACGGTCGCGAAGGCGACGATCCGACCCTCACGACGGACCACCGCCACCGGAAGCGCCCCGACGTAGTCGCGTTCGAAGGCGCCGATCGAGAAGCGCTTCTCGCGGGCCTTGCGCTCGGCGAGCCAGACATTCGAGACGGCCTGCAACTCGTCCATTTCGCGCGCGACGTCGGCCGGGGCCAGCATCTCGAAGATCAGACCGTCGCGCTGCGCGCGATTGAAGGCATGGCGGAGGCTGGCTCTCTTGCCGCCCTTCAGATCGAAGCTGGCGAGATCCACATGCGCCGCCTCGCCGAGCTTGAAGGGCTGCAAGCCGGCATCGGCATAGAGGGAGAGGTTCTGCGGCTGGACCTGATAGAACACGGCCCGCCCGCCAGCCGCCTGCGCCATCTCGACGAACTGCCAGACGAGGCCCGGCCAGGACGACCGCGGGCCGACCGGATCGAAGAGCGCGACCCATGAATGGGCCTGCCGGCCATACATGATGAAGGCCTTGCGATCCTCGGAGAACAGCAGCGTCTTGTCGCCGAGGCGGACGAGATTGGCGTCGGGATGCGACTGATGCGCCAGGATGGCCGTGGCCTCGGCGAGTTCCGCGGCGCTCGGCCGGCCCGTCTTGCCCTTGGGCGGACGGAGCAGCGACCAGACGCCAAGCGCACCGGCGGCGATTACGACGCCGAGTATGGCGCGCAGGCTGCGCGGCGCCTCTTCCGAGAATTCGAACTGCCACCAGAGCTCGCGCGAATAATCGACGTCGCTATAGACGAAGAACAGGACGGCGATCGCGCTGATCACGACGGTCGCAATGGCCAGAAGCCAGCCGGGCGTAAGGGTCTGATGCAGCAGCGACGCCGGCCGCGAGAATTCGCGCCGCGTGGCGAGAAGGGCCAGGAACAGCAGCGAGAGCGCCAGAAACTCCGAGATCGCGATGGCCTTCAACAGCGACAGGATCGCCGCGACGCCCACCGACACGACCGCAGCCCACCAGGCACCGTCGAGGCGATGTGCGAGCCCGCGCGCGATGACGATCAGACCAAGGCCGAGCACGCTCTCGATGAAATGCGCGCCCTCGACGATCGGCAGCGGCATGAATTGCGACAGGAGGTCTAGGTGCGAATCGGCCGCCGGCGTGACGCCGGAGAGCACCAGCACCGTGCCCATGACCAGGGTGAAGGCCGAGAGAACGCGCGGCGCGAGCCGAGCTCCCGCGCGCAGGACGCGGGAGGATCGAGCGCCTGCCGCGGCACCGCGGAGCTCCATGACGGACACCGTGCCGGTCGCGGCGAGCAGAGGCAGTGCGTAGTAGATCAGGCGATAGAGGAACAGCGCCGACAGCACCTCGTCGATCGAGGCGGTCCGCCCGACGACGGCGACGATGACCGCCTCGAAGACGCCGACGCCGGCCGGCACATGGCTGGCGACACCGAGGCCGATGGCGACCGCATAGATCGCGACGAAGGCCGGAAAGCCGAGATCGGTCTGCGGCAGCAGCACCCAGAGCACCGCAGCGGAGGTCGTCACATCGAGCAGCGTGCCGATGAACTGCGCCGCCATGATCCGCGGCGACGGCAGTTCGACGGCGATGCCGCGGAAGCCGATGCGCCGCCGTCCGAGGGCAGAAGCGAGGCAGAGCGCGCCCAGCGCCGCAAGGATCGCCGCGCCGATGCCAGCGATGACGAAGGGCGGCAGCCCGATTGGCTCGGCGACGTCGGCCGGGTCGAATACGAGGCCGAGCGCCGTCACGCCGGCGAGGCCAAGACCGAAGGCGACGGTGATGAAGGCGACGACCTTGGCGACATCCGCCGGCTCGAAGCCCATGCGGCCATAGAAGCGGAAGCGGATCGCGCCGCCGGTCAGCGGCCCGAAGCCAGCCGTGTTGCCGACGGCATAGGCGCAGAAGGAGGTCAGCGCGACGAGGGGATAGGGCACGCGCTTCTTGAGATATTGCAGCGCGGAGTAGTCATAGATGCTCAGCGACAGGAACGAGAGCACCGTGAAGCCGATCGCCGCGGCGATCGCCGAAAGCGGCGTCGCATGGAGCGTATCGACGACATCGTCATAGTTGACCTCGCCGATTAGATGGCTGATCGCGACCCAGACGAGCACCAGCACGACGACGCCGATGCCCAGCGAGAGCAGCGGTTTCCAGCTCGAGGCGAACTCGGCGATCCGCTGGCGGAGACCGGGAGGCGGCTGGTCCAGACGCGTCGCTGAAGGCGCAGGAGCTTGCCCCGCCGGCTCGTTCAAATCGGAAGTCTGTGCTGAGAGTGTCGTGTCTGTCATAGGCCCCGGCAGGTCCGTCGCGCCGACGCTTCCCAATCGGGACGAAGCGTCGGCTGGCAGGCCTTCCCTGCTAATCACCGATAATGGCGATAGCAGTGTGTGGGGGCTCAATTTGGGCTGGATTGAGGCTGGCTGGAGACCACGGGACCGACGTTATGCCGCAGTTTCTGTTTTCCGTCGCGCCTCACGCAAATGTGCTTGAGTGAAGCGCGCCGGCGGACGTTCAGGCCCATTCGCCCTTGCGCATGATCGGCTCGGAAACGCCGGCCGCATCGATGCCGTCAATGTCGATCTCGCCCGAGCCGATCATCCAGTCGATATGGATCAGGCTCTTGTTGGCGCCCTTCTCGGCGAGCTCGTCCGCGGTCATCGTGTCGCCGCCGCGGATGCACTTGGCATAGGCCTGGCCGAGTGCGATGTGGCAGGCGGCGTTCTCGTCATAGAGCGTGTTGTAGAAGAGCAGCCCGCTCGCCGAGATCGGAGAGGAGTGCGGCACCAGAGCGACCTCGCCAAGGCGGGCAGCGCCCTCGTCGGTCTCCAGCACCTTGCCGAGCACTTCCTCGCCCGTCCGCGCCTTGGCCTCGACGATCCGGCCGGCCTCGAAGCGCACCTCGATGTCCTGGATCAGCGTGCCCTGATACGAGAGCGGCTTGGTGCTGCGCACGACGCCTTCGACGCGATCCTTGTGCGGCGTCGTGAAGACCTCTTCCGACGGGATGTTGGGATTGCAGATGACGCCGTTCTTGGCCGTCGACGCGCCGCCTTCCCATTCATGGTCGTCGGCAAGGCCGACGGTCAGGTCGGTGCCGGGTCCCTTGAAGTGCAGCGCCGCATAACGCTTGCGATTGAGCAGCGCGGTACGGGCGTGGAGCACGGCATTGTGCTCGGCCCAGGCCGCGATCGGATCGCGACGGTCGACGCGCGAGGCAGAGAAGATCGCGTCCCAGAGCTTGGCGACGGCGATCGAGTCGGGCTCGTTCGGAAAAACGGCCTTGGCCCAGGCCAGCGAGGCGAAGGAGACGATCGTCCAGTTGATGTCGAAGCCGGCGATCAGTTCGAGCGCTGGCTGATAGGCCCGCGAACGCGCTCGGTTGGCACGCGCGACCTTGTCGCCATCCTCGCCCGACAGCAGGGACGGATTGTCGCCGGCAATGGCGAGACGGGCGGCACCGTTGCGGAACGCCGACGCCATGCCTTCATACAGCCAGCCCGATGCCACATCGAAGCTGCCGTCAGGCGCATGGCGAAAGCGCATCAGCGTCGCTTCGTCATCCGAGAAGAGCGTCGTCACCAGCGAGGCGCCGGCCTTGTAGGCGTGTTCGGTGATGCGACGGACCAGCGGCAGCGCCTCGATCGGAGCCGTCATCACCAGCTCCTGCCCGACCTGCAGCCCGAGTCCGACCTTGACGGCGACCTCGCCGAGGCGATCGAGCTTCGATTCCTGCGTGAGGAAGGGGTCGCGGTTGACGATATTCATGTAGCCTTCGTCTCCGTTAGCGCTTCGGCGCGACGTATCGCCCGGCCAGACCATCGTCAAGAGCGTGGCGATACCGTGGCGCGGCGACGGGGTTGATGCTTCGAGACGAGCGTTCCGGCGTCATGCGGCAGCAGGAAGCTGTCGAAAAGCCCGATCAGCGCGACGACGGCGACGATCAGGAATGCCGTGTGGAAGTCCCCGAGCGTCAGCCCGATCGTCTCCGGTGAGAGCAGCGTATCGGAGAGGCGGAGCGCCACGGCCCCCAGCGCGATGCCGAGGCCGAAGGTGATCTGCTGGACGAGGCTGAAGAGCGTGTTCGCTCCGGCCATCTGCTCCTGCGGCACATCGACGAAGGCGATCGTGTTGATCGCCGTATATTGCATCGAGCGCGCCGCGCCCGAGAAGAACAGGATCGCCGCGATGACGACGGGCGGCGTCGCCGGGGTCAGCAGCGCGCAGCCGATCATCGTCGCGATGAAGAACAGGCCATTGCCGATCAGCGTCGTCCGGAAGCCGAAGGTCCTCAGCACGAAGCTCGTCAGCGGCTTCATGCCGAGATTGCCGGCAAAGAGCGTGAGCACATAGAGGCCGGCGACGAACGGATCGAGCCCGAAGCCGACCTGCAGCATCAACGGCGCGAGGAAGGGCACGGCGCTGACGGCGGAGCGGAAGAGCGAGCCGCCGCTCATCGTGACGCGGAAGGTCTGGATCCGCCAGGCGGAGAGGTCGGGCAGCGGATGGGCATGCCGGCGCGAATGGAGCGCCGCCGCAACGCCGAAGACGAGGCTCGCCGCGAGCACCAACCCGCCGACGACCCATGTCGCCTCGCTGTGACCGACGAGTTCGAGGCCATACATCAGGCCGGCGCAGGTAAGGCTCGTCAGGATGAAGCCGAGCCAGTCGAAAGTCGGGCGCGAACTCGGCTTGTCGTTCGGGATGAGGCGCAGCGCCAGCGGCAGCGCCACCAGGCCGAGCGGCACGTTCAGGATGAACACCCAGTGCCACGAGGCATAGGTGGTGATGAAGCCGCCGAGCGGTGGCCCGAGGATCGGAGCCGAAAGCGCCGGCCAGGTCAGCGTCGCGATCGCGCGCATCAGGTCGGTCTTCTCGGTATTGCGCAGCACGACGAGCCGCCCGACGGGCACCATCATGGCGCCGCCCGCACCCTGGACGATGCGCGCCAGCGTGAAGCTCTCGAGGCTGCCGGCCATGGCGCACCAGATCGACGAAAGCGTGAAGATCGCGACGGCCCATGCGAAGACGGTGCGGGCCCCGAGCCGATCCGCCATCCAGCCGCTCGCCGGAATGAAGATCGCGAGCGTGATCATATAGGCCGACATGCCGACATTCATGTCGACGGCCGTCACGCCGAACGACTTGGCCATCTGCGGCAAGGCCGTGGCAATCACCGTCCCGTCGAGGTTCTCCATGAAGAACGCACCGGCGACGAGATAGGCGATGAGGCTGGAAGGCTTGTCGCTCTTCGGCGTTGCTTCGGTCATCGGGACAGCGTGCGGAAGGCCATCGGAAGGCGGGCCTCCCTCATCGCGCGTTCTTCACCGCCCTGCAAGGGCCCCCTCAGACCGCGAACGGATCCTCGACGCGGGGCCAGATCGGGCGGGTGAGCTTGCGGTAGTCCGTGATGCGCGGGTTCGAGGGATAGGGCGCGCCCGCGTCGATATAGAGGATCTCCGCCGCGATCGGCAGGAAGCCGGCGTGGAAATGGTTGGTCGATTTGACCAGCAGCATCGCCTTCGACAGCGGGTCGAGGCCGAGATTGGAATAGATGTCGGGCTCGAAAGTCTGCGTGCGGTTGGTGTTGAGGATCACGTCGGTCTTCGTGCCGACGAGCCGCACGAGAGCAGTCGCGCCGAGCGTAACGCGGCTCTTGCCGAAGCTCTGCCAGCCTTCCGGGACCGCGCGCACGACGTCGACCAGCGCATCGATCGGCGCGCCGCCATCGGGGCCTGCCTTGCCGCCGAAGCGCAGCTGGATGCGCGCGCCCTCCCCTGCCGCCAGGCAGAACGTCACGGCGATCGGGTCCCAGATCGTCGCGACGGCGACATCCTCGACCCCGCGCTCGATCATGCGGCGCAGGATCAGCGTGCCGTCGCCGGCGACGCCGCCACCGGGATTGTCCCAGGTATCGGCGACGACGACCGGCTTGCCGGGCTTGCTCGCCACGATCTCCAGCGCGCGGTCGATGCCGCCGTCGATCGAGAGCTGCGGCATCATCGTCCGGCCGCGATAGGAGAAGACCTCGCGGCCGAGCTTTTCGGCCAGCGCGTCGCCCTCGGCCTTGCGATCATCCGTCACGACGAGAACGCGCGTGCCCATTTCCGGCACGTCGCCGGCCATGAAGCCGTGGATCAGCGAGACCGAGAGAATGCCATCCTTGCCGTGCATCGCCTTCATCCGATCGACGAAGGAGCGCATCGGCTCGCGGCTGGTCGGGAAGACGTCGATCATGCGGCAGTCGAAGGTGGAGATGACGGGCCGGATCTCGCCGCGCAGCGTGCGGATCGCGAGGTCGACGACATGCTCGCCGCGCTCGTAGAAATCGGTGTGCGGGAATTCGAGGAAGGCGGCGAGAATGTTCGAATTCTCGACACGCTTCGCCGTCAGATGGCTGTGCGGATCGAGCTCCGCGGCGACGAGCACGTCGGGGCCGACGATCGCGCGGATATTGGCGAGAAGGTCGCCCTCGCAATCGTCATAGCCCTGCGCGACCATGGCGCCGTGCAGGCCGAGCACGACGGCGTCGACCGGCAGCGCCGCGCGCAGTTGGTCGAGGATCTCGTCGCGCAGCGCCTCATAGGTCTGGCGCTGCACGAGACCGCCCGGCTCCGCCCAAGTGGCCGTGCCTTCGATGAGATCGATGCCGTCGGCGGCAGCGCGCTTCCTGAGCGCGACGATCGGCGAGGAGCAGAGCGTCGGCGTCTCGGGGTGGTGGCCGGGCGCGGCGTAGAACGCCGCCTCGAAACTCGCGCGATCCGTGGGGATCGGAGCGAAGGTGTTCGTCTCCGTGGCGAGCGAGGCGGCGAAGATGCGCATGGTTCCGTCTCAGCCCTTGGGGGCGTAGGCGACGGCCTCGATCTCGACGCGGATGTCGATCATCAGCCGCGCCTCGACGGTCGTACGGGCCGGCGGCTCCGTCGGGAAATAGGTCGCATAGACCTTGTTGAACGCGCCGAAATCGCGCGCATCCGAGATGATCGCGAAGGTCTTGACCACCTGGTCCATCGTGCAGCCGGCGAGCGCCAGCGCGGCCTTGACGTTCTCGAGCGTCTGGCGCGTCTGCGCCTCGATGCCGCCCGGCACGACGACGCCATTGGCATCGGTCGGAACCTGACCGGACACATAGACGAAGTCCCCGGCGCGCACGGCCGGCGAAAGCGGTACATGCGAGCCGCCATAGGTGATCTTCTTCATCACGTTCATCTCCTGGAAAGACAGGCGCACATGTAAATTCCCGACATATCGCGCCGTCAAGGCTGAATTTCCGGCGCAAGCGATGTTGCTTTTTTTCAGAATCGGGCGAAATCTGGCGCCTCTCGGAGGTGGCAAATGTTCGGACTGGAAGACAAGCACGTAGTCATCAGCGGCGCGGGCGGCGGGATCGGCCGTGCCCTCGTGGACGCTTTCAAGAGCGCCGGCGCGCGCATCACCGCGGTCGATCGCGACAGCGCCCTGCTGGCGGCGCTCGAAGGCGTCGACACGGAGTGCTTCGAGCTGACCGACCATGCGGCTGCGACGAAGGCGGCCGAGGCGATCCTCGCCCGCTCGGGCGCGCCGGACGTCATCGTCGGCAATGCCGGCTTCACGCGCGCCGAAGGTATGGCGAGCGTCACGCCCGAGGTCTGGGATTCCGAGATCGCGGTCAATCTGACCGGCGGCTATAATCTCGTTCACCCGTTCCTGCCGGCGATCAAGGCGGCCGGCGGCGCCGCGATCGTCTTCATCTCCTCGGTCAATGGTCTCGCCCATTACGGCAACCCCGCCTATTCGGCCGCGAAGGCCGGCCTCATCGGCTATGCCCGCTCGCTCGCCGTCGAATGCGGCCGCGACGGCATTCGCGCCAATGTGGTCTGCCCCGGCTCCGTGCGCACGCCGGCCTGGGCCCATCGCCTCGACAAGGATCCGGGGCTGATGGACGAAGTGTCGAAATTCTATCCGCTCGGCCGCATCGTGACGCCGCAGGAAGTCGCCCAGGCGGTCGTCTTCCTCGGTTCGCCCCTGTCCGGCGGCATCACGGGCGTCGCGCTCCCCGTCGATGCCGGGCTGATGGCCGGCAATCTGCGTTTCGTGCGCGAGATCATCGGCGCCTAGGTCCAGCCATGGCGTCGATCGTCGACCTGATCGCGAGGCTGCGGGAAATCGAGGCGGATGGCAGCCGCTCCGATCGACGCCTCGCGACCGTGGTCCTCGGCGATCTCGACTTCGCGTCCAAGGCCTCGATCGACGATCTCGCCGCCCGGGCGGGCGTGAGCGAGCCGACCGTGACGCGCTTCTGCCGCACGCTCGGCACCGACGGCATCCGCGACTTCAAGTTCCGCCTCGCCCAGGCGCTGGCGATCGGCGGCGCGTTCCTCGTGCCGCGTCCGCCGGCAGCCGAGGGGCGGCGGATCGTCGATACCATTGCCGATGCCGCGATCGGCGCGATCGAGGCGATGCGCGCCAGCGCCGACCCCGAACGCATCGAGGCGGCGGCGGAGCGGCTAGCGAGCGCGCGCGCCGTGCTCGCCTATGGCTCGGGCGGCTCGTCGTCGATCGCGGCGAGCGAAATGCAGCATCGCCTCTTCCGCCTCGGCATTGCCGTCGCCGCCTATTCGGACGGCGAACTGCAGCGCATGACCGCATCCGCGGCCGGGCGTGACACGGCCATCGTCGCCTTTTCGATATCGGGCCATGTACGGCCGATCGTGGAAGCGGTGACGATCGCGCGCCAGTATGGCGCCTCGACCATCGTCGTCACGGCGCCCGCCTCGCCGCTCGCCGAGGCTGGCGAGATCGTCGTTCCCTTCTCGATCGGCGAGGACGACGTCGCCCTGCTCCGCCCGTCGCCGACACGCTATGCGCTGATCGGCTGCGTCGACATGCTGGCGCTGGCCACCGCCGAGGCCATGGGCCCGCAGGTGCTGGAACGGCTGCGCCGCATCAAGCAGAACATCAACACGCTGAAGCACAACGATCCCGGTCTGCCGATCGGCGACTGAGAGCCACGCAAGGAGAATACCCATGTCCCAGTCCATCGACGCGCTCGAAACTCCCTGCATCATCGTCGATCTCGACAAGGCGGAGGCGAACCTGAAGCGCGCGCAGGACTATGCGGATGCGAACGGCGTGCATCTGCGCCCGCACATCAAGACGCACAAGCTGCCCTCCTTCGCCCGGCGCCAGGTCGAGCTCGGCGCGATCGGCATCACCTGCCAGAAGCTCGGCGAAGCCGAAGTGATGGCCGATGCCGGCATCGAGGACATCTTCCTGCCCTACAACCTGATCGGCGTGGAGAAGCTGCATCGCCTGCGCCGGCTGGCCGAGCGGGTGAAGCTCGCCGTGACCGCGGACAGCGCCTTCGTCATCGACGGCTATGGTCGGGCTTTCGCGGACAGCTCGCTCCCGCTCGTAGTCCTGGTCGAATGCGACACCGGCATGGGACGCGCCGGCGTGCAGACGCCGGAAGAAGCCGTCACGCTCGCCCGCCGGATCGACGCCACGCCGGGCCTCACCTTCGGCGGCATCATGACCTACCCGGCAACGGGCAAGGCGGCCGAAGCCCGCATCTGGCTGGATACGGCCGTCGCGGCGCTCACCGCCGCCGGCCTGCCGCCGCGCATCGTCTCGACCGGCGGCACGCCGGATCTTTGGCATGCGCACGAGACGGCCGCCGCCACGGAGTATCGGCCGGGCACCTATATCTATCTCGACCGGTTCCAGGTTGAGAAGGGCGTCGGCACGATCGATGATTGCGCACTGACGGTGCTGACCACGGTAGTGAGCCGGCCGAACGACAATCGCGCCATCGTCGATGCTGGCTCGAAGTCGCTGACCAGCGATCTGCTCGGCATGTCCGGCTACGGCCAGTTGCTCGGCTATCCCGAGGCCGTGATCGCGGGGCTCAGCGAGGAGCACGGCACGATCGATCTGTCGGCATCCAAGGAAAAGCCCGCCATCGGCGAGCGGGTCCACATCCTGCCGAACCATGTCTGCCCGGTCGTGAACCTCTTCGATCGGGTTCACCTGGTCTCCAAGGGCCGGGTCGTGCGGACGGAAGTGGTCGCGGCGCGCGGCCGCGTGGACTGACGCGCGAGGCAGACGGCGCCGGGGCTCAGTCCTCGGCGCCATCGGCCGCGAGGCCCTTCATGGCGTCGGAGACGCGGCGCCTCAGGTCATACAGCACTTCGAAATGGCTCTTCAGCTCCTCGCGGCGGCGCTCGCCGCGCACGAGGAAGCGCTCTGCCGAGTCGACGAGCTCGTTGCTCTCGCGATCACGCTCGGTCTCGCCGTCGATGACATCGCCATAGAGAAACGCGGCGCGCGCCCGCGCATCCTCGAGCCGCTTCCCGAGGCCGATAAGCTCGCTTTCCGCATCGGCGATGGCGCGGTTGACGGCCTGCTCGACGATCGAAAGCCGCTCCACGTCGCTGCGAAGATCGCGTTCCCTGGATCGGAATCGTGGAAAAAGCACGCCAATGCCCCCTACGCTCTGTATCGCCCAACGGAAGGAAGGGCGGCCTCAGGCCGACCCCTGCCCCGGGCGTCGGATCTAGCGGGACTTGCCGTGACCGGCGGGTCCGAGATCCTCGATCATATGCTCCACTGCCACGATCGTATTTTCGAGGTCCGATATCTTCCGGATAGCGCTCTCGGTCGGCAGCCCGTCCGCCATAGCCGCTTGACTGATCAGCTTCTGCTGCTGCTCGACGAGCCGGCTCCGCAGGACGGTGAGCTTCTTATGCATGAATTCGGTACTCCTGAACCGGCGCGCATTATAGGACCGTTGCCGCACGCAGCAATGCCGTAAACTCCGGCGGCGCTCGGAACGCTTCGCACGATCCTGGGGAAGGATTGCCCCTCGGGAGGTCAACGTTTCGTAAACACTTGACCCACCGGCGGGCATTGGCCGATTCTTTCCCTATCGAATCAACGCGATGGGAGATTCGCCATGATGCGCCGCATGTTTCTGACGGCCGCACTCGATCGGCTCATCGAAGAAGGCGAGATCCGGCGCCGGTCGAATGCGTTTCGCGTGATGAAGATGGTGATCGAGGACGGCGTCGCCGTTCTCGACGAGAACCAGCGGAATTTCTACGAGGAAAAGCTGATTCCCAAGATCGAGCAGGTCACGCTCTACCGCTCGCATGAGCCGGCCCGGGCATCCGCACGATAGATATTCCGCTTTTTCCCCTGATCGCCGAATAACATACCCCCAGCGACGGTGCGCAGCGCGTCCATCCGGCTTGAGCCGGTGGGCGCGTACGACTAGAGGTCATGCCGTATTCGATCGCCGCGAGGAGCGGCAGGAGACGACGGCATGACAAACGAGACCACGCCGCGGCCGGTGCCGCGCCTTGTCCATTCGAGCCTCGACCTCATCGGCAAGACGCCGATGCTCGAGCTTTCGAGATTCGACACCGGCCCTTGCCGGCTCTTTGCGAAGCTGGAGAGCCAGAATCCAGGCGGTTCGATCAAGGATCGCGTGGCCCTGTCCATGATCGCCGCCGCCGAACGCGACGGCCGCCTGAAGCCGGGCGGCACCATCGTCGAGGCGACCGCGGGCAATACCGGCCTCGGCCTCGCCCAGGTCGGCCTGCCCAAAGGCTATCGCCTGATCCTCGTCGTGCCGGACAAGATGTCGCGCGAGAAGGTGCAGCATCTGCGGGCCATCGGCGCAGAAGTCCGCACGACGCGCTCCGATGTCGGCAAGGGTCATCCCGAATATTACCAGGATATGGCCGAGCGCATCGCGGCCGAAACGGGTGGCTTCTACGTCAACCAGTTCGGAAATCCTGCCAATCCTGAGGCGCATGAGACGACGACGGCGCCGGAAATCTACGAGCAGCTCGAAGGCAAGGTCGATGCGATCGTGGTCGGCGTCGGCTCCGGCGGGACGTTGAGCGGCATCGGCCGTTATTTCAAGCGCGTCTCTCCCACGACCGAGATGGTGCTCGCCGATCCGAAGGGATCGATCCTGGCGCCGCTGATCCAGACCGGCGAGACGATCGAGCCCGGCAGTTGGGCGGTCGAGGGCATCGGCGAGGACTTCGTTCCGCCGAACGCGGATCTGTCGCTGGTGTCGCGCGCCTTCACGATCACCGATGCGCAGAGCATCACCGCCGCGCGCGAGCTTCTGGCCCGTGAAGGCATCCTGGCGGGGTCCTCGTCCGGAACGCTGCTTGCGGCAGCGCTGCGCTATTGCCGCGAACAGACGGTGCCGAAGAACGTCGTCACGCTCGTCTGCGACAGCGGCAACAAGTATCTCTCCAAGGTGTTCGACGACGTCTGGGTGGCCGAACAGGGCCTCACCGACCGCGTCCGGCACGGCAATCTGCGCGATCTGGTCGCGCGCTCGGTCGCGGCGGGTGCGGCGGTCACCGTCTCGCCGGGCGATACGCTGTCGACGGCCTATGCCCGCATGCGCTCGGCCGATGTCTCGCAGCTCCCGGTGCTCGACCAGGGCCGCCTCGTCGGCATCCTCGACGAGAGCGATGTGCTGAACGCGCTTCATCTGGCGCGCAAGGGCGATCGGCCGAGCTTCTCGGCCATGGTGGCCGACGCCATGGTGACAAAGCTCAATACGCTGCCGCCCAGCGCGCCGGTCGAGGCCTTGCTGCCGGTGTTCGAGCGCAACGAAGTCGCCATCGTGACGGAAGGCGACGATTTCATCGGTCTCATCACGCGCATGGACCTGATCAACCATCTGAGGCTCGCACCGTGACCAGCACCGAACGACCGAACCGCCTCGCCTTCGCGACGCGGGCCATCCATGGCGGCCAGAGCCACGATCCGCTGACCGGCGCCGTCATGGTGCCGATCTATGCGACCTCGACCTTCGCGCAGGAAAGCCCGGGCGTTCACAAGGGCTTCGAATATGGCCGCTCGCAGAACCCCACGCGGTTCGCCTTCGAGCGCGCCATGGCCGATCTCGAAAGCGGCAGCGCCGCCTTCGCCTTCGCCTCCGGCCTCGCCGCGATCTCGACGACGCTCGAGTTGCTGTCCTCGGGCGATCACATCGTCGCCAGCGATGATCTCTATGGCGGCACGTTCCGCCTGCTGGAACGGGTGCGCAAGCGCTCCGCCGGCCTCAAGATCGATTTCGCCGATTTCACGGACCTCGCGAAGATCGAGGCGGCGATCCGGCCCGAGACCAAGCTGCTCTGGGTCGAGACGCCGACCAATCCGATGCTGCGCATCGTCGATCTCGAGGCCGTCGCGGCGCTCGCCAAGCGGCGTGGCGTCCTGGTGGTGGCCGACAACACCTTTGCCAGCCCCTATATCCAGCGCCCGCTCGAACTCGGCGTCGACATCGTCGTCCATTCGACGACCAAATATCTGAACGGCCATTCGGACATGATCGGCGGCGTTGCGGTCGTCGGCGACAATCCGGATCTCGTCGCCCAGATGCGCTTCCTGCAGAACGCGATCGGCGCGATTTCGGGACCTTTCGACAGCTTCCTGGCGCTGCGCGGTCTGAAGACGCTGGCGATCCGCATGCAGCGCCATTGCGAGAACGGGCTTGCGATCGCCCGCTGGCTCGAGAAGCGCTCCGACGTGCGCCGCGTGATCTATCCGGGCCTCGAGAGTCATCCGCAGCATGCGCTGGCGAAGCGGCAGATGCATGCCTTCGGCGGCATGATCACGGTCGAGCTCGATCGGGATCTCGCCGGCACGCGGCGCTTCCTGGAGCGGGTGCAGATCTTCACGCTCGCCGAGAGCCTCGGCGGCGTCGAGAGCCTCATCGAGCATCCGGCGGTGATGACGCACGCCTCGATCCCGCCGGAACAGCGGGCGGCGCTGGGCATCTCGGATTCGCTGGTGCGCCTGTCGGCCGGCATCGAGGCGGCCGAGGATCTCATCGCCGACATCGAGCAGGCGCTCGCTTGATCAAGACGGGCGCGCCGTCACAGCGCGCCCCTCAACCCATTGATATCATTTGATTCTAGAGACGACCTTCAGCTCGGAAGCGCATCGAAGGATTCGGCTTGCGCGATCGCCCAGCTGTGGTGGTAGAAGCTCTCGACCGCGCCGGCCGGCGGGTTCAACAGTTCGCCCGGCTTCAGGAAGACGTGCAGCTGCGACAGCAGGCGGATCTCCGAGGTCGAGACCCGCTGGGCCAGATGATGCGGACCGAGCTTCGAGGGATGGTCGAGGCCGGCGGCGGCGAGCATCTCGGCCAGCGCATGCAGCGAGTGGCGATGGAACGAGGCGACGCGCTCCGCCTTGTCGGGAACCACGATGGAGCGCTGGCGTAGCGGGTCCTGAGTCGCGACGCCGGTCGGGCAGCGATTGGTGTGGCAGTGCAGCGACTGGATGCAGCCGATCGCGAACATGAAGCCGCGCGCCAAATTCGCCCAATCGCCGCCAATGGCGAAAATCTCGGCCATATCGAAGGCGGAAATGATCTTGCCGCTCGCGCCGATCCGGATCCGCCCGCGCAGCCCCGCCCCGACCAGCGTGTTGTGGACGAAGAGCAGCCCTTCGCGCAGCGGCACGCCGATATGGTCGGCGAATTCGACCGGCGCCGCGCCGGTGCCGCCTTCCGCGCCGTCGACCACCACGAAGTCCGGTACGATGCCGGTCGCCAGCATCGCCTTCACGATGCTCATGAACTCCCAGGGGTGACCGACGGCGAGCTTGAAGCCGACCGGCTTGCCGCCGGAGAGACGGCGGAGCTCGGCGAGGAAGTGCATCATCTCGGTGGGCGTATCGAAGCTCGAATGGCGCGCCGGCGAGATGCAGTCGCGCCCTTCCGGGACGCCGCGTGCCTCGGCGATCTCCCGCGTCACCTTGTGGCCGGGCAGGATGCCGCCATGGCCGGGCTTCGCCCCCTGGCTGAGCTTCAGTTCGATCATGCGGATCTGCGGGTTCGCGGCCTTCTCCGCGAATTTCTCCGGATCGAAGCGCCCGTCGTCGGTGCGGCAGCCGAAATAGCCGCTCGCGATCTGCCAGACGAGGTCGCCGCCGCCTTCGAGGTGATACGGGCTGACGCCACCCTCGCCGGTATCGTGATGGAAGCCGCCGAGCCGGGCACCGCGATTGAGCGCGCGGATGGCGTTGGCCGAGAGCGAGCCGAAGCTCATCGCCGAGATGTTCATCACCGACGCCGCATAGGGCTGCGCGCATTGATCATTGCCGATCACGACGCGAAAGCTCGCCGGGTCGGGCACCGGCACCGGGCGCACGGAATGGCCGATGAACTCATGGCCGCGCCGATAGACATCCTGCAGCGTGCCGAAGGGGCGCTGGTCGATCTCGTTCTTGGCGCGCTGATAGACCAGCGATCGCTCGGTGCGCGAAAACGGCACCTTCTCGCTGTCGGTCTCGAACAGATATTGCCGCAGCTCCGGCCGCATGGCTTCGAAGATCCAGCGCAGATGCCCGACGACCGGATAATTGCGCAGCAGCGCATGCCGCTTCTGGACAAGGTCGTAGATGCCGAGAACGCCCAAGGCGAAGGCGGTCACGAACAGGACGAGCGGCCGCCCCGTCTCGGCGACGCGTAGGAGCGTGAGCAGGGCCACCACCCAGCACAGGACGAAGACCGCGTAGCGGCTGAACAGCGACAGCGGCAAGCGTCGAAAAACCGGCACGGTCGGCCCTCCCGAAGAAACGCGGCCGTTCAGCGGGGGTCATCCTCGTCCAGCGCGGCGCGGATGCCCGCGGCCAGTTGCTCGATCGTGAACGGCTTGCCGATCAGCCTGATATCCGGTCCGAGGAAGCCGCCCTGGGCGACCGCGTCCCGCGTATAGCCCGTCATATAGAGCACTTTGAGGTTCGGCCGCAGGACCCGCGCCTTGTCGGCGAGTTGGCGCCCGTTCATGCCGGGCATGACGATGTCGGTGACGAGGATGTCGATGCGCTGCTCCGATGCGACGATATCCAGCGCTGCCGACGCCCGGTCGACGGCGACGACCGTGTAGCCGAGCTCCTGCAGGGATTCGAGGCTGAGCCGACGCACCTCCGCCTCGTCCTCCACGAGCAGCACGACCTCGCTGGGTCGCGCGACCGGCACCGCCTCCCGGGACGAGAGACGGCGTTGGCCTGCGGCAGCGTCGCTGCCGGCATAGCGCGGCAGGTAAATCCGCACCGAGGTTCCGACGCCTGGCTCGCTGTCGATCCTCACATGGCCGCCCGACTGGCGCACGAAGCCATAGACCTGGGACAGGCCGAGCCCGCTGCCCTTGCCGACGCCCTTGGTGGTGAAGAACGGCTCGAACACGCGCTTCACGACATCCGCGCTCATGCCCGTCCCGGTATCCGTGACCGCGATCGTGACATAGTCGCCCATGGGCACGCTGGCACGCTGTGCCGCGTCCGCGTCGGAGAGATCGGCATTGGCCGTCTCGATGATCAGCCTGCCGCCATCGGGCATGGCATCGCGCGCATTGACGGCGAGATTGAGCAGCGCGTTCTCGAGCTGCGCCGGATCCGCATGAGTCGTCCAAAGGTCCGGACCGATGGCCGCGCGGATTTCGATCGCCTCGGTCAGCGTGCGCTGCAGCATCTCCGACATGCTGGTGACGAACTGTCCGGGGTCCAGCACGCGCGGCGAAAGCGGCTGCTTGCGCGCGAAGGCAAGCAGACGCTGCGTCAGAGCCGCTGCCCGCTGCGCGCCCTCCTGCGCGGCGGCGACGTGGCGGCCGACATCGGTATCCCCACGCTGCAGGCGGCGCTCGATCAGATTGAGGCTGCCGACGATGACCGCCAGCATATTGTTGAAATCATGGGCTATTCCGCCGGTCAGCTGGCCGATCGCTTCGATCTTCTGCAACTGGCGGACCTGATCCTCGGCCCGCTCGCGCCGCTGCATCTCCGCCGTGAGTTCGTCATTGGCGCGCGCCAGCGAACGGCGCGCCGCCTGCTCGCGCCGCGCATCGCGGATCGCCAGCACCGTGAGCAGGGCGAGCAGGATGATCGCGAAGCCGGGCAAGGGCAGCATGCCGAACAGCCAGCCCCTCCAGCCCTCTGTGACGGCGCCCTTGGAGACGTCGACAGAGAGAAAGATCGGATAGGAGCCGACGCGACGGAAGCTGCCGAAGCGCTCGTCTCCCGCCTCGCCGCCCGAGAACGAGCCGTCGCGCGGAAGGTCGACGAGCCGGCTGGCAAGGCCGGCCGGCTGCGCCAGGCCGGTATCCGGGATCTGAGCGAGGACCTCGTTCGTCGGCACGCGCGACAGCGTTACCCGCGCGTCATAGGGCAGCGCGAGCCCGCCCCAATAGTTGCTGAAATAGTCGATTCCCGCCGTGACCGACGCCATCCCGCGAAGGCTGTGATCGGCGTTTTCCATGCGCTTGGAAAGCAGGAAGGTCGGACGGTGTGTCACCTTTCCGACGATACGCGGGCCGATGAAGAGCTCGTCGACCGGCATCCGCGCTGCCTTGAAGTTCTCGCGATCGGTGGCGTTCGATTTCGGCGCCGGAAAGGCGAAGCTCGTTGCCCTGAGCTCTCCATCCTGGTCGTTGAGCCAGACATCCTCGATGTGAGGTATACCCTCCACCAATCCCGAGAGCTGGCGATGGAGCGCGTCGGAGCCGGCAATCTCGTCCCACGACAGTCCATGGACCAGGACTGAGGCGCCGCTGAGCGCAACCTCGGCGACCTCGAACAGACGGCTGGCGTGATCCGAAAGGAAGAAGGCTTCTGTCTTCAGCTCGGCGTTCGCATCGTCGAAGCGACGCTGATATTCCGTTCGCGCGACCGTAACCGTGCCGGCGATCGTCAGCATGATTCCAAGAAGACCGATCGCGGCGACAAGCCACGCGACACCAAATCGCGCCCCGAGACGCCTCAGATTGGATAACACCCATTCGCCCCAGACGGTCACGGCCCCCGCCGCTAGCGCACGACCCTATATGGACCGCGGGGGCTGTGCCAAGACCTCAGGGCAGGCGAGCCGGTATACGGGCCGAAGGTCCCGCATCGCGACTCCGGCCCCATCGGATCTCGCCGCCATGTCCCGGGTTCAGGGGGCATTGAACGCTCCGGCGGCCGCAGGTTCGACGCGCCGCACCCATCTGGCGTTCCCATCTTCGCGCGCCGCCCGAGGCCGCTCTCCGAAACGCAGCCTCGGCAGCAGGATCGACGTGCTGGAGCGGCCCCTACCGGGACACCACCGCTTCGCGCGGGTGCCCATGTTCATCACGGCCCCGCTCCGCTGATGCATCACCGGCATCGAAGCGCCGCTGCGCCGCGCTCAGATCGTCCTGGTGATCCAGCGCCCAGTCATAAAGCGCCAGGAAGGGCGCCTGCAGCGTGCGCCCGAGCGGCGTGATCGAATAGACCACGGCGATCGGCGATGCCGTGACGACATGGCGCTCCACCAGGCCGTTTCGCTCCAGCCGGCGCAGCGTCTCCGTCAGCGCCTTCTGCGTGATCCCGTCCAGCCGCCGCCGGAGCGCGTTGAACCGCTTCGGCTCCTCGCACAGGAAGGTGAGGATCAGGATCGACCATTTATGGGCGATCTGCTCGAGCACGGGCCGCACGATCGGGATCGTCGCGACGACCTGCTCCTCGGTGTAGGGCATCGGGGTCTCCTCGAATAGACCTAGGCTAACTATAGTGCCTAATTGACACCTAGTACATGAAATATACCTATCTGGTCGGCCCAATTCCACTGAGGAGACAGCCTTGACCCATTCCCATTCGACCAAGCCCGGCACCGCGATCGTGACCGGCGCCTCATCCGGCATCGGCAAGGTCTATGCCGACCGGCTCGCCGCGCGCGGCTATGACCTCGTCCTAGTCGCGCGGCGCGAAGAGCGCCTCAAGGACATCGCCGCGGATCTGCGGCAGCGCTACGGCGTGAATGCCGACGTTCTGGTTGCCGACCTGTCGCGACCGGACGGAACGGCGGCCGTCGCCGATCGCCTGTCGCGCGACGCTTCGGTTTCGCTGCTGGTCAACAATGCCGGATTTTCCGCCCTGAAGCCGCTGACCAACACGCCGGATCCGGTCATCACCGACATGATCGGCCTCAACGTCACGGCGCTGACATTGCTGTCGAAGGCGGCGCTCGCCGCATTCAAGCAGCGCAATGCCGGGACGCTCGTCAATATCGGTTCCGGGGCCGGCTTCGCGCCCTATCCCGGCATCCCCGTCTATGGATCGACCAAAGCGTATGTCTATCTGTTCACCCAGAGCCTGCAGGGCGAGGTCGAGGGCACGGCCGTGCGCGTGCAGTTGGTCCTGCCGGGCGCCGTCGTCTCGGAAGGCTGGGATGTCGCGGGCGGCGCGGACCTCGATCCCCTGCCCGAGAGCATCGTGATGACGACCGAGGATTGCGTCGATGCCGCCCTTGCGGGGCTGGACCAGGGCGAGCGCGTCACGGCGCCGTCGCTCCACGACGACGCGAGTCTCAGGGACTATGAAGGCCTCACCGGCAGGCTGCTCCAATCGATGTTCGATGGACGACCGGCAGCGCGCTATCGGGTCGGCAGCTAGGACGGCGCATGCGTTGATAGAAGCGCAGACCGAGCCCCCAACGCAGCCGTCATCCTGGCGAACGCCGGGATCCATCCAGCCGTGCGGCTCGCTATCTGAGCTCCCAATGCTCCGGCTGCATGGATCCCGGATCAAGTTCGGGGTGCAGGCCGGCCGGCCCAGCCTGCGCCCCGACCCTCTCAGGCTGCGAAGTAGATGTCCTGCTCCAGTTCCTCGATCAGACCGGGACCGGTCGGCGCCCAGCCGAGCCGGGCACGGGTCAGCGCGGCGGATGCAGGCACGTCCATCGCGGCGAAGCGGCCGAACCATCCGAAATGTTCGACGGCCGCGCTGAGCGGGATCGATGCGACCGGCACGCCGAGCTGCCGGCCGATGACGGAGGCGATGTCGCGGAAGGCGACGCCCTCGTCGCCGATCGCGTGGTGACGCTGGCCGGCGGCGCCCTGTTCGAGCGCCAGGCGGTAGAGCGCCGCCGCATCGTCGCGATGCACGGCCGGCCACCGATTGTCGCCGGCGTCGATATAGGCCGAGACGCCCTTCTGCCGGGCGATCGCGATCAGGATGGGCACGAAGCCATGATCGCCGGCGCCGTGCACGCTGGGAGGAAGGCGAACGACGCCCGCCTTGATGCCTCTCGCCGCCAAGGCGAGGCCGGTCTGCTCGGAGACGCGCGGCACGCTTTCATAGACACTGGGGTCCGGCTCGTCCTCCTCGGTCGTCGGCCGGCCGAAACTGAGGCCGGCGACGCCCGACGTCACGAGCAGCGGGCGGTCAGAGCCGGCGAGCGCATCGCCGAACGCCGCGATGGCGCGGCGGTCGACCTCCACCGAATGGCCGAAATTGGCGAAGTCATGGATGAAACCGCAATGGATCACGCCATCGGCCGCATCGGCCCCGGCGGCGAGGCGATCGAGATCCGTGAGTTCGCCGGTCAGGACCTTCGCGCCGGCCGCTCGCAGCGCCGCGGCCGAAGCCTCGGAGCGAGCCAGCCCCGTTACCTCATGACCGGCGGCGATGAGCTGCCGCACCACGCCGGAACCGACGAAACCACTGCCGCCCGTAATGAAGACACGCATGGGCTTTCCTTTCGTGCTGTCTGATGGCACGAGACATAGCCGGCCGCGTCGCACGAAAAAGACGGGACATCATACCGGTATGGCGACTAACAGGCTGGGTCCGCGCGTCGCCGGAAGGGAGCTCCGCCATGAATGGCAGAGACAAGGCACTCGGCATTTTCCTGAAGGACCGCCGCGCGCGGCTCGATCCCGCGGCGTTCGGCTTTCCGCCGGAAAGGCGCCGCACGCCGGGGCTGCGCCGTGAGGAAGTGGCGCAGCTCGCCCATGTCAGCACCACCTGGTACACCTGGCTCGAGCAGGGGCGCGGCGGCGCGCCCTCGGCCGATGTCATCGAGCGCCTCGCCCGTGCGCTCGCCCTGACCGACGCCGAACGCGAGCACCTTTATCTCCTCGCGCAGGATCGGCCGCCGCGGGCCGAGGCTGCGATCCGGTCGGCCGTCTCGCCGCAATTGCAGCGCGTGCTCGATGCGATGGTCGATACGCCCGCCGTGGTGAAGACCCCCGACTGGACGGTGGTCGCCTGGAACCGCGCCGCCATCGCAGTGCTCGCCGATTATCCCCGCCTCGCGGAGCGGGATCGCAACATCCTGCGCCTCTTGTTCGGTCCGCACGGCCGCGACCGGCTGCATGACTGGGAGAGCGTCGCGCGCCTCGTGGTCGCCAATGTCCGCCGCGACATGGCACGGACGGGCTCGGCGCCCGAATCCGAGGCGCTGATCGAGGAGCTGTCGCGCGAGAGCGCCAGCTTCCGCGCCTTCTGGGCCGAGCAGGAAGTCAATGTGCATGGCGAGGGCATCAAGCATCTGCGCCACCCCCTCGCCGGGCCGCTCAAGCTCGAATATTCGACCTTCGCCGTCGAGGGGCGGCCGGATCTCGCCATGGTGATCTTCAACCCGGCGACGGACGAGGACCGCGCGAAGCTCTCCCGCCTCGTCGCCACGGCACTGGTGCCGGCTTAGAGCCGTTCGGTCCCTGAACGGCTCTATCCTGTCCTTGGTCGCGTTTTCTTCACGCGAACCGGTGCCCACTTCGCTCGAAAACGCTCTAGGCAGCCCAGAACGTCTCATGGACGATCGCTGCCTCGTCCTCCAGCATCGGGCCGGCCACCTCGATCCGGCGCTGGCCGGCGGCGAAGACCGTCTCGCAGGGCAGGTCCAGCGTCGGGTTCTCCGGATGATTGCCGGTGATCGTCTTCAGCCGCTTCTCGCTGAGCCCATAGACGAGGCGCCCGAGGCCGACCCAATAGGCGGCGCCGGCGCACATGGCGCAGGGTTCCGCCGATGTGTACATGGTGCAGCCCGCGAGGCGCTCCGGACCATAGGCGATGCCGGCCCGCGTCATCAGCACGCGCTCGGCATGGCCGGTCATGTCATGGTCTGGCATGAAGCCGTTTTCCTGCTCCATCAGCACAGTGCCCTCCGCATCGACCAGGATCGCGCCGAAGGGATGCTGGCCCGACGCGAGCGAACGCTCGGCGACCTTGAAGGCAAGGCGAAGGAAATGCGCGTCCCGCTCTGTCCGGTCGGCGGGGATGGCCGTCATGGTCATGTCGTGCTCCGATGGCAATGCCCCATCGAAGCGGCGATTGGCGGCGCGCGCAAGCCATGTCGGCGATCCGGCAAGCGGCGCAATTCTTGCTTCGATGCAGGGTTCGTGCGGAGTGCGGCCCAACGGGCCTCGCGCTGCACAAATATGCGTCGTTGCGGCCCGGCTCGGCCGCGGCGGTTGATGGAATGAAACGGCCGCCGCGCGCGGCGCCGTGCGCCCTGGAAGGTCGACGAACATGAACAAGCCGATGCGGATGCTGGGAACGGGTGGGCGCAATGCCTGGCGGGTCGACGAGACGAGCGCCGATCTCGTGCGCGCGCCGCGCGTGCCCCGGCCGGTCAGCCTCGAAGCGCCGCCGAAGCGCGTCACCATCGACCTCGCCCGCACCGGCATCATCGTGATCGACATGCAGAACGATTTCTGCCACCCGGATGGCTGGCTCGCCCATATCGGCGTCGACGTGACGCCCGCGCGGGCACCGATCGCGCCGCTCGCTGCGCTGCTGCCGGAACTGCGCGCGGCCGGCGTGCCGGTGATCTGGCTCAACTGGGGCAACCGGCCGGACCGCCTCAATCTGAGCCCGGCGCTGCTGCACGTCTATAACCCGAGCGGTGCCGGCGTCGGTCTCGGCGATCCGCTCCCCGGCAACGGATCGCTCGTCCTCGAACTCGGCAGCTGGGCCGCCGCGGTCGTCGACGAGCTCGCGCCGGCCGAGGGCGACATCCATGTCGCGAAATACCGCATGTCCGGCTTCGTCGACACGCCGCTTGACAGCATCCTGCGCAATCTCGACCTGACGACGCTCTTCTTCGCCGGCGTCAACGCCGACCAATGCGTGCTCGCGACGCTGATGGACGCCAATTTCCAGGGCTATGACACGTTCCTGCTCGAAGACTGCTCGGCGACCACATCACCGGACTTCTGCATGCAGGCGACCGTCTACAATGTGCGCCAGTGCTTCGGCTTCGTGACGCAATCGACGGAGTTGCTCGAAGGCATGGCCGCGGCGCGCTAGCGGATTCCCATTCCGCCGGGGCGACCAGAGGGGAACGTCATTCTCCGCCTTAAAGGAACAAAGAAAGAACATTCGTCGATCGACCGATGATTTTAGGCGCCCGGGAGGTTAGTGTAGGTCATCGGATCGATGTTCGGTCCTCCGGCGTTGCAATCCCGTAACCGTCGTCCGACCCGGCTTTCGCCGCCCCACTGGAGACAACGCGATGTCGCCCATCATCAGCCGCCGCTCGCTCATCGCGGCCGCAATCGTGCTGGCCGCCGGCCTGCCGCTCGCCCATGGCCCGGCCGCCTTTGCCGCCGAACCGGTCAAGGTCGGCTCCAAGATCGATACCGAGGGCTCGCTCCTCGGCAACATCATCATCGCCATCCTGGACGCCAACGGCATCCCGACGGTGAACAAGGTGTCGCTCGGCAACACCAAGATCGTGCGCGGCGCGATCACGGCCGGCGAGATCGACCTCTATCCCGAATATACCGGCAACGGCGCCTTCTTCTTCTCGATCGACAGCGATCCGGTCTGGAAGAACGCCAAGGAAGGCTACGAGAAGGTCAAGCAGCTCGACTATGACGCCAACAAGATCGTCTGGCTGACCCCGGCCCCGGCCGACAACACCTGGGTCATCGCCGTGCGCAAGGATGTCGCCGACACCAACAAGCTCGCGAGCCTCGAGGATTTCGCGAAGTGGATCAATGGCGGCGGCACGTTCAAGATCGCCGCCTCGGCCGAATTCGTCGAGAGCCCGGCGGCGCTGCCCGCGTTCCAGTCGGCCTATGGCTTCGCACTGAAGCCTGACCAGATCGTGGTGCTGGCCGGCGGCGATACGACGACCTTCATCAAGGCCGCGGCCGAGCAGACCTCGGGCGTCAACGGCTCGCTCGCCTATGGCACCGACGGCGCTCTGGCGGCGCTCGGGCTGGTCGCGCTCACCGACGACAAGGGCGTGCAGCCGGTCTATGCGCCGGCGCCGATCATCCGCGAGGCCGTGCTCAAGGACTATCCGCAGATCGCCGAGCTGCTGAAGCCGGCCTTCGAGAGCCTCGACGGCCCGACGCTGCAGGCCCTCAACGCGAAGATTGCCGTCGACGGCCTCGACCCCAAGCAGGTCGCCACGGACTATCTGAAGTCCAAGGGCCTGCTGAAATAGGACCCCGCCGATGTCGGCGGCGCTTTCGGCGGGAGGCGAGGCGGCCGCGGCCCCCGACGCCGCCCCCTTCAATCCCGTCCTGCTGCTGCTCGTCGTCGCCGGCATCGCCGGCGCGGCGAGCCTTTATCCGTTGACGCGCGCGCCGAACCGCCTGCTCGCGGGCCAGCCGGTGCCTTGGAGCGCTGTCATCGAAGGCGGCCGCGCCCTGGTCATGCTGCCGGCGCTCATTCTCGTCGGCGGCATCGCCTTTCCGCGTCGGCGCGGTATCCAGTTTCTCGTCGCGGCCGCTGCGGCGCTGCTCGCGGCCGCGCTGCTTTGGCTCGCCGGCGACGCGGCGCTTCGCCTCGCCGACCCGGCGGCACCGGCCGCCCGCATCTCCTTCGGCGGCGCCTTCTGGGTACTCGAAGCGGTGTTCGCGCTGGCGGCGGCCGACGCGCTGCAGCGCTCTGGCATGTCGCCGGCCGCACGGCTCGCGCTCGGGGCCCTGCTGGCGGTTCCCCTGCTCCTCGTCCTCTTCTCCGGCGCAGCGGACAGCCTCTCGATCCTCAAGGAATATGCCAATCGCCGCGACGTCTTCGCCAATGCGCTGACGCGCCATATCGAGATCGTGGGCGGGACGCTCGTGCCGACGCTGCTGATCGGCATTCCGCTCGGCATCGCCGCCTTTCGCCGCCCGGCGCTCCGCGGCCCGCTCTTCTCCGTTCTGAACGTGATCCAGACCATCCCGTCGATCGCGCTGTTCGGCCTGCTGATCGCCCCGCTCTCCGGGCTCGTCGCGCTCCTGCCTGCGCTCGGATCGATCGGCCTTTCGGGCATCGGCGTGACGCCGGCGATCATCGCGCTGACGCTCTATGCGCTGCTGCCGATCGCCCGCAGCACGGCGGCGGGGCTCGAGCAGGTGCCGGCGGCGGCGATCGACGCAGCGACCGGCATGGGCATGACGCGCGGCCAGGTCTTCCGCCGGGTCGAGGCGCCGCTCGCCTTTCCGGTCCTCGTCGCCGGATTGCGCGTCACGCTCGTGCAGACCATCGGCATGACGGCCGTGGCGGCGCTGATCGGCGCCGGCGGACTCGGCGCGCTGATCTTCCAGGGCCTCGCCGCGAGCGCGATCGACCTCGTCCTGCTCGGCGTCGTCCCGCTGGTTGCGCTGGCGATCGCCGCCGACGTGCTGCTGAAGCTCGCCGTCTCGATGCTGGGGAGGAACCGGGCGTGATCCAGTTCGAGCATGTCGGCAAGCGCTATGGGACGAGCGAGGTGGTCAGCGACCTGTCGCTCTCGATCAAGGCCGGCGAATTCTGCGTCCTGATCGGCCCGTCCGGCTCCGGCAAGACCACGACGCTGCGCATGATCAACCGCCTGATCGAGCATGACAGCGGCCGGATCCTGTTCGACGGCGCCGAGATCCGCTCCTTCGCGCCGGAGGCGCTGCGCCGGCGCATGGGCTATGCCATCCAGTCGATCGGCCTGTTCCCGCACTGGACGGTCGAGGAAAACATCGCGGCGGTGCCGAAACTGCTGGGCTGGTCCAAGGCGAAGATCCGCGACCGCGTCACCGAGCTGCTCGGCCTCGTCGGGCTCGACGCCACCACCTATCGCGGACGCTATCCGCAGCACCTCTCCGGCGGGCAGCAGCAGCGCGTCGGCGTCGCCCGCGCGCTCGCGGCCGAGCCGCAGGTGCTGCTGATGGACGAACCCTTCGGCGCGCTCGATCCGGTCACGCGCGACGCGCTGCAGGCAGAGATGCTCCGCGTCCACGCGGCGTCCGGCACGACCATCGTGCTGGTCACCCACGACATGGACGAGGCGATCCGGCTCGGTTCGCGCATCGTCATCCTCGACCAGGGCCGCATTGCCCAGGCGGGGTCCCCGCGCGAGATCCTGACGCGGCCCGCGAGCGACTTCGTCGCCGATTTCATCGGCCGCGACGAGATGGGTCTCCGCCTGCTCTCGATCGAAACGGTGGGCGAGCGCATGCGGCCCGGCGAGGAGGCGGCGGGCGAGCCGATCGCGGCGAGCGCCACACTCCGTCATGCACTCTCGCTGCTCGTTTCGCGCGCGGCGGACCGCCTGCCTGTCACGGGCGCGGACGGCGCGCCGGCCGGCGTCATCCATCTCGCCGACCTGACGGTCGGCCGCCCATGAGACCGCCCATGAGCGGGACCATGAACGCGGGCGCACGGCGCGGCATCGGCCTTCTCGCCGATCCCCTCATCCTGTCGGGCCTTGTGCTGGCCGGCCTCGTCTTTGGCATGCCGCTGCTGAAGCCCGTCTTCGCGGCGCTCTTTCCCGGGCTGGACCGGCCGCTTTATGAGCAGGACAGCTTCCTGAACCTGACCATCGCGCATGTCGTCCTCGTCGGAGCATCCAGCGCGATTTCGCTCGTGATCGGGGTTCTCGCCGGTGTCTTCGTCACGCGGCGCGCCGGGCGGGAATTCCGCCCGCTGGTCGAGACGATCGTCGCGACGGGGCAGACCTTCCCGCCGGTCGCGGTGCTCGCCGTCGCCGTTCCCCTGCTCGGCTTCGGGGCGGCCCCGGCGCTGATCGCGCTCGCGATCTACGGCCTGCTGCCGATCACCGAGGCCGTCGTCGCCGGCATCGAATCCGTGCCGGTGGGCGTGCGGGAAGCCGCACGCGGCATCGGCATGTCGGCGCGCGGCAGGCTGCTGCATGTGGAGCTTCCGCTCGCTGCGCCCGTGGCGCTGGCCGGCGTGCGCACCTCGGTGATCATCAATATCGGCACGGCCGCGATCGCCTCGACCGTCGGCGCCAAGACGCTCGGCCTGCCGATCATCGTCGGCCTCTCCGGCTTCAACACGGCCTATGTGCTGCAGGGCGCGCTGGTCGTCGGGGCGCTCGCGGTCTTCACCGATCTGGCCTTCGAGCGGCTCGGCCGCCGCCTCGATCGCTGGAAGCGCGATTCTGCCTAACGTTGCGCCAACCCTATCCGCCATCGGGGCTTTCTTTGGCCGGCCAAGCGATGGCAGTATGGTTTGGGCGGGCGTCACGCAACCCCACCGGCGTCCACGGCGTTGGCCATCCGCCTCACTTTGCGGTTGATGAAGGAGATCGAGAATGCCGGGACCGACCGAAGAACAGATCCGTCTTCGCGCCTATGAAATCTGGGTCGCCGAAGGGCGCCCGCATGGCCGCGACCACGACCATTGGCTGGCCGCGCGCGCGGAGTTGGAATTCACCGTGGAGCCGAAGCCGAAGAAGGCACGGGCCGTGAAGACCGAGGCCGTGGCCGACGCCGAGCGCGTGGCGAAGAAGCCAGCCAAGGCCAAGGCCACCCCGAAGGCGGAGGCGAAGGCCAAGCCGGCCGCCAAGACAGAGCCCGCAAAGACAGAGCCCGCGAAGACAGAGGCTGCCGCGACCGAGGCCAAGCCGGCTACGAAGGCGAAGCCCGACGCGAAGGTGCCGAAGACGACCGCCGCGAAGCCTGCAACCAAGGCGAAGGCTGATGCCAAGGCGAAACCCGCCGCCAAGACGCCGGCCGCCCCCGCCTCTCCCCCCCTCCCCGTCGAGGCCGAAACACCGGCCCCTCCCACCAAGACAGGCGGCTGAGGCGCGGCGTCGAGTCTTCGAAGGACTCGACGAAGGCGCTGGCTGTCACGCTTCGTCGCCAGATGTCGTAGCCGGATGGAGGGATCGCGCCGCGATTATGGCGTGGCGCGCCCGGCATCCGCGAGCCTGCCTTGATCGCGCGCAAGGAGCATCCATGCGATCGCCGCGGCGACCCACGCCATGAGCGCGAGCGCCGATCCATGGATGGCGACGGCGTTCGCGATCGGATGCCAGACCCAGACCATCCCGAACCAGCCGAGCGAGACGATCGCAACGACGGCGCCGATCCAGACGGGCAGCGCCGCGATCGCCAGCGCGCCCGCGACGAGGATCAGCAGCAGCGAGCCATAGGGCTGCTGGTGCGTGATGGCGGGCGGCAGCATGGTGAGAAGACCGAGGACGACACCGGAGAGACCCGCAACGGCAGCCCAGATCGCGAAGCTGCGATAGGTGGCGTCGCGCCTGCGCAGGAGCGGCAACAGGGGCACAAGGAGAAGTCCGAGCCCGGCGACCGCCAGCGCATGGGCGACGGAGAGAAAGCCGTAGATCCGCGCCGTTCCGAGCCAGCCGGCCGCAGGCGAATGCGACGCCATTTCCGGCATGCCGAAATCCGGCGCGGCAAACCCCAGAGACAGCGCAATGCTGGCCCATTTGCCGCGGAGCCAGTCGTCGAAGGTCATATTGCGATAGGCGTCGGCGATCGCGGACAGCAGCGGACGCGTGCGGTTGCCCGCGTCGAAATCGAATGCCAGCGCGAAGCGCAGCAGGGCGTTCCCGCCGGGCTGAATCACCGCCTGCCAATAGAACCACGGCGAGGCAAGGACCAGCGCCAGGAGCGTCGCGCGCGCCAGTGCCCCCACGCCCTGCCGCAGCAAGGTCCGTGCGAAGATGACGGCGATGGGGACGCAGGCGAAGAGATTGCTCGAATGCGTCAGCACGCCGGCCATCGCCGCGAGCCCCGCAAGCGCCAGCACCACCCCATCCCGACGTCGCTCGACGGAAAGACCGAAGAGCAGATCGAAGGCGATCAGGACATAGGTCGCGCCGAGCAGCTTCGGCCAGGCGAAGACCGAGTTGAAGAACAGGAACGGCGTCGTCCCGGCGAGGAGGAAAACGACAGGAAGCCGCGCAGGATCGAGCCGGCGGACGATCTCGACGAGGACGGCGACCCATGTCGTCAGCAGCACGATCGCCGCCATCATATAGGCCGTGGGAAGGAAGATCTCGCCAAAGCCATTCTTGAACGGGGGCAGCACGAGGACGCGCAGCGCGGCGAGCAGCGCACTCATGAGCGGGACACGGTCGGTGGCGAGCCACGGCCCCCACGTGATCTTCTGGAGTTCGGCGCCCCCGAACAGCGCCTCGGAAAACAGGAAGGGCACCTGGTTGTCGCTGGACCAGCGTACCGGCGTGAAGAGGCCGTTGATCCACCAGCTGCCACCGCCATTGTCGCCGGCCGTCACGACACCAGCGTAGAACAGCGCAACCGCGAGCCAGAGGCCGGCCGGCAACGCGATGGCGCGCAGGAAGTCGGCCGTCCAGTTCCTGGCGCGGAAGACGATGCCGAGCGCGCCGAGCAGCACCGCCGCGCCCGCCACCTGCGTGAACACGATGCCGGGAGCGGCGCCGACGGTGAAGGCCGTGAGCACCGCCATGCCGAAGACGGCGGTGCCGACCATGCCGGCCGCGACAGGGCCTGTCCCGGGACGGATCCGCGACACGGCGAAGGCCGAGACCAGCCAGAGCGGCAGAAAGAGCGACCAGCTCGCGACAATGGCGAGGGCCCGCGCGAACATGCCGGTCTGCGCCTGATACATGGCCCATGAAACGGCGAACGGCGTGCCGAGCGAGATGAACTCCTTGCCGTCGACCGCGGCCTCGACGCGCACCTGGCCGGCGCAGAAATCGTCCGGCAGGGCGATGAAGCTGGTGGCACGCCGATCATTCATGCGGAAGCGCGAAACCGGATAGGTCGCGCCGCTATCCACACAACGGATCTCGATGCGATTGCCCGGAACCTCGTCGGGAAACCCCGCATAGGGAACGGCGATGTAGGGCGGCGGATCGAACGGCGCCGACTGGACGGAGCCATGGGGGCGCCGTTCCGGCGTTCCGATCGCCTGCCAGAAGCGAAACGACGGATCGCTCCAGAACGCATGCGGGATGGCGAGCGGATCCGACATCCCGGAATCGAGCTTGAAGTCCCCGCTGGTCGTCCATCCGTTGGGAGCGACCAGCACCCGCGGGGCGCTCGATCCGGGGAGAAGCGACCATAGGCCGACAGCGATCCAGACCAGCGCGGCGACCACAATCACGCCTCGGACGATGGCGCCGCCAAGCGACCCTAGACGGACGCCATCGGATCGACTGCCTTCGACTCGCTCCTTCATGGCCTGCCCCGCCCCGCTCATCAAGATTTCGCCGCAGCCAGAACGCGGCAGCTTCCGGCCTCTCCGATGACGGCCCGGTCGGAGAGATAGGCCTGGATCAGATCACTCGCGCTGTCATAGCCGGTCGTGCCGCAATCGACGATGGCGCCCACAGGAAGCCCGCCGAGAAAGGCGTCGGGGTGCTGGAACAGGCTTTCGAACATCGAGCGCGGGAACCAGGTCGACATGACCGCGCCGCGGCGTTCGGCGAGATAGGGCACGAGCGACGACCAGTCCTGGCCGAACACAACGACGACAGAATTCTCCGGCGTCACGCGCTTGACGATCTCCGCCGCGCGATAGGTCGGCTCCTGCGTGAAATCCTGCCGGATCTCCTGACCGAAGCCGCTCAGGAAGAATGAGATCTGCGCGACGAGAAGAGCGGCCAGGGCGGCGAGGCCGCCGAGCCAGACGCGATCGAGAAGAGCCTGGATGCCGATCGCCGCCGCGCCGATCGCGAAGACGGCATTGGCGACCTGATAGTAATTATGGGTCGTGTGCAGATTGGTGAAGACCAGGAACGGCACCATGAAGCCGATGACGCAGAGCAGCGCGGGCATGCGGTAGCGGCGCTGCGTCAATGCGAACAGCGCCAGCAGCGCGGCCAGCCAAGCGAGCCGCCCGAACGTGTCCTTGGCCACGCGATCGGCGATGGTGTCGACCCAGAGCTTGGCAGCAAAGCGCGCCGGCCATTCGCCGAAATTCCACTCCGTCAGCACGGCGGAGGTGAGCAGCGAACCGCCCTCGCTGCGCAGTTTCACGATGTCGCTATAGCGAACCCAGACCGCGCCGATGGCGAGCGGCCCGAGCGTTACGATGCTGGCGATGATGCATCGGACAAGGGCGGCCCCGAAAGCGCGGCGTCGCAGATCCGCGATGAACGCCGTGGCGAAGATGAGGAAGCCGATCACGACGAAGGCCGGAAACGTGGTCGACTTGGCAAGGACGCAGGCGGTGCCGGCCAGGAATGTGACGAGCGCCGCGACGAGGGAGGGACGCTCTTGCAGGCGGGCGAAGAAGGCGAGCCAGACGAGGCCGAAGAACAGCGCCGTCGTCTCGATCATGATGGTCCGCGACCAGAAGACGTAGATCGGCGCGGCGAGAAAGAGCGCGGCAGCGATCAGGAACGTCGTCTCCGGCAAGCGGTACTGACGGCACAGCATTCGCATCGGCCACAGACAGCCGAGGAAGAAGGCCGAAGCCACCAGGCGGCCGGAGACGTCGATCGACAGGCCTGTCCATGCCAGGGCGGCCACAAACCACTGGTAGAGTGGAAACTCGAACGGGATCGACCAGGGCGCGCCGAGTATCGGCGTCTCATAGGCGATCAGTGGCCCGCCCTTGAGCAGCCAATAGGCGGAAATGGCGGTCTGCGACTGCCGGAAGGAGTGGCTGCCGAGCGGGGGGTGCGTCAGCCCGGCCAGAAGCCAGTAGAGATCATAGGCGACGAGCGCCAGGACCAGGGCGCCGAGCAGCATGACAATCGGACGCTGCAACGCGGCTGGGGTGGCGAACGGCATCGAAGAATCCCGGCAGATCGAAGGATGCCTGGATAAGGCGGTGCTTCGGCACGCTTTTCAAGTATGCCGATCACGATTTCCGAGCGGGCCAGCAGCAATGCCGCACCTGTGCGTGGCAGCACATCGTCCTTCGAGAACGATGTTGGCACCGGCGTCTGACAATTGCTTGTTGCATCGCCCTGGCATAGACAGCATCCATGCGGGAACGGTCAGAATTCGAGCAGTCCGATCAGGCAGCGGCCAAGACAGCTTGGCCGCTGGTGGTCGATATGGATGGCACCTTTCTCAAGGTCGACACGCTCTACGAATCCTTCGCGGCAGCGATCTTCAGCCGTCCGCTGCAGGCCATCGCCGCCTTGCGCAAGATCCCGGCCGGCATCGCGCACTTCAAGTCGACGCTCGCGGGGATCGCGATACCGGAAGCCGAAACGCTGCCGGTGCGCGAGGATCTGCTCGATTTCATCCGCGAGGAACACGCGGCCGGTCGCCAGGTCCACCTCGCCACCGCGGCGGACGAGCGTATCGCTGAGCGCGTCGCTTCCGAATACGCCTTTTTCGACGGCTTCGACGCCAGCGACGCCGGGGTCAATCTCAAGGGTGCACGCAAGGCGGCGCGGCTCGCGGAACGCTTCCCGGACGGCTATGCCTATGTCGGGGACGGCACCGTCGACCTGCCGGTCTGGTCGGGCGCCAAGGCCGCGCTCGTCGTGGATCGTGGCGAAGGCCTGCCCGGACGGGTCGAGAAGCTCGGCACGCCGATCGAGCGCGTCTTCCCCGAGCGCCAGCAGCGCGTCGCCGCCTGGTGGAAGGCGCTCCGACCGCATCAATGGGCCAAGAATGCCCTCGTCTTCATCCCGCTGGCGCTCGGCTGGACGCAGATCGAGCACGGCGACGTGCTGTCGACCCTGCTCGCGGCGATCCTGCTCTGCGCCATCGCGTCGCTCACCTATTGCGTCAACGACATCGCCGATCTTGCCGCCGACCGCCGGCACTGGTCGAAGCGCAAGCGCCCCTTCGCATCCGGCCGGCTGCCGGTCCGGGACGGCATGGTCGCGGCGGCGCTCGGCATCCCGCTGCTGCTCGTCGCGGGCACGCTCATTTCCGGCGGCGTCGGTCTCGGCCTGCTCGCCTATGTCGTCATCACGCTGGCCTATTCCTTCGGCCTCAAGCGGGTGCCCATTCTCGACACCTTCGTGATCGCGGCGCTGTTCACGCTGCGCCTCCTGATCGGCACCGAGGCAGCCAACCTGCCACCGTCGCCCTGGCTGCTGACCTTCTCGATGTTCTTCTTCTTCTCGCTCGCGATCGCCAAGCGGCACACGGAGATCCTGCGCGCGGCCGAGAAGGCGACGGGTAAGATCGGCGGCCGCGGCTATCATGTCGAGGATCGCGAGGTGACGCTCGCCTTCGGCATCGCCTCGGCACTCGCCTCGATCCTGATCATGGTCAACTATCTGATGGACGAGGTGTTTACACGCGACGTCTATGCGAGCCCGGTCTTCCTCTGGGCGGTGCCGGCCGTCATCTTCCTGTGGATCAGCCGCGTCTGGCTGCTGTCCCATCGCGGCCTGATGACCGACGATCCCGTGATCTTCGCGCTCAAGGACAGGCTCAGCATCGGCCTCGGCGCCATCGTGCTGCTCGCCTTCGTCTTGGCCATCTAGCATGGCAGGCTTTGTCGCGACGGATCGGCTGCAATCTTGGGGACGGGTGACGCGCCCCAGCCAGAACGTCGCTTCGCCGCATTTCGCTGACGAACTGCCGTCGCTCGTCGCAGGCGCAGGCGACACAAGGCTCGGCGTCGGCCTGATGCGGTCCTACGGCGACAGCAACCTCAATCCCGATGGGTCCGTCATCCGCATGACGGGGCTCGACCGGATCCACCATTTTGATCCGGCGAGCCACGTGCTGCGGGCCGATGCGGGCCTTTCGCTCGACAGCCTGATCCGAACCGTCCTGCCGCACGGGCTCTTCCCCGCCGTCGTTCCGGGGACGCGGTTCGTCACGCTCGGCGGCGCGGTGGGCAATGACATCCACGGCAAGAACCACCATCGCTTCGGCACATTCGGCAATCATGTGCGACGCCTTTCGCTGATGCGCTCGGATGGCCGGCGGATCGAACTCGGGCCCGATGACGAAAGCGGCCTGTTCGCCGCGACGATCGGCGGTCTCGGCCTCACCGGCCTGATCGAATGGGTCGAGATCGCCCTGCGCGCCATACCGGGCGCGATGATTGACGCGGAGACGATCCCCTTCGAATCGCTGGAAGAGTTCTTCGCCCTGGCGGACGAAAGCATCACGACGCATGAACACACGGTGTCGTGGATCGATTGCACGCGGATTGACGGGACGAAGATGCGCGGCCTGTTCATGCGCGGCAATTGCTCGGCTGATCCGGATCGGCCGCCCCACGCCGCGCGTCCCCGCCTCGGCATGCCGCTCGAACTGCCGCGTTTCGCGCTGAACCCGCTGACGCTCAGCCTCTTCAACGAGGCCTATTATCGCTTCGGCCGCCTGCGCGCCGGACGCTCGAAGGTGCACTACGCGCCATTCTTCTTCCCCCTCGACGGCATCATGCACTGGAACCGGCTCTATGGCCGCGACGGAATGTTCCAGTATCAATGCGTCGTGCCGCCCGGCGCCTCGCTCGACGCAACGGCAGAACTGCTCAAGATCATCGCGGCCAGCGGCGAAGGCTCCTTCCTCGCCGTGCTGAAGACATTCGGCAGCAACGCCTCACCGGGGCTGCTCTCCTTCCCACGCGAGGGCACGACGCTGGCGCTCGACTTCCGCAATCGCGGGCCACAGACCCTGGAGCTGCTGGCACGGCTCGACGCGGTCGTGTTCGAGGCCGACGGCCGTCTCTATCCCGCCAAGGATGGACGGATGAGTGCACGCATGTTCCAAAGCGGCTATCCTCGGCTGGAGGCGTTCACCGCCCATGTCGATCCGCATTTCTCATCGGCCTTCTGGAGGCGCGTCGCTCCGTGACGGACAGGAAACCTCTGCGCGTCCTCATTCTGGGGGCGACTTCGGCGATCGCGGAAGCGACGGCGCGGCTCTATGCGGCCGAAGGCGCTTCCATCGCGCTCGCGGCCCGTGACGGCACACGGCTGGCGGCGATCGCGGCCGACCTGACCGCGCGCGGCGCGGGATCGGTGCCGATCCTCGCGCGCGATCTCGCCGCAATGGACGGCCTCGAGGCCGCCTTCGACGCCATCGTCGCCGAGCTCGGCGGGATCGACCACGTACTGCTCTTCTACGGCGTTCTCGGCGAGCAGAAGGACGCCGAACGCGACCTCGCAGCGGCGCGGGCGATCCTCGACGTCGACTTCACCTCGGCCGCGCTCTGGTCGCTCGCGGCAGCGAAGCGGCTGGAGGCGCAGGGCAGCGGCGCCCTCGTCGTCGTCGGCTCGGTCGCCGGCGACCGCGGTCGGCAATCCAACTATATCTATGGCGCCGCGAAGGCGGGTCTCGCCACCCTGGTCCAGGGCATTGCGCATCGCTTCGCGCTGACGGGCCGCAAGGGGCTCCACGCCGTGGTGGTCAAGCCGGGCTTCGTCGATACGCCGATGACCGACGGGCTCAAGAAGGGCGGCCCGCTCTGGGCGAGCCCCGATCAGGTCGCCGCCGTCATCCGCAAGGCTGCGGCGGGAAGCGGGCCCATCGTCTATGCGCCCTGGTTCTGGCGCTTCATCCTGCTGATCATCCGCCTCGTGCCCGCCCCGATCTTCCACAAGACGAAGCTATGAAGCGTATCGCCATCACCGGCGCGGCGGGTCTCGTCGGCCAGAACCTCGTCCCGCGCCTGAAAGCGCGCGGCTATTCGATCGTCGCCTTCGACAAGCATCCCGAGAACACGCAGATCCTGCGCGAACTCCATCCCGACATCGAAGTGGTGGAAGCGGATCTCGCGCGGCCGGGCGCGTGGGCGGACCGGCTCGCGGGCGTCGACACGCTCGTCATCCTGCAGGCCCAGATCGGCGGCCTCGACGAGGCCGAATTCGTGCGCAACAACGTGACGGCGACGGAGCACCTGATCGCCGCCGCCCGTAGCCATGCCATCGGCTATGTCGTCCAGATCTCCTCGTCGGTGGTGAACTCGCGCGCCGACGATTTCTACACCCGCACCAAGACGGCGCAGGAGAAGCTGTTCGCCGCGGTCGATATCCCGCATGTCGTGCTGCGCCCGACGCTGATGTTCGGCTGGTTCGACCGCAAGCACCTCGGCTGGCTGCGCCGCTTCATGGACCGCGTGCCCGTTTTCCCGATCCCCGGCGATGGCCGCTTCGTCCGGCAGCCGCTCTATGCCGGCGATTTTGCCGCGATCATCGCCTCGGCGATCGAGACGCGCATCACCGGCACCTATGACATTTCCGGGCTGACGCCGATCGACTATGGCGACCTGATCCGCCTGATCAAGGACGTGACCAAGGCCCGGGCCCGCATCGTCCATATCCCCTACCGGCTGTTCTGGCTGCTGCTATGGGCCTATGCGAAGGTGAACAGCAATCCGCCGTTCACGACGCGCCAGCTCGAGGCGCTGGTGATTCCGGAGACCTTTCCCGTGATCGACTGGCCCGGCATCTTCGCCGTTCCGGAGACGCCGCTGCGCAAGGCGATCGAGGAAACCTATCTCGACGAGCGCTACGCCGAGATCACGCTCTCCTTCTGAAGCGAGGACCCATGGTCAAGACAGTCGTCATCGGTGCCGGCGCCATGGGCCTCGCGGCGGCCTATCATGCGCTGAAGGCCGGCCATGAGGTGGACGTGGTCGAGGCCGACCGCATCGCGGGCGGCATGGCCGCGCATTTCGATTTCGACGGCCTTTCGATCGAGCGCTTCTACCATTTCGTCTGCAAGCCGGACCGGCCGACCTTCGCCCTGCTCGACGAGCTCGGCATCGGCGACAAGATGCGCTGGCGCCCGACATCGATGGGCTACTGGACCGACGGCGCCCTGCACGACTGGGGCGACCCGATCGCGCTGCTGCGCTTTCCCCATCTCGATCTCGTCAGCAAGATCCGCTACGGCGCGCAGGCCTTCCTGACGACCAAGCGCAAGAGCTTCGACGATCTCGAGAACGTCTCGGCGCGCGAATGGATCGAGAAGGGCGCCGGACCGAAGGTCTATGAGCGCATGTGGCGCCGCCTCATGGAGCTCAAATTCTACGAATATGCCGACAATGTCTCGGCCGCCTGGATCGCGACCCGCGTGAAGCGGATCGGCTCCTCGCGCCGGTCGATGTTCCAGGAGGAGCTCGGCTATATCGAGGGCGGCTCGGAGACGCTGGTGAAGGCGCTGGTGGCCGCGATCGAGCGGCTCGGCGGACGCATTCGCCTCGCAAGCCCGGCGGAAAAGGTGGTGACCGAAGGCGGGCGCGTCACCGGCGTCCTGGCCGGCGGCGATTTCATCGCGGCCGATGCGGTCATCTCGACCGTGCCGACGCCCTATGTCTCCCGTCTCGTTCCGGATTTCTCGGACGCGACCAAGGCGGCCTATGACGCGATCCGCAACATCGGCGTCGTCTGCGTGCTGCACAAGCTCAGGAAATCGGTGACGCCGCATTTCTGGGTCAATGTCGTCGACGAGACGATGGCGATCCCCGGCTTCATCGAATTCTCCAACCTGCGGCCGGTCGATGCGACGATCGTCTATGTGCCCTATTACATGCCGACCACGCAGGCGAAATGGTCGGCCAGCGACGAGAGCTTCGTGAACGAGAGCTTCGCCTATCTGAAGCGCGTCAATCCAGCGCTGACGGACGCCGACCGCATCGCCTCGACGGTCGGCCGGCTCAGCCATGCCCAGCCGCTCTGCGAGCCGGGCTTTGCGAAGCGCATACCGCCGATCCGAACCGAGATCGCCGGGCTGCAGATCGCCGATACCTGCTATTATTACCCGGAGGATCGCGGCATTTCCGAAGGCGCGCGCCTTGCGGCCGAGATGGCCAAGGCAATCGGCACGGACTACGAGCCGCGCAGGGAACCGATCTTCCGATGAGCCAGCCAGCAGCGCGAGAGAGCGGCCTGAAGCGCCTTGCGGGCCTCTACCTGACCGGCCAGTTCGGCAAGTTCCTCATTGCCGGCGGTTTCGCGGCCCTCGCCAATTTCCTGAGCCGCTTCCTGTTCGAGCCGTTCACCGGCTTCTGGCAGGCCGTGGCGCTCGCCTATATCGTCGGCTTCCTTACCGCCTTCTTCCTCAACCGGCGCTTCGTCTTCCCCGCCTCGGGCAAGCCGCTGCATCAGGAGATGGCGTGGTTCTTCCTGTTCAACGCCCTCGCCTTCCCGGTCGTGGTGTTCGCCGCGCTCGGCCTCGAACACTACGTCTTCTCGCATTTCCTGCCGCTGTGGCTCGCACGCGCGGTCTCGCATGGCTGCGCGATCATCCTGCCGGTCTTCGTCAATTTCGTCGCCCACAAGATGGTGACGTTCCGCGAGGCCGGCGCCTGATCGACGAATAGGATCGCGCGGCCTCAGCTCGTCTCCGGCGGGATGCCGAATGCCGGCACGTGGTGGCTGGCATAATGCGGCTCGGCATAGCCGTTCGGCTTCTGCCGCTTCGGCAGCTTAACCTTCTCGCGCGGGATCTTCTCATACGGGATCTTGGACAGGATGTGCGCGATGATCGACAGGCGCGCCCGCTTCTTGTCGTCGGATTGCGCGACATACCAGGGCGCCCATTCCGTATCGCTGGCCGCGAACATGAGATCGCGGGCGCGGGAATAGTCGTACCAGCGGCTGTAGGATTCGAGATCCATCGGCGAGAGCTTCCAGACCTTCTTGGGATCGTCGATGCGCGACTTGATGCGCCGCGTCTGCTCCTCCGGGCTGACCTCCAGCCAGTATTTGAGCAGGATGACGCCGGACTCGATGATCGCCCGCTCAACCGCGCCGACCACGGCGAGGAAACGATCCGACTGCTCCTCGGTGCAGAAGCCCATGACGCGCTCGACGCCGGCGCGATTGTACCAGGAGCGGTCGAAGATCACGATCTCGCCGGCCGCTGGCAGATGCGGCATGTAACGCTGGATATACATCTGCGATCTCTCGCGCTCCGTGGGCGGCGGCAGCGCGATCACGCGGAAGATGCGCGGGCTGACGCGCTCCATGATCGACTTGATCACGCCGCCCTTGCCGGCCGCATCGCGCCCCTCGAAGATGATGCAGACCTTGCCGCCGCTCTTCTGCAGCCATTGCTGCAAGCGCACCAGTTCGACCTGCAGCCGCTCCAGCTCCTTCTCATAGTCCTTGCGTCCGAGCTTCTCGATCGCTTCGCTCATTTCATCTGCCTCGCTGCTGCTGTCGTCCGGGCCGGCACCGCGGCGGCCATCGCGGGCGCGTCCGGCACGAAGGGGAGCCCCTCCTCGCCAGGCGCCAGGACCATCGCCGCATCATGCAGCCGCGTGATCACCACACTGTCGCGTCGCTCCGGATCCGTCACGGCGTAGAAGATCGCCCGCCGGAGCGCCCGTACCGGCTCATCGGGAAAGGCGGAACGGATCGATGCCGCGAGGCTCTCGCCGCTGGGGGCGTCTGCCGCCAATGCGTCGATCGCGATGGCCATCATCGCGATGCCGGGTTCGATCATGGCATTTCTCCTCCTCTGGGCCGGGTACGGTCCGTTGCCGGACGCGGCGCCTCCTCCTCCGCAGGGCGATCTTCGCCGTCCTTGCGCTCTTCCATGGCGTCCGTCGAGGCGGGTTCTTCCCGCACCGCACGACGCAACGTCGGATAGATCATCGGCGCCTCATCGCCGAACCCATGCTTCTCGGCCCACCGCAGCCACTCGGTTCGTCTGCCGGCGCCCTCCAGCAGGATGCCCCGAGAGGCGAGGACATCGCGCAGTTCCTGAAGCGCCAGGATGCCGCTCACATCGACCTTGGTGATCGGGATGAGATCGAGAACGACCCGGGCAACGCCGGCGCCCCGCGCATCCACCGCGGCAAGGACCGCCTTGCGGAAATGTCCGGTATTGAAGAAGACCAGCGGCCCGTTGAAGCGAACGACAACGAGCCCGGGCAGCGGACGCGCCGATTTGTGCCGCGACAGGGAATGAAAGCCCGGCAGCCCCTCGACCGTGCCGAGCACCTCGACGCGCGGCCGCGAGGTGAGCTGCACGAAGCGCAGCAGCGCGAGGATCACGGCGAGCAGCACCCCGCGGGTGACGCCCAGGCCGACGACGCCGAGCATGGCGAGCACCGAGATCGCGCCCTCGACCCGGTCGGCCCGGAAAATGAGGCGCAGGCTCTTCGCGTCGAACAGCGACAGTCCTGCGAACACCAGCACGGCGCCGAGCGCAGCGGTCGGAACGAAGCGCAGCGGTCCCGTCAGGAACAGGATGACGAAGCCGACCACAGCCGCGGCCACGAGGCCGGTCGCGTGCGTTCTCCCGCCATTGGCATCGCCGACGGCGGTGCGCGAATCCGCCCCGCTGACGGCAAAGCCCTGGGTCAGCCCGGAGACGATGTTGGCCGCCCCGAGCGCCGCGAACTCCTGGTCGGCATCGACTTCGTAGCTATTGCGCGAGGCGAAGGAACGGCAAGAGAAGATGAGGCTCGCATAGCTGACGAGCGCGACGCTCGCCGCGTCCGTGATGAGGCTCGGCAGATAGGCCGGATCCACCGCCGGGAAGGAGGGAAGCGGCAGACCGCCCGGCACGGCGCCCAGCGTCGCGACACCCATCCGCTCCAGCCCGAACGCAGCCACCGCTGCCGCCGCGAGCACCATGGCGACGATGCCAGCCGGCATGGCCGGGGCGAGGCGCGGGCCGAACCCGACCACCAGCAGGGCCGCGATACCGAGCGCGAGCGTCGCCGGGTTGGTCTCGCCGAGCCGGCCGGCGACCTCGAACACCACCGGCAGCAATCCGTGGCTCGCGACCGGAAAGCCCAACAGCTTGGCGGCCTGACCGAGCACAATGGTAATCGCGATACCGTTCAGCAGGCCGACCAGAATCGGCTTCGACAGGAAATCGGCCAGGGCGCCAAGGCGCAGGAAGCTCGCGAGGACGCAGATGAGACCGGCGATCAGCGTGAGCATGCCCGCGAGATGGGCGTAGAGCACCGTGTCGCCGGCGGCGAGTGGTGCGATCGAGGCCGCGATGACGGCGCAGGTTGCCGCGTCCGGCCCGACGATCAACTGGGGTGAACTGCCCAGCAGCGCATAGACGATCAGGGGAAAGAAGGACGCGTAGAGACCGTATTCGGGCCGGAAGCCGGCGAGTTCCGCATAGGAGATGCCGACGGGAATGGCGACGGCCGCAACGGCGAGCCCCGCGCGGACATCCGCGCCGATATTGGCGCGGTCATAGCGCATGAGGGCAGCAAGGCCCGGCGCGATGCGATCAAGCGAGGTTGCCGGGACACCGGGTCCCGGCAGGCCGCGCCGCACCGTGCCGGAAGCCGCGCTCATGCGGGAGCCTCCGCCTCTGCCTTCTGCTCGGGGCGTCTCAGGAGGCCCCGCGCGGGCCTGTCGGGCTGGCCGCGCTTCAGGCGATAGAGGGTCGAATAGAGCACCGGCACCAGCACCATGGTCAGGACCGTGCCATAGGTGAGGCCGGCCATGATCGTGACGGCGAGGCCGACCCAGAACACGTCCTGCAGCAGCGGGATGACGCCGAGCACGGTCGTGCCGGCGGCCAGCAGGACGGGTCGGAGGCGCGAGACGGCCGCCTCGATCGTCGCGTCATAGCGCGACAGGCCGTTAGCGAGGCCGGCATTGATCTCGTCGAGCAGAACGAGCCCGTTCTTGATCATCATGCCGGCAAGGCTCATCGCGGCGAGCAGCGCCACGAAGCCGAATGGCACGCCGGTGATCAGCAGGCCGAAGATCACGCCGGAAAGCGCGAACGGGATCGTCATCGCAATCACCAGCGGCGGGCGCAGCGCGTTGAACAGCGCGATCATGATGAAGACCGTGATCGCCAGCGCCGGCACCGCGCCCGGCAGCAGCGACGCCTGGCTCTTGGACGAGTTCTCCTGCTCGCCGCCCCATTCCACCGAATAGCCCGGCGGGAGCGCGAGCGTCTCGATCTTGGCCTTCACATCGGCATAGAGCGTCGGGAAGGTGAAGCCGAGCGCCGGATTGGCCTGGACGGTCAGAGTGCGCTTCCGATCATAGCGCGCGATCACCGATTCCTGCGGCGCGACCGGCACGCCATCGACCACCTGCGCCATCGGCACGCTCTTCGTGCTCGCCGCGCCGCGTACGGGCAGCACGTCGATGTCGCCCGGCCGTTCGCGCTCGTCATTCACATGGCGCATGACGATCGGCACGAGCTCATCGCCATCGCGGAAGAGCCCCATCGGCAAGCCGTCATAGGTGCGCCGCGTGGTGCGCGCGATGTCCTCGCGGGTGATGCCGGCCCAGCTAGCGCGCGCCGTATTGTATTCGGGACGAACCTCCAGAACCTTCTGGCGCCAGTCCGTCTGCATCAGCCCCGCATAGGGGCTCTGGCGGACGATGGCGAGCACCTCATTGCCGAGATTGCGCAGCACGGTCGGGTCGGCATTGCCCGGCCCGCTGATCCGGAGCTCGAACTTCCAGGTATCGCCCGGGCCGACGGTGAACTTGCGGATCGGGATCAGCGCGGTCGGGAAATTCTCCAGCACCCAGGGCTGGAGGTCGGCGATGATGCCGTCGATGTCCTTCATGTCATGGACATTGACGACGAGCTGGCCATAGGCCGGATTGGCGGCCTCCGGCTCGACGGGAAGATAGAAGCGCGGCGGTCCGGCGCCGACGAAGGTGGCGACCTCCGCGATGCGCGGATCGGCGCGCAGATGCGCATCGATCTTCTCGATATCCGCCGCCGTCCGCTCGATCCGCGTCCCTTCCGGCATCCAGTAGTCGACCATGAACTTCGTCATGGCGGCATCGGGGAAGAACAGCTTGGTGACGGACCCGAACGAGGCGAGAGAGGCGACCAGCACGACGACGGCGATGCCGATCGACACGAAGCGGAAGCGGATCGCAGTGTGCAGCAGGGCGCGGAAGCCGTTGAAGAAACGGTTGTCGAACGGATCGGCGCCGCTCGCGCCCTGCGGCTTCAGCATGCCCATGCATTGGAGCGGCGTGACGGTGACCGACAGGATCCACGACACCAGCAGCGAGATGGCGACGACCGAGAACAGCGTCGCGCAATATTCGCCCGCGCTCTCCTCCGAGGCGAAGATCGGATAGAAGGCCATCACCGCGATGATCGTCGCGCCGAGCAGCGGCATGGCCGGCTGGCTGGCGGATTCGATCGCCGCGTCGCGCGGCGCCATGCCTTTATTGATCCGCACCTGATAGCCGTCCGCGATGACGATCGCGTTGTCGACCATCATGCCGAGCGCGATGACCAGCGCGCCGAGCGACATGCGCTGCAGGTCGATGCCGAAGATCCCCATCATCAGGAACGTCGCCATCACCGTGAGGACGAGCGCCGTGCCGATCACCATGCCCATGCGCCAGCCGGACGGGATCGTCAGCACGGCGAGCACGATGATGATCGCCTCGATCAGGCTGATGAAGAAGCCGCTGACCGACTGGTCGATCGTGTCGGACTGCCAGTTCACCTTCTCGACGCCGATGCCGATCGGCAGATCGATCTGAAGCTCCGCAAGACGTTTGTCGACCGCCTGGCCGACCGTCACGACATTGGCGCCCGGCCGGTTGGTGATCGCGAGGCCGATGGCGGGCCGGCCGTTGAAATACATCAGCTGCGACGGCGGATCCTGATAGCCCTCGCGGATCACGCCGACATCGCGCATGCGGATGATCTCGTTCGCCCCGCCCGGCGACTGGCGGCTTGCCGATTGCAGCAGATCGAGCGCGGTCGGCTGCAAGGCGACATCGCCGATCTCGTCGACGACAGACAATGCGCCGGTCGGCGCGATGCGCAGCTGGCTGTCGTCGAGATAGAGCCGGCCGGCATCGACGACGGCATTCTGCGTTTCGAGGCTGCGGGCGATGGTCTGCTCGGAAATGCCGAGCTGGGCGAGCTGGCTCTGGCGCACATCGACGAAGACCTGCCGCTGCTGCACGCCCCAGAGGTCCACGCGGGCCACGCCGTCGACGAGGCTCAGCTCGCGCTTCAGATCGTCGGCATAGCTCTTGAGCTCGCTCGGCGAATAGCCGTCGCTGGTGACGGCGAGCAGCAGGCCGAACACGTCGCCGAAATCATCGATCACCAGGGGCTTGCCGGCACCGGGAGGCAATTGCCGCGAGGCCTCGTCGACGCGCGCCCGCACCTTGTCCCAGATGCCGGGAAGCTCTTCGGAGGAATAGGACGCCTTGATGTTGACCTTGATGCGCGACGAGCCGGCGCGCGAGAAGCTCTCCAGCGAATCGAGCTCCTTCAGCTTCTGCAGCGCGATCTCGATCTTGTCCGTGACCTCCTGCTCGACCTCCTCGGGGCTCGCGCCGGGATAGCTGGTCTGCACGATCGCGGTCTTGATCGTGAATTCCGGATCCTCGAGCTGGCCGAGCGAGAAGAAGGCCGCGAGGCCGCCAATGAGCAGCAGCGCCGCGCCGAACCATGTGACGGTGGCATTGTCGACCGCGGCGGAGACGATCTTCATGATGCGTCTCCGGCGGGCGCCTTGGCGGCCTCGGGAGCCTTCGGAAGGCGGACGATCTCGCCATCCGCCAGGCTGTTGGCGCCGGCCGAGACCACCCAGTCGCCGGGCTTCAGCCCGTCCTTGATCTCGATGCCGCCCTGCACGATGCGCCCGACCATGACGGGCCGCAGCGCCACCTTGCCAGACGCCGGATCGACGACCCAGACCGCCATGGCATCCTTGCCGGGCTCGAGCGGACGGATCGATGCCGGCGGCACCACCATCGCCGCCGTCGCACCGGCCGTATTGATGGCCGTCACGCGGAAATTGCCCGCCATGCCCGGCAGCACCAGGGCATCCTTGGGCTGCTGCATGCCGACGGTCACCGGGAAGGTGCGCGTCACCGCCGACGCCTCGGAACCGATCTCGACGATCTTGCCTTGAACAGGCACATCCGGAAACGCGTCGAAGCGCGCCTCCATGGTTTCGATACGGGGCACGAGCGAGATCAGCGTCTCCGGTATGTCGATCACGGCTTCGAGCGAATTGATGTCGACGACGCGGACGATCTGCTGCTGCGTCCGCACCTCCTCGAACGTCTCGGGATAGACCGCGACGACACGGCCGGCGAAGGGCGATTTCAGGACTGTGAGGTCGAGATCGATCCGCGCCCGGTCGAGCGCGGACTGGACCGAGGCGACGCGCGCTTCCGAACCCTGCTTCGCGCTGAGCGCATCGTCCCCGCGCGACTTCGGATAGGTGCCGCTCTTCACCAGCGGCATCACCCGGTCATACTGGTCCGTCTTGAGCTTGAGATCGGCCCGGGCATTGTCGAGATCGGCCGAAAGCCGCGTGACCTCGGCCTGATAGGGACTGGCATCGAGCGTCGCGACCACCGCGCCGGCTTCGATGTTCTGGCCGACCCGGGCGGGTAGCGTGAAGATCTGTCCGGGCACGCGGAAGGAGAGCACCGCCTCCCGCTCGGCCTTGGCGAGACCTTGAAACTGGCGCTGGCCGAGCTGCTCGGTCATGCCGACCTGAAAAGCCGAGACGAGGCGCGGCGGCGCCGCCGCCTTCTCGCCCTTATCGGAGCATCCGGCTGCGAGCAGCCCGAGCGCGAGCGTCAAGCCAAGCACAATGGCGCGGTTGCGAATGATCGCACCCGGCACCGGAGCGAGTAAATTAAGGTAAGGTTGCCGCACGATCAGCTCCGATCCCAAAAAAATACTGCAGGGTTCGCAAATATTCGTCGCTCGGCTCTCTGTACCAGAGCCCGGCGGTGTCACCGGATACCATCTCACCTCATCGGTTCGGAATCTAGAAGACATTGAGCCGGTCTGATTGATATACATCAACAAGCCGGTGGCACGGCTGAGCAAGTAATCTCCATCGGCGACGCAAGATGAGGGATGAAGCGGCGATGGCTGTCGTGCCGATTACCTATGACCGCGTTCTATCGATCATCGGCGACGTGTTGCGGATCGCATTGCCGCCGGAGACGCGCGAGGATCCATCGGGTCCGCGGTTCGGCGATCTGGCGCTGGTCCGCGAGGGCGATGCCGCGCCCCGGCTCGCCCAAGTCGTGAAGATCGCCGAGGGCGAAGCCTCGCTGCAGATCTTCCCCGGCGCCCGCGGCCTCTCGACGAGGGCGCGGACGCAGTTCCTCGGCCACCCGCCGCAAGTCCCCTTCTCCGCCAATATCCTGGGGCGCGTCTTCACCGGCGCCGGCGCCATCGCCGATGGCGGCCCCTCGCTCGATCAGGAGCCCGAGGTCGAGATCGCCGGCCCCTCGGCCAACCCGGCCCGCCGCGCCCTCGCCTCGCGCATGATCCGCACCAATGTGCCGATGATCGACGTCTTCAACTGCCTCGTCGAAAGCCAGAAGATCCCGATCTTCTCCACCTCGGGCGAGCCCTACGACACGCTCCTGGCGCGGATCGGCATCCAGGCAGATGCGGATGTCGTCGTCTTCGGCGGCCTCGGGCTGAAGTTCGACGATTACTGGCGCTTCCGCACCGCCTTCGAGGATGCCGGCGTGTTCGGCCGCACCATCATGTTCGTGAACCAGGCCTCCGATCCGGTGCTGGAGCGGCTGCTCGTGCCGGATCTCGCCCTCGCCGTCGCCGAGAAATTTGCGACCGAGGAGAAGAAGCGCGTCCTCGTGCTGCTGACGGACATGACCGCCTTTGCCGACGCGCTGAAGGAGGTCGGCATCGCGCTCGACCGCGTGCCCTCCAACCGCGGCTATCTCGGCGATCTCTATTCGCAGCTCGCCCGCCGCTACGAGAAGGCCGCGGTCTTTCCCGGCGCCGGCTCGGTCACGATCCTCTCGGTGACGACCATGCCGGGCGGCGACGTCACCCACCCGGTGCCGGACAATACCGGCTACATCACGGAGGGGCAGTTCTATCTCCGCGGCGGGCGCATCGATCCCTTCGGCTCGCTGTCGCGCCTCAAGCAGCACGTCATCGGCAAGGAGACGCGCGAGGACCACAGCGCGGTCATGAACACCATGATCCGCCTCTATTCCGGCGCCCGCGACGCGCAGCGCAAGCAGGCCATGGCCTTCGAGCTTTCCGATCTCGACCAGCGCTCGCTCAAATTCGGCGACCTGTTCGAGCGGCGCTTCATGGATCTTTCCGTCTCGATGCCGCTCGAGGAGGCGCTGGATCTCGGCTGGAAGACTATGGCCGAGTGCTTCGCGCCCGAGGAACTGCTCGTGCGCCAGGCGCTCCTCGACGAATACTTCCCCGCCGTCTCCAAGCCCGGCAAGGCAGAGGCCGCCTGAACCATGGCCCGCGTCCCGCTCAGCAAGTCGCAATTGCGCAAGGAGAAGGACAACCTCACCTCCTATCGCCGCTATTTGCCGGCGCTCGACCTGAAGCGCCAGCAATTGATGAGCGAGCGGGTACGGGCGGCGCGGATGATCGGCGATGCCGAAGCGAAAGTCGCCGGCGCGGCGAAGGCCGCAGGCGACGCGCTGCCCATGCTCGCGGACGAACGCATCGACGTCAGCGGGCTGGTGACGCTGGGCGAAGTCCGCTTCGGCGTCGAGAACGTCGCCGGCATCCGCCTGCCGGTCATCGAGCAGCTGGAGATCATCCAGAAGCCCTATGGCCGCATGGTGCGCCCGCATTGGGTCGATGCGGTGGTCGCGCGCCTCGCCGAGGCGATCCGCCTCCGGATCGAGGTCGACATCGCCAAGAAGCGCCTCGCGATCCTCGAAAAGGCGGTCGCGACGATCACGCAGCGCGTCAATCTCTTCGACAAGGTGCTGATCCCAGAGGCCGAGGCGAATATCCGCCGCATCAATGTCTATCTCGGCGACAATGAGCGTGCCGCCGTCGTCGCCGGCAAGATCGCCAAGCGCAGCCGCACGGCTGCGGGAGGCGCGCGATGAGCATCGTCCCCATGAAGCGGGTCGCCGTCTGCGGCCCCCTGCCGGAGAAGGAGGCGACGCTCGAAGCACTGCAGCGGCTCGGCGTGCTACACCTGATCCCGCTCAAGGTCGCCGATCCCCTCGCCCCGACCGACGCCGCCGAGCGCAACCGCGCGCGGACCGCCTTCCGCCATATCGCCGATTCACCCGAGCAGCGACGCTACTACCGCCCCGGCAGGACATTCGACCTCGCCGCCGTGGTTGCGAAGATCAACGAGAACCGCCGTCACCTGCGCCGCCTCTCGGACCTTCGCGACGATCTCGTCCACCGTATCGCGGATGTCGCGATCTGGGGCGACATCGTCTTCCCGCCGATCGATGCGCTCGGCCGCGAACGGCTCTGGTTCTATGTGCTGCCGCTCAAGGAGCGCCGGGCGCTCGACGCGGTGGAGCTGCCATGGGCGATCGTTGGCCGCGACACGACGCATCTCTTCGTCGTGGTCATCCATCCCGACGAGCCGCCCGCCAGCCTGCTGCCCGTCCCGCGCACCCATTTCGGCGCCAAGCCGCTGCACGCGCTCCGGGCCGAACTCGAAGAGACGGAGATCGCGCTCGACAAGGCGAAGGCGGAGCGCGGCGAGCTGACCCGCTGGCGCCTGCTGCTCGGCGCGGAACTAGCCGAAGCGGAGGATGCCGACGAGCGGCGCGACGTCGCCGGCCGCACGCTCGACACGGACGGGCTGTTCGCCGTGCAGGGCTGGGCACCAGCGGAAAGCGCCGCGGCGATCGAAGCGCTGGCGGAGGAGCGGCGGCTCGCGGTGCTGGTCGAGACGCCGACGGTGAATGACCGCCCGCCGACGCTGCTGCGGCCGAAGGACGATCGCCTGGGCGGCGGCGCGGACCTCACCTATTTCTACACGACGCCCGCCTATGGCGCCTGGGACCCGAGCTTCGTCGTCTTCACCTCCTTCGCGATCTTCTTCGCGATGATCATGGCCGACGCCGGCTATGCGGTCGTGATCGGCCTGATCACCGCCTGGTTCTGGCGCAGGATGGGGGAGACAGCGTCCGGACAGCGCATGCGCGTCATGCTGGCGGTCATCGCCGGCGCATCGCTCATCTATGGCGTGCTGGCGGGCTCCTATTTCGGCGTCGCCCCACGAGCGGGCAGCCTCCTCGCCAAGATCGCCATCGTCCACATCACCAATTTCGACGAGATGATGAAGCTCTCCGTCGTGATCGGCGCCGTGCATGTCGGCATCGCGCTCGCCGCGACTGCCTGGCTCGCCCGGAGCAGCCTCAGGGCGCTGGTGCCGATCGGCTGGCTCGCCGTCATCCTCGGCGGCTTGATGCTGTGGCTCGGCGCGGGGAGCCTCAACCATGGCGGCGGCGCCTTCGTCGGTGCGGGCCTCGCCTCCGTCTTCGTCGGCTCAGCCACCGCGCGGCCGGCCAAAACGGCCACCGACTGGCTGCTCTGCGTCGCCGACGGCTTCATGGGCCTGACGAGCATCACCAAGCTCTTCGGCGACATATTGAGCTATCTGCGCCTGTTCGCGCTCGGCCTCGCCAGCGCCTCGCTCGCCGAGACCTTCAACGGCATGGCGAGCGGCCTGCAATTCTCGCGGCCGGGCCTCGGCCTGCTCGCGGCGATCCTGATCCTCGCCTTCGGCCACGCCATCAACTTCGTGATCGGCATCATGGGCGGCGTCGTCCATGGGCTGCGCCTCAACTACATCGAATTCTTCGGCTGGGGCCTCTCGGAAGAGGGCTATCCGTTCCGCGCATTCGCCAAGAGGGAGATCCCCGAATGAACGAGCTCATGGTCATTCTCGGCTGGCTGGGCGTGTTCGCGCCGGTCGGCCTCGGCGCGATCGGCAGCGCCATCGGCGTCACCATCGCCGGCCAGGCCGCCATCGGGGCGATGCTGGAGACCGACAGCGGCTATGGCCGCTTCGTCGGCGTGGCGGCGATCCCCTCCTCGACCGTCATCTACGGCATCGTCGTCATGTTCTCGCTGCAGCGGACGATCACGCCGGAAAACGGCGCCGGCCTGTTCGGCATCGGCATCCTGACCGGGCTCGCCCTCGCCTATGCGTCCGTCTGGCAGGGCAAGGCCTGCGCCAGTGCCATCGCCGCCTCGAAGAGCAAGCCGGAAATCTTCGGCCTCTCGCTCGCCCCGGCGGCGATCGTCGAGGGCTTCGCCGTCTTCACCTTCGTCTTCGCGCTGGTGCTCGCCGGCAACATCAAGGGCTGAGGAGGCAGACATGGCCGCCGACGGCAGCGTTCAGAAGACAGAATCCGGCGTCCAGGCGCTGATCGCCCGGCTGCGCGACCAGGGCGTCACCGCCGGCAAGACCGAGGCCGAGCGGCTGGTCGCGGGCGCGGAAGCCGAAGCGCGAACGATCATCGAGAAGGCCGAAGCCGAGGCGAAGGCGAAGATCGATGCGGCACGCAAGCAGGCCGACGCCTTCCAGCGGGCGGGCGAGGACGCGCTGAAGCAAGCCGCGCGCGACGTCACGCTCCAGCTCAAGGAGCGCCTGACCCGCCGCCTCGCCGACGAGGTCGGCAAGGCCATTGCCGGCGCCATGCGCGACGAGGAAATGCTGAAGCGCATGATCCTGACCCTGGTTGGCCGCGTGCGCGAGGAGAGCGGCGTCGACGCCTCCGCCGATGTCGAACTGCTGCTGCCGCGCAGCGTGGTCGGCCTCGATGATCTCCGCCGCAAGCCCGAGGAATTGCACGCCGGCACGCTCACCCATTTCGTCGCCGCCTTCACGGCCGACATGCTGCGCGACGGCGTCCGCTTCGGCCGCGCCGACGACCCCGATGGCGGCATCCGCATCGTCATGGCCGATCGCGGCATCTCGATCGACGTGACCGACAAGGCCGTCGCCGACGCGCTGCTCGTGCACATGCAGCCCCGCTTCCGCGCCCTGCTCGAAGGCGTCGTCACATGAGACCGATCGCCGATCGCTACGTCATGCTGATGGCGAGCCTGCCCTCGATCCGGCTGCTCGGCGAGAAGGAACTGCCGATCAATCCGGCCCGGCTCGCCGAGCGGTTGAAGCTGCTGGAGCCGGACGACCGGACCGAACTGGAGGCGATCGCCGCGATCCTGTCGTGGAACCGCATCGATACGGGCGAGGACGATGCGGCCTATATGGCGCGTGCGGAGCGCACGCTTGCCGCGATCCGCAGCGCCACGCTGCGCGCCGCGGCCCTCGAAAGGCTGGAGATCCGCACGGTGATCGCGGCGCTCCGCCGCCGCCATGCCGGCGAGCCGGCACCGGCCCAGGGCACGCTCTGGGGCATCGGCCGCCAGGTCGAAACGATCCGCCGTAACTGGAGCCAGCCCGATTTCGGTCTCGGCCACCAGATGCCCTGGATCGGTCCGGCCCGGGAGAAGCTCGAATCCGGCGACAGCGCCGGTCTCGAACGGCTCATCCTCGACACGACCTGGCGCGCCGCCGGGCGGCACGAATTCGGCCATGAGTTCGATTTCGAGGCCGTCGTCTTCTACCTGATGCGCTGGCAGCTGGCCGATCGCTGGGCGCGCTATGACGCCGACGCCGCCGCGGCGCGCTTCGCGCAGCTTCTGGAAGCCGCGCTTCCGAAGTCGCAAGCCTATGAGGACGCAGCATGACCGCAGCCCCCACCGCACGGATCACGGCCGTCCAGGAGGACATCGTGCGCCTCCGGCTCGACGACGCGCAGAACGGACGCCTCGTGAAGAACGAGGTCATCTACATCGTTCCGGCGCGGGCGCCGGACCAGCGGCTGAAGGCGGAGGTGCTGCGGGTCGAGAGCGACGAGGCGGACGCGCAGGTCTTCGAGAGCACGGGCGGCGTCGGCCTCGGCGATCGCGTCGAGCAATCGGGACGGCTGCTCTCCGTCAAGCTCGGCCCCGGCCTGCTCGGCCGCGTCTATGACGGGCTGCAGAACCCTCTGGAGGCGCTCGCCGTCGGTCATGGCGTGTTCCTGCCGCGCGGCGTCGAGGCGCCCGGCCTCGATCCCGCCGTCAAATGGTCCTTCACGGCCACGCGGCGCTCCGGCGACAAGGTGCGCGGCGGCGACGCGATCGGCACGGTTCCCGAAGGGCCGATCACCCACAAGATCATGGTGCCCTTCGATCTCGACGACACGTTCGAGATCACCTGGATCCGCGACGGCGCCGTGACGGTCGACGAGCCGGTGGCGCGACTCAAGGCCGCCTCCGGCGCCGAGCGCGAGATCCGTCTCGCGCAGGACTGGCCGGTGCGCGAGCCGCTGCCGCGCCGGATCATCCGTGCCGGCTTCTCGCAGCGCCGCTTCCCCGACAGTCCGATGATCACCAAGCAGCGGATCGTCGACGTCTTCTTCCCGATCGCGCAGGGCGGCGCGGCCTGCATTCCCGGCCCGTTCGGTGCCGGCAAGACGGTGCTGCTCAACCTGATCGCGCGCCATTCCGACGTCGATGTCGTGGTGCTGGTCGCCTGCGGCGAGCGGGCCGGCGAGGTCGTCGAGACCATCACCGAATTTCCGCGCCTCAAGGATCCGCGCACGGGCGGCTCGCTGATGGACCGCACGGTCATCATCTGCAACACCTCGTCCATGCCGGTCGCCTCGCGCGAGGCCTCGATCTACACCGGCATCGCGATCGGCGAATATTATCGGCAGATGGGGCTCCGCACGCTCGTCATCGCGGATTCAACCTCGCGCTGGGCGCAGGCGATGCGCGAAACCTCCGGGCGCCTCGAGGAGATTCCCGGCGAGGAGGCGTTCCCCGCCTATCTCGACAGCTCGATCAAGAGCGTCTACGAGCGCGCCGGCGTCGTCGAGACCAATGACGGCTCGGTCGGCGCTCTGACCATCATCGGCTCCGTCTCGCCGGCCGGCGGCAATTTCGAGGAGCCGGTGACGCAGTCGACGCTGGCGGCCGTCACCTGCTTCCTCGGCCTCTCCTATGACCGCGCCTACAAGCGCTTCTATCCGGCGATCGATCCGCTGCTGTCCTGGTCGCGCTATCGCGGCCAGCTCGCCGCTTGGACCGCGAAGAACCTGGCGCCCGACTGGACCGAGCGGGTCGACGCGATGACCGCCCTCCTCCAGCGCGGCGACGAGGTCGCGCGGATGGAGCAGGTGACCGGCGAGGAAGGCATCAGCCTCGAGGATTTCGTGGCAGCCGAGGCGGCGCGCTTCCTCGACATGGTGTTCCTGCAGCAGGACGCCTTCGACGATATCGACCAGGCGGCGCCGATCGAGCGGCAGCAGGCCATGTTCGACCGCGTCCATCACCTCGCGACACGGCGCTACGCCTTCGCCGACAAGGAAGCGGCGCGCCAGCATTTCACCAAGCTCGCCGGATTGTTCAAGAACCTCAACTATGCCGCGCCCGGCTCGGGGGACGAGGCGCGGCTGATCGCAGATCTGGAGGCACTCGACAAGTCGGCGCCCTGACGCGCCGGCCGGGAGTGCCCTTATGAAGAGGAGGCAACGATGAGAGCCCTTTTTGCGATCCTGATCCTGTCGATCGCCCTGCCGAGCCTGGCCAGTTGCACCTATGATCCGAACTCCCCGGCGCTCCGCGCCATGGAGGCACCCAACGCCTGCGGCCCCGGCGGCACCAAGGCCCGCGAGCAATGCTCGCATGGGCGCTGAATGTCGGGCCACCACACCTGACCGCACGTCGCACGATCTGATCGCACGCCCATACGCGGCGAAACCACGAGTCCGCGCCCGCTTCGGGAGCAGAATGTTCGCAGACGCCGTAGCGCCCATACCTAGCTCGGAACGATGGCGGCCAGCCGGCGCGATCGTCGCCCTCAACCCGCGATCATCATGCCGCGAAAGCGCCCTTAGCCGGCTCTACGCAACCGCGTAAGGCCGTGCTATTGCCTTGCGCAACGGCAGTCGGGGCCAACCGATTGCAACCTTTACGAGAGACGCCATGAGCCACCCCACGCGCCGCGACACTCTGGTCACGATCCTCGCCGCCATGGCCGCGGCCGCCCTTCCCTCCGCCGGCCATGCAGCCGAGGAGGACAAGGGGCTCGCCTTCGGTCCGGCGGAGCCGTTCTCCTTCGATACGCTGAAGGCGATGGCGGCCGAGAATGCCCGCAAGCCCTGGGTGAATGCGCGCTCGCCCTATGGCGCGATCCTCGACAAGATCGACTACGACAATTTCCAGGCGATCGTCTTCAATAAGGACTACGCGCTCTGGGGCGACGGCAAGGGCGGCGCGCCGATCCAGCTGTTCCATCTCGGCAAGTATTTCCAGGAGCCGTGCCTGATCTACGCCGTCGAGGACGGCAAGGCGCGCGAGATCCTCTACCGGCAGCGTTATTTCGACTTTCCGGCCAAACACCCGGCGCACCAGCTTCCCGACGATATCGGCTTCTCCGGCTTCCGCGTTGAGGCGCCCTCGCAGAAGACCGACTGGCTCGCCTTCCTCGGCGCCTCCTATTTCCGCTCCTCCGGCGCGCTGGACCAATACGGCCTTTCCGCACGCGGCATCGCCATCGATACGGCCCTGCCCGACGCGACGGAAGAATTCCCGCGCTTCTCGCATTTCTGGCTGGAGCGCATTGCGGGGGTCGAGGACAAGGTCATTATCTACTGCCTGCTCGACGGCCCCAGCATCACCGGCGCGTACAAGATGGTCGCCTCGAAGGACAAGACGGTCCTGATCGACGTCGACTGCTCGCTCTATCCGCGCAAGCCCATCAAGCGGCTCGGCGTCGCACCGCTCACCTCGATGTACTGGTACTCCGAGACGATCCGGAAGCGGGCGATCGACTGGCGGCCGGAGGTGCATGATTCCGACGGCCTCGCCATGTGGACCGGCACGGGCGAGCGCATCTGGCGCCCGCTCAACAATCCGCCGTCCGTCTCGACGAATGCGTTCCTCGATTCCGGCATTCGCGGCTTCGGCCTGCTGCAGCGCGACCGCGACTTCGCGCATTATCAGGACGACGGCGTCTTCTATGACCGGCGCGCCAGCGTCTGGATCGAGCCGAAGGGCGACTGGGGCAAGGGCCAGGTGCAACTCGTCGAGATCCCGACCGATCGCGAGATCGACGACAACATCGTCGTCTACTGGGTGCCGGACGAGGTCGTGGCGCCCGGCGCGAAGCTCGATTTCGCCTATCGGCTCTATTGGGGCGCCGACGAGCCGTTCCCGGCGGATCTCGGCCGCGTGGTTGGAACCTATGTCGGTGTCGGCGGCATTCCCGGCCAGCCCCGGCCGCCGGGCGCGGTGCGCTTCGTGATCGATTTCCGCGGCGAGGCGGTCGCCAGCCTCAAGCGCGGCGACGGAACGCCGGAGATCACGCTTTCCCGCGGCAAGGTCTCGCTCGCCGACGCCTATCCGGTCGTCGCCGGCGAGCCCGGCCTCTACCGCGCCTTCTTCGACACGGTCGTCGAGGGCAACGAGCCGCTGGATATGCGCCTCTTCGTGCGCGGCAAGGATGGCAGGGCGCTCACCGAGACCTGGCTCTACCAGTATTTCCCGGCGCAGAGCCCGGTTTGAGGCCGAAGGCATCTCGGAAGGCGCTCTGACGATAATGCCACGCGCCCCCGGTTGCGGTAGAAGCTGAAACGACTTCCGGGAGTCGTCCCGGCAGTCGACACCGCTGATGGGAATCGCAGATGCGCGCGCATGGCATGATGAACCCGGCCGAGGGCATGGCTTGGCGCGAAGGCGACCGTGCGCAGCAGCGCGCGACGCGCGACGCCCTGTCGGAACTGGTCGAGCGGAACGCCGAGCACCTCGCCGATGCCTTCTACGCCGCCCTGCTCGACGACCAGGAGGCGCGTTCGTTTCTCAGCCACGAGATCGTCCAGACCAGGCTGAAGACGTCGCTGGCGGCCTGGCTGCGCGACCTCTTTTCCGACGCCGCGCCGGCCGATCGCGAGGCCTATGGGCAGAAGCAGCGCAAGATCGGTGCGATCCATGCGCGCAGCAAGATCCCCTTCCGCCTCGTCCTCATGGGCGCCGCCGTGCTGCGCACGCGCCTGGTCGATCTCATCCGCACCTCTCCGGGAACGTTCGAGGAGCGGTTCACCCGTCTCGCCACGGCCGTCGAGCAGATCGAGCAGTCGCTCGCGCTGATGAGCGATTCGCAGGCCGCCGCCACCGAGACGCGGGCACGGCAGGACGAGGCCTATCGCCTGTTTTCGCTCGACCAGGACGTCAATCTCGAACGCGAGAGCCAGCGCGCCAGCCTGATGCAATGGGCGCAGGCGACGCTGTTCCAGCTCCTCGATGACGTCGACGTCCCGGCGCTGCAGCCGCTCGCAGGCTCCCCCTTCGGGTTCTGGATCCGCCATCGGGCCGGCATCATGTTCGAGCATGCGCCCGAACTCCAGTCGATCACCGAGGCGATGGAGCGGATCGACGGCCGCATCCTGCCGCGCATCGCCGGCGGTGACCCGGCGGTCCGGACGGGCCTCTTCAAGGAACTGAAGACGGCCGTCGACGAGATCGCCTTCTTGCTCGGCGAGATGTTCCAACGCCTCGTCGCGATGGAGAATGGCCGCGATCCGCTCACGCGCGTCCTGAACAGGCGGTTCCTGTCGTCGATCCTGTCGCGAGAGATCGGCTACGCGAACACGCACGATACGACGCTGTCGCTGCTCATCCTCGACATCGACCATTTCAAGCGGCTGAACGACACCTATGGCCATCAGGCCGGCGACCAGATTCTGCGGCAGGTCGCCGAAGTGCTGATGGACAGCGTTCGCCCGAGTGATTTCCTATTCCGCTATGGCGGCGAGGAATTCCTGATCGTCCTGGTCGAGGTCGACTGCGCCGGCGCGGCGGCAATCGCCGAGCGGATCCGTGCCACGATCGATGCAAGAGAGTTCAAGGCGGGCGAGAGCAAGCCGCACATAACGGTGTCGGCGGGCGTCGCGCAGCATGCGGGGCATCCCGACCCCGAGTTCCTGATCGAGCGTGCCGACGACGCGCTCTATCACGCCAAGGATGCGGGCCGGAACCGCGTGCACAGCGCGGCCTGAGGCACGTCGCGCTGCTCCCGCGTCACGCGATCGTGTCGGCCTCGCCGGGGCGGGCGGCCGCCCAGGTAAGGAGCGCGTCGAGCGCCGGGCACAGCGCCTGTCCCCAATCGGTCAGGCAATACTCCACCTTGGGCGGAACCTGATGATGAACGATGCGGCGGACGATTCCGTCCGTCTCCATCTGGCGCAATTGCTGGATCAGCATCTTCTGCGAGATCGCCGGAATATCCCGCTCCAGCTCGGAGAAGCGCTTCACCTGTCCGCCGAACAGATGAAACAGGATGACCAGCTTCCAGCGCCCTTCGAGGATGCGCAGCACGTTCTCGACGCCCGCGGCGCCCGCGCTCGGCGTGGGGTACAGGTCCTTACTTTTTGGTAAGTACCTTACTTTTTCGTCAGTTCTTGTCATAAACTCAGCCTACGTCCATCTTCGTCCGAGAGCAAGGCCCGCAAAGAGGGTCTCAGGTGTTCCCATCGAACAAGGACGTCGTCGATGACACAAGAACTACCAAAATCCGTCGAACTCTACTTCTCCGGCAAGAATGAACGGGATTTCGCCCGCGCAGTCTCCGGCTTTTCCCACACGGCGGTGGCGCGGGACGAGGCGCAGGACTATCGCGGTCCCGCCGCGATCCGTGCCTGGATGGAGGAGACCTTTGCGCGATACGCCGATATCGCCGAGGTCGAAAGCTTTTCGTCCGCCGACGACAGGGTGGATGTGGTCGCCGCTGTCTCCGGCACCTTCCCGGGGAGCCCGATCCGGCTGCGGTTCAGCTTCACGCTCGCCGACGATCTGATCACGCGCCTGGAGATCGCGCCGTGACCATCGCCCCGTCATTCAGGATCGATCCGACCGAATTCTCCGGCAAGCGCGTCTTCGTAACCGGCGGGACGAAGGGCGCCGGCGCGGCGATCATGCGCCGCCTGAAGGCCGCCGGCGCGCAGACGGCGACAAGCGCCCGCAATGCCCCCGAATCCGCGGAGGACGCCGACCTTGTCATCCGGGCCGACCTGGCCACGCCCGACGGGGTCGCGGCGGCCGCGGATGCCGTGACGGCACGCTTCGGGACCTTGGACATCCTGATCCACTGCCTCGGCGGATCGAGCACCCCCGGTGGCGGCTTCACGGCCGCAACCGAGGCATTCTGGCAGCAGGAGCTGAATCTCAACCTGCTGGCCGCCGTCCGCCTCGACCGCCTCCTGGCGCCGCCCATGATCGAGCGCGGCACCGGCGTCATCCTCCACGTGGCCTCGATCCAGCGCCGGCTGCCGCTCCACGAATCGACCATCGCCTATGCCGCAGCCAAGGCGGCGCTGGCCAGCTACAGCAAGTCACTCTCGAAGGAACTCGGGCCGAAGGGCGTGCGGGTAAACACCGTCTCGCCGGGCTGGATCATGACGACGGCGGCGGAGCATATGGTGCAGAGGCTCGCCGAAAGCGGCGGCACTGACGAGGCGACGGCCCGGCAGGGCATCATGGCCGCGCTCGGCGGCATCCCCATCGGCCGGCCGGCATGGCCGGAAGAAGTCGCGGAACTGGTCGCCTTCCTCGCCTCTGACCGCGCCGCATCGATCCATGGCGCCGAATACGTCATCGACGGCGGCACCATTCCGACGGTCTAAGCCCCCGCCGGCTCCTCGTCTGTGCGTCCCGGCCGGAGCTCAGCCCCGGTCGGCAAAGCTCACCCACTGCCGAAAGCGGCGGGCGCTGCAAATAAAAGAACATGGAAGGAGAAAGTTGGTAGCGGGAGAGGGACTTGAACCCCCGACACGCGGATTATGATTCCGCTGCTCTAACCAGCTGAGCTACCCCGCCCCGAAAGGCCATCCCGCTTCTGCGAGATTGGCCAGCTTATAGGGATCGCGCGCGAAGCCTGTCAAGCGCGGACATGCGCGCGGAGGGGTCCGTTCACAGCCGCTCGAACACCAGCAGCGTGAAGAAGCCGAGCGGACCGACGCGGCGGCGCTCGACGAGGCGGAGCTCGTCGCGGCCGAGGATCCGCTCCACGGCAAAATCCGTATGCCAGCCGATCGAAGCCGAGATCGGCGCGAGCTTCTGGCCGATCCACTTGCGCCAGCCCTTCTGGTCCGGGAAATGGCTGACCAGCACCACCGCGCCACCCGGCCGCGTCACGCGGATGAGTTCGGACATGACCGCCTTCGGATCCGGCACCACGGTCATCACGAACATCGCCACCGCGGCGTCATAGGCGTCGGACGGGTCGGGCAGGTCGCCTGCATCGGCGACCGCGAGATCCTCGACATTCGAAAGCCCGGCCTCTTCGACGCGGCGACGCGCGATATCGAGCATCTCCGGGCTCAGATCGATACCGACGATCCGGTGGGCGCTGTCGTAATAGGGCAGCGAGATGCCCGTGCCGACGCCGCATTCGAGGATACGGCCCGGCGGAAGCTGGTTGACCGTCTCCACCGCGGCGCGGCGTCCGGCGCGGAACGCGGCGCCGAAGACGACGTCATAGATCGGGGCCCAGCGCGCATAGGTCGAGCGAACCGCCTCCTCGTCGATCCGCGGCGACCGCTGCGCACCGGAAAACGACTTCCACTTGCGCGCAACATCCTCGAAGAAATCCGGCATCTCTCTCCCTCAGACCGCCAGCCTGGCCTTATGCTCAATGATCGTGGCGGGATGCTGTTCCGTCCCGGCAGCCCGCTCGCTGCGGCGGATCCAGCCGCCGCCGAGGACGCGGGCACCCTCCCCCGCATCGGCGTAGAACACGCAGGCCTGGCCCGGCGCGACGCCCGTCTCTTCGCCGAGCAGATCGACCGCGACCTCGCCCGCCACCCAATGCAGCCGCGCCGGCTGCGGCTGGCGCGTCGAGCGCACGCGCGCGAGGATCGGCAGTCCGTCCTCGGGAAGCTCGTCGAGCGCGGTGTCGCCGAGCCAGTTCACGTCGCGCAGCACGAGGCGGCGGACGAGAAGCGCCTCGCGCGGGCCGACGACGACGCGCCGGTGATCCGCATCGAGCTGCACCACATAGAGCGGCTCGCCCTGGGCAACGCCGATGCCGCGGCGCTGGCCGACGGTGAAATGGATGATGCCGTCGTGACGGCCGAGCACGCGGCCATCGACATGCACGATATCGCCGGCCTCGGCCGCGCCGGGCTTCAGCTTGGCGATAACGTCGGCATAGCGCCCGCCCGGCACGAAGCAGATGTCCTGGCTGTCCGGCTTCTCCGCGATCTCGAGCGCGAGCTCACGGGCGATGTCGCGCGTCTGCGGCTTGGTCAGGCCGCCGAGCGGGAAGCGGATGAAGTCGAGCTGCTCAGCGGTGGTGGCGAAGAGGAAATAGCTCTGGTCGCGCGCAAGATCCGCCGGACGGAACAGCCCGCGCCGGCCATTGGCCAGGCGGCGGGTCGAAACATAGTGTCCAGTCGCGAGCGCCGCGGCGCCGAGTTCACGCGCCGTCGCGAGCAGGTCGGAGAACTTGACCGTCTGATTGCAGGCGACGCAGGGGATCGGCGTCTCGCCCGCCATATAGCTCTCGGCGAAGCGATCGATGACCGAGGTACGGAAGCGATCCTCGTAGTCGAGCACATAGTGCGGAATACCGAGCCGCTCCGCGACGCGGCGGGCATCATGGATGTCCTGGCCCGCGCAGCAGGCGCCCGGCCGGTGCGTGGCCTCGCCATGATCGTAGAGCTGCATCGTCATGCCGACGACGTCATAGCCCTCGCGCTTCAGCATTCCGGCGACGACGGACGAATCGACCCCGCCCGACATGGCGACGACAACCCGATTGTCTTCGGGGCGACCCGGAAGGTCGAGGCTGTTGAACATGGCTGCTGTCCCTGCCTGCTCGGCCTTGGTCACGGCACACAGGGGCCGGCCAGGACGGAACGCCGACGCGCAGCGCCGGAACCGCGGCGAATATAGCCTCGATCGAGCCATCTTCAAGGCAAAGCGCTGCGGAATCGTTGAGCCGTCGAGATTCCTCGCGCGGCGCGTCTGCGGGCCGGCCAATGCCGGCAAAGCGGGTCCGCCAAGCAAATCGCTCAATATCCTCGCGAATTGTCGGTTTGCGCTTAGGCAAAATTTAAGAGCCGCTTCGTACTCTCACTTACGACAAGGTCAGGTTGAGTGTGAGTGTAGAATGACCGATCAAATTCGTCCGCGGGTCAAATACGTGATCGGACCGGACGGAAGTCCGCTGACGATCGCGGACCTGCCGCCGCGGGATACGAAGCGCTGGGTCATTCGGCGCAAAGCCGAGGTCGTGGCCGCCGTGCGCGGGGGCCTGCTGAGCCTCGAGGAGGCCTGCCAGCGCTATACGCTGACGGTCGAGGAGTTCATCTCCTGGCAGCAATCCATCGACCAGCACGGCCTTGCCGGCCTCAGGACGACGCGGATCCAGCAGTATCGGCAGTAACTGCACTTCGGGTTCAAAGAAAAGGGCCGGCCTCGACCGGCCCTTTTCTTTGTCAAAGTGACAGCGTCTCGCCGGCGGCCGGAACCAGCACACGCGTCTGCGACCCCGCCATCGCCTCGACGAAGCGATCGGCCGTCGGGTCGAGCAGCGGGAACGTGCCGTAGTGGCACGGCAGCACCGTCTCGAAATGGAAGAAGCGCTTCGCCGCCAGCGCCGCAATCTTGCCGCCCATGGTGAAGCGATCGCCGATCGGCAGGATGCCGATCTTCGGCTCGTAGATCTCGTCGATCAGCGCCATGTCGGAAAAAATGTCGGTGTCGCCGGCGTGATAGAGCGTTTTCTCGCCCTCGGCCCGAATCACGATGCCATGCGGATGGCCGACCGCGTGAGAGATACCGTCGGGCGTGAGATAGCCGGACGAATGGTGCGCCACTGTGAGCGAGACGCGAAATGCGTCCTGGTCGGTGGTGCCGCCCGTATTCATCGGATCGAGGTTCTCCGCGCCATGCGCGCCGAGAAAGGAGACGAGATCGGCATCGGCGATGACGCGCGCGCCGGTCGACTTGGCGATGGCGAGCGTGTCGCCGAGATGGTCGCCATGTCCATGGGACAGCACGATATGGGTGAGGCCCTGCGTCGCCGCCTCGGTATCACCGGGGAAGGTCGGGTTCCCGCTGAAGAACGGATCGATGAGAATGACCGCGCCGGGAATTTCGACGCGGAACGCGGAATGGCCGAGCCAGGTAAGCTGCATGGGGAGGCTCCATCGGAGGGGACTGGGGCCCGACTCATAAAAGGGATTCTCCCGGCAGGCGACTGGCGATTGGCGCGCCGTGACGAGGCCAGGCGTAAATCGGCGTCGATGCTTTCTGCGGACCAATGGCTCGATAACCGCGAGCTGCTATGACTTGATCCGCGGTAACACTCCACGGCGATGGCTGCGCGGCGGCGAGAATGCGCGTGCTTCGATCGGTGTCCGCGCGGCCGTATGCCAGGATGACCTGATGATTCCGATCCCTCGTTTCAAGTCGCTCGTGGCGCCGAACATCTTCGATGCCTATGCCGATCCCAACCTGCTGCTCTACCTCGTCGCCAGCAATCTCCTCTCGCCCGCCACCTGGGAACTCTCGCAAAAGATACAGGGTCGGGTCGCGCAGGAGGCCGAGGCCGGCCAGCCTTCGAGCCGGTCGCTGATCGCGGAAATCCAGAAGCTTCTCGACCGGAACTTCCAGCATCTTCACGTCGCGCAGGTTGTCGACCTCTATGGCGAGATCGATCTTGCGGAGGAGCGGTCCCGGCTCGGCGACGATGAGGTCGATGCGGCGCTGCGGCTCATCCTCGGCACCTTCGAAGCCAGGATCCGGTCCGGCGATATACCGCCCGAGGCCCTTCAGCCCGCGATCGACCGGATCGGCGAAGGGCACTTTCCGGCCTATGTCTATGGCAACATCGACCTTGTTCGGGCCAACAGGCGATTGACCGGAAAGTCGCATGCCTCGGTTCGAGGCGTGACCTCATGCGTCGATGAGACAGCCATCTTCGCGGCTCTGGCCATGACCATGCCCCGAGGCGCCATCGCTCACATCGTCGCCTTGAGCAGCCCGTCCCACACCTCCGCCTTCGGCTGGAGCGGAGACGGCGAACCGTGGTGGTTCTACGGCAAGAACCGGCTCTATTTCGCCGAGGACTGGCGGCGTTTGGTGAGCCAGTCGCACGCGGGCGATGCGCAGCAGGCCTTCGACCGGCTCCATGCGGATATGAATCGCATCATCTCCGCTGCAGGCACATTCGATCTGGAAACCGCAGAAACCAATCTGCCGGACGATCAGTTCAACGAGATCGTCGCGAAGATGGAGAGCTTCTTCGGCGTGCGCCTGCGGCAGGTCGAGACAGCCCTGTCGCGGCCGTGGATCAGACAACCGGAAGACCCTCTGGCGCGCTATCTCAGGCTGCTCCTCGGAGCGCCCAGCCTGGAGGACGTTCACCGGATGCTCGGCGACGCGACCGACGAGGCTTCCCAGGGCGTGCTTTTTGCCTTTCGCTCGACCGCAATGATCGACACGGAACCTTATCTGGCGGTCGCGCGGGACCAGCCGAATGCTCGGCGGCTGGCCGGGACATTGTCGACGATCGAGGATGCCCTCGCCGTCCTGGCATCCATCGACGACACGACGTCGATCTTCGGCAGTCGCAGCCGTATCGCGATGCCGGACGAGACGCTGCGTTTCCGTTCGGGAACGGATCGGGACAAGGCTCTGCTGCTGCATGTCCTTGCCGAGCATCTAGCCGCCCGCGTGGGATTGCCGGGACCGATCGCAACGCTTTTCGCCGACTCCAGGAGTTTCGTGCGGTTGGGAGATCGCTATGTCGATGCAGGCAGCGGAGAACTGCTGCAAGAGATCTCCGAGCCGATCCTGGTCGAGCTAGCCTGAAGCAAAGCAAGCCGCGTTCGGGAAGCAAGCCGACCCGGCGCTCGCTCCACTGCCGCGGGACGGAGATGTCCGCCTTTCGTGAACCGAGCGCCCGGCTGCAGGTTGCCCGCAGGCGCGTGATCGCCGATAAGAGCCTGACAGCCAGAGGAGCCCCCGTGACGGACCTGGAATCGACCGCCCAACGCCGCGGCCTCATGAAGCGCGCCTTCGACAAGATCATGGAACTGTCGGCCGGGCCGCATGCGCTCTGGCTGCTGGCCGCCGTCTCCTTTGCCGAGGCGTCCTTCTTCCCGATTCCGCCCGATCCGATCCTGGCGGCGATCGTCCTCGCCCGGCGCGACCGCGTCTGGATCGCGGCGCTCGTCTGCACCCTCGGCTCGGTCATCGGCGGCCTCGCCGGCTATGCGATCGGCGCGGGGCTTTATGAGGTGGTCGGCAAGCCGGTCATCGATTTCTACCACCTGCAGGACGCGTTCAACAATTTCCAGACGCGCTTCGACGAGTGGGGCGGCTGGATCATCGTGGCCAAGGGCCTGACGCCGATCCCGTTCAAGCTGGTGACGATCGCCTCGGGCGTGGTCCATCTGAACCTCGTCACCTTCGTGGTCGCCTCGATCGTCACGCGCGGCCTGCGCTTCGTGATCGTGGCTTGGCTGTTCTACCGCTTCGGTCCGCAGGCGCGCGCGATCATCGACGAGCATTTCAACAAGGTGATGATCGCCGGCACGGCCCTGGTCGTGCTCGGCTTCGTCCTGATCGTCTATATCTGAGCGATGACAGGACGCGTCGCCGAACTCGCCGAACTCGCCGAAGAGCTACCGGAAACCGCGGCGATCGCGGGGCTCGACCTCGGCACCAAGACAATCGGCGTCGCGATCTCCGATCTCGGCCGCCGCATGGCCTCGCCGCTGAAGCTCATCGAACGGAAGAAGTTCACGCTCGACGTCGAGGCGCTGATGGCGCTGCTCGGCGAGCGCCAGGCCGCCGCGATCGTCATCGGCCTGCCGCTGAACATGGACGGCAGCGAGGGCCCGCGCGCCCAGGCGACGCGCGCTTTCGTGCGCAATCTCCTGCCCAAGATCGACCTGCCGGTCGCCTTCTGGGACGAGCGCCTCTCCACCGTGGCGGTCACGCGCACGCTGCTGGAGGCCGATACGAGCCGCAAGCGCCGCGCCGAGCTCGTCGACAAGATGGCGGCGGCGTTCATCCTGCAGGGTGCGCTGGACCGCCTCAGGAAGATCGAGCAGGACCGGGAAGACGAAGCCGATCAGCCCCTCGGGCAGACATAGTCGAGGAAGGCGCGGGCGTCGAAGCGCGCGTCGAGCATGCCATAGGTCGAGCGCCAGGGCTTGCCGAGGCGCGATTCCAGGAAGGCATCGGCGACGACGGCCGGGAAGCGGCGGCGGAGCGTCGCGGCCGCCACTGTCATGGCCAATTGTTCCGTCAGGATACGCGCGGAGCCCTCGTCGGCCAGCGCCACGGCCGTCGCGGCGCGCAGCACGTTGAGCGTCGAGCGCGCGGCCTGGCCGAGCCCATCCTCGATCACCCGCAGCGCCGCCTCGAGCGGCTCCGACGAGCGCCGCATGACGCGCATCACGTCGAGGCAGAGCACATTGCCGGGCCCGTCGATCAGCGCGGGCGCCAGGGCGTCGCGGTAGAGGCGCGCCATCGGCCCCTCCTCGACATAGGCATTGCCACCCGCGCATTCGATCGCCTCGGCGATCAGCGGCGGCGCGAGCTTCGCGATCCAGTATTTGACGACCGGCGTCATCAGACGCGCAAAGGCCGCCTCAGCGGGATTGTCGTGCGAGCGGTCGATCGCTTCGGCGAGGCGGAAGACGAGCGCCGCCGCCGCGGTGACGTCGAGCGCCATGTCGGCGAGGACGCGCGTCATCAGCGGCTGGTCGATCAGCGGCGCGCCGAAGGCGCGGCGATGGCGCACGACATGGACGGCCTCGGCGAGCGCCGCGCGCAGCAGGCCCGCCGCCGCGAGGCCCTGATCGAGCCGCAGCAGCGTCACCGTCTCGGCGATCGTCGAAACGCCCCGGCCCGCCTCGCCGACGAGATAGCCGGCCGTGCCCGCGAATTCGATCTCGCCGGTCGCGGTGGACCGCGTACCGAGCTTGTCCTTGATGCGCATCAGGCGGAAGGGATTGCGCTTGCCGTCCGGCATGTAGCGCGGCACCAGGAAGAGCGAGAGCCCTTCCAGCGTCTGCGCGAGCACCAGCAGCGCATCGCTCATCGGCGCCGTCACGAACCACTTATGGCCGGTCAGGCGATAGGTGCCGTCGCTGCTCGGATCGGCGCGGGTCGAGCCGGACCGAAGGTCCGAGCCGCTCTGCTTCTCCGTCGTGCCGAAGCCGAGCAATGCACCGCTCTTCTGCTCGGCGGGCAGCACGCGCGAATCATAGCGCCGCGAGCGCAGCATGGGCAGCCAGGCCTGCGCGAGCTGCGGCGAATGCGCGAGCGCGGCGATGCCGCCGCTCGTCAGCGACATGACGCCGACATGACCGAGCTCGACCTGCGCCGTCATATAGAGCCGCGCGCCCCGCGCGACGGCCCGCACGCTCGCCTCGGCGCCGCTCGCGTCCCAGATCGAGGCATGGATGCCGGAGGAGACGCTGCGGCGCATCAGCGCGTGATAGGCCGGGTGATATTCGACCGTATCGATGCGCCGGCCGGTCGGGTCATGCGACTTCAGCACCGGCGGGATCGAATTGGCGAGGCGTGCGAGATCGGCCATTTCGGCCGAGCCCCATTGCGCGCCGTGGCTCGAAAGCTGTTCGAGCACGGCCTGCGGCAGGCCCTCGATCAGGGCCGCAAGGACGGGATCCGACGAATAGAGGTTGACCCCGGACCTTGGAGAGACCTGGTTGCTGACCTCATGCGTCTCGAAGTCGGGCGAAACCATCCCTCTCCAGTCCCCCTCAGTTGCCGGCGCGAGTGTGCCGACACAAGGTTAATAGGCGGAAAAGGGACAGGTGTCTTGTCCCACAGTTTCTAACCCTCGATTGCTCAACGCTTCTTGCCGCCCGGGCGCGGCTTGAACGAGCCGCCCGGCCGGAAGGACCCCGACCGCTGGGACGAGCCCGCGACCTTCCGATCCCCCTTCGGCAGCCGCCGCCCCTCGCTCATCAGCTCGAAGCGCAGCGCGCCGGCGATCGGTGCGACCTCGACCAGCTTGACCTCGACCTGATCGCCGAGACGATGCATCTCGCCGGTTCGCGCGCCGATCAGCGCATGGCGCGCCTCGTCGAACTGGTAGAATTCCGACCCGAGCGAGCCGATCGGCACGAAGCCGTCGGCGCCGGTCTCGTCGAGCTTCACGAACAGGCCCGAGCGCGTGACGCCCGCGATCCGGCCATTGAAGGTCGCGCCGATCCGATCGGCGAGCCAATGCGCGACGAGGCGGTCGATCGTCTCGCGCTCGGCCGCCATGGCACGGCGCTCGGCGCCCGAGATCTCCTGCGCGATGGCCTCCAGATCCCGCTCCGCGCCATCCGGCAGCCCACCCTCACCGAGCTCGAGCGAGCGAATCAGCGCGCGATGGACAATCAGGTCGGCATAGCGGCGGATCGGCGAGGTGAAATGCGCGTAGCGGCGCAAATTGAGGCCGAAATGGCCGAGATTCTCGGGGCTGTACACCGCCTGGCTCTGCGAGCGCAGCACCACCTCGTTGACGAGCGCGGCGTGCTCGCTGTCCTTCACCTTGTCGAGGATCAGGTTGAAATGGCTGGGGCGCAGATTGCCGCTGCGCGGCAGGTTCAGTTCGATCGAGGTCAGGAACTGGTGCAGCGCCTCCAGCTTGGCCAGCGAGGGCGCATCATGGACGCGATAGACGAGCGGCGACTTCCGCCGTTCCAGCGTCTCCGCCGCCGCGACATTCGCCTGGATCATGAACTCCTCGATCAGGCGATGCGCATCGAGCCGTTCCGGCACGACGATCCGTTCGATCGCCCCGTCCGCACCCACGATCACCTTGCGCTCGGGCAGGTCGAGATCGAGCGGCTCGCGTGAATCGCGGCCCCGCTTCATGACCTCATAGGCCGCCCAGAGCGGCTTCAGCACGGGCTCCAGCAGCGGCCCGGTCGTGTCGTCCGGCCGCCCGTCGATCGCCGCCTGCGCCTGCGGATAGGCGAGTTTGGCGGCCGACCGCATCATGATGCGGTGGAACCAGTGGAACTTCTTCTTGCCCTCGGCGGTGAACTGCATCTTCACGGCGATCGCCGGCCGCTCCTCGCGCTCACGCAGCGAGCAGAGATCGTTCGAGATCCGCTCCGGCAGCATCGGCACGACGCGATCGGGGAAATAGACCGAATTGCCACGCTTCAGCGCTTCGCGATCGAGCGGCGAGCCGGGGCGCACATACCAGGCGACATCGGCGATGGCGACCGTGACGAGGAAGCCGCCGGGATTCTCCGGATCGGTATCCGGTTCGGCATAGACCGCGTCGTCATGATCCTTGGCGTCGGCCGGATCGATCGTGACCAGCGGCACGTGGCGCCAGTCCTCGCGCCCACCGGACAGCGGAGCCGGCTTGGCCTTTTCCGCGGCTTCGAGAACGGCGTCCGGGAAAATGTGGGGAATGTCGTGTTCGTGGATGGCGATCAGGCTCACGGCCTTCTCGCTGTGGACCGCGCCGACGACTTCGGCGACGCGCACCCGGGACAGGCCGAAGCGGCCGGTGCGCTTGATCTCGACCGCGACCAGATCGCCATTCATCGCGCCGTTCAGATCCTCGGCGTCGACGATGAACTCTTTCTGCTTGCGGTCGACCGGGATGATGCGGATCTCGCCTTCGATCGACTTGACCACGCCGAGGATCGAGGGCGGGCGCTTCTCCAGCACCTTGATGACGCGCGCCGTATAGGCAACGTCGCTCTCGTCCTTCTCCGCCGGCTGGACGCGGGCGAGCACGCGATCGCCGATACCGGGCGCCGGCGTGATCGGCCGGCCGCGATGCGGCTCGATGAGAATGCGGGGCGGGCCGACCTTGGGATCGTCCCAGTTCACCGGCTGCGCAATGAAATCGCCGTCGCTGTCGCGATCGAGGATGACGAGCACGCTGACCGAGGGCAGATCGCCCGGACGGGACAGGCGGCGGCGGTCCTTGCGGACGAGGCCTTCCTCGCCGAGTTCCTTCAGCATGCGCTTGAGCGCGATCCGGCCACCGCCGGAAATGCCGAAACTCTTGGCGATCTCGCGCTTGCCGGCCTGGCCGGGATGTTCGGCGATGAAGGCGAGCAATTCCTCGCGCGACGGCAAACCGTCATTGCGGTGCTCGGAGGGAGCCTTCTTGGATCTCGATGCCGTCGCGGCCTTCGCAGCGCCCGATCGGGCGCCGGCGGGCTTTTCGCGCCGGGTTTTGGTCCTGGTTTCTGATGTCTTGTCTTCTGGCGTCTTGGCCAAATAGGAATTCCGTAGGGTTCAAGAATGGATGGAGCCGAGGCCCGATAAGGCCGGCGGCCCGCCGCGCAGCATGACGCCGCGCGCAGGCCGGGCCGGGGAACTCTAGCACCAATGAGGGGCGGTGCCGACTACTCGGCACCAGCCTTGCTGGCTGTCTTCTTCTTCGGCGCCGCCTTGGCGGCAGGCTTGGCTGCCTTGGAGGCGGCTTTCGCCGGCGCTGCTGCCTTCGGCCGGCTCGATGCAGCGCGCGTCTTGGTGGCCGGCGCCTTGGCCGCCCGTTCGGCGATCAGGGCGACGGCGGCTTCGAGCGTCACAGCCTCGGGGGTAAGCGTCTTGGGCAGCGTCGCATTGACGGCACCGTGCTTCACATAGGGGCCATATTTGCCCGCATGCACCGTCACCGGCCCGCTTAATGTCGGATGCTCGCCGAGCGACTTCAAGGGCTCGGCCGAGGCGCGCGCCGGACGGCCGCCCTTCGCCTGCTTCTCCGCGATGACCGCGACGGCGCGGTTGATGCCGACCGTGAAGACCTCGTCGACGCTGTCGAGATTGGCATATTTGCCGTCATGCAGCACGAAGGGGCCGTAGCGGCCGATGCCGGCCTGGATCGGCTTGCCGTCTTCCGGATGCACGCCGACATCGCGCGGCAGCGACAGGAGGGCCAGAGCGCGTTCGAGATCGAGGCTCGCGGCCTCCCAGCCCTTGGGCAGGCTGGCCCGCTTCGGCTTCTCCTTGCCCTCGGCCTCACCGAGCTGGACATAGACGCCGAACCGGCCGGAGCGGAGCGTGACGTCGAGGCCGGTCTCCGGATCCTTGCCGAGAACCTTGACGCCGTCCGTTCCGAGCGCGGAGCCGTTCTCGCCGCCCTCGCCGGGCGTCGCCTCCTCGCCGGTCACGGCGAGCTGGCGCGTATAACGGCACTCGGGATAGTTCGAGCAGCCGATGAAGGCGCCGAACTTGCCGAGCTTCAGCGACAGGCGTCCCGCCCCGCAGGACGGGCAGGCGCGCGGATCGGTTCCGTCGCCCTTGTCGGGGAAGATGTGCGGTCCGAGCAGGTCGTTGAGCGCGTCGAGCACCTGCGCGACGCGCAATTCCTTGGTCTCGGAAACATCCAGCGAGAACTGCCGCCAGAACTCGCGCAGCACGTCCTTCCAGGCGATTTCGCCGGCCGAGATCTGGTCGAGCTTCTCTTCGAGATCGGCCGTGAAGTCATATTCGACATAGCGCGCGAAGAAGCTCTGCAGGAAGGCCGTCACGAGGCGGCCCTTGTCTTCCGGCACGAGGCGCTTCTTCTCGATCCGCACATATTCGCGGTCGCGGAGCACGGTCAGCGTCGCGGCATAGGTCGAGGGACGGCCGATGCCCAGCTCTTCCATGCGCTTGACCAGCGTCGCCTCGCTGTAGCGCGGCGGCGGCTCGGTGAAGTGCTGCGTCGCCTCGATCGCGCGCTTTTCGAGGCTCTCGCCCTTCTCGATCCGCGGCAGCCGGCCCTCGTCCTCGTCGCCGTCGTCGTCGCGGTCCTCGTTGTAGAGCGCGAGGAAGCCGTCGAAGGTCACGACCTGACCGGAGGCGCGGAGGTCGAGCTTGCGCCCGCCGGCTTCGGCCAGGATATCGACGCTGGTGCGCTGCAGCTCGGCCGATTCCATCTGGCTCGCGACGGTGCGCTTCCAGATGAGTTCGTAGAGCTTGGCCTGGTCCGCATCGAGCATGCGGGCGACCTCGCGCGGACGACGCTGCGGATCCGTCGGACGGATCGCCTCGTGCGCTTCCTGCGCGTTCTTCGCCTTGACCTGGTAGCGGCGCGGCGCGCCGGGCAGATGACGGGCCGAGAAATCCTCGCCGATGACGCCGCGCACGGCAGCGACCGCCTCCGGCGCCATGTCGACACCGTCGGTTCGCATATAGGTGATCAAACCGACCGTCTCGCCGCCGATGTCGACGCCCTCATAGAGGCGCTGGGCGATCTGCATGGTGCGGTTCGGCGCGAAGCCGAGCTTGCGGCTCGCCTCCTGCTGCAGCGTCGAGGTGGTGAAGGGCGCGAAGGGATGGCGCTTGGCCGGCTTCGATTCGACATCGACGACCGAATAGCGCCCGGCGTCGAGCGCCTTGCGGAAGGCCTCGGCCTCCTCGGCGGTGCCGACATCGAGGCGGGCGATCTTCTTGCCGTCGGCGCCGACGAGCCGAGCCTCGAACTCGTCGCCGCGCGGCGTGGCAAGGCGGGCGACCAACGACCAGTATTCGCGGCGCTTGAACGTCTCGATCTCGTTCTCGCGGTCGCAGACGAGGCGCAGCGCCACCGACTGCACGCGCCCCGCCGAACGGGCGCCCGGCAGTTTGCGCCAGAGCACCGGCGAAAGCGTGAAGCCGACGAGATAATCGAGAGCGCGGCGCGCCAGATAGGCATCGACCAGCGCCTCGTCGATCGGACGCGGATTCTTCATCGCGTCCAGCACGGCCTGCTTGGTGATCGCGTTGAACACGACGCGCTCGACCGGCTTGTCCTTGATCGCCCGCTTCTGCTTGAGCACCTCCAGCACGTGCCAGGAGATCGCCTCGCCTTCGCGATCCGGGTCGGTTGCGAGGATGATCCGGTCGGCCGCCTTGGCCGCGACCGCGATATCGGACAGGCGCTTGGCCGACTTCGGATCGGCCTCCCAGCTCATCGCGAAATCTTCGTCGGGCAGCACCGAGCCGTCCTTCGACGGAAGGTCGCGGACGTGACCATAGGAGGCGACGACCTGATAGGCCGAGCCGAGATACTTGTTGATCGTTTTCGCCTTCGCAGGCGATTCGACGATGACCAGATTCATGTGTGCCATTTGCAAAAGGCCGGATCGGACGGTCCCGCATGGAGCCGAACCAGCGCAAGCGAGACGTCGCGCCGGGCCGCAGGCCGGAACGCGTTCGGGCAGGACAATCCCGGAAAGCACCCGGCGTGTCAATCAAGCCGAGAAAAGCCGGATCAAACCCTCATTGATTGCTGAATTTCATTTATGCAACTATATGTGGCGTCACCCCTAGAGATCGGTGGAGAAGCATGGATATGGTGTCGCAGACGGAAAAGAGCCACGGCGACGCTGACCGTCGGGCCGAGCAAGCTGACTTGGCCGACTATATCGCGCGCATGACTGCCGAACTGGCAGGCCTTGCCACACGGGCGGAGCTCAGTTTTCTTGCCTATCTGCTGGGCATGGCCGAGAAGGAGGCCGCCCAGCAGGGCACACAGAGGAAGCTGCGCTGAGTCTGATTTAAGGGCTGGCCTAGCCGTCCACCAACGCGACGCGTTGGCCCGGATGGCGTTCGATCCGGCCGGCGAGATCGAGTTCGATCAGCAGCACCTGAACCACGGAAGCCGGAAGGCCCGTGAAGCGGATCAGGTCGTCGATGACGGTCGGCACCGGCCCGAGCGCCTCCAGCAGCAGCGCCCGGTCGCCCTCCCCCGGCTCCGGCCGCCGGTCGAGGTCGGTCTCGCCCGCGGGCTCCGACCAATCCGGCGGGGGCGAAAAAGCGCGGCCGAGCATCGGCGCGAGCATGGCGACGATGTCGTCGACCGCCGTCACCAGATGCGCGCCCTCCTTGATGAGCCGGTTGGCGCCCGCGGCGCGCGGGTCGAGCGGCGAGCCCGGCACGGCGAAGACGACCCTGCCCTGCTGGCCGGCGAGACGCGCCGTGATCAGCGAACCCGAACGCTCCGCCGCCTCGACGACCACGACGCCCGCGGCGACTCCGGAAACGAGCCGGTTCCGGCGCGGAAAATCGCGCGCCCGCGGCTCCCAGCCGAGCGGCATTTCGGAAATGTGGGCACCGCCCTGCTGGATGATGCGCGCGGCGAGCGCCTCGTTTTCCGGCGGGTAGAGCCGATCGAGCCCGCCGGCGAAGACGGCGAGCGTGCCCGCCTCAAGCGCCGCCTCATGCGCGGCGGCGTCGATGCCGCGCGCAAGGCCCGACGCCACGACGAAGCCCTCGCGCCCGAGGTCCCGCGCCAGGATCTGCGCCATCTTGCGGCCGGCGACGGAGGCATTGCGGGCGCCGACGATCGCAACCATGGGCTGGATCATCAGCCGCTCGCCGGTGCCGCGGACAGCGATGAGCGGGGGCGGCGCGTCGATTTCGCGCAGCCAGGGCGGATAGTCCCCCTCCCCGATCGCGACGATGCGCGCGCCGAGACGCGCCAGCCCCACGAGCTCGCGCTCGGCCTCGGCGGCATCCGCGATGCGGATCTTCCGTCCCGTGCGGCCGGCGAGGCCTGGCAGCGCTTCGAGCGAGGCGGCGGCGGAACCGAAATGATTGACGAGGTCGCGGAACGTCGCCGGTCCGACATTCTCGCTGCGGATCAGGCGCAACCAGGCGATGCGCTGGTCGTCCGTGAGCCGGATCGAGGCTGAGCGTTGCACCGCATGGTTCATGCGGCGCGCCTGAATGGGAACAGCGGCATCCGGCCCCCCACGGACGAGACCGCCCGAAGCCCAGGAAAGAGATCAGCCCTTCTGGCCGATCCGGCTTTCCTTGCCGGCCAGCAGGCGCGAGATATTCGCGCTATGCTTGTACCAGATCAGCACGGTTAGCAAGCCGAACAAGGCGGACCGCCGCCAATCGCCGAGCGCCAGCATGACGAGCGGCGTCGCCAGCGAGGCGATCAGCGCTGCCAGCGACGAATAGCGGGTGATGCCGGCGACCGCGAGCCAGATGGCGGCGAAGACTACCGCGATCGGCCAGGAGATCCCGATCAGAATGCCGAGGAAGGTCGCGACGCCCTTGCCGCCGCGAAAGCCGAGCCAGATCGGGAAGATATGGCCGAGAAACGCGCCGAGCCCCGCGACCAGCGCCGCATCCGTGCCCCAGCGATCCGCGATCAGCACTGCCGCCGTGCCTTTCAGCGCATCGCAGATCAGCGTCGCGGCAGCCAGCCAGCGATTGCCGGTGCGCAGCACATTGGTGGCGCCGATATTGCCCGAACCGATCGCACGGATATCGCCGAGCCCGGCGGCCCGTGTGAGCAGCAGGCCGAAGGGGATCGACCCCAGGAGATAGCCGAGCACCAAAACGCCGACCGTCAGCGCCGGCCCGATCTGCCAATCCATCCCGTTCGCCCCAGCCTGTCGCGCAACCGCCCCTCGGCTGCGCCTCGCACGTTCGCAATTATCTCAAGCCGCGGCGCTTTCATAGACGCTGCGACCCGCGACGATCGTGCGCAGCACGGCGCCCTGGAACCGCGCACCCTCGAAGGGCGTGTTCTTGGATCGCGAGTGAAGCCGATCGGCCTCGCAGATCCACGGACGGACGAGATCGACTACCACGAGATCGGCCGGCGCACCGGCGGCAAGCCGCCCCGCCTCCATGCCGAGCAACGCGGCCGGCCGCACCGTCAACGCCTTGAGCAGCGGCACGAGATCGCATTCGCCATTGTGATAGAGGCGGAGCGCAGCGGCGAGCAGCGTCTCCAGCCCGACGGCGCCGTCGGCCGCCTCGGCGAAGGGATGCCGCTTGGTGTCGACATCCTGCGGGTCGTGGCTCGATACGATCACATCGATCGTGCCATCCGCGACGCCCTCGATCATGGCCTGGCGGTCCGCCTCGGAGCGCAGAGGGGGCGACAGGCGGAAGAAGGTGCGATACGGCCCGATATCGAGCTCGTTCAGCGCCAGATGCGTGACCGAGACGCCGCAGGAGACGGCGAGCCCGGCGCGCTTGGCGCGGCGGATCACGTCCAGCGATTCGGCGCAGGAGATCTGCGCGGCGTGGTAGCGCCCGCCGGTGAGCGCGGCGAGGCGCACGTCCCGCTCGACCACGATGATCTCGGCTTCCTTCGGGATGCCCGGCAGGCCGAGGCGCGTCGCCGTCTCGCCCTCATTCATCACCCCCGAACCCGACAGATGCGGATCGACCGGATGATTGACGATCAGCGCGCCGAAATCGCGGCCATAGGTGAGCGCGCGGCGCAGCACCAGGGCATTGTCGACCGAATGGCGCCCATCGGTGAAGCCGACAGCGCCGGCGGCCTTCAGGAGGCCGAGTTCGGTCATTTCGCGCCCGGCGAGACCCTTGGTCATCGCCGCCATGGGCAGGACGTTGACCGCGGCCGTGTCGCGCGCGCGGCGGGCGATGAAATCGACCAGCGCGACATCGTCGATCACCGGCTCGGTATCCGGCATGGTCACGATGGTGGTGACGCCGCCGGCCGCCGCCGCGAGACCGGCCGATGCGAAGGTCTCGCGATGCTCCGCGCCCGGCTCGCCGAGAAAGACGCGCATGTCGACGAGGCCCGGAATGACCGCAGCGCCACGGCAATCCACCGTCTCGGCGCCCAGGGGCGGCGTTGGCGCAGACGATGCCGGGCCGGCATAGAGAATGCGGCCCTCGGCCGTGTGCACCACACCCGGCGCATCGAAGCCGCTCGCCGGATCAATGACGCGACCACCTTCGAGGACGAGCGGGCGGGCCGGCTCGGAGAGCTTGCCGGCGATCATCATGCGCCTCCGTTCGGCAGGTTGCGCGCGAGCGCCTCGAGGACCGCCATGCGTACGGCAACGCCCATCTCGACCTGTTCGCGGATGAGGCTCTGCGGCCCGTCCGCAATGGCCGAATCGATCTCGACGCCGCGATTCATGGGCCCCGGGTGCATGACGAGCGCATCGGGCTTCGCGAAGGCGAGCTTCTCGGCGTCGAGGCCGAAGAAGTGGAAATATTCGCGCACCGACGGCACAAAGGAGCCGTCCATGCGCTCGCGCTGCAGGCGCAGCATCATGACGATGTCGGCGCCCTCCAGACCCTTCCGCATATCGGTAAAGGTCGAGACGCCCAGTCGGTCGAGTGCGCGCGGCAGCAGCGTCGATGGGCCGACGCAGCGCACCTCCGCGCCGAGCGCGTTCAGGAGCAGGATGTTGGAACGGGCGACACGCGAATGCAGGATGTCGCCGCAGATCGCGACGCGCAGCCCGTATATGTCGCCCTTGTGCCGGCGGATGGTGAGCGCGTCGAGCAGGGCCTGGGTCGGATGCTCATGCGCGCCGTCGCCGGCATTGATGACGGCGCAGCCGACCTTCTGCGCGAGCAGATGAACGGCGCCGGCGGCGTGATGGCGCACGACCAAGAGGTCGGGGTTCATCGCGTTCAGCGTCATCGCCGTGTCGATGAGCGTCTCGCCCTTCTTCACCGAAGACGAGCCGACCGACATGTTCATCACGTCGGCGCCGAGCCGCTTTCCGGCGAGTTCGAACGAGGATTGGGTCCGGGTCGAGGCCTCGAAGAAGAGGTTGATCTGCGTGCGGCCACGCAGCACCGTCTTCTTCTTCTCCACCTGCCGGCTCACGCTGACCGCCTCTTCGGCGAGGTCGAGAAGCGCGACGATTTCTTCGGGGAGAAGGCCTTCGATTCCGAGCAGGTGGCGGTGCGCGAACACCGCCGCGGGTGAGGCCGCGACCGGGGAAGGATGCTCTGTCATCAAAGCCATCGCTATAGGGATATTGCGCCCGCTCGGCAAGGCGACGAACCGCAGCAGGCCGCGTTGTGCACGGCTCCTTCGGCCGCGCCCCGTGCAACCGCCTTGACAAGGCGGCGCTGGTCCGACTGACTTCGGTCTATCTCGCGGCGGGCGCCGATGGAACGGCAGTCCGAGGGAGGCGCGAGCAGGGAGGAAAATACCAATGACCCGATTCACGGGAATGCTGTCGCTCGCCGCGCTTGCGGCGACGCTTCTCGCCGGTTCGGCGCTCGCCGACACCGCCGACAAGAAGATTGCCCTGTCCAACAACTACGCCGGTAATTCCTGGCGGCAGGCGATGCTGAGGAGCTGGGACAAGGTGACGAAGCCCGCCGTACAGGCCGGCATCGTCGCCGCTGCCGATCCGTTCACCACGGCCGAGAACCAGGTGACCGAGCAGGCCGCGCAGATCCAGAACCTCGTGCTGCAGGGCTACAACGCGATCGTCCTCAACGCTGCTTCGCCTGACGCGCTGAACGGCGCAGTCAAGGAAGCCTGCGACGCCGGCGTGATCGTCGTCTCGTTCGACGGTATCGTCACCGAGCCCTGCGCATGGCGCATCGCGGTCGACTTCAAGACCATGGGCAAGGACGAGATCACCTATCTGAAGGACAAGCTGCCGAACGGCGGCAACGTCCTCGAGATCCGCGGCCTCGCCGGCGTGTTCGTGGACGACGAGATCTCGAAGGGCATCCATGAGGGCGCCACCGAGAACCCGCAGTTCAAGATCGTCGGCTCCGTGCATGGCGACTGGGACCAGGCCAAGGCCCAGGCGGCCGTCGCGGGCATCCTGCCCTCGCTTCCCGACGACATCGTCGCGGTGGTGACGCAGGGCGGCGACGGCTATGGCGCGGCGCAGGCCTTCAAGGCGGCCGGCCGCAAGATGCCGATCATCGTCATGGGCAACCGCCAGGACGAGCTCGCCTGGTGGAAGGAGCAGAAGGACGCGAACGGCTACGAGACCTATTCGGCCTCGATCGCGCCCGGCGTCTCCACGCTCGCCTTCTGGGTCGCCCAGCAGATCCTCGACGGCAAGGAAGTGCCGAAGGATCTCGTCGTTCCGTTCCTGCGGATCGACCAGGCCGGCCTTGAGAAGGCGCTCGAGACAACCGAGAAGGGCGGCGTCGCCAATGTCGAGTACACCGCGGAAGACGCCCAGAAGGTCGTCGACGCGGCCAAGAAGTAAGACCCAGCCATACGCTGACGGATCGCCCTCGGGGGCGGTCCGTCGTCTCATCCGGAACGTCCCTCCGCGGGACTGAACCAGTATCCTGGAAAGCCTGAATGTCCCGCGCGGAAGTCCCGATCATCAGCCTCGACGGCGTCGTCAAGAGCTTCGGCGCCGTCCGGGCGCTCCAGGGCGTCGACCTCGCCTGCCGCAAGGGCGAGTGCATCGGCCTCGTCGGCCATAATGGCGCCGGCAAGTCGACGCTGATGAACCTGCTCGCCGGCGTGTTCAGCGCCGAAGGCCGGATCGCGCTCGACGGCGTCGACACGGCCGATCGCTATTCCGTGGCGGTGGCGCAGGCGCACGGCATTCGCTGCGTCTTCCAGGAACTCTCGCTCTGCCCGAACCTGACGGTCGCCGAAAATGCGCGCATCATGCATGCGTCGCTGAAGGGGATCGGCTGGCGCAAGCGCGCCGGCGCTCTGATAATCGCCCAGCTCGACCTCGTTTTCCCCGGTCACGGCATATCGGCTGGCGACGTCGTCGGCGATCTGCCGATCGCGCGGCGCCAGATGGTCGAGATCGCCCGCGCCTTCACGGTCACCGCTGCGGCGGCGCGCCTCGTCATCCTCGACGAGCCGACCTCCTCGCTCGACGCGCATCAGGCCGGCCAGCTCCTCGCCTTCGTGCGCCGCTTCGTCGCCGAGGGCGGCTGCGTCGTGCTGATTTCGCACCTGCTCGGCGAGATCCTCTCCACCGCCGATCGCGTTGTCGTCATGAAAGATGGCCGCGTCGTGGCCGAGCGTCCCGCGGCCGAGTTCACCCGCGCCTCGCTGGTCGCGGCGATGGGCACGGTCGCGCGCGAAGAGGCCGGACGCGGCGAAGCGACGGTGCGGCGCAGCGGATCGCCGCGCGTGCGCGTCGCCGCAGAGCGTCGCGCCGGCGGCATCGAATTCACCGCCCATCAGGGCGAGATCGTCGGCCTCGCCGGGCTCGGCGGCCAGGGCCAGTCCGAGATGCTGGTCCGCATCTTCGACGCGGCCCGCCGGGCGGATCGCGACATCGATGTCTCGGGCGGCGTGGCCCTCGTCGCCGGCGACCGCCAGACCGACGGCGTCTTTCCGCTCTGGTCGATCGCCGAGAACATCACGATCGCCTCGCTGGCGCGCCTGCGCCGCGGCTTCCTGATCGACCGCGCCAAGACCTCCGCCATGGCCGAGACCTGGAAGGCCCGCATCGCGATCCGCACGCCCGACGTCGACAATCCGATCCTCTCGCTCTCCGGCGGCAATCAGCAGAAGGCGCTGTTCGCCCGCGCGCTCGGCTCGACCGCCGAGACGGTGCTGATGGACGATCCGATGCGAGGTGTCGACATCGGCACCAAGCAGGAGGTCTACGACATGATCCGCTCGGAGGCTGCGGGCGGGCGCACCTTCCTCTGGTACACGACGGAAATGGACGAGCTCCGCCACTGCGACCATGTCTATGTCTTCCGCGACCAGCACATCGTGGCCGATCTCTCGCGCGGCGAACTGACCGAGGAGAAGATCCTGCACGCCTCGTTCGCGGAGGTCGCATGACCGGCTCCGCCCTCTCGCCGCGGCTGCTGCGCAGCCTCCTGCCGGCGCTCTCGCTCGCCGCGCTGCTGATCGCCATCTTCTGGCTGCAGCCGCGCGCCATGAGCTATGTCGGCTTCAACCTGATGCTGAACCTCGCGATCCCGATCGCGCTGGCGACCATCGCGCAGATGTGCGTGATCACGGTCAACGATCTCGATCTCTCGATCGGCACCTATGTCGGCTTTGTCGCCTGCGTCGGCGCGACGCTGCTGTCGGGCGGCGTCGGCGCGCTGCCTCTGGTCAAGGATCTGCAGGCGAGCGGCACCCTGCCCACGGACCTGCCCTGGCTGCTGACGACGCCGCTCGCCGGCATCCTCGTCCTCGCGCTCGGCATCGTCGTCTATGCCCTGCTCGGCGCGCTGATCTACTGGCGCGACCTGCCCTCGATCGTCGTCACGCTCGGCATGTCCTTCGTCTGGCTCGGCCTCTCGGTCGTCATCCTGCCGGTTCCCGGCGGTGCAGCGCCGGGCTGGATCCGCTCGCTGATGACGCTGAAGCCGCCCTTCATCCCGTTCCCGATCATCGCGGCCGCGGTGATCGCGATCTTCGCGCACATCCTGATCATGCGCACCTCCTATGGCGCGGTGCTGCGCGGGGCCGGCGGCAATCCGCGCGCCATCGAGCGCGCCGGCTGGTCGCTGCTCAAGGTCAAGGTCGCCATGTTCGCGCTGGCCGGCTTCTTCGGCATGCTGGCGGGCCTCTCGCTCGTCGGCCTGACGACGTCGGGCGACGCCAATATCGCGCTCCGCTACACGCTGCTGTCGATCGCGGGCGTCATCCTCGGCGGCGGCGAATTCGTCGGCGGCCGGATCTCGCCCGTCGGCGCGGTGATCGGCGCGGCGACGCTGACGCTCGCCGGCTCGTTCCTGTCGTTCCTGCGCATCCCGCCGGATTGGCAGATCGGCGCGCAGGGCGCGATCCTGATCATCGTGCTGGCGCTCCGGGCGCTGATCGACCATGCGGAGAAACGTCGATGAGCGATGCAGCGAGCCCGCCCTCCCCGCTCCGCCGCCTGATGGCGCGACCCTGGCTTTGGGCCTATGTCGCCGCCTTCGCCGTGTTCATCGTGACGATCCTCTTCACCGGCGGACGCAGCGGCGGCGAGGTCGCGACAGCCGCCTTCACCTTCGCGACCTTCTCCGTGATCGTCGGCATCGGGCAGATGTTCGTCGTCACGCTCGGCCCGGGCAATGTCGACCTCTCCATCCCCGCCACCATCACGCTCGCCGGCGCGGTGGCGACCAAGATCATGGATACGCAGGATGGCATGATCCTGGTCGGGCTGCTCGTCGCGCTCGCCTGCGGCGCCGCCGTCGGCATCTTCAATTACGGCCTGATCATCCTCCTCCGCATCCCGCCTATCATCGCGACGCTCTCGTCGAGCTTCCTCGTCCAGTCGACGGCGATCGCCTATGGCCGCGGCATCCGTATCAAGCCGCCGCCCGCACTGGCGGATTTCACGACGAGCCAGGTCTTCGGCATGCCCGTGCTCGCGATCTGCGTGATCCTGCTCGCCGCCGTCATGGAGGTGGTGCTGCGGCGCACCCTCTATGGGCGCTGGGTGACCGCGATCGGCCAGAACATCCGCGCCGCCCGCCTCGCCGGCGTCCCGGTCGGGCGCACGCGCTTCGCGGCTTATATGATGAGCGCCGTCTTCGCGGGCCTCTGCGGCTATCTGCTCTCCGGCTTCTCCGGCGGCTCGTCGCTCTCCATGGGCGAGGAATATCTGCTGACCTCGATCGCGCTGGTCGTCATCGGCGGCTCTTCGGTCGCGGGCGGCAATTCCAACGTGCCCGGGCTTTGGGGCGCGGCGCTGTTCCTCTTCCTCGTCGTGACCATGCTGAACACCTATGGCTTCGGCGCGGGCCTGCGCTATCTCGCCACGGGCGCGATCATCATCGCCGTCATCGTTGCGGCGAGCCGGCGCCGGACGGCACGCTGAATCGCCGCATCGCCTTGTTATCGTCCGCCTCGTCGCGATATGAAGGCGGCCAGGAGAACGAAGCATGACGACGTGGCAGAGCAGCGAGGAGATCGAGAAGGCCAAGCGGCCCCCGCGCTCCGTCCAGCAGGCGATGATGCGCGGCTTTGCCTGCCGGTGCCCGGCCTGCGGCTCAGGCCGCGTCTTCAACGGCTATCTCAAGGTCGTCGACCGCTGCGACGCCTGCGGCGAGGATCTGTCGCACCAGCGCGCCGACGACGCGCCGCCCTATTTCACGATCGTGGCGGTCGGCCACATCATCGTCCCGCTGATCCTGATCGTCGAGACGACGTTCCATCTCTCGAACTTCGCAAATCTGGCGATCTGGCTGCCGCTGACCCTCATCCTCACGCTCGTGCTTCTGCGGCCGATCAAGGGTGCCGTCGTCGGAATGCAATGGGCCCTCTATATGCATGGCTTCGACCCGGACGGCGCCATCGACGAGGCTCCCGCAGCATGGAAGCCTGACAGTTTGTGACCTGAGGCAGCAGGCCAAGACTGCCCGGCGCGACCGGCGAGCCGTCAAGCTATCTCGCCGCCCGAATCTTCAGAGCATCTCATGACCAGCGCAGCAATTCGCGAGCAGGATGGCGGCGGAATGCGTGGCCTCGTCGCGGCGATCGGATCGATCGCCGGCGTCGGCCTCGGCTTCTCCATCACGCTGCCGCTCCTCGCCCTCACCCTCGAGGATCGCGGGATCTCCTCGACCTGGATCGGCATCAACACGGCCTTCTGGGGCCTGTCGTCGCTGGCGATCACGCCCTTCGTGTCGCGGATCGCGGCCCGGCTCGGCACGGCCCAGGCGCTCGCCCTCTCGATCCTGGCGCTCGCCGCGGCCCTGCCGCTCTTCTATCTCTCGCCCTTCTGGCTGTGGTTCCCGCTCCGCCTGGTGGCCGGCGCCGCGCTCACGACCACCTTCGTGCTGTCCGAGTTCTGGATCAATGTCGCGGCGCCGCCCGGCAAGCGCGGCGTCGTCATGGGCATCTATGCGACGGTGCTGTCGATCGGCTTCGCCATGGGCCCGGTCATCCTCTATTTCACCGGCACGCACGGCATGGTGCCCTTCGTGGTCGGCGCGGCCGTGCTGGCGGTCGGCACGCTGCCGGTGCTGTCCGCGCTCGGCGTGGCGCCGAAGCTGACCGATGGGCATCGCACATCCTTCGTCCGCTTCCTGTTCCTCGCTCCGGTCGCGACGGGCGCCGCCCTCCTTTTCGGCGCCATCGAGAGCGGCGCCTTCTCGCTGCTTCCGCTCTATGGCCAGCGCGTCGGTCATGCCCGCGACGTCGTGATCATGCTCGGCATCGGCGTCACGATCGGCAACATCCTGCTGCAGATGCCGATGGGCCTGCTGTCCGACCGGATCGACCGGCGCAAGCTCCTGTTCGCGATCGCGAGCTTCGGCCTGCTCGGTGCGGGGCTGCTTCCCGTGGTCTCCGCCGATTTCTGGCCCTTCATGCTGGCGCTGACGATCTGGGGCGGCGTGGTGGGCTCGCTCTATACCGTCGGCCTCGCGCATCTCGGCTCGCGCTTCACGGGCGAGGATCTCGCCGCGGCGAACGCGGCCTTCATCTTCTGCTATTCGCTCGGCGGTCTCGTCGGGCCGGCCACCATCGGCGCGGCGATGGATGCCTATGACCCGCAGGGATTCGCGGTCGCCGTCGCCTGCTTCTTTGCCGCCTATCTGGTACTCGTCGTCACGCGGATGCGGCACGCACAGGGCCGCTAGCATGGGTTTCGGCCGGATCGACGCTTCGTTCCTTGACTTTCGGCTTCGAATCCGTAGGGTGCGCCCACGATTTCGCCGGGCCGGTCGTTCGATCGCTTGGGCAGATATTTAGAGGTTCGACCATGGCCAAGGCCACCACGATCAAGATCCGGCTCGTCAGCTCCGCCGATACGGGCTTCTTCTACGTCACGAAGAAGAATTCCCGCACCATGACCGAGAAGCTGACGGTCAAGAAGTACGATCCCGTCGCGCGCAAGCACGTCGAGTTCCGCGAAGCGAAGATCAAGTAACCAGCGCTTCGTTCTGACTCCAAAGGCACCGCTTGCGGTGCCTTTTTCTTTTTGGGCTTCGGCTCGGGCGGCACGGAATCACGCAGCCGGACGCGACAGCGCCCATGGGCGCCTGCCGCACGGCAATGTGGAATCCGAAATAGGCTGAATGGGGGAAGTGGCCCGGCCGGTGCGGGTCATAGAGGAGGCCACTCTCGCCGCCCCGGCCGGGCCGACCCTACGGACCCAGGAGATGCGGCGGACCTGAGCACTCCGCAGGGTAGCGCGTGGATCGTCTGGCGCCCCCTCGCCCATGGCCAGGAAGCGTGTCCGACAGATCCTTAGCGCGCTTCTCCCCGCGAAAACACGGCCCGGGGGCCCGTGCGCCGCCTAAAGTTCGAATTTATGTAAACGTCTATGGTTAAGCCGTCCGGTTACGCATTATGCAGGACCGGGGCGTTGGCCATGATGAGGAGGTCGGCGGCCATCATGTCCTTGACGAGGCCGTCGATGCCGGTCTCGTGCTTCCAGCCGAGCTTGGCGTGCGCCTTGGCCGGGTCGCCGATCAGAAG
>NZ_JACIDS010000006.1 GCF_014196455.1 Kaistia hirudinis
ACGTCAGCACACCGCCTATTCGGGATATTGTATACCGGACCAATCCCCGCGCAAGACCATTCTCGCGCCAAACCAACCACAAGGACGGTGATTTCGGGGGCAACAAGCCTACGGGCGCATCAGCGCGCCGACGCCGGCCGTGCGCTCGGCCCTCCCGCAGCCTCGGCGTCGGGGCTTGAGAATACCTTGGCCGGCTCAAGGCATGGGCCATGGCGAAAAGGACCGCGGGTCGACCCGTATCGACGGCCTCGTCGCCATTCCCTTGGAGCGGCGCGCTATCGGCCCTGCCGGCCCGGCGGCTCCTCGGTCTGCGGTTCCTGGCTCGCCAGGCGAAAGGCGGCGCGGACGAAATTGCGGAAGGTGGTTGCCGCCTCCGACGGATCGGCGCGCCGCCAGGCCATGATCAGCGGCGCCGGCGCCGCCGGATCGGCCAAGGGGCGCGTCGTGACGTTGCGGAAGACCAGCTCGCTCGCATAATCGGGCAGCAGCGCGACGCCGCCGCCCATGCTGACGAGGGTCAGCAGCGTCAGCACATTGTCGGCATCCTGCCCGGAGCGCATCGCGATGCCATGGTCGGCGAGCCAGTCCTGCGTGATGCCATGCAGCACGCCGGCCTGGCGGGGATTGATGCGCACGAGGTTCTCGCCTGCAAGATCGGCGGCCGTGATCGCCGGGCGGGCGGCGAGCGCGTGATCGGCGGGGAGTACGGCGACCATGCGCTCTTCGAGGACCGCCTCGCTGGTCAGGCGCTCGTCGTGCAGGGGCGGGCGCATGAAGGCGATGTCGATCGAACCCTCCAGCAGCCCCTCCTCGAGCGCGCCGGTGGGCAGGTTGTGAAAGGTCATGGCGAGGGCGGGCATGCCGGCGCGCATCAGCGGCAGGACGCGCGGGAAGATCTTCACCTCGGCCGCCGGCACGAAGCCGACCTTCAGCGTCGCCTGTGCGGGACCGGCCGCCTGGCGCGCCAGCTGGCAGGCGCGCTGCGCCTGCGCCAGCACGAGCCGCGCCTCGTCGAGGAAGACACGGCCGGCCTCGGTGAGCGCGACGTGCCGCTTATTGCGCGAGAGCAGCGCCACGCCGACCTCGTCCTCGAGATCGCGAATCTGCTGGCTGAGCGAGGGCTGGGCCGTGTGCAGCCGCTCCGCGGCGCGCGTGAAGTTCAGCTCCTCGGCCACCGCCACGAAATAGCGCAGATGCCTCAGCTCCATCCGCCTATTTAGACGCAAAACCTCTCACTGTCCAAGTTATAAAGTATTTCCATCCGGCCGGCGCTGTGTGCAGTTTCGAGGAATTCAAGAAGAAGCAACAACGCTAGGAGGAGCGCTGTGGACGACTTGTTGCATGTCCGTTCCCTCGTCAATTCGCGCGAAGGCACCGTAAAGCCGGCGATCTACACCGATCCCGACATTTATCGGCTGGAGCTCGAGCGCATCTTCGCCCGCAGCTGGCTGTTTCTCGCCCATGAAAGCATGATCCCGAAGGCGGGAGACTTCTTCACCACTTACATGGGCGAAGATGCCGTGCTCGTCGTGCGGCAGAAGGACGGTTCGGTCGAGGCTTATCTCAACCAGTGCCGGCACCGCGGCATGCGCGTTTGCCATGCCGATGGCGGCAATACGCGCGCCTTCACCTGCCCCTATCATGGCTGGTCCTACGGGCTCGACGGCGCGCTCAATTCCGTGCCGCTCGAGAAGGAGGCCTATCGCGACCAGCTCGACAAATCGAAATGGGGTCTGACCCGCGTCACGCGGATCGCCACCTACAAGGGCCTGATCTTCGGCAATTGGGACGCCACCGCCCCGGATCTCGAAGACTATCTGGGCGATATGAAGTGGTATCTCGACGGCTTCCTCGACCGCCGGGCCGGCGGCACCGAGGTGCTCGGCGGCGTCCATAAATGGACGATCGACTGCAACTGGAAATTCGCGGCCGAGCAGTTCTGCTCCGACCAGTATCACGCGCCCTATACCCACGCCTCGGCGATCCAGGTGCTGCAGCCGACGGCGGCGAACAAGGCCGACGGCTCGCCGCTCGGCGAGGGCCAGACCGCGAAGCCGGTCTGGGCCGATGCGCTCGGCGGCGTGCAGTTCTCCGGCAACGGGCATGGCTCGGCCTTCTTCTTCACCGGAAAGCCGGACGCCAATGTCTGGGTCGGCGGACAGGTGTCGGCCTATTTCCGCGAGCATTATCCCGAGGCGGTCGCCCGTCTCGGCGAGGTGCGCGCCAAGCGGCTCGCCGGCCACAACACGATGTTCCCGACGCTCTCCTGGCTGAACGGGACGCAGACGCTGCGCGTCTGGCATCCGCGCGGGCCGGACAAGATCGAGGTCTGGGCGTTCTGCATCGGCGACAAGGAAATGCCGGACGACGTCAAGGATGCGTTGATCAAGAGCCATGCCCGTTCCTTCGGCCCGGCCGGCTTCCTGGAGCAGGACGATTCGGAGAACTGGGTCGAGGTGCAGAAGGTGCTCAAAGGGCACATGGCCCGCCGGACCGATTTCTGCATGCAGATGGGGCGCGGCTTCGAGGAGCGGCGCAGCGACGGCATTCCCGGCCTCACCAACTACACCTTCGCCGAGACGGCGGCGCGCGGCTTCTACCAGCACTGGGCCGACATGATGTCGGCCGAGAACTGGGGCGAGATCGAAGCGCTCGCCAAGGTGTCCGAGAAGGAGCTGGCCGATGTCTGATCTCGCAATCCTCGAAAAACCGGCGGTCGCGAACGAGAAGCTGGAAAAGCTCGCCGCCGAGATCGTTCGCGTGCCGCTCGAATTGCAGCGCGAGATCGAGCAGTTCCTCTATTTCGAGGCCTCGCTGCTCGACGACTGGCGCTTCCGCGACTGGCTGGAGCTGTTCGCCGAGGATGTCAGCTATGTGCTGATGACCAACACGCAGTCGCAGACCCGCGACCGCCGGCGCGGCGTGCATCCGCCGCTGACCTATATCTTCAACGAGGACAAGTACCAGCTGGAGCGGCGCGTCGCGCGGCTCGAGACCGGCATGGCCTGGGCGGAGGAGCCGCCCTCGCGCACGCGCCACCTCGTCGCCAATCTCCGCGTCCTGTCCTATGACGGCGAGGTGGTGGAGACGGCGAGCAATTATCACATCCACCGCGCCTCGAAGCAGACGGATCTCTACTCCTTCGTCGGCACGCGCCGCGACAAGCTCCGCCGCGTCGGTTCCACCTGGCAGATCTTCGAGCGCCGGATGGAACTCGATCAGTTCGTGCTCGTCGCCCCCAACATCTGCATCCTGTTCTAGAAAATGAGCCAGATTCACGTCTGTTCCATCGGCGACCTGCCGCCCGGCGAAGCCCGCCGGGTGGAGGCCGAGCCGGCCGTCGCCGTGTTCCATGTCGGCGACGCATTCTACGCCGTCGCGGACCTGTGCACTCACGCCACCGCGTCGATGTCGGAGGGCTATGTCGACGACGACGCGACGGTCGAATGTCCGGTGCATGCCGCGCGCTTTTGTCTCAAGACCGGGCGGGCGCTCTGCCTGCCCGCGACCGAGGCGCTGCGCACCTTTCCGATCGTCATCCGCGACGGCGAGGTTTATGTCGACATGAGCGCCGACGCGCTCAGCGAGGCGGCGGAATGAGCTGGCTCAAGGGCGAGGCCTGCCTCGTCACAGGTGGCGGCTCCGGCCTCGGCCGGGCGCTCGTCGAGCGCTTCCTCGCCGAGGGCGCGCATGTCGGCGTGCTCGAACGCGCGCCGGACAAGATCGACCAGCTCAACGCCGATTTCGGATCGGACGTCGTCGCGATTCAGGGCGACGTCACCGATATCGCGGCCAATGAGGCGGCTGTCGCCGCGATGGAAGCCAAGTTCGGCAAGCTCGACTGCTTCATCGGCAATGCCGCGATCTGGGACCATGGCGCGAGCCTCGTCGCCACCGACGCGCAGCAGCTGGCGCGCGGCTTCGACGAACTCTTCGCCGTCAATGTGAAGGGCTGCCTGCTGGGAGCCAAGGCCGCGGCGCCGGCGCTGATCCGCTCCGAAGGCTCGATGATCTTCACGCTGTCGAACTCGGCCTTCTATCCCGGCGGCGGCGGGCCGCTCTATACTGCCTCCAAGCACGCGATCGTCGGGTTGATCCGCGAGCTCGCCTATGAGCTGGCGCCCAAGGTTCGCGTCAACGGCGTCGGGCCGAGCGGCATGGCGAGCGATCTGCGCGGGCCGGCGGCGCTCGGCCAGCAGGACCGCCGCATCATGGATTCGCGCTCGCCCGAGGCGATCCGCGCCATCCTGCCGCTGCAGTTCTTCCCCGATCCGGCGGATTTCACCGGGCCTTTTGTGCTGCTCGCCTCGCGCGCCAACAACCGCACGCTGAGCGGCGTCATGATCAATGCCGATTGCGGGCTCGGCATCCGCGGCATCCGGCACGTCGCGGGCGGGCTCGATCTCTAAGCGATCACGCCGCACGACCGTCCCCATGCCTGTTCCCCACAAAGGCAAGCCGCAGCGAAGCGGCGATCGGAGGACACCCATGAACGCCCACCAGCATCCCGATCCGGTCGGTCATCCATCGGCCGACGACCGGCGGAGTTTCGTCATCGTCGGCGGGGGCCAGACCGGCGCGGTCGCGGCCATCGCGCTCCGCGACGAGGGCTTTGCCGGCCGGATCATCCTGGTCGGCGAGGAGCCGCACCTGCCCTATGAGCGTCCGCCGCTCTCCAAGGATGTGCTGATCCAGCCGGAACGGGCCAAGGTCACGATTCATGACGCGGGCGTCTACGCCGACCGGGCAATCGAGACGCGTCTCGGCCGCCGCGCCGCCGCGATCGATCGCGGCGCCCGGATCCTTACGCTCGATGACGGCGAGGCGATCGCCTATGACCGTCTGCTCATCGCCACCGGCGCGCGTCCCCGGCCCTATCCGCTGCTCGACGCGCTCGGCGCCGGCGTCTTCACCATGCGCACGCTCGGCGATGCCGAGGCGCTGCGCGCCGCGATCGGGCCGGGCAAAAGGCTGCTCGTGGTCGGCGGCGGCGTCATCGGGCTCGAGGTCGCGGCCAGTGCGACCGTGCTCGGCGCCTCAGTCACGGTCATCGAGCGCGGCGACCGGCTGATGGCCCGCGCCGCGCCGCAGCCGCTCGCCGATGTCCTGATGGCGCTGCACCGGGCCCGGGGCGTCACCTTTGCCTTCGGAGCCGCTCTGGCGCGCGCGGAGCGCGAGGCCGGCGGCGGATTCGTGCTGACCTGCGAGGATGGGCGCTCCTTCGAGGGCGACGTCATCGTCTATGGCATCGGCGTTGCGCTCAACACCGAGCTCGCCGCCGCGGCGGGGCTCGCCGTCGACAATGGCATCGTTACCGACGAATACGGCCGCACCTCCGATCCCGCCATCTTCGCGGCCGGCGACGTCGCGCATCAATGGCGGCCGGTGCTCGGCCGGCATGTGCGCCAGGAGACCTGGCAGAACGCACGGGTGCAGGGCGCTGCTGTCGCCGCCGCGATGGTGCGCGACGTGCCCTGCGCGGACGAGCTGCCCTGGTACTGGACCGACCAGTATGAGAGCAATTTCCAGGTTGCCGGCTCCCCCGAGGCGGCGGACTGGATCCGGCGCGGCGATGATGCAGCCGCGCGCTATACGCTGTTCGGCGTCACCGACGGGCGCATCGTCGGCGCGGTGACCGTCGACAATGGCCGCGAGATGCGGCCGGCCAAGGATCTGATCGCCTCGGGCCGCGTCATCGCCGATCTCGATGCGCTGCGCGATCCGAAGCAGGATCTGCGCAAGCTCGCCGCGGCCCTGCGCTAGAGCGGTTCATTTCTTGTCGGAATCGGGTGCAGTTGACCAACCCGCTCCGACAAAGCTCCGTCATCCCAGGCACTTGACCCCGGATGCATCCAGCCACGCCGCTGGTGGTCTAGCCTCCCAATGCTCCGGCTGGATGGATCCCGGATCAAGTCCGGGATGACGGCGGAGTGGGTTGCGCCGTCGGGGCTTCAATCAAAGGAAGAACGACTCAACGGTCGATCGGCATTCAGGTTCGAGCGAACCCTCATTCGCCCAGCCGGTGTCATTGCCGGGCTTGACCCGGCAATCCAGACTTTCTGTCCGTGTTGAAGCGCACGCTTCCGGAAGGCCCGATCATGAGCCAATTCCGGAATTCCTTTGCCGCCTCACGAAGAAGCCCCACAGCCGGATGACTGCGGGGCTTCCCTCGTCCGGGACGGGCGCGAGGCCCTCGCCTGCGGGGGGCGGGCGCCCGGAACGATCTGTGTCAGGCTGCGGATTTCCGCGCCTCGATCAGGTCGAGTGCGACGTCGATGATCATGTCCTCCTGCCCGCCGACCATGCGGCGGCGGCCGAGCTCGATCAGGATCTCGCGCGTGTCGACGTCATAGACGCGCGACGCCGCCTCGGCATGGCGCAGGAAGCTCGAATAGACGCCCGCGAAGCCGAGCGCGAGGCTCTCGCGGTCGACGCGCACGGGCCGGTCCTGCAGCGGGCGGACGAGATCGTCGGCGGCATCCATGAGCTTGTAGAGATCGCAGCCCGTGGCGACGCCCATGCGTTCGAGGACGGCAACCAGCGCCTCGATCGGCGCATTGCCGGCGCCGGCGCCCATGCCGGCGAGGGAGGCGTCGACGCGGACGGCGCCTGCCTCGATGCCGGCCACCGCATTGGCGACGCCGAGCGTCAGATTGTGATGCGTGTGGACGCCGACCTCGGTCTCCGGCTTCAGCGCCGCCCGCAGCGCGCGGACGCGCTCGGCATATTGGCCGGGCAGCAGCGCGCCGGCGGAATCCGTCACATAGACGCATTCGGCGCCGTAGCTCTCCATGAGCTTCGCCTGTTCGGCCAGCACCTCGACCGGCGCCATATGCGCCATCATCAGGAAGCCGACCGTATCCATGCCGAGCGCGCGCGCCGCCTCGATATGCTGGCGCGCAACGTCCGCTTCCGTGCAATGGGTGGCGAGGCGGACCGAGCGGGCGCCGGCCTCATAGGCGGCCTTCAGATCGTGCACCGTGCCGATGCCGGGCAGGAGCAGCGTCGTCACGACGGCGTGCGAGCACACCTCCGCGACGGCGGCGATCCACTCGGCATCGTCATGCGCGCCGAAGCCATAGTTGAACGTCGAGCCCGAGACGCCGTCACCATGCGTGATCTCGATCGCATCGACCCTGGCGGCGTCGAGCGCGGCGGCGATCCGACGCGCCTGGTCGAGGCTGTATTTGTGGCCGACGGCGTGCATGCCGTCGCGCAGCGTGACGTCCTGGACATAGATCTTGTTCGGGTCGCGGCGCGCCATCACGCGGCCTCCTTCTGGATCAGCCGGCCGGCCCACAGATCGGCGGCGGCGAGGGCGGCGGACGTCATGATGTCGAGATTGCCGGCATAGGCGGGCAGGTAGTGCGCGGCGCCCTCGACCTCGAGCAGGACGGTGGTCTTGAGGCCGGAGGCCGGCCCGATACCGGGGATGCGGACGGGGGCGTTGTCGCCGATGCGCTCGAATTGCGGGCGCTGCTTCAGGCGGTAGCCCGGCACATATTTCTGGACCGCGGCGACCATGGCGAGGATCGAGGCCTCGATCTCCTCCGGCTCGCCGCCCTGCGACAGCGTGAACACCGTGTCGCGCATGATCAGCGGCGGCTCGGCCGGGTTGAGCACGATCACCGCCTTGCCGCGCTCGGCGCCGCCGACGATCTCGATCGCCTTCGACGTGGTCTCGGTGAACTCGTCGATATTGGCGCGCGTGCCCGGCCCGGCGGATTTCGAGGCGATCGAGGCGACGATCTCGGCATAGACGAGGCGCTTCGCGGCGCGCTTGACGGCATTGACGATCGGGATTGTCGCCTGGCCGCCGCAGGTCACCATGTTGACATTGGGCGCGTCGAGCGTCGCCTCGCCATTGATGACGGGGATGGTGAAAGGCCCGACGGCGGCCGGCGTGAGGTCGATGACCTTCTTGCCGTCGGCGCGCAGCAGCGCGTCATTGTGGACATGCGCCTTGGCCGAGGTCGCGTCGAACACCACGCGGATGTCCTTGTATTCGGGCATGCGGCGGAGGCCGTCTATGCCCTCATGGCTCACCGGCACGCCGAGCCGGGCGGCGCGGGCGAGGCCATCCGAGGCCGGATCGATGCCGATCATCGCGCCCACGGCGAGATTCTTCGACGTGCGCATGACCTTGATCATCAGGTCGGAGCCGATATTGCCCGAGCCGATGATGGCGCATTTCACTCGTGTCGCGCTCATGGCGCCTCCGTCAGTTCGTGAAGCGGACGCGCACCGGTCCGAAGCCGTCGATGCGGGCCGTATAGACGCCGGGTTCCTTGACCGCGGCCATCGGTCCGAGCGCGCCGGTGAGCACGACATCGCCGGCCCTCAGCGGCGAGCCGGCCGCGACCATCGTGTCGGCGAGCCAGCGCGCGGCGTTGACCGGGCTGCCGAGGCAGGCCGCGCCCGAGCCGCGCGAGACCTCGACGCCGTCGCGCTCCAGCGTCATGGCGCAGCCGACGAGGTCGACGCTTGAAAGGGCGAGCGGTCGGCTGCCGAGCACGAAGCGCGCGCTGGAGCCGTTGTCGGCGACCGTGTCGGTCAGGCGGATGTTCCAGTCGGCGATGCGGCTGTCGACGATTTCCAGCGCAGCCACGGCGAAGGCGGTGGCGCGGAAGATGTCGGCGGCGGTGTGCCGCTCGCAGGTCAGGTCGCGGTCGAGCACGAAGGCGATCTCCGCCTCGACCTTGGGCTGGATCAGCTCGGCGAGCGGGATATCCTCGCCGTCGCCGACGGCCATTGCCGCGAAGAGCGCGCCGAAATCGGGCGAATCGACGCCGAGCTGGGCCTGCACGGCCTTGGATGTCAGCCCGATCTTGCGGCCGACGAGGCGCTCGCCGGCGGCGATGCGGCGGTGGGTCAGTTCGGCCTGCACGGCATAGGCGATGTCGGTCGCAGACCGCGCGCCCGCCAGCGCGGCGATTTCGTCGCGGATCGGCGGGCAGGGCGTGCGGCTTGCTTCCGCCGCCGCCAGGCGATCGGCCAGACGGGCGACCGGTTCGTCAGTCATGGGACATATCCTCGACGGGAGGGGCCGCGCCGCTTTCAGGCGGCGATGGGAGCTGCCTCGGGAACCGGCTCGTTCTTCAGGAAGGCGAGGTGGATCCGGTTGAACGTCTCCGGATCCTCGAATTGCGGCCAGTGGCCACAGCCCGCCATGACGGTGAACAGCGCGCCGGGGATCATCGAGGCGATGCGGCGGCCCTCGCTCACGTCCGCCGTCGGATCGTCCGAGGTCCACAGCACCAGCGTCGGCGCCTTGATGCGCGCGTAGTCGGCCGGATAGATGAGGTTGCGCTTCCGCGTCTCCATGTCCTGCAGCACCATGTTGTGCTTCATCGCCTCGGCCATGCCGGGCTGGGCATAGATCGCCTGGCGGCAGGCGACGAGGTCGTCATAGGCCTTGGACTTGTCGGCCATCAGCCACTCGACGCGCGCCCTGATGAATTCCCAGCTCGGCTCGGACGCCGCCCGCATCGACAGCGTCTTGATCCGCTCCATCACGACGGGATCGGCCTGCGACCCGCCGGCCGTGTTGAGCACCAGCCGATCGACGCGCTCGGGATGATCCGCCGCGATGCGCGAGGCGACCCAGCCGCCGAGCGACTCGCCGGAGATCGATGCCTTCTCGAAGCCGAGCGTGTCGAGCAGGCGCAGCACATGGTCGACATAGTGGCGGATCTCGCGATCCTCGGCCTTCTTGTCGGTCCAGCCATGACCGATCAGGTCGATCGCCCAGACGTCGAAATGCTCGCCATGCGAGGCGAGGTTGCGGATATAGGCCTCGGCATGGCCGCCGACGCCGTGCAGCAGAAGGAGCGGCGGGGCGCCGGTCCTGCCGGCATGCAGATAGCGCGTGCGGATGCCGCCGGCGTCGAGGAAGCCCTGCGAGAAGGAGACGCCCTGCAGGTCGCGCCAGATGCTGCGATAGGGAGCGGGGGAAGCGGTTTCGCTCATGGGTGCTGTTCCGTGGTGATGGATCGGAGGGACCGGCCTCAGGCGGCCTGCCTGGCGGCGGCGCGGGGCGTCGCGGTGGTCAGCGCGATGCCGGTGATCCACTCCTGGATCGGCTCGTAGAAGCCGATCTCGGCCTCGTAGCCGCCGGCCGCGGAGAGCGCCGCGAGGGCCGCGACCCAGGTGCGGACCTCATGCGCGCCGCGCCCGGCGAGGCGGGTCACCTCATTATCGTCCCAGGCATCGCCGACCGTGAGGTCGCCGCGCACGAGATGGTCGAGGAAGTCGCGGTCCCATTCGGGATTGAGCGGCCGCAGTTTCGAGGTACCGGCGACATAGTCGTGCCCGGCGCCATAGACGCGGGTCTGGCGGGCGAGGCGGGCGGCGTGGCTCGCGGCGCGGCCGTCGATCAGCTTCGCCCGCGCCTCGGGGGTGGCGCCGGTGAGCGCAGGGATCGGCGGATCATGCGACAGGCCGCCGGAGGCGAGCACGGCCACATTGACGTCGATCGCCTGCGCCCAGCGCCCCACCGCCTCACCGAAGGCGCGAACACGGGCGAAGGTTGGCCGCGGCGGGGCGGCGCAATTGATGAAGACGGGGATGATGCGGGTGAGCGGATGGATCGCCGACAGCAGTTCCACCGGCTGCGTCGCGCCGTGGTCGACCTGCATGCGATAGGAGATCGCGGCGTCGATGCCGTCCCGCGTGACGCTCGCGGCGAGCGACGCGGCGAGGTCCTCCGGCACGTCGAGCGCGCCCGGCACCGACCCGAAATCCCCGATCGAACTCGCGACCGCGCCGATGCAGAAGCTCGGCATCAGATCGTAGAAGAAACCGTTGAAATGATCCGGGAAGAAGACGATGACGACGTCCGGTCCCCAGTCGGCGACCTGTCGTGCCGCCTTGGCGATCGCTGCCTCGAAGCGCTTCTCCACCGGCGCCGGCGCCCGGTTCTTGTCCATCAGGGGCGAATGACTGATACAGACCGCGCCGCTCAGCATGGCATCCTCCGCATGTTCTCGCCGCGATGCGATCGATGGCGCCGCGGCTCTGCTCGTTTCTTGGCCGGCACGCTAGGCCTCGCCGCTGGCGCGGTTCAAGCAAGGCGTGCTATCTGTGCACTTGGTGAACACCGAGCGGGATAAGGCCATGGAGGGCACCTACAAGCCGGTGCGCGCGCTGGAGCGGGGCATCGTTCTCCTCGCCGAGCTCGGCCGGCGCGGACGGGCGGCCCCTTCGGAACTGGCGCGGGCCTGCGGCATCGACCGCACCACGACCTATCGCCTGCTGGCGACGCTGGCGCGGCAGGATCTCGTGCTGCGCAGCCCGTCGGACGAGAGCTGGAGCCTCGCGCCCGGCGTGCGGCGGCTCAGCGAAGGCTTGAGCGACCATGACGAGATCAGCAATGTCGTGGCGCAGGAGATGGTGCGGCTGCTGCCGCTGGTGCGCTGGCCGAGCGATTTCGGCACCTTCGAAGGCGGCGGCGTCCTCATCCGCGAATCCACGCATCGCTACAGCCCGTTCTCGATCCACCGCGCCATGGTCGGCCGCTACCGTCCGCTGACGCGCTCGGCCATGGGGCGGGCGATCCTGGCCGCCGCCGGCGCGGAAGAGCGCGAGACCATGCTGGAGATCGCGGCGCGCTCGGACGCCGTCGACGCGGCCGATGCCGCCGACCGGCGCCTGGTCGCGCGGCTTGTCGCCGAGACGCAGGCGCGCGGCTATGGTGCCTCGATCGGCGGCTCCGAGGCTGCGATCAGCGCCATCGCCCTGCCGGTGCACGCGCCGAGCCGGGCGACCGGGCAGCGCCGCGTCATGGGCGCCGTCAACATCATCTTCTTCCGCTCGGCCATGACGATCGAGGAGGCCGCCGCGCGCCATTTGGAGTCGCTGCGGGCCTGCGTCGAGACGATCGAGCGGCGCTTCACCGAAGCCGCCGAGCCCGCTCTGGCTTCCAGCGGCACCGATGACGGCGCCGCGTGAGCGAGAACCCTTTTCCCGCCGGCGCGCGCCGGCTCCACATGAGAGAACGCCCGATGGCCAGCCTCACGCCCTTCCATATCGCCTTCCCCGTGGACGACCTCGCCGCGGCGCGCGCCTTCTATGGCGATCTGCTCGGCTGCCCGGAGGGCCGCAGTTCCGACAGCTGGATCGATTTCGACCTCTATGGCCATCAGATCGTCGCGCATTGGAAGCCGAAGGCACCGGGTGACGCGCCGCATCACAATCCCGTCGACGGCCATGACGTGCCGGTGCCGCATTTCGGCGTGGTGCTGGCGATGGAGGATTGGGAGGCGCTCGCCGAACGGCTGAAGGCCGCTGGCATCGCCTTCGTGATCGAGCCCTATGTGCGCTTCAAGGGCCAGGTCGGCGAGCAGGCGACGATGTTCTTCCTCGATCCGGCGGGCAATGCGCTCGAATTCAAGGCCTTCGCGGATATTGGCCAGCTCTTCGCCAAATAGCGTCCCGTGGGCTGAACCGGGGTGTGCGAAGGCCGGGCGATCGGCCCGGCCTTCGATCGTGGCAAGCGAGATCAGCGCGTCTCGGGGATCGCGGCGATGCAGTCGATCTCGACCTGGATGCCGATCAGCTGGGCGCCCACGGTCGTGCGGGCCGGGGCGCGGCCCTTGAAGAAGGTCTTGTAGATCTCGTTGTACTCGCCAAAGCGGGTGACGTCGGCGAGATAGGCATTGACCTTCACGGCGCGGGAGAGGTCCGTGCCGACGCCCTTGAGGATGGTCTCGAGATTGGTCAGCGTCTGGCGCACCTGCCCGGCGAAATCGTCGGGCATCCGGCCTGTCGCCGGATCGACCGGACCCTGGCCGGAGACGAAGGCGAAGCCGTTCGCCACCACCACATGGGAATAATGGCCGCCATGCGGGGCGGCGCCTTCGATATCGATCGCGTCGGGCATATTACCTCTCAAGGAGCCACGGGAGCGTGGCCGTCTTCGGAACCTGATGGCGTGCGACGCGGTCTCCTAGCCGAAGACCGCGAACGCGCGACCTCCCATAGCAGCTTGCGGCGTTCCTGTTGACCGGCTGCTGCATGGGCGGCCGCACTTGGGGCGCGCGGCGGGCAGGACGAAACGGCACTCGACGGGCCGGCGCCGCGTCGTTACGACAGGGCCGCCGGCCATCGCTTCAGCCAGCCCCTCCCGGCCGGACCACCGACGAACCCCGACGGACCTAAAGACGTGATCGAACTCGAATCGGCGGCCGAACTCCTCTCGGCCATGGTCGCGATTCCCTCCATCAATCCGAGCTTTCATCGCGACGGCCTGCCGCCTGCATGGTTCGGCGAGGCGCGCATGGCGCGGTTCGTCGCCGACTGGCTCGCGGCGGAAGGCTTCGCCGTTTCCCTCGACCTGGTGGAAGAAGGCCGGCCCAATGTCGTAGCCGAGCTGCCCGGCGCCCCCGGTGCTCCGACGCTGCTCTGGGAGGGTCATCTCGACACGGTTCAGGTCGATGGCATGGAGGCGCCCTTCACGCCGCGCCGCGAGGGAAACCTGCTTTTCGGACGCGGTGCCGTCGACGACAAGGGCTGTCTCGCCACCTTCATGCTGGCGTTGCGGGAACTCAAGCGCCGTGGCCACACGGCGTCAGCCGTGACCTTTCTCGCTGCGATCGACGAGGAGGTCACGTTCAAGGGCGTCACGCATCACCTGAAGACCCATGGCCCCTATGATGGCGGCGTCGCCGGCGAGCCGACTGGCCTCGATCTCTATTGCGCCTGCAAGGGCGCCGTGCGCTGGCATATCGACGTGCTCGGCCGCGCCGCCCATGCCTCGCGCCCGCATGAGGGACGGAACGCGATCACCGCCACGGGCCCGCTGCTCGACTTCCTGGCCGACTACATGGCGCGGACGCAGTCGCGGCACAGCCATCCCCTGCTCGATCCGCGCACGCTGACCTGCACGATGATCGCCGGCGGCGACGGACCGAACAGCATTCCCTCGAAGGTGCGGCTCACCTTCGACTGCCGCCCCCTGCCGGATCAGACGGGATCGGAGATCTGGGAGGAGATCGCGGCGGCGGTCGCCGGCTTCGCGCCGCCCGAGGGCATCCGCTACGTCATGCACCGGCCCTTCATCGATGCCGCCTCCATGGATGTGCCGACGGGGGCGGGCATCGTGACCGCGCTCAGCGCGGCGGCGCGGGCCGAAGGCGGCACGGCGCGGATCCTCGGCGCATCCTTCGGCTCCGACGCCAGCTCGATGACCCGGGCCGGCACGCCGACGGTGATCTTTGGGCCGGGCGATATCAAGGCCGCGCACGCCATCGACGAACACGTCGACCTCGCCGCGATCGTCGCCGCAGCGAACGCCCTGGTGCGCCTCGCGGAGACGTTTCGGGTGTGAGGTGAGAGGGGGCTCTCGCTCCCTTTCTTCACCTCCCCCTAAGGGGGAGGTCGACGGCCGCAGGCCGGCGGGAGAGGGTTTAGGGAACTCTCCGGAGAAGCCGTAAACCCTCACCCGGCGCTACGCGCCGACCTCTCCCTCAGGGAGAGGTGAAGAACAGGGCGCTGTACGGCTCTCGGCTCCGTCCTGGCACTCAATCCTCGACGCCCGTCTACCCACCCGCCCTCAGGCCGCCGGACGCCGTGCCTGGCGGGCCATGACGGCGATGGAGAGCAGGGCCTGGCCGATGATCTCCTCGCCGATCGCCGCCTTCAGCCGGCTGTCGAGGATGGCGCGGTCGAGCCGGTCCAGCGCCGCGAGCAGCCGCTCCGAAGACCAGAGCCGCACCGCCTGCTCGAGCTTCGCCTTGCGCTGGAAGAACACGCCGCCGGCCATGTCGATCGCGGCCTGCTGCGGCGCGCCGGCCTCGATGGCGGAGCGGATCTTGTGCAGCGTCTGGAAGTGCCTGAGCGCCGACGAGGCGACGACGAAGGCCGGTGTTCCGGAGGCGAGGATGCGGCGGAAATGGCGGTCGAAGGTCTCGGCATCGCCCATCGCGGCGGCATCCACCGCCTCGTCGGCCGCGAAGCCGCCGCCATCGCCGATCACGGCGCGGATGTCGGCGACGTCGATCTCGGTCCGGCCGCGCGCATAGAGCGCCAGCTTGACGAGTTCGGAGCGGCTCGCGAGGCGGTCAGCGCCGAGCTGCAGCTTCAGCAGCGTCCGCGCCTCGGGCGTGAGGCGGAAGGCGGAGAGCTCGCTTTCGATGAGGCGATCGAGCGCGGCGCCCTCATCGGCATAGCAGGCGATCGCCGCCGCACCGAGTGCGGCCTCGCACAGCTTCCTCAGCCCGACGCCCTTGCGGATTTCGCCCGCCTCGAGCACGACCCAGCTGTCGCGCGGCGGCGCAGCCAGCACCGCCGTCACCGCGTTCAGGATCGGCCGGTTGCCGGAGACGCGCACGCGGATGACGCGCGAACCGCCGAAGAGCGGGATGGTGTTCGCCTCGTCGGCGAGCCTGCCGGGGTCCGAAGCGATCTCGGCGGCTTCGAGCCGCACCAGACCGAACGCGTCGTCGGCGCCGCCAAGCACGGTCTTGCAGAAATTGGCGGCCCGCTCCGAGATGAGACCGCTATCCGTGCCGTGCAGCAGCACGACCCGGACGGCCGGGTCGGGGCGCGCCAGGACGCGATCGGCATCCTGCGGCCGTATCGCGACCATCTGCTCTTCTCCCGTTCGCCTACATCGAATTGGAGATGATCGACGGCGTTCCGCCGGCCGGCAGGTTCGGGCCCTTGACGGTGCCCAACTGCGCCGGAGGCATGTCCTTGGCGATGGCGAGCGCGATGCGGAGGCGAATCTCGTCGGCGACGGATTCCGCGGCGCGGTTCTCGGCGTCGATCCGCGCCCGCACATTCGCGAAGTTCTGGTTCGAGCGGTTATAGGTCGCAAGGCCCGTCGAGACCGATCGACCGAGCAGGCGATCGTCGGCGATGGTCCGAAGCTCGTATTTCACCTGGACGCTGACCTGATAGGCCGGCGCCGTCTCGTCCTTCGCGAATCCGAGCCGCTCTTCCGAGTTCGCAACGTCGATGTTGAGCACGTAGCGCGGCGGCGGCGTCGCCTTGCCGCCGCTGAACGCGAAGAGCAGGTTGTTGCGCACTTCCTGCCCGACGCGCGTGGTTGCTGCGCTTACGGTGATGGCGGACAGGTCGACATTCGACTTCAGGCCGTCCTTGGTCGCCGTCTCGACCGGCATATAGACGGGATGGACGGTGCAGCCCGCCAGGAGCGCGACCGCTCCCAGCGCCGCGAGGGCTCCGCGGCGCGTGGCGCGCCCCGTCGTACCGGAACGGCGATCAGACGACGACATTCACGATCCTCTTCGGCACGATGACGATCTTGCGCGGCGAACGGCCCTCGAGCGCACGGGCAACGCCGTCGAGCGCGAGCACCGCCTTCTCAATATCAGCATCCGAGGCCGTTGCCGAGATGGTGAGTTCGTCCCGCTTCTTGCCGTTGATCTGGACGGGCAGCGTCATCTCGTCCTCGACCAGCAGCGCGGCATCTGCGACCGGCCAGGGCGCTTCCGCGACGAGGCCTTCGCCGCCGAGCACGGTCCAGCATTCCTCGGCGAGATGCGGGATCATCGGCGCGATGACGCCGACCAGCATCCGGGCGCCTTCGAGCAGCGCCGCCGCCTCGTCGGCCGGCAGAGCGCCCGCCCGCGCACGAGCTGCGTTCACCGCGTCGGCATAGCCGTTCACATAGGCATGCACCCGCGCGACGGCGACGTTGAAGCGCAGGCGATCGAAATCCTCCGCCACATGGGCGACGAGGCGGTGCGCCGCGCGGCGGATCGCCGTCGCCTCGGGCCCGAAGGTGGTAGGGGCGACCGGCGTAGGGCCGGCGAGGTCGACGGCCTCGTTGACGAGACGCCAGATGCGCTGGGCAAAGCGCCAGGCGCCCTCGATGCCGGCCTCGGTCCATTCGCTGTCGCGCTCCGGCGGCGTGTCGGAAAGCATGAACCAGCGCGCGCAATCGACGCCGTAGCTGTCGGCCACCACTTCCGGCGGCACGACATTCTTCTTCGACTTCGACATCTTCTCGGGCGGGCCGACCGTCACCGGCTCCTCGGTGCCCTTGCGGACAGCCGTCCCGTCGGAGCGCTTTTCGACCTCTTCCGGGAACAGCCACTTGCCGGCTGCGTCCTTGTAGGTCTCGTGGACGATCATGCCCTGGGTAAAGAGACCGGCGAAGGGCTCGGCGACCGAGATGCGTCCGCAGGCCGTCAGCGCGCGGGTAAAGAAGCGCGAATAGAGCAGGTGCAGGATCGCGTGCTCGATGCCGCCGATATATTGATCGACCGGCAGCCAGTGATCGACCGCCTCTTTCGCCAATGGCGACATGTGGGCGGAACTGGCGAAGCGCGCGAAATACCAGGACGAGTCGACGAAGGTGTCCATCGTGTCCGTCTCGCGCACCGCCGCCGTGCCGCATTTCGGACAGGCGACGTGCTTCCACGTCGGATGGCGGTCGAGCGGGTTGCCCGGCCGGTCGAATGTCACGTCCTCCGGCAGGCGAACCGGCAGGTCCTCCTTCGGCACCGGAACCGGGCCGCAGCTCGGGCAATGGATGACCGGGATGGGGCAGCCCCAATAGCGCTGGCGCGAGATGCCCCAGTCGCGCAGGCGGAAATTCACCTGGCGCTTGCCCTGCGGCGCGTTGCCAAGCGACTGATTCTCCAGCCGTTTCGCAACCGCGTCCTTGGCATCGGGAATGGACAGCCCGTCCATGAAGGCGGAATTGAACAGCGTGCCGTCGCCGTCATAGGCGATGTCGCCGACGCCGAACGATGCCGGATCCTCGCCTTCCGGCAGCACGACGGGCTTGACCGGCAGGCCGTATTTCCGGGCAAAGTCGAGGTCGCGCTGGTCATGTGCCGGGCAGCCGAAGATCGCGCCCGTGCCATAGTCCATCAGGATGAAATTGGCGACATAGACCGGCAGGAACCAGCCGGGCACCAGCGGGTGCTCGGCCTTCACGCCGGTGTCGAAGCCGAGCTTCTCCTGCGTCTCGATCGCCTCGGCCGAGGTTCCGCCGCGCCGACATTCGGCAATGAATTCAGCGAGTTCGGCATTCTCCTCGGCGAGCTTCTCGGCGAGGGGATGGTTGGCGGCGATGGCGAGGAACGAGGCGCCGTAGAGCGTATCGGGCCGCGTCGTGTAGATCTCGATCTCGCTGGTGCCGAGCGGCGTGGTCGACGCGTCGAGCTGGAAGCGCAGCGACAGGCCCTCGGACCGGCCGATCCAGTTGCGCTGCATCAGGCGGACCTTGTCCGGCCAGCGGTCGAGCGTATCCAGCGCCGAGAGAAGCTCCTCGGCGAAGGCGGTGATCCGGAAGAACCACTGCGAGAGCTTGCGCCGCTCCACCAGGGCGCCGGAACGCCAGCCGCGCCCGTCGATTACCTGCTCATTGGCGAGCACGGTATTGTCGACCGGGTCCCAGTTGACCTCGCTCTCCTTGCGATAGACGAGGCCCTTGTCGAAGAAATCGACGAAGATCTTCTGCTGTTCGGCATAATAGGCCGGATCGCATGTCGCGATCTCGCGGCTCCAGTCGAGCGAGAGGCCGAGCAGCTTCAGCTGCGCCTTCATCGTCTCAATGTTCTCGTAGGTCCAGACCTTGGGATGGCTGTTGCGCTCGATGGCGGCATTCTCGGCCGGCAGGCCGAAGGCGTCCCAGCCCATGGGATGCAGGACGTTGAACCCCTTCATGCGCTTGAAGCGCGCGACCACGTCGCCCATGACATAGTTGCGGCCATGGCCGATATGGATGCGCCCCGAGGGATAGGGGAACATCTCCAGCACATAGTATTTCGGCCGCGGATCGTCGTTCTTCGTCTCGAAGATGCCGCGCTCGGCCCAGACGCGCTGCCAGCGCGGTTCGGCGTCGCGGGGATTGTAGCGTTCTTGCGTCATGATCCGTCGTCGAATTGGTAAGGCCGCGGCCGGGCGCGCCGCTGGAAGGATTGCGCCTTGCGGCAGGTTGCGACCTTCACCAGAAAGCTGCCGCCCGGTCAACCGCCATGGCGGCCGAATGGCGGATCGGTTGAGCCGCGGCGCCGGGCGTGGTAGGGCCGGCCGACCCTTTCGATCCGCCGTCCCTCACATCCGGCAGGCCATGTCCGACAGTCTCGAAGCCCGCCTCTCAGCCGTTCGCGGCCATATCGCCGCCGCCGAAGCCGCCGCGCATCGGCCCAAGGGATCGGCCCGCCTCATCGCCGTGTCGAAGACGTTTCCCGCCGAGGCGATGGAGCCGGCGATCGCGGCCGGGCAGCGCCTCTTCGGCGAGAACCGCGTCCAGGAGGCGCAGGCGAAATGGCCGGCGCTCGTCGCGGCGCATCCCGATATCGAGCTGCACCTGATCGGTCCGCTGCAATCGAACAAGGCGCGCGAGGCCGTCGCTCTGTTCGATGCCATCCACACTGTCGACCGCGACAAGATCGCCGGCGCCCTCGCCGAAGAGATCACGCGCCAGGACAAACGGCCGAAGCTGTTCGTGCAGGTCAATACGGGGCTGGAGCCGCAAAAGGCCGGCATCGCGCCGCGCGAGGCCGCGGCGTTCGTGGAGCGCTGCCGCACCGAGCATGGCCTCGCCATTGGCGGGCTGATGTGCATCCCGCCGGCGGCCGAGGCGCCTGGCCCTCATTTCGCGCTGCTAGCCAAGCTGGCGGGCGAGATCGGCCTTGCCGAGCTTTCCATGGGCATGAGCGGCGACTATGAGACGGCGGTGGCCTTCGGCGCGACCTATGTCCGTGTCGGCGGCGCCATTTTCGGCTCGCGCGCCTATCCGCCCTCAGCGTAAGCCGGCGCGCTCCGCCAGCAGCTCCAGACAGTGCTCGAAGGCCGTCGTGTCGGTATAGAGGCGATCCGGCGCGGCATCGTGCACGATGAGCGCGCCGCCGCGGCGCTCGATGCCGCCCTGCATCATCAGATTATCGGCCATGTCGACATCCTCGATCATCAGGCCATCGGCGCCGCGCAGCCGTCCGTCGCTGCCGTGGTGGACGTCGCCGCCATAATGGGCGACCGCGCGCTCGCGCATCGGCGCCGCGACGTTGGTGTAGCCATAGGCGAGCTTGCCGCGCGCGCACATATAGCCGAGCTCGAAGCAGGTGCCGGTGTCGGCGGAAAGCCCGTGATAGGGCGTCAGATTGGCGATGATGGCATCGGCATTGTCCATCATGCTTTCGTCGACCGCGCTGATCGCATGCCCGAGTTGGCGCTTGGTCGGCTGCGGTGGGATCGCCAGATCGCCGGGCGCCAGCGGGATGAGACCGGCGGCACGCGTCAGCGCGATCTTGCGGTCGAGCTGCTCGCGGGCATTGGCCAGGAAGACCTCCGGACCGGCGAGATAGACTTTGAGACTCATGATGGTGCCACAGGCTGGGGAGCGATCGCGCCGGAATGGTGCGCCGCAGCATTGTTGCGCGATCTCATCGGGCATCGCAAGCAATCGGCAGAGCTTCACGGCGCCGCGCCGGCCATATTCCGGGTCTCGGATATTCCGGGTCTTGGGATGGGGATAACCGGGTCATCCCAGTCGCGGCGTTCGCGCGCATCCGGCTTGCCAACCTTGTGCCGCGCCGCGTGCAACCGCTAGGATGAATCGACAGCAAACCCGTGTTCTGGGGAGAGGAACGCATGGCCAACAATGCTTCGGAGACGACGAGCGGCGAATATACTTACGAGGAGCGGGAGGCCGTCGGCATCTTCAGCGACGAGGCTTCGCTCAATGCCGCGGTCGATGCCCTGATGCAGGCGGGCCTGCGGCAGGAAGACATGAGCGTGCTCGGACATAGCGAGCGGCTCGCCGGCATGTCCGTGCAGCAACTGGAAGATCGCGCCGATGCGCCGCGCGCCGCCTATTCGGCGCCGGATGCGCGCGTCGAAGGGCTCGCGGCCCTGACCGGCGGTCCTGCGCTCGTGGTCGGCCTCGGTGCCGCAGCGGTGCTGGGCTCGGCCGGCGCCGCGCTGATCCCGACCATCGCGATCACCGCCGGCAGCGCCGCCGGGTCGGGCGCCGTCGGACTTCTGCTCGCCCGTCTCTTCGGGCGCAAGCATGGCCGCTCGGTCGAGGAACAGATCGCCGCCGGGGGGCTGCTGCTCTGGGTTCATGCAGCCGATTCCGCCGACGACGAGAAGATCCTCGGCATCCTCAAGAGCAACGGCGCCAAGGATGTGCATGTCCATGTCCTCACGAAGAACTGGGGCGTCGACGAGGTGCCGCTGCACGACTTCAACCCCGATCCGCTGCTCAAGTAGCGCCGCTCGCGCCCGGCGGCTTCGGCCGCCGGGTCCGCCGCCTAGGAGGCCGCCCGGCTTTCGCGCATGGTCAGCAGCGCGCCGATGAAAAAGCCGAGCGCGCCGAGCAGAAGATTGATGTTCGAGACCGCCGGAATCCATGACGGCTCGGGTCCCGCGGGGACGAAGGCGAGGATCGCCGCGATCATGAAGGCGATGCAGCCGAGAAGATTCACGAAGACGATCTGCCAGGCGAGATCCTTCGGCTTCCAGCTCCAATAGCGATGGCTCGTCTCAATGAAGGCGAGATAGCCGGAAATGAGGAAGAGCGCTGAGCCGATCATGTCCGGCGTCCAGATGAACAGGTCCTGCGCGGTCGCGGAGGGCGGGGCCAGGATCGCGTCGAACGTATTGAAATTGAACGCGACCGTGCCGAGGAACTGCGTGAAGGTGCTGAGCCAGCCGGCGCTCGTCGGATGCCAGCCGATCAGCGCGACGCGGCGCTCTTGTCCAGCCGGCGGATCGACCATGAACTCGCTCGCGTTGGCCGCCTGGAAGTGCTGCAGGTAGCCGGCGATGGTGAACGGGATCGAGCCGGCGAAGAAGACCATATTGGTCCATAGCGCCGGCCATGCCCCGGCCGAGGCCGGGACGAGGCTCAACACGCTGCCCAGCATGAACAGGAATGCGCCGACGGCAAAGATCGCGCCGACGCTCCAATTATAGGCGGCGCTTTGCCAGAACGGCCGTCCGGCCGGATCGAGCGCCCGGTGGCGGAGGTCGAGCCCCTTGCGATGCTGGCGTGCGAGCCAGACGATGCGTTGGCCGGCTCGCGTGAAGCTGAGGCGCGTCGCGAAGGGTCCTGGCCCTTCGATCGCGATATGGAGGCCGCTCGGATGCAGGAAATGGCGCTTCATAAGATGGGCATCGGGCGGGACGGGATGGCATGAGCCGGCGGCCCTGCGGCGCGCCGGCACCATGGCGGCGGAAGGACGGTCCGGATGGTGGACCTTGCGTTACCGCGCGGATGAACCCTTCAGCAGCGAGGTTCCATCGCCGGCGAGAGCGCCCAGCTTTCCGAACGGGACCACGGCCGGGGCGGTCAGCGCGGAAAGCGCCTTCAGGTCAAAGGACGAATAGTTGAGGCTCCGATAGTCGCGGATGAAGAACAGTCCGCGGTCGAGATCGGACAGGTTGGTCCACGACGTGAACTCGGTCGCATAGGGTTCCTTGCCGTCCTGCTGCAGTCCCTGCACCTCGAGATGGCCACCGCCCTGCTCGGGATAATCGATGCTCGCGCCGCGGGGCCGGTCGAAATTGTTCATGATGTGGGCGAGCGTCTGCACCGCCAGATCGGGTTCGGCGGCCTTCTCGGTGAACTCAGCATAATACGCCGCCCGCACGAAGCGGCCGACCGAAGTGTTCGAGGCCGGCAGGCCGGCGGTCGCAATGCCGGAATCGGGCTGGGCCGCGGCGTAGGCACCGAACGTCGCCGAGGATTTATCGACGTTGGACAAGAAAGTGTAGTTGTTGAGATTGACGAGGTGCCAGTCGAACTTCGGGCCGTTGGTCATGACGCCGACCGGATTGTCGTAGACGGTCATGATGCCGTGGTCGAACTCGATCACCAGCGCCGCGCCGCTCGCATCATGCACGACATAATGGAAGGGCGATTCGACGCCACCGAGCAGGGCGAGGGGCTGCAGCATGATCGGCTGCTCGTCGAGCGCGGCCTTGACCTCCTCGACGGTGGCGAACTGGCCGAGCGCCCACAGGCCGATATCGGATGCCGACAGCACCGACTTCGTCGCTTCCACCGCCGCCTGCTTGCCCGCAGCCGTGGGATAGGACAGCAGGCTGAAGGTCAGCCCCTTGTCATTGAGACCTTCGAGCACCTTGAGATCACCGATGCCGATCGGCTTGTCCGGAGTGGGCAGGCGGTAGGGCATCGTGACGGCGATGGTGCCATGGCGCGTGGCGAAGGTCGCAGGCGCGTGTCCCTCGATGGCCGAGGTCACCGAGAAGCCCGGCGGATAATAGGCGATCTGGTAGGGCAGATCGATCGTGAGCTCCAGAGTGCGCCCGAAATAGACCTTGCCGGCCGCGTCCTTGTAGCTGAGCGACGTACACATGTGAGAGCGTTCTCCAGATCCGGAATGGCGCGTTCGCGGAAAAGCGGGATGCGGGTTCGGCGGCTTCCGCTGCCGCCGCCCTGTTCGATGGACGTGCCGCGGCGCTTGGCGCGCGGCGCGTCAGGGGCTTCAATTGTGGTTGAAGCCGCCGGCCTCGTCCTTGGTCATCGGCTGGACGACGGGGTGCTTGGCGAAGAATTCGACGGAGCGCTTCAGGTCCTCAAGCAGCAGGCTGGCGAGATCATGGCTCACGCCATGCCGCACGAGGATGCGCTGGATTACGAGGTCCTGGCGGTTGGCCGGCATCGAATAGGCCGGCACCTGCCAGCCGCGGCTCCGCAGCCGGTCGGCGAGGTCGTAGAGCGTGTAGCCGCCGATCCCGCCCTCGTCCTTGAGCTTCCAGCACAGCGCCGGAATGCCGGCCTGGCTATTGCCGTCGAACAGGATCTCGAACGGGCCGATCGCCGCGATCTCCTTGGCGAGGAACTGCGCCGTCGCGTAGCAGGCATCGTGGATCTTGGCGTAGCCCTCGCGGCCGAGACGCAGGAAATTATAGTACTGCGTGATCACCTGCCCGCCCGGACGCGAGAAGTTGAGCGCGAAGGTCGGCATGTTGCCGCCGAGATAATTGACGTTGAAGACGAGATCCTCGGGCAGGTCGCTCGCCTCGCGCCAGACGACCCAGCCCACGCCCAGCGGCGCGAGGCCGAACTTGTGGCCCGACGCATTGATCGATTTGACGCGCGGCAGGCGGAAGTCCCAGGGCACGTCCGGCGCGCAGAACGGCGCCAGGAAACCGCCGCTGGCACCGTCGACATGGATCGGAACGTCGAGGCCCGTCTCAGCCTGGAGCTTGTCCAGCGCATCGCTGACCGCCTTCACCGGCTCATACTGGCAGGTGAAGGTGACGCCCATGGTCGGCACGACGCCGATCGTGTTCTCGTCGACCCGCTTCAGCACCTCCTCGGCGTTCATGATCAGCCGGTCGCCCTCGAGCGGAATCTCGCGGAGCTCGACGTCGAAATAGCGCGCGAATTTGTGCCAGCAGATCTGCACGGGGCCGCAGATGAGATTGGGCTTGTCGGTCGGCAGCCCGGCTGCCGCGCGCTTCTTGCGCCACTGCCATTTGAGCGCCAGCCCCCCGAGCATGGCCGCCTCGGATGAGCCGACCGTCGAGCAGCCGATGGTGCCCTTCGGATCGGGCGAATTCCACAGATCGGCGAGCATGTTCACGCAGCGCGCCTCGATCTCGGCGGTCTGGGGATACTCGTCCTTGTCGATCATGTTCTTGTCGATCGACAGCGCCATCAGGTCGCGGATCTCGTCGTCGACCCAGGTCTGGCAGAAGGTCGCGAGGTTCTGGCGCGAATTGCCGTCCAGCATCAGCTCGTCGCGGACCGCCGCGAAGACATGGCGCGGATCGGCCTCCGACGGCGGGAACGCGAATTTCGGCAGGGCGCCGGAGAGGTCGACGGCCGAGTAGACGTCGTCCAGCAGTTCATCGCGGAGAGCGTTCTTCGAAGGATCTGATGTCAAGCCTCGATCTCCTCAGTCAGCTAGGAACAGATGAGCGGGCCGCATGGCGCGGCTACTGCGATGATGTCAGGGCGGAGGCGTCGCGGGACGTCATCCGGCCGAGCACGAAGGCGAGGTTCGATGCGGCGACGAGCGAGGCCGTATAGGCATCCGCCTGCGCCTGGCGCGCCGTGAGCAGCCCGCTGTCGGCGGCCGTCGCCGTGGTGATGTCGCCGACGCCGGCGCGATAGGAATCGAGCGCCGCATCATAGGTGACGGCGGCGGCCGAGGTCAGCGCCGTGGCCGCGCGGTAGGAGGCGAGCGCCGAGCGCAGCGTATCGGCGCTGACGACGATCTCGCGCGCCGCGTCGTCGCGCGTCCGCTGGAATGTCGCCTCGCTCGCGGCGGCGAGCGACTGGGCATTCTTGAGCTGGGCTTCCCGGAGGCCGCCGTCGAAGAGCGGCATCGTCGCGCCGACGACGACGCCGGTCGCCGCCGATTGCTGGCCGATCGTCGGCATGCCAGAGGCGCTCAGATTGGTGTTGCCGCCGGCGGCGACGGCGCCGAGATAGACCTTGGGCATGAATTCCGCCTCGGCGGCCGTGATGCCGGCCTGGCTCGCCTTCATCGCGGAGAAGGAGGCGAGCACGTCCGGGCGCTGTGCGAGCGCTGCCTTGATCATCTGCTCCGTCGGCGCGCCGACGCTGTCGGGCAGCCGCCGCGATCCGGATTCCGAGACGCGGAGCTGCGTTACCGGCGAGACGCCCATCGCGCCGAGGAGCGCCTGATAGGCGTCTTTCTCCTGGCCCTGGGACTGGACGAGCCCGAACTGCGCCTGCGCCACCGCCTGTCGGGCCTGCGCGAGCTCGACGGTGGTGCCGATCCCCTTGTCGACCCGTGCCTGCGCCGCCGCTTCGATCTTGCGGCTGTTGGCGAGGTTCTGGTCGGCGATGCGTACGCGGCTCCGCGCGGCGCCGTAGAGATAATAGGTGCGCGTGACGTCGTAGATGATCTTTTGGTGCACGCCGTTGAACAGGACGTTCGCGGCCGCCGAATTGTGTTGCGCCGCCTCGTGCAGCGCCTTGCGCTGTCCGAAGTCGAACACCAGCCATTGCAGCGCGATCTGCGGTGACACGCCGCTGACCGTGGTGGTGACCTCGTCCTGATTGCCGATCGCGACGGGGAGCGGCGCCGAATAGCTCTGCGAGCCGCCGATCACGTTGGCGGAGATGTAGGGCAGGTAGGTCGCCTCGACCATGCCGGCCGCGAGCGCCGCCTGCCGCGCGGTCTGCCAGGCGATGCGGGTGGCCGGGTTCTGCGTCTGCGCGATGTCGATCAGCTCGGGGAGGCCGTAGACCTTGTTGCGTTGGATGCCGGGCGTCGGCTGGAGCGCCGAGACGGCATCGTCGGACCGGACGCCGAAGTCGTTCGCGCCGCTCCTGCCGCCCGCCTTGGTGGCCGCCGCTTCGGATGGGGGCTTCCACGGCGTGGACGGGTCGCTCGGCGCGTTTTCGAGCATGCTCGAGGTGCAGGCGGCGAGCGAGCCGCCGATCAGCACCGCAAGCGCGAAGCCGAAGAGCCTGACGGCAGGGAGTCGCATCGTGCTCGCCATCCCCGTCACCCCGCAGCCAGTTGTTCGATGCGGCGCAGCCGCGCCGCGATGTCGCCGGTTCCATCGTCGGTCGCCTCGGCCGGCTGGTCGGAAGACGGGGCAGCGGCAGACCGCCCGCCGATCCGTTCGGCCACGCGATCGAGCCGGCGCGGCACATCGTCCGTCGGGGCGGGTGCGAAGAGGAGCATGGGCAGGAATGCCCGCGTCTCGGCGATCAGATCGCGCAATTCGGCGATGCGCGCGGCCGATGGGCGCTCCGAGGCCGGCTCGAACGGCAGCAGGGCCAGCTGTTCGCGCGCCTTGGCCGTCTCCGTCTCGATGATTTCCGCGTCCGCGAGGGCGGCGATCCGCGCGTCGGGCGCCAACGTCGCGAGGCGCGACAGTGCGGCGAAGACGCGCGCCAGCCGTTCGCGGATCTCGACGATGGCGCTCTTGGGCCAGATGCTCGTGAAGAAGAGATAGACGACGACATTGCCGAGTAGGATGCCGACGATGCGGTCGCGGCCGGAATCCATGCTGCTGCTCGGCGCGAAGCCGTCGAGCACCGTCAGCAGGAAGGCGAGCCCGACCTGGACGCCGGCATAGGAGATGCGCTCATTGCCGGTCGACACCCAGGCCGCCACGAGAATGGCGCCGAAGACCAGCGCCATCAGCCCGCCGACCGATTCGAGATGCGGGATGACGTAGAGGATGGAGAGGAAGCCCATCGCGGCGCCGACCAGGCAGCCGGTGATGCGGAGGATCAGCTTGTGAACCGTCTCGGCGGTGGTGCCGAGGGCAGCGACGTAGCAGGTGATCATCGCGGTGTGGATGCCCTGCCAGTTGATCAGCGAATAGATGAGGTAGCAGGAGATCGCCGCCGCCGTGGTCTTCAGCGCATAGCGCTGATAGTCGGGATTGGTGAAGGCGTCGGCGGCGAGGAAGGGCGGCTTGGCGGGTGCCTCGTCGGAGCCGCCATTTTGCTGCGACAATCCCGCAAGCGCCGTGCGGAGGGCACCGAGCGCCGGCGCGTCCGTTGCCGAAGCTTGGCTCGTGCCCTCGGGGCGGTCGCCCTTGCCGACGGCGTCCGCTGCCGCGCGCAGCTGCCGCACGAGCCCGTCCCGGACGTCGCGTGTCATCTCCGCCGGCAGGGCAGCGATCGCGAGCATCAGGCGATAGCTGTTCATCGCCGCGCCGCGCAGCCAGGTGACATAGGCGGTCGGCGCCGTATGGAAGATTGTCGCCAGCATCGCCTGCTGGCCGATATCGGCATTGCCTTCGGCGAGCGGCGGCTGCACGCGTCCGGCGTCCGCCTCATCGAGTGCCTCGGCGGATGCCTTCAGACGTTCCACGATGGTGTCGCGCATCAGTTTGTGCGGCGAGGTGCCGAGCACGAGGTTGAAGACGATCATGAGCGCCATCGGCACGCAGGCCATCTGCCAGGCATAGAGCAGGCCGCGGGTCACGATCTCGCCGGCCGGAACCTGGTCGACCAGCGTGAGAACGAAGACGATCACCAGCGCGATGATCGAGCCGATCTCGCCCAGCTGCGATGCGGCGCCGAGGAACACGAACACGAACGAAATCAGCGCCATCACGGCAATCCGCAGCAGCGGCGAATCGGCCGTCGCCTGCACGAGCGGCGCCATGGCGAGCACCACGACGCTGGCCAGGATGATCAGCCCGATCGACTGCCCGACATTCTGGGCGCCGTTCGGCTTCATCAGGAAGATGATGAGATAGCAGCCGATGGCCGATTCCGGGATCTTGTAGACCATGGCGACGCCGGCGACGATCGCGCAGAGCAGCGCGACCCGCCAGGTCATGGCAAGGCGGCCCGGGAAGGGCTGGAGGTCGCGCGCGGTCTGGCGTGCCACGGCGCGCCAGGGGAACTCAGCAGCTCTGGCCATGGTGCACGGTTACAGTCGCGGAGGCTCCGATACGCATCAGCTCGTCGGGCGGATCAAGCAGGCGGATCCGGACGGGAAAGCGCTGCGCGACGCGCACCCAGTCTAGATTCTTCGGCACGATCGGCATGGTGCGCGGAAGGTTGATCACGTCCTGCGAAGCGACGCCCCAACCCGTCCCCTCGACGCGGCCACGGATCGGGACCGTCCGGTCCGCGAGCGTGTAGACGGTCGCGCAATCACCCACCGCGATGGACGGCAGTTCCGTCTCGAGGAACGCGGCCGAGGCGAACCATTCGGCGGTGTCGATCAGCGTGAAGACGGACTGGCCGGTGAGGACATATTCGCCCGGCGAGGTCGCGAGCCCGACGACCTTGCCGGCAAACGGCGCCCGGATCGTTGCATCGTCGAGCGCCCGCTGCGCGATCGCCAGCGCCGCGCGGCGGGCCTCCACCAAGGCGATGGAAGCGGCGGCGTTGCTGACCAGCGCGTCGGCCGCCTCCTCCTGATGCAGCGCCTGACGGAGGCTCACCTCCGCGTCGCGCTTGGCCGTCGCGGCATCGTCGACCTGCTGCGCGCTCACATAGCCCTTGGGGCGGAGCGCCTGCAGCCGCGCGAGCGTCTGCGTGGCGAGGTCCAGATTCGAACGCGCGCGCGAGACCTGCTCGGTCGCGATGACGGCATTGGAGCGCTCGGCGGAGACGGTGCGCGCCTGGTCGGCCTCGGCGGCTTCGGCGATCTTCAGATCGGCTTCCGCCTGTTCCACGGCGAGGCGGAAGGGCACCGGGTCGAGCGCGAACAGCAGCTGGTCCTTGGCGACCGTCTGGTTCTCCTTGACGTCGATGGCCGCGATGCGCCCGGGAACCGCCGAGGAGATGTTCACGACGCTCGCCGTCAGCACGGCGTCCTGCGACAGCGGGTTGAGATCGGCATTGCGGAAATAGCGCATTCCGAGAAACACCGCCGCGGCGACGGCGGCGAGGCTCACGACGACGCCGACGGCCTGGGCGGCGCGGGGCTTGTGATCCGGATGCAAGGCCTATCTCCCGAAGCCGGCGATGGAGGCCAGGAACCCGATCGAAGCCGCAATGCAGACATAGACGGGGAGACGCATGGGAAGCGCGTCATCGATGCCGAGAGGGATGAAGATGAACCGGATCGCGACGGCGCCCAATATGCCGGCGAGGGCGCATGCCAGCCAGGACGGGAAATAGGCGCCGAACAGCGCGATGGAAGGCGCGCCGACCGGAACGCAACCGCCCAGACAAAGGGCTGCCACGAGACTGCCGGCGACGATACGCAGCTGACCGGACCTCACGCGGCCTCCCATGCCGGTTGCATTGCACAATGCCTCGGGGCGACCGGCGTAGCCTCCGGGGCGCAAGTCCAAACCGCGTGCGGTCGGCCTGAGCGATCTCCGTCGAATCTAGCGCAGGACCTAATGGAATTTGGTAAACGCAACAAGCTAAGATTGACTTATCGATATTCACACGCGCGGCGTTGGCAGAATGGGACTTTCTCCGATAAATCGGATCGACCCTCTGCCGTTACTTCGGCCTGGTTCGCCCTGGGAGCGTGGGGACAACCACCGGCGCGCACGAAAAAAGGGGCGGAAATGATCCGCCCCCTTCTCGGTCTGATTCGGATCCAGGTCAGCCCTTCACGAAGGCGAGCAGGTCCGGATTGATGGTATCGGCGTGGGTGGTCAGCATGCCGTGCGGGAAGCCCGGATAGATCTTGAGCGTGCTGTTCTTGACCAGCTTGGCCTGGAGCAGCGCGGCGTCCTTGTAGGGCACCACCTGGTCATCGTCGCCCTGCAGGACGAGCGTCGGCACGGTGATCGCCTTGAGGTCGTCCGTCTGGTCCGTCTCGGAGAAGGCCTTGATGCCCTCGTAATGCGCCAGCGCGCCGCCCATCATGCCCTGGCGCCACCAATTCTGGATGATGCCCTGCGAGACCTTCGCGTCCGGCCGGTTGAAGCCGTAGAAGGGGCCCGAGGCGACGTCGAGATAGAACTGGGAGCGATTGGCGGCGAGCGCCGAGCGGAAGCCGTCGAACACCTCGATCGGCGTGCCGTCGGGATTGCCCGGCGTCTTCACCATCAGCGGCGGAATGGCGGCGACGAGCACGGCCTTGGCGACGCGGCCCTGCGGCTGGCCGAACTTCGCGACATAGCGGGCGACTTCGCCGCCGCCGGTCGAATGGCCGATATGGATGGCGTTCTTGAGGTCGAGATGCTCGGCAACGGCAGACGCGTCGGCCGCATACTGGTCGATGGTGTTGCCGGTGGAGACCTGCGAGGAGCGGCCATGGCCGCGCCGGTCATGGGCGACGACGCGATAGCCGTTCGCCAGGAAGAACAGCATCTGGTTGTCCCAGTCGTCCGAGGACAGCGGCCAGCCGTGATGGAAATGGATCGGCTGGGCGTCCTTCGGACCCCAATCCTTGAAGAAGATCTCGGTGCCGTCGCTCGTCTTGATGAATCCGCTGCTCATGACGTGGTTTCCTTCTGCGTTGAGGTGTGGGGTTGAGGCCTGCGCAAGGGTCCGGGCGGAGAGGAAAGCCGCCGCGAGACTGGTCGTTCCGGCGAGGAACGCTCGCCGGGTGGGGGTGAAGCCGTGGCTGGACATGACGGCTAGCCGAGGTGGTGCCAGGTCGCCGGCGGGGTGAGCCTTCCGGCGCCGCGCGGCTCGATCGTCCGGGCGGCGATGATCATCGCCGGACGAACCTTCATATTGATCTTGCTCATGAATTCGCTCCCGAGCCGTTGACTTGATCAGGCTATGACTCGGGGGGCAGTCTTTGAATTCTACGCTCGGTTCATTGGGTCATACGAAGGTGTGGGTTCGCGCCCGGCATAAGGCCAGGGCGATCAGGCCGGCCGGCGCGTGACGGCCTCGGCCAGATGATGGGCGATTGCGTCGCCATCGGCGGGCTTGTCGAGGAAGCAGCAGGCGCCCGCGGCCATCACGCGCTCGCGCGTCGCCCGGGTCGGGAAAGCCGTCATGAAGATCATGGGGAAGCGGCGTCCCGCCGCGATGAGCGCGGCCTGGAGCTCGTCGCCGCTCATTTCCGGCATCTGGATGTCGGCGATCATGCAGTCCGGATCGCCGTTCAGCTCGTCGGCGAGGAAATCGACCGCGGACGCATAGCTGCGGGCGTCATAGCCGAGCGAGCGCACGAGGCTCGCGAGCGAGGTGCGGACGCCGTGATCGTCGTCGACGATGGCGATGATGGGCGGTTGAGCCATTCCTTGATGTCCTTCGCGCCGTGTCGCACGAAAGAAGCGTCCGATGCGCGGCCTTAGCTCTATATGGCGCCCCGAAGCCCGCTACGGAATCATACGGAGGTTTGGGCCGCCGCCTCAGTTACGCGCAATGCCGAGCGCCTCGGCCTTGCGGACGAGGTCGGCGAGCGAGCGGACGCCCATCTTGCGCATGACATTGCCGCGATGGATCTTCACCGTGATCTCGCTGAGGCCGATCAGCCCGGCGACCTGCTTGTTCATCAGCCCGGCGACGACGTGGCCCATGACCTCGCGCTCGCGCGGCGTCAGCGTTTCATATTCAGCCCGCAACCCGTCCCGCGCGGCGCTGTCGCTGCGCCGCTGCCGGTCGCGCTCGATCGCCGCCGTGACGGCATCCAGCATGTCCTGGTCGCGAAAAGGCTTGGCCAGAAAGTCGACGGCGCCGGCCTTCATTGCCCGCACGCTCATCGGGATGTCGCCATGGCCGGTCATGAAGACGATCGGCAGCAGGATGCCGTGCTTTGCCAGCTGCGCCTGAAAATCGAGGCCGCTGATGCCGGGAAGGCGCACGTCAAGAATGAGGCAGCCGACGAGGTCGGGGAGCTTGTCCTGAAGCAATTCGGCCGGGGAGCCATAGAGGCGCGTTGCGAGCCCGATCGACCGGATGAGGCTGTCGAGCGAATCCCGCACGGCCGCGTCATCATCGACGATGACGACGAGCGGCAGCGCGCTGGAGGGCGTCGAAGCGCCACGTGTCGAGTTCGGACCGGTCATGCCGATGCTCCTGCCGGTGGCGCGGGAAGCGACAGGCGGAAGGTCGCGCCCCCGCCGGGGCGGCTCTCGACCGACAGCGCGCCGCCATGAGCTTCCGCGGTCGTGCGGCAGATCGCAAGGCCCATACCCATGCCCTGTTCCTTGGTCGTGAAGAAGGGATCGAACAGCCGTTCCAGGTGATCCGCGGCAATGCCGGGTCCAGTGTCGGCGACCGTTATCGTGATCATGTCCGCGGACGCCAGCGCGGCTTCGATCGAAAGCCGTCGCTCTCCCGGATGATCGGCCATGGCCTGGGCGGCGTTGACCATGAGGTTGACCAGGACCTGCTGCAGCTGGATCCGATCTCCGATCACCGCCGGCAGTCCTGGCGCGACCGCAATGCCCGGCGTCACGCCGGCGCGCGCCAGCTCGCGTTCGACCAGTTGCACCGCCTCGGCCACGAGATCCGCAATGTCCAGTTCGTCGCGTTGCTCGGGCGCCTTTCTGAGGAAGGCGCGGACCCGCTTCACGATCTCGCTCGCCCGCCGTCCTTCGGCGACGAGCCGCGTGATCGATGCCTCGACCTCGACGAGGTCGGGCGGCTCGCGCCGCATCCAGCGCATCGCCGCCTCGCCATTGGTGACCACGGCCATCAGGGGCTGGTTGACCTCATGCGCGATCGAAGCGGTCAGCTCGCCGAGCGTGGCGACGCGGGCGGCATGAGCGAGTTCAGCCTGAGCCGCCAGCACGGCCTCCTGTGCCTCCTTGCGCTCGGTGATGTCGACGACGAACACCAGCGCGTTGCTGTCCGGATCATCCGGCTTCGGGAAGGTGATCGCGAAGATGACGGGAACGCGGCGGCCGTCGATGTGGACGATCTCCGTCTCGCCTTCATAGAAGCTCTCGCCGCGCGCGAAGGCAGCAAGCGCCCTGGCAAAAGTGTCGTCCCGCTCGGAGAGCACGTCGTCGACGGTCTCGATGAACTCCGACGCGCTCCCGGCGCCGACCATGGACAGGAAGGCCGGATTGACGTCGACGATCGGTGTCAGTCCGCGGGCCTCGGCCATGAATTCGGGGTGCGCGACGAGATACGCCTCGAGCGTCTGGCCCTCGGCGAGGGGCAGGGCCGCGAGCGCCGCCCCGACGCCGTTCCAGTCCTCCTGGACGACGCCGATGCGGCTCGCATCGAACATGCGCCGGTAGCGTCGCTCGCTGCGGACCAGCGCCGCATAGGCCGCCCGCCGTTCGGTAACGTCCGTATGGGTCTCGAGAACTCCGATCGGCCGGCCCAGCGCGTCGCGCCGCAGCGCCCAGCGGCTCTCGACGACGAGGCGGGCGCCCGACCGCGTGGATTGCTCCAGCGTGCCGTCCCAGCGCCCGGTCTCGAACAGGGTCGATTCGATTGCGGCCCGGTCGTCCGGATATCGCGTCTGAAGCAGTTCGTCGGCGACGCGCCCGATCGCCTCCTCGAACGACCAGCCATAGATCTCCTGCGCCGCGTTGTTCCAGAAGATGATGACGCCGGTCGCGTCGCGGACGAAGATCATGTCGTGCGACAGGTCGAGCAGCTGCGCCTGTGCCACGAGACGTCCGGTGGCGGCCTGGTTCTGCAGCGCGAGCATGGTGGCGATGCCGATCGCGGCCAGGCTCACGATCGCGCGGAGCGTCGCGGCGCCGGCGTGCTCGAAGCCATGCGAGACGCCATAGGCCGAGAGCGTCAGGGCGAAGGCCACGGCCGCGGCGACGAGGATGTCGCGGCGGTGGCCCGTCCGGGCAGCCAGCAGGATGACGAGGACATAGAGGACCGCCACGGCGCCTTCGAGCGGCGAGAGCAGGTCGAACAGGAAGATCGCGACGGCGAGGACGGCCGCCGCGGCGCGGGATGCGGTGGCGCTCATGGGCGGCTGCTGGCTGAGGCCGGCCCCGCCTGGGCGCAGGCTACAGCCTCGGATTCCGACCGCGCCGCCTCATCCGCTCTTCTCGCAACCATCGTCCCCGCCAGTCCCTTTGTTCGCGCGCGCGAACCATTCAGACGACAGTCGCATCAAATCCGTGCGGCAGGAAGTCATACAGGAGTTTAGGGGGCGGGCCCACCGAGGCCTAAACCGAGGTATGAGCCGGCCATCCGCAAGGGCGATGGAGGCAGCGAGAGCCGGAATTTAGGTTGGGTGCATCGGACAGCGAGCCCGGCGATGACGGGTTTCTCCGGTCCCGGCGGGCATGAGCCCAGCCGGCCGTCCACCCAAGCGAGGATCTTCGATCATGAGCGAACTCTCCGTTGCCGGGCGCCAGGCCGCCCCGCTCCACACCCCGACCGATCTCGGCGCCGAGGCCACGGCGGATATCGCGGCGGCGCTGACCGGCGTGCTCGCCGACATGTTCGCGCTCTATCTCAAGACCAAGAATTTCCACTGGCATATGTCGGGGCCGCATTTTCGCGACTATCACCTGATGCTCGATGAGCAGGGCGACCAGATCTTCGCGACGACCGATGCGCTCGCCGAACGGGCCCGCAAGGTCGGCGGCACGACGCTGCGCTCGATCGGCCATATCGCCCGCCTCCAGCGCCTGCTCGACAATGATGCGGCCTATGTGACGGCGCAGGACATGATCGCCGAACTCGCCGACGACAATCGCCGCCTGACTGGCTTTCTGCGCGCAGCGCATGGCGTCTGCGAGACGCATAACGACGTGGCCTCGACCAGCCTCATCGAAGTGTGGATCGACGAGGCCGAGCGGCGGAGCTGGTTCCTGTTCGAGGCAACCCGCGCGCCTCGCTGATCCGCCGCGGTCTTGATGGAGGCGCCGGCATGATCTGCCGGCGCCGCTTGGTTTCAGAGGCGCGTCAGAAGTCGATGCTGAACTTCGCGCCGAGCGTCTGTGCCGTCGTCGTGCTACCGAAGGCGCCCTGGTAGTTGATGCGCACCACCATGCCGTTGCCCGGCATGAGGTCGGCACCGGCGCCGACCTTCCACAGAACCTGGTCCATCGTCGCGCTGACGGTGAAGGGATCGGTGATGGTGTCGGCGGCGAAGGACCCGACCAGCTTGGCCTCGTCGTTCGAATAGACCGTCACGCCGCCACGCACATAGGGCCGCAGCAGGAAGTCGTTCGCCAGCGCCACCTGCCCGCCGAACTCGACGGCCGGGGTGGCGCTGTAGACGGTTTGGCTCGACCCGTCGATGCTCACCGCCGTGATGCCGCCCGTTTCCGTGAACGCACTCTGGTTCGAATAGACGGCGTCGAAATCGATCTGCGGCTTGGCGTAGAGGTTCGCCGACTGCAGCGTATAGGCGGCACGCAGCCTTGCATCGAGCACGCCGAGATTGGACGTGCCGGACAGGTTGTCGTTGATCGTGCCGAAGGAGACCGTGCGGTTGGCGTCATAGGCGCCGTAGCTGCCCGAGAGAGACGCTGCGAGCAGCAGCGGCCCGGGCACGTATTTGATGACCGCGCCGCCGTTGAAGGCATTGATGCTGCTCGATCCGCCCTGATTGTCGCGGATATTGCCGCTGGTCGCGCCGAGCGCGAAGCCGACGCGCCAGTCGCTCGCGGTGGCGAACTGGGCGCCGCCTGCGAAGTTCCACGTGTCGCTGTCATAGCCGACATTGCTCGCCGTGGCGTCCTGCTGAAGGTTGCGATAATCGCCCCTCAGCCAGAAGCACTGGCCTTCGGCACCGAAGTAATTGGCGCCGCCCTCGACCTTGCAGCTCATCAGGCTGTCGGAGAAGTCGGAGATGCCGATCGTCGCGGCCTGCTCATTGGCGAGGTAGATGTTCGGCGACATCTGGTTGAGCGCCACGTTCACCGCGCCGAGCAAATTGAGATTCACCAGGTTCTGGGCGATCGGGTAGAGCGCGCTGGTATTGTTGATGCTGCGGTTCAGATAGGCGCCGATCGGAATGCCGTTCCCGGTCACGCCCGCGGGCGCGAAGTTGAAGCCGTCGATGACGAGCGTGGCGCTGTCCGAGCCTTGCCCGTAGTCGATGGAGCTGATCACCACTGGGTTGTAATAGGAGAGGCTCTTCTCCGTGACGCCCTCGCCGGTCGTCAGGAAGGTGTAGCGCTGCGCGCCGGCCTTGAAGTTCTCGAAGTTGACGCCGAGCGTGCCGGCGAGGCTTGCCGAGCCGCTGACATTGACGACGTCCGAGAGGCTGTTCGCCATGTCGACGTCGATCGCCAGCGTGCCGAGCGGCGTGTTCACCAGCGATCCGGTGAAGGCCGTGGTCGCCACCGTGCCCTTGCCGCCGATGGAGAGCGTGCCGCTATTGGTCAGGACGCCGGCGGTCCCGATATCGACCGTGTTGCCCATGTCGAACAGCGCGCCGCTGGCGTTGTTGAACGTGTTGTCCCAGTTGGCCAGGTCGACATTGCCGATGATCGTGCCGTAGTTGGTGATCGCCGTCGTCGTGTAGATCTGGTCGACATCGCTCGCCTGGATGGCAAGGGCGTTGATGCCGGCCGTGTTCTGGATCGTGCCGTAATTGGTGAGCGTGTTGGCCGCGCCGATGTCGAAGCTGACACCTGCGCCGCCGGCGCCGCCCTGGACCGTCCCGCCACTGATCGTGACGCCGAGATTGCCGTAACCGCCGACCTCAATGCCGCTGACGGCGCCCCAGATGTTGCCATTCGTGGCGACGGAGACAGCAGCCTGCGACGAGGTGGCGTGGATGCCGTCGCCGCCCCAGGCGGTGATGTCGCCGGTATGAACGACCGATACGGACTGGTCGTCGCTCTGGTTGCTGGCGACGATGCCGTCGGCGCCCGCGACGATGTTGCCGCTGCTGATCACGCTCACGCCGGCGCGGGCGGACGATGCCCTGATGCCTGCGCCGGTCGTGGAGGTGACGTTGCCGGTCTGCGTTACGGAGACGCCTTCCGCGTCGCTCTCATTGCTGGCCGCGATGCCGTCCAGATAGGCCGTGATGGCGCCGGAGTTCACGACAGAGACGAGCCCGGTCGGCGAGATGGCGGCGATGCCGCGACCGGACAGGGCGTCGATGCTCCCGCCGGAATGCGCGATGGTCACGGCGCCGCCGCCGAGATTGGACGCGCTGATGCCGTCGATCTGGGCCAGGATTGTCCCGACGCTCGCAACCGAGATCATGCCCGAAAGCGAGGACGCCGTGATGCCGGAGCCGGCGTCGGAGGTGATCGATCCGTTCTGGGAGACCGATATCGATCCGTTGGCCCGCGTCGATGCGTTGATGCCGTCGAAATAGGCCGCCAGGGCGCCACTCGCCGTGACCGACACGTCGCCGCCGAAGGACGACGCCGAGATGGCGGTTCCGCCCTCTGCAGTCACACCATCATTCGCCGTGACGCTGACGGCGGCGGTGTCGCTGCCATTGTTGGCATAGATGCCGTCGAGCTTCGCGGAGACGGCGCCATCAGCGACCACCGTGACGGACCCGTTCGACGACGTCGCGACGATGCCGGTGCCGACGTCAGCGAGAACGGTTCCCGTCTGCGATACGGAAACGGCACCCGAACCCGAATTCGTCGCCGAGATGCCGGCCGCGCCCTCGAGCGCACCGATGGAGGTGATCGTGACGTCGCCGCCGATCGCGCTCGCGACGAGCGCCGTGCCGTTCTCGGCATAGACGTCGCCCGTCTGCGTGATGGTGACGCTCGTGGCAGTGCCGAGCGTCGCGGCCTGGATGCCGTCATTGGCGGCGCCGATCGCGCCGACATTGGTCACGCTGACGGCGCCGAGCGACGATGTCGCGATGATGCCGCTGCTGCCCCAGGAGGCGATGTCGCCCGAGCGGTTGACCGTGACCGCGCCGGCGCTGGTATTGAAGGCGTAGATGCCGGCCTGCTGCGCGGCGATGTCACCCGAACCGGTGACGCTCACCGTGCCGGACGGCGCGCTGGCATAGATGCCGTAGCCACTGAGCGAGACGAGATCGCCGGTCTGGTTGACCGAGGTCGAGGCGCTGTTGGCGAGGGCGTAGACGGCGGTGTCCTGCGCGAGGATGTCGCCCGTCCCGAGGACGCTGACATTGCCGTTGGGAGAATGGGCATTGATGCCGTAGCGGCCGGCAATGATCGTGCCGGACTGGTCGACGGTCACCGGGCTCGAAGACGTGTTGCTGGCGTTGATGCCATCCTCGGCGGCAGCGATCGTGCCGACATTGGTCACGCTGACGGCACCGAGTGCCGAGGTCGCGATGATGCCGCTGCTGCCCCAGGAAATGATGTCGCCGGTGCGGTCGACCGTGATGGCGCTGGCGCTGTTGTTCGAGACCGAGATGCCCGCCTCCTGCGCGGCGATGTCGCCGGTGCCGGTGACGCTCGCCGTGCCGTTGGGCGCGCTGACATAGATGCCGTAGCCGCCGAGCGAGACGAGATCGCCGGTCTGATTGACCGAGGCGGACGCGCTGTTGGCGAGAGCGTAGACGGCGGTGTCCTGCGAGGCGACGTCACCCGTGCCGAGCACGCTGACATTGCCGCTGGGCGAGTGGGCATAGATGCCGTAGCCGCCGGCGAAGATGGCGCCCGACTGATCAATAGTAACGGCGCTCGACGATGTGTTGCTGGCGTTGATACCGTCGTCGGCGGCGATGATCGTGCCGGCATTGGTCACGCTGATGGCGCCGAGTGATGCTTTGGCGACGATGCCGCTGCCGTCGAAGGACGTGATGTCGCCGGTGCGATCGACTGTCACCTTGCCCATGCTGGTCGCATAGACGCCCGTCTCGAGCGACGTGATGTCGCCGGAGCCGGTGACGGTGGTCGTGCTGGCCGGCGCGCTGGCATAGATGCCGTAGCCATCGATCGAGGTGATGTCGCCGGACTGATGGACGCTGACCGTCGCGCTGTCGGCGACAGCGTAGACGCCGGTATCCTGCGCGGTGATATCGCCGGTGCCGAGCACATTGACGGCCCCTTGCGGCGAAGTGGCGTAGATGCCGTAGCCGCCGGCAAGGATGGAGCCGGACTGGTCGACCGTCACGGCATTCGCGGAGCCGTTGACGGCATAGATGCCGTCCTTCGCGACGTCGATCGTGCCGTCATTCGTGACGCTGACGGCGCCGAGGGTCGCGGTCGCGACGATGCCGCTGCCGTTCTGGGAATAGATTTCGCCGGAGCGGTCGACCGTGGCGGAGCCCGTGCCGAGGGTCGTAGCCATGATGGCGGTGTCGCCCGACGCCACCCTGCCGGAGCCCGTCACGGAGACGCCGCCCCATGGGGTGCTCGCATAGATACCGTAGCCGCCGAACGAGACGATTTCGCCGGACTGGTTGACCGAGACGTTGCCGCCATCGGCCAGCGCATAGACGGCGGTGTCGCCCGACAGGATGTTGCCGGTCCCGAGCACGTTCACCGAGCCATTGGTCGAATAGGCGTAGATGCCGTGGTCGAGGGCGATGATGGAACCGGACTGATCGACCGTCACGGGGCTGGCGGACTGGTTGGTCGCCGAGATGCCGTCGTCGGCGGCGATGATCGAGCCGGAATTGGTCACGCTGACCGCGCCGATCGACGAGACGGCGATGATGCCGCTTCCGCTCTGGGAATTGATATCGCCGGAGCGATCGACCGTTGCGGTCCCGTAGCTTGCCGCATAGAGCGCCGTCTGCTGCGCGGCGATCGAGCCGGAACCGGTCACGGACACCGTGCTGAAGGGCGAGCTGGCATAGATGCCGTAGCCGCCGGACGAGACGATGTCGCCAGTCTGGTTCACCGAGGTGGCGGCGCCATCGGCGAGCGCATAGACACCCGTATTGCCGGACTGGATGTCGCCCGTGCCGAGCACGCTGACGGAGCCGTTGGTCGAATAGGCATAGATGCCATAGCCGCCGGCCGTGATCGAGCCGGACTGGTCCACGGTGACGGCGCGATCTGACGTGTTCTGGGCCTGGATGCCGTCGCCGGCAGCGATGATCGCACCGGAATTGGTGACGCTGACGATGCCGCGCGAGGCCAGCGCGACGATGCCGCTGCCGCTCAGGGAGGTGATGTCGCCGGAGCGATCGACGGTCGCGGGGGTGTAGTTGCCCGTGCTGTCGACATAGACGCCGGTCTTCTCGGACAGGATCGATCCCGACCCCGTCACGCTGGCGGCGCCGTCCGGCGCATAGACATAAATGCCGTTGCCCGCGTGCGAAACGATGTCGCCGGTCTGGTTCACCGTGGCGCTGCTGCTGTCCGCCAGGGCGTAGACGCCGGTGTCATAGGCGTCGATGTCGCCGGTGCTGACGACATTGACCGTGCCGTTGGAGGAATGGGCGTAGATGCCCATCCCGCCCGAGGAGAAAATCTCGCCGGTCTGGTCGACCGTCAGGCTGCTGGTCGATGTGTTCTCGGCAGAGATACCGGTGTAGCCCGAGCGGATCGTGCCGTCATTGGTGACGGATACCGCGCCATTGGCGGCGGAGGCGAAGATGCCGTAGCCGCTCGTCGCGTCGATGTCGCCGGTATGGTCGACCGACACCAGGCTGCCGTCGCTCGAGGTCGCGTAGATGCCGTTCGTGGCGGCCCGGATGTCGCCGTTGACGGTGACCGAGACGTCGCCGGTCGGCCCGACGCTGCCGGACGAGGCAGCGTAGACACCGTTCGCCGTCGTCGAGGTGATGTTGCCGGTGTGGTCGACCGTGACGTCGCCGGAGCCGTGGCTCTCGAGGTGGATCGCGTTAAGGCCCGCGACGAAATCGCCACGGCTCGTCTCCGAGACGTCGCCCTGACCCCAGAGATAGATGGCGTGGGCGTCCTCGGCCGTAATGTCGCCGCGCTGCACGAGCGTGACGTCGCCGCTCTCGTGGCTCACCAGACCGATACCGTCGGTCTTCACGTCGATATCGCCGACGACGACCGCCGCGATCGCGCCATTGGTGTCGGCATTGATGCCGGCGCCGCCGGAAGAGGTGAGGTCGCCGAGCTGGCGGATGTCGATGGCGCCGCTGTCGGTGCCATGCAGGCGGATGGTGTCGAGCGCGGCATCGATGTCGCCGCGATTGTTCAGCGTGATGGTGCCGCCGGTCTCGACATTGATGCCCGAGCCATCCTGCGAGGTGATGTCGCCGCGGTTGCGGATGGCGACGGCCCCCGTGCCGAAGCTCTTGGCCGAGATGCCGTCGGCGCCGAGCCCGCTGACCGCGATCGCGTGGGTTCCGAGCTGGCTGTTGATGGTGATCGCGCCATTGGTCTCGAAGCTGATGCCGTCGACCCCGGGGGCAGGGGTAATGTCGGTGTTGAGGAAGCCGATATTGAGCGCGGTGATCGGATCGGTCAGCGAGACGCCGGACGACACGTTGCCGCCGCAGAACACCGTGGTGCCGAAGACGAAACAGGCCGCCCAGGCCTGGCCGCCCGGCATCAGCACGGCGGTGCTGAGCGCGGCGCCGGCGAGGAGGGCCTTTCGTCCGAACCGGGAAGGACGGTTCGGACGCGCAAGGTGCGTCATTGCGCGGCGCCTGGCCGGTGCTCTGTGCTGCGAGTTCAAGACTGGTTCCCCCGAACGCCCCGGACGTCGATCCCTGTGGCTTCCACAGCGACCCCGCCCATTTCCAACCATTCCCGGCTCACGCCGGACTTCAAATTCTCGACGCCGCTCATCGCGTGTCCCCGCTCGTGGTCAGCGCCATGCCGGACACGCGTTCCAGATCGCCGGACGCGGGCATATCCGTCCCGGACGCATCGGCCGCGCCTGAGGCGAGGACAGCAGGCTTGCCCGCGATCGACGTCATGAAGGCCCCGATCATCGACGCTTGGACGGGCGTTGCGGCTGCCAGCGACGCGCGCGCCGCGCCGATCGGTTCCGCGACGGCGAATCCGCCCTGGTGCAGGGCGCCAGTGGCGTCGGCGTTCTTCGACGGGCTGCTCGCGCCGAACTGCAGCGGCGTGGCGACGAAGATGGCGGCCAGCAGCCCCGCGCCGACGAGCCGGCCAGGCCTTGCGGCAAAGGGTGCGAACGAGGCCTCGCGAAGCCGTGCCATGGCGTCGGCGAGGCGCGTGCGCATGCCGAGCGCAAGGTCGGACACGCCATTGCGGAAGCCGATGAAGCGATGCAGGCCGTAGAAGTACAGCGTTACGTTGGCGGCCGGGATGATGGTGCCGAGATATTCGCGCGAGAGCAGTCCCTGCACGACATAGACCGTCATCAGCGCCAGCATGAAGCTGTTGAAGAGGAAGGCATAGGGGGGCACGAAGGTGCGGTTGGCGACCTTGGGCGTGCGCGAGAAGCTGCCCTTGCGGCCCGTCACGATCTGGCGGATCGACGCAGCAATGCCGGCGAAGCTCACTGGCAGCAGCATCAGATTGAGCGCGCAGACGGCGAAGAGGTCGCGGATGCGATAGCCGAGCCGCTTCAGGTCGGTCCCGTAGAGCAGGAAATACGGGAGCATGACGAAGGGCGTCCAGATCAGGGCGCGCCCGTCGCGGCTCGCCCAGACCATCAGCGTGAAGACGGCCGCGTTGCCGATCAGCGGCGAGAGAAGATAGTGCGAGCGCAGCGTCAGCTCGGGCAGCCGGCGGAGGCGTCCCCGTGAGCCGAGATACTGCTTCAGCAGCATCGGGAAGATGATCAGCCCGCCATTGCTCCAGCGCTTGCGCTGGATGGCGAGGGCGCCAAAATCGCCGGGCGTCGCGCTGTAGGCGAGCGGCGCGAAGAAATTGTGCACCGACCAGCCCGCATGCAGCAGATCCACGGTCGAGCCCGTGTCCTCGATCACGGTGTCGTCCTGGATGAAGACCGCGCAAGATTTGCCGTTCTCGACCTGCTCGCGCCGGATGTCCTCGAGGGCCGCGAAGCGGATCAGGGCATTGGCGCCCACCCAATAGGAAGCGTTGTAGAAGGTCGCGCCCTGGTGGACGAGGTACTGGATGTCGGTGGTCGCACCGGCGATCCGCTCCACCGTTTCCTTGCTGTCCGGGAAGGCCAGATAGGGGGTCTGCGCGACGCCGAGGCGGTCCTCGGTCTCGAGGACATGCGCGAGCTGGAGGATATAGTCGCCGCGGATGACGCTGTCGGCGTCGAGCGTCAGGACATAATCCGAGCCCGGGATGAACAGGCCGTCGGCACCCTCTGGCGCCTGCTCGATGACGCGCCGGCCCGCCGTCGTGCGCACGACATGGGACGCGCCCATCAGCCCGATATAGGCGTTGAGGTTCATCGCCTTGTTGGGTGCATGCGAGAGATTGGCGAAGGTCTTGCGCTGGAACGAACTGATGTCGTCGCAGAACAGCGTCGCCAGCTTGGCATATTCCCGGTCGAGATCATCGACGGTCAGCGCGCGCGCGGCGATCTTCGTCGCTTCATGCTCGTAGCGGCGGCGAAGATCACGCAGGATCCGCTCGACGAAGAATCGGTCGACATGCGCGAATTCCGGGGTGGCATCGGCCTCGAAGAAGCGGGCGCGCTCCTCGAGCCAGTCGGCGGCACGGCGATAGTTCAGAGCCAACCGCCGCGCCTCGTCGGGGAGCGAGATCGCGCCCATCTCCGATCGCAGCCGCCACGCATCCTGCTCGGTGCGGAACGCCGCGATCGGCTTCGCGATCATCTCGCGTACTTCGGCGACGGCACCGAGGCTGGTCGCGATCGACTCGCGGTCGGATGGCGGGTCGTCGACCAGAAGGACGATGCGGCGATTGGCGTAGCGGGCGAGCGCCGCCGACAGCATCGTCATGACGATGACGCGGCGCTCCTCCCGGTAGGACGGGATCAGGATCGCGACCGTGGGGGCGTCGGGCGCGAAGAGATACTCGACCTCGGCATCCGAGAACAGGCGATGGCGGGCAGCGCGGCGGGCGGAGCCGAAGCGGCTGAGCTGATAGGCGGTGCAGCAATAGAACAGGCCGATGAGCAGGCCGTAATAGAGCACCCGGTCGCTGACCTGCATGGTGACGTTGAAATGCAGATGCAGCCCCAGCGCCGTGAAGCAGGTGACGGAGACGAGCAGAAGCACCAGCACCCGGCTGGTCTCGCCGGGCACCATGCGTCTGATCATGTTCGAGGCCGCTTGTGCGGGAGAGTTCATTCGGAGACACCGCAAGGCGCACCGCGAGGGCTGCCCTGAGACCGTCAGGCCGACATGCGCGAGACGCGCTGCCGAGCCGCACGGGAAGAAGACGCTGGAATAAGCGGTCGTGGCGAAGGCCGCTCGGTGGCGCGCTGCTAGCGGCTGAGGGGGGCCGGCGGCCTAGGCGTCGATTGCCTGCCGCGTCGCGGTGTCGCACGGCGCGATATCGGCGCCGTCCATGCCATTGCGTTCATCGTCTTGCCCCCATCGTGAACCCGAGACAAGGCCGCACAAACAGCCGATCACGCGGACTTTCGTTCGCGACATTCGGATGACAACAGCTTGATCTTGCCGGGTTTTGGCCCATCAGAACGATATCCGGCATGGGATACACGCGCAACGACACCGCCCGGCCGGAGCGGGGATGCGGTCAAATTTCGCCATGCTTCCGCGTGGCCTGCTGAGGCACTGTGGCGATAAGGTCACGACGTCGACCCGTGACCTTTGATATCCCGAAACCCGGCGCCGCGTATGGCGACGCAGACGCCCGGCCTGCCAATATGGTCGGGCCCGATCCGGGGCACGAGGGGAGACGTCGGTCCATGCAATCGCGCAGCACAGAGCATCCCGACATCTGGCATCGCCATGCGGTCCGCCGCGGCCTCGGCGCGGCCATGCTGGCCGCGATCATCCAGTTCGGGGGCGGCGCCCTGGCGCTGGCAGGGCCGAATGAAGCCGGCGACAAGGCACTCGCGGCTGGCGATTGCTTCCATGCCCTTGCCTATTACCGGATGGCGGCGGACAAGAACGACGCCTGGGGCCAGCTCAATGTCGGCAAGCTCTATGAGGCGGGAAACTGCGTCAAGCAGGACTATAAGGAAGCGGCCAAATGGTACAAATGGTCGGCCGGCAAGAATAACAGTTGGGCCCAATACAGCCTCGGCCTTCTCTACGAGTCGGGCAAGGGCGTGCCGCAGGACGACAAGAAGGCGGCGGAGCTGTTTGCAAAATCCGCGGCGCAGGACAATCCCTGGGGTGTCTACAGCCTGGCTCGCGTGCTCGAGGCCGGCAAGGGCGTCGCAGCGGATCCGGTCGCGAGCCTGAAGGACTATGAGAAGGCGGCCGAGCTCGGCAATGCCTGGGCGCAGTATACGCTCGGCGATAAGTATTTCGAGGGCAAGTCGGTCCCGAAGGACATCAAGAAAGCCGCCCAATTCTACCAGAAGGCTGCCGATCAGGGTAATGCGTGGAGCCAGTTCAAGCTCGCGCAGATGTATCTCTCAGGGCAGGGCGTGAAGAAGAACGCCAAGACGGCCGCTACCCTGCTCAAGGCATCGGCTGACCAGGGCAATGCGCTGGCCCAGGCGAGCTATGCCTCGCTGCTGGAGAGCGGCAATGGCGTGAAGGCGAGCCGCAAGGAGGCGCTGCGCTACTACCAGCTCGCCGCCGCTCAGCCCGGCGCCCCCGCCTATGTAAAGGCCCGGATCAAGGCACTCGGCGCTCCGGCGCCGAAGCAGCAGGAACAGGCCAAGGCCCCAGCGCCAACGCCGGCTGCCGCTCCGGCAGCGCAGTAAAGGCTCCATGTCGGCGGGCCACGCCCCGTCTCGGCGCCGACGCCACGTCGCATATCGCGGCGGCGCCGACCGGGGCGTTCGCCGACGACAATCGCCGTATGATGGACGCCTCGGCCAGCCTCATCGACGTGTGGATCGACGAGGCGGAGCGCCGGTGCTGGTCCCTGTTCGAGGCGAACCGGCGCCCCGCTGAGGCAGGAAGATGTATGGCGCCGGCCTGATTTCCGGCGCCGCGCGTCTGCGGCAGCCTTCCCCTGCTGAGCCCGCGCAATTCTCGATTTCGTTCAGCCGAGACCGAACCAGCGCGCGCGCCGGCTGGAGCCGAAGAATTCCTTGTCCTTCCGAAGGTCGACCGAGGGTTCGTAATAGTTTCCGGTCGGGGTCGGGCCGGAGAAGAAGTCGACCTCGACCTTGCCGATGCGCCCCGCGCCGAACTCGATGTAACAGGTGCCGAAGCCATTATAGGGCACGACGTCGCCGCTCTCGCGCAGCCGCGCGATCAGCGCGCTGGCGACGGCCCGGGCCGCTCCTTCAGCGAAGACGCCCGCCTTGGGCGTGCCGGTATTGGCACCGTCGCCGACCGCATAGACGTTCTCGTATTTCGTCTCGAGGGTGCGGGGATTGACCGGGATCCAGCCATTTTCCGACATGCCGCTTTCGAGGACGACGGGTGGCACGCGATGCTTGGGAACGCCGAGGAACAGGTCGAACGGCATTTCGCGTCCATCGTCGAGCGTTGCGACATTGCGATCATTGTCGATCGAGGCGACGCGCCGGCCGCCGACGAAGTCGATATTGCGTTCCGCGAAGGCGGCCATGAGCGCGCGCGACGTTTCGGGCGACGGGGGAACCGGCGTGCCGAGCGGCAGGACGAGCGTGATCTCGCACGCCTCGCGCACGCCGCGCTTCACGAGATAGTCATGCAGCATCAGGGCACATTCGCTCGGCGCGGGCGGGCACTTGTAGGGCGCGCCACACACGCCGATGAGCGCCTTGCCGCCGGTGAAGGTCGGCAGCACGCCGCGGAGCCGTTCCGCGCCCGGGACCGAATAGAACTCCGTGGTTCCCGAAAGTCCGGGCGTCGCGTTGAAATCATATTCGGCCCCCAGCGCGACCACGAGATAGTCGGCGTCGAAAACGCCGTCATCCGTGGTGACGCGACGCCGCTCGGGATCGATGCCCGTGATGGTGCGCTTCAGGAGGCGCACGCCGGGCTTCGCATAGTGGCTGTAGGGCAGACGGACAGATTCGGGTTCCCGGTGGCCGAACATCACGTCGAGCTTGGAAAACCCGAAGACGAAGGCGTCGCCCTTGTCGATGAGCGTCACGTCGATGCTGTCGCCCAAGGCTTCGGAAAGAAGTGTGGTGAGCTCCAGACCGCCGAATCCGGCGCCAAGGACAACGATGCGGGGCTTGCTTGCGGTAGTCATGACTGTCTCTCCATTCCTTGGATGTGCGGATCGTTTGCCCGGGCCATCTGGTCCCGGGCGGCGTATGGAAGAGAGGCGGCGAGGGCGCAGTCGCGCGTCCTCGCCGCATTTGGCGTCAGGTCAGCACGGGCTGCGGCACGATGCGGATATAGGGCTTCGGCTCCTTCCAGCCCTGCGGATAGAGCCTGCGCGCCTCCTCGTTGGAGACGGAGCCCGCAATGATGACGTCGTCGCCGGGCTGCCAGTTGACGGGCGTCGCGAGGCGATGCTTGGCGGTAAGCTGGAGACTGTCAATGACGCGGAGGACTTCGTCGAAGTTCCGGCCGGTTGTCATCGGATAGGCGATCATCAGCTTGATCTTCTTGTCCGGCCCGATGATGTAGACGGTGCGCACGGTCTGGTTGTCCGCCGCCGTCCTGCCATCCGAGCTGTCGCCGGCCGCTGCTGGCAGCATGTCGTAGAGCTGCGAGATCGCCAGCGAGGGGTCGCCGATCATCGGAAAGTTGGGAGCGACCCCCTGCGTCTCGCCGATATCGGCGGCCCAGCCGGCGTGTCTTTCGACCGGATCGACGGAGAGGCCGATGACCTTGACCCCGCGCTTGTCGAATTCGGGCTTGAGGCGCGCCATGTAGCCGAGCTCCGTCGTGCAGACCGGCGTGAAATCCTTGGGATGGGAGAAGATGATCCCCCAGTCCTTTCCGAGCCATTCGTGAAAGGAGATCCGGCCCTCGGTGGTATCGGCTGTGAAATCGGGGGCGATATCGTTGATTCGAAGCGTCATTGGCGTGTCCCTTCCAACCGGAAATTCGATTGCATGGGCACGATAGGAAACCTATGTTCCGCCATCGTTCCTCGGCGAACGCCACTTGGTGAAGGCCGCTCTTTGGCGGCCTTGTGCCGCGTGGCAGCCCTCATGCGACGGTGCCGGCTTGCGTGTCTCGATCAGTCTGCTCGGTCGTTTCGAAGTCGCCCTTGACGGTCGTCCGGTTCCCGCCGCGGAATGGCGTCGCGATCGTGCCGCCGCGCTGGTGAAGCTACTCGCTATTTCGCCGGCTCATCGCATCCATCGCGAGCAGGCAATGGCCATCTTCTGGCCCGACCTCGACACGGAGGCGGCCGGAGCGAATTTGCGCAAGTCCATTCACTTCGCGCGTCGCGCCCTCGGCGTGCACGACCTCATCCAGCTCAGCAACGACGTCGTCGCGCTCGCGCCGGGCGAGGATCTGGAGATCGACACGGAGCTGTTCGAGGCTGCTCAAAAGGTTGCGCTCGGCAGCAAGGAACCCGGCGCGCATGAACGCGCGGCCGATCTCTATACCGGTTCGCTCCTCCCCGACGATCCCTATGCCGAATGGCTCAACGGTCCGCGCAGCCGCCTGCAGCAGCTCTATGCCGAGTTGCTGCGGGCCGGGTCGCTCTGGCAGCGCCTGATCGTGCTCGATCCGACGGACGAGCAGGCCCAATGCGCGCTGATGCAGGCGGCGCTCGATGCCGGCAATCGCGGTGAAGCGATCCGCCAGTTCAATCAGCTTCGCGCCAATCTGCGTGCAGAGCTCGGCGTCGGCCCGAGCGCGGCGGCGATCGCGCTCTATGAGAGGGCGCTGGCGCTGGCGGGCGCCGAGCCCGAAAGTCCGTCGGACCAGATCCGTGCCTCGCTCGCCTGGGGACTGGTCCACCTTCAGAGCGGCGCGTTCGACAAGGCCGGCGAGATCGCGCGCCAGACCCGCGATCTGGCGCTCGGTGCGGGCCTCGCGCGCGAGGTCGGCGAGGCGAGCGCGCTGCTCGGGCTCGCCGCGAAGATGCAGGATCGGTGGCGCGAACTGTTCCGTTCCGAATTCATCGAATGGGTTCGCGCCAAGCCGACCTTCGTCCAGCAGGTCTTCGACGGTCATCTCTGTCTTTCGGAATTCTGCCTGTGCAGCCCGTCGGGCCACGGCTATGTCGCCGAGCAGGCGCGCGAACTGCGCGCTGTCGCCGTCGACGCCGGCTCGACCGCCGGCGCGGCACTCGCCAGCCTGCTGCTCGGAGAGGCGGCTCTCTTTTCGGGCGAGCTCGATCAGGCGGAGCAGTTTCTGGAGGAGGCCGAGCGCCTGCTTCGGGAGGCGGATGCCGTTGCCGGCCGTGTCCTCGCCCTCGAAAGGCTGGCCGAGATCGCGTTGGAGCGGGGTCAGAACTGGCGCGCCAATCGCCTGATCCAGCGGGGCCTTGCGGAGGCCGAGCGATCCTGGCTGTCGCCGCATCTCGTGATGCGGATGCAGGCCCTTGTCGTGCGCGCCGCCCCGACGCCCGAAAAGGCCGCGGAAGCCATCCTTGCCGGCGACCGGCTGCTGACGAACGGTGCTTGTCAGCCCTGCTCCATGGCGCTGCGCACCGCGTCGGTGATCGCCCTGGCCGAGGCCGGTGAACTCGACGATGTCGATCGTCGCCTGAGCGAGGCCGAACGGATCGCGGGCATGTGGCATGGAGGGCCGTGGGTCGCCGCGCTCTGGGAGGCGAGAGGCGTCCAACGGCGCGCGCAGAACAAGGAAGTCAGGGCATTGGCGGCCTTCGACGAGGCGGCGTCGCGTTTCGAGGAGCTCGGTCGCCCGCGCGATCAGGCCCGCTGTCTGGCGCGCATGGAGACGCCGAACTGATCTGGCGCTGGACGTGGACTTCTGACCGGAATCCGCCTTCTCCGCGCCTCGCCGTGGTCAGATCTCGACGTCGTCCCAGGGAAGGTCGGCCTCGTCGATCGGGTCGCGCTCGAATATGATCGAACCGTGCCGGTCGTCGTCGACCTCGATCACGCGCGCATACATCCCAAGCTCGGACGCCGAGTTGGCAAGATGCGTCGCCATCCTCAGCGCGTCGTCGTGCGATTCGAACCGGGCAACGGCGACACCGTCGTGGCTGATCATCGAACGGCCTTCGAAGCCGTCAAACTCGACATAATAATCTGCCGACTCGAGCACGCACGCCTCCCCGCTGCAACGATCGAATCTAGGCTGAGTCGGCCAGGCCCTCTGTGCCCATAAGGCAACAGCGCTTATCCGATCCTTGCATCATCGCATGGTTGCGGCAGCCCGTCGGGTCTTGCTCTCAGATTTCTCTGTGGACAATCGCCGCCGCCGGAGGGGCCCGCGTCCGAGACGCGGTCCTATTCGGACAGTTCGCAGCTGAAACGCAGTTCGAGATTGGGCGGCCGCGGCGCGGTCAGGAGGCGCTGGCCGGCGGCCCGGCATGCGGCCAGGGTACGGAAGCCTCCGACGGCCGACACAGACGAAGACACGGCGAGGCCCCTGGTCTCCTCTGTCGTGCCATAGACGATGGACAATATGACGAGCACGTACAACGTCACCCCCCGGCGATCGTTCCATCGTGGGTAAAATCCCCACGATTGGTAGTCCATTTACATGAATTTGAAATGGTCTGCCAGTGAAGACAAGCGTCGGCTCAACGCGCCTGCCTCAAGCCGCAATGCGGGCTATTACAGGGACGTGATCGGAGGGGCGCGCCCAGCCGCGGGCCTCGCGCAGAACCTCGATCCCGAGCAGGCGGCCGCGCAGCGGCGGCGTCACCCAGACATGGTCGAGCCGCCGGCCGCGATCGGAGGCGGCCCAGTCCTGCGCCCGGTAGCTCCACCAGGTGAACAGCTTCTCGTCGGACGGCACGAAATGGCGCATCGCGTCGATCCAGCCGCCGGCCTGCTGCACCGCGCCGAGCAGTTCCGTCTCGACCGGCGTGTGGCTGACGACATCCAGCAATTGCTTGTGCGACCAGACATCGTGCTCGAGCGGCGCGATGTTGAGATCGCCGACCAGGATGGCGGGCCGGTTCGTCTCCGCGCCGGTCAGCCAGGACTTCATCTCCTCGAGGAAGGCGAGCTTGTGCGCGAATTTCTCGTTGATGGCCGGATCGGGCTCGTCGCCGCCGGCCGGAACATAGAAATTGTGCAGCGTGATCGGCACGTCGCGATCGGGAAGCACGACCTGCACATGCCGGGCATCGTCCTTGCCGCAGAAGCCGCGCCGGCCCGACTCCACGAAGGGATGGCGCGAGACGGTCGCGACGCCATGATAGCCCTTCTGGCCGTGCACGACCTGATGCTTGTAGCCGAGCCGCGTGAAGGCGCCGGCGGGAAAATTCGCCTCGGCGCACTTGATCTCCTGCAAGCAGAGAATGTCGGGGTTGTGAGCTTCGAGAAACGCGGTCACGAGATCGATCCGCAGCCGGACCGAGTTGATATTCCAGGTCGCGATCGTCAGCGTCATCGAGCCATCCCCCCGTGCAATCCGCCGGGAATACGAAATTCGGGGCCGCGGGCCAAGAAGAGAAACGCCCAGCCCCGGGGGGAGGCTGGGCGTTGCGCTCGGGGCGCGTGGCGCCTGTCGGGGGGACAGGGCACCGGCGGGACTCTTGCTCGGTGAGACGGGGGGCACTACCGAGCGTCGGGGCGTCCCGCTATGCCAATAAGATTGGAACGTCGCGCGGCGAATTCAAGCGGAAGGGAGCAATCCGTCTTCACATCGCCGCGATCAGCGCAGTTTCGTGCTCGGCAGGTAGTAATCGATCTTGAAGTTCTTCGGATCGGCCGGCCGGCCGAGCTCGACATCGTAGATCGCGACCGAGGTGTCGAGGCCCTGCGCGTCGGTGACCACCCACTGGCGCAGCTCGAGGTTCTGCTTGTCGAAAATGAGCTTCAGCGAGCCGTCGCCGAGATTCGGATCCTGCGCGAGGATCAGCGAGATCAGGTCCGGCTCTTCGACCAGCTTCTGGACGATGTCGGACGAGGTCAGGTCGATCCGGTCGGCGAGGAGATAGCGCAGCGGCGTCTTCGACAGCGGATAGAGATCCTGCGTCATCATCTTGCTGTCGCGCACGGCCACCTGATTGCCGTCGCAGATCACGTCCATCTTGACCGGCGGGCTGTAGTGGAAGCGCAGCTTGCCTGGGCGCGAGATGAAGAACACGCCTTCCGACTGCTCGCCATTCGGCCCGAACTGGATGAAGCGGCCCTGCATGGTGCGGATCGAATTGAAGTAGTTGTTGATCTGCTTCAGCGTCGCCGCCTGGGTCGCGGAGAACGCCGCCTGCGCCGGTCGGGCAATGCCGGCGATGGCGAGCGCGAGGCCGGAGGCGATGAGGGCACGTCGCGTGGTGCCGGAAGCCGTGTTGCGTGCCGTCATGGCAATCCTTCGTGTCGCGAAGGCCGACCGGACGGCCGATTGCGGCCGGCCATAGTCGGCCAGGGGTCAACGTGCAGCTCCGCCGCGGGGCGGTTTGTCGGCCCGCGGACATGGTCGCCGGGAAGCGCGGGCTCCGGCCGGAAGACCAGACCGATCCGGAATTGGCGGCGGAAGCCTCTCACGCTCCCTGCCGCTGCGGAAGGGATCTAGGTGTGCTTGATGGCGATTTCGCGGCTGGCCGCCGCTCAGAACCGCCCCTCGTCCTCGCCGCCGACGAGGATTTCGCGCTTGCCGGCATGGTTGGCCGGGCCGACGAGCCCCTCCTTCTCCATGCGCTCGATCAGTGAAGCCGCGCGGTTGTAGCCGATCGAGAGCCGGCGCTGGATATAGGAGGTCGAGGCCTTGCGATCGCGCAGCACGACCGCCACCGCCTTGTCGTAGAGATCGTTCGATTCTTCGCCCGACAGCAGCGAAGCCTCGCCGCCAGCGCCGCCCTCATCGCCCTCGCCGTCATCCTCGGTGATCGCGTCGAGATAGTCGGGCTGGCCCTGCACCTTGAGATGGCGGACGACCTTCTCGACCTCCTCGTCGGAGACGAAGGGGCCGTGTACGCGCTGGATGCGGCCGCCGCCGGCCATGTAGAGCATGTCGCCCTGGCCGAGCAGCTGCTCGGCGCCCATCTCGCCGAGAATGGTGCGGCTGTCGATCTTGGAGGTGACCTGGAACGAGATGCGGGTCGGGAAGTTCGCCTTGATCGTGCCGGTGATGACGTCGACCGAGGGGCGCTGCGTCGCCATGATGACGTGGATGCCGGCGGCGCGAGCCATCTGGGCGAGACGCTGGATCGCGCCTTCGATGTCCTTGCCGGCGACCATCATCAGGTCGGCCATCTCGTCGATGATCACGACGATGTAGGGGATCGGATCGAGCGGCAGCTCCTCCTGCTCGTAGACCGCCTCGCCGGTTTCCTTGTCGAAGCCGGTCTGGATCGTGCGCGTCAGCACCTCGCCCTTCTCGCGCGCCTGGCCGACGCGGGCATTGTAGCCGTCGATGTTGCGCACGCCCACCTTCGACATCTTGCGATAGCGGTCTTCCATCTCGCGCACGGTCCATTTGAGCGCGACGACCGCCTTCTTCGGGTCGGTGACGACCGGCGTCAGCAGATGCGGGATGCCGTCATAGATCGACAGTTCCAGCATCTTGGGGTCGATCATGATCAGCCGGCAGTCGGCCGGCGTCAGCCGGTAGAGTAGCGACAGGATCATGGTGTTGATGGCGACGGACTTGCCCGAGCCCGTCGTGCCGGCGACGAGGAGATGCGGCATGCGGGCGAGATCGACGATCACCGGCTCGCCGCCGATCGTCTTGCCGAGGCTGATCGGCAGGCGCGCCTTCGACTTTTCGAAATCCTCGGCCGCCAGCATCTCGCGCAGATAGACCATCTCGCGCCGCGCATTGGGCAGCTCGATGCCGATCGCGTTCTTGCCGGGAATGACGGCGACGCGGGCGGCGATGGCGCTCATCGACCGCGCGATGTCGTCGGCAAGGCCGATGACGCGCGAGGATTTGATGCCGGGCGCAGGCTCGAGCTCATAGAGCGTCACGACAGGGCCGGGACGGACATTGATGATCTCGCCGCGAATGCCGAAATCGTCGAGCACGCCTTCGAGCACGCGCGCATTCTGTTCGAGCGCGTCGAGATTGACCCGGGCGCGCGGGTCGACGGCCTTCGGCTCGGCAAGGAAATGCAGGGTCGGAAGCTCGAATGTCTCGGGCCGGAGCAGCGAGACCTGCGCCTCCTGCGCGAGCCGCTTGCCGGGCTTGGGACGGGCGGCCGGCGCCGTGACGCGCGGCGCGGCGGCGCTGGCGCGCTCCTGCGGCAGGTCGAGCGGCTCGTCATCCTCCTCGTCATGGAGATCGTCGAACGCCGAGGCCGCGGTGCGGGCCGGGCCGCCGAGCTGCGGCTCAACGCGCTCGCCCTTGCGTGCGGTGCGGATGGCGGCGACCGGCTCCTCGGCGCGGCGCCGGCGGAAGAGTCGCGCGGCGCCGGCGCGCAGCGAATAGCCCCAATGGGCGAGCGCCCCGAGCGGAACGGCGAGGAAGCCCGTGCCCTCGTCGCTCTCGTCGGCATCGTCGTCGTTGATCGGCTGCGCCGCGCGCCTGGCGCGGTTCTGCGCCGCCTCGCGGGTGGCGGCCTGGCGCGGTTCGCGGACCGGCCGGCGCGAGGGCACGAAGCCGAGCGCATGCGCCAGCGCGAGCGCCGCGAGGCAGGCGAAGACGAGCTGTGCCGCGCGCCGCCCGGTGAAGCTGTCGGCATTCGCGAAGATGAGGCCGGGAATGCGCGCGACGAGGTCGCCGAACACGCCGCCCATGCCCGTCGGCAGCGGCCAATGCGTGGTGACAGAGAGATAGGCAACGGCGGCAGCGCCGAAGATGCCGGCCGCCAGCCAGCTGGCGAGCATCGTGTAGCGGAAGCGGCGCTTGCCGGCGAAGAAGCCACGCCATCCCCAGATGACGGCGGGCACCAGCAGGACGACGACGGCGATGCCGAAGAACTGCATCAGCAGGTCGGCAATGATCGCGCCGGGCAGTCCGAGCGCGTTGGAGACCGGCTTGGCGACGGCATAGGACAGCGAAGGGTCGTCGACGGTCCATGTGGCGAGCGCGATGGCGACGGCAGCCGTTCCGCCGATGAGCGCGGCGCCAATAAGAAGCCCGAGATGGCGCTTGATGAAGGGGCGCAATCCCTCGGAGTCGGGGCCGATCGGAAGGCTGTCGGAGCGGATCGATCGCATCGTCATGTCATGTCCTTCACGATCATCCGAGGAGCTCGGCCATGCGGGAGAGCGCTTCGCGGGTCACATCGACGTCCTGGACCATTGCGACGCGCAGATAGGCATCGCCCGGATTGCGGCCCTGCGCGTCGGGGAGCGCGAGATAGCCGCCGGGGATGGTGCGCACGCCGCCACGCTCCCAGAGCCGCACGGCGGCCGCCTCGCCGTCGCCGACCTGCAGCCAGAGGAAGAAGCCGCCCGCTGGAACCTTGCCGAGTCGCTCGCCGAGCATTGCCTCGGCCATAGCGAATTTCTCGTTGTAGAGCGCGCGATTGGCCTCGACATGGGTCTCGTCGCGATAGGCCTCGACGGCGACAGCCTGGATCGGCGTGGGCACCTGGGGCGCCGCCATGTTGCGCAGCCGCGTCCAGCCGGCGATGAAGCCGGGATCGCCGGCCGCGAAGCCGCAGCGCAGCCCCGGCAGGTTTGAGCGCTTGGAGAGCGAGTGGAAGGTGAGGACATTGCCATAGCCCTCGCCCATCGCATCGGCTGCCTCGAGCACGCCGGGCGGCGGCGTGGCGCGATAGATCTCGGAGTAGCACTCGTCCGCCAGGATCATGAAGTCGTGCGCCCGCGCCGCCTCGATCAGCCGCTTCCAGGCGCCGAGCGTTGCGACTCCGCCCTGCGGGATCGACGGCGAGGCGGCATAGACGGCGATGGTGCGGGCGAGCGTCTCTTCCGGGATCGCCGACAGGTCGGGCAGCGCGCCGCCGTCCTCCGGCTCATAGAGCACGATCTCGGCGCCGGCCGCTTCCGCCCCCGCCGCATAGGCCTGGTAGAACGGGTTGGGCAACAGCATGGCCGGGCGGGCGATGGCGCGCGAGCGCTCGCGCGCGCCGAGCGCGGCGAAGAACAGCCCCTCGCGCGAGCCGTTGAGCGGCAGAACCATCCGCTCCGGATCGATGGTGTGGACCAGCGCGTAGCGGCGTCCCAGCCATTCGGCGATGGTCGTGCGGAAATCGTCGGTACCGCGGATCAGCGGGTAGCGGCCGAAGGCGTCGATATGGGCGGCAATGGTCGGGCCGACGAAAGGCGGGACGGCATGCTGCGGTTCGCCGAGGCCGAGATTGATCGGCGCGCGTCCCGGCGGAATCCCCGCAAGGCGTTCGTTCAAACGGGCGAAGGGCGAGACGAGCCTCGTGGCGCTCGTGGTGCCGGCCATGCCGATCCTCTCTGCGAATTGCGAGGGGATGTTAGCCGCCCTTGGTTAAGCCGCCTTTAACCATCGGCAGCCGGCCGCGGGAGAACGATCGGACCGAAAAGAAAAGGCCCCGGCGGGGAGCCGGGGCCAGGTTTCGCGCTCGGGGCGCACCCTTGGGAGGAGCGGTGCGCCAGGGGAGGCGAGGCATCGCGAGGACCGGGGCGCCCTGCGGCGCCCCGACCGGGATCAGGAGTGGTAGGCGCGCTCGCCGTGCTCGTTGATGTCGAGGCCTTCGCTCTCGACTTCCGGACGGACGCGCAGGCCGACGATGACGTCAACGATCTTGTAGAGGATCGCCGAGCCGACGCCGCTCCACACGATGGTGAAGAGCACGGCCTTGACCTGGACCCACATCTGGCTGCCCATCGTCACGCCTTCGGCATAGCCCGTCCCGCCGAACGACGAGGAGACGAGGATGCCGGTGCCGAGCGCGCCGACGATGCCGCCGATGCCATGGACGCCGAAGACGTCGAGGCTGTCGTCATAGCCGAAGGCGTTCTTGACCGTGGTGACGAAGAAGAAGCAGACGATCGAGGCAACGAAGCCGAGCACGATCGCACCGACCGGACCGGCGAAGCCGGCTGCCGGGGTGACCGCGACGAGGCCGGCGACGACGCCCGAGATCGCGCCGAGCATGGACGGCTTGCCGCGGACGATCCATTCGATGAACACCCAGCCGATGGCCGCGCCGGCCGTGGCGACGAAGGTGTTGATCGTGGCGAGACCGGCCGTGCCGTTGGCGGCCAGCGCCGAGCCGGCGTTGAAGCCGAACCAGCCGACCCACAGGAGGGAGGCGCCGATCATCGAGTTGGTCAGCGAATGGGGCGGCATCAGATCCTTGCCGAGGCCCATGCGCTTGCCGACCAGGATGCAGCCGACGAGGCCCGCAATACCGGCATTGATGTGAACGACGGTGCCGCCGGCGAAGTCGAGCGCGCCGTCCTTGAACAGCCAGCCGGTCGACTGCCAGACCGAATGCGCGATCGGCAGGTAGATGAAGGTGACCCAGAGGATCATGAACAGCAGCACGGCGGAGAACTTCATCCGCTCGGCGAAGGCGCCGACGATGAGGGCCGGCGTGATCGCCGCGAAGGTCATCTGGAACACGATGAACACGTATTCCGGAATGCTGCCCGACAGCGTGTCCTTGTCGATGCCGGCGAGGAACGCCTTGGACAGGCCGCCGATGAGCGAGCTGCCGTCGGTGAACGCGAGGCTGTAACCGTAGAAGATCCAGATGACCATCACCACCGAGGCGATGAGCAGGCACTGCATCAGCACCGACAGCATGTTCTTGGCGCGGACGAGGCCGCCATAGAACAGGGCGAGACCCGGCACGATCATCATCAGGACCAGCAGGGAGGAGACGATCATCCAGGCGGTGTCGCCCGAGCTGAGCGTCGGGGCCGCCGCGGCGGCCGCAGCCGGCGCCGCATCGGCCGCCGGCGCGGTTGCGTCCTGGCCGAAGGCCATGGCGGTCATCGCCATCAGCGAGCCTGCCGCGCCCAGGACGGCAAAGGGGGCATTTCTGAACTTCATGAGTCCTCTCCTGTCGGTCCGACCGCTCGGCCGGCTGGCGGCATCGTGAACGCCCAGCCCCTCTTCGCGGCTGCTGGCAGCGGAATTCGCAATTCGATCAAACATTGTGCAGCTTACTCATCTCTCTCGCAGCGAAAGCGATCGCTGACTGGCGTCAGAGGGCGTCGGAATCGGTCTCGCCGGTCCGGATGCGGACGGCCTGGTCGATCGAATAGACGAAGATCTTGCCGTCGCCGATCTGACCGGTCTTCGCGGCGGAGCTGATCGCATCCACGACCTGATCCACCGATTCCGAGGACACCGCGATTTCAACCTTGAGCTTCGGCAGGAAGCTCACGGCGTATTCGGCGCCGCGATAGATCTCCGTATGTCCCTTCTGACGGCCGTAGCCTTTGACCTCGGTGACCGTGAGGCCCTGAACGCCGATGGCGGTCAGGGCGTCGCGCACCTCGTCGAGCTTGAATGGCTTGATGATCGCCATAACGATTTTCATGTCATCTTCCCGTCTCTGTTCGGCGGGCCCCGCCGTCGTCGAATCGTCGACCGGAAACGCCTCCCGCACCGCGCAAAGCCTTTCTCGGCTATCCGCCTAACAAAGAGCGTGCCAAGTGGGCCTTACTTTTCATCACGGTCATTTTTCACGCATCGCACGACTCAAAATCAGTCGTCGCGCGGGACGGCGCTGGCTTGCAGTGCCCATAATATCATCAAACGATCAATTTACGGTCAGACGGATTGCATACACTGCCTAGAGGGCGGGCTGTGCCTCAAGCCCAGGCAGCCGGCGTTCCGACGGTCCGAACAAGGCCTTCCTGCGCGACGGAGGCGACGAGGCTGCCGTCCCGCTGGAACAGCGCGCCGCGATTGAACCCGCGCGAGGCGTGCGCCGAGGGGCTTTCGCTCACATAGAGCAGCCAGTCGTCGAAGTGGAACGGCCGGTGGAACCACATGGCGTGGTCGAGGCTGGCCACCTGCAGCGTGGGATCGAACACCCAGCGTCCATGCGCCAGCAGTGTCGTGTCGAGCAGCGTCAAATCCGATGCATAGGCGAGCACGATCCGGGCGAGCACGGCGTCGCCCTTCACATCGATGCGCGGCCGGATCCAGGTCGCCTGCCGGGCGGACGCGCCGTCGCGACGAAGATAGGCGCCGATGTCGATGGGGCGGATCTCGACCGGCCGTGGCCGGCCCCAGAACTTGTGCGCTGTCGCGGGCGCGTGGCGAAGAAGCTCGGCAAGGAACTCCGACTCCGGCGGCAGATCCTCCGGCGGCGGCACGACGGGCATCGTCGCCTGGTGCTCGAGCCCGCCCTCTTCCTCGACATGGAAGGAGGCGGCCATGGAGAAGATGATCTGGCCGTGCTGCTCGGCGAGAACGCGCCGCGTCGAGAACGAACCGCCGTCGCGAATGCGCTCGACGGCATAGTCGATCGACGCGCGCGGATCGCCGGCCCGCAGGAAATAGCCGTGCAAGGAGTGGCAACCCCGCCCCTCGACCGTCCGCGACGCCGCCGCCAGAGCCTGGCCGAGAACCTGCCCGCCGAAGACGCGTTGCCAGCCGGGATCGAAGCTCCGACCGCGGAAGCGATTGTCGCCCTGCGGCGCGAGTTCCAGTATGGAGAGGAGATCGTCGGTCATGCCATCGTGCCGGCGGAGGACAGGGACGGCCGCCCGGCCGCACCCCAATTGAGGCGCCGGCCGGTGCAAGTCAAGCCGCTGCCGCGCGAAAGGAGCCCGCGATGAACCCGACCGTTTCGAGCGAAATCGGCGATGGCTCGGCCTCGGGCACGCCGGCGCGCTTCGATGTCGCGATCGCCGGTGGCGGCTATGTCGGCCTCTCGCTCGCGCTCGCGCTGAAGGCGGGCGAACCGTCGCTGGCGGTGGCGATCATCGACCCCGCGCCCCCTGGCGCCGCAGCGCGCGACACCCGCGCCTCGGCGATCGCGCCGGCGGCCCGGCGCATGCTGGAGGCGCTCGGCGTGTGGCAGGCCATCGCCGGCGAGGCCGAGGCGATCACCGAGATGGTGGTCACCGACAGCCGGTTGCGCGATCCGGTCCGGCCGGTCTTCCTCACCTTCGCCGCCGAGGCGCCGGAGGACGGTCCCCTCGCGCACATGGTCCCGAATTCCGTGCTGGTCGGCCAGTTGGCGGCCCGCGCGTCGGAGGCCGGCGTCGTGCGGATTACGGGCGCCGTCGCCGATTTCACCGCCCGGTCCGCAGGAATGGACGTGACGCTCGCCGATGGCAGCGCCTTCGCCTGCTCCGTCCTGGCGGCGGCCGACGGGGCTAAGTCGCGCCTTCGCGCGCTCGCCGGAATCCGTACGGTCGGCTGGGACTACGGCCAGTCCGGCATCGTCGCGACCGTCGAGCATGAATTGCCGCATGGCGGCCGGGCGGAGGAGCATTTCCTGCCGGCCGGGCCGTTCGCGATCCTGCCGCTGCCGGGCAATCGCGCCTCGCTCGTCTGGACGGAGAAGACGGAGGCCGCGGAACGGCTGGTCGCCTCCGATGCGTTCACGCTCGCCTTCGAGCTCGAGCGCCGCTTCGGCCACCGTCTCGGTGCGATCAATCTCATCGGCACGCCGCGCGCCTTCCCGCTCGGACTGCACATCGCGCGCAACTTCGTCGCGCCGCGGCTGGCGCTGTGCGGCGATGCGGCGCATGCGATCCATCCCATCGCCGGACAGGGTCTCAATCTCGGCTTCAAGGACGCGGCGGCTCTGGCCGAAGTGGTGATCGATGCCGCGCGGCTGGGGCTCGATCCGGGCTCGCCCGATGTTCTCGCACGCTATGAGCGCTGGCGGCGCTTCGACACCGTGCAGATGGGCGTGGTGACCGATGTGCTGAACCGGCTGTTCTCGAACGACAATGGCGCGCTGCGCGTCATCCGCGACATCGGGCTCGGCCTGGTCGAACGCATGCCGAAGCTGAAGCGCCGCTTCATCGACGAGGCGCGCGAAGGCGCCTCGGGCCCGAAGCTGCTGCGCGGCGAGGCCGTCTGAGGCCTTCCGATCAGATATCCTCGAGCGGGCGCGCCTCGTCCGGCAGCATGATCGGGATGCCGTCGCGAATCGGATAGGCGAGCCGCGCCGCCCGGCTGACGAGTTCCTGCCGCTCCGGATCATAGCTGAGCGCGGTCTTGGTCAGCGGGCAGACCAGCATTTCAAGCAGCTTCGGGTCGATCCGGCTGGCTGGGCGTTCGAGTGCGGCCATCGCGGCTTCGGCCCTATTGCAGCAGGGGCGCGGAATCGCCCTGCCGCGCGAGGGAGATCTCGGTGAGCGCGATCAGCGTCTCGGCACGGGCGCGAAGATCCGCCGCCTCCAGCAGCGCCTGCTTTTCCGCCGGCCCATAGGGGCTCATCATGGAGAGCGCATTGACCAGCGTCTCGTTCGAGGTCTGGCCGATATTGTCCCAGTCCGCCTCCAGGCGATGGGCATCCAGATAGGCGCGGAAGACGTCGAGCAGCCGCCCGCGATCCACGGCCTCGGCGCCTGCATTCTCCTGGAAATCCTCGAGAAACGGCTCCGCGCTCACGCGGCAGCGGCGAAAGCCCGCCTTGCCGTCCACCTCTTCAAGAATCCGGAAGCGAGAGATGCCGGTCAGGCCGATCATGTAGCGGCCGTCATCGGTTTCGCCATAGGAGGTGATCCGCCCCATGCAGCCGATCGGAAACAGCGCGCCCTCGCCATCTTCCGACACCGGCTGGATCATGCCGATGATCCGCGTCGTCGCCATCGCCTCGTCGACCATGGCGAGATAGCGCGGCTCGAAGATGTTGAGCGGCATCTGCGCCCGCGGCAGCAGAAGCGCTGCCGAGAGCGGGAAGACCGGTATGATCTCCGGCAGATCTGCCGGAGATCGATAGGTGGCTCTGCCAGCCTGCATGCGTCTTACGCCTCACGAAAAGAGGAGGGAGGACAGCCGCCTGCGCCCCGAGAGGGTCGCCTCGTCGGTCATGCCCCAGGCCTCGAACAGCTGGACCAGCTGCTTGCGGGCCTTGTCATCTTCCCAATTGCGGTCGGCCTTCACGATTTCAAGGAGGAGATCGGTCGCGCCCTCCCGATCATCGCGCGCATTGCGCAGAAGGGCGAGATCGAACCGGGCCGCATGATCCTTGGGATTGGCCGCGATGCGCGCTTCGAGCTCCTGCTCCTCGCCGAGCTCGGCGGTCTGCTTCAGGAGTTCGAGCTGCGCCTTGAGGCCGGTGACGAGCGGGTCGGTCGCCGCCTTCTCCGGCAGGTCGGCGATCAACGCCTCGGCCTTGTCCGCTTGGCCCGCCGCGATATGGCAGCGCGCGAGGCCGACCAGCGCCGGCAGGTTCTCCGGCTCGGCGGCGAGGATGGCGGCATAGATCTGCGCAGCGTCCGCCGCGGCGCCCGAAGCGACGAGGGCTTCCGCCTCGGCCAGCGCCGCCTCGATCTCGCCGCCGCCGCCGGGGCCGGCCAGCTTCTCGATGAAGGCCTTGACCTGGCCTTCCGGCAGCGCGCCCATGAAGCCATCGACCGGACGGCCGTCGACGAAGGCGATCACGGCCGGGATCGACTGGATGCCGAGCTGGCCCGCCACCTGCGGATGGTCGTCGATGTTCATCTTGACGAGGCGCACCGCGCCCTTGGCGGCCTTGACCTGCTTTTCGATGATGGGCGTCAGCTGCCGGCAGGGACCGCACCAGGGCGCCCAGAAATCGACCAGAACCGGCTGCCGGCGCGATTCCTCCAGCACGTCCTTGGCGAAGGCCTGCGTCGTCGTCTCGCGGATCAGATCCTCGCCGCCGCCTGCGGCCGGCAGATCGAACGAATTTCCAAAACTGTAGCTGGGCTGGTTCATCGGTGTGGCCTTGGTGCGTCCGCCTCGTGCGCTGCCAGCCGTCGCGGCCGGCGCGTTCGACGCCAAGATGGCGCTTCGGCTCGCGATTTACAAATCCGCGGGCTCCGCACCCTCCGAAAAATCGACGAGGAGCGGATCATGTCCGGTGGCGGCGAAGAAGCGCAGCAGGTCGGCCCCGGCGATCGTCGTCGTCGCCGTATTGACGAGCGGATGGAAATTGGCGGCATCCGCCGCGGCAAAGCGCGCGTCCAGCACGAGTTGCACGCTGGGCGGGCGGTCATTGATGAGGGCGAAGGGCGTCACGGACCCCGGCGTGACGCCGAGCACGGCGAGTAGCCGCTCGGCCGAGCCGAAGGAGAGGCGGCCCCGCGCGCCGATCCGCTCATGCAGCCGCTTCAGATCGATCGCGGCGCCCTCCTCGGCGACGACGAGAAAGAGCGCATCCTTCTTATCCTTGAGGAACAGGTTCTTGGCATTGAGCCCCGGCAGCACGCCGCGAAGCCGGCGGCTCTCCTCGACGGTGAACAGCGGCGGATGCTCTGTCGTCTGCGTGGCGATGCCGAGGCCGGCAAGAAAGGCGAAGAGGTCAGGCGCGGTGGCCGGCATGGCAGGGCTCCGGAAGGGTCGCCATCTGATAGCGCCACCGCGCCGCGCGGCCAAGCGCGGGCGGCCGGTCGACAGCTGAGGCGGCGGTAGCGCGGCCACGATGCACGCCCTGGCCGCGCGTGCGGTGCTCATGCCCCAAGACCGAGCCTGGTGTGCTGGCAATCCCGAGAGCTTACCGCTACGGGCGGTCAGGCCAGATCGATGGACCTTGCCTCGGTCTATCCTCGGAACGAAGCGCCGCCACAGCCTGGGCGGCGGCGATCAGGAATGCCCTCAAGCAACCCGCGGGACCGCGAGGCCGCCAAAAAGTGGATGACGGCCCAAAGGGTCCCCGCCGACACCTATCCACAGGCCTTGGCGAAACGACAAAAGCCTGTTGCATTCCCCCGATCCTTGCGCCATAAGGTGCGCCGTCCGGCAGCGCCGGGCACGGATGCGGGTGTAGCTCAGGGGTAGAGCATAACCTTGCCAAGGTTAGGGTCGAGGGTTCGAATCCCTTCGCCCGCTCCAATTTTCCGGCACCCACCGGAATGCGAAAAAGCCGCGGATCTCCGCGGCTTTTTGCGTTGTGGGGCTTTGCGAGATCGACGATTTTCGAGTTCGACTCCAACCGCTCCGGTAACCCGCGGTCACCGCTCGGTTACCAGTCTGGCCAGCCCTAGGGAAAGGGATTGGGACGGCCGAAGAGTGCGACGAGATACAAGGTAGTGCGGCCCGACGCGCTTGCGTCCACTTCTGACCAAACGCGGCCCCTGTAAGCATCCGCTTCCGGGTAGGCTAGTTGTGCGGTTCAAGCGTCCGAAATGGGACCTTCAGCGGGGTGGTAGTTAAATTCTGCAGAACGGGCAATGGGCTCCGGCCTTATGTTCCCACGGAGCAGGATCAGCTATTGGTCCGCAACCTATTTCCTTCGCAATGACGTCGATTTCTCTCGATCGACGCCTCGAAAATTCACCGGTCGAGCAACGATTGCAACTGACCATTGAAGTGCTTCAACCCGTCAATTACGCCGTTAAATACGTGGTCCAGGGCGCGCCCATAACCTTGGTTCACTGCGGCGGTGTCGAACCCTAGAAATTCAAGCCCCTTGAGGACGCCGCCCGCATCATGCGCATCGGCGATACGAAGTTCGTTGTTGACGAACAGGGCTGCAAGGGCGGTGTTGCGAGTGGTCAAGTCGACGGGCGCTGGATTCGACGCGAAGGCATCCACCTTCTCGCCGTTAGCATTCAACTTCTCCAGCACGTTCAAAAGCGCTTGCAGCAGCTTCAAGCTACCGAAATCCTTGATGTTGTTGCGAGCATGACCGGATTTCGCAAGCAGATCGCGGAGGAGTCCATTGGGGACGCGCTGCCATAGCTCGTGGATGCTCTTGCATCGAGACAAGAAGGCCTGCTCGGTCATGGACAGCGGCGCGACCTGGGCCAGACGGGAGAGTGCGGGGTAGTGCAGCCAGCCGTTTCGGCGAAGCTCGTCGCGGGAGAAACCGACGATATCCTCCGCGTTCGACCGGATGCCCAGGGTGCCGCCAAGGGTGGAGAGCCCATCCCCGAGGTCGAGAAGCTGAGCCAGGAACATGCCGGTCTTGGCGACGATGTGCTCCTCGGTCTGATCGAAGGCTTGGACCTGTTCAGCGCTCAGCGCGAAACCGTGCGCATGGACGATCTCGCGGTCCGGCTTGGGCTTGTACAGCTCGCGCAGCGGCACACGAATCAGGTTGCGACCGACTCTGACGCAGGCGGTGAAGCTCCACTGGCCAAGGTATGACGGACTGCAGTGCCACTGCCCGTGAACGTTCACTGGCGCAGTCTCGAAGAATCCGCTCTGCTCGTACTTCTCAAGGAATCGATCGTCTAAATAGACCGTTTCCACATTCACCAGCGCGTTCGCCCTGTCGTTGGTCATCGGCCCGTCGACGCCCGGCCATGCAAGTCCATCTGCCGTTTGCACCGGGCACAGATCCGGCGTCACTGCCGCCACCGAGGCCCATACTTGGACGAGCAGGGCGCCCTTGAATTCCCGGATGTCCAACTGGTACCAACCACCCGCGGGCGCGAGATAAACGTGGGATTGGCCACCCATGATGCTTCGCAGCTCCGGATTGTCAGGCACCAGCGCTTCATAGAAGAACACCCGCACGCCGTGCATTCCTCTCATCCAAAGGTAACGCCGCAGGTATTCGTTCGACATCGTCCAGCGGACATCGCGTTGGGCCGAAAAGTAGTATTGCGTCGACGTCTCGCCTTCGGCGACGCCGAATTCCGGAAGTGACAGATCGTCATAGACGATACGCTGCTGCTCGCCGCCCAGGACGCGAGGCGATAGCCCCAGTGACATCCAGACCTTCTCGGCCAACGCATAGCCGTAGAAGGACCCGTTTCCCCATGAGGCGACGATGTAGTCGTGGCCGGAAATCGAAGGGGTGAACGCTGGCAAGCCGCCTTGATGATCTACGGCTGGCACCGAGAAGGAAGCAACGCCGTGCGCCGTTTCATCCGCAACTCCCAATGCGGAGAGGGCAGTTTCGGGCACGGCGGCCATGATCATATGCATGCATTCCCGATTGGGGCCGTGATGATCCCTTTCCCAGCGTGTCGAAATTTCGACCCTCAGTGCCGGGTCGTCGCCGACCGGTGCCAGCAGCCCTCGAAGCTGTGGAGGCAGGATCGCTTCGGGAATAGGAAACTGGTTTAGGTAGTCGATGGTCACGTCGCACCCCCCAATGTCAAACGGTCAAGTTCCGCTCTTCACACATCTGCCGGCATCGTCGCGTGCACCCCTTCAATCCGTCGTCAATCTTCTAGCGAGGAGTGTCACTGACCTTCGTCTCCCATCTGGCATCGGGGTGTGCGCGATGAAGACGAACATCTGCTAGTTGGCAACGGGGCAATTTTTGATGTTGACGCGGTGGTGTCCCAGAGTCGTTGATGACTTTTTCACTCGTTAGGAGCGCCGTAGCGATTTGCCACCGGTCTGAGAACATCTCGCAGGCGCGACAGAGGGCGCGGCGATCGACATCGTATCCAATCAGTAAACGCTTAGCTATCCGTTCGCGAATCGTGCCCGCGATCAACACGGAAGGTTAGGCTAAGCTTTGCCCAATCTCCCGCAAAGTGATTCGCTCGATGGCTCGTGACACCATCTTCATCTGCCACGCAACACCCGACGACAATGATTTCGTCCGGTGGTTGGGCGCGCGTCTGACAGGCCATGGTTATAAGGTCTGGGCGGATATGTTCGGCCTGAAGGGTGGCACGCCCTTCTGGAACACCATCGAGGATGCGCTACGCGAGCACGCCTGCAAGGTGCTTTACGTCGCCTCCAGAGCCAGCGTCGATCCCAAACGTCAGGGCGTGCGCAATGAGCTGTCGGTAGCGGATGCCGTGCGCAAGTCGCTGGGCGATCCGGCCTTCATCATCCCGGTGCGGCTGGACGACGTAGCGTTCAGCGACTTTCCCATTCTCGTCCACCAGCTCAATGCGCTGGACTTCAGCCAGGGATGGGGGAAGTGCTTGATCGAGATGCTGGACACGCTGGAGAGCGCCAACGTGCCCCGGATGGATCGTGATCAGACCGCCGAGTTCGAGCGCTGGCGCCAGGATGCGGTGAAGACGGCGGCTTTGGTCAACGACGAACCCGAACCGGTCCTCACCAGCCTGTCGCCTATCAACACCTTGCCGGCCGAGGTTCGCTACCTGAAGCACAACGCCGACGCGGAGGCGATCACCCAAGTGCTTCGCGCGAGCGGCATCCCGTTCGCGCCGTTCTACCAACTCGTCATCACCTTTACGGGGTTGGACGAGATCAACGCTGCCTTGCCGACGCCGATGGCGGCCGAGCTTCGCGCGCGCACCCCATTGCAGACCTTCCTGTCGGGCGAAGTCGCCGATGTGACGACGCCTCGTCGGGCGGATGCCTTGAATATCGCCACCGCGCTCCTACGCCAGCATGTCGAACGGCATCTGACGCAGCGCGGCTTGAAGGCACTTCCGCAGCGCGGGTCGAGCGCCTTCTACTTCCCCGACGGCTTGGTGCTGAACAACAAGGTGCCATACACGGCGGCGTCCGGACGACGAACCAACAAGAACGTCGTCGGTCGCAGCGAGCGCAACAAGATCTATTGGCACCTCGCCATGAAGGTCAGCGTAGCTCTTGGGCCACCGGCCTTTGTCCGCTTCAAGCCCTACGTCGCCTTCTCAGACGATGGTCAGGCGGCGATCGCCGACCCGAAGCGCACCTCGCCGATTCGTCGCCGGTTTTGCAAGAACTGGTGGAACCAGCACTGGCGTCAGCTTCAGGAGGCATTCGCGGTCTGGTTGGCAGAGGGTCGGGCCGAGACCGTTATCGCGCTGGGTGCATCTCAGCATCTAGTTCTCGCCGGTCGGCTCCTCCAGCTCACTGCTGAGCGCCACATCGTCGGCGACCTCCAGTTTCAGGACGAGGCCGAAGAGCCCGGCGAGCCCGATGACGACGATGACGACTTTGTCGTCGAGGCCTTGGATGAGGGCGAAGAATGACTGAGTGGACCCTCATTCATGTAGATGAGCCGATGCTGAGCTTTGGCTTCAACCAGCAGACGGAGCATCCAAAGGACGGCCTGTTTCTCTATGGCCCGCCTGTGTCAAACCAGAACCCCGCCCGCATGGATGTGGGGGTGATCGGCACGCCGGACGGCATCCGGCGGTATGAGACTTGGATTAAGACCTTGTCGTCGACCATCGCTGCGCCTGCAGCAGGTCGCGAGGAAAACAAGACCATGTGGCCGGGGTTCGAGGCCACTTTCGGCGTGCCCTGGCCCGCGAAGCCGTTCGCTACGATTACCATCGACGGCGATCTGCTTAGCCGCCGCATCCGAAACGGCGACCGTCACCAAGGAATATTCAGGGCCGTAGACGTCTACGGCGACGCGCTGCGCAAGTACCTCCGCGAACAGGAGGCGCGGCCTCAGTTTTGGTTCGCGGTCGTGCCGGAAGAGGTTTTCCGCTACGGCCGGCCTAAATCGATAATCCCCCGCGATCAGCGCGATCAGCGCGATCAGCGCGAGCGGGCCAGCGGTCCCATTGGCCGTAGGGCCGCCAAGTCCATCCTCTCCCGAGGTTCGATGTTCGTGGAGGAGATGGAGGCTGCAGCACTCTACGAATACGAACTGAACTTCCATAACCAGCTCAAGGCTCGGCTGCTCGACACAGGTCAGGTGCTACAGGTCGTCCGCGAGACGACCCTGACGCCGGATGAGTTCGAGAAAGGCACGCGGCGTTCTTTGCAGGACCCAGCGTCCGTCGCGTGGAATCTCGCCACCACCAGCTTCTACAAAGCCGGCGGGCGGCCTTGGCGCGTGGCCGATGTTCGCGAAGGCGTCTGCTACGTCGGCCTCGTGTTCAAGCACATCGAGAATGCCAGGGGCCGCGACAACGCCTGCTGCGGCGCTCAGATGTTCCTCAACTCGGGTGAAGGCGTCGTGTTTAAGGGCGCAGTTGGCCCTTGGTATTCCGAGACGGATCGCAGCTTCCATCTCAGCCGGGAGAAGGCCGCCGAGCTGATGGGCATGGTGATCGCGTCATATGAGGACATCCACGGCCAACCGCCGGACGAGCTCTTCATCCATGGCAAGACATGGTTCGAGAAGGGTGAATGGGAGGGTTTCCAGTCCACTGTGCCGCCGCAGACCAGACTCGTTGGTATCCGCATTCGGCGCCAGAACGAGCTGAAACTATTTCGATATGGCAGTCGTCCAGTGCTGCGGGGCACCGCAATCTTGGCGTCTGAGCGTCGGGCCTATCTATGGACGACCGGATTTACGCCGCGCCTCAACACTTATCCGGGCCGCGAGGTTCCGAACCCCATCACCGTCGATATCGTCAATGGCGAGGCTGACATTCGTCAGGTGCTTCGGGACCTGATGGCGCTGACCAAGCTGAACTTCAACAACGCTGGATTCTCCGATGGCCTTCCGGTGACCCTGCGGTTTGCAGACCTTACAGGCGAGATTCTGACTGCGGGGCCGACCAACGTGGCGGCGCCACTGCCGTTTCGCTTCTATATCTGACGCTGAAGCGCCTCTCAACCGCTACCGGCAAAGCTGCCTATAGGGGCGAGGGCGCTCCGACAGACGGCCTGTTAGGCTCGCCGAGTCGGATGGGGCAAGCGAACTGGAGCCGGCCTAGCCGGCACCGACGCGCACCGATGGTACTGAACGTCCGGTTCCCTGCAAGGCGCCAATTTCTGCTCTTGGCGCATAGGCGGCGTTGATGCCACGGTCAAAATTCCTGAGCGCGTCGCATCAACTCGTACGGATCGGCCGCGATAGCGTGCGCGATCTCGACGAACTCTGCTGCATCGAGCCGTCGCTCGCCAAGCTCCACCTTTGAGATGAATGTCTGCCGCTGGCCGATCCGCCGCCCCAGCTCTTCCTGCGTCACGCCCGCATCCTTCCGCGCCTGCACGAGGAGTTCGACCATTCTGCGATAGAGATCGGATCGGATGGATGTCACGGAGAGGCGCCGGGGCGTTGACCAGCGCTTCAGAGACACCCGAAATTTGAGTACCCCAAAATCGGGTATTACGACATGCTTCCCGCCGAACGCGAGACGATTCGGGGGCGGGCATGCGGCATCAGTTCTTCGGCGACGTGAACGACTATCGGAAGTACGCGCTGCTGCGGGCGCTGGCGGCCGGCGGCGCGAACCGGATCGGCGTGTGCTGGATGTTGACGCCCGACGACGGGCACCATGGCGGCAAGGTCGGCTATCTCGACCAGCCGGAGCGATATCGGCACTTCGACCCGGACCTGTTCGATATCCTGAAGCGGGCCAGCGAGCAGCCTGACGACCGCCGGCTGGAGGTCGTCGAGCGCAGGAGCGCGCTGCCGGGCGGACTTTATTTCAACGACCCGCTACCGGCCCGACCCGAGGCGCGTTCGGCCTATATGCAGGCGTGCCGGGATGCGTTCACCGAGGCGGATCTCGTGTTCTTCGATCCCGACAATGGCCTTGAGACCAAAGGCATGGCGGTCGGCCGCAAAGCGGCGAGCCTCTATCTCTTCCTGGACGAGGTCGCGGCGTTCTATCAGGCCGGCAAATCAGTGCTGATCTACCAGCACTATCACCGCACCGGCTCGCGCGACGAGCAGGTGGAAGGCCATCTCGCACGCCTCCGCTCCATCGCGCCGGACGCAGAGCAGTGGACGTTCCGCACGAGCTTCGTGGTGTTCCTGCTGATGCTGCACCCGGACAGCCGGCCGAACCTGCGTCAGGCGGTGGAGGCCGCCGCGTCGAGCTTCGATCCCGCCTTCATCGCTGGGCAGCGCGTCGCCTGAGCACGCGCGATGGCGCGGATAATTGTGGCGGATATGGCCGCCATGTTTCCATATCTCCGTTCAATTAGGAAGCAATCACAATGCGTTACAGGAACGTCGCGGCGATGACTGTCGTCTTGGGCATGCTGGCGGGCTGCCAGACGGTGGAGGAGGCGGGCGAGGCCGAGGCGCAGACCGTCTGCGCGCAGGGCGGCTACGGGCCGGGCCGGCCCTATCATGACTATTGCGTCCGCTCGCTGAAGCCGATGGCGATGCAGCTGGAGCAGCAGCGCCGCTCGGCGATGATCAGCAATGGCGCGGCCGCGATCGCAGCGGGCATCGACCCGAAGACGCCCAAGGTGACCTGCATCCAGCAGGGTGCCGTGACGCGCTGCTATTAGGTAGAGCTCCCCGGAATAGGCCCGATGGTCTTCCGGGTCCCCCGGACACTGACAGCGACTTCAACAAGGGGGGAGGAAGTAAGTGCAGCGCCGGGGGCGCTGCCTGCCGCGGCCGCGGCAGGCGCGGCGGCTGGCCGGGAACCGTACGCGCGCTGGCGCCGCGGGGGCGGCGGCTATGTCCCTACCGGCCGGGGTGCGCACGCGTCCCTGCGGTTGGGAGCGGCGTTCAGCCGGCGCCGATCTCGACGCTCGGCCGACTGTCGCGGATGACGTGATCCATCGACTCGCAGAGGCCATAGGCCTCGAGCGCCCACTCGATCTCGTCGCGGTCGATCTGGGTCCGCGCTTCGGCCTCGGCGAGCGTCATCAGCGCGGCGGCGCCGGTGGCAAGGTCCTCGACGAGCAGATAGGCGTCGGCCGAGGGTGTCACGGGCATATCGAGCAGATCAGGCAGGTCGGTCATGCGGGCCATCCCTTGTTCCGGTTCGAAAAATCGAAACACGGCGGACGGCGCGGCACAATTTATCGCGTGATCCCAGAGGCTTGGCCGATATGCGGTGCGCTGCCGCATTGGATCGAGCCGGCGGAACGCGTGGCCCGGACCGTGTCCGCGTCCGGCGGACCGGCGCTACGAGCCCGTGCCAGCCTGCGCGAACGCCCGATCAAGGGCAGCAACAGCCGCCTCGCCGCCGCGGACGGCCTGGGTGTAGTGCGACAGCGTCACGGCCGGGCTGGCATGGCCGGCGAGCTTCGCGACGAGGCCGACCTCGATCCCCTCGGCCTGCAGCGTCGAGATGAAGGCATGGCGTGCCGAGTGCGGCGTCACATAGGGCAGGCCGAGCCGCTCGAAGACCGGCTCCCAGTAGCGACGGCGGAAGTTTTGGTAGGCCAGCGGCCCGCCGCCGCCGATGCGCGGCTTCGGCCAGGGCTGCAGCCGGCCGGGGCCTGGGAAGACGCGATGCAGTTCCTTGCCCCTCCGCGGGCAGCGCACGCGCCATTCGAGCAGCATCGCCCGCAGCATGGCGGACATCGGCACCTCCCGCGTGCCGGCCTCCGTCTTGGTCATCTCCGTGAGCGAGCCGTCCCGCTCCTGGACGCGACAGATCCGGATGACGTTGCGGTCGAAGTCGACCTCAGACCACAGCAGGCCCAGTTGCTCGGATGGCCGTGTGCCCGCAAGGAAGGGGAAGGCATAGTAGAGGCCTTCCGGATCGGTCTGCGCCTCGGCGAGGAGGGCGCGGATATGCTCGGGCGACAGGATCGCCTTCTTGACCTTCGCCCGCCGCCGGACGAGCCCGGACGGCATCGCCGGAGCGCGGATGCGGAAATCCTCCTCGGCCAGCGCCAGGACGGACTGGAGATGCGCCTTGGCGCGATTGGCGGTGTAGGCACCGCACTGATTCGTGACAGTGCGATGCCAGGGGCGGATATGCGCCGTCGTCAAATCCGATAACCGGACCAATCCCAGCAGCGGCAGGAACTTCGACCCCTTCGGCGCGACGCCGGTCTTGGCATAGTCGGTGCGCTCGCGCGTCGTGCCCTCGAGCAGGGGGCCGACGATCGCCTTGCAGATCGCGGCATAGCTCGCATGGGTCGACGCCTTGACCTTGCCCTCGCGGTCGGCGAGCCAGTGCGCGACGGCCTCGGCCACGGTCGGCGCCGAGCGCGGATCGACATACGACCCCTCGACGAACTGGCGCACCAAGCCATCCCGGCTCGCCTCGGCCGCCTTCTTGGTGTCGAAGGCGCGGCGAACGCGACGGCCGGACAGCGGATCGCGGTAATTGACGTACCACTGCTTGTACGCAGCGAGGTCGCCATTGGTCAGGCGCCGCTTCCGCGTGGTCGTCGTGATCGATACATTCGGGAGCTTCATGACGGAATTCCGAAGAAGACTATGACTCGAAACGAAATCACGCTCGGGTCACGCGCACAATTTATCCAAAGGCCGAAGAACAGCCTCGAAGACCGCAGACAGTTGCCCGGCGTGTGACCAAGACCACCCGACATCATTCCGGCCCGCCGTCCGCCGCGCCGCGAATACTTCCGGATACCATCCTCGCGGAGGTTGAAATCGCGGCGAGGAGGCGGCGCAGGCTGGGCGGTGGCAGTGGCGGCGGTGGCATGGCCGCGCCCGCCGGCGCGGCCCGCCGGCGGGCGCGGCCCCACGGCCGACCCAGAATGGCTCCCGGACTGGCCCCACACCGCCGGCACACTGAGGGACCCGCCACCGGTGCCACCGCCACCCGCCCGTTCTCGGTCAGAACGGCTGCATTCCTGCCGGAGACGGCATCTCTCCGGGGTCCAGTTCTTTGGCCCGCTTGTACCCGCGCACGGTCTGGCCGCCGACCTTGAACTTGTCGGTCTCCCAGCCGAGGTCCCGCATCAGCGGAGCAAGACGCTTGCCATGAGCTTGCGTTTGCTGGCCGGCCGATATGTCGAGGTGCGTGAGAGCCTCCGCGGTTGTGATGCGGTAGACATCGCCGTGCAGCGAACCTCTGACCCATACGAGCACGGCGTGCCACGGTTCGGCTTCCATCCTCTCCGCCTGCTCCTTCGCGGCTGCCGACCACAGGTCGCGGGGCAGCTCAATCGATTCGTCTGCCGCCTCTCGATGGCTGGCCTCGGCGAGAAGTTGGTCCCGGTCGCGTTGCAAGGCGGGCAGATCTATTCTGGTCGTCCGAACGGGCCAGAACCGACGATTGCCCGTGGTGTCGCGGAGATAGGTCTGATCGTTCGTCGTTCCGATGAAGATGAGCTGCCTAGGCCGTGTATCCCGGAAGCGCGCGTAGACCATACGGCCATGATCTTCCTGCCGGGACGCGAAGGCCTTAGTCCTATTGACTTCGGCGCGATTGAGCGAACCGAGCTCGCCGAGCTCATAGATCCAGATGCCCTCCATGAGCTCCATCTGCGTCTTCGGGTCGGCGGCGAGAATGTCCTGGTCGGAATGAAAGCCATCACCCGCGAGAATACGGATGGCCGTTGATTTGCCGCTTCCCTGCGGACCCTCCAACACCAGGATTGCGTCGAATTTCACGCCTGGCTGGCGGACACGGCGAACGGCGGCTATCAGCACGATCCGTCCGAACGCCACAGTGAGTGGTGTGTCTTCGGCGCCCAGATATTCTGTGAGCCAGCGATCCAGCCGCGGTTTGCCGTCCCACTTGAGCGCATCAAGCATTTCTCGGATCGGGTGAGCCGTGTGTTCGAGGCAGAGCTGATTGACGGCGTCACGAACGTTGTCGGCCCGAGGATCAAAGTCGAAAGCATCGATGATCATTCCGCGAAGCGCCGATACGGCGTCGTCGCTGAGTTGGCCCTGGAGCTCCTGCAACGCTTGGCCGTTCACCGTCTTCCGATGTCGAAAGATGTCATTCGCAAACGACAGATCCATGCGGCGCAGCGCCGTTATGGCGTTGCGCATTGTGGCCCGCGGCCGACCCTTTGAGTCCGGATCCGGCCACCCAGTTGAGGCTGCCGCGAGCGCCGCTCGTGCTTGTCTCAAGGCGTAGACAGTCGGGTTCTTCTTGTCCCGGATGGACGCTGAGATACCCAGGGACGGATTTATGAGGACGCCAGCGATCTGCTCGTCTGAGCATCCTGCCTTGGCCATCGCTACCGCGACCATGAAGACCGCTTCGCTGCGCGATTTGAAGCGTTTTCCGGGCTCAGTCCGAGGCCGCTCCAGATCATCGCCGATGCGAATGATGCTTCGGACCTCTTCCGTCACGCTCTCGGGAAGGTCCTCGATGCCAAGCGGTACGATGACGGAGCCTGATGTTGCCACCTTCTTTTCGTCAGGCAGCTTCTCGACCGGAAAGGTGTCGAGATCGTAGATCCGGCTCCAATCGGCGAACACTAGCCGGGCGAGCGTCGGAACCCGTCCATTGGCACGTTTCTTGGCGTTCGGCATATTGATCGTGCCGGGCAAGCGCATGATGCGATCGATGTTGTGGCAGTTGTCGCCTCCTAGACGCGAGGCGATGGCGAGATTGCTCGCTTCGACGCGCGCATGGTCTGCCGTTGGAGTCTTAAGCCGCCAAAACGACTGAAATCCACCGCCAGAGAAAAGCGTCGCCGTCGGCGGCGGATCGAACTGGAGGATGGGGGTGTCGTCCGCCGTGTTGTCCACATCGGTATGCAGGTGCGTCGCCTCCGCGACATCCTCTTTCTTGGCCTTCGGACCCTTGAAGCCGGTCCTCAGCCGATTGACGTGGAAATAGAGATTGTCCTTGCCTTGGCGGGCGTCGATCCAAGGGGGCATCTGGCTCACATCGCCGATGGTGAACGAAGCGCCCTCGACTTTGCCGCTATCTGGGTTGATCGCGACCAAGTGCCAGGGGCCACCCGGCTGCATGTGCTGAAGGAAGTCGACCGCCTCAGCCGTCCGCGGAATGGGGAGCTCGCTCATCACAGGCCTCCCTGCCGCGACGCGTCGATCACGGCTACGACCTCGGAGACCCGCACGAGGCGGCGCGAGTTGAAGATCGTATAGGTCGGAATGAGACCGCGCTTCGCAGCGCGATTGAGCTTGAAGTAGGGGAGGCCGAGCAGTTCGGCCGCCTCCTGGATCGTCTTCAGGGGTTCTGTTGAAAGCGCCGCAGCGCTCGTCTCTTTCGGTGTCATCTGTGCCGCTCCGTTGTTGGGCGGCTCTGACTAATATCCAGATTATCGGCGCGCGAAACAGCCCAGAGGGCTAACGCGGACCGCTTTGGACCTCATGGAATTCCAAAGGCGGCAATTCCTGTTCGACGCAATTCGCCCGAGCCTCAAGAGACGTGCCCGGCATCTGACCCTTCCCATATGTCGACTTGAGGGTTCCGTTGTCCTTAAGCAGGTCGGCAAACCAATCGGGCGGATAGCCCGGGCCATAGCCGCCAGCATCGCGGAATTGCTTCGCGAGGTCTTCGACGACGCGCTCGGCTTCTTTGCGCATCCTTCCGGCGGCGGTCTCTCGCGCCAGGATTCGAGCAACCCAAGCTCGCTTGTCGTCAACGGACATCTCTGCGGCACGCTTGGCGGCCCCGCGGTTCTGCGCCATCCCATCGGAATCATCGAAGACGAGCGAGGCGAGATATCCGTGGCAGAATTGCAGTTTTCCCCACTCATGCACGAAAGCCTGTGTGAGCTCCCGCGAATCGATCATCCGTCGGACGATCGGGAGTACGGCGCGACCCAAGTCGTAACAATATTGCCTCTGCTCGTAGTCCTCAGAGGTGTTGCGATAGGCAATAACCTGAACGGAGTTCTTTCTATAGGCGATGACTTCCATCGCCTCCGTTCGCGGGCTGCCGTTCTCGTCGACGCCATAGATCGCATCCTCGCGGGTTTCGAGGGGATAGTCTTCCAGGACGTGACGGGCGAACTCGAAGTTGGCCTCGACCATCTCCCAGAAGTGAGCCTCGCTCTCCGGGGCCTTCAGCACGTCGTCGTTATACATTTCGCCCGCCTTCCTCTTGGTCGGCGGGATAGTGGCAGCCCGAAAGGCTGTGGCGCCACCCCGCATACCCCGCGCCCGTGTACCTACACCACCCTGACCGCCGGTTAGGGTACGGAGGACGGTGGGAAGCGCCGTGGTACGCGCGTATGGGGATAGACAATATCGGCGAAGATCGAAATCGGACGGTCCAAGCGCACCACTCGGCTCAGGGGGCACCGCCCCCCAGCTAGCGCGATCTGTACAAGCTGTGAAGCATCCGGCCCGATCGGGCGGGTAGTTCGAGCGTGCGGCGTGCATCGCGCGTGCTCGTCAGCGGACGATAGCCAGACGACCTCGTCTCAGGACCTGTCCCTTTGGCTCTCGGAAGGAAGCCGGCTGAACAGTACCTGCCGCATGCGTTCGTTGCCGATGACGCGCATCACGTTCTTGAACGCGAAGAAAGGCAGCAGCGATACGAAGAGGATGACGGCGACGATCACGAGGCCGAGCGGGCCGCCGCCGCCGAACGAGATTATATCGCCATGGGTGCCGGTGCCGCGCACGATGCTGACGACAAGCCGTTCAAGAATGTGAAAGCCGAGGAACAGCAGCGTGCAGAGCGCTGCCTCGAACAAGATGGTCAGCATGGCGGGGCGCCCCCTCAGCCAGCGTGCGAAATCCAGATTCTCGCTCACCAGCATGACCTTGGCGAGCACCAGCGCGTTTACGACGGCGAAGCCTTGCAGCACCAGGCTGTCGCCTCGTTCCCGCTCGATGATTGCCTGATTGAGCACGAACAGCCCGAACAGGACCCAGAGGTAGAGGAACAGCACGAGGAAGAGGCGGGACTCGCCGATCAGCCGCTCGCGGATCGAAGGGCGCTTTCTTGCAATTTGCTGTGCTGAGCCGTCGTTCGTCGGGTCATATTCGTCAGTCATGTGCGTACCGGCATGTGAATGAGGACCAGGGCCGCCACGCCCAGCAGCCCGATGACGGCCGCGAGAATTCGGGCATGGGAGCGAGTCGGCGCGGGATAGCCGAGGAACGGCGGATATTGGGAGCGGAGCGACGCGATCGCGCTCCGGTGCTCAAGTACGGCGAGGAACAGGGCGATTAACCCGGTGACCACCATGAACGAGCCGAACATGTGTGGGACCGTCGATCGGACGGCGCCCGGCTCGTCCGCGCGCGTGATGCGGAAGAACTGCTGGATGCTGAAGCCGAAGGTGATCAGAGCCGTGGCCGTTCGCACCCAGGAGAGCATCGTGCGCTCATAGGCGAGACGGGTTCGATCGAGAGCGAGCTTTCCCGAGACATCGGCGCGGGCTGGGCCGGATGCCTGCATATCGGCTTCCATGATCGGCTTTCCATGCGGCATCGGGACAGATGCCGTCAGCCCTGACCGTCCAGCTTCGCCAGTTCCTCGGCGAGGATCGGGACAGCCAGATTGCAGGCGGCGACGCCGAAGGCGACGCAGACCTTCAGCACTTCCATGATCTCGGCGACGCTCGCGCCAGCCACGAGCGCGCTCTTGATGTGGCGCCGCGTTCCCGGTGCATACATGTGGGTGAAGGACGCGTCGAAGGCGATGCTGAGAAGTTCGATCTCTTTGGAACTGAACACGCCGGAGCCATAGATGCCGGCCGCGGTCGTCATGAACTGGTCCGTCCATTGCGGGTCGAGCGCGAAGAAGGGGTCCCAAGCCTGGTTCCATTGGCCCATCGCCTTCATCCGGTCGCAGGCCGGGGTTGGAACTGTCGACTTGGCCTTCGAGGCAACAGCTTCGGTGCCGGCCTCCTCGATCAGGATCGGCGCACCGAGGCTGCAGGAATGGATCGACATGATCGTGCCCATCCGGATGACGGCCAGGATCTCGTCTCGATTGGCACCAGTCGCGAGCGCCGCGCGAATATGCTTGCGCACCCCGGCGCGGTCGAGATTGGTGCAGGCCGTGCAGATGGCGACTGAGACCAGTTCGACGAGGGGTTTAGTCCTGTTGCCGCGTGCGCAGGAGCAACGGTCCATAGATGACGACAAATCCTGAAAAGGCGACGGCCCAGGCCGCTGCGGCCGCCTCGATCAGCGGCATCGTCATCGCTGGCAGGAAACCCGCCGCCACGCGCAGGAGCGTCGCCGCCGCGACCGCGAGATAGACCCATCGCGTGGCTCCCGATGCCACGAGCGGCCGGCCCGTATGGCCGAGCGTCGCCCGCGTCATCACGGCCAGCGTCATGATTCCGATGGCGCCGACCGCCCAGACGTGGAGCATTGCCGCTGGCGAGACGAGGTCGGGTCGGATGACAGCTGCCGCCATGAAGAGAAAGCCGAGCGCCGCACAGAGAAATCCGGCGTGGAGCACGAGCACGAGCGCGTCCGAGCGGACCGAGATGCTGCGCCAGCGGGAAAGGCGCCAGAGATTGCCGAGACCGCCGGCGATGAGAAGGCCGCCGGTCACGCCTTCCGCAGGCAGGACGATCCATGCGGCAAGCCCGACGGCCGAAAGCAGCATGAGGGCCACATCGACGCGGCCGAACGGGACGGGAAGCGCGGTGGCGCCGTGCTTCGCCAGCCAGTTGCGCGTGAAGCTCGGCACGATCCGCCCGCCGATCAGCAGGATCAGGAAGATGATGACCGCAAGCCCGGCGCGCGTTGCAACCGGTGCCGCGCCCGTCATCGCCGCCTCGGCGTGGAAGGCGGCGTTGGCAAGCGCCAGTACGGCGACGACGAGGACTACCTTCACGTTGCGCCCATTGCGCCCGGCGAGGACCTCGCGTCCGGCGACGCCGGCGAAGACCACGAGGAACGATATGTCGATCAGGGCGGCCGCGCGCCATCCGATCGGCGCCGAGGCGAACACCGCGACGCGCCCGGCGATCCAGAGGAGAGCGAGCCCTGCCAGCGGCCAGCCGGCAACGGGAAGCCGGCCGGTCCAGTTCGGCACGGCCGTGAGCAGGAATCCCGCGACCACGGCGGCGCCATAGCCGAAGATCATCTCGTGCCCGTGCCAATCCACCGGAGCAAAGACGGTTGGCACGTCCATCTCGCCGCTGAAGACGAACGGCCAGATCGCGATCGCAAGCACGGCCCAGACCACTGCGAGAAGGAAGAACGGGCGGAAGCCGGCACTGAGCACGGCCGGTCCGTTCCAGTTCCGTCGAGCTTCGGCCGTGCGTGCCATGATCGCGTCGGAATCCTTGCTTTCAGAACAGGCCGTGCGCGCCACCGACGGCGCCGAGCAGTGTCATCGCAGCGGCCAGCAGCAGGACACCGTGCATGCGAGCGAGCCGCTTCAGCGCGGCATCGGGATGTCGGCGAGCGGACGCCGCAACCCGCCCTTCGACGAGTGGCTCCACGACGAAGAGCAGCAGCATGAAGAAAAGCCACAGCGCGAGCATGGCGCCCATCTACCAGGAGGCCGGGTCGTGGAGGCGGTCCCATGCCTCCATCCGCCAGGTCATCCAGAAGCCGCTCGCGCCGACGAGAAGCACGGAGAGGCGGACCTGGCCGGAGAAGCGGCGCTCCGCGGCCTCGAAGAGAGCGACGCCGTCCGCTCCGCGCCGGCGGGCGAGCGGCAGGATGACCAGCGTCACGAAGGCGAGACCGCCGATCCAGTGCACGACGCCGAGCACGTGAAGGATGCGTGCTATGACGAGATCGTCCATCAGCAGGCCTCCTGCGCCAGCGCTTCGTCGAGCAGGCCCGGATGCAGGTGCGCGATGGGCACAAGACGGGCCAGATCGGCGGCATAGGTGCGAAAGGGCTGGAGATTGATCGCCGGAACGCCGATCATCACCGGAATGCCCCGCTCCAGCGCAGCCTCGATCAGGCCGCGAACGCCGCCGCCCTCGCATTCCACCTTGCCGAACTTGCTCAGCACCACCAGGGCGGTGCCATCGGTCAGCCCGGCCTCGGCAGCGGCGCAGGCGCGCAGGAGGAGATCGACGTCGAGCGCGCAGCCGCGGGCCGCCTCGCCGCGGTGCTCGGAGATCGGGTGCAGTCGTCCGGTGGCAAGATCGCGAAGCACCATGTCGCATTTGCGTCGTCCCGGTCGCGCGATGCTCTGCTGGACCACGCCGGCGAGGCGAACACCCCGCGCTGCGAGGTTCCTGACTGCCTCGTCGAGGAGGGCCTCGAAGGCCGCCCCGTCGGCATAGACGATCGCCGTGATCGGCCTGTGTGCGTCATCCGCCATCATGCGGGCCTCCTATCCGCCGAGTGCCGACATGTGGCGTGCGAGCGCCGGCCGGCCGCGCTCGATCCGGAAATCATGGCCGCGTGGCTTCGTGCGGATCGCGCCGTCGATCGCGGCGTGCAGTGCCTCGTCCGCCTCGGAGCCACGGAGGGCTGCGCGGAGGTCAGTGCGATCCTCCCGGCCGAGGCAGGTGTAGAGCGTGCCGGTGGCGCTGACGCGCACGCGGTTGCAGCTTTCGCAAAAGCTGTGGCTCATCGGCGTGATGAAGCCGATCCGGCCGCCGGTCTCGCGGATGCGCGCATAGCGGGCCGGCCCACCGCTGCGTTCCGCTGTGTCAGCCAGCGTCCAGCGGCTCTCGATGATGCGGCGCAGCGTCGTCAGCGGCAGATACTGGTCGGTCCGGTCGGCGCCGACATCGCCGAGCGGCATAGTCTCGATCAGGGTCAGGTCCATGTCGTTGCCATGCGCGAAGGCGATGAGATCGTGGATCTCCGTCTCCGTGATCCCCTTGAGCGCCACGGTGTTGAGCTTGACGCGCAGCCCCGCCTCCCGGGCCGCGCGAAGCCCGTCCATGACGACGCCAAGCGTGCCGCGGCGCGTGATGGTGCGGAAGCGGGACGGATCGAGCGTGTCGAGCGAGACGTTGACGCGCCGCACCCCGGATGCCGCCAGAGCCTCGGCATGGGTCGCAAGCAGCGTGCCGTTGGTGGTGAGCGTCAGCTCCTGCAGCCGCCCATCGGCAAGGTGGCGCGACAGGCTGCCGAACAGCGTCATGATGCCCTTGCGCACCAGCGGCTCGCCGCCGGTGATACGGATCTTGGTGACGCCGCGCGCGACGAAGGCGGCGGCGAGGCGATCGAGCTCCTCGAGGCTGAGCAGATCGCGGCGCGGCACGAAGGTCATGTCCTCGGACATGCAATAGACGCAGCGCAGGTCGCAGCGATCTGTCACCGATAGCCGGAGATAGGTGATGCGGCGGCCGAAGCCGTCGGTGAGCGCACAGCTCATCGTCCGTATCCCCCTGATGTTCCCGGAGCGTCAAAGGGGAGCACCTCGACCAGCGCGCCCGACATGAGGGTTGCGAGCGGGGGCACGACCGCCACGGCATCGGCGGCGGCGAGCGGCGCGAGGCGATGGGAGCCCTCCGGCCCGGCCTGCTCCGCGATTAGCCGTCCCTGGCGATGGGAGAGGCGGACCGGCACCAGCGCAGTGCGCCGGTCGGCCCGCGCGTCCTGGGCGAAGGCCGCCGCCGCGAAGAGCGGTGCGGCGGGTGGTCGGCCCTCGAGCACATCGATCATCGGCCGCAGGAAGGCGAGCGCGCCGCAGGCGACGGCTTGGGGATTGCCGGGGAGGCCGACGAAGATCGCTGCGCCGATCCGGCCGAGCGCCATCGGCTTGCCGGGCTTCATGGCGACCTTGACCATATCGAGCGTGCCGCCGCTATCGGCGACGGCATCGCGGACATGATCGCGCCCGCCCACCGACATTCCGGCCGTGGTGACGACGAGATCGCAAACGCGCGCGGCGCTTGCGAGATTCGCCGCGATCGCTGCCCGATCGTCCGGAACGGTCACGAGCTCGATTTCGGTGCCGGGGCTGCCCAGCAGCGCGGCGAGCATCGGACCGTTGGAATCGTGGATCGTGCCGCCGGAAAGCGTCGAGCCTGCGGGACGCAGTTCCGATCCCGTCGTCAGAACGGCGATGCGGATCGGCGCCGCGACGCACACCGCGCCGATGCCGAGCGCCGCGAGCAGACCGATCTGCGCCCAGCCGAGGCGGTCGCCGGGATGGGCGAGCATTGCGCCGACCGGAACATCCTCGCCGGCACGCCTTATATGGCTGCCGGGCGTCAGGCCGGGCTCAAACAGGATCCGCCCGCCGATCCGCCGCGTCGCCTCGATCATCACGACGGTGTCGGCGCCTTCGGGAAGCGCGCCGCCGGTCATCACGCCATGGGCCGTGCCGGGCGCGAGCCTCGCCGGTGGGTCGCCCGCCTCCGTGGTTCCGCAGAGGGGCAAAGCAGCAGGAGGGCCGCCGCCGTCGCCGAGACGGATCGCATAGCCGTCCATCGCCGCCTGGTCGAAAGGCGGCAACGCATGCGCCGCGACGACGGGGCGAGCCAGAATGCGCCCCGTGGCGGCCGCGAGCGGGACGATCTCGTGCCGTGCCGTCGGCCAGACCATGGCGCGCGCCAACGCGCGGGCCGCGTCGAAGCCGGTGAGCACGTCATGCGGGCGATGGCAGCAGTCGGGGGCCGGCATGCTCATGACGCCACCGAGGCGGGAGGGAGGGATCGCTCCAGAATGGCGCGCATCGCGGCGAGGCCGGGGTCGGTCGCGCGGCCCATGATCCCGACGAGCTGCAGCCATTCCTCGTCCGAGGCTGTGTCGAGGAACCCGCGTACGGCCGACGCGACCACCTCAGAGGGCGCCCTGCCGTCGGCAGCAGCGGCAGAGTCCAGGCGGTTCTGCAAGGCCGGCGCCTCCAGCGCCGACACGAGGCGCTCGGAAACCCCGGGCTCGTCCAGCGAGGCGATCAATCGTCCGAGCATGATGACCTCACTGGACCAGAGGCGAGGCAGCGCCATCCATGGCGATGCCGCGAATATCGGCACGGCCCACCAGGATCGCGATGTATTGCACCGTCGCCTGACGCCGCACATGCGCGTCGAGATAGGCTGCGATCGCGTCACGCACCGCCTCGAACGGCAGGACGCGTCCTTCGACACGGCGATTGAGCCGGATAAGATGCACGCCATAGCGCGTCTCGACCGGTTCCGAGATCGCTCCGGGCGCCAGGCCGACGAGCGCGACCTCGAACTCCGCCGTCGTGTCCCCGGGGCCGATCTGGCCGAGGCTGCCGCCGAGCGCGGCAGATGGACAATCGGAATGCGCGCGGGCAAGCGTCGCGAAGTCGTCGTGCCCGGCAAGGATCTGCGCCCGCAGCGACGTCGCGGTCTGGCGGGCCGCGGCGAAGCCGGCGGCATCGTCGCGGCGGGCGGCGAGGAGGATGTGATCGGCCTCGAACAGCGGCGCGTTGCTGAAGCGCTGGCGGTTGTTGCCGTAGAAACGGCGCAGCGTCGCCTCGTCGGCTTCGGGAACGGTGATCTCGCGCTCCGTCAGCCCGCGGATCAACGCTTCCTCCCGAGTCTCGATACGCCCCTCGGCATCCGTTGCCGGTGCGGCCGCGAGTTCGAGGCGAGCCGCCTCCTGCAGCAGGAGTTCGCGGACGACGAGCGCGCGGGTCGCGGCGCGCCAGCCCTCGCCGGGATTGGGGGCCGGGAAGTTCTGCACCTCGGTGGCGATCGCCTTGCGGCTGATCGGCACGCCGTTCACGCTGACCGCCGGCATGGCGACCCGCTCCGGCGACGGCGCGGTCGGGACGGGGGCCGGGGCGTGCTCGTGCGGATGCTGGTCGGCGTGGCTGCTCGCAGCAGCATGGTCGATGACAAGTGTCGCCATGGTCACTCTCCCTGCCGGCGCGTGGTACGCGCCGGTCCGGCCTGAACGGCGGGGCGGGCAGCGGGGAACGAGGCGCGGCGCTTGGCCGGGTCGGCAAAGCGCGTGCGCACGACCTGATAGCCGGGCCGGCCGAGATACCAGACCGGCGCGCTCCAGATGTGGACGAGGCGCGTGAACGGGAAGACGAGGAAGATCGTCATACCGAGAAGCAGATGCGCCTTGAACACGGGACTGACGTCGGCGACGTAGGCCGATGCCTCGGGCTGCAATGTCAGGATACCCTGCGCCCAGTTCATGAACTTCACCATCTCGTGGCCGTCCATGTGGCCGAGCGAGACGAAGATGGTGGAGAGGCCGAGGGTAAGCTGCACCCACAGGAGCAGCAGGATGGCGATATCGCCGAAGCTCGACGTCGCGCGGATGCGCGGATCGAACAGGCGGCGATGCGCGAGCATCGCGATGCCGATGAAGCAGGCGATGCCGGCGATGCCGCCAACCGTGATGGCAAGGCCCTGCTTGAAGCTGTGGCTGATGCCGAGCGCATCGAACACCCAGATCGGCGTGAGCAGGCCGACGAAATGGCCGCCGAAGATCACGAGAATGCCGACATGGAAGAGGTTCGAGCCCCAGCGCAACTGGCGCCGGCGTAGCAATTGCGACGAGCCCGTCTTCCATGTGTACTGCTCGCGGTCGAAGCGGATGAGGCTGCCGAGCAGGAAGACCGTGAGGCAGAGATAGGGATACCAGCCGAAGAGAAGGTGATTGAGATAGGCGGACATCGATCGATCTCCTATGCCTGCGATGCGCCACGCCGGACATCGCGGCTGCCGGCACGCATCTGCGTTCTGAGTCTGTCGACGGAGCATCCACCAGCATCGCCGGGACCGAAGGCGACGGCGGTTTCCTCCCATTCGGCGTCGAGCGCGGCGAGGTCGCCGTCCCGGTCTTCGGGAACAACTTCGCCGGCAAACTGAATGCTGCTGCCGGCCAGCGCGGCCACCGCCGCCATCACGGCTGCATAGCCGGCATCGCGCGGCGCCAACCTCTCGCCCAGCGCCTCGAGGATCGGCAGCGTGTTGGCGAGTTCCTTCCGCGCCTCGCCTTCGGGGCGTGTCGACAGATATTCGAGGAAGAGCGGCAGATAATCGGGCAGCTCCCCGGTCGAAAGCACCATGCCGCCCCGCTCATAGAGCGCCGCGAGGTCGACCATCGCCTGGCCGCGGTCCCGGCTCTCGCCGTGGACATGCTCGAACAGATGCAGCGAGAGATGCCGGCCGCGATCGAAGAGTTCGACATAGCGCTCCTGCACCTCGATGGGATCGCCGGCGGCGAGCGCATCGAGGAACGGCCAGAGCGCATCGAGCCGGCGACGCGGGACGAGTCCCTCTGCCGTCAGGACGTGTCGGATCTCGGGCACGGCCGCTTGCAGCACCGGCGAAGGATAGGAGAGCAGCGCCGAGAGCGTCTTGAAGGTGGTCGCCATCATGCGATCTCCATCGGATTGCGAGCCTTGCCCGTCTTGTTCGTCGCGAAGAGATTGAGGTCGGTCTCGCCGCCCGAGCAGCCATTGCCGAAGGAGAAGCCGCAGGAGCCGCGTTCCTCGTAGGCGTCCTCGCTCCATTCGCGATGCGCGGTCGGGATGACGAAGCGATCTTCGTAATTGGCGATCGCCATCACCTGGTACATCTCCTCGATCGCCCCGCCGGTGAGGCCGACCTTCTCGGCGATGCGCGGATCGAGACGGCCATCGACGGTCTTCGCCCGCATATAGGCGCGCATGGCGAGCATGCGTTCGAGCGCGAGCGCCACCGGCTCCTCCTTGCCGGCGGTGAGCATGTTGGCGAGGTAGCGCAGCGGAATGCGCAGCGAGCGCACATCCGGCATGTCGCCATCAATGCCCATGCGGCCGGAGGCGGCGGCCGACTGGATCGGCGACAGCGGCGGCACGTACCAGACCATCGGCAGCGTGCGGTATTCGGGATGGAGCGGGAAGGCGACCTTCCACTCCATCGCCATCTTCCAGACCGGCGAATGGCGCGCCGCCTCGATCCAGCTTTCCGGCACGCCGTCGGCGCGCGCCTGCGCGATCACCGCCGGGTCGTTCGGATCGAGAAACAGCGAGAGCTGCTCTTCATAGAGGTCCTGTTCGTCCGCCGTCGCCGCGGCCGCCTCGATCCTGTCGGCATCGTAGAGGATCACGCCGAGATAGCGGATGCGGCCGACGCAGGTCTCCGAGCATACGGTCGGCTGGCCGGCCTCAATGCGCGGATAGCAGAAGATGCACTTCTCCGACTTTCCCGAAGACCAGTTGTAGTAGATCTTCTTGTAGGGACAGCCCGAGACGCACATGCGCCAGCCGCGGCACTTGTCCTGATCGATGAGGACGATGCCGTCCTCCTCGCGCTTGTAGATCGCGCCCGACGGGCAGACCGCGACACAGGCCGGGTTCAGGCAGTGCTCGCAGAGCCGCGGCAGGTACATCATGAAGGTGTTCTCGAACTCGCCGTAGATCTCCTTCTGGACGCCTTCGAAATTGACGTCCTTCGAACGCTTCTCGAACTCGCCGCCGAGGATCTCCTCCCAGTTCGGGCCCCATCCGATCTTCTCGATCCGCTCCCCCGTGATGAGCGAGCGCGGCCGTGCCGTCGGGAAGGCCTTTGATTCCTTGGCGGTTTGAAGATGTTCGTAGTCGAAGGTGAAGGGCTCGTAATAGTCGTCGATCTCGGGGAGATCCGGATTGGCGAAGATATTGGCGAGCACCCGCCATTTGGCGCCGATCCGCGGCTCGATGCGGCCGCTCTTCTTGCGCCGCCAGCCGCCGTTCCACTTCGTCTGGTTCTCCCATTCGCGGGGATAGCCAACGCCGGGCTTGGTCTCCACATTGTTGAACCAGGCGTATTCGACGCCCTCGCGATTGGTCCAAACGTTCTTGCACGTCACCGAACAGGTGTGGCACCCGATGCACTTGTCGAGGTTCAGCACCATTCCGATCTGGGCGCGGATCTTCATTCTGCTGCCTCCTTGTGGGCGAGGGCGTCAGCGGGTTTTTCGAGCCAGTCGACCTCATTCATCTTGCGGACCACGATGAATTCATCGCGGTTCGAGCCCACGGTCCCGTAATAGTTGAAGCCGTAGGACTGCTGCGCATAGCCGCCGATCATGTGGGTCGGCTTCAGGATGGTGCGCGTGACCGAGTTATGGATGCCGCCCCGGTTGCCGGTCATCTCGGAACCGGGCGTGTTTATGATCTTCTCCTGCGCGTGATACATCATCATCATGCCGGGCTTGACGCGCTGGGAGACGACGGCGCGGGCCGTCAGCGCGCCATTGGCGTTGAAGACCTCGACCCAGTCATTGTCGACGATGCCGGCGCTCCGCGCGTCCGTCTCGGAGATCCAGACGACCGGGCCGCCACGATTGAGCGTCAGCATCAGCAGATTGTCGGTATAGGTCGAGTGGATGCCCCATTTCTGGTGCGGGGTGATGAAGTTGAGCACGATCTCCGTGTTGCCGTTCGGCCTTGCTCCCTTGACGGCAGGGATCGTCTTCAGATCGACGGGCGGCTTCCAGGTGACGAAGCCCTCGCCGAAGGCCCGCATCCACAAATGATCCTGGTAGAGCTGCTGGCGGCCCGTGAGGGTGCGCCACGGGATCAGTTCGTGCACATTCGTATAGCCGGCGCTGTAGCAGACCTTCTCGCTCTCGATGCCGGACCAGGTCGGCGAGGAGATGATCTTGCGCGGCTGGGCCTGGATGTCGCGGAAGCGGATCTTCTCGTCTTCCTTCGCGCGGGCGAGATGAGCGTGCTCGCGCCCGGTCGCCTTCGACAGCGCCTCCCATGCCTTGACCGCGACTTCACCATTCGTCTCCGGCGCGAGCATGAGGATCACCTCGGTCGCATCGATGTCCGTCTCGATCTTCGGTAGGCCTTTCGCCGGCCCGTCGCGGTGCACGCCGTTGAGCGCGCTGAGCGCCTCGACCTCGTGCCCCGTCTTCCAGGCGATGCCCTTGCCGCCATTGCCGATCTCGGTCATCAGCGGGCCGAGCGCCGTGAACCGGGCGTGGATCTGCGAATAGTCGCGCGTGACGACATTGACCGCGGGCATGGTGCGGCCGGGGATGGGGAGGGTCTCGCCGCGCTTCCAATCCGCGACATCGAAGGGCTGGGCCATCTCGCCGGGCGTGTCGTGCTGGATCGGCGTGAGCACGACGTCCTCCTCGACGCCGAGCACCTCCGGCGCGATCTCGGAAAAGCGCTTCGCGAGCTCCTTGTAGATCTCCCAATCCGAGCGCGCTTCCCAGGCCGGATCCACCGCCGCCGAGAGCGGATGGATGAAGGGATGCATGTCGGAGGTGTTGAGGTCGTTCTTCTCGTACCAGGTCGCGGTCGGCAGCACGATGTCGGAATAGACGCAGGTCGTGGACATGCGGAAATCGAGCGTGACGAGCAGGTCGAGCTTTCCCTCCGGCGCCTCCTCGTGCCAGACGATTTCGGTGTTGCGCACGGCGCCGTCGGCGCCGAGATCCTTGCCCATGACGCCATGCGTGGTGCCGAGCAGGTGCTTCAGGAAGTATTCGTGGCCCTTTCCGGATGAGCCGAGCAGGTTGGAGCGCCACACGAACATGTTGCGCGGCCAGTTCGCCGGATCGTCCGGGTCGTGACACGAGAGCCCCAGTTCGCCGGATTTCAGCGCCTTGGCGACATAGTCCTTCGGCTCGATCCCGGCGTCGCGGGCGCGGGCCGCGAGGTCGAGCGGGTTCTGCTTCAGCTGCGGCGCGGAAGGCAGCCAGCCCATGCGCTCGGCACGGACGTTGAAGTCGATGAAGCTCGCCTTCCAGTCGCCCTCCGGCGCGGTCGGCGACAGGATCTCGGCCGCCGTCACCGTCTCGTAGCGCCACTGGTCGGTATGGGCATAGAAGAACGAGGTCGCGTTCTGGTGCCGCGGCGGACGCGACCAGTCGAGCCCGAAGGCGAGCGGCGTCCAGCCGGTCTGCGGCCTCAGCTTCTCCTGCCCGACATAGTGCGACCAGCCGCCGCCCGACTTGCCGACGGCGCCACAGAACACCAGGAGGTTGATCACCCCCCGGTAGCCCATATCCATGTGGTACCAGTGGTTCATGCCCGCGCCGATGATGATCATCGAGCGGCCGTCGGTCTTCTCGGCATTGGTCGCGAATTCGCGCGCCACGGTGATGATGGCGTCGCGCTTGACGCCCGTGATCCGCTCCGCCCAGGCCGGGGTGAAGGGGACGTCCTCGTCGTAGGACGAGGCGACATTGTCGCCGCCGAAGCCGCGGTCGAGGCCGTAATTGGCCATCATGAGATCATAGACCGTGGCGACGGTCGCCGTGCCGCCCTCGGCGGTCGCGATGGTCATGACCGGCACGTTGCGGGTCAGGATCTCCGGGTGGTCCGTCGCGACGAAATGCTCGCTGGCCCGGCGGCCGAAATAGGGGAAGTCGACGGCCGCGACCTCGTCGCCGGCGAGGGAGAGCTTCAGGCGCGTGTCCCGCCCCGCTCCGTCCTTCTCCTCGAGGTTCCACTTGCCGCTCTCGCCCCAGCGATAACCGACGGAGCCGAGCGGGGCGACGAGCGCGCCGCTCGCCTCGTCGATCGCGACCGTCTTCCATTCGGGATTGTTGATCTCGCCGAGCGAACCCGCGATCTCGGACGCGCGCAGCAGGCGCTCGGGCACCAGGCGGCCGTCGCGCTGGGTGAGGCGGACGAGGAACGGCATATCCGTGAAACGGCGCAGATAATCGTCGAAATAGGGGACCTGCCGTTCGAGGTGATACTCGCGCAGGATCACGTGGCCCATGGCCAGCGCCAGCGCGGCGTCCGTGCCCTGCTTCGGGTTCAGCCAGATATCGGCGAACTTGGTCGCCTCGGCATAGTCCGGGCTGACGACGGCGCTCTTCGTGCCCTTGTAGCGGACCTCGGTATAGAAATGCGCATCGGGCGTGCGCGTCTGCGGGACGTTGGAACCCCAGAGGATGATGAAGCCGGCATTGTACCAGTCGGCGCTCTCCGGAACGTCGGTCTGCTCGCCCCAGGTCTGCGGGCTCGCCGGCGGCAGGTCGCAGTACCAGTCATAGAAGGAGAGGCAGACGCCGCCGATCAGCGAGAGGTAGCGCGCCCCGGCGGCATAGGAGACCATGGACATCGCCGGGATCGGCGAGAAGCCGATGACGCGGTCGGGACCGTGCTTGCGGATCGTATAGGCATTGGCGGCGGCGATGATCTCGTTCGCCTCGTCCCATGTCGCACGCACGAAGCCGCCGTGGCCGCGGATGGAGGTGTAGGATTTGCGCTTGCCTTCGTCCTCGACGATCGAGGCCCAGGCGGCGACGGGCGGCAGGCTCGCTCGCGCGGCACGCCACAGGCGCAGCAGGCGGCTACGGATCATCGGATATTTCACCCGCGCGCCGGAATAGAGATACCAGCTGTAGGACGCGCCGCGCGAGCAGCCGCGTGGTTCATGGTTCGGAAGGTCGGGCCGCGTGCGGGGATAGTCGGTCTGCTGCGTCTCCCAGGTGACGATCCCGCCCTTGACGTAGATCTTCCACGAGCAGGAGCCGGTGCAGTTCACGCCATGGGTGGAGCGCACGATCTTGTCGTGCTGCCAGCGCTTGCGATAGCCGTCCTCCCAGGAGCGGTCCTCGGCGGTGACGACGCCGTGGCCGTCCGAGAACGTGTCGATGTTCTTGCGAAAGAAGGTCAGGCGGTCGAGGAAATGCGACATGGGTGTGGTCCCTTGTTTCGCGAATGGATCAGGCTGTCCGGGCCGGGCGCATGACGGCGCCGCGGCGGGCCCGCTCGACGTCGTGCAGCAGGCCGCCCTTGCGGGCGTAGACGAGCCAGGTGATGGCGAGGCAGCTCACATAGAAGGCGAGGAAACCCCAGAGCGCGGCCTCGGCGCCGCCCGTGAGCGCGATCGAGGTGCCGAAGCCCTTGGGGATGAAGAAGGCGCCGAAGGCAGCGATCGCCGAGGTGAAGCCCGTGATGGCGGCGGCTTCCTTGTCGGCCTGCCGGCGGCGCGCCTCGGCGTCGGCACCCGGCATCAGCCGATCCATCTCTTTCGCGCAGATCGCCGGGATCATCTGGAAGGTCGAGGCATTTCCGACGCCCGTCGCGAAGAACAGCAGCAGGAAGGCGCCGAAGAAGCCCCAGAACGCGCCCGGCTGGTCCTTGATGCCGATGAACCAGAGCACGCCGCCGCAGCCGGCCATCATCAGGACGAAGACGAACAGCGTGACGCGCGCCCCACCATAGCGATCGGCGAGCCAGCCGGTTCCCGAACGGGAGAGCGCGCCGATGAGCGGCCCGAGAAAGGCCAGCGACAACGCGTTGACCTCGGGGAACAGCATCTTGGCGAGCAAAGGGAAGCCGGCGGAGAAGCCGATGAACGAGCCGAAGGTGCCGGTGTAGAGCCAGCACATGATCCAGTTGTGCCGGCGCTGGAAGATCACCGCCTGCTCGGCGAAGGACGCCTTTGCTGAGGCAATGTCGTTCATGCCGAACCAGGAGGCGAAGGCAGAGAGCACGATGAACGGCACGAAGACGAAGCCGGCATTCTGCAGCCATAGCGGCGTTTCGCCCGCCGCGCCCTTCGCCATTGTCGGATCGCCGCCGAGAGCGCCGAACACGCCGGCCGTGATCACGAGCGGCACGACGAACTGGACGACGCTGACGCCGAGATTGCCGAGCCCGGCATTGAGGGCCAGCGCGTTGCCCTTCTCCGCCTTCGGAAAGAAGAACGAGATATTGGCCATGGAGGACGCGAAATTGCCGCCGCCGAAGCCGCAGAGCAGCGCGAGGATCAGCAGGACGACATAGGGCGTGTCCGGATTCTGCACCGCATAGCCGATCCCGACGGCCGGGATGACCAGCGACCAGGTGGTGAGCGTGGTCCACAGGCGGCCGCCGAAGATCGGCACCATGAAGGAATAGAAGATGCGCAGCACCGCGCCGGAGATGCCCGGCAGTGCGGCGAGCAGGAAGAGCTGGTCGGTCGAGAGCGCGAAGCCGACGAGCGGCAGCTTGGCGACGACCACCGACCAGACCTGCCAGACCGCGAAGGACAGCAGCAGCGCGGGGATGGAGAGGAACAGGTTGCGGCGCGCGATGGGCCGGCCGACGGTCTTCCAGAAGACGGGGTCCTCGGGCCGCCAGTCGGTCAGGACGGACGTGCCCGTCTTGGGCACGGCGACGGGCGCCGGCATGTCCTGCATCTCGGGGAAGGGCGGCAGCTTTGCGAGCGCCGCGCCGGCCGCGTTCTTCTCCATCTGCGCGATGGCGATGCGCATCCAGATGAGCGAGACGCTCACGAGGACGAAGAGCGCCATGAAGCAGCTCGTCCAGAGGCCGGTGAGATCGAGCAGGATGCCGAACAGGATCGGCAGGACGAAGCCGCCGAGCCCGCCGATCATGCCGACGAGGCCGCCGACCGAGCCGACATGGTTCGGATAATAGACGGGGATGTGCTTGTAGACGGCCGCCTTGCCGAGGGCCATGAAGAAGCCCAGCACGAAGATTGCGACGATGAAGCCGGGAAGCCCCATGGCGAGGCGGAAGGCGTAGTCGCCGCCCGCTCCGTGCACGACATAGTCGGTCGGCGGATAGGAGAGGACGAACGTCGCCACGATGCCGACAAGGAACGTCCAGGTCAGCACGCGCCGGGCACCATAGGTGTCGGAGAGATGCCCGCCATAGGCACGGAACAGGCTCGCGGGCACCGAGAAGAATGCGGCGATCATGCCCGCTATCTTGATGTCCAGCCCGTAGACGTTGATCAGATATTGCGGCAGCCACAGCGCCAGCGCGACGAAGGCGCCGAAGACGAAGAAATAGTACAGCGAGAAGCGCCAGACCTGGACGTTCTTCAGCGGTTCGAGCTCAAGCCAGGCGCTCTTCGGCGGCTCACCGCGGCGCTTCTGTTCCGCATGCACCGGATCGTCGCGCGTGGTGAGATAGAAGATGACGGCCATGGCGGCGAGGGCGATGGCCCAGACCTGCGCGACGGTCTGCCAACCGAAGGCGACCAGCACGAAGGGCGCGAGGAATTTCGTCACCGCCGAGCCGACATTGCCGGCTCCGAAGATACCGAGCGCGAGTCCCTGCTTCTCCGGCGGGTAGAAGCGGGACACATAGGCGACGCCGACGGAGAAAGAACCGCCGGCGATGCCCACGCCGAGCGCTGCGAGCAGCATCTGCGGATAGGTCGTGGCGTAGGCGAGCAGGAAGGTCGCGACCGCGGCCGCCAGCATGGTCGCCGCGAAGATGAGGCGCCCGCCATGGCGGTCTGCCAGGATGCCGAGGGGGACGCGCAGCAGCGAGCCGGCCAGGATCGGCGTCCCGACCAGGAGGCCGAACTGCGTCTCGGTCAGGCCGAGATCGGACCGTATGCGGATACCGATGATCGCGAAGATCGTCCATACTGCGAAGCACGCCGTGAAGCCGGCCGTGCTCATGCCGAGGATCCGCCCGGCATCGGGATGTGAGGTCGTCGCCATTCGTCGGAACTCTCTTGCGATCGGAGCGCTCGGGCCTAGGCGGCGAAACTGTGCCGCGCTCGGTCCAGCCCTAGGCAGGCTGAGCCACGGAACGGGTCGGTGTTTTGATTGATGTCAATTTATGACGTGATTTTTATCACGCGTATAGGTGATATAAGTCACGAAAAAGGAAGGCTGGGAGTGCACGATACGATCACGACGGTAGCCGAGGCCGAGACGCTGCCGATCTTCGCCCGACTGTCACCCGAGCGGCGGCAGGACCTGCTCGCGAATGCCATCCTGCACAGTGTCCCGCCGGGTGCCGTGCTGTTCGAGCAGGGCGAGGTGCCGAATTTCCAGCTGATCGTGATCGCCGGCTCCGCGCAGCTCCTCGGGCGGTCCGCCGCCGGCCGCGAGGTGCTGATCGAAACCGTGCGGGCGCCCGACCTGATCATCCCAGCAGCCGTGGTCAGCGGCGCGCCCTATCTGATGCAGGCGCGCGTGCCCGAGCCCTCGCGCTTCCTTCTTGTCCAGGCGGATGCCTTCCGCAGCGCGGTCGCCGCGGATCCGGGGTTGGCCCACGCGGTGATCGGCTCGCTCGCGACGCAGTTCCGTCGGATGGTTCGGCAGGTCAAGAACCTGAAGCTCCGCTCCACGACGGAGCGCGTCGGCTGCTATGTGCTCGCGCTCCGGGCACGGCAGGGAACGCCCGACCGGGCCGTGCTTCCATATGAGAAGACGCTGATCGCCTCCGAACTGGGCATGACGCGCGAATCCTTCTCCCGGACGCTCGCGAGTCTCGAGCAATCGGGACTCCAGGTGGAAGGCCAGACGATCCTCATCCGCGACGCGGCGAATCTCGCCGCAGTCTGCCATCCGGATCCACTGATCGACGACGATTTGTTCGGACGTGCATTGGAGTACGCCAACCAGTAAGTGCCTTCAGACGCGCCAACTGAGATCGGGCATATCCCCGCCTCGCCGGTCACGATCGGGTCACCGCTTGAAATTCCCACATGGCGCAACTCCCTACGTTGAATTTCGGCCCCATCGCCCGCTCCAATTCCACGAGCATCGACAAAGGCTTGACGGCCTACCGCTGACTACGCGTTCCCCAGGTTCTCCATCGCGTTCCCCATGCTGTTTACGACTCGTTCTTCGCCCGGCGATGCGCGGTCCGAAGTATCGCGATCTTGTCGCTCTTGCCGCGCCCCGCGGTTATAGCGCGACGTCGTCGAAGCCTGAGAATGGCCGACGGCGCCGCGTATATCGTCGAGCGGCGCCCCGGCATCCTCGGCTTCCGTGACAGCGCCTGCGCGCGTCCACGATCCGGACCGAATCGGGATTGCCGGCCATCGCTGCGATCGCCCTTCGCCGCCTCCACGGCCTCGGTCATCTCCGATTCGAGAGCCTCCCGCAGGACGGCTCTGACGACATCGCACAGCCCATCGGGGTGCTGCGAGAAAGGCTCCTTCACGGCCGCTACCCCCGGCTAGGTCTCGCGCCTGGTCATGGCGAGGCTCCGACTGGAGTGAGCGACGTGCCGAACATCACCAGCCGGACATGGCCAACCCCGGATCTTGCAGAACTCCCTGAACACGCTCTGTAGCCGCTGGCGTTGTCGGCATTGGCGCTGCGGCAGAGGGCGCCAAACAGGCGAGGCTCAGGCCGAAGGGACTACGATGTCGTGTGGTCCCGGAAATAGTCTCGTTCGGCTATCTTGGCGTGGCTTCGGAACGCCAGGGCTGCGTCGGGAAGCCTGCGTCCGCGAGCGGACATGAGCCCTTGCCGGATCGTCAGCCAGGGTGGGTGGAACGGCAGTTCGACCAGCTGACCTGATGCGAGTTGCGGGTCGCACAATCCGGGCGGCATGACGCACACCGCATCCGAGACCGTGACGACATCGATCATCGAGCGCGGCGTTGCCGATTCGATTGTCGGGAGGAAAAACCGTCCATCGTCCGACAGATTGCCGAGCCGGCTGCCCGTCGGCATGAAACGGCTGACGCGGCCCGGGAGGCGCGGTGCTGCGAAGCTGAACTCCGCAAAATCTTCGATTGTCAGCGCGCCGCGTCCCGCGAGCTTGTGCCCGGGGCGAACGAAGGCGGCACCCTGGCGTTCCGGAAACCGCTCCACGACGACGTCCGGACGCTGTTCCGCCTCGCTGCATTCGCCGATCGCCAGATGACATTCGCCGTCGAGGACCGCGTCGACGAGTTTCCACCAGTCGATCTCTCTCATGCTGATCGATATGTCCGGAAGCGCCTCGGTGAAGGCGGCGATCGCCGAGGGCACCCAGGACTGCGATGCGAAGGCCCCGGCACAAAGGCGAAGCTCCCCATTCGATCTGTGCCGGATCCGGGCGACGCCGGCCCGGAAGTCGTCATGTGCCCCGAGCAGTCTTTCAGCTTCGCGCAGGATGAGTTCGCCCTCGTGCGTGATTGTCACGCCCTGGCGATCCCGCTCGAAAAGGGCACAACCGAGGTCCTCCTCCAGGGTCTGGATTCGCCGTGACAATTGCGACTGGCTGACCCCGAGGATCAGCGCGGCGCGGCGAAAATTGCCATGTCTGGCCACCGCCTGCGCGTATCGCAGCGCGTCGTACAATGCCGACCCTCCTGATGCAGTTTTCGGATCACGAAGCTACTCGAAATGCATCAGCCTCACAATTACGACTGCGGAACGTTCGGTGCTCCGGACGGCGCGCTTCGCGCGGCATGCGGGGATCGAACGCGGTAACCTACAAAAGCCCAAACGAGGATCGCCGACCTGCAGCGACCGTGTGCTCGCGATGGTGCCGCTGGCGCATGTTAGGCGCCGCGGGCCAAGACCGTCCTCGCTTCTTGTGAAGGCGGTTGGGATGGCGCGAGAATGCGAGACTTCACGGCGCCGGGAGACGGCGAGGATGGGCGTCGGTTTCCGCATTCGTCGCAGATCACACATCCCTGATCCCGCTTCACAAGAAACTGCCGAGGAGATCCAATGACACGCACCCGCCAGCTTCTCACTGCCGCCATGCTCACGACCGCGGTCGGCACGGGCTCGATGGCTTATGCGCAACAGGCGACGACGCCTGTGGTGTTCTCCGAGCTGTCAGCGCCATCGGCGGACGTCACGCCACAGCCTGAGTATATCAAGGCGCTTGCGCGCTCCGCCTATGTATGGGGCTGGCCAATGGTCAACCAGATGAACAGGCGCGCCAAGATCACCCTGGCCCCGCAACCGGGCCTGCTGGGCGGTATCATACCCGTCGCTCCGCAGGGCCAGATCGGGATGCTGCACGACTATATTGCGCCCGATGAGCGCTTCGTCGTCTGCCCGAATCAGGACGTTGTCTACGGCCTCGGCTTCTTCGACCTCGACAAGGAGCCGTCGGTTATTCAGGTTCCCGACTTCGGCGACCGGTTCTGGGTCTATGCGCTCTATGATCAGCGGACCGATCAATTTGGCGAGTTGGGCAAGCCGTACGCTACCAAGCCGGGCTTCTACCTGATGGTCGGCCCGAACTGGAACGGTGAGGTGCCCGAGGGGATCACCGGTGTCGTGCGCTCTTCGACATCGCTCGCCAACGCCGTCCCACGCATCTTCCAGAACGATACCGACGAGGACCGCGCGGCGATCCAGTCGGTCATCAATCAAGTGGTTGCCTATCCGCTGTCGCAGTTCGACGGCAAGATGAAGACCATCGAATGGAACAAGCTCGAGGATATTCCGAACCCGGAAAAGCAAGGTGATCAGGAGACCGGCTGGATCGTTCCCGAGAAATTCTTCGACCAGTTTCCGGCAATGCTCGACATGGTACCGCCGCTTCCCGGCGAGGAGGCCATGTACGCCCAATTCCGCTGGTTGATCGGCCTTGCAGCGAAGAACCCTGACGTCAAGAAACTGATCGCCGAGGAGGCGGTCGCTACCGAAAAGGAAGTGATCGCGCCGTTCTTCCAGTGGAAGCACAATGGCAAGCCTGCCGGTAGCGGCTGGCACCGGTCCGTCAACAATGCCCAGTGGGGGGTGGACTACTACGACCGGACGGGCACCGCGAAATCGAACATGTTCGACAACCGGCCGAACGAAACTCAGTATTTCTATACGGATCTCGATTCGTCGGGCACGCAGCTCGAGGGGTCGAAGAACTACAAGATCACCTTCGCGGCCGGTGAGACCCCGCCCGTCAACGGCTTCTGGTCGCTGACGCTCTATAACGAGCACCACTTCTTCCACCCGAACAATCTGAAACGCTATTCGCTCGGGACGAAAAACACGACGCTCAAGCTCAACGACGACGGTTCACTCTCTCTCTATGCCGGTGCGAAATCTCCGGGCTCCGAGAAGGAGAGCAACTGGCTCCCGGCCCCGGAAGGTACGTTCTCGCTTTATATCCGGGCCTATTGGGGCAAGGAGGCGATCCTGGACGGCTCCTGGCAGCCGCCGAAGATCGAGCTCATCCAGTAAGCCGACCAAAAGACTGGCGACCGGCATGCTGCTGTCGCGAGGTCATCGCGCGACACTGCTCATCCGGTCGTTCCGTCTCCTGCCCTCCAGCACCCGCGATGCCATCCTGGCAAGAGGTCGCTCACATGATCCGCAACATCCTTCTTTCATCGGTCGCGACGGTCGCCATGGCTCTTGGCGCCATCAGCCCCGCCACGGCGCAGCAGGCACGATTCGACGAACTCGCCAAACTCCCCTTCGACTTCAACAGGCCGACGCCGGAGACGGCCAGGACACTGAAGCAGAACTTCGATTTTCAGCAGGCCACGCAGGCCTATCTCTGGGCGATGCCGCTCATCAACACGCTCGGCATGAAGTTCGGCTCGGACAAGGTGTTCGGCACCGGCTACAACGTGCTGCCGATCTGGAAACAGCGTCTCGACCCGAAGACGCTTGTGACGACGCCGAACTCCGATGTGCTCTACGCCATGAGCTATATCGACATGGGCGAGACCGGTCCGATCGTGCTGGAGGCCCCGCCCGGATTGCAGGGCATCCTGCTCGATTTCTGGCAGCGGCCGATCCCTGTCGATGGCGGCACGTATTTCGGCGATGTCGGTCTACCCGGGCCTGATCAAGGCAAGGGCGGCAAGTTCCTCGTCCTGCCTCCGGGATATGACGGCACGGTGCCGGATGGCTACTACGTCTATCGCTCGGGCACCAACAACCTCTTCGTGTTCCTGCGTGGCTTCTACGACGACCCCAACAACCTGACGCCGGCTGTCGAGCATCTGGAAAAGACCAGGATCTATCCGCTCGAGCTGGCGGAGGCGGAGCGGAAGGCGATGCAGTTTCCGGACGCTTCGGGCGTGCCGGCGAACATGCTGCCCCGCACCGACGTCGAAGCGTTCGAGCAGCTCAAATGGCTCGTCGATAAGGAGGGCCGGAATCTCGCCGGGCCGGACGGGCTGGGTATTCTCGCGAGCGTCGGTCTCGTCGCCGGCAAGCCCTTCGAGCCGAACGCCGAGAGGCGCGCTTTGCTGAAGGCCGCGGCGAAGACCGCTTACGACATGAGCCGCACGGTCGGCTTCCTGCCGGGCCTTGATGGCGTCGATTACCGCGTCTGGAAGGACCGGCAGTGGGTCAATCCGGTGAACAATGTCTCCGAGCCAGGAGCGAAGAAGTCGCTCGAGCTCGACTTCCGCAACAAGGCGGGCGGCTACTATGCCTTCGAGCCGCGCGTCTGGTTCTTCACAAACTACTATTCGATCAGCCCGGGCATGGTCTCGCAGATCCCGGGACGCGGCGCGGCCTATGCGATCAGCTTCAACGATGCCGCGGGAACTCCGCCCGTCGGCGACGCTTCTTACAAACTCACCCTACCGGCCGATATTCCCGCGGAAATGTTCTGGTCGGTGACGCTCTATGAGGCGACGAACGGCTCCGGCCTCGCGACGGAGCAGCGGCGATTCCCCTCGCTCGGCTCGCGCGACAAGCCCGTGCAGAATGCCGATGGCTCGACCGACCTCTACTTCGGCCCCAAGGCGCCGGAGGGCAAGGAAGCGAACTGGCTGCCGACCGCGCCGGAACGTGGCTTCTTCGCTATCCTGCGACTTTATGGGCCGACAGAGGCGGCGATCGACTACAGCTGGAAGCCGGGAGATCTCGAAGAGATCCGCTGAGGCGGTCCGCCGCGGCCAATCTGAGGAGGAGGGGCCTCGTTGTCTATCTGCGCGATCCCATCCCGCCCGGCCGATCCCGGTGATTGCAGTTGCGACGTCGGTCACCGTCGGGTCACCGCTCGAAATTCCGCCGGATTTCGTCCAGGTTCGACGGCCTCCAGCTCCGTCGGATCGTCCTGCATTTGAAGTCGATCGTACTCCAGGTCACCCTCTCAAATCGAAGCGAAGCGTACAATCTTAGATTGACGTTGTCATTTGTCGCTTGCCAAGGTTAGGGTCGAGGGTTCGAATCCCTTCGCCCGCTCCAATTTTCCGGCACCCACCGGAATGCGAAAAAGCCGCGGATCTCCGCGGCTTTTTGCGTTTTTGGGCTGTGCTGTTTCCGCGGACCTCGCATGTGATTCCAACTGCTCGCTTGACCGCCGGTCACCGCTCGGTCGCCGGGTCTCGAAGAGCGCTTGGGCGAGATCGTAGTGGCTGATGCGCGCAGCGGGAGATAGGCGGGCGTGCCCTGAGGTGCGCCCCGTTCTCCTGCCGGCCCGCGGTCCTCGGCCGGTATCGGCGCGGAAACACAACGCGGTTGGTTTCGCCTCGATGTATTGCCGCGCGAACCTTGGGGCATTGGGTTGCGAGACTCGCGCGCGCGATCCGGGCAGCGGGGTTCGCCCCCGGGGTCGCGAGCCGACGCCGCACGCGCTTCCCTTGAGGTCGATTGTGTCGGGCGGCCGCTACAGGAATTCTCCGTTCGGGAGGATTCACCGCGTGACAAAATGGGAAAAGTGCCTTAACTGGATTGGTTAGTGGTCCAGTTGTCGGTGCTCAATTGACGGTCCCTCTCTCCCCTCTGCGCGAGTCCATCCACAAGCAAACAGCCAAGGAGTTGATACGTGACAAGCTCGTCGCGCTCATCGCGTCGGGCATCCTGCAGATGGGCGACGAAATTCCGAGCGAGCGCGAGCTTGCGAGCATGTTGTCGGTCAGTCGCGAGACTGTCAGGGGGGCGATCCAGAGACTGGCCGGCGAGGGCATCGTCCAGGTTTCGCAGGGTGCCCGCACCCGTGTGGCCAAGGTCGACGTGAACATCGCGGCACGTCGGATCGGCATCGCCAACCCTTCGGCCATCAACGGATATGACCTCGAAGCCGTGCATGGCGCCCGCCTTCTGGTGGAGGGGGCAACGGTCCGTGACGCCGCTTTGCGAATGAGCGAAGCCGATATCGGACGTCTGAAGGACTCGCTCGAGGTGCAGCGTGCCTCGAAGGATGATCCGGTTCGCTTCCTGATATGCGACAGGGAATTTCATCTGACGATCTACTATGCCTCGAGCAACCGACTGCTCGCTGATTTCGTCGTCGACCTCTACACATACATGCTCGATCACCGAAGAGCGGCGATGGGCAAGCCGGGCGCGATTGCGCAGAGTCTTCTCGATCACGAGGCCATCGTATCGGCGCTCAGCAATCGAGACCCGGACGGCGTCGCCCGTGCATTCCACCAGCACATTGTCAGAATTTACGACACGACAGTCGCGCTGAGTGCCGGCGAACCGCACGTCAAATCCCCCGCAAACGGCAGTTGAGCCAGGAACAAGGTCGAGCCATGCGTGTCCTCATCATTGGCGCTGCGGGAATGCTTGGGCGCAAGCTTGCCACCGCTCTCGTAAAGGCAGGTTCGCTGAACGGGCGCCCGATCAGCGGTCTCGTTCTGGCGGATGTGATCGAACCGGACGCCGTCGCCTTTTCCGGCGAGGTCGAGACCCTCGACGCCGATATTTCCGAGCCAGGCAAAGCCGAAGCGCTCGTGGCGAGACGGCCCGATGTGATCTTCCATCTGGCAGCAATCGTTTCGGGCGAGGCCGAGGCGAATTTCGAGAAGGGCTATCGCGTCAATCTCGACGGTACGCGCGCGCTGTTCGAAGCGATCCGCAAGGCCGGCGAGACGGAACCCTATGCGCCGAAGCTGGTGTTCACGTCGTCGATCGTCGTTTATGGCGAGCCTCTGCCCGAGTATATCGATGACGACTATGTCGTGGCGCCCTTGACGTCCTATGGCGCCCAGAAGTCGATCTGCGAGACGTTGCTGGCAGATTATTCACGCCGCGGCTTCTTCGACGGCATCGGAATCCGGTTGCCGACGATATCGATCCGGCCCGGCAAGCCCAATCGAGCGGCGTCCGGCTTCTTCTCCAGCATATTGAGGGAGCCGCTGATCGGCGAGCCCGCCATATTGCCGGTTTCGGACGATGTCAGACACTGGTTCGCGAGTCCTCGGGCTGCGATAGCCTTCATGATTCACGCCGCGAACCTCGATACACGGCTGCTGGGCGCCCGCCGGGCCGTGACGATGCCGGGACTATGCGCCACCGTCGGGGACCAGATCGATGCGCTGCGCCGCATAGCCGGCGAGGATGCGACGAAGCTGATACGGCGCCAATACGATCCCGCGGTCGCCGACATCATTGCGGGCTGGCCGCGCTGCTTTCGCGCGGAGCGCGCGGAGCAACTGGGCTTCAAGGCGGAGGCTGACTTCGACGAGATCATCCGCGTTCACCTCGAGGACGAACTCGCGATCCCGGCTTCCAACTGAGCCGCCTGCATGACCCAACGGCACCAGGGCGGAGGACTTGCCGGCACAAGGGGTGCTGACGATACGCACCGTGACGCCGGTTCCGGTGCGGAGAATGCCCCATGCGCTTCCGGTCGCTCTTCGGCCGCGGATCGCGGCCTCGGGTTCGATGAGATTTCGGTCCTCGGTCGGGCGTAAAAATAGACTGGCCTGCTGGCGGTACCAGTTGACAAGTTGATGTCGACACTTCAGTTTGACTTGAACGCCAGATTGCGGATCGAAGCGCGCGCGATCGGAGCGAAAAGCGGAGGGAAGCGCGCTTCCGAACGGCGAATACAGCCCGCATCTCGATGGGTTGGGTTCCGCTGCGTAGCTGCGGCTACGAGCGGCCGGCGGTTGGAGGATCGCCGATCGACAGCATGTCATTACATCAGGGAGGAGACTGAGTTGAAAACGCGTATGGCAGTATTGGCACTGGCGCTGTTCGGCACCGTGGCGTTGTCGCCCGTGGCCTCGGCTGCGGAGCTTTCGGTTCCAGCATTCTCGACGGACGAGATCAAGAGCACCGGTCCCAACGGCGAAGCTGCCGTCTCGGCGACGAAGCTGTCGCTGACCGACGAGGAATTGAAGAAGCTGAAGGATGGGCACTTCAAGGTGGCCATGGCCTTCCACATGCTCTCCAACGAGATGAACAACACCGAGCTCGCGGCGCTGAAGGACACGTTCGAGAAGCTCGGCGTCGAGGTCGTCGGCGTGACCGACGCGCAGATGAAGGTCGAGACGCAGGTCGCGAACATCGAGAGCCTGATGGCGCTCCATCCCGACGCGATCCTCAGCACGCCCATCGATCCGGTATCCACGGAGGCCAGCTACCGGGCCGCGGCCAAGGCCGGGGCGAAGATCGTGTTCATCGAGAACATCGCCGCCAATTTCAAGCCGGGCGTCGACTATGTCAGCGCCGTCGCGGCCGATAATTTCGGCAACGGCATGGCCGCCGCCGACATCATGGCGGAAGCGATCGGCGGCAAGGGCGAGGTCGGTGTCGTCTTCTTCGACGCCAATTTCTTCGTGACGACCCAGCGCTCCGACGGCTTCAAGTACCGGATCCAGAACGCCTACCCGGACATCAAGATCGTCGCCGAAGCCGGCTTCACGGACCAGAATCGGGTCAGCGAGGTTGCGGACGGCATGCTCGCCAATCATCCGAACCTTGCCGGCGTCTTCGCCGTCTGGGACGTTCCCGCGGAGGGCGTGATGGCGTCCGCCAAGTCGGCGGGACGGAACGATCTGGTCATCACCACGATCGATCTCGGTGCCAATGTGGCCCGCATCATCGCCGAAGACGGCATGATCAAGGGACTGGGTGCGCAGCGGCCTTATGACCAGGGCGTGGCGATCGCCATGGCGACGGCATACGGACTGATCGGCAAGCCCGCACCGGCCTTCATCGCGGTCCCGGCGCTGCCGGTTGTCCGCGGCAACCTGCTCGAGGCTTGGAAAGAGGCTTACCACAAGGATGCTCCGAAGGAGCTGGCCGACCTGGTGGCGAAGAAGCAATAGACCACGCCGGCAATCGGCTGTCAGGCGGGGCAGTTCACCCCGCCTGACAGCCGAGAAGCCATGCCTGAGGCAAGCGTGTACCATCGCCGGGAGATCACTCCCGGCGCTGCACTCAGGCCTGATCGGCGCCGGCGGCGATGGATGGCGTGATCCGTGCTCATGCGACGCGGTGCCGTTCCCAGCATCATGACGAAATCGAATGTCCATTGACCAGGAGACTGACGCATGGGCCAGCCAGCCGCGACGCAGCCCGTTCTTCAGCTCGAAGGCGTCTCCAAGTCCTTTGGCGGCGTCAAAGCGCTCCACGACATGCACTTCGATCTCCGCAAGGGCGAGGTGCATGCGCTGGTCGGCGGCAATGGGGCCGGCAAGTCGACGCTCATGAAGATCCTCAACGGGGTCTATCAGCGCGATTCCGGAACCATAAGGATCAACGGGCAGGTCGCGAACATCCAGACCCCCAACGACGCCATGGCGAACGGCGTGCGGATGGTCTTCCAGGAACTGAGCCTCATTCCGACCCTGACGGTCATGGAGAACGTCTTCCTCAACCATGAGGAAGTGAACTGGCGTTTCCTCCTCGACAAGAAGGCGATGGTCCGGCGAACGCGGGAATTGCTCGAGGAGTTGGGGATCGATCTCGACCCCAATCAGAAGGTCAGCACGCTCAGCGTGGGATATTGCCAGCTGGTGGAGATCGCCAAGTCGCTCTCCGTTCAGGCCTCGATCCTGATCATGGACGAGCCGACGGCGTCGCTCACCGCTGCCGAAACGACCCTGCTTTTCAATATCATCGAGCTGCTCAAGGCCAAGGGCGTCTCGATCATCTACATCTCGCACCGGATGAAGGAGATTTTCGAGATCGCCGATCGCATCACCGTTCTCAAGGACGGGCGATGGGTCCTCACCGAGAAGACGGCAGATCTCGATCTCGGGCGGGTCATCGACGGAATGATCGGCAAGGCCGTCGAGAAGGCGTTCGAATGGAAGGATCGCGCCAAGCCGGTTATCGACGAGCCGATCCTGGAGGTCCGTGGCTTGTCCCAGGACGACATGGTGCGCGACGTCTCCTTCGACCTGAAGAAGGGTGAGGTGCTGGGCATTGCCGGACTGATGGGCAGCGGGCGCACCGAACTTCTGGAGGCGCTGTTCGGGCTTCGACGGATTTCGGCGGGGTCCATCCGCGTCCGCGGAAAGGACACCAGCATTTCGGGGATCTCCGACGCTCTGGCGAACAAGATCGCGCTCGTGCCCGAGGATCGCAGGAGAAGCGGGCTGATCCTGATCCACAGTGTTCGGGACAACGCTGCCCTCCCCGTCCTGTCGAGATTGAGCAGGCTCGGCGTCCTGGACAAACCGCGGATCTCCGGGATGGTCACCGCAAACATCCGCGATCTCGCCATCAAGGCCGGTTCGGCGAGCCGTCTCGTCTCGCTTCTTTCAGGCGGCAATCAGCAGAAGGTGGTGATCGCCAAGTGGCTGAACACCGCGCCGGACATCCTGCTGCTGGATGAGCCGACCGCCGGCGTCGATGTCGGCTCGAAGGGCGAGATCATCGATTTCATCCGGAGTTTCACCGCGACCGGCAAGAGCGTGATCCTCGTATCGTCCGAGATCGCCGAATTGCTGGCGGTGTCGGATCGGATCCTTGTCCTCAACGAAGGGCGGATAACCCGTGAGCTGATGCGCGAGGCGATCAGTACCGAAGAAGAAATCCAATTCGCTATACAGAAATGAGTCTGTCTCATGCATAATCTTCTCACTCGCTTCGATCTGGCGAAAAATATCGTCTATATCGCGTTCTTCATCGCGATCATATTCTTCGCAATCACGCTCGGAGACAGATTCTATTCGATAACCAATATCCTGAATATAACGCGACAAACCGCGATGATATCGATCATGGCGGTGACGATGACGTTCGTTATCTCGACCGGCCAGATCGATCTGTCGATCGGCTCGATCGCGGCGCTGGCGTCCCTGATTGTCGCGCTGATGCTGCAATCGACGGAAAACATAGCGCTTTCCGTGTTTGTCGGCCTCGGCTTCGGGATGGTCACCGGCGCGTTGAACGGCATTCTCATCACTGCCTTGGGCGTTCCCGCATTCCTCGTGACGCTGGGCATGATGGGCATCATCAAGGGGCTCGCGATGTGGATCACCGCCACGACCGCGATCCCCATCAGGGTCGACGACTACAACACGATCTTTGGTCTCGGGACCGTGTTCGGCATTCCGATTCTCTTCGTGTGGACCCTCGTCGCACTGGCGATCGGCCTGTTCGTCATGAACTACACGACCTTCGGCAAGAAGGCGCTGGCCGTGGGCGGCAACGAGGTCGCCGCGCGATACAGCGGCGTGAATGTCAGGAACATCAAGATCATTGCGATGACCATGTCCGGCTTCACGGCGGCGTTCGCCGGCATTCTCTATTCCGGACGAATGCAGGCGGGTCGCTTCACGTTCGGCGAAGGCGATGAGCTGACAGTGATTGCCGCAGTCATCCTCGGTGGAACCAGCCTCTTTGGGGGGACTGCCAATGTGTTTGGGGCCGTGGTCGGCTCGTTGCTGATCGGCATCATCAACAATGGCCTGATCCTTGGCGGACTGACGGTCAGCCAGCAGATGATGGTTCGTGGCGTCATCGTCATTCTGGCGACCGCGCTCGGGACGAGAGGCCGCTTCTTCCGAAAGAAGACTCCGAGCTGACAACCCGGGTTCGCCCGGTCAGCATGACGGGTCCGTCGGGGGCGATCCTTCGCTTCCGGCAGGCGCTCCGGGATGGTCGAGCATCGCGACGAGTCCCGCTCCTGCAGCACGAGCCATGAGTGGATCACCCCGGCCGATGGGATGCGGAACCCATGCTCGCGCCGTTCGAACCTGGCGACGCGTCCCGATCCCCATGCATTTCGCCGTTCGTGATGCCATGGCGTCGACACAGACCAGACGTGAAGCCGATGCTTGAAAGCTGACGGCAGGCCTCGTCGCGTCGGGTCGCCGAGGACGATGTCTATCGGATGGGCACGACCTCGGGCCGATGGCCGACGCGAGCCGGCTGCCCCGAGCGCGGCCCGCAAGTTGGACTGTTCCGGTCCGATCGCCGCGGCCTGGAGGGCGAGACTGGCGGCCATCTACCAAGCAAATCGGGGTCGACGGCTGTGCCGTCGACCCCGATTTCGTTGTGCGGCGCGTCTGCGGATCGCTCCAGGCGCTGATCCACCATGCGCGCTCCCGACGCGCGCTACTGTGCCGGGATGGTCTCGGTTGCCTCGTCTAACGTGCCGAGCACGGCGCCCTTGGCCCGCAGCTTCGCCTGAATATCGGCAACCGGCACCTTGGCGACCTCGATGCCGTCTCGCGCGGCGATCGTTGCGGCATAGGCTGCCGCCTCTCCGGTCATCGTGCAGGCGGGCACATTGCGTGTCGAACCGTAGGCGACTTCATCAACCGAAATGCAGCGACCCGCCATGATCAGGTTGCCGGTATGCGCCGGCAGCATGCACCGGAAGGGAATCCCGTAGCCCTCGCCGACATTGTCCATGATCGCGCGACTGCCCCCGGGCTCGTGCACGTCGACCGGCGAGTTGCAAAGCCCGATCGCATCGGCGAAGCGCGCCTGGCCGCGCACATCGGCTTCCGTCAGCACATATTGGCCGAGGATGCGCCGGGTCTCGCGCACGCCGAGCTTCGGCGCGACCTCGAGGAAGATTGCCTTGTCGAAGCCGTCGACATAACGCTGCAGAAAGTCGAAGGCACAATAGGCCTGCTTGCGGATCTCGATCTCGGCACGGCTGAGATCCCGATCGTCGAGACCGTTGCCCTGAAAGCGCGTGACGTTGACGCTGATCTCGCCGGGGATGAGCCCGGTCTTCATGGTGATGTGGTCTTTCGGGATGATCCAGTTGAAGCCTTCCTTCCGGGCCTCCTCGATCCGCCGCGTGAAGCCCGTCAGCAGGACGGCCATCACATAGTCCTCGTTGCGATCACCGGCTTCCTTGGGATGGACCAGTTCCCACATGTCGTCGCTGTGCTTGCGGCAGTCCGCCACCAGGGCGGGCACATCGACGTTGAGCAGGCGGAAATAGGACGTGATCGGCTGGGTCAGGCCATCCTTCTTTCGTCCGAGCATGAACTCGGCGCCGGCAAGCGCGGCGACATCGCCGTCGCCCGACGCATCGATGAAGACCTTGCCGAGCACGAGGCTTGTGCCCGATTTCGTCTGGATCGTCAGGCCTTCGAGCTTCTCGCCATCCATGACGACGCCCGTCACCATCGCCCGCAGCAGCACTTCAACGTCCGCTTCCTCGACCATCTCGATGATGACGCGCTGCATCACCTCGGCGTCGAAGGTGCCGGTGTACTTTCCCCAGTAGGATTCGCGGATACGCCCATCGGCGCCCTTGTAGCCGACGCAGCGGTCGATCATTTCCTGAAAGACGCCGCCATTGATCAATCCGGTCGGCTTGGTCAGCCGGCCGCCCGTGATCAGGCCGCCAAGAAAGCCCGTTCCCTCGAGCAGCAATGTCCGGGCGCCCTCGCGCGCCGCCCGGATGGCGGCGACAATTCCGGAGGAGCCGGCTCCGATAACTACGACGTCGTACGATCCGAATAGATTCATCGTCATTCCCTTGGCAGTCCGGTGCTCTGATATGTTTGTGGGGCGACGATCAGCCGCCAAACTCCATCACGGAGAGGCCGGCGTTGTAATCGGTCACATAGATCAGGCCGCTCTGCTCGACGAATATGTCGCAGCTCTGGATGATCTTCTTCTTGCCGGGTCTCTTATCCATGAGCTCCGTCGGCGCGGCCGGGATCAGCGCGCCGACTTCCTTCGGCGAATAGGCGTTGGAAATATCGTGGACCCGCACGCCTGCGTTCTGCCAGGTCGAGAAGATGATGCTGGAACTCTGGAACGTCCCCGGCCTGTTCTCATGGATGTTGTGGGGACCGTAATGCGCGCCGCGATAGCGATAATCGGCCTCGGCCGGCTCGGGCAGCGTGGCGATCGAGATCGGGTTTGCTGGGACCCGAACATCGAAGATCCAAATGTTCTTGCGCCCGTCCTCGTAGTCGTCGAGCACGGCCTCGTCGAGGACGACCAACAGATCACGGTCAGCCAGAGGCAGACAATTGTGGGTTCCGCCCTGAAAAGGAGGCGACCAATTGTGATGCTTGATCAGCTTCGGCTTGGACCGATCGGCGACATCCATCACCACCAGCCCGGCGTCTCGCCATGCGCCATAGGCGATGTCGCCGTCGACGAGCGCATGGTGGAGGCCGAACTTGCTGCTGGCCGGCCAGCTTGGCGTCTCGCCCGCCGCGAGGTTCATGCCCGGCAGCCAGTAGCGGCCGGCCTCCCGGGGGTTCGCGGGATCGGACATATCGACTGTCATGAAGATGAAGTCGCTGAAACCGTCGAGCAGCGCGGAGACATAGGCCCAGCGGCCGCCCGTGTACCAGATCCGGTGAATACCGCCCGAGACGGGCATGAAGCCGATGCGGCGCGGGCTGTCTCCCTTGGATATGTCGTATACGGCCATGCCCGCGTCCCAGTCGCGGGCGGATTTCGGGGCCGCAGTGCCGAGGGCAGCGCCGGCGGACGCCTTGTAGTAGCTCGCCTCATCGGCAAAGGCGGCGTCGGCGAAGACATCCTTGCCGTGGATGACCAGGAGCAGGTTGTCGTGAACCTGCAGATGCACATTCCATGTGTTGGGCGGCGCCTGAACATAGGTGCAGAAGCGGATGTTCTTCGGATCCCTGACGTCGAGGACCGTGAAGCCCCGGCTGAACAGATGTCCGATATAGGCATAGCCGTTCTGGACCATGACCTGGATGCCGTCGCGGCGACCGCCCTGATCCGAATGGCCGATGAGGCGCATGTTGCGCACATATTCTGGAGAGGGAAGAGTGTTGGTCACGTGCCTGCTGCTCCGACATGGCGATGCGAAATCGTAAGGGCGGAAACGGGACACAGCCGTGCACGCGCCATTGCGCACGTGCTTGCGGCCCCTTTGGCCGCAATCAAAACCCGCGACCCCCTTTCGGCTCCATCCCCCTCGTCACCCGATCGCGCGACGATGCGAGCACACTAGTGGTTGACTTGCACTTGTCAACTGGTACTAACAGCGGACCAGCTTTGCCCGGGGGATAGTCCTATGAGCGCCAACGATCTTCTCCTTCTTCGCCCCCGCCTGACGATTGCGGCGGCGAAGGCCATTGCCGCCGCCGCAGAAGCTGCCGCACTGGAGCGGCAGGTGAGGCTCGTCATCGCGATCGTCGATGAAGGAGGCCATCTGATGCTGCTCCATCGCGACGACGACGCCCAGGTCGGCAGTGTCGAGATCGCGACGCTGAAGGCACGTACGGCGGTTCTGTTTCGCCGGCAAACAAAAGCCTTCCAGGATGTCGTCGAGGGCGAGGGCCGCCTTGCGCTCCTGTGCATCCCCAATGGAATACCTCTGGATGGCGGCGTGTTGCTGAAGTCCGGCGACGTGATCATCGGCGCGATCGGAGTGAGCGGCGCATCCGATGAAATCGACGGCGATATCGGGCGGATCGGCGCTGCGTTGCTGGGCTGAGCCGCCCACGCCGCGGATCGGCCGGATGTTCCGGCACCTATGGCGCGGCTCGCCCGATGCGGCGCGCCATTCCGCTCGCCCCTCAGGCGGACGGCTCCTCGTGGTCGTGATGCTCGTGACCGGCCGGCAGTGTCAGCCCGAAGGTCTTCACGAGGTCATCGACCTGATCCGGCGTCAGATAGCGCGGGTTCAAATTGCGCAGCAGCAAATAGAGCCGCGCCGTTTCCTCAAGTTCCTCCGTCGCGAACACGGCCGCCTCGAGGCTGTCGCCTGCGACGACCGGACCGTGATTGGCGAGCAGGATCGACGAATACTGCCCCGACAGGCCCCTGATGGCATCGGCGACGGCCGGATCACCAGGACGATAATAGGGTATGAGCGCGGTCTGTCCGGCGCGCATCAGGTAATAGGGCGTCATCGGCGGCAGCGCCGCGCGCGGATCGATCTCCGGCAGCATGGTCAGCGCCACGGCGTGCGTCGAGTGGAGATGGACGATGGCGCGCGCGCCGGGGCGCGTCTCGTAGACCGCCGAATGGAGCGGGATCTCCTTGGTCGGCCGGTCACCGGAAACGAGGTTGCCTTTGCCGTCGAGACGCGTGATCCGGGCGGGGTCGAGAAAGCCGAGCGACGCATTGGTCGGCGTCACCAGCCAGCCGCCATCATCGAGCCGGATCGAAATATTGCCCGACGAGCCCGGCGTCAGGCCGCGCTCGAACAGCGAGCGGCCGAAACGGCAGATATCTTCTCTGAGGCTGTTTTCGGACATGCAATCCTCTCTTCAGACAGTCGCGCCCTCGACGAGGCGGAAGCCGCAATCGACGGTCTGCGGCGGGGCATCGTCGAGGACGAGTTGGGCTGCGATCCGGCCGATCTCGTCGCGCGGTGTCTCGATCGTCGTCAGCGGCTGTGGCGTGTGCCGGGCGATGTCGAGGCCGTTGAAACCCATGATCGCGAGTTGGCCGGGAACGGCGATCCCAGCCTCGAGGCAATGGAAATAGCCGCCGAGCGCCATGTCGTCGTTCGAGAAATACACGGCGTCGAGCTGCGGCTGCCGCGCCATCAGCGCCGCGAGACCGATGCGGCCTTCTCCGACCGAGGAGCGAACGGCCCGGATATCCTCGCTGGCCGGCGCCAGCCCGGCTTCGGCAAGGGTCTCACGAAATCCGGCAAGGCGCTTGCCGGCGCGCGTGTCCTGGCCGATGTCGTGACCGACATAGCCGATGCGTCGATAGCCGCGCTGGACCATATGCAAGGCGCTGACCCGTCCGGCGGTGCGGTTCGAGAAGCCCACCGCCAGGTCCTGCGGCGTTCCGTCGATGTCGAGCAGCTCGGCGATCCGGCAGCCGGCCGCCCGAAGCATCCTGCGCGTGCCCTCGGCATGTTCGAGGCCGGCGAGCATGACAGCCGCCGGCCGCCAGGCGAGCATCGCCGCGACGAGCGCTTCCTCGCGCGACGGTTCATATTCGGAGACGGCGAAGACCGCCTGCCGCCGGCCCGCCTCCAGCGTCTGCGCGACGCCGCGCAGCACGTCGGCGAAGACGATATTGCTCAGCGACGGCACGACGATCGCCACCAGCGGCGAGCCGGTCGAGGCCAGAGCTCCGGCGATCCGGTTCGGCACATAGCCGAGCGTCTCGACGGCGGCCATGACTCGCGCCCGGGTCTTTTCCGAGAAAGAGCCGTGATCCCGCAGCACGCGCGACACGGTGCTCTCGCCGACGCCGGCCGCCTCCGCGACGTCCAGCAGCGTGATCGACGTGCTCCTCTGCTCCATGACCGTCCCCGGGCGCCTCTCTCAGCTTCAATCTCCCCGGCGCGAACGGAAAATGCAACCAATATTGGCAGCGCTGCCAAATCGGTATTGGCAGCGCTGCCAACGTCACCTATGACAAATGGCAGCGCTGCCATCGCGATCCTGGAGCTCATCTTGTCATCAGGGGTATCCGAACTGGCTTCCTCCGTCGCCCATCGATCTGCATCCCGGGTCGCCATCATCGGGCTGGGCTCGATGGGCATGGGCATCGCCAACGCGCTGCACCGAGCGGATCTCGACGTCGTCGGTTTCGACGTATCAGCCGAGGCGAGGGCTCGCTTCGTCGAACAGGGCGGCCGAGGCGCGGCGTCCGCGGCCGACGCTGCTGAGGGCGCGGATATCGTCGTGTCGGTGGTTGTCAGTGGCGCACAGACCGAGGCGATGCTGTTCGGAGCCGGCGGCCTGGCGGATGTCATGAAGGCGGGCGCCGTGTTCGTCTCCTCCGCCACGATGGACCCCGCCGTTGCACGCGGCCTGGCGGCACGCCTCGAGGCCAGATCGGTCCATTATCTCGACGCGCCGATTTCCGGCGGCGCGGCGCGGGCCGCGGCAGGGGCGTTGACGGTGATGGCTTCCGGATCGCCGGAGGCTTTCATGCGGGCGCGCCCCGCACTCGACGCGATGGCGGCCAAGGTTCATGAACTCGGGGATGCCGCTGGCCTCGGCGCATCCTTCAAGATGATCAACCAGCTCCTGGCCGGCATTCATATCGCCGCCGCCAGCGAGGCCATCGCTCTGGCGGCGAAACTGGGCCTCGATCTCGACAAGGTCTACGAGGTCATCACCGCCTCCGCCGGCAATTCCTGGATGTTCGAGAACCGCATTCCGCATGTGCTTTCCGGCGACTATGCCCCGCACAGCGCCGTCGAGATCTTCGTGAAGGATCTCGGCATCGTCCAGGACATGGCGCGCGGCACGCGCTATCCGGCACCGCTCGGCGCCGCCGCGCTGCAGATGTATCTCGCCGCCTCCGGACTTGGCATGGGACGGGAGGACGATGCCTCGCTCGCCCGTGTCTACGCCCTGTTGTCCGGCGCGGTGCTGCCCACGAAGGAGAGCTGATCCCGTGCCTGTCTTCGCCGCCAACCTTTCCATGATGTTCACAGAATGGTCGTTTCTCGACCGCTTCGATGCTGCGGCGGATGCCGGGTTTCGCGCCGTGGAGTATCTCTTCCCTTATGAGCATGCGCCGGAAGCGATTGCAGGAAAGCTCGCCCGAAACGGTCTGACGCAGGCGCTGTTCAACGCGCCGCCGGGCAATTGGTCCGCCGGCGAGCGAGGTCTCGCGGCGCTTGCCGGCCGTTTCCAGGAATTCGACGCCGGCCTCTCCCGCGCGCTGCTCTATGCGGAGGCGACGGGCGTCAAGCGTGTCCATGTCATGGCCGGGATCGCCGACCGGGCCGATGCCGAGGCCGACGCGCGCTATCGCGCTGCGCTTCACCACGCCGCCGAGCGCTTCGCCGCGCAGGGGCTCGATCTGGTCATCGAGCCCATCAACCAGCGCAACATGCCCGGCTATTTCCTGAACGATTTCGCCTATGCCGCCGGGCTGATCGGCGCGCTCGGGCTTCCCAATCTCAAGCTGCAGTTCGACCTCTATCACTGCCAGATCATTCATGGCGACGTGACGATGCGGCTGCGGGCATTGCTGCCGATCATCGGCCATGTGCAGGTCGCGAGCGTTCCCTCGCGGAACGAGCCTGACGGCGAGGAGCTCAATTTCCCGTATCTGTTCGGTGAACTCGACCGCCTCGGCTACGAGGGCTTCGTCGGCTGCGAATATAATCCGCGCGGAAAGACGCTGGACGGCCTCGGCTGGTTCAAGCCGTTCGAAGGACGCTGAACCATGGCTCTTCTTCTCGGTTGCATCGCGGACGATTACACCGGCGCGTCCGATCTCGCCAACACCCTGACGCGAAACGGCCTGCGTACGGTCCAGACCATCGGGATCCCCGACGCGTCGCTGCCCCTGCCGGATGTCGACGCCGTGGTCGTGTCGCTGAAGATCCGCTCGGTCGTGGCATCCGAGGCCATTGCAGCCGCGCTTGCGGCCGAGGCGTGGATCCGGCAGCGCGGCGCGCGCCATGTCCTCTACAAGATCTGCTCGACATTCGATTCGACCGATGCCGGCAATATCGGGCCGGTGACCGAAGCGCTGGTCGCGGCGGCGGGGAGCGACATCGCGCTGGTCACCCCGGCCTTCCCCGAAACCGGCCGCACGGTCTATCGCGGTCACCTCTTCGTCAACGGCCAGCCGCTCGACGAGAGCCCGCTCAAGGATCATCCGCTGAATCCGATGCATGACGCCGATCTCGTCCGGGTGCTGCAGCGCCAGTCGAAAGGCGGAGTCGGGCTGGTCGATCTCGAGACGATCGCCGATGGCGAGGCGGCCATCGCCGCGCGTCTTGCCGCCCTGGCGGCGGAAGGAAACACGGCGGCCATCGCCGACGCCGTCTTCGAGCGCGATCTCGTGTTGCTCGGGTCCGTCGCGGCGCGGTTCTCCGTCTCGACCGGCGCGTCGGGGCTGGGGCTCGGCCTTGCGCGGGCGCTCCGACCGGCCGACCGAGCCTCCGCGACGGCCGATGCGCTTGCCCCCGTGGGCGGCTATGCAGCCGTCATCGCCGGCAGCTGTTCGCGGGCCACGCTCGAACAGATCGATCGTGCGGAGAGGTCGATGCCGGTGCTGCGGCTCGACCCGGAGGCGCTGATCGACGGCGAGACCGAGATTGCGAAGGCAATCGCCTTTGCCGACGCGCATGTCGCTGACGGTCCCTTGGTCATCGCCGCCAGTGCACCGCCCGATGCCGTTGCCGCGCTGCAGGCGCGCCATGGCCGGGAGGCGTCGGGTCATGCCATAGAGCGGGCGACCTCGGCCATTGCGGCGGCATTGGTCGAGCGCGGCGTCCGCAGGCTCGTTGTCGCCGGCGGGGAAACGTCTGGCGCGGCAGTCGACCGCCTCGGCATACCCGCCTTTCTGATCGGTCCCGAGATCGCGCCAGGCGTCCCCGTCCTGCAGACGGTCGGCGACGCGCATGGCGGTCTGATCATGGCGCTGAAGTCCGGCAATTTCGGCGGCAAGGACTTCTTCGAGCAAGCGCTCGCCGCCATGCGCTGAGGCTCGCCCGACTGCCGGATGGTCGAGGCGTGGAGGAGACCCGGAAAAGCCGCCGGCCGTCTGGGTTCCCTAGCCGGCCAGGCGGATCGTCAGGCGCGCCAGCGCCTCGATGCCGTGTTCCACATCCCTAGCGTCGACGGCTTCGGCGGGGTCGTGGCTGATGCCGCCGGCGCAGCGCAGGAACAGCATGGCGATCGGTGTGATCGTGCTCATGGCGATGCCGTCATGGCCGGCGCCGCTGGCGAGGAGCTGTCGCGGCAGGCCCATCTCGGCCAATGTCGCGGCGGCCGCTTCGATCAAATGCGGCGCGCAGGCGACGGCCGCCGTTTCGCTGGTGACGGTCCAGGCGAGGGCGACCCGGTGCGCCGCCGCGATCGTCTCGAAAGCCGCGCGGATCTCGCCGAGCAGCGCGGCGCGGTCGGCGTCGGCCGCCGACCGGACGTCGATCGAGAACTGCACCCGGCCCGGAATGACGTTGACCGCGTCCGGTGCGACGCGGAGATGCCCGACCGTGCCGACGCAGCGGCTCGTCCTGGCGAGGCGGTTGACGGCGAGCACGCATTCCGACGCGGCGACCAGCGCGTCGCGGCGGAGCGCCATGGGTACGGTACCGGCATGGCCGGCGGCACCGTCGATCGTGACCAGCAGCCGCGTCGCCCCGGCGATGGCCGTGACGACGCCGAGCGGTGTCTCCGCGGCTTCGAGCTGCGGACCCTGCTCGATATGGAGCTCCAGATAGGCGGCCGGTGGCGACCCGGCGCGGCTGGCGGTGCCGACGGTGTCCGGATCGAGGCCGAACGCCCGGACGGCCGCCTCCGCCCCGACGCCTTCGGCATCGACCCGGCTGCGCCAATCGGTGGGCAGGCGGCCGGCGACCGCCCAACTGCCGAGGATCGTCCCGCCGTAGCGCGTGCCCTCCTCATCCGCGAAGGCGATGATTTCGACCGCGTGCGAGAGCCGTGTGCCCCGCGCGGCGAGGCGCTCGACGACGGCCAGCGCGGCGATCACGCCGAGCGCGCCGTCATAGCGCCCGCCATTGCGGACCGTATCGAGATGGGAGCCGAGCAGGATCGCCCGGGCGTCCGGCCGCTCGCCCTCATAGCGCCCGACCACATTGCCGGCGGCGTCGATCCGCGCCTCCATGCCGGCCGCGCGCATCCAGCCGAGCAGTTCCGCATTGGCAGCCTTGAGCGCCGGCGAGAAGGCGAGCCGCGTGATGCGGCCCGGCTCGTCGGTGAAAGCGGCGAGGCGGTCGAGCCGCGCCATCGCCAAACTGGCCTCGGCGCGCGCGGCCTCGCCCTGCTCAGAACCGGACATCACGGTTGACGTCCTTGTAGAGCAGATAGGCGGAGGGCTCCCAGCCGGTGGGATAGAAGAGCTGCGGGCAATAGGGGCCCATCCAGATGAAGTCGCCGGCCCAGACCTCGTGCCAGTCCTCGCCGAGGAGATACATGCCCTGCCCTTCGAGCATGACGAGACCATGCTCGTTGATATGGGTCTCGACATCCGGGAAATAGGTGCCCGGCGCGAAGGAGAGGATGTTCATCTCCATGTCGAAACGCATATCGCCATAGGGCAGGAGATGCTGCCAGCCGCGCCCCTCGGTGCCGTTGCGATTGACCACCGGCACCTCGGCGCGGCGCGAGACGATCGGCTCGGGTGCGCCAAAGCCGTCGGCCGGTTCATAGGGCCGTTTGAGCCCGTTCACCGCCGCCGCCTTGCCATCCGCGCTCGCCAGCGAAAAGCGGACACCCGGCGGCACATAGGCGAAGCCTTCGCGCTCGAGTCTGGCCGGCGGCAAGCCCTCGATCGCGAGATCGACGGCGCCGGACATGACGAAGAGGAAGCGTTCGAGCGCATCGGCGATCGGCGCGCGCGTGCCGCCGCCGGGCTCGATCTCGATCAGCGCCTGCGCGAAGCGGGCGCCGAGCTGCGGCGCCGCCTGGAAGCGGATCGTCGTCTTCTCCCAATTGGGGAGATAGCTGTCCATGACGCCCTCGGGCGGCATGATGGCGTAGTTCGATTTGACCACGCCGCGATTATGGCCGAAGGCGCCGGGGCGGATACGGCCGGGCTTCACCGGTATGTCGCGCGGATGCAAGGGCGTTCTCCTCAGCCTTCCGCCGGAAAGGCGGCGGTCACGATGATCTCGACGAGATCGCCCTCCGGCATGATCGACTGCACGAAGGAGCGCACGGGTCCATAGCCGGCCGGCATCCACTCCGACCACACCGCGTCGAACTCGGGCTTGCGATCATGATCGGTGACGACGATCTCGGCCTTGACGATGCGGGTGCGGTCGAGGCCGTGATCGGCGAGGTAGCCGTCGATCACGGCGAGCGCGTCGGCCGTCTGTCCCGGCAGGTCGAGGGAGAGGTCGCGCGCGGTGGCGACGCACCACAGGAAGCCGCCGCCGGGAAAGCGATAGGTCGCGACGCGGCTCTTTGCCGGCATCACCTCGACGGGCCGGCGGGTGATGTCGCTCATCGCGTTGCTCCCGGCCGGTCATAGGCGGCGGCGTCGAAGCCATTGGCGAGACGGCCGAGCGGGCGGGCCAGCTCATAGGGGCCGCGCGCCAGGAAGCGGCCGGATCCCTCGGCCGCCACCATCTCACCGTCCTGCATGACGATCTCGCCGCGCCGGAGCGTCATCACCGGCCAGCCGGTGACCTCGCGCCCTTCATAGGGGGTGTAGTCCACGCCATGCTGCAGCAGCGCATTGGTGATCGTCTGGGTCTTCGTCGCATCCCAGAGCACGATATCGGCGTCGGCGCCCGGCTGGATCGCGCCCTTGCACCCGCCGAGGCCATAGAGCCGCGCCGGATTGGTCGCCGCGAGGCCGACAAAGGTCGGCAGGTCGATCCGGCCCTTCACGACGCCTTCGGAGAAGAGCAGCGGCATGCGCGCGCCGACGCCCGGGACGCCGTTCGGAATATCGCGGAACGAGGCGTTCGGGCCGTTCTGGTCCTTGGCGTGATGACCGGTCGTGTTGAAGGCGCTGTCGTCCGAGGAGACGACGTCGAGCACGCCCTGGCGCATCATCGCCCAGAGACCGTCATGATCGGCTTCGTCGCGCGGCGCCGGGCTGCACATGAACTTCGCGCCCTCGAAGCCGGGCCGATCCATATCGGCGGCGGTGAGCGCGAAATATTGCGGGCAGGTCTCGCCCCAGACCTTGAGCCCGCGCCGCTTCGCCCGCGCGATCTCCTCCGCCACTTCGGCGCAGGAGACATGGAAGATCTGGATCGGGGTATCGACCAGCTCCGCCAGCGCGATGGCGCGGTAGGTCGCCTCGCGCTCGACCACCTTCGGCCGCGACCAGGCGTGATATTTCGGCGCGGTCAGGCCCGCGGCGAGCAGCGCCTCGGTCAGCCAGCCGATCGCGTCATAATTCTCGCAATGGACCGCCACCATCGCCCCTTCCCGCCGTGCGGCGGCGAGCACGCGCAGGAACTGCCCGTCGTCGAGCCGGATCGCGTCATAGGTCAGGAACACCTTGAACGAGCGGATGCCGGCGGCAACGATCGCCGGCAGCTCCGCCAGAACCTCGTCGGTCGGGTCCGCGAGGATCTGGTGGAAGGAATAGTCGATGATCGACCGCTGTCCGCGCTTCAGCGTCTCGGCGAGGATGTCGCGGATCGGCTCGCCCTTGAAATGCGAGACGAAGGAGATCGCCGTCGTCGTTCCGCCGAGCACGGCGGAGCGGCTGCCGGTCACGAAGTCCTGCGCGCCATAGCCCATGCTCATCTCGACCTGGTCGAGATGGCAATGCGTGTCGACGCCGCCGGGCATGACGAGGAGGCCACCGGCGTCGATCGTCCGGGCGCCGGCGAGATTTTCGCCAATGGCGGCGATCTGGCCATTGTGGACGGCGACATCGGCACGAAAGACATCGGTCGCGGTGGCGACCGTGCCGCCGCGAATGACGAGATCGAATTCGGCGCTCATGCCTCGCTCCTCTCGAAGGGGGCCGAATGGAACGCGATCTCGAGTTCGAGCGCCTCGCGGAAGCGGGCGCCGAGGCGGTCGCGGTCAGCCGGATCGGCCGCATCGATCTGCCGCCGCAGCCAGTCGGCCTGCGCCAGGAATTCCGGCTCGGCGTGGAGATCCACCCAGCGCTTCAGGATCGGGTTGCTGATCGTCCGCCCGGCCGCGCGGCTGCACCAGGTCGCGTACATCCATTCCGCCGCCAGCATGATCGCGACGCCGTCGAGATAGGAGCCGTCGCGGGCGATCGCCAGCATGCCGTCGCGGAAGGCGAAAACCGAGGCCGGCAAAGGCTTTGCGCGATCTTCCGCGGTGACGCCGAGTGCCTCGAAGGTCTTCTCGAAATAGCCGATCTGGTCGGTCGCGAGCGCCTGCAGCACGCCGGCCAGCCAGCGCCGTTCGGCAAGGCCCGGCGCCTTCACCAGCATATGCCCGAAGATCAGCATCGCGGTTTCGACGAAGTCGCATTCATAGACGAGATAGGCCTTGAACGCCGCGTCGCTCAGCGTGTCGGCCTCGATCTCGGTCACGAAGCGGTGGGCCTGCATCGCGTCCCACACGTCGAGATGGGCGGCGCGGATCTGCTCGGAGAGCGGGATCAACTTCTTGTTTCCATTGGCGTTCATGCTGCGCGCTCCGCGCGGATCGTCTCGACCCGCTCCATGAAGGCGGCGACGCGCCGCTCCTCGACCTCGTTCCACCACACGCCATCCCGCTTCAGGGTGCTCGCGACGATGACGCCGTCGAGCAGCGGCAGCATGGCGCCGATATTGTCCGGCGTGACGCCGCTGCCGACGAGCAGCGGCAGGCCGGTCGCCGCCCGCATCTCGCGGATCTCGTCGAGAGAAGCCGCGTCGCCGGTACGCTGGCCGGTGCAGATCACCGCATCGGCATCGAAGAACTCGACGTCGCGGACCAGTTCCGACACGGAGCGGTCGGCGACGATCGCATGCGCGCCATGCTTCACATGCGCATCGGCGAAGATCGCGATGTCGTCGGCGTCGATCGCCGCCCGGTAGCGTAGCACCGTCGCCGCTTCGCCCTCGATGATGCCCTCATTGGCCACATAGGCATTCGCCCATTGATTGACGCGGACGAAGGCGGCGCCCGTGGTCTTGGCGATGGCGAGCGCCGGGATCGCGGCATTGGCGAGAACGTTGATGCCGACCGGCACGTCCAGCTTCTGCCGGATGCGATCCGTGATGACGGCGAGACCGGCCGAGATTTCGTGGCCGATGCGATCCGGCTTCAGAAACGGAATATCGCCGTGGTTCTCGATGATCAGGCCGTCAACGCCGCCCTGAACATAGTTCACAGCATCCTGTACTGCACGATCGATAGTATCGATGAAATCGGAGTGACGATATCGCGGCGTACCAGGCATGGGCGGGCAATGCACGACACCAATGATTACTTTTGATTTTCCAAATATATTGTTGATGACATTCTGATCTTTATGAGATATTGCCGCCATATGGCTCGCTCCGTACGGAATTTTCTATGTTTCTAGTGCTCGGCAATGCAACGATCGACGAGTCCATGGCTGTCGAAGCCTGGCCTGCTCCCGGCCAGACGGTCGTCGTCGGCACGCCGGCCCGCGACATCGGCGGCAAGGGCGCCAACCAGGCGCTGGTGCTCGCGCGCACCGGCGCGCCGGTGCGCTTCGTCGCGCCGATCGGCCGCGATGCGGAGGGAGACTGGGTTGCCTCCCGCCACGCTGAAGCCGGGCTGGACACGAGCAGCCTCATCCGCGTCGATGCGCCGACGGACCGCTCGCTGATCTTCGTGGCGCGCGATGGCGAGAACGCCATCGCATCGACGGTGGCAGCGGCACGATCGATCGATCCTGACGCCGCCCGCGCGGCTCTCGCAGGTCTCGGCGCCGGCGATACCATGCTGCTCCAGGGCAATCTGACGGGTGAGGCGACCATGGCAGCGCTCGAAGAGGCGCGTGCCCGCGGCGTCGCGACCGTGCTCAATCCCTCGCCCATGCAGGCGGGCTTCCCGGCCATGCTGCCGCTCGTCGACCTGCTCGTGCTCAATGAGAGCGAGGGCGTGCAGCTCGGCGGCAGCGGCGAGCCGGAGACGATCGCAGCCGCGCTTGCGGCGCGGAGCGGCGGCATCGTCGTGCTGACGCTCGGCGGGCGCGGCGCGATCGTGCGCGGACCGGATGTGCGGGCGGTCGTGCCGGCGCGGACGGTGCCGGTCGTCGATACGACAGGGGCCGGCGACACCTTTGCCGGCGTCCTGATCGGGGCGCTATGGCACAGGCGGCTGCCGGTGGCGGCTGCCGTCGCAGCCGCCAGCGTCGCGGCGTCGCTCACCGTCCAGCGCAAGGGCACGCTGGCCGCCTTTCCGAGCCGCGCCGAGGTCGAGGCCATCTTCGCGGCCAACTGAGCCGCTGCTGCCTGCGCACTGCCGGTCATCTCACGCGCCTGCGAAGAACACGCGGCGGGGATTGTCGACCATCAGCGCCTGGACCTGCGGATCCGTGACGCCGTGGCGCTTCAGGCGCGGCAGGAAGTGCTTCTGGATATAGGCGTAACCGAAGCCACCATAATTCGTCAGCATGATCTTCAGGAACACGTCCTGCGAGACGAGGACGCGATCGCCGAAGCCGGCATCGATCAACGCCTTGATGCCGCGGGCATTCTCGTCGTCGGACGGGCACTGGACGCCCTGGTCGGCGTACCAGAAATCCATGCCGACCATGTCGTATTCGAGAAAGGCGCCGCGCGCTGCCAGACCGAGCTGATAGTCGGTGTCGTACCAGGACGGGTTCATGTGGCAGAGCACGGTATGGCTGATATCGCCGCCCTCCTCCTCCACCATGTCGAGCACCTCGCCGGCGCGCCGGAACCAGCCCGGCAGGTGGACCATCAGCGGCAGCCCGGTGCGCTTCTGCGCGATCGCGGCACCACGCAACGATTTGCGCTCATTCTCGGTGAAATCGGCCGAGACGCCGATCTCGCCGATGATGCCGACCTTGGCGCCCGTGCCATCGACCCCCTCCAGCGCCTCGCCGACGATGCGGTCGGCGATGTCCGTCTTGCTCATGCCGGAGACTTCCGGCGGCATGGAGGTCTCGAGATAGAAGCCGGCGCCCATGACGATGTTGAGGCCGGCGCCCTGCGATATGCGCTGCAGCGCCTTCGGGTCACGGCCGATCGTGCCGCAGGTCGGGTCGACGACCGTCCGGCCGCCCAGCGCGGCGACCGGCTTCAACTCCTCGATCGCCAGGCGCTCGTCGTTCAGCTTCACATTGTCGAGATTGACGAACGGATCCATCCGCAACTCGCCGATCAGGTCGATCGTCACCGGGCTGTCGGCGAGGAAGCGGCGCTCCTTCTCTTTCGGCTTGTGCCACCAGCAGGTGCAGTCGTTGAGGATATGCTCATGCATCAGCGTGACGCCGAGATCCTCGGCCGCGATCGGGCCGAGGACGGTCATCACCTTGCCGGAGCCGACATGCGTTTCGGATAGCTCGCTCATCGACGTCCCTCCCTAGCGCCGGCGCACGCTGCCGACATGGTCGAAAATGCGCGTATTGAGCCAGATCGCCGTCAGAATGATCGCGCCCGTCACGATCTGGGTGAAGAAGGCATCGATATGGGCGAGGATCAGGCCATTCGAGATCACCGAGATGGTCAGCGCGCCGAGCACCGTGCCGACGATCGTGCCGCGCCCGCCCGCGAGCGAGGTGCCGCCGAGAACCACGGCCGCGATCACGTCGAGTTCGGTGCCGACCGCGGCGTTGGATGAGCCCGAACCGAGCCGGGCCGCCACGACGAGCGCCGCGAGCGCCGACAGCACGCCGCTCCAGACATAAACCGAACAGATGACGCGCTGCGCCGGCATGCCGACGCGCCGAGCCGCCTCCGCATTGGCGCCGACCGCGCAGACGCGCCGGCCATAGACCATGGTGTTCAGCACGATATAGCCGGCGATCGCCACGAGAATGCCGAGGATCGCCGGATTGGGGATGCCGAACACGGTTCCGCGGCCGATCGAAAGAAACAGGCTCGGCGGAATGAGGATCGAGAAGCCTCCTGTCAGCACGAGCGCGACGCCGCGGATCGCCGAGAGGCCGGCCAGCGTCACGATGAAGGCCGGTATCTTCTGATAGGCGATGAAATAGCCCTGAAAGACGCCGATGCCGGCCCCGAGGGCGAGCATCATCGGCGAGACGACCCACCAGTCCCAGCCGGCGCGCAGCAGCAGCGCCGCGGCGGCGTTGACGAGGGCGATGATCGAGCCGACCGAAAGGTCGATGCCGCCCGTGGTGATCACGAAGGTCATGGCCACGGCGACGATCAGCGTCGGCGACGCCTGGCGCAGGAGATTGAGCAGATTGCCGGTCGAGAAGAAGACCGGGTTGATCGCGCCGAAGAACAGGCAGCAGCCGAGCAGGAAGGCCGCGATCGACAGCACATGGGCATGCGTCTGCAGGAAGTCGGAAAGCTTCGAGCCCTGCTGGCGTTCGGTATAGGCAGTCATGAGCGGTGGCCCTCTCCCACGATCAAGCGAACGATGTCCTCGAGGCTCGTCTCCTGGATCGATCGCTCCGCCACCTTCGTGCCCTCATACATCACCGCGATGCGGTCGCAGACGCGGAAGAGATCCTGCAGGCGGTGGGTGATGAGCACGACGGCGACGCCCTTGGCCTTCAGACGGCGGATCAGCGCGAGCACAGCCTCGACCTCGGCGACGGCGAGCGCCGATGTCGGCTCGTCGAGAATGAGCACCCGTGGATTGAACGACGCCGAGCGCGCGATCGCGATCGACTGGCGCTGGCCGCCGGAAAGCTGGGCGACCTTGGCCGTGACATTGGGAATGCGGATCTCGAGATGCGCCAGCATCTCCCGCGCGCCCTGCTGCATCGCGCCCTTGTCGAGAAAGGGACCGCGGCGCAGTTCGCGGCCGAGAAAGAGATTGCCGGCGACGTCGATCGTGTCGCAGAGCGCGAGGTCCTGATAGACCATCTCGATGCCGCGCTCGCGCGCCTCGGCGGGGCCGGAATACTCCACCCGCTCGCCGTCGATCTCGATCGTGCCCTCATCGGCGATATAGGTGCCGGCGAGGATCTTCGTGAAGGTCGACTTGCCCGCCGCATTGTCGCCGACGAGGCCGAGGCATTCGCCGGGCCACAGGTCGAGATCGACGCCGCGCAGCGCCTGGTTCGAGCCGAAGGTCTTGCGGATGCCCCGCACGCGCATGCGCGGCACGGCGCCTGCGGCGTGAGGCGGAGAGGAGGCGGCCTCAGCCGCCTCCAGAGGGGATGCCCCCGTCATTTGAACGCGGCCCGGAACTGGTCGACGTTCTCCTTGGTGACGATCGTGACCGGCACCTTGATCTGCTTGTCGACCGTGCCGCCGCCCGCGAGCGTGGCAAGGGCCTCGATCGCCTTCTGGCCTTCCTGGAAGGGGTCCTGCTGCACGACGGCGACGACGAAGCCTTCATCGATGCCCTGGATCGCCTGCGCCGAGAGATCCCAGCCGAAGATCTTGACCGTACCGGTCTGGCCCTGGCTCTGCGCAGCGGCGACCGCACCGACGAGAGCCGGCTCGCCCGTTGCGTAGAGCGTCTGCATGCCGGGATTGCCGGTGAAGAGGTTTTCGGCGGCGGCGAGCGCCTGGTCCTGGATGTTGCGGCCGTCGACGACGCCGACCTGGGTCGCGACGCCCGACGGATTGACGACGTCGTCGAAGCCCTTCTGGCGGAGGTTCTGCAGGTCGGAATTGAGCGCGCCGACCACGCCCAGCGTCGCCTTGCCGGAGAGGTTCTTCTTCACATAGTCGACATAGGCCTCGCCGATGAGCTTGCCGGCGGCATAGTTGTCGACCGAGATCTGCGCGGCCTGCGGACCTTCCGGCAGGATGCCGTCAACGGCGATGACGGGAATGCCGGCGGCGGCAGCGGCCTTCACGGCCGGCATGATGCCGTTCTGGTCGACCGAGACGATGACGATGCCGTCGACCTTCTGCTGGATATAGGTGTCGAAGGCGCTGTCCTGGGCCTGCGCCGAGTTGTTCGCATCGAACACCAGCAGCTTGTCGCCCGCCGCATCGGCCGCCTTCTGGGCGCCGTTGGTGATGTCGGTGAAGAAGGAGACCTGCTGATTGTACTGGATCAGCGCGAAGGTCTTGTCCTTCGCGAGCGCGCCCGACGCGACGCCGGCTGCGAGCAGCGTGGCGAGCGACAGCTTCCATGCGAGTTTCTTCATGATATCCGTTCCTTCTGGTTGGTGGGGATTGTCGCTTTTCTTCTTGTTGTCGTTCCGGCGGTCCGGCTCTTCGACGGGGGCCGGCCGGTCGATTCCCGCAGGATCAGTTCGACGGGAAGGTGCTCGACGACCTTGCCGACCTCCTCGCCGGCAAGTCCGCGAACCATGAGGTCGACGGCGCGGCGGCCCATCGCGTCGACGGGCTGGCGGATGGACGTCAGCGGCGGATCGAAGAGGACGAAGGGCGCGATGTCGTCGAACCCGATGACGGAGAGCTCGCCCGGAATGCGCACGCCCGCGCGGCGGAAGATCTCGAGCGCGCCGAGCATGATCTGGTCGCTGGAGACCAGCACGGCCGTCGCCCCGCCGGCCGTTGCGAGCAGGCGCTCCGCTGCGGCGCGCCCGTGCTCGGGCGAATAGTCGCCGCAATAGATCTCCGTGACGGCGGCATCGGCCCCCGCTTCCGCGATCGCCCGGCCGACTCCGGCGAGGCGCATCTGCGTGCTGCCCATCGTCTCCGGCCCGCCGAAGAAGGCGATGCGCCGATGGCCGAGTTCGACCAGGTGGCGGCCGGCCAGGAAGCCGCCCTGCTCATTGTCGCTGAACACCCGCGCTCCGGTCACGCCGGCAACATCCTCGTCGAGGATCACCATGCGCTGGCCGCTGCGCTGGATCGGCTCACGGAGCGCGCCATCATCGGGGTGGTTGGTGACGAAGATGATCCCGTCCACCGCGGCGCGGCTGAGCCGTTCGAGATATTCGCGCTCGCGCTCCTGCGTGTTCAGGGATGCGCAGAGGCTGAGCCCGTAGCCGCGCCGGGCGGCCTCGCGCTCCACCGCGGCGGCGAGGCGCGCGAAATAGGGATTGGTGATGTCGGGCACGACGAGGCCGAGCGTATCGGAACGGCCGCGGCTCAGGCTTCGCGCATGCGGATTGGGCTTGTAGCCGAGTTCGTCGATCGCCTGGCGGATGCGCAGCACCGTCGGCTCGGGCAGATGCAGATTGTTGTTCAGATAGCGCGAGACGGTAGCGACCGAGACACCGGCCGACCGCGCCACATCCGCTATCCGGGCAATCCGTTTCGTCATCGTGTAACCGGTTTACAAGATACGCTCACGCTATCGCATCGACGCCGCGACGCAAGGGCGGAATCGATGTCGATCGCGATCCGCGCTGCGCTAATTTTCGGCAGAATTGCTGTCCTATTAGGCAGGCCTCGGCGCATTCCACGCGTGGCGACGCATTGATCCTGCCGAAAAAGGTGCGGTAAACTGATTTACCGGATCACTGAGAATGCAGCCGACAGGAGCGCCCCATGGAGATCAACCGGCCCGATGTCCTCGCCGAGGTGCAGGCCGCCTATCGCCGCTACGAGGACGGGCTGCTGGCGGCCGACGCGAAGATGCTGGACGAGCTCTTCTGGGACGATCCGCGCCTCATCCGCTTCGGCGCTGGCGACATCCAGTATGGCCATGCCGCCGTGGCGGCGCTCAATGCCCGGCGGCGCCTGAACCCGGAGCGCGTGCTCGTCGACACCGTCGTGACCACCTTCGGCAGCGATTTCGCCACGGCGACGACGCTCTATACCGACGTGCCGGAAGGCCAGATAGGCCGGCAGATGCAGAGCTGGGCGCGCACGGCCGATGGCTGGCGGGTCGTGGCGGCCCACGTCAGCGTCATCGCGATGCCGGTGATCGAGCGATGACCGCCTACCGGCCCGACGGCCTCGCCTCGACCGAGGATTACGGCGCCTTCCTTCCCGGCCCGCGGCTCACACGATCCAGCGCAGCCGAGGGTCCGCTCGCCGGCCTCACCTTCGCGGCCAAGGATCTGTTCGACGTCGCCGGGCATGTCACGGTCTGCGGCAGTCCCGACTGGGGCGCCACCCATGCGCCCGCGGCCCGCTCCGCGGTCGTCATCGACACGCTTCTGGCGGCGGGCGCGACGCTGGTCGGCAAGACCGTGACGGACGAGATTTCGCTCGGTCTTCTCGGCCGCAACCGTCACTACGGCGCCCCGGTCAATCCGCGCGCGCCGGATCGCTATACGGGCGGCTCCTCCAGCGGCTCGGCGGCGGCCGTCGCCGCCGGCCTCGTACCCTTCGCGCTCGGCTCGGACACGGGCGGCTCGATGCGCGTGCCCGCCAGCTTCTGCGGCCTCTACGGCATCCGCCCGACGCATGGCGCGATCCCGGTGGCCGGCCTGATGACGCAGGCGCCATCCTTCGACACCGCGGGGTTCTTCGCCGCGAATGCGGAGATCTTCGCCCGCGTCGGCGACGTACTGCTGCCGGAGGCCCCGATCGGCGAGATCGCCGAGATCATCATCGCTGAGGACGCCTTTGCAGTCGCTGATTCCGTCGTTCGCGATGGGCTGAAGGCAGCCATCGATCGGGTCGCGGCGATGGTCGGCCACAGCCGGACCGCGACGATCGCGGCAGAGGGTCTCCGGGTGTGGAACGGCCATCATTGCTTCCTGCAGCATCCTGAATTCGCCGCCACCTTCGCGCCCTGGGTCGATGCGGTCGATCCGCGCCTCTCCTATGACGTCGCCAAGACGATCGCCCATGCCCGCGGCCTGCCCGAGCCGCCCAAGCGCGCCGCGGAGGCCTTTCGCCCGCTCGTCCGCGAACGACTGGACGCGCTGCTGGAGGGCCGGCGGATCCTCTGCCTGCCGACAACGCCGATGACAGCGCCGCCGCGCGATCTCTCCCTCGGCGCGACGGGCGAGGCCTGCGACCGGATCGTCGACCTGACCTGCATCGCCGGTCTCTCCGGCCTGCCGCAGGTGAGCCTGCCGCTCGGCACCGCCGACGGCCTCCCTATCGGTCTTTCCCTGATCGGCTGGCGCGGCTCCGACCGCACACTGATCGATTTCGCCCGACGCCTTGCGAGCATGACGTGAACGAAGACGACTATGTCCGGCACGACGCCGTCGGTCTCGCCGATCTGATAGCGCGCGGCAAGACCTCGGCCGAGGCCGTGCTCGAAGCCGCCATCGCGACGATCGAGCGGCTCAACCCGGCGCTGAACGCGGTGGTCTATCGGTATTATGGCGAAGCGCGGGCCGCTCTGCGCACAGGCCTGCCGCAGGGCCGCTTCCGGGGTGTTCCGTTTCTGCTCAAGGACCTCGATGTCGCGATGCGCGGCGTGCCGATGTCGGAGGGCAGCCGCTTGCTGGCCGGGCGCGTGCCGGATTTCGATTCGACCCTCGTGGCGCGCTACAAGGCGGCGGGCCTGATCATTGTCGGGCGCAGCAATTCCGCCGAATTGGGGCTCTCCTTCACCACCGAGCCGCTGGCGCATGGCGCGACGCGCCATCCGCTCGATCCCGGCCTCTCGCCCGGCGGCTCCAGCGGTGGCTCGGCCGCCGCCGTCGCCGCCGGTATGGTGCCGATGGCGCATGCGACCGATGGCGGCGGCTCGATCCGCCAGCCGGCAGCGCTCACGGGCCTGTTCGGGCTGAAGCCGAGCCGCGGCCGCACGCCGCCGGGCCCCGATCGCAGCGAGATCTTCTTCGGCATTTCGGTCGGCCATGTGCTGACGCGGACGGTTCGCGACAGCGCGGCCCTGCTCGATGCGACCTGCGCGCCCGAACCGGGGGCCGTCTTCACGCCGCCGCCACCGGCGCTCTCCTATGAGACGATGGCGCAGCGGGATCCGCCGCGGCTTCGCATTGCGCTGCAGGAGCGGCCGTTCAACGGCGCCGCCGTCGACCCGTCCTGCCGGGCCGCGCTCGATGAGGCGGCGCGGCTGATGGAGGCGATGGGGCATAGCGTCGAAGCCGCGATGCCGGACCTGTCGGACCTTGCCTATGGCCCGGCAACGGCGCTGCTCGCTGGCGCCTTCACCGACGAGAAGATCGAGGCCCTGTCGAAGGGGGCCGAAATTGGCGATCCTTTGGACCTGCTGGAGCCCGGCCATGCCGCCTTCGTGACGCAGTCGCGCCGACATTCGGCAAAGGACATGGTAGCGGCGCTGGATGTCACGCGGGCCGTCGCGCGGCGCTATGCAGAGTTCTTCGCCACATGGGACGTTATCCTGTCGCCCACCACCGCCACGGCCCAATTGCCGCTCGGTTGGCTGGGCCCCGAAGTCCCGCGGGACGAGATCGCGCAGCGCGCGGCGGCCCATGCCCCCTTCACGGCGCCCTATAATCTCGCAGGCGTGCCGGCGATGAGCGTCCCGTTTCCGCAGCAAGGCAAGCCGGTCGGCGTCCAGTTCGCCGCCGCCTTCGGCCGCGAGGACCTTCTCTTCAGCCTCGCCGGAAGCATTGAGCGGGCGAAACCATGGCGGTCCACCCGCTAGCGCGGCTCGCCAGTTATGCGCTGAAGGGGAGGAAGCGGACCGTTGCCGAGGACTTCTCGCCCGGTTTCAGCACGATGATGCCGAGCGCAGCCGGGTCTTCGTGTTCGAGGCGGTTGAAGGCGCCGGCAGCGTTGCTTTGGGGCTCGACGCAGAAATGCGGGGCGCCTTTGGGTGTGTAGAGCATCAGATGGGGAAGGGTCGGCTCGGCCTCGATCGCGAGCCCCTGCCGCCATTCGGGCCAGATGATTTCGGCGCGGCCGTCCCAGCCGGCATAGCAGAGATTGCGCCGGGCCGTCGGCAGGCGCGCCGGCTCCGTGAAGGCGAGCTCTGGTGGCACCGCGATCGCTTCCGTCGGAACGCCGTCATAGCCTTCGAGCCAGACCGAGCGCGCCACAAAGCGCAGCGTCGTGCCCTCCGTGCGGATGAACCAGGGATGCAGGCCGAAGCCGAAGGGCATGGCATGCGGGCCGAGATTGACGAGGGTCATCGTCACGGCGAGGCCCTGCGGCGTCACGATGAAGGCCTGCCGGGCGAGAAACTGGTAGGGCGCGCCGACCGCGTCGTCGCGGAGCTCGATCTGCAGGCGCGACGCGGTGGCCGACAGCGTCGTCCAGCGCGAGATCCAGCCCGAGCCGTGCGTCGCATCGCGCATCGGCGGGAAATTCGGCGCGAAGCTGTAGCGCCGCCCGCCGAAGGTGAAGGCGTTGTTCTCGATCAGGTTGGCATAGGGCAGCATCGGGAACATCGCCGTGCCGAGCACGTCGCCGGCCGCTTCCGCCGCGGCGGAGAGCGGCCGCATGAGCTCGACCGTGCTGCCATCCTCGCGGCGGAGCGCCAGGCGGGCAAGGCTGCCGCCCAGCTCCGGCACGATCTCGGCGACGAGCGGGCCGGCCGAGATCGTGATGCGTTGCATGAGCGGTCCGCCCTCTCAGGCGTGGGGGCTGACGAAGATCGGCTTGCCGTCGATCTCGATCCGCACATCGATCCGGTAGCGCTCGAGCGCCGCCGCGCTGATCTCGATGCCGAGGCCGGGCGCGTCGGGAATGACGATCTCGCCATTCGCGTTCGGCACGATGTGGTTCGACGTCAGGTCGACGGCGAGCTGGCGCGGCGCGACCGGATATTCGCAGATGCGATGCGCTTCCAGCCCGGCGAAGGGCTGCAGCGAGGCGGAGAGCGCCAGATGCGAGGTGAAGGTGTGGTTCACATAGGTCACACCCTTCGCCACAGCATAATCCGCGACGGCCTTGGCCGGACCGATGCCGCCGATACGGCCGCAATCGATCTGCACGAAGCCCACCTTGCCGAAATCGATCAGGTGCTCGGCCATATAGCTGTTATGCGCCGCTTCGCCGCCGGCCATGCGGAAGGACGACGTGCGCGCGCCGAGCGCGGCATAGGCGCCGAGCGCGCCGGCATGGAACGGCTCCTCGAACCAGGTCGTGCGGTTGCGCTCCAGCGCCGGCAGGCGCTTCGCAGCCGCCTCGACATCGCCGCCGAAGATCTGGCCGGCATCGACGAGCAGGATGCCGTCTGGGCCGAGGCCCTCGCGCGCCGCATCGAGATGGGCGACGTCATCCTCGACCGAGCCGGTACCGAACGGTCCCCAGCCGAACTTGACCGCCTTGAAGCCAGCAGCGCGCGCCGAGCGCCCGCCTTCCAGCGTCTCCTGCGGCGTGTTGCCGAAGAGGCGGGAGGCATAGGGCGTCTTGGGGAACGCCTTCTGATAGCCGAGCAGCTTCCAGACCGGCTCGCCGCGCGCCTTGCCGAGAATGTCCCACAGCGCCATCTCGATGCCGGACCAGGTGTGCGGCGCCTGGAGGAGATCCATGCTGTCATAGGCGACCTTGGCCGCGATCGCGTCGATATCGGCCGCGCTGTCGAGGCGCGCGCCGAGCACCGAGGCCGAGACGGGGCGGCAGGCGCCGTGCGACATCGGCGTGACGAAGGCGGCGATCGAGGCGAGCGGCGAGGCTTCGCACTCGCCCCAGCCGATATGGCCGCCGGCGGCGACGCGCACGACGAGCGCGTCCTGGCTGCCGTCGGCATCCGTCGTCACCTCGGGCATGGCGACATAGAAGAAGTCGACCGCATCGATCTTCATGGCTTTGGCGTTTCCTGCGTTCTTTGATTGAAGGGTCAGGCGACGAGCAGATGCCGCGCGTCGGGCGTGAAGCGGGCGAGCTGCTCGATGTCGAGCTCGATGCCGAGGCCGGGGAGCTGCGGAATCTCGACATGGCCTTCCGCGTCGAGCGTCCAGCCGCCGAGCTTGATGTCGTCGAGATAGGGCGAGCCGCCGATATATTCGACGAGTTCGGCCGAGGGGATCGCGGCGGCAAGTTGCAGATCGGCCGCGAAGCCGACGGCGGTGTTCCAGCCATGGCCGATGTAGCGGACGCCGAATTCGCTCGCCATCTGGGCGATACGGATCTGCTCCGAAATGCCGCCGACCTTGGTGACGTCGGGCTGGACGATGTCGAGCGCGCCGCGCACGAACCAGGGCAGATAGGTCTTGCGCCGCGTCAGGCATTCGCCGGTCGCGATCGGCACCGGGCTCTGGGCGCGGAGCACGACGAAATCGTCGATCGCCTCGGGCCGCAGCGCCTCCTCGAACCAGTAGACTTCATAGTCCTTGACCATCTCGGCGGTGCGGAGCGCCCAGCGGAGCCCATTCGGCCAGAACGCGTCGGAGGCGCCGGGATCGACCATCAGCAGGCAGTCGTCGCCCGCGCCCTCGCGGGCCGCACGCACGATCTCCTCGTCGAGCTTGTAGCTGTCGCGCCGCCCCATCGGGCCCCAGCCGATCTTGATCGCCTTGAAGCCGGCAGCACGGAACTCGGCCGCACGCTCGCGCATCAGGTCCGGCATTTCCATGAGGATGGAGGCGTAGGGCTTCACCTTGGTGCGGTAGGTGCCGCCGAGCAGGCGGCCGACCGGCTGGCCCGTCACCTTGCCGAGAATATCCCAGAGCGCGATGTCGATGCCGGAAATGGCGTGGGTGAGCGTGCCGCCCATGCCCATCCAGAACGTGTTCTGGTGCAGCTTCTCGGAAACGCGCATCGGCTCCAGCGCATTCTCCCCGAGATAGAGCGGCTCCAGCACCTCGAGCGCCGCCTTCACGAGACGCGCATCGGTGAAGACGCTGCCGAGTCCCACGACGCCCTCGTCGGTGTGCACGGCGATCAGGGCGTGGACCGAGTCGTTCGGCTTGATCTCGTTGGACCACCCGCCTTTGGGTGTTTCGCCGAACAGGCCGGTGGAACGGATCGACGTGATCTTCATGGTTTCCTCGAGGTCTGGCGTCTTGTCATGATGGGTGAAGGGGAAGGCCTGCGTCAGAAGGTGGCCGAGATGCCGCCGTCGACGAGCAGGACCTGGCCGGTCACGTAGCGGCTGTCCGTGGAGCAGAAGAAGCTGGCAGCGTCGGCGACATCCTCGGGCGAGCCCGGGCGCCGCAGCGGGATGCGGCCATATTTGATGTAGATGTCGTTGAACCAGTCCGTCTCATGCTCGTGGCCCGATCCATCCGGCAGGAGCGCCATGCGCGTGTCGATGAAGCCCGGCGCGAGCGCATTGACCGTGATGCCGTCGCTGCCGAGGTCGCAGGCGAGCGCCCGCGTCAGATTGACGATGCCGCCCTTGGCTGCGGCGTAGGGGACGCTGTCGCGGGCGCCGCGCACGCCGAGGATCGAGGCGATGTTCAGGATGCGGCCGGCGGCGGAGCGGCGGATCAGCGGCAGGAGCGCCAGCGTGACGCCGAGCGCGCCATCGAGATTGACGCTCTGGACCTTGCGGAAGCGATCCATGTCGAGCGCGTCGAGCGGCGTCGCGTCGAGAATGGCGGCATTGTTGACGAGCACGTCGCACCGCCCGAAGCGCTGCTCGACCTCGGCAGCGAGACGCGCCAGCGCCGCCGTGTCGGTGATGTCGACGCCGACGGCCACGTTGCGTCCGCCAAGTTCGGCCGCAACGGCTTCCGCCTCCGGCAGGTCGATATCGGCCACGACCACCGTCGCTCCGTCGCGAACGAGGCGGCGGGCGATGGCTGCTCCGATGCCGCGGCCGGCTCCGGTAACGACGGCGATCCGTTCGGTTTCCAGCGTCACGGCGACGGTCCCTTCCAGCTCTCCAGCAACAGCGAGTGCGGCCCGATGATGTGGGTGGTCAGCATCGGATCGATCTCATCCTCCTTGCCGCCGCGGAGCAGTTCGAGCAGCTCGCGATGCAGCTTCACTTCCTCGGGCGGGCTCTCAGCGCGGATCCATTCGCGGCAGAACACGATCAGGAGATGCGGCGAGAGGCCCTCCCAGATCCGCTCGGCCATCTTGTTCTGGGCGATGCGCGCCACCGTGCGGTGGAACTCGACATCGAGCTGGCCGACGGCGATGTGGTCGCGCACGCCCGCGACATCGGTCATCGCGTCGAGCACGGCCTCCAGCGGCGCGAGCAGCGCGGGGTTATCGCGGGCGCGGCGCATGGCATGGCGGAAGGTGACCTTCTCGATCGCCAGGCGCACTTCGTAGATCTCGTTGATGCGCTCGTCGGAGAAATCGGCGACGCGCATGCCGCGCAGTTCGCTCGGCTCGAGAATGCCCTGCAGCTGGAGCTTCTGCATCGCCTCGCGGCCGGGGACACGGCTCACATTCATGCCGGCGGCGATCTCCGCCTCGGTGATGCGATCGCCCGGGCGCTTCTCGCCATAGACGATGGACATGATGATGCGGTCGGCGATCTCGTCGGGAATCGTGCGGGCCCGCTCAATCGGGCGGAAGAAACGCGGCGCAGAGGAAGGGTCAAGCTTGGCAACGCGGGCCATGGCTCAGTATCCGAATGGGGGAAGGGAAAATCGAGCGTTCCAGTATACGATAGACTGTATCAAGCCAAGCGCGCCCCCTCGTGACCGGCCGGACGCAGGCCGAGGCGCGGTTCGCCGCGCCGCGAATGATCGGGAATGGCGGCGAGGAGGCCGCGCGTATAGTCGCTTTCCGGTGCGCCGAACACGCGCTCGACAGGCCCCTGCTCGACGATCTCGCCGCGATACATGACGACGACGCGGTCGCAGAGGTAGCGAATGACGCGGAGGTCATGGGAGATGAAGATCAGGCTCAGACCGAGCGAAGCCTGAAGCTCCGTCAGCAGCGTCAGCACCTGTGCCTGCACCGAAACGTCGAGGCCGGAGACGATCTCGTCGCAGATCAGCACGCGGGGCCGGATCATCAGGGCGCGCGCCAGGCTGACGCGCTGGCGCTGGCCGCCCGAGAGCTGGGAGGGCAGGCGATCGGCGATGAAGCCCTGCAGCCCGACCAGCGACAGGGCCTCGCGTACGCGCTCCGCCCGCTCCGATTTGTCGCCGATGCCATGGACGAGCAGCGGCTCGGCCAGTGCCTCGCCGATCCGCATCGTCGGACAGAGCGAAGTGTAGGGATCCTGGAAGACGTATTGGACGTCGCGCCGCAGCGCCTTCCAGTCCGCCTTGGTCGCGACCGGCTTGCCATCGTGCAGCACCGTGCCGGAGGAGGCGGTCTCGATGCCGATCAGGATGCGCGAAAAGGTCGTCTTGCCGCAGCCGGACTCGCCGACGAGGCCGACGATCTCGCCGCGATCGGCCGCGACGGTGACGTCGCCGACCGCGCGCACTTCGTGCTTCTGGCCGCCGCGCCGCGTCGTGAAGGTCTTGACGATGTTGCGGCCTTCGAGAATGGCGGTCATTGCACGCCTCCGATTCCGTCCTGCGCGAAGCGATGGCAGGCCACGAAATGGCCACCGCCGCAGGCGGTCCAGTCCGGCTTGGCGCTGTCGCAGCGCCCGCTGACGACGACGGGGCAGCGGCTGCGGAACGGCGCGCCGGCACCGATTTCGTCGAGCGCCGGGACCTGGCCCGGGATCGGCTTCAGCGGATGGGCGCGCGAGCTTTCCAGCGTCGGCGCCGAGTTGAGCAGCCCGATCGTATAGGGGTGGCTCGGCCGATCGAGCACCTCGCGGACCGGGCCGCGCTCGACGGCGTGGCCGGCATACATGACGAGCACCTCGTCGCCGATTTCCGGTGCCAGTCCGAGATCATGCGTGACGAAGACGATCGAGATGCCGAGCTCTTCCTTCAGCGAGCGCAGCAGGCCGATGATCTGCGCCTGGATCGAGACGTCGAGATTGGTGGTGGCCTCGTCGGCGACGATCAGCTTGGGACCGCAGGCGAGCGCGAGCGCGATCGCCACGCGCTGGCGCAGCCCGCCGGAGAGCTCGATCGGATAGGCGCGCATGCGCCGCTCGGGCTCGGGAAAGCCGACCTGGTTGAGGACCTCGATCGCCCGGCGCTCGGCCTCGGCCCGCGTCACGGACCGGTGCGCGCGCACCACATCGACGATCTGGCGCCCGACCGGCATGAGCGGATTGAGGGCCGCCGCCGGATCCTGGAACACCATGGCGATCTCGGCGCCGCGGACCTTCATCCAGTCGCGAGCCGAGGATTTCAGCAGGTCGCGCCCCTCCCAGAAGATGCCCTGGCCCGAGACGGCACCGGGCGCGGGGACGATGCCGAGCAGCGCCTGGCAGGCCATGGACTTGCCGGAGCCGGACTCGCCGACGATGACGAGGCACTGGCCCGAACCGACGGCGAAGGAGACATCGTTCACGACCTTGAGCGGCCCCTCCGCGCCGGGAAAGGCGATCGTGACGTGCTCGAAACGAAGGGCGGGATCAGCGGACATCAGCGCACGCCCTTCGCATTGAAGCGGCGCTGCAGGCCGTCGCCGATGAGCACCAGGGCCAGAGAGGTCAGCACCAGCGCGACGCCGGGCAGCGCCGTCATCCACCAGGCCGAGGTGATGTAGTTCTTGCCGTCGAGCATGATGCCGCCCCAGGACGGGGTCGGCGGCTGCACGCCCATGCCGAGAAAGGACAGGGTCGCCTCGAACACGATCATGGCGGCCATCTGCATTGCGGCCAGCACGATGAGGCTCGGAATGATCGTGGGCAGCACATGCTTGAGCGCCACGCGCATCTTCGGCACGCCGAGCACGGCGGCGGCCTTCACATAGTCCTTGCCGCGTTCCTGGAGCGCGATGCCGCGCACGACCCGCGCCGCGCCCGCCCAGCCGGCCAGCACCATGAGCAGTATCAGCACCGGGATCGACGGCCTGACGGCGCTGGTGACCGCGATGGCCAGGAGCACATAGGGAAAGGCGAGCTGGATATCGATGAGGCGGCTGACCGCGACCTCGACGAAGCGGTTGCCGAACGCGCCGAGCAGACCCATGGCCGTGCCGAACGCCAGCGATCCGATCATGCCGATCCCGGCGACGGTGAGCGAGACGCGCCCGCCATAGAGCACGCGGCTGAACACGTCGCGACCGACGCCATCGGTCCCGAAGAAATGGGCAAAGGACGGCGGCTTGCGCACGGCCGACAGATCGATGGTCGTCGGGCCATAGGGCGCGATGACCGGCGCGAGCACGGCGGACAGGATGGCGAGCCCGAGGATCGCCGCGCCGATCACGATCGGCGGGTTGAGGGCCGCCCTCCAGGCTCGGTGCGGGGCAGGTCGGGGGGCTTGCATCGCGATCGCCGTCACGGTTGTCATGCCAGATTCGGGAGGAGCGCCGGCGAGCCCGTCCGGGGATAGGTCTTGAGCTCGCGGAACCCTTCCGCATAGCCGCAATCGGCGACGGCGCCGCGAATGCCGCTGACGCGCTCCATCAGGTCGGTGATGGAGGCATCCTCGTAGATCGCGCGGATCCAGGTGTCCTGGCTCTCATGGCAGCGCAGCATGCGGCGCTTGGTGTCGATCACGGAGGAGATGTCGACATAGCATTCGGGCTCGAAGCCGACGCCCGCGCAATTGTCCATATAGAAGACGTGCGGGATCTTCGGGCAGTGCGGCAGCGCGGTCTCGACGAGGCGCACCGAGGCGGGGATGCGGCAATCCTCGGCGATCTGGCCCGCGATGCGATGATCGGGGTGATAGTCGTTCAGCGAATGGATGAACATCACGTCGGGCTGCGCGCGGCGGATCGCGTCGAGGAAGACCGTGCGCGTCGGGCGGTCGTTGAACAGCCACTCGTCGTCGAAATTCATCCAGATCAGCTCGGCGCCGATGATCGCGCAGGAGGCCTCCTGCTCCTTGCGCCGGATCGCGCCGATCTCGTCACGCGTATGAGTGGGCGAGCCGACATTGCCATTGGTGGCGACGGCCATGAACACCTTGTGGCCGGCCGCCGCATAGAGCGCCAGCGTGCCGGCGCACTGCATCTCGATGTCGTCCGGATGGGCTCCGATGGCGAGGATGTTCATGGCTGCTCCAGACGAATGCGCGGATCGATCCAGCCGTAGAGAAGGTCGATCAGCAGGTTGACGAGGACGAAGGTGGTGGCCGTGACGATCGTGATGCCCTGGATGAGCGGATAGTCGCGGGCGTTGAGCGCGACGAGCGCGAGCTCGCCAATGCCGGGGAAGTTGAAGACGACTTCGGCCACGATGACGCCGCCGAGCAGATAGCCGATGTCGACGCCGGTGACCGTGATCAGCGGCAGGCAGGCATTGCGCAGCGCATAGACGAAGACGATGCGCCGCTCGCGGAGGCCGAAGGCATGCGCGGTGCGGATGAAATCCTGGCGCAGCGTCGCCTCCATCGCGGCGCGGAGCACGCGGAGCTGCGTCGGCAGGATCGAGAGCGAGACGGCGATCGCCGGCAGCACGAGGCTCAAGGGGCCGGAGAATCCGCCGGAAGGAAACCATTTCAGCGTGATCGAGAAGATGAGGACGAGCACCACGCCGAACCAGAACACCGGCGCCGCCTGTCCGAACGCGGCGAGCGCCGAGGAGAGCCAGCCCCAGAAGGAATTCGGACGTAGCGCGGCCATCGATCCGAGCACGATGGCGAGCGTCAGCGAAATGGCGAGCGCCGTTGCCGCGAGCAGCAGCGTCTTCGGCAGAGCGCGCGCGATGAGATCGATCACCGGCTCCTGGAAGCGGAACGAATTGCCGAGATCACCCTTCGCTACGCCGGCAAAGAAACTGCCGAGCTGCGCGATCACTGGACGGTCGGTGCCGAAATCCTTGCGATATTGCTCGATCACGTCGGGCCGGGCGAAGACGGGCGCCCGGATGCGCGCCGGATCGCCGGCCGAGAGCCGCAGGATCAGGAAGACGCTGACGGCGATGAAGAAGATGATGAACGCGGCCTGGAGGACACGTCCGAGGACGAAGCTCTGCATGGTTCATCCCGGCCCGAGTTGACGAACGCTGAAGGTTCCACGGCCCGGACGAAGCTGCCAGACCATGGTGTGATAATGCGAAGCCGGCATCGTCGCCGCGATCTCGGCCCAATGCTGCCAGGCCTGCTCTTCGGCAACCCCCGCCGCCTGCCAGAGCGCGACCAGGCCGAAAATGGCGCGATCCGAGTTGGCCGTGCTGCCGATCCAGCAGACCGTGTCGAAATCGGGCGAGCGCGCGGCCGCGACGCGCTCGGCGAGCGCCGGCGCCGCCGGTCCGCCAAAGCCCTCGCAATAGATGAGCGCCTCGCCGCGCTCGCGAAGATGCGCCGGCGCGCCGGCGAGGATCCGCTCCGCGACAATGCCACCGTCGTGCCCGCCGGCGCCACACAGAGGCAGCGCCTCATCCGGTCCCTGCGGCAGGAAGGGCGGGTTGGCGGTGATGAAATCGAAGCGCTCACCGGCTACCGGCGCATAGAGATCGCCGAAGCGCAGCGCGATGTCGCTGCGCCCGTTGATCGCGAGATTGAGCCGCGCCACCGGGATCACGGTCGGATCGAGGTCCACGGCCACCGTCTCGGCGGCCTGCGGCAGCAGGGCCATCAGCGTCGAGCCGGTGCAGAGGTCGAGATGCCGGCGGAACGGTCCGCGCCCGGACAGCATGCGGCCATACCAGAGCGATTCCGGGCCGCAATAGGGCGCGAGATCACGCTGGAAGCGCGGATGACCATGAGGTGGCGCGGCAAGGACATGACGATTGAGAAAGCTGGCCAGCAGAAGGCGGCTCGCAAGGCCGCCATCGCCGGCGACGAGAAGTCCGGCCGCTTCGAGCGTCGCGATGTCCTGCGGTCCGAGGAGCCGCTCGAGAGCGTCGCGGCGCTCCGTGCGGCCGGCAAGCAGCAGGCGGATCACGAGCGCGTCGAATGCGGGGGCCGACGCGGCGAGTTGCATCGCCGCGCGCGGGTCCCAGAACGGCCCGCCCGTGGGGCCGGGCCGCTGCAGCAAAGCGAGGTTCGCGGCGTCGGCGAGACGGCGCACGACGCCTCCCGCCTCGGTCACGACATCCGCGTCTGCCTTCATCGCAGCGGCCCCCATCACAGGCATGATGGCGCCGGTCAGTTCACCGAGGCCTTGGCCGCCAGCGGCTCGCCGACGAGCGGCGCGCGGGCATAGTCCTTGACCCGGTCGGCGACGATGAAGTGCCACTTCTCGTCGGAGAGGTACAAGGTCGCCTGGTTGTCCCAGAGATACTGCGCCGCCGCGGTCAGCGCCGCCTTGCGCTCGTCGCCGCTTGCCGCGCGCTGCGCCGCGACGAGCTCGACGATCTTGGGGTCGTTCAGGTGCCAAATGGCCTCTGCCGCGCCGCCCGTATAGAGGCCGAGAATGAAGTCGGCGTCGTTGTTGAACGAGGCGAGCGTGTTCAGCGTCAGGTCATAGGTGTTGTAGGAGGAGCGGAAGGCGCCGACCTCCAGCCGCTCGACCTTCGGCCGGAAGCCGACCTGCTCCAGCGAGGCGGCGATCGCCTGGTCGATCTCGAGCTGGTTGGGGACCAGCGTCGTCGTCGCCATAGTGATGTCGACGCCGTCCGGGGCCACTTCGGCGACCAGCGCCTTGGCCTTTTCCGGATCATAGGCGAAGTCCGGCTTCAGCGGCTCATAGGAGGGCGCCGAGGTCGGCAGCGCGGAGTAGCCGACAGGGTTCAGCCCGCCGCCGATGCTCTTGGCGATCGCCTCGCGGTCGACCGCATAGGCCAGCGCCTGGCGCAGCTTGACGTCCTTGAACGGGCCGTTGTGCTGGACGAGGCCGACGATCTGCGCCGGCGGCGACTGGTTGACGATGTGAAACTTGGCATTGTCCTTGACGCGGCCGATGTCCTCCGACGAGACGCGGGTCAGGATATCCACCTGGCCGTCGAGCAGCGCATTGATGCGCGCCTGGCCGTCCTCGATATAGCGGAAGATGATCGTCTTGATCTTGGGCGTGCCGCCCCAGTAATCCGGGTTGGCTTCGAGCGTGACGTCGTTGCCGGTATAGGACACGAACTTGTAGGGGCCGCTGCCGAGCGCGCCCTTCTTGAAATTGTCGGGATTGTCGATGTTCGCCTTCGGCAGGATCTTCACGAAGGCCATGGCGTTCTCGATCACGCCGAAGGGCTTGGGCGAGACGATCTCGATCTCGGTCGGGCTCTTGACGTCGACCTTGAGGCCTTCGACGACGAGCATCGACTGCGCGAGCTTGCCGAGGCCGAGGCGGTCGAAGCTCGCCTTGACGTCCTCCGCCGTGACCGGCGTGCCGTCGTGGAACTTCGCATCCGTCCGGATCGTCGCCGACACCGTCGTCGGCGAAAGGCGCTTCCAGGAGGTGGCGAGCGCGGGCTGCATCACGCCCTTGTCGTCGAAGGCGACGAGCGTGTCATGGACCAGCGAGGCGACCTGCTCGTCGACGAGGCCGAAGCCCGCGGCGGGATCCCAATAGTTCGAGGTCGGCGGCTCGGCATTGCCATAGGTGAGCGTGCCGGCCGGCGCCGCGCCTTCTGCTGCGAAGGCACGCGCGAATTCGACGCCGGTGCCGCGGTCGATGCCGCCCAGCACGGGCAATGCGGCCGCCGAGGCAAGGGCCGCCTGGAGGAAGCGGCGGCGGTCGAGCCCGCGGCGCACGTTGCCGCCCGCAGAATCGTCGGTGCAGTCAGACATGATCGTTCCCTTCTGGTCCGTCTGGAATCGCGGAGCTTGGCGCCGTCGCGGGCGATGCGTCCGTCTATGGAGTTCAGTATACCGTATAACAAAAGACCGTCAACCGAGTGGAGTCGGGGGCGGAGCTTCCACGACAGACGAAAGCCCGTCAGGGATCGAAAGACGGGTTCGACGAGGTCAGCGGCCCCGAAGGTCCGGCAATATCCGGTCCGCTTGTTTCGCGGGACGTCCGGGTTTGCGAATGACCTGGCGCTGCGGAATGGCTGAAGTCGGCGTAGCGTCACACCGGGTCGGCAATCGATTGTGCCATCGAGGGCCCGCCTCGGATGCGGGCGACATCGGCCGATGTCGATGGCGTCGCATGGGGTATGCGGCATGGCGCTCGCGGATCGGTCCGGTCATGGAGGCCGGCGCACCGTGGGGCGCAGCCTCACGGGGTCTATTGCGCCACGATTTCAGGACGAAATTCTCTTTCGTCATTGCATTCATGACGCCGCGTCGCCATCTTCCAAATGTGGAACCCGTCTGTACTTTTGAAATTCGCGATATAGATCGCCAGATTTTCTCGTAAATATCCTGATCGAGAAATCACAAATCGGACGGTTTATTTCTGATCATTCGAGACAGTCGGAAATTCATCCAAGGCATCCGTCGCTTCAATTCGGAGCGATTGCCTCATTTCGTACCAAGCGTAGAGGAGGCGGTCATCGCCAAGGGCCAGAAGCACAGCAATCGCGAAGTCCGCAAGCCGAAGGCGGCGAAGCCGCCCGCACCGGCGACGCCCAGCCTGCTGACCAAGGGCATGTCGACGCCCGTCGGCATGCCGAAGAAGTCGCACTGAGCCGCGGAATGGTCCGCCGGCGCCTTACGGCGACCGGGGACCGACGCTGCGCCGGCGGCGAGCGCGCAGTTCGCGCTTTTCGTGTCGGCGACAGCCATCATCCCGCAGCGGCGTTGCCGCTCGGGAACCACGGCAGATCGCCGGCATGAGCCGCCCGCGCCTGCCAGAAAGGCAGAGCGATGCTCTATCTCGGGCGGATTGCCGGCAGCGGCACGCTGAAATGCAACGGCCAGACGATCGGCCGCGCGGCCTATGATTTCGACGGATTCTTTCGCCGGGCGACCGGCGTCACCAGTTCGGGCGAATTGCGCGCCTCCGCTGACGCCCTGCAGCAGATCTTCGGCAGGGACGGCATCCAGCTTCTGACGGATGAGGGCAAGCTCCTCGAGCTCGGCTTCTCCGAAAAGACCCTCGCCTCCGGATGTGACGTCGCCCATGTCGACGTTACCGGCGGCCTGCCGACCACGTCCGAGCCCTGGCGCTCCTGACCGCGACGCGTGCCCAGAACGGCACGACGCGCCCCCTGACATCAGGCCGAATCCAGAACGGGAGTTAGCCGTGACCATTGAACACGCCTTGAAGCACAATGTCCTCAAGCCCTGGGGCAGCCAGGATCTGCGCCCCTGGGACGAGACGACCAGCGAGACCGAGCATGTCGGCGAGATCTGGTTCGAGCGGAAAGATCCGTCCGCGCCCGAGCCGGCGCTGCTCGTCAAGCTGCTCTTCACCACGGCGCCGCTGTCGATCCAGGTGCATCCCGATGATGCGCGGGCGAAGCGGCTGGGCCTTCCGAACGGCAAGTCCGAGGCTTGGTACATCCTGGCCGGGGCGCCCGGTGCGCGCGTCGCGCTCGGTCTGCGCCGCCGCGTCACCGCAGCCAAGCTGTCCGCCTCGATCGAGGACGGCTCGATCTCCAATCTCGTCGAGTGGCGCCGCGTCCAGAAGGACGACGCCATCTCCGTCCCCGCGGGCACCATCCATGCCATCGGTGGCGGGCTGGTGATCGCCGAGATCCAGCAGCGCAGCGACACGACCTTCCGCCTGTTCGATTATGGACGGGCGCGGGAACTGCATCTCGAAGAAGCCGTCGCCGCGGCCGATGCCGGCCCCGTTGCCACGCAAACCATCGCGCGGCGCCTGACCGACCGGCGCGCGCTGCTCGTTTCCGGGCCGCATTTCGTGCTGGAGCGGATCGAGCTGCCGCCAAAATCGAAATGGAGCCTCTATGCCGAGCGCGAGACTTGGCTGCTCGCCATCGAGGGCGGCGCCCGCATTGGCGCGACGCGCCTCAAGCTCGGCGAGGCGATGTTCCTCGACGACGACCAGGCGGAGATCGAGGTCGGCGCCGAAGGGCTGAGGGGCCTCGTCGCCTATCCCGGCGCGATCCCCGCACCCAACCTGATTTCCCGTCCGGACTGGCACATCGCGGTGCCGACGACGGGCGCCGATGGCCAGGCTTCGGTTGCGACCATGGAGGCGAAGACATGACCGACATCCGGCGGATCGCCTTCATCGGCAATGCGCTGCCGCGGCGCTGCGGCATCGCAACCTTCACCACGGACCTTCAGCAGGCCGTGGCCGCGACCTCCAGCAAGGTCGAAACGGCGATCGTGGCGATGACCGACAAGGGGCGCAGCTATGATTACCCCGCGAGCGTCGGCTTCGAGATCCGCGACGATCGTCCTGAAGACTATGTCCGCGCGGCTGATTTCATCCGGGACGGCGGTTTCGACGTCGTCTCGCTGCAGCACGAATTCGGCATTTTCGGCGGCGAGGCCGGCGGCGACATTCTCGCGCTCTTGTCGCGATTGACCGTTCCGCTCGTCACCACCCTCCACACCGTGCTCGCCAAGCCCACGCCCGTCCAGCGCCGCGTGCTGCTCGGCGTCGTCGACGCCTCGTCGAAGGTCGTCGTCATGGCCGAGAAGGGCCACAAGCTGCTGCGGAGCGTCTATGGCGTTCCGGCCGAGAAGATCGAGGTCATCCCGCACGGCATTCCGGAGTTCGACTTCGTCGAGCCGGACATGGCCAAGGCGAAGCTCGGCTTTGCCGGCAAGCCGGTGATCCTGACGTTCGGCCTGCTGTCGCCGAACAAGGGCATCGAAGTCATGATCGAGGCAATGCCGTCGATCCTCGCGCGGTGCCCCCGTGCCGTCTATGTGGTGCTCGGCGCCACCCATCCCAATCTGGTGCGCGACCAGGGCGAAGCCTATCGCGAGAGCCTGGTCGAACGAGTCCATGAGCTCGGCATCGACGAGCACGTGGTCTTCCTCGACCAGTTCGTCGACCAGGCGACACTGCTCGGCTTCATCTCGATGTGCGACGTCTATGTGACGCCCTATCTCAATGAAGCGCAGATGACCTCCGGCACGCTCGCCTACAGCTTCGGGCTCGGCAAGGCTGTCGTCTCGACGCCCTATTGGCACGCGCGCGAATTGCTGGCCGATGGGCGCGGCATCCTGGTTCCCTTCGGCGATTCGAAGGCGATCGGCGACGAGATCGCCGGCCTTCTCACCGATGATGCACGGCGCCAGTCGATCCGCGTGCGGGCCTATGCGGCGAGCCGCTCCATGACATGGCATCATACGGCCGAGCGCTATCTGGAGGTGTTCGAGCATGCCGGGCGTGGGCAGGGGCTGCGGATCTTCCCGCGCCCGTCGTCCGCGCCGGGCGCCGCCGTCGCGCGGTCCCTGCCGGATGTGAGCCTCGCTCATTTCCTGGCGCTGTGCGACGACACCGGCCTCTATCAGCACGCCGTTCATTCGGTGCCCGACCGCGCGCATGGCTATTGCGTCGACGACAATGCGCGGGCTCTGCTCGTCGCCTGCGCGCTCTCGGTGCCGGACGAACAGCCCCTCTCCGCGCCGCTTGCCTCGCGTTTTGCCGCCTTCGTCCAGCACGCCTGGAATCCGGACACGCGGCGGTTCCGGAACTTCATGAGTTTCGACCGGCGCTGGCTCGAGGATCGCGGCTCCGAGGACAGTCATGGCCGCACCCTCTGGGCGCTCGGCGAACTTTCCCGCTCCGCGGCGCATCCCGCCAGGCAGCAATGGGCCGCAGCGCTCTTTGCCGAGGCTTTGCCGTCGGTCGACGGCTTCAGCTCGCCGCGGGCCTGGGCCTTCACGCTGCTCGGCCTCGACGGCTATTGCGCCGCCCATGCGGATCGGCAGGAAGCCCATCGGCTGCGCACGACCCTCGCCGACCGCCTCGTCGAATGCCTTGACGTGACCGCGACGCGCGACTGGGTTTGGTTCGAACCCGGCCTCGCCTATGACAATGCCCGCCTGCCGCAGGCCTTGATCGTCACCGGGCTCGCGACCGGCACGCCGCGGCACCTTGAGGCGGGCCTCCGATCGCTCCGCTGGCTGATGCGCCGGCAGGTCACACCGGAAGGCCACTTTCGGCCCGTCGGCTCTGCGAGCTTCGGCGATCTTCGCCAGCCGCCCAAGCCCTTCGACCAGCAGCCGCTGGAAGCGACGGCGACGATCTCCGCCTGCCTCGCCGCCTGGCGCGCCGATGGCGACGCCGCCTGGAGAGACGCGGCCGAGCGCGCCTTCGACTGGTTCCTCGGCGCGAACGAACTCCAGCTTCCGCTCGTCGATACGGAAAGCGGCAGCTGTCGCGACGGGCTGCATCCCGACCGCGCCAACGAGAATTGCGGCGGCGAATCCGTCGTTTCCTACCTGCTCAGCCTGGCGGAAATGCGTGCGCTCGCCCGGCAGACCGAGGAACGACCCAACCGGCCCTCGCTGCGCCTCCTGCGCCGCTGACATCCCTTCCCTCATCAAGATCGACCGAGACCATCTTGTCGCAACCTACCTTCCTGAACCGGCAGGCCCTTTATCTACGTCCCGATCCGGGGCGCGTCATCGTCCGCCCGTTCAAGCCCGCGATCGAGCCGCGCGACCTTCGTCCGGAAGAAAAGACTCGCGCCAACCACATCGTCGATCGCGTCCTGTCGCTCGATGCCGAGACCGCCGCGGATCAACTCGCCGAGGTGCTGGAGAATTTCGAAGGCCGGCATCGCAATCTCCTCGCGACCTTCGAGAGCCGTGCCGACGAGATGGAGGAGGCGCTCGCCGCCCATCCCGAATTCACCCAGCTGCAGCGGCGGCTGGTCGGCGCCTATTTCCTGCACGAATATTCGTTCGAGGCGGCAGCGCTGTTCAATCCGAGCATCGTCCCGCATCCCGACCAGACGGGCGTATCGGAAGGGGGGCTCCGCTTCGTCCTCAGCCTGCGCGCGGTGGGCGAGGGCCATGTCTCCTCGCTCACCTTCCGCTCGGGAACGATCGAGGCGCGGGGCAATATCGTCATCGATCCGACGGCCCGCCTCGCATCGATGCCGAAGCTCAAGCACCCTGTCAGCGAGGACGGCGCGGTTGAGGTGACGTTCAAGCACGATGTCGAACTCAGCGAGCGCGTGGTCTTCCCCGTCACCGAGGCCCAATCGAACGGCATCGAGGATGCGCGCTTCGTCGAATTCAAGGACCAGGGCAGATCGACCTATTACGCGACCTATACGGCCTATAATGGCCGCGGCATCCGCTCGGAGCTGATCGAAACGCGCGACTTCCTGTCGTTTCGCATGACGCCGCTACGGGGCTCTGCAGCGCGCAACAAGGGCATGGCGCTGTTCCCGCGGCGGATCGACGGCCGCTACGCGATGATCGCACGGCAGGACAACGAGAACCTCTATCTGATCTATTCCGACGACCTGCTCACATGGGATGGCGGCCAGGCGATCCTGAAGCCGGAATTTCCCTGGGAGTTCGTCCAGATCGGCAATTGCGGCGCGCCGATCGAGCTCGACGAGGGCTGGCTGCTCCTCACTCATGGCGTCGGCCCGGTCCGCAAATATTCGATCGGCGCCGCGCTGCTCGACAAGAACGACCCGTCCAAGGTGATCGCCCGCACGCGCGAACCGCTGGTGCGCCCGGATCAGTCCGAACGCGAGGGCTATGTCCCGAACGTCGTCTACACCTGCGGCGCGCTGCGGCACGGCGAGGTGATCGTCCTGCCCTACGCCGTCTCCGACACTTTCTCGAACTTCGCGACGATCCGGATCGACCAGCTCATGCGCAGCCTGACGGGGTAGTCGTCGCCGGCACGACAGGCCGGCGCGGGCCGACCACCTCAAAGCCCTCCGCGCCCATGTTCGCCGCGGTCCGCGTCTTCCACGGCCGGCCCTCCGACCTGCCACGCATCGGCCCGCTTCGACCAGCTTCGAGGCGCTCAATGTCGCCGGACTTTCCGAAAATCATGTTATAATGATGTACGTACAACACATTGACGGTTCGTCAGCATGTTGCTAGCGTTGGGGTGCTGGCTGCCTGGAGGATGGCTGATTCAGCGGAACAGGGTGGGAGGATAAGTCTATGAAGAAACGTGCCTTGGCTGGCGCGCTGCTGGCCGCCGCGACTCTGCTGGCGACCGTGGCCCATGCGGACGACAAGAAGCCCTATTACTGGATTTCGCACGGATCCCCGGCGGATCCCGTCTGGACCTATTACCTGGCCGGCGCCGAGCAATGGGCGAAGGATACGGGCAACACGGTTCAGACATCGTTCCACAATGGCGACGTGCCGTCCGAGCAGGAGGCCGTCCGGGCTGCGATCGCGGCCGGAGCGGCCGGCATCGTTGCGGCGAGCCCCCAGGCTGGCGCCCTCGTCGAACTGACGACCGAGGCCAAGGCCGGCGATATTCCGATCATCGCGTTCAATTCGAATGACGAGAGCGCGCATTTCCTGGCCTTTGTCGGCGGCGACAATTTCAAGGCCGGTGCCGAGACGGCGCAATATGCCCTCGACCACAAGCTCGTGAAGCCCGGCGACTTCATCTGGATGCCCGTCGAGGTGCCCGGCGCGACTTATGGCGCCGACCAGGAGAAGGGCATCGCCAGCGTGCTGAAGCCGCTCGGCATCACCTGGGAGGTGACCGAGGCGACGCTCGACCAGGCCGAGATCATCTCGCGCATGAGCGACTACCTGACCGCCAATCGCGGCAAGATCAACGCGATCTTCCCGCTGGGCGACCTCGTCTCGGGCAGCGTCAAGCGCGTCTTCGACCAGGTCGGCGTCAAGCCCGGCGAGATTCCGGTCGTCGGCTGGGGCAATTCGCTCGATACCGCCAATGAGGTGGTCGACGGCTATGTGCAGGCGGCGCATTGGCACGATCCGCAGGCGGCTAGCTATCTCGCGCTGTCGCTCGCGGCCATGGCCCGCAGCGGGATCACCCCGAACTTCAATATCCTGACCGGCTCGATGTACGAGAAGGACGACGCTCCGAAGTATATCGAGATGATGACTCCCAAGAAGTGATGCTGCCTGGGGAGGCGTGTACCGCTCGCGGTGCATGCCTCCTCTTTTTACCATCGCAATCCGAGGGCAGCATGTTTCAACGCCTCATCCGGCGTCCGGAAATCGGACCGCTTATTCTTCTGGTCGCCGAGTTCGTCATCTTCAGTGCCATGAGTCCGGCCTTCCTGTCCCTGAGCAATCTCAGCAACATCATGGCGTTCACGGTCGAACTCGGGCTGATGGCCCTCGCCATGACGCTGCTGATGACGGCGGGCGAATTCGATCTCTCAATCGGATCGGTCTTCGGCTTCTCGGCCGTGCTGATGTGGACCTTGTTCAACAGCGCCGGCATATCGCTCGAAGCCGCCTTTGCCATCACGATGGCCGTCAGCCTCTTCATCGGCTGGGCCAATGGCTACATCACGACGCTGCTCGCGATCCCGTCCTTCCTGGTGACGCTCGGCATGCTGCTGGTCGTGCGCGGAACGGCGCTCTACATCACCGACGGCTTCCCCCAGCGCACCTGGAGCGGCGGCCATAACTGGCTGACCGATGGGCTGGCGGGCTCGTTCTATATCGGCGGCTTCCGCTTCTATTCCTCCTTCGCCCTGTTCGCCTTCGTGGCCGTCGTCTCCGGCTATGTGCTGAGCTGGACCGCCTTCGGCAACTGGCTCCAGGCCGTCGGCGGCAACCCCAACGCCGCTCATGCCCGCGGCGTCAATGTCGCGCGGACGAAGATCGCCCTCTTCATGCTCTCTTCGGCGCTGGCGGCCCTCGCCGGCATCACGAGCTCGATCCGCACCGCGGCGTCCAATCCGAACAGCGGCACCGGCTATGAGCTCGAAGTCATCGCCATGGTGGTGATCGGCGGCACGGTGCTCACTGGCGGCCGCGGCACGATCGTCGGCACGGTGATCGGCGTGTTCCTGCTGCGCGTGATGCGCAACGGCATCGTCTTCGTCGGCGTGCCGGGCCTTGCCTACAACATCTTCATCGGCGCGATCATTCTCGGAATGATGATCCTGCGCGCCCTCTTCGCCCGGCGGAATGGTGGAGGCGCCTGAGCATGACCGAACAACTCATCCGCATGCGTGGCGTCAACAAGTTCTACGGGGCCGTCCAGGCGCTGCACGACGTCAATCTCGATGTCGGCAACCGGGAAGTCGTCGGCCTGCTCGGCGACAATGGTGCCGGCAAGTCGACCCTGATCAAGGTGCTCTCCGGGGCGGTTCCCATGTCCTCCGGCGAGATCCACGTGAAGGGCCGGAAGGTCGCGATCCGTTCGACCACCGACGCGATCGCGGCCGGGATCGAGACGATCTACCAGGATTCGGCGCTGGTTCCGCAGCTCTCCATCGCGCGCAACCTCTTCCTCGGCCGCGAGCCGATCAAGGGCTGGAAGTTCCTGAACCGCATGGATCAGGAATTGATGGAGCAGGTGACCAGGAAGCTGCTGAAGCGGGTCGGGATCGAGAAGAACATTCCGCCGACGACCGCGATCAGCGCGCTGTCGGGTGGCGAACGCCAGTCCGTCGCCATCGCCCGCGCCATGTATTTCGAATCGAACCTCATCATCCTCGATGAGCCGACGAACAATCTCGGCGTCGCCGAGACGCAGGGCGTGCTCCGTTTCGTCCGCGAAATGCGCGACGCCGGCCATTCCTGCATCTTCATCGCCCACAACATCCATCACGTCTTCCAGGTCGTGGACCGGATCATCGTCATGCGCGGCGGCCGTGTCGTGGCCGACAATATCGATCCGAAGACGACGACGGTTCAGGAGGTCGAGATGATCATCACCGGCGAGTCGCTGCTCGCCGGAAAGGCGGCGGCGCACTGAGAGACTGCGGCAGCGCGGGCCGGGCCTCCGGCCCCGCTGCCGCGAACGCCCGGGCCCGCCTGCGCGCGTTGGGTCGAGGGCGCGTCACCGGCGCACGCTGTCCGGACAACATAATAAGTCGAAGCATTCCCATTGAGGTCCCGAGCCATGAATTCCCCTGCCAAACGCGACATCGCCAACGCCATCCGGTTCCTGACGGTCGATGTCGTTCAGGAGGCCAATTCGGGGCATCCGGGAACGGCCATGGGCATGGCGGATATCGCCGAAGTGCTCTGGAACGACTTCCTCAGGCACAACCCGGCCAATCCGCGCTGGGCCAATCGCGACCGGTTCGTCCAGTCCAATGGCCATGGCTCGATGCTGATCTATTCGCTGCTGCATCTCTCCGGCTACGGCCTGACGGTCGAGGATCTGAGGCGGCACAGGAAGCTGCATTCGAAGACGCCGGGCCATCCTGAACATGGCATCACCGCTGGCGTCGAGACCACCACCGGCCCGCTCGGACAGGGCTTTGCCAATGCGGTCGGCATGGCGCTGGCCGAGCGCAAGCTCGCCGCGGAGTTCAATCGCGACGGCTTCCCGGTCGTCGACCATATGACCTATGTCTTCGTCGGCGATGGCTGCCTCATGGAGGGCGTCGCGCAGGAGGCCGCCTCGCTCGCCGGCGCGCTCCGGCTGGGCAAGCTCGTCGCGGTCTATGACGACAACAACATCTCGATCGACGGCGAGGTCGGCGGCTGGTTCGCCGACGATACCGCCGCGCGGTTCCGCGCGCTCGGCTGGAACGTGATCGCCGATGTCGACGGCCATGATCCGAAGGCCGTTTGGGACGCGCTCGCCGCAGCGCGGACGTCGCAGGACCGCCCGACCATGATCTGCTGCAAGACGATCATCGGTTTCGGCGCGCCGAACAAGCAGGGCAAGGAAGAGGCGCATGGCGCGCCGCTGGGGGCCGACGAGGTCGCGTTGACGCGGCAGGCGCTGGCCTGGGATCATCCGGCCTTCTTCGTTCCCAACGAGATCTACGCGGCCTGGGACGCCCGCGCGCGCGGCGCTGTGCAGGAGGCCGCCTGGAACGACTTGTTCGCGGCCTATCGCGCGGCGCACCCCGACCTCGCCGCCGCATTCGAGCGGCGCATGGCGGGCCAAGTACCGCCTTCCGTCGCGTCCTGGGTCGAGGAGGAGGCGCAGCGGATCGTCATCGCCGATCCCGTCAAGCAGCCGATCCGCAAAGCGTCCAGCCGGGTCGTCGGCAAGCTCGCCGCGCTGGTGCCCGAACTGATCGGCGGTTCGGCCGATGTCTCCGTTTCGACTCTGGCCTGGACCGCGGCGTCCCGGTCGATCACGGCGTCGGATTTCAGCGGAAACTTCGTGCATTACGGCGTGCGCGAATTCGGCATGTCCGCGATCATGAACGGCATGGCGGCGCATGGGGGGCTCATACCCTATGGCTCGTCCTATCTCGTCTTCAGCGACTACAGCCGCAATGCCGTCCGCATGGCCGCGCTGATGGGGCTGCGCGCGATCTTCCTCTACACGCATGATTCGATCGGCGTCGGCGAGGATGGGCCGACGCATCAGCCGGTCGAGCAGATCGTCGCGCTCCGCGCCATTCCGAATATCTCGGTCTGGCGTCCCGGCTCGGAACTCGAGGCGCTGGCCGCCTGGCAATCGGCCCTGGAGCGGAAGGGGCCGAGCGTCATCATCGCCGCACGGCAGGACGGGGCCGTCTTCGCGCACAGGCCAGACGATCTCGCGGGCATCCGGCGCGGCGGCTATGTTCTGCGCCAGCGCGGCGCGGGCAAGCCGGATGTCGTGCTGGCGGCAACCGGATCCGAACTTGCGCTGGCGCTCGCGGCCGCTGACCGGCTGGAGGCCGATGGTCTCATTGTCCGCGTCGTGTCGATCCCGAACGGCAATTTGTTCGCGCGCCAGGACGCGAGCTATCGCGACGAGGTCCTTGCGACCGGAACGCCGACCGTCTTCGTCGAGGCGGGATCACCCTTCTACTGGCACCAGTTCCTCAAGGGGCCGGGCACCGTCGTCGGCGTCGAGAGCTTCGGCGAATCGGCGCCCGGACCCGAGGTCTATCGCCATCTCGGCGTGACGGCGGACCGGGTCGTCGACGAGGCGCGCGCGCTTCTCAACGCGCGCTGAGCCGCCGATCCGGCGGAGGCCCTCGGCCGCAGCCCGCTCCGTCAGTAGCGGCGCTGCAGGTCGATGGTCAGTCGGGTCCGGTCCGGGTGGTGCCAGGACTCATAGTATTCGACGACCTTCTTGTTCTGGTCGTAGGTCACTTCCCGGTTGAACAGAACATAGCTGCCGAGTTCGACCTGGAGCAGCGAGGCCGTCCTCTGGTCGTTCAGCTTCGCGAGCTCGACCTGACGCTTTCCCGTGGTCGCGACGATGTCGTAGCGCTCGGCCAGATGGCGATAGAGGGACACCTCGTTCAGATCCTCCGAGGCGAGCAGGTCCGGCGTGCGCGAATAGGGCAGGTAATTGCGCACCACCAGGAACACGATGCCGTCGGCGAAGCGCAGCCGCTCCAGGAAGATCGCCTCGCTCTCGCCGATCTGGTCCGCGATATAGGGGGGCGCCGAGATGAGTTCCTGCCGCAGCACCCGCGTCGTCAGCTTGAAGCCGGCCTTGGCCATGCTCTCCTGCAGCGGATCGAGCTGCTGGACCATCTCGATCGGAACCTTGCGCTCCAGCACGAAGGCGCCCCGCCCGCGCTCGGTCTCGATGAGATTTTCCTGCGAGAGCGATTGCAGGGCCTGGCGCACGACGCTGCGCGACACCGAGTACTGCTCGCAGAGCTCGTTCTCCGTCGGGAGCTTGCTGCCGACCGCGAGCGCCCCCGACTGGATCTCCTGCTTCAGCACTTCGGCCAGCTGGAAATAGAGCGGGATCGGGGAGGTACGGTTGATCATCGGCGAATCTCCACCGGCGTGGCAGCCGGAAGTTTGTCATGTAAGCATAACAACAACACAACCGCCCTTGCCAACCGCGGAATGCGCTGGGCGGGGGGCCGGCTTCGTTGACAGTCATGTTGGCATGTTATACGTACAACATGATAGGTTTGGAAGCGATGGATCGGGGAGATCGGCGTGAGCGCTCATGAGGCGTCCAGCATGACGGATCGCGGCTTGCGCGTGGTTGCGGAGGGACGCGTGCAGGGACCCGAGCCGTCCAATCCCGGCATCCCTTTCGCCGCGGATCCGATCGAGGGTCTGCGCGTCAATCTTGCCGCCGCCGAGCGGCGGACATCTGCGCTCGCCGGGCGCCGCACCGTCAAGAAGGACTGGCAGGCGGCCTGGCTCGTCCGCGCGCTTCAATGCATCGACCTCACGACGCTCAGCGGCGACGATACGGCGGGCCGCGTGCGCCGGCTCTGCGCCAAGGCGATGCATCCGCTGCGCGCCGATCTTCAGGCGGCGCTTGGCCTCGCGGATCGGCGGATCACGACGGGCGCGGTCTGCGTCTATCACCGTTTCGTCGCGACGGCCGTCGACGCGCTGCAAGGCTCCGGCATTCCCGTCGCTGCCGTTTCTACCGGCTTCCCGGCCGGCCTTTCGCCCTTGGCGACGCGGCTCGAGGAAATCAGGGCCTCGGTGGCCGATGGCGCCGAGGAAATCGACATCGTCATCACGCGCGAGCATGCCCTCACCGGCAATTGGCGCGCGCTCTATGACGAGATCCGCGCCTGCAAGGAGGCGTGCGGTCCGGCGCATATGAAGACCATCCTCGGCACCGGCGACCTCCAGACGCTGCGCAATGTCGGCCGCGCCTCCTGGGTCGCCATGATGGCCGGCTCGGACTTCATCAAGACGTCGACGGGCAAGGAGAGCGTCAATGCCACGCTTCCCGTGACGCTGATCATGATCCGGGCGATCCGCGACTATCGCGAGATGACCGGCCATGTGGTCGGCTACAAGCCCGCCGGCGGCATTTCGACCGCCAAGGATGCGCTGGCCTATCTCGCCCTGATCAAGGAAGAGCTGGGCAATGACTGGCTGCAGCCCAATCTCTTCCGTTTCGGCGCCTCCTCGCTGCTGGCCGATATCGAACGCCAGCTCGATCACCATGTCACCGGACGTTACGCCTCGTTCAGCCACCATGCGATGGCCTGAGCGACCATCTGGTTGCGGCTGGTCAGGGCGTGATCCTGGAGATTCCCATGTCGATTGCCGAGATTCTTGAAACGATGGAATACGGTCCCGCCCCGGAAAGCGACAAGGAGGCGCGCGACTGGATCCGCAGCCTCGGCGCGGAGACGAAGCTGTTCATCGGCGGCGCCTGGCGGAAAGCGAAATCCGGCGCCTCGTTTGAAACCACCGCCCCGGCAACCGGCGAGGTCTTGGCGAAGATCGCGCATGGCGGGGCAGCCGATGTCGACGCGGCCGTGAAGGCGGCAGCGAAGGCGGGGCCGGCATGGAAGGCGCTTTCCGGCCATCAGCGCGCCCGCTACCTCTATGCGCTGGCGCGGCTCATCCAGCGTCACAGCCGCCTGTTCGCGGTCGTCGAGACGCTCGACAATGGCAAGCCGATCCGCGAGAGCCGCGACATCGATATCCCGCTGGTCGCCCGCCACTTCTATCATCACGCCGGCTGGGCGCAGCTCATGGACAGCGAGCTCGCCGATCGCGAACCGATCGGCGTCTGCGGCCAGATCATCCCGTGGAACTTCCCGCTGCTGATGCTGGCCTGGAAGGTTGCCCCGGCGATCGCGCTCGGCAATACGGTCGTGCTGAAGCCGGCGGAATATACCTCCCTGACCGCGCTGCTGTTCGCCGAGATGTGCCAGAAGGCCGGCCTGCCGGATGGCGTCGTCAATATCGTCACCGGCGACGGCGCGACGGGAGAGGCGATCGTCCGTCATCCCGAGATCGACAAGATCGCGTTCACAGGCTCGACGGAAGTCGGCCGGATCATCCGCGAGGCGACGGCTGGATCGGGAAAGAGCCTGACGCTCGAACTCGGCGGCAAGTCGCCCTTCATCGTCTTCGAGGATGCCGATCTCGACGCGGCCGTCGAGGGCGTCGTCGACGCCATCTGGTTCAACCAGGGCCAGGTCTGCTGCGCGGGATCGCGCCTGCTGGTGCAGGAAGGCATCCATGACCGCTTCGTCGCCAAGCTGCTGGCACGCATGGAGAAGCTTCGCGTCGGCAATCCGCTCGACAAGGCGATCGACATGGGTGCGATCGTCCATCCGGTGCAGCTGCAGCGCATCCGCGAACTGGTGGATCTCGGCATTGAGGAGGGGGCCACGCTGCATCAGCCGGCCGCCCGGCTGCCGGAGAAGGGCTGCTTCTATCCGCCGACGCTGCTGACCGGCGCGCATCCCGCGTCGACCGTCGCGCGGGTCGAGATTTTCGGGCCCGTGGCCGTCGCGACAACCTTCCGCACGCCCGCGGAGGCGGTCGAACTCGCCAACAACACCGAATATGGCCTCGCCGCCTCGGTCTGGTCCGAGACGCTGTCACTCGCGCTCGACATTGCACCCAAGCTCAAATGCGGCGTCGTCTGGGTCAATGGCACGAATATGTTCGATGCCGGCGTCGGCTTCGGCGGCTACAAGGAATCCGGCTTCGGGCGCGAAGGCGGCCGGGAAGGGCTCGCGGCCTATTCGCGGCCGAAGCGCATGGCGAAGGCTGTTCCCCTCCGTCCCGAGCCGCAGCCGGCGCTGACAGGCGACGCGATCGGCTCGGCCGCCGTCGACCGAACGGCGAAGCTCTATATCGGCGGCAAGCAGGCCCGGCCCGATGGCGGCTATTCGCGGCCCGTCCTGACACCCGCCGGTGCCGTCGTCGGCGAAGTCGGCGAGGGCAATCGCAAGGATATCCGCAACGCCGTCGAGGCGGCGCGCAAGGCCGCCGGCTGGTCCGGCGCCAGCGAGCACAATCGCGCGCAGATCCTCTATTACATCGCCGAGAATCTGGACGCGCGGGCGTCGGAATTCGCCGAACGCCTGTCGGCCATGACCGGCAAGCGCAAGCAGGACAGCGCGCGCGAAGTCGCCGCGTCGGTGTCGCGGCTCTTCTCCTATGGCGCCTGGGCCGACAAGTTCGAGGGCGCGGTGCATCGCCCGCCGATCCGTGGCGTGGCGCTGGCCATGAACGAACCGGTCGGCATTCTCGGCATCGCCTGCCCCGAGAGCCCCAGCCTGCTCGGCTTCGTGTCGACCTTCGCGCCTGCGATCGCCACGGGCAACCGCGTCGTCGTCATTCCTTCGGCCCGTTATGCGCTGGCCGCGACCGACTTCTACCAGGTGTTCGAGACGTCGGACCTGCCGGATGGCGTCGTCAACATCGTGACCGGGGACCGCGATGCGCTCGCCGCTGAACTCGCGAAGCATGAGGAGGTCGACGGCGTCTGGTATTTCGGCCCGGCGGAAGCGGCGGGCCGCGTGGAGAAGGCGTCGGCCGGCAATCTGAAGCAGGTCTGGGCCGAGACCGTGGAACGGGACTGGTTCAACCCCGCAGCGGGAGAGGGGCGCGAATTCCTCGCCCGGGCGACGCAGGTCAAGAACATCTGGATCCCGTACGGCGAGTGATGCCGCTCGACGGGGCGCCGGGATCCCGGCCACCGGTCGGGGGTCTGCGAAGGAGGCGATCTCACGGCCCTTCTCCTTCGATCGAAACAAGCGGCACTGAAGCGTGCCACAGGGAGGAGGGACTGCAATGAACAAGCTGGGTGTTCACGCGCTCGTCTGGGAAGCCGGATGGAGCCATGACGAATGCAGGCGGGCGATCGAAAAGACCGCCGAGGTCGGCTATGACTTCATCGAGGCGCCGGCGCTCGATCCCGGCGCGATCGATGTCGATTTCACCCGCAAGCAGCTCGAGCGGAACCGGATCGGCATCAATCTCTCGCTCGGGCTCGACGCCGATACTGATATCTCCAGCGGCGACCGGGACAAGGCCGTGCGTGGCAAGCGGAAGCTGGAGGACGCCGTGCGCGTCGCCCGCGATCTCGGCGCGCAGTATGTCTGCGGCATCCTGCATTCGGCCTTCCAGAAGAACGTCGTGCCGACCACCAGCGCCGGCGTGGCGATGTCGGCCGAGGTGCTGGCAGAAGTCGCCGAGACGGCGGCGGCCAGCGGCATCACGCTCGGTCTCGAGGTGGTCAACCGGTACGAATCCAACGTGCTCAACACCGCGTCTCAGGGCGTGGAGCTCTGCAAGCGGATCGGCGCGCCGAACGTCAAGGTTCACCTGGACGTCTATCATATGAACATCGAGGAATCGGATATCGGCGCGGCGATCCGCGATACCGGCGCCTATATCGGCTATTTCCACACCGGCGATTCACATCGCGGCTATCTCGGCTCGGGGACGATCAATCTCGCCGAGGTTTTCCGGACGCTGGTCGCCATCGGCTATGCCGGCCCGATCGCGTTCGAGAGCTTCTCCTCGCGCGTCGTCGGCCAGCCGCTCGAAGGCATTCTCGGCATCTGGCGCAATCTCTGGGAAGACGGCCACGACCTCGCCTCCCACGCCCTGATGTATACGCGCGCCCAGCTGAAGGCCGCCGAGGAAGCCCTCAAACAGGCCGAACGCAGCCGCCTCCCCTGATCCGTACCGCCGCTTCCGCTGCGGGCCGGCCGGCGGAGCGATCGGGAGCCAGGACCCGCCGCGTCCCGCCGATTCGGACGCGGTACCAGACCAAAGAGCGGATGCTTCGCACAGCCCCAAAACGCAAAAAGCCGCGGAATTCCGCGGCTTTTTCGCATTCCGGTGGGTGCCGGAAAATTGGAGCGGGCGATGGGAATCGAACCCACGACATTCAGCTTGGGAAGCTGACGTTCTACCTCTGAACTACACCCGCATTCCTGGCTGCCGAGATCGGTATGATCGCGGGCCTGGCGCGCGAGCGGGCGGAGGGCCCGTTCGCATCGGTCCGTTTGTAGCCGCTCGACCCCCGCTTGATCAAGGTGCCCGCTCGGCGAGCGGGCGCTTTTCGGTCAAGGGTACCAGAGGCGGACGGTGAGTCCGCAGCCACTTCGGGCGGACGGCCGTGCGGAGGCGGTCGGCTGAGGCGGGGCTTGTCTTCGTGTAGCGATCTGCGATCTTTTCTGGAATTCTTCCAGAATGGGCACGGGCCGATGCTGATCGCCGCCACGCTCTCGCTTGCCGTCGCCTTTGCGGCCCGCCGGTTCGGCGTCACGCCGGTGCAGATCCGCGCCGTGGCGGCCGATCCGCGCTGGATCGGCGCGGCCGTTCTGGTCGCGCTGGCTCTGGTGGCCGGGCTCGCCCTGCTGCTGCGGTAAGGCGCGCCCGATGCTGCTCTGGATGAGCGCGTGTGGTGCCGGTCTCAGGCGCCCGGCTTCAGCATCCGCATCAGCAGGCCGTCGCGCAGGAAGAACTGATGCCAGAGCGCGGCGCCGGCGTGGAGGACGATGAGGATGATGAAGATCGGCTTGCCCAGTTCGTGTACATCGCCCGCCTCCGGCGTCACCCAATAGGCGACGATGCCGGAGATCGGCACGGCGATCAGCAGCACATAGAACAGGATGTGGGTGATCTTGGCCGCCAGCACGATCGCAGCCGGGCCGTCCACCGCTGACGGTGCGCCGTCGCGCAGGCGGATGAACAGGCGGAACAGCGCCAGCGCCAGAATGGCGAAGCCGACCCAGATATGCGCCGTCGCGAGGCTCGCATCCGCCCCGTCGACCGCCTCGCCGGGCTTGGCATCGATGACAGTCGTCATGCTCTCGCCGAAGATCAGCTGGAAGAACACGAGCAGGACGATGGCCCAGTGTAGGGTGATCTGCGTGGCGGAATAGCCGCGCTCGGCAGGATGGGCCATGATGGTGCTCCGCTGGCTCGATAGATTAGAATCACTCTAATCCGATTGCCGCAATCCGCAATCGGCTCGTGCTGCGGCGCAATGGTTCAAGCGTCGCCCGGGCCGGCTGCCGCGCCGTGGGTGATGATCGTCACAGGCCGGAAGTGACCCGCATCACTTCGGCGGGAGCGGCAAAGTGATTGAACCTTCTCATGACGAGCGGCGTTGATATGCCGCGGACGAGAAGGGCTCCGCCAGAGCGGGGAAAACAAAATGGCGATCTTCAATTTCAAAACCAAGGCCAGCGTGATCGCCACGGCGGCGATCGTTGCCTTCGGTGTCACCGCCTATGGCAACCAGGCCGTCAGCCGTGGCAATGGCGCGCCGGACCCGACGGCGATCGGCACCTTCGAAAAGGCCTCGGTCGGCGGCCGCACCGGCTGCGAGGTCCAGTCCTGGCCCTATATCGCGCCGGAATGCCTGCAGGCCTCGGGCGAAGCCGCCAAGCCGGCGCGCCGTATCTGAGCGCCGTTGATCAGCCGGCCGACGCCGCGGTGGCGGCCGCGAACAGAAGCGCGTGGCGGCGGGCGATCGCATCGATATCGGCGCCATAGCCGCCGCCGATGACGCCGACGAGCGGGATGCCGCGGTGCACTGCCTGCCCGATCACCAAACGGTCGCGCTCCGCGAGGCCGGCATCCGAGAGCGCCAGACGGCCGAGCCGGTCGTCGCGATGCGGATCCACTCCCGCATTGTAGAACACGATGTCGGGATGCGTCCGCTCGATGAGCGCGGGCAGCACCGAGCGCAGCGCTTCCAGATAGGCCGTGTCCTCCAGATCGTCGTCCAGCGCCAGATCGATCGTCGAGCGGCGCTTGCGTACGGGATAGTTCCGCGCCGCATGCAGCGAGAGTGTCGTCACAGTCGCGTCGCCCTCGAAGATGTCGGCAGTGCCGTCGCCCTGGTGCACGTCGCAATCGACGACGAGGGCGGTGCCGATCGCGCCGTCCCGCATCAGCACGCGGATCGCGACGGCGACATCGTTGAAGGTGCAGAAGCCGGCGCCTTGGCTCGCCCGCGCATGATGGCTGCCGCCCGCCGTGTTGCAGGCGATGCCGGCTTCGAGCGCCAGGCGTGCGGCGCGAATGGTCCCCCCGGTCGCGGCGCGGGCGCGGCGCATCACCGTCTCGTTCATCGGCAGGCCGATCTCGCGCTCGATGGCGGGCGGCAGCGTGAGCGAAAGCACCTGATCGACATAGGCCGCGTCATGGGCGAGCGAAAGCTCGGCGGCGCTCGCCGGCTCGGGCTCGATGAAGCCGTGCGGCGCGAGGCCGGATTCGCGGAGCACTTCGGCGAGACGGCGATATTTGCCCATCGGGAAGCGATGCTCCGCGGGAATTTCGGCCGTATAGGCGGCGTGGTGCACGATCGGCAGCGGCATGGTGGGGAAGGATAGGCGAGGTCCGTTCCCGCGTCGACGCGAAAGCCGAAAGCGGCTATTGGCTGGGCAGCCCCTCTCGTCTCACGCCGCATCCATCTTGCACGCCAGCCCGCCGGACGCCGCCATCCGTCCCTTCACCGTCACGCATCGCGGCATCCTCGCGATCGCCGTGCCGATGACGCTCGCCTATCTCTCCACGCCGCTGCTCGGTTTCGCCGATGTCGCGGTGATCGGGCGGCTCGGCGATGCCGCGCTGATCGGCGGCATCGCGCTCGGCGCTGTGGTGTTCGATTTCCTCGGCGCGATCTTCTATTTCCTGCGCAGCGGCACGACGGGCTTTACGGCGCAGGCTTTTGGCGCCGGCGACCGGGTCGAGATCCAGGCGACCTTCTTCCGTGCCGTGCTGATCGCCTTTGCCGGCGGCCTTGCCGTCGCCCTCCTGGCGCGCCCGCTGCTGCCGCTGGTCATCGCGGCCTTCGGCGCCAGCCCGGAGGTGAGCGCGGCGACGCTGCGCTACGCAGAGGTGCGCATCCTCGCGACGCCGTTCATGCTGGTCGGCTATGTGCTGCTCGGCTGGCTGCTCGGGCTCGGGCGTTCCGGCTTCGCGCTGGTGCTGCAGACCGTGCTCAACGGGCTCAACATCGTCCTCAACATCGCCTTTGTGATGGGGCTCGGATTCGGCGTCGCGGGAACGGCCGCCGCCACGGCGCTCAGCGAGGCGCTGGTTGCCTGCATCGGCCTCGCGCTCATCCTGCGTTCGTTCGCGCGCGCCGATCGGCCCTCGCGCATGCGCGTCCTCGATCGCGCGGCGCTCATCCGCATGGTCGCGGTCAATCGCGACATCATGATCCGCTCCTTCGCGCTCCTGTTCGCCTTCGCCTTTTTCGCCTCGCGCGGCGCGGCGCTCGGCGACACGCTGCTGGCGGCCAATGCGCTGCTCATGAACTTCTTTCTCATCGGGGCGTATTTTCTCGACGGCTTCGCCGCGGCGGCGGAACAGTTCGCCGGCCGCGCCGTCGGCGCACGCTACCGCCCTGCCTTCGAGCGCTCGGTAAAGCTGACACTTGTCTGGGGCTATGCGCTCGCCTTCGGCGCGGCGGCGCTCCTGTTGCTCTGCGGACCCGCGCTGATCGACTTCATGACGGTCAATCCCGACGTGCGCGCGGCCGCGCGGACCTATCTCATCTGGGCGGCGCTGACGCCGATCGCTGGCGTGCTTGCCTTCGAGATGGACGGCGTCTTCATCGGCGCGACCTGGACGGCCGACATGCGCAATATGATGCTGCTGTCGCTGGTGCTGTTCTTCGCCGTCTGGTTCATTGCCGGGCCGATCCTCGGCGCGCACGGCCTCTGGCTCGCGCTCGTCGTCTTCCTGTCGGCGCGCGGGATCACGCTGTTCCTGCGCATGCGCCGGCGGATCGCGGCGACCTTCGGCTGATACGTCAGGGCGTCTCGCGCGCCCATTTGTCCGTCTCCAGGCCGACGGCATCGGCGATCGACGCCAGCCCGCGCCGGTCGAGGATGCGCGAGAGGCCCGTCAGGATCTCGCCGACGAGGCCGGGGCCGCCATAGACGAGGCCGGTATAGAACTGCACGAGGTCGGCGCCCGCCGCGATCTTGGCGAAGGCGGTCTCGGCCGAATCGACGCCGCCCGCGCCGATCAGCGGCAGGTCCGGCCCGACCATGCGGCGGAACTGCGCCAGCGCGATCGTCGACATGCGGAAGAGCGGGCGCCCGGACAGGCCGCCGGTCTCCTTGGCGAACCCCGTCTCGATGAGCGGCGGACGGCTGACCGTCGTATTGGAGATGATAACCCCGTCGATGCCGCGCGCGAGCACCACTTCGGCGATGTCCGCGCGGCCATGCTCGTCCATATCGGGCGCGATCTTGATGACCAGTGGCACGCGGCGCGCCTCGCTGTCGCGCGCCTCCACGACGCGCGCCAGCAGCTCGTCGAGCGCGGCGCGGCCCTGCAGGTCACGCAGGCCCGGCGTGTTGGGCGAGGAAACGTTGACGGTGAAATAGGAGGCGAGGCCGGAAAAGGCGCGGATCGCGGCGACGTAATCCGCGATGCGGTCCGGCGAATCCTTGTTGGCGCCGATATTGACGCCCACGATGCCACCGCGGCCTTGCCGGGCGCGGAGACGCTCGAGCGCCGCCGCATGGCCCTTGTTGTTGAAGCCGAGGCGGTTGATCACCGCGCCGTCGCGCACGAGGCGGAAGAGCCGCGGCTTCGGATTGCCGGCCTGCGGGCGCGGCGTCACCGTGCCGATCTCGACGAAGCCGAAGCCGAGGCCGAGCAGCGGATCGGCGACCTCGCCATTCTTGTCGAGGCCGGCGGCGAGACCGAGCGGATTGGGGAAGTCGAGGCCCATCAGCCGGCGCGCGAGGCGCGGGTCGCGGTCCGGCCGCACGCGCGGCAGCAAGCCGCTCGAAAGCGCCTTCAGCGAGAGGCCGTGCGCGGTCTCCGGATCGATACAGAAGAGGGCGGGACGCAGCAGGGAGGAGAAGGCGTTCAAGCCGCGCGCTCCGGGAAGACATGCAGACCGTCGGCGCCGAGCGGCAAGGGCTCGACGAAGACGACGCTGGTGAGCGCCAGCGGCGCATAGAGATGCGGGAAGGGCTGGCCGCCGCGCGAGATCTCGTAGCGCAGCGCATCGCCGAGGCTGGCCTCGTCCACCGCGACGAGCAGGAGACCGGTCTGGCCGGCGAAATGCTTCGCGGCGGTCTCGCGCATCTGGTCGGCTGTCGACAGGTGGATGAAGCCGTCGGTGAGGTCGATCGATGCGCCAGCGAAGGAGCCGGCGCGCTCGGCCGCACGCCACAGCTCTTCCGGCACGATCTTGTAGATCAGGGTCATTTTCTTCCTCGAAGGATCAGCGGACCCTATCGGCGCGCGGCGACCCCGGCAAGGCCCGCGCGGCACGCCGGAGGGGCCGTCTGGACACGTTTCGTTCGCGAGGCTAAATCGAGAGACGAGGGAATAAATTCCTTCCCTGCGATTCGAGGGAATGCGCCCGCCTGGGGCTGTGTCGCCCGCTTCGCGGTCGGAGGGCTCGCAATGCTGTCACATGAGCGGATATGGGCGGCGATTGACCTTCTGGCCGAGCGCAATGCGCTGACGGCGTCCGGCCTCGCCCGCAAGGCCGGCCTCGATCCCACCACCTTCAACCGGTCGAAGCGCGTTGCCAGTGACGGCCGCCTCCGTTGGCCCTCCACCGAGAGCATCGCCAAGGTGCTCGAGGCGACGGGCGAGCAGTTCGACGTTTTCGTGCAGCTCCTGTCGGAGAGCGCCGACCCCTTCGACCGTCCCTTCCGCCAGGTGCCGCTCATCGGCTTCGCGCAGGCCGGCCGCGGCGGGTTCTTCGACGATGGCGGCTTTCCCGCCGGGCCCGGCTGGGACGAGGTCGTCTTTCCGCAGCCGGCCGGCGCCGAGGGCGTCTATGCGCTGGAGGTGGCCGGCGATTCCATGCTGCCGCTCTACCGCCATGGCGACATCATCGTCGTCTCGCCGACGGCCCCCTGCCGCGTCGGCGACCGCATTGTGCTGCGCACGACCGCGGGCGAGATGATGGCCAAGGTGCTGTCGCAGCGCGAGGCTGGCGCCGTCGACCTCGCCTCGCTGAACGCGGAGCATCCGCCGCGCCGCATCGCAGCCGACGAGATCGATTTCATCGCCCGCATCATCTGGGCAAGCCAATGAGAACGCTGCTCGCTGCCATCCTCCTCATCGTGATCGTGACGATGGCTGCCGTCGCCGCGTCCTGGCTCACCGGCTATGTTCGCATCGAGTTCGGCGACGAGCCGCCGCGGATCTCCGCCGAGCATCCGGCCGTGATCGAGCCGCCGCCGTCCGAGCCGGTTGCCGACGGGCCGCTGGACGAGGCGAAGGAGCCCGAAGTCGAGCCTCCCATCCCGGAAAAGGAGCGCCCAGCGGTCCGTATCGTGACGCCCGCGCCCGTGCCTGAAGTGGCCGCCGGGCCCGCGCCCGGCAACCCGCCGCCGGACGAAACGGCGGAGGTCGCGCCTGCTCCCGCGCCTTCGGCCGAAGTCGACCAGTCCGCCGCCGCCCCGCGGATCGTCGGCGGTCCTGGCATCACGCCCGGTCCCTTCGCCGCGCCAAGCCCTCTGCCGCGCGAGGCTGCGCCCCCTGTGCCCGAAGCGCCGGACTGGACCACCTATCGCCGCGTCACCATTGTCGGCGCGGGCGAGATCGATCTCGGCAAGCGCCGGATCACGCTCGCCGGCATCGCGCCGCCGCCGGCCGATCGGCAGTGCCGGCTGACGCAGCAGTCGGCGGAGCGTCCCTGCGCGGCGCTGGCCTTGCTCGCCCTGCGCCAGCGCGTGCGCGGCCTCGGCGTCCAATGCCGGTTCGCGCCCAATGCTGCGGAGGATGCCGCATCCGCGGATTGCCGGATCGGCGCGACGGATCTTTCGCTCTGGCTGATCGAGCAGGGCTGGGCGGAGGCGGCGGCCGATGCGCCCGCGGCCTATGGCGCCGCCGAGCAAGCGGCGCGCTGCGCGGCGAAGGGCCTGTGGCGCGGGGCCGAGCCGCCCGCCGATTGCCCGGCGCGCTGATCAGCTGGCGGCGCGGCGGAAGCTGGCGGCGAGCAGGCCGGCGCCGATCAGGAGCGATCCGCCGACGCGATTCACCGCCTGCTGCACCGAGGGCTTGCGGATCGTCCCGCGCGCCGCCGAGGCGGCCAGCGCATAGAAGGTCGCGTTGAGCGTCGCGAGCACCAGGAAGGTCGCCTCGAACAGCACCATCTGACCGAACAGCGGCGCCCCCGGCACGAGGAACTGGGGCACGAAGGCGACGAAGAAGATGATGCTCTTCGGGTTGAGCGCGGTCACCGCATAGGCATGGGCGAAGATCCGCCGCGCCTGCATCTGCGGTGCCGCCTGCTCGGCCGGCGTGCCGGTGGGCGCGCGCCAGAGCTTGATGCCGAGATAGACGAGATAAGCGGCGCCGATCCATTTGAGCGCCGTGAACAGCGCGGCCGAGGCGGCGAGCACGGCGCCGAGGCCGAGCATGGAGGCGGTCATCGCCGTGAAATCGCCGAGCGCGACGCCCGCGACGGTGGCGAAGGCGGACTTCCGCCCATGGCCGAGCGCATAGGAGATGACGAGGACCACGGTCGGCCCGGGGATCGCCAGCATCACCGCCGAAGCCGCCGCGAAGGCCAGCCAGTGCTCGAATGTCATGAAATGCTCCTCTCTTCCCTGGCCGCCTGCGACCCGCCGCGCGGATCAGCCGATCGTTCACGGTACTGGCCCGGCGCGGTTCCCGTCCAGCGGCGAAAGGCGCGCGTGAACGTTGCCTGATCGCTGTAGCCGAGCGTGGCGGCGATTGATGCGATGGTCAGCTCCTGCTGTTGCAACCGCTTCAGCGTTTCGCTGCGCCGTGCTTCGGCAAGCTGCTTCGAGAAGCTGGTCCCGTCCGCTTCGAGCTGGCGCTGGAAGCTGCGGACGCTGGTGCCGGCGGCCGCCGCGACGCGCTGGATCGTCGGCGCCTGGTCGCCCTGGATCATCAGCGCGAGGAAGGCGGCGAGCGAATGCGTCAGCGCGCCGGCTGAACGCAGGGACTGCGTATCGGCGAGCGAACGCGGGTTGAGCCGCTCCCGCGCTGCCTTGCTGAACCGGCGCTCCATGATCGATGCGTCGACGGTCATGGTGATGCCATGCGCCGTCGTCGCGACCACGCGCTCGCCATATCGGGCCCGCAGGTGCTCCACGCCGAGGACGGGATGCGGCGGAATCGCGAGCCGCGCGAAGCAGGGCGACGTCTCCCCGGTGGCGGCGAGAACGCGATCGATCATGGCGGCGGCGTATTGCAGCAGGTCGTGCAGCGTCTCGGCATCGAACCGATGGGCGAAGAATTCCCGGACGATGTACTGGCCCTCTTGCCGCTCGAACGAGACATGCTCGTGCGAGCAATAGCAGGGCAGGGCGGCGGCGACGCGTGCGAGCGCCTCGCCCGGCGTGGACGCGCCAAGCGCCACCTTGCCCAGCATGGCGATCTCGAGATTGCCGGTGGTCGCAATGATCCGGCTGGGCAGGTCCGGTCCATAGACCCGCGCGGCGTTGCGCAGCAGCGCGGCGGCGTGGACCAGAGGCACCGGCCGGAACGGGTCGACCAGCGCCGCCGCCGGCAGGTCGACCTCGGCGAGGCAGCGCTCGAGCGGCGCCCCCGCATCGGCGAGCCAGCGCAGCGTCGGCAGCAGCGCGAATGCGCGGATCAGTGGGATCATGACAGGCATCGCCTTGCGGCACCTCGCTCGAGCCGTGCGACCACGCGCCATTTTGGCGCCAAATGCCAATCCAGACCCTGCCCCGCTCGCTAGCCTATCGGAGATGCCACCTTGGCGTCAGGGGGCGAAGCGCGCCCGTGATGCCGGATCGAGCGGCGGACAAGGGAATGACGATGACCATGCGATGGAACCGATCTGCGCTCGCCGGCCTGATGGTCTTCGGATTGATCGGCGCCTTGCCCGCCGCAGCGCAGACCCTGACCGGCACCCTCGGTTCACCGTCGGCGACGACGACGATCAACGGCGCGCAACTGCCTCCGCCGCCACCGGCCTTCGGCGGCGTGATCAAGGAGAAGGCGTCGGACTCGACGCCATGGTGGCCGCCGCGCGTCGTGCCGCCCAAGGGTGCGCCGAACATTCTCCTGATCATGACCGACGACCAGGGCTTCGGCGCGCCGAGCACCTTCGGCGGGGTGATTCCGACGCCGTCGATGGATCGCATCGCGAATGCCGGGCTGCGCTACACCAACTTCCATTCGACGTCGCTGTGTTCGCCGACGCGCGCAGCGCTGATCACCGGCCGCAATCACCATTCGGTCGGCTTCGGCGTGGTCGGCGAGGTCTCGACCGGCTTCCCCGGCTACGATTCGATCATACCGGTCGACAAGGGGACGATCGGGACGATCCTGCGCGACAATGGCTATTCGACCGCCTGGTTCGGCAAGGACCACAACACGCCGTCGTTCCAGTCGAGCCAGGCCGGGCCGTTCAACCAGTGGCCGAACGGCATGGGCTTCGACTATTTCTACGGCTTCGTCGGCGGCGATGCGAGCCAGTGGCAGCCGAACCTCTTCCGCAACACGACGGCGATCTATCCGTTCGAAGGCAATCCCGGCTGGAACCTCGAGACGGGAATGGCCGATGAGGCGATCCAGCATGTGAAGCAACTGAAGGAGATCGCGCCGGGCAAGCCGTGGTTCGTCTATTACGTGCCGGGCGCAACCCATGCCCCGCATCATCCGACGGAGGAATGGGTCAAGAAGATCAGCGCCATGCACCTCTTCGACGCGGGTTGGAACACGCTGCGCGAGACGATCTTCGCCAACCAGAAGCGGCTCGGCATCATGCCGGCGAATGCCAAGCTGACGCCCTGGCCCGACACGCTGCCGAGCTGGGAGTCGCTCGATCTGGAATCGAAGAAGCTGTTCATTCGCCAGGCGGACGTCTACGGCGCCTATCTCGCCTATGCCGACCATGAGATCGGCCGCGTCATCCAGGCGGTCGATGATCTCGGCGAGCTCGACAATACGCTGATCATCTATATCGGCGGCGACAATGGCGCCTCCGCCGAGGGCATGCTCAACGGCACGCCGAACGAGTTCACGACCTTCAACAGCGTTTCCGTGCCGGTGAAGGACCAGTATCTCTGGTATCCGTTCTGGGGTTCGGAGCGCACCTTCCCGCATTTCGCGGCCGGCTGGGCCTGGGCGATGGATACGCCCTTCAAATGGGTCAAGCAGGTGCCGTCGCATTTCGGCGGCACGGCGCAGGGCGTCGCCATGGCGTGGCCGGGCCATATCCCCGAGGGCGGCGGCATCCGACGGCAGTTCGCGCATGTGATCGACATCGTGCCGACCATTCTCGACGCCACCGGCATCCCGGCGCCTGCCGCCATCGATGGCATCGTGCAGAAGCCGATCGAGGGCACGAGCATGACCTATACTTGGGACAAGGCCAACGCCGACGCGCCGACGCAGCATACGACCCAGTATTTCGAGATGCTCGGCAACCGCGCGATCTTTCACGATCGCTGGGTCGCGGCGACGACGCCGGTGACGCTGCCCTGGGAGCTCAGCACCAAGACGCCGCCCGATGTCATCACCGGCTACAATTGGGAACTCTACAACGTCGACAAGGACCCGACCCAGTTCGACGACCTGGCGGCGCAGATGCCGGACAAGGTCAGGGAAATGCAGGCGCTGTTCTATGCCGAGGCTGCGAAATACAACGTCCTGCCGCTCGACAATTCGACGCTCGCGCGCTGGAACACGCCGCGCCCGAGCCTGACCGCCGGCCAGACGGAGTTCACCTATTCCGGCGTGCTCAGCGGCGTTCCGGCCAGCGCGGCGCCGAGCATCCTGAACAAGTCCTACACCATCACGGCGGATGTCGAGATTCCCGACGGCGGCGCCGAGGGCATGATCGTCACCGAGGGCGGCCGGTTCGGCGGCTATGGGCTCTATCTCAGCAAGGGTGATTTCGGCATCGGCCGCGGCAAGGTGATCTTCCTCTACAATCTGCTCGACCTGAAGCGCACGATCTGGGAGGGGCCGCAGCTCGAGCCCGGCAAGCACACCATCGTCTTCGATTTCAGGTCGGACGAGCCCGGCCTCGGCAAGGGCGGCACCGGCGTTCTGTCCGTCGACGGCAAGGAGGTCGCGCGCAACACGCTCGATCACACGACGCCGGTCACCTTCCCGGAGGACGAGACCTTCGATGTCGGCCTCGATACCCGCACGGGCGTGGCGCTGGTCGAGGATCGCTACGAGTCGCCGTTCCGCTTCACGGGCACGATCGACCATCTGACGGTCAGCCTCCATCCCGACCAGGCGGCGGCCAAGCCATAGCTGAACTCACGGGTGGCGAGCGTGGATCGACGCGATGATCGAAGGGCTGATCCGATGAGGCGTCTGCTGAACGCTGCTGCCATCGCCGAGGCTGCAACGGGCTTGGCGCTGCTCGCTGTGCCCTCGGCCGTCGGGCGCCTGCTGCTCGGCCAACCCTTGACCGGCGTCGCGGTGCCAGTCGCGGGCGTCGCCGGGATCGCGCTTCTCGGTCTCGCGGTCGCCTGCTGGCCGGGTCCGCCGCGCGCCGGCATGGTGGTCTATGGCGCCCTCGTGGCGCTCTATCTCGCCTTTTGCGGCCTGACGGGCGCAGCAACTGGCCCGCTGCTCTGGCCGGCCGTGCTGCTGCACGCGGTCCTGACCGCCGCCCTGATCGCGGAGGGATGGCGCGCGATCCGCCGCGTGGAGAAATCCGGCGGGTCCTGACAGAGTGCGATGCAGCTCGGCCAGAGGCCGGGATCAGGCGACCTTGGCGACCGTGTCGTCGGGTTCGCTGCCGGGGGCGAGGCGCACCACGAGGCCGTCGAGTTCGTCGGTCATCAGGATCTGGCAGGACAGGCGCGAATTCGACTTCACCAGCATGGCGTCGTCGAGCCGTTCCTCCTCCTCCTCGCTCATCGGGATCAACCGGTCGTACCAGTCCGGGTCGACATAGACATGGCACGTCGCGCAGGCGAGCGCGCCGCCGCATTCGGCCTTGATGCCGATGTCCCAGTCGCGGATCACTTCCATCACGCGCCAGCCTTCGAGCGCCTCGAGCTCGTGCTCGACACCCTTGTGGTCGGTTACGAAGAGCTTCATTCCTGATTCCGTTGCTCGCCGGTCGCGCCGGCCGGGCGGCGCGCAAAGGGCCGCGTGCCGGCCGGGATCTCGCCCGCTCCGCCGACCGGTTGGAGATATTCCTTCACCTCCGGCCAGCGTCCTTCCTGAAGCCCCTTCAATACCAGCGGATCCTCCGTCTCGAAAGCGTCGAAGCCGACGCGCTTCAGAAGCGGGATCTGGTCGAGGAAGAAGGCGCCGACGGCGCGGAGCTCGCCCGCGAAGCCGTCGCGCTCGCGGAGCAGACGGCCGATCGAGAAGGCACGGCCATCGGCGAATTTCGGCAGCGAGGCGGCGATCACCGCGAGGCGCGGCAGGTCCTGCACGATGCCGCCCCAGTCGCTGCCCGGCTCGATCCGCAGGCCGAGCGGCGCGGGGCGGGCGAGCAGCGCCTCGCGTTCGGCGCGGAAGCGTTCGAGCGAGACGATCACGGCCTCGTCCGTGCCGATCACGTCGTCATCGGCGACATGGCGGAAGCGGTCCGCGACGAAACTACCGTTTTTCCAGAGAGCCATCAGATGCCGCTGCCGTCCGTCTCGCCCAGATGTATGCCGCATTCGACCTTGTCGAGACCGCGCCAGCGCCCCGCGCGCTCGTCCTCGCCCGGCTTCACCTTGGAGGTGCAGGGGGCGCAGCCGATGGAAGGATAGCCCTCGGCGACCAGGGGATGGCGCGGCAGGTCGTGTTCGGCCAGATAGGCCTTCAGATCCGCCGACGACCAGTTTGCCAGCGGGTTGACCTTCATGCGCGCGCCGTCGCGCTCGAAATAGCCGATCGCCGCGCGCGTTGCCGCCTGGAAGCGCTTGCGGCCCGTGAACCAGGCGTCGAAGCCCTCGAGCGCGCGATTGAGCGGCTCCGTCTTGCGGATCTGGCAGCAGGCGTCGGCATTGGTCATCCACAGTGCCTTGTAGCGGTCCTGCGCCGCGATGGTCGCCTCGGCGGGCGTGATCGTGCGCATGTCGGTGAGGCCCAGCCGATCGACCAGCGTGTCGCGATAGGCCAGCGTTTCCGGAAAAAGGCGGAGCGTGTCGATGAAGACGACGGGAACCGAGCGGTCGACCGAAGCGACGAGATGCAGCAGCACAGCCGATTCGGCGCCGAAGGAGGAGACGAGCGCTATGCGTCCGGCAAAGCGCTCGAAGAGGGCATAGGCGATCACGTCGCGCGCCGGGCGGTCCGCGAAACGGGCGCTGAGTTCGGCCGCCTCGGCGATGCCGGCATTCTCGTGATCGAAGGGCGGCAGGATTTCGCCGATGCCCGCGGCCGTGTCGACGGCGTCAAGCCGCGCCATAGAGCGCCTCCTTGAACGGGGCCTGCCCGAGGCGGCGATAGGTGTCGAGGAAGCTCTCCTCCGGCCTGCTGCGATGCGCCAGATAGGTGTCGACGAGTGTCTCCACCGCATCGACGATCTCTTCCGTCGAGAAGCCGCGCCCGATGATCTCGCCGATCGCGGCGTTCTCGTCGCCCGAGCCGCCGAGCGAGATCTGGTAGAATTCCTCGCCCTTCTTCTCGACGCCGAGAATGCCGATATGGCCGACATGGTGATGGCCGCAGGCATTGATGCAGCCGGAGATCTTGATCTTCAGATCGCCGATCTCGCGCTGGCGGGCGATGTCGCCGAAGCGCTGCGAGATGCGCTGCGCCACGGGGATCGAGCGGGCATTGGCGAGCGCGCAATAGTCGAGGCCCGGGCAGGCGATGATGTCGGTGATGAAGCCGGCATTCGCCGTCGCCAGCTCCGCGGCGACGAGGCCATCATAGACGGCGCGGAGGTCCGTCTCCGCCACATGCGGCAGGATCAGGTTCTGTTCGTGGCTGACGCGGATCTCGTCATGGCCGAAGCGTTCGGCGATGGCAGCGACGGCATCCATCTGGTCGGCCGTCGCGTCGCCCGGCGTCCCGCCGATCGCCTTCAGCGAGACCGTGACCGAGACATGGCCGGGAACGCGATGGGGATGGGTGTTGCGGGCGACGAAGGCATCGAAATCCGGGTCCGCCGCGCGCGATGCGGCGAGCGAAGGATCGGCCGCGCGCGGCGCCAGATCGGCGGGCAGGGCGAAATAGGCGCGGATGCGCTCGACTTCCTCGGCGGGCAAGCGAAGTACGCCGTCCTTGATCCGCTCCCATTCCTCTTCGACCTGGCGCGTGATCTCCTCGGCGCCCGTCTCGTGGACGAGGATCTTGATGCGCGCCTTGTACTTGTTGTCGCGCCGGCCCGACAGGTTGTAGACGCGGAGGATTGCCTCGCAATAGGAGAGAAGATCCTCCTCGGGGAGGAAGTCGCGGATCTTCTTGGCGACCATCGGCGTGCGGCCCTGGCCGCCGCCGACATAGACGGCGAAACCGATGCGTCCCGCCGCGTCCCGCTTTAGCTGCAGGCCGATATCGTGCACTTGGATCGCGGCGCGGTCACGGTCGGCGCCGGTGACGGCGACCTTGAACTTGCGCGGCAGGAACAGGAATTCGGGGTGCAGCGACGACCATTGCCGGAGGATCTCGGCATAGGGACGGGGATCATCGACTTCGTCCGCCGCCGCGCCGGCGAAATGGTCGGCGGTGACGTTGCGGATGCAATTGCCCGAAGTCTGGATCGCGTGCATCTCGACCTCGGCGAGCTCGCTAAGGATATCCGGGATGTCCGAGAGCTTCGGCCAGTTGAACTGCAGGTTCTGCCGGGTCGTGAAATGGCCGTAGCCGCGGTCATAGCGGCGCGCGATATCGGCGAGGCGGCGCATCTGCCGCCCGTTCAGCGTGCCATAGGGCACGGCGATGCGCAGCATATAGGCGTGCAGCTGCAGATAGACGCCGTTCTGCAGGCGCAGCGGCTTGAACTGGTCCTCGGTCAGCTCGCCGCCGACGCGGCGCTCGACCTGATCGCGGAACTGCGCGACGCGAGCCTGCACGAAGTCATGGTCGAATTCGTCGTAGCGGTACATCAGCGGCTCGCGGAAGCTGCGGTGGGGAGGGCGGCGCGCTCGGCCAGTTCCGCCTCGCCATAGGCGACGGTCGGGCCCTTGGCGGCGCGGATGCGCTCGCGGAGGCGCAGGGGAACGGGAATACCGGCGTCGGGATGCAGCTCGACGTCGATCTCATAGGGCTCGACGACGATCTGTGCATCGTGCTGCGCCTTGGCATAGGCGAGCGCCTCGTCCAACTCGCCCGTGCCGATGATGCGGGATTCGGCGATCTCCGTGGTCCAGCCGCCGGAGGCGTCGAGGAAGACGACGAGCCCGTCGCCGAGATTGTTGGCCGTGATGATCTTCTGGCTCATGCCGCGCTCCCGTCAGGCCGCCAGCGCCGCGAGCGGCAGCGGCGCGGTGCCGAGCGCGCTCTCGGCGATCACTTGGCCCACGATGATGACGGCGGGGCCGTCCACATCGCCCTTGCCGGCGACCGCGGCGAGTTCGTCGAGGCGGCCCGCATAGGCCTTGCGATCCTCGCGCGAGGCGTTCTCGATCACCGCGACCGGCGTCGACGGCGCGAGCCCGGCCTCGATCAGGCGCGCGGCGACGCGGGCGGCGACGCTACGGCCCATATAGACGGCGACCGTGGCGCCGGAGAGCGCGAGGCCAGCCCAATCGGGCAGCGTGTCGCCGCGCATGTCGTGGCCGGTCGCCATGACGAAGCTCGAGGCGACGTCACGCAGCGTCAGCGGAATCGCGAAATCGGCGGCGGCGGCGATCGCCGCGGTCACTCCGGGCACGATGTCGAACGATATGCCGGCCGCCTTGAGCGCGGCCATCTCCTCGCCGGCCCGGCCGAAAATCAGCGGGTCGCCGGATTTGAGGCGGACCACGCGCCGCCCGTCGCGCGCCTCGCGGATCAAGATGTCGTTGATCTCGTCCTGGCTGGCCGCATGCGCGCCCTTCGACTTGCCGACATAGATCCTGAGCGCGTCGCGCCGGCCCATGGCGACCACCGCATCGGGGACGAGCTTGTCATAGACGATGACATCCGCCTCCTGGAGCAGGCGCTGGGCGCGCAGAGTCAGGAGGTCCTCGGCGCCGGGACCGGCACCGACCAGGCTGACATGGCCGGCGAGGGTCGCCGTGGCGGCGCTGTCGATCGCGTCGGCCGCTTCCGCATGACCTTCGGCGATCCGTCCGGCGAGCACCTTGGCCGCGGTCGGGCCGGAGAAGAAATGCGCCCAGAAGCGGCGGCGCGCCTCGGTGCCCGTAATCTGCGCCGCGACGCGCTCGCGCAGGCTCTCCGCCAGCGCCGCGAGATCGCCGATCGCCGGGGCCAGCATCGCCTCGATTCGCGCGCGGACATGGCGGGCGAGCACCGGACCCGTGCCCTCGGTCGAGATCGCAATCGCGAGCGGGGCGCGATTGACGATGGCGGGGACGTAGAAATCGCAAAGATCCGGCCGGTCGACGACATTGACCGGCACGCCAGCCTCGCGGCCGATGCCGGCCAGGGCGCGGTCGCGTTCCGCCTCGCCGCTTGCCGCGAAGAAGAGCGCCGCACCGGCGAGATCCGCCGCGCCGGGCCAGCGGGCGACATGCACGACACCGCCGGAAGCGACGACCTCCGCGGCCTCCGCGTCGAGCCGCGGGGCGAACACGAACGGGAAGGCGCTCGTCTCGGCGAGCAGGCGCAGCTTCGCGGCAGCCGCTTCACCGCCGCCAGCGACGACGACGCGCCTTCCCTCCACCTTGTGGAAGGCGGGGAAGGTCGACAGCCTTCGATGGGCAGCGGCCATCGCATGTCTCCGGACGGGCCCGGGGGCGGGCCAAGTTGGAACCGTCACAAGCTTCTAAAGAAACTGACCCCCGCCCGCCACCAAGCAGCTTCCAATCTCGACCGTCCGATTGGAAAATAATCCTTCGCAGGCCCACGCGGCCGCGCAGTCGCGCTTGCCGGGGGCGAAAGCTGCGTCTCGCGCTTAGTCCTTGGTTTCCGCCGGTAAACGCCTGGACGAGCCGCCCCATTCGGTCGGCGAATTCATCCTAATACACGACCAACTTGGTCGTGTATTAGCAAGCTCATGCTCATCTGGCGAGGTCGAGCCGTTTCGTCAGAAGACGCCCGCGCCGCTCTCGGCCGCCGTCGCATGGGCGCGGAACATGGCGAACAATTCGCGGCCCATGCCATGCTCGTTCTCGGCGAGATCGGGCTCTGAGGGCAGGCGCGCGGCGAATTCGGCCGGATCGACCAGCACGTCGAGCTTGCCCGTCACGGCATCGAGCCGGATCATGTCGCCGTCGCGAATCCTGGCGATCGGACCGCCGGCGACGGCTTCCGGCGTCACATGGATCGCCGCCGGCACCTTGCCCGAGGCGCCGGACATGCGCCCGTCCGTCAGGAGCGCGACGCGCTGGCCGCGGTCCTGCAGGATGCCGAGCGTCGGCGTCAGCTTGTGCAGCTCCGGCATGCCATTGGCCTTGGGGCCCTGGAAGCGGATCACCGCGACGAAATCGCCGGTGAGCTCGCCCGCCTTGAACGCGGCAAGCAGGCCGTCCTGCGTCTCGAACACCTTGGCCGGCGCCTCGATCACATGGCGGTCCGGCTTGACCGCCGAGACCTTGATCACGGCGCGGCCGAGATTGCCGGAGAGCACCTTGAGGCCGCCATTCGGCGCGAACGCCTTGGCGACCGGCGCCAGGATCTTCTCGTCGAGGCTTTCCGAAGCGCCCTCGCCCCAGACCACGGCACCGCCCTCGCCGAGCTTCGGCTCGCTCGTATAGGCGGCAAGCCCGTGGCCCCAGACCGTCTTCACGTCCTCGTGCAGATAGCCGGCGCCGAGCAACTCGCGGATCAGGAAGCTCATGCCGCCGGCCGCGTGGAAATGGTTCACGTCGGCGAGGCCGTTCGGATAGACGCGGGCGAGCAGCGGGACCGTATCCGAGATGTCGGAGAAATCGTCCCAGGTCAGCTGGATGCCGGCGGCCTTGGCGATCGCGACCATGTGCATGGTGTGGTTGGTCGAGCCGCCGGTGGCGTTCAGGCCGACGACGCCGTTGACGATCACCTTCTCGTCCACGATCTCGCCGATCGGCGTGAACTCGTTGCCGAGCGCGGTGATGGCGAGCGCGCGCTTCGTCGCCGCCTTGGTCAGCGCCTCGCGCAGCGGCGTGTTCGGATTGACGAAGGAGGAGCCGGGCAGATGCAGGCCCATGATCTCCATCATCATCTGGTTGGTGTTGGCGGTGCCGTAGAAGGTACAGGTGCCCGGCCCGTGATAGGAGGCGCTTTCGGCCTCCAGGAGCTCGGCGCGGCCGACCTTGCCCTCGGCATAGAGTTGGCGGATGCGCGCCTTCTCGCCGTTCGGCAGGCCCGTGGTCATCGGCCCGGCCGGCACGAACACGGTCGGGATATGGCCGAAGGAGAGCGCGGCGATCATGAGGCCCGGCACGATCTTGTCGCAGATGCCGAGGAACATCGCCGCGTCGAACATGTTGTGCGACAGGCCGACGGCCGCCGCCATGGCAATGGCGTCGCGCGAGAACAGCGACAGCTCCATGCCGGTCTGGCCTTGGGTGACGCCGTCGCACATGGCCGGAACGCCGCCGGCGACCTGCGCGATGCCGCCCGCCTCGCGCGCCGCCGCGCGGATGACCTCGGGATAGGTCTCGTAGGGCTGGTGCGCCGAGAGCATGTCGTTATAGGCGGTGATGATGCCGATATTCGGCATGATCTCGCCCTTGAGCGCAGCCTTGTCGTCGACGCCGCAGGCGGCGAAGCCGTGGGCGAGGTTGCCGCAGGCGAGCCCCGCCCGGCGCACGCCCGCCTTCTTCGCCGCGTCGAGGCGGCGCAGATAGAGCGCGCGGCTCTCGCGGCTGCGCTGACGGACGCGCTCGGTCACCTCCGCGATCTTCGGGTGGATCGTCATCGTGGTGTCTCCTGATCGCCTCGGGCGGCCGGCCGCGTCGGGCCGGCGCGCCGCCTACTCGAGCTCCTCGTGCCAGGTGCGTCCGTCGCGCTCGATGAGCGCGATCGATGCGGACGGACCCCATGTGCCGGCCGTATAGGGCTTGAGGCCCTCGCGCGCGGCCGACCAGCTTTCGAGGATCGGATCGACCCAGCGCCAGGCCGCCTCGACCTCGTCGCGGCGCATGAACAGCGTAGCATTGCCGCGGATCACGTCCATGATCAGCCGCTCATAGGCCTCGGGGCTGCGCACCTTGAAGGTCTGCGCGAAGCTCATGTCGAGCGGGACATGGCGAAGCCGCATGCCGCCGGGGCCTGGATCCTTGATCATCAGCCAGAGCCGCACGCCCTCGTCCGGCTGCAGGCGCATGACGAGCTGGTTCGAGGCCAGTTGCCCGGCCGCGTCGCCGAAGATCGAGTGTGGGATGGTCTTGAACGAGACGACGATCTCGGAGAGGCGGGTCGGCAGGCGCTTGCCGGTGCGGATGTAGAACGGCACGCCCGCCCAGCGCCAGTTCTCGATCTCGGCCTTGAGCGCGACGAAGGTCTCGGTCTGCGACTGCGGATTGCCGAGCTCCTCCAGATAGCCGGGCACGGGGCCGCCGGCCGAGGCGCCGGCGCGATACTGGCCGCGCACGGTCACGTGGTCGGCCGTGGCGCCGGTGATCGGCTTCAGCGCGCGCAGCACCTTGAGCTTCTCGTCGCGCATCGCATCCGCCTCGAACTGGCTCGGCGGTTCCATGGCCACGAGGCAGAGCAGCTGCAGGATGTGGTTCTGCACCATGTCGCGCAGCGCGCCGGCGGTGTCGTAATAGCCGGCGCGGCTCTCGACGCCGAGCGCCTCGGCGACCGTGATCTGCACATGATCGATATGGGCGGCGTTCCAGAGCGGCTCGAACAGCGCATTGGCGAAGCGCAGCGCCATCAGGTTCTGGACCGTCTCCTTACCGAGATAGTGGTCGATGCGGTAGATCTGGCTTTCCTTGAACACTTTGCCGACCGTGTCGTTGAGCACGGTCGCGGATTCCAGGCTCTTGCCGATCGGCTTCTCGACGATCACGCGCGTTTCCGGCGTGACGAGGCCATGGGCACCGATGCCCTCGCAGAGCACGCCGAAGAGATCGGGCGACACGGCGAGATAGAAGGCGCGGATGCGGTCCTTGCCCTCCTTCAGCACCTTGGCGAGATCGGCCCAGCCGGATTTCTCGGCCGTGGCGTCGACCGGCACATAGAACACGCGCTTCAGGAAGCTCTCGACCAGCTCGGGCTCGCGCTCGTGCTGCGGCACGAATTTCTCGAGCGCGTCGAGCGTCGTCTTGCGATAGGCCTCGTCGGTCATCGGGCGGCGCGAGCAGCCGATGATGCGCGAGACATCGGGAATCTGGCCGTCGCGGTGGCGGTGATAGAGGGCGGGCAGGAGCTTGCGGTAGGCGAGATCGCCCGTCGCGCCGAAGACGATCAGGTCAAAGGGATCGACGGCGATGATGCGGCTGGTCATTGGGTTCTCATCTCCCGCTGCGACGGGCCCTGATGGGGCGGCCCGCCCGGTGTCGTAGACAATTCCGCTTCATATGTTGAGGGATAAAATTAGAGCATCGAAATAAAATTGACGCGACGGGTTTTGGCTGGAGCGGCTCCGGCCCGGCGCGGTATCGACTATCGGGCACGATCGAAGCAGGAATGGGGCCAACACGGTCCAGGCGAGTTCCAAGAGGGGAAAACCATGGCAGAACCGGTTTGTCTCGTCCCGGCGGGCGACCGCTGTGGCGAGGGCGTCGTGTGGAGCGCGGCCGAGCGCGCGGTCTATTGGACGGATATCAACCGCTTTCTGGTTCATCGCTACGATGTCGAGGCGCGGACCGTCCGCAACTGGTTCTTTTCGGAGCCGGTGACGACGCTCGGCCTGACCGACCGGCCGGGCACGATGATCGCGGCGCTCGGCTCCAAGGTGATCCTCTGGCAGCCGGCGAACGACGCCCGCGCCGATTTCGCTTTTCCGGAGAAGAACATCCCCGCCGCGCGCCTCAATGACGGCCGTCCGGACCCGGCCGGCGCGCTGATCGTCGGCTCGATGTTCAACAATGTTGCGCCGGAGGGCAGCAGCATCGAGCTTTCCGGCGGACCGGTCGGCGGGCTCTATCGCGTAACCCGCGATGGCCGCAGCCGCACGCTGCGCACCCATATCGGCATTTCCAACACCATGTGCTGGGATCTCGGGCGGCGGCGCTTCTATACGGGCGACACGCTCAAGAACGAGATCTGGGTCTACGACTACGATCCCTCGAATGGCGAGATCACGCGTGAGCGGCAGTTCTTCGCCGGCTTCGAACGCGGCGGACCCGACGGCTCGCAGATCGATGCGGAAGGCCATGTCTGGAACACCCGCTATGGCGGCGGCTGCATCGTGCGCATCACGCCGGAAGGCAAGGTGGCGTCGGTGCTGGACATGCCGGTCGACAATGTCACCAATTGCACATTCGGCGGGCCGGATCTGAAGACGCTGTTCATTACGACGGCACAGGGCGGCGCGGGCCGCCTCGAACGCCTTGCCGGCGGCCTGTTCGCCGTCGATCTCGACGTGCCCGGCCTGCCGGAGACGGTGTTCCGCATCGACGGGTGATGGAAGGGTCGGCCGGCGGAGCACTTCGGTTCAGGGCGGGCTCGCGCCCACCCATCCGGGTCATGGCCGGGCTTGACCCGGCCATCCAGCCTTGTCCGTCACGGATGATGTTGCAGCAGGAAGTCTGGGTGGCCGGGTCAAGCCCGGCCACGACAAGCTTTCATAGGTCGATCGCGCGGTCGCGTTCTCGTCAAGCCGCCGGAGCCAGCGTTCCGGCCAGCGCCTTCTCGATCCGCTCGCGCGTCTCGGGGATGCCGTAGATCGCGACGAAGGAGCCGAAGCGCGGGCCCTGGTCCTGGCCGAGCAGCGACTGGTAGAGGCCGCGGAACCAGTCGAGCGAGACGCCTGGCGGGTTGCCGTCGGGACCCTTCTTGTTCGGGTCGGGGAAGAAGGCGCGGCCGACATCGAAGACGATCGTCTGGATGCCGTCGGCGTCCGTATCCGGCGGCAGCGCGGCCAGCGCCGCATCCAGCGCCGCGAGCGCATCGCGCAGCGCGCCTTCTGGCACGACATAGTGCTTCTGCGCCTTCAGCACGTCGTTGTAATAGCGGATCGCATAGGTGACGAGCGCGTCGAGCGCCGGGTGCGTCTTGGCCGAAAGTGCCGGCATGTAGCGCGAGATATAGGCCCACAGCACCGCGCTCTCGCTCGCATCCGACACCGAGGCGAGGTTCAGCAGCATCGCGAACAGGATCGGCTGGCTCGGCGCCGGCGGATGGCCCGAATGGATGTGCCAGGTGGGATTGCCGAGCTGCTGCTCGACCGGCTGACGCTGGAACGCGTCCAGGAACGCGGCATATTCGTCGACATGGCGCGGGATCACCTCGAAGGCGAGCCGCTTCGCCGTCTTCGGCTTGGTGTACATAAGCAGCGACAGGCTTTCGGGCGAGGCATAGGTCAGCCACTGCTCGATGGTCAGGCCGTTGCCCTTGGACTTCGAGATCTTCTCGCCGTTCTCGTCGAGGAAGTGCTCATAGGTGAAGCACTCCGGCGGCTCGGTGCCGAGCGCACGGCAGATCTGTGTCGAGAGCTTGACGCTGTCGATCAGGTCCTTGCCACTCATCTCGTAATCCACGCCGAGCGCGAACCAGCGCATGGCCCAGTCGGCCTTCCACTGGCACTTGACCGCGCCGCCGGTGACCTCGGTCGTGACGGTCTCGCCGTCCTCCGGGTCGATATAGGTGATCGTGCCGGCCGCGACGTCGCGGGCGATCATCGGCACCTGCAGTACGACGCCCGTCTTCTTCGAGATCGGCAGGAAGGGCGAATAGGTGGCGCGGCGCTCGGCTCCGAGCGTCGGCAGGATGATGTCCATCACCTCGTCATAGACTTCGAGCATGCGGCGGAGCGCGCCGTCGAAGCGGCCGGAGGCGTAATAGTCGGTCGCGCTGGCGAACTCATAGGCGAAGCCGAACGAATCGAGAAAGGCGCGCAGCCGCGCATTGTTGGCGGCGCCGAAGGAGGGATATTCGTTCGAGAACGGGTCCGGCACGCGCGTCAGCGGCATGCCGAGATGCGCCTTCATCATCTCCTGGTTCGGCACATTGGTCGGCACCTTCCGGAGGCCGTCCATGTCGTCGGAGAAGGAGAGCAGGCGGGTCTCGATCTTGTCTTCGGTGATCAGGCGGAAGGCGGTGCGCACCATGGTCGTGCGCGCGACCTCGCCGAACGTGCCGATATGCGGCAGACCCGAGGGGCCATAGCCGGTCTCGAACAGCACGGGCGACTTGGCGCCGCGCTTCTCCAGCCGCGCGACGATGCGGCGCGCCTCCTCGAAGGGCCAGGCTTTCGACGCCCGCGCAGCCTCGACGAGCTCGGGAGAGAGATCGAGTACGGGAAGCGGGGCGGGCATGGCGAACCTCGGTTGCGGAAAGGGGCCTCATCCCAGAGGATAGCGTCGGGAAAAAGGCGCGCGGACCCTAGGGAGAGAGCCCCCATCCGTCAATGGGCGGCCGCCCGCGGCGCGCGGGTTGATCCTTGCCGCCGGAATGCCTAGCTTCGGCGCCGGCGGGCTGCGGATCGACGACGGCCCCGGGACGATGTGGAGCGAGGATATGGACACCGCCACCGGCAGCACGGTTACACCGCAGGAGGCGCTGATCTATGCGATGGTCACGCTGTCCGCATCGGACCGCCAGATGACCGATCGCGAGCTGCGCAAGATCGGCGACATCGTCCGCACGCTGCCGATCTTCGGCGGCTTCGATACGGATCGCCTCGTCCATGTCGCCGAGGCCTGCGGCGCGATCGTCGCGGAGGATGACGGGCTGCACCAGGTGCTGACCACGATCGCCGCCTCGCTGCCGAAGCGGCTGCACGAGACCGCCTATGCGCTGGCCGTCGAGGTTGCTGCCGCCGATCTCCATGTCGAGCAGGAGGAACTGCGCTTCCTCGAGCTTCTGCGCGACGTGCTCGATGTCGACGCGCTCACCGCCGCCGCCATCGAGCGCGCCGCCCGCGCCCGCTACCGCACGCTCTGAAGCGCCGCGGCAGCGCGCGCCGACTATTCTCTCAGGCCGCTGTCAGCGCCGCGGTCCCGTCCGGCGTCGGCGGCACCAGCTTCGCCATCGGCGCGGCGTGGAACGTGGTCGTCGATGCCAGCGCCCCGACATCGAAGCGGACATAGTTCATCCCCGCGCTGTCGCGCAGGAAGAACAGGCGCCGATCGAGATCGGAAAGGCTCGTCCACGAGGTGAATTCGGTCGGCACGGTCGTGAGCGTGTGGCCGGCCACCTGCAGATGGCCGCTGCCGGATTCCGGCGGATCGACCGTGATGCCGCGCGGCCGGTCGAAATTGTTCATGATGTGCGCGACCATCTGCACGGCCTTGTCGGGCTGCTGCTGCTTCTCGGCGAACTCAGCGTAGAAGACGGCGCGGATGAAGCGGTCGACCGAGGTGTCCGTGCCCGGCAGGCCGGCCTTGGCGATGCCCGATCCCGGCTGCGTGGCGGCATAGCTGCCGAAGGTCGCCCTGGAGCGGTCGACATTGTTCAGGAAGGTGTAGTTGTCGAGATTGGTCAGGTGCCAGGCGAATTGCGGCGCATTGGTCAGCACGCCGACCGGATTGTCGTAGATCGTCCGCACGCCGTGATGGAACTCGATCACGAGGCTGGCGCCCGTCCGGTCGTGGACCACGTAGTGGAACGGCATCATGAGCCCGCCGAGGATCGGCACGGGTTCCAGCACGACCGGCAGGTCCGTGAGCGCGGCCTTCACCTCGGCGACGGTGGCGAACTGGCTGAGCACGAAGGCGCCGATATCGACGGCGGAGAGCGCAGCACGGTCGGCCGCGACCGGATCCTGCGGGCCGCCCGCCTGCGGATAGGACTGGACCGAGAAGGTCAGTCCGGCCGTGTTCAGTCCCTCGATCACCTTGAGATCGGCCGGTCCGAAGGTTGTGCCCGGCGCGGGCGGGACCGCCGGCATGGTTACCGCCAGGGCGCCATAGCGTGTCTCCCAGCCGAGCGCGGGATGGCCGGCGACCGTCGAGGCGAGGGCGAGGCCCTGCGGAAACAGCGCGATCTGGTAGGGCAGTTCGAGGCTCAGTTCCAGCGTCCGGCCGAGATAGGCGCGGTCGGCGGCGTCACGATAGAGAAGCGAGGTGCACATCTGTCTTTCCGCTGAAGGGCCGTGTCCACCCGGCGCCGACCGTAGCCGGCCGGCGGGGCGAACTCCCGGACGGCAGGTTCCCCGGAGAGGCGAAACGGGTCAAGCTCTGATCGCGCCGCGTGTAGCGCTCAGAAATAGCCGACGGGGAAATAGCGCAGATAGAGCTCGGCGAAGACGCCCTTGTCGTAAAGGCTGTCCAGCGCCCAATCGATGGCCCGGCGCAGGTCCGTCCGGTCCGGCGGCAGCGCGATGGCGAGGCCCTCGCCGAAGAAATGCGGCTCCAGATAGGGCCCGCCGGCGAAGGCGCAGCATCCTCCGGCGGGCTCGGATTGCAGCCAGAAGGCGAGGCGGACGCCGTCGCCGAAGAGAAGATCCACGCTGCCGTTCTTGAGCGCGGCCTCGGCGTCGGCGCCCGTGTCGAAGCCGATCCGCTCCGCCTTCGGAAACAGCGCGGCGAGGAACGCCTCATGCGCGCTGCCCTTGACGACCGCGACCTTGCGCCCGGCGAGCGCATCCGGGCCGATCGGCTTGGTGGCCTCCGCCCGGCGCGCGACGAAACGGGCGGCGGGGCGCAGATACACGTCGCTGAAGGCGACCTTGGCACGGGAGTCCGGCGTGATCGCGATCCCGGCGATCGCCGCATCGACGCGGCCGGCCGCGACGGTGTCGAGCAGCCCGTCGAACGGGCGCACCTGGATGGTGCAGGGCACCTCGAGCTCGTTGCAGATGGCGCGCGCCAGATCGACGTTGAAGCCCGCCGGCTGCCCGTCGGGGCCTGGAAACGAGAAGGGCGGGAAGTCGTCCGTCGTCGTGAAGCGGATCGAGCCGACCGAGCCGGCCGCCGGCCGGTCCAGCCGCCGGTTCGGATCGAAGAAATCGGGAATGACGGGGCCATTCTCCGCGGCGCGCGCCGGAGGCGGCGCGACCAGGCCGGCGGTGCAGGCCGCCAGCAGCGCGAGCAGGATGGTTCGAATTGCAAAGCGGGGCTGCATCTGGCTAACTCTCGGTTGCGCCCGCAGGGCTGGCCGGGGCGCGGATCGGGTCGACTATAGACGAGAGGCGGCGCCGACGCGAAGCCGGGCCGCCGGGGGCAGTCGTGGCGCTACTCGGGCATTTCCTGCTCGCCGAGGATGAACCCGAGGCGGAACGTCCCTTTGCCTTGCGGGCCACCCGGCTCGGCCTGCCCTTCACGCTGAAGCCGCGCAAGCTCGGCCGCGTCGTCCTGCCCAAGGAGGTTCCGGGCGGCGAAAGCGTCGCGCTCGCCGCCGCCATCGGTGCGGGGCGCGCCGCGATGGTCGAGGGCGCGGGCGAGTCGCGCCTCGTCATCGCGCCCGAGGAAGGCGAGATGGAAAGCCTCGCCGCCTCGCTCGAGCGCATGCCGCTTCTGCGCGAACGCCTCGTCGTCTCGACGCCGGAGGCGATCCGGCGCTTGCTCTTTTCCGCCGGCTCGCGGCGCCTGCTCGACGATGCGCTGTCCAGGCTCGAGCGGCGCGACGCCTCGCTTTCGGCCCGCCTGCTCCTGTCCCGCACCCAGTTCTGGGTCTGCGCCGGTCTCGGCCTGGCGCTGCTCTTCGCCCTGGCGACCGAAGGCCTGACCGCGCTGGCGCCGCTCGATGTCGCCGCCGGTACGCTGTTTTTGGCGCTGATCCTGATGCGCATGCTGGCGCTCAGCCTCGTCCTCGACCATACCGTCAATCCGCCGCCCGCCTTGCCGACACCCGATCCGGCGCGGCTGCCCGTCTATACGGTGCTGATCCCGCTCTATGACGAGGCCCATATGGTGCCGGAGCTGGTGCGCGCCATGAACCGGCTCGATTGGCCGCGCGACCGGCTCGACATCAAGTTCCTGATCGAGGCGCGCGACCGGGGAACGGCCCGCGCGCTCAAGCGCCAGAAGCTGCGGCCGCCTTTCGAGGTGGTGGTCGTCCCGGATGCGGCGCCGCGCACCAAGCCGAAGGCGCTCGCCTTCGCGCTGCCGCTCGTGCGCGGCGAATTCGTCACCGTCTATGACGCGGAGGACCGGCCCGATCCCGGTCAGCTCATCGAGGCGCATGCCGCATTCCTCGCCGGCGGCGAGCGCCTCGCCTGCGTGCAGGCGCCGCTGCTGATCGACAATGGCGAGACCAACGGCCTCGCCGGTCTCTTCGCCATGGAATATGCGATCCTGTTCGACGCGCTGCTGCCCTTCCTCGCCGCGCTCGACCTGCCGCTGCCGCTCGGCGGGACATCCAACCATTTCCGCCGCGCGGCGCTCGAGGCCGTCGGCGGGTGGGACCCCTACAATGTCACCGAGGATGCCGATCTCGGCATCCGCCTCGCGCGCTTCGGCTATCGCGCGCGCACCATCACGCGCCCGACTTATGAGGAGGCGCCGCTGACGACACGGCTCTGGCTCAACCAGCGCACCCGCTGGCTCAAGGGCTGGATGCAAACCTTCCTCGTGCATATGCGCCATCCGCTCCGGCTCTGGCACGAGATCGGCACGCGGCGCCTCGCCGGCTTCCTGCTCACCTCGCTCGGCTCCGTCGTCGCCGCGGCGGTCTATCCGATCTATCTGACGACGGCGCTGTTCCTGCTGTTCGATCCGGCGCTGCTGTGGCGGGCGAACAGTCCGCTCGTCGCCGGCATGATCATGCTGAACCTCTTCAACTTCATCGCCGCCTATTTCGTCTTCGGCCTGCTGGCGACCATGACCTTCCATATGCGCCGCGGCCGCCGCCCGGCCGGCGCGCTGATCTTTCTGCCCGCCTATTGGCTGCTGCTGTCGATCGCCTGCTATCGCGCGCTGATCCAGCTTGTTCTGGCGCCGCACCACTGGGCGAAGACGCCGCATCTCGGCCGCCGCGTCCGCGAGGAGAGGCACCAGGCGCACCGCCCGGTCCGCCCCGGCGGCGCGATCGAGGCGCCCGTCGAGGGCGCGCCGCCGGGCTGAGCGGAACCATCTGCCGCCAGGCTGCGTTCGCCGTCAGAGGACCGCGCCCGGCGGGGGAATGCTGCGGGGGCGGAATGAGGATGATCGAGGAGGAGATGTTCCCATGAGCTATGTCGATGGATTCGTAATGGCGGTGCCCAAGGCGCGGCTCGACGAGTATCGCGCCGCCGCCCGGCTGGGCGGCGAGGTCTGGAAGGAAAAGGGGGCGCTCGCCTATGTCGAGTGCCTCGCCGACGACGTGCCCTATGGGGAGGTGACCTCCTTCCCCCGCGCCGTTCAGGCCAAGGAGGACGAGATCGTCGTCTTTTCGTGGATCGTCTACGCCTCGCGCGCCGACCGCGACCGCATCATGGGCGAGGTTATGCAGGACCCGCGTCTCGAGCCGATGATGCAAGATCCGCCCTTTGACGCCAAACGCATGATCTTCGGCGGCTTCGAGCCGTTCGTGGAGCTCTGACGAGACGGGCTGCTGTCGGACGCCGGGAGGCGGGGGCGCCTATTCGCCCACCAGCCGCCGTCCGGCGATCGCGTGGACGGCCTCGCCCAGCATGAAGGCGTGGAAGGCGCGGCCGGAGAAAAGCGGCCGAAAGGCCTCGTCGAGCACGTTCAGCCCGCCCGCGAGCGCGCCGAAGGCCGGCATGACGAGACGGCGCTGGTCGCTGGCGAAGCAGCGGCGCCGGATCGAGCGCCCGCGGCCGACGATGCGGGCGGCGGGATGAAGATGGCCGGCGATCTCGCCGGGCAACGCGCCGGGGCGCGGCTCGTGGCGGAAGGTGAGCGGGCCGAGGCGGAGTTCGGCGCGCGCAATGCCGCCGACGCCGGCCGGCGGGGCCGGGTCGTGGTTGCCGGCAATCCAGATCCATTCGCGCGAACCGGTCAGGCGGACGAGGCGGGCGCGATGCTCCTCCGTCATGCGCGCACCGGCGCGGGAATCGTGGAACGAGTCGCCGAGCGCGATCACGCGATCGGGCCCGAGACGGGCGAGCAGCGCCTCCAGCCGGGCCAGCGTCGCGGCCGTGTCATAGGGCGGCAGCATCTGGCCGCGCGCCGCGAAAGCCGAGCCCTTTTCGAGATGCAGGTCCGCCACGACGAGCGTCTTCTCGTCGGGCCAATAAAGCGCCCCTTCCGGCAAAAGACCGAGCCGCACGCCGGCGATGAGCGCGGACGCGGTCGCCTGCCGCTCCTCTCCCGCCGCCCCGCTCGCGTCGACCATGGCTATCCATTCCCGATTCGTTCTCAGGAAGACGCTATTCGGCGCCCGCGTCGCCCGCAAGCGTCGGCGTTGCCTCAGACTGTCAGCCCCGCCTCGCCCATCGCCTCCCGAGCGAGATCGTCGGCGTTCTCGCGCAATATGTCCTCGGATGCCTGGCCGGCGACCGGTTCCTTGCCGATGTCGAGCATGACCGGCACGGCGAGTGGCGAGATGCGCTCGAGCGGCTGGTGCAGGATGCGGCCCTCGATGCGCATCAGCATGTCGGAGAGGCGGGCGATGTCGAGGAGGCCGGTCGCGGCATCGGCCCAGGTGGCGCGCAGCAGGATGTGGTCGGCCTCGTGCTGGCGCAGCACGTCATAGATCAGGTCGGTCGACATGGTGACCTGCCGCCCGCTCTTCTCCTGGCCGGGATGGCGCCGCTCGATCAGGCCCGAGATCAGGGCGCAGGAGCGGAAAGTGCGCTTGAGCAGATGGCTCTCGGCGAGCCAGGCATCGAGATCGTCACCCAGCATGTCGGCGTCGAAGAGCTCGCCCACCGTCGGTTCGCCCAGGCGGAAGGCGCGGCCCATGTCGCCGAGCCCCCACACCGCGAGCGCATAGTCCGATGCGACGAAGCCCATGGGGCGGAGCTTCGCCCGTTCGAGGCGTCGCGTCAGCAGCATGCCCAGCGTCTGGTGCGCGAGGCGCCCCTCGAACGGATAGGCGACCATGTAGAAGCGGCCGCCGCGGGGAAAGGTCTCGACCAGCAGCTGGTCGCGCGCCGGAAGCACCGAGGCCTGCTTCTGGATGCGCAGCCAGTCCGAGACCTGATCCGGCAGGCGGCCCCAGGCCTCCTCGTCGGCCAGCAGGCCGCGCACGCCATCGGCGAGATAGGTCGAGAGCGGGAACTTGCCGCCGGCATAGGCCGGTACCTTCGGGTTCTCGCCCTCGGCGCGGCTGACGATCACCGCATTGTCGCGGATGCCCTCGAGGCGAACGATCAGGCCGGCGAACAGGAAGGTGTCGCCCGGCGCCAGCATCTCGGCGAAATATTCCTCGATCTCGCCGAGCACGCGCCCGCCCATGCCGATGGGGCCGCCGGTGCGGCGCGAAGCGAGGCGGACCTTCAGGAGCGGCGCCTCGACGATCGTGCCGACATTCAACCGGTATTGCTGCGCCACCTGCGGATGGGTGATGCGGAAGAGGCCGTCCTTGCCCTTCCGGATCTTGGCGAAGCGCTCATAGCTTTTCAGCGCATAGCCGCCGGTTGCGACGAAATCGACGATCCGGTCGAAGGTCTCACGGTCGAGGCCCGCATAGGGTGCGGCCGAGCGGACCTCGTCGAACAGATCGTCGGCGGCGAAGGGCGCCGCGCAGGCCATGCCGAGCACATGCTGCGCGAGAACGTCGAGCGCGCCGGTCCGAAGGCGCGGCGTATCCTGCGCGCCCGTCAGGCTCGCCTGCAGCGCGACCGTGCACTCCATGACCTCGAAGCGATTGGCCGGCACCAGCAATGCGCGCGAGGGCTCGTCCATGCGGTGGTTGGCGCGGCCGATGCGCTGGGCGAGGCGGCTCGCGCCCTTGGGGGCTCCGACATTGACGACGAGGTCGACATCGCCCCAGTCGATGCCGAGATCGAGGGTCGAGGTGCAGACGACGCATCTGAGGCTCGACGCCGCCATCGCTGCCTCGACGCGCCGCCGCTGGCCGACATCGAGCGAGCCGTGATGCAGCGCGATCGGCAGGGCGTCCTCATTGATGCGCCACAGCTCCTGGAAGATGCGCTCGGCCTGGCTCCTCGTATTGACGAAGACGAGCACCATGCGGCTCGCCTTGATCGCCGCATAGATCGCGTCCATCGCATGAACGGCCGAATGGCCGGCCCAGGGAATGCGGGCCTTCGGCTCAAGGATCGCGACATCGGGCCTGGCGCCGCCCGCGACCGTCACGAGATCGGCAAGATTAGCCGGCTGATCATTTTCTTGCGGCATCAGCCAGCGGCGGAGATCGTCCGGCTCGGCGACGGTGGCGGAGAGGCCGACGGCGCGCAGATGCGGCCGGATGCGGCGCAGCCGCGCGAGGTCGAGCGACAGCAGGTCGCCGCGCTTCGCCGTCACCAGCGAGTGCAACTCGTCGAAGATGATCGTTTCGAGATCGGCGAAGAAGCGCGGGGCGTCGGGGGCCGAGAGCAGCAAGGCGAGCTGCTCGGGCGTCGTCAGCAGGATGTCGGGCGGGCGTTGCTTCTGGCGCTGGCGCTTATGGGCCGGCGTGTCGCCGGTGCGCGTCTCGATCGCGATCGAGAGGCCCATCTCCGCGACCGGCGCCTCGAGATTGCGGGCGATATCGACGGCGAGCGCCTTGAGCGGCGAAATGTAGAGCGTGTGCGGTCCGCGCCCGCGGGGGCCTGGCGGCGGCAGCGCGGCGATCGCGCCGAGGCTCGGCAGGAAGCCGGCGAGCGTCTTGCCAGCACCGGTCGGGGCGATCAGCAGGACGGAGCGGCCGTCCCGCGCCTTTTCAAGCAGCGCCAGCTGATGGGCGCGGGGCGTCCAGCCGCGCGCCGCGAACCAAGCGGCAAAGGGCTTCGGCAGGAGTTCGTCGGCGGCGCTCACGGCCAACAGGTAGGATCGAAGCGCGCCGGAGTCGAGGTGCTGCGGTTCAGCCGCGCGCCGGTTCGGGCTCGAAGCAGCGCCAGGTCCGGCGGCCTTCGGATTTCGCCCGATAGAGCGCGCGATCCGCCGCGGCGAGCAGTTCGTCCGGATCGAGGCCGCACTCCGGCGCCCAGGCAATGCCGATGGAGAGGCCGACGGCGAGGGCCCGGCCCGGCAGGTCGATCGGCTGCGCCATGGTCTCGATCAACCGCGCGGCGAGGCGTTCGGCCTCGGCGCGCCCGGCCGAAACCTGGATCACGGCGAACTCGTCGCCGCCGAGTCGCGCCACCATGTCGTCGCGGCGGAGCGTTGCACGGAATCGCCGCGCAGCCTCCTGCAGCACCACGTCGCCGGCCTGGTGGCCGAGCCCGTCATTGATGTCCTTGAAGCGGTCGATATCCATCCACAGCAGCGAGAATGTCCGTCCTGCGCTGCGCCAGGCCGCGATCTCCTCGATGAGGCGATCGCCGAAGAGCTTGCGGTTCGGCAGGCCGGTGAGCTCATCATGCGTCGCGATATGGGCGAGGCGCTGCTCGATCGCCTTGCGCCGGCCGATGCCGCGGACGGACGAGACATAGCCATCGGGTTCGCCGGTGACCGGATCGCGCGTGAGACGGACATGGCCCTCGAGCCAGACCCAGGATCCATCCTTGTGGCGCTGGCGCTGCTCGGTCTGGCCGACCGTCAGCCGTCCTGCGCGCACCTCCTGCATCATGGCGCGGAACGGGCCGATATCGTCGGGATGGGTGATGTCGATGGCGCGCTTGCCGATCATCTCTTCCGGCTCATAGCCGAGCAGTTCCCGGACGGCGGGCGAGATATAGAGCCGGACCCCGTCCAGATTGCCGCGCACGATCGTGTCGGTCGACGTCTCGGCGAGCAGGCGGAACTGCGCCTCGCACGCCGCGGCCTTGCGTGCCGCGCGGTCGAGCCGGAGCATCTCGCTGGCGAGCGCGGCGAGGTCCTCGAAGGCGCGCATCTCGGCCGGGGTCAGCCGGCGCGTACGCGCATCGAACAGCGCGATGCGGCCGCTCCCGCCGCCGAGCGGCAGGCTCGCCATGAAGCGGAGGCCGGGAGCGCCGACCACAAAGGGCAGCGCGGCGGTCGCCGGGTCCGCGCGGGCGTCCTCGACCGCGAAGGCCCCGCCGGTCGCGTCGGGCCGGTTGTCAAGCGCGCACGCAAAATGCCAGGCCGCTTCATCGATATCCGTCGCGCTGTCGATCCAGGACTGCCCGTTCCGCGCCTCGCAGATCGAGACGACGGGAACATCGAACAGGGTGCGGGCGGTCCGGCAGAGGAGGTCGAGCCGAATGAAGGGCGCGCCGGTCGTGTTCTGGCTCGCGCCGTCCCTTGCGGTCGTCATCGTCGGCTCGCTTCCTCCCCTGCGCCTTGTCGCTTGCCCAAGCTTGTCCATTCTGGCCCGTTCTTGTGCATTGCAGCAAGCATCAGGGCGCTGTGTTTCTTTTCTTTGCGCTCCGGTGTGACTATCTGGGCAGGATGATCCGCCCCGAACAGCTGCTCGCGCCGACCGCCGATGGGCTCTTCTGTCCGCTCGGCGGCTTTCATATCGATCCGGTCCGACCGGTCGAGCGGGCGCTGATCACGCATGGTCATGGCGACCATGCCCGTTCCGGACATGACCGCGTCCTCGCCACGGCCGAGACGCTCCGCATCATGGCCGCGCGCTATGGCGAGGATTTCGCCAATGGCGGCACGCCGGCGAAACTGGGCGAGGCCATGCGGATCGGCGATGTCACGGTCAGCTTTCATCCCGCCGGGCATGTGCTCGGCTCCGCGCAGATCGCGGTGGAGGCCGAGGGGTGCCGTATCGTCGTCTCGGGCGACTATAAGCGCCGCCGCGACCCGACCTGCCTGCCCTTCGAGCCGGTCGCCTGCGACGTCTTCATCACCGAGGCGACCTTCGGCCTGCCCGTCTTCCGCCATCCCGATGACGGCGTCGAGATCCACAAACTGCTGACATCGCTCAAGGATTTTCCGGAGCGCACCCATCTCGTCGGCGCCTATGCGCTCGGCAAGGCGCAGCGGATCATCTGCCGGCTGCGCGAGGAGGGCTATCGCGAACCGATCTATATCCATGGCGCGCTGGAGAAATTGTGCCGCCTCTATGAGGAGGAAGGCATCGATCTGGGGGAGCTTCTGCCCGCCACCCTCGATGCCGGCAGCAAGACGGATTTTGCCGGCGCCATCGTGGTCTGCCCGCCCTCGGCCTTTTCCGACCGCTGGGCCCGCCGCTTCCCCGATCCGCTCCCCTGCTTCGCCTCGGGCTGGATGGCGATCCGCCAGCGCGCCAAGCAGCGCGGCGTCGAGTTGCCGCTGATCGTCTCCGATCATTGCGACTGGCAGGAACTCACGGAAACCATTGAGGAAATCGCGCCGGGCGAAGTCTGGGTCACGCATGGCCGGGAGGAGGCGCTGGTGCGCTGGTGCGCGCTTTCCGGCATCGCCGCGCGCCCCCTCCACATGGTCGGCTATGAGGACGAGGCGGAATAGGCCGCCGCCGTTCGGCTCTCGCGCCAGAGCAGGAACATCGAAGCGCCGACGATCAGCGCTGCGCCCAGCCAGAGCCGGCTCGGCGGCAGCCAGCCGAAGGCGATCCAGCCGGCCAGCACATTGAGCGGCAGCTTCACATGGTCGAAGGGCTGCACATAGGCGGCGTCGGCCCTGGCATAGGCCAGCGTCAGCAGCGCCTGCGCCGCCGCCGTCAGCACGCCGACCGCGATGATGGTGATCCAGCCCGAAGCCGAGGGCATGGCGAGCCCCGCGGGCAAAGCGAGCAGCAGGTTGACCGGCGCCAGCATGAGCAGCAACCAGGCGGCGACGGCCTCGGGGCTGTCCTCGGCGAGAAGGCGCTTCTGCATCAACGAGACGCCGGCCCAAAGCACAGCAGCACCAAGGGGATAGAGGCTCGCCGCCGTGAAGGACGCGGAGAACGGGTCGAGGATGATCAGCCCGCCGACAAAGCCGGCCGTCACCGCCAGCCAGCGTTCCGCCGAGACGCGCTCACCGAGCAGAAGGCCGGCCCCGAGCGTCACCACAAAGGGTGAAGTCATCACCAGCGCGACGGCCTGGCCGATCGGCACGCCATGGGCGAGGCCGGCGACCCAGGCCTGCACGCCGAGCGCGGCCAGCAGCACGCGAAAGGCCTGCAGGAAGGGGCGCCGCGTGCGCAGCGACGGCAGGCCGTGCCGCAGGGCCCAGGGCAGCACGGCCACGAGCGCCACCGCATATTGCAGGAAGGCAGCCGTCGGCGCGGGGATGCCGAGCCGCGTCGTGGCGATCTGTTCGAGCGTGTTGACGCCGGCAAAGGCGACGCCGGCGGCGATCATGAACAGCGCGCCGGCTGAGGGGGCCCGCAAGGCGGGCGAGGGGGTGAGGAGTGTCTGACTCATGTTGATTCCCAAAGGGTTGGACAACACGAAATCAGGGCCATAGCGGCAAATCCACGCGCCGGCCCGAGGGGCCGGCTCGCGTTTCGCCGCTGTTCTCTTCCATCCGGACTATGACCGTCGGCTTCGGATTTCGACCGAATCTGCTGACCCCCTCCACTGGTGCGAAGGGGCGCTCGCGGGCTCGCAGTTGCCTGCCTACCGCCGGTGGGGAATTTCACCCCGCCCTGAGAACGAGACCCGGTCCAGGACCGAGCCTCCATGACTTAGGTCCGCGCGCCGCTCCACGCAAGCGACGCACATGCCAACATTGTTCACCGGACAGAAACGCCTTTTCCACAGTTCGGAAGCGCTTACTTATACGGCCATGGAGAAATTCGCCGCCCTTCTCGACCGGCTGATCCTCACGCCGTCGCGCAATGGCAAGCTGCGCCTGCTCGAGGACTATTTCCGCACGACGCCGGATCCCGATCGCGGCTGGGCGCTTGCGGCGCTGACGGGCGCGCTCGACGTGCCCTCGGTCAAGCCGGCCATGCTGCGGGCCATGGCGACCGAGCGGCTCGATCCGGTGCTGTTCGGCTATTCCTATGACTATGTCGGCGATCTCGCCGAGACGATCTCCCTGGTCTGGGCGCCGTCGCCAGCGGCGTCCGAGGGGGCGGCGCCGTCGCTGTCGGCCGTGGTCGAGGCGCTGTTTTCGGCCTCGCGCTCCGAAGGACCGAAGCGGGTCGCCGCCTTTCTCGACGCGCTCGAACCCTCGTCGCGCTGGGCCCTGCTGAAGCTCGTCACGGGCGGACTGCGCATCGGCGTGTCGGCGCGGCTCGCCAAGCAGGCGCTCGCCAATTTCGGTGCACAAGAAATCAATGCGATCGAGGAAATCTGGCACGGCCTGTCGCCGCCCTATGAGCCGCTCTTCGCCTGGCTGGACGGACATGGCGAGCGGCCGGTCTCCGCGGCGCGGGCGCCGTTCCGGCCGGTCATGCTGGCGCAGCCGCTGGAGGAGGGCGACCGCCCGGCGATCACTCCGGAGGTCTATGCCGCCGAATGGAAATGGGACGGCATTCGCGTGCAGGCGGTGAGCGATGGCGGCGTGCGCCGGCTCTATTCGCGCACGGGCGAAGATATCGGCGAGGCGTTCCCCGACGTGCTGGAGGGGCTGGACATCGAGGGCGCGATCGACGGCGAACTCCTCGTCGGGCGATCGGTGGACGGGCGCATCGAGGCCGGCAGCTTCTCGGAGCTGCAGCAGCGGCTGAACCGCAAGAGCGTCACCGGCAAGCTCGTCGTCAGCCATCCGGCCTTCATCCGCGCCTATGATTGCCTCGTCGATGGCGAGGAGGATGTGCGCGCGCTGCCGTTCCGGCATCGACGTTCCAGGCTGGAGCGTCTCGTCGGTCGTTCCCTGGCCGGCCGCGTCGATCTTTCGCCGCTGCTCCCTTATGACCATTGGGACGCGCTCGCCGCGCAGCGCCTTGCCCCGCCCGCCCCGATCATCGAGGGCGTGATGCTGAAGCGCTGGGATTCGCCCTATGAGGGCGGCCGTCCCAAGGGGCCGTGGTTCAAGTGGAAGCGCGATCCCTTCGTGATCGATGCCGTGCTGATGTATGCGCAGCGCGGTCACGGCAAGCGTTCGTCCTTCTATTCGGACTATACGTTCGGCGTCTGGCGACAGGGCGAGGCGGGCGAGGAACTGGTGCCGGTGGGCAAGGCCTATTTCGGCTTCACCGATGCGGAGCTCATCGAGATCGACCGCTTCGTGCGCCGGCACACGACGGGCCGCTTCGGACCGGTCCGCGAAGTCGAGCACCGGCCGGATCTCGGCCTCGTCTTCGAGGTGGCCTTCGAGGGGCTGAACCGCTCGACGCGGCATCGCTCCGGCGTCGCCATGCGCTTTCCCCGCATCGCGCGGCTGCGCTGGGACAAGCCGCCGGCCGAGGCCGACCGGATCGAGGCGCTTGAGGCGCTGCTGGACGCCGGGGATGGCGGGCCGGCAGCCCTTCGCCGTGCGCGGGGCGCGCCTGTATGATGATCAAACCGATTCGGATGCTGGAACGAGGACAATGAACGGACTTCAGCGCTTTATGGGCGGCTCGCCGGGCCAGGTGCTGCTGCGCCTGGTCGTCGTTTCCTTCATCGTCGGGATCGTGCTCTCGGCGCTCGGCCTGACGCCATGGGAGATCGTCGACAAGGCGCGCCAGCTGTTCTTCCGGATCTGGAACATGGGCTTCGGCGCCATCGAGTGGATCTGGACCTATTTCCTGCTCGGCGCCGTCGTCGTGATCCCGGTCTGGATCATCCTGCGCCTCCTCAACATGAATCGCAGCTGAGTTCAGTCGCGCCGGAAGATGATGCCGGCGAGCCAGCCGGTGAACAGCGCGAGCACAACGCAGAGCAGCCCGTAGAGATAGCCGTAGCGATGCGCGAGATCGAAGGTGAGGCGTTCGAAGCCCTCCTTGGATACGCGGATCGTCAGGCTCTGGCGCGCCAGCATGGCGCTGTCGCGGAAGAGATAGGCCGTCACGACATAGTCGCCGACGGGAACGTTCGCCGGGATGGATAGATTGGCCTTGAACACCGAGGTGCCCGGGAAGCTCACCGTGCTCTCCGCCACCTCGAACAGGCCCGCGTCCGCCTTGAGGCGGATGAGCCCGTCGCGGAACGCGCTGTCCTCATCCGGCCCGCCGAGCGCCTGAAAGGCGAGGTTTTCCGGGCCGATCTGGTAGCGCTTCAAGATCGCGGGCGTCGAAATATCGGCGAGCGGGCGCGACGCGCTCGCGAGATAGAAGGACGGGACGTTCGGGAAGGTGCGCGAGGCGCGATTGATCCAGATGCCGGCAAAGCGCGCCTTGCGCCGGGTCACCAGCGTCTCCGGCGGGCCGCGCATCACGACGACCACGTCATAGCCCGCCCCGCGCGAGACCGTCTCGGCATCGCGCTCTATCGCGCCGAAGGCGACGAGGTCGACGCCGCGAAAATCCGAGGTGATGCGGATCCGGTCGCTCGACAGCGTGAAGATCAGATCCTCGGCGGCGGCGCGGGAGGCCATGAGCGCTAGGGCGATGAAGAGAACCGGCACGGCCAGCGGCATCCGGCACGCGCGTCTCATCGGGCATCGCCTGACAGGGTGGCCAGCGAGAAGATTTCCGCCGGCGGCAGCACGAGGTTGACCAGGAAGCGGATGGCGACCGCGAGCACCAGCAGCCCGAGCAGGGCCCGCAGCTGCTCGCCGCGGATCTGCGCGCCGACGCGGGCGCCGAACTGCGCGCCGATCACGCCGCCGACCATCAGGATGAGCGCCAGCACGCCATCGACCGTATGATTGGTACCCGATTGCAGGATCGTCGCGACCGCCATGGTTCCGATCATCTGGATCAGCGAGGTGCCGATCACGATGCTGGTCGGCACGCGCAGCAGATAGATGAGGGCCGGCACGAGGATGAAGCCGCCGCCGATACCCAGCAACGCGCCGAGCATGCCGATGCCAATGCCGATGCCGAGGATGGGAATGACGCTCACATAGAGCTTCGAGCGGCGGAAACGCATCTTGAAGGGCAGGCCGTGCACCCAATTGTGCCGGCCGGGACGGCGCAGCGGCAGCGGGCGGCCGCGCCGGATATGCGCCATGGCGCGGATGGATTCGGCCAGCATCAGGCTGCCGACGAAGCCGAGAAAGGTGACGTAGCCGACGGCGATCAGGAGGTCGAGCTGGCCGAGCCGGCGCAGCAGGCTGAAGATCGCCACGCCGATCGACGAACCGATGACGCCGGCCACCACGAGCACGGCCGCGAGCTTGGTGTCGATCAGGCGGCGGCGCCAATAGGTGAGCGCGGCCGACGAGGAGGAGGCCACGACCTGAGCCGTCGTGCTGGCGACCGCCACGGCGGGCGGAATGCCGGAGAAGATCAGGAGCGGGGTCAGCAGGAAGCCGCCGCCGACGCCGAAGAGACCCGATAGAAAGCCGACGGCACCCCCCATGCCGAAGATCAGGAACATATTCACCGGCAGTTCGGCTATGGGAAGATAGATCTGCACGGCGGGCGACTCGGGGCGCTCTTGAGCGAGGGATCGATCCCCGGACGGGTCAGCCCGCTTGGCCGGCCGGTCCGCCGGTCAGCTCGTCGAGCCGGCCAGCCGTCCGAGGGGCGTGGTCTGTTCCTGCATGGAGGTCGCGGCGGGCGCTGCGAACCAGGCGGGATCGGGCGTCGGCTCGTTGTTGGCGACGGGATTGAGCGGCGTCGCCTTGAAGGCCTGAACCGCGAGGCGCGCTGCCGCGAGATCGTCGGCCTTCATCGCCTTGGCGACCTCGTCGCGGCGCCCTCCCGCATCCGTGTCGCCCTGCTGTGCGGCGAGCGCGAACCATTTGTAGGACTGGACGAGATCGACCGGCACGCCGAGGCCGCGGGCATAGAGGACGCCGAGATTATACTGGCTGTCGGCGACGCCCATGGTGGCCGCGACGATGAACAGGTCGGCAGCGTGCTTGTAGTCCGCCTTGCCGTTGGCGCCCTCGCTGATCAGGACGGCGAGATTGTGCGTCGCGCGGGCATTGCCCTGGAGGCTCGCCTTCTCATACCACCCTTGTGCAGCCGCAACGTCGAGCTTCACGCCCTCGCCGCGTTCATAGAGGCTGCCGAGCCGGTACTGCGCCACGGCGAGGCCGGCCTTGGCCGCGCGCTCATACCACGCAGCAGCCGTCTTGATGTCGGCGCGGCCCATGGCCGGTTCGGCATAGCGCTTCGCCATCTCGAAGGCGGCGACGGCGTCGCCGCGATTGGCGGCACTCTCGACCAGGGCATAGTCGAGCACAAGCGACGGGGACGGCGCGGCTGTGGCTGCCTCGGTTGCGGCCGGCTTGGCCGCAGCGGCGGTCGGGCCGAAATCCGTGAAGGGATCGGGCGAGAAGGCGAGCGCTTCGCTGTTGGGCTTCGGCGCGACCAGTGCCGGTGCGGGGGCCGGATTGGCGGTGGCGTTGCGCACGGCCTTGGCCGGGATGGAGCCGGTTGCGGTCCGATCGAGCGCCTCGCCGCTCGTCCGCGCGACGGCGGGTGTCAGCGCCTCGACGATGCGGTCCTGCATCGACGGCCCGATCTTCGCGGCGCCGATCGCCAGCACGACGGCGGCGATGGCGAGAACGAGCGTGCGGCGACGCCCGCGCAGCGCCTGTCCGATGCGTGCGAACGGACCCGGCCGCTCCTCCGACGGAGCGCCCTCGCGCATTTCGGCGCGCGCCTTGGCGGTCTCAGCCTGGGCTGCCTGGGCGGCGCGGCGGGCGGCGGCGATGAAATCGGCCTTGCGGTCACCGCCCGTTTCCACCTCGGCGCGCGGCGCCGCGGCGGCGAGGTCCGGCTTGCCCGAACCGGGCGCCAGGGGGCGATGGTCTTCCGGCAGGTCATCCGCCGCGAAGTGCCGCGGGGGAACGACGCTGCGGACGCGCTCCTTGAGCGACACCGAGAGCTGCGTATCCGCGCCCTGGGCCTCGAGCTGGGCGATCCGGTCGACGACCTTGGCGAGCGTGTCGTGCACCGCCTCGAGCGTGTCCTCGTTCTGGCGGCCGGAATGCATCGCCGCGTCCTGAAGGCGGCGAAGATCTTCGCGGAGCGCCGCAACCATCGCGTCGTCGCGACCGCCGGCGAGCGAGCCGGCGAATTCCTCGACCGTCGTGCGCGCCGTCGTGCGAGCGGCCTCGATCGTGTCGTGCCGCGCCTCGGCCAGAAGGCCCTGCAGGCGGTCGAGATTGGCCTCGACCTTGGAGAGCGCGTCGACGCCGGGCTCCACGGTCGCGAGCTTCTCGGCGAGCGCGCCGACCTGCGCCTCGAGCTGCGCCAGCGCCTGGCCGTCATCGCGGTCGGCGGCCTCGTCCAGGCGGCGGATCAGGCCGCGCATCTGGTCTTCGATCTCGTCGAAACGGGCGGGCTGGCGCTGCGCGACGTCGCCATGCAGCGCCGCGATCTCGGCCCGGAGGCCGGCGATCGCATCGTCCGAAGCCGGCGCGGCGAGGCTCGGCAGTTCGGCGATCGCATCGAGCCGACCGGCCAGCGCGTCGAGCCGCTCTTCGAGGCGCTGGAAGGCGGCGGCCTCGGCGGCGGGCTGGGCCCGTTCGTCGAGCGCGGTGCGGATCGCGGCGATCTGCTGTTCGAGCCGGAGCAGCGCGACCGGGTCCGTGCTCTTGGCGAGACCGTCGATCTCGCGGCGGAGCAGGCCGATATCGCGCTCGATCCGGGTCAGGTCGACCATGGGCAGGGGCCGCGCGGCGAGCTTCTCGATCGCCATGCCGAGATCGGCGATGCGGCGGTCGCTTGAGCCGTCGAACCGGCCGGCGAGCGCGTCGAGCCGCTCCTCGATGCGCGAGAGCTCGGGCGCGCCGAAGCGGCCGACGACTTCGCGGAGGGCGCCGATTTCGCGCAGCAACCGGTCGTCGGAGCCGCGCGCGCCGATCGAGGCGATCGCGTTGCGGATGTCTTCGAGCTCGCCGTCCATGTCGCGCGGCCGCGGCGCCTGGTCGATCCGCTCGGCGAGCCGGGCAATCTCCTTGGCGATCCCGTCCAACCGATCGCGTTCCGGCACGCGGCGGACGATATCGTCCAGCCGTTCGATGACGTGGCCATAGCCCGATTCGATGCTGGCGAGCGTCGTCTCGCGCGCGGCGAGATCGACCGCACGGCGAATCTCAGCGAGATCGTCGCGGAGCGCAGCGATCATGCTGTCGCTGCCCGCGGGCTGCAGGCGCTCGGCAAGGCCGCTATGGATCGCGCGGCCGAGTTCCTCGCCGCGGCGGGCTTCCGTGGCGATTCGGCGGTCCAGTGCGCCGATCTCGTCGCGAAGTGCGCGGAGCGCGTCCTCGAGTGCGATCGTGTCGATGGTCGGCAGCTGCCGGCCGCCACTGCGGTCGATCGTCCGCTGGCGCTCGGAAATCTCCTCGATCGCGGCCTGAAGGCTGCCGATCTCCTGCCGCCGTGCATCCACCGGCGGTTCGGCCGGGCGGTCGCGCCGGGTGATCTCCTCGGCGATGGCGGCGAGGCGGCTCTCGATCGCGCTGAGGCGCTCGCCTTCGCGATCGGCAGGGCGAGCCGGTTCCTGCCGGTCGGGCTGAGCGGCGGCCTGACGCACGCTGCGCCGGATCGCGTCGCGGCGGGAAGCGCCCTCGATCGCGTCGATCTGCCCGCTCAATTCCTCGACCAGCGCCGACAGCGCCGCGATTCGTTCCGTGCCGCCACTGACGGGCGAACGCGGCGAGGCCTTCAGACGCGGCGGATTGACGGCGGATGCCGCTCCCCCCTCATAGCCGGCTCTACTGCCCGATCTCATCACATCTGGCCCCTCGATGCCGCTTGCGGCATCGTTCCGCTCGTCCCGTCGCGCGGGGTGCCCGCCCCGGCGAGCGATTCCCTCGCTGCGGTCAGCTTCCGATAATCATGGTAAACATGGGGTTAACCGGGCGACGGCGCGGCGACACTTCGGTAACACGCCTTAACCCTTTCCTCTCGGTGGCGCGGGGCGGGATCTGTGCGTAACCGCAGCGGATGCCGGCCGTGCCTTCAACTTGCCCAATCCTCGGGGCAAGAAGGCGCTTCGGCCCGCTCGATCGGGCGGGGTTGGTGCAGGGCATCAGGGACGACGAGACGGGCATGGCGCACATCGCCGGTATTTCCAGGGATGATATCGATGCAGCAGGCCCTGCCGACGGCAATCGGCAGACGAGCTTCACCATCGGGGATCTGTCGCGCGAATTCGGCGTGTCGCTGCGCACGCTGCGCTTCTATGAAGACAAGGGCCTGCTCAATCCGACGCGCGAGGGCCTGAACCGGATCTATTCCCGGCGGGACCGCGGCCGGCTCAAGCTCGTGCTGATGGGCAAGAAGGTCGGCTTCTCGCTGGTCGAGATCAAGGAGATGCTGGAGCTCTATGACCTCAAGGACGGCCAGGTGCAGCAGATGCAGCTGGCGCTGAAGAAGTTCAACGAGCAGATCGGCATCCTCGAGCAGCAGAAGGTCGAGATCGAGAAGGCGCTGGACGAACTGCGCCGCACGGTCCACGTCGTGAGCGGTCTGCTGCGCCAGAAAGAGGCCAGCGGCGGCTGACGGCGGGCGCGTTTCGTCTGGCCACGCCGGCGTGATAGGCTCGCGCCGGGCCGGGTGGAGGAGCGCGACGATGAGACATCTTCCCGCATGGGCGCTTGTGGCGGCTGCGATCTGCATGCCGGTTTCGGCGCCGGTCCTCGCCGAAGATCTGCCGCCCGCCCAGGCCGAGGCTGCGCCCCGTTTCACCATGGTGCCCGCCGAAGGCGGCTTCGTGCGGCTCGATACGCAGACCGGCCTCGTGTCGCATTGCCGGCGCGAGACCGCCGCCGCGGATTCGCTGTGGCGCTGCGCGGCCATCCCCGAGGACACGCTGCGATCGCCCGACCGGCTGAGCGAATTGTCGGAGGAGATCGAATCGCTCGGCGCCGCGGTCGCGGCGCTGCGCATGCGGGTCGATGCGCTGGAGCGGGCGCGCAAGGACGAGACGCCGCCGCTGGCGGCGGCGCCTTCCGACGAGGAGATGAACCGGGCGCTCGACTTCAGCGAGGAGCTGATGCGCCGCTTCTTCGGCCTCGTGCAGGAGATGAAGCGCGGCCCTGACGACCGCACCTGATCTCAGTTCGCCTTGAAGCGATCCGTCGCCGTGACGAGTTCGTGCACGATGCCGGGTTCGGACATGGCGTGTCCCGCGTCGGGGACGATGCGCAATTCGCCATCGGGCCAGACCTTGGAGAGATCATAGGCGATGGCGGGGGGCGTGCAGACGTCATAGCGTCCGTGCACGATCACGCCCGGGATGCCGGCGATCCTGTCCGCATTCGCCAGCAACTGGTCATCGCGATCGAAGAAGCCGTGATTGACGAAATAATGGGCCTCGATCCGCGCGAAGGCGAGCGCGTAGTGCGGCGTGCCGAAGGCGGCGACGCGCGCCGGATCGGGAAGAAGCGTGATCGCGCCGCCCTCCCACATGCTCCACGCCTTGGCTGCCTCGAGCTGCAGCGCCTCGTCGCTCCCCGTCAGGCGCTTGTAATAGGCAGCGATCATGTCGCCCCGTTCCGCCTCGGGAATGACGGCGGCATAGGCCTCGAAGGCCTCGGGCAGCAGCCAGGACGCGCCCTCCTGATAGAACCAGAGCAATTCGCTCCGGCGCAGCGTGAAGATGCCGCGCAGCAGCAGTTCACTGACGCGCTCGGGATGGGTCTCGGCATAGGCGAGCGACAGGCAGGAGCCCCAGGAGCCGCCGAGGAGCTGCCAGCGGTCAATGCCGAGCTGCGTGCGGATCCGCTCCATATCCGCGACGAGATCCCACGTCGTGTTCTCGCGCAGCTCCGCATGCGGCGTCGAGCGGCCGCAGCCGCGCTGGTCGAACAGGATGATCCGATAGGCCTCGGGATCGTGATAGCGGCGCATCGCGGGGCTGCAGCCGGCGCCCGGCCCGCCATGCACCATGAGCGCGGGCTTGCCGTTCGGGTTGCCGCATTCCTCGACATAGATCTCGTGCAGGTCCGAAACCTTGATGCGATGCACCGCATAGGGCTCGATCGGGGCGAAGAGCTGGCGACGCGGGGCAGCGGCGTAACTGTCGGCTGACACGGGAATGGACCTTTCAGGAGAGGGGCTTGTCCGCCGTCCCTTCGGCCGAAGGAGCGGGAGATGCGGGTGCGGGATCGGCGTCCGGCAGGGCGCTGCCGGCCTCGATCGCGGGCGCCGGTGACGGCGGCTCCGAGGCCGCAGAGAGAACGGGCGTCGTGGCGGAGGGCGTCTTCTTTATCGACTGGCTGAGCGAGTGCGCCTGCGCGGTCATTTTGCGGCCGGTCGCAACAACGCTGTGCGACAGGGCCGCCAGGCGGCGGCGAACCTTCGGCCAATCCGTGCGCGGCAGTTCGCTTGCGGCCCAGAGCGTCAGCGTGCCGAAGACGGCGCCCGGCAGGCCGGAGAGGCCGATCGGGAGGCCGAACCAGCCGGTCGGACCGAGCACCGTCGGGGTGATCGTGCCCATGGCGAGGAAGCGGCCGGAGACATCGGGAAAGAGCAGCGCGAGGGCGATGTCGGCGACGGTGAGCCACAGGCCGACGGCGATGGCCGCTGCGGCGGCGGCCGGCGTCACGGTGCCGATGCGCCAGCCGATCAGCAGCACGGGCCCGAGGCTGGCCGCGGCGATGGAGAGGCCGCAGGCGGCGAGCATGGCCGCGTCCCCGGCGGTGACGGAGGCAAGGCCGGCCGCGAGCGCGGCGAGCAGGATCGCGCCGAGTCGGGCAATGAAAATGCGCCGGATCTCGGGCGCCGATGGCTCGACGAAGATAACATAGAGATCATTGCCGATCGCGGCAGCGGCATTGGCGAGGAACGCCGTCGCGGCGACGAGCGCGGCCGTGAGCAGGGCGCCGATCAGCAACACCGACGGCGCGGCGGAGAGGCGTGCCGTCTCGCCGAAATCGACGACGAGGCCGGCTGGATTGGTTGCCGCGTCGATGCCGAGCCGCGATGCCAGCAGTCCATAGCTCGGCGCCGCCAGCAGGACGGCGGCCGTCGCGGTCAATCCGATGATGCGGGCACGCGCGCTGCGCTGCCGCTTCTGGCGCGCCCAGGCCGGCATCAGCAGCGTCGGCATCGTGCCGATCCCGCCCAAGAGCCCGACCAGCAGGGCGAGGACGATCGTTCCAGGGAAGCGGGTGGGCGCCGCCAGCCCGCCCTCGAACAGGCCGACCCACGGCATCGGGACCGGGCTGACATCCAGGGAGACGATGGCGACGGGCAGCAGATAGCCGGCGGCGACGATCGGTGCCGCTATTGCGGCCATGGCGATTGCGGCCCGGAGCCCGCCGAAGAGGCAGGCGAGCGTCGCCAGAATGATGAGCGCATCGCGGGTTGCCGCCGCGGGCAGGCCTAGCATGCGGGACGCGACGAGGCCGGCGAGCGAGGCTTCCGCCGCCAGCAGCGGCAGCAGGGCCAGCACGATGGCGAGCGTGGCGAGCGCGCGCACCAGACCGTCGAAGCGGACGCCCAGCGCCGCGGCCAGCGTCGGGGCCTCGGTCGCGCGCAGCGCAGGAACGACCAGCATCCGCGCGGTCGCCGCGCCGGCGAGGAAGGCCGCGATGAGGACGATGCCGCTTCCTCCGCCGAGCGCGGTCGCCATCGGCGCCGCGACGAGGGCGAGCGAGCCGAGGGTCAGGCCGGCCAGGGCCCAGCCATTGGCCGTCGCACCGAAGGCGCCGCCGCGAATCACGTCGGCGAAGGCGAGGCTGCGCATCGAAATGGCGATGATCAGGACGATGGCGAGGGGCAGCAGCGGAAAGAAGGCGGCCAGCACCGCGGGCGCGCCGAACTGATCGAGCGCCTCGACGATCCCGAAGCCCGCCAGCATGGCGGTGCCCGCCCCGATGGCGGCTGCCTTCAACCGCGTCTCGCCGTTCACCCGAACCTCGTCGCGCTCTGCGCCGCGGATCGGACAGGAGTGCCCCGTGCTTGTCAACACGGCGTGCAAGAAGCCTATGCGCCAGGGCGGATCAGTCGCGCCGCCGGGCGCTCGAAGGTCTTCACGCCGCGCTTGAATCCCATCAGCGGCATCGCGATCTCGGCGACCGCAAGAGCCGGGTCCTTCGCGTCGAGCACGACGAGATCGGCTGCGTTGCCGACGGCGATGCCGTAATCCGTGCAACGCATCAGCCGTGCCGGCGCGGCCGTGACCATGTCGAGACAGGCCAGCATCTCGCCGCGCCGGCCGAGCTGCGTGATATTCGCGTAGAGATTGGCGATCCGGTTCAGCGAGCAATCGCCGAACGGCGTGAACGGGTTCAGGACATTGTTGGTCGCGAGCGAGCAGGTGACGCCGGCCTCTGCGAGGCGATGTGCGGGCGTCACGCCACGCGGCACGTCATAGTCGGATTTCCGACCCATCAGGAAGAGATCGGTGGCGGGGAGAACGGTCAGCGCTACGCCGGCATGGGCGAGACGGCGGGCGTAGTCGGCGACGCGCGTGGGCGGCATGGAGGAGAGCTTGGTGACATGCCCGACCGCGACGCGTCCGCCCCATCCGCGCCGCTCCGTGGCCGCGAGGACGGCGTCGAGATGGGTCCAGCTTGGATCCAGATCGAAATCGAGATGGAAATCGACGTCGATGTCGAACGTGGCCGCGATGTCGAAGATGCGCTCGATCTGGGCGAAGGGCTCGGTGTCGGTATAGGGGCAGCCGCCGATCAGGTCGGCGCCGTCAGAACAGGCCGCGACGAGCAATTCATCGGTGCCGGGATCGTTCAGCAGACCTTCCTGCGGGAAGACGCAGATCTCGATATCGACCGCGAAGGCATAGTCCTGTCTCAGCCGCTTAAGCGCGGCGAAGGATCGGAGGCCAATGCGCGGGTCGACCTCGACATGGGTGCGGATTCGCGTCGTGCCCTGAAGGATGGCCTTCACCAGCGTGGTCTCGGCGCGGCGATAGACATCATCCTCGTCGAAATCCCGCTTCAGCCGGGCGACTTCGGCAATCGCCTCGGCGAGCGAACCTTCGGCGCGGCAGCGATCGAGGATGCAGGACTTGTCGAGATGGATGTGGCTGTCGACGAAGCCCGGCAGCACGAGGCGCCCGCCCGCGTCGTGTTCGACCATGCCCGCCATCGCCTCCGTTCCGACCGCGGCGATGCGCCCTTCCGTGACGCCGATCGCGAGCGGATGATCGGCGATCTCGGGGAGGAGCGCGCCGTTGAGGACGAGATCGAATGCCATGCCGGTTTCCCTGTTCCGCCCGCATGATAGCGCCGTGCGCCCGCAGCGGCAGGCCGGCCGGTGGCCCGGTGCTGCACGAATTGGCGGCATATTCGCACCTGTGTTCGGTGCGCGACGGGAAGGCGATCGCGGCGCCGGCGTCTCGCTTTCGGCGTCCGGCTATGGTTCAAAGGATGCCTTGAGAGGGAGGGCCCGCATGGCCAAGGATCTGGCGGCGATTGCCGAACTGGAGAAGCGGATCGCTGTGGTCCGTGCGAACATCATCGAGCTCACCGAGCAGGCTGCCGCCTATTCCGGCGCGGCCGACGACGATCTCGCGTCACGCCGCATCGAAATGCAGCAGCGCGAGCTCGATGAGCTCACCAGGGAGCTGGACGCGCTGCAGGCCGAGTAATCCCACTGCTCTGGTCAGTGCAGAGACATGGATTCGATCAGCGGGATCAGCTTGAGATCGTAAAGCGCGCGGTCATCCTCCGAAAGACAGGCCGCGCCGCTTGCGATGACCTTGTTGAGGATTGCGTCCGCTTTCGACATGCGCCGGATCTTGCCCTCGGCGACAAGCTGTTCGCGCGCTGCCGTCAGATAAATACGCCTGAGCACATGGACCTCCTTGGCTGATCGCATGGCATTATGGATCAGTTAGGGTTACCGAATCGTATCGGCCGGCGCTGATCCGGCAGGCAGGAAGGAGCGAGCGCTTGATCACGATCTACGGGATCGTCAATTGCGACACGATGAAGAAGGCCCGCGCCTGGCTCGACGGGCACGGCGTCGCCTATCGCTTCCATGACTACAAGAAGGAAGGCATCGACGCGGAGCGCCTCGCGGCCTGGGCCGATGAGCTCGGCTGGGAGAACCTGATCAATCGCTCGGGCACGACCTTCCGCAAGCTGCCGGATGCGGACAAGGCCGGTCTCGATCGTGCCGCGGCGCTCAAGCTGATGCAGGCGCAGCCGTCAATGATCCGCCGGCCGGTGCTCGATCTCGGCACGCGCCGCCTCGTCGGCTTCAAGCCGGAACTCTATGAGGCCGCATTCAGCGCGTAATAGGCTCAGCCCGGCCAGGCCAGCGCGCCGGCGAGGCCGTTGGCCCGGTGCTCGGCGAAGTTCTCGCGGAAACCGTCGCCTGCTGCGCGCGCCTCCTCGATCACGTCTGTGATCGCGACCGCCACGGCGACGGCTTCGTCCCGTGTGAGATTGCAGGGGTCGAGATGGACGACGCCGCTGTCGGCGAGATCATCGCGCACGCGGATCGAGGGTGAGCGCCCGGCCAGCCGGCTCGCCAGTTCCCACGCGAACAGACCGGCGTCGCGGCCGACCGTCAGCTCGACCCGGTCGATCGGATTGCCGGTCCAGTCGGGCAGGCGGCGGAGCGCGAGGCCCGGTACATTGGCGAGCCGTTCGAACCAGAGCGTGACGATCGCCTCCTCGCGCGATCGGGTCGCAACAGGGTCCCGCTCAGCCCAGGCTTCCAGCGCCGCGATGGCGCCGACGATGCCTTCCTTGCCGACCTTCATGGCGCGACCGATGCCGCGGTGTTGCAGAAAGCTGGCCCGGACGAGGTCGCGGCGTCCAGCGACGATGCCGGCCGTCGGGCCGCCGAGGAATTTATGCGCGCTCCAGATCACGAGATCGGCGCCGGCCGCGATGGCGCCGGTGAGATCATATTCGCTCGCCATGTCGACGATGACCGGCACCCCGCGCGCGTGGCAGAGCGCCACGAAGGTCGCGAGGTCCGTCTGTCCGGTCGGGACGACATGGTGCGAGATGACGAAGACCGCCGCGGCGGTTCGCTCGCCGAGCGCCGCCGCGATGTGGAAGGGCTGCACGTCGAAGGCGGTGCCGGCGCCGATAACCCTTGCGCCGGCGAGGCGGATCATCTGGTCGACCGGCGCGCCGAAATTGACGAGATGCCCGGACTGGACCACGACCTCGTCGCGGAGGCCCGTGGTGTCCGGCAGCCTTTCGATCGCGGCCGGGTCGGAGCCGGTCATGGCCGCCGCGACGCCGAGCGTGATCGCTGAGGCGCTCGACGAGGTGACGAAGCCGGCTTCCGCTGCCGTGGCCTTGGCGATGACGGCGGAGGCGCGGGCCTGAAGCGACGCGATGTCGACGAACTCGGTCAGGATCTCCCCGACCGCGGCGGCCGCCTGCGGCACGACCCGCGAGGCGCCGATTGACGTCATCGTGCCGGAGGCGTTGATGACGGGCGTGAGGCCGAGGCGCTCGTGGATCTCTGCCATGTCGGTCAGCCGGGTGAGAGGCGGAAATCGTTGCCTTCCGGCAGGATCTGGCCGCCGTCGATGACGATCGTCGTGCCGGTGATATAGGCGGCGTCGTCCGAGGCAAAGAAATAGACCGCGCCGGCGACGTCGTCCGGCGTGCCGAGCCGCCCGAGCGGCACGGCGTCCTCCATGCCGCGGATGAAGGCGGGGCTGCGATGTGCCTTCATGCCTTCGGTCAGGATGTTGCCGGGCTCGACTCCGTTGACCGTGATGCCATAGCCGGCGAACTCGATCGCGGCGGAACGGATGAAGCCGTTGATGCCCGCCTTCGACGCCGCATAATGGCCGTGACCGGGGCTCGACACCTTGGGTCCGGTGACGGAGGAGGTGAAGATCATCCGTCCGCCGCCGCGCGCCCGCATGACGGGCAGGGCGGCCTGGGCAGCGAGGAAGGTGCCGCGCAGATTGACGCCGAGCACCGCGTCCCATTCCTCGGGCGAGATGTGCTCGATGAGGGTCCAGGGATAGATGCCGGCGTTCTGAACGAGGATGTCGAGGCCGCCAAACGCGTCGACGGCGGTCGAGACGGCGTGCTCGGCGCCGTCTTTCCGCGAGATGTCGGTCTGGACGAAGCGCGTCTGCTCCGGTCCGCCGAGCGCGGCGGCCGTCGCCTCGCCGGCTTCGGTCTCGGTGTCGGCGATGACGACGCGCGCGCCTTCCCTGACGAAGCGCGCCGCGATGGCGGCTCCGATGCCACGGGCGGCACCCACGACGAGGGCCGTGCGGCCGGCGAGACGTTTGTCGGTGAAGGCGGACATCAGGCGAGTTTCTTCCGGATTGCGATCTTGACGGTGTCGAGCAGGACGGCGACGAGCACCATGCCGCCCTGGATGAGCTGGGTGAAATGGGCCGGCATGCCCATGAGGTTGATGGCGGTCTGGATCGAGGCCAGCAGCAGCACGCCGGCATAGACGCCGGTGAGGCTGCCGACGCCGCCCTTCAGGCTGACGCCGCCGATCACGACGGCCGCGAAGGTCTGGAACAGCATGCCGACGCCGAGATTGGCCGTGGCGCCGGAGGTGCGGATTGCGAGCAGCCAGCCGGCGAGGCCGGCGATCGCGCCGGCGAGGACGAAGGTCGTCGCCGTCAGCCGATCGACGCGGATGCCGGCGCGATAAGCGGCCGTGGCATTGCCGCCGACGAGCAGGAGATGGCGGCCGAAGGGCGTCTTGTTCAGGATGAAGGCGAAGGCCAGCGTCGCGGCGATCGAGACCCAGGCGATGAGCGGGACCGAGAGGAAGCGTTCGATCGCGAGGAAGCGCAGCTCTGCCGGCAGTTCCTGGGCTGAGCGCCCGCCGGAAAGCGCGACCACCAGGCCGCGGCCCCAGATATAGGCCGCCAGCGTGACGATGAAGGCGTTCATCTTCAAACGCACGACGAAGAAGGCGTTCGAGGCGCCGACGACGGCGCCGACTGCGAGCGCAATGGCGAGCGAGACTGGAACGATGAGCCAGGCGGGCGTCAGCGTCAGGCCGAGGCCGACGCCGGACTTGGCGAACAGGATGCCGATCACCATGGCGGCCAGCGCCATGACGGATTCGACCGAAAGATCCATGTAGCCGGCGATGATCAGCAGCGACAGGCCGATCGCAAGCGTCGCGACGAAGGTCGATTGCTCGACGATATTGGCGAAGATGCCGATCTGGAAATAGCTCGGCACCGTGAACGAGAACAGCGCGACGACGGCGATCAGGATGAACCAGACGAGATGATCGAGGACGAACTCGATCACCGCCCGGTGACGGGTGGAGATCATGGCGGGCTCCGCGGATGACGGGCAGCGTGGAAGGCGCCGTCGGCGCCTTCCACGAAGGCGACTACGGGACGGGCGTGACCTTGGACTCGGGCGTCTTCATGTTGCCCCAGAACTTCGGGTCATCGACATTGCCCTTGGTGATCGCGGCGCCCGGCAGCTTGATGTTCGGACCCCAGGTTTCGATCGTCACTTCGCCGTCGAGGCCGAGCACCTCATACTTGCCCGGCTTGATCTCCTGCTTGTTCACCACCTTGTCGGCGAACATGGCGAGCGCCGCCGCCTGCGCGAAGAGCGGCTGCTCGACTTCGACCTGCTCCCAGCCCTTGCGGATCAGGTCGAGGCCGACCGGCGCGCCGTTGGACGAGACGAGCAGCACGTCGCCCGGCTTCTTGCCGGCCGCTTCCATCGAGGCGACGGCGGCAACGGCGAGATGGGCCGCATGCACGAAGACGAGGTCGATGTCGGGATTGGCAAGGAGCTGGTCGGAGACAATCGAGCCGGCGTTCGACGCTTCCCACTGCATGGCGGGCTTGGAAATGATCGTGACGTCCGGGAACGCCTTCATCTTCTCCTCGAAGCCCTTCTGGATGTCGAGCGTATAGGGATCGCCGGGGTCGCCGAGGACCTGGAGCACCTTGCCCTTGACGGAGCCGTTCTTCTCCTTGAGCAGGCGCTCGATCTCGCCGGCGGCGACATGGCCGATCTCGACCGTGCCGGCCACCGAGGTCAGGTCGCTCGGGGTCGAGGTGATCTGGCGGTCGAATTCCATGACCGGAATGCCGGCGGCACGGGCGGCCTCGATCTGCGGCTTCAGCGCGTTGAAGTCGACGGCTGCGAGAACGATCGCCGAGGGCTTCAGGGCGATGACGTCATTCATCTGGCCCTGCTGCACGTCGGTCTTGTTGTCGGCGTTGAGCGTCACGGTCTTGTAGCCGACATCGCCCATGAACTTCTCGATGGCCGAGACGGATCCGGTCTGGAACTCGTCGAGCAGCGTCGGCACGAGATAATAGATCGTGCCCTTCTCCTGCGCGAAGGCAGGCGTCAGGAAGGTCGCGGCGGCGAGGGCCGCGGCGCCTGCCAGAGTTGCGATCAGCTTGTTCATTTCGGTCTTCCCTCTTCTTCTCTCATGGACCTGCGAACGGCGGCTATCCGTCGTCCTCTCAGCGGGGCCCGTTTATCGGGCTTCTGCGGGCGTTGCCGGCGACGGGCGCAAGGCCTCGCCGGTGATCATGCGCACGACCTTGTCGGCGGTCGTGTCGTCGGCGCGGACATCGCCGGCGACGATGCCCTGGCGGATCACCACGATCCGGTCGGCCACCTGGAAGGCCTGCGCCATGATGTGCGTGATGATGACGACGCCGATGCCCTGCGCCGCGATCTTCTTGATCATTTCGAGGCCGCGCCGCGTCTGCTCGACGCCGAGCGCGGCAAAGGGCTCGTCGAGCAGGACGAGCTTGCCCCCCCAGTGGACGAAGCGGTTCAGCTCGATCGCCTGGCGCTGGCCGCCGGAGAGATGCTCGACGTTGGTGCGCAGCGAAGGGATGCGCGTACCGGCGTCGGAGATGGCCTTGGCGGTCGCCGCCTCCATCTCCTTTTCCTGCAGCACGGGAATGCCGAAATAGCGCTTCACGATCTCGCGGCCCATGAAGAAATTCGCGACCACGTCGACATTCGTGCACAGCGAGAGGTCCTGATAGACCGTCTCGATGCCGGCGGCCTTGGCCTCGGCGGGCGAGGAGAACGAGACCTCCCTGCCCTCATAGATCATGCGCCCGGCGCTGGGCTCCTGCCCGCCCGAGATGATCTTGACCAGCGTCGACTTGCCGGCGCCGTTGTCGCCGAGCAGCGCGACCACTTCGCCGCGTCCGATGTCGAAGCTGATGCCTTTGAGCGCCTCGATGGCGCCGAAGTTCTTCCTGATGCCATCGAGGCGCAGAAGGGGCGTCGTATCGCTCATGCGGCGACCTCCGGCTTGGTGCTGGTTGGAGTCATGATCGGATCGCGGGGCGCGCGCTCCTCCTCGCCTGCGAAGAGGAGGCCGAAGCGGGGCGAGAGCAGGCCGGAGACGGCGAGGGCGGCGGCGCCACGCAGCACCGCGTCCTGCCCCTCATGGGTCAGCAGCACGCGGGGCGCGGTGCGATCGGTATATTCGGCGATCGAATGGGCGAATGGCTGTGCGGCCGCCAGCAGCCGCTCGAGCAGATGATCGGGCATCAGCCCGCCGATCAGGATCGTCTCGGGATCGAACAGGTTCTCGATGATGGTCACGGCGGCGCGGAGCAGCGGCGCGACCTCCTCGATCCAGGTATCGATCACCGGGGATCCGTCGGCGAGCGCGCGTTCGACAACAGCTTCGGGATCGGTCGCCTTGAGCCGGCGATCGAGCGCGTCGAGCGAGACATAGCGTTCGAGGCAGCCGCGATTGCCGCAGGGGCAGAGGTCGCCGCCGGGCACGAGAGGGATATGTCCGATCTCGCCGGCATTGCCGCGCGCGCCACGGACCGCGTTGCCCTCCTGCACATGCGTGCCACCGAGTCCGACGCCGAAATAGAGATAGTAGAAGTCGCGATAGGCGCGACCCTCGCCATAAAGCCGCTCGCCGAGCGCGGCGGCGGCAAGGTCGACGCCGACGAAGGCCGGCAGGCCGGTGACGGCTTCGAGCCGGGCGGCGATGTCGACGTCCTTCCAACCCTCAAGCGTCGTCGGCCCGACGAAGCTCATGGATTCGACACCCATCGGACCGGGCATGGCCATGCCGATGCCGAGCATGCGTCCCGCCGGTCGGAGCGCGCGGATCTCGCGGACGAGATCGCCGCAGAGCGCGAAGGTCGCCTCGGGATCGACGGGCGCCATCGTCCGGCCGCGGCGGGCGACGACGTCGCCGGCGAGGTTGATCAGCGCCGCCTCGACTCCGATGGGCGTGACGTGCAGGCCGATCGCGAAACCGCCATCCGCGTTGAGCGTGAGCGTGGTCGGCGGATGGCCGCGGCCCTTCGGCGTCTCGCGGGCGCCGCGCACGAAGCCCTGTTCTTCGAGTTCGCGGGTGATTGTGGAGACGGTCTGCACCGTCAGGCCGACCTGCTGCGCGATCTCGCTGCGCGATATCGGCGCCGACAGGCGGATCGTTTCCAGGACGATCCGTCGGTTGTAGGGCCTTCCGAATTCCTGGTTGGTCCCGCGCAGGTGCAAGCGTCTCTCCGTCGCCAGATCACGAACGCTAGCATTCCCGTATTTCAAGTCAAATGGATTTCAAAAATAGCCGAGACCGTGTCGCTGGCGTGCTGTGGATGGCGGCCATCGCTGGCCGAAGGCTGGCCAGCGCCAACCGCAACGCCGTGTGAGCGTCGGTGCTTTGTCGGAGTTGCTTGGGTCTCACGGCACAATGCCTGCGGCGGCGATCGGCAGTGGCGATGACGGCGTCGGCGTGACGAACGCAGTCGGGGCAAGGCCAAAATGCGAACGGGCGCCCGAGGGCGCCCGTCGACCATGATGTTGCGGAACCTCTTACTTGAGGCCGGCCGCGTCGGTCACGGCATGCGTCCAGGCGCCCGTCGGCTCCTTGGTGATAACCGGGGAATCGCCACCGGCCGAGAGCAGCGTCGTGACGGTGCGCTTGTAGTCGGCTTCGTCGAGCGCGCCGTTGGTGCCGTCGGTCAGCTTGTTGATCTCGCCGATCATGAACTTCTGGTGCGCTTCGGTCTGGGCGCCGGTCTCGTCGTTCTCGAGAACGATCTTGGCCGCCTCGTCCGGATGGGCGCGGGCATAGTCCCAACCCTTCTCGGATGCCTTCACGAACTTGGCCATCTTCTCGACGAAGGCCGGGTCCTTCAGCTTGTCTTCCATGACATAGAGGCCGTCCTCGAGCGTCGCGACGCCCTGGTCCTCATATTTGAAGACGACGAGTTCGCTCTCGGGAATGCCGGCGTCCAGCACCTGGCCGAACTCGTTATAGGTCATGGTCGAGATGCAGTCGGCCTGCTTCTGGATCAGCGGGTCGACGTTGAAGCCCTGCTTCAGCACGGTGACGCCGTCCGGACCGCCATTCGTCTTGAGGCCGAGCTTCGCCATCCAGGCGAGGAAGGGATACTCATTGCCGTAGAACCAGACGCCGAGCGTCTTGCCCTTGAAATCGGCCGGCGAGGCGATGCCGGTTTCCTTGCGGCAGGTCAGCATGAGGCCCGACTTCTTGAACGGCTGGGCGATGTTGACCAGCGGCACGCCCTTCTCGCGCGAGGCGAGGGCTGCCGGCATCCAGGTGGTGATGACGTCGGCGCCGCCGCCGGCGATGACCTGCTCGGGCGCGATGTCCGGTCCGCCCGGCTTGATCGTGACGTCGAGACCTTCCTCCTCGTAGAAACCCTTCTCCTTGGCGACGTAGTAACCGGCGAACTGGGCCTGCGTGACCCATTTCAGCTGCAGCGTCAGCGGGTCGGCCGCGAAGGCCGCGCTGCTGGTCGCCAGGCCGGCGGCCATAGCCAGCGCCCCGATCATCGTCTTTCCGATCATCGTCATCGTCTCTGACCCCTCCGTTCGGGTTCGTTGATCCGTCCCTCAGGTGCGGAAGGACGGATGCCAGAAGGTTGCGGCGCGCTCGATGAGTGCAACCACGCCGTAGAACACGGAGCCGGCGAGCGCCGCCACCGCGATTTCCGCCCACACCATGTCGATGTTCATGCGCCCGACTTCGGTGGAGATGCGGAAGCCCATGCCCACGATCGGCGTGCCGAAGAATTCAGCTACAATCGCAGCGATCAGGGCGAGAGTCGAATTGATCTTGAGGGCGTTGAAGATGAACGGCATCGCCTCGGGCAGGCGCAGCTTGAACAGCGTCTGCCAGTAGTTCGCCGCATAGGTGCGCATCAGGTCGCGGCTCATCGGCTGCGCCGCGGCAAGGCCGGTGACCGTGTTGACCAGCATGGGAAAGAAGGTCGAGACCACGACCACGGCCGCCTTGGATGGCCAGTCGAAGCCGAACCACATCACCATGATCGGCGCGATGCCGACGATCGGCAGCGCCGAGACGAGATTGCCGATCGGCAGCAGGCCGCGCTGCAGGAAGGGGATCCGGTCGACGATGATCGCGACGAGGAAGCCGGTGCCGCAGCCGATCGCATAGCCGGCGATCACCGCCTTCAGGAAGGTCTGGCGGAAATCCGCGGCGAGAGTCGGGATCGACGTCGCGATGCGCGCGCCGATCGCCGAGGGCGGCGGGATCAGCACCGACGGGACCTTCAGGACGACGACGACGATCTCCCAGAGGATCAGCAGCCAGAGGCCGAACAGGAACGGCACGAGCAGGCGCAACAACAGGCCGTCGAAGCCCTTCGGCCGCGGCACGGCCGACAGTTCCGAGACGAGCGCCCAGGCGAGCAGCCAGCTCGTCAGCACCAGCGCGAGATAGCCTGAGCCCGGATGACCGGCGACCGTCGGCAGCAGATGGAGCGCGACGAAGGCGCCGAGATGCGCCGCGATCGCCAGCAACACGCCGGCAATTCCGCTCTGCTCGGCGCGGATCGCCGCGACGATCGCCAGGGCCGTCGCGACGAGTACCGACCAGCCGAGCACGCCGGCGCGCGGCAGCGTCAGGGTGGGGTCGGCGCTGTCCAGCGGCAGCGCTACCATGGCGAAGAGCCCGATCAGCGCGATCCAGGGCTGGAGATGGCCGCGGGAGGTCATCGGGCCATCCCCATGCGTTTGACGACTGCCGTGCCGCCGAGACCCACCATCCAGACCAGGATCGCCGCGAGCAGCGAAGCGGCGAACAGCGCCGACCAGATCTGGATCGTCTGCCCGTAATAGGAGCCGGCGAGAAGACGCGCGCCGATGCCGGCCGAGGCGCCCGTCGGCATCTCGCCGACGATGGCGCCGACGAGGCTGATCGCGATCGCGACCTGCATCGAGGTGAACAGATAAGGCATCGCGGCCGGCAGACGCAGCTTCCAGAAGGTCTGCGCCCGGCTCGCCGAATAGGTCCGCATCAGGTCGAGATGCATGATCTCGGGCGAGCGGAAGCCTTTGACGAGGCCGACCGTGATCGGGAAGAAGGAGAGATAGGTCGAGATCATCGCCTTGGCGATGAAGCGCGACGCATCGGTCGAGACCCCCAGCTGCCCGTTCAGCAGATTATAGCCGACAACGACAATCATCGGCGCGATCGCGACGATCGGGATCGTCTGCGAGGCGATGATCCAGGGCATCAGGCTCTTTTCGAGGCTCGCCACATGCACGATCCCGATCGCGAGCAGGATGCCGAGCAGCGTGCCGCTGACGAAGCCGGCCAGCGTCGCCGAGAGCGTGACCCAGGCGTGATAGACGAGGCTGCGCTTCGACGTGATCTTCTGGTCGGCCGTCGTCTTCCAAACTTCGACGGCGATCTGGTGCGGCGCCGGCAGGAGCGGGCGCTCCATCGACCAGGTCGCATCGACGAGCTGCTCGGTCGTGGGAACGACCTTCTGCCGGGCGAAGACATCGAGCGCCAACGAGCGGTTCATCCAATAGGCACCGGCATACCAGATCGCGAGGATGGCCAGCGTCACGACCAGCACCGGCACCAGCTTGCCGGGCTTCCGGTCGATCCGGCGGACAGTGGGCGCGGCCGCGCTCATGATGCGGCTCCCATTGGGGCCGCCGCCCGCATGGCGTAAACTGCGGCACCCATCGATCGGGAGCGAAAGCCATGGACGTCATCGAGCGGCCGACCTGCCGCGTCATCCAGCCGGGCGCGGTCACCTATCACGGCAAGCAGGGGCACGATTATGTCGCCGGCATCAGCGCGGAATCGGTCGGCGCCAGTGGCCTCTGCATGATCATGCTGACCATACCGCCGGGCGGGCGCGCCAAGGCGCATCTGCATGAGAGCCACGAGACCGCGATCTATGTGCTCGCCGGCGAGGCCGAGACCTGGTTTGGCGAGCGGCTCGAGCAGTGCCTCGCGGTCAAGGCCGGGGAGATGTTCTACATCCCCGCCGGCATGCCGCATCTGCCGGTCAACCGGAGCGGCGCGCCTTGCACCGCCGTGATCGCCCGCACCGATCCGAACGAGCAGGAGAGTGTCCGCCTGCTGCCGGAACTGGAGCATTTCGTACCGTGAGCGGCCGTGCTGCCCTCTCCCCCCTTGTGGGGGAGAGCTGGAGAGGGGGGTACCTGTCCGCCCTCTCCGGATGCGCAAAGTGCGACCCCGACGCACCCCCCTCCCGGCCTCCCCCACAAGGGGGCAGGAGCAGGAAGGCTGCGGCCCCAGTGGACGGTCAATCCTCATAGGAGTGCCCCGCCCGGAGGCCGGCGCGCACCCGCGCGGCGATCTCGAGGAACTGCGGCGTCTCGCGCATGTCGAGCGTGCGATGGCGCGGGAAACTGCAATGGATGATATCGGTCACGCGGCCGGGGCGCGGCGACATGACGACGATCTTGGTCGAGAGAAACACGGCTTCGGGGATCGAGTGCGTCACGAAGACGACGGTCTTCTCGGTCTTCGCCCAGAGCTTCGAGAGCTTCTCGTTGAGATGGTCGCGCACGATCTCGTCGAGTGCGCCGAAGGGCTCGTCCATCAGCAGCAGTTCGGGCTCCACGGCCAGCGCACGGGCGATCGAGGCGCGCTGCTGCATGCCGCCGGAGAGCTGCCAGGGGAACTTCTTCTCGAAGCCCGCGAGATCGACGAGGGCGAGATTCTCGGCGATGCGCTTCTCGCGCTCGACCTTCGGCAGCCCCATGATCTCCAGCGGCAGCGCGACGTTGCGCGCGATCGTGCGCCAGGGATAGAGCGCCGCCGCCTGGAAGACATAGCCATAGGCGCGATTCTGCCGCGCTTCTTCCGGCGATACCCCGTTCACCGTGATCGAGCCGCCCGTCGCCCGCTCGAGATCCGCGATGACCCGGAGCAGCGTGGTCTTGCCGCAGCCCGACGGCCCGATGAAGGAGACGAATTCGCCTCGCTTCACGTCCAGATCGATGTCCAATAGGGCCTGGACGGGCCCGTCATTGGTTTCGAAGGTCAGGGAGAGGCCGCGAATGTCGATCACGGTCCTCTCGTCGGCCTTCGGGTTCTCCTCCCCCGCAGCCATTCCCGCTCCTAGACCCCGATCGACAAATTTTGAGCTATCTCTTTGATTCTTGAACGTCCCCGCAGAAGCGCGTCCCGCTCTTTAGCGACGTCCACACCGTGCAGTAGCTCGGTCAGTCGTATCAATGTCGATTCGTGGTATTCGATCTGATCGAGCAAATAAGACACGTATCCTCCTGAATATCGATATTCTTCGACTGAAAACGCCCCTGTCTGGTATTGTAATCGGCTGTATTTTCTGACCTGAAATACCAGTTTATCCTGCTTTCGTTCAGTCATAATGATCTTGCTATGTATAAGGATATTCCTAAAGGAAAATATTTCCTCAAGACCAAACGCTAGAATATTTAGATCGAACATACCCTCTGCATCGCCGCATTCCCGTAGGAAGGCCTTTGCGGTTATGCAGTCGATCAGAAAATCTATCTTACTTCTATAATCTACCGGATAATGCTTTGATATTGAACGTGTTATTACCGGATAGATCTCCGCGAAAGTGAAAATAAGAGTGTCCAGGTGGTAATCTAGAGACGAGAATCGCGAAACAAAATAGCCGATGATCGCATACTGCTCCTTGTCCTGATCGTTCAGGTCCAGAGCGTGTTGCTTCACGCGAAACGAGAGGGTGACGTCGGCTACCTTGTTGGCCATATGTTGCTCGGTAAGAGTTATACCCCGATCGGCATATGCTCGGGCGAGCGGGTGACGGCGCGCGGTGCCGTCAGTTCCTTCCACTTCGACACGGCCTTGTTGACCGCGGGGAAGGGCTTGCGCGGGATGAACTTGCCGCGGCCGGGCTGCGGCGTCGAGTTCTGGCCGTCGGACCAGACGACCTCGCCGCGCGACAGCGTGTAGCGCGGCAGGCCGCTCACCTGGACACCCTCGAACACGTTGTAGTCGATGATCGACTTCTGGCTCGCCGCCGATATGGTCTTCGAGAGCTTCGGATCCCAGACCACGAGGTCGGCATCGGCGCCGGGCACGATCGCGCCCTTGCGGGGATAGATGTTCAGCGCCTTGGCGATATTGGTCGAGGTGACCGCGACGAACTCGTTCTCGGTCAGCCGGCCCGTCTCGACGCCCTTGGTCCACAGCACGGGCATGCGATCCTCGATGCCGCCCGTCCCGTTCGGGATCTTGGTGAAATTGCCGAGGCCGAAGCGCTTCTGTTCCGTCGTGAAAGAGCAATGGTCCGTCGCGACGATCTGCAGCGAGCCGGCGGCAAGGCCTGCCCAGAGGCTATCCTGATGGCTCTTGTCGCGGAAGGGCGGGGACATGACGCGGCGGGCCGCATAGTCCCAGTCCTTGTTGAAATATTCGGTCTCGTCGAGCACCAGATGCTGGATCAGCGGCTCGCCATAGACGCGCATGCCCTTCTGGCGCGCGCGGCGGATCGCCTCGTGTGCCTGCTCGCAGGAGACGTGCACGATATAGACCGGCACGCCCGCGGCATCGGCGATCATGATCGCGCGGTTCGTCGCCTCGCCTTCGACCTCGGGCGGACGCGAATAGGCGTGACCCTCGGGGCCGGTGACGCCGGCGGCCATATATTTCTGCTGCAGCGCCGCGACGATGTCGCCGTTCTCGGCATGGACGAGCGGCAGCGCGCCGAGCGCGGCACAGCGCTGGAACGAGGCGAACATCTCGTCGTCGTTCACCATCAGCGCGCCCTTATAGGCCATGAAGTGCTTGAAGGTGTTGATGCCGCGGCCGACGATCGTCTCCATCTCGTCGAAGGTGCGCTCGTCCCAGCCCGTCACGCACATGTGGAACGAATAGTCGCCGGAGGCCGAGCGGTCGGCCCTTCCATACCAGTCGTCGAAGGCGGCGAGCATGCCCTTGTCGTTTGGGATCGCGAAGTCGACGACCATGGTCGTGCCGCCCGAGAGGCCGGCGAAAGTGCCGCTCTCCCAGGTCTCGGCCGCCGTGGTGCCCATGAACGGCATTTCGAGATGGGTGTGCGGGTCGATGCCGCCCGGCATGACGAGCGCGCCCGCCGCGTCGATGACCTTCTCGCCCTTGAGATCCGGGCCGATCGCCTTGATCGTCTCGCCCTCGATCAGGATATCCGCCTCGTAGCTGCGATCCGCCGCTACGATCGTCCCGCCTTTGATCACCGTCGACATGTCATTTCCCTCTTATTGCGGCGTCGGCTTCAGCCGACGATCTCGGCCGTTTCGAGAACGGCATGCAGCAGGACGTCGGCGCCTGCGCTCGCCCATTCCGGCGTGATGGTCTCGTCTTCATTGTGCGAAAGCCCGTCGACGCACGGGCACATGATCATGGTCGTGGGCGCCACCTTGGCGGCCCAGCAGGCATCGTGGCCTGCGCCGGAGATGATGTCCATGTGGCTGTAGCCGAGACGCTCCGCGGCAGCACGCACCCGGCCGACCAGGGTCGGATCGAAGGCGACGGGATCGAAATGGCCGACCGGCTCGATCGCGAAGCCGACGCCGAGCGCCTCGGCGATCTTCGGCGCCTCCGCCTCGATCCGGGCGCGCATGCCGTTCAGCTTGGCGAGGTCGGGGCTGCGGATGTCGATGGTGAAGACCACCTTGCCAGGCAGCACATTGCGCGAATTGGGCGTGAAGAATACCTGGCCGATGCCGCCGACGCAGCCCGGCTGGTTCTCCATGGCCACGGCCTGGACCAGCTCGAAGACGCGGCTCATGGCGAGGCCGGCATTGACGCGCATGTTCATCGGCGTCGAGCCGGTATGCGCCTCCTTGCCGGTCAGCGTGACTTCGAGCCACCAAAGCCCCTGGCAATGGGTGACGACGCCAATCTTCTTCTCATGCGCCTCGAGGATCGGACCCTGCTCGATGTGATATTCGAGATAGGCGTGCATCTTGCGCGCGCCGACCTCCTCGTCGCCGAGCCAGCCGATCCGCTTCAGCTCATCGCCATAGGTCTTCCCCTCGGGATCCTTGCGGCCATAGGCATAGTCGAGCGGAATGGCGCCGGCGAAGACGCCCGAGGCCAGCATGGCGGGCGCAAAGCGCGCACCTTCCTCGTTGGCCCAGTTGGTGACGACGATCGGATGCTTCGTCTTGATGCCGAGATCGTTCAGACTGCGCACCACTTCGAGCGCCGACAGCACGCCGAGCACGCCGTCATACTTGCCGCCGGTCGGCTGCGTGTCGAGGTGCGAGCCGACATAGACCGGCAGCGCGTCCGGATCGGTGCCCGGCCGCGTCAGGAACATGGTGCCCATCTTGTCGACGCCGAGCGTCATGCCGGCGGCTTCGCCCCAGGAGCGGAACAGCGCCCGCCCCTCCGCATCGGCGTCGGTCAGCGTCTGACGGTTGTTGCCGCCGCGCAGGCCCGGTCCGATCTTCGCCATCTCCATCAGGCTGTCCCAAAGGCGCTCGCCATTGATGCGGAGGTTATCGGTCGGGGCGGTCATGTGGGCACTGTCCTCATTGGGCTCGATAGCCTGTCATTGCCGGGCTTGATCCGGCAATCCAGACTCTACTTGAGATCGGCAAGAAGTCTGGATCCCCGGGTCAAGCCCGGGGATGACGCCTGAGAATATGGCTGCCGAACGTGACCACATCCTCACATCGTCGGGAAGTTGAACACTGCGCCCGACTTGATGCCGTCCGGCCAGCGGCTCGTCACGGTCTTGATGCGCGTATAGAAGCGCACGCCTTCCGGTCCGTAGATGGCGTGGTCGCCGAAGATCGACCGCTTCCAGCCGCCGAAGGAATGATAGGCGACGGGAACCGGGATCGGCACGTTGATGCCGACCATGCCGGCTTCGACCTTGTCGGCGAAGGAGCGGGCCGCGTCGCCGTCGCGGGTGAAGATGGCGGTGCCATTGCCGAATTCATGGGCATTGATCAGCTCGAGTGCCTCGTCATAGGACGGCGCCCTCAGGACGGAGAGGACAGGACCGAAGATCTCCTCGCGGTAGATCGTCATTTTCTTGTCCACATGATCAAAAAGCGTGCCACCGACGAAATAGCCGCCCTCATAGCCCTGCAGCTTGAAGCCGCGGCCGTCGACGACGAGCTTCGCGCCCTCGGCGACGCCCTTGTCGATATAGCCGAGCACCTTCTCCATGTGCTGCTTGGTCACCAGCGGGCCCATCTCGGCCTCGCGGTCCGTGGCCGGGCCGATCTTGAGCGCGCGCACGCGCGGCGCCAGCGTCTCGATCAGTGCATCGGCGGTCTTCTCGCCGACCGGCACCGCCACGGAGACGGCCATGCAGCGCTCGCCGGCCGAGCCGTAGCCGGCGCCCATCAGCGCGTCCGCGACCTTGTCCATGTCCGCGTCGGGCATGACGACCATATGGTTCTTGGCGCCGCCCAGCGCCTGCACGCGCTTTCCGTTCGCCGTGCCGGTCGCATAGACATAGGAGGCAATCGGCGTCGAGCCGACGAAACTCACGGCCTTGATATCGGGATTGGCGAGGATCGCGTCGACGACCTCCTTGTCGCCATGCACGACATTGAGCACGCCCGGCGGCAGGCCGGCTTCCTGCAGCAGCGAGGCGACCAGGACGGCCGCGCTCGGGTCACGCTCGGACGGCTTCAGGATGAAGGTGTTCCCGCAGGCGATCGCCACCGGATACATCCAGAGCGGCACCATGCAGGGGAAGTTGAATGGCGTGATGCCGGCCACGACGCCGAGCGGCTGGCGGTCGGAATAGGTATCGATCGCCGGGCCGACATTCTTAGAATACTCGCCCTTGAGCAGATGCGGGATTCCGCAGGCGAACTCGACGACTTCGAGGCCGCGCTGGACCTCGCCGAGCGCGTCGTCATGCGTCTTGCCGTGCTCGGCGGAGATGGCGCGCGCGATGGCGTCCGCGTTCTGCTCCAGGAGATCCTTGAACTTGAACATGATGCGCGCGCGCTTGAGCGGCGGCGTGTCGGCCCAGCGCGGCAGCGCCGCCTTGGCGATGGCGACCGCCGCGTCGAGCTCGGCGGCGGTCGAGAGCGGGAGCACGGCGGCCTGTTCGCCCGTCGCGGGGTTGAACACCGGCGCGGAGCGCGTCGAAGCGGATCGGACCGGCTTGCCGCCGATGAGGTTGTCTATGGTCTGCATGGGCGTCTCTCTCGGCAGCTTGCTGGGCGTTTCTTGTTTGGGCCGGCTTAGTCGATCGACTTGAGCACGCGCGTGAGCGTCTCGAAGATCTGGTCGATATGGCTCTTCTCGACGATGAGCGGCGGCGACATGGCAATGATATCGCCGGTGGTGCGGATCATCAGGTTGTTCTCATAGGCCTTCAGGAAGGCCGAGAAGGCCCGCTTGGTCGGCGCGCCGGGGATCGGCTCCAGCTCGATCGCACCGATCAGGCCGAGATTGCGGATGTCGATGACATGCGGCAGCCCCTTCATCGCATGCAGACCGTCCTCCCAATAGGAGGCGAGGTCGGCGGCGCGGGTGAGCAGGCCCTCTTCCTCATAGACGTCGAGCGTCGCGAGCGCCGCGGCGCAGGCGAGCGGGTGGCCCGAATAGGTGTAGCCGTGGAACAGCTCGATCGTGTTCTCCGGCGCATCCATGAAGGTGTCATAGATGTGCTTGGCGGCGAAGACGGCGCCCATCGGCACGACGCCCGAGGTGATGCCCTTGGCGACCGTGACGAGGTCCGGCATCACGTCGAAATAGTCGAAGGCGAAGGGCGTGCCGACGCGGCCGAAGCCGGTGATGACTTCGTCGAAGATCAGCAGGATGTCGTGCTTGTCGCAGATTTCGCGGATGCGCTTGAGGTATCCCTTCGGCGGGATCAGCACGCCGGTCGATCCGGCGACCGGCTCGATGATCAGTGCGGCGATGTTCGAGGCGTCGTGCAGGGCGATGACGCGCTCCAGCTCCTCGGCGAACTCGACGCCATATTCCGGCACGCCGCGCGAGAAGGCATTGCGCTCGATGTCATGGGTGTGGCGGATGTGGTCGACGCCGGTGAGCATCGTGCCGAAGGTCTTGCGGTTGCCCGAGATGCCGCCGACCGAGATGCCGCCGAAACCGACGCCGTGATAGCCGCGCTCGCGTCCGAGCAGGCGATACTTGGTGCCCTTGCCGCGGGCGCGCTGATAGGCGAGCGCGATCTTCAGCGCGGTGTCGACCGACTCGGAGCCCGAATTGGTGAAGAAGACATGGTCCAGCGGCGCCGGCAGCATGTTGGCGAGGCGCGCCGCGAGCTCGAACGCCTTGGGGTGGCCCATCTGGAAGGCGGGCGCATAGTCGAGCTCGGCGACCTGGTTCGACACGGCCTCGACGATCTTCTGGCGGCCATGGCCGGCATTGCAGCACCACAGGCCCGCGGTGGCGTCGAGGATCTGCCTTCCGTCGGCCGAGGTGTAGTGCATGTCCTTCGCGCCGACGAGCAGGCGGGGCTGCTGCTTGAACTGGCGGTTGGCCGTGAACGGCATCCAGAAAGCTTCGAGATTGTTCGAGCGAAGCGGTGCGGTCATGCTGTGAAAATTCCCTGATAGGCAATCCGCTCGCGCGGAAGCGGTCATTTTTGTGAACGTATTCCCAGCATTTCCGCGGGTCAATTCGTTGCGCCCGTTAAGAGTGTTCTTTATGTTGAACACATGAACGCATCGAGCTTCGATATCGACGTCGGTGCGAGGCTGCGGGCGCTGCGGCTTCGCGAGGGGTTGTCGCAGCGCGCGCTCGCCAAGCGCGCCGGCGTTTCCAACGCGACCGTTTCGATGGTCGAGAGCAACCGCATCAGCCCGTCCGTGTCGGGGCTGCGGCAGATCCTGTCCGGCATTCCCGTCAGTCTCTCCGAATTCTTCGCCGAGACCAAGAGCGATGCCGAGCAGGTGGTCTTCCGCGCCGCCGAGTTGAAGGAGATTGCGGGCGGACCGATATCCTTCCGTCAGGTCGGCTCCAATCTCGACGGCCGCTCGCTGCAGGTCATGCATGAGCGCTACAAGCCGGGCGCCGAATCGGGCAAGGCCATGCTCTCGCATCAGGGCGAGGAGGCTGGGATTGTCATCCGTGGCCGCATGCTCTTGGAGGTCGCCGGCGCCCGCTACGAACTCTCCGCCGGCGATGCCTATTTCTTCGACAGCCGCAAGCCGCATTCGTTCAAGAATATCGGCGAAGGCGAGCTCGAACTCGTCTCCGCCTGCACGCCGCCGAGCTTCTGACGGCTCGCCGGTTGAATGGCGGGCGGAATCATCGGAAGGTGCCGCCGCGATGGCAAAGACATACAGACAGACGCGCCGATGAATCCGGCCGGCATTGCGCGTGCGCACCGAACCAAGAAGCGGACGCGGATCCAGGAGGAGAACGAGGAGCGCATCCTCGACGCCGCGCTCGAGGCGTTCTCCAGCTACGGCTTCCGCGGGGCGACGATCGACCAGATCGCGGACCTCGCCGGCATGACCAAGCCGAACCTGCTCTATTATTTCCGCCGCAAGGACGACATCTACCTCTCCGTGCTTCGGCGCACGCTCGAGGCTTGGCTGCAGCCGCTCGAGGCGCTGGGCGACACCGATGACCCGAAGGCGGAGATCCGCGCCTATCTCGACCGCAAGCTCGAAATGTCGCGCGACAATCCCAAGGCCTCCCGTCTCTACGCGCTGGAGATCATGCAGGGGGCGCCGGTCATCGCCTCCGTCCTTTCAGCGCGTCTCAAGGATCTTGTCGACGACAAGGTCGCGGTGATGCGGCGCTGGATCGCCGAAGGACGCATGGCGCCGGTCGATCCGCATCACCTGATCTTCATGATCTGGGCGACCACGCAGCACTATGCCGATTTCGACGTCCAGGTCCGCGCCATCCTCGGTGAAGCCGCCGACGACAACCGGCATTTCGAGACTGCGACGGCCTCGCTCGAAGCCGTCTTCCTCACCGGGCTGTTCGGTTCGCGCTGATCTGGACATCGCACCGGCGCAGATGCCGCGATGTTGGGCAGGCTCGGTCCGGCTGCCGGCCAATGAGGCAACGATCCGCGTGCGAAAGCCGCGGGAATGGGCGCTCGCGCTGGCACGCAAATTGAGTCTCCCGGACCAGCCAGGGGGCCATGCATCGATGGACGCAGCGATCTTCAATACACAGCCGGTGAGCGCGGACGGTCCGATCGCCGATTATCTGAGCGATCTGCACTTCAGGATCAGCCGGCTCGGCGGCGGCAATGTCGCCTCCTATATTCCCGAACTCGCCAAGGCCGATCCGAACCTTTGCGGTATCGCGATCGCGACCACCGACGGCAAGATCTATGCAGTGGGCGACGCGGATCATGCCTTCACGATCCAATCCGTCTCCAAGCCCTTCGTCTATGGCTATGCGCTGGCGCGCTATGGGCGCGAGACCGTGCTCCAGCGCGTCGGCGTCGAGCCGACCGGCGAGGCGTTCAATTCGATCGTGCTCGACGACAAGCACAATCGCCCGTTCAACCCCATGGTCAATGCCGGCGCGATCGCCGTCGCCGAGACGATCCGCGGCAAGAGCGACGACGAGCGCGTCGCCAACATGCTCGACCTGTTCTCGCGCCTCGCCGGGCGGCAGCTCGATATCGACGAGGCCGTCTTCCGCTCGGAGCGGGACACCGGGCATCGCAACCGCGCCATCGCCTATATGATGCTCAACACGGGCATGATCCGCCGCCCGCCGGAAGAGATCCTCGACATCTATTTCCGGCAATGCGCGGTCAAGGTCACTTGCGTCGACCTCGCCGTGATGGGCGCGACGCTCGCCAACAAGGGCATCAACCCGCTGACGGGGCAGCGCGCGCTGCCGGAGGAATATATTCCCGACATCCTCACGGTGATGAATTCCTGCGGCATGTACAATTATGCCGGCCAATGGTCCTACGAGGTGGGCATTCCGGCGAAGAGCGGCGTCGCCGGCTCGATCATGGCGGCGATCCCCGGCCAGATCGGCATCGCCGTCTTCTCGCCGCCCATCGACGAGCATGGCAATTCCGTGCGTGGAGTCGCCGCCTGCCGCGAGATCGCGCATGATTTCGGGCTGCATGTGTTCAAGACGAGCGTCTCGACCAGCACGGTGATCCGCCGCGAACTCGACGGCGCATCGGTGCGCTCCAAGCGGCTGCGCAGCCCGGTTGAGCGGCAGATCCTGGACGAGCATGGCGCGCGAAACCGCATCGTCGAGGTGCAGGGGCCGCTCTATTTCGGCTCGGCGGAACGGCTCATCCGCCGGGCGCGCGAACTGGCGGCCGAAGGCGCGCAGGTCGTGCTGGACCTTCGCCGCGTTCCCTCGATCGACGAGACGGCGGCCAAGCTGCTGGCGCGCCTCATCGATGCCGGCGAGGCCGGGCCGCCGGCCATTCTCCTCGCCTATTTGCCGCCGGACGGCCCGCTGGCGCGGCTGCGGGCGGAACTGGAGGCGGGCGAGACGGATCTGTCCGGCGCGATCTTCGCGACGCGCGACGAGGCGCTCGAATGGTGCGAGAACCTCATCATCGCGCAGCAGGGCCGCTCGCCCGACATGACGCGTTTCTCGCTCTCGGGGATCGCGATCTTCCGCAACCTTTCGGCCGAGGATCTGAAGCGTCTGGAAGCGGCGGCGCGGCCGCTGATGTTCGAGGCCGGCGCGACCATCATCCGCGAGGGCGATGCCGCCCGCGTCTTCTTCGCGATCGCCCGCGGCACCGTGGCGGTGCAGCTCGCCGGCGCCACCGAAGGGGGACGGCCGATCCGCGTCGCCATGATGGGCCCGGGCCTCACCTTCGGCGAGATGGCGCTCTTCGACGGAGGCAAGCGCTCGGCCGACGTCGTCGCGCTCGAACGGGTCGTCTGCTACGGCTTCGCGATCGAGACGCTGCACGAGATCGGCCGCGAGCACCCGCATATCCTGACGACGATCTACGCCAATGTGGTCCGGGATTTTTCCGAGCGGCTGAGACGAGCGAACGACGAGATCAGGGCGCTGGAGTATTGAGGCCAGTACAGTCCTCTCAAGTCGGCCAACCGATCTCAGGTAGGCCCGCGCCGTTCCGGGCAAGGTGAGGGCCAGCAATCGGCGGCATCAGCCCGCTTCGCGAACGTTCAGCTGGTCAGTTCAAAGCTGGCCGAAATGCCGCCGACGGCCGACGGCGCGATCCAGACGTCGAACAGGCCGGGTTCGGCCGCGAATTGCAGACTGGCCGTCATGAACTCCAGATCGCTGCGACGAAGGGTGAAGGAGACCGTCCTGGTCTCTCCCGGCGCCAGATCGATATGGCTGAAGCCTTTCAGCGCACGCACCGGCTGGGTCAGGCTGGCGACGCGGTCATGGATATATAGCTGGGCGACCTCATGCGCCGGGCGGGTTCCGCGATTGCTCACGGCGGCACGCACCTCGACCGCGCCGTTCCAGCTCAGTCTGGCGGCATCGACCATCGTGGTGCCGTAGACGATGTCGCCATAGGTCAGGCCATGGCCGAATGGATAGAGCCCCTCGTTCGTGACTTCGCGGTAGCGAGCCTTGTAGTCCTTCTCCGCCGTCGTTTGGGGACGGCCGGTCGCGCGATGATTGTAGTAATAGGGTTCCTGACCTGACGCCTGCGGGAAGGAGACCGGCAGGCGGCCCTGCGGGGCATAGTCGCCGAAGATGATGTCGGCGACGCTGTGGCCCGTCTCGGAGCCGAGGAACCAGGTGGCGAGGATGGCGGGCGCGGCCTTCGCCGCGCCGGTCAGCGCCAGGGCGCGGCCATGACGCAGCACGACGACGACCGGCTTTCCCGTCGCCGCGACGGCTTCGGCCAGCGTCAGTTGCGCATCGGGGATGCCGATATCGACGCGCGATTGCGCCTCGCCCGACATGCCGGCGCTTTCGCCGATGACCAGAACGACGACGTCCGATGCTTCGGCGGCACGCACCGCCTCGTCGATGCCGCCCTCATAGGGCAGCTCATAGTCGCTGCCCCTCGCCATCGTCAGCGTGCCGCGGCCGCCCATCACCGCCTGAAAACCCTCCGCCATCGTCACGCAGGTCGCGACGTCCGGAAATACCGACCACGGGCCGGGATAGTCATATTTGTCGTTGATGCAGGGGCCGATCAGGGCGATCCGTGCCGATTTTGAAAGAGGGAGAAGACCGCCCTCGTTCTTCAGCAGGACGATCGACTTGCGGCCGGCTTCGCGGGCGAGCGCCAGGGTCTCCGGCTTGCGCAGATCGGTCTGTTCGCGGTCCTCATCGAGCGAGCGATAGGGATTGTCGAACAGGCCGAGCGCCTGCTTGACGCGGAGCACACGCCGCACCGCTTCATCGACGGTCGCCATCGACACGGCGCCGCTTTTGACCAGATCGGGGAGATAGTCGTTGTAGAGGCCCGACTGCATGGCGACATCGCAGCCGGCATTGATCGCCCTGGCGGTGGCGTCGGCGCCATTGGCGGCGAAGCCATGCGCGATCAGTTCCTCTTCCGACGTGTAGTCGGAAACGACCAGGCCCCTGAAGCCCCATTCGCCGCGCAGGATGTCGGTCAGGAGGTAATGATTGCCGGTAGCCGGCACGCCGGCGATGTCGTTGAACGCCGACATGGTCGAGAGCGCTCCGGCGTCGAAGGCCGCCTTGAAGGGCGGCAGATGCGTCTGGCGCAGCGTCGTTTCCGGGATGTCGGCGGTGTTGTATTCCATGCCGCCCTGCACGGCGCCATAGGCCGCGAAGTGCTTGGGGCAGGCGAGCAGGGAGGTCTCGTCCTTGAGGCTGCTCCCCTGGAATCCCAGCACGCGGGCGGCGGCGAACTGGCTGCCGAGGAACGTGTCTTCGCCCGAACCTTCAGCATTGCGTCCCCAGCGCTGGTCGCGCGCCACGTCGACCATCGGCGCGAAGGTCCAGTGCAGGCCGACGGCGGTCGCTTCCAGCGCCGCGGCACGCGCCGTGCGGAAGGCGAGATCGGGGTCGAAGCTCGCGGCTTCCGCCAGGGGAATCGGAAATGTCGTCTTGAAGCCGTGGATGATGTCGCCGGCGAAGATCAGCGGAATTCCGCGCGGGCTCTTCTCGACGGCGATCTTCTGCATCTCGCGGCCACCGGCGACGCCGATGCCGTTGAACAGGCCGGTGATGCGGCCGGCGGCGATGTCCGCATAGACCCTGTTCCGGGTCGCGGCCTGTTCGCTGGTGGGATTGACGACCGTGCCATGAAAACGCGTCGGGTCACCGAAGAGGCTAAGCTGGCCGGCCTTCTCCTCGATCGACATGTTCGCGATCAGGTCTTCGATCGGATCGCTGCCTTTGCCGGCGGCCATGGCACGCCGGATGCCGAGCAGCGCCACGGCCGCCATGGCGGCGGCCGACACGCCCTGGAGCAGGAGGCGGCGAGTGGGGTTGAGCAGGCTCATGGCGCGCCTCGGATGGGGCATCTCGCTAAGCGGATACCGTCGCGTGCCCTGGCGAAGCAAGTCCCCTCATCGAACGCTGCGTCGATGGTTCAATGCTGCTCCTCCCGGAAGCGCGCGGGAGAGGTCCGCGACAGCACGAGGTCGCTCGCCGTCACCGCACGCGCAAGGCGATTCCGTTATCGCGGAAGCGTGTCCAACAAGATGAACATATTTTCCAATCGCTTGGACGCCTGTTCGTTCTGCCGGAGGAAACGACAGGCGGGCTCGATCGCGTCGTTGCGCTGCGTCATTCGCGGTCCTAGGTCGGGGTCATGGACGGCGCGGCCGTCGAACAAACACGGAGTTTGAAGATGAGCAACGCGATGTCGATGATGCCGATGCCCGCCATGATGCCGATGATGGGCATGAACCCCATGATGGGCGGCATGAACCCCATGATGAACAATATGATGCCGATGAACGGCATGATGGGCGGAATGATGCCGATGATGAACGGCATGATGCCCGCGATGATGCCGATGATGATGGCCAAGATGACCTGCACCATGACCGACAAGGGCATGACGTGCGAGATGATGCCGATGAACGGCATGTCCATGGAGATGTTCATGGACTGCTGCAAGCGCATGATGAGCATGATGGGCATGGGCATGCCCATGATGATGTCGATGGGCGGCATGCCGATGATGATGGGCATGATGGAGATGAAGGGCTGATTTTTCGCCCCGTCCCATCCCCGTCTCGTCGAGGAGCCGCCCACCGGGCGGCTCTTTCGTTTTCGGAACCATCAGGCCGAAACGGCCTCGACATAGGTCATGACGAGATACATGACCGCCTCGGACGCCCGCAGGTTCCGATAGCTGTGCGGCACGTCCGCGTCGAAGGCGATGGCATCGCCCTCGCCGAGCACCTGGGGCGCCTCGCGGCCGGCCGTGACCTCGACCGTTCCCTGCGTCACCACGAGGTTCTCCACCGTGCCCGGTGCGTGCGGCTCGGCATCCTCGCGATGGTTGGGCGCGAGGCGAAGCTCGTAGAACTCCACCGTCCGCTCGCTCGAGAAGGGAAACAGCGCCCGCGAGGAGAAGCGGCCGCCGCTGGATGTCAGGATCTTGGCGCGGTCCTTGAGCAGGACCGTGGTGCCGCGCGTGTCCTGGCCGTTGAGCAGCGTGGCGAAGGGAACGCCGAGCGCCGTCGCGACCTTCCAGAGCAGGCTGATCGTCGGGGCGCTCTTGCCGGTCTCGATCTGGCTGAGCATGGCGCGACTCACGCCGGACAGCTTGGCGAGCCGCTCCAGAGAGTGGCCGCGACGCGTCCGCAGGCGCTTCAGATTGCGCCCGACGGTGGCGGCCAACTCATTGGACGCTTCGCCTTCGACCTCCAGCAGGACGGCGGCCGGAACGGGATCGCGGGCGGGCTCGGTCATGTGGGCTCGGTCATGGCGCGCAACCTTCAGCGCGCCATCAGGTCGGTCCACCCATGGCGAGGATGGGGACGGGCACCATGACCCAAACCGGAACCCATGCGAACGGAGCGAAGCTCATCATCGGCATGCTCTCGGCCGGGGAGGCTGAAGCCTGCTTCGTCTTCCGGTAGGAAGAGAGATCGATGATCTTCGCTGTCTGCTGCACGGGTGCCTCCTGTTCGATGGCCCTTCCGTTATATCAGCACTCGCGTCGCTATTTCGACGGTTCGGGACCGGCCGGCGGCAGAAAAGCAAGGGCTTGTCTGCTTTCGCCGGCGGCAGAGAAACGCTGCTGCCTCCCGGCGGCTCAGCGGAACGGGGTTCCACTGAAGCGCCGGGTCGGCGCAGATTATTCCGCCGGTTCCGCCACCACGGCCGGCTTCGCCATCGGGTTGTTCGGATGCGTCGTCCAGTTGGCGTATTCGCCGGTGACGGCGCGGCCCGTGCGCGGGTCGGTGCCGCCGGTCATCGGCTCCATGGTGATGCAATTGTCGATCGGGCAGACATTGACGCAGAGATTGCAGCCGACGCATTCGGCGTCGATCACCTCGAAATGGCGCTTACCGTCGACCATCGACGTGATCGCCTGGTGCGAGGTGTCCTCGCAGGCGATGTGGCAACGGCCGCACTTGATGCAGAGATCCTGGTCGATCTTCGCCTTGGCGACATAGTTGAGGTTCAGGTACTGCCAGTCGGTGACATTGGGCACCGCGCGGCCGACGATCTCGTCGATCGAGGTGAAGCCGCGCTCATCCATATAGTTGGAGAGGCCGGAGATCATCTCCTGCACGATGCGGAAGCCATAGGTCATGGCCGCCGTGCAGACCTGCACATTGCCGGCGCCGAGCGCCATATACTCGACCGCGTCGCGCCAGGTGGTGACGCCGCCAATGCCGGAGATCGGCAGGCCGTGCGTCTCGCGGTCGCGGGCGATCTCCGCCACCATGTTGAGCGCGATCGGCTTGACCGCCGGACCGCAATAGCCGCCATGGCTGCCCTTGCCGTCGATGGTCGGGACGGGCGCGAAATTGTCGATGTCGACGGCGATGATCGAATTGATCGTGTTGATCAGCGACACCGCGTCGGCGCCGCCGCGCATCGCGGCGCGGGCCGGTTGGCGGACGTCGGAGATGTTCGGCGTCAGCTTGACGATGACCGGCATGCGCGAATGCTGCTTGCACCAGCGCGTGACCATCTCGACATATTCCGGCACCTGGCCGACCGCGGCGCCCATGCCGCGTTCGCTCATGCCGTGCGGGCAGCCGAAATTCAGCTCGACGCCATCGGCCTCGGTCTCCTCGACCTTGGCGAGGATGTCCTTCCAGTAGTGCTCCTCGCAGGGGACCATCAGCGAGACGACGAGCGCACGGTCCGGCCAGTCGCGCTTGACCTGCTTGATTTCCTGGAGGTTGAGCTCGAGCGGCCGGTCGGTGATCAGCTCGATATTGTTGAGGCCGATCAGGCGGCGATCGTTCGAATGGATCGCGCCATAGCGCGGGCCGGAGACGTTGACGACAGGCGGATCGGTGCCGAGCGTCTTCCACACGACGCCGCCCCAGCCGTCCTTGAAGGCGCGGACGACATTATAGGCCTTGTCGGTGGGCGGCGCGGAGGCGAGCCAGAACGGGTTCGGCGATTTGATGCCGATGAAGCTCGAAGCGAGATTGGCCATGGTGAAGTCCTCCCTCAGCCGGCGATGAGCGCGCGATGGATGGATTCGGCGGCGATGCGGCCATCCGCGACCGCGGCGACCGTCAGGTCCTCGCCGGTTGCGGCGCAGTCGCCGCCGGCCCAGACGCCGGGCAGCGAGGTGCGGCGCTCTTCGTCGACGCGGATCTTGCCCCGGTCGAGCGCGATCGCTTCGCCGGAACCGTTCAGCGCGGCGGGGACGAAGGCCTGTCCGATCGCCTTGAACACCATGTCGGCGGGAAGCGTGAAGGTCTCGCCCGTGCCGACGAGGCGCCCGTCCTGTTCGGCCGTGGTCTCGAAGGCGATGCCGGCGACGCGGCCATCCTCGACCAGGAGCGAGGCCGGCTTCGCATTGGTGCGGATGACGACGCCGTTGGTCGCGGCGAGTTCCTGCTCATAGAGCGAGGCGCCCATCTTCTCGCGGTCGCGGCGATAGACGAGGGTTACCTCCTCCGCGCCGAGCCGCTTCGACTGCACGGCGACGTCGATCGCCGTCATGCCGCCGCCGACCACGACGACGCGCGCGCCGACGGGCAAGGCGGAGAGATCCGAGGCCTGGCGCAGCTCCGCAATATAGTCGACGGCATCCTCGGCGCCCGGCAGATCCTCGCCGGGAAGGCCGAGCGCGTTGACGCCGGCAAGGCCCATGCCGAGGAAGACAGCGTCGAAGGAGGTCTTCAGTTCCGCCAGCGAGACGTCGCGGCCGAGCGCCTTGCCGTGCTCGACGGTGATGCCGCCGATCGAGAGGACGAAATCGACCTCGGCCTGCGCGAAATCATCCGGCGCCTTGTAGGCGGCGATGCCATACTCGTTGAGCCCGCCCGCCTTCTCGCGCGCGTCGAAGATGACGACGTCATGGCCGTGCAGCGCGAGGCGATGAGCCGCCGAAAGGCCGGCCGGTCCGCCGCCGATCACGGCGACGCGCTTGCCCGTCGCGGGCGCGCGCTCGAAAGGCTGGCCCTCGCCCTCGGCGAGCAGATAGTCCGTCGCGAAGCGCTGCAGCAGGCCGATCTTCACCGGCTTGCCTTCCGCTTCCTCGCGCACGCAGGCTTCCTCGCACAGCGTCTCGGTCGGGCAGACGCGGGCGCACATGCCGCCGAGGATATTCTGCTCGAGGATCGTCTCGGCCGAGCCGAAGGGATTGTCGGTCAGGATCTGGCGGATGAAGAGCGGGATGTCGATCGAGGTCGGGCAGGCCTTCACGCAAGGCGCGTCATAGCAGAAATAGCAGCGGTCCGCCTCGACCAGCGCCTGGTGGCGATCGAGCGGGGGATGGATGTCGGCAAAGTTGCGGACATAGTCCTCGGCCGCGAGACGGCCCGATGCGATGTCCGGCGCGCTGGTCGCCATGTGGGGAGCCCTCCAAACGGGAGGCGGGCGGCGCCGTTCTCACCAGCGGCCGCGCCTCCTGACAATCCTCTCCGGGCGGCCTCTGGCTTGTTGTTGTCCCGCGCCGGAAAACTCTTGATCATTTGGACAAATTCTCAAGAAGGCGTCAAGGAGTGGATTCGAGCAATTCCAAACTGGCTTGCACAAACAATAAGCGCGCCGCCGTTGCCGGCAAGCGCGCGATTCCATTCCAACGCGTCAGCGTGACGGGGCGTGAACCAGCCAGCCCACGATCCGCCGCACCATCGGCAGGATGAGTAGCAGGACGGGGAAGGCGATCAGCCAGGAGATCACCCAGGCCGAGCACCAGCGGGCGACGAAATCGGGGGTCAGCCCGATGCCCTTGGCCGTCGAGACGGCGGAGACGGTGCCGCACATGAAGATCGACAGGATGAAGGGGAAGACGATCGCGTGAAAGCGGGCCGGAAGCTTCCGGCGGCCGAGCGACGAAGAGGGATATGTCATGGAAGTTCCATCAGTCATGGCCGTGCGCCGACCGGGGATCTCCCGGCGACCCACGGCTCGGTGGGTCAAGGCGCGTTGACTGACGGAAACGCTTACGGCGGCCTGTGGCCACGGCGGCCATATAACGCCAACGCCGCAGGCCTGCAAGATGGCGGTGATCGCCGGTTCAGCGCCGCAGGGCGAGCATGTCGGCGAGCGAGACGGGCCGGGTTTCGCGCTCGCTGAGATCGAGCCCGTCGAGGAGATCGGCGATGTGTTCGTCCATCAGCCGCGCCGCCTCGCCGGACCGTCCCGTCGCCAGCGCGGTGATCAGCGCGCCATGCGCCGGCGTCGCGCAGGTGGCCTCGCGGCGGCGCCAATAGAGCGACAGAATGAGCGAGGAGCGGACGACGAGTTCGCGCACGAAGGACGCGAAGACCGGCTGTCCGGCGATGGCCGCGATCGAATTATGGAAATCGCCCGAGAGGACGATCGCACGGCGATGATCGCCCGCATGCAACGCGTCGTGCTCGGCTTCCATCTGGCGGCGAAGCATGGCGATGTCGGCCTCGACGGCCCGTTCAGCGGCGGTCGCGGCGACACGCGGCTCGATCAGCTGGCGCGCCTCGAACACGGCACGGGCCTCCGCGACGGTCGGATGCGCCACCGCGGCGCCGCGGTTCGGCTCGATGCTGACGACGCCCTCATGCGACAGCGCTTCAAGCGCGGAGCGGACGATCGTCCGGCTGGCGCCATAGACGGCGCCGACCTCGTCCTCCGGCAGGCGCGTGCCGGGCGGCAGGCGATGATCCAGGATCGCCCCGAGAATCTCGCGATAGACGCTCGCCGCGCGCGCGCTTCTGAGCGGCGCTCGCTCCGTCGCGACCGTCGTTGATGCCCGTCCGACGGGGCTCGTCACTCTCGGCATGTCCTCGACCCGTGCCGCGGCCCCAACCCGGCGGCCACTTCCCGCAGACTAACCCAGACACCACGGGGGGCAAGCCTCGGATCGTATACAAACTGTGCTAATATCGTCCTCATCCGCCGAATTCTTGTGCATGAGGCGAGATCGGGCATCTGATGGTGCCCGCCCGCGCCCGATACGGAATCGCCGTTTCGAATCAAGGCGAAGCCGTCAGGCCGGACGGCCGGCGGGCAACTGGCACACGACTTGCGATCTCCCGACTGACCGAAAGGGAGATGTGCATGGCGCGTGCAGCCGATCTGGAACTTGCTTCCGTCACCAAGCGCTACGGCGATACGACGGCGGTCGACTCGATCGACCTCAAGATCAAGGCCGGCACCTATTGCTGCCTGCTGGGACCGTCGGGCTGCGGCAAGTCGTCGACGCTGCGCATGATCGCCGGCCATGAGAGCGTGTCGGACGGCGACATCGTGCTCGGGCCCGAGGTGGTGAATGGCCTGCCGCCGGCCAAGCGCGGCACGGCGATGATGTTCCAGTCCTATGCGCTGTTCCCCCATCTCTCCGTTCGCAACAACGTCGCCTTCTCGCTGAAGATGAAGGGCGTCTCCAAGGTCGACCGGTCGATCAAGGCGACCGACGCGCTGAAGCTCGTCGATATGGAGCGCTACGCCGAACGTCTGCCGAGCCAGCTTTCCGGCGGCCAGCAGCAGCGCGTGGCGCTCGCGCGGGCGCTGGTGACCGATCCGCAGATCCTCCTGCTCGACGAGCCGCTCTCCGCGCTCGACCCGTTCCTGAAGATCAAGGTCCGCGCAGAGCTCAAGCGCTTCCAGCGCGAGCTCGGCATCTCCTTCATCCATGTGACGCACAGCCAGGAAGAGGCGATGGCGCTCGCGGACCTGATCATCATCATGAATGCCGGCAAGATCGAGCAGCAGGGCGCGCCGCGCGAGATCTTCAACGCGCCGGCGACGGAGTTCGTCGCCCGCTTCATCGGCGGCCACAACATCATTCCGGAGACGGGCGGCCGCAAGGTCAGCGTGCGCGCCGACCGCGTGAAGGTCTCGACCGATGGCGAGACGGGCACCGGCGCCGTCGTCCGCGAGGTCGAGTACCAGGGCACCGTCGTCTATCTCAGCCTCGCCACCGATGCGGGGCTCGAAATGACGGCGATCGTGCCGGAGCGAACCTTCTACGAACGCCCGATCGAGACGGGCGAGAGCGTCCGCGTCCACTGGGACGCAAGCGACGTGCACGAGCTCGCGGCCTGAGCGCCGCGTTTCCCAACGCAGATTGGCACCAGAGGAGATGACTGCCATGAGCCAGAATGAGAAGGGCGGGCTGACCCGCCGCACATTGCTGAAGGGTTCGGCGATCACGGCCGGCTTCATCGGCACGACCGCCGTGACCGGCTTCCCGGCGGTCCATGCCGACGAGCCGATCACGCTGCGCTACCTGTCGACCGCGACGAACCAGTCGCCGGCCATCGCCGCCAAGGCGAAAGAGGTCACGGGCATCAACGTCGAATATGTGACCGTCACGACCGACGACGTCACCAAGCGCATCATCACGCAGCCGGATTCGTTCGACCTCGTCGACAGCGAATATGCAAGCCTTCCGAACCTGATCCCGTCGGGCAATCTGATGGGCATCGACGCCAAGAAGGTGAAGCTCGTCGACAAGCTCGCGACCGTCATGACCAAGGGCGAGATCGGCGGCAAGAAGATCGGCGACCAGGGCACGGCGCCGCACAAGGTCTTCTATCTCGAGAAGCAGCGCGGCAAGACCTTCGCGAACGAGCCGACCGAATGGATCACGCTGATCCCGACGACCTACAACGCCGACACGCTCGGCATCCGCCCCGACCTGATCAAGCGCCCGATCGAGAGCTGGGCCGAGCTGCTGAACCCCGAGTTCAAGGGCAAGGCCGCGATCCTCAACATCCCGTCGATCGGCATCATGGATGCCGCCATGGTCAATGAGGCGATGGGCCTCGTGAAGTATGGCGACAAGGGCAACATGACCAAGGAGGAGATCGACAAGACGATCGCCACCCTGATCGAAGCCAAGAAGGCTGGCCAGTTCCGCGCCTTCTGGACCGACTTCAACGAGAGCGTCAATCTGATGGCCTCGGGCGAGACCGTCATCCAGTCCATGTGGTCGCCGGCCGTCACCGCCGTCCGCCTCAAGGGCATCCCCTGCACCTTCCAGCCGCTGAAGGAAGGCTATCGCGCCTGGGCTTCGGGCTTCGGCCTGCCGAAGACGCTGAAGGGCAAGAAGCTCGACGCGGCGTATGAGTTCATCAACTGGTTCCTCTCCGGCTGGGCCGGCGCCTATCTGAACCGCCAAGGCTATTACGCGGCGGTTCTCGAGACGGCCAAGGAGAACATGGAGCCCTATGAGTGGGCGTTCTGGATGGAAGGCAAGCCGGCCGAGAAGGACATCCATGGTCCGGATGGCGGCCTGCTCGAGAAGGCCGGCACGGTCCGTGACGGCGGCTCCTACGATACGCGCATGGGCGCCGTCGCCTGCTGGAACTCGACCATGAAGGAGAACGCCTACATGGTTCAGAAGTGGAACGAGTTCATCGCCGCGTAAGGCGAGCCGTCTCTCTTCCGCCTCTCCGAGAGAGGCGAGAAACGCGGCCTCTCCCGCTATTGGCGGGGGAGGCACTTCGAGAACTGGACGCTGGCGGACGAGCGGAGCCTGCCCACACGATGCTGGAAGATAAATCGCGCTGGACGCCTTATTGGCAGGCGGCTCCGCTTGCCCTCGTCTTCTTCGTCTTTTTCCTGCTGCCGCTGGCGGTGACCTTCGTCGTCTCGTTCTGGACCTATACGGGCTATTCGATCGAGCCGGCCTTTGTCGGCGACAATTACGTGACCGCGTTCGACAAGTGCTTCGCGTCCCTGCCGGACCTCTGCACGACGTTCCGCACCTATCTCTCGACGCTGCGCTTCTGCCTGCTCGTCTGGCTGATCACGCTCGTCCTCGGCTTCACCATTGCCTATTACCTCGTGTTCGAGATCCGCTCGAATACGGTCCGCATCGTCCTGGCGCTGCTGACGACGATCCCGTTCTGGACGTCGAACGTGATCCGCATGATCTCGTGGATCCCGTTGCTCGGGCGCAACGGCCTCGTCAACCAGGCGCTGATGGGGGCGGGCATCGTTTCCGAGCCGGTCGACTGGCTGCTCTATTCGCCCTTCGCGGTGACGCTGTCGCTGGTCCACATCAACACGGTCTTCATGATCGTGCCGATCCTCAATTCCATGCTGCGCATCGACCGCTCCCTGATCGAGGCGGCCTATGACACGGGCGCCTCGCCCTGGCAGACGATCTGGAACGTCATCGTGCCCTTGTCGAAGACCGGCATCGCGATCGGCTCGATCTTCGTCGTCACCGTGGTGATGGGCGACTTCATCTCCGTCGGCCTGATGGGCGGCCAGCAGATCGCCTCCGCCGGCAAGGTGATCGAGACGCAGATCACGGCGCTGCAATTCCCGATCGCCGCGGCGAATGCGATCGTGCTGCTCGCCGTCGTGCTGATGATCGTCTGGGTGATGCTGCGCCTCGTCGATATTCGCAAGGAGCTGTGAGGCATCATGTCCGAAGGCCGCTCCCGTGCGTTCTACCTCCTCTCCGCCGTCTTCGCCCTCTATGTCCTCTTCCTCTACGGGCCGACGATCACCATCCTGATCCTCTCGTTCCAGGGTCCGAATGGCGGCATGACCTTCCCGATGAACGGGGTCTCGCTGCACTGGTTCTACAATCTGTGGAACGGCATCGGCGTGCCCAACGTCATGGATGCGCTGGTCAATTCGCTCGAGCTCGGCCTCACCGTGACGATCCTCACCGTGATCATCTCGGTGATGGCGGGCTATGCCTTCCGCAAGAAATTCCGCGGCTCGAACGCGCTGTTCTTCACGGCGATCGCGAGCCTCATCCTTCCCTCGATCGTCGTGTCGCTGGGCATCGCGCTCGAATTCCAGATCTTCAACCAGAGCATCACGGGGCTCGGCGACTCGCTCGTCGAAAACTATGTCGACATCGAGAACCCGACCGCCTGGACCAATTTCCTCGGCTGGGTCGGGACGACGATCCAGGACAATTTCTCGACGCTGATGGGCCTCTTCACCTCCGGCCTCGGCGCCCATCTGACCTGGACCTTGCCCTTCGGCCTGCTGATCATGTTCGCCGTCTTCAATCGCTTCAATCCGGCCTATGAAGAGGCGGCGCGCGATCTCGGCGCGACGCCCTGGCAGACCTTCCGCCATGTCGTGCTGCCGATGATCCTGCCGTCGCTGTTCGGCGTGGCGCTGTTCGGCTTCACGCTCTCCTGGGACGAGATCGCGCGGTCGAGCCAGGCGGTCGGCGCCGCCAACACGCTGCCGCTGACGCTGCGCGGCCTCACCACGACGGTGACCACCCCCGTGATCTATGCCCTCGGCACGGTGACCACCGCCGTCTCCTTCGCCGTGATCAGCACCGCCTTCGTCGGCGTGCTCATCGTGCAGGCGCGCCGCCGCCGTCACGGTTCTGATGCCGGAAAGGGCACGCTATGAAGCCGCGCATGCGCATCCAGGTCATCAACCCCAACACGACCGCGAGCATGACGGCAAAGATCGCGGCGGCCGCACGGCTCGTCGCCTCGCCCGGCACCGAGATCTTCGCGACTCAGCCCGACGAGGGGCCGGTCTCGATCGAAGGCTATTTCGACGAGGCGCTCTCGGTCCCCGGTATCCTTGAGGAGATCGCGCGCGGCGAAGGCCAGGAGATCGCCGGCCACGTCATCGCCTGCTTCGACGATACCGGCCTCGACGCGGCCCGCTGCTTCGCCAGCGCGCCGGTCGTCGGCATCGGCGAGGCCGCCTATCATATGGCGAGCCTCGTCGCGGGCCGCTTCACCGTGGTGACGACGCTGGCGCGCTCGATCCCGGCGCTGGAGCACAATCTCGTCCGCTACGGTCTCGCGTCGCGCTGCGGCGGGGTACGGGCGGCCGAGGTTCCGGTTCTCGCGCTCGAGGACCCGCACTCCTCCGCGCGCGACCGCGTCTCCGGCGAGATCGACCGGGCGATCCGCGACGACCGCGCCGAAGCGATCGTGCTCGGCTGCGCCGGGATGGCGGATCTCGCCCGCTCGCTTTCGGCCGAACACGGGCTTCCCGTCATCGAGGGCGTCTCGGCCGCCGTGCGGCTCATCGAGGACCTGTCCGTCATGGGCCTCTCGACCTCGCGCATCGGCGGATGGGCCTCGCCCCGCCGCAAGCCGCTCTCGGGCCGCTACGCCGTGTTTTCGCGGGCCTCCTGAGCCCGCGATCGGCCGCGTCCGCCTCTCCGTCGACGGAACCCTTCGCCGCCTTTACCGTTTGCTGACGGCCCGCATGGAAATTGACGGATGCCAAGTCCGGCATGCGCGGCTTCTGGTAGTATGACGGCAAGTCCCGGCAGCCATGGCTGGCGGAGCCTGTTCACGGCCGGCGCGCCGGCCCTAGGAGTGGCACGATATGGCAGACAAGAACGAAGCCGCTGCGGAGCTTTCCGAGCAGATCAAGGCGATCCAGGCCGAAATTCTCTCGCTGACGGAGACGGTCCGCGCGTTTTCGGCGGAGAAGGCTGCGGCCGGCGCCGAGGCGCTCCGCGAGGCGGCCGGCGTTGCCGGCGCGACGGCGCGCGGCACGGCCGAGGAAGCCCGCCGCCGCGGCGAGGCGTTCGCTGAGGATCTGGAAGGCCGGATTACGGCCAAGCCGCTGCCGGCCGTGCTGATCGCCGCCGGCGTCGGTCTCGTCCTCGGCGCAATCCTGGCGCGCCGATGAGCGCCATTCTCGAAGCGCTCGCGTCGATCGCGACCGCCGCCGCGACGGAGGCCGCCGCGCGCAATGCGCGGCGGATCGTCTGGGGCGGCGCTGCCGTTCTCTGCCTGCTGGTCGGGTTCGTCTTCGCGGCCTCGGCCGGCTATGAGGCGCTCGTCGTCGCGGTCGGTTCGCTCGCCGCCAAGCTGATCCTGGCCGGCGTCTTCCTGATCGTCGGACTGATCATTCTGGTGGTGCTGCAGATCCGCAAGTCGCAGCGCCGGCAGCAGGCGAAGGAGAGCGGTCCGACGACGGCTCTCGCCGTCGCCTTTGCCATGGGCCTGCTCAGCGGCTTCGGCCGCCGGAAATAGCTCAGGCGGCCATCGAGGCCGTCGAGTTGAAGAAGAGCGCCTGGCTGATCGCGGCCTTCACCGTGCGCGGATCGAAGGGCTTGGTCAGCAGGAAGGTCGGCTCGGGGCGCTCGCCGGTCAGCAGGCGCTGCGGGAAGGCTGTGATGAAGATCACCGGCACGGAGAAGCCGGCGAGGATATCGCGGACGGCGTCGATGCCCGACGAGCCGTCGGCGAGTTGGATGTCGGCGAGCACGAGGCCCGGCTGCTCGGCGCTCGCGGCGTCGACGGCTTCGTCGCGGGTTCGCGCGACGGCGGCGACCTCGTGGCCGAGTTCCTGAACGATGCCGGCGAGATCCATCGAAATCATCGGCTCGTCCTCGATGATGAGGACGCGGGTGTGGGTCTGGCGGTCGATCTCGCCGATCGCCTCGGCGACGAGTTCGCGGACCTTTTCCGTCTCGATGCCCATGACGAGCCCTGTATCGGCGTCGGAGAAGCCCTCCATCGTCGTCAGCAGCAGGGCCTGGCGACTGTCGGGCGTCATGGCGGCGAGGCGCTGCTGCGCCGTGGTCTCCTGCCGGCTGATGCCGTCGATCGCCTCATCGGCGCCGAGCTGCGCGCCGGACCAGATCCCGTGGAACAGGCGGTAGAGCGCGATCTTGGGGTGAATCGTGCGGTCGATCACCGCCGGCTCGTTGACGATCGCCTGGAGGCAAGCGCGCACATAGGCGTCGCCGCTGCGCTGGCCGCCCGTCAGGGCGCGTGCGTAGCGCCGCAGGAACGGAAGGTGCGGCGCGAGGTTTTGCGACATGGAGTCGGGCATGAACATACCTTCGAAAACGGGCATCGACTTCAATTCAATGCGAGCGTCGCATCTTGGTTCCCGATCCGGAACCAATTTTGATCGGCCGCATTAAGTTCGTCGCGACGGGGCAGAACCGGCTCCGGAATCAGCCTCGCGACGGAGCGCGAAGACGAGCGGACGGACCGGCGCATGCGCAAATCTGGGACAGAGAACGTGAATCAAGAGGACAAGGACCGGCGGGCCGAAGTGACGAGCCTGCCGACGGGTGAAGAGCGCAAGCACAAGGAAGATTGGATCGGCCGCCAGCTGCGCCGCGTCTTCGATGACGCGCTCAGCGAGCCGCTGCCTGACGACATCATGTCGCTCCTCGAGCGTATCGATGAGGAACCGCCCGAGAACGGCGGCACGGGGAAGGGGGCGTCGTGAGCGCAACGTCGATCAAGAAGGATCTGGTCGGTGCGCTGCCCATGCTCAGGGCCTTCGCGCGCTCGCTGACCGGCAACCGCGACAGGGCGGACGATCTGGTGCAGGAAACGGTGGTCCGTGCCCTGTCCAATCGCGACAAGTTCCAGGAGGGGACCAATCTCCATGCCTGGCTCGTGACGATCCTGCGCAACCAGTTCTACTCGGAGGGGCGCAAGCGCCGCCGCGAAGTCGAGGATGCCGACGGCCTTCATGCGGGCCGCCTGTCGGATCTGGCGGCGCAGCCGGGACATCTCGAGCTCGAGGACTTCCTGCGCGCCCTGCGTCTTCTCCCCGACGAGCAGCGCGAGTCGCTGATCCTGATCGGGGCGAGCGGCTTTTCCTATGAGGAAGCTGCGGAGATCTGCGGCGTCAAGGTCGGCACCGTGAAGAGCCGCGTCTCCCGTGCTCGGGCCCGGCTCGAGGAGATCATGCAGGGTGGCGTCACGCTGCCGGAGGGCGACAGCGTCAAGTTGTCGGCCCGCGAGATCGAGCAGGCGCTTCGTCTCCGCATATAGGGCGGCCCGCTTTGCAGGTTCGCTCCAAACGAAAGAAGCCCCGCTTCCTGTCAGGAAGCGGGGCTTTCTCGTTTCCGGTTCCGCCGGGTCAGGCGCGGCGCATCAGATGCATGACGGCGGAGATCAGGAACAGCACGATCGCGACGACGAAAATCAGCTTCGCGATGCCGATCGCCGTTCCGGCAATGCCGCCGAAGCCAAGAACGGCCGCGACGAGCGCCACGATCAGAAAGAGTATCGCCCAGTTCAGCATTCTTCCCTCCGCATTCGTGCGGCCACCTGGCCGCTCGAAGAGAACAATGCCCCTGACCCCGTCCGGTTCCCGCGCCGTCGTGAACGGCCGATATTCGTTTCGCTTGTCCGCGGCTATTCGACGATGGCGCGGCCGGTGATCTCGATGCCGAAGCCCTGCAGGCCGACATATTGGCGGTCATGCGAGGTGATGAGGCGGATCGAGCGCACCTTGAGATCGCGCAGGATCTGCGCGCCGACGCCAACCTCGCGCCAGCGTTCCTTGCGCTGGCGGGCCGAGAGGTGCTTCTCCTCGCCATCCGTCGCGACCGAGCCATCCGGCCGCACGACGGCGGGATCGCGGATCATGACGAAGACGCCGCGATCCGCCGCGCCGATCTTCTTGAGCGTCGTTTCGAGCCAGGTCTTCGAATCCGGCCCGCGCGAGACGAGGTCGCTGATCGGATTGGCGCGGTGGATGCGGACGAGCACGTCGCTCTGCTCGGCGACGTCGCCGAAGACGATCGCCAGATGCTGCAGCGGGTCGAACGGCGTCTCGTAGACATAGGCCATCGCCGTGCGGCCGCCGACCGGCGTCTCGAAGCGATCGACCTCCTTGATGAAGCTCTCGGTCCGCGCCCGGTAGGCGATCAGATCCTCGATCGAGACGATCTTGAGATTGTGCGTCTTGGCGAACTCGATGAGCTCGGGCAGGCGCTTCACGGTGCCGTCGTCATTGACTACCTCGGCGAGCACGCCAGCGGGCTCCAGGCCGGCGAGGCGGGCGAGATCGATCGCCGCCTCGGTGTGGCCCGAGCGGATCAGCACGCCGCCGTCGCGCGCGATGAGCGGGAAGATGTGTCCCGGGCGGAGGAAGTCGGAGGCGGTGCAATTGTGGTTCGCCAGCGCCTGGATCGTGTTGGCCCGCTCCTCCGACGAGATGCCGGTGGTGAGACCGACCTTGTAGTCGACCGTGACGGTGAAGGCCGTGCGCATCGGGTCGCGATTGTTCGCGACCATCGGCGGCAGGTGCAGCTGCTCGGCGCGTTCCGCCGTGACGGGCACGCAGATGATGCCGCTGGTATGGCGGATCATGAAGGCGACATTCTCCGGCGTCGCCTTGGACGCCGCCATGATCAGGTCGCCTTCGTTCTCCCGGTCCGTGTCGTCAACCACGACCACCAGTTCGCCGGCCGCGATCGCGGCGACGGCTTCTTCGACCTTGTTGAGCGACATGGCGAAATCCCATCGAGAAGGAGCGTTGAAGGTCCTTATCGCCATAGATTGCGCGGCGCCAGATGGCGGGCGCTCAAATTCGGTTGTGCAAGAGGTATGTTTTGCTTACCACTACCGGCGATCGGGAGGCTGCGTGCGCGAGCACGCTTTTCGAAAGAACGGGAAAATGGCGGATACGACTAGGTTTTCGGGACGAGGCGCGATCATCACGGGTGGTGCCTCGGGCATCGGCCTGAAGACGGCGCAGAGGATCGTCTCCGAGGGGGGGACGGTCTGTCTCTGGGACGTCGACACTGCCGGCATCGACAAGGCCAAGGCGCTGCTCGGCGAGCGGGCGCATGGCATTGCCCTCGACATCACCAAGCCGGAGGCCGTCGAGGCCGCCGCCGCCGAGGCCGAGCGCCATCTCGGCAAGATCGACGTGCTCGTCTGCTCGGCCGGCGTCGCCGGCAAGAACGCCCTCGTCGTCGATTATCCGATCGATGAGTGGCAGCGTGTCTTCGCCATCAACGTCAACGGCCTCTTCTACTGCAACCGCTTCGTCGCGCCGCTGATGAAAAAGCACGGCTATGGCCGCATCGTGAATGTCGCCTCGATCGCGGGCAAGGAAGGCAATCCGACCGCCTCCGCCTATTCCGCCTCCAAGGCGGCCGTGATCGGCTTCACCAAGTCGCTCGGCAAGGAACTCGCCAAGGACGGCATCACGGTCAACGCCATCACCCCGGCCACGGTCGACACGCCGATCCTGGCGCAGGTCAGCCAGGCGCATATCGACTACATGCTCTCCAAGATCCCGATGGGCCGCTTCGGCACCGTCGACGAGATGGCGTCGATCATCACCTGGCTCGCCAGCGCCGAATGCTCGTTCACGACCGGCGCCGTCTTCGACGTGTCGGGCGGCCGCGCGACCTATTGATCGTCGCAACATCCGATCCACGGCGCCTGAGGCGCTGCGGATGCCTTGTGACGGGTGCCCTGCATCCGTCACATAAAGATATCTTTATATCCTGATTGCCGCCGCCGCCGCCCTCCGCTATAAGCGCGCCTGACGCTTGAGCGACATGGAGATGCGAAGAATGGCGAACGTGCACGACTACGCGATCAAGGATATCGGGCTCGCCGATTGGGGCCGCAAGGAACTCGACATCGCCGAGATCGAGATGCCCGGCCTCATGAGCGTGCGCGCCGAGTTTGGCCCGTCGCAGCCGCTCAAGGGCGCGCGGATCGCCGGCTCGCTGCACATGACCATCCAGACCGGCGTGCTGATCGAGACGCTGAAGGCGCTCGGCGCCGATGTCCGCTGGGCCTCGTGCAACATCTATTCGACCCAGGACCACGCTGCGGCGGCGATCGCCGATGGCGGCACCCCGGTCTTCGCCATCAAGGGCGAGAGCCTCGAGGATTACTGGGAATATACGCACCGCATCTTCGAGTGGGCCGATGGCGGCGTGCCGAACATGATCCTCGACGATGGTGGCGACGCAACCGTGCTCATCCATCTCGGCAAGCGCGCCGAGGATGGCGACACCGCCTTCCTCGAGTCGCCCGGCAATGAGGAAGAGGAAGTCCTCTTCGCGGCGATCAAGCGTCGCCTCAAGCACAAGCATGGCTGGTACAACGAGATCGCCAAGTCGATCCAGGGCGTGACCGAGGAGACGACCACCGGCGTGCATCGCCTCTACGAGATGCAGAAGCAGGGCAAGCTTCTGTGGCCGGCGATCAACGTCAACGACTCCGTCACCAAGTCGAAGTTCGACAATCTCTATGGCTGCCGCGAGAGCCTGGTCGACGGCATCCGCCGCGGCACCGACGTGATGATGGCCGGCAAGGTCGCCATGGTCGCCGGCTTCGGCGATGTCGGCAAGGGCTCGGCCGCGTCGCTGCGCTCGGCCGGCTGCCGCGTCATGGTCTCGGAAGTCGATCCGATCTGCGCGCTGCAGGCGGCGATGGAAGGCTATGAGGTCGTCACGATGGATGACGCCGCCCCGCGCGCCGACATCTTCGTGACCGCGACGGGCAATGTCGACGTGATCACGCTCGACCATATGCGCGCCATGAAGGACCGTGCGATCGTCTGCAACATCGGCCATTTCGACAGCGAGATCCAGGTCGCCGCGCTGCGGAACTACAAGTGGCACAACATCAAGCCGCAGGTGGACGAGATCGAGTTCCCGAACGGCAAGCGGGTGATCCTGCTCTCCGAGGGCCGTCTCGTGAATCTCGGCAACGCCATGGGCCATCCGAGCTTCGTCATGTCGGCGTCCTTCACCAACCAGACGCTGGCGCAGATCGAGCTCTTCACCAAGCCCGGCCAGTATGAGCGCAAGGTCTATACGCTGCCGAAATATCTCGACGAGAAGGTCGCGGCGCTGCATCTCGACAAGATCGGCGTGAAGCTGACCAAGCTCACCGAGAAGCAGTCTGAATATATCGGCGTCGGCGAGCAGGGCCCGTTCAAGCCCGAGCATTACCGCTACTGAGGCGCGTCCTCGACGCTGCCGGACGAACGGAAGCCGCCTTCGGGCGGCTTCTTTTTTGCGCGCGGCGGCCGGTGGCCGCGCTTCTCGGGCGAAGCCGTGCAAGAATCGGGTGTCGCCCTCGACGTGGGCTTCCTAGATTGCGATCATAGCCTGAGGAAGCGACGCCATGCTGAACATCGCCACCGCCTTCGCCGCCTGCGAGCCGGCTCCGCTGGAGACGTCTGCCGCCGACTACGAGATCATCCGCCGTGCCGTGGAGTTCCTGAGCCAGCGCTGGCGCGAGCAGCCCTCGCTCGAGCGCCTCGCAGGCCATGTCGGCATGAACCCGCTGTCGCTGCAGAAGCTGTTCACGCGGTGGTGCGGCCTGTCGCCGAAGGCGTTCATCCAGGCGCTGACGCTCGACCATGCCCGCGCGCTGCTCGCGGCCGACGCCTCGATCCTCGATACGAGCTACGAGGTCGGCCTCTCCGGACCGGGGCGGCTGCATGATCTCTTCGTCACCCACGAGGCCATGAGCCCGGGCGCCTACAAGGCGCGCGGCGAGGGCGTCACGATCAAATGGGGCTTCCATTCCTCGCCCTTCGGCATGGCGCTGATCATGGTCACCGATCGCGGCCTCGCCGGTCTCGCCTTCGCCGATGCCGGCGAGGAGCGCGCGGCGCTGCTCGACATGAAGGGGCGCTTTCCCTGCGCCGAATATGAGGAAGACTACGAGGCGACGGCGCCGTATGCGGCGCGCATCTTCGAGCCCTCGCGCTGGCGCGAGGATACGCCGCTGCGCATCGTGCTGATCGGGTCCGATTTCGAGGTGCGGGTGTGGGAGACGCTGCTCTCCGTGCCGCTCGGCCATGCGGCGACCTATTCGCAGATTGCCGAGAAAGTGAACAAGCCGCGCGCCGCCCGCGCGGTCGGGACCGCCGTCGGGCGAAACCCCATCTCCTTCGTCGTGCCGTGCCATCGCATCCTCGGCAAGACCGGGGCGCTGCATGGCTATCATTGGGGCCTGACGCGCAAGCGCGCCATGCTCGGCTGGGAGGCCGGCGTGGTCCGCCAGCCCGTGGAAGGCGACGGCGAGGCTTGATCGCGCCGGCGCTTCGCGCGTAAAGCCGGGCGGTCTCCTCGTCGAAAGGACCGCCATGGCACCCCGGAACCTGTTTGTCTTCGGCCTCGGCTATTCGGCGACCGCCTTCGTCCGGCGGAGCGCGGGCGATTGGGACAGCATCGTCGGCACGGTCCGCTCGGCGGAAAAGGCCGCCGCGCTCAAGGCCGAAGGCATCGAGGCGCTCCTCTTTGACGGCGAGCGGCCGGATGCCTTGATTGCCGCGCGGCTCCGTGCGGCGACGCATCTCGTCCTGTCGATCGCACCGGGCGAGGCGGGCGATCCGGCGCTTCTCCATTTCCGCGACGATCTGCTGGCTGCGCCGAACCTCGCCTGGATCGGCTATCTCTCCACGGTCGGCGTCTATGGCGACCAAGGCGGCGGCTGGGTCGACGAGGCGACGGCGCCCAATGCCGTCTCGGAGCGCGCGCGCCGGCGCGTGGAGGCGGAGGCCGCCTGGCAGGCGCTCGGTGCGGAGAGGGGCGTCCCTTTGGCGCTGCTGCGCCTTGCCGGCATCTATGGCCCGGGCCGCAACACCTTCGTCAATCTCGCCGACGGAACGGCGCGGCGCATCGTCAAGCCCGGCCAGGTCTTCAACCGCATCCATGTCGACGACATCGCGGCCGTCGTGCAGGCGGCCGCCGAGCGGCACGCTTCGGGCGTCTTCAACGTCGCCGACAACGAGCCGGCGCCGCCGCAGGACGTCGTCGCCTTCGCGGCGGCGCTCGCCGGCTATCCGCCGCTGCCCGACATCCCGTTCGAGACGGCGCAGCTCTCGCCCATGGCGCGCTCCTTCTATGCTGATAACAAGCGCATCGCGAATGGCCGCCTCGCCCGCGATCTCGGCGTCACGCTGCGCTACCCGACCTATCGCGATGCGCTCAGCGCGCTGTGGGCGGACGGCAGCTGGCGCGGCTGAAACGCCGAATGTGCCGCCGACGAGACCCCGTGAAGGTGCCGCTCGTCATTGAACGATCAGCACGATCCTCCCGCGAATGTGCCCGCGCTCACTGAGCCGATGCGCTTGCGCAATCTGATCGAGTGGAAAGGTTCGCTCGACGGGAAGCCAAAACCGACCCGACTGGATGAGAGACCCTATCGTGCCGAGGGCGTGGAAGGCATGGCCTTGAAAGCCAGTGCTGAAGCGCACGCCATGCTGCTTCGCGCCTTCGAAGTCGGCGAGGGTCAAGACATTCTCGGCACGGCCGGCAAGATCGATCAGATCGGGCAATACCCCGCTTCCTGCCACGTCGAGGGCGGCGTCGACCCCACAGGGCGCGAGGGCGCGGACGCGCTGCGACATGCCCTCGCCATAGGCAACAGGCTCTGCGCCGAGGAGACGGACGAACTCGTTGTTGGCCGCACTGGCGGTTCCGATCACGCGCGCGCCCCGGGCGACGGCGAGCTGTACCGCGGTACTGCCGACGCCGCCGGACGCGCCGTTGATGAGCAGCGTCGTGCCGGAGCCGACGCCGAGCTGGTCGAGGCCTCGCGTCGCCGTTTCGAGCCCGACGGGAAGGGCCGCCGCGTCGATGAAGCCGAGCCCATCGGGAATCAGCGCGCGATGAGTCACGAGCGCCAGTTCGGCGGCCCCGGCTCCGACATCGGAAACACCGAAGATCCGGTCGCCCAGCTGAACGTCGACGACGCCTTCGCCGATCTCGTCGACGACGCCAGAGACATCACGACCGGTGGTCTGGGGCAGGCCGTCACCGAAGTCCACCAGGCCGGCGCGCAGCTTGACGTCGGTCGCACTGATGCCGACGGCGCGAACGATGATCCGCACCTGTCCGGGACCGGGATGGGGATCAGGAAGATCGACGAGCTCAAGCACGTCGGGATCGCCAAACCGGCTGAATTGCGCCGCTTTCATGATACGCTCCTGTCGCTTCGTTCGACCGGAGCGGCTCGTCGATTGAGAACCACACGGACGAACTCAGACGCCGCTGCGGCGTCCAATATTCGTCGTGGAATCTCACGCAAGACGCGAGGATAGAGCTTTCGTCACCGAAAGGACCTGGGCTTACCAAACCAAGTCAGCCTTTTTCGACGACGCCAGCCTAGGATTGCGGCGGCCGGATCGCAAGTTCCGGCTTCTAGCCGCCGTAACGCTCGGTGCGGATTGTCGAAGGATCGAGGCCGGCCGCGACAGCGAGATCGCTCGCGACGCTGACGAAGGGGTTGGAGCCGCAGACATAGGTCGTGAGAGGACGGGCGGTCTCGATTGCTTCCTCGATGCTCTCGGCATCGATGCGCCCGGCGATCATTCCGTCCCGCGCTGCGTCGCGCGAGAGGTGGATGATCAGGCGGAAATGCGGGTCGTCCGCACGGCGGCGCAGCAGTTCCTCGCGCCAGATGAGTTCCTCATAGCTGCGTGCGGAATAGATCAGTGTCGCGGGAACCTGCGGCGCGACGGCCGCCCGGTGGCGCAGGATCGACATCAGCGGCACGAGGCCGGAGCCGCCGCCGATGAGCAGGATCGGCCCGCCATCCTCCGCGCTCCAGTTGAAATGGCCGCCGATCGGGCCGCGCAGTTCGATGTCGTCGCCGATTTCGACGATTTCGTGGAAGAAGGGCGAGACCTCGCCGCCGGTCATCACCTCGATCGCGAGCTCGATCGTGCCGCTTCCATCCGGGGCCGAGCCGATCGAATAGGAACGCTGCGCCTGGTAGCCGTCCTCCGCGGTCAGGCGGATGTCGACATGCTGGCCGGCCGTGAACGTCGTCCAGCCCTCGGGCCGCAGGCGGAAGGATTTGACGCGCGGCGTCAGCACTTCGATCGCCTCGACAGCGGCGTTCCGCCAGACGAGGCGCTGCGGCCCGGCTTTCACGTCCATGGCGGGCTCAATCGTCGGTGAAGCGCTGCTCGCGCCAGGGATCGCCATACATGTGATAGCCGCGCAGCTCCCAGAAGCCGGCCTCGTCGCGGCTGGTGAACTGCAGGCCGGTGATCCACTTGGCCGATTTCCAGAAATAGAGATGCGGCACGAGCAGGCGCGCCGGTCCGCCATGGTCCGGCGTGATCGGCTGACCCTCATAATGGGTCGCGACCATCGCCTTGCCGCCGATCAGGTCGGCCGTCGGGATGTTGGTGGTGTAGCCGTCATAGGAATGGGCGAGCGTGAAGGCGGTCGGCGCCTCGATCCCGGCCTCGGCCAGGATGTCGTCGATCATTACGCCGCTCCAGGCGGTGTTGAATTTCGACCATTTCGTCACGCAATGGATGTCGCGCGTCAGCTTGACGTGCGGCAGCTTCTGGAACTCGTCCCAGTTCCACTTGGCGACCGGGCGGATGCCGTTCTTGATCGTGAACGACCAGTTCTCGATCTTCACATGCGGCGTCGGGCCGGCCGACAGCACCGGGAAATCCTCGGTCAGATATTGCCCCGGGGGCAGGCGGTTGCCGATCTCGTCGCTCGGCCGCCGGCCGACAAAACCTCGTGTCGCCATGTTCGCTCCTGCTTGCCGCGCCCTCAGGCGATGGCCTCGACCGCCGCGACGATCCGCTCCAGATCCTCCGGCCGCGACAGCCTGTGGCCGGCATCCTTGATCAATGTCAGCACGACATCGTCCTCGGCGAGCCGCGAGACCAGTTCCACGGCGGTGTTCCAGGGGACCTCGTCGTCGAGAATGCCCTGGATGATATGGACGGGCGCCCCGATGGCAATGGGGGCGTCGCCGAGAAGATGGCTTTCGCCGTCGTCGATCAGCGCTTTCGTGATGACATAGGGCGAATCCGAAAAAGCGCTTGGAAGATGCCACTTGCCGGTGGTCTCGAGTTCCGCCCGCGCGGCGGCGTCCATATGGGCGAGGATCAGGTCGCGCGTCATGTCGACCGCCGGGGCGAGCAGCACCAGGCCCGCAACGCGTCCGCGCCCGGTCCGCCGGTCGGCGAGCGCGAGCAGCAGTGCGATCCACCCGCCCATCGACGAGCCCACCAGGACCTGCGGGCCCTCGGTGAAGCGCTCCAGCACGGCGCCGGCCTCTTCCAGCCAGCGCGAGATCGTGCCGTCCTCGAAACGGCCGCCGGAGACGCCATGGCCGGAATAGTCGAAGCGGACGAGCGCGCGGCCGGTCTTTTCCGCAAAGGCGTCGAGCGCCTCGGCCTTCGATCCGCGCATGTCGGACATGAAGCCGCCGAGGAACAGGATCCCCGGTGCGCCGCCGGGCCGATGCAGCACGGCGATGCGCCGCGCCGCTGTGCCTTCGCCCACCGTAATCTCGTCTTGGATCAAGGACATCCGATACCCATATTGCACAATTGCCGCGAAACGCGCGGAAATCCGCGCCTCCGGTTGACTTTCGCGGCTCATTCGCGGATTTTCAATGTCATGTTCGGGTCGTGCTGAACCCGAAGCGGCCGGCGAACCACCTCGCGTCAAGGACGTCGGGGTTGCTCGCGTCGGTCGTTTCTTCGCTTCAACCGTTCCCGCCCTTTTGTCGAGAGAGGAGTCTCTTCCATTCGTCGTCCCTTCAAAGCGCCGCCGCCCACCAAGGATGGGCCGCGTATCAACCGCGAGATCCGTGGTACCCGCGAAGTCCAGCTGATCGATCAGGACGGGCAGAATGTCGGGCGTGTTCCGCTCGACGAGGCCCTCGCCCGCGCTCAGGAAGCCGGACTCGATCTCGTCGAGATCTCGCCGAACGCCGATCTGCCGGTGTGCAAGATCCTTGATTTTGGCCGCTTCAAGTACCAGACCCAGAAGAAGGCCAACGAGGCGCGCAAGAAGCAGAAGATCGTCGAAGTCAAAGAGATCAAGATGCGCCCTGCCATCGATGATCATGACTACGAAGTGAAGATGAAGGCGATCAAGCGCTTCTTCGAGGAAGGCGACAAGGTCAAGCTGACCCTGCGCTTCCGTGGCCGTGAGATGGCGCACCAGCATCTGGGCATGAAGCTTCTCGAGCGGGTGCGCGACGAGACGGCCGAGATCTCGAAGGTCGAAGCCGAGCCGAAGCTCGAAGGTCGCCAGATGATCATGGTGCTGGCGCCGCGCTGACGCGGCGTCTGCGACCGGGCGGACGGCCGGCTCATCAGCCGGCTATCGCGCTCGGCGCTTGTACTTCGTGACGGCTGCCGCTATAACGCCGCCGTTTCCGAGCCGCCCGGCGAGAGGAACGCTATTCCAGCGATTTCTCCGGGCATGCCGTGTCGGCTCTCGAAGGCTTTCAAGCCGAATCGCCGCCGGGTCGTCCGTCTTCATGGCGGGCGCGAAGGCGGTATCGTTTTCGGCGCAGATAAAGGTAGAGCAAAATGCCCAAGTTGAAGACCAAGAGCGGAGCGAAGAAGCGCTTCAAGCTCACGGCCACCGGCAAGGTGAAGACGGCTCAGGCCGGCAAGCGGCACGGCATGATCAAGCGCACGGCGAAGTTCATTCGCAATGCGCGCGGCACCACGACGCTTTCGGCGCCGGATGCCAAGATCGTCAAGCAGTTCCTGAACGGCTGAACGCCCCTTACCGGAGATCTGAACCATGTCCCGAGTGAAGCGCGGCGTAACTGCACACGCCAAGCACAAGAAGGTCCTGAAGCGCGCCAAGGGCTTCTACGGCCGTCGCAAGAATACGATCCGCACCGCCAAGGCGGCCGTCGATCGCGCCGCCCAGTACGCGTTCCGTGACCGCAAGGCCAAGAAGCGTTCGTTCCGCGGCCTGTGGATCCAGCGCATCAACGCTGCCGTCCGCGAAGTGGCCGAGGGCCTGACCTACAGCCGATTTATCGACGGCCTCGCCAAGGCCGGTATCGAGGTCGACCGCAAGGTGCTGGCCGAGCTCGCGATCAGCGAGCCGGCTGCCTTCAAGGCGCTGGTCGATCAGGCTCAGGGCGCGCTCAAGGCCGCCTGATGCCCAGGCCGCCCGCAAGGGCGGCCACCGGACCTTCCGGGGCCGAAACGGATCATCCGCCGCCGCGGCACGCCGCGGCGCGGTTCGTTTCTGGTGGATCCGGCGAGCCAACCTCACCGGATCCTGTCGAGGATCCGGCGTTGCGGACCACTGGTCCGACGCCAAGGTGAGGAATTCCGATGTCCGATCTGGACACGCTCGAGCGTGAAATCCGCGGCGCCATCGAGGCCGCAGCGGATGAGGGCGCGATCGAGGCCGTTCGCGTTGCCGCGCTCGGCAAGAAGGGCTCCGTCTCCGAACGTCTGAAGGGCCTCGGCGCAATGTCTGCGGACGAGCGCAAGGTCATGGGGCCGCTGCTGAACGGCCTCCGCGATCGCGTCGCCGAGGCGCTCGCCGCCCGCCGCGACGAATTGAAGAAGGCCGGCCTCGCCGCTCGCCTCGCGGCCGAGACGCTCGACGTCACGCTGCCGCTGCGCGCCGGCGCTCTCGAGACGGGCCGCATCCATCCCGTCAGCCAGGTGATCGACGAGATCACTGCCATCTTCGGTGATCTCGGCTTCGCCGTCGCCGAGGGGCCGGATATCGAGACCGACCACTACAATTTCACCGCGCTCAACTTCCCCGTCGGCCATCCGGCGCGGGAGATGCACGACACCTTCTTCTTCGCGCCCGATGACCAGGGCGAGCGGCTGCTCCTGCGCACGCATACCTCGCCGGTCCAGATGCGGACGATGGAGAAGGTGGCGCCGCCGATCCGCGTCATCGCGCCCGGCCGTACCTACCGCATGGACAGCGACCAGACCCACACGCCGATGTTCCATCAGGTCGAGGGGCTCGTCATCGACAAGACGAGCCATATCGGCCACCTGAAATGGGTCCTGGAAGAGTTCTGCCGCGCCTTCTTCGAGGTGGAGAAGGTCGAGATGCGGATGCGTCCATCCTTCTTCCCCTTCACCGAGCCGTCCATGGAAGTCGACATCCGCTGCAGGCGCGTCGGCAATGAGGTGCGCTTCGGCGAGGGCGACGACTGGCTGGAGATTCTCGGCTGCGGCATGGTTCATCCGAACGTGATCCGCTTCGCCGGCCTCGATCCGGACGAATATCAGGGCTTCGCCTTCGGCATGGGCATCGATCGCATCGCCATGCTGAAATACGGCATGTCGGACCTGCGCGCCTTCTTCGACGCCGATCTGCGCTGGCTGACCCATTACGGCTTCCGCCCGCTCGACATTCCGAGCCTGGTCGGCGGCCTGAGTTCGTAGGAGAGCGTCATGAAATTCACCCTCTCCTGGCTCAAGGATCATCTGGAGACCGAGGCTTCCGTCGATGCGCTCGCCGAAGGGCTGACGCGCATCGGGCTGGAGGTTGAGGGCGTCGAGGACAAGGCGAAGCTGCTCGCCCCGTTCACGATCGCCTATGTCGTCTCCGCCGTGCAGCATCCCAATGCCGATCGCCTGCGCGTCTGCATGGTCGATACCGGTGCCGGCGATCCGGTGCAGGTCGTCTGCGGCGCGCCGAATGCCCGTGCGGGCATGAAGAGCGTGTTCTCGCCGGCCGGAACCTATATTCCGGGCAAGAACATCACGCTGTCGGTCGGCACGATCCGCGGCGTCGAAAGCCATGGCATGCTGTGTTCGGCCGCCGAGCTCGAACTGTCCGAGGACCATGACGGCATCATCGACCTGCCGGCCGATGCGCCGGTCGGTGTACCCTATGCGACCTGGGCCGGCCTCGGCGATCCGGTGCTCGACATCGCGATCACGCCGAACCGCTCGGATTGCCTCGGCGTCCACGGCGTCGCGCGCGATCTCGCGGCCGCGGGTCTCGGTCAGCTCAAGGGTGGCGCCGTCGCCCCGATCACGGGCGCCTTCCCGTGCCCGGTCGGCGTCACGCTCGATTTCGGCGATACGCCCTCGCTCTGCCCGGCCTTCGGGCTGCGGCTCGTGCGCGGCGTCAAGAACGGACCCTCGCCCGAATGGATGCAGGCGAAGCTGCGCGCCATCGGGCTGCGCCCGATCAACGCGCTCGTCGACATCACCAACTATCTCACCTTCGATCGCGGCCGGCCGCTGCATGTGTTCGACGCGGCCAAGGTTCACGGCGATCTGACCGTGCGCCGCGCCCGCGAAGGCGAGAGCCTGCTCGCGCTTGACGGGCGGACCTATGAGCTCGACCCGTCCATGTGTGTCATTGCCGATGGCAACGGCGTCGAGTCGCTTGCCGGCATCATGGGCGGCGAGGCCTCCGGCTGCTCGGAAGAGACGGTCGACGTGCTGATCGAATCCGCGCTCTGGGAGCCGCTCGCGATCGCCCAGACCGGCCGCAAGCTCGGCATCAATTCCGATGCGCGCTACCGTTTCGAGCGCGGCGTCGATCCGGCCTTCATGTTGCCCGGCCTAGAACTCGCGACCAAGCTGGTGCTGGACCTGTGCGGTGGCACGCCGAGCGAAATCGTCGTTGCCGGAACCGTGCCCGAGCCGCATCGCTCGATCGCCTTCCCGGTCTCCGAGGTGAAGCGGCTTGCCGGCATCGATCCGACCGAGGACGAGATCCGTCAGGTGCTGACGGCGCTCGGCTTCGCGCTTTCGGGCGCGGCCCCCGTGCTGACGGCGGTGGCGCCGTCCTGGCGACCGGACATCGAAGGCAAGGCCGACCTCGTCGAGGAGGTGATGCGCATCCTCGGCGTCGACCGCGTGCCGTCGACACCGCTGCCGAAATCCGCGGACGTGACGCGGCCCGTGCTGACGCTGATCCAGACCCGCACGCGCCGCGCCAAGCGCATCCTGGCCGTGCGCGGTTTCGTCGAGGCGGTGACGTGGTCGTTCGTCGCCAAGCCCGTCGCCGAGGCGTTCGGCGGCGGCGCGCCCGCGCTGGCCCTCGCCAATCCGATCTCGACCGACATGTCCGACATGCGGCCGAGCCTTCTGCCCGGGCTCCTGCTCGCCGCGCAGCGCAATGCCGATCGCGGCTATGACGATGTCGCGTTGTTCGAGGTCGGCCAGGTCTTCCGCGGCGCGCGGCCCTCGGATCAGTTCGTGGCGGCCGGCGGCGTCCGCCGTGGCACCGCGGGCGTCGGCGGGACGGGACGGCATTGGCAGGGCAAGGCGGCGCCGGTCGGTGTGTTCGACGCCAAGGCGGATGCGTTGGCGCTGCTCGATTCGCTCGGCGCGCGGGTCGATCGCATGCAGATCGTTCCCGGCGGTCCGTCCTGGTTCCATCCGGGGCGTTCGGGCACGATCCAGCTCGGTCCGCAGAACGTCATCGGCCATTTCGGCGAGTTCCATCCCGCGACGCTGGAGACGCTCGACGTCGAGGGACCGCTGGCCGGCTTCGAGATCATCCTTGACGCCATTCCCGTGCCGCGGGCCCGGCCGACGCGGACCAAGCCGCCGCTCGACCTGACGACGCTGCAGCCCGTCCGCCGCGATTTCGCCTTCGTCGTCGACCGGTCGGTCGAGGCGGGCAAGATCGTGCGCGCCGCCCAGGGCGCGGACAAGAATCTCATCGTCGCGACGACGGTGTTCGATCTGTTCGAAGGGGCCGCGATCGGGGTCGACAAGAAGTCGGTGGCGATCGAGGTGACGATCCAGCCGGCCGAGCGGACGTTGACCGACGAGGAGATCGATACGATCTGCAAGCGCGTCATCTCTCAGGTTGCAAAGGCGACCGGGGGTGTCCTGCGCACATGAGGAACAAAGACGAAAGACGTCGGGCCTGAGCAGTCCGACGGCATGCCGTGACTACCCGCCCGGCCTTCTGCCGGACGGGCCTTGCGAAACGGGTGCTGGGAATGCCGCGCTACGAGATTCACGGTCACGCGATCATTTCGGACAATGATTGCATCGCCGGTTCCGATGGACGCATGCCTGAGGCGCTGCGCAACGAGGCCGACTGGAACCGCTTCCAGGCCGAACTCGATCGGGCCGTGCTGGTGGTGCTCGGCCGTGTTGGCCACGAGACTCATCCCAATACGCGCGGACGGCGGCGCCTCGTCGTCTCGACGCGTTCCGACGGCGTCGAGCGCCGTCCCGATGCATGGTGGTGGAATCCCGGCAAGGCCTCGCTCGGCGAGGCGCTGCGCACGGCCGCGCCCGAAGGCGGGCTGGTTGCGGTCCCCGGGGGGCGGCGGGTGAACGACCTGTTCCTGTCGCTGGGCTTCGATACGTTCCACCTCGTCCGCCGGCACGGCATTGTGATTGTGCGCGGCATCCCGGTGTTCACGCGCGCCTGGGTGGCCGGCTCGGCGGAAAAGCTGCTTTCCAGCCACGGCCTGCATCCGGCGGGCACCGAGGAACTCGACCCGAACGGGCCGGTCACGCTCACCGCCTGGACGCGGTAAGCATTGCTGCGGGCGGCCGGTGGGTAGCCGGCCGCAGCGTCGATTCTGTCAGTGCAGGCTGACGGCCTCGAGATCGTTCTCGCGGGCGTTCATGACGATGGCCTCGCGGCTGTCGGAGATCATGAGCGGCGCGCCGGCGGCGTCGAGCAGCGCCCAGAAATGCTTGCCCGGCGCCACGGCGGGCGCATCGGGGAAGTACTTGCGGATCTCGTCCGACGACACGGACTTGACGAAAGCGAGCTGGCCGCTTCCCAAGCCGGCAAAGCTTTCGGGCGACATGACGAAACGGGGTTCGGACATAAGGTGTCTCCTCATATGAGCGAGCAAGGGACCACGGTCAGTCGCGCGCCGCGATCTCGATTCTGCGGACGATGCGCGCCGGGGTCGGCCTTGCGAGGTCGATGGCGAGCAGCCCGTCCTTCAATTCGGCGGAAATGATTTCGATGCCGTCGGCAAGCACGAATGTCTTCTGAAACTGCCGCGCGGCAATGCCGCGATGCAGGTAGACCCGCTCGCGATCATCGACCTGACGGCCGCGAATGACGAGCTGGTTTTCCTCGACGGTCACTTCCAGCGATTCCCTGGAGAAGCCAGCGACCGCGAGCGTGATCCGAAGGCACTCATCGTTCTGTTCGGTCTTGGCGATCCGCTCGATATTATAGGGCGGATAGCCATCGCCTGAAGCCTTCGCCACGCGGTCGAGCACGCGCTCGATCTCGTCGAAACCCAGGAGCAGCGGGCTCGAAAAGCCCGAAACACGCGACATCACAAAGTCCTTCCACCAAGCGACCTTGTCTGCGGACCCTCGAAGAGGCATCCGGCGGAATTTCCGCTCCTTCTATATGGTCCGCGCCGCGGAGGGTTCAAGCGTCCCCGCGGACGGGTGCCTCCCAGCTGCCGGATGCTTCGGAGCGGAGCAGCGCGTCGAGCACCGCCATGTTGGCAAGCGCGTCGTCGAGCCCGAACGTCCACGGGCCCGTGCCTGCCACGGCGCGCGAGAAGGCCTCGGCCTGCAGCGCATATTGATCGACCGGTGGCAGGGTGATCGGCTCGGGCGGATGTCCCGGACCATGCGTGTCGATGAAGATCTGCGCGCTCTCGTCGGTCGGGGCCGAGAAGGGTGTCGGCACCTCGATCCGCCCCGTGGTGCCGACGATGCCGATGCGCTGATGCCGGAAGATCTGGGTGGAGATCGTCGCGGAAAGCTGCCGCCCGTCGCCGAAATCGGCGAGGAAGCTCGCCGTGCGGTCGGTGCCCATGGCGGGGTCGCGATCGACGAGGGCGAGGACACGGAGCGGTTCGGCATCGAAGATCAGCCGCGCCGCCGCGACCACATAGCAGCCGATATCGAGAAGGGCGCCGCCGCCGGTATCGACGCGGTTGCGGATATTCGCCGGGTCGACATTCAGGAAGGAGAAATAGCCCTGCACGGTGCGCGCCGCGCCGATGCGGCCCGAGGCGAGGATGCGGCGGATTTCCTGCCACTGCGGATGGTGGCGGAACATGAACGCCTCGGCGACGAGACGATCGCCGGCCGCTTCGCGCAGGCCCAGCAGTTCTGCCCGGTTCGCGCCCATCGGCTTCTCGCAGAGCACATGCTTGCCGCGCGCCAGCGCGGCACGGACCGTCTCGGCATGCAGGTGGTTGGGCAGCGCGTTGTAGATCACGTCGATCTCCGGATCGTCGAACAGCTCCTGATAGGATCCGTAGGCCTTCGGGATGTCGAAGGCGCCGGCGAAGGCCTGGGCACTGTCCAGCGAGCGCGAGGCGACGGCTGTGAGCGCCGTCGAGGGGCTCTTCAGCAGGGCCGGCGCGACGCGCTGGCGCGCGATGCGGGCGGTGCTCAAGATGCCCCAGCGGATCGGCCGGGCTGCCGGCTCGCCTGCGAGCGTGATCATCGCGCTGTCCTCCTTGTTTCCATGTGTGTCCAGCCTCATTGCAGAAACCGCGGCGCTTCGCTAGGACGGCGTGCAAAGCCTGATGATCCGAAGGATGCCGAGCCCATGACGATCCGCCTGCACCGCGGCGACCTGCCCGACTTGTCGCGCTATCAGAGCTCGGTTGCGATCGATACGGAGACGCTCGGGCTCAACCCGCATCGCGATCGGCTCTGCGTCGTCCAGCTTTCCCCCGGCGACGGGACGGCGGATGTTGTCCAGATCGCGCCCGGCCAGACGACGGCGCCCAATCTCGTGCGGCTGCTGACCGATCCGTCCGTGGTCAAGATCTTCCATTTCGCCCGCTTCGATGTCGCGGTGCTGGCCAAGACCTTCGGCGTGACCGTCGCGCCAGTCTATTGCACCAAGATCGCCTCGCGCCTGACCCGCACCTATACGGACCGGCACGGCCTCAAGGATCTCGTCAAGGAACTGCTCGACGTCGATCTTTCCAAGCAGCAGCAGAGCTCCGATTGGGCGGCCGAGACGCTGACGGATGCGCAGCTGTCCTATGCCGCCTCCGACGTGCTGCATCTTCACGCGCTGAAGAACCGGCTGGATGAGCGCCTCGCACGCGAGGGCCGCATCGGTCTTGCCGATTCTTGCTTCCGCTTCCTGCCGACGCGGGCGGCGCTCGATCTCGCCGGCTGGGCCGAAGAAGACATATTCGCGCATTCCTGAGCGCGGAGTCGCGAATTCTCCGCAATCGTGTAGGTTCACTGCGCCACCGTATCCGGAGTGTCGATGGCCTCTTTGGACGACCCGCAGAACGCTTACGAGAATGACGCGTGGCTCGCCGAGACGCGCGCCGACATCGCACGTCGCTACGCATCCGCGCGTCGCCACAGCCGCATCGTCCGCGTGCTGCGCTATGCACTGCCCATTATCAGCGTGCTCGGCGTCGTGGCCTTCATCGTCATTGCCTATGTCCTGCCGCAACTGCCCTCGGACATTTCAGCATCCTCGATCGACGTGAATAGCAATTCGATCGTGATGCAGGATCCGCATGTCTCGGGCTATCTGAGTGGCGGGCGTACCTATGAGGTGCGGGCCGACCGGGCGGAGCAGCAGTTGCAGGACACCAAAGTCGTCACGCTGCATAACATCAACGCCACGCTCGGTTTCGGGAATGGCGAGACGGCGAAGATCAACGCGAAATCCGGCATATTCCACGCGGATTCGCAGCGCATCGAGCTGAATGACAAGATCACCATAGCGACGACCACGGGAATCAAGGGCTCGCTCGAATCCGCCGATATCGACATGAAGGCCGGCTCGATGTCGACCAATAAGCCGATCGAGTTCAGCTCCCAGGGCAGTCTGATCCGCGCCAATGGCGTGTATGTCGAAGACAAGGGCGAGTGGATTACCTTCACCGGCCCGGTGCATGTAACCTATGCTGTACCTGACGAATCGAAGCCTGACGCGGCCGAGCCCCAGCGGTGAACCCACTATGCGAAAGAAGTCGACCTTGCGCCTCCTTCCCGCCCTCCTAATCGCCGCACCTCTTTTCGTGCTGCCCGCGGCAGCACAGACGACCGGTGAGATGTTCAAGGGCTTCAAGTCCGACTCGAGCGGCCCGGTCAATGTCGAGTCCGACTCGCTCGAGGTGTCGCAGAAGGATGGCCAGACCATCTCCACCTTCAGCGGCAATGTCACGGTCACCCGCGGCGACTCGGTGCTGAAGGCCGGCAAGATCACGATCTATTCGGCTGATGCCAAGAAGGACCCCAAGGCCGCCGCAGCGGCCAAGATGGCGGCCGCCAAGTTGCCGGGCGCCGATGCCGGCCTTCCCGGCGCGGGCAGCTTCACGCGCATCGAGGCGACCGGCAAGGTCTATGTGAATTCAGGCGACCAGACCGCGACCGGCGATGCCGCCGTCGTCGACATGGTGGGCCGCCAGGTGACGCTCGACGGCAATGTCGTGCTGAGCCAGGGACCCAACGTCATCGCCGGCGATCGGCTCGTCTGGGACATGGATAGCGGCCGTGCGCGGATCGAGCAGAAGAAGGGCTCGCGCATCCGCGGCGTCTTCACGCCGGGCTCGACGCCCGGTGCCCCCGGCACGCCCGAGGCGGCCGGCGCGGCGAAGAAGCCGTGACGCGCAGCCTTTTGATCCGGCGCCGGCAAGCGAGAGGACACTGACATGTCGGGATTGTCTGCCGGGAAGAACGGCGGCGACGCCGTGCTCGACGGCGAGGACGAGGCGCCGGTCACCCGATACGCGCCCGACGCGGGCGGGCCCGGCTGGCTGATCGCGCGCGGGCTCGGAAAGAGCTATCGCCGCCGCCGCGTGGTCTATTCGGCGTCGCTGGCCGTCGCGCGCGGCGAGGCCGTCGGCCTGCTCGGCCCGAACGGCGCAGGCAAGACGACGATTTTCTACATGATCACCGGGCTCGTTCAGGCCGACAAAGGCCGGATCGAGCTCGACGGCCACGACGTCACGAACCTGCCGATGTATCGGCGGGCGCGCCTCGGAATCGGTTACCTGCCGCAGGAAACGTCCATCTTCCGCGGCCTCACGGTCGAGCAGAACATCCGCGCCGTGCTGGAGGTGGTCGAGCCGGACCACGCCAAGCGCGAGGAGGAGCTCGATTCGCTGCTGGAGGAGTTCCACATCTCGCATCTGCGCAAGTCGCCCGCGATCGCGCTGTCGGGCGGCGAGCGTCGGCGCTGCGAGATCGCGCGCGCCCTTGCGAGCCGGCCGGCCTTCATGCTGCTCGACGAGCCCTTCGCCGGCATCGATCCGATCGCGGTCGGCGATATCCAGGCGCTGGTGCGTCACTTGACGGCCCGCGGCATCGGCGTGCTGATCACCGACCACAATGTGCGCGAAACGCTCGGCCTGATCGACCGCGCCTACATCATTCATTCCGGCGAGGTCCTCATGGAGGGCCGCCCGCACGACATCGTGTCGAGCCCGGAAGTGCGCCGGCTTTACCTCGGCGAGCAATTTACCCTTTGATCGTCCGGCGGCATGCGATACCAAGGAAGTGCGACAAGCAATTCCTGGACCAATCGTAGAGCCCCGGCCGCGTATTCATGTCCCTTTCGCCAAAGCTCGAGTTCCGGCAGACCCAGTCGCTGGTGATGACGCCGCAGCTGATGCAGGCCATCAAGCTGCTGCAGCTGTCCAATCTCGATCTGGTCTCCTATGTCGATGCGGAGCTGGAGCGCAATCCGCTGCTCGAGCGGGACGAGCGCGACGAGCTCGGCGAGGCGGCCCCGCCGCCCGAGAAGGCGTCGGACCTGGCGGAGCAGCAGGCGACCGCGCTCGACGTTGCCGAAGACCGGCCGGACTGGCTGGAGACGCGGCTCGAAGTGTCGCCGGATTCGATCGCCGAACGGCTCGACACCGACCTTTCCAACGTCTTTCCCGATGATCACGGCCATGCCGCCGGCGAAGCCGCGCCGATGCCGCCGGCCGATCCCTGGGCGATGACCGGGACGCGGACGACGCAGGTCAGCGACGACTATAATCTCGAAGCCTTCGTCGCGGAGGAGAAGTCACTCGCGGACGTGCTCGGCGAGCAGCTTGGTCTCGCCATTCGCGACGAGCGGCTGCGCCTGATCGGCTACGCCCTGATCGACGAGGTCGATGCCGCCGGCTATATGCGCGGCAGCCTCGCCGCGATCGCGGAGCGGCTTGGCACGGATGTCGCGGAGGTCGAGGCGGTCCTCGCCATCCTGCAGACCTTCGAGCCGACCGGCATCTGCGCCCGCGACCTGCCGGAATGCCTCGGCATCCAGCTCAAGGAGCGCAACCGCTTCGATCCGCCCATGGCGGCGCTGCTCAGCCATCTCGATCTCGCGGCCCGGCGCGACTTCGCCGCGCTGCGCAAGGTCTGCGGCGTGGATGACGAGGATCTCGCCGAAATGCTCGGCGAATTGCGCGCGCTCAATCCCAAGCCCGGGGCGCGGTTCGGCTCGGCGCCGATGCAGCCGATCGTTCCCGATGTCGTCGTGCGCCCGGCGCCCGACGGCAGCTGGCTGATCGAGCTCAACACCGACACGCTGCCGCGCGTGCTCGTGAACCAGAGCTACTATGCCAAGGTCGTGCGGTCGACGAAGGACACGGAGCGGGCCTATCTCGCCGACTGCCTGCAGACGGCGAACTGGCTGGTGAAGAGCCTCGACCAGCGCGCCAAGACGATCCTGAAGGTCGCGACGGAGATCGTGCGCCAGCAGGACGGCTTCCTGACGCATGGCGTCCGGCATCTGCGGCCGCTCAATCTGAAGACGATCGCCGAGGCGATCGGCATGCATGAATCGACCGTCTCGCGCGTCACTTCGAACAAATATATGGCGACGCCGCGCGGCATCTTCGAACTCAAATATTTCTTCACCTCCGCCATCGCCTCCTCGGAGGGCGGCGAGGCGCATTCCGCCGAGGCGGTGCGCCACAGGATCCGCTCGCTGATCGACGCGGAGAGCGCCGACGACATTCTCTCGGACGATACGCTGGTGAAGCTCTTGCGGGATTCGGGCATCGACATTGCCCGCCGCACGGTCGCCAAATATCGGGAGGCCCTGCGCATTCCCTCCTCCGTGCAGCGCCGCCGCGAGAAGCAGGCTGACCCTGCCATGTCGCGCTGAGGCGGTTCCCCAAGACAGGGCTTGCCTTCTTCGCGCCGGATGCCCAGCTTCCTATTGGGGCGTTTCCTTGACTTGGGAGGCGGCCCTCAATAGAAGGGCGCGGCGCTGAACGGCGCGAACGGCCCGGAAGCGTCGGTCGGTTGACCGGCGGCGCAGGGTCGAAACGGCATTGAGGCCGGCGGGTCCGGTTGGTGTCGCGCTCGACGGGACAGTCCCTCCGGGGATGTCTCGGATCGTAACGACGACCAAGAGGTACGGGATCCATGTCTCTGCGCATTTCCGGCAAGAACATCGAGATCAGTGAGGCCTATCGCGCCCATGTGGAGAGCCGCATCGGCGCGACGCTCGGCAAGTATTTCGACGGCGGCTTTTCGGGCCGCGTCGTGCTGGAGCGCGACGGTGCGGGCTATCGCGTCGACTGCGCGCTGCATCTCGACAGCGGCGTCGACCTGAACGCCGAGGGCCGCGGCCATGAGATCTATCCGACGTTCGAGCAGGCCGCAGAGCGGCTGGACAAGCAGCTGCGCCGCTACAAGCGCCGCCTGAAGGATCATCGCCACGAGGCGCGCCTCAATGGTGCGGCTGCCGAGGCCGAGATGAGCCATGTGGTGCTGGCCGCGACGCCCGACGCGGACGACGAGATCCCGTCCGACTATGCGCCCATGGTCATAGCCGAGGAATCGAAGCGCCTGAAGACGCTGTCGGTCTCCGGCGCGGTCATGGCGATGGATCTCGCCAATACGCCCGTGGTGGTGTTTCGCCATGCCGGTCATGGCGGCGTGAACATCGTCTATCGCCGTGAGGACGGCAATATTGGGTGGATCGATCCGGCCCCGGCCGGCAAGGGGGATTCCGTCGACCGCTGATTCCGCCTAAGCTCGACATCGTCGCCCCGCCGTGCGCCGGAAAGCGCGCGGCGGGTCGATGGGTCTCGGATCAGCGGCATGAACGAGGCGTACTGGACCAAGTCATGGACCTTAGCGATCTGATCACTCCGGACGCGATCGTTCCGGCGTTGAAAGCCAATGGCAAGAAGCAGGCTCTGCAGGCGCTTGCCGAGAAGGCCGCGACGCTGACCGGACTCGACGAGCGCCAGATCTTCGACACGCTGCTGCAGCGCGAGCGCCTCGGCTCCACCGGCGTCGGCAATGGCATCGCCATTCCGCATGGCAAGCTCGCCGGCCTCAAGCGCATCCATGGCGTGTTCGCGCGCCTCGCCAAGCCGATCGAATTCGACGCGCTGGACGACCAGCCGGTCGACCTGATCTTCCTGCTGCTGGCGCCCGAGAGCGCCGGCGCCGATCATCTGAAGGCGCTCGCCCGTATCGCGCGCCTGCTGCGCGAGCCTGGCCTCGCCACGAAGCTGCGCGCCTCCAGCGACGCCAGCGCGCTGTACGCCGTCCTGACCGCCAGCGCGACCGCCTCCAACGCGGCTTGACGTTTTTCGCCGCGCACGTTTCCCTTGCGGCGATGCACCGCGCGCGGGGATGCGGAATGAAGGCGAGGCTGATTGCCGTCCTGATGCTCGGGGTTCTCGGGGCGACGCCTGTCCTCGCCGAGCCAGAGCCGACGCTCGATGCCTTCGCCGGCATGGCGACCGGGCATGGCCGTTTCCGCAGCGCGCTGATCGGGCTCGACCGCGGCTTCACCATCACGACGCGCGGGCGCCAGGCGGGCGGCTATTTCGTTCTGGATCAGCAATTCCGCTTCGACGACGGCGAGACCGACCGGCGCGTCTGGCGCTTTCGCCGCGTGGGGCCGGGCCGCTATGCCGGCACGCGCAAGGACGTGATCGGCGAGGCGGTGGTCAGGGTCGAGGGCAGCCGGATCACCATGACCTATGACGTGCTCGTGCCGCGGCGCGACGGCTCGAAGCTGACGCTGCATTTCGAGGATCGCATTTCGCGCGAGGGTCCGCGTGCGATCTTCAACAAGGCGACGATCTACACGCTCGGCCTGCCGGTCGGCAGCGTGGAGACGAAGCTGGTGCGGCGCTAGAGCCGTTCAGCGCTTCATGGAATCGCTGAACGGCTCACTCTCTTTGTTTGGTCGCGTTTTCTTCACGCGAACCGGGAACCACTGCTCGAAAACGCTCCCGGCCCCGCGCCAGCCGCTTGAAGCGCGCCGTCAGCGATACCGGATCTGGTTCCAGCGGTGGCCGAGCAGCGACAGGATGATGATCAGCCCGTTGAAGAACTGGACATAGAAGCCGGAGAGACCGCCGGCGACGATGCCCGTCTGGATGAACGAGACGATCACCGCGCCCATCGCGCCGCCGGCCACCGTTCCGACGCCGCCCCAGGTCGGGGTGCCGCCGACGAACACGGCCGCGAGCGTTGGCAGGAGATAGGCGTCGCCGGACGAGGGCCACCAGGTGAAATTGATCATGGTGGAGAAGATGCCGGCCAATGCCGCCCCGAGCCCCATGAACACGAAGGTGGCGACCCGCACCCGTTTGGTATCGATGCCCATCTGCGCGGCGCTGTCGGGATTGTCGCCGACCGCGCGGACGCGGACGCCGAAGCGGTGCCGGTTGTAGAGGAAGATCGAGATGATCACGAAGATCAGCGCCCAGACCACCTGGATCGGGAAGCCGCCGACCGAGCTCGAGAACAGCTTGTAGGCGAGGGTATCGTTGAGGCCGAGCAGCGAGATCGACTTGCCTTCCGTCGGGATCATGATCAGCCCGCGCAGCAGGAAGTTCATGCCGAGCGTCGCGACGAGCGAGGAGAGGCCCGCATAGACGACGATCGCGCCGACGCCGAAGCCGAGGCCCATGCCGACGAGGATGGCGCCGATCATGCCGATGAACGGATTGAAGCCGGCCTGCACGGCCAGAGCGAAGATCCAGGCCGAGAAGCCCATCGTCGCGGGGAAGGAGAGGTCGATCTCTCCGACCGTCACGATGAAGACTAGCGGCACGACCAGGAACAGCGCCACCGGCAGCGTCAGCAGCACGGAATTATAGATCGGCCAGCGCGAGAAGATCCCCGGCGCGAAAGCGAAGAAGATCAGCATCATCACCACGAACACGGCCAGCGTGCCGAGCGATGCACGGTTGCCGAGGAGGAATTTCCGCCAGGGGCTCGGCTTGATCGAGGCGTTGTGCGGTTGACTGAGGCTGCTCATGCCTGTGCTCCCTGCCGGTGGGCGGCGCGTTCTGCGAGGATCGCCTCGAGCGGATTCGGCCCATTCGGATGGGCGATGTGCTCCATGAAGGCGATCAGGTTCTCGGCGCTCTTCGCCTCGTCCTTGGTGATCTCCAGCGCGACGCGGCCGCGATCGAGCACGATGAAGCGCTCGGCGATGTCGAAGACGTGGTGGATGTTGTGGCCGATGAACAGGATCGAGCGGCCGCTCTCACGAACGGTGCGCACGAAGCGGAACACCTTTTCTGTCTCGGTCAGCGACAGCGCCGTCGTCGGTTCGTCGAGAATGATGAGGTCGGCCTTGTTGTAGATGGCGCGGGCAATGGCGACGCCCTGGCGCTCGCCGCCGGAGAGCTGGCCGACGATCGAATCGGGCGAAAAGACCTTGGAGGTGAAGCCGATCTCGCGCATCAGCCGCTCGGCTTCGGACCGCTCCTTGGCGACATCGAGAAAGCCCATGGCCGTCGTGATCTCGCGGCCCATGAAGATGTTGCGCACGATCGTCTGCTGCACGGCGAGCGCGCGATCCTGGAACACGGTCTCGATGCCCGCGTCGCGCGAGCGGGCCGGGCTCCAGCCGGGAACCTCCTTGCCGCGCACGAAGATCTGGCCGTGGCTCGGCCGTACCGCGCCGGCGAGGATCTTGATCAGCGTCGACTTGCCGGCGCCATTGTCGCCCAGCAGTCCGACGACCTCGCCGCGGTCGACATGCAGCGAGACGCCGCCGACGGCGAAGACGTTGCCATAGGATTTCTTGATGTCGCGAAGCTCGATCAGACGCTCGCCCATGTCATGCTCCCTTTCCGGATGGGGAACGCGGCGAGGCGGCGGAACCGCCGTCTCGCCGCGCCGGGTCGAGTGATCAGCGCAGGCCCTCGGTGGCGAGATCCGCCACGGCCTTGTAGTTGTCCGGCGTCACGAAGCCGGCGCCCGTATCGACATTGAGCGGGCCAAGGCCGTAGACGATCTGGCCGCAGAGGCTGAGGATCGGGATATAGCCCTGCAGGAAGGGCTGCTGGTCCGAGGTGAGCTGCACCCAGCCATCCTTGAACGCCGAGACGATCTGCGGCGAAGTGTCGAAGCCGATATTGGCGATCTCGCCCGGCTTCTTGCCGACGGTCTGCATGTAGACCGGCGCATTGCCGAGCATCTGGCCGCCCGGATAGGCGATCAGCTTGGCTTCGGGATTGGCCAGCAGGCCGGCGCTGATCACGGGGATCGCGAGGTTGGGATCACCAGCCATTTCCGGCGTCGAGTTGAGCTTCACCACCTTGAGGCCGGCATCCTCGAACGCCTTCGCCGTGGCGCCTTCGCGGATGACGCGGTTTTCCTGCGACCAGTCGGCAATGATCAGCGCCGTATCGCCGGCCTTCAGGCCGAACTGCTTGATCGCCTGCTCGCCGAGCGCGCGGCCCTGCGGATCCAGATTGGCGCCGACATAGCCGCCGCCGAACTTGGCGCGCACATCCGGCACGTCGACGTTCTGGTATTCCATCTTGATGCCGGCCGCCGCGGCCTGTTCGGCGAGCGGCATGATCGCCGCCGGGCCGGGATGGCCCATCATGGCGATGCCGGCCGGCGCCGAGGCGATCGCCTCGCGCAGCTGCTGCACCATCTTCTCGAGCTGCCAGCCGGAGAAGACATATTCGACATCGGCGCCCGTATCGGCGGCCGCCTGCTTGGCGCCGTTATAGACGATCGTGCCGAAGGCATCGCCCTCCGCGCCGCCGACGAAGAAGCGGATCTTGACGCCCTTGCACCAATTGTCGCGCAGGGCCTCCGCGCTGGCCGTCGTGACGGCGCCGGTGGCGAGCAGAGCACCCAGCGCCGCGGCGCCGAGAATCAGGCCGCGGAAGCGCGTGGCAGTTCCAGCAAGTTTCATGAGTTCCTCCCTCGTTATGACTGCCGGCCGTCATCGGCGCGGCAACTCCCTGCATGCCGGAACGGAGCGCGTCCCGGCCTTCCTGCGTCGCCGTCCTCACCGGAAGTTCTCCTCCCTCCGGTGGGGACAGCCTCAGAAATCTCTGCGCCGCGCCGCCCTCAGGCGGGGTCGGGCACGAAGGCGGCGCCGCCGCGCGCGCCCTTCAGATAGTTCAAGGCGTGGACCTGGCCCGTCATCTCGAGCGCGTCGCGATAGACCGGGTCGTGCCAGCCTTCGATATCGATCGTGCCCCGGTATCCGGCGAGGCGCAGTTCGCTGATGATGCGCGTCCAGTCGCTGTCGCCAAAGCCGGGCGAGCGCATCTGGACGAAGGGATATTTGCCGAAGATACCGTGCTCGCGGATCACGTCCCAGCGAATGGTGGCATCCTTGCCGTGCACATGGAAGAATTTCGGCGCCCATTTGCGGATCTGTGGCACCGGATCGATCAGATAAACCATCTGGTGGCACGGCTCCCATTCGAGGCCGAGATTGTCGTCCGGCGTCTCGTTGAACATCAGCTCCCAGGCGTCGGGATTATGCGCGATGTTCCAGTCGCCCGTGGCCCAGTTGCCGTCCATGGCACAATTTTCGAAGGCGAGGCGCACGCCCTTGTCGGCGGCGCGCTTGGCGAGCTCGCTCCAGACCTCGCGATAGCGCGGCAGGCTCTCCTCCAGCGGGCGGCCGCGGAGGCGCCCCGTAAAGCCGGCGATCGTCTTGGCGCCGAAGAGATGGGCGTTGTCGATCAGCGTCTTCCAGCCGTCGAGCGTCTGGCGGTCCAGATCCGTCGTCTCGAGCGGGTTGCCGAACATGCCGAGCGTATCGATGACGACGTCGGCGTCGCCGATCGCGTCCTTCAGCTCCCCGGCGAGGCGCGGAATGTCCTTGTCGCCGATCGTCTGCCAGAAGAACGGCTCGATCGATTCAAAGCCGAGCGGCAGGATCTTCCGCACGGTGGCGGCCGGGTCGGGCGCGTTGCCCTTGATCATGGTGCCGATGCGGATGTCGAGGAGCGGGTTGGTCACGAGGCGGTCCTTCAGATCGAAATGTCGACGCGGCGTCCGGTCTCGGCGCTTTCGATGGCGCCGAACACCATGGCGAGGCTCTTGATGTTCTCCCGGCCGACCGTCTCGGGGATCGGCCCGCCGCGCGTGGCGGCGATGAAATCCTGCAGAACTCCGAGGTGGCCGCCCGTTCGGTCGGACGGGGCGAGGGGAGGAAGCTCGGCAGCGGCCACCTCGGAGAAGAACTGGCCGGGTCCGGCCGGCTTCGCAGTCTCGATCCTGACGCCGTCATGGCCGTCCCAGAGCAGCGTGCCCTTCGTGCCGATGAGGCGCCACTGGCTTTCCCAGCTCGTCATCAGCCCGTCGGCGCACCACGAGCCGCGATAGGTGAAGACCACACCGCGCTCCATCTCGAAGATCGCGGCGGCCGAGGAATCGCGCTCGTACCAGGAACCGGTGGGGTTCCATTCCCGGCAATAGACGGCCGTCGGCGCCGCGCCGGCCATCAGGCGGGCCGCGTCGAAGGTGTGGATCGCCATGTCGAGCAGCAGCACATGCGCCATCTCCTCGCGAAAGCCCCCGAAATGCGGGGCGAGGAAGAAGTCGCAATGGAGTGAGGTGATGTCGCCGATGAGGCCGTCCGCGACCGCGCGGGCGATGCGGCGCACGCCCTCGATATAGCGCCGGTTCTGGATGACGACGAAGAGGCGCCCCGCAGCATCGGCGCGAGCGATCAGGTCGCGCGCCTCCGCAAGGCTCGTGCCCATCGGCTTCTCGGACAGGACATGGCAGCCGGCGGCGAGCGCCTTCGCCACGATCGCATGCCGGGCGCTTGGAACGGTGACGTCGAAGACGATGTCGGGCCGGGTCGTTTCGAGGAGCGCGTCGAGGCTGTCGGCGATGGCGGCATCCGCGAGGCCGAATTCCGCGGCGCGAGCGCGGGCGCGCTCCGCGTCGATATCGGCGAGCCCGACCACGGAAAGCCCATCGATGGTCTGTGCGGCTTCGAGCCAGGCACGGCTCATCGCTCCGCAGCCGACCAGAACGGCGCGTTGCATCGGCGTCTCCTCCCCCACGGCATCCTTCCTCATTTGCTGCGCCGCAAACGTTTTCGGTGCGCTGCAAAGATGCCGTAAACGTTTACGATGACACATCAGTGTGCGAAGCTTGTCAAGAGAGCGGATGTGGGGAGGATGGGTGCCGACATGCCGGTTTGGGAATCGCGTGCTGGCATGGCAGGGGGAACGTCGCCTATATCCGCACGGGCGAGAACACGGGCCAGAACATGTGAGGGGCAGTCGGCGTGAGCATTCGCGAGCTGGCGCAGCATCTGAATATCTCGATCGGGACGGTGTCGCGGGCGCTGAACGGGCGCTCCGACGTCAATCCCGAGACGCGCAAGCGCGTGTTCGAGGCGGCTGCGAAGTTCGGCTATGTCCCGAACCAGTCCGGCCGCAGCCTCCGCCAGGGCACGACCAACGCCATCGGCTTCATGATCGAGATGAACAGCGAGACCAGCCTGCATGGCGATACGTTCTTCATGAGCGTCTTCGCCGGCGTGCAGTCGGTGTTCAAGGCGCATCACCTCGATCTCGTCGTGCTGCTCTGTCCCTTCGACGACGACCCCTATGAGCATCTGCGCCGCGTCGTGTCGCGCCGCTTCGTCGATGGGCTGTTCATCTCGGCGACGCAGCGGCACGACCAGCGGATCGACTATCTGATCGAGCGCGAGATCCCGTTCATGGCGCTTGGCCGCAGCCTGTCGGGCGGCTCGCATCCCTGGATCGATCTCGATTTCGAGGGCGTCGCCACCGCCGCCGTCGATCGGCTGGTGGCGCGCGGCCACCGCCGCATCGGGCTCGTCAAGCCGGCGAGCGAACTCAATCTCGGCTATGTCTTCGCCGAGGCCTATCACGCGGCGCTCGTCCGCCACGGCATTCGCCCGGATCCCGATCTCGTGGTGCGCGCCGACCAGACCAGCGAGGAGGGGGGCTATGGCGCGATGGGCCGCCTGCTGGCCCTGGATGAGCGGCCGAGCGCGGTGATGCTCGTCAACGAGATCATGGCGATCGGCGCCTATCGCCGCCTGCACGACGCCGGCCTGCAGGCCGGCCGCGACGTGGCCGTGATCGGGTTCCGCCAGTCGCCGCAGGCGCGCTTCCTGTCGCCGACGCTGACCTGCTTCGATGTCTCCCTCTTCGATCTCGGCTGCCGCCTCGCCACGGGGCTGCTCGCCACCATGCCAGCCTATCGCGACCTCTATCCCGTCGGCCTCGTACAGGACATCTGGCCGATGACGCTCGTGCCGGGCGAGAGCGACCCGCCGCTTTTGGTGTGATGCGGATAACCCCGCGCCGCGGGACGCGCGAATCTTGTGGAACGTTCCAATAATTTGCGCATCGTCCGCCTCCGCTCGAGACGACTGGTTTCCGAGTTGGCGACAGGGTCCGCGGGAGAATTCCGCGATATTTCAATATATTGTCTGACTTTCCGGCTTCGGGTGTGACTCGACCTCCTTCCTGAGTCCCGGCCCAGAGGGTGCTTGACGGCACGGTGAGCCGGGTCTATTCACTGGAACGTTCCAATTCAGAGAGCCTCCAGGGCCGATGAACGCCAGGGAAACGCCCAGTTCCGCGACGCGCGTGACGATGATCGACATAGCCCGGCATGCCGGCGTGTCGAAATCGACCGTCTCGCTCGTGCTGCAAGCCTCGCCCCAGGTGAAGGCCGAGACGCGGGAGAAGGTGCTCTCGTCGATCGACAAGCTCGGCTACGTCTATAATCGCGGTGCGGCGAACCTGCGCAGCGCCCGCTCCAACATTGTCGGCATGGTCATCAACGACCTCGCCAACCCCTTCTTCGCCGAGCTCGCGGTCGGCATCGAGCGCGTCTTCCACGCCGCCGGCTACATTCCCTTCATCGCCAATACGATCGAGAATCCGCGCCGCCAGGCCGAGGTGCTGCGCTCCATGTCGGAGCACGACATCGCCGGCCTCATCATCTGCCCGGCGCGCGGCACGCGGCCCGCCGATATCGCGGCGCTCTCCGGCCTCGGCTTCCCGACCGTGCTCGCGATGCGCCGGATGGGGCCGGGCTTCTCCTCGGTGACGCCGGACAATCTGCGCGGCGCGCGCCGCGCGACGGAGCATCTGATCGCGCTCGGCCACCGGCGCATCGCCTTCTTCGGCGGCTATGCCGACATGATCGCGCAGAACGACCGCTGCGGCGGCTGGCGCGCGGCCATGGAGGCGGCCGATCTCGCCATCGATCCGGGCTGGATCATCGAGGGTCCGCCCAATCGCGATTGCGGGGCCAGCGCCATTGCGCGCGTGCTCGACATGGACAACGCGCCGACGGCGGCGCTGTGCTTCAACGATGTCGTCGCCTTCGGCGTGCTGTCGGGCCTGGAGCGGCGCGGCCTCGTCGCCGGCAAGGATTTCGCGCTGGTCGGCTTCGACGATGTCGCCGAGGCGCGCCACACCAATCCGCCGCTTTCGACGGTCCATGTCGATACCGCCTCGCTCGGCGAGCGCGCGGCGCATCTGGTGCTGCGCATGATCGGCGGCGACACGCGGCCGGAAGAATTCGTCAGCGATGTCGACCTCGTCGTTCGGGCGAGCAGCGGCGGTTCCATCGGGAGGGGTGAATGAGCGGTACCATCGGCTGGGGCCTCGTCGGCGCCTCGAACATCGCACGGCAGTTCGTCATCAACGCCATCCGGCAAAATGGCGGCGAGCCGCGCGTCGTGATGAGCACCGATGCGGCACGCGGCGCGGCTTTCGCGAAGGAGAACGGCATCGCGGAATCGACGACGGATCTCACCGCGCTGCTGGCGACGCCCGGCGTCGATGCCGTTTATATCTCGACGACCAACGAACTGCACCGCGATCAGGCCATCGCCGCGGCGCGGGCCGGCAAGCATATTCTCTGCGAGAAGCCGCTGGCGCTGACACTCGCCGACGCCCATGCCGCGGTGGATGCGGCCAAGGCGGCCGGCGTCGTCTTCGCGACCAATCATCATTTGCGCAATGCCGGCGCGCACCGTGCCATGCGCCAGGCGATCCTTGATGGACGCATCGGCCGTCCGCTCGCCGCGCGCGTCTTCCACGCCGTCTATCTCCCGCCGAGCCTGCAGGGCTGGCGCATCAATGCGCCGGAGGCGGGCGGCGGCGTCATCCTGGATATCGCCGTGCATGATGCGGACACGCTGCGCTTCGTGCTCGGCGACGAGCCCGAGAGCGTCGTTGCGATGACTCAGTCCTCGGGCATGGCGAGCGTCGGCCTCGCCGATGCGGTCATGACCACGGTCACCTTCCGCTCGGGCCTGATCGCGCAGACCCATGATGCCTTCACGTCGAAATATGCCGGCACGGGCTTCGAGGTGCATGGCACCGAGGGCTCGCTGATCGCGCGCGACGTGATGACCCAGCAGCCGATCGGCTCGCTCGTGCTGCGCAACGAAGCCGGCGAGCAGGCAATCGATTTCGACCGCACCGACCTCTATGTGCGCGCGCTCGGCGCCTTCCATGCCGCCATGCGCGGCGAGGGCCAGCCGGCGGCGACCGGCGAGGACGGTATCCGCTCGCTCGCCTTCGGCCTGGCCGTCGCGGAGGCGGCGAAGACGGGCGGCACGGTCAAGGTGGAGACGGGGTTGTGACGCTGGCGGCGAAGCCGGCGGGAGAAGGGTCAGTGAATTCTCCGGGTGGGGTCGCAGTCCCCCAGCCGGACCCGAGGTCCGGCCTCTCTTTGCGGGAGAGGTGAAAGAGCAAGAGCATGAAATCCAAAGTCATCACGGCCGATGCGGCCGCCGCCCTCATTCCCGACGATGCCGTCGTCACCGTCTCCTCGGCGAGTGCGCTCGGCTGTCCCGACGCCACGCTGGCGGCGATCGGCCGGCATTTCGAAGCGAGCGGCCATCCGACCAATCTGACGATGCTGCATCCGATCGCAGCCGGCGACATGTATGGCGTCAAGGGCATCGACCATATCGCCAAGCCCGGCCTGCTCGGGCGCATCCTCGCCGGCTCCTATCCCTCGGGTCCGTCGACCGCCGAGCCGCCGGCGATCTGGAAGATGCTCGGCGACAATCTGATCCCGGCCTACAACATCCCCTCGGGCATTCTGTTCGACATGCATCGCGAGGCCGCCGCCAAGCGCCCCGGCGTCATCACCAAGGTCGGCCTCGACACCTTCGCCGATCCACGCCGCCAGGGCTGCGCGATGAACGAAGCCGCCGCCACCGACCCGGTGGTGGAACTGATCGATTTCCGCGGCGAGGAATGGCTGTTCTTCCCGTCGATCGTGCCGAATGTCGCGATCATCCGCGCCACGACGGCGGATGAGCGCGGCAATCTCTCCTTCGAGCATGAAGGCGCCTATCTCGGCCCGCTCGATCAGGCGCTGGCGGTGCGCAACAATGGCGGCATCGTCATCGCGCAGGTGAAGCGCCTCACGCAGGCCGGCACTCTGAAGCCGCTCAACGTGCATGTGCCGGGCATCCTCGTCGACCATATCGTGGTCGCGCCGGACCAGTGGCAGACCTGCCAGACGCCGTATGAGCCCGCCATCTCCGGCGAGATCTCGCGGCCGCTGTCGAGCTTCGAGACGCCCGCCTTCGACATCGCCAAGGTCATCGCGCGCCGCGTGGCGCTCGAACTCAGAGAGGGCTGGGCGGTCAATATCGGCTTCGGCATCTCGGCCAATGTGCCGCGCATCCTCATCGAGGAAGGCCGGCATGGCGACGTGACGTGGATGATCGAGCAGGGCGCGGTCGGCGGCGTTCCGCTGCTCGATTTCCAGTTCGGCTGCGCCTCGAATGCCGAGGCGATCGTGCCGAGCCCGCATCAGTTCGTCTATTTCCAGGGCGGCGGCTTCGACTGCTCGCTGCTCTCCTTCCTGCAGATCGACCAGTCCGGCTCGGTCAATGTCTCGCGCCTTTCCGCCCGTCCGCATGTGACGGCGGGTGCCGGCGGCTTCGTCGACATCACGGCGCGGGCGAAGCGCATCGTCTTCTCCGGCTATTTCAATGCCGGCGCGAAGTTCGAGATCGTGGACGGCACCGTCCGCACGCTCAAGGAAGGCAAGGTCAAGAAGCTCGTGCCCGAGGTCGAGCATGTCTCCTTCTCCGGCCGCCGTGCGGTCGAGCAGGGCCAGGAGATCCTCTATGTCACCGAGCGCTGCGTGATGCGGCTGACGCGCGAAGGCGTGATGGTCGTCGAGATCGCGCCGGGCTTCGATCTGGAGCGCGACATCCTCGGCCAGGCGGATTTCCCGCTGCTGGTCGCGGGTGATCTCAAGGTCACGCCGGACCGGCTCTACCATGCCGCGCCGATCGGCCTTCATCTCGCGGGAGGCCTCCATGGCTGAGTCCGCAGGCGAGGCCCGCGTGCAGGGCCGCATCGAAGGTCATGTCGCCATCCTGACGCTGGACCGTCCGGCCAAGCTCAATGCGCTCGACCAGGCGATGATGGCCGGCATCGAGGCCTGGGTGGATGAAGTCGAGGCGAACCGCGAGGTCCGCGCCGCGATCATCACCGGCGCGGGCGAGAAGGTCTTTTCCGCCGGCGGCGACATCGCCGCCTGGGCCGGGCTCGACCCGCTCACCTTCATGCGCGACTGGATCCGCAAGGGGCACCGCGTCTTCGACCGGCTCGCGCGCCTGCGCCAGCCTTTGATCGCGGTCGTCAACGGTCATGCCTTCGGCGGCGGGCTCGAACTCGCCGCCACCGCCGATCTCATCATTCTGGAGGAGCACGGCCGGATCGGGCTGCCGGAGACCGGGCTCGGCATGGTCCCGGGCTGGTCGGGCACGCAGCGCCTGGTGCGCCGGTTCGGTCCGCGCATCATCCGCCGCATGGTGCTGGCCGGCGAGATGTTTCCGGCCGAGAGCGCGCTGGCGCATGGGCTGGTCGACCAGGTGGTGCCGAAGGGCGAGGGACTCACGGCCGGGATCAAGCTCGCCGAGGCGATCGCGGCCCGCGGCCCGATCGCGGTGCAGCTCTCCAAGCAGCTGATCAACGCCGCCGAGGGCGAGGAGGAGGCTTTCGCCATCGAGGCGGTCGCCGGTGCGCTCGTCGCTTATTCCGATGATCTGAAGGAGGGCGCTGCCAGCTTCCGCGAGAAGCGCACGCCCCGTTTCGAGGACAGATGACATGACGCTGCATATCGATCCGGCCTCGCTTGCCGAGGCCAAGGGCGGTCCGAAGCGCTGGCAGATGCTGATTGACGGCAAGTGGACCGACGGCGCCGTCGGTCTTGAGGGTGAGCGCGTCTCGCCGGGCCATGGCGTGCTCGTCAGCCGCTATGCCTTCGGCTCGCAGGCCGACGTCGAGCGGGCCGTGACCGCTGCCCGCCGCGCCTTCCATCGCGGCCCCTGGCCGAAGATGAAGGCGAGCGAGCGCGCCGCGGTGCTCTTGAAGACCGCCGACCTGATCGACGCGCGCCGCGAGGAGATCGCCCGTCTCGACGCGATCGAGAGCGGCAAGCCGATCCGCCAGGCCCGCGGCGAGATCGAGGGCGCGGCCGATATCTGGCGCTATGCCGCCTCGCTTGCCCGCACGCTGCACGGCGAGAGCTACGCCAATCTCGGCGAATCCATGCTCGGCGTGGTGCTGCGCGAGCCGATCGGCGTCGTCTCGATCATCACGCCGTGGAACTTCCCGTTCCTGATCGTGGCGCAGAAGCTGCCCTTCGCGCTCGCCGCCGGCTGCACCGCCGTCGTCAAGCCGAGCGAGCTCACCTCCGCCTCGACCGTGCTGCTCGGCGAACTGCTGATGGAAGCGGGCCTGCCGGAGGGCGTCTGCAACATCGTGCTCGGCACCGGACCCGAGGTCGGCGCGCATATGGTGTCGCATCCGAGCGTCGACATGGTGTCGTTCACCGGCTCGACCCGGGTCGGCAAGGCGACGGTCGCTGCGGCTGCCGCGACTCTCAAGAAGGTGTCGATGGAGCTCGGCGGCAAGAATGCGCAGGTCGTGTTCCCCGATGCCGACATTCCCGCGGCCGTCGATGCGGCGGTGTTCGGCGCCTTCTTCAATGGCGGCGAGTGCTGCAATGCCGGCAGCCGGCTGATCGTGCACAAGGACATCGCGGCGGATTTCCTCGCCGCCTTCGCCGAGCGCGCCAAGCGGGTGCGCGTCGGTGATCCGCTGGATGAGCGCACCGATGTCGGCGCGATCATCACGGCGGCGCATCTGCAGAAGATCGAGAACTTCGTCGGCGACGCCTCTGCCGACGGCGCCCATGTCCTCATGGGGGGCAGCGGCATCGAGTCCGGCGCCGGCCAGTATATGGCGCCGACCGTCGTTGCCGGCGTGAAGCCCGAAATGACGATCGCGCGGGAGGAAGTGTTCGGGCCGGTGCTCTCCGTGCTCGAATTCTCCCGCACCGAAGAGGCGATCCGTCTGGTCGAGGAAACGGACTACGGCCTCTCCGCCGGAGTGTGGAGCCGCGACATCGATACCGCCGTCGGAGTCGCCCGTTCGGTGCGCACCGGCACCGTCTGGGTCAACACCTTCATGGACGGATATCCCGAGCTTCCCTTCGGCGGAATGAAGCAATCGGGACTGGGTAGAGAACTCGGAAAAAATGCGGTAGAGGATTATTCGGAGGTCAAAACAATTCAGTTTCATCGCGGCCCACGCACCGCCTGGTGGGTGGGAAACTGAAGCAGTGGAGCGGCCGCCCGGAGGGCGGACGAGGTTCAATCGGGAGGTTTTCAATGCGTAAGATACTGATGGCGTCCGCCATTCTGGCGGCGACGGCGCTTTCCGCCCATGCGGAGGACGTCAAGGAAGTCCAGATGCTGCATTGGTGGACGTCGGGCGGCGAGGCTGCCGCGCTGAACGTCCTCAAGCAGGACCTGGCCAAGGAGGGCTACACCTGGAAGGACGTTCCGGTGGCCGGCGGCGGCGGCGACGCCGCGATGACCGCGCTCAAGGCCATGGTCGCGGCGGGCAACCCGCCGACCGCCTCGCAGATGCTCGGCTACACGGTCCTCGACTATGCCGAGGCCGGCAAGATGGGCGATTTGACCGAGACGGCCGTCGCCGAGGGCTGGGACAAGGCCGTCCCGGCGGCTCTGCAGAAGTTCTCCGTCTATAACGGCAAGTGGGTCGCGGCGCCGGTCAACGTTCACTCGGTGAACTGGCTCTGGATCAACAAGGCCGTGATGGACAAGATCGGCGGCACCGAGCCCAAGAACTTCGACGAGTTCGTCGCGCTGCTCGACAAGGCCAAGGCGGCCGGCGTCACCCCGCTCGCGCTCGGCGGCCAGAACTGGCAGGAGGCGACGATGTTCGATTCGATCGTCCTCTCGACCGGCGGTCCGGAGTTCTACAAGAAGGCCTTCAACGACCTCGACGAGGACGCGCTGAAGTCCGACACGATGAAGAAGTCCTTCGACAATCTCGCCAAGCTCAAGGACTATGTCGACCCGAACTTCTCGGGCCGCGACTGGAACCTTGCCACCGCCATGGTCATCAAGGGCGATGCGCTGGTCCAGGTCATGGGTGACTGGGCGAAGGGTGAGTTCAAGGCGGCGAACAAGGAGCCGGGCGTCGACTTCCTCTGCTACCGCTTCCCGGGCACCGATGGTTCCGTGATCTACAATTCGGACATGTTCGGCATGTTCGACGTTCCGGAAAACCAGAAGGCCGCGCAGATCGCTCTGGCGAAGGCGACGCTTTCGAAGAGCTTCCAGTCGGCCTTCAACGTCGTGAAGGGCTCGGTTCCGGCCCGTACCGACGTTCCGGATACGGCCTTCGACGCCTGCGGCAAGAAGGGCATCGCCGACCTCAAGGCGGCCAATGACGGCGGCACGCTGTTCGGCTCGCTGGCCCAGGGCTATGGCGCCCCGCCGGCCGTCGCCAATGCCTATAAGGACGTCGTCTCGAAGTTCGTCCACGGCCAGATCACGACCTCCGACGAGGCCGTGAACCAGCTGGTCCAGGCGATCAACGACGCGAAGTAAGCGACGCATCAATGCGGCTCCCTGCCCGTGCGGGGAGGGAGCCGCACCTGCTGTTCCTTCACCTCTCCCTGAGGGAGAGGTCGGCGCGCAGCGCCGGGTGAGGGTTTACGGGCTTGGCCGTCGATGCTCCCCTTCGAGCCCTTCCGGATGGTTCCCTAAACCCTCTCCCGCCGGCCTGCGGCCGTCGACCTCCCCCTCATGGGGAGGTGTAACAGGGCGCGTTCCGCGCCCAGCTTTCGAGTTGCGGCCCTCAGGGAGGCCTTCATGACGTCGATCGTCACGGACAGGATGCAGACGCCGGAGCGCGCGACACAGCGCAAGTCGCTCCGGGCGCGTCTCCAGGAATGGCTGCCGAAGATCGTGCTCGCGCCGAGCTTCGCCATCACGCTCTTCTTCGTCTATGGCTTCATTCTCTGGACGATCTATTTGTCCTTCACGAAGTCCAAGGCGTTCCCGAGCTATACACTCACCGATGCGCGCGCCTATCAGCGGCTCTGGCGCTGGACCTTCGAGAGCAACCCGCCCTCGTCCTGGTACACTTCGATCACCAACATGGTGATCTTCGGCGTGCTCTACATCGTCTTCTGCCTGGCGATCGGTCTCTTCCTCGCGATCCTGCTCGACCAGAAGATCCGCGGCGAAGGCGTGCTGCGGCCGATCTATCTTTATCCGATGGCGCTCTCCTTCATCGTGACGGGCGTCGCGTGGAAATGGTTCCTCGATCCGGGTCTCGGCCTCGAGCAGACCATGCACCAATGGGGCTGGACCTCGTTCCATTTCGACTGGATCAAGAACAAGGACTACGTGATCTACACCGTGGTCATCGCCGGCGTCTGGCAGGCCTCGGGCTTCATCATGGCGATGTTCCTCGCGGGGCTGCGCGGCATCGACAGCGAGATCATCAAGGCGTCGCAGATCGACGGCGCCTCGCCGATCCAGCTCTATCGCCGCATCATCATCCCGCTTCTGCGACCCGTCTTCCTGTCGGCACTGATCGTGCTCGCCCATATGGCGATCAAGTCCTACGACCTCGTCGTCGCGCTGACGAGCGGCGGACCCGGCGGCTCTGCCTGGCTGCCGTCCAACTTCATGTACGAATACACCTTCAAGCGGAACGAGATGGCGGTCGGTTCGGCCAGCGCCGTGATCATGCTGGCGACCATGTCGGCGATCATCGTGCCCTATCTCTATTCCGAGCTCAGGGAGAAGAACCGATGAGCGCCGCCACCGTGGGCGCCCGGCCGGCGGGTTCGCGCGTCCTGAACCGCATCGTCATCTACGGCCTGCTGCTCGTCTTCGCCCTCGTCTACCTCATCCCCTTCTTTGTGATGCTGGTGACGTCGCTGAAGACCATGCCGGAAATCCAGAACGGCAATATGCTCGCCTTGCCGAAGGATCCGACGATCCAGCCCTGGATCAAGGCCTGGGGCGAGGCCTGCGTCGGCCTCACCTGCGAGGGCATCCACGGCTATTTCTGGAACTCGATCAAGATGGTGGTTCCCGCCGTCGCGATCTCGACCCTGCTCGGCGCGCTGAACGGCTATGTGCTGACGAAGTGGCGCTTCAAGGGCCACAAGCTGGTCTTCGGGCTGATGCTGTTCGCCTGCTTCATCCCGTTCCAGTCGGTGCTGCTGCCGATGGCAACGGTGCTCGGCCAGTTCGGCCAGCTCGGCAAGGTCTTTACCAACGCCTTCGGCATGAATCTCGGTTTCGGCAACTCGACCGTGAACCTCGTCTTCGTGCACGTGGTCTACGGCCTCGGCTTCACGACCTTGTTCTTCCGCAACTATTATGAGGCCTTCCCGACCGAGCTCGTGAAGGCGGCCATGGTCGATGGCGCCGGCTTCTTCCAGATCTTCCGCCGCGTGCTGCTGCCGAACTCGCTGCCGATCATCGTCGTGACGGTGATCTACCAGTTCACCAATATCTGGAACGACTTCCTCTTCGCCTCGTCCTATGCCGGATCGGGCGACGTGATGCCGATGACGGTGGCGCTCAACAATGTGGTCAATACGTCAACCGGCGTCGTCGAATACAATGTGAACATGGCGGCGGCGATGATCGCGGCCCTCCCAACCCTCCTCGTCTACATCCTCGCCGGCCGCTACTTCGTGCGCGGTCTGATGGCGGGCGCCGTCAAGGGATAGATCATGGCGTTTCTCGAAATCGATCGTCTCGTGAAGCGCTACGGCGCGACGGACATTCTGAAGGGCATCTCGCTCTCGGTGGAGGAAGGCGGGTTCCTGGTGCTGGTCGGGCCGTCCGGCTGCGGCAAGTCGACCCTGCTCTCCATGATCGCGGGTCTCGATTCCATCTCCGAAGGCGAGGTGCGGATCGCCGGCAAGCGCATGAACGAGCTGCACCCCTCGCAGCGCGACATCGCGATGGTGTTCCAGTCCTACGCGCTCTATCCGAATATGAGCGTCGCCGAAAATATCGCCTTCGGCCTCGAAATGCGGAAGGTGCCGAAGGCCGAGCGCGACAAGGCGGTCGCCGAGGTCGCCGAAATCCTGCAGATGGGCCATCTCCTGAAGCGCAAGCCGAGCCAGCTCTCCGGCGGCCAGCGCCAGCGCGTCGCCATGGGCCGCGCCCTCGTGCGCAACCCGCAGGTCTTCCTGTTCGACGAGCCGCTCTCCAATCTCGATGCCAAGCTGCGCGTCGACATGCGCACCGAGATCAAGCGGCTGCACCAGCGCATGAAGACAACGATCGTCTATGTGACGCATGACCAGATCGAGGCGATGACGCTCGCCACCCAGATCGCGGTGCTGCGCGACGGCGTCCTGCAGCAGTTCGGCACGCCGGCCGAGGTCTACAACAATCCGGCCAATGTCTTCGTGGCCGATTTCATGGGCTCGCCGTCCATGAACCTGATCCCCGCCGCGGTCCGCGCCGAGAACGGCAAGACCGTCGTGGCATTGCAGCGCGAGGGCGAAGGCGATCTGGTGCTCGATCCCGGCCAGGCCGGCGAGAAGCTCTCCGCCGTGCTCGGCAAGACGGTGCTGTTCGGAATTCGGCCCGAGGCGATTACCGACCATGACGGCGCGGATCGCAACGCCCGCACGCTGGTCGATGCCGAATGCCAGGTCGAGGTCGTGGAGCCGGCCGGCTCCGACACCTTCGTCGTGGCGCATCTCGGCGGCAAGCACGTGATCGCGCGCATGCGCTCCGACGTGCCGGTCCGCGCCGGCCATCGCGCGCCGTTCACCTTCAACATGGACAAGGCCGTGTTCTTCGACCCGCAGACCGAGCAGCGGGTGGCATGAGAATGGCTGCCTCGCTTTTCCATCTGCCGGGCGCGGCACCGGCCCGCCCTCTCCCCCCTTGTGGGGGAGAGATGGAGAGGGGGGCCTTTGCCCGGCACAGAGCGACGCTGTTCCCGATTTTCGCGCGGGCAGCGGGTTCCTCCTCCCCGACCCTCCCCCGCAAGGGGGGAGGGGTTAAGCCCGAGACCTGCCCATGACCCCCGACATCGTCATCATCGGCTCCGGCATGGGTGGCTCGACTCTGGCGGCGGGGCTGGTTGGCTCGGGTGCGAAGGTGCTGATCCTCGAAAAGGGCCAGCAGCTTCCCGATACGCCCGAAACGCGCGATCCGCGCGCCATCTTCCAGCGCGGCTTCTTCCGCCCGAAGGAGGTCTGGTACGACGCGGCCGATGGTTCGACGTTCAATCCCGGCAATTACTATTATGTCGGTGGCAATTCGAAGTTCTATGGCGCGGTGCTGATCCGCTATCGCGCCGAGGATTTCGCGGCGATGGAACATGAGGGCGGCGTCTCGCCGGCCTGGCCGATCGCCTATGACGTGATCGAGCCCTGGTACAGCCGCGCCGAGCAGCTCTACCGCGTGCGCGGCGCGCTCGGCGAGGATCCGACCGAGCCCTATCACTCGCAGCCCTATGCGTTCCCCCCGGTTCCCGACGAGCCGGCGCTCGCCGAGGTCCGCGCGCGGCTGAAGCAGCAGGGGCTGCATCCGGCCTCGCTGCCGCTCGGCGTCGATCACGAAGCCTGGCTCCGCCGGGCGAAGACGCCCTGGGACGCTTTCCCGGATACGCGCAGCGGCAAGATGGACGCGGAGACATGCGGCCTCGCTGCGGCGCTGAAGGATCCCGACATCACCATCGAGACCGGCGCCGATGTGGTCCGCCTGGTCGCCGGCGCGGGCGGGCGGATCGAGAAAATCGTCTATCGCAAGGATGGCGAACTGCGCGAACTGGCGCCGAAGCTCGTCGTGCTCTCGGCGGGCGCGGTGAAGTCCGCAGCGCTGCTGCTCGCCTCGAAGGACGAGCGGCATCCGAACGGGCTCGCCAATTCCTCCGACGTCGTCGGCCGCTATTTCATGAACCACAATTCGACGGCCATGATCGCCGTCGATCCGCGCTTCCGCAACGACGCCATTCATCAGAAGACGTTCGGTTTCAACGACTTCTACCTCTCCGACGGCAAGGGCGGCCGCCCGCTCGGCAATATGCAGCTGCTCGGCCGCGTCTCAGGCCCGGTCATGAAGGCCGGCGCACCGCGCGCGCCGGAATGGGCGCTGTCGCTGCTCGCTCGCCACGCGGTCGATTTCCTCGCGATGAACGAGGATCTGCCCGACCCCGAAAGCCGCATCCGCGTCGATGGCGAGAAGGTCGTGCTGCAATGGAAGCGCTCCAACATGGCGGCGCACCAGAAGCTGATCGACGTGATGAAGGAGCGCTTTCGCGCTGCCGGCTTCCCGATCGTGCTGACCAAGCCGTTCGACCGGCGCACGCCCTCGCATCAATGCGGCACGATCCGCTTCGGCTCCGACCCGGCGCAGGCGGCGCTCGACACGGATTGCCGCGCCTTCGACCATCGCAATCTCTTCGTCGTCGACGCGTCCTTCCTGCCGACTTCGGCCGCGGTCAATCCGGCGCTGACCATCGCGGCGCAGGCGCTGCGCACCGCCGATCACATCCGCCGCACGGAGCTCGCATCGTGAGCCGGCCCGTCGCGCTCGTCACCGGCGCCGCGCGCGGCATCGGCCGCGCCATCGCGCTCGCCCTCGCCGAGGGGGGCTACGACATCGCCGTCGCCGACCGGGCGGAAGCCGACCCCACTGCAACGCTCGATGCCATCGAGGCAGTCGGCGCGCGCGGTTATTTTGCCGGATTCGATTTGGCCGATCTCTCTGCGCATGAGGCGGCGCTCGCCGCGATCCGGGATGCGCTCGGACCGGTCGATCTGCTGGTCAACAATGCCGGCATGGGCGCCGTGGTGCGGGGCGACCTGCTCGATCTTGAGCCGGCAAACTTTGACCGCATCATGGACGTGAACCTGCGCGGCACGCTGTTCCTCACCCAGCGCGTCGTCGCTTCCATGCTCGCCGCACCCGCGGCGCATCGGCGCGCCGTCGTCACGGTCACCTCGATCTCGGCGAGCCATGCCTCGCCGGAGCGGACGGACTATTGCATCTCCAAGGCGGCGCTTTCGATGTTCGTCCAGAACCTGGCGCTTCGCCTCGCGCCGACCGGTATCGGCGTCTACGAGATCCGCCCCGGCATCATCCGCTCCGACATGACGGCGGCGGTCGCCGAGAAATATGACCGCCGCATCGCGGACGGGCTCGTCCCGGCCGGGCGCTGGGGCGAGGGCTCGGATGTCGCCGGCGCGGTCGTCGCGCTCGCCTCGGGCGCCTTCGCCTTTTCGACCGGCGCCGTGATCGGAGTCGACGGCGGCCTCGGCTTGGCGAGGCTCTGATGTTTCATTGGAACGTTCCAATTTCGCCAATGGCGGCTTGCGGGCGAAAGCGCCCGGGAGGTTTGAGATGACGGATTACATCATCGTCGGTGGCGGCCCGGCCGGCTGCGCCATCGCGGCGCGCCTCTCCGAGGATCCCGCGGTCAAGGTCGTGCTGCTCGAGGCAGGCCCGCGCGACAACAACCCGCTCTATCACTGGCCGGCGGGATTCGCGAAGATGACCAAGGGCATAGGCTCCTGGGGCTGGTCGACCGTGCCCCAGCGCCACATGAAGGACCGCGTCCTGCGCTATACGCAGGCCAAGGTCATCGGCGGCGGCTCGACGATCAACGCCCAGCTCTATACGCGCGGCAACCGGCTCGACTATGACGAGTGGGCGCAGGCCGGCTGTCGCGGCTGGTCCTATGAAGAGGTCCTGCCCTATTTCAAGCGAGCTGAGGACAATCAACGCTTTAGCGATGATTTCCACGCCTCGGGCGGCCCGATCGGCGTCTCCATGCCGGTCGCCCCGCTGCCCATTTGCGATGCCTATATGCGGGCGGCGCAGGAGATGGGCATCCCCTACAATTACGACTTCAACGGCGCCCATCAGGCCGGCGTCGGCTTCTATCAATTGTCGCAGAAGCATGCCCGCCGGTCCTCCGCCGCCACCGGCTATCTGAAGCCCGCCGCGGGTCGCGCCAATCTCACCGTGCGCACCGGCGTCCAGGTTCTGCGCATCCTCGTCGAGAAGGGGCGGGCGGTCGGCGTCGAGATTGCGGAAAACGGCGTCAAATCAAGGATTTCGGCGAATAGCGAGGTGATCGTCTCCTCGGGCGCTATCGGTTCGCCGCGCCTCTTGATGCTGTCCGGCATCGGCCCGGCGGATCATCTGCGCGCGGTCGGCGTCGATGTGGTGCATGACCTGCCGGGCGTCGGCGGCAATCTGCAGGATCATCTCGACCTCTTCGCGATCTGCGAATGCACCGGCGACGATACCTATGATTCCTATGCCAAGTGGTATCGCTCGGCCTATGCCGGGATCCAATATCTCCTGTTCAAACAAGGGCCTGTCGCCTCCTCGCTCTTCGAGACCGGTGGCTTCTGGTATGCCGATCCCGAGGCGCGCTCGCCCGACATCCAGTTCCATCTCGGCCTCGGCTCCGGCATCGAGGCGGGCGTCGCGAAGCTCCGGAATGCCGGCGTCACGCTGAACTCCGCGTTCCTCCGCCCCCGCTCGCGCGGCACCGTGCGCCTCGGTTCGGCCGATCCCGCCGCGGCGCCGCTGATCGACCCGAACTATTGGGAGGATCCCTATGATCGCGAGATGTCGATCAAGGGGTTGAAGCTGGCGCGCGAGATCTTCCGGCAGAAGGCGTTAGCGCCCTTCATCCTGGCGGAACGGCTGCCGGGGGACGGCGTTAGGACGGACCAGGAATTGTTCGACTATGGCTGCCGCCATGCCAAGACCGATCATCACCCCGCCGGCACCTGCAAGATGGGCGTCGACGAGCATGCCGTCGTCGATCCGCAGCTCAAAGTCCGGGGGATTGAAGGGCTCCGCGTCGCCGATTCCTCGATCATGCCGCAGGTCAATTCGTCCAACACCAATGCGCCCACGATCATGATTGGAGAGAAGGCGGCTGATCTTATCCGTGGCGCAATTCCTCTGCCGCGGGTTAGCATTGCGCCTGTCGAAGAAGCGCGGCCGCGAGTCGCCTGAGGAAAAGGGTAGGAACGCCAATGATCAGCCACTGCGTCTTCATCCGCTATCGCAAGGATGCGACGGACGCCATGCGCGATGATATCTACAAGGGCCTGCAGGCCCTGAAACCGCGCATTCCCGGGCTGGCCAGCATCGTCATCGGCGCCAATTCGAGCCCGGAAGGCCTCGACAAGGGCTTCTCGGAAGGCTTCATCGTGACGTTCCGCACGGCCGAGGCGCGCGACCGCTATCTCGCCGACGAGGAGCACGCCAAGGTCGGCGCCAAGATCGTCGCGGCGGCCGAAGGTGGCATCGAGGGCATTCTGGTCTACGACCTCGAATCCTGAGGGCGCTGGCGCGTCTTTGCTTGGGCGGGACGCCGGTGCGTGCTGAATCATCCAGACTATTCAAGGAGTTGTCAGTGCCAGCCGTCTCGATGGCGGCTGCAGTGCCTCAGTGAAAATCCCGCGATTTCGGGATGATCCGCACGTCGCGTGGATGGGCACCGCCATGCGGGCGCTTCGTTCCGCGCGGATATTGCGGATGCACGAACTCGTCCGCGCGGGAGAGGGTGAGCTTCGGCTTGTCGGCCTCGGAGAGGTGCCGGAGGTCGTCGGTGCGGTCGACGAGGTGGCCGGCCACCAGATGGATGATGCCTTCCGTGCTCTTCTGGATACGGCCCTCGACCAGCAGCAGGCGCGAGCCGAGGATCTGGCGGCGATATTCTTCGAACATCCGTGTCCAGATCACGACATTGACGATACCGGTCTCGTCCTCGAGCGTCATGAACACGACATTGCCCTTGCCGGGCCGCTGGCGCACCAGCACGACGCCGGCGCTGCGCGCCCGCGCGCCGTCGCGCAGCGCCGTCGTCTCGGCCGCGCTGAGAATCCCCTCCCGCGCCATCCGCGCGCGCAGAAACGACATGGGATGCGCCTTCAGCGAGAGGCGCAGCGTCTGGTAATCCGCAACGACATGCTCGGAAAGCGGCATGGCGGGCAGCGGCGCATCGCTCTCCTCGGCGAGTTCCGCGGCATCCGCGGCGGCGAAGAGCGGCAGGAGGCGTGAATCCGGCAGCCGCCGCACCGCCCACAGCGCCTGACGCCGGTCGAGGCCGAGCGAGCGGAAGGCGTCGGCATCGGCGAGCTTCTCATAGGCGCGCCGCTCCAGCCCCGTACGGCGCACCAGCGTTTCGAGATCGACGAAACCCACGCCGCGCGCCGCCGCGATACGTTCCGCCCAATCCTCGCGAAAGCCGTCGATCTGGCGAAAGCCGAGGCGCAGCGCGAGGCCGTCCGCCGTCGGCTCCAGGGCGTTGTCCCAATGGCTGGAGCCGATATCGACGGGGCGGATCGGGACGTCATGCTCGGCCGCATCGCGCACGATCTGCGCCGGTGCATAGAAACCCATGGGCTGCGAATTGAGCAGTGCCGCCGCGAAGGCGGCTGGGTGGTGGCATTTGATCCAGGCCGAGATGTAGACGAGCTTGGCGAAGCTGGCGGCATGGCTTTCGGGAAAGCCATATTCGCCGAAGCCCTCGATCTGCGAGAAGCAGTTTTCCGCAAAGGCCGGCTCATAGCCACGCGCGATCATGCGGCCGACCATCTTCTCCTTGTATTTGTGGATCGTGCCATTGTGACGGAAGGTGGCCATCGCCTTGCGCAGGCCATTCGCCTCGTCGCCGGTGAACTTCGCCGCCACCATGGCGAGCTTCATCGCCTGCTCCTGAAAGATCGGTACGCCGAGCGTGCGTTCCAGCACCTCTTTCAGTTCGTCCGGGTGGCCGTGCTCGGGCGCGGGCGCGGGATAATTCGCGGCTTCGATTCCCGCGCGGCGCTTCAGATAGGGATGCACCATATTGCCCTGGATCGGACCGGGCCGGACGATCGCGACCTGGATGACGAGGTCGTAGAACTTCCGCGGCTTCATGCGCGGCAGCATGTTCATCTGCGCGCGGCTCTCGACCTGGAAGACGCCGATCGAATCGCCCTTGCAGAGCATGTCGTAGACGACGGGATCCTCGGCCGGCACGGTGTGGAGCTCGTAATGGCCGCCGCCCGCACCCTCGATCAGGTCGAAGGCCTTGCGGATGCAGGTCAGCATGCCGAGGCCGAGAATATCGACCTTCATCATCTTGACCACGTCGATGTCGTCCTTGTCCCACTCGATGAAGGATCGGCCCTCCATCGCCGCCGGGCCGGTCGGCACGAGATCGCCGAGGAGCGCGCGCGTCAGCACGAAGCCGCCGACATGCTGCGAGAGATGACGCGGAAAGCCGCGCAGTTCCATGGCGAGGTCGATGGCGCGGCGGATCATCGGATTGGCCGGGTCGAGCCCCGCCTCGGCCACGAATTTCTCCTGGATCCCCGAGCCCCAGCCGCCGCCCCAGATGGTGCCGCCCAGCGCCAGGATCACGTCCTCGGACAGGCCGAGCGCCTTGCCGACCTCGCGGATCGCCGCCTTGGAGCGATAGGAGATGACCGTCGCGCAGATCGAGGCGCGCAGCCTTCCATAGCGGCGATAGATGTACTGGATCACCTCCTCGCGCCGCTCATGCTCGAAATCGACGTCGATATCGGGCGGCTCCTTGCGCTCGGGCGACAGGAAGCGGTCGAACAGCAGCTGATGCCGGACCGGGTCGACGGCCGTCACGCCGAGGCAATAGCAGACGGCGGAATTGGCGGCCGATCCGCGGCCCTGGCAGAGAATGCCGATCTCGCGCGCATAGGCGACGATGTCGTGCACGGTGATGAAATAGGCCGGGTAATCGCAGCGTTGGATGAGATCCAGTTCCATCGCCAGGGTTTCCCGCACCTGCTGCGGGATGCCGCCGGGATAGCGCTCCGCCGCGCCCTTCCAGGTGAGCGCTTCGAGATGCTGCTGCGGCGTCAGGCTGGGCGGCACCGGCTCGCGCGGATATTCATAGGCGATCTCGTCGAGCGTGAAGGTGATGCGCGCCAGAAGGCGCGTCGTCTCGTCGAGCGCTTCAGGGTGATCGCGAAAGAGACGCGCCATCTCGGCAGGCTTCTTCAGGTGCCGCTCGGCATTCGCCTCCAGCCGCCGCCCGACCTTTTCGATCGTGGTCTTCTCGCGGATGCAGGTGAGCACATCCTGCAGCGCCCGCCGTTCGGGGGCGTGGTAGAGCACGTCGCCGACGGCAATGAGCGGCACCCCGGCGCGTTCGGCAAGGCTTGCAAGCGCGGCGAGACGGCGGCGGTCATCGCCGCGCCGGTGCATGGCGGCGGCGAGCCAGACCCGTCCCGGCGCCAGGGCGGCGAGCCGGTCGAGCGCCGCCGCCGCGCCGTCGAGCGGGCCCTGCGGCGGCATCAGGACGAAGAGCGAGCCTTCCTGCGCCAGAGCGAGATCCGCGAAGAGGAGCTCGCATTCGCCCTTGATCGTCCGCTTCTTGCCGAGGCTCAAGAGGTGGGAGAGGCGGCTATAGGCCGGCCGGTCGGTCGGATAGGCGATGATATCGGGCGTGCCGTCGGCAAAGACGAGGCGCACCCCGACGACGAGGCGAAAGCCGCTCTGCCTTATGCCGTTTTCTTCCGAGCACCAGGCATCATGCGCCCGCACGATGCCCGCGAAGGTGTTGCGGTCGGCGATCCCGATCCCGGCCAGCCCGAGCGCCGCCGCGGTCTCCACCAGTTCGCGCGCATGCGACCCGCCCTCCAGGAAGGAGAAATTGCTGATCGCGGCGAGCTCGGCATAGGGCGCGCTCATGCGAACAGCCCGTGCATGTACCAGCGCGGCTGGGTGTTCGCGCTTTCATAGAGGCCTTCGCGATAGAGCCAGAAGCGGCGGCCGGTCTCGTCCTCGACGCGGTAATAGTCGCGCGTCGTCGCGGCGGCGTTCTCGGCCCTCGGGTCATGCGCCATCCGCCACCATTCCGGCGCGATTCGCTCCGGCCCTTCCGCATGGGCGATGCGGTGCAGCGCGCGGCGCCAGCGGAACTGGAAGGGCGGTCCGTCCGGCACCTCGGCGAGCGCCTCGACGGGCTCGGGCGGGTCGAGCAGCGTCAGGGGACGCAGCGGCGGTTCGCCTGGCAGCGGCGGCTCGCCCGCTGCGTCCTCGGCCTTGGACGGCGCGCCGTCGGCGAAGCGGATGGCCGGTACGAGGCGGGAGCGTCGCTCGGGCATATGGGTGTCGTCGCGCAGGAAACGCAGGATCGGCGCGGTTCCGAAGCGCGCGCCGAGCTGGTCGATCAGCTCGAAGAGGGCGCCTTCATCCTCGTCCGTGCCGTCGAGATCGCGCTGCACGGCGGCGATCGCCTCCGTGCGATAGGCGCCGAGCCGCACGAGGTCGAAGCCGAAGCCGGCATCGAGCGGATCGGACAGGGCATCGAGCCGTTCGGCGAAGAGGCGCATGAGCGCGCGCGGATCGCGGCTCGGCCGCGTGGTCGCGACGGCGATGCGACGGACGGCGCCGTCGACGCGGTAGAAGGACGCCTCGAAGCCGCGCCCGCCTTCGCCGCGCGCCTCAAGCCGCCAGCCGAGATCCTCCGCGAGGAAGCGCAGCGTCGCGGCGATGTCCTCCGTGCGCACGATGGGCTCGAAGAAGATCCGCTCGACGAGCAGTGCGGCGACGGGCCGGCGGGGCGAGATCGGGTGCTCGGCCGCGGCGGTGAGCTGGTCCAGCCGGGTCACGATCTGCGATCCGAAGCGGGCGGCGAGCGGCGCGCGCGGCCTTTCCAGCAGATCGGCGATCGTCTTGAGCCCGGCGCGGGTGAGCGCGAGGATCTCGTGGGGTTCCAGTTCCAGCGCCGCGACGGGGAGGTCGCGCACGGAAGCCGTCTCGTCGCCCGGCGCCACGATGCGCGGCTGCCCGGTACGGGCGAGGGCGCGGGCCGTCTCGCTCGCTCCGGCGATCGCGCCATGGGCGGTGAAGCCGGCCCGGGCGAGGCGGCCAAGCGCATCGCGCAGAAGCGCCTTCTCGCCCCCGAAGAGCGCGGCGACGCCCGTCAGATCGAGAACGAGTTCATTCCCGCCCCGCCGGGCGACTAGCGGCGTATAGCGGTCGCAGCCATCCGCCAGACGCTCCATCAATTGGTCATCGGCCGCGCTGTCGAAATCGGCGATGGCGGGATCGGCGATGCGGGCCCGGGCTTCGGCAAGCGCCAGCCCCGGCGTGAGGCCACATTCAAGCGCCGCCGGATCCGGCGCGGCGATGCGCATCGCGCCCTTGACCTTCTCGACGATCAGGAGCGGCGTCGTGGCCGGCAGATCGCGGAACGGCGCCCGCGGCAGGCGGCGCAGCCGGTCGGAAGCGAGGAAGGGAAAGCGGATCGCGCCAAAGCGGCGCGGGGTTGAAGCGGCTTTCATCGCGGCTCCATTCGAGGCGCCAGGGACCACCGGACGGCCCGTGGCGATGGCGCAGCAGCGTCAGGTCGAAAGTGGGGTGGCCCGGCGCGTTCATGGCCAGCGCGCGGGCCGGGGCGGCGCGCACCGTCCAGCGCGTCTCGGCGCTGCCGGGCGCGGGCTCTGCGGCGGGGCGCAGGAGAAAGAGCGTGACGCCGGAGGCCTCCGCGGCCAGCACGAGGCGGCGCTGCGTGGTCAGGTCGAGTTCCTTGGGCGAGCCCCAGGGCTCGATCAGCGCCGCGCCGACCGCGGTCGAGCGCGCCACCTCGATCCCCGCGCGCAGCACCGAGACTGCGTGCCGCAGGCGGACGAGCACGAGGCGCGCCGGATCGATGCCGAGCGCGGCGAGGCCGTCGGCGTGGAGTTCGCCGCCTTCGCGCATCGCCTGCTCCTGGCGGATCCAGACGACCGGCATCCCGGGCGGCGCGCAGGCGAAGGCGAGCAGCGCGGCGAAGCCGTCCGCCGCGGCCTGGTCACCGGCGGCGGCGGGGTAGAATTCATGCATCGCGCCGCAGGCAAGCCCGCCGCCGAGCTGCGCATCCACATCGCCGCGATCGACCGCGACGAGGCGCGCGGCGGATGGCCGCGCAACCTCGCCCGCCGCCTCGATCGCCGCAATGCGCTGCCGCAATGCGGAAAGGGTCGCCGCCTCCAAACCCATCCTCGTCACACGTCCTTCGTTCTCATTCATGTTCATGATTTGTTCTATAACGACTCCGGATGAGGAAAGAGTCAACGTGGCTCATTGTGCTCCAGGCGGGTCTCGCTCAATATCGCCGAGCCCCTGAGGCCGCCGAGCCATGATCCGTCTTGCGGGGGCAGCCGCCCACCTCCGTCCGAGAGAAAGCCGATGACGGCCCTTTCGCCGCCCCTCGCCGTTTCGAGCTGGAGCCTGCACCGGGCGCTTGGCCTCACCTTTCCTAACCGGCCTGACGCCGATGTCGCGATGCCCGCGCCGCAGCCGACCGATGGGAACGGCCGGATCTCTCTGTTCGGCATGCCCGATGTCGTGCGGAAGCTCGGGATCGATCGCGCCGAAATCTGCTCGTTTCATATTGCGAGCCGCGATCCCGGCTATCTGGCCGAACTGCGCGCCGCGTTCGCGGCGGGCGGCGTCGCGCTCCAGACGCTGCTGGTCGAATATGGCGACATCACCGATCCGGCCACCGCCGAGCGCGATCTCGCCTGGATCGGCCGGTGGATCGAGACGGCCGCCGAACTCGGTGCCGAGCAGGCGCGCGTGATCGCCGGCAAGGCGCTGCCTTCCGCGGAGGCGCTGGACCGCAGCGCCGCCGGACTGAGGCGTCTGGCGCGACAGGGTGAGGCGCTCGGTGTGCGGATCGTCACCGAGAACTGGTTTGATCTTCTTTCCAATCCCGCCGACGTGCACGGCCTGTTCGATCGGCTGGACGGCGCGGTCGGGCTGAACGGTGATTTCGGCAATTGGTCGGGGCCGGGCAAATATGAGGATCTCGAAGCGATCTTCGGCCTTGCCGTCTGCTGTCATGCAAAGGGAGATTTTTCTGTCGGCGCGCTCGATACGGAGGACTATGCGGCCTGCCTGGCCGCCGCGACAGCAGCCGGCTTCCGCGGACCCTACACCTTGATCTATGAAGGCAGCGATCCGGACGAGATCGCCAATCTGGCGATCGAGCGGGATTTCATCCGCGCCTATTTCGCCTGAGATCCGGCGGCGGGCCGGTCGGCGTTCGGGGAAGGCGCCGGGCGGCGGGCGAATGTCTCGGCCGTCCGCGGCGCCGGCTTTTCATGGTCGAAGGAATAATCGGCCAGAAGCTCGATCGCCTTGGCAAAGACGGCCTCTTCCTGGCGTGTCTTCTCGGCGTTCTGGCGCGTGTCGGCGGCGCGGCGCTCGAGCAGGCCACGGATGAAATTGTCGCCGGATCCCTTCTTGAAGCGCGTGGCGAGCGCTTCGGCGCGCTTCGCCTGGCGCTCGAGCTTCTTCACGCCGCTGGCGATCTCCGCCTTCTGCTTCACCAGCGTGTCGCGGATCGCGGCGACCAGGTCGACACCCTCGAAGGGCAGCTCGCTGTCGAGCACGGAGGCGACGAGCTCGTGGATCCGCTCCATGGCGCGGGCGGCGATGTTCTCGGAGATCAGCTCGCCCTCATAGCCGGTCTCGTCATAGGCCTTGCGGCGCTCGGGATCGGACAGCACGGCATGGGCATGCGACAGCGCGTGAAAGGCCTCTGAGCTGCCGCCGGTATCGGGATGCGCCTTGCGCGCGCGCTGGCGATAGGCCTTGTCGATCTCAGCGGCGCTGGCGCTCTGCTCGATCCCGAGCTCGACATAGAGGCTGGGCTTTTCGGCCAGATTGGACTTTTCGGCCAAGGGCGGCTCCGGATAGGCGGCGACGGAATCGGCGGACCGGCGCAGAAAGTCACGCCGCGCGCCGAAAGTCCACCGTCAGGCCTCTGGCGAAGGCGTCAGCCGCCGAAGAGGCGGCGGAGGAAGCCGCCCTGATGCTGCGGCGGCGCATAATAGCCGTCCTGGCCGGCATCGCCCACTGAAGCCGGCGGAACCGGCCCCGTCTGCTGGTCGCCGCCGAAGATCGATTCGCGATGGATCGGCGGCGAGCCGTTGGCGCGATATTCCGGATCGTTCTGGACGGCGGCGCTGCCATAGTCGCCCGCCTCGGGATCATAGGCCGGCCTCGTGCTGCCGGTCGTCTGCGCATCGGGGCTCATGAGACCGCCCGCGCCCGGCGCCGGCGCCTCGGTCAGCCCGTCCTGGCTCGCCTGCTGGCCGCCATAGGTCTGGTCGTGGCTGGCGCTCAGGAAGGAATAATCTCCCGGAAGCTGCGCGACCGCGACGCCCTGATGCGCCTCCGTCATGAAGCGGTTCCAGATCTGCGCCGGCAGGCTGCCGCCCGTCATGCGCTTGGTCGGCTTGAAATCGTCATTGCCGAGCCAGACGCCGGCCGTCAGGTTGGCGGTATAGCCGACGAACCAGGCGTCGCGGGAATCATTGGTGGTGCCTGTCTTGCCGGCGGCCGGCCAGCCGGCGATCGCCGCCTTGCGGCCGGTGCCGCGCGAGAGCGTGTCGGAGAGCATGGTGTTCATCATGCCGACATTGGTCGGGTCGATGACCTGCGTCGCGCGATATTCGGGCCGCTGATAGAGCACCTGGCCGTCCATGCTCTTCACCGCGTCGATGACATGGGGCGGCACCGCGAAGCCGCCATTGGCGAAGGGCACATAGGCATCGGTGAGCTCGAGCAGGCTGACCTCGGAGGTGCCGAGCGCGATCGAGGGATTGGGCTGCAATTGCGAGGTGATGCCGAGGCGGTGCGCTGTCGCGACGACGGCATCCGGCCCGACCTCGTTGGCGAGCTGGGCGGCGATCGTGTTGATCGAAAGCGCCAGTGCCGTCTGCAGCGTGACGGGACCGCGATAGGTCTTCTCGTAGTTCTTCGGCTCCCATTTGCCGATCCGGGTCGGCTGATCGACGCGCACCGTGTCGGGCGTCATGCCGAATTCGAGCGCGGTCAGGTAGACGAAGGGCTTGAAGGCCGAGCCCGGCTGGCGCTTCGCCTCGACCGCGCGGTTGAACTGGCTCTTCTGGTAATCGCGCCCGCCGACCATGGCGCGCACCGCGCCTGTGCCGTCGATCGCGACCAGCGAGCCCTGGCTGACGCCATAGGTCTTGCCGCTCTTGTCGAGGCTCTCGGTGATCGCCCGCCCCGCCGCGTCCTGGAGATGCGAATCGATCGTCGTCTGGACGATGACATCCTGGTCGAGCGCGCCGACGACGTCCGGCACGAGATCGGCGACCCAGTCGGCGATATAGCGCCCGCTGCCGCCTTCGCCCTCGGCCTGCGCCACGACGGGCGCGGCGATCGCCTGCTTCTCCTGCTCGGCCGTGATGAAGCCCTGCTCCTGCATGGCTTCCAGCACCAGCTTGGCGCGGGCGTCGGCCGCGTCGGGATCATTGGTCGGTGCATAGCGCGACGGCGCCTTCAGCAGCGCCGCCAGGACCGCTGCCTCCTTGAGGGTCACGTCGCGGGCCGACTTGCCGAAATAGCGCCGCGCGGCGGCGTCGACGCCATAGGCGCCGGCGCCGAGATAGACGCGGTTCAGATAGGCCTCGAGGATCTGCTGCTTGGAATATTTCGCCTCGAGCCAGACGGCCATCATCGCTTCCTGCAGCTTGCGCTCGAAGGTGCGCTCCGGCTTCAGGAAGAGGTTCTTGGCGAGCTGCTGCGTCAGCGTGGAGCCGCCCTGTACGACGCCGCCGGCGCGTGCATTGGTGTAGAAGGCGCGGACGAGGCCGACCGGATCGACGCCGAAATGCGAATAGAAGCGCCGGTCCTCGATCGCCACCACCGCCTCGGGCAGATAGGGCGGCAGCTCCTCGATGCGCACGAACTCGCCGCCCGTATCGCCGCGATTGGCGATGAGCGTGCCGTCATTGGCGAGGATCTTGATGTTGGGCGGGCGCTTCGGCAGCACCGACCAGTCGGCCGAGGACGGCATCTGGCTGGCATAATAGGCGAGCGCGCCGACCAGCGCGACGGAGCCCCAGACGGCGAGGATGATGCCCCATTTCACCGTGCGGCGGAAAAGGCGGAAGAGCGAAAACGGCGTCGCGGAACTCGATCGCCTGCGCCGCTCGGCCTTCGCCCTGTCCTTCGCCTTGGGCTTCCGCCGTTCGCGCCGGCGCGGCTCGTCGTCCTCGATGTCGTAGAACTCGGCGTCCTCGACCTCCGCGCTGCGGTCGGCCCGTGCGCGCCTTCCGCGACGCGAAGCGCCACCCGGCCGGTCGTCCTCGCTGAGGCCGATGTCGAGATCGTCCTCCGAGCGCTCGCGGGGCCTGTCCAGCACCGGCTCGATGCGGTCGCGGCGCGTGAGCGGTCTCGCCATGCTCGTCCTGCGTTTCCTGACTATGGCGGCCGGGGCATCCGACCCTTTCCGAGCGAGTGACCGACGAATGCGGCGATTTCGCGGGAATGGTCTGATTCGCCCAACGATAGCACGACAGGTCCGGCGAATTCCTTAAGAACGCTGGCCCGCCGCGCCCGCCCTTTTCTTTCGCCGGGGGGGAGGCCATGGTGCGCCCTTCCAGCAAGGGGACCGGAGCCTTGGACGGCGTCCCGACCGTATCCGTGCTGCTGCCGCTGGCGGTGGACGGGCCCTATACCTATCGCGTGCCGAACGGCGTGACCCTTTCGCCGGGCGATATCGTGCGCGTGCCGCTCGGCCCGCGCGAGATCATCGGCGCGGTGTGGGACGACGTGCCGGACGGCTCGGTCGGCCATAATCGCCTGCGGCCCGTGGCGCATCGCTATGACGCGCCGCCGCTCGATCCGACGATCCGCAAATTCGTGGACTGGGTGGCGAATTATACGCTGACGCCGCGCGGCATGGTCTTGCGCATGGTGCTGCGCGCGCCCGGCGCGCTGGAGGCGGAGCACGACATCGAGGCCGTCATGCTCTCCGGCAAGCCGCCGGAGCGGATGACCGATGCGCGCCGCCGCGTGCTGGAGCAGGCCGGCGATGGCGCGCCCTGGTCGCGGGCGGCGCTGGCGGCGGCGGCGGGCGTTTCGCCGGGCGTCGTCTCCGGCCTCGTGGAGCAGGGCAGCCTCACGCTCGTGCATCTGCCGCCGACCCCCGTCGCCCTGCCGCCCGATCCGGACCATGCGCCGCCGCGCTTCGACGACGGCCAGAGCGAGGCGGCGGCCGAGATGCGGCGCATCGCCGATGCCGGCCTTTTCGGCGTGACGCTGATCGACGGCATCACCGGCTCGGGCAAGACCGAAGTCTATTTCGAGGCCGTCGCCGAGACGCTGCGCCGCGGTCGGCAGGCCCTGATCCTCCTGCCCGAAATCGCGCTGACCACGGATTTCCTCGACCGCTTCGCGCGCCGGTTCGGCGAGCGGCCGGCCGAATGGCATTCCGAAGTGCCGCCGCGCCAGCGCGAGCGCACCTGGCGCGCGGTTGCCGCCGGCACGGTGAAGGCCGTGGTCGGCGCGCGCTCGGCGCTGTTCCTGCCGTTTCCGGAGCTCGGCCTTGTCATCGTCGACGAGGAACATGACAGCGCCTACAAGCAGGAGGAGGGCGTTACCTACAATGCCCGCGACATGGCCGTGGTGCGCGGCCATCTCGGCAGCTTCCCCGTCATCCTCTCCTCGGCGACGCCGTCCATCGAAAGCCGCGTCAACGCCGATCAGGGGCGCTATCGGCGGATCGAGCTCACATCCCGCTTCGCCGCGGCGAAGCTGCCGGAGATCCGGGCCGTCGACATGCGGGTCCATCCTCCGGAGCGCGGCTTCTTCCTCTCGCCCGTGCTGGTGCAGGCGATGGAGGCGACGCTGGCGGCGAAATCGCAGTCGCTCCTGTTCCTGAACCGTCGCGGCTATGCGCCGCTCACGCTCTGTCGCCATTGCGGCCACCGCTTCCAGTGCCCGAACTGCTCCTCCTGGCTGGTCGAGCACCGCTACCGCGGCCAGCTCGTCTGCCATCATTGCGGCCATCATGAAGCGCGGCCCGAGCGCTGCCCCGCCTGCGGCACCGAGGACAGCCTCGTCGCCTGCGGACCCGGCGTCGAGCGCATTGCCGAGGAGGTGGCGCAGCGCTTCCCCGAGGCGCGCTGCACGGTTCTGTCGAGCGACATGCTCGGCGGCGTTCCGAAGATGCGAGCCGAACTCGAGACGATCCGCAGTGGCGGGACCGACATCGTCATCGGCACGCAACTCGTCGCCAAGGGCCATAATTTCCCGCTGCTGGCGCTGGTCGGCGTCGTCGATGCCGATCTCGGCCTCGCCCAGGGCGATCCACGCGCGGCGGAGCGCACTTTCCAACTGCTCGCGCAGGTCACCGGCCGCGCGGGCCGAGCCGGCGGCGACAGCCAGGCGTTGCTGCAGACCTATGCGCCGGACCATCCGGTGATCGCGGCCATCGCATCGGGCGATCGCGAAGCCTTCTATGCCCGCGAGATCGAGGCGCGGCGCACGGCCGGCCTGCCGCCCTTCGGCCGTCTGGCGGGCATCGTCATCTCGGCGGCCGAGCGGGCGAGCGCGCAGGCCTATGCGATGGTGCTCCGCCGGGCCGCGCCCGAGGAGGGGCCGGCCATGGTGCTCGGCCCGTCCGAGGCGCCGCTTGCGGTCCTGCGCGGCCGCCACCGCTTCCGCCTGCTGGTGCGGGCGCCGCGCGGCTTCGACCTGCAGGATTTCCTGCGCAGCTGGCTCGCCGCCGCGCCGCCGCCGCGCGGCAATGTCCGCGTGCAGGTCGATATCGACCCGCAGAGCTTCCTTTAGAGCGTCTATGGGTTGCGGTTCCGGGCCGGGCGGGTTAGCCCATTGCCCTTGCGCCGCTCATGCGGCGTCCTCGCGGAACAGGCATGTCGAAGCAGGTCTCCATGGCACCCAAGAAAGTCATCTACGATACGGATCCCGGCGTCGACGATGCCATGGCGCTGCTCTTCCTCGAATATTCGCCCGATGTCGATCTCGTCGGCATCACCACAGTGCTCGGCAACCACACCATCGAGACCACGACGCGCAATGCGCTGTTCCTGAAGGATTATTTCGCCATTGCCGCGCCGGTGGCGCAGGGCGCCGGCCGCCCGCTGGTGCTGGAGCCGACGGTTCCGCCGACCTATGTCCATGGCGAGAACGGCCTCGGCGACATTCCGCTTCCCGACGTGATCCAATCGCGCGTCCACGACCTCCCGGCGCATGAGTTCATCATCAAGACCGTGCGCGACAATCCCGGGGAGATCACGATCGTCGCCGTCGGCCGGATGACCAATCTGGCGCTGGCGCTGCGTCAGGATCCGGGCATCGTGCCGCTGGTCCGCGAGATCGTGATCATGGGCGGCGCCTTCGGCTTCAAGGGCCATTCCGGCAATGTGACGCCGGTCGCCGAGGCGAACATCATCGGCGATCCCCATGCCGCGGACGAGATCTTCGCCGCCGCCTGGCCGATCGTCGTCGTCGGCCTTGACGTCACGCAGGAAGCGGTGATGACCACCGCCTATCTCGAAGCGCTGCGCGACGCGTCCGGCCGCGCCGGCCAGTTCATCTGGGATATTTCGCGCTTCTACGAGACCTTCTATCGCACCACGACCGGGCTCGAGGGCATTCCGGTGCATGATTCCTCGGCCGTCGCCTATCTGCTCGATCCCACGCTGTTCACGACGCGCGGCGGGCCGATCCGGGTCGTCACCGAGGGCATCGCGATCGGCCAGACGATCCAGCAGCCCAACACGCGCAAGTTCCGGCCGAACGCCTGGAGCAACCGTCCCGACCATGCGATCTGCATCGACGGCGACGCCGAGCGCTTCCTGAAGCTCTATTTCGACACCATTGTCGCCGGCGCTGCGGCGCGGGCCTGAGGAGACAAGCGCGGGCGCGGCCCGCGTTCTGGGGCAAGATATGACGAGCGATCCAGACGGCGGCCGCCTAGTTCTCGTGACGTCGATACCGCCGCGCTTCGGCGGTAGCGACGAGGCGCGCCAGCTGGCACGCGTCGGGCTCAGCATTGCCGATGCGGTCGCCTCCTTCGAGGCGAACGGCTTTCGCGTCGTCTCGATCAACCGCCAGGGCGAGGCGGCCGGGATCAAGGGCTATCCGAGCGTCGAGATCGTCGAGGTCCCGCCGGGCGGCGTCTATCCGAACAAATACGGCCCCAATTTCGAGCAGCTTCTCGCTTTCTTCGGCGATGCGCCGGGCGCGATCGTGAATGCCGATATCTTCATGCTGGCTTCCGACGTCGCCGCGGTGATCGCCGCGCAGCCCGGCAAGGTGCTGCTCGCCCGGCGCCTCGACGTCTCGTCGGAGGCGTCGAGCGTGATCGGCTCGTATAATCGCGGCATTGACGGCGTCTTCTTCTCGGCCGGCGCGCTCGCGGAAATCGCGGCCGATCCCGATGTCGGCGCCTTCCAGCTCGGCACGCCCTATTGGGATGCGCTGATCCCGGTGGTCGCCTCGCTGCATCGCGAGGTCGAGTTCGTCGCCGCGCCCTTCCTGCTGCACGAGATCCACCCCGCGCGCTGGAACAAGGTCGAGTACAAGGCGCTGCGCGAAAAGGCCGTGCGTGCGGCGATCGCCCATGCGACGCGCTGGCGCGCCAGCCGCCCGCGGGCCGACGAATTTCTCAAGGGCCTCGACGCCTATCTCGGCGGGCCGTTCGAGCCGGCCAGCGAGCGCAAGATCAAGGATGCCGCGGTCTATATGAACCTGTGGCTCGCCAAGATCGAGACGAGGCCGTCCGAGACGGTCCGGGTCGATTTCAACGATCCGGTCATCGCCCGCTTCGTGCGCCAGATCTTCTCCCATACGGCCGAGGCGCTCACCATCGCCAAATGGCTCGATGCGCGCGAGGCCGATGGCGAGACCAACCTGTTCCAGAAGGCGCGCCGCTTCGTGAAGATGATGCTGAAGACGCGCAAGGCGCAAAGGCGCGCCGCCAAGGTGCGCACGCTGTTCCGGGACTGAGAGCCTGCTTCAGCCTTTGCCGGGCCGCCCGCCTAAGCGGGTCGTCGCGTCCGCGCCGGCCTCGACGCCGCGCTTGAGGCACACATCGATCGCCGCATTCTCGAGGCGTGCCGTGAGGAAGGCGGCGAGGAACGCATCGCCCGCGCCGGTCGTATCGATCGCCTCGACCGCGGGCGCGGCCGCACGGAGCCGTACGGCCGGCGTCGCCGCCTCCGCCCCTTCCGCGCCGCGTTTGACGACGACCAGGCCGTAGCGCTGGACAAGGAAGTGGATCTGCGCGGTCGGGTCGCTGCGGCCCGAGAGGCACGCGGCCTCGTCGGCATTGGGGAAGAGGACGGCGGCGTCGCGCGTCCAGCCGAGGAAATTGTCCGGGCCGACCTCCTCGAGGAAGCCGACCGAGCCGGGATCCACGGTGACGGTGATTCCGCGCGAGCGGGCGACGGCCATGAACGACATCACGGCGGCGCGAGGTCCCGGCGCGAACAGCGCGTAGCCGGAGACATGGACGAGGTCGAGGCCGGCGAGCAGCGAGAGCGGCAGGTCGCTGGCGGAAAGGTTCTCATTGGCGCCGCGGTCGGTCAGGAAGGAGCGCTCGCCATTCGGCGCGATGATGTTGATCAGCATGCCGGTGACGCGCGTCGCGTCGCCCGAGAGCAGGGGCGTCACGCCGGCCGCGCGAAGCTGCCCCTCCTGATGCGCGACGTCGTCCTGGCCGACGCGGGCCGAGAGCGCGACGGGGAGGCCGAAATGGGCGAACCAGGCGGCCTGGTTCGAGGCGGAGCCGCCGGGGTGCAGCTCGATCTTGGCGCGACGGTCGGAACCGAGCACGATCGGCCCTTCCGGGCGGACGATGACGTCGGTCATGACGTCGCCGATAACGAGGACGCGCGGCTTGGCTGCGGATGAAGTCATGATGGGCTCGAATCGGCTGCGGGTGGCGTTCTCCTATAGAGGCGAACGGGCCGTCCGATAAGCGGCTGGTCGCTCATTGTCCTTGCATGGCTCGCCCCTTCGCGCCATCTGAAGGCGACGCCCGCCCGGAGACCCTTGCATGACCGCCGCCAATCCGCTGCTCGATTCCTGGACGACGCCCTTCGGCGTGCCGCCCTTTGCCGCGATCGAGACCGCGCATTACCGGCCGGCCTTCGAGGCCGCGCTCGCCGCGCATGTTCGCGAGATCGCCGCAATCGCGGAAAATCCCGAGCCGCCGAGCTTTTCGAACACGATCGACGCCTTCGAGCGGTCCGGACACGCGCTCGACCGCATCGCCTCGGTCTTCTTCAACCTGACCGGCGCGCATACCAATGACGAGCTCGACGCGATCGAGACGGAGATCGCGCCGAAGTTCTCGCGTCACTACAGCGCGATCTACCTGAACGACGCGCTGTTCGCCCGGATCGACGCCATCGCCAAGGCTGCCCCGGCCGACCTGACGGATGAGCAGAAGCGTGTGCTGGAGCGCTATCACACCGCCTTCATCCGCTCCGGCGCCGGCCGGCCGGCGGAGGTCAAGGAGCGCATCGCCGCGATTTCGGAGCGGCTTGCGAGCCTCGGTACCAATTTTGGCCAGAACGTGCTCGCCGACGAAAAGGGCTGGATGCTGGTGCTGGACGGCGGCGACGACCTCGCCGGACTGCCCGATTTCCTCGTCGCGGCGGCGGCACAGGCGGCGAACGATCGCGAGCTTCCCGGCAAATATGTCATCACGCTCTCGCGCTCGTCGATTGAGCCCTTCCTTCAGTTCTCCGCGCGGCGGGACCTCCGCGAGCAGGCGTTCCGCGCCTGGGCGGCGCGTGGCGAGGCGGGCAAGACCGACAATCGCGGCATCATCGCCGAGACGATCGCGCTCCGCGCCGAACAGGCGCGCCTGCTCGGCTATCCGACCTTCGCGCATTTCCGCCTCGACGATTCGATGGCGAAGACGCCGGAGGCCGCGATGGGACTGCTGAATTCGGTCTGGAAGCCGGCCCGCGAACGCGCGGTGGTCGAGCGCGAGGCGCTGCAGGCGCTGGCCGATGCCGAAGGCGCGGCGATCGAGATCGAATCCTGGGACTGGCGCTTCTATTCCGAGAAGCGGCGCAAGGCCGAGTTCGATCTGGATGAGAGCCGCCTCAAGCCCTACCTGCAGCTGGACAAGGTGATCGAGGCCGCCTTCGATACCGCAACGCGCCTCTTCGGCATCACCTTCACCGAGCGCTTCGATATCCCCGTCTATCATCCCGACGTGCGGGTCTTCGAGGTCCGCGACGCCGATGGCGCGCTGACCGGCATCTTCCTCGGCGATTATTTCGCGCGGCCCTCCAAGCGCAGCGGTGCCTGGATGAGCAGCTATCGCTCGCAGGAAAAGCTCTCGGCCGAGGTACGGCCGATCATCGTCAACGTCATGAATTTCGCCAAGGGCGGCGCGGGCGAGCCGACGCTGCTCTCCTTCGACGATGCGCGGACCTTGTTCCACGAGTTCGGCCACGGCCTGCACGGCCTGCTCTCGAACGTGACCTATCCGCTGCTCGCCGGCACCAATGTCGCGCGCGATTTCGTCGAATTCCCCTCGCAGCTCTACGAGCACTGGTTCGACCGGCCGGAGATCCTGCGGAAATTCGCCGTGCATTATCGCACCGGCGAGCCGATCCCGGCGGAATTGCTGGAGCGGCTCAAGGCGAGCCGTACCTTCAACCAGGGATTCGCCACGGTCGAATATGTCGCCTCGGCGCTGGTGGATCTCGAGATGCATCTGCTGCCGGACGGCGGCAATCTCGATGCGGTCGCGTTCGAGAAGAAGGTGCTGAACGATATCGGCATGCCGCGGGCCATGGCGATGCGCCACCGCACGCCGCATTTCCAGCATGTCTTCGCCGGCGACGGCTATTCCTCGGCCTATTACAGCTATCTCTGGTCGGAGACGCTGGACGCCGACGGGTTCCGCGCCTTCGAGGAGGCCGGCGATATCTTCGATCCTGAGACGGCCCGCCGGCTGCGCGATTTCGTCTATGCGGCCGGCAACCGGCGGCGGCCGGATGAGGCGTATCGGGCGTTTCGCGGCCGCGATCCCGATCCTTCGGCCCTGCTCGAGAAGCGCGGGCTCATGGAAACGGCCGTCTGACGCCGACGCGGCGCGGCGCTTTTCGCTTGACGGCGGCGCGTCGCTCGCCAAGGTGCGCGGTTCGCTAAGAGCAATGCTCGGAAGGAACACATCATGACCGACGCCACGCCTGCCACCACCAAGGCCGATCTCGCCCCGCTCGAGCTCAAGATGCTGATCCGTGTCTCGCGCCCCGGCCCCTATGTCGGCTTGAACGGCAAGGCGGTCCAGCGCCTGATCGAGCTCGGCCTCGTGAAGACCCGCGTCGCCGGCTACACGCTGACCGACGAGGGCATGCGCCTGCTGCGCGAATCCTGAGGGCAACCCTCCCGCATCTCGCGCGTTGGTCTTGACCAACAACGGGAGATACGGACCATGGTTCGCAGAGCAACGTTCGAGACGGTCGCCGGCGACGTGACGGAAGCGGTCAGCGCGGCGTCCGGCCATGCGCGCGACGCCGCCCACAAGATGGCGGCGGAAGGGTCCGATGCGGTGCGGAGCGCCGCCGGTGCTTCGCGCAACATCTTCCACGATCTGGCCGAGGCCGCTGAGGCGCGCCTTGCCGAACAGGAGCGGAGCGCCCGCCGCTATGGCGCGATCGTCGCGCGCGAGGTTCAGGCGCGGCCGGGTCTCACCCTCCTCGCTGTCGTATCGGCTGCGGCCCTGGCCGCTTCCTTCGCCGGCTGGGCGCTGGCGCGGCGCCGCTGAGCGCCCTTTGCCGTCCTGCCGACGTATCGGCGGGCTTGCCCGTGCCCCCGTGACCCGGCTATCAGGTCTGACGTGGACAGGAAGGGTTGGCCGCCACGGTCGATCGGGGTGACGTATGAACGATGCGAGCCTCAGCGCGTCGGCGCCCGATATCACGGGCGATGCCGCGGCGCCGATGCGGGCCGAGCCGAAGACCTCTAGCAGCAGGCCGCCGCACATGACGGCCTGGAAGCTGGTCTCGACGGTCGTCAAGCGCTTCATTGCGCATGACGACGCGCTGATCGCGGCGGGCGTCGCCTTCTACGGCTTTCTGGCCGTCTTCCCGGCGCTCGCCATCTTCATCTCGGTCTATGGCATGCTGTTCGACGTGTCCGACGTGCCGCGGCGCGCCGGACAGATCGCTTCCGTCCTGCCGGAGGAAGCGCGGCCCATCGTGCTGGACATGCTGACCTCGCTGGCGAACAAGGGGCCCGCCAAGCTCAATACGGGCCTGCTGGTTGGCCTCGCCATCGCGCTGTGGAGCTCGCGCGCCGGCATCGCCGCGCTGATGAGCGGCGTTAACTTCGCCTATGAGGTGAAGGACGACCGCAACATCTTCGTCTCGATCGGAATCTCCATCGCGCTGACGCTCGGCGCCGTCGTCTTCGCGGTGCTGGCCCTCACGGCCATTGCTGCGCTGCCGGTGGCGCTGTCGCTGCTCGATGTGCGCCATGCCGGCGCGACGGCGGTGCTCTTGGTGCGCTGGCCCATCCTGGCGTTGATCGCGTTCGCGTCGATCTCGACGATCTATTTCTTCGTGCCGCATCGCAAGCCCGGCGGCCCCTGGCGCCGCGCGCGCCGCATGCTGCCCGGCGCGATCGCGGCAACGCTGATCTGGCTGCCGGGCTGTTCGCTGTTCTCGTTCTATGTGACGCGCTTTGCCGTGTACGACGTCACCTATGGCTCGCTCGGCGGCGCCGTCGTCTTCCTGCTCTGGCTCTGGTTCACGGCGCTGGTCGTGCTCGTCGGCGCCGAGATCAACGCCGCTTGGTCCGGGCTGCGCACGCCGCGGCACCACTGGCACAGCCCGTAAGCCGCGTCAGGCGTCGTCGGCCTGTTCGCTCAATTGCTCGCCGATCGCGCCGAGGGCGGCGGCGAGCATGCCGATATCCGTCTCCTGCTTCGGGTCGAGGATCTTGCGCACCTCGCCCTCGGGGAGGCCCATGCGGCGCGCGAGATCGCTGGTCGGCAGATCCGAGGCGGCGAAAGCGGCGACGACCGCGAGCTTGGCCAGAACGTCATGCGGGACGGAGATCATGTCCCCGTCGCCCGCGCTCGCCGGCGGCAGTTGCTTGCCACTGGAGAGAAACGCACGCAGCGCCGCACCGAGCTTGGACGATGCGTCCATGCGGACCCGGTCGGGGTCATCGCCTTCGCAGAGCAGATCCGGAATATCCGGGAATGTCGCGACGAAGAGGCCGTCCGTCTCCCGCGGACGGATCAGCACGCGATAGGCGAGGACCCCCTGCATGGTGCGGCCTACGCCTTGATCATGTCGGCCGGCACGTCGAGCGCGGCGGCGAGCGCCTGGCGCTCGACCACGCCGATCGGCTTGCCGCTTTCGGCCGCGACGATCTCGTCATGCGCAACGCCCGAGAGGCGGGCGAGCGTGGTGGTCGAGAGAGCGCGCGCCTCGCGCAGTGCCTGCAGCGCCGAGACGCCCTGCAGGCGGCCCGCCATGACGCGATCCGCCAGCGCGGGATCTGTATCGCCTTCGACCACGGTCGTGGTCGGAACATCGACGAAGCTCATCATGCCCTCCTTCACGTCAGTTGAGGCTGTCTGAAGGGGTCAACGCGGCGGGACGGAATTCGATCCCCCGGCAAGGCTTCGCCCCCATGTCTGCTTGCCCGCAGCCGGTTCCGGCGCTACTGCCTCGACGACAGGCAGCCCGGCGGACGGACCGGCAGCGAAGGAGCGGATCGTATGGCGAAGGTGGCGTTTCTCGGGCTCGGCGTGATGGGCAATCCCATGGCGCGGCATCTCAAGTCGGCCGGGCACGAGGTCACGGTCTATAATCGCACGATCGAGAAATCCGAGCGCTGGGTGGAAGCGCATGGCGGACGCCTCGCGCCGACGCCGCGCGAGGCCGCGCTGGGGCAGGAGATCGTCTTCGCCTGCGTCGGCAATGACGATGATCTGCGCCAGGTGACGCTCGGCGCGGATGGCGCCTTTGCCGGCCTTTCCGCGGGCGCGGTCTTTGTCGATCACACGACGGCGTCGGCCGATGTCGCGCGCGAACTCGCCGCCGTGGCGGATGAGAAGGGCTTCGGCTTCATCGATGCGCCGGTCTCCGGCGGGCAGGCCGGCGCCGAGAACGGCGTGCTCACCGTGATGTGCGGCGGCGATCCGTCGGTGTTCGCGCGGGTCGAGCCGGTGATCATGAGCTATGCGCGCGCCTGCCGCCTGCTCGGCCCGGTCGGGTCCGGCCAGCTCGCCAAGATGATGAACCAGATCTGCATCGCCGGCGTCGTGCAGGGCCTCGCCGAGGCGCTGCATTTCGGCAAGCGCGCCGGGCTCGACGTCGAGGCGGTGGTCGAGGTGATCTCGAAGGGCGCGGCCCAGTCCTGGCAGATGGAAAACCGCTACAAGACGATGAACGCCGGCCAGTTCGAATTCGGCTTCGCGGTCGACTGGATGCGCAAGGATTTGGGCATCTGCCTCGACGAGGCGCGCCGCAACGGCGCCAAGCTGCCGGTCACCGCCCTCGTCGACCAGTTCTATGGCGACGTGCAGGCGATGGGCGGCAATCGCTGGGATACGTCCAGCCTGATCGCCCGTCTCGAGAAGAAGTAGCACCGGAAACGAAAACGGCCGGCGGGGAGACCGCCGGCCGCGAAAGACGCCGAACAGCCGCGCTCAGGCGCGGTTGTAGATGTCCTCGTAGCGGACGATGTCGTCCTCGCCGAGATAGGAACCCGTCTGCACCTCGATCAGCTCCAGCGGGATCTTGCCGGGGTTGGCGACGCGGTGGATCTCGCCGACCGGATGGTAGGTCGACTCGTTCTCGTTGACGATGTAGGTGCGCTCGCCCTGCGTCACCTCGGCCGTGCCCTTGACCACAACCCAGTGCTCGGCGCGATGATGGTGCTTCTGCAGCGACAGCGTCGCGCCCGGCTCGACGACGATCTTCTTCACATGAAAGCGATCGCCCCGGCAGATCGTCTCATAGGTGCCCCAGGGCCGATGGATGCGGATGTGCTCGTTGGCCTCGTTCCGCTTCTCGGCCTTGAGCCCGGCGACCAGGTTCTTGACGTCCTGGCTGCGATCGGAGGGCATGACGAGGATCGCATCGTCGGAGGCGACGATGGTGATGTCGTCGAGGCCGATGCCGGTGACGAGCGGACCTTCCGAATGGACGAAGGCGTTGCGGCTGTCGAGCAGCGAGACCGGGCCATGCGTGACATTGCCGTCCTCGGCCACGGGTCCGAGCTCGCGGACGGCGTCCCACGAGCCGATATCCGACCAGGCGAAGCGGCCTTCGATCACGGCGGCCTTCTTGGTCCGCTCCAGCACGGCATAGTCGATCGACTTGGCCGGGATCGTCAGGAACGCGCTCTTGTCGAGGCGGATGAAGCCGAGGTCGGTCTTCGCCGCGCCGATCGCCGCATCGACGCCCTCGAGGATTGCCGGCTCGAAGCGCTCGGCCTCGGCGAGCATCAGCGATGCCGGGAAGATGAAATTGCCGGAATTCCAGAGATAGCCTTCGGCGAGATAGCGCTCCGCGGTCGCCGCATCCGGCTTCTCGACGAAGGAATCGACGCGCGAGGCGCCGGCGACGCCGAGCGCCTCGCCGGTGCGGATATAGCCATAGCTCGTGCGCGGCTCGGTCGGCTTGATGCCGAACGTCACGATGTAGCCCTTGGCAGCGACCTCGGCCGCGGCGAGGAGCGCGTCACGGAAGAGCTCGACATCGGGGACCAGATGGTCCGCTGCGAGCGCCAGCACCAGGCTGTCCTCGCCATAGCGCTCGGCCGCGATACGGGCGGCGGTGAAGATCGCGGCGGCGGAATCGCGGCGCGCCGGCTCCAGCACGATGGTGGCGTCGATGCCGAGTTCGGCTGCCTGGCGACGGGCGAAGAAGCGGAAATCCTCGCCGGTGACGACGATCGGCGCCGTCACGCTGTCGCCCGCGGCCGGAACCCTGAGCAGCGTCTGCTGGTAGAACGTCCGAGTCCCGCCGAGGGACAGGAACTGCTTGGGCAGGCTGTCGCGCGAGATCGGCCAAAGCCGCGTTCCGGAACCACCAGCCAAAATCACCGGAACGATCTTCGGGTTCGACATGAAATCCTCTTTGCGTGCCGCACGCGACAGGAGGCCGCCGGGCTCGGAAAAACGCGCGGATCGTCGCATGCTGCGGTGCAGAGATCAACGTGCCCGCAGTCGCAGGGTGAACGGGGAATGCACGTCTGCCCGACAATTCCGGCTTCCCCCTGAGGCTCCGTATCGGCGCGGTGAATGACGCGCCGATTGCGAACAAAACGCGAAACTGCTCCATTCGGTGGAATGCAGCGATTCGCTCCAGTCTCGGATCGGGACATGTCCGCCCCCCATCTCGCCCGTCTCAATGACGATCAGCGCCGCGCCGTCGAGTTCGGCATCACGGCGCCCGGCGACGGGCCGCTGCTCGTCATCGCGGGCGCGGGCTCCGGCAAGACGAATACGCTCGCCCATCGCGTCGCCCATCTGATCGTCAACGGCGCCGATCCGCGGCGGATCCTGCTGATGACCTTCTCGCGCCGCGCGGCGGGCGAGATGGCGCGCCGCGTCGAGCGGATTGCGGCCAATGTGCTCGGCGACAAGGCGGCGGCGATGACCGATGCGCTCGCCTGGTCCGGCACCTTTCACGGCATCGGCGCGCGGCTGCTGCGCGATTATGCGCCGTCGATCGGGCTCGACCCCGCCTTCACGATCCATGATCGGGAGGATTCGGCGGACCTGATGAATCTCGTCCGCCACGATCTCGCCCTCTCGGCGAAGAGCAGCCGCTTTCCCGCCAAGGGAACCTGCCTCGCCATCTATTCGCGCATCGTCAATGCGACCATGCCGATCGAGGAGGCGCTGCGCGACGTCTTTCCTTGGTGCGCCATGTGGAAGGACGAGCTGACGGCGCTCTTCGCCGCCTATGTCGAGACGAAGCAGGCGCAGAACGTCCTCGATTACGACGATCTGCTGCTCTATTGGGCCGCGCTGATGGGCGAGGCGGAGATCGCGGCGGATCTGGCCGGCCGTTTCGATCATGTCCTCGTCGACGAATATCAGGACACCAACCGCCTGCAGGCGTCGATCCTGATTGCGCTCAAGCCCGAGGGCGCCGGCCTCACCGTTGTCGGCGACGATGCGCAGGCGATCTATTCGTTCCGCGCCGCCACCGTGCGCAACATCCTCGATTTCCCGCAGAGCTTCACCCGGCCGGCGACGCTGGTGACGCTGGAGCGCAATTATCGCTCGACCGCGCCGATCCTCGCCGCCTCCAATGCGGTGATCGCGCGCGCCAGCGAGCGCTTCGCCAAGACGCTGTGGACCGAGCGCCAGTCCGGCGGCCGTCCCCGCCTCGTCACCGTGCGCGACGAGGCCGGCCAGGCGCTCTATATCGTCGATGCGATCCTGGAGGCGCGCGAGCGCGGCGTTCCGCTCAAGGAACAGTCGGTCCTCTTTCGCGCCTCGCATCATTCCGGCCCGCTCGAGGTCGAGCTGACGCGCCGCAACATTCCCTTCGTCAAGTTCGGCGGCCTCAAATTCCTCGACGCGGCCCATGTGAAGGACGTGCTGGCGCTGTTGCGGCTGGCGGAGAACCCGCGCGACCGCGTCGCCGGCTTCCGCGTTCTCATGCTTCTGCCCGGCATCGGGCCGGCGACGGCCGGACGGCTGCTCGGCGCCATGGCATCCGCAGCGGATCCGCTCGCCGAAATCGCCGCCTTCACGCCGCCGGCCCGCGCGGCCGAGGACTGGCCGGGTTTCGCCGCGCTGCTCGGCGCGATGCGAACCCGCGCGGCCGGCTGGCCGGGCGAGCTCGAAGGCATTCGCGCCTGGTATCAGCCCTATCTCGAACAGGTCCATGAGGACGCGGCCGTGCGGATGGCGGACCTCGCGCAGCTCGAGCAGATCGCCGCCGGCTATGCCTCGCGCGAACGATTCCTGACCGAGCTGACGCTCGATCCGCCGGCCGCGGTCAGTGACGAGTCCGGCGTGCCGTACAAGGACGAGGACTATCTGATCCTTTCGACCATCCATTCGGCCAAGGGGCAGGAATGGCGCCAGGTCTTCGTGCTCAACGTCGTCGACGGCTGCATCCCGTCCGATCTCGGCACGGGCACCTCGTCCGAGATCGAGGAGGAGCGGCGCCTGCTCTATGTCGCCATGACTCGGGCCAAGGACGATCTCCATCTCGTCGTGCCACAGCGCTTCTATGTCACCCAGCAGGGCAGGGGCGGCGATCGCCACCTCTATGCGAGCCGAACGCGCTTCATTCCCGAGGCGATCACCGGCCTGTTCGAGACCACGACCTGGCCGCGCATGGCGAGCGCCGGCGCATCGGCCGCCACGCCTCCGGTCGCGCCTGTGGACCTCAAGGCGCGTATGCGTGGCATGTGGCGCTGAGCCCGCTTGCATCGGCGCGCCGGCTGTGGTCAAGCGGAGGAAAAGCGGGAGGAAATTCGATATGCATGTCCTGATCATCGGTGCCGCCGGCATGGTCGGCCGCAAGCTGACCGACGCGCTCGTCGCGGATGGCGGCATCGGCGGCCAAGCCATCGAGCGTTTGACGCTGGTCGACGTCATCGAGCCGTCGGCGCCGGCCGGTTTCACCGGGCGCGTCGACCGGATCGCGGCCGACCTCTCCACCCCCGGCACCTCCGCGAAGCTGGTGGCCGATCGTCCCGGCATGATCTTCCATCTCGCCGCGATCGTCTCCGGCGAGGCCGAGGCCGATTTCGACAAGGGCTACCGGATCAATCTCGACGGCACGCGCGAGCTGTTCGATGCGATCCGACTGATCGGCGACGGCTACAAGCCCCGCATCGTCTTCACCTCGTCGATCGCCGTGTTCGGATCACCGTTCCCGCAGACCATCCCCGACGAGTTCTTCACGACGCCGCTGACGAGCTATGGCACGCAGAAGGCGATCGGCGAGCTGCTGCTTTCCGACTATTCGCGCCGCGGCTTCTTCGATGGCATCGCGATCCGCCTGCCGACGATCTGCGTGCGGCCGGGCCGGCCGAACAAGGCGGCCTCGGGCTTCTTCTCCAACATCATCCGCGAGCCGCTGAACGGCGAGGAGGCGGTGCTCCCGGTCTCCGAGAGCGTGCGCCACTGGTTCGCCTCGCCGCGCGCCGCCGTCGGCTTCCTGAAGGATGCCGCGACGCTGTCGGGCGATGCCATCGGCCCGCGCCGCGCCATCTCGATGCCGGGCCTCTCCTGCACGGTTGGCGACGAGATCGAGGCGCTGACCCGCATTGCCGGGCCGAATGTCGCGGCGCGGATCAAGCGCGTGCCCGATCCGGTCATCATCAAGATCGTCGATGGCTGGGCGACGAATTTCGACACGCGCCGCGCGCATGAGCTCGGCTTCCGCGCGGAAAAGAACTTCGACGAAATCATCCGCGCCCATATCGAGGACGAACTCGGCGGAACCTTCGTCGCTTGAGGTCCATTCCGCCGTCATCCCGGCGAAAGCCGGGATCCATTCAGCCTGAGGCGTCTGATCGTATCGCACCTCGGCTGTATGGATCCCGGGTCAAGCCCGGGATGACGCCGGAACATGGGGCGAGGTTCGCGAAACGACCAATCGAAAGGGGCTGTCATGAAGGGCTTCAGCGCCAATCTCGGCTTCCTCTTTCCCGAGCTGCCGCTGCTCGGCCGCATCGAGGCGGCGGCGCGCGCGGGTTTCCGTGCGATCGAGCTGCACTGGCCTTACGACGTGCCGGCGGAGACGCTTGCCGCCGCCTGCGAGGCGGCGGATGTCGTGCTCACCGGCATCAATACGGCGCCGGGCGATCGTGCCGCGGGCGAGTTCGGCCTCGGTGCGGTTCCCGGCCGCGAGGCGGCCTTCGAGGCGGTTGTCGGCCAGTCGCTCGCCTATTGCGCGGCGACCGGCACGACCATGGTGCATGCCATGGCGGGCGTCGTGCCGGCGGGGGGCGAAGCTCGCGCCACGCTGGTCGCCAATCTGAAGCGGGCCGCGGCGGAGGCGCAGCGCTCCGGCGTGACGCTGCTGCTCGAGCCGCTCAATCCCCGCGACGTGCCCGGCTATTTCTATTCGACCGTCGAGGAAGCGGCTGAGATCATCGACGCCGTCGGCGCGCCGAATGTCCGGCTGATGTTCGACGTCTATCATGTCGGCGTCGCGAGCGGCGACGTGATCATGCGGCTCCGCCGCTTCTTCCCGCTGGTCGGCCATGTGCAGATCGCGGCGGTGCCGAGCCGCCACGAGCCGGACGAGGGCGAGATTTCCTATCCCGCCATCTTCCTGGAGCTCGAGGCGCTCGGCTATGCCGGCTGGGTCGGCTGCGAATACAAGCCGCGCGGCGACACGCTGGAAGGGCTCGTCTGGACCGAGCGGCTCGGCGTCACGCTGTGACCGCGTCGACGGGCCAGTTCGCCGCCATCGCCGCGGCGATGAGGCGGAAGTCCGCCTCGTCGATCTCGACCAGCCCGAAGCGGAAGGCATAGCCCCAGTTCCGCTTGCCCTTGGTCAGAGCGAGGCTTTCGAGCAGCGGTGCGATCGGCGCCTCCTGGCTCTCCAGCCAGTCGATATCGCGGCGCGAACAGACGAAATCCTCGCCCATCACGGCGGGATAGATCTCCCCGGGCCGCACGATGCCGATGGCCGTGAAGGCCTGGACGCGCTCCGTGCCGCCGAGCTTTCGCACCGGCGAATAATAGGCGATGCCGTCGCCGGGCCGGAGGCGCTTCAGCGGTGCCGCCTTGCCATGTCCGAGCTGCGCAAAGCCGCCGGCCCGGCCGATGGCCACATGATCCGCCGAAGCGACGCCGATCCAGGTGCGCATGTCAGTTGTCGAACAGGCAGACGCGGATGCGATGGCCATCCGGGTCGCGCGCGACGAAGGTGGGGCCGAAGTCGAGCGTGACCAGATCCTCCTCGATAGAAACGCCATCCGCCTTCCAGCGCTGGAAGCAGGATGCGATCGCGTCGGCGTCGCGCAGCATGATGCCGATCTCGTTGGCGGCGCCCGAACCCACCGGCTCCGGCTTCACATGGCTCTTGCGCCAGAGGCCGAGCGTGCCGTCGCCCGCCATGGGGAAGGCGTAGAAATTGGGGCTCACCGCCGCGGGCGTGGCGCCGAGCAGCTTTTCGTAGAAGGCGGCGCTCGCCGCCGGATCCTCGACATAGAGAACGATGAGATTGAGATTTGCCATGACCGGCCTCCGTCGTTGCTGACGGGATGGATCTACGCGGTCCTGCTGTCAGTTTCTGTCAGCATGATGCTGGATCCCCTCCTTCTCGCGCCAGGTCTTGAGCAGCCCGGCGCGGCGGCTCGGATAGCGCTCGTCGAGAATGGTGAAGCGCTCGATCCGGTCGGTGCGGAAATGGCGGAAGTCCTGCCGCAGCTCGCACCAGGCGACGAGAACCCTCACCTTTTCGAAGAAGCCGAGCGCGAAGGGCCAGATCGTCCGCTCGCTCGCCTGTCCCACCCCGTCCGCATAGGCGATCGTGAGCTTGCGCTCGGTGCGGATCGCCTTGCGGACCAGAGCGAGATCGATGCGTTCGCCGGTCTGCTTCAGGCCGCTCGCGAGCAGCGTCGAGCCGTCCAGCCCGGCCTTCAGATCCGCCGGCAGCACGGTCGCGACCTTCGCCAGCACGCCTTCCGCCGCATGACGCAGCGCCGCATCGCCATGGCTCGCCACGAAGCGCATGCCGAGCACGAAGGCCTCGATCTCCTCCTCCGAGAACATCAGCGGCGGCAGCATGAAGCCGGGCTTCAGCACATAGCCGACGCCGGCCTCGCCCTGGATATCGGCGCCCTGCGCCTGCAGCGTCGCGACGTCGCGATAGAGCGTGCGCACGCTGACGCCGAGCTCCTCCGCCAGCGCGCGCCCGCTCACGGGCAGGCGGTGGCGGCGCAGGGCCTGGAGCAGGGTGAGCAGGCGTTCGGAGCGTGACATGGCCGGTTCCGGAAGGGGCCGCCATGGTGCCACGGGCGCCGCCCGCTGTCTCGCCCGAGTGCCTCCGGCCGTTCGAGCGACGAAATGAAGCCGGCTCATAATTAGCCGGGATGTCATTGAAACTTCATTACTATCAGGCGACCGGATGAGCTAAGCGGTGGCCGTCGCGCCGAGAGCGGCGCTCCATCCCTTCGCGAGGTTCTCATGAACGCCAAGATTCTCGGCGCCGTCAGCGCGTTTGCGCTGAGCGCTCTCCTGGCCGGTCCGGCCGCCGCCGAAAAGCACAAGATCGACTTCTGGTTCGGCAATTCGGGCGATATCGCCAAGCGCGTCCAGGAGCAGTGCGACCGCTTCAACGCTTCGCAGTCGGACTATGAGGTCGTCTGCACCTCGCAGGGCTCCTACGACGCCTCGCTGCAGAACACGATCGCGGCCTTCCGCGCCGGCCAGCAGCCGACCATCGCGCAGGTCTCCGATGCCGGCACGCTCGACATCATGCTTTCGGGCGCCTTCTATCCGGCGAACAAGCTGATGGCCGACATGGGCTATACGGTCGACTGGAACGACTATTTCGGGGGCATCAAGGCGTATTACGCCACCTCGAAGGGCGACATGTACTCGTTCCCCTTCAACTCCTCGACCGCACTGCTCTACTGGAACAAGGATGCCTTCGCCAAGATCGGCAAGGATCATGCGCCGGCGACCTGGGAAGAGGCCGCGGACGACTTCAAGGCGCTGAAGGAAGCCGGCTATGCCTGCCCGCTCGGCTTCAACATCTCGCGTGACGAGGTGTGGCAGTTCGAGGAGCAGTTCAACGCCATCCATGGCGAGCCGATCGCGACCAAGCGCAACGGCTATGAAGGCCTCGACGCCGAGCTGGTCTTCAACAAGGGCAAGTGGGTCCAGTTCGTGAAGGACTGGAAGAACTGGTACGACAAGGGCTACGCCGTCATCAAGTCGAAGGAGACGGGCCAGACCTTCGTCGAGGCGTTCGCCGCCGGCGACTGCCAGGTGATCCTGACCTCGGTCGGCGACCACGGCAATATCGGCCGCACCGCCAAGGAAGGCATGAACTGGGGCGTTGCCATGCTCCCGGTCTATGCCGGAACCGAGCGCAAGCATTCCTTCGTCGGCGGTGCCTCGCTCTGGGTGCTCTCCGGCAAGCAGGACGCGGACTACAAGGCCGCCGCCGCCTTCTTCAACTTCATTGCGAAGCCGGAAGAGGCGCTGACCTGGTCGACCGTGACCGGCTACATCCCGGTCCGCAATTCCGGCTATGAGTATCTCGTCAAGCAGGGCTTCTACGACAAGGCGCCCTATGCCGGCCGCGAACTGGCGATCAAGAGCCTGACCGCCTCGCCCGCCGATGACGCGAATTCCTTCCCGGGCATCCGCCTCGGCGGCCTCCTCCAGATCCGCCAGGAAATCTCCAACGGCCTGCAGGCGATCTTCATCAAGAACGAGGACGTCCAGGCCTCGCTCGACGCGGCCGCTGCCCGCGGCAACGAGATCCTGCGCCGCTTCGAGCAGACCTACGAAGGCAAGCAGCTGCCGTAGACCCCACCCCGGCATCGCCCTCTCCCGCTCGCGTGGGGGAGGGCATTTCATTGGGGGATGCGGCTGCGACGGACATCCCGTCACGGGACGCCGCAAAGGCTCGGCGCCAGCGAGGGTTCGCGCATGGAAAAGCGGGTTACATTTTCATCGACGACCATCGGCCTGCTCTTCGCCTTCCCGATGCTGCTGCTCGTCTTCGTGTTCTTCTACTGGCCCGGCGGCCAGGCGCTCTTCTGGGCGTTCACGCTGGAACAGCCCTGGGGCGGCGGCAACAAATGGGTCGGCTTCCAGAACTTCGCCCATCTGCTGAAGGACCCGATCTACTGGAACTCGATCACCCGCAGTCTCGTCTTCGGCGCCGGCTCGACCGCGATCGCTATGGGCGTCGCGCTGGTGCTCGCCGTGCTGACGGATCGCGAGATGAAGGGCCACAGCGCCTATCGCTCCATCTTCGTCTGGCCATACGCGATCGCGGCACCGGCCCTCGGCCTCGCGTTCCGCTTCATCCTGGCGCCCGAGGCCGGCCTCCTGTCGATCCTCAACCGCGTCTGGCCCGATATCTGGAATCCCGCGCTCGACGGCAATGACGCGATGATCGCGATCATCGTCGCCTTCTCGTGGAAATATATCGGCTACAACTTCATCTTCTTCCTCTCGGCGCTGCAGGGCATTCCCCGCTCGCTGATCGAGGCGGCGGCCATGGACGGTTCCGGACCGCTGCGCCGCGTCTTCGACATCCAGCTGCCGCTCCTGACGCCGACGCTGTTCTTCCTGCTAGTGATCAACATCACCGAGAGCTTCCAGGACTCCTTCGGCATCGTCGATATCATGACGCAGGGCGGCCCGGCCCGGGCCACCGAACTCATGGTCTACAAGATCTATTTCGACGGCTTCAAAGGCCTCGACTATTCCGGTGCCGCCGCCCAGTCGATCATCCTGATGGTGCTGGTCATCCTGCTCACCATCCTGCAGTTCCGCTTCATCGAGCGGCGCATCCATTACAAATGAGGTCGTGATGGTCGAGCGCACGCCGATATTCAACGCCATCTGCCATCTGATCCTGTTTGTCGGCTTGCTGACGGCGCTGCTCCCCTTCGCGGTCGTCATCATCGCGGCGACGCACGACATCAAGACGGTCAACATCGTCCCGATGCCGCTGATGCCCGGGCACGATTTCATGGCCAATATCCACGAGGCGTGGGTGCGGGCGGACCTCGGGCGCAAGCTGTTCAATTCGGTGATCTTCGCCACCGCGGTCGCCTGCGGCAAGGTCATCCTCTCCGCGATGGCCGCGTTCTCGATCGTCTATTTCCGCTTTCCGGGACGCTCGCTGATCTTCTGGGCGATCTTCGTCACGTTGATGCTGCCGCTCGAGGTCCGCATCGTCCCGACCTATGCGGTGGCCGCCAATGTGCTGGCGCCGTTCCAGGCGCTGCTCGACGTCACCGGCGTCACCTGGCTCGCCGCCCATCTCGCTGGCCTGCAGATCAAGCTGCAATGGGGCCTGCTCAATTCCTATCCGGGCCTGGTCCTGCCGCTCGTCGCCACTGCGACCGGGACCTTTCTCTATCGCCAGTTCTACCTGACGGTGCCGGAGGAACTGGCGGAAGCCTCCAAGATGGACGGATCGGGGCCGCTGCGCTTCTTCTGGGACGTGCTGATCCCGCTCTCGCGCTCCAACATGATCGCGCTGTTCACGATCATGTTCGTCTGGGCGTGGAACCAGTATCTGTGGCCGCTGCTGGTCACCACCGATCCCAATTTCGGCATCGCCGTCACCGAGCTCAGGTCGCTGATTCCCTCGGAATTCGGCCTGCCCGACTGGAACGTCGCCATGGCCGGCACGCTCCTCATCATGACGCCGCCGCTCATTGTCGTGATCCTCATGCAGCGCTGGTTCGTGCGCGGCCTCATCTCCACCGAGAAATAGACGAAGGGGAACCAGGATGGGCTCCATCGCGATCCGCAATGTCCGCAAGGCCTATGGCAAGAACGCCGTCGTCCACGGCGTCGATCTCGAAATCGCTTCCGGCGAATTCATCGTCGTTCTCGGTCCGTCGGGCTGCGGCAAGTCGACCCTGTTGCGGATGATCGCGGGGCTGGAGGAGATCTCGTCGGGCGAGATCGCGATCGATGGCCGCGTGGTCAACAAGCTGGAGCCGCGCGAGCGCGGCTGCGCCATGGTGTTCCAGAACTACGCGCTCTATCCGCATATGAGCGTCGGCGAGAATATCGGCTATGCGCTCAAGGTTGCCGGTGTTCCGAAGGCGGAGCGGCTGCGGCGCGTCGCCGAGACGGCGAAGATCGTGGGGCTCGAGGCCTTCCTCGATCGCAAGCCCGCGGCGCTCTCCGGCGGCCAGCGCCAGCGCGTCGCCATGGGGCGGGCGATCGTGCGCGAACCCGGCGTCTTCCTCTTCGACGAGCCGCTGTCGAATCTCGACGCGAAGCTCCGCGTCGCCATGCGGGCCGAGATCCGCCGCCTGCATCGCCGCCTCGGCGCCACCTCCGTCTTCGTGACGCATGACCAGATCGAGGCGATGACGCTCGCGGACCGGCTCATCGTCATGAATGGCGGCCGCGTCGAGCAGGTCGGCACGCCGGCCGAGGTCTATAACCGCCCGGCGACACGCTTCGTCGCCGGCTTCGTCGGCTCGCCGGCCATGAACCTCATGGAGGGCGTCGTCGATGCGCATGACGTCTTCATCTATGACCAGACGCGGCGGGTCGCGTTGCCACCGAGCCTTGCTCCTGCCGGAGCGCGCGTCGCGCTCGGCGTTCGCGCCGAGGCCGCGCGCCTCGTGCCGGCCGGCACGGAGGGCTCGCTCGACGCGGTCGTGGATTTCGTCGAGGAACTCGGCGCCGGACGCGTGGTCCACACCGATCTCGACGGCCTCTCCTTCGCGGTCGCGATCGCCGAGACGACGACGCTGAAGGCGGGCGATGCCGTCGGCATCCGCATCGCGCCGCAGGACGTCCACCTTTATTCTGCCGAATCCGGACTGAGGATCGACGGCAAGGCCGCCGCCCCGGCGATGGCCGCCAACTGAAACACGCAAGGATGCTCCCCATGACCAAGGTCATCTCCCATGTCGGTTTCTCGACCACGGCGCGCGCCGGCGATCTCGCGACGCTCGAGGATTCGATCCGCCGCATCGTCGATCTCGGCGCCGACGTCGCCGAGCTCGCCCTCTTCGGCGAGGACCTGATCGCCGGCGGGCGCATCATCGAGAGCCGCGCCAAGCGCCTCGTCGAGATCTGCGCCAAGTTCGACATCCGCTATTCGGTCCATGGCCTCATCGTCTCGAACTTCATGGATGCGGCGCATCTCGACTGGCAGAAGGCAGTGGCGAAGGCGATGCTGGAGCTGTGCCGGCGCATCGGCGCCGACGTGCTGGTGCAGCACAGCGGCCAGATGCCGATCGGACCGCGGCCGATGCGCGAGCGCTATGACGCGCTGGAGCGCGAGGCGCTTTCCGAGATCGCCGACATTGCCGGCAAGGCGGGTGTCCGCGTCGCGCTCGAGAACATCTTCGCCGTCGCCGACACCGAATACCGCCAGACCCCGTCGGAGGTCGCGGAGACGGTGCGCGCGGTCAATCATCCCGCGCTGGTCGGCCTGATCGACTTCTCGCATGGCTATATCGAGACGACGCGCATCGGCGCCGATTTCCGCGCCGAGATCCGCGCGATGGCGCCGGTCGCGGGCCATCTGCACGTCCATGACAGCTTCGGCAGGCCCTACACCATGTCGAAGTTCTATTATACGAGCGAGGCGATCGCGCTCGGCATCGGCGACCTGCACATGCCGCTCGGCTGGGGCGACCTGCCCTTCGATGCGATCTTCGACGAGATCGACCCGCTGCCGGGGACGGCGCTGATCATGGAGATCGGCGAGCGTTTCGAGGCGGAGCGCGCAGATTGCCTCGCCAAGGCGCGCGACCTGGCCGAGCGGGTCAATCGCCGCTTCGCCGCTGACGCCGCCTGAAGCGACAGCCCATGGACCAGTTCAGCGGCGTTGCCCCTGTCGTGACGGCCACGGTGCCGGCCCTGCCGGCGCCGCACGCCGATCTGTTCACGGCGGCGCTGGCGGCCGAGCCGACGCGCGCGGCGCATGACTGCTTCGCGCTCGATCTGCCGGCCTTCAACGCGCTCGAACTCCGCGCGCCGCGGCCGCGGGATCTCGCCTCCGGTCCGCTCGTCATCGCCGCCTGGAATGCCGAGCGGCTGAAGCATGCCGCTCCCTCGGCCGATCTGGTCCGCGCCGCGGGCGCCGATGTGCTGCTGCTCACCGAGGCCGATGTCGGCATGGCACGCTCCGGCAACCGCCACACCGTCTCCGAACTCGCCGGTGCGCTCGGCATGGGCTACGCCTATGGCGTCGAATTCGTCGAGCTCGGCCTCGGCGACGCGCGCGAGCGGGAATGGCATCGCGGCGCGCGCAACCGCGTCGGCTTTCACGGCAATGCGATTGTCTCGCGGCTCGCCCTCTCCAAGCCGTCGCTGATCCGGCTCGACGACGGCGCGGTCTGGTGGATCGCGGCCAAGGACGACCAGCGCCGGCTCGGCTATCGCATGGCGGTCGCCGCCGAGATCGAGACCCGCGCCGGCCCGATCCTCGCCGTCTCCGTGCATCTCGAAAGCAAGTCCGACGCCGCCGATCGGGCCGCGCAGATGGGCCGTCTGGCCGATACGCTGGATCGGCTCTATCCCGGCCTGCCGGCCGTGATCGGCGGCGATCTCAACACCAAGGCGCTGCCGCTCGACCCGGCGACCTGGCTGAGCGAGCCCGATGCGCAGGAGCCGCTCTTTGCGCTGATGCGCGGCGCCGGCTTCGATTGGCAGGGCGCCAACACGGCCGAGCCGACGATCCGCACGCTGCCGGATGGCGAGCCGCAGCCGCCCTTCCGCCGTATCGACTGGCTGTTCACGCGCGGCCTCGAAGCTTCAGTACCCCGTACGATCGAGGCGGTCGATGCCGATGGCAGCGCCATCTCCGACCACGAAATGATCGCCGTCGATGTCGCACCGCGCTGATCGCTCTTCGATCTCTTAACGGTCCCGCGCTATGGTCGCGCGGGGCGTCGGGCGGAGGTCGGTCCGCCGCAAGGGAGATGAATATCATGTTGCGCATTGCTGCTGCGGGTCTCGCGGTGCTCGCTTCACTGAGCCAGGCACTGGCCTGCACGGCCGTCGACATCGTCGCGGCCGACAAAACGGTCATTGCCGGACGCACCATGGAATGGGCGTTCGACATGAAGTGGACGCTGAAGAGCGTTCCCAAGGGCACCGAGCTGACGCTGGCCGCCCCGCCCGAGCTGAAGCTGCCGGAGCACAAGGTCGCGACCAAATATGCCTTCGTGGGCATCAGCGCGGAGGTGTTTCCGGGCGGCGCCTTCATCGAGGGGCAGAACGCGGCCGGCCTCGGCATCAGCGGCAATTTCCTCCCCGGCTTCACGCAGTACCAGACCGTCACCAAGGACGATAAGGACTACGTCTCGGTGCTCGGCGCCGGCGCCTTCGTCCTCGGCACGGTCGGCAGCGTCGCAGAGGCGCGTGAGGTCCTGGCGAAGACGAAGGTGTGGACCGATCCCTCGCTGCCGAGCGGCCCGACCCCGCCGACCATCCATCTCGTCGTGACCGACAAGACCGGTGACAGCATCATCGTCGAATGGGTCGGCGGCGAGGTGCAGATCCACGACAATGTCGCGCATGTCCTGACCAATTCGCCGACCTATGACTGGCACATCACCAACCTCAGGAACTATCTCAGCCTCTCGACCGTGGGGGTCAATGAGCGCCAGATCGGTTCGGCCAATGTGACGGCGATCGGCCAGGGCGGCGGCATGATGGGCCTGCCGGGCGACTATACGCCGCCGTCGCGCTTCGTGCGCGCCGCGTTCCTGCGCCACTACATCACGCCGCCGAAGACGGGCGACGAGGCGATCCAGGCGATCGACCATATCCTGAACACGGTCGATATCCCCGTGGGCATCGCGCAGAGCAAGGACGGCGATCAGGTCGTTTCCGATTATACGCAGTGGGTCGCGATCAAGGACCTGACCAACAACAAGCTGCTGATCTCGGACTATGCGCACCGCACGTCCTTCCTGGCGATCGACCTCAACAAGGTCTTCGCGCAGACGACGCCCGCAGGCAAGCTGGTGACGGATCTGCCTTATCCGGCGGCCGTCGACGGCACCGCCGCGCTCCAGAACTGAGGACGGTCAGTCCTCCGCGCCGACCGCGTGCAGGCTCGCCCCATTGCGGGCGAGCCAAGCCTTCGATGATTCCATGCCCGGGCAGATGGTCCGCACCAGACGCCAGAAGCGCGGCGAATGGTTCATCTCGCGCATATGCGCCACTTCGTGTGCGACGAGATAGTCGAGTACGGCGGGCGGCGCCATGATGATGCGCCAGGAATAGGCGATCGTTCCCGACGAGGAGCAGGAGCCCCAGCGGCTGGCGGGATCGCCGAGGCGGATCGTCGCGACGCGGACGCCAAGCGCTGCGGCATGGCGCAGCGTGGCCGCCTCGAGATCGGCGCGCGCCTCGCGCTTCAGGAAATCGGTGACGCGGCGCTTGAGATGCTCGGCGCTGCCGCTGACCAGCAGGGCCGAGCCGTTCTCGTCCGTCTCGACGCGGACCAGCCCGCGCCCGCCGACATGGCGGATGGTGACGGGCGTGCCGCGCAGCGGGATGACCGCACCGTCGGCGATCGGCGTCGCGCTCGGCAATGCATCGAGCCGCGCCTTCAGCCAGCCACGATGACGGGTGAGGAAGCCTCGCGCCTCGGCCAGCGTCCCGCCCTGCGGGATGGTGACGACCGGCTCGCGCACCGACCCGCGCAGGCGCAGCGTGTAGCGGCTAGCGCGCGGGTTCCAGAGGATCGCGATGCGCACGGGGGCGCCGTCGTCCATATCAAGATGGCAGTGATCCGGTCTCGCGGCGGCGCTGTCGCGTCGCGCGCCGCCGATGCGCGGCAGGAAGCCCATAGGACGGCCTCGTCCCCGAATGATTCGTCGCGGTCAGTCTGACATGAAAAGGGCCGAACCTCGCGGCCCGGCCCTCATCGATACGGTCAGGGATCGATCAGAGATCGATGATCCGCTCGCTGCTGTCCTCGCCCTTGGCCGGGCTCTGCTCCGTGCGGCGGGCACGGTCGCGGTCGGCCTTGAAGCGGTCGAACTCTTCCTGGTCGCGGGCGCGGCGCAGGTTCTGGACGAAGCTCTCGAACTCGGCGCGCTCGTCCTCGAGACGGCGGCGCTCCTCGTCGAGACGGCGCAGTTCGGCCGCCCGATACTCGTCGAAGGCTGCATTGCCGCTCGACGCGCCCGTCGGGCCGTTCCAGCTGCGGCGTGCGCCGCAACCGCCGAATGAGCGGCTGAAATCGTCCTTCATGGCCCGCGCGCCACGGCGAAACTCTGGGATGCGATCGCCAAAGAGAATATAGGCGAGCATGGCCAGACCGAGCGGCCAGAAGAAGACGAAGCCGAGGACCATCAGCGCGATGGTGAGCGGCGTCCAACCGGGACGCAGGGCCTGTGTTTGGGTCATGTATCCTTCCTTCCTGGAAACTTCCCAACGCAAAGGGAAGTGGGAATGACCCAACCCCGGTTCAAGAAAAATCGGACCGGCCGTCCCAAAATCGGACAGGTGGCCCTTCATGCCGGCCGCGGCGCGGCGAGCAGCGAGGCGATGCGCTTGAGGCCCGAGACCAGCGCGATGCGGTCCGCCGCCGCGCCGAGCGAGAGGCGGACGGCATTCGGTCCGGTATTGCCGACGGCAAAGGCGGAGGCCGGCACCACGGCCACGCCGCTCGCCGCGGCTGCCGCCGCGAAGCGATCCGCCGTCCAGCCCTCGGGTAGCGTCAGCCAGGCATGATGGCCGGCGGGGTGGGCGCGGAGATCGGCGCCTGCGAGCAGCTTCGCCGCAATGGCCTGCCGGGCGCTCGCTTCCTCGCGCAGCGCAACGGTGATCCGCGCGAGGCTGCCATCGGAGATCCACCGTGCGGCGACGGCGGCCATGAGGGGCGGCGGCATCAGCTGCGTCGCGCGGAGGACGTCGCCGAGGCGGGCGAGCGCCGCCGCGCCCGGCGCCACGACATAGGCGATGCGCAATCCTGGCGTCGCGATCTTGGCGAGCGTCGCGATATGCCAGCTGCATTCAGGCGCGAAGACGGCGATCGCCGGCGGAGCGTCGGCGGCGAGGCGGCGATAGGGATCGTCCTCGATGATCGCGACGCCATGATGCCGCGCGATGCCGGCAAGCGCGCGGCGGCGCGCCTCCGGGAGCGTCGCGGTGGTCGGATTGTCAATCGTCGGCACGACATAGAGCGCCTTGGGCCGGCCCGCCCGGCACGCCGCTTCGAACGCCTCCGGCAGGATGCCGTCGCGATCCATGGCGATGCCGACCGCCCGCGCGCCGACCCGCTCCGCCGCGTCGCGCGCGCCCGGATAGGTCACGGCGGCCGTGAGCAGCGTGTCGCCCGGCCCGAGCAGGGTGGAAATGACGGCGAAGAGGCCGACCTGCGCGCCGCCGACCAGCGCCAGGCGCTGCGCGACGTCTTCCGCAAAAGCGTCGAGCAGGAAGGCCGCCCCCGCGGCGCGATCTCCCTCGGCGCCGATCGGGGGCAGATATTGCAGGACCGGCGCGGTTCCCGCGCGCAGCACCTCGGCGACGGCGCGGCCGATGCGCGTCGCGAGATCGGCGCGCGCCGGCTGCGGCGGGATGTTGAGGCTGAGATCGACGGGGCTCTCGGCCGTGCGGCGGGCCCGCGTCTCGGCGCTTTCCGCGACCCGCGTGCCGCCGCGTCCCGGCCGTGCCACGATCAGCCCGCGCGTCTTCGCCTCGTTATAGGCGCGCGTGACGGTGGTGAGGTCGATGCCGAGCGCATCGGCGACGCCGCGCTGCGGCGGCATGGGCTCGCCTTCGGCGATCAGGCCGGCGGCGATATCCTCCTCGATTGCGGCGACGAGGCCGAGAAATTTGGTGCCCGCCGTCCGCTTGATCCGCGGCTGCCACATGACGGCGCTCCGGCCCTACAAACGCATCCATACATTATGGGCGTTTTGGCCATTCAATCCAGACCGATCCATACAATATGAAGGGTGACCTTCCGGAGTTGCCGACATGATCGCGAATGCTGCCGAATATCCGCCCCTGTCACCGCTGAAGACGGGCATACGCGGCCGCTGTCCGCGCTGCGGCGAGGGGCATCTTTTTTCCGGCTTCCTGAAGCTCGCGCCGCGCTGCGAAGTGTGCGGCCTCGATTATTCCTTCGCCGATCCGGCCGATGGACCGGCCTTCTTCGTGATCTGCTTCGCCTGCATCCCGGCGGTCGTGCTGGCGCTGTGGATCGAGGTCGCGTTCCAGGCGCCCTATTGGGTGCACCTGTTCACGACCTTGCCCTTCCTGCTGCTGACCTGCATTCCACCGCTCCGCCCGCTCAAAGGCTGGCTGGTCGCGAGCCAGTTCTATTTCAAGGCCGGCGAGGGCCGCCTGGACGCCGACTACTACGCACGGAAAGAGGCCGAGCGGCAGGTGTGAGGCCGTAGCCATATGGCCTGCGCATCGAAGAGCCGCCGCAGGACGCCCATGACGGGTGTTGCGGCGGGGGACGATGCGGCTCGAATCCCGGCTGTTCGCTCATGCAGCACGTGCTTGGTCCGCATGGTGCGGCGCATTGCATCGGTTGCTTGATAGGTCGATGAACGAAGCGTAGAACTGCATTGTCAGAAGCATCAGTCAGGAGGAGACGATGCACGACAATGGTATTGACCAATTCCGACAGAATCTTCGTGGCCGTCTGATCGCGCGAAGCGATCAGGATTACGATGAAGCGCGCGCGCTCTACAACGGAATGATCGACAAGAAGCCGCTTCTCATCGCGAAGTGCGCGGATGTCGCCGATGTCGTGACATCCGTCAACTTCGGTCGCGACAACGGCGTTCTTGTCGCAATCCGCGGAGGTGGCCACAGCGGGCCCGGCCTCGGCAGCGTCGATGACGGCCTCGTTATCGACCTGTCGATGCTGAAGGGGATCCGGGTCGATCCGGCGAACCGCACGGTCCGGGTCGAGCCGGGCTGCACGTCAGGCGACGTCGATCATGCAACGCATGCATTCGGCCTCGCTGTACCGTTCGGCATCGTCTCGACGACCGGCGTCGCCGGGCTCACCCTCGGCGGAGGCTCCGGCTATCTGACCCGCAAGTACGGATTGACCATCGACAACCTGCTCGAGGCCGACGTGGTGCTCGCCGATGGCAGCTTCGTAACCGCGGGCCCACGGGAGCACACCGACCTCTTCTGGGCCCTGCGGGGCGGTGGCGGCAATTTCGGCGTCGTCACGAGCTTCCTGTTCCGCGCCCACCCGGTCGACATGGTCTTTGCCGGTCCGATCTTCTGGGACGCGAAGTATGGCAGAGAGATCATGGCGGCGTATCGCGACTTCCTGCCGACCGCACCTGAGGAATTCGGCGTTTTCGTCGGCCTGAAGACCGTGCCGTCGATGGATCCCTTCCCGCGCGAGGCTTGGGGGAAGCGCGCTTGCGCGATCATCGGTGCCTTCAACGGGCCCGAGGAGGAGGGCAGGAAGGCATTGGCGCCGCTGCTCGACAAGCTGCCCTCGCCGCTCTTCAACTGGATGGGGACCATGCCCTTCCCGTCGATCCAGGGCCTGTTCGACGCCTTCTTCCCTAAGGGCCTTCAATGGTACTGGAAGGGCGACTTCGTGACCGATCTGCCCGACGAGGCGATCGAGACATATGTCGCGCAGTCGGCCGAGGCGCCGAGCGAGCTTTGCCTCATGCATCTCTACCCGATCGACGGCGCGGTGCGCCGGGTCGGGCGTGGCGACACCGCGTGGAGCGCGCGGAACGCCACCTGGTCCATGGTGATCGCCGCGATCGACCCGGACCCGCAGAAGGCCGAGGCCCTGAAGCGCTGGGGGCGCGGCTACTGGGACGCGGTGCATCGCTACAATGCCGGCGGTGCCTATGTGAACTTCATGATGGACGATGAAGGCGACGCGCGCGTTCGGGCGAGCTACGGCGACAATTACGCGCGGCTCGCGGCCGTGAAGAAGCGGTACGATCCAGGCAACCTGTTCCGGGTAAACCAGAACATCAAGCCTGCAGCCGCCTGAAAGCGCTTTCGAGCGAAGCGGGACCCTCGTCGCTCGAAAGATGTTTCAGACGTCCAGATTGACCACCGACAGCGCGTTGTCCTGGATGAAGTCGCGGCGCGGTTCGACTTCGTCGCCCATCAGCTTGGCGAAGAGGTCGTCGGCGGCGTCTGCTTCCTTGATGCGGACCTGCAGCAGCGAGCGCACGTTCGGATCGAGCGTCGTTTCCCAGAGCTGGCTCGCATTCATCTCGCCGAGGCCCTTGTAGCGCTGCAGCTGGATGCCCTTGCGGCCCGCCGCGAATACGGCGTCGAGCAGCGAGCGGGGCCCAAAGATCTGCGTCTCGACATCCTTGCGGCGGAACAGCGACGGGGCGCCGTAGATCTCGCCCATGCCGGACGTCAGGCTGTCGATCTTGCGCGCATCGGCGGAGTCGACCAGCGCCGCGTCGATCATCGTCGCCTCGCGCACGCCGCGCACCTCGCGCTCGAACAGATAGCCGCCATCCTCGCCGCGCTTGCCGGTCCAGCCGCGCTCGATCTCGTCGGCGACCAGATCGAGGCGCTTGGCGACTTCCTGCACTGCAGCCACGGCGCGGTCGGGATCGTTCATGACCGCCGTGGACAGCGCGCCGGCGATGGCCGCCTGTTCGACGAGGTTGCGATCATAGCGCGTATGGACGCCGTCGATGATGTGCTTGACGGCGCGCGCCTCGCTGACGATCGCGGCGAGGTCGGCCCCGGCGATCACCTCACCATTCTCCAGCGTCAGCGACGCGTCCTCGACGCCCTGCGCGATCAGGTAATCCTCGAGCGCGCGCTCGTTCTTCAGATACTGCTCGGAGCGGCCCTTGGTGACCTTGTAGAGCGGCGGCTGCGCGATGAAGATGTGGCCGCGCTCGATCAGCTCCGGCATCTGGCGGAAGAAGAACGTCAGCAGCAGCGTGCGGATATGGGCGCCGTCGACGTCGGCGTCCGTCATGATGATGATCTTGTGGTAGCGCAGCTTCTCCGGCGCGAACTCGTCCTTCCCGATCGAGGTGCCGAGCGCGATGATCAGCATGCCGATCTGCTCGGAGGAGAGCATCTTGTCGAAGCGCGCGCGCTCCACGTTCAGGATCTTGCCGCGAAGCGGCAGCACGGCCTGGTTCTCGCGGTTGCGGCCCTGCTTGGCGGAGCCGCCTGCGGAGTCGCCCTCGACGATGAAGATCTCGGACTTGGCCGGATCGCGCTCCTGGCAGTCGGCGAGCTTGCCGGGCAGCGAGGCGATGTCGAGCGCGCCCTTGCGCCGCGTCAGCTCGCGCGCCTTGCGCGCGGCCTCGCGCGCCGTCGCCGCCTCGATCACCTTGCCGACGATCTGCTTCGATTCCGCCGGATGCTCCTCGAACCACTGGCCGAGCAGCTCGTTGACGAGGTTCTCGACCACGGGGCGCACCTCGGACGAGACGAGCTTGTCCTTGGTCTGCGAGGAGAACTTCGGATCGGGCACCTTCACCGAGAGCACGGCGGAGAGGCCCTCGCGGCAATCATCGCCCGAGAGCGTGACCTTCTCGCGCTTGGAGATGCCCTCGCGGTCGGCATAGCCGGTGACCTGCCGCGTCAGCGCCGCGCGGAAGCCGGCCAGATGCGTGCCGCCGTCGCGCTGCGGGATGTTGTTGGTGAAGCAGAGCACATTCTCGTGGTAGCTGTCGTTCCACCACATCGCGACCTCGACCGTGATGCCGTCGCGCTCCGCGGTGATCGCGATCGGGTTCGGCAGCAGCGGCTTCTTGGTGCGGTCGAGATAGCGGACATAGGCTTCGAGCCCGCCCTCGAAATGGAACTCCTCGCGTCGCGGCTCGACGCCGCGCCGGTCGGTCAAGAGGATGCGCACGCCCGAGTTCAGGAAGGCGAGCTCGCGCAGGCGGTGCTCCAGCGTGTCGAAGTCGAATTCGGTCCTGGTGAAGGTCTGCGGCGAGGGGAGGAACGTCACCTCGGTGCCGCTGCGGCCTTCGAACACGCCTGCCTCGTCGCGCGGCTCATAGGTGCCGGTCACGGCGAGCGGCGCATCGGCATTGCCATGGGTGAAGCTCATCTCGTGGATCCGTCCGCCGCGCCGGATCTTGAGCTTCAGCCAGATCGACAGCGCATTGACCACGGAGACGCCGACGCCGTGCAGGCCGCCCGAAACCTTGTAGGAGTTCTGGTCGAACTTTCCGCCGGCATGCAGCTGCGTCATGATCACTTCGGCGGCGGAAATGCCCTCCCCGGTGTGAATGTCCGTCGGGATTCCGCGGCCATTGTCGATCACGGTGCAGGAGCCGTCGGGGTTGAGCGTGACCGAGACGAGGTCCGCATGGCCGGCGAGCGTCTCGTCGATCGCGTTGTCGACGACCTCATAGACCATGTGGTGCAGGCCGGAGCCGTCGTCCGTGTCGCCGATATACATGCCCGGCCGCTTGCGGACAGCGTCCAACCCCTTCAGAACCTTGATGGAATCGGCACCGTAGGCTTCGGCGGCTTCGTCGCGGGCTGTCTCCGACATTCATTCTTCCTTGAGGTCGCGCGAAAAGGCGCGCGAGGCGTTCGAATCGTGAAGCTAATGTATTGCTTCGGCGTGCGAATTGCGAGTTTTCGACTATCAGGGAAAGACGGCGCGAAGGTGGCGGCGCTTCCCCGCGCGTCAGCCGCTCCGGCGGCTCGTCGCGCTGCGGCCTTGCGCAGGCGAACGGGAGCGTCGATCTTTGCCGTCTTGGCGTGAAAGAGGTTACCCGACAAGGCGATGATGCACGCGATCGACCATTTCCTGGCGAGCTACGGGCTCATCGTCGTCTATCTCGGCGTGATCATCGAGGGCGACAGCGTCCTGCTTGCTGCCGGGTTCCTGGCGCATCAGGGCGTGATGAACCCCTATGGCGTGTTTCTGGCGGCGTTCGCCGGCTCGGTGACGGCCGATCAGATCTTCTACTATATCGGCCGCTATGCGGCGGATGCGCGGATCGTGCGCCGGCAGACCGCTCGGCCCGTGTTCGCGCGGGTGCTGGAGCTGATCCATCGCCGGCGCGTGCTGTTCATCCTGTCGTTCCGCTTCATCTACGGCGTGCGCACGATCAGCCCGATCGCGATCGGCATCGCCGGCGTCTCGCCCTGGCTCTATACGCCGCTCAACATCGTCGCGGCGGCGATCTGGGCGGCGCTCGTCACGGCGATCGGCTATTTCTTCGGCCAGCTCATCGAGACCTATGCCGGCCGGCTGCACCATGCCGAGCACAAGCTCCTGGTGGCGCTCGCCATCGCGCTCGTCTCGCTGGTCGTGCTGCATTTCGCGCGAAATGCCTGGATCCGGCGTCAGGCGGCGCGGGGCACCGACAAGGCGTGAGGCCTCAGCCGACTTCGGCGATCTTTTCCAGGAACGCCTCGCCATAGAGGGAGAGCTTGCGCTCGCCGACGCCCTGCACCTCGCGCATCTCGGCGAGCGTCGCCGGACGCGTCTCGGCCATCTCGATCAGCGTGCGATCGGGGAAGACCATATAGGCGGCGACGCCCTCGTCGCGTGCGATCTCGCGCCGGAGCGCGCGCAGCGCCTCGAACAGGCTGGCTGCGTTCTCGTCGAGCCCGTCGGTCCGCGCCTCGCGCGCCGCCGAACGGCTGCGGCGGACGGGCTCGGCCTTGATCTTGCGCAGCGCGATCGTCTCGCGGCCGAACAGGATCGCCTCGCCGCTCTCGGTCAGGCAGAAGCCGCCATGCTCCTGGCTCGCCTCGGCGAGCGCGCCGGCCGCGAAGAGCTGGCGGATGACGGTGCGCCATTCATGGGCGCCTCGGGCCGCGCCGACGCCGAAGGTCTTGAGCTTGTCGTGCCCCTGCCGGCGCACGGTCTCGCTCGCCTCGCCGCGCAGGATGTCGACGAGATGGCCCGCGCCGTAGCGCTGGCCGCTGCGCACCACGGCGGAGAGCACCTTCTGCGCATCGACGCTGGCATCGACCAGCTCCGCGCCGCCCTGGCAGAGGTCGCAGGCGCCGCAGGGCCCGCTCGTCTCGCCGAAATAGGCCAGCAGCGCCTGCCGCCGGCAGGTGACCGCCTCGGCGAGGTCGATCATGGCCGAGAGGCGGCGATGTTCCAGCTTCCTCTGCGCCTCGCCGATCGCCTTGTCGTCGATCTGGCGCCGGCGGAAGGCGAAATCCTCGATGCCGTAGAGCGTCAGCGTCTCGGCCGGTAGCCCGTCGCGGCCCGCGCGGCCGATCTCCTGGTAATAGGCCTCGACGCCGGAGGGCAGGTCGGCATGGCAGACGAAGCGCACATCCGGCTTGTTGATGCCCATGCCGAAGGCGATCGTCGCGACGATCACGATGCCGTCCTCCTGCAGGAACACGTCCTGCCGGGCGGCGCGCGTCGCGGGATCGAGCCCGGCGTGATAGGCCAGCGCCCGCACGCCGCGGCCGGTCAGCCAGTCGGCCAGCTTCTCCGTCTTGTCGCGCGAGCCGGCATAGATGATGCCGTTCGAGCCGCGATGGCGATCGAGGAAATCGGCGATCTGGCTGCGCGGCTTGTCCTTGGCCTCGAAGCGCAGATGCAGGTTCGGCCGGTCGAAGGAGTGGACGACGATGCGCGGCGGGCTGGCGAAGAGCTGGTCGGCAATGTCGCTGCGCGTCGCCGCATCCGCCGTCGCGGTCAGCGCGACCACCTGAACATTGCCGAGCGCGGAGCGGAGCCGCGCCAGCTGGCGGTATTCGGGACGGAAATCATGCCCCCATTGTGAGACGCAATGCGCCTCGTCGATGGCGAGCCGCTTCACGGCGCTCGAGGCGAGCAGCGAGACGAGCCCGTCGCCCGCGAGCCGCTCGGGCGAGACGAAGAGCAGCGACACCTCGCCGGCGCGGATCCGCTTCAGCGTCTCGCGATTGGCCTCGTCGCCATTGCCGGAATTGAGCGTCGCCGCCGCGACGCCGACATGCGCCATCTGCTGCACCTGGTCGCGCATCAGCGCGATCAGCGGCGAGACAACGACCGTCAGCCCGCCATCGACGATGGCCGGCAGCTGGTAGCACATGGATTTGCCGGAGCCGGTCGGCATCACGGCGAGGACATCCTCGCCGGCCAGTACCGCCCCGATCACCTCGTCCTGGCCGGGACGGAAATCGTCATAGCCGAAGACTTGTTTCAGGGCCGCGCGGGCGCGCGCAAGAGGCATGGAGGGGCTCGAAGTGATTCGGATTCCCGGATGCTAGCCCCTCGGAATCGCGATGAACACCCGCAAGGCGGCAAGGCGCCGGTTTGGCCCCTTCCTGCGGCGCGCCCAAAGGGAGAGGCGAAGCGTACCTCGTCCCTTGCGGCTCCGCTCCGCCCGCTGCCGTACGACGGCGTCATCCCGGCGGAAGCCGGGATCCATTCAGCCTGAGGCGGTCCTCTCCTCGTCCGGCGCCTCAGGCTGAATGGATCCCGTGTCGAGCACGGGATGACGGCGGAGCAAGGGGCAATGCCGGAGATCGATGCTGAGCGGAACAAGGAGGAACGGCCACAGCGCCCCAGCCGTCTCGCTCACCGCGTCGCGATTGCGACCGCGGCGCTGGCCATGATCGCGCCGCTGCTGCGATTGACGATGCGGATCGCCTTCGGGCTGGAGATCAGGCGGCGGGCCCGGAGCGCCAGCGCGATGTAGAAGCCGAAGACGAGGGCGAGCACGGACAGCGTGACCAAAGCGAGCTCGGCGAAAGCGAGCGCATCCACGCGACCGAGATCGACGAGGTTCGGCAGCAGCGCGAGGTAGAACACCATGACTTTGGGATTGCCGAGGGTCACGGCGAGGCCGGCGAGGAACAGCGTCGACGTCTTCTCCTTCTTCACCGCCTGCCGCGCTTCGATCGCCGCGGCGGGGGCGGTCCACATCTTGACGGCGAGATAGAGCAGATAGGCCGCGCCGGCATATTTGATCACCGTGAACACGCCCTGGAAGGTCTGCGCGAGCACGGCGAGGCCGAGCACGGTGGCCGAAAGCCAGACGATGTCGCCCATGGCGAGGCCGGTGGTGAAGGCGACGGCGCCCGAGCGGCCGCGGCCAAGCACGCGGGCGACAATGGCGGCAATGCCGGGCCCCGGCGCGAAGGCGGCGACAGCCAGCGCGGCCGCGAAGATCGCAAGGCCCGAAAGCGTCAATCCATGCATCCCATTCCTCCCGCGACGGGCACCACCGCTGTTCTCGCGGCTCGATCTCGATCCGTCCTAAGGCGCGCCCCGTTCGATCCGGCCCGCCTTCACGGCCAGTATCTCGGCCGATTGCGGCAGTTCCGCGAAGAGGTTCGGGTCGGCGCCGGTCATGAAGACCTGGCTGCCGAGATCGGCGAGCCCTTCATAGAGCGCAGCGCGGCGGCGCGTGTCGAGATGGGCGCCGATCTCGTCGAGCAGCACGATCGGCGCGAGGTCGCTCGCCTTGGCGACGAGACGGGCATGGGCGAGGACGAGACCGACGAGGAGCGCCTTCTGTTCGCCCGTCGAGGCGCGATCGGCCGCGACGTCCTTCGAGCCATGGCGCACGAGCAGGTCGCTCGCCTGCGGCCCGGTGAGCGCGCGCCGCGCAGCGGCATCGCGCGACCGCCCCTCGCGGAGCGCGGCCCGAAAGCGCGGCTCGGCCGTGCCTTCGTCTTCGGCAAGCCAGCGATCGACATCGCCTTCGAGCGCCAGCACGGCATGAGGAAAGGGCGAGCCCTCGGAGCGGCCGGCCTCGATCTCCGCCGCGATCTGGCGGACGGTGTCGCCGCGAATGCGCGCGATCGCCGTGCCGAGCGCCGCCGCTTCGGCCTCGATGCCGTCGAGCCAGGCGCGGTCGGGATTCGGCTCCTCCAGCAGGCGGTTGCGCGAGCGCAGCGCCCGCTCATAGGCCGAGACGCGGCTGCCATGCTTCGGATCGATGGCGAGGACGAGGCGATCGAGGAAGCGGCGGCGGTCGCCGGCCGCGCCGGTGAAGAGGCCGTCCATCGCCGGGACGAGCCAGACGATGCGCAGATGATCGGCGAAGGCCGCGGCAGAGCCGACCGTATCGCCGTCGATCCGGTAGCGCCGGGTGAGCGGCTCGCCGGGCGCCGCGCGCTCCAAGCCCGTGCCGAGCCGCGTCTCCAGATCGTCGCCCGCCAGCGTCAAGGCGACCGCGAAGGCGCCACTGCCGCCGCTGCGCGCCATTTCGGAAAGCTCGGCGCGCCGCAGGCCCCGCCCGGGCGTGAACAGCGAGATCGCCTCGATGAGATTGGTCTTGCCGGCGCCGTTCTCGCCCGTCAGCGCGACGAGATCCGCGCCGACGGTAAGGTCGAGCGCGGCGTAGGAACGGAAATCGGAGAGCGCGATGCGGGTGATGCGCGGGGCGTGCGCGCGCCCGGAAGCGGTCACACGCGCATCGGCATCAGGACATAGAGTGCGCTGTCGTCGCCCTCGTCCTGGATCAGGGTCGGCGAGCCCGGATCGGCGAAGCGGAACTCGGCCCGCTCGGTCTTCAGCTGCCCGGCGATATCGAGCAGATATTTCGAATTGAAGCCGATATCGATCGGGTCGGACGTGTAGTCGACGTCGAGCTCTTCGGTCGCCGAGCCCGAATCCGGATTGTTGACGCTGAGGGCCAGGCGGCCTTCCGGCGAGAGCGCCAGCTTGACGGCGCGGCCGCGCTCGCTCGCCACGGTCGAGACGCGGTCGACGGCGGCGGAGAAGGCGCCGCGCTCGACCTTGAGCAGCTTGTCATTGGTCTGCGGGATGACCCGAGCATAGTCGGGGAAGGTGCCGTCGATCAGCTTCGAGGTCAGCACCACCGAGCCGAAGGTGACGCGGATCTTGGTCTCGGAAATCTCGATCGTCGCATTGCCCTCGCCGCCCTCGAGCAGCTTCTGGATCTCGCCGACCGTCTTGCGCGGAATGATGATGCCCGGCATGCCGTCGGCGCCGTCGGGCACAGCGGTCTGCGCGCGGGCGAGGCGGTGGCCGTCCGTCGCTACGGCGCGCAGCAGCGTGCGGCCCTCGATGGTCGGCGTGTGCAGATAGATGCCGTTCAGATAGTAGCGCGTCTCCTCGGTGGAGATCGCGAACTGCGTCCGGTCGATCAGCGCCTTGAAGCTCGCGGCGGGCAGCTCGAAGCGGACGGGGAATTCGCCGATGGTGAGATCGGGGAAATCGCTCTCGGGCAGCATCTGCAGCGAGAAATTGGACCGGCCGGCGCGCACGGTGAGCGTCTGGCCGTCGACGGCCGTCTCCAGCGCGACCTCGGAGCCATCGGGGAGCTTGCGGACGATGTCGTAGAGCATATGCGCCGGAACCGTCGTGCCGCCGGCGCGGCCGACATCGGCCGGCACGGTTTCCAGCACCTCGAGATCGAGATCGGTCGCCTTCAGCGTCAGCGCCTGGCCGCTGGCGCGGATCAGCACATTGGAGAGGATCGGGATCGTGTTCCGCCGCTCGACGACCCGGTGCACATGCGCCAGGGACTTCAGAAGATTGGATCGTTCGAGGGTCGCTCTCATGAAACGCGGAACCTTGACGGAGGGCCGAGACAGCGGCGGCTGAGTAGGACGGGCGCGGGCCGGAGCCCGCCACGGACCGTGGAAATTGGCGGTTTTGAGGCCGAAAGGCAAGGGGCGGAACGCGCGTTTCGCCATCGGCGCTGCCACGCCGCCGCCACCGGGCGCTCCCGAAACGAAAGGCGCCGCCCGGCCGGGCAGCGCCTCTTTCGTTCCGTTCCTCGACGCGCTTATTCGTCGATCATGCGCTTCAGCAGCTCGATCTCCTCGGCGAGGGTGCGATCGCCCTGCATGAGTTCCTCGACCTTGCGCACGGCGTGCAGCACCGTGGTGTGATCGCGTCCGCCGAAGCGGCGGCCGATCTCGGGCAGCGAGCGCGGCGTCAGCGTCTTGGAAAGATACATCGCGATCTGGCGCGGACGCACGATGGTGCGCGTGCGCCGGCTCGACAGCAGGTCCGCCTTCGAGACGTTGTAATGGCTCGCGACGACCTTCTGGATGTCCTCGATCTTGACGCGGCGCGGCTCGCGGGCGCCGATCAGGTCGCGCAGCGTCACCTCGGCCGAGGCCATGGTCACGGCCTGGTTGGTGAACTGCCACTGCGCGACGAGGCGGTTGAGCGCGCCTTCGAGATCGCGGCCGTTCGAGACCACCGACTGGGCGACATATTCGAGAATGGTCTCGGGGATGTCGAGGCCGGGGTTCTGGGCCTTGGCGACGGCATAGCGGGTCGCGAGGATGTGGCGGCGGAGGTCGAGCTCCGGCGCGCCGATCTCGAAGGCGACGCCGCCGCGCAGGCGCGAGCGCACGCGCTCGTCCAGCGTTTCGAGATCCGCCGCCGGCCGGTCGGCGGCAACCACCACCTGGCGCGCCCCGTCGATGAGCGCGTTCAGCGTGTGGCAGAACTCCTGCTGGACCGACTTGCCCTGCAGGAACTGCAGATCGTCGATCAGCAGCAGGTCGATCTCGCGCAGGCCCTCCTTGAAGGCGATCGCCGACTGGTTCTTCAGCGCCGCGACGAAGCGGAACATGAAGTGCTCGGCCGTCAGATAGACGATGCGGCGGTTCGGATCGGCGCGGCGCGCGGCCTGGGCGATGGCATGCAGCAGATGCGTCTTGCCGCGCCCGACGCCGGCATGGATGTAGAGCGGATTGAACGGCGTCGGCCGGCCGGAGATCGACTCGGCGACGGCGCGTGCCGCGGCATAGGCGACGCGGTTGGCCGCGCCCTCGCAGAAGGTCTCGAAGGAGAGGCGCGGATCGACCGGCGAGCCGGCGGCGTCATTTTCCATGCGCGGCGCAGCCATGGCGGCGGGTGCTGCGGCAGCGGTTGGGGCCACGGCCGGCGCAGGAGCGCCCTGCGTCGTGACGGCCGGCTTGTCGGTCTTCGGCTGGACGCGAGGCCGCGAGGCGCCGCGCACGATCAGCTCGACCCGGCGCACGCTGGCGAGATCGGCCGCCCAGAGCGTGAGCAGCTTCTCCTGATAATGGGCCTGGATCCAGGATTTGAGGAAGCGCGTCGGCACGGAGAGCGTGACGGTGGCCCCGTCAGCGCTTTCGAACTCGACACGGGCGAACCAGCTCGAGAAGACGTCCTCGCCGAGCTCCGTCCGCAGCCGGCGCTTGACCCGATCCCAGAGGAGGGCGTCCGCACGGCCGCTCATCGTGCCGCCATCCTCGCCGACGACGGTCCGCAGCGCAGACGTTCCCGCACCGATATCCCCCGTTCTGTCATCGCGCATCGCAGCCCCTTTTCTCTGAACTTCTCAATCAAGACTGAACCCAGGGCAGGCCGGCGGCCTTCCAGCCGTCTACCTCGCCCCGGTGCCGCTGCTCATCCATCGGGCCTTCGAAACCGCCCGTGATGTTGAAGCAGCGGTCGAAACCTTCCGCTGCCATCGCCTTGGCGGCTGCAAGGCTCCTGACCCCCGAACGGCACAGGAAGAAGAGTGCCGTCTCGCTGCCGATGCCGCGGCGCGTCAGCTCTTCAGCCAGCACCTCGGCGAAATCCTCGTTCACCGCCATGGCGGGATAGCTCTGCCATTCGACCAGCAGGATCTCCTTGCCGATCGACGACAGGTCGGGAATGCCGACATAGGCCCACTCGGCCTTGGTCCGCACGTCGATGAGCAGCGCCTGCGGCTCGCTCGACAGCGCCTCGAAGGCCTCCAGGGCCGGAACATCGCCGGCATAGGAGCCGGCAGGCGAAACAGACATGTCACCCCCTCATGCGCCCGACATTCAAGTCGAATGCAATCCCGAAACAACGCCTCACAAAATCTGGGAAGTCACCTCAAGCGGTAGACAATAAAGTAACGCACGGAGAAACCGAGTATACACTTACCAATGATCTGATTTTACGCGCGGTCACTCTACGAAACTGAAGAATGGTTCCGCTCAAACACGAAACCACGTCGGTTGGCCTTGTGGGGGCCGACGACAACTTCTTTCGTCGCCGCTATGAGGGAAAAATACACAGGCACCCCGCCCGCCGCAACGCCCGTCCAGACCTCTTCCAACCCCGCGCCTTGCGCCCGGAGGGGGCATCGGCGAAATGCCGAGGCTTAAACCCTTGCGAGTCAAAGGCTTCAATTCCCGTCCCGCGATAAGTCGTGCAAATCCGTAGCGGGCGAAAAATTTTTGGGTCCGGCCACTTGACTCGACCGGAATCGGATCGCCGCGGAGATCGTCCAGATTACCAAGAGATAACATACTGATATCTATGGGGAAATTATGTCAGGGTGACGATTGCGAGACAGTCGCGAAAGGGGCCCGAAATGCCTGCGGAACAGGCAGTCAGACGCTTATGCGCATAACAAAAAGCCCGGCCGAGGGCCGGGCTTTCCGCAAATCTGTGAATGAAATATCAGGCCGAGAGGGCCTTCACGCGCGCTGCAAGACGCGAGACCTTGCGCGAGGCGGTGTTCTTGTGAACCACGCCCTTCTGGGCGGCGCGCATCAGCTCGGGCTGGGCGGCGCGGAATGCCTCGGCGGCGGCGCCGGCGTCGCCGGAGGCGATCGCCTCCTCGACCTTGCGCACGAAGGTGCGGACGCGGCTGCGGCGATTACGGTTGACTTCGGTCCGACGCGCGATCTTGCGGGCGGCCTTCTTGGCGGACGGTGTATTGGCCATTAAGGGCCTTCCTGCTCAATTCGTTCGTGTCAGTCCGCTCCGGCGACGTCCAAGGCGCGCCTGGAGGGCGGGCGGCACGGCCGCCCCGTTCGAGGTCGCCCTTATAGTCGGGTGTGGCGGGGCCGTCAATCGCGGAGGCGGGCGTTTTCAGCGGTTCCGGAATGCCGGGGCCCGCTTCTCGAGGAAGGCGGCCATGCCCTCGCGCGCATCCTCCGTCGCGAAGAGCGAATGGAACAGCCGCCGCTCGCCGCGGATGCCCTCGGCCAGCGGCGTCTCGAAGGCGCGGTTGACCGCCTCCTTGGCGAGGAGGGCGGAGCTCCGCGCGAGGCCCGCGACCTTGGCGGCGACGGCGAGCGCCGTGTCCATCAGCTCGGCGGCGGGCACCACGCGGGAGACGAGGCCGATGCGCTCCGCCTCCGCCGCATCGACCAGCCGGCCGGTCAGCACCATGTCCATGGTCTTGGCCTTGCCAACCGCACGCGCGAGCCGCTGCGTGCCGCCGGCACCCGGCATCAGGCCGAGCGTGACCTCGGGCTGGCCGAATTTTGCGCTGTCCGCCGCGATGACGATGTCGCACATGAGCGCCAGCTCGCACCCGCCGCCGAGCGCGAAGCCCGACACGGCCGCGATGACGGGCTTGCGGACGGCGGCGAGGCGTTCCCAGGCGGCGACGAAGTCGTTCTCGATCAGATCGACATAGGAGAGCGGCTGCATCTCGCGGATATCCGCGCCTGCGGCGAACGCCTTCTCCGATCCCGTCAGCACGATGGCGCCGATCGCCGCATCGGCCTCGAAGGCGTCGAGGGCGGCATTGAGCTCGGTGACGAGCTGGCGGCTCAGCGCATTGAGCGCCTTCGGCCGGTCGAGCCGGACGAGCCCGACCGCGCCATGCGTCTCGACGATGATGGTCTCGTAGGACATGCCTTGCTTTCCTTGGGACCGATCGACACGCGCCGTCCCTCTGTCGGTTTCCGGGGTGTCATGGCCGGGCTCGACCCGGCCATCCAGCCTTCCGGCGTTTTCGTCCTGATAGAACGACAAGTCTGGATTGCCGGGTCAAGCCCGGCGATGACAGGTGTGGGGCCTCTTTGGGAACGCGATCCGCCGGCGCCTGTTCGTGCATGCGCCAAGACCCGTGGTGGCTCCCGTTGCGGCGTCGACCGTCTCAGCGCTGGCAGCGCCGGCAATGAAAGGTGGAGCGGCCGGACTGCACGGTGCGCTCGACGACGCCGTCGCAGGAAGGGCGCGGGCAGGGCTCGCCCTCCCGGTCATAGACGCGGAACGTGTGCTGGAAATAGCCGAGCTCGCCATTTGCCTGGCGATGGTCGCGCAGCGACGAGCCGCCCGCCGCGATCGCCTCGCCGAGCACGTCGCGGATAGCGGTGGCGAGACGGGCGGTATCGGCGGGCGAGAGCGAGCCGGCGGCCCGCTCGGGCGAGAGCTCGGCCCGGTGCAGCGCCTCGCAGACATAGATATTGCCGAGTCCGGCGATGAGGCGCTGGTCCAGCAGGGCCGCCTTCAGCGGTGTCCGCTTGCCCGCGAACAGGGCGTCCAGCACCGCGCCGCCGAATTCATTGCCGACCGGCTCGACGCCGAGGGCGCGCAGATGCGGATTGGCGTCGGCACCCGCGCGCAGCGCCAGATCCATGAAGCCGAAGCGGCGCGGGTCGTTGTAGACGATGCGAAAGCCGTTCGAGAGGTGGAAGACGACATGGTCATGCGCCGCCTGCTTGTCGCGCGGATGATAGAAGATGCCGGGCGTCGCGCTGGCGCCCCCTTCCTCGATCCGGAACGAGCCGGACATGCCGAGATGCATGATGACCAGCGCGCCGTCGTCGAGATCGGCGAGGAGATATTTGGCGCGCCGGCCGAGCGCCGTGACGGTCCGCCCGCCGACCCGTTCCGCGAAGCGCGCGGGGAAGGGGAAGCGCAGGTCCGGCCGCCTCAGTTCGACGCGGTCGATCCGCGCGCCCTCAAGGGCGGGGCGGAGACCGAGGCGGACGGTTTCGACTTCGGGAAGCTCTGGCATGATCGCGCTGCGTCGATGGTGATCGCCTCTCTCCGTGGCGCGGGGGACCGCGTTCCGCTATCAAGGCGTTGGATCGGTATCGGGTAATATAAGGAGTTGCGCACCATGACGACCGAAACTTCGGCGAACGGGTCGCGCGAGCGTGCGTCTTTCGGCTTTGCGGACGTGGATCTCGGCGCCAAGCAGGGCATGGTCGACGCCGTGTTCCACAAGGTGGCGTCGCGCTACGACCTGATGAACGACTTCATGTCGGCCGGCCTGCACCGCGTCTGGAAGGACGCGATGGTCTCCTGGCTGGCACCGCCCTCCGGCCGCGATTTCGAAGGCCTGGATGTGGCCGGCGGAACCGGCGACATCGCCTTCCGCATCGTCGAGCGCTCGCGCGGACGCGCCCGCGAGATCGTCTGCGACATCAATGCCTCGATGCTGGAGGTCGGCCGCGAGCGCGCCCGCAAGCGCCATCTCGATGGCAATGTCGAGTTCATCGAGGGCAATGCCGAGGAGCTGCCCTTCGCCAGCGGCCGGTTCGACGCCTATACGATCGCCTTCGGCATCCGCAACGTGCCGCGCATCGACGAGGCGCTGAAGGAGGCCTATCGCGTCCTGAAGCCGGGCGGGCGTTTCCTCTGCCTCGAATTTTCCGCCGTGGACGTGCCCGTGCTGGACAAGATCTACGACCTCTATTCCTTCCACGCGATCCCGGCGATGGGCGGCGTCGTGGCTGGCGACAAGGACAGCTACCGCTATCTGGTCGAATCGATCCGCCGCTTCCCGCACCAGGAACGCTTCGCGGAGATGATCCGCCGCGCCGGCTTCGCGCGGGTCGAATATCGCAATCTCACCGGCGGCATTGCCGCGATCCATTCGGGCTGGAAAATCTGAGGCCATGGCGATCCGCCCCGCCAGCCTCTTCCGCCTCGCCGCGGCCGGCTATGTGCTGGCCCGCGAGGGCGCCTTCGGCATTGTCGATCTCGATGAGCTGCCGCCTCAGGCCGTCTTCATGGTGCGCGCCCTGCGCCTTCTGGAACGGCGCGCGGTCAAGGGCGAGGATCGCGGCACGCGCATCACCGCCGCGCTGAACCGGCTCGGCCCGTCCTATGTGAAGCTCGGTCAGTTCATGGCGACGCGGCCCGATTTCGTCGGCGAGGATGTCGCCGAGGCGCTCGGGCGGCTGCGCGACGAGATCGAGCCCTTCGGCGAGGCCGCGGCGCGCGTCGTCATCGCGCGCGATCTCGGCAAGCCGGTCGAGCAGCTCTATGCGAGCTTCTCGCCGCCGATCGCCGCCGCCTCGATCGCGCAGGTGCACAAGGCGAGCCGGGTCAATGCCGACGGCTCTCGCGACGATGTCGCGGTCAAGGTGCTGCGGCCAGGCGTACGCCATCGCTTCAAGCGCGACCTTTCCACCTTCTACGCCGGCGCCCGGCTGGTGGAGGCCATGGATCCGGCGATGCAGCGGCTGCGGCCGATCGCCGTCGTCGACACGCTCGCCCGCTCGGTCTCGCTGGAGATGGATCTGCGCCTTGAGGCCGCCGCGCTTTCGGAGATGGCGGAACGCACCAAGGGCGATCCGGGATTTCGCGTCCCGAAGGTCGATTGGCAGCGGACCTCGCGCGATGTGCTGACGCTCGAATGGATCGACGGGGTCAAACTCTCCGATCCCGCGGGGATCGAGGCCGCCGGCCATGACCTCAGCGAGGTCGCGGTCCGGCTGATGCAGTCCTTCCTGCGCCATGCGGTTCGCGACGGCTTCTTCCATGCCGACATGCACCAGGGCAATCTCTTCGTCGATCCGGCCGGCAACATCGTCGCGGTCGATTTCGGCATTATGGGCCGGCTCGGCAAGGCGGAGCGACGGTTCCTCGCCGAGATCCTGTTCGGGTTCATCCGGCGCGACTATCGGCGCATCGCGGAGGTGCATTTCGAGGCGGGCTATGTGCCGCCGCGCCACACGGTCGAGGATTTTGCACAGGCGCTGCGCGCCATCGGCGAGCCGATCCACGGCCAGGCGGCGAGCGACATCTCCATGGCGCGGCTGCTGACGCTGCTGTTCGAGATCACCGAGATCTTCGACATGCGCACGCGGCCGGAACTCCTGATGCTGCAGAAGACCATGGTCGTGGTCGAGGGCGTCGCGCGCTCGCTCGATCCGAAATTCGACATGTGGCGCGCCTCGGAGCCTGTGGTCGGCGAGTGGATCGAGCGCAATCTCGGGCCGGTGGGCAAGATCGAGGAAGCCGCCTCGGGCGTCGGCGCCTTCGGCCGCGCGGCGGCACGCGTTCCGGCGCTGATCGACAATGCGGCGAAGCTCGCCGGGCGGCTCCGTGCCGCGACGGAGGAGGGGATCACGCTCTCGCCCGAGACGGTCGAGGCGATCGGGCGCGCCGAGGGGCGCGGCAATCGCTGGCTCACCATCGGCATCTGGGCCGTCGCCGTCCTGCTCGCCATCCTGGTGCTGCGATGAGCGCGGCCGCCGTTTGCCGGCCGGATGTGGCATGATGCGGGGCGGCCGTCCGGAGTGCGTTTCATGAGTTCGCTCGCCTCGCGCAACATCCTCCTCGTCATCGGCGGCGGCATCGCCGCCTACAAGGCGCTCGACCTGATCCGCCGCCTCAGGGAGCGCGGCGCGGCGGTCACGGTCGTGATGACAAAGGCCGCCTGCGAATTCGTGACGCCGCTCGCCGCCGGCGCGCTTTCGGGAACCAAGGTGTTCATGGAGCTGTTCGACCGGGCCGACGAGCACGATGTCGGTCATATCCGCCTGGCGCGCGGCGCCGACCTCGTGATCGTGGCGCCGGCGACCGCCGATCTGATGGCCAAGATGGCCGGCGGCCATGCCGACGATCTGGCGAGCGCCGTGCTGCTCGCTTCCGACCGGCCGATCCTGCTCGCGCCGGCCATGAACCCCCTCATGTGGGCGAATGCCGCGACACGGCGCAACGCCGCCCTGCTCGCCGAGGACGGCAAGCATTTCGTCGGTCCGGACGCCGGCGAGATGGCCGAGCGCGGCGAGGCGGGTGTCGGTCGCATGGCCGAGCCGCTCGCGATCGCCGCGGCCGCCGAGGCGATCCTCGCCCCCGTCGTCGGTCCGCTCTCCGGCCGCCATGTCATCGTGACCGCCGGGCCGACGCATGAGCCGATCGATCCGGTGCGCTATATCGCCAACCGCTCCTCGGGCAAGCAGGGCTATGCGATCGCCGCCGCCGCCGCTGCTGCCGGCGCGCGGGTGACCCTCGTCAGCGGGCCGGTCGATCTCGCTCCGCCGGTCGGCGTCACCGTCATCGAGATCGAGACGGCGCGCGACATGCTGGCGGCCGTCGAGATCGCGCTGCCGGCCGATGTCGCGATCTTCGCCGCCGCGGTCGCCGATTGGCGCCCGGTGCATGAGGCCGCATCCAAGATCAAGAAGGATGGCAGCGGCGCGGCGCCGCCGCTCGCCATGACCGAGAACCCCGACATCCTCGCGACCATCGCGCATCGCTCCGCCGGCCGTCCCGGCCTCGTCGTCGGCTTCGCCGCCGAAACCGACGATCTCATCGCCAATGCGTCAGTGAAGCTGAACAAGAAGGGGTGCGACGTGATCGTCGCCAATGATGTCTCGGCCGAGGGGGGTGTGATGGGCGGGGCGGAGAACGAGGTCGCTCTGGTGACTTCGGAGGGCATCGAGCGCTGGCCGCGCATGCCGAAGGGCGAGGTCGGCCGCCGTCTCGTCGCCTGGATCGGCGCGCGTCTCGCCAATGGCTGAACCCGGGCGAAATCGGGCGACACGCTGGTCGCGCGCCATCGGACGCGTGCTGCTGCGCGCCGTGCTGGCCCTCGCGATCGCGTTCAGCGGCCTCTTCATCGGCTTCGCGCTCTATTTCCAGCTGCCGCTGCCCGAGATGCCGCGCTGGATCGTGATCGGTCTCTGGGCGCTCCTCGTTCTCGTCATTCTCGCCGGCGAGATCGTCCGTGGCAGCTGGCGCGGACGGGGGCTCTATCTCCTTGCGCTGCTTGTCTTTTTCGGCTGGTGGTCGACCATCCACCCGACCAATGATCGCGTCTGGCGCGCCGATGTCGCCCATGGCGTCACGGGAACGGTCGACGGCGATACCGTCACGCTCGCCAATGTCCGCAATTTCGACTGGCGCTCGGATACGGACTTCACCGGCAAATGGGAAACGCGGACCTATGATCTCGCGAAGCTCCAGACCGTCGATCTGGTGCTGAGCTACTGGATGGGTCCTGAAATCGCCCATACCATTGTAACCTTTGGCTTTTCCGATGGGCAAAGGGTCGCCTTCTCGGCCGAGATCCGGCCGGACGAGACCCAGTCCTTCTCGGCGATCGCCGGTTTCTTCCGCGTCTTCAATCTGGTGCTGATCGCCGCCGACGAGCGCGACATCATCTATCTGCGCAGCAATGTGCGGAAGGAGGACGTCTATCTCTATCCGCTCGACATGCCGCAGGCGGGGATGCGCGCGCTGTTCCTCTCTTATGTCGAAAAGGGTAATGCGTTGGCGCAAAAGCCGAAATTCTACAACACGCTGACGGCCAACTGCACGACGGTGGTGTTCCAACTCGTGCGCGCGCTCGATCCCGGCCTGCCGCGCGATTATCGCATCCTGCTGTCCGGCCTCCTGCCGGGCTATATCTTCGACCATCAGGGCTATCGCACCGGCCTCTCCTTCGAGGATTTCCGCGCCCGCGCGGCGATCAGCCAACTCGGTCTCGCCGCGGGCGACGGCCCGGATTTTTCGGCGGCGATCCGGCCTCCCGAAGGCCTCGTCGGCCTTGCGGCGGTTGATAGGCGCTGAGGAAGGGTTGATTTCGGTCCGCCGAGGCCGACGATCCGCGAAAGCCAAGCCGAAAGGACGACCGTGCACCTCGAACCGACCGTCGAGCTCAAGATCCTCGACCCCCGCCTCACCCAGTGGGGCCTGCCCGACTACAAGAGCGCGGGGGCGGCTGCGATCGATCTGCACGCCTGCCTCGACGCGCCGCTGGTGCTCGAACCCGGCGCGCCGGCCGCCTTGGTGCCGGCCGGCTTCTCCGTCTTCATCCGCGATCCCTTCATCGCCGCGACGATCCTGCCGCGCTCCGGCCTCGGCCATAAGCAGGGGCTCGTGCTCGGCAATCTGACGGGGCTCATTGACTCCGACTATCAGGGTCCGATCCTCGTCAGCCTCTGGAACCGGGGCGCCGCGCATGTGACGATCAATCCCGGCGACCGGATTGCGCAGATGATGTTCGTGCCGGTGGTGCGGCCGTCTTTCGCGCTGGTCGAGGAATTCACCGCGGCGACAGAGCGCGGCGCCGGCGGCTTCGGCTCGACGGGCCGGGCGAGTTGAGAAACTAGGGAGCAGACGACCATGGCGGACACGGACGGAGCGCGGAAGCCGGGGCGCGGCCGCATCTACGAGTCGATCACCGACACGATCGGCGATACACCGCTGGTGCGCCTGAAGCGCATCGAGGCGGAGGCGGGTGTCGGGGCCAAGCTCCTGGCGAAGCTTGAATTCTTCAATCCGATCTCCTCGGTGAAGGATCGCATCGGCGTCGCGATGATCGACGCGCTCGAGGCCGAAGGCCGCATCACGCCCGGTCGGACCGTGCTCGTCGAGCCGACTTCGGGCAATACCGGTATTGCGCTCGCCTTCGTAGCCGCGGCGCGCGGCTACCGGCTGATCCTCGTCATGCCGGAGACGATGTCGATCGAGCGGCGCAAAATGCTGAAGCTGCTCGGTGCTGAGCTGGTGCTGACGGAAGGCGCCAAGGGCATGAAGGGCGCGATTGCGCGTGCGGAGGAACTGATCGCGGAGATCGGTGACGCGGTGATGCCGCAGCAATTCGCCAACCCGGCCAATCCCGCGATCCACCGCGCGACAACCGCGGAGGAGATCTGGAACGACACGCATGGTGACGTCGATGCCTTCGTGGCGGGTGTCGGCACGGGCGGGACGATCACGGGCGTCGGCCAGGTGCTGAAGCAGCGCCGTCCGGAACTGCGCGTCATCGCCGTCGAGCCGGCCGAGAGCCCGGTCCTTTCCGGTGGCGCGCCGGGGCCGCACAAGATCCAGGGTATCGGCGCCGGCTTCGTGCCGCCGGTTCTCGACACGACGGTCTATGACGAGGTGATCAAGGTCGCGAGCGCCGATGCAATTGCCCAGGCGCGCCTCGCCGCCCGGCTCGAGGGCATCCCGGTCGGCATCTCCTCGGGCGCGGCCATCGCGGCGGCCATCGAGGTCGGTCGGCGGCCGGAAATGGCGGGCAAGACGATCGTCCTGATCGTTCCGTCCTTCGCCGAGCGCTATCTCTCGACCGCCCTTTTCGAGGGGCTCGAATAGCAATCAGACGCGCCCTGCCGCGGGAATGCGGCGGGGTGCGTCCGTCCTGATCAATGATCCGATTGATTTAGTTCGCGAATTCGGCCGGGTTGAAGTCGTAGGCGAGGCCGCAGAATTCGCAGGTCACGGCGATCCGCCCGTCCTCGATCGACTGCTCGATCTCTTCGGCGGTAAAGCTGCGCAGCACGCCTTCGATCCGCTCGCGCGAGCACGAGCACTTGTCCTGGACCCGGCTCGGCTCGAACACCCGCACGCCGCGCTCGTGGAAGAGGCGGTAAAGCAGCCGCTCGGTCGTCACGTCGGGGTCGATGAGTTCGTGGTCTTCGACCGTGCTGATGAGCGACTGGGCCTCGACCCAGCGATCGTCAGCGTCCTCTTCGTCTGCTTCTGCGCCGCCGGGGGCGTCGCCGCCGGGCAGGTCGCGATGACGCTCCTCTTCCTCGGACTGCGGCAGGAACTGCACCATCACGCCGCCGGCGCGCCAGCTATGCGCGACGCCGCCATCCTCGCGCGTCATCATCTCCGCGACGGCGAGACGGACGGTCGTCGGAATCTGCTCGGACTGCTCGAAATAGGTATGGGCGACGTCTTCGAGGCTCGAACCGTCCAGCGAGACGATGCCCTGGTAGCGGCTGGTATGCGTGCCCTGATCGACCGTCATGGCGAGGATGCCCTTGCCGAGCAGGTCGGCCGGATCCGGCGTGCCTTCGGCTTCCAGCGCGGCGAGCCGCTCCTCGTCGAAACGGGCATAGGCGCGGAGGTCGCCGGGCGTGCGATAGTCGACCACGAGCATGTCGACGGGGCCGTCGGTCTGCGTCTGCAGGATGAACTGGCCGTCGAACTTGAGCGAGGAGCCGAGCAGCACGGTCAGGACGACCGCCTCACCGAGCAGCTTGGAGACCGGCAGCGGGTAATCGTGCCGGTCGAGCAAGGTCGACAGCGCCGGGCCCATCTGGATGGCGCGGCCACGCACATCGAGGCCGAGGACCTGGAAGGGCAATACGGCGTCGTCGCCCGCAGGCGTGATCGTCCGCGGCTCGCTGGCGCTCCCTGCGTCCATTACAGAGCCTCCTCGCCGGCGAGACACCAGGCGAGCACACCCTTCTGGGCATGCAAGCGGTTCTCGGCCTCGTCGAAGACGACCGATTGCGGGCCGTCCATGACTTCGGCGGTGACCTCTTCGCCGCGATGCGCAGGCAGGCAGTGCATGAAGACGGCGTCCGCATGGGCGCGCGCCATCAGCCGGGCGTTGACCTGATAGGGCTTCAGCAGATTGTGCCGGCGCTCGGCCTCGTTGTCGCCCATCGACACCCAGGTGTCGGTAACGATGCAGTCGGCGGCGTCGGCCGCCTCATGCGGATCCTCTCCGGCGATGACCTCGCCGCCATTCATCCGCGCCCAGTCGAGCAGACGATGGGCCGGCGCGAGTTCGGGCGGGGTCGCGATCTTCAGGCGGAAATCAAAGCGCGCCGTCGCGTGCACCCAGGAGGCGAGCACATTGTTGCTGTCACCGACCCAGGCGACGGTCTTGCCGGCGATCGACCCCCGATGTTCCTCGAAGGTCATGATGTCGGCCATCACCTGGCACGGATGCGAGCGGCGCGTCAGCCCGTTGATCACCGGAACGGTGGCATGGCGGGCGAGCTCGGCCAGCTGGTCCTGGTCGAGGATGCGGATCATGATGCCGTCGACATAGCGCGACATGACGCGCGCCGTATCGGCGATGGTCTCGCCGCGGCCGAGCTGCATCTCGGCGCCGGTGAGCATCAGCGTCTGGCCGCCGAGTTCCCGCATCCCGACGTCGAAGGAGACGCGGGTTCGGGTCGAGGGCTGCTCGAAGATGAGGGCGAGAACCTTGCCCGCGAGCGGGCCGACGCCGTCGCGCGCGCCATTGCGGACGGATTTCAGGCGCTTGGCGCCATCGAGGATGCGCCGCAGCGTTGCGGAATCGAAATCGCTCAGGTCGAGGAAATGCCGAACCATCTGCGCGCGCCTAGGCTTGATGGGTCGCGGGGGCGGGCTCGAACGCCCGGCATGCCGCTTCCAGCTTTTCGAGGGCCGCATCCACCTCGGCCTTGCCGATGGTCAGCGGGGGAAGCAGGCGCACGACATTGTCGCCCGCGCCTGCCGCCAGCATGTGCTGGGCGCGAAGCGCCGCCACGACCTCGGGCACGGGTTTCGCCGCATGCAGACCGACGAGGAGGCCCTCGCCGCGCACGCCGTCGAAGACGGTCGGGTGCTGGTCCACCAGCGCGGCAAGGCGCTGCTTGAGATAGAGACCGGTCTCGCGGACGTGATCGAGGAAGCCGTCGGCCAGGACCACGTCGAGCACGGCATTGCCGACGGCCATGGCAAGCGGATTGCCGCCGAAGGTCGTGCCATGCGTTCCGGGCGTCATCCCCTTGGCCGCCTCTTCCGTCGCGAGGCAGGCGCCGAGCGGGAAGCCGCCGCCAATGCCTTTGGCGAGCGAGACGATGTCCGGCGTGACGCCGGTCCATTCATAGGCGAACAGCTTGCCCGTGCGGCCGACGCCGGTCTGCACCTCGTCCATGACGAGCAGCAGGCCATGCGCATCGCAGAGCGCCCTGATCTCCTTGAAATAGCCCGGCGGAAAGCTCCGCACGCCGCCTTCGCCCTGGATCGGCTCGACCATGATCGCGGCGGTCTCGGGCGTGATCGCCGCCTTCACCGCCTCAATATCGCCGAACGGAACCTGGTCGAAGCCATCGGCCTTAGGGCCGAAGCCTTCAAGATATTTCTCCTGTCCGCCCGCGGCGAGCGTCGCCAGCGTCCGGCCATGGAAGGCGCCTTCCACGGTGATGATCCGGAAGCGCTCGGGATGGCCGTTCACGAAGTGATAGCGCCGCGCCGTCTTGATGGCGCACTCATTCGCCTCGGCGCCGGAATTGGCGAAGAAGACACGGTCGGCGAAGCTCGCATCGGCGAGCCGCTCGGCCAGCCGCTCCTGTCCCGGGATGCGGAAGAGGTTCGACGTATGCCAAATCTTGCCGGCCTGCTCCGCGAGCGCGGCGACCAGCACCGGATTGGCATGGCCGAGCGAATTCACGGCGATGCCGGCGGAGAAGTCGAGATAGGCCTCGCCCGATGGCGTAAACACCCACGCACCTTCCCCTCGCTCGAATTCGAGCGGCGCACGCGCGAACGTGTTGAAGAGGCTCGAATGCGACTTGGGCGGAACGGTAACGGGGGCGCTCATATCCCCTCCTTGGGTGTGGCCGTGACTTGACGATGGTCCAAAAATCAAAAGTGCCGCCCGAGGCCGTCGCGCCGGGCAGCACCTTTTTGCGTTGCCCTTATATCACGGTCGTGACGTTTTCTGTCAAGGAACGCCATGGGTCCCGGTGGCGTTGCACGGCTAAGCGCTTGACGCGACTCACGGATCAGGCATGTCGCCCTAAACTGGGGAAAAGGGTGAGATCGGCGTCTCGGATTCAGTGCGACTCTTGTCAGGGAGTCGCGCCATATAGTAGCTTAATGCTCGTTAAGATACGAAATATCGAGCGGTAGTACCTCCCCCCGATCGTTGCGTTAGCTGTGTCGTCGTTCGGCGTATCGAGCGGCGATCGATCTGGATTCGTACCACCGCTCCGACCGACAAGGATGAGCCATGACTTGGACGGACGAACGGGTTGAGTTGCTCAAGAAGCTCTGGACCGACGGACTGAGCGCCAGTCAGATCGCCACGGAGCTTGGCGGCGTGACGCGTAATGCCGTGATCGGCAAGGTGCACCGCCTCAGCCTCTCCGGAAGGGCCAAGCCTGCGGCCGCCCCGGTGGCGCGTGCCCGCAAGCCCGCTGCGACGACGTCGAACGGGCGCCAGATGCCCGCCGCCAGCCGGCCGCAGCCGACAATGCAGCGCCCCCTCGTCGCCGGCAATACGGCGCTGAAGCCCCTGGTTCAGCCGATGGCCGAACCCCGTCGCATGCTGCGCGCTACGGGCGGCGACGATGTCGTCGTGCCGATCAGCCTGCACGCGACGATCCTGACGCTCACCGAGCAGACCTGCAAATGGCCGATCGGCGATCCGAATTCCGAGGATTTCCATTTCTGCGGCCAGCGCTCGAACTCGGGCATTCCCTATTGCGAGTATCACTCCCGCATCGCCTACCAGCCGGTCAATGATCGCCGGCGTGAGCGCAAGCTCGTCGTCGGAGCCTGATCCCGTTCCGCGTGCCCGCCTGCCTTCCCCTCGCGCTCGCATGGAGGGGAGGGCACTCTTTTTGGAACCGGCGCGCCCGATCATCGTCTCCCGCTTGAGCCGGGGGGACGTTATCTCGTCCCTTCAATAATCTCTGACGGAAACACGGTCTCTGGCGGATACCGCTGAAGTATAGCCGGCGCGATCCGCGCGGCACCGTGGCGGTCGAACTCCCGGCCTTCGCATCGGATCGATCCGAAAGCCGGCTTCCACGCTTCGGCCCGAGGCTTCAGGCAACCCCGACGAACTGGTCGTCAAAGGCATAGCCCGAGCCGCGCACCGTGCGGATGGGGTCCTTGACGCGTCCGCGGTTCACGGCCTTGCGCAGGCGTCCGATATGGACGTCGACGGTCCGCTCGTCGACATAGACGTCCCGTCCCCAGACCCCGTCGAGAAGCTGCTCGCGCGAGAAGACGCGACCTGGGCTCTTCATCAGGAATTCGAGCAGGCGGAACTCCGTCGGCCCAAGACGCAGCTCGCGGCCCGAGCGGCGGACACGGTGCGTCTCCCGGTCGAGCTCGATATCGCCGGCCCTGAGCAGCGAGGCGATCACCTCCGGCCGCGACCGGCGCAGGATGGCGCGGACTCGCGCCATCAGCTCGGGCACCGAGAAGGGCTTGACGACATAGTCGTCCGCGCCCGTCGAGAGGCCGCGGATGCGCTCCTGCTCCTCGCCGCGCGCCGTCAGCATGACGATCGGCAGCGTGCGGGTGACGTCGCGTGCCCTGAGGCGGCGACAGAGTTCGATGCCCGAAATGCCCGGAAGCATCCAGTCGAGCAGCAGCAGGTCGGGAACGGTCTCGCGGAGCCGCGTCTCGGCATCGTCGCCGCGCGGCACCACTTCGACCTGATAGCCTTCCGCTTCCAGATTGTAGCGCAGGAGGAGGCTGAGCGCCTCCTCGTCTTCAACCACCATGACCCGTGGTGTCATTCATCAAATCCCGATCAGACCTGATCTCGGTGATCAGTTGTCCGCATAGGTGACGGTGGTAACGCTGGATTCGTCCTGCTTCGGACGGTCCTGCGTCAGCGCCTCGCCCGTGACGACATAGTGCACGGTCTCGGCGATGTTCGTCGTATGGTCACCGATGCGCTCGATGTTCTTGGCGCAGAACAGCAAATGCGTGCACAGCGAGATGTTGCGCGGATCCTCCATCATGTAGGTGAGGAGTTCGCGGAACAGCGACGTGTACATCGAGTCGATGTCGGCATCGCGCTTCCAGACCTCGAAGGCCTGGTGGACGTCGCGTGTCGCATAGGCGTCCAGCACGTCCTTGAGCTGGGCGAGCGAGAGCTCGGCCATATGCTCGACGCCGGTCATGAAGCGCTTCGACTGGAACTGGCCGTCGAGCGCCAGCACGCGCTTGGCGTTGTTCTTGGCGAGGTCGCCGATCCGCTCCAGATCATTGGAGATGCGCATCGCGCCGATCACCTCGCGCAGGTCCAGCGCCATGGGCTGGCGCCGCGCGATGATGCGGATGGCCTCTTCCTCGCACTGCCGCTGGATCTCGTCGAGCCGGCGGTCTTCCATGATCACAGTGTTGGCCATGACCGTGTCGATGCGCGTCAGCGCAGTGACGGAAAGATCCACCAGGCGTTCGGCGATCCCGCCCATCTCCGCGATGCGGCGCTGGACATCCTTCAGCTCGTCGTCGTAGCGCGAAACGATATGTTCCGACATGTCATCCTCCTGCCGTCGCCGGTCAGCCGAAGCGGCCGGTGATGTAGTCCTGGGTGCGCTTGTCGCTCGGCGCGGTGAAGATCTTCGACGTCTCGTCGAACTCGATGAGTTCGCCGAGATACATGAAGGCGGTGTAGTCGGAGACGCGGGCCGCCTGCTGCATGTTGTGCGTCACGATCGCGATCGTGTAGTCGGCCGTCAGCTCGTCGATCAGTTCCTCGATCTTGGCGGTCGAGATCGGATCGAGCGCGGAGCACGGTTCGTCGAACAGCACGACCTCGGGCCGTACGGCGATCGATCGGGCGATGCAAAGGCGCTGCTGCTGGCCGCCGGAGAGGCTGAGACCGCTCGAGGAGAGCTTGTCTTTCACTTCGTTCCAGAGCGCCGCGCGGGTCAGCGCCGCCTCGACGCGGGCGTCCATCTCGGCGCGCGAGATGTTCTCGTAGAGGCGGATGCCGAAAGCGATGTTGTCGTAGATCGACATCGGGAACGGAGTCGGCTTCTGGAACACCATGCCGATGCGCGCGCGCAGCAGGTTGAGATCCTGACCTGGGTTGAGGATGTTGCCGCCGTCGAACAGGACCTCGCCCTCGGCGCGCTGCCGCGGATAGAGATCGTACATCCGGTTGAGGACACGCAGCAGGGTCGACTTGCCGCAGCCCGACGGGCCGATGAAGGCGGTGACCTTCTTTTCGTAGAGCGGCAGGTTGATCGACTTCAGCGCCAGGCTGTCGCCATAGAAGAACTTGAGGTTCTTGATCGAGATCTTCTCGGGCAGCGCGTTCGGCGCGACAGCGGACTGCATCATTTCGAGGTCCTCGGGCTAAGGAAGGTGCGGGCGATGATGTTGAGCGCGAGCACCGCGATGGTGATGAGCAGCGCACCGCTCCAGGCGAGCTTCTGCCATTCCGGATAGGGGCTGAGGGCGAACTGGAAGATGGTCACAGGCAAGCTGGACATCGGCGCGTTGGGGTCGACGCTCCAGAACTGGTTGTTGAGCGCGGTGAACAGCAGCGGCGCCGTTTCGCCGCTGACACGGGCGATGGCCAGCAGGACGCCGGTGACGATGCCCGACAGTGCGGCGCGATAGGCGACCTGACGGATCATGACTGCGCGCGGCAGGCCGAGCGCCGCCGAGGCTTCGCGCAGCGTGTTCGGCACCAGATTGAGCATGTCCTCGGTGGTGCGCACGACGACCGGGATCACCAGGATCGCCAAAGCGAGCGAGCCGGCGATGGCGGAGAAGTGCCCCATCGGCGCGACCACGACCTCATAGACGAACAGGCCGATCACGATCGACGGCGCCGCCAGCAGGATGTCGTTGATGAACCGCACGACATTGGTGAGCTGGTTGTGGCGGCCATATTCCGCCATGTAGGTCCCGGCCAGGATGCCGATCGGGGTGCCGATCGCCACGCCGGCGATCGTCATGATCAAGCTGCCGATGATGGCGTTCAGCAGGCCGCCGGCTTCGCCCGGCGGGGGCGTCATCTCGGTGAAGATCGAGAGCGAGAGGCCGGAGAAGCCCTGGTAGAACAGCGCGATCAGGATCAGGGCCAGCCAGAGCAGGCCGAAGATCGTCGCGGCGAAGGACAGCGTCAGCAGGATGCCGTTGCTGCGGCGGCGCCTGCGATAGAGCGCCTGGGCGGCCGGCGTCGAGATGGCGGAATTTCCCAAAGATGCCATGGTGTTCGCCTCAGTTGCCGGCTTTGGTGTTCATGCGCGCCAGCATGATGCGGGCGGCAGCCAGAACGATGAAGGTGATGACGAAGAGGATCAGGCCCAGCGCGATCAGCGAGGACGTGTAGAGATCGCCCACCGCCTCGGTGAACTCGTTGGCGATCGATGCCGAGATCGTCGTGCCCGGAGACAGGATCGAAGCAGAGATCTTGTGCGCGTTGCCGATGACGAAGGTCACGGCCATGGTCTCGCCGAGGGCGCGTCCCAGGCCCAGCATGACGCCGCCGATGACGCCGACGCGCGAATAGGGCAGCACGACCTTCGTCACCACTTCCGCCGTCGTGCAGCCGAGGCCGTAGGTCGCCTCCTTGAGCACCGGCGGCACCGTGTCGAACACGTCGCGGGTGATCGAGGTGATGAAGGGCAGCACCATGATCGCCAGGATGATGCCGGCGGTCAGGACGCCGATGCCATAGGGCGGGCCGGCGAAGATCGAGTTCAGCACCGGGATCGGCGCGAAGACGTCGATGAGGAAGGGCTGCACCGTGGCCTGGAAGAAGGGTGCGAAGACGAACAGGCCCCAAATGCCGTAGATGATCGAGGGAATGCCGGCGAGCAGTTCGATGGCGACGCCGATCGGACGCTTCAGCCAGGGCGGGCACAGTTCGGTCAGGAAGATCGAGATACCGATGCCGACCGGGACGGCGATCAGCAGGGCGATGATCGACGTGACCACCGTGCCGTAGATCGGAGCCAGTGCGCCGAACTTCTCGGTCACCGGGTTCCAGCTCTGGGTGGTCAGGAAATCGAGGCCGAATGTTTGGAACGCAGGGATCGAGCCGTAGATCAGCGAGACGATCACGCCGCCGAGCAGGAGCAGGACCGTCAGCGCGGCTGCGAAGGTGACCCAGTTGAAGAGCAGGTCGCCGGCGCGCAGCCGACCCATTCGCTTGAGCTTGGTGCTGTCTACGCCTGCGCTCCGCAACCCGGTCATTATAGCGTCCGCCATCTCGTTCCCCCGGCCCTGATTGGAGCCTTCAATCTGAAGAGATCAGGAGAGGGGCGCCGCCCCTCTCCCAGGATCGATTGATCTTGCTTGCGATGCTTACTTGGCCATCTCGACGAAGAGCGGCTTGCCGTCCGCGCCGACGATATCCTTGGCCCAGGTGGCCTTGATGTTCGCAACGACGGAGTCGGGCATCGGGATGTAGTGCAGGTCGGCCGCGGCCTGGTCGCCATTGGCGTAGGCCCAGGCGAAGAACTTCAGGGCGGCGGCGGAAGCGGCGTCGTCCTTCGGCTGCTTGTGCATCAGGATGAACGTCGCGGCGGTGATCGGCCACGCCTTGGCACCCGGCTCGTTCGTCAGGATGACGTAGTAGCCCGGCAGCTTCGACCAGTCGACGCCTTCGGCGGCGGCGGCGAAGTTCGGCACTTCCGGAGCGACCGTCTGGCCGTCCTTGTTGACGAGCTTCGTGAAGGTCATGTTGTTCTGCGCGGCGAAGGCATACTCGACATAGCCGATCGAGCCGACCGTCTGCGACACGCCGGCGGCGACGCCTTCATTGCCCTTCGCGCCGAGGCCGACCGGCCATTCGACGGCAGAGGCGGCGCCGACGTCGCCGGCCCAGGCCTGCGAGACCTGCGAGAGATAGGTCGTGAACACGAAGCTGGTGCCCGAACCGTCAGAGCGATGCACGACGGCGATGGCGGTCGACGGCAGCGTCAGCGACGGGTTGAGCTTCTTGATCGCCTCATCGTCCCACTTGGTGATCTTGCCCTGGAAGATATCGGCGAGGGTCTGGCCGTCGAGGACGATATCGCCCGGCTTGACGCCCGGAACGTTGATGATCGGGACCACGCCGCCGATCACGGTCGGGAACTGGACGAGGCCTTCCTTCTCAAGCTCTTCCGGCTTCAGCGGGGCGTCGGTCGCGCCGAACGTGACCGTCTTGGCCTTGATCTGCTTGATGCCGCCGCCCGAACCGATCGACTGATAGTTGAGCTTGTCGCCGGTTTCCTTCTGATAGGTATCGGCCCACTTGGCGTAGATCGGATAGGGGAAGGTCGCGCCAGCCCCTGAAATGTCGGTGGCATTGGCCGATCCGAAACCGATGGCGGCGGTGACGAGACCTGCCGCGAATGCGATGTTCGTGAGTTTCACTGACCATCTCCCTGGTGCAGTCCAAAATGAAGCGGCGCTCCGTCGCAGAGAGGTCGCATCGGCAGCGCGGGTCGGACCCTAGTGGCCACCGGTAATGGTTCTATGACGAAGAGCTGACAAGTTTATGACAGGCTAAGTATCTGTCGACGCAGCGCTTATCGCGGACGGGAGAGGCTTGTCTGCGGTGGTGAAGGTCGGGAATTCGACTTTGAACAACGCGCCTTCCCCCGGCCGGCTCTCAATGTTCAAGCGGGCCCGGTGACGGTTCAGGATGTGCTTGACGATGGCGAGGCCGAGCCCCGTTCCGCGTTGCGCGCCGGTTCCGTCATTGGCCCGGTAGAACCGCTCGGTGAGCCGCGGGAGATGTTCGGCGGAAATGCCGGGACCGAAATCGCGCACACCGACGCCGACGAGCCCGCCATCCGCGCTCGCCTTGGCCTCGACGACAACGCGGCCGCCGGAGCGGCCATATTTGCAGGCGTTCTCAACGAGGTTCTGGAACACCTGCACCAGTTCGTCGCGGTCGCCCGCCACCAAAAGCGGCGTGGCCGGCAGAACCGTCTCGATCTGGACCGACTGTCCTTGGGCTTGCGGCTCCAGCGCATCCACGACGCCGCGGACAATCGCGACGACGTCGACCGGCGAGTCCGGCCGCATATGCGCCTTCATCTCGATGCGCGACAGCGATAGCAGGTCGTCGATGAGCCGGCTCATACGGGTCGCCTGGTCATGCATGATGGCCAGGAAGCGTTCGCGTGCCTTGGTATCGTCGCGTGCCGGCCCCTGCAGCGTCTCGATGAAGCCGGCGAGCGAGGCGAGCGGCGTGCGCAGCTCGTGGCTCGCATTGGCGACGAAATCGACGCGGATCTTCTCGCTGCGCCGCTGCTCGGTGAAGTCGGAGATGATCAGGACGATGAAGCCCGGACGGCTCGCGTCATCCTTGGGGTCCATGCGCGAGAATGATGCGCGGTACCAGCGCTCGGTCGGAACCCGCTCCAGGAACTCGATCCGCTCGGCCGGCCCGCCGGCGGCGACGCGCTCGAAGGTGCGGACGAACTCCGGCGCTCTGAGGCGCAGCGTCAGCGGATCGCCGGGGCGGATCGGAAAGGCAGCCTCGGCATGACGGTTGGCGTAGCGGACGACGCCGCGCCGATCGAGGATGATGCAGGATTCGGGCAGCGCATCCGCCATGCGCTTGACGCCCGTCTCGGGCCAGACCGAAGGCGGCGAGCGCCTGGCGAGACGCAAAGGCTCGATCCGCTCCTCGGCATAGACAATGCCGGTCGCGACGAGCATGAGCGCGAAGAGGAGCAATGCGGGGAGCGCCGCCAATTGACCGGTGACGACGAGCAACACGATCGCGGCGAACAGAATCCCGAGCAGAAGCCGCGCGTCCGCGATCTTCTGGAAGAAGCCGCGCGTGCGCACCGGGTCGGGAGCGTTGCCCTGCTCCTGGTCGTCTTCACTCATGCAGCAGCCTCGAACCCGCCTTCTCATCCACACGGGCAGTGGCGGCCTGCGCGGCCGCCATCGAACCGTCCGAATCCTTGGCAGAAGATGGCACAGGGTAGAGGACAAACCGACGACTTATGTGACAGAATCGCGCGCGACAGGCGGGACGCACGAAAAGGGCGCAAGACCCATGGCCAAAGAGAAGCTGAAGAAGGCGGACGCTGAGAATGTCGAGCCCGGGCAGGGTGTCGACACGCTGCCGTCCGTTCTGGTGCCCAACGTCGATGCCGCGCCGGTCACGCTGAAGTCGGGCAGCTTCGATCTGGACAATCCCGTCCTGCCATCCTGGGTCGAGGAAAAGGCGTTCAAGTCCGGCGGATATCCCTATGACAGGCCGCTGAAGTCCGACAAATACGAGGAGGATCTGAAGGCGCTCCAGGTCGAGCTCGTCAAGCTCCAGCACTATGTCGTGACCCGCAAGCTGAAGCTGGTGCTGATCTTCGAAGGGCGCGATTCGGCCGGCAAGGGCGGCGCGATCTTTGCATTCCGCCAGTATCTCAATCCGCGCAGCGCCCGCGATGTCGCGCTGCCGAAGCCGTCCGAGACCGAAGCCGGCCAATGGTATTTCCAGCGCTATATCGCCGAGCTGCCGACGGCCGGCGAGATCGTGACGTTCGACCGCTCCTGGTACAACCGCGCCGGCGTCGAGCCGGTGATGGGGTTCTGCACGCCCGAGGAGCACAAGATCTTCCTGAAGCAGGCGCCGCGCTTCGAGGGCATGCTCGTCGAGGCGGGCACCATCCTGTTGAAGTTCTGGCTCGACATCGGCCAGGAAATGCAATTGAAGCGGTTCCACGAACGCCGGCACAATCCGCTCAAGATCTGGAAGCTCTCGCCCATGGACTACGCTGCGCTGGACAAATGGGACGCCTATTCGGCGGCGCGCGACCAGATGCTGGAGGCGACGCATTCCGGCCCAGCGCCGTGGACGGTCGCGCTGGCCAACGACAAGCGGCGGGCCCGTCTCAACATCATCCGCCATGTGCTCGGATCGGTGGATTACGACGGGCGCGACAAGACCATCGTCGGCAAGCCGGATCCGCTGATCCTCGGCCAGGGACTTTCTTTCCTCAAGAAGAAGTGAGAGTGAGTCCGTCGCCGCTGCCGGCATCGGGTCGGCGCCGCCGCCTATCCACGCCATGAGCCAGCTCGACAACGTCCTTCGCCGATCGATCGCCCATATCGACCCTGCCGACTGGCAAGGGCGCGATCGGGTGTTCGCGAGCGCGCGCGAGGCCATGATCCGCCTGCTCCGCGTCTATGATCCGCCGCTGTCCGCTGACGATATCGATCGGAAGATCAAGGAGTTCGACGACGTCATCGGCGCGATCGAGGTCGAGTATCGCTGGGCGCGCCCCCTTGGGGACACGCTGGCGCTCGCTCCGCCGCGTCGGCCGGCCGCGCCAGTCCTGGCCGCCTTGCCGCCTCCCGAAGAGGACGAGGCGGACGAAGAGGATGAGGGCGCGGCTGTCGACACCGGGAGTGTCGACGAGGCGGACGAGCTCTATGCGGACGATCCGGATGACGAGGATTACGACGACTACGAAGATTATGACGGCGACGAATATCCATTTGACGGCGACGACGAGCCGCGGGGCGGCCTGTTCGGGCTGATCGACCGCATCGGCTGGCGCATGATCGCGGCGGTGATCGGCGCGGTCGTCATTGTCGGCCTCGCCGGATCGGCGCTTCTCGTTATGGGACACGGGTCCGGAAAGACCACTGCGTCCTCGCCGGAAACGCCGGCCGTCATCGATACGGCCGCGCCCGCATCCTCCGCACCGCCGCCGCAGGCCTCACCCGCTTTCGAGCCTCCCGCGACAGAGACAGCCGCGGCCCAGCCTCAGCCCGAGGCCCAGCCTGTTGCACCCGGCGGGCTGGCGCTGGAGACACTCGTGCTGTTCGACGGCCGCGATCCGGGCGTCTTCCAGTCGACCTCCGACAATCCCGTCGTCTTCCAGGGCGACCAGGACGGCGGCTTTGCGCGCGTCTCGTCCTCGACGACCTCGGCCGGAGCCCGGGTGCGGATCGGCCGCGGCGTCTATGAACGCATCGCGGGCCATCGGATCCGCATCGTGCTGGTCGCACGCGCCTCGCGGACCGCACCGGCGATGAATGTGCGCTTCGCCTATCAGAACGGCCGCGTCCAGAGCCCGTGGAGCGAGGTCAAGCTCGGGTCGAGCTACACCCCGCTCTCCGCGGAATGGACCGCGCCGCCGGAGCGCGGCGGCCCCGAAAACGATTCGCTGATCATCGAGCCCGGGATCCCGGGCGACGGCACGTCGATCGACGTCCGATCCGTCCGCATCGAGGTGCTGGGGTAGACGCATCCGGCGGCCGGATCAGCCGCCGAGATAGCCCCTCGTCTGCAGATAGGCGACGATACCATCCGCCATCGACTGGGCGTCGGTTTCCGTCGTCCTCAGATGGATCTCCGGCGCTTCCGGCGCCTCGTAGGGACTGTCGATGCCGGTGAAGTTCCGGATCTTGCCTTCCCGCGCCTTGCGATAGAGCCCCTTCGCGTCGCGCGCCTCCGCGACTTCCAGCGGCGTGTCGACGAACACCTCGATGAATTCGCCCGCCTCGACGAGATCGCGCGCAAGGCGGCGTTCCGAGCGGAAGGGCGAAATGAAGGAGACGAGGACGATCAGCCCGGCATCGACGAAGAGCTTCGCCGTCTCCGCGACGCGGCGGATGTTCTCGACCCGGTCGGCATCGGTGAAGCCGAGGTCGCGGTTGAGGCCGTGGCGCACATTGTCGCCGTCGAGCAGATAGGTGTGCCGGCCGAGAAGGTTCAGCTTCTGCTCGACCAGATCGGCGATGGTGGATTTCCCGGCCCCCGAAAGGCCCGTGAACCAGAGAATTGCCGGCTTCTGGCTCTTGGCGAGCGCCCGCGAGGCCTTGTCGACGGTGAGCGCCTGGCGGTGGATGTTGGTCGCACGGCGGAGGCCGAAGCGGATCATGCCCGCGGCGACCGTCTGGTTGGTGAAGCGGTCGATGAGAATGAACGCCCCCGTCGTCCGGTTCTCTTCATAGGCATCGAAGGCGACGGGCTCGGCGAGCGACAGGTTCGCGAAGCCGATGTCGTTCAGCGCCAGCGTCTTGGCGGCGAGCGGCTTCATCGTCTCGATTTCGAGCCGGTGCTTGAGCTCGCTCACGGCGGCGCCGACGACCCGCGTTCCGATCTTCATCAGATAGGGGCGCCCCGGCAGCATCGGCTCTTCGGCCATCCAGATCAGATGGGCGGCCACCTGGTCGGAAACCTCCGGGCGGGCCGTGGCCGGCGCCAGGATATCGCCGCGGGAAACGTCGATCTCGCGATCGAGCGTCAGCGTCACGGCGTCCTCCGCCGCGGCGCTCTCCCGGTCGCCATCATGGGTGACGATCCGGGCAACGCGGGCGGCATGGCCCGATCGCGCCACGACGATCTCGTCGCCGACGCTGACCTCGCCCTCGGCAACCGTGCCCGCATAGCCGCGGAAGGAAAGATCCGGCCGGTTCACCCATTGCACCGGGAAGCGGAACGGCCGCGACGGCGCGAGTTCGGGCGCCAGGTCGACGGTCTCCAGATGTTCGATCAGCGTCGGTCCCCGATACCAGGGCATGCGCTCGCTCTGGAACGAGACATTGTCGCCGAACCGGGCCGAGAGCGGGATGGCGACGCGGCTGGCGAAGCCGTAATGGCCGGCATCTTCGTCGAACGCGGCGACGATCCGCTCATAGACGGTGCGATCGAATTCCACGAGGTCGATCTTGTTGATCGCGAGCACGACATGGCGGATGCCGAGCAGCGCGGCGATGGTCGCATGGCGCCGGGTCTGGCTGAGGATGCCCTTGCGCGCATCGATCAGCAGCACGGCGAGATCGGCCGTCGAGGCGCCGGTCGCCATGTTGCGCGTGTACTGCTCGTGGCCCGGCGTGTCGGCGACGATGAAGCGCCGCCGATCCGTCGCGAAGAAGCGATAGGCGACGTCGATCGTGATGCCCTGTTCGCGCTCCGCTTCCAGCCCGTCGACGAGCAGGGCGAAGTCCATGGCGTCGCCCGCCGTGCCGAACTTCTTCGAGTCCTTCTCGAGCGCGACGATCTGGTCGTCGAACAGGCGCTTCGAATCGTAGAGCAGCCGCCCGATGAGGGTCGACTTGCCGTCATCGACGCTGCCGCAGGTCAGGAAGCGCAACGTTCCCTTATCGGGCTCGGCACGTGCGCTCGCTTCGCTCGCGAGCTGCAGCACGGTGAAGGGCTCGCTCATCAGAAATACCCCTCACGCTTCTTCTTCTCCATCGAGCCGCTCTCGTCGTGATCGATCAGCCGGCCCTGCCGCTCGGAGGTCGTCACCGAGAAGGTCTCGTGCACGATCTCCTCGACGCTGGCGGCGTCGGATTCGACCGCCGCCGTCAGCGGATAGCAGCCGAGTGTGCGGAAACGGACGCGCTTCATCTCCGGCACCTCTCCGGGGAGGAGGCGCATGCGCGCGTCATCGGCCATGATCAGCTGGCCGCCACGCCGCACGACCGGTCGGTCCGCCGCGAGATAGAGCGGGACGATCGGGATCGCTTCGGCCAGGATGTATTCCCAGATGTCGAGCTCGGTCCAGTTGGAGAGCGGGAAGACGCGGATCGTCTCGCCCTTGGCGATGCGGGTATTGTAGAGCGACCAGAGCTCGGGGCGCTGGTTCTTGGGGTCCCAGCCGTGATGGGCGGAGCGGAAGGAGAAGATCCGCTCCTTGGCCCGGCTCTTCTCCTCGTCGCGCCGGGCGCCACCGAAGGCGGCATCGTAGCCGCCGGCATCGAGCGCCTGCTTCAGCGCCTCGGTCTTCATGATCTGCGTATAATTGGACGAGCCGTGATCGAACGGATTGACGCCCGCCGCCGCGCCTTGCTGGTTGGTGTGCACCTTCAGATCGAGGCCCAGCCGCGCGGCCGTCTCGTCGCGGAAGGCGATCATCTCGCGGAACTTCCACGTCGTATCGACGTGGAGCAGCGGGAAGGGAGGCCGCGCGGGGAAGAACGCCTTCATCGCCAGATGCAGCATGACCGACGAATCCTTGCCGATCGAATAGAGCATCACGGGATTTTCGAAGGTTGCGACGACCTCACGCAGGATGAAGATCGACTCGGCTTCGAGGCGGCGAAGATGAAGCGGAAGTGCGCTGGTCATGGAGATCTCCGGAACGCAGCGAAACTAGACCTCCGCAGGGAGCAGGCCGAGATATGCGCGTCGCGTAGATTCCCTGATGCGTTGTCGCGCTTGGCGCGAATGGCGCATGGCGAGAAATCCCGTTCCAGATAACTCTATCGTCTTAGTCGTCTTTGCGAATGTCGAGGCGCCCGCCGGCAATGAAGGACGGGTTCCGGTAGGTGTCGAGGCCCACACCCGATTTCGGTCCATAGACCAGCGGCTCGCCCTCGGGCGTGGTCACCATGCCGCCGGCCGCGCGGAGCACCGCATCGCCGGCTGCGGTATCCCACTGCATGGTCGGCCCGAAGCGGGGATAGAGGTCCGCCCGGCCCGACGCGATCAGGCAGAATTTGAGCGAGGAGCCGGCCGGCACGATGGAAGCGCCGGGATAGCGTTCGATGAAGGCGTCCGTCTGCGAGGTGCGGTGGGAACGGCTCGCCACGATGCGGAGTGGCGCTGCGGGCTGCGCCACGGCGACGGCCCGCCGCTCGGCGATCCGCCCCGCCTCGATGCGCATTTCCTCGGCGCCGGCGCCGAGACGCCCCGCGAAGAGAACGTCGCGAGCCGGCGCGTAGACGACGCCGGCAATGGGAATGCCGGCTTCGATCAGCGCGATGTTGACGGTGAACTCGCCATTGCGCGAAACAAATTCGCGCGTGCCGTCGACAGGATCGACGAGGAAGAAGCGGCTCACCACATCCGGTATGATGCCGCCGCAGCAGGCCTCTTCGGCCACGACCGGAATGCCGGGTGCGATCCGCGCGAGAGCCGCCAGAATGATGATCTCGGCGCGGCGGTCGGCTTCGGTGACCGGCGAGGCATCATCCTTCGCGTCGACCGAAAAGTCGCGACCATAGATCGCCATCACTTCGGTACCGGCCGACAGCGCCGCCGCCACCATGCCTTCGAGCAGCGTGGCCTCGTCGGCTGATTCGCCGGGGACCGACGACATCGATTGAGCTTGCATCACGCCTCGCTGGCCGTCTGGAATTCAGCGCCCGGACGACCTCTTAGCGCCATTGCGCGCCGCGACCAAGCGCGGCGCGCCCCGTGGCGCAGGGACCAGCCTCAGGCTGCAATGCCGACCGGGTCCGCGAAGCTCACGCCGAGCGCTTCGGCAACGGCGCGGTGGGCGACGCGGCCGCGATGAATGTTGAGGCCTGCCCTCAGATGCGGATCCCGGGCGAGGGCTGCAAGACCCTCGCCGGCCAAGGCCAGTCCGAAGGGCAGCGTCGCGTGATTGAGCGCATGGCTCGAGGTGAGCGGCACGGCGCCCGGCATGTTGGCGACGCAGTAGTGGATCACGCCATCCTCGACATAGGTCGGATCGGCATGGGTCGTCGCATGGGACGTCTCGAAGCAGCCGCCCTGATCGATCGCGACGTCGACGAGCACCGCGCCGCGCTTCATCTTCGGCAGCATGGCGCGCGTGACGAGCTTCGGCGCGGTCGCGCCCGGAATGAGGACGGCGCCGATCACGGCGTCGGCCGCGATCACCTCTTCCTCGAGGGCGTCGATGGTCGAATAGCGCGTGCGCACGCGGCCGGCGAAGATCTCGTCGAGCTCGCGCAGCCGGGGGATCGAACGGTCGAGGATCGTCACCTCCGCGCCGAGGCCGGCCGCCATGCGAGCGGCATGCAGGCCGACGACGCCGCCGCCGATGACGGCGACGCGGGCAGGCGCCACGCCCGGGACGCCGCCGAGAAGGATGCCGCGGCCGCCATTCGGCTTCTGGAGTGCCGTCGCCGCGGCCTGGATCGAGAGGCGTCCGGCGACTTCGCTCATTGGTGCGAGCAGCGGCAGGCCGCCCTGTGCATCGGTCACGGTCTCATACGCGACGGCGGTGACGCCCGACGCCATCAGGCCGCGCGCCTGATCAGGATCGGGGGCGAGGTGGAGATAGGTGAAAAGGATCTGGCCTTCGTGCAGTTGCGCCCATTCGGAAGGCTGCGGTTCCTTGACCTTCACGACCATGTCGGCGAGCGCGAAGACTTCGGCTGCCTGGGATGCGATGGCGGCACCGGCCGCGACGTAGGCCTCGTCACCCGCCCCGATGCCGTCGCCGGCTCCGGTCTCGACCAGCACGCGATGGCCGCGCGCGACATATTCGCGAACCGCAGCCGGCGTGAGGCCGACGCGGAATTCGTTGTTCTTGATCTCCTTCGGAACGCCGACAAGCATGGTGATGATCCCCTGGTATTTTCTGGATGTCGCGCAGGATATCGCCGCTCCAGATGCGGTTCTGTGCTAATTCATGTCTCCGAAAGTCATTCAGCGCACATTTGATGCGTTGAACGCCGCTGCGGAGGCGAATCCATGCATCTGGACGAATTTGATCGCAGGATCGTCGGGCAATTGGCCCGCGATGGGCGTCTTTCGACGGTGGAGTTGGCCGATCGGGTCGGGCTGTCGCCCTCGGCCGTCACGCGCCGCCTGCAGCGCCTCGAGCAGGACGGCGTCATTGCGGGCTATCGCGCCGTGATCGATCCGGCGGCGGTCGGGCTCGGCATCACCGCCTTCGTCGAAATCTCACTCGAGCGGCAGAACGATGAGGCCCTGAAGGCGTTCGAGGCGGCGGCGCGGAAGTGTCCCAACATCCTGTCGCTGCATCTGATGTCGGGCTCAAGCGACTATCTGCTCCGCATCGTCGCGCGCGATCTCTCCGATTTCGAGCGTCTGCACGCCAATGTCCTCGGCCATCTGCCGGGCGTGGCGCGGATCGAATCCAAGTTCGCGCTGCGCGAGGCCATCGAGCGACCGTTGATGGTGGTGCCCGAGAGACCGCCGCGCAGCTGATCGCGACTGGCATATGGCGCCGTCGGACGCTATGCGAGAAGACGAGCCGCGCCGGCCGGAGGAGAACGGTGAGCCGGCTCGCAAGGGAGGAGCGCGCTGATGCCGCCGATGAAGATCGACCCCAATCCCCGGATGCCCTACCAGCATCCGATGCCGAAGGAGACGCTGCCCGACATCGTCATCCCCGATGCGGTTCCTGCTGACGAGCGGGTCTGGGTACCGCAGTCCGAGCGCGTCTGGTTCCGCCCGCTCTGCCTCAATCGCTCGCAGGGCTACTGGATGAACCTCTTGCGCGTGCGCAAGTCAGGCGTCCTCAGCCGCCATCGCCATCCCCAGGCCGTGCACGGCTATGTCATCAAGGGCCGCTGGCACTATCTGGAGCACGATTGGGTGGCGGAGGAGGGCGGCTATGTCTTCGAACCCCCGGGCGAGACCCATACGCTGGTCGTGCCCGACGATGTCGAGGAGATGATCACGCTCTTCCAGGTCAACGGCATCATGTACTACGTCGATGCCTATGGCGAGCCGCTCGGCTTCGAGGACGTCTTCACCAAGATCGACATGTGCCGCGCGCATTACGAGAAGGTCGGCCTCGGCGCAGACTATGTCGACCAGTTCATCCGCTGAGGGGAGCGTTTGGCGCGGCGGTCGTTTCCTGGCTGGCGTGACCGCAAGGGCATAACGAGCCGGCGTGGATCGCCAATGGCCATCCGTGATGCTGCGCCGCACCTTCACGGATTTGTCAGATATGCTGCACTGCACTCGCGTTGACGCGGCGCACCATAATGCGCATTATCGGGACGTTGCTGTCCTAAAGCATACTCCCTCCCTAAAGCCCGCCGGCGCGACTCGTCGCTCCGGCGGGTATTTGTTGTCCGCTCCTGCGTTTGATGCTGTGCCTCTTCGAGGTCGCCGCCCGGTGGGGCCTCACAGCGCGCGGCTGCCGCCATCGATCTTTGCCGGTGAAGAGAACTGGTACCGACACGAACATCGGCGAAATGCGCGGCTCGACCTGTTGGTCGGCTACGGCGCGCAGCTCGGATGCATCTTGAATGGGAAAATGGTGCCTAGGGCTGGAATCGAACCAGCGACACGCGGATTTTCAGTCCGCTGCTCTACCAACTGAGCTACCTAGGCCCGGCGCCGGTGGGTCGTGCCACGAGCGCGAAGACACGGCCTTATAGGGGAGCGCGGCAGGCCTGTCCAGAGGTCCGAGTGGGCTCTTCGAGCCTGTGGAAAGCTGTCGCGGCGACGGCGCGAAAGCCGGCTGCGCAGGGGCGTTCAGGCCTCTTCCTCGTCGTCCTCGCCTTCGCCTTCCACCGCGGCGATCGCATAGGCGCCCGTCAGCCAGCGATGCAGGTCGACATCCTTGCAGCGCTTGGAACAGAAGGGATAGGCGGCGCGCGTCGATTCCTGGCCGCAGATGGGGCAGGGCCGCGGCGGCCGCAGGGGTACCACCTCGGCAGACGGCTTCGTGCCCTGCTTGCCCTTGCTCATGCTCTCGATCCTCAGCTCGGCCCGAGCCAGCCCTTGCGTGTCGGAAAGCCCTCGCCCTCCAGCATGGCGACCGTCTCGTAGAGCGGCAGCCCGACGACCGAACTGTAGGAGCCGACCAGCCGCACCACGAAGGTTCCAGCGAGGCCCTGGATGGCGTAGCCGCCAGCCTTGTCGCGCCATTCGCCCGAGCCGAGATAGGTATCCATCTCCTCGCGTGAAAGACGCTTGAAGCGCACTTTCGTCTCGACGAGGCGCTGGCGGATCGCGCCCTTGGGCGTGATCAGGCAGACGGCGGTATAGACGCGGTGCGAGCGGCCGGAGAGCAGGAGCAGGCATTCGCTCGCCTGGTCGTGGAACTCCGCCTTCGGCAGGATGCGCCGGCCGACCGCCACCACCGTGTCCGCCGAGAGGATATAGGCATTGGCGAATTCGGGCGTCCGCGCCGCCATGGCGCGGGCAGCGTCCGCCTTGGAGCGGGCGAGTCGCTTGGCGAGGCTGCGCGGCAGCTCATGCTTCAGCGGCGTCTCGTCGACCGAGGTCGGCAGCAGGCTGTCGGGCTCGATGCCGGCCTGCGAGAGGAGCTGCAGGCGGCGCGGACTGCCGGAGGCGAGCAGGAGCTTCGGCCCGAACGCGGCTTTGGGCTCTGACTTTGGCTCGGGCGTTCCGATCATGCGCGATCTTCCGGTCGGTGAGGGCAAGGCTGGGGCGAAGCGCGCGGAACCTAGCGGAAATCGCCGGGCAATGAAACCGGCGGCAAACCTCAGCCGCTCGACGCCGGCATCCAGCCGAAGCGCGCCTTGATCCGGTCCGCCAGCTGGTCGCGGACGGCGCGATAGGCATCGAGCACCTGCTCGCGCGACCCCGATACCAGCGTCGGGTCGGGGGTCGGCCAGTATTCGACGTCCAGTGCCATGGTGCGCGTCAGTTCCAGCGCGCGATGATGCGCCTCGGGCGACAGCGTGATGACGAGATCGAAATTGGTGTCTTCGAGATCCTCGATCGTGTGCGGGCGATGGCGGGAGAGATCGATGCCGCGCTCCTCCATCACGATCTTCACGAAGGGATCGGCCTCGCCGCGTTTCACGCCCGCCGATTCGACATAGAGCGAACCGGGAAAGAGCTGGCGCGCCAGCGCCGCGCCCATTGGCGAGCGGATCGCGTTCATGCCGCAGACGAACAGCACCGAGGAGGGCGGCCTCGAGCGCGCCGGAGCCGCCGGCCCGGGGGCGACGGTGGCGGCCAAGCCTCAGCCTTTCCAGTGCAGCGCGCAGACGAGGGTGAACAGCCGCCGCGCCGTCTCGAAATCCACGATGATCTTGCCGGCGAGCCGCTGCATCAGCAGCCGCGACCCCTCATCGTGCACGCCGCGACGGCCCATGTCGATCGTCTCGATCTGGCTCGGCGTCGCGGTGCGGATGGCCGCATAGTAGCTGTCGCAGATCAGGAAATAGTCCTTCACGATCTTCCGCAGCGGCGTCAGCGACAGGAGATGCAGCACGAGCGGGCTGTCCGCCTCGTCGCGTATGTCGAAGACGAGCCGGTTGTCGCGGATCGAGAGGTGAAGCCGATAGCCGCCGGTCGGATGGCCGGGCAGGACGAAGCGGTTGTCCTCGATCAGGTCGTAGATGGCAATATTGCGCTCATGCTCGACATCGGCCGTCGAGCGGCCGATGGATGCCGCGTCAAGCTCGACGGCAATCAGCCGGCCGGTCTCTCCCTCCAGAAGGTCCGCCATCATCCCGCCTTGAAGCGTTTCCCCGGCACGAGCGTCTTCAGGCGAAAGGTCAAGGAACTCGCTTGAAGACGACGCGGCACGTTTCCGTTTTGCCGATCCTGCTACAGATTGAGCCGGATCGCCACCGATCGTGCATGGGCGCCGAGGCCCTCCGCTTCCGCAAGTGCGATCGCGGCCGGTCCGAGAGCGCGCAGCTGCTCCGGTCCCGTGCGGAGGATCGACGTCCGCTTGACGAAGTCGAGCACTGAGAGCCCCGAGGAGAAGCGCGCCGAGCGCGCGGTCGGCAGGACGTGGTTGGAGCCGCCGACATAGTCGCCGATCACCTCCGGCGTCGAGCGCCCGACGAAGATCGCGCCGGCATTGCGCACGCCGGCCAGCAGCGGCTCCGGGTCGGCGACCGCGATTTCGAGATGCTCCGGTGCCAGGCGATTGGCGAGCGGCAGCGCGTTCGCAAGGTCGTCGACGAGAATGACGGCGCCATAGTCGCGCCAGCTCGCCGCGGCGGTCTCGCCGCGCGGCAGCGTCTTCAATTGCCGCTCGACCGCCGCCTCGACCGCCGTCGCGAAGGCGGCGTCGTCGGTGATCAGGATCGACTGGGCCGCCGTGTCGTGCTCGGCCTGCGCGAGAAGGTCGGCGGCGATCCAGTCCGGATCGTTGTCGCCATCGGCGAGAATCAGCACCTCTGACGGGCCGGCGATCATGTCGATGCCGACCGTGCCGAACACCTGGCGCTTTGCCGCCGCTACATAGGCATTGCCCGGCCCAACGATCTTGTAGACGGGCTTGATCGTCTCCGTGCCATAGGCGAGCGCAGCGATCGCCTGCGCGCCGCCGACCCGGTAGAGCTCGTCGACGCCGGCAAGGCGGGCTGCGACGAGGACCAGCGGATTGATCACGCCGTCCGGCGTCGGCACGACCATGACGACGCGATCGACGCCGGCGACCTTGGCCGGGACGGCGTTCATCAGCACGGAGCTCGGATAGGACGCGGTGCCGCCGGGCACATAGAGGCCGACCGCCTCGATCGCAGTCCAGCGTGCGCCGAGCTCGACGCCGAGCGCATCGACATAGCGATCGTCGACCGGCTTCTGCCGCTCATGATGCGAGCGAATGCGATCGCGCGCCAGAATCAGCGCCGCGCGCGTGCGCTCGTCCACCGCCTTGTCCGCCGCCTCGAACTCCGCCTCGCCGACGCGCAGCGTGGCGGGCGTCAGCTCCAGCCGGTCGAAGCGCTTGGTATAATCGAGCACCGCCGCGTCGCCGCGCGCGCGCACATCGGCCAGGATGGCGCGCACCGCGCTGTCGACGTCCTCCGACACCTCGCGCTTGGTCGCGAGCAGCGCGACGAAGCGCGCTTCGAAATCCGGATCGGCGGCATTGAGACGAATGGCCAAGACACGGCTCCTCTTGTGCGAGCGACGTGTCTAGCGCGGTTGGACAGCAAGCGGAAGCGGTCGAAGCGTAGGGTATGCGACTACACCCTCAGGAGATGGCGTGTGGGGGCTGACAAAGCCAGAATGCATGTCTAGGTTGTAGTTTCGGGTACGCCGCAAATCTGGAGGAAAAGATGCGCAGCCGAACGTACGCGCCCCTGACGGCGGCGAATTCCATTGTCTATCGGGAGATCACGGGCTGGCCGAAGAACGTGACTAGTCGTTTGAATCGGAAGTTGAGTGCCCTCTGTCGGCACGGCGCCTATCACGTGAAAATCGGTATAACCAACTCGCCGTCAACTCGATGGAAACAAGCATACCGGTCGAACGGCTGGAGCCGGATGCATGTCATTTAAGCATCCTCCCGCCACGACCATGTTTGTGGAATAGAAAAGGCTCTTATCGAGCGGCTAGACAACTATCTCGTTCCTGAGATGCCTTGGTATTACAATGGTGTCGCCGGAGGTGGAGGGCGTAAGCCAGTAAGCCCTCCCTACTATCTGTATATTGTCACCGCACCAAAGTACGCCAGAGTCATCTACTGAACTATCTGAATTCAAATCCAGATTGGTAGCGACACGTTTTCTACGCGGTCTGGACGTCGACTTCATGCTTGGGGCAGCAGGTCGTGGCCCAGGCCGGACCGAAATCGCTGATCGCCGCCTCGATGCATTCGACATCGAGCGCGATGGCCGCGCCGCCGGCGAAGATGAGCGTGATCGTGCCGGCCGGCTCGTTGCTCGCCTCGAACGCGATGGCGAGGAGGTCGAGAACTGCTTCGGGATCGGTGCGGTCGATGCCGGCCGAGCGGCAGGCGAGGACGCGGTCGAAATGGAAGCCGGAGCGGCGTCGCTCCCAGGTCTTCTTGAAGGTGCCCTCGGCGGGCTTTTCCCAGACGAAGCGGTTCACGACGGCCGCGAAGCGCTTCTCCTTGGGCAGGAAGGTCATATCCTTGACCTTCAGGACGGCGTCCTGAACATGCGCCGATACGACGGCGAGATCATCGACATCGAAAGCTACAAGTTTCAAACGGTCCATTTCAGCACCCTTCCACCAACTGCGCAGCGAAGGTGGGGACGGACCGCGTGAAAAGCAAGCCGGGCGACGATCAGCCGGCGATGCGTTCGATGGTCGCGCCGCAGCGCGACAGCTTGTCCTCGAGCCGCTCGAAGCCGCGATCGAGATGATAGACGCGGTTGACCATGGTCTCGCCCTCGGCCGCGAGGCCGGCGATCACCAGCGAGACCGAGGCGCGCAGATCCGTCGCCATGACCGGCGCACCCTTCAGCGCCGGCACGCCGACGACGGTCGCGTTCTGCCCGTCCAGATGGATTTCGGCGCCGAAGCGCGCCAGTTCCTGGACATGCATGAAGCGGTTCTCGAAGATCGTCTCGCGAATATGAGAGGTGCCCTGGGCGCGGCACAGCAGCGCCATCAGCTGCGCCTGCAGGTCGGTAGGGAAGCCGGGGAAGGGCTCCGTCGTCACGTCGACGGGCTTCAGGTCCGCGCCGTTGCGATAGATGCGGATGCCCTCATTGGTCGGCGTCACCTCGGCGCCGACCTCGGTCAGGATCTCGAGCGGACGGGCGAGCGTGTCGTAGCGCGCGCCCTCGAGCAGCACATCGCCGCCGGTCATGGCGACCGCCATGGCATAGGTGCCGGCCTCGATGCGGTCCGGCATGACCTCGTGCCAGGCGCCGTGCAGGCGGTCCACGCCCTCGATGCGGATCGTGGATGTGCCGGCGCCGGTGATCTTGGCGCCCATCTTGATGAGGCATTCGGCGAGATCGACGATCTCGGGCTCGCGGGCGGCATTGGTGATGACCGTCTCGCCCTTGGCGAGCGTCGCCGCCATCATCGTCACATGCGTCGCGCCGACCGTGACCTTCGGGAAGTCGACATGCGCGCCGCGCAGCCCGTTCGGCGCCCGGGCGACGACATAGCCGGCCTCGATCTCGATCTCGGCGCCGAGCTGCTCGAGCGCCATCAGGAAGAGATCGACCGGCCGCGTGCCGATGGCGCAGCCGCCCGGCAGCGAAACCTTGGCGAAATGCTCGCGCGCCAGCAGCGGCCCGATCACCCAGAAGCTCGCCCGCATCTTGGAGACCAGCTCATAGGGGGCGGTGGTGTCGACGATGGTGCGCGCGGTCAGCTGAACCGTCTCGCCGGCAAGGTCGCCGTCGCCGATTCGCTTGCCGGACACCGTCATGTCGACGCCGTGATTGCCGAGGATGCGCTTCAGCAGCGCGACATCGGCGAGGCGCGGCAGATTGGCCAGCGTCAGCGTCTCGTCGGTGAGGAGGCTGGCGATCATCAGCGGCAGGGCGGCGTTCTTGGCGCCGGAGATCGGAATCGTGCCGTTGAGGCGTGCGCCACCGACGATGCGGATCCTGTCCATCCAAACGGGCCTTTCGCGTTTGCCGGCGAGCAGCCGATTCGAAATGGATGCGCCCCCGCCTGAAGTTCGCCCGTTTAGCCCAGGAATGCGGCCGACTCAAGGAATGGCGCGCGCCGAGGTGACGTCGGTCACTCTTCCTCAGGCGTGCCGGCCGCCTCGCCGAAATCATCGAGGCCGTTGCGGCGCGCCTGCTTGCGGCGCTGCAGATTGGTGCGGAGCGCCGCCGCCAGCCGTTCGGCGCGCGCATCCTTCGCGCCGCCCTTCGCCGCCTTGGCCGCCGGCCCGGTCGTGCCCTTCGCGCCTTCCTGGTCTGGCGCCTGCCCGCCAGCCGCGCCAGTCCCCTGGCCCTCTTCGCGCGAACCCGTCTTCACCATCGTCAAACCCGTTTCGAGCGTCGGCTCTGAAAGCTTTCACGGGAAACCGCCGTCCCGCGCTTGATCCCATCCGTCCTCTGTGGCAGAAGACCGCCGACCGCGCCAGAGGCCGGACACGCTGCAGTAGCTCAGTGGTAGAGCACTCCCTTGGTAAGGGAGAGGTCGAGAGTTCAATCCTCTCTTGCAGCACCATTCTTTCCCGCAGAATTCGTGCCGAACCGATCCCGTCCCTCGCGAGACGGGCGTGACGCATTCGCGATGCGGGATCGGGTTGTCTCCCGATCCCCGGTGCGGCACGCGGTAGCGGGCTTTTTCGCGTTCTCAGATGCTGGTGTAGCCGGCGTCTGCGCGCAGGATGGAGCCTGTCATCAGGCTCGAGGCGTCCGAGGCCAGGAACTGGACGACGGATGCGATTTCGTGCGGCTGGCCCATGCGGCCCATCGGCGTCAGGTCGAGCCATCGTGCGATCAGGCCGGGCTGGCTTTCGAGGCCGTGCAGCAGCGGCGTCTCGATATAGGTCGGCGCCACCGCATTGACGCGCACGCCGCGCGTTGCCCATTCGACGGCCAGCGAGCGGGTCAGGTGGTGCACGCCGGCCTTGGAGGCGTTGTAGTGGCATTGCGGCTGCGGCGTATTGACGATCTCGGCCGACATGGAGCCGATATTGATGATCGAGCCGCGCCCGGCTTCGAGCATGCGGCGGCCGAAGCCGCGGCAGGTGCGGAATACGCCCGTCAGATTGACGTCGATGACGCGCTGCCATTCGTCGTCGGACATGTTCTCGGCCGGCGTGTTGGTCACGATCCCGGCATTGCAGACGAGGATGTCGAGCGGCGGCAGCTCTGCGGCCATCGCGTCGATCCCGGCGCTGTCGGTCACATCCAGCGCGGCGGCGCGCGCCGCGTAGCCCTTGGCGACCAGCGCTGCCGCTGTTGTCTCGGCCCGGCGCGGATCGATGTCGGTGCAGATGACCTCGGCTCCGGTTGCCGCCAGCGCTTCGGCGCAGGCCGCGCCGATCCCCTGTCCGGCGCCCGTGACGAGCGCCAGCCGCCCGGCAAGATCCAGCCTCGCGCGATAGTCGATCGATGCGTGTTCGCTCATGTCCTGAGGTCTCCTCCTGATGTCGCGTTCCGGTCTCGGCCAGCTGTCGGCAGCCGAATACCGCATGCTGGCGGCCCGCGAAGGCCCCGTTTCGGCTGATTTGATAGTTAAACTACGTTTGTGCGCCGATCGCGGTCAATCCCCGGCCGAATGCGGTCTTGTCGAGACGCGGGAGCGACGAGTGGTTGGCGGTGGGATTTCGGTCTTCGATTGAGAGATCGTCCTATCCTATTGATCTGAATATGCAATAATGAGATCGCTTCATCGCGAGGCGCTTCCGGGGCCGGTTCCGCGCTCCCGGCGCGCGCCCACTTGCGGATTAGTAGTATTGCTATATTACTGGCATTCAAGAGCAACGATTGGAAACGTCCGATGCCTGATCAGACCATTCGCGCCCTCGATGGCAAGCTGTTCATCGACGGGGCCCTCCGCGAGGGCGCGGGGGCTCGCCTGCCGGTGGTCAATCCTGCGACCGGTGAGGTCCTTGGCACGATTGCCGCGGCGACGCCGGCCGAGATCGAGGCGGCCGTGGCGGCAGCGCGGCGGGCTTTCCGTCCCTGGGCGGCGCTCACGCCGCGCCGACGCGCCGAGGCGCTGCATCGGCTGGGGGATCTGATTGCGACCGACGCCGATGCGATGGCGCGCGTGATGACGCTGGAGCAGGGCAAGCCGCTCAACGAGGCACGCGGCGAGATCCTGAAGCTCGCCGAGGCCTGCCATTTCTATGCCGAGGAAGCGACGCGCGTATTCGGCGAGATCGTGCCGAACGACCAGCCGGGCTTCCAGAGCCTCGTCGTGCGCGAGCCGATCGGCGTCGTCGGCGCGATCACGCCGTGGAACTATCCGGCCGAGCTCGTCGGCTGGAAGCTCTGCGCCAGCCTCGCCGCCGGCTGCACGATCATCATCAAGCCGGCGGAGCTGACGCCGTTCACGGCGCTCGCCATTGCCGCCAAGGTTGCCGAGGCAGGTATCCCGGCCGGCGTCGTCAATGTGCTGACCGGCAAGGGCTCGCAGGTCGGGCAGGCGCTGGTCGATCATCCCGGCGTCGACAAGATCGCCTTCACCGGATCGAGCGCCGTCGGCCTGCATATCCAGCAGAGCTGTCCGGTGGTGAAGCGCCTGTCGCTCGAGCTCGGCGGCAATTGCCCGCTGATCGTCGCCGAGAGCGCCGACCTCGCCGCGGCCGTGAAGGGCGCGACGCGGCGGAGCTTCCGCAATATGGGTCAGATCTGCATCGCGATTAACCGGATCTATGTCGCCCGGCCGCTCTACGAGGATTTCCTCGCCGCGCTCGGCGCCAGCGCCGACCGGCTGACGATCGCCAACGGCATCGAACGGCCCGACGCGGATGTCGGCGCGATGGCCTCGGCCGAGCCGCTCGAGAAGACCAAGGCGCATCTTGCCGACGCGCTCGCCAAGGGCGCCAGGCTGGTCGCCGGCGGCAAGGCGCCGGAGGGCGAGGAATTCGCGCGCGGCTTCTTCTTCCGCCCCACCGTTCTCGGCGACTGCACGCATGAGATGCTGGTCATGAGCGAGGAGACGTTCGGTCCGCTCGTCGGCGTCGCGCCCTATGACACGCTCGACGAGGCGATCGAGAGAGCAAACGACACGCCCTACGGCCTCGCCTCCTATGTTTATGCCCGCGATCTCGTCGAGATCCAGCGCCTCTCGGCCGGGCTCGACTATGGCAATGTCGCCATCAACAATGTCGATGCCGGCATCATGAACGCGCCCTATGGCGGGCGGAAGCAGAGCGGCATCGGCTATGAGCATGGCCGCGAGGGCCTGCTCGAATATTTCAACTTCAAGCATGTGCGGCTGCATCACGGCGTCGGGGGCTAAGCCATGACCTCGGTGATCCTGGGCATCGATATCGGGACGTCCGGCTGCAAGGCGCTCCTGCTCGACATCGACGGCAATGTCGTCGCGAGCGAGACGGCGACCTATGGACTTTCGCAGCCCCGGCCGGGCTGGACCGAGCAGGATCCCGAGTTGTGGATCGAGGGCGCGCGTCAGGCCGTGGCGGGTGCGCTCGCGAAGGCAGGATCGGTCGAGATCCTCGCCGTCGGGCTGTCCGGCCAGATGCACGGGTTGACGCCGCTCGATGCCGATCGGCAGGTTCTGCGTCCCGCCATCCTGTGGAACGACCAGCGCAATGGCGCGGAATGCGCGGCGATCACCGAGGCGGCCGGCGGGATCGAGGCGCTGCTCGCGGCAACCAACAACCGCATGCTGATCGGCTATACCGGCGGCAAGATCGCCTGGATGCAGCGTCACGAGGGCGAAATCTTCGCCAAGCTGCGTCATGTGCTGAATCCTAAGGACTATCTTCGTCTCCGCCTTACCGGCGAGATTGCGACCGAGGTTTCCGACGCCTCCGGCACGGGGCTGTTCGATGTGCGGGCCCGGCGCTGGGCCGATGCGCTCGCGGGGCGGGTCGGCATCGATATCGGCCTGCTGCCGCCCGTGCATGAATCGCATGTCATCACCGGGCGGATCGATGCGCAGGGCGCTGCGCTGTTCGGGTTGCCGGCGGGCATTCCTGTTGCGGGCGGTGGCGGCGACAGCGTCATCCAGACGATCGGCTCCGGCGTGATCGCGCCCGGCGAACTGCAGACCACGATCGGCACGGCGGGCATTCTCGCCGCGGCGCTCGATACGCCGCAGCCGAATCCGGACGGCCGCCTGCAGGTCTTCTGCAATGTCGTGCCTGACAAATGGCACTGCATGGGCGTGTCGCTGAATGCCGGCGGTGCCATGGGCTGGTTTCGCGATTGTCTCGCCGCAGGTTTCGGCGGGGCGGCGGCGCCGTCCTTCGACTCGATCGTGGCGGCGGCTTCCCGGAGCCCGGCTGGCGCACGCGGCCTTCTGTTCCTGCCCTATCTCAATGGCGAGCGCTGCCCGCATCCCGATCCCGATGCGCGCGGCGCCTTTATCGGGCTGACGAGCCGGCATGGCCGCGCCGATATCGCCCGCAGCGTCATGGAGGGCGTGGTGCACGCCTTCCGTGACATGTACGCGCTGATGCAGCCGATCGGCATTACCGGCGCGATCGTGAAGGCCTCGGGCGGCGGCGCGCGCGCGCCGCTCTGGCGCCAGATTCAGGCCGACATGTTCGGCTGCGACGTGGTGACGACCGAGGGCGCCGCGGAAGGCGCGGCCTTCGGCGCGGCGCTGGTTGCCGGCATCGGCATCGGCGTGTGGCCGGATGGCGCAGCCGCTGCCTCCGCATGCCGTGAGCTGACGCGCGAACGGCCGCAGGGTGATGCCGGCCGGGTCTATGATCGGGCCAACGCGATCTTCCGCAGTCTCTATCCCGCCCTGCAGGAGAGCTTCGCCGCGCTCGGCGATCCGCTCTTCGAAGAGGCGTCCCATGTCTGAGCACGCTTCATCGAAGGCGAGGAAGTCCGAACCCATGACGTTCGCGCGCCCTGCGACCTATTCGGCGCTGATCTTCGATCTCGACGGAACGCTGATCAACAGCGCGCCGGACATTGCGGCGGCGGTCAACCGCACCTTCGCGCTGCGGGGCTGGCCGGAACTCGAGACAGATTATGTCGAGGCCTTCATCGGCAACGGGCCGCGCCGGCTCCTCTACGACATGCTGTCGGATCTCGGCCTGCCCTGCGACGATGCGACCGTCACGGCCGCGCTCGACGGCTATATCCGGAACTATACCGAGCATCCGGCCGATCGCACGCGCTTCTATGACCATGTGCTCGACGATCTCGTCGCGCTCCGCGATGCTGGCTTCCGCCTCGGCATCTGCACCAACAAGCCGCATGCGCTGACGCAGTCGATCCTCGAAGTGCTCGGTCTCGACGTGCTGTTCGAGGCCGCGCTCGGCGCCGATGCGGTACCGGCCTGCAAGCCCGATCCGCGCCATCTCATCGCCGTGGCCGAGGCGATGAGGCTCCCCGTCGGCGAGGGCGCGGTGAACTGGGCCTATGTCGGCGACACCGCGGTGGACCAGGCGACGGCGGATGCCGCCGGCGTTCCGTTCTTCGTGGTGCCCTGGGGTGGCGGTTCCCTGGTCGATGTTCCCGCGCATCAGCGTTTGAGCCGGCTTGCCGATCTGGTGCAGTTTGGTCCCCGCACCGCGACCGCGGTCGAGTGAGCGGAGGACAGGGCGTGACGGTCAGCCTTTTGCAGCGCGTTCTTCAGGAAAAGGCGACCATGGGCGCCGCGGAGCAGCGCGTCGCGGCCTATGTGAGCACCTCGCCGGGCGAGGTGATCCATATGAGCATGGCGCGGCTCTCGCAGATCTGTTCGGTCAGCGATCCGACGATCATGCGCTTCTGCCGGCGTTTCGGCTTCGAGGGCTATCAGGACTTCAAGCTGCATCTGGCGCAGAGCCTCGTGCCCTCGGCGCCCTTCGCCTATGAGCAGATCGTGCAGGGCGATGGTATCGACAACATCGTGCGCAAGACCTGCCGCAACTCGCTGAACGCGATCCAGCGGCTGTTGGAGGACATCGTCCCGCAGCATGTCGAAGAAGGCGCGCGGATTCTGCATGCCGCGAGCTGGACCGGCATCTATGCGACCGGCATTTCCGAGGTGACGGCGCTCGATGCCGAGCACAAGTTCCAGCGCCTCGGCATGCGCTGCCAGGCGCTGCTCGGCGGCAAGAAGCAATGGATGCATGCGGAAAGCGCGCGGCCCGGCGAGGTTGCGCTGATCTTTTCGCAGTCAGGCCATACCAAGCAGATGGTCGAGGTGGCGATCGCCGCGCGGGCGGGCGGCGCGCGCGTCGTCTCGGTCGCCGCGGATGACAGCCCGCTCGCGCGTGTCTCCGACGTTGTGATCGCCGTGCTGCCCTATGACCGCACCGAACTCATGACGCCGCTCGCCTCGCGGCTCAACCATCACCTCGTCATCAACATGCTGGTGACGGCGATCGCCATCATCGGCGGCAGCGAATTCCCGGATCAGCTTCCCGCGCTCGATTCCTGGCAGACCGACAAGATCTGACGCCTCGCGGCGCCAGCCCACACGACATTGCAATGAAGAGAATTGGAGGAGAGATGAGCGCTCAGGACGAGGCCAAGAGGGTTGCCGGTCGGCGCGTGATCGAGGAATTCGTGCGCGACGGCATGAAGCTCGGGCTGGGCTCCGGCACGACCTCGCATTTCTTCGTGCGCGAGCTTGGCAAGCATGTGGCGGCCGGCATGCGGCTGACCTGCACGACGACGTCGCGCTCGACCAACGATGTGGCGCGCGAGGTCGGCATCCAGATCACCGATCCCAACGAGATCGGCGAGATCGACCTGACCGTCGACGGCCCGGATGAGGTCGATCGCCAGTTCAACATGATCAAGGGCGGCGGCGCCTGCCTGCTCTGGGAAAAAATCATCGCGCATGCTTCGAAGCGGATGATCTGCATCTGCGACGAGACCAAGATCGTCGATCAGCTCGGCGCCTTCCCGCTGCCGGTCGAGGTGGTGCAGTTCGCCTGGAAGCAGACCGAGCGCATGGTCGCGAACACGCTCGCCGCCCACGGAATCGTCGGCGTTCCGATTGTGCGGCGCATGCGCGACGGCCAGCCCGTGGTGACGGATAGCGGCAACTTCATCCTGGATTGCCGCTGCGGCGTCATCGCCGAACCCGCCAAGCTGGAGATCGAACTGAACCGCATTCCGGGCGTGGTCGAGAATGGCCTCTTCACCCGCGAGGCGGTGGGAATGGTGGTCGGGTGCTTTGACGGCACGTCCTACGTTTCGATGCGATAATGTAGTAAAACTCGTATAGCGTTTTGATCTTTGTCTGATCGCTCTGGATGGCGACCCTCGGGCCGCTTTCCGCACATTCTTGCGCTTTTCGCGACCTTCGCTCATGGGTGGCGGGTGTCGGGAATCTCGATGGATCCCCATCGTCGCGCTTGACAGTGAGCATGGGCGTAGTATTACTATCATCACAATAACAGGGAGGAAGTTTGAATATGACCAGTAAAACCGGTGTGACCCGGCGTGGCCTGATGGCCGGCGGCGCGGCTCTCGGTGTCGGTGCGGCACTGGGCGGCACGGCCTTCGCGGCGGACGGCGTCTTTGTTCCGTATTCGAACAAGAGCCTCGACTATTACTTCTTCGTCATTCAGGAAGAAGCGGTGAAGCGGGCCGTCGAGGGCAATAAGTGGCGCTTCCAGTCCACCAATGCCAATTTCGACAATACGCGCCAGCTTGAGCAGTGGCAGAGCCTGATGCTGTCGAACCCGCAGGCGATCGTTTCCGATCCGATCGACAGCCAGGCGATCGTCAGCGCCATCCGTCGCTATAACCAGCGCAAGATCCCGGTCGGCATCATCGACACGCCCGCCGATGGCGGCGACGTTGCGATCACGGTCTCCTTCGACAACCGCCTCGGCGGCGAGATGGCGGCCAAGCAGATCATCGAGCGCCTCGTGAAGAAGTATGGCAGCCCCAAGGGTACGGTGCTGAACTGCTTCGGCGCGCTCGCCTCCGTCGCATGGCGCCTGCGCAAGGAAGGCATGGACGCCGAGTTCGCCAAATATCCGGAAATCAAGTATCTCGCCCGTCCGACCGAAGGTCAGCTCGAGCAGATGCTCTCCGTGACACTCGCGACGCTGTCCGAGTTCCCCGATCTCGACGCCGTTCATGCGCCGAGCGATTCGCCCTCGCGCGGCATCGTCACGGCGCTGCAGCAGAAGGGCCGCTGGAAGAAGGTCGGCGAAGAAGGCCACGTCATCTTCGTCAATATCGACGGCGAGCCTGTCGCGCTGAAGTGGATCCAGGAAGGCTACATGGATGCCTGCGTCTCGCAGGACCCGATCGCCTATGGCGAGATCGCGGTCGAGATGCTCGGCAAGCATTCCATGAAGGGCGAGGCGGTTCCGATCGGCGTCTACGAGAACAAGAACTACTTCTGGGAAAAGGGTGAGATCGTCGCCGGCAAGACCGGCCCGACCCTGATCATCCCGCCCTTCATCATCGACGGATCGAATGCCGCCGATGCGCGTCATTGGGGCGCGATCGCCGAGAAGAAGTGGGGTATTCCCTACACCTAGGATCCGTCCTTTCGAGACGGCTTGGCCGGCATCCGGGTCTCGACCCGGGGCCGGCTTCCGCGTCTGCCGGCAGGGCCGGCGGATGCGCGTCCGACAGGTGTCCGCCGTGTGACGGCGGCGCGGAATCTGAGAGGCCGGCGGGCGGAGACAGCTCCTCCACCCGCCCGTCGGCGCGAGGAGATCGACAGATGCTGCATCAGCACCAGCCCATGCCGGAAGGCGACCATATCCTCAAGGTGGAGGATGTGAGCAAGCGCTACGGCCCCGTGATCGCGCTGCGCGGCGTGTCGATCGCGGTCAAGCGTGGCTCCATCCACGGCCTTCTCGGCGAGAACGGCGCCGGCAAGAGCACGCTGGTCGGCATCATTTCCGGCCAGTTCCCGCCGAGCGGCGGCCGGATCGTGCTGAACGGCACCCCCTTGGCGCATGCCGATGTGCGCGCCATGGAGGAGGCGGGCGTCTTCCTGGTCACGCAGGAATCGATGATCATCGATCACATGTCGGCGGCCGAGAACCTGATGCTCGGCATCTGGCCGAACCGGCGCGGCTTCGTGAACTGGAGGCGCCTCACTGCCGATGCCGCACGCATGCTGGAGGGCAGCGGCATCGATCCGAAGGCGCGGGCGGGCAAGCTCGACGCGGTCGCCCGGCGTAAGCTCAATATTCTCCGCGCCATGTTCTCCGGCGGCAAGGTCATCATCCTGGACGAGCCGACCGCGGCGCTGACGGTGGCCGACCGGCGCGTGCTGTTCGATTTCATGCGCCGCCTCAAGGCAGACGGCGTCACCTTCATCTTCATCTCGCACTATAATGACGAGATCCTCGACGTCTGCGACGCGGTCTCGGTGCTGCGCGACGGCCTGCTCGCCGGCGGCTCCGACGATATCGGCGCCATGACCTCGGAACAGCTTTCGGAACTGGTGCTCGGCCGTGGGCTTGCCCTGTTCCAGCGCGAGCGTCAGTCGCATGAGGGCAAGGCACCGCTGGTGTCGTTTCGCGGCGTCGTCGCGAAGCATGTCGATCTCGCCGCGCTCGACATCGCGCCGGGCGAGATCGTCGGCTTCACCGGGCTACCCGGTGCCGGCGCCAAGGAGTTCGCCCGTACCATTTTCGGTCTGAACGTCGCCGAGGCCGGCACGATCGCGATCGGTGGCGCGGAGCCGGTACCGCTGCCGCGCGCTCCGCGCGACGCCTTCGATACCGGGATCGCCTATCTCTCGGATGATCGTCGCCGGGAAGGTTCGGTCGGCCAGATGTCGATCGGCGACAATATCGCCATGTCGTCGCTGCCCGCGCGCAGCCGCGCCGGCTTCATCGACAAGGCTGCCGAAAGCCAGGTCGTCGACCGCTATTTCCAGGCCATGGGCATCAAGGCGCCCACGCCGCAGGCCGCTGTCGACACGCTGTCCGGCGGCAACCAGCAGAAGGTGTGCCTCGGCCGCGTGCTCGCGACCGAGCCGCGCCTTCTTATCGTCGACGAGCCGACGCGCGGCATCGACATCGGCGTGAAGCAGGACGTGCTGCGCATCATCGACCGCCTCAGCCGGACCGGCGTCGCCGTCATCATGGTCTCGACCGATACGGACGAGCTGGTGCGCGCGACCGACCGCATCTGCATCTTCGAACATGGCGCCATCCGCGAAACGCTCACGGGCGCCGACATCTCGACCGAGCGCCTGCGCCGGACGGCCCAAGCATGACGGCCGAGCAGGATATGACGGGAGGAAACACGATGAACGACGGAACCCTGGCGGCCGCGAAGACGGTTCAGCCGCAGCCGGCGGCCGAGTCGCGCAACGTCCTCGGCTGGGTGCTGCACAATGTCGTGTGGATCTGGCTGATCGCTCTCGTCGCGATCTTCGGCTTTTTCAACGAGTTCTTCCTGACGATCTTCAACATGCAGAACATCACGGTCCAGGCGACCGTGCTCGGCATGCTCGGCCTCGCCGTGGCGCTGCCTCTGCTGGTGGCGGAGATCGATCTGTCGATCCCGGCCAATGCCGGCTTCTCGGCGGCGATCGGCGCGCTCGCCTATTCCGACCTCGGCCTGCCTTGGCTTGTCGCTATGCTCCTTGGCATCGCTGTGGCGACGGCGATCGGCTTCTTCAACGGGCTCTGCATCACCAAGCTCAAGATGGTGTCGCTCATCGAGACGCTGTCGATGATGATCATCCTGCAGGGCGCCCTACTGGCGCTGACGCAGGGCAAGACGCTGACCAATCTATCCGACGGCTATATCTGGATCGGTCAGGCGACCTTCGCCGGTGGCTGGCCGGTCATGCCGCTCGTGTTCGTCCTGGCGCTGATCGCGATGAGCATCCTGCTCCGCTTCACGACGCTCGGCCGCAGCATCTATGCGGTCGGCGGCAACGCGGTGGCGTCGAAGTCGGCCGGCATCCGCGTCGATCGCATCAAGGTGCTGACCTACACCATCTCAGGCTTCCTGGCCGGTCTCGCCGGCTTCCTGCTCGCGTCGTGGCAGATGGCGATCACGTCGAACCAGGGCTCGAGCTATCTGCTCTATGCCATCGCCGCGCCGATCATCGGCGGCGTCAGCGTGTTCGGCGGGCGCGGCAATGTGCTCGGCGTGCTCGGTGGCGTGCTGCTGCTCACCGTCATCCAGGTCGGCCTCGCCATCATCTCCGTGCCGTCCTTCTATGTCGGCATGATCGGCGGCTGCATGATCTTCATCGCCGTGGCGATCGACGCCATCCGCGTGCGCTATTTCGGTTGAGGCGAATGGTTGCGCGCTTCACCGCGCGCAGGTCATGGCGTGGGGAGGAGCCGGTAGATCAGCCGGCGCGCGACGATGAACTCGCCGCTGCGCAGCGCCGCTGGATCGAATCCCGCGACGCCGACCGGAGCAACGCCGCTGTAGCGGTAGCGACGACCGTGCTCGTCCTCGACGACATCGAAGATCGGGTGGTCGCCGAGGCGGCCGATCTCCCGGCCGCAAGGATGCACGCGGCCGAGCTCGAAGAAGACCCGCGAGCGCGCGAGCGCCTGGGGGCGGCCTGTGGGAAGATAGGGCATGGAGGCACACGAAATCCTGCGTATCGGGTCAGGATCGGCTCTCAGGCCAGGTGCCTGAAGAGCAGCCCGAGCGCGATGCAGCCTGCGACAAGCATCAGATCGAAGCGCAATTCCCGCCAGACCTTGCGGATCGCGGCGAACCTTCGCGGAACGTCGTTGTTTCCGCGTGACTGTGGGGCGTGAGGCGCGATCATGGGCGTCGCTCCCCCCGGCTTGCCGCGAGGGCTTGCGGCAGCGTCGCCTCGAACGAGGCGAGTTCCGCCAGCAGCAGTTCGATCTGCAGCAGCGAATCCGGCGATGGCCGTATCAGCGGCAGGCGTGGCCGGCCGTCGAAGTCCTCCCGAAGGCAGGATAGTGCGGCCTTGACGAGCGTCGGCTCGGGTTCGCCCCGGGCCGCGTCGAGCAGGGGCTGCAGCCGGTTCTGCACCGCGCGCGCCTGGGCGAGATCGCCACGGCCGCATGCGAAATGGAGCAGGCGAACCGTCCGTGGCAACAGATTCGCGAGGAGCGACAGTCCTCCGCCGCACCCGGTGAAATGGGCAGCCGGGACGTCGCCATCATCCGCCCCAAGCACCGTCGTCCGTCCGTTGACCGCCGCAAGGGTCGCCGGCTTGCCGACGAAGCCGGCGATGCCGTTCACGCCTGCCAGTTTCGAGATCGTCTGCGGATCAAGCGCGACGCCGGTTCGATCCGGCATGTCGTGCACGAGGATCGGCAGATCGACGACCTCGGCGATCGCCGTGAAGTGGAGCAGGATCCCATGCTGAGAAGGCCGATTATAGTAGGGCACGGTGATCAGCAGGGCGTCGGCGCCGGCGCGACGCGCGGCGAGCGACCACGCGATCGTCTGGCCGGTGGCGTTCGATCCGCTCGCCGCGACGACGGGACAGCGTCCGCCCGATGCCTCCACCGCGAGTGCGACCAGCCGTTCGCGCTCGGCCTCCGATAGGGTCGATCCTTCCCCGGCGAGTCCTGCCGTCACGATGCCGTCGACCCCGGCTTCAATCAGGTCCGCAACCAGTGCGGAGAAGGCGTTCTCGTCGATCGAGGCGCCCTTGAAGGGCGTCATGGAGGCCGCCAGAAGTCCGCTGACGGGCGGACGCGGGCGTCGGTTGAACCAGGATATGTTCATGGATCGCGTGTTCATGGGTCGCGTGGCTGGTGCCGCTCCGCACCGGCCATCCTCACATTGCGAGGCGCACATGGCCGCCGACGACCTTCACGCCGTCGGGGCTGCGGCCGCTCTCGGTGGCGGCGTAGCGCACCGCGGCCGAGCGGCTCGTGAACACGCCGCCGCCAAGACCATGAGTTTCGACCGCGAGCCAGCGACCGAGACAGTCCTGCCCAACGACGAAGGTCACATTCGTGATCCGCGTTCCCGGATGGAAACGATCGGCCACAGAAGATCGCATTGGCATCGTGAAGTTCCGAAATACCCAGCGCGTCGTGTGCGCCGCGACGGAAATCTCGGCTTCCGGGCATAAGGATTCGAGATCGATTTCTCGTCCCGGCCATAGGAATTCCGTAAAGGCCAGGACGCCGCCGAAACGGCAGGCGGTTGCGCCGCGGGCGTGCTCAGGCCTGTCCGGATCCCAGAAGCGCACGTGTCCGAGGATCGTCTTCGCCGCCGTAGAAGCGCGCCAGAGCGTCCGTCAGGAGTTCCCTGTCGCGCGGGTCGTCGGCGGCGGCGCGAAACAGCGTCAGGCAGGATCGGAACTTCAAATCGTCGGGCGAGCCGAAAATCCGGTGTGCGGACATATCGCGGTGCGCGAGGAGGAGGGCGACATGCCGGCGCAGCCTTTCCCCAAGCAGGGGATGGGCGAGGTATCGCCGGGCTTCATCGAGATCCGCGATGGCGTAGCGTTCCGCCATCGGCGAGTGCCCCAATCCGGCGATCTGCGGGAAGACGAACCACATCCAGTGTGTCTGCTTGCGGCCGGCCGCGAGCTCCTTCTCGATCTGCGATAGCAGCGGGTCCTGTGCAGCGACGAAACGTCCCAGATCCGGATGCGCGCGCATCATTCACCTCTCCTGGCCTGAACCGTGAGGCCGTCGGCCGCTGGATCCGGGCAATGCCGGGTAGCCGCTCGCGCGATCATAGAGCAGAGTATCCATCGGTGCAGAGCGGTGGTGGCCCCGTTCCGCGGTGCGGGGCTATGCGCTAAGTTCGCGCGGGGAAATCGGGCTTGACCAAATGCAACTGACAGAGCTGTGGCCCTACGCGCTGATCGTCGTGTCGGGGGCTGCGCTTGTCATGGTCCTCTTCATGCTGCTGGTCGCCCCGCGCGACACGGCGGGCTCGTCCACTCGCGCCAGGTTGCGCGGGACAGCCAGGCCGAGGGCCGGACAGCCGGCGACGCCACCGAGCGGCCCGGCGGGGGAGCGGAATGTCGCCCCCGGCCCGGGCGAGCGTCTGCCGCCGCCGGAGGCCGTCATGCCGCCGCCGCGTTCGGCCGGACCTGCAGCCGCCGCACCGGCCCGGCCCGAGCCGCGAGGCCAGCCGGCACCGCTTCAGAACGGCGGATTTGGCGCGGCGCTCCGATCCGAAGAACGGCCCCCCGCTGCGCGCGAGGAAGCGGGTTTCGACATTCCCTCCTTCCTGCGCCGCGAGGTGCAGTCAGGCGTCGCCGAGCCGGCGCCACCGCCCGCGGCGCCGAGCATGGTGCGTCCGCTCGCCAATGGTCTCGGCAGTATCGCCTTCGATCCGCCGCGAAACCTGCGGGAGGGAGACGTGGCGGTGCTGACGATTCGCCTGGCGCGTCCGCAGGAAGAGCCGACCGCCATGCCGCCGGTCATCCCCGGGCTCCGTGGCGCGCTCGCCTCCGCGGTATCGCATGCCGCCGTCTCGGCAACGGTCAGCCTGTCGGCGGCGCGCGGAACCTTTCGCATCGAGGCGCGCTCGCCGCTCATCCAGGTGCTCGACGAGCGGCGGCCCGTCTCCGAGTGGAGCTTTCATGTGACGCCGCTGAAATCGGGGCGGCAGCGGCTCGAACTGACCGTCGCCGGCGCGCGCAACGTGGGCGGTACGCTTGAAGCGGTGGACCAGGATATCGTGCCGAGCATGGTCGCGGTGCGTGTCAATGGGCGGCGCGTGGCGGTCCGGGCTGCGCGGATCGCGGCGGCGCTGCTCGGCGTCGTGATCATCGCCTGGGTCGTGGCGGCCTATGCCGGCCCGCCGCGCTGACGCGCCCGGCGTCTCCTCCAGCGGCATGGGCAAGGCTTTGCTTTGGGGGGGAGCCTGCTATAGGTGGTCAACCGCTATGGCCGCTTGGCTGTATCCGGTCTCCGATGATCCCTCAGACGATAAACCATGCAGCTCTCCCGCCTTGCCATCGATGATCTCGTCGCGATCGAACCACGGCGCTTCGGCGATGATCGCGGCTTCTTCAGCGAAATCTTCCGGGAGGAGTGGTTCCGCCGCGAGGTCGCCGATGTCGCCCTCGTGCAGGAGAACCACTCGCTGTCGCGGCGCGCGGGCACGATCCGCGGTCTGCATTTCCAGGCGCCGGAACACCCGCAGGGCAAGCTCGTGCGCGTCGCGCGCGGACGGATCTGGGACGTCGCCGTCGATATTCGCTTGGGTTCGCCGACCTTCGGGCAGCATTGCGCCATCGAGCTGTCGGCGGAGAACGGCCTGCAGCTGTGGATCCCGGTCGGCTTCGCACACGGGTTCTGTACGCTCGAGCCGGATTGCGAAGTGGTCTACAAGGTCAGCGACTATTATTCGGCGGCCAATGATCGGGGCCTCGCCTTCGACGATCCGGCGCTCGGCATCGTGTGGCCATGCGATCTGGCCGGCGCGACGCTGTCGGAGAAGGATCGCCGGCACTGCGGCCTTGCCGAACTGCCGGATTATTTCGTTCATGGTGGCTGAGGGAGGATCCATGCGCGTCATCGTCACCGGCGGGGCCGGCTTCATCGGATCGGCGCTGGTTCGCCATCTGGTCTCCGAGGTCGGCGCCGAGGTGCTGACCGTCGACAAGCTCACCTATGCCGGCAACCTCGCCTCGCTCAAGAGCATCGCCAACGCGCCGAACCATCGCTTCGAAAAGCTCGACATCTGCGACGCGGCGGGCATCGGCTCGGCCTTCGAGACGTTTCGGCCCACCCATGTGATGCATCTGGCGGCCGAAAGCCATGTCGACCGCTCGATCACCGGATCGAAGGCCTTCATCGAGACCAATGTCATCGGGACGTTCACGCTGCTGGAGGCCGCCCGGCGCTATTGGGGCGCGCTCGACGGCGAGGCGAAGCGCGACTTCCGCTTCCTGCATGTGTCGACCGACGAGGTCTATGGCTCGCTCGGCCCCGAGGGGCTGTTCACCGAAGAGACGCCTTACGATCCGTCGTCGCCCTATTCGTCCTCCAAGGCGGCCTCGGATCACCTGGCGATCGCCTGGCAGCGGACCTATGGGCTGCCCGTGGTCGTCTCGAACTGCTCGAACAATTATGGGCCCTATCACTTCCCCGAGAAGCTGATCCCGCTCACCATCTTGAACGCGCTCGACGGCAAGAAGCTGCCGGTCTACGGCAATGGCGCCAATGTGCGCGACTGGCTCTATGTCGAGGACCATGCGCGGGCGCTCGCCCTGATCGCGACGCGCGGCGAGGTCGGCCACAAATACAATGTCGGTGGCCGCAATGAGCGGTCCAATATCGACGTCGTCCGCCGGATCTGCGCCATTCTCGATGAGGTCCGTCCGGCCGGCGCGCCGCATGACCGGCTCATCAGCTTTGTCACGGACCGGCCCGGGCATGATCATCGCTATGCGATCGATGCCAGCAAGCTCGAGACGGCGTTCGGCTGGAAGGCGCAGGAGAGCTTCGACACCGGCATCGAGAAGACGGTGCGCTGGTATGTCGACAATGCCTGGTGGTGGCGGCCGCTGCGCGAGGGCGTCTATGCCGGCGATCGGCTCGGCGTGATCGAGAAGACGACCTGATGGTCCTGCCGCGCATGGCGGTCACCGGCCGCACCGGACAGATCGCGCTGTCGCTTGCAGAAGGCGCTGAGGCGGCAGGCTTTTCGCTTGTCACGCTCGCGAGGCCGGAGGTCGATCTGGCCGAACCGGCCTCGGTGGAAGCGGCGCTGCTGGCGCTGGCACCCGATCTCGTCGTATCGGCCGCGGCCTATACGGCCGTCGACAAGGCCGAGAGCGAGCCGGATCTCGCCATGCGGGTGAACCGCGACGGCCCGATGATGCTCGCCCGAACGGCATCGCGGCTCGGCATCCCGATCGTCCATCTGTCGACGGACTACGTCTTTGATGGAACGAAAGGCGCGCCCTATCTGGAGACGGACGCCGTCAGCCCGCTCGGCGTCTATGGTGCGACCAAGCTGGCCGGCGAACGGGCGATCGCGGAAGCGAGCGACGATTACGCAATCCTGCGCACGTCCTGGGTCTATTCGCTGTTCGGCGCGAATTTTGTCAAGACGATGCTGAGGCTCGCGGCAAGCCGCGACCGACTCACCGTCGTCGCCGACCAGCGCGGCAGGCCGAGCTATGCGCCTGATATCGCTGCGGGAATCTTTGCGGTTGCCCGCCACCTGCTCGAAACGTCGGCGCCGGAGGGCCGCGGCGTCTTCCATCTTACGGGCGGCGGGGACACCACTTGGCACGCCTTCGCAGCTGCAATCGTCGCCGGCGCGGCAGAGCGCGGCGGACGCGGCGTGCCCGTCGATCCGATCACCACGGCGGATTATCCGACGCCGGCGCGGCGGCCCGCCGATTCCCGGCTCGATTGCGGCAGGATCGAACGCATCCACGGCGTCGCGTTGCCGGATTGGCGCGTTTCACTGGACGCATGCCTAGATCGGCTGATGGCCGGCTGAGATCTGCACCCGACCGGCGAGCCGTGCTAGACGGGGGGCGAACGGGAGGGCAGGGAAGCCATGGCCAGGATCCTCGTCGGCGGCGTCTATCTGACGGACAGGCCGAGCACCGTCGATGCCGCCGTCGCGGCCTTTTCGGCCAGTTCGCAGCATGAAATCGTCCAGCGCTGGATTGCGCTCGGGCCGGCGCCGGAGCGGCCGGTGCCGCACACGGTGCGCCATGTCGACAAGCGGACGCCGAAATATCACCTCCTGAATGCGCTGTTCGAGGATGCGGCGCTGTTCGACTGGGTCGTGGCCTGCGACGACGACGTCGAGTTCGGCGAAGACTTCGTCGACCGTTTCTTCGCGCTCGCAGAGAGGCATGATTTCGCGCTCTGCCAGCCCGCTCGAACGCGGGAAAGCTATATCGATCATGCTATTACGGCCGAGATCGAGGGGCTTTCGGCGCGGCGGACCCGCTTCGTCGAGATCGGCCCGGTGACGGTGCTGCGGCACGATGCGGTGCGCCTGCTGCTGCCGTTCACGGACATTGAGGGCATGGGCTGGGGGCTCGATTTCATCTGGCCGGCGATCATGGAGGCCAACGGTCTCCGGCTCGGTATCGTCGATGGAGCGCCGGTGCACCATCGGCTGCGGCCTTCCGTGGTGAATTACAGCTATGCCGATGCCGAGGCGCGGATGAACGAGGTCGTCGCCGCCGTGCCGCATCTGTCCCGCGCCGAGGCCTATCGCATTCTGGAGACCTATCCTTGAGCGCGGCGATCGCCGTCCTTTTCGCCCACGCGCCGCCATTGGCGATCGAACGGGCGATCGCTCGGCTTTCCGGGCAGTCGCTGCCGGCCGATCGCTTCGAACTGGTCGTCGTCGACCGTACCGAAGGGTACACCCTCTCGACGATCGTGCGGCAGGCGTCGCCGGCTTTCGCGGTCCAAGTGTTGAAGCAGGGACCGGCGAGCCGGGCGCAGGGCGGTAACCTCGCCGTGTTCGGCGCGAGCGCGCCGCTGGTCCTCTTTCTCGATCCGCTGGTCGATCCCGAGCCTGGCCTGCTCGAAGCGCATGTCGCCGCGCATCAGCGTGCGGCAGAGACGGCGGCGGTGATCGGCGCGGTGTCGCTCGGGCGGGAGCGGGGTCCCGATGCGAGGGCGATCGCCGACCGGCCGGCGCTGCTCTCCTTCGGCTGGCCGCAGGCGGAGCGACCGGCCCGCGACAGCGTGTGGGGCGGTTCGGTCTCGGTGCGGCGGGAGGTGCTGATCCGCTTTCACCTGTTCAATCCGCTGCATCGCCCTCGCTTCGATGATCTGGATCCGGCCTGGCGCCTTGCCGAGCGCGCCTTCGAGCCCGTCTTCGAGCCGGCGGCCCTCTCGCGGCTCGGAGAGGCGGCGACGGCGGATGAGCTGATTGCCCGCGCCTTCGCGCTCGGCCTGCAGGAGGATGTGCATCGCCAGGGCCGGCGGCGCAGCCTCGCCGAGCGGCTCGGTCGTCCGGCCGACTGGTTCGACAAGCGGGCGCTCCGTGCGCATGGGGCCGCGGCGATCGAGGCGGCTGCGCGTCAGGACGGTGATGGGCGCGGCGGTTTCACGGCGCTGCGCCGGGCGCTCTATGCCGCCTGGCGGCGTGGCCGGACGGAATCGATCCGCCGGCGCCAGACTTAAGCGCCAGGCGTCGGCCTTCACGCATAGTCCTTCGACGATAGACTCTATTGCACTGCGGTAGCTTCACCGCACCCCTGGGGCTGCGTAGCGTTTTGCTCATGCAAGGGCGGGCCGGACCGCACGAAACGCCGGCAAACGCTCGATTTCAGACGGCAGGGCAGAGGCAGGCGAGGCGGTTCCATGACGCATTTCGGCGGGTTCATCAATCGGCGCAGCTTCCTGAAGCGCAGCGGCCAGGCGGCCGGTCTCCTGGCGGCGGCGCCGCTGCTGCGCGGGCGTGCCGCCGCGGCGGAGACGACGCCGCTTTCCGTGCGGCTCTCCTGGGTCAGCAATGCCGAGTTCGCGGGCGAATATTTCGCCGACCAGCGCGGCTACTACAAGGAAGCCGGCTTCGATCCGGTGACGATCATCCCCGGCGGCCCGAGCGCCCCGCCGACCGAGATCGATCTGGTCCAGGGCAAGTGCTATTACGGCATGTCGCTGCCGGACCTGACGGCCGCCGCGATCAGCGAGGGCGCCGAGATCAAGACGATCGCGGCGCAGTTCCAGAAGAACCCCTTCTGCATCGTCTCGCTCGCCAAGAACCCCATCCTCGAGCCGAAGGATATGATCGGCAAGAAGATCGGCGTCCAGGCCGTGAACGAGACCACTTGGGCGGTCTTCCTCAAGCTGAACGGCCTCGATCCGGCCTCGATCAACAAGGTGCCGGTGCAGTTCGATCCGACGCCGCTCGCCGCCGGCGAGGTCGATGGCTGGATGTCCTTCGTCACCAATGAGCCGATCGCGCTCGGCCTCAAGGGCATCGAGACGAAGCACTTCCTCTTCGCCGACCACAATTTCGGCCTCGTCGCCGAGACCGTCGTGGTGCGCCAGGAGACGATCGACAAGGAGCGCGACAAGCTCAAGGCGCTGCTGAAGGCCGAGATCAAGGGCTGGAAGGACAGCCTGAAGGAGCCGGAGACGGCGGCGAAGTTCGCCGTCGAGATCTATGGCAAGTCGCTCGGCCTCAATCTCGAGGAGCAGATCCTCGAGGTGAAGGCGCAGAACGAACTGATCGTGACCGAAGAGACCAAGAAGAACGGCATCCTGACGCTGTCGCCCGAAGCGATCGAGCGCAACATGAAGGTGCTCGCCGTCAGCGGCATCGATATCAAGCCGGAGCAGCTGTTCGACATGTCGCTGATCGACGAGGTCTATGCCGAAGACCCGTCGCTGAAGGCATGAGGATGCTGTCCGGCGAGGCCGAGGGGGTCGGGGAGGCGGCGGCCGAACGTCCCGCCTTCCGTCCGCCCGGCACGGGGTTCGACATCTCCGGCCTCACCCGTGTCTTCCGCCTCGGCGGCAGCCGCGTCACGGCGCTCGAAAATGTCGATCTGCGCACGCCCGAGCATGCCTTCGTCTCGCTGATCGGCCCGTCGGGCTGCGGCAAGTCGACGGTGCTGCGCATCATCGCCGGGCTGGAGACGCCGAGCGCCGGCACGGCCCTCGTCCATGGCGAGACCCCGGCGGAGCTCACGGCGCGCGGCGGGCTCGGCATCGCCTTCCAGGATTCGGCGCTGCTGCCCTGGCGCAGCGTGGCCGCCAATATCCGCCTTCCGCTCGAAGTCGCCGGCCTGCCGCGCGACGAGGAACGCATCGCGGCGCTGATCCGTCTCGTCGGGCTCGAAGGCTTCGAGAAGGCGCGCCCGGCGCAGCTCTCCGGCGGCATGCGCCAGCGCGTCGCGATCGCCCGCGCGCTGGTGACGGAGCCCGGCGTGCTGCTGCTCGACGAGCCCTTCGGCGCGCTCGACGACATGACGCGGCGCCGGCTGAACCTTGAACTGATGCGCATCCTCGAACGGCGCGCCGCCACCGTACTCATGGTGACGCATGGCATCGAGGAAGCCGTCTTTCTGTCCGATTTCGTTGCGGTGATGAGCCCGCGCCCCGGCCGGGTGCGCGCGCTGATCCCGATCGACCTGCCACGGCCGCGCGGCGCCGCGATCATGCGGACGCAGGCGTTCCGCGATGCCGTCGATCAGCTGACGGACCTCCTCTTCGGCGGCGCGGAGCCGCAGGACCTCGATGAGTGACGCGGCCGTCAGGCGGAGCGACGGCGGGTGGCGCGCCGGGCAGGGCGCCCTGCTGGCCGGCCGCTATGGCCGGTCATTTGCCGGCTTCGCAATCCTGATCGGCGTCTGGTGGCTCGCTGCCTGGGCCTCGTCGGGGCCCGCCGGCATGGTCCCCTATCCCGGCGCCGTCCTCATGCGCCTCGTCGCGGATGGTTGGAGCTTCTACGGGCCCAATATCGGCGCGACGCTGTATGAGGCGATCCTCGGCTATGCCTGGGGCAACGGGCTGGCGCTCGCGCTGGCCGCGCTCGTTCTCGTCGTGCCGCCGCTCCGCCGTCTCGTGATGCAGCTCGCCGTGATCAGCTATTGCCTGCCGCTGATCGCGATCGGCCCGATCCTGACCATCGTCTTCTCCGGCCAGACTCCAATGGTGGCGCTCGCGGCTCTGTCCTGCTTCTTCACGACGCTGGTCGGCGCGCTGAACGGGCTCGACGCGGCCGATGCCGCCAGCATCGATCTCGTCCGCGTCTATGGCGCGCGGCGCGGCGGGCAGCTGCGCTATGTCCGCCTGTTCGCGGCCATGCCGTCGATCTTCGCCGCCCTTGGCCTCGCCGCACCGGCCGCGCTGCTCGGCGCGATCATCGGCGAATGGCTCGGCTCGGTGCAGCAGGGGCTCGGCGTCGCCATGGTCGTCTCGATGCAGCAAATGCTGGCAGAGCGGACCTGGGGCATCGCCGTCGTCTGCGGCGTGCTCGCCGGTGCCGGCTACGCGATCGTCCACCTCGTCGCCGGCTGGCTGATGCCCTGGCGCGGCGAGGGGGCGTCGCTGGCCGTGGCGGAGGCGGTCGTCGGCTCGCGCGGCCGGGCGCTCGCCGGCACACTCGCCGTGACGCTGGTCTCGCTCGTCGTCGTGGTGTTCGCCTGGTGGGCGTTCCTGCGCATCTTCGACGTCAAGCCGCTGGTCGGCAAATCGCCGCTCGATGTCTTCCGCTATCTGTTCATCGTGCCGGCAGCGCCCGCCAACCGCGCGTCGATGCTGGCCGATTTCGCCGTGACGCTGGGCCATGCCGGCCTCGGCTTCGTCGCCGGTCTCGCGGCGGCGCTGCTGGTCTCGATCGGATTCGTGCTGTCGCGCCTCGCCGAGCAGACGCTGATGCCGCTCCCCCTCGTGCTGCGCTCCGTCCCGCTCGTCGCCATGACGCCGCTGATCGTGCTCGTCTTCGGGCGCAGCACCGCCGCGGTCGCGGTGATCAGCGGCATCGTCGTGTTCTTTCCCTCGCTGGTGAATATCGGCCTCGGCCTCCGCTCGGGCTCGAAGCTCTCGGCCGATCTGATCCGCGCCTATGGCGGCTCGCGCCTCGCCTTCCTGCGCAAGGTCGCGGTGCCCAATGCGCTGCCGGCGCTCTTTGTTGCCGCGCGCATTTCCGTCCCCGGCGCGCTGATCGGCGCGCTGCTCGCCGAATGGCTCGCGACGGGCAACGGCATCGGCTACCGGATGCAGTATGACGTCACGGCCTTCAAGGCGGCCGATCTCTGGGCCTCGGTCGCGCTGGTGACGCTGGTCTCGCTCGCGCTCTATTTCGCCGTCGGTCTCATCGAGGCCGTCGTGCTGACCCGCGCCGGCTTCCGCGGCGGCCGGCGCTGACATTTCTCGCCGCCGCTGCCGCCTCAGGCGGTGCGCTCGGGATGGCCGGGCGCGCCGGTGCTGATGTGCTCGATCTCGCCGGTCACCTCGCGCACGATCTGCCGCAGCCAGCGATGGGCGGCGGAGCGATGCTGGCGCTCGTGCCAGAGCAGGTGGAAGCGGATGTCGCCGAGCTCGGGCGGCGCGTCGATCACGGCAAAGGGCATGATCGCGGCAAGATGCTCGGCAAAGGGGCGCCCGGTGGTGAAGACGAGATTGCTCTGCGCCAGCATGAAGGGGATGACGCCGAACTCCGGCACGCAGCACGTCACCGTGCGTGCATGGCCGAGCGCGGCGAGCTTGCTGTCGATCGGTCCGGTAGCCGCCATGTGGGTCGGCGTCGGCGAGATGTGGTCAAGCGTCAGATATTGGCTGAGGGCGATGGTGCGCTGGCGCGCGATCGGGTGATGCCGGCCGACCATGCAGACGAGATCCGTGGTGAGCAGCGGCGCCATGCGCAACTGGCCGGGCTCGATCGGCGGATTGACGATGGCGAGGTCCGCCTCGCCGCGCTCCAGCGGCCCGACGATGTCGCCATCCCCCGGCACATTGCAGAAATCCACCATGGCGCCCGGCGCGACCGTATGGAGGCGGTGGACGAGCCGCGGCAGGATCAGCGCGCCGAGGCTGTTCGAGGCGATGAGGCGGAAACGCCGCGTACTGGTGGCCGGGTCGAAATCGCTCCGGGTCACGAAATTCGCATCGATGTCGGCAAGGATGCGCGCCACCGTCTCCTTGAGTTCGAGCGCCCGTTCGGTCGGCACCAGATGGCTGCCGCTGCGCACCAGGATCGGGTCGCCGACGATCTCGCGCAGCCGCTTCAGCGCCGCGCTGATGGTCGGCTGGGTCTGGCCCAGAATGTCGGCCGTGCGCGAGACGCTGTTCTCGGCGAGGAGAACCTGCAGGATCCGCATGAGCCGCACGTCGAGTGTGCCGCTGACCTCTTGCTCCATGGGCTGAACCGTCCTGTGGGGTTGAAACGTTCCGGCTGCCGTCAGAATTGGAATATTTCCAGCAAGATCGATGCCAGCGGCGACGCGGCGCGGGTCAGGCGCGGCGATAGTCTCCATCGACGGGCGCCGCTTTCCCGTCTCGCTCCAGCCTGCTAGCCGGAAGGGCGGGACAGAACGGGAGCGCGGGCGATGGCGGTGCACGGGGACATGCTGGCGGGCGGGCCGATCGATCTCGTCGTGCGGGGCGCTGCCGTCTTCACCGCGGTCGCCGGTGCGCCGACGCTCGCCTCCGGCGGCATCGCCGTCTCGGATGGGCGGATCGTCGCCGTCGGCACGGATGCGGAGCTGGCCGGTCTCGCCGCGCGCGCCGGCCGCGTGATCGACGCTGATGGCGCGATCCTGATGCCGGGCCTTATCAATGCGCATTGCCACGCCGCCTGCACGCAGCATCGCGGCCTGGTCGAGAACCTGTCGCTGGAGCCTTGGCTGCAGGCCGTCTGGGAGGTCGAGCAGCATTATGTGACGCCGGAGACGACCTATCTCGGCGCGCTGATCGGCCTCTCGGAACTGCTGCTCTCCGGCGTCACGACGGTCATGGACATGTTCTGGCTGTGCGAGCCGACGGCCGAGGCCGCCGTCGATCTCGGCATCCGGATCTCGACGGGCAGCTGGTTCTTCGACGGGCCGGGCATGTGCGGCATCCGGCCGGAGGAATGGATCGGCCGCGCCGAGGCGTTCTTCGAGCGCTATGACGGGCACGAACTGGTCATTCCCGGCACCTTCCCGCACGCCTCCTATACGGTCGGACCGGACAATCTGAAGGCGGCCTTCGCACTGGCCGAGCGGCATGACGGCCGCTTCTCGACCCATGCGGCGGAAACGCGCGCCGAGCAGCGCATCATCACGGAGCGCTATGGCGCCAGCGTCATCCGCCATATGGAGCGCACCGGCCTGCTCTCGGAGCGGACCGTGCTCGCCCATTGCGTCCATCTCGACGATGGCGAGATCGATCTGCTCGCAAAGAGCGGCACGACCGTCGCGCATAATCCGGTCTCGAACCTGAAGCTCGGCTCCGGCGTCGCGCGTATCCCGGATCTCGTCGCCGCCGGCGTCACTGTCGCGCTCGGCACCGACAGCTGCATCTCCGGCAACGACATCGACATGTGGCTCTCGATGCGCCTCGCGGCCCTCTTGCCCAAGGGCGTGCATGAGGACCCGACGCTGATCCGCCCAGCCGAGGTGGTGGCGATGGCGACACGGAACGGCGCGGCGGCGCTGGGACTGGGCGACCGGCTCGGCACGCTGGAGGCGGGCAAGATCGCGGATTTCATCCTGGTCTCGAGCAGGGCCGCGCATGCCGTGCCGATCTACGACCTCGCGACGCATCTCGTCTATGCGGCGGGGAAGGGCGACGTGACCGACGTGTTCGTCGCCGGCCGTCAGGTGGTGAAGGATCGCCGGATCACGACGATCGACCTCGCGCCGCGCCTCGATGCCATGCGCGAACTCGGCGCGAAGATCGCCACGCGCACGCCGCTCTGACGCCGGAGCGACGCCTCAGCCATAGAGCTGCGGCACCTTGAGATCCGCCGCCGCCAGCGCCGCGTCGATCGCGCCGAGATCCTCCGCGGAAAGCACGGCAGCGGCGGCCGCGACATTCTCCGCCGCCTGCGCTTCATTGCGCACGCCGGTCAGCACATGCGTGACCGAGGGCTGCGCGATCGTCCAGGCGAGCACCAGCTGTGCGATCGTCTGGCCATGGCGCGTGGCGATCGGCCGGATGCCGTCCAGAAAACCGTTCACGGCGGCGATGGTCTCGCCCGAGAAACGGCGGCTGCCCCCGCGCGCATCGCCGGACGCGAAGGCGCGATCCGCCGTGACCTTGCCCGACAGCAGCCCCATGGCGAGCGGCGAATAGGCGATCACGCCGATGCCGTGCGCCCGGGCGAGCGGAAACAGCGCCGCCTCGTGCTGCCGGTCGATCATGTTGAACTGCTCCTGCACCGAGGCGACCGTCCCGGCGGCGGCATAGGCTTCGAGCTGCGCCGGGGTCACGTTGGAGACGCCGATCGCGCCGATTTTGCCCTCGGCCTGAAGCTCCAGCAGCGCCGCCATGGTCTCGGCGATCGGCGTGGTCTCGTCCTGCCAGTGGGTCTGGTAGAGGTCGATATGATCGACGCCGAGCCGCTGGAGGCTCGCCTCGACCTGACGGCGGAGCGAGGCCGGGGCGAGGTCGCGATGGACGTCGCCGCGCGGGCTCGGGAAGAAGAACTGGCCGCGGCCCTCGCCCCAGACGAGGCCGCCTTTGGTCGCGACGCGCACCGAGGCGCGCCGGTCGCGGATCGCGGCGCCGACGATCTCCTCGGAGAGGCCGAAGCCATAGATCGGCGCCGTATCGATCCAGTCGATGCCGGCATCGAGCGCGGCATGGATGCCGCGGATCGAGGCGTCGCGGTCGGTGCCGCCCCATTCCGTGCCGCCGATCGCCCAGGTGCCGAGGCCGAGCACGCTCAAGGCGGGGCCACCGGCGCCGAGCGGCCGGCGCGCCATCGCGGCCTGCCCGCCATCCGAGGATTGCTGCATCGCCGCGCTCATGCCTGCTCTCCCCCCTTTTGCGGCTTCATGAAGCGGACGACGGGCTCGAGCCGCGTTTCCGGCAATTCGCCGACGACATTGGCGTAGATCTCCTCGGCCTCGGCGATGCTGGTCGTTTCCTTCAGCGCCGTCACGCCGCGGCAGGCCTCGGCGACCATCACGGCCGGGTCGAAGAACAGGATCAGCGCGGCGAGCGGCGTGATCTTGACCGCATGGCCCCAGGGCGTGTTGGTCTGGACCTTGCGGTAACCGAACTCGCCGCGGGCGGCGAGCGCCGCATAATGCTCGATCGGATCGGGATAAAGCGCGCAGGCGGCGAGCATCTCCTCGACATCGCGATGCGTCAGCCCGATCGCGCCGAGGAAGCCGCCGGCCTTCATGACGCGGCCGACCCGCTCGTCGAGCTCTTCGAGCTGCATCTCGCCATCCGCGCCATAGCCGGCCAGCGCATAGACGACCGGGACATCCAGCTGTGTCAGCGCGCCGATGACCATGAAATCGATCAGCGAGGTCTGCGCGCCGATCACCTCGGTGCCGTCATGGAAGGAATCCGAACCGATATCGACGCCGACCACCAGATCGATCGCGCGCGCGGCGATGAGCGCGCGCAGCGCATCGCGGAGGCCGATCACGCCATCGGCGAGGCTCGCGACGAAGGGCGTGCCCGGCAGGAGATCGGCCAGCACCGCCTCGGCCGGCTGCTGCGCGCCGAGCCCGGAGCGCCGCTCGACGCCGACGATGCCGGGCACCCAGGTCTCGGCATGCGACAGGCGGTGCACATCATAGACCGTCGGGCCATAGGTCATGGAGGTCGGATCGCGCGAGATCGGGCTGCCCTCCGGCATCCACCAGGACGAGCCGACGCCGCCGACGATCACCTCCTCGACGCCGAGCAGCTTCAGATGATTGCCGACCGGGATCGACTGGATGACGTCGCCGCCGCCGCCGACCCCGATGATGAGCGCGCGCTTCGCGCCGCGTGCGAGCTCGGTGAACGAGGCTCTCGTCATGTCGCTTTCCCGTTTCTCGCTGGGGCTCAGGCGCTCGCGGCCTGGCGGTGCTGGCGGATGATCTCGCGCAGCTGCTTGCGCATCAGGATGCCCGGCCGGTCGACCGGCATCGAGACCTCGACGCCCTCGGAGGTGTCGAGCGGCACATCCTCCTCGGTCGTCTCGACGACCCATTTGTCCTCGTCGCCGACCTCGCGGTCGAACGCGATCACCTTGGCCGAGGGCGTCTCTTCCTCGGTGTCGTTGCGCAGGACGAACTGGATGCGGCGCGTCAGCTTGTCGTCGATCGGCGTCGCCGCCGTGCAGAGAATGTTGGTGAGGCCATTCGGATAGTCGATCCGGCCGACACGGAAATTGGCGGGCGTATAATAGCGGTTCGCCATGTGGCGCACGGTCTCCGCCTCGGTGGTGCGCAGCGCGTCGCGCATGCGCGGCGGGTTCTTCACCGGCACGACGGTGTGGGTGATGAAACCGTCGGGCGTATCCTCGAACTGGTTCTCGACCGGAATGGGCGAGGTATCGCCGAATGTGTTGCGGTGGACGAAGAAGATATGCGCGTTGTCGAACGCGTTCTCCATCAGGCGCAGGGGCGGGCAGGCCCATTCCTCGACGAATTCATGGATTTGCCGGAAGCCGGGCTGGCCGAATTCGGCGATGACGGGAATGTCGTAGATCGGCTCTTCGAGCGCGACCCAGACATAGCCATAGCGCTCCGCGCAGCGATAGGACGCCACGCCGAAGGGTTTGGGCTTCTGGATCGGCTCCTGCGGCACGCGCACGCAGAGGCCCGTGCCGTCGAAAGCCCAGCCATGATAGGGGCAGACGATATTGCCGTCCTCGACCGTGCCGGCCGAGAGCATGGCGCTCCGGTGCAGGCAGCGATCCTTGACCGCGTGCGGCACGCCATCGGCGTCCTTCCACAGCGCGATCTTCTCGCCGAGCAGGCGGAACGGCTTCGGGCCGTCGTCGAGATCGCCGATCGGCATGATGCAGTACCAGAACTTGCGAAGCACCGGCTCCTGGGTGACGCGCATGGCTCGAACCTCCAGCGGATTGGCGCGGCGGCAGGGCCGCGCAGCATGGAAGCGAGGATACGGGCTCGCGGGCAGGGCGGAACAAGGCGGCCCGAATAGACTCTATAGGGGCCGCGATGGCCGGCGCGGCGCGCGCCGCGAGTCGCGCGAATGGACCGGCCGGGCGTCGGGGCGGAGAGGAAACATGCCTTTGAAGATGGCGGAAAGCGCCGAATTCCGCGGCTTTTGACGCCTTGATGGGCAGCTGCCGCCTAATTTATCCACAGCTTCGCTGCTTTGGGCCGCCGAAAATGCCGGATCGAATGTGAAATCTGTTTGACAGGTCGGGGGTCTGGGCCTATAACCCGGCTCAACGACGCGGACGACGCTGTTGTCTGCGAGACGAAAAACTCGTCTCTGAGTTTTGGGTCTTGCGGCGGTGGGTTGGACGGGTTATATGGCGGCG
>NZ_JACIDS010000007.1 GCF_014196455.1 Kaistia hirudinis
GGGGAGGGGCATGCGGCGGCCCTGTGCCTCGCCACGGCCGCCGGGGCGGTGGAGGCCTGCCGTCTCGCCGGCGAGATCGCCCGCCGCGCCGCACGGCTCGCGGCCGTGACCCCAAAGCTGCGCGCCAAGGGGGCCGGGGAGGCGATCCGCCGGCTGCTCGACGATGAGGCGGTGCCGGGCGCGCTGGTGACCGCGTCGCTGTCGCGCTGGGCGAGCCGGCGGCTGTTCGAGCGGCTGGCGGCGCTCGAGGCCGTGCGCGAGCTCTCCGGTCGGTCGACCTTCCGGCTCTACGGGCTCTGACCATGGCCCGCCGCCGCCGCGCCAATGGTCCACTGGACACCGAGCTCGTCGAGCTGCCGCCCGAGCTGCGCTGGCGCGAATGGATGGCGCGGGTCGAGGCGGTGATCTTTGCTGCGTCCGGACCGGTGGAACGGGACGTGCTCGCCCGCGTCGTCGGGCGCGACTGCAGCCTCGAGCTCGTCATCGACGATATCCGCGACGCGTTGTGCGACCGGCCGTACGAGCTGGTGCCGGTTGCCGGTGGCTGGCAGCTGCGCACCCGGCCGCGCCATGCCGAGTCGATCCACGCGGCGTTCGGCTCGGCGCCGGCACCGGTCCCGCTCTCTCAGGCCGAGATGCTGGTGCTGGCCTGCATCGCCTATCACCAGCCGGTGACACGCGGCGAGCTCGGCGAGATGATCGGCAAGCAGGTGAGCCGCGACACGATCGGCTATCTGCGTTCCCTCGGCTTTGTCGCCGCGGGCCCGCGTAGCCCGCAGCCGGGCGCGCCCTATACCTATGTCACGACGAAGGGCTTCCTGGCGCATTTTGGTCTCGACACGCTGCGCGACCTGCCCGACATGGAGGCACTCGAAGACGCCGGCCTGCTCAGCAAGGCTAAGCTGCTGGCCGAGGATATGCCGCTGGGGCTCATGGCGGGCGAGGGAGACGAGGAGGACTTGGACGGAGACGACGTCACTGCTGACGGGCCTTACGACCTCGACGACGGATCAGGCGGGAACAGATGACCATTGTTGACGAACACGACGAAGACGGCGCCATGCGCTTGCGCGAACATCACCTCGTCGTTGCGACGGCCAAGCATGTCTTCCTGCATCGGGAATATGGCGTTGTCTTCGTCCGGGAAGCTGCTTCCCGGGAGGACCTGGCCACTTATGACCTGACCCCTTTGCTGCTCTACGGGCTTTCGGTTCCAGGGACCTCGCTTCGATGGGTCATGCTCACGCCGGTCGACAATCCGGCATCGATCGTGAGTGTTCTCGGGAAAGCGTGGACGCGAGCCGACGGCCTGCGCGGTCGCCCGGATGTGCTGAAGGTGAGCCGCCATCTCGCCGCATCTGCGGTGGACTTGCCTGATACGCTGGCGGCGACCGATGTCCGGCTCGTCGTCGCGGACGGAAGCGACAAGGCGTTCTCGGCTTCCGTGCGGCGGTGCCAGGAGGATGCAATGTGGGCGAGCCTGCCTCGCAGACGGGCGACGCCGAGCACGACGCTGGATCAACTGAACCGCTGCGCCACGGACCGCCACAATCATTCTTTCCAGTCCCCGCAGTCACGGGTGAATGCCACCATGGAGTGGTGGCGGAACCGGCCGCCTCGCGCGGCCGATCTGCCACCGGGCGATGAGATCGATTGGCGCCCGGGGGCCTGGCTCGATGCCTGGGAGAAGGGGCTGGCGCCGGCCGGGCGCCGATATTTCCACAAGGATACCTTCGACGGCGCCGTATGGCTGCTCACAACGCCTCCGGTTGCGGATGACGATGAGCTTCAGGAGGCTATTTCCGCGGATCCCGAGTCGAACGATCTCCCGGACGTCGCCCGGGCCTTGGTGCGATGCTGGCCGACCTCACCCGGCGAGCTGAGCCGCTGCATCGGCTCGACCGCTCGCTCGCTTGAATGGTTTCTCGATCGCAAAGCGGCTTTGGACTACCAGCAGCGGAATCAATTGTGTGAGCTCCTGGGTCTCGAGCTGGATCGTGATTTCCGGACTTACGAAACCTGTGCCCCATGCGTTCTGATCGCCAGGACGTCGAACGCCGCGAAGGAAGCGTATGAGTTCCTGTCGCATGGCGGCGACCTCGTCTTCTCGAACGAGGCTGTTCCCGCCAGCGGCCTGCCAGATCCGAGTTGGCGATATTTAATGTTTCAAGCCTATGGAGGCGCGCCGAACATCATGCTTGTGGCGCGCGGATCTGGCGTTGATGCGAAGCTGTCGCAGGACCTCTTCATCAATTTCCAGGGCGCCAAGCCCATACGATTGGCGCTGTATCGCGATATTGTCCGCACGTGCGCCAAAGCATGTCGGGATAGTCGTTCAAACATTCGGGCAATGAAGGAACTCAGTGATCGGCACGTGAGCTTCTTCGCGGATATCGCATCTGAAATCTGATTCTTTCTACCCGCACCAATCCGGGTGCGGGGCCTGATTGGTGATCGTGAAGGCCGCAGGGCAATTGACCTCTTTATTTGGGTGCGGAGACCCCTAGAGGGTAAGACAGGGGACGCGGACTGCGCTGCTTCCTAGGACACCGGCTTCATTGAGCACTCTCGAAAATGACGTGGCATAGATGGCGCGAGCCGCTGGGCCAGGGCATCGCGGTTGTAGAGGCGAAACATCATCTCATCATCGCTTAGTCGGCACGTCAGATTGAACTCGATGATCTCACCGCTGAGCCATTTGATGACCTCCGACATCAGGCCGCCAATCGCGAGCCAGGCCATCGAGCAGAGTTGGACGATCTCCTCCTCATATTCCGGGAGGCGCCAGAATCTCCGAACGCAGGGGATCGTGTCCTCATCCGGAGTCATGAGGCCGAACGGATCACCCGCCGCCACAGCAGCGAGTATGGCCGTATCGCTGTCGTGGTCGGGATCGATGGGCAGCCCAACGCCGAAGCGCAGCCCGCCTTGATAGAGGCCGATCGCTCCTGAGCTTCTGAGCCTGAGGCGCCGCTGATGCACGACGACGTCGCGGTTCTTCTGCAAGGAGACTAGAAGCTTGTTATCACGCAGCGTTTGGTAGATGGGCTCCTTCCAGGCCTTGAAGCCTTCCTTATGCTGAAGCTCCTGATCCAGAATCGGGCGAACCTCTTTCAAGGCCTTCAGGAAGGAATTCAGGCTCCACCGAAATTGATCCGCGAAGTGGTAGTTCCTCTCCATCTGGTGCAGCCAGTAGTGCGCCTCCCGGAGGCGGTCGAGAGCGGAGGATATCTCGTCGAAGGCTACCATCGGGTGGTTCTCTACCGCAGAGTAGGTTATCTTACCGCGCCGACAGCAACTCGTCTCATCGGTTGCCTGATCTTCAAGCCGTAGGCGGTCGTCGCGGTACCCAAGCGGGTTGAGTCGCGGCCGCCACACCCGGCAGGAAAGCTGGGAATCGCGATCCACGGCGGGCTGATTCCGCTGGCCTTCACACCTAAACTCGTTCTTAACTTGTTCTTGGGGAGAAAGGCCTATCTCTCAGGACTTCTGTTCGAACGCCGCGAGAGGAATCCTGTGCTGCGATCCTGGGCAACCCGGTGTCTGGAGCTGCGCAGCGGTCTGCTGCGTTGAGATGTCATGACGACCGCGCAGCAACTGATCTCCCTTCTCAAGAGCCACGTCGAAGGCGACGATGAGCAGTTCCTGACGATCGCCTTACAGGCGGCTGCCAGCGAAGCGCGGCGGGGGCACGGCAAAGTGGCGATGCAGCTTCGCGAACTCGTCGACGCCGCTCGTGCCAACAAAGACCGACCTTCCGAGCGAAGGTCGGCTCCAGTTCCGTTGGCGCAGCCACGGGGTGATCTCGCCAATCTGATCGCGGTCCGGTACGCGGATGTCAGGCTGTCGAGCATGGTGCTTCCCGAAGCACTTGACGGGCGGCTTCGCCGCGTTCTTCGCGAACAACGTCAGAGGCATCGGCTCCTCAGTCACGGGCTCGCACCGCGCCACAAGCTGCTGCTGATAGGTCCCCCTGGTTCTGGCAAGACGATGACGGCTTCGGCCTTGGCGGGGGAGCTGCACCTGCCGCTCTTTACGGTCCAGCTCGACGCCTTGATGACCAAGTTCATGGGCGAAACCGCATCAAAGCTTCGCATGGTGTTCACCGCCATGGTCGAAACAAAGGGCGTCTATTTCTTCGACGAGTTCGACGCCATCGGGGCCCGTAGGGCGGAGCGCAATGACGTCGGCGAGATCCGCCGCGTCCTCAACTCTTTCCTGCAGTTTCTCGAGGAGGACGAAAGCGAGGGGTTGGTGATCGCCGCGACCAACCATCCCGAATTGCTCGACCCTGCCCTGTTCCGAAGGTTCGACGATGTGATCGAGTATGCGCTACCGAGCGCCGAGGTCGCGAAGCGGATACTCCAGGCGCGGCTGGCGACATTCGACACCGAAGGGTTGGATTGGGACGCGGTGGTCACCGCTGCAGGGGGGATGAGCCAGGCCGAAATCTCGCGGGCCGCGGCTGATGCCGCCAAGCTGGTCGTTCTTGAGGATCGGGATCGCATCACATTGCGGGATCTCACAGCGACCATCGCGGAGCGCAAGGGAGCTGCGCATCGGTAAATGCCAGTCGATCCGCCGCGCCCACTCGCGCATGTCTATCTTCCTGGCCATGGTGTCGCACAGGACTATACGGCTCACGGTGGCGGCGGTGGTTCCGCGCCGCCGCAGCGCGATAGAGTCCAGCATGCCGAGAAGCTGACCACAGCCCTGACGGTAGCTTTGGCGGGCGCCGAAGCACAGCTCCGTGCGCGCGAAGTCGGTCTTGCCGCCGGAACGCCGGGATTCTATCTCGAATTCGATCTGCCGGCGGCCCACGCCGAGATCGTCGATAAGCTCGAAAACCGGCAGGGGAAGTTCCCGATCGAGCTGGTGAGCGTTCGGCCAGGTAACGCCGACGGCACGACGGTTGCCGCCACGGTCTTCGTACCGGAAAAGCAGCGCGAGTATTATCTGAAGAAGGTTGCTGATTATCGGGACAAGGACCGCGTTCGCAGGCGCGAGGTCGACGGTCAGATCATAGAGGAGGCGACCGGTCCAAAGAATGAGGTCCTGGTCGCCTCCATCGAGACCGCGCGACTGGCTGTAGCCCGGTCGCTCTACACCGACGATGAAACATTCTTTCCTCTTCCGGGTGTCGCGATCTGGTGGGAGGTTTGGCTGCGGCTAGGCACGAAAGAGCGCTTCGTCGCCGCGGCGGGACGTCTCGCACTTCCAATGCGCGAGCACGCGCTGACCTTTCCCGAGCGAGAAGTTGTCATTGTCCACGGCACGGCGGAGATGCTGGGGCGCATCATCGCTAATACTGACACCATCGCCGAGCTGCGCACAGCGCGCGACACGCCCTCCTTCTTCATGGCCATGGATGGCGCTGAACAACGGGCCTGGGCTGCGGAAACGGCGGATCGGATCGTTGCCCCCGCCGCCGATGTACCGGCCGTTTGTCTCCTCGATTCCGGTTCGACCCGCCGACACCCGCTGATCCGGCCGGCACTCGCCGCGGTTGATCAACAGGCCTTCGATGCAGGCTGGAACGTCGAGGACGTGAGCAACCAGGCACACGGTGGCCACGGCACCCAGTTGTCAGGTGTGGCGCTCTACGGGGATCTGGTCGACTTGCTCGCTGGCGACGGGCCGGTGACGCTCAGCCACAGGCTGGAATCGGTGAAGGTGCTGCCGGATCACGGTGCCAACGATCCCGATCTCTATGGCGCGATCACCGCGCAGTCGATCTCCCGCACCGAGATCGTCGCACCGAACCGCCCCCGCGCGATATGTCTCGCCATCACCTCGGAAGGCGATCATTGGCGGGGCCGGCCGTCGTCCTGGTCCGCTGCCCTCGATACGCTTGCATTCGGCGCCGACAATGCGCCTCGCTTCATCGCTGTGTCGGCTGGAAATATCCGCGACGATATCCATCGTGACGACTATCCCGCACGTAACGACACGACGCCGATCGAAAGTCCCGCGCAGGCCTGGAATGTCCTGTCCGTCGGCGCTTTCACCGAAAAGGATACCATCGTCGATCCTCTATTCGCCGGCTGGGAGGCGATGGCAGGCGTCGGCGATATCATGCCGAGATCCCGTACCTCGGTCACCTGGAACCACGACTGGCCGCTCAAGCCGGATGTCGTTTTCGAGGGTGGCAATATCGGTGTCGACCCGACAACCTTGCTTGGTGATCACGTCGATGATCTGGCACTTCTGACCACCTATCGGTTGCCGGAACACCGCGCTTTCACGACAACCGGCGAGACGAGTGCAGCCACGGCGCTTGCAGCCCGCATGGGCGCCCAGATCATGGCCGAGAGGCCGGGCCTTTGGCCCGAGACGGTGCGTGGTCTTGTCGTCCATTCGGCTGAATGGACGCCGGCAATGAAGGCCCATCTCGGTGCGATCGGTAAGAATGGCGTTTTGCGCCGCTATGGTTTCGGAGTGCCATCCCTCTCTCGGGCCCTCGGGAGCCTTCAGAACGACGTGACCATGGTCATTGAGAATGACATGCAGCCCTTTGCGAGGGTAGCGGGCGGTGTCGAGACCAAGGACCTCGTTGTTCACGAACTGCCCTGGCCGCGGGATGAGCTCGAAGCGCTCGGTGAGACTCAGGTGCAGCTGCGCATCACGCTCAGCTATTTCATCGAACCCAATCCGGGAGAGCGAGGCCGAAGCCGGCGCCACAGCTACGCCTCTCACGGTTTGCGCTTTGCCCTTAAGCCGGGTGACGAACGCTTGGACGTCTTCGTCCGCCGTATAAATGCCAAAGCGGGAACTCGGCCTCCGGCGCGGGCAGCGGAGACGCGATGGATGCTGGGCCCCAATTTGCGAAATCGTGGCTCGCTGCATGCTGACATTTGGGAAGGCGATGCCGTCGAGCTGTCTCAGCGCGATGCCATCATCGTCTATCCGATCGGTGGTTGGTGGCGAGAGAATCCCGGCTTTGATCGCGCTGACACCCGAGTTCGCTACTCGCTTCTCGCGACGCTCAGGACTGCGGCCAATATCGATCTGTACACGCCGATCAGCACATCAATCCAACCCGAAATCGCTGTAGAAATTTGAGGCAGGGGAGTGCTCTCCCATCGCGATCGAGCTGTTTCACGCAATCGGGCGTCTAGCTCAGTAGCGTGATTTTTTCCCTGGGAGGTAGATCGCACATTTGTCGCGCGTGGCGTCGTCGATCGTGAAGTCGGCCGGCGATTGCCCGCCAAGCTCAGGGCGGGAACTCCGCATCCAGAGATCTGCCCGTGCAGGGTCGATGTAGCGGTTGCGAGCGAGGGCCTCGAGCTCTCGGACGGCTTTATGCTTGCGCTCGCGGGCTTGCTCCTCGATCCTGAGCTGGTCCGCTTTTCGTCCGAGAGCATAGATTGCGTCGCGAAGCCCAGTTTCGCTCCGCGCGGACTCCAGTGGAGACTGGCCGTTCAGAGCCGCATCGCCGGTGCTCAGCCAGATTTCATGACCTTCACCTAGGTCCGCCGCCGCGAGCTTCCGGAGCCGGACTACCCGCGCTTCGGCATCGGCCTTCTCCTTCTCCCGCTTTTCCCGTTCTCTGTCTTCGGCCTCGAGGCGTTTCCTCTGCAACGCGCGCTCAAGCTTCCCCTCACATGGGAGCCCAAAAAGCTCGAGGTTGGCACGAGGCGAAAAGCGGATCTGGGTGCCGATGTTGGACAGTTGATGGCAAAGCGTCGTCCATTCAGGCTCGCTGCCGTGGATCGCGTCAGCGACGGACTGTCCACGATCCGATAGTTCGGCCTGGATCCATGTCTCGAATGAGAAGCCGCGCGTTTCCTCGTCTGGCAGGCCGAGAAGCTGCTCTGATACGATGCCCCGCATTTCGGCCAGGCGCTTCGCAGGGCGCGCCCGCAACTCCTTCGCTTCGTGAATTCTCTGCCGCAGCAGACCTGACGCCTTCCAAATCTCCGAGGGCGCGGAGTGGATAAACCCAAGCTGCTCCAGCTGGCGAAGATAGCTCTCAACGGATTTTGCGGGAGAGGCGAAAGGCACACCCGATTCCTTCAGCGCTTTGGCAATCTCCTCGGAGACAGACCGAAAGAGCGGGTCGATCCAACCCCGCCTGACCAAAGCAGCGACCGCTGTTCGTGTTCTGAATGGTTGGGACTTCGATTGCAGCAGTGCGAGGACAATAGCACCTTGCCACTCAGCGAGCGGGGCGGTGAAACACCCGCTCCCGTCGACGGGGAGATTGATGAGATCATCCAAACCGTCCCTCCGCAGCATCGCCTCGCACTCCCCTTTACCCCCCTCGCGCGCGGGCAGGCGGTGCCGATAATTTCGACGGTGCTCGTCGATGGACTTTTGCCGATCTTCGGCACGTTGGCGCGCCCTCTCCGACAAGCGGTCCCGGGCAGCGGGCTCGTGCGGATTGTGAAGCCAGATCCTGGGAGCGTTGTGGAGGATGTCGTCGGCCAGCTCATCCAATGCTCGATCCCGGTAGCCGGACAGGTCGATCTCGATCGCCCCGACATTCATGGCCCGGATGCGCGCGATTTTTACGTCATCGCAGGGGTGAGTGACTTTGAATTCAACGATGAGGCGCCGATCCCGCAGCACCAGGACGACGTCCGGCACAATCGACCCATCCTTGGTTTCAAGAATGGCCTCGTCGAATGCGAGTCTCGTTGCCCGCACCACGACTTCGGTATCGTCTCGATGCGAAATGACGAGCTCGGGAAGCGCAATCTCCAGTCGCTCGTCGAGGACCTGTTTCGCGAACTTGTGGAGGGCCGTTTCGCCCGCGGACGTGCATGAAGCACCGTCGCGATCAACGTGATGCGCGAAGTGGTGTGCTTGCAGATCCCCCTTCTTTGCAACCATTCGCCGGTCGCAGCCGGGGCATTGGCATTGGCAGGCCAGTCCCGATGGCACGTCGTCGATGTGTCGAAGTGAACCATCAGCGGCTTCCGCAACCAGAACGCCGCCTTGCTCCGTACAATCGAAGAGCTGACCAAGCCGTATGCGTGTCATGCGTCCACCACCCCCTCGCGACAAGACGCTGGAATGAGCCATGGAGCGACTCGCCATGGGCAACGAATTTCGGATCCATCGGGTCTACCGGTTGTCCATCGCGACATCTTCGAGGTACTGATGCCACCCGTACATGTCCTCGATCGGCTCGGCTATGATGTCCTCCAGCTGGTCGATCTCCCTCCGGATCCGGTCAAAGCTCCCCAGTGCGATGGACGCCTTGCGTTTCGTGCTGATCGATGTCGCCTGCTTTCGCCAACTGTTGAAGGGTAATATTGGGTGTTTGGGGGTCCAGTTCGGTAGAAGGCGTGCGTTGAGGTCTTCAAGGACCCTCGTTCCCCGCGCCATCGCGAGCTGCTCATCATCGAGTGGCTTCGGCTCGATACCCTTCGCCTTCAGCTGCTTATCGCGATCGCGGCGATGGCGGCGAATTGCCGTCAGAGTATCGGCCTCGAGTTGGACCGTCCGCAGGGTCGCAGTAGGATCATCCGTCCCCGAACGTCCCGTCGCGATAATGCTGAAAGATGCCTCAGCTTCGTCGACTCTGGCGAGAAGGTGCCTACTTAGGGCCTGCTCGATGGGCACCGGCGGCGGCGGACACTCGGCAACCCATCGGGCGCGCAGCCCCGCAATATCCACCTTCGCACCGTAGCGTTTCGCGGTCGCCAGCTCCGGCAAGAGGCGCCGCGCGGCGTCGGTGATGATCTCAGGCTCCCAACGCAGGTGGCGTTGAGTGCCGAGCAGTGGCTCAAGCAACTCGGCGGCGAAGTGGAAATACAGGTGGGCGAGCTGGCCGATGACCGGATCGTCGCGCAGGCCGACATGGTAAAGTTGGTTCCTGTAGCCGTGCAGGGTCGTGATTGCCTGAGCCTGCTCGGCCGGGATATGGCCGAGGTCCTGGAGGAGCCCGATTTTCCTGTCGAAGGCGCGTCCCCGCGCGTCATTCCTTTGTTCCTGGGTCAGCCCGCGCGGGCTTCGGCGGCGGTCGTCGGATAAGAGATCAGTGCATTTCAGATGGCACATCAGCTCCAGGCCGTTGTCGACGAGGATCAGAGCGATACGGCCATTGAGCGGATGATTGATGGCCAGCTCGCTCAGGGCGCGGTCTAGCTGCTCGATGATTGGAATAACTGATCGCAAGTCTCCCCCTCCCAAGCATGACGGTCCGAGCGATGTCGCTTCGACGGCAGGCTGCCGTGCCCGCCACGGGGTTCCTCGAGCCGGGACGAAGCGTTTCCCCGACGTCCGTCGCGTCGACACCGGCGCCGCGAGCTGAGCATGAGCCTGCCGGGGCCAGTCACGCGGATCGCATAGCCGGTGTTGATGTCTCCGGCTGCGCCATGATCATCAGCCGGTAGGTTCGGCGGCCCTGCGTGCCCTCTTGGGCTTGGCAGCGGGCTGTGCAACGGGCTCGGCAACGGATTTCGTCTTACGCGGGGTGCGCTTTGCCGGGGCCGTCTCTGGCGCGGCCGCAACGGCGGTCGGCGCGCTTGCCTTAGTGCGCGGGGTGCGCTTCGGCTTCTCCATCACTGAGGGTGAGGACGCAACGACGGGTTCCGGAACTGGCGCAACCGCCTTGCGCAGCTGGCCAAGGCCTGACGCCTTCGCCAACGCCGAACGGGCTTCCGCATAGCTTGGCGCGACCATCGGATAGTCGGCGGGAAGGTTCCATTTCTGACGGTACTCGGCAGGCGTCAGACCATACTGTATGCGGAGATGTCGTTTCAGCGATTTGAATTTCTTGCCGTCCTCCAGGCAGATGATGAAATCCGACGTCACGGACTTGCGCACCGATACCGCGGGCTCAGGCTTCTTCTCCGGCTCAGTCGACGCTGTTGTGCCCAACGACCGGAGGGCACCGTGAATGTCATGGATCAATTTCGGCAGTTCGGCTGCCGGCACGGAATTATTGGAAACATAGGCCGCGATGAGCATGGCGGAAATCTCCACCAGATCCGTCGCATCAGACTGATCGGACCGCATCCTTGAGCACCTATCGTTCAGCGAGAGCCGCGCTGGACCTGGATCTGCGCGGCAGCCACTCTTCCCAGACTTTCGTCGCCGACCTCAACGCTGGGTTACCGGATCGATACGACGACCTGCTTTAGACCAGTTCGGGGAACGGACATATCCTTTTCAAAGGCGACTGGATTGGTGATGAGTTTTTGAGGGTCGTGGACGAAAACAAATAGAAAATCATAACGGTCATCAGCACCGTAAAGGACGAAATCGTCCGCTATCTGCTTCCTCAGTGTTGCATTATCCAGGCCGGCACGCGTCATCTTGAATTCGACGCAGCATCGATAATCGGGCAGGTAGGTGTCCACGCGCCCTGCGCTGCCGGCGACCGATCCGCCAAACTCCTCGGGGCGGATGTCGTCGATCTCGAGCGCGAGCAGCGATTGAAACAGATATTGCACGTCGTACTCGTTCTCCATGACGAGTGCTGCGCGGTTCGCTCGGCGCTTCTTGAGGCGGAGCAGGACCTGTTCGAAACGATCCGCGATATGCGCCAAGTGAGCCATGATATGGAACGCCTCCGCGTTCGCGCTCGCCGGACTTGATCCGTCCAATTGCCTCAACGCTTCTCTGACTCCATGCTGGGCCTTCTCAACGGCGTCCAGGACCATGGGAAGTGTCTCCAGATAAAGGTCGCGCTGTTGGCAGGCTTCCCAAGCCCGTGTGAGCTCTATCAGCCAGTGCTCCAACTGTTTCACTGAAAGCTGGAGCATCTCACGCAGATCGGCCGCGGATGCGTAGTCTCTAGGAAACTGGCAGTTGAGCCACCTCGTATCAGACCAGTCGTAGAGCGCCATCGCGATGTCGTATGCCTTGTAGGCCTCGTCGCTCCGGCCATAACCCTGGTTCGGATTGACTCCTTGCATCAGATCAGCCCAGTCATTCTGCTGAGCACGAGCGAAGGATTGCAAATAGACTCCGGCCTTTTTGGCCAGTTCAAGCTCGTCCATATCGAAAATCCGCAGATCGTATTCAGGTAGGTCTCTTGCCAACTTCGTCATGTTGGGGTGGAACCGCCGCAATCAGGCGAGGAGAGAGGCCGTCCACGCGGACTGCAGTTCTGTATCCGAGCACAGTACACGTTCGAAGCCGCTTCGTTTTGTTTCCATTCGCTTCAGCACGCGTTGCTCCATCTCATAGGCCTCAACAGAGGTCTTCCATGTCTGGGTCAGGAAGATCTTCCATTTCTCGTTGAGCACCTCGACCGGGACGTGCTGGTTCACGGCCGCCAGCCGCGCGTCGATGTCCTCAGCATGGCCGATCTTGAAGACGTTCCTCTTGCCGAACTGCAGGGCATAGGTTGACGCGGGGTTCTGGGCCGAGTGCTCAACGCGGTAGGCGACGTCGCCTGGCTTCGGGCCGGTGGTCGGCCGAAGAAGCTCGTTCAGTTGCCGCATCCGCTGGAGAGAGGGAAGCTCGGGCAGCACCAGCGGCTCGGCAGCGAGCGCCAGGACACGTCGTACATCTTCCTCTTCAAGCTCTTCCACGCCCGGCGTCGCGAGCATGGTCAGCTGCGTGGACAGCGTGTCCGTCACCACCGGCTGCGGCACGAAGCGCCATGCCCGGGTCAGTGCGACCGCATGAGGAAATTTGTAGTTGCCGCGCTCGTCGAAGTCGCGGGCATCGAGGTCGGCGTGGGTGGCGATCTCGAGCGTGCGCAGCGGCTCGAAACCAATCTCCGCCATTCCCAGCAATCGCCCTTGGAGGGCGTCTGGCGTGCGCTCCGTCTTCGTGCCCACGAACAGCAGGCGGTCCCCGCGTTCGGCAAGCCTGAGGAGACGGTTGAGGTGGCCCGCCGATCCGAAGGTCGCGATCGGCAGACGTTCAAATCCCAGGCCCCAGACGCGGGTTGCGAACATCCTCATGGCGCTGTCGGGCCCAGCTGATCGGGATGCGACGCCGAGGTCGTGTTGAGGTGTCGTTCGAGCGCCTCGATGCTCGCCATCACCTCCTCGAACGCGGGCGGTGTCCCGAATATCATTGCGGACATGCGCGCGTAATCGGCCGCCAGCTTTGCGCGCATCTCCGGGGTGGGGACAAGACGATAGGTCCCCGGCACCGCCCGGTCGTACCGATGATCCGGCGCGCGAAACATCAGCATCTTGTGTTGGCGGGAGGCTTCGGCGAGGTCGAGCATCGAGGCGGTCGCGACGCCATAGTCTGGATGGGTCCAGATCTGATGGACGTCGTAATAGTGGCGCGAGTAGCGATCGAGATTGGGTTCCGGGCGGTCGGGCCTGGCGTCGAGACGGCGCTTCTCGGTCATCTCGGTCATGGCGTGCAGGATCAGCACCTTTTCCCAAAAGGTCCGCTCGGGTTTGACCGTCATGACGCTTCCGACGGTGAGAGCGAGGCCTTCGGGCATTTCCGAGGCGACATAGGGAACGATTGTTCGAGGCTCGGCGGGCACGGGATCGGGCCGCGCGCCGCCCTCGATGCGGACCGCCGCCTGAACGTAGTCGTCGCCGGCGTCGAAGGCGCTCCTGTAGCCGACCACCAGGATGTCGAGGGCCTCCCTGTTTCGGTAGGGATCGAAGCCGAAGCTGAGGGAAAAATGTCTCTTCTGTCCGGCCTCCCGTTCGAGGACGGTGATCTCCTCGCTCAGCAGAGTTCTGAGCGGGCCGGAAATATACTGCCGCGCAGCTTCGTCGACCCGGTCGGTCAGTGCCTTCTGCTGCTGGGTCGGCGAGGGCAGGGCGGCGATCTCGGCTTCCAGCGGCACCTTCAGATCCGCCTTGTAGATGCCGATGTCGATGTCTTCGGAGAAGCGGCGGATCAGGCCATAGGCCTTGCTGAGGCTGGTCCCACCCTTGAAATAGAGCCCGATGGGATCGTGTGATCGTCGGTTGAACAGGAAGTCGAGCACCCAGCAGACATAAAGGTCCTTCTCGACGTTCTCCGCGCGGGTCTCGAGCCCGGCGGCGACGGTCGAAAAGAGGGCGCGGCGATCGTCGACGCTCGCGCGGAGGATTTCAATGAACGTCTCTTGCATGATCCCCCTTCGTCCGCTCGGGATCGGGTTCGTCAGCCTCGCCTTCCTGGCCAAGTAGCTTGCACGCGATCGTCTCCGCCAGGGGATACATCCATGCTGGCACCGCCTGGATGTTGTCGCGCAGATCCTGCGCGACCTGTCTTCGGTTGGGGGCCTGCGACAGATGCCGCACAATGCCGTTGACGGCCGCATCGAGGCTCGTTTTTTCGTCCCGATACCAGGTCAGGGCCTGGACAACGCGCATAGCCGGCCGGCCGGCCCAAAATGCGGTCTTGGCCGAAATGCGCTTGAAGTCGAGCTTGTAGATGACCGGCTGCGCGGCCTGCCGATCGCCTGCGTTGGCTTCGATCTCGATCGTTCGTGGATAGGTGTCAGCATGGATCGTCGACCGCGCCGGAACCGCTGTGGTCAGGCCGAGATCGTTCGCGGCCGTCATGCCGTCGACCAGCACGCGCAGCTTGTCGCGCCGGGCGATGGCGTCGATGAACGCGGCGCGCGGCGGAAACACCATCTTGCCGGTCAGCTTGCTGGTTGTGGGCTTGTCGTAGAGGCCACGGTGAGGGCGGCGGATGTCGCTTCGAAGGGTCAGCCTCTGCAGCGCTTTCTCCACGGCATTGGGCGTCCCGATATCGAGGAAGTCGGCGCGGGACCACACTCCGGCCGGTGCCGCCTTGGCGATCCGGTCATGGATGCGATCGAGAGTATCGGACGTGGGATCGGGCATCAGCCATCCGTTTGTGTCCGAAAATTATATCTAAAAATTGGTCAGTGACAATGTCCGGGCGACCAAAAATTATATCTAAAAATTGGTCACTGTATCGCGCGCCAGAGATACGCGAACTCGGGCAGACCAGTCGCTACGGCCTGATACCTGGGCGCGGCAATTTATGGCTGGGGTCTGCGTAGCCGATACCGTCCTTTCCGCCTCGATCCCGTGAATGCAATCCACGCATTTGCCCTGAGCCCGGCTATATCGCGCTTCGCGGTTTTCTCGGAGATGCCGAACCGGGACTGCAACCCTCCGGCTGAGACCCGCCTTCCGCCGGCGAGTTCGGCGAGAAACCAGCGCTGTCGCTCGTTCGGAACGAACGCTTCATCAGGGTCAGGGTCAGGGTCACCAACAGGGACACGACCAGGGTCATGGAAGAACGAGGTTCGCCCGTGCGCGTTCCGGCCCGCCGGGGCCGTTCCCGTGTTCTCGTCGGCACTTGATCCCGGGCGATCCATAAGCATCTCAACAATATCGAAGCGTCGGCTGGCGATCAGGAGCATGTGCAGCATCGTATCGGAATGGATGAGCATCGCGATGAGATGGTCTCCACCCGGGCCGCAGGAGCCGGCAATCCAGTTCTTGACCGTGCGCTCACTGGCATTCGTCCAGCGTTGAACCGTCTTGATCGTCCGGCGGCTGTCGTCGAGCTCTGTCTTCAATGCGAGAGAGACGATTTCGGCATAGCGCCGGGGAAGGCCTTCTCCCCCCGATCCTGGCGGTAATGATCTGCCCTTCTTCGGCAACATGCTTCGTCTCCATGAAGATACACTGAGAGAAGCAGAGGGTTTCCGGCGTGGGATCGTCCGTACAACGGTCGATTTCTTGGCGTGCCGGCAAGACGGGTCGTGATCGCCAATGATAGTGCCGCGCAACGAGATCTCTTCCGGTTTTCCCGAGGTGCGTGCCGCGCAATATGTGCGGATGTCGACCGAGCATCAGCGCTATTCGACGGAGAACCAGGCCGACGCTATCCGTGACTACGCAGCCCGCTACAACTGCACCATCGTCAGGACCTATGCCGATGAGGGAAAGAGCGGCCTCAACATCGATGGCCGCGCCGGTTTGCAAAAACTGATTGCCGACGTGACGGGCGGGCACGCCGATTTCGAGATCGTGCTCGTCTACGATATCAGCCGGTGGGGGCGGTTTCAGGATGCTGATGAAAGCGCCTACTACGAATATCTATGCCGCCGCGCCGGTGTGCGGGTCGAGTATTGCGCCGAGCCCTTCGACAATGACGGCAGCCTCGGCTCCGACATCCAGAAGATGCTGAAGCGCAAGATGGCTGGCGAATATAGCCGCGAGCTCTCGGTCAAGGTTTTCGCCGGCCAGTGCCGGCTGATCGAGAAGGGCTTCCGTCAGGGTGGTCCCGCCGGCTTCGGCCTGAGGCGGCAACTCGTGGATGAGGCCGGCCGGAGCAAGGCACTGCTCGCACGCCTTGAACATAAGAGCATCCAGACCGACCGTGTGGTGCTCATTCCCGGTCCGTCAGATGAGATCGAGGTGGTGCGGCGCATCTATCAGAGTTTCGTCGAAGATGGCCGCCACGAAGGCGAGATTGCCGCCATGCTGAACGCCGAGGGCATTCGAACGGATCTCGGTCGCGACTGGAGCCGCGGCACCGTCCATCAGGTGCTGATCAACGAGAAGTACATCGGCAACAACGTCTGGAACCGCGGCACAGCAGCCTTGAAGCGGAAGCGGACCCGCAACGAGCCGTCCATGTGGATCCGGGCCGAGGGCGCCTTTCCGGCCATCGTCGATCACCTGCTGTTCGACGCGGCGCAGGCGATCATCCGCGGCCGGTCGGCCCGGCTTTCGGATACCGACATGCTGGATGTGCTGCGTCGCCTGCTCGCCGAGCATGGCTATCTCTCCGGCCTGATGATCGACGAAGCTTCCGGCTGTCCGTCGAGCAGCGCTTACCGCAGCCGTTTCGGTAGCCTGCTGCGGACCTATTCTCTGGTGGGATACGCGCCGGATCGCGACTTCGCCTATGTCGAGAGCAATCGCCGGCTCCGGCAGCGTAACCCGCAGGTGGTCGACGAGGTGCTGGCGGCGCTGCGAGCAGCAGGCGCCTCCGTCACCCTTGATCCGGAGACCGGGATCCTCACCATCAATGGAGAGGTCACCGCCGCGCTGCTTCTGTGCCGCTGCACACAGACGGCTGCGGGGTCGCTCCGCTGGTTGATCCGCCTCGATGGGTCGGAGCCACCTGACATCACCATCGCGGTGCGTATGGAGCCCGGCGAGGAGGCCGTCCGTGACTACTACCTCCTTCCCGCTCTCGATGGCAGGGCGTCGCGACTTCGCCTCGCCGAACGGAACGAGGCGAGTCTCGATACCTTCCGTTTTGTGACGCTCGATGCGCTTTACGAGCTGATGCGCCGTGTTCCTCTTGCGGAGGTGGCGTGATGGCCCGGGAGCGGAAGGAAGACGTTCCCCATCATGTCGGGGGCGTACAGGAGATCCGGTCGATCCCGGTCGACAGCGTCCGCATCGTCAACCCGCGGGCGCGAAGTCCGAAGATATTCGCAGGAATCGTCGAGAGCATCGCGACGGTCGGTTTGAAGCGGCCGATTACCGTCACGGAGGCCCGGCGCGACGATGGTGGTACGGGGTATGACCTCATCTGCGGACAGGGCCGGCTTGAAGCCTTTAAGGCCCTGGGAGAGACGCATATTCCGGCCCTCGTCGTCCGGGCGTCGGAAACCGAACTCTATCTGATGAGCCTCGTGGAAAATCTGGCACGTCGCAAGCATTCCAACCGGGATCTGCTCACGGCCGTGCGTGTGCTCGAGGACAGAGGCTATGGTCCGGCAGAGATTGCCCGCAAGACGGGTCTCGATGCGGGTTACATTTCCTGCATCATGCAATTGCTGAGGGCCGGTGAAGAACGCCTTATCGGTGCGGTCGAGAAAGGCTGGCTGCCTCTCTCGCTGGCCACGGATATCGCGAAGGCCGGTCCGGGCGAGGTCCAGATCGCCATGATGGAGGCTTATGAGACCGGGCTTCTGCGCGGTGAGCAGCTTCTCAAGGTCCGCAGGCTGATCGACCGGCGCCAGGCGCTCGGCAAGAGCTATGGATCATGGAAACGCAAGGGTGAGCAACCGCTCACCGCGAGCAAGCTGGCACAGACTTTTCAGGCTGAGGTGCGCCGGCAACAACTCGTCGTCCGCAAGTCGGAGGTCGCGGAGCAGCGCCTGCTGTTCGTCGTGACGGCGCTGAGAAGGATGCTCACGGATGAGCATTTCCGCACCCTCCTGCGGGCGGAGAGTGTCGGCGATATTCCGAAGCCGCTCGCGGACCGGATCGGCGGGGAGGTGCTGCCGTGACGCGACACGCCTTTCAGAAGGACACGATCCGGGTCGCGATCGGTGACATCCTGCCGACCCGGGCGCTGGCGAAGGATATTCGCGATACGCCGAAGTTCCGGACGATCCTCGCCTCGATCCAGGAGGTCGGCATCATCGAGCCGCTCGCCGTGCATCCGGAACCCGCCGGCGGCGGCTATATCCTGTTGGACGGGCATCTGCGTCTGGAGGCGTTGAAGGCGCTCGAGGCGGCGGAAGCGGTTTGCCTGGTTGCTACCGACGACGAGGGCTTCACCTATAACCGGCAGATCAATCGGCTCAGCGCGATCCAGGAGCACAAGATGATCCTGCAGGCGATCCGCAAGGGCGTACCGCCCGAACGGATCGCCCAGACGCTCAGCGTCAATGTCGAGCGCATCCGGGAGCGCGAGCGGCTGCTCGACGGCGTCGCGCCTGAAGCGGTGGAACTGCTGAAGGACCGCATGGTCAGCCGGGGTGTGTTCGCCATCTTGCGCAAGATGAAGCCGCTGCGCCAGATCGAAGCTGCCGAGATGATGATTTCCGCCAGCCGGCTGAACGTGCCCTATGCGAAGATGATCCTTGCCGCCTCCCGGCCCGACATGCTCATCGAGGTGAAGAAGCCCCGCCAGCTCGACGCGACGCCGGAGGATATTGCCCGGATGGAGCGCCAGATGGAGAAGCTCTATCTGGACTATAAGGCGGTGGAAGACACGCTCGGCGAGACGCTGCTGGTGCTGGTGGTCGCGAAGGGCTTCGTCGCCCGGCTGCTGCGTAACAACGCGATATCGGGATATCTGAAGCGTTATCATCAGGATCTGACCGGCGAGCTTGCCATGGTCATGGAGGCTATCGGTGCCGATGCGCGGACGCCGGGAAGGGAATGAAGAAGTCTCGAAGGGCCTGCTGCCAGCATTTTGGACACGAGGTTACGACGTCGCCCTTCGGGCCGGGCTTTCGGCATAGCTGAAGCTCTGCGCGTTTTTCACCCATATGGGCTCGATCCCTGACGCTTGGCCGGCTGCCACCGGAGAGAAGGAGCGCATGTTCAGTGCCTTGAACTCCTGGCTGGAACGCCGCCGCGCCATTCGCCGGCGGTGGCAGGCCGACGCCCGTCGGCTCGTGCAGGAGGATGAGCGGAACGCCTACTATCAGGCACAACGTCTGGCGGCCCGGGCGCGGGCTGAGGGCCACGGCGGCGCGTTCGTACACTGGTCCAAGGTCGCGGCGGAGGTGGCGCGGATCTCACCGCGCGCGGAGATGGATCTCGCAACCGTGCAGGCGATCGTCGACGAGGAGCTGCGGCGAAGCGGCAGGACGTGAGCGGCGTCGCGCCTTTGGGCCGGCGCGACAGGGACCATCAGGTGCGGTGTGGCAGCGGAGCTCTGGCGAGACGGTTCGTTCGGGAGACGGCTGCACCACCGGGAAGCAGATCAATCCCGCTCTTCTGCGATGTCTCCTGGTCCGGTTCCGGATCTTCCACGATCAACCCGCTGGCGGGGTCGGCTACGTGAACGTGCCGCCGCTCTCGTCTTCGCCTTCGCGGTGATCGCGACCGGGCCCGACCCATCTGGGGGAGCCATCGAGCGGGAATTGGCCTGCTCCCCGATGGAGCCTTCACAATGTCGAACGACTTGTCCCTCGCCCAGAACGCCGCCCTCCAGCTCTCCCGCACCCTGATGGTCCCGGTCTCCCTGTTCAAGGTCGACGGCGCATACGGCGTCCTGCCGGCCGACGAGCTCGACGGCGACGATGTCACCGTGCTTTTCGAGTACGATCCGTTCTCGGGTGGGCGGCCGGTTCATTGAACCGGTTTTCCGCCGTGCCTTGTGCCGCTTGCGAGCCGGCACCCGCAAGGGAGGCTGCGCCGCGGGCCGGATCGGTCGCGACGGGGCTCATCAATTCCCCAGTTGCCGTCCCGCGCCCTTGCGGGCTTGGCGCTTCGCGCCCGGTGGGAGCGGTCCCGCGAGATGCGCGGGAAGGAAGACGCAGGAAAGGCCGGACGGAGATTGTCCGGGAAGAGCGAGATGGAGACGAGCGAGGTCGAGTATCTGAAGGAGCGCGTCACCTGCGCCGCCGTGCTGGAGAAGGCGGGCTTCGCGGTCGACGTGAAGGAGAGCACGCGCCGCGCGGTGAAGTACCGGCGCGGCGACGACATCATCATCGTGATCCATGACGGCAAGGGCTGGTTCGACCCGCTGTCGGACGCCAAGGGCGACGTGTTCTCGCTGATCCGCCATCTCGACGGCGGCAGCTTCACGGACGTGCTCGCCACAGCGGCTGAGCTGGTGGGTTTCTCGCCGGCCGAGCCGACATGGACGAGGGCGGCGCGGGAACATGAACCCGCCGCCTCTCTTTTCGAACGCTGGCGCGCCCGTCGCACGCCCTGGCTGGGCTCGGCGACTTGGCGCTATCTGCGCGACGAACGTTTCCTCCCCGAGATGATCATCCGCGCCGCCATCCGGCAGGACTGTCTGCGCGAGGGCCCGCGCGGCAGTCTATGGGCCGCGCATGTCGATGATGCCGGTGTCGTCACCGGCTGGGAAGAGCGTGGCCCGGAGTGGCGCGGTTTCTCGACCGGAGGGTCGAAGGTACTGTTTCGGCTGGGCGTGCTCGAGGGCTTGCGCCTCTGCGTGACCGAGGCGGCGATCGACGCCATGAGCCTCGCCGCCCTCGAGGGATTACGGGAGGGCAGCCTCTATCTCAGCACGGGTGGCGGCTGGTCGCCGGTGACGGAGGCGGCGGTACGGGCGCTGGCGGTGCGTACCGGTGCGCAGCTCGTCGCCGCGACCGATGCCAATGCCCAGGGTGAAGCCTTCGCCACGCGCCTGCGCGCCATCGCCGAGGAGGTGGGCTGCGACTGGCTCCGGCTGAGGCCGCCGGCCGAGGACTGGAACGAGGTCCTGAAGGCGAAAATGAAAGAGGAACGGGAACGGAGGGAGGAGAGACGCGGCCTGCCGCATGCCCGCCGGCCGCGTCAAGGGTGACGCTTCGCCCGGCTTTGCCGGCCCTTGACCCGCCCGGACGGTGAGGCGGCTGCGGGGGAGGGGTCAGGAAGGGCTGAAGAGAGGATGGCGACCCGGAGGGTGAGCCGCGCTCCGGCCCGGACGAGGCCGAAGGAGCCTGCCATGACCCTCTCCGTTCCTCCCATCCGCAAGGTGTATCAGGGCGTCGCCGATCGGCGGCAGATGTTCCGGATGTTCGACCGCCATGCGCAGCGCCCGAACCGCTGGCAGGGCGATGATGATGGCGCGCTCTATCGCGGCGAATGGTTCGAGATCGGCGGGGCCGAGCACGACCATATGTTCGAGATCCTGCCGCCGCTGTGGATGCGTGGCGATATGTTCGCCCTGCGCGAGTTCCTCACCGGCTCGATCACCAGCGTCTTCTTCGAGCTGTCGATCGACGGACGCCTCCGGCACTTCCACGGCTATTGCGACCTTGCCGAGAAGGGTTCGCCCGAGGTCTTGCGCGCGGCGATCATCGCGCGCGAGTCTTGGCCGGTGCGTGCGATGACGCCGGAAGAACGCCTCGAGCATATCTGGAGCGCCACCCATGACGATTATCGCGGCTATGCCGGCGAGCGCTGGCCGCGCTGCCTGCAGGGCAAGCGCACCGTGCTCTGCTATGAGGGCCGGCGCGGCACCACGCTGAAGCTGCTGGAACATCTCACCGAGGCCGAGATCTCGGCGAAGCTGCCGGTGCATCTGCGCTACCTCCCCGACGCGCTCGCGGCGTGAGGGCGCGCACATGTTCACCTTTCCGCTGGCCGACGTCCGCGCCGTCCTCACGCGTGGGCGGATCGACGCCGCCGCCAATGGCGGCTTCCGCAATCCCTATTACGGCCTTCGCCCGGGCGCGGGCGAAAAGCCGGGCCTTTGGCTGGTCGGCGACGAGGGCGTCTACCTCCTCTCGAACGGCAGGCTCGCTGAGGGGCAGCGCCCGCTCGTCGTCTATGCCGCGGAGTGCAGCCCGAAGACCAATCCGGATTGCTGGCATTACAAGCGCCGGCATTTCGGGGCGGATGACGGGATCGAGTTCCTTGATGCCGCCGAACTCGACCGGCTGATGGCCGCCTCGGCCGACGCCACGCATCTGCGGATCGTGATGGACGATGCCGCGCTATCGCTCACGCTGATCCGCCGCTGAGGCGAGCTTCCACGCTTCTCCCTTTTTCACATCCCTGCGCCCGTCCCGCCCGCCTCTCCGGCGGACGATGGCGCGCGCCTTCACGACAGGAGCTCTCCACCATGGCGCATGACGATCCCTTCACGCTCAACCTGTTCGGCAACACCGACCTGTCCTCCGACCTGAGCCTCGGTGTCACGGCCTTCGCCGGGGATTTCGAGGGCGATCCCGGTGACGACGATCCCGATCCGACCACGCCAGCGCCGAGCCAGGCGTCGGCATCGACCGGACCAGTCGCTCGCGCGAAGCCGTCGTCCGAATGTGGCGTTAATTTCCATCTCGATGGTGATCGCGGCCTCGCCCGTGGCTGGAAGGCACGCGCTCGCGACAACATCGCGGCGATCCGCCTTGCAGCCGGGATCGAGGCTGGGAATCGTCCCGCCACTCGGGCGGAACAGGAGACGCTGATCCGTTTCACCGGCTTCGGCGCATCCGATCTCGCCAATGGCATGTTCCGCCGGCCCGGCGAGGCGGAGTTCCGCGAAGGCTGGGAGGAGATCGGGGCGGAACTTCAGGACGCCGTCGACGATACGGACTATGCCTCGCTCGCCCGCTGCACGCAGTACGCCCACTTCACGCCGGAGTTCATCATCCGGGCGATCTGGACGGGGCTCCAGCGTCTCGGCTGGCGCGGCGGCAGGGTGCTGGAACCGGGTATCGGCACCGGGCTGTTTCCGGCGTTGATGCCGGAAGGCCTGCGCGATGCCTCCCATGTTACCGGCATCGAGCTCGATCCGGTGACGGCGCGCGTCGCCCGGCTGTTGCAGCCCTGCGCCCGCATCATGACGGGCGACTTCGCCCGCACGGACCTGCCGGCGAGCTTCGACCTCGTCCTCGGCAATCCGCCCTTCTCCGACCGTACCGTTCGGTCTGATCGCTCCTATCGCTCGCTGGCCTTGCGCCTGCACGACTACTTCATCGCCCGGTCGATCGACCTGCTGAAGCCCGGCGCGCTCGCCGCCTTCGTCACCTCGCACGGCACCATGGACAAGATGGATGCCATGGCGCGGGAGCATATCGCGAAGGTGGCCGACCTGATCGCGGCGATCCGCCTGCCCGAGGGCAGCTTCCGCAGCGACGCCGGCACTGATGTGGTGGTCGACATCCTCTTCTTCCGAAAGCGGAAGACCGGGGAGCCGGAGGGCGACCAATGCTGGCTCGACCTCGACGAGGTCCGCGCCGCCGATGGCGAGGAAGCCGCGATCCGCGTGAACCGCTGGTTCGTCCGGCACCCGGAATTTGTGCTCGGCACCCATGCCATGGCGTCAGGCCGATTCGGCGATACCTACACCTGCCTGCCGCGCGAGGGCGTTGAGCTGAAGGTGGCGTTGGATGCCGCCATCTCCCTTCTTCCGGAAGCCCTCTATGACGGTGAGCCGACGTCGATCGATGTCGAGAGTGACGATCACGGCGCCGAGGCCGGGATCCCGTCTCCCGCTGAGCACCACGTCCGCGAGGGCAGTTATGCCTTCGACCCGGTGCGCGGGCTCATGCAGCTGATCGACGGCGAACCTGTCGCGGTGAAGGCCCGTAAGGGCCGCAGCGCAGAGGGCATCCCCGAAAAGCACATCCGCACCATCCGCAAGCTGATCCCGATCCGCGACGCCGTGCGCGAGGTGCTGAAGGCACAGGAGCAGGATCGGCCGTGGAAAGACGCGCAGGTCCGGCTGCGCATCGCCTGGTCCAGCTTCGTGCGCGACTTCGGTCCGATCAACCACACCACGGTGTCGATCGCCGAGGACGAGGAGACCGGCGAGGTCCGCGAAACCCATCGCCGGCCCAACCTGCAACCCTTTCTCGACGATCCCGATTGCTGGCTCGTCGCCTCGATCGAGGATTACGACCTCGAGACCGATACGGCGAAGCCGGGTCCGATCTTCTCCGAGCGGGTAATCGCACCGCCGTCCGCGCCCGCAATCGCCTCGGCCGCGGATGCGCTCGCCGTGGTGCTGAACGAGCGCGGCCATGTCGATCTCGACCATATCGCCGAGCTGCTGCACGCCGATGCCGCTACGGTCATTGCCGAGCTGGGAGAGGCCATCTTTCGCAATCCCGAGACCGGGTCATGGCAGACGGCGGACGCCTATCTCTCCGGCCCGGTGCGCGACAGGCTGAAGGCAGCGGAAGCCGCCGCCGCGCTCGATCCTGCCTTCGTGCGCAATGTCCGCGCCCTTGTCGAGGTGCAGCCGGCCGATCTGCGGCCTTCCGACATTACGGCCCGTCTCGGCGCGCCGTGGATTCCGGCATTGGATGTCGTCGCCTTCGTGAAGGAGACCATGGGAGCGGAGATCCGCATCCACCACATGCCGGAGCTTGCCTCCTGGAGCGTGGAGGCGCGGCAGCTCGGCTGGCTCGCCGCCGGCACCTCGGAATGGGGCACGGAACGACGCCATGCCGGCGAGCTGCTCGCTGACGCGCTGAACAGCCGAGTGCCGCAGATCTTCGATATCATCAGGAACGGGGACAGCGAGCGCCGCGTCCTCAATGTCGTCGACACCGAGGCCGCCAAGGAGAAGCTCGCCAAGATCAAGACCGCCTTCCAGTGCTGGGTCTGGTCCGATACCGACCGCACCGACCGGCTGGCGCGGGTCTATAATGATCGTTTCAACAACATCGCGCCCCGCTCCTTCAATGGCGATCACCTGAAGCTGCCGGGCGCGAGCAGCGCCTTCACGCTCTATGCGCATCAGAAGCGCGGCATCTGGCGCATCGTCTCGGCCGGCTCGACCTATCTCGCCCATGCCGTTGGCGCCGGGAAGACGATGACGTTCGTCGCCGCCATCATGGAACAGCGCCGGCTCGGGCTGATCGCCAAGGCGATGCTGGTGGTGCCCGGCCATTGCCTGGCGCAGGCGGCCCGCGAGTTCCTGGCGCTCTATCCCAATGCCCGCATCCTCGTGGCGGACGAGACGAACTTCATCAAGGAGAAGCGCGCCCGGTTCCTGTCGCGTGCGGCGACCGCGACCTGGGACGCGATCATCATCACCCATTCCGCCTTCCGGTTCATCGGCATCCCGTCCACCTTCGAGCAGCAGATGATCCAGGACGAGCTTGAGCTCTACGAGACCCTGCTGACGCGGGTCGAGAGCGAGGACCGCGTCTCGCGCAAGCGCCTCGAGCGATTGAAGGAGGGTCTGAAGGAGCGGCTGGAGGCCCTCGCGACGCGCAAGGATGATCTCCTCACCATCGCCGAGCTCGGCGTCGACCAGATCATCGTCGACGAGGCGCAGGAGTTTCGCAAGCTCTCCTTCGCCACCAACATGTCGACCCTGAAGGGTGTCGACCCCAACGGTTCGCAGCGCGCCTGGGACCTCTATGTGAAATCCCGCTTCGTCGAGACGAAGAATCCGGGCCGGGCGCTCGTGCTGGCGTCGGGCACGCCGATCACCAACACGCTCGGCGAGATGTTCTCGGTGCAGCGCCTCATGGGCCATGCCGCGCTCACCGAGCGGGGCCTGCACGAGTTCGACGCCTGGGCGAGCACCTTCGGCGACACCACGACCGAGCTCGAGCTTCAGCCTTCGGGAAAATACAAGCCGGTCAGCCGGTTTGCGTCCTTCGTCAACGTCCCGGAGCTGATCGCGATGTTCCGGTCCTTCGCCGATGTCGTGATGCCGGAGGATCTGCGGCAATACGTAAAGGTGCCGGCCATCTCGACGGGGCAGCGCCAGATCGTCACCGCGAAGCCGACAGCGGCGTTCAAGCGTTACCAGACGGTGCTCGACGCCCGCATCAAGGCGATCGAGCAGCGTGAGGGACCGGCACAGCCTGGCGACGATATTCTGCTCTCCGTCATCACCGACGGGCGCCATGCGGCGATCGACCTGCGGCTGGTCGACCCTGGCAATGACAACGAGCCGGACAACAAGCTCAACGCCCTCATCGGCAACGCTTTCCGCATCTGGCGGGAGACTGGCCGGAACACCTATCGCCAGCCGGACGGAAAGCTCTTCGATTTGCCCGGCGCCGCGCAGATGATTTTCTCCGATCTCGGTGCGATCAGCGTCGAGAAGACGCGCGGCTTCTCGGCCTATCGCTGGATTCGCGACGAGCTGGTCCGTATGGGCGTGCCAGCATCGGAAATCGCCTTCATGCAGGACTTCAAGAAGTCCGAGGCCAAGCAGCGGCTGTTCGGCGATGTCCGCGCCGGCAAGGTCCGATTCCTGATCGGTTCCTCGGAGACCATGGGCACCGGCGTCAATGCCCAGCTTCGGCTGAAGGCGCTGCATCATCTCGATGTGCCCTGGCTGCCTTCCCAGATCGAACAGCGCGAGGGGCGGATCGTGCGGCAGGGCAACCAGCATGACGAGGTCGATATTTTTGCCTATGCCACCGAGGGCTCGATGGACGCGCAGATGTGGCAGAACAACGAGCGGAAAGCCCGTTTCATCGCGGCGGCGCTCTCAGGCGACACCTCGATCCGCCGGCTGGAAGATCTCGGCGGGGGGCAGGCCAACCAGTTCGCCATGGCCAAGGCAATCGCCTCGGGCGACCAGCGGCTGATGCAGAAAGCCGGGCTGGAGGCCGATATCGCGCGGCTCGAGCGTCTGCGCGCTGCGCATGATGACGACCAGTTCGCGATCCGTCGCCAGATCCGCGATGCCGAGCGCGATATCGCGCACGCGACCCGGCGCATCGAAGAGATCGGACAGGATATCGCCCGCGCCGTCCCAACTGGAGGCGAGGCCTTCGCGATGACGGTGAACGGCGCCCCTCACTCCGAACGCAAAGCTGCCGGCCGCGCCCTGATGAAGGAAATCCTGACTCTCGTGCAACTCCAGCACGAAGGCGAGACCGTGATCGCCGTGATTGGCGGGTTCGAGTTGGACTATTCGGGCGAGCGCTTCGGCAAGGACGGTTATCGCTATGATACCGTGCTCAGGTGCAGCGGCGCCGATCACGAGATCGAATTGCCGGTCACCGTCACGCCGCTCGGCGCGGTCTCACGGCTGGAGCGTGCGCTCGGCGGGTTCGAGGACGAACGGGAAGGCTGTCGTCGGCGGCTTGCCGATGCCGAGCGGCGGCTGGCCTCCTACTGCTCGCGCCAGGGCGGGAACTTCGCCTTCGCCGGGGAGCTCACCGATAAGCGGCGGCAGCTCGCCGAAATCGAGGCGGCGCTGGCGACCGATGTCGAAGGGTTGCGGGGGGATGGAGAGCGGCAGGCCGCATAGAAGGGACGGAAGGGTGGTGAGAAAGAGGGGGGGGGAAAACCCTCCTCGCGGATCGGCCGTGCCGGTGACGCTACTATCGCTCAACCGCGGCCTGCGCGATCCCGGCCCGTCGTCCTGCGCAGGGCTTGAAGCCCCGCTTGGCCGGCCGGGCAGGGATGCTCGCCCGCAGTTGCACCGGCCCGTCCGCTCCGCGGGCCGGGGGATGTCTTCGGGAAGAAGACGGAACAGGACCGGGGTGATGCCTCGCGTCCATAGCCCGGCAAGGAGCATTCCGATGCAGATTATGAAGGTGGATCCGCGCGCGCTGAAGGAGAATCCCGACCGCACGCGGCAGACCAGATCCACGCCGCAGGCCGATGCCCTGCTGCTGGCCACCATCAAGGCGGTCGGCATCGTGCAGCCCCCGGTGATCGCGCCGGAGAGCGGCGGGGGGAACGGCTACATCATCGATTCCGGTCATCGCCGGGTGAAGCAGGCGATCAAGGCGGGCCTCGAGGAGATCGAGGTGCTGGTGGTCGACGCCGCCAACGACAATGGCGCCATGCGCTCCATGGTGGAGAACATCGCCCGTGAGCCGCTGAACCCGGTCGACCAGTGGCGGGCGATCGAGCGGCTGGTCGCGCTCGGCTGGACCGAGGAGGCGATCGCCGTGGCGCTGGCCCTGCCGGTGCGCCAGATCCGCAAGCTCCGGCTGCTCGCCAATGTGCTGCCGGCGATGCTGGACCAGATGGCCAAGGGCGATATGCCGAACGAGCAGCAGCTGCGCACCATCGCCGCCGCTTCGCTCGAGGAGCAGCGCGAGGTCTGGAAGGCACACAAGCCGAAGAAGGGGGACCCGCAGGCCGCGTGGTGGAGCATTGCCAATGGGCTCACGAAGAAGCGCATGTATGCACGTGATGCCAGCTTCGGCGAGGACCTCGCCCGGGCCTACGGCATCGAATGGACCGAGGACCTGTTCGCGCCGGCCGATGAGGACTCGCGCTACACCACACAGGTCGAGGCCTTCCTCGGCGCCCAGCAGGAGTGGATGACGAGCCACCTGCCGAAGAAGGGGATCATCACCGAGGCCAATAGCTGGGGCCAGCCGGAATTGCCGAAGAAGGCCGAGCGGGTTCATGGCAAGCCGGGCAAGGGCGATTGCACCGCGATGTATCTCGACCGCGAGGGCAAGGTGCAGAGCGTGCATTACCGCATGCCCGTGGAGAAGAAGCCGAAGGGCACGGACACCTTCGGCGCTGAGGATGTCGGGACGCTGGCGAAGCCGCGCCCGGAGGTGACGCGCAAGGGCATCGAGATGATCGGTGACCTTCGCACCGATGCGCTGCACGAGGCGCTGTCCCGCGCGCCGATCGAGGACGACACGCTGATGGCGCTGTTGGTGCTCGCCTTCGCCGGGCAGAACGTGCGCGTCGACTCCGGCGCCAGCGGGGAATTCCGTTGGGGCCGTCGCCTCGGGCGTCATGCCGCGGGGCTGTTCGATCAGGAGGGCAAGCTCACCTTCGACAGCGATATGCTGCGCATCGCGGCCCGCGGCGTGCTGATCGATGTTCTCTCGTGCCGGGAGAATGCGACGAAGTCGGGCCTCATCGCTCTCGTCGCCGGCGACGTCGTCGGTGCGGATGGCTTCCTGCCCAATATGGGCACGGAGGAGTTCCTGTCCTGCTTGTCCCGCCCGGCGCTGGAAGCTGCCTGCAAGGACACGCCGGTCCTGCCGCGCCAGCGCGTCAAGGACACGCGCGCCGCGCTCGTCGAGCACTTCGGGGCGGGATACTTCGTCCACACCTCGGCCCTGTTCGCGCCGGATGCCGTCGCGTTGAACGGGTGGCTCACCGAGAACAGTGTCGTCGCGGACGAGGACGACGGCACGCCGGTCGATCAGGACGAGCGCGACGGCGATGAGCCCATCGAGCCGGCGCACGACTTCGACGCGGATGAAGACGGCTTCGACGAGGCGGGTATCCCCGAGGGCTTCCGCGAAGCCGCCGAATAGTGGCTCCCCCTCCCCCTCTTGCCGAATGCCCTCGCCGCCGCCGGTCAGCCCGGCGGCGGTCATGTTTTCACGCCCGCACACAAGGAGGACCTCATGTCCGCGCACATCATCCATGACCATGCTCCCATCGGTTCCCTCGTCGCCTGGTCCGACGGCACGCCGCGCCCGCCCGAGCGGCACCGGAAGAAGCTCGCAGCCTGGCAGAGCCGCAACAGCCGTGGGCGGCTGATCAGCAAAGGCGGTGGCCGCGCGATCGGGAATCTCTCGCTCTCGGCCACCTTCACCCTGCACGAGGCGGATTACGGTGCCGATGGTGTCATCGCCATTCGTGTCCATCGGATCTTTTCGGTGGAATCCGCGCTCAGCTTCACCATCGTTGAGCGGCCCGCGATCGGTTCGGTGCGCGTGTTCGACCGTGCCGGCGAGAACGCCGAGCTGGTCTACCTCGCGCCACATCGCGCCGCGGCGGAGGAATGGCTGTCACGGCACGGTTATCCGCGTGCCGTGCTCGATGAGGTGACGGAAGACGAGGTCGGCGCCGATATCGTCGAAGGGAGAGCGGCATGACCATCCCCCTTCCTTCCGGAAGCCCTGCGATGGTGGCACCGACTTTCGGCATCTCCGCCGATGGCCTCCCAGTTGCGCGCATCGGCGACAACGCCTTCGCTATGCTGCCCGGTCGCGACGGCCGGCATTACCTCGCCAGCGGCTGGAAGATCGGCCGGTCGCTGGCCGAATGGCGGCGGGATGATTTCTACGGCCATTCCGGCGAGATCGCCGACGAGGCGGCGTTCCGTGCTCGGGTGCTGGAGCATGCCGAGCACCAGCGCGAACAGCAGGCGCTCGGACGGCGCGAGATTTCCTCTCCCGCCCACACGCCATGGGGACCCTCGCAGGGGGCGATCGTCTATGCCGAGGGTGTCGAGTGTCATTCTACCGCCGGCCACGGCGGCTTCAAACTTTCGGCCGAGCGCAATCGCAAGGTTGATCCTGTGCTGCGGGTTGCGGGCGGCTTCTACGAGGAGGATGAGGCCTGGGCGATCGTGGCAATCACCTTCCCGCATCTGTTCACCAGCTTCGAGCGGCGCTGCGCCGAACGCACCATGAAGGATTCATGGCCGGATGCCTGGGAGACGATCTTCGGGACGATCCTCACTCCTGGTGAATCGCGGGAGAAGGACCGTAGGGCTTTCGAAGCCGCGCATGCAGAGGATTGGGTCGTGATCTCGGCGATCACGTCGGAGCAGCAGCCGGGGTTCGTCGAATGCGTCGCGGCACCGGGCGGGTATCGTGGATCGGGAACGGAGGAGCGGCGCTTCCTTGTTCCGTCGGATGACTACACGCTCGGCCGCTTCGGCTTCGTCATCGATCCCGACCGCCACGCCGTCTATGGCGGACCGTCGAGTTTCATCGGCTGGCAGGAGAGGACCGCGACATGACCCCTCCATCCGAGGTCCGCGTCCAGCTCGCGCGCATGGAGGAGGCGCGCCGGGAGACCCAGCGCCAGCTTGACCTGATCGACCGGCAGATCATGCGGCACATGACGGTGCTCATCCCACGGCGCCAGCCGAAGCGCACGGGCTACCGGCATGGTAAGCCGCCCGATCCCAACGCCTTCCTTGAGCGCTACCGTTCACATCTCGCAGCACTGACCGCCGAGCGCCAGCCCGAGGTCGACGCCCTGTCCCGGAGGCTGGCTCATCAGGACCAGGCGATCGCCGTTCTCCGTGTGCGTCATGGTCTCGTCCTGCCGCGGGTCGCCTGATTGCGCGGGTTGGAGCAGGACCTTCTCTCCCGGGCCGTTCTGGGAGCGACCGTCGAGGGGGAACGGAGGTCGTCGGGCGGCGTGGATCTTATCCTTTTCCCGGTTGCCGTGTTCCTCTCAACCCCCGCTCACCGGCATCACCTCGGGTTTGCTGCGGTCTGAACCGTCTGCCAGGCGCTTCAAGGTCGCGTGCCGCGCCGCGTGGCGGCCGGGCCTCGCCGATCTCGACAGACCGGGCCCGCGTCCTGCGCGAGGGCTGACGCCCTGCTGGTCCGCCGACCCTGTCCGCTCGCCTTCGCAAGGGCCGGACCCTGAACCGCCCGGCGGCCGCCGGTTCCTTTTGACCGCACCCGAGGGGACGCCGGCAAGCGGTGGACAGACCTCGGGAGATGAAACCGGAAAGGAATACATCATGGCCAAGACCGCCCCGTCCTCCCGTCACTCCGCCCGCGTCGTTTCCCTGAGAAAGGGCACCACCGTTGAGATGGTCCGCCTTGCCTGCCCGGATGCCACGCAGATGACCCTGATCGCCGAGAGCTTCGGACTTCCGATCCTCGACAGCGACGGCATCCGCGACCAGCATGAGCGCCTGATCGTCGAGACCGCCGATGGCCTGAAGGAAGGGCTCGGTGAACGGGCGATGCAGATCCACCTGCAGCGCATCGTCGGCGCCTATGTCGGCTCGGCCCATGGTGCCGGACAGTTCTACAGCCGGGCTGTGACCGAGGCGCGCGATGCCACCGCCAAGGCGGCGAACGGCATGCGCGACGAGGATCGCGACGGTCCGGTCGGCTTCGACAGCGGCGCCCAGCGCAAGCGCGAGTTCGCGGCGGACATGGGACTTCAGGCCCATGCGCTCAGGATGGCCGTCGAGGGCGCGGTTGCCGCCTACGAGCTGATCGTTGGCGAGGCGTGGAAGCCCTTCGAGCGGCAGGTCGAGAACCCCGGCCAGAGCGTCGACCGCAAGGCGGCCGAACTCCAGATGGCGGCTCTCGGCTGAGCCGCCTCGGGCGGGGCGTCAGTCCCGCCCTTTTCGCTTCCTCTCTCTACCTTCTTCTCGGCCGGTCTCGCGATGCAAGGTCAGCCTTTTTGATGTCGCGGCGCAGGGAAAAAAGGAGAACGAGAGAGCGGCTCGCGCTCGCACCCCGTCCCGGGCGTGGTCCTGCCGGGCCCGGCGGCCTGCGCAACGGCTGCGCCGTCCTCCACTGACGTTCCGGTCCTGCGGATGCGCAGCCCTCCTGATCGACCCGGCTTCAGGACCGCCGTGACGGGGTCGCGATCGGCGCGACCTCCGGGACGGAGGTTCAGCATATGAGCAGGAAAGAAGAAAAGCCGCGCGTAGACATCTATGCGCGGATCACGGAGAGGATCGTGGCGGATCTGGAAAAGGGTGTGCGGCCCTGGATGCAGCCCTGGCGTTCCACGAATGCGATCGGCCGGGTGACGCGGCCGCTACGGCATAATGGCTTGCCCTATTCTGGCATGAACGTGCTGCTGCTGTGGTCCGAAGCGATGGCGCGCGGCTATGTCTCGCCGGTCTGGATGACGTTCAAGCAGGCGATCGAGCTCGGCGGCGCGGTGCGCAAGGGCGAGACTGGCACCATGGTGGTCTTCGCCAGCCGCTTCACCAAGGCCGAGACCGATGGTCATGGCGGCGAGGTCGAGCGGGAAATCCCCTTCCTGAAGGCCTATACCGCCTTCAACGTCGCGCAGATCGACGGGCTGCCGGAGCGCTATTATGCGAAGGCGGAGCCGGTTTGCGATCCGATCGAACGGATCGAGGAGGCCGACCGCTTCTTCGCCAATACCGGCGCGATGATCCGGCATGGCGGTGATCGCGCCTTCTATTCCCCCGGCAGCGACCATATCCAGATGCCGCCGTTCCAGACGTTCCGCGATGCGGAGAGCTACGTCGCCGTCCTCAGCCATGAGGCCACCCATTGGACATCGGCGTCCCATCGCGTGAACCGTGATCTCAGCCGCTATGGCAGGGACAGGAGCGAACGCGCGCGCGAGGAGCTCATCGCGGAACTCGGGAGCTGCTTCCTCTGCGCCGATCTCGGCATCGTTCCCGAGCTGGAGCCGCGGCCGGACCATGCGAGCTATCTGGATTCCTGGCTGAAGGTTTTGGCCGAGGACAAGCGGGCGATCTTCTCGGCCGCCGCCCATGCGCAACGCGCTGTCGCGTTCCTGCACGGACTGCAGCCGGCGGCTGCCGAGGATCGGGAGGCCGCCTGATGTTGCAGGCTCCGATCATCTCAGGGGAGGGCGACAAGCCCTCCCCGATCCGGCTGCGTGCGCTCTCGCTCGGAGCCGGCGTCCAGTCCACCACCATGGCGTTGCTTGCCGCTCATGGCGAGATCGGTCCCATGCCCGACTGCGCCATCTTCGCCGATACCGGCTGGGAGCCGAAGGCGGTCTATGATCATCTCGCCTGGCTGATGTCGCCCAATGTGCTACCGTTTCCGGTGCATGTCGTCTCGGCAGGCAATATCCGTGACCAGCTCGTGCAGGCGGGTGAAGGGCGTCGTTGGGCCTCGGTTCCGGCCTTCGCGAAGACCGTCACGCCGGCTGGCGCCGAGGTGCCGGTTTTCGACGCGGACGATGAGGGCGAACTGATCGAGGTCGCCACACGGCGCACCACGACGGAGACCGTCTCGATAGGCATGATCCGCCGCCAATGCACGAGCGACTTCAAGATCGTGCCGATCCGCCGGAAGATCCGCGAGCTCGCCGGGCTCACCCGCAAGCGCTCGCCCTCTTTCCCGGTCGTGGAATCCTGGATCGGCATCTCGACCGACGAGATCGTGCGCGCGAAGCCGGGCTTCGAGGCTTGGCAGGTCAAACGCTTCCCGCTGATCGAGAAGCGCCTCAGCCGGCGGGATTGCCTCGCCTGGCTGCGCCGGCACGGCTACCCCGAGCCCCCGAAATCCGCCTGTATCGGTTGCCCGTTCCACGACAATCGCCGTTGGCGGCATATGCGCGACCATGACCCGGAAGCCTGGGCGGATGCGGTCGAAGTCGACCGCGCCTTGCGCAACGGTCTGCGCGGGATACGCGGCGAGGTGTTCCTGCACCGAACATGCGTCCCGCTCGACGAGGCAGATCTCTCCACCGCCGCCGATCGCGGTCAGCTCGATCTCTGGCCAAATGAGTGCGAGGGCATGTGCGGGGTCTGATCCCTGGCTTCCAACCTGCCCGCGCCAGCGTCAGCGTTCCCGCGCCAGTCGTCCTGCTGCCGTAGGCCCACTCACCGAGCAGCGGGCCTGATCGACGACGTGCAGCATCAACTCCGGCCGCTGGCGATTGGGAATGCCGGTTTTCTGCGGCGCGCGACCCAAACGGAGCGGTGCGCCGAGGGGATGGAACGCCGCAGCGCCCAGTTGACGAAGGACATCGGCAGCCTCCAATGCCCGGCGGTTCCGTGATTGCAGCAAGAGAGTTCGGTGCAAGGTTGATCCTGCCGTTCTCTCGCCGTTCCATGCGATTTCCGCTGCGCGTAGACAAGATGGTACAGGCGGACATACGGATAGGCATTGTCGACCTTCACCGTGCAGCATTTGGGCCTTGGAATGTGGCCCGTGCTGCAAACCTCGTAATGCCTCCTCTGCATCGGTCTCGGCGTCATGAGCCGGGCTTCTCCCTAGACCGCTGACTGAGGTGCGGCCAATGCGGCCTTTCTTTCTGGCGTATCTCACATCGGGTCCGGCTGCTGCGCAGCCCGCCCTCGATCCCGCAACAGCACGTTCCCGACCTTCTTCCCCGCCGTGCTCGGCTGACGCCTGCGCGCGGCTTCCTCGCGAGGCAAGAAAGTCGGCCCCGCGCCGTCCTCCATTGCATTGCGGCCCTTCGGGTGCGGGCCGGTCGCCCGTTGTTCTCCGATCGCCATCAAGGCCGCGATGGTCGCGACCTGATACAATAGATGGAGAAGACAAAATGGCTCAGATCGGCACTTTCAACCGCAACGAAGACGGCTCGTTCACTGGGATTATCAAGACCCTCAACCTCAACATCAAGGCCCGCCTGGTCGTGTCCGAGAAGGAAAGCGACAAGTCGCCCGACCTTCGCGCCCTCGCAGGCACCATCGAGATCGGCGCTGGCTGGAAGAAGACCGCCAAGGAGACTGGCCGGGAGTACCACTCGGTCAAGCTCGACGATCCAAGCTTCCCCGCTCCGATCTACGCCAGCCTCGTCGAGAACGAGGGCGCCTACGCCCTCATTTGGTCCCGCTAAGGCGGCCAACCACCGGTCGCGGTGCTCCATCGGCAGCACCGCGACCCGGCAAAAGGACGCCGGAAAGGGTCTTTCCGAGCACCCCGAAGCCAGATCAACGGCTTCGAGGCACAAAGACGGTTGATGGCTGACCTAAGGGTATGGCCTTCAGCTGATTTGATCCTGCTCCATCCGTCAGCGCGGCCAAGCTGTTGTGGACGGGGGGCCTAAGGCCCCTTTCTTGTGATCGGCTCACGGACGGGAACGATCACCGACATACCGTTGGAGCGGGCGGAAAGTCGCATGGGTGTGATGTCGTCGCTCCATGGCGCGCCGCCTGCGATCGCGAAGCTAATTGGCATGCCGCTGCATCCATATCGTCTCCTTGAGCGCTCCGCCATGCTGCACTATATGATGCGTGATGGTTGATGCGCACGATGGAGGCGGCCATGCGGACGACACTCGCGATCGATGACGATGTCCTTGTGGCCGCAAAGGCCATGGCCCGGCAGCAGCACCGCAGCGTCGGCGAGGTCATTTCCGATCTGGCCCGCCGTGCGTTGCGCAGACCCCCGGCCGGCGGCGAGCGCAACGGCATTCCCTTGCTCTCGCCGCGTCCCGATGGCCCTCTGGTCACGCTCGACATCGTCAACGCGCTGCGTGACGAACTGCCGTGACCTTCCTCCTCGATGTCAATGTGCTGATCGCGCTGATCGACCCCGGCCATGTCGCGCATGAGGATGCGCATCGCTGGTTCGGATCCACCGGGCGATCTTCCTGGGCAACGAGTCCAATCACCGAGAACGGCGTTATCAGGATCATCGGCAGCCCAAAATACCCGAACTCGCCGGGCTCGCCGGCAGCCGTGGCGGACATCGTGGGCAAGCTGCGTGCCCATGCCGGGCACCAGTTCTGGCCCGACGATATCAGCCTGGTCGGATCCGCCGACATCGATGCGGCGAAGATCCTGACCGCGGCGCAAGTCACCGACACCTATCTGCTGGCACTCGCCAAGGCGCATGGCGGCCAACTGGCTACGTTCGATCGCAAGCTGTCGGTGGTGGCTGTGAAGGGCGGAAAGTCGGCTCTCCATCTGATTGCGAACGGTTGAGCCGCAATTCTCAGGCGGCGCGCCGCGGTTCAGGTTTCCTCCCCCGGAGACGTGTATCCCCGCCGCCGCTTTCGGCGCTCGAGCCGTGCGTACGCTTCACCGGCAGCCGCGTTCTCGTCGAACGTCTCCACCATGGCCTGACCGTTCGTGCCGATCCGGCCCCAGTTGCGGATCAATGACGTCCCGCCGAACAGGGTGGGCTGAAAGGAGAGCACATAGAACCGCGCCATGTTGCGGGCGGGATCGATGCGGCGCAGATGAAGCGAACCTGTCTCTGGTTTGGGCATGGGAGATAGTCTCGCTTCCTCCGAAAGCCCAGTCCAACGAGTTCGGTGAATCGATCAGGTTCGACCGATTCATTCCGGCGATGCCTCAGACGTGAGACATTCGGGAACGGCTGATGGTGCGCCGCCTCAGGTGAGGAGGCGAACTTTGTCTCCTCCATAGGCTCCAAACCCTCCTTTGTGGTGCTGGTCCACCCCTTTCATGAGGGCGAACCAGCCGCGGGCAACGGCTGGGAGCGAACGCCTCCAGCGGAGCTTGAGGCGCCCGCCCGTCCGTGATCTGCTAGGTCGTGAACCCATAAATTCGGAGTGACCGCCGTGGGGTGGCAATCAGACTGTCAGCTTTCGGTTTGGCAGGTGAAAAAAGCTGGCCAGACAATGAAGGCTCAACCTGTCAAATCATGCAAGTATCGTTCGACGTGCTCTTTCCATAGCGGGGGCTTGAACATCAACGCGTGCCCCATGGGGGCTGCTACGAATTTTCCCTGCCCGCCAGCCGACAGAAACCTTTCGAAATTTTCTCGACAGTGCTCTATTCGATAGTATTGATCATAACTCCCATGCAACCAAAGGGTCGAAATTCCAGCACGAGCGCCGCGCTCGAAAAGGCTCGGATTTACGGTTTCATGGCTCGGGCAAGCTCTGCCGAGCCAACCACCGTTAAAATTGATGGCGCCCAGGAATGTGTTCGGTCGCATACCCGCATATGCTATCGCCAAGATGCCGCCGCGTGAAACTCCTCCTATGACAAGTTGGTCCTTGTCGATGTCGGACCGCTCGCGCAGATGGCTGACAACAGCGTCAACATCCTCAACCGCCCGCTCGAAACCGGCGATCGCAATTCTGACGTCGCAAGAATAGCCAGAGCCATCTGGAGCGAGCCCTTCTCCATAAAATCCACCTGATTTTCCTCTCCCCCGACGTTGAGGGAAGAGAACCATCCATCCGCGGTCAACGAAGTAGTTTGCTACAATGGCAGGAGCCACCGTTCTGGAATAAAGTGATCTATTCTGCCCTCTACCAGTCGACCCGTGGTTGAACACAACCGTTGGAAACGGACCTCCATCGAGGGGCTTTGCCGCAACGATTTCCAGTCGGACATCAGCCTCAGCGGACGGTACTAAGAACTTTTCAAATTTCATTGGAACTACTACCGGAGGTGTCTGCTTGCATCGCTGTTACCATTTCGATCAAGCGTCCGGAATGGGGTCGGTAGTCGAATGCGGTCTCATCTAGCGCCGCGGTAGTGAGTCGACGTCCTAATTCCGAGTGGCTGACGGAGGCGGCCCTGAAATCGAAAACGTCAGCCACGCGTTCCAGCCGGAGGGCCGGTTGACCGCAGCGAACTCGCCGTAGCCTTTCAGGTTCAAATATCCCTGCATGTTGCCGACCGGAAAAATGTAGCCAATCTGAGGTCCGACCCCCAGAACGCGCGACTCGAAAGATCCCAGAACGGGCAGTTGGCCGCTATCGGGAGTGATCTGCTGATAGGCATATCCAACGAGGCCGACGAAAAGCTGCTTCGAGAGAAATTGCGATGCACCCCAGTCGAAATGGAAATCAATTCCGCTCTGATACTGCGTGTCCGGATTCTCGAAATTGTAGGTAAACCCCGCAACGCCTGAAAACTCGCGTCCGGTCGTGGCGTCGAGATAGGTATAGCCTCCGCCGATGTCGATCGCGCCGTGACCGATCCCGATATTGGAAAGCCGCGCCGGATTGTAGTCGCCGACCGGAATATCCCCGGTGGCGTAGGTCATCCAGTTGTGGACGCCGTCATTCCACTTGAGCGTCACCATCGGATAAAGGTCACCCACCCCCGTGACCGAATCCGAGATGCTTCCCGTGCGGGTAGCCGCGAGCGGACCCAAGGCGGACGTCAGCGTTCCGTCGATGCTGGTCGAGGATCCTCCGAACACACCGGTCATGCTGACGGCGAGCTGCCCACCAAGCACCGGCGTGGCGAAGGTGTAGGTCGGCGCGAGGAAGAGCAGATTGGCCTGGGAGTCGAGATTTGCGTTCAGGCCGACATCGGCGTTCGTCGTGAACCGGCCGACCCGATTCTCTCTCGCTACAGCAACGCTACCGGAAGCACCGACCGACGTGTGATAATAGATCGACCCGAGCGACCAGCCGGGCGTCGTGGGAACGGCCGCGAGGCTGCCGAACTGTCCGGGAAGCCAGAAGGAGACGCCATCTTCATCGGCCCGAGCGGATTGAGCGGCAAAGACGGCCAGGAAGACAACTGCCGCGGCACTCAGCCGCCACGTCAAATCTCCTTCCACGCACTTCATCCAATGCTCAACCCTTTTGAACCGTCGCTTCGGCCCCATCCCGCGCCGCACATCGTACGAAGCGACGGAATCGTCCGCCACGCATTTTACGCCACGGCTCGCATGCGCAGGGGCTGAGCGAGTAGTTCAGGGGCACAGACATCAGGCCTCCACAAGGCCGGACAGTCGTCGATCGCGGCCGCCATTGCCGAGCTGGGGACCGGGTCGACGCTTCTCTTGGCTTGAGTGACTGGGTCGGTTTGCCATCTTGATGGTCGGCTATCGCTTTTCCGGCTCGTCGCGCGCGTGCTACCTGAAGTAGTCACCGCAAAGAGGGATTTGTTGATGGCAAACTTTCGGCATACCGGACCTTCTGTCGAAGTTTCGCACGAGCAAGCGGTGCATCGGAACATGGTCCGGATTCCAGGCGGCACGTTCCGCATGGGGTCGGACCAGCACTATCCAGAGGAAGCGCCGGTCCATCGGGTAACCGTTGACGAGTATTGGATGGACCGGACGCCGGTAACCAACCGGCAGTTCAAGGAATTCGTCCGCGCGACCGGCCACGTCACAACGGCAGAGATCGCGCCCGATCCGAAGGACTATCCGGACGCCCCGCCTCATATGTTGTATGCTGGCTCATTGGTCTTCACGCCGCCGGCGCGGGCGGTCGATCTGCGCCATTGGGGAGAATGGTGGAATTTCATGAAGGGCGCGGACTGGCGCCATCCCGGCGGTCCGAGGACGAATATCAACGTCCTCGACAATCATCCCGTCGTGCACGTGTCATTTGCCGACGCGCTGGCTTATGCCACTTGGGCCGGGAAGGATCTGCCGACCGAAACCGAATGGGAATTCGCGGCGCGCGGCGGTCTCGACGGTGCCGAATATTCCTGGGGCGACGAACTGACCCCCGGCGGCAAGCACATGGCCAACACCTGGCAAGGGAACTTTCCGAGACAGAATCTGGTCGAAGACGGATATGAGCGAACGTCGCCGGTCACGGCTTTCCCGGCGAACCGTTATGGTCTCTTCGACATGATCGGCAATGTCTGGGAATGGACGACGGATTGGTATTCCGCAAAACATCAGTCCGATGCGCCGAAAGCCTGCTGCGTGCCAGAAAACCCGCGGGGCGGCAGCGAAGAGGGGAGCTACGATCCCAACCAGCCGTTGATCAATATCCCGCGCAAGGTGGTGAAGGGCGGTTCTTACCTGTGTGCGCCGAATTACTGCCGCCGCTATCGTCCGGCCGCTCGCCAGGCCGAAGCCATTGATACCTCTACGGGGCATCTCGGATTTCGTTGCGTGGTCCGCCAGCCCGATTAAGCTGGCGTGGCCTCAGTTGGCAAAGGGATTGCCCGCAACAACGGTGCCGAGGGCCCTCTCAAGGCTGCGTGCGTTCCTTCTTCAATGGCCTGCTGGAACAAGGTCCAGCAGTACAGAGACAAAGGCGAACACCCCGACGCCGGCCAGGAGAATGGCAAGCCACACGACCGGGGATCGCAGCTCATCTGTCCTGGTTCCGGCTATCGGGGCGAATGGGCCCTGCGAAAGGTAGCGCCGAGTCCAATGATATCGCCACAACGAAGCGAGAAGCGCGAGTACGCCGCACCCGATCAGAGCCAAGCCCAGATATTCCGGGGCGCGTGGAATATGGGCCTCGTGCACTCCGGGCATGTGTCCAAATCGGGCGAAGAACTGGACGATCGCGAACCCGAAGCTGATCAGTGAGGCTGCGGTTCGCAGCCACGCCATCATCGTGCGCTCAAGCGCCAGGACCGAGCGAAGCCAGGCGAAGTGGTTACTCACCGAGGGGCTGGCGTCGAATCGCGGATTGGGCTCCGGGAGCTCTGTCATGGCGATAATCCCTGCGGCGGCTGTCCTGCGGCTGGCTCTCCGCGGCTCACTGATAGCCTTCGAAGTCCGCACCGAGCGGGATGTTCGGATAGCGCTCGAGAGACCGCCGGTACTCCGAGACGACGCCCTCGATGGGAGCGATCACCCAAGCCATGCCCATATTGGTTTCAAAGAGATTCACCTGTTCGCCGGGATCGCTGCTGAGATCGTACAGGATCGGGAAGTATGGCGTGACGACAGGCCGGGTGATCCCTTCAGCGTAGCGGAATACGGCCTTCAGGTTGCGCCACTTGACGGACATGAGCTCTCCGTCCGGCCCGAAATACATCAGGCTCTCGCGGCCGGAAGTCGGCCTTTGCCCGAGCATGAACTCGGACGCGTCGATGCCGTCGATTGGACGGTCTGTCGGCATGCGCCCGCTCTCACCGGCCAGGCCGGCCAGCGTCGGCATCCAGTCGACCGAGGTCAGCATCTCGTTTGAAACCACGCCGCGCGGGATGCTTCCCGGCCAGCGGATCATCGCGGCGGTCCGGTAACTGCCTTCGAAGGGGGGCGTGAAGAAATTGCCTCGCCACGGGCCGTTCGATCCGCCGCCGCCACCGGCCGGGGCGTCGGCGGTGTTGTCGCTGCTGAAGACGACAATGGTGTCATTTTCGATCCCCGCCTCCCGGATGGCGTCGAGCACTTGTCCGACGCGGAAATCAATCTCCGCGATGCAATCCGCGTAAATTCCCTGGCGGTCCGGCGAGCCGCGGAGGAACGCCGGATGCACCGTGACGGGCGGATGGACGAGCGTCATGCCAAGATAGAGGAAGAATGGCTTGGACCCGTCGGCCGCCTGCCGCCGGATGAAGTCGGTACCGTGGCCGACGATCCGTTCGTCCATGTGCGCCTTCAGCTCGAGCGTAAAGGGCTCGACCGGGCGGGACGCCGATCCTCGCTGACCCTCCCAGATGTGCGGTGCCGGATATCCCAGTGACCGAAAGAGCGGCGACTCTGCATAGGCCGCTTCATCCGACGAGTTCAGTATGCCCCACCACTCATCGAAACCTTGGTCGGAGGGCATTCGGCCCGGCGTGTTCCCGACATGCCATTTGCCATAGAGCGCCGTCGCGTAGCCCGCGTCGGAGAGAAGCTTGGGCAGGGTGTATTCCCATGGCGCGAGGCCCATCTGGCCTTCGCCTGGGAACGGGACGCGCATATTGCCGGTGCGGACGGGATATCGACCCGAGAGAATCGCCGAGCGGCTCGGCGTGCACTGGCACTCGACGCTATAGTTGGTGAACCGCATGCCATCGGTAGCCAAGCCGTCGATCCGCGGCGTCGCGACCTGGCCACCATAGGCGCCGAAATCACCCCAGCCGAAATTGTCGGCCAGAATAAAGACGATATTCGGCTTTCGCCCGGGGGCCGGGCCGGCTCCCTGCGCAATGGCTGTGGAAGCTACGAGCGACGAGGCGTGCTCATTGGACATGTACATTCACTCCCAATAGCGGTCCGCCTTCACAGGCAGTTGCAGTTGCCGGCGATTGAAACCATGGAGATGAACTCGCCCGGCGGAATCAGGCTCCATCTGGATCAAAGCAGGCGATCGTTTCAAGGTGGGCAGCTGGGATTCGGATGGAGCGGTACGATGAAATCAGGGGGCGTCACCGATCAGGAAGTCCTCCGGTTCGTCATGGCCTGCGCGCGATAGGGCGCGCGGCTTTGCCCAGCCTGCCTCACGTCACTTCAGCAGCGGCAGCAGGAGATGCTGGGCGAGCCGCCTGCGGCGGACGGCTCTGTTCGCTTCGCTCACGGAGCCCGCAGGCAGTCTCCGCCTTTCGGTGACGATCCTCTGGCGGGATGAGGCGGCAGGATCGACCGGCCCGCGACACGGTCAAGGAGCTTCACTCTACGGCCTCCGTCCGGTGGAAGCGATTGGCGTCGACACCGGCCTTCATATCGTCCCGCCTAAACCAGATGGCGCGGCCGCAGCGCAACGGCGCATTGCCGGCCGTGAACACGATCTGCTCGTCGGCGCGCATGCGCAGCACCTCGTGCGGCAGGATCAGCGGCCGGCACGCCAGCTGCTTGGAGCGTGTGCGCGACGATCCCGACATCTGGGACGAACGGCTGGTCTGGTCGACCTCAACCGTCGTGTCGCCGCAGCGCTTCGAAATGTAGTCGGCGGTCTCCGGATCGTTGATCGCCGCGAACGAGATCCACGATGCGCTCTCGAACCATTTCGAGGTGGCGTCGCGGCCACCATAGGCCTCGCGCATCTGGCCGATCGACTGGAAGAGCAGCGTCATGGTGATGCCGTACTTGCGGCCGGCGTCGCGGGCAGTCTCCAGGATGCGCAGGAAACCGAGACGCGCCACCTCGTCGAGCAGGAACAACGTCCGTCCCTTCACCTCCCCGTTGCGATTGTAGAGGGCGTTCATCAGTGCGCCGATGATGACGCGGGCGAGGCCCGGATGGGTCTCCATTACCTTGAGGTCGAGGTTGATGAAAACGTCGGTTGCGCCCTCGGCAATATCCGCCGTGGTGAAGCTCGCCCCCGAGACCAGCGCCGCGTAGTTCAGGTAGGATAGCCAATGCGTCTCCTTCACCGCATTGGCATAGACGCCGGAGAACGTCTCCGGTGTCATGGCGATGAACGGCGCGACGTTCTCCTTCACGAAGTCCGAGGACGACTTGTCGTAGATCGCCTGAAGCCGCTCGCGCAGCTTCGGCTCCGGCTCGGAGAGATTGGCACGAACCTGCCGCAGATGCTGGTCGTGCCTTTCCGTATGACCGGACAGGCAGACGTCGGCGATGAGCGCCGTCAGGAGCTGCAGCGCGGCGCTGCGAAAGAAGTCGTCGCGCGCCGAGCCCTGGCGCGGATTGTCGGTGATGATCCATGAGGCGACGGCGGCGATATCCTCTTCCTTCGTCGCGCCGTGCTGGCCGATCCAGTCGAGGACGTTGAAGCCGATCCCGGTCGAGCGGGGATCGAGCACATGGACCTGGCGGCCGGCGGCGCGGCGATGCCGCGTCACCATCGGTGCGACCTCGTTGGAAGGATCCAGCACGATGAGGCCACCGCCCCACTTGAGCGCCGTCGGCACCGTTACCGAAGTCGTCTTGAAGCCGCCAGAGCCCGCGAACACGATGCCGTGGGACGATCCGAACGAGCCGTCGAAGCAGAGCAGGGGTGCGCGGCCGCCCACCCCCCAGGTTTCCTTGTCATCGGCACGAAAGGCCCGGCCGCTGGCGCCGCCGCGATCGACGCGATAGCGCTCGCCGATGACGATGTTCCCCGAGTCCGGGAACAGACGCTCGGCCTCGTTCATCGCCATCCAGTCGCTCTCGCCGTGGATTGCGCGCTTGCCGCGGATGCGGCGCGGCACAGGCGCAGCGAAGGCCGCATTGCCCTTCATGGCGACGCGGAGTCCGTAGACGCCGGCAATCGCTGCGACCATTGCGCCAGCGATCGTCGAGGGGTCGACGTAGGCGAGAAGGCGCCCACCCGCCGGCACCATGCCGGCGATGGAAAGCAGACGGTCGGTCTCGCGCCAGACCGCGATCAGGATCACGGCGAGCGCGCCGAGCGAGACGCTGCGCCCGACCGCCTTGATCGCCGCCGCGCCGGCCGATGCGAACAGGAAGATCACGCCGATCGCTCCGGCCAGGGCGTAGGGCGCCGCGATGCCGATCCGGCCGAGCAACAGGCTCATGCTTGGCGTCGATCCGAACTTGGACAACCCTGCTTCCATCCCGATGGTCGCGATACACAGGCCCAGCATCAGCGCGGCCGGCCCCATTGTGAGAGCGATCCTAGTCGCGGTCATTGCCAAAGGCCTCCGCGCCGATCTTGGTCAGGCGCGTTCGCTCGGACTCATCGGCGCCGAGGCGGCGACTTGCATCGATCAGCAGGCCGAGCAGCAACGCGCGTTTCTCATAGCGCAGGCCCGCCTTCACGATCAGGCCGCCGAGCTCGATCTTCTCACGGGTGTCCTGCTTTCGGGCGTCGGTCGAGGTCGTCCGCTTCATCCGCTCAAGCCTCGCCAGCGCTGCCCGCAACCGCGCCAGTTTCGACCTTCGCGGCAGCTCCGGCCTCCTGGGTGTCGCCGCCGACGCTGATCTTGCCGGCCGTGCCTTTCTTCCTGCCCCGAAACCGCCCGGCCAGCTCTTCGAATGCCGCCTGGAGCTCGGTCTCCTCGATCTCGATCTCGCCGAGCCCGGCTTTCAGCGCCACGCGGCCAATCCTCTCGGCCTCCCGCGTTTCGGCCGACTTCAACTGCTCCTGCAGGCGAGCGATCTCTTCCCTGATCTTCGATGACGGCTTCTTCATTCCGATCGTATCTCCCTGGGCGAAGCTCAGCTTCGGACGCGCCAAGGATCGAGGGAGGATGCGCGAAGCGCACCCCCGTTAATTCTACAGTCGGCGGAGCCGACGCCGCAGGCGATGATCCCGACCGTTCCGAAGGAGCGGTCCAAGGGCGCAATTATACGTCGCTACCGCGACGCCCTTGCGCAGGGCGCCCGTGGTCCCTGACCTGCTCCCGACGGACGGCACTGTCGTTGCTCTGGAGCCTTCCTCGCCGTGGCCATCCCCCACTTCTCCGTCAGCATCGTCAGCCGCGGCAACGGCCGTAGCGCGGTACTGTCCGCGGCGTATCGGCACTGCGCCCGGATGGACTACGACCGCGAGGCCCGCATCGTCGACTACACCGCCAAACAGGGCCTTCTTCATGAGGAATTCGTCCTTCCGGCCGGCGCACCGCCATGGCTCCGCGCGCTCATCGCCGACCGCTCGGTGGCGGGCGCGGCGGAGGCCTTCTGGAATAAGGTCGAAGCTTTCGAGAAACGCTCCGACGCTCAGCTGGCAAAGGACGTGACGATCGCCCTGCCGCTGGAGCTGAACGCCACGCAGAACATCGCGCTCATGCGCGAGTTCGTCGATCGGCACATCCTGGAAAATGGCATGGTGGCCGATTGGGTCTATCACGATGCGCCGGGCAATCCGCATGTCCATCTGATGATGACGTTGCGGCCGCTGACCGAAGGGGGATTCGGGGCAAAGAAGATCGCCGTTGTCGACGTAAACGGCGCGCCGGTGCGCAACGCCGACGGCAAGATCACCTACAAGCTGTGGGCGGGCGATGCTGCTGATTTCAACGCCTTCCGTGATGGCTGGTTCTCCTGCCAGAACCGTCATCTGGCGCTCGCCGGCCTCGACCTGACCATTGATGGCCGCTCTTTCAAGAAGCAGGGGTTCGAGGTCGAGCCGACGATCCACATCGGCGTCAGTGCGAAGGCGATCGACCGCAAGGCGAAGGAACGGAGCTGGTCGCCGAAGCTCGAGCGCCTTGAGCAGTTCGAGGAGACCAGACAGGACAATTGCAAGCGGATCCAGCGCCGGCCCGAGATCGTCATCGATATGATCAGCTGGGAGAAGAGCGTTTTCGATGAGCGCGACATTGCGAAGATCCTGCACCGCTACATCGACGATGCAGCGACGTTCCAGTCGATCATGGCGCGCATCGTCCAGAGTCCGCAGGTGCTGCGGATCGATCGCGACAGCGTCGACTTCTCCACCGGCGAGTGCCTGCGCGCCCGCTACACAACGCGCGAGCTCATCCGGCTCGAGGCCGAGATGGCGAACCGCTCGATCTGGCTCGCCGGTCGATCCTCGCATGGCCTTCGAATGGAGACGCTGGCGTCGACCCTTGATCGTCACCCACGGCTGTCCGGTGAACAGAACGCGGCGATCGAACATCTCGTTGGTGCGGAGCGGATCGCGGCGGTCGTGGGCCGTGCCGGCGCCGGCAAGACCACCATGATGAATGCCGCGCGCGAAGTCTGGGAGGCGGCCGGTTATCGGGTTGTTGGTGGCGCGCTCGCCGGCAAGGCGGCCGAAGGTCTTGAGAAGGAGGCCGGCATCCTTTCGCGCACGCTCGCCTCATGGGAGCTGCGCTGGAAGGAAGGGCGCGACACCCTCGACCAGAAGACCGTCTTCGTGCTCGACGAGGCGGGAATGGTGGCCTCCCGGCAGATGGCATTGTTCGTCGAGGCAGTGATGACGTCCGGCGCGAAGCTGGTCCTGGTCGGCGATCCGGAACAGCTGCAGCCGATCGAAGCTGGCGCCGCGTTCCGGGCGATTGTCGATCGCGTCGGCTATGCCGAGCTCGAAACCATCTATCGCCAGCAAGAGGCGTGGATGCGCGTTGCGTCGCTCGACCTTGCACGCGGTCGCGTCGGGGCCGCGATCGCCGCCTATCAGGCTCAAGGCAAGGTTGTCGGATCGCAGTTGAAGGTCGACGCGATCGCCAATCTGATCACCGAGTGGAACCGCGACTACGACCCGAGCAAGACGAGCCTGATCCTCGCTCATCTGCGCCGCGACGTGCGCCAGCTGAATGAGCTGGCGCGGGCAAAGCTCGTCGAGCGCGGGCTCGTTGGGGAGGGCTGCGACTTCCGCACCGAGGACGGGCCGCGCCGGTTCGCTGCCGGCGATCAGATCGTCTTCCTGCGCAACGAAGGGGCGCTCGGCGTGAAGAACGGCATGATCGGCCGGCTCGTCGAGGCCGGTCTGGGTCGGATCGTCGCCGAGATTGGCGAAGGCGAAAACCGACGGCGTGTGACCGTGGAGCAGCGCTTCTACGCGCACGTCGACCACGGCTATGCGACCACGATCCACAAGTCGCAAGGGGCAACCGTCGACCGGGTGAAGGTGCTGGCCTCGCTCTCGCTCGATCGTCATCTCACCTATGTTGCGATGACCCGACACCGCGAGGACCTCACGGTCCACTACGGGCGCCGTTCCTTCGCCAAGGCCGGTGGGCTCGTCGCGATCCTAGCGCGGCGCAATGCCAAGGAATCGACGCTCGACTATGAGCGCGGCAGCCTCTACCGCCAGGCGCTGCGTTTCGCTGAGAACCGTGGCCTGAACATCGTCAGCGTGGCCCGCACGCTGGTCCGCGACCGGCTCCATTGGACGTTGCGCCAGAAGGGCCGGTTCGTTGAGTTGGCGGCGCGCCTGCGCGCGCTCGGCGAGCGCCTTCGGCCAGCGCAATCCCGCACTCCCGTCGTCAGAGAGGAGACCCCACCAATGGTCGCCGGCATCACCGTCTTTCCGACATCGCTCGAGGACAAGGTCAAGCAAAAGCTCCAGCTTGATTCGGCCGTGTCGAAGCAGTGGGAGAACGTGTCCTCGCGTTTCCGCATGGTGTTCGCGGACCCCGAGACGGCCTTCCGGGCGATGAACTTCGGCGCGATCCTCACCGATCCGACGGCGGCCAAGGAGACGCTCGATGCCTTGGGCCGGGCTCCGGCTTCGCTCGGCCCGCTCAAAGGTCGGACGGGGCTTCTCGCGGGCGCGAAGGACAAGAATGACCGTCGCGTCGCCGAGCTCAACGTGTCCGCTCTGATCCGGGACATCGAGAGCTATCTGCGGGTTCGCCAGCAGGCTGTCGATATGATCGAGAGGGACGAACGGAAGCTCCGCCAGCGGAAGTCGATCGACATCCCGGCACTGTCTCCGGAGGCGCGCGGTGTACTCGATAAGGTCCGTGATGCCATCGACCGCAACGACTTGCCGGCGGCAGTCGGATTTGCGGTCAGCAACCGCGAGATCAAGGCCGAGATCGATGCGTTCGGAAAGGCCGTCTCTGATCGCTTCGGCGAGCGAACCCTGTTGGTCAATGCCGCCCGCGAACCCGGTGGTGGTGTGTTCGCGAAGGCGGCGGAAGGATTACGCGGCCCCAACCGTACGAGGCTGCGAGAGGCCTGGCCGCTCCTGCGTGCCGCGCAGCAACTCGCGGCTCACGAGCGGACCGCGGCGCGGATGAAGCAGGCAGAGGACCAGCGCCTCTCGCAGCAACAGAGCCGGGTGATGAAGCCGTGACCTGCCGGCGACCATTCATCGTGCTGGCCGGGGGTGCCGCTCTCCTCATCGGGACCGCCGCCATGGGCGGATGGGGCGGTCTGCGGATCAACACGACCCCGAGCGAGCCGCTCGGGCTGTGGCGGATCGTGCCTTTGGCCCGCCCGCTCGCGCGAGGCGAACTGATCTTCGTCTGTCCGCCGCGGACGCCGGAATTCGAGCTGGCCTTCGCGCGTGGCTACCTCCGGCGCGGCCTCTGTCCAGGCGGCGTCGGGCCGCTCATCAAGTCCGTCGCGGCGTTGTCCGGCCAGCGCATTGAGGTCGGTGCGGACGTTCGGATCGACGACGAGCGTCTCGCCGGTTCCGTACTCCGTGCCTCCGACGCCGCGGGGCGTCCGCTCGTCCCGTTCGCCGGAGGAGTGGTGCCGGCCGGACAGATCTTCCTCCATTCCTCCTTCGCGGGATCCTATGACTCACGATATTTCGGCCCAGTGCCGATCGACGGCGTGCTCGGCCTTGCCCGTCCCGTCTTCACCGTCGATCCCTGATCGTTGGCACGCCCCGGTTCTCGTGCTCGCCGCCATCGGTGCCGGCGCCGTGGGCTGGAGCGGTCACGTTCTCACCTTGCCGGTCGCGCTGTTGTTCCCGGCACTGTGGTCGGCGGCACCGTCGCGATCGACGGCGGCGCTACTCTCGGCGGGCTATTTCCTTGCCGCCTCCCGCGGCCTTCCCCACGGGGTGGCGACCTACTTCGCCTCCGATCTCTGGCTCGGAGCCCTGCTTTGGTTCGGTGCGTCGACTTGCTTCGTGCTGGTCCAGACCGTGCTCTGGACCAAGCACACCGGACCGGGAAAGGGCATCCGCTTTCTGAGCGCAACCTTGCTGATGGCGATTCCGCCCTTCGGGATCACCGGCTGGGCGCAGCCCGTGACGGCTGCCGGTGTTCTTTTTCCTGGATGGGGTTGGTGGGGGCTTGCGGCCACGGTGTCTCTGCTCATCGTCCTGACGACGCGGCGCTGGCCGCTGGCCGCGATCATCGTCGCCGGATTCTGGTCATGGTCCGCGGCATCATGGACGTCGCCCGCCGAGCCCGCGGGGTGGACGAGCGTCAACCTGGAGCTGGGGCAGACCCTCGGTCGTGACGCCACATTGGAGCGGCAGCGCGATCTTGCACGCAAGGTCCGTCGTGCCGCAGCCGAAGGGGCTCGGGTGGCGGTTCTCCCGGAGAGTGCGCTCGGTCTGTGGACACCCACCCTCGAACTGTTCTGGCGGCATGAACTGCGCGCGCTCGACATGACGGTGATCGCTGGTGTGGTCGTCATCGACCGGGACGGCTATGACAACGTCATGGTGGAGGTCTCCGCCGCGGCGGCAAGGGTTTTCTATCGCGAGCGCATGCCCGTCCCGGTCTCCATGTGGCAGCCATGGCGGAGCTGGATTGGTGAGCCGGGAGGCGCCCGCGCTCGTCTCCTCGCCGATCCCGCCGCCATCGTGGAATCGACGCGGATCGTGCCGCTGATCTGCTACGAGCAACTTCTGGTCTGGCCTGTCCTGCAATCGATGCTGGGCGCTCCCGATCTCGTCGTCGGAATCAGCAACGCCTGGTGGACGGCCGGCTCGTCGATCTCGGCGATCCAGCGGTCGAGCATGATCGCATGGGCGAAGCTCTTTCGCCTGCGGCTCATCATGGCCTTCAACACATAGACTGGAGATCTGCCGATGGTGGACGCCGCCCTCATCCAGGCTTGCGCCGATCCCGGCCTGAAGCCTGCCATCGTCGAGAAATTCGTCGAGCAGGCAGGATCTTCGGACCCTCTGGCGATCACTGTCCGATCCGGCACCCGCGTCGTGTTGGTGCTGAGGCCTTCGTCGCCCGACGCCGCAATGGAGCTGGTGCGACAATATGTTGGCAAAGCGGCCGTTCGCGTCGGCATCACACAATATCCTGCCGGTCTCGGGATGTCCGACGCGGCGGAACTCAAGCCAGATCTGCTCGATGCCTGCGCGAACATTCGGATGGGTACCGGAATGTTCGCCAAGGTCTATCGCATCGTCACGAAATGGTACGGCAGTGCGCGCGAGGAGGCCTTCGACGATGCGATCGATGCGTGGAAGAGCGGGTACTTCGAAGGCACGTACGTCTTCACCGAGCCGGACCCCGGCGAGACGAAGCTCGCGGTGCCGCGCTCCGGCGCAGGTGATTCGAATGGCGACGCGGGACCCGTCGAGCCGCCAACGCCTGGACGAGGTGGCGATTCCGATCCCAACAAGGCGGAGACGCGCGTCGATCTATCAAAAATCGGCGGGCGCTCGCCCTGAGGCGCAGATCGGCGCGGCAACGCGACATGGACGCTACCTGAGGCCTCATCAACGCTGACACCACAGGCAGAGCCACGTCCACATAAATGGGCTGCTTCTCATGGGGTCGTCGAGCAATTCTCGTGACCAATGCCCTCCACGCGATGGTCGTGGCTAGAACGCGGCAGCCTCCATCTCTATAAGAGACGCAGGGCGGTACGCGCCGCCCGGGGGCTTAGAAACCCCTTGCATAGCGGTTGGTGCCGGCTGTTGCGGCACCGGATCCTCTGGCCATTGGCCGGGGGCCTGTGACGCATGTCCAGGTGCCTCGGTACTAAAGGTCATAGGGGCCGTCTATGCACGGTTTTCTAACCCCCGGCTTGGGTTCAAAGGATTGTCGTCGGCGGGGGCGCACCGCGGACTAACTTTGCTTGGTGGCGATGTCGGATTCGGACCTTTCCAGCGAGGCGAAATGTGGAGAGGTTCTTCGGGACTATCTCGCATCCGTGGACAAGACGATGCTGGAGCGCCTGGTCATCGACGCGATCCGGGAGCATCGATGTCTTCTGGAATCGGACCAATTGCTCCACGAGGAATGGCAGCGCGCGGCCACAAGCCCCTCGGTTCCGCAGGAACATGCTGAAGCATTGCGCGCTCACTGCCTCGACAGGCAGCAAGCCACCGCGGCCCAGCAGGAGGTCCTATCCTACATGCTGAATCTGCTCGGTTATATCCCGAACGTGCCGACCGATTGAACGGTGGCGGTCACTCGGGTCCAAGGAGCCCGTGATCCTTGGCGATAGCAACCGCCTGGACCAAGTTTGCAGCGTCGAGCTTGCCGCGCACATTGTCAAGATAGTGTTGCACTGTACGGTGCTGCACATTTGTCAGATCGGCGATGTCCTGCATCGATTTGCCCTTTGCCGCCCATCGGAGGCAAACAAGCTCCTTCGGCGACAGGCCGAAGTCGAGCACGTGGGCTGGGCGCTGTGCCAGCACCTTCAATCGATAGTAGGTACACAAGGCAGCCCGCACCGCGCCTTCCGCATCGCGTGCAAACGAAGAATCCGTCCGCGGACGTGAGGACGCCAAGGTCAACATCAAGGTGGACTGGAAACTGCCACGAACGGCCGTCGTAATGCCGGACCGAATGCCAAAATCCATCGCCTCCGACCGGAAGCGCTTAAGTTCACGGGACTCGTCATGTTTCGCCCACCCCTCCGCTGACCAGTCGAACATCGCCATTCGGCGCTTTGCTTGGGTGACGACCGGATCGATCACTGAATATCTATTGCGGAGATAGATGCCTTCCCATTCCGACGGATAACTGTTGAAAGTCTTGATGTCAGACGCAGCAATCTGGAGATATGCGAAGCGCTCGAAGCCACACGAGACGGCATAATTCTTCAGAGCGATTTTGACCGTTCGCTCGTCGTTTGCGACATCGACTGTGTCGATCAGGGATTGGATCTGTTCGTTCAACCGTGTGTCCCTCCTATCAGCAGAGCGTGCTTTTTCGCGCCGTCTTGTGTTGTCGAGCGCTGCCCAATTGAACAGAGGAATGGCCTGCCTCCCACTGTGCTGCGCTGATCGGAGGTCAGCTTGATCGAGACGGCTGCACAGGGGGATGCGATTTCGGACACCGGAGCGGCAGCTGAATCCGCCGTGTCCGGTCTCATAGCGCTTACGTCTTCCATCTAGGGATATGCCGTATGGGAACTGATCCAGACCATAATCGATTTAACGGGCCGATGACGCCGGCATTGGCCGCGAATACTGTCGCGGTTCCAGGAAGGCGCAGTCGTTCTCGGGCGACAGAATGGAGGATCGAAAGCGCTGCCGGAGATCCCTGTGAGCTGCCTATTGAGGCAGTTCTTGCCAGCATGTCCGAGACCGCGATCTGGCCCCGCCCAACGCCATGTGGGGTATCTATGATCGGAAGGTCGAAGATGTGCCCGGTAATGTCGTCGAACACGAGGTTGAGATCACCGCCTTTTCGTATCATCTGATGGCTGCCGTTGGGAAACCTCGGCCAGCATGGTCCACCTCTCACGCGCCTGCCCTTTCACACCCTGCTCAAGTTCTTTATGACGCAACAAATGAACTCGCGCTCCGTCAAGCATGCGCCTCATGCGAGCCTAAGCAGCGGCTGGATTCGCTAGCCACTCATTTCACGACGGCCCGTCGCGTTTCGGGAGGGTTGCCGCGTGGGTCGAAGTCGCCGTCATTTCTGGAATGACATCGGGGCATGCTCGCCTTTCGCGCGATGAGGGCGGGAAAGAGCTTCACAGCACGCGCCGGCGACCGCCGTAACGTCGGGTGGGCATATGTGATCCCACTGTTACATGTGCGGTGCATCAAAGGGAGCAAACACGCATATTTTACATTGTGGTGGTCGATCGCGGTGTGGCGGGTCCAGTTCGGGCGCCGGCCCCGATCGGCGCGTTTGAAGATCTGCCCGGCATGTGGCAGACCTGTCGGGACAGGCGCAGGCAATACGCGAGAGGCAACCCAAGAAACGCCCAGATGCATATCAACATCGGCCGGAGCGGCTCGGTGAAGCTAGCGAGTGATTCTTGCATAAGTAGGCTGTGCGTGGCGCCACACGGTTAGACAGTATGACTGCGGATTTTCAACCTGCCCCACATCTGGCGCCCGCGGCTGAGCCCCTTTTGCGAAGCGCCGAGGGCAATGTGCCATCCATGATCTCGGCGACGGCCATGACCGGCGTGTCGGCCTTCGTGCGCGCCGCTTTCGGAGCGAACGTTCTGAGGCACGCCAACCAGGCGACGATGCTCGACATGGAGATGATCGAGACCCTCGACTGCTTCATTCCTCAGGCCATCATGACGACCTTCTGCGACGCGGTGGAGCGAAGTGCGGGCGAGGCGAACTTCGGCCTCATCCTGGCGCCATATTTGTCCGTTTCCGACCTTGGGCAGTGGGGGGAATACGTTCTGGCGGGGGACACGCTGCAGGACGCCATCGCCCGCGCCGCGACTTCCCTCGGCTATCATTGCAGCGGCGACCGGATCACGCTCTCCGCCAGCGGCCCCGAGGGGCGGCTGCGCTATGTCAGCGCCGCGCGCGGAATGCCGGGCTACTCCCATGTCGCCATCGGCAATGCGGGCTCGATGCTCAGCCTGTTCCGGTCCTATCTGTCGTCTGACTGGACGCCGCAAATGATCGAGCTGGACATTCCCCGCCCGCGCATATCGACGCCGTTCGAAGATACGTTTGGTTGCCCCGTGACGTTCGACGCCGCCAGCGTTTCGATCCTCTTCGAGGCCCACGTGCTGGATCACCCTGCACGACGCCGGCCGCGCGTGCACCCGATCACGCTCGAGGACGTCGCCCGCAGCCGATTTGCGCCTGCGGATCTCGACAGCTTCGTGAATGTGGTCGTCGCGCACATATGGGCCCAGGTGCTCGCGGGGGCCGTGTCGCTCGACAGCACGGCGCAGGCGCTCGATATGAGCGTCCGCTCGGTGCAGCGCGAACTCAATCGGGAAGGGGTTGATTTCCGGGCGCTCACGAATGCGATCCGCATTCAACGTGCCAAGGAACTGCTGGAAGGCACCAGGGCGTCGATAACCGAAATCTCGACCGCGCTCGGCTATTCGGCCCCCGCGAATTTCGCCCGCACGTTCCGAAAGGCGACGGAAGTGGCGCCGCAGGAATTTCGCCGGCTGGCATGGTCGGCCGCGACACCCAGGCATTCAGGAAACAGGTGAAGCTGCCTCCTGCTCTGTTAGGGTGGCAGAGGCTCAGCCTCTGCCACCCTGATGTTGTGCCTGCTTCTCAGTAGCAAGGTGGGTAGGGATAGTAGCCGCAGAGCGGACGCGACGCCGCAGCCGCGCCGATCGCCGCGCCGGCCGCCAGGCCGACGGCCGCGGCGCCCGCCGCGGGATAATAGGGATGGGCGTACCAGGCGCCGTGATAGACCGGCGCGTGCCAATAGGCGCCGCCGTGATAATAGGCTCCACCATAGCCGCCGAAATGGGCGACACCGCCACCATAAGGGCCGCGCACCGCCCAGGCGTCGATGAACACGGCGACCGGCCCGCCGGCGGCGAGCGTTCCCTCCAGGACCGAGACGTCGAAGGTCAGCGTCGAGCCTTCGAGCTTCGGCGACTTCAGCACCATGACCGCGTCCGACACCTCGCCCGGATTGGCACCAAGAACCGACACGGTGGCGTTGGGCGGATCGACGGCAAAGCTGTTCTTGCCTTCGTCCCACTGCATGAGGAACTGGGAGATCATCTCGTGGCCGGCGGCACGCACCGGGCGGTCGGCAAAGACGATCGCATTGGGAGCGATGCCCGACAAAACCAGCTTGCCGCCGTCCAGCTTTGCCGACGCGGCATTGAGGACGGCGAGCGAGGGAACCGGCCGATCGGCATAGGGAACGCCGATTGCCTTCTGCAACGGCACATGCGGCTGCGATGCCGCCTGCTGTGCCTGCGCGCCGCCGGCGAGAAAGAGAGCGATACCCGCCGCTCCTGCGAGCGACGCCCCCTTCCGGAGCCCCCGCATGGCGGAAAATAGCCCCGCCGTCTTATCGACGTGCATGTTTTCAGTAGCCTTTGCGCTTTTCACGCGAGCACCTCATGTTTGACCATTGCTTCACACATCGCATCGACATGACCGGATCGAGCCCCACGCGAATTGTCGTCGCCGGTGACGGGATCGTGCGGCTGGCCATCTTCGCCGCATGCGGCAGCGACAGGACGCGGGCCTCGGCGAACGCCACTTCCTCCACCGGTCTGAGCCCCTTTCCCTCGGCTTTCCGGCGGCGCTCCTCGCTCTTGTCGAACCGCCGCTCGGCCCGCCGGGGCACGGTTTTACTTCGTCCCGCCGACGTTACCGGAAACCAGTTCCACCTCGCTCGGGCGCCAGCTTTTGTCGAAGAACGACGGCAGCGGGCTGTAGAGGCGCAGGATGGTGAACCAGCCCTTCTCGGGGGCAGTCTGGATCCAGTTGCCGCGCGCCACGCCTTCCGGCTGGGTCGGGCCGAAATAGATGGTGGTGGTCCCGTCCGCGACCGCCTCCGCCGCCGGGGACGGATAGCTCTGGCTGCCGGCGCGCGGATATTTCTGCGGCGTCTGCAGCATCGAGCGGGTCTGGTTGTCGTAGAGCGTGAAGGACCAGAACGCCGCCGCCGGAATGTCCTTCGGCAGCGTCACCTTATAAGTCTTCGCGCCGTCGAACGGCTTGCCGTCGGCATCGAGGAAACCCATCAAATATTGCGAGCCGACGCCGGGGATCCGCATGATCATGCCGGGCGAGTCGAGCGTGTAGGCGTAATAGAAGGCCGTGCGTGAATCGAGCGTGCGGGCGCCGGTCGGCGGCAGCGGCTTGAAGACGCCCTTCTCGAACAGCGGCGGCGGCGTCTCGAAGAAGGCGCCGCCCTCCCACAGCATGCTGCCCCAATGCGAGCCCTCGTAGTAGGCCCAGTCGGGGTGCTGCATCGCATAACGCCAATTGAGCGCGCGGCCGCTCGCCTGCCCGACCGCGGCGGCTTCCGAGAGGATCTTCTTCATCCGCGCGTCCGGCTTGAACGGCTTGCCGTGCACGATGCCGATGGCAGCGAGTTGGCCGGCCAGTTCCACGTCATAGCTGGTAGCCGGCTCGTTCTGGACGTTCTCGTTGATCAGCTCGAAGAAGCCGTAGTCGCTGGGCGGGATGGTATTGAACGCGCGGCCGGTGGCCTCGATGAATGTCGTCTCGGGGATCTTCGGCTCGCCGGCGATGCGCACCGATCCGTCCAGCGCCTGGGCGATGCTGGAGCCGAAGCTGCCCGGCTGGTACGGATAGACCTTCATGGTCCGCTTGATATTCTCGACCGCCGGCTTCGGGTCGTTGCCGACCAGATTGGCGCGCGCCGCATAGAGCGCGAAGTTCGTCTTCGAACGGGCGACGAAATAGCCGCCCTCGGGCAGCGGGCCATCGTAGTCTGGCCCGACGATAAGGTACTTGCCACCGAGCCCGCGATCCGGGCCGGGCGCGCCGATGTCGATGATCCAGGAGAACCACATGTCGTTGATCGTGCCGATGCCGCCCGGCGGCTGCTCGATCACGACGGGGCCTTTGCTCAGGTCGAGCCCGGTCATGTAGTAGACCGTGTCGGCATTGGCGGTCAGGAACAGCGAAGCCGAGTCCATCAGCCCGGAGAAGATAACAACGTCGCCGGGCCTGGCGCCGATCTCCTGGAAACCCTTCACGAGGGCGAGCGCGGACGCTCCCCGGAAGCTGTTGTTGTAGACGTTGAGCGCACGGGTGAAGTCCAGCGTGTCGTAGACCTTCCGCGCCGTTTCCGCCGTCGGCACCCCGTCCCGAAACTCGAGCTTGCCCGCACGGGTGTCGACCGCCGCCGGCGCCGACAGGGATTTGACGGTCTCGGGGGAGACGTCGGAGAGCGCCGGTCCCGCAGCGAGGAGAAAGGCGCAGCCGCCGAGCAGGATTGCACGCATCATTTGGTATCCCTGTCCAAGGGCTCCAATCAAATGGAGCACGCCCATTCCGTGCGGTTCGTCCTATCCATCCGCCGGCACGTCGTCGCATCGGATGGAGCACAGTTCGCCTCGCGCCGCCTATCATTTTGCGCCAGTTCGCTCGGCATGAACGGGAGTTCTCGCGGCGAAGGCCATGATGGTCACCACACGATCCCGTCGTTCTGGCGCAAACTGAATAGTGGGCCACCTCACCTTTGGTCATGCTCGAACCGGGTAAGAATCTCGTCCGCTTGAGGGGGCTGCGACGGAGAATGAACACGGAACTCATGGAGAATTCCCACGAGATGGTCGCCATCGGTGGATCGGTCAATCTGCGCGACATTGGTGGTTGGAGCACGGGCAGCGGGCGGCGGGTCCGCTGCGGACATCTGTTTCGGTCGAGAGCCCTCGACCGCTTGGACGCGGACGGACTTAAGGCCGTCAGCAGTCTCGGCCTTCGGACCGTGATCGATTTGCGCACGGCGGCCGAGCGCCGGGCATCTCCCGACGCGTGTCCAGCGGGCGTCACCTGGGTTGCCTGCGATGTTCTGGGTGATATGCCGGCAGGCGTGCCGGCGCGGCTTGCGCAGGTGCTGGCCGAACCTCGGAACGCAGCTGACCTCGTGGGTGGCGGCAAGATCCAGGCGATGTTCGAGCACGGCTATCGGCAGATCGTAGCGCTGCCGGGCGCGATCCGGGCTTACCGCGACTTCATCGTGCTGCTTTCCTCGGGCGGCCGGCGGCCGCTCCTTTTCCACTGCACGACCGGCAAGGACCGCACCAGCTGGGCAACGGCCATCGTTCTCACTGTCCTCGGCGTCTCCCGCGACGACATCATGCGTGACTACCTGCTCACCAATGTCGAGCTCCGACCGGCGTTGCAGCCCGTTCTTGACGCATTCGCGATGGCAGGCGGCGATCCCGAATTGCTGGAGCCGGTACTCAGTGTCCGGAGCGCCTATCTCGACGCAGCATTCGACCAGGCCGGCAGGTGCTATGGTTCTATGGACGGCTATCTGACGAGCGGACTGGGGGTCAGTGATCGGCTGCGACAACGCCTTCGCGACGAACTGACCGCGGAAGCGACGTGACTGAGATCGTGCCGCGGCGTCCGCGCGCTGTACCCGCCCGGTCCTATGACCGCCGCTCGCCCACGGATGCCAGCCACTCTCTGCGATCCACGCCGGACCGTCGAGGAAGAGTGATAGATATCGTGGATGGCCCGAGCCGATATGCTATTCTTCTTCCCAGTGGGAGACCGCATCTCGTTCAATCGGGGCTCGCGGCGCGGGTTGTTCGGTACGTGGCCGAAACAAGCCATCACCCCTATCGTCATACCAGAAAGTCCGACAGGGGTCCCCGTGGATGAATTCCTGAGGCGAGCTGCCGCCACCCGCGCCCTGACCTACGAGCAGCTGCACATTCTGCTCGATGCACTTCCGGTTGCGGTATCCTGGGCGACCCTTGCGGATCGCAGGATCAGGTTTCAGAACCGCTCCTTCAAGACTATCTTCGGCTATGCAGATGGCGACTTCGAGACGATCGACGAATTCGTCGCCAAGACGTACCTGCGCGATGCGGATCGCGCCCTCGCAATCGCAAAATGGCAGAGCGTGTGGGCTGCGGAGAGGAATGGAATTTCCGAGATCGATGCGTTCGAGCTCGAGATCCGCTGTGCCGATGGCAGCGTTCGCCCGGTCCAGCATCGCGGGATCATTCTTCCCGAACTTGGCATCGCCATCGCCGTGTATGACGACATCAGCGAGAGGAAGAAGGTTGAAAATGCGCTCCGGCAGATCGCCTTCACCGATCCACTGACGGGCCTTTCCAATCGCCGTGTCCTGCAGGACCGTTGGAACGAGAAGCAGGCCGATCCAGCTGAGGCCGCCAATGCCTGTGCCCTCCTGTTGATCGACCTCGATGGCTTCAAGGCCATCAACGACCGGTTGGGGCATGAGGTCGGCGACGCGGCTCTCGTCGCCGTCGCGGAGCGCCTTTCCGGCTGCGTCAGCACACACGACCTCGTCTGTCGCCTGGGCGGCGACGAGTTCGTCATTTTCGTTTCCGATCTCAGATTACCCGCGCAGGTGGAACAGATGTGTTGGCGCATTCTGTCCACTCTCGCATTGCCCTGGAGTGTCCGGGGACATTCCGTGGAACTGCGCGCCACCATCGGCGCAAGTCTTGGCCCTCACGACGGGAACGATCTGCGCGCGCTCCTCAGGCGTGCTGACGAAGCTCTATATAGGTGCAAGCTCGCTCATCGCGGCACATGGCAGTGGTTCAACAGGCCTGAGGCCGCGTGACAGTCGAGCGCGGCTTTGAGCCGGTGCGCGGTCACATGGGACGTCGGCGCGATGTCGACGACGGTCGCTGGAACACATGAGAACGCAGTACGGAACGAAGCGGCGCCTCTGTCCGTCCGCGCAGGCATTCCACCGCCGGATTCTGCCCGCCCCTACCAAGAGCGGATCAGCCCGGTCACCGCGATCACGTCGATCCGCCCCTCGCAGGCAAGCGCACGTTGGTGCGAGGCATAATCTCAAAGCGGCTTGACCGTGGTCCTCACCGCGGGGGCGCAGACCGCTATCGTGTACTTCGCTTGGTCGGCACCGGATCGCTTCGGTCCTTGGGGGCCTCGATCGCTTGTAACCGTCGGTCGAGTGGATGGTATTCCTGCGCTGTAGCTGCTGCGCGGAAGCTATGGAACGAAGAAACGAACATTCGCCATCAGTTGCACTATCTGGGAGTATCCGCATTCAGACCGGTCAATTGGCTAACGACACCAACCGTCGCAAGGTTGAGGCTGTCGATCGGAGAAATACGCTGATCCGTCAAAGCCTTGCTGCTTGCAAGCTGCTGTCCAATCTGCTGGATAATGCGAGGGCTGTGGGCATATACACCGTGATCGATCCAGCCATTGGTGCGGATATCGGTCATATTCACGATGCTGATCCGGTTCTGCTCCATGAATGCTTTGTACGGTTCCGCATTCGGATTGAAGTCACCGAGCCTTGCCTTGCTGCCCCAGAGGATCTTAGCTACCGCGAGCGCCTTGTCATCGCTATCGATGAACACGGTGAAGGCGGGCCGACTGGCGCCCATGGCGTTGACTTGCGTGCGAAACACGTCGATGTCGACATCGGCGTCCGCCAGCATGACGTTCCTGATCTTCGGCGAAATGGAGCGGTTCCGGATGGCCATCTGCCTGAGTGCCTCCAGCGTGACCCAATTGCCCATGGAATGCGCCAGGATGGAAATTCCACCCACCGATTTGTCGGCGATGAGGTAGTCGAGTGTGCGCTCGAGGGCGTCGCGCGAATAGGTCGAACTGTCCCGATCGTAACCGTAGGCGAGCAGTTTCCCGGCCGAGGGCCAGGTGAAGAGCACCGGGACGTCGTCGGTACCGGAATCATGAACGATCTGGGCGAACCGGAATACCGCATCCTCAAAGGTATTGTTGAAGCCGTGAACGAAAACGAGAACGTTTCGCGTCGGCCCTTTTTCGAGCCGATTCTGGAATTTGGCGAGAATGCTGTGCCGGCTCAGCGTGTTGTCGTTTACGATGGCGAACGAGCGCTCCGGGTCAGCCGGCACCTGCCGGGGCCATTCAACCTGCCCCGTCTTGTGATCCGGCGGAATGGATATGGCGATCTGCGCGAATCCGGGCTCGCCGCGATTCCCGCCGAACATCTCGCCTGGAACCGCGGACGGCATCCGCGTCGTCGCGACCAGCATGTCGACCTGCGAGGTGCCACGCACTGGCGCTCGCTCTCCCGCAGTGAAGACGTGTTCCTGCGGCGGCGCGCATCCTCCGCCCGTCAAGGCGCAGCCGATCGCCGCCGCAATCCCGAGCCGCCTGATCGCGAATCCCATCATCCAATCCCGATTGCTTGCAGGCGCGCCCGAAATGCCATTGTGGCCAACCATCCGAACGTGGGGCGCACGCTGAGGCGGAGGGTGAAGACGCAACCGGCTGCCCGGGACGCGGCGAAGGGCTCGTCGATTGGCGTGGGCGCCCTTCATGCATCCACGGCGGTTGATCTCATCAACAATCGAGACGAGACCTACGACCGTCATCGCGTTTGCCCCTCTGCTCGACGCGGCGCCATGAAGCATCAATTGGAAATCGGAACCACTCCTTTTGCGCCAACTCCGAGGACGCCCGACATCCTCCCGGACACCGGCATCGCATCGGGCGTATGACCGCAAGCCGTCAGTCGTAGCGCATGCTGTTTGCACGACAGTTGTGCGGCGCGGCGACGGTCGCCTTTCTAAAGACGCGGGCGAAGTTAGCGGGTGAGGAATATCCTAACTCAACTGAAACGTCGGTGATGGATTCGCCCGTATCACGACGCAGCCCGGTCACGCGCCATATTTTCACTGCGCTCGCAAGGTGCCGCAACTCGGTGCCTGCGCGCTCAAGTTCTCTCGGTAATGAGCGAATACCGCCATCCATAGCCCTGCAGGACGCAACTGGAGGCCACAGGAACTGTGACCATGTGGCTACTCCCCCCGATCGCGAGCATCGGTGGCGCAAAATGAGTGGCCCTGAATGTGGCTGCCGCCTAGCCTCGCTCCGATCATCGGTAGGTTGCTTCAGCGTCGATGTAAAGGGTTTGACGGGGTGGTTGTCGGCAACGACAAAATGGAGTCTACGCCTATTCATAGCGAATAAAAAGTTCATCCATGTAACGAAGCGGCGAAATATCCGCAAATGTCGCCACTCAAATACAATCGATAAATACATGACGATGCGCGGAATTATCGTAGCTCTCACAGTGGCCGGGTTTGCGACGCCGAGTCTGGGCGCGGACTTGCCGTCCGCACCGATCAGCGGCTCAGCCGTCACATCCGTGCCCCTTGCGGGCTGGACGTTCCAGGCTACCCTCTACGGTTGGGCAACCGGGCTGAACGGCGACATCGGCGTAAAGAACCTGCCGCCAGCCAACGTCAATGTCAGCGCATGGGACGCCCTCACGCATCTGGATGGCGCCTTGATGGGCTCGTTTCTCGCCAGGAACGGCGACTGGACCATCCTCACGGACGTGGTCTGGGCACAGCTTTCCGACAAAGCGGCGGTCGGTCGCAATGCCACGCAGGTTGACTTCAGCGAGACGCAGGTCATCGCGTCCGCACTCGTGGGCTATCGCTTGCCGATCGGCCTCCCTGAGAATGTCGAGCTGAGCGGCACGGTCGGCCTTCGCTATCAGCATTTGAGTGCCGATATCGGAATTAGTCCTTCGCTGGTGCCAATCACCCTAAGCGGGGAAGGCACGCAGGATTGGGTCGATCCCACCATCGGTCTCAGCCTGCAGTACAAGATCAACGACCGCTGGTTTCTCAATGCATTGGCCGATGTTGGCGGCTTTGGCGTGGGGTCGAAGTTCACCGCGCAGGGCTTCGCTTCGGTCGGCTATATGTGGACTCCGTCAATCTCTACCGCGCTCGGCTATCGCGCCATCTATACCGACTATGAAAACGATGGCTTCGTGTACAACACGACACAGCACGGGGTTTTCACCAGTATTGCTTACCATTTTTGAGTCTGGGGGCGACCTCCCGGGCATCCTGACTGTCGCACGGTCACTCTGGGAGCAAGACTCGACGTCAAGATGAGCGGGACGCTCTCATCTATCGAAGTTGAAATGCGGATTGATTGGATAGGATCGGAGGCTGGGCCATGTCGAAATCACTGTTAGCGAAGGCATCACCGTTCGCGAGATTTTCCGGGATTAGGCCTGCCGCATGCGCGGCGATCCCGCTGCTGGGCCTTCTCGGCGCGCCCGCAACGGCGCAAAGCACGCCGGAGCGCAATGCCTATTTCGGCGAGACCCACGTCCACACCAGCTGGTCGTTCGACGCCTATATCTTCGGCAATCACATCACCGGGCCGGCGGACGCCTACAAATACGCCAAGGGCGAGCCGATCAAGCACCCGCTCGGTTATGACGTGAAGATCACCACGCCGCTCGACTGGATGGGGGTGACCGACCATTCCGAATATGCTGGCGTCGTGCGGCTGTCGAACGATCCCAGTTCTCCGATCAGCAAGCTGCCGATCGCCGAGCAGCTGAAAGTGCGCGACGCCGCCGACATCCAGCGCATCTATCTCTGGCTCGGCACCAGCATGATCAAGGCGCAGCCGATCGAGGCGCTGGTGAAGCCGGAAATCTCGGACACGGTCTGGAAAGCCAACAACACCGCCGCCGACGCCGCCAACGAGCCCGGCAAGTTCACGGCGTTCTGTTCCTATGAATGGACGTCGAACCCCGACTTCCGCAACATGCACCGCAACATCTTCTTCAGGGACTGCGGCAAGGTTCCGAGCCGCCCGTTCAGCTCGCTCGAATCCCAGGCGCCCGAGGACCTGTGGAACTGGATGGACGGCCAGCGCAAGGCCGGCAACGAGCTGCTCGCGATCTCGCACAATGCCAACCTGTCGGGCGGGCTGATGTACCCGACCGAGCTCGACTTCAAGGGCCGCCCGATCGATCAGGCCTGGGCCGAGTCGCGCGACCGCAACGAGCGGTTGACCGAGATCAAGCAGATCAAGGGCGCGTCCGAGACGCACCCGCTGCTCTCGCCCAACGATGAGTTCGCCAATTACGAGATCCTCAACTACCTGCTGGGCGATCCGCAGGGCCAGTTCATCACGCTCGGCGGCAGCTATGTGCGCCAGGCGCTCAAGGACGGCGTCGCGATGCAGCAGGCACGCGGCTACAATCCCTACAAGACCGGCGTCGTCGGCGGATCGGACTCCCACAACACCGCCGTGCCGTACCGGCAGGAGAACTTCTTCGGCGGTCATGCCCGGCTCGACGGGACCATCAAGGAGCGCATGGCAGGGCACAATTTCGCGGGTCTCGATGTCCGCTTCGAAAACCCGGCCGGCCTGACCGGCGTGTGGGCGGAAGAGAATACGCGCGCATCGCTGTTCGACGCGATGAAGCGCAAGGAGACCTTCGCCACCAGCGGCCCGCGCATGACGCTGCGCTTCTTCGGCGGCTGGGACTATGCGCCGGGCGCGACCGAGCGCAACGACTGGGTCAAGGTCGCCTATGCGGGCGGCGTGCCCATGGGCGGCGACCTCCAGCCGCGTCCGGGCGAGAAGGCCCCGCGCTTCATGGTATGGGCGGTCAAGGACCCGACCTCGAGCAACCTCGATCGCATCCAGATCGTCAAGGGATGGTCGAAGAACGGACAGTCCTTCGAGAAGATCTATGACGCGGTGTGGGCCGGTGACAGAAAGCCCGATCCGGTGACTGGCCGGGTGCCGGCGATCGGGTCCACTGTCGATATCGCGGATGCGAGCTACACCAACACGATCGGCGCGGTGGAGCTGAAGGGAAGCTGGACCGACCCGGACTTCGATCCGGCGGACGATGCCTTCTACTATGCCCGTGTCCTCGCGATTCCGACGCCGCGTTGGACGACGATACAGGCCAAGGAGCTCGGCATCTCGCCCCCGGAAATGGTGGCGGCGAGCATTCAGGAGCGTGCCTGGTCGTCCCCGATCTGGTATGCGCCGACCGCCGAGCAGCGCGTCGCTGCCGAAAAGGGTACGACGGAAGCCGATCTGAAGGGCCGGGGAGCGGTCGCTCTCGACGAGGCGGGGCTCAAGGATCTGCTCGTCGGCAAATATACCTGGCTGCGCAACAACGTCACGGGGAGCGTCTTCAAGGTCCAGTGGTCGGACAACGGCCAGATGCTGACCATGAACGTCGACCCCCGCTTCCCCCAGCCTTCGGAAGTGGGCGACGTGACGAGCGGCTCCTATCTCGGCACGCCGAGCGAATACAGCATCCAGGGCGGCAAGGTCGCGACCTGGTTCGGCAATCGCGAATACGACTTTACCGTCTACAAGCTCGCCGGAGACCCCGCGTCCAAGGGCGACACCTACCTTGCCGCTCGAAGCAACGAGTTCGGGTACGCGAATTACGAGATCGTCCCGACACCGGTATTCCTCGGAACCGAGGTCAAGGACCCGACGGTGCCGCAATGAGACCGGCACCGAAACTTGCTGCGGCGCTGCTCGGCGCCGCGCTCATTCTGGGTGGCGGCCTTGGCCGCGCCCAGGCCTGCGCGATCTGCCTGTCGGCGGTTTCCGTCTCGACGGGGCAGAAGCTCGACGCGGCCGATCAGGTGGCCCTCGCCGCCCCGGTCGCTGGCGGCCAGCAGTTCCGGATCGTGGAAGCCGTCAAGGGCGACGCCGCTCTCGACACGATTGTCGAGGCGAGTTCCGATCACGCGGAGAACTTCCCTGCGGAGGCGGGGAAACTCTCTTTGCTCGCGCGCAACGCCATGTCGGGTCGCTGGACGAATTTCGGCGCGCTCAGTGCCGGGAACGCCGACTGGCTGCGCGACCTCCTGAAGACCAATGACGGTGAGGCCAAGGCCCCGCCGCGCGCATGGCCGATCGCGAACCCGGTGCAGGCCGCCACTGACAGCACCAACTGGCCGAGGCGGATCGTGCTCATAGCGCCGCGTCTGGAAGACGGCGATCCGCTCGCCGCCGAGATCGCCTTCGGCGAGCTGTCGCGCGCTCCCTATGAGGTTTCGCGCACGCTCAAGCCCACGCTCGATCCGGACAAGGTTCGCCGTTGGGTTCAGGATCCCGCGCTTTCAAAGCGTCACGACGCCTATATCCTGCTTCTCGGCATTGCGGGCAGGGCGGACGACGCGACGGTGCTGGAGGAGCGCCTCGCCGGCGCCAGGACCGCACACGACGCGACAAATGTCGCCGCGCTGCTGGCGGCCTATATCGAATTGGGCGGGCCGTCCCAGGTCGGTTGGATCGAGGAGAATTATCTGCTGGACCACGGCCGCTCCTTGCCCGAGATCGACGCGGCACTGCTAGCCCTCAATGTGCACGGCGCCGTGGGCGGCGTCGTCTCCCGCCAGAGGGTCGTTGACGCCTATCGGGACTTCATCCGCGAACGCAAGCCCATGGCCGGGTTCGTCGCGACCTATCTCAGCGACTGGAAAGCGTGGGACGCGGTGCCCGATTATGTCGAAGTGCTGCGGTCCAACGCGGTGAAGGATCCGGCCGGCCAGTTCGCGATCGTGACCTATCTGCGGGACAGCTCCGACCCCCAGGCGCAATCGGCGGCGGCGGCCTTCACCGCACAGCCGAACTGAACGAGTGGTCTGAAAGATGAGCACCCTTACCAATGACGCTCGCCCCCTCGACAGTTCCTCATCCGCAGATATCGACGGGCGCACCGGGGTTGAACGCCGCAGCCGGATCGGCCGTGCCCTGCGCGAGCCGCTCCTCCATTTCGTCGTGCTCGGCGTCGTGATTTTCGGTGGCTACCAGTTGCTCGATCGCCAGCCTGAGGCTGCCGCCGGTGCCCAGCGCATCGAGATCACCAAGGACGACCTACGCCAGCTCGCCGTGGTGTGGCTCGCGCAGGGGCGCGAAAAGCCGACGCCGGAGCAGTTGCGCTCGCTCGTGGACGAGAAGGCCGCCGAGGAAATGCTCATGCGCGAGGCGATCGCGCTCGGTCTCGACAAGAACGACGAAGTCATCAAGCGCCGGCTCGCGCAGAAAATGGACTTCCTGCTCGCCGATATCGCGGCGCTGGCGCCGCCGACCGACGAGGAACTGACGACTTGGTACGCGGCCCACAAGGCCGAGTTCACGAAGCCGCCGCGGATGCGTTTCCGGCACCTCTATTTCGCATCCGACAGACGCGGCGAAGATGCGCAATCCGCGGCCAGAACCGCGCTTCCGCTCGTCGCCGGGCGGCCGCCAGCATCGCTCACGGCCGCGAATATCGCCGACCCCTTCATGTTCCGCGACAACTATGTCGACGTGACCCCGGAGCAGATGGCGAAGGAGTTCGGCGGCTCCTTCGCCAAGGCGCTGTTCGAGCTTCAGCCCGGAGATTGGCGCGGCCCCATCGAGTCTGGCTATGGCTGGCATCTGGTCTGGATCGACTCCTACGAGGCACCCCGCGTCCCGACGCTGGAGGAAGTGCGGCCGGTCGTCGCCCAAGCCTGGCAGGGGGAGAAATACCGCGAAGTCAAGCGGCGTGCGATGGACGAGATCCGCTCGCGTTACGAGGTGATCGTTCCGCCGCTCGACAACCTCAAATTGGACGATCTGACCGTCGCGCCGTCGGATCCCGGCACATTGGGTGGCGACTGATGGCTGGATTCGCCCGTTGTCTCGTCGCGGCGCATCTGTTGGCTGTGGCCGTCGTCGCCATGCTGGGCCTGATCCTACCGGCCGCGGCGCACGAGATCAGACCCGCCTATCTGCAGATCGACCAGACCGATGCGCGTCACTTCAATATCCTCTGGAAGACGCCGCTCATGTCCGGCATGCCGCTTCCCGTTGTCCTGAAGCTTCCCGACAGCGTGACGCATGTGCTGGAGCCGCAGGAGCGGCCTTTGCCCGGCTCCATCCTGCAAAAGCGCATCATCTCCGCACCAAATGACCTCGCCGGGCTCCGGATCGAGTTCGTCGGCCTTCAGGCCACGATCACCGATGTCCTTGTTCGCGTGAATTGGCTCGACGGCCGGCAGGCAAGCGCCATCGTGCGCCCGTCACAGCCCTGGTACGTGGTTCCGGCAGAACAGAGCCGCTGGTCGGTCGCCTTTGATTATCTGAAGCTCGGCGTCCGCCATATTCTCTATGGCCTCGACCACCTACTGTTCGTCGCCTCGCTCATGCTGATCGTGCGCAACTGGCGCGTGCTGGTGAAGACGATCACGGCCTTCACAATCGCCCATTCGATCACGCTCGGCCTCGCGACCTTCGGTCTCGTCGCCCTCCCCGGGCCACCCGTCGAGGCCTTGGTCGCGCTCAGCATATTGCTCGTCGCCGCCGAGGCGGTGCGGATGGAGCGGGGCGAGAAGAGTCTGACCATCACCTGGCCCTGGGTGGTGGCCTTCGGCTTCGGCTTGCTCCACGGCTTCGGCTTCGCCGGCGCTATGACCGATCTCGGCCTGCCCAGGCAGGATCTTCCGCTCGCACTGCTCTTCTTCAACATCGGCGTCGAGATCGGGCAGCTAACGTTCATCGCCGCGATTCTCGCGGTGGCTTATTCGGCAAGGCTGATCTTCACCTTGGGAAAGCCGGTGCGCATCGCAGCCGCCTACGGCATCGGCACCATCGCGGCATTCTGGGCGGTCGAGCGTCTCGACGCCATCTTCTTTTCGGGAGGCTTGATGTGACCTTCGACAAATACGTCGCGGCGGGCGCGATGATCGGGTTCCTGACCGTCATGGCAGTCGAACCTGCACTGGCGCACACCGGCGCGGATCACGGAGCCGGTGGCTTCGCGACCGGCTTCTTGCACCCACTACTCGGCCCCGACCACGTGATCGCCATGATTGCCGTTGGGCTTTGGGGCGTGTTCCTCGGGGCACCGGCCATTTGGGTTCTGCCGATCGTCTTTCCGCTGGTGATGGCTCTCGGCGGTGTGTTCGGCATGATCGAAGTGCCGCTTCCATCGGTCGAAACAGGCATCGCCTTGTCGGCAGTGGTGCTGGGCCTCTGTGTCGCCCTCGCCGCGAAGCCGCCGCTTTGGATGGCAGCGCTCATCGTCGGCGCCTTCGCGATTTTCCACGGCTACGCGCATGGCGCCGAGATGCCCGTCGCGTCCGATGCAGTTTCCTACGCACTCGGCTTCGTCGTCGCGACCGGTCTGCTCCATCTGTGTGGCATAGGTTTCGGTAGCCTGGCCCGCTGGCCGGCCGGCAAGCTCGCCGTCCGCGCGGCCGGCGTGCTGATTGCAATCGCCGGCGGCGCATTCCTCTCAGGGATAGCGTGATTCGCCGCCGCTCCGTCCTTTTGGCGAGTGCTCTCTTGTGGTTGGCGCCACAGGGGGCACATGCACATGGTGCGATCGAGGGCGTCGGCGATTTCTATGCCGGACTGCTGCATCCCTTCGTCGTTCCCGCCGAGCTTCTTGCCCTGCTGGCTATCGGGCTGCTGATCGGCAGGTCCGGCCTTGCGGCGTGCCGGCTGGGGATTCCGATACTCGCCGGTGCCATGGCTGCAGCCCTAGCCTCCGCGCCCGCGATCACCGAGGCGCCCGACATGACGATAGCGCTCGCTGCAGCGGCCCTGGTCTCTGCCGCGATCGTGACCACAGGGCTGCGCGCGCCCCGGTGGATCACCGCGTGCCTTGCCATGGTGGCCGGGCTCGCGGTGGGTATCGACGCAGCACCGGAGGCCAATTCACGCTTCGCCGCCTTGTTGAACGGTGCGGCAACGCTTCTCGGCGGCGTCGCGCTGGTGACGATCATCGCCGCCCTCGGGCTTCGGGCGGAAAAGCACTGGCAGCGCATCGGGACGCAAGTCGCGGCCTCATGGATCGTGGCGAGCGCGGTGCTCTACCTGGCCCTTCAACTGGTGTCGTCAACTCGGTAACCCGCGTTTCGCGACGCTCCACGACGGAAGTCTATGGCAGCCGGCACGAGGCTGGCTGCCACGGAACGTGAGTGGGACTTCTTGTAGAGCCTTGTCTCGAACATACGGAACTGGCTGTGATATGAGCTCGCTCGCGTCGAACGGGTGGATCGCGGATTGGATGTGGGGGTTACCTCTGATCGTCCTCGCCTCGGTCATCCATGTCATCGGACTCGGTGCGATCGAGCTCTGCGTTGAGCGGTGCCTCATGCGCACAGGCAAGGTTCGCAACCGTCTGACCAGGTTCGCCGGCGCGGTTGGAGTGACCGTGCTGCTGGCCACAGCCTTGCACGCCGTCGCGGCATCCATCTGGGCCGGAGCTTATTTATGGCTCGGCGCACTTCCGGACGAGCGCTCGGCGATGTTGTATTCGATCGGCGCGATGACGACTTTCGGCCACGCAAGCCTTCGTCTTCCTGATCATTGGCAGATGCTCGGCGCACTTGAGGCCCTCAACGGCATGCTGCTGTTCGGCCTGACCACGGCATTCCTATATGCAACGGTTCGTGGCGTTCACACCGGAATCATGACCGTGCCTGCTGTGAGCAGGGAGAACGTCGGGGGGAGGTGAATTGCCGCTCTGTCTGCTCCCGCGGGCTGCGCCAGGTGCGCTGCTTCCTCGATATGCTGCAGGTAGGTCCGGGTCCCAAGTGACGGTAGTCCGGAACGTCATCCTCCGACCAGATGCGCCATCGTTTCGCGGACCCGTGCGACCCGGAAGAACTCAAGCATGTGTGGTCCGCGAGCATTCGTGATTTCTTGGATAAAGGCTGAACCTGCTATCCCCGGTAGGCTCCAGGGAAGATCACATCCTGATCGACCATGACGTTGAACATATAGCCGGGTCGTATTTCGAGGGTGGGTTGAACATCGAGGTTCTTGTTGATCGTCCGTTCCGCCACCCGGCCGAAGGTTTCGGCAAAATTGATGCGTGCGGCATCCTCGGGCGTCATGGAGTTGCCATAGGAGGAGTTCTGGTTTTGCGGGATGGCCATGTCGATCCCCGTGCCAATCAGGGCAATGAGGATCGCCGACCCGAAGGTCTGCAGGTATTTGTTGTCGACTTGGTCCCTGAAGCCGCCATAGCCCTCGGCGTCGGTGCCGGCCATGCCGCCAAGCTGTAGGGTCGAGCCGTTCGGGAAGATGATGTCGGTCCAGACGACAAGAACCCGCGATTGGCCGAACGACACCTTGCTGTCATAGCGGCCGAAGAGCTTTGCGCCTTGCGGAATCAGCAACCGATGGCCGGTCGCTGAATCGTAGACGTTCTGGCTGACCTGCGCCGAGATCCGTCCGGGGAGGTCCGAGTTGATGCCGGTGATCAGCGTCGCGGGAATGACAGAACCGCGCTTCAGCTCATACGGGGACTGCTGGGACACGACTTGGTTCGGCAGATAGCCAAGCTTCTTGATGTCAGCGTTGAGAAATGCCTCCTTCTGCGTCTGACCATTTGGATCTCTGTTCTGCTCGGCGAGGCCGGCCGCAAGTGCAGCGCCATAGAGGTCGGCGGCTGCCCCCGGGCGCGCTGCGCTGCGCTCCGGGGCAGCCGGTTGTCCAGTCGTTCCCGCTCTCGCCGCCAGCTTGCTGCGGTCGAGTGCAAGCGGCGCGTCGTAGGCCGCCTCACCCGCCTGGATGCGCGCCATCTGCTGGCGCTGGTACTCGCGCAGAAACTGTTCCTGCTGCTCGCGATCGAGGCGCGCGCGCCACACTTCTTCTGGCTCCAGCGCGGGTGTCCTTTGCGGCTCGGCCGGCTTGGAGTGCGGTGAGAACGGATTCGATGCGCTGGGCTCTTTAGTCTCGACGACCGGTTGCGGCTGGAAGGGCAATGCCGGAGCGGGTTCGCCGATGATCCCGTCGCCCACGCCGCGCTTGAGTTGATCCGCATAGGTCGCGGCGGGGGCGCCGGAGGTTTGGCCGAGGCCGGTGTTGCTGCGCGTGTAGAGACCTCGGGAGGTCAATCCGTAGAAGATGACGGCGAGGAAGGCGATCACCAGCACGATGACGATGGCGATCGGCAGCCGGTTGATGCGCCGGATGCCAGGGTTGTCGTCATTAGGTGTGCCACCAAGCTTGAGCGATTGGACCATGGACTATCCCCTATCCGCGCTGCATGACCGACAAGGGACTCGCCGGCAGGGCTCCGGCCACCGTCACGTTGTAAGCGCGACCGATCTCGAAGTTGCTAGTTGAGAGGCGTGCCAACACCTGGCCTTCAAAGTGTTCGACAGAATATGCGAGAGTGACGAGCTTGGTGTTGTCGTCGGTCTTTTGGTCGGTGACGACGGCATATCCCCAAGCCTTGAGCGAAGCTTCGAGCGCTTGGCCGAAGGTGGAGCTGTCTTGCTTCAGCGCGACCGTCGCCTTGCCGGGGCCAATCTGCTCCGAGAGGCGACTGACCATGTCGCCTGCGATGGCACTTGCGGCAGGACCGGAGATCTCGGCAGATGCCGTACTGGTGGCAAGGCCGCCGGAATTGATGGTCTGGCAACCTGCGAGTGCGAGCAGGATCGGCGCGGCGGCTAGCCTGGCGCGGAAACGACGGAGATGCATCTCCCCTACCCTCCCCGCCGGATCGTGACCTTGGTCTGATACCAGCCAATGCCGGAGACCAGGACAGCACGATCGATAGCATAGTCGACCACCATCATATCGTTGCGCATGCGGTAGTTGACGATCCGGTTTTGGCCGCCTGAGGTGACGAAAAGGACCGGTGCATCCTGCGCGGAGACGGAGCTCGGGAACTGGATGTAGGTCTTAGTGCCATCCGAATAGACCCGCGTCGGCCGCCAATTGGCACTTCCTGATATCGAATAGCTGAAGTTCAGCTGCTCGGCCGGGACACCGACTCCAGGGATGGTGCTCGCCTCGAGACGGGCATTCATGTCGGCGAGCGTCGCTGAAACGTCCTCGGGGTATTCGAAGCCGACGCGGGCCATGTACTGGGTCGCGTGAGACTTGAGCTGGATGTGATAGGTGCGGCGCGAGGTCGTGATCACCATGGATGTGACCAGACCCGGCTCGGAGGGCTTGACGATAAGGTGGATCGCCTGGGCGCCGGCCGCACCCGAGGTGGCGGGCTCGACCTTCCAGCGTACCGTGTCGCCGACCAGGACGTCGCGGACCACTTCGCCAGCCTGGAGCTCGATATCGCAGACCTGAAGTGGTGAGCAGACCACCGAGGGTTGGACTTCGCCAAAGAGAAAGATGACCTTGCCGTCCGGGCCGCGAGTCACCAACCCCTGGCTTCCGCGCCATTTGCCGGAGATTCCGACGCCCTTGGCTTCGTTGCGGTTCATTGCCTGGGCAAGTGCATCGGGCGAAAGGTATGGGCTGAAGGCGAGAAGTGCCACGGCGACGAGCGCGGCCCGAGACCGCCGGATCGAATCTCTCATGTGCGGGTCGGTGCCTTTCAGAGCTGCGCGGTCCAGTCGAAGTCGCGCAGATACAGACCTATGGGATTGAGGCGGATGGTGGCCTCGTCCTGGGGCGGAGTGAGCGTGACTGTGGCGATGCCACGGAAACGGCGAACTGCCGTCTCCTTGCCTTTGCGGTCGCGCTCGAACTCGGTCCAGTCGATCTGCCACGACTGAGGAGAGAGGGCGACGATATTGTTGACCTCGATGGCGATGGTCGCGGTCTTCGCCTTCTCGAACGGCGAGCTTGAGCGGAACCAGCCATTGATCTTCTCGGTCGCGGGGTCCGACGTCCGCAGCATGGCGTAGGTGCGATCGATGTATCCCTTCTGCACCACGGCATCGGGCGTCACCGATCGGAAATTCGAGATGAACGCGCCCAGAGTCGCGCGTACCACCCGCGGGTCGGCATACTCGATTTGTTGTGGCGCGCCAGCGCTGGCCGCGGTGCCGAGCTTGTCGACCTCCACAATGTATGGGACGAGCTTGACCTGTGTGCTTTGAAGCAGGGCGTAGGAGGTGCTCACCAGCGCCATCATCATGCTGGTGACACCAACCAGGCGCCAGGCCGCGGCCGCGCGAACATAAGAGCCATAGCGCTCGTTCCATTCCTGCCGGGCCGCGATGTAGGGATTGTCGGGGGCACTATGTGAGGCCATGCCGCCTCCCCTCCTCTCCAGACGGATGAGAACCTTGCGTCACCTCTGCGCTCCCTTGTTTCCGGCTGCTTGCTTGCGGGCCTCGTCGAGCTTCGCGTTGGCGAGGCCCAGGGTGGAGGTTCCGAAGGTGCCGCGGGCATCCATCGCCTGATCGCGCGCGGCGGCGGCAACCGCACCGCCGGCGGCCCCCACGCCGCTTGCCATTCCCTTGAGCGCAGCTCCGGCCATGGAGGAGCCCTGTGCCCGAGCGTCTGAATAGCTGGCCGCGCCAGCTCTGGCCGCGCCCCAGGCCAGCGACGAGCCGCCGACCGTTGTCGCAAGAGCGAAGTTCGCGGCCTGCGCCCCGTGGCGGACGGCTTCCATGCCGCCGGTGACGGAGACGCCTTGAACGACGCCTTGGAGGATGTTGGGCACGTAGACGGCGATGATGAAGACCACGACGGAGATGCCGGCAATCGCGAGTGTGGTGATGAACTGGTCGGAGGTCGCTGTCGGCGCCTCCGCGAGCCCGAGCAGGACGTCCGAGCCAATGCGCGCGATCATCACCAGGGCCATCAGCTTCATGCCCACGCCGAAGGCGTAGACGAGGTAGCGAACGGCGAAATCCTTCGTAAAGGAGGAGCCGCCGAGACCGAGCATGATCATGCCGGCGAGGAGGCCCACATACATCTCCACCATGACCGAGACGAAGATCGCCGCGACGAGGCTGAAGGCAATGACCACAACGACCATGGCAAAGACGGCGGCGATCGCCAGAGCGTTGTCCTCGAAGAGGCCGAACTTCGCCTGCTCCGACATCTTGGAGGCGACGCGGATCCCCGCATCGAAGATATTCGCGGGCGACGCGGATCCTCCGCCGGCGCCGATCTGGAACAGGCTGTCGACGACAGCTTTGGCGAGGCTTGGTCCCCGATCGAGCACGAAGGCAAAGAACCCGATGAACATGATCCGCCGCACAAGTTCGGCGAACCAGCTGTCCAGCGAGGCGGCCTGGAGCGCGAGCCATACCGCGGCGATGCCGATCTCGATCCCGGCGAGAATCCAGAACAGCGAGCGAGCCGCGTCCATCACCGTCGTTTCCCAGCCCTTCGCAGCCGTCACGACGGAATTCTCGAGTGTGGTGAGTACGGAGCCCTGCTGCGCAAGAGCCGGAGTGACTGCGATCAGGACGATGCCGGCGGTGACGAAGGCACGGCCTACTGTGCGGGGGGCGCGGGCAGCTACCATCGGGGACGCATCTCCTGTCCGCCGCGCACATCGAGGTTCGGATCGCCGCCGAGGAACTTCTCGGCGCGCTCGCGACGTTCGGCGCCCGATGGAGTCGACGATGCCGGCGCCGCCGCACCTGCTTCCTGTGGAGGTCCCGGCTGATAGACGATCCAGATCGCGACCGCTGAGCCGACGCCGACAAGGAGGCCGCCAACGATGAGAAGTGTCCGCGGGCTCACCAGCGTGGCTCCATCGTTTGGCCGCCACGAATGTCGTTGGTCGGCGCATTGAAGAATTGTTCCCGCCTCGCCTGGGCGAGGTCCTTCTGAGCCTGCTCGGACTGATACCAGGTGCCCATCATCGTCACCTGCTGCGAGACGAGGCCGCGCAGCTTCTGGAGCTGCGCGACTTCCTGCGCGGCGATCTCATGGCCGATCTGTAGGGCCTTCATCTGGCCATCCGCGCTCTCGGACATGGAGCGCAGCGAGGACATGGTGGATTCCTCGCTCTGAAACTGCTCGGCGGTGAGGTTCGCCGCCTTCAGCGTGCCGGCTATGGTGTCGCGGTTGGTGTTCGACCAGCCTTCATAGGTTGAGGAGAACGACGCCCCGTTCGGCAGATTGCTCTTGAAGGTCGAGAAACTCTGGAATCGCTGCTTCAGGACGTCATCGGCATTCCCCATCGAGAATGCGATGCCCTGCCCCTGCGTGACGATGCTTTGCAGGCGGTTGAGGTCGCTTTCGACCTGGCCCCAGACATGATTGGGCAGCTGCGCCGTGTTCTGCAGCATGTTCGCATAGATCTTCAGCTGGTTCTGGATCTGCTGGGCGAGCTGCGTGATTTGGGTGACTTGGTTGTTGATCTGCTCGGCCGAATTGCCGACGAGGCTGATGAGCTCGCCATTGTTGGCGATTTGGGTCCACTCGGTGGCGCCTCCCGTGATGCCGCCGCCGCCGGCGTGCGCGCTCGGGATCAGCGTCATCGCTTCGACTGCGGCGAGGAGCACGCCGGCCGCCGTTCGGCGCGGATCAGACGTTCGGGAGAAGAGACGCGGCATGAGCGATCCCCCTTTGCTCGAGCCAGTAGCGGGGCCAGTCGGTCCCGTGTTCCGAATGGAGGGTGCGGATCTGCTTCAGGTCTTCCTTGCCGGACGCACCGGCGAAGGCGAGCGCGACGGGACCCAGCGCCATGTCGAACAGGCGTCGGCCGACGGGAGACGCGACGTAATATTCGCGTTTCGGCAAGGCGGTCGCGACGATCTCGATCTGCCGGCTGTTGAAGCCGATGCGCTCATAGAATTCCCGTGTGCCAGGCTCACGGGCGGCGCCGTTCGGAAGGCAGATCTTGGTCGGGCAGCTCTCCTTCAATACATCGACGATCCCCGATCGCTCGGCATCCGAGATCGACTGCGTCGCGAGCAGGACCGCGCAATTCGCCTTGCGCAGCACCTTCAGCCATTCGCGGATCTTGCTCCGGAAAGTGGGATGTCCCAGCATCAGCCAGGCCTCGTCGATGATGATGAGGCTCGGGCTGCCGGTGAGACGCTTCTCGATGCGCCGGAACAGATAGGTGAGCACGGGCACGAGATTGCGCTCGCCCATGTTCATCAGCTCCTCGATCTCGAAGCACTGGAAGCCGCCGAGGGCGAGACCGTCGGCCTCGGCATCGAGGAGTTGCCCCATCGGGCCGTCGACCGTGTAGTGGTGCAGCGCGTCCTTTATCTCGCGCATTTGAACGCCCGAAACGAAGTCGGAGAGCGAGCGACCGCGCGCCTCCGCCAGAAGACCGATCTGGCGGGAGATGGAGTTGCGATGATCTGGCGTAACGGTAACGCCCTGCAGCGCGACCAGCGTCTCGATCCAATCCGACGCGAAGGCGCGATCGGCGTCGGTTGCGAGTTCCTCGAGCGGACAGAAGGCGAGCGCCCTCCCCTGCCCGTCTGTTTCGCCACCGATCTCGTAGTGATCGCCGCCGACGGCGAGTGTCAGCGGCAACATGGAGCGGCCCTTGTCGAAGGCGAAGACCTGGGCGCCTTCGTAGCGCCGGAATTGCGCGGCGATCAGGGCCAGCAGCGTCGACTTGCCCGAGCCGGTCGGGCCAAACACCAGCGTGTGCCCAACGTCATCGACATGAAGGTTCAGGCGAAACGGAGTCGATCCGCTCGCCACCTGCATGAGTGGCGGCGCGCCAGCGGGATAGAACGGGCATGGTGCTGTCGGGCTCCCCGACCAGACCGAGTTCAGAGGGATGAGGTCGGCGAGGTTGCGGGTGTTGATCAGCGGTTCGCGGATGTTCGCATACCAATTTCCGGGCAGGCTGCCGAGATAAGCGTCGGTGGCATTCAGCGTCTCTATTCGAGCACCGAAGCCTTCGGCCTGGATCAGTCGACGGACGGCCTCGCAGTTCTCGCGAAGCCGCGTCTCGTTCTCATCGAACAGCGCGATGACCGGCGTGTAGTAACCGTAAGCGACGCTTTGCGAGGAGGCTTCGGCAATAGCGTCCTCGGTCTCGGCCACCATGGAGAGAGCGTCCTGGTCCACCGACCTGCTTCGGGTCTGGAACAGCTGGTCGAAGAAAGGCCGCACCTTCTGCTGCCACTTCTTCCGTGTGCGTTCGAGGCGCGTCCTCGCCTCCTCGGCGTCCAGGAAGATGAACCGGCTCGACCAGCGATAGGTGAGTGGCATGAGGTCGAGGACGTTGAGGATGCCGGGCCAGCTTTCGGCCGGCAGGCCGTCGATTGCGACCACGCCGAGGAAGCGGTTTTCGACAGTCGGCGTGACACCATGACGGAGCTCGGCGGTCGCCAGCCAGTCGAGATACATCGGGACATCCGGAAGGCGGATGGGGTGGTTCTCGCCGGTGATGCAGAAGCGGATGAACTGGAAGAGTTCGTCATAGCGGGCAAGGCGATGGCCGCCGCGTTCTTCGACCTCCCGCGTCGCCATCCGGCGCAGTGAGACGACGTTTGCAAAATACTGTTCGATTTCGCGGATTGCGGTCTCGAAGGCATCGAGTGCGGTGTCGGCATATGAGGCGGATCGACTCTGCGTGTCGGAATAGACGTAGCGTGTCAGGCCGGACCGGCGAGGCTCAAGCGGCCGATAGGTGAGAACGAGTGCGTGGCGGCTCTCATAGTGCCCCCTCTCCCGCTCGAAATGGGCGCGGCGTTCCGCGTCGATCGCGCGCGTCACCGGATCGGGGAAGTGACAAATGGCATCGGTCGGATAGTCCGTGGTCGGCACGCGAACGGCCTCGACCTGGATCATCCAGCCTGTTCCGAGCCGCGCAAGAATCGCGTTGATCTGACGGGAAACGTCGTTGCGCTCGGCGTCGGTGGAGCTTTCGCTGTCCGGCCCGGCAAAGTACCAGCCGGCCATGAGGCTGCCGTCCTTGAGCAGGATCACGCCGTTCGCCACGAGACCCGCGTAGGGCACGAGGTCGGCGAAGGACGGACCGGAGTGCCGGAAGCGGCGCAACGCAACCATGACAGCTCCTCAGAAGCGCCGCCAGGGCGTTGATGTCGCCCGGTAGGTGGGCCGATAGGCGATGTGGCGGACGTAGACCTGCCGCATCAGCGGGTCGGCTTTGGCCATCATCCGCAGCGCCGCGACCGCGACCAGCCAGATGGTGACGCCGAGCACAGCCGCGTACCACGTCAGCACAACGAAGATGAGGATCGCGCTGGCGAGGCCAGTGAGGAGCACGAGCTCACGGTCGGCACCCATCAGGAGGTTCGGGCGCGAGAGCGCCCGATGAATGCGAGAATGGGCGAGGCTGGAGAGAGACTCAGCCATGCGCCCCCTCCCCTCCGCGAAGGGTGGTGCCGTTGGTCGGCGCAACGTCAGCGATCGACGCTCCGGTCGAGCCGAAGAGGGCGACGATCTGGGTCGCACCGAGCAGGATGCCGGCAACGAGCACGACATACATCAGGCGGCGCGCGAAATCGTTCAGCTCGCCGCCGAAGATCAGCATGCCTCCGGCGACCGCCACGGCGGCGAGGGCGATAAAGCCGGCGACAGGGCCGGTTATCGACTGCTGGATCTGCTGCAGCGGGCCTTCCCACGGCAGCCCGCCGCCGCCGGCTGCGAACGCAGGCGCCAATTGGAACAGAGAGGTCGTCAGCAGCACACCGGTCACGAGAATTCGGCCACTACGCGACATGTCGGGTGTCCTCGATCTGAGATTGGACTTCGGTTTCGTATTGGTCGCCGGCGAAGCGCTCGACGTGGATGACGTCGCGTACCCGTCGCCCCTTGGGCATACGCTCGATGGAGACGATGAGATCGACAGCCTCGCCGATCACTTCGCGCATCGGCTGCTGGCTCGCCTCGGCCGTGAGCTGCTCAAGACGGCGTAGCGCCGACATCGCGGAATTGGAGTGGATCGTGGTGACTCCGCCCGGGTGGCCGGTGTTCCATGCCTTGAGCAAGGTGAGCGCGGCGCCATCGCGAACCTCCCCAACCACGATTCGGTCGGGGCGCAGACGCATCGTGCTCTTGAGCAGGCGCGCCATGTCGACGGTATCGCTGGTGTGCAGCGACACCACGTTCTCTGCGGCGCATTGGATCTCGAAAGTGTCTTCGAGGATCACGATGCGATCCTCCGGGGCGGTCCGGACGATCTCGGCGATGACGGCGTTGGCCAGCGTTGTCTTACCGGAGCCCGTTCCTCCCGAGATCACGATATTGAGCCGGGCAGAGATGGCGCTGCGGATCACTTGCGCTTGCATCTCGGTCATGACGCTCGATGCTACATAGTCGTCGAGTGGGATCAGCCGCGAAGCCAGCCGGCGGATGGTAAAGCTCGGGGCTGAAACAACCGGCGGCAACACACCTTCGAAGCGATGGCCGCCGATCGGCAGCTCCCCTGAAATTATGGGACGCTCATCATCCGCCTCGGATTGGAGCGCGTGGGCCACGCTGCCGATGATGATTTCGGCGGTGGCGGCGGTCATTTCTCCGGCAGGTGCGATACCGTGCCCGAGCCGTTCGATGAAAATCCGTCCGTCCGGATTGAGCATGATCTCGACGACGGTCGGATCGTCGAGGGCGACACAGAGTCGATCGCCGAGGGCCTCCTGCAGCTTACGAATGAGCCGCGGATGAGAGCGGAGGTGGGTCACAATGTGATCCTCACGCCGCAAGGTTCTGGGCCGGCACGATTGCCGATCGATATCCATCCGGGCGCAGGCGCTCGAAACTCGAAAGATCCGCTGGAAGCGTCCCGGCGACAGCAATCGTGTTCCCGATCGGACGGGGCTCGCCAAGTCTGCTCAAAGGCCAGTTGGCGCGTTTCAGAATGCGCTCGAAGCGCAGGTCGGTCGCCGTGACGATCTCGCTATAGCCGTTCGCCATCGACCATTCGATGATGCCGGCGAACATGGTGAGCGTCGCCTCATGAAGAGCCCCCGCCCCCCTCCCCTCGCCGAGCCCGGTGTCAACGCAAAAGCGGGAGCTCTCGACCATACCGGAGTGAGCATGGAGTCGACCCGCGGCCAGCAACTGCGGAAAAGTTCGTTCCAGCATGGTGGGTCCAGTAGCGGGCAACAGTCTTGCGCAGCCTGCGACAGTGGCGGCATCGGCTAAAGCGAGGATGTAGGTGGGATCAAAGGCATCGTATTCGTCGGTCTCGCGGTTATCGCGGACCTGAACAGCCCAGCCGAGGCGACCGGCGAAGACGCGTGCCCGGAGCTGGTGATGCTTGTCGACGAGTCGTCGATCAGCGGCGCTTGAAGCCTTGCGAACGGCGTGCAGCCACATTGAATGCAACCTCCAACGTCATAGGGGACGGTCGGAAGTCACCACGGGATGCGGATTCGCTGGAGTGTAGAATAAACGGGGTACGCCTCGGGGGTGAGTCGTCAAGCTGGCGTCGGCGCCTTGGCTCGAACGCGCGTTGAGACCGTGTCTGAACCTGCTATTGGCCCGAGAATAAACGGGGTGAACAAACCAAGATCGGGGAAGCTCCGAGCACGGCAACCTTTTGAAAGAAGACGTGAATCGCGATTGTCCGCGAACAATGCGGGCGCCTCTGGGACTTGGCTTAACTTTTCGTTAACCCTTATCTCCTTGCCACAGTAAGGGAATCGCACATACTGGCGCTAAATTCGCATTTCTGGCGCTGTTGGCGCTATTTCATGAATTGAGGCGGCGCGGATGGGTTCGCTTCCATCATTCGAATTCGATGAGAAGATCCTTGCGCAGGGGGCTGAGATCTCGCGCAAGCTCGACCAACTGCGGCTGGAGAAGTTCCCGCCGGATGCAAAGAAGACGCTTCGCCGCTTTCCGATGGCGGAGGTAGCTCACTATCTCGGCGTCACTCCAAATAACCTCAAGCGGCTTCACCTCGAGGGCAAAGGTCCGGAGCCTCTTATCGCGGGGGGCGGCCGACGCTTCTACACCGCTGAGCAAATGATCGAACTGCGGCACTATCTCGATAAGAACGGCCGCTCTGACGCTAAGAAGTATGTCCCCTATCGCAAGCGGGGCGAGAAGCTCCAGGTAATCGCGGTGGTGAATTTTAAGGGCGGTTCCGGGAAGACGACTACCGCTGCCCACCTCGCTCAGCACCTTGCGCTGACCGGTCATCGCGTGTTGGCGATTGATCTTGACCCGCAGGCTTCCCTGTCTGCGTTGCACGGGTTTCAGCCTGAACTCGACCGGAATCCGTCGCTCTATGACGCGATCCGCTATGACGAGAAGCGTAAGCCGATCGCCGACGTGATCGCGCCGACGAATTTTCCGCTTCTCGAAATTGTTCCCGCGAATTTGGAGCTTCAGGAATACGAGTACGACACGCCACTGTTCATGCAGACCTCAAGTGAGGGCAAGCGGTTCTTCACGCGTCTCGGCCGCGCGCTTGAGGAGGTTGATGATCGCTTTGATGTCGTCGTTGTAGACTGCCCTCCCCAGCTCGGCTTCCTGACCCTGACGGCGCTGACCGCTTCGACATCCGTGCTCATCACAGTTCATCCGCAGATGCTCGACCTAATGTCGATGAGTCAGTTCCTGCTCATGCTCGGAAACTTCGTGCGTGCCATCCGGGAGAAGGGTGCGCCGGTGAAGATCGACTGGCTCCGCTATCTAATCACCCGCTACGAGGCGACGGATGTCCCGCAGGTTCAGATGCTCGGTTTCATGCAGTCGATGCTCACCGAGGAGATCCTGAAGCATCCAATGGTGAAGTCCACGGCCATTTCTGATGCCGGCTTGACCAAGCAAACGCTCTACGAGGTCGATCGCGCGAATTTCAACCGCGATACGTATGATCGTGCGATTGAAGCGCTGGACGCCGTCAATTTTGAGATTCAGGCCCTGATTCACAAAGCTTGGGGGCGTCTGTGATGTTGACCGCCGTAAAAACTGGCAAAAATAGGTTGTTTTTCAAGCGGCTAGTTCATCTGAGAGGTGCGCGTCATGGCTCGTAAAAACCCATTGGCCAATCTTTCAGCCGCAGGGCCGACGCTGGATCGTGGTGTGCTGGACTATGCGGCAAAAGGTGCTTCGCGGTCACTCCTCAACTCTATCGACGAAATGGCCGCTAAAGCTGACAAGCTCTCCGAAGGAGAGACTGTCGTCGAGATGGAGCCGGGCTTGATCGATGCGTCGTTCGTCCGAGACCGTCGCACTGATAACGAGGACGAGTTTAACGAACTCCTCTCGGCTATTCGGGACAATGGTCAGAACTCCCCTATTCTCGTCCGACCGCATCCCAAGGCGATGGGGCGTTATATGGTCGTCTTTGGCCATCGCCGCCTGCGCGTCGCGCAGACCCTGGGTCGGAAGGTCCGGGCCATTGTCAAGGAGATGCAGGACCGCGATCACGTTGTCGCTTTGGGCCAGGAAAATTCGGCTCGCGCAAACGTGCCATTTATCGAGCGGGCCCTGTTTGCTGCAGATCTCGCCCGCCTGCATTACGATGACGACAATGCAACCATCATGAGTGCGCTGTCCGTCGACCGCACTACGCTATCGAAGATGCTGTCGGTTGCGAACTTGCCCGGCAGTGTTTTGAATGCGCTAGCTCAGGCCAAGGGCATTGGCCGAGATCGCTGGTACGAGCTGAAGCTACTGCTCGACAATCCGGCGAACCACGGGCGCGCGGACGAGATTCTCCGCGAGCCAGCGATGATGGATATGCCGGTCGATCAGCAGTTTGAGTTGCTTATTCGGCGCCTGAAGACGGCGCCCGCCCGCAAGCGCCAAAAAGTCGACGCGGAGAAAAGAAGCTGGGCGTCTTCGGATAGCGCGCTGACTGCGGATATGACGGTGGAAGGCAAGCGGTTCACGCTGGCGCTCAAGGCGAAAAGCTCTGACGCCCGCGCGTTCGGTGCGTACCTGTCGGAGAACCTTGACCGTCTCTATGAGGCCTTCCGGCAGGAGGTCAGTCCACAGGAACATGGAGGCTAACCCGCAAAAGAAAAAGGCCCCCGAAACGGAGTTCCGGAAGCCCTTCTCTTTACAGTTTGGCGACTGAGAGAATCCCACTTCCGCGAATCAGTGTCAAGGCCAACCGGCGTGCCGACGCATGCTGTTTTGGAGGCTGAATTTCTTTTGCCTAGCGATAGGTGAAGGACAATGCAGACGCATGTTTCGACGACGCCCTTCGGGCGGCGGCCGATGACGCTCGGCCAGATTTCAAGCCAGATGGCGGCGAAGGCGGTGAAGCCGGATGCCGTCGCGCATAAATGGCAGGTGTTCCAGGACATCCGCGAGGCGAGGGAACTCCTTGGCGCCACGGATCGCTCGCTGGCGATCCTCAACGCCCTGCTGACCTTCCATCCGGAAACCGCGCTCACCGGCGACGCCGAGCTGATCGTCTGGCCGTCCAACGAGCAACTGGCGGCACGGGCGAACGGCATGCCGGCGACGACGCTGCGCCGGCATATTGCCGTGCTGGTCGATTGCGGACTGGTGATCCGGCGCGACAGCCCAAACGGCAAGCGCTTCGCGCGCAAGGGCAGGGGCGGGGAGATCGAGCAGGCCTATGGCTTCGATCTCTCGCCGCTGGTCGCGCGGGCGCAGGAGTTTCGTGACCTGGCCGAGGCGGTTCATGCGGAGAGAAGGGCGTTCCGCGTGGCGAAGGAGCGCCTCACCCTGTTGCGACGGGATATCGTCAAGCTGATCGACACCGGCATCGAGGAAGGAGTTCCCGGCAATTGGGGGAAGGTGCTGCTCGACTATCAGGCGATCATCGCCCGTCTCCCTCGTTCAGCCCCGCGTCAGTTGGTGGAGGCAATCAGCGCCGAGCTGTCGGCTCTTTACGAAGATATCCGCGAGGCTCTGGAATCCTTCACGAAAACACAGAATCCGGACGGCAATGAGTCCCATTCCGGTCGCCACATACAGAATTCAAACCCAGAACTTCATACTGAATCTGAATATCGCATTCGAGAAAAGAGTGAAGCGGGCGGCACCGCCGCGGACACCGACAACGTGCGGAGCCTGCCGAAGCGGGAACTGCCCTTGGGCATCGTGCTGGACGCCTGCCCTGGCGTGCTGGAACTGGCGCAGGGCGGCGAAATCCGGCACTGGCGGGACTTCCTGGCTGCGGCGGAGCTGGTCCGGCCGATGCTGGGGATCAGCCCGAGCGCCTGGCGCGAAGCGCGGGAGGCGCTCGGCGAGCAACATGCCGCGATCACGCTGGCCGCGATCTACCAGCGGGCGGATCAGATAGGCTCGCCCGGCGGCTATCTGCGCAGTCTGACGGAGCGCGCGAAGGACGGGAAATTCTCGACCTGGCCGATGATCATGGCGCTGCTGCGGGCCAAGCTCGATGCGCAGAAGACGCAAGCTGGCGCGGATGGCGCGAAAGCAGAAGAGCCCAGGCCCAGTGATGGTCTTCGGGCCTCGGAGGCGCTGCTGAGAAGCCTGAACAAGCCGCGGCCGCGATGATGAAACGCATCAACGATCACGGTTTTGTCGCCGACGTTGTGCAGCGCCAGCGCCAGGAGCTTCCGAATGAGCAATGAATCGGCGTCTTTCACGCAGCAAATTGAGATCTGCGATTGGTCTCCAGGGTGGCCGATAAATTCGCTCTCAAGGCAGTGGCGATCCGCCAAACCTTGGGCGATCATGCGGTCCGTATTGACCATATCGGCTCAACGTCAATCGAAGGACTGGCTGCAAAGCCGATCATCGACATTCAGATTTCCGTTGCAGACCTACAGTTAATCGAGATCCTGGCAGAGAGGATGGCAACCATTGGATACGTGTGGCGGCCATCCAATGCTGATTTGACGAAACGCTATTTCCGAGAGCGCCCTGGTAATGAGCGTACCCATATCCATGTCCGCCAATTTGGAAGCTGGCATGAGCAATGGTCGCTGTTATTCCGTGACTACATGCGGAGCCATGTGGAGGAGCACACTCCATACGTGAAGTTAAAGCGAGTGCTCGCCGTTCGATATCGCGACAACAGGACAGCCTACGCCGAGGGTAAGTCGGACCACCTCTGGGGAATTATCCGACGTGCGGACCTCTGGGCATCCGAAATCGGTTGGAGGCCTGCCCTATCCGATGCGTAGCGTAGTGTTGAGCCCAACGGCACAAGCTTTCTGGCAAAATCGCTTGGCGTGTCATTTCGCACCCAGCCGGAACTGACCCCCAGTAGGCGCAGTTCGCACCGGATCTCGGCTACGCGTTGAACGCGCTTCGAGATTGCCATATATGTTGTCATGAAAATATGGATGCGAGTATGGCGCGGAGGCTTTAATGGTACAGGCAGCGAAAGCTCCAATCGAGGCTGGATCTTTGGTTCTGACCTATATGGATCGAACCGGCCGGATCGCGGTCGATCAGCTCGCGGATGGTTTCGGCATGTCCAAGACTCAGCTTGCCGAAACGGCCGGTCTCGCCCGGGAGACGCTTTATCGCGTTGAGCGTAGCCGCGCTCAGAGAACGCAGGGCAGGCTCCGCGAAATGCTCGAAATCATCAGCCGGGTCTCGGATTGGGCCGGGGGCAAGGAGCAGGCCATGGCCTGGTATCGAGCTCAACCGCTGCCGGCGTTTGGGGGGCGGACTGCGGAGGCGCTCGTCAAGGATGGCAAGGCCGCAGCCGTTCGCGACTATCTCGACCATATGGCCGTCGGCGGATTTGCGTGAGGTTCGTTGGAATCTGCTATCGGGCGCATGATCCGCGATGGGCGTTCAAGCCCATGTCCGGGGATGGCGCGGCGATTAGGGGTGCCCGCTTCAATCCAAAGGGCATTCCGGCGCTTTATCTGGGTTTGAACATCATGACGGCCGTCAAGGAGGCCAATCAGGGATTTGCGCACCGGATCGATCCTTGCGTGCTGTGCGCCTACGACGTCGACTGCGAGGATATTGCCGATCTGACGACCGAAGAGGGGAGGGGAGAGCTTGCGATCGCGTTTGATGACATGGCTTGTGCATGGGCCTCGGCCCTTGCCGACGGCGATCGTCCGGCCTCGTGGTCGGTTTATGATCGACTCAAAGCACGGGGTATTGCTGGCCTATGCGTGCCGAGTTTCGCGCCTGGCGCTGAGGCAGACGATAACAACCTGGTTCTCTGGAGATGGGGTCCAGATCTGCCGCATAAAGTGACCGTCGTCGACCCGAGCGGTCGGCTTCCGAAGGATCAATTGTCCTGGCGTTGATTTGCCCTTCTCCGAGCACGGAGAGGGTTTGGCCCTCAAAGTCCGGCGGCTTTGGTGAGGTTGACCCGGAAGCGGTCGCGTCGGCGCTGGTAGCGTCGGGTCATTTCGGCGGAGGCATGGCCGAGCTGCTTCTGCACATGGGGTTCATCTACCTCGGCCGAGGAGGCGAGGCCGGCGCGCAGCGAATGGCCGGCGAATTTTTCCTCCCGTTCGCCTTCGGTGAGATCACCGCGCACCCCGGCGGCCAGTGCCGTGCGCTTGACCAGCCGGGCGACCTCCCGGTCGTTCAGTCGGTCCACGCCGACATCCTTGCCCTGTCCGGTCACCCGCCGGAACAGTGGACCGTGGCCGATGCGCGCCAGCTTCAGCCAGGTGGCCAGCGCCACCACTGGGCAGGTCGCGTCGGACGAACCGCGGCCGATCTCGACCTCGCGCCAGCCGGTTTTTCCGCGCAGGGTGACGATCATTCCCTTGTCGACGATCTCGACCCAGCCGCGCCCGTCATCCGTCTGCTCGCGCCCGCAATCGAGCCCGACGATTTCCGAGCGCCGGAGGCCGCCGGCGAAGCCGATGAGCAGCATGGCGCGGTCGCGCAGGCCGCGCAGCGTGCCGCGCTCCAGCACCTCCAGCATGGCGATGAGATCCTCGGGCAGCACCGCCTCCTTCTGCCGCGGTGGGGCGGCATGGGTGTTGCGGATACCGGCGAGCACGGTGGCGATGTGCCGATCCTTGCGATCGAGCGGCGTGCCGCGCTGGGCGTAGTTCCAGATGAGCGCGGAGAGCCGGCGCTCGATGGTGGCGACGGAATTCGCCTTGCCGCCGGGGACCGCGGCCCCGGAGGCGCAGGCGGTGATGTAGAGGCCGACGACCTGCGGGGAGGGGGGCAGCATTTCAACTCCCTGGCGCCGACACCAGGAGGCGAAGTGCTTCCAGTCCGAGGTATAGGCACGGCGGGTGTTGGCGGAGCTCGCCGCCTCGACATAGTCGCGCGCCCGGCCGGCGAGCCGCTCGAGATGGGCGGGCAGGGCAGGGGAGGGCTGTTCATCAAGGGGCGAGGTGACAGTGACGGCGGTGTGCGGGCTCTGGTGGTCGTTCATCGGTCTTGCTCCGTCACCGCGTAGAGGTGACCGACGGCCGGCTCGCCCCGGTCCTGACGCACCAGGACCGGGCGGATCCAGATCAAGCGGCGTTCGGTAAGACCAGGTCCATGTGGCTGACGTCGCCAGTGGCCGCGTCGCCAATGGGCGGCGACTTCGCGTCCCGACAGGTCCGGATCGGCAGCCTCGTCGGCGCGGCTTTCGGCCATGCCGAGGCGAAAGTCGAGTCGGCGGACGGCAAAATAGCCATCCTCGGCGAGGCGGCCGGCGGCCGTGCGCCGGCGCTTCGGTGTCGTGGCATTTTCCACCACATTGACGAGTGAGGCCGGCGCCTGCTTCGGCCATTCCGGCGCGCCGAGCGCGGGTTCGGTCGATAGCAGGCACAGCGCGTTGCAGAGCAGGGCGAGCACATTGCGCGCAGTGGGATAGGCCGCCTGATTATAGAGCGCATCGCGCTCGTAGCCTGAGAGTGCCGGCAGGCCGACGGGAAAGCCATCGTTGCGAGCCTCCTCCACACCCTGCCGAAGACGCGCCAGGGCGTCGGGATCCGGGCGCAGACCAACATCATTGGCCGAGATCGCCCGATCCAGCGCGCCCTGCAACGTGTCGCCCGGTGAGTTGAGCGTCAACGGGGCAAAGAAGTGTGGTTCGTGGCCGAGGATCCATGCGCCCGGACCGCGATGCGGCCCGTCGGTTCGTCGGCTGGTGATGTAGAAGGACAGGCTCGGTGCGACGTCGTTGTTCGGGCCGCGTGCGAAGCTCTCGACATAGGCGCCATCGATGACGTTGGGCGCGCCGGGAAGACCGACTTCCAGCCCGCCGGCGAAGCCGAGATAGAAGCACCGGAACGGCAGACGCATGTCGGCGAGCCGGATATCGCCGAGTTCAGTTCGCCCGAGAAGCGCAACGATCTCCGCCGGGAGCCAGATCGAATTGCGGCCGCCAGCCGCGAACGCCACGAGGTGCGCGGCCGTGCCGATCGCCGCGACGGCTATGTCGGTTGTCGCCGGCCGTTTCTCGAAAGGGAGCTTGTCCAGAGCCTGATTGTAGGCGGTCATGCCGGCATTCACGACGCGCTGGAAGGCCTCGCCGCTCAGCAGCCCGTTATGGCAGTGGTTGACCTCGCGGCGGATGATTGCCTTGGCCTCGGGGAACTGGCGCAGGAAACGCATCGGATGCAGGGCGTCGGCGTCGAAGGCCATTTGGGTCTTTCTCAGCGGTGGCGCCCCGACCGGGGCGGGGATGACCGGAATCGACACGCTCGCGGCGGCGCCTGAGGTCCGGCTGACGTCTGCCGCGCGCCAATTTTCGGGCCCCGGGCGGTGAAAGTGGCACCCTTCTCTATAAAGGTATAAAACGACCGATAATGCAACATTATCGGATGTTGTTATTCTGCGACGACCGGTGCGGTTTACGACCAGATCGATAGCATTAACCGCACATTCGGGATATCGTGGGCGACGATGCGCGCGCCCGATTTGTCCCTCGCTTCCGCCTTCGAGCCACCGGCCGTCCCCGGCTGGGCGGTGCCGCGCGCGCAGGTCGCCGATCTCGCCGAGACCGCCTACATGGCCGGCGCAGCGTTGACTTCATTGGATAATCTCATTCGTGCAGAGCCGCCCTGGTCCGGCGCCTGGCGCCAGCGGGTGGCCTTGAACGCAGCCGCGAGTGCGGCCCGGCTGCTCGGCCATCGCGAGGATGCGCCGGCGCTGCGCGACGCCTGGCACCTGCGCCCGCCTGGCGCCGATCCCGGGCCGGCCGGCAACCTCTTAGCGGCGTGGCGGCGCCTCGCCACTCGGTCTCCGGTCGTCGATGCCGAGGGCCTGCGCTCTCTCACCAATCTGCTCGGCCTTGCCTGGTCGGACGGGTTCGAGCGGATCCCGGACCTCGTGGAGGAAGCCGTGCGCACCGCGCGGCCGGCGCCGCTCATCGCCGCGGCGGTCGCGCGCGAGGTGGCGGCGCTGGCGCCGCACAATGAGGCGCTGGCCTGGTGGTGTGCTGACCTCGCGCTGGCGCGAGCGATGCGCTGGCCGATCCCGGTGCCGGTGCTCGCCACCCAGATCCACGCGCCGGCGCTGCGGTCCGGTCCCTGCGGTCGTCGGCCGCGGCCGGGAGGGGAGGGGCATGCGGCGGCCCTGTGCCTCGCCACGGCCGCCGGGGCGGTGGAGGCCTGCCGTCTCGCCGGCGAGATCGCCCGCCGCGCCGCACG
>NZ_JACIDS010000008.1 GCF_014196455.1 Kaistia hirudinis
ACGACGAGGTCGGCGCCGGCGCGGATCGCGTCCAGCATGGACGGCAGGGCCTTCTCGTCATGCTGCAGATCGGCGTCGATCACGGCGACGACGGGTGCGCGCGCCGAAAGCATGCCCTCGATGCAGGCGCCGGCGAGGCCGCGGCGGCCAACGCGGAGGATGGCCCGCACGCGGCCGTCGCGGGCGCCGATCTCGTGGACGGCGTCGATGGTGCGATCGGGCGAATCGTCATCGACGAAGATTGCCTCCCAGGAAAGCCCCTCGAGCGCGGCCGCGAGGCGCTCGACCAGCGGCGCGACATTGCCGCACTCGTTGAAGGTCGGGATGACGACGCTGAGCTCGGGCACGAGATCGGCGGGACGGACTTCCATCAGCGGCTGGTTCATTGAGGGCCTTCAGGAGAATGCTCGAGGATATTTCTGTGCCACGGCTGTCCGCAGCAGCGATCCGGGTGCGGGTGCTGCGCCGCGCGGCTGGTGGTCGGCTCGCGCTCAGGGTGTCCGGAGGGGTCCGGAAGCGGCCGGCATGGTCCCGCTCTCACGGGGCCGGACATGCGCCATCGCGTCCTGCGAGCGTGCCGCCATGATCGGACCGACATGGTCACGGTTCCGCCAGATCCAGACGTCGGTTGTCGGGCACGGCCGGATCAGATCGGGCTTGCCGAATGCTGAGAGGATGGCGGCGCTGTCGAGGCCGGCGGTCAGGATGTAGTCGTAGTGCGCTGTGCCGTCGGGACGGCGCCAATCATGGAAGAACCAATAGGGATCGTTGCCCCATAGATAGGCGGAGCCCTCTCCAGTGATCTGTTCGATCTTCAGCGCATAATCGCTGGAAACGACCAGCCGCCGCGCATGCCAGAAATCCGCCAGGCCGGCATCGAGACCTTCCTCCTGGACAAGCTTGGAGACGCAGAGCTCATCCGGCGCGCGCCAGGCGAGGACAGGGGGCGCCTGTCCCGTCTGCACGACCAGAATGACGGCGGAGATCACCCCGGCCAGCCCCGCAAAGACGAGTCCGCCGCCATCGATCCGGACGGCCAGCAGGAAGGCGAGCAGGACGAGCGGCCAGCCGATCAGCGGCCAGGCGTAGCGCAAGCTCGGAACGTCGACGTAGAAACTCATCAGTGCGGCGAGCGACATCGCCATCGAGCCGAGCGCGAAGAGCAGCATGAGCCGCCCGCGCCGGTCTGCGCGAGGCATGCGCCGGAGCGCGCGCAGCACGAGCAACATCGTTGCGGGCCCGACCGCCACGAAGAAGGCGAGCTGCGGCTCCGCGACCAGATCGCGCAGGAAGGTCCCCCAGGACCGTAGCACCGCCGGCAGCGAAACCGAGACGTTGCCCTCATGGAAGACGAGCTTCTGTGCCAGCAGGCCGATCATCGCCGCCACGAGTACCGGCAGCGCCTTCAGCGCCGCGCGCGGCCTGGGCAAAGGCGGGAAGTCGACGGCCGCACGGGCGACGACCAGCGGGACGACGCCCGTCAGCAGGAAGAGCGTATCGGAGAAGCAGCCGATAAGGACGAGGCCGATGGTCCACGGGTCGCGGGGGCGGGCTTCGAGGCGCAGCGCCAGCGTGAGCGACAGGACGAACGCGCCCGAATGGTTCATCGGCATGGCGAGATCGCGATAGGGCGCCCAGGGCACAACGAACGCCAGGGCTATGGGTGCGCCGATGAAGACAACCGCCGACGCGATCATGCGGTGGGCAAAACGGGCGGGCGCCAGGCGGGCGATGATGAGCGCGGCGAGCAGGATTTCGGCGAAGAGCGTCAGCGCCATCTGCAGCGGAATGGCCGCCCGCACGTCCAGTCCAAGCCCTGCAAGACCGTGATAGACGAACTGGTCCGGAAACACGCCGATGAGGCGTGCCTGCTGCTGCGTGAACCAGCCCCAGGCGCGGGTCGCCATGCTCCAGTTGATCTGCGGAAGGATCAGCAGGTCGGAATTGAACACGCCGTCGAGGCGGACCTCGGCGCAGTAAAAATAGAACACAAGGATGCAGCAGAGAATCAGAACGGCAGCCGACAGGGCGGCATGCCTGAACCACTGGGACACGGACGGCCTCTTTGCGCAGGTCGGAATGACGCCGTTGCCGACGTCGGATCTGTGCCCCAGATGTGTCTGCTATGCTGAGCGATTGTGGCGCCGATGTGTTCGTCCGGGCGATCGCAAGCCCGTGCCGCGGAGGCCGGCCGCGGCAGCGTGCGTCCCGATCGGCGAGGTGATCCCGATCAGTGATCCGCCGCCAATGGTCGGTGGGGCCGGCGTCAGGCCGTTGGAATACCGCGCAGCACCGCCTCCAGGAACACGCCGAGATCGTCCGTCAGATGGTCGATATGGGCGCCTTCGCTGCCTTCGGTTTCCCAGGCTTCGGCGAGGATTTCCTCGGTACCGTTCGGGACGATCAGCACCGTCGCCATGCCAAGCGCCTTCGGCACTTCGAGATTGCGCGCGAGATCCTCGAACATGGCCGAAACCGTCGGGTCGATGCCGGTCTCGGCGACGAAGCGGGCATAGGTATCCGGATGTGGCTTCGGCAGCAGGTCGGCGCGGACGATGTCGAAGATGTCCTCGAACTGCGGCCCCAGGCCGAGGCGGGCCATGACCTTCTCGGCATGGGTGCGCGAGCCGTTGGTCAGGATGAAGCGGCGTCCGGGCAGGCGCTCGATCGCCGCCGCGAGGCGCGGGTCGGGCTGCACCGGCGAATGGTCGATGTCGTGGACATATTCGAGGAAATCGTCGGGCGTGATGCCATGCTCGACGATGAGGCCGCGAAGAGTCGTGCCGTAGCGGCGGTAATAGTCGCGCTGCAGCAGCTGGGCATCCTCGGACGGCAGGCTCAGCAGCCGCTCGACATATTCGCGGATGCGCCGGTCGACCTGCGCAAACAGGTTCGTGTGGCGTGGGTAGAGCGTGTTGTCGAGATCGAAGATCCAGTTGCGCACGCCCGCAAAGCGGGAGAAATCCGGCCGGTCGGCGATCGTCTCGGGCGTGTGCGCGCTCATCCCGCCTCGCTCAGCGCTTGATCAGCGTGCCGGCGCCGTGCTCGGTGAAGAGCTCGAGCAGCACGGCATGCGGCGTCTTGCCGTCGAGGATGACGACGCCCTCGACGCCGCGGTCGAGCGCCTCGATGCAGGTTTCGACCTTGGGGATCATGCCGCCGGAGATCGTGCCATCGGCGATCATCGCCTTGGCCTCGGCGACGGTCAGCTCCTTGATGATCTGCTTGTCGCGATCCATCACGCCGGGCACGTCGGTGAGGAAGAGCAGGCGCGAGGCATGCAGCGCGCCGGCGATGGCGCCCGCGAAGGTATCGGCGTTGACGTTGTAGGTCTCGCCGTCCTCGCCCGCGCAGACCGGCGCCAGCACGGGGATGATCTCGGATTTCGCCAGCACCTCGAGCACCTCGGTGCGCACGGTCTTCGGCTCGCCGACGAAGCCGAGGTCGATGATCTTCTCGATGTTCGAATCGGGGTCCACGACCTTGCGCGTCAGGCGCGTGACCGTGACCATGTTGCCGTCCTTGCCGGTGAGGCCGATCGCGCGGCCGCCCGCCTCGGTGATCGTCTGCACGATCTCCTTGTTGATCGAGCCGGCGAGCACCATCTCGACGACCTCGACGGTCGCCTTGTCGGTGATGCGCATGCCGGCGGCCCATTCGGACTTGATGCCGAGGCGCGAGAGCATGGCGTTGATCTGCGGACCGCCGCCATGCACGACCACCGGGTTGATGCCGGCGAGCTTCAGCAGGGTCACATCCTCGGCGAAGGCCTTGCCCAGCTCCTCCGAGCCCATCGCATTGCCGCCGAACTTCACCACGACGGTCTTCTCGTCATAGCGCAGCATATAGGGGAGGGCGGTGGCGATCAGGCGCGCGGTGAGCACCGGATCGGTGCCGGCCTCGATTTCGGTCTCGGTCATGGAGCGGTCTCGATATGGAGCGGTCACCCTTGGGCAGCGCTCTATAGCGATTATCGCATGGCGGAACAATGACGACCGCCCGCCGGGCGCCGCGCGGATCCTTCGAAATATGGCACCGACTGCGCCGTCCCGCAGGTCGAAGCGCTGCCGTTATGCACCTAAAAGTAGTTGATAGACAATTATACACGTAAAGATATAGTGCCTGTCGCAGGTAGACGCTGCAGTTGCGGGGGGATGCAATGCGCGGGCACCAATCGATCTCGGATCACGCCTTGTCGACCGGCTTGGCAAAAGCCGGGGGAGGCGGGCGCGAAGCAGAGCCCCAGTCTCCCGTCCGATCGGCGATCCACTTCGCCAGCCGCCAGGCGGCACTCATCCGGGCGCGTTTCGCGGCGCTGACGGCGCTCCTGCTGCTGGTCGCGGTCGCCGGCTGCACGATCCAGCTTTCGCCGGCCTTCGACGCGGATCTCTACAAGACGGTGACCGAGCTCAACGTGAAGGCGGAAACGCTGTTCGCGAAGGTTTCTGGCGGCGGAACGGCGGCCAATTTCAAGACCTCCAGCGCGACCTATGACGCGTTGATCGGCGGTTTTTCCGCCGCTCGCCTCGCCGCGGATGCCCGCGGCGCGCCGCCGATGGGCGTACGCCTCGCCGCGCAGGGGTCGTTGAAGAAGATCTGCGCTGATGATCCGACGGCGTGCGTGAACCCGACGCCGCACAATCTGGGCGTCATCGTCGCGCTGCTTACCGATATGCGGGACAGCCACAAGAGCGGCCGGCTGCCCGCCTATCTCGTTGCCGGCTTCAAGAACCGATACGAGATCTACATGAACCGCGTTCTGGTGTTCGAGGCAGCGCTCAATCGCTAGGAGACAGACCATGACGATCGACTTCGACGTCCAAGCGACGACCGACGCGGTGATCAAGGCCATTCGAACTCAGGCGAAAGGCGGCTGGTCGACGATCCAGTCCCTTGTCGAAACGCAGGGGAAGATGCTGTCACAGCAAGCCGCCTGGATCGCCGAAAGCGTCGTGAAGGGCGCCCTCAAGGACGATCCCGAGTTCCAGCACAAATGGCTGGGCTATCTGGCGGAGGACGTGAAGTCGCTCGCGCACGACGTTGCGGCGCTGACCATCCTCACCGTCGAGAAGGTCTGGAATGCCGTCGTCAAAGTCCTGTGGGACGCGATCGACAAGGCGCTGACCGGCGCGGGGCTGGGTGCGCTGCCCTTGCCGAAGCTCTAGCGAGCGCCGGCTTCGCGGATATTCCCGCGCGAAGGCTGCTGCGTCGGATCGGTCGGCGGCTTGCTACACCGCCAGCGAGACGATTTCGGCGCGCAGGAGGTCCATGCCGAGGCCGGTCGAGGATGACGTGGCGAGGAGGACCGGGTGGGCCGCCGGGCGGCGCGCGATCTTCTTGGCGGTCTCGTCCGTGACGCGCTCGAGTTCGCCGGTCTTCAGCTTGTCGGCCTTGGTCAGCACGATCTGGTAGGAGACGGCCATCTCGTCGAGCAGATCGAGCGTCACCGCATCATTGGCTTTCAGCCCGTGGCGCGAATCGATCAGCACATAGACGCGGCGCAGGCTGACGCGACCACGCAGATAGGCCCGGATCAGCTTGTTCCAGGATTCGACCAGCTTCTTCGGCGCTTCCGCATAGCCATAGCCGGGCATGTCGACGATGGAGATGCCGTCGCCGGAGGTGAAGAAGTTCAGCTCCTGCGTGCGGCCCGGCGTGTTCGACGTCCGCGCGAGGCCATTGCGTCCCGTCAGCGCGTTGATGAGCGACGATTTGCCGACATTGGAGCGGCCGGCAAAGGCGATCTCGACATCGCCGATCGGCGGCAGCGCCTCGATGGTCGGGGCGCTCAGCACGAAGTTCCAGGCCTTGGCGAAGAAGAGTCGGCCGGCTTCGATCCGGTCGAGCTCCTCGGGTGATATCTCGGGCATCGCTCGTCTCGCGGCCGTCGCCGCTCAGGTCTTCGCGTCCGAGGGCGAGCCGGAGGGATCATCCCCGCCGGGCGCCACGTCGTTCGCAGGCGCGGGCGTCTCCGCAGCCTTCGGGGCTTCTTCGTTCGTGGCCACCACGTCATTGGCGGCCGTCTTCGGGGCCGCGTCATTGGCGGCCGTAGCCTTGGCCGCGGCGGCCTTGGCGGCGCTGCGCTTCTGAGCGGCCGTCTTCTGCGGCGCAGCTGCCTTGGGCTCGGCCTTCTGCTCGACGGCCTTGGGCGCCGCCTTGGCAGCCGGCTTGGCGATCGCCGCGGCCGGCTTCGGGCTGCCGTTCTTGGCGTTGTCGTTGCCCGCGCCATCCGCCGGTTTCGGCTTCTTGCGGAACGTGTCCATGATGTTGCCGAGGAGGTTCACATCGACCCCCTGGCGCCGCATGATCACATATTGCTGGGCGATCGACAGCGTATTGTTCCAGGACCAGTAGATCACCAGGCCGGCCGGGAACGAGCCGAGCATGAAGGTGAAGATCACCGGCATCCAGTTGAAGATCATCTGCTGCGCCGGATCCGCCGGGGCGGGGTTGAGGCGCATCTGGACCCACATGGTGATGCCCATGATGATCGGCCAGATGCCGATCATGAGCAGATGCGGCGGCGTCCACGGGATCGCGCCGAACAGCGTGAACACGCTGGTCGGATCCGGCGCGGAAAGATCGTGGATCCAGCCGAAGAACGGCGCGTGCCGCATCTCGATGGTGATGAAGATCACCTTGTAGAGCGAGAAGAACACGGGAATCTGGATCGCCACCGGCCAGCAGCCGGCGAGCGGATTGATCTTCTCGCGCTTGTAGAGCGCCATCAGCTCCTGCTGCTGCTTCACCTTGTCGTCGGGGAAGCGCTCGCGAATGGCCGCCATCTCGGGCTGCACCTTCTTCATCGCGCTCATCGACTTGTACGACTTGTTGGCGAGCGGGAAGAAGATGGCCTTGACCAGCACCGTGACCATCAGGATCGCGATGCCGAAATTCCCGAAGAACTTGTAGAAATAGTCCATCAGGTAGAACAGCGGCTTGGTGAAGAACCAGAACCAGCCCCAGTCGATCAGCAGGTCGAAGCGGTCGATCTTCAGATCGTCGCGATAGCCGTCGAGGATCGACACCTGCTTGGCGCCGGCGAAGACGAGGTTCTCGGCCTCGGTGCTGGCGCCGGGCGCCAGCGTCACCGCCTCGCCCTTGAAATCGCTCTGATAGAGCGGCACCGCGCCATCGACATGCTTGAACTCGACGTCGACCGGCTTGCCGCCGCGCGGAATGATCGTGGTCGCCCAATATTTGTCGGTGATGCCGAGCCAGCCGCCGACAACGCCCGTGAAGCTCTGCGGCGGCTCGCCGCGCAGCTTCTTGTAGGCGACTTCCTGCAGGTGATGGTCGCCCATCCAGCCGATCAGGCCTTCATGCAGGATGTAATAGCCACCCACGACCGGCTCGCCGAGGCGCGTCACGCGGCCATAGGGCGAGAGCGTCACCGCCTGGCCCGACGCGTTCGTCACCTTGTCGCGCACGGTGAACATGTAGCTCGGGTCGATCTGGAACGTGCGGGTGAAGGTGAGACCCGCGCCATTGTCCCAGGTGAGCTCGACCGGGTTCGTCGGCGTCAGCGTCGCGCCGGCGGGCGCGCTCCAGACCGTATCGGGGCCGGGCACCGAGACGCCCGCGGGCGCGATCCAGCCCGGCTCGGCGAAATAGCCGTCCGGGGCCTCGGCGGGCGAAAGCAGGATGATCGTCGGGCTGTTGGGGTCGACGGTGACGCGATAGTCGTTGAGGCGCAGGTCGTCGAGACGGCCGCCCTTCAGGTTGATCGAGCCGCTGACCGAGCGCGTATTGATCGGCACGCGCGGCGTGGCGGCGAGCGCGGCCTCGCGGGTCATCGAGGCGGCAGCCGCCGGCTGGGCCGGTGTCGCGCCGCTGGTCGCCGCCGGGACCGCGCCATCCGCCGTGGTGGCGGCGGTGCCCGCGGCGGGAGCCGCCGTGCCGGGCGCCGTCGTCTGCGTCGCGACGGCCTGTTCCTGCTTCGCCTTCTCCATCCGCGGGCCGGCTACGAAGAACTGCCAGCCGAACACGATCGCGATCGACAGGGCGATGGCGAGGATCAGGTTGCGATTATCGGTCATCGGACGCGTCTCTCGGGGTGGGGGCGCTCGGTCCCGCGGTGGTGCGGGCGGATTGCGGCGTGCCCCGCGGGGCGGACGACGCACGGCGCTCCGTTCCCGAGCGCAGCGCGTCGAGGCCGGAGATAAGGTCGCCGATCAGGGAGGGAAAGGGCGTCGTCAGCGCAGCGCGCCGTCCGATCAGCACATAGTCGAAACCGGGCTCGGCGTGATCGGGCGCGGCGAGCCGCACCACTTCGCGCAGCCGCCGGCGGATGCGGTTCCGCTCGGGCGAGTTGCCGGTCTTCTTCGTCACGGTAAAGCCGAATCGCGCAACGCCGGGACCTTTGGTCCGGCCGCGCTGCAGCACAAAGCCGTGCCGGGGGGCTTTCGTCCCTCCGGCGACAGTCAGAAACTCCGTGCGCCTCTTCAAGCGTTCCATGGTCTCGATCCGATCCATGGCGAGCCCTTCCAGGCGCTGGCCGGCCCTGTTCCGGATGGGGTCAGGCCGAAAGCCGCTTGCGGCCCTGCGCGCGGCGGGCCTTGATCACCTTGCGGCCGCCGACCGTCGCCATGCGGGCGCGGAAACCGTGGCGGCGGGTGCGAACGAGCTTGCTCGGCTGGTAAGTACGCTTCATGGGTCGTCACCGCCCGGGGCGGCCCTCGATCTTCTTGGTGTTGTCAACGTTCGGAGGAGCGAGCCCAGGCGCGGATCCGGCCATGCCAACGCATGCAAAGGACCCGGCATGCGCAAAGCGTGCTCTCGTCGGGCCGGCTTATACGAACTGGCCCCCGCCAAGTCAACGCGGCGTCAACGCGGCATCCTCGTCAACCGCCCCGTATTGCGCGACCTGCCGACGCAGGGCAGGGCGGATCGGCCGCCTCGGAGGGCGAAAATCCCCCAGGATTTGACGATCGGCCGGCCCGGCACGATATAGAAGACAGGTTCCAAGCCACGGGGCGAGCCTTTGAGCGCGGACGAAAAGGCGGAAGCGGGCGTGTCGGCGCCCCGCAATGCGGCGCGCGAGGCGCGGCGCATCGGCCCCAGCCTGTCCGTGAAGCTGATCATGCTGACGATTCTCTTCGTCATGGCGACCGGCGTCGCCGGCTTCATTCCCTCGCTCGCCACCTTCCGCCTCCGCTTTCTCGAGGACCGGCTGACGACGGCGCAGGCGGCGAGCGTCCTGCTCGATTCGGAGGCATGGCGCGACGTATCGCGCGCGACTCAGGACGAATTGCTGCGCTATGTCGGCGCGACCGCAATCGTGCTGCATACGGGCCCGGCGACTCGCCTGCTCGCCGCTTCGGACATGCCCTCCGCCGTCGACGACACGGTGGATCTCGCGCAGTCCGACACGCTGAGCTCGATCGCCGCGGCATTCCGCACGCTCACCGCCTTCGAACCGCGCACGCTGCGCGTGCTCGGACCGCCGCATGACGGGCAGAGCCTCGAACTCGTCATCAGCGATCGGCCGCTGCGCGCCGCGCTGCTGCGTTTCGCCGGCAGCATCCTGGTGCTCTCCGCCGCGATCTCGCTGCTCGCCGCCGTGCCGATCTATATCGCGCTGCAGCGGCTGTTCGTGCGGCCCATGCGTTCGCTCTCCGCCGCCATGGTGCGATTCTCGGAGGATCCGGAGGACAAGAGCCGGATTGTGGCGCCGAGCGGCCGCGCCGACGAGATCGGCGTTGCCGAGCACGAGCTTTCCGCCATGCAGCGCCAGCTCTCGGACATGCTGGCCGAAAAGCGCCATCTCGCCGATCTCGGCCTCGCCGTGTCCAAGGTCAATCACGACCTCCGCAACATGCTGGCGGCCGCGCAGCTCTTCTCCGACCGCATCGCCGCGCTGCCCGACCCGGCGGTGCAGCGATTCGCGCCCAAGCTGATCGCGACGCTCGGCCGGGCGATCGATTATTGTCAGACGACGCTCGCCTATGGCCGGGCGCGCGAGCGCGAGCCGGCGCGCCGGCTGGTCGCGCTCACCCGCGTGGCGCGCGACGTCATCGAGGTGCTCGGCCTCGACAATCATGCAACGATCGCCTGCGTCATCGAGGTGCCGGGCGGCTTCGAGATCGATTCCGATCCCGACCAGCTCTATCGCGTGCTGCTCAATCTCGCCCGCAACGCCATGCAGGCGATGGAAGGCGACGACGACCCGGCCGTGATCCGCCGCCTGACCATCGAGGCGGAGCGGCAGGGCAGCGTCGCGGTGGTGCGCGTGCGCGACACCGGCCCGGGCGTGCCGGAAAAGGCGAAGGCGAGCCTCTTCCAGGCGTTCCAGGGCGGCGTGCGGCCGGGCGGCACCGGCCTCGGCCTCGCCATCGCCGCGGAGATCGTGCGCGCTCATGGCGGCCAGATCGCCCTGGTCGAGGACGGGCCGGGCGCCGTGTTCGAACTGGTGATTCCCGATCGCCCCGTCGCTTTCGACCGCGCCCAGCGTTCGCGGGTCCAGTCCGGCTGAGGCGCGGAGAGGCGGAAGGTCGCGGGGCGCGGGTCGATCCCCGTGGCGGGAGAGGGCGGGGCCGGGCGGAAGCCGGTCCGACGAAGCGCGCCTCGTCCGATGACGCTTCCACCGACAGACAATCGCACGGCCGGGGATGCGAGGGAGCTCGCCACGGGTTGGGCTCAGAGGACGCCGAACGGATGCCGTGCTCGCCTGACCAGCCTCGCCGCATTTCAGGTCCTTGGCGACGATCCGTGCTCCGCGCCTTGCAAAGGAGGCCGCGATCCTCCCGGCAGCCAGCGCTCCGATGCCGCCCGGCGCCGGGGTTATCCACTGCGACGGCGAAGGGCATTTCCGCGCTTGCAATCGGGAAAGCGAGCGGATAGCTATACGCCGCCGTCGCCCGAGCGGGTGACCAGCGAAGACCGCAAGCGGCCCCGCCGCGAACCGGTCGACGAAACGGCAGGCGCCCGTAGCTCAGCTGGATAGAGCACCAGACTACGAATCTGGGGGTCAGGAGTTCGAATCTCTTCGGGCGCGCCATTTCACGGGACAAGATCCGAACTGCGTTACATTCCTGCTCGAACGCAGGCATGCTTGGACGTTTGCAATTGCGCGCGTTAATGCGGTCCCGTCGGTTTAGTCAGCGCGCGATTCTGGTGGAGGTCCTTCCGCCTGCCTGACCTCGGAACCTCAATGAAGCAGCAACGGACGCTGGCAGTACGCAGATAGTGGCCGCGTCTTCCGAGCAGGGCGTGCTTGGGCGACGTGGCGGTCAGCTGTCCGCCAGCAGCCCCAACCGGATCAGGCTTTCAGCGGTGGCGACAATGGCCTCTTCGCGCGGCCGCGCCGTCCAGCCAAGCAGGCGCATGGCCTTTTCGCTGGTGGCATTCAGATTGAGGCCCAACAGCGGCACGGCGCCTCGCAACGCCGGGTCCTTGAGCGCGCCCAGACGCACGACCGCGTTGGGCAGGGCCCGGGTGGATATCTTGCTGCCTGCCGGTCCCATACGTTCCTTCAGTACCTTGGCCACATCGGCCAGCCACATGCTTTCACCGGCAATGGCAAGGAACCGCTCGCCCTTGGCTGCCGCCTGGGTCATGGCGCGCAAATGCAGGTCTGCCACATCCCGCACGTCGACAAAGCCCGAATTGATTTTCGGGTTTCCCGGCTGTCCATCCATGATGTTCTTGATCAGGCGAATGGAATGCGAGTAGTCGGCGCCAAGCACCGGCCCCAGCACTGTGACCGGATTGACAGCAGAGAGTTCCAGGCCCCGTCCTTCATGGGCAATGAAGTCCCAGGCGGCCCGCTCTGCCAAGGTCTTGGATTTCTGATAGGGCCAGATATTCTTGGCCGTCAGGTCGCTCCAGTCGGTCTCGTTGAAGGGCCGATTCATTGGCCCGTGCCCGGCGCAGATCGCGCCGAAGGCCGATGTCAGCACCACGCGTTTGACGCCGGCACCGCGAGCCGCGCGAAGCACCCGCAGATTGCCATCCACCGCTGGCCTGATCCACTCATCTTCGCGCGTCTGATCGCCTGTCGGGGTCGGCGAGGCCCCGTGGATCACATAGGCGCATCCGGCGGTCGCTTCCGCCCAGCCGGCGTCGGCCGTGAGATCGGCGACGACGAATGAGAGCCGATCGCCCGGTTCCGCGCCGGCCACCTTGAGATGACCACGCACTTCCGCTTCCCGCGCCAGCGAGCGGACGGTGCTCCGTACGCGATAGCCGGCGTCCAGCAGCGCCAAGATGCAATACTGGGCTATGAACCCCGTTCCACCTGTCACCACAACCGTCTGGCTCATCTGCGCTCCGTTGCGATAGAAGTCTACGAGTGTATACTCAGATCGAACGGACAAGTCTACGATCGTAGAGTTATAAAATGACAAGTGAGACCCGATCACGAAAACGCGACGCCGCCGCCACACGGGCGGCAATCCTGGCCTCGGCCCGCGAGGTCTTCGCCCGCTCGGGATATGATGGTGCCGGCCTGCGGGAAATTGCCGCCGGGGCTGGCGTCACCGCGATGCTGGTGCGCCGCTATTTTGGCGGCAAGGAACAGCTCTTTGCCGAGGCCATCGCGGCGGCCAACTCCGCACCCATCATCGCCACGGAAGGCGTCTTGAAGGACGAACATCCAGGCGCAGCGATAGCACAGGCCCTGGTGCAGATTACCGAGCCCGGCGCCAAACCGCTCGACGGCTTTCTGATATTGTTGAACTCTGCATCGAGCGTCCGCGCTGCGCAGATCGGTCGCGACGTTATCGAGTGCGCCCCTCAAAAGACGGTTGCGGCCATGCTGGAAGGGGAGAACGTCGAGCAGCGCGCCGCCCTGATCCTTTCTCTTGTCGCCGGCTTTCAGATGATGCGGCAGGCGATCGGTCTTAGCGCCTTGGCTGATTCCGATCCCAAGGTTCTGGAGAACCTGCTCACCCCGCTATTCGAGCGCCTCGTGAAGGAAGTCTGATCGGACGCAGACATCTGCGCGACACCCGCCGGCGGTGCGGCTGATCAATACGTCCTGCTTACATCGCAAGAGAAACACGTAGGTCTCGATCATCGACCCACCAGGGCTGGCAAGACAGCATCGCCACCCAGAAATCATAAAGCACCTGCAGTGACATAGCGGTGCCCGGGTTCATCCTCTGTGGCGCGCCATCCATTTCATTCTAGACAATCCATGGCATTGGTGCGCGGCCGGCCCTGATTGATGGTCTTTTCGGCGTCGTGCATTGCGCCGTCGATCCGCAGGCCCGGCCGTCTGCCAGAGCGATGGTTGCTTTCCCCGCTATGGCGCGGGGTGCGTGCTTGACGAACGGGGCAGGGTTTCGCCATCGTCGGCTTCCCGCTCACCCCGCAGCCCTGAGGCCGACAATCGCCCAGCTTCAGCCGGCCCCGTCTCCGAAGCACTCCCTGAAGTCTGCGCGCCGCTCCGGGCGCGGGCCGGCGGGCTTGTCGGCGACGGCGAGCCGGCGTCCCGGCGGCCGGGTGCTGGTCGATCGGGACGGGCGGCTGGAGGAGGTCGACAGCTCCCGCGGCGTGCGCTTCGTCGGCGCCCGCCCGGAGCTCGTGGCTTATGCACGGGGCTGTCTCGAAGCCCGGTGCGCGATGATCCGCTTCGTGTGGATCGAGGCGCGGGACTGGTACGAGGTCCGCATCGAAGCGGGGGACGGGCAGGCGAGCGGGCTGCAAGCGCTGGTCACCGTCGAGCCCATCGAACCGCCCTTCGGCCTGACGGTGCGCGAACTGGACGTGCTCACGCTCCTCGCCGTCGGGCTCGGCAATCCCGATATCGCGACGCGCCTTGCCGCGAGCCTGCGCACTATCACCAAGCATGTCGAGAACGTCTTCGCCAAGACGGGCAACTGGACGCGCGCCGGCGCCGCGGGGATGGCGGTCGATCTCGGGCTGCTGCGCCTGCCGGCGCCAGGCGGAACCGAGCTGCTGCCGCTCCAGATCGGGAAGGTCGAACGGGCCGCGCGTGGCCTCGCCCACGACCACGCGTCGCGCCCGCTCCAGTATCAGTCGGCCAGCGTCCGCCGGCCGATCCTGCTCGGCGCGCCCTTGTCGCTGAGCGGCATGGCCGCCGACGATGCGCAGGAGATGCTGAAGGGCGCGGAGCTCGCCATCCGCGAGATCAACGGACGCGGCGGCATCGGCGGGCGCGAGCTGCAACTCATCACGCAAGATTGCGACGTCTCGGATCCGCAATCGGTCGTCGCGGCGCATCGGTCCCTGATCGAGGCGGAAGTCGATGCGGTGGCGGCGGGCTATTCCTGCGCCGAGATCGCCGTGCAGGACATGCTGGCCGAGTATGGCTGCCCCTATCTGCATGCCACGACGATGGAGAGCGTCGTCGAGCGGGTGCGGCGCGATCCCGTCCGACTCGGCAATATCTTCCAGGTCTGCCCGAGCGACATCCACTACGGGCCGGGCATGGCGCGCTATCTGATCGAGACGGAAATGCGGGCTCCGGGCCGCTTCCGCAATCGGCGCGTGGTCGTGCTGCAGCCGAACTGGCCGGGCATGGATGTCGGCGTGGTGGCGATGGAGCGCATCCTCGGCGAGGCCGGCTGGACGGTGGAACTCGTCAACGATCTCCCGCTCAAGAACATCGACTGGCCGGCCGTCGTGCGGCGACTGCACGACCGCGATCCCGCGGTGATCATGCTGGCCTATTATTTCCCCGAGGAGAGCATCGCCTTCCAGCGCGCCTTCCTGGCCGATCCGCTGCGGTCCTTCGTCTATATGCTCTACGCGCCGTCGATCCCGTCCTTCCGCCGCGAGCTCGGTGCGGATGCGGAAGGGGTCGTCTGGGCCACGACGACCGGGCTCTACGGCGACGGTATCGGCCGCAGTTTCGTGGAGCGCTACCGTGCGAATTTCGGCGCCAATCCGGGCCGGTCGCATGCTTCGATCGCCTATGACCGCGTGAACATGCTGGCGAATTCCTGGGCCCGCGTCGGCAATTCCCGCGCCTTCGGCCGCGTCGCCGCCGATCTGCGATCCATCGTGCATCGCGGCGTCAACGGAGCGTATTATTTCGGCACTTCGGGCCAGGTCGGGCTCGCCTTCCCGGACAATACGCAGGATCCCTCGATCAGCCAGGCGCATCTCGTCTTCCAGATCCAGGGCGGACGGCAGCGCATTCTCGCGCCGCTCCCCTATGGCGATACCCCGCTCGCCGATCCGCCATGGTTCGAAACGGCCGTCTGATCAGATTTACGGCACGTCCATTTCGTACGCACCTTTACTTATTGCTGCCGTCGAGACCGTCTCCCTAACATCGACCCCGAACGATCCGGACCGGCGTTCCTCCGTCCCGCTTCCGAGCGGCGGCGCCGGGTCGCATGCCGGATCGCCCGTTGAGCTTCCCGTCGATGAGGGCGCTCCCGCGCCGAGGAGAGAATGATGGACCTGATCTTCAAGCCCCGCCTCGCCGCACCCGCCCTGTTCGGTGCCGCGCTCGCCGCCTCGCTGCTCGCCGGCGCGGCCCCGGCCGCTGCGGAGGACTGCAAGCCGCATGCGATCGACCTCGGCGAGGGGAAGAGTGTGCAGGGCGGCTGCGCGCCGCTCAAGATCGCCTTCCTGAGCGCGGCGACCAACAACCTCTATCTCCAGGCCGGCATCAAGGGCGCGAAGGACGCGGCCGAGAAATATGGCGTCACGGTCGATGTGTTCGACGCCAACTGGGACCCGGCGACACAGTTCAACCAGGCGCAGAACGCGATCACCGGCGGCCAGTACAACGCCATCCTCGCGGAGATGAACGACGGCAATCAGGCCTGCGCGATCCTCTCCAAGGATGCGATGGAGAAGAACGTGCTCGTCGCCGTCGCGAACGGACCGCTCTGTGGCAAGGCCTCGGAGGAGGGCGAGGCGCTTTGGACATCGGGTACGCTGACCTTTATCGGCGGTTCGCAAGGCCGCGCCGCGTTCCGTGACTGGATCCTGGATATCGCCAAGACCAATCCCGGCAAGCAGAAGGTCGCCGTGATCACCGGTCCCGACCTCAACGCCAACACGATCAACACCGATCTCGCCATCGAGGACGTGAAGAAGCAGTTCCCCGAGTTCGAGATCGTCGGCGTCGCCCGCACCGACTATTCGGTGCTGCAGGGCAACCAGAAGATCCTGCCGCTACTGCAGGCCAATCCGGATCTGACGATCCTCGTTTCCAACTATTCGGACATGACGCGCGGCGCCATCGCGGCGGTCAAGCAGGCCGGCATGGGCGGCAAGCTCAAGATCTATGATTACGGCGGCAATGGCTGGGCGTTCGAAGCGCTGAAGGCGGACCAGATCACCGCCACGCGCATGCTCACCCCCTATACCGAGATGTACAAGGGCGTCGAGGCGCTGGCGAAGGCCTGGAAGGGCGAGGACGTGCCGCGCTTCACCCCGCTCGAGACCGCCGAGGTCACGAAGGACAATCTGGCGACCAGCAAGTCCGAGTTCTGATCGCAGCGCCGAGGGCGAGCCCGATGTCTGCTCCTGCCGCCACCGCACTGCCAGCCGGCATCGCCATCGATGCGCATGGCGTCGAGAAGCGCTATGGCGGCACGCTCGCGCTCAAGGGCGTGGATGTCGTGCTGGAAGCCGGCCGCATCCATGCCCTGGTTGGCGAGAACGGGGCGGGCAAGTCGACCTTTCTCGGCGTCATTGCCGGCCGGGTTGTTCCCTCGGCCGGCTCGGTCTCCGTGCTCGGCGCGCCGCATGTCTTCGGCGCGCCGCGGCAGGCCCGGCGGCTCGGCATCGCGGCGATCTATCAGGAGCTGACGATCGTCCCGGCGCTGACGGCACGGGCCAATGTCTTTCTGGGCCAGCCCTTTTCGAGGGGCGGTCTCCTGTCCGAGCGGGCGATGGAGGCCCGCTACGGCGAGCTCTGCGCCCGTCTCGGCGTCACTATTCCCGGTCATCTGCCGGCCGGCCGCCTCTCGATTGCGGACCAGCAGATGCTGGAGATCATGCGCGGCGTCCAGTCCGACGCGCGGCTCCTGCTCTTCGACGAGCCGACCACGGCGCTCGCGCCGCCCGAGCGCGATGCGCTCTTCCGCGTGATGCGACAGCTCCGCGACAGCGGCAAGACGATGATGTTCGTCAGCCATAATCTCGAAGAGGTGCTGGGTCTCGCCGACACGGTCACTGTGTTCCGCGACGGTCAGGTGGTCGCAGCCGCGCCGTGTGCCGACTGGGACAAGGCCTCGCTGGTACGGGCGATGATCGGGCACGATATCGCTCCGGCGTTGCCTCGCGCGCGCCGGGCGCGGCCGGTTGGAGAGGCGCCGCTTCTGGCTGCGCGGGGCGTCTCGCTGGCCGGAGCGCTCTCGGATATCTCGCTTGAGGTGAGGCCCGGAGAGGTGCTCGGCGTCGGCGGGCTGGTCGGATCGGGGCGGACATCGCTTCTGCGCTGCCTTGCCGGGCTGGAGCCGCAGAGCACGGGCGAGTTGACGATCGAGGGACAGGCGGTTCCCTGGCCACGTACCCCGCGCCAGGCGCTCCGCGCCGGCATCGCGCTCGTTCCCGAGGATCGCAAGCATCAGGGCCTGGTGCTCGGCCTCTCCGCGATCGAGAACGTCGCGCTGACGAATTATCGCAAGGTCTCGCGCTACGGCGTCGTCTCGAAACGGCTGATGCAGGCGAGAATCGACGGCGTCGTCAGGGAGTTCGGCTTCGCGGTGGACCGTCTCGGCGCCACCGTGCGCAATCTCTCCGGCGGCAACCAGCAGAAGATCCTGCTTTCGAAATGGCACTATGAGCGGCCGAAGCTGCTCATGGTCGACGAGCCGACCCGCGGCATCGATGTCGGCGCGAAGGAGGAGATCCTGGCGACGCTTCGTCGCCTCGCCGATGACGGCCTCTCCATCATCGTCGTCTCCTCCGAACTCGAAGAGGTCGTCGCGATCAGTGACCGCGTGATCGTGCTCTCGGAGGGCCGCCACGTCGCCAGCCTCGGCGGCGAGGGCGAACTCGTGACGGTCGACGGCATCCTCCACGCCGCGTTCAAGACGGAATCGCAATGAGCGCCACCACGCATCCATCGTCTTCCGAGGCAGCCGCCAAGCGCGCGTCGCTGACGCCGGCCCGGGTTCTGCAGATCGCGCTGCTGCAATACGGCATGGTCTGGGCGCTGATTGCCGTCGTCGTCGTCGCGGCGATCGTCTATCCGCGCTTCTTCGACGTGAACAATCTGTCGAACCTCCTAAGCCAGAATGCGCCCGTCGGCATCGTGGCGGTGGGGATGACCTTCGTCATCATCGGCGGCGGTTTCGATCTCTCCGTCGGCGCGCTGTTCGCGCTCGGGGCCGTCGTGTTCGCCAATCGATACGATGCGGCCGGGCCGTTCGGGGCGGCGGCGATGGTGCTCATCGTCTCGCTCGTCTGCGGCGTCATCAACGGCTTCATCGTCACCCGGCTCAAGGTCAACGCCTTCGTGGCGACGCTCGGCACCGGCTCGGTCTTCGGCGGTGCCGCCTATATCTTCTCCAATTCGGCCCCGCAGACGCCGATGGATTTCAATTTCGGGACGCTCGGCACCGAGAGCTGGCTCGGCTGGCCGATCTCGATCTGGCTGCTGCTCGCCACCTTCCTGATCGGCGGCTTCGTGCTGGTGAAATCCGTCTATGGCCGTTCGATCTACGCGATCGGCGGCAATGCCGAGGCCGCGCGTCTGTCCGGCATGCCGGTCGATCTGCTGCGCGGATCGACCTATGTCATCAGCGCCGTCTGCTCTGGCCTTGCCGGCATGATCCTGTCGTCGCGCTTGGGTGTCGGGCAGGCCGACATGGGCGGCGCGATCGCGCTCGACTCGATTGCCATCGTCGTCATCGGCGGAACCTCGCTGATGGGCGGTGAGGGCGCGATGTGGCGCACGGCGGTCGGCCTGCTCATCATCGCGACTTTGACGAACGTCTTCGATTCTCTCGCTATTTCAACCAATTATCAGCTCGTGACCAAGGGGGCGATCGTCGTCGGCGCCGTGGCGCTCGACGTCTTCGCCCGCTCGCGCCGGGTCTGAAGCAACACCTTTGCGACGCCAGCCGAGCCGGTCCTGACCGGACGGTCCCACTCGTCCCGAAAACCCCAGAGGAGGCGCTCCGCCATGACCGCAAAAGACGTCCATGTGACGCTCACATTCGACTATGACGCCTATTCGCTGTGGATCGGGACCTTCGCCGCGCAATCGCCGAGCATGATCTCGCGCGGCGAGTTCGGGCCGCAGGGCGTGCGCCGGATCCTGGCGCTGCTCGAATCCTACGGGATCAAGTCGACCTTCTTCGTGCCCGGCCATACGGCGCTCGCCTTTCCGGGCACGGTCGAGGCGATTGCCGCGGCCGGCCACGAAATCGGCCACCATGGCTTCGTGCACGAGAATCCGGCGACGACCACGCCGGACCAGGAGCGCTGGATCATGGAAAAGGGCTTCGAGGCGCTGGACAAGGTCGTCGGCATCCGCCCGACGGGCTATCGCTCGCCGGCCTGGGACAACAGCCCGAACACCATCCCGCTGCTGCTCGAATTCGGCTTCGACTATGAGAGCTCGCTGATGGGCTCGGAATACGAGCCCTATTGGTGCCGTGTGGGCGACGCATGGTCGACGACGGAGCCGTGGAAGTTCGGCACGCCGGTCGACCTCGTCGAACTGCCGGTCTCGTGGCTGCTCGATGATTTTCCGCACTTCGAATATGTCGTGCTGCCGAACAACCTCATTCCCGGCTTCAAGAGCCCGCGCGAGCTGCTGCAAAGCTGGATCGACGAGTTCGACTATCTCTACGATAAGATCGGCACGGGCGTCCTCAACGTGACCATGCATCCGCAGGTGATCGGACGCGGCGCGCGCATGCTCCTGCTCGAAGGCCTGATCGAGCATGTGAAGGACAAGCCGGGCGTGACCTTCTCCACCTGCGCGGACTATGTCGTGAAGTGGCGGGTGGGCAAGTCGCCGTGCCTGCCGGCGGACGCCGCCGCCTGACGGGATGGATGCGATGCAGGACGAAACGATGAAGGTCGCCGGGCTCGCCGCGCCAGCCTCGATCACTGTCGATCGGTACGGCGTGCCGCATATCCGGGCCGAGAACCTCGACGACCTCTTCTTCGTCCAGGGCTTCAACGCGGCGCGCGACCGGCTCTGGCAGCTGGATCTTTGGCGCAAGCGCGGGCTCGGCCTGCTCGCGGCCGACTATGGTCCCGGCTATCTCGAGCAGGATCGCGCGGCGCGGCTGTTCCTCTATCGGGGCGACATGGCGGCCGAGTGGGCCGCCTACAGCCCCGATGCGGAGGCGATCTGCACGCGCTTCGTCGCCGGCATCAACGCCTATGTCGCCCTTTGCGAGCGGGAGCCGGGTCGCCTGCCGCCTGAATTCGCCGCGATGGGTGTGCGGCCGGCCCGCTGGGCGGCCAGCGACGTCGTGCGCGTGCGCAGCCATTCGCTGATGCGCAACGCGCTCTCCGAGGTGATCCGCTCCAATGTGCTGGCGAAGCTCGATGCACGGGCCGATACCCTGCGCCAGAAGCTCGAACCGCCGCATGACCCGTTGGCGGACCTCGACGGGCCGGTCGAGCCGCTGCCGATCGATTGCCTCGACGTCTTCAAGCTCGCGCTCGCCCCGGCGAGCTTCGCGCCGGAGCGGTTGAGCGCGACGCTGGACGAGGCGGCGCGCTGGCGCCAGGTGACGGCGATCGGCACCGTCATCCGCCAGTCGGCCGGCGAGGGCTCGAACAACTGGGTCGTGCATGGCAGCCGCACCGAGACCGGCCGCCCGATCCTCGCCAATGATCCGCACCGCATGCACGCGCTGCCGTCCCTGCGCTATGTCGTGCACCTCTCCGCGCCGGAGTTCGACGGCATCGGCGCGGGCGAGCCGGCGCTGCCGGGCCTGTGCATCGGCCATAACGGTACGGCTGCCTTCGGTCTGACTCTGTTCTTCGGTCATGACCAGGAGGACGTCTATGTCTACGAGACGCATCCCGACGATCCCGAGCTCTATCGCTATGGTGCGGGCTGGGAGCGGATGCGGGTCATTGGCGAGACGATCGAGACCGCCGGCCATGGCGAAGTGCCGGCGGTGCTGAAATTCACCCGGCACGGCGCGATCGTCGCCGAGTACCCGGAGCGGCGGCTCGCCGTCGCGATCCGCAGCGTGTGGTTCGAGCCGGGCGCCGCACCCTATTTTCGTTCGATCGCGACGATGCGGACGACGCGCTTTGAGGAGTTTCGCGCCGGCATGGCCGGCTGGTCGGTGCCGGCGACCAATCAGGTCTATGCCGATACCAACGGCGATGTCGGCTGGGTCGTCGCCGGGTTCAGTCCGGTTCGCCCGAACTGGGACGGCCTGCTCCCCGTGCCGGGCGACGGGCGGTTCGAATGGGCGGGCTTCGAAGCCGAACTCCCCTGGTGCCTCAATCCGGACGTCGGCCACTTTGCCACCGCGAACGAGATGAACCTGCCGGCGGATTGGCCGCGGGACAATCCGATCGGCTATGAGTGGCTGGAGCCGTCGCGCGCGCAGCGGATTGCGCATGCCTTCACGAAGGCGGGGCATCACACGCTCGCCGATTCGATGGCGCTGCAGACCGACGCCTTCTCGATGCCGGCGCAGCGGCTCGGCCAGCTGATCGAAGGTCTCGCGGGCCGCACCGATGCGGAGCGCACCGCGCTCGGCCTGCTGGCGGCGTGGGATCATGTCCTCGCGGCCGGGAGCGGCCCAGCGGCCCTGTTCGAGGTCTGGTGGAGCCGGCATCTGCGCCCCGCCATGATCGCGCGCGCCGTTCCCGATCCGGCACTGCGGCCGCTCTTCGCGGCCGGGGATCCTGCCGGCATGCTCGATGCTCTGGAGGTCTTCGACGGTTCGTCCGTCCACCGGGAGACGCTCCTGCTCGACACGCTCGGCGCTGCCGTCGCGGATGTCGCGGCGCTGCTCGGTCCCGACACCGCCGCCTGGTCATGGTGCGCGCTGCACAAGGCGCTGTTCGAGCACCCGGTCGGCGCGGTCCGGCCTGACTTGAAGCCGGATTTCGACATCGGGCCGTTCGGCGTCGGCGGCAGCGATTCCTCGCCGATGAATATGAGCTATCGGCCGGGCGATTTCCGTTTGACCATCGGCGCCTCGTTCCGCATCGTCGTCGATGTCGGCGACTGGGACCGGAGCGTGTTCATCAACACGCCGGGCCAGTCGGGCGATCCGCGTTCGCCGCACTATGGCGATCTCGCCCCGATCTGGGCCGCCGGCGGCTATCATCCGCTGCTCTACAGCCGTGAGGCGATCGAGGCCGCGGCGCTGTTCCGAATCGATCTCGCGCCGGGCTGAAGCCCGGCTTCAAGCCTCGAACCAGGGTGGCAGCCGGAATGCGCCATCGGCATAGGGATGCGGGCCGAGGATCGCGTGCCGTCCCCCTTGGATCTGGAAGACGAGATGGGCCTGCGCGAAGGAGGGATCGCGCGTCGCGTCGGGATAGGACACGCCGCATTGGCCGCTGTTTCCGAGCGCATAGGTGCCGCTGACGCCCCGGTGAACCAGCTGGCGGATCTCGCGGGCAACCTCGTCGAAGCGCCGCGTTCCGCCGGCGCGGGCCCAGGCGCTGCAGAGCAGGTGAATGCGGTCATAGGAAAGGCCGGCATGGGCCCGGCCGGGCAGGGCGCCATGCAGCGCCCGATAGCGTTCGGCAAAGCCGAGCGCGATCGGATCGGCATAGGTGCCGGTCGATGTCGCCCAGATCACCCCGTCGGCGTCGGCGCCGAGCGTTTCGCGATAGAGCGGCACCGAGGGGCCGTAGAGCGTGTAGACGAGGCTGTCGAGCGGATCGGCCAGGAAGGCCCGCTGGAAGGCGATGCTCTCCTCCGGGAAATAATTGGCGAGAAGGATCGCCGCCGGATCGATGCGGGCGATCCGCCCGAGAATGGCGCTCCAGTCGGCTCCGGTGAGCGGCAGGCCGGTGATGTGCTCGATCGACCAGCCCGTGCGATCGGCGCGCTCCTCCATCGTGCCGAGGCCGATATCCATCATCGACCAGCTCGGCTGCAGGACGACGAGGCGGCGATTGCGCGGCCGCCATGCGCCGCGGTCCCGCAGGTCGCTCAGGAAGCTCACGCATTGCGGGCCGTAATGGATGTCCGTCGGGCCGGTCTGGAAGATGTTGCGCAGCCTCTGCGGATCCTGGCGCACCCGCTCGACCATCGCCTCCATGGTGACGCAGTGCAGATAGGGCGCCCCATAGTCGGCCATCAGATCCTGCACGCGCGCCTCGGCGCAGGAATAGCCGCCCGCCACGGCGTCCACATCGGCATCGATGAGGTTTGCGATCGCTGCCTCGACGGACGCGGCGTCATTCACGTCGCACTCGGCTACGACGAGCTCCAGCCTCCGGCCGCCGACGCCGCCGCGCTGGTTCACTTCCGCGACGGCGAGTCGGGCGCCGTTCAGCATCTCGTGCGCATCGGCGCTCGAAAAGCCGTTCAGCGACAGCGGCGCGCCGATCAGGACCGGGGGCGGGGAGGCGGAGCGGCGGCGCTCGGCGGCGCCCTTATGCGATGGGCGGTGGTCGGGATCGACGGTCAGCGGCGACCGGGCGCGCGCGCCGCCCGGCAGCGGCAGGCGCAGCAGTCCGGATTCCGCCGCGATGCCGGCCAGCGCGGCGCGGCTCGCCTGGCCGAACTTCGCCAGGATCCGCTCCATATGGGTGGTGACGGTGCGCAGGCTCGTGGCCAGCAGCTCGGCGATGCCCTGGTTGCTGTAGCCGCTCGCTACCAGCGTCAGCACATCCAGTTCGCGGACGGTCAGGCCGGAAGGCGGAGCGATCGGCCTCAGCAGGGCCCGCGCGCGCATCAGCCCGTCATGCCCTTCGAGAACGGAAAGATCGACTGCGATCCAAGGACTGCCGGCGGGAACGAAGACGAAGCGCAGCCTGTCCCGGTTCGATTCCAGTAGGGCGACGGCCTGCTGCACCAGGAACGGATGCTCCGACAGGAGGCGGGCGCCGCCCGGCTCGTCGACGGGCTCGATCGCGCCGCGCAGCGTCACTTCGGCGATCGCCGGCGCTATCCCCTCCAGCGAGGCCCGTTGCCGTGATCGCGCCGAACGGGTCCTCGCCCGCGGCGGGGCATCCTCTCCTGCGACGGTGGCCATCGATCCTTGTCCTCGCCTGTGGGGTGGGCTGGGCCGGGAGAGCGATGCAAGGGATGGACCATTCACGGCGCGGCGGCGGCCGCATTCGTCGGTCGGCTTACTTATGGTCCGCCCGTTCGGTGGCTGGAATGGTGCGCCCTCGATGGAGCAACAGGAGAGCACGATGAACAGCGCGCAAGGACCGGGCGACGGCGCCGAGGCAACCCTTCCCATCATCGATTTCACCGGCTGGCAGGACGACGCGGCCGTGGAACGCACCATCGCCAAATCCATCGACGCGGCGTTCTGTTCCGTCGGCTTCTGCTATTTCACCAATACCGGTGTCGATCCCGCGCTGGTGGCCCGCCTGTTCGAGATGTCGCGCCGGTTCCATGCCCAGCCGATGGAACGGAAGCAGGAGATCGCGATGAATGCCTATCATCGCGGCTATATGGCGCCCGACTCCGAGACGGTCGCGGACTCCTCGGTCGCCGAGGTGACGAAGCCGAACTTCAGCGAATCCTACATGTTCATGCACGATATCGGCCCGGACGATCCGCGCTGGGGCCATTCGGTGCATGGCCCGAACCAGTGGCCGGCCGACGTGCCGGGCTTCCGCGAGACGGTGCTCGAATATCAGGCGGCGATGGAGGCGTTCTCGATGCGCCTGCTGCGCACGTTCGAGATCGCGCTGGATCTGCCCGATCGCTATTTCGATGCCTATTTTGCCCGACCCACCACCTTCCTGCGTCTCCTTCACTATCCTCCGCGCCCGGCCAACGCGCATACCGACGCCTTCGGTATCGCGCCGCATACCGATTTCGGCTTCCTGACGCTGCTGGCCCAGGACGGCCATGGCGGCCTCGAGGTGCGCAAGCGTGGCGGCGGCTGGATTTCGGCGCCACCGGTTCCCGGCGCTTTCGTCGTCAATGTCGCCGATGTCCTCGCCCGCTGGACCAACGGCCGCTGGCAGTCGACGCCGCATCGCGTCGTGCACAATTCGGCCGGCCATCGCTATTCCTGCCCCTATTTCTTCGACACGGACGTCGATGTGCCGGTTGACTGCATGCCGAGCTGCACCTCGCCCGACAACCCGCCGCGCTACGAGCCGGTCACCTACGGCGCCGTCCTCGAGCGCCATCTGGTCAGCAACTACACCTATCGCAAGGAAGGGCCCTGACCTTGCGGGCGCGTTGCCGTTCGACAGCCGATTAGGCCGGGTGCGCCATCTCCGTCCGTTCGATCGCCCTGCCGGTGGCAGGCCGCGACTCGCCCGCACCGCGTGCGAAGCGGCCGGGGGGCTGGCCGACCTGGCGGCTGAAGGCGGTGCTGAAGGTGCTGGCCGAGCCGTAGCCGACGCGCCTTGCGACTTCGTCCAGCGCCAGGGCGCCGCCGCGCAGCAGGTCCTTGGCGAGCGCCATGCGCCAGGCGAGCAGATATTCCATCGGCCTCAGCCCGACCAGCCGCGTGAAGCGATCGAAGAAGGCCGAGCGCGACAGGCTCGCCTGCCGCGCGAGTTCTTCCACCGTCCAGGGACGTTCGGGATCGCCATGCATCAGCCGCAGCGCCGCGGCGATGCGTTCGTCCGCGAGCCCCCGCAGCAGCCCCGGCGGGGCATCGCCGCCCGGCGTCGCGCGCAGCGACTCGATCAGCAGCACCTCGACCAGGCGCGTGAGCACAAGGTCGCGGCCCGCCCGTCCTGCGCTCGCCTCCTCGCCGAAGAGGCGCACCAGCATGGCGAGCCGTTCGTCGCCATGGATGTGAATCAGCGCCGGCAGGAGCGACACGATCAGCGCCGCATCGGGGGAATCGAAGACGAAATAGCCACCGCGGAGGCGCACATCCGCCGGGCCGTCGGGATTGCCGTGGCGCACTTCGCCATCCGCCGTCTGCGCCGCGCGCGGATCGATCCGCCTCGCCCTGGCCGGCTCGGAGCCCGACATCGTGAAAGCCGGCGTCGCGGGCAGGAGGACGAAGTCGCCTTGCTCGAGGACGATCGGCGCCTCTCCGGCGACGGCGAGGCGGCAGCGTCCCTCGATCACGGCACAGAAGCCGGGATGGCCGAAGGCGTCATAGCTGACGGCCCAGCGCCCGGCGCCGCTGATCCCTTTGGAGAAGACGGTGCGCGGCCGAAGGAGGTCGATCACCTGGGCGAGGGGGTCTGGAATTTCGGACTATCGCCAATGAATTATGGACTTGAGATCGCTGATAGTCCGATCATCACGCCCTATCCTGTTCCTGTCAATCACCAGCGACAGGAACCCGCCATGAAGACCGTCCTCATCACCGGCTGCTCGTCCGGCTACGGCCTCGAGACCGCCCGCCATTTCCTGGACCAGGGCTGGAACGTGATCGCCACCATGCGCACGCCGCGCGAAGATGTGCTGCCACGCTCGGAGCGGCTGCGCGTTCTGGCGCTCGACGTGACCAGCGCCGACAGCATCGCGGCAGCGCTGGCAGCGGCGGGACCGATCGACGTGCTCGTCAACAATGCCGGCATCGGCACGGTCGGTGCGTTCGAGGCGACGCCGATGGCGCAGGTGCGGAAGCTCTTCGAGACCAACACCTTCGGCGTCATGGCGATGACGCAGGCCGTGATCCCGCAGTTTCGCGCGCAGCGGTCCGGCGTGATCGTCAATGTGACGTCCAGCGTGACGCTGACGCCGATGCCGCTCGCCGCCGCCTATACCGCCAGCAAGCAGGCGATCGAGGGCTTCACCGGCTCGCTGGCGCATGAGCTCGGCTATTTCGGCGCCCGCGTGAAGCTGGTCGAGCCCGGCTATGCGCCGACGACGCGCTTCGCGCACAATACGGACATCAATATCGCGGACCTCATCCCGGCGGCCTATGCGCCCTTTGCCGATCCGATCTTCGCCGCCTTCGCGCATCCGCCTTTGGTGACGAAGGAGAGCGATGTCGCCGAGGCCGTGTGGCGCGCCGCGAACGACCTCACCGGCCAGCTGCACTTTCCGGCCGGCCCCGACGCGGTGGCGCTGGCGCGCGCCGCCTGATCGGCGGGCGGGGCCGTCAGGCGCCGGGCGGATTCGGGGGGAGCGGCACGGGCGGGATGGCGGGATCGGGGCCGTAGCGATTGTCCCCGACCTGCCGCTCGCCCGCGAGTTGGGCCACGAGAAAAAGGTCCGCCCCGAGATAGATCAGGTTGTTGACCATAAGCACCGCGAAGAGCACCGGATCGAAGGTCTGGAGCTCGAAAATTCTCGCGATCATGAGGAGGCCTGCCGCCAGGAAGGGCAGCGGCAGCAGGCCCCACCAGCCCGTCCGCCCACGATCGTGCAAGCGCCGCGCGACCGATGCGGCGAGCAGGACGATCGCCGCGACGGCCACGAGACCGAGACCCGGCAACATGGCGCCGATGTCCGGCATCAGCTCGGGGTGAAAGCCGCGAATGGAGATGGAATAGCCGCCGCCGGAGGTCTCGATGGTGGCCTGGTCGGGATGCGCCAGCGCGAATTCCTGCATCCGCGCCAGGCTGGCGGTGAATTCCGGCAGCATGACCATGTAGCCCGCCACCACGGTCAGGGCGATGACGAGCCCCGCATAAGGCCAGAAGCGTCCGCGCGGCTCGCGCCCCCTGAAATTCAGCAGGTTCCGCAGATTGAAGCTGATGGATTCAACGATCCGCACCGATGCCCCCTTCGGCGCTCTGTCATCGCTTTGCGCCCCCGAGCAAGCGATAGCGTGCGGGCGTGCACTCCTGCAACCACAGTTGTGGGTTCGTAAGGCAGGCGTTGCCGTCGCGCGGCGCGCCGCCTGCCTTGCGGGTCGGTGAGACGCGGCTAGGCCGCGAACAGGGCCCGGTCGTCGCGCACGGCCGCGCCGGACTGCAGCACGGCGACGACGCGGTTTTCGTGCTGCGCGAAGCAGGCGAGGCTGTCGAGCGGATTGGCCTCGACGACCAGGAGATCGGCGAAGGCACCTTCGCTGATCTCGCCGATCAGGCCCTCCATCCGCACCACCCTCGCATTGTTGATCGTCGCGTGGCGGAGCGCCTCGGCGGCGCCGCAGACCTTCTCGTGGATCAGCAGCCCGTCGCCCTGATAGGTCTTGGGCGACCAGCAGAGATCCGTGCCGTAGCCGACATTGACGCCGGCCGAGAGCGCGATTTCCAGCGATTTGAGGCCGGTCGCCAGCACCTCGGCATTCTTGTCGAGGTTCTCCTGCGTGAAGCCGAAGCTCGGGCCGTATTTCGCGTCGGCCTCATAGGTGATCAGCGTCGGCACGAGATGCGCGTTCCGCTCGCGCATCACCCGCGCCGTATCGGGCGAGATGAAATTGCCGTGCTCGATCGAGCGCACGCCGCATTCGACGGCGCGGCGCATGCCGATGTCGCTATAGACATGGGCCATGACATAGCGGCCGACCCGCTCGGCCTCTTCCACGATCGCGGAGATTTCCTCCAGCGAATATTGCGGATGGACCAGCTTGTCGCCCGGCGAGGAAACGCCGCCGCCGGCCATGATCTTGATGTGGTCGACGCCCTGGCGGATGTTCTCGCGCACGGCCTTGCGCACCTCGTCGACACCGTCGCAGACACAGGTGAGCCCGCCCAGCGCTTCCTGGCAGTTGCACGTCTCGGCGCGGCCGCGATGGTCGCCATGGCCGCCGGTCTGCGACAGGACGCGGCCGGCGACGAAGAGGCGCGGCCCCTTGAAGAGACCCTTTTCCAGCGCGGCCTTGTGGCCGTAATCGGCGCCGCCGGCATCGCGCACGGTGGTGAAGCCGCGCATCAGCATGCCGGCGAGATGGACGCCGGCGCGCGCCGTCATTTCCGACGGCAGCACCGAGCGGCCGTCCGAGAACTGGCCGATATAGCAATGGGCGTGGCAGTCGATCAGGCCCGGCGAGAGATAGCGCCCGCCGAGCGAGGTGCGCGGCAGCGCGGGATCGATCAGCCGATCATCGGCCAGGCGCGCGATCTTGCCGCCGGAAATGACGACGGCCTTGCCCTCGATGATCGCTCCGGCGACGACATCGACGATCTTCGCGTCGGTGATGACGTATTCAGTCTTTGGCATAGGTCTCGGCCTCCACGGGCTCGATCGCAGGCGCGGCCGGATCGACATAGCCGTTGGCGACGTCATGGGCGAGCGCCGCGGCATCGCGCTCCGCCGGATTGCCCCAGCCGGAGCCGCCGGCGCTGAAATTGACGAAGCGCTCGCCCGCCTTCAGATGCGCGCGATACATGCCGACCTTCTTTTCGCGGTCCTCGCCCGGCCAGAGAACCATATGATTCTGGACCGCCGACGGCGCGCCGCCCTCCAGGCCCCAGCCGCCGGTCTTCGCCTTCTTCTTCATCGAGATGATCTCGGTGTCGCCGACCATGCGGATCTGCCGCCGCACGCCGAGCCCGCCACGATGGCGGCCCGCGCCGCCGGAGTTCGGGACGAGTTCCAGCCCTTCATGGAAGAGATTGGCCTGCCGCTCCAGCACCTCGATCGGCGTGTTGCGCACCGTGCTGGTCGAGGGGTGCTGCAGCGCTGTCGCGCCATCATGGTCCCGCGTCGCGCCCCAGCCGATGCCCTCATTGTTGGAGATGACGTAATATTTGCCGGTGCGGTGATGCCGGCCCATGGCCATGAAGCCCGGCTCGTCGCCGCCGGAAGCCGCCGGCAGCCAGTCGAGCGCCGGCGCCAGCGCCTTGGCGATCAGCTCGAAGGCGACCATGTGCGTCCACGGCATATAGGTCGAGGACGGGTAGACGGCGTGGAAGAGATTGCCGGGATCGGCCTTCACGTCGAGTGCCATGAAGTTGCCGTGATTGCTCGGGCTGTCCGGCGAGGTCAGGAACTTGAAATAGGTCTTCGCCATGGAGATCGTCGCGCCATAGGGCACGTTGACCGGTCCGGCGACCATCGGGGCCGAGCGGTTATAGTCGACGCTGAAACGATCCTCGGTGATGGTCACGTCGACCGCCATCTTGATCATGTCCGAGCTGACGCCGTCATCGTCGAGCCATTCCTCGGCCGACCAGGAGCCCTTGGGCAGATCTTTCAGCGCTGTGCGGGTCTTCTCATGCGCATGGGCGAAGAAGGCCTCGATCGCGGCGAGCACGCGCGCCTTGCCGAACTTCGCATAGATGTCGCGCACGCATTTCTCGCCGGTCCTGAGGCAGGCGACCTGCGCGCCGAAATCGCCGCGGATCGCCTCGGGCAGGCGCGAATTCGCCTCCATCACTTTCCAGAGGTCGGCGTCGAGCTTGCCTTCCTTGATGATGCGCACGCCCGGAAGGATCAGCCCCTCCTGGTGGATATTGGTCGAGTCGATCACATAGCCCGGATCCTTGGCGCCGAGATCGAGCCAGTGCGCCCTGACGCACAGATACATGTCGGGGCTGTCGCCGCCGAGGAAGACGGGCGCCATGAGAAGCGCGTCCGACATATGCGCCGAGTTCCAGTAGGGATAGTTGAGGATCACCACGTCACCGGGGCGGAGCGAGGCGATCTCCATGTTCTGGAGCAGCATCTTCAGCGCATAGTCATTGCCGCCGATGAAAGAGGTGATTCCCGCGGCCTCCGCCACCATGCGCCCCTCGGCATCGGCGATCGAGATGCCGAAATCGAGCACCTCGTAGATCACGGCGTTGAAGGCGGTGCGCACGAGCGTGCGGCGCATCTGCTCCGCCGCCGAGAAGAACAGAGCGGAGATGATCTCGATTTCCGCGGCCTTGCTGATGGTCATGATCAAGCCTCCACGCGGCGTACGGACAGCATGCCGTAGGGATCGACGATAAGGGTCTGGTTGCCGTGGATCGCGAGCGAGGAGCCCTCGTCGACGACGAGGAGCGGCCCCGGATAGCTCTGCCCCGCTTCGAGTGCGTTCCGGTTCATCTTGAGGCAGTCGACATGGGCGCCACTCGCCTGGTCGAACATGCGGTGCGGCGCCGAGTCGGCGAGATCCATCGACGTGCCGATCCGCGTAGCAAGGTCCGGCTTTTCCGCGGTGACGACGAGCTTCACCATCAGCGAGACGATCTCCGCTTCGCTGTCGAAGGAATGGCCGAAGCGGTCGAGATGCAATTGCGAGAAGCGCTCGAACAGGGCGGCTGGCGTATCGCTGATCGCATAGGGCACCGAGAGCGTATGCTCCTGGCCGATGAAGCGGATGCGCGTCGTAAAGGCGACGGCCGGGTCGATGGCGCGGCCGACCTTGGCGGCGAGTTCGGCGGTGCTGCGCGTCTTCAGATCCTCCGCGACCGCGGCGAGGCGCGTCAGCGATGCGTCCGAGATCGTCGCGAGCACGGAGACGGAATCGGAGAAGGAGAGGTCGCTCGCCAGCATGCCCCAGGCCGAGAAGACCGAGGGGAGGGGCGGGATCACGAGTTCGGCCATTTCGAGCTCGTTCTGCAGCATCGGCCCGAGCAGCGGGCCGCAGCCGCCGAAGCCGAGCATGGAGAATTCGGCCGGATCGAGCCCGCGCTCGAGCATCATTTCCTTGATCGAGGAGGCGGTGCGCGAGATCAGCACCGAGAAGATCGAGCGCGCGGCCTCCTCCACGGATATGCCGAGCGGATCGGCGATGGTCTCGCGGATGGCATTGGCGGCGAGGTCCTGCGCGACATTCATCGCGCCGCCCATGAAATTGCCGGTGTCGATATAGCCGAGGATGACGGCGGCGTCGGTGACGGTCGCCTGCGTGCCGCCGCGGCCATAGCAGGCCGGGCCCGGCACGGCGCCGGCGCTTTCCGGTCCGACGCGCAGCAGCTTGTTGTCGATCCAGGCGATCGAGCCGCCGCCCGCGCCGAGCGTCCGGAGGTCATAGATCGGCTGCAGGATCGGCAGGTTCTCGATCCGCGCCTCGAAGACGTCGGTCGGCTCGAAATCGACGATGAGGCAGGCATCGAGGCTGGTGCCGCCGACATCGACGGAGAGGACGTTGCGCCGGCCCGTCTCGCGGGCGACATGCAGCGCGCCGGAGACGCCGCCGGCCGGGCCGGAGAGCACGGTCGCGATCGGCTCGGCTTCGGCGAGACTGAAGGTCAGCGCGCCGCCGGAGGAGTTCATGACGAATTTCTGGCCCGCAAAGCCCTTCGCCTCGATGCCGGCGGAGACGCGGCCGAGATAGTTCTTGAGGACCGGCTTGATATAGGCGTCGAGCACCGCCGTGCTGGTGCGCTCATATTCGCGATATTCATTGGCGAGCAGCGCGCCGGCCGAGACGATGCCGTCCGGATGCTGCGCGCGGATCAGCTCGACCGCTTCGCGCTCATGCGCCGAATTGGCATAGGAATGCAGGAAGCTGATGGCGATCGCCTCGCAGCCTTCCACCTCGAACAGCGCCTTCGCCGCCGCGACGACGGCCGCGCCATCCAGCGGCTCGACCGCGTTGCCCTCGAAATCCATGCGACCGCCGACGCCGGCGATGTTGCGCCGCTCGACGATCGGCGGCGGCGGGCAATAGTCGAAGCGGTACATGTTGACGAAATCGAGCGCGCCGCGGCCGATCTCGAAGATGTCGCGAAAGCCGGCATTGGTGATGATGCCGACCTTGGCGCCCTTGCGCTCCAGGATCGCGTTGAGGCCGAGCGTCGTGCCGTGCACGAAATCGGAAATCGCCTCCGCCGGCACGCCGAGCTTGCCGACGGCCGCGACGACGCCTTCCGCCGGATCATGCGGCGTGGTCGGCAGCTTGAAGGCGCGGAGCAGCTTCTTCTCCGCGTCGAACAGCACGACGTCGATGAAGGTGCCGCCGATATCGATGGCCAGCTTGTATCTGCTCATGTCTGCCTCAATCAGTAGACGGCTTCCAGAAGGCGGGCCGTGTATTCGTTCTGCGGTCGGCTCAGCACGTCCCGCGCTTGTCCCTGTTCGACGATCCGGCCCTGGTTCATGACGTAGACGCGGTCGCAGAGGAGGCGCACCACGTTCACGTCGTGCGAGATGAAGACGATCGTCAGGTTGCGCTCGCGGATCATCCGCACGAAGAGTTCGAGGATCTGCGCCTGGATCGACACGTCGAGCGAGGAGAGCGGCTCGTCGCAGACGAGGAGTTCCGGCTCGACGGCGAGGGCGCGCGCGATCGCGACGCGCTGGCGCTGGCCGCCGGAGAATTCATGCGGATAGCGGTCGCCCCAGGCCGCGTTGAGCCCGACTTCCTCGAGCAACTGGCCGGCGCGCGCGATGCGCTCCGCCTTGCCGAGTTCGCGTTTGTGCAGCAGCAGGCTCTCCATGACGGAGCTTTGCACCGTCGCGCGCGGGTTGAGGCTGCCATAGGGATCCTGGAACACGATCTGCACGTCGGACTTGAAGGCGAAGCTTTCCTTCCGCGTCAGCGTGGCGACGTCGCGACCCTTGAAGAGATAGCGGCCGGAATCATAGCCGGTGAGGCGCGTGATGATGTTGGCGACGGTCGATTTGCCCGATCCGGATTCGCCGAGAATGCCGACGACCTCGCCGCGATTGATGGTGATGTCGATGCCGGACAGCGCAAAGGAGCGGTTCTGCACCAGGAGGCGGCGGGCGAAGCTCTTGGCGACGCCTTCGAGCGCGACGAGGGGTTCCGCGCCGGCCATCACTGCGCGCCTCGTCCGAGCAGGCAGGCGCTGAAGCCGCTGGTGATGCCGGCATTGAGCGGGAGCGGCGCGGTCAGGCAGACCGGCTCGGCATAGGCGCAGCGCGAGGCGAAGGCGCAGCCGCTCGTGCCGAAGCCGGCGCCGACCGGTTCGCCCGGGATCGAGCGGATGTCGGCGAGCGCCTTCTCTCGTGTCGGGATGCAGGCGAACAGCGCCTCGGTATAGGGATGGGCTGCGTGCGTGCCGACATCGGCGGCCGGCACGATGTTGAGCAACTGGCCGCCATAGAGCACTGCGATGCGGCCGACGCTCTGGCGCAGGAGTTCGAGATTGTGGCTGATCAGGATCACGGCGAGGCCGTGGCGGCGGCTCCGATCCAGCATCATCTCGATGACGCGGCGCTGCGTGATCGCGTCGAGCGCGGTTGTCGGCTCGTCGGCGACGAGCAGCTTGGGCTCTTGCGACAGCGCGATCGCGAACACGATGCGCTGGCGCATGCCGCCGGAGAACTGGTCGGGATACTGGTCGAAGGCCAGCGCCGGCTCGGGGATGCCGACCTCGGCCATCAGCGCGATCGCCGCCTCGCGCGTGCGCTCCGCGCCCATCGGCCAGCCCTTGGCAAGATAGATTGCCTCGGTGATCTGCTTGCCGATGCGCATGCTCGGATTGAGCGAGGAGAAAGGATCCTGCGGCACATAGCCGATGGCGTGTCCGAGCAACCCCCGCACGGCCGCGCCATAGCCTTCGAGCGGCAGCGTCCGCCCCTCGAAGGTCACGCGGCCGGCGGTGAGGCGGGCATCGTCCTGAAGGCCGAAGAGGGTGCGCGTCAGCAGCGTCTTGCCGGAGCCGCTCTCGCCGACCACGCCGAACACCTCGCGCCGGTTCACGGCGAAGGAGACGCCGCTCACCATGGTGCGGCCGCCGACCCGCAGAGCGATGGTGGCATCCTCGACCTTGAGCAGCGGCTCCTCGGGGGCAAGCGTCGGGTGTGTCATCCGCGTCCTCCCCTCATCGCCGGCGGGAGGTCGGGTCGAGCTCGCGGCGGAGCATGTCACCGATCACGTTGAAGGCGAGGGCGGTCAGGAAGATCGCGACGCCGGGCGCCAGCACGATCCACCAGCCATTCGCCACATAGGAGCGTCCATCCGCGATCATCGCGCCCCATTCGGGCTGCGGAATCTGCGCGCCGACGCCGATGAAGGAGAGGCCGGAAATGGCGAGCATGACCGCCGAGATGTCGAGCGTCACCTGCACGATCAGCACGTCGAAGGCGTTCGGGATCACGTAGCGGAACACCTTGCGATGCAGCGGCACGCCGAGCGCGTCGGCCGAGGCGATGAACTTCTGCGACAGGATGTCGGCCGTCACCATGCGCGACAGGCGGGCATAGTTCGGCCACCAGGAAAAGACGAGCGCCCAGATCGCCGCCTGGAGGCTGGCGCCGAGCGCGGAGGCGAAGCCGAGCGCCAGGATGAGCGGCGGAAAGCCGAGCCAGATATCGGCGAGGCGCATCAGCGCATTGTCGGCCGCGCCGCCGACGAAGGCGGAGAAAATGCCGATCGTGCAGCCGATCACCACGCCCGCGATCAGCACGAAGAAGGTCGCCGACAGGGTGAGCTGCGCGCCATGGAGCAGCCGGCTCAGCACGTCGCGGCCCGAGCCGTCCGTCCCGAACCAGTGCATCGAGGAGGGCGCCAGCAGCTTGGAGCGGAAGCTGATCTGCATCGGGTCATAGGGCGTCACGAACGGGCCGATGATCGCAACGAGAATGACGATGAGCGCGAGGATGACCGCCGCGCGCTCGATATTGGTTTTGGGAAGCGTGAGAAGTCGTAGCATCGCCTCAGGCCCTCTGCTGCTTGCGCGGGCTCAGCACGTAGAGCGCGATATCGACCAGGAGATTGGCGAGGAGGAAGACGACGCCGACGACGAACACGACCGCCACCACGGCATGGATGTCGGATTGGGTGACCGCCTTGACGGCATAGCGGCCGATGCCCGGCCGGCCGAAGATCTCCTCGACCAGAACGGTCGCGCCCAGCATCCAGCCGAACTGCATGCCGAACACGGTGAGCGCGGGGGTCGCACCATTGGCAAAGACGTGGCGGAACATGATGCGCGGCTCGCTAGCGCCCTTGGCGCGGGCGAGCGTCACATAGTCCTTGCGGAACTCGCCGATCATCGCGGTACGCGTGATGCGCACGCCGACCGCCGTGAACAGCAGCGAGAGCGCGAAGGCCGGCAGCACGAGATGGGCGAGCGTATCGAGAAAGACGTTCATATTGCCGGCGGCGAGGCTGTCGAAGAGATAGAAGCCCGTGGCGCCGGAGAATTCGCGATTGGCGAAGCCGAGCCGTCCTGCGGTCGGCAGGAGCTGCCAGCGGCCGGCGACGATCTGCTGCAGGATGATCGCGATCCAGAACACCGGCAGGCCCGCGCCCGCCATCACGCCGAGCCGGACCAGATCGTCGAAGCGGCTGCCGGCATAGCGCGCCGTCAGGAGGCCGAGTGGCAGCGAGACGGCGAGGTTGATCAGCATGGCGATGAAGACGAGCTCCAGCGAGGGCGGAAGCTCGCGCAGGACATCGGAGGCGATCGGCTGGCGCGTGAACCAGGACGTGCCGAGATCGCCTTGCAGGATCTGGCCGCAATAGATCGCGAACTGCGTCAGCAGCGGCTTGTCGAGGCCCATCTGCTCGCGCAGCAGCGCGATCTTCGCCGCGCCGGCATTCGGCCCTGCCGCCACGATCGCGGGGTCACCCGCCACGACGTGGCTGAGCAGGAAGGTGATGAACAGCAGGACGAACAGGGACAGGATCGAGAAAACGATCCGCTGTGCGACGTAAGCCATAACCTGTCCCTGAACCCGTCTGTTCTTACGGCTTCAGACCGATATCCATGTAGTTGAAGGTCTGGTGATGGGCGACATTGTACTTGTAGCCCTCGACCTTGTCCGACAGCGCGACGACCGAGCCCGGATTGGAGACGGTGATGACGACATAGTCCTCGCCGATCAGCTTCTGCGCCTTCTTGTAGAGCTCGGCCCGCTTGGCGCTATCGGAGGAGGACGCCGCCTCGTTGAGCAGCGCATCGACGTCCGGATTGGAATATTGCGCCCAGTTGTATCCGCCCTTGGCGCCGGTGAGCGCGCCGTTGAAGGTCGCGTTGAGGATGGCGTGCGGGTCCGGGAAGACCGGGAAGGAATAGATCATGTTGATGTCGGCGGTCGTCTCGACCTTCTGCAGCGTCGCCGCCTGCGCCGGCCAGGTCATGCCCTCGGCGTTCAGCGTGATGCCGATCTCGGCGAGGTTCGACTGGAGCTGCTCGACAGCCGCCTTCTCCTCGAGGATCGCCGGGAGATAGCGCACGGTCAGCGTCGTGCCCTTCCAGCCATTCTCCTCGACCATCTTCTTGGCCGCCTCGAGGTCGAAGGCCTGCTCGGTGCCAGCCTCGTGGCCCATCCAGTTGGCGGGCAGCGGGCCGTCCGGCAGCGCGCCGAAGCCCATCAGGACCTGGTCGAGGTGGAGCTGGCGATCGAAGGTCTTCGACAGCATCTCGCGGAACTTCTTGTTGCCGGTCGGGCCCTTCGAAGCCGTGTTGAAATCGAAGAAGAGCGGCGTCGCCGCCGCGCCGACATCGACGACGAAGCCGGGCTCGGTCTTGAGCGCGATCTTGTCCTCGACCGTGATGTCCGGGGCGATGTGCACCTCGCCGCTCTTCAGCAGGCTGAGCTGCGTCGAGGGCTCGGTGATGTAGCGGAAGACGACTTCCGCGACGTGATTGCCGTCCCAGCCGCCCCAATATTTGTCGAACGCCTTCAGCGTCACCGACTCGGTCGGGTTGTAGGCGGTGATCATGTAGGGGCCGGAGCCGGCCTCGTTCACCGACAGCCACTGGCGGGCATGGTCGTCGCCCATATGCGGTTCGACCAGTGCCTTGTTGACGACATAGATGCGCGACAGCGCCGAGAGGAACGGGCCGAACGGCGCCGAGAGGTGCAGCTTGACCGTGGTCGGGTCCACCACCTCGGCCGAGGCATAGGGGCCCATATCGTTGAGCACATTGGCAGCCGCGGCCTTGAGGCGGTCGAGCGTGAACTTGACGTCCTCGGCGGTCAGCTTGCTGCCGTCATGGAAGAGCACGTCGTCGCGCAGCTTGAAGGTGTAGGTGAGCCCGTCCGGCGAAATCTCCCAGCTCTTGGCGAGCCGCGGCGTGACCTCGGTGGCTCCGGCGGAGAACTGGACCAGCGGGTCATAGGCGCCGAGCAGAAGCTCGTCGACCGTCGAGTTGGTGGCGTTGGCCGGATCGAGATTCTCCGGCGTCTCGTTCTCGGCGATGACCAGCGTTCCCGTGGGCGCAGCAAGGGCCATCGTCGGCACGGCGACGCTGGCGAGCAGGACGGCACAGAGCGGAATAAGTCCGGATTTGAAGCGCATTGACGACCCTCTGGATTTTTTCTGTATACCGACTGTATCCGATGCTAGCATCCGAGGGCATGCTGTCAACGCCTTTCTTGCTGCGATGCGGTACACCGGAGCGGGGTGGCGGGAGCCGCCGGACACGGTGAGAAGCCCGGGCGTGTGGCGTGGATCGGCGCGGGAAAGTGACGGAATTTCAAGGGTCTACGCCGTGGACATTTGACGGCTGATGCACTAGGCAGAAATTGCGACGGGAATGGATTGCAACGCCATGGTTACACGGATCGAAGAGGTCGACGCGCCGGCCACGCGGGCGGATGACGAAAGACACGCCGGCGTCGAGCCGGTGGCCTTCGCGACCCGGGCGGCCTCGAAGAACCTGGCGGCGCTGGCCTATGGCGAGATCGCGCGGCTCATCGAGAAGAAGGAGCTGCAGGCCGGCGAGGTGGTGGTCGAGCAGAACCTCGCCGCCTATCTCGGCATATCGCGCACGCCGGTGCGCCAGGCGCTGCAGCGCCTCGAGCTCGAAGGCCTGCTGATCAAGTCGAACACGAAGTCGTTCTTCGTGCGCAAGGTCGACCTGAAGGAATATCTCCAGAGCCTCAAGGCGCGCGAGATCATCGAGGCCGCGGCGGCGGGCATGTGCGTCGATCTCGCCCCGGCCGAGAAGATCGCCGCAGCCAAGGCGACGCTGAAGCGGCTGAAGGCGAGCGACCACTATGACCAGGAGGCGCATTGGGCCTCCGACAAGGAGGTCCACGACATCGTCGCCGACTATTGCGGCAACCAGGTCGTGGGCAACATCGTCAAGTCGCTGCGCGTCACCACCAAGCTGTTCGAGATCGAGCGGCTCGCCGAGCGGCTGGAGCCGGATGCGCGCCAGCACGAGGTGATCCTCGACAAGATCGAGCATCGCGATGCGGCTGGGGCGCGCAAGGCGATGTCGGATCACATCAAGTCGCTGTTCCAGTTCGCGATCGACACGGTCATCTGACCGTCCTCACGCCCCGAAGCGGGCGAAGCCGAACGCCTCCAGACCGTCGCGCGTATTGCCGCCGAGCGCGAGATGCGCGGCCTCGCGGCCCATCAGCGGTCCGAGCGTGAAGCCGTTTGCCGTGGCCGCGACGGTGACGCGGGGATGGCCGGGCAGGGCGCCGATCAGCGGCGCACCGTCGATGTCGATGTTCATCGCGGCCCAGCTGCGCACGACGCGAAGGCCCGAGACCGCCGGAACGGTGCGTGCCGCCACCCAGACATTGCCTTCGAGGCTCTCCGGCAGCACCAGCGGCTGGCCCGCCGCGCTGGTGCGCGCAGTCCAGGCCCCGCCGATCAGGATCGTGGAATCGGCGGTCTGCTTCATGGTGAGGTGACGGTCGGCATGGGCCACGAGGCAGGGCAGGATCGGCGCCGTCGGCTCGGTCACCACCATCTGCAAGGGCGCGCCGCGCACGGGGATCGGCGCGCCGAGCATGGCGCCGAACGCCGCCGACCAGCCGCCGGCCGCGATGAGCACACGATCCCCCAGAAGCGTCCCGCGCGGCGTCGCGATCCGGTAGCCGTCACCCTCTGCCATGAGACCGGTCGCGGGCGTCAATTCCTCGATGATGACGCCCGCCGCACGTGCGGCGTTTGCCACCGCATTCGACGCGGCGAGCGGATTGATCTTTCCCTCACCTGGGCACCAGGCGGCGGCGACCATGCGTTCGGATATCGACGGCGCGATCGCCCGGATCCGCCGGGCGTCGATCACCTCGGTGGTGATACCGACCCGCGCCTCGGCCGCGGCCTTGGCCTCGAGGAAGCGGATCTGGTCATGGCTTTCGGCGACCATCAGCCCGCCCGTCACCGCCATTTCGAAATCGGCGCCCAGTTCGGCTTCGAGCGCGCCCCAGAGCGCGATCGATTCCTGTTGCAGCGGCAGGGTGCGGAGCTGGAGATCGCCGCCGCCGACCGCCTTGCCGCCGAAATCCCAGGAGAGGAGCTGGAGATGCAGGCTGCCGGCATTGCCGCCCGAGGCCTCGGCGGCGATGCGACCGCGATCGAGCACCACGACGCGCGCGCCCTTCTGGGCAGCGAACAAGGCGGCGGAAAGCCCGGTAATACCGGCGCCGATGATGGCGAGGTCGACCCGCGTGGCGCCGAGCGGCTCCGTGCGCGGCGAAGAGGGGCGGGCGCCCGGATGGCTCTCGCGATGCCCGCTCCATTCGGCCTTCTCGTCGGCGAGCGCCGCGACGGGCACGGGCTTCGCCGGAAGCTGCGGCGCGAACAGCATGTCGGCCGAGATCTTCTCGCCCGCCTCGGCGAGCAGGCGCATCGCGGTGGCGAGGCAATAGCGCCCCTGGCAGCGCCCCATGCCGAGCCGCGTCGCCCGCTTGATCGCGCCGGGATCGCGCGCGCCGGCAGCGATCGCCTCGCGCACGTCGGAGGCGTGCACGCCCTCGCAGCGGCAGACCACCGTCTCGTCCTCGGGGGCCGCGCGCGGCGGCGCGTCGTAGAGCCGCCAAAGCTGCTTCTGGAAGGCTGCCGCCTTGTGCAGCCGTTCCGTCGCGCCGGGGGCGGGGGCCGGCGTCCGGCCGAGCCTTGCGGCCGCCGCCTCCCCGGCGAGCAGGCCCTGCGCCTCCGCGAGCCGCGCGCCACCGAGGCCGCCGGCATCGCCGATGATCCAGACGCCGTCGATATCCGTCGCGCCAGTCTGGTCGCGCTCCGGCACCGCGATGCCGCGCGGATCGAGCGTCATCGGCACGTCCAGCAGCCGTGCAAGCTCGGTCTGCGGCGCGAAGCCTTCGCCGATGCAGATCGTGTCGGCGGCGATGCGGCGGCGTGCCCCGTCCTTGATGCGGCGGAGGATGGCGGCTTCGGCCTGCGTCTCGCCCTCGACCGCAGCGAGTTCCCAGCCACGCATCAGTGGCGCGCCGTGGCGCATCAGGCCGGCGGCATAGGCGACGCCGTCGGCGACGAGGCGGGGATCGGCGAATGTGGCGCGCGCGAGCGCGAGCGGATCGGCCAGCGTCGCGCGCTCCGCCACGGCCGCGACGGTGCCGCCGATCCGCGTGATCTCGGCGGCGAGCTGCAGGCCGAGCGGGCCGTGCCCGGCGATCAGGATTCGGCCGCGGGGCGCGGTGCCATATTTGCGGACCAGCGTCTGCGCGGCGCCGATCGTCATGACGCCGGGCAGCGTCCAGCCGGGCACCGGTGTCGGCATCTCATAGGCGCCGGTGGCGATGATGAGCGCGCGGGCGAGGATGCGCGCGATGCCGCGCGGGCCGCTGGTGCGGATATCGAAGCGCCCGTCCGTCTCGCGCCGCGCGAACCACACCATCTCGCCGAGCCGCAGCGCTATCCCGGCCGCCTCGGCCTTTGCCCGCAGCGCGCTGCCGCGCCGGTGCTGCGCGTCGGGCGGCGCTTCGCCGCGATAGCCGGTCGTGCGGGGCTTATAATATTGGCCGCCCGTCTCGCCGCGCTCGTCGATCACCAGCACCGAAAGCCCGGCCGCCGCGGCGGCGAGCGCCGCGTTCAGACCCGCCGGGCCGCCGCCGACGATCGCGAGGTCGATCTGCGCGTCGGCGATCCGCGGCCGCGGCTCGGGCAGGACCCGCGGCACGATCGCCGCATCGTCCTGCCGGCGGACATCCATGCCCGGAGCGACGACCGTCATGCAGGCCTGCCGGCTCGGAACGCCGTCGATGGTCACGAGGCAGTCCTGGCAGACGCCCATGCCACAGAACAACGAACGCTCGCGCCCGGCGCGGTCCGCGCCGAGCTGGCGCTCGCCCGCCTCCGTCAGCGCGGCGGCGATGCTGTCGCCGGGACGCGCCTCGACCGGTCGGCCGTTCCAGAGGAAGCGCACGCTCATGCGAGGGCGGGGATGCGTTCCGGCATCAGCCCCACGGCCTTCAGCGCAGCGTGCAGTTCCGGCCGGTCGGCCTCGGGCAGCGGCAGGCGCGGGGCGCGCGGCTCGCCCATGGGAAGGCCCATGATGGCGAGCGCGGCCTTGGTCGCCGAGACATAGCGATGGCCGCCGACGAGGCGGATGATCGGCAGGATCTCGCGATAGAGCGCCCGCGCCGCGTCATAGTCCTTGTCGTCGGCAGTCAGCGTGAACAGGCGGGCGAAGGCCGCCGGCATGATGTTGGAGCCGACCGCGACCCAGCCGATTGCGCCGTTGACGAAGCTTTCGAAGCCCATGATGCCGCCGAACACGCCCATCTTGTCGCCGCAGAGATCGATGATGTCGCGCACGCGCGTCACGTCCATCGTCGATTCCTTGATGTAATCGACATGCTCGATCTCGGCGAGGCGCGCCACCAGCGGCGGCGTCAGGTCGACATTGGCCGTCGCGGGATTGTTGTAGAGCATAATCGGCAAATCGGTCGCCGCGGCGATGCGCTCATAATGGCGCAGCAGCTCGTCATGGGTCGGCGTCGAATAGAACGGCGGAATGATCATGACGCCGTCCGCACCGAGCTCGGCAGCCATGCGGCAGTTGTCGATCACGTCCTCGGTCCGCTCGGCGCCGGCGCCGATCAGCACCGGCACGCGGCCGGCGGCGGTGTCGATCACGCATTTCGCGATCGCGCGCCGCTCCTCCGCGGTCATGGAGAGGAACTCGCCCGTCGAGCCGAGCGGGATGAGACCGTGAATGCCTTCGCGCACCTGCCAATCGGTGAAGCGCGCCATCGCGCCGAGATCGACCGATCCCGCCGCGTCATACGCCGTCACCATCACCGTATAGGTGCCGCGCAGTTCCGTCATGATCCGGTCTTCTCCTGAACCAGAGCGCGTCCTTAGCGCCCTTTCGGTATACCGAACATACTTCATGGTATACGACACGAATGCAAGCCGCTTCCCGCACCGCACAAGAGCGGCGATGCGGGCGAAAGGGACCAGCGGGTCGGGTCGTCGTTGCCTGTTCCGTTGGGGATTCGTTTGCTGAAGGAAGGTGCCTGCCTCCTGAGATTATGGATTCGGCCTCGGTCCAAATTGCCGTCATCCCGGCGGAAGCCGGGATCCATTCAGCCTGAGGCGCCCATCGTCATAAGCCTCTGCTGTATGGATCCCGGCTTCCGCCGGGATGACGCCGGAGAATGGGTAGACGCCTGAAAATCAGCCTTTCGCAGAGGAAGCCTCCAACGAACGCGAAAGACAGCCGCAATCGCTCCCTCAGAGCACGGCGAAGGTTTCGAAGGCCTCTGCCAGCGACATGCCGGAGAGCAGGGCGTCGCGGACCTTGTTTTCGGCGCGGACCTTGTCGAGCGCCGCCGCGACGACCTGACGCGCGATGGCCTGTGGCACGGCGACGATGCCGTCGACATCGCCGAAGATCATGTCGCCGCTTTCGATCTCGACATTGCCGATCTTGCCGGGCACGTCGAGCCACATCAGCTTGCCGCGATACTTGGTGTCGGACGGATTGAAGCCGCCGCAGAAGAGGGGAAACCGCGCCGCGCGGATGCGCGCCACATCGCGCACGCAGCCATCCGTGACGCAGCCCGCCGCGTTCAGCTGCATGGCGCGCGTCGTCAGCAATTCACCCCAGGGCGCGATGTCGAGATTGCCGTGGCAGATGAGCACCGGCACGTCGTCGACCTTGAGATCGTCGACCAGGCGGATCTCGTTCTCGTAGACATTGACGGTCTCGTCGTCATGGAAGATCGGCATGAACACGCCGACGCGGATGCGCCCGCACAGGATAAGGGACTCGTCGAGCGGGCGGAGCGCGCGCGGCAGCACCTGCCGGCGATAGCCGAAGCTGTCCAGCGTGTCGGCGATCACGGCCGAATAGAGTTCGGCCCGGCAGCCGGCGAAGAGGTCCGCCAGATCGTCGCGCGTCGCATCGCTCATGTTCTCGTCTCCATTGGCTGCGCCGGTTCGGATCGGTTCGCCGGCGCCTTCGTTGCGTCTGTCCGACCTTAGGCGTATCCGGTTCCCCGACAAGAACAGGCGGGTTCACGACACGAAATGGCGGATGCCGATCCTCATCGCTATGGCGTCAAGCCGGTGATCGCCGCGCTCCGCATCCTGGAGGCTTTGGCGCGGGCCGGCGGGCCGCTTGCTGCCGCCGAGCTCGCGGCGATGACGGGGACGAGCCGCACAACGGCGTTCCGCCATCTGAAGACGCTGGTCCTGCTCGGCTTTGCCGAGATGATCCGGCCGGGGCTCTATGAGATCGGGCCGGCGGCCGCCGCGCTCGGGCGCGATGCCGGCCCGGATCGGCCGCTGCTCGCGATCGCGGAGCGCCATGTCGACGCGCTCGGCGCGCGGTTCGGCGAGACGGTGAACCTTGCCGTGCCGAACGGGAAGCGCCTTCGCTATATCCGCATCAAGGAGACGGCGAAGCCGCTTCGCTTCCGCTCGGAAGAGGGGGACAGCGAGTGCTTCCATTGTACGGCGGTCGGCAAGGCCATCCTCGCCTTCGTGCCGCGCGAGCGGGTGCCGGATTATCTGAACGCGGAACTGCAGCGCTTCACAGCCCATACGCTCGTCACGCGGCGGGCGCTCGATATCGCGCTCGCGGAGACGCGGCGCTTCGGCTACGCGATCGACGATGAGGAGAACGAGATCGGCTGCGTCTGCTATGCGGCGCCGATCTTCGCGGGCGACGGGCAGCCCGTCGCCGCAATCAGCGTCTCCGTACCGACCGCGCGGCTGACGGATCGCCTGGGCCTCGACATCCCGCAGGCGGTGGTCGAGGCCGCCCGCGCGATCACGCAGCGCATGGCGCGGAGTGAAACCGACGATCCCGGTGCGGAGATAGAGCCCTCCCGGCGCGGGGCGCGGCGTCAGAACGCGACGGCCTGACCGTCCTTGCGCGGGTCGGAGCCGGCGACATAGCTGTCGCCGAGGCGGGAGATGATCTGCGCGCCGCCGAAAGCGAAGACGGCGTCCGGCGGCTCGACGACGATTTCGTGCCCCATGCCGCGCAGCGCCTCGGCGAGCGCGGGATCGAAGCTTGCCTCGACGGCGACCTTGCGCCCGCCGATCACGCGCCAGCGCGGCGCATCGGCAGCGGCTTGCGGGTTCTGGCCATAGGCGAGCATGCGCAGCATCATCTGGGTATGGCCCTGCGCCTGCATCGGCCCGCCCATGACGCCGAAGGCCGAGAGCGGCTGCCCGGCGGCGTCGAGCGCGAAGCCGGGGATGATGGTGTGGAACGGGCGCTTCTTGGGCGCCACGCGATTGGCATGGCCGGCCTCGAGCGAGAAGCCCGCACCGCGGTTCTGCAGGCTGATGCCGGTGCCGGGCACGACGACGCCCGAGCCGAAGCCCATATAGTTGGACTGGATGAACGAGACCATCCGCCCGGCCGCGTCGGCGGCGGCGAGATAGACCGTGCCGCCGGGCTTGGGCGTGCCGTGGCCGGGATCGCCGGCGCGGCTGCGATGCACCTGTTTCGCCCGTTCGGTCAGATAGCCGTCGTCCAGCAGGTCGCCATGCGGGAACGCCATGTGGTCGGCGTCGGCAACATGGCGTGCCGCATCGGCGAGCGCGAGCTTGGTCGCCTCGATGGCGAGATGGAGCGTGCGCGGATCGTCGACCGGCGCGTCGCCGATGCCGACGCGCTCCAGCATGCCGAGCGACATCAGCGTCACGATGCCCTGGCCGTTCGGCGGGATCTCGTGGACGGTCGCGCCGGCGAAGGGAATGGCGATGGTGCCGACCCAGTCGGCGCCATGCGTACCGAGATCCTCGGCGCCGAGCGCGCCGCCATGCGCATCAGCATGCGCGGCGATCGTCTCGGCCAGCGCGCCGCGATAGAAGCTCTCGCCTTCGGTCTCGACGATCGCCTCGAGGCTCGCCGCGAGCGCGGGCAGGCGGAAGCGCTCACCGGCGCGCGGGGCGCGGCCCTCGGGCAGGAAGGCTTCGGCGAAACCGGGCTCGCGGGCGAGCAGTTGCGCCGCCTTGTCCCAGAGCACGGCGATGATCGGCGAGACGGGAAAGCCGTTGCGGGCATAGCCAATAGCGGGCGCGGCGATCGTCGCGAGCGGCAGCGAGCCGAAGCGGCGCCACAGCGCGATCCAGGCCGAGACGGCGCCCGGCACAGTCACGCTCTCCCAGCCGCGCTCGGGCATCTTGCCGCCGGCGAAGCGCTCGGCCGTCCAGGCCGCAGGCGCGCGGCCGGAGGCGTTCAGCCCGTGCAGTTCCTCGCCGTCCCACAGGATCGCGAAGGCATCGCTGCCGAGGCCGCAGCCGGTCGGCTCGACGACGGTGAGCGCCATCGCGGTCGCGATCGCGGCGTCGATGGCGTTGCCGCCCTGCGCCAGCATGGCGAGGCCGGCCTGCGCGGCGAGCGGCTGCGAGGTCGCGACCATGTTGTCGCCGAGGACCGGCGAGCGCTGCGAGGCGTAGGGCAGGGAGACGTCCATGGTCGGCTCAATCCTCGCTGGGTCAGCTCTTCGACGGCTTCTTGGCGTAGGAAAGCGGCGGCGTTCCGGGGAAGAGCGACATATGGGTGTGGTTGGCGACGAAGGGATCGCCGACCTTGGCGCGCACGAACGAGATGGTCGCGCGGCCGGGCCGCGAGAAGGTGCCGCCTTCCTTGTCGTAGCCGGTCGAATCGAAGATCGCGAGGCCGACCGCGAACAGCCGGTCCGGCGAGACGAAGGCGCGGATATCGTCGCGGAAGACGAAATCGTCGATCGAGGGCCAGACATGGCGCCACTGGTTCGCCTCGGCCTCGGGCTGGCTCTCCACGAAATCCTTGATCGTGCCGAAGATCACGAGATCCTCGGTCATGAGCTTGCGCGCCGGAGCGAAATCGACGGCGCGGACATAGCCGGCAAGCTCGGTGAACCAGTCGCGGACGAGCGCGAGGTCCTCGTCATGAACCTTGGTTCCCGCAACGTGCTGGGTCGTCATCCTCGTCTCTCCTGAAGGCGTGTCATTTCCGGTGCAGTGCAGCATCCGGGGTTTGCGGCTTCACGTCCAGTGTCGGGGCCGCAGCGGGGTGATCGGCGGAGGGCATCGGCCCTCCGCCGGAAGGCGGGTTACGCGTGCTCGAACAGGCGGCGCTCGACCAGGAAGCTGCCCTTGAGGCCGTTGAGCGTCTTGGCCGCGGCCAGCACGGCGAGATCGACGAGCGGCTCGACCAGGATGACGAGCAGATAGGCGCCGCCGAAGGTGGTGATCGCCGCCGTGTTCTCGGCGGTGAAGCCCTGGCCGTAGAAGGCCCAGAATGCCACCCAGGCGACGATGCCTGCCTGATAGGTCGCCGAGAGCGCCAGCGCCTGGCGGTATTTCAGTTCGACATAGGGCGTGCCCGCCGCGATGACCTTGGTCGCCAGCAGCGAGAGGCCGAACAGCGGCACGAGCAGCGTCGTGACGTTCATGCCGTATTGCGGCAGGTCGAAGGGCGCGAAGAACAGGCCCTGGACCAGCAGGCCGAGCGCGAGGCCGATCGCCGCCGGCGCGACGCCGAGGATCAGGAACAGCGTCGAGCCGAGGATAAGATGCACCTCGGAGACGCCGACCGGAACATGCGGCAGGATCTCGAAGAACGAGAACACGAGCGCGGTGGCGAGTGCGCTGCGCGTCACCAGAGAGACGAGGCCGCGCTCGCGCACGGCGTCGGCGGCCAGCTTGAGGCCGTAGCCGGCTGCGGCCGCGCCGGTCACATAGCTCAGCCAGATCTTGTCGGGCGATACGAGGCCCGGTTCGATATGCATGGAAGTCTCCTTTGCCGTCTCACCCGACGGATTTTGGTTGCATCTTCGTGCCTGGCCGGTCTCCTGACTCGCGGGTCACAGCGCGCCATCCGCCTTCCCGGAGCGAACCCTTTTTACGGGCCGTTCCAGTGGCGCATCGGATGGACGCTCGCCGCTCACAGTCGCGGGGGCGGTCGGGGCTTCGGACCGAAATGGTCCTTCCCCGTTCCCGTTTAATCCCTCGGCGCGTCGCCGCGCCGCAGGACACCATGCACGCCGACAGGAGCCGATACCGGACGGCGCCTGTCAAGCAAAGCACTGCCCTTTGTGCACCGTGACCTCCAGAGCGTTCCGCCTTCATGGCCGGATGTCGATCGCGTCTTCGATCTTCACCAGCTCGAAATCCGAGACGAGGATGTCGAGGCGGATCTGCCAGCGGCCGGGCAGCGGCAGGTCGAGCTTGCCCACGCGCCAGACGGCGTCCGCGCCCTTGGTCGCGGTCCGGCGGATCGGCTCGATGCCGGCCGCCGGATTGGAGACGACCAGCGTCAGCCCCTTGGCGTCGAGCGGGCCGAAATCGCCGGTCATGATGACGATCCCGACCGAGACGGGACCGACATGGCCGGGCTTGACGGTCACCTCCGCCATCGCCTTCTCGGTGTGGATGTGCAGTTCCGCGGGGCGGGCGGCCGCCTCGGCGAGCGCGCGCGGCGGCGGGGTGAAACGCCAGGCCGCCGCGACGGCGAAGATCGCCAGGACCAGAATGATCTCGACGCGGATGGAGCGCGCCAGCCGGCCCGCCGCGACGCCGTCGCCTGCCTCCGCCGGCCCGGTCAGGCGGAAGCGATTGAGGGCGGCGAGCGCGAAGAGGGCGGCGAGCAGCACGAGCTTGGCGAGCAGCACGCGGCCATAGGCGGTCGTCCACAGCGCCGAAGGGCTCGCGAGCTGGATCGCGGCGAGGAGCAGCCCGGCGGCGACGAGCGGCAGCAGCGCGACCGGGATGAGGCGCGAGAAGCGGCGCAGCATCGGTGTGGCGTCGCTCGTGCGGCTGGCGAAGGCGACCCCGAGTGGCAGCAGCGCGCCGGCCCAGAAGGCGATGCCGACGGCGTGCAGGAAGACGGCCGGGCGCGTGAGCCATTGCGGATGGGCGGCGCTCGCATGGCCGCTCGCCGAAAGCGCGAGGCCGATGCCGATGAAGGCCAGAACGGTGAGGAGCCGGCCAATCTGGCGCGGGACCGCCAGTGCTGCGAGACCGGCGACGAGCGAGGCGGCCGCGATTTCCGCTGTCAGCCCGTAGCTGGTCGCAAGCCCGGTCTTCCATGGCAGCGCCGCGACGAGCGAGCCGAGCGGCAGGTCGAGCGCATCGAGGCCTTGCAGGCCGACGGAGAGGAGGACAGCCGCAAGGCCGGCGAGCATCAGCACAGCGTGCGTGCGCTGGACCGGCCGTGTGCCGCCGCCGACGAAGCTCGTGAAGAAGACGCCGCCGACGCCGATGAACAGCCCGGCATAGAGCAGCGTGCGCGCGGCCCAGATCGCGATGCGCAGCGGCCAGTCGACGGCCTCCTGCGGCGCGACCAGGCCGCCGGCGCTCGGTGCGCCGATCGAGAAGATCGACGAGCCGCCGACCGGGTGCCCGTCTTCGGAGATGACGCGCCAGGTCAGCACATGGGTGCCGGTGCCGAGATCCGCGGGCGCAATGATGTCGAGCGTCGCGTCGCGGAGCGTGTAGCGGTCGAGCACGGTGCTCGATCCATCCGGACGGACGAGCTTCAGGACGAGCGGCGATGTCGGCTCGCTGAAACTGAGCGAAAAGCCCTGCGGCGCATGGGCGACCACGGCGCCGTCGGCCGGCTGGATATCGACCAGCGCGGCATGGGCATGGGCCTGGCTGCCGAGGCCGAGCAGCAGCGCGGTCGCGGTGAGGACGAGCATCAGGACAGCAAGGGGCTGCCACCGGGCAGAAGCCGGCAATGGGGTGCGGCGCATGGTCATCTCCGGCCGGGAAGAGGGGCGCGCCTGATCGGCGCGCCCCGTAATGGCGAGCGACTACTTCTTCGGGACGAGCTTCACGCCCGGGGCGGGCGTCTCGTAGTCGTCGGCGCTCTTGCCGGCAGCCGGGATCTCGATCCAGCGCTCGGCCGCGCCATCCGGGCATTCCTGCACGACCGGGAAATAGAGCACCGTGTCGGGCTTCAGATCGCCGGTCAGATAGGCGCGGAGGACGAACTCGTCATATTCGTCGTCGGCGAGGCTGCCGCCGCTCCACACGATCTCCTTCACGCCCTCGCTCGTCGGCGTGCCGTAATAGTCATAGGACTTGGCGTAGGGGGCCTTGACCTTCTCGATCGTCCAGCCCGGCTTGGGCTGCGGCTTGACCGCGATGACGCCTTCCGGGATCTGGACGCGGATCTTGATGGTCGGCTTGCCCTCGCAGCCATGTCCGACGCGGAACACCGCCTTATAGGTCGAGGGAACCGGCGCTTCCTGCGTTTCGAGCGTCACATGCGCCGAGGCGGCGGCCGTGCCGAGCGCGAGGGCGGTGGCGGCGAAAAGCAGCGTCTTGATCGTCTTCATGATGAAATCCTTGAGCTTGGGGGCCGGCCAGCATGGATGCGGCCGGCATGACCGGCGCATGCGCGCGGCTCTTCGGCCGGGCACGACGCCGGATCGGTCTGTCGTCCTGCGCGCGCGGGGCGCGGCGGTTCAGGCCGTGGCCGGTGGAGCTCTCGGATGGATGGGCGTCCCGCGCCGGGGCGGCACGGAAAGGACGATGGCGGCCGGGCGCGCCGGCGCGGCATCGATCTCGGCCGGGACGAAGATGCCGCCGGCGCCGAGCGGCGGGAGGATGGCCGCGCCGAACATCATGCAGCCGGTCAGGCAGCAATCGGGCAAATGATGGCCGGGAGCCAGCGGCGTGCCGTCGGGAGCCGGTTCCGCGCCGAGCGGGGCGCAGAGGACGGCGCTGCCGGGCTGGTCGATGAGGGGCCCCGCGCTCGCGCCGATCGCGAAGGCGCCAAAAAGCGCCTGGATCAGCAGCACATAGGCCGCCACCAGCGCCATCCAGCTCCCGCGGCCGTTCGCCCGCCAGGTCCTCAAGGCCGTCCCCCGTCTCCTAACCCTGTCCTCGACTAGCACCCCGCGCGCGCTTTGACCATGCTGAACGACGGGCTCAACTTCTCCAACGGGGCTTCTGCGCATCGGGGGCTTGCCGGCCGATGCGGGGCCGTGCACGCTCGCGAAAAAACGGGAGGATGCCATGTCAACGACGTCGATCAGCGCCAACACGCCAACCATCGAAAGCCTGCTCGAGCAATGGATCGCCGCCTTCAACAGCCGCGATCTCGACGCGCATATGGCGCTCTATGAAAAGGATGCCGTGCTGTTCGGCTCGGTCGACGAACTCCAGATCGGGCGCGACCGGATCCGCACCTATTTCTCGGGGCGCGGTCCAAACGTGCGCGTGGTCGCCTATCCGCTGCCGCGCGTCGCCATGATCACGCCCGATGTCGCGAGCACGGCCGGCCATGTCGAATTCGTCGATGGCGACGCGCCGATGCCCTATCGCATGACATGGCTGCTGGTGCGCAGCGGCGGCAACTGGCGCATCGCGCAGCACCACGGCTCGCCCCGCACCGGAGCGTGAAGGGGGATGATAGGCCTTCACCTCTCCCGGAGGGAGAGGTCGACGGCGCAGCCGGCGGGTGAGGGGTTAGGGAATTCTCCGGATGAGGCCGTAACCCCTCACCCGGACCTGCGGTCCGACCTCTCCCTCTGGGAGAGGTGAAGAGCGATTCGGCCCGCCGCTAGGCGATCTCCGCGTCCTCGGCCTCGATCCGTGCGATCGCGCTGGCGAGTTCCGCGTCGATGTCGCCGTCGAGGTCGATGCGGATGACGTCTTCGTCGGCGCCGGGTTTCTCCAGCGTCGCGAGCTGGCTGTCGAGCAGCGAGGCCGGCATGAAGTGGCCCTTGCGCGTCGCCATGCGCTGGGCGAGCAGAGCGCGCGAGCCGTCGAGGAAGACGAAGCTCGTCCGACGCTTCGTCTTCGCGGTCAGGATGCGGCGATAGGTCCGCTTCAGCGACGAGCACGCGGCGACCACACCATTCGGGCCGTCATCGGCCTCGGCGAGCCGCTCGGCGATCTTTTCCAGCCAGGGCAGGCGGTCCGCGTCGGTCAGCGGCGTGCCGGCCGCCATCTTGGCGACGTTCGACGCCGGATGCAGCGCGTCGCCCTCGATGAAGGGCGCGCCGAAATGGCGGGCGAGGGTCTCGCCGGCCGTCGTCTTGCCGGAGCCGGAGACGCCCATGACGATGAGGTTGCGCTTCAGGACGGGGGACGTTTCGGACATGGGTTCGGGCTCTATCCGGGGACGGCGGGGTCGCAAAGGAGATCACGCTGCCCGAGATGCACGGGCAGCGCGCGCGGGCGGCATTCGGCGCGGAACTTGCGCGTGCGGATCGGCTCGCCGTCGAGATTGACGTAGAGATCCTCGTCGGAATGATACTCGATCCAGGTACTCCGCGTCGTCACCTGAAGGTTCTGGATCGCCGCCGCGCCTTGGCTCAGCAGCTGCGTGAACACGTCGAAGCGCGCCTCGGGCGGAACGTCCGGCAGGATCATCAGGTCGAGCGCGCCATCGTCGAGGCGCGCCGCCGGGCAGAGCGGGATGCCGCCGCCGGCCTGCCGGCCATTGCCGATGGCGAGCGCCAGGAACGAGCCTTCCCATTCGAAATTCTCGGCTCGGAACAGGCCGCGACTGGACGCGATCTCGGCGAAGCGCGCGACGCCGGTCACGACATAGGCGAAGCCGCCGAGCCGGCGCTTCAGATCCGGATCGGTCTCGACGGTGACGCGCGAGCCGAAGCCGCCCGAGACGAGATTGACGAAGGGGCGCCCGTTCAGGAGACCGACATCGATCGGCACGGCGGGCGTGGTCGTGACGAGGCGGAGCGCCGCGGTCAGGTCGTCGACCGGAATGCCCGTCGAATGCGCGAAATCATTGGCCGTGCCCAGCGGCAGCACGCCGAAGGACAGGCCCGGCGGCGGGTTGGCGAGGAAGGCGGCCGCGAACACCTCGTTGACCGTGCCGTCGCCGCCGCCCGCCACGATCGCGTCCAGCCCCTCGGCCTCGGTGGCCTCGCGGGCGAAGCGCGTCGCATCGCCGGCCTCATAGGTCACGCGGACCTCGACCTCATGCCGGTCGCCGCGGACGGCCGTGATCGCGGCGCGCACCCGCGCATCGCCTGCCGCCTTGCCGTGCAGGATCAGCCTCAGCCGCATCGATTCCCTCCATGTTCCCGGCCATAGGAGGGGAGAACGCGGCGGCGCTCAAGGGGGGCGGGCGCCGCTCAGGCCGGTGCCCGTTCGTCGGGGCGCAGCGTCAGCACGGCGACGCCGGAGGCGGTGACGGCGACCGTGTGCTCGAACTGGGCGGAGAGCGATCCGTCCCGCGTCACGACCGTCCAGCCATCCGCCTCGGTCTTCACGCTCCGCCGGCCGCGATTGAGCATGGGCTCGATGGTGAACACCATGCTCTCGCGCAGCGTGAGGCCGGTTCCGGGCTTGCCGAAATGCAGGATCTGCGGCTCCTCGTGCATGGATCGCCCGATGCCGTGGCCGCAATATTCGCGCACGACGGAATAGCCGTTTCGCTTGGCGTGCCGTTCGATCGCAAAGCCGATATCGCCCAAATGCGCGCCGGGGCGGACCGCGCGGATGCCCTGCCACATCGCTTCATAGGTCGCCTGCACCAGCCGCTTGGCGGCCGGGTTCACCGCGCCGACGAGATAGGTTTTGCTGGAATCGGCGATGTAGCCGTTCTTTTCGAGCGTGATGTCGAAATTGACGATGTCGCCGTCGCGAAGCACGACGGATCGCGACGGGACGCCGTGGCAGACGACGTCGTTCACCGACGCATTCAGCACGAAGCCATAGCCATATTGCCCCTTGCTCGCGGGCCGCGCCTCGAGCTCATCGACGATGAAGCGTTCCACCAGCTCGTCGACCGCGAGCGTCGACAGGCCGGCAAGCGGCGTCCGATCCAGCAGCGCGAAGACGGAGGCGAGCAGGCGGCCGGATTCGGCCAGCAGTGCCAGTTCTGCAGGCTGCTTGGTCATGCGTCGATCGGGGCCAGCGAGGGCGCCGAAACGCCGGCGGAGCTGAATTCGCGTTCGATGATCTCGGCGAAGCTCAGGGTCGGGTTGAGCTCGCAGAGCATGCCGATCTTGAGCCAGTAGGCCGCCTGCGCGTTGATCGACCGGAACGACACCCGGCTCGCCCGGCGCACCTGATCGTGCAGGTCGTCCTCGATGCTGACGATACCCATCGTGCTCTCTCCATGCGGATCGCATATGAACCATATACGGATCGTATAGCGACCGTCCGGCCGACTTGGCAAGCCGCCGATGTCGGTCGGCCGCTTTCCGCCCGCGCCTGTCCGCGCCGAGGCACGCCGCAAAGAAAGCCTCGCCATGACTCGATCCCGGCGAGGGCGGGCGCCCGATGGTGGCGCCGATGCATCCCGAAACAGGCTCATGCCCTGTCGACAAGACGATAGTTGACTAGGCAACAAAACGGATATAGTTGACTAGGCAATCAAATAATTCGCCTTATGGACGCCAGGGGGGCGTGATGCAGGACGCAGGACCGCCATCGGAGCTTTCGAGCCATCTCGGTTTCTGGCTTCGCGCTGTTTCCAATCATGTGTCCCATGCCTTTGCGGCCAAGCTCGCGGGGGAGGGTGTGACCGTCGCCGAATGGGTCATGCTGCGGACGCTGCATGGCCGCGATCCGATGCCGCCGAGCCGGGTGGCCGAGACGATGCGCATGACGCGTGGGGCCATCACGCGTCTGGCCGAGCGGCTGATTGGCAAGGGACTTGTCGTGCGAACGGCCGATCCCCGAGACGGTCGCGCCCAGACCCTGTCGCTGACGGCCGAGGGCGTTCGGCTGGTGCCCGTGCTGGCGGCACTGGCGGACCGCAACGATGCGGAATTCTTCGGCCCCCTCTCTGCAGGCCAGCGTGCCGATCTGGAGGCTCTGCTGCGGCTGCTGATCGAGCGCGGCGGCCTGTCGGCGATGCCGACCGACTGATTTTCGTACGGACCCAACAGGGAGCAACAACATGGACGAGCGCATGGTCGCGCTGGCGCGCGCATGTCTCGATGGTGCAGTGGGCGGGACGATGACTTTCCCGGCCGTCGTGGGGCAACTGATGCAGGCCGGCTTCGACGGCTATCTCGTGGACTTCCGCCGCGCGGCCACGACCTATTACCTGCCGGACGGCGACAGCGCCGATCTGCCGATGCATGCGTCCGCCGTGCCCGTTGCTTTGCTCTTCGATGCGGCCAGGGTGCGGGAGGCCATCCGCGAGGCGCAGCAGCAGCTTGCCGGCTACAGCTATGTCGGCTTCTGCGACAAGGTCGCTGCCGCGGGATGCGCGGGCTATCTGGTGTCCATCTCCGGGCGACGCGTGCTCTATTTCGGCCGCTCCGGCGAGACCCATACCGAGCATTTTCCGAACTAGGCAGAGATCCGGACGGGCCGATGCCGGCGGAGCGGATCCATCTCGGGTTACGCTCTCAACGGCCGTCGGACGCCGCGAGCGCGGCGAAGCGGCCCGGCGTCATGCCGAAGCGCGCCTTGAAATGGCGCGTCATGTGGCTCTGGTCGGCGAAGCCCGTGCGGTTCGCGACCGCGGCCAGCGGCTCTCCGTCCAGAATGCGCGCGCGCGCCGCCTCGAGCCGGCGGCCGATCAGGTAGCGGTGCGGCGAGGTGCCGTTCACGCGGCGGAACTGGCGCGCGATCTCGAAGCGGTCGAGGCCTGCGACGCGCTCCAGATCCTCCGAGACGATCGGATCGGCGTGGCACTCGCGGATGAAGGCCATGACGCGCGCCAGCCGCGTGCTGGCGATGGGATCGCGCGCGCGTTCGGGCGCGTGCGAATCGCTGCGGGCACGGAGCAGTTCGGCGAGCCGGGCAACGAAGGCGTCGCGCTCCAGCGGTTCGAGCGGCGCCGGGAAGGACTCGTAGATTTCGGCGAGGAGGGTGGTGATCGCGGCGTCGCGCAGCACGGCATCCGGCACGAAGGGGAGGGGGCCGCCGATCCCGCCGGCCGCGGCCACCAGCGCCGGCTCGATATAGACCATATGGTAGACGAAGCCCTCGGCAGCCTCGGAGCGACCGTCATGCATCTCGTCGGGGTGCAGGACCATGATCTGTCCGGCATGGCTCACCCGGCCGGTGCCGCGATAGCGAAAGCCCTGTGCGCCGGCCCGCGTCACGCCGATCGCATAGGTCTCGTGCCGATGCGGGTCATAGGCGTGGCCGTGGAAGCCGGCGACCAGCCTCTGGACGCCGCCTTCGGGCGCATCGATGCGGATGAAGTCGCCGTCCATCGCCTGCACAAACGTTCAAGACCGGGGCCTTCGGCGATCCTAGTCTCCCGGCCATGATCTACGCCACCAAAACCGCCATCGTCCTCGCGACCGACCTGCCGACCTGGCAGAAGGTCAATGTCGCCGCCTTCCTCGCCGGCGGCCTCGTCCAGGCCTTCCCCGAAATGGCCGGCGAGCCCTATGCCGATGCGGAGGGACGCGCCTATACCGCGCTCATCCGCGAGCCGGTCTTCGTCTTCGGCGCCGAGCCGGACACGATGCGGCGCACTTATGAGCGCGCCGTCTCGCGGGATCTGCGCTTCGCGATCTTTACGCGGCCGCTGTTCGAGACCACCCACGACGCCGACAACCGCGCCGAAGTGGCCGCAACCCCGGCTGCGGCGCTCGATCTGGTCGGGCTCGGCCTGCATGGCGAGCGCAAGATCGTCGACAAGGTCATCAACGGGCTGAAGCGTCTCGGCTGACCGTCGGAATGCGGCGATTGTGCGTCGCAAAATCGGCATGCACTGCCATGTTGCTCTGCATCATACGCAGGGCTGCTATTCCATTTTTGCCAGTGCACATGTCCGATCGGATCTCCTACCTTCCAATCATCGAAACGCGGCAAGGAAACAAACCGGCGCTTCGAAGACGGATTGAAGGACGACCACCATGGCCAACGGCATCATTGCTTCCTACAAGAGCTGGCTCAAGTACCGCCAGACCTGCAATGAGCTCAACCGGCTGACCAACCGCGAGCTCGCTGATCTCGGCATTGCTCGTGGCGACATCACCAACGTGGCTCGCCGCTCCGTCGGATACTGAGAATTTCAAGAATTCGCCGGGACGAACCTCCTCCCTCGTCCCCGCGATACGGCGCAAAGCGAACCTCCTCCCTCGCTGAGCGCCCTCAAAAGAAACGCCCGTCGACCTCCTCCCCGACGGGCGTTTTCTTTTGTCTGCAGTTTGGAGCCGTGCCCGTCGCCAATGGCGGCGTCCGGGCGACGCCTCAGTCCTGCGTCCCGATCGTCAGCTTCATCGACTTGAGCAGCGGTGCCGTCGCGGCCCGCACCGAAGGCATGCGCGGATTGTTCTCGTGCACGCCGAGCGCCGTCTCGTCGGCATAGAGCTCGGTCAGCATGAGCTTGCCGGGGATCGGCGTTCCGTTCCTCTCGATCGGCTTCACCACCTCGAATCGCAGGCAGCCCGCCTCCTCCGAAAGCGTCAGCCGGGCGTGCTCGTGGATGAGCGCGGTGAACTCGGCTTCCTTGCCGTCGATGATGTCGTAGTCGACGATGATGGCGATCTTGGGCATGCTCATTCTCTCCTGTGGGGAGGATGAGTCTAGCATCCTCGCGTCATGCGGGAAGGTTCTGACTGGCGATGTACGCTGAAAGTTGTTCGGCCATGTGGTCGAACAGCAGCCGCATGCGCCGCACGCCGCGCAAATCCTCGTGCATGGCGAGCCAGCATTCGAGCGACAGGCTGAATTCGTGCGCGAGAATGCGGACGAGCTTCGGCGCGCGCCGGGCCAATCCGGTCTGGCAGGCGCCGATTCCCCAGCCCGCACGGATCGCGGCGAGCTGCGCCAGGTCGCTGTCGCTCCGCAGCCCGAAGGCTTCGCGCGGCGGTACATAGCCCCGCTTTTGCAACGACTTGATGAAGGGCGTCTCGACGTCGAAGCCGATCAGGCGGTGCTCGGCCAGGGTATCGAGGCTCCCCGGCGTTCCGTGCCGGTCGAGATAGTCGGGATGGGCATGGAATCCGATATCGATCGCGCCGATTCGCTTCTGGATCAGCGCCGCCTGAGTCGGCGCGACCATGCGCACCGCCATGTCGCAGTCACGGCGCAGCAGATCCTCGTTGCGGTTGGAGACGACCAGTTCCACGGCAATATCGGGGTGAAGTTCGCTGAATTCGGCCAAAATCGGCGGCAGGACCTCGACGCCGATGATCTCGCTGGCGGTGAGGCGCACCGTGCCGCGTGCCTCGCCGGACGAGGCACTGGCGACGCGTACCAGCGATTCGGCAGCCGCCGCCATGGCCTCCGCCTGGGGGCGCAGCGCGCGGGCCGTCTCGGTGGGTTCGAGGCCGGAGGGGCTGCGCGTGAACAAGGCCGCGCCGAGTTGGCGTTCGAGATCATCGATATGGCGGCCGATGGTCGGCTGCGTCAGGCCGAGCCGGCGCGCGGCGGCGGAGAGGCTGCCCTCGTCGAGCACGGCGAGCAGCGAGCGGATATGATCCCAGTCTGGCGACATTCGTGTATTTTCGTATAACGATCATACGAAGATCAAGAATTTTGTTTGCACGCATGAAGGCGCATCTCTCTTGTGACAATCGAGAGGGACTGATCATGACGACTGAACGGACGGCGCTGGTTATCGGCGCAACTGGCGGCATCGGCGGAGAAATGGCGCGGACGCTGGCAGCGCGCGGCTGGACGGTTCGCGGGCTGCACCGCGATCCCGCAGCTGCGCGGCAGCGGCGGAGCGACATCGCGATCGACTGGGTTCAGGGCGATGCGATGAATGCCGAGGATGTACGCAAGGCCGCGATCGGGGCGGAGCTGATCTTCCACGGCGCCAATCCCCCCGGCTACCGCAACTGGGCGGGCCTCGCGCTGCCCATGTTGGAGAACACGATCGCGGCCGCAAAGGTGAATGGCGCGCGGGTCGTCTTTCCCGGCACGGTCTATAATTTCGGCCCGGAGACCTTTCCGCGCGTCGGCGAGGATGCACCGCAGAACCCGCGGACGCGCAAGGGCCGGATCCGCGTCGCCATGGAGGCGCGACTCGAACAGGCCGCGGCCGGCGGGACGCCCGTGCTCATCCTGAGGGCCGGCGATTTCTTCGGTCCCAGCGTCGGCAACAGCTGGTTCGGGCAGGGGATCGTCAAGCCGGGCCGGCCGGTGCGCGCGCTGACCTATCCCGGGCGTCGCGATGTCGGCCATGCCTGGGCCTATCTGCCGGACCTTGCGGAGACCTTCGTGCGGCTGATCGAGCGGTCGGACGATCTGCCCCGCTTCGCGCGTTTCCACTTCGGGGGCCACTATTTTGCGCGCGGCGTCGAAATCGCCGAGGCGGTGCGCAAGGTCTGCGGCCGGCCGGACCTGCCGATCCGCGGCTTTCCGTGGCCGGTTGTCTATGTCGCCGCGCCCTTCGTCGAGACGATGCGCGAAGTGCTGGAGATGCGTTATCTCTGGCAGGAGACGCTGGAACTGGACAATCGCCGGCTGGTCGCCTTCCTGGGCGCCGAGCCGCATACCCCGCTCGATCAGGCGCTGATTGCCACGCTCGAAGGCCTCGGCTGCCTCGATGAGGCGCATCGCAACACCGGAGCGGCCGTCGCTCGCGGCGCCTAGCGACCGGCCCCGGGCCGGGACGCCACGAAAACGCTAGAGGCCGCCGCCGGCGTGCTGCAGGGCGCGGATCCGCTCGGCGAGGCTGATCGGCGCGGACGGCTCGTCTCCTGCTTGATCCTCGTTGGCGCCGGGCTCGTCCGTCGCCTGGGCCGGCTTCGGCTTCGCCGCCTCGTCCGGGACGATGGCGACGAGGTTCGAGGCCTCGCCCTTCGCTGCGAGGCGGGCGACGGCCGTGCCGATATCGATCAGCTTGCTGCGGAGCAGGGCGGTCTCTTCCTCGCTCGCCTTGGCGCTTGCGGCGCGGAGTTCGGCGAGGTCGGTTTCGAGACGGGCATTCACCGTCCCCATATGGGCGAGGCGGGCTTCGAGCTCGGCCTTGCTCTCCTCGACGGCCAGCAGCGTCATGCCGGCAGCCTCGGCCTCGACCAGACGCAGCGACAGCCCCTCGATCTTGGTTCTGGCCTCCGCCAGATCGTCGCGCACGCCGGCGATCTCGGCGTCGCGGGCCGCGATTTCCGCCAATGTCCCGACGCGGCGCGCCTCGGCCTCGGCGACCAGCGCCTCCGTGTCGGCGAGCTTGCGCTTTTCCAGCGCGAGGCTGGTTCGAAGCTGCGACAATTCCGTTTCCAACCCGGCGCGCGCGACTTCCTCGACGGTCGTGGTCGTCTTCACGGCGGCGACCGAGTCGCGGAGATTGTCGAGTTCCGTATCGCGGGCGACGATCTCCATGCGCTGCGTCTCGCGTTCCGAGACGATCGCATCGAGCTTGCCCTGCACCTCGTCCAGCGTCTGCTGCAGCGCGGCCATGCGCTTTTCCTGCGCGCCGGCCGCCTTCGCCGCTTCGGCGATCGCGTCCTTCTGGGCCGCAACCTCGTTGCGGAGCCGGTCGCGTTCCTGTTCGAGGGCGATCATGTCCTCCGCCGACATCGAACCTTCCGCCGTCAGATGGGAGATGATCTCGCGCTTGCGGTTGATATCGATCAGCTGCTCCGTGACCTGATTTTCCAGCTTCTCGATCGTCACGTCGAGACGGCGGGTGGAGACGGCGAAGGCCGCGCGGATCTGATCCTTCTCCGCCTGGATCTCGGCCCAGGTCATCGGCATCGTCTCTTCGATCGAGCGGCGGTTGAGGCGGACGGCGCGCCGCCACAGAGGGGGAGCGACGACGAGCGCGAGGATGCATGCGGTCAGCAGCCCCAGCGCATAAAACATCGTGGCTTCGATCAACGCCAAACTCCCTCATTCGGCCCGCGCACCAACGCGGGCGGGGCCAAGGGGCGCCCCCGCCGCTCAATCCTCAAGCAAATGACACTCTTGGCCGCCGCGAGTCCAGCGACAAGCGGCGCGAATCGGGTGCCCGAGACCTGTCCTCGCACCATCATGCCGGCTTCTTCTTCAGGAAGGGTTGCCGCTCAGAAGGGGTTCCAGGTCTGGTGATCCGTGAACTTCAGGTAGCCGGCGCTGATGCCGAGGCGCGCGCCGATGCCGGAAACCATCGGGACCACGTAGATATTACCGCGCGACAGCACCGTCATGCCGACGCCGCCGACGAGATAGGCCGAGCCGTTGACGCCGACGAAGCGGTCATAAATCGCCGAAACGGACGGCAAATTATAGACCAGCATCATGACGCGGGAGCCGTCGCCGCCGAAATCCCAGCCGATCGATGGGCCCTGGAAGTAGACCGGATGCTGCCCGGCATTCTTGGTGTAGAGCGTGCCTCTGCCGTAGCGCACGCCGGCGATCAGCGCGCCGCCCCCCTGTTCGCCGAGGATATAGCCGTTCGGCAGGCCATATTGCGACACGGCGTGCTCGACCGCCTTGGCGAGGCCGCCCGACACTTCGCCGAAGAAATTGCCGCCGGCCTTCACGATCTCGTCCGGCGAATAGCTCTCCGAAGACTGCGCCGCCGCTGGCGCGGGAGCGACGATCGGCACTGCGAAGGCGAGCGCGAGCATCACCAGGAACGCCTTCAGTCGAAATCGTCGCGCCATCATGGGATCATCTCCTCGTTCGACCCGGTCAGATCATCCAAGCCGGCCACGGACCGGGAATCACCTGCTCATCATGGACGATCCCCGGAAAAATGGGCGCCATCACGGCGGCGGCAACCTCATCCCGGCCGTGTCGTTGCAGCCGGCCGGTTGGCAGAGCACGGTGGAGCGTGTATCGGGGATTTTCCCGAACGGGGAACAAGCGATTCGGCGGACGAGCGGAGTGGGTCATGAGCGAGCCGGTTGAACTCGAAGCGCTGGACCTCGCGGCGCTGCTTTGCAGCCGCGTCTGCCACGACATTATTTCTCCCGTCGGCGCGATCAATAACGGCCTCGAGGTCCTCGACGAGGACAATGGCGAGGAGATGAAGGCGTTCGCCTTCGACCTTATTCGCAAGAGCGCCCGGCAGGCTTCCGCCAAGCTGCAATTCGCCCGCCTCGCCTTCGGCGCCGCCGGCTCGGCCGGCGCGGAAATCGACCTGGGCGACGCCGAGAAGGTCGCGCGCGGCTGGATGGACGGCGAGAAGGCGGACTTCGAATGGAGCGCGCCCGTCGCGCTGATGGCGAAGAACCGCGTCAAGCTGCTGCTGAATCTGGTCCTGCTGGCGACGGCGGCGGTGCCGCGCGGTGGCCTGATCAAGGTGGTCGTCTCGGGCCCGCCATCCGATCCGGTGTTCACATTCCATTGCTCGGGCCCGCATGCCCGCATTCCGGCGGCGTTCGAGAAGCTGGTGCCCGGCCATCTCGTCGACGTCCACGTCGATGCCCATGCGGTCCAGCCCTATTATGCGGGCCTGCTCGCCCGTTCCTGCGGCATGAGCGTCAGCGCCGTACTCGACGGCGCGGATGTCGTGATCACGGCCAAGAGCCCCGAAGCGGCCGCCTGAGCCGCTTTCCGGATCTTTCCGTCGTTGTGGGGAAGGGCAGGGCTCGGCTAAGCCGGCCGGGCGCTGGGGTGTGCTTGCGCGCTCGCACTGCCATCGCACAGCGCCTCGCGCCGTAACGGCGCCGGTTCAGCCTGACCCTGAATAAGGAAAAGCCCCGGATCGGCCGGGGCTTTCAGTTTGGCTCGCGGGAGCTTCGTTCAGGCGCTGGCGCGCAGATCGGCATCGTCGGGCTCGCGCAGCACATAGCCGCGGCCCCAGACGGTCTCGATGTAATTGTGACCATTCGTGGCCGTCGCGAGCTTCTTGCGGAGCTTGCAGATGAACACGTCGATGATCTTCAGCTCGGGCTCGTCCATGCCGCCATAGAGATGATTGAGGAACATCTCCTTGGTCAGCGTGGTGCCCTTGCGGAGCGAGAGCAGCTCCAGCATCTGGTATTCCTTGCCGGTCAGATGCACGCGCGTGCCGTTCACCTCGACGGTCTTGGTGTCGAGATTGACGGTCAGGTCGCCCGTGTTGATCACCGACTGGGCATGACCCTTCGAACGGCGCACGATGGCGTGGATGCGGGCGACGAGTTCGTCCTTGTGGAACGGCTTCGTCATGTAGTCGTCGGCGCCGAAGCCGAGACCGCGCACCTTGTCCTCGATGCCGGCGAGGCCGGACAGGATGAGGATCGGCGTCTTCACCTTGGAAAGGCGGAGCGCGCGCAGAACCTCGTAGCCCGACATATCCGGCAGGTTCAGGTCGAGAAGAATGATGTCGTAGTCGTAGAGCTTGCCGAGATCGACACCCTCTTCGCCGAGATCCGTCGTGTAGACGTTGAAATTCTCGGACTTGAGCATCAGCTCGATGCTCTGCGCCGTGGCGCTGTCGTCCTCGATCAGCAGAACTCGCATACCAATCCCCTCATTGCCTATCCTGGGCTTGGCGCGCCGGATCTTCCGAACCGGCACTCTGGAACGCGGCTCACCCCGATTCGAAAGCTAACGAACAATGGTTAACAAATTCTGATTCGCGCCCCAAGCGAATTGATCGGCATTGGACGGAAATTGGCGGATCCTGTTGAGAATCCGAACTTTTTCGCGTCGCGGTGACGATCCGCTCAATTGCACTCAATCCGGTAACCAATTCGTCGGACTCGCGGAATTAGGATGGACGAGCCTCAAATGAGGTTTACCCGCCCTTAAGCCCTCGTTCGCCATGATTAACGCGAGGCGTAAACGAAAGGTTATCGGCGGGCCGAGAGTTTAAGGAATCGACAATGTCGCGATGGCTGGAGCCATGCGGCAGGGTTCGGTTGCCGGATGGCGGTAGCCGGAGCGAGCGATGCTCGGGGGCGGGCGGTGCGAGCTGTCTGGGGCGTAGGGAGTATTGAGTCGATGAAGTCGCGGGATAGTCTCATCCGGCTGAAGCGGTTCCAGGCTGACGAGAAACGTCGGCAGGTGAACCAGATTCAGGTGATGATCGCCGAGTTCGAAAAGATGGCCAAGGATCTCGACGAGCAGATCGCCATCGAGCAGGAGCGCAGCGGCATACGCGACACGGGCCACTTCGCCTATCCGACCTTCGCCAAGGCGGCGATGCAGCGGCGCGACAATCTGCGCGCCTCGGCTGCGGAACTGCAGGGCCAGCTGGAGCAGGCGCAGGACGAACTCCACGCCGCGCTCGACGAGCTCAAGAAGCACGAGCTTCTCGCCGAACGCGACCGTACCGCCGAAGGCGAGCCGGCCGCGGAGCCGGCCAGCCCACGCGGACGTTCGCAGATCGCCGGCGAGCGGCGCTGGTAAGGCGACCTATTTCAGCAGGGCGACATGTGGGCCGGCACTCTCGGGCAGATGGCCCGTGAGGCGCGGATCGGGCGAGACCTCGATCGCGAATTTGTACGGCACGAAGCCCATCTTGCGATAAAAATGGATCGCGGCCGGGTGGTCGAAGGTGCAGGTATGCAGCCAGACACGGCCGACCGCGCCCTGCCAGGCGGCTTGCAGCGCCGCCGACAGGAGCCCCTTGGCCGCCCCTGTGCCCGTCACCTCGGGCACGACGCCGAACATCGCGATCTCGACCTCATCCGCGCCGCGACGGATCTCGCATAGCCCCACGGGCTCCTCGCCGCGCAGCAGGAAGTAGATTTCCGTCGCAGGATCGGCGAGCCGTGCGGCGAGGACGTCGTCCGGCATCACCATGCGCGAGAACCACAGCCAGTCGCGGCCGATCCGGCTGTACAGCGCCCGATAGGCATCGAGCCGGGGCTGCTCGATCCGCTGGACGGAAAAGCCGGACGGGATCGGGGCACGGGCACCCGCGTCCGCCGAGCGCATCTCCAGATAGGTCACGACATTGGCGATGCGCCCCGGCGGCAGGTCCGTATAACCGTCGAGATCAAGAGGAATCGTCGTCTTGCTCATGCGTCGGCGCCCCCGTCCAGGAGGTAGCGCGCGGCGGCGAACAGCGTCGGTCGCACATTTTCGCGCGCGCAGAAGACCAGCATCAGCGGCTCGCTCTCGAGGAAATATTCGAGCACGCCCGTCAAGAAGGCCGGATCGCTCGCCGCCGAGCGCAGCGTTTCCGGCCCGAGCCCGGCGAGTGCGAGGAAGCGACCGAGTTCCTCGGGCTCCTCGGCGAGGAAGGCGAGGGCCCGGATGGCAAGGTCCTCGGCTCCTTCGCGCGAGAGTGGTAGCGCCCTTTCCCGGATCATCCATTTTCCTTTCCGAAACGAATCTCGGCTAGATCATAGCCGCAACTCCAAACGGTGGCGTCCTTCGGCGCCGGACCCCCAATCGGTGGCGACAGGGAATGGCGAAGACCGTCCTCGTCGTGGAAGACAACGAGCTCAATATGAAGCTCTTCCACGACCTCCTCGAAGCGCATGGCTACAACATCATCCAGACCCGCAACGGTCTGGAGGCGCTGGAGCTCGCGCGCACGCACCATCCCGATCTGATCCTCATGGACATCCAGCTGCCGGAAGTTTCCGGGCTGGAGGTGACCAAGTGGATCAAGGAGGATGACGATCTGCGCTCGATCCCGATCATCGCCGTCACCGCCTTCGCCATGAAGGGCGACGAGGAGCGGATCCGCCAGGGCGGCTGCGAGGCCTATCTGTCGAAGCCGATTTCGGTGGCCAAGTTCATCGAGACGGTCAAAGCGTATCTCGGGGACGCCTGATGACGGCCCGGGTTCTCGTCGTCGACGATCTCGTCGCGAATCTGAAGCTGCTCGAGGCGCGGCTCTCGGCCGAGTATTTCGACGTTGTCACCGCGACGAACGGCGCCGAGGCGCTGGAGATCTGCGCCAGCGGCCAGTGCGATATCGTCCTGCTCGACGTGATGATGCCCGGCCTCGACGGCCTCGAAGTCTGCCGGCGGATCAAGCGCAATCCGCTGACCGCGCATTTGCCGGTGATCATCATCACGGCGCTCGACCAGCCTTCCGACAGGCTGAGGGGTCTGGAAGCCGGCGCCGACGATTTCCTCACCAAGCCGATCAACGAGCTGGCGCTGATCACGCGGGTGAAGAGCCTGGTGCGCCTCAAGGCGCTGACCGACCAACTGATCCTGCGCGCCTCCGCGACGGCCGATCTCGGCATCAATGATCCGTTCGACGGGGCCATCGTGTCGGGCGATGGCGGGCGCATCCTGCTCGTCGACGACAGCGCCTCCAGCCGGGCACGCATCGTGGATGCGCTTCGGGTGCAGCATCAGGTCGATATCGAGGCCGATCCGCACGAGGCGCATTTCCGCCTCGCCGAGGTGAACTATGACCTCGTCATCGTTAGCCTCAATCTCACCGGCTTCGACGGCCTGCGCCTCTGCTCGCAGATCCGTTCGATCGAGCGAACGCGCATGCTGCCCGTGCTCGCGATCGTCAATCCGGACGAGAACCAGCGGCTCGAGCGCGCGCTCGAGCTCGGCATCAACGATTATCTGATCGCGCCGGTGGATCGGGACGAATTGCAGGCCCGCGTCCGCACGCAGATCCGACGCCACCGCTTCACGGAACGGCTGCGCGAAACGCTGCACGCGACCATGGAGATGGCGATCACGGACGGGCTGACGGGCCTGCACAATCGCCGCTATTTCGAGCGCCACCTCGCGGCGATGTTCGAGCAGGCGACGGTTCGCCGCAAGCCGCTCTCGGTGCTGATGCTGGACGTCGATTTCTTCAAGTCCGTCAACGATACCTATGGCCATGATGCCGGCGACGACGTGCTGCGCGAGTTCTCGCGCCGCGTGCGGCGGACGGTGCGCAATGTCGATCTCGTCTGCCGGCTCGGCGGTGAGGAGTTCGTCGTCGTGATGCCCGACACCGACACGCCGATCGCGACGCTCGTGGGCGAGCGGATCCGCCAGCGCATCTGCGGCCAGCCCTTCCTGATCGAAGGCGGCGAGCAGTCGATCTCGATCACGGTCTCGATCGGGCTGGCGCGGCGCCAGGATGGCGGCGACAGCCCCGAGGCCGTGCTGCGCCGCGCCGACGAGGCGCTCTACCAGGCGAAGCGCGAAGGGCGGAACCGCATTCGCAGCGCCGTCGCCTGATCCCCATCCTCGCTGCCGTCATACGAATCGCGCACGACTGTGCGGGATTCCCCTTGGCGTGGAAAAGCTTTAGAAGGCCCGCACGCAGTGGAGAGACGAGCAATGCAGACGAAGAACGGTAAGGTAGCGCTGATCACGGGTGCGACGGGGCAGGACGGGGCTTATCTATCGGAGCTTCTGCTTTCGAAGGGCTATGTGGTGCACGGCCTGAAGCG
>NZ_JACIDS010000009.1 GCF_014196455.1 Kaistia hirudinis
ACGTCAGCACACCGCCTATTCGGGATATTGTATACCGGACCAATCCCCGCGCAAGACCATTCTCGCGCCAAACCAACCACAAGGACGGTGATTTCAGGGGCAATCCGGCGCTCGGAAGGGCATTCCGGTTGCACCGGCGCTTCACCCGTGCGCCTTCAGGCGCCACTTGCGACGCCGATGCGCTTGGACGGACCGAAAATATGCGGTAACAACCTCCTAATTGCATACCGCTCCACTCCTTGACCGATCGAGCATCATGACCCCCATTCCTCCCGAAGGCGCGCGCGGCAACGAGACGATGGTGGCGAGCGGCCATCCGCTGGCGGTGGATGCCGCGCTGCGCGCGCTGGAAGCGGGCGGCAGCGCCATCGACGCGGCAATCGCCGCCGATGCGATCCTCGGCGTGGTGGAGCCGATGGCGACGGGGATCGGCGGCGACCTGCTCGCCATGATCGTGCCGCCGGACGGCGCGGCGCTCAGCTATAACGGCACCGGCCGCGCGCCGGCCGGCCTCACCGCCGATCTGGTCGCGGCGCTGCCGAAGCAGCGCATTCCCGACCGCCATCCGCTCTCGACCACGGTTCCGGGCGCGGTGCGCGGCTGGTTCGACCTGCATGCGCGCTATGGCCGCCTCGCCATGGCGGATCTGCTGGCCCCGGCGATCGCCCTCGCCCGCGACGGCTTCGTGGTCGCGCCGATCTGCGGCCGCGAATGGACCATCTTCGAGAGCGTGATCGCGCGCGACCCGGTCGCCGCTGCGCTCTATCGCGCCGGCAATGTGCCCGGCGGCGGCGACGTCTTCGCCAATCCCGAACTCGCCGCCTGCCTCGCGGCGATCGCGGCCGAGGGCCCCGACGCGTTCTATCGCGGCCGTGTCGCCGAGGCAGTCGAGGCGGCCTCGCGCGCCCATGGCGGCGTGCTGCGGGCGACGGATTTCGCGGCGCATTCCGGCCATTTCGCCGCGCCGCTTTCGACGCGGTTCCGCGGCCTCGACATTCTCGAATGCCCGCCCAACACGCATGGCCTCGCCGTGCTGGAGGCGCTCGCCGCGCTGGAGCCGCTCACCCTCGATCCCGCGGATCCGCAGACGACCCTCGCCGCCGTCGCCGCCATGGGACGCGGCCTCGCCAAAGCGCGCGAGACCGTGGCCGATCCGGCCGGCAACACGGTCTGCACCGTCGTCGTCGATCGCGACGGCCTCGCCGTGACGCTGATGTCCAGCATCTTCAAGCGCTTCGGCTCCGGCATCGGCGTGCCCGGCTGCGGCTTCGTGCTGCAGAACCGCGGCTCCGGCTTTGCCGAGCCCGGCCATATCAACGGCCCGGCGCCCGGCAAGCGGCCCTATCACACGGTGATCCCGGCGGCCGCGCTGAAGGACGGCCGCTTCCATGCCGGCTTCGGCGTGGTCGGCGGCGCGATGCAGCCGCAGGGCCATGTCCAGCTCATGCTGCGCATCGCCGCCTGGGGCGAGCCGTTGCAGGCCGCGCTCGACGCGCCGCGCTGGCGCCTCGAAGGGCCCGGCGAACTCGCGATCGAGCCGGGCACCGACGCGGCGCTGGTGGCGGCGCTCCGCGCCGCCGGCTATGGCGAGCCGACCGGCGGGGAGATCGCCGGCCGCAGCGATTACGGCGGCGCGCAGATCGTCATGCGCGCTGCGGACGGTTCGCTCCGCGGCGCCTCCGACAAGCGCAAGGACGGGACCGCGCGGGGCGCCTGACATCAGACGGTCACCGGTGCCAGCAGGCGACCTTGTGGTCCTCGCCCTTGTTGATGAGCAGGGGCACCTGTAGCGAGCAGCGCTCGGTCGCGAGCGGGCAGCGGGCGTGGAAATGGCAGCCCGACGGCCAATGCGCGACGTCCGGAATGTCGCCGCGATAGATGAGGCGCTTCCGCGCTCTCTGGGTGCGCGGGTCCGGCACGGGCACGGCGGAGAGCAGCGCCTCGGTATAGGGGTGCTGCGGATTGTCGTAGAGCGCGTCGCGATCGGCGATCTCGACCAGACGGCCCGAATGCAGGATCGCCACGCGGTGCGAGATGTGGCGCACGACCGAGAGATCATGCGCGATGAAGAGGTAGGCGATCCCCAGTTCCTTCTGCAGATCCTGCAGCAGGTTGACGACCTGGGCGCGCACCGAGACGTCGAGCGCCGAGACAGGCTCGTCCGCCACGATCAGCTCAGGCTTCAGGGCGAGGGCGCGGGCGATGCCGATGCGCTGGCGCTGGCCGCCGGAGAAGGCGTGCGGATAGCGGTCATGCGCGTCGCGCGGCAGGCCGACGAGCCGCATCAGCTCGCCGATCTCGTCGCGCGCCTCATCGGCATTCTTCACGATGCCATAGACGATGAGCGGTTCGGCGACGATGTCGAGCACCCGCATGCGCGGATTGAGGCTCGCATAGGGATCCTGGAAGACGAGCTGCATGTGGCGGCGGAGCTTACGCAGTTCCTCGCCGCGGACATTGGTGATGTCGCGGCCGCGGAAGAAGATGCGCCCGTCGGCGAGGTCGAGCCGGCGCAGCACGGCGCGGCCGATCGTGGTCTTGCCCGAGCCGGATTCGCCGACGAGGCCGAGCGTCTCGCCGGGCCGGATATCGAACGAGATGTCGCGAAGCGCCTGCACCTTGCTCGGCTTCGACCAGAGGCCGCCGCGGCTGGCCTCATATTCGACCGTCATGCTGCGGACCGAGAGCACCGGCTCGCGATCGGCCAGCGGCGGGAGGGAAAGAGCGGCTGACATGGCGGACCTCAGGTGAGAGCGGCTTCGAGCGGCGGGCTTTCCTGCCAGGCCGGCACCGATGGCCGCCAGCAGGCGGCCGAGGCGCCGGGATGCACGACGGCCAACGGCGGCTGCTCGGTGCAGCGCTCCACGGCGATCGGGCAGCGCGCGCGGAAGGAACAGCCGACCGGCGGCGACAGCAGGCTCGGCGGCGAGCCTTCGATCGCGATGAGGCGGTTCATGCGGTCGTCGAGGCGCGGCGTCGAGCGGATCAGGCCCTGCGTATAGGGATGCGAGGGCCGTTCGAAGAGATCGTCGGCGAGGCCCATCTCGACGATCCGGCCGGCATACATCACCGCGACGCGGCGGCAGAGGCCCGCGACGACGCCGAGATCATGCGTGATCAGGATGACCGAGAGATTGAGCGTCTCCTGCAGGCCCGCAATGAGCTCCAGCACCTGCGCCTGGATGGTGACGTCGAGCGCCGTGGTCGGCTCGTCCGCGATTAGCAGCTGCGGCTCGCAGGCGATCGCCATGGCGATCATGATGCGCTGGCGCATGCCGCCCGAGAGTTCGTGCGGATATTGGTTGGCGCGGCGCGGCGGCGCGGGGATGCCGACGGCCTCCAGCAGTTCGAGCACGCGGGTGCGCGCCTGCGTCTTGGTCATGCCGAGATGGCGCTGCAGCACCTCGGCGATCTGCGCGCCGACGGTGAGCAGCGGGTTGAGCGAGGTCATCGGATCCTGGAAGATCAGCGAGACCTCCTTGCCGCGGATCTCGCGCGCCCGCTTCGGACCGTCTCCGGTCAGCAGCGACTGGCCCTTCCACTTGATGTCGCCGCTGACGATGCGGCCGGGCACGTCGATGAGCCCCATCACGGCCTGCGCCGTGACGCTCTTGCCCGAGCCGGATTCGCCGACGATCGCCAGCGTCTCGCCGCGGCGGATCGAGAGGTCGACACCACGGAGGCCGTGAACGACGCCGGCCCGCGTATCGAACTCGACGCAAAGCCGCTCGACCTCGAGCAGAGGCATGTCGGAAATGGCGTCCATGGTCGTCATGCCTCCACCGGGGCCGGAGCCGGCGCATCGTGCCGCTTGCCGCGACGGCGTTCGGCGGCCTTGGCGCGGGCGAAGCGCTTCTCGCGCTCCTGCGGATCCGTCGTGACGCGCATCCAGTTGGCGAACAGGTTGATGGAAAGGACCGTGATCGAGATCGCCATGCCGGGGAAGGTGATCAGCCACCAGGCGACGAAAATGTAGTCCTTGCCATTGGCGACATCGAGGCCCCAGCTGGTCGCCGGCGGCTGCACGCCGAGGCCGAGGAACGACATCGCCGCCTCGGCGAGCACGACATTGGTGAATTCGAGGATGCCGAGGGTCAGCAGCGGCGAGGTCAGGTTCGGCAGGATGTGCCGGAAGATCACGCGGCCCGGCTTGCAGCCGATCATCTCGGCCGCCTCGACATAGGGCGTCTGGCGCAGCGACAGCACTATGCCGCGCACCACGCGGGCATAGATCATCCAGTTGGTGATCGCGAGCACGACGATCATCGTGACGAGGCCGGGGCCGACCACCGAGACGATCAGCAGGATCATCAGCAGTCCGGGAAAGGCGACTTGGATATCGACGATGCGCATCAGCACCGAATCCGTGCGCCCGCCGCGGAAGCCCGCGACGAGGCCGACCAGCACGCCGAACGCGCCGGCGAGCAGCACGACCGAGACGCCGGCGATCAGCGAGATGCGCGCGCCGGCGATGACGCGCGAGAACACGTCGCGGCCGAGATGATCGGTGCCGAAGATATGGGCCCAGCTGCCGCCCGGCAGCCAGGCCGGCGGCTTGAGGCGCGCCACGACCGATTGGGCCGCCGGATCATAGGGCGTGATCAGTGGACCGAAGATCGCCATCAGGATCAGGAGGACGATGACCGAGAATCCGAACAGGCCGGCCTTGTCGTAGCGCAGCTCCGTGAAAAAGTTGCGGAGCGCGCCGGGCTGGCCGGGAGACGGGGTGGACGATGTGGTGGTGGAGGCTGCCATCGGTCAGGCCAGTTTGATGCGAGGGTCGATGAGCTTGTAGATGACGTCGAGCGTGATGTTCACGAGCACGATGCCGATCGCGACGGTGAAGACGATCGCCTGCAGCAGGAACAGGTCGCTGTGCCGGATCGCCTGCATTGCGGTGAGCCCGAGGCCGGGCCAGGCGAAGACGGTTTCGACCACCACCGTGTAGCCGGCGAGCGCCGAGATGAACTCCCAGCCGGCCAGCGTGATGAAGGGAACCATCGCGTTGCGGAGCGCATGGCCAAACAGGACCTGGCTGAAACGCAGCCCCTTGGCCCGCGCGGTACGCACATATTGCTGGTTGAGCTCGTCGATCACCGAGGAACGCACCAGCATCATCAACCGCGCCGTCGCGGGGACGGCGAGGGTTATGGCCGGCAGGATGAAGTACTGCCAGCCGCCATAGCCCGATGTGGGCAGCAGCCGCCACTTCACCGCCACCAGCATGATCAGCAGCAGGCCGAGCCAGAACTGGGGTAGCGACAGGCCGAACAGCCCGCCGAACACGGTGATGCGGTCGGCGATGCCGCCAGGCCGGATCGCCGCGATCGCGCCGAGCGGCAAGGCGAGGATGATCGCGAGGCCGAGACCGGCCGCGATGAGCTTCAGCGTATTCGGCAGACGGCCCGCGACCACATCCATGGCCGGGCGCCGCTGCCACATGCTCTCGCCGAAATCGAAGGTCGCGAGATCGCCGACAAAGGTGACGAACTGGTCCGCGATCGGCCGGTCGAGCCCGAATTTGTGCTCGAAGGCGGCCCGCTGCTCGTCGGTGGCCGAGAGGGGCAGCATGACCTTGGCCGGATCGCCGACCAGTCGCGTCGCCACGAAGACGACGATCGTGACGCCCAGCACGACCAGAAAACCCTGGAAGATGCGCCGAAGGATGAACGCGCCCATTCCGCAACCTCGCTTGGAACTTCGAAGTGCTTCACCGCCTCGCTAGGAGCGGTGAAGCACCTCGTTCGTTTGCATTGCCGCAATGCCTTCACGCGAGGCTGATGATGCCTCGCGTGAAGGTGTCCGAGGAGGCTCCGATTACTCGGAGACCTTCATTTCCTTGACCATCAGCTTGGCGTCGACGCGCGGCGCCCAGTCGAGGCGCTGCGAGAAGCCGTAGATGTCCTGCATGTTCAGGAGCGGCACGAGATAGTTGTTGTCATGCGCCTTCTGCGTGATCTTCGCGTAGAGCTCCTTGCGCTTGGCAACGTCGGTCTCGACGCGCGCCTGCTTGACCCACTCGGCCATCTCCTCGTCCTTGTTGGACGAAGCGGTGCCGCCGGCCTGATAGGCGAAGGAGGTCTCGCGATCGGCGTCGAGCAGCTCGTTCGAGTTCACGACGAAGACCGCATCGGGACGATGGTTCTTGTCGAAGAGCTGGTTCAGATACTCGCCGAACTCCTCGATCTTGAACTCGACGTTCAGCCCGGCATCCTTCCAGTAGGAGCCGACGGCCTCGATCAGCTCGCGATCCTTGAGCCAGCGGCCCGCCTCGCCGACGATGGTGATCGTCTTGCCTTCGGCGCCGGCTTCCTTGATCAGGGCCTTGGCCTGCGCGGGATCATAGGGATAGGGCTCGATCGCCTCGTTGAAGCCGAAGGCGCGCGGATTGACGAGCTGGCCCTTGGTCGGCGTCGCATAGCCGCCATAAAGGCTGTCGGCGAGCGCCTTGCGGTCGATGGCGAGGTTCAGCGCCTTGCGGACGCGCTCGTCCTTCGTCGCCTCGTTCTCCGTCGACAGGATGATGACGGCCGTCTCGACGCCCTGCACGGCGGCCGACTTCGGCACCGAGGAGACGAATTCCGGCAGCAGATTGGTGATGACGTCGAGCTCGCCGGCCATCAGGCCGGACATGCGCGTTCCCGGCTCGCCGATGAAGCGGAAATGCACTTCGTCGATCGTCGGCTTGTCGCCCCAGTAATCCGGGTTCTGGTCGAGCACGACTTCCTGGCCGCGCGTCCAGCTCGCGAGCTTGTAGGGGCCGGTGCCGGCCGGCTCGGTGGCGAATTTCGGATCGCTCGAATACTTCGCCGGAACCATCTTCATCCAGTACATGCGCGACGGCAGGATGGGGTCCGGACCCGACGTCTTGATGCGCACGGTGAGGTCGTCGACCTTCTCGGCGCCGGTCAGCGTGCCGAAATACGACATCTGCTCGGATGCGAAGGCCGGATCGATGATGCGGTCGACGCTGACGACCACGGCGTCGGCGTTGAACGGCTCGCCATTGGTGAACTTGACGCCGGGGCGCAGCTTGAATTCCCACGTCGTCGCGTCGATCTGCGTCGGCGGAGCTGCTGCGAGGCCGGGGACGAGCTCGCCCTGCGGCGTGCGCATCATCAGCGTCTCGTAGATATTGTCGTTGATGGCGCGCTCACCGCCGTCGTCGCGCTTCTGCGGGTCGAGCGTCGAAGCCTCGGAGCCGACCGCGATGGTGACCTGCGAGGCATGCGCAACCCCTGCGAACGGCAATGAAACCGCCGCCAGAAGCGCCACTCTGGAAAGCACTCTTCTTATTTTCATCATCCGCTCCGTTGCTCCAAGGCAATGGTTGTGGCGCAGCCCTGCGCTGCACCACGAGGCGGATCGACGGCATTCCCCGGGACCGCAGATTGGACATTCTCCAAATCCGAGTCAAGTCGTCAGTATACAACGCAATGATCTGGATCAAACTGGCCGGAAATCAACGCTGCGGCGGCGAAGCGTGACCGGTGCACGCTCTACGCAGCTGCGGCCGGCGGTGGTACCGGCGCCTCATCGAGGGCCTCGGGGACAAAAGCTCGGATTGCCGCCGCTATTCTCAGCACATGCCGTGTTTCTGGCCATGGGCCTCAAGGGCGTCGCGAAGGCTTGAATCCCAAGCGGGAATGGGTCTGCCGCGCTGCCGCCCATGAACAAAAAAAGGGCTGTTCGGCCGCAATTGTATACGACATACTGAATACATCGGATCGCGGCATTCCCCGGCGGCGCTTCCGGACCATGCGACAGGATCGTTTCCGCCTCAAGGCCATAAGAGCCGGCGGAAGCCGTCAGGCGCCAATCGCCGCGGCGAGACGCTCTTCTTAGGTGTGGTCCATCTTGGATGCACCGAGCGGCGCGCGTCCATAGCGATTGTTCGCCTCGAGCAGCTTGAGGATCGTCGCCACGAAGCGTTCGCGCTCATCCTCGTCCAGCGATTCGAGCAGCCGCGTCTGCGCCCGCGCCATGGCGGGGTGCATGCGCCCGACCAGTTCCTCCCCCTCCGGCGTCAGCCGCGCCAGAACCATGCGGCGATCCGCACGGCTGCGCATCCGCGCGACGAAGCCCCGCTGTTCGAGGCGCGCCAGCACATCCGCGACATTGGTCCGGTCGATCCCGAGCGCATTGGCGAGCGAGATCTGGTCGGTATCGGGATTGGTCGAGAGAATGGTAAGCAGCCCGTATTGCACGGGGGTTATCCCGAACTCGGCGCATTCCTCGAAGAACAGCGCATAATGGATCTGGTGCAGCCGGCGCACGAGATAGCCGGGCCGCTTCCAGAGCGGCAGCCGCTCGGCCAGGGCCTGAAGGATCGGGTTGGGGCCGACCTCGGCCACCGGCGTTCCGCTCGCCCCCTCGCGCTTTGCTGCCGGTTCGGACCCCTTCAATCGCAACTCCCATCGCCAGATGCAGCGCCGCAAGGCGCTCGCCCGCGCGCAGGATAGACCGAGACGGGCGAGCGCTACAGCCCGCCTGTCGCCTTGGGGCCCAAGCAGGCACATCCGCCGCCGGCGCGCATTGTCCGAGATAAAAAAGGATGTATACTGATGATTATCGGATGGGCGGCTTCCCCATCGACGCCTTCCGCGCACGAACTCTCATTCTCACGACAGTCCCGACCGAAGGAGCGAACTCATGGCCCAGGAACCTCTCGCCAAGAAGGGCAACTTCCTGCACATCTACGACTTCATCGTCGAAGCCGGCCGCGAGGAGGAGTTCATCAAGCTCTTCGAGGAATTCGACTATTCCGACGGCAACCCGATGCACAAATCCTCCGCCCAGGTGAAGGATGGCGTGCTGTGCCGCGACACGGAAAACCCGCAGCGCTTCTTCCTGATCGCCGAATGGGCCGACATCGTCGAGCATGCGCGCATCCGCAAGATTCTCGCCGAGGAGATCAAGCCGGCCTTCGTCGGGCTGATCGAGGGCCGCAAATTCGTGCCGAAATATGTCGAGGTCGTCTCGTCGACCCCCGACGAGATTCTGAACGCGGCTGCCGCCTCCGCCTGATGCGGACGCTCTACACCTTCTTCCGGTCCTCGACCTCCTACCGCGTGCGCATCGCGCTCGCGGTCAAGGGGCTGGAATGGGAGCCGCGCTATATCAGCCTGCCGAAGATGGAGCATCGCTCCGCCGCCTATATGGACATCAATCCGCAGGGCCTCGTGCCGGCGCTGATCGACGGTGGCCTGCTGCTCGCGCAAAGCCTCGCCATCCTCGAATATCTCGACGAGGTCTATCCCGAACCGCGGATCCTCCCGGACGATCCCGCCGAGCGCGCCTATGTCCGCGGCCTCGCGCAGATCGTCGGCTGCGACATGCATCCGCTCAACAATATCCGCGTGCTCAAATGGCTGAAGGCCCGCTGGGGCTTCTCCGACGACGACACGAATGAATGGTACCGGCACTGGATCGCCGAGGGCCTGCGGGCCTTCGAAGCGACGCTGGTCCGCGAGGACCGGCACGGGCTCTATTGCCTCGGCGACGCGCTGACCATCGCCGATATCTGCCTCGTGCCGCAGGTCGCGAATGCCCGCCGCTTCGCCTGCGATCTCGCCGCTTTCCCGCTCACGACCGCCATTGCTGATCGCACCGCCGCGTTGCCGGCGGTCGAGAGCGTCGCGCCGCAGACCCAGGCCGACGCATTCTGAAGCAGCCCGGCCCGCCGCCGGACGCGGCGCCCTCAGGCGACGCGCTGACCCGCCAGGCTCTGCTTGTCGTAGCCGGCGACCTTCTTGTAGCTGTTGGTGATCGCGGCGAGTTCCTCGGCCGAGATGACGTCCTCGATGCGGTCGAACGGCTTGTCGCCGCTCCTCAGATACACCTCGCGCAGGATCGCATCCGGCGGCGTGGTGCGGTTGGTGCGCACCACCTGCGCCGTCGCCGCGAGGCGCTTGTCCTCATAGAGCTTCAGCGCTGCCTCCGCGTCGGCATTGTCCGCCAACGCATCGGCGAGCGCGCGCGCGTCGAGGATCGCCTGGCCGGCGCCGTTCGAGCCGCGCGGATACATCGGATGGGCGGCATCGCCGAGCAGCGTGATCCGCCCGAAGCTCCAGCGATCCAGCGGATCCTTGTCGACCATCGGATATTCGAGGATCGAATCCGCCGCCCGGATCAGCGCCGGCACGTCGAGGAAATCGAAGTGCCAATCGTCGAAATAGCCGATGAAATCCTCGATCCGGCCCTGCTTGTTCCAGTCCTGCCGGTCGTGATCCGGCGTCTCGACCTCGGCGACCCAGTTGATCAACTGGTTGCCCTCGGCGTCGATATTGTTGCGGATCGGATAGATGACCATCTTGCCATGCGTCAGCCAGCCGGCGCGGACATAGCTCGCGCCGGTCAGATAGGGCTTCCAGCGTGTCACGCCGCGCCACATGTTGACGCCAGAATAGATCGGCCCACCATCGCCGGGATGCAGCTGCTTGCGCACCTGGGAATGGATGCCGTCGGCCCCGATCACGGCGATGCCCTCGACCGTCTCGGTGTCGTCGTCGCGCCCGCCGATCGTGAAGGTCGCGCTCGCCTTGCCGTCGCCCTGGTCGACGCGCACGCAGCGCCGCCCGGTGACGACGCGACCCGCGCCCGCCTCGGCGACATAGGTCCGGTAGAGGATCTGCTGCAGGTCGCCGCGATGGATCTGGAACTGCGGCCATTCATAGCCGGCATAGGTTCCGACCGGCTCCTTGTAGACGAACTGCCCGAAGCGGTTGAAGAAGCAGGATTCCTGCGCCGTCACGGCCACGGCGGCGAGCGCGTCGCGCAGCCCGAGCTCGCAGAGCTCCCGGCTCGCATGCGGCAGGATGCTGATGCCGACGCCGATCGGCCGGATCTCGTTGGCGCTTTCATAGACGCGGGTGGAGATGCCGCGCCTGTGCAGCATCAGGGCGAGGGTGAGGCCGCCGATTCCGGCGCCGACGATGATGACGTCCATGGAATGCTCCTTGCCAGGTTCGCGGAACCTCGGGCTTCGATCCCCACGATACTAATCGACGGTCCGCCCGGCCTGTCAAGAAAAAGGGGGTATACTGACGGAATTTTGTATACCGAATTTGGCGGAGCCCGTTAGGATCGTGATGCCATCCCATCAGACAGGAGACCAGCAGTGAGCGCAGCCTTCGACCGTGTCGTGATCATCACCGGGGCCGCCAGCGGAATTGGCGCGGAAACGGCGAGGACGCTGGCCAAGCCGGGGACGGCGCTCCTGATCCACACACGCAAGAACGAGGCCGGCCTCGCCGCGGTGGCCGAAAGCTGCCGGTCACTGGGCGCGCAAGTCGCGACGCATATGGGCGATCTCGGCGATCCCACGGTGCCGGCCGCGCTCGTCGCAGCCGCCCGCGCTGCATTCGGCCGCGTCGACCAGATCGTCTCGAATGCCGGCCAGGCGAAGCGCTCCCGCTTCGGCGAGCTGACGCCTGAGGAACTCGTCGCCGCCTTCGATTCCATGCCGGTCGCGTTCCTGCGCCTCGTCACCGCGGCGCTGCCCGACATCGAGAGCTCGGCCTGCGGCCGCATCGTGGCGGTGAGCTCCTTCGTTGCCCACATCTTCGGCACGGCCGGCCTCAATTTTCCGGCGACATCGGCGGCGAAGGCGGCGCTCGAGGCATTGGTCAAATCGCTCGCCGTGCAGCTGGCGCCGACGGGTGCGACCGCCAATGCCGTCGTGCCGGGCTTCACGCGCAAGCAGGGCGGCGGCCATCTCGCCGCGACGCCGGATTCGCTGAAGACCGCCGTGGCGGTCACACCGACCGACCGCTTGACCGACCCGGCCGATATCGCCGCTACGGTCGCCTTCCTGCTCTCCCCGGGCGCGCGGCAGATCACCGGCCAGGCCATCCATGTGAATGGCGGCCTCAACCTGCCGTGACGTTCAGGCGCCGAAGCGGCTGGGACTGAAGCCCGCAATCTCGATCGGCGGCGTCCGGTCCGTCACGAGATCGGCAACGATCCGGCCCGTGAGCGGACCATTGGCGAAGCCGACATGGCCGTGGCCGAAGGCGAAGACGAGACCGGGGTGGCGCGCGGCGCGGCCGATCACCGGCCGCCCGTCCGGCGTCGAAGGGCGGCTGCCCATCCAGGGCGCCGCCTCGATGGGCTCGGTCAGCGCGATGGTGCGGCCAGCATCGGCGGTCACGGCCTCGATCTGCCGATAATCCGGCGGATCGTCCGGCCGCGCCAGTTCGACGCCGGTGAGCACGCGGATCGCGCCTTCCATCGGCGACATCACATAGCCGCCGGCGGCGTCATGCACCGGACGGCCGAGGACGACGTTCCCGGTTGGGCGATAGTGACGGTGATAGCCGCGTTCGGCCGCGAGCGGGATATGGTAGCCGAGCTGCCGTGCCAACCGGTCGGACCGCGCACCGGCGGCGAGCACGACGAAGCGCGCCTTGAGTGTTTCACCGGCGCCGCTAACCGTGAAGCCACCCTCGTTCGCCATCAGCCTGTCGACGGTGCCGGTCACGAAGCGGCCGCCGCGCTCCGCCACGGCGCGGGCATAGAGCGCCACCAGCGCGCCGGGGCTTTCGACCGAGCCGCTGTCGGCGAAGAAGATGCCATCGGTGAAGCGCGGCGCCAGATGCGGTTCCAGTTCGCGGATCGCGTCGGCGTCGACGGGTTCGGCCCGGACGCCGTGCTCGGCCAGGATCGCGCGCTCCAGCGCCGAGCCCTCGAAGGCCGCGCGAGTGCGATAGAGCCGGAGCCAGCCATTGCGGCGGATCATGTGGCGCGCGCCGAGGCGCTCGGCGAGCGCGACATGGCTGTCGAAGGCGCGGGCGACCAAAGGATCAAGCACCGCGGCGCTGGCGCGCCAATGCGCCGCGTCGGCGGCGGCGAGGAAGCGCCGCGTCCAGGGCAGGAGATGCGGCAGCGAGCCGAGGCGGACGCGCACGCCGATATCGCGGCCGAGCGCATAGCCGGCGAGGCGGCTGCGGATGCCGGGGCTTGCGACCGGAAAGATCGAATTGCGGCTGAGCACGCCGGCATTGCCGAACGAGGCCCGACCGCGCTCGTCGCCCGGATCGACCAGGACCACGCGCAGGCCGGCATCCTGGAGATGGAACGCCGCGGCGAGGCCGACAATGCCGGCTCCGATGACGACGACGTCTGCGTCATGCCGCGAGATCAAATCCACACTCCAGGGGTTGCTTCTCCGCCGGCAGGTCGCTCCCCTCCCGGCGCGAGCGTTCCGTACATGGATCGGCAGGAAAGCGATAGCGTGCAATCGCGCGTCACGCAGAGGGCCGAGGCCCTTTCGGTCACCTTGCGCGATCGCAATGCGGGAGCGGGATTGGACTTGCAGACTGGCAAGCTCCTATAGAGGGAGACCCGGCGCGCCGCGATGTGGCGGCCGGCCAAGGAGCAGGATCAATGCGTGCGGATCTCTCGGTTCGATCGGCCTCGGCGCTTCCCGCCGAAGAAGACGAACGGGCGGCTTCGATCGACGAGACGGGCATCCGCCGCCTCGTCTATGGCTTCTATGACGCGGTGCGCGGGGACCCGCTGCTCGGGCCGGTCTTCAACCGCGAGATCGCCGCCGAGGAATGGCCGCAGCACCTCGAGACGATGTGCGCGTTCTGGTCCTCCGTCCTGCTGCGCACCCGCGGCTATGACGGACGCCCGATGCGGCCACATCTCGGCCTCGCCGACATATCGGACGCGCATTTCCAGCGCTGGCTGGATCTTTTCAGCGTGGCGGCCCGCAATGCCTTCGACGAGGCCGGCGCCGCGATCGTGCTCGCCTATGCCGAGCGCATTGCGCAGAGCTTCCGCCTGGGCATCGCGATGCACCGGGGCGAAAGCACGGTCCACATGCGCCCGCTGGCGGCCCGGCCGCAGCCGGACTGAGGCGCCCGCCAGCCCTACCGTGCGGTTCGGCCGGAGCGATCCGGGACCGCGACGCGGAAGCCGGGGCCGGTGTCGATCACCGCATCCGTGCCGAGATGGGCGAGCAGGAAGCGCATCGCCGCGGGCGTGACGGCGACGCAGCCCTCCGTCGGCAGGAAGCCCGGCCTTGCGATGTGGAGGAAGATCGCGCTGCCGCGCCCCTTGGCGCGGCGACGGAAGTTCCAGTCCAGCACCACGACGATATCGTAGAGCCCGTCGGCCCGCGCCATCGCCTCATGGCTCGCCGCATAGGGCAGCCGCACCGGACGGTTATAGTTCCTGTCCGCCGGCGCATCGCACCAGCCGTCATCCGGCCGGATTGCCCGGACGGGCAGGCGGGTGCGCGGCGGGCGCACGCGATCCGCCCTATAGAGCACCTCGACGAGCGCCAGCGCACCCACCGGCGTCACGCCATCGCCCTCCCGCTTGCCGCCGGCGATCCCGGAGCGGCCGAGCGCGCAGGGAAAGATGTGGCCGGCGAAGGCGAGCGTGCCACGATGCCGCGCGCCGGGCGCACGGCGAACCCACAGAATCGAACGGCTTTTGCGGGCCATGCGGCGGACCCTCATTGTTCACCCTTGCTTGCGCCACGGCGCGGTTGGGGGCTACATCTTGACGAGATTCGGAACGGACGATCTCCGGTAGGCGGGCCCGGAGCTTGGAGTAAGGATGTAGCATGGCGGCCAGGCGGATACTCGTTGTCGACGATGACGATCTGTTGCGCGAGAGCCTCGTCGAGCAATTGTCGCTCTATGAGGAATTCGAGCTGATCGAGGAGCCGACGGCGACCAAGGGAATCCAGCGCGCCCGCGGCGAGCAGATCGACCTGATGATCGTCGATGTCGGCCTGCCCGACATGGACGGCCGCGAGGCGGTGAAGCTGCTTCGCAAGGGCGGCTTCAAGGCGCCGATCGTGCTGCTGACGGGCCATGATTCCGAATCCGACACGATCCTCGGCCTCGAATCGGGTGCCAACGACTATGTGACGAAGCCCTTCCGCTTCGCCGTCCTGCTCGCGCGCATCCGCGCACAATTGCGCCAGTTCGAGCAGAGCGAGGACGCGACCTTCCAGATCGGCCGCTATACCTTCCGTCCGAGCGCCAAGCTGCTGCTGGACGAGAAGGGCCAGAAGATCCGTCTCACCGAGAAGGAGACGTCGATCCTCAAATATCTCTACCGCGCCGGCGAGAAGGTGGTCGGCCGCGACATCCTGCTGCACGAGGTGTGGGGCTATAATTCCGGCGTCACGACGCACACGCTGGAAACGCACATCTATCGCCTGCGCCAGAAGATCGAGCGCGAGCCCTCGGTCGCCGAACTCCTCGTCACCGAGGCGGGCGGCTACAAGCTCGTTCCCTGAAGGAAAGCCAGAGGGCCATGACGCTCGCGGACGACATCGCCCTCATCATGCGGGTTCCGCTCTTCTCCGATCTGTCGGGCGATCATCTGCGGCTGCTCGCCTTCAGCGCTGTGCGCCTCGAGCTGCCGGCGGGCCAGGTCCTGTTCCGCGCCGACACGAAGGCCGCATCGGCCTTCGTGATCATGAAGGGAGAGATCGCGTTCACGCGCGAACGCGACGAGAAGCAGGAGGAGCTCGGCCGTTACGGCGCGGGCGCGCTGCTCGGCGAGACCGCCCTCTTCACCGAGACCCTGCGGCCGGCGACGGCAACGGCCGTCGTCGAAACCGAGGTGATCGAGATCGACGGTTCGCTCATCCGCCGCATGCTGTCGGAATATCCCGAACTCGCCGTGAAGCTCTATGCGAAGCTGCGCGAGCGTTTCGGATGGACGCTCGCCGAACTCGGCGCCGTGGGAGCGAAGCTGGAAATTCTCCGCTACCCCGGCGCGAGCTGAGAGGCCTCAGCGGCGGAAACCGCCGCCGCCGAAGCCACCGCCACCGAAGCGGCCGCCGCCGAACCCTCCGAAGCCGCCACCGCCGAAGCGGTCGCCGCCACCGAAGTCCCCGCCTCCGAAACGATCGCCGCCGAAATCGTCGCCGCCGCCGAAGCCGCCGCTGCGATCGAAATTGTCGACGCGGTCCTGGCCGGCGCTCTGGAACTGGCGCTGATTGTCGAGATCGCTCGTCGTCGCGCTGTCGTGCTCGCTCTGCCAGCCACTGTCCGTATGGGTCTGCCAGCCATCGGTATCGCTGTACTGATGGACGTTGCCGTCGTGATCCGTATAGACGTTGCCGTTGTTCCAGCCGACGGCGTTGCCGGTCTTGGTGTTCGCGACGACACCGCGGCTCGCCGCGTCGATATGGCCATTGTCGTCGGTGATGCCGGATTCGCTCGCATGGGCGATGCCGGTATTGGCATTGTAGCTCGCCGACTGGCGGCCGGCGGCACCAAAGCCCGTATAGGGGTTGTAGACTGCGCCGGAGCGGCCGGCGAAATCGGTGCCGCGGGCAGTCTCGCCGGCGACCGAGCGGGTCGACCACTCATTGCCGGTCCAGGCGTTATAGCCCCAGCTATGCGTAGCGGTCGCCACGCCGCCCCAGCGGCCATAGATATTCGTCTGCTCGACGTTCACATGGCTCCACGTGCCGCCCCACGGGCCGGCGCCCCAATAGGGACCCCAATAGGGTGCCGCACCGCCCCAGGCATAGCCGGCGGCGAAGCCGAAGGCGAAACCGACGGCCGAATCGAGCGCGAAATTGGCGCCATAGCCATAGGTCACCGGGCAGCCATACCAGACCGCGCCGACATAGCCCGCGCAGGGATAGCCGGTGCCGTAGACGACGAGACCGTCGGAGATGTTCACGCCGAAATAGCCCGGCGTATAGCCGACCACGACGGTATCCGGCGTCGCGGAATAGATCTGCACATAGGTCACGTAGTGGAGCGGCGACGAGACCGGAATCCCGTAGATCGCGTCGGGAACGATGTCGGCGACGATCCAGGGGCCGAGCGGCGAGGTCGCCACGAACCAGACGCCGTCGGACAGGGCATAGAAGCGCTGCGAATCGAACTCGATGACCGGCGTCGCCGTATTCACCGCATAGGAGAGCCGCGTGCCGGCGATCGGCTCGAATTTCGGCGCGCCGCCATATTTGACGGTCAGCGTCGCCGAGCGATGCACGGTCGCCGTCTGGGGAATGGTGGCGGCAACGGCCGCTTCCTTGGCCTGCGGCGTGCCGGGGACGGAGACGAGCGCCGAGGCGCCCGGATCGTTCGGCGCGATCTTGGCGAAGCTGGCCGGAAGCTGCGTGCCCGGCACGAAGGCCCAGGGATCGCTCGGCCCGCCGCGGCCCGAGAACCAGCGACCGGAGATCAGCACGTAATAGAGATTGCTGTCGGGATCCAGAAAGACGGTGTGGTCGCTGTTCGACATGCGCAGCAGGCTCGAGCCCGTGACCGGGGCCATCTGCGGCTCGCCCGTCGTCAGCACCAGCTCGGTCGGCTGTGTCTCGACCAGGATCTGCGGCGGCTGATCCGGCTTCTTGCCGCCCTCGGGCAGCATGGAATCGGGCGCGTCGGCCTGCGCCGCCACCTTCGCGGCATCGGCCAGGCCCTGGCTGATCTGGCTCGTCTCGACCCAGTTCCCGTCGAGGCTCGGCGACTGGTACCAATAGCCGGCGACCTGCACGTGATAGATGTTGTCGGAGCCCTGCAGGATGAGCGCGCGCGTGTTCATCACGCGATTGAAGGTCGATGCGCCCTCCACCGGCTTCAGCACCGGATCGCCGGCGATGAGCACCAGATCGGTCGGCACCGAACGGAAAACGATGTGCGGCGGGTCGTTCTTGACCGGGACATTGAGCTCGGCCGTCAGCTCCTTGCCGGCGGCATAGCTGGTCTCGAGATGATCGAGGGCGACGGTCCAGCCCTGCGTCGGGATGCGCGACTGCAGCGTGCTCTTGAGCAGCGCCTCCTGGGCCGGGTCGGTCGGCACATCGACCTTCACGACCGAAACCTGATTGAGATAGGCGAGGCGCGAGGGCTTGTTGATCGAGACCTCGGCCGAGAAATGCGCCGTGCCATAGACCGGCGTGCCGTTTTTGGGACCGAGCGCGATCGCAGCGCGGCCGCTGATCTGGTCGCCGGACCATTGCTCGATCAGCGGCTGATAGACCTCGAGCGTCTGGTCGCCGACCGGAAAGCTGCGCGGCCAGGCGAGCGCCTGCGCCGCGGTCTGGGCCGGCTGGGCAGCCTGGGCAAAGGCCGGGCTCGTCGCGATCGGCGCGACGATCGGCGTCAACGCCGTCGCCGCAAGCGCGACAGCGAGAAGGAATCCACGGTTCGACATTCGCAGTGCTACCCCCAAGGAGCGTTCGGTCTTGTCCGATCCGCCGGAGGCGCCCGCTTTCGGACTCTTCCGGCGGGCTTCAATCGATTTCCCCGCCTCAGCGATGAGCCTTCACGGTTGCAGCAGCGTGACGGTCGCCGAGCAGGATATAGCGCAGGAACGCGGCGTCGTCATTGTCGAGGCCGCGCCGGGCGAGTTCGACATACTCGACCGATTCCGGGCGCGTCAGCCCACGGAGGCACTCCTGGCCCTCGACGTCCAGCGTCAGAGCGCCATCGCGCTGGTAGCGGCTGCGCTCAGCCTCCAGCAGCGGCAGGAGGTTGATCTCCGCCGGGCCCGTGCCGCGCATCCGCCGGCTGGAGGAAACCGGGCGCTCGCGCCGCGTGGGCGCGGCGTTGGGCCCGGGACTGTGTTCACCGCCTGGTCGTCCGACTCCGCGCTGCACGGTCTGGGTTCCTCCCGACATCGGGCCGATATCGTTCCCCGATTCCTAGGCTCGAACCCTTTACGAAACGAGAATCCGGTCAGTCCGGATCCTCGCGATGCATGTCGTGCACCGTGACGCCGACGTCGCGCGGCGGCGGTTCCAGCCATGCGGTATGGGCGAGCGTCTTCAGCGTGTCCTCGAGCCCGCTATCCCAATGTTCCTGCATCGATCGCGCCGAAAACTCGTAGTCCGCCGCCTGGCTTTCGTAATTCTTGCGCTGGTAGATGAGGTGGATGATGTTGACCACGCCGGCCTCGGCGAAATCGGCCAGCAGCGCGCGATCCTCGTCCGTGCGCTCGGCCTCCGGCACGCGTTCGAGCGCCTCGGCGAGCTTCATCTTCAGCTTGTGCACGCGACGGAAAGTATCGGTGTTGTGCCGGGTCCGGCTCGAATAGGCGATCTCCTTCTGCCGGGCGATCACGTCGCGCATGCTGCGCGGCAATTCGCCCCGCGAGCTGAACAGATCGACCTGGAATACGAGCGAGCTGCGGTCCTCTTCCTGTTCGAGCAGATGCTGCAGCGGCGTGTTCGAGACGATGCCGCCGTCCCAATAATCCTCGCCGGCGATGCGCACGGCCGGCAGGCCCGGCGGCAGCGCGCCGCTGGCCATGATGTGCTCCGGCCCGATCTCGATCTCGTCGCTGTCGAAATAGACGAAATTGCCGGTCCGCACATTCACCGAGCCGACGCTGAACCGCTTCGCGCCGTCGTTCAGGATGTTGAAATCGACGAGCGCCTCCAGCGTGCCGCGCAGTTCCGAGGAATCGTAGAAGCTCGTCGCTCCGTCCGCGCCCGGCGGCAGCAGCCAGGGGTTCGGGAAGCGCGGCTTGAAGAAGCCGGGCTGTCCCATCAGCACGGTCATCGTCGCGCTCATCCGGTTGCGCATGTCGCGCTCGAAATCGCTGTAGGCCTGGGCCGGCCAGGCGTTGCGACCCGAGACGGTTTCCCAGAACTGGCGCAGCCGCGGCAGGCGATCGCTCGGATGGTTGCCCGCGACGATGGCTGCATTGATCGCGCCGATCGAGACGCCGGAGATCCAGTTCGGCTCGCACCCGGCATCGGCGAGCGCCTGGTAGACGCCGGCCTGATAGGCGCCGAGCGCGCCGCCGCCCTGGAACACGAGGGCGACGCGGTCATATTTCGCCGATATCGCGGCGATCGAGGGGCCTTCCTTGCCCTTGCGTTTCAGCATGTCGCGCCCTCCGCTCAGCTCTCGGGCGCCAGATAGTCATAGACCACGGAGCCGAGGCCGAGGGTCAGGTCGGCCTTGAAGTGCACGGCGGACAGCACCTCCAGGACCGGAAGGCGCGCGACATCGCAGCTCACATGGGGACGGAGATCCAGCGCCGCCGGGCCCGAATAGGCCCATTTCAGCGTGATGTCCTCGGTGTAGTAGCGCACCAGCTCGCAGATGCGCGGCGTGCCGTCGACATGCGGGATGATCTTGATCAGGAAGTTCGGCGCCTGCAGCGATGCGAGGATGGCCTTCTCGTCCGCCGGCTGGTGCTTGTAGCCCATCGTGCCGATGGCGCAGAGCACGCTGCCATAATGCAGCGTGCCGACGATCACTTCGCTCTCATGGCTGATCTGCGGCTTGGCGAGCTTCTTCGGGAAACCCCAGAGCTCGCGCCCGCCGGCGATCGGCGCATCGTCGTCGAGATACATCGAATGGACATAGCCGCCGCTCTGCCCGTTGAAGCGGACAGGGATCACCTGGCCTGTCTCGGTATAGTCGCCGAAGCCGGTCGAGTCCGGCATGCGGATGAACTCGTATTTCACGATCGGATCGACGATCTCGAGCGGCGCGGGCACCACCGCCTCCAGCGCCTCGCGGCTGGTGCGGTAGGTGATCACGATGAACTCGCGATCAAAGAAACGATACGGCCCCCGCGGATAGGACGGGTTGTTCAGCGGCATCGCATAGGCGCGGCGCCGGACCTCATCGATGTCCATCTTCCACTCCCTCGCTGACGGCGCGGCGCAATGCCGGCCGCCCGGTTGTGCTGCAGAGCAACATAATGCCCGAAGCTTAACCGTTCGGCCATGACCGAGCGAAGACGGGTGTCAGGCGGTCAGCGTGCGGCGGACGGCATCGTGCCAGCCGGCGAGCTTGCGCTCGCGCTCGTCCGACGTCATCGCTGGGAGGAAGCGATGCTCGCGGCGCCAGCCGGCGGCAAAGCCCGCCTCGTCCGGCCAGACGCCGCGCTGGCGGCCGGCGAGCCAGGCGGCGCCGAGCGCCGTGGTCTCCAGCACGACCGGACGGTCGACGGGCGCATCGAGAATGTCCGCCAGCCGCTGCATGGTCCAGTCGCTGGCGACCATGCCGCCATCGACGCGCAGCACCGTATCCCCGGCCGAGGCCCAGTCGCGCCGCATGGCGTCGAGCAGGTCGCGGGTCTGGAAGCAGACGGATTCGAGCGCCGCCTTGACGATCTCGTTCGGCCCGCTCGACCGCGTGAGGCCATAGAGCGCGCCGCGGGCATGGGCATCCCACCAGGGCGCGCCGAGGCCGGTGAAGGCGGGCACGAGATAGAGCTGCTGTTCGGGATCCGCGGCGTCGGCCATCCCGCCGGACTGATCGGCGCGCTGGATGATGCCGAGCCCGTCGCGCAGCCACTGGATTGCCGATCCGGCGACGAAGATCGAACCCTCGAGCGCATAGCTCGTCTTGCCATCGAGGCGATAGGCGATCGTGGTCAGCAGCCGGTTGCGCGAGGCGACGCGCTCAGTGCCGGTGTTGAGCAGCGCAAAGCAGCCCGTGCCATAGGTCGCCTTCATCATGCCGGGGCCGAAACAGGCCTGTCCGAGCGTCGCGGCATGCTGATCGCCGGCAATGCCCGCGATCGGCACGGCCGTACCGAGAATCGCCGGATCGGTGGAACCGAAATCTGCGGCGCAGTCGCGCACATCGGGCAGCAGCGCGCGCGGCACGCGGAACAGGCGGAGCAGGTCCTCGTCCCATTCGCCGCGGGCGATGTCATAGAGCAGCGTCCTCGACGCATTCGTCGCGTCGGTGGCGTGCACGGCGCCGCCCGTCAGACGCCAGAGGAGATAGCTGTCGACCGTGCCGAAGGCGAGCTCGCCGGCCTCGGCGCGGAGACGAGCGCCGGGGACATTGTCGAGCAGCCAGGCGATCTTGGTTGCCGAGAAATAGGGATCGAGCAGCAGGCCGGTCCGCTCCGTGACCAGCGCCTCGGCGCCCTCCGCCTTGAGGCGTTCGCAGACATCCGCGGTGCGCCGGTCCTGCCACACGATGGCGCGATGAATGAGCTGCCCGCTGGCGCGGTCCCAGATCAGTGTCGTCTCGCGCTGATTGGTGATGCCGATGCCGGCGAGGTCGGAGGCCGCGATCTTGGCCCCGGCCAGGGCGAAGCGGATCGTCTCCAGCGCCGTGCGCCAGATATCCTCGCCATCATGCTCGACCCAGCCCGAGGCCGGAAAATGCTGCGGGAATTCCTGCTGGCCGACGCCGCAGATGCGATAATCGGAATCGAAGACGATCGACCGCGTCGAGGTCGTGCCCTGATCGATCGCGAGAATGAAGCCGCTCATAGATCCTCCCCATGGTCTCGCGAAACCTCGGGCGGGTCGAGATGTCGCGCTTCTCCTCCGAAGCCTTCGCTCTATAGCGGCGTTCAGGGCGAGCGACCACCGGCATCACCACACCCATCCGTGACGGACCGTGCCGATTGAAACGAGATTTCCCCGCACCATTGGTTATGGTGGAGCGGCGGAGGAGCGCAACGGCATGACGGAATCGAGCGTGCAGTCGGGCGAGCGCCAGGCCGAAGAAGGGCTCGGCGCTGAGTTCACGGAATTTGCCAGGCAGTTCAAGGGCTTCATCGGCGCCCTCTGGTATTCCTCCGGCCGGCGCACCTTCCTGCTGCTGACGGGCGGCATCATCACGGTCATCGTCGCCACCGCCGGCATGCAGGTGGTGCTCAACGCCTGGAACAAGCCGTTCTACGACGCGATCGAGCAGAAGAACGTCCACCTCTTCCTCTATTACCTGCTCCAGTTCTGCGGCATCGCCGGCGTCCTGCTCGCGCTCAACGTCGCGCAGGCCTGGCTCAACCAGACCATCACGCTGCAATCGCGCAAATGGCTGACGCGGGACTTGCTCGATCAATGGCTGGCGCCGCGGCGCCTGGTACTGCTGCAGGAAGCCGGCGACATCGGCATCAATCCAGACCAGCGCGTGCATGAGGATGCCCGCCATCTCGCCGAGCTGTCCGCCGGCCTCGGCATCGGGCTGTTCCAGTCGACCTTGCTGCTGATCGGCTTCATCGGCGTGCTCTGGGTGCTTTCGAGCGGCATCGTGCTGACCTTCGACGGCACCAGCATCGTGGTGCCCGGCTACATGGTCTGGTGCGCGCTGATCTTCGCGACCACGGGCTCGCTGGTGAGCTGGCGCGTCGGCCGGCCGCTGATCGCGATCGGCGTCGAGCGCTATGCCCGCGAGGCGGATATGCGCTTCGCCCTCGTCCAGGTCAGCGAGAATGCCGACGGAATCGTGCTCAATGCCGGCGAGCAGGATGAAAAGTCGCGGATGAACGACGAGCTCGAACGGGTCGTCGCTATCACACGCCGTCTGGTCTCGTCGATCACCAAGCTCACCTGGGTCACGTCGGGCTATGGCTGGCTCGGCATCGTCGCGCCGATCGTCATCGCCGCGCCGGGCTATTTCGGCGGCCAGCTCTCCTTCGGCCAGCTGATGATGGTCGTCGGCGCGTTCAACCAGGTGCAGAACTCGCTGCGCTGGTTCGTCGACAATTTCAGCGCCATCGCCGACTGGCGCGCCACGCTGTCCCGCGTCATGGCCTTTCGCGAGGCGCTGGTCGACATCGAAAATCCGCCTGCGGCCAGCGAGCGGATCGACTACCGCTTCGGCGAGAACAGCCACCTCTCCTTCGATCATGTCCGCATCGTCACCTCGGGTTCGGAACTCCGGCTCGAGGAGGACAACGTCACGATCGATCCGGGCGACCGGGTCGCGGTGATCGACCGCACGGGCACGGGCCGCAGCGCCTTCTTCTCCGCGCTCGCAGGGCTCTGGCCCTGGGGCGCAGGCTCCATCGAACTGCCCTCGCGCGACAAGGCGATGTTCCTGCCCGAGCGGCCCTATGTCCCGGACGGGTCATTGCGCGCCGCAATCACATATCCCAGCACCGCCGGACGCTTCACCGATCCGGAGCTGGTCAATGCGCTCGAGCGCGTGGGGCTCGGACGCCTCTCGACCTCGCTCGACCGGCGCTCGCGCTGGGGACGGGAGCTTTCCTTCGACGAGGAGGAGCGGCTGACCTTCGCCCGGCTGCTGCTGCTGAAGCCGGAATGGATCTTCTGCGAGCAGTCCATGGACCAGATCGAGGAGAATCTGCGCGAAATCCTGCGCTCGATCCTCGACGGCGAGCTGGCGAAATCCACCTTCGTCACCCTGTCCCGCGCTCCCTCGACGGACCCGTTCTATAATCGCTCGGTCCAGCTGGTGGCGACACCGGTGGACGAGGCCGCAATCGAGGTGGAGAAGCCATGATGGCGAAGACCGGACAGCGGACGGCGCGGGACGGCGCGACGCTCGACGACGAGGCGTTGCTGGACAAGGTGCAGCGCCAGACGTTCCGCTATTTCTGGGATTTCGGCCACCCGGTGAGCGGCCTCGCCCGTGATCGCTTCGGCGGCGATGACGAATGGACCGCGACCGGCGGCACCGGCTTCGGTGCCATGGCGATCATCGTCGCGGCCGAGCGTGGCTGGATCGAGCGCAGCGAGGCCGTCGAAAGGCTGCACCGCATCGTCGGCTTCCTGCAGCGCGCCGACAGCTATCACGGCGCGTTCCCGCATTTTCTGAATGGCAGCACGGGCCGGACCATCCGCTTCTGGGGCAAGGATGACGGCGCCGACATTGTCGAGACCGCGCTCCTGCTGCAGGGCCTGCTCGCGGCCGAAGTCTATTTCGATGGCGACGGCCGCGAGGCCGCTTTGCGCGGGAAGATCGCCGGCCTCGCCCGGTCGGTCGAGTGGAATTGGTTCACACAGGGCGGCCGCGAGGCGCTCTATTGGCACTGGAGCCCGAATAACGGCTTCGCCATGAACCACGAACTGCTCGGCTGGAACGAGTGCCTGATCGTGTTCGTCCTCGCGGCGGGCTCCGAGGACTACGCGATCGGGCCGCGCGTCTATCACAATGGCTATGCCCAGAGCCGCACCTTCATCAACCGCCGCCGGCACGAGGGCATCGAGCTACCGCTCGGCCCCGATGGCGGCGGGCCGCTCTTCTTCGCCCATTATTCCTTCTGCGGCCTCGATCCGCGCGGCCTCACGGACGCCTATACCGACTATTGGCGCCAGAACCTGGCGCATGCCCGGATCAACTACGAATATTGCGTCCGCAACCCGAAGGGCTATGCCGGCTATGGCCCGGATTGCTGGGGCCTGACCGCGAGCGACAGCGTGCATGGCTATTCAGCGCATGCGCCCGACAATGATCTCGGCGTGATCGCGCCGACGGCCGCCCTGTCGAGCCTGCCCTACCTGCCGGACGAGGCGATGCGGGCGCTGCGCCATTTTCATGACGATCTCGGCGAGAGGATCTGGCGCGACCTCGGCTTCGTCGACGCGTTCAGCGAGACGGAAGACTGGTATGCGACGACGCATCTCGCCATCGACCAGGGACCAATCATTGCCATGATCGAGAACCACCGCACCGGCCTCCTCTGGAAGCTGGTGATGCGGCATCCGCAGGTGCGGCGCGGGCTCGAAAGGCTCGGCTTCACGAGCCCGCACATCGTCGGCGTCTGACGCGCTCAGACCAGAACGGGCTGACGCGCGATCTCGTCCTGGCCGAAGACGCGGCGATAGCGCGCGATCTCCTCGGCCGGGCCCGTCGCCTTGTTGGCATTGTCGGAGAGCTTGACCGCCGGCCGTCCATTGGCCTCGACCACCTTGCAGACCAGCGAGATGGCGGCGAGGCGGTCGTCCTTGCCGTCAGGGGCGCAGTCGCGGAAATCATTGGTGACGTTGGTGCCCCAGCCGATGGAGAGATTGACGCGACCGCGGAAATGGCGGACCGCATCCTCGATCGTGTCGATGTCCATGCCGTCGGACAGGACGATCAGCTTCTCGCGCGGATCGAGCCCATGCGAGGCCCACCAGGCGATCGCCTCTTCGGCGCCTTCGATCGGCGGCTTCGAATCCGGCCTGATGCCCTTCCAGGCGAGAATCCACTCCGGCGCATCCTTGAGGAACGCCGTGGTGCCATAGGTATCCGGCAGGATGACGAGCAGATTGCCGTCATACATCTCGGCCCAGTCCTTCAGCACCGCATAAGGCGCCTGATGCAGCGCCGCGTCGGTCTCGGCCAGCGCGGCATAAACCATCGGCAGCTCATGCGCATTGGTGCCGATCGCCTCGAGGCCCGCATCCATCGCCATCTTGACGTTGGAGGTGCCGACGAAATTCTCGCCGAGCCCCTCCTGCAGCGCCTCGACGCACCACTTTTGCCAGAGGAAGCCGTGGCGGCGGCGCGTGCCGAAATCCGCGATCTTGAGCGGCCCCTCGCGGCCGAGCAGACGCAGCCGCTCGATCTTGCCCCAGAGCTTGGCCTTCGCCTTGGCATAGAGCACGTCGAGCTCGAAGCGGCTCATGCCCTTGACCGCGGCGCGGGCGCGCAATTCGCTGACGATCGCAAGCGCCGGGATTTCCCAGAGCGTCGTCTCGCACCAGGGCCCCTCGAACAGCAGCTCATACTGTCCGTCCGCGGTGCGGTGCAGGTCATATTCGGGCAGCTGAAAATCCGCCAGCCAGTCCAGAAACTCGGGCTTGAAGATCTGCTTCACGCCATAGAACGAATTGCCGGCGAGCCAGATCAGTTCGTTCTTCTGGAAGCGAATGGTGCGGGCATGATCGAGCTGGTCGCGCAGCTCGCGCTCGTCGATCGCATCGGCGATCCGCACCGATTTGGTCCGGTTGATCAGGCCGAATGTCGCGCGCACATCGGGGTTCTTCTCCCGAATCAGCTGCAGCATCAGGAATTTGTAGAAATCGGTGTCGAGCAGCGAACGGATGATCGGATCGATCCGGAAGCCGTGATTGTAGACGCGTGTCGCAATATCGAGCGTCATGAAGTGTCCGTCCGGCGAAGCGGAGGAACGGCGGTGGCGTTCCCTCCTGAAGGCATGGCGACCGGTGGGCCCGGCCGTCCGACGTCACGCTTTGAAGCGTTTCACGCAATCAATCAGGCTGAAAGGCCCACCGCAAGGCCCGCGAGTCTCAGGCTGGCAATTCGGCCGGCCATCCGCCATATAGTCGCCCATGGCGGTCCGACGAGCGAGGCTCGGAACGCCCGTGGCAGCAGGCGCGGCATGACCATCCCCTTCGTCAAGATGAACGGAATCGGCAACGAGATCACCGTGGTGGACCTCCGCGGCGCCGGTCGTCGCCTGGATGGAGAGACCGCACGCCGCCTCGCCGCCGACCCGCGCACCGCCTTCGACCAGTTGATGGCGATCGAGCCGCCGCGGAGCGCCGGCACCGACGCGTTCATGACGATCTTCAACACCGATGGCTCGGTCTCCGGCGCCTGCGGCAACGGAACGCGCTGCGTCGCGCTGGTCCTCGCCGATGAGAGCGGCCGGCCGGAGCATGTGCTGGAGACCTCGGCGGGGCGTCTCGCGGTGCGCGCCGAGAATGCGTCGCGCATCACCGTTGACATGGGCACGCCGCGCTTCGGCTGGCAGGAGATCCCGCTCGCCGAGCCCTTCGCCGATACGCGCGCGATCGAACTGCAGGTCGGCCCGATCGACGCGCCGATCCTGCATTCGCCGTCAGTCGTCAATGTCGGCAATCCGCATGCGATCTTCTGGGTCGACGATGTCGAGGCCATCGACCTCGCGCGGATCGGCCCAATGCTGGAGCATCATCCGCTCTTCCCGGAGCGCGCCAATATCTCGCTGGCTTCCGTCACGTGCGACCATGCGCTGACGCTCAAGGTCTGGGAGCGTGGCGTCGGCCTGACGCGGGCTTGCGGCTCGGCCGCCTGCGCCGCCGCCGTCTGCGCCGCACGGACCGGTCGCACCGGGCGCAGCGTCGACGTCACGCTGCCGGGCGGTGTGCTGTCGATCGAATGGCGTGCCGACGACCACATCCTGATGACCGGCCCGGCCGAATATGAATGGTCCGGGACGATCGCGCTCGGGGACGAACTGGCGATCACCGTGGCCGAACAGCACGCGGTTCCGGCCTGAGGCTGGCCTTTCCGCCGGCTTTCGGCCATTAACGAGCCATGACCGCAGCGCGCCAGTCTCTCGACGTCCTCACATTCGGTTGCCGCCTGAACGCCCTCGAATCCGAGGTCATGCGCCAGCGCGCCCGCGAGGCGGGTCTCGAGGATGCCGTGCTGGTCAATAGCTGCGCCGTGACGGCGGAAGCCGTGAGCCAGGCGCGGCAGGCGATCCGCCGGGCGCGGCGGGAGCGGCCCGATGCGCGGATCGTGGTCACCGGCTGCGCGGCACAGATCGACCCGGCCGCTTTTGCCGCCATGCCCGAGGTCGACCGCGTGCTCGGCAATGCGGAGAAGCTGCTCGGCGCCTCCTACGATTTCTCCAACACGTTGGAAAATAAGGCGAATGTCGCCGACATCGCCGCGGTGCGCGAGACGGCCGGCCATCTCGTCGCCGGCATGGACGGGCACACCCGCGCCTTTGTCGAGATCCAGAACGGCTGCGACCATCGCTGCACCTTCTGCGTCATTCCCTATGGCCGCGGCCCGTCGCGCTCCGTGCCGATGGGCGCCGTGGTCGAGCAGATCCGCCGCCTGGTCGAGGCCGGCCATGGCGAGATCGTGCTGACGGGCGTCGACATCACCGCCTATGGCGCGGACCTGCCGGGCAAGCCGACGCTCGGCACGCTGGTCACCAAGATCTTGAAATTCCTGCCGGAATTGCTGCGCCTCCGCCTGTCCTCGCTCGATACGATCGAGGTCGACCCGGCACTGATGCGCGCAATCGGGACGGAGGAGCGGCTGATGCCGCATTTCCATCTCTCGCTCCAGGCCGGCGACGACATGATCCTGAAGCGGATGAAGCGGCGGCACCTCCGCGCCGATTCGCTCGCCTTCTGCGAGGCCGTGCGTCGCGAACGGCACGACGCGGTATTTGGGGCGGATCTGATCGCCGGCTTCCCGACCGAGAGCGAGGCGATGTTCGCCAATACGCTTCGCCTCGCGGAGGATTGCGGCCTCACCTTCCTGCATGTCTTCCCCTTCTCCGCGCGGCCGGGCACGCCCGCCGCCCGGATGCCGTCCTTGGCGAAAGAAGAAGTGAAGGCGCGGGCGGCGCGGCTGCGCGCCGAGGGCGCACGCCGGCTTTCGGCCTTTCTCGACGGCGAGATCGGGCGCACGCGGTCCGTCCTGGTCGAGCGCGGCGGCAAGGGACGGACCGAGCAGTTCGCGCCCGTCCGCATCGACGGCGTGGCGCCCGGGACCATCCTGCCGGTCCGGATCACCGGACGATCCGGCGGGGAACTTATTGCAGCGGCATTGGAACAGGCGGCCTGACCCATGAGTGAAGAGAAGAAGGGCTTCTTCCGCCGCATCTTCAGCGGCGGCAAGGAGACGACGGTCGAGACGCCCGAGACCGAGCTGCCGGAAATCGAGGCCGAGGCCGAAGAGACCTTCGAGGCGGCGGCAAGCGAACCGACGTCCCCGGAGCCACCCGCGCTTCCCGTGATCCCGGAGGCGCCGGTCGTTGCCGAGGCACCCGCGCCGCGCCTTTCCTGGTTCCAGCGCCTCAAGGCGGGATTGTCGCGGTCCTCGAGCGCGATCACGGACGGCATCGCCTCGGTCTTCACCAAGCGCAAGCTCGATGCCGCGACGCTGGAGGAGTTCGAGGATCTGCTGATCCAGGCCGATCTCGGCGTCGCCACCGCGAGCGCGATCACGGAGGCGCTCGCCAAGGGCCGCTTCGACAAGGAGATTGAGGGCGACGAGGTCAAGGCGATCCTCGCCGAGGAAGTCGGCCGCGTCCTAACGCCCGTCGCCCGGCCGCTGGTGATCGACGGGGCGCGGAAGCCCCATGTCATCCTGGTGGTCGGCGTCAACGGCACCGGCAAGACGACGACGATCGGCAAGCTGGCGGCGAAGTTCCGCGCCGAGGGCCGTTCCGTGATGCTCGCGGCCGGCGACACGTTCCGCGCCGCGGCGGTCGAGCAGTTGAAGATATGGGGTCAGCGCACCGGCGCGAGCGTCATCGCGCGGGCGACCGGGGCCGACGCGGCCGGCCTCGCCTTCGACGCGCTGAAGGAAGCGCAGGCCAACGGCACCGACGTGCTGCTGATCGACACGGCCGGCCGGCTGCAGAACCGCGCCGAGCTGATGGCGGAACTCGAAAAGATCATCCGCGTCATCAAGAAACACGATCCGAGCGCGCCGCACACCGTGCTGCTCACCCTGGATGCGACGACGGGCCAGAACGCGCTCTCGCAGGTCGAGATCTTCGGCCGCACAGCCGGCGTCACCGGCCTCGTCATGACCAAGCTCGACGGCACGGCGCGCGGCGGCATCCTGGTGGCGATCGCGGCGAGATTCGGCCTTCCCATCCACTTCATCGGCGTCGGCGAAGGCGTCGACGACCTCGAGCCCTTCGAGGCGAACGACTTCGCCCGCGCCATCGCCGGCATCGCGACGTGACGAAAATCCTTTAACCCGACCGAGATCCGCCCTATCTCGGACCGACCACCACACGAAGGCGGACGATGACGAACCTGCTCGAACGCGCGCCGAACGATCCCAAGCACAAGGATCTGAACCCGATCCTCAAGCTCGCCCTCGAGCTCGGCCCGCTCGGCGTGTTCTTCTTCGCCAATGCCCGCCTCGACATCTTCTGGGCGACAGGCGCCTTCATGGTCGCGACGCTGGTGGCGCTCGCCGTCTCCTTCGCGCTGACGCGGCGCCTGCCGATCATGCCGCTGGTCACCGGCATCGTCGTCGTCGTCTTCGGCGGGCTGACCCTCTACCTGCACGACGAAACCTTCATCAAGATGAAGCCGACCATCGTCAACGCGCTGTTCGGGCTCACCCTGCTTGGCGGCCTTCTCTTCGGCAAGGCGCTGCTCGGCTATGTCTTCGATTCCGTCTTCCACCTGACCGATGAAGGCTGGCGCAAGCTCACCTTCCGCTGGGGCGTCTTCTTCCTCGTCCTCGCCGTGCTCAACGAAGTGATCTGGCGGACCTTCCCGACCGATATCTGGGTGAATTTCAAGGTCTTCGGCATCATGCCGCTGACCTTCGTCTTCACGCTGCTGCAACTGCCATTGATCAACCGGACGACGATCGAGGACAAGAAGGCGGCGGAGTAGTCTTTCGACAGCCGTTCGCTGAGCGCCCTTCATTCATCCCGAACAGGTGTCATTGCCGGGCTCGACCCGGGATCCCTACAGCCGAGGCGGCAAGCGGCCACGCGCTTCAGGCTGCATGGATCCCGGCTTTCGCCGGGATGACGGAGAATGAACGATGCCGACGGTGCGCTAGCCCGCAACCGCCTTCTCGATCTCCGGCATCAGCTTTGCCTTGAGGCTTTCCTCGTCCAGCGGGCCGATGAATTTGTAGCGGATGGTGCCGTCGGGGCCGAGGAGGAAGGTTTCGGGGACGCCATAGACGCCCCAGTCGATCGCCGTGCGGCCGTTTGCGTCGACGCCGATCGCGGCAAAGGGGTTGCCGAGCTGGCCAAGGAAGCGGGCGGCGTTGTCCGCCTGGTCCTTGTAGTTGATGCCGACAAGACGGATGCGCGGGTCGCTCGCGAGCTGCTCCAGGATCGGATGCTCGGCGCGGCAGGGCGCGCACCAGGACGCCCAGACATTCACCAGCGTGGGCTTGCCCTTCAGCGCCTCCGTATCGAGGCCGGGAAGGTTCATGCCCGCGAGCGGCGGCAGCTTGGTCAGGGGGGCCGGCTTGCCGACCAGCACCGAGGGGACGAGCGCGGGATCGCCGCCTTTTTCGAGGCTGACGAGGAAGATGGTGAACAGCGCGGCGACGACGACGAGCGGCGCGAACATCACCACCCAAAAAAGCGGATGGCGCCGCGGCCGCGCCGTCTCGCTCGCGCTCTTGGGATCGCTCATGACGCGCTCCCGCCTTTCGCCGAGCGGCGGCGGATGCCGCGCGCTTCCAGCGCGGCGAGGCGGCGGCGCTGCGCCCGACCATCGAGCACGATCCACAGCGCCAGCGCGATCACGATGACGGCCGTCGCGCCATAGGCGGCGAGGATGAAGGACGCATGATTGCCGAGGTCGATCACGCGGCGGCCCCCGAGGCGGAGGCGACGGCGACCAGTTCCAGCGCGCGGATGCGGCGGCGCAGGATCTCGTTGCGCATCGCCATCAGCGCGAGCGCGAGGAAGAGCAGCGTCGCGCCGACGGCGCAGATGAAAAGCGGATAGAGCAGGCTCGCATCGATCGTCGAGCCGCCCATGCGGAAGACCGAGGCCGGCTGGTGCAACGTGTTCCACCAATCGACCGAGAACTTGATGATCGGGATGTTGACCGAACCGACGAGGATCAGCACCGCCGCGACGCGTCCGGCCCGGTTCGGATCCTCGACCGCGCTCCAGAGCGCCATCAGGCCGAGATACATCAGGAAGAGCACGAAGACCGAGGTGAGCCGCGCATCCCAAACCCACCATGTGCCCCACATCGGCTTGCCCCAGAGCGAGCCGGTGACGAGCGCGATCAGCGTGAAGGCGGCGCCCACGGGCGCGATCGCCTTGGCGGCGACATCGGCGAGGGGATGGCGCCAGACCAGCGTGCCGAGCGCCGAGGCCGCCATCAGCCCATAGCCGAACATGGACAGCCAGGCGGCCGGGACATGGATGAACATGATCTTCACCGTCTCGCCCTGCTGGTAATCGGGCGGGGCGACGAACAGCGCCAGATAGAGGCCGAGGCCGAGCACGACGGCCGTCGCCGCCCAGAGCCACGGCAGGATCCGGCCGGCGAGCGCCATGAAGCGGGTCGGGTTTGCGAGGTCGATCAGCGCCATGTCCACCTCAATAGGCGGGGTGCCGGCTTCCCGCAACGCTCCGCACTCCCGAACGGATCAAATTGCCGCGCACAACCCGTCATCGCGCGGGCGACGCCGGGGCAGGGCCGGCCGGACACGGCTCGATGGCGGCCGGGACAAGAGGGCAGAGGGTGGGTCCGTCCGGCAACGATAGCGATCAATCGCGACGAACTGTCGTGATTTGGCAAGTGAATCGCCACTGCCTTCCCTATTGATGGAAGTACCTTCAGCGGAGTGCCGAAGGCGAGCATGTGCATTCGAGGAAGAAAATTATGACGATCTCGCGTCGAAATCTGATGCTGGGCGGCGCTGCCGCGCTGGCCATGCCCGCCTTGTCGGGCGCGGCGTTCGCGCTCGACGGGCCGATCCATGATCTCGTCGAGACGACCGACGAGTTCCGGATTGCTTCGGACGCCTATGTCTTCGGCTATCCGCTCGTCACCATGGAGATGACGCGGCGGATCGTCACCAATGTCGCGAAGCAGGAAGGATCCCGCGGCCCCGAGGGCACGCTGATCAAGCTGCGCAGCTATCCGGATGCGAGCTTCCGCGACGTGACCGCGCCGAACGCGGACACGCTCTATACGACCGCCTTCTTCGATGTCGGCGACGAGCCCTGGGTGGTCAGCGTCCCCGACATGAAGGGCCGCTATTTCCTGCTGCCCTTCCTCTCCGGCTGGACCGACGTCTTCCAGGTCCCCGGCTCGCGCACGACCGGCACCGGCGCGCAGACCTATCTCGTCACCGGCCCCGGCTGGTCGGGCACGGTGCCGGACGGCATGGTGCAGCTCAAATCGCCGACCAGCATGGTCTGGATGCTCGGGCGCATCTATTGCACGGGCACGCCGGAGGATTATGCCGCCGTCCATGCGCTGCAGGACCAGTTCAAGCTCTACCCGCTCAGCAAGGGCCCGGACTATGTTCCGCCGGCCGGCAAGGTCGATCCGTCGATCGACATGAAGACGCCGGTCCGCGACCAGGTCAACGCGTTCACGGCGGCGGAGTATTTCACGCTCCTGGCCGATCTCATGAAGCGCAACCCGCCCGCGCCCGCCGACGCGCCGGCGCTGGAACAGTTCAAGACGATCGGTCTCGTCGCGGGCGAATCCTTCGATCCGAAGTCGGTCGACAAGCGCTGGGATAAGCGCCTGCCGTCGCTTTCCTTCGATCGCATCATGCTGCACTTCAAGGACAGCCATGGTGACGTCGAGGAGATCAATGGCTGGGGTTATACGACCAAGACCGGCGTCTATGGCACCGACTATCTGCAGCGCGCGCTCATCACCGCGATCGGCCTCGGCGCCAACCGGCCGCAGGACGCCGTCTATCCGACGTCGCTCAAGGATGAGCATCACCGGCACTATGACGGATCGAAGAACTATGTGCTCCGCTTCCCGGCCGGCCAGCTGCCCCCGGTCAAGGGCTTCTGGTCGCTGACCATGTATGACGAGGCGATGTTCTTCGTCGCCAACCCGATCAACCGCTACTCCATGAGCATCCGGACCAACCCGGTCTACGAGGCGGATGGTTCGCTCGTGATTCTCATCCAGAACGAGAGCCCGGGTGCCGGCAAGGAAGCCAACTGGCTGCCTTCGCCTAAGGGCCGCTTCAACCTGATGCTGCGCCTCTACTGGCCCGACGAGAGCCAGCCTTCCATCCTCGATGGATCCTGGGTCATTCCCCCGGTGACCAAGGCGGGCTGAGTCTTCCAGGGCCAGGACTCCCGCGCCCCCGAGGCGCGGGAGTCCATTCCGGCCGTTTCCCGGCCGCTCAGTGCACGGCCTTGGTCGTGATCACGTTGAACGAGGCCGGCTTCAGCTTGATGCGAAGCGTCTCGCCGTCCACGACCACGTCGCCATTTTCCTTCGGCACCACGGTGTTCGGCGCGTCCTTGGTATTGACCGCCTTCAGATTGGAATGGTGGATCTCCGTCGCGCCGACCAGCGCGCGGTTCTTGCCGAGCCCCCGCAGCTCGACCTCGACCTCGAGCGGATCGGAGAGGCTGCGATTGAGCGCGAACACCGTCGTCGTGCCGTCGGCGGGATTATCGACCACCGTCGCGTAGAGATACGGAATCTCCGGGAACGACTTGGCGATATAGGACGGTGAGTCCACGACCGTCCGCATCACGCGGCCATGGCCGAACTTCGAGGCGAGCGCGAAGGGGTGGAAGATCGTCTGGCGCCAGGCGGCGCCGCCGGTCTCGGTCATGATCGGGCCGATGACGTTGACGAGCTGCGCCAGGCACGCGGTCTTCACCCGATCGGCATTGTTCATCATCGCGATCAGTGCGCCGCCGACGACCAGCGCGTCCTCGGCATTGTAGACTTCCTCGATGAGGGGCGGGGCCTCGGGCCAGCCGGGCTTGCGCATATGCTCGATCTTGTGGGTCTTGTACCAGACGTTCCACTCGTCGAAGGACAGCATGATCCGCTTCTGCGAGCGGCGCTTGGCGCCGACGGCGTCGCAGATCGCGACGACCTCCTTGATGAAGGCGTCCATCAGCTCGATGACGCCGAAATATTCGGCGGTCGAATCGGCGTTGTTGTTGAAATAGGTGTGCAGCGAGATGAAATCGACCTCGTCATAGCAATGCTCGAGCACCTGATATTCCCAGGCGCCGTAAGTCGGCATGTTGCGATGCGATGAGCCGCAGGCGGCGAGCTGGATCGTCGGATCGACCCAGCGCATCACCTTCGCCGTTTCAAGCGCGGCGCGGCCATATTCCTCCGCCGTCTTGTGGCAGATCTGCCAGGGGCCATCCATCTCGTTGCCGAGGCACCAGAACTTGATGTCGTGCGGCTTCTCGTAGCCATGGGTCTTGCGCAGTTCCGAGAGCGTCGAGCCGCCGGCATGGTTGCAGTATTCGAGGAACTGGCGCGCCTCGTCGGGGCCCTTGGTGCCGAGATTGACGCCGAACATCGGCTCGATGCCCGCCTTCTTCGACCAGTCCATGAATTCGTTGGTGCCGAACTGGTTCGTCTCGGTCGAGAACCAGGCGAGGTCGCGCCGCACCGGCCGGTCTTCCTTCGGCCCGACGCCGTCCTCCCAATTATAGCCGGAGAGGAAGTTGCCGCCGGGATAGCGAATGATGGTGGGCCCGAGCTCGCGCGTCAGCTCCAGCACGTCGCCGCGGAAGCCCTGCTCGTCGGCAGTCGGATGGCCGGGCTCATAGATGCCGCCATAGACGCAGCGGCCCATATGCTCGACGAAAGCGCCGAACATGCGCCGGTCGAGGTCGGAGAGGACGAAATCGCGATCGACGATCAGGCGGGCTTTCAGCATGGCAGAGGTCTTTCGGGTCTCGAGGGAATGGCGGCGGTTCGCGGTGCGGGATTGCGTGGAAGGGGTCAGCCTTTAATGCCGGCCGACAGCGTGATCGCCTGCGTCACGCGGCGCTGGAACAGGAGATAGGCGGCCGTGACGGGGAAGCCGGCGAGCACGGCTCCGGCGAGGAGCTTGGCGTAATAGACGCCGAACGCGTCCTGCACCGAAGTGATGCCGACCGTCACGGTCATCATCCGCTCGTCCTGCGCGGCGAGAAATGGCCAGAGAAACGCGTTCCAGGCGCCGATGAAGGTGATGATCGCGAGGGCGGTGGTAATGCCCCAGTTCATCGGCAGGAAGATGCGGAACAGGAGCTGGAACTCGTTCGCGCCGTCGATGACGGCCGCCTCGCGGAATTCCTTCGGCACGGAATCGAAGAACTGCTTGTAGATGATGGCCGTCACCGGGGCGATCAGCATCGGCAGGATGATGCCGAGATGCGTGTTCACCAGCCCGACGCCGGCGATGATCACGAAATGGTTCACGATCAGCGCCGGAACCGGGATCATGAAGCTGGCGAGGATCATCCACCAGAGCGCGGTGCGGCCGGGGAAGCGGAGCTGCGAGATCGCATAGCCGCAGCAGGCCGAGAGCAGCACGACCAGCGCCGTGACGGACACGGAGACGATGGTCGAATTGACGTACCAGATGGCGAGGTTCGAATTGCGGATCATGTAGAGATAGCCGTCCAGTGTCGGCTGGAGCGGCAACACGCTCATGCTCTTCACCGTCTCGTCCTCGGGCCGGAAGCTCGTCACCAGCGCCCAATAGATCGGGAAGAACCAGAGACAGGCGCAGATCACCGTCAGGATCGTCAGAAGGACGGCGCCGGCATCGAAATGGCCGCGGCGGCCAGCGATGTAAGCGCGCGAGGCGGGCGATGTCTCGGTCATGTGCCCCTCCGCAGACGGGCCGCCTGGAGCTGCAGCACGGACACGGCGACGACGATCACGAACAGCGCCACGGCGATGGTCGCGGCATAGCCGCCATTGTTGCGCTGGAAGCCCTGCTCGAAGATGTACTGGACCATCACCATGGTCACCTGCGTCCGGCCGCCCATCGAGAACAGATAGACCTGGTCGAAGATCTTGAGCTGCAGGATGAGCTGGATCGTCAGGCAGAGCACCGTGACCGGCCACAGCAGCGGCCATGTCACCCGCCAGAACACCTGGGTCCGCGACGCGCCGTCGAGCAGCGCCGCCTCGTAGATCTCCTTCGGGATATTGCGGATGCCGGCGAGGAAGAGGAGGATCGAGAACCCATTGGTCCACCAGATGGTGACGATGGCGACGCCCGGCATGAACCAGGGGATCGTTCGCCAGACATTGACCGGCTTGCCTGTGAACAGCGCGATGACGGGCTGCAGCACGCCGAACTGCACATTCACCATCCAGTCCCAGAGGATGTAGACCACGGTCACGGGCAGGACGTAGGGCACGAAGAACATGGCGAGGATGATGCTCTGGAACCAGCCATTGAGGCGGCTTACCATCAGCGCGATGGCGAGGGCCACCGCCGTGCCGGGGACGACCGTCAGCAGCACGAAATAGGCGGTGTTCCAGACCGCGGTCTTGAACGTGCGGTCGGAGAGCAGCTTCGTATAGTTCTTGAGTCCGGCCCAGGTGCCTTCGCCGATCAGCGGCGCGTTCTGGAAGCTCAGATGGACCATCTGGATGGTCGGGTAGATGAACATCCAGGCATAGAGGGCGACGAAGGGGCCGGCGAGGACGATCGCCGCCAGGACTTCGCTCTTCCGGCTTTTCAGCATTGCGGCCTCGTTCCACTGTCCCATGGCCGGAGACCGGCCATGGGAGCGCAATGGGATCGCGTTACTGGAGGTCGTTCAGCGTGTCGCGGAACTCGGTGACGGCCGTCGTCACATCGACCTCGCCATTGATCGCGGGCGTCAGCGCATTGCCGGCGGCGTCGAACAGCGGCGAGGCGACGCCGGCGAACTTCGACTGCGGATCATAGATCATGTTGGCGGTGAGCGGCGCATAGGTCGCCTGCGGCTGCATGGCCTTGTACTCGGCCGAGTCCGTCACGGCCTTGTTCGCAGGAATGTGGCCGGCCGTCGCCCAGAAGAGCGCATGATCCTCCATCCACTTGATCACCTCGAGCACGGCGGCGTGCTTCTCCGGCGTCTGCGGCTTGCCCTTGTTGTTCGGGATCGCGAAGGTATGCGAGTCCGAATAGGTGCAGGGCTTGTCGAACAGGACGGGCAGCTCGATGGCGCCCCAGTTGAACAGCTTGCCCTGCGCCTGGAGGTCGGTCATCGTCGGTACTTCCCAGACGCCGTTGACCATCATGGCCGCATCACCCGTCGTGAACAGCGCGACGGTCGACGGATAGTCGGTATTGGCCGGCGCATGGCCGTTCTTCACCCAATCGGCCTCGACCTGGACCGCATTGACCATCTTCTGCAGATTGTCGCCCGGCAGCCAGTTGCCGTCGCCGCCGACCACGCCGCCCTGCTGGCACAGGAGCGAATAGAAGGTGCGATACGCGAAGTCGCCATTGGCGGTGACCGTCGCCAGACCGTATTTGGTGCCGCCATCCTGCAGCTTCTTCATCGCGGCGGCGAAATTGTCGACGCCGTTGAGGCCCTTGGGCAGGCCGTCATCGCCGATCAGCCCCGCGGCCGCCAGCTTGTCCTTGTTGTAGTAGAGAACGATCGGATGCTGATCGAACGGCACCGCATATTGCTTGCCGTCGACATGGACCGCGGCCCAGGGCGCCTTGGCGAAGCTGGCCTCGCTGAGCCCCATGACGGTCATGTCCTCGGGCGTGATCTCGGTCAGCGTGTCCTGGCCCACCGCGAGCGGGATGCGCGAGGAGTGATAAGTCATCAGGTCCGGGCCGGCGCCGACAGCGGCCGAGGTCTGGACCTTGGAATAGAAGGGCGTGCCCCAGTCGAGCGTCGTCGCCTGGATCTCGATCGTGTCCTTGTGATCGGTGTTGAAGTCCTCGATCAGCTTCTTCATGCGGACGCCGTCACCGCCGCCGAGGAAGTCCCACCAGACGACGGTTTCCTTCGCCTGGGCGCCGGCGGTGAGTGCCAGAAGCGCCGCGGTGGCGAGAGCCTTTCGCAAGAATCCACGCATGTCGTTTCCTCCTCCTTTGAGTCGCCTCCCCAGGCCTTCCATAAGGCCTCTCCTCCGGCGACGTTTCTCGGCGTCCGGGCTTGGCCGTGACGCTTTGTTCCGGCCGTCTCCGGCCGGCGCAACGCAAAGAAAACTCTGCGGCGGCCCGTGCGGGCGCCGTTCATTTCGTCCTGCGAAGTCGGATCGGGAGATGCCGCTCCTCCGGGTCACGCCTTGGCGATTTTTCCCGACGACCTTTCCCTAATTCCTCCCAATGGTATTATCATATGCATGGGATCATGGTTTTGATCGCCGCCTTTGTCAACCGGCGGTCGGCAGCCGCGACGGCCACCCGGGGCAGGGATGGCCGAACGAGAAGAAACCGCGTAGGGGAAGAGCGTGTCGGGAGAGCGCGGGATGCTTGAGCGGGAAATCCTTGCCGGAACGATGAGCTCCCAGGTGGCGAACCATCTTGGTGTGCGGATCGTCTCGGGGGATTTCGGGCCGGGTGCGGCGCTCCCGATCGAGAGCGAACTCTGCGAATATTACGGCGTTTCGCGCACCACGGTCCGCGAGGCGGTGAAGAGCCTCGCCGGCAAGAGGCTGATCGAGGTGTCGCCGAAAGTCGGCACCCGCGTGCTGCCCTTCTCGGAATGGAACCTGCTCGATCGCGACGTGCTCGCCTGGCGGCTGCAGGCCCAGTTCGACGTCAAGATCGTCGAGGACATCTTCGAGATGCGGCTATGCTTCGAGCCGCGCGCATCCTATCTCGCCGCCCGCGACGGGACGGCTGAGGATCATGCGCTGATCGATCATCATTTCGTCGAGCTCGCCGCCGCCCATGAGCAGAGGCTGCCGGTGAAGACGATCTCGGAATCGGCGCTCGAATTCCACCTGGCCGTGATCAACGCCTCGCATAACGGCCTGTTCGTGACGATCGGCAGCGCGGTCAAATCGGCGCTGCGCGTTTCCTCCGAGATGCTGCAGCGCCATGCCGGCCCGCCGAGCGAGGACATCGCGCTGCACGACGCCGTCCGCACCGCGATCGTCGGCCGACGGCCGAAGGAGGCGGCGCGGGCGATGGAGAACCTGCTGGCCGCGGCCCGCGAGCGGCTGCTGCCGCTCACGGTCGACGCAGCCGAATAGGCGCGCAGGCTTCAGCCGACGACCGGAAGACCCGCGGCCATCCAGGCGCGGATGCCACCGCGCATATGCTGGTTGTTGGGCAGGCCGGCATCGAGGCAAGCCTCGACCGCCCGCGCCGAACGCCCGCCGACAGCGCATTGGAACACGATCGGCTTGTCGCCCGGCGGGATCGCCGCCGGATCGAAGGTCGAGAGCGGAAAGAGCTCGGCGCCCTCGATATGGGCGGCGTCATATTCCTGCGGCTCGCGCACGTCGATCAGGCGGATCTCGCCGGCGGCGAGACGGGCGGCGACATCAGCAGGGGCGAGTTCGACGAGCGTCAGGGTTGACGTCATTTCCTATTGAACCTCATGCGGAGTCCGGCGTGGCCGGACGGGGATAGCAAGTCTCGGACGGGGACCGTCTTTACATTCACAGATATGAATGTAAGGACGGTCCGTCAAGGCGTGCCGAGCGCGCTCCAGGGCTGCGTCGTCGTGGTCACCGGCGCGCGCCGTGCGGCGGCTTCGTCCATCGTCAGCGCGAGATAGTGATCCTGCGCCGCTTCCGCGAAGGAATAGAACGGCACGCCCGTCTCGACATAGGTCCGCATGCCATCGAGACAGGCCGCGACCGCGATCTCGTCGTCGCTGAACCGCGCCTCGGGGTAGGGGTTGCGATAGGCCCAGTCGCCGCCGGCGAGGATACCGTCATTGTGATAGCCCTCGAGATTGGCGAAATGGCCGGTGTCGCGGCGCTCGAGCTTCAGGAAGACGGGCGTGCGCTGGTCGCGCAGATAAGTCAGCGCGTCGCCGGCGATCTCGCCGCGTTCGCCGCGGACGGTGAGGCGCGGCGTGCGGATCCAGCCGTGATACTGGTCGCCGGTGAAATCGAAGACGCCGAGGCGATCGCCGAAATCGAAGGTCGCGATGGTCTGCGCCGACGGCACGATCTCTTCGTTCGCCGGCGGCTGATAGCGGTCCGGGCTCTTCACGATCGGCAGCGCGAAGGCCTGGGCGGCGATCGTCGCGTTCTCGAAGCCGATGCCGAGATATTTCCGGATCAGGCTGGTGCCGTGATAGCCATGCGCGACCGCGACATGGGCATAGCTCGGCGTGCCGATGCGGCCGGATGCGATCAGCGCCAGCCGCGCGGCATGGGTCGGCTGCAGGAAATATTGCTCGGCGACCTGCACGCGCGCGCCGCCAGCGACGAGCGCGCCGACGCGGAGCAGCCCGGCGAGATCCTCGGCCGGCGGCGTTTCCGCCAGGATCGGCATGCCGCAGGCGGCGAGCGCCGCAATCTGGTCGACGACCGCCGCGCGCGGCACCGAGACCACCGTGAAGCCCGCCTCCGCCGTCGCCGCCATAGCCTCGATCGAGGCAAAGACCGGCACGCCCCAGTCTCGTGCATACGCCTCGCGCCGCTCGGCGCTGCGCGACACGAGGCCCGTGACCCGGAAGCGCTCCGGCAGGCTCGCGGCGATGCGCAGGAAGAATTCGCTCCGCCAGCCCGTACCGACGATCGCGAAGGGATAGGGCGCCATCAACTCACCTCGGGTCTCGGATCACCGCCGGCCGGCGGCCTCGCGGAGATTATATCGTTTCAAGCGGCAGGAAAACCGATGCCTCCGTCACCCACGGGCGCGCCTCCGGCGTGATTGACAGGCCCTCGCAAAGGCAATACTTAAGTACATGCTTAACAGTCAGTCCGCTCTCGACCTGATGTTTCAGGCTCTGGCCGATGCCTCGCGGCGATCCATGGTCGAACGGCTCTGCCGCGGCCCGGCCTCCGTGAGCGAGCTTGCCGCGCCGCTGGCCATGTCGCTGCCTGCGGTCGTGCAGCATCTGCAGGTGCTGGAGGCGAGCGGGCTGGTGCGGAGCGAGAAGGTCGGCCGCGTTCGCACTTGCGCGATCCAGCCGGCGGCGCTGCGCGCGGCCGAGACCTGGATTCACGAGCGGCGCCTGTTTTGGGAACACCGGCTCGACCAGCTCGGCGCGTTTCTCGCCGAACAAGGCGACGAGGACAAAGGGAGGACACCATGAGCCCACGATCCGCCGTTCACGCGACTTTCGTCATCGAGAAGCACTATCCGGCGACGCCCGAACGGGTCTTCGCCGCCTTCGCCGATCCGAAGCTGAAGGCGCGCTGGTTCGTCGGCCCGTCGGAATGGGGACCGAGCGAACATCGGGTCGATTTTCGCGTCGGCGGGCGGGAGCTGAACGCCGGCGGCCCGGCCGAGGGACCGAAACACCGCTTCGACGCGCTCTATCAGGACATCGTGCCGAATGAGCGCATCGTCTTCACCTATGACATGCACCTCGACGCGAACCGGATTTCGGTGTCGCTCACGACGATCGAGTTTGCGCCGGCGGATGGCGGCACGGCACTCAAGTTCACCGAGCAGGGCGTGTTCCTGGACGGCTATGACGATGCCGGCAGCCGCGAGCACGGCACGCGCCTGTTGCTCGACCAGCTCGGCGCTGCGCTCGCCCATGGCGACGCCGCCCACTGACCCCCGAGGAGGACGCTTCGATGGAGAACGCAATCGCGGGATTGGCCCGGCGCTATTTCGATGCCTTCCAGGCCGCCGATCGCGCGGCGATGGAAGCGCTGCTCGCGCCCGACTTCACCTTCACCAGCCCGTTCGACGACCACATCAGCCGCGAGGCCTATTTCACGCGCTGCTGGCCCCATGCCGGCTCGTTCCGCTTTCGCGACGACAAGGCGATCTTTGTGGACGGGTCGAACTGCGTCATCGTCTATGAAACCGAGGGCAAGTCGGGCGGAACCTTTCGCAATGCGGAGCTGTTCCGCTTTGCCGATGGACAGTTGCGCTCGATCGACGTCTTCTTCGGTTTCATACCGAAAGAGATCCTCAAGCAGTCGGATTGATGGGAGACGTGACCATGCGCAAGGTGATCCTGTCGATGTTCATGAGCCTCGATGGCTTCATCGAGGGGCCGAACCACGAATTCGTGCCGCCGGACTGGTCGGACGACCTGTCGCGGTACTGGGTCGAACCCAATCTCGCAACGACCGGGACGATCCTCTATGGCCGCGTCTGCTATCTGATGAACGCCGCCTTCTGGCAGCCCGCCGCAACCGACCCCGACAGCCCAGCCGCGCGGATCGACCATGCGCCGCTGATGAACAGGCTGGAAAAGGTCGTGTTCTCGCGCTCTCTGGAGACTCCGGTCTGGGACAATTCGCGGATCGTCAGCGGCGATGTCGCCGCGGAGATCGAGCGGCTCAGAACAGAGCCCGGCGGCGACATCGTCATGTTCGGCGGCGCGGGCATCGCATCCTGGTGCATGCGACACCGTTTGTTTGACGAATATCGCTTCATGATCACACCCCTCGTTCTCGGCGCCGGCAACCCGCTCTTTCGCGGCGGCCATGAGCGCTTCAAACTCGAACTGATCGAGAGCCGCACGCTCGATACCGGCGCGATCATCCTGCACTACCGCGATCCTCACCGACGCGCCTGAGCGGCACGGCTGGACTTCGCCTGTCGCGCGAGCTATCGGGTCGGACGGTTTCACGGCTGTCCCGATGGGTGATGGCCCAGCCGCAGCCATAGGGTCGCGGGACTGCCCGCGCGAGGGTCGAGGATGAATCAGCCTCTGATGGAAGTCCGTCCCGCCGATCTCGTGCCCGAGCTCAGCGTCGTCATCCCGACCTTCAACGAGTGCGGCAATGTCGCGCCGCTGGTCGAGCG
>NZ_JACIDS010000010.1 GCF_014196455.1 Kaistia hirudinis
ATGCCGATCGTCGTCATCCACAAGAACGGCGAGGCGCATCGGGGCGAGGTCAAGGACGACACCAACCTGGTGGTGCGGGCGGGGATCAAGCAGTTCCCCTTCCCCTATCTCGCCTACAAATGCGGCATGGGGAAATGCGCCACCTGTGCCAGCCGCATCATCGGCGGCGCGGAGCATCTTCCGCCGCCGAACTGGAAGGAGAAGAAGCAGCTCGGCGATCGCCTCGACGAAGGCTATCGCCTGGTCTGCCAGCTCTGGATCAAGCACGACATCGAGCTCGTGCAGGACTAGGGCGCCTTCGAGCGACGAGACGATCGGCGCGCGGGAAACCGCGGCCGGACCAAAAGGTTGAAGCCGCCCGGCGATCCCGTGGAGCGCCGGACGGCCTCGGCGAAAGCGTCAAAAGACCCGTCGCGCCCGGTCGGGCGCGGCATCCCCGGTTCCGTTTTCGGAGCGAAGACCGATGTATGTGATCCTGACGACCAAGCCCGGCCAGTTCAGAACCGAGATCTCGGACGGCGTCGTGCCGGTCGAGTCCTATGACTATTTCTTCTACGGCAACAAGCGCGCCCAGTTCACGATCGCTGAACTCGTCCGCGACGACGCGCGGATCACGATCGTCGAGGACGAGCCGCCACAGATCACCAATTCGGTGCCCTCCAAGCTGTTCGAGAAGTTCGACACCCGCGAGGAAGCGCTGCGCGAACTCAACACGCTCACGCATTACGGCAGCATGGATATCGTGCTGAAGCCAGTGTGACCGCCCGATTGGCCGAAATCCGGACGACCCGCCGCCCATGATCACCGTGACGTTCATCACGAACGAGGGGAAGACCGCGACCGCGGAGCCGAACAGCAACCTCCTGCGCATCTCGCTGCGCGAGAAAGGCGGCATTCCGTTCAAATGCGGTGGCGGCATTTGCGGCACCTGCCGCTGCCGGATCGAGGCGGGCATCGAGCACACCGACACCGTCAAGCCGAAGGAGAAGAAGCACCTGACCGAGGCCGACCTCGCCGCCGGCTATCGGATGGCGTGCCAGACCTTCGTCTCCGGCGACATCGCGGTGTCGTGGATTCCCCGCGGACCGAACGGCAAGCCGATCTCCGAATGATGCTGCGGACCGGGCGGCGCATCGTGCGTCGCGCCGGCTTCCGCGATTTCCATCCCCACGCCGCGCGGCGCCGCGCCCTGAAAGTTTCCTTGCCATGACGCATCTCAATCACATCGACGGCCAGTGGGTTTCGTCTGCGACCGGCGCGACCTTCGAGGATCGCAGCCCCGCCGATGAACGCGACCTGATCGGGGCCTTCCCCGATTCCGGCGCCGAGGATGTCGCCCGCGCCGTGGCCTCGGTGGCCGAGGCCTGGCCGGCCTGGGCCGCGGCCTCGCCGGAGGTGCGCGCCGACGCGCTGTTCAAGGCGGCCGACATCATGAGCCGTCGCGCCGACGAGATCGCGGCGGAGCTGACGCGCGAGGAAGGCAAGACGATCGGCGAGGCGCGCAACGAGGCCCGCCGCATCGCCGCGAATTTCCGCCTCTATGCCGGCGAGGCGCTGCGCCTCAATGGCGAGACCTATCCAAGCGAGGCCGGGCAGATCGTGTTCTCGCTGCGCGAGGCGGTCGGCGTCGTCGCGGTCATCACGCCGTGGAACTTCCCGCTCTCCATGGCCGCGCGCAAGATCGCGCCGGCGCTGGCGGCCGGCAATGGCGTGATCTTCAAGCCGTCCGAGATGACGCCGCTGATGGGCCAGCGCCTCGTCGAGGTGCTGCTCGAGGCCGGCATTCCGCCGAAGCTGCTGGCGCTCGTCCAGGGACGCGGGCCGACGGTCGGCCGCGCGATCACCGCGCAGGCCGGCATCGACGCGATCACCTTCACCGGCTCCTATGCCGTCGGCCGCGATATCCAGTCCTCGGTTTCGACCGATACGCGCTGCCAGCTCGAAATGGGCGGCAAGAACGCGACCGTCGTGCTCGCCGATGCCGATCCGGCCAAGGCGGCGGCGATCATCGAGCGCGGCGCCTTCGGCCTGACCGGCCAGGCCTGCACCGGCACCAGCCGCGTGCTGGTGGCGCGGCCGCTTTATGATGCGGTGGTCGAAAAGCTCGCCTCCGTGGCGCGCGCGATCAAGGTCGGCCCGGGCACGGCGGAGGGCGTTAAGATGGGGCCGCTCGCGACGCGCGGGCAGTATGACAAGGTGCTCTCCTATGTCGCGATCGCCCGCGAAGAGGGCGCGCGGATCGTCACGGGCGGCGAGTCGCTCTGCGACAGCGATCCGGCGCTCGCGCATGGCTATTTCGTCAGCCCGGCGGTGATCGCGGACCTGCCGGCCGACAGCCGGCTGCTGCGCGAGGAAATCTTCGGACCGGTCGTTGCGATCGGCGCCTTCGACACGCTCGACGAGGCGATCGCCATCGCCGACGAGACGGAATATGGCCTCGCCGTCTCGCTGGTGACCAACGACCTGCCGGCGGTGCTGCGTTTCGCCCGCACGACGCGGCATGGCGTGGTCAAGGTCAACGGCCCGACCACCGGCGTCGGCCTCAACGCGCCGTTCGGCGGCTACAAGCATTCGAGCAACCAGGCCGCCAAGGAACAGGGCGGCGCGACCGTCATGGACTTCTACACGCGGATCAAGAGCGTCTATCTCGGCGCCTGAGCCAGGGTATCCTAGGCCATGCCGTCGTCGCTCGCCGAATTGCTGCCGCCCGGCTTCATCGCCGGGCATTTTCTCGGCGCGGCCGTGATGGTGTTCGTCGCCGCCCTGCTGCAGGGCCTCGGCGGCATGGGCTTCGCCATGGTCTCCGCGCCCCTGGCCGTGCTGTTCTTTCCCGAGCTCGTGCCGGCGCCGCTTCTCGTGCTTGGCGGCTTCCTCGCGCTGCTCGGCATGCTGCGTGAGCGCTCCGAGATCGACTGGCCCGACGCCTCCTGGCTCATCGGGGGGCGCCTCCTGGGTTCGCTCGTCGCCGGCGCCACGCTCTCCGTCCTGCCGACGATGCTGTTCTCGACGCTGTTCGCCGTCCTGATCCTCATCGGCGTCATCTTCAGCCTCTCGGGCTGGCGCGTCGAGCCGACCCATCGCAACATGGCGCTCGCCGGCTTCACCTCCGGCGTCATGGGCACGATCACCTCGTCCGGGGCCTCGCCCTTCGCCCTCGTCATGCAGCACATCGCGCCGGCGCGCGTGCGGGCGACGATCTCCGTCGTCTTCCTGGTCGGCGCGATCTTCTCGCTGGCCGTGCTGGCCTTTGTCGGCCTGTTCGGCTGGCGCGAGTTCTGGCTCGGCCTCGCCCTCCTGCCCATCATGGTGGTCGGCTTCATCGCCTCCAGCCCGCTGACCCGAATCGTCCCCCGGACGACGGTCCGCCTGCTGCTGCTCGGACTCTCCGGTTGCGGCGCGATCGGAATCCTGACACGGGTCTGGCTGGTTCCCGCCTGACGCAATCCGTACGAAGAGCTTCCCCTATGATGCACATCACCGACGAGATGGTGGCCGGCGCCATCTCCGCCGCCGAGGCGCTTGCCGTCATGCGGTCGGCCTTTGAGAGCTTCGGCCGTGGCCGCGCCGCCATGCAGGAGCGCTACCGGACGGAAGCGGGCGGGGTGAAGCTCTCGACGCTGGGCGCGGTGATCCCGGATCTCGGCTTTGCCGGCGCCAAGGTCTACACGACCATCAATGGCCGCTTCTCCTTTGCGATCACGCTGTTCTCGACCGAGAGCGGCGATCCGCTCGCCTCGATCGAGGCGAATGCGATCACGCGGCTGCGCACGCCGGCCTGTTCGGTTCTGGCCGCGCAGCATCTCGCCCGCCCCGACAGCCGCCGCCTCGCGATCTTCGGCACGGGCACGCAGGGCCGCGCCCACGCCGTGCAGATGGCCGCGGCCTTTCCGATCGAGGAGATTCTCCTCGTGTCATCTCGGCCGCGGGTCGAGACGGCGGAGGCGATCGCGATTGAGGCCGGCGTCGCCACCCGCCTCGTGTCGAGCGGCGAAGCGATCGAAGCCGCCGACATCGTGGTCACTGCGACGCGTGCGCGCGAACCGCTGTTCGGCGGCGGCGCGCTGCGCCCCGGCACCTTCGTCGCCGCGGTGGGGTCGAGCCTGCCGACGACGCGCGAACTCGACGATACGGCTCTGGCGCGCGCGTCCTGCGTCGCCGTCGAATGGCGGGCACAGACGCTGCGCGAGGCGGGCGATCTCGTTCTGGCGGCGCCGGATATTCTGCCGGCGGAGCGAATTGTCGAGCTCGGCGAGCTCGTGACGGGGGAAAAGCCCGGACGCCGGACGGATGACGAGATCACGCTCTACAAGTCGGTCGGCGTGGGGCTCGAGGACATCGCGCTCGCGGGCCTTGCCTGGCGCAAGCTCACCGGAAACTGAGACGCGACCGGGACCTAAGCGCTGTCCTGGGACATCTGGGCGGCGTTGTAGACATGGCGCGCGGCCAGCAGGCCGGCGAGTTCGGCGTCACCGTCGATGACGGCGCGCAGGATCGCCGCGTGCTCCTGCCAGTTCTCCTTGCCGCGGACGCGGCTGATCGGCGCGAAGATCATGGCCGTGCGGTCGCGGAGCGAGCGGATCGTATCCTGCAGCACCGAATTGCCGGCCACATTGCCGATCGCGTCGTGGAAACGGAAATTCTGCCGGGACAGCTCCGACGAATCATTGCTTTCCAGCAGCTGCGTGCCCTCGGCGAGAATGCGCTGCAGCTCCTCGATCTGCGCGGGATCATGGCGCTTGGCGGCGAGCTTGGCGTTGAGCGATTCCAGCGTCGCGCGAACCTCGACCAGCTCGCGCTTCTGCTGCTCGGTGAAGGTCGTGACGGAGGCACCGCGCCGCGGCTCGATGGTGACGAGACCTTCGGACGCCAGCTCACGCAACGCCTCGCGCACGGGCATGCGCGACACGCCGAGCTCTTCGGACAGCCGGCCCTCGATCAACCGCTCGCCGAGCGGAATGTCGCCGCTCAGGATGCGCTCGCGCAGAGTCTGGGTGACGACCTTGGTGAGGGGGGGATGCGAGGCCCCGAGGAGAGCAATGTTCATCTGCGTGTCGCCGGATCGGCACTTTCTATGGGTGGTCCCGCATACTGGATATAGAATTCAGGACCACGCTTGATGACATAGCCGATTCAGCCCCTCGCTGTCATCTGCAGGGCGCTCCCGAAGCCGCGTGTCGGGGACGGAGGCTCCTATACCGGCCACCGCCGGCACGTCCACGCGTTCATGGCGGGGCCTGCCCACCGGTTGGCTCTCGCGCACCGGCCCGCCGATGTCGGCGACGATCGGCACCATGACCGTGGTCCCGCTCAGGGGGCGCGAGTGTGCTGGAACAGGAAGCTGTCGGTATAGATGTGGTTGACGCTCGCCCCGCGGCCGAGAAACAGGCTCTTGGCGGACGAGATCATGCCCGGCGAGCCGCAGAGATAGATCGCGTGCTCCTCGATGTCGTCGATATCCTCGACGACGGCGTCCTGCACATAGCCGCGCCGCCCGGTCCAGCCCTCGCCGGGTCGCGAGAGCACCGGGACATAGCGGAAATCCTCGAGCTTTTCCGCCCAGGAGAGGATCTCGTCGTGCAGATAGAGGTCTGCTTCCGTGCGCATGCCCCAATAGAGCGCCACCGGCGGCGGCGCCGGATCGTCCATCAGCGCCTCGATGATGCTCTTGATCGGCGCGAGGCCGGTGCCGGTCGCCACCATGACCAGCGGACGGAAATCGTCGCGCAGGAAGAACGAGCCGAGCGGCAGTTCGACGTCGAGCGCATCGCCCGCGGCGAGGGTCGCGAGGCGCCCCTCCGTGAAGACGCCGCCGGGGATCTGGCGCACATGCAGGTCGATCGTGCCGTCGCCCGAGGGGCGGCTCGCCAGCGAGAAGGACCGCGTCGAGCCGTCTTCGAGCACGATGTTGATGTGCTGGCCGGGCAGATAGGCGAGGTCGATGCCCTCGACCAGCGCGAGCTTCAGATGCACGACATCCGCCGCCAGCTTTTCGAGCGAGACGATGCGCGACTGGCAGCGGATCGGGTCCGGCAGCAGCGAGGGCATGACCTCCGCCTCGGCGACGATGTCGCTCAGGGGCCGCGCCTGACAGGCGAGCGCAATGCCGGCGGCCGCTTCCTCCGGTTCGAGGCCCATCGGCGGCTCGGCATAGTCGACCGCGCCGTCGATCAGCTTGAAGCGGCAGGTGCCGCATGTGCCGGATTTGCAATCATGCGGCAGGTTGACCGCCGCCCGGAGCGCCGCAGCGAGCACCGTTTCATGCGGTTCCACGTCGAAGGCGACGTCGCTTTCGATCAGCGAGACACGATAGGACATGGGACACCCGAGAACAGGACGATGAAGCGAGCGGATGGCGGTCACCGGACCCTCCTATTTCTTGATGTCGGCCTCCACCAGCACCGTCTTGCCCGACGGGGCGATGAGGGCGGCCAGGGCTTCGAGCGCGGCGAGGCCGCAGGCAATGTCCTGCTCGCCATTGCCGCCGGAGAGGCCGACGCCGCCGATCACCTCGCCGTCGACGACGACCGGAAAGCCGCCGACAAAGGCGGCGAACCGACCCTCGAAGGAGAGCTGGATGCCGAAGGCCTCATTGCCCGGCAAGGCGGGGCCGTTCGGCGGGCGGGTGAACAGATGCGTCGAACGCTTGTGCCCCGCCGCGGTCCAGGCCTTGTTCCAGGCGATCTGCGGCCCGGTGATGCGGGCATTGTCCATGCGCTCGAGGGCGATCGGATAACCGCCCTCGTCGACGACGCACACGGTCTCCGGAACGCCGAGCGCCTCCGCCTTGGCGATGGCGGCAGCAACCATGGCGCGGGCCTCGGCCCGCTCCAGCCTCAGAATGGTCTTCACGATGTGGCTCCGTCTGGCCGCTGGAATCCGTCGCTGC
>NZ_JACIDS010000011.1 GCF_014196455.1 Kaistia hirudinis
GACTTCGCGCGTCTCCGCCGGCTGATGACCACGCCGGTGCTGATTGACCTCCGCAATGTCTACCGCCGCGAGGAAATCGCCCGCCACGGCTTCCGCTATGCTTCCGTCGGCAGGCCGGGGGAGGATGGATGAGCGGGACTGAGCGGCCCGGTCGTGCTGTCGACCCGCTGGACGCCATGAACCGTCCGGCCATCTTCTTCGACCGCGACGGCGTGCTGAACCATGATTATGGCTATGTCGGCCGGATCGACGCATTCGAATGGATCCCCGGCGCGCGGGATGCGATCCGCGCCGCCAACGAGGCGGGCTATTTGACGTTCGTCGTCACGAACCAGAGCGGCATCGGTCGCGGCTATTATAGCGAGGACGATTTTCACGCCCTCATGGATCATGTGCAGCGGGAGCTGGCGGCGCATGACGCCCGCCTTGACGACATCCGCTTCTGTCCGTTCCACCCGGAGGCGACGATTGCCGCCTATCGGCGCGACTCCGATTGGCGCAAGCCCGCGCCCGGCATGCTGCTCGATCTGATGCGCCACTGGCCGGTGGACGCCGCGCGCAGCTTCCTCATCGGCGACCGCGAGGGCGACATCGAAGCCGCGCGCCGGGCCGGGATCACGGGATGCCATTTCGAGGGTGGGAATCTCCTCGATTTCCTGCTGACTCGGACACCATTTCTCGCTACCGCGTCCGCCAGGGATGCAGGGAGCGACGCATGACCGTTTCGACCAAGGCCGACTTCCTCGCGGTGCGCGCCGAGCTGACCGACTGGCTGTTCGACAAGGCGCTGCCGCTCTGGGCCGGTGTGGGCACCGACCGCGTCGGCGGCGGCTTTCACGAGAAGATCGCGCGCACCGGCGACGCGATCGAGGAGCCGCGGCGCACCCGCGTGGTCGGGCGCCAGCTCTATGTGTTCTCGACGGCCGGCGCGCTCGGCTGGTCCGGTCCGGCGGATGAACTCGTCGAGCACGGGCTCGCCTATTTCAGCGCCCATTGCCTCGGCGACGGCGGGCGGGCCATCGCCGTGTCGAAACCGGGCGGTATTGTCGTCGACGAGCGGTTCGATCTCTATGATCAGGCCTTCGCGCTGTTCGGCCTCGCGACGGCGGCGGCGCAGCGTGCCGACCGTGTGGCGCTGACCGCCATGGCGCATGGCATCCGAACGCGGATCGCGGAGGGATGGCGCCATCCGGCTGGTGGTTTCGAGGAAAGCCAGCCGCGGACGCTACCGCTCAAGGCCAACCCGCATATGCATATGTTCGAGGCGGCGCTGGCCTGGATGGAGGTCGATGACGATCCCGCCTGGCGGGCGCTCGCCGACGAGGTCGGCGCGCTCTGCCTCGGTCGCTTCCGTCATTCGGCGACCGGCGCGATCTTGGAATTCTATGATGGTGACTGGCAGCCCATGCCGGGCGAACTCGGACGGATCGTCGAGCCGGGGCATCAGTTCGAATGGGCCTGGCTGCTGATCCGCTGGGGCATGATCGCGGATTGCCCGGAGGCCATCGACGCGGCGCGGCGGCTGATCGAGATCGGCGAGGAATATGGCGTCGATGCCGAGCGCGGCGTTGCCATGAACGAACTCTGGGACGATCTGACTGTCAAGGATCGCCGGGCGCGGCTCTGGCCGCAGACGGAGCGCATCAAGGCCTGGATCGCGCTCGCCGCGATTGCCCGCAGCGAGACGGAGCGGGATGCCGCGCTTGAAAAGGCGGCAATCGCGGCTCGAGGGCTGCAGAAATACCTGGCCGAGGACGTGATCGGCAGCTGGAACGAGCGCATGGCCGAGGACGGCACGTTCCTCGACGAGCCCGCTCCGGCGTCGAGCCTCTATCACATCACCTGCGCCATCGCCGAAATGCACCGCGTCTGACGGAGCGTCCTTATGGGGCGGCCCGCCGGCGGATGTCGTGCCGGCTCAGGAGCGATGGCCGAGCGGCGGCAACCGCATTTCGTGACGTGCGGACACGGGACGCTCCCGCACGGGGGACGGCGCCTGCTTCATGCGGAATTTAGCCAGCACGACTGACAGTCCGAGCACGCCGCCGAGGAAATAGAAGATCTCGGGGTGATAGACCGTCCCCACGACCTCGCCGAACGACATGATCAGAATGAACAGCAGGCAGGCGAAGATGCTCCTGATCAGCTGATCGCTGATGATGTCTGCCGTCTTCAGGATGCGTAGCGTCACGAAGAAAAGCGACACGTAGAGAATGAAACCGATATAGCCGGAGTCATAGATATATTGCAGATAGGTATTGTGCAGGCTCGGCGTCAGGTTCTGTTCGCCGAACACGAACAGGAAGTCGTTCACCAGACCTGAGGTGACCTGTCCGAAATAGCCATAGCCGAGAATGAGGTCGGGGGAGACGATGTTCTGCGTCGCCGCGATCCAGATGAACTGCCGGCCGGTCGCCACGCCCAGTGAACTGTCGCGCACGGCGATGTCGCCGATGCCGATGGAATCCAGCAGCGACACGATCGCCGGCATGAAGATCGAGACGAACGCACCGCCGAGAAGCAGCGTCGTGCTGACGAAATAGAGCGTCTTGCGGCTGCTGGTCAGATAGAGCGCGACGCAGATCAGCGTGGCGAGGATCGAGAGGCGCGTCTCCGACATGATCGACGCATAGAGGCCGCAGCCGAGGAGCGCCCAAGCGAAGAGCGAGCGCCGGTGCGACTGCAGATAATGGATGCTGGCGACGATCGAGATCCCCGCGATAGCCCCGATCGAATTCGGCGAGGTGATGCTGGGCAGAACCGAGAGACGGGCCTGATAGATGCCGAACAGCTGCAAGGTCGTGTTGACGTTGTAGATGATGGCGCCGCTGAGCGACGATCCGGCATCGAGCCGCAGCGCCCAGAGGGCGATATTGATCGCCAGATAGATTGGCAGCGAGATCAGGAACAGGCTGACGGCCCGCTCGAGGCCGTTCTTCGCGTTCTGGATATAGAAGATCATCGAGAGCAGCGCGAACGACGTCATGAACGACGTTGCGAGTCGCGTCTTGGCGACGATCGTTATGCTGCCGGGTCCGCGCAGGATCATCAGGAACTGGATGATGAAGAAGGCGACGGCCAGGAAGATCAGCAGCCTCTCCTGCGAGGCGCGGGCTTCCTGGCTCGGATTCGGCCGCCGGATGTTCGAGATCCGCATCGCGCAGATGGCGAGATAGAAGATCGTGAACGCGTCGATGAAGAGAGCCGGCGGAAAGCCGAGCGGCACGCCCGGCAGCGCGCGCCATGTCGGTCCCAGCGCCAGATAGAGCACGACCAGCAGCGAGGTCGCGGCTGTCGTTTCCTTGGTTCTGGTCCCTGTCGGCATTGGCTCTGTCGTTTCCGTCTATTGGGCGGTCCGTGCGCTCGTCATCGCTCCCGGCGGCTATCCTCGCTTAGGGCATCCTATCCGGAGTCATGTCGCGAAGCATCGACGCCGTGAATTCCGGCGCGAAGAGGCTCCGCGCCGCCGCCCGGTCGCGCGACTGCGCCGCCAGACCGTCGAGCCCGATGGCGAGCTTGGCCAGAATGCCGCGCGCGAACGCCTCCGGCGTATCCGCGATCTCGAAATGCCCGAAGGATTCCTGCGGCATGCCGGTGACGCCCACGGTCGTCGACACGAGCCCCGCGGGCGTATGCAGCATCTCGATGGACTTCAGATTGACACCGCTGCCCTGGAACACGGGATTGACCAGAACGCGGCAGTCGCGGAGCACATCGGCCGCCTGCGGGGGATTGGCGAGCAGATCGACGCCCGCTTTCCGGCACGCCTCGATCACCGGGTCGACAGGCCGCGATCCGGCGATCCGGATGCGCAGCCCCGGCTCGGCCGAGCGGAGGATCGGCACGACGGTCTCGACGAACCACAGCACGCCCTGGACATTGTTGAGGTTCACGAGATTGCCGAGATAGCCGACATCGTAGCTCGGTCGCCAGTCAGCGACATCGCTGAGCCGCGCCGCGTGGTGCCGGTCGAGGACCGGCGGCAGCCAGGCGCCGTTCGGATAGCCCTCGGATGTCCAGTAGGCGAGATCGATCTGCGAGCAGTCGTAATACTTGACCGAGCCGCCGATGACGCCGCGCTCGAAACGCTCGAGGCCCGTCATGTCCAGCGCGCTGCGCAGCCGCCCGCGCCAATTGGTATTGAGGCGGTACTGGTCGCTCACATATTTGAATTCGCGATTGGCCGAGCGGAAGAAATAGCGCTGCTTCAAGGCGCCAGCCAGCTGAAGGCCCGCGACCGCGCTCGGCAGGCCGTCAATGAGGATCGCATCCGGCGCGAACGCGCGCATCGCGCCGACGAGGCGGTTGAGATCGGCCGGCGCGAGGGCGCGGCGCGATACCCAGCCGGGATAGCGCAGCAGCAGCCAGGGCCGCTCGAAATGCGTGGTGATGTCGAAGACATGCACCTCGTCCACGAGGTCCTTCAGCGAAGCGCGGATGCCGTCCTCCGTCTCGCCCGCCTTCGGGTTGCGCCAGCAGACGAGACTGATCTGCGCGCCGGCCTCCTTGAGGGCGAGGAGCCGCTGGTAGACATCCAGGCGTCCGCCGTGATTGGGCGGGGCCGGCGTCTCGCCATAGACGACCGCAAGCCTCATTGCGCTGGCTCCACGTCCGGCGCCAGCCGTCGCGACAGGGTCGGCGTCCAGGATTTGTGCAGCATCTCGAAATGCCAGCCCTGCTGTTCGGCCTGCGACAGGCAATGCTCCAGCACATCCCCGTGCACCGCGCGGACATAGCTTTCCGGATCATGCGCCGGCACGAAGTGATCGAAGAAGGCCGGGTGATGTTCCCTCAGCGTGTGCATCAGCTCCGGATAGGAGTGCTTGTTCGAGTTCGACCAGAACAGGACGTCACTCGGCGCGCGGCCGTCGAAGCCCCAGAGCCGGACGGATTTCGACAGGTCGCAGGCGATCGGAAGCAAAAGCTGATTGAGGACATTGCCGAGCGCGGGCAGGGCGAAATCATCCTTGAGCGTCGCATGTACCGTATGCGCGGTGCCGCGCCGGATCGGGATGAGGCGTTCGGGTTCGATCTGGATTTCCCGCGCGACCAGCGAATGGAAGAGATCGGGATAGATGAACACCGTGTCCGGCGATTCCCGCAGGCGCTTCAGCAGATCCGCTCGGAAGGTGCGGGCGAACTCCGTCGGCCCGTAATGATAGAGCCCGTCGCCGGCGACGACGGCGTGCGGCGCGATGTGGTGCCACAGCTCTGCGTCGCGGACGATGGTGTTGCAGACGAGACGGATATCCTGCGACCAGTCGCGCTCGATGGCCCTCGCCAGCGACGGCCCTGTGCCGAAGATCGTCGCCTGCCGATGGCCCTCGGCGAGGACCCTGCGCTTCCATGCGTCATAGTTCCGCCGGCTCACCGCCGGGTCGGGCGAGCCGTTCAGGAACACTTCGGCGTCGAACCAGTTCCAGGCCTCGATCGAGTTGGTCCGGAAGTTGACGTCGAAGACGCCGAGCGCCTGCTGGAACAGCGGGACGGGCGGCGCATCCTTCGGGCGGAAGGTGAGGACGGGGCCGTGGGCGAGGAGCCAGGTCGGCGCGGGGCTCTTGAGATGCGTGATGCGGATGTCGTCGCCGAAATAGAAGCGGATCCGCTGTTCGAGATCGGCGACATCCGGGCCGGCATCCGGCGCGTAGAGAAAGACGCGCCGCGGCGCGAAGCGCCGCCTGAGCGCGTTCAGCGTATTGACGGAACCCTTGGCGGCGGTCTTGAGCGCGTTATTGCCCATTGGCTTGTCCTCTGGCGCCGCGTCGTGGCGGAAGCGAGCGATGACGCGGCTGGAGCGGGTTCCGAGCGGTGAACCGCGTGGCGGGACCGCCCGCGGTTCCGGCGTGACGCCTGTCCCGAACCGATCCGTGTTCCAACCGCGCCGCCTCCGTCACGCGACTTTGTTGAAGTTAGCGAGGTCTGCGTGACCGAGGCCGAGCATGGCGAGTGCGATGTCGACGCTCATGCGGTTGACGCGCTGGAT
>NZ_JACIDS010000012.1 GCF_014196455.1 Kaistia hirudinis
CAACGACGCGGACGACGCTGTTGTCTGCGAGACGAAAAACTCGTCTCTGAGTTTTGGGTCTTGCGGCGGTGGGTTGGACGGGTTATATGGCGGCGGAAGCTGCTGCGACGGCGAAGCGGATTGAATGATCTGTGGCTGTTGCGAGACGGATTTAGGTCTGTCTGTTGTTTGACAATTGAATTGGAAGAAAGAGAAACGTGGACGGCGGGATCCTTGCGGATGCCGGTGGAAGCGGAAGGCCTGAGGGTTTTCTGGTGAAGCTGGTGTCGGAGATTTTGGCGGCACTACGTTTCTTTCAAGCTCGCTAGTTGTTTAATCGACAGAGATGTCGGTTGGATGACGGTGTGCTTGGGACTCGTCAATACGTAGTGACCAAGCCAATCAAAGTCTCATTCAATATGAGAGTTTGATCCTGGCTCAGAACGAACGCTGGCGGCAGGCCTAACACATGCAAGTCGAACGCTCCGCAAGGGGAGTGGCAGACGGGTGAGTAACACGTGGGAACCTACCTCGAGGTGCGGAACAACCAAGGGAAACTTTGGCTAATACCGCATGTGCCCTTAGGGGGAAAGATTTATCGCCTTGGGATGGGCCCGCGTCGGATTAGCTAGTTGGTGTGGTAATGGCGCACCAAGGCGACGATCCGTAGCTGGTCTGAGAGGATGATCAGCCACACTGGGACTGAGACACGGCCCAGACTCCTACGGGAGGCAGCAGTGGGGAATATTGGACAATGGGCGCAAGCCTGATCCAGCCATGCCGCGTGTGTGATGAAGGCCTTAGGGTTGTAAAGCACTTTCGCCGATGAAGATAATGACTGTAGTCGGAGAAGAAGCCCCGGCTAACTTCGTGCCAGCAGCCGCGGTAATACGAAGGGGGCAAGCGTTGTTCGGATTTACTGGGCGTAAAGCGTACGTAGGCGGATGATTAAGTCAGGGGTGAAATCCCGGGGCTCAACCTCGGAACTGCCTTTGATACTGGTCGTCTTGAGTCCGGGAGAGGTGAGTGGAACTCCTAGTGTAGAGGTGAAATTCGTAGATATTAGGAAGAACACCAGTGGCGAAGGCGGCTCACTGGCCCGGAACTGACGCTGAGGTACGAAAGCGTGGGGAGCAAACAGGATTAGATACCCTGGTAGTCCACGCCGTAAACGATGGATGCTAGCCGTCGGGGAGCTTGCTCTTCGGTGGCGCAGCTAACGCATTAAGCATCCCGCCTGGGGAGTACGGTCGCAAGATTAAAACTCAAAGGAATTGACGGGGGCCCGCACAAGCGGTGGAGCATGTGGTTTAATTCGAAGCAACGCGCAGAACCTTACCAGCTCTTGACATGTCCGGTATGATTTCCAGAGATGGATCTCTTCAGTTCGGCTGGCCGGAACACAGGTGCTGCATGGCTGTCGTCAGCTCGTGTCGTGAGATGTTGGGTTAAGTCCCGCAACGAGCGCAACCCTCGCCTCTAGTTGCCATCATTCAGTTGGGCACTCTAGAGGGACTGCCGGTGATAAGCCGAGAGGAAGGTGGGGATGACGTCAAGTCCTCATGGCCCTTACGGGCTGGGCTACACACGTGCTACAATGGCGGTGACAATGGGAAGCAAGACCGCGAGGTTGAGCAAATCTCCAAAAGCCGTCTCAGTTCGGATTGTACTCTGCAACTCGAGTGCATGAAGCTGGAATCGCTAGTAATCGTGGATCAGCATGCCACGGTGAATACGTTCCCGGGCCTTGTACACACCGCCCGTCACACCATGGGAGTTGGGTTTACCCGAAGGCAGTGCGCTAACCGCAAGGAGGCAGCTGACCACGGTAGGCTCAGCGACTGGGGTGAAGTCGTAACAAGGTAGCCGTAGGGGAACCTGCGGCTGGATCACCTCCTTTCTAAGGATGATCCTTCAGGACTTCTCACGAGGTTCTATCGGATCTCTTAGGACAATCGGACCGATCGCAAGATCAGGTCTTTGGCGGGGTTCCGCCGTCTTCGTCTCTCTTTCTTCCGCGGATGAGTTTGAGCCGGGCCGGTTATCGGCCGGGCCGTGCGCCGTCATGATGGTGTCTTCGTCGATCGGGTAACCGATGGGCGGGGCGTTGTCGTGTGAAGGCGCCTGCCCGGCACGGACGGGCCCGTAGCTCAGGTGGTTAGAGCGCACGCCTGATAAGCGTGAGGTCGGTAGTTCGAGTCTACCCGGGCCCACCATCGCCTGATCGATCTGGCTTCCGGACTGGCTTCCCTTGAACGAATACCCCTTCGGGGCCTTAGCTCAGCTGGGAGAGCGCCTGCTTTGCAAGCAGGATGTCGTCGGTTCGATCCCGTCAGGCTCCACCATTCATGCAAGAGCGGCTTCGTGCTGCTCCTCATCCGCAAACGAGTTTTGCCGCCGCACCGGCCTGGATCGCACCAGGCTCGCGGATGGCAGGTTGACTGACATTGTGAAGAGAGAAGATCTGTCCGAATGCCCCTCATCAGGGCATATCCCCAGATACGTGCAGGGCCTTCGGGCGTTGTGACGATCGGGCAGATCTCGAAGAAACTGGTCTTTACGAGACTGGCCAATCGGGCAACCGATTGCTGGTCTCACCGTCGTCGATTGCCTGCCTGCCGAGGGCGGGCATCGATAATGAGAGTGATCAAGTGCAAGAAGGGCATTCGGTGGATGCCTTGGCGCTGAGAGGCGATGAAGGACGTGGTACGCTGCGATAAGTCATGGGGAGCCGCGAACAGGCTTTGATCCGTGAATTTCCGAATGGGGGAACCCACCTCGCAAGAGGTATCGTACACTGAATACATAGGTGTACGAAGCGAACCCGGGGAACTGAAACATCTAAGTACCCGGAGGAAAGGACATCAACAGAGACTCCGCTAGTAGTGGCGAGCGAACGCGGACCAGGCCAGTGGCATGAGTGTAAGAACCGGAACCTGTCTGGAAAGCAGGGCCTCAGCGGGTGATAGCCCCGTACGGGTAGAAAGCATTCATGTCCTCGAGTAGGGCGGGACACGTGAAATCCTGTCTGAACATGGGGGGACCACCCTCCAAGCCTAAGTACTCCTCAGCGACCGATAGTGAACAAGTACCGTGAGGGAAAGGTGAAAAGCACCCCGACAAGGGGAGTGAAACAGTTCCTGAAACCGGATGCCTACAAACAGTCGGAGCCTTTGGGTCTTTCTTCGGAAAGGTCCGGGTGACGGCGTACCTTTTGTATAATGGGTCAGCGACTTAATCTGACGAGCAAGCTTAAGCCGATAGGCGTAGGCGCAGCGAAAGCGAGTCTGAATAGGGCATCGAGTTCGTCGGATTAGACCCGAAACCGGGTGATCTAGCCATGAGCAGGCTGAAGGTGCGGTAACACGCACTGAAGGGCCGAACCCACGTCTGTTGAAAAAGACGGGGATGACTTGTGGCTAGGGGTGAAAGGCCAATCAAACTCGGAAATAGCTGGTTCTCCGCGAAATCTATTTAGGTAGAGCGTCGGATGAATACCTCGGGGGGTAGAGCACTGGATGGGCTAGGGGGACTCACCGTCTTACCAAACCTAACCAAACTCCGAATACCCGAGAGTACTATCCGGCAGACAGACGGCGGGTGCTAACGTCCGTCGTCAAAAGGGAAACAACCCTGACCGCCAGCTAAGGCCCCCAAATCATGGCTAAGTGTGAAAGGATGTGGGGATCCCAAAACAACCAGGATGTTGGCTTAGAAGCAGCCATCATTTAAAGAAAGCGTAACAGCTCACTGGTCTAGACAAGGGTTCCTGCGCCGACAATGTAACGGGGCTCAAGCCATGTGCCGAAGCTGCGGATGTGATCGCAAGATCACGTGGTAGCGGAGCGTTCCGTAAGCCAGTGAAGGAAGACCCGTGAGGGCTTCTGGAGGTATCGGAAGTGCGAATGCTGACATGAGTAACGACAAACAGTGTGAGAGACACTGTCGCCGAAAGTCCAAGGGTTCCTGCGTAAAGCTAATCTGCGCAGGGTTAGCCGGCTCCTAAGGCGAGGCCGAAAGGCGTAGTCGATGGGAATGAGGTGAATATTCCTCAGCCTGCGGGTAGTGACGAATACCGTGTATCGTAGGGTCTTATTGGATTGATCCTGCGGTGAAGGTGTTCCAGGAAATAGCTCCCGCGTATAGACCGTACCCTAAACCGACACAGGTGGACTGGTAGAGTATACCAAGGCGCTTGAGAGAATGGTGCTGAAGGAACTCGGCAAATTGCCTCCGTAACTTCGGGAGAAGGAGGCCCTCGGCTTGGGCAACCAGGTCGGGGGGGCACAGACTAGGGGGTAGCGACTGTTTACCTAAAACACAGGGCTCTGCGAAGCCGTAAGGCGACGTATAGGGTCTGACGCCTGCCCGGTGCCGGAAGGTTAAGAGGAGAGGTGCAAGCTTTGAATCGAAGCCCCGGTAAACGGCGGCCGTAACTATAACGGTCCTAAGGTAGCGAAATTCCTTGTCGGGTAAGTTCCGACCTGCACGAATGGCGTAACGACTTCCCCGCTGTCTCCAGCACCTACTCAGTGAAATTGAATTCCCCGTGAAGATGCGGGGTTCCCGCGGTCAGACGGAAAGACCCCATGAACCTTTACTACAACTTTGCACTGGCATTCGTGACGGTATGTGTAGGATAGGTGGTAGGCTTTGAAGCATGGGCGCCAGCTCGTGTGGAGCCACCCTTGAAATACCACCCTTACTGTTATGGATGTCTAACCGCGGCCCGTCATCCGGGTCCGAGACAGTGCATGGTGGGTAGTTTGACTGGGGCGGTCGCCTCCCAAAGTGTAACGGAGGCGCGCGATGGTGGGCTCAGAGCGGTCGGAAATCGCTCGTCGAGTGCAATGGCATAAGCCCGCCTGACTGCGAGACTGACAAGTCGAGCAGAGACGAAAGTCGGCCATAGTGATCCGGTGGTCCCACGTGGACGGGCCATCGCTCAACGGATAAAAGGTACTCTGGGGATAACAGGCTGATGATGCCCAAGAGTCCATATCGACGGCATCGTTTGGCACCTCGATGTCGACTCATCACATCCTGGGGCTGGAGAAGGTCCCAAGGGTTCGGCTGTTCGCCGATTAAAGTGGTACGTGAGTTGGGTTCAGAACGTCGTGAGACAGTTCGGTCCCTATCTGCCGTGGGTGTAGGAAAATTGAGAGGATCTGTCCTTAGTACGAGAGGACCGGGATGGACGTACCTCTGGTGGACCTGTTGTGGCGCCAGCCGCATTGCAGGGTAGCTATGTACGGACGGGATAACCGCTGAAAGCATCTAAGCGGGAAACCCACCTCAAAACGAGTTTTCCCTGAAGAGTCGTGGTAGACCACCACGTTGATAGGCCGGGTGTGGAAGTGCGGCAACGCATGCAGCTTACCGGTACTAATAACTCGTTCGGCTTGAACACTCTCATTAACAATGCCCGCCACAAGCGGTTCGACGACAATCAAAACCAGTTTCTTCGCTTCTTCGATGTGCTTCGCCGGCCTGGTGGTCATGGCGAGGGGCCTGAACCCGATCCCATTCCGAACTCGGCCGTTAAACCCCTCCGCGCCAATGGTACTTTGTCTTAAGACACGGGAGAGTAGGTCGCCGCCAGGCCTGCAAAGCACATCGAATTCCTCTCAACACAATGTCCCCCATCCAAAAAGCCCCGGCCGGATTAATATCCGCCGGGGCTTTTTGTCGTTCCAGAGGCCGGCGGAAGAGGCTCCACGGGGCCC
>NZ_JACIDS010000013.1 GCF_014196455.1 Kaistia hirudinis
TGGAACAGAGGCCGCCCATCCCCGAACGGGCGGTAGTTCTTCCCCTTAACGCGCTCCGACGAATGACGCATCGGCATCAGGGCTACGAGCTTGTACGACACGAAAATTCCTCGAAGCTTCGGGTTAGGTCTTCGGCCTGACCGCCGCAGGATCGGCGCGGTGCGCACCGTCCTGCAGCCATCCGGCCGGGTATCGGGTAATCATCGCGGGCACGCCGCAATGATGTCCGGGCGCCGCGCCGCGGGCGGCAGCGGCGCCCGAATGATCAGGGGAGCTCGCCCGCGATCGCCATGGCGCTCTGCCAGTCGAGCGGGCCGGCATTGCAGACGGATGTCAGCTTGCGGTCCGCGCAGAATTTGGAGATCGCCTGGATCGTCGCGCCGTTCAGCGTTCCGGTCGGCTTGCCCTTGTAGAAGCCGCCCTCGGCCAGCTTGGTCTGCAGGATGTAGACATAGACATTGTCCTGACGACCGCGGATCGAGCCGAGGAAGCGCTCCTTCATGTCCGGGCTCAGCGTCTCGTAGCGCGCGGCGATGGCTGCATATTGCTTGACGCCCCGCGCCGCCACCGCGTCGAGCATCAGCGTCTCGAACTCCTTGTCGCTCGCGGTGAACAGCGCATCATACTTCTTCAGCAGGCCGCGCGCCTTGGTGGGCGAGGCGGCCAGCATCGGCTTCCTGCCGTCGCGATAGAGCGCGATCAGCGTCCGCGCCGCCGCGACATTGCCGGCATCGGCATCCTTGGCGAGGCGCTTCATGACCGTGTTGCGGATCGACGCCGGAACGTCCTGCGCGAAGGCGCCGTTTGCCATGTTGGACATGGCGCCCTTGATGCCCTTGGCGTCGGCGGCCTTGAAATAGGAGAACGCCTTCTCGGGATTGCGCGGTCCGAGCGTGCCGTAGAGATAGCCGATGCCGAGCGAGACCAGGGCATTGTCATTGCCGGCATCGACGGCCTGCTGCAGATAGCGCAGCGCCAGCTGGCGGTTGCGCGGCACGCCGCTGCCGTCGCGGTAGATCTCGCCGAGCCGCCGCAGCGCATCCTTGTTGCCGGCTTCCGCCGCCGCCTTCAGATTGCGGATGGTCGCCTCCGGATCGGGCGCGAGGCCGCCCCCGGGCATGGAGAGATTGGCCAGCGCGAACAGCGCGCCGGGGTCGTTCTTCTCCGCGCGCTCGTTCAGCAAGGCGAGACCGCGCACGGGATCGCCGGGGATTTCCTTGCCACGTACCAGGGCGCTGCCGAGGCGCACCATGGCCGCCGTGTTGCCGGCGGCGACGGCGCGCTCGAGATAGGCCTGGCCCTTCACCGGATCGGACGGGAGGGTCGTCCCGCGCAGATACATGTCGCCGAGCATATAGAGCGCCGTCGCATTGCCGGCTTCGGCTGCCTTTTCGAGCAGCGCCGCGCCCGCCGGAACGTCGGCGGGAATTTCGGAGCCGTAGATGAGCGCGCTGCCGAGCCGGGTCGCGGTGCCCATATTGCCGGCGGCGATGCCCTTCTCGAGATAGGCGCGCCCCTTGGCGGGATCGGCCGGAACGCCGGCGCCCTTCAGATAGATGTCGCCGAGCACATAGAGCGCCGAGCCGTCGCCGGCATCTGCGGCTTTCTCCAGCAATGCGAGGCCGGCCGGCACATCCGCCGGCAGCTCCGTGCCGAGCACCAGCGCACTGCCGAGGCGCGAGGCGGACTGCATGCTGTTAAGCGCCACGCCCTTTTCGAGATAGGCGCGGCCCTTCTCGGGATCGGCCGGAACGCCAGTTCCCTTCAGATAGATGTCGCCGAGCGTGTAGAGCGCCGTGGCATTGCCGGAATCCGCCGCCTTCTCCAGCAGCGCAAGGCCGGCCGGAACATCGGCGGGGAGTTCGGTGCCGTTGACGAGCGCGGCCCCGAGACGGGTCGCCAATGCCATGTTGCCGGCGGCGATGCCCTTCTCGAGATAGGCGCGGCCCTTGGCCGGATCGGCGGGCACGCCGGTGCCCTTCAGATAGATGTCGCCGAGCGTATAGAGCGCGGCTCCATTGTCGGCGTCGGCCGCCTTTTCGAGCAGGGCGAGGCCGGCGGGAACATCGGCGGGCAGCTCGGTGCCGAGGACCAGCGCGCTGCCGAGGCGGGCGGCGATGCCCGCATTGCCGGTGGCGGCGCCCTTCTCCAGATAAGCGCGACCCTTGGCCGGATCGGCCGGGACGACGGTCCCCTTGAGATAGAGGTCGCCGAGCGTATAGAGCGCCGTGCCATTGCCGGCGTCGGCAGCCTTTTCAAGCAAGGCGAGGCCGGCGGGAACATCCGCCGGCAGCTCGGTCCCGGCCACCAGCGCGCCGCCGAGGCGTGCGCCGGCCGCGCTGTTGCCGATGGCGATGCCCTTTTCGAGATAGGCGCGGCCCTTCTCGGGATCGGCGGGGACGCCGGTTCCCTTCAAATAGATATCGCCGAGCGTATAGAGCGCGGTGGCGTTGCCGGTGTCGGCGGCCTTTTCGAGCAGGGCAAGGCCGGCGGGGACGTCGGCGGGCAGCTCGGTGCCGAGGATCAGCGCGCTGCCGAGACGGGCGCCGGCCGCGGCATTGCCGGCCGCGACGCCCTTCTCGAGATAGGCACGGCCCTTGGCCGGATCGGCCGGCACGCCGGTGCCCTTCAAATAGATGTCGCCGAGCGTGTAGAGCGCGGTTCCGTTGCCGGTGTCGGCGGCCTTCTCCAGCAGGGCAAGGCCGGCCGGAACATCGGCGGGAAGCTCCGTGCCGAGGACCAGCGCGCTCCCGAGGCGCGCCATGACGGCCGCGTTTCCAGCCGCCACACCCTGGTCGAGATAGGCGCGGCCTTTGGCGGGATCGGCGGTGACGCCGGTGCCCTTCAGATAGATATCGCCGAGCGTATAGAGCGCCATGCCGTCCTTGGCCGCGGCGGCCTTCTCCAGCAGCGCGAGGCCGGCGGGAACGTCGGCCGGCAGCTCGGTGCCGAGGATCAGGGCGCCGCCGAGGCGCGATGCGGCCGGCATGCTGCCCGCCGCGACGCCCTTTTCGAGATAGGCGCGGCCCTTGGTCGGATCGGCCGGGACGCTGGTGCCCTTCAGATAGATATCGCCGAGCGTATACAGCGCGCCCGCATCACCCTTGTCCGCGGCCGCGACGAGCGCGTCGAGCGCAGCCTGCTTGGCCTCCGGGGTCGTCGCCGCGGCGAATTCCTTGGCGAGGTCCCAGCCATTCTTGGCGGCCGGCTTGGCTGCGGCGGCGTCGGGCTTGGCCGGTGCCGGCGGTGTATCGGCGGCAGAGGCCGCGGTCGAGAGGGAAATTGCGGCGGCCGAGATGATCAGGGCGCGTCGAATGGCATTTGAGTTGAGGCTCATCGGGGTGAGGCTCATGGACGTGAAGCGCATGGCTCCGGCTCCTCAAATTGCGATCGAAATGAAAATACGGGGGGAGTCGTTCAATTGGCCGCTGGACAGGTCGGTGCGGCGCGGCTGGTTGAAAAGGCTGGATCCGCCGGGGTGGCGCGACGGCCTCCCGCTGCCTTTGCCCGGACTTGGGATCATGTCTTCTGCGCCTCCGCGATGCGCTGTGCCGGCAAAGGGAAGAGCGCAGCACTTTGAGTATCGCCTAAATTCGGCGCCGATGGAAGCGGTGCACACGGCGTGCTGCGATGCAGCATATCGCATGGAAGCCTGACGAAACGGCCGATCGGATGGTGAATGCCGGCAGACGAGGCGTTCCGCCGCATCGGGCGATACAGCATCTTGTGCTCGAAGCCGGTTTCCAACGTGGCTGTGGGCGTTGGGCCGAGGCGCGCGGGCTCTGGCCTTGGATTGTCACAAAGTCGTGTATGGATCATCCGATAAGCGGGCGGGGGATGCGAGTGCGGATTGGCGGGATGGGCTGCGCATGAAGATCGCGATGATCGGTTCGGGGTATGTCGGGCTGGTGTCGGGGGCTTGCCTTGCGGATTTCGGGCATGAGGTGACCTGCGTCGACAAGAGCGCGGCGCGGATTGCGGCGCTGGAGCGGGGCGAGATGCCGATTTACGAGCCGGGGCTGGCCGATATCGTGGCGAGCAATGCCCGCGCCGGGCGGCTTTCCTTCACGCTGGACCTCGCCGGGGCGGTGGCGGCGGCCGATGTCGTGTTCATCGCGGTCGGCACGCCGTCGCGGCGCGGCGACGGCCATGCGGATCTTTCCTATGTGCATGGCGCGGCGCGCGAGATCGCGGCGGCGGTCGATGGCTTCACTGTGGTGGTGACCAAGTCGACCGTGCCGGTCGGGACGGGCGACGAGGTCGAGCGCACGATCCGCGAGACCAACCCTCTCGCCGACGTGGCGGTGGTGTCCAATCCGGAGTTTTTGCGCGAGGGCGCGGCGATCGCGGACTTCAAGCGGCCGGACCGGATCGTGATCGGGCTCGAGGACGAGCGGGC
>NZ_JACIDS010000014.1 GCF_014196455.1 Kaistia hirudinis
TACAAGCTCGTAGCCCTGATGCCGATGCGTCATTCGTCGGAGCGCGTTAAGGGGAAGAACTACCGCCCGTTCGGGGATGGGCGGCCTCTGTTCCAGCACATGCTGGACGTGCTGCTGGAGACGCCCGGCATCGACCGCGTGCTGATCGACACGGATTCGCCCGTCGTCTTCGACATCTGCAAGCGGGACTATCCGCAGGTCATCCTGGAGGAGCGACCGGCGCATCTGCGCGATGGCGCGACGCCGATGAACAATGTGCTGCTGCACGACACGAGCGTGGTCGATTCGCAGTTCTACCTGCAGACCCATTCGACCAATCCGCTGATGACCAAGGACACCGTCGCCCGCGCCGTCGACCTGTTCTTCGACAAATACCCGGTCTACGATTCGCTGTTCTCGGTGACCAAGTTCCAGTCCCGCCTCTGGGACCCGCTCGCCCGCGCGGTCAACCACAACCCGGCCATCCTGCTCAGAACCCAGGACCTGCCGCCGCTCTATAACGAGAACTCCTGCCTCTACATCTTCGAGAAGAAGACCCTGATCGAGCGGCAGAACCGCATCGGCCTCCGCCCCCTCATGTTCGAGATGGACCCGTTCGAGGCCGAGGATATCGACGAGGAGATCAACTTCCAGATCGCCGAGGCGATCTTCCGCGTCCAGGCCGCCGAAAAGGCCGCCAAGCAGGCTGCCGCCAGCAACACGACCCAGAACACCGCCGGAGAGCCCGTCCATGGCGCCTAAGCTTCTCGTCACCTGCGGCCATCTGCAGCGCCACATCGCCCGCTATCGCGACGAGATCGTCGCCCATGGCGTCGAGGTCTGGGTCCCGAAGCTCGACGGCCAGCAGTTCGGCGCCGCCGAGATGGCCGCCATGCTGGCCGAGGCCGATGTCGCCGTCGCCGGCGACGACGATCTCTCCGCCCCGGTGCTGCGCGCCGGCGTCGCCGGCAAGCTCCGCGGCCTGGTCCGCTGGGGCATCGGCACCGACAATGTCGACAAGCCCGTCGCGACCGAGATCGGCCTCCCCGTCTACAACACGCCCGGCATGTTCTCGAACGAGGTCGCCGACCTCGCGCTCGGCCATATCCTCACCCTCGCCCGCCATCTCCAGCGCATGGACCGCGATGTCCGCGCGGGGCTGTGGACCCGCTATGAGGGCCGCTCGCTGCATGGCCTGACGCTCGGCATTGTCGGGCTCGGCGGCATCGGCCGCGAGATCGCCCGCCGCGGCGTCGCCTTCGGCATGAAGGTGATCGGCTCCGACGTCGTCACCGTCGATCCGAAGCTGCTGGCCGCCGTCGGCGCGCAGCAGAAGCCGTTCGAGGCCGTCCTCGCCGAGGCCGACATCATCGTGCTCGCCTGCAACCTGACGCCCGAGAACCACCACCTCATCAACGCCGATGCCCTCGCCCGCATGAAGCACGGCGTCATGCTGGTCAACGTCGCCCGCGGGCCGATCGTCGACGAGGCCGCGCTCGTCGATGCGCTCCGCTCCGGCAAGGTCGGCTCGGCCGGTCTCGACGTGTTCGAGGCCGAGCCCCTCCCCGCCGACAGCCCGCTCCGCGCCTTCGAGGACAACACCCTCTTCGGCACCCACTCCGGATCCTCCACCGCAGAGGCCATCCAGCGCGTCAACCGCATGAGCGTCGACATCGCACTCGCCATGCTCGGCCTCGGTCACGCAGACCTCGCTAACTTCAACAAAGTCGCGTGACG